>OZ242318.1:0-2332500 GCA_965208105.1 Candidatus Latescibacterota bacterium
CCGTCAACGCATCCCGCTGCTCCGATGGTAAGAGCGGGAAGGAAGAGCGCCCCGCTGCCGGTGAAGCAGGCCAGACCCATCCGGTCGAAGGCGCGAATATTGTAGAAGTTCGCTGCCGAGTGCTTCAGACCGGTCAGCTGAGGAACCCTGTCCTGAATCTTGCGGGCGAGTTGGGGGGTAATCTCCACTCCGGTGGCACTGGGAAGGTTGTAGATGAACAGGGGCAGATCGGCAGCGGCGGCCACGATCCGGTAGTGCTCGACGATCTCCTCGTCGCCGCGGCCGTAGAAGAAGGGTGGCACGCAGCAGATGGATTCGGTCCCGACCTTGGCGGCGTGTTCAGCCAGTCGCGCCGCCCGTTGGGTGGTGGCCGCGCCCACGTGCATGATATTGACCACCCTTCCATTGTTCTGGTCGGCGGCGATCTCGGCGATCCGTTTGTTCTCCTCGTCGGCCAGCAGCACGCTCTCGCCCGTGCCTCCGGCGACCCAGAAGCCGTGCACACCGGCCTGAATATTGAATTCGAGCACGTGTCGGAAGGCTTCTTCGTTGAGATCGCCCTCCGCCGTCATGGGGGTGATGGTGGCGGGGAAGACACCGCGGAATCTATCCATGTTCTCATTCTCCATTGTCGATTTGATGGGCAGAATTCACAGGGATGGGATCGGTTGCCCAGACACCGAACCTTCCGAGCAGTGCGTCAACCCGGGAAGAGGAGTGCCCACCACCTGGTGGCAGAGATCAGAACTGCGCAGGGAAGGAAGGCCGGGCCCGGGTCTCCAGTCGCAGTGCGGCCCTGTGCCTCCCGGCCATCCCCTAGTGCCTGCTTGCGTAAGTAAGCGTACGAACGAGGGCGCAGAAGCGCCCGGCTCGCAAGGCGCCTGAGCGAGTCGTACCTGGAGTGTACGGCGAGGGAGGGCAACGCCGCGAGCCGGGATGCAGCGGCGGCCGAATTCACGCGGAATTGCGCAAGCAGGCACTAATTCACGAAGGCCCGGTAAATGGCGACAAGGGCCTTCTTCAGGTCGGCTTCCTCGACCCCCACGATGACGTTTATCTGCGAAGCCCCCTGATCGACTACCCGCACGTTGACCTCGGCTTCCGCCAGGGCTGAAAAGAGACGAGCCGCAATGCCCACCCGCTGCGCCATGCCTTCGCCGACCGTAGCGATCAGGGCGAGACCGGAAACGAGTTCGACGCGGTCGGGTTGGAGGATGCGCTGGATTTCCTCGACAACCAGGTCCCCCTTATTGCCCAGCTCTTCGTCCCGTATGATCACCGCCATCGAGTCGATTGCCGAGGGGGTGTGGTCATAGCTGATGCCGTGCCGGGCGATAACCTCCAGAACCTGCTGCCCGAACCCCCTGGCCTGGTTCATCAGGGCCTTTTCGATGGTAAGCATGGTGAATTTCGACCGTCCCGCCACGCCGGCGATCATGCGCTCGGTCAGCCGCCGGCTCGGCAGAATCCGCGTGCCCGGGTCGTCCGGCCGGTGGGTGTTGCGAATGTGGACGGGGATTTCAGCCGTGCGCACGGGAAACATGGCCTCGTCGTGAAAGACGGCCGCTCCCATGTAGGCCAGTTCGCGCATCTCGCGATAGGTGATCTCCTCCACCGGCAATGCTTCGGGCACCATGCGCGGGTCTGCCATCAGCAATCCGGACACGTCCGTCCAGTTTTCGTAGACCTTCGCTCCCACGGCGCGGGCGACGATCGCCCCGGTGATGTCGGACCCTCCGCGGGAGAAGGTCACGATGTCCCCATCGGCGTCGGCCCCGTAGAATCCCGGAATGACATAGAGCCCATCGCCGCCCAGGCGCGCCCGCAGGCGCTGGTACGAGTCGACGTCCAGGCGCCGGTCGGAGCGGAAGAGAATGGCCTCCGCAGGGTCCACGAAGGTGGCGTCCAGCACGTCTGCGATAATCCGTCCGCTCAGGTATTCTCCGCGGGAGGCCACGTAATCCCGCGCCGCGCCGGCATTGATAGCGCATTCCACCTCATCGAGCAACTCGTCCATGTCAATCGCTGAATTCAGAGTTGCACAGAGATCGGAAAAGCGCTGGCGAATTTTGCCGAAGGGATCGGCGAAGTTGATTTTCTGGCGCCCAAGTTCGTGGCACAAGTAGAGCAGGTCTGTAACCTTGCTGTCGTCGTCGGAGCATTTGCCGGGGGCGGAGGGCACTACGAATCGCCGCCTCGGGTCGCTGCGGACAATGGAGGCCACGCGCTGGATCAGAGCGGCATCTGCGACCGAGGAACCTCCGAACTTGCAGACGATTTTTCCCATGATTTCCTCATCGACCTCCCTGTGCAAACGACGGTGGCCGAACCGGCTGGTCCGGCTTATTTCACCCGAAATTAGGGGAAAGAGGGCAGCCCGTCTCCTACAGTGTAAGGTTGAAGGCCGCGGCCATCCAGGCAGCCAGTCCCAGAAAGCTGAGAAACCCCAAAACGTCGGTGACCGTGGTCAGAACAATCGAGGCCGATTGGGCAGGATCCTTGCCCAGGCCGGTGAGGACCACGGGGATCAAGGCCCCCGTCAGTCCGGCCATGGCCATGGAAAAGACCATGGCGATGCCCAGCACCAGAGGCATGCCCACCGAACCCGACCAGAAGTAGACCACCAGGGCGGTAGTCAGGGCAATCGCAAGGCCGTTGACCAGCCCTGCCAGAACTTCCTTGCGGGCGACCCGGAACCAGGAGCGCGGCCTGAACTCGCGCAGGGCCAGCCCGCGCATTGCCACGGCAAGGGCCTGGGCGCCTGTGTTCCCCGACTGTCCGGCCACCACCGGCAAAAAAACGGCGAGGGCGGTGAACCGGGCTATGGTGTCCTCGAAGAGAGCGACAACCCCGGCGGCCAGAAAGGCGGTGGCCAGATTGACCTGGAGCCAGGGCAAGCGCTTGCGGACCGCCAGGACCGGGCCCGAAAGGGCCTGCTCTTCGCGCCCGGCACCGACCATGGTTTGAAGGTTTTCGCTGGCCTCGAGCTGGGCGGCTTCCACCAGGGCGTCGTGGCGGATAATCCCGCGCAGGCGGCCCTCGAAGCTGACCACGGGAAGTGAGTAGAGCTTGTGAAGCTCCAGCAGTTCCACGACCTCTTCGCGCGAGGACATGGCCTGAACGCAGACCGGCGGATTCCGAGCCAGCCGCTCCAGTCTCTCCCCGGGCTGAGCCACCGCAACTTCCTGGAGCGGCAGCACCGCGGTGAGGAGTCCGTCAGAGTCCACAATGCAAAGGTCGTGGATGCGGCGGTCCGGAATGGACCGGATGCGGGCGAGGGCCTTCTCGGCGGTCTCGGCTTCGCTGAAGGCAGTCACAGATATATCCATGAGACGGCCGGCCGAATTGGCCGGATAGCGCATCATCTCCTCCAGCTCTGCGCTCACCTCCGCGGGCAGGGCGGCGAGACATGCGGACCGGCGCTCCGTCCCCAGCCGCGCCAGGAGAGCGGCGCCGACCCCGTAGTCCATCGCGGTCCACAGGCGGCGGACCAGGGCATCGTTCATGTTCTCGGCCAGCTCCACTGCCCGGTCCGGGTCCAGTCGCTGGAAAACCTGAGCGGCAGCAGGACCGGGTCCCGCCTCCAGCAGCCGGAGGGCATCCGCAAGGGGAGCGGCCCCAAGGGCCCGGGCCGCCTCTCCGGGATGGAGGCTGAAGTACTCCTGGATAAGGGCCTCTGAGGCCCCGGCCTTCTCGGTCATCCTTCACTGCTCTCCTTCAGAAGAATATGTTGACTGGCGGATGTTCTATTGCAGTTGCCCACGTGTTACCCCATTGCGCGGGTTAATTTCAGGTTGCTCCCGGGCTGGTTCAGCCGGGCGCATCCGACCTACCCCTCCCGGTTGCCCCTCAGCAGGAATATCCCCATCGCCCCCGACAGCAGGGGAAGGGCGGCGTCGACGATGATCCATACCAGGGACACTGTCTCGCTTCCTATGGCTGCGAATGCGGGGTTGAGCAGGTTGAACCAGTTCCACAGGAAGAGGATGCCCACGAAGAGAAAGCCGAAGAACAAGGTATTGGCGGCAAGGAACTCACGAGAGACCGGAGCGCCGCCGCCTTCCCCGTCGACGGCTCTCTTGCGGACACAGCTGAAAATCAGGCCGAGCGCGATGGTCAGCGCCATCAACGGATTCAAGGTGTCCCAGACCGGGCTGTAGGGCTGCGCCGTCGTGGACCCGTGATACAGGGGCTCCACCACCGTGTGGACCGCGACCACAAAGGCCATCGCAACGAGAATTACGCCGCTGATTCGCTTGAGCATATTCATCAGGTTTCTCTCCTTCTGTTGATGTTGGGTCATTCAGGAATTGCAAGATTCTCCTAACTTTAACCCTCGCATTCACATGCTGTCAAGGAAGTTTGCCCGTTGCGCGGGGCAGCCGATATTACCCGGGAGATCTCTTCGGCCATCTCGAAAGTTGACACCGATTATCCGGGTGCTTACATCACACCCGATGAAGGCAGGATCAGGGTTGGGAACCAACTAAGCAGGTGGCCTGATCCAGGTCCGATTGCCTGGACGATGGAAGAATCTGAAAACCTGACCAAGGAGCGTATCGATGTTCGATCTGGCCTCTCCTCTGGAGATAACCATTTCGTGGTTGGCCTCAGGTGGACTTGCTGCCGATGCGGCCGCCTGGTCGGCGCGCGCGCTATGGGCTCTGCTGGTCGTCCTCTTGAGCCTGCTCGCCAGCTTCGTGGTGAAGCACCAAGTCTTGAAAGTGCTGCGCTTTCTGATTGCGCGCACTCGAACCAGGTGGGACGATGCCGTTCTGGAGCGGAGGGTGCCGCAGCGCCTGGCTCACCTGGCGCCGGCGCTGGTCATCTACCTCCTTTCTCCGCTGCCGTTCGATGGCCTGGAAGGAGTTGTCGCCGCGCTTCGGGACGCCATGCTGATCTATATGATCCTGGTTGCGGTGCTGGTTCTCGATGCCTTGCTCAACGCGGCTCAGGACATATACCAGGCCCTCGAATTCTTCCCGAAGATGCCGGTGCGCGGGTTTGTCCAGATTCTCAAGTTGGGCATTTACGCTACGGGGATAATTTTCGCCTTCTCCGTGCTGCTGGGAAAGAGCCCGGTGTATTTCTTGAGCGGCCTGGGGGCGCTTACCGCGGTACTGCTCCTCGTGTTCAAAGATTCGATCCTTGGATTCGTGGCCGGCGTTCAACTGAATGCCAATCGCATGGTGGCCGTGGGCGACTGGATCGAGATGCCCAAATACGGCGCCGACGGGGACGTGATGGAGGTGTCTCTGAATACGGTGAAGGTCCAGAACTGGGACAAGACCATCACCACCATTCCCACCTACGCGCTGGTCAGCGACTCTTTCAAGAACTGGCAGGGGATGCAGGCCTCAGGGGGGAGGCGCATCAAGCGGGCAGTGCACATCGACGTGAATTCGGTCCGATTCTGCACCGAGGAAATGCTGCGGAGGTTCGCCAAAATTCAGTACATCTCGGACTACATCGAGCGCAAAAAGGAAGAGATCGGGCGCTACAATAGCGAGAAGGCGGTTGATTTGTCCAGCCTGGTGAATGGGCGGCGGATGACCAACCTGGGCTCCTTCCGCGCCTATGTGACCGCCTATCTGCGCAACCATCCCATGGTGAACCAGGAAATGACCTTCCTGGTGCGACAGCTATCGCCCCAGGGCCAGGGACTGCCCATCGAGATCTACGTTTTCTGCAAGGACAAGGTGTGGGCCAACTACGAGGCCATTCAGGCTGATATCTTCGACCACATTCTGGCGGTTGTGCCCGAGTTCGACCTGAAGGTATTCCAGCAGCCCAGCGGAGCGGACTTCCAGGCCCTGAAGAACTGAAGAAGGGGTCGTAATGGCCGATTTTCCCACTGCATGATTCCTACCCTTTAACGTCTGCAATGGCCGAATTGGGGCTGTCGGTGCCGATGGCGCTTTTGACCAGGGCGGCAAGGCCGATGCGGTAGAGCTCGCCGAGGGCGGTTCCTGCCTGGTCGACCTGGCCCCGGCTTTCCAGGCCACGGGCGAGGCGGCGCAGGGTCTTGTGGCGCAGGGTGCCCGCGAAAAGGGAATTTTCATCGAGTACGGGAAGGGTGTGGAAGTCGAGCCAGGCGGGATGGGCCAGGACCGAGGCCAGTGAGTCCTCCATGTGGAGGCATACCACGTCGCGTTGCATGAGCGATGCAACCTGGACTTCCTGCCGTCCTGCCAGCAACTCCCGCAAATTGAGAACCCCCACCAGGGTATGGTCGCGCGCTACTACGTAAAGGTAGTAGGAAGCGTAGTCCGGATTGGCCTGCACGCGGGCAAGCGCCTCCGTCACGGATACGTCGGGCGGCAGGGTGAAACCTCGAGGCTCCATCAGGGCTCCGGCGCTGTCATCCGGGGATCGCAGCAGCAGTGCGAGGTGCCTGCCGAAATCCGCCGGCAGCAGCGGCAGGATGGCTTCCCGCCCCTCCGGCTCCACTCTCCGCAGGAGCAGCGCGGCGCGCTCCAATTGCAGCGCGGCCAGTGCCGAGGCAGCCGGGGCAGCATCCATGCGCTCCAGGCAGTCGGCTGCCCTGCCGGACTCCATGGCGTCGAAGAGCAGGGCGGTCAGCTCTGTCGGAAGGCTGGTGCAGAACGAAACCAGTTCCTCAAGGGAGAACCTTTCGAGGACCCGCGCCGCTTCCGGGGCGTGGTCGCGGATGAAGCAATGGATCACTTCCGAAACATCGCCCATGATCACTTCCTCTCCGTCAGCAGAACCGAGGCCTCCTCGCCGAAGCGCGACGCCGGCACCGATACCTGTCCTTGCGCCACCTGAAGGACCACCGAGGTAGCGGTAATGCGGACGATCTCGCCCTCGAAGTCTCCGATGCGCACCCGGTTGCCGACCCGGTAGGTCTTTTGAACGTAGTAGGAAGCCAGGATATTGGCCACGGTGGCGCGAGCTCCAAGAGCGAAGACCAGGGCGCCCCCAAGCAGGCCGCTGCCCAGGACAAGGAGGAGAACGCTGGTAAGGAAGGCCACGTTCAATCCCGCCTGGTCCACGGCGATGAGCGCACTCACGATGATCACCGTTAGTTGAGCCAGACGGCCCAGAGAGGCTCCGTGCTCGAATCCCGCCGAGGCCGCCGTCGAGGTGATGAGGTCTCTGAGAACCTTCCCGCCTACCAAGCCGGCGAAAAGGATGAGCAGGGCGGCCATGAATCGGGGCAGGTAGAGGAGGATTTCGCTGAGCCAAACCGAGACTACCGGCAGCCCCAGGGTCTCGGTGGCTGCGGTAAAGGAGAAGATCAGAATGGACCAGAATAGAACCTGGCCGATTGCCTTTCCGGCGGAGCCCTGCAGGTCCTCCTGGAGTCCTATGCGGCGCAGGGGCTGGGAGGGGACGAGACGCACGAGGCCGGTGATCATGCGGCGGCTCAAGGCCCGGAGGATATAGGCCAGCACGAGACCCAGCGCCAGCAGAGCCAGGGCGGCTACCAGCCGCGGGGCAATTTCCACGAGGCGCTGCGCAAGGGAGTTGCCGAGCGTCTCCAGGTCAGCGATCAGTTGCTGGTAGAACATGGGTTCGAAGTGGCCAGTGTCTATGCTCAGGGTATTATAGGTGAACGAGGTCAGGGGAAAAAATTCAGGCATTGCCCCACCGCGGTCAAGCCCCGCGAATGGATTGAATTACAGCGCCTTGCTTGCCGTCTTGATGGTATAATGGGTGCCGGTCACTCGACTTGACGGGTCGGGTATGACCTCTGAATTTCTGCCAGAGGAACATCCTTTGGTTGACCTCATGGCGAGCCGTCCGATGCACCGAAGCCTTCTTTGCCAAATCCCCTGTCCCTGGCGGGTGGCCCCGCGCCACCGGAACCTGCTGAAATTGCCGGTGGCCGCAAGCACCGCAGGCCTCCAGCCGTGAAATTGGCCGCTGATCCCGTAGTCATCGCCATTGCGGGGATCTCCTGCTCCGGCAAAACCACCCTTGCCCGTCACCTGGCGCGGGTCCTGCCCGGCGCCGCGGTGCTGCCACTGGACGCCTACTACCGCGACCTGTCCCACCTGCAACCGCCGCAGCGGGCCGCGGTCAACTTCGACGCCCCTGAGGCCCTAGACCATCCCCTTCTGCTCGACCACATCCAATGCCTGGCCCGGGGCGTCGGGGTCGACCGGCCGGTCTACTCCTTTAAGACCCACACCCGCAAGGCAACACCCGTGCGCCAGGACCCGGTTTCGCACCTGGTGGTCGAAGGCCTGTTCGCCCTCTACTGGCCGGAGCTGCGGTCCCTTTATCACCTTGCCGTATTTGTGGATGCGCCCCACGCCCTTTGCCTGGAGCGCCGGCTGGAGCGCGACGCGGCCGAGCGGGGCCGCACACCCGGGTCAATCCGCCTTCAGTACGAGCGCCACGTGCAGCCCATGGGAGAGCGCTACGTGGTCCCCACCCGACCTCACGCCGACGTGGCGGTCAGCGGCGAGGCGGACCCGGAGGATTCGATCCTTCGCCTGGGGATACCAAGGCCCTGACCAATTGTGATCAGGACTCGATCGCCCCGGCCATCGACCACCGCTCCCAGCCGACGTGCTCGTGCATGGGGTCGAAGAGGGGAGGATGGAAGATCTCCGCCAGAATCCGGGCGGAATCTACCAGGCGCGGACCCGGACGGTTGAAGAACTGGTTGCCGTCGGTGAGGAACACCTGCCCCTGCTGCACGGCTTGCAGCCGCGACCAGGCCTGCTGTCCCCTCAGCGCGGGCAGCTCGCGCCGGCATCGGAGCATGTCGAAGCCGCAGGGCATCAGCACGATGAGATCCGGCTGAGCCTTCTCCAGGGCTTTCCACGACAGACAGGAGGAATGTTCGCCCGGGGCCGAAAAGAGGTTGAGGCCGCCGGCTATCTGGACCAGTTCGGGGACCCAGTTGGCAGCGGCCATCAGAGGCTCGAACCACTCGATGCAGGCGACCCGCGGACGAGGGTTGACATGGCGCGTGCGGCCGGCGATTTGATCGAGCCGGACCTTCAATCCGGCAACCAGGGCGCGGCCCCTGTCCTCGACCCCGAGGGCTGCGGCCACTCGCTCGATATCGGTCCAGACATCGGCCAGATAGTTTGGCTCAAGGGCCAGAATGGAAGGGCGCGACCGCAGCAACTGGCAGGCGGCCTCTTCAACCTCTTTGAGACTGACGGCACATACTTCGCACTGTGATTGGGTCACCAGCCAGTCCGGCGCCAGCCGGTCGAGGAGGTCGGCATCCACCCGGTACACCGAGACCGCCTCCTGCAGGATGGCTTTGACCCGCTGGTCGATCTGGTAGGAGGTCCCGTCAGGGTCGAATTTCGGTGCGGTGCATGCGGGCAGATCGGCGATCCCCGGCGGATAGTCGCACTCGTGGGATCGGCCCACCAGACGGTCTCCGCAGCCGAGAGCGCAGACGATTTCGGTGCTGCTGGGCAAAAGGGAAACGATGCGGTTCATGTGCTGAGCCTCCAGATGGCCAGCGCCGTCGCGGCGGCGAAGATCAGGCAGGTTGTGGTGACGAAGATGCAGGCTCGGGGAATGTCGCCGGGGCGGCCGCCTTCGGGATCCTCGTGGAGACCAAGCCAGACATCGGTTAGGCGCACGCCTCCCTGCCAGATCGGTCCGGCGAGGCGGCATTGCAGCGCGCCGGCCGTTGCGGCCTCGCTCCAACCTGAGTTGGGGCCGGGAACCAGTCCGTGCTGGCGCCAACCCACCGACAGAGCCTTGCGCGAGGAGCAACCCGGAAGCAACCAGGCAACCAGGACCATCAACCAGAAGGTGAGACGAGCGGGCAAGTAGTTGAACAGGTCATCGAGGCGTGCGCCGCACCAGCCGAAGCGGACATAGTTCGGAGTTTTGTTGCCCACCACTGAATCCATGGTGCTGATCACCTTGAACAGGACGATGCCAGGTAGTCCCAGAAGGGCGTACCAGAAGAGAGGCGATATGAATCCGTCCACCGCGTTTTCGCCCAGGCTTTCCATCCCTGCCCGGCGGCACGCAGCCGCGTCCATCCGGGCGGTATCCCGCGCAACCAGCTTGGCCGCCGCCCGCCGCGCCGCAGCCAGGTCGAGGGCGCTGGCGGCGCGGTCGATGTTCAGTCCGTGCCTGCACAGGTCTCCCAGCGCCAGAAGGCTGTAGAGGACGTAGAGGTGAAAAACCGAGACGAGAACCGGCGACACCTGTCCAAGCGCCCAGGCGGCGGCCACCACCAGTCCCAGGCAGAGGAAACTCAGCCCGGCAAAGAGCAGACAGCCGCCGAAATATCCGTCCAGCCGCAGGCGCCGAAGGACTGCCTCGATCCTGGCAAGGGCCGCCCCTGCCAGCCGGACGGGGTGCAGGGCGTAAACCGGATCTCCTACCGCTCCGTCCAGGACCACGGCCAGCAGCAGGAGAAGGGGATCCGGGGTCAGGTCCATTTGAGCTTCCAACCCAGGGCTACGGCGTCTACGACCACTTGCATCGGATCGCCCGGATCGACCTCGAGCTCCCGCCAGCACAGCGGCCATGAGTCCGGACGGGCGGCCAGGCAGGAAGCCAGGACCGCTCCCTGCTGCCGCAGGACGGCAGCCGCATGTAAAGTGGGAAGTGCGCCATAGCGCACCCGGTCCCACACCGCGGCGAACGCGAAGGCGGCGGCGGCCGCCCCCGGTTCCCATAGGACGGCAAGGCGGTTTTGATCAAGCAGGGCGTAGGAATCCTCGTCGAGTCGTTCCTTCAGAGCCGCCATGAGGCGCGGTTCGTCCAGGTCGAAGCGGCGCAGCGCATAGGGGATGCTGCGGGTGCGGGATGGCTCCAGGCCGTTCTGCCAGAGAAGCGCTTCCCTGGTGGCTCTGCGCACGGCCCGGCCGATAAGCTCGCCGAGTTTCGCGTGGTGGCCCGTGTTGGTTTTGGGGACTCGTGGGTCGATGGGCGCGGCGATGGCGTACTGGTCCGTGCCCGTTCCGGTGGCCAGATTCGGGGAGAACCGGCTGGAAACCGCCAGTTCCTGCAAGGCGCTGGTTTTCGCTTCGGTGAGGGTGATCGCAGCCTGGGCAATGGCGGCTGGCGTCAGGGGCCAGTCAATGTGCAGCAGCACGTTGATGGTGCCCACACGGGGATCAATCTGGTTCCAGCCCTCTTCTCCTTCGTGCCACCGGGCGGGGTCTCCCGCCCTGCCTGCATTGCCCTCCACACCTGCGGTCACTACCGCCCGCACCTGGATGCCAGCGAATTCTTCGCGGGTCAGGACCGCGTGATTCATGTTGGCGGCGGTGCCCAACAGCGCTACCGCATCGGGATCCAGCCCCATCTCGGCGCAGGTTTCGCGGTGGTAGTCGGCTTCGCCAAGGCGCTTGAGGCGCCGCAGGCGCTCCTGGTGGCCGCGGCCTTCGCAACTCTGGTGATTGACCAGGTAGCGCAGGTCCTCGCGCTGGCCGCCGCCGTGGGCGGAGGTGCAAAGCACCCGGTGCGGCTTCAGCAATTCCACCACCAGGAACCGGCCTTCTCGCCCGACTGTGCAGAGCTCTTCAGCGGCAAGGATGTCGCTTGGTTTCAATGCTCCCGCTTCCCGCGGTAAACAGGGGAATCCGCTTTCTCGCGTTTCAAGTGCGCCACCGTTTCGTACAGTGTCCCGCAGGTACGACCGCCCGTCGCCGAGTGCAGGCGCCAGGCGGTGCCGTCCTTCCCGTGGAGGATCTCGACGCGCGGAGGCGTCCCCTTGCTCCGGTCGACGCGAAAGCCAGCCCGTTCCAGGGCGCGCGCGGTCCACACGGCATCGAGCCCTTCGCCCGCCAGACCTATCTCGTCTTCAGGTTCCTTGCCCAGTTGGAAAGATCCCCTGGCCGGGTCGAATTGCATGTCCGCAAACGCTTCCTGGAAAGCTCCGCTCAGCACCAGGTCTTCAGGCGCCCCCGTTTGCAGCGGCCCGCCCGGCGGCAACAGCCAGAGGCGGTCGGCGCAGCGCAGGGCCAGGTCGAGATCGTGGGTGGAGAGCAGAACGGCACGGTCGCTTTCACCGGCGAGGCGACCCAGCAGTTGAACGATTTCCGCCTTGCGCGGCAGGTCCAGATAGGCGGTGGGCTCGTCGAGGAGGAGGACCGCCGGTTCCTGGGCCATGGCCCGGGCAATCATCACCTTTTGCCTTTCGCCGTCGCTCAACTCGCCAAAGCTGCGGGAGGCCAGGTCCCTGGCTCCAACGGCTGAAATTGCCCAGCGCACCACTTTCTCGTCATGGGAGGCAAGGCGGCCGTGCCAGCCGGTGTAAGGATAGCGACCCAGGGCCACCAGGGCATGGACCGACAGGTTCCCGGTGTCAATCCGCTCGGTCAGGACGAGGCCCATGCGCCGGGCCCGTTCCCCCTCGGTAAGGACGTCCAGAGCTCGTCCTTGGAGGTGCACACTTCCGGCCAGGGGCTTTTGCAGGCCGGCCAGGGTGCGCATGAGGGTGGATTTGCCGGCGCCGTTCGGACCCAGCAGGCAGACCAGCTCTCCCGTGAGCAGTTCCACCTCCAGGTCTGCGGCCAAAACCCTGGGTGGGACCCCCCTGCCGGCGTATCCGATGCTCAGGCCTCGAGAATTGAGAACGGGTGCTCCCATCGCGTTCAGGCGGCAAAGGCCTGCCGCAGGTTGCGGCGGCGCAGGATGATCCATGTGACCACCGGCGCCCCGATGAGGGCGGTGACCGCGTTGAGCGGCAAAGTGGCATCGCTGCCGGGCAGGCGCGCAACCAGGTCTGCAGCCAGGGCCAGCATGCCTCCCAGGAGCACGCATGCCGGAAGCAGGACGCGGTGGTCCGAGGTGTTGAAAAGGGCACGGCACAGGTGCGGGACGGCCACTCCCAAAAAGCCGATGGGACCACAGTAGGCGGTGACCGCCCCGGCCAGCAGCGCCGCGCTGGCAATGACCCACAGCCGCGCCCTCCGCGCGCCCAGACCCATGCTGCGGGCGTAGGTCTCCCCGAGGAGCAGGGCGTTGAGCGGTTTGACCATCAGAACGGAAATCCCCAGACCGGCCACCACGACCGGGGCCAGGTAGGTGAGCAGGCCCCAGGAAACCGCTCCAAAGCTGCCAAAGGTCCACAGGACGTAGGTCTGCACCTGCTCGGGTATGCTGAAATAGAGCAAAACGCTGACTAACGCACTGGTGAGATAACCGAACATGAGGCCGAGGATGAGCAAGGTCATGGTATTCTGCACCCGTCGTCCCACGAAAAGAACCAGACCAAGCACCGCCGCCGCACCGGCTACGGCCGCGCCGACCACGCCAATCTGGCCCAGAAGCCCAAGCCCCGCCAGGAGGCCGGCCCCGGTGACACCCGAGCCCAGTACCACCAACGCTACCCCGAGGCTGGCGCCGGCGCTGATTCCGAGGATGAAGGGGTCGGCGAGGGGATTGCGGAACAGGGTCTGCATCTGTAAGCCGCTGGTGCTGAGGGCGGCACCAGCCAATAGCGCCGTGAGCGCGCGGGGCAGGCGAATATCGTGGATGATATGGCTCCAACTTGGCTTCTGTCCTGTCTCTCCCCACAGGATGGAGACCACCGCATCGAGAGGAATGGAGACCGACCCAGAGACCAGGCTGAGGGCGAAAAATCCCGCCGCGGCGGCGGCCATCGCCAGGAAGAGCCCCCAGCGAGGGCCCCGCCCGGGCCAGGTGGCGGTCTGGCCTGTGGAAGTCGAACTGGTGGTCACGGCGCCTCAGTCCAGTTTTCGATAGAATGTGAGCGCGTGCTCAGGCAGCCGGTCCGGATACAGAATCTTGATGAAGTCGGCCAGCACGATGTGAGGTTGGACCAGGCCGCCTTCCCAATAGTCGTTGCCTCCATGGGCGTTGAGCCTGGCGTTGGCGTTGTAGACCTTTCCTTCGTTGAAGGCGGCGAATGCGGTGTAGCGCTCGTCGGCCGCCCGTACGTCCGCCAGCGAGTGCCATGCATTGCGCATAATCAGCCAAACGTCGGCAGCGTGGGCTTTTTCGTAGACGGCCTCGAAGTCGAGGGGGAGGCTGCCCCTGGTCTCGTCGTCTGCCCACAGGTATGCGCCTCCCGCAGCGGAGACCAGCTGCGCCGCATAGCTCCTGCCCCCGGCGACGTGCCAGACGTCGCGCCACAGGGAGCCGCCGAATACCGTGGGACGCCGGGCAGCCGGAACATTCTGCACCAGTGCAGCGTAATCGTTGTACTGATCAACGATGGTCTCAAAGCGTCTCTCCGCCAGTGCCTCGGCGTTGAGAAAGGCCGCGGTAAACTTGAGCCACTCGGTGCGCCCCAGAAGCGACGGCTCGGTGTACTCGGCGTTGATGGCCACGGCCACCCCCGCCCGCTGCAGGGCGGGGTGGGCATTGTGCTGGGATTGAGCCATGGCAACGGTCGTAACGAGGTCGGTCTCCAGGTCCACCACGAGTTCGAGATTGACCCCGGCGCCGTGGCCGATTTCAGCGATTTTACCGGCCGCATGGCGCTGGTTGACTCCGGGGGAATTCACCATTTCAATGTCGCTGACTCCGACCAGGATTTCGAGGGCGTCCAGCAACTCGAGGTGCGGCAATTGAGTGGTGGACAGCACCGCGAGGCGGCGGACGGGAACGGTGATGCGCTGTATGCCGTCGAACCCTTCCGGTGCGGGAGTGCCGCACTGAACCAGCAGGTAGTCGACCCCTTCCTTCGCGCCGGGCCAGGGGGCGCGCACGGTGACCAGCTTGTAGTTGTTGAAGTACTCGATCGAAAAGCTCTCGGCGTACCTGAGCTCGGCCTTGCCTGGGAAATAGTCCTTGGCCGGATCGTAGACCTCCACGCAATCCGCCCAGGCCGCCGTCGACGCGCCCAGAACCAGCCACGCCAAAGAAATCACCTTGCCCATCAAACGCCTTCCCCAGGAATCGACCCCACCAGGTCGAGGTTGAAAATCCGCTTACTCATCGGCCGCGCCCTCTCCCGGCTTCCACAGCACGTCCGCCTTGCCTCCGTCGTTGGACTCCCGAGCCATGGCGAACAGCAAGTCCGAGAGCCGGTTGAGATAGGTGAGTACCGGCGCCTCCACCTGCTCTTGCTCTGCCAGTTCCCAGGCTGCGCGCTCGGCGCGCCGGCACACCGTGCGGGCAAGGTGGAGCCAGGCGGCGGGCAGCCTTCCACCGGGCAGGACGAAGCTCCGCAGGGGAGCCAGACCCTCCGTCAGTTGGTCGATCTGCGCCTCCAGATAGTGGGCCTGCTTTTCTTGCAGACGCAGGCGGCCGTCTTCGGCGTCCGGCTTCGGGACGCACAAATCTGCCCCCAGGTCGAACAGGTCGTTCTGCACCCGGTCGAGGACCGCGTCGTGCCCGGCGCCGTTTGCACGGGCAAGTCCGATCACCGAGTTCAGCTCGTCCACGCATCCATAGGCAGCGATACGGGGGCTCGTCTTGGGTACTTGCGACATATCGCCCAGGCGCGTCAAACCGCCGTCCCCGGTCTTCGTGTAGAGCTTGGATAGAGTAACCATTCCCCTGCCTTTCATTTGATTAACATCACTTTTGCCGCCGCGATATGGTGGCCGGCGCGCAACTGAACGAAGTAAGCTCCGTTCCCCATTGCCTTCCCGGCAGCATCGAGACCATCCCATTGGAATACGTGCCGACCAGCTTGCACCCCGCCACGGGTCATCGTGCGGACGCGGCGGCCCAGAATGTCGCGGACGGTCAATTCGACGCGGCTGTCGGCCTGCCGGACCACAATGGGAATCTGCACCGAGGCGTTGAAGGGATTGGGATAGGCCGCTTCGAGCGTGAATTCCTGGGGCAGTCCCGCATCCGCGGTATCCTCCACCGCAGTGGGAGTTGTAGCGTCGCCCAAGACCACGATATGCTGCGGCGGAAGGCCTGTATCGATGGGGCCGTTCAAAAATGCCCCGGTTCCGGCGTCGTAGAACTTGAGACCGGCGCTGGCGGGGTCGGAAAAAGAGCCCCGGTCGGCGACGATCAGGCGATCGCCGTCTGCGGCCAGATTGGGGATATAACCGCCGCTGATGTTTTCCAGGGGCGCTCCGACGACGCCGCTGGAGAGCTCGAAAGGCCTGACGCTGTTGGCGAAGTTCTCATCCGCCACCACGGCATAGCCCCGGTTTTCATTGACGAGTACCATGGTCGTGATGTCTCCGCCCAGGTCCTCCTCGGTGACAGCCAATCCCAGGCTGCGGTTGGTCTCGGTATCGATGATTTCCACTCCGCCGGAGCGGTCGCCGAAGTTAACCACCACGCCCACGGCGATCCGCTCGCCGACTACCGCCATGCTGTTGGGGTTGGAGGCGGTCAATGCGATCCCCTGTACGCCCTCGGCCTCCGGGTCCACGTCGACCAGGGTATCAGTCGCCAGATCGACGACGATCAGGTAGCTGACGTCGGCCGGTCCCCAGCCGCCGTTGCGGTCCAGGCGCTGGCAGCTCAAGTAGAGGTGGTCACCGACGCGTGCGATCTGCGAGACCTCGGGCAGCCCGTCGGCGTCGGCGAAGGCGCTCAGATCGATCTGGCCCAATTCCCCGCCGTCCCGGGGATCCACGATGAGCAGGGACGTGGCCTCATAGCGCGTCACGTAGGCCTTGTCGGGTGCGACGACTTCAATGTCGTGGGGGTTCGTACCATTCCCCACCGAAAACTGAGTCAGCGGGGTCCGCAAATCCATCGCGTCCAATACCAGGATATTGTCCTGCCCCAGGCGGTTGATGACATAGACGCGGCCCTCGTGGTAGTGTCCCACTGCGTCCGAGTGGATGCCCAACAGATTCACCTCGGCCTCGGCCGCGTTTGCGCCTAAAAATGTCGTGCTGCCGGTGGAAAAATCCGTGGTGATGACAAAGAGGTTGCTCTGGGCAGACGAAGAGCTGGCCAGCAGCGCGAGAGAAAAAGCCAGAATGGAAATGCGATACACGATATTCCTCCTTGGTTAGTGGTTGGTTAAAGGAGCAATGAAGAATCCCGCCGGCCCAACCAATTTGGCTGCCGGGGGCTGCTCTAGCGCGACGCGGCATAGTCGATGGACAGCCCGAAGGACCTGCCCGGCAAAGGGTATCCCCAGAGATCGGCAACCTGGTTTCCGGTCAGGTTTCTCAACTCCCAGGAAATGGAGATCCCCTCGGCCAGCGGCAAGTTGCCTCCGAGGTTGTAAAGGGTGCGAACGGGAATGCCGCGCAGGTTGGCCCGGTCGAGGAAGTGCCGGCTTTCGCGGCTGAATTCACAGTATGTTTCCATGTGTGCCAGGTCGAGGGTCGCGCGGGTATTGAGCCTGTGGCGCGGCGCATTGGGAAGATCGTTTCCCCGTTCAAAGGAGAACGGAGTGCGGTTCTCTGCGCGCTGGTAGGCGTAATTTCCGCGGATTGAAAGCGTTTGCATCAGCCGCGCCTCGGCCCGCGTTTCCACCCCCCCCAGCAAGGCCCGGCCCAGGTTGTGTGGCCTCGACACCCGCTGGGAGTTCTGTATAAAGCGAATGAGGTCCTTCACGCGATTCCGATAGAAAACAGCCTCTGCCAGAATAATCCCATTGCCGCCGCCGGGCCGGCGGAAAACCAGTCCCAGGTCCTGATTGCGGCCGATTTCACGGACCAGGTTGGTGTTTCCTATTACCGCGCCGCGGTCTCCGAAGAGTTCGAAGAAGCTGGGAGCGCGCTGATAGCGGCCGCCGTGGGCTTTCAGGACCAGGCCGGCGCCCATGTCCAGGGTGGCACCCAGGCGGTAGCCGGTCAGGATTTCGCCCTTGTTCCGGCTCGGCAAAACGGTGCTTGGAGCGAAGTTCTTGCGGTCGAAGAAGCGGTCGTCGAGACCCTCCGCCTGGGTGCCGGCGTTGATAGTCAAGCGCTGCCCCAGGCTCAGCTCCACCTCGGTTCCTAGTGCCAGGGAATGTCGGCGGCTGCGCAGGAACCGACTGTCGGACCGGAGCAGGTCCTCGGGGGCGAAACTCTCGCGCCGGGCGGCGACAAAACCTGTGAGCAGGGACTTTGCCGGCAGGAGGATATTCACTTCCCCGCGGAGGCAATAGCCCTGGGTGAGGTTGCGATCATGCTGGCGGCCAAGTCCTACCTCGCCGCGCCGGTCGCGGTACTCGTCCTGTTGGAGCGAGTGCTGGGCCTTGACTCTGTACCCGGCGCGGCCGAATCCCAGCGGGCCGAAGAGCGCGGCTTCGGCAATATGGCGCCAGGTGTCGAAGCGGGTGTGCAGTGATTGATTGTTGCCTATGCCCGGGATTCCTTTGTAGTTCAGGTCCAGGGTGTTGTTGATCTGCAAACGACTGGAGCCCAGGCTGCGCCCGATTTTGGCCAGGCCGCGCAAGCTGCGGAAATCGCTGTTGAGCCGTCGAGCCCAGGCGTCGTCCGAGGTGTTGTACTCGGTTCCGTTGTCGTCCAGAAATCGGAAGTCGTTGCGGCTGGCTCTGTAGTCGGCGAGGACGAGGTATTTCCAGGCTTCATGTCGAACACCGACAGAGGCGCCGAGTTGAAGAGTTCCGTGCGAGCCGGTGCCGGTGTGCAGGCGCGTGCGCGTTTTGCCGGCCAGTGGCAGGGTGCGGATGTGAACGATCCCACCAATGCTGTTGCCACCGAAACGCGCCGGCACGGAGCCCCGGTAAATCTCCACGCTCTCCACCCCTCCCAGGGGCAAACTTGCCAGATCGACTCCGCCGCCTGCGGCCGAGTTCAGCTCTACCCCATCGAGAAATACCGCCACCTGTTCGGCCGTGGATCCGCGGATGGAAACCGTGCTGAACGCACCCAACCCTCCGTAACGACGGGTGTTGACGCCCACGGCGCGGTCGAGGATTTCCGCCATGTCCGCCGCTGGGGAGGGCTTGCCCCCCAGGGAAATCACTTCGACGAAAGCCCCGGTGTAGTCACCGCCCCGGTCGTGGCGGGCTCGCACCACCATTTCATCCATGAGCAGGGGAAGTGATTCGAGGTGCAGCTCGACCGCGGTGGGAGAGGAGGAGATGGGTATGCGAATCTGCAGAGGCCGGTAGCCCAGGCGTTCCACCCTCAGGTTCCAGGTCTCCGGGTTCAAGTTTTCCAGGTTGAACCGGCCTGCCGTATCAGTGTGGGCGGAGCGGATGGCCCCGGATGGTGCTCGCAGGGCCATCGCTGCACCGGACACTGGACGTCCCGTGTCCCCGTCGAGCAGCCTGCCGCGCAGGCTGCCCGCCAGGAGAGCCTCGGGCAGCAGAAATAGCAGCGGGAATAAAACGAAAATACCCGCCCTCGAAGGAGAGCGGGCCTTGGTGCTTGGAGCGGGCACCGGTGGACCAACCTTTCTGCCGAAGGGTGTCGTTCACCTTGATCGCAGGCAGGTCTCCTGGCTTCCGGTTGTGCGCGTTCCGACTCCTTCCCGACCCGCGGGATCAGTGGGTATGTCGGTGACGCGACGGCCGATGGGCCGTCAACCGGTCACAGTGGCGGGACCGCGGCAGATTTGCACTGCCTTCCCTATTCTTCCCCTGCCTGGTGGCAGGGGACACCTGCAACCCTATGATATTCCTCCAGGAAGCCGACGCGGACAGGCGACAGCGGCAGGGTAGAATTCACCCGGCGCGGTTGGCCTGTCTGCCCTCCTGGGGGTCCGGAAAATGGACCTGGTCGAGCGCCCCGCAATGGCGCGGGGACAGAGTTGTTGCCAGTGTCGAAAACTGGTAGCCCGTACGGGATTCGAACCCGTGTTACCGGCGTGAGAGGCCGGCGTCCTGGGCCTCTAGACGAACGGGCCACTGTGGAAAAATATGCTTTAAGCATTTCTTTGTCAAATTCAACCTCGGTGCTTCAGGTCAGCGGGGCCGGAGCGGGATTGACGCTGCATTTCGCAATTGGGATATTGGCTGTCCTCAAGTCATCTCAGAGGAGGTAGACCATGCAAGGGTTCGACCCCCAGAGGCCATCCTTCGGCTCGGGTTTCGAAGAGGCCGGCCTCAAAGAGCGTCTGATCGCCATGTTTCACGCCCCGGGGGCCAGTTTTGCGGCCGTGGTGCAGCGCGAGACCTGGCAGGACTGGCTGGTGCCAGTGATCCTCGTCAGCGTCGTGGGGGTGGTGTCTCATTTCATAACTCTGCCGATAATCGCGGACCTTGAATCCCCGGCCGTGCAAGAACAATTGCAGCGCATGGGCGAGGAAGAGAGGAAACGCTATGTGGAGAGCATCGAGTTGCTGCGCGCACAGGGTTGGATAATGGTACCCATCGGCGCATTCACCTCCCTGGTGATCGTCGCAGTGGTATTGCTGGCGCTCGTCCGGGCGGTTTTTCGCAGCGAGGCGACCTATCAGCAAATGCTGGTGGTCAAGGGCTACGCCTCGGTAGTAGTGGGTGTGGAGTGGATCGTGCGCACCTTGCTCATTCTGGTGGAGGAGACAACCATGGTGCACACCGGGCTGGGAGTTTTCGTTCCCGAAGAGATGGCTCGCACCTTTGCCGGCAGGGTACTGATCGGGGTCAATTTCTTCGATATCTGGCAGGCCTGCCTCCTCGGTGCTGGAATCGCGGTAATGGGCGCCATCCCCATCCGCAAGGCGGTCTACTCGGTGCTGGTCCTGTGGGGGATCTGGGTTGTGGGCGGAGCCGCGGTCGAAGCCTTGGCCATAGCCTCCTCCGGGGGCCAGGCCCCCCTGCCCTGAGGGACCGAGGACCAGGGCAGGGGGGCCGGGGCATCCCCTGGGGCGCGGCAGGGCTCACCTGGATCAGCCCTGCGCGGACCAGGCATGCCAGGTCCTCCAATTTCCCAATCCTTCGACCTCCTGCAACCAGGAATCCGCCTGCTTTTCAAGAGAGGGCCGAGCCGTCCAGCTGCGTGGAAATTTCGTCCAGCTCCAGGCGCAGCGAGTCTTCCAGTTTCCAGCCGACGGCCCCGACATTCTCGTCGAGTTGCTCCCCGGTATCGCTCCCCGAGATGGCCACCGTCACTTGCGGATGGGACAGAACCCAGGCCAGGGCCAGTTGAGCCGGGGTCTTGCCAGCCTCGGCGGCGAGTCTGTGAAGCGCATCGACCACCTCGCAAACCTGGCCTTGCATGGCCGCGGAATAGCGCTTTTTTCTCAGCCCCCAGAAAGAACCGGGAGGCGGCTCCCTGTCCGCTGCGTAAGCGCCGCTCAACAGCCCTATTGCCAGGGGACTGAAGGCCATCACGCCCAGACCCTGATCGTCTACGAGACCGAACATCTCTGCCTCGAGGCGCCGGTCCAGCAGGCTGTAGGGATTCTGCACACACATGAACGGCGAGGCGTTGATGCGGTCGGCGATCCAGAGGGCGCGGCAGACCTGCCATGCCCTGTAGTTGCAACAGCCGATATAGCGCACTTTGCCGCTGCTCACCAGGTTGTCCAGGGCGCGAACCGTCTCCTCGAGAGGGGTGGATTCGTCGAAACTGTGAACGAGGTAGACGTCGATGAAGTCCGTGTTCAGGCGCGCGAGGGATTTCTCTACTTCCCGGAGGATGTGAACCCTGGACAGGCCGCCGTCGTTGGGTCCTGAACCGGTTGGGCTGAATACCTTGGTGGTGATGACCGCCTGGTCCCGCCTGCCTTTGAGAGCCCTGCCCAGAATGAGTTCCGATTGGCCTTTGTTGCGGCGGTCGTCCATGGTTCCGTAGAGATTGGCGCAGTCGATGAAGTTGATGCCCAGGTCCATCGCGTGTTCGATGGTCTTCCGTGCCTCGGTCTCGTCTCCCTGCCCTCTGAACCCCAGGCCGAGGGCCAGGCGGCTCACCTTGACCCCGGCCGCGCCGAAGTTGACGTATTCCATATTCTCGAGCCTCTCTGAGTCGGATCAGTAGGTTGCCCTTCCACCGGACATGTCGAACACGAAGGCGGTGTTGAAACTGGCCTCATCGGAGACGATCCAGCAGGCAATGGAGGCGACTTCCTCCACTGTGCCGAAGCGTTTCATGGGAATCCTTTCGATCATGTAGTCGACCTGCGCCGAGCTGGTATTTTCGATCATGGGGGTGCGGACTACACCCGGAGCCAGCCCGTTGATGGTGATCCCTTTTTCGGCATATTCCTTGCCGACCGTCTTGACCAGGCCGATTACCCCCGCTTTCGATGTGGAATAGGCACACATGCCGGCGTTGCCATCCTTTCCCGCCATGGAGGCCAGAAGGAGAATGCGTCCGTAGCTGTGTTCTTCCATTTCCTTGATGGCGTATTTTGTCATCAGGAAGGAGCCGCGCAGATTCACCGCTATTGTGTTGTCGAATTCTTCGGTATCGGTGTCCGCTGCGTTTTTTCCGTGGGGGCCGATGGTGCCGGCGCAGTTTACCATGATATCCAGCCTGCCATAATTCCGGGAGACGGCTGCAAACCCGGATCTGACAGATTCCTCGTCGGCAACTTCCACCCGCGTGCAATCGACTTCGATTCCCTGTTCTCCAAGTTCTGCCGTCATCATCTCCATCGCCGCAGTATCGCAGTCGAAAACAACCACCTTGGCACCTTCGCGGGACAGGCGCCGGGCAATGCCCTTTCCCAGTCCGCTGGCCCCTCCCGTAACAATGGCCACACGTTCATCGAAGCGCATTCTTCTACCTCCATTTACGTTCGGGGGGCCGGGTCCGCGGGTGCATGCGGTTGGCGTTGCAGTTCGCGATGCGTCCCCCACCATACGCAATCAAGAGAATGGTTGCAGGCGCCGGAATCCGCCGGTCGGTCACCGGGGATTGCATGGACGAAATTCCGCGCTTGACTTCACCGGTACCCAACTCTATTCTACCAGCCGGCCTCCTCGAGCGGGCCATGAATTTCTCTACAGCTGAGCCGTCCTCCGGTCAGCACCTCGCCGGGGCCGTGAACCGGGACGGAGAATGAAAAGGCAGGGCATGGATACCGTGGAAAGAAAAGGAGTGCGTGCAGCTCCGCAAGGTTGGCGAGGAGGGTTGCGAAATATAGGTCCCGGGGTGGTACTCTCGGGGTCCGTGGTGGGCTCCGGCGAATTGCTGGTGACCACCCGCATGGGGGCCGAGGTGGGCTTCGTGTTTCTCTGGGGGGTCATCGTGGCCTGCCTGATTAAATTCTTCATCCAGATCGAGTTGGGGCGGCAGTGCATTCTGCACAACAGCACGACCATACAGTTGCTGGACCGGGTGTTCGGGTTCAGGCTGCGGAATACTTCCTGGATAGTCTGGATATGCGTGTTCGGATATTTCTCGGTCACGATTGCCGTCATCGGAATCCTGGGATCGGTTGCCGGCCTCATGGTCACCGTATTCCCAGGTCTGTCCTACCAGGTCTGGGCAGTTCTCGTATTCCTGCTGATGTCCCTGCTCCTCTACCGCGGCCTCTACCAGGACCTGGAGAAGATTGTCTTGGGGCTGGTCGCCACCTTCAGTCTCACCGTGGTGGGCGCGGTGCTGATAATGCAGGGAACGCCCTATGCCATAAGCGGGGCCGACCTGCTCTCCGGATTCCGATTCACGCTTCCGGCGGAGGGGGCCTTCGTGGCCCTGGCGGTCATGGGATCGGTCGGTGCCACGGCGGTGGAGCTGTTCATGTATCCCTACTGGGTCCGGGAAAAGGGCTATCCGGATTTCGTCGGTCCGCGTGAAGACACTTCTCAATGGCAGGAGCGCTACCGCGGCTGGATGCGGGTGCTCACGACGGATGTCCTGGTCTGCACCTCGATAGCCCTGGTCATTACCTGTGCATACTATCTTCTTGGCGCGGCCATACTGAAGGATCTGAGTGTGCTGCCAAAGGGCATGAAGGTGATGGAGCAGGTATCGTTGATTTGCACCGAAAGCGTGGGAGACTGGGCCTATTACCTGTTCATGTTCGGAGGGTTCTGCACCCTGTTCTCCACCTTGCTGGTATTCACCGCCAGCTCCGGCCGCATCGGAGTCGATTTTCTGCGCCAGGTGGGCGTCTCTTCCCTGAACATGGAAGGAGCCGGACGCCGGCTCTTGCGCGTCCTGCAGGTGGCCTTCCCCTTTACCTGGCTCTGCTTCATCCTGGTAAAATCCGACGCCCCTCTGGCCCTGGTGCTGCTCGGGGCAAATGCCAACAATCTCCTCCTCATTCCCCTGGCTTACGGAGTCCTGCACCTGGCCATGCGCACCGTGACGAAGGAGCGCATGCCGCCGTGGACCGAGCTGGGGCTGCTCCTGACCATCTGGGTGATAATCAGCTTTACCTTGAGCAATCTTTACCTGGTGTGGTCCAACGGGTCGCACTGACCTGGTGACGCCGGGGGAAGAGCTCATCTCCCCGCCCGCCTGCGGTTGAAGGCCACCAGGTCCGCATATCGCAGAGTCCTCCCTCCGAAAATGTCCAGGGCGCTTCCCACCGTGAAGTCAAGTCTCCCCTGGCCCAACCTCTCGATTCGCTCGATGTCCTCGAAGCTGCGCACACCGCCGGCATAGGTTGTGGGAAGTGGGGAGATATCTCCCAGGAGTTCCACAAGGTCGGCTGCGATGCCCTCCTGCCTTCCTTCCCGGTCGGTCGCGTGGATCAGGAACTCGCGGCAGCAACCGGCCAACGATTCCAGGTTGTGGCGATTGATCTCGAAGTGAGTGAAGTTCTTCCAGTGGTCGGTCATGGCAAAGTAGCGACCGTCGCGCCTGG
Source organism: Candidatus Latescibacterota bacterium (assembly GCA_965208105.1). Lineage (GTDB taxonomy): Bacteria > Latescibacterota > UBA2968 > UBA8231 > UBA8231. The sequence goes on from OZ242318.1 coordinate 24,502, forward strand.
CGCAACTCAGATCGATGACGAGTCGATCGGTACCGGTGGCCTCGAGGAGGTCCTCCAGGCGCTGGCGCCGAAGGCGGCCGTCATGGAACAGGTAGGAGGTGACGATTACGGCGGATGCGCCCAGTTCCAACCACCGCGGGGCGTTGTCCGCCCGCATGCCCCCACCTATCTGCAGACCCTTGGGATAGGCCTCCAGGGCGCGGGCGGCAGCGGCATCGTTGCCCGGACCCAGCATGCTAAGATGGCCCCCGACAAGACCGTCATTGCGGTAGAGTTCCGCGAAGTAGGCAGATGAACGGCTGGATTCGAAGTGGGTGACTGGGTCGCCGCGGTCACCGAGAGTGTTGCCCACGATCTGTTTGACCACTCCTTGGTGCAGGTCGATGCAAGGCCGGAATCTCATGTCAATGCCCCATTGGACTCCATAAATCCTGGTATCCTGGTCCTGGAAGTTCGAGAAGTATAGAGGGACCTGGAAGGAGCGTCAAGCAGAGGAGGGCAGGTGGTATATGCTGAGTGTGGTGTCGCCGCAACTGCGCTCGCGCATCAACGCAAGCCGCTCAGATCTCGAGGGGAAATCAAGGTCCCTCTGGTGCTGGATGGCAATCCTGCCCCCGGTTGCGAGCAGGGTTCCGTCGGCCAGTTGATCCAGCAGTCCGAGGGAGAGGGGCAGGGTGCGGAAGGTGGATCCATAAGGCGGGTCGACATAGATGGTGTCGAATCGGCGTTGCTGTTCGCGAAGGTAGGGCAGCAGGTTTTGGGCCTTTGCCTGGTGCAGTTCGGTCCCTCCGAGATGCCAGTCCCGCACCAGCTTCCTGATGTGGCCGAGGCGCCTGGCGTCAGACTCGTTCATGGTGAGCTGCGCCCCCCTGCTGTAGGCCTCCAGCCCGATCTGTCCGCAGCCCCCGCACAGATCGAGGAAGGTCTGTCCCCTCAGGTCGGTGCCCAGCATGGCGAAGAAGGCCTCTTTGAGCCTGGAGGAAGTGATGTGGATGGCACCCTGCCGGCGAGGATTGAAGGGAATCGTCCTCCCCTTGAGGCTACCGGTTATGATGCGCAATCTCGCATGCCTTTCCGCGAAGGAATGATAATGGAGCTTGCCGCGGGAGGGGTCAAGGGCTTAGAAGGGAAGGCGCGCTCGCACATGGCCTGCAGCCGCGAGTCGGGCGATTGCAGGGAATCTGGCACTTTCATAACTTGGGATTCGCAAGGATTCGAAAGGTTTGGAAAATGCCAGGAAATAGTTGCGAAATTGCCGTTCTCAAAGGGGACGGCGTGGGCATTGAGGTTACGGACGAAGCCCTGAAGGTGTTGGGTGCCCTCCAGGCTCGAAACGGTCCCGTGCTCACCTTCGCCGAGTATCCCTGCGGCGCGAATTGCTACCTCGAAAACGGCGATCCCCTGCCCGAAACCACCCTCCAGGGGTGCAGGGACGCCGATGCAGTACTGGTAGGGGCAATGGGCCTGCCCGAGGTGCGCTGGCCCGACGGTACCGAGATGCGCCCCCAGGTGGACCTGCGCGTCAAGCTGGACCTATACGCCGGCGTGCGGCCCATCCATCTCTACTCGGCCGCGCACACACCACTGAAGGGGCTGCAGGCCGGCGCCATCGACTTTGTCGTTCTGCGCGAGAACGTGGAGGGGCTTTTCGCCGCCATGAACGCGGGGATCGAACTTCGCGGCGAGGTGGCGGTGGATTCCATGGTAATCACGCGGTCGGGCACCGAACGGGTAGTGCGCTATGCCTTCGAGCTGGCTCGCGAACGGGGCAAAGATCCAATGCGGGTGACCTGCGTGGACAAAGCCAACATCTTCCGTTCCATGGCCTTTTTCCGAAGTATCTACGACGAGGTGGCGCAGGATTTCCCCGACGTCCGGCGCGACTACGCCTATATCGACGCCCTGGTCTTGTATCTCGTACAGCGCCCCCAGGCCTACGATGTGATGGTGATGGAAAATATGTACGGGGATATCGTCTCTGACCTTGCCGCCGGCCTGGTTGGAGGCATGGGCATGGCCCCATCGGGAGACATCGGCGACGACGCTGCCGTATTTCAGCCTTCGCACGGCACCGCCCCGGATATCGCCGGGGCCGGGGTCGCCAATCCCGTGGCGGCCATTCTCTCGGCAGCTATGATGCTGCGCTGGCTGGGGGTCCGCAACGGGGACCCGGGGATGGGGGATGGAGGCCGGAGGATCGAGTCCGCAGTACGCCGGGTGATGGGTGTGCCAGGTATGGGGACTCCCGATCTGGGCGGCGACATGAGTACGCAGGACCTGGGAAACGAGGTAGTGGATGCGCTGGAATGAGGCCGGCCTCCTGGGGAGGGGGTCTTTTCCCCGGCCCCGTGGAGAATGCCCGGGCGAATCTTCCCCTTGCCGACCTGCCGCGACAGGCCCGGGAGGGTCACCCCAAGGCAGAGCAGGCCAGGCCGAGGTCGGGAAGGACAGGATCGTACCCTGATGAGAACTCACGCTTACCTCGACCGCCGCAGATTCCTCGGAGTGGGCCTGGCTCTGGCATCCTTTCCCCTGGTGGTTTGCGATCCACTGCAAGCCCGCCCGATCCAGGCCGGCAGGCGGGTCCGGCTGCGCCAGTTGGGGATCGTCACGGGCGTCTTGACCCCCGGGCGGTTCAACGCCATAACCGACGTCGAAGGCGTCGCGGTGGGACACGCCACGCTGATTGCAGGAGAGGGCCGCCTGCTTCCGGGCGCAGGGCCGGTGCGCACCGGTGTCACCGCGGTCCTGCCCCACCGGGGAAATATCGTCCGCGAACACGTATTCGCCGCAGACCATGTCCTCAACGGCAATGGCGAGATGACGGGGGTCGGGTTCGTGCGGCGGACGGGGAGGCTGGCCTCCCCCGTCCTGCTGACCAATACCTCCAGCGTGGGGGCCGTATACGATGCGGCGATGGGGTATCTTCTGGAGTTGAACCCGGGACTCTTCTCCGGTTCCCTGCACCCGGAGCCGGTAGTGGGCGAGACCTGGGCGGACTTTCTCAACGACACGGCCGGGCGTCACCTGCGGCGCCGACACGTCCTGGAGGCGTTGGAGAGTGCCAGCGGGGGGAAGGTGGCGGAAGGCTGTGTGGGGGGAGGAACAGGGATGCGGGCATTCGGGTTCAAAGCCGGCATCGGCACTGCATCGCGCCTGGTTCCCTGCGATGGCAGGACCTGTACCGTGGGAGTCCTGGTGCAGGCCAATTTCGGCCGTCGCCCCCAGCTGCGAGTCGCAGGAGTGCCGGTGGGCAGGGAGATTCCGGATTTCCTTCCCGAGCGCGGCGAGACTTCCAAAAGCAAGTCGCTGTTGGTGGTCATCGCCACGGATGCTCCATTGATTCCAAGGCAGTTGCGGCGTCTCTGCAAGCGCGCTGCCTTGGGGATGGCGCGCACCGGGGCCATTTCGACTCACGGCAGCGGGGATTTGGCCCTGGCATTTTCCTCGGCGCAGCGGCTTTCCAATGCTCAGGTGCGAAAACTCTCCATGCTGAAAGACTCCGCTCTCAGCCAGGTCTTCCAGGGAGTGGTGGAAGCAACTGAAGAGGCCATCCTCAACGCCCTGACCATGGCCTGCACCATGGTTGGTCGCGACGGAAATACCATCCACGCCTTGCCTCTGGACCGCCTTGTGGATGTCATGCGCAACCACGGCAGGCTGAAGTGAAGCGCCTGCGCGGCCTGGGGTTGGGGGTCGGGCAGAAAGATCCGGGAACCCACAATGCCATTGTGGACGTGCCCGGGGTAGGCGTCGGTCACGTCCAGATCAGGGAACGCGATCTTTGCACGGGAATTACAGTGGTGGCGCCCTACCCCGCTTTAGTGGAGAAGCGCCGATTCTTCGTGGGATTCCACGCCCTGGACGCGGGGAACACCATGACCGGCCTGGGCGTGGGGGAGGACTTTGGAACCTTGTCCTCGCCCATTGTCCTGGCGCCGGAGCCGGCGGTGGGCCGGCTCTACGATGCGCTGATACAGCATGGCCTGGGGCGCGACCCCGGGCTCTCCACCTACGCCGGTTGGCCGCCGATGGTGATCGGGGTTGACGATTCCTGGTGGAACCCGGCAGCAGACACCCACCGAGTCGTTGGGGAGGGGCATCTTCAGCGCGTGCTTCAGGAGATCGGCGGAGTTCCGGTGGTGGAAGGAAACGCCGGAATAGGTTGCGGCCTCTGCGCCTTTGGATACAAGGGAGGGATTGGAACCTCGTCGCGGATCGTGAGGGATGGAGAGGGGACCTACTCCCTTGGTGCGCTGGTCGCGGCCAATGGCGGTGCTGCGCAAGGCCTCTGCGTGGACCGCTACCCGCTGGCTGCGCATCTCCCGGTGGATGAGGTCCTTCCAGCCCCCTCGCAATCCTTCGCGGCCGTGTTGGCGACGGATGCACCCCTGATTCCCGGGCAGCTGGACCGCCTTGCAGGACGCGCGGTGTTTGGCATGGTGCGCGTCGGGCTGGCGGATTCCTTCACGCGCGAGGGAGTGGTTCTGGCCTTTTCCACCACGGGAATCGTCGGGGAGGGGGAGGGCGAAGGGGCGGTGGAATCGGTCCGGATGGTGGGTGAGGAGACGATGGAGGGCCTCTTCGCCGCGGCAGCGGAGGCCTGTGAGGAGGCGGTGCTCAACGCGCTGATTGCCGCCGAGCCCCTGGAGGCCGGAGGGCGCAAGATGGCGGCGCTGCCCCTGGGTGACTGGCCGGAGGCAGTGCGCAAATTCCAGCAGGAGAGAAAGCGATCAGGGCTTCCTGCGGGAGATGCGCCTCGACCTCGAAAGGTGCATTGACCCCCGATACAGCCCCCATCTTGGAGGAGCCGTGCAGTAGGGCTTCCCGCCTGCGGATGCTACAATTCCGCGAGGGGAATTTTACCCCTGCTGGAAGTCCCTGGCAGGGAGATGGGCCATCTTGCCGAGCGCGATTGGATGCCCGCAGCGGTGAAGGCCGGCCCTCGGCGGCGGTTGGATGGCCGGGCGCCATGACGACCGGGGCCCTGTTTTTCCTTGGAGGGAAAAGCCCATCTCTCGATGGCGGCTGTTCACCAGCTTACTCGCGGGCGGCCTGAATCTTGTCAGCTGTCCTCACCGAACCGATGTGCAGGGTGTCGTAAGCCTGCTGCGAGCTTTTGAACGGTCCCAGGTGCGAGGTGCCGTGCCATTGCAGATTGGTGTGGATGGGATTGGCCCGGCCGGTTTCATTTTCCCGTCGGGAGATCCAGTTTTCCATGCGTTGTCTCAGGCAGGCGACCACCTGGGCCTCCCTCGGGGCCAAATTGGTCAGTTCGAGGGGGTCCTGGATCAGGTTGTAGAGTTCGATCTCGGGCTTGAAGTGGAAGTCCGGTTCCAGGGCCACCATGAGCTTCCACTCGGGAGTGCGCCAGCCGTGCTTGCGCATCCAGGTGCACTCGGTAATGTAGAAATCGGAATAGTTGGAAGCCCGGGCATGCTGGACCAGGGGAATCAGGGAAGTGCCGTCGAAGTGGGCTTCGAAGGGAATTTCGAGCAATTCGAGCAGGGTGGGGACCAGATCCTGGTGCAAGGTCATACCCGCCACCCGCCGGCCGGCCGGAAGGGTCCCGGGCAGGCGCAGAATCAGCGGTACGTGCAAGGTGTTCTCGTACATGCCGTGGTGGTCGAACCAGCACTCGTGCTCGTAGAGGGTCTCGCCGTGGTCGCCGTTGAGCACGATCAGGGTGTGGTCGGCCAGACCCAGCTCCTCGACGCGGGTGAGGATGCGTTGGATGCAAGCATCCATGTAGGCCACGGCGCCGTCGTACTGGGCAACGATGTATTCCGCGTCCCGTATTCCCGGAGGCATCCAGTCCGCGAAGAAATCGCAGAACGGCTTGAAGGACATCACCGGTTCCATGGAGCGGTTTGCCGGATCGAATTCGTCCCCGCTGTAAAACAGACGCTCGAAGGGCCCCGGCGGCAGATAGGGAGCGTGGGGGTCCATGTGGCGCAAGAACAGGAAGAAGGGTCTGTCCTCCTGGGCGAGGCGTTCCAATTCCGGGATCGCCACCTCGTTGAGCTTTTCCGCCTTGGGGCTGCGGCCCTCGGACCACCGGCCCCAGCTGGCATACTCGAGGTAGCGGTCGAAACCGCGTGAACTGACATTGGAAAGGCCGACGCACGTGGTGTTGTAGCCGGAGCTCCGAAGGATCTCGGGCAGGGTTGCCACCCCGGGCGCCAGCCCTCCCTCGTGGCGCAGGGCCACCACGTTGGTGGAGAAGCAGTCCAGGCCGGTGAGCATGGAGCTGTAGGCCGAAGTCGTGGGAATGTGAGGGCAGTAATTCTCCTCGAAAAGCACTCCCTGCTGCGCCAGAAAGTCGATATGGGGCGTGGTCAGGCGTCGATAGCCATGGCAGCTCATGTGGTCCGCGCGCAGGCTGTCGATGCCGAGGATGATCAGGTTGAGCTTTTTTGCGGGCATGCCGGATTCCGGTTGAACGGGGTTTCACAATCGCGGAGGATGTGGAAATGTATTCCACTGCTCCGGAGAATGTCAAGACGAGCGGGGGCGGTCGTTCCAGGGAGTAATCGAGAGGGAACTCAGGTAGATTTGCGCTTTTTTGCTCGGGAACCCCGGGAAGGGGAAGCAGGCTGCCTGTTGGTGAGGTCCTTTTTCCTGCGTCTCCTCGGTTTGATCTATGCGATGGCGTTTCTCTCCCTGTGGGTCCAGATAGAGGGCCTGGCGGGCAGAAACGGGATTCTGCCGGTGGCTGAATTTCTGCAGGCGGCCGGCCAGAGCCTGGGAGATACGGCCTGGCTGCGGTTTCCTACCTTGTGCTGGATCAACGCCGGCGACGGCATGCTGCACTTTCTCTGTGGCGGAGGTGCAGCATTGGCACTGCTCCTTGTTGTGGGGATAGCTCCTGCCCTGGTCCTGTCGGGTCTATGGGTGTTCTATCTTTCCCTGGTGGTCGCCTGCAGAGATTTTCTCTCTTTTCAGTGGGATCTGCTGCTGCTGGAAACGGGATTTCTGGCCATCTTTCTCGCACCACTGCATTTCGGGGCGAAGATGGTTTGGGCGGAGAGACCTTCACGCCTGGTTCTTTGGCTGTTGCGCTGGCTGCTCTTTCGCCTGATGTTTTCCTCCGGTCTCGTCAAGCTCCTCAGCGGGGATTCCGCCTGGCGCCAGTTGCGCGCCCTCGACTTCCACTACCTGACCCAGCCATTGCCCGCCTGGACGAGTTGGTACGTCCATCAATTGCCGGAATGGGCACATGCGGCCTCCGTGGCCGCGGTGTTCGCCCTCGAGCTGGTGGTGCCATTCTCCATTTTTGCTCCGCGAAGGCTGCGCCTGTGGGGCTGCGCTTTGCTGGTCCTGCTGCAGGTGCTCATTGGTGCCACGGGAAACTATGGCTTTTTCAACCTGCTCACCCTGGCACTGTGCGTTCTGCTCCTCGACGACCGGGCATTGGGGAAGTTGCGGGTCTCCCCAACTTTCCTGAGGCGTGCTGGAACCCGTTTCCGCTCCCGATTTTCCGCCACGTCCAGGGTCTGGCGGGATTCCCTGGCTAAACTCAAGGGTCTGCTGCCGCCGCCCCGCCCCTGGCCCCTCTGGGTCCTGGCTCCTCTGGCGGTGGTTATTGTTCTGCTGAGCGTCGTCCAGATGTGCCATACAGCCCGTATTTCCGGCGGATGGATTGCGCCGCTGGCGCAGATTCATTCCATGGCCAGACCGCTGCGCCTGGTCAACGGGTACGGCCTCTTCGCCGTGATGACAACCTCCCGTCCCGAAATAGAGGTGGAGGGGAGCGTCGATGGGAGGACGTGGAAGGTTTACGAGTTCAAGTGGAAGGCGGGAGATCCACGCCGCGCACCGGCCTTCGTCCAACCCCATATGCCCCGCCTGGACTGGCAGATGTGGTTCGCCGCCCTGGGAACCTACAGGGACAATCCCTGGTTCCTGAACTTCATCGTGCGGTTGCTCCAGGGCTCGCCGGCGGTGGTGGATTTGCTGGCGGTGAATCCCTTTCCGCGGCAGCCTCCCCTCTACGTCCGCGCCCGGCTCTACGATTACCGCTTCGCGGGCTGGGACGAAAGGCGCGAGGGAGTATGGTGGAAGAGGCGCCTGAAGGGAACCTACTGTCCTCCGGTCTCGTTGCGCCGATAACCGGGACCTGTGACAATCCTCCCGGCTGCCGGGGCTATCGCCAACCAGGATAAGGGAGGCTGAACCGTTCTTGGTCGGCACCCTCCCTTTCGGTTAGATTTGAATGCGCATTCCAAGTGGGATGGCAACCGATGATGGGGGCGTGCTCATGGACGAGAACAAATTGGCCAGGCGAGAGGAAGCGCAGTCCAGGCGCGACCATATTCCCGCGCCAGTGCGAAGGGATTTGAGCCGGAGGATCTGCGCGCGGGTAATTGCCTGGATCGAACTGCGCGGGGTCGAAACAGTCATGCTTTACCTGAGCATGCGGAGCGAGGTCGAAACAGACGGCTTGCTCGATTATCTGATCACCGAGGGCAAAACCGTCCTCGCCCCCGTGATGGATGTGCGGAAGAAATCGCTGATACCCTGTCGCCTGACGGATCCCGCCATTGAACTCGGGACCAATTCTTTCGGGGTGCGGGAACCCGATCTGCGCTTGTGCAGCCCGTTTCCCCTGGAGGCCATTCGCCTGATCTGCGTGCCTGGACTGGCCTTCGACCGAAGGGGTTACCGCATAGGCTATGGAGGCGGATATTACGATCGCTTCCTGCCCCGCTGTCCGCAGGCGACCTGGATGGGAATGGCCTTCGAGGCGCAACTAATCGACGATACGCGGCCGCAGGCAAGGGATGTGCCCTTGCATTTCATTGCGACGGAGCGAAGGGTGCTTTAGGGTGGGCGCATTTCCTTCCCGCCGGCTGCCATCGGAATCCAGCCTGTCACCCTTGCGCGAATTCGTCCGGACTTCCCGCGCTATTTGTCGGGCTGTGGAGTGACGCGCAAATACGGCTTGAGGGCTTCGAATCCTTTGGGGAACTTCGCCCTTGCTTCTTCGTCGGTCACCGCCGGAACCACGATGCAGTCTTCGCCGTCCTGCCAGTTGGCCGGAGTGGCCACGCTGTAGTTGGCGGTCAACTGCAGGGAATCGATCACCCGGAGAATCTCGTCGAAGTTGCGGCCGGTGGAGGCGGGATAGGTCAGGGTGAGCTTGACCTTCTTGTCGGGTCCGATGACGAAGACCGACCGCACGGTCATGTTGTCCAGGGCGTTGGGGTGGATCATGTCGTAGAGGTTGGCAACCTTGCGGTCCGGATCTGCGATGAGCGGGAAGTTGACGGTAGTGTTCTGAGTTTCGTTGATATCCCCGATCCAACTCCTGTGGGAGTCTACCGGGTCGACGCTGAGCCCGATTATTTTCACACCGCGCCTGGAGAACTCATCCTTGATCTTGGATACCGCGCCCAGTTCGGTGGTGCATACGGGGGTGAAGTCCGCAGGGTGCGAAAAAAGTACCGCCCAGTTGCCGCCGATCCACTCGTGGAAATCGATCGGACCCTCGGTGGTCTCAGCGCGGAAATCAGGGGCTTCGTCTCCCAGTTGGATAGCCATTTGAGGTCTCCTTGTAGGTGTTGAAGTTTTTGTAATATACTTTAATGGCTTCGACAACCGCTGTCAACCAAACAAGGGGGATGAAGTGAAGTCTGTTTTCCTGGCCATGGCGGCCGCGGCGTTATTGTGGACCCCTGCTCTCGGATGGTGGGGAGACGGACATGGCCTTCTCACCCGCGCCGCTTTCCAGGCGCTGCCCGAGGATGTCCCGGCTTTCTTTCACCACGGAGGAGAAGTGGCCGCCAATGTGGTCTTCGACGCCGACCTGTTCAAGAACCGGGGGGTGGTTCGGGCGAGAGACGCCGAGCGTCCCGAACACTACTTCGACGTGGAACTGCTGCAGGGGCGCCAGCCGCCTTCGACGCGCTACGCTTTCCTCCAAATGTGCGCGGCCGAGGGTCTCGATCCCACTGCGGTGGGGCTGGCACCCTATGCGGTGGCTGAGTGGACCGAACGCCTGATGGTGGCCTTCGCCGAGCACCGCCGCTGGCCGCACAACGCGGCGATTCAAAGCAAGTGCCTTGTGTACGCCGGGTTTGCGGCCCACTATGCCCAGGACATTTGCCAGCCTTTGCACGTGACCATTCACTATGACGGCCGGGTGGGAGCTGACGGTGAATCCCCTCACTCGGGCATTCACGAAAGAGTGGATGCGCTGGTCGAAAGGATGGAGTTCGAACCGGAGAATCTGGCCAGGGGCCTGGAGATCGAGGCGGCGGATTCCCTCATGGCTGCCATTCTGGAGACCGTTGCCCAAAGCCGCGCTCATATCGATCTGGTCTACCGGCTCGAAGGGGAGCTGGTGACCGCCCAGACGCCCCAGGTGCGGGACTTTGCCTGGGAACGAGCTCGTGCTGCTGCCGGGTTTACGGCCGTGCTCTTCTTGACAGCCTGGGAGAAATCCGCGGAAATAAAATTGCCCTCCTGGCTCGATCGCGAGTAATCCAGGGCAAGGCGTCTCAAACCGATATGCTGAAACCAGCGCGGTCCCGGACCCCTCGCGCGAAGATATCCGGTTCGACGTCGAAGCCCGTTCCAGGGGTGTCGGGAACCAGGAGTTTTCCTTCGCTCACCTCCCAGCCTTCCTCTACGAGGCCGGGAACATGGGCGGGGCCTCCTTCGAGCAGGGCGTAGTTGGGAATGGACGCGGCGAAATGGGCGTGTGCGTAGCGCTCGATGTAGCTTCCCCAGGTATGGGGGGCGCAGAGGGCTCCCCACCGTTCCAGGCGTCTGGAGACAGCCCGCCACCATGTCAGGCCGCAGTACCTGAAATCGTGTTGCACCACATTGATGAACCCCCTGGCCACGAGGTCGAAGAAGTAGGGAGGCGGGTGAAATTCTCCGTCCGCAATCATGGTGTCCCAGTTTCGCTCATCGATGAATTCCTTGAGGGCCCGGTTTAGGGCGGGATCCTCCGCGAAGGGCTCTTCGAACCAGTAGATCCCCACCTCCTCGCAGGAGCAGAGCAGATCCATGGCCGAGTTGAGAGTGGAGCCCATATTGGCGTCGATGAGAATCTTTGCCGTGGGGCCGGCGGCCTCTCGCACAGTCCGGACCGCGAGTGTGTCCCGAGCCAGTCCCTGAGCAGAAGGCATCCACCGGGCCCCTCTTCCGACTTTGATCTTGAAATTGCGATATCCATGCACCTGGCCGCAGCTGACCTCCTCCCGAAAAATTTCTCGTGCCCGTTCGGGGCTGGCTTCGAGGTCGTCGATGTAGATCGAGCCGTCGTAGAGTTCGACCAGGCGCGAACCTCTGGCGCCGAGGAGGCGGTAGAGAGGAAGGTCCATGAGGCGGGCGACGAGGTCCCAGAGAGGAAGGTCCACGGGGATGCCTTCTTCCAATGATCCCTCCGGAAGCCGAAAGACGTCGCCGATTTCTCTGCCCAGAAGTGGCCGAGCCTGCTCGACACTGATGTTGGACCACCCCAGGCCCATGCCCCCGCCCGCGGTGTGGATGCGGACCACCGGGTCGGTGACCTCGGGGCCGTGTGTGGGTATGCGCGCGTTGTAGCCGATGACGCGGGGACGCCGGCCGCGAAGCACGGACTTTTCTATCCGGACGATGCGCTGGGAGAGTGGAGCCGTATTCAGGGTGAAGTCCTTTTTCCCGTGCATTTGACGGACACTCGAAGAGACAGCTAATATGGGCCATGGCCGCAAGATTGACCAACAAAAACCAAATTGGAGGTCCAGCTTGTGCGCAGGATAGCCGTAGATATCTTTAGCCTGGGCATGATCAAGGAATGGAGGAGTGTATGAGTGGTGTGGAAAGGGGAAGGCCCGACCGCAACGAGTACTACATGCGTATTGCCATGGCGGTGCGGGCGCGGGCAAACTGCCTGGGCAACCGGGTGGGAGCCATCCTGGTGCTGGACGACCGCATCATATCAACCGGCTACAACGGCACTCCGGCAGACATGGTCAACTGCACGGATGGAGGCTGCGAGCGCTGCCTGAACCGGGGCCGGTACGAGTCCGGAAAGGACTACGATCTGTGCATTTGCGTCCATGCCGAGCAGAACGCTCTGCTGTCGGCGGCGCGCTTCGGCATTGCCACCGAGGGAGCGGTGCTCTATTCCACCATGAGGCCCTGCTTCGGGTGTACCAAGGAGTTGCTGCAGGCCAAGATCAGGGCGGTGTACTACCTGCACGAATGGATTTATCCGGATCTGGAAAGGCAGAGGAACTACGCCCATTTACAGGATCAATTCCCCGCCGGCGTCTTTCAGGTGGATATCGAGGACGATGAGGCCTTGTGGGCGGTGTCTGCCCTGAGGTCGGATACAGGTTAGGAGATTGCTTGCATGTGCGGGATCATCGGTTACGTAGGCAGGAAGCCGGTAGTGGAGGTGTTGCTAAACGGATTGCAGCGCCTCGAATACCGCGGCTACGACTCGGCGGGGATGGCCGCCATCGACGGAGGGCGGCTGCACATCGAGCGCGCCGCGGGCAAGGTGGCCGAGTTGGCAGGCCGCGTCGATGGCAAGCCCTGCGATGGAACCATCGGAATCGCCCATACGCGCTGGGCTACTCATGGCCGGCCCAGCGTGATGAATGCCCACCCCCACACCGATGCAGGCGGGCGCATTGCCCTGGTCCACAACGGCATAATCGAGAACCACGGCGCCATCCGCTCCTATCTGGAGAATGAGGGAGTTCCGTTCAAGAGCGAGACGGATACGGAAGCTCTGGTCCAGCTCATGGGGTTTTTCTACGACCAGAGCGACGATTTGCTCGGCAGTGTCCGCAGCGCCCTTCAAGAGGTCAACGGAACCTATGGGGTGGCCATAGTGTGCGCCGATGAACCCCATACCCTGATTGCGGCGCGCCGCGGCAGTCCATTGATCGTCGGCATCGGAGATCGCGAATTCCTGGTGGCCTCGGATGGCAGCGCCATCGTCGAGCACACAAGCCAGGTGGTCTATCTGCACGACAACGAGATGGTCCGCCTGGGAGCGGACGGGATGCATGTCAGTACCATAGACGCCGAACCGGTCCACAAGGAGGTGGACCTCCTGGAGCTGACTCTCGAGGAGATCCAGCTCGGCGGCTACGAGCACTACATGCTTAAGGAGATCTACGAGCAACCCGAGGGCTTGCGCAACGTCATGCGGGGGCGGCTCGACCGAAGCTCTGAGTGCCTGCGTCTCGGGGGCCTGGACAACTGCGCCGGCGAATTGTCGCGCTGCCGGCGATTGCTGCTGGCCGCCAATGGAACCGCCTGGCACGCGGCATTGATCGGAGAATACCTCTTCGAGGAGCTGGCGCGCGTGCCGACGGAGGTGGAATACGCCAGCGAGTTGTGCTACCGCAATCCGATCGTGGAGGGGGATACTCTGGCCATCGTGATCAGTCAGTCCGGAGAGACCTTCGATACCCTGGCAGCACTGCGCGAGCTGAGAACCAAGGGGGCGATGGTGTTGGGCATTGTCAACGTGGTGGGCTCGACCATCGCCCGCGAAACCGATGCCGGCGTCTACCTGCACGTGGGGCCCGAGATCGGCGTGGCCAGCACCAAGGCTTTCACGGCGCAGATCGCCGTCCTCGCCATGATGGCCACCGACCTGGGTCGGCACCGCCATCTTTCGCCCGAGCGCACCGTCGAAATCCTGGAGGAACTGGCGAGGATCCCGGAAAGTGTCGAGGAGGTCCTCACTCTCGACCAGGAGATCCAGGCCTTGAGCGCACGCTTCGCCGAGCACGACAACTGGCTCTATATGGGCCGCGGAGTGAACTATCCGGTCGCCCTCGAGGGAGCTCTCAAGATCAAGGAGATCAGCTATATCCACGCCGAGGGTCTGCCCGCAGCGGAGATGAAGCACGGACCCCTGGCGCTCATCGATGAGGATATGCCCGTGGTCGTGGTCGCGCCCAGGGACCATACATACGACAAGATTCTGGCCAATATCGAGGAGGTCCGCGGCCGCGGCGGCCGCATCATCGCCATTGCCACGGAGGGCGACACCCAGCTTGAGAAGGCGGCCGAAGAGGTACTCTACGTGCCCGCAACCCTGCCCATGCTCTCCCCCCTGCTTACCACCATACCATTGCAGTTGCTGGCCTACCACACCGCCGTGATTCGCGGCCACGACGTGGACAAACCGCGGAATCTGGCCAAAAGCGTCACGGTGGAGTAGCTGGTTCGACAGAATCCATGCGCATTCTGGTCTACGAGGACTCCGGCTGGCAGAAGTTTCTTCCTCTCGTCTACATGCGGGCGGTTTTTCAGTTGGTCTGCGGCATGGGAGACCTGCTGGCCAGGGTCCTCACCCTGAGTGCCCGCTGCGGCCGCGCAGATGCTGCTCCGGCCCTCTGGTGTCGCCCGGGGCTGGCCGGGGTCGTCGCCGTGAACACCGGACTGGAGACCAACCAGCCCCTGGCCGGATCGACCTTGCTGCTCAACGGCAGGGGTCTTTGGACTCGCCTGCCCTCTGTCAGTCCCGGCGATCCGGCCTGGATAGGCACCGCTGGTTCCCTGGAACGGGTGGCGTGCGTCTTCGCCGATGCTGCGTTGGCAGCGCAGTTGTCTCCCGAACTTCTCCTGGACCGGGAGAAGAGCTCGGCCCTGCTGCAGGCCCTGCCCCGGCGGGATGTGAGCGCGGATGTGACCCTGCTGGAGTGGCCGTGGGAAATCGTCCGCGCCCTGAAAGGGGCGCTGGCAGAAGACTGGATTCACCGGGGCGGCAGGGGAGCCATTCTGGGGGAGGTGGACGGGGCCAGCCACGTCCTCGGAGCTGAGACGGTCCATATAGGTGAGGGGACGCAGCTGAAGCCGTGCGCGGTGATTGACGCGGGCAAGGGGCCGGTGTGGATCGGCCGCAAGGCCGAGATCCTGCCCCACGCCTATGTGGAGGGACCTGCCTTCATAGGGGATGGCTGCCGCCTGCAGCCCGGTGCAGTTGTGCGAGCAAGTTTTATCGGGCCGGTCTGCAGGATCGGGGGGGAGGTCGAGGGGAGTATCGTGCAAAGCTGCTCCAACAAACAGCACCACGGGTTTCTGGGTCACGGCTATGTCGGGTCCTGGGTTAACCTCGCGGCGGGCTGCGTCAGCGGCGACCTCAAGAATACCTACGGCAGCGTGCGCGTGCCGGTCAACGGGCGCGAGGTGGACAGCGGCGAGCAGTTTGTCGGGACGTTCGTCGGCGATCATAGCAAGATCGGCACCAACGTCGCGTTGCCGCCGGGAGCCGTGGTCGGATTCTGCAGCAGCGTCGCGACTTCGCGCATTCCCAAATTCGTCCCCAGTTTTTCCTGGATCGACGGGGACAGAAGGGAGCGCTACGCCGGGGACCGCGGGCTGGAGGTTGCGCGCAAGGCGATGGCGCGGCGCGGCAAGGAGATGGGCGCGGCGGCGGAGCGCGTCTTTCTCGAGGTCAGCCGGCAGGCTCGGGAGCTGGAGTACGTGGAAGAGTTGTGAGCAGCGGCGGAAAGGAGATGGCGGCGGGAATGCGCTGGGGCGGCCCTCTAGCCTTGCGGTCACGGGCGCGGGGGCCGAAGACACGGTCTGCGGCCCCCGCGCGGTTGCTCAGGAGTTTCCTGCGTCAGCCGCCCGGATGGACTTCATCAACGGGCTGCTAGTGTTCCGCCGCAGAGATAGGTTGACGCAATTGGGCCGCCGAGGCGCCCGGCTCACAAGGCGCCTGAGCAAGTCGTACCAGTGGTGTACGGCGAGTGAAGGCAACGCCGTGAGCCGGGATGGATCGGCGGAATAATGGCGACATATTTCTGCGACGCAACACTAGATATCGAAGTAGAGGGCAAACTCGTGGGGATGGGGCCGCAGGCGCACCGCCTCGGCCTCCTCCTCGCGCTTGTAGTCGATCCACGCCTGGATCACCTCCTCGGTGAACACGTCCCCCTTGAGCAGGTAGTCGTGGTCGGCTTCCAGCGCCGCCAGCGCTTCCTCCAACGTGCCCGGGGTCAAGGGCACCGAGGCGCGCTCCTCGGCCTCCAGGTCGTAGATGTCCTTGTCCATCGGCTCGCCCGGGTCGATGCGCTGCTCGATGCCGTCCAGACCCGCCATCAGCATCGCCGTCATGCCCAGATACAGATTGCAACTGGGGTCGGGACAGCGAAACTCCACGCGCTTGGCCGCCGGCGAGGCCGAATACATGGGAATGCGCACCGCCGCGCTGCGGTTGCGCTGCGAATAGGCCAGGTTCACCGGCGCCTCGTAGCCGGGCACCAGGCGGCGGTAGGAGTTGGTCGTCGGGTTGGTGAAGGCCAGAATGGAGGGGGCGTGGTGCAACAGGCCGCCGATGTAATACAGCGCGGTCTCGCTCAGCCCGGCGTAGCCCGACCCGGCAAACAGCGGGCGGCCGCGCTTCCACAGACTCTGGTGGGCGTGCATCCCGGTGCCGTTGTCCTCGAACAGGGGCTTGGGCATGAAGGTGGCCGTCTTGTCGTGGCGGCGCGCCACGTTCTTGACGATATACTTGTAGAGCATCATGCGGTCGCCGCAGGTGACCAGGGGACAATACTTGATGTCGATCTCGCCCTGGCCCGCCGTGCCCACCTCGTGGTGGTGCACCTCCACCTCGACGCCGCAGGCGATCATGGTCAGAATCATCTCCGAGCGCAGATCCTGCAGGGTGTCGTGGGGCGGCACCGGGAAGTAGCCGCCCTTGTAGTTGGGCTTGTAGCCCAGGTTGGGGTTTTCCTCGGCGCCCGAGTTCCAGCGCCCTTCCTTGGAGTCGATGAAGTAGTAGCCCTGGTGGCTGTTCTGGTCGAAGCGGATGTCGTCGAAGATGTAGAACTCGGCCTCGGGTCCGAAGTAGGCGGTGTCGGCCAGGCCGCTGGCCTGCAAATAGGCCTGGGCCCGGCGCGCCACCCCGCGCGGGTCGCGGCCGTAGTCCTGCTGGGTGATGGGATCGACGATGTTGCAGATCAGCGAGAGGGTGGGCACCTCGGTGAAGGGGTCCATGAAGGCGGTGGCCGGATCGGGCATGACGAGCATGTCGGATTCGTGGATGGACTGCCAGCCGCGAATGGAGGAGCCGTCGAAGCCCAAGCCCTCGTGAAACATGTCGGTGCTGAGAGCGGCGGCGGGAATGGAGAAGTGCTGCCAGGTGCCGGGGAAGTCGACGAACTTGAAGTCGACGATCTGGGCCTGGCGCTGTCGGACCATGGCGACCACCGATTGGGGCGAGGGCGCGGCGGCGCGCCGGGTCGACCGGGCCCGGGATTTGGCTTTGACTTTGGCTTTGGCCATCTAAAGGCTCCTTGGTTGAAAATATGGAGTGGGTGAGGACAACCACGGGCGGCGCCGTGCATTCCCTTGCAGGATGATGACTTCAGCGTTGACGCCGCCCATTTTGTCGAAGGTTCGCTGTCGATCCCTTGCGGCAGGGGATATCTCACCATACAGGTCTGCCGCTTCATCTGAGAAAAATCTATATTACTTCCAGGCCGATGGACTGTCAAGAAGTTCGGGCGGATAATTGACCATGTACTCGATTGGAGTTGACGGGGGAGGCACCCGCACACGAGCGGTAATGGTAGACGGCGAGGGAGCAATAAGCGCCGTGTCCACGGGGGGCTGTGGAAATGTTCAGGTAGTGGGACTCGGAGGACTGAAATCCCTCCTGGACCGGCTGTTGGGCGAGTTGGGAGCGGTCTCGCAGGACCGCTCTCTATGCCTGGCTCTGGCAGGCGCCGGACGCCGCCCGGAACGGATGGCCATTGCCGCGATGGCGCGGTCCAGAGGCTGGGCTCAAAGGGTCGAGGTCGTGAGCGACGCAGAGGGTGCGCTCACGGGGGCGCATGGAGGCGGACCGGGTCTTATCGCGATATCAGGCACTGGTTCCATCGTCCTGGGCAGGGACGAGAGCGGACGCGAGGCCCGCGCTGGCGGTTGGGGCCCCTTGCTGGGAGACGAGGGCAGCGGTTACTCGATCGGGCTCGAAGCTCTGCGCGCGGTTTTGAGAGCGGAAGACGGGTGGGGGGATAAAACGCTGTTGG
Source organism: Candidatus Latescibacterota bacterium (assembly GCA_965208105.1). Taxonomy (GTDB): domain Bacteria; phylum Latescibacterota; class UBA2968; order UBA8231; family UBA8231. The sequence goes on from OZ242318.1 coordinate 42,507, forward strand.
CCGGTGAGCTGGAAAAGGCCCTGGGGTTGGAGAATTGGGATCAGCTGGTGCAGAAGGTATACAGGAGCGAGATCGACCGGGAGCACATTTCAGCCCTGTGCCCCCTGGTGTTTGCCGCGGCCCGCCGCGGTGACGGAGCCGCGCGGAAAATCATTGCGGAAGCAGGAAGCGCGCTGGGCAGCCAGGTGTCCGCGGTGGCGAGGCGGTTGTGCCTGCGGGGAGCGGTGGCCTTGTCCTGTACCGGCGGAGTATTCAAAGAAAGGGAGATGCTGTGGCCTTCGATGCAGAGGGCTGTGCGGGGGGAGGTGGAAACGCTGCGGTTCACCAAGCCATTGCTGCCCCCCGTTCTCGGAGCAGTGCTGATCGCACGCAGACAGGCGGGCCTGGACTGCGGCAGGGAATTCATCGACCTTCTCGCCCGCTCCTGATTGCCCTTGAGTCCAGTATTTTCATCCCACTTGAATACCTCGGCGAAGTGTGGTTCCGCCGTCGAATTCGGGCAGTTCGGCCCCCTTGACAAGATGTCCATTACTCTTATCGTTTTTCAATAATTGCCCTGTCCAGGATTTTAGTTGACAGAAATTCTGCATCGGCAGAGAAGGTTGACCCTCTGATGGCGAACGCCCCCCTCTCCAAGCGAGAACGACTGATCCTGCAGGCCCTGGTGAAGGCCTACATTGCCATTGGGGATCCGATAGGTTCGCGCACTCTGTTCAGACGAGAGAATCTCGGCATCGCCCCGGCAACCATCCGCCATATTCTGGCGAGCCTCGAAGAGAAGGGATTTGTCCAGCAGCCACACACATCCGCCGGGCGCGTTCCGACCGATAGGGGGTACCGATTCTACGTGGAAGAATCCGTGGTCGGCGATGGCGATTGGCAGGTGGACGGGGAAGCCGAATTGAGAGAGCAACTGGACGCGAAATTCCAACAGGAGAACATCGATCAGATCCTCGGCCAGTTGGCCAAGATTCTCGGGGATATTTCGCATCAATTAGGGCTTGTAATGGCGCCCCGATTCGAACAGGGGATATTCCACAAGCTGGAACTTATCCAGTTGGCGGAAAAGCGCGTTTTGCTGGTGGTGACAATCCGTCAGGGGGTGGTGAAGAGCCTCGTCATTGAAATGGACTCGAACTTGTCGCAACGCAATTTGGAGACCATGAGCCGATTGCTCAACGAACGCCTCAACGGCTTGAGCATGGCAGAGATTCGCCGTTCCGTGCGCCACCGCCTGCAGTCCCTCGCTGTGGGAAATCCCCAACTGTTGCGCGTGGTCGCCGAAGAGATAAAGGAGATGGCCAACCCCAGCGGTAGTGGTCTCTATGTTGCGGGCACGGGCAATATCTGCTTGCAGCCCGAATTTCGCGATCCACTCAAGGTGGCAGGTCTGATGGACCTGGTTGAGGAGAAGGACAGACTGGCACACCTCCTGAGGGACCGCGAAGGGATGGTCATAACCATAGGGAAGGAGAACCGGCCCCAAGTCATGCGGTTGTGCAGCATGGTGACCGCCAGCTACGAGGTAAATGGCGCTCGAGGCGTCATTGGGGTGATCGGTCCGACCCGAATGCCCTATGGCCGCGTCGTTTCCCTTGTGCGGCATGCTGCTGCCCGGGCCGCCGGGCTGGTAAGTTGAACCGTTGCGACAGGAGATCGAATCCGGATTTGCCATGAGCGAGATCAATCCCGAAGAAAGGCCTTCTTCCGGGGGCGAAGAACGCCGCGAGGAAGAAGAGCCGCTGGTGGAATTGGATGACAAAGGAGAGCCACCCGATAGTTCTGCGGAGGAAACGGAGCGGGAAGATGAGGTGGGGAGATTGGAAGAAGCATGCGAAGCCGCCCGGGAGGAGGCAGCGGAAAATTACGACCGCTTCCTGCGCGCGCGGGCCGAACTGGATAACTATCGCAAGCGCACCGCGGGAATAAGGGTGGAGACGCGAGAGGAAACCCTGCGCGAATTGTTGATGAAGATTGCTCCCATACTCGACAATATGAGGCGTGCCCTGGGGCAGGAAAGCGAAAATGTAGAAAGCCTCAAACAGGGAGTCGAATTGATATACAACCAAATTGGAGACGCTCTGAAAGGATATGGTCTCGAGCCAATCGAGGCGGTCGGCCAGCCATTCGATCCCCATCTTCACGAAGCCCTGATGGAAGTTGAGCACGGGGAATATTCACCAGGCACCGTGGTCGAGGAACTGGACAAGGGCTATAAGCTGAATGACAAGGTAGTGCGGCCTGCTCGCGTGGTTGTTTGCAAGGCTGGAGAAGAAAATGGCTGAGTTTTCCAGCCTTCCACCTGCCCATAGTGAACGAGGTGCCCACCGCCCCTCCCGGAACGGCGGAGAATAGGGGAAAATGGCCAGGAGAGACTATTACGAGGTCCTCGGAGTTGGCCGCGAGGCGACCGAAGCCGAGATCAAGGGCGCGTACCGAAAATTGGCGTTGAAATACCATCCGGACCGCAACCCGGACGATGCACAGGCGGAGGGGAAGTTCAAGGAGGCATCGGAGGCCTACGAGGTGCTCAGCGATGCGCAGAAGAAGGCCAACTACGACCGCTACGGTCATGCCGGCCTCGAGGGCAGTTTCGGAAGCGGCGGATTCCAATGGTCGGATTTCACCCATGCCTCGGATTTCGAAGATATATTCGGCGACATTTTCGGGAGCTTCTTCGGGGGTTCCGGGTCGCGGACACGGGGGAGGTCCGGGCCGCCAAGGGGGCGGGATCTCAAGGTGGGCCTCAAGCTTACCCTCGAAGAAATCGCCTCCGGGACCGAAAAGAAGATAAACCTGAACCGCTTGCAGAAATGCGAGTTTTGTGGAGGCTCGGGAGCGGCGGCGGGCGGTTCGAAAAAGACCTGCACGACCTGTGGAGGTGTAGGCCAGGTGCAGCAGGTTTCCCGCTCTATTTTTGGTCAATCGGTGCGGGTTACGGTCTGTCCTTCCTGCAGCGGGGAAGGTAGTATCGTCAGCTCGCCATGCGACGAATGCAGCGGCGAGGGAGTTCGGCGGGGAAAGGCAACCCTGACGGTGAGGATTCCCGCCGGGGTCAGCTCGGGAAATTATATCCCGTTGCGGGGGCAGGGAGACACGGGACTGAGGGGCGGTCCTGCCGGGGATTGCCTGGTGTACATAGACGAGAAGGACCACAAGTACTTCGATCGAGACGGCAACGACGTAATCTACCGCTGCCCCATAAGCTTCAGCCAGGCCGCACTGGGTGAGGAGGTCGAGGTCCCCACACTGGGCGGCAAGGCCAAAATGGAGGTTCCCGCAGGAACGCAATCCGGCAAGGTATTTCGAATGCGCGGAAAGGGGGTTCCGGATGTCAACGGCCGCGGGGTTGGCGACCAGCTGGTTCAGGTCGTTCTGTGGACGCCGGACAGCCTGAGCCCTCGAGAGCGCGAACTCTTCGAGGAACTGGGGGATCTCGAGAGGAAGCGCGCTGCCTCCGAAGGCAGGAGTTTCTTTGCAAAAATGTTTGAGGCGTTTGGTGGCTGAATGCTCTTCCCCCCGCCCCTGGTGGATTCCCCCCCATCGCATTAGTTCATAGAGATGAAATATGCAGGTGCCTAGGACCGTTCCGGAGGACCGCGGCGGGCTTCCTGGCGTGCGCAATGCCATTGCAGTGGCCAGTGCCAAGGGTGGCGTGGGCAAGTCGACGGTCAGCACGAACCTCGCCTTAAGTCTGGCTCAAACCGGAGTGCGGGTGGGTTTGCTTGATGCCGATATATACGGGCCCAGTCTGCCATTGCTGATGGGGGTTCAGAAGCAGCCTGATTTGACCTCGGAGGGCAAAATACTGCCCATAGAGAAGCACGGCGTTGCGCTGATGTCCATCGGTTTCATTGCCGGGGAAGATGCTCCGGTGGTCTGGCGCGGACCGCTGCTGGCACAAGCGTTGCAGCACTTTATCAGCAAAGTCCAATGGGGTGACCTCGACTATCTCCTGATCGACCTGCCGCCTGGCACCGGAGATATTCCTCTGACCCTCAGCCAGACTCTGGCCTTGTCCGGCGCGGTCATCGTGACTACTCCTCAGGCGGTGGCCCTGGAGGACGTGGAGCGCGGGATCGCCATGTTCGAGAAGGTGGAGATCGATGTGCTCGGGCTGGTGGAAAACATGAGCTATTTCATCTGTCCAAACTGCAGCGAGCGCCACGCGATCTTCGCTGCCGGTGGAGGAAGAGAGATGGCGGTCAGACTGGGACTGAATTTTCTCGGGGCCATCCCACTCGATGGAGCAATTGGAGCGGGAGGGGACCGCGGAGAGCCCATCGCCCTGTCGTCCCGGCATGGGGATGAAGGCAGGATATTCGCGGAAATAGCCGCGGGGATGGTGGCCGAAATCCGTCGAATAGCAGCCGGGGAAACCTGAGCAGATCGAGTGGACCCAGGCGGAACCGAGCTGGGGAGGGGCGGATCTGCTCCCGCGGAACAGGACGAAGAAGCGCCGCGCACCGCGACCCGGCGGCTTTACCAACTCAAGGAGGCTCCTGCAATCTGCGACAGGGACTGTTCCAGGAAACAGAGCTGGCACTGTCTCCGCTTTGCAGTGCCGCCCTCCCGAGCGGAGGATATCAGCATCCGTTGCTTCGAACTCGGCAGCTGTGGCCTTCAGGTTGAAGAAAATGGCGAAACCACTTATCTGATCGCCTATTTCGATGCGGCCCTGAACGTCCATGAAATCTGCCGGGACCTCGAAAACCATCTGAACCTGCTCGGCCTGATGCCTGTCCCCATCGGGCGGGATCATCTGCAGGAACGCGACTGGGGGGCTGAGTGGCGCCGTTTTTTCCAACCGGTGTGGGCCACACCTCGCATCGTCGTCCACCCATCCTGGATACCCGTGGAGACCAGCGGCAATCAGATCGCGGTGGTCATAGATCCCCAGATGGCGTTTGGGACTGGGGGCCACGAATCCACCCGGCTTTGCCTGCGCGGATTGGAGGACAACCTGCTGCCGGGAGACCACTGCCTGGATGTGGGAACTGGCACGGGGGTTCTGGCGATTGCCGCCGCGCACCTCGGCGCCGCCCGGGTACTGGCCATTGATACCGACCCGAAAGCCGTGAAGAACGCCCGCCAGAACCTAGCTCGTAACAAGGTCGGAGGCGAACAGGCCGTCGTGCGGCAGGCCACCATCAGCGAATTGTCCGTGCCGGGGTACGAACTGATTGTGGCCAACCTCCAGAGCCATGAGTTGTGTCCAATGCTTGCCTCCGCACGGGATCTGGTGGTGGCTGGTGGCCGGATTCTATTCTCCGGTTTGCTGCAGCGGGAGGAGGATGGGTTCTGCCGCAGGGTGGAAGGAGCAGGCCTGTGCGTGAAGGCAGTGCAGTCCGAGAACGAGTGGATTTGTGTCACTGCCCGGAAGGATGGCTAGATGCCCGGGTTTTTGGTCCTGCCTGAAGATGTCCGGGGTGACATTCTGATCCTGCGCGACCAGGAGGCGCATCATCTTGCCCGCGTGCGGCGCCTGCGACCGGACGACCGGATCGAGGTGATCGATGGCCTTGGGCATTGCTACCAGGTTCGCGTTGCCGCCGTAGCCCGCGCGGAAGTACATTGCGAGATCCTCGGCTGCCGGGACGAGTGCGGTGAGAATCCGGTCCAACTCAGCCTGGCCCCTGCCCTGGTCAAGGGCGCGCGCTTCGATTCCATAGTTGAAAAGGCCACCGAAATCGGGGTTGGATGTATCGCGCCGGTAATCGCGGACCGAGGAGTTGTGCAGCCGGGTACGGGAAACAAAATCGAGCGCTGGCGGCGGTTGATTCGCGCCGCCGCCAAGCAATGCGGGCGTTCACGGCTGCCCGCGCTCTACCCACCGGCCCCGCTGGAGGTCGTTCTGGATTGTCTGCGCCGGCGCAGCGATTTCTTGCTGATGGCCTCTCCCCCAGGTCCGAGGCAGGAGCCGGGACCGCAGCTGCGCGAGTGCGTGGCCGCTGCAAGGCCCATGCGCCCGGGCCTGCTGATCGGGCCGGAAGGAGGATTTAGCGGGGCGGAGCGGGAGAAGGCAGTAAAGCTCGGTGCGACGGTATTTTCATGGGGGGAGCGCACCATGAGGACGGATACGGCAAGCTGCGTCCTCGCGGCTCTGGTCCTTCACGAAGCCGAGCAGGCTCAGGTCACAGGAAGGAGGGATTGACAAATTGGATTACAAAATTCTGGTCCTGCACGGGCCCAACCTCAATCTCCTGGGCACGCGCGAGCCCGGGATTTACGGTCGCGAAACCCTGCAAGACGTCAATCGCATGATCGAAGCCGAAGCCAGGAAGGCCGGGGCGGAGCTGCGCATTGTGCAATCCAACTGCGAAGGGGAACTCATCGGCGCCATTCACGAGGCTCTCGAATGGGGGGACGCCCTGATCGTGAATCCCGGAGCACTGACCCACTACAGCATCGCCCTCTACGACGCGGTGAGAGCCGCGGCCCTGCCTGCGGTCGAGGTCCATCTATCCAACATCCACGGCCGCGAAGAATTCCGCCAACGCTCGGTGATAGCCCCGGCATGCCTGGGCCAGGTGGCGGGTTTCGGCGCCTTCAGCTATATCCTGGGACTGCGAGCGGCGATCCACCACCTGGAGAAGGCGAATTGACCACAGGTCCCTTCTTGTTGCTGGCCGCATGTTCGGTCGCTTTGATCCGCGTCTCCTGGGCAGGACCTGCGCTTACCATCGATCGTTTCCAGGTCAACGTCCGCTCGGACGCCACCGCCCAGTCGAAGCGCGTTGCGGTGCTGCGCCTGGGTGAAGAGGTGGAGCAGATCGGAATCAATGGCGAGTGGATTCGCATTCGCATGGCTGATGGCAAGGAGGGGTGGGTCCATTCCGATCTGGTGCAGCTGCCTCTCATAGTTCAGGGGCGGGGGGTGCGCATTCGCGAGGCCGGATCGACTTCCTCGGCGGTGCTGGCGACTGTGTCCAAGGGAATGGTGCTGTTGAGGATTGGGGAGAAGGAGGGTTGGTACGAGGTCGCCCTGGCGGACGGAAGGAGGGGATGGGTATGGAGCAACCTGGTTCTCCCCAAGGAAATATCCCTTCTTCCCACATCGCCTGCGCCGTCCACGCTTCAGGGCGGCGATGGAAAAACTGCAGCCGAATTGTCCGCTCTGTATGTCGATGGTCTTCGGCTGGAAAAAGCCGGGGATTACAATTCTGCCCTGGATTTCTTCGAGGGGGTCCTGCGCGAGGATCCTGACCACAGGGGAGCGCTGTTACATTCAGCGCAGGCTCACAGACAACTGCGAGAATATGATGAAGCGTTGAAGGACCTCTATGCGGCTCAAAGGATCAGCCCCGGGCGCCGCGACATCATGCTCGAACTGGGTGAAATCTACCGCCTCAGGGGACAGGTGGATAGTACCCGGAAGTACCAGGCCCTTTTCAGAGGCCGGAAAGAGAAGCCCGGTCCTGGGATGGAGCCCGCCAATCTGGAGATGGAGACCGGAGAAGAATGGCCCCTCCCGGATGAGGCCCGGATATACATGGCAGTTGCGGCCTCCCTGATTGCCATGGGCCTGCTGGCCTGGAGGGCGGGCTTTCCGAGGACCGTATTCGCTGAAACGAGGGAACCGAAGCCCGCGGCCGCGGCGGGTGGAGCTGGAGAAGGACCGGCGAGAACGGGGGAAGGCAGGCCTGCACAAGCGGGAAGCGCTGGACCGGTCGAAGCGGCAGGACTGGACCGGCAAATCGAGGAGAAATGGAGGGAGCTGCGCCGGAATTCGGAGGTGGTCGACCGGGCCGGGCCGGCTGTCGGCAAGGGATTGGAGTGGAACACCGTGGAAGGCCTGCGCGACCATCTCGACGCCCTGGGAAAGGCCCTGCAGATGGAAGAGGAGCGCTCCAGGATCTACGCCGAAATCGCCCGCTTGCAGGAGATGAAAATCGAGGTGATGAACAGCGAGCTTCGTCGTGGCAATCCCAGGGGGCAATGAGGTGAATTCGGCCGGTCCGTCAATTTCGGAGCCGAGGATTGTGAGCCGTTCGCAACCGCCGGGAGTCGAGACCTAGGGCCATGGGTGCAGGGAGGTGGACCGCCGAGCGCCTGCGGCAGATGACTCTGGCTCAAATCGGGGAGTTGGCGGATGGCCTGTCTTCCGAGACCAGTGAGGTCCTGGCTTTGCTGGAAAGGGACTCCCGGGTCGGCGCGCGCCGCCTGGCATACAAGGGAAGGCGCCGTCTGGCGCTTCGGGAGGAAGAGAAAGACCGCATTGACCGGCTGACCAGGTTGGAGCGCAGGTTCTGGGAGGGAGGTAAAGAGCCGGTCGCCGGAGTGGACGAGGTGGGGAGAGGCTGTTTGGCCGGTCCGGTGGTTGCAGCTGCGGTAGTCCTGCCTCCCAATGTCGGGATCCTTGCGCTGGACGACTCCAAGAAGCTCAGGCCCGAAAAGCGGGAGGAGTTGCAGCGGGAGATCCTCGAGAAGGCTGCTTCGGTGGGTCTCGGGCAGGTTGAAGCCGAGGAGATCGACAGGGACAATATCCTCCAGGCTTCTCTGAAGGCCATGCGTCTTGCACTTGCGGACCTGCGGGTGGATCCACAGCAGGTTCTGGTCGACGGCCACAGGACACCCGAGAGTCCATTCCCCGAGATGGCCGTCGTCGATGGAGATGCGCGTTCCCAATCCATAGCGGCCGCTTCGGTGGTGGCCAAGGTGTATCGGGACCGGCTTATGGTGGAGCGCGGTCGCCAGTATCCTCAGTACGGTTTCTCCCGCCACAAAGGCTACGGCACCCGGCAGCACCTCCTTGCCTTGCAGCAGCATGGCCCCTGTCCCCTGCACCGCCTCTCCTTTCAACCCGTGGCCAGGCTGTTGGACAAGGGGCGCTCCTCCCGGTTCGAGGTTTTCAAGAAAAGCCTCGACGGCAGTGACAGCCTCCTCGAGTTGGAGCGATCAGGCCGCCGAATCAGAAGGGAGCGCCACAGGCTTGGCGGGCGGGAGTTGCAGGAGTTGCGCCGCGCCTACAAAGCTCGTCTGCGGGAACTGGATGATATCGGGAAGCGGGGGGAGAGAGTTGCCGCCGACTATCTCAGGGAGAGGGGATACGCCGTCCTGGAGCAGGGCTACCGGGGCAGCGGCGCGGAGATCGACCTGATCGCGCAGGGGGAAGACTGCCTGGTTTTCGTCGAAGTGAAGAGCAGCCGGGATGGGTGTTGGGGTTATCCCGAGGAGCGGGTGACGAAAACCAAGCGCAGGCACCTGATCCGGGCCGCCAGGCACTATTTGATGGTGAATCTTCCTCGGGCGGGGGGGATCCGGTTCGACATCCTCGCCGTGGTCTGGGGGAACGGCGAGCCCGAAATAACCCACCTGGAGAACGTAATTCAGGCGGAGTAGACCACCTCGCCCCCGATTATGGTGGCCGCCGCCTTTCCCTTGAGCTCATAGCCGTCGAAAGGCGTGTTCCTCGACTTGGACTGAAAGCGGCTGGCCTCTACCTTCCAGGTGAGGCCAAGGTCGATGAGGGTGAGGTCGCCGGGATCCCCAGGAGCCAGGCGTCCCCCGGCGAGGCGGAGGATGCGGGCAGGAGCGCAGGTCCATTTGGCAATGGCGCTTGGCAGATCGAGAATCCCCGGTTCGACCAGGTAGGTGAGGGTCAGTCCGAGGGCGGTTTCCAAACCGACGACGCCAAATGGCGCTTCCTGGAGCGGAAGCTGCTTCTCCTCCAGACTGTGGGGGGCGTGGTCCGTGGAAATAAGGTCGATGCTGCCATCCTTCAGGCCGTCGAGCATGGCCTCCACGTCGGCTGCCGTTCTCAGTGGAGGACTCATCTTGGCCATGGCCCCCTGGGTGGCTACCTCGGCATCGGTGAGTGTGAAATGGTGGGGAAGGACCTCGCAGGTTACGGGGAGGCCCTCCGACTTTGCCCGGCGCACGAGCTCTACCGAGCCTGAGGTGCTTACGTGGGCAATGTGGAGGGGGCCTCCGGTCTGGCGTACGAGATCGATGTCGCGGGCGATCATTTCTTCTTCTCCTGCAGGCGGCATTCCCTTGACACCGAGTCGTGCAGAGACCTCCCCCTCGTGCATGCAACCTCCTGCTGTGAGGCGTTTCACCTCTTCGTGGGGGAAGACTGGGCGATTGAGCCGGCGCCCCAGGATCAGGGCCTGGCGCATGAGCTCGGCATCTTCAAGAGGGTCGCCGTCGTCAGAGAAGGCCACAGCTCCTTTTTTTGCCAGGTTCTCCAGTGGAGCCAACTCGCGTCCAGCCCGGTCTGCGCTGATACAGGCAATGGGATAGAAGCGCACCGCGGCGGACCGTGCCCTTTGAAGCAATCCTTCGAGACGATGTACGCTGTCAGGCGGTGGATTTGTATTGGGCATGGCCGCCACCGCGCAAAAACCCCCCGCAGCGGCCGCGCGAGTTCCGCTTGCAATGGTTTCCTTGTACTCGAATCCGGGCTCCCTCAGATGCGCGTGCCCATCGATGAATCCAGGAGCCACCACGAGCCCTTCTGCATCGAAGACCGGAGTTTTATCGGGTGGGGACAAGCCATTTCCCACGGCTTTCACCATCCCTGCCTCGACGTGGACATCGGCAACTTCGTCCAAGCCATTTGCAGGGTCGATCAAGCGTCCTCCGCGGACGAGCAGGTCGCTTTGGAATGACGGCATGTTGGTCTTCCCCGGATTCAAGGTGGCGGGACAAAATTTGCGGAAATGAAATCGGCGACTTCTCTAAGGGTAATCAAGTTGGAGGGAACCGGGACATTCCTGGCTGCCAGGGCCAGTGTCAATTGGACCGGGGCCGGGGCTTCCAGGCCGCTGATGGCAGGAAAATCCGGGTCTGAAAGGAGGTCGCGGGTTGCCCCCGAGGCCTGGACTTCACCGTGTTCGAGGACCAGAACGTGGGTGGACAATTCCGCAACCAGATCGATGTTGTGCGTGATCAGAACCAGGGTCTTACCCTGCTCCTTCAGTTTCAGAAAAACCTCGCACAATTTTCCCACGGTCCGACCATCGAGGCCGGCTGTCGGTTCGTCCAGGACGAGGACATCCGGGGCCATGGCCAGAATTCCGGCCAGGGCAACCCGGCGTTTCTCCCCGCCGCTCAAGGTCATGGGGGAGCGCTGGCCGAAGTGCTCTCTCGGGAGGTCGACCACTTGCAGTGACCGGTTGACGGACTCTTCGATCATCTTCTCCGGAAATCCCAGGTTCCTGGGCCCGAAGGCCACGTCCAGAGCCACGGTTTCCTCGAAAAGTTGGAGTTCCGGGAACTGGAAGACCAGGCCCACCTGCTGGCGTATCCGGGTGGAATCGCAGTCCCCGTCCCAGATATCCCCGCCGTCGAGCAGAACGCGTCCCCCATGGGGCTTGAGCAAAGCATTGAAGTGCTGGGCCAGGGTTGTTTTACCCGCGCCGCTCCGACCGATCAATGCGACGATGCACCCGCTGGGGAATTCGGCGTTTATGGCCCTGATGGCCGTGCGTTCGGTGGGGAGGCCCCTGTCGTAGATGTGGGTGAGAGATTCAGCGGCGAGTTTAATGGAACCATTTTGAGGAGTCGCCTTGTTCTTCCTTGTGGTGGGCGCGGCCGCGAGTACTGGAACCAGGGCCGATGCCAGGCTGTCCATGTCGAGGTGAACTCCCAGTGGGTACTTGGTACGAGCACAGAAATTGGCCGCAAGGGCACTGGCAAAGGGGATGTCGAGACCCATCTCCTGCAGCTCCGCTGCGTGACGGTATACCTCGTCAGGCGTGCCGTCGTGAAGCAGTCTTCCCTGGTGCATGACGATGACGCGGTCCGCGGTGGCAGCTTCAGAAGGTGATTGGGTGATGTGAATGGTGGTAATCCCGAACTGGTCCCTCAACCGGCGCAGCAGGGCGCGAATCTCGCTGCGAGCCTTGGGATCGAGCAGGGCTGTAGGCTCGTCCAGCACGAGGTAGCGGGGATGCAGTGCAACGGCAGCTGCAATGGCGACGCGCTGCTTCTCTCCGCCGGAAAGGCGATGGGGGGGATGGCGGCGATGGGATTCGAGGTGGAATTCCTTCAGTATCTCATCGATGCGCCGCTGAATTTGTTCCGTGGGGACGGATAGGTTCTCAAGCCCGAAGGCGATCTCCGCCTCGACGGTGGTCGACACCAACTGGTCGTCCGGATTCTGAAAGACCATGCCGATGCGCTTGCGAATCTCGAAGAGGGCGTCCGGATCCCGGGTGCAGAGATCGTCCACGAGGACCTGGCCCTTCCGGGGCAGGTGCAGGCCGTTGAGGCAGCGGGCCAACGTGGTCTTTCCGCAGCCATTGGCGCCGATAATTGCCGCCCAGGTTCCGGTTGGTATATCCAGGTTGATTTCCTGCAGAACCGGGGCATTTCCAGGGTAGGCGAAGTTTAGATTTTGAACCCGAATCATGGAGCAAAGCCCGCGGTCTAGGATAGGGTATAGGCGACCGGTGGTCAAGTAAGGCACCCCGATTGACAGCATGGAGTTCGAGGCGTTTATTTGAGACCTCCGACAGAGGCTGAAGGTCCAAAACAGCGAGGCATCGCATGATGAAATTGTACAGCTGCTCACTCGTCCTTGCGCTGACGGTTGCGCTGTGGAGTTGCGGCGACGAAGACGGCGATGGTCCCAAGATTCTGGGGCCGGATGTTCCCCAGGCGGCGCTTGGTGAGGAGGAGATCTTTACTGTCAAGCAGGTATCGTTCACCTCTGTAGACAGCGTGGAGGTCAGTGCTCTTTTCGGCGTGGTGGACGGCGATGAAGCGCGTCCGGCGGTCATTCTGGTGCACGAAGTGCAGGGGAGCAAAGAGGAATGGTTGCGCGCTACCCCTCTCTTTTCGGATCTCCTGAAGCGGGGATACAATGTCCTGGCAATCGATCTGCGGGGACACGGCGCGACATTGCTTCCCGAGGATAGCCAGCCTCTCTCCTGGGATGACGTGGAAGAGAGTTTTCTCGACGTCGGGGCCGCCCTGACCTGGCTTCGGAGCCAGGTTGCGACTGTGGACGCCACCAGGATCGCGGTAGTGGGCACCGGCGTGGGCGGCAATGTTGCCTACGTGAGTATGGGTGCCTTTCCCCTCCAGATCAAAGCCGCAGTCTGCCTGTCTCCGGGGGCCTGGGCGGGCTCGGACCCAATTGTTCCAATCGTAATCGGGGAAGGGCTGACCAATTTCAGGCCCCACACCATTCTCTTCATGGTGGGTGAAAATGACGTTTTCACAATCACCAACGAGGTCGAGTTGAGTTTTCTCGATTTCGCGGTTTTTTTGTTCCGCCAGACCGCCGACCCCAGCGAGGTGCTCGTCCTGCCCGACTCGGCGGACCACGGCCTGGATATACTCAACAACAATCCAAGAGCTTATGAATTCTTCTTCTCCTGGTTAGAAGGCCAATTGTAAGGCCCGCTCGGCGGTAGCAGGTCTCACCTCGAGCTCTCTCGATGGTTCCCCCTCCCGAAATTGCCGTCGTCATCCCTGCACACAACGAAGAAGCTGCCATAGGCAAGGTTCTGGCTGCTATCCCCGGATGCCTGGTCGGGCAGGTCATCGTAGTGGACAACGGTTCGACCGACGCCACTGCCGCCCGGGCCCGCAGCATGGGAGCCACGGTAGTCCGTGAAGAGCGCCGTGGGTATGGCAGGGCTTGCCTGGCTGGAATTGCTGCCCTCGGAAGCCCTGACATAGTGGTTTTTCTCGACGGCGACTTCAGCGATTATCCGGAGGAAATGCCCGCCCTGATCGCACCCCTTCTGGAAAGCAATGCCGACCTCGTAATTGGCTCGCGGACACTTGGAAAACGCCAGAGAGGGGCGATTTTGCCACAGGCTCGGTTGGGAAATGTCCTGGCTACCCGGTTGATCCGCCGCTTTTTCGGGGTGGCCTATACGGACCTGGGTCCATTCCGGGCAATTCGCTTCGACGCCCTCAATCGCCTCAGCATGGAAGATTGCGATTTCGGCTGGACGGTTGAGATGCAAGTGAAGGCGGCGCGAATGGGCATGAGGGTTGCCGAGGTTCCGGTGCGCTACCGCCGCCGCATCGGCGACTCCAAGATCAGCGGCACGATCAGAGGCAGCCTTGGTGCTGGCTGCAAGATTCTCCTGACCATCTTCCGCCACGCTCGCAGCAGGGATAAGTTGAAGAAAGTTTGACCGGGGCACCGCAAGGAGGCAAAGTCTGTTGCAGCCTTTGGCCGCCTCCTTACGCGAAACATTCCCACACCTCTGGAGGTCATGCTGCCGGAAAGACCCTCCCGGCTTCCTCCGGCCATTCGATATTGACGGATTCTGCGGCGGCAAATATGTTTCCCCAACCCCCATGCGACTAGCAGATTTCGACTTCGACCTACCCCCCGATCTGATTGCCCAATACCCCCTGGGCCGACGCGATCAATCCCGTCTCCTGGTTCTGGACAGATCGGATTCCTCGATCCAACACCTCAGGTTCAATGATGTCCGCAGATTCCTGAAGCCGGAGGATGCCCTCGTAGTGAACCGGACCCGGGTGGTACATGCCCGCCTGAGAGGCCGCAAGGCGGAGACTGGCGCAGAGATCGAGTTGCTGATGATCCGAGAGCAGGAGGGAGGGCGCTGGTTGGCCCTGGGTCGTCCAGGTCGGCGCCTGTCTCCGAACACGGTCGTTGAATTTGCCGGGGGTAGATTCCGGGGTAAAATCGTCGACAAGGTCGAAGGCGGCCGCCTTCTGGTCTCATTCGGGGTGGGAGACGCCGGCAGGGTGATCGAGGAGGCGGGAGAGGTCCCCCTTCCCCCCTATATCCGCCGAAGGCCGAATGCGGAGGACGCGGTCCGCTACCAGACGGTGTTCGCCCGCGACCATGGAGCAATAGCTGCTCCAACAGCCGGGCTGCACTTCACCTCCGACCTTCTTGGCTCGATCGAGGCCGGCGGCACTGCCGTGGCGTCAATTCTTCTCCATGTGGGTCCGGGAACCTTCGAGCCCATTCGCAGCGAGGAACTGGGACAGAACAGCCTCGAGCCCGAGTACTACGAGGTGGACAGGGGCACCGCTGCCGAGCTGTGCAAACGCCGACGCATGGGAGGCCGGCTCGTGGCGGTAGGGACGACGGTAGTCCGTACCCTTGAGACCGTGGTCGGCCAGAATGGGGAGATCCGATCGGGCCGCGGCTGGTCGGGGAAGTTCATCTTCCCCCCATACGAGTTCAAGGCCATAGATGCTCTGCTGACCAACTTTCACCTGCCGAGATCCAGCCTGCTCCTGCTGATTGCCGCCTTCGCCGGCCGCGGGCTCGTTATCGAAGCCTACCGCGCTGCAGTGGCGGAGAGGTATCGCTTCTACAGTTACGGCGATGCCATGCTCATACTCTGAAGGGCCATGGAAAATCCGACGATTACAGCCATTCTCCTTGCCGCCGGGCGGGGGCGCCGCATGGGAGCGGAGACTCCCAAGCAGTTTCTTCCCCTCGGGGGCCGTCCGCTGCTGCGGCATGCCCTGGAAGCTTTTGAACGCAGCCCGATGGTGACGGACATCGTCCTGGTACTGAGACGGGAAGACATGGAATACTGCCGCCGCTCGGTACTGGACTCACCCTCGCTGCGAAAGGTCCGCACCCTGGTTCCCGGAGGTGCGGAGCGGCACCAGTCCGTTCACGCCGGTCTGCAGGCAACCGATCCTGAGGGCGAAATCGTCCTCGTGCACGATGCAGTGCGGCCTTTCGTCTCCGAGAACCTGCTCGCTCGGGTGGTGGACGCAGCTGTCGAACACGGGGCAGCCGTGCCTGGCATGCCGCTTCGGGAAACCATCAAGGTGGTCAGATCGGGGGCCATCGTGGAGACCCTGGACAGGGCGACGCTGCAAAACGCCCAGACGCCACAGGCGTTTCGGCGAGAGCTGTTGCTGCAAGCTTATGGCCTCGTGGACCCCAAGAGAGTGGCGACCGACGACGCCACCTTGGTGGAGCGTCTGGGACACGAGGTTCGAGTCGTGGAGGGGGAGTCCCAAAATGTAAAGATTACCACACCTCATGATCTGGAATGGGCTGAATGGTATTTGTCGCGAAAGGAGGGACGGAGAACGGCCAAGAGGCGTCTGCGCGTAGGACAGGGGTTCGATGTCCATCGTTTGGAAAAGGGGAGGAAGCTGATTCTTGGAGGGGTCCCCATCCCATTCGAGTGTGGACTGCGGGGGCATTCGGATGCTGACGTGTTGACACATGCCATCATAGACGCCCTGCTGGGGGCGTCGGCTCGTGGCGATATCGGCAGGCTCTTTCCGGACACGGATCCCAGGTACGAGAACATATCCAGCCTGGTTTTGTTGGAAAGGGTGCGGAAGCTTCTGGACGATTTGGGAGCTGAGATCGTGAACCTGGACGCAGTGCTCGTGGCGCAAAGTCCAAAACTGGCGCCTCACGTGGAGGAAATGGTCGAGCGTCTCGCCCGCGTGCTGCGCCTGGCGCCAGAGGAGATTTCCCTCAAGGCCACTACGACCGAGCACTTGGGGTTTGTCGGCCGGCAAGAGGGAATGGCGGCTCAGGCCGTCGCCCTGATAGAGATGTGAGTGGTGGAAGAGTACCTGAACCGCTGGATAGGGGAGTTGAGTCAGTGGAATCCCCTGTGGGCATACGGAGCCTTGTTGATCAGCGCCTTCCTGGAAAATGTCATTCCACCCATTCCCGGGGATACCGTGGTCGTATTCAGCGCTTATCTCGTGGGGCGAGGCGCACTCGATCTCTGGCTCGTGTACCTGTCAACCTGCTTGGGAGGGACAGCCGGATTCTCTGTCATGTACTACCTGGGCTACAGTCATGGAAAGTCTTTTCTATCCGGCCGCCGGGGCCGCTTTTTTTCTCCTTCAAGCATTGCCAGGGCAGAGCAATGGCTTGACAGGTACGGCACTGCCCTGATCCTGGTCAACCGCTTCCTGAGCGGAATCCGGTCAGTGATCGCCATTGCCGCCGGTATCGGGGGGATGGGCTGGAAAAAGGTTGTTCTGTGCGGTCTGGTCAGCATGGGGGTCTGGAACGGGATGCTGCTATACGCCGGTGTATTGGTCGGACGCAACTGGGGGCGGATAGTCGAGTACCTGGGTTATTATAACAGATTTTTTGCTTTGCTCGCAGCGGGAATCCTGGTGTTTTTTCTCTGGCGCAGATGGCGCAAGCGAAAGACAGGCAAAGGCTTGACAATGCGGTGAATTGGAATTAGCTTTAGCCTTTTATCAATAATTTGGCGAAATACCCCGGGAAACATCCGGCCGAGGTCCCGAAAGTTGAAAGCTGCTCATGAGTGATAGAACCTACATGCCCAGGAAAGTAGAAATCGAGCGTCAGTGGTTTGTCGTGGATGCCAGGGATGAGATACTTGGCCGATTGGCATCGGAGATTGCGCGTATTCTTCGTGGTAAACACAAACCCTGGTATACGCCCCATGCCGATATGGGCGACCACGTAATCGTGATCAACGCCGACAAGATCAGGGTCACCGGCCGCAAGGCCGACCAGAAAGTTTACTATCGCCACACGGGATATGCGGGGGGCATCCGTTCGACCTCGTACAGGGAGGTCATGGATAAGCATCCAGAGCGCATTCTGCGCAAGGCAATATGGGGCATGTTGCCGCACAACCCTCTGGGACGCATGATGTTCAAGAAGCTCCGGGTCTATGCCGGGGATAAACATCCCCACGAGGCCCAAAAGCCTGCAGCATTGGAATTCTGAATTGATATCGAGAGGTTTCGGAACTTATGGCAGAAACATTTGAGGCGACCGGAAGAAGGAAGACCTCGGTGGCTCGCGTGCGCCTGCGTCTGGGAGCTGGAGACATCTATATCAACGGGCGAAGCGCGAATGACTACCTTCGCCGGGATGCACTGGAGATGATACTGGTGCAACCCCTGCAGTTGACCGAGACCCGCGATCGATTTGATATTCACATCTCCACCAAGGGCGGTGGTTTGAGAGGTCAGGCCGGTGCTGCGTGCCTCGGAATTGCCCGCGCCCTAATCCAATTTGATCCCAATGTGAGAAATTCATTGAAGAATGCCGGCTTTTTGACCCGCGACCCGCGCGAAAAGGAACGCAAAAAGTATGGCCTGGCCGGCGCGCGCAAGCGCTTTCAATTCTCGAAGCGTTGATTTATACCAGGTTTTCTTATCCCACCCAATTTTCGCCAGGACCTAGGGGTATTCCCTCGGGCAATCAAGGAGGGGATTCTGCGCCTGGTTTTGGAAGGTGACGGCTTGACAATCTCATAACAGGGAATTGGCAATGGTTGATTGTTCCATCCGCGATCTGCTGGAGGCTGGGACTCACTTCGGGCACCAGACCCGCAGATGGGATCCCAAGATGAAGCAGTACATCTTTACCGAGCGCAACGGGATACACATAATCGATTTGCAAAAGACCCTCAACAGGCTGGAAGAAGCCTATCAAGCCGTGCTTGAGACCTCCCAGGCAGGGGGAACGGTTCTCTTCGTAGGTACCAAGAAACAGGCCGTCGACATCGTTCGCCAGGAGGCCGAGCGCTGTGGCATGTTCCACGTCACCGAGCGCTGGTTGGGAGGGATGTTGACCAACTGGCAGACCATCCGACAAAGCATTCGCCACCTGGACCATCTCGATCAAATTTCCACTGACGGCACTTATGAAAAATTGAAGAAGAAGGAGGTCCTGCTCCTTGAAAAGGAGCGCGATCGACTTGGCAAGACCCTTGCAGGAATCCGGAAGATGGGAGGCCTGCCGGGGCTGGTGTTCATTGTCGACATCAGGAAGGAACATATCGCCGTGCTCGAAGCACAGAAGCTGAGGATTCCCTCGGTCGGCCTCATCGATACGAATTGCAATCCAGAAGCTGTCACCCACCCCATTCCCGGCAACGATGATGCCCTGCGTTCCATCAGCCTGGTCGCACACCTGATGGCCGAAGCCGTTCTGGAGGGCAAGGCCAAGGCGAGCGAACGCGAGGAGGCCGAAGCCGGTGATGCTGAGGAAAAACAGGCTGAAGAGGTCAGTGCCGATTGATGGTTGGTGGAATAGACCTGTAGCTCTTGCAATTGATCGGAATGGAAATGATATGGGTGTGATTTCGTCAAAGTTGGTAAAGGAACTCCGGGACAAAACAGGGCTCGGAATGATGGATTGCAAAAAGGCGCTTCAGGAAACGGCCGGCGACCTTGAAAAGGCGGTCGACTACCTGCGCAAACAGGGGATGGCTGCCGTCGAGAAAAGGGCTGGGCGCGTCGCTCGAGACGGATTTATCACCTCCTATATCCATCCCGGGAGTCGTCTTGGGGTCCTGGTTGAAATCAACTGCGAGACCGACTTTGTCGCCCGCACCGAAGATTTCCAACAGTTCGGCAAGGATGTGGCCATGCACATCGC
Organism: Candidatus Latescibacterota bacterium; assembly: GCA_965208105.1. Taxonomy (GTDB): domain Bacteria; phylum Latescibacterota; class UBA2968; order UBA8231; family UBA8231. Next base: position 61,816 of record OZ242318.1, read on the forward strand.
AGCCTCTCGTCCCCTGGCGATTGGCCGGGAGGACCTGGATCCGGAACTGCTGGAGAGGGAACGCAATATTTACGAAGAAAGGGCGAAAGACGAAGGCAAACCAGACAACATTGCCGAAAAAATTGTCTCGGGACGACTCGAGAAGTACTTTCAGGATGTCTGTCTGCTCGAACAGGCATTTGTAAAAAATCCAGACCAGACAGTCCAGGACCTTCTGGTTGAGCTGACGGCCAAGATCGGCGAGAAAATAATCATCCGTCGCTTCTCCTGTTTCCGCCTTGGAGAGGAGGAGTAGGGAAGGACGCGGTTTCAGCAGGATGTTCGGGCCCCATGATCGACGAAATCATTCAGGATGTAATTCAACACATGGAGAAGGCCGTTGAGGCCCTGCGACGGGATCTGGCCTCCATTCGGACGGGACGGGCTTCAACCGCGATGTTGTCCGCAATTCGCGTCGATTACTACGGGAGTTCCACTCCGCTCAATCAGGTGGCAAACCTCAGCGTTCCCGAACCCCGCATGATCACCATAAAGCCTTGGGAACAGAATTTGATTCCGGTGATAGAAAAGGCAATCCGATCGGACGGCAAGCTTGGCCTCAACCCCTCCAATGATGGGACCCTTATCCGAGTTCCCATACCCGAGTTGACGGGAGAACGCCGCCGCGAGATCAGCAAGGCAGCCCGGCAGCGAGGGGAGGAGGGCAGGGTAGCGGTGCGCCATGCCCGGCGGGAGGGGATAAGCCTCATCGAGTTGTCGAAAAAGGAAGGGGAGGTATCCGAAGACGAGGCACGCCAGGCCCATACCCGGATTCAGAAACTCACCGACGAGCACGTAGGCCAGGTCGATACGATCGTTGAAAATAAAGAAAAGGAGATCATGGAGGTCTGAGGTCTAGCGTCTCTTGGCGAACGGACGCCAGGCGGAGCGCCTGGAAAGGTTCCTGAGGCGGTTTGTCTCCTCGAAGATAAGCCGTTTTTTCGTTCTGGAGGGATTTTTCTACCTTCACAACCGGGGCGGTCGATCTACCTGGCTCGAGGCTTTGCAGGGTAGGTTCCTTGCCTCTGGTTCCCGAAAGCCGGGTTTGAACCTTCCCGCCTGATTATCACCGAAATGCGCGCCGGATATCGTTCAGATTCGAATAAGGCTCTCTCCTCCATGGCGGTCTCTTCCTTCAATTAAATCCATCCTCCCGATCAAACAGGCGTCTGGGTCCAAGGAACAAGGGAATGCTATTTCACATCTTGCGATCTATGCGTCCGAGGCATTGGATCAAGAATGCCTTCGTCTTTCCAGCCCTCGTATTCTCTGGACATCTCTTCGAGCCGGATTATGCAATTCGTTGCCTTGGCGCGGCCGGGTGCTTTTGCCTCCTGAGCAGCGCAATCTATCTATTCAACGACCTCTTCGACGCTGAGCGGGACCGTCTCCACCCGGAAAAATCGGAGCGACCCATCGCCTCCGGCCGGTTGCCTGCGCCCATAGCGGCTGCCGCGGGCGCTATGCTGCTCGCCCTGGGTCTGGTCGGTGCTTTTTTCGCCCATCCTCACTTCGGCAACGTGGGCCTCGCATACGTGGTGCTGAATCTGGCTTACTCCTTCAAATTGAAGCAGGTGGTGATCGTCGATGTGCTGATTGTGGCTCTTGGATACCTGCTTCGGGCAATGGGGGGAGGTATGGTCCTGGAGGTAACCATTTCCACCTGGTTTATTCTTTGTTCCTTCATGCTCGCCTTGTTTCTGGCGGTGATAAAGAGAAGGCAGGAATTGGTCGGGCTGGAAGAAGGGGCAGTCGCGCATCGGATCATCCTGAAGGAATACAGCGTTTCCTTTCTGGACCAGGTCGTATCTGTGCTGACATCAGCCACACTTGTATGCTATGCTCTATACGCCATGGGAGTGGGGGAGAGTGGGGCCGCCTATGCTCATCGGATGCAATGGACTATTCCCTTTGTACTTTATGGGTTTTTGCGATACCTGTACCTGGTTTACCAAAAGGGGAGCGGTGACAATCCTACCGCTGTTGTTTGGAAGGACCGGCCCTTGCAGATCAATCTGGTTCTGTGGATGGCGGTTAGTACAATGGGAATTTACGTGCTGCCGTAGAGGGAGGACGTGGTGCCCGACCCGGGGTCAATGGGCTCCAATCAAAGGGATGCCCGTCGCCTGGGAGGTTGCCAAGGTGATGGACCGTAGATCCTCGGGTTCGAGGCTGTGAATATTGGTCTTGCCGACACCACGCGCCATCATCGATGCCTCTCCGGAACTGGCGGTTAAAAAATTCAGTGCAGATTCGAGGTATTCCTCAATCGTGTAATCCGCCGAAAAATGCATATGGTTGCGGTCGTCAATTCTACCTCCCATGGCCAGGGCGACAGAGACGCTCATGATCACTGACTGGCAGCCCAATGCAATGGCCTTTGCGGCATCTGTTCCAGACCGTATCCCCCCGAAGTAAACGACGTTGATCTGTTCCTCCATCCTGGAGGTTCGCAGGGACGCGATGGCGTCGCGCAGAACCGTTAAATCGAATCCGCACGCCAGTTCCGGCCATGGTTCTTCCAGCCTTGCGCTTCCATCCAATACAATTATGTCACAGCCCTGATCGATTGCCCATGGAACTGCGTCACTAATTGTGTCGGAACTTGCCGAGACGCCGAGCAATTGGTCCTCCCTCCCCCGAACCAGATCGGCCCGGGAAGTGGTCTTTCCCAGGGTATATACGAGGCCTGCGGCATCTGCGCTGGGGTCCCCTCCCGACGGGGGGATCAACTGCATCCAGGGAGTCTCGGGGCCAAGTTGCCTTGCACCGAGATAGGCACAGCCGCTTCTTTTTATGGCCTCGGACAGGCCCAGTTTGATTTCTTCCGGTGCGCGGTCAAAACCGGTGATGAGAAAAGGAGATTCAAGCTCAAGCGAATGCCCAATCCTGGTCTGCATCTTGCATGCCTCGCGGTACGGGTCGATGACCAGGCGCGACAAATTGGCGGGCAGCAGATGGATGTCGTCAAGCATGGCGCCTCTGTCCCCGGGAAATGGATTCTGGCGATTGGCCAGGCGCTTGTTCAGCATGGGGACGTGTTTGTGCGCTTGCTCGGGACGCGTTCGGGCCATTATGAATATATCTTCGCGGGTGTTGACGGAATATTCGTGCGTGCCGTTTTCCGCGTCGCACCGTAGACAACGCGCCGCTTCCTCTCTGGCCTGTGGGAGAGTGTAGGTCGTCTCGATTTCGGGAAATGCGAGGGGATCTTTGCCCAGCCCGTGAAATGGTTGGTCAACCCTGTTGAAAATTTCCCACTCAGGGTCTTGGGCTACCGGAACCCGCCTGGTGCGATAGGGCGTGCTGTACGGCATCGGGTCGCTTCTACCTTCGAGAAAGGCCTTGATGTAGTAGGCAGCCCGGTGCCCAAGGTACATGGCATTGACGATGGTCGAAGGTCCGAAGGCTCCGTCTCCGGTGGCAAATACCATGCGGTCCTCAGTGGCCGTCGTCTCATGGTCTGCACGGATGCGCTCGTTCGCCATGAAGCCCATCTCTTCGAGTTCTTCGTTTTCGGCCTTCTGACCGACCGCGGCAATTACGAGGCCGCATTCGATGTCGTGTTCGGAACCTTCCACCATAAGGGGTTTTCTTCTACCATCCGCTTCGGGATCACCCATCACCGTCTTCAAGCAGCGGATGGCGGGAGGAGCATCGCGCCCTGGTATCCCCACCGGTTGAGTATTGTAGATGAACTCCACCTTTTCTTTGACGGCTCCTTCAAGTTCGTCCCGGCGGGCGGGAATTTCCATGGGGCTGCGACGATAGAGCACTTTTACGTGCCGGCATCCTGGAAGGCGCAGGGCAGCGCGGCAGGCGTCCATTGCCACATCCCCGCCTCCCACGACGACCACGGTTTCTGGCATCCGTGGGCGTTCGCCGCTGTTTATTCGCCGCAGAAAGGATACCCCGTCGACTACGCGAGGGCCGCATTCTCCAGGTATGCCCATTTTCTTCCCCCACCATGCACCGATTGCAAGGAGGACCGCGTCGTGTTTCGATTTCAATTCTTCCAGGGAGATGTTCTTCCCGAGAGCGTGGTTGAAATGGACCACTATGCCGGGACAGTGATTCAGTATCCGGTTGATGTCCTCGTCGATGATTCTGGGCGGAAGGCGAAATGCGGGTATCCCCCAGACCATCATTCCGCCCAGTCGGTCGGACATTTCGTAGACGTGGACCTCGTACCCGGCCTCGGCAATATCCTGCGCGGCCGTCAGCCCGGCGGGACCGCCTCCGACAATGGCCACTGTCTCGTCACGGGTGACTTTAACCGGGGGTAGGTGGAAGTCGGGTCCCAGCTTGTCCATGACGAAGCGCTTCAGGTTGCGAATGGCTATCGGTCCGTCGCTGTCGGCTCTGCGGCACGCAGGTTCGCAGGGAGCGTCGCAGACGCGTCCGCAAATCGAGCTGAAGGGGTTGGTGGCCGAGATGGCTTCCAGGGCTCCGACAAAGTTTTCTTCCCAGATATAACCTATGTAGGAAGGTGCATCGGTCCCTATGGGGCACGCTACCTGGCAAGGCGCGGGCACAAAGTGCAGATCGGAAGTATCGTCCAGTAGTTCGATGGGAACGAAAGAGGCGGGGGCGCTCATCTTCTCGCTAATCGAATCTCTCCGCCAGGAGCGGTTTCAACTCTGTGAAGGGCTTTGGCTTCCTTCCAAACTCCGGGGAGAAGGGCAGCCGGGTAATTCTTGCTGCCTCTGGGGTAAGAGCCACCAGGTCACGCCGAGAAAGCTGGCGAAAATCGGCATATCCCAGGCCCTTGACAACGGCGGCCAACTGCCAACGGATATTTTCGAGAAAGTGGTGGATATTTCGGGCTTCGACCGGGATATTGTAGCGCTTCTCGTGTTGCGGGTCCTGGGTGGCAATTCCCACGACACATGTTCCCACGTGGCACTGCATGCAGGAGATGCATCCTCCGGCGATTATGGCCGCTGTGCCAACAGCGGTGGCATCCGCCCCCAGGGCCAGTGCCTTGGCAACATCGATGCCGTCCTTGATGCCGCCCATCAGGACGATGGGGAGCTCTCCTGGCCGCTCGATTTCGGCGAGAGCGTCGACTGCTTCCTGGATTGCGGCCAGGGTCGGTATGCCTACGTATTCCAGGACTTCCGAGCTGGAGGCGCCTGTGGATCCCTGAGATCCGTCGAGTTCTACGAAGTCGGCGCCTGACTTGAGTGCGATCTTGATGTCGTCGCGCACGCGGCCAGCTCCCATTTTGAGGCTTACGGGCAATTTATATTCGGTTGCTTCCCTGAATTCTTCAATTTTGATGACCAGGTCGTCCGCCCCGAGGATGTCCGGATGGCGGGACGGGGACCTCAAGTCGATCCCCTGTGGAATGCCTCGAATGGCCGCCAGCTCCCTGGTGACTTTTTTGGCCATGAGCTGACCCCCGAAACCTGGTTTGGCTCCCTGAGATATATAGATTTCCAGGGCATTGGCGCGCCGCATGTCATGGATATTCCAGCCCAGCCTTCCGCCGAGGCATTGCATGATGATCTGGTCGGCCTCCCGCCTTTGCTCGTCGGTCAACCCCCCTTCTCCCGTATTTTCCGACGTGCCGGAAAGCCGCGAGGCAATGGCAAGTGCCACCTTCGTGGACTTGCTCAAGGCGCCATAGCTCATGGGAGCAATCATCACCGGCATACTCAGCGACAGGGGGATCGCTCCGTTTTTTTCTCCAATTTGGGTCCTGAGATTGACTTTTTCCAGCAAGTCCGGATCGGTGCCGGCCTGCGACAGGTCGTGCTTGAAGGCGAGGTCCGAAAAGTGCGGCAGTGGCCGCGATGCGCCGTAGCCGCGGATGCGGTATCGACCGATCTGGGACTTGATGAATATGTCCTCTTGAACCTTTCTGTTCCAGTAGTCGGCTTTGCCTGAGAAGGTAAAAAACGGGATCGGCCGGGTGCGTGCTTCGTCTCCCTTATAGCGCAGTTTTTTGCCGGCGTTCACCACCTTCTTGAATGAACCGGTGAAGGGAATTTCCTGCTCATCCAGAAATTCCAACACCGCGCTGCACTCATCCTCGGAGATTTCCGCCTGTTTTGCATCCGTGCCCAGCGACTGTATCTTGCCGCCGACGTAAATTTCCCCCCCGTGCATGTCCTCGCCGATCTTCTCTCCCGAATCCCCGAGGATGATCACTCGTCCTCCATACATCATGTATCCCGCCATGAAGCTGGCGTGGCCGGCGCAGCAGAGAGTTCCGGCCTTCATCACCTGCCCGGCGCGCGATCCGAGGTTCCCCTTGACCACAACTGTTGCGCCGCGGATCGCAACGGCGGCAATGGTGCTGGCATTGCCATTGACGACCACCGTGCCTTCATAGACGTTGTCGGCCAGTCCCCATCCCGCGTTGCCGTCTACTTCAAATCTGGCCTTGTCTGATAGACCTGCACAGAAATAACCGGCGGATCCGCGGATGCGCACGGTAATTGGAGAGAGAAGGCCGACGCCGATGTGGTGGCGCGCATCGGGGTTGAGCACTTCGACGTCGTGGCCCAGCGATCCAAGCTCTCTGATCTTCTGGTTGGCGTCTCTGACGCTCAACTCGGTCAGATCTACTTGGACCATGTAAAGTAGGTTCCTGGCAGAGGCTCGGTGGTGGCGATCATCTCGCCGGGGAACAATCTGTTCAGCGAGACCTCTTCTGATGCGATAGCGACTAGTTGGTCCGTCTCGTACATCACCATGGGTTTTGCAGCAAGCTGGTCCTTTGCAAAGCCCAGTTCGTTCCCGGTTGAAACCAGAAAGGAAAAGGTCCCATCGAGTTCCTCGATGCTGGCGGACAGCACTTCCTCCAGAGGCATCCCGCGCGACAATTGCTCGGCCAAAAATACCGCGATGAGTTCGCTGTCATTGTCGGTTCTGAATTCGAACTCCTTGCTTTCGAGGGCTCGCCTCATTTTCCAGTAGTTGGTTATTTGCCCATTGTGGACAATGGCGATATCGGCAAAGCCGGTAGCCCAGAAGGGATGGGCGGCCTCGGGTTCGACGTTGGATTCGGTGGCGAGCCTCACGTGGCCGATGCCGTGGGTTCCGAAGGAGTTCTGCACGTGATAGCGCCTGTCCACCGCGTGTGCGTCGCCGACGTCCTTGATTATTTCCAGACTCGAGCCAATGGAGATGACTTTTGCAGCTCGTTCCAGAGCATAGGAAAACCTTTGCATGTCGCCAGTAAAGATCACGGTTACCCGGTAATTACTCTCGATGATCTCGTCCCGGACAATGGTGGCATTGTATTCCCTGAGGACGTTCTGTATGCAGCCGACGGCATCGAGATCCCCATGGCCTTCTCCAATGAGAAACCGGAGTATGTACTGATCGGTTGCAGGCTCGCCATAGATTGCAAACCCGGTGGAATCCCTGCCCCGATGCTGGCACCCGTAGAGCATCTGAACAAGGGCTTTGCCGACGTCGTGCTTGTCTCTAGCGCCTTTGTAGAAGATTCCGGCAATGCCACACATGGTGAATTTTTCAGGAAAGAAAGGTGAGCAATGATTGGGATTTGGAGACTGCCGTTGGTGGCTGAACAGGCTCCCATCCCCTAACTGTGCATTTCCGGATTTAATGTAACAAGGAAACCTCTTCGGGCAAGTCCGTTGCGGTCGAATGGCCCGCTGTCCCTTTCGGAAGACAGCCGGGTTGTGCGGGGCCGACCGGTCCGCGCCCGGCGCTTTTCAAGGGGGGTTGGACCGGGATATCCCTGGAGGCGGGGAGAGAATTTTCAGGAGATCGGTTGGCCTTGTGTCCCGTCGCAGAAATATGTTGCCATTATTCCGCCGATCCATCCCGGCTCACGGCGTTGCCTTCATTCGCCGTACACCACTGGTACGACTCGCTCAGGCGCCTTGTGAGCCGGGCGCCTCGGCGGCCCAATTTCGTCAACCTATCTCTGCGACGGGACACTGATTATGGTTGGATGTCGGATTGGTGGAGCAGAGCGGGATCGAACCGCCGACCTCAGGCTTGCAAAGCCCGCGCTCTCCCATCTGAGCTACTGCCCCACCTCATTTCACCGGTGGATTTCCGAATGTGCCATCCGTACTGGGCGGAAAGGAATTCAAGGATTGGACTTGCCCGCGGCTGGGTGCCGGGGCGGAATTTGTAACCTTCTGAGCAACCTTCTTATGGAGGCTTCCAATGAGGTAAAAAATAGTTATAATTCAGGACCGAGTCAATTTACTTTGGGGCATGGACACCTGGTTGAGTGGTGTCGGAGTACGCCTGTGGCGACCTGCGAAGGAATGAAGGCCGCACTTCCGGACCATGGCGCCGGAAGCGGGAATCAGGCGATTTCCAGATCCTCTTCGAGGGAGTCTTCCACTTCCGTTGCCGCCTGGCTCTTCTCCAGAAGCTGGAGGCTTCGGACCTGTATTTCAACCAGGGAATGATGACGGTCCTCCTCATCTCTCCAGCTGTGGCTGCGAAGACGGCCAGCTATGAATACCGCGGTTCCTTTGCGGATGCGTTCGGCGTAGTACTCGGCCATTTTTTGCCAGAGCACTATATTGAAAAAGGAACTCTCTTCCTGCCACTCGCCATTGCGTTGGCGGTAGGAGCGGTTGACAGCTAGTCGGGCGCTTAGCCTGGCAACCCCATTTTCGGTAAGCCGAAATTCGGGATCCTGGGCCAGCCGGCCACTGAGAGCGATCTGGTTGATGGTTGGCATGCGCAGTTTGGACATGATGGGCCTCCAAGGAAAATGGTGACGAACGAGAGTCCGGCCTTCCCCGTTCCATCCCGGGGCAGCAACCTGGTGGGCAGGAGGCAAGCAGGATCTGTGCCAATTTTTCTGGGAAGCCCCAACACCTTGGAGATAAACGAGTTGAAGGGACCTCCTCAGGTTGCGGGGAAGGAGAGTGTGAAGGAGAAAAGGCGCTTTTGAGTAGCCCGCGACACGCTCTGTCCAACCAGAGAGGTAATGCATCCCTGGCGCAATTCTTCACCCCCTGCGAATTGGCAAAGTTCATTTGTCAGGCCGCACGGGTCTTCGCGGGAGGGCTTGGAAATCAACCCAGGATCATCGACCCTTCCGCGGGGAAGGGTGTTTTTCTGGATGCCGCACTGGAACTGGGGATGGTGTCAGCAGACCACGCCTATGGAATCGAAATCGATCCGGAGCTGGAAGCACGGCGCTCGGAGGGGGCCCGCGGCACCATGTTCTATACAGGTGATGGATTGCTGCAGGAATTTCCCGGTGTGGATTCAGCGAGTTTTGACCTGGTGGTGGGCAATCCACCGTTCGGACGCCTGGAGGATATTCTTCCCGGGGAATACCTGTGCCAGGTCGGTGACAAGGTTGAAAAATGGAACCGTTTCTCGATTTGGCGTCTAGGTGGCAATGGCGAACGGCCTGGGTGCAATAAACGGATTTTGCACAAAACGGCCATCGATCTGCTCTTCGTCGAGCGCGCCATTCAACTCGCCAGGCCAGGAGGGGTGATTGGGTTCATCCTTCCCGAGGGCTTTTTCGCCAATACGAGGCTGCAAAAGGTTCGCGACTGGGTGCTGGAACGCGCGGCGGTGGTCGCTGTGATGGATTTGCCCGATACGGTATTCCGGCAGTGTTGCGCAACTGCAAAAACGGAGATCCTGTTTTTGCGCAAGCGGGTCAACAGTCGGAACGGGAGCGATGAAGTCTTGCTGGTTCCCCGTTCCCGGCCGGCTGGATCCCCGGGAGATTCTTTGAAGGACAAGCTTGAAAAGGTTCTCGCGGTCCTGCGCACCCGAAACCCGAAACAGGCGGATGGAATCTTCTTTCTTTCCGAAACCAGACTTCGCGGTGCCCGCTGGGATGTGGAGTTCTGGTCGGAAAAGACCAAGCCGGCGCGGTTGCCCGGTGGGTTCGCCTTGGACCCCCTGGGTGATTATATCGAACACCTTACCTACGGGCCGATCGTAACGGGGCGGCGGCCCCGGTACGAGGAGGTGGGGATCCGGGTCATCGGCCAGGGAGATTTTGCCGAAACGGGTCTGCATTTTGAGCGCAGCTTGTACGTCCAGGAGGGCAGTGAGTTCGATCTGATGCGCAGCCGCGTGCGCTATGGAGACCTGTTGCTGCCACGGTCCGGCGCCGGCACTTTGGGCAAGAATCGCCTTGCGGTCTATCTTGGAAGTGAGCCAGCGAATATCGGGTGCTTTGTGGATCTCGTCCGCCTGGCCGGGATCAATCCCTTCTTCGTATGGTTCTATTTCAAGTCAAGGCCGGGATGGGCGCAAATCCGCTCCATCATCAATGGAGTTGGAACGCCGAACATCAACTTTTCGGAGATTCGCGCCCTGATGGTTCCAGTACTTCCGCTTCAGGAGCAGGAAAATCTGGAAAGGCGTTATCTCGAGGAGGTCTGGCCGCTGCACTGCCGCCGAGCCGAGGGAGGGGAGGTGCGCGCTGAAGGTGAATGCCGCTTCAGGCGCATAACCGAGGACCTGGAACAGTTTCTGGCAGGAGAGAAAGGAACGACGGAAAAATGTTGATCAAGGGCCAAGTGGCCGCAAATTCCGTATAGAGGACAGGTAATTCATGATTCCTGAAAAATTCACCAATCGCCTGATCGAGGAGACCAGTCCCTACCTGCGCCAGCACGCTCACAATCCGGTTGACTGGTATCCATGGGGAACGGAGGCAATTGAACGTGCGCGGCGGGAAGATCGGCCCATACTGCTGTCAATCGGATATTCGGCCTGCCACTGGTGTCACGTCATGGAGCACGAATCATTCGAGGACGAGAAGATTGCCGGGATCATGAACGAGCACTTCGTCAATATCAAGGTGGACAGGGAAGAAAGGCCCGACCTTGACGAGATCTACATGATGGCCGTGCAGAGTTTGACGGGCGGCGGCGGCTGGCCCATGACGGTATTCCTGGCTCCGGATTTACGGCCCTTCTACGGGGGCACTTACTTCCCGCCGGCCGACCGCCACGGGCAACCCGGATTTCCCAGGGTCCTGCTGGCCCTGGCGGGGCAATTCCGCGGCAGCCGAGACAGGATCGAGGAGGTAGCTGCCAACCTGACCGAGACCTTGAAGCGCCAGGCCGACCTGTTGGCCCCTCAGGGGCAGATCGGAGAAGAAATCCTGGAAGGTGCATTCGGCCATTTTCACCGCAGCTTCGACCTGACCCACGGCGGGATGGGGTCGGCGCCGAAGTTTCCAAATAGCATGGCCCTTTCCCTGCTGTTGCGCAGCTATCGCAGGAGCGGCAACAGAAACGCCCTGGAAATGGTCGAGTTGACCTTGAAGAAGATGGCCAACGGGGGAATTTACGATCAGTTGGGAGGGGGATTCCATCGCTACTCGGTCGACCAGCGGTGGCTGGTGCCCCACTTTGAAAAGATGCTCTACGACAATGCGTTGCTCGTCTGGGTCTACTTGGAGGCCTTTCAGTTGACGGGTGACGGATTTTATCGGCGTGTGGTCGAGGAAGTACTTGGCTATGTCCTGCGTGAAATGTGCAGTGAAGGGGGCGGCTTTTTCTCCACCCAGGATGCAGACAGCGAAGGAGAGGAAGGCAAGTATTTCGTCTGGGAGCCCGAGGAGGTAGAGAAGATTCTCGGAGAGGAGGAAGCCCCGCTCTTCATGCGCTATTTCGATGTGACTGCGGAGGGCAACTTTGAACATGGCAAAAGCATCCTCCACGTGGACAATGAGATCACTGTACTTGCCCGCTTTCTCGATGTGGAAGAGGAAGAATTGAGCAGAGCCGTGGAGGAGGGGAAGAGTAAGCTCCTTGGCGCCCGCCGGCAGCGCGTGCCTCCGGCGCGGGATGACAAAATTTTGTTGGCCTGGAACGGCATGATGATCAGCGCCTTCGCCCGTGCATATCAGGTTCTGGGAGTGGATTCCTATCTCCAGGCGGGAGAGTCGGCGGCGAGGTTCGTTTTGGAAAATATGGTGGAAAATGGCTCGCTCCTGCATGTCTACAAGGACGGCCGGGCGCGCTTGCCGGCCTACCAGGACGATTATGCCTGTATTATCAATGGCCTCATCGATCTCTACGAAGCCAGTTTCGATTTGAGCTGGTTGCGGGCGGCAAAGGACTGGAACCAGGTGATGGTGGAAAGGTTCTGGGATCGGGAAAAGGGAGGATTTTTCTACACCGAAGAAGGGGCGGGCGATCTGATCGTGCGTACCAAAAACCCCCTGGACAATGCTACTCCCTCGGGTAATTCAATGGGAGTGCTGGCTTTGCTGCGCATCTCAGCTTTGACCGGCGATTCGAGGCTGAGGGAAATGGCGGAGAGGACCTTGCTTTTGTATGGGAACTTGATGAGGCGTTCGCCTTCCTCCTGCGCCCAGATGCTGTGTGCTCTCGATTTCTACCAGGAGCCCGTGCACGAGGTCGCGGTAGTCGGTCCTCGCAGGGACTGGGCCCCTTTCCTGCACGCGTTGCATGCCCGCTTCCTTCCCAACAAGGTCCTGGTGGGAGGCGACCCGTCTGCGTGTCCGATGGATTTGGTGGACCATCTTCCTCTATTGAAAGGGAAGGTGGAAGCCGAGGCGGGGCAGGCAAGGGTCTACGTGTGCCGAAACTCCGTGTGCGACCAGCCTGTGACTACGGTCGAAGGTCTACTTGGCTTGCTGATGGTTGAATGAAAAGGGATAAAGAGTCCGCTGAATAGCATGGATATCTTGAAGACAGTAGATACGATATTGGATGCAGTCGGGAGTACGCCGCTGATCCGCCTGCAGCACCTCCTGCCCGGAAACGGCAGCGAAGTCTACGGCAAACTCGAGGCGAGCAATCCGGCCGGCAGCGTCAAGGATCGCATCGGCTCCAGCATGATCGCGGCCGCCGAGCGGGATGGCTCACTGCGCCAGGGGATGACCATTGTCGAGCCTACCAGCGGCAATACCGGAATTGCTTTGAGTATGGCCGCAGCCGCCAAGGGGTACAGGCTGATTTTGACCATGCCTGACAGCATGAGCGTGGAACGCCGGGCGGTCATGTCCAGCTATGGCGCGGAAATCGTGTTGACACCAGGCGGGGAAGACATGCCGGGAGCCATTCGCAAGGCGGAAGAATTGAAGAGCCTGGATCCCGCCGGAGTATTCATGCCCCAGCAATTTCGCAACCCGGCCAATCCGCAGGTTCACCGCGAGACCACTGCCCGGGAAATTCTCGCTGAGATGGACGGACAATTGGATGCGTTCGTGGCAGGGGTGGGGACCGGTGGCACGATCAGCGGGGTTGGCAGCGTACTCAAATCGGAATTGCCGTCTGTTCACATCGCGGCAGTGGAGCCAGCGCGTTCGGCGGTGCTCTCGGGGGGCAAGCCCGGTCTGCACGGGATCCAGGGAATCGGCGCCGGATTTGTTCCAGAAGTGCTGCAGCGCCACCTCATCGATTCGGTTATTGCCGTGGAGGACGAGGTAGCATTCCAATATACCAGGCGGTTGGCGCGCGAGGAGGGAGTACTGGTTGGGCCTTCCTCGGGCGCGAATGTGGCTGCCGCATTACAATTGGCCGAAGAACTGGGCCCCGGGAAGCGCCTGGTCACGATTTTTTGCGATACTGGTTTCAGGTATTTCAGCGTCGAAGGATTCACTTGCGGTCTCACGCGGGGTTGCATTGACACCTAGGATGGCGTTAAGTATATTCATGGAAATATCTTACCATGAATATCCACCTGCAGAAAATCCCGGTTGATCTCCCATGATGCAGATAGGGGATCTGGCTGCAAAAGCTGGTATAACTACCCGTACTATCAGGTATTACGAGGAGCTGGGAATAATTGAGCCGGAAAAGCGTTCCCACGGCGGATTCCGACTCTACTCGGAAAACCAGCTGAGGCGCCTCAACATCGTTCAGAACCTCAAGGCGCTGGGGTTTGAGCTGGAGCGCGCGCGCGAGCTTTTCAACTTGAAGAACTCGTGCGGGACCGGCCGGGAAATTGCCAATGCCATGATCGAGTTGCTCAGCGAGCAGCAAGAGGAGATTGACAAGAAAATTGGCTCCTACCTGGAAATGAAGGAGCGAAACGCTCAAGCTATCGACATCCTCAAGGGCTGTTTGTTCTGTTCCATAAAGGTTTTCGAACGCGATTGCCGCAATTGCTCGGTTTATCGTCGGCATGCGGCAGTGCCGGATATCGTTGAATGTTCCGTCTACGAGGTCTGAGGGTCCAGTCAATAGTCCCTTGCGGGCATAGAGGACCCGGAATTGTTGCGGGGCGTCCGACTGCCTCGTTCGTTGCTTCGTAACGCATCGTTCCCCCTTCCCTCTGGCGCTTTGGCCCTGGCGGTCTTCTCATACATGACAACGAAGCGAATTTCAACTGGATGATGTGATATTGAATTGTCGTTTTATGCAGGAGGTCTCATGATAACTGTCACGAATGCGGCGGCAGAGAAGATCAGAACCTTGCTGGGAGAGCAGGGCCACCCTCACTACGGTTTACGGGTTGCAGTCAAGGGGGGAGGTTGTTCGGGGTTCCAGTATAATTTGGAATTCGAAGAAACCGCAGAGGAGATGGACCAGGTTGTCGAGTCCAACGGGGTCAAGGTATTCATTGATATCAAGAGTTGCCTCTACCTGAACGGCGTTACACTTGATTTTGACGATGGCCTGATGGGTGCGGGATTCAAGGTCGAAAATCCCAATGCGCGCACGACCTGCGGTTGCGGAGAGTCCTTCGGCGTCTAGCCTCCGAGCAATGGTGCAGACACCAATCTACCTCGACAATTTGGCAAGCACACGCGTCGACCCCCGGGTCCTGGATGCCATGCTTCCATATTTCACCGAACATTTCGGGAATGCGGCGAGCAAGACCCACTCATTCGGCTGGAGTGCTGCCCGGGCGGTGGAACAGGGGCGGTCCGAGGTTGCGTCCCTGATCGGTGCGTCCTCTGCCAGAGAGATCGTCTTCACCAGCGGAGCAACGGAGGCCATCAATCTGGCTATCAAGGGGGTTGCGGCTGCTTACCATGACCGGGGCAATCACATAATCACGAGTGCTATCGAGCACAGGGCGGTCCTGGACTGCTGCCGCGGTTTGCAACGCCAAGGTTACGAGATCACCTTTCTTCCGGTCAATCGCCATGGTTTGGTCGACCTGGAGCAGTTGCGGAAGGCAATCACACCCCGTACTATCCTGATCTCGATCATGGCGGCCAACAACGAGATCGGCACCGTTCAGCCGCTGGCTGAGATCGGGGACCTGGCAAAGGAAAGGGGAATCCTGTGGCATTGCGATGCCGCCCAGGCGGTCGGCAAGATCGGGATTGACGTCGGGGAATTAGGCGTGGACTTGTTATCCGTTTCGGGGCACAAGATTTACGGTCCCAAGGGGATTGGGGTTTTGTATCTGCGCGGACGCCGGCCCAGGGTGAGGCTCCGGCCACAGATGGAGGGAGGAGGGCAGGAGCGCGGGCTGCGCTCGGGGACGCAGAATGTGCCGGGAATTGTCGGGCTGGGGATGGCATGCAGGTTGTCTCGGGATCATCTGGAATGCGAGGGGCAGCGGCTCGGTTCGCTGCGCGAGCGTCTCCACCATGGACTCGTTTCCCGCCTCGAAGGGGTCCAGCTCAACGGGCATCCTCATCAGCGGATTCCTGGATGCTTGAACCTCAGTTTCGACCGGGTCGACGGTGCCGCCCTGGTGACCGCCCTGGGCGATATAGCTGTATCATCGGGAGCTGCCTGCACTTCGGGGTCTACCAATCCCTCCCACGTGCTCCAGGCAATCGGGCTGGATGACCAATCGGCCTATGCTTCATTGCGCATGGGGGTGGGCCGCTTCAATTCGGAAGATGAAATCGATTATGTGATCGAGCGCGTCGCAGCTGAAGTGAACCGCTTGCGCGGTCCGGCCACCGCCGAGGTGGCCGATGGAGAGAGGAAGGGATCGCTGGTCCCCGAGGAGTTGTCCCTGAAATAGCATGGTAAATTGGGGAGGATCTTATGAGCTTGACTTCGAGCCAATTACTCAAAAAAGTAAAAGAGGAAATTTCAGAGGTTAGCGCGGAAAAGGTCCGCAAGGACCTTGAGGATGGGGATGGGATCCATTTGGTAGATGTGCGCGAGCGCGAGGAGGTGATGGATGGGTATATCCCGGGTGCCAAGCTTATCCCCCGTGGATTTTTGGAGTTGAGCGTTGAAGAGGACGTGAGCACGGACCGCGGGAGCCCGATCGTGCTTTACTGTGCCGGAGGAAGCCGCTCCGCATTTGCTGCCCGAGACCTGGGAATGATGGGGTACACCAATGTCAGCTCAATGATTGGGGGAATCAAGGGTTGGAAGGATGCAGGCTATCCCATCGAGCTGGGTGGTTTGCTCTCCGATGAAGACCTGAGGCGATACGCGCGCCATCTCACCCTTCCGGAAGTAGGGGAGACGGGGCAGCAGAAATTGCTCAAGGGAAAGGTTTTGTTGGTTGGTGCGGGAGGCCTGGGTTGTCCGGGTGCGCTTTATCTTGCTGCCGCGGGAGTGGGCACAATCGGGCTGGTAGATGCCGATGTAGTCGACAAGAGCAACCTGCAGCGCCAGGTCCTTTTTGGAGAGATGGACGTGGGACGGCCCAAGGTGGAAGCGGCCAAGGATCGCCTGGAGGATTTGAATCCGGGAATCACCATCCAACCTCACTATGAACTGCTTTCTTCCCACAACGCCATGGAGATTGTCGCGGGCTACGATGTGATCGTCAATGGTTGCGACAATTTTCCTACGCGCTACCTGATCAATGACGCTGCGGTACTGACGGGCAAGCCGGTGGTGGACGGCAGCATCTTCCGCTTCGAGGGCCAGGCGACGGTCTACATGCCGGGCGAGGGCCCTTGTTACCGCTGTCTCTATCCAGAACCTCCGCCCCCGGGAGAGGTCCCCAGCTGTGCTGAAGGAGGCGTGCTCGGAGTCTTGCCGGGTATTATAGGGTTGATTCAGGCTACCGAGGTCATCAAGCTGATCTTGGGGGAAGGCGATCCCCTGGTCGGGCGCCTGCTGCTCTACGATGCCCTGGATATGAGGTTTCGGATTCTCAAGCAGCGCCGCAACGCGGAATGTCCGGTATGCGGAGACAATCCTTCCGTGACCGAGCTGATTGACTACGAGCAGTTCTGCGGTATGCCTCCGACCCCCCAAAGCGAAGCAGCGGGTTGATTCCATGCCACCATCTCCTGGATAATATCAATGGGGGTCCGTTCAGCGTCCTTTATTTTATTGGAGACAGGAGGGGGAGGCCCGGAGCGTGAGCGAGCTCATACTGGACCTGGACGAGGTCGATGAGAATGATCCCATCCTGGACTGGGAGGGGGTTTTCGGCAATGTTCATCCAGTGGAAATCGAGATCGGTTCAGGCAAGGGTCGATTTCTGATCGAGTCTGCTCAACGGCATCCGAAGGTGAATTATGTCGGGGTCGAATGGGCGAGGAAGTATCTCCGCATAGCCCACGAGAGAAGTCTGAAACGCGAGCTCAGAAACGTTCGCCTGGTCCGCGCCGAGGCAAGAGAGTTCATCGAGTTTTTCGTGCCGAGTGAGTCCACTCAAGCCTTTCACGTCTACTTTCCCGATCCCTGGCCAAAAAAGAGGCATCACAAACGCAGGCTTTTCAACCCGAGGTTTCTCAGGGAGGTCGAGCGAACTTTGGTCCCAGGGGGGTGGCTGTGGTTGGCAACCGACTTCCAAGGATACTTCGAAGCAATATCAGAGTTGCTTGCCGGTAGTGATTGCCTCCACGAGACCTGCACAGAGTGGGAAGGGACAAAAACCAACTACGAGGAGAAATACCTCGCTCAGGGCAGGAAAATATATCGCAGGACGATGAAAAAAGCATAAGGGCATGGCATTATATGCCAATATCTACGGAGATTCGGTGGCTTCGGCCACAAAATATGGGTTGATGAGGATTTTGCCTTCCCACCAAATTTCCCTCCCCCCGCAGAGCCCTGTCCGATCCCCTTAAAATTGTGCTTGACATACCTTTTTGGCCAGACTATACTATGCACTGGTGGTGGAAAATGGTGGAAAATGGTGGAATTGAGAAGCTGAGGGGAGTTTGGCCATGGCCCAGTTCCTGGGTGAGTACCCTGTTCCGGTTGACGACAAGGGACGCATTTTCGTGCCGGCCGAGATTCGCAGGAAGCTGCCGCCTGAGGCCACAGAGACCTTCGTAGTGGTCCGGGGTTTCGATCACTGCCTTACCGCCTACCCTCAGAACGTGTGGGAAGAGACCGCGCGCAAGATACTGGAATTGCCGCAGACGGAGCGCAGGGTGAGGGTACTGATCCGTGGCATGCTCTCCCAGGCTGCCGAAGTCAGGTTGGACCGGCAAGGGAGGGCGAGCATACCCCAGAAGTTGCTGGAGCGAGCCGGCATCGGGGACCAGATGGTCGTCATAGGGGCATTGAACAAGCTGGAATTCTGGAATCCGGATGATTGGGCACAGTTTATGCAGGAAGCTGACCCAGCTCTGGAAGGGGTCGCCGAAAGCCTGAACATTTAGCCCGACGGCACATGGGCTGAAAGTATGCAATTTCACAGGCCTGTCATGGTGAGGGAAGTGGTGGCGGGATTGGTTGCAAGCCAGGGCGGCACCTATCTCGACGCAACGGTTGGTGGAGGGGGACACAGCGAGGCCATTCTGGAAGCTCTGGGAGCCGGGGGGTACCTGGTCGCCCTCGACCGCGACGGAGAGGCCGTGGCAAGGGCGCGCCGGAGCCTGGATGAATTTTCCGACCGCGCCGTGATCATACGAGGAAGTTTTGGCGAATTGGAATGCTTGCTGAAAAAGCGGAGGATTAGCGAGTTGCAAGGAGCCCTGTTCGACTTGGGAGTGTCCTCACATCAAATTGACGCGCCGGGACGCGGATTCAGCTACCGACAAAACGGCCCCTTGGATATGCGGATGGATATCCGTCAGGAAATATCCGCGTCCACCTTGATCGCGCGTTCTTCAGAGGCGGAAATTACCCGAATAATCAAGGAGTACGGCGAGGAGCGCAAAGCCCGGCCGATCGCCCGATCGATTTGCCGCGGCAGAGGGAGCAGGGGAATGGAAACCACGTTGGAGTTGAGGGAAGCCGTAGAAGCCGCTCGCCCGCATAACCCCATCAAGACTCTCTCCCGCGTGTTTCAGGCATTTCGCATAGCGGTCAACGATGAATTGGGACAGCTGGAAAAAGGCGTCGATACGGCTGTTGCTATGTTGGCCTCGGGAGGGCGATTGGCCGTTATCGCCTATCACTCCCTTGAGGACCGGATGGTCAAGACCAAACTCAACAGGCTCGTGCGCGGATGTATATGTCCCCGTGATATCCCACAATGCGTCTGTGGAAAGATGCCGACCTTCAGGAAGGTCGGCGGGAAGGTGCTGAGGCCCGGGACCGATGAGATTGCAGTGAATCAGCGGGCGCGCAGCGCGCGGCTGCGAATTTATGAAAAACTCTAGCGTCCCTTTGCAAAGCCATGTTGCCATTTTTCTCCATAGTCGCCCGATTCCGTCAACCTCTTTCTGCGGCTGAACACAAGGGCACCCACGAAAACGGTGATGCGATCAAATGAACGGCGGAGTTTCACATCGGTCGAGCGTCCCCATGCGAGCCTGGATCTGCATGTTGGTCGCTCTCGTTGTGCTCACAACCCTGTATGTCTGGAAGAAGGTCGAGCTGATGAGAGTGTCCGGACAGGTGAATGCCTTGAAGGTCCAGGCGGAGGATCTGCGCGAGGAGCAATCCAGACTGACGGCCACGCTCGATCTCAAGAAACGGCCGGGCGCTATTGTGGATGCGGCCCAGGAGAAGCTGGGGATGATATATCATCCAGGTAACGCGCCTGAGTTGATTGTAGGGACCGCAGCGAGGGAGGTCCAAAGGTGACTTCCGGCCGGCAGAAAGACAATGTGCGCAGGGAGTACCGGCGCCTCAGTTGGATATTGATAGCAGGGGCCGCCTTTTGGTTGGTGTTGATAGTGCGGTTGGTTCAAGTACAGGGGTTGCAGCACGTCGAGTATGCTCTCCGGGCAAAAGAGCAGCACCTCCGCCGGATCGAGTTGAAGGCGACTCGTGGAGGGATTCTCGACCGAAATGGACGCGAATTGGCCATGGACATCCAGGCCGTTACCTTCTTTGCCAATCCCTCGATGGTGGAACGCCCGGAGGAGGTGGCCAACTATTTCGCCTCCATCGGCAGCCAGAGCCTCGAGACCCTGGCTGGCCAGCTCAATAGTTCCCGGCGCTTCGTATACCTGGCGCGCCAGGTGGCCGAGGAGACCCTTCAGGAACAGGTGCGCAGCCAAAATTTCAGCGGTGTGTTCGAATATCCTGAGACCAAGCGCTATTATCCCTACGGGAGTCTGGCCGGCCAATTGTTGGGGCACGCGGATATCGACCACAAAGGCAGCGAAGGAATTGAAGGTGCCTTCGAGAATCTACTCGGAGGCATCAATGGATTGGCCCTCACCTATGTGGACTCCAGGGGCCGGCAGGTGCCCGGAATGCAGCAGGAGCACCGGTCTCCGCAAGATGGCCGCAGCCTGTATTTGACCATAGACGCAATCTACCAGACCATTCTCGAGGAGGAATTGGAACGGGCGATAGAAAATTCCGACGCCGAGAGTGGTATGGGAATTATAAGCGATCCCAGGAGCGGAGAGATACTGGCATTGGCGAATGTGCCCCAGTATAATCCCAACAACCCTGGCAGCACTCCCGCGACATTGCGCCGCAATCGGGTCATAACCGATCCGTTCGAGCCGGGCTCTACTTTCAAGATCGTTGCCGCCTCAGCCGTGTTGGAAGATGGTTTGGCCGATACCTCCGATTCCATTTTCTGTGGACTGGGAAGGTTGGTTTTGGAGAACGGCGATGTCATAAGGGACGTCCATCCATATGGAACGTTGAGATTCTCCGAGGTGCTGGCCAAATCGAGCAATATAGGTACGATCAAGCTGGGTAAACGCCTCTCGAGCAATCGATTTTACGAGTATATTCGATGTTTTGGTTTTGGCACTCGAAGCGGTATCGATTTGCCCGCCGAGAGTCCCGGACTGTTCAAGCCCCTTCGAAAATGGTCCAGCCGGTCCCATGAAACCATCACCATCGGCCAGGAAATCAGCGTTACTGCGCTGCAGCTGGTGCAGGCATTCGGGTCCATCGCCAACGGGGGAACCCTCATGGCACCGCGGATAGTAAAAGCCATCGTTGGACCCGATGGCAGGTTGGAGCAAGAAAAACCTCCCCTGCCGATTCGCCAGGTGATATCTCCGGAGACGGCCTCCACCGTGCGCCGCATCCTGGCAGGTGTGGTCGAAGGAGGAACAGGACGGCGAGCTCACATAGAGGGGTATGCCATCGGGGGAAAGACGGGCACTGCCCAGCAAGTTGCCAAAAACGGCAAGGGCTACGATCCAAACAGCAACCTCGTTTCCTTTATCGGATTTCTACCGGCTGACAATCCGGAACTCCTATGTCTGATAGCCGTCACCAATCCCCGCAAGGGCAGGTGGGGTGGGTCCATAGCTGCCCCGGCGTTCAAGAGGGTGGTGGAGCGAGTCTTCAACCTTTCTGATGGAGTTGAGCCGCAGTACTTTGCGGCCGACGATGGCATGATGGCTATTGCCGTTCCGGATCTTCGCGGAATGAGGCCCAGCGCTGCCCGGTTCCAGGCCGAACTGCGGGGTGCATCGATTTCCTTCAGCGGGCAAGGAGAGGTTGTAGTGGAGCAAAACCCGGCTCCAGGGTCGACCAACGAGGATGGCGGCCACATTTTCTGCGTGCTCGGGCCGGTGGAACAATCTCCGTCCCTGGGAAGGGAAATTGCCTCCTTGCGCCAGGCATTGCTGCTGCAGAACCTGCGATGACCCTGAACTGGAGAAATTGCGGTGCATCTCCGAGAATTGCTTGGTGTTTTGCAAGGTGCTCGAACCGCGGGACCGGTAGATGTGGAGATCGGGAAAATCGCGTGTGATTCCCGCCGAGTTTGCCAGGGAGATCTCTTCGTGGCAATTCGCGGCGGTGAGGAACAGGATCGACATCAATTCATTCCAAAGGCCCTCGATAGAGGAGCCGTGGCAATCGTCGCCGAGGAGGAGGTCGACTCCGGGACCGCGACGCGGATTATCGTCGAGAACTGCAGGCAGGCACTGGCCAGGCTGGCCGCCTGTTTCTACAAATTCCCCGACCGAGAGTTGCTGATGGTAGGAATAACCGGTACAAATGGAAAGACGACGACAGCCTTTCTGACTCGGCAGATTCTGGAGTCACACGGTGTCCGGTGCGGATCCCTGGGGACTCTCGGTGGCCTGATCGATTCGAATTGGGAGAAGACGGACAATACTACCCCCGAAGCCGACGACCTGCACCGGATGCTCCGGGGCATGGTCGAGGCCGGCAAGTCAGCGGCGGTGCTCGAGGTTTCGTCCCACGGGTTGGCCCTTGACCGGGTAGAGGGGATCCAATTCAACGCGGGAGTATTCACCAATTTAACCAGAGATCATCTCGACTTTCACCAGACCGAAGAGGAATACTTCAATGCCAAGGCCCGTCTCTTTGAAGGACTGGACGAAGAGAGAGGCAGTAGGGCAATTGTCAATATCGATGACGATGCAGCTCCAAGACTGTTGGCGAGGATGGCCGTTCCCGCCGTCACCTTCGGCCGCGGGGAAGATGCCCATGTTCGCCTCCAGACGGTCGAGCGCACTGAGGGGGGAATGCGCGTCCACCTCCACACACCCGCCGGAGAGGTAGAGGTCGAGACGCACTTGAAGGGGGGGTTCAACTGCTACAATATAATGGCTGCCTTTTCGGTGGGGCTGGCTCTCGGAATTGAGCGTCAGGCGATCTGCCGAGGGATCGCCGAAGTGGAGAGTGTCCCGGGGCGCTGCGAGCGCATAATGGCCGGACAGGGCTTCGAGGTAATTGTAGACTATGCGCATACTCCGGATGCGCTCGAACGGCTCCTGCGCATGGCCAGGGAGACGAGACCCAGGCGCCTGTCCTGCGTCTTCGGTTGTGGGGGGGATCGAGACCCCGGGAAGAGGCCGTTGATGGGCAGCATTGCTTCAGATTGGGCCGACCAGGTTTACCTCACCTCTGACAATCCGCGTTCGGAATCTCCCGAGAAAATCATCTCTGATATCGCCCAGGGCATCGGCAAGGAGTGCCAGGCCCGGATAATTGCCGACCGCCGGGAAGCCATCGAGGAGGCGCTCGGGGAAGCTGTACCCGGGGACCTGGTGGTAATTGCGGGCAAGGGGCATGAATCGGTCCAGGAAGTTGGCGATTCTGTGATCGAGTTTAATGATCGCCAGGTGGCGCAGTCCGTTCTGCTTTCATTGGGCTTCGATGGAATGAAATCCGGGGAGCGAGACGCTCAGTGGAAAAGATCGCTTTAGGTGAAATTCTCCAATGGACGGAAGGTAAGCTGGTGGGTATTTTAGAGCCCTGC
This sequence comes from Candidatus Latescibacterota bacterium, assembly GCA_965208105.1. Taxonomy (GTDB): domain Bacteria; phylum Latescibacterota; class UBA2968; order UBA8231; family UBA8231. Next base: position 85,246 of record OZ242318.1, read on the forward strand.
AGTCAACCTGCCGGGATTTCTACCGATACCAGGACGATCCGGAAAGAGGATCTCTTCCTCGCCCTCAAAGGGCAGAGCTTCGATGGCCACAAGTTCGTCGAGCAGGCCTTCCAGCGAGGTGCAATGGCTGCGGTCGTCGAGCGTTCCTGGGGAGAGCGAAATGGGAAGAGCGCCGCTGGACCTCTGCTCCTGGTCGACTCGCCACAAGCGGCTTTGGGGGTCATTGCAGGACAGTATCGCCGCCGCTTTGCCCTTCCAGTGGTCGCGGTGGTGGGAAGCTGTGGAAAAACGACCACGAAAGAGATGATCGCCGCCGTCCTCGGTCAGCGCTACAAGGTTCTGAAATCGGCAGGGACGGAAAACAACGAGATCGGGATCCCCCAGACCCTTTTGCAGCTTGGGGGCCAACATGGTGCAGTTGTACTGGAGCTGGCGGCGCGAAGGGTAGGAGACATTGGTTATTTGTGTTCGATTGCAAACCCCAACATCGGGGTCCTGCTCAACATCGGAACCGCACATCTGGAATTCTTTGAATCTGTAGAGGGAGTGGCCAAGGCCAAAGGGGAGCTCCTGGACTATCTGGACGAGTCTTCAATGACTCTGGCAAACTTCGATGACTGTGTCGTGGCCAAGGAGGCAAAAAGAACTAAGGGGAGACTCCTTGGCTTCAGTCTTGAACGAAAGAGTCAGTTTCGTGGGGAGGGACTCGTCATAGATCGGGAGGGCCGCGGCCATTTCTCTCTACAAAAACGTTTGTTTGACCTGCAGATCCCGGGCCGGCACAATGTTTACAACGCCTTGGCGGCGGTGGCTGTCGGCCGCACCTTGAAAGTGCCCTGGGAGGATATTCGCAGCGCCCTGAAGGATTTCCAACCCGTTGCCATGCGTTCGGAAACAAGGAGGAATGGTGGCATTCGGATTATCGACGACAGTTATAATGCCAATCCGGGCTCCGTCAGGGCCGCTCTAGGTCTCCTCAGGGATACGGGTGCTGCCACAAACCGGAAAATTGCGGTCCTGGGGGACATGCTGGAACTGGGACCGCAGAGTGAAAGGCTGCATTCCGAAATCGGGCGCTATCTTGCCTCCCTGAATATAGACATCCTGCTCGCCGTTGGTCCGCTGAGCGCTCATGTGGTCGAAGCAGCGCGTCGGCAGGGGATGAAGCCGGAAGTCGCGCAGCACTTTTCCACCAAGGATAAACTCGAGACTCATCTGAACTCCATATTAACAGAAGGGGACGTGGTCCTCGTAAAAGCGTCTCGCGGAATGGCGCTGGAAGAGATAGCCGGCACACTCTCCCGCTGAGCGAATCTCCCAGCCCGACCAAGTATCCCCCAGATAGATTGCCTCCCTGGCAGCACCTCTATCGCTCTTTTCTCTCCTTTACTTGCCGTCTTCCCCATTTGAGGGTTTAACCAGTCCATACCTCGGCCCCTGGTTGCACATTTCCCGCCGCGATTTGCAGATAGATAGGAAAATGGATGCAGGCAGCCAATAGAGCTAGCATGCAAATGCTGATGATCTCGCTGATATTGGTTGGATTCGGGATCGTCATGGTCTACAGCTCCAGTTCGGTGTTGGCCAGCGCGCGCTTTGACGACAGCAGCTTCTTCCTGGAAAGACAGATAATTCGAGCCTGCATCGGGCTGGCAATCATGCTTGTCCTGTCGCGGGTCCCCCTGGTGCTGTGGTCTCGCCTCGCCGTGCCCATGTTTCTCCTGGGGTTGGTCACCCTGATACTGGTGCTGATCTTCGGCCGCGGTCCTACCCAGCGCTGGCTGCCTCTGCCGGGGATGTTGTCCGGCTTTTCCTTCCAGCCTTCTGAATTCGTCAAATTGGCCCTGGTACTCTATCTGGCGGATGTCCTGGTGCGAAAAGAAGATCTGATCAAGGATTTCAAAAGGGGATTCATGCCCAGGCTGCTGGTCATCGGTGTAGTTCTGGGATTGATTGCCATCCAGCCCGATCTGGGAACGGCTGTTGCGATCGGCCTGATTGCTGCAGTGATGCTGTGGGTTGGTGGGGCCCGCCTCCTGCACCTTATTTGCACCGGAGTCCTGGCATTGCCGATCATTGCCTTGTCCCTGTATACCTCTCCTTACCAATGGCAGCGGGTTGTGAATTTTTTCAATGACGCGGACATCCTGAAGGGAAATTACCAGATTGATCAGTCGCTGCTGGCCCTGGGCAGCGGGGGCATCCTCGGGGTGGGACTGGGGGACAGTATGCAAAAGCAGCACTTTCTGCCCGAGCCTCACACGGATTTCGTCTTTGCCCTGGTCGGAGAGGAGTTGGGTTTGGCGGGGACCCTGAGCATCACTGCGCTTTTCGTCGCCTTCGCCATTCACGGCTTCCGCATTGCCAGGGAGGCATCCACCTACTACGGGTTTCTGGTGGCCACGGGCGTTACCGTAATGATTTCGGTCTATGCCCTGCTGAATATTGGCGTCGTGACCGGAATGCTGCCGACGACAGGACTGCCATTGCCCTTCATCAGCTACGGAGGTTCTTCGCTTCTGTGGAACCTGGCTGGTGTGGGGATCCTGGTTGGGGTGGGGAGGTCAAACGCTCAAGGGCAGCCCTCCTGGGCCGATGGCAAACCGGACAAGACGTTCGTGCGCAGGCTCCGATGAAACCCCTCTTCGGCAAGTTCGAGCGGGTTCACATGGTTGGCATAGGGGGTGTGGGAATGGGCGGGTTGGCGCGGCACCTGGAGGCGCTCGGTTGCCGAATCAGTGGATCGGATATTTCGATGTCGCGGGTCGTGGAGGGATTGCGCCAGGAGGGGATTGAAGTGCACCTGGGGCACCGGGCATCGCAGGTGAACGGGGCGGACCTCGTGGTCCATTCCGCAGCCGTTCCCGCAGACAACGAAGAGTTGGTGGCAGCTCGGCGCCAGGGGATATCCATGATCAGTCGCGCCGAGTTGCTTGCCGAGGTGACGCGATCCCATTTTGTAGTCGGAGTAGCAGGCAGCCACGGAAAGACGACGACGGCATCGATGATAGCCAGTATCCTGGAAATGGGAAAGCAGGATGCCTCCACGATGATCGGCGGCTGGATCCAAGGCCAGGTCCAGGCGCGATCGGGAAGCGGAAAAATATTCGTGGTTGAAGCTGACGAATACGATCGCAGTTTTCTGTATCTCCACCCGCGCGCGGCGGTTGTAACCAACATCGACGCGGAACACCTGGATTGCTATTCGAACCTGGGGGAGGTACAGGAAGCTTTCTGCCAGTACCTCGGCCGCCTGCCGTTTTACGGAACCTGCATCCTGGGCTACGACGATCCCGGGGTTCAGGGGATCCTCCCCTCCCTGGAGAGAGAATACTTCACCTATGGATTGGCCGGGGCATGTGATTTCAGAGCCGAGAGGGTAGAGCTTGGTACCTGGGGAAGTTGCTTCGTGCTTTTTTCAGGCCAGGAGGAAATGGGTCCAGTCAAGTTGCGGGTTCCGGGCAAGCACAACGTGCGAAATGCTCTGGGAGCGGCAGCACTGACCGGCAGTTTGGGGGTGGATTTCGCTGCTATTGCCGGTGGCTTGGGGGAATTTGGGGGAATTGAACGGCGGTTCGAGAAGAAGGGTGAAATTGGGGGCATAGTGGTAGTCGATGACTATGCGCATCACCCATCCGAATTGGAAGCCAGCCTGGCAACGGCGCGTGCAAGCGGTCGTCGCATTTTGGCGGTTTTTCAACCCCATCTCTACTCGCGGACGCAATACTTTGCCGAGGATTTCGCCAAAGCACTCATGGTGGCAGACCAGGTATTCCTGGCACCGGTTTACAGCGCCCGGGAGAAGTCGATTCCAGGAGTACACTCGGGCGTGATAGCGCGCGCCATGCGCGAGGCGGGATTCGCCGAGGTGGAATACATTCCCGATCCAGGCAGGATTTCCGGCCGTCTGGAGCATGCATGTAAAGCCGGAGACATGGTCATTACCATGGGGGCCGGCGATATAGACAGGGTAGCCGAAGATCTTGTCCGGGCATTGATGTCGAAATACCAGCCGGGGGAGGGCGATGACCCGTAAATTTTCCTTCAAATCGAGCAAGCGACCCATGGTGGTTCCGATCGGCGCCAGGAGTGAACCTGTCTCCCGGATTTTCCCTATTTGTTGCGTAGTCTGCCTGATTATCATGCTTGCCGCGACCGCATCGGTTCTGGCGGGCGGGAGGATCTCGCAACTATTCGCCCAATCACCAGGTTTTACCCTTACCGCCCTGGAAGTGAAGGGATTGCGCCGTCTGAGCGGTGCCGATATCGGGGCTGCCAGCGGGCTCAAGGTGGGCGACAATATTTTTCAAGTCGACCTCGGGCAAGTGGAAAGCAGGATCGAAAGCCTGCCGTGGGTGAGAGAGGCGTTCGTCGTGCGCAAACCGCCCGACCGCCTGGTGGTTTCTATCGTCGAACGGCGGAGATTGGCATGGGTCGAGCTGGGGAAAATCTACGGTGTGGATCTGGAGGGTGTGCTGCTGCCGGCAGCGGGAGAGTCGGCAGAGTCCTTCGGGGAGTTGGACCTGCCCGTTGTCAGTGGCCTGAGCGTGCCGACGGATTCACTCCGCATTGGATCGGTTGTGGCCGACTCGGCACTGGTGCAGATATTGAGGTGGTGGAAGGAGGCCAGCGCATACGACGCTGAGCTGTGCATGAACATTTCCGAAATTCAGCCGTTCAAAATGTCGCTGGGCAACAGCGATATCCGCCTCTTCCTGGTCGGAGATGGACTGGAGGTTCGCCTGCCGGCAGACCGGGTCCACGAGCGCCTCGAGGTCCTCAAGGTCCTGATGAAGCGCGTCTACCGGGAATGCCCCGACCCGGCATACATTGATTTGAGGTTCGCCGGACAGGTTGTAGTTGGCAGGATGGAGCGGAGATCCTGAATGAATAGGAGGACCCTGAACATGGCAAAGGAGGGAATAGCGGTCGGTTTGGATCTCGGCACCACCAAAATCTGCGCAATCGTTGCCGAAATGACTGAACCAGGCCGTTTGAATGTTCTCGGGGTCGGCAGCTGCCCCTCCGATGGGTTGAGACGGGGTGTGGTGATCGACGTTGAGAAATCGGTAAACTCCATCAAGAAGGCGGTGTATCAGGCCGAACTCATGGCCGGGGTCCAGGTTGCCGCGGTATATGCCGGAATAGCCGGCGAACACATCAGCAGCTTCGACAGTCGCGGGGTCGTTGCGGTAGACGGGGACAATGGGGCCGTGAGCGCCGCGGACAGGGAGCGCGTGATTGCCGCCGCCCGCGCGGTTTCCATCCCGGCTGAGCGGGAGATTCTTCATGTTCTTCCCCAGGAATTCATCGTCGATCGGCAGTCGGGCATTCGCGAGCCGGTAGGCATGGTGGGAGTGCGGCTGGAAGCCAATGTCCACATCGTAACAGGAGCAATCACTTCAGCGCAGAATATCTGCAAGAGCATTCTGCGCGCGGGAATCGAGGTGAGAGACATTGTCCTCGAACCCCTGGCTTCGAGTTGTGCCGTGCTGGACGGCGACGAAAAGGACATGGGCGTATGCCTTGTCGATATTGGCGGTGGAACCACCGACGTTGCTCTTTTTTACGAGGGTGGCGTGCGCCATACCTCCGTAATCGGACTGGGGGGGCAGAATGTCACCAACGATGTGGCCATCGGCCTGCGCACATCGTGGCCCTACGCCGAAAAAATCAAATGCACTTGCGGTGCGGCCCTCGTGGATTCTGTCGGAGAAGATGAAATGGTGACCTTGCCGGCCATCGCGGCAAGCGGTCCCCGGTCGGTTTTGCGCAGGGAGCTGTCGGCAATCATCCAGCCGCGCATGGAAGAAATCTTCACCATGGTGCGCGGGCAACTCGAACGGACGGACTGGAATTCGATCCCGAGAATCAGCGTCGTCCTGACGGGCGGGGGGGCTTTGCTCGAGGGTGTGGTTGAATTGGCGGAACGGGTGTTTGAGCTGCCCGTGCGGCTGGGGGTTCCCGGGGGGCACGGGGGAATGAGCGAGAAGGTGATGAGCCCGATTTATGCTACCGCCGTGGGGCTGGTATCCTTCGGCCTGGAGAATCAGAAGTCGACCAATTCCTCGGTCCATCATCCCCACAAGGGTCTCAGTGAAGGCCGCTTTGACACCGTTCTGAACCGCATGAAGGATTGGTTTCAAGTGTCAATTTAATGAGTGTTCAATAAACCTCAACCTGCGTTTCTCTCAAAGGGGACGAAATATGACATTCAGGATAATCAATAGTGAACAAAAAGCGCGAATCAAGGTCGTCGGCGTGGGCGGTGCCGGCGGCAATGCCATCAACCGGATGGTGGCTTCCGGTATGCATGGTGTTGAATTCATCTCGATCAACACCGATGCCCAGGTCCTGGAAGCCTCTTCTGCGGACATTTGTATTTGTATTGGCGACAATATCACCCGCGGACTGGGTGCGGGAGCCAATCCGGAGCTGGGGCGTCACGCCATAGAGGCCGATCGAGAGAACGTAGCCGAAAGGCTTACAGATTCTGATCTCGTCTTCATCACAGCGGGAATGGGTGGCGGAACGGGAACAGGCGCCGCGCCGGTGGTTGCGGAGATTGCCAGGGATCAGGGTGCTCTGGCCATGGGTATCATTACCGAGCCATTCCAGTTCGAGGGCTTGCCGCGGATGCGCAATGCCATGGTGGGTACCGCAGAATTGCAGGAAAAGGTCGATACCTTGATCGCGATCAAAAACCAGCGGCTTCTTTCCGTCTGTGGCAGGGACACTACCCTTGAGGAAGCATTTTTCAAGGCCGACGAAGTACTGATGCAGGCGGTGCGGGGAATTGCCGATTTGATCACCGTTCCGGGAATGATCAACCTGGACTTCAACGATGTGAAGACCATCATTTCCGAAGGTGGAGATGCCTTGATGGGCGTGGGGACTCACCGGGGAGAGAATCGTTCCCTCGAGGCGGCCAAGAAGGCGATAATGAGCCCACTGCTCGAAGATGTCTCGATCGACGGGGCCAAGGGCTTGCTGATAAATATCGCCGCCGACGTCAACCTCACCCTTTTCGAGGTCAACGAGGCTATCTCGGTCATCCAGGAGGCTGCCGGACAGGAGGCCAATATCATCTTTGGCACGGTGGTCGATGAAAGCCTCGTAGACGAGATGCGGGTGACGGTGGTGGCCACGGGTTTCAGCGTCAACAAGGAGGGGAAGATCGAAACTCCGAAGTCCGAAGTAACCCCGGTTGCCGAGCAGGAAGAACTGAACGTCCCCGCGTTCATTCGGAACGGCCAGGAAATGGATACTGATGGAGTTGAGAAGAAGGAGCAGGTTTCGGCGTCCCAGAACCTGGAGTTTCCGACTTTCCTGCGCCGGAAAACCAGCTGATCCGCGAGAAGAAGAAACTTGAACCGGGGCGAATTGGCGGACCGTGGACAAATTTTCAGGGGCGGTCCCGGAGGGATTTGAAGAAAGGAATGGCCAGTGGCTGAGATTCGCGTAGGTATCATTATGGGCAGCAAGTCTGACCAGGAAGTCATGCGCAAGGGCACCGAAGTCCTGGATGAACTGGGGATTGGATACGAGTTTGTGGTTTGCTCTGCGCATCGCAACCCCGAACGCACTGCCGCCTATGCCCGAGAGGCCGCCGACCGCGGTCTAAAGGTTATCATCGCCGGTGCCGGACTCGCAGCAGCCCTTCCCGGGGTCCTGGCAGCGCATACCATCTTGCCGATCATCGGGGTCCCGGTGGCCTCCGGGGCCCTGAATGGGCTCGATTCCCTCTATGCCATTGTGCAAATGCCGCCTGGAATTCCAGTGGCTACCGTGGGGATCGACAATGCCCGAAACGCCGCCATGCTGGCTGCCCAGATCCTGGCTTTGACGGATTTGGAAGTAGGGCGGGCCATTCGTGCCTATCGGGAGCAATGGGGCTGAGATGGGATTAAGGGGATCGGGTCCTGCCAGGCACTGGATCCCGGTCATTCCCGCGCGATCCCAATTTTGTGCCGGAGGACACTAGGCAGTCAGCCAGCAGCGATTATCCCTGCCCTGCAGATTTACCCGGACCGGCTGCCCCTGGCGAAGGGACTGGCGGATGGCGCGCAGCATGCGGTTGTTCAAGTTGAGGGTCGACCAGTCCGCAAGCGGACTACCCCCCCCGCCGAGCTGGCCTAGAAAGTCAGCAAGCCAGGCAGGTTCGGGGTACTGGTCGGTGTGTGGTTGAAGTTGAATGCCGTTCTCAAGGACGATGGGTGAGGAATTCGACACGCCGTCGCTGAAGAGAAGGCCTCCGCTTCCAAGCAGGGTGAAATCGTGGTTGATGGGAAGATGGACAGGAGCAATTACCAGCTGGGCGCTGGACTGATTGGCAGCGGATACGGTCAGGACGGCATGGTGCCGGCTCCCTTGGCGGGAGGCGGAGACCAGGAGTTCCCGCAGGGGGGCGTCCAGGAGCGTCCTGGCCTGATCCAGGGCTTCACAGGCCGACCACCAGGCCGAGAGGAGTCCCTGGCCACCGCCGCGAACCTGGCGCAGGTATACGGGATCCCCGAACCCGGGATTCCGGACCCGGGCGAGGAGTGCCTGATGCAGCCGGGAGAACCGATATCGATTTCCCCAGGACAAGCGCACCTGATTCTCTCCGGCGCTTTCGCGGAGTTGGTCGAACTGGCGGCGGGAGAGGGGGATGGGTCCTGCACTGAGGACCTGTACCTTGCGTCTTACAAAGGCGGGCAGCCGCCGGTTCAGAGCTGGAAAGGGGTGCAGGAAGCAACACGTTCCCGAAGCGGTGCGATCCAGCAGCTCCTCCATATCCCTGAGGACTGGTACAGGGTCGAGGTTCAGGCGGGCGCGGCCAAGGTTGAGAACGGCGTCGATCTCGGTGTAGCGGCAGATTGAACGCACAACCTCTTCCTGTGCGGCTGCGGCGACCAGGGTGACAGGTTTCCGGTCCATCAGTCGGCCTGTCTCCTCAACGGCAGGCGCACCGTCTCCCCGCACACCACCGACGTGTACCCGGCAATTATAATTTCCATGTGGTCGCGCGCTTCCCTGACCGTATAGGCGGGCTGCCGGTGTTCATCGAGGGCTGCGACCAAATCCTCCAACCCCATCCATAAGCCGGTCGAATCAGGGGCCAGAGAAGCTGCCTGCGCCGGGGCGGTATGGTGCCACTGCATGGGATCTTCGGGAGGCAGGCTGTAGTCGGCGCCCGCAATGTCCTCTCGAATATAGGTATTGAGAACCGGCCCTTTGCCATCTACGGCGGCGCTGGCCTTCGCACCGATCAGGTAGGCTCTTGCAGGACCGCCGTGGGGGTGGGCCGCCATTCCGACGCGCCCTCCGCACACCGTGGCAACCCGCCCGCATTCGTCGGTAAGGTTCAGTGTCCCGAAGTCATCGGCTCCAAGTGAGGCGTGTTCGTTGAAAAAGTATGCACCCGCCCGGCCATATACGTGGGCGATCCTGCCCAGGCAGTCCTGGACAAGCCCGATCCCATAGGCTCCCACGCAGAGCAATTCGCGCTTTATTTCCGCGAACTTCCAGCGTCCCGGTGGCAGGAACTCCCTCTCACCTTCGGATATGGGTTGGGGCCATCCCTTGCCGAACATCACATCCGCGTGTACGCCGAGCAAGGCTCCCAGGCGGCCGCTGGCAATCAGGGTGCGGGCCTGGGCAGCGAGTTCTCCGTAGACGTAGCTGGGGATAATCGAGTACACCCCGGCCTCCTCGACGGCTGCGACCACCGCGTCGCACTCGTCCAGATTTGCGCCGATGAATTTGTCGATCCAAAGGTGTTTGCCGGCGGCGGCGGCGCGCAGCGCCAAATGGGCTCGCCGCTCGATCTCGTGGCCGATACTGACGATATGGACGTCTTTCAACTCGAGCGCACGGTCGATTCCTTCGATGTAGGGGATGTCCAGCTTGTCCGCCCAGCTCTGGTTGAGAGCTTTCAATTCAGGTTCGATATCGGGTTCGTCGGCAATGGCCACAAGGCGAACGCGGGGATGGCTCTGGTACAGTGGAACAAAGCTCGCCTGGTGGCTGTACTTGCTGAAGCTCAGCAGAAGAACTCCATAAGTTTGGTCGGACATGGTCGAAAAAGCTCCGGGGAGGAACAGCTGCGTCAGGTTTGTGAACTGTAGAAAAAATGGGGTTGAAGAAGATGGCCGAACAGCCTTCGGCGCGCCGGAAAACTTACTACTTAAAGGGAAAAGAGGGGGGTGTCAAGGATAAATTGACTCCCAGATGACCTGCGAGGCACTATCTGGAGCAGAACCGGACCGGGCGCATCGGCTTTGCAGAGGGAGCTTTGGGCGGAAGGGAATCTTGCTCGAAGATGGAGACTTCCCTAGTATTGGGCCAGGCTATGAGATTCTTGTTGCTAGGTTTGTGGTTTGGATGGCTTGCGGCCAACGGCGCGTCCGCCGCCGAGTCTGGAATAGTTGCCCCGGGCGAGGTTCTCGTGCGGTTGAGCCCCGCAGCAGCCAGGCCCACAGGAGCCCACCTCAGGGAACTGGATGAGCTCCACAGCCGTTACGGCCTCCTGGAGGAGGCCGACCTTTTCCTTGCCCCCAGCTCCGGCCGCCGCTTCAAGCCTGCTGGTCGGCTGCCTCTTGGCCGGTGGCGAAGGCTGAGCCTGAACAGCGAATCAGACCCCCGCCTCATTGCGGCAGACTATGCAGACCTGCAGGTGGTGGAGTTTGCCCAGCCCAACTATCTTCGCCGCTTGGCTTCTTCGCCTGGAGATTCTCTCTACCACCAGCAGTGGAACCTGGCAGCTATTGGCTGGGGGGAGGAGGCGATCGATGGCTTGGAGGAGATTGTGGTCGGAGTCATCGACTCCGGCCTGGATTACGACCATCCTGACATTGCGGCACAGGTATGGTCCAACAGGGCGGAGCGGGAAGGGGCGCCGGGGGTAGACGATGACGGCAACGGTTATATAGATGATCTTCTTGGTTGGGACTTCAGCGATGCGCCAGGGTTCGCGGGTGAAGGAGATTTTCTCGAACGCGACAACGACCCTCGCGATGAGTCGGGTCACGGCACTCACGTGGCTGGAATCATCGCCGCAGCGGTGGGCAACGGGCGGGGCATCGCAGGGGTGGCGCCGGGCGTTCGCCTGATGCCTCTTCGAGCCGGGTTCAACCTGCCTGAAGGCGGATATCTGGAGGACGACGACCTGGCTGCCGCCGTGGTGTACGCGGCTGAAAATGGGGCCCGCGTTATCAACATGAGCTGGGGAGACCCCCACTATTCTCCTTTGCTCGAGGACGTGATCCGCTACGCAGAACAGGCTGGTTGCGTGCTGGTCGCTGCGGCGGGAAACCAGGGTGATGGAGAGGTATTCTATCCCGCGCGTTTCGACCATACCATCGCGGTGGGGGCGGTCGGCCCGCAACAGAATATCCTCTCCTTCTCCAACTGGGGATTCAGCATGGATTTCGCCGCTCCAGGTCTGGAGATTTTGAGCCTGGCTCCCGGGGGAAAATACGTCGCGCGCTCAGGCACTTCCATGGCAGCTGCCCACGTCTCCGGACTGGCCGCCCTGGTTCTTGCGAACAACCCCCACTTCACGGCTCTGGAAGTGCAGGGGGCCCTGGCCCTTTCGGCGCGCGATGTCGGCCCGGAAGGATGGGATTCCTGGTCCGGTGCGGGGATACCGCAGGCCAATGCCCGGCATTATTCCGATGCTGTAGAGCTGCAGGTCCTGACTCCCGCTTCCGGCGCCGTGCTGGAGGACACCGCGGCTGTTCATCTTCACATTGCCGGCGGAAATTGCCGCGGCTACGAGTTGAGCTGGGGAGAAGGGAATCAACCGGAGACGTGGCAGATTCTGGCGCGCGGAGAGGGAAGTCCTGAACCTGTAACCTGGCATGTGGCGGATTTGTCCCAGGGTTCCTACCAGCTCAGGGGACGGAGTCAGTGTCAAGGGCATGTCCTGGAGGACCGGGTCGCGGTGAGAGTACAGCGGCGTAGGCCGGTGGTGGACTCCGCACGTCTGACCCGGGCATTGGATGGGCCGGAGTGGAAGTACCTGGTCGAATGGCGCACGGACGTGCCTGCCGATGGGAGGATGCGCTTGCTGCAGCCGGGAAGGGACCCGGTTGTGCGGTGGGTGAGTTCGCAGCGCACCATGCACAGGGCAGTCCTGCCCGGGGACCTGCCGCCTGGGACCTACAAGATCCAGGTGAGGTCCACCGCTGGAGGGGGGTGGAGCGATCTGCAGGACATCGGGGAAATCGAAGTGGTGCCGGGGTGGATCGAGCAGTGGAATTTCGATCGATTGGGGGTCATTCCCGGCGGCTTCCTGATGCCGCAACTGGTGGACTTCAACCGGAACGGCAAACCTGAACTGGTGCAAATGGCCCGCGACAGCCGACAGTACAGCCCGGGTGATTTTTACGAGTTGGGCGAGGGCGGCGCCGACCTGGTTCATTCTTCTTCCCGTCTCTTCATTCCCTGGAACAGCCACGACCTGGACGCCGACGGTAAGTGGGAAATCATGGCGGTGGACGACCGGCGCGTTCGTCTGATGGAGGCAGAGGATGAAGGGCGCTTCCCCGAGAGGGTGATCTGGGACCAGCGCGATGTATGGGGTGGGGAAGTGGGGGATTTGGACGGGGACGGCACCTTCGAGATGTACCTGCGTTCGAGTCAGGCCAACCTCTTCAAGGTCTTTGAAGGCACCGGAGACGACCAGTTTGTGGAGATTGCCACCCTGGCCAACCCCACCGCAGGCACGAACGAACTGAGTGAGCGTCCCATCGTGGGCGACCTGGACGGGGACGGACTGGGCGAATTGCTGAGCGGCGATGGAGATGGGGATCTGTTCGCCTACGAGGGCATAGGAAATAACGCTTTTCACCATGTTTGGCGGGAGGAAACAAGCTCCGAAGAGGATGGCCGACTGGTGGGCGGAGGTGCCGATCTGGATGGAGACGGCCGGACTGAATTCGTCGTTGCCCGGCTGTTCCGAGACCAGTTCGAGCTTGAACGGACCCGCTGGGAGGTGACGGCATACCAGGCTGCCGGGGACAATGACTATCGACCCGAGTGGAGGGCGGAGGTCCTCGGGGGAAAATCTCGAGGCAACGGAATCTCGGCGGCGGACCTGAACGGAAACGGGCAGGTGGAGTTGATCATAGTACTGGTTCCTGACATCTATGTATTCGGATCGGTGGGAGAGGACGCCTACGAGCCGGTATGGCACATGGTTGCCGGGGATACCAACAGGCCTGCGCTGGGGGATGTGGACGGCGATGGCAAGGTGGATCTGGCCTTCAACTCTGGTGGGAAGGTCCAGATTCATAGCCTGCAATCTCCACCGATGGGACCGGAACCGCCTGATTTCAGGGCCTATGCGCTGGACGAGAGGCGGATCGTGTTGGAGTGGCAGCCGGTACGCGGCGCTGCGGCCTACCGAGTATACCGGGATGAAACGATCCTGGTGGAGCGCCTGGAAACCACGCATTTCGAGGACGCCGACCTGGAGGCGGGACAGACCTACAGCTACGCCGTGGCGGCACTCGACTCGAGTCCCCGGGCGGTCGAAGGCCGGCATACAAGAACCATTTCACTGCAGACTCAGGCTGCCCCCAGGCTGATTCGAGTGGACCGAATATCGCGCCACCAGCTTGCTCTTGTATTCACCTCGCCCCTGGAGGGCGCGGACCTCGACTTGCTGAGCTTTCGCGTCGACCCAGAAGTTGGAGTGCCCTCATCCGTGATGGCCGACCGGGGAGGCCGGCGGCTCGTCCTCAGCTTTGCCGCGGCCTTGCCGGATTCCGGCAGCTTCATTCTCGAGCTGGGAGAGTTGAAGAGCATCCAGGGAACTCCACTGGCCGCGGAGGACCGGCGGGTGAACTTCGACCTGAAGCCGCATGAAGGTCCGGGGCGCCTGCTCGGAGCCGAAGTCATTACACCTGTTCGAATCGTTCTGAGCTTCAGCGATCCCGTCGTGCTCCCGCCCGATTCGATCTCGGCTTTTGTCTTCAGGGACAGGAAGATTCAGATTCTCCGGGCCCGGGTCCGGGACGGGAAAAAGGTGATTCTCGAGCTTCGGGAAACTACTCCTCTGCAGGCTGCGGGGCGTTCCTACGAGATCCTGATTCAGGGCCTGGAGGATGTGTCAGGGGGCAGGATCGATGCACGGGTCTTCGTTCGCTATGCCGCCTCCGACCTGAGCGCGGTGAAGGTCTTTCCCAATCCCTTCAACCCGGATCGAGGCATGCTGACCTTCGGGGCTCTGACCCCGGAGGCCCAGGTGTACATCTTCGACCTCAGCGGGCAACTGGTACGGGTGCTCGAAGAGGAGGACGGCGACGGTGGAGTGCAATGGGACGGATTGAATGCGGCTGGGAGGAGACTTGGCTCCGGTGTATATTTCTTCAAGGCGGTCAACGCCGAACAGGCGAGAACGGGGAAATTCGCCCTGCTCAGGGACTAATGTCCCGCCGCGAGGCTCCCCGTCTTTGCGAACGGGGCGCCCCGGCGTGGGTGGACCCCGCATTGCCCTGCATCCGCCGGTTGGGGGCGGGGTGAGGGTCCGGTCCATGCACCCTGGGCCAAAAACGAGGAGGCATGACTATGGTCAACATCGGCATCGTTGGCATCGGCTTCATGGGAGTCACCCACTTCAAGGCAATCGAAAAGGTCAAAGGTGGAAGGGTCAAGGCCATCTGCAGCAGAGACCGAAGGAAATTGAAAGGGGATTGGCGCAAGATACAGGGCAATTTCGGCGGCAGCGGGGGCGTGCAGGACCTGTCGAATGTCACCTGTTACGACCGCATAGACGATTTGCTCGGCGATCCCGGCATAGACCTGGTGGACATGTGCCTTCCCACCCCGATGCATGCCGAGTGGAGCCTGAGAGCCCTGAGTGCCGGCAAGCATCTGCTGTTGGAGAAGCCGATAGCTCTGAATCTGAAAGACGCGGACCGGATCGTCTCCACGGCGAAAAAACACGATCGTCAATTCATGGTCGCCCACGTGTTGCGCTATTTTCCGGAATTCAGACTGATAAAGGACTTGGCCGAAAGCGCGGAGTTCGGTCCCATTCTGGCCGCCCATTTCAAGCGCAATACGTCGCGGCCATTGTGGCGCGAGCCGGGGGACGTGGAGCGAACCGGAGGTCCCGCCATCGACCTGCATATCCACGACGCCGACTTCATCCAGTTTTTGTTCGGCATGCCGGATGCAGTCTCCTCCACAGGTTCCCTGAGCCGGGACGGCGTCCTGGAATACTTGAGCACCCACTACCACTATGAAGGCCGGTCCGCGGGCATCATTGCCGAAGGCGGCTGGCTATCCCAGCAGGGTTGTCCCTTTGAGCAGAGCTACGAAATCTACTTTGAGGAAGCCACCCTGAAATTTCATTCCTACTGGGGCCGATCTCCGGTTCTGCTCACCCGGGACGGCAAGACCCGCAGGCCCAGACTATCCCGCAAGGACCCCTTCGTCGCGGAACTGCAGGAAGCGGTGGACACAGTGGCCGGGAATCGAGCTTCCCGCATGCTGGACGGCCATAGCGCGCGCAACTCCCTTCTTCTCTGCTTGAAGGAAATTCAGTCCGTGCGCCGCGGCCGCAGGATCAGGATCAACCCTGCCAGGAGTTGAGGGCGCGGGCGAATTGAATGTCGGACCGCGTAACCGCCTTTTCACTGTGGGTGGTGACCGCGACCGCAATGGTCCGCGAGCCCGTATTCAGACTGAAATCGGGGTGATGGTTCATGGAGGTGATGGTTGCGACGAGGTGATTGAGAAATGAAGTGATGTCCTTGAAGGAGGAGAACGTGAAATCTCGAGAGATGACGACGTCGTCTCTGGTCCAGCCCTCGAGGGTCTTCAATTCCTCGTCGACCTCTGAGGAGGTCAGGATGGTTTTGTCTTCGACGGCCATGGGGGTGATTACTCCTCGGATTCCCAGGGGCGATCCTGGTGTGAGTATATTTCAAGAGCGGCTATGAGGAAGAAAACATGTTCCTCATAGCCGCTTTCTGCAACGAAGGGTTGGTTGGACCTTCAGGTGGTCAATGAGGATGGGGGTGTCCGTGGCCTCCAGGAGCAGGGGAGGAATCCTTCTCTTCGGGCTCCTCGGTCACCATGGCCTCCGTGGTCAACAGCAGAGCTGAGATGCTGGCGGCATTGCTGAGGGCCGTGTGGACCACCTTGGTTGGATCGATAACGCCCATATCCACTAGGTCGCCGTATTCCTCGGTAGCCGCGTTGAAGCCGTAGTTGCCTTCAGCGGCGAGGATGTTCTCGGCGACAACGGGGCCTTCAAGGCCTGCATTATCGACGATCTGGCGCAAGGGCTCCTCGAGGGCGCGGCGCACGATCTTGATTCCCGTGGTCTCGCCGTCGTTTCTGCCCTCAATCCCCTGGAGCGAGCCGATGGAGCGCACCAGTGCCACGCCGCCTCCGGGAACGATGCCTTCCTCGACGGCGGCCCGGGTGGCGTGCAGGGCATCCTCGACTCGGGCTTTCTTCTCCTTCATCTCGGTCTCGGTTGCCGCACCAACCCGGATCACGGCGACTCCCCCGGCCAGTTTGGCCAGGCGCTCCTGCAGCTTTTCGCGGTCGTAGTCCGAGGTAGTCTCGTCGATCTGGTGCCGAATCTGCTCAACGCGGCCTCTGATGTCGACGGGCTTGCCGGCGCCCTCGACCACCGTGGTGTTTTCCTTCTCGATGACGATTCGTTTGGTGCGTCCCAGGTCTGAGAGCTGCACGCTGTCGAGAGTTATGCCCAGGTCCTCGGTGATTACGGTGCCATTGGTGAGAACGGCGATGTCCTCGAGCATGGCCTTGCGGCGGTCGCCGTAACCCGGGGCTTTGACGGCTGCTACCTGCAGTGTGCCGCGGATCTTGTTGACCACCAGGGTGGCCAGGGCTTCCCCTTCCACATCTTCGGCGATGACCAGAAGAGGCCTGCCCGCCTTGGAGACCTTCTCCAGCAGAGGAAGAAGATCGTTGAGATTGGAGATCTTCTTCTCGTGGATCAGCAGGTAGGCGTCTTCCAGAATGGCTTCCATGTTCTCCTGGTCGGTGACGAAGTACGGCGACAGATAGCCGCGGTCGAACTGCATGCCCTCGACCACATCGAGACTGGTATCGGTCCCCTTGGCCTCTTCGACCGTGATGGTGCCGTCCTTGCCGACCTTGTCCATTGCGTCGGCGATGATTGCACCGATGGAGGTATCGCCGTTGGCGGAGATGGTGCCGACCTGGGCGATTTCCTCGTGGTCCTTGACGGCCTTGCTCTGCTCATGCAGACTGGCCACGACCAGGCCGACGGCTTGCTCGATCCCGCGCTTGATCTCCATCGGGCTGTAGCCGGAGGCGACCGTCTTGAGGCCCTGTGAATAGATGGCTTCAGCCAGCACGGTGGCGGTGGTAGTGCCGTCGCCAGCCACGTCGCTGGTCTTGGACGCTACTTCCTTGACCATCTGGGCGCCCATATTTTCATACTTGTCAGGGAGCTCGATTTCCTTGGCGACCGTGACGCCGTCCTTGGTGACGGTGGGGGAGCCCCAACTCTTGGCGAGAACCACATTGCGACCGCGCGGGCCAAGGGTGGTTTTTACCGCTTTGCTGAGCTGCATCACACCAGCCAGGATCTTGTCGCGTGATTCTTCTCTGAGGGCGATCTGTTTTGCTGCCATTTATTATTTCCTCCCTGAGTTACTCGACGACGGCCAGAACGTCTTCTTCGCGCATAATCAGATACTCTTCGCCTTCGAGCTTGACTTCCGTCCCCGAGTACTTGCCGATAAGCACCTTGTCCCCTTCCTTCAACTCCAGGGCGATGCGCTCGCCGTTTTCCAGGCGGCCTGGTCCTACTGCCACCACTTCGGCTTCCTGGGGTTTTTCCTTTGCGGTGTCGGGGATGATGATCCCACCGACCTTTTGCTCGTCGTCCTCCTCGAGACGCTTGACCAAGATGCGGTCCGCCAGAGGTCTTATGCTGGTTGTGGCCATGAGAAGCAACTCCTTGTTTGGATGTGAATGAAAAAAGGTTTTACGGAGAATTTCAATGCAATTATTGTGCCAAGGGCAATTGCCATATGCAACATGTGAAATTACAGATAGTTGTAATTTATAAACTTGTATCGCAGTCGAGATTCGGTGGAAAAATTTTTCATTATGAGAAAACTGCCGGAGAATTGCCTCCTCTGATTGTTATAACATTTTGTTTTTTATTAAGTAGTTGATTTATCCAAAACGGGAATGCTTGTTTCTTCCATTTTCATTTTGAGAAATTTTGCGGTGATGGGAGGAAGGCCCCTGCCTGCCCGACAAAATTCATTTACGGGTCGATTCCCCGTCCCCGAATTTCCTCATCGCCTGTTCCGGCATCCTTCCCCCGGGGTCGGTGGCGGAGCTGGGAAACGGCCTCCAACTCCCGGCATCCGAAGATCGACTGGTTTTGATTCGGTGGCATCCCGGGCAGCTCGGAGTTCGAGGCGCTGATGCTCGATCTGCGCGACAAGGTTGTCCTGGTGACGGGTGCGAGCAGCGGGATTGGCTGGCACCTCAGTTTGCTGTTGGCCAGGAGGGGGGCAAGAGTGGTCGCAACCGCCCGCCGCCGCCAGCGCCTGGTGGAATTGCAGCGCCGGATTGAAACCGAGGGCGGAGCGGCACCCCTCGTCATTCCCTGTGATGTAAGTGATTCCGACCAGGTTCGGTCACTCAGGGACAGCGTACAGTCCCAATACGGGGCGGTCGATGTCCTGGTCAACAACGCCGGCAGGGGTGCCTATGGTCCAATTGAGATGATCAGTACGGAGCAAGTCAGGTCGATTGTCGGCACGAACCTGCTGGGAGTTATCCATTGCACCCAGGCTTTCTTGCCCGCCATGCTGGAGAGAAAGCGCGGTCATCTGGTATTTATCTCCAGCGTGTTGGGCGAATTGCCGGCCTGGCGGCATGCGGTCTACGGATCCACCAAGTTTGCCGTGAGTGGGTTGGCGGAAAACCTAGAATACGAACTGGCGCCCAGAGGGATCAAGGTGCTTTTGGTAGAGCCTGGACTGGTGCGGTCGGAGTTCGCCGCGGTAAGTGGCACCCCCCCGGAGCGCTTTGATCAAATACCCAGCAAGACGGCTGCGGAAGTAGCCGCCCTGGCTCTGCGCGCAATCGAGTGCGAAAAACGGCGCTATGTAGCCGACGGCTTGTCGAGCCTGGGCATTTGCCTCAGGCGCCATTTCCCCAGAGCGACCCGCCTGTTCTTCAAGCTCATTTTCCGGGGCCTGATCAGAAAGTGAATCCGGTCCTGCTACTGCTCAGCCTCCACCATTTCCCGGGCAAGCCTTCCAAGTTCCTCCACCAATTCATCTTTTTCCTCCGTCCTGGCTTTGTTTGTAATTTGCATGGTGATGGCGATCAGGCCCAGACCAAAGATTCGTTGCCAGCTTTGTGGAGACTCCGGGTCGAGGTCGGGGATCAACTCGCTCAATTTGTCGAGGAGCCGCTTGTGCTCGTCCGATATTTCGATGACTTCGAGAGGCATGATTTCCCCATTCAGAGGCAGTCCTGGCGCAACAAATTCGGGTTTTCCCGCGCAGGGATGCCTCGCCATTCTCCGCCGATCCTTCCCGGATCACGGCCTTGCCTTTATTTCCCGTACGGCAGGGGTAAGGTAATTGCCGGCCGGTCCGCTGTCCATAGGCGGGAATGGTGAGTACTGCCGGGATGGGCGCGGGGGATTCCTTGACTTGGCGGGGCGGTTTTTTACCTTAGCGCAGTCCTAAGGAGTCAATCCGTGGAAAAGTGGGACCGCATATTGAGCGAAAGCCATATTCTGACCGACATGCAATCGAGGCGCAAATTCGACGCCATTCGCGAATTGGCCGGCGTTTTGGGGCAGGACGACGCCATTGGGGATTCCAAGCGCTTTCTCGCCAATTTGATTCGGCGCGAGAAGCAGGGCTCCACCGGCATCGGCAAAGGGGTCGCGGTGCCGCACGTGCACGAGGACTCCATCAGCCGCCAGGTACTCGCGGTGGGCATTTCCCGCCAGGGCATCGAGTTTAATGCCATTGACGGCGAACCTGTTCACATTATTGCATTGCTCGCCACTCCCAAAAGACACCACAAGCAGCACATGGGCCTGCTGGCTGCCCTGTCGCGGATGTTACAGCAGGGAAAGGTCCGCAGCAGCTTGATAGAGGCCCCCGACGCAGAAAAAGTCTTGAAGATATTCAAGGAGAGCTGATTTTGCGTCCAGGCGATCGCAGAACCGGGAACTGCCGCCGGGATCGCAGGCTTATCGCTGTGAAGCGGTCAGTGGCGGGTCGTGCAGGATATCCCCGAAAAGGGTGTGGGAGGTAGCCCTTTCCACGGAGACCTCCACGAAAGAGTTGGCCGCCGCCTCCTGCGGAAAGACCACGGTTTTACCCTCTCGCGAACGCCCGTAGTTGCTGATTCCATGGGCTGACCGGCGCTTGGATGGCCCTTCTACCAGCACCTCCACTTTCCTGCCAACCAGTTCCTGATTGACTTCCCATGAAATATTCTCCTGCATCTTGATGATCTGCTGGAGCCGCTCGCGTTTTACCTCCTCGGGAACATCGTCCTCCATCTTTTTTTTCGCGTAGGTATTATCGCGCTCGGAGTACTTGAACATGAAAGCCGAGTCGTAGCGTATCTCTTCCATCAATTTGCAGGTTTGTTGAAAGTCGGCGTCGGTCTCACCGCAGAAGCCGACGATGATATCGGTGGTCAGAGCAAGGCCGGGGATGTTTTCGCGCAGGCGCCGGACCAGGTCGCGGTATTCTTCGATGGTGTAGTTTCGGCGCATGGCCTCAAGCTGGGAGTTGGAGCCGCTCTGCACGGGCAGGTGGAGACCGGGACATACCTCCGGCAACTCGGCGATGGCCGCTATGGTGTGATCGTCGAAGTCTCCAGGGTAGGGAGAGGTAAAGCGCACCCGCTCGATTCCCTCGACGCCGCTGACGGATCGCAGGAGTTCCGGGAAGTTCTTGTCTCCGTCGAAGTAGGAATTGACGGTCTGGCCGAGCAGCGTGACCTCTCTGAATCCGGCCGCGGCGATATCCTCCACCTGGCGCAGGATTTCGGAAGAGTCCACGCTGCGCTCGCGGCCGCGGACAAACGGGACGATGCAGAAGCTGCAGAACTTGTCGCAGCCCCGGATGATGGTTATCCAGGCGTTGGTCCCGCTGGTGCGAACAGGGTCGATCCCCGCGTAGTTCTCGGTGCGGCTCAAGCGCACGTCGAGTAGGGTATCGTCAGCGGTATCGGCGAGGATCTGGGGCAGGCGGCGGTAGGAGTCGGGTCCCATTACCAGGTCCACGAATGGCGCCCGCTGCGGCAACGTCCTTGCCAGGTGCTGAGCCATGCAGCCGAGAATGCCGATGGTCAGATTCGGATTTCGACGTCGGAGTCCGTGCAGCTGGCTGGCGCGCCCGATGACCCGGTCCTCGGCATGTTCGCGGACGGCGCAGGTGTTGATCAGGATGATGTCGGCCGTGTCCGGCCGTCCGGTGATCCGGAAACCCGCGTCTCCGAGAATGCGGGAAATCAGCTCGGAGTCCGCCACGTTCATCTGGCAGCCGTAGGTCTCGATGTAGACGCCGCGGCCACGGGACGAACGGGTCGTTGGCGGTGCGGAGGTCGATTGTACTGGTGATTCCACCTTCATCCGTGATCACATTCTCCGAATACAGAGTCTTCGCGGGCACTCCTGACGTTCACCTTCAGAATCCGGTTGGCCGCTTCCGCGGGGGCGGCTAAAAGGACCTTGATGTAGTTGTCGCTCATACCCGTGGCCAGGCCGGTAGCTTTGTCCCTGCGGCTTTCGACCAGAACCTCCAATTCTTTCCCGAGGAAGCGACGGTGGAAGTCCAGGCGCTTTTGCTCTCCGAGCTGGATCAGGCGCCTGCTGCGGCGGTTCTTGACCTGGGGAGACAGGTGGTTCCCAAGGCGCTCTGCAGGGGTGTCCGCGCGCAGGGAAAACGGGAAGACGTGGAGGTAGGTCATGGGCAGGGAGTCGATCAAGGCGCAGGTGTTGTCGAAGTGCTCCTCCCGTTCCCCGGGAAAACCGACCATCACGTCGGCTCCCATGGCGCAGTCCGGTATCCGGTCCGCGATTTTTTCCACTTTTGCGGCGTATTCGGCAGCCTTGTAGCGGCGGCCCATGCGTCTGAGGACCCTGTCGTCCCCGCTTTGCAGGGGGATGTGAAAGTGCCGGCAGAACTTGCGCGAAGACGCGGCGTACTCGATCAGGGCGTCGGTGACGCAGGCGGGTTCGATGGAGTTGAGGCGGATGCGTTCGAGGCCGCCGATTTTTTCCAGTTCCATCAGCAGGAGAACCAAGGCATTGGCCTTGCCCCGGTCCTGCCCGTAGCTACCCGAGTGCACCCCGGTGAGAGCCAGCTCGCGGTAGCCTGCCTGGACCATGTGCCTGGCCTGCCGCAGAATCTCGGCGAAGGGGCGGCTGACTCCCTCGCCGCGCACGCCGGGGATGATGCAATAGGTGCAATGCTCGCTGCAGCCGTCCTGGATCTGCAGGGTGCCCCGCGTCCGCCCGAGCGGAACGGGCCCTTCGATTTGTAAAAATTCGTTGGTCCGAGGCCGTTCCTCCCGCTGCGTCGAAGCGGCGGCACCGGTCTCGAGGTGAGCCTCCAGGTGTTCCAGCAGGCGGGCCTTGTGCCCGTTGCCCACGACGAGGTGGGCCCCGGCGGCGCTCAAATCGTCGGGCCGGCGCTGGGCGTAGCAGCCGGTGGCCACCACCGTCGCCGCAGGATTGGCTCGCCTCGCCCGCCGCACCACCTTGCGCGAATCCGAATCCCCTGAGTTGGTGACCGTACAGGTATTGACCACGTAGACGTCGGCGGCTGCAGTGAAGGGAACGATCTCGTAGCCGCGGCGGCCGAAGCCCTCCTTGAGCGCCTCGAGTTCGTAGAGATTGAGCTTGCAGCCAACATTTTCCAGGGCGACGCGAGGCCGCATTTCGTCGGATGTAGCAGTCACGGAAGATTCTTGCCTGTACAAGGGCCTGGATATGGAAAGATTCGATTTACAAGGGAAACTTAAGGGGTGGGAAAGAGTTGCGCAAACCGCGATCAGGCGGGTTCGAGTTGAGCGTAGGCCACGGCCACCCGCTTGAGTTGGTTGCCTTTGAAGCGGATGGACAGTTTCATGTCCGCGCCGCTGCCCTCGCGGGAAACGATTACTCCACGGCCCCAATGTGGGTGAAGGACCCACTTGCCCACCGCGAGGAAGTCGTCCACATATTCGTCAATTCCCGGTTCCAGGTGGGTGACGGAGGCGGGATCTTCCAATTCGTAGTGCCATCCTTCGCGAACCGGTCCGGGCCTCGAGGCTGCAGTTCTGCGGCTGCCGGAGGATCTGTCCCCGTACCATTCCGCGCGCAGCTCCGTCTTGCTGGTCAGGTCCTCGGGCACCTCGGCCAGGAAACGGGAGGATTCGGTTTCGATCAGGTTGCCGTAGGCGAAGCGCCGGCAGGCCCGGAGCAGGTGGAGGCGATTCCGGGCGCGGGTGATGCCCACGTAAAACAGGCGGCGCTCCTCCTCTATCGCCAGGGGATTGTCGCGGCTCTCCTCGACCGCTCTGGAGGTGGGGAAGAGCCCCTCCTCCAGGCCGCAGATGAAGACCAGCGGAAACTCCAGCCCCTTGGCGCTGTGCAGGGTCATAAGGGTGAGGGCGTTGCTGGAATCGGTGGTTTCGTCGACGGGGGACATCAGGGATTTCTCTTCGAGGAAGGCGGACAGGGTTGGGTCCTCGGCGGTTTGACCGAACTCGGCCATGTCGGCGAGGAGCTGATCGATGTTCTGCTCCCGCCCTTCTGCTTCGGGGCTGCCCTCGTCCACCAGCATCTTCCGGTATTGGGTGCGCTCGAACACCTCTTCCCCCAGGGTCGATATATCCACCTCGTCTTTGAGCATGGCGAGTCCATGGAGCAGCGCGCCAAAGGACTCCAGGTTTTTGCGAGACCTGGAGTTGAGCCCCGGGACCCGGTCGAGCTCAGCAAGAGCGGCGAAGAGGCTTATCCCGCGATGCCGGGCATGCTGTGCCATTCGCTCCATCGAGACAGAGCCGATTCCCCGCCTGGGGGTGTTGGCTATGCGCACCAGGCTGATGTCGTCGGCCGGGTTGACCAGGAGGCGGAGATAGGCAAGGATGTCCTTGATTTCCTTGCGCTCGTAGAAGCGCACTCCCCCGATGATAACGTAATCCATGCCGGCTCTTTGCAGCTCTTCCTCGAGAGCCCTGGACTGGGCATTGGTTCGGTAGAGGACGGCGGCGTCGGCCGGAGCATAGCCTTCCTTCCAGGTCAGGTCGCGCAGGGTGTCCACGACATGGCGCGCCTCGCAACGATCGGTGGAGCACTCTGTGACCTCGATGGGTTCGCCCAACTCGCTCTCTGTCCACAGGGTTTTGCCCTTGCGGTCGAGGTTGTTGAGAATGACCGCGTTGGCCGCGGCGAGAATGCGCCCCGTGGAGCGATAGTTCTGCTCCAGGCGCACCACCCGGGTCTCCGGGTAATCCCGTTCGAAGTCGAGAATGTTCCGTAAATCCGCTCCCCTGAACTGGTAGATGGACTGATCGTCGTCCCCTACGCAGCAGATGTTGTGGTGAGTGGCGGCGAGTTGGCGGGAGAGCAGGTACTGCGGACGGTTGGTGTCCTGGTATTCGTCGATCAGAATGAATTTGAACCGTTCCTGGTACTTGGCCAGGATATGGCCATGACGCCCGAACTGCTGCACGAGCTTCACGAGCAGATCGTCGAAGTCGAAGGCATGATGCCGGCGCAACTCGGCTTCGTAGGCCGCGTAGATTTCGGCTACTCGCTTCTCGTGCGGGGAACTCTCCTCCCGGGCAAAGTGCTCCGGATCGATCATGGCGTTCTTTGCCCGGCTGATTCGGGAGATCAGAGCGCGCGGCGCCAGGTCTTCTTCGGCGATGTCGAGGGCCTTCAACAGGCGGCGCATCAACGCCCGCCTGTCGTCCTCGTCGTAGATGCTGAAATCGGCTTCGATTCCGAAACCATTTGCTTCAAAGCGAAGGAGACGGGCACAGATGGAGTGAAAGGTGCCCATCCAGATGGATGTTGCCGCACTGCCGACCAGTTGCTCCACGCGCTCGCGCATCTCTCCGGCTGCCTTGTTGGTAAAGGTCACGGCCAGGATGTTCCATGGAGGGACGCCGATTTCTTCGACCAGGTAGGCTATGCGATGGGTGAGGACCCGGGTTTTTCCGGCGCCGGCCCCGGCCAGGACGAGGAGTGGGCCGTCCACAATTTCGGCAGCCTGGCGCTGGGCGTTATTGAGCCTGTCGAGGATGGCCATGGAGGATTTCCGTTGGAGATGGATTCAGGGAGTCTGCCGCGACGGGGCGCGCCTCCCCGCGAACCTCAGGCTGCGTTTGGCCCGCTCGTGTTCTTCGTTCGTGCGGCTGAAGATGTGTTCGCCGTCGCCGCGGGCCACGAAGTAAAGGTAGTCGGTCTCTGCCGGATAGAGGATCGCCAGAATGGAGGCCAGGCCGGGGTTGCTTATGGGGCCGGGGGGAAGGCCGTGGTGGCGGTAGGTATTGAAGGGAGAATCCACCAGCAGATCCGCATTGGTGAGTCTCTTCTTGCGCACGCCGAGGGCATATTCGATGGTGGCGCAGGATTCGAGGCGGCGGTTGTAGGCGAGGCGGCGCTGGAAGACGGCTGAAATGAGGGGTCTTTCCGCCTCCACCCTGGCCTCGCGCTCGACGATGGAAGCCAGGATGACAACCTCTTGGAGGGTAAGCTCGAGGCGGTCCAGCCGAACGTGGAAGGAGTCGGCGAAGACCTTGTTGAACTCCTCGACCATCAGCCTGATTGCGTCTGCTTCGGTGATTTCCACATCGAAGAAATAGGTCTCGGGAAACAGATAGCCTTCGAGGGAGGGCGCATTAATGCCGAGATGCCGAATGAGATTCTGATCCTGGCTGAGGGCGACGAAGCGGGCGGAATCGAGCCCCGCGTCGCGCTGCAGCAGGCCGGCCACCTCTCGGCGGGTCAGACCTTCGGGAATGGTGATGCGCTGAAACCGGACAGGCGCCTCGAGCAATTCCCTGATGATCCCGAACACGTCGCTGGTTCCGCTGAGGTGGTAGGTACCTGCCTCGAGATGGTGGGCATGGCCCTTCAGCCGGGCGGTCCATTCGAAGACGCGAGCGCTGCGGATGATACCTTCGCCTTCCAGCAGGGCGCCGATCCGCCTCGCGCTCATGCCGGGTTGAATATTGATCTCCCGGGTGGCGGAATTGTGGGTAGGCCGGGTCAGGGACCACCAGGCCGCGGCTGGAGCGAGCAGAAGAAAAAGAGAGGCGAGGCCGAAGTACAGGAGACGGGTGAAGGAAGGGATGGCAGCCATGAATATCCTTGAAGTAATGGGGAGCCCGGGATGGTGTCAACCCTTGCCGGGGGCGTTGCGCTTGGCAGCCGTATGTTCTTGACGGAATTGGGGATTACATCTATTTTGGCTCCGTTGTCCCGCCAATCCCGCTCACCGCGCACGCGAACGGCCCGATCCACTTCCTCCCAGGCCAGCCGAGGCGACCTTGTCCGATCCCCAGGCTCTCATAAGCATCTCCCGAATCTCCCACACCTTTCCCGGAACCAGAAAGGTGCCTCCGCGCAAAGCATTGGAGGATGTCAGTCTGGCTATTGGCGAGGGTGAAGCAGTGGCCTTTCTCGGCCCTAACGGCAGCGGCAAGTCGACCCTGTTGAAGATCCTCACGACCTCCCTGCGGCCAACCTCCGGCTCGGTCAGGGTCGGCAGCCTGAAATTGCCCGGGGACAGCCTGGCGGTGCGCCGTCTCCTCGGAGTGGTGTTCCAAAAGCCGGCCCTGGATATTCGCATGACCGTGGCCGAGAACCTGATGGCGGCCGGGTTGCTCCACGGCATGTCCCTCGCCAGGGCGAGGAATGCCATGGAGAGGATCCTGGTGGAGGTAGAACTTCTCGAGCGCCGCGACGAACGGGTGGGGAAGCTGTCGAGCGGGTTGGCGAGGCGGGTGGAGCTGGCCAAGGCCCTGTTGCCCGGGCCACGGATTCTCGTGCTGGACGAACCCACGGCCGGGTTGGATCCAGTGGCCAGGAATGAGTTCTGGGGGCGGCTGGAGCGGTTGAGGGAGCTCCAGAAACTTACGGTCGTGGCCTCTACCCACCTCATGGACGAGGCGGAACGCTGCAACCGGGTAGCTGTCCTTCACCGCGGTGAGCTGCTGGCCTTCGACAGCCCCGAGAGGCTGCAGAGCGCGCTGGGAAGGCAGGTGCTGGTCATTCGCGCCGATGATCTGGAGCAGCTGCAGAGGGACCTGCGCGCCTTCTCGGGAAACGAAGGCCGGATCGCGGGCAATGCCCTGCGGCTGACTCTGACCGAGCCTATCAGTCTCGACCCCCTGCTGGACCGGTTCAGGGACCGCATCAGCGCGCTCACCTTGTCCCATCCCTCCCTGGACGACGTTTTCGTTCACTATACCGGTGAACATCTCAATTCGCGCCAAGGCAAGTCCTCGTGACGGGAATGGTCGTCCTGGCCTGGCGCGAACTGTTGCATTTCTTCCGCCAACCACTCCGCCTCCTGGGTAGCCTGGCCCAGCCGCTCATGCTCTGGCTGCTGATGGGGTCGGGATTTGCCGAGAGCTTCAGGCCGGCGAGCGATGACCTGAACTACAGCGAGTTCTTCTATCCCGGCATCGTGCTGATGCTTCTGCTTTTTGCGGGGATATTCTCCACCATCACCCTGATAGAAGATCGCAGTGCAGGTTTCCTCCAGGGAGTCATGGTGGCACCTGTATCGAGCCTTAGCCTGGTGCTGGGAAAGCTGGTCGGCGGGTCCGCCATCGCCCTGATACAGTCCATCATCTTTCTGCTGCTGGCGCCGCTTGCAGGTTTCGACCTCAGCCTCGACATGGTCCTGCACCTGGTCCTGCTGTTTGCTCTGGTCGGACTGGGGTTTACCGGGTTCGGATTCATCGTGGCCTGGACCATGGAGACCGTGGCAGGATACCACGCGGTCATGAGTGTGGTGATGATACCGCTGTGGTTGCTGTCAGGGGCCTTGTTTCCGCTCGAAAGCTCCTCGGCATGGCTGCGGTTGGTGATGCTCTTCAATCCGATCACCTATACGATGCAGACGATCAGGGGTGCTTTCTACGAGCCGCTCTCCGTCCTCTACAGCAGTCCCGATTTTCTCTTCGCCTTGGCGGTCACCGCAATGTGGACCCTGATCTGCATCGCGGTGGCGGTGGGGATCGCGGCGAAAAGGGCGCCGGCCTGATCCTACAAGTGATAGAGCATGATGTAGATGACCACCCCACTGCAGGAGACGAACATCCACACGGGCCAGACCCAGCGGGTCAGACGCTTGTGCTTGTCGAATGCTTTCCGCCAGGCGTGCCAGACGGCCGCGAGGATGAAGGGGCCCATGACCGCGGCCAGGACGATGTGCGGAATGAGGATGGCGAAGTAGAGAGGGCGGGTCCAGTCGTGGCGGGAATAGGGGACGGATCCGACCGAGTAGTGATAGGCGAGATAGGAAATCAGGAAGAGCGCCGAGAAGGACAGTGCGGTCACCATGCAGCGCCTGTGGCCAATGAAATCGTCCCTGCGGATGCGCAGGTAGCCCAGGATCAGAAAGAGGGCCGCAAGGAGGTTCAGGCAGGCGTTCAGGGCAGGTAGTTGAGATAGAATTGCTGTTTGCAAAATCGCGAGTGGAATTCCTCCGGGATCGGGAATATTTGGCTCGAGGCCGCCAAAAGATAGCCAAACGCGGTCAAAGGGCCAGAGGATTGGTCAAGGCGCGGAATGATTGGCAGGCTTGAGAACGGCAGGGGTAGGGGAGAAATCGCTTCCAGGGGAGAGGCGGCGGTCCCCTAGTGTCCCGTCGCAGAAATATGTCGCCATTATTCCGCCGATCCATCCCGGCTCACGGCGTTGCCTTCACTCGCCGTACACCACTGGTACGACTTGCTCAGGCGCCTTGTGAGCCGGGCGCCTCGGCGGCCCAATTTCGTCAACCTATCTCTGCGACGGAACACTATATCAAGAGGTGCTTTTGAAGAATCCAATATCCGAGTGGAATCGCGACTTTCGCCTGCTGGCCCTCGCGGTTGCTTCCCAGGGCGTCTTTTTCGGCGTGCAGTTGACCTTGTTCAACAACTTCGTCGTCGATCGCCTGGGCATTGGAGCCCGGGAACTCGGATATGTGGAAGGCCTGCGCGAAGTCCCCGGTTTCATGAATGCGTTTTTCGTCGCCCTTATGGTGCGGTTCGCTCCACCCGCGGTCGCCGCGGTTTCTCTGATGGTGATGGGCGTTGGCATCATGGCCTATGCCGACGTCGATTCGGTCTTCCTGCTGGCGCTGTATTCTCTTGTGTGGAGCGTGGGATTCCATTGCTGGATCCCGATGGAGCAGTCGATGGCCCTGCTGTTTTCACCCCGGGGGAGGAAGGGGAAATGGTTGGGTCAGCTGCGCAGCGTGAACAGCGTTGCATGGCTGTTTTCCATCGTGATCTGCAGGCTGGTCTACGATTTCATCGGTTACAACGGACTCTTCCTCCTGGCTGGCGCGGCGACCTTCGCCGGGGGGTTCGCAATTTATTTCGCATCGAACAGGCGCCCCTCGAGGGAGCGTGGATTCGTGTTCAAGCGCCGCTACGGCCTCTACTACCTGCTGAATTTTCTCCAGGGCCTGCGCAAGCAGATGTTCATTACCTTCGCGATTTTCGCCCTTGTGAAGGTCCACGGAATGCCCGTGCACACCACCATGGTCCTCGTGTTCGTCAACCAGGTCCTGATCACCCTTACAGCTCCCGCCGTGGGAAGAATGATCGACCTTTACGGCGAACGCCGGGCCCTTTCGTGCAGCTATATCGGCCTGGCCTGCGTGTTTTTCGGATACGCGGTGGTGACTCATCGCCCTACCCTTTACGCGCTCTACTGCATAGACAATATCCTCTTCTTCGGCGGCATCGCCCTGACGACCTATCTGCACAAGATTGCTCCGGAGGAAGACCTCAAACCGACCATTGCCATGGGGGTGACGATGAACCACGTCGCCTCGGTGGCCGCTCCTCTCCTGGGAGGAATCGCCTGGCACTTGTTCGGCTACAGGGTGATTTTCTTCGCAGGAGCAGTCCTGGCGCTCATCTCGCTGGTAGTGAGTCAATGGATCGACCCTGAAGGCCGGCGCCAGGGCGGGAATGGTGAGGTTTTCAAGCGGGTGCCGGGGAGGCCGAGTCCTTGAGGACCCGACCGCGAGTGCAGCGGCGGTCCCTTCTGCGGCAGGCGAAGTTCTCACCAGTCCTGCACGGAACCATCTTCCCGCCGCAGGTGTGTGTTTTCCCTGGGCGCGTAGGGGTGGGCGGCGGCGGCTTCTTCGTCCAGGTCGACCCCCAGTCCAGGTGAATCCGAAGGAATCAGATATCCTCCCTCCACCTGGTAGTCGTGCGGAGTTACATCATCCATCCAGCTCGGGGGAGGTCCATACTCCTGCACGGCGCAGTTGGGAATGGACATGTTCAGGTGCAGCATGGCCGCCGTGCCCACGTGGCTTCCGGTAAAGTGGGTGGCGAGTTCCTGGTAATGCACCTCCCCCATGGCAGCAATCTTTTTTCCCTCGGTGATCCCTCCGCTGTGGCAGATATCGACGCGGATATAGTCGATGAGCTCGGACTCGATGAGCTCGCGGAACGCCCACTTGGTCGGCAGTTGCTCGCCGGTGCCTATGGGGACGCTGGTTTGCCGCCTGAGGGTTGCAAACGAGGCCGGGTTTTCGGAGCGGATGGGGTCTTCGACGAAGAACGGGTGAAACTCTTCAACCGATCTGCACAGCTCGACCGCGCGGGGAGGAGACAGCCTGGTGTGCACTTCGAGGATGACCTCGGGTTCGTCTCCTATTGCGCGGCGCAAGGCTCCGAGGTGCTCTATCCCGCGGCGGACCGCCTGTTGGGGATTGAAGCCTCCCTCGCAGCGAATCGGCGAGATGCGCAGAACCCGCCATCCATCGTCCATGAGGCGGTGAGCATCGTCGATCAGGCGCTCCGGAGGGCCTCCGCTGGTATGCCGGTAGCCCAGGACCTTGTCCCGGGCCGCTCCTCCCAGCAGGCGGTAGGTGGGCACGCCCAGGGCCCTTCCGGCAAGGTCCCATAGCGCGATATCGATCCCTGCCAGGGCGGACTGCAGCACGGGGCCGCCA
Source organism: Candidatus Latescibacterota bacterium (assembly GCA_965208105.1). Classification (GTDB taxonomy): domain Bacteria; phylum Latescibacterota; class UBA2968; order UBA8231; family UBA8231. Next base: position 116,430 of record OZ242318.1, read on the forward strand.
CGCCAGAAGGTGCCGCGGAAGACATCCTGCCAGATGAACTCGATGCGCGTGGCGTCCTGTCCTACCAACAGGGGCTCGATGTGTTTAAGCGCTTCGACCACCGCCATCGACCGGCCACTCAGGGATGCCTCGCCGATTCCGTGAATTCCTTCATCGGTGAGGATCTTTACGAAGACGAACTGGCCGACCGGAAAAATTCTGAGAGCTGAGATTTTCATGCCTGCTCCTGTACTCTGCGCCCCAGTGCCCCGGCTGGAGGACCGGCGGCTCAATCTCTTGTGAAAAGTCCTCCCCCGGGGCGGGCAGGTGCGCCGAATCGGCCTACTGCAGTTGGGTGCGCCAGAACTCGAGAGCGCGGTCGAAGGTCGCGGCGGGAAGGGGGGGACCCTCCGCTGCGGAGAGGACCTCGTCCACCTGCTCTGCCGTACTCATGCCGGTAATGAGGCACGCGACGGCAGGGGAGGCCAGCAGGGCGCGCAGGGCGAAACCGGTCAGGGAGGTTCCGATCTCGTCGGCAAAGAATTCCTCGATTCTCCTGCGCTTTTCGTACTCGCCGCGGTAGAACTCGTTGTTGCGCCGGTCCCCGCTTTCCAGGGAGGGGAAGCTCCTGTGCCTGTCCGTCAGGATTCCGCCGTGAAGGGGACTGAATCCGAGGAAGGCCATATTGCGCTTCTCCAATTGCGGACAGTGGGAGGCGTAGTCCAGGCGGGCGAGGCTGCAAGGACCAATCAGGCCCGAGAAACGGCCGGTGGCGATGGCCGCGGATTTGCACGAGGCGGGTGGAAAGGTCATCAGGCAGCCTGCCTTGCCCTCGGCGCGAAGCTGCTCGAAGGTGTCCACGACATCGTCGATGATCCGCCGCATGAGGGACAGGGGATCTTCCCCGCTGCCCGGAGCGATGCGCCACATATACTGCAGAATGTGAATGCAGTCGGTCCGCAGCGCCCGCAGGTGGTCTTCGACGCGGCGGCGGAATTTCGACGCGGAGAAGAGGTTGTCGTCGTCGTGGTTGGGCACGTCCATCTTGATGATGTGCACCAGCTCCCTGCGCTGGGGCCACTCATCCAGCACGCTGGCAAGCACGGGCCAGGTTCCATATTCAACGCAGGAGTGAATACAGGTCACCCCGCTCTCCAGGGCGCGCCTGAGGGCCCGTGCCTTCAGGGACGGGTCCTTGCGGGCATCGCTGCCGTACATCATCCCGAAGGAGATTGCCGAAACGTCGAGGTCGCTGCCCGGTATGCGGCGGTATTCCATGCGAGGCTCTCCAGGTCTATGCGGGAAAGAAAGGTTGGCTCCAGCCCCGCTTGACGCCGCAGCCGGCCTCGACGCGGAAGTAGGCCAGGGCGGGCTGAGTGCGCCATTCCATGACATTGTCTTCCACCTGGTGCAGCAGGCGCCCGTGGGGACCTATGACGCGGAGCTTATCGACTCGGGAATGGGCGAGAACGCGAAGTGTGTCTCCGTCGAGTACGATTTCCTCGAAACCCGGGGAGGTGGTGGCAAAGAAAGCGCCCGCCTTGAGCTGTTGGACGATCAGTTGCCAGGACAGGACCTCCTCCTCCTCAGACACCTGCACGCAGACCCAGCCGTGGCCGGGGGTGATGAAAGCGAAGTGGAAATCATCGGTGGCGATCCCCCAGATGCGGACACCGGCGGTCAGGATTTCGTCCCAAAGCGCGATATTGGCCGCCTCGTCGCATCCCCGCATCTCGCGCAGGCCGTTGAAGATCTCGATTGCATGCAGCTCGCCTGCAGCAGTGCGCACATTGGCGGGCCCGTTTGCGTACTGCTGCGGATGGCATGCGGCGACAAATCCTCCGTTCTTCCGCAGTGCCCTGGCGCGGCCCGCGAATGAATCCATGGGAGTCGGAGCTACCTTGTGCACGCCGATTTCGAGGATGTGGTCCGTTTCCCCGTTCTCCTCGCCGGGAACGAGAATCAGCCCGGCTTGTTCCTGCCAGGTCCGCCACTGCTTCTCATCAGGAGCCATGTTGTGGTCCGTAACCGCCAGGAAGTCGTACCCGAAGCGGGAGAAAATTGGACCGCTCTCCGCAACGTCCATGAATCCACTGCAGCAGGTATGGGCATGGAGGTTGCCGCGCAGCCAGCGCCTGGATGAAGAGTAGGGACTGAGGTACTCGCTCATTGCGGGTAGATTCGCCGTGGTGGAGATGGCCTCGAGGGCTGCAGGTGGAAAGGGATTGCCGATGGCAGTTCCGGTTCAGGGGAGAACCGGCTGCGGTCATCGACCCTGTGGGCAGGGGAGGGCAGAATCAGTATCCCGCCAGCAGGCCGCGGAGGTATCTGGCGGCCTTGCGCACCTGCTCGACCCGGTCTTCAGCTTCGCCTTCGTAGACGATGGAAATGCACCCGTTGTAGTCGATCTTCTTCAGAATGGGCACGATGCGGTCGTAGTCCAGCCACTCCTCCGTGCCACTTTCAATTCTGTAGAACTTTGCCCGGACGTACATCGAGTAGGGGGCGACCTGCTCCATGAAATGGTAAAAATCGACCTCGGACTGTCCTTCAACCTCCCTGTACGAGCCGGGGGACCCTATCCATTGCCCGGTGTCCATGATGAAGTTGAAGTTTTCCCTGTTTGTCTCCCGCCGGATGCGCAGCATTTCGTCGCCCGTGGAAGGATGGTTCTGGAGTCCAACGGCGATTCCTTTGGCCGCGGCGCAATCTGCAACCTCCTGATAGCAGGCGATCATGGGAGGCCAGGGATCGTCGCCATCGCCGTTTTTGGCGGGAATAATCCCACAGAACACGCGGATGATGGGCGATCCAATAAATGCGGCGATTTCCACCGCGTCTTTGCACAGGTCGACGCAATCCTGCCGCTCCTCCGCGGTCCCGGTAAATCCGACGCTGCAGCCGATGTAGCCCACCGGCAGCCCGCGGGAAAGGCACATGTACTTGATATTGCTGAGGTATTGGGGATCCTTCGAGGTGAATCCGCGGTAGTGAAAGTCGACGCAGTCCAGCCTCAACGACGCCGCGGTCTGAATGAAGTCCTCGATACTTGTATTCTTGAGACTGAGGAGATTGGAGCCGATCTTTATCATTGCTTCCGTTCCTTGGAGTTGTACAGGTGAATGACCCTGAGGTATCCGCAGCCGATGAAGCCGGCCTTGACGAGTCTATCGGTCAGATTGTCTTCCCTCCTCCGCTCTCACCCGGTCCTGCTGGTTCTGGCCGCCGTAGTTGAATCCCCGCACGTTGTCGCTGCAGTGGACCCCGCGAAATAATGACTGCCGCTTTGGCGCCATTTTCTCTACCAGCTCCCGGGGGGGTTGCCAGTTGCTCCAGCGCGAACCAACGCTGTTGTAGAGATTGAAAATCGCCACCCTGCCGTTCTCCTCGTTGGTCCAAGGGGAGGTGCTGTGAGCCAGCGCTTCGGTGAAAAACAGAACCGACCCGGCGGGGCATTCGTAGGTGTCCCACACTTCGGAGTGGGGATCCCAGATCGCCTCCGGAGCAGTGTAGGCGGCCTTGTGGCTTCCAGTGGCAAGCAGGGTTCCCCCCTGACCCTTCTTTACCGGCGCCAGTTCCCATACCACCCGGGTCAGGCCGCTGAATGCCTTGCCCGGTATGCACTGGTAGTGGTGGGAGTCCACCGCAAAGCGGAAAAACCCGCTGCCGTTGTGCGGCTTGAAGGTGCCTTCCCTGCCGGGCGTGGCATCGGGGTCGCGGAGACCGCTGCCCTCCATGCGGAACCCGTAGCAGGAGGGACTGGAAAGGTGGGGGTGGGCTAAAAATTCGTTGAGGAAGCCTATGACCACCGGGTGGTCGATGAGCTTTTCCAGCGGCCCGGCCACGTAGCAGCGATCGGACTCGGGAAGGGACTCCGGCTGTCGTCGCACCCGGAGGGCGAAATCGCGCATTACCCCGACTTCGGCCTGGTCCAGGAGACCGGGTACCAGGAGCCAGCCCCGGGTGTCGAAGAGGTACTTCTGCTCCTGGGTCGGCTCCACCACCGGGTCCCCGTCGGCATTGGTCTCGGGCAGATCGCCGGGCTCCAGGACCAGCTTCCTGCCCAGATTCTTGTCGACCACGAAGGTGTCGTTATTCGCTGTTACAACTGATGAAGGGGCGTCCATCCTTGCTCCTGTGCCAAGGCGGCTCCAAACGGGATGAGATTGCTGAATCGACCAGGGAGAACAATCAGGCCATTCTATGAAATTATCGCAAGGGCATCAAGGGAGGTCCCCGGAGATGGTTCGAGCATGCCGAGTCCGCCTCCCGGCTACTTCCCTGGAGGGCCTGGCGGAAGTTCGATCTCCAGCTCCCTGAGCTGTTTCTCGACCTGCCGCGCCCAGCCTCGATTGGCTGCGGGGTTGGCGGGGCTGGGATGGAGGATACCGCCTACCTTGAAGCGGTCCTCGAGGAGGGCTCCAGCGCGCAGCTGGGAAAATTTACCGATTCCCAGTACCTGCTCCGGAGCCATGAAGTCCACCAGACGCATCAGGGCGCGGTCGCAGACCTCGTAAAGCGGGCCGCGTTCACCGGTGGGCAGCTTGTCCGGGGTGCGGTTGCGGCCGGATTCCTCCAGGAAGGCAAGCGGGCAGTAGTTCCACACGAAGAACCGCTCGAAGAAGACCTGCGGCGATTTGAAGCGGTCCCGGGCCCATCCCCACAGGCGCCGTCCGCTGACCTCGCTGCGGGCGCAGTCGAACCCGTCGATGGGACGCTTGGGATGCTCGATTCCGGGCTTTTCGACCCTGGCGGAAATACCCAGCCAGTCGCGGACCATGGACACCTCGCCGAAGGGCACCCCCGTCTGAACCATGCCCCAGGGACCGGGATTCATCCCCACCAAAAGCACCTGCGCACCTTTGCGGCAATATCGTTCCAGGTATTGGCGGTGGGCGGCGCCGGCGTAGTGCAGGGGGTTGTAGACGAAGGCGACCGGGGGAGCGAAGCGGAGGCGGCCGCAAGACTGCGCCAGTGTGCGGGCGATGGTCAGGGGAAGATTGGACATGTGGCTGATTCCCGGTTGTAAAAAAAGCCTGGTATGGTAAATTAGTGCAATGCCCGGAAAAAGGAATGTCGCGATGGAGAGAGGGTGCAATGGCAGTCAAATACTGGCTCGTGAAATGTGAACCCAGGGAGTGCTCCTTCACCGACCTGAAGAAGCGGCCGGGGAGGAAGGGATACTGGCGCGGTGTTCGCAACTACCAGGCAAGAAATTTCATCCGGGACCAAATGGCCAGGGGGGATCTCGCCTTCTTCTACCATTCCAGCTGCGAGGAACCCGGAATCGCCGGGATCGTCGAGATCGTCCGCGCAGGCTATCCGGACCCAAGCCAGTTCGACGAGGAGGACCGCTACTACGATGAGAACTCCCCATCGGACGATCCCCGCTGGTACTCCTTCGACGTAAAATGGAAGCGGGAGATGATAAACTATCTCCACCTCCAGGACCTCAAGGCCAACCGGAAGCTAACCGCCATGAAGGTCGTGCAGCGCGGGCAAAGGCTCTCCATTCAGCCGGTGACCGCGGGTGAATGGAAAGCGGTGTGCAGGATGGGCGGCTTGCCGGCCTGATCCCCTCCCCGGCAACCCCGCCGGAAAATACACGCCACAGCGAAATCCCCCGGATGCAAGGGCTCCCCTGGTTTGCCCAGTGAGTTCCCCCACCAGAATCCCCTCTCCCACCCTGGCTGCCGTCGCCCAGGCGGCGCTCCTGTCAGGCCCCTTCGAGGAGATGAGGCCTCTGCTTCCAGACTGTTTCCGCAAGGTTCGATAGTCATGTCCATTCCGGAAAGGAAGATTCCCTCATGAGACGGGGTAGACCGTGATAGATGGCAGCAGGGTAACCGAACGGCTGGGGAGGCTGGTTGATTCCGGCAGGTTTCAACACGGGATCCTCGCGGTAATCGTGCTGGCGGCGGTCCTGGTGGGGCTGGAAACCTCGCGGGGCCTGGTGCAGCGCCACGGGAATCTGCTGCACGCCCTTGACCTGGCGGTCCTGGTGATTTTCTCCGTCGAGGTGGCGCTCAAGATCGGGCGCCACGGCCGTCATTGGTACCGCTATTTCAGCGATGCCTGGAACGTCTTCGACTTTCTCATCGTGGCCGTCTGCCTTCTCCCCGTGGGAGGCCAGTACGCGGCGGTGCTCAGGCTGGCGAGGATCCTGCGCGCCCTGCGGCTGGTGACGGCGGTCCCGAAGCTGCAGCTGCTGGTCGGTTCCCTCCTCAAGTCGATCCCTTCCCTGGGTTACGTCGGACTGCTGCTGGGCGTGCTGTTCTACGTCTACGCGGTACTGGGCGTTTTCATGTTTCGCGGCAACGATCCGGTCCATTTCCAGGATCTGTCCACCGCCCTGCTGACCCTTTTCCGGGTCGTCACCCTGGAGGACTGGACCGACGTGATGTACATCCAGGTGTACGGCAGCGATGCCTACCCCAACTACGCTGAATTCGCCCAGGCCCATCTGCGCGAAGCTTCCAGGAGCATGCCGGTGCTCGGGGCGCTGTTCTTCGTTTCCTTCGTATTGCTGGGAACGATGATAATGCTGAACCTTTTCATCGGGGTGATCATCAACTCCATGGCCGAGGCGGAGGCCGAAAAGGAGGCGGAGGAGCGCCGCCGGCACATGGAGCGCGACGGCGAGATCAGCATCGGAGACGAAATCCGCCTGATCGAAACAGAGATGGAGAGGCTGTCGCGGCGTCTGGGGGAGTTGAGACGGAGGACCCGCGGAGACGGCCGATTGGAAGGCTGAGGGAACCTGCAGATAAACAGGTCCCGCATGCTCTATCGGCTGCCTGTGGCTGGTCTTGGATTGGCAGGGTCGGGATGGCGGCCAAGCGGCCCGGGCAGGACGATCGCATCCTGCCGGGCAGGGCTCTACAAGGGAGGGATGGAGCCACCCGCCGGATTCGAACCGGCGACCTGCTCATTACGAGTGAGCTGCTCTACCAACTGAGCTAGGGTGGCTTAACTTTTTGTGTAACAGCTAGTTGAATTGAGACGGAAAGGTCAAAGATAGACCTGCGGCGGAAGGATGTCAAATCTGGCGGGGGCCACGGCACCGGGGCTACATGGCTACATAAAGCTGAAGAGTTTGGCGATCTTTTGACCCAGACTTTCGTTTTCCGGGACGAGGGATTGTATATGTCCCTCCTGGGCGTGTTCGTCCAGGGCGAACCGGAGCAGTCCGATGGCGGTGGTGAAGCGGGGATTGTGAGCAGAGTTTGAAGCGATGATGTTCTGAGGAGCTCCGATGCGCACGGGCATTCCCAGGATTTCCTCGCCCAATTGAGCTATATTCCCCAGCAGGGCGCCGCCGCCGGTGAGGATGATCCCCGCGGCCAGCATCTGGCCATAGCGGTTTTGTTCCAGTTCCCCGCGGACGAATTCAAGGGTTTCCTGTTGCCGGGCCTCGATTATTTCGCTCAATTGTTGCCGCGTGAGCGTATAGACCCGCCCCGCGGTTGTGCGAAACGAGACTGCCTCCTCGGAGCGCTCGGGCTCGCAGCGGACGCAGCCGTAATCCCGTTTGAGCTGCTCGGCCTCACGCGGAGAGATATTGAGGACCACCGACAGGTCCTTGGTGATATCGTCCCCTCCGAAAGGTATCTCCGCAGCATGGCGAAGTGGACCGCAGAAAATTGCCAGATCGGATGTCCCGGCTCCGATATCGAGGATGCCCACGCCCATTTCGCGCTCATCGAGGGTGGCGATGGTGGAAGCCGAGGCCACGGTTTCCAGAATAAACCCTGCAATTTCAACACCGGCTTCTTCGGTCGCCCTGAGCAGGGTCGTGCGCACCTGACTCGAGGCTGTGATGCTCAGGGTTTCAATTTCCAGTTTGTTGCCGTGGAGCCAGAGGGGGTTCTGGACCATCTCCCCGTCGATAGCATAGCTTTGCACAAAGCGGTGGAGCACGGTTTGGGATCCGGAGGGGGCGCTTTGTTCCGCGGCGGTCAGCGCGCGCTGCACGTCGTCTTCGTCGATGGGGTTGGAGGTTCCCGAAATGGCTACGGCGCTGCGGCTGGTCCGGGTGGATACGTCTTCTCCCGCTATGCCAACGAAGGCCCCGGTAATTTTCAGGCCGGCCGAGCGTTCGGCTTTGCCCACCGCGCTCCGGATGGAATCGACAACCTTGGGCATGTCGATCACCGCGCTGCGGCGAAGTCCCGCGCAGGGACTGTTGCCAATGCCCAGGACTTTGAGCCTTCCCTCGGCCTGCATCTCGCCCACGAGGCAGAGGACCTTGGAAGCACCAATATCGAGAACTACAACGGGAGAGCCAGCCATAGTCGATTCTCCGGATGAGATGCAAGTGGCGAAGGCAAATTGGCCTTCGCCACTTGAGGGGCGATGAACCGCCCTGATTTTGCTGTTAGAAGGATGGATCGGGGGAGGGGATGAAAGAAATCGTCCGCAGCCTGAATGTGGCGTTGAGGACTACCGGACGAAATGGAAAATCTCTGATTTCCGCTGGTAATTCTGATTCAAGGTCTCCAGGAGGGCGGGGGAACCATCCTGCAGGCTTTTATTAGGATAAGGACGGGATCGCAGAAAGTCAAGGAGGTTTGGAATGGGGAAGCTGGATATCGCCGGCATCCGGAAATTCGAGAACATGCAGTCCTTCGGGGTGGACAGAAGAGAGGTTTGCATTCAGCAACGGCGAGGCACCGCCCCCATTTGGATGACCGCGAACCCGGGCCGCGGCCGTTGACCTTCGTCCGCAGATAAATTTGCCCAACAATTTTCTGGAGCCTTCCATTTGGACCGTGCAGATTTCATCGGGGACCTGATCGGTTTTCGCGAGTTTCGGAGGTCCACTCGTATAGAAAATTTTTCATCTCCGCCAGTGGAGCTTCCCGTATACGTCAACGAATTCTGGACCTCGAAGCAGAGGGCCGCGAGCTCTCTTCACGAGATCTCCTACCGAGCCTGCTTCAAACCTCAGTTGCCTCGCTTCTTCATCAGCCGCCTGACCGGGAAGGGCGGCGTTGTCTACGATCCATTCATGGGTCGGGGGACCACCCTTCTCGAGGCCGCCCTGTTGGGGCGATACGGGGTGGGCTGCGATATAAATCCCCTCAGCAGAGTCCTTCTCGCTCCCAGACTGTCGCCGCCCGACACGGCTGCAGTCGAGCACCGCCTGCAGGGCCTCGACCTTGATAGACCGGTCGAGGTTCCGGAGGAATTGCTCGTGTTCTATCACCCGGATACCTTGCATGAGCTCTGTTCCCTGCGCGCATATTTGCTTGAACGGGAATCCGCCGGCCATCTGGACGAAGTGGACGCATGGATTCGGATGGTGGCGACGATTCGCCTGACCGGGCATTCATCCGGGTTCTTCTCGGTCTATACCCTCCCACCAAACCAGGCGGTCTCGGCGGATGCGCAGCGGAAGATCAACGAAAGGCTCTGCCAGATCCCTCCCCGTCGGGATGTAAAATGGATTATTCTCAGGAAGAGCCGCTCGCTGATGCGCAGTGTGTCCCGGGCCGAGGTTCGCACCCTGCGCGAGGCAGGCCCAGGATCGAAGATTATTATCGGTAGTTCCGACAACACTCCCGAGATCGACAGCTGCTCCGTGGATCTGGCGGTTACCTCGCCCCCTTTTTTCGATGTGGTGAATTACCGGAAAGACAACTGGCTGAGGTGTTGGTTCAACGGAACGGACTCGAAGCGGATTCCCATTTGGCAGATCAGGCGGCAGGAGGATTGGAGTGCGGCGATGGCGGCAGTCTTCTCTGAACTTCGCCGGGTGCTCAAGCCCGATGGATACGTCGCTTTTGAGGTTGGTGAGGTCCGCGGAGGACGCATCATGATGGAAGCCCTCGTGGCCCCGATCGCCGCCGAGGCCGGACTCGCCCCCTGTCTGGTCATGATAAACGACCAGGTATTCACCAAGACGGCAAACTGCTGGGGCATCGCCAACTCCAGCAAGGGGACCAACACCAACCGGATAATCCTGCTGCAAAAGCGAGGCTGACCTGCCTTTGTTGCGGCCAATCCCGAGTGACCTGGGCAGCGAAGGTATCCGCGCCTCAGCCCCTGGGAGGGTGACCTTCGCACCGGTTGTCAGCGAGGGGACAGCCTTGACTGAGCAAGGGAATAAGCATAAGATAATACCACTGTCGCCAAGTGTCCCGTCGCAGAAATAGGTCGCCATTATTCCGCCGATCCATCCCGGCTCACGGCGTTGCCTTCACTCGCCGTACACCACTGGTACGACTCGCTCAGGCGCCTTGTGAGCCGGGCGCCTCGGCGGCCCAATTTCGTCAACCTATCTCTGCGACGGGACATTAGGACAGAATCTTCACCAATCCTACACATATTCAAATTTTGAGATTATCCCGGGAAGGAGTGCCCAAATGTCGCGTGGGGGAGTCAACAAGGTCATCCTGATCGGCAATCTGGGATCGGATCCAGAGGTGAAGTACACCACAAACGGGGTACCGGTTGCCAACATCAGCCTGGCGACCTCGGAATCCTGGACCGACCGGAACGGAGAGCGTCAGGAGCGCACCGAATGGCACCGACTGGTGCTGTGGCGCAAGGTGGCAGAGATCGCCGGCCAGTACCTCAAGAAGGGCAGCAAGATCTATGTCGAGGGCAGGCTGCAGACGCGGTCCTGGGACGACCAGAGCGGGCAGAAACGCTATACCACGGAGGTCGACGTCAGAGACATGCAAATGCTCGATTCGCGGGGAGAGGCTCCGGATGCCGGGGGCAGGATGAGCGGCGATCCCGGTCCCGCCGCTAGCCAGGCGCCGATGCCGGCAGGCTCGGAAGAAGACGACGATCTCCCGTTCTAGCCCCGCAGAAGAGCAGGAGCAGGTTTGGCTTGGCTGGTAGTTTCTTCCATCTATTGTTGGCGCGGCAGGCCTTCTCCCTCATAGATCCCCAATCGCGGCAACGGTCAGCCGAAACCCTCAGGTGGAGGGCATTTCTGGCCGGATCCCTGGCTCCGGACCTGGGGTTCTTTCCCGGCGGACCGCGCCGTCTCTCCGAGCGCATCCACCACGAGTACACCGGCGATTTCCTGCGGGCCCTCAGGGAAGAGGCGGAAGACGAGATCGATGCCGCCTTTGCCGCCGGGTGGGCTCTTCACCTGTACACCGATTGTGCCGTCCATCCCTGGGTGAACTCCCGAGTCGAAGCCCTTTTTAGCGAAGGGGACGGGCCTGCCGTCCCCAATCGGGACCTCTGGCACATGCGCCTGGAGTGGGGACTGGACTGCCGCCTGCTCGAGCAGGATCAAAACCGCTTTCTCTGGGAAGCTGTCCTGAATTTCCCGGGCAGCAGCTCCACTCCGGGTCCCTTGACCCGGGCCGCGGAAAAATTTTACGGGGAAAACGCCGCCAGGGATGATATCTCCCGCGGAGAGGAAGCCCTGAAGAAATGGACGCGGCTGCTTCCGCGGATCTTTCTCTGGTGCGGAAATACCAGACCCAAATTCAAACTGGCCTTTCCCGCCCTGGCTCCCATAGTGAAACTGACCACCGGGACGGTCTCGGGAGATTGGCTGGCCACCGTAAATGGTTGGCAGAATGCGGCGGCCGTCGCCAGGCCCTGGCGCCAGAACGATGCAGATTTGCAGCGGGCGATGAGGTTGGGCGAACAGGCGCTCCAGGCCTTTGAAGACGGCTGGAGCGAGGGCTTCGCATCCCTGCCCAACCTCGACCTGGACACCGCCGAAGAAACCCGATGATGGACCTGAATTTCGTCGAGCTCGGGCGTTTTGCCGCAGGCATCGCGGCGGTCGCCGGGCTCTGTCTCCTGATTTTTATTCTGCGCAAGAGGTCGCCGGGCGAGGGGATCGTCCGGAGTATGCTGGAATCCGGGGTTCATTATGCCGCCGCCGGGGTACTGCTGGGATACACCCTTTTGCCGGCGCTGAGGCATTCCTCTGCCGAAACCTTGCTCCTGGCCGCGGCATTTTTCGGTGGCTGGTTCGGTTTCGCCGCCGGATGCAGTCTCGACGTGCGCGTCCTGCGCCGCCGGTCCCCGGGACTGGGGCTGCTGGAGCCCGGTCAGGCCGCACTGGTAGGAGCGTTCATCTTTCTTGCCACCCTCGCATTGGGCAGGTTCTTCGGAGCGGCCACCTCCGACCTCAAGGGAGCTGCTCTATTGACCCTCTGTGGAATCTGTGCGGCGGGCAAGCTGCATATCGGTGGTGGCTCGGTACGGGGGCAATCCAACCTCAGGCAGGGAATCTGGCCACCGGCCCTGGCCACCACCCTGGGAATTGTTCTGGTCGGGCTGGGCACCAATCAGTTGCGCGAAGTTTCATTTCAAATCCGTCAACCCTTTGCCGATGCCACCCGCACCATAGCAGTGGATGGTCCTGGGGCGGAGATTTTTTGGAGTCTGGTGCTGGGGGCGCTTATCGGCCTGGTCGCCGACCTCCTGATAAGGGGAGTCGATGGGAGATTCCTCAATTTCCTGCTCATTGGCTCATTGATGCTGGGGACCGGAATCGCCGGAGTGCTCGGGCTCGAACCACTCTGGATTGGTCTCGCCGCGGGCATTTGGCTGATCAACACCACCCTGCGGCGGTTGGATGTCCTCGGGACCGTCGAGCGCAACCACGGCCTTGTCCAGGCAGGGGTGTTTTTCGTTGCGGGCTGGATGCTCGGCAATGGATTGGCCCAGCACCAGATGAATCCAGGTGTATTTGCCTGGGTGCTGATATCGCTCGTGGTCCTGCGTCCCCTTTCCCGATTGGCGGTCCTGCGGGCGGCCGAGCGCATCTGGGGGAGGAGCAGGTTGCAGCCCTACATGTTGGAGGGCTTGCTCGATCTGGACGCTCTGGCCTTTATCGTGGCGATGACCCTGTCCAGTATCCTGCCGCCGGGGGCGGGGCTCGGGATGTTGGGGGCGGTGATGGCCGGGCGGTTTTGCCTGCGTCCCGTCGCAATGCTGCTGCAACAATGGACCAGTTTTGGAGGGAGAAAGGCGCCTTCTCATCCCTAGCAGCCCGTTGATAGAGTTGCTCTGCAGGCGAGGCCGAGTCATGGCGGCCGAAGGCAAGGCCTGCGACCGAGGCGAATCGGTGGGATTCGGGGAGGGAGCGCAACGCCGTATTTGACCGCCAGGGCCGGCCGCAGCCCGGATGGACTTTTTCAACGGGCTGCCAGGCAGCGGATGGAACCGGGGGCTCAGAGACGGAGATTGGGGAATGCCGCTTTTTGCGGGTATACAGCCTGGGTCCCCAACATCTCCTCAATGCGGAGAAGCTGATTGTACTTGGCGACGCGGTCCGTCCGCGACAGCGACCCCGTTTTGATCTGGCCGGCGTTGGTCGCCACGGCAATGTCGGCGATGGTGGTGTCCTCGGTCTCGCCCGAGCGGTGCGATATCACAGCGGTGTAGCCCGCTCCCTTGGCCATATCGATGGCGGCCAGAGTCTCGGTCAGGGTTCCGATCTGGTTGACCTTGACCAGAATGGAGTTGGCCACCCCGGCTTCGATGCCCCGCCGCAGGCGCTCGGTGCTGGTTGCGAACAGATCGTCTCCAACCAGTTGAATGCGGCCGAGAAACTCGGAACTGAGCTGAGACCAGCCCTCCCAGTCGTTTTCATCGAGTCCGTCCTCGATCGAGATTATGGGAAAACGCCGGACCAGGTCGGCGAAATAGCGGACCATTTCAGCCGATGCCAGGCGCCTGCCATCGGACCAGCGAAAGGTGTAAAGTCCATCATCGCAGAGTTCGCTCGAGGCGGCATCCAGGGCGAGGAAAACGTCCTCGCCAGACCGGTAGCCCGCTTTGTCTATGGCCTGGGCAATGACGTCGAGAGCTTCGTCATTGGAGTCCAGATCTGGGGCGAATCCACCCTCGTCGCCCACGGCGGTGTTGAGACCTCTGGACTGGAGCACGGTCCTCAGCTGGTGGAAGATTTCCGCACCCATGCGCAGGGCTTCGCCGAAGGAGGCCGCCCCGACGGGCATGATCATGAATTCCTGCAGATCGACGTTGTTGTCGGAGTGGGCGCCGCCGTTGAGGATATTCATCATTGGAACCGGCAGGCATTGGGCGGCATCACCGCCCAGATAGCGGAAGAGGGGCTGGCCGGCGACCTCCGCGGCCGCCTTCGCACAGGCCAGGGAGACTCCCAGTATGGCGTTGGCGCCAAGGCGGCTCTTGTTGGCGCTGCCGTCCAACTCGATCATTTTCCGGTCGACGAGTGCCTGGTCTGCGGCGTCCATTCCCCTGAGCGCCGGCGCGATTTCAGCGTGGATGTTGCCTACGGCCTTGCGGGTGCCCTTGCCGCCATAGCGGCCCGAGTCCCCGTCGCGCATCTCGATGGCTTCGTGGGCCCCGGTCGAGGTGCCGGAAGGAACGGCGGCGCGGCCCTGATGACCGCTGTCGAGGACCACGTCCACCTCGACGGTGGGGTTGCCGCGCGAGTCGAGGATTTCGCGGGCGCATATGCGTTCAATCTTTCTCATGTAACCTGCTGGGGATGGTCAATTCCGGGGGCGTGACAGGTCGAATTGAATGGTTGATAACTTTTTAGATTACATATTGTTGAGAAAGCTGTCAAGGAGTGTGGCGGCACTGTTGATCGCGGGGGTTCTGGGTGGGGAACCCCGGGTTGCCACGGCGGTGAACGTGCCCCTCGATCACTGGGGTTACCGCCTGATCGAGCGCTTCGAAGCCCGGGGGATTCTGCGCGGCCTGGGCGATGGCATCAAGCCGTTCAGCCGCGTCGAAATGGCGCGGGCGCTGGTCGCGGTTGCCGCGGCGGAGCAAAAGGGCGCCTCTCTGACCGGGGTGGAAAGGCAGGAAGTCCTGCTCCTGTGGAGCGAGTTCAGAGAAGAGCTGGCGGCCCTGGGAGCAGAGGTGGAATCCGCGGGTGCGTCCTGGCGCGACCGCGTGCGCGGCGGGGAATACCCCATCCACTACCGCACCGCACAGGGAGAACTCTTCGCCGACCTTCTTTTTCGCCAGCAGACAGATCTGTTCAGCGGCCGCGGGCGCTCGAAAGGGGAACGGGTTTTCAGAAACCGGGTTGGTGGAGTGGTGCACGGGAATTTCATGCACAAGGTCGGCTACAGCATGCGCTTCGAGCAGACCAGGGAGCAGGGGAGCCGAACCTACCACCTGCGCGACGATGTGTTCGAGCGCCGCATCGAGGTGCCGCAGTTGAAGGGAGAGGTGGTTGATTTCCACGAAGGAATGGCCTCTCTCCACTTCTCACTTCCCTTTCTCGAGGTGGAGCTGGGCAAGGGCGAGGCAGCCTGGGGGCCTGCGCCCGAGGACAACCTTGGCCTCAGCCGGAACGCTCCCTCCTTCGATATGCTGCGGCTGCGCGCGCGCTACGGAGCCTTCAAGCTGGTGAGTATCGCCGGGTCTCTCCGCCCCTGTCCCGCCCGGGGTGATTCTCCCCTTTGCTCCGGTACGGTGGATTCACTGGCCTCCTATACGGTCAACGGTCTTCCGCGCCGGCTCGAGCGCAGCAAGTACCTGGCGGCCCACCGCCTGGAGGTGGAACTTGCCCGCTGGATCGATCTGGGATTCCAGGAA
Source organism: Candidatus Latescibacterota bacterium (assembly GCA_965208105.1). Lineage (GTDB taxonomy): Bacteria > Latescibacterota > UBA2968 > UBA8231 > UBA8231. The sequence continues at coordinate 131,934 of OZ242318.1, forward strand.
ATGGTCGTCTACGGCGACCGGGGTCCGGAGATCGCCTATCTCAACCCGGTCATGTTCTACTGGGCGGCGCAGAGCTACCTGGGGGACAAGGACAACGTGATGATGGGGGTGGACGTGGACATCCATCCGGGGAATGGCATTCGTCTCTATCTCGCCTACGTGGTGGACGACCTGAAAAAGCTGCGCATCTTCAGCAACGACTACGCCAACAAGTTCTCCCTGCAGACCGGGTTGCTTTGGGTTGACCCTTTCGGCCTCGGAGATTCCGAGATGCGGGCCGAGTACGTGCGCATCGAGCCGTGGATCTACACCCACAAATTCCCCGTCAATACCTTCCGCCACTTCGACGCGCCGCTGGGCCACGCTCTCGGGCCCAACAGCGACCGCTGGAAGTTGAGCGCGGCCAGGCGCCTTACCCGCGACCTCTCCCTTGACCTGGAGGTGAGCCGGACCCGGCACGGCGACAACGAGCTGCTGGAGGACGGAAGCGTGATCAACCGGGGAGGAGACTTGCACCTGGGACGGCGCGCGGGAGACGAGGTCGATAGCAAGCGTTTCCTCGCGGGCAACCTGGGGAAGCGGGCGGCTGCGGGCGCGAAAATCTCCATGCGCATATGGCCCTTCCTCTTCATCGAGGCCGGCTACGAGAGCGAATGGGGCAGCAATGTGCCCCTGCCTCCGCGCTGGGGCCGCAACGTTTCCCTTCACAAGCGCTCGGGGTACGGAGACGGCCGCCAGCAGCACTTCAGCCTCGACCTGCGCTACCAGTATTTTTGAGTCCTCTCGCCATGTCCCTGTTTGATTTGTTGCTCACTGGCTCCGGTGCGGTGTATACCGCCGCCATCCTGTGGCTGCTGGCCGGGCTTCGACGCGGCAGGGCCCCAACCTCCCCGCGGAGCATCAGCACCAGCATCATCGTCGCCGCCCGCAACGAAGCCGGCTCCATCGAGTCCTGCCTGCAGGCGCTCAAGAGGCAGGACTACGAGGGCGCTATGGAAGTGGTGGTGATCGACGACCGCTCCCGGGACGATACCGCTGCACGGGTGCTCGAACAGGCGCGGGAATGGCCCCGTCTGAAACTAGTGCGGGCACGTGAGAAGGGGCCATTCAGATGCCCCAAGAAGAGCGCCCTGGCCCGGGGCATCGACGCCAGCGGCGGGGAGCTGCTGCTCTTCACCGATGCCGACTGCCGCCCCCCTCCCGGGTGGGTGCGGTCCACCGCCGCCCACTTTGCCGATGACGTTGGACTGGTTGCCGGATATGCCTGTTTCCGACCGGGAAAGTCAGCAAGGCTCGGCCTGCTGGCCCTGGACAACCTCGCCGTGGCCGCGCTGAGCGCCGGCAGCGTGGGGATGGGCCACGTCCTTGCCTGCACCGGCCGCAATCTGGCTTACCGCCGGCAGGTCTACGAGGAGGTGGGGGGATTCGAGTCCATAGGCCATTTGATCGGCGGCGACGATGTCTACTTCGCCCGCCTGGTTGCACGGCGCAGCGGGTGGCGCCTGGTGTACAACCGCGCCGCCGAGGCTGCCGTTCCCTGCAATCCGGGGAGTGGAGGCTGGGCCGACCTGATGCAGCAGAAACTGCGCCATGCCTCCAAGGCCGGGCACTACCGGGGATTCGCCCTCGTCCTGGCCGCGGTGGTGTATCTGTTCCATCTTCTGCTTCTGGCCGGGGCAGCCCGGATGGCCTTGCAATGGTCATGGGATGCTCTGCTTCTGAGCGTATGGGGGGTGCGGTTCCTGGTGGATTTTATCCTGCTGTGGAGCTTCGCCCCGGTGCGCGAGCGCGGATTGATCGCCTATTTGCCCTTGCTGGAGCTTCTGTACATTCCCTATGTTCTGGTGTTCACGGTGCTGGGAAGGCTGGGCTGGTTCCGCTGGAAATCGTGAGGTAGCTGTTCCAATGGCGTTTCTCCTGTCTCCAAAATCGATACCGCGCTACATCGAACGGTACGGCTATGCCTTTTCGTGGAAACGGCTGTGGAACTTCTCCAAGGTGATGGGCTCCATGGGACTCTCCTGGGCATTGCGCCGTCCCGTGGTCTGGGGCGAGCCGTTCATGCTCATGGTGGAGCCGACCAACTTCTGCAATCTCAAATGTCCCCTCTGTCCGTCGGGCAACGGCGAGATGACGCGGGCGCGCGGCAAGATGGACCTGGATCAGTTCAAGACCCTGATCGACGGAGTGGGCGACAACCTGATCCTCCTGATGCTGTGGAACCAGGGCGAGCCCTTCATCAATCCCTGCTTCACGGAGATGGTCCGCTACGCTCATGGCAAGCGCATTCCAACCCTGACCAGTACCAACGGCCACTTCATTCGGACCGAGGAGCAGGCACGGGCGGTGGTCGAGTCCGGGCTCGACGAGATCATCGTGTCGCTGGACGGAGTGGACCAGGAGACCTACGCGCGCTACCGGGTTGGAGGAAAGATCGAGCGTGTGTTCGACGCGGTGCGGCTGCTGGCGCGGGCCAGGAAGGATCTGGGAGTGCGCAATCCGCTGATCAACCTGCAATTCATCGTCTTCAAGCACAACGAGGAGGATCTGTCCACTGCATCGCGCCTTGCCGCCGAGCTCGAGGCGGACAAGTTCCTGGTCAAGACCGCCCAGGTCTACACCTCCGAAGAGGCCGATGCCTTTCTTCCCGAGCGCGAGGAGCTGCGGCGTTACTCCAGCACCGCGGAAGGGGATCTCGAGGTCAAGGAGCAGCCGGTGCGGGGTTGCAAGGTGCTCTGGTACAGCTCCATGGTCAACTGGAACGGGGCGGTGGCGCCCTGCTGCTTCGACAAGGACGTGGATTTCGAGATGGGTCAGGCCTTCGGTGAGCAGTCCTTTTCGCGAATCTGGAACGGCCGGGCCTACATGGATTTCCGCCGCCGGATCCTCGACGACCGCAAGAGCGTGGACATGTGCCGGAACTGCTCGGAAGGCTACCGGGGGATGTTCTCCCTGATCGAGGAAATCCGCGGTTGACCTCCGCTCTTCTGCACTGACTTTTTCCCATGGACCAGTTCCTGCAGGACCTGCGGCCCTTTCTCCAGGCCGCGCTCGTGGTGAGTACGGGGGTTTACGCATTCGGGGTCCTGTGGTTCGCCAGCGGAATGAGACGGTCCCCGAGGTCGAAGGGTGCTGAGCCTTCCGTGTCCGTGGTCCTCGCCGCCCGCGACGAGGAGGCCAGTATCGGCCTCTGTCTGGGCGACCTTCTCGCCCAGACCTATCCCAGGCACGCCTATGAAGTGGTGGTCGTGGACGACGGCTCCTCGGATGGGACCGCCGAAGTAGTAGCAAAGGTGGCCGAGTCCGGCGCCGCCGTGCGTCTGCTCCACAGCGCGGATGGGGTCGGGCGGGCGGGGTCCAAGAAGGCCGCCCTGGGCCTGGGGGTGCGGTCCGCGCGCGGGGAGATCATCCTGACCACGGACGCCGACTGCCGCCTTCCTCCCACCTGGGTGCGCAGCATGGTGGACTGCTTCGGGCCGGACGTGGGCATGGTCGCGGGGTTTTCCCAGGTTGGAAATCCCGGCGAGGTGCAGGGGGTGCGGCAGGGTTGGGAGGCGGTGGATTTTCTCTGCCTGATGGCCAGTGCGGCCGGCAGCGCCGGCCACGGCCATCCCATGGGTGCTTCCGGTCAGAATCTTGCCTATCGCAAGCTCGCTTTCGACGAGGTCGGGGGCTTTCGAAGGGTGCAGCACCGCGCATCGGGGGACGACGTCCTGCTGCTGCACCTGATCCGGCGCCTCACCTCCTGGCGGGTCGAATTTGCCGCCGAACCAGGAGCCAGTGTGGTGCATCCCTTCTCCTCGTCCTGGCGGGAGCTTCTCAGCCGCCGCGCCCGCTGGGCGTCCAACGCTCCCTACCAGTTCCTCATGGACCCTCTCTTCTTCGCCTACCTGCTGAGCGCCTTCGGGTCCAGTCTGCTGCTGGCCGCGATGTGCGTGCTGGTGCCGGCCATGGGATGGAGCCCCGCCGTCCTGGTCGCCGCATGGGGGGGGAGGGCACTGGCGGAGGGGATTCTCTGCGGCCGCGCCTGCCACTTTCTCAGGCGTCCTGATCTTCTCCGCTACTATCCTCTCTGGGTCCTCTCACAGCCCTTCTATACGGTGTTGATCGGTTTTGCGGGAATGCTGGGACGGTTCGACTGGAAGGGCAAGCGCCACCGCTGGGGCAGGAGCGCCTAGGCGGAGAGAGGTCCCGTGCCCGGACGGCCGCTCGGACCCTGGTCCTCGATGCCGCGGGGACCGGAGTCATCGCCGCCCCTGGACTAGTGTGCCGTCGCAGAAATATGTCGCCATTATTCCGCCGATCCATCCCGGCTCACGGCGTTGCCTTCACTCGCCGTACACCACTGGTACGACTCGCTCAGGCGCCTTGTGAGCCTGGCGCCTCGGCGGCCCAATTGCGTCAACCTATCTCTGCGACGGCACACTAGGAGAAGGCGCGCTCCAGCAGCCCGTAGCGAGTTCCCCGGGTCGAAACGATCAGGCCTGGACACTCGAAGATCTTCAGGGCCTGGCCGAGGATGAGGGCCCCCGCGGCGATGATGTCGGCGCGCGCTTCGTTGACCTGGGGGATGTTTCTGGTTTCGGCGAGGGACAGGGAGAGCAGGCAGGCGGCCAACTCCTCGACCCGCGGCCGGGTCAGAAAGTGGCCGTTGAGTTCCTCCGCGTCGAAGCGTGCGGCCTTCGCGTCGATGGCACCCAGGGTAGTCGCGGTGCCGGCCACGCCCACCAGAGCCACTCTGGGGGGATAGGGGAACAAAGAGCCCAGCGCCTCCCGGACCGTGGCCGCGGCCCGCTGCTGCATGGCGAGGGGCGGCGGCAGCACGGTGAAATAGCGCTCCGCAATTCTGACCGCCCCCACGTCCACGGACTGATACCTCTCCACCCTCTCCTTGCTGCCGATGGCCAGCTCGGTGGAGCCTCCGCCGATGTCGAGCACGCCGTAGCGCTGGGGCAGGTCGAGCCCGATGCCGGCGCCGGCGAAGGTGAGGCGGGCCTCCTGCTCTCCGGATAGTTCAACCAGATCGATCCCGGTCTCCGCCTTTACCAGCTCGATGAAAGCGGCCTTGTTGGACGCGTCGCGCAAAGCCGACGTGCCGTAGGCGGTGACGCGCCGGGCCCCGAAGGATCTTGCCCGCCGGCGGTAGCTGTGGAGGAAAGAGCACACCCGGGCCATGGTTTCCGGTCCAATCCGGCGCCGGGCGTCCACGTCCTTGCCGAGGCGCGCGATGGCGTGGGCGTCGTCGAGTATTTCTATGGAGCCGTCCGCACCCCGGCGGCCCGTTACCATGAGGATGGTGTTGGTGCCCAGGTCGATTACCGCCCTGGCATCCTCAGCGTCGCAGGGCATTGCCGCGGGATTCCTCCTGACCTCTGATCAGGGCGGTCACTTCGGACGGGGTCTGGCAGTGGAGAAAGGCCTGGCGGGTCCGGTCCGAGCGCATGATGGTGGCGATCTGCGCCAGCACCGGGATATAACTGCGGTAGTTCTGCTGCGGGGTCAGAATCAGGAAGATGAAGCGCACCGGGGTTGGCTGCGATTCCCCGAAATCTATGCCCTGCGGGCATATTCCAAGGCAGCCGATGATGCCGGGGAGGTCGGGGATGGGAGCGTGGGGGATGGCGATTTCGTGGCCCATGGCCGTCGAGGTCTTGCGTTCGCGCTGCACCGCCGCGTCGAGTACCACCTGCCGCTGGGAAGCCGGCACCTGTCTTTCCTCGACCAGGGCATTCACCAGTTGAGTGATGGCGTCCCACTTGTCCTCGGCGCGAAGGTCGAGGCGAATGGTGTTGGCCCAGAAGATCTGGCTGAGCAGGGCCTTGTTGGGAATGGAGGAGCGCACCATGAGCACCGAGCTCGGAACCCGGTTGGCGATCTCGTCCGGAATGGAGCCGGCCAGATGCTCCTCCTGGCGCCAGTCGTTCGAGGCGCCGAGGACGACCAGGTCGTCGGCGCGGGCGGATTGGACAATCGGGGAGAGGATGTCCCGGGCGGGGAGTACGGTGACGGGCACGTCGATTCCCAGGAGGTCGAGCTGCAGCTCGGTGTCATGGCGAAGCTGGCGGCAGTAGCGCTGCAGAATGGGATCGCCGCTGCTGTAGCCTGGGGCGCGGGCGATTCGCATGACCTCGATCTCGGCCTTCCATGCCCGGGCAAGCTCGTAGCCGATCTGCAGACCCATGAGGGCGTGGCTGCCCCCTCCGGTGGGGACGAGGACGCGCTTCGCCGGCCGGAAGTTGCGGTCTTTGAAGATCAGGGTATCGAGGCGGATCTCCTTGGCCAGGGCACGATTGCGGGCGGCAAGGATGGCGACCTTCTCCACCTCGTGGTACCAGCCCATCACCATCATGTTGCACTTCCAGCGGTCCACGGCGGCCTTGATCCCATCGGTCACCGTCGAGGCTTCGACCAGGTGGGGAATGGCGTGGACCTCCTGCCCTGCCTGCACCCGCTTCATCTGCTGCAGAAGTTGCCCTGCATGCTCCTGGGAGGCGGACTCGGTGAGGATGTGGGTGAGGTGCAGCTCTCCCTTGCGGGTCAGGGCCAGAGTGGCTGCAAAGCGCACCAGGCCCTCTTCCGATCCGGGTTTTTCCAACGGCACCAGGATGCGAAGATCGGTGGGTGGCATAAGGTTCGAAAGGAAGATACCGCGGGGAGCAGGAATTGTCCCAGGGGAGATTCCACACGAGGGACCACTACAACCAAAATAATATCCCGGTGAAAAAATTACCAGCATTGTGATGGGGTTGAAGACCGGGGTCGGCTCCCCGAGGCGCTGTTTCCTCAACCGGCCTGGTCACGGCGGCACCGACGGTTCCGGGGATCGCCTCCGCAGGTGCTTGACCACCCCGACTCATACCCCATTTTCTGGAAGCGTCGGGGGACGGATCCCGCTTCCGGGGATGGAGGTAGATCGTGAATCCTGTTCTGGAGAACGAGCGCGTCCGGGTGGAATTCGAGGAAATCCACGGAACGGTGGTCTCCTGCATCCACGAAGGCCACGGCAGGGATCTGGTCGGCGAGCCGCGCCTGGCGCAAAACTGGCGTCTGATGCTCAAGATGCCCGCCGGAGCAACCTACCTGGATGCCGGCGGGCAAACCCTCGACGACTGGGAGGTGGATGCTGGTTCCGCGGTCCTGCAGTGGCGCAAACTGGCGGCGCCCGAGGAAACCCTCGACATCTCCCTGCGCCAGGAGATCGAGCTGCAGGGCGACACCCTCACCGCGCGGCTTCACCTCTGCAACGATACCCCGTACTCCATCGAAGAGGTCTACCCCTTCTGCATCGGGGGCATGGCCAACTGGGAGGAGCAGGACGACTGGTACCTGTGCTGGCCGGGACTGGTCTGGGGCGGGGAGGAGTTCGCCTTCTATCGCGAGTTCCCCGGCAGCTACATCGGCCCCGCCAAGCCTGCCTTTGCCTTCACCTATCCGGGCACTTCCGTCGATTACTGGCAACAGAACCTGTCCATGTCCTGGACCACCCTGTACAACAAGCGGACGGGTCAGGCGGTCTACTTCGGCAACCACAATCCCGAGGTCGCCTTTTCCGCCTTCTGGGGCGAGTTGAGTCCCTCCGCCAGCTACGCCAACCCGCGCGGGCGCTGGGGTCCGCAGCTGTGGCCGCACCCCGGCCAGAGCGCCGGCGAGGCGGCGATCGGAGCATCCCTGGGCTGGGTGTTCTTCCCTTTCCTGCGTGGACCCGGCACCTACGCGAGTCCTCCGGTGGTCCTCGACTTTCACGCCGGCGGCTGGTGGGAGTCCGCGCGGCGCTACCGCCGCTGGTTCAACGACAACGTCGCCCGCATGGAATTCGACCCCGGCGGAATGGCGCAATGGGACGCCTGGCAGGCCACCTTCATGGACACGCCCGAAGGCCGGGTGCGCCACCGCTTCGCCGATCTGCCCCGCCTCGCCGCCGAGGCCAGGGAGGCCGGAATCCACGTCATCCAGGTCAGCGGCTGGCACGCCGGCGGCGTCGACTGCAACTACCCTATGATGTCCGAGCCGGAGCCGAGGCTGGGCACGCGCGAGGAGCTCGCCAGGGCGATCGAGCAATGCCAGGAAATGGGGGTAACGGTGCTGATCTGGGCCAACGCCAACCAGATGAACCTGGAAACCGACTGGTACAAGGAAGAGTTGCACCGCTATGCCATCCGCAATCCCCACGGCGACCCGCAGATGCCCCTGGGCTACGGCTTCGACAGCCTGCTCCACCTCATGGGCTACGCGGTGCCGCGCATGGTGGCCGGAAATATGGCCCATCCCCGCTTGCGGAGCATCATCCTGGCGGAGTGGGAGAAGGTGCACGCCCTCGGCGCGGGGGCCTTCCTCATCGACAAGGTCATCAGCGGCGAGCCCTATCACCTGGATTTCAACCCGGACGCCCCGGGCCGCATCGAGTCCAGCGCGCACCAGAGCCTCCTTGACGCGGTCGCCGCTTTCTCCAGGCGGCTCAGGGAGGACGGGGTCCCGGTGGCCCTCGAGACGGGCTGGGACCGGATGATGCCGCACTGCAGCGCTCTCTACACGAGGTACTTCGGGCAGGACCACATTCCGGTGCAGGAGGTGGTCTTTCCGGAGGTCAAACCGAGCTGCTGCCTGGGAGGGGACTTCGACTTCGGCCTGGTCAACAAATGCCTGCGCTTCGGCCACATCATGGTCATAGAGGGGATAAACAAGGGGGGAAGCATCGCCGACTTCGAGTACCTGCAACCCTACGTCAAGGAGGCGCTCCGCCTGCGCCGGGAGCTGGCGGACAACATCTGGTGGTCGGAGGTGATCGAGCAGGACGTCGCCGAGGTCAGGCACGACGGCGCGGTCTTCGCGGGGGCGCACCGGTCGCGGCGGCAAAGACCGGCTTCGGGGTCTGCGCTCGCACTGGTGCTGCAGCACTACCAGCGCGGCTCGGAACGGGTGGAGATTTCCTTCAACGATCCCCGCTGGAAGACCGCCTTGCTCTACCGCCCCTTCGCCGAGCCGGAAAAGGCATCCCTTCCCCTGACGACCGAAATTCCCCAGGATCGCGTCCTCGTCGTTATCCCGCAGCGGGACTGATGCAGGTAAGCCACCTGGGCCGGCAATTTTGCAGGCTGCCTCGATACACCTGGCTACTACCCATCAACCCAAGGAGGATTCCATTCCATGAGCCCGAAATCCAGCCTGGCGCCCGCCGGTCTGGCAGTCATTTTGTGTCTGGCCGCGCCCTCCACCGCCCGGGAGGTTGCTGTGTTCACGGTGCCGTTGGGGGAACGGCAGCTTTTCCTCGACGATGCCGGCATAGCGCAGATGGAGGGCCTCATCCGCACCATGCACCAGCCGGTGAAGAAAGGAGCGGTGATCCGGCCCGACTACCTGGAGCGCGGCGAACATCATCTCCAGACTCGCAATGCGCCGAACTGGGACCGCGAGCGGCAGGTCTTCAGGTTCCTGCTGACCGGGACCTCAGGGAGGCAGAGCATCTCGACCGTCTGGGAGAGCCGGGACGGCCTGCACTGGACTCGGGCGGGAAGGTCGGACATGGTAATCTACGCCGTGGTCTACGACCCCACCGATCCCGATCCCGCGCGCCGCTACAAGTCGGTCTCTCCGCGCCGTGTCGCCGTATCCCCCGACATGCTCACCTGGACCTCGCTGGGCAATCCCAGGATTCCCGCAAGCGACGAATACAACCTCTCCTTCGACGAGAAGGGCGGGCTCTTCATACTGACCGTGAAGAGAGGTGGCCCCTACGGACGATCCCACGCCCTCCTCACCAACGAGAACCCGGAGAACTTCGAGGAGTGGAAGGACCACGGGCTGCTCTTTCACGCCGACGCCCGAGACCAGGAGGAAGGGCGCGATGCGATCAAGGCGCTGATGGTGGAACTGGTTGCCGACCCCAGGCTGGAGCAGACCGATTTCTACGCCGAGGGCAACTATGTCGTCGACATCTACAACACACCTGTCTTCCGCTATGAGAGCCACTACCTGGCGCTGCCGGCCATACATCCCTCCATCACCATGGACCTGAACGATCCCAGCGACAACATCGCCTTCAAGATCCCCCAGCTCATGTGCAGCCGCGACCTGAGCCAGTGGAGGAGACTGGGCGACCGCCAGGACTTCATCGGCCTGTCCCGCACCGAGAGCGGCGCCTATGACCTGTGCGTGGCTTTCCCCCCTTCGAGCCCGGTTGTCCGCGGCGACGAGCTCTGGTTCTACTATGAGGGAGTCACGGATATCGGCTGGCCTCCCAAGACCGGGTTTGACCTGGAGCGCAGGGACTGGAAGCACTACCGGCCGGACCGCGGCGCCATCTGCCTGGCCGTGCTGCGCCGGGACGGATTCATCTCCCTTGACGCGGGGGAAAGAACAGGCCTGGTCCTTACCCGGCCATTCACCGTTCCCGGCCCCAGCCTTCGGCTCAACGCCGACGCCTGGGAAGGAGAGGTGCGCGTCGAGGTGATCGCCGAGGACGGAAGGATAGCGGCGCGCTCGGAGCCGGTTTTGGGGGACCAGCCCGCCACCGAGGTGGTATGGCAGGAGGGAAACATCTCCGGCCTCGAGTCGAGGACGGTGCAACTGCGCTTCGAATTGCGCCAAGCCAGGCTTTACGCCTTTTGGTTCGAGTGATCGACTAGGCGGAGACCGGTTTTTCGGATCTGCTAGTGCCTGCTTGCGTAAGTAAGCGTACGAACGAGGTCGCAGAAGCGCCCGGCTCGCCAGGCGCCTGAGCGAGTCGTACCTGGAGTGTACGGCGAGGGAGGGCAACGCCGCGAGCCGGGATGCAGCGGCGGCCGAATTCACGCGGAATTGCGCAAGCAGGCACTAGAATCCTTCCTTCTTGTCGCAGACGTAGAGGAAGGGCTCTCCGGCGAGATATCTCCGCAGGTTCTCCTTGAAGGCCTCGCGCCGGCCGATGTAGAGGCTGGGGGTGAAGGCCGAGGCGTGCGGCGAGAGCAGGATATTGGGAGTGTCCCACAGGGGGCTGTCGGGGGCCGGAGGCTCCTTCTCGGTGGCGTCGATGCCCGCGCCCGCCAGGTCTCCGGAGCGCACGGCCCGGCCCAGCGCCTCCTCGTCGACGATGCCGCCGCGGGAGATGACGATGAGGTGGGCGGAGCTCTTCATCAGGCCGATGCGGCGGCGGTCGATCAGTCCCCGCGTCTCGGCCGTGCGGGGGGCGGTCACCACGAACCAGTCGGACATTTCCAGCAACTGGTCCAGCCGGTCCAGGCCCCAGACCTCCCTGGCGTGGGGGGAGGGCCTGGGGAACTTGTCCACCGCATAGACTTCCATTTCGAAGCCACTCGCCCGCCTGGCCACCCTCTGACCGATGTTGCCGAAGCCCAGGATTCCGAGGACCTGGCCCTCCAGGTCGATCTGCCTCCAGGGGTAGTCGAAGGTGCGCCACTGCCTCGTCTTCTGCTGGCCCAGCATCTCGTGCAGCTTCTGGGCGAGGACGGTTATGAAGGCGAAGACATGGGTCGCCATGGGGCTCACGTGGGGTTCGCGGGCGTTGGTGACGGGGATGTCGCTGGCGGCGATCTCCGGAACGCGGAGGACCCCGTCGATCCCCGTACCGGGACAGTGGATCCACTTGAGGCGGGGGGCCGCCAGAAAGAACTCGCGCGAAGGCCAGCCGCAGAAGATCTCGGCCTCGGACGCGGCGGCCAGCTCCTCTTCGTCGGTCTCGCACCAGGCGAAATCGACTCCGGGAAAGGTGGCCTCCAGGTCCCTGATCACCACGTCGTCGGGCTCGCCCGGTCCGACCCCACCGCCCATGGGTGTAACGATGACTTTCATCCGGAAGTCCCCTTTCTCGAGACGTTGCCGTTGTCTTCCGCGGCTCCCGACTCGGGGTGGTTGGTGGAAGAATCGACCGCGAAGGCCGCAATGACCCACAGCCTCGGATGAGTTGGGCAATCACCGAGGGACTTGCCGCCTCCGCACCTGAGTCTTCGCGGTCAGGATAATATGGCCACGGGGAGGCAGCGGCAACAGGGCAGGGGCAGTGCGGGACAGATGGGCGGGCGGTCGTCAGCACAGGACTGGGCCAACGGGTCTCAGACGCCAGGTCCGTTCTCCCGGTGGTTGACCGCTGCTGAAATGCCTGCTTATACTTCCTCCTCCTTGCGCTGGTATCATGGGCCGCAGGTGGTCTTTCGCGGCGCTGAATCCTGTGGCGACAAACCATCGCGGACCACGCCGTTCCGCTGGGAGGAAGAAAGATATGGACGACTCACTGGACCAATTGCTGGCCGGGCTGATATTCACCTCCCGCGAGCTGCGCTCCAACCTGGAGACCCTCTGCGACGACCTGGGCAGCCGCTTCGCCGGCACCAGGGAGGAGGAGCAGGCCTCGCAATTCCTGCTGGACAAGCTGCGCCAATACGGGTTGACCGGGGTGCACGCCGAGGAGTTCGAGTACCACGGGTGGACCCGCGGGCAGGCGCGGCTGCAGGTGATCGAGCCCTGGCAGCGGGAGCTGACCTGTCTCTCCCTGCCCATGTCCCCTCCAGGATCGGTGCGGGGAAGAATCGTCGATCTGGACCGCGGCGCGCCGGAGGATTTCGACGCCGAATCCGCGCGGCTGCGGGGAAACATCGCCCTGGTGAACATCGCCAATCCGGTCTCCGCCGGGCGCTGGGTGCAGCGCATCGAGAAGTACAACCGCGCCGTTCTCGCCGGTGCCGGCGCGTTCATCTTCATGGGCAACGAGGAAGGCTACGGGCCGGTTACCGGGGCCCTCGGATTCAACCGCTGGGGGCTGATCCCTGGGATCGCCGTAAGCCGGGAGACGGGCTTGCTGCTGCGCCGCCTGCTGCGCCGCGGCGAGGTGGAGGTGGAGGTCGAGACCACCGACCGGCTCTCCCGCAAAACCTCGTGGAACCTGATCGGCGATATCGCCCCTGCTGGTGAGGAGGCTGATCCCAGCGTGATTTTCGGATGCCACTACGACGGTCACGACCTCGCCCAGGGAGCCCAAGATCCCATCTCGGGACTGGTGGCGACCCTGGAGGCGGCGCGGGCCCTGACCGCGCACCGGGACCGCCTTAAAAGACCGCTGCGGGTGATCCTGTTCGGGGTCGAGGAGCTGGGCCTTATCGGGGCCCATGCCTACGTCGACGCCCACCAGGAGCAGCTGGACCATGTGCGCTTCATGCTCAACCTGGACGCCTCTGGAGGACCCCCGCCGCGGGCCCTGTTCCTCTACGGCCAGGATACCCGTCCCTACTTTCGCGCCCTCGCCTCGGAGTTCGACGAGGACCTCATCGTCGACATGGACCGCTCGCCGCTGCGCGAGCCCGAGCACATCTCCGCCGACCACTATCCGTTCATGGCCGCCGGGGTTCCCAGCTCCTTCCTGCGCGACCCGGGGTTCAGCATCTCCGCCGGGTTCTACCACACCGCCCACGATACGGTGGACAAGCTTCGCCTGACGGATATCAGGGAGGCCGCCTTTCTCGCCGCGAGGCTGATGTGGCGCGTGGCCAACGAGGACCGCTGGCCCTTCTCCAGGACTCCCGCGGAGGAGCGCCTCAGGTTGCAGCGCGAGTACGACCGCCTGGAGGTGCGCCGGGTCGAGTCGGAGGTGGAGAAACTGCGCGCCGGCAAGATGGAGAAATAGTTCTGGAGGGACCCAACCCTGGGACAGCCTTGAACTATGGACCGCCGAATACCAGGTGGGAGCGGAGGTAGTCGAGGTTGATTTCGGCCCCCAGACCGGGACCCTCGGGAACGGTCAGGCGGCCGCTGCGGATGTCCAGGCCGGGCTCGATCAAGGCGCTATAGGCGCTGAGCTCGTAGCGCGAGGTCTCCAGCTTGTAGAAGTTCGGCGTCGTCATCATCACGTGAGCCCCGGCCAGAATGTTTATGGGGCCGCCGGCGTCGTGGGGCGACACCGGGACGTAGTAGGCCTCCGCCATGGCGGCGATCTTCCTGAGCTCGGAGATGCCGCCGGTCCAGGTCACGTCCGGCATGATGAAGTCGGCCAGCCCCTTCTCCAGGATGGGGACGAACTCCCAGCGCGTGTGGAGCCGCTCGCCCACCGAGATCTTCACCCCGACCTCCTTGCGCACCTGCTCCAGGGCGCGATGGCTCTCCACCGGCACCGGCTCCTCGAACCAGTGGATGTCGTGCCTGGCCAGCCTGTTGGCCAGCTCGATGGCGGTGGGGACGTTGTACATGCCGTGGGCGTCGACGAGGATCTCGATGTCGGGCCCCACGGCCTCGCGCACCGCTGCGACGATCTCGTCGGCGGTGGCCATGCCCTCCCTGCTCAACTGTCCGTCGATGTATCCCCCGTGATTCCCGGGAATGAAGCGCATCATCGGGTCGAACTTGAAGGCTTCGTAGCCTGCGTCGACGATCTGCCGGGCGTCGGCGATGGCGTCGGGCACCGTGCGGGGTTCGGGAGGATGGGTGTAGAGGGCGATGCTGTCCCTTACCTTGCCCCCGAGAAGCTGGTATATGGGAAGCCCCAGCTCCTTGCCGCGGATGTCCCAGAGGGCGATGTCGATGGCGCTGATGAGAGCGGAGGTGGCTCCCCTGGAGCCCATGTAGGTGAAGGAGCGAAAGGTCCTGTGCCACAGGCGCTCGATCTGGTCGGCGTCCTCGCCGGCCAGAAAGTCGCCGGCCTGGGCGATCATCGCCGCGATGGCGCGGTTCGCCACCGGTCCGGGATAGGTGGTCACCTCTCCCCAGCCGGTGATCCCGGCGTCGGTATCTACCTGGACCAGCACGAGCTGGCGGTCCCCGGTCACCCGCTCCTGCTCAGCTCCAATGCGCATCTCCCATGGGAAGCTGATGACCCAGGGGGTAACCTTGCTGATCCTGATGGCATTTCCGCCCATTTCCTATTTCCCTTTCTCCTCGTCCATTCCCCGTTCGAGGCGGACCGAGGCGACCTGCCGGCCTTCCAGAGTGAAGTCCGGACCTGCTCCACCGGGACGGAATCCCAGGGCTTCGAAGCGGGAGCCTTTGTCCTCGTCCTCGACGGACAAGGTTGCCCTCAAGGCCGTGGCCCGATGCTCGCGTCCCCAGCCCGCTGCAGCCTCGATCAGTCCGGGCCAGGCATGCTCGTAGTTCCGGTGGGTGAAACCGTCCACCTGGCATGACCCGGATTCGCCGAGACTAACGCTGGAGAGTCCCACCAGGCGTCCGGCGCCGGTGCGCGCGGCGAACCAGGCTCCGCGCCCGTCCCGTGCCAGGGCATGGTAGCGGGGATAGAGGCCCATGCACGAAGACTGGGTGGCGTAGCGGGTGGAATGGACCTCGACGTTGGCGTCCAGGACCTGCCAATCGTGGGGACAGACGATCAGGGGAATCATGGGGATGCGGTCCGCGGCGCCGCCGGGAGCGATGGTTGCGCCGGCATCTCCGCTGAAGTAGTCCACCAGGAAATCCTCTGGGGATCCGCCCATGGCAATCAGGGCCATGACGTTGGCCCCGGCCAACTTGCGCCATCCGAGCCGGTGATATACCCGGGCGGCCTCCGGATTGCCGGTGCCGAGGAAGAGGGCCTGGCCGAGCTGACGGCGGAAATCATTGCGCGCCTGTTCGCAGAGAAGTGCCGCGATCCCCCGGCGGCGATATTGCGGCAGCGTCGCCACCTCTCCCAGTCCGCCGAGTTGGGGCAAAGTCCTCGAAATGGTCAGGCAGCAGGTGCCCAGCAGGCGCTCCCCCTCCCGCACCAGGTAGACGCAGTTGCGATTGTCGACGCTCTCGGAGCCGCCGAGCTGGCCGATGAAACCTGCGTAGGAGGAGGCGAAGATTTCCTCCCAGAATCGGGTCACCGCCTCGATCAGCTCCCCGGGCAGAGGCGGGTTGAACTTCAGGTAATTCACCAGACCCTCCTGGCAACTGCCGAATGCGCTTGTCCTCCAACCTGGTCAAGATAATCGATCTTCCCCGGGGTCCTGTCCAGGATCGAGGATATCGAGGGGCATTTGCCCCTTCAGCGGACTGGTTTATAATTTGGACAGGCTCAAAGCGAAGCCGATCCTTCCCCCGACCGAAGGGGAAGGCTCCGGCCCGCACGAGAAGGAGGCAATAATGGAATACCGCAGTCTGGGGAGGACAGGCACGAAGGTGAGCTCGCTGTGCCTGGGGTGCCTGATGTTTGGCGGCCGGACCAGCGAGTCCGACTCCATGGACATCATCGACAGGGCCATCGACGAGGGCGTCAATTTCCTCGACACCGCCAACATGTACGTTCGCGGAAGAAGTGAAGAAATGGTGGGCAAAGCTTTGCAGCGCAACGGGAAGAGGGACCGGATCGTGTTGGCCACCAAGGTCCACTACCGCATGGACGACGACGATCCCAACGCCCAGGGCAACAGCCGCCGCCATATCGTGGAGCAGTGCGAGGCTTCGCTGCGGCGCCTGCAGACGAATTACATCGACCTCTACCAGATCCACCGTCCCTGCTCCGACGTACCCATCGACGAGACCCTCCGGGCCCTGGACGATCTGATTCGCGCCGGCAAGGTGCGCTATATCGGCAGCAGCACCTTCGCCGCCTGGCAGGTGGTGGAATCCCTGTGGGCGGCCAGGGAGCTGGGGCTCAACCGCTTCGTCTGCGAGCAGCCGCCCTACCACCTGCTGGACCGGAGCATCGAGCGCGAGCTCGTGCCCATGGCCCTCACCTATGGAACGGCGCTCATCCCGTGGGCGCCCATGGCGGGGGGGTTTCTCACCGGCAAGTACCGGCGCGGCGGGGAGCGTCCGGGGGACGCGCGCTACCAGGACGAGAGCCAGCACGAGGGTCTGTTCTCGGATGCGGCCTACGACGTCCTGGACGTGGTTGTGGAAATGGCCGAGGAAAAGGGATGCACTCCGGGCCAGTTAGCCCTGGCCTGGTGCGCCCGGCAGCCGGGGATCACCAGTCCCATCGTCGGGGTGCGCACCATGGCGCAACTGGAGGAAAACCTGGGGGCGGCCGAGGTGCAGGTGAGCGACGAAGAGTGCGCCCGCATCGACCAGGTTGCCCCCCCGGGTCAGGCCATCGCCCTCTACTACAGGGCGGACTTCGGCCCCCATTCCTTCCACTGGTAGTGTTTTCTTGAGAAGTGCCGGATGCGGAAGGCGACCCCCCGCCGGATCTGATGGGGTCGACGGGGGATTCACTGCGGGGCCAACTGATTCGCAGGCCTGTCCTGGCCGCGGCTCTCAGTCGAGGGTGACGAAGGCAACACCAGGTACTGGTACCGGCGGGCCAGCAAACTCCGCAGCAAGGCGGCGTTCGCCGAGGAAAGGGACGAGATCGTCGTGACGCTCCTGGAAACATTGCAAGCCCATGGCGGTCTCATGCGCTTTGTCCTGCCCATCTGCGTCGTCTTTTCGGTCCTGACCGGCTGTGCCGACCAGGACCCCCTCGCCCCTCCATCTGCGACGGCCTGCACGGATGACGGGCGCGTACTCAATGTCGGCTTCTACGCTTTTTTCGCGCCCGTCAGCTACAGCCCCGACCCCGACCCGAATTCCACGGGATTCAACTCACATCTGGGCTATGAAGCGGATCTGTTGACGGCCCTCGAGGCCATGGAAGGCGCGGGATTGTCTTTTTCCCGTCGCGGTATCGCGCTCTGGCCGGACATTTGGCTGCAATCGGCCGGCCCGGAATTCGATTTGGTCGGGGGCGGCATCACCATTCTCGACGCACGTACCCGCGACGCGACGGACAAACAGGTAGTCATCTTTACCTCGGGCCATATCGCGTTTCGCCAATCGCTGCTGGTGCGTGCCGAAGATGCCGAGCGCCTGGCCAGTTACGACCACCTGACCAGTGCGGTGCGCGTGGGAGCTCTGTCCGCCACGACCGGAGAAAGCCGTTTGCTGGCATTGACGGGCCTCGTCGATGCCAACGGGGTTCTGGCCGCGGGTGTGCGTGTCGAAACAGAGGAAGACACGGTAGTTGCCGATGGCGGCGCGGATTACTTCATCACCGCCGCCGGCGCATCGCCCAACCTCGAAGGGAGGCGACAGCTTTACCCGCCAGGAAACAACATGCCCCAGGTGATTTATCTCGGAGATGAGACCGGCGAAATGGAACTGCTCGAAGCCCTTGACGCGCGCAGGATAGACGCACTGGCCCGGGGAGAAATAGGCAATCGCGATGCTGCCCACGCCTCCGGCGGCGCCTTTGTGGTCACCGCCCTCGATGCAGAGGTCGAATATGGCGGTTTTACGCTGGCGGTGGAAGATACGGGGCTAGCCTCCTGCCTCGATGCGAAGATCAACTATCTGACGGATGACCGCCGCATCGGCTATGGAGAATGGCGGGAAGATCCTTTGGTTTTCATGCACCGCGCCCAGGCTTCGCCCCCATGATAGGGCCGGCCCACCAAACTTCGCGCTTGCAGATGGCAGCGGAAATTGAGCACCCGGCCGACATCCTCATTCGGAACCCGGTCGTGGCCGCCGCTTTCAGTCGAGGCTGATCCGGTAGGAGTTGCGCTCGATGAGCTCGTGGTCGGAGGCGCGGGCGCTTTTGAGCGCATGGTCGGTCAGGGGCAGGAAGTAGTGGGTCTCGGCGTTCTGCGAGATGAATCCCTCCGCGTAGGCGCAGCCGCCGGCCGAGCCGAAGGCTCCGTCGCTTGTCTCGATGCGCTTGCGCGCATAGGCGCCGCCGTATCCCTGGCTCACCAGGCAGTCCAGCGCCGCCAGCTTCTTGTCCGCCACGTCGGTGATGTCGATGAACACGTCGTTGTAGTAGCCGCCCTCGGACTGCCAAACGTTGCGCGGCACCGCTGCCGCGCCCGTTCCGAAGAAGAAGACCTGCGCCGTCTTGTGGGGGGGATTGCGGTCGCCGGGGTCGACGCTGCCCGCCGACGAGATGGCGTGGAGCACGATCTGCCCGGCCACGGCATGGGGGCCGGTGAGCCCGTCGCCTTCCTTGGGGAAGTGAGTCAGGACGATGTCGGGGCGCAACTTCCGCAGTAGCCGCGCCAGGCGCCTCACCGTTTCCACCGTGACCAGAAGCACGGCGTCGTCGGCGCCGAAGAAGTAGATGTCCCGGACACCCAGGATCGCGCACCCGGCGCGTACCTCGTCGGCCTTGACGTCCGAGCGCTCCTGCATCAGCTCCAGGAGCTCGGATTCCTCTGGAACCTCCTGGCGATGAAACATGGAGTCGCTGATCACCGCGTCGTGCACCCGGGCCCCGTGGGTCAGCACCACGCAGCCGACGTAGTCTCCCCGGCCGGCGTGGTGCGCCATGGTGCCGCCGGACTGGTCGAATATATCCGCGGGATGGGCTCCGATAGAGAGCAGGCGCAGGGATTCACCCATGGTATTATTCTCCTCCACCTGTCCATTGTGAGCGCGAACCGAAGATTTGCCTGTCCGCCGAGTAACGCCCCGGCCCGGCGGCCAGCAGCAGGACGCTGATGCAGAGGTATACGGCGGCCAGCTCGTAGGACGATCCTCCCACCGAGACGAAGGGGTCGCCGCGCATGAAGGCGTGCATGCAGACCGCGACGATCATGGTGCAGCCGAGGCCCAGGGCCGCGAGGGGGGTCAGCAGGCCCACGATCCAGGCTATGCCGCCGCCGAACTCGGAAAGGGCGGCCAGGGCCTGGAAGATGCCGGGGGCGAAGCCTTCCGGGCCCATCCAGCCGAAGGGGTTCTGGATCTTTGGCCAGCCGTGAATGGCAAAGGCGAGGCCGGAGACCACCCGCAGCAGAAGCAGCGCCCAATGGGTGACGCAGGATTGCTCGGGGACGGAGAACAGTCTCTTGAAGTTCATGGAAGGTTCCTTTCGAGGGTGTGTCTGACCGGGTGAGCCTCTTCCCGGGTGAGGCGAGGGGCAAAGTTCCGGCGGGGGATGGCCCCGGGGACCTGTTCCGGAGCTGGCCAGGCGGCTATTCAGCCGGGTCCGCGCGGTAGAGTATAGGGGAAGGAGGGGCGGGTGTCCATTGGGCCGATGCCGTGCGGTCGGATCCTCGCGGGTTTCGCCAATAATCTCCTGTTTTTCAGGTATAGCCGCGTATAGCCGCACGGCTCAGGTCATCCTGCCGCGCAATATGCCGGCGTGCTGGGTCGGTCAGCTCATGGCATCCACCGCCCGTTGTGCCATCTCCAGGGCTTTCCTGTAGTTGAGCCGCACCCCGTCTGCGGGAGTTCCTCCAGGCGGGGCGTAGTGGGAGGCGGCGGCGATGACCACCTCCGACCTGTTCCGGGCAAAGGAGCGGAAGAGGGCGGGGTAGTCCGGATCGCCGGTGCCGAGCTCACACCACTCGAACCTGCACGAGGGGCCGTCAATGGTGCGCGTGTCCTTAAGGTGCAGGCTCTTCAGGTAGGGCTTCAGGTTCTCGTAGCCGGTTGTCACCGTGTCGCGTTCGCCCGCCAGCATGGCGTCTCCGGGGCACCACTTGGCCTTGAAGCGCGGCGAATCGACGCGCTCGACGATTTCCAGGAAGTGGCGGCTCGTGTTCACGTACTCCCAGGGGTGGACCATGAGCAGGACGTCCATGTCGTGCTCGTCGGCGAGGTCGGCGACGATGCGGAGAGCCGCGACGATCTTTTCCAGCTCTCGGGGCGGAATGACGCCGCCCCCGGTTGCGTGGCGCCAGGACCAGGTCGGACTCGGCCGCTTTCCGGTGTGGAACTCGCCGGGCCAGGCGAACCCCGAGCACTGCGCCAGCGGCGCTCCGACGATTTTGGCGAAAACCATGGTACGGCGCAGGTTGTCCAGGTCGCGCACGAATTCGGGGTTGGTGCGCAGATCGGCGAGCTGGACCTCGTCTATGTGCAGGGTCTTGAAGGGATTGGGCGACGAGCACCCGACCGCGTTGGTCTGCAGCCTGGCGTCGTCGAGAATGCGCCTGCGGTAGTTCGCGTGCTCGTCGGTGAGCTTTTCCGGCTCGACGAAATATTCCACGTAGCGCGCACCCAGCTCGCCGGCGACCCCCACCGCTTCCTCGAAGGGCAGGGCGGTCTCGGAAAGCAAAACCCCCATCTTGAATTTGTAGCCGTTCACTGCACTGTATTTCCTAGCCATCGTCTCCACGGTCCCTGGCCGGGGACTTCATTGCGCGGTTGCTGCCCTTGGAACTCTCGCCGCCGTCGGCGAAGAGGCAGGTGCCGGTGACGAAGGAGGCGTCGTCGGAGGCCAGGAACAGGACGCAGGCGGCGATCTCCCCGGGCAGGGCCGCCCTCCTGAGCATGGTGGATTGTCCGAACTCTTCCTTGAACGAGCCGGGGGTTTTCCCGGCCGCCGCGGCGCGCTTCTCATGGAAGGGGGTGTAGGTCGGTCCCGGGCAAAGGGCGTTGACCCGGATGCCTTCCTCGGCGTGGTCAAAGGCCATTGCCCTGGTCAGTCCGGTGACCGCTGCCTTGGTGGTATCGTACTGCACCGCGTTGCGGCTCGCTATCACGGCGCTGTTGGAGGCTATGTTGACGATGCTGCCCTTGCCACTTTTGCTCAGGTAGGGGATCGCGGCCCTGGCGCAGAAGGCGTAGCCCTTGACGTTCACCGCCCAGATGGCGTCCCAGCTTTCCTCGCTGGCTTCGGTGACGCTGTGGTAGAGGCGGATGGCGGCGTTGTTAACCAGGATGTCGAGCCGACCGAAATGCTCGGCCGCGCGCCGGATAAAATCGCTGGCTTCGGATTCGCGGTCCATGCGGGCCTCCACGAACAGCACCTCTCCACCGGCTGCCTCGATCTGCGCGGCGATTCCGGCGCCGCGGCTGCCGTCGCGGTCGGCAAATGCCACCTGTGCGCCCTCCTCCACGAACCGCCGCACCGTGGCCTCGCCGATGCCCGACGCACCCCCGGTGACCGCCGCGACCTTGCCGGCCAGTCTTCCCATCTGTCACCTCCTCGAAGGCATGGAGTCCCGCAGGAGGGCGGGCGTCCGCTCCCCGATCAGCGCTGCTCGTCCTGGGTGGGGAATTCCGCCGGCATGCAGATCTCGATGACCTCGAAGTCCTCGGAGAACTCCAGCACCTCGTGCGGGACCTTGGGATCCTGCTGCCAGCTGTCGCCGGCCTCGAAGCGCACCTCCCCGACGTCCTCGATCTCGACCCGGGTCCAGCCGCGCAGCACGTAGTTCATCTGGAACTGGAGATCGTGGGAATGATAGCCGCCCGGGCCGCTGCAAGATTCGGTGGCGCGGATGACGTGGACGAGCAAACCGCCCTTGGTGGCCTCGACGCTGCCGAGGTCGCGGTACTCGAAGTAGCTGCGCAGGCCGGGCTTCCATTCCGCCGACTTGTGAAAGGACATGGTGGCCATGATGATCGATCCTCCTGGGTTGGGATGGGCAGGGGAAATTTTCCGCATGAGAGGGGGATGAGTCCCCCTCAATCCCTCTGTCGGGAAACGCGTGGAGGGAACGGTACTAAGCAGGCAGGAGAAATAAGCACCCTGGCGGTAGCTGGGTCAAGGCAGTCTTCACTGCTTGGCCACCGCGTCTCCGAGGCGGATGACGCCGGCCCGGACCACCCGCGTATTGATGCCGCGCAGGCAAAGCTCCCGGCCCTCGGGCCCGTTGACCAGTTGCATGGCGTCCAGGCCGAAGTGCTCGACGAACTTCTTGCAGCCGGTGTGGGGTTCGCCGGTGACCTGGATGACGGCGGAGCCGATGGACAGATGGGTCCCAGCCGGCAAGTTGGTCAGACTGAGGTCCAGGTCGATGTAGAGCTGGTCTCCGGCCAGGGGCCAGCGCTCCCGGCAGGTGGCGACGAGGTCGGCTGCGCGGGCGTTCATGATGGTCAGCTGGGCCAACGGGTTGGGTTCGCGCGGCGGGTTGGAGGCTGCTCCCCGGGTCTTCCAGTTGTCGCCCACCAGACCCTCGCCCGGGTCCAGTTGGCCTTCGCGCAGCAGCTCCCGTTTGCCGATGTCGGGGCGGCGGGCGATGAGTTGCAGCACCCCCTGGTCGGCGGGGGATCGGCGAATGTGGTCCACGCCGGCTTGCAGTTGCTCCATGCTCAGGTGCTCGGCTTGCATCGGTCAACCTCCGTGAAGCTCGTTTAAATCGCGGCGTCCACCAGAAGCTCGCGTTCGCCCTGGGGCTGTACGGGCCGGTTGTTGCCGTGGATGATTGCTCTGAATCGGGCGATTTGCGCCGCGGACAGCTCCACGGGGGTCGCCAGCACGAGCCACTTGACTCCCTCTGAACAGGGCGGGGTAGTCAGAGAGCCGTCGTAGCGGTATGTGTGCCTGGGGGCCGGCAACAAATCTTCGGCGTTGATGGCGACGTTCCCGTGGTGCTGCGCTGCTCCAGCGGCCCCTGGCAGGTGCGCCCAAAGAGGTTCGAATGCGGCGTTTTCGCCGCCCTGCTCGATCAGCACTCCAATGACCGCGAGGGTGCCGTTCCCGTCCTGGTGAACGAGGTGCATCTCCATGTCGAAGGACCTGCCGGCCACCGTATGCTCGCAGGGGGCGTGGAAATGGAATTGCAGCAGCTCGTACCTTGCGTCGCCGACCTCGATCCAGTTCTCTGAGGTGGATGCCACTTCAATTGTATGGCCGTTGTTGCGGATTTCCAGGGCGGTGGGCCGGTAGTTGAAGACGACAGCCGGAAGCTTCGCCTCGGTGGGGTCTGCCAGGTCGATGGGGGATTGGTGGGCGCCCTCGGCGCAAAGGATGAATTCCGGGCTCAGGCGGCCCCAGACATCGGGTCCGTTACCAACTTCGTAGCCCCACTCCAAATGCTCTGTCCGCGGTGGCGCATTTTCCGAGTTTGCATGGCTGCTCATGGCGATTCCAGGGCCAGGGAAGAAATTACAAGTGCAATATAAAGACAAAGGCAAAGGTGGCAAGTAACTCCCAGTCGGATGACGGGCCTCATCAATACGTTGAATTTATGGAGCGCAAAATTGAGAAGCCGGCGTTCCACCGTGGCTTCCTTTAACCAGGCGTGGCAGCGTATCTACTCCTCCTCGGACGGTCCGAGCAGTTCGTCCAGCTTGGCCCTGATCTTTTCCTCGGATCCGGGCCTATACCCCTGGTGCTTGTAGAATACCGTCCCGTCCTCGCGGATGATCAGGGTCGCCGGCATGCCCACCAACTGGAACTGCTTGAGCACCTCGTTGGTATTGTCGAGCAAAACCGGCAGTGTAAGCTTGTGGCGCTGCAGGAAGGGACGCACCTTGGGCAGATTCCTGGGGCCGTCCACGTTGATCGTAAGCACCTGAACCCGGCGCTTGGCGAACTCCTCGGACAGGGTTTGGAGCTTGGGCAGAGCCTTGATGCAGGGCTTGCACCAGGTGGCCCAGAAGTCCAGGACCACAGGGCCTTCCTTCAGCGTTTCCTCCAGGGAAAAAGTCGATCCGTCGAGATTTTCAAGCACCAGCCGCGGGGCCTTCTCTGCCTGGGAAGGCGGACCCAACAGCAGGCAGGTTGCCGAGGCGAGGACGAGTTTCGTCATTTTATCCATCATGGAAGGCCTTTCGGGGCCGTTGCAGCAGACCCCTTTGGCTCTGACGACCTGGTGATTAGGTGATTACTATCCTGACCGGAAAACCTGCTTGCCGGAGCCGATGATACCAAGGGGACCCATTTAATGGAACTTCACCACAGGACCGGGTCCATGCGCTCAGTATTCGCCTTGACAATTCTGCTGGCTGCTCCCCTTCATGCCCAGTTGAGCCTTTCGACCTTGACCGAGGCCCAGGCCGGCGACCTTCCCGGGGCAGGGTCCAGGGGCCTGCGCACAATCTACCATCAGTTTAGTCTCGACTATGCCCTCGCCGGTCTCCGCGTCGGGGTCCGCGGCGAGACCTTCGGCGCCAGCTCCGCCAGGCGCAGCTACGGCCAGTTTCTCCAGCGCTTCGCCACCTACGGCCGGGGACCATTTCAGGCCACCGTCGGACATTTCTATACGATTGTCGGGAGCGGTCTCCTCGCCCACGCCTTCGAGCTTCCGGGGGTCATCACCGAGGATCGGGGCACCCGCCGCCGCTACCAGATCGTTCGCGACCTCGAAGGCGTGCAGCTGCGCTACCGCGCCCGCGGCGCCGAGGTGATGCTCCTGCGCGGGTCGCCGGTGAACAGCAACCTTGCCCCCGGCCTGGAGGGGGTCGACCGCCGACCGGACGACCTCCAGGGCGGCTCGCTCCAGCTCAAGCCGCACCCTCACTTCGACACCGGGTTCAGCGTGGTCGGCTACGACATCGGGGGGCACCGGGAAACCGGAGGGGCATTCAACGCCCGATGGAGGGCGGCCCCGATGCTTGCCCGCCTCGGTCTCGGGGGAACCTACCTCGATCTCAGCCTCGTCTACGCCCGTCGCGATTTGTCCCTC
This sequence comes from Candidatus Latescibacterota bacterium, assembly GCA_965208105.1. Classification (GTDB taxonomy): domain Bacteria; phylum Latescibacterota; class UBA2968; order UBA8231; family UBA8231. Next base: position 157,166 of record OZ242318.1, read on the forward strand.
GATCGCTTCTTCAACTTCGACCGCAACCAGGGCCGAGCCCTGTACCTGGCCGCGACCACGACCTCCGGGTCCTTGGGCTTGAGCCTGGAATACAAAGACTACCGGGATTTCGCCCTCGAGCACATCAACAATCCACCGCCCCTGATCCGCGAGCACTCGGCCTATCTCCTCAACCGCAACACCCACGACCTGCTCGCCGACGACGAGGAGGGCTACCAGGCCGAGCTGAGCTACTCCCTTCCGGGGGGACAGATCCTGACGGCCAACGCAACCCGCGCCACCCGGCGCCGGGGCCCGGGACCGGACGACGACAAGGAGCTGCGCGAGTTCTTCGTGCAGATCGATTCACCCCTGGGCCAGAATGCCGAGGTGCAGATAATCGCCGACTACAGCCACAACCAGATTCTCATCGACGAGAAAAGCCGCTTCATGGGCACCAACTGGACCTGGTCTCCGGACGGACTCCACTCCATCGGTCTCGACGTCCAGTTCCAGGACGTGGACCGGAGTCTGGGGACCCTGGTCTTACCCTACACCAACCAATTCCTTGGCCTGGAGGTCCACCGCTCACCTGGTCTCTCCGCCGCGGTGCAGGTGCAGCGCAGCTCAGACGAGCTGGAGACCGGGGCGCATCCCTCGGGCGTCACCTGGTGGCGCGGCCTCAATCTGGGTGCGGATGTGGGAGAGGGCCATAGCCTCAATGTATTCGCCGGACAGCGGCGCTCCGGCCTGGCCTGCACCGCAGGCATCTGCTACGAGGTCCTGGGGTTCGAGGGGGTGGAGGTCCGGCTGCTCAATCGCTTCTTCTGATTTCACCTGAGGAGGAGGAGCTTGCGGACTTCCGCGCCCTGGTCCCAGCGCAGCCGGTAGAGATAGACCCCGCTGGTTGCCGGTCGTCCCTCCTGGTCGCGGCCGTCCCAGCGCAGCGCGAACCTTCCGGGCTGGCTGGGTCCTTTGACCAGCAGCGCAACGGGCTGGCCGAGCAGATTGAAGATCCCCAGCTCGACCTGGGCAGGGTGCGGCAGCTCGAAGCGGATCACGGTTTCGCTGTTGAACGGGTTGGGCGCGTTCTGCGCAAGCGAAAAGGACAGGGGGATGGATGCCTCGATGTCTTCCACCGCCGTATCATCTATTTCCTCCAGGGCCTGGGCTATCTCGCCGCGGAGAATGTCCCAACCCACAAGGGAGTTGACCTTGTAGCTGAAAATGCCCTCGTGGTCGATGACGGCGAAGCTCTGGTACCCCAGACCATAGTTTGCCGACATTCCACTGGCGTTGAGGAGAAAGGGCATGGTCACCCCCTTGCCGGCGCGCCAGAGCGACCGCACCTGTTTTGCGGTGCCGTCCCACGCGTCGGCCCCCAGGGCCACGAAGGGTTGGTCGGAAAATTCCTGCCAGATCTGCTCGAATCCCTCGGCACGCGAGAGACAGGTTCCTCAGTTGTATCCCAGGAAGAAGATCAGCACCACCTTGCCGCGGAAATCGCCGAGCGCCGCCTGGCCGCCGTCGAGGCGGTTCAAAAGGAAGTCCGGGGCCGCCTCTCCAACCTGCGGCACCTGGGCGTCGAGGGCCGAAGTCCCCAACACCGCCAGGCTCGCCAAAAGCACTAAACACTTTTTCATGGTGCACCTCCTTGGTTTAGCCGTACGAACTTCTGGATGCGGTGGTCGGTTTGCACCTCCCCCACGTAAAGGTCGCCCCCGGAGTTCATCCATATGCCATGGGGACATCCCGCAAATTCTCCCGGTTCGTCGATGCGCTCGCCGGCGCCCCAATGGCTCAACAGCTCCCCCTCGAGATTGAGAACGCTCACCCGCTGGTCGAGTTCCGCGACATAGACCGTGTCGCCGTCGAGGAAGATGGTGTCGGGATGGTGGGAGAATGCCCACTCTTCGAGATAGTTCCCCTCTGTGTCGAAGAGCTGAATGCGGTTGTTGGCCCGGTCCGCAACCATAAGGCGGCCGCGGCAATCGCAGCGCACGCAGTGGGGCAGGTCGAACTCGCCCGGACCTGCGCCCGGACGGCCCCAGGTCTTGATCCAGGCGCCCTCGGGGGAATACTTGTGGATGCAGGCATTGCCGTAGCCGTCGGAGACGTAGATGAAGCCTTCGGCATCGAGGGTCAGGTCGGTGGGAAGGCGAAATGGCTCGCCTTCCGCGCCCTGCCGGCCCGGGGTTCCCAGGGTCAGGAGCAGCTCGCCGTGGCGGGTGAACTTGCGCACGCAGTGAGTCTCGCGCTCGACGCACCAGACCTGGTCCTGATGGTCGATGAAGATCCCGTGCGCGTCCTCGAGAACTTCTTCGCCCCACGAGGCCAGAAAACGGCCCTCGCGGTCGAAGACCACCAGGGGATGCTCGCTGCGGCTGTAGACGTAGACCCGGTCCTCGGAGTCGCAGGCCACCGCGGGGATCCAGCCGAAGCGCCAGCCCGCGGGCAGTTGAAACCAATCCTGCTGCACCTCGTAGGTGAACCTTCCGCTGCCAACCATGGACATTGACCGAGTCTCCGTTTCACTTGGTGGGTTTTGGTGGGTTGAAGAGTAAAATACCAGAAAAGGTCGGACCGTGCCAATCCCGCCGACCGGCACCAGGGGTCGGGCGCCTCTCCTTGCTTCCCGGAACCCGCTGATCGGCACCGAGGGGAATGCCCGGTCTCTGTTAGAACCCAATCGGGATCTGGGGAAAAGCAGGACTGTCCCAGGATCGAGATTGCCTGGCCAGGTTGCGCCTCGCCTCCGGGAATTCTATTTTGGATTCGCAGGAAGTCAGGTACCCCCACCGAAAGGAACATGAGAATGGCAGACAAGACGGAAGCTGTTGCGCAACACCGCCTTCAGGGACGCGGACCGGATATCTGGCTGGCTGGCGACCCCGATGATCTGCAGGAGTGGATGCCCCTGGGACCGGCCGGCATCGTCACCAACACCGTCGTGATCAACCAGCTGATGCCCAAGTACGGGCAGGTGGTACACCTCATCGAGCGCTATCTGGCCATTACCGACAAGCCGGTGGTGGTCGAGATCGACGGCCACAGCACCGAGGAACTGCTCGAGGTCGGGCACGTCTTCACCGCGATGTCCGAACGCGTCATCCTCAAAATTCCCTGCACCCTCGACGGTCTGGCTGCTTTCCGGGCCCTTTCCGACGAGGGCGTCGAGACCTTCTGCACCACGGTCTTCTCCCTCTCCCAGGCCGCCGTCGTCGCCCAGGCCGGCGTCGACCACATTCTTCCCTTTTGCGAGCCGGTCAAGGAGATGGGCGGCGATCCCACCAGGCTGGTGCGCGAATGCGCCGCCATGTTCCGCGGCTGGGAGCGGCGCCCCTACATCATGGCCGCCCTGGTGCGCTCGGTGGAGACGGCCTACGCGGCTCTGCGCGACGGCGCCGACGAGATCGTCATCTTCTGGGAGGTCTACCGGGACATGATGCAGCACCCCCTGACCGATACCTGGAACAAGATCTTCATGGACGAGTGGGTCGCCATGCACGAGGCGGGCCAGTTGCAGGGGCTTCCTGTAAAGCTGGATTGAAGGGGAAAGGTTCCGGCGGGGCATTGGCGGGCCAGGCAGGTGCCGGGCTCCGGAGTTGATCGGCTGCATGGATCACCAGGTAGGGGTCAACCCGGGGCAAAAGCAGTCAGCATCGTCCGCATCCCTTCTGCATTCAGGGGCTGATTTCAGCCATCCCTCCGCGTTATCTCCACAACTTGGGCACCGACCTTCTCGAACATGTCCACGATGGTTCGATGACAGGTGAAGACCAGCACCTGGTTGGTCTGCGCCAGCTCCGAGAAAGCCTGTGCGGCCAGGCGGGCGCGCTCGGAGTCGAAGTTCACCAGGGCTTCGTCAACGACCACGGGAAGCCGCTCGGCGTGTTCGCCGAACTCCCGGATCAGTCCGAAGCGCAGGGCCAGGTAGAGCTGCTCGCGGGTGCCGCGGCTGAGCTCGGCGGGCTGTTTGTCACCTCCGTCGGCGGCGGTTACTGTAATGGTCTGCTCGCCGATGGGGACGTAGAGGCGCTGATAGCGGTCTCCGGTGATTCTGGAGAAGGAGGCCTGGGCATGCCGGATGACGCTGGGCTGGCGTTCCCGCTCGAACTTCTTCTGCGTCCTTTCCAGCAGGGCCTCGGCGAGGGTGAGCCGCGACCACTCGCCGGCGTGTTCCAGCAGTTGCTCCTGCAGGGCGCTGCGGCGGATGCGCAGGGCCGACGATTCTTCTTCGCTTGACAGTTGCATCAGCTCGGTGTCAATGCCGCCGCGCTCTTCCCGCAGCCCGTTGCACCGATTTTCGACTTCGCCCATACTCTCCGACAGCCGGGCGGATTCTTCCCGCATCCGGTTGGGGTCCGAGGTTGCCATCGAGTCGCAATAGGCGCCGAACCTGTCGGCGGGCCCGCTGATGCGCTCCAGGCCGCGGCGGTGCTCAGCCCGCTGCCGCTCCAGTTTCAGCCTCTCTTCATGCTGCCGCGCGCGGCGGCGAAACTCCTCGGGGTTGTCGCTGCCTCCCGCGGCCAGCAGTTCGGCTAGCACCTGCTCCTCTGATTGCAAACGCCGCTGCCGGTTTTCCAACAGTTGCCGGAGCTCATTCTCCAGTTTCCTGGCCTGTTCCCTGTGGGAAACCGCCGCTTGAGTCTCTTCATACTGCCCGATGAGCTCGTCGGCAACGGAGGCCAGTTGGCCCAGGTCGTCAGGGTTGAGCGGCAGGCCGTGCCGCCGGGAAAGCGGCTCCACCTGCTCGCGGAACTCCTGGATGTCTTTTTCGATGGCCGCCACCCGGTCGCGCATGCGGCGGGCTTCGGCCAGGGAGCTGCGGGTGGTTTCGACGCGGGCGAGAAAGGTGGCCATGGCCTCCGGGGTCAATGACTGGTCCAGACGGCGCTCTCCGAGCCAGTTCCTCCATTCCTGCTGAATTTCCTGCGAAGACGCTTTCCCCTCTTCCTGATTCTGGACTGCGGTTTCCACCCGCTTTTCCTGCGCCTTCTCCCGGCGGCAGGCGTCCTCTACCCTCACCCTGGCCGCGTTCCACGAATCCAGCGCGTCTCGAGCGGTTTCCTGGTGAGCTTCCACCGAATCCAGGGCGGCGGCGTCCGGTTGCTCTGCAAGGTTTAGAGCAGCCGCCGATTTCAGCAGCGCCTGGCGCGCAGTTTCCGCCGCGGCTTCCTCGTCCGCAATCCGCTGGCGTATGGCGCTGGTCATTGGAGACCGCGCCGAACCAGGTACGGTCCTTCCTGCGAACCAAAGCACGGCCGCTGCGGCCACCAGGACCAACCCGGAGACCATTCCCATGAGCATGGAATCTCCGCCACGCAGCAATCCGCCTGTAAACAGCAGAATCCCTGTCAGCACGAGGCCGATTAGGAGAAGAGGATGTGGCCGCCCCCCGGCCCTTGCTGGGGTTTCCATGCTGGCTGCCAGGGCATCTTCCTGACCTTGCAGGTTTTGGAGGTTCTGGCGTCGTCTCTCGTACTCTGCCAATCGCCCCCTGGTGGCGCGCAGGTGGTCCTGACCTTCCCTGAGCGGCTTGTCGTCCAGGGGCGGCGGTTCCCGGGGCAGCTTGTCCCGGGCTTCCCGGGTTTCCTCCTGGCGGTCCTGCAGCGCTCGACACTCCTGCTCCAGTTGAAGCTGCGCTTGCCGGGCGCGTTCGTCGCTTTCGGTTACCTGCAGCCTCCAGCGGTCCACCTGGTTGCGCACCGGGAGGGAGGCATCGAAAGACAGCAGTTCGGTTTCGTCCCAGCCGTGTCCCAGGTCGGTTAGGTTGTTGGCGAAGTCGGCTTCCATTCCCCGCAGCTCCCCCTGGCGTTCCGGCAGGTCGCGGACGGAGTTGTCGAAGCTGCTGCGGGCCCGGCGGATTGATTCAACGCGCTCGCGGTCATCCAGCAACTCTTCTCCGGATATTTCCTCGGCTGCGGCTTCGCTGGCAAGCCGGAGTTGGTCAGCGGCTTCGTCCCGGTCGACACGGGCTTGCCGATCCCGATCCTCCAGGCTGTCCAGGCGGGGGATGGGGTCGTCCGGGAAGTCAACGTGCCGGGGCAGATCCCTCAGTCGCCTTTCGCAGTCCGAGAACGCCACCCAGTCGTCCCAGCCGTCAAGCCGGCGGTCGATTCCGTCGAGCTCGGCCTTGAGTCGGGTGAGCTCGGCGTCGGCGTCGCGCAGCTCCGCTTCAATCCCGGACTTGCGGGCGGTCAACCGGGGGTAGCGTTCGGCGTTTCCCCCGATGTCCCGAAGTTGCTCGTCGATGTCCCTCAGCATGCCGAGCAGTCCGGGGACGGCCCGATCGGTGCCGCGGCCCCGGCTCAGGTAGATCGTGTCCTTGCGGTCTCTGAGGGCCTTCCAGAGCGCCGGCAGTCCGGGCGCGCCCTGTCCGGCGCTGTATATGGTTCCACTGGAATCGTTGAGCGAAGCGGCCGCCTGCAGCTCATCGAGGCTGAAGGCGAATACGTTGTGGAAGAGGTCCCGGCTGGCGTTGCCGGTGAGCCGCTGCAAAACGGCTTCGGGGTGGGATGCGGGTCCGTGCGGAGTGTCGATCTTCAAGCCGCCCCGCGCGCCGGCGTAGCGTTCAACCAGGTAGGAGACCCCGGCGCCGTCGGACAGTGAGATCCGCCCCCCGTGCCGACCCTCTGCCGGGGGGGGATAATGATTGCCGTATCTGGCCGGAAAACCGAAGAGTATGGCCCGGACGAAGGCCAGCAGAGTGCTTTTCCCTGCTTCATTGGGACCGTAGAAAACCGTCACAGGTCCCACCAGCGGGCCTATGCTGCGCTGGTAGAAGTGACCGAAGCCGTCCAGGTAGAACTCTTCTATTCTCACCCTTCGTCCTTTTCGTTCACCAGCGCGGCCAGGCACTCGTACTCGGCGGCGGTCAAGAGTTCCCGGAGCTGGTCGTCCGAGGGCAGATAGTTGCGCAGATAGGGGGCGGCGTTGGAGTTCAGGTAGAGCGGTCGCAGGGCGTCCCGCAGTTCGTCGAGAGCGCCGGGATCTTTCCGCAGCTCCTCGGCGATGCGGCCCAGGTAGCCGGGGAAGTCCTCGCGCCTCGCCACCTGCTCGCGGTCCACCGGCGACGCGGTTTCGAGCTGAATACGCTCGCACCAGAGCCAGGGCCGGCCAGCGGCGTACTGCTGGTTCAGCCGCTCCAGAAGGTCGGCCGTGATTCCTTCACGGCGAAGCTCTCGATGCAGCGTTCCCCGGCCGGTGATGGTCAGACGGAAGACCAAAGAACGGCCTCCGGCACCCTTGGCGCAGGATGAGGCGGCGGCGTCCATGGCATTCAGCAGTTCCTGCTCCGTATCCAGCCCGGTGATGTCGACTTCCAGGCTTTCCCACCGCACCAGGTCCACCGGGCGGAACTCGAGGTGCGGCGTGCCGTGGTCGTCCACTTCCACCAGGTAGACGCCGCGCGCTCCTGTTTCGTCGGGACTGCATCCCTGGGGATTGCCGGGATAGACCACCGCGGGATGTTCCTGCCGCAGTTCCTGCCGGGTATGGACGTGGCCCAGGGCCCAGTAGTCCATGGGGGAGTTGGCCAGATCGGCCAGGGAGCAGGGGGCATGTGGGCTGTGGCCAGGGTTGCCGCCGACGTCGGGGTGCAGCAGCCCGATGTTGAACCGGGACCGAGGCAGCTCCCGGAATCTCAGCGCCAGGTTCTCGTGTACCTCGCGCTGCGGGTAGCTGATGCCGTACACCCTCGCCCGTTCCGGTTCCTCCGGGAACACCGGCTCCCCAGTGACCTCGGGGCCGAAGCGCACGCAGCCGCCAGGCAGCTCGAACCGCGCTTCCCAGCCGTCCAGCGGGTCGTGGTTGCCGTGGCAGATGAAAGAGCGGACGCCGGCTTCATCCAGGCGTTTCAGCCCGTCGCCGAATTTCAACTGCGCCCTCAGGCTGCGGTCGGCGCTGTCGTATGCGTCCCCTGCGATGAGCAGCGCGTCGACCTGCTCCTCGATGCACAGGTCGATGATGTTCGCGTAGGCGTCGAAGGTGGCGCGACAGAGATCGTCCGCAACGTGCTCCGGCGCCTCACGGCTCATGCCGACGAACGGGCTGTCCAGGTGGAGGTCGGCGGCGTGGACGAACTTGAGTGATGGCATGGTCGAGGTGGACTTTCCGGGACTGATAGACGGCAGGCCGTCGTCCGATCTATGGGCCGCAGGTGCCGGCGGGTCTCCAGGTTCCTTGCCGGTGGACACCTTCATCCGGCAGTTTCGGGGCAGCGCCGGGAACACTCGCCGGCGTCCCGCAAGCCCGGCCCTGGGAAGAACCGGCACGGAGGACAGCTAGTGTCCCGCCGCAGAAATATGTCGCCATTATTCCGCCGATCCTTCCCGGCTCACGGCGTTGCCTTCACTCGCCGTACACCACTGGTACGACTCGCTCAGGCGCCTTGTGAGCCGGGCGCCTCGGCGGCCCAATTTCGTCAACCTATCTCTGCGGCGGGACACTAGCATAAAGCAGCCTGGCGGGAGTGGTGTCAAGCTTGCCGCAGGCACTTTCGATGGAATCAGTAATTTGGGAGCCCGGGGACGCGCTGCGGGCGCCGGCCTGGGTCCGCCGGTCATCGGCAAGACCCCGCGCCGAGGCGATACCCGATATCATTCATCAATGAACGGGTCCACCTGTTGCCGTGCAGGTTTTTTTGCTTAGTTCTGGTCCTGGCCATGGGGCGTCGGGCGGCGCCGGGGGTTGTCTTCTCCCGCCCTGGGAAATGGACGTGCCCGGAGGTTGCTCCAGGTCGAGGTTATCTCGCGAACAGGATCCCTCGCACCCGGGAAGTCCGTTCCGCACCCGTTGAACGAGGTCCGAACTCTTGGAAACAGGCCCGCAATACGTCGACGTGGTACCCGGTGACGAGACCAACATGCGCACCGGCGAGGCGGATATCGTCCGCAGCCGGGATGGCAGCCTGTTCATGGCCTACACCCACTTCCGCTCCTGGGAGGACGATGCGGGAGCACGCATTCTCAGCCGCCGCTCCGGCGACGGCGGGCGCTCGTGGAGCGAACCCAGGCTGGTGGTGGAGAACGAGGGCCGGCGGAACGTCGCCTCGGTGAGCATGCTGAAACTGGGTCCGGACCGTCTCCTGCTTTTCTACCAGCGCCAGGATTCACCGCGGTCGTGCACCATCTGCCTTCGAGTGTCGGCGGACGAGGGAAAGACCTTCGGTCCGGCGGATTTTCTGACATCCTCCGAGCGCCACCACTGTCTCTGCAACGACAGCGCTCTGTGTCTTTCCAGCGGCCGCCTGCTGCTGCCCTGTGATCTCAAGGTGGAGAAGCCCGGGGAAGCCCGCAAGCTGGAGGCGGGGTGCCTGTATTCCGACGACGAGGGCGCTTCGTGGCTGTCGAGCAACACGGTGTTCGCGCCCCGGTCAGGTGCCATGGAGCCCAAGGTGGTGGAGCTCAGGGACGGAAGGCTGTGGATGCTGTTGCGCACCGACCAGGGCACCCTGTACCAGTCCTACTCGGAGGATGGGGGCGAGCGCTGGGGCGAGACCGCATCCTCGGGCATCGCGGCGCCCCAGGCCCCCTTCGTATTGCAGCGCATCCCGGCGACGGGGGACCTCCTCCTCGTGCGCAATCCCACCGTCGACCTGGGGCACCACCACCAGGGAATGCGCACCCCGCTGACCTCCACCGTTTCTTCCGACGAGGGCAACAGCTGGGGGCACGCAAAGGAGCTGGAGTCGGATCGTTCCCTGGCCTACAGCTACGCCAGCCTGAGTTTTTTCGGCGCCACCGCCCTCCTTAGCTACTACGTGGAGCTCCTGGACCGGCCCATTCATACCCTGCGGGTAACCCGGGTGCCGGTGGATTGGTTTTACCGGTAGTGGGACGGCTCTTGGATTCGAAAACAGGAAGAGGCAGGTAGTGATTGAACACTTCGATTACTTCTTCGGGGGCCACGTGGAGATGACGGACCTGGGATTCGATGGCCTGCGCGTCGACGACCGCGTCGAGACCGACGACCACCTGGCCACCGTGTTCGACGAGGCCCTTTCCCTGGCCCGGCTCATGGAGCCCCTCAACTACGATACCCTTTGGCTGGCGGAGCACCACTTTCAGCGCGAGGGCTACGGCGGTATCGCCAACATACCCCTGCTGAGCGTCTGGCTCGCCGGCAAGACCGAGCGCCTCAAGTTCGGCGCCATGTTCAACACGGTGCCGGCCTGGCATCCCCTGAGACTGGCCGAAGACTATGCCGCCGCCGACATCCTGACCGGGGGACGGGTGCGCTTCGGCATCGGGCGCGGCTACATCAACCGCGAGGTGGAGACCCTGGGATCGCCCCTGGACGACGACGAGGCCAACCGCGAAATGTTCGAAGAACAGGTGGAGATCATCTTCAAAGCCTGGAACCAGCCCAGGTTCTCACACGGCGGCAAATATTACAATCTTCCGCCGGACCTGGTCTACCGCGAGCGCAGGCTGAAGGACCTGACCCTGGTGCCGCGTCCGCGCAACCTCCCGGTGGAGTGCTGGCAGCCCATCTTCAGCGTCAGCCCGCGCGGCATCGACTTCATGATGAAGCACGGAATCAAGGGAGTCGTTCCGGGAGGCGGCCGGACCGAGGAGATCGCCCGCAGGTGGCAGGAGGGACAGGCGGCTCGGGGGCGCCGCACCGAGATGGGTGAAGACCTGGAGCTGGTGCTGCAGGTGATCATGGCCCACAGCGAGGAGCAGGCCATCGAGGAGAGCACGCCGTGGTTCGAGGAGCAGCTCAAGGTGCTTTCGCCCCTGGGCAGGATGCCCTTCCTCAAGCGCGAGCAGATTCTCGCCACCTACGATCCGCAGGCGGCGCCCGCAGCCGGCCTGCCCACGGTGCGCGACCTGTGCCGCGAAGGGGCATGGATCTGCGGGCCGCCGGACCACGTCTACGAGCGCATCTGCGCCTACCAGGAGATGCTGCCGGGGATGAAGCGCATTGCGGTGGGAGCCGGGGCCCTGGCGATTCCGCCCAGCGTGCTCAGGAGGAACATCGAGTGGTTCGGCAGGGAAGTGCTGCCGCGGTTCGGCGGGGCGGGGTCCCGCGGGTGAGACATCAGCTCCGCTTGACGCTGATGGACAAGGCCGATGCGGGCTTCGCTCCCCAAGCCGTCCCATTCATCTCGAGTAGGGAACCGATCCGACGTGGTCTACTTCATATCCCCACTCCTCGAGATAGTACTCCTTTTCCCGGAAGGGATCTCCTATTCCTTCCAGTCGCCGCGCCAGCTCCTGCTCCAGTTCCCGCTGCAATTTCGCCGTCTCGGGCCTGTCCGCAAGGTTTTCGAGCTGGTAGGGATCGCTGACATCGTCGAAGAGGTAACGGCGGTCTTCGCTGGTCCGCACCAGGGTATGGCGGCTGGTGCGCACGGCGCGGTAGGGGGGATCGAGACAATTCAACGGGCTGAAGGGCGACACGCTCATGTAGAGCGCGCAATGGCCTTCGCGTTCCTCCTGGTCTCGAACGCACCCCGACAGATCCTCCCCTTCCACCGCGGCGGGAATCTTCAGCCCGCATAGACCCAGCAGGGTCGGCATGATGTCCACCGTGCCCAGGGGGGTCATCACCCGGCGCCCCCGGCAACCGGAGGTGAGAGGGGGGTAGCGCAGCAGGAAGGGCACCCGGCAGGACTCATCCCAGAAGGTCTGCTTTTTTCGGGGCCTCATGCGGTGCGACCCCAGCATGTCCCCGTGGTCGGAGGTGAAAACGAGGATGGTGTTTTCTTCCAATCGGTTAGCCCTCAGGGTCTCGACCACCTCACCCACGCACCTGTCGAGGGCGGCGATGTGGGCGTAGTGGCCTGCCGTTTCCTTGCGGGTATAGGCTTCGAACTCCGCATCGTCGAATTTGACGTTGGGTGAAAAGGCGATGCCCTCCGGCGAAAACATCGCCTGAAATTCGGCTGGCGCGTTGTCGTGGGGAAAATGGGGCGGGCCCAGCGACAGGACCAGGAAGAAGGGCTTGTCCGCGCGTTGCTTCACGTAGGCACAGGCGTCGCCCGTCTGGGCAAAAGCGTCATAGCCGGGCCAGGTCCTTATCTCGGGGTCGTCCCCGTCGTAGTATTCCGAGTTCTGGTAGTCGTGGGTGCACTCCAGGGCCTTCCAGTAATCGAACCCCTGCCGCCGCTCGGGAGGGATATAGCTGGCGCGGCCGTGTCCATCCACGTGCCATTTGCCGATGTAGGCCGTATCATAGCCAGCTTCCTTGAAGGCCTTGCCGATTCCTTCCTCGTCGGGCGACAGCGGCACGTCGTTCATGAACATGCCCGTGGTGGTGGGGTAGCGTCCCGTCAGCAGCGCCGCGCGCGCCGGTGTACAGACGGGGGAGGTGGCAATGGCATTGGCGAAACTCACCGACTCGGAGGCAAGGCGATCTATATTTGGGGTTTGGGCATTCGGATCGCCGTTGTAGCCGGTGGCTTTGGCGCGCCATTGATCCGTCAGTATGTAGACTACGTTGGGTCTTTCGCTGCTGGACATTACATTCTCCCCATCGGTCAGATACCCGGGGTCTGACGGTTCATCCCGAAGATGGCGAGTTCGCTGCCCGCCCGGGTGACTCCGGGGGCGCAGAATCATTGCCCGTTGGTCCCCTGGGGGCGGAAAACATACCCACTCGGAAACCGATTGGCCAGCGTCAGCCCAGCTCGTCTCTGCCAGTGACGCACATTGCCGGCGGCAAGTCAGGCTTTCACCCTCAGCGATGGAGATGCAGCCATGGAGTCTCTCGAACAGAAACTGAAATCCTGGAAAAGCCCGGTGGAAATGCTGCGCAACGCGCGGTCCGGGCCCTACGTCTTCCCCATTGCTCCCGAGTTCAGCAACTGGGCCGACGAGCAGGAGGCCTGGTTCAAGACCGCCGGCCTTTTCGATCTCTCCAGGCACATGACAGACGTCTACTGCGAAGGCCCGGGTCTCAGGCGGCTGCTCGAGCGGGTCGCGGTCAACAGCTTCCGATCCTTCGGTCCCAACAAGGCCAAGCAGATCGTCTGCTGCAACCCCGAAGGCTACGTGATAGGCGACGCCATCCTCTTCGGCCTCGCCGAGGACCGGGCGAACATCAGCGGGCGCCCTTCCGTGCCCAACTGGGTAGCCTACTGCGCCGAGACCGGCGGCTACGATGTCACCGTTGCCCGGGACGACAGGTCGGTGCAGAACGAAGGCGGGCGCAGGACCTACCGCTACCAGATTCAGGGACCCAGGGCGCAGGCGATCCTGGAAGCGGCCGCGGACGGACCGCTCCCCCCGATCAGGTTCTTCAACATCGGCAGGCTTTCAATCGCCGGCAGGTGGGTGAACGCCCTGGGCCACGGGATGGCCAGGACGGCGGGGCTGGAGCTGTGGGGACCGGCGGAGGATGGCGAGATCGTGCGCTCAGCGCTGAAGCAGGCGGGTGAGGCGCACGGGCTCAGGGAGGTGGGGGCGCGGGCCTATTCCACCGTTTCGCCCGAGTCGGGATGGATCCCCTCGCCCATGCCGGCGATCTACGCCGATTCCATGAAGGCATACCGTGAGTGGCTGCCGGCGGACGGTTTCGAGGCCAACGCCTCCCTTGGAGGAAGCTTCTACTCCGACCGCATCGAAGACTACTACCAGACTCCGTGGGACCTGGGCTACGGCAGGCTCGTGAAGTTCGACCACGACTTCATCGGCCGCGGGGCCTTGGAGAAGAAAGCCGGGGGGCCGCACCGCAGGAAGGTCTGGCTGGTGTGGAACGACGAGGATGTGACCCGCATATTCGCCAGCATGCTGGGAAAAGGGGAGCGTTACAAGTACCTGGAAGCCCCTGGGTCGCAGTACTCCACCCTCCCGTTCGACAAGGTGATGCGGGACGGCGAGATGGTGGGGCTTTCCACCTACAGCTGCTATACCTCGAACGTGCAGGCGTGGTTCTCCCTCGCCATGATCGACGAGGGCCACGCGGTGGAAGGCAGTGAGGTCGCGGTGGTGTGGGGGGAGGAAGGAGGCGGTTCGGCGAAGCCGGGGGTGGAACGGCACCTGCAGACCGAAGTTCGCGCCGTCGTGCACACCTCCCGCCCGGTGGCGGGGTAACAGGGTAGGGATGTTCCTGCCCGGAACTGGGTGGTTCACGGGCGGCACACTCCGGGAAAAGGGAAAGGGCCGGGGGAGAGGTCTCCAATCGTCACCTGAAGACCTGTCACCGGGTGGTTGGAGAGGACCCTGCCCTGGTCATCCCTCCAGCGGCCTGACCAGGTAGGTGGCCCCGGCTTCGGTGGCGAACTCCAGGATCCCGGGTTCGGGGCTGGCCGTCTCCACGGAGCCGCCCGCCGCCTCAACGGTGATCCCGGCGCCGCAGCGCAGGCGGCAGGGTTTGCCCGCTTCCGAGCGGATGCCGGCGGTCCTGAGCTTGCCATTCTCCCATTCCATGTCGACGACGAAGCCGCCGCGCGCCTTCAACCCTTCGACCCGTCCCGCCGGCCAGGCCGGAGGCAGGGCCGGCAGCAGGCGGATCGGTCCCTCGTGGCTCTGCAGCAGCATCTCCGCAATGCCGGCCGCCGCGCCGAAGTTGCCGTCGATCTGGAAGGGGGGATGGTCGTCGAAGAGGTTGGGATAGGTGCTCTGGCGCAGCAGCAGCTGCAGGTGCTCGTGCGCCTCGGCTCCATCCAGGAGGCGGGCGTACTGATTGATGATCCAGGCCCTGCTCCAACCGGTGTGTCCTCCGCCGTGGCGCAGGCGCCGCTCTATGGTCTTGCGGGCGGCTTCGAAGAGGTCCCCGCTTCCCGGAGTGATCTGGGCGAAGGGGTGCAGGGCCAGAAGGTGGGAGATGTGCCGGTGCCCGGGTTCGACCTCCTCGTAATCCCTGATCCATTCGCGCAAGGTGCCGGTGGCGCCGATCTTCAATGCCGGGACCCGCTGCAGGGCTTCCTCCAGACGGCGGCGGAACTCCTCGTCCACCTCGAGTATCGCCGCCGCCCGCCTGGTCACCTGGAACACCTCGCGGACTATGGTGCTGTGGTAGGTGGACCCTTCGGTGATGCGCACCGGATCGCCGGACAGTGGATCGACATAGGCGTTTTCGGGCGAAGTGGAGGGCACGATCACCAGGGTGCCGTCCTCCTTCTCCACCATGTAGTCGAGCAGGAACTCGCACGCGCCGCGCAGGATCGGGTAGGCGCAGCGGCGCAGGAACTCCTCGTCTCCGGTGAACTCGTAGTGGCGCCAGAAGGCGACCATCATCCAGATCCCCGCCAGGGGATCGAGGGGGCCGTTGGCGAACTGCGAATCCCGGGTGGAGGCCGCCGGGGTGGTGCGGCCGAACAGGTCTACGGCGTGGAAGACCACCCAGCCCCTGGCATCGTATAGCCGCCGCGCCGAGAGCCGTCCTTTCTCCACCACGCGCTGGAGAAAGTCGGCGAGGGGATCGATGGTCTCCGAGAGGTTGCACAGGTCGGCGGGCCAGTAGTTCATCTGCAGGTTGATATTCAGGTGATAGTCCGACTCCCACGGGGCCCACATTTCCTGGTTCCATATTCCCTGGAGGGTGGCCGGCAGCCGACCCGGGCGGCGGGAGCTGCCCATCAGCAGGTAGCGGCCGAACTGGAGATGTAGGGCGCACAGACCCGGGTCGTCCCTGCCGTCCCGGACCGCCTGCAGGCGCTCGTCGGTGGGCAGCCTGTCCCCGTCGGAGGAGCCCAGGAAAATGGATACCCGGTCGAAGTAGGAGCGGTGTTCGGCGGCGTGGTCGCCAAAAAGTTCGTCCCACGATTTCTGCGCCGCCTTGCCGAGGATGTCGTCGGCCATAGCACCCGGCTCCACGGAGCGGTCGAAATCCATCTTTTCCAGGCTGAAGTCGGTGGCGGCGGTGAACAGCAGCAGCAGTTCGCCGGCATCGCGAACCACCAGGCAGTCCTCGTCCGCGGCCACCGTTCCGCCGGTGTTGCGCGCCTGCAGCCTCCCGGCGAACCTCATGTGCGCGCCGCCCGGACCCGAGTCCCCGGGATTGTCGTCGTATCCCCCCTGGGAAGAATGGATATCGACGATCTGACCGTCCATGTGCAGGCGGTCTCCACCGACCGCTGCGAAGGCCGCGTCCTTCTCGCGCTGCAGGCGG
This sequence comes from Candidatus Latescibacterota bacterium, assembly GCA_965208105.1. Classification (GTDB taxonomy): domain Bacteria; phylum Latescibacterota; class UBA2968; order UBA8231; family UBA8231. The sequence goes on from OZ242318.1 coordinate 173,207, forward strand.
ATTTTCGCGCCGAAGCCCGCGGGTGAGTCGGCGGAGAGCCTGACGGCGATCACGTCGTCCACCGCGGAGATGAACGCCTCGCGCAGGACGATGCCTGAAGAAGTCCGGTAGCGGACCCTGGCGATCCCCTCCTGCAGGTCCAGGTCGCGGCGGTACTCCTCCACCCCGGATGGGTGGTTCAGCTCGATTTGCAGGTCGGCCAGGGGCTGGTATGAGCGGAAGGCGGTGGGACTTGCGGTCAGGTGCTCCTCTCCGTAGTTGTGGGCATGGGCGATCTTCCCTTCCAATACCAGCCGTTGGACCGTTTTCAGGTGCCTGGCGAAGTCGGGCGGGTACACGTCCAGGGGCTCGCCGGCCCACAAGCTCTCTTCGTTGAGCTGGATTCGTTCGCGGGCAGTGCCGCCGAATACCATCGCGCCCAGGCGGCCGTTGCCCAGGGGCAGCGCTTCTTCCCATTTCCTCGCCGGTTGTCTGTACCATAATGTGGTCACGGGCTTTCTCCCAGGTTGAAATGTGTGGACAGGATCTCCCGGTCCAGATTGCCTGGCACGGTCGGCAGTTGCAGAATTTAAACCTCGTCGCCCTCGCTGCCAGCCTCCCGGGGACCTTCGATCAGGTGAAATCCCCGGCATTTCCGTCGAGGCTGAAGGAGGCCGGAAAAGCCGCGAGGTTCAGCGCCGCAACGGCTGGAGTGGAGGCTTGATCATTCCGCCATTCCCTCCAGTTGCAGTTCCTCCGCCCGGTGGCAGCGCACGAACTGCTCCGGGGCGACCTCCTGCAGCGGCGGCACCTCGGTGCGGCAGCGGTCTTCGGCATGGCGGCAGCGGGGGTGGAAGGGGCAGCCGGGGGGAGTCCGGCTGGGGTCTGCCACCTCGCCGGCGAGGGGGGCCTGGGCCGTGCGCCTGCGGGGGTCGGGCAGGGGCACCGCGCCGAGCAGGGCTTCGCTGTAGGGGTGGCGGGGACGATGAAACAGTCCCTCCACCGGCGCCAGCTCCACCAGGCGTCCCACGTACATCACCGCCACCCGGTCGGCGATGTGGCGCACCACGCTGAGGTCGTGGGCGATGAATAAATAGGTCAACCTCAGCTCCTGCTGCAGGTCCTGCAGCAGGTTGATGATCTGGGCCTGGACCGAGACGTCCAGGGCGGAGACCGGCTCGTCGGCCACGATCAGGCGCGGGTGCAGAGCCAGGGCCCGGGCGATTCCGAGGCGCTGGCGTTGACCTCCGCTGAAGGCGTGGGGATAGCGCCGCAGCTGCCGGGGATTGAGCCCCACCTGGTGCAGCAGCTGGCGCACCCGTTCCTCGCGGCGGCGGCGGCTGCGCATACCGTGAACGAGCAGCGGTTCGCCGATTATGTCGAAGGCGGTCATGCGCGGATTCAGCGAGGCGTAAGGATCCTGAAAGATCATCTGCATGTGGCGCCGCAGCTCCACCAGCTCGTCCTCGGGGGCGCTCGCCAGGTCCACGGTGCGGCCGTCGAGGTGGAACAGCACCTCTCCGGCGCTTGGCCTGAGGGCGCGCAGGATGGCGCGGCCCAGGGTGGTTTTGCCCGAGCCGCTCTCGCCCACCAGGGCAAGGCATTCCCCGGCGTAGAGGTCGAAGCTGACGCCGTCGACGGCGCGCACCTGCCCCACGACCTTGTTGAAGAATCCCTTCGTGATGGGAAAGTACTTCTCGAGATCCCGCACTTCGAGGAGGATGGTCTTGTCAGCACTCATTCCATTGCCTCCGGCCGGGAGCTCCCTGCCCCTTGGCGCACCAGGCAGGCGTTGTGGTGCAGCGGCCCGGACCGCAGCAGCTCCGGGCGAGCGCCGCGGTCGCAGCGACCGGGCACGACCTCGGCACAGCGCGGGTGGAAAGGACAGCCGTCCAGGCGTTCGAACGGGTCGGGCACCGAACCTTCGATGACCTGGAGCCGGTTTCTGTGTCCCTTTCCCAGTCCGGGCAGCGACTGCAGCAGGGCGACCGTATAGGGGTGCTGGGGCGCCGAGAAAATCTCCTCGACCCCGCCGTACTCCACCACCCTGCCCATGTACATTACCGCAACCTCGTCGGCCATCTGGGCAACCACACCGAGGTCGTGGGTGATGAGCAGAATGGCCATGTCGAGCTCCTCCTGCAGCGAGCGCATCAACGTCAGGATCTGTGCCTGTATGGTCACGTCGAGAGCGGTGGTCGGCTCGTCGGCGATGAGCAGGGACGGCCGGCAGGAAAGGGCCATGGCGATCATGGCGCGCTGGCGCAGGCCTCCGCTCATCTGGTGCGGATAGTGGTCGAAACGGCGCGCCGCATCGGGGATTCCCACGTGCTCCATCATGCGCACGGCGTGCTCGCGGGCGGCGCTCCGGCGCATGTCGGTGTGCAGCTCCACAGCCTCCTTTATCTGGCTGCCCACCGAATGGACCGGGCTGAGGCTGGTCATGGGCTCCTGGAAGATCATGGCGATGTCGCGGCCGCGGATGGCGCGGATCTCCTCGCCGTCTTCGTCCAGGTCGGTGAGCGCCACGTCGCCGTCGTCGCGGTGCAGGATGACGCGGCCGGCGATGATGCTCCCCGGAGGGGCGATCATTCCCAGCACCGACAAGGCCGTGATGCTCTTGCCGCAGCCGCTCTCTCCCACCAGGCAGAGGGTCCTGCCCCGGCGGATCTCCAGGTCGACGCCGTCCACCGCCCGCACCGTGCCCTCGTCCAGCAGGAAGTGGGTCTCGAGACCGAGGATGGAGACTATGGATTCCACCAGCTCACCTCGAATAGGGATCGGCGGCGTCGCGCATGCCGTCGCCGACGAAGTTGAACGCCAGCACCGCGACGATGACGAAGAAGGCCGGGGTCAGCAGCCAGGGCTGCAGGGCAACCGCCTGCACGTTCTGCGCCTCCTTGAGAAGGACGCCCCAGCTGGTGATGGGAGGGCGCAGGCCCAGGCCCAGAAAGCTCAGCGAGGTCTCGCCCAGGATCATGTTGGGCAGGGTCAGGGTGAGGCTGACGATGATGTGGCTGGTGAAGCCGGGCAGCAGGTGGCGCGCCATCACCCGTCCCTTGCTGGCCCCTGCCAGGAGGGCGGCGGTGGCGTAGTCCTCCTCGCGCAGGGAAAGGATCTTGCCGCGCACGACCCGGGCCAGTCCGGTCCAGCCGAGGAACGAGAGCACGATGGTGATGCCGAAGTAGATCTGCAGAGGCGACCAGTGGGCGGGCAGCGCCGCCGAAAGCGCCATCCACAGGGGGATGGAGGGGAACGAGCGCAGAATCTCGATGAAGCGCTGGATCAGGTTGTCGATCCATCCGCCGTAGTAGCCCGATACGGTCCCGATCAGGAGGCCGAAGAACAGGCTCAGGGCGACTCCCACCAGCCCCACGGTGAGCGAGATCCGCGCTCCGTAGAGGATGCGGCTGAGCAGGTCCCGTCCCAGGGAGTCGGTGCCCAGCAGAAACAGGGTCGCCCCCTGGTCCACCCCGATGAGGTGCAGGTTGGTCTCGAACAGACCCCAGAAGCGGTAGGTCTGACCGCGGGCGAACAGCCTGAGTGGGTAGGGACGGCTGCGGTCCTCCAGGTAGACGCGGCGCAGGGTTTCCGGGTGCCGGGTGCCCTTGAGGGCGTAGACGAAGGGCCACGGGCGCAGGCCGCCGTCGTGGACCAGGTGCAGGCGCTGGGGCGGAGCATAGAGGTAGTCGATGTTTTGCGACTCGAGGGAGTAGGGGGCGATGAACTCGCAGAGGAGAGCTGCCGCGTAGAGAGCAAGAATTACCAGGGAGGACCATACCGCCAGGCGGTGCTTGCGGAACTTGAGCGCCATCAGCTGCCACTGGGAAGCGGTGTAAAGGTCGGCCTCCCCGGTCGGGGTCGCTTCGGGCTTCGCGGTCATCTCTTCAGCTGCCGGGTTGGACTGCATCAGCGGCTCTCCCTGCCTTCGTAGCGGATGCGGGGGTCGAGCCACAGGAGCAGGAGGTCGGAGACGAGGGTGCCGATCACGGTGAGGAAGCTGAGGATCATTACCATGGACCCGGCCAGGTACATGTCCTGGTTCTGCAGGGAGCGCAAAAGCAGGGGGCCCGTGGTCGGCAGACCGAGGACCACGGAGGTGATCACCTCGCCGGATACGATGGTGGGCAGGACCCAGCCCACGGTGCTGACCAGGGGGTTGAGGGCGACTCTCACCGGGTATTTGACCAATAGCTTCCAGGGCCCCACACCTTTGGCGCGGGCGGTCATCACGTACTGCTTGGGAAGCTCGTCGAGCAGATTGCCGCGCATGACGCGGATGAGGCCGGCGGTGCCGGCGGTGCCGATGACGATCACCGGGATCCACAGGTGGGCCAGAAGGTCGGCGAATTTGCCCAGCGACCATCCGGCGTTCTGGTACTCGGGGGAGAACAGTCCTCCGGCGCTGACGTCGAAGACCGAGTAGCCGATGTACATGAAGATCAGGGCGAGGAGGAAGTTGGGAGTCGCCAGGCCGATGAAGCCCAGAACGGAAAAGCAGTAGTCTCCCAGGGAATACTGGCGCACCGCCGAATATATGCCGATGGGGATGGCCACCGCCCAGGTCAGCAGCAAGGTGGCCAGGGAGATGGTCATGGTCAGCAGCAGGCGTTCGCCCACCAGGTCGGTGACTTTGCGGTTCCACTCGAAGGACATGCCCAGGTCCGGCACCTTGAACCCAGGCCAGTTGAAGCTGGGACCGCCCCCGGCGCCGGTGGTCCACAGGTAGGAGCCATCGTCTCCGCGCTCGAAGCCGAAGGGCAGCATGTTGTTGAGCCATTTCAGGTATTGCAGCAGGAAAGGCTCGTCCAGGTTGTAGCGCTTGCGCAGCGCGGCGACCTGCTCGGCGTTGACCTCGTCGCCCTGTTCCTCCAGGGCCGCAACATAGGAGGTCAGGTAATCCCCGGGAGGCAGCTGGATGATGGCGAAGGAGACGAAGGAGATGGCGAGTAGGGTGGGCGCCATCCACAAAATGCGTTTGAGGATCAGGTCGAACATCGATCAGTTCTCCTCAATGGCGTAGGCCTCGGGGGCGGTGGCGCCAGGCGTGCGCAGGGTCCAGGTGGCCACCGCGACCTCGGGCACGTTCCGGAAGGAGTCGTTGACGATGAAGATCCTGGGAATATCGCCGACGATGCCGGTGAACCAGAGGTCCTGCCGGGCGAGTTCGAGGATCTCCCTGAATATGCGGATCTGCTCGGCCTGGTCGTCGGTCCGCTGGAGCTGCTCGAACAACTCCAGGCTGCGCATCATCACGGCAGGGGGTTTTTCGCCGCGCGCGCCGCGGGTGCGCACCCATTTTGCAAACTCGGGAAAAAACGATCCGTTGCGGGCAGGCACGTACCAGCCGTTCTCGATCAGGGGGAGCATGGCGCCGCCCACCACCCAGTTCACCACGTCGCTGAGCAGGGCTTCGCGGCGGCGCACGTAGAGCTGGCGGGCAAGTGGCTTGACCTTGGTTTTCACCCCCACCGCGGTCCAGTTGGCGGCCACCATGTGAAGCACGTTGGTATTGCCGGCCATGGCGGAAGAGGTCTCCAGCTGCAGGACCAGGGGCTTTCCATCGGGCCGCAGGCGGATGCCATCCTCGTCGCGGGCCTGCAGGCCCATCTCGTCCAGCAGGCGATTGGCGCTCTGCGGATCGAATTCGAGGTGGGCGCGGGTGTTCTCCGGTTCGTAGAACGGCGACAGAGGTGAGGGGGCGATCTGCCGCGGTTTCCCCACGCCCAGGTAGACGATCTCGTTGATGGCGTCGCGGTCGATGGCCCGGGACATGGCGAAGCGGAAGCGGCGGTCGAGGAAGATCTTCCGGGTTACCGGGTCCTTGTGGTGCAGGTTGAAGGCGAACCCCACCATGTCGTCGCCGTCATCGATCCAATGGAGGACCCGGTAGCCCCCCTTTCCGGCATTGGACATGAAGAGCGGGTAGTTCTGGAAGCTGATGTGGCGGCCCTGCATGCCCACCTCGCCGTTGATCGCCTTGAGGTTGATGGTCTCGACGTCGTATATCTCGAAGCTGACGTGGTCGATGTAGGGCAGCTGCCGGCCCTGGGGGTCGACCTTCCAGTAGTAGGGATTGCGGGTGAAGACCGCCGGTCGCGCCGGCGGCGGCTGTTCCATGACCCATGCCCACAACCGGGGAGTGTCGACATTGCGATAGTCGAACTTGTCCTCGAAGACCTGGTACCAGAAGTCCTTGTTCTCCCGCCTGGCGATCTCCCGCAGTCTATCCGCCGGCACGTAGCGGGGGTGGAACCGCTTGAGATAATGGGCGGGATGCATCACGGAAACACGAGTTTCTCCGTGGTCGGAGGCTACCATCTTGAGGAACAGGTTGTGCGGCTCCCGGAAGCTGACGCGCACGGTGTAGTCGTCCAGCTTCTCGAGCTGCATCACCTCGCCGCCCCGTTTGAGTTCCTGGTCGATGACCGGGGTCAGATCGGGGTTAAGCAGCACGTCCTCGTACCAGAAGACGATGTCGTCGGCGCTGAAGGGGTGGCCGTCGGACCAGCGCACTCCCCGGCGCAGGTGGAAGGTGAAGGTCCGGCCCCCATCCTCGATCGTCCAGCTTCTGGCCAGGTTGGGGCGGATCCCCCGGGCCATGGGATCCCAGCGCACCAGCGACTCGTAGCACAGGCGGGCGCCGAAAATCCCCACATCTCCCGGACCGGTACCGAAGCGGGTCCAGGTGCCGCCGTAGGGGCCGAGCTGCTCGCTGGGCAGGATGACGAGCGGGTCCCGGGGCAGCCGCTCTTCCACGGAGGGAAGGGTTCCCGCCGCCACCATGGGATCCCAGTAGGGCGCCTGGGTGAAAGCCCGGCCATTTTCAGCCGGCCACTCGGCCACCTCGTTGAGCGCCTGGGGAGCCTTGGGGTGGCGCTGGGGCGCCTGGAGGGCCTCGAGCTCGGACAGGTCGAGGCGGCCGGCGCCGGACAGGGCGAAGGTCGAGTAGCCGAGCAGCTCCACGGCGAGGGCAAGGGCCAGGAATACGGCTGCGATGCTCAATGCTGATTTCAATCCGGGTCCTGGCATCAGGTGGGTAAAAGCACGTTTTTCCTTTATTGTTCTGGCGGGATAATGGGCCGGGATGCACTTTGATGGGAGCAAAACCGCGCATCGCCGGACAAATGGTTGGAGCGCTCCGCCAGACCCCGGCCGGCGTGGTGTTCCACGGCCGTAAGGCGGTCAATTTGCAAATAATCAATTCCCTGTCAACCACCCACAGGTGGACAACGCTCACCAGGTCTGCCGGTACGGGGTTGCCTTGCCGGCGCTAAGGAGGTGGAAGTATGAACCGACTGTGGTCCTATGGATCCGGCAACCCGGGAAGCCGGGATGGCAGGTTGTTCGGTCCCCACATGGCCGAGGAGAATCCCTTCGACCCCGACGAAATCGTCGTCGCCGAGCAGTGGGCTTCTGACGTTGTGCTGATCAACCGCGAGACCGGAAAATTACGGGTGGTTTTCGGGGAGCGCGGCGTTCCCGGAGGGGGAAAGCGACTGAACCTGGCGCACTCGGCACACTTCATGCCTTCCGGACCCTACGCCGGGCACATTTTGCTTACCGAGTTCCGCGGTGAACACCGGGTAATGATAGTCGAGCGCGACAAGGGTGCCGTTCTCTGGTGCTACACCGGGTGCCGTCGTCCTCTCGAGGCGATCCACTGGGACGATGATCACATCATGGTTTCCGACGGTGATGAAATCGTGAAGATCCGCCTCCGGGACCAGCAGGTGGTCTGGAATTTCCCCGCATGGCGCGCTTTCTACCTGCAGAAACTCCCGCCGCAGCCGTACGGTGCATCCTATGGGGGCGATCTTCTGGTCCCCTTTTTCTCGTCGGACCCCAGCGGAGTCTGGGAGATCGACACCAGCACGGGAGAAAAGGTGTGGTCGTACGGGGAGAGGAAGGGACCGGGACACGGAGACCTCTACGACATGGTTTCCCGGGCGGCCTGTGCCCTGCGCTTCGGTATCCACGAGAAGTTCGGTGGCTACACCATCATCTGCAGCGAACGCTCGCGAATTCTCTGTGTGAACCGGGACAAGGAGCTGGTTTGGGAGTTGGGGGGAGGCAGTGGGGACCATCTCGCCCCTGGGACGCCCTACGCCCTGCTGCCAACCTACATTGCGCCGACCACGAGAGGCACGCTCCTGGTCACCGACTGGGGCTTGAACATGATCTACGAGCTCGATCCGTTCCATATTCCACCGCGCTCGGTGAAGGACGCCTACCTCTGCAGGGAGGAGGAAATCGGGGATGATTTCACCGACAGCGGTACCATCGAGTCGCGGGGTTACGGCCATGTGACCGTCCAGGTCTTCAATCGACACCGAAACACGGGGTTGAACTGGCAGGTACTGGGCTCCCACAATGCAAGAGACTGGCAAGTCGTCCACTCTCCTCCAGAGAGGCTTGGCGGCGGGGAGTCGACCTGGACCACCATTTCCGAGCCGTGGAACTTCATCAAGACCCGGGCCGGGTCCGCAGTTCGGGGTGAGTCCGCGGTAGTAGAAGTATACGCCACCATGCGCCGCTAGTGTCCCGTCGCAGAGATAGGTTGACGAAATTGGGCCGCCGAGGCGCCAGGCTCACAAGGCGCCTGAGCGAGTCGTACCAGTGGTGTACGGCGAGTGAAGGCAACGCCGTGAGCCGGGATGGATCGGCGGAAAAATGGCAACATATTTCTGCGACGGGACACTGATATGTATTGACGGTTGTCAACCCCCTCCGGGGTGGTCGTTTCGGGTGTTATCTTTGCATGAGTTTGTTCGGGAACAGAAGGGACGCTGTAGCGACGGTTGATCCGACTGATATTCGCGGGTTGGTTACCGCCTGTCCTGGGTGCGTCGCGGAGCGGCCTCAATCTAGAGTCGAGGGTCAGCCTGATAGGCGCCTCATAGTGTCTTCGAGGATTCTCCTGACCGGTCCCTTCTGTCCCGTTTCGATTTACATGAGCAAAGGTCCTATGCCGGCTTCTGAGACGATGAGCTTATCAGGCGGCGATCCGAGGCCTCCTGGCCACGAGGCGGCCGGGGCGTTTCTGCTCCCAGGCGATGGCCCAGATGAAACCCAAAAGCTCCCGCGCGATCGCGGTGCAGACTTTGTTTTTCGGCATCCCTCGCCCACTCAGCCGTCGATAGCGTCCACACAGGCGTTTCTGTGCCTTCCAGGCGATGGCCTGTATGGGGGGTGCGGTCTGTTCGGCGCGTCGTTGCAAGGCGGCCGTCTTGCGGGCGGGAAAGCGATAGCACCAGGCGGCTTCCACCAGCACGCGCCGCACGTGGGCGTTGCCCGCCTTGGTGATCGCCCCTCGCTTTTGGCGGGAGCCGCTGGAATGCTCGCTGGGGACCAGACCGACGAAGGCCATCAGTTGGCGCGGCGAGTCAAAGCGGGTGAGGTCCCCCAACTCGGCCAGGGTCGTAACCGCGGTGAGCGTGTCTACCCCGCGCAGCGCCCTCATAGCCCGCGTCTCCCCTTCCAAAGACCATCCCTCCAGCGCCTGCTGCAGGGCCTGGTCCAACCCCTGGATCCGACCTTGGGCTTCCTGTACCGCGTCCACGTATTCCTGAAAGACGATCTGCTGGGCCGGATGATCGAAGCGCTGGGTCTGCAGCCAGCGAAAGTGGGCTTGGGTCCAGCGACTGCGCCCGGAGTAGATCCGGCCGTGGCGCTGCAAGAAGCTGTTCAGCCGCTGGCGCACGCGGCGCTCGGCGTGCTTGAAGTCTTCCCGGCAGCGCTCCAGATCGCGCATCGCCTCCTGCGCTTCGTCGGGCACCCACACGGGGGTCAACTCGCCGTGTTGGAAAAGCCGCACCAGAGACACAGCATCGCGGCGGTCGGTCTTGATGCGGTCGCCCGGCCGACGCGGGATCAGCGAGGGCGCCACCACCGTGCAGGCGTGCCCCAGGGCTGTGAGCTGACGGTAGACGCCGTAGCCGCAGGGTCCGGCCTCGTAGCAAAACCGCAACGAGGTCCCACCACGGGCCAGTTGGCCCGCCAGCTTGGACAACGCGGCGCCCGTAGACGGTATCGTTCCATACAGGTCTGGCCCTTTTCGGCCTTCACCGGCCAGGGCGACGGTGATCGAATCTTTATGTATGTCCAAGGCGACGAATTTCGTAGATTTACGCATGGCCTCCTCCTTCTCGCTGGGGATAGGTCTTTGGGTGAACTCCGTTTTCCCAAAGATAACCCCCGACAACCGAGTCGGAGGAGGTCTTTCATATCTCCGTCAATACATAAGGTCTAGACGTGGCTCAGCCCGGTGAGAAGGGGCAGGGCCTGACAGGCCTCCGTACCCGCTCGGCGAGGCGGGGCTTCTCCCGTGACCACAACCTTAGTACAATACCCTGGTCGATTCGGCTCCCGGTACCCCGAACTTAATCCAAGGAGATGCAACGCATGGACGCAGAACGAGAGCGAGCGCGCTGGCGCCGCCGGCGGATCATCTACAACAACGACGGCGACGACGTGATCGAAGCCCGCCCCGAGGGCGATGAGCACGACCACGACGTCAACGAATCTCTCATGGTGCGCTCCAGCGACGATCTGGTTCAGGATTATCTGGCCGCCCGCAGCACTCCATTGATCGGCTCGCAGGTGGACAGCAACTGGTTCGCCACCGCCATGGCCGGGCTCACCTTCTCCCACCAGACCAGGCTGGGAGGATTCTACGGCAAGGGGGTTCCCCTGGAGCTGGTGGAGAGGTACGGGCGCGACCCCCTGCAGATCCAGCTGGACTTCAGCCGCGAAAACGGCATGGAGGCGGCCTGGGCCCTGCGCATGAACGATGTCCACGACGCCTTCCCCATGGGTTCGCGCAGATATACCTACGGTCTGGCCAGGTTCAAGCGGGAAAACCCGGGTTACATGATCGGCGAGGATGGCGACTGGGAGAAATTCGCGGACGACCCGGTCAAACGGGCATGGACGCGATTGGACTTCGCCATTCCGGAGGTCCGCGACCACATCTTCGCCGTAATCGAGGAGGTGGCGGAGAACTACGACGTGGACCTCATCGGAATGGAGTTCTTCAAGTACTGGCCCTTCTTCCGCGAGTCCATGGAGTTGGATCCCGTAACGCCCGAGCACTTGGAGATCATGAACGACCTTCTGCGCCGCATTCGCCGCATGGCGGACGGGGTCGCCGCCCGCCGCGGCCGCCCGCTGCTTTTGGCAGCCCACACACCCTTCAGCCTGGAGGATTGCGTCCACGTCGGGGTGGACCTGGAAACCTGGCTCAAGGAAGATCTGATCGACCAGTTCTGCCCCGGAGGCAATTACGAGTCGGTCCTGCGCGATTCCTACCACGGCATCGTCGACCTGGGACACAGGTACGAGGTCCCCGTATATCCCTGCCTCTCCTGGGGGTTCTGGGACCGCTGGGTATTTCACCGGAGCGACGGCAAGTACAGGCGGTTCGACGATTGGGTAAAGAACCTGTACGGGGGACAGCCGGAGCGCATCGGCTGTCCGGAGTACGTCGCGCTGTTCAACGGGTGGGAGGGCTCGTTCCCCGCCTGGCGCGGCGCCGCCATGAACCTGCTCAACGCCGGAGCCGATGGACTCTACCTCTTCAATCCCGCCCTCGGTGATCCGCGGGTGTGGCGGGAGATCGGCGAGGTGTCCTCCATGGCGGGGAAGGACCGCCTCTACGGCATCGATCGTTTCCCCGCCGGCGACAGCTTCAATGACGTCGCCGAAGTGTACCTGAAGCCCGGCATGCCGGTAGCCGCCAGCTTTCAGGTCGGAGAGGACGTGGGGACCAGCGGTGCAAACAGGCTGGATTTCAGCCTCCACCTGTGGAACCACGCGGCGGGCGACCGGGTGGCGGTAAAACTGAACGGGACTTCGGTCCCCGGCTTGAAGCCGGCCGAGCCCGGGAGGAACCCGGAGCGGGGCCAGTGGCTCGAAGGCGAGGTCGAAGCCCGCCAGGTGAACCGGGGCGAGAACCAGTTGGAGGTTGCCGTCGAGGAACGGGGCGGATCAGCCTCCGACACCCTGGTCATGGACTCGGCCCAGCTCCGGGTCCGCTGCGAGCGCTGAGCCCTCCTGCAGGGCCGAGTGGGTGAGTTGCCCGGAACCCTGCTCCGCGTTCCGGAAAGGTTGAATTAAATGGCGCGACCGAACCTGCTGTTCATCTACACCGACCAGCAGCGGCCCGACTCCCTGGCCGCTTACGGAAACGACCTCATCGAGATGCCCAACCTCAACAGGCTGGCCGAAGAGAGCGTCGTGTTCGAGCGGACCTACGTTTCCCAGCCGGTGTGCCAGCCCTCGCGCTCGACCCTCCTCACCGGCCTCATTCCTCACACTGCCGGGGTGGACACGGGCCACATATTCTCTCCCCTCAAGCGGGAGACTCCCTGCCTGCCGGAGCTGGTCGAGGGCGGCGACTACGTCTGCGCCCACTACGGCAAATGGCACCTGGGAGACGACGTCTTCCCCCAGCACGGGTTCGACGACTGGATCAGCATCGAGGACGCCCAGCACCGCCCGGTCTACACCGAGGGCAGGGATTCCTTCCGGCACTGCACCTACCACGATTTTCTGGTGGAGCAGGGTTTTGAGCCGGACCAGGTTGAGGCGGATGGGTTCGAGGCATTCAGCCTGGGCTACTGCGCCCGTCTGCCCGAGGAGTACGGCAAACCGGCGTTCCTCGCCCGCCATGCGTCCCGCTTCATTCGCGAAAACAGGGAGCACCCCTTCATCCTCTACGTGAGTATCTTCGAGCCCCACCAGCCCTACTTCGGGCCCCGCGACGGCCAGTACGATCCGCAAGAGGTCACCTTGCCCGCCAACTTCGCCAACGTGCCCACCGAGGAGCAGGCCCTCAAGGCCCGGGTCCTGTACCACATATACGAGGAGAGCGGGTTCGGCGTTCCGCTCAGGACGGAGGCAGACTGGCGCGGACTGATTGCAAGATACTGGGGTCTGTGCAGCCTGGTGGACACTCACGTGGGGACGATTCTGGACACCCTGGAGGAGTGCGGCCTGAAAGACGAGACCATCGTCGTCTTCACTTCAGACCACGGCGACATGATGGGCAGCCATCGCCTCAGGGGGAAGGGCCTCATGTTCGAGGAATCGGTGCGCGTGCCGCTCCTGATCCGCCAGCCGGGGCAGCGGGCATGCCAACGGGTCGGGGGGCCCGTTGGTCAGGTGGACCTCATGCCGACCCTGCTGGACTTGATGGATCAGCCCGTCCCCGGCCACCTGCAGGGCAAGAGCCTGGGGCCCCTGATCCGGGGGAGCGGGACACGGGCCTCAGACCGGGACGTGTTCATCGAGTGGGAAGGGCCGCTGCCCATGGACCATCTGCCCGAGGTGATGAAGGGCGTGGTTTCGGAGGAGGAGGCCGCGGCCAGCTTCACCGATCCGGTGCGCTGCATAGTCAGCCCCGACGGGTGGAAATTCACCTGCAGCCGCCTGGGCGAGCACGAACTCTACAATCTCGACCAGGACCCCATCGAAGCCCGCAACCTGGCGCGGGACCCCCGATACCGCTCCGTCATGCGAGACCTGGGAAGGAGAATCAGGCGCTGGCAGGTGGAAACGGGGGACACCCTGGACCTGGGGCCGGCGATCGAGTCGCTCCATTGAAACCCAGGAATATCGCAGGCATCCGCGCCGGCAGTCCCCAGCCGCCCGCCCGTCCTTTCCGCGCTTTCAATGCCGGGAGGGGATTGGCTCTTCAGGTCAGGCGCGGTCCGGGTCTCCCTGAGGCCAGCGCTGAAACGAGGAAGGAGGAGAGGCGGAGAGCCGCTCCCGGGCTTCTCGCCAGAGCGCCGCCCAGGCTCCGGCGTCGGGAAGGACCCTCTCCGGTGCGGCGCGGCTGCGGGCTACGAAGCCGGGAAACCAGGGCCTGCCGGTGGGCTCGCCCACAGGCTGGTAGCGCAGGTCCACGCTCCAGCGCACGTCCCGGCTGAGATTGGGCAGGGAGGCGTGCATGGTCAGCTTGGTCAGGAAGAGCACGTCTCCAGGTTCCATCTCCAGGGCAACCCGCCGGTCTCCCACCAGGTCCTCGGGTATGGCCTGCCGGCTGTAGTTCGCCCTGGGATCGTGGCAGTGGGTCGCCAGGCCCTTCTTGTGGCTCCCCGGAGCGACCAGCAGGCAGCCGTTTTCCCGGGTAGAGCTGGTGATGGGTATCCACACGGTAAGCATTCGGCTCCCGTCAGCTTCGGGCATCACCGTGGCCAGGTCCTGGTGCCAGACGGCGCGGGCGATCTCGCCGACGACGGTGGTGTCCCCGGCCAGGAACTCCTCGGGCGGTTTGATGCGCACGTGCTGGGTCGGATTGGCATAGATTTCCGGGCCCACGATCTGCTCCACCGCGTCCAGCAATCGCGGGTTTGTGAGCAGCCCGAAGGTGGCGGGACCGCAGTGGACCTGGCTGTTGGCGTCGATGCCCCTCTGTGGCAGGCAGATGTCCATGTGGTTCATCAGCGCTCCCCCCATTTCCTCGACCAGGGCGCAGAAGCGCCGGCCGAAGGGCAGGTCCGCATAGGTGGAGGAGACCACTCCTTCGACGTGCAGCCGCCGGGCCACCGCGTCCAGCAGGGAGTGATACTCGGAGCGCAAAGGTCCCAGGTCCCTTTCGGGATCGAGAAGGCCCGGCAGGACCAGGTAGCCGTCCTCGGCGAGGCGGTCCCGGGCGCCGGCGTCCAAAGGCCGGGCAGGGTGGGGCGCATTTTGCTGGAGGCTTTTCAGGGTTGTTTTGCTTTTCGTCATGAGGGTCGAAGGATGAGCGGAGTATTTTAGTCGTCGGCGTCGAGCCCGTTGCCGGATGCGCGGCAGCCGGGGAGGCTGAGGTCTGGGGCGATGGCTGTACCCGCGTTTCTCTCCCCAGGCTGAACGGCTTCCCGCCTTTTATCTGAATTACGGAGAGAATGGATTATAGAGAGAATCTCCAGCGGAGACAAGACGGCCGCGGGTTGCTCGGCACGTTGGTCCCGGGGCCGGCGTGTTCCATCCCATGGCCACTTGTGGATGCGCGGGGGCCTTCTTGCAGAGAAATCCGGGTTTCCTTAGTTTGTCCGGCCTGCCGGTTGCGAAGACCGGGAGATTTCCGGGGACGACTTGGGGTCCTGGACGCGCAGAGAAAGGCGGAAGCATGGGAAAGGCAAATGAAGAACTGAAGGATAGAATCTGCAGCATCGTCGACAGCAACAAGGACCGCATCATCGGGCTGGGGGAGGCCATCATGGACGATCCCGAGCTGGGTTTCAAGGAGGTGCGCACGGCGGACCGGGTGAAGGAGACCCTGGGAGACATCGGGATGACCTTCAGCGATGGCCTTGCCCTGACGGGGGTGAAGGCGGTGCTGGAAGGGAAGAAGTCCGGGCCCACCGTGGCCCTCATGGGCGAACTGGATGCGCTGGTGGTGCCCGATCATCCGCGCGCCAACCCGCAGACCGGCGCCGCCCATGCCTGCGGCCACAACGCCCAGATCGCCGGCCTCATGGGGGCAGCTCTCGCCCTGTCCGAGGCCGGGGCGGCCGAGCACATGTCAGGCAGGGTGGCCTTCTTCGCGGTGCCGGCCGAGGAATACGTGGAAATCAAGTACCGCCTCGGCCTCGTGAGGGAAGGAAAAACCGGATTCATTGCCGGCAAGCCCGAGCTGGTGCGTCTCGGTCACTTCGACGACGTGGACATGGCGGTGATGATTCACAGCAACAGTATGGACCGGTCCGAGGGGTGCATGGGGGTAGGGGAGTCGAACAACGGGTTTCTGGCCAAGAGCATCCGCTTCGTGGGCAGGGCCTCCCACGCCGGCACCTATCCCGAAAAGGGGGTAAACGCCCTCAATGCCGCCACTCTCGCCCTGAGCGCCATCCACGCCCAGCGCGAGACCTTCCGGGACCGGGACTGCGTGCGGGTGCATCCGATCATTACCAAGGGAGGTGACCTGGTGAACATCGTTCCTTCCCAGGTTTCCCTGGAGACCTACGTCCGCGCCAGGACCCGGGAAGCCATGATTGATGCCTCGCGCAAGGTGGACCGGGCCCTGCGGGGGGCCGCCATGGCCATGGGATGCAAAGTCGAGATCGAGACCGCGCCGGGCGCCATGCCGCTGCACAACGACAAGGATCTGACAGAGGTATTTCGCGACAACGCCGCCCGCCTCTTCGGGGCGGAGGAATACAGGGACTATCCCCACAGCGGTGGTTCCACAGACGCTGGGGATTTGAGCCAGATCATGCCGGTGCTGCATCCGTTCATGACGGGTGCCCGGGGAACGAACCACGCTCCCGACTGGCACATCGGCGATCTCGAGGCGGGCTACCTGGCGCCGGCCAAGACCCTGGCCATGATGGCCGTCGACCTGTTGAGCGACGACGCCGCCCTTGCCCGCAGGATAAAGGGAGATAGCAAGCCGCCCATGAGCCGGGAGGATTACCTGCGGCAACAGAATGAATCATTTCGCCAGGAAGTCTTCGACGGAGCGGAAGAATAGGAGGGACCGGAAGTGAGACTAGGCCTGGTGACCTACAACCTCGCCAGGGATTGGGACCTGGAGACCATCATCGGGAACTGCGAGGAAACGGGATTTGAGGGAGTGGAGCTGCGCACTACCCACGCCCACGGGGTGGAGGTGGATCTCAGCGCGGAGCAGCGCGCCGCGGTCCGCCGGCGCTTCGAGGAATCGGCCGTCGAACTGGCCGGTCTGGGCAGCGCCTTCGAGTACCACGCACTGGACCAGGGGGAATTGCGCCGCAACATCGAGGGGACCAAGGAATACGCCGAGCTTGCCCGGGACGTGGGGGCGCCCGGGGTGAAGGTCCGCCCCAACGGGGTTCACGACGAAGCCGGGGTGCCGCGGGAGAAGACCTTTGAACAGATCGGCCTCGCCCTGCGCGAGTGCGGGGAATCCGCCGCCGGTTGCGGGGTGGAGATACGCCTGGAAGTGCATGGCCCGATCACCTGCCATCCTCCCTACATCCGCAGGATCCTGGACCATGCTGGCCACGACAACGTCCTGGCCTGCTGGAATTCCAACATGGACGACCTCGACGGCGGCGGCATAGACGCGAATTTCGCCCTGCTGCGGGATCGCATGGGCCTGGTGCACATCAACGAGTTGTGGAGCGGATATCCCTGGAAACGGCTCTTCCAGTTGCTCGAGGAGAGTTCCTACCAGGGCTATTGCCTGGCGGAGATTCCCCCCAGTGAGGATCCCCTGTGCCTCATGCGCTACTACCGTGCCCTGTGGAGTGAGCTGGCGGGAGGGTAGGAGACGGTTCAGGGGACAGGGCGGGATAGGCCGACCTGCAAGCGCCGCCCGGCTGCCGCGAGGGCAGCCGGGCGCATCTTTTTCAGCTGCACCCGGCCCTGCAGTTTCAGTGCATTACCACCATTTTCAGCTCGGTCATTTCCTCGACCGCGTATCTCGGCCCCTCCTTGCCCATGCCGCTCTCCTTCAGTCCGCCGTAGGGCATGAAGTCGGCGCGCCACATGGTTCCCCAGTTTATGTGAATGTTTCCGGAGTGGACCTTCCGGGCGAATTGCAGCGCCCAGTCGATGTTCTCGGTGAAGACCGCCGCGCTGAGGCCGTAGTTGGTATTGTTGGCCTCCTTGATGGCCTCGTCGATGGAGTCGAAGCGGGTAAGTCCCACCGCCGGACCGAAGACCTCGTTGCAGGAAATGCGCATCTGCGGGTCCACGTCGGCGACGATGGTGGGTGCGTGCATGGTACCATCGCGGCCGCCGCCGGTCACCAGGGATGCACCTCCGGCCACGGCTTCGTGGACCCACTCGTTGACCCGCACGGCGTCGGCTTCGCGGATCATGGGACCCATCTTGACCGTCTCTCCGAGCGGATCGCCGGTGGTGAGAGCTTCCACCTTGGGTTTGAGCACGTCGATGAAATCCCCGTAGACCTGCTGGTTGACCATGACCCGCTGGGCCGAGATGCAGACCTGGCCGGCGTTGGCAAAGCCCGTGGCGGCGGTGGCATCGGCCACCTTCTCGAGGTCGGCGTCGGGCATGACGATGAGAGGAGCGTTCGATCCCAGTTCCATCGTCACCTTCTTGAGGCCGGCGGTCTTGCAGATGTGCTCGCCGACGTCTCGGCTCCCGGTAAAGCTGATTTTGCGCACCCTCGGGTCGCTGGAAATGGCGTCGCCAATGACCCCGCCGGAGCCGGTGACGCACTGGATGGCTTCGGAAGGAACCCCGGCATCGAGCATGATTTCGGTGAGCTTCAAGGCGGAAAGAGGGGTGTCCGTCGCGGGCTTGACGATCACCGAGTTGCCGGCCGCCAGAGCCGGTCCCACCTTGTGGCAGACCAGGTTGAGGGGGAAGTTGAAGGGAGTGATGGCGGCCACAACCCCGCAGGGCACGCGCAGGGTAAAGCCGAACTTTCCGGCTCCGTTGGAGGAGGCGTCGAGGGGAAGGGTCTCGCCGGTGAGACGCTTGGACTCCTCTGCCGCCAGGGTCATGGTCTCCACCGCCCGGCTCGCCTCGCCCAGGCCCTCGGTTATGACCTTGCCCTCTTCCAGGGTGACGGTGCGGCCCAGGTCTTCCAGCCGCTCCTCCATGATCTCGGCCGCCCTGTGCAGTATCTGGTAGCGCTCGTAGGCTGGCATTGCAGCCATGATCTCGGCTCCGCGCGCTGCCGTGTCGATGGCCTCTTTCACGTCCTCCCCGTCGCCTCTCGGCACCGTGTCGACCACCGATCCGTCAAAAGGGTTGCGCACCTCGATCTTGTCGTCCTTATCGACCCACTGGTCGCCGATGTGCATTCTCATGATGCTCTTCCTTTGCTGTAGATAGTTGGTGGTTTGGGGTCCATTTCCTGCTACATAAAGTCAAAGGCGCCCGGGAATGTCAAGTGTGGACTCCTAAAGGTCCATGGCGCAGCGGAATCCCTGTTTCTCGGTCTTGACGTGGGGTGCTCCGTAGAGGCGGGTGGCTATGCGGACGTGGTATTTGTCGGAGCTGAAGGAGCCTCCCTTGATGACCTTGTTGCCGTTGCGGCCCGAGGCCGGACCCTGGGGATCCTGGGCGCCGTCGCTGAGGCGGTAGTAGTTGACTCCCCACCAGTCGTGGACCCACTCCTCGGCGTTGCCGGCCATGTCCATGATGCCGAACGGGCTGACCCCGTCGGGAAAGGAGCCCACCGGAGCTGTGAAGCGGTGGGAGTCGGCGGCCGGACCGGCATCGGGGCGGTAGTTTGCCCACCAGATTCCGTCTGCGTTCGGGTCTTCGTTCCCCCAGGGGTACTTGCGGTAGATGCCGTCGCCGCCGCGGGCGGCGTATTCCCACTCCGCCTCGGTGGGCAGGCGCTTGCCGGCCCAGCGGCAATAGGCATAGGCGTCGAACCAGTTGAGTCCCACCGCCGGCTGGTCGTCCGCGTCGAGGTTTTCGTCCATGTATTTCTGCCGGTGGTCGAAGTTGGCCGGCTGGTCGGGGTGGTCGAAACTGGTGTCCTTTCCGCCTCCGATGCCTTCGAGGAAGCGCCGGTAGAGGGCGTTGGTGACCTCGTGCTTGTCCATGTAGAAGGGGCTGATCTTCACCCGGTGCAGGGGGTACTCGGCCTCGTAGTTGAGATAGCCGCTGCGGGGGCGGTCCTGGAGGTCCTCCCTCTTGCCGCCCATGTCGAATTCACCTGCCGGGATGAAGAGCATTTCGGCGCCGTCCCCGGCTTTGATGATGGGGTCGGGGTCCAGGCTGCACTGGACCAGGGCGAGACTCGAGAGCAGCAGGGTGGCGAGGGTTCCTGGGAACTGCTTGGGGGCCATTTGGAATGTTCCTCCTTCCGTGGATTGGGTATGGCCGGAATTTCCTTTTTCGGTCGGTCGATCGGAAGTAGCCCGTGTCAGGTGCCGCGGCTGGACCCGAACTCCCTCAGTTGAGTTTAACTTCCGCGACGGGAAAAAGTTCTGGGAAAGGTCAAGCCTTGTCAAAGAAGGTGATCCCCAGGCGGTTGGCGTAGGTGAGTTCCCTGCCTTCGTTGTCGGTCAGGGGGGTGGGCGGAGTCTTGCGGCGGGTGGCCAGGCTGACGAGGACCAGGGCCAGGGCGGCGAAGGGTACGGCCAGCAGGTCGGCGGGCAGGTCAGGTGTCAGAACCAGGAGGAATTGCCAGGCGGCGAATCCGGTGAAGATGGCGGCCAGGGCGCCGGGGCCGTTGCTGCGCGGCCACCAGATGCCCGCGGTGAGCGGGACGAAGAGAGTGGCGAGGAGGATGGACCAGGAGTCCACCATCAACTCGTAGACCGTGGTCTTGTGCAAGGCCAGGACCAGGGCGGCGAGGCCGAGGCCGATGACGGATAGACGAGCCAGGAGCAGGGAGCTTTTCTCGCTTGCCCGGGGGCGGAAGAACCGCAGCAGGTCCCACCCGACGACGCTGGCCGGCGCCAGCAGGGCGCTGTCGGCGCTGCTGAGCAGGGCCGACACCAGGGCGCCGAGGAACAGGACCAGGGCGACCTCAGGCAGGTATTTCATGGCCAGCTCCATCATTACCAGGTCGGGGTCGGCCAGGTTGGGAAGTATGACGGCGCCCGCGATGCCCAGGAATACCGGCAGAAGGCCGATGGTCACGTAGAGCAGGCCGGCTAGGTAGGCGCTTCTGTAGGCTATGCGCTCGTTCCTGCTGGACAGGCTGCGCTGGATCAGGTCCTGGCCGGCCAGGTTCCCCAGGCCGATGACCAGCCAGTCCCGGGCGTAGCTGAACCAGTCCGTGGCGGCGGCCGAGCGCGGAAAGAGGTGGAAACGCTCGGCGGGAATTTGTGGCGCCAGGGCGCTCCAGCCGCCCATGTCGGCAAGAAGGAGGGGGGTGATGAAGAGGAGGCCGGCGATGAGGATGAGGACCTGGAAGAAGTCGGTGAGGGTAACCGCCCACATGCCTCCGGCAAAGGTGTAGAGAAGGACGATGAGGGCGGCGATACCGATCCCCGCAACCGGGTCCAGTCCGGTCACCGCCTGCAGGATGCGCCCGAAAGCCACCATCAGCGAGGCCACCCAGCCCACGTAGGCGGGGATGGTACAGAGGCTGGCCAGAAGACCCGCGTGGCGGTTGAAGCGCGCGGTAAAGAACGAGGCCACCGTCATCAGACCCATCCTGCGCATGATGCGGACGTAGAACAGCCCTGCCAGGAACAGACAGAGCGCCGCGCCGAAAGGGTCGGCGATGACGGCCAGAAAGCCTCCCTCGTAGGCGGCGCTGGCCGCGCCGATGCATATGCCCCCTCCGAACCAGGTCGCCGCCAAAGTGGCGGTACAGAAAACCAGGGAGAGGCGCTTGCCGGCCACGATGAAGTCCGCCGTGCCGCCGATGCGGCGGCTGGCGTAGAGACCGACGGCCAGGGTGAACAGGCAGTAGATGCCCAGACCTGCCAGTACCAGCGGATGGGTCATTGGGGGGATTTTTCCCGGGAATGGCCTGCCATGACCTGGAAGAATATAGGTTTGCCCCGATGCGCGGACAAGTTCGAGGCGATTCGCGGAAAAATGGCGAAATCCGCCAGTTGAAATGGCGCTTCAAGCCATAAGCGAAGTTTAAGGAAAAACTAATGAATTTCCTATAAACAATTTGGGCACAATTATATACGAGTAATTTCCATCGCGTTTTTGAACTCTGGCACATATCTTGCGACTCCCGAAATGGAACTATTGTCAAAATTTTAAAGTTTCCATATCATCCACAGGGAAAACAGGAGGGAAGCAGCATGGCTAAAGGGACCTTTTCACGGATGACGGATATCCTCAAGGCCAACATCAACGAGGTGCTGGACCGCGCCGAAGATCCACAGAAGATGATCCGCCAGATGGTGCGGGAGATGGAGGATGCGGTGAACAAGGCAACCGCCTCGGTGGGCACGGCGGTGGCCAATCAGAAGCGCCTGGAACGACAGTTCACCGAAAGGATGAACCAGGTGCAGGATTGGCAGCGCAAGGCGGAGCGCGCGGTGGAGGCCGGGAACGACGAGCTGGGCCGGCGCGCCCTGGAGCGCAAATCCGCCTTTGCCAGGGCTGCGGCTGACCTGGAGCCGGTCCTCGAGGAGAGCCGGCAGTCCGCTGCCCAGCTCCGGGACCAGTTGCGCGAGCTCAAGACCAGGCTCGAGGAAGCGCGAGCGCGCCAGGGCACCCTGGTGGCCAGGCAGCGGGCTGCCGAGGCCAAGAAGAAGCTGTCCCAGAGCATATCGGGGCTTGGTACGGACGCCTTTTCCAGCTTTGAGCGCTTCGAGCAGAAGATCGAGGCCGCCGAGGCCGAAGCCGAGGCCCACGGCGAGATAGCCGGGGAAATGGCTTCGATCGAGAAGGAGGTTGGCCGGCTGGGCCGGGACAAGGAGGTCGAGGAGGAGTTGGCCGCTCTGAAATCCAGGCTGGGCAAAGGCGAACAGAGTGCGGAGTAGCTGGGGGATAGTCGGGGCAGCCGGCGGGCATGCCGGGCAACCATGAATTCAGGTTGGGGGAACTTATGGAAGGCGGTCTGAAGCGGCTCGGTGCTTTGTTCCTGAAAGCCTGGGCGGTGGCTCTCATACCCCTGGGGGTGGGAGTGATGCTCTACGGGTTCTTCAGGAAGCTGGCGCACAATCAGTGGGAAGATCCCCTGTCCATGGGCGTGGCCACGGTGGTCCTGGGAGCGATTCTGTGGGTTCTGGCCAAGAAACTGGACGCCGCAGCGCAGCTCGTGCGCTATCGCCGCAGGCAGAACCGCGTCATTCGCCTGGCCAGGAAGTGCGGCGGGCGCCTGACCGCCACCGAGACGGCGGCGGAGGCGGGGTTGACGGTGGAGGAGGCCGAGGAGATTCTCAAGGGCCTGAGCGAAGGCGGCTACGTGGAGCTCGAGGTGGCGGAGGCGGGGATGATGGTCTACAGTTTCCCCGAAGTGCTCTTTGCCCATGAGAAGCACGGCGGCCGGAGGGTCGATGAGGGCTGAGTCGCAACGAAAAGGAGGAAAATAGTGGAAAATGTGATCGTGCCACTGGCCTTTTTCGCCACCCTGGCCATAATCGTGCTGGGGCTCAGGGCCCTGAGGCTCACCGCAACTCTTCGCGGCGAGGCCCCGAAGGTTGAAGGAAAGGCCCCGAAGACTGAAGTAAATGCCCTGACGGAAGTCAGGACGAGGCTGGACGAAATCGAGCGGCGTCTAACCGATGTCCAGGACGTGATGATCTCTCTGAGCGAGAAGTTCGATCGCTGGGAGGAAGGAAGGGCCGCATCCTGATGCGGGGTCGGAAAAGCCCGGCAACCCGGAAAAGCTGGAGGAGATAGAGAAATGCTGGTCAAGATTCTGGGGGGACTGCTCCTGGTCGTGGGCATCGTGCTGGCCCTGCAGTATGTGTTTTCCCTGCTGATGACGGTCATCTCGGTGCTTTTCATAGGAGCGTTGATCTACGGGGGCTGGCGCCTCCTCAGCCGCGGGAACGACTGAGCGGGCCGCCTGCTTTTCCGGGGCCGGCGAGGGCCTAATAATTGGTCGAAGACCGCATCGAAGATCTCGAGAAAGCCGCCGCCGCCGGCGAGCTGCAAGCCCATTTCCGCCTGGGATGGGTCTACGCCCGGCAGGCCAGGCAGAATCCTCCGGCGCGAAAATCGGCGGTCCGCCATTTCGAAGCCATTCTGGAGGCGGCCGCGTCGGGGCAGCCCTGGGATGGGCTGGACGTGGTCTGCTTCGCTCTCGGCGCCCTCCACGAGGAGGACCCCGAATCCCGTCCCCTGGCCATCGCCGCCTACCGCCGCGGCCTCTCCTTCAACCCTCTTTCAGCCAGCGGACACAACAGCCTGGGCCTGTTGCTCCTGAGCGGTGGTCAAACTCTGGGGGCATTGGGAGAATTCAAGCTGGCCATCCAGTTGGACCCGGCTCTCCCCGGTCCATATGCCAATCTGGCCCGGCTCTTCTCGGACCATCTCGAAACGGGGGACCTGGCGCGGGAGTTCCAGCACATCACCGCCGAGTTCGGAGCCAACGCCGCGCAGGTCCTGGCGCGTCTCTCCCTCGAACTGGTCAGGGTGGGCAAGGAACAGGTGAGCGAGGGGTTCTACACCTGGGGGCATCGGCTCAAGAACTCGGTGGGGATCGCCGGCAGCCGCCTGCGCACCCTGGCGCGCGACGCCGGGGACAGCGGTCCGGGCAGGGAAGAGCTGCTCGAACTGGCGGCTGACCAAGAGCGCCTCTTCGAGGAATGGGTGGGATATCTCGACGCCATGAAACCGGAGCAGGTCCGTCCGGCCATCGTCGACCCGGTAGCGCTGGTGCGCGGGGTGGTCGAGACCCTCGAGAGCCGCCCGGGTCGCTCGAGGATCCAGGTCCGGGTCCAGCAAGGGGTGCCTCAGATCGAGGGCGACGAGCGCATGCTGCGCGAGACCATCCTCAACCTCTGTCTCAACGCCCTGGAAGCGGCTGGCAGGGCCAGGGGTGAAATCGTCCTCGGGGTGGGCTTCGATGAGGTTCGCAGAGTTCTGTTCATCGAGGTCGAGGACGACGGGCCCGGAATTGACCAGGCCCATTTGGACCTGATTTTCGAGCCGGGGTTCACCACCAAGGAGCGCGGCAGCGGCTTCGGTCTCAGTATAGCGCGCCGCATCGCACATGCCCACGGCGGCGAGCTGCGGGTCAAGAGCCGCGTGGGTCACGGGGCGGTCTTCCGCCTGGATTTGCCGGTGAATTTCGAGATTGAGGCCGCCGGAAGTCCCGGAGGCGATTTTCACGGGAGACAGGAGAAGTCCACGGGATGAAGCAGGGCGGTGAAAAATATGTCCTCATTGCCGACGATCAGCGGGAAGTGCGCGAGCTTCTGGTCCGCAAACTGCGGGCGCGCGGCAAGGAAGTTCTCGACTTTCCCAGCGGTTCGGCCCTGTTGGAGCGCCTGGGGCAGGCACAGGGCGAGGTGGAGCTCGTGGTCCTCGACCTGGATTTCGGCGCCGGAGAGCCGGACGGGGTCGAGGTGCTCGCCCGGATCAAGGAGACGCTTCCCGAGTTGCCGGTCATCATTCTCACCGGCAAGGGCAGCGTGGATACGGCGGTGAATGCGGTCCGGCATGGCGCCGCGGACTTCATAGAGAAGGACTACTACGTCGAGGACAAGCTGGATATAAGCATGGAAAAGGTGGAGCGCATGCTCCAGGTCCTGCGCGAGAACGCCCGCCTGAAGGAGGAAAACGAGGCCCTGGGACGGGACAATGCTTTCTATCGCAGCGAGCTGGGGCGGCGCTACCGCATCGTCAGCGCCAGCCCGGGGATCGAAGCCCTGCTCGAGCAGATAGAGCGAATCGCTTCCATTCCGAGGCCGGTGCTGATCCGGGGGGAGCGGGGTACGGGAAAGGAGTTGATCGCGGCGGCGCTGCACTATGGCGGCGAGCGCCGCGGCCGTCCGTTCGTCAAGCTGAATTGTGCGGCTCTCTCGGATACCCTGCTGGAGTCGGAGCTCTTCGGCCACGAAAAGGGCGCGTTCACGGGGGCCGCGGAGACGCGCCGGGGCCGCTTCGAGACCGCGGACGGAGGCACCTTGTTCCTCGACGAGGTCGGCAACACATCGGTGGAGTTCCAGAAAAACATTCTCCGGGTAATCGAGTACCAGGAATTCGAGCGCATCGGCGGAAACCGCAACATCAGGGTGGATGTCCGGGTGGTGGCGGCAACCAACGCCGATTTGGAGCGGGAGATCGAAGCCGGCCGCTTCCGCGCCGATTTGTTCGACCGCCTGCGCTTTTCCGTCATCCACCTTCCGCCGCTGCGGGAGCGCCGGGAGGACCTCGGTCCCCTCATCGAGTATTTCACCACCGAGCTCTGCCGCGAAGTGGCCTCCATCGCCCCCCGGTCCATGAGCCCTGCCGCTCTCCGCTGCGTGCATGCCTATGGCTGGCCGGGAAACGTGCGCGAACTCAAGTTTGCGGTTGAGCGCGCCCTGTGCGTGGCCCGGGGAGGACGGATCGAGGTGGGCGATTTGCCGCCGGAGGTGCGGGGAGATGGAGGCGCCGCCGCTCGGAGCGGAGGATTCGACGCAGAGGTCGGGGAGAAGGAACGGAACTTGCTGATCGGGGCCCTGAAATCGTCCGGAGGGAGCCAGAAGGATGCGGCACGAGGCCTGGGACTCACCTATGATCGGTTCCGCCACCTGCTGCGCAAGCACGGTTTGGTGGGTGGGCAGCCGGGCTGCTGAAGCTGCGCTCTCCACCATCCTGACCAGGCCCTGGTTTTGGTTGGTAAAGCATTGTATAGAATGTAGTTCAAAGGAAACGGCGGCGGGTTGACAAGGCCCCGGGCCCCGCGTATATTGTTGAAAATTGCAACCGGATTCAGGGGCATTTTCGACCTTTTCGAAAGGGCTGTGGCCGCCTTGGCTCTCTATAACGACATCGTCCTGGACCACTACCAGAACCCGCGCAACGTGGGCATCCTCGAAGATGCCGACGCCGTGGCCACGGTGGAGAATTCGGCCTGTGGCGACGTGCTTCAGCTCTACCTCGAAATCGAGGCCGGGCGGGTTGTGCGCGCCGCCTTCAAGACCTTCGGTTGTGCGGCGGCCATCGCGGCCGGGTCCATGCTCACCGAGATGATCGAAGGGGCCACCCTGAAGGAGATCGAGAAGCTGCGCAAAGAGGACGTAGCCTCGGCCCTGGGAGGACTGCCGCCCATGAAGATGCATTGCTCGGTGCTGGCCGAAGATGCCATTCAGGCAGCGCTGCAGCATTATCGTTCAAGGGCCGGGAGCTGATCCCCGGGCGCGATTTCCCCTGACCATTCTCACTTCCAATCTGAAAGGATCTCAAGATGGCTCACACTCTTCCCGATCTTCCCTATGGCTACGACGCGCTCGAACCTCACATCGACGCCCGTACCATGGAGATCCACCACGGCAAGCACCACAATACCTACATCACCAACTTGAACGCCGCCCTGGAAGGGCATTCCGGCCTCGCGGCAAGGGGCATAGATGACCTCATCGCCGATCTGGATTCCGTCCCCGAAGATATCCGCACCGCGGTGCGCAACAACGGGGGCGGCCACGCCAATCACAGCCTGTTCTGGACCGTCATGAGCGGCAGCGGCGGGTCCCCGAGCGCGGACCTCGCGGCCGCCATCGACAGCGACCTGGGCGGCATGGATTCCTTCAAGGAAAAATTCTCCACGGCCGGGACCACGCGCTTCGGCAGCGGCTGGGCCTGGCTGGTGGTCAAGGGAGGCAGCCTCGATGTGCTCAGCACTCCCAACCAGGACAACCCGGTCATGAGCGGAGACGGCACGCCCATCCTCGGCCTGGACGTCTGGGAGCACGCCTACTATTTGAACTACCAGAATCGCCGACCGGACTATATCGCGGCCTGGTGGAATGTGGTCAACTGGGACGAAGTGTCGTCGCGCTTCGCCGCCGCGAAATAGATTAGGAGGCCATAAATGACTCTGCAAGTGGGGGATAAAGCCCCTGATTTCACTCTCAAGAACACCGATATGGAAGATGTCAGCCTGAGTTCCTTCCAGGGTAGGAACGTGGTCCTGCTCTTCGTTCCGCTGGCCTTCACCGGCGTGTGCACCGAGGAGCTGTGCGAGGTGTCTCAGGGTCTCAACACCTATGGCGAGCTGGGCGCCGAAGTCCTGGGAATTAGCGTGGACAGCCCCTTCAGTCTGCAGGCCTGGGCCGCCAAGGAGGGAATCTCCTTGACCCTGTTGAGCGATTTCAACAAGGAGGTTTCCGCGGCCTACGGGGCCCAGTACGAGGACCTTATCGGATTCAAGGGGGTGGCCAAGCGTTCCGCCTTCGTGGTCGACCGGCAGGGGGTTGTGCGCTACGCCTCCATATCCGACGACCCCAAGGTTCTTCCCGACTTTCAGGCTGTCAAAGCCTGCCTTCAGTCATTGAACTGATCGCAGGCAGGGCCTCTGATGGCCGGGGGGCTGCCGCTCCCCGGTTTCCGCTCCCCAGCAGATAATCGAAATCTACCCGGGACTGGTAAATTCAATCATGTCCGAGCAGCGCGATTCGGTATCCACCTTGATCCCCGCCGCTCACAAACCGGTGGCGGACGAGGCCAGGTTGCGGCACAGGGAACTGCGCGACGACGAATACTGGCGACGCATTCCGACCTACGCCGACCTGAGTGCAGATGAGTTTCACGACCACCGCTTCCAGGCGCGCAACAGCATCACCAGCCTGACCAAGCTGCGGCGGGTGGTGGGCGACCTTGTCTCTCCTTCCTTCTACGACGATGTAGCCCTGGGCTTGCAGCGCTCGACCATGAGCCTGCGCCTGTCTCCCTATGTCGTCAGTCTCATCGATTGGGAGGACCCCTACGGCGACCCCCTGCGGATCCAGTTTCTCCCCGTGGCTTCCAGGTTCCTGCCCGATCATCCGGAGCTGGTATTCGATGCTCTCCACGAACAGATCGATTCACCCGTACCCGGGCTGACCCACCGCTATCTCGACAGGGCCCTCTTCCTCGCCCTGGACACCTGTCCGGTCTACTGCCGGTTCTGCACCCGGTCCTACGCCGTGGGGCTGGATACGGAAGACGTGGAGAAGGTTCACTTCGGAGCAAACCGGGAGCGCTGGGAGCAGGTATTCGCCTATGTAGCCAGCCGCCCGGAGTTGGAGGATATCGTCGTCAGCGGCGGCGATGTGGCCAATCTGAAGGCGGAGCACATGGAGTACATCGGCATGACCCTGCTGGAAATGGATCAGATCCGCAGGCTTCGTTTCGCCACGAAGGGGCCCGCCATCATGCCCCAGAAGCTGGTTACGGACGACGACTGGGTGGACGCCCTGTCCCGGGTGGTCGAAGCGGGACGGAAGCGATGCAAGGAGGTGGTTCTCCACACCCATTTCAATCATCCGAACGAAATAACCTGGATATCCTCCGTGGGGTTGAACCGGATGATGCGGCGCGGGATCACCATGCGCAACCAGACAGTTCTGCAGCGGGGTGTGAACGACTGCCCCGAGACCATGAGATTGCTGGTGCGTCGTCTCAGCTACGTCAATGTACAGCCCTACTATGTTTTCGTTCACGATATGGTAAAAGGCGTAGAAGACCTGCGCACTCCCCTGGCTACCGCCCTTACCCTCGAAAAGGAGGTGCGCGGCATCACCGCAGGATTCAACACTCCGACCTTCGTGCTTGACACCATGGGCGGCGGCGGCAAGCGCGACGTGCATTCCTTCGAACACTACGACCGCGACAATGGGATTTCGGTGTTCACCAGTCCCGCAGTTCGTCCGGACGAGTTGTTCTTCTACTTCGACCCCATCAATTCCCTGGCCGCCGAAGCACAAGAGCGATGGCAGGACGCAGAACTGCGGGCTGCCATGCTTGAATCTGCACGTGCCGAGGCGGTCGCGAAGAGTCATCAGGGATAGAGAAGAGAAAACCGGGCCGGCATGGGTCCGGGCATTTCTCTCCTGCATCTCCGAAGATTGGTTGACGTTGCCAGGATGTGTTCTCCGTCCGTTGGCGGAGGGCGGGGCGCGGTGTTCGATCAACCGCCTTTCCCGACGGCTTCCAGAGGTCAGAAGACATGGCATACAGCGATTTAACACTATGGGTGAGCGGTCTCGGCTTTGTGGTTCTGGGTCTCGCGCTTGGGTATTTCGTCAGCTTCTGGTTGCGCAAGAACAGTTTGGAGCAGCAGAAGAAGGACTCCGAAAAGGAGATTCTGCGGCGCCTGAGCGAAGAGGACCGGGTGCAGCGCCTGGGCTTTCTCGAGGAAAAGGACCGTTGGTACAAGCTCCAGTCGCAGCAGGAGAGGAAGCTGGAAAACAGGGAGCTTGACATGAACCGGCGTGACAAGGTCCTGAACGGCCAGAGCCGGGAGGTACGCGACGAGCAGGAAGATGTGCGCAAGAGATGGGCTCGTCTCAAAGGGCAGGAGAAGCGGGTCGAAGCGCGTGAGAAGACTGTGCAGAAGGTCGACGAGGACCTGAAAAGGACTCTGGCGGCCTATCGCCAGCGCCTGGAGATGGTGGCCAACATGACCGCCGAGGAGGCCAAGGGACAGCTGCTGGAACACCTGTCCGACGATGTGCGCGCCCGCTCTGCCGCCATGATCCGGGCCGAGCGTGCCCGGGCGAAGGAAGAGTCGGAGCAGGAGGCAAAGAAGATCATCTCGCAGGCCATCCAGCGCTGCGCCGTCGACGAGGCGGTTCAGGTGTCGACTTCCTCCGTGTCTCTTCCCAACGAAGGGATAAAGAGCCGCATCATCGGCAAGGAAGGCCGCAATGTGCGGGCTTTCGAATCGGCGACCGGGGTCAAGGTCGTGGTGGACGACTCGCCCGAAACGGTTCTGCTTTCCTCATTCGATCCAGCCAAGCGCGAGGTAGCGGCCATGGCCATGAAGCGCCTTATCGCCGCCGGAGGCTTCGCTCCCGGACGCATCGAGGAAGTGGTGGCAGAGTGCAAGAATGCCATGGAAGAGGATATCGTCAAAGCGGGAAAGAAGGCCCTCGCCGAAGTCGGTGCCGCCGAAGTGCATCCCGAGCTGCCGCGCTATGTGGGCATGCTGAAGTACAGGGCCAGCCTGGGGCAGAACCTGCTGCAGCACTGCCTCGAAGTGGCCAAGCTCGCGGGGACCATGGCGGCCGAGATAGGTCTCGACGTGCCTCTCGCGCGGCGCGCGGGATTGCTTCACGATATCGGCAAGACCCTCAGCCGCGAGATGGAAGGTTCCCACGTGGAACTGGGAATCGAGCTGTCGGATCGCTTCAACGAGCATCCGGTGGTCAAGGAGGTCATCGCCGAGCATCACGAAGACCTCGACAGCCAGTCCCCCATCTGCTTCGTCGTCAAGGCAGCCGACACCATATCATCCATCCGGCCGGGTGGCAGGCGCGAGGACCTGGAAGGGTACGCCCGGCGCATCATGCGCCTGGAGGAGATCGCGCACTCCTTCGAGGGGGTGCGCGACGTGTACGCCATCAACGCCGGCCGCGAGATCCGCGTCATGGTGAAAGGCGACCACATAGGTGACGACGATTCCGAGATGCTGGCCTTCGACATAGCCGAGCGGGTCAAGAACGAACTGACCTTCGCCGGCCAGGTGAAGGTCATGGTGGTGCGGGAGACCCGGGCGGTGCGCTACAGCGGCCGCGGCCATCACCGGCGGGGACGCGGCTCGGGAGGAAGGCGCTCGCGTCCCTCGCGGCGCAACCGCAGCGCGGTCGCCCAGAATTGAGGCGAACGGGAAAACCGCCTGGCACCATGCCAGCCTGGACGGACAGGTTCCGTTCCTGCTGCGATCTCAGGCGTTGAAGACTGGGAATACTGTGGCCAAAAAGATCGTCATCCTCGGCTCCACGGGCTCGATCGGGGATACTGCCTTCAAGGTCCTGCGCGGGCTCGGCCCCGGGTATCGCGTCATCGGGCTGGGCGCGGGCAGGCAGGTGGAGAAGTTGCTGCGGCAGGTCGAGGTCTGGGGTCCTCGATGCGTGGGCGTGGCGGCAGGCGAGCAGGCGGACCTGGTTAGGCGGCGGATGCAGGGGCTCGAGGTCGTATCCGGTTCGCAGGGCTTGGTGGAGCTTGCCACCATGGATGAGGCGGATATTGTCCTCAACGCCCTGGTGGGCGCCGTGGGCCTGGAGCCCACGGTAGCCGCG
Source organism: Candidatus Latescibacterota bacterium (assembly GCA_965208105.1). Taxonomy (GTDB): domain Bacteria; phylum Latescibacterota; class UBA2968; order UBA8231; family UBA8231. The sequence goes on from OZ242318.1 coordinate 204,718, forward strand.
CTCGAAGCCGGCAAGGTGGTGGCCATGGCCAACAAGGAGCCTCTGGTCATGGCCGGCGGTCTGATCCTGGAGAAGGCGCGGGCCTGCGGAGGGACTCTGCTGCCTGTCGACAGCGAGCCGAACGCCCTGTGGCAGTGCCTCAAGGGCGAGCGCAGCCGGGACGTGCAACGCCTGATCCTCACAGCTTCGGGCGGACCTTTCTTCGGCAGGACCCGGGTTCAGATGGCTGCGGTTACTCCGGAGCAGGCGCTGGAGCACCCCACCTGGAGGATGGGGCCGAAGATCACGGTAGATTCGGCGACCCTGATGAACAAGGGGTTCGAGGCCATCGAGGCCGGTTGGCTGTTCGGAGTGAGTATCGACCAGGTCGAGGTGGTGGTCCACCGCGAGTCGACGGTGCACTCCATGGTGGAGTTCGTCGACGGTTCCATACTCGCCCACCTGGGCAGGACGGACATGCAGCTGCCCATCCAGTACGCCCTGACCCATCCCGAGCGCCGGTCCACCGCCCTGGAGAAGCTCGACCTGGTGGAACTGGGTAGGTTGAGTTTTGCGGCGCCCGACTGGGAAAATTTTCCCTGCCTGGAGTTGTGCTGCCGGGCCGGACGCGCCGGGGGAGTGGTGCCGGCCGCTCTCAACGCGGCCAATGAGGTCGCCGTGGACGCCTTCCTGTCGGGCAGGATCGGCTTTCTGGATATCGCCGCCATCAACGAGCGCTTGGTCGAGGCTTGCGACCCGGCGCCGGCGGATTCCCTCGAGGCCGTATTCGAGGCGGACCGCTGGGCGCGGAGCCTCGCCCGCGAGTTGACGAGTCGGGCCGCCGTTAGCAATTGAGAGGGGAACAGGTCTTCAGCCCATGGAAAATCCGCAGAACGGCCAAAAGGACTACGAGAAAATCGCGGCGAATTGCCAGCGGGTACTGCGCCTGACCACGGGGTTGTTCCTGACAGCCTTCGTTCTGATCATTGCCATGACCTCATTTTCAACCGGGCTCTACGTGAGGCTCGCCGCCAAGGCGCTCTACTTCGTCATTCTGATTTCGGCACTGACTTCCATTGCAGTGTGGATCTATCGCAACAGGACGGAGAAGCGCTGGCGCATTTCCTCCCGCATCATCTAGGTCCCGTCGCAGAAATATGTCGCCATTTTTCCACCGATCCATCCCGGCTCACGGCGTTGCCTTCGCTCGCCGTACACCACCGGTACGACTCGCTCAGGCGCCTTGTGAGCCTGGCGCCTCGGCGGCCCAATTGCGTCAACCTATCTCTGCGGCGGGACACTAGGTCATGGAAACCATCGAGGCACATGGCAGGTTCCACGCCGCCCATCGCCAACTGGGATACGAGGGAAAGTGCGCCTTCGTCCACGGACATACCTGGCGCGGCACCTTCAAGGTCAGCGCCGAGTCCTTCCCACGCGACAAGGAGCTGGACATGTCGGTGGACTTCGGCGCCCTGAAGGATATCTTCAAGGGATTGGACCACAAAATGCTGGTCTCGGAAAACGACGGGACCTTTCTGGACCCGGAACTCTTCGAGCCCGACGGGGTGGTCGTACTGCCCGGGGGCAATCCCAGCGTGGAGAATGTCGCGCTCTATTGTTTCACCAGGGCTGCTGAAGTCCTGAAGTCGCTGTTCCCGGAGCAGCGCATCGAGTACCATCTCGAGGTGACCATACAGGAGACCGACAGCAATTTCTTTACGCTCAAGCGGTCCCTGCTCGTTTGAATCGCTTGGGAAGCCTCGAGGCCGGGTGGCTGATGGCGGGCAGATTCCGCATGTAGCTGGAAATCCGCGGCTCGATGGGCCTCCCCGTCGAGCCGGCCTTCCCATCATTCCCCTGGAACCCGGGCCCATGCGGCCTGGCGCATCCCGGCAGGAATGGAGTTAATCGAGAGAAGGCAGCTTCTATGGCAAAAGAACGGTTGATGACCGCCGGGGAAGTGGCCTCCTACCTGCGCTGCTCCCTTTCCACCGTGCGCAGGATGGTGCGGCGCGACATGGTCCCCCACTATCGCCTCGGAAAACTGCTGCGCTTCCGCCGCAGCGAAATCGACGCCTGGCTCGCCTTTCACCACGGGGGAGAACAGCTTCCCGAAGCCAGGTCTTCCAGCGCCAATCCCAACCAGCTTTCCCTTTTCGGCTCCGAACAGAATCTTTCCTCAGACTCCCTGGCTGAAGGGCAGTAGCCGGGAGATCCCCCTTGTCCGCAGCGTTGAAAATCGAAAAGGCGGCGGTCCTGGGCGCGGGTGTCATGGGCAGCCAGATCTCCGCCCTGCTGGCCAACGCCGGTCTTCAGGTCGACCTCCTGGACGTGCCGCAGGACGGAGATGGCACCGGTCTGGCGCGGGCGGGCATCGAGCGCTCCCTTAAAGGGCGGCCGCCCGCTTTCTTCCTGCCGTCCATGGCGCGGCGGATCGTTCCCGGCAGCCTGGAAGACCTGGACGGCCTGGCTGAGGTGGATTGGGTCATCGAGGCCATCGTCGAAGATTTGCCTGCCAAGAAGGCTCTGCTCGCCAGGGTGGACGAGGTGGCCGGACCCGACCTCGTCATCAGCAGCAATACCTCGGGATTGTCCGTCAACGCCCTGGTCGAGGACTGCTCCGCCAACCTGAGGAAACGTTTTCTGGGGACCCATTTCTTCAACCCTCCGCGCTACATGAAACTGGTCGAAATCGTCCCGGGGGCCGATACCGACCCGGGTATGCTCGAGGGAATGAAGCGGTTCCTGCGCGAGGAGTTGGGCAAGAGCGTTGTGGAAGCGCTGGATACCCCCAACTTCATCGCCAACCGCCTGGGAATATTCACCCTCATGGAGGCCCTGCAGCGGATGGAGCGCGAGGGACTCGGGGTCGAGGAGGTGGATGCGGCCACCGGACCCCTGCTGGGAAGGCCTGCCAGCGCGACCCTGCGGCTGTGCGATATCATCGGGCTGGATACCCTGCTGCAGGTAGCCCGCACCGGCTACGAGAACCTGCCGGAAGACAGTGGCAGGGAGGTCATGCAGGCTCCCGGTTTTGTGCGCGGCATGGTGCGCAGGGGGTTGCTGGGGGCAAAGGCCGGAGCCGGGTTCTATCGCAAGACGAAATCCGGGATCGATGCCCTGGACCTGGAAACCTTAAGCTACCGGGCGATGAGACCGGCGGATCTGGGTGAGCTCCGGAAGGTGGGAAAGGGTGCGGACCTGGGTTCGCGTCTGCAGGCGGTGTGGGACGACCAGGGGAAGCTGGGGGCCTATGGCCGCGCGAATCTCCTGCAGGTGCTGGCCTACGCCGCCGACCACGCCGCCGATATGGCCTCCGACATCCTCCAGGTGGACCGCGCCATGAGGTGGGGGTTCAACTGGGAGGCGGGACCATTCGAGCTGTGGGACCTGCTGGGGGTTGAAAGGGTGGCCTCCCGCATCGAGGCGGTGGCCGGCAGGACTCCCCACCTGGCGCATCTGCTCCAGGCTGCCGAAAAAGATCGGTTCTACCGGGAGAGCTCCGGCCGTCGCTGGTTCTTTGCTCCGGCCAGGGGGGAATACGCCGCGGTGAAAGAGAGTTCCGTGCTGCCGGGCAAGGCTCGGGTTCTACTGGAGAACGAGGGGGCCCGCCTGCTCGAGATGGAGGACGGCATAGGCCTCCTGGTTCTGCAGGGCAAGATGAACGCCGTGGGTCCTGCCACCCTGGACCTGCTGCGGCGCATCGGGGAGGAGCAGCCCTGTTCCGGGCTGGTGCTGAGCGGGACGGGAGGTTTGTTCTCGGTGGGAGCGGATCTCAAGTACCTTTTGGGCCTGATCGACAACCTCGACTGGAATGGCATCGAGTCCTTCCTGCGCGCCTTTCAGGATGCCGTCACGGGGTTGCGCTACGCCCCCTTCCCGGTGGTGGCGGCCCCGCGGGGCATGGCCCTGGGCGGGGGATGCGAGTTCTGCATGGGGTCCGACGCCAGGGTCGCTGCGGCGGAGCTGCGCATGGGCCTGGTGGAGACCCGGGTGGGGTTGATCCCGGGGGCAGGCGGTTGCATGGAGGTGGTGAGAAGCTGGACAGATGACCCCGGATCGGGGTTCGACCTGGTTTTCTCCGGCAGGATCTCCGACAACGCGCACCAGGCCAGGGACTGGCGATTGCTTCGCCGCGAAGACCCCGTTCTCATGAGCCCCGACCGACTGCTGCCGAGGGCGCTGGAGGAAATCAGGAAACGGGCGGCTGGCTACGATCCCCCCGTTCGCGCTCTCCTGCCCGTTGCCGGCAGCGCCGGACTCCGGGAGCTCGAGGAGCGGATGGAGTCCCGGGCCGGGGAGCTCGCCCCCTACGACCGGGTCGTGGGACGCGCCCTCGCGCGCGTCCTGTGCGGGGGAGAGGGTCCGCCGAGGCGCGTGAAGGAGCAAGAGTTGCTGGATCTGGAGCGCGAATCCTTCCTGCATCTGTGCGGCCAGGAACAGACGCGGGCGCGAATGGCGCACATGTTGAAAACGGGCAAACCCCTGAGGAATTAGTGTCCCGTCGCAGAAATATGTCGCCATTATTGCGCCGATCCATCCCGGCTCACGGCGTTGCCTTCACTCGCCGTAGACCACGGGTTCGACTCGCTCAGGCGCCTTGTGAGCCGGGCGCCTCGGCGGCTCAATTTTCGACAACCTGTCTCTGCGACGGGACACCAGGACGATATCCATGGGCTTGAGGACAGCAACGGAATACAAGGAAGGCCTGCGCGACGGCCGCGTGGTTTACTCCCGGGGAGAGCAGGTGGAGGACGTGACCACCCATCCCGATCTGGGCATCGCGGTCGAGCACGCCGCGCTCGACTTCCACCTGGCCGAGGAACCCGCCCACCGATCCTTGATGACCTGGGAGGAAGAAGACGGAGGCGAGCTGTGCAGCCGCTACTTCAAGACCCCGAAAAATCCCGCGGACCTGCTCGACCGCCGGGAGATGATCGAGCGCTCGACCCGAGCCGGGGGCGGAGTGGTGCTGCTTATCAAGGAAATCGGCAGCGACGCCCTGTTCGCCCTGGATCTGATCAGTCACCGGATGGACCGCGAACTCGGCAGCGACTACAACTCCCGGGTCAAAGCCTATGGCCGCATGTGCAGGGAGCGGGACCTGAGCATGGCGGTCGCACAGACCGACGCCAAGGGCGACCGCAGCCTTTCTCCCTCGCAGCAGGAGCACCCGGACTACTACGTCCACATCGCCGCGGAGCGCCCGGACGGCATCGTGGTGCGCGGGGCCAAGGCGCACACCACCTGCGCCCCCTACGTCGACGAGTTGATCGTCCTGCCCACCCGCGCCGTAAAGGAGGAGGACGCTCCATGCGCGGTGGCCTTCGCCGTGCCGGTGAACAGTCCCGGAGTCAAGCTGATCGCCAGCCCGTTCGGATCGCCCCCCGCCAGCGCCTTTCACCACCCGGTGAGCTCGAAGCACCGCATGATCGATACGCTGACCGTCTTCGACGATGTATTCGTGCCCAGGGAGCGCGTCTTCCTGCAGGGGGAGTGGCCCTTCGCGGGACTGCTGGCCAACACCTTCGTGGAATTCCATCGCTTTACCGCGGTCTCCTACAAGCCTCCCCTTTGCGATTTGTTCATCGGCGCCGCATCGCTTCTGGCCGAATACAACGGCATCGACCGCGCCAGTCACGTGCGCGAGAAGCTCACGCAGCTGATCGCCTACTGCGAGACCGTGCGCGGGTTGAGCCTGGCCGCGGCGCACCAGTGCCGGGTCGCGGAGCCGGGAGTGGCCGTTCCCCATACCATTCTCACCAACCTGGCCAAGTACCACTTCGCCAGCAACTATCACCAGGCCGTAAGCCTGGTCCAGGACATCGCCGGCGGGCTTGTGGTGACCGGTCCCGCCGAGGAGGACTTGCAGAATCCGCAGACCCGGCCCTATATCGAGCGCTTTCTAGGGGGTAAAAAGGGGGTCGAAACAACCGACCGGCTCAAGGCCTTCAACCTGGTCAGGGACCTGACCGCCTCGGCCTTCGGCGGCTACAACGAGCTTCTGGCCATCCACGCCGAAGGGTCACTGGAGACCCAGAAGATCACCATCTTCAGGGACTACGACATCGAGCGCTGCAAGCAACTGGCCAGGGAGGCCATCGGCCTTTAGCAGCCCGATGATAAAGGTGCTCTGCAGGCGAGGCGAATCGAGGGGATTCGAGGAGGGAGCGCAACGCCGTATTCGACCGCCAGGGCCGGCCGCAGCCCGGATGGACTATTTCAACGGGCTGTTAAATGCAGGTCCAGCCCCCGTCCACGAAGAGGGTGGACCCGGTTACGTAGCTGGCGGCTTCCGAGGCCAGGAAGACCACCGCCCAGGCCACTTCGTGGGGCTGGCCGAAGCGGCCCAGGGGTGTGCGGTCGACTACCTGCTTGCGCAGCAGCTCATTGCCGTGAACCCCGGCGGTCATGGCGGTTTCGATGTAGGCGGGGGCCACGGCGTTCAGGCGCACTCCGAAGGGAGCCCACTCCACCGCCAGATCGCGGGTCAGCTGGCCGAGGGCGGCCTTGCCGGCGGAGTAAGGGGCAAGGCGGGGCAGGGCGCGCACCGCGCCGACCGAGGTGATATTGACGATGGACCCCCTGCGTCTTTGCACCATTGCGCCGCCGATTTTGCGGAGAAGGCGGACGGCGGCGTTGAGATTGACCGCGAGGACCAGCTCCCACTCCTCCTTCTCGACTGCGGAGACGTTCTTGTAGATGGGGCTGATCGCCGCGTTGTTCACCAGGATGTCCAGTGGTTCGTCCCGCCGGGAAAGGTCCTCGAGAAGGCCGGCGGTGTCGTCGGGATCGCCTATATCGCAGCGAAGGCCCCGGGCCTTGCCCCCCCGCGTGGCGATCGCCTCCACCACTTCCTCCAACTGCTCCTCGGTGCGGCTGGCCACCACCACTTCCGCGCCGGCCCGGGCAAGGGCCAGGGCGCAGGCGCGGCCGATGCCGCGGCCTCCCCCGGTTACGAGGGCGCGTTTGCCGCCGAGATCGAACGGGGTTGAATCCATAATGGGCCCTCCTTGAAATTCAGATTGCCGGCTGATCCGATTCCGGGTGCTGCTGATCCCCTGCGGCGCCGGGATCGCCTGCGCGGCGCATTCTAGCGCCCGGAAATTGCGGGAATTGCGGCGAAATAACGAAAAAAGGTTGAAAACTGTGAAAAAAGTACCGAAAAATCGAAAAAAGTGCTAAAAATGGTTGAATTATAAAGTTACATCATTTAGTTTTTATCCCCCTTTCATCCCCGGTTCATCCCCGAACCTCCCGAACATCATCTCCCTAAAGCTATGTCGATTTAATTGGCATGCCCACGGCGCCGTGAATCGACTTGGTTAGACCTTCCCGTCCCGGCGGGAACGGCGCAGTTGCGTGTGTTTCGGAGAGTAATGGAATATGAATAATCGCCAAGGCCGTGAGTTTTCCCCTTCTTCCAGGCTGAGCGAGAACCAAGAGGAGGGCAGCAGGTTATGACCGCGTTGCAGACCGATTCCCTGGTCGATCAGTACTTCCACGAAATCGAGGGATCGGTAGGACTCTCGTCCGAGGACGAGGTTCAGATAGCCAAGCAGATTCAGAAGGGGGATCATCGGGCGCTGTCCGATCTGGTCCGCGCCAATCTTCGCTTCGTCGTCAGCGTCGCCAAGCAGTATCAGAATCTGGGTTTGCCCCTTTCAGACCTGATCAATGAAGGCAACCTCGGGTTGATCATCGCCGCGAAACGCTTCGACGGAACCAAGGGGTTCAAGTTCATTTCCTATGCGGTGTGGTGGATCCGCCAGTCCATACTACAGGCCCTGGCGGAACAATCCCGGATCGTGCGCCTCCCGCTCAACCGCATCGGAGAGCTGACCAGGGTGAACAAGGTACTCAACAAGTTGGAGCAGAGGCTGGGAAGGCCGCCCGAGGTGGAGGAGATCGCCACCGAGCTGGACCTGCAGGCCGGCGACATGGACCTGCTCTTGCGCCTGGCCCAGCGCCCGGTTTCGCTGGAGACGCCCTGCGACGACAGTGAGCCGGACCGTTGCCTGGGAGACCTCATCCCCGACGAGAGCAGGCCGTCCAGCGACGACGTGATCTCCGAGGACGAGCTGAAAGCCGAGATAAAGCGCGCCATGCACGCCCTCACCGAGGGCGAGGCCTGGATTCTGCGCATGTACTACGGGCTGGACGGGCACCAGGCCATGACCCTCGAGGAAATAGGCGTATACGTGGGTCGGACCCGCGAGAGGGTGAGGCAGATCAAGGAGAAGGCCCTGCAGAAGCTGAGACACCCGGCGCGCAGCGAATCTCTCAAGGAACACTACGCCGATTGAGCCGGAGGAGGCGCCCCGGCGTCTTGACATTTGCCGCCGGGGCGTCTATTTTGGTTTGCTTGCGAGCGAAGGTGAGTTTCTTCCGGCGTAGCTCAGTTGGCAGAGCGGGTGGCTGTTAACCACCATGTCGTAGGTTCGAGCCCTACCGCCGGAGCCAGTTTCTCGACCGCCGATACAGGCGGCTCGACAGTTTTCACGAGACCCCGCGGGGGAGACCCCGGCGGGGTCTTGTCGTGTGCGGCGGTTGAGCAAATCCGCCTGATGCAGTAGTTTATTTGGTCAAAGGAGACCTCCCATGCGCATGAGCCAGCTGTTCAGCCGCACCCTGCGCGAAAGTTCGGCGGACGCCGAGGTGGCGAGCCACCAGTTGCTGTTGCGCGCCGGCTTCATCCGCCAGCTGGCCAGCGGCATTTTCAGCTATCTGCCCCTGGCGCAGCGGTCGCTGAACAAGGTGGAGAACATCGTCCGCGCCGAGATGAACGCCATCGGCGGCCAGGAGATCACCATGCCCGTGGTTCACCCTGCCGATATCTGGAAGGAGACCGGGCGCTGGTACCAGGTGGGCGCGGAAATGGGGCGGTTCAAGGACAGGGCCGAGCGCGAAATGGTCCTCGCCTTGACCCACGAGGAGGTGGTGGGCGACCTGGTGCGCCGGGAGATCAGGTCCTACCGCCAGTTGCCGCGGCTGATTTACCACATCCAGACCAAGTGGCGCGACGATCCGCGCCCGCGCGCCGGGCTCATCCGGGTGCGCGAGTTCACCATGAAGGACAGCTACAGCCTCGACGCCGACTGGGAGGGGCTCGAGGCCCAGTACCGGGCCCACTACCAGGCCTACTTCAACATTTTCAACCGCTGCGGCCTTCCCACCATAGCGGTCAGGTCCGACGTGGGCATGATGGGGGGCAGCGCCGCCCACGAGTTCATCTACCTCACACCTGTCGGGGAGGACAGCCTGACCTTGTGCCCGGCCTGCGGTTATTCGGCCAACCGCCAGATCGCCCATTTCAGGAAGCCTCAGGTCGCCGAGGAGGAGATGGGCGCATTGGAGAAGGTCTCCACTCCGAGCGTTTCCACCATCGAAAGGCTGTCCGAGTTTCTCGATGTGCCCAAAAGCAGAACCGCCAAGGCGGTCTTCGCGGTCGCCACGGTTCTCGAAGGTCTCGAGGAGGCCGAAAAGTTCGTCATCGCGATTGTCAGGGGCGACATGGAAGTCAATGAGACCAAGTTGAACAACGCTCTGCAGGCCAAAGGAATACGTCCGGCACATGAGGATGAGATCAAGGCCGGAGGGGCGGTCCCCGGATACGGTTCCGCCCTGGGGGTAAGCGGGGCGCTGGTGGTGGTGGACGATGCCATCCCCGTCTCTCCGAACCTGGTGGCCGGCGCCAACGAGGAGGGCTTCCACCTCAAGAACGTCAACTACGGGCGCGACTACAAGGCTGACCTGGTCTGCGACATTGCCGCCGCACAGGAGGGCGATCCCTGTCCCGAGTGCGGCGAGCCGATGGATTTGTCGCGCGGTGTGGAGGTGGGAAATATCTTCCAGCTGGGTACGCGCTACAGCGATTCCCTCGGCTGCGTCTTCCTCGATGCCGACGGCGTCGCCAAGCCCGTGGTCATGGGTTCATACGGGATAGGCATGGGCCGGCTCCTGGCCTGCATCGCAGAAGAGCACCACGACGAGCAGGGATTGGTCTGGCCCCTGTCGGTGGCCCCCTTCCAGGTCCACATCGTGTCCTTGGCCAAGGACGGGGGGACGGTGGCCGAGGCGAGCGCCGAGCTCTACCGGCAGTTCGCCGAGGCCGGCATCGAAGCCATTCTCGACGACCGCCCCGAGAACGCCGGGGTCAAGTTCAACGACGCGGACCTGATCGGAGTCCCGGTGCGTCTGACCGTCGGCCAGCGCTCGCTGAAGCAGGGCAGGGTGGAGATGAAGCTGCGCCGCGGGGAGGACCGCGTCGAGGTGGCCCTGGAGGAGGTCGTTTCGAGGGTCAGATCCGAGCTGGACGACCTTCAGGGGGAGCTGGACGCCGGCGTGGTGGAGGTCGAGTACGGAAACGGCGAGTAGCGGGTCCATGCCCCGGCCGGCCGCCGGGAGGCCGGGCCTGTCCCCAAGACGAAAGGATACCGACGGTGAAGTTAGGTACCTTCATGATGCCCCTGCATCCACCAGAGAAATCGCGCACCGAGTGCTTCGAGGAGGACATCGAGTTCGTGGTCCGCGCCGACGAGCTCGGATTCAGCGAAGCCTGGATCGGACAGCACCACACCGTTGCCTGGGAGCCCATACCCGCCAACGACGTGTTCATCTCCAACGTGCTGCCGCGCACCACCAACATCCGCCTGGGACCCGGGGTGTCCATCGTGCCCCAGCATCATCCCGCCAACATCGCCGTGCGCATGGCCTACCTGGACCACCTCTCCCGCGGGCGCCTGAACTGCGGCTTCGGACAGGGAGGGGTAACCACCGACTGGGGCCTGTTCGAGCTTCCCGACCCGCGGACGCAGGGGTTGATGACCCTGGAGGGGATCGACATGATCCTCAAGCTGTGGCAGACCGATCCCCCCTTCGAGTTCAAGGGAGATTTCTGGAACATCAAGCTCGAGACCCCCGATCCGGAGCGCGGAATCGGCACCCTGCTCAGGCCCTACCAGCAGCCCCACCCTCCCATTGCCATGAGCATGGTGAAGGAATATTCCATGGCGGCGCGCACCGCCGGACAGCGCGGCTACATCCCCATGAGCACCAATCTGCTGCGCAGCAGCAAGCTCGCGCCCCAGTGGCAGACCTACTGCCAGGGCGCGGAGGAGGCGGGACTGCCTCCTCCCGACCGCTCCACCTGGCGCATCTCGCGCTCCATCTTCATCGGCGAGACCAGCGCGGAGGCGCGCAAATACGCCCTCGACAGCGCCTTTTCGCGCGCCTACGACTACATGGTCCAGATGCTCAAGGCGGGACAGGTCCTCGACATAGCCAAGAACGACCCGGAGATGCCCGACGCCGCGGTGACCCCCGAGTTCATCGTCGAATCCGGCCTGGCCATCGTCGGCGACGCCGACGAGTGCACCCGCCAGCTCCGGGAGCTGTGGGAGGAGACCGGCGGCTTCGGCACCCTCCTCCTGATCTCCCACGACTGGGACGACAGGGAGCAGTGGCTCCGCACCATGGAGCTGCTGGCCAAAGAGATCGTGCCTCGCCTGCCGACGGTGTGAGTTTCAGGGGAGAGGGCTGATGGCATTCGATTCCGAAATGCAGCGGCGCATCATGGGCCTTTTCGCCACCGGTGTCACCGTGGTGACCACCCGCAGCGGCGAGGAGATCAACGGCATGACCGCCAACGCGGTGTTGTCCCTCTCGCTGGACCCGCCCCTGCTCCTGGTGGCGGTGGACCGACAGGGCTCCATGTACCAGTCCATGAAGGGCAGCGACTGCTTCGCGGTGAGTATTCTGACCCGGAACCAGGAGCACCTGTCGCGGCGCTTCGCCGAGGCGGGCCCCAAGGATTTCTCCGGGCTGGAGCTGAACGTGGCGGCCACCGGGGCGCCCATCCTAGCCGGCGCCCTCGCCTTTGCCGACTGCCGCCTGGTGGAGGTCCTCGTCGGCGGCGACCACGACATGTTCATCGGGGAGCTCGTCGCCGGGGAGCTGGGATCGGGAGATCCCCTCATCTTCTACGGCGGGGAGTACGCCCGCCTGGCCAGGCAGCGGGGCGGGGGTTCGTGACCGCCCGCGCCCGTACCCACACGAGAGAAGAAACGGAGGCTCAATCATGACCAGCGCGCCTGCAGCCATTGCCTCGACCGCGGAGGACGTCGCCGCCGGGGCCGCCCTCATCGACTGCGACGTCCACAACTACCCCGATTCCATCGACGCTCTCCTGCCCTACCTCTCGCAGCACTGGCGCTCCTATATCGCCCAGTCGGGCTTCAAGGGGCCGCCCGGGCCGCGCTACCCCAAGGGTTTCGAGTTCGCCGCCCGCCGAGACGCCTGGCCTCCCGGCGGCGGCAAGCCGGGAAGCGACCCCCAGTTCAGCCGCAGCCAGTTGCTCGATACCTGGGAGATGGACTACGCCGTTCTCAACCCCCTCTACTCCCTGTCGCTGGTGCCCAACATCGACTTCGGCAACGCCCTCGCCTCTGCTCTCAACGACTGGACCGCCGAATCCTGGCTGGATTCCGATCCGCGCTGGCGCGGCTCCATCGTCGTCAACGTGCAGGACGCCTCCGGCGCCGCCGATGAGATCCGCCGCAAGGCCGATGACCCGCGTTTCGTCCAGGTCCTGCTGCTGGTGCGCTCCCACGCCCCCTACGGGCGCCGGGAATTCCGCCCCATCTTCGCGGCGGCCTGCGAGGCGGACCTGCCCGTCGGCATCCATTTCGGCGGCAGCGGGTCCCCCATCACCCCCTGCGGATGGCCTTCCTACTACATCGAGGACCACACCGCCATGTCCCAGGCCTTCCAGGCCCAGGTGACCAGCATGGTGTGCGAAGGGGTATTCGAGGAATTTCCCCGGGCAAAGGTGGCCATAATCGAGGGGGGATTCGCCTGGCTGCCTCCCCTGATGTGGCGCCTGGACAAGAACTACAAGGGCCTGCGCCGGGAGGTGCCCTGGCTCACCCGGCTGCCCAGCGAGTACATCGTGGAGCATTTCCGCGCCACCACCCAACCCATGGAGGAGCCGGCCAACCCCAGGCACCTGATGGAAATCGTGGAGATGATCGGCTGCGACGACTTCCTCATGTTCGCCACCGACTATCCCCACTGGGACTTCGATGCTCCCGACCGCGCCCTGCCTGCGGTGGTTCCCCAAGACCTCAGGCGCCGCATCCTTGTGGACAATGCGGCGGAGTTCTATGCCTTCCAGCGTTCGTGACCTCGGCGCCGCTTCGGTTTTCGAGGAGGGCAGGCCCTACCGCGTCGAGCTCGACGGCAAGGCCCTGGTGCTGGTGCGCCGGGGGGACCGGTTTTTCGCCCTGCGCGACACCTGCCCGCACCAGGGAGCCCGGTTGTCGGACGGCCGCGTGGGGGGGACCGCGCTCGAGTGCATGCCCGGAGACGGCATTCCCTACGGCCGCGACGGGGAGATCCTGACCTGTCCCTGGCACGGCTGGGAGTTCGAGCTTGGCAGCGGCAAGTGCCTTGTCAATCCGCAGCGGGTGCGGGTGCGGTCCTATCGCGCCTGGGTCGAGGCGGACCGGGTGCTGGTCGACCTGGGTTAGTGTCCCGCCGCAAAAGACAGGTAGACAGAGCTGGGCGGACGGGGCACCCCACTCACCAGGCGGCGCCCGGCTCCTGCCGGCGCGCCTGCCACCACAATCCCCCAACGACGAGGACGGTCACGGCCAGCAGGACGACGCCATGGGCCTGGTAGGTCGCCGCCGGCTGATCCAGCAGTGCCAGGGCGCGGGTCAGGGCGGAGGACAAGAAGCCGGTGAGGATGTAGGCGGCGATATTGTCGCGCAGAAGGCCGGCCACCACGGCGAGGAAGAAGGCGGCCTTCAGCAGGAAGAGTCCGAGCCCGAGGTAGAATTCTCCGGCGTTGAGGGCGCCGGACCCCGAGAACAGGGACCCCAGCCCCACTACCGCGAGGACGACGTAGAGCGGCCTGCGCAAAACCCGGCGCAGGTAGTAGATGCCGGCGCCGAGGACGACAGGCAGCGCCACGGCCTGCCCCAGGGAAGTGCCGAGGCCGCTCCAGAACGGCAGCCATGCGTCCAGACCGGCAGCCGCCGCGAGGGCAGGGGCGGTGACATAGGGAGCGAAATGGTCCTGCAGCAGCAGGGTGAGGCGCTCCAGGGCGCGCTGCCCCGCGAAGATCAGCGCGGCGGCCAGCAAGGCGTCCCGCAGGCAGGCGCTGCCCCACTGCCACCGGAGTTTTTCCCTCCAGTCGGGATAGAGGCTGGTGGCCATGGCCAGGGCGGCCACCACCAGCAGGCCGATGGCGATTGTCTGCACCGCCGCCAGGGAGATCTTCTCGACCAGGAAGACGGCGGTTGAGTACTCGGTGGGGTAGCCCCGATAGAAGGTGGGCAGGCCGTTCAGCCACCCGATCAAGGTGACGGCGCAGGCGATGCCGCCGATCCTGAGCAGGGGGGCCCAGGCCAGGCCGGGTCCGCGCACCCGGCGGACCAGCAGCCACAGGAGGTGAAGGACGAGTCCCGTGACCACCGCGATTCCGGTCCCCTCGAGAACTGCGCGCAGGGTGGTGCTCTCCCTCCTGGCGCGGACCCAGCTTTCCGGAAGCTTGGCGTAGCGCTTCAGCTTCGCCGGCTGGTCCCCGGCCACGGTAACCTCGCAGCGGTATTTGAGCTCACCCACGTTGCGCGGGTCTCCTTCCCGAGCCTCCCAGATGAAGCGGTGGTCGCGGCGCGCCTCGAGCTTCTCGGCGGATGCCTCCTTCAGATCGAATTCTTCCGCGCTCAGGCCGTGGTCCTCCAGGTGGGCGGCGGCGACGGCGCGCGCCTCCTCCTCTCCCAGGTCGGCTCCGGGCGCCTCCTCCTCCAGGTGGTGGCGGACCGCGTACACGGAGCCGTCGCCCGGGTCCACGTCCACCTGGAATTCCTCCTTGTGCAGCGGCCGGAAGAAGCGCACCCGCCAGACCCCAGGCAGCAGGTGGTCCGGATAGAGCCGGTTTACGCCCGGCACCCCCTCGTGCTCCAGGACGTACTTGATCGCCCGGGAGTCGTGCTGCCGGACGTGATAGGCGACCACCTTGTATTCACCCGTTTCGATTCCCCTGCCGCCGAGATGGGCGGCTGCGATCTCCCGGGCGCGGTGGCGGTCGATGGCCACGGCGGCGGAGTCCAGCGGCCGTTCCACCGGGGCCAGATAGACGCCCAGGGAGGCGAGCACGAGGACCGCGGCGATGACCACGTGGCGGCGGGACAGGGGGGAGTAGATTCCCCGGCCACCTCCGGCCGGCTCCGCCCCGACCGGGGGCTCGGCATCGGAGGGGGCCTGCTGCTCTGCCGGGGCCGGCGATTGCACGGCATCGAGCTCGCGGTTGAGCAGGGGAGCCGGGTCGGCGAAGGAGCGGTGGCGCAGGTAGAGCAGCAGGGCGAGGAGAAGGGGAAGGAGCATGATGCCCACCGAGATGGCGGCGGAGACGACGAAGTAGGGATTGCTGGAGCGCAGCAGGATGAGGGCGGTGTATAGCGCGTCCACCGTGTAGTGCCAGACCAGGGCGGGCAGGATGCCCCAGCGAATCATCACCAGGCCGACGACGACGCCGGCGATGCCCACCTCCAGGCCCCGGATGAAGAATGGCTGCTGCGGGTAACCGGCGTGGGCGAATCCCCAGATCGCGGCGGCGATGACGATGGCGGCCCAGCGCGACCTGAGGTACTTGTGCAGGAAGGGGATCGAGAAGGCCCTCGAGATGAACTCCTCGGAGACGGCGGGCATGAAGCCGATGAGCAGCACCACGGTCCAGGGGAAGTAGGTGTTGACCATCTCGCTGTAGGGGATGTCGGCGGGACTCCAGGCGCCGAACTTCTCGGCGACGAGATAGAAGACGGTCTGGTAGGCGAGGAAGAAGGCGGTCATGGCGAGGCCGATGACGGTCCCCAGCAAGAAGCGCTTGGTGCGCAGGCCGCGCAGCACGAACTGCCGGCCGATGCCTATCTGGTTGCCGTATGCGCGCCGGTAGACCGGTTCGGCCGCCGCGGTCAGAAAGAAGATGAAAATCCCGGCGGAAAGGGCGCTCGCCAGGCTGCCCACGAGCTGCCCGGTCAGAAAGCTGCCGAAGGTCTCTGTGGTGTCGTAGCCGTAGGCTGTAAGCGGTAGAACGTTGAGATTGGCCAGAAGGGTGAGGACGGCGGCCACGGCGCCGAAGATTGTGGCGGTCCTCCAGCGTACGTCGCGCTTGCGGATGGCGCCGAACAGCACGACCAGCATGGCGATCATGGTGAGCGCCAGGAGGATCTGGGCGACGATGCCGGTGGCCTCGTTGTGGGAGCGCAGCTGGCGGTACTCCCGTTCCCAGGCCTCGGGTATCTTGAGGTACTCCTTGAAGCTGCCTACCTGGTCTCCGAGGATTCCCAGGCGCAGCCGGTAGGTTGCGCCGTTCACCTCGAAGTCCGCCAGCTTGTAGGTGAAGGAGTGGTCGGTGCGGTTCCTGCGCTCGATGCTCTCGGCTTCGACGAACTCAAGCTTGTCGAGGCTGCGCCCGAGGGTGCGGGAAAGATACCCCTCCGCCAGCTTTCGGGCCTCGCCCTGGCTCAGCCGCGCTCCCTCGCCGTCCTCCTCGACCAGGTGGTCGAAGCCGACGAGTTCGCCGGTGGTGGTGATGCGCACGCGGAACTCCTCCTTCTGCAGCTCCCGCACCCAGCGGTTGCTCCAGGTCCACAGGCGCACGGGATCCCCGATCAGGCCGCTGGCGCCTTCGAGCCCAAGCTCGCGCTCCAGAAAGGTCTTGGCCGCCGAGTCGTAGCTGAAGATCGCGCTGTGGCGAAAGCCCTCCATGTCCAGGCCGCGTTCCTGGAGAAAGCCGAGTGCCTGGTCGCGCGCCTGCTCCCGGGTGATCTTGAAGTCTATGGATGCTTCGGGGAAGGCGCGGTAGAAATAGTGGCTGCCCACCGCCAGGGACAGGGCGGCGACGAGGCCGCAGGCGAGGACCAGGAGAAGATCCTTTTTCTGAAAATACCGTTCCATTTCAATCTCCGCGGCGAATTCGGGCGGCCGGTGTGCCCGCGCCGCCTGTCCGGGCGGCAGCCGCCCGGTCCCTTCAGGAGCTGCAGGTCGAGAACAACATGCTCAGGTCCAGGGCCGGGGCCGAGTGGGTGAGGGCGCCGATGGAAATCAGGTCCACCCCGGTCTGGGCGACCTGGCGCACGTTGTCCAGGGTGACGTTGCCGGTGGCCTCGATCTCCATACCCGGATGGGCTCGGCGGATGAGGAGGACCGCGCGGCGCATCAGCTCGATCGACATATTGTCGAGCAGGATGCGGTCCGGGCGCAGCGGCAGCAGGCTCTCGACCTCCCGGAGGTCGCGGGCTTCTACGAAGAGTTCCACCCCTTCCTTCCGGTTTTCGCGCGCCGCCGCGCGCGCCAGGCGCAGGGCGGCGTCCACGCCGCCGGCGGAGACCGCGTGGTTCTCCTTGATCAGGACCGCGTCGAACAGCCCCATCCGGTGGCTGACTCCGCCGCCCAGGCGGACCGCGTGTTTCTCCAGCAGGCGCAGGCCGGGCAGGGTCTTGCGGGTGTCGGTTATCCGCGCCCGGGTGCCGGCCACCGCCTCCACGAAAGCCCGGGTCAGGGTGGCCACCCCGCAGAGGTGCTGGAGCAGGTTGAGGGCGCTGCGCTCGCCGGTTAGAAGAGGCCTTGCCGGGCCTTCCAGGCGGGCGATCACGGCATGGGCGCATACCTGGCCTCCCTCCTCTTCCACGGCTTCGAAGGAGATGTCGGCGTCCAGTCGGTTAAATACGGCGGCGGCGGCCCCGAGGCCGGCGACGACCCCGGGGGCCTTGGCCAGGATGGTGGCGACGGCGCGGTGTCGAGGGGAGACGGTCCATGACGTGGTGAGGTCGGCGGATGCCTCGACCGCCCCGGGTCCGAGGTCTTCGGCCAGGGCCATCTCCGCGACAGCGGCGAGCTCGGCGGAGGTGGGAGAGTTCGAGGTCATGGCTCGAGTTGGTTTCCCGTTGTCGGAATTGGGAAGAGGTGGAGGATGGGTCGGGGTGAATGGTAAGAGAGCCGCCACCCCCTGTCAAACGGATGGAGGGCGGTGGAGCCGGATGACAAATGGAATACTGAGAATTATATTCTGAAACGATGTGGACGACCGTATGGACGCGGAGAGAAACTCGAGGAATCGGACGCCATACCGCGGACTCCCGCGGACCTGGGTCCTGCCTTACGGCGGGGCTGCAGGCGTCGGGTCGAGAGGCACCCGGACCCGGTCTCGGGTGCCCGCACCGGTTTCGCCAAGGCCTGTCGATTCCCGCATGGGTGTGTTTGACCCTCGCCGCGTCCGCGCTCTGGCTGCAGGCTTGCATGCCCTGGAGAGGGGCCCCGTCCCGGGAGCCCGAGCCGCAGCAGGCCGCGGCGGAGCTGGCAAGGCTGGTCGCCCCGGCACCCGAAAGCGGAGAGATCGCCGTCCTTGGACTGCTCGACGAGGCGGGCAGGCAGACGGCCGCCACCAGGCTCGTGGACGAGTACCTGCGGGAAGCACTGGAGGAGGCTGGCGCCGCCCTGGTGACGGACGTGGAAGGGGACCCGTGGGATGAGGTGGAGGCGGTTCCGGCAGCTCGGTGGGAGGATCTGGGAGCTTCCCTGGTAATAGGGGGAAGGTTGCACTCGGGCACCACCTGGTCCTATCTGCGCCTCCTCGCCATCGACGGGGCGAGCGGCCGGGTAGTCGCCAGGGGAACCAGAAGGCTGGACCAGCGCCGGCTAACCGCCGAGGTGGACCGGCGCGGAAGGCGGCAGGGCAGCTCTCCCGCCAGGGGAGAGCTGCAGGTGGATCTCCACCTTCTCGGCCTGCGCAGCGAAGGCGGCTGGGCCCAGCCCGCGGCCATCGCCGAAGGTGGTTTGCTGCAGTTGGGTGACCGCGTGCAAATTCGCTTCAAAACGGCCGCGGACTGCGAGGTTTACGCCTTTCTCTACAGTTCACAGGCCGAGGTGGAGGAGGTTTTCGCGCCCCGGTTCGTCTACGCCGGGAGGATGCACTACGGTCCGGGTGAGAACGTCTGGATAACGCTGAATCGTCCCGACCGAGCCTACACCCTCTACTTCATCGCCGCCGAGCGCCTCAACGAGGACAGGGAGAGGTTGTTCGAAGCCATGGCCGAGCTCGTCGAGCAGGGACAGGCGGGAGGCCGGGCGGGAATGGAGAGGCTGGACCGGGTTCTGGTGGAAATCCTGCAGCGCGAGGTCGAGGGTGATGAGGAGATCGAGGTCCTGCGCGGTCTGGACGCTGTCGAGAGGGGAGAGACGGTGGATTTCATCCTCGCCGACGGAACCCCTCTTGAAAGCCGCCCTGAAAAGCTGATGGCGGATCCGGTCCTGGTCCGCGCCTATACCTTCCTGGTGCCCTGACGGAAAGGGAATTCTGTGCCCCGGATCTACTTCGACCACAATGCGACCACGCCCCTGCGCCCCCAGGTGCTGGAGGCCATGATGCCCTACCTGACAGGGGCGGTGGGCAACGCTTCCAGCATTCACGGCTTCGGGCGCGAGGCGCGGGATGCGGTCGAAGCGGCGCGGGATATTCTCGCCCGGTCCCTGGGCTGCAGCTCCGGCGAGGTCTACTTCACCAGCGGCGGAACCGAGGCCGACAACTGGGCCATCGAGGGCATGGCTTGCTCTCGCCGGCGGCCCCGGCGCAGGATCGTCACCTCCGCCGTCGAGCATCACGCCGTTCTGCATACCTGCCGGCATCTGGAGCAGCGCGGGTTCGAGGTGATCTACGTCCCGGTGGACGAATACGGAGTGGTGGACCTGAACGCGGTGGAGTCCGCCCTCGACGACAACACCGCCCTGGTCTCGATCATGCACGCCAACAACGAGACCGGCACCATCCAGCCGCTGGCCGAGATCGGCCGCCTCGCCCGCGCCAGGGGCGTCCCTCTGCACGTGGACGCGGTGCAGAGCTTCGGCAAGCTGGACTTCCGGGTGGACGATCTAAGCGCCGACCTGGTTTCCGTTTCGGCGCACAAGATCAACGGCCCCAAGGGCACCGGGGCGCTCTACGTGCGCAGCGGCCTGGAGATCGAACCCTGGTGCCGGGGCGGCGGCCAGGAGAGGGGTCTGCGCACGGGAACCGAGAACGTGGCCGGCATCGTCGGCCTGGGCCGCGCGGTGGAGCTTCGGGCGGCTGAAGGCCGGGACCTGGAGGTGGAGGCCGGAGTGCTGCGGGACCGGCTGCAGCAGGGGCTGCTGCGGAGGGTGGAGGACCTCCATGTGAACGGACATCCGCAACGCCGGCTGGCCAACACCCTGAATCTTTCATTCCAGAGGGTGGAGGCGGAGGCGGTCCTTCTCGATCTGGATCTCAAGGGCGTGGCCGCTTCCAGCGGCTCGGCCTGCGCCGAGGGCGAGCCCGAGCCTTCCCATGTGCTGCTGGCCATGGGGTTGGCGCCGAGGACGGCATCCGGGTCGGTGCGCTTCAGCCTGGGTTGGGGGAACACGGTGGATGAGGTGGATTACGTCGTCGAGATCGTGCCTGGCATGGTTCAGCGCCTGCGCGAAATGTCGGTTTTTTCCTGAGGAAAAGGTCCATGCGCATCGAGCCCCCCTATCTTCTGTTTCTGGGCGACGCCCCCGACCGCCTGGCGGTCAAGACCGCCGACGGGCTCGCCCATTGGCGCCCCCGGTGGTGCCTGGGACAGTTGCGCCTGCCAGAGTGCAAGGTGGATTTGGGTTTGCCGGAAATGACCCTCGAGCAGGGGAGGGAGGCCGGGGCGAAAACCCTGATCGTCGGGGCGGCAAACCGCGGCGGGGTCATTTCCCCTCCGTGGATTCACACCTTGCTCGGGGCGCTGGATCTGGGTTTCGACATCGCCAGTGGTCTGCACCAGCGCTTGAGCGCAATTCCCGCTCTCGGCGACAAGGCGGCCGCCCGGGGATCGCAGCTGTTCGACGTGCGCCATCCATCAGGCGAGTTCCCCATCGCCAACGGCGGCCGGAGGACGGGCAAACGACTGTTGACCGTCGGTACGGACTGCTCCATCGGCAAGATGTTCACCGCCCTCGCCCTGGAGAGGGAGATGCAGGTCAGGGGCATGAAGGCGGATTTCAGGGCCACCGGACAGACGGGCATATTCATCGCCGGAGAAGGCGTATCCGTGGATGCGGTGGTCGCCGATTTCGTCGCCGGAGCGGTCGAGAAGCTCACTCCCGCGGCCGAACCCGATCACTGGGACCTGATAGAGGGCCAGGGTTCCCTGTTCCATCCTTCCTATGCCGGCGTTTCCCTTGGGCTCTTGCACGGAGCCCAGGCAGATCGTCTCGTCATGTGCCACGATCTCCAGCGCCGGCACATGCGCGGTCTGCCGGCCTACCCCCTGCCTCCCCTGCAGGAGTGCATCCGCCGCAACGAAGAGGCGGGCAGGCTGACCAACGAGGATTGCCGGGTGGCCGGGGTTGCGGTGATCACCGCGCACCTGGGTACCGGGGAGGCCTCCGAGTTGCTCGAAAATATCGAAGCGGAGACGGGGCTTCCCGCGGTGGACCCCTGCCGCGGCGGTGTGGGGCGGCTGGTCGATGCCCTCTGAAGCCACACGGCTCAAGGTTGTCCGCGAAAGCTGGCCCCTGTCGCGCACCTTCACCATCTCCCGGGGCAGCAAGACCAGCGCCGAGGTCGTGGTGGTGGAGCTGTATCGCGCCGGGGTCCGCGGGCGCGGAGAATGCGTTCCCTATTCCCACTACGGCGAGACCCCCGAAACCACGGTGGCGGAACTGCTGGCGCTGGAACGCGAGGTGGAATCCGGGATCGAGCGCCGGGATTTGCAGGACATCCTGCCGGCCGGCGCCGCGCGCAACGGGCTCGACTGCGCTCTCTGGGACCTGGAGGCCAAGACGGGCAATGGGGTGCTGCATCAATGCACCGAACTGGACGTTCTGGATCCCGTGACCACGGCCTACACCCTCAGCCTCGACACCCCGGAGCGCATGGCCCGGTCCGCCCGCGAAAACAGGCACCGCCCCCTGCTGAAGATGAAGCTGGGAAGCGAGGGCGACCTGGAGAGGGTGGCCGCGGTGCGTGAGAACGCTCCCGCTGCCCGTCTGATCGTGGACGCCAACGAAGGATGGTCGGAGGAAATGGTCGAACCGCTGTGCGCCGGGCTGGCGGGATTCGGGGTCGCTTTGATCGAGCAGCCCCTACCGGCGGGCAAGGACGGGATGCTTGCCAGGGTGGACCATCCCGTGCCCCTCTGCGCCGACGAATCCTGCCACACCGCCGAAGAGGTGGAATCGCTCGCCCCGGCATATGATTTCGTCAACATAAAACTGGACAAGGCAGGGGGCCTGACCGCCGCCTTCGACCTTGCCCGAAAAGCCCGGGACTGCGGCCTCGGAATCATGGTGGGATGCATGGTGGGCACCTCGCTGGCCATGGCGCCTGCGGTCCTGCTGGCCCAGAAGGCGGAGTTCGTCGACCTGGACGGTCCCCTCCTGCTGGCGGCGGACCGCGAAGGCGGACTGGTCTTCGAGGGCAGTCTGCTGCATCCGCCTCGACCCGAGCTGTGGGGCTAGCGCCGCTCGGGACAGCGGAAATTCCTTTGGAGGTCTCATGGTGAAATTTTCGATGAGGTATCTCTTCGGCTTTCTCGCCGTGGCGGCGGCCGTGTGCGCCTGCCGGGAGCAGCCCTCGGGAACGGAAGAAGCCGAGGCGCCTGGTGCCGCGGTTCAGCAGCCCTTGCCGCCGATAGGCGATCCCCGGCTCGAGCGGATCGAGCTGCCGCCCGGGTTCCACATTCGCGTCTTCGCCGAAGGGGTCACCGGAGCCCGCTCGCTGAGCCTCGGGTCGGAGGGGACCCTGTTCGTCAGCACCCGCACCGTCGGCACCGTCTACGCGGCGCGCGACGAGGACGGGGACCACAGGGCGGAGCGGATCATCACCCTCGCCAGCGGGCTGAACTCTCCCAATGGGGTCGCCTTCAGGGACGGCGACCTCTACGTGGCCGAGATCAGCCGCGTCCTGCGCTATCCCGGCATCGAAGCGGACCTCGAAAACCCGCCGAGCCCGGAGATCGTCAACGACGATCTTCCAAAAGATCGCCACCACGGCTGGAAGTTCATCCGCTTCGGCCCCGACAATTTGCTCTACGTTCCGGTCGGGGCGCCCTGCAACATCTGCGACGCCGGCGACCCCTACGCGACCATCGGCAGGTTGGACGCCTCGGGTGCCTTCGCCGTCGTGGCGCGGGGCGTGCGCAACACGGTGGGCTTCGACTGGCACCCTGAGACGGGCGAGTTGTGGTTCACCGACAACGGCAGGGACTGGCTGGGCGACGATTCCCCTCCGGACGAGCTGAACAGACTGAGCGCTGAAGGCCAGCACTTCGGCTATCCCTACTGCCACGGCAGCGACATCGCCGATCCCGAGTTCGGGGACCAGCGCTCCTGTGGCGAGTTCGTTCCTCCTGCGCGGAATCTCGGTCCCCACGTAGCTGCCTTGGGAATGCGCTTCTACACCGGCGCCATGTTCCCGGAGGAGTACCGCAACCAGATCTTCATCGCCGAGCACGGGTCCTGGAACCGCAGCAGCAAGATCGGCTACCGGCTCACCCTGGTGCGCCTGGAGGGCAACGAGGCGGTGAGCTACGAGACCTTCGCCCGCGGCTGGCTTCAGGGAGAATCGAGCTGGGGCAGGCCCGTGGATGTCCTGGTCATGCCCGACGGCTCCCTGCTGCTGTCGGACGACCAGGCCGGTCTGGTCTACCGCATCAGCTATTCACCCTGATGCTATTGGGCACGGCTGTGGTTCTTTCCGGATGCGGTACACCTCGATTCTTTGCCTTTCACCCGGTGATCTGTTGGTCCCGGTTCGACGGCAGAAGCTTCTCATCACTGTTCTCCGGTCGCGGCCATTACTTCATCGGCCTGCCTTTCTGAGCAGCGAGGAGAAGATTGACGACCTTGCAGCCACCGTGAGCAACCTGAGCGGACATCGATTGACGGGGCTGGCCCTTGCCTCGGTCGCCCTGCTGTTGTGGGGCGGCCTCCCGGTGGTCCTCAAGCTCCTGTTGCAATGGCTGGACCCGTTTACGGTCACCTGGTACCGCCTTCTGGTTGCGGGAGCCATGCTTGTCCCGCTGGTCCACTTCCGCCATGGCCTCGCCTCCCCCTTCAGGATACGCGGCGCGGCCCTGGCTCTGGCGCTGGTGTGCGTCCTCGTCCTCGGCGGCAACTATCTGACCTATCAGATGGGGTTGAGCCGCATTTCCCCCGCTTCCGCCCAGATCGTGATGCAGCTGACCCCGGTTATCGTGCTGATGGGCGGGCTCATCCTCTTCAATGAATTCTTCAGCCGCCTGCAGTGGATCGGCCTGGCGGTGCTGATCCTGGGACTGGGGCTCTTCTTCAACCAGCGCTTCGCCGAGCTGGTCTCGGCGGCGGGAAACTATGGCCGGGGCGTCTGGCTCGTGGTTGCTTCGGCGGTTCTATGGGGTATCTTCATGCTGGCGCAGAAGCGACTTCTCCGGCATCTCCCGTCCACTTCCATTCTGGCATTGGTCTATTGGTCCGGCATGATCCTCTTTCTGCCCCTGGCCCGGCCAAAGGACATTCTGGAGCTTGCGCCGATTCCTTTGTCGCTGCTGGCGTTCTCGGCGGTGTTCACCCTGGTCTCCTACCTCAGCTTCGCTGAAGCCCTCAAAAGGCTGGAGGCATCGCGCATTGGCGCCCTTGTTTCTCTGACACCCCTCATCACCATGGCCGTGATGGGCCTGCTCGGCCTTTTCGACCCCGACCTTGTGCCCATGGAACCCCTCAACCAACCGGCGATGGCCGGCGCCCTGATTGTGGTAGCCGGATCCACCTGCTGCAACCTGGGAAGAATCCCCCGCGGACTCTCCGGGGACGCAGGTAAGAAAAGGCGGTTCGCGGCAAAGGTCAGTCACCGCGTGGAACAGAAATGATCCGTTCAGAGTACGAGTTTTTTCGCCTCCATGGCTACCTTCGCCTGGGCCAGATATTTTCCGACAGGGAGGCCGCCCGCCTGCGCCGGGGCTTCGATCAGGACCGCGAGGTATGGGGCCGTCCCTTCTGGCGCCCCCTGGAGGACGCCTACCAGACGGTCAACTGCGATCCGCTGATCACCTGGCCCTCCGTCGAGGAGATCATCCGCCACCCGCAGATTCTCGATCGGGTGGAGGCCCTTCTGGGCGGGCCCATCTGCCTCTCCGAAGCCTGCCTGCGCCACATGGCCCCCTACGAGGGCGAGGGCTGGCGCAGCTGGCACCGCGACAGTCCGCACTGGCGTCAGCACCCCCTGCGCACCCAGTACATCCACGTTCTGGTCTACCTGGCCGACGTCGACGAGACCACCCACTGCTTCTCCCTCTCGCCCGAAGCAGCCGACGCGCCCATCCTGGAGAAGGAGGAACAGCTCGCCCGCGGCGGCGTCGAGGACCTTCACGGCCCCGCCGGCACCGTAGTGCTGTTCAATCTCTCGGTGCTGCACACGGCGACCATTCGTCCGACCAGGGAGGAGCGCAAGACAGTGCAGATCTACTACGGCCGCCGCGACCAGCCCCATTTGAGCAACTACACGACATTGCCGGCCAGGCTCTGGCGCGACCATCCCGACCCGGAGGTCCGCGCCTTCTACTCCGTACTCAATCCCAAGTCGCGGGCATTTGCAGCGGCCTTCGGGGCATTGGCGCCCGAGTGATAGGTGAGTGTCACATTGCCACCGGCAGGGAAGTGCGGATTACCGGGCAGATCCGTTCCTTCCTCGCGATCCGTCTTTGTAGATTTCCCGCCCGGCAGCATATTATCCAAGGCGGCTGGTGGACAATTTCACGAGGATGAAGGAGGCCTGATCCATGGCCGGGGTACTCTTTTCCGCCCGCGACGGCGTCGGCCTGCTGGAGCTCGATCGCCCGGCGGTGCTCAACGCCCTGAACCGTCCCATGTACGAGTCGCTGCAGGCGCGCCTGGTCGCCGCGGCGGGGGATGGAGAGGTGCGCGTTCTGATCGTCGCCGGAAGGGGGCGCTCCTTCTGCGCCGGCACCGACCTCGGCGAGCTGGCGGGCGCCGGCCGCGAGAGCACCCGCGCCCTGGGGCTGCTCGAAAACCGGGTGTGCAGCCGGCTGGAGGACTTTCCAAGGCCCACCATCGCGGCCATCCACGGCCACGCTCTCGGCGCCGGCTGCGAGCTCGCCCTTGCCTGCGACCTGCGGCTGGCCGCTGACGACGCCGTGCTGGGACAGCCCGAGATCGACATGGGCTGGCTGCCGGCGGCTGGGGCCACCTTTCGCCTGCCCGCGCTGTTGGGACCGGCGCGGGCGCGGCAGCTGATCTTTACGGGACGCCGCGTCAGCGCCGTCGAGGCCCTGGACATGGGCCTGGTCGACCGGGTGGTACCCGCCGCCAGGCTGGTATCGGAGGCAGGGCGGCTTGCCCGGGACCTGAGCTCCAAGGACGCGGAGGTGCTTCTGCGCGCCAGGGAAGTGCTGAAGCCGCCGGCCCGCGCCGAGGCGATGAGGCGTGAAGCGGAGGACCTGGCCGCCCTGGCCACCCGTCCGGCGGCGCAGCGCCGCATCGCCGAATTTCTGCGGGGCAAGGCGGGTCCCGCCCAGGATCCTTGAGCCAACCTCAGCCAGGCAATTCCACCTCAATCACCTCGTGCAGCTCCACCCTGGGAACCACCACCGCTGGCGGATCTCCCTTCACCTCCAGGGGCAGGTTCTGCAGCGGCAGGCTGGCCGATTCGACCTTCAGGTCGTTGAACTGCACCCGGACGTCGCGCACCGGCTCGAGCTCCTGGAGGTAGAAGAAGGTGGTCACCTGCGGTTCCGCGCCGGGCTGCGGCGGCAGCATGGGGGTGGGATTGTTGAGGAGATGGATCAGCAGCCGGTGGTCGCCGCGCCGCACGGCCGCCACTTCAATGGCCTGGGGCGCTTCGACTTCGATGGGAGGCGGGGTCCGGCGCAGCAGGTGGTCGATGAAGCGCCGCAGCGGCGGGTAGGGGTTTTCCAGGAAGCCGCGGCCCACGTCGCTGCTCAGGTAGATTGCCCGGCCCCTGCCGTAGTGGTTGAGGGTTGCCGCGGGCTCTCCGGAGTCGTACTCCAGGCGCGGGTCGAAATGGTCCAGGGGAGCCCCGCCTCCCAGGCTGCTGCGGGTGCACAGCGCCCGGACCCGGGCGCCGGGCCGGAGGCCGACCTCCGCCTGGCATCCCGGAAAGCAGATGAGGTGGCCGAAGCGGCGCGCCAGATCCTCGTCCCGCGGAACGTAGACCACCCCCTCGAGGCCGCCGCTGCCGCCGGGTCCGCGGTAGTCCACCCCCAGCACCTCGGCCAGGGCGAAGTTGTCGCGCCGGTCCCCGAATTCGTCCAGGAGCGAGGTCTGGTGGGTGGCCACCAGAGTGCCGCCGGTTTCGACGAAGCGGCGCACCGCGTCGCACTGTGCCGCGGACAGGCAGCTGTCGGCCAGGAAGAGGACGCGGTAGCCGGAAAGGTGCTCCACCGTGAGCTGGTCGTCCAACACCACGTCCACCAGCAGGTGCGAGCGGTTGAGGATCTCGTAGGTGCCGTTGACGTTGCCCTGGGAGATGGCGGCGTAGTCCTCTTCGCCCATGTTCTTGGCCATTTCCGAGGGACGGAAGTCGCGGCTCTGCTGCGAGTAGTGCAGGGCAGCGTACTTGAGGGTCTCGCCCTCCATGTAGGGGACGCGCTTCTTGAGCTCGGAGAAAACCGTCTTCATGGTGTCCCGGTGCAGCTCCACCGGGCCGCCGAACGAGCCGTAGATGGAGCTGCCTCCGTTGATGAGGGCCTCGAGGCCGTGGAGCAGGGGAGAGTAGGGCTCCTGGTAGGGAGCGTAGCTCGAGGTGCACTGGGGCAGTTCCTGGATCTGGTTGCGCCAGACGCAGAATGGAGGTCCCAGGGCGCGGGCGACCCTGGAGATGAAGCCGGTCTCGCGCACGGTGCGGTGGGCTTCGATGAAGAAGTGGTCGCCGGCGGCCCCGAAGGGCAGGGGGTTGAGCTGATGGCCGTCGGCCCAGTCGGTTGTGGGGCGGGCGTAGTAGTGATGGTCGAGAATGACGTGGGGGTATTTCTCCCGCACCCGGCGCCCCAGGTGGAGGATGAAGTCGACGAACTTGCGGTAGCGCCAGTTGACGAACAGGCGGAAGTCCGGGTCGGCGAAATCCACCTTGCGCGGAATGGGCCGGCCGCAGTCTTTGCGGAAGAGTTCCTCGCAGTATCTGCAGATGCACGAAGGGTAGAAGGGACGGCCGGCGTGGGAGCCCCAGTTGGTATCGTCGAAGTAGAACCCGTCCAGGTCCAGGTTGTCCATCCACTCGATGAGGTAGTCGGGGAGCCAGTCCCGGTGCGGCGAGTTGAAGCAGAACCAGCCCTGGTTCTCGGGCGGCGGACGGCCGAAGTCGATGAACTCCATGAGCCACTCCGGGTGGAGGGCCTTGAGCGGCTTGTTGAAGATCATGGCGTAGTAGCAGAGGACGACGATGTCCTTCTCGTGGGCCAGCTCCAGGAAGCGCGGAAGGCGCTCCTGGTCCACGTGGGGATGGGCGGGGAGCATCCTGGAG
Organism: Candidatus Latescibacterota bacterium; assembly: GCA_965208105.1. GTDB lineage: Bacteria > Latescibacterota > UBA2968 > UBA8231 > UBA8231. The sequence goes on from OZ242318.1 coordinate 233,222, forward strand.
GGGAAGCGGGCGTAGCCTCTGTCCACCTCGGTGACGATCTGCACCTCCACCCCCACGTCCGCGATGAACTCCGCGTACTCTTCGACGGACGGCCCGCTGAAGCTGGGGTCCGGCGACAGGCAGGAGGGGTACTGCTCGACCCGGCAAACCCGTTTCTCGTAGGGCAGCTTCTGCAGGCGCCGGGAGGTGGAGCCCACCCGCTTCAACTCGACCGATTCACTGCTCATTGCCTTCTCCTTTCGAGGGTGCCTCCCCGGCCGGGTTGCCCGGGCGTCCGCGCCGCAGAACGCGCTTGAGCACCTTTCCCGAGGGATTGCGCGGGATCTCGCCCACGAAGCCGATGGCCCGCGGCCGCTTGAAGCTGGAGAGCCGATCGCGGCAGAACGCCAGGAGTTCCTCGGCGCTTGCCCGGCTTCCTTCCCTGAGCGCGACCACGGCCTCCACCGTCTCGCCCCATTCCGGGTGGGGGACCCCGATGACGGCGCATTCGAAAACGGCAGGATGGGTGTAGAGCACCTCTTCAACCTCGCGGGGAAAGACGTTGAAGCCTCCGCTGATGATCATGTCCTTCTTGCGGTCTCCGAGAAAGACGAACCCTTCTTCGTCCCTGTAGCCCAGGTCGCCGCTGTGGAACCAGCCGCCGCGCATGGCCTCGGCGGTGAGCTCGGGCATCTCCCAGTAGCCGCGCATGACCGTGGCGCCGCGGATCGCCACTTCGCCCATCTCCCCCTCATCTACCTCCTCTCCGGCTTCGTCGACGATGCGTACCTCGACCCCTTCGACGGGCCGCCCGCAGGAGCGCAGGCGCCCGGCCCCGGGGCCGCGCAGGACGTGCTCCTCGGGGCGCAGGCAGGTGGCCATGGCGCAGGTCTCGGTGAGCCCGTACATCTGCGCCAGCACCGGTCCCAGGACCTCGATGGCGCGGCGCAGGCAGGCGAGGGGCATGGGCGCCGAGCCGTAGCCCAGGATCTCCAGGCTGCCGGTGTCGTATTGTCCCAGGTCCTCGGACGCCAGCAGGCGCACCAGCAGGGTGGGCACCACCTGCGCGTGGGTGATGCGCTCGCCTTCCACCGCCTGCAGGAAGGCGCGCGGGGTGAAACGCGGCAGAACGACGACGGTGCCGCCCCGGGACAGGCAGGGAAAGGCGATGCCGTTCAGGGCCGCTCCAACGAAGTAGGGCAGCACGACGAGACCCCGGCTGCGGGGAGCGATGCGGTAGTCGCGCACCATGTGGCGGGCGTGGGCGGTGATGTTGGCGTGGGTCAGCATCACCCCCTTGGGCAGGCCGGTGGTGCCGCTGGTGTACATGAGCCCGAAGAGGTCCTCCGGGCCCACTCCGGGACCGGGTCCGGGCACCTCCGCACCCTGCCGCAGCAAGCTGGCGTAGGAGGCGGTGGCCCCCTCCACCTCTCCCACCCCGACGAGGTGCTCGACGCAATCCAGTTGTGCCAGGACAGGACGCAGGACAGGGTGGAGATCGGGTTCGGTGACCACGGCGCGCACTCCGGCGTGGGCGATAATGGCGGCCAGCTCCCGCGAGTTGAGCATGTAGTTGAGGGGGACGAAGACCAGCCCGGCGCGCCCAAGGGCGAGCACGAGCTCCATGGCCACCTGGGAGTTGTGCAGGAGAAGGCCGACGCGGTCGCCCGGGGCCAGGCCCAGAAGGCGCAGTCCGGCGCCAAGGCGGTCCGCCACGTCGAGGAGGCCGGCGTAGGTCAGGCGCGCGTCGCCGCAGACCAGCGCTTCGGCAGCGGGCGAGCGTTGCGCGCTCCGCTCCAGCAGGTCTCCGACCGTCACCGCCTGGCCACCCTGGTGCATGCGCGCGGGCGCAGCACTCGCAGCCCGTTGAAAAAGTCCATCCGGGCGGCGGCCGGCCCTGGCGTTCGAATACGGCGTTGCGCTCCCTCCCCGAATTCACTCGATTCGCCTCGGTCGCACGCCTTGCCTTCGACCGCCATGCCTCGGCCTCGCCTGCAGAGCAACTTTATCAACGGGCTGCTAGCCCTCCAGCTCGCGGCGCACGATCCGCACGCCTTGGACCATGTTCTCGATCTTCTGGTAGGAGAGCCAGCGCGGCAGCTGGAAAAAGCCGCAGTCGGGGGTGATCCAGAGTTTCTCCGGCGGCACGAAGTCGAGGGTCCGGCGCACGCGCTCGGCCACGTCCTCGGGAGACTCCAGGTAGAAGGACTTCACGTCCACGAGCCCGGCGGCCACCTCGAACTTCTCGGCGACAATGCGGCAGAGGTCCAGCTCGGACAGTTCGCGGTTGGCGAACTCCAGGGCGATCTGCCCGGCGTTGGCGTTCATGATCGGGTCGATCAGGGCGGCGTAGCTGCGCTTCCCCCGGGGGCGGCTGCCCAGGTTGCCGAAGCAGATGTGCAGTCCGATCTTGGCGTCGACTCCCTCCACCGCGTGGTTGAAGAGATCGATCCAGTCGTGGCCGCCGCCGGGAATCACCGAGTAGGAAGGTTCGTCGAGGAAGATGAAGTCGGCCCCGGCGGCCACCAGCGCCTTGAGCTCCCTGTTGACCACGCCGGCGAACTCGTAGGCCAGCTCGATGCGGTCCTTGTATATCTTGTCGTCGCGCAGCTGGATGTGAATGGTCAGGGTCAGGGGGCCCGGGCAGGTGGCCTTGAGGGGACGGTTTGCATATTTGCTGGCATACTCGAACTCCTCCACGATTCCCAGCCCGTCGGGTACCTGGATGCGTTCGGTGGGCCGCCAGCGCGGCACCGAGTCGTAGCCGTAGAGCCCGGTCCTGCGCAGGACGGGCCGCTCCTGCAGCCCCGAGAAGCGCTGGTAGAAACTCTGGACGAAGTACCAGCGCCGCATCTCGCCGTCGGAGATCACGTCGACGCCGGCGCGCTCCTGGTCGAGCATGGCCAGACTCACGGCGTCGTCGAAGACCTCCCTGACGTCGGTGGGTCCGTAGCGGTCCTGGTCCATCTCCTCGGTGGCGCTCCAGAACCAGCCCGGCAGGGCGTAGCTGCCGATCACGCTGGTGGGAAGCAAAGGCAGGCTTTCACTCATCTTCATCTCCTGTTGCGGTCCGCGCGGGTCGAAAGAAAGGGACCATAATACGGCATTTCGGCCACCGGATCAACCTTCTCTCCGGGATGCCTGCAATGGGCTTGCCCGCTCGCCCCGCCGATTGTGGGGCGGGGGAGTTCTGGCTTAATTACACCCTCGAAGAGTCAACGGATCGAAGTGAAGAGCTGCGCTCCGAAACCAGGATGCCATGAAGGCGATTGCACTGCAGGCCGGGCGCGCGGAGTCCATCCCCGATTGGGCCCTGCGCCAGCGCCATCTCATCGCGGCCATGAACGAGGCCGCCCCCCTGTTCCAGCGGCGCTACACCCGCGCCGACGGGAGCTTTGTCTGGAGGGAGGAATTCCCCGGCATGGACGGCTCCGACGACGGCTACGAGAGCTACCACAACTGGCCTCTGTTCTACGCCCTCGGCGCCGCCGCCGACCTGCACGAGCGCAGCCGCTTCCTCTGGGAGGCGGTCACCCGCCAGTTCACCGCCTACGGCCAGGTTCACCGCGAGTTCGACGCCGGCTACGACTGGATGCACCACGGCGAGTCCTCCGTCTACCTCTACTACTTCGGCCTGGCCGACCCCGGGCGCCGCAGGGACCGCGACCGGGCGCTGCGCTTTGCGGGGCTCTACATGGGAGACGACCCGGATGCCCCCAACTGGGACCCGGAGAAGCGCATGATCCGCTCTCCCATCAACGGCAGCAAGGGACCCAGGCCGGCATACACCTGGGAGGACTGGTCCACCATCCGCGACGTGCTCTCGAACTATCCCCTTCCCTTCGAGGACCTGGACGTTCCCACCCGCCTCATCGACTGGGAGGGAGAGTCGGTGCGCGGCGCCGACTGGTGCGACGACGAGGTCTACGCAAGGATCCTCGCCGCCCTCAACAGCCGCCAGATGGGCGCCGACGTGCCCCTCAACCTGGCCGCCACCAGCCTCGCGGCCAACGCCTTCCTCTACACCGGGGATGGGCGCTACAGGACCTGGGTCCTGGACTACCTGCAGGCCTGGGCGGAACGCATGGAGGCCAACGGCGGAATCTGTCCCGACAACGTGGGACCCGGCGGACTCATCGGCGAGAACATGGGAGGGAAGTGGTGGGGCGGATACTACGGCTGGGCATGGCCCCATGGATTGAGGACGGTCATCGAGCCCCTGTCCATCGCCGCCATGAACGCGGCGCTGCTGAGCGGCGACCTCGGCTACCTGGACATCGTCCGCAGCCAGCTGCGCCGGATTCTGGACCTGGGTCGGGTCGAGGACGGACGCTACCTGGTACCCTGCCGTCACACGGATACGGGCTGGACCTCCTTCCGGCCCCCGGAACCTCATTACCTCGGGCAGCTCTGGTACATGTCCCAGGCCCGGGAGGACCGCCTTCTGATCGAGCAGCTGCCCCAGGCCCACACCTCGTGGCGGCGCATCGAGCCGGGACGGGGCAAGGGAGACGACATCCACTTCGCGCCCTGGTTCTGCTACCTGGAGGGCCGCCTCGACGACTATCCCGCGCGCATTCTCGAGGCCCAGTACGCCGAGGTGGCGAGGCGCATGGATCTGATGCGCGGCGACGGAGGCGATCCCTCCCACTGGGACGTGCACCACTGGCAGGAAATAAACCCGGTGCACACCGAGGCACTGGTGCAATTGACTTGCGGGGGGCCGCAGATTATCTACCATGGTGGATTGTTGCACGTGCGCCTGCGCTTCTACGACGCCGCGGAGCGGCGTCCGGGGCTGCCGCCGCACACCGCCGCCCTGGTTTCGGCGCTCGATGCGGACAGCACCACCCTGCACCTGGTCAACCTCAGCCCGCTGCACCGGCAGGACCTGGTGCTGCAGGCCGGTGCCTTCGGCGAGCACAGCTTCACCGAGGTGGTCGAGGAAGGGGTACGGGGAGCGCAGCCTCAGGCAGTGGAGGGCAAGTGGCTGAGGCTCAACCTGGCGCCGGGGTGCGCCGCGACCCTCCGCCTGGGAATGAGGCGCTATTGCCGTACCCCCAGCTACGACCAGCCCTGGTGAGGAGGGAAGGACGGCAGCGGGTCCATGCGTCACGAAAGGCAGGCAATGCCCCAGGCCAGGGCTTTTGCGCCCGGTAGTATTTCATGTGTCTTCAAGATTATCCCGCACCACGACCCGGCCAGGATGCATTCCCTCGGCATGAGTTTTACGGTATGCGACGGGGTGGAAGTGTGCGCCCGCGGGCACGGCCGCACCGCGGTGCGGTTCAACGGGCGCGAGATTCCCTTTCCCACCGTGCACTCGGTGGTGGAGAAGCTCACCGCCGCCAAGCTGCGCATCGACATCGAATCGCCGCTGGCCTTGAGCAGCGGGTTCGGCTTGAGCGGCGCGTCGGCGCTGGCCTCGGCTTACGCCGTCGACGCCCTGCTGGGTCTGGGCAGGCCGGAGGAGGAGCTGGCGATGGCCGCCCACGTGGCCGAGGTCGAGAACCTCACCGGCCTGGGGGACGTGTGCGCCCAGTTCCGCGGCGGCTGCCTGGTCAAGCTGAAGCCCGGATTCCCGCTCCTGGCGGATCCGCTGCCGGTTCCGGAGCAACCGGTCTACTATCGACTCTTCAGCCCCATCCGCACCCCCGAGATCATCGGCGACCGCAACAGGCGGGCCCGCATCAACCAGGCGGCGGACGAAGCCCTGGCGCGGCTCGAGACCATGGTGAGCGAGGAGGAGGTCGACTTCGACGCCTGCGTCGGGGTGGCCAGGCAGTTCTCCCAGGGCAGCGGCCTGCTGCAGGACAGGGAGGTTCGCGAAACCATCGCCCGCATCGAGGCCGCCGGAGGTGCCGCCTCGATGATCATGCTGGGCAACGCGGTGTTCAGCACCAGCCCCTTCCCGGGTGCCGCGCAGAGCATGCTGTCCATGCGGAAAGCCAGGGTCCTGGATGAATGACCTGCAGCCGGACCATCCCCGCTACGTCTCGCTGAAGCTGCGCAACGCCGTCGCCGCCGGGGTGGAGCAGGGCATCACCTCGATCCACGGCCTGGTAGCCCACGGGCGCGGAGAAGCTTTCGACTACCTCATCGGAGAGAGGACCCGCATCTTCGCGCGCCGCGCCGCGCGCGCCGCGGCGGCCATGCTGCGCCTGGCGGAATACCCGGTGATATCGGTCAACGGCAATGCCGCGGCGCTGGTTCCGGAGGGGCTCGCCCGGCTGGGCGAACTGCTCGGCGCTCCCCTGGAGGTGAACCTCTTCCACCCCTCCAGGGCGCGGGAGCGGGCCATCCGCAGCCACCTGGAAAAGAGCGGCGCCGCCAGGGTGCTGCTGTCCACCAGGAGGGCGGAGCTGGACTTCATCGCCTCCAACCGCCGCTTCGTCCATCCGCAGGGGATCCTCATGGCGGACGTGATTTTCGTTCCCCTGGAAGACGGCGACCGCTGTGAAGCCCTGCGCCGGATGGGCAAGAAGGTGATCGCGGTGGACCTGAACCCGCTCTCCCGCTCGGCCAGGAAGGCCAGCGTGACGCTGGTGGACAACGTTGCCCGGGCAGTGCCCCTGCTGCTGGAGGAGGTCGGCCGGCTGGAGGACAAACCCAGAGCGGCACTGCAGCGCATGGTTGACGGCTACAGCAACAGGGACCAGCTCCGGGCGGCTCTGCGCTGCATCCGCGGAGGCCGCCAAAGCTGATCTGGGGAGGGGGAGCGGAGGATATGGAGATAACCTATCTCGAGGTCGAGGAGGCCGGGTCCCTGGCGCCGTTCTACAACGCCGAGTTTGCCCACCTGCCCTACCGCTATCCTGTGGCGGAGTCGGAGTTCTGCGCCGGGGTGCGCTTCCGTGCGGATGGGGACGAGCCCTACCCCAACCTTTCCCAGGAGAGGTTCATCGTTGCCCGGGAGGGTGTCGAGGTGGTGGGATTCGCCCACGTTGCCTTGTGGAGCAAGGAATCCGACGACCTCATCTGGATCGGCCTTCACCTGGTCGAAGAAATCCTCGACGACCGCGTCGGATTGATCCGCTTCTTTCACTACCGCGGCGGGCAGCGGCGCGCCGGACAGGCCATCCTGGAGGCGGCGGAGAACTACTTTCGCCAATGGGGATTGAAGCAGGTCCGGGTCTTCAGCTACTACGCCTACCCCTTCTGTCTGTTCGACCGCACCTTTCTCTTCGACTCCATGGCCCACGTGCACGCCCTCCTGCGCGCCAACGGCTACAGGATAACCCGCGGCAACGCCCTTCTGGACCAGCGCGGCCGTCTACCAGCCAGGCCCTCCCCCCCTGTGGGCGGCCTCGAGGTGAGCATCGAAGCGGTGGAGGGCCGCGGCGACCTGCCCAACGTCACTCTCCGCCTGATGCGCGGGAGCGAGGAGGTCGGATCTAGCTCCGCCGTCTCCCACGGACACTACTGCAGCGCCGGGCAGGCCCAGACCTCCTATTACGTGGGATGGTTCGGCACAGCGGGCCCGGAGCAGGGAAAGGGACTGGGAAGATATCTGCTGCAGGTGCTCCTTTGGGAAATGCAGGGAATCGGCTATGAAAACGCCACCCTCTACGTCGCCCTGGACAACCCCGTAGCCCAACTGCTCTACACCAACGGGGGTTTCCGCCTCGTGGACAACATGTACGTGCTGTTCAAGGACATGGAGAGGGAGCTGCCGCTCCCCGTTTTCAAAGGCGTAGGGTTCTGAGCGGGCCGCTGCGGCCGGATGCCTTGATAGCCTCCGGAGGCGAAGGTATATTGTCGCCGGAATCGGCGTTGCCATGCAGCGGCGGCAACCGCCCCTCAGGCCGAAGAACCGGAAGGAAGACCCATGCCCGAAGCATTTCTGCCCCTGGATCTGAGTAGATACCTGAACGCCGGCAGCGCAAACCTCAAGGTCGGGGATGGATGGTTGTGGCCGGCCTCCTCCGAAGGTGGAGAGACTGCGGCCTTGGATGGCATGCCGGCCGGGGAATGCCGGTTCTGGGGCGTTCCCTTTTCCCTGGCACCGGCTGAAGCGGCCAGGCGCTTCGTCGTCGTTGCCCGCGATGCAGGAGAGTCGCTGCCTGCATCGGCGACCATTACACTGGGAATGAAGGCCCCCCGGCTCCTCTTCGCCCATGTCTGCGCCCCTGTGCGGGGCGAGAGCAGCACCCTGGAAGGAGCAGGCGAGGCCATCGGCTCCTACCGCATGGTGTTCGCCGACGGCAGCGCGGAGGAGCAGCCTCTGCGGCGGCGCTTCGAGATTCACGACCTCGCCATTCCCTGGGGCCACCATCCCTTCCTGTGCCGCAACTGCCGCGAGTACCATCCCTATGCCATCGACGATTTGAGCGGTCCCCACGGCAGGGTGCAGACCGGGGTGCGGACCGACTACGGCGACGATCTGGGGGGATGGTGGCTGTTCGACTGGGAAAATCCGCGGCCGCGGCAGACCATCGAGGCCGTGGAAGTGACCGCCGCGGGCGATACCCCCATGGCCCTGGGCGCGGTGACTCTCTGCAGGGAGGAAGACGATCCCCTGGCCTGGTTGCCGCGCCGGGAAATAGCGGTGAGCGTGGAGAGCGGCCGGGAGGGAGACCCGGGCATCGAGGTGGAGATGGAGCGCGGCGTGGTGGCCCGCCAGGATTCCCTCTTTGTTCCCGGGGCGGACTTTCTCAGCGTGGACGAAAGCGGCTGGGGGCGCGGCGGGCAGACCGTGGAGGAGGGGGGCTACGTCGAGATTCACGGCTCTCCCAGGGGGCGGTTGCAGGTGCGGGCGGGAGGAGAGGTGGCCGAGACCGTGAGCTGGGGCGAGGTGGTGAGAAAGGGAGGGGAGCGGCGCGGCAGGGTGCGGGTGGAGGTCGTCGCCCCCAGGGGCAAGCAGTGGGTGCACGTGCGGGTGGAGGATGGATCTACGGGACGGCCGGTAGGAGCCCGGGTCCACTTTCGCACCCCCCATGGGGCCTACCTCGCTCCCCACGGACACCAGGCCGAGGTCAACGAGGCCTGGTTCGAGGACCTGGGGGGCGACTGCAAGGTGCGCGGCACTCCCTACGCCTACATCGACGGAACCTGCCAGATCGACCTGCCGGTGGGCCCGGTGCTGGTGGAGGTTGTGCGCGGGTTCGAGTACGCACCTCTGCGGCGCCGGGTGGAGATCAAGCCCGGGCAGCGCCACCTGACCCTGGAGATCAACCGCGCCTTCGACATGAAGGAGCGCGGCTTCTATTCGGGCGATACCCACGTCCACTTCCTCTCGTCCCAGTCGAGCCACCTGGAGGCGGCGGGTGAGGACCTCAACGTGGTCAACCTGCTGGCCAGCCAATGGGGCAGGCTCTTCACCTCATGGGAGGAGTTCAGCGGCGGGCTGTCGCCCACCAGCAGCGCCGATCACCTCATCTGGGTGAGCCAGGAGAACCGCCAGCACGTGCTCGGCCACATCAGCCTCCTGGGCCTGAAGGAGATGGTCGCGCCCATGTGCACCGGCGGGGCCAACGAGGACTGGATCGGGGGCGAGGTCGAGGCGCTGATGGCGGACTGGGCCGAGGCCTGCCGCAGTCAGGGAGGGCTGGTGATCATGCCCCACATGCCGGTGCCCGACTTCGAGAACGCCGCCAATATCGTCCTCGGACACGCGGACGCCGCCGAGATGTGCTGGGTCTGGCTCGGGGAGGAGATCGGCCAGGGCGAGCGGGGCTACTACCGCTGGCTCAACGTGGGCCAGAAGCTGCCCATAGTGGGAGGCACCGACAAGATGTCCAACGGCCGCGTCCTGGGCGGGTCGCGCACCTACGCCAGGCTGCGGCCCGGCGAGGAATTCACCTTCGAGAACTGGTGCAGGGCGGTGCGCCGCGGCACCACCTTCGCCAGCACCGGGGCCATGATCGACCTGAGGGCCGAGGGCCGCCTCATGGGCGAGGAGATCGCCCTGCCGGGAAACGGCGGCGAGGTGGAGGTGGAGGCCGTTGCCGAGAGCGTGTGGCCGCTGAGCGCGGTGGAGCTCGTCGTCGGCGGGCGTCCGGTGGCGCGCCGCGATGCCGGCGGCGCCAGGCGGGTGGTATTGCGCCACAAGCTGAAGGCCGGGCAGTCCTGCTGGGTGGCGGCGCGCTGCTGGGGACCATACCTGACCGACGCCGGACCGGTGATGGCCCATTCCTCGCCAATCTACATCGACGTGGGCGGGCGCTGCGCCTTCGAGCCCGCGGCCGGGAACTATCTCCTGACCCAGATGGAGGGCGGCATCTCCTGGGCCGAGCGCCTAGGGGTATTCCGCGATGAAGAGGTGCGCTCCCGCCTGATCGCCCTGTTCCAGGAGGCCAGGCAGGTACTGGGCCGCCGCCGGTGCGGAGGATGAGCGACGGGAATGCAACTTCTGCGCCAGCTCGAAACAGTCGCCGAGCCTGACGTCCTGGTGGTGGGGGCGGGGTGCGCCGGCACCACCGCGGCCATTGCCGCGGCGCGGCGCGGGGCGCGCACCATGGTGGTGGAGCGCTGCGGCTTCGCGGGGGGCTACATAACCGCGGTGGTGGGACCCGCCCTGGACGGATTCGTCGACCTGCGCTCCGGTCTTCCGGTGGTGGGCGGCCTGGTCCTGGAGCTGGCGCGGAAGGCGGCCCGCACCAGCGCCGCCGGAGACCTCGCCGGTACCCGCTTCCACTTCAACGTCGAAATCGGCCAGATGCGCGGGGCGGAGCACAGGGTCCCCATCCGCTTCGACGTCGAGCGCTTCAAGCTCGAGGCCGACCGCGCGCTGCGCGCCGCCGGGGTGCGGGTGCTCTACCACACGGTGGTCGCCGACGTGGAGCGCAGGGGCGACCGCGTAACCGCGGTTGTCCTGGCCAACAAGAAGGGACTCACCGCGGTAAAGCCCCGCTGCGTTGTGGACGCCAGTGGAGACGCCGACGTGGCGGCCTTTGCCGGAGCCCCCTTCGATCTGGGCCCCGATCCGCTGCAGCCCATGAGCCTGCATTTTCGCGCAGGTCCCCTGGTCCCAAGCACGGACTTGCGCCGGCGCTGTGGAGAGGTGCTGGAAGAGGCCCACCGGGAAGGGCGGCTGGGCCTCTACGCCGGACCCTGGATGTCCGAGGTGGAGGCGGACAATCTCTACTTCAACGCCACCCGCATCAGCGGCAATCCCCTCGATCCCGACGATCTGAGCAGAGCCGAGATGCAGGGGCGCGAAGACGCGCGGCTGATGTTCGAGCTTTTCAAGGAGAAGATACCCCAGTTCAAGGACGCCTGCTTCACCGCCAGCGGCCCCATGGTGGGGGTGCGCGAGTCGCGCCGCATCCGCGCCGCCGCGACCCTGAGGCTGGCGGACATCGAGCGGCAGCGCGGCTGCGACGACGTTGTATGCCTGGGCGCCTGGTGGCTGGACCGCCATCCGCAGGACAGCTCCGGCTACCATGCCCACACCATGGTGCGGCCCTACGACATCTCCTATGGTACCCTGGTGCCGCGGGAGCTGGCCAACGTCTGGGTGGCGGGGCGCTGCCACGGCGCCGAGCCTGCCGCCCTGGCCTCGAGCCGGGTCACCGTAACCTGCATGGGCATGGGACAGGCGGCTGGAACGGCGGCTGCCCTTGCCGTTGCCGCCGGCTGCGACGCCCCGGAGGTGGATACAGGACGGCTGCAGGCGAACCTGGTTGCCGATGGGGCGATCATCCTGGAACGCGCCGACGCCGTGCGCAAGGTGGGGGACGAGCTCGCCGTGGAGGAGAGCGGCTGGGCGTCGCGTTGAATTCGACCGGCAGCGGTGTTGCCGGCGCGCCGCGAATGTTGCCTTTCGGCCCGCTCCCGGCGGCCGCCCGGGCCCCGGGGTTCGACCGGAATGAACAGTTTATGAGGAGACCGGGATGTTGACCGAGCAGCAAGTGGAGGAGTTCAACCGCAATGGCTTTCTCAACGGCGGCCGCGTCCTCGGAGACGGAGAGGTGGAGGAGCTGGCCGCCGAGCTGGACCGGATTTTGAAGATCGGGGATGGCGGATTCGCCGAGGACGAGCCCCGGCCCGTTCTGCTGCGCGACCTGAACGAGGGTCTGCGGGAATCCGGGTCCCGGCCGGTCTGGCAGGTGGTCAACATCTGGGAGGCCTCGCCGGCCTTCGAACGGCTCCTCTACAACCGAGCCATCGTCAGGGCGGTCAGCCAGCTGACCGCGGAGCCTGACCTGCTCATCTGGCACGACCAGATCCAGTACAAGCCCGCCTTCAGCGGCGGGGCTACCCGCTGGCACCAGGACGCCCCCCTCTGGCCCAGCATCCGTCCCATGACCCCGGTGTCGGCGTGGATCCCCCTCGACGACGCCGATACCGGCAACGGCTGCATGTGGATGGTTCCAGGGAGCCACGCGTGGGGCAACCAGATCGAGTTTCTCAACACCCAGGGGAACCTCAGGGAGCTTGGAGAATTGGCCGCAATCAGCGGGTTCTCGCCTCCGCCCGGTGCCGAAATCGACGACGTCCGGCCCCGGCCCTGGCCGGTGGCGCGAGGCGAGGTCTCGTTCCACCACTCGCTCACCTGGCACAGCTCCCCCCCCAACGTCTCCGGGCGCCCGCGGCGGGCCATCGCCATCCACTACATGACCGGCAAGGCCCGGTTCGTGGCCGCAGGCGGCCATCTCATGAGCAAGTTCGTGGACCTGGAGGACGGGGAGCTCATGTCCGCCGCCGGCGAGCATTTCCCCATGGTATGCAAAGGCGGCAAGCCAACCGGACCGCCGCGAAGGCTCAAGAGCGCGGCGCGCTGATTACTCAAGGAAAGGGCACATGGAAAAGGTAAAAATCGGGATCATCGGCATGGGCGGCATGGGCACGAACCACGCGGAGTACCTGTCCGCCGGAGAGATCGAGGAAGCGGAGCTGACGGCGGTCTGCGACGTCAGGGAAGCGCGGCTGGAGTGGGCGCGGCAGAACCTGGGCCCCGGGGTCCAGGTCTTCGACAGCGCCGACGCCCTCCTGGCCGCCGGGGCGGCCGACGCCGTCCTCATCGCCACCCCCCACTATTTCCACCCGCCGCTGGCCATCCAGGCCCTGGAGTCCGGCCTCCACGTGATGTCCGAGAAACCGGCGGGTGTCTACACCCGGCAGGTGCGGGAAATGAACGAGGCCGCGGCCAGAAGCGGCAAGGTCTTCGGAGTGATGTTCAACCAGCGCAACCGCGGGGAGCATCAGAAGCTGAAAGAGCTGGTGGACTCGGGAGAGCTGGGCGAAATCGTGCGCACGAACTATCTCATCACCGACTGGTTCCGCGCCCAGAGCTACTACGACGGCGGCGGCTGGCGCGCCACCTGGGCGGGGGAAGGCGGCGGTGTCCTGGTCAACCAGTGTCCCCACAATCTCGATCTATGGCAGTGGATCTGCGGAATGCCCGAACGGGTGCGCGCCTTCGTGGGGATGGGCAAGTACCACGACATCGAGGTGGACGACGACGTGACCGCCTACGTGGAGTACGAAAACGGGGCAACCGGGGTCTTCATCACCACCACCGGGGAGGCGCCGGGGACCAATCGCCTGGAGATTTCCGGCGACCGGGGCAAGCTCCTGCTGGAGGACGGCAACATCACCTTCTGGCGCACGGTGGTTCCGGTCAGCCGCTTCCGCCGGGAGTGGAAGGGGGGATTCGGATCCCCCGAGGTGTGGAAGTGCGCGATTCCCGCGCCGGCCAGCGACCAGGAGCACCGGGGAATAACCAGGAACTGGGTGGAGGCCATCCTCCACGGCACCCCGCTGCTGGCGCGGGGGGAGGAAGGCATCAACGGGGTGGAGCTGGCCAATGCCATGCTGCTTTCGAGCTGGACCGACGACTGGGTTTCCATTCCGGTGGATGAGGACCTGTTCTACCGAATGCTGCAGGAGAAGATCGAGTCGTCTACCGTTTCCAAGGAGGACCGGGACACCCTCATGGAGGTGGAAGGGACCTTCTGAGAGTTCGGCTGCATGGAAGCGCAGGTGCCGGGCGGCGAGGCCGCTCCTCTCAGTGCGGAGGCGGTTCGGGGCTCTCCTCGAACCAGTAGGAGAAGAAGGATCCGCCCTTCAAGGTGAATCGAAGCTGCACGAACCGGTTCTTGAGGGAGTCGAGTTCGCCCTCTGCCCACTGCAATGGATAGCGGGAATGGTCACCGCTCAGGGTCTGAGAGCGGGCGACTGATTTGCCGCTGGCGTCCAGGACCTCGGCCTGGAACGAGCCCGCGTCCACGTTGGCGAAGAGCCACGGACTCCGGAGCAGGAAGGGCTCGGTGAGCAATGTTCCACCTTCGTCGTCGGCGTCGAGGGAGACGAAGCCGTCGCGGCGCAGGGTGGCCAGGCAGATGGCGCTGGTTACGGGGTCGGGGTCCGGCGGCGCCGACCTGTACTTGGCTCCCATGTAGTAAAGCCGCAGTTGGTCGCCGGCCGCAACCGGTCGCGTCGGCGGCATGATCTGGGTCAGATCGTAGGCGCCCGAATCCACCCGCGATGGGCCGATGAAAGGGCGGCGCTCGCCCAGGCGCTCCCAGTGGCGCAGGTCGCGGCTGCAGGTCAGCTGAACGAGGTGGAAGCCGTCGGAGTTCTCGTCGACGTCGCCGGTGTGGTGGAAGAAGGCGGCCATTCCCAGGTAGAGCCCCTCGTAGCGGAACACGCTCATGTTGTAGACGTCCACGAAGTACTCTTCGGGCACGTTGTGCTGGGGCTGGATCAGACCCGGGTCGGCAAGGCGGGCGGCGATTGCCTGGCGCGCCAGCTCCTGGTCCTGCTCGTCGGCGTGAAAGACGAGCTCGGGACTGGTCCAATGGTCGAAGTCCTTGCTGGTGGCCAGGGATATGGAGCGGCCGCGGGGGCTCATCTCCCCTTCCTTGAGGGTGGCGATGTAGGTTCCGGTCACCTCGTCATAGCTGAAGTTGCCCTCATCGCCGGTGGGCAGCCCGGGGCGGTCCAGCCTTCGCCAGTTGATGCCGTCGGGGCTGACCACCAGGTCGCGGGTCTGGAAGGAGCCCCGGCCCTCGTAGCGCTCTCCCGGATCGGCGCCGGGGCGCTCCTTGACGTGAATCACCCAGCTCAACTGGTAGACGGATGGGTCGTTGAGGACGTGTCTCTCGGGGTAGGCCAGGCGCCAGGGATTGTGGACCAGCTTCCAGTTGGCGCGGCTGGGACTGACCACGCGCTCGCCGGCGCCGCGAAGCCGCAGGCCCTTGTAGCGCCGCGAGGGGTCCGGGTCGGCGGGATCGTAGATTACGTGTTCGCCGCAGGGTCCGGCGACCAGGCTGTTCTCGAGGGAGCCCTTGTGCTCGCGGCAGCGCAGGATGGGCCTGGTCCAGGCCAGGCCGTCGCCGCTCTCGGCGTAGGACATCCCACCCTCGGTCATGATCCACAGCTTGTAGCGGCGCTCCTCCGGCACCCAGGCCGGCATGCAGCGGCTTTGTATGGCGGTCTCGCGGGGATATTCCGGCTCGATGACGGCTCCCTGCTTCTGGGGCTGATGCATGGTGCGGGTCAGGTTCTCGACGGCGGCCACCCCGTGGTCGTCGACGAAGAGCTGGCGCTGTCCCGAGGGAATGTCGAAAGGCATTGCGGCGGTCAATGGGATTCTCCTTTTCAATCCATGAGAGGGCGGATTCGAGGCGGGTCGGATGAGAGATAAGCAAAGGGATATGGGCTGTCAAGACAGCCGGCGGGACCGTGACGGGAAGGGCACCTGCTCACCGGACGAAGACTACGAGCCGCCGTTTCCACTGTTCAACGGCCACTTGCAGACCATCGTCCCCGGTATCCTGCGGCGGGTCCGGGGGGTGAGGTTCCGGCGCGAGAGGATAATCACCGGGGACGACGACTTCCTGGACCTGGACTGGTCCCGGACCGGGGCGGGGAAGCTCGCGGTCGTCTCCCACGGCATGGAGGGCAACAGCCGCAGGCCCTACGTCCTGGGCATGGTAAAGGCCCTCAACGCGGCAGGCTGGGACGCCCTGGCCTGGAACCTGCGCGGCTGCAGCGGCGAACCCAACAGACAGCTGCGTTTCTACCATGCGGGGGCCACCGACGATCTCGCGGCGGTGATCAGCCACGCCCTCTCCCGCGGGACCTACGGGGCCGTCGTCCTGGTGGGATTCAGCCTGGGTGGAAACCTGGTGCTGAAGTACCTCGGGGAGCGCCGCGATCAGCTGCCGCCGCCGATCCGGAAGGCCGCGGTCTTCTCCGTGCCCTGCGATCTGCGCTCCGGGGCCGTGGAGCTGGACAAGTGGCAGAACGGCATCTACCGGAGGCGGTTTCTTCGCACCCTCAAGCACAAGGTGCGGGAGAAGGCCGCCTCGATGCCGGGCCTGCTCAGCGCCGCGGGGCTGGACGAGGTCCGCACCCTGCGCCACTTCGACGAGCGCTACACCGCCCCCCTCCACGGCTTCGGCAGCGCGGAGGACTACTGGCGCCGCAGCAGTTCCCTGCACTTCCTCGAGGGGATCCGGGTGCCGGCCCTGATCGTCAACGCGCGCAACGATCCCCTGCTGGGAGAGGGCTGCTATCCGGTGGAGGAAGTGAAGGACCAGCCCTTCCTGCGGCTGAAGATGCCCTTGCAGGGGGGGCACGTGGGGTTTCCCGGCGGCGGGTTGTTGTGGTCGGAGAGACTGGCGGTTTCGTTCTTCACCGGCGGCGGGTAGAGGCGCCGCAGGCGGGAGCCGGGTGGCGCAGGTCCTCGGCCTAACCGCTCAAGGCAGCCACTTCTCGTAGAATCTCTGCCAGTTGCGGTACATGACGTTCGCGGCGTCGTCCTCGCTGTAGCCGCGGTCCAGCAGAATGGGGGCCACCTTCTGGTAGTCCGCCACCGTGTCCACCTCCCAGGGCGCGCCCTCGACACCCCCCTGCCCGTCGGTGTCGCCGCCGATGGCGGCGTGGAGCGAGTTTCCGGCCAGCTGGCAGACGTGGTCGATGTGATCGGCGAGATGGCCCAGGGTGACGTCCTCGCGCCGGAAGTGATCGCGCCGCGAAAATCCGCCGGAATTCGACCAGTCGAGCACACCACCGGGATGGATCATCCAGGTATCCATGGAGGCCCCGATGACCCCGCCGCGCTCGATGACGGCGCCGAGCTGCTCGTCGCTGAACTGGCGCACTCCGGGGGCCAGCGCGCGGCAGTTCTGATGGCTCGCCAGCACCGGTCCGGAGTAGATCTCCAGGGCTTCCCAGAAGCTCTCGTCGGAGGCGTGGGTCAGGTCGAGCAGCATGCCGCAGCTTTCCATCTCCTTGAGCAGGCCGGCGGCCGGTTCCTTCAGTCCGCCTTCGGTGCCGGTGCCCCAGGCGTAGGTGCTGGGTCCGTAGTGGGTCAGGCTGACCACCCGCACCCCGTCGTCCCACCACTCGTGCACCTGATCCGGCCAGAGAATGGGGTCTGCGCCCTCCATCCCGAGGATGAAGCCCACGGGCAGGGCTTCGGCGTCGTTTTCCCCTTCCCACCGGTCCATGTGCCGGGACAGGTCCTGCCCGGTCGTCAGGATGGCGGCTTCCCCGCGCCGCGCCAGCACGTGGTAGTAGGCCACCTGCCCCTTGGCCGCCCCGTAGGCGGCCTCGCCGCCGCGGTACCCGGAGGCGACACTGTCCCGGCGCAGTCGGCGCACGGTGAATTTCACCAGCGCCGCGGCGATCCGGGCGCGGCGCAGCTCGGGCAGGGAGGCCATGGCAACCACCTCGGCATCCCCCCCGGCGGCGCGCACCTTCTCCAGGGGCAAGGTGAGGTCGCGGTTGATCTCCATGGCGCCGAAGGCCATGGGATAGTCGCCGTCGAAAATGAGCATGATGGTCAGTCCTTTCTCTCCGCCGCTAACTTACCAGTACTGCTGTGCCCAGTGGGTCATGCGCTGGTCCTCGTGGCGCATGCGCCAGCGCAGCAGTTTCTGGCAGTAGCGCGCCACGGTGGCGGCATATTCAGGTTTGCCGGCCAGATCATCGAATTCCCCCGGGTCGGCGCGGAGGTCGAAGAGCAGGGGCGCCATGGTGGGGTCGGCGAACTGCACGTACTTGAAGCACCGGTCCCGCACCACCCAGAGCAGGTGCTCGTCAGGGTCGGTCTCCCCGGGCCGGCGCAGGGCTTTCTGGCGATAGTCGAACTCGTGGAAAACCTCGGGCTTGGGCACGTAGCCGGGATCGCCCCGCAGCAGTCCCAGCAGACTGCGGCCCTGGAAGCGGTCGGGAATGTCGACCCCTAGCCAATCCAGGATCGTGGGGGCCGAATCGATGGATTCGACGAAATGGTCCAGGCGCTGTCCGCGCGTGCCTTCAGCCTCGGCGAGAGGATCGCGCACGATGCAGGGAATTCGCAGGGCCCCGTCGTAGAAATGGCCCTTTCCGAAAAGGTAGTGATCTCCAAGGTACTCGCCGTGGTCGGAGGTGAAGATTATCAGGGTGTTGTCCCACTGCTCCGTCTCCCGCAGCGCCTGGAAAAGGAGCCCGATGTTGTCGTCCACCTCGCTGATCATGCCGTAGTAGATGGCCGCCATCTCGCGCCGATGCTTCTCGTTCTGCAGCTGCGGTTGGTCGCCTTTCTCCCATTGCCGCTGCCAGTAGGGATGAGAGGGATCGAGCTCCTGGGGCCTGCGGGTGGCGGCGGGCAGGGAGGCCGGGTCGTAGAGGCGGTGGTATGGGGGGCAGCAGATATGCGGCGAGTGGGGCTTGATGTAGTTGAGGCTCAGTACCCAGCCTCTGCCTCCTTGTCCCCCCCTTTCCGCCTCGATGTACTCGATGGCCCTCTCGGTCAGGAAACGGCACTCGCTGTCCTCCCTGGGGTATTTGGCGGGGTAGTAAATCTCCAGATGGTCTCCCGGTCCGTCGGCGGGGACGTCGGGGGAGTGAATGGCGTCGAATTTGAGGAGCTCTTCGTCGTAGCCCTTCTGCCGCAGCGACTCGAAGTACTCCTCGCTGTCGTACTCGTGGTAGAGAACGCGCTCGAATCCCGGCAGCACGTTGGCGTAGTGAAGGGAAGTCTTGCGCGGGTCTCCGGGGGCGAGAAGGGCAGGGTCCACGGCGTAGTCGTTGTAGCCGATCAGGCCGGGACGGTAGCCTTCCCGGCTCAGGGCGAAGCCGAAGTTGTCCTCGGCGTCTAGCAGGGGGGTGCAGTTTTGCGGGGAGCGGGTGGAGCACATGTAGCGCCCGGTGTAGATGCACATGCGGCTGGGGCCGCAGGGAGCGGACTGGTTGAAGCATGAGGTGAAGGTGGTCCCGGAGGCCGCCAGCCGGTCCAGGTTGGGGGTCTTGATCACCTCGTTGCCGTTGCAGCCGAGGCAGTCGGCGCGAAACTGGTCGGCGATGATGAACAGCACGTTCAACGGTTTTGCCATGGGAACAGCTCCGTCCGGTCCTTATTCCTGTGACTTGCGCCAGAAGCTCTCCAGCCGGTGCCGGGGATTCCAGCCCAGCAGGCGCCTGGTCTTCTCGTTGGAGAATTTGCGGTGGGGAATATCGGTCGAGACGTTGAATGCTTCGCACCGGGAGGGCAGGGTTTCGAGGTCGACCTCCAGGGCGCAGCGGATCGCCTCGGCCGCGTCCGACCAGGTGACCATGAACGGAGCATAGTCCTCCGGGTGGTCCCCCGGATCGAAGAAATTATAGAACAGCAGCCAGATGAGATAGACGTCGTGGTGTTCGGTGAATACGCGGCTCAGCTCCAGCCCCAGCGCCTTGGTGAAGGGATACATCTCGATGCCCGGATGGGGCGGCAGGTCGGGATGGATGTCGTAGTCGAAGCGCTCGTAGTCGCGGCCCTGGACGGTGAAATGGGGGCCGCTGCCGATGACCCTGCGGATACCGTGCTCCACCGCCGCCGCCATGATGTTGTGGGAGCCCAGGACGTTGACGTCGAAGGACTTTCTGCGGTGGTCGCGCAGCACCGAAAGATTGACGATGGCGTCCATCCCCTCGGCGGCGGCCATGACCTGCCCCGGGACGCTCACGTCCACCTCGTGGTACTGGTGGCGGTCCTGGGTCTGGTCCGGGCGGAAACCGGTCCGGTGGCCGAAAATCCCCTTGGGCCCGGCTATGTCGGCGAGTTTGAGCTCGTAGTGGCCCTCCAGGGCCCTGAGGGCGTGGGGCCCCAGCATGCCGTTGGCTCCCAGGATCAGCACCTTCATGGCGTTCGTCCGCCTCTGCCGGCGGGTTTGTAGCCCAGCTTCTTCCGCGCCGCGCGAATGGGAAAGCGGGCGCCGGGCAGGGCCGACTGGACGTGGAACAGGCCCCAGCTCGCCGAAGCCGGGGAAGATCCGCCTTTAGTTGCCTGGCCCCAGGTGTCCAGGTCGAGGGCTGCTTCCACCGCCTGCAGGGCGTCCTCCAGGTGCAGGGAGGAGGAGCTTGCCGGGGTCTGGCCGGGGCGGACCAGATCACCCAGGCGCAGGCATGCGACCGCGATGCGTCCTTCCCGGGCGAACTCCCTGCAAACCAGTTCGCCCAGGTGGCAGCAGAGCACCTCGGGCTCGGTGCTGGGACAAGGTCTCCAGTGCTCGGTGACCTTCAGGTCTTCTCCGTACTGCGCCATCAGGGCCAGGGAGCTCAGGTATACCAGCAGGGGCACCTTTTCCTCGCTGGCGGCGTGGAGCAGGTTGTAGGTGCAGCGGGTGTGATAGTCAATCTGGCCGGCGGGGCTGGCGCCGGGGACCAGGCGGCCCCCGTGGATCAGCGCATCCATGCCGCGGACGAGATCCCTGGTGCCGCTGCCGTGGTCCAGGTCGCTGCGGACGAATTCAAGCTCGGTGGAAACGGGGGCGCGGTCGGTGAGGCGGACCTGGTGGCTGTCCTTCAAGGAATCGGCCAAGTCCTGGGAAAGGTCGAGGCAGGCGCCCGTGATCAGAATGTTCAAATGTCAGGTCTCCCGCGGTTTCCTCTCCGGAGGCTGCTCGAAGCCAGTGTCCCGTCGCAGAAACAGGTCGCCATTTTCCACCGATCCATCCCGGCTGACGGCGTTGCCTTCACTCTCCGTGCACGGCGGGTACGACTTGCTCAGGCGCCTTGTGAGCCTGGCGCCTCGGCGGCCCAATTGCGTCAACCTTTCGCTGCGACGGGACACCAGGCGGCCACAATATAGATTGCGGCAGGGTGCCCTGCAAGGCGGCAGGGGCCCATTGGCGCGGAATCCCCGGGCGGGAATCGTTTCTATTCTTTGCCGAGGCCGTGCCAAGGCGTATATTTGTCGTTTCGTCCAGACCGGAAACAGCCTTGGGGAGTAAATACAGATGTCCACACGAGTGGTTTATTTCAACGGCGAGTTCGTACCCGAGCGCGATGCGCGCATATCGATCTTCGATTGCGCCCTGCTGTTCGGCGACATGGTCTTCGAGATGACCCGTACCTTCCGCCACAAGCCCTTTCGCCTGCGCCAGCATCTCGACCGGCTCTACGGGTCGCTGCGCTACGCCCGCATCGATTGCGGTCTCGACATCGATGCGATGGAGGCGGCGACCTTCGAGACGGTGGAGCGCAATCTGCCCGTTCTGGGCGATCTGGACTTTCTGATCATGCACAACGTCACCCGCGGGGCCCTGCACTACTATGACGGCCTGGTGCGCGAGGGCGTGGCGCCGGTGGTCACCATCAACATCTTTCCCCTGGTTCGGCATCTCGGAGCGGTGGCAGCGAGGTACGCCGAGGGCGCCCATTGTGTCGTCACTCCACAGCAGTCGGTGCCTTCCCGTTTCATCGACCCCAAGGCCAAGAACCGCAGCCGCATCTTCTATAAGCTCGCCGACCTGCAGGCCGAGCAGATGGAGCCGGGAGCCATGCCGCTGTTGACCGACGAGCACGGCTTCCTCACCGAGGGGTCGGGCAACAACTTCTTCATGGTGAGGGACGGGGAAATAGTCACCCCCAAGGGGCACAATATTCTGCGTGGAGTCTCGCGGTCCGCCTGCATGGACCTGGCCGAAAAGCTGGGCCTGCCGCTGCGCGAGGCCGATATAGAGCCCTACGACGTGCGCGCCGCCGACGAGGCCTGGTGCACCAGCACCATCGTCTCCATGATCCCCGTATGCCGCTTCAACTTCCAGGAGGTGGGGAACGGAAGACCGGGTCCCGTCTACCGCCGCCTGCTCGGCGCCTGGTGCGAGGAGGTGGGGGTGGATATCCCGTCCCAGGCACTCCAGTACGCCTCCTGCATGGATAGCTGGACCCCCTGAGCAATGCCCGCCCGAGGCAGCCCAGGTTCCCCGCGGTCCTCTCCGGACAACCTGGCCGTCTATCCTGCCAGGGCGGTGGAAGGGAGCCTTGCGCCCTTCCGGCGCCAGGAGAAATTCCCCTGGATCCAAGCAGGTCGTTGAAAAAGTCCATCCGGGCTGCTAGTGCCTGCTTGCGCAATTCCGCGTGAATTCGGCCGCCGCTGCATCCCGGCTCGCGGCGTTGCCCTCCCTCGCCGTACACTCTAGGTACGACTCGCTCAGGCGCCTTGCGAGCCGGGCGCTTCTGCGCCCTCGTTCGTACGCATAATTACGCAAGCAGGCACTAGTGGGCGTAGTGGTTCTTGGGGTCGATCTCGCCGCAGCGTTCCCTGACGATTTCCTTGGTGTGGTTGTAGGGCGCCAGCTCGATCATTTCCAGGGTTTCGGGAGAGAGGCGGGCGCGGAGCTCACCTGAGAAGGGGGTGAGCGAGCTGGTCACCGCGTGCTGCACGTTGTAGCGCATGATGAGGAAGCGGCGGTCCCGGTCCCTCGGTTTCCAGTTGAGCACCCCGTGGATGAGGCGCTCGGAGATGATGATCACGTCGCCGGCGCGGGCGGGGAAGTTCTGCACGCCAAGGGGCACGAAGTCGGCCATGTAGCCCTCGTTGTCGTAGGTGCTCTGGTAGTACATGTCCTTGGGCAGCACGAAGTTGCTCTTGTGCGAGCCCGGCAGTACGATCAGGCCGCCGTCACCGGGGAGGACGTCGGTCAGGTAGAAGAAGAAGATGAAGTCCGTGCAGCGGATCTTGCCGTCCTCGGTGTAGTAGCGCCGGGTGTCCGGCTGCTTCTCCGGATTCCAGCCGGCGTGCAGGGGATGGAACCAGTGGCGGTGGTGGTTGTGGCCCAGGGTGCCGCTGGTGAAGCGAGGTCTGTAGTTGGTCAACTCCATCAGGATGGGCCAGGTGGCAGGGTGGACGACGAGAACTTCCAGGGCCTTGTCGAAAGCGAATCCGTTCGTGTAGCCCGTGAGGTCGGGGCGGTCCAGGTCTGCGCCGAAGCCGGCCGGCCAGTCCTCGGGAGCCATGCTGATGTAGCGGTCGGCGGCTTCCTGTGCGGGTTTGAGCTCCTCCTCGCTCAGCACGTTCTTGATGTGGAGGTAGCCCGCCACGTCGAAAAAGTAGCGCTGCTCCGGGGTCATTGGGGCATCTTTCTTTTGGTGTGGTGGTGGTGGTGACTTCCAGGTCCGTTCCCGGTCGAACGGCTGTCGCAAGGCTAAGTTAAGCATCGCCCCCCTCCTTTCCAGTCCCTCCACTCAGGCTGCATCCCTGATGCGGCCTCGTTTCGTCCTCCCGGCTCGGCGGCTTTCCAGGCCCCGCCTCCTGGCTTGCTCCTTTTCGGGCCTCGCCTTATCTTCGTTGCCCTCGAATCCTCCTCTCACTGCACTGACACCAGGTCGAAAGAAAAAATTCCATGAAAACTGATGTCGTCGAGCTCACCAGGGAGCTCATTTCATTCCCTTCCGTCAGCCTTTCCAGCAATGTCGCCGCCGCCCGCCACGCGGCCAGGGTCCTCAGGGCCTGCAAATTCGAGGTCGAAGAGGTGCCGTACACCGACGAGAACGGGGTGGAAAAACTCTCTCTCGCCGCCAGGCTGGGAAAGGGCAGGGGCGGGCTGTCGCTGATGAGCCACATCGACGTGGTGCCTGCCGCCATCGAGGACGGCTGGAGCGGAAACCCCTTCGAGGGCAGGCTGCAGGATGGCAAAATCTACGGCCGCGGCTCGTGCGACATGAAGGGTCCACTGGCCGCAACCCTCTGCGCCGCCTCCCGCTTCAAGGCGGCCGACCTCCAGGCCCCGCTCTACGTCATGATCACCGCCGACGAGGAGCGCCACGCCATGGGTGCCCGCCTTCTGGTGGACAAATCCAGGTTGTTCAAGGAGGCCAGAAGCGGCTACGGGCTCATCTGCGAACCCACGCGCCTGCGCGTGGTCTACGCTCACAAGGGCAGCCTGTCCATGTGCGTTACCTCCAAGGGGCGGCCGGCCCACACCAGTACCACCAAGGGGGTCAACGCCAATATAAAGATGATTCCCTTCCTCAACGACATGCTTAAGATAAGAAATCAGGTTTTGACTTCCAAACGGTTCCGCAACAAAGATTTCAATCCACCATATTCTGATCTGAATATCACCGTCAACGACCACAACATCGCCATCAACATCTTCCCCGCCCAGAGCACCTGCTACCTTCTCTACCGGCCCATGCCGGGAGTGGACACCGAGGCCCTGGTCAGGAGGGTGAAGGACTGCGCCAGCAAGCGCGGGGTCAAGTGCCAGGTGCGCCGGGGCGGCCTTCCCCTGTACACTCCTCCCGATTCTGCGCTGGTGCGGACCGCCCTGAAGCTCAGCGGAACCCGTACTCCCTCCACCGTGTCCTACGGCACCGACGGCATGGCCTACACCAGGGGAATGAAGCAGCTGGTCGTCCTCGGTCCCGGGGACATCGCCCAGGCCCACACCGCCGACGAGTGGGTCTCCGTCGACCAGCTCCACAAGGCGGTTGACCTCTACACCCGCTTCATCGATCACGTGTGCGTCCGGAATCTCCCCTAGAAACCCTTTCAGATTCAGAACTAATCCTGCCTGGTTCCGGTGCCTGCCCGCGCAACTTGGCTGGAATTCGGCCGCCGCATCCCCGTCCCGCAGGGTTGCCCGTCCTCGCCGCACACCACCGCCAGGACTCGCCCAGGAGCCTTGCGAGCCGGGCGCTTCGACACCTCGTTCGCTGGGTTGATCAGGCGCGCAGGCAGCAGCCGGCAGAAGCATGCCTGGCCTCGACAGGGCGGAGCCCAGGCGGTGGTCCTCCTGCTCACCCGGCAGGAAGGTGAGTCTTCCCCCCAACCAGGTGGTCCATCAGCTCGTGGCCGTGGTCCAGGTGCAGGGATCCCTCCTCGGCGCTGCGTTCGTTGTAGGCGCTCAGGCGGTCTGCGGCCAGGCCGCTGCCCCAGAGGACGAAGGGCACCGGCTCGCGGCTGTGGGTGCGCAGGACGACCGGGGTGCGGTGGTCCGGGGCCAGGAGGATGCGGCAGGGGCCCAGTTGGGTGACGCCCTCGAGGATCCGCCCCACCACCAGGCGGTCGAAATCTTCCAGTGCCCGGATTTTTGCGGCCGCATCTCCGTTGTGTCCGGCCTCGTCCGGAGCTTCCACGTGCAGGTAGACGAGGTCGCAGCGCTCAAGCGCCGCCAGGGCGTGGCTTGCCTTGCCGCCGTAGTTCGTGTCCAGGTACCCCGTTATTCCCGGAACCTGGATGACCTGGAGGCCGGCGGCGAGGCCGATGCCGCGCACCAGGTCCACCGCCGAAATCACCCCCGCCTCCAGTCCGAATTTCTCCCTGAATGCCTCGAGCCGCGGCGCCCGGCCCGATCCCCATAACCAGATGGAGTTCGCCGGAGGCCGGCCGGCCTCGGCGCGGCTGCGGTTGACCTGTGCCCGCGCCAGGACGGGCTCGGCCGCCCGCATCAGGGAGCGGATGGCCTGCTGCCCTTCTCCCGAGGGCAGGTGGGCTGCCATGGACTGACCCATGATATCGTGGGGAGGATAGGAGGTGAGGTCGCCGGGCCCCTTCTCGTATACCAGCAGGTGGCGGTAGCCCACCCCCGGGTGGAAGCGAACGCCCTCCCGGCCCAGCTCGTCATCGAGGGCCTCGATCAGGGCCTGGCCTTCGGCGCTGGAAATATGGCCGGCGCTGTAGTCCACCAGGGTATCGCCGCGGCGATGGATCAGGTTGCAGCGAAAGGCGACCGCCTCCGGCCCCAGCTCGATTCCCATGCTCACGGCCTCGAGGGGCGCCCGGCCGGTGTAGTGCACCCGGCTGTCGTAGCCGAAGATCTCCAGGTTGCCGATATCGCTCCCGGCTGGCCTCGAGGGCGGAATGACCTGGACCAGCCCGCCCAGTCCCTCGCGGGCAAGCCGGTCCATATTCGGCGTGCCAGCAGCCTCCAGGGGGGTCCGGCCCTGCAGCTCTTCGAGCCCGTAATCAGCCGCCCCGTCCGGAACCAGTACCAGAAATTTCAACGCCTGGACCTCCTCCATGCCGGAAACTTGCCGCGCGGTCTCCACCCGTTCCAACCAGCCGGGCGCCGCTCCTGCCGCCGGCGGCCCCTGCCGGCAGAGATCGTCCCGCCGGCGGCCGCCTGTCTTCAGGCGGATCAGGCCTGCCATGGCCAGATCCACAGCATTCCCTCCGGCAGAGATTCTAATAGTAGCGCTATCCCGCAGACTCTACAACCATGCCGCGGGAGCAATCGGTCCGGGTTGCTCCACGATTCGTCCGCGCCTACCTTCTGGCGCCATGACCCGCTTCCAGAAACTGCTGCTGGCCACCATCCTGACCACCTTTCTGCTGATTGCCCTGGGTGGGTTCGTGCGCGCCGCCGGCGCCGGCCTGGGCTGTCCCGACTGGCCGCGGTGCTTCGACCGCTGGATCCCGCCAACGAGCGCAGACCAACTGCCGCCCCATATCGACCCGGCGCTCTTCAATTTCAAGCTCGCCTGGATCGAGTACGTCAATCGCATCGTGGGAATGGTGGTCGGCCTTCTGATCCTGGCCACCGCCCTCATGGCCTGGCGCGACCACCGCAGCGAGAGGCGCATCTTCGCTCCGGTCCAGGGGGCCCTCGTCGCGGTGGCCTTCCAGGGTTGGTTCGGAGGGCAGGTGGTGGTCCACGATCTCGACCCCCGTCTCGTCACCGTCCACCTCTTCGTCGCCCTGCTCATCGTCGGTCTCCTGCTCTATGCCGCCTTCGCCAGCTTTTTCCCCGCCCCCGCGCCATCCGCGCTGCCGGGGCGGCAGCGCCGCTTCGCCCGCATGGTCTGCCTGGTCATCGCCATCTCCCTGGTCCAGATGTTTCTCGGCGCCATGGTGCGCGGCAGCATCGACCTCACCGCGGCGGGGTCGCCTGAAATGGACCGCGGGCTCCTCCTGGGGCAGGTGGGTTCCCTGGACCACCTGCACCGCGCCACGGGACTTCTCACCTTTCTGAGCTGCTGGTGCCTGTTCTGGAGCGCCCGCCGTTCCTTCCCCGGCGCTCCGGCCCTGCGCCGTTTCGCCCTGGTCCCCGCCCTCGTCGTCACGGGTCAATTCGGCGCCGGCCTGGGACTGGCCTACCTCGCCCTGCCCCCGGGCCTCCAGGTGGTCCACGTGGCCCTGGCCAGTCTCCTGCTCGGAGGCCTGATCCTCACCGCCCTGCGCGCCGGGCGGCCTGCCCACGGCTGATTCATCCGCCGCCAGGGCCGGCCGAGGATGCCGCCATATTGAAGAATGTTTATATTCTCGACCCACGCGCGGAAACCCAGCCGGAATTCCATATACGCCAGCTCATATGACGACGATGACTAACCGGGAACTGGTGCAGCGCTGGAGCCGGGAGCCGGCGCCGCTCCTGCCCCTGCTGCACGCCTTTCACGACCGCGACGGCTTCCTCTCGGAGGAGGCCATGAGGGAAATTTCCCGGGGACTGCGCATGCCCCTTGCAGAGGT
The DNA here is from genome assembly GCA_965208105.1 of Candidatus Latescibacterota bacterium. Taxonomy (GTDB): domain Bacteria; phylum Latescibacterota; class UBA2968; order UBA8231; family UBA8231. The sequence goes on from OZ242318.1 coordinate 260,814, forward strand.
ATTCGGCACCTCGACCTTCTACCACCACCTGGCGCGCACTCCTCCGGGGCAGAGGTCCCCGAGGGTGTGCACCGGTCCCAGCTGCTGCCTGCGCGGGGGCAGAGAGCTCCTGCAATCACTCGGCGACGCCACCCCCATGCCCTGCGCCGGCCGCTGCGACGATCCCGTGCCGGTGCTCCGGGGCCGCGAGGTGCTCGTGGGCACCCTCCCTGACCGGCTCGAAGTCCGTCCTTCGCCTGAGCCTCCGCCCAACCCTGGTGGGGCGGAAGAGTGTGTCTTCGCCCATATCCGCGAACCGGACCGCGCCGCTCTCGCCGGCTATCGCCGCACCGGGGGATACGAGGGCCTGGTGCGGGCGGTCGAGGATATGACCCCTGAGGAGGTCGTCGATCTGGTGACGGACAGCAAGCTGGCAGGCCGCGGCGGCGCCGGTTTCCCCACGGGACTCAAGTGGAGAGCCGTGGCCGAGGCGGCGGGGACGCCCAAGACCATCGTCTGCAACGCCGACGAGGGGGAACCGGGCTGCTTCAAGGACCGGGCGCTCATGGACCTGGATCCCCATGCGGTCATCGAAGGCATGGTCCTGGCCGCCTACGCCACCGGCGCCACCCGCGGCTTCATCTACCTGCGCTATGAGTATCCGCACACCTTCGACATCCTCGAGGGGGCGATGGCGGAAGCCAGGACCGCGGGTCTCACCGGCGCCGGCATCCTGGGGACGGACTTCAGCTTCGACCTCCACCTGCGCCGGGGCGCAGGAGCCTATATCTGCGGCGAAGAGGGCGCGCTCCTGAACAGCCTGGAGGGCAAGCGGCCGCTGCCGCGCAACCGCCCTCCCTTTCCTGTGACCCACGGCTACGAGAACCTGCCCACGGTGGTCAACAACGTGGAGACCCTGGCCTCGGTTCCCCCCATCCTGCGACTCGGCGCCGATTGGTACGGCGGTCTGGGACGCGACGGACAGGCGGGCACCAAGGTGGTCAGTCTTTCCGGAGACATCCTCCGCCCCGGCAACTACGAGGTCCCCCTGGGACTGCCCCTCCAGACCCTGCTCTACGACTGGGCCGGAGGCCCCGCTGCCGGACGCACCATTCAGGCCGTCACCATGGCCGGCCTGTCGGGAGGATTCCTGGCCGGAGAGGACCTGGAGGTGACCCTCGACGAGGAGAGCATCAGGGGCAGGGGCTCCATGCTGGGCGCGGCGGGAATCATTGTGTTCGACGACAGCCGCGACATGGTGGACATTGCCCACCAGGCCATGGCCTTCTTCGCGGAGGAATCCTGCGGCAAGTGCTTCCCCTGCCGCATCGGCACCCAGCGTCTCAGCGAGCGGCTCTCCGGCGCCGCCGGCCCCCGCGAGCATGCCGCCTGGATCGATGAGGTCACCGACATGGGTCGGACCATGGAGGCGACCAGCGCCTGCGGACTGGGGATGGCCGCCCCCTTTGTCACCCGGAGCCTGATCAAGTATTTTCCGGACCAGATCGTCCGGCACCTGCAGTCGTGAAATCGGGAAAACGAGAAAGGAAATTGCGATGACTGTTGCGGCAGAACCACAGGCAGCCGCGTCGGCGGAGGTTTCCTCCATGACCCTGGACGGCGAGGAAGTGAACTTTGCCGCCGGTGAGACCGTTTTCGAGGTCGCCGAGCGCTCCGGCCGGGAGGTTCCCACCCTGTGCTACGATCCCCGGCTCGAGCCCCTGGGCAGCTGCAGGCTGTGCGTCGTCGAGGTCGAAGGCTCCCGCGCTCCGGTGGCTTCGTGCACCACCCGGGCAACCCCGGGGATGGTGGTGCGCACCTCCTCCGACACCCTCGAGAAGCACCGCCGGATTCTTCTGGAGATGGTGGTATCCGAAAACCGCGAGGTGGACGTGGATCCCCTGCGCGGCTATGCCTCCCAGGAGCTCAAGACCCTGGTGGACCAATACGAAGCGCGCACCGGACGCTTCGGCGGGGCCCGTTCAGGCGCCACCCGGGAAGCGGACGACAACCCGTTCATCCTGCGCGACTACGACCTCTGCATTTCCTGCAACCGCTGCGTCCGCGTGTGTGCCGAGCAGGAGGGAGACCACGCCATCAACATCATGAACCGCGGTTTCCACACCCGGATCACCACCGAGTTCGACGGCCTCCTGAAGGACTCGGCCTGCACCTTTTGCGGCCAGTGCGTGCAGACCTGCCCCACCGGCGCCCTGGCCGACAGAAAGGCCATGCGCGCGGCCGCCGTTCCGGGCCCCATCGAGAAGACCAGGACCATCTGTCCCTACTGCGGGGTCGGATGCTCGGTGGACCTGCTCAGCAAGGAAGATCGCCTGGTCGGGGTCCACCCCGCCATGGACGGCCCGGCCAACCTGGGAGCTCTCTGCATCAAGGGCCAGTTCGCCTTCGATTTCGTGCAGCACTCCGACCGCCTCAAGACCCCCCTGCTGCGCGGCGAGGACGGCGAGCTGCACGAGGCGGGTTGGGACGAGGCCCTGGATCGGGCGGCGGAAGGATTCCGCCGGGCCTGCGCGGAGCACGGCCGCCACAGTATCTACGGGGTGGCCTCGGGGCGCGCCCCCAACGAGGCGGCCTACGTAATGCAGAAGTTCATCAGAGCGGGGTTCGGCACCCACCAGATAGACAACTGCAGCCGTGCCTGACACGCTCCCACGGTTGCCGGTCTGGCAGCCACCATCGGACGCGGTGCCATGTCGAACCCCATGGCCGACATGGAAAAAGCGGATATGATCTTCTGCATCGGGACGAACATGACCGAGTGCCACCCGGTCGCCGCCACCCGGATCAAGAAGGCGATCAAACGCGGCGCCACCATGGTGGTGGCCGACCCCCGCCGCATTCCACTGGCCGAACTCGCCGATCTATACCTGCCGATCCGGGTGGGATCGGACGTGGCCTTGCTGCTGGGGATGGCCCACGTGATCGAGCGCGAGGGACTGATGGACGAGGCCTTCATGGCCGAGCGCACCACGGCTACGGAAGAATTTCTCGAGCACGTCAGGAAATTCCCTCCCGAGTGGGCACAGGAGATCACCGAAGTGCCGGCGGCCGACATAGAGAGGACCGCGCTGTGGTACGGCCGCGCCGAAAGGAGCGGCATCTACTACACCCTGGGAATCACCGAGCACATCTGCGGCGTCGACAACGTCCAGAGCCTGTGCAACCTGGCGCTCATGACCGGCAACGTGGGGCGCGAGGGCACCGGGATCAACCCCCTGCGCGGCCAGAACAACATCCAGGGCGCCGGCGACAGCGGGGCGGTTCCATCCAACTATCCCGGTTTCCAGCCGGCCTCGGACCCCGAGGCCCAGGCCAGGTTCACCCGGCTTTACGGCAAGAAGATCGAGTGCGAGAACGGCATCACCAAGGTCCAGGCCCTGGAGCGCTGCGGCGAGCAGATCCGCGCCATGATCATCGACGGCGAGAACACCCTGATGTCGGACCCCGACCGCAAGCACTGCGAGCACGCCCTGCGCAGTCTCGACCACCTGGTGGTCATCGACAACTTCCTCACCGAGACTGCGCGCCTGGCGGACGTGGTGCTGCCGGCCACGTCCTGGGGCGAGACCGACGGGGTGTGCACCAACACCGAGCGCCGGGTGCAGCGCCTGCGCGCCGCGGTGAAGCCCCCCGGCGAGGCGCGGCCCGACTGGTGGATCGTCTCCCAGATCGCGCGCAGGCTGGGCTTCGACGGTTTCGAGTACGGGGAGGCGAAGGAGGTGTTCAACGAGCTGTGCAGCCTTTCTCCCATCTACGCCGGGCTCGACTGGGAGCGCATCGACAAGGGCGCCTACCACTGGCCCGTTCCCCATGCAGACCACCCCGGCACGCCCATGTTGCACGAGGGCAGGTTCAGAAACGGGCGCGGCATCTTCAAGGTCATAAACTACCGCGACCCGGCCGAGACCATCAGCCCCGACTTCCCGGTCTGGCTCACCACGGGAAGGCGGCTGCAGTCCTACCACACCCGGACCCAGACCGGCCGCGCACAGGGAATCGATTACTTTCTGTCGGAGGAGTCCCTCGAGGTCCATCCCGGGGACGTGGAGGCCTGGGGGCTGAAGGACCAGGGCTGGTGCCGCCTGTCCAGCCGCCGCGGATCGGTGCAGATCAAGGTCAGGGCCACCAGGCGCTCGCCGCGGGGCACTGTATTCACCAGTTTCAGTTTCAGCGACGTGCCCATCAACATCCTGACAGGCTCGGGCTACGACCCCATAACCTTCACCGCCGAGTTCAAGGTCTGTCCGGTGCGCATCGAGGCGCTGGGGGCGGCGGGGGAGCAGGGGGGTGCTGACCCGGAAGGGGCAGTTGTGGGCCAGGGCCAGTAGGACCGGAGGGAGCAACGGGAATGAGTGATCTCGGAAAATCCAGAGGAAGAAGGCCGGTGACTGCAGCCGCCATTTTCCTGCTGTTGAGCCTGGCCGCAGCGCCGGCCCTGGCCGGCCTCGTCGGCGAGGAGGTGGAGTACGGGGAAGGCGACACCGTGCTGAGGGGCTACCTGGTCTACGACGCCGGCATCGAGGGCGAACGCCCCGGCGTCCTCGTCGTCCACGAGTGGTGGGGGCTCAACGACCACGCCCGCAAAAAGGCCGACGATCTGGCGCGGGAAGGCTACATCGCCCTGGCCGTCGACATGTACGGGGAGGGCAAGACCACCGACCATCCCGGCCAGGCCGGGGAGTGGTCTTCCCATATCCGCCAGAACAGTGAAATCGGCTCCGCCCGCTTCGAGGCCGCCCGCGGCTTGCTGCAGGAACACCCCTTGAGCGACGGCGACAGGTTGGCCGCCATCGGGTTCTGCTTCGGAGGCCATCTGGTCCTCACCATGGCCCAGAACGGCGCCGATCTGTTGGCGGTGGTCAGCTTTCACGGCTCCTTGCCCACGGCCGCCCCCGAAGCCGACACCATCAAGGCCAGGATCCTGGTCTGCCATGGGGCGGACGATCCCCTGATCTCCCGCGATCAGATCGGCCGCTTCCAGGACAACATGCGGGAGGCGGGCGCCGACTGGCAGTTCATCGCCTACGGCGGCGCCAGGCACAGCTTCACCAATCCCGCCGCCGACGCCCGCGGGGCGGCCGCCCTGGGCTACGATCCCGCCGCCGACCGGCGTTCCCGGGGCGCCATGCTCGCCCTCTTCGAGGAGGTTTTCGCCCAATGAGGCTCCCGGGCAGACGCCGCTTCCGCGGGTGGACGCCGAGGATCTCCGGGGCGACAACCCTGGCGAAGGCCGAGGCCGCCTGCAGGGAGACGCTTTTCATCAGCCTCTCCGCTCTCCAACCCGTTACAAGGTGATTACAGCGATGCAATCAGTCTCCATTGCCATGACCGTCGACAGCAAGACCGGGTCCCGCGAGCGGGACATTGCCGTCGCCTCGGTGGCAGGCGCCCGCTTCTGCGCCCGCGACCTGGAGGGCACCCGCCGGGAGCTTGACGAAATCCTGCGGCGCGACGGACGCTATACCATGGCCACCCGAACCAATCCCTCCATCTTCCGTCTCGGCCGCTACCTGCTGACCCAGAACGCGGAATTCGAGGTGCAGGGGCCCATGACCGGGGGCGAGACCGAGGTGGTCGCCATCCGCACCGAGGGCGGCGTTCTCATTTCCGTTGGCAGCGACCAGTGCGACCGCGAGCTCGACCCGCTCTTTCCCGACAAACCCAAGCAGATGTGCCCGCACCCCCTGGCGCGCAGGGCCTGGCCCTACGAGGAGGTCAGCCCCCACTGGGACGAGCTGCGGGTCTACAGCCACGTGGTCGTGGGGGACCACACCGTGCCCCTGCAGGACAGCCCGGTCTCCGAGCTGGTGGAGCTGGAATACCTGCTGGCCATGGACGCCGTCAGGGAGCTTCCCGACCCCATGGTGCTCTACTGCGGCTGCGGCTCCTTCCTCGACTCGGTGGAAGCCGATGTCCGGCGCCTTGAGCTTCCCGCCGAGACCGCAATGGGAGTGGGAGACAGGTTTCTCGTTCGTCTCCACGACCCCGTCCTCGGCCGCAGCATCGAGCACGAGTTCCGTCCCGTTCCCCTGGGAGACGACCTGTCCCAGAGAAAAGCCTTCGACACCTGACCTGAAAGGAGATTCCGCATGCGCCTGAAAAACAAGGTGGCCCTGATCACCGGCGCCAGCGTGGGGATCGGGCGCCACACGGCGCTGCTCTTCGCCCGCGAGGGCGCCAGGGTGGCGGTCAACTCGCAGAGCTCCCGGGGAGAGGCGGTTGTCGAGGAAATCGCCGCCTCGGGGGGCGAGGCCCTCTTCGTCCGGGGCAGGGTGGAGGAGGAGGCGGACGCCCGGGCCATGGTGGCCAGGACAGTGGAGGAGTTCGGGCGCCTGGACATTCTGGTGAACAACGCCGGCATCGTGGTCCCGGACAACATGGAGAACGCCGGGGTCGAGGACTGGGAGAACACCATGGCGGTCAACGTCCGCGGCGTCTTCCTGATGTCGAAATTCGCCCTGCAGCAGATGCTGCGCCAGGGCGGCGGCGCCATCGTCCACAACGCGTCCGTCGCCGCGGTCAAGGGCCTGAAGGACCGCACCTCCTACACCGCCTCCAAGGGGGCGGTGGCGGCCTTGACCCGGGCCATGGCCGTCGACTACGTCGGCCGCAACATCCGGGTCAACTGCGTCAATCCCGGCACCACCCTGACTCCCTCGCTGCAGGACAGGATCAACGCCTTCGACGATCCCGTGGAGGCGGAAAAGATGTTCGTCTCGCGCCAGCCCATGGGGCGGCTGGGCAGGCCGGAGGAGATCGCCGCGGGGATTCTCTTCCTGGCAAGCGACGAGGCTTCGTTCATCACCGGCCAGATCCTCAACATCGACGGCGGATTGACGGTATAGCAGCCCGGGAGGACTTTTTCAACGGGCTGCCAGGCATCGGGGTCCAGCGCAACAGGCAGGAGGTAATGGGATGAAGATTCGCGACCAGGGAGTAATCAACCGCGGCGAACCGGGCACGGCGCGGGCAATTTCCACCTTTCCCGGCCTCATTGCCCTCGCCGACGGCTCCCTGCTGGCCACCTACCGGGTCGGCAGCGGCAAGGACTCGGCCGACGGCACCCTCGAGCTGAGGCGCTCGGAGGACGGCGGCCGGTCGTGGGGCGCGCCGGAGACTCCCTTCGCCACCAGCCTGAACGGGATGAAGGGATCGCTCAGAACGGGATACGTCACCGACCTGGGAGACGGGCATCTGCTGCTCGTCGCCCTGTGGGTCGACCGCCAGACCTATCCGGGCATGCCCCTGTTCAACGAAGAAACGGAGGGATGCCTGCCCCTGGAGGTAGTAGTGGCCGACTCCCGCGACATGGGTCGCACCTGGTCCGGTTGGCGCGCCGTTCCCGTTGCGGCGGACGTGGGTCCACCCAGCCTCACCAACCCCGTGCTCGTTCTGGCCAGCGGACGTCTCGCCCTGAGCATCGAGTCGAACAAGACCTACCGGGACCGGGGACAGTGGCTGCAACGGGTGGTCTACCTGTATTCGGACGACAGGGGCAAGACCTGGGGCGCAGCGCTCACCACCTGCCAGGACCCCAGCGGCCGCATCTTCAACTGGGACCAGCGCGCCGAGGTCTTCCCCGACGGCCGCGTGGCCACCTTCACCTGGACCTACGACAGCCAGGCCGCCCGCTACCTCAACATCCGGCGCCGCCTCAGCGCTGACGAAGGGGCCACCTGGACCGAACCGGAAGATCTCGGGTTCGCCGACCAGGCCGCCCGTCCCGCCGTATTTCCCGACGGCCGCGTGGTCCTCGCCTGGGTCGACCGCTACCAATCGCGCTCCATCCGCGCCCGCCTGGCGGTTGCGGCGGACGCCCCGTTTGCCGCGGCCACCGAGGTCGAGCTCTACCGCCATGCGGCCGACGGAAGCGGGGGCGCATCCGGCCCGGAGGACACCGGCGACCTGCTTGCCGAGATGGGCCTGTGGAGCTTCGGCCTTCCATTTGCGGCGGCCCTGCCCGACGGCGACGCCATGGTGGTCTACTACGCCGGCGACCAGTCCTGCATGGAGGTGCGCTGGGCCCGTCTGGTCCCGTGAGGGGAGCACTGCTGATGCGGCAATCGCCGCCTAAAACGGAAGAAGGAGGCCGTTCCATGACCCTGAAGAACCCCCGCCGTCTCACCACCGCACAGGTGGAGCGCTTCCGCCTGGACGGCTGCCTCAGCGTGGAGGACGTGCTGACCGAGGACGAGGTGGCCGCCCTGGGACAGCACGCCGACCGCATCGCCGCCGGGGAGCTGGACCACATTCCCGGAGACAGCATCCAGCTCGAACCCGTTTTCAGCCGCGGGGAAAAGGCAGTCGACGACAAGGTGCTGTCGGTGCGCAAGCTGTTCAAGCTGGCGGCCTACGACGAGGTGATGTGGGCCCACGCCACCCATCCCAAGATAGCCGACATGGCCGCCGACCTGCTCGGCACCGATGACATCAAGCTCTACAGCGACCAGCTCTTCATGAAGGGCCCGCGCACCGGCAGCGCCCAGGTGTGGCACCAGGACTCGGCTTCCTGGCGCGATATCCTCCCCATGGACCTGGTCACCGCATGGACCGCCATCGACGCGGCCACGGTGGACAACGGCTGCCTCAACTTCGCCATCGGCACCCATCGCTGCGGCCTGTTGCGCGGCGAGCGACTCCATCCTTTCGTCGCCGACCTGGAGAGCGGCCTGTGGCCCGTGCGGTCAGCTCCCCTGCGCCCCGGAGGCGTCAGCTTCCACCACAGCCTCACTCTGCACCAGAGCAACGCCAATCGCAGCGGCAGGCGGCGCAGGGGCTACGCGGTGCACTACATGCGCGCCAGCTCCTGGCGCGACCACAGTGTAACCGGCGTGCCGAAAGTGCCTCCCTTCAGGCAAGTGAGAGGGCGTTCCTTTCCCGGTAGGGTATAGACTTCCGCGGGGGGTCAACCGCTTTCGCCCGACCAGTAGTCCACCGCGTCGGCGCGGCGGAAGATGCCCTGGCCGCCCAGGGCCCGAACGCCGGCCTTGGCGGAATCGGGATACTGGACCACCTCGTGGGGGAGGACGTTGCTCAGAGCCAGCAGCACGCAGGCCTGCCGGCCCTGGTTGGTGAATTTGTGGGCGCCGCGGGGACCGGGGGGAAAGGCGATGAAGTCCCCCGGCTCCAGGTCCAGCGGTCCGCGGGGGCCGGTCAGGGTGCAGGTCCCTTCGAGGACCTGGAACATTTCCTCCTCGAAGTGGTGGAAGTGCAGCGGGAAGGTGGACATGCCCGGGGGCAGGCGGATGAGGCGGTAGCCCAAGTGCCGGCCGCCGATGAGCGGGTCGATGTCCCTGGTCTCCCAGCGATAGCCCTCCGCTCCCTCCCAGGGAGTCCAGGGAATATCCTCCACGTTGATCCGGTTGATGTAGATATCCCTCCGCTGCTCCAGGCATTCGAGCAACAGCCGGCGGGCGTCGCGCAGAATCGAGTGGCCGTCTCCCACCAGCATGGCGTCGAAGTCGAGCTGCAGCAGTTTGCGCAGGCCCAGGGCGGCTTTCGGAGGATCGGCGAGCTTGGGGTCGGGCAGCAGGCTGAGGCGGCCAACGGGCGCCCCCACCACCAGGTCGCCGGAAAGGACCAGCTTGAGGGCAGGCCAGAAGAGGGCGATTTCTCCCGGACTTTTGCCATGCTCCAGGTGCACCGCCTGGAGCCCGGGGACGATTTCCTCGCCGTCGTCCAGGAGGCGGTCCGGCGGCCGGTCGAAGAGGCCGGCGTCGGCGCTGTGGGCGGCGATGCGGGCGCCGCTGCGGTCCTTGAAGAAGGCGGCTTCGCGTTCGTGGTCGCGGTTGGTGAGAACGATCCAGGCGGCACCGCCCAGTTGGTCGAATTGCTCCAGATCCTCGGCGGCCATGGGCACCGGATCGATGAGGACGTTGCCCTGGTCGCGCACCCAGAGATGGCCGTTGAAGTCGATCTGGCGCTCCTGGCTGAAGATGGACCAGGAGTAGAAGTTCTCACATGCTATTTCCTTCATGGCGAATGCCCTCGGGGAAACACACCATTCACAAGCAGGACTGCACCAGGTCCCGCGCCCGCATCAACTCCTCGCGGGTGCGGTAGTATTCGAGAACGAAATAGGGCGCCGGGGCGTATTCCCGCAGCGCCCCGATATAGGCCGGGTAGTCCAGGCGTCCGGCCCCGGCCGGTCCGTAGCCGGCCACCTCGCCGTTCTCGCCGAAGCGCGCGTCCTTGCCGTGGGCGATGGCGATGTGGGGGCCCAGGGTGCGCACCGCGCGCACCAGCGGGGTGCGGTCGGGGGCGAAGTTGGCCGCGTCCATGCAGACCTTGAGAGCGGCCGATCCCACCCGGTCCCGCACCCGCAGGAAGCGCTCGGCTCCGTCGATGGTTCCCCCCCTGGTTATCTCCACCGCGAGGGAGACCCCGGCCGTTTCAGCCGCCGCGCAGGCCCTGGCCAGCCCCTGGCACAGCCCCTCGAACAGCGCCCCGTCGTCGACCCCTTCTTCAGGATACTCGGAGGGATGCCACACCAGCACCGGCTCCGGGTTGTCGCCGAAACGGCCGGCGAGGACCGCGGTCTTGCCGAGGCAGCGCACCAGCCGCGTAACCTCTTCCCGGACCTCTCCCCGGGGGCCAACCAGGCCCGCGTGCAGGGTCATGGCCGCCAGGGAGACCTGGGCGGCCTCCAGCACCTGATCCACCTCGTCCGGGGCGGGGTCGTCGGCCTCCCCGTCGAGTCCGGCGCCGAAGAACATCTGCACCGCCTCGAAGCCCTCTGCCCTCAGCTGCGCCGGCGGCAGCAGGTCTCCCTGCATCATTCCAAGTTTCACCTGTCGCTCCTTGTCGTTGGCCGCCCGCACACGCGGGAGCGAGCGGAGAGGGTGGAACTCCCGTGGGCAAATGGATAGGCATCCGCTCCTGCCCTGTCAATGAGAGGGAGAATGGAGTAGATTTGCCCCTGCCGGAATTTTCCGCATTCCGAGGAGAGCCTGCCGTGCTTTTCACCACCGCCCAGATCGAGTACTACAGAACCCGGGGCTACGTGTCCGGTCCGCGGGTCCTGTCCGCCGGGCAGGTGGAGGTGCTCAAAGAACGCATCGACGACATTCTCCGCGGCGCGGCTATGCCATGCACCTCATGCCCGGCCACACCCGGCGCCTGGGCGACAACTGGAACGAGCGCATGGGCGATGTCGAAACCGTGGGTGTAGGCGAGATTGTCCGGGACCGGACTACCCGGAGCTGGTAGCGGTGTGAAAGGCTTTTCCTGGGGGAAGAAGAGGTGGGGTGCCGCCTGCTGGGGCAGAAGGGCGACGCCCGGCCTCCTTGCGGGACCGGGCAGGTCAGGGGGTCTGGGCCCCGTTGGTCTCCAGGTACAGCGAGAACAGGGAGTGGGAACAGGTCATGAAGAGCCTGTTCTTCTTGAGGCCCCCGAAGCAGAGGTTGGCGCAGGGGGCCGGCAGGTGGATCCTGCCGATCAGGGTCCCGTCGGGGGCGAAGCAGTGGACCCCGTCGAATCCTTCCCCCGCCCATCCGGCCCCCGCCCACAGGTTGCCGTCAAGGTCGGTGCGGATTCCGTCGGCGATGCCAGGGTCCATGTCGGCGAAGAGGCGCCCGTTGGCGAGGCGGTTGCCCTCGACGTCGAAGACGAGGATGTGGGCGGGGTGCTCGGGTCCGTCGGAGCGTCCCGTGTCGACGATGTAGAGCAGAGACTCGTCCGGGCTGAAGCAGAGGCCGTTGGGGCGGCGGAGCTCTGCAGCGACCACGGTGGCCTGGCCGGACCCGGGATCGAGGCGGTAGACGTTGGGGTCGTTCTCGAACTCGGCGCGGCCTCCTTCGTAGTCCATCAGAATGCCGTAGCCTGGATCGGTGAACCAGACGGATCCGTCCGACTTGACCACGATGTCGTTGGGGGCGTTCAGGCGCCCGCCCTCGAAGCGGTCCATCAATACGGTGATCGAGCCGTCGTGCTCGGTGCGGGTGACTCTGCGGGTGCGGTGCTCACAGGAGACCAGGCGGCCCAAGCGGTCGCGGGTGTTGCCGTTGGTGTTGTGCGAGGGCCTGCGGAAGACGGATACCTCCCCGGTCTCCTCCTCCCACTTGAGAATGCGGTCGTTGGGCAGATCGCTGAACAGGAGGTAGCGGCCGTCGCCGAACCACACCGGGCCTTCGAGCCAGCGTCCGCCGGTCCACAGCATCTCGACGGCGGCGTTTCCCAGCTTGTACCTTGCGAAGCGCTCGTCGAGCACCTCGATGCGGCTGTCCGGATATCTCACGAGGTCCATTGTTCCATTTCCCATTTTCAGGCCGGAGGTGCCGGATTGTCGATGAAAGTTCTGTTTTTCCCGGGACCAAAGCAAGGTCTTCTGGGCCTCTGTGGCGCGGGGGCGGCGACACGGCCCGGGGGAAGGGGAGGCGCTTGAGCTCGGAGGTCTGGTCCCTCGTGCTGATTTCGGCGGTGTGCCACGCCGGTTGGAATCTGTATGCCCGGAGGGTGGCGGGGCACCTGGGAATCCTGTGGCTGGCCAAGATCACCGCGATTCTGTTTCTGCTGCCCCTGGCCGGCTGGGCCCTTCTCTGGGACGGGGGGATGGCCATGTCCTGGCGCGGGATGGGGTACCTGGCGCTCACGGGAACCCTGCATTCCCTCTATTTCTACCTCCTGGGCCGCACCTACTCCAGGGGTGAGATTTCGGTGGTCTACCCGGTGGCGCGGGGGACCGGGGTGGGGTTGACGGGATTGGGGGCCTGGCTGGTACTGGGCGAAGCTGTTTCCTGGTTGGGCGGCATGGGAATAGCCCTGGTGTTCGCGGGAATCTTCCTGATGGGGATTCCCGTCTTGCGCAACCGCCGCCAGGTGGAGGGGATGGGCACCGCCCTCGGAGTTGGGGTGACCATCCTGTGCTATTCGCTGATCGACAAGAAGGGGGTGCAGGTGGTGCACCCTCTGGTATACATCACCGGGGCCTATTTGCTGTCCGCGGTCATACTTGCCCCGGTCGTGAGGCCGAGATCCTGGGGGCAGTTGGGGGAGTTGGCCCGAGGGGACCCGGCCGCGTTGCTGGTGATCGGCCTGGGGTCCTCGGTCACCTATCTGCTGGTTCTGTTCGCCTACCAGATGGGACCCGTGGGCTATATCGTCGCGGCCCGGGAGGCAGCCGTGGTGGTAGGTGTCGTGCTGGGTGTGGTGGTTCTCAAGGAGCCATTGTCCGCGGCCAAGGCGGGGGCCGTCGCGGCGATCGTGCTGGGTCTCCTTTGCATCAGAGCGGGATGAGACATGGGCACATACTACCTGCATATGACCGATCGGGCGCAGCTGCGGCCGTCGCGTAAGGAGGTGGAGGGCTTCGAGGTGGCGCGGTGCCGGGTGCCCTGCGGGGCGCTGAACCGCTTCTTCTACCAGGAGGTGGGGAAGGGGTGGCGCTGGACCTTCCGCCTGCCGTGGACGGATGAGGAATGGCAGGCCTATGTGGAGCGGCCGGGCCTGGAGACCTGGATCGGCTACGAGAAGGGAACCCCGGCGGGCTACTTCGAGCTGGCGCGGCAGGAGGAGGACCTGGTGGAGGTAGCCTCGTTCGGACTGCTGCCCCGCTTCATCGGCCGCGGCCTGGGCGGGCTGCTGCTGACCGCGGCCATGCAGCGGGCATGGGAAGAGGGAACCCGGCGGGTATGGCTGCACACCTGTTCGTGGGACCATCCCCACGCCCTGGCCAACTACCAGGCGCGGGGCCTGGAGGTGTACGAGACCAAGGAGTGGTGAAGTCCGGGTGGAACGGAATCAGAACTTGTGCAGGCCGATGCTGTTCCCGGATGGATCCTGGAATATGCCGATGTGTCCCATGCCGCCGGGAACGGGCGTCGGTGGCACGATGGTTCTGCCTCCCAGGCTCTCGGCCTGGTCCAGGCACTTCCGGATGTCGTCCACCTGAACGTAGAAGGTGACGTAGTTCGGCGGCATGTCCTCGGTGGTTTGCATGATCCCTCCGGGGACACCGCCCTCTTCCCCCTCCACGTACCAGTAGGTGCCGGCGGGAGCATGCTGGGAGATCTGCCAGTCGAAAAGGTTGCTGTAGAACTCCCTCAGGGCCTCCCCGTCCCGTCCCGCGATTTCAAAATACACTACCGGTTTTCCCATAATTTCCCTCCTTGGATGGAAGTTATTCCTGTTTTTACAACGAGCATCGTGGTTCAATTCCAACCTCGAATGACGCCTCGAATGACGTGCCGGGCCAGCGGCAGGCGAAAGCGCGGTCCGGCGGAACGGGCGGAGGTGGAGGCATATTATTTTACCACTGTATTGCTGTATTGATACAGTGAATCTGGGGAGGAGAATAGGATGGTTTGCGACCGCAATCAGCTCTGGCGCTCGCCGAAAGGGGTCCATCCGCGTCCTGGCCGGCGCACGGTTGTGCGCTCGTAGCGGGAGCGGATTTCCTTGAACCGGGTGATGTCGGCGATCTCGCGTTGCGGGTTGTCGGGGTCCTTGATGACGAAGTCGCCTTCGGTAGGCAGGCAGGCCATGGTGACCGGGTCCCTCTCCGGATCGAATTCCTCGGGGTCCTCGTCGACGTTGTTGGGGACCCGGGCGTCCTGGTAGCGGAGGTCGACGCTCCAGCGCACGATGCCGGTGCGGTTCTCGAAGGAAGCGTGGGGGGTGAGGTTGGTCATGAAGAGCACCGAGCCGGCGCGCATGGGGCAGGCCACGGGCTCGAGGACCGGCAGGTCTTCCGAGGCGATTTCCAGGTAGCCGCCCTGGCCGCCGGTGTAGTGGCGGTAGACGCCGCCGCGGTGGGCCCCGGGAATGACGTAGAGGCAGCCGTTGGCGATGGTGGCGTCCACCAGGGGGATCCAGCAGGTGACGATCAGGCTGCCGTCGCAGTGGGGCATGAAATAGCCCGAGTCCTGGTGCCAGGGCACGGGGCCGCGCCAGTAACCCGGAGCCTTGGGGCGGATGCGGTACACGGACGAGCCGACGATGTTGGGGCCAACCAGGCTTTCGATGCAGGAGACCAGCGGCGGGTGGCGCAGAAAATCGAGGATGGCCTGTTCCTTGAAGCCGCCGCCTCCGCGTCCCATGATCGCCTGGGTCACGCGCTCACCCACCGAAGCGTCGGCTTTGAAGAGGCAGCCCAGGCGGGTCTCGAAGGGTTCAGCGGCGAAGGTTTCCGGGCCCAGCAACCCTTCCTGCTGCAGGGCGGCGCAGGTCCGGTCGATGACCGCGGTGAGACCGTCCTTGAGGGGTTGGAGGTCGGGCCGGGAGTAGATCCCCTCCTTGACGAGGTAACCGCGGTGGTGGAACTGCTGGAGTTCGGCGGGGCTCATGCCCATGAAGTGCTCCGTCTGAAAGGGTGGCGGGCAACTTGAAACCTGGCCGGGGTCTCCGCTGCCGGTATGTTTTGCATCAAGAGGCCGCCTGGGGTCGCAGGGTGTTCCAGGGCGCTTGGTCACAGACATCTACGAGCTCCGTGGAGGCTATGAATTTCCAGTTCACTGCGCGGCGCATTCTCCCTTGTGCGGCTGTCGGTGCAGGTGGGGACTAAAAGGCATTCAATATGGTTCCGCTGTCAAGGGTAAGGGGGGGCAGGTGCAGGGGGAGGCCCCGGGAAATTGTTCTGGTCCATTCGGGAACAGGTTACGGCTCTGAAGCCCGCCGGATCCACAGGCGGATCTGCGCCGGGGTCGGCCGTCGTCCTTCCCCAGGAATGGCGCGGAGGCTTTCCCCTACTTGCGCGGGGGTTGATGCGGCCAGGTCCGCCAGCGACCGAATTCCCGCTCGGGCCAGCAGATTTCCGTATTCCACCCCGATGCCCTGGTGCAGGTAGAGCCCGGTCAGCCTGCGGGTGGAATGGACGGCCTCGGTGCCCAGTTCCGCTTGCATGCGGCGCCAGATTTCCGCCGCCCTGCCATCCTCCAGATCGGTCAGGTAGACGATGCCTGCCTCCTGCAGAAAGCTGCGGGTGTCCGGGTCGAGGCCGCCCGCTGCAGCCAGCCGGGGCTTCACCGAGCCAACCGTCAACTCCTGCACGTAGTGGTTGATGGCCAGGACGCTGGCCGCAGCCAGAAGGACCGGGGCGATGGCATTCCGGGCCCTGACCGGGCCGGGCTTCTGGTGCCGGTGCGCCCCCAATGGCGGCGCTAGGCGGTGCCACACAAGGAGGCGATAGACCAGGGCGCATTCCACCGCGAAGGGTGGAAAGCCCAGGAACCCGGCCACGGGCATCTCGAAGAGCTTCAGCTCCTCGAAGAAAGGCACGGTGTAGATCCACTTGACCAGGGCCCAGTAGTTGAAGAACTCCCACAGGATTCCGGCGATCAGCCCGGCCAGCAACTGGCGGGTCATGGGGCCGTAGTCGCCGCGTTCCAGTTGCCGCAGCAGGCCGTCGGGCAGGCGGCGGTGTTCCACCGGGGCAAGTAGCAGGATGATGGCGACCCAGGTGAGCGGAAAGAAGAACCGGGGCCACAAAAGCACCAGCGCCAGGCCCACCAGGCCTGCTGCCTGCAGGAGCTTCAGCCGGACGCTGGTCAGGTGCCAGGGAGGGCCTCGCCAACCGCTGGCCACCCGGCGCAGACCCAGGTAGTGCTCCAGCCAAAGCAGGCCGGGCAGAACCGTGGCGAAGGAGAGAACGGCGTTGAGTGTCTGCACCACGGGGTTTTCGGGGACGAAGACGTAGTACCAGTTTTGCAGGCGGAAGTTGATCAGCTCGAAGCCGTACCAGAGCGCCGCCGACCAGAAGAGGACCAGCAGAAAGGCCGGGCCGCAGCGGGCGATGAGGGAGCGTCCTTCCCGCCGCTGGATGAGGCGGTCGAGGGTCCAGATGATTCCGTACCAGGCGCACAGGTAGAACAGGGTGGTCGCCGGCTCCACCCTTCGCAGCATGAGGGCAAAGGCGGCGGCGATGAACAGGGGGCCCGCAAGGAGCAGCAGCGCCGATTGAAAGGGGCGCGGGTCCGGCGGTGCGGAAACGGAGGTCATGGTGAGGGGTCCAGCTCCAGGACCGCGGCCAGGCTGTCGCCCTGGTGGACCCGGTTGAAGACCCGCAGGCAGAGGATCTGGCCGGCCTGGGTCGACCGCACTTCCTCGCGGCGCCGGCCCAGGTGATCGACAACCGTGCCGATCACGTCCCCGTGTCGCACCCTTTCCATCAACTTCACCCGGGGCTCGAAGAAGCCGGCGCAGGGGGAGGGGTAGTTGAGCTGGATGTGGCCGGAGTTGTCGCGGCCGTCCTCCAACACGTACTCGATGCGCGACGGAGGCGGGGTGCGGTCGATCATCTTCAGCTCGGCCATGAGGTTCAGGCAGCCCTCGAAATAGGCCTCGACGCCCCGGGGGTCGCAGGTTCCGCCCCCCATCCACTCGGCGTAGATGGCCGGCACCCCGGCGTCGCGGGCCACCGAGAGGGAGCGTCCGTCGAGGCCGGCGGAGGTGCCCCAGACGATGGGCAGGTTCAGGGCCCGGGCCATGCGCCGCTGTACCTCGAGCACGGCCTTGTCGGGGTGCAGCATGTAGCCCGCGGTGGGGTAGAATTCCATGGCGATCCCGCCGCTGTGCAGGTCGACCAGGTAGTCGGCGTCCCGGATTTCCCGGCTGACAGCGTGGGCGGTGCGCTCGGTGATGGAGCCCTCGGCCCGCCCCGGGCAGGTGCGGGCAAGGTCGCGCCCGTCCCCGGCGCAGCGGCGGCCGCGCCAGTAGGCGGCCTCGTTGACCACCGGGATGGCGGTGAGACGGCCGCGCAAGTCCGCCGGGTCCAGGTGGTCCAGCAGTCGGCGGATGGCCGCCATGGACTCGAACTCGTCGCCGTGAACCCCGCCCAGGACCAGCAGGTTGGGTCCCTGGCGTTCCCCTTCAATAACTTCCTGCCGCAGGTTCATGGTCGCAGTCACAGGCCGCGCTCCGGAATTTGTGGCCAATTGCCCGGGTTCACCAGGACACTTAGGCGGCCAGGGGGACCAGCTTCGAAGCGCGGATGACGCGGTCCCTCGTGAGCAGCGGAAGGTTGTGCACGACGCTGGTGGCCGCAATTATCTCGTCCGCCGGATCGCTCTCAAAGTCGAGGCGGGTCGAAGCCCGCGCAACGGAGAGATCGATGGGCCACACGTGCAGGCGGTTCAAGGTGCGGATCACCTCACGGTCGTCGAGGTCCATCTCTATGCGGCCGAGTTGAGCGAGCTTGGACAATTCCCACAGGACAATGGCGGAGACGGACCACCTGTTCCGCGCCAACAGGTCCAGCTCGGACGGCCGCAGCTCACCAAGGACCGCGAGTACAAAAATGTGAGTATCAAGATTGATCATCTGCATCCCAGCGGATTCCGGTGGAAAAAATATCGCCCTGAATCTCGATTTTGTTGCGCAGACTGCCGATCAGGTCGCCGCAATTCTGGTCATAGGGAACCACTCGCGCCACGGGCTTGCCGTGCTTGGTAACGATCAGGCCCTCGGGGTCGAGCTGGTCCAACAAAGCCAGGCACTGCTCCTTGAACTTCGCCGCTCCAATCGATTTCATATCACTTCTCCAGCGGAATAACCAGGTTTCAGACTGGTCATAATATAAGACTGGTCATAAAATTTGTCCATATTTCAGGCACGCCCAATTCATGGACGCATCCCTTATTTGTGACCTGCCAATCCGGCGTAAACCTTGCGTCCTTCCTGGAACAAGTGTAGGACTTCCTCCCGCTGGGTATCCCTGGTGAAGCGCCAGTTCCGGCGCACCGTATCCATGGCGGCGTCGATGGAGCGCAGGAAGAATGCTGCGGACGCGGACGCCGTGCCTCCGGGAAGGCCGCTGCCGACATAGACCGGGCTGGTGTGGGCGTAGACCGGCTGGGCGAAGCTGTCCCGGGCTTCCCCGAAGGCGCGCGCCGCGACCCAGCCGTCGGATCCGATCTGCAGGTCGAAGGCCCATTCCCCCTCCCGCCTATTGTCGTCCAGCCGCTGGGTCTGCGCCACCCCTCCGTCGTGAATCAGCTCCACCCGGTTGAGGGGGTAGTGAGAGCGCCAGGTGATTATCCCCGGGACGGTGCGCGGGCGCCCACCGGGCGACGGCAATGATGCCCCGGGTGTTATCCCGTCGACCTCGAGAAACAGCGCCGGACCGTTGGTGATGAAGGTCCGTCCCGCCTGCAGGCCGCGCAGCCAGTTCTCGTAGGAAAATTCCCCATCGGTCTGCACGTAGACCCTGTTGTTGGCGCAGACGAACCAGTCCGTCCCGGTGGAGGCGGGCAGCCGGATGCCGCAGTTGAGCAGGTGGTACCATATTTCGTATTCGAGGTCTTTCCAGCAGGGGTCGAAGAGGTTGAAGGCGTCCAGCTTCCCCAGCGCCGCGGCCACGGGCGCTTCCATGCCCCAGCCGTTGTGGCACCACAGCACCAGGCCGCCCTGGCCCCTGGCATCGTCGCAGGCGTAGCAGATGGGGGGATAGTCGGAGTCGAAGTCGCTGACCAGCTCGCCGCGGCTGACCGGCTCCACCAGGTTGTTAATGCGCAGGAACATGACGTGCCCCGAGCCGCCGCCGTGCCGGGAGTTGTGGCGGTTTTCCTCGCCGCAGTCGACCTGGTGGTGGGCGGTGGAGAAGTCGGTCATGAACCCGGGGGGGTACTTGTTGCTGGCATAGGGCAGGTCGCGCCGCTGCAGGATGCTGATGACGGTCACGCTGAGGTCGTGGACCCTGGGGTCGAGGTGAAGGCGGTCGTCGGGGCGTGCCTCCTGCTCGTTGTAGTGCAGGTGGGTATTGCCCGGGTACCAGCCCTCCGAGGGCAGGTCGGCCCAGCGTTCGAGATGCAGGTCGACCTCGACCGTCCCTTTGGCGGGCATGGAGACGACCTTGCGCAGGGGCTCGTACTCGGTTCCGCGCTCCACCACGATGTCGGTCGAACCTCGGGGCACGTCCACGCTGAACTGCCCCGGAGAGTAGAAGAACGGGTCGCCCGGGCCGATCTTGAGAATGCTGTCGGCGGGGTGGACGAAGCGGCCGCCGCTGGTCAGGACGTGGACCTTGGCCTCGATCAGGGCGCCTGAAACCCCGTCTCGAATACTCCCTTTGAAAATACCCATGGAATATTCCCTTCGAGTTTCTGTTCAGGGAGGGAGTGAAAATCCCTCCTCCGGGGGGAAGCGAAAGCGGCGATGCGCAGTCGAACCCGGCAGGGTTCAAGAAAAAAGGCACCGTCAGCGAATCATTGTCAAGGAGGAGAGCGCAGGAGCATGGGCCCTGCCGCGCTGGAACGTCCGCCGCCCCGGAGAGTCCTGAAGGTAAGGCCATCGTGGACGGGAACTGGTCATTCCCTACCTTCAGCCCGCAGGAGGACCGACCGTGCTCACCCCAGATTCGACCCCCGATGGAAAGACGGCCTCGATTCCGCTGCCGATCATCCTCGTCGCCGCGGCCATCTGCAGTCTGTCCGGGGCAGCCAACGGCCACCTGCACCCGCCGGTCTTCGCCCCCGCCGAAAATCCCGACAGCCTCAACGTGGAACGCGTCGGCGAGGTGGTCCTGCTCAGCCTTCCCGAGGCCGGCGACCCGCCCTACGGCACCGACTTTTACCTTGCAGGCGATCACGCCTTCATGGGGGACTTTCGCGGCATCGTCCACATCGTCGATATCTCCGACCCGGCCGCCATGCGCAAGGTAGGCGAGGTGCGCACCCCGGGTTCGGCGGTGGACATCAAGGTGGAAGGGGACCTGGCGGCCATCGGGGTGCAGAGTTTCACCGGCGAATTCGGGCTGCTGCTCCTCGACATCTCCGATCCGGCGAGTCCAGTCGAGCTCTCCCGGCTGGAGGAGAAAGGCTGGGGAGGGGTCCACAATCTCTTCATCCAGGGCGAGCGCGTCTACCTGGCCCACTCCTATACTCCGGGCCTGACCATCGTGGACATATCCGAACCGGCCGAGCCCAGGGTCTCGGGCGTCTGGGGCAAGGAGGGCGATTGGAGCAACATAATCCACGATGTCTTCGTGCGCGGCCGTCTCGCCGTCCTCAGCGATATCGAGTCCGGCCTCGTCCTTCTCGACCTCGCCGACCCGGACGCGCCCGAACTGCTCGCCGAGCTGCCCTTCGCCGAGGGTCTCCACAGCGCCTGGGCCGAAGGGGACTACGTCTACTGCAACCAGGAATTCGGCGGCTGGGAGCGGCGCCTTCACGTGGTCGATATCTCCGACCTCCGGCGGCCCCGGCTGGTCCGTTCATTCGGCATCAGCCCGCCGCCGCAGGGGGACATCCTCGGACCGCACAACCCCTGGGTCCGCGACGGTCTGCTCTACTGGGCCTACTACGACGCCGGCCTGCGCGTCTTCGACCTGACGGACCCGGCGCGGCCGGTGGAGGCGGCCTACCACACCTATCCGGGGTCGGCCTGGAGCGCCCAGCCCCACGACGACGGGCTGGTCTACGTCGCCGACGGCACCGCGGGCATCCAGGCCTACAGGCTGGACCGGAAGGGCATCGCCGACCGCGCCGCGCTTGGGCGCGACACCTCGGTGGACGAAGCCAGGGCGGACCCCCGGCCAGCGGCTTTCAGGCTGGGTCAGAATTTCCCCAATCCCTTCAACCAGTCCACCTCTATCAGGGTCGAGCTTGAGACCGCCGCCCATGTGGAGCTGTCCGTTTTCAACCTGGCGGGGCGAAGGGTCGCCACCCTCGCCGGGGGGCCGCAGCTGCCGGGCAGCCATACCTTCACCTGGGACGGCCGCGACGACCTCGGGGCCGAGCTGGCCTCGGGGGCATACTTCTACCGGCTCAGGGCCGACGGGGAAGAGCGGACGCGCAAAATGGTCCTCCTGCGCTAACAGCCCGTTGAAAAGTTGCTCTGCAGGCGAGGCCCCCGTACTCATGGACGGGACCATGTGCTGGACTTCCGCCTATGGGAGACTCGTCAGGGGGACCGCGGGGCTCGAAGGCGAGGTTGCCGAACCCGGCTGGCAAGGGGAGGACCTATGCGAGATCGTCGAGCAGGACCAGCTTCCCGCCGGCTTCGGCGGAGGCGTTGGCCCCCAGAACGGCTGCCAGGCTGTTGAGGGAAGCCGGGTAGGGGCTGCGCGGCAGGGAGGCATCTCCGCTCCGCACCGCGTCGATGAAGGCCCGGGCCTGGGCATGGAAGGCATCCTCGGGCGGGGGATCTTCGGGGGCTTCCCACACCACCTCGCCGTTCTCCCTGATCTGCCGCGGGCTCCAGTCGACGATGGAGTCGTCGCAGACCACGACGGTCCGGCGCAGGGAGCAGGGGACGTTGTTCATCACCCGGGCGACGCTGGCGTTGGCGGTCAGGCGCCTCCTGAAGCGGTAGTTGACGTTGTAGACCAGGGGCAGGTTCATGGGCTCGATGCGCTCGGCGGGCAGGGACTGGAGGTAGAAGGCCGAGACCGCCTCGATGTCGCCGAAAAAGTAGCGCAGCAGATCCACACCGTGGATGGTGTTCTCCACGAACGAGCCGCCGCAAAGCTCGTAGCGGCTGGTCCAGTAGCGCTGCGGCTTGCCGCTGTAGTATCTCTGGATCTGGGCGTGGCGCGGGGTGCGATGGCGCAGCAGGTCGCGGGCCGGGGCGGAAGCGGGCTCGTAGCGATGGACGAAGCCCACCTGGGACACGATGCCGGCTTCTGCCACCGCCGCGCCGAAGCGGGCGGCCTGGGCAAGGTCGAGGCTTTGTGGCTTCTCGACGAAGAGAGCGATGCCCTTGCCGGCGGCGATGAGCACCTCGTCGCTGTGCTCGGTGGGCGGGATGGAGAGGTAAACCGCATCCAGCTCCTGCTCGTCGAACATCAGGTGGTGGTCGGTGTAGGTGGAGCGGGGCTTGTAAGCGGCGGCCTGCTGTCGGAGGGTCTCCTCGCTGCGGTCGCAGAAGGCCTGGAAGACCACCCTGCCTTCCTCGGCGAGGGCGGCCAGCGCAGGCAGGTGGGCCGACTTGGTGATCAAGCCGAGGCCGATACAGCCGACGCGGACGGGCTTCATCTGCAATTCCTTCCAGGGAAAAAATGAACGGCCTTGTCGGCCCTTCTCACTCCAGGTCCAGGACCACCTCGCGCCCCGTGCGCGCCGATTCCTCGGTCGCTTCCAGAACCTTGAGCACCTTCAAGCCGTGGTCCTGGGGCACTGGGGTGTCCTCGTCGCCGCGCTCGATGGACTGGACGAAGGCGGTGAACTGGTCGAGCAGGCTGTTGCGCGCCGGCACCTCCCGGCGGCGCCAGGTGCCCTCGCCGGTGTCGGCGATGAACAGGGCCGGAGGTTCGCCGCCGCCGAGGGGAAGGCGAAAGCGCGCCATCCCCCTGCCAAAGAACCAGTCGCCGCCGTACTCGGTGGCTCCGCGCTCCCAGGCGATGCGGCTCACGGCGGCAACCACGCCGCTCTTCCAGCGGATGAAGTACATGCCGGTGTCGTCGCAGTTTATTACGGGATGCTCGGACCTGGGGTAGGTGAACTGTCCCTGCTGCGCCGACACGGTGGCCACGTCGCAGCCGATGATCCACAGCAGGCGGTCGATCTGGTGGGTGCCGTCCATCTGGCCCATGCCGCCGCCTCTTTCGCGGTCCAGCATCCACGGGGGTCGGCCGTAGGGTCCGTAGGACTTGTGCCAGACGTCGTAGGCCATGATCACCGGCCCCAGCTCGCCGCGGTCCACGACCTCCTTCATCGCCTTCACCGCGGGGTAGTAGCGCTGGGTGTGGGCGGTCATGAGCTTCACCCCGTTGCGGCGCGCCGCCGCCAGCATCTCCTCCGCCTGCCAGGCCCAGACCGCGATGGGCTTCTCCATGTAGATGTGCTTGCCCGCCGCCGCCGCGTCGAGGGCCGCCTGGTAGTGGAGCCAGTGGGGCAGGGCACCGATCACCACGTGGACGTCATCGCGCCCGAGGGTGTGGCGATAGTCGGCGACCAAGTCCACGTCGGGATGGCGCTCCCGCCAGGTGGCGGCGGCCTCCTCGTTGGGCTCGGCCACCACCTTGATCTCGGCGCCTGGGGTTTTTCTGACCACCTCGATGTAGCTGCCGCCGATGCGGCCGGTGCCGAGCACCGCGACTCCGTATGGCACGGGGGAACCTGCTTTCTATCCCGTAGGCGAACCCGTAGGATAGGTTGCCATGCGGTCTGTTGTCAAGGAAGGTACGGGCCCCAGCGCAACTTCGTCTCCCGCAGCGAGCTTCGCCTGCAATTGACCAGCCATACAGGGGAGCATTTCCTTGAAAGGTGGAGTTGCGAGGGGAAACGGAAGAGAGAACCTCTATGGCGAAAACACGACGAAAACGGAAAAAATCCGCAGCAAAGAAGGAACCGAGAGGCGGCGACGGGGCCGCTGACTACCGCTCGGAGCTGTGGCGCATGGCCGATGCTCTGCGCGGCAGCATGGACGCGGCAATCGAGGGGCGCATCGAGCGCGGCGGCGAAAACTCCGGCTAGTATGCCGACGTTCCCGGATTCTGCAAGAGTGCGACTCTGGAAGAGATCCGCAAGCACGGCCACGTCCTCACCCCCGGGCGCTACGTCGGCGCGGAACCTCAGGAGGACGACGGTGAACCCTTCGCGGAGAAGATGGCCCGCCTCTCCAAGCAGTGGCGCGAGCAGCAGGCCGAGGCGAAAAGACTGGACGCGGCAATCGAGGCGAATCTGGAGAAGTTGGAGTTTCTTCCAGGCCGGCCGTCATGCAAAGACGTTTGACGTCAATCGTCATTATTTCTACATTTTCCACCCATGATACTCAGCTATGGGGACAGGCGAACCGAGCGCTTTGCCTCAGGAGAGTTCGTAGCCGCGTTTCAAGGATTCGAGCGGTAGGCTGCCAAGCGGCTGGCAATCCTGAACGCAGCACCTACGCTGGATACCTTGAGAGCACTACCAGGCAATCGCCTGGAAGCCCTCAGGGGCAAGAGGGCGGGGCAGTACTCCATCCGCATCAACCGGCAGTGGCGCATCTGCTTTGCCTGGCCCGACGGTCCGGGGCCAACTGGTGTCGAGATCGTAGACTACCATTAACCAAGAGGAGGGACGCTGGCATGTTCAAACGGGTCGTTCATCCCGGTGAGGTTCTGAGAGACGAGTTGACCGAGTTCGGCATAACCCCGACAGCGTTCGCCCGCCAGATTGACGTACCGCCCAATCGTATCAGCCAGATCATCGCAGGCAAGCGCTCCGTGACCGGGGATACCGCGTTGCGGTTCGGGCACTGGTTCGGCGTCGAGCCGCAATTCTGGATGAACCTACAGACGCAGTTCGATCTCGCCACAGCCGAGCAGCGGTCCGGCGCCGCCGTGCGAGAACTTCCCACATCCGCCGCGGGCGGGTAGCGCGTGGTCGCAAGGACTGATCTGAAGCTGGGGTCCGGAGATCGCATGGCCAGGATGGCGGCCCTGCGCCGGGAAGATGCAGCAGCTTGCAGCGCAGTTACGGCAGCAGCAGGCCGATGCGAAAACTGGATGAGGCGATTGCAGAGAATCTTTTTGCACTCACAGAGCAGGAATACCGAGAATTGGAATAGCCGAGGATGACAAACCATTCACCCAGTTGGCGATTGATGACCGCAGCCTCAGCAAATACGAGAACCCACCGCTCCGGGCTCTCGACTCTACGCCTAACCTGGCAATCACCCATACCTATCCTTGCCTGAATTCATCACTTTCAAACGTTGGGCGCTTAGAGAAGGGCGACAAGAGTCGGAACTGGTCAACCTCGTCCATGAAGAGATCATTCCCCACTTCCAGAAACTGCCCGGCTGCCTCAAGCTTGGACTGCTGCATATTGCGGGTACTCGGGCTTACCTTGCTCTCCAACATTGGAAAGACCACAACACTTGGCATACAACTATCGAGTCCGACTATTACGAATCTTGGTTTGAAGCGTATAAGCCAACGCTTGAACGCTGGGATGAGCTCATGATCTTCGAAGAAGAATGGCAAAGTGAAAATTTATTGGACACAGGGAGCGGCTAGCAATACGATATAGCTTTGCGGAGCTGTGGCCCCTTCGGCTGCGGCAATCTGCTTTCCAGGTTCGGCAACCGGAATAACATTAAAGGATTTGATGGGCCGGAAATCCCTCTTGCGTTCACAGATAAGAAGGGGACCGTATTGAATAGGGATGCCGAGGTCAAGCGGGTGCGATGGGTAATCGAGCGATTGGTTCATGACGGATCTATCGTTGCGGCCTCTGACGGCACCCAGCATAATATTTTTCCTGTTGCGGTGAGTTCCAAGGAGTGCGAGTCACTCCGGGACTGGGTATCTCGAGAAAACGCGACACGAACCATCGAGGTCGGCCTGGGGTACGGAATGTCTGCACTACACATTTGTGAAGGCCTGCTTCTGAACGGCGACACGGCCGCCAGGCATGTTGTGCTCGATCCCAGTCAGTCGGGGCGATTTGGCGACTGCGGGTTGCAGGTTCTCGAGAAGGCGGGTGTTAGACACCTCGTGGAACACCACGCCGAGGAGTCCCAGATTGTGCTTCCACGGTTTTTGGAGGAAGGTCGGAGCTTCGATCTCGGGTTTGTCGACGGCAACCACCGCTTCGATAGAGTCTTCCTGGATCTGTACTACCTTGGGCATCTCGTACGCAAGAGTGGAATAATCATCCTGGACGACTACATCTGGCCCGGAATTAAACGGGCTGTGTCATTCTTCCTGACCAATTTGAACTGGAAGATCGAGGAAACGAACGAGGAGGGTCACCAGGCGGTTCTACGAACCGCTGAAGAGGACGACGATCGAGAATGAAAATACTTCGTTGAATTTTAACAGGTGAGCCAGTCAGCGCAGTGTCACGTCATATAACAGCCCGGTATTGCGCTGGGCAGCATGCGCCGCTTGGCCCTATCGGGCTACCCTCCTTTTCGCTCTGGGTTCGCAAACCCTTAAACGTATTGCGCAAATTCTACTTCGATGAGGCAGAGGCAGCATGAAGCTCACGGTCGCAACATGTCAATTCCCGGTTTCGAGCGACATCCGGAGCAACGCTAAGCATATCAGAAGACAGGTACGCGAAGCAAAAGACAAGGGTGCACACGTCGTTCAGTTTCCCGAGACATGTCTTTCAGGCTATGTAGGCGTTCACTTTTCGTCATACGACGATTTTGATTGGACGACTCTTTCCGAATGCACCGAGATGTTGCTGGAGGAGTATCGCGAGCAACAGATATGGGGCATACTGGGCTCTACCCACCGTTTGACCGGACGGCACAAGCCTCACAATTCACTCTACATAATCAACGATCAAGGCAAGCTGGTCGATCGATACGACAAGATGTTCTGCGCGGGAAAGACAAGTCAAAGCGGGGAACTGGCACACTTCAGCCCGGGAGATCACTTCACCACGTTCACGATAAAGGGGGTCAAGTGTGGCACACTCATTTGTCACGAATACCGCTACCCAGAGCTCTACAGGGAGTATAAACGACGGAAAGTCGACCTGGTCTTCCACTCTTATCACGCCGGTAACGTGACCCCTGAAAGGGGCCGGGTGTACAGGAAGCAGATCGGTGAGGAGTTTCTAAAGTTCAATGTGGGGGAGTCCCATGCTGCAATCACCATGCCCTCCACTATGATTGCCGCCGCCGCACAGAACCATGTTTGGATCAGCTGCAGCAATACGTCGGCCCGGGAGAGTTGTTTTGCGAGCTTCATTATTCGGCCGGACGCAGCCATTGTTGGTCGGTTGCGTCGCAATCTGGCGGGCGTTCTGATTACGGAGGTTGATACTGGCAAGTCGTATTATGACTCAACCAAGGCGTGGCGAAAGCGTGCGATGAACGGCCTTTTTCACAGCGGGACTCTCGTGACAGACCCACGATCGAGGGATCGCAAAGGAATTTGAAGTCGCTGAGGAAAAAACAGCGCATACCAGGTCCGCGTCCGGCTTCAGGCTTGCTCCCTTCGCGCAAATGCTACGCGGTTCGGGCACGGGGGAAACGTTAAGCGCTCGTTCGGATTAGTCTACCAGACGAGATGTAATCGAGGCAGTACGGATCGAAAGCCCGTGGCTTGGTCCGCGAGCAATGGTAAGGTTAGACACTTCCTATTACACGTCCCTGCCCGGCTTCGGTCGGATATCCATCCCTCTTCCACCAGTCCAGACCTCCCATCAGCTCCTTAACCCGAAATCCTAACCGGGCCATATTCAACGCCCCCTTGGTCGATGCATTGCAGCCGATGCCGTCGCAGTAGGTGACGTAAAGCGCCTCTCGGTCCAAATGGGCGGTCGCTTCTTCGCTCATGGTGCGGTGGGGGATATTGACCGCACCGGGTATATGCTCCTGCGCAAATGCTTCGGGAGACCTCGCATCGATTACCACCACGTTTTCCCCTTTCTCGATGGCTTCGTTGAGATCCCACGAGTCCGTTTCATAGCTCAGTTTATCCTGGTAGTGTCGGGTTTGCTCGTTCATTCTTTTTCCTCTGTTGTCTAGTAAACTTCATTGGATATGATTTTGGCCTGACCGGTGCCGTGAAGGAAAATATCGTTCAGGCGGATTCTGTCGACTCGCCGCCTTCAGCCGAGAGCCATCTGCAGACCTCACCCGCCCGGATGCGCCCAGTCCGGCAGCACTCCCGGTTCGATCCCGAAGAGCAGCGGGCCCATGGCGCGGAAGACCAGGGTGATCACCACCGCGCCCACAATGTTGAGGACGATGCCGACCCGCGCCATCTCCGAGATTTTGACGCGGTCGCTGCCGAATACCACCGCGTTGGGGGGCGTGGCCACCGGCATCATGAAGGCGCAGGAGGCCGACAGGGTGGCCGGGATCATCAGCAGCAGGGGGTGAACCCCGGTGGACACGGCGACGGCGGCGAAGATGGGCAGCACCATCTCGGTGGTTGCCGTGTTCGAGGTGAGTTCGGTGAGAAAGGTGATCGCCAGGCAGATGAGGAGGACGAGGAGGACGGGCGGCACCGCGCCCAGCCCGTCGAACCCTTCGCCGATGAAGCGGGCAAGTCCCGTGGTCCGGAATCCGTGGGCCAGGGCGAATCCTCCACCGAAGAGCAGCACGATGTTCCACGGCAGCCGGCGCACCACGTCGGGCCCCATCACCGTCCTGGATTGGGCGCCTGGAGACCGGGCGGGAATCAGGAAGAGGATGGCGGCCATGGCGATGGCCACGGTTCCGTCGTCGATCAGGTGGCCGAAGGGAAGGAGGGTGGACCAGCCGGGGATGGTGAGTCCGCCGATGGCGATGGGCGCGCGAAAGACCCAGAGCACCGCGGTCAGGCCGAAAACCGCGAGGACCGCTTTTTCCTCGAAGCCGATGGCGCCGAGCTTGCGCATCTCCGACTCCACCACGCTCCGGTCGACGGCGACCCCGCTGGATATGCGGAAGAAGACCTGGGTGATCAGGGCCCAGGCGCAGGCGAGCAGCAGAGCCGAGATGGGAGCGGCCATGACGAACCAAACCCCGAAGGACAGGGGCGGCGCTTCGGGGAAGGTGATCTGGAAGATGCGCTCCAGGGAGAGGTTGGGCGGAGTGCCCACCAGGGTGGCGATGCCCCCGGCCGAGCAGGCGTAGGCGATCCCCAGCATGACGGCCACCGAGAACGGCCGGGTGTGCTCTCTGCCGAACTGCTCCTCCATCCTCAAAATCACCGCCAGGCCCACCGGAATCATCATGATCGCAGTGGCGGTGTTGGAGATCCACATGGAGAGCAGGGCGGAGGCGAGCATGAACCCCAGCACGATGCGCGCCGGCCCCCCGCCCACGGCGCGGATGACCCAGAGGGCGATGCGGCGGTGGACGTTCCACTTCTCCATGGTCAGGGCGATCATGAAGCCGCCCAGGAAGAGGACGATGGTGCTGTTGAAATAGATGGGAGCGGTGGACCCGGTGCGCTCGATGCCCAGCAGCGGAAAGAGGAACAGGGGGAGCAGGGCGGTGGCGAAGAGGGGAATGGCGTCGGTGATCCACCAGGCGGCCATGAGCACGGCAAGGGCCGCCATGCGGGTGACCTCCGGCCTGCCCGGCTCCAGGTCGAGAATCAGGGTAAGCGCGAACAGGATGGGTCCGAGCCACAGGCCGATGCGCTGGCCCCGCGACCGGGGCTCCGCGGAAGTCGGCGGTGGATGATTGGGTGTAGTGGTCATTGGGTTTGTCGACTTCTCTCTGGACTGAAATTACGGCCTAGGCCACCCCACGATCTTCCAGGAAAAGAAGAGGACTCATCGGACCAGGTGTCCGAAGCGGTTCCAACGGACGGAAAATCCATCCTGGACCGAAAGATACACGATCCCCGCCTTGGCGCGCAGGGAGGAGCGTGGAACCGGACCGTGAGTGCGGCTGTCGGAACTGCTGTCCCGGTTATCGCCTAGAAGGAAATAGTGGCCCCGTGGGACTTCGATCGGGTCCGCAATGTCCATCCAGGCATGTCGAGGCCCTCGGTAGACGCCCGGATCACCTGGCAAAGGCTTCCCGTCGATGTATAGGACGGTGTCGCGCAAGGAGATCTGTTCCTCCGGCAGCGCCATGATCCGCTGCGCCAGCATCTTCCCCGGTTCCTTCGGGTGTTCGTAAACGACAATGTCTCCTCGGCTCGGCTCGAAGGTACGGGCCCATCGCCTATCGGTTGTGATGTTGTCACCTTTCAGCAGGGCAGGCTCCATGGAAGTGGACGGAATTTTGAAACTCTCGATGTGGTTCTTGATCTGATGGTGCATTTTTTCGATGACCACGAACTCGAACCAGGCCGTGAATGCCAGGACGGCCAGGGCGATGGGCAACTCGAATCGCAACTGAGGTCTGATACGAGTGGCGCAGGTTCCGCTGATCAGGTCGTGAAGGCCTCGCTTTCCTTGCGTGAACGGGATTAGAAGAAATGATATCCCAAGTACCAAAAAGTCGGCGAGGGTGCGAAGCAGACTTCGGCCAAAGGAAACAGGCCGCAGCTTCCGGTCCACCACGGCCAGACCGAAAAGGCTCTTACCCGGCGACTGCCGGCCTTGAGCATTGAGATACGCCAGACCTGAGATGTTGGCGGCCAAGCTCCCCGGGAACCACACAAACAGGAAAAGCTGCAGAAGCGCTTCCGTGCTCAACCTCGCGCCGAGGTGAAGGAACAGTAGCAGGAGAGCGGAAGTTGTGAAGGTCAATCCCAACGAGTCGACCAGGGCACTGGCGAGGCGAACCCAGAAACCTGGAGGATTTTCTGGCACCATAACCTGATCCTGGCCACACCCACGTACGATCATAAGGCGTATTACTGTGTGCTCAGGTCGGCGAGTACCTCGCGGAAGCTGTTGAGACCTGCCTCCAGGTTCTCGATGATCTCTTCGGCGAGCTCGTCGGGCTCAGGAAGGTTGTCCAGGTCTGTCAGGCTTTCGTCCTTGAGCCAGAAGATGTCGAGACTGGTCTTGTCGCGTGCGCTGATCTCCTCGTAGCTGTAGCTGCGCCAACGGTCTTCCGGTGCGTCGTTTTCGTCCCAAGTCGCCTTGCGCTGATGCCGGTTCTGCGGGTTATAGCAGTTGATGAAGTCCGACAGGTTCTCGAAGCGCATCGGGTTCTTCTTCAGCGTATGGTGAATATTAGTGCGGTAGTCGTAGTACCAGACCTGCTTCGTCCAGGGGTTCGGGCTGGCTTCGTGGTTGTCGAAGAAGATCACATTGGCCTTGACCCCTTGCGCGTAGAACACGCCGGTCGGCAAGCGCAGGATGGTGTGCAGGTCGGTGTTGTCCAGCAGCTTTTTGCGGATTGTCTCACCGGCACCACCTTCGAACAGCACGTTGTCGGGAACGACGACGGCAGCGCGGCCAGTGGTTTTGAGCATCGTGTGGATGTGCTGCACGAAATTGAGTTGTTTGTTCGAGGTCGTCGCCCAGAAGTCCTGCCGGTTGTAGGTGAGGTCGTCTTTCTCCTGTTCGCCCTCCTCGTTCGTGAAGCTCATTGAGCTTTTCTTGCCGAAAGGCGGATTTGCGAGCACATAATCAAAGCGCTCGCCGGCATCGGCCACGAGCGAATCGTTTGGCGATATGGATACGCCGCCGTCGATCTCGCCAATGTTGTGCAGGAACATGTTCATCAGGCACAGACGGCGTGTATTGGCGACGATCTCGTTGCCGTGAAACGCCTCGTGCTTCAGGAACGCCTTCTGATTTCTGTCCAGGTTGAAGTTGTGCGGGTTGGTGATGAAGTCGTAGGCGGCGAGAAAGAAACCGCCTGTACCGCAGGCCGGGTCGGCGATGAGCGTGCCCGGTTCGGGGCGGACGCATTCGACCATAGCGCGGATGAGGGCGCGCGGAGTGAAATACTGGCCTGCGCCTGACTTGGTATCTTCGGCGTTCTTTTCAAGAAGTCCTTCGTAAATATCTCCTTTTACATCGGCACCCATGGTCACCCATTCGGTGTCGTCTACCATGTTGATGAGGCGGAACAGCCTTGCCGGGTCCTGGATCTTGTTCTGGGCCTTGGTAAAGATCTGGCCTAACATGTCCGTCTTAGTGCCATGCTCGCGAAGCAAGGTGACGTAGTGGTTTTCGAGCTCCGCACCGTTCTTTGATTTCAGGCTCTGCCAGTTGAATTCGGCTGGGATGCCGACATCGCGGTTGTACGGCGGTTTGGCGTATTCATCGGCCATCTTGAGGAAGATCAAATAGGTGAGTTGCTCCAGGTAGTCGCCATAGCTCACCCCGTCATCTCGCAGGGTGGTGCAGAAGCTCCAGACTTTGGAGACGATGGGAGCGGTGTTCATGTGGGGGCATCTCTTGTCTTGAGTCGCACAGCCAAAGCCTCGCCGCCGGCAGTTCGGCGATAGCGCTGGTGGCGACTTTGTGGTTTGTCAGGGAGGGTCATTTCGATCAGACCAGCCTTGAGGGCGGGGCCAAGGTATGCTTCCACGAAGTGAGGCCGGTTACTTATGCCCAGGATGTCCTGTAGCTGAGGACGGTTCATTTCCCCCGTGAGGATTGAGATCAGGCGTTCAACATGTTCTGTGACATGTATGGTCTCATGTACGGTATCTTGTTGGGTGTCCTGACTTTTCTCCTTATTTTCCAATGACTTATCTTGTTCGGTCTCATGTTCGGTCGCGGCAAGAAAAGCCCGTTCATGTACTGGCAATCGCACCAGAAACCAAGTTCGGTTCTCATCGCTTTCGAAGATGGGTTCCGGTGAGCCGTTCTGCAGCATGGCCCGGAAGATCTTCGGCACCCCGGTTGAGCGCGCCTCGGCGAGGTCGAGTTCTTTCAGAAACTCGCCAATTCGCCGGTTCCGGTAGCGCCTGCTCACGGCCTGCCCCTTCTTGAAGTCATCCATACGGATGGAGCGGTCCGCACCGGGATAACTCAAGACCAGCAACTCTTCGCGGGTGATCCGAACTTCAACCGGCTCCCGCTCCTCGTATGAGCGATGGTAGATGGCGTTTACCAAGACCTCTTCGATAGCGCCGATGGGGAAATTCCAGAATCGCTCGGCCTCCGGCATGTGGGGATACTTGACGACGGTCTCCTTCAGGTAGTTCCGCTCAATGTAACTGATGGCCTCGCCGAGAATGATGGACAACGGCCCGCGGAACTCCTTCTCCTCGAACTGATCGCCGCCCGGCCCATCGGGAAACCACACAACATCGATCTGGGTGGCCGGAAAAAACCTGTCTGGCCGCTCGTTGAAGAACAGCAGACCGACGTTCTTCGGGAACATCGCCTCGGGCGGGCCGCCGACGATGTTCAGGCGCTTGCCCAAGTCCTCGACGGACAGGCCCTCTGCTTCCGATGCCAGTTCGCTGCCGATTTCCACGAGAAACTCACGGATCAGCCGGTGGGACAGGTCATCAAGCGAAGCAGTCTGGCGATAGCGGTCGTCAAAAGGTACTGTGGCCGCCAGGCTGAGCAGCTCACGCTCGTCCTGACCCTTGGCGCGAACCGTGCTGCTGTGTCTGCGAATGAAGTAGGCCCAATCGTTGCGCTCCGCACTCAGACTCACTTTGGCTTTGTAGGGACGGGTTTCGCCGCCGGGCACCCAGAGGACGAGGATGGTCCGGCCATCGACGTTGTAGGCAGCGGTGAGGGGATGGTAATGCGGCTGTATGGCGGCATGCCCCAGATTGAGCAGTTCCTTCTGTATCGCATCGACAGCATCGGGTCTGATGCCCTTGGGCGGCAAAATTGGGCGGCCATTTTGTTCCTGGACGCCTAAGACCACGTAACCGCCGCCTAGATTGTGGAAGTCGTTGGCGAAGGCGCAGATGGTGTGCAGCACGCTCTGCGGATTCCAGCCAGCCTTGTACTCGATGCGTTCTCCTTCGATGGGGCGCTGGCGCAGCAGGTGGTCGATGTTGATGGGAAGTTTGCCGGTCATGCTGTTGCTGTCGTGCGTCTGCGTTTTGCCCGCGTGTTGCTTTGAGACCGTGCAGCTTTTTCGGCTTTGATACGGTCAAGGAGGCTGGATGCAGGCTCGTCATCCGGGTCTTGCGGGACGAGCTTGCCGGAGAAGGCTTTTTTGAGGATGGATTGGCGGAGTGTCTCCGCCTGATTCAAGGCCGAATCGATCTCTCGCTCCTGCTGCTCGATCACCGCGAATCGCTCCTCCAACAGTCGGACAATTTCTTGCTGTTCGGCCAGAGAACAGAGTGGGAGCGCGATCTGAGCGAACTTGAATGCACCTAAGTGGTTGATTCCCACGCCGCCTGCAACTTGAGCAAATTTCCCGCTCACATAGAAGAAGCGATACAACCAAAACAGATAAACCGCATAGTCACGACAATATGGTTGATGTCTGATAACGGTGTTTTGAAAGCAGCAATTCGGGATCTGAT
Source organism: Candidatus Latescibacterota bacterium (assembly GCA_965208105.1). Classification (GTDB taxonomy): domain Bacteria; phylum Latescibacterota; class UBA2968; order UBA8231; family UBA8231. Next base: position 295,480 of record OZ242318.1, read on the forward strand.
CGTCCCAAATCGCTGGCTTTCCGACTTGCGCTGCGCTGCCGGATGCTTCGGACAGAACCAAATCACCCTTTTCCAGACGGTATGCGTTTAGGTCGTGAGGAAGGAAGTCCATGTCGAGAACGTCGTCCAAATCCAAACCCTGTTCCGTAATGTTCGCAGCTCGGATGTACTTCGTGGGATAATCCTTAGACCTGTTCTTTGGAGAACGTTGTCGACCGAGTTGGACGATTCCTATAGACTCGGCGGTCAACCATAGCCAACCACTCGGCAGTGATTCTAGGTGAGCGATCTCGTCTTCTGCTATCGTTGAGACTGGCTTGGGCATTCTTGACCGTGCCGGCCCCTTGCCTGACCTACCGCTTTCCTCCCATTCCTTGACGGTGGCCTTCCACTCCTGAAGTTGCTGTCTGTAACGCGCTTCCCGCTCTTGCTTGATGCGAGCAAGTAATTGTCCGGGCGTCTCAAGCTTGTCTTTGTTCTCTTCGCGCCACTGGTCCGTGAGTTTGCCTTCGAAGGCGTGCTTGAGTACGGCTTGGCGATAGACGTTGAGCTGCGCGCGTGCGGTCTTCAGGCTCTCGACACCTTTGTCCAGTTCGGAAAACAGTTCCTCGATCTTGGCGGCGATGCGCCGCTGTTCGGCTATGGGAGCAAGAGGTATCGGAAGGTCGCCGAAGGCTCTACCAGATAGCTCCAAAAACGTCGTACCACTCGCACGTTTGCGCGCGTAGTCTCGTGAGGCCATCAAGTAGTAGTAGACATACTCATTGAAAATACCAGATGCAGGAATGAGGCTCTTGAAACCCTGGTTTGTGGCTAGCGGCTCCGAGCTGATGACGACGTAGCCGATTGGTGCGCGCGTGGAGAAGTGTACGCTACCGGCTGGCATCACCTTCGCCGAGCTATTCGAGAGGCCAATCTTGGAAATGCTCTTTGTCCCCCTCTTGATGGTCTTTGCCGAGAACCCCGTCAAGTCGGCTGGTGAAATCCAATTGATCTCATTTTTCCAATATGTCGGTTCTTTGGTTGACGGGGTTCCACCTGCGACGATGTCGCCGAGTGCTGATAGCTTGGTCCACACCCAGCTATTAGGTAGTGCCCATCGCGATTCTGGCTCACGACTCACGCCGCTAACGCCTCATTCAATTCGTCAATCACATCATACATCCGGTCGCCAAAGAGATTGTACATCTGCCCAAGGCCGCCCCTGCCATCGAACGGAGCCATGTCCAGGTCGTCGCGGTCCAGATGAAACGAGGTGATGATGTGGTCACGGATCATGCGTAGCCAGCCCATCTGCTCCTCGTTGAACTTCTCTCCGCTACCGCTGTGGTGCGCCATAATCCAATTCTGAAAATTGCGGCGCACGGTTTCCGAATAGGGAGACAGTGTCGCGTCGATACCGCAAACCCGGCGGATCAACGCCACGAGCGCGATCAGTTCACTATCCGGTTGGCTGCCTTTGTATTCATCAAGCAAGGAGTATGCCTGCCAGACCCGCAAAGGGGCTAGTCGAGGCTGGTCGCTCTTGAGCTTGTCGAAAACCTCGCGGATCATCTCGAAGGTCAGCTCTCTGCGCCTATGCGGTTGGGCGTAGAAGATGGTCAGGGCTTCGATCTCGTCTCGATTCGCTTCCAAATACTGGCGGAAGTCCTGTACCATGGCTTCGGCGTTCTCGTGCGCGTCGCCTTCCCATTCAGCGCGCTCCACGGTGTCCAGGCTGTCATGGTCGATGGTCTGTTCCTTGTCGCGACGAATCGAGTCGATCAGCTCAATCAACTCGCCGTTGAAAACGCTGGCAGCGTCACGGACCAGCTGCTCCTGAGCCGTTTCGCGTGCCGCCGATGACGGCTCGGCCTCGTCGGGCACCGGCTCGGTCTCGCGGGCCTTCGCTTCGATTTGGTCTGGGTCGATGGCCTCCAGCAGATTGCCGACGATAGCGGTGAGTTCGATGCCGCCAGCCTTTTGGCGGATTTGTTCCTGCTCAGCGTGGTCGAGTTGTCGGTTGAGCCTGGCAAGGCGGCCGGCAAGTGAGCTCACGGTGTCTTCGTCGTGCGCGCCCATCATCACGCCCGTGAGGAGATCCTTGAGTGGCACAGAGGGCTTGGTGATGAGTGGCTGGCTGGCGGTCTTGAGTGATTTCGTCACGCCGACGGCATCCACGATCACATAGTGGGTCTTTCCGCTGACAGCGGAAGGGGAGACTTTCTTGAGGTCGTCATGGTCCAGTGTCCGGGTGCCGCGTCCCTTCATCTGCTCGAAGTAGTTGAGGCTCCTCACGTCGCGCATGAAGAGCAGGCATTCAAGCGGCTTGACGTCGGTACCCGTGGCGATCATATCCACCGTCACAGCGATACGCGGGTAGTAGTCGTTTCTGAACTGGGCGAGGACGGACGCCGGGGCTTCTTCGGTTCTGTAGGTGACCTTTTTGCAGAACTCGTTGCCTTCGGCGAATTCCTCGCGCACGGTCTGGATGATGTCGTCGGCGTGGCTGTCGGTCTTTGCAAAAATCAGTGTCTTCGGAACTTCGCTGCGGCCTGGGAATATCTCGGGCAGTTTGTCGTGGAACGTGCGGACGACCGTGCGGATCTGGTCGGGGTTGACGACGGCGCGGTCGAGTTCCCGGGCATCATAGGTAGAGTCTTCTTCCTGGATCTCCCAGCGCTTTCGGCGGGTCAGGCGCTCGCGCTTTTCGACCTGCTGGCCGGTTTCGAGCCAGCCTCCGTGCTGCGTCCGTTCCGTATCGATGACGTAGATCTCGTTGCCGACATTGACGCCGTCAGCGACAGCTTGCTCATGGGGGTACTCGCTGACGACGTTCTTCTTGAAGAATCCGTAGGTGCGTTTGTCCGGTGTGGCTGTCAGGCCGACGAGATAGGCGTCGAAATATTCGAGGACTTGACACCAGAGGTTGTAAATCGATCTGTGGCACTCGTCGATGACGATAAAATCGAAAAACTCGGGAGGGATTTTTTCGTTATAGACAACCGGCACTGGATATTTGAGCTTAACCATTTCCTCCGGGTTGATCTCTTCGGCAGATTCGTCCAACTCCTCGCCCTTAAGGATCGAATACATACGCTGGATGGTGCTGATGCAGACTTGGATGTCCTGCGCGACGAAGGAGGATTGGAGACGCTGGACGTTGTAGAGTTCGGTGAATTTCCGGTTGTCGTCACCGGGTACGTAGGCCATGAATTCCTGCTCCGCCTGTTCCCCCAGATGCTTTGTGTCTACAAGAAAGAGGATTCGCTTGGCGCTGGCGTGTTTGAGCAGCCGGTAGATCGAGGTGACGGCGGTGTAGGTCTTGCCCGAGCCAGTGGCCATCTGAATGAGGGCGCGCGGGCGGTCATCTTTGAAAGATGCCTCCAACCTCTCAATGGCGCTGACCTGGCAGGACCTCAGCCCTGCAGGGTCTAAATCCGGAAGCTCTTGGAGCCTCTCACGAAGGGAACCCGGCTGGGTATGCCAGTCCTGGATCGTCTTTGGCCGAGGGTAGTTGAACACTTCCCGGGAGCGGGGCCTTGGATCGCGTCCGTCGGTGAAGCGCGTGAGCACACCAGTACTTTCATAGACGAATGGCAGGGGGTCTTTATTGTTCACCCACTTGAGCTCGGCAGCGGCATAGGCGGCGGATTGCTCCTCGGCAGTCGTGATTTTATGACCCCACTCCTCCGGCTTGGCCTCGACAATACCGACAGGTTTCTTGTCGACAAAGAGAACGTAGTCGGCTGGTCCAACATCCGTCTGATACTCGCGAACGGCGATCCCGAGGCCAGCGTTGAGGTCGATCTTTTTCTTGTCCTGAACTATCCAGCCAGCATGGGACAACGACTGATCGATCTCGTCTCGCGCCGCCTGTTCCGGGGTTTGATTGATTTTCGTAATTTTGCTCATCTACCCTTCAAGTTTGGTCCGGAATGCCCAGGAGAGCTATCAGCATGGGACTCTCAATGCATGTGAGGGATTAGTTCATTGAGCGCTTGGGAGGCAGTATATCCAAGTACATGCTATTGGAACAATTAGGCACCATTCCGAGAACATTGTCAAGGGTCCTGATGCAGGTGAAAGGTCGGTAGAATACCCGAGGAATCGATGATCGATTTTGCTTTTTGAAATCCTCACCTATTCTCTTATTTTCAATGGAATTTTGCTAGATTCGGAGGAAGGGGACATGAGCCCAGAAAAACTATTCGAAGCCGCCTTCCCCTATGGCGAGGACATCTTCGCCTTGCCGGTGGAGGACCTGGACCAGGCCGCGAAGTGGTACGGCGCCGCATTTGGAATGGCCGAGGTGGAAAGGCGCGACGACCCCGTGCCGACTGTGGTTCTCGAGCGCGACGGGGTGCGGGTCGGATTTGCGATCAACGGCGGCGACGCCGGCCAGGAAGGCGCGGCCATTCTGGTGAACGACATCCACCGGGCCCGGCAGGAGCTGGAAGCCAGCGGCGTCGAAACGGGCAACTGGCGCGTCGACGAGCGCGACGGCGAGAAATTCCAGGTTTTCTTCGTCGTCGCCCCTGACGGGCTTTGCTACTACTTCCATCAGCCCCTCGAAAACGCCGGCTAGGAGCAGCTCATGGTTCGAACCATCGGGCTCCGCACTCATGATTCCATTACCAGCCGGAACCCGGGGATGGCGAACTGGAAGGTCAGGGGCCAGAAGTTGCGGTAGCTGATGCGGATGTGGTCCTTGGGCGTCGCCCAGCTCCCCCCTTTGAGGACCATCTTGTTGCTCATGAACTTGCCGTTGTACTCGGCGATGGCGCCGTCGTAGGGCCGAAACCCGGGGTAGGGCAGGTAGGAGCTGTTGGTCCATTCCCAGACGTTGCCAATCATGTGCTTGAGCCCTCCTTCCTGAGGCGTCATCGCCGGCCGGTACGCCTCCCCGTCCAGAAGCACCGCTTCATTCTTGCGCACCTGCGCCATGGCGTCGGTGCGCCGGGCGGCGTGCTCCCATTCCGCCTCGGTGGGCAGGCGCACGATCCTGTCCCCGCCGCGGCTTTTCCAGTTGGCGTAGGCCGCGGCCTCAAAGTAGCTCAGGTGAGAGACCGGCTCGTGGGGATCCGTCTCCTGCCAGCCGTGCAGGGTGAACTGCTGCCACATGCCGTCGATCTGTTGCCAGTATAGGGGAGCCCGGGGGAAAATCTCTCTATCCGCCAGCCGGAGCACCGGCCGCATGGAGCCGTCATCCCAGGCCTCGGAGAGCCACCAGGCGAAGTTCTCGTAACCGCCGTCGGCGATGAACTCCAGAAACTCACCGTTGGTCACCGGGCGGTTCATCATGGCAAAGGAATGGATGTATTGGCGGTGCACCCCGTACTCGTTGTCGAAGCCGAACCCACCTTCCAAGTTGCCCACCTCTGCAATGGTCTCTTCGAAGGGGATCCACTGGAGGGGGATCTCCACCGAGCCCGGGGCACGGGACTCGCCGCTGATGCGGTCGCCTTCTGTGCGGCGCTCGAATCTGTTGCGCAGAACCTCGGTGTAGAACAGCTCCTGGTGCTGCTGCTCGTGGTTGATCCCCAACTCCACCAGCCGGTCGAACTCTTCGCCGTGGTCGCCGTCGAGGAGGAGGTCCATCACCTCGTCCACGTCGGACCGGTACTTCAATATGCCCCGAAGAGGGGCCTCGTGGACGAGCACCGCGCCGCGGCAGGCTTGGCGCACGTGACGGCCAGCCCCCTTGTAGTAGGAGTTGAAGTGATACCACAGCTTGCCGTCCCGCCCGAGGGACCCGGCGTACCTGCCGAGGATGACGGCGTCGAAGAACCAGTTGGTGTGCCCAAGGTTCCAGGCCGGCGGGCTCACCTCCTGCACGGCCTGGTGGTAAAATTCCTCCTCGCTCAGCAGCGCCACCATTTCAAGAGAGTGGTTGCGCACCCTGTGATACCTCTCGCGTAGAGAATCAACAGACACATCTCCTCCTTTACCCAAAGGTTTGCTAAGGCACGCCTTTTTGGGCCCGCCGTCAAGGGTAGGAGCTGCGGGTGTCAGGGGAGCCCCGGGATGATACTGGGCAGGGCCTGCGGTGGTACTTGCCGTGGGAGTATCCGGCGGATTGGCCAGGGTAGGGAATCAAGGGGGTATTGGCCGGATCAGCCCCTCGAAAACGCCGACTAGTGCGCTGTTAAAGAGTGGGCATTGAATTTTGTATTTTGGCGAGCTTGGCATCGTCCTGGTTTCGATTTCTCCATACGAGGTATTCCTGCATGCGCTGGCCGATGTCTCGATGGTCCCTTGGGTCGCTGTTCTTGATGACGAAGTAGTGGGCGGCCGTCATGTGGCATTCGAGACGGTTCATCCAGGAGGCGTTGGTAGCGGTGAAGACGAGGGAGACTCGATGCTGCCGACACCATTGCCGAATCTTTCGGGTCGCGTGCGTCGACAAATTGTCCAGAACGAGGTAGATGCGTTGGGCCTTGCGGTAGCGGTGCCGGATGGCCTTGAGGAAAGTGAGCACCTCCGAGGCGTGCTTCTTTCGCTTGTGATGCATCCACAGGACGTCCTCGTGGACGTTGTAGGCGCCGAAGAAATAGCTGACCCCGGCGTGCCGGGTGTAGGTGGCTCGGTGCCGCACCGGGTGCTTCTGCGGCGCCCAGGAGGAGCCGGCATGGGGCTTGATCTGCACGGGCCCCATTTCGTCGAAGCAGACTACGACCGAGTCCTTCGGCGCACGCCGGTAGAGGCGGTCGATGCGTTTTTTTTCGAGGAGAAATCCGGATCCTTCGACTCCTTCCAGGTGCGGGTACGTTGGTAGGTGACCTTATGCCGGTCCAAGACCTTGGCGATGGTCACGTGCGAGACCTTGGGGATCATCTTGCGCCCGACCAGACAGTCGGTCAGCTTGCGCAGCGACCACTGGTTGAAGGGTTGGCCGAAAGCCCGAGGGGGCATCTTGGCGATCTCCACCACCACGGACTCGTCTTCGGGCGTCAGCGCTGGGGTGCGCCCCGGGTGGGCTCGCGTGCGAAGCGACGCCAGCCCTTCCTCGTTGTATCGTCGGACCAGGGAGCGGATGTATTCCTCGTGCAGATGCAGCGTCGCCGACAGCTCCTGGACCCGCATACCCTGGGCACTGAGGGAGATCAATTGCCCTCGTCGCATCTGTACGGCATTGCGTGGCCGCTTCAGCCATCGGCCCAGTTCTTTCGATTCGGCCGCATCCGGTGTTCGAGCATGGAGGCACATGGCAGGACCCTCCCAGAAAAATGGACATAGGTCCCCATGATACCAACATGTACGAAAAAGTACAAGCCTGAATCCTTAACAGAGCACTAGGGGTCATTTCTTCAAAAACACATACCGCTCCAGCCGGGCCAGCTCCTTGTCGTCGACGTATTTCCCGATTTCCCGCCGCCAGTGATTCATGCTTTTATAGGGCCTGTATTCCTCGAACTCGTGGGCCATGCGATTTCCCACCCCCGGGATGGTGAGGATGTCCTCCTCGCTGGCGCTGTTGAGCTCGAGGGGTACGAAGACGTACTGCTCCAGCCGGGATAGCTCTTCATCGTCGACGTATTTCCCGATTTCCCGCCGCCAGTGATTCATGCTTTTATAGGGCCTGTATTCCTCGAACTCGTGGGCCATGCGCCTGCCCACGCCGGGAACGAGCTTCATTTCTTTTGTGCTTGAGCTGTTGAGGTTTATGGGCAGAAAGAGATGGGTATAGAGCTCAGACCTCTGCGAGTCCGCGAGGGCCGAATCCAGGTAGGCGTCGAATTCCGCCATTCTCAGAAACGGCCGCAGCTCTTTCATCCCTTCCACCAGCGTCGAGTCCAGTTGCTCCAGGGCCAGCAGTTGCTCGACTGCGGCCAGGTTGGGATTGAGGACGGTTTCGTTTTTTCCCACCTGACCGCGGGCGCCGCTGTTGCAAAAGCATATCACAGCCACCAGGGTTAGAATGACTCGTTCCATCATTTGTTTCTCCTTATGTGGGCCTCCGGTTCAGGGCCGGGTGCCTGTAGGTGTAGAGCAACCCGACCAGGCCCAACTGGAGCAGGGCTCCGGGCGCCAGCGCCGGCAGCGCGCCTGCCAAGGCCCCGGAGAGCAGTTCCAGGCCGGCCAGGGTGGGGTACAACTCCAGCTCGAACTCCATGTTTGCGCGCAAATGAAACCAGCAGCCCAGCAACCCGGCCGCGACGAAGGCGAGCATGGTGAGGCGGAACAGGCGCAGAAGGATCGACCCCTGGAAGATCAGCCGCGCCGCCGACAGGACCAGTCCGCAACCCAGAAGCACCAGGGGCACCAGTTGCCGCCATTCTTCGAAATGCCCGAGCAGGAGCAACTCGGCACCCAGACCCACAGATCCCAGGAGGAAGACCAGCAGGAGCCCCCGGCGCAGGATGATGGCTCCGCCGTCTCTTTCCCATTCGACCATATTTCCACCTCTACCGCCTCGTGCCAACATACCCTGGATGGCTGGCGGCGATTGTCAAAGAAAGCACGTCAACGCGGGAACGACCAGGGGCCGGGGGCCATGGGGGTGGGGGATGACCGTTACGGGAATGTCGTAAACAGCCTCGATAACCTCGGCCTGCAGCACCTGCTCAGGCGGCCCCGAGGCCACCTCCCGGCCCTCCTTCAGAAGCAGGATGCGGTCGGCGTATTGGGCGGCCAGGTTGAGGTCGTGCAGTACCACCAGCACGCCGACCTGGCGCTCGGCGAACCCCCGCGCCACGCTCAGGGCCTGGTGCTGGTGGGCAAGGTCCAGGCTGGAGGTGGGTTCGTCGAGCAACAGATAGCGCGGCAGTTCGTCCATCGCCTCCCAGATCTGCGCGAGCACCCTTCCCAGGTGGACCCGCTGGCTCTCTCCCCCCGACAGGGTCGGGTAGAGGCGGTCCTCCAGGTGGCCGACCCCCGCCTCCTCCAGGGCGGCCCGGGCGATGGCCAGGTCCCGCCGGGTTTCAGGGCCGCGCAGATGGGGGCTGCGGCCCATGAGCGCCACCTCCAGCACCCGGAAGGGAAAGCTCAGGCTGGACTGCTGCGGCAGGACCGCGCGGACCCGGGCGCTGGCCTTCCTGTCCCAGGATGACAGCGGGCGTCCTCCCATGGACACCGTTCCCCGGGTGGGGGACAGGTCCCCGCACAGGACCTTGAGGAGGGTGGATTTGCCGGCGCCGTTGGGTCCCAGCACCGCCAGGACCTCGTTTGGCCGCACCTGGACTGACATCTCGGCCAGCAGGGTATTGCCCTCCACCACCACCTGGAGGTTGGAGCCGGCCAGCATCAGAAGCTCCCCAGGCGCCGCCCGCGCTGCAGCAGGTAGATGAAGAAGGGGCCGCCGATGACGGCGGTTACGATGCCGATGGGAAGCTCGGCCGGAGCTACCAGGGTGCGGGCGATGAGATCGGCCCCCAGCAGGAGGCTGGCGCCGAGGAGGGCGGCTCCGGGGAGCAGCAGGCGGTGGTCCGGACCCAGGGTAAGGCGCAGCAGGTGGGGGACCACCAGGCCGACGAAGCCGATGATTCCGGCAACGGCCACCGCCGCACCCACCGACAGGGCGACGAGGACCACCACCGCGCGCTTGAGGCGGTCGACGTTGCAGCCGAGGTGTCCGGCTTCGGCCTCCCCCAGCAGCAGCGCGTTGAGGTGCCGGGCGCAGCGCAGCAGCCCAAGGGTCGCGAGCCCGATGAGGGGAGCTGCCGCGGCCACGGCCGGCCAGGTCGCCCCGCCCAGACTGCCCATGCTCCAGAAGGTCAGGTTGCGCAGCTGGGCGTCGTCGGCCACGAAGGTGAATATCCCGGTGACGGCCCCGGCCACGGCGTTGATGGCGATGCCGGCCAGCAGCATGGTGGACACCGACACGCTGCCGTGCACCAGGGACAGGCGGTAGACCAGCAGGGTGGTGGACGCCCCGCCGCCGAAAGCGGCGATGGACAGGGCGAAGGGCCCCATGGACCGGGTGGCGAAATCGAGTGCGGTAGACCCGAGGACAATGGTCGCCACCGCGGCCACGGCGGCGCCGCTGGAGACCCCCACGAGGCCCGGGTCGGCCAGGGGATTGCGGAAGAGGCCCTGCATGGCGCCCCCGGCCACCGCCAGACCCGCCCCGATCAACACCCCCAGCAGGACCCGCGGCAGGCGAATGCTGAGCAATATGGCCTCGTGGCGAGGCTCGAATGCCCACGGCAGGTTGAGGTCGAATTTGTGTCCGAGTACCGCCAGTACCTGCCCGGGTGCAATGGAGACGGCACCGGTACCCAGGCATGCCAGGCTCAGGATCCCCAGCAGGAGCGCCAGCAGGGACAGGCCCAGGGTTCCCTTTTCACGCGCTGATATCCCGGGCAAGGTCAAGCGGCCCACCTGTGGCCGCAGAGGGCGGGATGCTTCAATCGGGGGCATTGCCCTGAGGTTTTCCAGAAACCTGGTGCTGTCCTTCCCGGGCTTCCCCGAGGCTCAACGGGTTCGCATCGCTGGAATCCGCGGAGTTCGGAAATCCGTATAGCGCCCTGTTGAGTTTCGCCACGGCCTTGCCCAGTCGGGGGCCGAATCCCAGCAGCAGGAGCCCGTCCATGGATGCCACCCGGCTCTGCTTCCCCGCAGGGGTCAGGGCCAGCCCGGGCAACCGCCACAGCCCGTGAGCGCCGCCGACGCTCGCCAGGCCGCTGTCCATGAGCAGGATGACGTCGGGCGCCGCGGCCACCGCCGCTTCCGATGTGAGCGGTTTGTAGCCGCTGTAGCCCCGGACGGCATTGGCGCCGCCGGCCAGGCCGATCATGGTGTCGGCTCCCGTGTCGCGGCCGGCCACCATCAGGGTGCCCTGGCCGCGAGCGTAGAGAAAGAGGGCCCTGGCTTTGGTCCCGGTGCGGGGAATGGATGATTCCACCCTGGCCAGGTCTTCCTTGAGATTGCGGACCAGCGCCGCGCCTGTTTTCCGGGCGCCCAGGTGACGCGCGATTCCCTCGATCATGTCGACGGCGCCGTCCACCGTGGCCTCGTGGGGCATGACGAGCAATCTCACCCCGGCGCTCTCGATTTGCCGGAGAGCCTCGGGGGGCCCTACCTCGGTGGTGGCGATGATCAGGGTGGGGCTCAGGGACAGCACGCCTTCCGCAGAGAGGCGGCGGTGGTAGGCGACCTTGGGCAGCCGCTCGGCCGCAGCGGGAAATGAGCTGGAGGCATCCACTCCCACGACGCGCTCGCCGGCGCCAAGGGCGAAGACGATCTCGGTGATGGTCCCGCCGAGGGTGACGATGCGCTCGCTCCCTCCGGGACCCTCCTCGGCATGGCCGGCGGTCGGGAGGTTGAGGCTCGTCTGCCCCAGGAAGGTCATCAATGCGAGGAACCGGATAGGCATTTTCATGGTTGGCGAACTCCTTCGAGGGCTGCCAGGGCGGCATTCCAGGCCTCGACCGTGGCCTGGCCCTGCTTGCGCCGGGCGAAGAGCAGGGCGATGGTTTCTCCCTGGAGGTCGAACAACTCCAGGCTGACCACCGTTCCATGGCGCGTGGGTTTCTGCACAACCCAGGCCGAATCCACCCGGTCCTCCCTGATGTGCAGGTTGAATCCTCCGTCCAGGACGTTGAGCCAGGGGCCGCTGGCCTTGACCTTGCAGATGGGGCCCGAATGGATCTGGATGACTCCAGGGCTGGAGACGAACACCATGATGGCCAATCGTTTACGGGATGCCACCTGCAGTACCTGGTTAAGACTGGTGGAGACCACCCTGCGGGCCAGAGAGTCGTCGGCCAGGCGCAGGGCCTGAACCCGCCCCACCTGGAACCGGGCGAGAAGCCGGTGGAACTCGTGGGTGTCCTCGAGGCCGCGCCAGGCTGCCTGCAGTCCCTGCAGATCGATGGCGCCGTCCTCCCTGTCTGCAACCAATGGAGGGCGCGGACAGACGCATTGCACCGGCGACTGGTCCGCGGCGGCGAACTCGCCGGTCAGCCCCTCGTATGCCTTGCGGTCGCTCTCTGCGATCAGGTAGACCTTGTGGACCGCCGTGCCGTGTCGGTCGAAGAATTGAAAGCTTGACAGGGTGGATCGGCGGCCTTCCTGCTCCACCGCAAAGCCCAGGTGCCAGTGGTCCATGAACAGGCGCAGGTCGATGCCTTCATCCAGTACCAGCCCCATCCGGCCTTGAAAATGCACTTCGCGGAAGCGGCCGTGTTTTTCGTGCACCGCGTGGTCATTGCGGGTCAGGGCCATGACCGGACCCAGCTCTTCGAGACGCTGGACGAAATGTGGCCAGTCGGCCTCCAGGCGGACCGCGGTTTCCCCGCAGGAGGATGCCACCAGCTCGGCTTCGCTCACCCCGAGTTGCTCGGCCGCGTCGCGGATGCGCACTCCGGGGTGGTCGCGGCGATAGGATTTCCAGAGCTGTTTGAAGTCGCCTCTTCCGGCGGGCGCTGTGGTAGTCATGTCTTCTCCCTTCAGTTGAGGTTCCCGTGCATGCCAGACAGGGGACTGGAATGGGCGAACTGAAAACCTGGAAAGACCTTTACGCTGGGTCCGGGCGCCCGGCACATGGAATCAGGTACCGGGCTCGCCCCTTCCCGTTCCGCCATCTTTTCGACAGTCTCCGCCGCTTCGGCCATGGCCTCAGCCAGGGGAGCCAGGGCTCCCGCTCCCAGGCACATGACCGTGGTGTGCCAGGCCAGGGACAGGTGGGAACAGGACCAGATCCCGGCCTTTACCAGGTTCTGAGCCTGCTGAATCTCCCGGTTCAGGTCGCAGAACTCGCTGGGCAGCAGACCGATGTTGACGTTGTGGCAGATCAAATGGATGCCGCCGTGCTCGCAGCGGTAGATGGTTGCCAGCGGGGGGTTGCTGACGATGGGTTTCATGAGAACTCTCCTGTGGTTGTTCAGTTGGATTCGCGGAACCTATCCTTGAGCCGACCCCAACTTGAGAACTGCACCGCGGTCGCCTCCGATGCTCCCAGGCCCCGCCAGCGGAAGGTGACGAATCCGGATACGGGGGAGCCCTCTACCTCCAGGTAGTAGCTGAGGATCTGCATCTTGTAGAAGGCCTCACCGGTGTCGATGATGTAAACGTGGTTTCGGGTCGACAGCAGGTGGGTTTCGCTGTCGTAGCTGTACCACTCGCCGCTGTCGCTGCTGAAGGCGGAACCGGCCTTGTCGGCAAAATAGCCGAATCCCATGGCCCTGGTGATTTCCTCGAAGCTCTGGCCGGCCTGGTAAGCGGGAAAGGCTCCGCCCTGGCCGGGGCCGCTGATGCCGCCGTTCATGCGGATGACGTAGCCGGTGAAGTGGAGGTCCCAGTCCAGTGAGGTCGCCGGGTCGGAGGGGGACACCGGTTCTCCTGCGACCAGGTTGAAGTAGACCTCCTGGTCGCCGCTGACGTCCACGGTTGCGCTGCGGGAATCTCCCTCGAGATTCTCCCCGTCGCCCACCACCCAGCGGAAGGAGATGCGTCCGGCATCGCTGCGTCCGGCATCGCTGCGTCCGGCCCCTTCCATCCCGTCGACAACGAACTTGGCGAAGCTCCCGTCTGCTGTGCGCAGCTCGTATGCATTGCCCGGCACATCCAGGCTGTGGGTGGCCGGATTGTAGGAGTACCATTCGCCGATGGCGTAGGCCGGTCCGTCGGTTATGAAGGCGTCGGAGCCGGGAATGTGGGCATTTGTCACCGCGTCGAAGCCATCTGTCGCCGCCATGTCCTCGGCGCCGTTGAAGTCGAAGCCCTTGACCTGGCCGGGGCCGCTGATGCCGCCGTTGAGCCTGATCTCGCTGCGCTTGAAGGCGATGTGCCACTCGCTGGAGGAGGCCGCCTCCGCGTCGGTGATGGGGACCACGTCCCCGCGCTCGAAGCTGAAGTAGGTGAAGTCGTGGGCTTCGGCGGCGAAGGCCCCTCCGGCGGTGGCGTCGATCACCGTGTGAAAGTCGCCGTTGTCGAGCTGGGTGGTGGACCCGCCCTGGACCGGGGCGCCGAGCCCCGGCAGCAGGACGAGCAGGATGATGAAGCTGATTGGATGCATGGTGCGTTCCTCCTTGAATAGTGGGTGATGGACTAGTGAGCCGAGGCTCCTTCGAGAATCCAGGTCCGCACCAGCCCTATCTCCTCCTCAGGCATGGGAAGTGCGAGATAGGGCATGCGGTAGCCCACGATGCGCGGGTCGTTCTCGAGTTTCCACATCAGGTAGCTGACATCCGGTTTGAAAGGCTCCACGATCATCAGGTCCGGCCGCTGGACGCTCCTCCGGGAGACCAGTTGCTGGTGCGAGCTGTCCGCCGTGAGGTTCAGGAAGCCCGTGCCTTCCGTGGAGCTGCGGTGGCAGCGCACGCAGCGCTTGTCGAGGAGCGTCTGGATGTCTTCGGCATAGGCCACGGTTCGCGGGGTGACCCGCGCAACCGGATGGCCGTCGTCACAACCGCTTAAACACATCCACAGGATCATCATGGCTGCCCCTTTTCCTTTCACAGCTCCACCCGCAGGCCGCCCCTGAGGACCCGGCCCCGCGGCGAGCGCAGGTCTCCCTGGCGCTCCGGGTCCCTCCGGTTGTCGAAGAGGTTCTCGAAGCCCAGCCTGAGGGTGAAGGGGCCCGGGAGAGGCTGCTCCGCATTGAGGTCCCATTCGCTGGCCGCCGGTGAGCGCAGGGTGGCCTCGGCGTCGGCCCACACCGCGCTGTCCCGGCTCAGCTTGATCTCCAACCGTCCCTTTGAGGGGGTCGTCCATCTCGCCCGGAGGCGCAGCGCGTGGCGCGGCCTCCCAGGCAGATCGATCCGGGCTTCCTGATCCCGTGCCCGCAGATGGGTGTATCCGCCGTTCAGCGAGAGGCCGTTCCGAATCCGGTAATTCATGCCGAGCTCGAAACCCCGGGTAGAGGCTCGTCCCACGTTGTCGTAGGCATAGATGGCCACCGAGCCGGAGCTTTGCTCGGGGTCGAACACGGTCTGGATCAGGTTGCGCAAACGGTTGTGGAAGAAATTGAGGCGCAGGCCGAGGTCCTTGACCGGCTCTAGCTCGCCGCCGAGGTTGATCCCGCGGCTCCGTTCAGGTTTCAGCGAGGGTGTCCCAAGCACCTTGTAGCCCAGGTTGCTGTGGTCGAATACGAAATGGAGCTCCTTCAGGGAAGGGGCGCGGTAGCCCTCGCCGTAGGATGCCCGCACCTTCAGGCGGGTGGCAATCTGGTGGGAGAAGGAGATCTTCGGGGTCAAATGAGACCCGAAGCGGGAGTGCCTTTGATAGCGGGCGCCTCCCACGATCCCGGTTCTTTCGCCCACTTGCCAGTCGTCCTGGACGTAGGCCTCCCAGACTTCCACCTGCGATGGCGGCACCTCGACCGAGCGCCGTTGCCCTCCCCGGGGAAGGGTGCGTTCGAGAGCCACCTCCAGGTTCTCGCGGCTGTGCTCCAGCCCCCCGGTGAGCAGGTGCCGGTGCCGCATCGGGCCGGCGGCCCGCAGGTGGTACCTGGTGAGGACGTTGGCGGTTGTCCGCTCCCGCGCTTCCCGGCTGCCCATCAGCTCCTCCCGGCTGAGCTTGTCGAACCAGGTGCGGTGGACCTGGGCGCTGGCGCTGCTTCCTTCAGCCGACTGCCAGTCCGCCCTTGTGCCCAGTTCCAACCGCTGCAACTGATCCGGGTAGCGCCAGACGTAGGTCTTGTCGAGCGGGGGAAAGTAGCGGCTGGACACCCCCTCCTCGTCCTCGGAGAGCCATCGCCCCGAGGCTTGCAGCGACAGCCGGGGCCTTACCTGCCAGCGCAGTTGGCCCTGGGTGAACCGGTTGGTGTAGGCGTCGAGATCGGTGTCGGGATCCTGCGGGGAACGGTCGAGGGCCTCCCTGGCGGTCCTCGAGGCCATGAGGGAGGCGGAGATGTTGGAGCGGGCAAGGGAGGCGAGGCCTTCGAAGGAGGTCATTCCCCCGGACCCGGCGCTGAAGCGGAGGTCTCCACCCCGATTCCGCCTGGGTGAGCGAGTGAGGATATGGACCACCCCGCCCATGGCCTCGCTGCCGTAGAGGGCGGAATGGGGTCCCTTCACCACTTCGACCCGCTCCACCTGGCAGATCGGCAACTGGGCCAGGTCGATAACACCGCCAGGGCCTCCGATCACGCGCTCGCCGTCCACGAGGATCAAGATGCGATTGGGACCGATTCCCTGGATCATGACGCCGGAAGGGGACCCCAGGTAGCCATAGAGTGCGGATTGCACGTTGATACCCGCGACGTCCTCCAGCAGCCCCGCCACGTTCTCCGTCCCCGACAGGTCGATGTCCTCCCGCCGGACCACGGCCACGGGCACGGTCAGCTTCGCCGCCGACTTGGGCAGGCCGGTGGCAGTGACCAGGGTGGCGGCCTGGTCCAGGGGCAGGACCTGGAGTGAGATGTCAAGCCGAACCCTTTGCCCTTCAACAAGTTCCACCTTCCGGGTCCAGGGGCGGTAGCCGATTCTTCTGACCACGAACCGGTAGCTGCCCGGAGGAAGCTGCATCTGAAAGCGGCCGCTCGCGTCGGCAATGGCCGGTGCTTCTCCGCCCTCTGCCGCTATGCTGGCATGGGAAACCGGCCGCCTGGAGTCGGCGTCCAGTATGGTGCCCTCGACCTCGGCGGCGGCGAGTTCGAGGACCGGCAGGCAGATTCCACCCAGCAGGAGTCCCAGAACCCATCCTAACCGTGCCGGAGGAGGACTACCGCCTGAACCCGGGGGCCACGGGAGAACCCTCACCAGGAATTTCCGGCTGCGATCCGGGCGATTTTTTTTCAGGACAGACTTTTTGACTGCGAGGACACCATCCATTATGTTTTCCAAGGAGGACAAAAAAGCGCGGATATACCCGGCCGGTTCTCTCCGGTTCGGAGCATATCGGTGCCTGGTTCTCGACAGGCTATTGGCGGAGTGCTGGCAGGCGCAGCCAATAGCCTTTTTTATTTCGATTCAGCTCGGTCCAGCTTTTACTGCTATTCTCCTCTGATCTCCATCACAGGGACTGCAAAAAGGCGACGAGGGCGTCCCGGTCGCTCTCGTCGAGCCCTCCCACGAACTCCCTCGCTGCCTCGGCCTCGCCGCCGTGGAGCATGACGGCCTCCATCAGGGTACGGGCGCGGCCGTCGTGCAGGTAGGCCGGAATTCCGTTGACCGTCTCCGTAAGGCCGATGCCCCACAGTGGGGGGGTGCGCCATTCGCTGCCGTCGGCCTCGAAGTCCGGCCGGCCGTCGGCAAGCTCTTCCCCCATGTCGTGGAGCAGCAGGTCGGTGTAGGGATGAATGGTCTGCATGGACAAAGCGGCGATTTCATGGCTCCCGGTTTGCAGGGTGGGGAGATGACAGCCCGAGCATCCGGCTTTTGCGAAGAGCTTTTCGCCGCGCCGAACCTGGGGATCGTCGATGTTGCGGCGGGCGGGCACCGCCAGGGTCTGGATGTAGAAGGTGGTCACCTCCAGGATTTTGGGCCCGATCTCGGGATCGTCCTGGCGGCCGTCCGCCTGAACCTGGCCGGCTGTCGATTCGAAGGGGAAGTAAGGGCTGGTTACCCCCATGTCCTGGTGGTAGGCCGAGGCCACCTGCTGCAGCAGGTCCGGGTTGTTGGCCTTGAGGCCGAAGCGGCCCAGCTCGGTGCGTCCGCTGCGAAAGTTGTAGACCATGTTGGGGCGTCCGGAGATGCCGTCCCCGTCCCAGTCTCCAGGGTCGGCCAGGGCGAGGATGTCCCCTTCGGGGACCGCTTCGAGCAGGCCGCGGCCAAAGACCGGAGGAGCCATTCGCGGCGAGGTCAGGACCCCGGCCGGAAGGGCCTGGTAGGCATCGTAGATATGGTATTGGGGAACGCGTACCGCGTAGGCCTGGCCGTCGTCGAAATGACGTATTTCCTCGTGGTACAAGACCTCGATTCGCGCCTCCGGCTGTACTCCGAAGACAGCGCGGTCCCCGATCTGCTCCCCGAAGCCCGGCACCGGACGCGGTGCCCCGGGGACCTCCGGATTGAGGCCGGGCAGGCTGACCCGCATGAGCATGGAGCCGAGGAATGGGGAAGTGTCGCCGAAACCATCGCGCCCGCGGCCGTCGCGCGCGTGGCACCCCACGCACGAGGTCTGGTTGAATACCGGACCCAGTCCGTGACCCACCTCGGCCGGTGCGGTGACGAAGATCTGCTCGAAAGCGGCGTCACCGGCCAGGAAGCGGTCCATTTCCTCTCCGTTCAAAGAAGGAATCGGGTTTTCGAAGGCCAGACTGCTGGCGTCGAATACGGTGGCGTCCCCGCCGGAAAGCAGGCGGTTCTCGCCCACTTCATCGGGCTCCACTCCCGAGCCGCCGTCGCCGCAGCCGGTGGGGAAGGCGGCGAGGAGCGCATAGATCAGCCATCTGCGGATAGGGGCCATCTTCCGTGTTCCGCCGGCCAACAAATTCAGTCGGCCAGGACCAGGGGCAGAATTGCCTCCTCCAGGGTCTGCTGTACGGTGGCAACGGCCGCCTGCGCCTTTTCCACCTGGCCGCGGTCGGAGAATATGGCTTCGCGGAAGGGCGGGGCGATGCTGCCGATCTCGTCGATCGCCGCCTGGATTTCATCCTTCAGGCGTTGGTCCAGGGCGGCGTTGCGCTCGCCGATGAACTCGTCCAGGCCGCGGCCGTCCTCCCGGTAGTTACCGGTGTAGACGTTGCTCACGCTGCGCAGGTTGTTCTGGAAATCGACGATGGAGTTGAAGCTGAACTGGGATTCCACCAGGCGCGGGTCCTCTTCGGTCAGGGGATCGGCGATCTTGCCGTTGGCCACTTCGTCGCAGATGCCGATCATGCCGCCGACCATCTCCTGCACGGCCGCCTGGGCCGAGGGATAGACCGGGCTCCCCTTGCCCGCGTCGGTGACCTTCTGGCCGAAATTGCCCCCTGAAGGTATCCAGCTTTCGTACAATGCTCTGGTTGTTTCCTTGAGGTCCTCGGTGGTGGCTACGAGGTAGTCGAACTCCCGCGCCGTGAGGTCGGCTGCGGACTTGCCTCCTCCTTCGCCGAAAAGGAGGTATTCGATGGTGTGAAAGCCCTTGAGGGTGCCGTCGAGCCCGCCCACGTAGGCGGCGGTCAGCTCGTTGCCGCTGGCAAGGACACCGTCGAGGTCGGTGCGGTTCACCGGCCAACTGTCCAGCGCCGGGTCGTAGCCGTTGAAATCCACGGGACCGAAGAGAAAGCCCTCGCTGGCCTCCCAGGGAACGCGGGCGGCCACCCAGCGGGTGCGGGCGGTGGTCAGGTTCTCAGCGCTGGGATCCTCCCGCAGGGCTCCCACGGCGGCCAGGAGGTCGCCGGCGCGCTTGTCCAGGTCGGCGTAGGTGGCGATGACCACCTTGTTGGTGAAGTCGTCGAGGACGGGCCCGAAATCGAAGGCCGCGGGTTCAGCCGTCGGTGGGGTGCTGTCGTCGTCGCCGCAGCCGGCGACCAGGATCAGACCGGACAGGACAAGCCAGAGGCGTGAAAGAGGGACGATGGCGTTCATGCTTGACTCCTTTTCGTTAAAATTGGAATCCCAGACCCAGGCCGAGGGTGTTTTCCGGGTTGAAGCGGGCGGCGCCCAGCCGCCGCATGGCGTAGTCGGCCTTGAGAATCAGGGCGTTTTGAAGGTTGTAGTTGACGCCGATGGTATAGACACGGCGCTGGAATCGAGGATTGTCGAAGGTTTCAGCCGGCACCGAGGCCATGCTGTCGTAGGCGTCCAGGCGCAGGAAAACATCCAGACCCCGCTGGGGGGCAGGCCTCAGCAAGGGCAGCAGGTCATAGCCAATTTCGAGGAAGGCGGCGTAAGCTCCCCGGGCTACCGGTGAGCGCAGGACGTCCAGGTTGTTCGACAGGGTGCGGTTGCGGGCGCTGACCACCGCGGCGTTTTGAAGGTGTCCGTAGAGGTAGAGTCCTCGCGCCCGCAGCCCCCCGAGGGTCAGCGTTCCGTGCACGTCGACGATGGTGACGTGGGCGTCGACTCCCTCCATGTCGGGCTTGGGACGGTTGTCGGCGCTGTCGCCGCGATAGGCTGAAATCCCCAGTTGGCCCAGGGAAGCGATTTCGTAGTCCAGGCGCCCGACCCAGGCCAGATTGGTGGCCTGCACGGTCTCGAAGCGCTTCTGGTGGCCGCCCGCGACCCAGTGCTGGGAGCTGAAACCGGTGGCGTCCAGGCCGTTGACAAGCTGCAGCTGGTAGCGCCAAGCTCCATAGGCACCGGAGACCTCGGCCCCGGTTTCATGCCACAGGGCGGGGATGATCGTGGTTTCAGCTTCGGAGCGGCGGGTGCTGAAGAATGAAGAGGGAAGGTAGTTATGGCTCAATTGGCCGACGGCGACGTAGAAATGCCCCAGCCGCAGGCGGAAAGCATCGGTGAAGGTGCGCTTGACGGCCAGTTCCTCGACCACGACCTCCCCCCCTTTTTCGATTTCCTGCTCGAACTCGCCGAACTCCTCGAACTCCAGCTCCAGGGCGGCGCCGCTGCCGCCGTGCTCGAATTCCACCTCGGCCTCGAGTTCGGTGCGGTCGAGCAGCTCCACCTCCAGCTCAAGGGCGAGGCGGGTGATGTCCATGGTGGCGCGGCTGTCGGGTGATGAGCCTTTCGGACCGCTTTTCTGATCGGGGCCGTAATCGTAATGAGAATAATGAAGTTCCCCGTAGCCTTCGAGATGAACCCGGGGATATTCTGATGCCTGGGAGCGGAAATAAGTTGATGCGATGAGGAAAACTACAAGAAGTAACAAACAGCGGCTCAGTCGGTTATAACATGTATGACACAAATTGCATATGGCAATCCTTAGACAAGTATACAAAACATTAATTTGCTTAGCAATACTTTTGTTTGGTTTACCAAACATGTCGAATGATTTGGCCTTCTCTCGAGGGTATGGCCCTGTCCTTGTGTTGTCTGGTGAAAGGGAGGCAGATGAGCTTTCCCGCGGCAGGGTGCGGGGCGGGTTCCCTCGTCCGGTCAGGGGACCCCGTGTCCGGCGGCGAATTCCGCCGCGTCGTCGACGCTGCAAAGCGGCCTTCCGCCGAGGGCCAGCTCGAAGCGGCGGCCCTCCAGGCGCGAGCTGAGTTCGGCTGCGTTGGCCACCAGCAGTGTCTTCCACCCTACCTCGGGTCCGAGGTCGAAGGGGGTGCCTCCGCGGACTTGCCGCGCGAATGCGTCCAGCTCCGCCGCGTAGGCAGTGGCGTAGCGCGGGTAGAAGTCGGGGTGCCGCGGCTCCGGCCTGCGCATTGGAAACTTGCGTTGGGCTTCCAGGGTGCCGCGGGGCAGGGGACTGCGGCCGGTGCCGCGCCACAGCCTGGCGCCGACCTCGCCGAAATCGCCGCTGAACTCGCCCACGTCGATGCGGCCTTCGCTGCCGATCAGCTTGAACCCGTTGTCGTAACCGGTGGCGTTGATCCGCGAGCCCCAGAGATGGGCGACGGAGTGGTCCGCCCAGGTGCAGAAGACGTGGACGATGTTGGCCCCTTCCCGGGCCCGGTCTTCGTAGTGCGGGGCCATGAAACGCAGGGCCTGCACGTAGCGGGGCAGCTCGAAGGACCTGAAGCTCATGGCTTCGAAGACCAGGTGGATGGCCATATCCGCGGTGATGCCACAGCTCTGGTAGTCCGGCGGCGTGGGATTCTTGTCCTGGAGCACGTGGTGGCTCTGTTGCAGGAGGCCGATACTGCCTTTCGCCACCCACTCCCCGGCGGCCTGCGCCGGCGGATCGTAGTAGCGCTGCAGCGCCACCTGCACCAGGTGGGGGCCGTCCGCGCCCAGTTCCTTGACGTATTGCACGGCTTCGGCCACGGAATGGGCCATGGGCTTCTCCACCATCACGGGAATGCCCCGGCTGGTGAAGGCCCCGCTGTCGGCGGCGTGGTCCTCGGTGCGCGACGCTACCACCACCCCGTCCAGCGGGAGAGCGGCGGCCATTTCCCCGGGGTCCTCGAACCGGGCGGGCCGAGGTGCGGGCCCTGGGCCCATCTCCTCGTTCACCGCCGCAAAGGCCGCCGAGCGCACCGAATCGAGGCGGTCCCCCAGCGCCACCAGTTCTATCGTGCCTTCCCGGACCATGCGCAACAGGTTCTCCAGGTGCACCCGGCCCATGCGGCCGACACCGAAGATTCCCATTCGCAGTGGTTCCATCTCTCCCTTGCGGGACACTCTTTCCTCCGGTTTTCAGTGCCGATGCGGTCGGGGACGCGCCGCCCCCGGTGGCTGCCTGCCTGACAAACCTACCACATCCGCGCTGCCCCGCCAGGCAGCCGCACTGCCCATCCTCCGCGTCCGCGTCGAGGCTTGCGGCTGGCGCCCATTTGAGTGTTGCCTGCATCCGGCATTTATATTTTCTTCTCGGCTGCCTGGCACCCCGGGCGCCGAGGAGATGCGGCTACCCCGGATCCGGTCTCCCGGGCAGCCCCCGCCCATCAATCTCTAGTAAGGAGGACAGCGCCGATGAACCTGGTTTTCGTAGGATGCGAGTACGCCGGCAAGTCGACCATCGCGGCCAGAGTCATGGAGTGGGCCGAGGAGACCCTGGGAGGAACGAGCCATTTCCACGATCACATGAGTGTTCCCTCGAGCGAGCTGACCCCCGAAGCCCAGGATTCCCTGGCGCAGGTGCATCCCCAGGTCCTGGAAATGTTCCAGCGCTACATGATCGACTACCACGTCTCCGAGGGCTTTTACGGCAACGAGGACCACAACCTGA
Organism: Candidatus Latescibacterota bacterium; assembly: GCA_965208105.1. Lineage (GTDB taxonomy): Bacteria > Latescibacterota > UBA2968 > UBA8231 > UBA8231. The sequence goes on from OZ242318.1 coordinate 318,058, forward strand.
TGGGGCTGGTAATAGAGGAGGCGGTGTACGCGCCGCTGTACTACGGCTATGGAGGCCGGGACAGCGCGGCGCCGGAGCGCAGCCCGGAGGGACAGCGCACCAAGATGGCGCGGATGATCGAGGCCACCATGCTGGAGCGGGGTCCGGGGACCGTGCAGGTGCTGTTCAAGGCGGCGCCGGAGGTGATCAAGGCGCGGATGGCGGCTGCGCCGCACCGGCACCAGCTGGTGCGGGAGGAGGACGTGGAGCAGGTGCTCGAGCGCTTCGAGGAGGAGTTCGCGGCCTCCCTGATCCAGCGCCGGTTCGTGCTGGATACCACGGCGGCGACGGAGGAGGAGACCATGGCGGAGTTCGTGGCCAGGTACGAGCCCTTTCACACCGAAGCCGACCGCGAACGCATGCGCCGCCGCAGGGAGGCTGCAGGGCAGGGGTGATCAGAGCGCCCCGGTCTCTGTCTTCCCGCCCCCTTCCCGCTGCCTGCAACGGCCTGTCGGCCCAATCCGTAGAGGCGAACACCGGAGATTCGGATTCTCCGCCGGGTCCACTACTCCCTGGATATGAAGAGGGCTGCCCGATCTGCCGGGCAACCCAGGGAAAATCACAACGCCGGAGCAGATGATGAATTTCAAGTTGTTCGACGTGGATGCGCACGCCCCCGATGCGCAGGACGTTGCGGTGGTCGAACCCTGGCGCCACATCGTCGTCGACCCCGACCACGCCGCCGCCTGGATGGTGGCCGGAGACGTGGACGGCGACGGGGAGATGGAGATAGTGGGTGCCCGCAATCGCCGCGACACGGACGGTCACTTCGTCACCGCGGTGAGCGCCCACAAACTCGACGGAACCCGCCTGTGGAGCTGGGGAACGCCGGGAGCGGGACATCCCGAGCTTGGCTACGACGTCGCCTGCCAGCTCTATGACTGGGACGGAGACGGCAATCTGGAGGTCGTATTCGCCACCGCGGATCATCTCGTCGAGCTCGACGGCGCGACCGGCGAGGAGAGGGGGCGCTTCCCCATCCCCCCCGGGGCATTCGACTGCGTCGTCTTCGCCAACCTCAGCGGCGGCGAGCACCCCGCCGAGGTGCTGGTGAAGACCCGCTACCGCCAGATCTGGGCTTTCGACCGGCAGGGAAAGGAGCTGTGGACCATCAAGGACCCGGTGCGCCACCGCACCGCGCACCAGCCCTTTCCGGTGGATATCGACGGAGACGGGCGCGACGAGCTGGTGGCCGGCTATGTCCTGCTGAATCCCACCGGAACGGTGCGCTGGCAGATGCGCGGACTGGGACTGGAGTACCTCACCGAGGACGGCGGCCATCTCGACTGCGCCCGCGTACTGCGCCGGGGAGATACCCCTGCCGACACCTACCTGGCCGTCACCGGCTGCGGCCACAACTTCATGGCCGCGGTGGACGGCGAAGGCGAGGCGGTCTGGAATCTGGACGGCCCCCACTTCGAATCCATCGACATCGGCAATGTCTGCCCGGACGTTCCCGGCGCGCAGATCGTCGTGGACCTGGCCCACGTGGAGTGCGATGACGAGCCCCTCTGGGTAGTCCACGAAAACGGCGAGGTGCTGGGGCAGATCATGACCCGCGGCAGCAGATTTCACTTCCTCGTCGACTGGGACGGTTCGGGAGTCGAGTCAATTCTGATCGGGCACATTGCCGCCCTCTTCGACGGCAGCGGCCGCAAGGTGGCGCGCTTCCAGACCCCCGCCTCCTGGCCCTCTAACAAGTCCATATGCCACTGCGGCGACATGACCGGAGACGGCGTCCCCGATGTCGTCCTGAGCAACCCCACCGGCTCGGAGATATGCGTATACCGCAACGAGAAGGGCGGGCCGCCGCCCTCCCCGCCCGTTCGCCATTTCAGCCGGGTCAACTACACCCTCTACTGAGCGCGGGACCGTTTCGGCGGCCAAGCAAAGGAGAACGCGATGAAGGACAGGGAGCAAGGCGCCCGATGCGACATCTGCGGCGAAGAATCCGAAGAAGAGGTCCCCATCACATTCTACCCGGTGAAACACGAAGACCGGCCGGCCGATCTGTATCGGGCCCTGGTCCGCTTTGAGAAGGTCGACTACGGGGAGGAGGGACTCGTCCGCCTGGGAGATGCGCGCATCTGCCTGCGCTGCTTTCTCATGCGCTGCATCGACAAGTTGCCGCGCAACGAGGCGCGGCTGACCTACCGGGACGGGCACCACGCCTACGAGGAATGAGCGGGCGGGGCGGGTTTTCGGCAATTGACATAAAGGAGAAGAGAGATGAGCCGGTTGCGACTGGTGGAGGAGGACCTGCGCTTCAAGTTTTACTTCGACGGACAGTTCTGCCTGGCCTACAACAAGGGGCATTTGAATCTGGGAGACTTCTACCTGTCGCGGCCCAATTTCTTTCCGGTCTATTCCCCCAGCGGCCGGCAGGTAACCACCAATTGCGCCTACCGCTACAACCACCACAAGTCCATCTTCATCGGCCACGCCAAGGTCAACGGCATAAACTTCTTCCACGACAACAATCACACCCGCGGCGATTTGGGAGACATCGAACTGGTGCAGGCCGAGGGTGAAACCGGCGGTTCCAGCATCCGGCTGCGCACCGAGAACAGGTGGGTCGCCAAGCAGGGGACCCACGTCCTGCAGGAACAGCGGGATATTTCATGGACCCCCGGGCAGCGCGTCCACGTCCTCGACATTTCCAGCTCCCTCGTTCCCCAGGTGGATGAAGTCGTTTTCGACCAGGACAGCCACTCCTACATCGGGGTGCGGGTCGCCGACACGATGGATGTGGAGGACGGCGGCCGCCTGCTCAACTCCAGGGGCCAGGCAGACGAGGAGGAGACCATGGGAGAGTGCGCCGACTGGCTGGACTACAGCGGGACCGTGGCCGGCCGTTCGGTGGGCGTTACTCTCATGGCCCATCCCTCCAATCCTCCCTCACCTTTCTTCACCCGCGACTACGGCACCATGCTCTCGAATTTCACCTTGCTGGAGCCCTATGTGCTAAAAGGGGACGAGACCCTGGTGCAGCGTTTCCGCCTCCTCGTGCACGAGGGCGCCGCCGATGCCGGAGAGATCGGCCGCTACCATGCCCGTTTCGCAGATTCCTGAAGGTCGTTGCGGTCATGGACCGGTCCTTTCGCCATTGCCTGGGTTGCCGGCCATCTCGCAAAGCAGGGAAGGAAGAAAATTGAAATGCCCGAAAAACCGCTGAAGCAGAAGATGCGCGCCGGCGAGACGGTGGTGGGGGTGGTCATACCCTGCGCCATCGACCGCGTGGGTTTCCAGCGGATTATGGACCGGGGTCCGTACGAATTCGTCTCCGTCGACAGCCAGCATTCGGCGCTGAGTGAAAACGGTCTGGTGGACCTGTGCGCCCTGGCCGGCGAGTTCGGCATTCCCGTCCAGTTTCGCATCAAGCACACCCGCAATACCTACCTGATCGGCAATTATCTGGACCTGGGTCCGGCGGGCGTGGAGGTTCCCCAGGTCGAGATGGAGGGGACCGTCGACGAGGCCATCGAGTACTTCTACTATCCGCCGGCAGGCGTGCGCAGCGTGGGCGGCGGCGCCCGCTTGAGGGTGGGGGAATTCGCCGATCCATTCGACTATGCCGAGTGGTGGAACGGCCATGGCCTCCTGTGGATGCAGCTGGAGTCGGTACAGGCGGTGGAAAAGGTGTTCTGTCTGGCCAAGGAGGGCGTCGATTGCGTATCTTTCGGCCCGACCGACCTGAGCTTCGATTTGAGGAACCATCCTCACCCGCGTCTCGAGACCGTGGATGATTGCGTGCGCAGCGTGGTGAGTACCCTGGAAGATGTTCCGGTGGCGGTCTGCTTCCGTACCTACAGCCCCGACCGCAGGCAGCGATACCTGGACATGGGGGTAGGGGTCATCCTCGAGCATCACCAGCATCTCGGGCTGCCGTGACTGGGGCCGCCGTCCCGGCGCCTAGACCTGCAGCCTGCCTGGCTCTTCCGGCCGCGGGCAGCCATGCCGGCGATAGTTCCCGGGGTCATTGCCGGGGAGGAGTTGATCAATCAGGGAGGAGCTGATCATGAGGAGAGTGATTGCATCGGTCCTTGGGCCGGCTCTGTTCGGCCTCGTCGTCTGCGCCGGACAGCCCGCCCGGGCGGACTTGTCCGTCTTCGTGGGCAGGGTCAGTTTCGACGACGATGCCCACCTCGAGGGCGGCCCGGGGCTGGGGGCGCGCATGGGAAAGTCGGGGCGCCTCTGGGGAGGGGAAACCGCGCTGCTGATCGCCCGCCCTGAGCGCCGGCTCGATGGCACGAAGGAGACGGCCACCGCATTGTTCTACGAGGGCCGCTTCGCGGTCAACATTCCCGCCGGCCGCTTCATCCCCTTTCTCGGGTTGGGTTTGGGCGCCGTTACGGTGACCTCGACCACTGTTCCCGAAGGCGGCGACGATGCAAGGGTCGAGGCCCTGAAGGCCATAGCGGACCTGCAGACCAATAGTTCCCTGAGCTATGGGGGAGGGATCAAATACGCCCTCAACGAGTACCTGGAACTGAGGGCGGACCTCCGGCAGTACCTGGTCTTTTCGGTGCGCGGGCTGGCCGCCCGCGAGTTGCAGCGCCGGGCCGAGGCGCGGGCGGGAGTGGATTTGCCCGACGAGCTCACCGAGGACAGCACCGTCCAGTACGGTGAGCTGAGCCTGGGACTCGGATTCAGATTCTGATGTGGGGGCGATGAATTTCTTTCGCTGGCGCGGCAGGCGGTCGGACCTCCAGCAGGGGCGAACCGCATTCCAGTTTACCGAGGCGGTCTCGGAGGAGGAGCTCTTCGACGCCGCAACCGTACTGCTGGACCTGGAGGAGAGCGGAGACCTCGAGGAGGTCCTCGGGGTGCTCGACAGTTGCCTGGAGAAAATCCAGCAGCAGGGCAAGGAAGCGAAGGTGCACCGGCTCGTCGCCAGGGTCGAGGAGGAGTTCCAGCAGAGGCCGGTGGGACCCCACCAACTCGCCCAGCTGGCCGCGGTGTACCAGCGTCTCGAGGAGGGGGACAGGTCCTCCTGCCTTCATCGCGCCCTCGGCTTGTCGGTGGAAGCATTGCGCCGCTACCGGGAGGCAGGCGCGCGCCGGGGGGCAGCGATCGTCCTCAACAACTTGGGGGTTGTCTACAACGAACTGGGAGCTTCCAGTCCCCAGTTTTTTCAAAAGGCCATACCCGCTCTTGAGGAAGCTCTGCGGTTCTACCAGGAGGAGAACGAGGCCGACTGCCAGCTTTCCATCTACATGTCTCTGGGGGATGCCTATGCCGGGCTCGAGGAACCCGGGCCGGACCACCTCGAGCTTGCGCTGGAGTACTACGACCGGGTCTGGAGTCTGTCCGGGCAGTCCGGGGCCAGACTCGAGCAGGCCGCGGCCATGGGACGCCTGGGTGAGGTTCAACTTCAACTCGGGGCCTATTTCGGAGATGAGGCCCTGGCCAAGGCGGAGAACCATTTTCGCGAATCCTTGAACATCTACGTCGAGGAGCAGAAGCCCTCGGACTGCGCCTACTACCAGACCTGCCTGGCAGAGGTCTACCTGGCTCTCTCCAAGTCCGACAAGGAGTACCTGATCCAGGCCCTGCACGCCTACGAGGGGGCGCTGGAGTTCTACGAGAAGGCATCCGACAGAGTCCATGTGGCCGATACCTGCATGGAGATGGCCCGCCTGCATCAGGACCTCAGGGACAGGGATCAGGGAGGGCATCTCTCTTCAGCCGTGGAGCTCTACTTCAAGGCCATGAGGATCAACCAGGATCTGGGCCGCGACGCCGAGCGGGGAGTCGCTCTGCAGGAGCTTGCCCTCATCTATCTGGATGCGGGCGCCGGCAGCGCCTCGGCTGACGTCGCCCAGGCCATGCGCTGCCTCGAGTCGGCGGCCGAGGCCTTCGAGGAGGCCGACCTGAAGGACGAGTACAGGACGGTGGTTGAGCAGTTGGAGCAGGTCAGGCGGTTCTTCGCCCCTCCGCCTCCGTCCTGATCCTGCATTCCTGCAGCCGAAATCAAGGAGGACAAACCCGGGATGCCCGCCGGCAGGGAGGTTCGTTCAGGTGAGTTGCCGCCGGCCTCGAACGGGAGCAGGGCGGACCGCCGCGGCAGGGAGATCGTCGTTGTTTCCGGACTGCCCCGGTGCGGAACCTCCATGATGATGAGGATGCTGGAAGCCGGCGGCCACCCGGTGCTCACGGACCACCTGAGGGGGCCGGACGCGGACAACCCGGGCGGCTACTACGAGTTCGAGCCGGTCAAGAAAATCGGTGAGAGTGCAGACTGGCTGGGACGGGCCTCCGGCCAGGCGGTCAAGATCATCTCCAGGCTGCTATTCCAGCTGCCGGCGGGGTTCCACTACAGGGTCATCTTCATGCGGAGAAGCATGGACGAGGTCCTGGCTTCCCAGCGCTGCATGCTTGCCAGGAGGGGACAGCCGGTTCGCCCCGAGGAGGACGAGGCCATGGGGCGGTTGTTCCGCCGGCATCTGGAGGAAGTGGAACGCTGGTTGCGAGTCCAGGAGGGTATCGAGACCCTCCGGGTCAGCTACAACGAGACTCTGAAATTTCCACTTGAGCAGGCTCGAAGGGTAAATGGATTCCTCGGCGGCCGGCTCGATCCGGCAAGGATGGCCGCCGTGGTCGACATGACCCTTTACCGCCAGCGCAGCAAACCATGAGGAGACATGCCATGAATGGGCTGAGGGCTGTATTCTGCGCCTTCCTGCTGGCTGGCTGCAGCCAGAACTACAGCGAGAAACGAGGGGAGGAAGCGCTGCGGGAAAGGGGATTGCAGGTACCGGAGGCTGCCAAGGGCGAGACGGCGCCCGCCCAGTCCCCCGGCGGCGAGTCGGCAGAGCGCCATAGTCTGGGCGGGATCACCGCGGTGGCGCCCGAGGGCTGGAAGCGGATGGCACCCGCCAGCAGCATGCGTGCGGCGGAGTACCACCTCGAAGATGGCGGGAATGGTGGAAATGCGGTGGTGGCGGTGTTCTACTTCGGTCGCAACCAGGGAGGGTCGGTGGAGGCGAATATCGAACGCTGGTACGGGCAATTCCTCCAACCCGACGGCAGCGCCACCACAGATCGAGCCCGGCGCTGGGAACGCCAGGTGGGGGGTATGAAGGTGACTCTGGTGGATATAAGCGGGACCTTCAGCGGGGGTATGGGACCCATGGGGGCGTCCGCTGAGGCCAAACCCGGGCACCGCATGCTCGGGGCCATTCTGGAATCCGCCATCGGTCCTTTCTTCTTCAAGCTGACCGGCCCTGATGAGATCGTGGAACGGTGGGAAGGCAGCTTCGAGCAGTTCATCGGAAGTATCGAGGCGGAGTAGGCGGAGCGGCAACTTTCGGAGAGGGAAGTGCTGTCCATGCCAATCATTGCCGTTGCCTCGGAGGAGACGGGCCCATGTACATGCAACTCGAAGACGAATTCGGCGATATCGTCGGCAAGGCCAGGAGGGGACAGGAGCTCGAGCCGGCGGCCCTTGCCCGGCAGGCCGGGTTGACCCCCGAGGATTTGCGCCGCATCGAGAACTACGAGTGGACGCCGGAGGATCCCGTGGTCGAAAACCTGGCGCAGGGTCTCGGGCTGCATCCGGGAAAGCTCAAGGTCAGTGCTGCCAGGCGCTATTTTCCCCTTTATCCTGCGGGACATCCTCTCGACGAAATGGTGGTGGAGATGATGGTCCTGGGCGAGGATTTCCTGGTGAACGGCTATGTGGTCGGCTGCAGGAAAACGGGAAAAGGCGCTGTCATCGACCCGGGATTCGATGCGGAGAAGATTCTGAGGACGGTGGAAGCCACGGGTCTGGAGATCGAGCAGGTACTGCTTACCCACGGGCACGGAGATCACGTCGGCGCGCTGTCGGAAATCTGCCAGGCCATGGAGGCCCCGGCATTCATCCACGCCGCCGATGTTTCCCTTCTGGGACCCGGGAGGACCAAAATCGAAGGGGAGATCGTCGAGGGAAGGATTATCGCCATCGGCCACCAGTCCTTCCTTCCCCTGGCTACTCCAGGCCATACGCCGGGAGGAATCACCCTCGTCAACGACCAGGTTGCTTTCGTCGGGGATGCGCTCTTCGCCGGGTCGCTGGGGGGCACCCGCAGGCGCTCCGACTACGACCTCCAGCGCAAGGCGGTGGAAACCGGGATTCTTGATCTTCAGGATCGGGTTGTTCTCTTCCCGGGACACGGGCCGGCGACTACGGTTGGCGAAGAGAAGGCCAACAACCCGTTTTTCGCCTGATCATCGGACGAGCCGGTCGTTCAGGGTCCAGTCGTAGTCGTTGAAGGAAATGGCCACGTCGGGGTTCTGACGCAGGTATGCCGTCTGCTCGGCCTTCAGGTAGGGCATCAGGTAGTCGATAAGGGTGGGATCGGCCGGAGGGTCAGCGCGGTCCGCTGGAAACCACTCGACGAAGTCGGAGCCGAACCACAGCATGATTTTGGACAGGTGGAGCAGACCCTTGCCGGCATCGATGCGGACCTGCCGTGGATCGCCGGCAAATCTCTGCAGCGCTGCATCGAGTCTGAGGTCGAGGTCTTCTCCGCGAAAGGCCCTGTCCTCCAGGGGCGGACAACTGACCGCGGCGCAGTTGACGGCAAAGTGGATGCGCGGCTCCCTGTAGCGCTGGCGGATTATGCCGTGCTCCAACTCGTCCAGGGTGAGGCTGTCGCCGCCAGCCTGAAAGTACAATCTGGAAAAGAATCCGCTCTCTTCCCCGATGTCCATGACCGTCGCCACCGGATATTCGTCGATCACTCCCTTCAGTACAAAGGCATTGTAGGCGTTGATCCAATAGGCCAGTTCGTGCCGCGGCGCCGGAAAGCGGTCCGGATGACTTCGCGGGCTGAAACTGCCCAGGCTGTCGATGTAGGCGTCCAGTGAATCCCTGTTGGCCTTGAGACCGGTATAGTCCACCCGGCCATCGCGGTCCACGTAGGCGCGCAGGACCCCGTCGAAGAGTTCGTGGGAGAATGGCGCGGCCGCCTGGGCCCCGCCGGCGATAACGGCGGGGAGGCCGACACACAGCAGGTGGAGTGATATTAGCGGTATGGTTGCCAGGCGAACCTTTCCCCTGGGGGATTGAGCCTCGGTGGGTTTCATTTTCTGCTCTGCAACAGGTCTCCGGGGCCGGCCTTGGACTAGTTTGAACTCGGACCGGCCTGGATGCGGCGGACGCCAAACCGGTGGCGGCCCCTTCTACTCTTGCCGACCGGGACCTCACAACACCTGCCGGGGACCGCGGGCCCATCCGGTCATTCGCTATCAAGATAAACGGGGAGCGCCGGGATTCAAGTCCCGAAGGAGAAAGTGTGGATCGGTCGATTATTCTCAAAGAGGTGACAGAGGGTCCGCTCGAGGGGGTGGACCTGGAAATTCCTCTGGGGCGCCTGGTGTGCTTCGTGGGGCGCCAGGGATCGGGCTGCCGGACCCTGGCTGTGGACGTTCTCTACCCCGAGAGCCGGCGGCGCTACATGCTGACCCTTTCACCTTTCGAACGCGAAAGTCTGGGTGGTCCCGGAGGGGTTGTGGTGGAAGGTGTGAGCGGACTGCCGCCTGCCCTGTTCTACGACGGCCTGGGGAGGCGCCCCAGGGAGACGGTGGCTGCCTACCTCCAGGTGGACCAGGCATTGGCACAGTTGTTGCATCAACGGGGCGAGGTGGCATGCCTCGAATGCGGTGGAGTGTGCCGCTCCTACAGTGTGGAAGAGGCGGCAGAAGAGGTCCTCCGGGTGCTGAAGGAGGAACGGGCCCTTTTGCTGGCGCCCTTGTCCCGGGGGGAGGAAACTCCCTGGCCCTCCGTCCTCGTGGAGCTTCAAAAGGCCGGATTTCTGCGCATCCGCCGCGGGGGAAAGGTGATGAGGCTGGATGAAGGAGGGATTCCAGGGGGCGCCATCCCGGATGAGGCCAGGCTCGAGGTGGTCATAGACCGGCTTGTCGGGGGGGCAGGCAGGAAAAGCAGGATCATCGAGGCAATCCACAACGCCCGCGCCATCTCCGGGGGACGGACCCTGCTGGTGGGCTCGGATACGGGCAAGGAGACAGTGCTGAACCAGCAGTTGACCTGCGGCCGATGCGGGACCTCCTGCGGGGACCTGGTTGCCGAAGATTTCTCAGGCTCCGGAAAGGGGCGCGGGACCCTGGCTCGCCAGGTCTCGATCAATGGCCTTGGCCTCGGGGACCTGGAGCATATGGACCTCGGCAGTATGGCGCGGTTTCTGCGCCGGATCGACGATCCCGGCAGCAGGGTGGCCGCGGCCATCACCTCCCTGGAGGAGGGATGCAGCCTGGGCCTGGAATACCTCGCGCTGTCGCGCAGCACGAGGCAGCTTTCCACCGGAGAGTGGCAGCGCCTCCTCCTGGCCAACTGCTTGGGCAGTCGGATGACGGGAATCCTCTACATTTTCTCAGCCCCGACCGCCGGGCTCACCGGACGCGACATCCTTCTCTGCATCCAGGGACTGCGTCGGCTCGTGGACCGGGGGAACACCGTGGTTGCCGTCGACCATGCGCCGTCCTTGCTGATGGAGGCGGACGCAGTCATCGCCTTCGAGGAAGGCCGGGCGAGGAGGTCGAGAGGATCGGGTCTGAAGCGCATGTCCGGGTCACCCATCCGGGAAAAGCCTGGCCGGGCTGGACCTGAAATATGGATCCGCGGCGGCGCTTTCAGGAACCTGGCTTCCATCGACCTCCACCTGCCGCTGCAGCGTCTGGTCGGGGTTACGGGGCCTTCGGGGTCGGGAAAGACCACCCTGCTCGACGAGGTGGTGGCCCCGCTCCTGCGCGGAAGGACCGTCCGCGCAGGAGCGGGGAACAAGCGCATCGTGCTCCAGGGGGCGGACCTGGTACGCAGGGTTACGCAGATCTCGGGACAACGGACCGGCAAGGGCAAACTCCTGCTGGAAGAGCTGCAACTATTCGGCTATCTCGGTAAACTCTTTGCCGCCACCCCGGCGGCGCGCCAGCGCAACTGTCCCCCCGAGTGGTTTCTGCTGGACAGGCCCGGGGGGCGCTGCACTGCCTGTGAGGGCAGAGGTGTTCTGCGCTACGATCTGCACTTCCTGGAGGATGTCTCTCTACCCTGTCCCTCCTGCGGGGGCCGCCGCTACCGCCCGGAGATGCTGGAAATCACCCGGAATGGCCTGAATATTGCCGATGTCCTGGATTTGTCTGTCGAGCAGGGGAGGCGCCATTTCCACCGCGATGGTCCGACCGCGTCGAGGTTGGCGGCCGCGCAATCCTGCGGATTGGGTAGTTGCCTCCTGGGGAGATCCAGTGCCCAACTGGAGCGGGGGGAGTTTCTGCGCCTGCAATTGTCCGTTGAGCTGGCCCGGGCATCTCCCTCGGAGCTGATCCTTCTGGACCACCCGGCAGGTGGGGATCACCCCGGCGATCTGGAGCAGACTGTTCGGGCCCTGGATGCAGTCGTAGCCAGGGGAGCATCCGTCCTGATGGAAGAGAACCGCCATGAGCTACTGGCTGAGGCCGATTGGCTGATCGCCATGGAAAGGGAAAGTGGAGAGCGAGGCATGGGACGAATCGTCGCCGCGGGAACCCCGGAGGATCTGATGGCCGGGCAGGAGGTTGTCCCATCCCCGAGGCGGTCCTCGCGGGGCGATGGGGAATAGCCGCCGGGTCAGGGTTGACGAAGTTCACTATAAGTATTTATTTTCTAATGTATATGGAATTGTGCAGCGCCGTTGCGGAAAGGCCGCCAGGAAGCCCATGGGCATTGAACAGGATCTGCGAAGGCAAAAGGTTTCCCGGCTCGAGCTGAGTGGTTTTGTCACCGTAAAGGTATGGACGCCTGTATTTGAAGTTTTGCGTCTGATGCGCGAGGAACATGTAAATGCCGTGCTGGTTGAAGGCGATGAGGGGTTGGCCGGCATTTTCACCGAGCGCGACGTGCTCCTCAAGGTGGCTGACGACCCTTCGATGTGGAAATTGCCCGTCGGCCGGGTGATGACCCCATCCCCCCAGACGGTTTCTCCAGACACGCCGATAATTGAAGCCTTGCGGCTTATGAATGCAGGCCACTACCGCAATCTTCCAGTCATGGACGGAGCGGGCAAAATCGTCGGCAATCTCTCCCAATACGTGGTCGTCCACTTTCTGACCGATCGCTTCCCGCTGGAAATCTACAATCTTCCCCCCGACCCCGAACTTATCCCTCAAACAAAGGAAGGGGCCTGATCTTGCGCCTGGCTCCTTGCCCTCAGGAGAACCGGATTTAATGGCCGCCCTCACGGCCTCATCGCCAGCAGCGAACAGAGCTGAAGACCGAGATCCATCCAGGCAGTCTGCACCCGCGAAAGTCGAAGAACGAGAGTCCGTGGTCATCCTGTTTTCCGGAGACTCCGGCGATGGCATGCAGCTGACCGGGGACCAGTTCACCAACACTTCTGCCGTTTTTGGCAATGATGTCAGCACCTCTCCGGATTTTCCCGCCGAGATTCGCGCCCCCGCCGGTACCATTCCCGGATTGAGTGAAATCCAGGTCCATTTTTCTTCCCAGGACCTGTTCACCGCAGGCGACGCCCCGGGGGTTCTGGTGGCGATGAACCCGGCCGCCATCAAGGCCAACCTCCACGAACTGGAGCCAGGCGGAATAATCATAGCCAACAGCGACGCCTTCAGCCGCAGCAATCTCCGCAAGGCCGGTTACGAGGAAAATCCCCTGGAGAACGATGCGCTCAAGGGCTACGAAGTCTACAAGGTGGCTCTGACCAAGCTGACCCGCGCTTCCCTCGAGGGGGCAGAGGGACTGAGCAATCAGCAGAAGGATTTGTGCAAGAATGCTTTTGCCCTGGGCTTGACATTCTGGATATTCGACCGCCCGCTCGAAACCACGCTCAAGTTCTACAGCGAGAAATTCGCTCAGCGTCCGAAGGTGGTCGAGGCCAACACCAAAGCTCTCAAGGCCGGCTATTACTACGGCGAAACCTCGGAGATCTTCCAGCGCCGGTTCCAGGTTGCCAGGCGCGAGGCCGTGGCGCCCGGAGTCTATCGCCGCATCAGCGGCAACGAGGCGCTGGCATTGGGTCTCGTAACGGCAGCGCGCAAGGCGGGCAAGCCGCTGTTCTACGGCAGCTACCCCATTACCCCGGCCTCCGCGGTCCTGGAGGAATTGGCCACCCTGAAAAGCTACGACGTTCGCACCTTTCAGGCCGAGGATGAGATCGCCGCCATCGGCTCTGTCATCGGAGCGGCCTTTGGCGGAGCCCTGGCGGCGACCGCCAGCAGCGGACCGGGCGTCGTCCTCAAGAGCGAGGGGATCAACCTGGCCGTCGTCCTCGAATTGCCCCTGGTGGTCATCGACATCCAGCGCGGCGGTCCCAGCACCGGCCTGCCGACCAAAACCGAGCAGACCGATTTGTTGGAGGTGCTCTATGGCCGCAACGGCGAAAGCCCCATTCCCGTCCTGGCCCCAGCTACTTCAGCCGAGTGCTTCGACATGGCCGTCCAGGCCTTTCGCATTGCGGTGCGCTACATGACCCCCGTTTTTCTGCTTGCCGACGGCTACCTCGCCAACCATTCCGAGCCGTGGAAGATCCCCGATCCAGATGAAATCGAGCCCATCGAGGTCGATCATCGGCGCGACCCCGAGGGCTTCCAACCTTACGTTCGGGACCCCGAGACCTTGTCGCGGCCCTGGGTCATTCCCGGAACCCCCGGTCTCGAGCATCGCATCGGCGGCCTGGGAAAGCAGGACGTGAGCGGCAATGTCTCCTATGCGCCAGAAGACCACGAAGAGATCGTGCGGATCCGGGCGAAGAAGGTCGAGGGGATAGGGGAATTCATCCCCGATGTCGAAGTATCAGGTCCGGATCACGGCGATTTGCTGGTCGTCGGCTGGGGTGGCACCTTCGGCGCCATTCACGCAGCGGTGAGACAGGCGCAGCAGGAAGGAAGATCGGTCGCCAGCGCGCATTTGCGCTACCTGAATCCCTTTCCAAAAAATCTGGGCGAGGTGCTGAGTCGTTACGAGAAGATCCTGGTAGCGGAGTTGAATCTGGGGCAGCTCGCTCTCCTGTTGAAAGGACATTTCCTGGTTCCCGTAACCTCGCTCAACAAAGTCCAGGGCCAGCCCTTTCAAATCCGGGAGATCGCGGACAAGATCCGGGAGATGCTGTAACCAACGAGCAAGGAGACCTGCGGTGGCCGAAGCGATAGGTGAATACAATCTGACCCGGAAGGATTTCGTTTCCGACCAGGAGGTCCGCTGGTGCCCGGGGTGTGGAGATTATGCCATTCTCGCCCAGATGCAGAAGGTGCTTCCCGAGATCGGAGTCCCCCGCGAGAAAATCGTTTTTGTCTCGGGGATCGGCTGCTCGAGCCGCTTCCCCTATTACATGAACACCTACGGCATTCACACGATTCACGGCCGGGCACCGACCATTGCCACCGGGCTCAAAACCATCAATCCCGATTTGAGCGTTTGGGTCATTACCGGCGACGGAGACGGCCTGTCCATAGGAGGCAACCACCTGCTGCACTGCCTGCGCCGCAATGTCGACGTGAAAATCATTCTGTTCAACAACCGCATATACGGCCTCACCAAGGGGCAATATTCTCCCACCTCACTGCCGGGCCATCGCACCAGGTCCACGCCCATGGGGTCCTTGGACTATCCCCTCAAGCCCGTGTCCGTCGCCCTTGGGGCGGAGGCTACCTTCGTCGCCCGCACCCAGGACACCAATACCCACCACCTGAGCACCGTGTTGAAGCGGGCCGCGACCCACAGGGGAACGGCGTTCGTGGAAATCTACCAGAATTGCGTCGTCTACAACCCCACCGCCTGGGACCATACCACCAACCCGGATGTGAGAGACGACAATATCGTTTTCCTCGAGGACGGCAAACCTCTGGTGTTCGGCAAGGAAAGCGACAAGGGGATCCGCTTCAATGGTCTGGAACCGGAGGTCGTGTCGCTGGGCAATGGAACCAGCGAGGAAGATCTGATCGTCCACAGGGAGGATCTCGAGAACGACAGCTACGCCTACATGATCAGCCGCATGGAATTTCCCCGGTTTCCCCTGGTTTTCGGGGTCTTGCGGGCGGTCGAGAGGCCTGCTTATACGGACATGGTCAACGAACAGGTCAGGCAGGCACAGGACCGGCTGGGAGAGGGTGATCTCGAGGTCCTGTTCCACAGCGGCGATACATGGGAGATCGAGGGGTGAAGGTTCTCGCCGGCGGCATTCTGGTTCGATATTGCAGGGGACGGGGACCCCGGTGAATTGTCCTGCCTGTGGTTACGACAATTTCTCCGGAGTGGATATCTGCGAGGATTGCGGCCAGAGCCTCGTTCAGGACTACCTCTCCGATTCGGAGGAGGGGTGGCACAGGATTTTTGCCGAGCCGCTATCCGTTCTCAATCCCAGGAAACCGGTGTGTGTGACCAGGGACGCGACCGTCGCCGAAGTCATCACCCTGCTCAAGGGCAAGAACGTCGGATTCGTCCTTGTGGTCGGAGATGAAGGGAAGCTCGTGGGGATTTTCACCGAGCGCGACGTGCTCTACCGGGTGGCCGGCCTCATCGAAAACCTGAAGGACATTCTGGTGGAGAGTTTGATGACGCCGAGGCCGACCAGCCTCAAAGCCTCGATGCCCATATCGCACGCGCTGCACTTGATGGGCCTGCATGGATTTCGCCACGTTCCCCTTGTCGATGAAGACGACCGGCCCCTCAGCTCCATCGCCTTCCGGGACATTGTCCAGTTCATAGAAAAGAACTTCTCTTCACAGACTGCCTGATCGGACGATCCCTTGGGGACCTGTGCCGTGAGGGCCGGCCCGAAGACTTCTGTCAGCATCCTTCTGGAAAGGTAGGCTGCTTCATGCTCTCTGGAATGACGTCCACACGGATCGGGTTTCTCGCAATGATGATAGCTGTCTTTGCGCGGGAGCCCGTCGAAGCCAGGATCGAGAGCGGCGATCTGAACATGCATCGAGCTGTTCTGGAGGGGGAGTGGCTGCAGTTGAAACTCGGGATGATGGGGTTGCGGTTGAGCTACCCGGCCTATCGCATAAATCTGGAGTTGGACGATAAAAACACCATTGTGTTCACCTTCCTCAGCAGCAGTGGACTATCCGAGCATCTCGTCAAGGTGGGGCCGGTCGAAGCCGAACAGATGCTCAAGTACCATGCGGAAGGAATCCGCCATCAGGTCGAGCAGCTTGTCAAGAATGAATTCCCCAACCTGTGGACCAGCTATGATCCCGAGAGTGATTTCAAAGGGGAATTCCTGGTTCCGGCCGAGGATCTCGAGACCGGACCGCGGCAACTGGCATACTGGAAAAACGACAGGCTCTACTGGAGTCCCTAGTGCCCCTTCCCGGAGATAGGTTGACGAAATAAGGCCGTCGAGGCGGCCGGCTCACAAGGCGCCTGGGCGAGTCGTACCAGTAGTGTACGGCGAGTGAAGGCAACGCCGTGAGCGGGGATGGATCGGCGGAATAATGGCGACAAATTTCTGCGAGGGGGCAGGCACCAGTGGTTGAGGGGGCGGTTCACTCGGGGTCGCGGGACGAGGAATCCCTGTTCAAAGATTCGTTGAGGTGGATGAGTTTGTCGATGGCCGATTCCTCGGTGGTCACCAACCATCCCCTGACCATTTTCCCCAGGACCAGGATTTCCTTCGGCACCGCCTCTACAACCTTTGAATACCGAGTGTGGCGCTCGCGGTTGATGCAGAAAAAGGTGTGCCGTCGGGTCGTTCCCTTTTCGACCATATCCATGGCTTGCCTCCTTCAGGTGTTGTCCGCTCTGTACTCGTGCACAGTATCGACGAGCAATCGAACGTGGTCAAGAGGTGTTTCGGGCAGAATTCCATGGCCCAGATTGAAAATGTGGGCAATGCCTTCGGTGCTTCGCAGGATTTTCCTCGCTTCGGAAATGATGGCTTCGGGAGTACTCAGAAGAACGGAGGGGTCGAGGTTGCCCTGAAGCGGAACCCGGTCTCCGAAAAGCCTGGAGGCATCTGCGAGGTCCGTGCGCCAATCAAGGGCCAGTACATCGGCACCGACCTTTGGCAGCAATGGGAGCAGGTGAGTTGCTCCTAGAGCAAAGTAGATCCGCGGTGTTTGCAAGCCCTCAAGTGCGGAAAAAATGCGCTGCAGGTAAGGCAGGGCGATGCGCTCGAAAGCGGCTGTGGACAATATGCCGATGGACGTGTCGAACAGCTGTACGGCCTGAACCCCGGCCCTGATCTGGGCGTGGAGGTAATCGATGACCACCTCCGACAGCTTGTCGAGCAGGAGATGGGCGCCCTCGGGATCGGAATAGATGAGGCGGCGCAGCGAGGTGAAATCCCTGGACCCTTCGCCCTCTACCATCCAGCCGGCCAGGGTGATGGGGCCGCCTCCGTAACCGATGAGTGGAACGGCGGGAGGCAGGGCCCGCCTTACCATGCGGACGGTTTCAAGGACGTGGGGAAGATCGATTTCCACCTCCACCGGACAAAGGGCTTCCACCTCCTCTCTGCTCCGTATCGGATGGCTGAATACGGGCCCTGGCTTGTACTCGAATTTACATCCCATGGGCTCCAGCGGAGTCACCAGGTCGGTGAAGAGGATTGCGGCGTCGACACCCAGCATTTCGACCGGCATGAGAGTGATCTCGGCGGCCAGCTCGGGGGTTTTGAACAGGGTGAGAATGGATCCGGTTTTTTCTCTCAGATCCCGGTAGGGCTTGAGGATTCGTCCGGCCTGGCGCATCAACCAGATTGGTCTGATAGCTGGAGGCCGGAGATGACAGGCCTGGAGAAACCTGCTGGATGCTACCGGATCAGGCATGGAAGATGAAAGGCGGGGGTGCGCCTGGAAAAGCTATCCGGGGCTTCGGTCAGACCCCCTGTGAGACCCCCAGGTGTCGGCCATCCCGGCGGACCATCGTCGACAGGCCTCATTGGAAGGCTTCTATTCTCCAGGCTCGACCATCCACTCTGGCAGGGTGATGCGGTATTTGTATACCCCCTCGGTTTGTTCGAATTCCACCATTTTATCTGTCGTTTTGGCGTTGGGAATCTCCTTTTCCTCTTCCTCGTGATCAAATGCCAGAAGCCGAAAACGGGGTATGCGCCTGTCCGGCCAGAAATGGGAGATGTTGATCTTTATCGGGCCGGCGCAGTCGAGGGGGTAGATGTCTATCTTCCAGTTCTCCTGAAGAACCAGGGCAGCGCCGTTCAGGGCAATGGGGCCCACATCGAGGCTGGAGCTGCGGGTGTCGCAGTAGAAATACTCGGGACAGTGGACGTAGTCGATGCGGCCCGATCCCGGATCGGCCGAATAGGCGAGGAGGCCATCGGTGCTGTGGGCAAAAAAGGACCCAGGGGGGAGACCATAGATCGCCTGTCCGTGCTCAACCGTCCAGTCCTTCTCCCAGGAGCCGTTCACGTGGACGGTCAAGCCATTCTCATAGACTACCTGTACCTGGCTGTCCTCGTAGGCTTCTGACACGAGGGCGTCGGTGGTCTCCAACAGGTTCCCGTCGTTGTGGTAGAATATGTCGCGAACCCGGGTTCCGAGGTAATAGGTCTGGAGCTTCTGAAGCAAATAATAAGCCTTGACCACCGATGCCAGGCCCCAGGTCTCGCTTTCAGGCAAGCAACCGGCGTGACCGAAGGCAACCGTGGCGGCGAGATAGCGGTCGAGGTAGGTGCTGCGGCTGTGCCGCTCCGACTCGGGAATCTCTGAGCCGAAGAATTCTTCCACGCTGCCGAGTCCCGCATCCGCCTCCAGGGGGTGGAGATGGTTCAGGGCGAAATCCACCAGCAGGGGGTTTTTGCACGGTTGCGGTCCAGACTGCCGGGCAAGGTAGCCGTGCAGGAGCCCGGCGTAGAGCCAGTGGCTGCCCCCGGCACCGAAGGCGGGACCCTGATGGGCGATGGAGGCGAGGAGCTCCTGTTCGGCCTGGAGGGTGGAAAGGAACTTGGCAGCAGGCACCAGGCGGCTGTCACAATCGACCCGGTCCCAGGGCGGAGATGCAGCATGAGCATCGACGTAGGTAGCCTGGTTTTTGAATTTTTCGGCAATGGCTGCCGCGTGGCCCGCCGCCAGGGAAGCAGCCCGGGTAGGTTTGAGGAGATAGGTATTGTTCGTCCTCGCGGCGGGATTGCCGTCGGAACCTCGAGCGCTCACGTCTTCATCCCACATGGGGTTGAGGGACGAGATGTCCCTGAAATTGGCATACAAGCTGAAGGTGTACCCGAGGTCGGCGAGGGCGTCGAGGTATTCGCCGAGGGCGTCGTCACCACCTTTGGCGGGCGCTCCTTCCAGGGCCAGTCCGGTGTCGCCGTCTCCGTCGTGCCAGGTGTCGGCGGGATGATTGACCAGCAGGTGGTCCATGCCCCACTGCTTGAAGGTGAGGAGGCGCTCGTAGGCCTCCACATAGCTTTCCTCCGCCGGTGTCAAGGAAGGGATATTGTACCAGATCAGCTCGTTGGAAGGATTGCCTGGTCGGCTCTGGGGTACCGGGACGGAGGGGAGGATATCCTCGAAGCGCCGCGAAACGGTGAGTATCCAGCGCTCGCGCAACGGGTTGCGTTTGCCGTCCGACTTTGGCAGGTAGAAGCAGCCACCGTTGATTTTCTTTTGGCGCTGGGATTCCTCCGGAGTGGGGGCGAACATGCCTGAGGCGTCGGATCCGTACCAGTCCAGGAGGCTGGAGACGAAGACTCCGGAAGTATAGAGGATGTGGGGATCGCAATCGCCGAAATTGAAGTATGGAACGCGGATCAATCGCGGGTGGAAAGCTCCGACGACTCGTCCGAGGTCGACGCCCGTGGCCTTGCCGTTTCCTCCCTCCAACTCGACGATCAGGGACTTTCCCACAACCCTGAAGCGGTAGAGAACGTCGGCCAACTCGTCCCTGTGCTTCCACTGCCAGCGCGCTTCGACGCACTCGCCAACCTGCTCGCAGGAAACGAAGTGGCGTTCCACTTCCTCGGCGTCTGCCTCCCAATTGCGTTCTCCCATCTCGATGGTTATGCCGCCCGCCTCGGCGGGATGGATTGGATTTGAGTTGTTAATTTCGAGTTCGATATCGGCCAGAGTGCCGTCAATCGGGGTGTAGATGAAGCGGACTACGGATGAAAGCGAGCAGGATTCAAAGACGTAGGAGATGGCCTCCTTGGCGACGGAGTTGCGGACCTCTTCCACGGTGGAGGGAAGCATGGAAGGCGGAGTTGCATATACCTGGGGGGTGTTATGCGGCTGCGAATCGAGTTGGGTTTCGGGGCTTGAGGGGGTGGTCAAGGGCAGTGCTCCGGGAATGAAAAACGGGAAGAACGCGGATTGGGCAGCGGAATGAAAACAACTGTTAAAAATAGATTTAAATAAAAATAAATGATAGCTATTGTCCCTTGGGCTGTCAAGCGGAGCCGGGTTGCAACCTGCCGTTGCAGGCGCGATTCCCGGATGTATTTTTCAAGAATTTGCAGCGCCCTTTTGGTGCCTTCCCGGGCGCTCCTCCTCCCGGACCGGGTTGAGGCCTGTTCCGGCTGCGTTGACACCCGGGCGTGTGTCCCTTAGAATCTGAATTCCCGCCCATTGCCTCGAGGTGGGGCCGAGACAACGCCGGAGGCCGCCACCAGCCGCTGAGAACTTTCCGGCAGATGGAATCTTACTGGATTCATGGGGACACAATCGGTAGCCGGTATAGTTCTGGCAGCAGGCATGTCGACCCGGATGGGGAGCTTCAAACAATTGCTTCCCCTCGGAGGCAGGACTGTGATCGAGGTGGTGGTGGAAAAGGTCAGAAGCCGCATCGATCGAGTCCTGGTGGTTCTGGGCTACAGAGGCGATGAAATCGCGGCGGTTCTCGCCCGCTACCCCGTGGAATGTGTTCACAACCCGGAATATCGCAGCGGAATGCTATCTTCAGTGAAATGCGGTCTGCGCTCAACCTCGGCCGCCGGATACATGGTTTTCCTGGGAGACCAGCCCGGCCTCGATCCCCGGACCATCGACTCCTTGCTGGCTGCTTCCGGGGCGGGCAAGGGGATAGTAGTCCCGACCTGCGGCAACCGGCGCGGACACCCCGTCCTGATTGACCGCATCTACGTGGACGAAATTCTGGCACTTCCTGAAAATGCGGGGTTGAATTCGGTAACCGGGGGACATCCCGAGGACACCCTGGAGTTGCCGGTGGATGTGAGTGGAATCGTGGAGGACATGGATACGCCGGGAGATTATCAGCGGGAAAAGGCCAGATTCCACCAGGGTCGAGGTGACGGAAATGGATGATATAATCCGGGAAATAGCCTCATTGAAAGAGACCCGGGAGCAAGCCGCCCTCGCATCTCTGGTCTGGAGCAGCGGTTCCATTCCCATGAGCGACCGTGCCAAGATGCTCATGCGGCCGAACCGCGGGGCAGTGGGAACGATTGGAGGCGGATGCCTGGAAGCCGAGATCCTCAATGTGGGGCGCGAGGTCATGAAGACGAGGAAGCCCCACCTGACGCGCTATACCATGACCGAGAAGCAGGCTGGAGAAAGCGGTCTGAATTGCGGCGGGACCGTCCGCATTCTGACCGAACCCATCGACCCCCACTCCGATGCGGATGCCTATGGCCTCCTGCTGCGCGCCCGCGAGGAGCGCAAGGGCTGCGTCATGGCCACGCTGCTCGGAGGAAAGCCGGTTGGGGAGCCGGCAGGAGGCAAGATGCTGGTCTTCGAGGACGGTGAGTGCAGCGGTACTCTCGGCCTGGAGGAGATCGACGAGCAAGTGCTGCAAATCGTGGACGAGGTGCTTGAAAGGGAGCGGGGGGTGGTCAGGGAGCTGGTGATTGGCTCCCGGCAGGCCTCCGCGAAAAAAATCGGGTCGGAAGAAGGGGTAGAAGTATTCGTCGAGCCTTATTTGCCGCCACCAGTGCTCTACGTGTTCGGCGGCGGGCACGTTGGGGAGCAGATAGGCCGGATGGCAAAGAGGGTGGGCTTCTGGGTGGTGGTGGTCGACGACCGGCCGCTTTTCGCCAATCCGCAAAGACACCCGCACGCCGACGAGTGGGTGGTGGAGGAGATGGACCGGGTTTTCCAGGTTCTGGATATAGACGAGCAATCGTACATCGTGGCGGCCACCCGCGGCCACCAGCACGATGAGGTGGTGGTCCAGCAGGCCATCGAGACACCCGCCCGCTATATCGGCATGCTGGGAAGCGAGCGCAAGAAGATGCTGATGTGGAAGCGCATCGAAGGCCGGGGAGGGCACCGGGCCCGCCTGGATCAGGTCTACGCTCCCATCGGTCTCAACATCGGCGCCGATACACCCGAGGAGATCGGGATCAGTGTCGCAGCCGAACTGATCAAGGTGCGCCGCGGGACGAGAAAGATCTGGAAGACGAAGAAAGGGAGGTGAGGTTCCCCCCATGGAATCGCCATGCGGAGGGGAAACAGCCAAGGGTTTCAGGGAGGAGCCTTTCTACCGGCCGGGCGGACCTCTGGGGATCTCGATCGAAGCTTGAGAAATAATTCTTGTGAATCGAAAAATTAATTCGTATCCCATATAGCTGACAGACTGATTCGTCCTCGCGGACCAACCGCCGCTTCCTAGAGCAGGGGAGGATTGAGATGAACGCCGAGCTTAGTTCCCTTAGCGTCATATTTACCGAGTTCTACTACTGGCTGACGGTCGTGCTCATGTTCTTCATCCATGTGGGGTTCTGCATGTATGAGGTGGGGGTATCGAGGAATAAAAACCACATCCATACCTTGATGAAGAATACGATGCTGATCCCGCTGGTCACCATCACTTTCTTCTTCTTCGGATGGTGGATCTATTTCGCCTTTCCCAACGGGCCTGGGATAATCGGCGGCCTCGTCGAGGCGCCCCACGCGGTGGCCTGGAGCGAGCTCATGGGGCCGCACATGGGGGGCGCTGGAGACCCGGACGGTTGGGCACGGCTCAACGGGGTTTTCTGGGCGGCATTCCTCCTCTTCTCATGGACGGCGGCCTCCATCGTATCGGGTTCGGTCATCGAACGCATCCGGTCCTCTGCCTTCTGGATCCTGGCGATCCTCATAGGATCGGTGTTCTGGGTAATTGACGCGGCATGGGGCTGGCATGCCGAAGGCTGGATGGTGCAGGTACTGGGCTATCACGACGCCTATGCATCCGGAGTGATTCACGCCGTTGCCGGTGGTTTCGGTCTCGGCGTCCTGGTGGTCCTTGGTCCGCGCATCGGCAAGTTCGCCTCGGACGGTTCACCCAGGAGCCTGAATCCCCGCAATCCCTGGCTGGTGACCATTGGACTGTTTCTCATATACACCGGCTTCTGGGGGTTCTACGTGGCCTGCAACGTGCCGATGTGGGACGTGCAGAGCGGGGAGGGCACTTTCTTCTCGGCCACCAACATATATCTCGCTCCCACGACCCTGTCGGCCATCACCGTGAACTTCCTCATGGCGCTGTCGGGGGGCTTGCTCGCCGGGTACGTCATCTCCAGGGGGGACGCCTACTGGACCTATTCGTCGGGCCTGGCGGGGA
The DNA here is from genome assembly GCA_965208105.1 of Candidatus Latescibacterota bacterium. GTDB lineage: Bacteria > Latescibacterota > UBA2968 > UBA8231 > UBA8231. The sequence goes on from OZ242318.1 coordinate 341,552, forward strand.
TCATCGCCGCGTCGGCGGGGAACGATCTCTACCATCCGATCCAGGCCATGATCATAGCCGCACTCGGCGTCCTCTTCATGTACAAGATGCACTACTGGGTGGAGCGCAGGTTCAAGGTCGACGACGCGGTTGGCGCGGTGGCGGTGCACGGCTACGCCGGATTCTTCGGTGTCGTCATCTGCGGGTTCGTGCTGTGGGGCTATCCCTCCTCGCCGGACGACAGCTTCGCCGCCATCAATCCGCTGGGACAGATCGCCGGCGCCGTGATCATGTTCTTCGTGCTGGGATTCATTCCAGGCTGGGTCGCCGCCAAGATCATCAACAGTCTGGGCGGTCTGCGCATTCCGCGGGAGGTCGAGTTGGCTGGTCTGGACTACGCCACCGCACACGACCGGGCGCAGGAGGAGCAAGGCATCATCGACGCCGAGCGCGAGGAGCTTGACAAGATCTGATTCCCTTCAGGATCCCTGCCCGGTTTGAAGAAGGAACCCAGGGGAATCCAATTGAATACAGGAGACCGTCATGACTACGGGAAATATCGCAAGCTGGGGGGGCAACATTTCTGAGATCGGCCCCCTGTACCCCTTTGTCGGTTCGGAGGTCCTGCTCTTCCTCGTCGGCATGGCCCTGTGGATCGTCTGGCATGTTCTGCAGGTGCGCACCGAGAGAAGCAGCTACGAGGACGAGATACAGCGCTTCGGCGACAAGGAGACCTTGCGGAAGATTCTGGATGCGGAAGATCCGTACTCCCCGTAGAAGTTCGAGAGTGGGATTTCGTTGCGGCTGCGTCACGATTATGTCGCCTGGATGGCCAGAAGCCGGAGAGGTGGCCGCAGTTCCGTAATCTTTCTTCTTGTCTCCAGCCGGTCCGCCGGTCTCATCTAGCGGGGCTTCCCCACCATCCTTCCGTTGGCCCCTTGTCCCTGTTTCCATCCGCTCTGTAAGGGGACCCCAAAACGATGGGGAACCGCCGCCGGCAAGACCTTTTCTTCCCGTTGACTCCGGGGCCTGGGCTCGAAACCGCCCGGTTTCAATCCGCGGTGCAGAGACCGCGGCGGCAATGCACCTTTCCTCCTTCCAACATGCCCCCAGGGGCGATCAGGTAACCCTTCCAGGGGATTGCCTGGCAGTCCTCCTCCGCTGCATCCCGAGCTGCGGGATTGCCCTTCCCTTCGATCTTCCACCGGCATGGAACGATCCGGCCCCCTGCCGGCCGGCGCTTCGGCCCTTTCGATTCTGCCTGTTGTCTCCGGGCGGGCACACCAGGTGATGTTTTCTACCAGCGGCGACCCACCCGACCGGGGTGCGGCAATAGTTCGCCTGCGGTGGCTGTTCTTGTTGGCCGGACTGTCCGTGGCCGGGGCTCTCGGCCTGTGGCTGGCATACGAGGTATGGGGTGGCCCCCTGGTGAGGAGTGCGTATCTGCGCCAGACCTCGATCGACTGGCTGAACGGCATCATCAACAGGCAGGATATACACCCTCTGCAATACTACCACGACAAGGCTGACCGGGCCGCGCGCGGAGCCATACTGGCATTGCTTTCGGCTCCGCTGTTTCTGGGTAGCTGGTTTGCGGCCGCCCGGCGTTGGCCCGGTTCGGCCTGGAACGACCCGCTGGTCGGCGGCGGTCTGACAGCCACCGGGCTCTGGTCGGTGGCGTATGTTCTCGAGGTGCCGGTCTTCCAGGTCCTGCCCCACTGGTTCTGGGCGCTGAGCCCCAAGCAGTTGTCCTGGTGGTGGCTGCCGCCGCTGCTGGCCGCTTCGTCGTGGTTTGTGCTGCGGACGGTATTGCGGAATCCCCGGCGCACGGCGATCAATTTGCTGCTGCTGGCCCTCCTTTCCTATTGCCTTCAGCATGGCTTTGCGCTGACCGAAGGGCGGGGCCTGGAGGTCATGCGCGATTGCCTGCTCAAAACCGGCCACGCCGATTTCGTCCACCAGGCCCTGGTCATCGAGGACCCGCTTCGCCTGGCCGGCAACTATGGCCGCTTACTAGTGGGCGGGGAGCTTTCTCTCTTCCCCCACGCTACCAAACCTCCGGGGGCTCTGCTGTTCTTCTGGGCCTTTGCGCGGTCAGGCCAGGCTTTCCTGGGGCTGGCTACGGCGGAGGAGCTGGCGACATGGGCCGCCCTGGTCTTCCCGCTCGGGGCCAGCGCCGCGGTGGTTCCCCTTTTTTTCCTGTGCCGCATGGCCATGCCCCTGCCCCAGGCGTGGGTGGTGACATCCCTTTTCCCCCTTGTCCCTTCCTCGGCATTGATCCTCCTGCACGCAGACCAGTTCCTCTTTCCATTGCTCGGGCTGCTGTTCATCTGCTGTTGGATGCGGGCCCTGAAATCGGCGGGCTGGTGGTGGGGACTGGCGGCGGGAATCGCGTTTTACGCGGCGACCTTCTTCTCCTTTGCGCTGGTGGCTCTCGCTCCGATAGCCCCGGTGTCGGCGGCGGCCCTCCTGTGGCATGGTGACCGGAAGCGGTGGCGCCGCGTTGGATTGGCAGCGGCTTGCGCGGTCATGGGATTCCTCGGGGTCTATGGGATCCTGTACGCGGGATTGGACTACAGTGCCCTGGATAGATTCCAGCATGCGCTCGCATCTCACCAGGGGTGGAAGGTTGAGTCCTGGGGTGGCGGAATGCGGTCTTATTTCGCCCTTTTGAACCTGATCGAATTCACCCTGTGGTGCGGAATTCCCCTGTCACTCCTGGCCGCAGCAGATCTGTGGCGGGGTTTGCGCAACTGGAGGGTGTGGGACGAGGGCCTGGGTCTGTCCTGGAGCCTCCTTTTCATTCTGTTGGTCCTGGGGATGGCGGGCAAGACCGCGGCTGAAAGCGGCCGCCTGTGGTTGTTTCTGGTTCCCCTGGTACTGCTTTCCGCCGCGCGCCACTTGCACCGCCTTTGCGGGAAGCAGGTCGAGTGGCCAGCCATGGTCCTGGCGCTGTCGCAATTTGTCTCGATTGTGGTTCTCAAGACCCGCCAGGATTTCCTGCAGTGAGCCGCGAAGGGGGCTGCGCCTCTTCTTGACCGGCGCTCGATGCGCTCTTATAATCCACCTTTTCGCGGATCCCCGGTCACCAGCCTCCGTGCCTTCCGGGTTCGGCGCCCGGGATGGGGAGCGAGGAATTTTTGCTGGGGAGAACGGCCTATCAACCTGAGTGATTGAATCCGAGGAGTGATTGAGGTGCTGAGAATCGGCTTGGCGGGACTGGGACACGGCGGAACTCTGCTCGAAGCCAACGACCCTGGCAATGCCCGGCTGCCCATGCGCGTGACCGCGGTGTGCGATACGGATGAGGGCAGAATCCGGAAGGTGGTTGAAGAGTACGGAATCGAGGATGCCACCACGGATTTCGGCGAACTGATCAGCCGGGAGGATTTGGACATCGTGGGTATCTATACCCCCGGTCCTCTGCACGCCGCCCAGATTCTGAGTGCGCTGGAGGCGGGCAAGCACGTCATGGTGACCAAGTCCATGGTCTATACCATGGAGGAAGCTGAGATGGTCGTGAAAGCGGTGGAGGAGACCGGGCTGGTCCTGCTGGTCACACAGACCATGCGGGGCCGCTTCGACTTCATGGACGCCAAGGCAGCCTGCGACGCCGGCGAGATAGGTGATCTGTTCATGGCCGAAGCGCACTACGTCCACGACCTTCGCCCCGTCTACCTGAGGACTCCCTGGCGCACGCGGATGCCCCAGGACCTGATTCTCGGGGGAGCTTGCCACCCCATTGACCTGTTGCGCTGGTTCATGGGCGATATCGAGGAGGTCCACTGCTACGGGCTCCGGGGCGGATTGGCGCGGGATTATCCGCGGGAGGACAATTTCGTCATCAACGTCCGATTCACCAGCGGCCGGATCGGGCGAATCGCCAATTTTCTGGGGGTGGTGCACCCTCCCGGGGTTCCGATGAACAGCCTCGCCCTCTACGGGACCCGAGGAACCATCGTCAATGGGGAGAAGCGCATAGACGCCGCGGAGTTTCTGCCGGAGCGCACCTACAGGGCAGAGTTTCCGGGCATGCGGGGCCATCACAGCGAGATGGTGGTGATGCTCCGGCACATGGCGCAATGCGTCCTCGAGGGCGTCAGGCCCTGGGTGGGGGCGCTCGAGGGAGCCAGGGTCGTGTCCACGGGCCTGGCCTGCTGGCAATCGCTCCGCGAAGGAGTTCCCGTAAAGGTGCGGAATAATTTCTAGACTGGGGCTACGCCTTTGAGTGGTCGGTTCAAAATCCGGATTCTCGAATCGATCCGGCTCGGGCGGATTACAATTCAGGAGCAGGTGAATGGCTGAAATAAGGATTGGCATGGTGGGAGGCGGGGGTATGGGCAACCATCACGCAGGAGCGATAGCGCAGCGGGAAGGTGCCAGTGTTGCGGGGATGTGCGATCCAAATGCAGAGGCATTGGACTGGCTCGCCGCTACCCTGGGTCCGGAGGGAAACAAGGTGGCTCGATACTCCGACCTGGAATCGATGCTTGCGCATGAAACCCTCGATGCGGCGGTGGTAACCACGCCGCACACTCTGCACGGCGACCATGTGCGCGCCTGCCTGGAGGCGGGGTTGCACGTCCTCGTCGAGAAGCCGATGGCGACCACCAGCGCCGATGCGCGCGATTTCATCTCCATGGCGAAGAAGGCAAACAGGGTCCTTGCCATTGCTTACCAGCGGCACGGGGAGGGAAAGTTCATCAGGGCCCGCCAGTTGCTGCGGGAAGGGGCCATCGGCGAAGTCAGACTGGTGCACCTCATCATTGCCCAGGACTGCCTGCGAAATTTCCTGCCCGGCGCATCGTGGCGGGCGGACCCCGAGCTTTCCGGGGGAGGGCACTTCATGGATACCGGCAGCCATGTCAACGACATCCTGCTGTGGACGACGGGACTCGAGCCGCGCCGGGTGCAGGCCTTCATCCAGCAGGAGGGGACGCTGGTGGACGTGCTGACCGCCGTGGCGGTAGAGTTCACCAGCGGAGCGGTGGGGACCCTGGCCTATACCTCGTTGTCGCCGGAATGGCGGGAAGAATTCACCTTCTACGGCACGGAGGGGGTGATGCGCTTCGGGGCTGCCGAGCCGTTGCGGGTCCAGCGTCGCGGGGAGGACATCATCCTGCCCATCCCCCCTCCCGTCGGCCAGCCGCCACTACCCAACTTCATCGACGCTATCGAAGGCAAATCCGCCGTGCAGGCTCCTCCCCTCTGCGGGCTCCGGGTGGCGCAGCTGAGCGAGGCGGTCTACGCATCGGCGAGGTCCGGGCGGCCGGAGCTGGTCGCGTAGAATGCGGTTGTCGCGGCGCATCCAGAATTATTGCCAGAGCCATGAAGCGCTACACCAGCAGGCAGATCCGGAAGACCCTGAGGAAATACTCTGTCAAAACCACGGAACTAAATGTAGCGGAGGATGTTAAGTTAAATCTATCAGAGGTTGAGGACGCCTACGGGCTGCTGGATCGCATGATAGAGCAGGAGGGCCGCCTGCACCGGGCGGAGCGCTATCCGTACTGGGCCGAATTGTGGCCGGCTGGCGTGGCCCTCAGCCGCTGGTTCTGCAATGCGGGGCTGGAATCCAGGCACATCAAGGAACTGGGTTGCGGGCTGGGTCTGGTGGGTATTACCCTGGCGCGCCTGGGCTGGCGGGTGGAGGCTACGGATTTCGTCGAGGATGCACTTGTATTCACCACCCACAACGCGCTGGAGAATAGGGTTGCCGGCCGCCTTTCTGTCTCCTATCTGGACTGGAGCAACCCCGTCGGACCACCCTGTGAATGCCTGGTGGCATCCGACGTGGTCTACGAGAAGAAAAATCATCCGTACCTGGCGCAGGTTTTACGCACTTTGCTCCTGCCGGGTGGCTTCTTCTATCTGGGCGACCCGCGCCGCCCCCAGGCCGGGCTCTTTGTGGAAATGCTCAAGCAACAGGGATACTGGCATCGCACAGAGTCCTTGACGGTGGGCTGGAAATCACGCGATTGCAAGGTCGATATCCACATCCTGAACAAACCGGTCTGAATACTTCCTCCGGCCAGGCTTCTTCCGGCGTCAATGGCTTTCCGCATCTTTGAGCGCACATAGATGGGCTGCAGCCGAGCCGGCTGTAGCCTCCAGGTCATATCCTCCTTCCAGGGTCGAAACCACCTTTCCACCGCAGTAGTCCTCCGCCATGGACAGGACTTCCCGGGTCAGGACCTCGAATCCCCGTTCCGTGAGTTGAATATCCCCCAGGGGATCGGCCCGGTGGGCGTCGAAGCCGGCGGAAATCAGGATGAAATCCGGCTCGAAGGATTCCATTGCCGGGCGCAGTTCTTCGTGGAAGACATGCAGGTACTCCGCATCGCCGCTCCCGGCCGGCATGGGCGCGTTGAGGGTGTATCCGCTGCCGGCCCCACGGCCTCGTTCGCCGCGGGCACCGGTTCCCGGGTAATGGGGAAACTGGTGGATGCTGAAGAAGAAGATCGAGGGGTCCTCCTCGAAGCTGTGCTGGGTGCCGTTGCCGTGATGCACGTCCCAATCGACGATGGCGACCCTTTCGATGCCGTGCCGGGTTTGCAGGTAGCGCGCGGCAATGCCGACGTTGTTGAAATAGCAGAACCCCATCATGACCCCGCGCTCGGCGTGGTGCCCGGGAGGACGAACGACGCAGAAGCAGTTGTCGGCGCGGTTTTCGACGACGGCGTCGATGGCCTCCTGCACGGCTCCGGCGGCCAAAAGCGCGGCCCGGTAGGTTGAGGGACTGACCACCGTATCCGGGGTGGCCGCCACCGGACGACCCAAGGCCGCGAGCCTGCTCACGGTCTCGATGTGAGCGCTGGTGTGGATGAGTTCGAGGCTTGCAATGCCGGCTTCCACTGGCATGGAGACCGGGACCTGGTCCAGGAGATTCCGGGTCTCTAGGTGCTCCATGATGGAATGCAGGCGCTGGGGCCGTTCGGGATGCCCCGGCCCGGAATCGTGCCGGGTGCAGTCGGGATGGTAGAAAAGGACGGTGCGGGCCATTATTCCACGCCTCTCCCGCGCGGATTCCCCAGAGCCTCAATTGCACGCTGGCCGAGGATGCGTATATCGGCGCCGACCTCGGCGGAGTCGAGCTCTCCGTGGGTATACCAGCGGAAATCGCGGGCCTCCGTGAGGTTGAGTCGGAGCCTTCCTCCTGTGACCCGGCCGATATAGATGAGGTCTATGTGCTGGTGTCCGGCCTCGATGTCCTCGAGGAGGATACACAAAGGGGTGAGCAACACCTCGACCTCTCCCCACCTCTGGTGATTTCCGTGCAACTCGACTTCGAAGCCGGTCTCTTCCAGAACCTCGCGAAGGGCGGCTTCCTCGGGCAATTCGTGTGGCTCGATGTGCCCTCCTGGCGGAAGCCACGCCTTGATTTTATTGTGCCACAGGAGCAGGGTCCGGTTTTCCTGAATCACGAAAGTCGTGGCCGTGAAATCACGCGTGATGGTGTGCACGGGGTCCTCCATCCGTCTTCGGCATGTTTCCGGAGAGATAACCTAAGTACATAGCACTTGCCGATGATAATACTGAATTGCTAACTTAACCACTGGCTTTTCAGGTAATTGGTCCAACAACGAAGGGAGAATATGGCAACGGAAGTCGTCATGCCCAAACTTGGGCTCACTATGGAAAGAGGTACCATTGGCGCCTGGCTCATCGAAGAGGGAACAGAGGTCCAGAAGGGAGAGCCTCTGTTGGAGGTGGTCACCGACAAAGTCACCATGGAGGTCGAATCCCAGGTCACGGGAGTTCTGCGCAAGATCCTGGTGCCCGAGGGAGTGGAGGTGGATGTTTCTCTTCCCATCGGAATAATAGCGGCAGCCGATGAGGATATCAGCGAACTCCTGGCCGAAACATCTCCGGCTCCCGCTGAGGGCCAGGCAGCTTCCGGGGAGGAGAGCGGCGCTTCCCCCTCCGCTCCTTCCAGGGAAGCCGCTCCGGATTCCGGACCGGCACCTGCAACCGCTGCTCAGCCTCCTGCATCCGCACCCGGGGATGGACGGCATCCACACAGGGCGTCGCCCAAGGCGAGGAAGATGGCGGCCGCGAAGGGGATAGATCTGAACCAGGTCGTCGGAAGCGGACCTGGTGGACGCATCGTCAGCGCCGATCTCGAGACCTACGAGGCGCAGCGACCTGCCGCAGCCGCCGCGCCACGGGTGGCCGCGCCCACGACTTTCCCGGATGCCGGGCAAGGAGCCCTGGTCGAACTCACCCGGCCTCAGCAGGTAGCCGCCGAGCGCCTGACGGAAAGTTCGCGCGACATCCCGCATATTCACATTTTCATGAACGTATCCGCGGTCTGGCTGGAGCAGTTTCGGCAGGGTTACAGGATCGATGGAAAGAAGATTTCCATAAACGATTTAATCGTCAAGGCAACGGCCAGGGCCCTGGCCGAGTTCCCCAGGGTGAACAGCGTGCTCGAGGGGAACAAGGTTCGGCAGCTTGAAGAAATCAACGTCGGATTTGCCGTGGATTCTCCTCAGGGATTGCTCGTACCCGTGATTCGCCAGGCGGGGGCCAGGAGCATCGAGGAGATTGCAGCCGAAACCACCAGGTTGATAGAAGCGGTCCGGTCCGGTTCATTCAATCCCGACGACCTGGGCGGCGGCACATTTACCATTTCCAACCTGGGCATGTACGGAGTATCTCATTTTACCGCCATCATCAATCCGCCGCAGGTGGCCATTCTTGCTGTGGGAGCCATCGAAAAGCGGGTAGTTGCCATGGAGAACGACGCCATGGCGGTGCGGCCTCAGCTCACCCTGGATTTGGCAGCTGACCATCGCGTGATCGACGGTGCCCTGGCCGCCCGCTTTCTGGCTCGCCTGAAGGAGATCCTGGAGACTCCGGGTCTGTTGGGCTAGTGCCCCGTCGCAGGGCGGCAAGAGAAGCAGTCGGGCAGGCTTCATTCCGGGCTGGGAACGGGGGAACCAAAGCCCGGCCGATGGGTCTCCTGAGAAGGACGGTAAACATGAAAATCGAAAAGAAGACACAGCTGACCATAGCCTACGCCATTCTGACTCTGCTTCTCCTGCTCTCGCTGCAGAATTTCTTCCAAAATCAGATCCAGAGCGTGCCCTACAGCCAGTTCAGGTTCTGGGTTGAAGAAGGCATGATTCAGGAATGTACGATCGGGTCCGAGTGGATTCGAGGCAAGGTGGTCGATGGCGGAGAAGAACGCGGGTTCACGACCGGTAAGGTGGAGGACCCGGGCCTCGTCGCGCTGTTGGAGGAAAACCAGGTGAGGTATTCGCGGCAGGTGGAAAATACGTGGTTCACTACCCTGATGTCGTGGATTTTGCCGGCCCTGATCTTTGTCGGGATCTGGATGTTCATGGCGCGCCGCATCGGCGGTGGGTCGGGAGGGCTGATGTCGATTGGCAAGAGCAAGGCCAAGGTCTACATGGAAAAAGGGACAGGCATAACCTTTGAGGATGTGGCCGGGGTCGACGAAGCCAAGGAAGAACTCAGGGAAGTTGTTGATTTTCTCCGGACTCCCGCGCGCTTCCAGGCTCTGGGGGGCCGGATTCCCCGGGGAGTTCTGCTCGCGGGGCCACCTGGTACGGGGAAGACCCTGCTGGCAAAAGCCGTGGCCGGCGAGACGGAGGTGCCTTTCTTTTCAATCAGTGGATCGGATTTTGTTGAAATGTTCGTCGGAGTCGGGGCCGCCCGGGTGCGCGACCTCTTTGAACAGGCCAAGAAGCACGCTCCGGCGATCATCTTCATCGATGAGCTCGATGCGCTGGGAAAAGCCCGCGGGGCTGGTTCCTTCGGAGGGCACGACGAGCGCGAGCAGACCTTGAATCAGCTCCTGACCGAATTGGATGGCTTCGACACCAACGCGGGGGTTATCCTGATGGCCTCCACCAACCGCCCGGAGATTCTCGATCCCGCCCTGTTGCGTCCTGGCCGCTTCGACCGGACAGTGGCGGTGGACCGCCCGGACGTTCGCGGCAGGGAAGCCATCCTCAAGATTCACGCTCACGAAGCCAGGCTGGATGCCGAGGTAGACCTCCACAAGCTGGCAGTGCGCACCCCCGGATTCGCTGGAGCTGATCTCGCGAACGTGATCAACGAGGCCGCCTTGTTGGCCGCCCGGCGCGACAAGGCGGCCATCACGACGGAAGAGCTTGAAGAGGCCATAGAACGCTCGGTGGCGGGACTGGAGCGCAAAAGCCGCGTATTGAGCGCGAAAGAGCGCCGCATCGTCGCCTACCACGAAGCGGGACACGCCATCGTGGGCGAAGTGTTGCCCAAGGCCAACCCGGTGCAGAAGATCTCCATTGTATCCCGCGGGGTAGCTGCGTTGGGATATACGCTCAACATGCCCGACGAAGACCGATACCTGATGACCAAGGAGGAAATACTCGACACCTTGTGCATGACTTTGGGCGGTCGGGCTGCAGAGGAGATCGTGTTCAACGAGATCTCGACCGGCGCGGTCAACGATTTGCAGCAGGCCACCCAGATGGCGGAAGGTATGGTCAAGGAATACGGCATGAGCGATAAACTGGGGCTGGTTGCCCACAGGCAGGACCGCGGCCCGCAGTATCTGGGAGTGCCCGCGGCGGAGCGCAGCTACAGCGAGGAGACCGCCCGCGAAATCGACCAGGAGGTTGCCCGGTTTATCGGCGATAGTTACGAGAGGGCCAAAAAGTTGATCGAGAACAGACGTGCCGTCCTGGAGAGAGTGGTAGAGATTCTCTTCGAGAAGGAGGTCATGGACGGCGATGAGTTGCGGACCTTGTTGGATGAAGCCGATGCCGCAAAGAGTGGGAATAGGGACAGCGATCCCGCAAAACTGTCCAAATCGGCCGGAAATGGGATGGATGGCAGCACGGTGCAGGCCGAGGACCCCGGCCAGGAATCCATTTGATCGAATGATGGCAGCCCCGTGAGTAATGGCGCATCCCCTGACTGCCTTGGGAAATTTGCCGACCGGCAAGACTCATCGTGAGTCCCGTGCCCCCAGGAATGCCCTGATCCAACTCATAAGGTGGACGGCAGAGTTCGGCTGAGCCGGTTTTTTTTCGAGCTCCGCGCCGGAAATCCCTGGTATTTCTGCTTCATTCCTCCAAGTAGATGTTGCCGCGGCGGGGAACTCCTTCGTCCGCCACCTCTCAATGACAGCCCCGCAGGTAAGGACCCTGGGCCTGGGTGTGGCCTCCCCTTCGCAAATTGCGCAGGCGCGGAAGTCAGCAGCCGGACACTCCAAGGACCATTCCATTTTCCACAATAAATCTTGAGCGATAGGACCGGAAGCGCGCGAACGAAGTTGGAGCGGACACTGGGAGGAGGGGTTCTGGGCCCATTGCAGAACCGGGATTTCTTCCGCTTGTGGCTGGCCAACGGCCTATGGTGGCAGGGCATGTGGATGGAGTCTCTGGTTGTGGGCTGGATGGCTCTCGGCATGACCGACTCCGCATGGAAAGTCGCCTTGGTGGGCTTCTTCCGGTCTCTCCCGCTGCTCGTGTTCGGACTCTTCAGCGCTGCAATCACCGACCGTTGCAAACGGCGAACTCTCGTCGCCGTGTCACAGTTTCTCAACGCGGTGGGAATGGGATTGCTGGCGCTGTTGTTGTATACAGGGAACCTCGAGTACTGGCACATTGCCCTCGTTGCCCTGGCCAATGGGTGCGGCTGGAGCCTGGACTGGCCCACTCGCAGGGCCCTGATCCCGGATCTGGTGGGAAAGGAAAGGGTAGTGGAGGCGATGATGCTGGAGAACTTCATGCAGAGTCTGACCCGCATCTCGGGGCCATTGGGGGCGGGGTCCTTGCTGGCGGCGATAGGCACCCAGGGTTCCCTCGTGATTCTGACCACCATGAGCTTCATAGCCACTCTTATTCTCCTCGGGCTCAGGACCGAATCGCGGTCTCCAGCCATGCCCAGGGGGGTGGTGGACTCCTTCCGCAGCCTCGTGGCCGGGTTGGGATACATTCGCCGCAGAGCCCGAATCCTGGGGGTGCTGCTGATTACCCTCTGCATGAATCTCTGGGCCTTTCCCTACATGGTTCTTCTACCGGTCGTCGCCCGCGACGTGTTGAACCAGGGACCGCTTGGACTCGGATTGTTGGGCACCGCCCAGGGAGTGGGGACTCTCCTGGGTCTGCTGGTATTGAACCATGTCCGCAACGTTTGGAACAACGTGTGGATATTTGCCGGTGGATCCATCCTGACGTGCTTGGGGTTGGTGGGGCTGTCACTTTCTTCGTCCCTTTACATCTCGTTCGCCATGCTCCTCGTCGCGGGGATTGGACACATAGGATTCAGCACCATGCAAAGTGGAATCATCCTGGTCGAGGCGGCCGATGAAATGCGCAGTCGGGCCATGGGCGCCGTCGTCCTGGCCATCGGCGGAGGACCCCTGGGAGCCCTTCAGGGGGGAGCTCTGGCGGAAGCCTGGGGAGCCGCATGGGCAGTGGGGGGGATGGCTGCCATTGGAGGTTCGGCCATTCTGGCCATAGCCATGCTCCTGCCCGGTTTCCGTCCCCGTACTGCAAGGGTGCATGAGATGGACCGGTGAGATGTTGACCCTGCTCCGGGCCCCAATTATATTGCAATTCAAAATTTGCCAGGTTCGTGAAGGGAGCCTCCATGCCAGGTTCAGTGATTGCGGCACAACTCTATACCGTGCGTGAATTTACCAGGACTCCGTCAGATATCGGATCAACGCTGGGGAAGTTGGGGAAGATGGGATATGAGGCCGTCCAGGTCTCCGCTCTGGGACCCATTGCTCCTGCGGACCTGAAGGAGATTGCCGATGGGGAAGGTCTCGAAATTGCAGCCACACATGTTGGATACGATGAGATTCGCAGGAATCCCCAGAAAGTAATTGAGGACCACCAGTTGTGGGACTGCCGGCACGTGGCCATCGGAAGTCTGCCGCAGGAGTACCAGAACGGGGAGGGCTTTGCCCTGTTTGCGCGGGAGGCGTCCGAGGCGGTGCGTCCACTGGTCGATGCCGGTCTGACCTTCAGCTACCACAATCACAGCTTCGAGCTCGAAAAGTTCGGTGAAAGGACAGGGCTTGACATCCTCTACGAAGAGAGCGATCCAGAGGTTTTTTCGGCGGAGATAGACACCTACTGGATCCAGCACGGCGGGGCAAACCCGGTCTCCTGGCTGCGCAAGCTCGAGGACCGGATGTACGTCGTTCATCTCAAGGACATGGCAATGCGGGGCAGGGAGCAGCTGTTTGCGGAGGTTGGAGAGGGGAACCTGGAATGGACGGAGATTCTGCAAATGTGCCGGAGAGCCAGGGTGGAGTGGTACATCGTCGAGCAGGACATTTGCCAGCGCGACCCTTTCGAAAGCCTGGAGATCAGCCTGCACAACCTGCAGCGAATGGGCATTCATTGAATTTCCACACGAGGATGGCCGCCGGCCCGGGCGCCAGACTCGCCATTCCCTATCCTGTTTCACCTTGAAGGGCAAGGAGACCAGAATCCGTTCATGGGCCATCTTCCGAGTTTCGAACTCAATGAAAAAGTAGTGATCGTCACCGGCGCCGGTCGTGGAATTGGCCGGACTATTGCCCTGGATGCCGTCCGTTCCGGGGCGAAATTGGCAGTTGGCAGCCGTACGGTAGCAGAGTTGGAGACTCTGGCGGCGGAAATCGGAAGAATGGGCGGAGAATGTTTCTACCGTCACCTCGATGTGGTGGACCTGGGGTCGATCCGGGAGTTTGTCGAGGGTGTCGCGGCACACTATGGACGCCTCGACGTTATGGTGAACAATGCCGGATACAACAAATTGGCCTCCGCCCTCGACTATGACGAGGTCCTCTTCGACCAGATCGTGGACGCAAATCTGAAAAGCGTATTTTTTTGCTCTCAGGCCGCTGCCAGGCAGATGATCGCACAGAAGGGGGCAGGGTGCATAGTGAATATCTCCTCTCAGGCAGGGGTGGTTGGCGCACCGGAGCGAGGACCGTACAGCGGCGCCAAGGGCGGGGTCAACAACCTGACCCGGACCTTGGCCGCCGAGTGGGCACACCACGGAATCAGAGTCAATGCCGTGGCCCCCACGGTGACCCGTTCGCCTCTGGCAGAGCAAGCCATGAAGGACAGCCAGGCATTTGCGGATGCCGTGAGGACCAAAAATCTCCTTAGGGGCGATCTGGCCGAGCCCGGAGAGATTTCTGCCCCGGTCATTTTCCTCGCCTCTGATGCCGCCAGCATGATCACCGGACACACCCTGGTAGTGGATGGGGGTTGGACCATAGTCTGAGCCAGGGGTCCGGCAGCCTTTGGTGCCTGCTCCACTGCAAACAGGATCGAGAGAGAGCCTGACCGGGTCCCCGATTGCACTGCGAACCCGGGATCCGGTTTGCCGTGAAATCACCGGAATAATATATTCACAGGCGGATTCTGAAGGCGAATTCCTCCCTGGGCATCACCATGAGGGCTGGAATTTGCAACAATTTCCCCGTGGAATGGATATTTTCTCGCGTATTTTCCAGATAGTCAGGTCCAGCCTGAATCGCGGGGAAGAAGCGCATTGGGAGCGGACTGGTTGGCCATCCGATGATGCCGGCACCGACTCGAGATTCAAGCACAAGCGCCAGGTCGACCCACAACTCGCAGGGTACTATGCCAACCTGGAGATTCCTTACGGGTCCGATCTGGTGATGGTCCGCAGGGCCTGGAAGAGGCAGTTAAAGAAGTATCATCCGGACCTGCACGCCGAGAACCCGGAGAAGCGCCAGTTGGCCAACGAGCTTACGGTCGAGCTGACCAGGGCCTACCAGGAAATAGAACGAGCACTCACCCAAAAGGAGAAGCGCTGAAGCCATGTCCGATCATTTCGATCAAGTCAAGGGATATGTCCTGGAACTGGATCTGCAGATTGAGGAGGAGATCGCAGCCGAGGAGATCCTCGTCGTCAACGATCACGAGCGTGGTATCCAGAATCTGGTCATCGACTGCGAGGACGAGGTTCTCGTGCTCGAGCAACTCATCCTCAAACTGGATCCCGCTGCCGGGGACCAGGTATGCAGGCGCATTCTGCAAATCAATCGGGAACTCGTCTACGGCGCATTCGTCCTCGACGAGGAAGGCGATACCCTGATCTACCGCAATACCCTGGCCCTGGAGAATCTCGATTTGAACGAACTCGACAGCACAATCAACGCCCTCAGTCTCGGCTTGGCTGAAAACGGAGCGGAACTCCTCGCATTCGCCCAAAAATAAGGAAGGGAAACCATGTCGGGTATTTTTCAACGCTTGTTCAAAACCGGGCAGGCCGAAGCTCACGCCCTGGTCGACAAATTGGAGGATCCCATCAAGATAAGCGAACAGGCGATTCGCGATTTGCGCGGGGACTTGCAGGAGAGCCTCAAGAGCCTCGCCGAAGTCAAGGGCATCGCCATCCGGATGAACAAGGAGGCAGAAGACAGCAAGCGCCTGGCCGCGGACTACGAACGCAAGGCCATGTTGCTTCTGCAAAAAGCCCAGAACGGGGAGATGGAAGCAACAGAGGCGGAACGTCTGGCGAGGGAGTCCCTCGCGCGCAAGGAGGAGGCCGCCGCGAGGGCTCTCGAGTCCTCTCAACAAGCTCAGGTGCAGGAGGAAATGGTGTCCAAGCTGCAGAGCAACACCAACGACCTCAAGTCCAAGGTTGCCTCCTATGAAAATGACCTGGTAATGCTGAAGGCTCGCGCCAAGACGGCCAACGCCACCCGCAAGATCAATCAGCGATTGTCCAAAGTCGATTCCAGAGGAACGGTGAGTCTTCTCGAACGGATGAAGGAGAAGGTGGAGGAGCAGGAAGCTCTGGGTCAGGCCTACGGAGAGATGGGCGACTCTACCGGTTCAATCGACGAAGAAATCAACAAGGCCCTGGCCGGAGGTTCGCAGGCCAAAGCCGATGATTCTCTGGCACAACTCAAAGCAAAGATGGGAATGAAGTAGGCATTCTCTCCCGGTTCCACCATGCATTTGCTGACCCGCAGGCGGTTTTTACGTCTTCTGGCCGCCGGCAGTGGGGTGCCCGTCCTGCCATCCTGCCATTCGAAGGCGATCCCACCTTCCATCCTTGACATTCCGGGCAGAATCGTCAATCCCTCCCCCATCCCCGCGCATCTGATGCGCACGGAACATACCTGGGAGAATTTTCCTCGGCCTGCGGGCCCAGCTTACGATGTGGTGATCGTAGGGGGAGGCGTGTCGGGCTTGTGCGCCGCCTGGAAATTGCGAAGGGCCGGTGTAGACAGAATTCTCCTGCTGGAGCTGGAGGGAGAACTGGGCGGGACCTCCATCGCCGCTTCTAGCCGCGGCATCGCGTACCCCTGGGGAGCTCACTACATCAACATTCCGCCGGCAGAGGCCGATTGTGTCCACGAGGTCCTGCAGGACCTGGGAATCATCGAGGGCTACGATGCGCGGGGCCTCCCCCTAATCGGTCCACAGCATTTTCTGCGCTGGCCGCACGAGCGCCTGTTCAAGGAGGAAGAGTGGAGATTGGGCCTGGATCCATTCGCCGAAGCTGACCAAGAGGCACGGGATATTCTTCAGGCCTTTGAAGACGACATGCTCCGCTGGACCCTCTACAGGGGAAAAGACGGGCGCAGAGCGTTTGCCATGCCGTTGCTGTACAGTTCGAGGGATTCTTCGGTGAGGCAGCTGGATAGAATTACCATGGCTGATTACCTGCGGTCCAGAGGCTGGAAGTCCAGGCTTCTGGACTGGTTGGTCGATTATGCCTGCCGCGACGACTACGGCAGCCTGAGCACCCAGGTTTCGGCCTGGGCGGGAATCCATTACTTCGCCTGCCGGTTTTACGACTATCGCCTTCGCGAGGAGTACCCGGCGGACACCTTGACCTGGCCCGAAGGCAACGCCTACCTGGTGGGAGGGTTGAGCCGCCAGCTGGAGGCGGACCAGTTCCGCACAGGAGTCCTGGTGCTTCGAATTGAGCAGGAGGCGGACGGGGTGCGGTTGGGTTACGCGGACCTCGACGCCGGTACCTTTGGTTCAATCCTCGGCAAAAGCATCATCTATGCCGGCAAGTTGTACACGGCCCCCTTTGTGGTTGCGGGCCTGCCCTCCGAATCGCGCCGGGCGATGTCCTCCGCAACCTACAGCCCCTGGCTGGTCGCCGCGGTTCACCTGATGCGGCCCCTTCACGAGGCGGAGGTTGGGATGGCCTGGGACAATATAATGTTCGACAGCCCTTCCGTGGGATACGTGGCGGCCAGCCATCAGAACCCTCGAAAACGATCCTCGACCGTACTGGTTTACTACCTGCCATTCGTGGAGGAGGTGGACAGGGCCCGCCGGGAACTGCTCCACAGGGACCAGCGCTACTGGAGCGCGCGAGTTGCGCAGGATTTGCTGGCTGCCCACCCCGACCTGGAGGAACTGATCGAGCGCATCGACATCTATCGCTGGGGACATGCCATGATGCGCCCCGGCCCGGGGTGCATCTGGGGCGAGGAGAGCCTCCTCCGTCGACGTCCGTTCGGGGGAGTTTTTTTCGCTTCCTGCGACGCCACCGGATTGCCCTTGTTCGAGGAAGCGTGCTTCGGCGGCATACGGGCTGCCGAACAGAGCATGGACCACCTCGGTCTCTCCTATGAGACATCTTTGAAGGGAATGCCCGGTGGCTGACCGGGGCAAGGCAGAGGCCTCCGGCTTTGGCCTGTTCCTGTTGCTGGCTGCCGTGTTCGCAGCAGCGGCGTGCGCCATCGTCTACGAGTTGCTCATCGGCAGCACCTCTTCGTATTTCCTCGGCGACAGCGTCGAGCAGTTCTCGCTGACCATTGGGTTCTTTCTCTTCGCCATGGGGGTTGGATCCTGGCTTTCGCGCTTGATCAGGCAGGAGTTGCTGGCAAGATTCATTGCCCTGGAAATCTGGTTGGGGTTGATAGGGGGGTGCGCCGTGGCAGTTCTCTACCTGGCATACGGGCACAGCTCCCATTATCGCTACTGGATGCTGATGCTCATAGTGGCTATCGGCGTCCTCGTCGGCCTCGAGGTGCCCCTCCTGTCCCGGATTCTGCGCAGCTACGGCTCGTTGCGCACCACCTTGTCCACGGTGCTGTCCATGGATTATTTCGGTGCTCTGGCTGCGGCTCTCCTGTTCCCCTACCTTCTCATGCCCCTCCTGGGAGGGTTCCATACTTCGGTCCTCGCCGGCTGGGTCAACCTGTCCGCGGGGGTCGCGGTTCTGTTGTGCTTCAGGACCAGGATCAGAACTTCGACCCGTCGCTGGCTGATGGTGCAGGGTGGAGGAGCGGGGTTGGTACTGGCGGGGCTTTGGGCAGGTTCCGGCCCCCTTCTGGACCGCTGGGAGAGTAATTTCTACGCCGACCGCATTGTCCACAGCGAGCAGTCGCCGTACCAGAAGATCGTCCTGACTCTCTGGCGCGATGACCTGCGGCTGTTTCTGGACGGCCATCTGCAATTTGCCTCAGTGGACGAGCATCGCTACCACGAGGCCCTGGTGCATCCTGCCCTGGCTGTGGCCCTCAATCGAGAGCGGGTGCTGGTCATCGGGGGAGGGGATGGCCTGAGCGTTCGCGAGATTCTCAAGTATTCGGACGTTTCCAGTATCGACCTCGTGGATCTGGACCCGGCGGTGACCACCTTGAGCCGGCGCAACCCACATCTTACCCGACTGAATAAAAATGCCCTCAATGGGCCCAATGTGCGTATCTTTAACGAGGATGGGTTCACCTTTCTGCAGAGGGAGCACACTCCCTATGGGGCAATTGTCATCGATCTGCCGGACCCGCGCGAGGAAGCTCTGGCCAAGCTTTATTCGGTGGAGGGGTATCGGCTGTGTCTCCGCCACCTGGCTCCAGGCGGGGTGCTGGTCACCCAGGGGACGAGTCCATATTTTACCCGAGAGGCCTATTGGAGCATTGCGGCTACCCTGGAAGAAGCTGGATTCGAGGTTTGTTCCTACCACGTTCACGTCCCCTCATTCGGCGAGTGGGGATTCCATCTTGCCAGCCGGGACTGGGTGGATCTGAAACAGGTTGAATTCGAGGTGCCACGGCGTTTTTTGCGGAAGGAACTGCTGGAAGGCATGCTTTTCTTCGACCCGGACATGAGCCGGGTAAAGGTGGAGTCCAATCGGCTTGACAGGCCATCGCTGGCTCGATTTTATCGCAGCGGATGGGAGCGCTGGTAGTATTTGTCTCAGGTATCGGAGGTGAAGATCGTGAGATTGAAGAAATTTTGGGGAAGGCAGGATGACGAGGTCTACCAGGAACACACCTTGAGCACCATGGAGAAGGGTGACCTGGTGGATTTCGACTTGAAAACCTGGCAAGTCATAGGTTATAATACATACGACTACGATGGGTTCATTACCCGGGAGTGGGAATTGCGCTGCGCCGATGACGTGCGCTTCCTGGAAGCGGCCGAGGATGACGGCAGGGTTGAATGGACCTGGACCCGGAGTATTGATCTACAACAGATCGAAGAGGATGTCAGCGGAACGATTATCGAGAAAGACGACCCACCTCCGGACGTGAGTTTTGAAGGCAGGCGCTATGAGGCGGTGGAGAGCAGCGCCGGGCTCCAGCGCAGAGGCGGCGACGAGCGGGACCGCGAGTTCGTCAGCTGGAACTACGAATCCAAGGAGGGGCGATTGCTGTTCATACTCCAGTGGGGAGAGCGGGACTTCGCCGCCTACGAGGGCGCGTGCGTCGAGGAGTACCAATTCACCGATATTCTTCCTGGCGGGAAAGTATGAGGTGATAGAATGGTGAGAAATCCATCTTTGCGGGGAATTGCGCTGGTAGCTGCCCTGGGTCTGTTGGGATGTGGTGGCAGCCGGGATCCTGTACGCGATCTCACTCGGGACTTGAACCGCTATCCCGAGTTTCTGCTCATCGTAGAGGATTTGCGGGTGGAGGAAGGCTTCTTTCCGGACTATTTCCTCCGATTTAAAACTCTGACGGCATCGGGCCAGCGGATGGCTGGCCGGGACACCCTGATCTACCAGGAGCGCACCACGGATTGGCATGAGGTGAGCGAAGATGTATTTGGCCGCTACGAGCATTATGTGGGCATGGTTGTGGCTTCCAAGGGCAAGGATGGACGCCACACCGATGTCCGGCAGGCTCATCCTCCAGGGTATCAGTACGTGGGAAATCCGAGCTACGGGTTCTGGGGTGGAGGAGGATTCTGGCAGTTTTACGGGCAGTATGCCCTCATGCGTGATTTGATGGGAGGATGGCGGGTGAATCGGGACGATTACCGGGACTACCGCCGCAATTACGAACGTGGAAGACCCTATCACGGACCTGTCCAGAGAGGCCGGCCGGCCTTTGGCTCAAGAGGAACGGTGACCGAAAAGACGAAACCCGGGTTCTACCAGCGCAATCGTCAGCGATTGCGTTCAGGACGCTATGGTTTTGCCAACAAGGCCCAAAGCCGCATGGGTCGCACCGGCTCGAGTTGGGGCCGAGGCTACGGTTTTCGAGGAAAGTAAACCATCTTTCGCATCAGGGAGGCTCACGATGGAGGAATACCTGATTCCCATGGCTTGGTCCGCTGTCTATATCCTGGAAACCTTTCTGCTCCTGTGGCTGGCAAAGTTCGCCTACGTCAGCCTGTATCGGCGGGTGGACTTGAAAAGGGAGATTTTCGACCGGCGCAACTACGCCCTTGCCACGGCAACCACAGGCTACCTGTTCGGAGTGATCGTCGCATTCGGCGGCGTGCTGGCGGGGCCTTCGGCCGGCTGGAAAGCGGACCTGCTTGGGATCGCCCTCTACGGCATTGTCTCGATTGCGCTTCTGCTGGTAGCCAGCTTTTTGTCCGAGAAGGTGTTGCTGCCCCATTTCGACAACACTCGCGAGGTTGTTCAGGACCGCAACATGGGCACGGCATTCGTCGAGGCGGGCATGCACATCGCCAACGGGCTGATCATCCTGGCCATCGTGCAAGGGGATGGTCCCTGGTGGATTGGATTGGTGTTCTGGGGACTTGCTCAAATTATTCTGATTCTGGTCGCCTTGCTCTACGAGGTTTCCACAAGGCACAGTATCCACGCGGAGCTGGAGCGCGATAATGCTGCCGTGGGCCTGGCCTTTTGCGGGGCTCTGGTCGGGATGGGCAATATCATCAGCCTCGCAGTCGCTGGTGATTTTCTGGGATGGAAAGCAAGTCTGCTGGGCTTTGCCAGCTATGCGATTTTCGGCCTTATCATGCTGCAAATTGTCAAGAGGTTGACGGATATGCTGCTGGCACCAGGAGTGAAGCTGGGGAAGGAACAGAGCGATGACCAACCCAGCGTGGGGGCGGGTCTGTTCGAGGCCTTTGGCTATGTCGGAGCTTCCATGCTGCTGGTCTGGGCCCTGTAGAATCCGCTTGCCTTGCCGGGGCGATCGGCGGGGAAGAGAGGAAAATGGATCTTCAATAAAATCAATTCTGCCTCTCCCGAGTGAGTTCTTCATCCAACCATTTGACGTAGGCCTCAAAGCCGGCGATCAGGGGAACGGCCAGGATCTCGGGTACCTGGTAGGGATGGATCTCGCGGATGGCCTTCTCCAGAGTTTCGTACAGGTCCCTGCGGGTCTTGGCTGTACACTTCCACTCCCTGGCTTCTTCTACCTTGCCTCCCACCAGTATGTGCTCGTGACGGGTCCCTCGATCTGAACGCATGCCGCCAGTCTCTTCTCTACCAATTTCCGAGCGATTTCTCGGGCTTCCTCCTCACTGCCTGCCGTCGTTCCCACTTCGATGTACTGGGTCATTTTTCCCTTCTCCTTTCTTGCTTACACTCCAGAATTGCCATAGCAGGGCAGGTGCGCCCAGGGCAAGGTAGGTGAGATTGGCTATCGCGTGGACCACGGTGGCGCAGGCCATGGCGGCGGTTTCGGGCACCTGGTAGAGCAGGTGTAATGCGTCTCCAAAAAAGAGGTGATAAGAGCCGACCCCCGCGGGCGTGGGAACAATGATCCCGATCGTGGAAATGGCCATGACGACCATGGTCGCGGAGGCGCCAAGGTCAAAGGAACGAATGAAACCGAAGCTGAGGAAGGATCCGTAGATTATCAGCAGGTAACACAGGTTGAGAAGGATGGAGCTGACAATTATTTCCAGACAGGCGGTTGGCCTTCCGAGAGCGGAGAGGCCTTGCAAAAAGGTCTCGAGGACCCGGGCGGACCGGTTCGCAATTCTCGAAGATATCTTCCCGAGCAGGCGGGGGATGATCCTCAAGGCGTGATTTCTGTAGATGGAGACCAGGGCAAGAAGTGCCAGGACCAGGATACAGCCGGCGAGAACGACCAGGCTGGCCGGTTCCAACCAGGGAAAGGCTTGATCGATCCTCGACCGGAGCAGCAGCAACGACGCCCCTACCAGGGCGATTAAACAAAAGAGATCGATGATGCGTTCCACCACGACCGTTGCAAGCACCGCGCTTATGCTGGCACCACGGGACCAGTTGAGGCTCCAGATGCGCAATGCTTCTCCGGACCGCGGAATGACGAGATTGGCTGTGTAGCAAATGGCCAGGGCCTGAAAGGCAGCAAGCACAGGTATGCTGGCAAAAGGACGCATGAGCACGATCCACCGCCAGGCGCGCAGGCCAAGGGACAGGATGGTAGTGAAGACCAGGGCCAGAACCCAGAAAGGGGAGACGCGTCCCATCGCTGCCCACAAGGCAGCTGGCTCGATACCCTTGAAGGCCCAGTAGAGGAAGAGACCCATCAGTGCCAGGCTGATGAGGTATCTTCCAATTTTAAACGGGGAAATCAACTGGGATTCGGCGCCTTGATCTTGCCGCGCTCTGCCAGCAAGTCAACGATCTGCAGGGCGGCTTCCTGGGGACTGCATTCTGCGGTCGAAATGACCAGCTCTGGATTTTCCGGTTTTTCGTAAGGGTCGGAGACCCCTGTAAAGTTGGAGATTTCACCTTTGCGGGCTTTTTTGTAGAGTCCTTTGGGATCGCGTCTCTCGCACAACTCTACCGGGGTGTCGATGAAAATTTCCAGAAAATCGCCGTCAGCGAACAGGGCGCGAGCCCTCGCTCGGTCCGCTTTGTAGGGACTCACGAAACTTGTGACAAGGATGAAGCCTGCATCGACGAAAAGCTTGCCGACCTCTCCGATGCGACGGATGTTTTCTGCCCGGTCTTCAGGGGAGAAGCCCAGGTTTCTGTTGAGCCCGTGGCGAATATTGTCTCCGTCGAGCACATAAGCCAGACGTCCGCTCTCTACGAGAAGGTGTTCCGTGGTAAATCCAATGGTGCTCTTCCCGGAGCTCGGCAGGCCGGTCAGCCAGACCAGGGCCCCTCTCTGCTGCAGTAGATTTTCGCGTTGCCGGCGGCTGACGTGTCCTTCGTGCCAGACAATATTTGCTGGGCTGCCATGTGCCAAGGCGCAGATCCTTTATGAAGAGGGAGGAATGGCAATTGCGGGAGAAATTAAATTAGGACTGCATCGAAAGCCGTCAACACCTCAGGGTGAGCGGCAGCGGCGCGTGGCTCCGTCGGTGGGCTTGGAACTGAAATAAGGGCCTGGATTAGGCGGCCAAAGGGATCAGACACCCCTCGGGGCGGATGGATTGGCAGTGTTCCCCACAGTGATAAAATGCAGCCATCCAGGGAGATCGCGCGATATAAAATAAACATAAGAAGCTGTTTTATATGAGGTAATACCCACTGCCCCAGTGCCGGGGATAGCAGGGGACCCGGGACGGTGGGCATTTTACCAATTTCTAACTTTTTTTTTGCCATTTCATTCATTATATTCTGTCCAAGAGTTGGGATTTTCATTCCGTTCGCATACACCTGCCTGTGAGGAGGCAAACCAATGACCTTAGCAAAAAGAAGCTTCGCTCTTCCGGTGGCCGCTCTCGTGGCCGTTTTCTGTTTCCATTCTACTGTGCAGGCCCTCAACTTACAGACCGTCGGTCCCAGCGCAAGGTCGGTGGCACTAGGCGGCAGCACCGTGGCCTTGGCTGATAATACCGATGCCATCTTTGAAAATCCGGCCGGTCTGGGCAAGTTGGCCGGCCGCCAGGTTTCCTACACCAACGTGATGCTGTTCTACACCGGTACCGGCGAGGACAGCCCTGCCCAGCACGTCATCGGGATTGCCCAACCCTTGGGCGGCAGATTGGGATTGGGCCTGGGTATCGAGTACATAGGCATTGAGAATTTCAATGAGATTGGTGGCACGGTGTCGCTGGCCTACAAGCTGTCGAACAGCCTTAATCTGGGGTTGAATGCCAAATATCTGAGTTGGAGTGCGACCCTTGCAGATGGCGATCCCGGAAGCAGCAGTGGCGGCAATGTCGGTGTCGATGTGGGCGCCCTGTGGAAAAGTCCGTTTAAAGGAGCCCAGGTTGGTCTCCTGGTGAAAAACTTGAATAAGCCGAATGTTGCCGGAGGCGATGTTCCTGGGGAACCGGACGCGGGTACATTGCCCATGGACCTGCATGTAGGCATTGCCTACTGGCACCAGGCGACGACATCCCTGATCTCCGTGCAGTGGGTTGCTCGTGCATTCGGCGAGGATGCCAGCTCCACCAGGCTGCTCCTGGGAGCTGAGACTCAATTGGCTCCGGGTTTTATGCTCCGTGCGGGCGGAAGTCGCTATCTGGAGGACGATGAGGATAATCTGAACGCGGGTCTGGGATGGCAGAGAAACAAGCTGGGGATCGACTACGCTTATCATATCCCCCTGGGTCTGGAGGGAAGCAACGGCAAACATCTCTTCACCTTTGCGTACGATTTCTGAACGCTGAAACGCTGAAACGCTGAATTGCATTTCGAAAAGGACCGCTCTCGCAGAGAGCGGTCCTTTTTTATTGGAGTAGATCTTCCGGAGTATCTTTGACCAGGGTACCTGGGTTTTCCCCACGACAGAGAAGTTGCATTGTACCTTTTGCGAGAAAGTCAAAGACGTGGATGGGCAGGTTGTGATCGCGCGCCAGAATGACCGAAGGCTGGTCGACGATGGTGAGGTTCTGGCGGATGAGAGTGTTATAGTTCACGCAGCGATAGAGGCGGGCGTGGGGATCGGTCTGGGGATCCGCGGTAAATATCCCGCGGACGCGGTTTTTGGCAAAGAACAGGGCATCGGATCGAACTTCGATTGCCCGTTGTGCCGCAGTATAGTCGGTGGTGACGTAGGGATTGCCCGTGCCCCCTCCGAATATGACGATGTATCTCTTTTCCAGGTGATGAATGGCGCGCAGGCGAATGAAGGGCTCGGCTACGGTGTTTATGGGAATGGCGCTCATTACCCGCACCTCCACCTGGCCTCGGGATTTGGAGGTTAGAACCCCTCGCAACATCAGGCTGTTGACCACAGTGCCCATCATGCCAATGTTGTCGGCCTCCGCGCGCTCGATTCCCCATTGGTCAGCAAGGGTGCCGCGAAGGACGTTTCCCCCTCCGATTACAATGGCGACTTCCACTCCTTCAGCGTGCAGGGTCAATACCTCGTCGGCAATATGTTCGAGAATCCTCGCGGAAAAGCCAAAGTCGCTGTCCCCCGATATTGCCTGGCCGCTCAACTTGAGCAAAACGCGCTTGTATCGCATGGACGGCAGTGCTCCGGTTGTCGTTGTCTTGAAATCAGTTCCGGGCGCCCTCGTTAAAGCAGGCTGCCCTTTTGGATCTTGCCCGCATCGGGGTAACTCCGGACCAGTTGGTTTACCGAACCCGCAAAGGAATCGACCTGGTACGCGGCCAGGCCGACGAAGCCCTGGCTATCCTTGAAGATAGCCTCGATCTTCTCCCGTGATAGCGGAATGCGATCGTCGGCACCCAGGCGTTGAGCCAGGTTGTTGCGAGCCAGTCCTTTTTCCCGCATGTCCAACGCTGCGGCAACGGAGTGTTGCTCGATGGCGGCGTGAGCTTGCTCCCGGCCGGCACCGCGTTTTACCGCCTCCATCAACAGGGTAGTAGTGGCCAGGAAAGGCATGTAACGCTCCAGGTCTTTCTGAATGAGGGTCTCGTAGGCACCCATCTCGTCGAGTACGTGGAGCATGGTTTCGGTCATGCCGTCAAAGGCGAAGAAGCTGTCGGGAAGGGCGACTCTGCGCACTACCGAGCAGGAGACATCGCCTTCGAACCACTGGTCGCCGCAGAGACTTCCAAGCATGTGGACATACCCGCCAAGAATAACCTGAAGACCATTGATGCGTTCGGTGCTCCGGGTATTCATCTTGTGGGGCATGGAAGACGAGCCCACTTGGCCCTTTGTGAAGCCCTCGGTTATGAATTCGTTTCCCGCCATCAGCCGCAGCGTGCGGGCAAGGTCGGCGATGCCCGCCCCGAGCTGATAGAGGCAGCCGATAACTTCATAGTCCAGACTTCGGGGATAGATCTGCCCGACCGCGTTAAGCTGATTGTTGAAGCCGAGAAAATGGCAGACCCTCTCCTGCAGTTGCTTCAACTTGCCCTGGTCTCCGCCCAGAAGGGTGAGTTGATCCAGGGAGGTGCCGACAGCTCCCACCAGGCCGCGCAATGGATAGGCAGCCACCAGGTCTTCGAAACGGCGGAAGGCCTGCAACATCTCCTCACCGTACATGGCCAGGCGCTTGCCAAGGGTGGTGGGCTGGGCCGCCGCGTAGTGGGTGCGGCCAACCATGGCCAGGTCTCTCCATTGGAGGGCGCGCCGACTCAATGATGAGAGCAGGGCTACGTACTTTAGTTGCAGATGTTGCAGCGACCGGAGGATCTGAAACTGCTCGACGTTGTCCGTCAAATCGCGGCTGGTCATGCCCTTGTGGATGTGCTCGCAGCCTGCCAGGGAACAAAATTCCTCGATGCGTGCCTTGACATCGTGGCGCAGGACGGACTCGCGGCGGCGAATGGATTCGAGGTCCACCTGGTCGGCGACTCCCTCGTAGGCTTGGATGGATTCCTGGGGGATATCCATCCCGAGCTTCTTCTGGGCCTTCATCACCGCAATCCAGAACTCGCGTTCCAGGAGGATGCGTCCGCGCTCCGACCAGATGTCCCGAATGCAGGGACTGGCATAGCGGCTGGCGAGGATGTTGGGAATTTCCATGGACATGGCCGTGCTCAACGATGAGTGGCACGAGAAATTGAGTTAAACATTGGCCAGCACTCTCGAACACCCGGCAAACCCGAGTTCATCGCCTGGATGCAAAGGCGTCCAGGTGGGATGCTCAGTTGACGATATTGGTAGGATTTCCCTCAAGGTAGGCTCTGACATTGTCTATGGATGTTTGCAGGAGCCTTCTTCTGGCTGCGAGGGTCGCCCAGGCGATGTGGGGAGTAATAATCAGGTTCCTGGCTTTGAGCAGTGGGTTATTGGCCCGAATGGGCTCTGCAGAGACCACGTCGACCGCAGCGCCTGCGATTTTTCCCCCGTTGAGGGCGGCGGCCAGATCCTTTTCGTTGACGAGGCCTCCGCGGGCGGCGTTGATGAGGATGGCTGTCGGCTTCATCTGGTTCAGGAGAGCCTCATTGACGAAACCAAGGTTGTCCGGTGTTTGAGGGCAGTGGAGGGAAACTACATCCGCCTCGGCGAAGACCTCCTCGATATCCATCCAGGAAAACGGTCGATAGGAAGGCAGTTCTCCATGAAAGATATCCTGGGCAAGTACTTCCATTCCGAAGGCATGGGAGAGTTCGCCAACCCGGCGGCCGATTCTTCCAAATCCGATGATCCCCATTTTCTTCCCGGCCAATTCAACCAAAGGGGTCTCCCAGAAAGAAAATTCTCTGGCCCTGGTCCATTTTCCATTTTTTACCGCGAGATCGTGTTGGCCGACGTGGTGGCAAAACTCAAGCAGGAGCGCAAGGACAAACTGGGCAACCGAGTCGGTACCGTAGACCGGAACATTTGAGACCGGAATGTTGCGCCGGCGAGCGGTTCGCACGTCTACGTTGTCATAGCCCGTGGCGGTAACCCCGATGTAGATCAGCTTGGGAAGTTGCTCAAGGGTGTCGCCCATCAGGGGTATCTTGTTGGTCAAAATGATTTCGGCGTCCTTCGACCTTTCCACGACCTGGTCCTCGTTGGTTCGGTCGTAGACAGCGAGGTCTCCCAGATCTTCCAATTCATCCCAGGGATTGTCTCCACCGGGGTTCAGGGTGTATCCGTCGATCACTACGATCTTCATGTGAATCTCCCGATTAATTCAGATGTTTGGAGGCAATATACATAAACCCACCTGGTAGGAAAAGTCTGTCCTGCGGGAGCCGAGGCGGACCCCTTAAATGAGACCGACCAAGTGCCAGTAGAGGATATTGAGGGGGGTGAGCAGGAGGAGGGAGAGAATGGAGATCCAGAACATGGTGAGAATCATTTTGGCCATGGGAACGAGGCGATAGGAATTGGCAAGCATGAAAGGGGCGGCTTGATAGGGGAAGAAGACCAAGGTAGTGGCGGTGGCTACACTCATGGCGGTCGGCAGGTTTTCCATCTCGTAGGTCTGCCCTAATTCGAGCATGGTTGGCGTGATCATTCCTGCGATGGCCGCCGTATCCATGAGGAAGTCGAGAGGCAGGACCATCCAGGTGACCGAAAGGTACTTGCCCATCCAGCCCAATTGGCCCAAGTCGGCAAGGGAAGTAGCAAAGCCAATGAAGTGCTCTTTGAAACCTGATCCCTCCAGAGCAGAACCGAGGGACAGCAGCGCGGCTACATAGAAAAAGAATGGGAAGTTGACCTTGCGAATGTGGGAAAAGTCCAGTGGGCCCCATCCCGGCAAGGTGATGAGCAGGGCCAACCCCAGAGCAACGTAGGTCGGTGCGACCCGATGCACCGCATCCGTAGACCAGAGCAGGATTCCAAGGAGGAGAATCCCGAGGATCCGTCGTTGCCGCCGATTCATGGGCTCTTCGCCCTCGGCAACTTCCGGGAGGGAATGGAGGTCGATCCGGAGCTTTCGCCCGAATAGGACCCAGATTACCGCCAGGGAAAGGAGGGTACGTCCCAGGCCGATGCAGGGAAACATCCACCTCAACCATTCGGTCCAATATACCGCTTGCCCGCTTGCTTGCTCCAGTTGGCCGGCGACTACAAGATTGGGCACCGACCCGGTAAGGATGCCGGAGCCTCCGTAGTAGGTGCTGCACAGCAGGGAGAGAAGAACCGCAGCATTGAAGTTGGGATCGTGGCGGCCACCCAGGCGGTCCACCAAGGCTACCCCGAGGGGCAGCAGGATCAGGACTCGCACCATTCCCGAGGGAATCAGCAGGGCGGTGAGAAGGCCGATCAGGTGGAGGTTGAGGAGCAGGTACAGCGGCCGGCGGCAGAGGTGGGTCTGACAGAAGGCGGCCAGGCGTTTGTCAGCACCCGTCTCGCTAGCGCCCAGGCTGAGGACCATGCCGGCGAAGAGCAACCAGATTGTCGTGGCGGCAAAAGGGGAAAAGCTTTCTTGAAATGAAAGAAGGCCAAGGGCTGGCAAGAGCAGAAGGACTACCAGGGAGCTGTACTCCAGAGGCAGCGGCTCGGCCGTCCACAGGAAGATGGCCAGGAGGACGAGGCCAAGTGCGCGCTGGGCCTGAGGTGGCAGGATGTCGAGTGGGGCGGTCAGGCCCAGCGCGAAGCAGGAAAGGGCTAGGAGAGTACCAATGACCTTTTTTCGCGACAAACCAAGAGGGACCCTCATGAATCGACCATGAACAGGCTCAGAGCAGGCACGTAGGTGATAACCAGGAGGGCCAGGAGGAGGATGAAAAGGAAGGGAAGGGAAGCCGTGTACAATCTCAATATAGGCTTTTCAAAGCGAATGCTGGCAATGAACAGGTTCAACCCAACTGGTGGGGTGGAGTAACCGATCTCCAGATTGGTCAGGAAGATCATTCCCAGGTGAATGGGGTGGACGTCGTAGGACTTGGCAATGGGCAGGATAAGTGGAACCACCACGATGAGTGCCGAGAACATGTCTACCATGCAGCCCACCGCCAGCAGAAAGACATTGAGCAGTATCAGGAATACAATTCGGCTGCTGATATATTGCTCGATCAGACCAAGAAGGCGGTTGGGGATTTCCGCGTCGATCAGGTAGCTGGTATATCCCATGGCCGCGGCGAGAATGATCAGAATGCTGCCCACGAGGACCATGCAGTCGCGGATGATGCGCGGAAGCTGCTTCAGGCTGATCTCGCGGTGCACGACCATCTCCACCACCAGGACGTAGAGGGCGCTCAGGGCTGCGGCTTCGCTGACTGCAATGATACCGCTGTAGATTCCGCTGATGACGACTACCGGGAGAAGGAGCTCCCATATACTCTCGCGCAGCACGCTTACCACTTCCGTGGATGTCGTGCGCACGGGAATGAGTTTGCGCTTGCGGCCAATGAAATAGCTGTAGATGGAAAGGGCGGCGACCAGGACCAGTCCCGGAACGATGCCGGCGACGAAAAGCTGATCCACCGCAGTTTCGGAGACGATCCCGTACATGATGAGAGGCAGACTGGGCGGAAAAAGCAGGCCCAAACTGCCCGAGGTGGTGAGCAGGCCCAGGGAGAAGTTCCCGGGATATCGGTTTTTCAAGAGCGCCGGGTAGAAGAGGGCCCCCAGGGTGATAATTGTCATACCCGATGCGCCTGTAAACGCGGTAAAGAGTGCACAGATCAGGATGGCCATGATGGCCAGACCGCCGGGCAGCCATCCCAGGAGCACCTGGGCAAACCGAACCAGCCTTGTTGCCGCCTTGCTCTCGGCGAGGATGAATCCCGTAAATGCGAAAAGTGGAATGGCCGACAATGTGGGCGTCTCGGCGATCCGGTACATTTCGATGAAGACGACGGTCAGGTCTACTTCGACCAGGTAGTAGTTCAACAGGGCGAGGGCCGAGATGATTATGAATAGCGGCGTTCCTGCGAGGGCGAGAAATCCGGTCAGCACGCTGCTCATGAGGACCCTCTATTCAGGACTGACTGGAGCCTGAGACCACACTGAAACAGGAAACGCAGCGCCATGATCCCGAAGCTCAGGGGGAAGATCAGCTGTAGTTGCCAGGTTTGAAGGTTGAGAAAGGCCGTGGTTCCCCCTGCCATTTCATCGCCTATGAAGCGCACTGAAATCCAGGTCAGAAGCAGGCATACCAGGGCCGATAAGAAGGACGTCGAGGCGTGGACCCAGTCCCGCCAGGGAGGGGACAGGAGCCGGAAAAGGGCATCGATTCTTATATGCTTGTCCTGGCGCGTGGCAATCATCGCGCCGAACAGGCCGCACCACAGGACAAGGTGGCGGACCAGGGGATCTGACCACACAAAGGTGATGGAAAAAAGGTTGCGAAGAATGATCTGGGCGAAGGCGGTTCCTATGAGCGTGCCCATGAGAAGGACCAATGCGGCTTCCTCGAGGCACTGGATCAAGCGAAGGATGGTTGAGGGCCGTCCGATACTCATTCTCTTGCCGCCCTTTGGCGGCGAAAGTCTCTCAGGTGGGTATTGACCATTTCAAATGATTGCTTTGAGAAGGCTTTTCCCACCAACTCGGGTATGGAGTCGCGGACCAGCTGTTCGAAGGATTCGATTTCTTCTTGCATGGGGACCACGAGCTTCAGCCCATGGGCTTCCATAACCTTGACGGCGTCTTCATTTTCCTCGCGGTTTCGCAGACTCTGCGCGCGGGTGTGGTCGGCGGCCACGCTGCGCAGAATGGCCTGGTGCTGCGGAGATAGTTTTTCAAATGCTCTTTTGCTGACCAGTAGAGTGCCAAGGGTATAGTTTATGGGCAACTCGGTCAGGTACCTTACCCGGGTAAACCACTGCAGGACAATGGCTGCTACCGGGGGAGCATAGACGACCTCAACCAGGTTGGTCTGCAGACCCAGAAGCACGTCTGGAATAGAGAGGGGAACCGAGGTGACTCCGGCCTTGGCAAAAATCACCGCGGTAATGGGCTCCTTCTCGAGGCGCCAGACCTTCAGGCCCCTGATGTCCGCGGAAGCGCGGATAGGTTCCTGGGAGAGAATGTGGACGAAGCCGATATCTGACCAACCCAGAAGGATGAAACCTCGTTCTTCGAACCCCTCCTGGTAGAAAGTGTCCATGCGCTCGAGAACGTAGTCGATTTCCTCGTAGTCATCGAAGAGGAACGGGATTTCCATTGCCAGAATATCGGGAAACACCATACTTGCGCCCTGGCCTGCAAAACTACCGGCGTGAAGTTGGCCTATGCGCATTTTGCGCAGGATTACATGTTCGTCTCCCTGCACTCCTCCGGGGTAGATCTTGAAACCGACGGCGCCGTCTGTCTTTCGCCGCACTTCCGCATCGATGTCGCGCATTGCCTGGACCCAGCTGCTGCCTTCGGGAGCCAGGGTGGCGAGCTTGAGGAGGTGCTCGGGAAGCTTCTCCTCTGCTGCAGAGGGGGCGGCGGTTGCAAGGGCGAAGCAAACGAGAATCAGGAGCCGGCTTACAACCCGGTGAATCCAACTTTTCCTTTTCGGTGAAATGATTTCCGATGAGGACGAGCCCAATAAGGCAGCAAGGCCATTGGCCCCGAGACACTCAGAAGAAGGCATCCACTTCCTCCAGTAGTTTGCCGGCTTCTTTCTTCGCGGCAATGTTTTGCAGGGTGAGTTCGGGGACCTGGTCGGCGGGTAGTTCCAGGACCTTGGAAAGGAGAGAGATATAGAGCCCCCGGTCGAAAATTTGCCGGGCATAGTACTTGGCCATGAGCACATATGCCATCAAAGACTGCCTTTGCCCGATTTCGATCGCTCTTTCAAAATGATGCAGCGCCTTGTCCGGCCGGCCGCCGAGGGACGGCGGAAGGGCGGAGTAATACATGCCTAGGAAGAGATGTGGACTGCCGTAGTAGAACGACTCATCCGTGCTCAAGATCCATTCCATCAGCGCGATTACTTTGGGGAGATCGGCCAGTGCCTCCAGAGAAGATGTGTTTGTGCTCACCCAGGCTCCCCAACTGCTCGCCGCCCAGAAGACAATGGGAAGGTCCTCCGGTTTGAGGTGTGAGCGAATCTGGATGAACTCCCCGTATGGCGCCCTGAGAAATCCCGCGATTTCTTTATCGGCGGCGAGCGCTCGCAACCCGTAATCCTTTGCCCTGCGGTAGAGCTTGCGGGCGCGCTCTGGATCGTCAGGCTCGACCAGGGCGCCGTAGGAAACATAGGCCTCCGCCGCCGAGCCGAGCAGGCGTTGATTGCCGGGGTCGCTTTGCAGCAGGCCTTCGAGGAGCAAAAGGTAGGTGGGGGCTGCCTGTGCCACGAGGTCGACGTCATCGTGCCGGGCAGTGACCGCCGCTATATCCTCAACGAGAGATCCTGCAGCAGCCGACCTGATTTTAGCTGCGCAACCCGCGCATCCGGCAAGGGTGCTCCAGAGAAGGAGACAGGCGAGGAAAAACCACTTCCAGTGATGCCTGGCGTGAAGATTATAATCCTGGGATGAACGGAAAGATGAGTGAAGATGCAACGGCATATTGCAATAAATTACTGAATATGGATTGTGGAGGTCAAGCTTGCGCCGCTTCCAACTTTGCTGGAGTCCTCGATGGTGAAATCCCCGATGCATTCCCATGGGTCCAGTTCCTTCGCGCAGGCTTTGTATACCTTCATGGCATCACCTAGATCCCCGCTTTTGAGCACGAGGATCCTTTTGAATTCATCCATATTCCGGTGGTAACGGCGGTAGGAAAGCAGTCGCGCGTTGTTCAGCTTCCATTGGAGAAATCCATCAAAATTGCCAGAGTGAAACTCACCGCGCATGGCGAGGTAGCTCTCTTTCGCCTGTTCGAAGACCAATTCCCTTTTTGTCAGGATTGAATCCCTTGGCAGCCCCGAATTATACAGGCTGTCCAGGGAAGTGATCACGCGGCCAATAAAACGGTTGAAACGCGCCTCGTCATCGCGGCGCCTGCGCACCTGCTCAACAGGCCTGGTACCGGGTCCGTAGTACTTGGCCAGGATTTCCAAGGATCCGCTTCTGCCCACAAAAGTGGCCAGGCTCTCATTGAAGTCAATGTGGTTCTCGACGTAGACGGTGGAATGGGTGAGCTCGTGCAAGATCAGATCCGCCAGCCGGTCTTGCGAATATGTAAGCATTGGGCTGAACACGGGGTCGGAGAAAAATCCCAAGGTGCTGTAGGCGGAGATGGGACTCAGGATTGCATCTAGGCCCAGCCCTTGAAGGCGGTCCCGTTCACGTTCACCATATTCCCTGGCGAAAAAGCCTTTGTAAGGGAGTTTCCCCACGAAGGGAAAGTCCCACAGGTAGGGTTCGAATCGGTCTGGAGGAGAGGCGCTCGTGTTCCAACCGACAGGTTCGCCTTCTGTGTCGTAGAAGTAGGTGTAGTTCGAAGAGGCGGCCAGGCCTACGTCGTCGCGGGCGAAGGCAAGCACCGATTTGACGAATTTGAACCTTCTGCGGAGATCAGGTTCCAGATCAGGATCTTCCAGCAATCGGTCAATGGATTGGCGGCCCAAGAGGATGCGAGTCTGGCCGTTGACCAGGTGCCAGTAATAAGGGGTTTCGCATCCGGCAAGGAGGAAAAGAAGGCCGAACCACAGCAAACGCCATCCCGGGATCCTTTCCTGCCATTGACAGGCAGCCTTTGGGATTTCCCCCGGGTAGAAACCAGTATTCCTCAGCTGGTTTCTCACATGTTACCCGAGGCTTGAGCCAGACCTGTGCGAGCTTCAAAGGAGGCGGGCTGGATGAGCAGGGCTGTTCTGAACCGCTCGGCGGCTGCGGCCCAATCTTTCTCTTCCATGTACAATTTCCCCAGACTCAAATAGGCTTCAACCGCGTTGATGTCCAACTCAACTACGCGCTCAAAGGCCTGAATGGCCTTCTCCGTGGAGTCCTGGAATGCGTAGAGTTCCCCCAATTTGGAGAAGGTGACCGGGAAGTTCGGATTGGCGAGGGCGGACCGCTCGTAGTAGTGAATGGCTTTGTCCCATTGCTCCCTGCCAAGGTAGACATCCCCGAGTTGGTTGAGAGCAAGGGGATGGGAGGGAGATATTTTCAGCGTGTGTCCGAAGGAATTTATGGCCGCTTCCTCGTCGCCGCTTTCAAGAGCTTTGAGGCCTCTCTCATAAGTTATGTTCATGGCTCTGCGCAGGTACTTGTCGCGAGCGGCCAGGTTTCCATTTAGAGCTTGGGCGCGCGCGAGCAGGGCCCAGGCGTCGGCGTTGAGGCTGTCCTGGTGGAGTGCGAGCCGGATGGAGGCGATAGCCTGGTCCAAGTCGCCGTCCTTCAGTTGTTTCTGGCCCAGCTTTAAATGGGCATTGTGGCTGGAGGTTTCCTCAGTACAAGCAAGGAAGAACAAGGCGGTCACCAAAGGCCCTGCCCATCTCATATTTTTCATGGGAAAATGAAGTTTGGTAAAGAATTGAGGGGAGCAGGTAGGAAAGAACCGGAAGGGTGGAAAGGTGCGATTGGATCAGGAGGATTTGCCGACGATTTTCTCACCGTCATAGATGACGTTGCCTTCTTTGTCGAGCACCCTGCCGTCCCCGGTGAATTCGTATTTCATCGCCTGACCCAGGGTTAGATGCTTTTGAACCTCTCCCAGGTCCCCGTACTTCTCGATCAACTTTTCAATGGGACCTTCGAAGCGGGTGGGATTCCAGTTCGGGCGGTCTTTGTCTCGCTCCTGCCGCTCTTTAGCCGTCATTATCGGCAGTCGTTCAGCTGCCGGAGTAAATCGGCCGGCCATGGCCTGCTGGCGCCGGTACTTCTCATGCCGTTTTTCCGATTCGGTCAGCAATTCCTCCGGTACTGCATCGAGAATTCCGGGATCTTTCTTTTTGTCCGCTTCCTTTTGGTCACTTCTGATCTCTACCTCTCGTTCTATGCGCTGCTGGCGTTCCGTTTCCAGGCTGTGGTCCGTACCCAGTTTTCGCAAAACCGATCGGGCCGCTCTTTTCACTTTAATTCGTCTCCGCTTTGGAAGTTCGCCGAAAAAGGTAGAATAAATATACGCCTGGCATTGGATTTGGCAAATTGAAATTCAGGTGATATCTTAAGGAGAATCGGCCAAATCGGCCTTCTGCTGGCCCTTGCACATGATCGGGATGGGTCCATCCGATCGAAGTTGCCAATCCGGCCAAATGTTGGTAAAAAATAATCATGGATGGAGGTGGCCATGGGGGTTTTTTCGTGGTTTTTCTCTAACGATATAGGAATTGATCTGGGGACCGCCAATACCTTGATCTACGTCAAGGGCGAAGGAATCGTCTTGAACGAACCTTCGATTGTTGCCCGTCACATAATGACCAAGAAGCTCATAGCCGTGGGCTCCGAGGCCAAGGAAATGCTGGGACGGACAAACTCGGAAATGGAGACCATCCGTCCCCTCAAGGACGGTGTGATTGCCGATTTCGAGGTGACCGAGAACATGATCCGTCACTTCATTCGCAAAGTTCAAAAGAATAAATTCTTTGTCCGGCCCCGCATTGTCGTTTCTGTGCCCTCGGGAAGCACTGAAGTGGAAAAACGAGCCGTTCGAAATTCCTGCGAGCGCGTTGGTGCCCGCGAAGTTCACCTGATCAGCGAACCGATGGCGGCGGCAATAGGTATTGGCTTGCCGGTTGAGCAGCCGGTTGGGTCCATGGTCATCGATATCGGTGGTGGGACAACGGAGATTGCGGTCATTGCTCTGTCCGGCATCGTGACCCACGAGTCCTTGCGAGTGGCGGGAAATGCCATGGACCAGGCCCTCGTCGATTGGCTGCGAAGAAAATACAACTTTGCCATCGGGCCCCGGAATGCGGAGCAGATTAAATTTCTGATTGGCTCCGCCATGCCAATCGATCCTGAAAAAGAGGCCCCGGTGCGGGGCCTGGACCTTGTCGCTGCCATCCCCAGGACTCTCATGCTCGATTCCCGTGAAGTACGGGAGGTCCTCTGCGAGCCTGTGGACCAGATCATTGCAGGGGTTCGGCGTGCCTTGGAACGAACGCCACCCGAGTTGGCTGCCGACATCCTGGACCGTGGGATGGTGCTCAGCGGTGGAGGAAGTAAACTCCGGGGACTCAAGGAGCGCCTGGTCGAAGGAACCAGTCTTCCCACCTATGTCGATAACAATGACCCCTTTACCTCGGTTGTACGCGGAAGCGCCAAGGTTTTGGAGAAGTTCGAAAATTTGCGCAAGGTCCTCTACTAGTGTGCCGTCGCAGAGATAGGTTGACGCAATTGGGCCGCCGAGGCGCCAGGCTCATAAGGCGCCTGAGCGAGTCGTACCGGTGGTGTACGGCGAGTGAAGGCAACGCCGTGAGCCCGGATGGACTTTTCAACGGGCTGCTAGGTTCACAGAAGACGCAAAACCATGGTGATTAACCGAAATTACCTTGTAATTGCTCCGGCGGTGGTGGTCAGCCTGGTGTTAATGGGGCTGCCCGAGGAGCAGAAGTTGAAAATTGCCGGCTACGGTCGGGTGGCGATTTGGAGTACGAGCCAGCGGATATTCTCGAAAGTCATTCGCTATGCCGAGAACGAGCAAAAGAGCCGGTTTTTGCTTGCCCATAACGTCGGACTTGCCCTGGACAATATGCAGTCCCGCGAGGCGGTCCTGGAAAACCAGCGGCTGCGTCAGGCGCTCGAATTTAAACGTAGAGAAGTTTCCCATCCCCTTATTTTGGCAGAGGTTATCGGCCGCGATCCAGACCAGATCTACGACTCGATCATCATCGATGTGGGAGAAGACAAAGGCATTCAGAAGGATTTGCCCGTTGTTACGGCGAAAGGGCTGGTGGGTCATGTTGCCCAAGTAGGCCAGTCCAGTTCGATAGTTCGGCTGATAATGAGGTCCCGCGTGAGCGCCGCGGTACAGAACCGGGAACGGGCTCAGGGAATCGTTTCCTGGGTTCAAGGGAAGCGGTTCAAGCTGGGAATGGTCGAAGTAAATAGCGAAATCCAATTGGGGGACCGGGTAGTTTCCTCGGGATTGGGAGGAAGATATCCCAAGGGAATTCTCATCGGCTATGTCACCGAGGTGAGCGACAAGCCAAGCAATCCTCTTTTCATGGAGGTTCAATTGGAGTCCAGCGTGGATTTCCTCAAGCTTGAAGAGGTCTTCGTCTGGCATTCGGAGGAAGGATGAAGCTCGCAACCATCCAAATTGGCCCTGTACTACTCTTGACAAGGCAATTTCCATCACATATCCTTAAGGACTGAAACTCCGATGTCTTGCAAGCATTTACCTTATTTATGGGGAGGGCGGATTGACCAAGGCTGACATAGTACGGCAGATTGCTCAGGGAACAGGCCTGACCAAGACCGACACCGCCGTAGTGGTCGATGGATTTATCGAGTCGGTAATTACAGCCATGGAGCAAGGCGAGCACATCGAGATCAGAGGTTTTGGTACGTTTAGAACCGTTACCCGGGCACCGAGGACAGGTCGGAATCCGCGTACGGGGTCCGAGGTAAAGATTTCCGGTCGCCGCGCCCCCACCTTCAAACCTTCGAAGGAATTGAGAGCGCGTGTCGAGAGGGATAAAAATATAGGAGCGAAGAAAGATGCCATGTGGGAGGAAGAGAAAGCGGCATAAGATTGCCACCCATAAACGCAAGAAAAGACTGAGAAAAAACCGCCATAAGAAAAAGCTCATCTAGTTTGCGGTACGAGGGCTATTAGCTCAGTTGGATAGAGCGCCAGTCTCCGGAACTGGAGGTCGCAGGTTCGAATCCTGCATAGCTCACCATTAATTCCTCAGAGAGAATTGGGTCGGGGTGTGGCGCAGCCCGGCTAGCGCACTTCCTTGGGGTGGAAGTGGTCGCAGGTTCAAATCCTGTCACCCCGACCATTTTTTTCAATAAATGGGCTACAGCAATCCACTGCTAGCCCATTTCCTTCATCAAGCCCTCCAATATCGGGGTGTAGCGCAGCCCGGCTAGCGCACCTGCTTCGGGAGCAGGGGGTCGGCGGTTCGAATCCGCCCACCCCGACCAATATTACTTCCTGTTAATTGTAAAGTTAAGTAATCTGTAATCCCGCCTTTGCGCCGTCTTGTCCGCTGGTGAAATTATCCGTGTTGCCAATCCAATGCCGCAAAGATCGTCCAATATTATTCTGATCATTGCCGGACCAACAGCCGTTGGGAAGACCGGGATTGGAATCGAGATAGCCAGACTTCTGCACGGGGAGATTATTTCGGCCGATTCCCGGCAAATCTACCGCCATATGGACATCGGTACTGCAAAACCCAGCGTGGGGGACCTGGAAATGGCGAGGCATCATTGTATCAATATCAGGAATCCGGATGAGACTTACAGTGCTGGACACTTTGGCAGGGATGCACGCAGCTTGATTCTTGAACTGAATGGTAGAGGAATCCTTCCCATAATCGTGGGCGGATCAGGGCTTTATCTGCAGGCAACCCTGGACGGTTTGTTTGAAGAGAGTGCCGATTACGGGTCAATACGTTCAAGGTTGAAGCAACGGCTTGCCCGTGACGGATTACAGGCACTGTACGCGGAACTGGGAAAACTGGATCCGGTAGCCCACTCACGCCTTTCCGCCAACGACACCCAGCGAGTCCTGCGTGCCTTGGAGGTAGCCCTTGGAGGAACCAACCTTTCCTCCCACTGGGGGGAAGAATCTATTGGGCCGCTAGACTGTACTCCACTGGCGTTCTGCATGGAATTGGAGCGTGACAGGCTTTATAACCGCATTGACCGACGTGTTGACTTCATGATGAGAAATGCCCTCGTCGACGAGGTGGAAAGACTGGCGGAAATGGGCTATGGCAGGGATTGTCCAGGGCTGGATACGGTAGGATACAGGGAAATACTGGACTACCTGGAAGGCAAATGCTCTCTGAGTACTGCGGTGGACCTGATCAAACACCGGTCCAGACGCTATGCCAAGCGCCAGTTGACCTGGTTTCGCAAGGACCGCCGGTTGCGCTGGCTCGATTTGGGTAGGTGGGGGAGGAAGGGCGTATTGTCCAGGATCGCGACTCAATACCACCTGCAAGGCAATTTTTGATTTGCATACCCACTGGGATGTTTCCTCTATTGACAGTTTAAGATAGGTCGATTATTTTGAACATTGCCTTAAGTTAGAATCAATAGAGTTCGAATACAATTCACTCAAGGGAGCGGGAGTAGTTCAGGGGTAGAACGCAAGCTTCCCAAGCTTGATGTCGCGGGTTCGACTCCCGTCTCCCGCTCCATCTTTCCCTCGCTTCCTTACGTTGCATTTCCGGTTATCTCCAGCTTTAGACCAAAGCGATGATCCATGTGAAAACGATCGATCCCGGTAGCCTGGCAGAAGAAGCCGGCTTTGCCATCGGCGACAAAATCCATTCCATCAATGGAAATGCCGTAGAGGATTTGATTGATTTTCAAGTTCACAGCTCTGAAGAGACATTATCGTTCGGGGTGGAGCGGGGCGAGGAACACTACCAATTGGAGCTGGAGCGGACTTCTGGAAGAAATCTCGGACTTGCCTTTGACGAGATGCGCCTGCGGCGGTGCAACAACAGATGCGTTTTCTGTTTCATTCACCAGATGCCCAAGGGGATGCGGCGCAGCCTGTATTTTGAAGACGACGATTACCGCCTTTCCTTTCTTCACGGTTCCTATGTCACCCTTACGAATGTAAAAGAAAAGGACATCGAGCGAATAATTGAATATCGCCTTTCGCCTCAATTCATTTCGGTGCACTCCACGGACCCCCAACTGCGCCAGTTGCTGCTCGGCCGCAAATTGCCTGTAGATATCCTCGAACGCATTGGCCGGTTGGCCGACAACCATATTGAAATGCACGCCCAGGTAGTCGTATGCCCGGGCTTGAACGACGGCGCCCACCTGCAGCGCACGGTAAGTGATCTGGCCAGCTTCTTTCCGGCGGTGCAGTCGGTTGCACTGGTGCCTGTTGGCTTGACGAGGTTCCGCAAGAACCTTCCCCAACTTGAACCTGTGACGCGGGATCTGGCCCGGGAATATTGCGATCAAGTTGCCGGGTGGGGTGATAAATTTCAGGTGAGATTTGGTCAGAGGTTCGCCTACGCTGCCGACGAATTGTTTCTCCTCTCCGGCGGATTGCCGCCTCCTGTTTCATATTATGATGCCTTTCCGCAGATCGAGAATGGAATCGGGATGGTGCGGTCCTTCCTGGACAGTTGGGAAAGGGACAAAGTTCTGCTGCCCGTCAAGCTTCCCAATCCAGTTCACCTGGCCATGGTGACCGGTGAGTTGGCCGCAGAGTTTTTGAGGCCGATTACTGCCTTTTTGAACAGTATCTCCGGCTTGCAGGTTGACCTGGTCCCGGTGACAAACGAATTCTTTGGCAAGGGCATAACGGTGTCGGGTCTGCTCTGTGGAGAGGACATCCTCAAGCACGTAGATGGAGGTCCATGGGACCTGGTCATGCTGCCTCCCAACTGCATTAATGGGGAAGGGCTGACGCTGGATGATAGAACGGTCCCCGAGCTCGGAGCATCTGCCGGAGTGCCCCTTACCGTGGGAAGCTACAATCTTGCAGCTTTCTTGAAAAAGGTCCTGGATGGCCCCCACTTCGTCTTTGAGGGAATTGGACGCCAGCTATCGGAATTGGGCTTCTACCTGGGGGGTAAATCGTCCCGATGAATTCCACCCGGAGGTTGGTCCCTTTGAAGCCCATCGTCGCCATTGTGGGGCGGCCCAATGTGGGCAAATCGACACTCTTCAACCGGCTTCTGGGCTCCAGAAGGGCGATTACCAACGATCAGCCCGGTGTGACCCGGGATCGCATTTACTCCGAAATTGAATGGACAGGGCAAAGGTTCACCCTGGTGGATACCGGGGGTTTCGTGCCCCATTCCAAAGATCTCCTTGAGGTGGCCGTGAGGACGCAGGCCGAAAATGCCATCCAGGAGGCCGATTTTGTCATTTTGCTCTGCGATGGGTCCACCGGTGTTACGGATCTGGATTGTTCCCTTGCTGCAATTTTGCGTTGTAACAGGGAGGCCAGCTTGCTGGTGGTCAATAAGATTGACGAATCACACCACGCCCGGTCCATAGACTCATTTTACAGCCTGGGGCTGGGAGATCCTGTGCCCGTATCTGCTGCGACGGGTCGATGCTCCGGCGATCTACTGGATTCCATTGTCAAACGCTTTCGGCAGGCCGAATTTTCATCCAAACCGGCAGACCTCGCTATTAAGGTAGCCATTGCAGGACGTCCAAATGTGGGGAAGTCAACCCTGATAAACCGCCTTGCAGGTCAGCAAGTATCAATCGTGAACGAAGAGCCGGGGACGACTCGCGATACTACCAGCATACGATTGAACTACGAAGGCCGTCAGTTCGTGCTTATGGATACGGCCGGAATCAGGCGGCGCTCCAAGGTGAACGGACAAATTGAATACTACAGTGCCCTGCGGGCAGCATCGAGTATAGAGCGGGCAGATGTGGTATTGGTATTAATTGACGCTGTGGAGGACCTGACCGCTCAGGATGTCCGCATCGCGAACAAGGCCATCTCCGCTGGATGTGGTTTACTCATTGCCTTCAACAAATGGGATTTAATTGATTCCTCGAGGCGGAGCAGCCAAGCCTATCGCCAGGATCTTCATCGCAGGTTCGCTTTTCTGGCGAACTACCCTGTTCTCTTCATTTCAGGGCTCAAGGGCAGGCATGCCCTCAAGTGCCTCGAGCGCGCGGCCCAGGTATTTGAGAATCGCCGCAGCAGAATACCTACCTCAAGGTTGAACAAGTTCATACAAAAACTGAATGGCCACTGTTCTCATACACCGGTTGGAACCCCATTGAGGTTGTTGTTCGCGA
Source organism: Candidatus Latescibacterota bacterium (assembly GCA_965208105.1). GTDB lineage: Bacteria > Latescibacterota > UBA2968 > UBA8231 > UBA8231. The sequence continues at coordinate 384,191 of OZ242318.1, forward strand.
CCCAACATGCGGTTGCTCCACCGACCTTCGTGGTTTTTTCCAATCGACCCGATCTTGTTTCGAGTTCCTACAGGCGGTTCATTGAAAATAACTTGCGACAGAATTTCAATTTTGAGGGAACCCCTGTCCGTATTCATTGGCGCAGAAAGGCAGGCGGATGATCTCCAAATTGGCAATCCTGGAGTCTCCTCGTGAAAAATTTATTCAGGAATAAGCTCTATTACAGCATAAGCGAGGTCGCCGAGTTGACGAACCTGCAGCCTTACACCCTCAGGTCCTGGGAGAAGGAATTTTCTTGCCTGCGTCCGCGCCGTGTACGGGGGAAGAACCGCGCTTATCGCCAACGTGATATTTGTATCGTCCTGATGATCAAGCGGCTGCTCCACGAGGAGCGCTATACAATTCAAGGGGTCAGGCAAAAGATCAAGAGCGAGCCCGAACTATTGCGACATGTGGTTGAAAATTTTTCAATCCAGCGGCAGGTCAATAAGCCCGGAGGCATGCGGGCTCCAAACCCACCATCTACTCCGGCCGGCATCAATGGGCCTTCGCCGGTGGAGAAGGAAGAGAAGAGCACCGAACCTTCGGTTCAAGTAAAAGGGCAAAATCAGAAGAAGGCCATGGAGGTGATCAGGATGACGCGAAATGAGCTGTATGACATACTGGAACTTTTATAAATCATTGGCACAAAATTCTTTATGAGAAATACCTTATAATTTTTTGTAAATAAATCTTGCTTAATTCAAGAGATTGGTATATTTTCGTTAGTATATGCCAGGGGTTAGTTATCCTCCACGAGGAATGGAAAGCTTCGGATCCGGAAATCTCGACCTGAGGGAAAGACTTTCCCGGCTTTTATTGCCTGTTGTAGAGAGAAGTGGCGCCACATTGGTCGATTTGGAGCTGGGCGGTTCGGCAGGAAATATGACGATTCGGTTGCTCGTGCATAAGGACCCCGCCACTTCAGTCGATCTATGCCAGGCCATAAGCCTTGGTGCAGGAGAGATTCTCGATGCCGAGGACCCGATCCCCGGGCACTATCGGCTCGAAGTCACTTCTCCGGGTTTATCCCGTTCTCTGCGTACTGACCAGGATTTTGGCCGTGCTTCCTCAAGGCGATTGAAGGTGGTCATGTCTTCCGGAAAGACATTCCACGGTCGGCTGCTGGAGTTTGGGAGTGACTATATTTCTCTGGAGAGTAAAGCAGGTACCCGAAAGCTGACTCGTGGCGAAATTGCCAGAGCAACTATCCAGGCAGAGCTATAGCCCCAAGGCCAGGGGCAAAACCAAACCTGATCTGATGAATAACGATGAATAACTTTAATGTGCTGGAAGCATTGAGCCAGATTGCCCGTGAGAAGAATGTCGATCGTGATCTGGTGGTGCAGACTTTGGCGGAGGCTTTGATTTCTGCCGCCAAGCGGCGTTATGGAAATACAGATAATTTCGAGGTGAAGATCGATTCTGCCTCTGGACAAATGGAAGTTGTAGCACGCAAAATCGTAGTGGAGGAGATAAACGAGCCCAGCTTGGAAATCACCCTCCCGGAGGCTCTGGAACTCGATGCTGAAGCCCAGCTTGGCTCCGAGGTTGTTGAACGATTGGATTTTACTGACTTCGGACGCAACGCCATTCAGACTGCCAAACAAATTCTTATTCAGCGGGTGCGAGAGGCCGAAAGAGAATACATCTATACTCAGTTTAGCGGGCGCAGCGGCCAAATAGAATCTGGGATCGTTCAACAAATAAGCAGAGGTGACATTATCCTGAATCTGGGAAGGGCTGAAGCGGCCATCCCATACAAAGAGCAGATTCGCCGCGAGCGCTATCGCCAGGGAGATGCGGTCCGGGGTTACATTTATGAGGTGCTGAGGTCGAGCCGCGGTCCTCAGGTCTTGCTCTCGCGAACCCACCCTGAATTTTTGCGAAAGCTGTTTGCAATTGAAGTGCCCGAGATCTCGGAGGGCATCGTAGAGATTCACGCGGTCTCCCGCGAGCCGGGAGAACGCGCCAAGATCGCAGTGAGTTCAAGTGACGAGCGGGTAGATCCCGTCGGGGCGTGCGTGGGGGTGAAAGGGTCTCGAGTTCAGGCAGTGGTGCGCGAGTTGAGCGGCGAGCGCATAGATATCGTTCCCTGGAGCGAAGAACCTGAAGTTTTCGTTTCCAGGGCACTGAGTCCTGCGGTCGTTTCAAGGGTGATCGTCGACCACAGGCGTCACCATGCAACCGTCATCGTCGATGGGAGTCAGCTTTCCCTCGCCATTGGCAAGTCGGGACAAAATTCCAGACTGGCAGTTCAGCTTACGGGTTGGGGGCTTGACATAATCACGGAAGAAGAGTATCAGGAGCGGCGTGCCCAGATTGAAGCAAGTCAGCAGCAGCTCCGGTCACTCACAGGGGTCAGCGAGTTGATTGCCCTCAGCCTCGCCACCTCTGGATTTACATCGATCCGCTCGATAGCGGAGTCGGACCTGCAGCTGTTGCAAACTGTCCCCGGATTGGAAAGCGAGGAAGTGGCGAAAGGGTTGAAGGAAACGGCCGAGGTTTTCGTCTCCGAGCACGGAGACGAGGAACCGGAGAAGGGCGCCACGGCAGCAGCACCGGAGGATTCCGGTTCGGATTTGAGCACGGCCGGACCCGATTCGAGTATTATTGGAAAAGATGATGAAGTCAGCGCGAATCCCCAGCCCCTTACCCAGATACAGGGAAGCTCGGAGGTGGTTACCGGGGAAGTTTGCGAAAGTGAACTTGAAGGGCCGTTAGATAAGGCAATCGCCGAAAAGCAGGGCGAACCGTCCGTAGATCCGTCCGTAGAAGATTGAATTTTTCCCAAGACGCGAACTTGCGTCTGCACTTCCCCCCGTTGGCAAGGGAGACTGTCCTTGGAAAAGCGCAGGGTATATCAGGTCGCCAGAGAGCAGAAGCTATCCAGCGACGCCCTGATTTCCATCCTCAAGGGTATGGGGCATGAAGTCAAGAGCCACATGAGCGTGGTAACTGATGAGATGCTCGAGGCGATTACCCTCAAAATCGAAAAAGAGAAAAAGAGTTCGATTGAAGAGGTAAAACGGCAAAAGGCCAAGGAGGAGAGTCGCAAGAAAGCCCAGGCAAGCGAAGCTACGACCCGCCGGCGGGGAGAAGCGCAGGCGAAGGCATCGCGACGACAGACCGGGTCGCCCGGTGGTGGTCGCAGTTCAGCACCCTGGAATTTGGCTTCCAACGTACCCTTTCCGGTAAAAGACGACGAAGAAAGGAAGCGGACCCGGCGTCGAAACAAGCGCCCAGGAGATCCCGTCGATGAAGGCCGCGATAAAGGAGCTGCCCCGGGGAAAGAAGAAATCAAGGATGGTGAAGCCGGCGGCAGATGGCGCGGAAGGCGAGGCAAACGTCGCCGCCTGGTTGATTCCAGGACCATACAGGACAACGTCCGAAAAACCCTTTCACAGCTCAGCGAAGGTCGCACTCGCCGGCGATACGACAGGTCGCGAAAGGAGGATGGCGAGGAAGACTTCGAGGCCCAGAAACAGCTGACCGTAAGTGAATTTATAACTGTCGCCGATCTCGCGGAACAGATGGGAGTCAAGCCGACCGAAGTAATTGCTGCATGCTTGGAACTGGGCTTGATGGCAACGATCAATCAGCGGCTTGACATGAGCACGATTGCCACCGTAGCAGACGAATTCGGTTACGAGGTCAAACCCCTTGACGCGCACGAAGATGCCATGGTTTTCGAGGAGGTGGAAGACGAAGAAGAGAGCGGGGAAACCGAACCGCGCCCTCCTGTTGTGACGGTAATGGGCCACGTTGATCACGGCAAAACTTCCCTGTTGGACCATCTCCGGAAATCCAATGTTGTCGCCGGCGAATCCGGAGGGATCACCCAGCACATAGGGGCATATGTCGTGCATTTGCCCGACGGCCGCCGCATCACCTTTCTGGATACGCCCGGCCACGCGGCTTTTACCGCCATGCGGGCCCGGGGAGCCCGTGTCACCGACCTTGTAATTCTGGTGGCTGCCGCCGATGATCAAGTTATGCCTCAGACCATTGAAGCTATCGATCATTCAAAAGCCGCCCAGGTGCCAATGGTCGTGGCGATCAACAAGGTTGATCTGCCCACCGCGGACCCAGACCGGATCAAGCGGCAGTTGGCCGAGCGGGACGTGCTGGTTGAGGAATGGGGTGGCAAGGTACCCAGCTCGGAGGTTTCCGCCATGACGGGGGCTGGGATCGAAAGGCTGCTCGAGTTGGTCCTGCTTGAGGCAGAATTACTGGAGTTGCGGGCAAACCCGAACAAGCGGGCGAGCGGGACCATCATTGAAGCAAAGCTGGACAAGGGACGGGGACCGGTGGCTACGGTGCTGGTGCAAAAGGGCACCTTGAGAAAAGGAGATCCTTTCATAACCGGTGTGTTCCACGGTCGCGTGCGGGCATTGCAGGATGAAAACGGGAAGAACATCGAGGAGGCGACGCCATCAATTCCCGTCCAGGTTCTCGGATTGACCGGAGTCCCTCAGGCGGGAGACCGTTTCGAGGTAACCGCCGCAGAACGCGATGCCAGAGAGGTCAGCCAGAAGCGTCAGCAATTAAAAAGGGAGCAGGATTACCGCAATATCCACAATGTAAGTTTGAGTGACCTCCATTATCAGATCCAGCAAGGGCAGATCAAGGAACTCAAGGTGATCGTTAAGGGCGATGTGGACGGTTCCGTAGAAGCAATCACCCAGGAATTGGGCGGAATCGCTCATGAGGAAGTCCGCGTTGCGGTGATTCACAGTGGGGTTGGAGTAATCACCGAGACCGATGTCCTCCTGGCGTCTGCATCAAATGCCATAATTATCGGATTCCGGGTAAACATGGAGGCAACCGCTCGGGACATGGCCCTCAAAAACCACGTTGAAATTCGCCATTACAAAGTCATCTACGAAGTGATCGAAGAGATAAGAGCAGCATTGTCCGGCCTTCTGGCTCCGGTCCTGGAGGAGCATGTTGTGGGAACCGCTCAAGTGAGGCAGGTCTTCACCTCCTCTCGCGTCGGCACCGTTGCCGGCTGTGTTGTTCAAAACGGTAGAATCTCCCGCAACAATCGCGTGCGGGTTGTGCGCGGAGGTGAGGTTGTCTTCACAGGCGATATGGCTTCGCTTCGACGTTTCAAGGACGATGTGCGGGAGGTGTTGGAAGGATTTGAATGCGGCATTGGAGTTGAAGGCTTCAGCGATATCCAGCAAGAGGATGTAATCGAGGTCCTTGAAGTCGTAGAAACCATCCGCAGTTTGGATGATAGCCAGGCCAGGTAAACGTTGGTCCTGCTGACGTGTCAGATACAGATCTACCTGCCCGAAAGCGGATCTCTCAAGAACAAGCGGCAAATCGTCAAGAGTTTGAAGGAACGGATCCGCAATCGATTCAATGTGTCCGTGGCGGAAATTGATCAGGCCCAACTGTGGCAGCGCAGTACTCTGGGAGTGGCCACCGTCAGCACCGCCTTCCAACATGCCAATGAGGTCCTTTCGAAAGCGGTAAAATTTGTCGAACGAGACGGCCGGGTTCAGTTACTTGATTATTCCATTGAGCCCCACTGAGAATTCATGGGATCTCCGTACCGGGTGAACCGCGTTCGCGAGTTGCTGCATCGCGAACTCAGCGATATTGTTCAGGGTCTCAAGGATCCGCGTACCCGCCTGGTAACTGTTGTTGATACGGAGATTACCAGGGATTTGCGGCACGCAAAGATGTATGTCAGCCTTTTCGGTACTTGCGAAGAGCAAGAAGATGCCATGAGAGGTTTGTCAAGGGCGTTGGGCTTCATTCGAAGAGAGGTCTCCCGGCGGGTGAAGTTGAAATACACTCCCGAAATCCAGGTGATCTACGATGATACCGCAGAAAGGGCTTCGCGTATTTCAGCCATGGTTGATGGGTTCGAAAAAGCCTGAATGAGGGATCGAAAGTACGATGGCCTGCTTGTGGTAGACAAGGAGCCGGGGCCTACATCTCACGATGTAGTTGCGATGATACGACGCATAACCCGTATGCGCCGAATCGGACATTGCGGCACCTTGGATCCATCCTCCACGGGTGTTTTGCTGGTTTGCCTGGGCCGGTTCACGCGGCTGAACGAGTGGTTAAGTGCAGGCGAAAAGGAATACCGGGCAGTTCTTATGCTCGGTGCGGTCAGCGATACTTACGACTCCCAGGGCAGCATCTCCTCTATGGGCGAGGTTGAAGTTCCCGAAGTCGACACTTTGCGGGATAGATTGCAAGAATTCAAGGGTGCCATCGAACAAATCCCTCCAGTATTCTCCGCTCTCAAAGTTCACGGCGTTCGCAGCTACAAGCTGGCCAGAAGCAACCGGGCGGTTCCCTTGAAGCCTCGGCAGGTCCACGTCGCGGCCATCGAGATAATCGAATACGAATTCCCCCAGCTCGTATTACGCGTGGTTTGCTCTAAGGGGACGTATATACGATCTTTGGCTGCCGACCTCGGGACAAGGCTTGGTTGTGGAGCCTATGTGCAGGAACTGCGTCGTTTGCGAGTGGGAAACCTCGACTTGAGCAGGGCATTGAAGCTAGACGGGATAAGGGATGCGGAGATGGAAGGAAGACTGGAGCAGAGTTTTATTCCTCCGCACCAGGCGCTGAGTGGGTTGCCCAGTGTGCACCTCGAGCCCAGGCGCCTCATGTCTTTCGTCCATGGCCATTCCGTTCATTTGAGCCAGGCAGATGCGCACAAGGGACAGATTTGTGCCGTCTACGACCTGGAACAGGGGTTTTACGGAATGGGAAGGCGCGAGGGGGAGGAAGAATTGAGACCTGTCAAGGTTTTGCGCAACTGATCCCCTGTCTAATGGAAGTGGAGAATCGAGGTGGGTTCTTGTGGTGCAGGAGACGGGATAATCGGGTGCGAACCTGTGAGGTTCTCGGGGGTCGTTTGCCCGGGAATGGCACGTGGACGAACCCTTGGATATCCTACCGCAAACCTGAAGGTTGGAGTCCAAAAGAAGAAAGCGCTCGCTCGTGGCGTATACGCGGGGTGGGTGATGTGGGAAGGAGGACCGCGTCGAGGCGCCCTGGTCAACATCGGGATGCGACCCACATTCGGCGGGCAGGGCCTTTCAATTGAACTTCATATTCTGGATTTTTCCGGCGATTTGTACGGGAAAACCCTGGAGGTCGAATTGGTAAAGCGCTTGCGCGACGAAAAGTTTTTTGAAGAAATTGAGGCACTCGTAAGGCAAATCGGGTTGGACATAAAGCAGGCACAACTTTTTTTGGCAGACAATGCCATTTAATTTGATGGAGGGAAAAGAAATTGGCCATCACAACCGAGAAAAAGAAAAAACTGATAGGCCAATACGGCCGTGACGAGGTGGATACAGGGTCTGCGGCCACGCAGATTGCGATCTTGACCGAGCACATAAGCAATTTGACAGCGCACTTGAAGAGGCATAAGAAGGATTTTGGATCCCGTCGAGGCCTGCTGAGGCTTATCGGAAGGAGGCGGCGTCTACAGAATTATCTCCGACGGGCAAACTCCGATGAGTATGCCGAGCTGATAAAAAACCTCGGCCTCAGGCGCTAGTGCGCTGTTAAAGAGTGGGCATTGAATTTTGTATTTTGGCGAGCTTGGCATCGTCCTGGTTTCGATTTCTCCATACGAGGTATTCCTGCATGCGCTGGCCGATGTCTCGATGGTCCCTTGGGTCGCTGTTCTTGATGACGAAGTAGTGGGCGGCGGTCAGATGGCATTCGAGACGGTTCATCCAGGAGGCGTTGGTAGCGGTGAAGACGAGGGAGACTCGATGCTGCCGACACCATTGCCGAATCTTTGGGGTCGCGTGCGTCGACAAATTGTCCAGAACGAGGTAGATGCGTTGGGCCTTGCGGTAGCGGTGCCGGATGGCCTTGAGGAAAGTGAGCACCTCCGAGGCGTGCTTCTTTCGCTTGTGATGCATCCACAGGACGTCCTCGTGGACGTTGTAGGCGCCGAAGAAATAGCTGACCCCGGCGTGCCGGGTGTAGGTGGCTCGGTGCCGCACCGGGTGCTTCTGCGGCGCCCAGGAGGAGCCGGCATGGGGCTTGATCTGCACGGGCCCCATTTCGTCGAAGCAGACTACGACCGAGTCCTTCGGCGCACGCCGGTAGAGGCGGTCGATGCGTTTTTTTTCGAGGAGAAATCCGGATCCTTCGACTCCTTCCAGGTGCGGGTACGTTGGTAGGTGACCTTATGCCGGTCCAAGACCTTGGCGATGGTCACGTGCGAGACCTTGGGGATCATCTTGCGCCCGACCAGACAGTCGGTCAGCTTGCGCAGCGACCACTGGTTGAAGGGTTGGCCGAAAGCCCGAGGGGGCATCTTGGCGATCTCCACCACCACGGACTCGTCTTCGGGCGTCAGCGCTGGGGTGCGCCCCGGGTGGGCTCGCGTGCGAAGCGACGCCAGCCCTTCCTCGTTGTATCGTCGGACCAGGGAGCGGATGTATTCCTCGTGCAGATGCAGCGTCGCCGACAGCTCCTGGACCCGCATACCCTGGGCACTGAGGGAGATCAATTGCCCTCGTCGCATCTGTACGGCATTGCGTGGCCGCTTCAGCCATCGGCCCAGTTCTTTCGATTCGGCAGCATCCGGTGTTCGAGCATGGAGGCACATGGCAGGACCCTCCCAGAAAAATGGACATATGTCCCCATGATACCAACATGTACGAAAAAGTACAAGCCTGAATCCTTAACAGAGCACTAGTGTCCCGTCGCAGAGATAGGTTGACGCAATTGGGCCGCCGAGGCGCCCGGCTCACAAGGCGCCAGAGCGAGTCGTACCAGTGGTGTACGGCGAGTGAAGGTAACGCCGTGAGCCGGAATGGATCGGCGGAATAATGGCGACCTATTTCTGCGACGGGACACTAGGGTTGATGCCTTCATTGTTCGCTGGTTCTTTCACAATTTAACAGAAAGAGTATGATGATTCACAAGCAGGAGTTGGAACTAGGAGGGCGTAGCCTCTCCATTGAGATGGGAAAGGTAGCAAAGCAGGCCAATGGTGCGGTCTGGGTTCAGTACGGGGAAACAGTAGTGCTGGTTACCGCTTGCAGGACGAATTTTCCAGAAGAACGAGGCTTTCTCCCCTTGATCGTCGACTACCGGGAGAAGGCGTACGCCGGGGGTCGCATTCCGGGCAATATCTTCAAGCGTGAGGCACGGCCCACAGAAAAAGAAACATTGAGCGCCAGACTCACCGACCACCAGATCCGGCCGATGTTTCCCAAGGGTTTCCCCTATGAAATCCAGGTATACATAACCGTCCTCTCCGTTGACGGAGAAAACGATGCGGATGTGCTGGGAATGGTGGGGGCCTCTGCGTCGCTGTGCATTTCCGATATCCCGTTTGCCGGTCCCATGGGAGCAGTACGCGTCGGGAGGGTCGACGGAGAGATGGTCGTCAATCCGACCTATGAGCAGCTGAGCCGAAGCGATATCGACCTGATTGTCTCCGGCACTATGGATTCCATAGCCAGCGTCGAAGGAGGAGCCCACGAAATCTCGGAAGCCGACCTGCTGGAGGCCCTCAAGTTTGGACACCAGTTTATAAAGAGATTGGTCGTTTTCCAGAATGAACTCGTGGAGGCGGCGGGGAAGGAAAAACTGAAACTGGAGCCGAAAGAGGTCGATCCACAATTGACCCAGGCAGTCGAGGAATTGGCATCGGCGCGGATCCACGCAGCCAATCGCACGGCTGTCAAGGAAGAGCGGGGTGGATTGGTGGATGCCTTGAAAACCGAGGTGCAGGGAACCCTTTGCGAGCGGTTCCCCGAAATGGAAAAGGAAATTGATGATGTTTTGGAAAACCTCGTAAAGGTTGATATGCGTCGCATGATCCTGGCCGAGAAGCGGCGCATAGACGGCCGCAGCCTCGAGGAGGTGCGCCCCGTCACCTGCGAAAAGGGCATTTTAGTGCGGACTCATGGCTCCGCCCTTTTCACCCGTGGACAGACGCAGGCCCTGTGCGTGGCCACCCTGGGGACAAAGCCGGATGAGCGCATGGCTGATGACCTGCGGGGAAAAACCTTCAAACCCTACTTCTTAGACTATAACTTTCCACCATACAGCGTGGGCGAGGTCAAGTTCGAACGGGGCCCCGGACGCCGGGATTACGGACATGGGCACCTTGCCGAGCGCGCCCTTGAACCTGTCATTCCTTCAGTCGAAGCGTTTCCCTATACGATCCGCCTGGTTTCGGATATAACCGAATCCAACAGTTCCAGCTCAATGGCCACGGTCTGTGGCTGTTCGCTGGCACTCATGGATGCTGGAATTCCGGTGCGGAAGCACGTAAGTGGGGCGGGGGTAGGATTGGTGATGGATGGAGAAGAGTGGGAACTGCTGACCGACATTCAGGGCGCCGAGGATTTCCTGGGCGACATGGATCTCAAGGTAGCCGGGACCGAGGACGGTATTACAGCTATTCAGATGGACATCAAGATCCAGGGCATCCGTTTCGACATCCTGGAGGATGCCCTGAGTCGCGCTCATGAGGGCCGCATGCATATTCTGGAGGAAATGAATGGGTGCATCACAAATCCCCGAGCCGAACTTTCTCCGCACGCTCCCCGCATTGAATTCATGAAGATTGACCCGTCCAAAATTGGAGTGGTGATAGGGCCCGGAGGCAAAATGATTCGCGAGATCGAAACTACGGGCGCCAGTGTGAATGTGGATGATGACGGCACAATCACCATCGCTTCAGTGGAGGCAGAACCTGCCCGGGTAGCGCGCCAGATGATTGAAGCCCTCACCTCGGACGCCGAGATTGGCAAGATCTACAATGGCACCGTGCGCAGCATCAAGCCATTCGGGGCCTTTGTCGAGATATTGCCGGGAAAAGATGGGCTGCTCCATATATCCGAGCTGGCTCACCGCCGCGTCGGGCGCGTGGAAGATGTTGTAAAGGAAGGCCAGAATATCGAGGTCAAGGTCCTCGACATCGATACGGGTGGCAAGATTCGGCTCAGCCACAAGGCGTTACTCAAAAAGTAATCACATCAATCAGGGCGTCTGCGGTTATTTTATAGAAGGCTATCGGATGGTATTCGATAGTCTTTTGATTTTCAGAGGATAATTTCTTCGGATAATTTGCCAGGGTATCATGGAAGAGATCAGGATTGCCCAAATAGCTTCCTTTGAAGACCGGGAAGTCCACCTGAGTGGCTGGCTCTACAACAAGCGTTCCAGCGGCAAGCTCCATTTCCTGCAACTGCGCGATGGCAGTGGCATCGTGCAGTGCGTGGTCTTCAAAGGCGATGTCTCTGAAGAGGTCTTTGAGCTCTGCTCGGAACTTTCCGATGAATCATCAATCAAGGTCAGGGGACGGGTGAGGAAGGACCCACGGGCGCCCATAGGGTTTGAACTCGGAGTGACAGGCCTGGAGTGCATCCATCTGGCCCGGCCATATCCCGTCACCCCCAAATCCCACGGTGTAGCCTTCTTGATGGACCACCGCCACCTGTGGCTGCGTTCGAGCCGGACTACGGCAATTTTAAGTGTGCGCAGCGAGGTGGTAAAGGCCTGCCGCGACTTTTTGGAGGAGCGTGATTTTATCCTGATCGACGCGCCCATCCTCACTCCGGCTGCCTGCGAGGGGACGACTACCCTTTTTGAGACTGATTACTTCGGCAACCCAGCTTATCTCACACAAAGTGGCCAGCTCTACATGGAAGCGGCGGCCATGGCCTTTGGGAAGGTGTATTGTTTCGGACCGACATTCCGCTCGGAGAAATCCAAGACTCGTCGGCACCTGAACGAGTTCTGGATGGTCGAGCCCGAGATGGCTTTCTGCGATTTGCAAGGAAGCATGAACCTTGCTGAAGATATGGTAACCTTCGTCGTTTCCAGAGTGTTGGAACGCAGAAGGAAAGAGCTTGATCTATTGGAAAGGGACGTCACCAGGCTGGAGAAAATCCAGAAACCATTTCCCCGCATATCCTATGGGGAAGCGGTCGATTTGTTACATGCCAAGGGCAGTGATATCCAGTGGGGAACAGATTTGGGCGGCGACGACGAGACCTTGATCTCCGATCAGTTTGAATCGCCTGTTTTGGTGCATCGCTATCCTCTCGAGATCAAGGCCTTCTACATGAAGGCGGATCCCTCAGACGGAGGTCTGGCCTTGTGCATGGACATGCTGGCACCTGAAGGCTACGGGGAAATTATCGGCGGCGGACAACGCGAAGACCAAATTGGTGCGTTGGAGCGAAGGATTGATGTGCATGGCCTTCCCAAAAAGTCCTTTGAGTGGTATTTGGATTTGAGGCGTTACGGATCTGTCCCCCACGCTGGTTTCGGCATGGGCATCGAACGCGTAGTAGCGTGGATATGCGGGCTGCACCATGTGCGCGAGACCATACCATTTCCCCGGACTCTGCACCGTTTGTATCCATAGTCTGTACAAATAGGAATAGGACGAGTTCGATGAGTGAAGGCTCTTACAATTTCCGTGAAATTGAGAAGCGATGGCGGAACTACTGGCTGGAGGCCGGAACCTTCAAGACCTGCGGCCCCGGCGAGGAAGGATTCAACCCGGAGCAACCCAAATATTATATCCTGGATATGTTCCCCTACACCAGTGGGTCGGGATTGCACATGGGCCACCCCAAAGGGTACATCGCCAGCGATATTTACTGTCGCTACAAGCGGATGTGCGGGTTTAACGTGTTGCATCCCATGGGGTTTGACAGCTTCGGCTTGCCGGCAGAGCAGTACGCCCGGGAGAATAACATTCATCCCTCGGTGGCTACCGAGCGCAACATCGAGACCATCCGCGGTCAGCTCCAGTTTCTGGGTATGGCCTACGACTGGAACCGGGAGATAGCCACCTCCAGGCGGAACTACTATTGCTGGACTCAGTGGATCTTTCACCAGATCTTTTCTAGCTGGTTTGATGGGGACTGCAAGTGGAAGGACGCCAGCGGCCGGGAAAACAACGGTAAGGCAAGGCCCATCGCCGAGTTGATCGCGGCTTTTGCGACAGGGCAACGTGGCTTCAGCGAGGCTGACAAAAAAGTGCTGGGTGAAGACGCCAGAAATGGGTGGGAAGCCCTGGATGAAGGTCAGCAGGCTGCCGTGCTCAATAATTATCGCCTGGCCTATCAAAAGGAAGTGATGGTAAACTGGTGTCCCGCGCTGGGCACGGTTCTGGCCAACGAGGAGGTGACCAACGAGGGCAGGAGCGAGCGGGGGGATCATCCCGTCTACAGGAGGCCCTTGAGGCAGTGGATGATGAGGATTACGGACTACGCCGACCGCCTGCTGGAGGATCTGGATGCACCCGCGTTGCCGGATGGCGGGAGAACCTTCAGGCTGGAGTGGCCCGAATCCATAAAACTCATGCAACGCAACTGGATCGGCCGCAGTGCGGGTACCGAGGTTTTGTTCGATGTCCTCGGGCCGGGCGGCCAGGAAGTGGCGGATGAGTTGAATGTATTCACCACCCGCCCGGATACCCTGTTCGGAGTCACCTTCATGGTGGTTGCTCCACAGCATCCACTCGTCGTCCAGGGCAGCGGCCATTACCTGGTGCCGGGGGAATGGCCTGGGGACATTGACCCGCGATGGAAGGGGGCGGGTCCGGGCCAGGAAATCCGGCAGGCTGTGGCCGCCTACATTGAAGAAGGCAATATTGCCACGCAGCGGGAAAGCCAGGAAAAGACGGGAATCTTTTCAGGAATAATGGCGCGCAATCCCGTGAATGGCCGGATTATCCCGATCTTCGTGGGGGATTATGTCAGCATGGAATATGGCTCTGGTGCGATCATGGCCGTGCCGGCGCACGACGAGCGCGACTTCGAGTTTGCCTGCAAGTACGGCCTGGAGATCGTTCGCGTGGTAGAAGGGCCTGACGGCATCGATGATGAATGTTATGCCGGAGATGGGATATCGATTAATTCCCCTGCAGCAGGGAAGGGCAACTTTGCAATCAACAGCCTTACGACTCCTGAAGCTAAAGCCAAAATCGCTGCAGACCTGGAGCGTGTGGGCAGGGGAAAGAGGGCGGTCAATTACAAGCTGAGGGACTGGATTTTTTCGCGGCAGTGGTACTGGGGAGAGCCCTTTCCCGTGGCGGAACGGCCCGAGGGATTTTCCGTTGCCACGGATATGCCCGTTTACCTGCCCGAGATGGAGGATTTTCAACCACACACCTCGGAAGATCCCAACCGCCCGGTGACGCCGCCGCTGAGCCGGGCAGGGGACGATTGGAGGAAGGTTTTGGTGCAGGGGGTGGAGTGCCGGCGTGAAATCAACGTCATGCCTCAATGGGCGGGGTCGTGCTGGTACTACTTGCGCTTTATTGATCCTTCAAACGACCAGGTGTTTTGCCAGGAAAGCAAGGAGAAGTACTTCATGCCGGTGGACCTCTACATCGGCGGCGCTGAACACGCGGTCCTGCATTTGCTCTACTCCCGCTTCTGGCACAAGGTCCTCTTCGATCTTGGACACGTTTCCTCAGCCGAACCATTCAAAAAGCTGTTCAACCAGGGGATGATTACCGCAGATGCCTTTGCCGATGAGCGCGGAGTCTACGTTGACATACGCGAGGTGGAGTTCCGCGAGGGCGAACCCTTCAACGCGAGGACCGGTGAAAAGCTGCAGCGCTTGGCCGGAAAGATGGGAAAGCGCTACAAGAACGGGCTGCCCCCGGAGGAGGTGGGGTATGAGTTCGGGGTGGATACCTTTCGGCTGTACGAGATGTACATGGGGCCTCTGGAGGCCAGCGCGCCGTGGAGCATGGAAGGAATCCGCGGAATGCAGCGGTTCCTGCAGCGGGTATGGCGCAATTTCGTCGACCAGGGAAGAAATGCAAAGAGGGGAGGCCAGCTGACCCCGGAGCTTGAAAAGATCTTACATAGAACAATTAAGAAAGTTTCAGAACATATTGCTGGACTGAGGCTTAACACATCGATATCCACCCTGATCGAATTCAATAACAAGTTGGTGCAACTAAGGTCTCTGCCCCCTGAGGTGACGCGAAATTTTCTTCTGTTGCTGGCGCCGTTTGCCCCGCACATCGCTGAAGAGATTTGGGAAATCTGGGGATTTGGCAGAGGAGATATATCCAGCGCAAGGTGGCCGGAGGCCGATGACGAATTGACCAGGGAGGAAACGGTAACCTTGCCCATTCAGATCAACGGCAAGGTGAGAGGCAGTGTGGATGTCGCGGTCGATATTGAGGAAGATGATTTGCGCCGGATAGTGCTGGGGATGGAGAACATCAAGCGCCACGTTGCCGATGAGGCGAGTGTAAAGCGCTTCATTGTCGTGCCCGGGCGCATCGTGAATATCGTAGTTTGAGTTCAGAGCATGAGCTGCATAATTGCCCCATAAGATAAATTATGTAAATATTCGGGCTTGCTCCCGTTTCAAGACATCCGAATATAATCCGATGCGTTGTTCACCAGATTCTCGCGGTTCTCATAATATCGCATGGTGGTCTTCAAATCTTTGTGGCGAAGATGCGCCTGTACTTGCTGTGGCTTGGCGCCGCCCTCAATTGCCAGTGTGCAACAGGTATGGCGAAACATATGCGCGGTGATCTGGTGGGGAATCCCCGCCGTTTTCGCCCGCTTTTTGACAATTAAATTAATCGACTGATCGGTCAGTGGTTTGCCGTGAGACAGGTTGGGGGACAGACTGATAAATACCTTGCCATTCGCATCGTAGCCCTTTCTTTCCAAAATCTCCCTGTAATTGTTCAAGTAGTGGGCCACAACCGGTTGAAGTTTAATGACCTGGGGAACTCCGGCCTTTGTCGCGGGCAGGGTGAGAATGTAAAATGCACCTTCCTGGCTGATATCGCCCCAGGACATTTGGGCGGCCTCTGAACGACGCAGTCCTCCATAGGTAAGCAAAAAAACTATGGCCGCGTCCCTGGCCCGGGCCAATTCGTTTTTATCTTTTTCGATGCTTTGGAGGATCTCCTGCAACACCTTCGTAGAAATAGCCTTGTTGCTGAGAGTGCCTTCGATCCGATAGCCGCGGACCAAAGCAGAGTCGGCCGGATTGTTTTCGATGAAGCCAGCAGCAACCAACATCTTGAAAAAGCTTTTTAAGCTGGCGAGTTTGCGATTGATGGTACTGCGCTTGAGGCCACTGGCGGCCAGGCCGTTGCGGAAGGAGATGACCTCAGCGAAGGTGACTGCGCGGACCGTTTCTATTGAAACGGCGTTTGTGCCGAAAAACTGGCAAAGGTCCGCGTGATAAGCCCGCTTGGTTCGCTCAGAGAGCTGGCCGGCGATGAATTGCGCCAGAGGGTCGTCTGGATTGACCGGGTGGTTTTGGCGAACTGCCGTAAGGTTGGCTTCCATGGCCTGAAATTCGGATGGGAAACTCCGGGTGTGATATTTCCAAATATAAAGGCAGGAGGCAAAGTTGTCATTAAAAACAGGAGTGGTCCCGAGTGGACCATGGATTCAGCCGGTAATTATCTAGAACAGGCATTATCAGTAGTTTGATTTTGCAGTGGCAGCCGGGGGAAATCAGCATTTGTTTACATAGTTTTTATTATGCGATCAAGTGCCGGGTCCCGCTCATGATCTGCCAAACATCCGATCCAACCTTTTTATTGGCACCTTCAGCATTATCGGCCTGCCATGGGGACACACAAAGGGTTCGCGGGCATTCAGAAGTTGGTGAATAATATTCTGCATCTCGTTTTCCGTGAGCTTTTGGCCGGCGCGGATGGAGGTGTGGCAGGCATAAGAGGCAGCCACTGCTTCCTGCAAGCTGTCCCTCTCTTCTTTTTCTTCCAGAAGTTCGTTGACGATTTTGTGGAAGATGTCTCCTTCTCCCCAGTCGGTCAAATTGCTTGGAATTGCATCGACAATTACTGTCCCGGGCCCAAAATCGCGGATCCCGAATCCCAATCTTTCAAATAACTCCCGCGCCTCCCGAATAACCTCCATTTCCAGGGCATTTGCATTGACTGTCAGAGGAAAGAGAAGTTGTTGGGAGGCAACCCCTTCCTCGGCAAAACACCGAAGAGCTTCCTCGTAGCGAATTCTCTCATGGGCTACGTGCTGGTCAATTATGACAACCCCATCCTCGATGGGTGAAAAAATATACTTTCTATGCAACTGCCAAAGCGCCGGAGCCGATTCGAGTTTTTTCAGGGAATTTAGATTGCTTTGCCCCTCCCGGCTGGTCCTTTCCAATCCCTCCGCCCCAAAATCCGAAGGCTCCCGAAGAGATGGGGAGATCCGGTCAAGATGAGGCCGATCTTCTTTCGGATAATCAACTTCCAGGGTGTGAGCACCCTTCTCCTCTCCTGGAGGAAAGCTCATTCCCGGAGACTCCCCGATGGTGACGGGTTGATCCTCGGGCTCGTGTTGACGGTAAGACTGAAAACCGGTTTCAGGTCCATGTAGAGAACGCCGCACAGTCTCTTCTATGGCCTTGCTTACCCTTCTTTCATCGGCAAAGCGAACTTCCCTCTTTGTCGGATGTACGTTCACGTCGATCTTCCGCGGGTCCAGTTCGATCCATATTACGAAGGAAGGATGGCGGTCCCTGGGCAGCAATCCTCCATAACCTCGATAGACGGCCTGGCTGAGGGGACGGGAAGTTATCGGCCGTCCCCGCACGACCAGGAACTGCTTCGCCTTCGAACCTGTGCAAGCCGCCGGTAGGGAAAGAAATGCCTCGACGCCGATTCCATCATCATCTCCCCGGGCATGAAGCAGGGATTCGGCCGTGGGGCCCAATATTTCCTCCGCTCTCCCCTTTTGGCCGTTTGAAGCCGATAAATCGAGGATTTGCCGCTCTTCGTGTACCAGCCTGAATCCTGTCCGGGGATACGCTACAGCCAACCGCACCACAGCCTGGGTTATGTGGCGAGTTTCCGTTTCTATCCGCCGCAGGAATTTTCTCCGCGCCGGTGTGTTGAAGAAGATATTGCGCACCGACACAGTGGTACCTCGAGCCCGGCCGATTGAAACAGGGTCCCTGCGAATCCCTCCCTCGACAGCGAGGCGGGTGCCTTCCAGGGCTCCGGCTGCCCGTGTTTCGATGGTCATGCGGGAAATTGCGCCAATGCTGGCCAATGCCTCCCCTCTGAAACCCAGGGTGGCGATGGCGAACAGGTCAGAAGGAGAGGACAATTTGCTGGTGGAGTGGCGCTCAATGCATATTTCGAGGTCTTCCGGGGACATTCCCACCCCATCGTCCACAATAGTTATGGACTGCCTGCCGCCTGCGACTACCTCGATGTGAACATGCCTGGCTTGTGCGTCGATGGCGTTCTCTACCAATTCCTTGACCACCGAAGCAGGCCTGTCGATTACTTCGCCCGCGGAGATTTTTTGAATCAAGTTTTCCGATAGTTTGTGAATTTTCACGGACATTCGGCGAGACTCCACCTTAAAACGGGTGGTTCAGCTGATTTTTACCTCCGGTCTGGCGATTTCCTTGCCCAATCGCGCTGCCTGGTGAATCCAATGGGCCCAATAGAGCCCTTCCAGGGCTTCCTCTCCGCTCCAGACCGGCCTCCGTCCATGCGAAATACATTCGATGAAGTCCTCGTACTGAAGGCGAAGACCTTCCGGATTCTCTCCCCAGCCGTTATGGAATTTCATCGTGCCGTGGCGTCCGTACACCTGGAGGGAGACCTCGTTTTGCTCCCCCAGCCCATTTATTTGAACGATTCCTTCCAACCCGCTTTTAAACCACAGCTGGGCTACCGCGACATCTTCGGCGGGCCGATTCAAGCCCAGGCTTCGAGAATGGGCATATAGTGAATCCAAGGGGCCCAGGTGCCTTCCTATCAAGCTCAGGTATTCTAGACCATGGAGGAGAATCACTCCTTCTTTTTTGTTTCTCAGGCACTGCCTGGATACGGAAACTTTGAGGTCGAGAAATAGAAGTGGACCAATGGTCTGCTCCTCCAGCAACCGGCGCATTTCCGCTTCGAGGGCGGATGACAGGTGCCTGGCTCTGACAGCCAGTTCAACTCCGGCAGAAGAACAGGAATTCACCACCTCGGAGGCTTGGGAAAAAGTCGCAGCGAAGGGCGACTCGCTGAATACGTGCTTTCCACTCGCCGCGGCCTGAATTATCCAGTAATTCCGTTGTGGCAAGGAGGTGCAAACAAGCACTGCCTGCACATCGGAGTGGTTTACCGCCTCGGCGTGGTCACCCAGGAGCAATTCCTGCGGCAATCCGCAATCGGAGGCATTTTCCTCCAGGGAGCATCCGACGAGCCTGGTGCCCTCCAGGCCTTCGAGTGCGGCCAGGTGGTTGTCCAGGCAACATTGCCCCAGGACAGCTAGGCCGACTGCCGCTCCCAATGGCCCTACCTACCTTTTCCCGGAAGCCTTCTGCTGCATGGTGCGGATCAGCCGGTTGTCGAATTCACGCGCCGAGTGATATCCCTTGATGCGCAGCAGGTAGTTCTGGGCGATGGTCTCGATTATAACCGTTATGTTCTTCCCAGGGAACAAGGGGACCGTAATTTCTGGAAGCTCAACCCCGAGGATAACTGCGATTTTATCGTCCAGGCCGATCCGCTCGTAGCCAACCTCCTCATCCCAGTCAACCAAGTGCACGATCACTTCGACCCGCTTTTGTTGCCGGGTCGCCCTGACCCCGAATAAGCGCTGCAAATCCAGAATGCCCACTCCCCTGATCTCAATGTGATCCTGAAGGATTTCAGTGCTGTGACCCACCAGGATTCCCTGCGCCATACGAGTGATTACAACCGTATCGTCGGCTACCAGCCGATGGCCCCGTTCTACCAGATCAAGGGCCACTTCACTTTTTCCAATGGCGCTCCTGCCTGTAAAAAGCAGTCCTATGCCGTGCACATCGACCAAGGTTCCGTGGAGGGTGACCTGCGGAGCGAATTTTGCATCGAGGTGAAAATGCAGCAGGCGAACCAGCTTCGGGGTATTGAATTCGGATTTCAACAAGGGGATATCATATCTATCCGCCAGTTCTCGCAATTCGGGCAGCATGCGCCCTCTTCCCGTTATTACCACACAAGGTATATCGAATTGGAAGATGACCTGGAGGGCTTGGCTGCGCCGTTCCTTTGGCAGGCTGCGCAGGTACTCGATCTCGTGATTGCCCAGAAGTTGCACCAGATTGATCGTGAACAAATCGACGAACCCTGATAGAGCCAGCGCTGGACGATTGGTGTCCGCGCTATTTATCGTGCGATCCAATCCCCGCTCGCCGGCAATGAGGCGCAGGCCCAAAAGCCGTTCGTAGTTTTTCAACAGATTTCGTATGGAAATTTCGTTCATGGCTGTTGCGACAGGTTTTCCATAATGCGCTGGTACCCTGTGTAGCGAGTGGGAGAAATCTCCCCCCGCCCGACCGCCGAGCGAATGGCACATCCAGGCTCGCTCAAATGCCTGCAATTCCTGAATTGACAATTCATTGCCAGGGGTTTCATTTCGACGAAGTAATCAACCAGGGAAGAACAATCGACATCCCAAAGCCCCATCTCCTTGATGCCGGGTGTGTCAGCCACATAACCACCCACCTGCAATCGGTGCAACTGCACCGCCGTGGTCGTATGGCGACCACGTCTATGCCTGATCATGATTCCGTGTGTTTTAATGGAAAGGCGGGGATCTACCCGGTTCAACAGTGATGATTTCCCTACTCCAGACTGACCAGCAACCGCTGAAATCCTGCCCTCGAGCACGGCCTTGAACTCCTCCATGCCTTCTCCTGTCACGGCGCTGGTGCAGCAGACCCGGTATCCCAGGTCCCGATAGACCCTTGCTATGGCGTCACTCTCATCCTCGCTGTCCAGGTCGATTTTGTTGAAACAAATGATGGGCTCCATCCCCCCCTTAAGCGCCATGACCATGGACCGGTCGACAAACCCAAGCCTGAGAGGCGGGCTATGGAGGGATGCCACTACAACCAGCTGGTCGAGGTTGGCGGCCAGGACCTGCTCGCACGACCTCAGCCCGGTGGCCAGGCGAGAAAACTTGGATTTGCGGGGACGCACCTCCTCGAGCACCCCCGTGTGATGCTTCACCTGTTTTACCCTGACCAAATCTCCCACTACAACAGGGGTAGTAGCCGTCCGGGCTCCCCTCTTCAGCCTTCCGCGCAACTCGCACTGCCAGAGATCATCACCGACCTCCACCAGGTGTTGCATGCCCGACACTCGAATCACTCGCCCAATCATTGAATGAGCAGGCTCACTCTCCCTTTTCCAACCTCTCAGCAAGATAGTCCAGGCCGCCGGCTTCGTTGAGTTTTTTCTGGGTTACCTTCACAGGGTATTCCACAGCGTGGAGAAAGACGCACTCGAGGTCGACGTCCCATATGGCGAAAGCGGCCCGCTCGTCTCCGTTCCTCGGCTGGCCGACACTGCCGGGATTGACCAGGTACTTGTGAGAGCCGATGGCTACTTTGGAAGATGTCAAAGGAAAGACCTGGCCGTCCGACTTACAATAAATTCCCGGGTGGTGGGTATGGCCCACAAATCCAATTCGCCAATCGAGACGCTCCATACACCAAACTACCTGATCGTAGAGAAACAGGTGGTCCCACTCCTCTGGTTTTACCGGGTTGGCGTGTGAAAAAACGGCTCCAAATTCAACCCTGCGAAAGGGGTGGGAGGAAAGGAAGTCCAATTCACCGGTGGATAGGCATTCCTTCGAGTGCAGGATCGATTCCCTGGCCATGGGATTCAGGGTCTTCAGGTGTCTGGGATCTACCATGGCCTGGTCGTGATTGCCAAGGACGCAAGCAGCCTCGACTTCCCTGAGACGATGGATACAGGCCACCGGATCAACACCATAGCCAACAATGTCTCCCAGGCAAATAAACCTGTCGACCTTTTCCTTTTCCGACCTGATCAGAACGGCTTCCAAGGCCTCTAAATTGGCGTGAATATCAGCGATAATCGCCAATTTCATTTTGGATGCTCCATAGTAGATAGGAGAAAAGAAGCCTTCAGACCATTTGAATCATGGATTCAATTCTGAATACTCTTGCAAGGTCCGGCGTCTTCCTTTCCCGATGGAGAGGCATCAGCCCTCGGACGGGACCTCAAAGCATTCCGGCAAGGTCTTTCGCCCTTCTCGCTACAGGAGACTCGGAAAAATCCTTTGTAATTCGGACCAGGATTTCTTTCTGATTGGCCACGTCTCCAACTGCTCCAAAGCAACGCGCGGCTTCAAAAAGAGCCAGAGAGGCTTGCATGGTGGCGGCATGAGCTTCTGCATATTCCTGGTACAACTTGGCAGCGCGTTGGAATTCTCCCTCAGCCTCCAGGCAGGCGGCTACTCCGCTCCAGGCAGCGAAGACCAGGACGTCCAGTGGTTCATAATCATCGAGGTAGGACTGGTAGAGCCGTTGGGCATCGGCGAAGCGTCCCAGAGCAAAGTATCGGTTTGCAAGCAACAAGGTGCCCTGGGCGGCGGCTGGAGTGCCGGCGTACTCTGCAATTAGCAGTTCGCACAGGCGTATGACCTCGTCAGCCTGCCGATTACCATCTGCGACTATGGCATCTCCCAATAACGCGCTGGCCTCGACCCTGGCTTCTCTTTGTGAGGAAAGGATGAAATTGATGGACAAGATAACGATGACTACGAAGATTCCTGCCGCTATAACCAACTGACTGTTCTTCCTGACAAATTCTGCAGCAGACATGGCCCACTCTACGAAGCGATCTTCTTTCAGCTCTTCCTTTGAAAGTTTTTTATTTGCCTTTGACATAAATGGAATGTCTCCTTTTATGAACGGGCTCAATACCGGATGAGTGCTTCGACGCGAAATCCGTTCAAGTTCTGCCTGCCATTCAGAAACTCCAATTCTACCAGGAAATTCAGTCCCACGACCTGGGCCCCGATTCGGTCCAGGAGCTGGCATGTAGCCCGGGCGGTACCTCCAGTAGCCAGCACGTCGTCGACCACCAGGACTCTCTGTCCCTTCCGAATGGCATCCTGGTGGATCTCGACGGCATTATTGCCATACTCGAGTTCGTACTCTTCACAAATTGTGGGAGCAGGCAATTTTCCCGCCTTGCGTATCGGCACGAAACCACATCCCAGTTCCACAGCCAGAGGGGCGGCCAGAATGAAGCCTCGCGCTTCAATGCCAGCGACAAGGTCTATACGCGCGTCCGAGAAAGAGGCGAGCATGGCATCCACAGCCGTTCTGAGGCCCTTCCCGTCCTTGAGCAGGGTGGTAATATCCTTGAACCCGATTCCAGGTTTTGGAAAATCGGCAACTTCCCGTATTAGATCTTTAAGATAGGAAACAGAATCGGCCAAGAGTCCCTGCTTGTTTGTGGCAAAGCCCCAGAAATTGATCGATCATCCTGATGTCCCGCTGCAGAGACATGCCGCCATTTTCCGCCGGTCCATCCCGGGTCGCGGTGTTGTCATCACTCGCCGTGCATCAATGGCAAGGCTCGCCTGGGCGACTGGTGAGCAGGCCGCCTCTGCGGTCCCATTTTGTCAACCAATCTCTGCTACGGGGCACCAGCCCTGATGGAAATCTACGTCCTTCGTTCGATAGGATTTTGAATCCGCGCCATGGCCCAGGCACGGTCCACGGCGGCAGCCGGGGATCGATGCCATTGCCCTACCTTTTTGAAATATAGGAAGTTAGCAACTTCTGGCAAGTCTGGCCAGGCTGGCTCGTGCGGTCACCAGGAGAAGAGCATGATGCTAAATTTTTTTCAGAGCCTGGTCGATATCTGCGAGTAGCTCATCCTCATCTTCAATCCCTACCGCATACCGCACGAGTTCGTCCTTGATCCCGATGGCCAATCGTTCCTCCCTGCTCAGATCATAATATGAAACCGATGCCGGGTGAGAGACCAGGGTCTCAACTCCACCCAGGCTTGGGGCCAGGTAGGGAATCTTCAATGCATGAACGAAGTTCCGCGTGCGGTCCAGGTCACCGTCGATGTCGAAACTGACTACTCCACCATATCCGCCCATTTGCTCCTTGGCCACCTTGTGATCGGGATGGCTTTCAAGACCCGGATAGTATACTTGCTTCACCTTTTCGTGGTTTTCCAAATAGCGGGCGACTTTTTGCGCTGTCCTGTTTTGGCGGGCAACGCGCAAAGCCAGGGTTTTCATCCCCCTTATCAATAGATAGGCCGCGTGGGGATCGACCACGGACCCCAGAACTCCTTGAAACTCCTTCAGAGCTTCTATGGTAGGGGTAGATCCGCAAACCGCGCCAGCCATAAGGTCATTATGTCCTCCCAGGTACTTGGTAGCGCTGTGGACAACCAGGTCGGCACCAAATTCCAAAGGTTTTTGGTTGATGGGCGTAGCGAAGGTGCTGTCGATGATCACCTTGAGCCGGTTCTTCCTCGCCCAGGGCACTAATTGCACGAGGTCGACGACGTGCAGGTGTGGATTGGTAGGTGATTCCGTCAGGAGAATTCGGGTTTCGGGGCGAAGAGCAGCTTGCACTTCATCAAAGTCGCCGGGTTTCACAAAAGTGCTCTCAACACCGAACTTGCTGAAAATTTTGCAGAATTGAGTTGTCTTTCGATAGCAGTCTTCCATTACGATCAGATGCTGACCACTTCTCAGCATGGCCAACAACACAGTCGTTACCGCACTCATTCCAGTTGGAAACAAAAGGGCATCCTGCGCCCCTTCCAGCGCAGCGATTTTCAGTTCCGCTACCCTCTGGGTGGGATTGCCATACCTACCGTATTCGAAATGCCCCTTCTTCCCCGAGGATATATACGCCTCAACCTCGTCGAGGTCTTCGAATATGTAGGTTGCAGTCTGGGCGATGGGATTAACCAGGGACTTGGCGAACTTGATCCTATCCTCCCCACCGTGCACCGCCCGGGTGGATTGGCTGGCAGAGTTAGCTTTTTCACTACACATGAGAGTATCTTTCTATGATTCGCAATGAATGTTGAAAAGCCTATGCAAAATATTCATCGACAAGCCTCAACACGGCGCTTCGTACATTCTCGTAATGGGCATCCATTTCAAAAGGTTTGTTGGGATGGCGGGACTCGACCCCGTGCCCCCCGAGCTCTTTGCGGTGGTAGCTCGTCTTGAAGTCGGTGAATTTCAGCCCGTGGGCCGTCGAAACGACGATCACCTTGCTGTCCGCGGCGATTACCTTCCTCTCAACTAACTTGAAAAGAGTGGCCAGGGCTACGCCGGTGTGCGGGCAAGTGAATAAGCCGGTACGGTCGGCAAGGGCAGATGCATTGGCGAGTTCATCCTCGGTAGCTTGCTCGACGACTCCATTGAACCTCCTCAGTGTCCTGATCGCCCGTTCCCAGCTTACCGGGGCCCCGATCTGAATAGCACTTGCCAGGGTAGAGCGGGCTTTCTGGGGTTCAAACCCCTCAAAGCCATTGAGGTAGCTCAGGTACAAGGGATTTGCATTGGCAGCCTGAGCCACAGCTATGCGTGGAAGGTGGTCTATAATTCCCATCTCCTCCATTTCCAGGAACCCTTTTCCAAGTGCGCTCACATTGCCCAGGTTCCCTCCGGGAATGACAATCCAATCCGGAACTTCCCAGTTGTCCTGTTGTTGTACCAACTCAATGGCAAGCGTCTTCTGCCCTTCGATCCTCAAAGAGTTCATCGAGTTCGCCAGGTAGATATTCTCTCTGTGGCTTATCTCAGTCGCCAGATTCATGCAGCCGTCGAAGTCCGTATTCAAAGACAGGGTCAGGGCGCCGTTAGCTATGGGCTGCACAAGCTGGTGCTGCGTTACCTTTTCTCTGGGAAGAAATACGATAGAGGGAATCCCTGCAGCAGCACAATAGGCGGCCAGTGCAGCAGAAGTGTCTCCGGTAGATGCACAGGCAACGGCCGGAATGTTCTGGCCATCCGCGATCATCTGCTTTACCATCGAGACCAGGACGGTCATACCCAGATCCTTGAACGAACCGGTATGGCTGTTGCCACACTGCTTGATCCACAGGTCTTCCATGCCGATCTGCCGTCCCAATCGCTCCGCCCAGAAAAGGTTGCTGCCTCCCTCTAAAATGGAAACCACGTTGTCATTATCAACATGGGGACAGACCATTTCCTTCTTGCCCCAGACCGAGCTTCCATAGGGGTATTCCGTGCGCATATAACGCAGGTTGAATAGTTTTTTCCAGGAATCGGGAGGCTTCCTGCACAAAGCATTCATATCGTGACGCACCTCGAGGAGCCCCCTGCAATGCTTGCATTCGTAGACAACCTCGTCCAGGGGGTAGCGTTCGTCCTCACAACTCAGGCACTGGAACCAAGCCTTGTAGACCATTTCCAATCCACAGGAGACCTTGCTGATCCAACCCCGTATTTCCAATGGGCCTGGCGGCGCTGGAGGAGGCGAGCAGCAAAGACATGGTATGCGCTACGAGCGACATTGCCTTCAGCATAGGGGCAGTATTCAACTTCAAACGCCGTTCAAAAAATTTGGATGGAAAACAGGCTTCCTTGCCGCCACCAACCTATTTTCTCCCGGGGGTCCAGATCCCATACAGGCGGCGCAATAAAATTTGCAACAGGAGAATGGTAATGATGGTCTCAGGAATGATATAACTGCCGTTATAGATCAGTGAATACAGCCATACTGGCTGGCCCGCCGGTGCGAGATGGCCGAAGAAGACCATGCCGGAAACAAAATGGGAACAAAACCTTGCCCCATTCCCAACGACCACTCCAAGGAGGATTCCCGCCCGCGTGCGGATGCTTGAAGAATTCTCCGGTCCAAGCCTTACAGCTGTCAACCCGGCAAGTCCCACGGCTCCAAATGCGACCGGGTAATCCAAAAGGACCTGGACGGGATGAAATAGAAAGGGACTGATCAGCAATTCTGCCAAACCATAGATCGCACCGGCGGCGACACCTGCTTTCCATCCATGCCGAAAGGCAACGACGAATATGGGAAGCATGCGCAAGCTTATCGAGCCGCCGTATGGCAAGCGCGGAACCGGCAGCATCTTGGAGACCAAGTCCAGCACAATTGCAAGTGCAACCGCCATTGCCAACTCTGCAAGAAGTTGGATTCTCATTCAATGATTCAACGCCCCTGGTTGCGGATCAAATCCTCAGTTACGAATTTCCGTCAAATTCCGGGAGTCTTCAGATAGTTATCTTCCCTCCGGTACCCGGAACGACACCGGATCTTACCAGTGGACAAAGCGATGGTCGAAGGGCGGGTACTCCTTTCACCCATTCAAAGGGGATATGTTGCCTCGGTGAATTCGGCAAAAGCTAATTCATCCGCTGAATGATCATGAACCCCATTGACACCCGGACAATTTCGCTTATTTCACCCACCTGTAACTGCATAACGGCTGCTTCAAATTCCGACATTAACTCTCCTGCTCCGAAAAAG
Organism: Candidatus Latescibacterota bacterium; assembly: GCA_965208105.1. Classification (GTDB taxonomy): domain Bacteria; phylum Latescibacterota; class UBA2968; order UBA8231; family UBA8231. The sequence continues at coordinate 411,527 of OZ242318.1, forward strand.
TCGGTATCCCCTCCAAACTGGGCATTTGGTGCCAGGGAAAATTTCTGAGCAAGTGAACCAAAATCCTCCCCGCTTTCGATACGCTGCAGCAAATCCCTTGCAGCTGCCTGACTCTTGACCAGAATGTAGCGCGCCCGCACCTTCCCATCCATTATTGCCCTCACCGCCTCGATCTGGAGGTTGGTTGTGTGAGCTTCAAAGGCGTCCCCGGCCAGGTCTTTTGCGCGTTTGTAGTACTCGAGAGCCTGCCTGTATTGTCTTTGCCTGGCATGAAGAAAGGCAATGTTATTATGGGCTTCGAAGTCATTGGGCAAATAGTCCAGGATTTTCTCAAAATGCTTCCTGGCCGTATCGAAGGAATCGGCGTGGGTGAAGTAGAATCCGAGGAAGCGGTGGGCTTCGGGATTGCGCGTATCGATTCGGAGAGCGCTATCGAGATGGGCCTTGGCCTTGAGGTGCTCTCCGGCTTGAAGGTAGAGACCACCAAGCGAACTGTGAACCGCACCCGCATCCGGGGCAAGAACCAGGGCTTCCTTGACGTAGTGAATGGCCGAATCAAGCTTGCCGCTCGCCAGGTAAATTTCTCCCAAGCGGGAATAGACCGAAAGCTGGCCGGGCCTTTCCCTCAGTGATTTCCGGAAGGTGGTCACTGCCATGTTGAAGTTCTCGACCCTCAAATAGGCTTCCCCCAGGCGATTGAGGAATTGGGCGCTTCCGGCGCCAGCGGCCAGAGCCTTTTCATACTCTTCGATTGCCCTGTCCAGCTGACCCTGTGAAGCGAGCAGGTCCCCCTGCTGCACGTGCTTCAGGATTGATGATTCAGAAAATGCCGGGGCAAAGGCCAGGCATACCAAAAGAACAAAAAGAATGCTTCTCATGTCTCCTCAGCTGCTTCCGAATATTTCCAGAAAGCGGTTTTCGGCTTCCACGCTGCCGATGAGTATCATTTCTCTACCTTGGGGCAGGGGCAGGGTCGGGTCAGGATTGATTTCCATTTGATCGCCATCGACGATCGCGATCACGGTACATCTGGTTTCCCTGCGAATTGATGAATTGGCCAAGCTCTTACCGACCAGGGAGGGAGGGATTTTTACCTTGAACACATCCAACCCTTCGTCCACCATCAGAATATCGCTGCGCTCGAGCAAATTGAAAATGGCGTTGGCTCCCATCGAGGCATATGACATGACGAAGTCCGCCCCGGCTCGATGAAGTGTCGAAACATTCCTTTCCAGTGTAGCCCGGCCGATGATTTGAATATCGGGCCTCAGGTGCCGGCAGTAAATCGTGAGGTAGATATTCGTCTCATCTTCGCGGGTCGTAATGAGCACTGTAGGGGCCTCAGTGATCCCTGCCTCCTTCAGAACCTCCAGGTCCGCCGCATTTCCTAGCAGGTACTTTTCAGTATTCTGAACGCGCTCCGGCAATTGCTCAACAATGAGGTAGTCAGTCCCCTGCTCCTCGAGAGTCCTGCCCGCTGCCCTGCCAACCCGGCCGCCGCCAATAATTATTACGGGAACATCAGAGGTATTGTCGGCGCGAAATTGCTGGTTGTAATTTTCCAGCTGGTTCTGGGAACCCGCCAGCACTAACATTGCACCCGGACCGACGAGAGTCTCGGGCCTGGCAGTTTTGAACTCCCCCCGTTCCCAGACCCCCACAACCGTCACTCCGACTTTTCTGCGCAATCCGATTTCGGCGAGGGTCTGGCCGACAAGGGATGTCCCGGCCGCGGTGGCTTTGGCAATCAGGAGATGGCTGAATTGGCCTATCGGCCGTGCCGGGGCGCGGCCACCTCTTGCATGCCGCGCCAGAGATTGGCCCATCATCTCGCCCAGTTGGAGCACCCGGGAACAGCCTGCAAGTTCGAGGATGTCCACAGAAGCAGGGTCCCGCGCGGTGGCGACGATTGGTACAGCTTCCGAGGTTTCTCGTACTGTAAATGCCAAACTGGTGTTGGTCGCGTCTGTGGAGGTCATGGCCACCAGTGCGGCCTTTTCTATCTGAACTTTGCGATAGGTTTCAGGATTGTCCAGGTCGCCGACCACCACCCTCAATCCCAGGTCGTACAGGCGCGACGCCTCCAATGGATCCGCAACCACCAAAACGTAAGGGTAACGGTACTGGGTTAATTTGTGAATCAAAGCACTTGTGACCGGATCGTAATACGTGATCACAACATGGCCATGGGTGTCCTCGGAGAGTTTCCGGGGAATCCGGGAAGCGGACTGAGTTTCCATCCACGGCAAGTAGAAAAATTGAATGAATGTGAAAGGCAGAATGATCAGGATGAAGGCCACACCGGACAGGAGGACAACCATGGAGAACACACGACCCCAATCCTCAGTGAAGACAATATCTCCATATCCCAGGGTCGTCATGAGGGTCAGGGTCCAGTAGACCCCGGTAAACCAGCTGAAATCGCGCCCCTCATGAGCCATGAGAAGGTGAAAAAGGACGCTGTAAATACCCACCAAAATGACCAAAGTCCCAAGCAACCAAAGCAATACCTTGAGTTTTTGGCGATTGGTGGGGTTGCGCGAAAAGCCGAGCAGATGGGGAACGAGATGTTTCACGAGCTCGAACGGCATCGATTGAGGGATGGAGTCCAGGGACGAGTCATGCAATCTAACCTTTGGTCATCCATGGGGTTGTTGAGAGGATTTTGGATTGAGCTGGAAGACTTTGCACGCCGTTCAACTTGAAGATATTTCGAAAGACCAGGATCGAACCGCATGCTCCCGGAACCAGGACGTTGAGCGCAAAAATGAGGATAGCCGAATTAAAGGCCGCAAGCGGATCAGCTTCGAGCATGCCGAGTACCAGCACGGCAGCCCCTTCGCGGACTCCCAGGTCCATGAAGCTTATGGGAAGAATGGACTTCAACCCAAAAATCACCGGGATTCCCCATAAGGCAATTCCAGGGACAGGTCCCCAGCTGCGAACCAGGATGTAGAACTGTGTGAAAAGGACCAGGTTGAAGAGAATTGACCAAGTCAACCCCCTTGCCCAAACTCCCCCGGGAGCTCGTTCGACCGCCTTCCAGACCCGGTGTATCCAACCATCCCCGCTCCCCGTCCCGGCCTTCGCTCCGGCCAAGGCCAAAATCACCAGTGATGCCAACAGGAGGACAAGACCAGGTTTGGCCCCGGGAAATATCACCCAAAGCCCCACCCATGCCGCGGCAAGAGTTGCTGCCAGCGAACAGAGGCGGTCCACCCCTGCTGCCCCCACCCAGGTCGCGCGGTCTCCAACAAGAAATATCCCTCTTCCCAGCTCTCCCAATCGTCCCGGGGACACGAGGCCGAGGGCGAAACCAATCAGCAGGGAGTGCATCCCGTCCCCCCAGGTAGTCTGCGGACGATAGTGCCTGAGAAGCTGCTTCCATTTCACCCACTGTATTCCAAGTCCCAAGAGGGCAAGAAGCCCTGCCAAGGCTATCCACCCCGGGTCCATTTGTTTCCAGGCTTCCCAGAGACGGCCTGGCTTCAGATAGACCCCCAAGCTTCCCAGGAAGATGGCGGCAAGACCTATTTTCAGAATGGGAAGCCAGTGACCGGTTTGAAGAAGTTTCACAGGCAGGCTGCGGACGAGGGAATGAGGTGAGAGAGAAAGTCGCCGAAAAATCAGCGTAGAACACAGAAGATTCCCACCCGGCAAGCGCTCGTAAGGTATAGCGGTCATGCGCTCTTCAGAGCACGAGCGAGAAGGCATCGAAAGCGGCAATGGAGGAGGGTGGACCCGCTCCCGCCTTACCAGACTGGAATGCCTCAAAAATTTGCTTCAGCCCGATGCTCCGTGGAACCAGAAGCATTAATGCGGCTAGGAAAAATAGATGGGAGCCTTTCCGAAGTCAAGCAATTACCTTCTTCCCTGTGAGTCGTCGGCTATCCGGCCTGGTCGCATGGGTAATGATTGCCAGGTTCCCCGTTCCATTCGCATCCGGTAATCCATTCAATTTCCAAGGGGAATGGACAAAGGGAGATATCCAGACCGGGCCTCAGTCCCGAAAGAGGAAGGTGACCACATCTCCGTCCTGGACGATATAGTCTTTGCCTTCGGTGCGCAGTTTTCCTGCATCCTTCAGTCTTGCCAAACTGCCCGCAGATATCAAGTCTGCAGATGAAACTATTTCGGCGCGGATAAATCCGCGCTCCATGTCGCTGTGTATCCTGCCCGCCGCCCTGGACGCCTCCGTTCCCCTGGGCAACTGCCAGGCCTGGAGCTTGCGGTTTGCCACGGTGTAGAAGGTAATCAAATCGAGCAACTGGTAGCTGGCAAGAATGAGCCGCTCGATTCCATTGGCCTCCAATCCCAACTCGGCCGAAAATTCACCTCTTTCCCCGGCAGGAAGTTGCGCAATTTCGGCTTCGAGCTGGGCGGCGACGGGAAGCACCCTGCTCTTGCCTACTCGTTCTTCAAGAGGACCGATCTCCCCCTGCTCGACCTGGGTTGATTCTCCTTCGATATTGGCAACGTAGAGCACGGGTTTGGCGGTGAGAAAGCCGTAGCCCTGCAGGGATTCTTGTTCTTCCCGGCCGAGCCCAAGTGCGAAAACCGGAGTTCCCGCCCGCAGGCCTTCTAACACCTTTTCCAATGCTTCCCATGTCGGACGCTGCGAGGACCTCGGGTCTGTGCGCACGACCATTTCCAGCCGTGATTTGCTCCTTTCGACGCTTTCGAGATCCGCCAGCATCAGTTCAGTCTCGATCGTATCCACGTCCCTGAGCGGATTGATTTCCCCATCCACGTGGGATACCTGCTGAGCGGCGAAATATCGGACAACGTGCAGCAGGGCATCGGCCTCGCGCAAATGCCCGAGGAACTTGTTCCCCAGGCCTTCCCCTTTGCTGGCACCCCGCACCAGTCCTGCGATATCGACAAACTGGATTGTGGTAGGAGTGGTACTGGAAGGCTGCAGGATCTGGGCCAGTCGCTGCAGGCGTGAATCTGGAACATCCACTACCCCGAAATTGGGCTCGATTGTGCAGAAGGGGTAGTTTGACCCTTCTGCCGATCCTTCGGTCAACGCGTTGAAAAGGGTCGATTTTCCAGAATTCGGCAAGCCGATAATGCCTAGACAAAGAGCCATTATGTGCCGTTCCGATCAAGTCCTTTCTCTTTTCGACGAGGAACCATATTCACCTGGCCTTTCTGGTTCCATCTCTCTCTTCGGGAAGCAGGCCAGGTTCGACCAGGAGGGTCTTTTCCCTTCTGATGGAGGCCGTACCCGGAGCACTTCCCCTGGGCTTCATAACATATTTCACCAGCGTATAGACCACCGCCACCTTGCTGGAGGTCCTTCCCTTGCTCCAATAGGCGGCTACCCCCGCCGCTTCTTTCAGAGTTTGGGAGCCTGGTTCTTCGCGGCGGCCTTGCCGCCGCAGTATCACGTGGGATCCGGCATAGCCATGGGCGTGCAACCAGATGTCGTCCTTCGAGGCCATGCGATGGGTGAGCTGGTCGTTTTCCTTATTGTTGCGGCCGGCCCAGACGCTCCAACCCGTTGCGGTGCAATAGCGCCGTGGATGGGCAAGGGGGTTTCTGCGGGCCTGCTTCCGTTCCTCCCGGCCTGCCACTCCATGCTCGTGCAGCCACCCTTCGATTTCGCCATGGTCCAAGTTCTTACCTTCTTCGAGTTCGAGCAGCAGCCTCCGGGTATTCCCGGCTTCCGATTCGAGTTTTTGAAGGAAGTTTGGCAGGACCTGGCGCCGTCGCTGCAACTTCCTGGAGGTCTTTAAATACCACTTTCCGTTCTCTGCGGGCGAACGGCGCCGGTCGAGTTCGATAACCACCCGGGACCGGCCTGTAAGATCGAAAATGTCCGGCAACTCGACCTGGGAATATCCCTGCTTGACCGAGGATAGATGAGCCATCAAAATGCTTCCCATCCTTTCCAGCTCCTCGGCACGGCCGGCTTCCTTCAGGTCCAGGCGAAGAGCATCGATTCTTTTCTCCATGCGCCTCAGTGCCACCGTCAGACCTTTCTCGAGCCGTTGCTTTCGCCTCCTTTTTTCTTCGATCATGCGATCTTCGTTTTCCACCAGAATCAGAGCTTCGCTGATCGAAGAACATTCTTTCCGCGCCCCGCCTTTGTGGGTGGGTTCGAGTGCAGAGAAAAACTTCCGGCATCCTTCCTGCCAAACGTATCCCCGCGGCGGTGGAACGGCACCGTAAAGTTCCCTGACCGCACCCCAGATCCTCGTCCATCTGAGACTGGTAATCTGGGCTGTAGTCTCATGTTCATTCAGGCCGAGGCGATGCAGGATTTCAGGTAGTATTTCATTGTCTATTCCCGCTAATATCCGTCCCAGGGCTGGCCCCACCTCATCATCTGGTTTCAACCTGGAAGAGAAGCTGGAAAAGGAGTCCTCTCCAGGTAAGATGCGGTCCTGGAGAGGAGGAGTTAGATAGGCCTTGCCAACGACGACACGGGCTTTTCCCCCTCTCCTCCTCCCTTCTCGGACCCATTTCCCCAGTACCGCGTTCGATTCCTCACTGATCAGCACGATCTGGACTCGGGACCGGATCAATTCACACACCAGTTGGCCATAGGTCGAGGATCCCGATCGGTTCCTTCGGACCAGCCTGACTCTGATAATACGGTCCCGCCTCTCCGCCCAGACGTCTTCAACGAAGGCGTTGCGCAGATAACGCTCAGGACCGCTTGATTCCCCCAATTCAGCGGGTAGCGGTCCCGGCAGATAGCAGAAATAGCCACCGGGACCGACCCGGGCATAGACATAACCGGATCGATCACGGGCAAACCCCACGCCCATGGCATCAGAACCCACCGCGGTAATCTTTTGGCCTTTTAAGTACTGGCGCACTTCACTCGCCAGTGCGCTGGTCGTAAAAAGGTCGAATGCCATGGAAATCGAGATGGATCAAATTTAAATGGTCTGCAGGCAGATGCCGTTTTGGCATCAATGATTGATTCTCGATCTGTTCCGGGGACTGTTCCGGGAAAGTGAAAGGACTTCGTCAGGTGCGCAGGATTTCCAGGTTGCCTTCCAATTTCGCCAAACTAACCATGTATTCCGCGTGGCGTTCACGCTCCTTTTCCACTATTTCCCTCGGGGCTTTCTGGAGAAAGCCCGAATTTCCCAGCTTTTTCTCCAGACCATTTAACAAGCCGCGGTATTTGGCTATTTCTTTTTGCAGGCGACGGCGTTCGACATCCAGATCGATCAATCCCTCCAGGGGGATGTAGACCTCGGTTTCCCCAACGATTGCGCTGACGGAAGCCTGCGGCCGACTCAGACCATGACCGATTTCAACCTTTTCGGCTCGCGACAAAAATTCGATATAATCGCCCTGCCTGGCGAGCTGGCTCGCAGATTCCGGAGAGGCCGTCGCCAGCAGAAGATTCACCCGTCTTCCGGGAGGAATATTCATATCGGCGCGCATGGTCCGCACCGCAGTCACGATATTCTGCATCCTGGCCACCTCTTCTTCGGCTCCATCATCGATCCGGGACGGATCCGGCGCAGGCCAGGGGGCCAACATGATGCTGGGCCCTCGTCCCGGCGACGCCGGCAGGACTTGCCACAGGGCCTCGGTGATAAACGGCATGATGGGGTGCATCAGTCGCAGGGCCTGCTCGAGAACCTGGATCAGGGTGTGTTGCACCTGCAACCGGGCCTCGGGAGCCCCACCCTGCAGGCGGGCCTTGGCCATCTCCACAAACCAGTCGCAGTAGTCGCGCCAGAGAAAATCATAGACCACCCGGGTAACGTCGCTAAGACGGTATGCTTCGAGGTAACGGTTCACATCCTCGATAGTGCGGGCGAACCGGCTCTCGATCCATCGGTCTGCCAGGTCCTGGCTCCGCACCCGATCCTGTGTACTCTCGTACCCCTCGAGGTTCATCAGCACAAACCGGGCGGCATTCCAGAGTTTGTTGCAAAAATTCCGCCCGTTCTCGGCGCTGACGGAGGATTGGACCACGCTGTTTTCCATCTCGGCATCGAAACGCACATCCTGCAGGGTGCCGACTTGGTGCAGCAGGCTGTAACGTGTTGCGTCGGCGCCGTAAAGGCGGATCAGGTCCAGAGGATCGAGTCCCGTCCCCAGGCTCTTGCTCATGCGACGACCGTCCCTTGTCAATACCGTCGGATGAACGAGGACAACCTTGAAGGGAATCTCGTCGAGGAATTCAACCGCCGTCATTACCATGCGCAAGACCCATAGATAGAGAATATCGCGGCCAGTTATCATCAAGTCGGTGGGGTAAAAATATCTCAAATCCGCTGTCTTTCGCGGCCATCCCAGGGTGGCAAAGGGCCACAGCGCGGAGGAAAACCAGGTGTCCAGGACATCGGGATCCTGCACCAGTTCCTCACTGCCACACTGGGAACAGGCATCCGGTCGAGTTGCACTTACCATGGGCCGTGCTCCTTTTTCCAGGTCCACGCGAAAGTTTCCCAGGTCCAGTGCTTCCTTCCATTCCAGACCTTCCAGCGGGATGAGCCCGGGCGCACTGCAGGATCGACAGTACCAGGCGGGGATCCTGTGTCCCCACCAGATCTGGCGGGAGAGAGCCCAGTCTCGAATGTTCCGCAGCCATTCGACGGAATAGGCGGAAAAGCGATCCGGAATGAAGGATACGGCTCCACTTTCAAGATAGGGCAGTGCCAGTCGCGCCAGTGGTTTCATATCCATGAACCACTGCTCCATGGGAAGTGGCTCGATCACTGTGCCGCATTTGTCGTGGTGGGGAACCGAATGGAGGTGGTCTTCGACATCTTCGAGAAATCCGCCTTGCCGCAAGGCAGCTACCACGGCCTTTCTGCAGGCATATCGCTCCATGCCGCGAAAGGCGCCGGCTTCTTCCGTGCTAATGCCGTCATAACCGATGACTTGGATCTGCTCCAGTCCATGCCGCTGCCCGATCTCGTAGTCGTTGGGGTCGTGAGCTGGTGTGACCTTGACGGCTCCTGTCCCTACTTCCGGATCGGCGTACCCGTCGGCGATAATGGGGATCCGGCGGCCCACCAATGGCAGGGATACCATCTTTCCCAGGCTTTCCCGCCAGCGACCGTCGTCGGGATGAACTGCCACTGCGGTGTCGCCGAGTAAGGTCTCCGGCCGGGTGGTGACCACCACCACCTCGGGACCACCATTCACACCGGGATAGCGGATGTGCCAGAGATTTCCCTGGAGTTCGCGCTCCTCCGTCTCCAGGTCGGAAATAACCGTTCTGCAGGCAGGACACCAATTGATCATGCGGGTCCCCCGGTAGATCCAGCCCTTTGAATGAAAGTGTTCGAAGGCGCCCAGCACACCCTCGACATAGGCTTCGTCGAGGGTGAAACGGGCGCGCTGCCAGTCGTAGCTGGCTCCCAGCTTGCGCAACTGCTTGTAGATAGCCTCCCCATATGTCTCCTTCCATGCCCAGACCCGGTCGAGAAAGGCGTCCCGTCCCAGGTCATGGCGAGTCCTGGCTTCGGTCCTGGCAAGCTCGTTTTCCACCACCATCTGGGTGGCGATCCCGGCGTGGTCGGTCCCCGGCAAACAGAGTGTTTCGCACCCTTGCATCCGCTTCCAGCGGATAATCATATCGTGAACGGCGTGCTGAATCGCATGACCCATGTGCAAGGATCCGGTTACGTTCGGCGGTGGTATGGTAATGCAGTAGGACTTTTTGTCCTCGCGGACTTCAGCCCTGAAAAATTCCTCCCTTTCCCAAAAGGCATACCATTTTTCCTCGGTGATCCCGGGATCGTAGACTTTGGACAAATGGGCCGGCATATCGAACTTTCCCCCAAACCTGAAAAGTGCCTAACTAAATGAAATTGAATTGGTTAAATATACAAATACAGGGCAATTATGACAATTCCCAAGGAGTATCCTGCCCCCTCGCTCAATTATTTTTCCCTTTACATGCGGGTCTCCTTTTTGAATTTTTTCATTTTGTGCCGGGCGGAACATCCTCCGCTCCGCCGGCTCCATCCAACACCTGAATTGCTGGACTACTGCTTTCCATTCAAGATGACCAGGTGGGCTCACCTTCTCACTGAACGAAGAAACCCGGCAAGCTCACGCATTGACGAGGTGTCTACTCTGGAGATGCTCGCGATCATCAACCGCGAGGACGCCAAAGTATCTCCCGCATTGGAGCGCGAGCTGCCGGCGATAGCTCAGGCGGTGGACCTGGTAGTGGATGCACTGCGCAGCGGTGGGCGCCTCTTCTACCTCGGAGCGGGGACCAGCGGCCGGCTCGGCGTCCTGGACGCTGCCGAGTGCCCTCCTACCTATAACACGGATCCTGCCATGGTACAGGCAATTATAGCCGGCGGCACAGAGGCCGTCCGGGAGGCGGTAGAAGGTGCCGAAGACGACGCCAAGGCGGGAGTTCAAGACCTGAAAGCCCGGGACCTCTCCTCTGCTGACGCGGTGATAGGAATAGCCGCCAGCGGTGTCACCCCTTACGTCCGCAGCGGGATTGAATACGCCCGGGGGCTGTCTTGCACGACCATTTTTTTTACCTGCAGCCCGAACGTCGTCCACCAGGTTGAAGCAGATGTCGCGATCGCACCCAAGGTGGGACCGGAAGTCATCACCGGGTCCACGCGCATGAAAGCTGGAACGGCCACCAAACTATTCCTGAACATGGTCTCCACCTGTGCAATGGTGAGGCTGGGCAAAACCTATGGGAATTTGATGGTCGACCTGCAGCCTAAGAGCGCAAAGCTCAGAGACCGGACCATTCGCATCCTTTCCAATTTGACCCATTTGCCCGAGGACAAGGCCCTTCAACGACTACAAGAGGCACAGGGTAATCTGAAGCTGGCTCTGGTCATGGAAATTTGTGGAGTCGGGCTCGGCACCGCCCGGACATTGCTCGCCTCCTGCCATGGCGTCGTCAGGGATGCGGTGCGACGCTGGAGCGACACCAGATGTGATGATATTTGACTTGCGTTTCGCAGGGGTTTATCGTTGCCCGGCAGGCTTGGGGCAATTACAGACGAAGGCGTGCTGAACGGAAGGATCAGAAGCTTGGAGCATCGCAGGCTGGGGGCAACAGATTTACACGTTTCTCCAATCGGGCTGGGAACCGTGCAGATTGGCATGCCGTATGGGATCGGCAAGCCTGTCCCTCCCCCCGACGAGGAATGCATCAGTCTTTTGCACCGGGCATGCGAGGCGGGGATAAATTACATCGATACGGCGGCAGGATACGGCCGCAGCGAAGAGTTAGTCGGCAAAGCCTTCGCCCGGTTTACCCCCAAGCCCGTAATTGCGACGAAAGTAACCCTGCGCAAGAACCAGCAGGACCCGGAGAATCTGAGGGGTGCATTCCTCCGCAAGCATATTGAAGAGTCGGTGTTGCGGAGTTTGAAGAACCTGGGATGCGAGACCCTGGACCTGTTGCAGCTCCACGTCGCAAGCGACAGCTTCATCGTTTCCGAACTCCTGGAAAGCATGGACGATTTGAGCTCCCGCGGTCTCGTAAGGTACTGGGGAGCATCGACATATGGCCTCGAAGCGCCTATGGAGGCCCTCGCCGACCCGAATCGATTCTACACTCTTCAGGTCGCTTATAACATTTTGGACAGGCGTCAGGAAGATGTGGTGATTCCCCGATGCAAAGAGCAGGGAGTCGGCCTTGTTCTGCGATCGGTTTTTTTCTTTGGGGCGCTCTCGGAACGCGCTTACACCCTTCCGGACAGCCTTTCCGGTGTCCGCACTCCCGCGCTCAGAGCCGCCCAAGTCGCAGCGTCCGCGGGGATCTCGCTACCTGCCCTGGCTCTGCGCTATGCCGCTTTCTTCCCCCAGCCCTGCATCACGCTGTGCGGGACGACCAGCATCGAAGAAATTGAAGGCAACATAGCCGCTTTCGAGGCTGGACCTCTACCTGGCGCGATCAGGGAAGACTTGGATGATCTGAAATTATATGATGATTTCCTCTTGAATCCAGGAAATTGGGATGTATGAGGGAAGTCCGGTCTGGTCGTCCTTGACCTCGTGGAAATTTTGGAACCGGTCCCATCGGGAACTCGGGAAACGGCGTTGAACCTGCTGCTCATCTCGATAGACAGCTTGCGACTGGATTGCGTGGGGCGGACCAACCCGAAAATCCGGACCCCTCGTTTCGACCTCCTGACCCGTCCTTATTGCTTCTACGAGCGCTTCTTCTCGGTGTCCTCGGCCACCCGTCCAGTGCATACGAGCCTGTTCACCGGCCTCTACCCTTTTGAACACGGCATTCTCGGCCAACACTATTCCCGCACTCGCCAGGGGCTCTCCCATATCTTCGGGTTGTTCCGCCAGAAGGGGTTCGCCGTGGGTGCATTCTCCGAAGTACCCCAGATCTTCGCCAACCTGGACTTCGGGATCGATTCCCTGCATTCGGCCCCGGGGTTTCTCCGCCGCAACCCCCACACTCCCAAGTGCCTTTTCCTGCACTACTGGGGCGCCCACACACCTTACGGCGCCGCCGACGGCAGAGCTCTCGGAGAGACCGCCCGATTGCTGAACCGGGGCCAGACCCGGACTGTCATCGCCAGATACACGGCTGCGGTCCAATTTCTTTTCGAAAACAAGCTAGTTCCTCTCCTCGAGCGTCTGGACCCCCGGGAATGGTGTGTAATCATTCTCAGCGACCACGGCGAAAGCTGGACGCGAGAAGAACCATACCACGGGCAGACCTTGAGAAACTCGGTTATCCGCATTCCTTTCTATTTTCATCTCCCCGGAAGCGGCAATCCCCCACCTCCACGACCGCTTCTCTCCATCGTCGACATATTCCCCACCCTGGTCAATCTCTTCCACCTGCCGGTAAATTACCAGGGCTACGGAATGGACATCCGCCAGGATGGCCAACCGGACTACTATCTTGCGCAGATACATCCCGTCTCCGGAGGGGATGCCTGGTCGCCAAATCCGCAGGGGACGCGGCAGAGGGGGGACAGGCAGTGGGCGCTGTTCGACCTTCGGGGGAAATTCACCTACAATGAGGACAGCAAGGAAGGCCGGTTGGAGGATCCCCTTACAGAGGAATCATTGGACGACAGGGAGAGTTTCCGTTACTTGGCCGCCTATGAGAAAATGCTGGCGCAATCGTCCTACGGGAGGCTGTCTTCGGGGTCCTCTTCCGAAGAAGAGAGAAATCTTCTGGATGAGCGCCTGCGGGAGCTGGGCTACATCTGATCAATCAGCGCGAGTATACGACCGCGATATGCTCCAGGGTGTCCCCATCCATGTCCAGCATGGCAAAAGTGCTCCTTCCAAAGCGGCCCATCAGCTCTCCCGGGTTGATCAGGCGGCTTCTTCCCACCTGCTCGTCGCAGGCTATGTGGTCGTGTCCATAACAAACCAGGTCGTAGTTGCCTGCGCGGACCAATCCGCGCGCGATTTCAGGATAGTGCGTCATGGCAACGTGCCTGCCGGCCAAATCCAATTCTGCCAGTTCGCCATGCAGGATCACATGGTCATGGCGGGTGGCCTGCTCCGTGAGCAGCCACCTGTCCCCATCGTTGTTTCCCCAAACCACGTGAATGGGACCAGGAAATCCCTGCGCCAGCTGGACCAAGGTGAAGGGGGCACAAAAGTCTCCACAAAACAGCAGCATGTCGGCTTCCCGCACGAGGGGAAGGGCACTCTCCAGGGCCCAGATATTGTCGTGGATATCGGAGCAGATGGCAATTTTCATGTGGCCGACCTTCCCCTTTGGGCGGAGATGGGCGGTCCGGCCCCGGCAAGGTCTCCATCTCCCAGCCGGGCATGAATGTCCTGCCACCGGCGCTTGTAAGAGGGGTGGGCAAAATCGGGCACGAAGCCAAGTTGGAGATAGACCTTGATTGCGGCCATTCTGAAATCATCCGTTCTCAGAAAGATGGGACGATCCGGCAAGGATCTCGCAGCCACCACTGCAGCAGCCGTTGCCTGGCGGCCCAGTCCCTTCCCCCTGTGCTTCGGGTCGCTGGCAACCCAGCCGATCTCCCAGCAATCTTCTCCGTTCAACCGACCCTCGTAGACGCCAGCTGCAGCCACAATCTGCCGGCCTGAAAGTATGAAAAATTGGGCGCTGTGTACGAGGTTTCCGCGAATTTCCGCGTCAATCCTTTCCATGGACCACTTCCCCAACTCGCCATTTGCGTTGAGCAGGTTCACCCATTCCTCCTCATCACCCTTGCAGTATGAGCGCAGGTGATACCCCTCTTCCAATGCGCAGAGGGCGGGCGGTTCCGGATGAGGATACCGCATCACGAGCTGAGGCGCATGGTCCTTTCTAAAGTGTCCTGCCTTTCCAGTCAGAAATTGAAAAATGGTTTTGGCTCGTTTCACTTTATCGTTCCGGACCGACGCGGCGATAGATTGATGATTTATATTTCTGGGGATGGTGCGGCTGGAGAACGACGATTTCGCAATCTGGAAATGCTTCTCGCAAACCGGAAGGAGCCTTCTGATCATAGCCAAGGGCAATTATGTCGGGATCGATTTCCTCCACGACCTTGAGGAAATTCCCACCCGGGTAGCCCAGTTTTACCTCTATGGCGAGGTCCAGCTCGACGATGCGGGCTTTGCGCTGCTCCTCCACATGATCAGGATAGGCACCTTTGATCCGTTTGACGTTCTCGTCGCGCGCAACCACGACAACTAGTTCCGTGCCAAGGGCTCGGGCCTGCTCGAGGAAGAAAATGTGGCCAGGGTGAAGGTAGTCAAAGGTCCCACAGCACAATACGCGCTTGCCCATTAGCGAACCCTTCCCACCCGGCTACAATTTTTCATTGGATTTGCGATCGATCCAAAAATTCTGAGCCCTGTCCTGCTGGAATATCACCCCGAAGCGCCGGGCATCGAGCCTGGTCCGGAAGTATCCAATGCGTACTCTCACTGCTTCCTTTTCGGGGAAAGCGATGGCATAGGCAGGATATCCTTCGGCGCGAAGTTCGCGCACGATCCGGCTCGCCACCTGAGCATTTTTGTAAACGCCTATCTGGACGGTGAACTCCCCTTGCGGATCGTAGACGATGGGAGCCGTACTGTCAGGATCATCCCCTTGAATTTGGACTTCTCCATCCCTTTCCGGTTCGCCCTTGCTCCCATCTTCTTCAAGCATGACCAACTCGTACTTGCCCTCGTCTTCCATGCCCAGCTCATCTCTGCCGTCGATCTCGCCGCCATCACATCCCAGCCAGCAAGTACACAGAATGGCACACAATTGCCACCTCCAACCATCGAAAGAGAGTATACCGATTTTCAGGCTTTCCATGGGAGCTCAATGAATGGCCTGGAGGGCTTCGTAGTGAACGCGCAGAGTCTGTTCAACATCGTCGTCGGTGTGTACGGCCGAGGGAAAGATGCACTCGAATTGCGACGGTGCGAGGTAGATGCCACGCTGAAGTGATTCCCAGAAGTAGCGGCTGAAGAGAGCGGTATCAGCGGCGCTTGCGCTGCGAAAATTCACGATTTTTTCTTCGGAAAAGAACATGCACATCATTGATCCGACGCGGTTCAGGCCATACTCGAGGCCCAGGCTCTTCAGGTTGGCCTGCATCCCCTGTGCCAAACCGTGGGAAATATTCTCCAGGTTCTTGTAAACGCCAGGCTCGCACAACATCTTCAGTTGCTCGAGACCCGCCGCCATGGCCAGAGGATTTCCCGAAAGCGTGCCGGCCTGGGAAATCTTCATGCCCAGGGGAGCCACATTCTGCATGATCTCCTTCTTCCCTCCATACGCTCCTACGGGCAGGCCTCCTCCAACGATTTTTCCCAGACAGGTCATGTCCGGAACTACGCCATAGTACTCCTGGGCGCCACCGGCGGCCAGGCGGAACCCCGTTATTACTTCGTCGAAGATAAGGATGATCTCTTCCTCGGAAGAAACTCTCCTCAAGCCTTCCAAAAATCCCTCACGAGGCGGGACGGTTCCCATATTTCCTGCCACGGGCTCGACGATAATAGCCGCTATTTCACCGCGATTGTCCTTGACGGCATGCTCGACGGCGGCCAGGTCGTTGTAAGGGAGGGCGAGGGTATTGGCGGCGACATCCCGGGGAACCCCAGGGCTGTCGGGCACTCCCATTGTAAGGGCTGATGAGCCGGCCTTTATTAGGAAACTATCCCCGTGTCCGTGCCAACATCCTTCGAATTTCAGGACCTTGGCTCGTCCGCTGTAACCCCTGGCCACCCGCACTGCGGACATGGTCGCCTCCGTTCCCGAGTTGACCATTCTCACCATCTCGATACCCGGGACCATATCGACGACCTGCCGGGCAAGGGAGGTTTCCACCAGTGTGGGCGCCCCGAAGCTCGTGCCGCGCTGGATGGCATCCGTCACGGCATTTACGACCCTTGGATGTGCGTGGCCGAATATCAGCGGACCCCAGGAGCATACGTAGTCCACGTATTCGTTGCCGTCGATATCGAACAGGTGAGACCCCGAGCCCCGCTGGATAAAGGGAGGAGTTCCCCCTACCGCGGAAAAGGCGCGGGCGGGACTATTGACTCCCCCGGGAGAATAGCGCTGGGCTTCGGCAAAGGCCTGTGCCGACTGTTCGGATTTCATTTGGTTCTCCTCGGGGCTTCTCCGCCAATTTCACCGCGGGACCCGGTGCCGACGTGCTCCCGCCAAGCCAGGGAAAAATAGCACAAAACCGATTAAGAATCAACTCCTTACACCTTTTCCAAAACCACCTGCCCGGCGAGATACATCCCATCCTGGAATAGGTGGAATAGGACCGGATATGGTTCCCGGATCGGCTTACTTGCCCGCCGCAATCATTACCTGTAGTTTTCCTTAACCTATGAACCCGCTGGACCGCATTACCGTAGTTCTCGTGGAACCGTCTACTCCGGGAAACATCGGCTCAACGGCTCGAGTCCTGAAAAACACCGGCATCTCCCGGCTCGTCCTGGTAAAGCCCTGTCCCTGGGATACCCCGGAAGCCCGCCGGATGGCCCACGGCTCCGGGGAAATCCTCGACGCATGCAGAACCTGCCCCGACCTGAACACTGCCGTGGCGGACGCACACTTCGTCATCGGTACTACCCACCGCCTCGGCCGTTTCAGAGAGGTCTGCTCAACTCCGCGCCAATCCATCGCCAGAGTTGCTTCCCTTGCCCACCACCATGAGGTTGCGATTGTCTTCGGCCGTGAGAAAGACGGATTGTGGCGCAATGAAATTGATTCCTGCCACCAGCTGATCCGCTTTCCGTCTGCGACCTCATTCCCTTCCTTCAACCTCTCCCATGCCGTTCTCCTGTTCACCTATGAGCTGTTTCATGCGGTTCGAGGGGCTGAAGTTCCCGAGAGAAAAAACCTTGCCACTGCAGCCGAACGCGAACGACTATACCAACACCTGGGAGAAGCCATGGACGCCGTTGAGTTCAACCACTTCAATGACAATCCCCGGCATTTCACCCGAATTTTAAGGGGTTTATTCAATCGTATCGAGCTGGAGAAGCGGGATGTAATGGCGGTCCACAAAATCTGCGGACAAATCCGGAAATTTGCGGCCAGGCATAAGACCATTGCATAGTTTGGTGAAGGCCAGCCCGCATCACAACCACCCAATCCGAATTTGGTCGGCCTCTCTTCCAGTCTCGTTCAGGCAATTGCCTGGATCAGACCGTGGATACATTCCCCATCATCCTTGGCTGACGAGGGAACCTGCCGTGGTCCAAATTTCACATGGAGTCCAGCGAATTCCTATGGAGGGATTGCAAATTCCCCGGGAATCCTAATCGAATTCCTCCGGAGCAACGCAGGAACAAATGAATTGGCGATCTCCCAACGCGTTGTTTACTCGGCCAACCGAGGGCCAGAACTTGTGCTCCCTGAGCCAGGGAGCCGGCATGACCGCTTTCTGGCGGGTATATGGATAACCCCATTCATCGGAGACCGCCATGTCCTGGGTGTGTGGAGCATTCTTGAGAAGGTTGTCCTCCCGATCGGCGTCGCCTCTGATGATCTCTTCAATTTCGTCATGGATTGATGTCATTGCTTGGCAGAACCGGTCCAGTTCGGTCTTGGATTCACTCTCTGTAGGTTCGACCATCAGCGTTCCAACCACGGGAAAGCTGACAGTAGGTGCATGGTAGCCATAGTCCATGAGGCGCTTGGCCACATCCTCCACAGTGATGCCTGCCGGGGCTTTGAAATGACGAAGGTCGAGGATGCATTCATGGGCAACCAGGCCGTTCTTCCCCCTGTAAAGGACCGGGAAGAATGAACTTAGTCTGGCAGCCATGTAATTTGCACTCAGGATAGCGACCTGGGTCGCCCTGGTTAGACCTTCAGTTCCCATCAGCTTCAAATAGGCCCAGGAAATAAGCAATATTACCGCGCTTCCCCAGGGAGCGGAGGCGATGGCTCCTATGCCCCGTTCTCCGCCGGTTTGGACTACAGGGTGGGTGGGAAGGAAATCTGCAAGGTGTTCTCCCACAGCTATTGGACCCATACCGGGTCCTCCGCCACCGTGGGGAATGCAAAAGGTCTTGTGAAGATTCAAGTGACACACATCTATGCCGATTTCCGCCGGCCGGCATAGTCCCACCAGGGCGTTCATGTTCGCCCCGTCCATATACACCAGACCTCCACGTTCGTGCACTGCCTCGCAGATTTCTTTGATACCTGTTTCAAACACCCCGTGGGTCGAGGGATATGTAACCATCAGTGCAGCCAGCCTGTCGCCGTATTTGCCAGCTTTCCGGCGCAGATCCTCCAAATCGATATTGCCTTGTTTATCACAGGCCACAACCACTACCTGGCATCCTGCCATTACCGCGCTGGCCGGGTTGGTGCCATGGGCAGATGCAGGGATCAGGCATACGTCCCGGTGTGCCTGTTTTCTGCTCTCGTGGTACCTGCGTATGACGAGAAGTCCGGAGAATTCTCCCTGCGAGCCGGCGTTGGGCTGCAGAGAAACCGCATTGAAGCCGGTGATTTCCTTAAGCATCTCCGCCAGTTCGGCAAAGACCACCTGATAGCCATTTGCCTGGTCTTTCGGAACGAATGGATGCAAACAGGCAAACTGCGGCCAGGTGGTCGGCATCATTTCTATTGTGGCATTGAGCTTCATTGTACATGAGCCCAACGGAATCATTGAGGTCGTCAGTGACAGATCCCGCGCCTCCAGACGCCTCATGTAACGCAACATTTCTGTTTCCGAGTGGTAAGTGTTAAATCGAGGGTGAGTCAGAAAGGGGGATTGCCTCCTGTGGACTTGATCCCAGGCCATCCAGCCGGACGGTACCTCGTCGGTCATGGAGAAACCGCATTCCTCTTCCCCTGCAAGAATTTTCACGATTAAATCGGCATCCTCCTCACTGGTAGTTTCGTCGAGAGTGATGCCTATATTCCGGGAATCTATCTGGCGGAAATTGACCTTGCAGGCAAGAGCTCTCCTGACCACCCTCTTGAGATCCTCGGTTTTCATCCTCAGGCAAAGAGTATCGAAGAACTGCTTGTGTACCACTTCATAACCCAACTTCATTGCCCTGTGCGCCAGAGCACGTGCGATGGCGTGGGTACGTTCTGCTGTTCTCTTGAGTCCTTTTGGACCATGATAGACTGCGTACATGCTTGCGACCACGGCTGGCAGTACTTCGGCCGTGCATATATTGCTGGTAGCTCGCTCCCTCTTGATGTGCTGCTCGCGGGTCTGGAGCGCCATTCGCAGAGCCGTTTTCCCCTTGCAGTCCTGGGAAACGCCAATAATTCTCCCCGGAACAAAGCGTTTATAAGCTTCCCGGGTGGCGAAGAAGGCCGCGTGAGGGCCGCCGTAACCCATGGGCATTCCCAGGCGCTGAGTGTTTCCAACAACCACATCGGCTCCGAATTCTCCAGGGGGAGTGAGCAAGGTCAGGCTGAGGACATCTGCGGCAACTGCCACCAGGGCGCTGTTTGCGTGCATCTGGTCACAGAAATCTCTGTAGTCGCATATTGCCCCTTTGGTCGTTGGATATTGCAAGAGTGCGCCGAATACAGGATCGCGGGAATCAAGCTCGGCAGGTTCCCCTACTATTACCTTCCAGCCGCGCGCTCGGGCCCGAGTCCGAACGACGGCAATGGTCTGGGGGTGGCAATCGGCGGACACAAAGAAAGAATGCCCTTCTCCCTTCTTCTGGATGTCGTGCATCATTGCCATGGCCTCGGCTGCGGCAGAACTCTCGTCCAGCAAGGAAGCATTGGCGATTTCCATGCCCGTCAGGTCGATAATCATGGTCTGAAAATTGAGCAGAGCTTCGAGGCGTCCCTGGGCAATCTCCGGCTGGTATGGAGTATAGTGGGTGTACCAGCTGGGATTTTCCAGTATATTGCGTTGAATTACTCCCGGGGTTATACAGCCGGCGTATCCCATCCCGATGAAGGATCGGTAAAGCATATTTTTTTCCGCAATATCGGTCATCTCCCCCAGCACTTGATACTCGGTCTTGCCTTTCCCGATGTCGAGCGGCTTTTTCAGGCGGATCTGCGCTGGCAGGGCACGGTTGGACAAATCCTCCAGCGAGTCAACGCCCACCTGCTCGAGCATCCGGGCAATCTCTTCCCTGCCCGGCCCTATGTGGCGGTGGGAAAATCCATCGAGTTGGTCGGCCTCATTCTCCATAGCGTAAATCTCAATTCCTCCCTATTTTCTCACCTTTGAGGCCACAAAGGGCAGGCGAACCACCTTTGCCCTCCGTAGCTTTCCCCGCATATCGATCTTCAGCGCTGTCCCTCTCTTTTTACACCCCGGCTCCACGAAGGCGAGCCCGATGCCTGCCTCAAGGCTGGGAGAAAAAGTTCCGCTGCTGACTGTTCCGATCTCCTCCCCCCGGCAGTTGCAGACTGTATACCCCGGCCTCGGGATTGCCCTTTCCAACATGCGGAAACCCACGAGACTCCGATAGCTTCTCTCCTTTTTTTTCTTCAACAGGGCATTCTTGCCGATGAAGTTATCCTCCTTGTCGAGTTTCAAGGTCCAGGACAATCCAGCTTCGAGCGGCGATTTGTTTTGATCCAGTTCCTGGCCATAGAGGCAATAGCCCATTTCAGTGCGGAGCACATCGCGCGCGCCCAACCCGCAGGGCTGGGCTCCATAATTCCGCAGGGCTGACCATATCTTTCTCAAACTGCCTGATTCACAGATCAGCTCAAATCCATCCTCACCGGTATAGCCGCTGCGGCTCACAAGCGCTTCTTCTCCCTCGATATCCACGCTGCAAAATCCGAAGTATTGCAAGTCGCGCAGATGGTTTCCACCGATGGAGCTCATCAGGCCTTCGGCTTGGGGCCCTTGAACAGTGAGCATTCCCTTTCCATCGCTGAGATTGCGGATCTCCACCCCGGAGAATTTCCTGGCCAATTCGAGCAACCACGCTTCGTCGGATTGAATTCGGCCGGCATTTACAATTAGCAGGTACTCCTTGCTTGAAAGACGATAAACGGTCAGATCATCGAGGGTTCCGCCATGTTTATTGCAAAGAACCGCATACAGCATCTTTCCCTTCTCAAGACCAGCGATGTTCCCAGGCGATGAATATTCGAGTAGCTCCAGACAATTTCTCCCGCTAACGAGGATCTGCCCCATGTGCGATACATCGAAGATGCCCGCGGAATTGCGAACGACCATGCATTCGTCGTGTATGCCGCTGTACTTGAGCGGCATTTCCCACCCGGCAAAAGCGGTCATGCTTGCGCCGATTCTCACATGGGAATGGTACAATGGGGTGCGTTGCAATTGGTCACCATGCATGGACATTGAAACTGTTTCTAAACCTGTTTGGCAACCGTGAATCCTTGAACCTGACCCGGATCCCTCAGCTTGGGCCACAGATGCTCCGCTTCCCTCCGCAGGTCCTGGAGACTGCCATTGTTTTCCACCACCCAATCCGCCCTGGCCGTCTTTTCTTCTACGGGCATCTGGCAGGCCATGCGCCGCCGGACCTCGGCTTCGCTGATCATGCCTCCCCTGATCAGTCGTTCGATCCTCACCTCCTCCTTTGCGTCGACTACCACAATTGCGTCGAAGCGCTGCAAATCACCCCACTCGAAAATTAGAGCTGCATCAACTACGACCACATTCTCGCTGCCGGGGTTCCTTGCCCTGTCAATTTGATTTTTGAGTTCTTTTTCCAGAAGAGGATGGACAATCTGGTTCAAGCGGGTGCAGCTGGCTTCATCTGCAAAGGCACGACGTCCGAGTTCGCGCCTGTTCAGTTTGCCGGCAGGGTTGATCAGGTCCTCACCGAAGGCTGCCAGAAGATCCCTGAGGATTTCAGGCCTTTCGATTACCTGGTGACCGACGCGGTCGGCGTCGATGCGCTTCGCACCGAGCTCTTCGAGCTCGCGGGCAAACGAAGACTTTCCCGAACCCATGCCGCCGGTTATGCCGACAATCATTTGGCAATTATTCTATGGGGATGAACAGGAATGGCCGGAATGCCACTGATTATATTGCGGGAAAACAGATTAATCTACACGGCAAAATTGAAGGAACGGAACCAGCTCTGAAATGACCGGGAACCTTTACCTGGCCCCTTGAAGATATTTCAGGAATTCGCTGTCCGCAGGGAGAACCAGTACCGTCTTTTCGTCGAGTGATTTCTCGTAGGCTTCCAGAGTCCGGACGAATTTGTAAAATCGCGCCGCATCTTTATAGGCCTCGGCGTAAATGCTCAGTGCTTCGGCATCGCCTTGCCCGCGAATGCCTTGAGACTTTTCATAGGCTTCGGCGTTAATGCGGGTGGCCGCCAGGTCCGTCTCCGCCCGGATTTTCAACGCCTCCTCCTGCCCCTCTGCGCGGTATCCCTTGGCTTCCCGGTCGCGTTCGGCTCGCATGCGATTGAATACAGCCGCCTCGTTCTCAGGGGGAAGATCCGCCCGCTTGATACGGACGTCGAGCACTTTGATTCCGTATACCTGGGCGGCCTCGTCCGAGCGCTGGGTCACCAACCGCATCAGCTCCTCCCGGTTGGTCGCGATTACCTCGGTCAATTCATGCTGCCCAAGCTCCTTGCGCATTTCAGAATAGATGATGTCGTCCAGCCGAGCCAAACCTTCGGCCGTTGTTCGCAATGTCTGCAAGAACAAAAGAGGGTCGACAATTCGCCAACGGGCATAGTTGTCGAGCACCAGGATCTTCTTGTCCTTGGTGTAAATGTCCTCAGGGTTGGCGTCGTAATCAAGAAGGCGATCGTCAAACACCGTTATTCTCTGGATGGGGTTTGGAAGCTTGAAGTACAGGCCGGGGGCCTTGATTACCCGGATGGGCTCGCCGAACTGAGTGACGACCACCTGCTGCACCTCGTTGACTGTAAACACCACCAAATTGCCAATAAAGAGCAAGGCTACGACAGCGACTATAACCCCCACAGGACCCTTCATTGAATACCGTCCTTCTTGGTTAAATTGAGAATGTTCAACAACCCGCCGTTCGCCTCGTTTTCAATTATGTATTTCTGCAATTGTGGCAAGATCCGCTCCATGGTTTCCAGATACAGGCGGACCTCGGTGACTTTCGGAGCCTTCGTATATTCGCCATAAACGGCGGTGAAGCGGTCGGCGTCACCCTGGGCCCGCCGAACGCGCTCGACTTTGTAGGCTTCCGATTCTTTTATCATCTTCTCGGCCTCACCTCGGGCCTTGGGAATAACGTCATTCTGGTATCCCAGGGCCTCATTGATCAATCGTTCCTTGTCCTCCTTGGCGCTCGCCACATCCTTGAAGGCAGCGTCCACTTCCGCCGGTGCGCTGACGGTCTGCAGCTGCACGCTTTCCACCTTGAGGCCGCATTTGTACTGGGTGAACAACCTTTGCAGCTGTTCCTTTATCTCCGTCTGAATGAGCAGTTTCCCCTCGGTCAAAGCCTCTTCGATCTTGTGGCGACCAACCACCTGGCGCAAGGCCGCTTCACAGGCATCGTGCACCAAACCGTCGTTTCTCTCTTCGAATGCCCCGAGCCCGGCAACACTGAACAGGGCATCCACTACACTGGTAATGCGATACTGCACAACCATTTCCACGTCGATGATGTTCTCATCTCCCGTCAGCATCAGGGATTCTTTAGGCACGTCTCTATAGCGAGCGGGGGGTCCCGGGTCAATCGTTCTGAAGCCGATTTCTTCCCGGTAAACCTTGGTAACCGAACGGACGATGCGGTCTTCGATTGGAAAGGGCAGATGGTAGTGCAAACCGGGTTGAACAACTTCCTTGAACTTGCCAAAGCGCAATACCACTGCCTGTTCGTCTGGTTCCACCGTGTAAATTCCGCTCAGTATCCACAATACCAGCAAGACCCCGAAGATGAAATAGGCCATCTTGGAGCTGAATTTGAACTGGGGAACGGACCTTTGGCTGGGAAATTCAAATTGCTGGGGCATGACTTCTATACCTCTCGATAATGGAACCGATGCAATTTATTTTCGATGGGAAAAGGTATATTCGACCCCTTTTCCTGTCAATGCGACCTCGGGGATCCGGACATGCCCGGGCAGTATCTTGACAGTGTGGGGAGACCGCTTTATCGTTGTATAAATTTTCAATTTAGGGTTATGCTCAAGGCGGAATTTCCAAAAGGAATTGAATCTTAAATGGCCATCGTACCTGTTGTAGTCGAAGAAACCGGACGCGGGGAGCGCACTTATGACCTTTTCTCCATGCTGCTCAAGGAACGGATTATTTTCCTCGGCTACCCTCTTGACGACAGCGAAGCCAACCTGATCATCGCCCAGCTTCTATTCCTGGCCTCCGAGGACCCCCAGAAAGATATTTCCATCTACATAAACAGTCCTGGGGGAAGCCTCACCGCAGGTCTGGCCATCTACGATACTATGCAGCACGTCCCCTGCAATGTCGCCACCCTGTGCGTTGGTCAGGCATATAGCATGAGCGCGATTCTCCTCGCCGGCGGGACCAAAAATAAGCGCCATGCCCTTCCGCATTCGCGTCTGATGCTTCATCAACC
This sequence comes from Candidatus Latescibacterota bacterium, assembly GCA_965208105.1. GTDB lineage: Bacteria > Latescibacterota > UBA2968 > UBA8231 > UBA8231. Next base: position 436,426 of record OZ242318.1, read on the forward strand.
TTGGGGAGGCGTCGGAGGTCAAGCTGCCGACATCGAGATCCACGCCCGTGAGATCGGGAAGTGGCGCCAAAAGCTCAATCAGATTCTGATGAGTGACACGGGGCAACCCCTTGATCGCATCGAGGCCGTCACGGAACGCGATTATTTCCTTTCCCCCGATGAAGCCATGGAATTCGGATTAATTGACGGGATACTCTCCTCGGACCGAGACCTCGAAGCTCCCACCAATTCGGCTTGACAAGCCTTCGCGCATGGTTCTTGACGAGCCTCCGAGCATGGTTGTCGATCATCGTCCAAACGGGAAACCAATTACTTCGTCAATGGAAGCTGCATTGGCGATGAGCATGACCATGCGATCCGCGCCCAGGGCCATTCCGCCAGCAGGGGGCATGCCGTCCTCCATCATTGCCAGGAAGGCTTCATCCAGAGGAAATTCAGGATACCCCTTTCGCCGGCGATTCTCCTGTTCAATCGAAAACCTCCGTCTTTGTTCCCGTGGATCGTTCAATTCAGTAAACCCGTTGGATAGCTCCAGACCTGCAATATAGGTTTCGACCCTTTCCGCAACACCGGGGCGGGCGCCTTTCGCCTTAGCCATCGAAGCCATTCTCACCGGGTAGTCCCTCAGGAAAACAGGGCCCAATCGCCGGAGTGCAGGCTCAATATCATCTAAAAAAATTTTATAGAAGATTTCCTCCCAGGAATCATCCGGGCGGACGCTCAGATATCCACGGGACCGGGCCTGACGGCGAAAATCTTGCAAATCGTCGCATGCCTCGATCTCGATTCCTGCATAGTTCCAAAATGCCTCGCTCACACTCAACCGTTGCCAGGGAGGGGATAAATCGAGCGCCGTCCCCTGATATTCGATCCTGGTGGTACCCAAAAGGGTTGAGCACACATAAGCGACGAGCTCTTCCGTATCTTCCATGATTTCCTCGTAGCTCGCAAAGGCTCTGTACCACTCAATCATGGTAAATTCGGGGTTGTGAGTTGGGGAGTACTCCCTGTTGCGGAAACAGCGAGCGATCTGATAGATCTTTTCAAATCCGCTGCCGATCAGCCGCTTCATGTGGTGTTCCGGCGAGGTGATCAGATAGCATGGAACCGCTCCGGGGCCATGAAATTCCGTCTTGAAGGGATGTATTTCGGCATCCAGCCCTGGTGCCTCAACCAGCAGCGGGGTTTCTACCTCGAGAAAACCCTTGCTTTTCCAAAAGTCCCGGACGGCCTTGAAGGCGGCGGCCCGAATGCCAAGATTTTCTTTTAACGCCTCTCGCCGACCATTAAAGGATTGCCAGTCACCATACCCTTCCCGGCGTTTTTCGGCAGCTGGCGCCAATTGGTGAATCTGCTCCGCCAACAATTCGCCATCTACCATTCGACCCCGTATTCCTACCATGCCGCCGCAGCGTGGTTCCTGTTCAAGTGGAGGGAGCCTGAAAGAGACCACACCCTTGTCATCCATCAAACGTCCCCTTCTTCCTTCGAATTCTACAATTCGACCGTGCATATAGACAGTTTCTGAATTACAGGGCAGGAAATCTGTAGAGTGGGAGGCGGGTTGGCATCGCGGGGGAAATCGACTGTGGTCCACTCGCATCAATGGAGAAAATCACCTCCTGGTTTGGTTGAAAAATTACTAAAAATGCCGACACAGGTTCTCTGTAGTCGGCATGTAATTGGCAAGGGTTGGAAAGGCTTCAGGCTATTTTCTTCCTTTTTATCAACAGGGGCGATCCTCTTGATGCAATACAATCTTTGGTAATAATGCACTCTTTAACATCCTTACTGGCCGGCAATTCATACATTATTTCAAGCATAACCGTCTCCAGAACCGCCCGCAATCCACGTGCCCCCATCGCCTTCTTCTGCGCATGCTCCACGATCTTCTGGAGAGCATCCTGTTCAAATCGCAAGCTCATTCCATCCATTTCAAAAAGCTTTTTGTACTGTTTGATCAACGCGTTCTTGGGCTCGATCAATATTTCCATCATCACGGCATCGTTCAGTGGATGAAAGGTGCTAACCACCGGAAGTCTGCCAATGAACTCGGGGATCAGGCCATATTGAATAAGGTCTTCTGGTTCAACACGTCCATAGGTCCGGTTAGAATCAAAATCCTCCACCTCCTCGTGGCTGCCGAAGCCGATTGCTCGCCTGCCTGTTCGTTGATTTATGATCCGGTCCAGCCCATCAAAGGCTCCACCGCAAACGAACAAGATATTTCGAGTGTTGATCTGGACCAGAGGCTGCTCGGGATGCTTACGGCCTCCCTTGGGGGGCACTCCGGAAACCGTTCCCTCGAGGATTTTGAGCAATTCCTGCTGAACTCCTTCTCCCGAAACATCCCTGGTTATTGATGGGTTTCCAGACTTTCTGGCAATCTTATCAATTTCATCTATGAACAATATTCCCCTCTCGGCCTGGCTGACATCATAATTCGCGGCCTGCAATATTCGAACCAGAATATTCTCCACATCCTCGCCAACATATCCCGCCTCGGTCAGAACAGTTGCATCGACTATGGCAAAGGGAACCTGAAGAATCCGCGCCAACGTTTCTGCGAGCAAGGTCTTGCCAGTTCCGGTGGGGCCTATGAGCAAGATATTGCTCTTGCTCAACTCAACATCGGATGCCCCGGAATAGACTCTCTTGTAGTGGTTGTATACTGCTACGGAAAGGGCCTTCTTCGCGCGGTCCTGCCCTATGATGTGTTCGTCCAAATGGGATTTTATTTCAATCGGCTTGGGAAGAGTTTTACCTTGCAGGCTGGGTTCCTGTTTCTTTTCCTCCTCCAAAACCTCGTTACAGAGGCCTACACACACATTGCAAATGTGCACTGAGGGCCCCTGGATTATTTTGTCTACCTGGTCGACTCCCTTTCCACAAAATGAGCAACTTACCGCATTGCGTGATTTCTTGAGCATTTCCCAGGGCTGTCCTTGGGGGGTTTAAGAGGGCTGTCCGGAGTTTTCCTGACTATCCTCGGAGGCGGGTTCGTTGGTTTCTTCGTCGCCTGCCTCACTATTCCGTCCTTCCTCCGCCTCAGAGTGAGAGGCGTCGGCAGTTTCAATTTCTTCATCCGGACCCTCAGTGTCGGCTTCACCACTCTCTCCCCCTTCGGTGGCTTTCTTCTCTTCAAGCCCGGCTTTCATCACATTGACCGCCTGGAAACCCTTGGCGGTCTTGGTCACCATAAATTCGACTTCATCCCCCTGGCTGAGGCTTCTATCCCATGAGGAGATATCTCTCCAGTGCACGAAGACATCCGAATCGCTCTCGGTAGAAATGAACCCATAACCTTTGTCGTCGTTGAACCACTTCACCACACCTTTGATCCATGTGTTTTCCGGGAGGCCATTTGTTTTCTTTTCCGAAACCTCCCCCCCTTCTTCGGGATCTTTTGAGGGCTTGCCGCTTTCGAATTTAAGGATGCGGTCGCGAAGCAATCGTTTGGTGGCTTCGCCTCCTTCGATCCCTTCCAGCAACCATTCAATACTGGTTATTAAGCCGATGATATAGGAACTGTCGGTGCCGTACAGCTTCCTCGCGTGAACAATCTTCTCGGCAAGCATGGAAATCCGGTCGCTGTTCAATGGTAGTGATTTCTCCAAGAGACTAACACCTCCTATTTATTAAACCTTTATTATCTATGTAAATAGAAAAAATCCCCCGCCTGGTCAACTGACGAAGATCCTCGGCCCCTGATCCCCTGATAAATTGTCTGTCCGCTCACCTTGATTATGCCAGTCAGCGGAACGGCGACCAGCATTCCAACAATTCCCATCAACTGGCTCCCTACCATTACAACGAAGAGGACCACAAGGGGGTGCAGATCAACATTTTTTGCCACAATGGCCGGCTGAACCAGGACATTGTCAATCACCTGAACCACCAGGAACACAAGGATTACGTTGCCTACCATACCGAACCCTCCCCCCGTGGCCAAAGCGACTATCGAGCCTATCAAGATCCCGATCAGTGGGCCCAGGTAGGGGATCATGTTGGCGAGACCGGCGAAAAGCCCAACTGGCAGCGAGTAAGGCATTTCAACCAGCAGGAGTCCAATAATGGCCATCGTCGCTACAACGCTCACCGCCAGGAGTTGGCCTCGGATGTATCCTCCGATCTGCCCGTTGATTTGATGAAGGAGATTAAAGCAGAGTTCGAAGTATGCGTTTGGTACCAGGTCAATTAGTCCGTGGGTTATATGCCGGCCTTCCTTCAAGAAGAAGAAAGCGACAAATGGCACAATAACCAGAAGGGCGATCCCAGAGGTAATCCCGGAAACAAGCTCCTCGACGAATCCGGTAGTTCCACCAAAAAGGGTTTCCGCTAAATTCCCGCCATATTCCCGTACGACATTTGCTATCACCAGATCTTCGCCCAGGAAGGGCTGAACCAAAGGTTGCGTCTCATTGGCTATTTCGCTTATTCGAGTAACCAGGTTGGGGCCGGCTCGGCCAAAGTCGATTCCCCTTGCACCGAAGACAACGGACTCAACCACAGCCTCTTCGTGAAATTCTTCTTCCCAAAAATCGTCTAAAGTTGAATCTGCGACTCTCGATGAATTCCCCCGCAGACGCAACCCAAATGGAGCGGTCAGATCGGGACTGGACAGAATCAGGAGTTTATGGACAGGCCTTGTTTGCGCCGGAGCGAAGTGAATCCTCAGGGCCTGGCTGTCTCCCGGCCCGAGCTTCAAAGGAAATACAGGGGGATCTGTCACTGAAAAGGGAGCCGCCCTGTTCAGGTCTTCGCGGTCGATATCTATGAGGACCGGATTCTGGCCTTTGTTGGCTATGAGGAATTCCCTGTCTACTGTTTCCTGTCTGATGAACTCCTCGCCGAGATCGATCATTTCGGCCGTCAACTTCCCACCTGCCTTTACAAGGCCAAATGACAATCCTCCGGCCACGACGATGAATACAGCCAGGATGCTCAGGGTTCTGTTCATTCCCCTGCCTTCCATCCGATCTACCAGAGGCGCCAGGACATAGGCCATGACAAAGGCCAGGAGGAAAGGTGCAAGGATTCCCCGGAGAAAGAATATCAAGGTAATCAACGACAGAAAGATCCCAATCGCGAGGGCCACTCTGATCTGTTTTCCAAGGCTTGATGTCTGTTCCTGGTTCATGCAGCTTGCTCGGCATAGGAATCGTCGGCCGGCGTCCCATCACCTGCTTTTGACCCATTTTTCGATCGGCGCGTGCGCGCGAAATTAAGCGCGAGCGAGGGCAACGACGCAGGACGGGATGCGGCGGCGGCGAATTCAGGCGGAATTGCGCAGGCAGGCACTAGGTCCCTTCAATTTCCTGCTGCCTGATCCGACCGTCCTTGAGCAGACGGCTGGTGTGTCGCCACCGGTTCAATATCATTTGTGACAAACGTCTGACTATTTTCAATCCAATTTGCGGATCTTGTTTGAGCAGTTCGAGCAGGTCCGGCCTGCAGAAACCGATGGCCAGGCAGGGCCTTGAAGCAATTGCCGAAGCTGTGCTAGACACCTCTTCATCCAGAAGAGACTGTTCCCCGAAAACGTCTCCAGGTCCCAGGATGGCCAGTCGCCGGGATTTCCCCTCGCCGTCTTTCTGGATGATCTCAATCTCTCCAGAAACAACGACATACATGCCAGCGCTCATTTCTCCTTCTCGCACGATGACTTCCCCCGAGGACAAGGAACGCCGGCGTAAAATTCCATCGATTTTCTGAAATTCGCGCCGACTCAAATCCTGGAAAATGGGCACTCTCCTCAGGACGGCAAGCGCGACATCCTTCCCTGCATTCCTGCTGGGGAAAATGAAAGAGAAAAGACCGGCTCCCATCAGGTTCTCCCGGACCTGAAAGAAAAAACGACCCCTTCTGGAATCCGAAAGAGTCGTTTTGCAGGTAAAAGTTCTAAGATTGGGAACACCAGCGCGGGGAATCAACGGCCCAGGGCCGAATCCAATTTTTCGGTGATTTGCTGCTTGGGCAGGGCGCCAATCAACTGGTCGGCAACCTTCCCGCCTTTGAAAATCAGCATGGTAGGAATACTCCGGATACCAAATTCCACAGCGGTTTTCTGTGCTGAATCCACGTCCAGTTTGGCGATTTTCGCCCGTCCGGAATATTCGTCGGCCAACTCATCGACGATGGGGGCTACCATGCGGCATGGCCCACACCATGCGGCCCAAAAGTCGACGAGGACGGGTATGGAAGATTCCAGTACTTCTGCGGCAAAATTCTCATCAGTCAAGGCGATGGGTCGGCTCATCCAGATTCCTCTTTTCCACCATAACTAAAAAATTTTCAAAAGGTTATAAAGATATACAATTTTCAATATAACCAGTGAAGTCCCCTCTGTCAACCCCGGCCTGGCCGCGCCGCCGCACACAATCGTTGCACCAACACGTCGGAAATTATTGCCTCCTGGCTCCGACTGTTGGATTTGAGTCCAAAGTCAGCTTTCCGGAGGGCCCCCAGGCCATCCCACAAGCGGTTTTCAGGATGAATCCTGGCCTGATCCAGGTAGGATTTGAGAAAGTAGGGAGAGATGCCCAGATCTGCAGCCATTTGCTTTTTGGACATTCCCCGTTCCATCAGTGCTCGAGTTTTCAACAGCCGTTGAATGTGCCGGCCGATCAAGGCGAAGGTCCGGGCGGGTTCCACCCCCTGGTCCATCAGGCCGCGCAGAAGAATGAAAGACTTGCGGCTGTCCCGGCTGCCAATGGCGTCTGCAAGTTCAAAAATGCTGGTCTTGTTGGACGATCCGACCACCTGTTCGACGGCGCCAGGTGTAATCTTTCCCTCGTCGCCGACAAAAATGCCGAGCTTGTCAATTTCACCAGCCAACTCCCGAAGGTTCGTTCCGATGTAGAATATCAACAAATCGACAGCTTCCAGGTCTATTTTCAATTCCCTCCTTGTGGCCAGGGTGCGTATCCAGTGAGACAACTGATTTGCATAAGGAACGCGAAACTCGACGGCCCGGCCAAACTCCGCCAACTTCCGGAAGAACTTGCGCCGCATATCCACCTTTCCTCCAACTACAATCAGCCGGGTCGAGGCAGATGGCGAATCCAATATGCTCTCCAATCCCCTGCAACAATCGATATCGAGCTTTTCACAACGTTTAATTACAACCAGGCGATGAGCGGCCATCATGGGGTATGAGTCGTAAATCTTGAGAAAATCCTCAGGCGCCAGGGTGTCACCATAAAATGTATCGACATTGAAATCGGCCGCCTGGTCAGGGGAAAGCACTTTGGCAAGCCAGGTGGCGGCCTCGTCTCGTAGATAGTCTTCCTCGCCGTAGAGGAGGTAAAAGGGGTGAAACTTTGCTTCTCCCACCTCCTTGCGCAAATCCGCTACGGAGAGCCTCGAGCGTCTACTCACCCTGCTTCCTCAAATTTTTCTTTGTCTTCCACTTCATGATACTTGGCGTCTACTACCTGGCTCTTGTCAATTACCTGAGATTTACTTCGCGGATTGCCGATCAGCCTGGATTTCCGGAGGAAATAGGCGACCAAAACAGCCGCAAGTAGTAACAGCAAAACCTTGATCAAAATTGACAGCTCCGAGGGACCTGGGTTGAGAGTTGATCAAATCAGCAATTTAAACAGGATAGCACTGCGTCAAATAAATGACCATTGGTGGAAAAGGCGTTTTTCCCGTAGATTGTTGCCCTCCCCTCCCAATCGGTAAAGGTGCCTCCCGCTTCTTCCAAGATGGGCAATAAGGGGCCACAATCCCATGAATTCATGGCAGGGTCGAAACTGCCCTCGGCACGACCTGTGGCCACCAGGACATGCCCGTAACAATCTCCCCACCCGCGCTGTATCCTGGTCGCGCGAGTAAGCGCCTCCCAACTGTTTGCCCGTCCTTCCGCCGCAAAACTGGATGCACTGGTATAGCAGATGCAGGCATCTTTCAATTCGCGCACGTCCGACACGGCCGCTCTGCGACCGTTCCACCAGCAGCCTTCACCTCTGGCGGCATAGACCATCTCGTCCAGGGCAGGCAGGTAGACTACGCCCAAAACTACCCCGTCGGGATTCTCCATGGCAACGAGCACTCCAAAGAATGGGACTCCTCTCAAAAATGAGTGGGTCCCATCAATTGGATCGATGATCCAGCGATTCCCCGAGGTGCCCTTCTTCTCGTTGAATTCCTCACCAACGATTCCGTCATCGGGGAAAGCTTTCTGAACCAGGCCGCGCAAGAGTGTCTCAGCCTCCTTGTCGGCGATCGTCACCGGAGACCCATCCACCTTCCACTCCGGTTCTATACTGGTCTGAAAATAGGGTAATGTGCATTTCCCAGCCCGCCAGGCGGCCTCCGCTGCAAACTCCATCCGTTTCCCCAGCAGGTCGGTCATCCGCATCACCTCTCATCCCAGGATTTTCCGGCGCAGCCCCTCGAGAAGGTTCAGTGCAGCTTTCAAATCCGCGGCTTGATCTGGGGAGTATTCGCGCTCAATGGTCAGCGGCCCCTCGTAACCCACCTCCTTCAATTTGCGGAGAAAGGCCTCCATATCCACGTCTCCTGCACCCAATGCCTCGTCTTCGTACCAAGGCTGTCCAGGCTTGCGCTCCCAGCAGGCGTCCTTGCAGTGAACACTCTTGACATGGGTCCCCACAATGTCCAGTGCCTCCAGGGGCTCTCCCGATCCATAGAGAATCATATTTGCGGGATCAAAGTTCACTGCGAGGTTGTCCCGGTCTACGGCCTGAATAAATCGCAGCAACTCATCTGCGGTCTCTTGTCCCGTCTCCAGGTGAAACCGCTGCCCTAGCCCGAGGCAATGGTCGCAAACCTGACGGGTCACCCCGACTACTGAGGCATATTCCGGATGGGTTGGGTCGGATGGCACGAATCCCAGGTGCATGCCGATGGCATCTACTCCCAGCCCGTGGGCGAAGTCGGCGATTTCCAGCGTCTCCTGCAAACGCTCCCGGCGACGCTCGGGAGGAACCAACCCCACAGTTTTAACCACCGAGTCTGTCGTCGAATAGTCGTCATCGGGGAAGCCCGCGAAGACCACGGAGATGACGACTTCCGCCTCGGCGAAGCGATCTTTCAGTTCGGCAACCTGGCAAGGAGTCCGATACTCTGCAGACGGAGCGTGAAGATGAACCGTTGGCACTCCCAACCCCCGCACCGCATCAAGGCCCGCACCGAGGCCGCCATGCGTGGAGGTGAAGATGCCGGTCTCCCATTGATTCATTACAGTTCTTTCAAAAGGAAAAGGGGTCAGAATTAAAATCCACCCCTTTCCCGCAACGCAATTTGGCTCGAAGACCCGACTATTTTACTTGATTTTTTACAGAGGGTCCATGCCGATCTTCAGGTTGAATATTTGCCAGTACGGCATTGAGCTTTTTGCGAAAATTCAAAATCCGATTCTCGACTTCATCAATGGAGCGCAGCAGATCTTCCTCATTTCCTTTGTCAGCCATGACAGGTCCGTTGGTTTTAAGCAGGGGAATGGGAGTATACTGCAGTCCGGATGCAAAATCCAGAAAGGGAGCAATGAGTTTTTCATGGTATGGGTGGAAACTGGCTCAGGCGGTGTTGTAGGATCTCAGCTGGTCGCATCGGCTGGGATGGCGAAGCCGGTGCAGAGCCTTCTCCTTGATCTGGCGGACTCGCTCCCGGGTGAGACCGAAACGGACGCCGATCTGATCCAAGGTCATGGGGTCTTCGCCGCCCAAACCAAAATAAAGCCGGAGAATCTCGGCCTCGCGACCCATCAAGCTTCCCAAGGCGGAGTCGATCTGGCCGCGCAGACACCCCTGCATCGCCTGGCTTTCCGGGGATTCCTGGCGGTCGTCGGGGAGAACGTCCAGCAGGCTGTGATCTTCTTCATCTTTAAATGTAGCGTCCAGCGAGCGGACAGAACGACCGCACATCAAAGTCTCTTTGACTTCCTGCACGGGAACGTCGAGCTGATTGGCAATCTCTTCCGGATTGGGATCGTCAGCGCGCTCCTGCTGCAACATGCGGGATGTTTTGGAGATTTTGTAGAGCAATCCAATCTTGTTGAGGGGAAGTCGAACGGTGCGTGATTGTTCCGCAAGGGTCTGGAGGATGGCCTGACGAATCCACCAAACAGCATAGGAGATAAATTTAAATCCTTTGTTTTCATCGAAGCGCTCGGCAGCGGTGATGAGACCCATGTTCCCTGCGCTGACCAGATCTGATAGGGGAACACCGCGGTTCTGGTATTCCTTTGCAACGCTGACCACAAAGCGCAAATTGGCCTCCACAAGCCGGTTGCGCGCGCCACCGTTGCCCTTCTTGATCTGACGGGCTAATTTTACCTCCTCGCCGGCTGAAAGAGGCCTGGAATGGGCGATCTCGGCCAGGTAACTTCCCAGCGAGTCATCCACATCCCAAAAGGAAGCTTTTGTCATTTCTGCCATAGGCTGAATCCTTCGTATGGAGGTAGGGAGGGCGAAGGAGGGAAAATCAATGGCACCCTGGGATCAAGGTTATCTAGAACATAAGAAGGCACGGGAAAGACTGTCAAGCAATTTCTCTGAGGGCGACTGATCAACTCACGCGACCTCTTGCTGCAGGGCGAGCAGGGTATTGATCCCCTCGTTGGCAACATCCAGCATGCGGTCTGCTTCGCGGCGGCTGAAAGGGCGTCCTTCGGCGGATCCCTGGATCTCGACGATGCCCCCGCGGCCGGTCATGGCTATATTCATATCGGTCTCTGCTTTCACGTCTTCCGCATAGCACAAATCGAGAAGGACGCGTCCTTCAACCAACCCTACACTGACTGCCGCCACCGCATCCAGTAGTGGGCTTTTATTTAAATTTTCTTCTCTAGTAATTTTTTTAATGGCCTCTGCCAGAGCAACATATGACCCGGTAATGGCAGCAGTCCGAGTTCCCCCGTCGGCTTGGATCACATCACAGTCGACATGGAGGGTGCGCTCTCCGAGACTCCCAAGATCGATGATTGCCCGAAGTGTGCGACCAATAAGCCGCTGTATCTCCCTGCTGCGGCCATTGACCCTGCCGGTTGCGGATTCGCGGCTGATGCGCCTGCTTGAGGACCCTGGCAGCATTCCGTACTCGGCCGTGAGCCACCCCTTGCCGGTGCCGACGAGAAAGGCCGGTACGCGATCCTCCAAGGAGACCGTGCAAATCACCCTGGTATTCCCCATGGCGATTAGGGCGGATCCCGGAACAGTATCAAGGTATCCCTTGGTTATGGTTGCCGGACGCAGCTCATAGGGCCCGCGCCCGTCGACCCGCTCAGATTCCATATTTCCTGGATTGCAGGTGTTGCCGGTAGTCCATACCTGCCATTTCCACCTGGTGGCACATCTCGGAGATGCGCGAGTAGATCCGTCCCCTGGAAAGCTGCTGAACTTCGTCTACCGATTGATTGGTGGTTATAACCGTAAAGCGGCCATCTGCATAACGGGAATCCAGCAAACCATAGAGCATCTCCTCTTCCCACTCTGTGTTGCGTTGGATTCCAAAATCGTCCACCACAAGGAAGGGGATATTACACAACTCCTCGATAATCTGCCAGGTTTGACCATAGTGTGCGCTTTCTTCGGAATAGGTGGCGCGCAATTTCTGGAAATACATAAGGGAAAGATTGAGGAAACGACCTGCCTTGCCCCAATGAAGGATCAACTCATTGAGCATGATGCATCCAGCCAGGGTCTTTCCCGTTCCGGGAGGTCCGAACAAAAAAAATCCGACCTGCGGCTCAGCTCCCCTGTCAACGAGGCTGGACACAAGTGGTAGAACCTTGTCCGCCAATGGTACGGAGGTTCCATCCGGAGCGCTGTGGAGAAAGTCATCTTGAAATTTCCAGCGGAAACGCCCGGGGATATGGGATTCTTTGAACAAGCGTTTGGTCCTTAGCAGCCTTCTTCTTGCCGATCGGCAGATGCACTCGCGACTCTTGGATTCCTCGTCCCAGTACCGGTATGGCGGGTAGCCACCACATTGACATCGGTTAGTTATGCAGGAACAAAGTTTCAAATCTCCGGAGTGCCCGATTTCTACTTGGGGATCGAAGTAGATGCCCTTCCCTCCACATCTTCCACAGTGGATGACCGCCCTCTTCAGTTCCTTTGGATTGGGATTGGTCCGATTCACTATTTTTCTTTGAACTCCCGTTCAAGGTCCCGGCGTAAATCCCGCATTGCGATTTCCTGGCGTTTATCGTATTGCTTTTTCCCCCGAGCCAGAGCCAGCTCTATTTTCGCTTTCCCCTGCTTGAAATACAGCTTCGTCGGAATCAGAGTCAATCCCCGATGTTCCGTACGGCCAATCAACCGTCGGATTTCGGCCCTGTGCAGGAGCAATTTCCTCGGCCGTTCGGGGTGGTGATTGAACCGGCTGGCCGCCTCATATGGGCTGATATGGACATTGTAGAGGATAACCTCCCCCTCTTCCACCACCGCATAGCCGTCCTTGAGATTGGCTTTGCCCGAACGCAGGGACTTGACCTCGGTGCCCTCGAGTACTATGCCCGTCTCGTAAATGTCCAGCAACTCGTAATCGCGACGCGCCTTGCGGTTCTGGGCCACAATCTTGATTCGATCTCGATTGGAACTGTCAGGTTTGCCCATCATCCAGGTTGTTCTTGAAAACCCTTGACGCGAGTAGTCAAGTCTCCTACGTTTCTAGAAGGCCAGTACTGCACGGATAGATCCAATTTTACTGCCGAAGTGGCGAAATTGGTAGACGCGCTGCGTTCAGGGCGCAGTGGGGTTTGTCCCCGTGGAGGTTCGAGTCCTCTCTTCGGCACCATGATTCAATTGGATAAAGTTAAAGAAGGTGGACAAGCACCGGAAGTACCGGGCAAATTTCGATACCCCGACCCAATCTTTCCTTTCGCCGGAATAGGAACTAGAGGAATTTATCATGGCGATTTTTCTCCATACTCGAATTCGCGTCAGCAACATGGACCACTCCATAAACTGGTACGGGAAGCATCTCGGGTTCGCCCTCAAGAGCAGATCCGACAGGTCCCCTTCCGGTAATCAGATAGCTCACCTCGAACTGCCTGGCAACCAGCACACCCTGGAGCTGACCTGGTCAGCCGAGTACGATCTGAAGGTTCCTGAGGACCTCATGCATCTGGCCATTGGGGTCCCCGACCTCATTGCCTGCTGCGATAGGCTGGAGAAGGAGGGGATCGAAATCTGGCCAGAAGGCTGGAGGGAAAAATTCGTCGAGGGCCGAAAGATGGCGTTTATCGACGACCCTGACGGCTACGAGATCGAACTGCTCGAACGCGGATGAGGGAATTCTCGAAATCCGGTTTCGTGGCGATCAATCCTGCGCCTCACCCCCACACATCACGAATGAATCAATCTGATTGACCGGGCTAGTTTTCCCGGGAAAATGCCGGCAGGAAATCCACGATAAAGTCCCTGGCAGTACGCCCTCCCACCAGATCGTGGTTGTGCCGCATACACCAGACTCTGAAGGCTGCCAGTAATTCATCCCGATCCACGTCGATACCAGCTCTTTGGGCATAGGAAAGCACCATGTGCTCGTATTCGGTCTTGCGAGGCATGTCCATGAACACCTTGAGTGCGAATCGGTCGTCCAAAGCACGTTGTTCATCCAGCCGTTCAGCCTGCTGGGGGTCGAAAATCTCCGGCTGCAGGCCCTGATCCACCAAATTCGGACTGTCATCTTCCCCCTCGTCCATCTGCATCCCGCCCCATCGTTGAGTTCGAGTCCCCTCACGGTCCACCAGGTCCTTGAAATTGGAAGTGGCGTAGAAAACCAGATTCTGCGGCAATGGATCGAGACCGCCATCGAGAACGCTGGACAGCAAATGCACTGAGGCGTCTCGGCCAACAAGGGAAATATTGTCCAGCACCCCAATGAAGTACTCCCGCCTTCGCCGCACCAAATCGAACAAATCTATCAAACGCCCATAGGTATGAGGGGATATCTCGATGCCCCTCAGGCCCCTGCCGTAATATTTTGTAATCAAGGCTCTTATCAGGGTTGTTTTGCCACACCCACGTGGACCCCAGATAAGGACGTTGTTGGCCTTGAACCCATCGAGCAGGTTCAAGGTATTGCGCTCGATGAGTTCAACTCTGCCGCGGTTGCCTTCAAGCCACTCCAGGGGAAAATGGGAGAAGCCACCTATCGGCTCCAGGACTTCGGCTTGATCAGGGGGCCTGAGGCGAAATGCTGGGCATCCACAGAAGCTGCGGTGTCCATGTGAAAATACGAATCCGGCTAAATCCTCCACCCGATCACCCCAGTCTGCCGACCGGGAAATCCTCCGTATCAAGTCCTCTCTTTCGGCGGAGATATCCCAGGGAGGCCTGAACCCATCCGAGAGTCCCCGCACGCAGTGAGCACCGGATTCTTCCTCATGCTCCATTCCGCAAAGGCGTTCCATCCAGGTGGACCAATCGGCAACCGCGAGCTTTTGCACGATGCGTAAATCCGCCCGCATCGCCTCCACCAGCCGGGGATGCAACTCGGAGAAAGGGCGGGCTTCGGCCTGGGTCAAGAACAGGTGATCGTCACCCAGAATGAGGTCCAGGAACACTTCCTGGGGACCACATCCGGCGTTCATTCCAGACCTTACCGCTTGTCCCAGCCAGAGATTCCGCAACTTCCGGTAGGCAAGGGTGGCCTTCCGGATCGGTACTGGATTGGACTCACCTGATGCGGCCCGTTCAGAGACCTTCGAGAGGTGTCCCAGAAAGCTCTTCAACAGGGCCTTGCATTCATCCGAAAGAAGGTTACCGAGGCCGGATAACTCATCCAGGGCATTCTCTACTGCCTCGACCTCCCGGCAAACACTCCGGGCGTACTCTTTACCAACCTCCATTTGTAACCTTTGTATTCCGGTGACCTGCCTGCCGCAATTCCATCACCATTCCGTCATTCCGACCACGACCACTCGGTCCCTTCCGGAGTGTCTTTCACGACCAGGCCAGCAGCCTCCAGTTGATCGCGCAGCAGGTCGGCGCGCTGCCAATCTTTTTTTGCCCGAGCCTCCTCCCTGCCTCGCAACAGTAGAGCCAGTTCGGACGTCAACTCGGTCTTTCGGGATTCTTCTCCCCTTAGCTCGTAAAAAATCCCCAGAACCCGGTCTATTTCATTAAAGAACTCCAACACCTGGATGGCACCCTTACCGCTAATGGAGCCCTGGTTCAATGATTTTTCGACCCTGCCCACAAGTTCGAATACTGCAGCCATTGCCCTGGGGGTGTTCAAGTCGTTGTCCAGGTGAGCTTTAAAGTCACGCCTGGCCTCGGCGACGACCTCCGTGCAGTCCTCGCCGGACGATTCAGCACCCATGCCTTTCAGCCGCTGATTCAACCTGCGGAGTCGCTGCAGAGCATTTTTGGCGGCATCCAGGGTTTCGAAGGTGAAATTCAGGGTATTCCGGTAGTGGCTCGTTATCAACAGGTAGCGATAGGCACTGTAATCGCTTGGGGTCCTGGCTATCTCCTTGAGCCGGAAAAAATTGCTCCGGCTCTTCGACATTTTCTCGCCTTTGACCATCAGCATTTCATTGTGTACCCACATCTTTACAAAAGATTTTCCAGTCATTCCTTCGCTTTGGGCGATCTCGTTTTGATGGTGAGGGAAAATCAGGTCCACTCCTCCAGTGTGAATGTCAAAGCTCTCGCCCAGGTACTTCATGGACATGCACGAACACTCGATATGCCAACCCGGTCGACCCCGGCCAAAAGGTGAATCCCAGTATACTTCCCCATCGGTCTCGACCCAACATTTCCAGAGGACGAAGTCGCGGACATGGTCTTTTCCGTACTCGTCCGCATCCACCCGGACCCCATCCTGCATACCCGAAATATCGAGCCGGGCAAGCCTGCCGTAGTCCCCAAATTTTGCGATGGAGAAATAGACTGACCCATTGCGCTCGTAGGCCAGACCCATATTCAACAGATTGGAAATATGTTGGATCATTTCCTCAACGTGGTCAGTTGCCCTCGGATAGAGGTCGGCTCTTTCAACATTCAAGGAATCGAGATCATGGAAAAAAGCCTTGGTATATTTTTCCGTCAGATCCCGCAACTTCACACCTTCCTGCCGTGTGCGGCGTATAATTTTGTCCTCGATGTCGGTTATATTCATCACGTGATACACTTCGAACCCCAGGTAGCGAAGATAGCGCTTGAGCAGATCGGCCAGCAGGAAGGAGCGGAAGTTTCCAATGTGGGCATGGTCATAGACGGTTGGTCCGCAGCTGTACAGGCGCACCTTGTCCGGACGGCAGGGCTCAAAGACTTCCTTTTGTCGTGACAGCGTGTTAAATAATTTTAACATCCCTACTTCCCTTTGTTCCGCAACAAGTTATGAATTTCACCTGATTCTGGCCGTTCAGGATGTCCGGCGCGATCGCCGGCCGTGCAGATGCTTGTGTGCGCACATTCAACGACCACCAACAAATTGCCGGTGGTCGTTGAATGTGGTTTCCAATATGTGCCCCCGCCGCGACTCGAACACGGGACCCACAGATTAGGAATCTGTTGCTCTATCCAACTGAGCTACGAGGGCATGTCGCGTCTTACAATTCAAGGTAAGTGAGCAATCTTCGGATTCGGTTGGCCCGCAGCATGGTTTCAATATGAAAGGCTGAGTCCGCCCGATATCAGAAATTCATCAACTCCTAGAAAAATGGGAAGTTGCAAGAATTAAAAAAATAGTATATTTCCATCGTGGAGTCAATGAAACGGGATGATTGAAGCCCTGTATGGAAATTCGCCTGATACAAAAAATGCTTCAAACGGATAGATTTCTGTCCGGTTCGGAAACTGCTGGTTTTTATATATAAAATTATGGAGTTTTTAACCCGACTGCCTGTTGACTTTAGGCGAAACTACCTATAACTTTACCCCTGCTTTTTACCTCCCCCGGGCTCGGCTACGTACTTTTCAAGCCAGCCCATCACATATCGTGAATACTGCAAAAGAAATTAGATCAAGGGTTTAATGCCTCAGATTTTTCCGCCCAGTGCCAACTGGGCTTCCAAAGCCAGCATCCTTGTAACACTCGTAATCGTCGGCACCTTCCTGGGAATCCTCCTCAACATCAATCGCCTGGATTATGTGAGTAAAGTAGGGGTACCGGTGGATCAGCCCGTGCCTTTCAGCCACAAGCATCATGTAAATGGTATGGGCATCGACTGTCGATACTGCCATACCTCCGTCGAGGAGAGCGCTTTTGCAGGCATTCCCCCCACGGAAACCTGCATGACCTGTCACTCCCAGGTTTGGACGGAAGCACCAATCCTTGAACCTGTGCGCCTCAGTTTTCGCGACAACAAGCCCCTCGAGTGGACCCGGGTCCACGACCTGCCGGACTTCGCCTATTTCAACCACAGCATACATGTCAAACAGGGAATAGGGTGCCAGACTTGTCATGGCCAAGTCGATCAAATGCCGCTCATGTGGAAAGAGAATACCCTCAACATGGAGTGGTGCCTCGAGTGCCACAGGGAACCCGAGAAGTTTGTCAGGCCGCGGGAAGAAGTCTTCAATTTGGCCTGGAAGCCGCCTGGTGACCAGGAGGACCTGGGTAGACAGCTGGTCGAGGAGTACCAAATCCAGACAACCCAGTTAACCGATTGCTCAATCTGTCATCGATGAAAAAAGAAAAGATCTCTCGCAAGAGTCTCGAAAATCTGACCGGAGTTCGCGCTAATCCAGCCCCGTCCGGGGGCAGGGACTATTGGCGCAGTCTAGACCAGTTGGCGGACACAGAGGAGTTCCAGGAACTGATTCGGCGTGAATTTCCGGAACAGGCATCAGAGATGACCAACCCTGTGACCCGCAGGAACTTCCTGAAGTTGATGGGCGCTTCCCTGGCCTTTGGAGGCCTGACGAGCTGCACTATCCAGCCAACGGAAAAAATCGTTCCCTACGTGCGCGCTCCGGAGTACGTCGTTCCAGGCAGACCTTTGTTCTTTGCAACCGCCACATCGGTGGGAGGAGTTGCCACGGGGATCTTAGCTGAAAGCCACATGGGGCGTCCCACCAAGATCGAGGGTAACCCCGGTCATCCCGGCAGCCATGGCGCCACGGATGCCATCACCCAGGCCTCGATTCTCAACCTCTATGACCCAGACCGGTCAAAGGTGGTTAAAAACGCAGGTCGCATAAACACGTGGGGGAATTTCCTGGCCGATCTCGACCAGGCCCTGGAAATGCAACGACTCAAAAAGGGGGCCGGGCTGCGCATTTTAACGGAGACCGTTACCTCCCCTTCCCTGGGACACCAGCTCGGGAAATTGCTCGAGGAATTCCCCCATGCCCGCTGGCACCAGTATGAAGCGGCCAACCGCGACCAGGTCCGGGCGGGTGCGATAATGGCCTTCGGTGAACCGGTCAATACCTATTTCGACTTTTCCAAAGCCGAAGTGATTCTTTCCCTCGACGCCGACTTTGCCTATAGCGGTCCGGGAAATGTGCGCTACGCACGGGATTTCGCCAATGGCCGCCGCCTCGCCTCCGGCCAGGAGAAACCCAACCGGCTTTACATGGTCGAGAGCACCCCTTCCTGTACCGGAAGCTGGGCGGATCACCGCATGGCACTTGGGACCAGGCAGATTGAATCCTTCGCCATGACCGCGGCCCACCGGCTCGGCGTCGACTCTGTTTCCGCCGGAGCCTCCATTCCGTTCCCCGACGATCAGGGCTGGATCGGACCGGTGGTTCAGGACCTTCTGAATCATTCGGGTTCCAGCCTCGTCGTGGCCGGGGATCAGCAGGCTCCAGCGGTCCATGCCCTTGCCCACGCGATGAACGGAGTCCTCGGGAATGTGGGCACAACCATTCACTACACCGACCCCGTCGAGGTTGAATCGGTAGACCAGGCGGAGTCGTTGGGTGAGTTGGTCGATGCGATGCAGGCAGATCAGGTAGAGCTGCTCCTGATCCTCGGTGCCAATCCGGCCTACTCGGCGCCGGCTGACCTGGACTTTGCAGGGGCCATGCAAAAGGTTCCGTTCCGGGCGCACCTGGGTCTCTACGATGACGAGACGGCGGCTTTGTGCCACTGGCACATCCCCGAGTCCCACTTTTTGGAGGCCTGGAGCGATGGCCGTTCCTACGACGGCACCGTTTCCATCGTCCAGCCTCTCATCCTGCCGCTTTACAACAGCAAGTCATCCCACGAACTGATCGGGGCACTCATCGGCCAATCCGGGCGTCCGGTCGACGGCATTCTGCAAGAATACTGGCAAGGGCAGGACCTGACGACCAATTTCGAGCAATTCTGGAAACAGTCCCTGCACGACGGCCTCATGGCAGACACGGGACTTCCCCCGAAATCGGTCAAATCTCCAGAATCCCTGTCCCTTCCCAGGGGAACCGGGACCCCGATGGACGAAGAAGACCTCGAGCTCCTCGTCCGGCCAGATCCCACGATTTTGGACGGACGATTTGCAAACAACGGCTGGCTCCAGGAAACCCCCAAGCCCATTTCCAAGCTTACCTGGGACAACGCCGCCCAGGTAAGCCCCGCAACTGCTTTGCGCCTCGGATTGAAAAACGAACAGGTAGTTGAACTGAACCTGGGAGACAGATCCATTGAAGCCCCCGTATGGATAGTTCCCGGCCAAGCCCACAATGTAGTCACCGTGCACCTGGGATACGGCCGCACACGCTGTGGTCGGGTCGGCAACGACCTCGGCTTCGATGTCAATGTCCTGCGCTCGTCTTCCAGCCCCTGGAGCGCCGCAGGGCTGAAGCTTGTCAGGACTTTCTCCACCTATCCCCTGGCCTGCACCCAGGATCATCACAGTATGGAAGGTCGTCACCTCGTACGCCACGCCGACTTGGTCGAATTCAAAGAACACCCGGACTTCGCGCACAGGGAAGTTCATGAGTTTCCCGATGAGCTGACCCTCTACTCGGGGTTCGAGTACAACGGCAATTCCTGGGGAATGGCCATCGACCTCAACGCCTGCATCGGCTGCAATGCCTGCTCTTTGGCATGTCAGTCAGAAAACAACATCCCGGTGGTAGGCAAGGACGAGGTCCGCAATGCAAGGGAGATGAGTTGGATACGGGTTGACCGCTACTATTCCGGCGACCTGGACGATCCCGCCATTCTGCACCAGCCCGTCCCCTGCCAGCAGTGCGAGAATGCGCCCTGCGAACTGGTCTGCCCCGTCACGGCTACTTCCCACAGCCAGGAAGGCCTCAACGACATGGTCTACAACCGATGCGTCGGCACCCGATACTGCGCCAACAACTGCCCCTACAAGGTCCGTCGCTTCAACTTTCTTCAATACGCCGACCGGGAAACCGAAAGTCTGAAACTGATGCAGAATCCCGACGTGACCATCAGGTCTCGGGGCATAATGGAGAAGTGCACATATTGTGTCCAGCGCATCAACGCCGCACGCATTGAGTCCAAGAAGTCCGGAGATCCGATTGTCGATGGCCAGATTCTGACAGCCTGTCAGCAAGCCTGTCCCACCGAGGCCATCGCATTCGGTGATATCAACGATCCGGAGAGCAGAGTCGCTCATCTCAAATCCAGTCCGCTCAACTATGGCATCCTGACCGAGCTGAATACCCGCCCTCGCACCTCTTACCTGGCAAGTGTAAGAAACCCCAACCCGGAGATTATCGAGAGCTAAAATGTCCGAAGCCGCACCCTCGTCTGCAAAGCCATATACCCCTCCGGTTCCCGAACTCGGTCCTGGCCAGACTTCGTACACGACCATAACGGACAAGATCAGCTCCATAGTTCTGACTCCATCTTCACCGCTGGCCTGGTTCGCAACCTTGGTGGTGGGGTTTTTGCTCGTTTCCATGCTCCAGATAGCGGTTGCCTATCTTCTATACGAAGGGGTGGGAATTTGGGGGATCAACATTCCCATAGGATGGGGGTTCGCCATAATCAACTTTGTCTGGTGGATCGGGATCGGCCACGCCGGCACCCTTATATCGGCTGTCCTCCTCCTGTTCAGGCAGAAATGGCGCACTTCAATCAATCGCTCTGCAGAGGCCATGACCATTTTCGCCGTGATGTGTGCGGGCATGTTTCCACTCCTCCACACCGGGAGGCCCTGGCTTGCGGCATATTGGCTCTTCCCCTATCCCAACTCCATGGACATCTGGCCCCAGTTCCGCAGCCCCTTGATCTGGGATGTTTTTGCGGTCTCGACCTATTTAACGATTTCACTGTTATTCTGGACCATGGGGATGATTCCCGACTTTGCCAGCTTCCGGGACCGGGCAAAACACCGCATCACCCAGGTCATTTTCGGCTTTCTTTCCATGGGATGGCGTGGATCTGCCATACATTGGGAGCGCTACGAAATGGCTTCATTGCTGTTGGCAGGCCTGGCCACGCCCCTGGTCCTCTCCGTCCACAGCGTCGTCAGTCTGGACTTCGCCATATCCATCATCCCCGGGTGGCACACCACCATTTTTCCGCCTTATTTCGTTGCCGGCGCCATCTACGCCGGGTTCGCCATGGTGCTGACCCTTTTGATCCCGGTGCGAAGGATTTACCAATTGCATGACTTCATTACCGACCGCCACCTTGAAAATATGGCAAAGGTCATGCTGGTTTCCGGCCTGATAGTTGGCTATGGCTATTTCATGGAACAGTACATGGCCTGGTACAGCGCCGCGACCTATGAAGGGTTCATGATGCAAAACCGCATGTTTGGACCCTACGGATTCTACTACTGGTCGCTCATTATTTGCAACATCCTCGTCCCGCAGCTTCTCTGGATAAAGAAGATTCGCCTGAGCACCATGTGGCTCTTCGTCATCTCGATGTTCATCAACGTGGGCATGTGGCTCGAGCGATTCATAATCGTGGTAACCAGTCTCCACAGGGACTTCATGCCCTCCTCGTGGGACATGTACCACCCCACCATCTGGGATTGGGCAACGTTTATCGGGACCATAGGATTCTTCCTGTTTTGCTTCGCCCTCTTCATTCGCGGACTGCCGTTAATCGCCATCCACGAAATCCGCACCCTTCTGCCCATTGGTAAAAAACAGAGCAGAGAGTAAATCGCCGCCATGAACAAAGAGACTTCACCTCCATTCTATGGACTCATGGCAGAATTCGAAGGGCCTGAAGACCTGCTGGCAGCGGCCAAGGGCGCCTACGACGCCGGTTATCGCAAGATAGATGCCTATTCTCCCTTGCCCATTCACGGTCTTGCGGCAGCAATCGGGTTCAAACGGACCAACCTGCCCTACGTAGTCTTCATCTGCGGCTTGATTGGTGCTATCGCGGGATACTCCTTGCAGTACTGGGTTCACGTAATCGACTATCCCATCAACATCGGCGGACGACCACTTCACAGCGGTCTCAGCTTCATCCCGGTAACATTCGAACTGACCATTCTCTTTGCTGGTATTAGCGCTTTTCTGGGCATGTTGATCGCCAACGGGCTCCCCATGCCCTACCACCCGACCTTCAATGTCGCAAACTTTGCACGGGCGAGTCAGGACCGGTTCTTCCTCTGCATCGAAGCAGAGGATGATCAATTCGATGCGGAAGGGACCAGGCGCTTTCTCGATAGCCTGAATCCGCGCGAGGTATCTCAAGTTGAACATTGACGCCATCCCAAAGTCTCTTAGTAGAACAATTCAGATTTGCGGAAGCATGTCGCTCCTTCTGCTTCTCGCTACTGGATGTGAGCTGCGCCAGAGGATGTTCGACCAACCCAAGTACGAACCCCTGGAAAGATCGACCTTCTTTGCCGATGGTCTCTCGGCGCGTCAGCCCGTTCCAGGGACCGTAGCACGCGGTCAACTGCGTCTCGATACACACCTTTACCTTGGAACCATCGAGGGAGAACTTGCCGAGACCCTTCCGACCAGCATCGAACTCGACTACGAATTGTTGAAAAGAGGACGGCAACGCTACGACATCTTTTGTGCACCCTGTCATGATCGCACAGGCCGGGGAAACGGCATGATCGTCCAGCGCGGCCTCAAGCAACCTCCTTCCATGCATGAGGACCGCCTGCGGGAAGCTCCCATCGGACACTTTTTTGACGTAATGACCAATGGGTTCGGCGTAATGTACAGCTACTCCTCCCGCATTCCCGCGGAGGACAGGTGGGCTATTGGGGCCTATATAAGGGCCCTGCAGTTCAGCCAGAATGCGGAGTTCGACCAATTGCCAGCGGAAGACCAAAGGCAACTTCAATGAATCAAGAGATCATCCAACAATCCGAAGCCCTGAGGCCTCAGCTGGACAATTTTCAGCGAATTGCCCTGATCGTAGGATTGATCGGAACTACCGCAACTGCCGCCGGCTACTTCACGGATACGGATCAGTTCTTCCGTTCGTACCTTCTTGGCTTCATATACTGGGTTGGGCTTTCCCTTGGGAGCCTCGCCGTTCTGATGCTGCACCACGTCGCTGGAGGACGCTGGGGATTTTCCATACGGCGCCTGCTCGAAGCCGGCACTCGCACTCTTCCGCTCATGTTCATCCTTCTTTTGCCCATTCTCTTCTTCGGATTGCACAGCCTCTACGAATGGACCCATGTCGAGGTTGTGGCCGCCGACGAAATCCTGCAGAAGAAGAAGGGATATCTGAACGAGTCATTCTTCATTGGAAGGACCTTTGCCTACTTTGCCATGTGGGGCCTTCTGGCCTTTTTTCTCAACCGGTGGTCCTCTCAACAAGACCAGAATTCCGAAACACATTTTACCCGTAGGATGCAGAGGCTCAGCGCTCCCGGAATCCTGATCTATGCACTGAGCATGACTCTGGCCGCCGTAGACTGGATTATGTCATTGGAACCTCATTGGTTCTCGACAATCTTCAGTGCCGTTCACATCCTCGGCCAGATTCTGTTGACCTGGGCATTCATGATTCTTGTTGCCGTTCCGCTATCCCACCGGAAACCGCTGGACATTCTGCTCACCAATGAGCGGCTGCGGGATCTGGGAACCCTTATGCTGGGCTTTGTAATGCTCTGGACCTACACGTCCTTTTCACAGCTCCTGATTATCTGGGCAGGAAATTTGCCTGAGGAGATTACCTGGTACATGACCCGGCTCAGCGGCGGCTGGCTGGACCTGGGATACTCGCTTATCGGGCTGCATTTCGTTGTTCCTTTCCTCCTGTTGATCTCTGCCCGCATCAAATCGCGTATTCCCGTCCTGGTGGGCATTGCAGCAGGCCTGTCCATCATGCGGCTGGTGGCCCTTTTCTGGGTAACCGCGCCGGCTTTCAGCCCTTCAGGCCTTGCGGTGCACTGGTTGGATATAGCTGCTCCCGTAGGCATAGGCGGAATCTGGCTCGCGGTTTTCTTCTGGCAATTAAAGGGGCGTTCCCTCATTGCCCTCAACGATCCGCGGTTCAACTATCTGCTAGACAGAGAAAACAGTCATGGCCATGGATAATCCTGCTGGAAACGCACCCGACCCGGGGCACGAAGTTACAGATGTCCCGGCTCGTCCACTTGCCCAGGTGGCAATAGCCATAGCAGTCCTGCTGGTGGGTTCCTTCCTTGCGATGTTCGTTCTATTTCGCATCTTCAACTACTACCAGCCCTTGTTCGACGATCCCCCTCACTCCCTTGCGGCCGTGCGCCAGGAAACCACCGGTCCCAGGATCCAGATCGATCCGCCCCGGCAGAAATTCGACCTGCGCGAAACCGAGGAGCAGATTCTGTCGACCTACGGCTGGGTCAACAAGGACGTGGGCTTGGCGCGGATACCCGTGGACCGCGCCATGGAACTTCTCGCAGAGAAGAAGGCCATGCTCAACATTCGCGCTTCAGAGGACCCCTAAATTTCCCATGCATAATTCGTGTCTCCGGCTCAAATCTTTATTGTGCAGATGGGAGGGGAACCGCGTCCCGGGAATCGCCGCCTTCCTGCTTGGAGCAGTCCTTCTTCTGGCACCCGACAGGTCTGCCTCTCAATCAATCAGCCCGGGGAATTTCGAGGAGATTGGAATCGACCAGAGGCTCGGTGAGCAGCTTCCGCTCGACCTCGTCTTCAACGACGAAAACGGCAAGCCCGTTCCCCTGCGAAACTACTTCGGTGAAAAACCTGTAATTCTGTCCCTCGTTTATTACGAATGCCCCATGCTGTGTACCCAGGTCCTGAATGGTCTCTTGCGCAGTCTGAGAGTTCTCTCCCTCGACATCGGAAAAGAATTCGAAGTGGTCACCGTGAGTTTCGACCCGGGAGAAACATTCGAGTTGGCCGCCGCGAAAAAGAAAGAATACCTGAGGAGTTACGGCCGCGAGGGAGCCGGGCGAGGATGGCACTTCCTGACCGGTAGCGATGACCAGATTGACCGCCTGACCAGGGCCCTCGGTTTTCGCTATCAGTACGATCCAGAAACTGACGAGTACATTCACTCCAGTGGAATCATGGTTCTTACCCCCCAGGGAAAACTCGCCCGTTACTTCTACGGCATCGAGTACGCTCCCAAAGATTTGCGGCTGGGGTTGATTGAATCAGCCACCGACAAAATCGGCTCTCCCATCGATCAGGTGCTCTTGCTTTGTTACAGCTATGACCCGGAGAGTGGTAAGTACGGGCTGGTCATCGTTAATTCAATCCGGATTGCCGGCCTTGCCACTGTTGCGATTCTGGCGGGTTTTATCGTGACGATGATCCGTCGCGAGCGTAGTAAAAAGTAGATGAAGTTGTGATTGTCGCTGGTGATAAGCCATCGCTGTTTTTCGATTTGAGGATATCGATAGATGTCGACTGATATGCGCTTGTTCCCCGAACTGGCCTCTACCATCGCCTGGCAGGTGGATGCCCTTTACATATTCATCGTCGTGCTTTCCGTCATCTTCACGGTGGGAATTTTCGTGGCCGTGGTCTATCTCGCCGTCAAATACCGCAGGCGCTCCGAAAATGAGCGCCCCAAGGCCATCCACGGTTCCATACCCCTGGAACTGTCATGGAGCATCATTCCATTTTTTATGGCCATTTTCGTATACATCTGGGGAGCCGACGTATATTTTCGCCTCTACCGCATGCCGGCCGATGCCATGGATGTCTACGTGGTTGGCAAGCAGTGGATGTGGAAAATCCAACACCCCGAGGGAAAGCGCGAGATCAACGAACTCCACGTTCCCGTCAACCAGCGCGTGCGCGTGACCTTGGCCTCCGAGGATGTAATTCACAGTTTCTTCATACCTGCCTTCAGAGTAAAAAAGGACGCAGTTCCAGGCCGTTATACTCAGCTCTGGTTTGAAGCCACGAAAGTGGGAGAGTATCATCTTTTCTGCGCCGAGTATTGCGGCACCGAACACTCGACCATGATCGGTAAGGTCATCGTAATGGAGGCAGAAGATTATCAGGACTGGCTCAGCGGAGGGGGCAGCGGCGAGACGATGGCACAGACCGGTGAACGGCAGTTCCAGCAACTAGGCTGCCAGACCTGCCACAAATCTCAGAACATCGGACGCGGTCCCACCCTGACCGGCGTTTTCGGAAAACCGGTGCAACTGGCTTCCGGCGAGACGGTAGTGGCCGACGAGGCCTACGTTCGGGAGTCCATTCTGAATCCCAGTGCCAAAATCGTCCACGGCTACACGCCGATCATGCCGACCTTTCAGGGCCAGGTCAGTGAAGAAACTCTGATGCAGATAATTGCCTATATCAAGACTCTGAGCGCAGACGAATAAGATGGGGAAGGAAAGTGTGAAATGAGCGGCGCTACACTTGTTGGACCCATAGGGAGCAAAACGGAGAACTACCTCAATGCCAACTATGGCATACGGTCCTGGCTGCTGACCCTGGACCACAAGCGCATCGGCATACTCTACCTGGTGACGATTACCCTTTTCTTTTGCATCGGTGGGATTTTCGCGTCGCTTATCAGGCTGGAATTGATAACGCCTCAGGGGGATCTGGTAGATTCAGAAACCTACAACAAACTTTTCACGATGCACGGCGTTGTCATGATCTTCTTCTTTCTGATCCCGTCGGTTCCCGCCGTGCTGGGAAACCTGGTCCTGCCGATCATGATCGGAGCCCGGGATGTCGCTTTTCCCAGGCTGAATCTCCTGAGTTGGTACTGCCTCGTCGCCGGTGGGTCGCTTGCAACACTGGCCATAATCATGGGAGGGATAGATACTGGATGGACCTTCTACACCCCCTACAGCAGCACCTACTCCAACTCATACGTGGCCCTTGCTCTGACGGGTGTCTTCATAAACGGATTTTCATCCATCCTGACCGGCGTCAACTTTGTCACGACCGTGCACAAGATGCGGGCACCGGGCATGACCTGGTTTCGGCTTCCTCTTTTTATCTGGGCCCAGTACGCCACCAGCGTGATTATGATTTTGGGCACGCCTGTCGTAGCCATAACCTTGCTTCTGGTAGCCCTGGAGCGAGTCCTGCGCATCGGCATCTTCGATCCGGCTCTCGGTGGCGACCCAATTCTTTTCCAGCATCTATTCTGGTTCTACTCGCACCCCGCGGTCTATATCATGATCGTGCCCGGCTTTGGCGTAATCAGCGAGGTCATCGCTTGCTTCTCCCGCAAGCGAATATTCGGCTACTCCTTTGTGGCCTTCTCCAGCCTGGCGATCGCAGTCCTGGGTTTCCTGGTATGGGGTCATCACATGTTCACCACCGGGCAGTCGGTTTATGCCGGAATGGTCTTCTCCTTCATTACCTTCTTCATTGCCGTTCCTACCGCTATCAAGATTTTCAACTGGACCGCCACCCTGTACAAAGGTTCCGTATCACTCGATTCCCCAATGCTCTACGCCCTGGGATTCATCGGGCTGTTTACAATCGGCGGCTTGACCGGCCTGGTCCTCTCGACTCTGGGCGTAGATGTCCACCTCCATGACACCTACTTTGTCGTCGCCCATTTTCACTATGTCATGGTCGGTGGTATGGTCATGGCCTTCTTGAGCGGCCTTCATTTCTGGTGGCCCAAATTCATGGGACGCCTCTTCCCTGAAGGCTGGGCAAAAACCGGCGCCATTCTGATCTTCGCCGGCTTCAACCTGACCTTCTTCCCCCAATTCGTGCTCGGGTACCTGGGCATGCCGAGGCGCTACCATGTCTACCCGGAAGAATTTCAGGTGCTTAACGTCATGTCTACCGCCGGGGCTTCGGTCCTCGGAGTTGGCTACATGATCCTATTCCTTTCGCTCCTGTGGTCTCTTTTCAAAGGGCCCAAGGCCCCTGCAAACCCCTGGCAGGCCAAGGGCCTCGAGTGGGATATCCCAACTCCTCCCCCACTGCACAATTTTGAAGTCATGCCCGTAGTCACGAAAGAGGCCTACCCCTACGACGAACCGGATGAGGAGATCGAGCAAATCGGAGAAACCGAACGCGTCAAGCAGGAGGAAGAAGTTGTCTGATACCCATTCCACTGCTCTTCACCACCACTTCGACGATCTGGAGCAGCAGTACAGCGCCTCGAATATGGGGATGTGGGCTTTTATCGCCCAGGAAATCATGTTTTTCGGAGGGCTCTTTGGCGGCTATACCGTTTACCGCAATATGCATACCGCGGCCTTTATCGAAGGAAGCCACCATCTGCCCATTGCCTGGGGCGCGTTCAACACGGCCGTCCTCATAGGAAGCAGCCTTACCGTTGCCCTTGCGGTCCGCGCCGCCCAGCAGGGCAGGAAAAATGCCATCTTCAACTGGATTCTGGCAACCATGTTTCTGGGCTCCGTGTTTCTGGGGGTCAAGTATATCGAGTACTCCGACAAGTGGCACCATCACCTCGTTCCCGGTCTCAACTTTTTCTATGAAGGCCCCCTTGCCGGCCAGATGAAAATTTTCTTCTCCTTCTACTTCGTCATGACCGGCATGCACGCTCTCCACATGATTATCGGCATTGTCATCATGATCTTCCTGTTGCCCAAAATCAGGCGCGGAACCTACACGGCGGAGTATTTCAACCCAATCGAAAATTTCGGACTATACTGGCACTTTGTCGACATAGTCTGGATCTTTCTATTCCCACTGCTTTATCTCATCGGCGGCCGCTGAAGATGACAGAACACAATTCGGACCATCACGTACTACCGGTAAAGCTATACCTGCTCATTTTTTTCTGTTTAATGGTCGGTACTGTCCTGACCGTGGCAGCGGCCTACATCGAACTGGGTTGGTTCAACACCCCGCTGGCACTTATCATCGCGGTCGCCAAGGCCACTCTGGTGGTCCTCTTCTTCATGCACGTCCGTTACAATACTCCGCTGATGTGGGTCTTTGCGGCCGGCGGCTTCTTCTTTCTGATTATCCTGCTGGCCCTGACCATGCAGGATTATTACTCCAGGGATTGGGAAGCTCCCCCTCCCGTTGAGTTTCTCGAACAGTGAAGCGATTCATTTAAAGCCCACTGAATTTTCCTTCGAACACCAAACCCCGCAGCGGAGCCAGTGCCGCTGCGGGGTCATTTGTTCAATGCCACCAAAATCCGGTGGCGTGCTTGGGAGATGTCGTTCCTGGATGCGCTAGATTGACCTCACAATGGCAAGAATGGCATTATGAGGTACGACCATGTATTTATCGTTATCAAATTTTATCTCAATTGCGTCCTTGCGCATGAAGATCGCATGGTCTCCCTTCTGGGCTTGCGGGGGAATGTAGCGTCTCTGCTCCCTCTCGTCTCCACTCCATGGCGCTTCATCCTCCGGTCCCCTGGGCGGAAGGGGTATACCGGGTCCTACCTCTTCCACCATTCCACTTTGAACATTTTCCTTTTCCAGGGCGGTCGGCGGCAGGTACAGCCCCACTTCGGTGCGATTTTCCACGTCATCCAACCTGATCAGCACGCGATCCCCCACCACGATCAGCTCTCTATCTCCTCTAATCATCTCCAGACCTCTCCGCAGCTGCGACTGCAGCTCCAATGATACCGGCGTCATTGCGCATCCTGGCAGCAACTACCTCCATACTCACATCGAGCAAAGGGATAAATTTATGGTGCTTTTTGCTTACTCCCCCTCCGACAATGACGAGGTCGGGACACAGATACAGTTCCAGGTGGGCAAGGTACTCGCTCACATTGCGGGCCCATTTCTTCCAGCTGATTTTCTTGTGCTCGCGAACGTTGGCCGCTGCCCTCTTCTCCGCGTCCTTGCCCCGAATCTCGACATGGCCGAATTCCGTATTGGGCACCAACCTTCCATCTACGAAGAGAGCCGTGCCGATGCCCGTGCCCAAGGTGATGACCAGGACGGTTCCGCTCCGGTCCCGGCCGGCGCCAAAACGCATTTCGGCCAATCCGGCAAGGTCGGCATCGTTCGCCACGGTGAAGGAGCAACCAGTGAAATCTGAAAATGTGGCCTCTGCATGAATCCCTATCCATTTTTTCGAGAGATGGTAGGCAAATCGCACCTTGCCGTTTTGAATGACCGCAGGCAGGCCGCACCCAACCGGACCTTCCCAATCAAAGTGCGAAATAATCCTGGAAATGGTCTTGCACATTGCCTCGGGGGTTGCCGGTTTCGGAGTAAGCAGGCGGAACCGATCGGTTGTCAACTCCCCTCTCTCGGTGTCAATCAGGCCCCCTTTCATGCCCGTGCCGCCGATATCGATCCCAAGGTATTCCACTGTTCACCCCGCGCTTGCCCGATTCGAAACCATCTTGACTACTGCAGATACAAGGCAAAGAGTCTGCCGTCTTCGACGCGGATCCCCTCCCAGCGAACCAGCAGCCGAACCGGATGTCCAAAGTGCTCCAGCGAGCTCCGTTCTCCCCAGCGCACCAGTTGCCTCAGACCCGATTCGGCGACAATCCCGCAGTCCTTGCCCGAAAATCCTGGAATGGGTCGGAATTGCAGATCGAGCAGCTCGACGCGCAACTGGCTGTATTCCCCGAGACGGTCGGCGTTGACGAAAACCTGGCGGCCCTCCCGCTCCAGATCGATGGGACAGGAGATACAGTGCGGCATGTAGGCTCCCGCCTGCGAGCCGTAGTTGCGCGGGCAGGGAGAAAACCAGCCGAGACGGTCGCGCACCCAGGTGGCCACCCAGACACCTGTTTGGGACCAGGGGTTGTCCAAGGTCCAATCCGAGGCCTCCTGGCGCCAAATACTGAACCAGATCACCGTGCGGTCGCCGATGTTCGCCCAAGAGTTGTGCATCAGACGCGGGGAGGCAAACCCTCCTGTGGGCGTCCTGATCTCGTAGGAGTGGACCATTTTGAAATCGGGGACCGGTTCCACGAAATGCAGCCCATTGTGGCTGATGGCAAACCCAAGGTCAACGACCACGTCCCGGCGGTCATTGGTGGGACCGTGCCACTGGCCGTAGAGGCCGAGCAGCACATTGCCGCGGTTCCATGGCACCATTCCCTCATGAATTTGTTCGCCCGAATGGCACTCGAAGGATTCGGGAGGCCGTGGCGGAATGGGGTCACGGCGAAAGCTCATGGCTGCGGCCTGGGTCCAGTTGACCAGGTCGTAGGATGCGAAGGTGATTACGGTGCGCTTGGAGGCATTGGCGACGGGATGAGGGACTGACCGGGTCCAGGCCGATGGACCATTTTGCCCGTTGACGAAGTAGCAGCCTCCCCACTTGAAGATGGAGGCGATCTCCATGTTGATATCACCGAACAATTTGCGGTCTTCGCCGCTGGGAGTCCAATGCAGGCCGTCAGCGCTGAAGGAAGTGTTTTCGCCGTTGGAAGAAATTGATTTGAACGGCCATTCGGCGTCCTCCGGCTCATAGAGCATCCATTCACCGCAGGGGCCTTCAACGAGATTGTTATCTTTGCTGCCGTGAACCTCCACAAGCCCCAGATTGGGCTTCTCCCACTGAAAGCCATCCTTTGACACGGCGTAGAGACCGGTGCGCCGCCGGCGATTGTCGTCGGCGCCAAGATACCACATGCGGTATTCGCCGTCCACGAAGAATACGTTCGGGCTGAGAACCTCGGTCGAATCCGGTGAGCCGGGAGGGCCATGGGTCACCACAGGCCCTTCGGGATGGCGTTCGTCCACGTCAATGTTGTTGCCGTAGTCCATCTCGGCTTTGTTGGTGCGTCCCGATTGAAGGCTCAGATTCAAATCGCGAACGAAAGGCATCGTACAGTGGTCGAAGGGGAACAGCACCGCCTCTTCAACGGAATCAACCGGACTGGAATTCTGAACTCGCACGGGTAAAACTCCCCTTTTTCCTAGTGTCCCTTCGCAGAGATAAGTTGACGAAATTGGACCGCCGAGGCGCCAGGCTCACATGGCGCCTGAGCGAGTCGTACCGGTGGTGTACGGCGAGAGAAGGCAACGCCGCGGGCCCGGATGGATCGGCGGGAAAATGGCGGCATATTTCTGCGATGGGACCCTATATTCACATTCACAAATGGACCCTGGACAGCTTGACTCAATAAAATTTCTTTTCCTAATTTCAGTCAGTCCAACCCAAGATAGCCCTTCCGATTTTCAAAGACAAGGACTTTCTGGGGGTAAATCTTCTCCATCGATGTGCAGCGAAATTAGGGCAGTACATCCCTGATTTTGGAGAGGAACACACCCGGTTGTATCTCCTCATCCCGATTGGGAAAAGCGGCGGGAACCACCTTGAAAGAACACCGGGATCGGGCAATGGCCGGACTCCCGGATCCCCGGAGGACCGCGGAGATGGCATGGGCCGCCCCAAGTAATAGTGCCAGGAATGCCGGTGGTTTTCTTCGAAATATTCCGGGCATCGTTCTGGCGGTCGCGGTTTGGACGGTTCCCGGCCACTCTTCCTCAGGGTCCGAAGACCGCCTGATCCTGGATGAGACAATCCCCCCGAAGCTGTTGCTCAAACGCGAGGGTCCGCGCTACCGCAACTACGCCCATCAACCATTCACCAACTATGCGAACCACACTTTTCCCTACGAGGATGCGCCCCGGACCTACTATGGACCATTGGGGAACAAACTCATCACCGGGTACGATTTTTACACCTGGGTGGAACGGCGCATGCCCGGTCTCCGCTGCGACGGACGGACGGGCGAGCAATGCGGCAGTCTCCTGGAGATCGACGGTGGGGGGAGCGGCGCCATGGTCGTCGGCCGCGACGGCTACGGAAGCTGGGGCTATACCTTCGTCGTCGGGACCACCAGCCGCAACCGGTTTACCCCTCTTACCGTTTCCCGTTCCGGACCTGACGGCACGCGGCTGGACATCTCCACTCCCCATCTGAAAACCTCCACCCTTTTCTCCCGGCAATGGCAACACCGGGGCAAGGGGCAATTCATGCTGCTGAATCGCGCCCAGATCGAACTGGGAGCCATTGCCCTGGGGTTGAATTGGTGCAACTGGCACCACTACGATTCCGTCGAGCTGGCCAACAGCGCCAAAGGCCGTCTGGTCACCGACGATCACGGATTTGTCCAGCATCGCTGGTCCTATTCGGAATTGGGCCAGGTCAGTTGGATTTTACTCAGATTCTCCGATGATTCACCCGACGACGGCATGGGCGGGCCAATCGTCCATGGCGTCCAGATCATTGTCAACGGCCGATACCGGCCCGATTTGCAACCGGCCGTGGTCAGCCACAGGATCGGCGAATCCACGTCAGTGGGCAGGATTTCGCAGGCAGACGGCAGCTTTCGACCGGTATCCTATGCTAGGGCCAGAAATGCCTCCCATTTTGCAGATTATTTCTACCGCATCGATCACGAGCGCGGAATTGATGTAAGCGCGAACGCGAATACTGAAGGGCTTGTGCAGAAATTCGTCCTGGAATTCCCGGATCAGGTGCTGCGCGCGGGACGTGACGAAGGGCTGGTTTATCTTTTTGACCTATCTCACGAGCCGGACGTCCTCTCGGTGGAGGTGGAAACTCTGGTCGCCAATGACTACCGCATCGAAGAAGCGGTGGTCTACGAAGTGAATCCACGGGCTCGGGACTACGTGGGACGATACAGCGCGGATTCGTTCGAGACCCTGGTGCGCGCCCACGGAAACATCCGGGACGGTTCCAACCTGAGGAAGATCCGCTTCCAGGTCGGAGGGATGTGGACAGGCCAGTTCGTCTACGGCGCGGACTTCAACCTGGCCTTGAAGGGAGTCGAAATAAACGCCGAGTACGCCAGGACCAGCATCTACCGCCGCTATCCCGCGGTGATCGATGGCGAGCCCGCATTCAACAGTGGCCCGCGGATCAGGGGTGGAGATTCAGCCTATTTCATCAACGCCACGCGCTGGTTCGGGCTGGGCCGCCTGGGGGCTGAATATTTCGCCATGAACCCGGACTTCGTCAACGACACCATTGACGACAACGACGACGGCGACATCCTGCCGGACATGTTCGAAAGGCCCTGGAACGGTGTCTACGTGCGGCAAGACGAGAACAATGACGGACTGCCGGATATCAATCGGGATGGAGACGATCTGCCCGACTACGTGGAGCCCTTCCTTATGTACGACGTGGAACCGAACGAGTTCGAATACGGCCTGGACCGCAACAACAACGACGAGCCTGACTTTCGGGAGGACGACCTGGAGCGGGACTACCCTTACGACCCCGACCAGCGCGGCTACCACCTGTTCGGCCAGCTGGATCTGAGTCGCCACCTGTCCCTGGCAGCCGGCCATTACGCCGGGGCGCAGATCGCCGGCGAAGGCCGCAACGAAACGAGCTACACTCTTCTGACATACAGGCGCGAAGGGACCAGGGGATTGCGGCGTCTATTCTTTGAGAACGGCCTGCGCCGGGTGCGGGACGACATCAAGGATGACTACATGGTCTTCGCGGAGGACCGGCTGTTCAAGGGGCTGCGGCCGCGGCATACGGTTTATACTTTCCTGAGCACTCTGCGCGAGGACCCGCTTGCCTACATGGACAGCCATGTAAACGAAACCGTCCTGGAAGTCTGGCTGCGGCCGTGGTCTACCCTGAATGTCGTGCAGAAGTTGCGGCTTCGGCTGAACTGGCAGCAGGGGAAATCCCCGCACCGGGATCGCCGCGGCCGCAAGGGAGTGCAGGACTACCGCACCTCCGTGAGCCGGGTGGATCTCACCTGGCACTGGAGAAGACTGAAGCTGCATCCGAAGTTCAAGTTCATGGTTCTGCGCTCGGCCGACCGCAAGCGCAATCAGACCACGCGCTACGAACTCGACGCCATTCCCATACTGCAAGTAGACTATGAGGTGCTTCGCCGGACAGTCTTGAGAGTGGGAATCCAGGGATGGGGTCCCCTCCCCTATCGATTCGAGGACAGGACACGGGAGCTCGCAAGCTTCGAGAGGCGCACCACTCTCGCCTCCATAACCACGAATTCTCCCTATCGAGGTTACAGGCTCTACACGATCATCGGCTTTCAAAAGGACGCGTTGAATTTCGATGCGGACTTCAGAAAGCCCCAGGATGACGACTACTGGTCGTTTTTCGTGCGGGCGCTGGTGGGATTTGAAGGGTATGGAAACCCGATATGAGGATCCGGGATTTATTTTCTGGTGAGCCCGGTGGGAATCGAACCCACGACCAACGGATTAAAAGTCCGCTGCTCTACCAGCTGAGCTACGGGCTCCGACTCTAGCAGCCGTTGAAAAGGTCCATCCGGGCCGCCAGGCTCGTTACCGGCAGGAATAGAAGGTAGCCTCCCGACTGCTTGCGGTCAATCTGGCGCAGGCTCCCAGGTCCTGGCCGCGCTGCCCCTCCGCTCTCAATTCTTCGGGCGCGGCGGAGGAACCGGCTCACCCTCCCAACGCAACCGTCCTTCCTTCCCGTGCGGAGGCGTATACAGCTTCGAGCAGCTCCACCGTCCTCCGTCCCTCGTGCCCGTCGACTCTCAGCCGGGTTCCATTCTCCAGCGCGGAGACCATGTCCTCGACGACATTTTGCCTGGTATTTTCTATCCCTTCGAGGCGGTCGGCCAATCCTTGCCCGAATACCCGGATTCTACCCGTGAGTGCGTCCTCCACTATTACCCCCGCCTCGGTGCCGTGTACCTCGGCGCTGAAGTAGGCAC
Organism: Candidatus Latescibacterota bacterium; assembly: GCA_965208105.1. GTDB lineage: Bacteria > Latescibacterota > UBA2968 > UBA8231 > UBA8231. Next base: position 472,303 of record OZ242318.1, read on the forward strand.
TTGCGGGAAAACTGGTTGTGCCCACCATCGTTCCCTTTGCCCCGCTCGCAAAGTTGAGGATCGCCAGACCCATGTCCTCTGTCTCGATATCGTGGTTCACGATTGCGGTCTCTGCATAGACCCGCACCGGCTCCCCCATGAACCAGAGCAGCAAATCGACAAGGTGGGAGCCCTGATTGGCCAGGGAACCTCCTCCATCCATTGCCCAGGTGCCCCGCCAGCCACCGCCATGCTCGAAGTACTCCTGGGATCGAAACCACTTGAAGCGGATTTCTCCCAATAGCGGTCTCCCCAACCAACCCCGGCGCAGGGCTTCGGCGATGCGGTAATTGTTGTCCACGTAGCGACTCTGGTAATCGACACCAAGCAGGATTCCGGCATCCGCCGCGGCGTCGATGAGCAGGTCACAGGATGCGGTGGATACGTCCATGGGTTTGGTGGTGATCACATGCTTCCTAGCCCGGGCCGCCCTCACCCCGATTTCAGCGTGCAGTCCACTGGGGGTCATCACCAGGACGACCTCCACATCCTTCCGCGACAGGGCATCGTCCAGTCGGCAGCTCCAATCACACCCCATCTCCTCACCCACTCCCCTGGCCAGTTCCTCATTGATGTCCACCACCATCTTCAACTCGGCTCCGGTAGTATCCTTCACCTGGCGAGCGCGATTGCGCCCCATTCCCAAACCCACTACCGCAAATCCTGCCATGTGCCTGCTCCTGCTTATTTTTCTCGGAGGAACTGTTCTATGAACCCCTTGCTGCTCAAGAGACCCTCCCGCTGCAACTCGGGCGTGGCCCGGGAATGGTGATCCTTCAATTCCACGCTCAGCGCACCATCGTAGCCCACATCCGCCAGGCGACGGATGACCAAATTCCAGTCTACCTCTCCCTCAGCGGAAATACAGAAGGAGCAGGCTCTCCGGTGTGCATCCCTGTCCGGGACCCTCGGCGGGTCAAATCTGCGACTTTGACTGGCCGCCATCCACATTGATGCAGGCTCCGGTAACCCAGCTGGCTCGATCAGAGGCGAGAAAGACCACGACATCGGCCACCTCTTCGGGTGTGCCGAAACGACCCGAGGGGATATTGCCCTCCACGAAGGTCTGGATCCCTGCCGGATCGGCCTGTTGCCGGCGCTCCCAACTGCCACCGGGAAAGAGGATGGATCCGGGAGCCACGGTATTGACCCGGATATTTTTCGGCGCAGCCTCCTGGGCGAGGTTGGAAGTCATGCTGATCATTGCTGCTTTGGCTGCGTTGTAGGAGAGAGGCCCCCCGGTTTCGCGCCCGTAGATCGAGGAAATATTGACCACGCTGCCCCTTCCTTTTTCCTCCATTATCCGAAGGGCGGCGCGGGTGACCCGAACGGCAGAGAAGAAGCTGAGATCGAATACATGATTCCACTCCTCGTCGCTGATCTGGGAGAAGGGGGTCCAGACGGAGCCCCCAACGTTATTGACCAGTATGTCAATTCCGCCCAGGCGGTCGACCGTGGCGCTCACCACCTTTTCGGCACCTTCCGCCTGGGTCACATCCGCCGCCACGGCCTCTACATCCCCTCCCAGGGACCCTACTTCCGCCATGGCGGTATTGAGTCCATCTTCATTGCGTGCGTTCAGGCACAGCCTGGCACCTTCCTCGGCCAATGCAAGGGCAATGCGATTGCCGATGCCGCGACTCGCACCGGTGACCAGGGCTACCTTACCTGCAAGTCCGAGATCCATTGTCCATCCTTCCTTCGAAGTTTCGGTTTTAGGGGGGCTGCCCTGCTGGCAGGGCCCCCGGATTGTAGACGAAAAGCATAATGAGATACACGGCACACAACCCCAGAAGAACCAGGCCTTTCCACTTGTTGAGATTCCAACCCAGGCGCATCAGGGCGAGCATGGTCAGGACAATCACCAGCATCGAGGGAAACATGAAATGAATCACCGGAGCACCTACCGTCAAAGGATTGGCAATAGCCGAAGCCCCGGCAATCCAGCAGATGTTGAGGATGTCCGCACCCAGGATATTCCCGGCCGCCAGCGCCCCCTGGCCCTTGCGGGCTGATACGATGCACGTGGCAATCTCGGGAACCGAAGTCCCCAAGGCGATCAGGGTCAGGGCGATAACCACATCGGGGACCCCGAAATGCCGGGCGACCACCGGAGCTGAATCGACTATCCATTCACTGCTGACCAGGACCCCCGCCAGTCCCACAAAGAACAGCAGGATGCGAACGCGGCCTTTGCCACCTGCCTCAGGGAGTACTTCTACCTCGCCTCGCCGCCTTTTCTGGTCCCAGTACAGAAAGTAGAGGTAGCCGACAAAACCCAAGACCAGGACCAACCCTTCACCCCTGTCCAAGGTACCGTCGAAGCACAAAGTATAGGCCAGGATGTCAATGGCGATGAGAAAGACCGCCGAAGAGCGCAGCACCCGCTTGTCGATAACTATAGCCGCAGGGGCCAGCAAGGCGGCCAGAGGGAGGGCAATGCCGTCATCGTAGATAACCGACCCCACCGCGTTGCCCAGGGCGTACTCGGCACGGCCGGCCAGGGCTGCCTGAACCGAGACCGCCAGTTCGGGGGCGGTCGTGCCGATACTCACTATGACGATACCGATCAGAATGGGGGGAGCATGCAGGCGCCTGGCGATTTCAAGCGCCCCCTCCACAAACCAGTCGGCGCATTTGGCCAGGATGGCAAAGGAAACCACCATCAAGCCGAATGCCGACCACAAGCCAAGTGACGCTGCTTCGCTTTCGATGGCAATGTCTCCTAACCATGGACCGGCGGCTGGATCCGGTTAAGGACCGAGCAAGGCCGGTATTTTCCGGATCAAAACGCCCAATGATATCGCATCATCCTCCCCCTGTCAAGAAACAGGCAGGAAGCACGGCAAGGGAAGCATTTTTCCCGTTCCGATCACTTCCAGCCCCATCTCGACGGCCAGTATCTCCAATTATTCCTATCTTCATGGGGAGTCGCCATATAATAGTAATAATTATTCTTGAAATAAAATAAATATTATATATCTTTACTCTATCAACCTAGGTAAAGGAGGCGAAGATGAATGTTGATGATCTCAGGGGAGAAACCGTGATGATGGCGGTTTCCGGTGGCCTTGACAGCTGCACCCTCACACACTGGCTCACGGCCAGGGGCGTTGGAGTCATCGCCTATACTGCCGACCTGGGCCAGCCTGACGAAGAGCGGATCGAGGACATCCGCGACAGGATGTTGGCATGCGGGGCACAGGAGATGATTCTGGACGACCTCAGGGAGGAAACCTGCCGGGCGGGAATCCAACTTGTCCAGGCACAGGCGCGATACGAAGGGGGTTACTGGAACACCACGGGCATCGCCCGCCACGTGGTGGTCGCAGCCATGGTTCCCCAGCTGCATCGCCGCAAAATCCGCATCATGGGGCACGGGGCTACCGGCAGAGGAAACGACCAGGTCAGGTTTCAACTCGCCACGCAGATGCTGGACCCGCAGATCACCGTCTATGCTCCCTGGCGCGACCCGGCATTCCTCGGCACTTTCGGCGGCCGCAAGGAGATGATCGACTACTGCCAGGACCACGGGTTGCCCATCACGGCAAGCCATGAAAAGCCCTACTCCACCGATGCCAACATCCTGGGCCTCACCCACGAGGCGGGAGAGCTGGAGGCCCTGTCAGTCCCCGCGCAGCGCATAGAGGCGGGAATGGGGAAATTTCCCGAAGATGCCCAGGACCAGGCCGAAATATTTGAAATAAGGTTTGAGAAGGGGAACCCCGAGTACGTCAACGGACACCCGGTGAGCGCCCTCGAAGCGCTTCAGCTGAGCAATCGGATTGCCGGGCGCCACGGCATCGGCATAGGCCTTCACACGGTGGAAAACCGCTATGTCGGAATCAAGTCCCGGGGAGTCTACGAAGCGCCGGGCCTCGAGCTGCTGGGCCGGTGCTACGAGTACCTGCTGCAACTCATCCTCGACCGCAGGGCACGCCGCCTGTACGGCCAGATTGCCGCATACATCGCAGAGCAGATTTACCAGGGGTACTGGTTCGATCCGGGAACCCAGGCCTGCCGGAAATTCGTCGAGCACTTCAACCAGTTGGCCAGCGGCACTATCACCGTTTCTCTATACAAGGGAAATGTCTCATTTTGTGCTGCCGAGAACGCACCTCACTCCCTCTACAGCGAAGACACAGCCTCCATGGAAGACGTGGGGGACTTCGATCACCGGGACTCCGAGGGTTTTCTCAACGTCCTGGGGATTAGTGCATGCGCTCTCAACAAGGCCGGTCAGACAGGTCCGCCGCCGGCACCCCTCAAATAGAAAAGAGAGGTTCCACCCCGGCCAGGATGGAATCCAGTTCGGCCATGTCCTGCCGGTCCAGACTTCCACCCGGCATACGGACCGCGGGGGTGGCAATTACGCCACGGCGGAACATCACTTCTTTGTAGACTGCCATCGACAGGAGGCGCTCGAAGTTGATCAATGGCAGAATCTGGTTGAACAGGGTTCTCGCCGCGGTTTCGTCTCCCGCCTCGAGGCTGTCCCAAATGCGTACCAGAACGTCGGTGGTGTGGCAGCAGGGCATGTTGCCGGCAGCGCCTCGCCGATACTCATCCAGTAGATAGATCGCTCCCTGACCGCCGAAAATCCCCTTGCAGGCCGACCCCGCAGCCGCCCTGGTGACGCTGATGCGCCTGGGTTCGGGCAGTGCTTCTTCCTTGATGTATTCCACGTGCGATATTTCCTCGCACATGCGCGCAAGCAGCTCCGAACTCATCGGGGTCCCCATGGGGGCATCGTGGTTCTGGATGCAGATTGGAATGTCCACCGCAGCCGAGAGGGCCTGGTAGTAGCTGAAACAGCCCTCCGCATCGAAATGCACAATGTGGGGTGGCATGGCCATCAGGCCATCCGCACCCACCTCCTGGGCGAATCGTCCCAGGGCAACCGCCGGCAGCGTATGGCCTGAGGTGACCGAGGCGATTACCGGCACCTGGCCTCCGGCTTCGCCCACCACCACCTCGATCCATTTCCTGCGCTCGTCATCGGACAGGGTGGCGAACTCGCTGGCCATGGCCGGACCCACCAGGCCGCGCGCGCCAGCCTCGATATTGAACCTCACCACCTTTGCCAGACTGCCCGCGTCCATATCGCCGCCCTTGGTGAACGGCGTGAGGATGATCGGAAAAATTCCACTCCAACTCTGGCTCATGGGCTCCCCTCCTTGAAATTAATTCTGGACAAATTCTCCAATCCACTCTGCTTCAATGTGCTTGGAACAAAAACAATTTTAATTCACGGCCCCGCCTGCAAAGCCCGCGGAACGTCGGCCAAGCGGCTCACCACCCTGCACCCGGTTCTCATCAGGCGACGCCGACTCTGGTGGCCTCCCGGCACCAGAACGCAGTCCACCCCCATGGCCTTGGCCGCCTCCCAATCGTGCAGGGTATCTCCCACCAAAACGACCAGACTCGCGGCGCAGGACTGCTCCTCCATCCAGTGCATTCCCAGGTCTATCTTCCCCTCGGCGTAGTGATTGCCCAGCCCCCATACGCGGGCAAAGACCTCTTCGAGCTGGAAGTGGGCAACCATTTCCTCCAGACTCCGCTGCTCATAGGCCGAGAGGAGGGACTGCTGCAGTCCGGCAGCGCTGATGGTTTCGAGCACCTCCGCGGCAAGGGGCTGCAGGCGGCACTCCCGGCGGCGCAGCTCGTACTCCGCCGTGAACTCATCGCTGATCTGCTCGAATGTCTCCGCATCCAGGTCGAATCCAAGCCTGCGGACATACTGGCGCAGGGGGAATCCGAAAATTTCCTGGTAGTGCTCGGAGGAAATCGCGGCCAATCCTCTCCTGGCCATCATGGCGTTGGTGATCTCCAGGCTCAGCCAGCCATCGTCAATCAGGGTTCCGTTCCAATCCCACACCACGTGCTTATATGGACTGCTTGACCCGACCATATAACTTATGGTGCTGCTATACCTTGCGAGCAACCCAAATCTGCTCTCCATAGCCGGGGAAAACACTGCGATGGAAGTCGCCGTAGAGCGCTTCCACGGCGAAGCCGCAGCGTTCAAGGAGGTATTCCATCTCGTGGCGGAAGATGTATCGCAACTGCAATCTTCCATAGGTCCGGGAAACCACCTCACCGGTGCGGTCCGTTTCCTCGAAAATCAGCTCCTGCTCGAGCAGCTGAACCTCCGGGTCGTATTGGCGGCTGTACCAGACCGCCACGCTATGGCCGGTTTCCGGGTCGGCGAAATCCGTGTCCTTCTGCAGCGGCGCGGTGAAACCCCTGCCGGCGATATCCATGAGGGGATCGAAGATGTCGAGGACCAGGACTCCGCCATCCTCGAGATGCCGGTGCACGCTCTCGAGGACATGGTGCTGATCTGTCGGAGTCAGAAGGTGCTGAAAGCTGCGGTAGGGAATGGTGACCAACCTGAAGCGCCGGTCCAGGTCAAATTCTTCCATGTCGGCCTGGACCAATCGGGTCATTTCCCGGACATGGGGATCCGAGTTGGCGAGTTTTCGCCGGGTGACGCCCAGGATCGCCTCGTCCGCCTCAAGACCGACGACCTCGACCCCGGCAGCGGCGGTCGGCAGGAGAACACGACCGGTGCCACATCCCAATTCGAGCACCGGGGACCCGGCTTCAAGGGCCGAGGACACATAGAACTCGACATCCCCTTCCACTCCGGTAAAGTAGTGATCGTAGAACCTGGGGTGGTAGGCTTGCATGCACTCGTCTATTGCAGCAGGTCCTCAATGACCGCCTTTTCTTCCCGGAGCTCCCGGGTGGTGACCGCGATTTTTTCCCGGGCAAAGGTGCTCAATTCTATTCCCTGGACGATGGCGTATCCGCCCTGCCCATCGCTGCGCACCGGAAAGGAGAAAACCAGTCCCGGGTCGATTCCATAACTGCCGTCGGAAGGCACTGCGGCGGACACCCAGTCTCCTTCAGGTGTGGCATTCTCGAAGCCCCTGATATGGTCCACGGCCGCGTTGGCGGCCGAAGCAGCCGAAGAAAGCCCGCGGGCGGCAATGACGGCAGCACCGCGCTGCTGGACCGTCTCGATGAACTCATTCTGCAACCACGACACGTGGCCGATCACCTCCGGCACCGGCCTGCCCTTGATTCGGGCGTTTTCGGCATCGGGATACTGGGTGGCGCTGTGATTGCCCCAGATGGTCACATTGCTTACATCGGCCATCCGGACGCCCGCCTTCCGAGCCAGTTGGGCTGCGGCCCTGTTGTGGTCCAGCCTCGTCATCGCTTGGAAGCGCTCCCTTGGAATGACGCCCTGGCGCATGGCTATCAAGCAGTTGGTATTTGCCGGGTTGCCCACAACCAGGACCCGGACATCGCCCGCAGCACGTTGCAACGCCTTGCCCTGGCCGACGAAGATGGGACCATTTTCTCGGATCAAGTCACCGCGTTCCATCCCCTTGCCCCGTGGTTTCGAACCGATCAGCAAGGCCCAGTTTACCCCATCGAAGGCCTTTCCGGGATCGTCCGTGATCACAACATCGTCAAGGAGGGGGAAGGCACAATCATCCAGCTCCATCACCACTCCCTCGAGGGCTTTCAAGGCGGGCGCAATTTCCAGCAGGTTAAGGGATACCCGCGTATCCGCGCCGAATACTTCTCCCGATGCCAGGCGGGGCAGAATGGCATAACCGATCTGACCGGCCGCTCCAGTTACAGATACTCTCACTTTTTGCGCCATGGCCGAATGATTCCTCTCCTCTGAAATTTTTCTTCAACAATGGGGAAATGTGCGCAGTGAATGGGTCCCCTGCAACCTCGGAAGGAGCGCCCGTGAGGTCAATCCAGTCGGCATCACCTGCCCCGCTGTTGACAGCATGGGTCCCAACCCTATTTTTTCGGTTTTGTGGAGGGGGGATACCAAAGTGGTCAACCGGGGTAGACTGTAAATCTACTGGCTCATGCCTTCGCAGGTTCGAATCCTGCTCCCCCCACCATCAACTGCTCTTCCCGGCGCCGCCCGGGTTCCACACCTGCTTGATTTCCTCGATCTTTTCCGGGTTCTGTCCTCTCACCCTGCCCAGGGACTCAAAGGCGAAAGCCAGCGCCACACTCACCACCAAAGCGACGGCGGAGGCAACGAGGACCAGCACCGTTCTCCTGGGCGCACTGCGGGTTTCCGGCGGGGTGGCCGCGTCCAGCACCTGTATGGTGGGAGTATCCAGCGCCTCCCTGTACTTGGCTTCTTCAAACCGGGTGCCCAAATAGCTGATAATCTGTTCCTTGATCTTTATGTCCAGGCTCAGCCTCGCATACTCGAAACCCAACTCGGGCAAATCCTTCAGTGAAGGTCCCAAAGACCTGAGGGCAGTCTCAGCCGCCTTTCCGGCGCGGTCCTGAAAATCCCCGTGCAGGGCCTGAAGCTGGCGGCGCAACTCCTCGACCTCGAGCCGAAGAAGCCTGCGGTTTTCGTGCTCGGGACTCAGTTGCCGGCTTGCAACCCCGAGCTTCACCTCCAACAGGGCGAGTTCCAGCACAATGCTGCTGGCGACGTCCACCGCTGCCGCGGTCTGGTCTTCCAGGTCAATCAGCCCATAGGTCTCCTGGAATCGCTGCATGGCCCGGCCGCTTTCCTGGAACTCCAGTTCCAGATCCTGCAGCCGCTCCTGCAGGAACTGGCGCAGGGCGCGGGCCTGCTGGCTCTTGCGCTCGCGATTGACCAGATCAAGTTCGCCGGCCAGACCGTTGGCCAGCTCCGCAGCCAGGGAGGGGCTGGAGGCCGTGACGGCAATGACCAGGGTTCCGTCAGTACGGAGATCTTCTTCCACCTGCTGCTCCAACAGGTCCATGGCCCTGTCGCGGCTCCCCGCCTCGAATTCCTGAACCAGGCCGAAGCGATCAACAACGGCTCCGAGAACCCGCTTGCTATTGAGTATGGTGACGAGTTGCTCTGAAGAGACCTCACCGACCAGCCCCGCGAGATTTCCGGGGACGGCTACGGACAGCAAGGTGGAGGCGGCGAAAGGGCTGGAGGATTTTTCTGGCGGCAGCAGGGTTGTGGATGCGGTCCAGGCCTTGGGCAGGACCAGGCTGATGCCGGCAGCGGCAAACGAAACGGCCAGCACGGCGAGAACGATCATCCGCCTCCACTTCACCAGCACGTAGAGGTAGTCCAGAAGGTTGCCTTCCTCTTTCATATCTTTCATTACCGGGCAATGGTCACGGCGAGCAGAACGACCGTGGAAACCTGACCGATCACTTCCATGGCCTGGGTAAAGATAGCCCAATAATCGCGCACGGGCTCCTCCTTGATCCAGATTCTATCCCCCGGCTCGATCCGCTCGACATCCCTGGCGCGCTTGATCTCTCCGCTGAGCCCCTTGATGACGAGCACGTCTTTCGAAGCCCTCCAGCCGAAGCCGCCTGCACGTTCGAGGTAGTCCCAGACCGTATACTTTGGATTGTAGAGGACGGCCCCGGGAGAAGCGGCCTGGCCGCTTACCATGATAGTCTGCTGCAGGGTGGGGACCACGATTAAATCTCCCGGGATCAGGAGGATGTCCTGCAGGTCGTCTCCGCGCTCGAAAAGGGCGACGAAATCCACAACCATCTGTCCAGGGCGTTCGCGGCTCTTCATGATGTAGTACTGGTTTTCCAGATCGGTGCGGTCGGGCACCGGAATAGAGCTGATGCGCTCGGCCTCGGGATCCACCACCTTTTCGCCCTCTTGCGGGTAGCGCACCACCACGGCCTCGGACAGCGATGCCTCGTCTGTAAACCCGCCCGCCTGGGAAATGATATTGCGCAGGGTAGTGTGGCCCTTTTGGATTACGTAAACACCAGGGTGCGTCACTTCCCCTTCGATGGTGACCGTGCTTCGCGGATGAAAGTCGGAAGTCTCGCGGAATACCAGCCAATCCCCTGAATGCAGGGAAAGGTCTGCCCCGGTCTCGCCCTTAAGCAGGCCCTTCACGTCCACCTGGAGGGCGTATCTTTCCTTGCCATCCTTTCCGTAGCGAAACAACATCACATTTTTTTCATTGTAATTGGGCGCAGGTCCCAAGGCCAGAATGAGAAGATCGCTGAGGCGATCGCCCTCGACGAACTCGTAGAACCCCGATCGCTGCACTGCACCCTCCGCCCTGATCCTTCCCTGCTGTGCCGGAACGAAGATGATGTCCCCGTCCTCGACGAAGGGATTGTAGCGGGAATCTCCCGTGGTCTGGTACAACTCCAGGTCCACCCTTATCGCTTCCAATCCTTTCAGCTCCAGGAAATTGCCGCCCTCGGCCAGCATCCTCACCCGCGCCATCTCCCGTGGACCCAGTGTCCCGGTCCTGAACAGACGAATGTTGCGGCTGGAACCCCGGGTGAATTCCTCCTCATCCAGACCTCCCCGCTTCTGCACCACGGTGCTGATCCGCTCCACCCCGGTGGCCACCGCTATTCCCGGATCCTCCACTTGGCCCACAACAGGCACCGGGAACTCCCTGGGCTTCTTCAATTCAACCGTCAGTTCACCTACTTTAACCGTGCGCCTGAAGGCGGATTCGATGGCTCTGTGGGCCTCGCCCAGACGCAGGCCGCCAACCTTGACCGCCCCGACCTGGGGGATGAAGAGGCCTCCTTCGGCCAGGACTTCCCCGAAGAACGGCTTGTCCATTCCGGTAACGAAGACCAGAAACTCGTCCCCCGGTCCCACGAGGTAGCGGCCGCTGGCCAAAACTTCTCTGAACGCCTCCATCCCGATTATTCCGGAAGGGACCTCGATATCCGGCTTCTTTTCGACCTCCCGGGTGGCGGGGGACCTGATCTCCTGGGCGCCCAACTGCCAGGGAATCAACAGCAAAACGGTGGACCACCTAATTAGTTTCATCGCCATCTTTCTCCCTGGCAATTTCCACCTCCAGGCCCGAACGATCCAGCGGCAGGACCAGGCTCCGAGAATTGATGCCCCTTCTGCTCCATGCCTCCTCCATTGCGGCTCCGGCGCCACGGTCTTCCCCGTCGACGAAGGCCAGGACCGCCGGGCCGGCGCCGCTGAGAGCAGCCCCCAAGGCACCTGCACCCAGGGCCGCGCGACACACGTCTTCCAGCCCGGGAACCAGCCCGGACCTGTAGGGCTGGTGCAGGCGGTCGACCATGGCTGATCGCAGCAGCTCGAGCCGGTTGCGGGCCAGGGCGGCGGTCAGCAGGGCAACTCGCCCCTGATTCGCAACGGCATCCTGGAAGGTCACTTTCCGGGGCAATACTGCCCTGGCCTGCTGCGTCGGCAGAGAAAAATCGGGCAGCGCAACTACCGCCCGCAACCGGGAGGGAGGATCCAGGCGCAGGTACTCCATCTCTTCTCCGCTTCCCGAAGTTACGGTGAATCCACCCAGCATACAGGGGGCCACGTTGTCCGCATGTCCTTCCTCCTCACTCCCCAATTTCAGCAGGCTCCCCTCATCCAATTCCCGGCCGCATAACAGCATGCCCGCCACCAATCCGCTCATGGTCGCCGCGGCACTGCTCCCCAGCCCGCAGGCGAGGGGAATCTCGTTATGAGATTCCAGGAGCAACCCGGAGGGGCGAAATCCCGAGGCCTTGAAAACCCGCTCCATCGCCTGGTAAATCCTGTTGCTTTCATCCAGGGGGACCCGGCCTGTCCCCTCCCCGGAAAAGCGGATCTCCAACCCTCTTTCCGGGCGTTCGCACACTTCAAGCCGCTGATAAAGCGACAGACCCAGCCCCAGGCAATCGAACCCCGGTCCCAGATTGGCGGAAGATGCCGGGGCTCTAATGCGAAATTGTTTCGCCATGAGCCATGGTCTTTTCAAGGAGGTCCACCAGTTCCAACCCCAGCGCGTCGGCCAGGGGGAAACCTCTCCTGGTAAGGCGCAGGACGCCGGCGTCCATTTCCAGGTAGCCGGCCTTCAGCAAATCAGCAAACCTGGTCTGTCCTTCAAGTGCCGCTTCCTGCCCGGCCTGGACCGAAACTCCTGCATCCGTGCGCAAGCCCATCCAGATGCGCTCCCGCGCGGCCGTTTCCGCACCGATCTCCTCCTGTCCATGCCGCGCCGGCCCCCCGGACTCGACGGCCTCCAGGTAACTGGGGAGGTCGCGGTGGTTCCAGCTTCTGAAGGAGCCCACGAAGCTGTGAGCTGACATCCCCACGCCGAGGTACTCCCCTCCGGTCCAGTATCCCCAATTGTGCCGTGAGCGCCGGCCAGGACGGGCGAAGTTCGATATCTCGTAGTGTTCGTAACCGCAGCCGGTCAGCCGTTCCATGGTCCATTCATAGGCCCGAGCGTCATCATCTTCCTCCACTGGCTGGAGGCGTCCACGGCGCCTGAGCTCGGCAAATGGAGTATCCGGCTCGATCGCAAGGGCATATGTGGATATGTGCTCGGGGCCCAAGCCCACCGCCTTGTCGAGGCTGTCTCGCCAGAGGCGCAAGGAGCTCCCGGGAGTGCTGAAAATCAGGTCGAGGCTGACATTGTCGAACCCGGCCTCGCGCGCCGCCCAATACGCCCGCTCGGCGTCGGCTCCACTGTGGGAGCGTCCCAGCCGTTTGAGGGTCTCGTCCGCGAAGGACTGTACGCCCAGGCTCATGCGGTTGACCCCGATCCGCCTGAATCCCCTGAACCTGGCGCAATCAGCGGTGTCCGGGTTGGCCTCGATGGTGATCTCCGCGGTGGGTGCGAGATCCAGGACCCGTGCCGCAGTGTTGAGAATTCTCCCCAGCTGTTCCGGCTCCAGGATGCTGGGGGTGCCTCCACCGAAAAACACGGTCATCAGGGGACCGCGGTCTCCCAGGTTGCCATTGCATTCGATCTCCTTGCACACCGCATCCACGTAGCGCTGGTAGTATTCCTTCCTTCCCGTCAGCACGGCGAAAGCGCAGTAGGGACAGCGCCGGGAGCAAAACGGGATGTGCACGTAGAGACCCCAGGCTCTCATCGGACGACTCTTCCCAGGCGCTTCCAACGAATCCCCTGGAAGAGGGCTGCCACGGCGCTGCGGCCTCTGCCGTAGTCCGGCTCGCAGGACCAGAAGATCCGAAGGGGAGAGCCGAGGATCAGGTCCACCGGCAGCATGCCCCAGTGGCGGCTGTCCCGGCTGTTGTCGCGGTTGTCCCCCAGAACGAAGACGGATTTCACCGGAACCTTCTCAGGCCCGAAATTGTCGCGCGGGTCTGCCGCAGCCGGAATGATGCGGGCGTCCACGTACTTTGAAAAGGGAGGATCCGGCAGGCGCTCGCCGTCCACATAGACCACCTTGTTGCGTATCTCCACTGTCTGCCCGGCGGTTGCAATACAGCGTTTGGCATAGGTGCGCCGTGGGTCGAGGGGATAATTGAAAACAAGGATATCCCCTGGTGCGGGATTCTTCAAACCGGGGAAATGAATCCTGGAAAAGGGACTGCTAGAGCCGTAGCTGAATTTGTCGATCAGCAAATAATCACCCGCAAGCAGGGTGTTTTCCATGGACCTGGAGGGGACGCGAAAGGTCTGAATGAAAAAAGTGTGCAGCAGAATGGCCATCCCCGCGACCGCAATCAGGAGAATGCTCCGGCGCCCTCTCGAGGACCGGCCTTTCCTTTTTCCCGCTCTCCCCCGCCTCGAGGTGGAAACCCGCTTTCCCATACTTTCAGTCGTCCATCTGCAAGGCTGCGAGGAAGGCTTCCTGGGGGATCTCCACTTTGCCGAACTGCTTCATGCGTTTCTTGCCCTCTTTCTGGCGCTCGAGCAGCTTGCGCTTGCGGGTCACGTCGCCACCGTAGCACTTGGCGGTGACGTTCTTGCGGAAGGGCCGTACCACCTCGCGCGATATAACCTTGCTGCCGACTGCCCCCTGGATGACTACCTCGAACATCTGGCGCGGGATGAGACTCTTCAACCTGGCGCACAATCGCCGCCCCCAGACCTGGGCCTTGTCGCGATGCACGATCGCCGACAGGGCATCGAGGGGCTCACCGTTGAGCAAGATATCCAGCCTGGCCAGGTGGCCGGCGCGCATTTCCTTGTGTTCGTAATCGAAGGAGGCGTAGCCACGGGTCGCCGACTTCAGGCGGTCGTAGAAATCGACCACGACTTCGGACAGGGGTATCTCGTAGTGAAGAATGGCCCTGTCGGAATCGAGGTACTCGGTGTTGAGATAGACGCCGCGGCGGTCTCTGGCGATCTTCATGATCGCTCCTATGTAGTCGCTGGGGGAAAGGATCTGGACCGCCAGTATGGGTTCGCGCACCTCAGCGATCTGTCCCAGTGGCGGCATCAGCGACGGGTTCTCGACGTTCGCCACCTCGCCGTCCTTCAGCAGCACCTCGTAGCGGACGTTTGGCAAGGTTGTGATGATTTCGACCTGGTATTCCCTGTCCAGCCGCTCCTGGACGATCTCCATGTGCAGCAGCCCCAGAAAGCCGCAGCGGAAGCCGAAGCCCAGGGCAGGCGAGGTCTCCGGCTCGTAGGAGAACGCCGCATCGTTCAATTTGAGCCGCTCCAGGGCATCGCGCAGGTCTTCGTAATCCTCCGGATTGACCGGGTAGATCCCGCTGAAGACCATGGCCTTGAGGGCCTGATACCCCGGCAGGGGTTCCAACTCAACGCCGCCGGCGGGGACCACGGTGTCGCCGACCTGGGCCTCTGCCAGCACCCGGACTCCGGCGATCAGGTAGCCTACTTCACCGGTTTTCAACTCGGGAGTCTCGATCCGCTCCAGGCGCAGAATGCCCACCTCCTCCACCTCGTATTCCCTGCGGGTGGAGTGGAAGCGGATCTTCTGTCCCTTGGCAACCGCCCCATCCACGACCCGGATGAAACAAACAACGCCCCGGTACTGGTCGTAGAGGGAGTCGAAAACCAGGGCCCTGAGTGGCTCTACTTCCTCCCCCGAAGGAGGCTCGATGCGGTCGACGATGGATTCGAGCAGCGCCTCGATGCCCACCCCGACTTTGGCGCTAATGTGCAGGATATCGCCCTCGTTGCCCCCGAGCAGATCCAGCACTTGCCGCTGGGAAGCTTCGACCTGGGCGCTGGGCATGTCGATCTTGTTGAGGACAGGAATGATGGTAAGATCGTTGCTCATGGCCAGGAGCACATTGCTCACGGTCTGCGCCTCGATCCCCTGGGTGGCATCGACGACCAGCAAGGCTCCTTCACAGGCGGCCAGACTGCGCGAAACTTCATAGGAAAAATCCACATGCCCCGGGGTATCGATCAGGTTGAGCTCGTAAACCTCGCCGTTTGGCGCCGCGTAGCTCATGCGGACGGCGTGGGCTTTTATGGTTATCCCGCGCTCTCGCTCCAGGTCCATGTTGTCGAGGACCTGCTCCTGCATCTGCTTGCTGTTGAGGGTGCTGGTCTTTTCCAGAAGGCGATCGGCCAGGGTCGACTTGCCGTGGTCGATATGGGCGATAATGCAGAAATTGCGGATATGCGATACGCTCATGAGGTCAGAAGCGGAAGGAGAATGCCGAACGCATTGTTATCATTGAGGTAGGGTCTAAAGTACGGCTGTCCATAATTTGTGTCAAACCAGAATCAGGCGCCGTTCCTCCACCCGATCTGATACACCTGGCCGAATTATTTCCGCCAGGCCAAAATTTTTTAAGTTTTGGTTGTACCCGGGAGTTATATTTAGCCAGAACCTGACCGAGAATTTCGACTCGTCCTAAACGGAAGGATCTTCAAGGAAACGCGATGGCACCGGTTCTTTGCCTGCTCTGCATCGCACTCTTGCTCGCCAAGGCCTATCCTCAGGACAATTCAGCACGCCTGGGCAGATCATCCGAGCTGATCTCCTCCCGGCATTTTCTGCGGCACCAGGCCCCACCCTACCGCAATTTCGCTCTCGAGCCATTCACTCACTACCCGAATCACTCCTTTCCCTACGCCCATCGGGCGCAAAGCTTTTACGGCCCCCTCGGCGACTATCTCACCTCCGGCTATTCCCTCTTCTCCTGGAACGAGCGTCGACGGCCGGGCCTTCAATACGGCAGTGCGATTTTCAAGGACATCGACGTGTTCCGTCCCATCTTCGATCACGTCATCGTGGCCAGCGACGGCTACAGCGATTGGGGCTACAGCTTCATCGTGGGCGACGATCTCATCGCCCACCTGACTCCCCTCACCATGTCCCACGTGACCTTTCACGGGGTCCGGCTCGACGCCCAGGTCCCCCGGTTGGAGTTCACGCTCATGGGCTCGCGCATCGAGCGCCCCTGGCACTGGGTCGAAGGCAGCAATATCGGGCCCTGGATGATCGATGGCGTCCACTATGCCGATACCAGCACCATGCTCCTCGGCGGCCGTGCCCAGACACGGATCGGAGCCCTGCGTCTGGGCATCAGCGGCGCCAACGCCCACATCTTCCAGAGCACGCAACCGGACAACACTCCAAAGGGGGTCATTCGACCCGACCACGTGCGCATCGGGTGGCTCGGTGTTCGCTTCACCGACGATTCCCCCTCCGATGACCGCGGCGGAGCGGTAGTGCAGGAACTGGACATCATCGTCAACGGACAGGTGCGCCCCGATATCCGGCCCCGCATCATCACACACCGCGCCGGGGTGCGGTCGGCGGTTGGAACCTACTCACGGACTACGGGCGAATTCCGCGGAACCGGATACAAGCGCAGGGGATACCCCTACTACGTGGACTATCTCTATCGCATTCTGCTCGAGGACGGGGCCGATGTCAGCGCCAACACCCAGGTCGATGTACTTCGGGAGACCTTCACCATTCCTCCCCCGGGAACGGTGCTGCAAGCCGACGGCGACCAGCGGGTCGTCGTTTTGTACGACCTCTTCGAAGAACCTCTCATCGAGTCGGTGGAGATAGAGGCCCTGCTGGCCAACGACTACCGCGTTGAGGCCTTCATCCTTACCGAGCAAAACCCCAGAGCCCACAATCTTCAATCCCAGTGGAGGACCAGCTCTTTCATCACCCACCTGCGCGCTCCGGGCAACGTGCAGGACCTGAGCAACCTGGCACGGCGGCGCTTCGTGATCGGGGAAAACACAGCCATCTTCACCTACAGCGCCGATGCCAAGCTCGACTTGCCGGGCATCGAAATCGACGCCGAGTACGCCCGGTCCGCCCGCTATTCGCGCTATCCCGCCTACATGGGAGACACCCCGATCTTTCGCCGGGCACCGCACTACGGAGAACACGGCTCCGCCTATTTCGTCACGGCGAGTCACTGGTTTTCCCGCGGCCGCCTCGGGGCCGAGTACTTCGCCATCAACCCCGATTTCAGGACCCGCCTGTTCAGCCGCCGCGAGACCACCGGCGCCAGCGAGTACATCGGGGTAGGATTCAGCCAGATGTTTGCAATGAACCTGGTGCAGGACAACGACGACGGCGACCGCTTCCCCGAAGGCGGCAATCGTCCAATAGGTGCTCCGAGTTACGGCGGCGACATAGACGGGGTCTTCCCCAACCAGGACGAGAACAAAGACGGCATCCCCGACACCAACCGGAACTTCAATAGTATCCCCGACTGGAACGAACCTTTTCTCATGTTCGAATCCGACCCCAACGAGTACGTCTACGGGCTCGATCTCAATCACAACGACGAGCCCGACCGGCGCGAGGACGACTACGAACTCGATTACCCCTACGACTTCGATCAGCGCGGCTTCCACGCCTTCGCCCAGGTTCACCTCAGTACCAACTGGATTCTGGGGATGGGCCGCTACCGCACCGGGGAGATCGCCGGTGCCGGCCGCAACCACGCCGACTACACCCTCCTGAGCTACCGCCGCAAGGGCGCGGACCGGGTGCTCTCCTTGTTTTTCGAAAACAACCTGCGCCGAGTCAGGGACAACATCCAGGACAACTTCAGCGCGAGCAAAGACAATCCCCGCCTCGGGCTTTACTTCGACTACCGCGGCTACGAGGCCGTCAGGCCCGGCATCCAGGGAGCCCTGCTCTTCAGGAGCAGGAGCCATCAGCCAGACTTCCTCCTCTACCGGGACAGCTACGTCAACGAGACCTACCTGGAGGGTCACCTCAATCCCTGGTCCAGCCTCAACCTGGTCCACAAACTGCGCCTGCGTCTCAACTGGCAGCAGGGGGGAGACCTGCCCGGCGGCACCTCGCAGCGGGCTCGCCGCCTCGACTACTGGACCCTGGTCAGCCGCGCCGACTACACCTGGCAGTGGGGCCGCCTGCAGATCAAGCCCAGGATCAAGTTCATGTTCCTGCGCCTGGTCGACCAGGACGCCGACCGCCAGCCCGGAGGGCGCTACGCCGCGCGCGAGCTGATCGCCGAGCACCGCATCATTCCCATCCTCCTGGTCTCCTGTCCCCTCCTGCGCCGCACCACGATGCAACTGGGGCTGCAGGGGCTGGGCCCGCTGCCCTACCGCCTCGAAGACCGCGTCCGCGAGCGCAACAGCCTGCGCCGGCGCATCGGCTTTCTCACTCTGACCAACCGCTCTCTCTACTTCGGCTACGACCTCTACAACATCGTGGGCATGCAGCGCGACAAACTGAGCTACGACGACACTTTCAGGCAGAGCTCCAACCGCGACACCTGGTCTTTCTTCATCCGCACATTGGTAGGGTTTACCGAGTACGGGAGGGCAATCTAGTGAAGCCTGGCCTGCGCTGGGGCCAGTTGAGGCAATTGCTGGATCCATATTAATTGATTTTTCTAACCAATTAATGGAGAGTAAGTTAGAGAGTCATGTCATTGCTATTCACACTTGCACTTCTAGCTCTGTACCTGTCCGCTGCTGCGGCCGAAGATGACCGACTTGGAGGAGGTCCGGGCGAGTCGGAGGTAATCTCCGCCCGCCCCTTTCTGCGCATGCCGCGGGAAGGTTATCGCAACTACGCCCTGCAAACCTATACTCCCTACCCGGACCATTCTGTCCCCTACAATCAAAGACCCCGGGCCTTTTTCGGACCCATGGGAGACTATCTCATCACCGGCTATGGACTTTACTCCTGGAACGAGCGCCGCCTGCCCGGCCTGGAGTACGGAAGCGCCATCGCGAAAAACCTGGACGTATTCCGCCCGATTTTCGACCACGTCATCGTCGGCCGCGACGGCTACGGCAGCTGGGGCTACAGTCTCATCGTCGGAGACGGCCTGATGGCCCGCTTCACTCCCCTTACCATGTCGAAGACGGACCTCAATGGAACGCGCCTCGACATCCACACTCCTCACCTGGAAATTACCCTGGCCGGCTCGCGCATCGAGCGCCCGGTACACTGGGTGGAGGGCATGAATACCGCGCCCTGGATGATCGAGGGGACCCACTACGCCGACGCCACATCGCTGCTGTTGGGCGGACGCGCACAGACCAGGATCGGCGCCCTGCGCCTGGGATTGAACGGCGCCAACGTGCACATCTACGACAGCACCCGGCCCGGCAACTCCCTCAAGGGAATCATCCGGCCGGACCACCCCCGGATCTTCTGGCTGGGCCTTGAGATCAGCGACGACTCACCCGCCGACGGCGGCGGCGGCGCAGTGGTGCAGGAACTGCAGCTTGTCGTCAACGGAGAGGCCAGGCCCGACATCCGGCCCCGCGTGGTCAGCCACGGGGCAGGGGTGCGCTCCGCGGTGGGAACCTACTCCCAGGCCACAGGGGAGTTCCGCGGCACCGGCTACAAGCGCAGAGGCTATCCCTACTTTGCCGACTATCTCTACCGCTTCGAGCACGAGGACGGAATCGACGTGAGCGCAAACACCAATCTGGCCGCTCTCCTCGAAACCTTCGTCATGGAGCCTCCAGGGACGGTGCTGCGGGCAGACGGAGACGATCTGGTGGTCGCCATGTTCGACCTCTCGCGGGAACCGGCAATCGAGTCGGTTGTTGTGGACGCCCTGCTGGGCAACGACTACCGCGTCCGCGTATTCACCCTGATCGATGAAAACCCCAGGGCCAAGGGGCACGCTACCCGGTGGAGGCCCAGTTCCCCCATCATTCGCCTGCGCGCCCCTGGCAACGTGCAGGATCTGTCCAACCTGGGGCGCCGGCGCTTCAGGATCGGCGAGAACACCGGCCTCTTCACCTACAGCGCCGATTTGGCGCTCGACCTGCCCGGCCTCGAAATCGACGCCGAGTACGCCCGCTCCGCGCTCCTTTCGCGCTATCCGGGATTTATGGGGGAAACTCCGATCTTCCGCCGGGCGCCCCACTTCGGGGAACACGGCTCCGCCTATTTCGTCACGGCCAGCCGCTGGTTTTCCCGCGGTCGACTGGGCGCCGAGTACTTTGCCATCAATCCCGAATTCCGCACCCGGATGATCAGCCGCCGCTGCTGCCGGCTCGGCGAACTCATCGGCATAGGCTACAGCAGTATGCTGGGCCTGAGCCTGGTTCAGGACAATGACGACGGCGACCGCTTCCCCGAGGACGTGGGAAGGGTTCTCGGCAGTCCAAGCGACGGAGGAGACGCGGACGGAGTCTTCCTCAGCCAGGACGGGAACAACGACGGCATCCCCGACACCAACCGGAACTTCAACAGTATCCCCGACTGGAACGAACCTTTTCTCATGTTCGAATCCGACCCCAACGAGTACGTCTACGGACTCGACCGCAACAACAACGACGAACCCGACCACCGCGAGGACGACGCGACCCCCGACTATCCCTATGACCTCGACCAGCGCGGCTTCCACCTCTTCGGGCAGGTACACCTGAGCACCCACTGGACCATGGCACTGGGCCGCTACCGCACCAGGCAGATCGAGGGTGCCGGCCGCAACCATGCGGACTACGCACTCCTGAGCTACCGCCGCAAGGGCGCGGACCGGGTGCGCTTCCTGTTCTTCGAAAACAACCTGCGGCGCCTGAAGGACGGAATTCAGGACAACTTCGCCTCCTACGGCGACCGTCCGCGCCTGGACCTCTACTTCACCTTTCGCGGCTACCTGAGCGAAATCTTCCTGAATGTCCCGCCTGGACTGCAGCCGGCCATCCTCTATCGCACAGGGAGGCGCCACACCGATGTGCTACTCTACCAGGACAGCTACGTCAACGAGACCTACCTGGAGGGTCACCTCAATCCCTGGTCCAGCCTCAACCTGGTCCACAAACTGCGCCTGCGCCTCAACTGGCAGCAGGGGGGAGACCTGCCCGGAGGCGCCTCGCAGCGGGCTCGCCGCCTCGACTACTGGACCCTGGTCAGCCGCGCCGACTACACCTGGCAGTGGGGCCGCCTGCAGATCAAGCCCAGGATCAAGTTCATGCTCCTGCGCCTGGTCGACCAGGACGCCGACCGCCAGCCCGGAGGGCGCTATGCCCCGCGCGAGCTGATCGCCGAGCACCGCATCATTCCCATCCTCCTGGTCTCCTGTCCCCTCCTGCGCCGCACCACGATGCAACTGGGGCTGCAGGGGCTGGGCCCGCTGCCCTACCGCCTCGAAGACCGCGTCCGCGAGCGCAACAGCCTGCGCCGGCGCATCGGCTTTCTCACTCTGACCAACCGCTCTCTCTACTTCGGCTACGACCTCTACAACATCGTGGGCATGCAGCGCGACAAACTGAGCTACGACGACACTTTCAGGCAGAGCTCCAACCGCGACACCTGGTCTTTCTTCATCCGCACATTGGTAGGGTTTACCGAGTACGGGCGGGCAATCTAAGGCCCCCCCGGGGAAACCGGCTGGAACCCCTTTTCGGGATCTTCTCTTCTTCTACATCTGCAGCGGGATGTTGCGAATCATTCCGGTGAGGGAGTCCACCATGAGCCAGATGCCGTTGCACAGCACGTGGCCGACGATCAGCCCCAGGAAGAATGGCTGTGTGCGGCGGTAGGCCGCGGCGCCGCCGTAGCGCAGCACCACCTTCTTGATCAGACAGGCCGCCAGAATACTGAACCACATGTAGTAGATGACCATTCCGACGGGAAATCCGAGAGGATGCAGGGGCCACCACAGAAAGCGCATCCGCGCCCACAGCATGATCAGCATGGCAGCGGCCCCTCCCAGGTAAAATCCCAGACCGGTCCAGTACACCCCCCGGGGCTCCAGGTTGCGCAGCGCCACGTTGTAGATATCCGCAGGGGCAACCTGGAAATAGGATCCCCGCAGGTTGATGCCGCCGTATTCGTGGGCCATGTGCAGGATCATCCAGAAAGCGCCCGCGACGCCGATGGCCAGGGCCAGGACCACCGCGCCAAGCAGGCGGCCCCTGCTGCGCCGGTCCACCTCCCCCACCAGCTTGAGGCCGGTGGCGAGGACGGTCATCAGGTTGATGGTACCGTTGAGGGACCAGGCATAGCCCATGGAGAGGCAGAATACCCCTGTGGGGCCTATCAACTGCGATCCCAGGATCCCGGTCACCAGCTCGGGCGCCCCCAATGGAGACGACATCCCCACCAGACCGGCCTCGGCCACGCAGCGGGTTATGCCGATGAAGACACACAGGACGACCGCTACGAAAACCGCCGCCACCCACAGCGGAGTTCCCATCAGCCAGAGCCACCCTGCCATGACCAGGGGTCCTCCCACCGCACCTGCCACGGCAGTGCGATAGGAGAGGATCTCGTCGCCGTCGTCGACATGGGGAGCCCGCCCGAGAGCCTTGCGCGCCACGTTCTTCAGGTGCTCGCGTCCCATCCACAGGCCCGCGGCGACCAGTGCCATGAATGCACCAGCTCCCTGGTAGCCCATGAGCGGCACCGTGCTGAACCCATGGGTCACCGTCTGACCCGAGCCCAGGCCCATGAACACCAGGGCCCATCCCTCCAGCTTGAAGAGCAGGTGGAACAGGCAAATCCCGGCGGCGATCTTGGTGTTGACGAAGTAGCAGAATCCGATCCAGATGAAGCTGATCTGCACGATGATCAGCTCGACGTCGAGGACCGGGAAGCTCCAGAACATCCGCGGATGCACAACGGCCGGGTCGTAACTGTGCCATGCCTTGAGACTTCCCACTACCAGGGGAAGGGCACAGCCCGCCCACATGGCGGGGCTCTTGAAAAAGCGATTCACCAGCATCTCCCCCTTCTCCCCGCTCACCAGGGCCAGGGGCACCTGCGCCACCGGATATGGAAGGCGCTCGCGCTCCGCCCACTGGCGCCGCAGGATCACCGCCATGGAAATCAGTGTGGCGTAAAGGGCACCCAGGAAGATCCCCCACCAGAACAGAGGCTCCACCCAGGCCTCGTAGGCAACCGAATGCCCGGCGCCCACGCCTTCGTAAAAGGCCTGGTTCTGATTGCCGTCGTCTACCATTATGCGGCGCTCGGGCAGGAGGGGAAAGAGTCTTTCCGCCCACCTGTTCTCGATGGAGGCAAAGTAGAAGAGGGCGGTGATTCCAGGCAGGAGGATCTCGCTCAATCCAAGGGAGCACACCGCCGATACCACCAGCAGCATGACGTAGACCAGGATCAGCTCCGAGCGATTGAGCGTCAGACTGCGGCCGTGGACTGCCATGGCCCAGTTCAGCACCAGCAGGAGGACCAGAAAGGAGGAGTATATCAGGAGCGGAGAGTAAAAATCAAGGGAGTCCGGCGGCCACCAGGCGCCAAGGTAAAGTCCGACGGCCAGCAGGGCGGTGAGCAGCGCCCTGTCCGGGCGTCCCGCGCCCAGCTTGAACAGCAGGTTCAGCACCCCGACCAGCAGGACCAGGAGCAGAAAGGCCCCCGAGGTGGTGGCGTTCTGGGCCATGTAGGGACCCTTGATGAGGATATTGCCGTAAGGCGCGCCAATGGCCAGGAAAAAGCTGAGTATTCCCCCCAGCAGGAAGGACCGCGCCCTCACCCCCTGGCGGCGGTCCCCGGAGCGGCTCCGGTCCTCGAGATATCTCTTCAGCCCAGGAGGCAGTTCGCGCCTCAACAGCACCTGCTTTCCACTGGAATGAAAACCGGATTCCGCCCACTCAGTAATTCAGCGGAGAGACCGCCTTGCTGACCATCGCCAGGGCGGCGCACAGCATGCCCACCAGGGCCATTCCCACGCCGAAGCCCACCGCCAGCACCATGGCATAGCGCCGCCATTCCTGCTTGCCGTAGCGCTTCCAGAAGTAGAACCTCGCCAGCAGCGCCCCGAAGATCTGGGGCAGCAGGCTGTGCGGGATGCCGATGACACTCTGCACGTAGCCCCAGATCAGAAAGATGGGCAACCCCAGGAAGGAAAGGATGGAATAGGCCACCAGCCCGAAGCCGGCCCCGAATGCGATAATGGGCCATTTTTTGCCGTCCACGGGATGGCCCCAGTCCTCGTCCACCTCCCCGTCGCCATCGTCGTCGCGGCCGTTGACCACTTCTTCGTCCACCTCCCCGTCGCCGTCGTCGTCGCGGCGGTTGCCGCTGAAGCGCAGATCCTCCCACAGGGCCTCGAACAGCAGGGGACGGTGGGAGGAGCGCAGGAGAAAATCCCCGCCGAAGCCCTGGGCCCGGTCCAGCTCGAAGTAGAAGTCCAGGGAGTCCTCCGCAACATTCTGTGCCGCGGCCCTTAAATGGGGGTTGGGGCTGTCTACCAGGTGGCCGTCCGGAGGCCACAGCAGGCGCGGAGCGGGCAGCTCCGGATCGCCCCCGCCAGATTCGGGCTGAGCTTCGATGATTCCCTCGAGCCGGGGCGCGGGGGGCGGCGAACCCCGCCCCTGGAAGTCGGTGAAAAAGTAGCCCACCCTCGACCAGGGGCCGTAGCTCCTCTTCTCGGGATCCGGGACGTGGGTCTCCTGGGTCCCCCGCGCCCGCCAGAACCACCAGGTGCGGTCGCGCAGGTTGCTGGGACTCCACACCGCCTGGCCGCGCCCCACCTTTGCGCCTTCCACCTCCTCCCCTGCGCGCCACATCTTGTTGTACATGGTGCTCGACAGGAAGAAGGCCTGATCAAATGCCCTGAGGGGCCACATCTTCTGGGCATAGGGATAGGACTCGGATGGTATGGGCGCCAGGCGCCAGAGGAAGGTCCAGTACATCAGGCTCACGGCAAAGACGATGGGAATCATGAACAACTCGGCCTTGAGCAGGCTGGTGAAGCGCATGCCGGTGAGCTCCACCACGCGAAAATCTTCTGCATGTCCCCCGTAGTTGCGCGTCGGAAAGGGCACGAACCAGATGTCCACCCCCCTGTAACCGGTCAGAAAGATGACCGCCTCGTTGATGTAGGGGATGGAGGCCTCGCGGCCGATCAGACCGTCCAGGCGGGCGCTGACGAAGGAGATGATGGGAGCGTAGACGAAGGCGATGAGGAGGAAGACCACCAGCAGTCCGGTGCTCACTAGGGTGGGGAACAGGGTTTTGGCCAGGACGATGGGATAGAGGGCGGCGGTGCAGAAAAGGGCGACGCAGACCCAGATATTGAAATCCCCCCTCCCCAGATGCGCAATGCAGTATCCCCTGACCTCGGCGGGGCGCCTGCAGCTTCCGTGGCGGCAGACGCCGGTGGTAGGGCTTCTTTCCGCCTGGTTCTGCTCCCTGATCTCCTGCTGCCTGCGGCGTCCCGTGGCGAAAAGGTTGTAGAAGCTGATGGTGGTCACGGCGAGGGTGATGCCGATGGAGAAGGCGCGCCAGAAATCGATTCCGGTGGCGATCTGGGTGCGAATGGTGTCCATGCCCACCTCCCACCGCGGCAACCAGCCGTAGGCGTAGAGGATGGGACTTACCGCGGTGTGGACCACGACTCCGGCGAAAGAACCGACCACCGCCCAGAAGGGCATGAGCAGGCCGGCGAAGATGGGACCCAGGTGAAGGGTGATGCCCAGGGGAGCCGCCTGCAGCAGGTTGCCCAGGTAGGGGGTGAAATCGGCAAAGGGAATGGGAATCAGTTCCAGGCGCTTGCCGAAGGCGATCTCCGTGATGGTTGGCAGCCCCACGTAGAGCACCCCGAACACCGTGCCGATGGCGGCGCCAATGCTGAACACCGGCCACTTCCAGGTTTCTCTCTCGCTGCCGCTCTCCTCGGCCAGGGCCATGGCCCCCAGCGCCGACATGGGCGCGGTGGGAAAGGGCAGCTGCTCCCGGTCGGAGGTCAGCCGGAAGAGCAGATAACCGGAGGTGAACCAGGCGATGCGGCCCACGATGGTGCCCAGCACCAGGAGCAGGATGGGCACCGCCCAGTCGCGGTGCAGAAAGGTGCGCTCGGCAATGGCCTGGGAATCCGGGTCAGGAACCCACCACGAGGGCAGCAGGCGGGAAATGCCGAACTGCTCTGCCTCGGCCGATCCCACGAAGTACTGGCGCCAGAGCAAATCGAGAAAGGCGCCCTCCTCCCGCGCGACCAGAGCAGACGCCACGTACACCAGCAGGAAGATCTCCTGCCGCTTCAAAGAGGTGAATGACCGCTTGGCCACCTCGAGGAACAGAATGACGGTCACCCATTGCGCCGCCGAGCCGATCGAGCCGCCAGTCACCAGTCCCAGATACATCTCGCCCGGGGTCATGATCAGGGAGATGAAGACCACCCCGAGGATGGTGCGCAGGGTGAAACCGCTTTCAAAGCGGTCGGGCGCCTGCAGCAGATCCCTGTACTCTTCGACTTCCTCCCACTGCCTGTCCTTGCGCCTGAGCATCGCCGGATTCACCCGCCTTCCATGGCTATGCCCTCACCCAGCATCTGACGGGCCCTTTCCATGTGCTGCTCCCGTTCCTCATCCTTCAAGGTGTGCCAGATGAGGAACTCCTTGCGCAATCCATGCACGAAGCGCTGGTTCGTCGAGCGCCAGAAGGTGTCCTGGCCGCTGACGCGCTGAATGAAGA
The DNA here is from genome assembly GCA_965208105.1 of Candidatus Latescibacterota bacterium. Classification (GTDB taxonomy): domain Bacteria; phylum Latescibacterota; class UBA2968; order UBA8231; family UBA8231. The sequence goes on from OZ242318.1 coordinate 498,934, forward strand.
ACTCGGCCGCGTAGATATTCTCCACCTCGGTGGGCTCGAAAACGATCTGCAGGTACTGGCTCACGCCCATGTCGAAGGGGGCCAGCCAGATCAGCATCTGTACCGCGTACTCCTCTCCCCTGGCCCCGCTTTCGCGAACCAGCCGGATTTCCTCGGTGAAGAAGGTTCCCAGGGACTCCTCGCTGTAGGCCCTGAAGTAGTTGACCAGAAAGCCGCACAGTCCCTCCACTTCCGCCTTGCCCACCATGAAGGGAAAGGGGAACTCCCAGCGGTCTCCCTCGGGAGCCGGCAACTGCCAGCGCCGCACCACCTCGGGGACCGCCGCCTGCGCCGCCATGCGCGCCGGGTAAAGGGTGGAGAGCAACACCACCGCCATCACCAGCAGCGCTGCCACCACCGCAGACAGGGAGGAATAGTTCAGATTGACCCCCTCCAGGAAATTTGCCCAGATCAGCGCCTTTCCCATGCTCTGGCCGAGGACATATCCGCCGGCGATGCCCAGGACCGCATAGACGCAGGCCTCCGCCACGAAGAGCATGGAGATGTGGGCGGGAGCCAGACCCACCGATGAGTAGATGCCGATCTCGCGGGAGCGCTCGTGTACCGCCCCGACCATGGTGTTGAGCACGATGAGGGCGGCGATGATCACGGGAACGATCAACTGCCCCAGGCCCTCCACCACCGTCATTCCCACGGAAGTGTAGGAATAGACGTTGATCCCATCCTCCTCCTCCAGGCCTGCGAACAGGCTGGTGGCCTGGCGCAGCAGAAAATCCTCGATCAGATCCCTCGCTTCCACTTCGGGGTGGAAGCGGACGGCCACCGAGCGCAGGTCGCCCCCCATCTGGCGGGCCAACTCGTAGGGCACGACAAGAACGGTCTCGGGACGCTGGTGCACGAAGGGCCGGATGCCGCGGGGGTCTTCCCCAACTGCCGCTGCTCCGGTCTGGTCCACCGAGAGGTGGAAATCGGCCGGGGTCGCCATCCCACCATCGAGGTCGCGACTGAGCGCCAGGCGGTTTGAGTCCACGAGGCCGCGCAGGAGCAATTGGCGGCCGAAAATACTGACCCGCGCCCGGCCTACATCCTCTTCCGCGATCCCCAGCAAGGCGGCCATTTCCACTGGAACCAGGCAGGTGGATTCACCCGCCTCTTCAAACCAGGTGCCGGCCCGGAGAACCGCGTCCAGGACGCCGATTTGTTCTTCCTGGGGCGCCAGCCCCAGCAGGGCTCCGGCGCGGACCGAGCGCTTTCCGGATGTGACCGTGATATAGCCCTTTTCCTCCCCGCCCTGGAGTATAAACCAGCTTCGCGGACTGACGATGCCGTGGGACTCGAAATGAGAGCGCACGTATTCGAGGGCGGCCAGCTCCAGGGGTTCCCATCCCCAGTTCCTGATCAGGGCACCGGAATAAGCCCCTCCCTTGCCCAGCGGAAACCCCATAAAGCGAATCTGATTCTTGAATGAAGAGAAGGATAGCACGGTGAAGGTAAGCAGAACGAGAGTCGTCAGGGTCAGCCCGGTGCGCAGCTTGCGCCTCCGCATGTTCGAAATGCCCAGCATGAAAGCGGCATAGGCGGCGCCGACGCGGCTGATGTCGGTCTCGTGTACCTGGGCCGCAATCGCCTGGTAGTCGCGCATGTGGCGGTTGAAGCGGCCGACCACGAGCAGCAGCACGAAGACCGCCATGGCCATTATGGCAAAGGCCAGGAGGAGCACCAGAGGATGGGCGATCTCGAAGGCCGGGTGCACCTGCGAGATCACCACCCAGATAAAGAGGAGCAGGAGAGCGAAGCCGGCCAGTTGCCGACGGATGTCGGCGGCGGCGAGGAACAGGCGTTCGGCGAAGAAGGCGGCTGGAATAACCAGGGCCAGAAAAAACACCATGCCCTTGATCACGTCGTTGAGGGTGACCAGCGCATCCGGGTAAACGCGGGACTCGGTTCCCAGGGCGGCGCGAACGCCGGCCACGTGGCGGTCCCACTGCCTCGCCCGGCCGGCCTCCTCCGCCTCTTCCATCAAGGAGCCCGCCATCGCGTGAAGTTGGGTAAGACGCTGGTTTTCGATGGCGTGCCGGCGCATGGTCCGCAGGCGGGCTTCGGTGAGCTGCCACATATCGCGCAGGGCGAGCACGGTGGTGCGGGTCAGCTCTTCCTCGGCGAGGAGATAGCCGATTCCGCGCGCTTCCTTCTCGCTTGCGGTTCCCTGGCTGTTGACCAGCAGCATGAGGCCACCGTTCACGATGATCTTGAGACGGTCGCCATAGGCCCTGCCCGGAGGACCGAATACCACCCCTACGAGGTCCCGGGGGGACGGACTCAAGGCATAGCCGCAACGGCGGGCGTCGCGTCCTCCGGCATCGAGGATCTTCAGATTCTGCATGGGCAGGAGAAATCGCGGATCGAGGAGACTGAAGAGGGGCCGTTGAACAGCCTCGAAAAGAACCAGGGTTTTCTTGTTGGTGGTGAAGCGGATGCTGCTCTGCAAGGAACCGTTGTCGGCAGGCTCCCCGTGGTGGTCCTGCGCCCTTATGCTCAGATCGGGGGCGAGGACGATCGACCCGGTCTTCGGCTCGAGCCCGTAGGCGCTGACCATGGCCATGCCCTGGGGCAGACCTCTGATTTCGGCATTGCCGTCCGTGCCGCAGATGTGGTAGCGCCACCGGCGAACCCCTTGGCGAGTCCCTTCCAGCCCCAGGTCCTGGCGGGCCGTTCCCCGGCCCTGGTGGGGGTCCGCAGGCCTTATGGCTGCCAGCGCCCCCGCGACGGCCCGGTCCGGCAACTGGCTCCTGGGGGGAAAGGTGCGCACTTCAAGGCGCAGATCCCGCAGGCGGTCCTTGAGTGCCTGGCCGAACTCGTCCATACCGGCGAAAAGTTCAGGGTCGTCGAGGGCGCGGTGCAGGATCCTCTGGAGCAGGGCGATCTGTCGCTCCAGGTTGCCGAGGTTCACCTTCCCGGGACGGTCCAGGGGAGTATCCAGGTTGAACCGTCCGTCGTGCACGGTGACGAAGGCCAGGGAGACGATCCCGGCCGCGTGGGCCATCTCGCTGTTGACCGGGGCGCCCTGGGGCACGAAAGAGGACCATCCCAACCCCTTGATCGGGCTGATGCCGTTGACGAGGACTTCATTGCCATGCCTGCCCAACAGCGGCGCCATTTGCCTGGCGTAGGCGGTAAACCTGCGGCCGAAGGGGGCATAGAAGCGCCGCAAATCGGCGTTGTGGGTACTGTTCCACAGGCCCAGAAGATCGCTTTGGCTGGAAAGATCCAGGCTTATGAAGAGCTTCACCTGGAGGGGGTCCGCGACCCGTCCGACGTAATCCTCGTGGAGGCGGGCGTGGCGCTCGAGAAAATCCACCATCCCCTGCATGGCCTGAAAATGAGCCGAAGTGGCAGCCAGAACCACGGTGCGGGCCGGCGGATGCGCCTTCAGGTGGCGGGCAAGCTCCAGAAGGGCGGTTATGCTGCAGGCGGCCTCGGCACTGGGGGCCAGCGCCGGCACCACCGAAGTGCCGTCGTAATAGGCCTCTACCACGATAATTTCGCGATTCAGCTCCGGGTGCGCCCCCGCAATCCTGCCGACGATATTCCAGGCAGGCCTCTCCTCCCAGTCCATCCTTCCCCGCAGCAGCCCTTCAACCTCGCCGCCCTGCCGGAGACGCTGGAGCAGGCTCAGGCCCGCATTCCGCCCGATCCAGAACCGCGGAATATCCAGGGGCGCTTCAACAAATTTGTCGTTTGCCTGTCTCCAGGTGGAGCTCTCGGGCTCAATGAAGATTACCGCCCTTGCTCCCAGGGCCGCGGCGTGCAGCCATCGGTCCTCGCTGTTGAATTCGAGCAGGGCGATGCGCCCCTCCACCTGCCGGCCGTTGAACTCGGACCAGTCGCCGTGCCCGCCATAAATCATGGGCGCTCTCACCCCCTCCGCAGGCAGTGTAGAGGTGCGCACCAGGTTGGGCCACAAACTCCAGATCTCGAAGACCCTGCCTTCCACCGTCAGCAGGAAGCCCCGGTCCATGGGCACCACCACCCCGTACTCCTCCCGGCGCAAATCCTCCACTCCGATGGCACCCAGTTCGGCCTCTACATAATCCGCCGCCAGAGCACAGCCAGGATAGCCCACCACTCTCGAGCCCGGCGCACTGAAGCGCTCGATGACACCGCGCAGATGGTCCACGTCGGCACCGGCGCAGGCATGCGCAATCAGAAGCCCGGAAGCTACCCGGAGAAGAAAAAATGCTCGCAAGGGAAATTTTTTCGGCATGGAGCTTTCCCGGGGGCCATTCAGAATTTCTATCTATTGAAAGCGGGCCCGGCCCCGCTGCCCGGCGGACCCTCCTCAAACGCGAAAAGGCACCCTGGCAACCTCGAGCAAACGCGGATTTGATCGGCTCCCACCGGTTTAGTATAGTAAACTATAATCCGACCGTCCCACCCCCATTCAACCCCGGCAGGAGAGGAGAGTCTCCAGATGGAACTGAAAAAGAGCGGCGGCGCCACCGACTGGTTCGTCCACGACCGATTCGGTCTCTTCATCCACTGGGGTCTCTACGCCCTTCCCGCGCGCCACGAGTGGGTCAAGCAACGCGAGGAAATTGCGGACGAAGCCTACGACCGCAAGTACTTCTCGCGCTTCGATCCCGACCTCTACGATCCGGACTCCTGGGCAGAGGCCGCCGCAGCCGCCGGCATGAAATATTTCGTGGTCACCAGCAAACACCACGAGGGCTTCTGCCTTTGGGATTCGCAGCTTACCGACTACAAGGCGACCAGGACGCCCGCTGCACGCGACCTCCTGAAACCCATGGTCGAGGCCTTTCGCCGGCGCGGCATGAAGGTCGGGTTCTACCACTCCCTCATCGACTGGCATCACCCGGACTTCGTCATCGACGACCTGCACTCAATGCGCAACCACCCCGACCGCGAACGGCTCAACGCCGGGCGCCGGCAGAAAAGCTACATCGAGTATCTGCACGGCCAGGCGCGGGAGCTGTTGACCCGGTTCGGCCGCGTCGACCTGCTGTTCTACGATTTCAGTTACCGGCCAGGAGAGCGGGGCCGCTCCCCGGATCTCACCGGCAAGGGACGCGACGACTGGAACAGCCGCGACCTCATTGCGTTGACCCGCAAGCTGCAGCCCGACATCCTCGTCAACGACCGGCTGGACCTGCACGAAGTGGAGGGAGGCTGGGACTACATGACCCCCGAGCAGTTTCTGCCCCGGGACCCGGTCACAGTTGGCGGCCGGCCGGTGTTGTGGGAAACATGCCAGACCTTCTCCGGCTCTTGGGGCTACCACCGCGACGAGACCTCCTGGAAGAGCGTCGAACAACTGATTCGCATGCTGATCGAGGTGGTGAGCAAGGGGGGGAACCTCCTCCTGAACGTGGGCCCCACCGCCCGCGGGGAGTTCGACGACCGCGCCCTGGAGCGCCTGCGCGGGATGGGCGAATGGATGAAGCGTCACGGGCGCTCGATCTACGGCTGCACCATGGCACCTGGAGAGTTCGCCGCGCCACCGGACTGCCGCCTCACCTACAATGCGCGCACCCGCCGGATCTATCTCCACGTCTTTGCCTGGCCGTTCAGGCAACTTCACCTCGACGGCTTTGCAGGAATGGTCGATTACGCCCAGCTACTCAACGATGGTTCGGAGATACTCATCAGTGAAGATCCAGGCCACTACCGCAGCGGCGACCGCCACCAGCGGCAGACCCTGACCCTTGAACTTCCAGTGGAGAAACCGCGCGTCGCAGTGCCCGTGGTAGAGCTCTTTCTGAGCTGAGCCGGGGAGACACCCTCCGGCGGCCGGGGCGGCTCACTCTCCTGATTTGCGCGCCTCCAACAGGCGGACCGCCACATAGGCCAGGAGCGCGAAAACGAAGAAGACGAGCAGCATCCATGCAATCCCCTGCAGGGTTTCGATGATGGTGCGGTAGACTTCGAGGACCCAGCGCTCGGTGGTCAGGGCCAGCGCGAACGCCTCTCCGGTCCCACCCTTCCGCAACCCGGGCTGGGCCAGGGAACGCGGCGTTATGTAGCGCTCCAGCTCCCAGACCCGCACTCCCTTGGAAATTCCCACCACATAGATGGCGAAGCGCATGTACCTCACCCAGGCGGAGCTGATCTCCTCGGCGATGATGCGCTGCACAATCCCGGCGATCGGCCCATTGAAGAGGTGGGCGACCAGAGCCGAAACCCCCAGGGCGATCAGGAACGTCACCAGCAGCAGTGTGATGAACACCTTCCTCCTCCTTTCACGAAGGGACAACGATGCCGCAACCTGGACCAGGCCGAACACTGGCGGACCCAGGACGGATTTCAACGCGGAAGCGGCCTTCCACCTCTCTTCCCGATGCACCGTTCAATGGACCGTGCGTTCCCACAGCACCACGCGCTCGGGGTCGACCAGGGGAAGGACGGTATCTCCCGGCCGCCAGGACGGCTCTCTGGCGGCAAGGACATGGATCTGGCATCCCGCCCACTCTACGAGAAGAATCCTGTGGTGCCCCGCGTCTTCGATCACCCGCACCAGGCCAGGGTCCTCCCCGCCGGCGAGGGCGATGTCTTCGGGCCTTATTCCCAGAAGCATCTCGCCCTTCCTCCCCCCAGCGGGCATTACCCGCGTGCCCCCGGCGGCCACCCAGTAGCCCTCGAACTCCCGGACTTCGAGAATATTCATGGGTGGACGGCCCAACTGCCTGGCCACCACGGGTGACAGGGGCCGGAGATAGATCTCTTTCGCTCCACCCGTCTGGAGCACCCGGCCGCCCTCCAGCACGGCAATGCGGTCGCCCATGGACATGGCCTCGGCCTGGTCGTGGGTTACGTAAATCATGGGAATCCCCAGCTCGCGCTGGAGCACGACCAACTCCACCCGCAAAGCCTCGCGCAGTTTGGCATCCAGATTGGTGAGAGGCTCGTCCATGAGAAAGAGGCGCGGCCGCCTGACAACGGCGCGGCCAATGGCGACGCGCTGCATCTCTCCGCCGGACAGTTGTTCGACCCTGCGCTCCAGGAGATCTCCGATCCGCAGCAGAGACCCCGCCCATTGGATCCGCTCCTCGATCTCGGCCGCCTTCAATCGGCGGCCGGGAGCCCTCAAAGGGAACTCCATGTTGCGGCGCACGGTCCAATCCGGGTAGAGGGAAAAATTCTGAAAGACCAATGCCACGTCGCGCCCGGGAGGCAGCCGGTGGGTTATGTCCTCTCCGCCCATTTCGATACGGCCGGCTTCGGGCATCTCCAGTCCGGCAATGGTCCGTAGAAGGGTCGTTTTTCCGGCTCCGGTGGGTCCCAAAACCACCAGGAGCTCGGAAGGGCCCAACTCCAGGCTGACGGAGCGCAGAGCCTCGACGCGGCCGAAGCGCTTGCAAACACCCAGAAGCCGGAGAAATCCGTTTTTCACAGAGCCTCGCCCGTATCCGGGTCGAAGCAGCGAATGTGTCGCAGGTCGAAGCCCAGGGAAACCTCCTCGCCGCGTCGATACGAGCCACCCCCACCCACCTGCATGGTCAGGCGGCCCGACCCCGTATCCAGGTAGACATTGCGGCAGAATCCCAGGTACTCCTCCGTCAGCACCCTGGCTTCGAGGAGCCCCGGAAAAGCCGGGCGCACGAACTCCGGACGCACCCCCAGGACAGCCCTGCCCACGCGAAGGGGACGCGGCAAGGGAAGATCCCACCCTCCGGCTGACGGGGTGAAGCGGCAATCCTCCCCTTCCCCAGCCACCTCTCCCTCGATCAGGTTCATTGCCGGACTGCCGACGAAATGGGCAACGAAGAGGCCGGCAGGCCGATCGTAGACTTCGGCGGGGGTACCGCTTTGTCTGATGCGCCCCTCGTCCATCACCACCACCTGGTCGGCGAGGGACATGGCTTCCTCCTGGTCGTGAGTGACGTAGATGGTGGTCACTCCCATTTCCAGTTGCCGGGAGCGGATCCACTCGCGCATCTCCAGGCGCAGGTCGGCGTCGAGCGTGCCCAGGGGCTCGTCCATCAGGTAGAGCCGCGGCCTGCGCACCATCGCCCTCGCCAGGGCTACCCGCTGCTGGTCCCCCCCGCTCAACTGGGGCGGATACAGGTCGGCCAGTGCTTCGAGCCCGAGGCGCGCGAGGATCTCGGCGACGCGCTCGCGGCGCTGGCGGGGGACACCCTCCATGCTCTCCAGGGGGAAGGCGATATTGTCGCGCACCGTCAGGTGGGGATAGAGCGAGTAGAACTGAAAGACGAAACCCACATCCCGCGCCGCCGGGGACATGGCGCTGACGTCGGCTCCGGCCACTTTGATCTGTCCCCCGGTGGGGACCTCGAGCCCGGCGATCATGCGCAGAGTGGTGGTCTTGCCGCACCCGGAGGGCCCGAGAAGTACCACGAACTCCCCTTCCTCGCAGCGCAAGTCGATGCCTTTGACCGCTGCGGTACCCTCCGCATAGATTTTGCTGAGGCGGTTCAGTTCCAGGAAGCTCATGTGTGTTCGTAGATTTCCATCAGGGGACCGGTTGGAGCACCAACCGGATAGATAGTAACTTCCCGATGCGCGCTTGACGCCTGAGCAGGGGGAATTACAGGTCAAAACTACGATTCAATCGCCGATCTGCAAAAGATCGAAGACCTGCCATCTGCCTTGACCGGAAAACCGGAAGGTTCTTTAAATGTCTGTACTGGAATCCACCTCGTCCGCTACCCCGAAAGTTTTTGGTCCAGACCTCACCGAGTCGGAGGACATGATGCCAATCGTTCAATTGGAACTTGTGATTCGAGGTAATTTCGAGCGAATCAGCGGCGACACCCTGCAGGACCTCGCCGACGAACTCGGTGAATATTTCCAGACGGACAGGGCCGCCACCTGGGTCAAGGTCGGCTACCTTCCATTCGAGCAATATGCGGAAAATCGGACCGCGCTTGGAGGCGAGGTAAGGCCCACCCTGGTCTACGTGCTGAAATACCGGCTTCCCCCACGGGACCAACTAGCACAGGAAGCAAAGGACCTGTCGCGGATCGTGGCGAAACGCCTGCAGCGCCCCGAAGAAAACACTCACATAATTTTCGAGCCGGACGGGATAGGGCGGGTCGCTTTCGGCGGCGAACTGGTCACCTGATGCTTTTCAGCACTCCGCCGACGCCTTGTCGAGTTTCGATGCAATTGTCCTGAAGGAGGCGGTTATACTACGGAAAGCGGTTCGATCCGGGCTAGTTCGTCTCGATACTGTTGCTTCAAATCCCAAAGATCCCTGGCATGTTGGGCTTGCAGCCAAAATTCAGGAGAGTTCTTGAACACGCGGGCTAGTTTCAACGCCATGATGGGCGAAACAGCACGCCGCTCGCGCACCAGTTCGTTAACGGTTTGACGAGAAACGCCCAATGCGGCAGCCAAAACAGTCGTCGTCAGACCATAATCGGGAAGAAAGTCTTCTCGCAACATCTCCCCAGGATGGGTAGGGGGAATGTTGCGTTTTTGCTTATTTGCAATAGCCATGGATTATTCCTTAATGGTAATCCGTGATTTCAACGTCGTAGGCCTCTCCGTCGACGAAGCGAAAACAGATGCGCCATTGGTCATTGATCGATATTGAATGTTGTCCTTTGCGGTCCCCTTTCAAGGGATGCAGGCGGTTGCTCGGCGGTACCCTCAAATCGTTCAATGTACGAGCGAGATCGATGTATTCCAATCGCCGTATGGCTCTTCGAATCAGATGGCGGATAATCGTTTGAATTGTCCCGTGGTATAGAGCTGTTGAGTTGCTCTATCGGCGAATGTTTTGATCACAGGTCAATTGTAACGTGCCACGTGATAATTGTCAATTCCGGTTAGGGTTCATCCCCGCGTAGGCGGGGCAGCCTCTAACACCGGTGAGTGTATATATATACTGAACTATTGCAAACTTCGGCTGTGTGTCCAGCGAAGGCTGGCGTGTTCAGCAGGAGACAGTCCTGCCGGGGTAAGAGTCAGCAGCCCCGTAGCTTGGATAGCAGGGTGGCGGGAAACCAACATCCTGAAGCCTATCGACAGAGTCTCCCTGGGGAGACTGCGAGTCATTGGGCCGTAACGAAAGTGAACGCAGAGGTGGCCTCGAAAGTGCAAAGCCCCGAAGGCCGAGCCGACAACCGGACGGCGAAGGCAGCATGGGCAGCCGAAGGCTGAATGAGACGGCTGCTTTACTTCGGCGGGTTGGTAGCGACGGCACGATGGCAAGGACATGCCGAGCAACTGGAGAAGCCCTCCTCGCCCCGGCGCGAAATCGCCGGAGCAGGGTAGGTCCTATAACCGGAGACACCGGGAAGGGGACCGAAGGCGAGAGGGTGGCGGATGGGTGCATAGTAGCGAGGAAGCGGGGTAACGCCCGTGGAGCGAAGGCGCCCTGCTGTTGAACATTCTCCGACAACAACGGGAGGCACGGGTGGAATGATAAAAACGCCCATCACGGTGCAGGACCTGAGAAGGAGAATATACCTCAAGGCGAAGGCTGACAAGGCCTGGCGTTTCTGGGGACTGTACGTCCATGTATGCAAGAGGGAAACACTCCACGAGGCCTACAAGGCGGCCAAGCGCAATAACGGAGCCCCGGGTATTGATGGCATGACGTTTGCGGCCATCGAGCAGTCCGGCGTGGAGACGTTTCTGGAAGGCCTACGTGATGAACTGATCTCCGAGACCTATCGGCCCATGAGGAATCGTCGGGTGGAAATTCCCAAGGGAGAGGGTACAACCCGTACTCTGGGGATACCCAGCATACGAGACCGCGTGGTCCAGGGGGCGCTCAAGCTGATTCTGGAGCCTGTCTTCGAGGCTGATTTCCAACCGGGGTCGTATGGGTACCGGCCGAAGCGCACGGCCCATCAGGCCATTCAGCGGGTGGCGCAAGCGGTGGTTCAGAACAAGACCACGGTAATAGACGTGGACCTGGCTTCGTATTTCGACAGGATCCGCCATGACATTTTGTTGAGGAAAGTGGCGGAACGGGTTGATGACCAGCAGGTTCTGAGGCTGCTGAAGTCCATTCTCAAGACCGGCGGCCGACGCGGCGTTCCTCAAGGGGGTGTCCTTTCCCCGTTGCTCAGCAACCTCTATCTCAACGGGGTAGACCAGATGCTGGAGCGGGCGAAGCGCGCCACTCGACGAGGGCGGTATACTTATATCGAGTATGTGCGGTTTGCTGATGATGTTGTGATCCTGGTCGACGGCTATCGGCGGTGGAAGTGGCTCGCCGCGGCGGTCGACCGACGACTTCGGGAAGAATTGGCCAAGCTCGATGTAGCGCTCAATCACGACAAGACGCGTCGAATCGACCTGACCCGAGGCGAACACTTCGGATTCCTGGGGTTTGACTCTCGTCGAACCAGGACTCGGCGGGGGGTATGGGGCGTGCGCAACGTGCCGACGATGAAGGCACGTACGGCGCTTCTGCGCAAGCTCAAGGAGCTTTTTCGACGTTTTCGCTCCCAACCGATCGATCGGGTCATCGGCCTGATCAACCCGGTGTTGCGCGGATGGGTCAACTACTTCCGTGTGGGGCAGTCGAATCGATGCTTCAGGTATGTGAAAAACTGGGTTGAGAAGAAGATCAGACGCCATCTGATGCGCGCGCGCCAAGGTCAGAGTTTTGGCTGGAAGAGGTGGAGTAGCCGGTGGTTATACAAAGAGCTCGGGCTATTCTCCGAGTATCGGGTGGCCTACCACCGGCCGAAAGCCCCTCCGGTACAATAGGTCCCATAGCCCTTGAGAGGAAATCAACAGGAAAGCCCGGTGCGGGAAATCCGCATGCCGGGGTTTGACGTGGCGGGAGTTGGAAACGTGATCAGGGGAGCCGGACTGAGGCCCATCGCGAAAGCGGTGGAATCGTCACCGGACCCTACCGTTGGCGCGCCAGCTCTCGACCCTACCAGGCCAGCTCAAGATATGTGACGATGCGCTGCTGATTCCACCCCAAAGTTGTAGCCTGTTCGACGGCCCAATGGATGGTCTTACTGAGCGTTTCCCGCGACACGGCTCGACAGGCTTGGCCGATGGTCGTCAGCACACCATGTGGCCAGTCACGCGCACGGCCCTGCCCCATTTGGGCTATGAGGAGACTGTGCGCCAGCATCGCCAGATACAGGTGCCGGGTCTGGCCCTTGGCGCTGCGTAGCTGACAGTCTCCCATGCCCAGATGTTGCTTGCCGTCCCGGTGAAAGGTCTCCGTGCCCGTCCAGCGTTTGCGGTAGACGTTCAATATACGGCTGATCTCCCAATACACCCGGTTGGTCACCAGGTACTTGACCGGCTTCCTGCCGTTCTTGCGATCCCACAGAATCACCAGGCGGACGGGGTGATCGAGGTGGGGAAGACGCACGGTTCGGGTGTAATACCACTGTTTGCGATCGCCGATGTCGACCCGTTTGCGCTCCTCGGGGGCGACCCCGGCGGCCCACTCGACCGCCTTCATCTCACCGCCCTTGAAACGCACCTTGCGGTTGCTCTTCAAATCCCCCACGTAGCCGCGCGTATGGCCTTGGATATGGTTGAGACTCTCGGCACTGGTGAAGTAGCAGTCAAAGGCGAAATCCCCGGGAATCTCTCGCTCCACCACCCCGTCCACCAACTCCTTGAACAGGTCCGTGTGATTCTTGAAGGGCTCGGCCGACTCGCCTTCGACGCCCTCTTCCCGCTTGCGAAAACGACGAAACTCCAAAGGATAATGTTTCCCCGACGAACACACGTAGTTGGCGATCACGTAGTCGTGCGCAATCAGATGGCGCCCCTCGGCATGGTCCCAGAACCAACCCGCGCCCTCGATCATCTCCCCGCTATGGCCGACCAGGGTGTTGTCGATGGCGATCACCCCCCGCGCTGAATAGCGGGTCGAAGAATGACCCTGCAGCCAGGCCAAACGATGTTCGTTGAGTTGTTCCACGTCCCACGGCACCTGGGTGATCCAACGGTTCAGGCAGGATTGATCCGTGGTCTGGGCAAACTCGGCGTTGATCGCCGAAACGTTCTTGCGCTCGGCGACCATCAGCCCGGTCAGATACTCGGCAAAATGCCAGCGCTCCGGGGTGTTGGCGAACATCCAGCCGAATTCGTCCACGGTTTTCTCGACTATCGTAGGAAAAGAAATAATACCCGGCATGAACCCCTCTCACAGCGTCAGGGGACGTGCAAGGCGGGGGAGACCTTGCCTCGCCAATATACTCAGGTGGGCGACATATCTGCTACCGAAAACCTGGACTCATCAGCGGGAAATCCTCATTTTGCAAAAGTCCAGTAGTTCATGCAAATTCACCGCTGCTTGCGGTGGAAAGATTACCTCTACTTCTTTGATACCTCTTCATCTTTCCATATATTGGATATTAATAGTTAGTTTTGTGGCCCAAAGCAACGCTGGTCGAAACGGCAAAGGGCAACCGACCAGGGCAGAGCACCATAGGGTCATTTCCAAGCTGATGTGGCCCTGTCTCTCCTAGTTCTATATCCCAGGAAAGGAGTGAGTTTAAATTGGAGCGGTCGCACTACGCCGAAGAAAAACCCGGGAGAAGACGACCCGCGCGTTTGGCTTCCCCGCAAGCAAAACAGGGAAAAAACAGGGAGGAAGGGACGCTCTATCGCGACCTCTTTGAAGAATCCCACGAGGCCCTCATCATCACCGAGCGAGACGGGAAAATCGTCGATGCCAATAACGCTGCCAGCGCTCTGTTTGGCTACGCACGCGCCGAGCTGGTGGGCATGAATATCCGCTTCGTCTACTTGAACGCGGAAGACCGAGAGCGCTTTCAGGAAAAGGTCGAGAAGCAGGGATTTGTGCGCGATTTTGAACTGGCTTTTCACACCAGCAATGGACGTCGACTCGACTGCTTGGTGACGACCACCGTGCGGCGAGCTACAGACGGTACCGTAGCAGGCTATCAGGGCATCATCTTCGACATTTCCGAGCGCAAGCGCATGGAAAAAAAACTGCACAAGTATCAGCGAAAGCTCCAGTCGTTAACGGTAGAACTTTCCAGAAACGCAGAGCATGAACGGCGGTGTCTTGCCGATAACCTCCACGATGGCCTCGGGCAGGACTTGGTGCTGGCGCAGTTAAAGCTCGAAACCCTGCGGCATGCCAACGATAGTGATCACAAGGCTCTGATCGCCGATCTGCAGGCTGTGCTCGACCGGATGAGTCTCTACCTCCGCTCCGTGACCTTTGATCTCACCCCCCCCATGCTCCACGACCTAGGGCTCATACCGGCCCTGGAGTGGCTCAGTGAACATATCGAGCAGGACTACGGATTGAAGGTGGAACTAAAAACCAATGGCGACTGCGAAGTCCCTGATCAAAATACACGTGACCTGACGTTCAGATGCATTCGCGAGTTGTTACACAATGCCGCACGGCACGCCAATACGGATCTGGCCACAGTGTCGTTGTGTCCTGGCTCGACGCATTTGCAGGTGCTGGTAGAGGACACCGGACAGGGCTTTGACCTTGTGCAGTTGGACCCTGAGAAGGATAATTCTCATTTCGGCCTGTTCAGCATTCGCGAGCACCTGACCTATATCGGTGGCCATTTCGCCATCGAGTCGAGCTTGGGACAAGGCACGAGTTGTCTGCTGACAATTCCGTTTTCCCTCTCCGGCCAAGAGGATAATTCCCAATGACTTCGCGTGTTCTTCTGGTGGACGATCACCAGATAGTGCGTCAGGGGCTGCGCTTGCTGCTCGAAAGAGAAAGCGATATCGAGATGGTCACCGAGGCCGGAGACGGCCAGACGGCCATCAACTTGGTCCTGGCCTCTCCACCTGACCTTGTGGTCATGGATATCGGCATGCCCGGCTTGAACGGCGTCGAGGCCACGCGCCAGATTCGAGCCAAGAACCCCCAGGTGCAAGTAATAGCCCTGTCGATACACGCCGACAAGCGCTTTGTGGCCGCCATGCTGCAGGCGGGGGCCTCGGGCTTTTTGCTAAAAACGGAGGCCGCCCGCGATCTGGTGGAAGCGATCCGGACGGTAATGGCCGGCCACAAGTACCTGAGCCCGCGATTGATTGATCCCCTCGTTGACGATTACGTGGAGCACCTCGTCGACCAAGGCGACCCATCCCTCCTGACCGCACGCGAGCGCGAGGTGTTGCAGCTCATCGCCGAAGGAAAGACAACGGCGCAAATAGCCAATCAACTCATGGTAAGCGAGAAAACCGCCGCCACTCATCGCCAGCATATCATGGAAAAGCTCAACCTGCATAATGTGGCCGAGTTGACCAAATACGCGATCAAAGAAGGGCTCACTGGACTGGATGAGTGATCCTTTGGGCTGGGTGGCCGCTTCGCTTCGTCCAACCAGGTGTCCTTGAACTATTACCTCCTCGACCTCGCCGGCAAGATACGGTAAATCCGTCGGCGCAAAAGACGGTCCTTGCTCTTGGAAGGATGGGCAGGTGTGATCGCGCAATTGAAAACATGCCCCATTGGCTTCCTGCTCTTAGCTATTGACGCTCTTTGAGGAGGCCTGAGAAATGTTCAAAAATGCACACTGGCTATGGAGGATCGGAGCACTTTGTATCTCCAGCGTCCAGGCTGAAGAGGCTGCCAAGCTCGACTTGGACTACTGCCTTGAAGCGGCCATGGAGCACAACCGCGAGTTGATTCAGGCGCGCGGAAAAATCCGCCAAGAAGAGAGCAATGGAGTCATGGTCCACTCCCGCTTCATGCCCAGTCTGGACCTGAGATCCAACTACAATGCCAGCCGCACGGAAGCGCAGGGAAAGACCGAAGATCATGTCGCCAGCCATCTGCGTTTTTCCCAACGCCTCTTCGAATTTGGCCCCGAATTAGCCCATGACGTGCAGCAGCGCGAGAACCTGCGCAAAGCTATCTATGCCTACCAAGACCAGGTCTACCGGGTGCTTTCCCAGGTGTGGCAAACCTTTCATTTAATCCTGCTGCAGGAGCGTCAGATCGCCACTCGCCACCGGTCTCGCCAGGACTTTCAAGAGGATTACGAGCGCAAGCAAGCCCGTTTCGAGCGCCGCCTCGCCGGCGAAGAAGAGGTGCTCAGCGCCTATCTCAACGTCCTCAACGAGGAGTTGGCCATCAACAATCTGGAGCGCGAGCAGTTCAACGACGAGATGACCCTGCTGCGCCTCATCGGCCAGCCCATCGGCCTCCACCTGCGGCTTTCGAGCGCGCATGTGAATTTCACCCTGGAGCCGGAGCAGGCCGTGAAGCTAGCTCTCGAAAACAGCGTGCCAATCGCTTTGGCCGCTTGGCGCCTTGAGGAGCAGCAGCGCATTCTGCGCGAGATCGACTGGGAGTACAGCCCGGATCTGTCCTTTGGCACCGGCGTGGAGGACGGTCGGCGCAATGCCAAGGTGAGCCTCGACAGAGACGGCGGGACCTGGGGAATGGATCTGTCTTCGGAACTCCAACTCCGCGAGGAGCAGCCGGAGGACCCGGCATTCAGCGACGAGACCCGCTGGTTCGCACAAGTCGAGGCGCGCATCCCCATCTTTGAAGGAGGCTTGCGTCTGGGTCTGGAGCGCCGTGAGAAAGCGCGCTTGCACCAGATCGAAGTCGAGTTGGGCGACCTACGCGCCAGCGCCGAGCTGCAGGTGCGCCAGGCCTACCAGTCCATGCTCGAGGCCGAGGGCCGCCAGCGCATCCAACAGGAACGAGTGCGCATTGCCCGCCGCCGCCTGGAGATCAACCAGATTCTCATGGACAAAGGCCAAGCCGACGAGAGCAAACTGGAGCAGCTCCGCAGCCAGTTCTTCCAGGCTCAGGACGTGCTTTTTCAGAACCAGGTAACTTACATCATCCAGCAGGCCACCTTGCGCCGCTTCATGGGATATTTTAAGTGAAATCCTGGTTCCTCTTTATTTTTTCCGGCCTTACCGTCTTCGCTCCGGCCCATGCCGCTGAACAGGGCCTGACAAAAGAGCAGCAACTCAGCAAGCTCCGTCTCCAGGAGCGTCTCCTATCGCTCGAGGAGCGCCGAACCCGCCTCCAGACTCACAGAGAGGAACTGGACGCCACCCGCGAACTCTTCGACCAAGGCTTCATCGCTCCGCAGAAATTCAAGCAGACCCAAAACCATTACGAACGGGCGCGCTTGGACCACGAGCGGGCCGAGATCCTGCTCGAAGAGGCCAAACTAGACTTGCTGAAGACGGCCACCCACATCATTGTGGCCGAGGCGCGCAAGTACAAAACCGAAGACGGCAAGATCATGGTGGACATTACTCTGGAGAACGCCTCGGATATCCGCGATGCTCTGTTAGTAGACGCAGCCCTTACCGAGGAGGAGGTGCGCATTCTGCTCAAGGTAGAGAATATCTTCGTCTCCCTGCGTAACGGCCCCATCGTCGGCGAGCCCTACGAGATCCGCGTTCCCGCCCTCGCCGTGGGCGAGCGCCGCCAACTCACCTACCGCCTCCTCAGTGATAAAAACGCCGTCATCGTCGGCCTCAGCTACTTGGACATCAAGGACGAAAAGCCCGTCATCCTCAAAAAGGGAAGCCAGCAGGAACTGCCCAGCATCAACTCGGCCCAGTTCTCGCAGGAAGGCGAATTGAACCAGAAGGTCCACTTTGGGCTCACCCTGCAGCGCCTGGCCGAGGAGGAGCGCAATTTTGCCTTGGCCGTGGTAGGCTTGCCGCAGCGCATCAACTACGCCTTTGTCAATCGGGGTGCCAAAGTGAACCAGGTCAAATTCGACGAAAACATTTCGGAGGTCGACCTGGCCCTGGAACTGGAAATTCCCGAGAAGCTGAACGGCCGCTTCATCGGGATCACCCGGACTTTCTTCGCTCTCGTCATTCAGCCTGGAGAGTACGCCCGCATCAACGCCCTCAAGGCCCGTTACGGCGATGCTCCCCTGCCCGAAAAGGAGGTCAAAGAACTCAAGGCCAACTACGTCAAGCTGGAGTTGGTTCCCGTGGGCATCGGCAAGCTCGAAGTTCTGATCTCCAACCGCTACCAGGAAATCCAGGCAGGAGAAGGCCTGCAGATCCAGGTCGAGTTTCTCAACCGCGGCACCGCGGCTGTACAGAACATCAAGGCCGAACTCGACCTGCCCTACGAGTGGGACAGCAGGGTGGAGCCCGCGCTCGTCAAGCTGCTCCAGCCAGGCGAAAGCACTCCGGTGCAGATCTGGGCGCGGCCTCCAGAGCACATCGCCGTGGGCGACTACGAAGTGGGATTGGAGGCTCAGGGCCAGGTGGGCACCGAGAATATCGAGTCTTTGGAGAAGAACATTACCATCCGCATCAGCGCCCGCTCGAATATTACCGGCAATGCCATCCTCATCGGCGTCCTCGTCCTGCTGGTTCTGGGCATTGGCGTGGCCAGTATAAAAATCAGCCGCAAATAGATATGGCTTTCTTCTACCTTGCCATTGCCGCCGCTCTCCTGCTCTTCACTCCGCCGGCTACGGCCGCCAAGGATCTACGCACCAAGGAGCAGCGCCTTTACGATATTCAGCTACGCAACGCCCAGTGGCAGATAGACAAGGCGCGGCTCGACATGGAAATCAAGCGGAGCGATTACGATGAGATCCAGGAACTCTTCGACCAGAAGATCAGTACCCTGGAGGCACTCAACGAGGCGCGACGCCACTACCAGCAAGCCAAGCTCAAATACGATCAGGCCGTGATCAACCTCGAGTCGAGACGCCTCTCCTTTCTCAGGGACGCCACCCACATCTCGATTGTCGAGGCCAAGAAGTACCGCACCCCTGAGGGTTACCGCCAGGTGGAGATCACCTTGGAGAATGCCTCTAACCTCAACCAGGCCGCCTCGCTCAATCCCGACAAGAGCCTGGACGAGGTGAAGGCTCTGCTCGAAATCCAGAATGTCCGGATATCCGTGCGCCAGAACAATGACCTGATCATCGGCGACCCCTACGAGATTCTCGTACCCTCCTTCAGACTAGGCGAGCGCAAAAACCTGGTCTTTCGTTTGCTCAATGACTTGGACGATGTGAATATATCTTTGATCCTGCGCGACAACCAGCGGGAAGACTTCAGGATTGTGCTGCGTAAGGAGTCTCCCCAGGATATCCCCACCATTAATTCCGTGCAGTTTTCCCAAGAGGGCAACCTCAACTCCCGGGTCCACTACGACCTCATCTTGGAGCGTCTGGCCGAAGACGAGAAGACCTTTCACTTGAACGTCATCAACCTACCGCGCGAGATCGACTTCGCCTTTCTCGACAAGGCCACCAACGCCAGCCTCACCCAGGTGAAGTTCAGCGAAGAGGTCACCCGTCAGCAACTCGAACTCGAGATCCAGATCCCCGAAAAACTCAGCCGGCACTACGTTGACCAGACTATCGAGTTCTACGTCTTTGCCACCGACCAGGAAGGCTTCCAGCAGGTCAGCCAGTTGAACCGCAAGTACGGCGTCAAACGCATGGAATTGGAGGACATCAACTCCATCAAGGGGAACAAGGAGCGCTTTGAATTGATTCCCCGGGGACAAGGCGCCCTGGAGACGATCATCGCCAACCGCTACCAGGAGATCAGGGTGGGCGAAGAGGTCACCGTGCGACTCGACCTGCTCAATACGGGGACCCTTGAGGTCGAGGCGGCGCACTTGATTTTGACCCCCCCGTTGGGGTGGAGCCGTGAGGTCGCGCCCGATACCATCGCCCGCATCATCCCCGGCGAGAAAGAGCCCGTCAATATCATTCTCTCCCCCCCAGCCGAAATAGATGTAGGCGAGTACGGCGTCCGGGTGGAGGCGGCTGGCTACGTGGGCAGCGAGAAGGTCGAGGCCGAGGAAAAGGACATCACCATCCGGGTCGAGGCGCGCGCGCGTATCGTGCGCAATGCCCTCATCGTCGTCGCGGTAATCGCCTTGGTGGTGAGCGTGGCTGTCTGGAGCATCAAGGTCAGCCGCCGATAAAGAGAAAACCTGCGAAACTCCAAGCGGCCGAATTGACCAAGTACGCGATCAAAGAAGGACCCGCTGGACCAGAGAAATAACCCCTGGGTCCGGTGCCTCTCCGCCGCAAAATCAGCTTTTCTGAAGGCAAAAATCAGGTGTTTGCCCGATTGAAAAGCACCGTCTCCGTCTCTAATTTAATTTGAACGACTCAACAACTTCTTACCCTGAGGGAGGTATATCATGCTTGAAATCATCTCCATGTCCAAGCACTACGGCGAGGTGCAGGCGGTCGACGAGCTCAACCTCACCATCCGCCCCGGTGAAATCTTTACTATGCTGGGGGCAAATGGCGCCGGCAAGACCACTACTCTTATGGTATCCCTTGGCTTTACCGAGCCGACGGCAGGCACGGTGAAGATCTGCGGCGTCGACGTGACCAGGGATCCCTTGGAGGCCAAAAAACACGTGGCTTACGTGTCAGAAAACGTCATGCTCTACGGCAATTTCACCGCCCGTCAAAACCTGGATTTCTTCGCCAAGTTAGGGGGGCGCAAGGACGCCACCGACGAAGAGTACGAGCGCATCATGGAGCGGGTGGGTCTGCAGGCGGACGCCTTCAACCGGAGGGTAAAAGGCTTTTCCAAAGGCATGCGCCAGAAGCTGGGCATCGCCATTGCGATCGTCAAAAACGCCGAGGTCATTTTGCTGGACGAGCCCACTTCAGGGCTGGATCCCCAGTCAGGGACCGAGTTTTTGCAGCTTTTGACCGAACTCAGGCACGAAGATAAAACCATCTGGATGACCACGCACGATGTCTTCCGCGCCAAGGCCATCGCCGACCGGGTGGGGATCATGGTGAAGGGCAAGCTGGTAAAGACCTTTACGCGCGAGGAGTTGGAACGCGAGGATCTGGAGAAGATCTACGTGGAGTATGTCAGCCAGGAGGTGGGACAGGCCGCCTGAGCACAACTCAGAAGTACTTACTTGTGATCGCCAAAAAAGAGATTGTCCACAATATCCTGAGTTTCAGGTCTGTGGCGATCCATGGGTTGCCAGTGGCAGTTTCGCGATCGAGTCAACGCCGGGGCAAGGCACGCGCTGCCTGCTGGCGGTTCCATTTTTATATCCAAGCCGGAGGGGACCCTCCATGAATACGCAGGTGTTATTAGTAGAGGACCACGAGGCCGTGCGCCAGGAGCTGCGCTTGTTGCTTGAGCAACAAAGCGGAATTGAGGTAGTCGCCGAGGCCGGCGACGGCCGCACGGCCGTCGCCTTGGCCTCCACCTGTCTACCCGACATTGCGGTCATGGACGTTGGCCTGCCCCACCTGAATGGCATTGAGGCGACGCGACAGATACGCGTCAAGGCGCCGGGCGTGAACGTGGTGGCGCTGTCGGTGCACGCGGACCGGCGTCTTGTAGACGGCATGTTTCAAGCAGGGGCTTCGGCGTATGTGTTGAAAACGGCGGCTACCCGCGAGTTGGTGGAAGCGATCCGGCAGGTACAGGCCGGCCGCAAGTTCGTAAGTCCCGAATTGATCGCCCTCTTCGGCGAGGACTATGGCGCGTCTTCCTTCTGACGGCGCATTACAGAGAAAGATTCACCGAACTGGTGTTGTGAATCTCTCAGACACTCAGGCCGCAAAATCAGCTTCTCTGAAGGCAAAAATCGGGTGTTTACCCGATACCGACCAACCTGTCCTGTTGCTTAATTTATCCTTAAGAGTTGCGTCGATTTTTAACAAGTTGGACAAGCAGCACTGGACGCCGAGGTAGTCGACCTACCGCCGCAAGCCTGGAGGAGAGATCGAATGAAAAACATGAACATTAATAATGTATGCCTCTTCCTCGTGGGTATAATAGTATGGCCAACCTGTGGGACGGCAAGTTGGCACCTGAAGGCGTCCGGATATGAAGTTTCCAAGGTAAGGTATTCGATTTTCGGCGAAGGGTTGAAACAACACCGAGGATACTACTTTCCCGAATACCTGCCCGCAGACCGCGCGTTACATGTCGGATTCAAGCCCATCCGCTTCCAGAAATTTTCCGCCCTGGCCGAAGCTCTCGGCGCGAAAAGCGAAAAAATCCACGCTTGGAAAACCGAATTTGAGTCTCCTGTCAGGTGCTTGGACCAGATCACCTTCTTGTATCGCCGCATATATGCCAGGAACGTCAGTGAATACACAATTTATCTCCAATCCCCTCAGACTGAACAGTGGTACAGAAAAAGGATAATAATCCCTTTTAAGGGGTACCAGATCCCTTCATACGACGCGATTTCGCAATGGGAACCGTTGGTAGACGACGGCTCCGAAGAGGTATCCCAGTTTTTGAGCGAGGTTAACCATTTCGATAAAATTGGCCAATTGGCGATCGTGGTTACTCCCTCGGATACGGACTTCGATTTTGTCATCGGAGACTTGCAAATAGTGGACCGGGAAATCGGCTATGCCGATTTCCATCATCCTTTTTTCGACCCGATTTTGAGCGAGGATTCCGCCCAGTACATCGAAAGAGATTCCTTTTACAATGCCTCAGGTATTCCCGCCCTGCTCCTTCCCATCAGTTGTTATGCCATGCACAGGAATTACGGGTCGGTTTTCCATTTCGACCCAGGGAATCGGGAAGTGGATGCCGGAGACATCAGGGACCTGAAAGTCAACGTTATCAAGCGAATTTTAGAGCTGTACTCATTCTATGAAGAACGCGGATTGGATAGGAAAAGCGCCCTGAACAGGTTTGCCTTCATCGAGAATTACGGGCTGGACAGAGAAGCTTTCGAGGACAGCGTCCGCGCTTTATTGGCAGATTTTCATGATGCCCATCTATCCGTAGCAAACAACGCCCATCTATCCATAGCAAACAAGAAGAACAGATGCGCTTTCAATCATCCATTGGCGCTGTACAATATCGGCGGCAAAGTCTACGTGGCGGCGGTGTTCGACTCCCTACTCGCGGACGATATAGAAGTGGGTATGAAGGTGCTCAAATTTGATGGAGTACCTGTGATTGAAGCGATAGACAGGGAAAGCGAGCATTACCGGGGCAGCAGCAAAATAAGAAGAAGGAAAGCGACGAGAAACCTGCTCGCATGCAGGCGAGACGAAAGGGCAACATTGAAACTTGCATCTGTTGATGGGGCAGTTAAAGACGTCCTGATTGAAGACAGGAAAGTGCGGATTCCGTCGAATCTCGTGCCGCGACACGGAGAATTCAGGGTAGAAAGTGGGATAGTGTATTTTCGTATCCGCCAATGGACCTATGACGTGTGGATCCGGTTTTTGAACCATGCGGATGAACTCGAAAGCGCGAAGGGCCTGATCATCGATTTGAGGTCCAACGGTGGAGGTGACGGCGGCACGGTGCTAAGGATGGTATCGGCGTTCATAGACGAGAACGCGCTATGTGGGAGCGAGTACTGTCCCGCCGACGGCAGAATCGAGAGCATGGTGATAAGACCCAACGACAAATTCCATTTCGATCTGCCCGTCGTCATCCTGGCCAATGAGGCGACTGCCTGCGCAAGCGAGAACTTCATCGATATAATGAGATCTACCAATCGGGCCATCATGGTGGCGGATAGTCACACACAGGGCCTTTTTTCGTCCAGGATCGACTTGATATTCCCGGACGGGATGAGGATTCATACCAATAGCTTATCCAAACCGTTGAGACCCGATGGTTCTTCATACGAGGTAAAGGGGCTCGAGCCAGACATCTGGGTACACTTGAACACAATTGATGATCTGGCACATCGGGAAGACAAGATACTGCGAACCGCAAATCATCTGCTGGAAGCGCAGTAGAATCCATAGGCTTTGGAAGGCGACAAACTGTAAGAAAGGAGAACATGCCATGAAAGAGCTCATTAAGCCCAACTTGACTGAGGAAGAGTGCGAGAATAACGAGGTCGCGGCATATTGCGACCTTTATTCCTGCGCGCCCGTGAGTTGCAACCTTTGGTCGTGTCAACCCGTTTCGGGTGATGACGAGTCCGGGGACATTCTGTTCTAATTGCCAATTGTTCAGCGGAGGCCATAACAGCGAAGGACCATTCGCCTGGAACACGTCTCTTGACCGTTTGACCCCATAACTACTTTTCGATCAGTTTGTCGCCTTCCACGTCTTTCAGAAGCCGTCTTAGACCCTCGGTGAGGATCACTAGGAACTTTAAGGAGGCTTCTTAAAAAGGAAAATGAGATGTTTAAGTTGAGCTATTATACCTTCATCATCCCCGTAACCGAGAAGGGGATGTACCTCGCCTATAATTCATTTACCAATGCATTGCTGGAATTGGAGTGGCATGAAGGCAAGAAGATGCTGGAGTGGAAAAAGAAGGATGCCATTCCCTCTTCGGAACTCGACAGCGAAGAAAAGCGCTTTGTAAACGCTTTGCTCAACAATCACTTTCTGGTAGACGAGGGGGTTGATGAGAAAGAGCGCTTGCATCGCCGCATTTCTACCCAGAAAGAAAGGTTCTGGAGAGAACCAGCGACCATGGCGCTCACCATATTGCCGACTATCTCGTGCAATATGGGTTGTTCCTATTGTTTTGAGGGATACAAGCCGTTCGGCAAGGTTATGAACAATGAGGTCATGGACGATATAGCCGAATTCGTGGTAAGAGAAATCAAGCAAAGCACTGTCGTCAGTTCCTTCAAAAAAATGTTCATCCAGTGGTACGGGGGGGAGCCCCTGCTGCAACCACATGTCGTCGATAGACTTTCGGAAAAATTGTACCGAATCGCCGACGACAACCAAATCCCCTATACTTCGATGATCATTACGAACGGAACCTATCTAACGCCCGCTATATGGGATCTGTTAAAGGAAGCGAGAATTGACCGGATACAAGTGACCATTGATGGCCACAAGGACTCCCACAACAGGCAACGCCCCCTCACCTTGCCGATCATCGGCCAGGAAATAGAGGCGGGTAGCTATGACACCATACTGGAAAACCTGAAGTATTTTCCGGACAAGATGGCTCTTAATATCCGGATAAATTCGGATAAGAATATAATCAATTCCCTGGGCGACCTCCTGGACGACCTGGAGGAAATTGGCCTGTGGCCTCAGCAGGCTAGCCATGTGAGCCTGACCCTCGCCCATAAGGAAACTCCTTATGAAGAGTCGGGAGTAGTAGACATCGAGTCTCAGTACTTGAGCCTCAAGCAGCAAACCAAGGCGCAGAAGATATTCCAGGACATGAAGCTCAATCACTACAACAATTGGGCCTCCAAAAATAACAGGGTTTTGGCCAGGAAGCGTCTGGCCTACCCTGAACCGGCAACTTTTGTATGTGGGACTGCCTCGCTGCCTTACAGTTTTTCCATAAGTTACGACGGGCATATTCACCAGTGCATGGAGCAAGTCAACGATCCTAAAGCTAAGTCACATTACATTGGCGATACCTACAATATCCACGATCCCCTGCGGAAAATTTTCCTGAACTGGGATAAATTCCTTCACCATCCAATGTGCACTGATTGCAGGGTACTGCCCATATGCGACATGGTTTGTCCTCACAAGGACCCGCCCGAAGCGTGCTGTGATTGGAAGGTAGACCTCAAATCGCGGTTGAAGGAGCAGTATATCGCGTCCATTGATACGCCCCACCTAATTGAGTCTTTCGACGCAGTAGAACAACAGCGGCAGAAAGATTTCACCCTCGTGATATAGGGCCCCTAATACCCATGCGAATAGCAATCATAGACAGCGGAATAGATGCGGGACACAAGCGTCTCAAGAATTGCGTGTGCAGCGGCGTTTCGCTGCGGTGCGGCGAAGAAAAACCCACCCTTAGCTACGAATACGGCGACTGCCTGGGCCACGGGACCGCCTGTGCGAGCCTCGTGCACAAGGTGGACCCGCAGGCGGAAATAGTGGCGGTGAAGATATTTCACCGCGAGCTATCCGCCAAAGAGGAGCTACTTTGTGAAGGTATCAGATGGTGTTTGGGCAACGACATCGACGTCATCAACCTGTCCCTCGGAATCCTGACGGATAGCCCCTCGCAAGCGCTGATCGGCCTGCTCGAAGAGGCCTTTGTGAAAAACGTCGTCGTCGTCTCGGCGGCGCACAACGACTTGAGGCTGGAATGCTACCCGGCGCATTTCCACACCGTGTTCGGCGTGACCTGGGGAAAGGTGGACCATCACTGCTTGTATGGTTATCTGCCCGACTCGGCCATCGAATTCATCGCCAAGGGGACGATACAGCGGGTCGCATGGAAAGACGGGGGCTATTCCCTATTGAGCGGAACGAGTATGGCCTGTGCCCATTTCACCGGCATCACCGCGGGCGTACTAAGGCAGAGCCCCTCTATGTCGGTCGGGGAACTCAGGAGCCACCTTATCGGGAAGGCGGACGCGAATATTCGGGCGCTGCAACCTGGCAGCAAAATTCAGGGAGCCTTCCCGAGGATCATCAGCGGCGATCTGGACGAGGCGGGACGGAGGCTGTTCCGCTGGGAGGAAAAGATGGATTGGCTGGGGGACCTGGCCCTTTTTCCCGCCAGCGAAAAGGAGATGAGCGGCTTTGTCGAATTTCCCGGCTATTGTACGCAAAAGATAGCGAAGTACATTGACTACCCAAGAAACATGAAGAGGCAGGCCCCAAACGGCAGCGGCAAAAGCGATGCTATCAAAACATACGACAAGATGCTGGACGCGGCGGCTTGCGAAGACTTCGACACGATGGTTCTGGGATATTTTTTTGATCAACTCTTTGAGGCGAATATCCGCTTCGGCAACGACTTGCTGGCCGTGTGCATGGAGGCCCAAAAGAACCTCTACGTGTACGACCCCAGGTTGAAAGCTCATATCGATAGCCTGAACGGAAGTGCCAAGCCTTTGTTTCGGCTGTATATGCCGGAGGTCAATGGCCGGTTGCACGACCGTGTCATGCAGTTTCGCCATCTGCCCAGGGTACGGGTGCCCGTCATGGCAGTGATGGGCACGAGCAACCGCCAGGGGAAGTTCACCGCGCAACTCCGGCTCAAAGACATCCTCAACAGAGAGGAATACAAAGTCTGCCACCTATCCACTGAGCCCCAGGGTGAGTTGTTCGGGGCGGATTTCAGTTTTCCCTATGGCTATAACGGGACAGTTTCCATCCACCGCAAAAAGTGGTCGATGTTCCTCCGCACCCTGCTCAAAGCCGTCCAGGAATACAACAGACCCCATATCATCCTGACCGGGACACAAGGCATGACGATTCCCCGGGCACCCAACCAAGCCCCGCTGGGAAATGAATGCGACAGCCTGGAATTCATGTACGGTGTCCATCCTGATGCTTTAGTTTGCGCCATAAATCCCCAGGATTCCATCGAACTGGTCGTCGACGCGTGCCAGGCGGCCCGGATATTCTGCGGGGCGGAACCCTTGTTTTTCATCATGACTCCCTGGATGAGAGACTACACGCGCGCCGGCAACGGCCGCATGGTACGCCATCACCGATACCTGCATAAGGAAGAGATGGCGGAGAAAATGAACCATTTCCAGGAGGTATTGCACAAGCCGGTCATCGATATCATGGATTTGAACAATGACAAGCTAATCTTGGACGCCATCCAGGATTTCTTTTCGTGAACGGGCGTGAGGACGGCACCATGAGAGAAGCTATCGAGCAGCGATTGTACGAACTGATAGGGACGTTTGGAGACCAACCGATCAACTGCTCTGTTGAGAGCGAAGTGCGAAGGATGCTCCATATCATCTTGAGCGAGTCCATACAAGCGATGGAATTCGTCATCGCCATTGAGAACGAATTCGAGATCGAGTTCGACGACGAAGACATCTCCATCCAATTCTTCCTCGACCCGGATCATATCATCCAATCCGTGCTGAGAGGTCTGGCGCGGAAGGAGGCGGATGGCCTAACATCATCAAGTGCTGTCACCTGAGGAGGTCTGCCATGTTCAAGACCATTCTGTTCAAGGAAATCAAGGGCCAATTAGGCACGGTGACATTCGCCGTCTGGATGGGCGTCTCGTGCTTTCTGGTCTGGATGGCCCTGGAGAGCGGTTATTCGAGATACGAGCACAAGCATCAGCAATACCTCGATATGGACAGGGTGGTCAAAGACGGCCTCAGCAAAGAATACGACGTCAACAAGGCGGAAGAGGAGCTCTTCCGGGTTTTGCGGCAGCCGTCGGTGTTGAGCGCAGTTGTCTACGGGCTGGAAGGCAAGATGCCGATCTATATGAGTGTCAATCCCAACGGCGTACGCTCCGGTTCGGGGTCAGGCACGGAAGAATCCGTATTGAGCCTGTTCGGGGAGCTGGATTTTCTCCTGGTCATCGAGCTGATTCTCGGGCTGATGGCCGTGGTGCAGGCGGCCAGTCTGGTGTCTTCGGAGAGGGAAAACGGCACTCTGAAGCTGATATTGGCCAACCCGGTTTCCCGCAGCACCGTCTTGCTGGGCAAGTGTATGGGCGGATACGCTGTCGTCGCCTTCGTCTTTGTGTTTTCCTCCTTTATCGGGTTTTTGCTTCTCTCGATCAGGGGGTTTCCACTTTTCGAGTCGGACGTGCTCGCGCCGATACTCCTGATCTTGGCCGGGAGCCTGGTCTATTTGCTGTGCATCTTTCTGGTGGGGATGGTCGGTTCTATCCTGTTCCTGAACACTCAAACGGCCTTGATATTGAGCGTGTCGATCTGGGCCGCGCTGTCTTTTCTCGTTCCCAAAAGCGCCCGGATCGCGGCCGAGTTGATCCGCCCGGTAGAGGACGAGCGGACGGTTTACTTGCGTCAGAAGCACGCCCGTGAAGACCTGATCAGGGCCCAGCATGAGGAAATGAGCGAGAATTACCGCCAGGAGTTGACTCCAGAATGGCTGATGGCCAACTTCGCGACCTTGGCAGAGGAAGGCGCGGCAGTTTGGAAGAAATACAGCGACCGGATCTCCAAAGACCTGACCACCATCGCCGAGGACCACCACCGGGAGAAGAAAGCGCAGGAATCTCTGGGTAAGGTGCTGTCCCGGGTATCCCCCGCGGGCAGTTTCCGGCTGCTCTTGGCGAATTTGTCCGGTACGGGCGACCAGGTGAAGTGGGAATTACTGCAAGTGGCCTGGAACTACCAGAAAACGGTCAATGACAAGGTCTTCGCCAAAAAACCCTTGATCGCTGTCCAGAATATGAGTTTCCCCCATGATATGGGTACAGAGGATCCGCCGCCCCCACCTCTGGTCATGGCGCCGCCCCTCGGCAGTGTCTTGACCGAATCCGCGCTAGACACAGCCTTATTATGCGTCTATGCCGTCATGTTGTTCATGCTGGCCTATATGCTGTTCCTGCGGCGCTCTATCGTGTAATAGAGGAGTCATCCCCATGTTCAAGACTATTCTGTTCAAGGAAATCAAGGGCCATTTAGGCACGGTGACATTCGCCGTCTGGATGGGCGTCTCGTGCCTGGTGGTATGGATGGCTCTGGAGAGCGGCTATTCGAGATACGAGCACAAGCATCAGCAATACCTCGATCAGGAACGAGAGGCGAAAAAAAGCCTCAGTAAAGAATACTTTGCGTTCTGGCCGGAAGAGGAAATATTCCGGGTGCTGCGCCAGCCGTCGGTGTTGAGCACCATCGTCTATGGGCTTGAAGGTGAGCTGCCGGTTTATCTGAGCGTCAACCCCAACGGCGTCCGGTCCGGTTCGAAGGGGATGGGTGGAGCTATGTCGCGCCTGTTGGGAGAGCTGGATTTTCTCCTGGTCATCGAGATGGTGTTCGGGCTGATGGCCGTCGTGCTGGCGGCCACTCTGGTGTCGTCGGAGGGAGAAAACGGGACGCTCAAGCTGATATTGGCCAACCCGGTCTCCCGCAGCACGGTCTTGTTGGGGAAGGGGCTGGGCGCCTTCGCCATCATCGCCTTTGTCTTTGTGTTTTCCACTTTTATCGGGCTTTTGTTCCTGTCGGTGAAGGGGTTTCCCCTCCTCGAACGGGAGGTGCTCGCGTCACTGCTCGTGATTGTGGCGGGAAGTCTGGTTTATTTGCTGTGCGTTTTCCTGGTGGGGATGATCTGCTCCATCCTGTTTTTGAACACCCGGGTGGCCTTGGTGCTGAGCGTCTTGCTGTGGGCGGTGCTGTCTTTTCTGCTGCCCAAAAGCGCCGGGACTGCGGCGGAGTTGATGCGCCCGGCAGAAGACGGTTGGACCGTTTACTTGCGTCAGAAATCCGCCCGTGAAGCCCATCTCAAGGCCCACCACGAGGAAGTGAACAAGCATTACCCCCATCTGGGTCCAGCCCCGGACTCGAGGGATCTGGACTACCCAGGGATTACGGAGACTGCCGTAGCGGCTTGGGGGAAGTACAGCGACCGGATCGCCAAAGAAGTGACCACCATCGCCGAGGATCACAATCGCAACAAGCAAGCCCAGGAAGCCCTGGGGAAGGTGCTGTCCCGGCTATCCCCCGCAAGCAGTCTCCGCCTGCTGTTGGCCAATGTGGCCGGCACGGGCGACCAGGTGAAGCGCAACTTCCTGCAAGCGGCCTGGAACTATCAGAATACGGTTGACGACAAAGTCTTCTCAAAAAGAATCCATATCACTATCAGGAAGAATCAGGGTTGGCCCTGGGACATGGGTGCAGAGCGACCGCCGCCCCTGCCCCCGCTCCTGCCGCCGTCTCTCGAGAGTGTCTTGGTGGAGTCGGCGTTAGAAATCGCTTTATTGTTCGTCTATTCCGTCTTCCTGTTCATGCTGGCCTATATGCTTTTCATTCGTCGATCCATCGCGTAGTAATGGAGTCTTATCATGTTCAAGACCATTATGTTCACGGAAATCAGGAGTCGCTTGGGCACGGTAACTTTCTCCCTGTGGCTGGGCGTCTCGTGCTTGGTGGTATGGATGGCTCTCGAGAGCGGCTACTCGAGATACGAGCACAAGCATCAGCAGTACCTCGATCTGAAACGGGCGGCCCAAGATGGCCTCAGCAAAGCATACATGCCGGTCGTAGCGGAAGAGGACATATTCCGGGTTCTGCGTGAGCTCTCCGTGTTGAGTGCCATCGTCTACGGGCTGGAAGGCGAGATGCCGGTCTATATGAGCGTCAATCCCAACGGCGTACAGCCCGGGGCGGGGATAGCGGATAAATCCTTGTTGGACCTGTTGGGAGAGTTGGATTTTCTCCTGGTCATCGAGCTGATTCTCGGGTTGATGGCCGTGGTGCAGGCAGCCACTCTGGTGTCGTCGGAAGAGGGAAACGGGACGCTCAAACTGATGTTGGCCAACCCGGTCTCTCGCAGCACCGTCCTGTTGGGGAAGGGGCTGGGCGCCTTCGCCGTCATCGCCTTCACCCTTTTGTTTTCCACCCTTTTCGGACTTTTTTTGCTCTCGGTCCGGGGATTTCCGCTCTTCGAGGCAGCGGTGCTCGCGCCGATACTCTTGATCTTGACGGGGAGCCTGGTCTATCTGCTCGTCATCTTTCTGATCGGGCTGACCTGCTCTATTCTGTTTCTGAATTCCCAGGTAGCTTTGATCCTGAGTGTCTCGCTCTGGGCTGCGCTGTCTTTTCTCGTGCCCCAAAGCGCCTGGACTACGGCGGAGTTGATCCGCCCGGCAGAGAACGAGCGGACGGTTTATGTGCGGCAGAAATACGCCCGCGAAGCCCATCTCAATGCCTACCACGAGGAATTGAACAAGCGTTACCCCCACCTGCAACCTGACGCAGAGGGCAATGCGGACTGGTCGGGGGTCAACCAGACCGAGTTGACGAAGGACGCGGTGGCGGTTTGGGCGAAATACAGCGACCGGATCGCCAAAGAAGTGACCACCATCGCCGAGAACTACCACCGGAACAAGCAAGCGCAGGAAGCCCTCGGTAGGGTGCTGTCCCGGGTCTCCCCCACCGGCAGTTTCCGCCTACTCTTGGCCAACCTGGCCGGTACGGGCAACCAGGTGAGGTGGAAATTCTTGCAAGCGGCCTGGGACTACCAGAATATGGCAAACGATAAAGTCTTCTCAAAAGATCCCATGATCACTATCGGACCCTCGAGTTGGTGGCCCAGTATTATGCGGGGTGCAGATAACCCTCCTCCCCCACCTCCCCCACCACCGGTCATGGTTCCGTCCCTCGGCAGCGTCTTGACAGAGTCGGCCTTGGACATGGCCATGCTGTTCATTTACGCCGTCGTGCTCTTCATGTTGGCGTATTCGCTGTTCATGCGTCGGTCCATTGTATAGTCCGCCGCTCCCATTGCATGAGGATGAGTTGAGAGTTATGAAACGCGTTCCTGACTCGGAACCTGGGATGATCAGAGCTACACTGAAGAGAATCGGATTATACCGCGCAATTATGGCCAACGGACTGAATATATTGCTTCTGTGTATTATCGCCGCGGCAGTGGTAACGTTGACCATAGCCAAGCCCATCGTGTTTTCCAGGATAATTGACAAGGGAATCCTCAGTGAGGACTGGAGCGTGGTCCGCTCGCACTGCGTCTACTTCCTCATTATTGCATTGGGCTTGAGTCTTTTCGGGTTAGCTCACTCTTTAGTCGCGTCGGTAATACACAACAAAATATCCTTGATAATCAAACAGGTTCTCCTGGAACGGATCTTTCTCCTGGACGCCGGATTCTTCCACACGAACAAGACCGGAGACGTCATTACCAAGCTGGACAACGACGTATCGAGCATCCAGACCTACATCATGTCGGTCCTGAACGCCTCCATGAACAATTTTATCAGCTTTCTAGGGGCGATGATCTATATCGGCTACGTGCAATGGAGGATGTTGATCGTCGGGTTCCTGGTGACCCCGTTTGTGGGTCTGGCCATTTACGCGTTCCGCAACGTGTTATACTCCAAGGACAAGAAGACCCGGGAGCGGAAGTCCGACGTAAATGACGCGATAATAAACGCCGTCGACCATCAGCTTTACCTGAGGAAGGTCGGATTGGACTCGAGATCGCTGTCGAAGTGCAAATGGACCTTGGACCAGTACCGGGTCGCATCCATCTTTTACGACCTATGGCGCGGCGGCAGCGGGTCGCTAAACAACCTCCTCCTTGCCGTCGGCTATATTGTTACCATCGGCTACGGTTCGTGGCTGGTCTTCAAAGGCATGCTCAGCGTCGGCAATCTTTTCGCATTTCTAACCCTGCGCACCATGTTCCTTGCCCCGCTGACGGTCTTCAAGGAAATCTACAGTGGGTACTTTTCGACTAAATCCGCATTCAAGCGCCTGGACGATTTCTTCTGCCATCGGATCGAGAAGGGTCTGGAACGCATGGACAACTCGAAACCCGAATCGTTTGGAGAGATCTGTTTGAGCAACGTATCGTTTGCCTATCCAGGGCAACACTGTCTGTTGAACCACATTGACGTTGAATTCGGCAGGGGCTGGAATATCCTGGCGGGTAGAAACGGTGCGGGGAAATCGTCATTGATCGACCTGCTCATGAAGATTTCGTCTCCAAGGGAGGGGCGCATCTTGGTCGACGGCGTAGATATTGGCTCGCTCAACAATCAGTCATGGAGGTCCAACATCAGTGCCATGCCTCAAACCACGTACTTGTTCAAAGGGTCGTTGCGGGAGAACATTCGCCTGTATGACGAGGGCATAACCGACGGTCGAATTCAGGCCGTGCTGAACCGCCTGAGCTTCGATTTCGATCCCGAAAAGCTACCAGCAGGGCTCGATACGAACATTATGGAGGGAGGGACCAATTTTTCTGGGGGCCAGCGCCAAAAAATCGCGATCGCCAGGACCGCCCTCAAAGACACCCCTATCTACATCTTCGATGAACCCCTGTCCAGTCTGGATATGCGTTCGCGCGGCCTGGCCTTGGAGTACTTAAAAAAGGCGCTCAAAGGCAAGATCGTCCTAATCGTTTCACACGATGACATGGGCGAATATACGGATCGGGAGTACAGAATGAAAGACGGGGCCATCGTGACCACCGCCGCAAACGGGTTGGATCGTGTTCCAGAGGAGGGTTCCAATACTTTGCATATATCAGTCTGATATTCAGAATGAGCTACCAGATGTCGACTAAAGAGTTATACTTACCGCTCAATCCCAATCCTCCGATTAGAGTCTATCTGCATCATGCCTACCCTCTGTCAATTTTATCAAGTACCGAAGAGTATTTGCCCTGGTTCCGAAGCAACTTTGTTCAACTGTATAGCGGGGGTCCCGATCATATCGATTTCCTCGTACCCATGCTTACACACGCAGACCATCCTCAGATCTACTATTCTCCTCTTCTGAACGTGGTTCGGCTCAATAGAAAAATCGTCGATTTGATAAATGCCGATTCTGAAATCTGGAGATTCATTGTCGACTGTATAACAGAGGGCTTCTACGTCGATATCGAGGTTGATGAATATCACGTTCCTTTTACTCGCGCATTCCATAATTTTCATACTGGACATTCTCTTCTGATTCATGGCTACAATACTGCTCAGGAAAAATTCAGTGCCATCGGTTACGATCGAAACGGCAAATACGGCATCCAGCTTGTCGATTTTGCCAGCACACTCAAAGCTTACGGTAGCCGGGAAAGTAAAAATCACATGGCAATAGTGTCTCATGCTTTAAGACAGAAAACGGGCCGCGATAGCAACATCCAGTGCGAATTCACGCTCGAGTTGGTGGTTGACATGCTCAAGGACTACATCCACTCAATCAACACGCTTGACCGGTTGAAGTTGGTTTTGAGATCGAACTATAGATCGAATTCCCTGCGTTTTGGAATTGAGGCCGTCAGAAAATTGCGATTTGAACCTAGTGCGGCGAATGCGCCTTTGGATCTGCGTCCTTCTCACTGTCTCTGGGAGCATAAGAAATGTATGGCCGAGAGGGTTCAGTACCTGGTAGAAAACGGATATTTGGACAAGGTTGGAAATTTGGTATTTGAGTTCGGAAAAATTGCTAAAATGGCGGAATCACTCAGGCTGCTGGCAATCAAGTACAACTTGCAGAAACAACGAAAAATACTCCATAAAATGGACAACCTGAGAAACAAAATAGTTGAGGGTGAGAAATTCCTCATAAAAAATTTACTGGACCGACTACCGTCATGCCCATGAATAGCTTTACCAATTTGCAAAAAATTCATAAGACAGTCCGTTCGCGACCCGTAACCTGATGCCGGCGGCGCTTCCGATCCTTTAACCGGAAAGGCCGCTCCGCCGCAACATCAGTTTTCCGAAGGCAAAATCAGGTGTTCGCCCGATTGAGAAGCACCGTTGCCGTCGCTATGTTAGATAGCGAAAGGTCACTCAGGTCCGCGCAGCATCCCGCCTCAGCGGGGCAGCCTGATTGAAAAGGAGACGGTTCGTGCCCTCCAGTGCTTTCATCCTGTCTCGTTTCCAGCCGAACCACGCCCCAGAGGTCACGGCGTTTCTCAACCTGTCGCAACAGCATCAGTGGATGAGACGAGCCCTCCCCGAACGCCGGTGGAGTACGCCGGTGAGGTGGACCTGGTCGTGCACGGCCAGGTCCACCTGAACTTTGGCGAGAACATACCCGGTATAGGCCTGGTGCTCTGAATGGGCTTCTCCCTGGAGGGAGCACCTTGCTGATCACCGACGGCATCGGCAAACAAGCTCTTGAATCAGCCGTGTGGGCAGGTACATCCGCACGTTCGGGCGCCTCGGACGAGGGCGCGGCGAGTATTTCTCTACCGGAAGTTTGAAGGAGACGATACCGTGCAAGCGAGGTGTCATTGGCCCTAGATTTAGATTGCAGATAATCCGGTGTCACCTGATTTCGGAAGGGCTGATGAGGCGCGGGAGAATGCTTTTTCTGGGCAAACCTTGCCGAGTTGGAGGACGCGATGCCGATCGTTCAATTGGAACTTGTGATTAGGGGGAATTTCGAGCGCATCAGCGGCGACACCCTGCAGGAGCTTGCCGATGAGCTCGGCGAGTATTTTCAGACGGACAGGGGCGCTACCTGGGTCAAGGTCGACTACCTTCCATTCGAGCAATATGCGGAAAATCGCGCCGAGCTCGGAGGCGAGGTAAAGCCCACCCTGGTCTACGTGCTTAAATACCGGCTGCCGCCACGGGATCGACTGGCGCAGGAAGCGAAGGATCTGGCGCGGATCGTTGCAAGGCGCCTGCAACGCCCCGAAGAAAACACCCATATAATTTTCGAACCTGACGGGGTCGGAAGGGTGGCTTTCGGCGGCGAGCTGGTCACCTGAGGGTTCGCGAGGTTCCGCCGGGGGTATGGGAGGTGACGATGTGGAGCAAGGTGAAAACCGCGGTTGCCCCGAACCCCCAACCCAGACCCCCACCCCACCACGGCTGCAGCATGAGCACCACACCCAGGACCATCCCCAGCCGCGCAATCAGGTCGGCCCAGCGGATCATCTCTTGACGGTCCCGAAGGTGACGCCGCGCAGCAGGTGTTTGCGCACGAGAACGGTGAACGCGATGATCGGCGCCACGAAGATCAGAATGCCGGCGCTGATCTGGGGCCAGGGCAATCCCCGCACGTTGCCCTGCAGGCCGGCAAAGTAAACCGGAACGGTTATGGCGTCCTGGTTGTTGAGGGTCATGGCGAATCCGTACTCGTTCCAGGCCGAGATCAGGCAGAAAACCGCGGTGACCGCCATGCCTCCGGCGGCGCGGGGCAGGACGATGCAGCGGAAGACCTGGAGGCGGGAATAGCCATCCACAAGCGCCGCTTCCTCGTAAGCCGGGGGGATCTCGTCGATGAATCCCTTCATCAGCCACACCGCCAGGGAAAGGTTGAACGAAGTGTAGAGCACAACGAGCCCCAGGTGGGTGTTCTCCAGGTCGAACTGGCGGTACATCACCAGGACGGGAACGACCACGGCAAGAGGAGGGAGAAATCGGGTCGAGAGGATGAAAAAGAGCCAGTCCCTGGCTCCCCCCACCCGGAAGCGGCTGAAGCCGTAGGCACAGCAGGTCCCTATCAGGACCGCCGCCAGAGTGCTGAACAGACCTACTACAATGCTGTTGCCGAGGTAGTGAAGAAAAGCTCGACTGGTTCCGGCGTAGACTTGGGAGAGTTGTCTGTAGCCGTCGAGATTGGGCTCGAAGTAGATGCTGGCTGGAGCCAAGTCACTACTGAATGCCGGCGCCAGCTTCGGCCGGATGCTGATGCTGTCGGCCTTGCTCTTGAACGAAGTCAATACCAGCCAGGCCAGGGGCAGGGTGGAAGCCGCGAGGTAGGACAGGATGAAGAGCCAGCGCAGGAGCTTCACCTCAGACAGCCTCCTCATGTTTCTTTTGCAGTGAGCCCAGGTAGCGGATGAACAGGCTGGCGAGGGCGATCACCAGCACCAGTATCACGTAGGAATAGGATGCTCCCAGGCCCACCCTGCCGTCGCGAAACACGACCTGGTAGAGGAGGGCGCTCAGGGTCTGGGTAGCCCCGTCGTTGGGTCCGGTCACCGCCGCGACCAGGTCGAACTGCTTGAGGGCGTCGGTAGCCCTGAGCAGCACGGCCAGGCCCAGGAGTGGGGCGCACATGGGAAGGGTAATCCGGCGAAACACCCTCCACGGCGAAGCGCGGTCGATGGCCGCCGCTTCGTAGATCGAGGGCGGGATGGCGTTGAGCCCGGCCAGGGAGATGAGCATCATGAACGGGGTCCACATCCACACGTCGATGAGGAGGATGGAAAAGAACTTGAGGTCCGGGTCGGTGATCCACTGGGGCTGGAACAGGTGCCAGGCTCCCAAGACCTGGTTGAGGATGCCGTAGTTGCCGTTCAGGACCAGTTTCCAGTAGAGACCCATCACCGCCTGGGGCAGCATCATGGGCACCAGCAGCAC
The DNA here is from genome assembly GCA_965208105.1 of Candidatus Latescibacterota bacterium. Taxonomy (GTDB): domain Bacteria; phylum Latescibacterota; class UBA2968; order UBA8231; family UBA8231. The sequence goes on from OZ242318.1 coordinate 536,534, forward strand.
GGTGAGGACGAAAGCCCTGCCCTCGAAGCGCCGGCGCAGTGCCAGTGCCAGGCCGAATCCCAGGACCAGCTCGATGGTGACCGCCAAAACCACGAAGAGGGCGGTAGTGCGCAGGGCGGCGGCGTACTTGGCCGCCGAGAATACGACTTCGTAGTTGAGGACGCCGATGACCTGGTAGGCTCCGCCGACCAGGTCGGCATTGGTGAAACTGAGGAATATGCTGTAAAGCAGGGGAAAGACGTTGAAGGCGATGAGAACCAGGAGGGCAGGTCCCACGAATCCGTACTTTATCCAGTCGCGGCCCGGGCCCTGTTCTCCCCTGCGCGCCAATCCAGCCTCCTAGCGGCGCAGGCCCGCCTGCATCATTATCAGCTCGTGTTCCTCGGCCATCTGGTCGAGGGCCTCCTGGGGCGTCTTGACCCCGTCCAGGGCCTCCCCCAGGTGGCGCTGGGAGGACGCCAGGAGCTCGTTGTAGGCCGGCACGTTCCAGAAGTCCTGCAGGTAGTCCAGGGAGTTGGCGAAGGTGGCGTTGTATGGCGAGGCCTCTCTGAATTCTTCGCTGGCCAGAAGCGCCGTATTGGCTGTGAATGCGCCGGGATAGGTGATCCACTTCTTCTGCACCTCGGTCTGCTGAAACCAGGCGATGAACTGCTTGGCCAGCTCCTGCTGCCGCGGCGGGATCTTGGTCGAGATGCTGAACCCCTGGCCGCCAAGGCTGATGGCGCGGAGCTCCCCCCGCGCCGGGACCACGAAAAAACCGACCTTGTCGCCCATGCTGCGGACGATGCCAGGATAGAAGGGAAAGTAATCCAGCACCATGGCCGTGGACCCGTTCATGAACACGTCGTTGTTGTAGAAGTAGTCGGCGCTGTTGCCCCCCGGCGGGGTGAAGCGGAGCAAATCCTTCATGAAGGTCAGGGCAGCCACCGCCTCGGGGCTGTTGAGGTGCCCCTTCACCGCAAAGGTCTCGGGGTCCCCCCAGGACCCTCCCCAGGACCAGAGAAAGGGCTGAAAGCCCATGGTTATGCCGTCGTAGCCGCGTCCGGCGAGAATCGAGCACCCGTAGCGCTTTTGCCCGGGGCGCTGGAAGAACTCGGCGATATCGCGAAACTCCTCCCATGTATCCGGCACTTGCAGGTCGCGGCCGTACTTCTCCCTGAAGGCGGCCTGCTCGCGCGGATCTTCGAACCAGTCCCTGCGGTAGGCAAAGCCGATGGCGTCGGTCTCGCAGGGCGCCGCGTAGAATCTACCGCTGCCCGCCGGATATTCGCAGAGATAGCGCGCCGCGCGTGGATGGATGGTCTCGATGTCCACCGCCTGGGACAGCCAGTCGGTCAGCTCCAGGTAGAGACCCCGCGTCGCACCGCGGCCGATCCACTGGCTGTCACCCACCACGATGTCGAAGCTGGTCTGCTTGTTTCCGAAGTTGAGGAAGACCTGGTCGTGATAGGAAGGCCAGGGGATCTGGTGCACCACCACCGAAATCCCGGTCTCCTCCTCGAAGTCGGCAGCCAGCTCCTGCAGCCCTGCCGCCGGATCCCATTGAGCCCACCAGATGGTGATGGATCCGGCCTCGCCGTGGCCTGCCCGGGCCAGGAAGGCGACCGCCAGGACCGCCAGGAACATTTTGCGGTTTCTCATTATTTCCTCCTCTTCGTGGAACCGTTAAGGTACCTTCCCCGCCTGGCCTTGGCAACCGGGGAAGCCGGCCAGGGGACCTCCTTCATCACTCCACCAGCTCAAGCCTGACCCAGCGCCTCAGGGAGTTGATCAGGTACAGTTCCTCCGCCCGGCGCACCTCCTCCACCGACAAAACGCACTCGCGCAGCTCGCCGCGGGAGAGCAGGTCTGCACGGTAGGTACCGGGCAAAAGCCCGCTGGAGACCGGCGGGGTGCGCTTCTCTCCCCCGATGACGGCGACCAGATTGCCGATACAGCATTCGGTTGCCTCGCCGCGCTCGTTCTGCATGACGACATCGCCGCAGCCGGGATGAAGGCGGCGCTGGCCCTCGTAGAGGCGGCGATGGGTGGTCTTGTGAAAGAGCATTGGATCGCTGCTGTCCACCGCTGCGGCGGAAATGGCCGCCTTGAGGCTGTCCGGCCCCCGCGGCAGGGGAGAACTGCCGACCTCGACCTCGCCGCTGCGGCCAAGGGTCAGCCGCACCCGGTAGTCGCGCGCCCCGAACCCGGCCGCCTCCTGATTCAGAGCCCGGACTATCGCCTCGGCATCGCACCTGAAACCGAAGTAATCCGCCGAGGCGCGAAGACGCTGCAGGTGACGGTCGAGGAGAAAGTAGCCTCGGCCGGCTTCGAACAGCATGGTCTCCAGCAGGGCGAACCGCGGCCGGGGCGCCTTCAGCACCCTGGCCTTGACCAGGCATTCTGCGTACTCCCCATGAGGAGAGGAATCGCCGGTGATGCCACCTCCTACCCCGAACTCGGCGAGGCCGTAGTGACGGTCGATCAGCACCGTGCGAATGGCCACGTTGAAGCGCGCCACCGGGCCGGGTGAGACGAAGCCGATACAGCCGGTGTAGATCCCGCGGGGAGAATCCTCCAGAGAGGCGATGATCTGCGTGGTCCGGATCTTCGGGGCTCCTGTCACCGAGCCGCAGGGGAAGAGAGCGGTGAGGAGTTGCACAAGTCCTACCCCGGCCCGCAGGCGCGAGCGCAGGGTCGAGGTCAGCTGCAGCACGGTCTCGTAGCGCTCCACCTCCCACAGCCGGAGCACCTTCACGCTGCCGGCCTCCGACACCCTGCCCATGTCGTTGCGCAGCAGGTCGACGATCATCACGTTCTCGGCGCGCTCCTTGGCCGCGGTGCGCAGGTCTCGGGAAAGTTGCGCATCCTCGCCTGCCCAGCGCCCGCGGCGGCGCGTGCCCTTCATGGGCCGCGCCGTCAGCACCCCGTTCCCGAGGCCGAAGAACAGTTCGGGGGAAGCCGAGAGGATCTGGTGCCTGCCCAGGTCCAGAAAGGCGCAATATGGCGCTCGCTGGGAGAGGCACAGGTCGCGGTAGAGGGCCCGCTCGTCCCCGCGAAAGGAGGCGCGCAGGCGGAAGGTGTAGTTGACCTGGTACGTGTCCCCTGCCTCGATGTACTGCCCGATCGCCTCCATGGCTTCGGCGTAGGCTCGACGGGAAATCGACGGCTCCCAGGGGGACATGGAATAGCTGCCGCACCTCGGCAGCCCCCCGCAGGCAACCCGCTCGCGGTGGGCGAAGAGCCCGAACCAGACAAGGGGCAGCTCGCAGCGCCCGCTGGTTTCGAGTTTGGCGCCGAGGCCCGGTGCAGCCTCGTAGGCCAGGTACCCGGCGGCGTGCAGCCCATCCTCCACCGCCTCCTCGACGGCAGCCAGGGCCGGCTGCACCTCTTCAGGCCGGTGGGCTGCGATCTCCCCGCGCAATCCGTTGAACGCATAGGAAGCCGTGTCCCTCTCGGAGGAATAGGACTCCAGCAGGACCAGGGGTTCGGAACTCAACTGGCGGGAATCTCCTGGGTAGGACCGGGAAGGGGTTGCGGCCGCGGCCTGGGCCCGCCGGCGCTAAAGCAATTCGTCGGCGCAGGCTGCCACTTTGCGAAAGGCCCCGGCGTACTCGCGAATGACCTGGGGCCGATAGTGCTTGAACCAGGGAATCGAGAAACAGCGCTGGGGCAGACTCTCGGTCACGGGCAAGCTTCCCCGCGGCTGCCTCAGCTCCCTGTCAGCCCGGGCGATGCGGGTCGGCCTGCCGTGGCCGTAAACATCCACGTCGTTCAGCACCGGGTGCAGGTGCATGAGAGGGTTTGCTCCGGGATTCACCAACCATGGTCCCGAGGCGCACTCGGCATTGACCGCGGCGCAGAAGCGCGCCAATGGCAAGTCGCCGAGCTCTTCGGGCGCATAGAGCCCGTGGGCCGCGTACCAACCTCCCATGGTGCTGCCCGAGCCCGGAGGCGGACGGTGCGCGCGCAGTCCGGGCACCCCCTCCAGCAAATCCCAGAAATAGTCCATGGCCCGCTGTATCTGTGCCATGCGCTGGTCGTAGTGCCTGAGCTGCACCCGGCCGACGGCTGCCGAGAGCTGATGCATGCGGAATTTGCAGCCTCCCAGGGGAATGCCGGCGGAACCACGGAGCTCCGGGCACTCCAACTCGCTGCCGCGCTCGTAGTGCCCGAAGGCCAGGGCGCGCTGGTGGATTGCGGCGTCCCTGGTGAGAAGCAGCCCTCCTTCGCCGCAGGCAAGGGATTTGCCCGTCATCATGGACATGGCGGCCACGTGACCGATGGTTCCCACCAGGCGGCCTTTGTAGCGTCCCCCATGGGCGTGCGACGCGTCCTCGATGACCTTGATGCCGTGTTTTGCCGCAATCTCCATGATGGGGTCCATGTCCGCCGGGTAACCGCAGTAGTGCACCACGACGATGGCCTTGGTGCGCCCGGTGATGCGGCGCTCGATATCACCTGGGTCCAGAGTCAATGTAGCGGGATCCATCTCGGCAAAGACCACCGTGCCGCCAAGGGAGAACACCTGGAGAACCGATCCCCAGTAGGTCATGCTCTGGCAGATGACCTCGTCGCCCCGCCGCACCCCGCATGCCCACATGGCCGCCTGGATGGCCGCCGTTCCGGAATTGTGGCACAGGGCAAATCCGCCGCCGAACCAATCTTCCAGTTCGCTCTCGAAGCGGCGGGTCACGTCCATCTTCGACATGGCCCGCCGGCGCAGGACCTCGAGCACGGCGCCCTCGTCCTCGGCGGTGATGATGGGCCAGTCGAAGACATCACCGGGGTTCGTGCGCAGGGCCCTGTCACCCCCGTTTATCGCCAATCTGCTTGCGTGGACCACCCTGGTTGCTCCCCCGCTCCCCGCGGTCAGGATCCTTCACCATCGACGTCGGCGGCACCGACGGCCTCTTTCAACTCCTCCGCCGAGGGCATCTCGAAGTACTCCCATACAGTCCGTACTACGCCGTTGCGCACGAAGGCCAGTCGCGGATAGCCATGCTTGTAGGTGAGACGCCGAAAGTCGGTCATGGAAATGCTGGCGATGAGGTAGCGGGGCTGCAGCTGACTCTTGAAGTCCGCCATGGCCTGGGAGTTCTGCGGAAAACTGCTCAGTGCGACCAGGGACGGCAGATCGCGGCGCGCATTCAGCTTGTTGAGGAAGGGCACCTCCTCCTGGCAGCGACCGCATCTGGGGCTGAAAAGAGCGACAAGATAGTCCCCCTCCATCAGGTCGAGGTCCGGTCCCTTCAAGGGAAGACCGACCAGCTTGACCCCCGGCTGCAAATCAGAATTTTCGAGGCGATAGGCATCCGGAAAGAATCTGATCCCGGCGACCACCAGTGCCAGCAGCGTACCTCCCGCCATCAGTCGGGCGCTCGCCGCCAAAGCCGGGGAGGGCCGGGAGCGGGTTCCCCACCAGCCGAATACCAGCATTCCCAGCATGATCAGGTCCTCGACCGCCGCTTCTCCCGGGCTGCGGTTGACCAGGGTACCAAAGCAGCCGCAGTCTTCGGTGGCGCCGAGGCGCCAGGCATAGGTCATCAGCCCCACAAAAAAAGCCATCAACGCCGTTGCCGCGGGGAAAACCAGCCGAGGCCTCCAGTTGAGCAGCAACCCCAGTCCCAGGCTGCACTCCAGGGGGCCGAGGAGCAGGGCGAGACGGGTAGCCGCCTTCAGCACCTCGAGGTCCTTCCCCAGCAACAGCTTGGAAAAGGGCATGGCCTCCCAGTAGAACAACACCGGTTCCCACACCTTGATGAGTCCGGACACCAGCAGGATGAGCCCCATGACCATTTGCCCGGTCCGCGCTGCCTTCGCAATTCCGCTCATGGTCTCCCCTCTCGCCTGGCGAAGTGCCCTATTGTCCTGGTGAAGATGCCCCGTGTCTCATGCATCAAGGTTCTGACCTCCTCCTCGAGCTCACCGGGTTCCCGCCTTCCGGCGGCGCGTGCGAGAAGCTCCAGATCGCGGCCCCGGGGCAGCACGTTCGGGGCCTGCTCGCTGGAAATGCGCATGCACTTCTCAATCCCTCTGAGCCGCTCGTAAGCATCCAGGAGAAAACGCCCTTCCCGATCATCAAGGTACTGCATTGCCATTAATTGGGAAAGTATCCGCCTGGTGCTGGTCCTCCTCAGCTCTCTGTGCTTTCGTCCCCAACGCAGCACCCCGAACTGGGCGATGAACTCGATGTCGACGATTCCTCCCGTGCCGCGTTTTATGTCCACCTGAAGAGCCCGGCCGCGCGCTGCAGGGGGTTCCATCCTCATTCGCAGATCCACCGTCTCCTCGGCTAGCAACCGGTCCACGGGCGCGCGAAAAACGAAGCGCTGAATGGCGCGTTGCACCCGCTCGCCCAACTCCGGATCACCGGCCACCCTGCGGGCGCGGGTAAGAGCCAGTCGCTCCCAGGTCGCGGCCCGCCCTTTCAGATAGCGCCGGTAGGCAGCCAGGGACAGAGCAGCGGGCGCGTTACGTCCTTCGGGGCGCAGACGCGGGTCGACCTTGTAGAGCCCTCCATCCTGGAGCAACTGGATGATCTTCTGAACCAGCTCGCTGAAAAAGGCGCTGTTCGCCGTTCCCGTGCGGCCGGTCCTTCCCTCCCCGGCATAGACGAAAAACACATCGAGGTCAGCGCCGAAATCCATCTCGCGGCCGCCGAATTTACCGCCTGCAACGCAAACGCCTTCGACCTCCTCCCCGCTCCGGTTGCGCGGCTTGCCGTGGCGCTGCACGAGGCGGCGCCGGCACAGCTCGTAGGCCGCCCCCAGAATGTCCTCGGCGAGATCCGACAGGCGCAGAAAGGTCTCTTCCTGAGAGGTCAGCCCCAGCAGGTCATCGGTGCCAATGCGCAACAGTTCCTGGTTGCGGTGGCGTTGGATGGCTCGCTGATCCCGGCGCCATTCGGCTCGTTCACCGGCTCCGACATCGATGTCCGGCGTAACCAGCCCATCCAGGAGGCCGGGGTCGCGCTGAATCAGTTCAGCCAGAAAGCGGCTGCTGCCGCAAATCGCCAGCAGCAGCCTGCGGAATCCCGCATGGGTATGGAGCAGTTCGAATAGAGGGCCGGGAGCTCCATAGGCGGCGACCATCTGGGTAAATCGCACCAGCCCCTGATCGGGGTCCGGCTCGGCGGCCAGAGACACAACCAGCTCGGTAAGCAACTCCTCGAGGTGCTGGCGGGCGGTGCTGGTCAGCATTCCCGCGTTGCTCAACTGCAGCAAATTGCGGTGCGCCGCCGCCCCATCTGCAAAACCCCGTTCCTGAAGGGCTTGCCGCGCCCTGAGGCTTCCGGGCTCGGCCTCGAGGAGCCAGTTCAGCCCCTGAACGGGGACCTCATCCCCGTAGAAGAAGCCATCGAAGATGGCGCGCACCTGCTTGAGGTGCACATCCACTGCAGCCGCCAGGTCCTCCGCTCCGGACAAGCCCAGAATCCGGGCAAGGCCATCTTGTTCGGCGCGCCCCTCAGGCAGGGCGTAGGCCGATCTCCCCGCCTCGATCTGCAGGAGATTCTCCAGGCGGCGGTAGAACTTGTAGGCTGCTTCCAGGCTGTCAGCTTCGCTGGAAGCGAGGCCTCCGGCCTGGCGCAGGGAGGAGATCGCTTCCAGGGTGCCCTGGGTGCGCACCTGTGGATTCACACAACCGTTGAGCAACTGCAGACACTGGAGAATGAACTCGATGTCGCGAATTCCTCCGGCTCGCAGCTTGATGTTGTTGTCCCGCGCCGGGCGCTCCAGGATCCGGGCTTCGATGCGTTCCTTGATCTGGCGGATCTCATGGCGCGGGCTGATACCGAAGTGGGCAGGGTAGATGAACCTTGCCAGCATATCTCTGAACCGCTTCCACAAGGGTCCCGATCCGGCGGCACAGCGTGCCTTGATGAGCATCTGCCGCTCCCAGGTCTCTCCCCGGGTCTCGTAATAGATCCAGTAGCTCCTCAGTGAGCGCACGAGGAGACCGGTCTTGCCCTCCGGCCGCAGCCTCATGTCCACCGGGTAGAGGGAGCCTTCCCGGGTGGAAGCACTCAGAATCTGGATGATGCGTTCCCCCAGGCGCTGAAAGAACTCCTTGTTGTCGATCCCGGCACCCCGCCGCCCGGGACGGGTCCGTCCATCTCCATCGTAGACGAACATCAAGTCGATGTCCGAACGGAAGTTCAATTCCCTGCCTCCGTGCTTGCCCAGGCAGACGATGCAGAATTTGGCCACGCGCCCGCGGTCGTCCCGCGGTCTGCCGTAGCGCCCCACCATTTCCGCCATGGCCAGTTCAAGGACCACCTTCAGAACCGCGTCGGCCAGATTGGACAGCTCCCGGCCGACCTCCTCGACATCCCCGGCCCCCAGTATCTCAACCGCGCCGAGGCGCAGAAGTTCGCGCCTCTGTGCCCGTCGCAATGCATTGAGCCGATCCTCCGTCGAGGAGGTCCCTTCCATCTCCCGGCGCAGCCTTCGGCGCAGGGAATTCTGGTCCGGGGACTTGCTCAGGGACTCGGTTCCTGCCAGGACCTGGAGGAGGAACTGGGGATTGCGTACAAGGATTTCCGTTAGAAAACGGCTGTGGGACAGCACCTGCAGCAGGCGCTGCTGCAGGGCGGGATCTGCGGAGAGACAGGCCAGGAGAGAGGGCCCGGAGTCCAAGGCTTCCACCAGCCTCTCAAGGTGATGAAGCCCGCGGTCCGGACGGCTTGTTTTCACCGCGGCCAGAAGTATCCCGGCGGAAAGGGCAACTGACCCCGCTGCCGAGCCGGCCACGCGGTCCAGGGTCTGCAGGGCTCGTTGCGGATCATCGAACCCCATGCGGGTCAAGGCCTTCAGCGCTGCTGCTCCGCTTCGGGTCAGGGCCTGGTGCGCCAGTTTCTTCAGTTCGCGGTTGCTTCCAGGACGCATTGCCATCCCGGTCCAATGCCGATTACATTCTGGGGTGCTTGCGCATCAGAGGGCGTTCTCGCCGGTTTCGCCCGTCCGGATGCGGATGGCCTCGACGACTTCGGAGACGAAGATCTTGCCATCCCCGGTCTGACCGCTTTTGGCACCTTCGAGGATGGCGTCCACCGCCCGTTCCATGTCGTCGTCTCCGACGACCAGCTCGATCTTGATCTTGGGCATGAACTCGACCTTGTACTCGGCCCCGCGGTAGATCTCGCTGTGGCCGCGCTGGCGTCCGAAACCGCGCACTTCGCTCACCGACATTCCCAGGATCCCCACCTCGGCCAGGGCACTTTTCACCTCGTCGAGCTTGAAGGGTTTGATGAACGCATCAATTCTTTTCATATGAGCCTCTCATATATCTCCTCCACCTGAAACCGGGGCTGGAGATCTGCCTGGACTGAACAGCATGCGGCCTGACAAGGAGGCGGATTGTTTTTGCCATCGCGCCTCCATTGAGCTTTATTACAATCTCGCGCGCCGTGCAATGAGACCATTATAGAATCCGGCGCGTCTCGTCACAAACCACATGAACTCTTCTCGGCAAAGGGCTTTGGGGGAGAAAAAATGGCATCGAACATCGAAGAGCTGACCATCCACTACGAGGAGGAGGGCCAGGTCCTGCGCAAGGAACTGGCCAAGGAAGTCCTGAGCAAAGGCTCCTGGACCACCATCATGTTCCTCTACCAGGATCTCAATCGCAGAAGCGGGGAATACGGCCCGTGCAAAATCTCCATCCGCCGCTATCAGAAGCGCGAAGGAACCTATCTGCCGCGAAGCAAATTCGAGATCTCGAGCGCCAACCAGGCCAGGGCGATAAGCGCCAAGATTGCGGACTGGTTCCCGGGCCAGGAGTGATCTTTCGGGGCCATCTCTCCCTCATCGCAATTCTTCCCTTCCCCTTCCCGCGCCGCAGAGCTGCGAAGGTCGGCACGGGGAACCGCTCACTTCCAGCCGGCAAAGACCAAAGGCTAAGTGGCGGAAGCACTCTCAACGTCCACGGGCACCCGATGCCATCCCGTGCGCCCGTCGTAGAGATCCACCCCCTCGTCCTCCATTGGCTGAGTTCCCCCCTGGTCGTCCATTGCCCGCGCCACAATTTCGTAGCGCCCGCTTGCCGGCAGCGGCCAGCGGTAACTCCAGGTCAGCCATTGATTCGGCAGCGATTGGGTCATGAGTTGCGCCTCCTCCCAGGACGCCCCGCCGTCGGCGCTCACCTCCACCATTTCCACCCGGCGCTCGCCGGCCATGGCGATTCCGTGAATCAGGAACTCCTCGCCCAACTCGCCCCGAACGGTCTGCAACTCCACCGTGACACCTCCATTGGCAGGATCCACTACGTCGTCCCATAGAGATGTGGGGGAGTCGACCCGGGAGTTCACCGTTGCAATGGCGTCGTCGGACCACTTGAATGGCTTGTTCTTGGGAAGGCTCTCCCAATGGCCCAGGTGGACGAAGTCGATCAGTTCAATATGAGTGATCCACTTGGGCATTTTCTGCCCGTAGTGCCCGGGGTTGATCAAGCGCACCGGGAACCCGTGCTTGGATGGCAGCACCTTACCGTTCATCTCCCACACCAGCAGGACCTCGTCGCGCAGGGCCCTTTCCAGGGGTACCGAAGTATGGTAGCCGTCGACGCTGGTGAACCGCACCCGGATGGCCTCACCGCGCACGCCGACCATGTCCATCAGGTTGTTGAACGGGGTTCCTCCCCACTCAGCGTTGCCAACCAGGGGCCCCCCTATCCAGTTTCCGATGCACTGCATGGTCAGGACCTGGCGCTGCAGCGGCATTGCCACAATCTCTTCATAGGCCATGGCGCGGACGGGATTGTCCACAAGTCCGTCGATTCTCAATCGCCAGCGCTCGACGTTGACCTTGGGATCGTAGTTCTTGCCGTTGATCGACTGCAGGTAAAACCGTTCGTTCGGCGTGATCGGCGGCAGCGGCAACTCTCCGGCAGGCGTCCCGGGAGGCACCGCCGGTTCCGGTCCCATGGGGATGCGGCGGAACTTCACTTCGTGGCTCTCGCACCCCAGGCCCGGCACAATGGCGGCTATTGTCACCAGGCCGCCGGCTTTCAAAAAGTTGCGTCTGTCCTGCTTTTTCATGGTTGAAAACCTTTCTCTTCTCACCGATAGCTGTAGGAGACCCCGATGCCCCAGGATTTACCCGCGCCGATATTCTCCCCGGCAACGAGGCTTTCCCACAAAACTTCCACCCATACCGGACCCCCTGCGTGCAAGGCGACGTTTACCCCGGCCTTGGTATAATCTCCCTCGGAAACCTGGACCGAAGCTCCCACAACACCGGCGCTTTCTTCCTCGGCGGCAGTCAAGGTGTTCTTGCCATCCAGGTAGGCCTTGGCGAACACCCTGGGGTGCGGCGTCGCCCCCACCTCGAGGAAATAGGGGACCTGGTTGGAGTATGGCCCGCCGCGCAGGCGCAAACCACTCTCGGCGCCAATGTATAGAGGCCAGGGATAGAGTGAGCGCGCCGCAAGCATTCTGAACTCCAGGTCCGCTTCACCAGTGCCCAGGGTAGGATCGCGCTTCTGGTCGTATCCGGTGGGAAGCTTGAAGCTCATCATGGGAGCGAGCACGATCGGGTCGTCCACCAGTTGGTACCTGCCACCCAGGTCGACATCGCCCGTACCCCTGGTCCTTCGCCACTTCACCACCAGGGTGTCCTGGAAGACCAGCTCGCCCGCGTTCATCTGGGCGACGAGGGTAAGCCTGTCCAGCAGGCCGTATTCCAGATAGAAGAATCCCTGCCGCGATTCGAACCTGTCCTCGTCCGTTCCCAATGGGTCCCGCTTTCCCATGTCATTGTAGACCTCATCGGAAGAGTAGAAGATCCCCGAAAACTTGGCGTAGTAGCTGCCCTTTGCCTGACTCCAGGCACCAGCCCAGGCCGGAGAGCCAACTCCCATGGGAAGAGAGAGAAAAATGGCCAGGGTGAGGAGCCAACGGCAACTCATTTTCCCTTCCTTTCCGGCGTGAAAACCCGATCGTAAAGGGCCAGGAGCTTTTGGGCTTCTCCCGCCCAGTTGAATCTGTCTTCGACCATGATCTGCCCTCGTTCCCCCTTTTCCCGGGCAACGGCGGGATGGTCGAGCAGGAACCCGATGGCCCTGGCGTGAGCCCTTGCATCCGCAGGTTCGACCAGAATGCCCCAATCCGCCTCGGCGTGAAAGGCGCGGATGGATGGCAGCGCGCTGGCAACCACCGGAATTCCACAGGCAAGGTATTCAAAAAGCTTGGTGGGGACAAACGGCCGGAGATTCTTGAGGGATACCTGGCCCGGGATCAAGCCCACCCTGCTCTCGCGAATGAGTTCCCCCAACTGTTCGTATGGCACCGGCTCCGACCGGCACACAACCCGTTCCTCAAGCCCGTACTCCTCCAGCTTCTGCAAGAACAATTTCTCGATGTTGGCAGAGTGAAACTTTCCCTGACTCAGCAGCCGTACGGCGGGATGGGTCTGCCCCAGGACCCGCATGATCTCGAGCAGAAAGATGCCTCCGCGTTCGGTAGAGAGCGAGCCCACGTGGACGAGTTCGCAGCCCATGCCGGAAGCCGATCTGCCATTGCCCGCGAACAGTTCCATGCGGGGATAGTTCTTCACGGCGGCGAAGGGACGGCGTTCGAATCGGCTTCCCTGCTCTTCCACCACCCCTACCACGGCACTGAGGCAGCGGGAAAGCCACTGCTCTCCGGCATCAACCAAAACGGACAACGGACGTCTCAACCCGTCCGGGACCCATGGCCGCACATGAGCCACTTGCGGAAAATGCTCGTGGACGTCGTAGATCACCTTCTTGCCCCTCAACCACAAGACCACTCCAAGAAGCAGAAGTTCCGCATCGTGAAAATGGTATATGTCCGCATTGGCTCTCAAGCTCCTTTTCAATAGCCGAACGATGTTCAACAGCCGCTGGCTCAGGGATCTGGCGCGCGGAATTGTCTCGATGCGCACCCCTCCTCTCTCACCCGCCAGCTCGGGGGCGCCCGGTCCGATGATGGTCACTTCGTAGCCTGCCTCGGCCAGGCTCATAGCCTGCTTGTAGTAGATCCTCGGATCGAGAGGGCTGTGGACATTGGTCAACTTGCAAACCCTAAGTCCCAAAAAGCACCTCCCTGCTCGCGTCACCACAATTGAGCAACAGATCCAGCACGCTCATATTCGCCTCGAACCCGGGAAAGCACTGTGCATATTCAGGATGCCTGAAAGCGGTGAACCGGCATTCGATCCCAGCCTCGTGAAAATATCGTTCATCGAGATAATCACGGGAGCCGCCGTCGCCCGAAAGATAGACATCGCAACCGCAAACGGCTGCCATGTCGATCAGCCGCAGATTGCGCTCAGGTCTGAGGTCCAGCTCCGAACCCATGCAAATCTTCACTTCGATTCCCATTCGGCGCATGAGGTAGCGGATCATCTCCAGGTTGACGTCTACCAGACGGCGCCAGGTGTGGCGGTAGAAGCACTCGAGAAATTCGGCGTGATCCTCGAAAAAGGAGGCATTGCGGTAGTTCCAGCGCAAGGCCTCCCAGTGTTTGCGCTGCCAGGTGCTGGCAGGATCGATCTCCACCTCGCAGATGCGCTGCAGACCCCTTCCCCGGGTGAGAACTGGAACCGTCAACCACTGCCAGCCTTCCAGGGTGCGAATGCGGTTGCGATTGGTCAAGCCGTGGCGCGAGTACTGCACGTCGTCGGCGATCACCCATACGTCGGCCTGCCCGATTTTGTGGAACATGCCCAACCAGGGGAGGTAGTTGGGCTGGTGCGCCGCCAGCACCCGGCTCACGACAGTACCCATCGCAGAACATCGAAGGCCTCGGCGTAGTCCACCGAGATCTGGCCGCCGCGGCTCCGCGCCCAGCTCCAGATGAAATCCTCCTTGCTGTAGGGCCGTTGCTGCTGGGACCTGTAGCACTTGAGGGCTTCGATCTTGGTGCGCACGTGATCTTCGCGCAGCACGACGAAATGCCGGTAGTCGAAGCTCAGGTTGTTCCAGGGAAGTTCGTATCCCAGGACTGTGACCATCTTGAAGGCCCTCAGGCCTTCCATGTAGACCGTCTGGTGGTCCTGGTGCAGATCCTGGCTGCTGGGCAGAAAGACCACCGCCGGATCTATCTCCTTTTTGAGGCGCACCAACTCCTCGAGAATCTCCTGGCGCACGTGAGGAAGATGGCGGACTGCGTATTTGTAGACCAGGAGATTCTCTGGAGGGATCCCCAGAATACGGGTACCCGCCCTGACCTCCCGCTCGAGAATGTCAGGGGGAAACTGTTCGGGCACGGACTCCTCGGCGGTGGAGAAAGCCACGTAGAATACTTCCCTGCCCTCTTCGATAAAACGCCTTATGGTTCCGCCACAACCGAACTCGCCATCGTCCGTATGGGGCGCAAGGACAAGTATCCTGTGGTTCATCGAAGTTCCTCGAACTGCACTCGAAGAAAATGGCTGACGCCGCTTTGCGGACCTCCCGCCTCGCTCCTGTATCCCCGGATACGGCTACTCACAGAGCTAAAAAATATGCAGCCTGTCCATTGAGGCAAAAGAGGCGCCTCCCGCAGGATGGAGCCCGGCGGACTCACAGGGTCTCGTCCTCGGTCGAATCTATTCTCCCGTCCATGGCATCGGGGAGGCCCCGCCGCCGCAGGTCATGGGGATTCATCCAGGAGCCGTCGCAGATAGGCGCAGTAGGGATTCTCGTCTGAATGAGCCGCCACTTCGAGAACTTGATCGCGGGTGATGTAGCCTTTTCTGAAGGCGATCTCTTCCAGACAGGCGATCTTGAGGCCCTGGCGGTGCTCGATGGTCTGGACGAAATTGCTGGCCTCCAGCAGGCTTTCGTGGGTACCTGTATCGAACCAGGCAAATCCTCGGCCCAGCACCTGTGCCCGCAGCTGCCGGCGATCGAGATAGACATTGTTGAGATCGGTGATTTCAAGCTGACCCCGGGCCGACGGCCTCAGCGACCTGGCAATCTCCACCACCTGCTCGTCGTAGAAATAGAGCCCCGTCTGGGCGTAGCTGGACCTCGGACTGCGCGGCTTCTCCTCGATGCTGAGGACATCCAAGTCCCCGTCGAACTCCACCACTCCATAACGTTCGGGATCGCGAACCTTGTAGGCAAATACCAGGCCCCCCTGCCTAAGCTTTCCCGCCTCTTCCATGATCTCCGTGAGCCCGTGCCCGTAGAACAGGTTGTCGCCGAAAATCAAAGCGCAGGGCCCGCCCTTGACGAAGTCGGCGCCGATGAGAATGGCCTGCGCCACGCCGCCGTCGGCCTTTTCCTGGACGGTGTAGCTGCATTGCAGACCCAGCCGGCTGCCATCGCCGAAAAGCTGCTCGTACAAGCCGATGTGCTGTGGGGTCGAGATGATCAGGTACTCCCTTATCCCCGCCAGCATGAGGACGGACAGGGGATAGTAGATCATGGGCTTGTCGAAAACCGGGATAATTTGTTTGGAAAGAGAAATGGTCTGGGGGTACAGACGGGTGCCGAGACCTCCGGCGAGAATTATCCCCTTCATGAACACTACCTCATTCTATGGTTTGGGTGGCCCCAAATCCTGGACACCGCCCGTGAAGGCGCACCGATCAGCCGACAGTGCCGAATTTCGGGGTGGTGAAGCGCAGGTGGGTGTGGCCGCGCGCCAGGATATGCTGATAATTGGCCGCTCCATCCTTGAATGCTCCGTGTCCCCACGGGACCCAGGAGCGGGCGTTGCAATAGTGGTTCACGAATGCCCTGCGCCAGCGTTCACGGCTTCGGTTCGGATGCGAGCGGTGGAGGAGATGCGAATGAAAAAAGACCACGTCACCCGGGTCCACCACCACTGGCAGCGACGACTCGTACCTCTCTGCAACCCTCGACAGGGTGTTGACCCCGTCGTCCAGGTCACTGGCCTTCTCCACCGTATCCAGGTCCTCGAAGACTCCTTCCGCGTGAATCAGACTGCCGCGCTCGCGGTCCGGATAAACGGGCTCGTGGTTGGATCCCGGCACCACCCACAGGCAACCAGTCTCCTCATCGGCCCTGTCCAGGGCCAGCCAGGCGCCCACCAGGGAATCGGGATAGGTGGTGATGTAGAAGGAATCCTGGTGCCATCCCTGGCCTCCCATCCCTGGTCCGTTGAAGAATAGCATGGTCTGCAAAGCTAGGACGTCAGGCCCCACCAGCGCCTCCACCACGTCCAGGATCCGGGGATGCAGCAAAAATCGCTCGCTCAACGGATCGCGCCGGTGCAGCATGTGAACCCTCGCAACCCTCCGGCGCAATTCCTCCAGGCTGGCTCCTGGTTCTGGCGGCTCCATCCCTTCCATTCGCACCCGGCCTTCCAGTAAATCCATGGCGTGGTCCTTCAGCTCACCCACCTCATCCTGCTCTACCAGAGCGGGAACCACGAGGAATCCATTTCTCTGGTATTCCCTGTACTGGCGCACCGCCACTTTGTAGCGGTCGATTCTCTCCCCTGCCACCGATTTGTACATCGGGTGTCCCCTGCCTTGCCTTGCGATTTCGACGGCGGCAATCCGGGCTGGAACCGGCGCCGGCGCCCAAGACGGTTTTTAATCTAAACAAAATTCTGCAGGGGTGGAGCCCGGACGGGCGCGGTTTGCCGGGATCTGACGTCATCCCATATATTCTTCACCCGCTGCCTGCGGTCCCTTAGGAACTGCCCCCAGCCCCAATCACCATGTATGGAATCGGGATCGAAACAGCAACCCGCGGCAGCCGCATAGCCTGACAGATCCCGGCGCTAACCTTTCAGAGGCGAACCTCTCTACAGGGAAATAATGTACTCATACCAGCGGCTCAAATCCTTTGCGCGATCGATTTTTTGCAAAATCGGCTGCCCTGAAAATGACGCGGAATCGGCCGCTGATTCCCTGCTCGCGGCCGATCTGCGCGGCGTCGATTCTCATGGCGTCGCCCGCCTTTCGGGCTATGTGCGCCTTTGGGAAATCGGACGGATCAACCCCAGGCCTGAAACTAAACTGGTTCACCAGACACCCAGCACCGCGGTAGTGGACGGAGACAGGGGGCTGGGCCTGGTGGTCGCACCTCGCGCCATGGAAATCGCCGTGGAAAAGGCCTCCGCCTGCGGCAGCGGCTGGGTTGCGGTGAGAAACGGCACCCATTTCGGTATTGCCGGCTACCATGCCATGATCGCCCTAAAAAACGACATGGTGGGTCTGGCCATGACCAATGCCACCCCGACTACCGCCCCCACTTTTTCCACCGAGAGACTGCTGGGAACCAATCCGATTGCCGTGGCAGTCCCCGCCGGCGACGAGCCTCCCTTCGTGGCTGACTTCGCGACCACCACGGCAGCACACGGCAAGCTTGAAATTCTCCAACGGCAGGGAGAGAGCGCCCCGCTTGGCTGGGTCCAGGACAGCAGGGGGCGTCCGACTGCCGATCCGCATGCTTTGCGGCACGGAGGCGCCTTGCTTCCGCTGGGCGGAGACCCCGAACACGGGAGCCACAAGGGTTTCTGTCTGGGGTCCACAGTCGACATCCTCTCGGCGGTTCTTTCCGGCGCCAACTATGGTCCCTGGGCGCCGGCATTCGGAGGCTTCCTGGCCACTGCAGAGGAGGAGGTGGGCGCGGGTCTGGGCCATTTTCTGGGAGCTCTGCGCATCGATGCCTTCAGGCCCGCGGGCGAGTTCAAAACCCATATGGACGGTTGGATAAGGAGATTCAGGAGTTCGGCCACCGTTCAGGGCCAGGACCGGGTGGTGATTCCCGGAGACCCGGAAAGGGAATGCGAAAAGAAAAGAATCAAGGAGGGAATTCCCCTGGACCCGGAGGTGGAGCAGGATTTAAGGGAGTTGGCCGAGAAGTTCAAGGTCGAACTATAAAGCACCAGGCGACCCGGGTGGCGGTGGCACGAGCTCCGGACCTGTCAGTCCCCGTGTCCTCCCTCCCCACCGCGACGGCCGAATCGATCCTCGCAAAGATCACCATACTTTTTGAACTTATTCGTGGGACACAACACTATACCTGGTAGGCGAACACCTTGGCGCGGAACATCCTGATCCGCATGCAGATGGT
Organism: Candidatus Latescibacterota bacterium; assembly: GCA_965208105.1. Taxonomy (GTDB): domain Bacteria; phylum Latescibacterota; class UBA2968; order UBA8231; family UBA8231. Next base: position 554,513 of record OZ242318.1, read on the forward strand.
ATCTCCCACGCTGGAGATGTCGCTCCGTCCGTTCCAGGTCACGACCTTCTCGCTTTCGTCACCGAGGATCCAGTCACATTCCGCAAAAGTCAGGCCCGGCCTACCCTCTGCATCGGGGTATTTTCGCGACGGCACCGAATTCAGCACCTCCACCTTGATCCACCCTCCGTTCTCGCAGCGATAGTTCAGGCGCAGCTCGCTCCTGGTGCGCCTGAGGGTCGGAACCGTGAAACGCCCCTCGGTTGCAGCGGCGATGCCGCAGAACCGCAGCGGCTCCCAGCGCGCCCAGCGCATCTGCAGCGGTTCCCGGTCCATCGGCATGCCCGGATGGAACCCATTGTGCAGACTGGTGCCTCCGACAAACGGCACCGCCCAGAAACCGTCCGGCAGCTCCACAATCCCTCCCTGGGCATATACCGCGCCTTCGCATCCGCTTCCCGCCGCACCGACGGGTACCGCCGCCCGGCGCTCGGGGCGGTCCCAGATAAGGCCGTCGCGGCTGAATGCGATCTGGTTGTCCACGTGGCCGCTGATCTGATCGAAGACGTGCACCAGCATGCAGTGAATCCCCATGCTGCCAGGGAAGGGAAAGTAGAATCCACCGTAGAACGATACCTGGGGCCCGTCGTGGGCATCGGGATGGAGAACCAGCTTGGGCGGCGGCCAATCGCAGAAATCACGGGTGCGGGTAAAGCCTATGCAGCGCCGAGCCGAGTCCCGCTCCGGAGTACTGTGGGCAAGGGTCTGAAACTCGCCCTGCTCCAATCCATGCACCCGGACATAGGTAAAGTAGGTGCTGGTCTCCGGCTCGAAGGTGGGATTGCCTCCGGTCCCGTCGGAGGGCATGTTGGCGACGGGGCGCTCGATCGGGGTCCAGTGCATGGCGTCGGGGGAGGTATAACCGCGGACAAACGCCCGCATCACCATCCGTGGCCCCTTGTAGTCACTTCCCCCGAACTGCATCTCTCCCATGCGCTTCAGACCTTCTTCGCCCTCCAGCTCCTCCCCCGTGTCCGGGTCGAACATGCCTGCCACTTCCACCATTCCCTTGAAGCGCTCCCGGGGTGGAGCATGGGGGTCCTTCATCACGGGGCCGACGCACTGGTCGCAGATCAGGTTGTTCCTGGTCGAACCCCCGAACTCGATCCTGCCGATTTCTGGCAGAGTCCAGTCGTAGCCGTCCTCGCTTTGAGCGTAGGCGGTGCCACCGGTGTCGCGGTAGAGGATGCGGTAGAGGCCATCCTCCTTCCACGCGTACAGCGGCAGCAGTCCCCCCTGGCGATCGGATGTCTCGGCAAAGAGCACCGGTGAGACCTTCGCCTCCTCCACCTGCAGCCGAATTCCGGCCGGAGAATCGAAAAGCCCGAACTGGCCGTGGCGGTCCTTCCAGCGGTTTCCCGCATAAACGTCGAACCAGTCGATCAGGGGATGCCATTCTCCCGAGTTTTCCCTGGCCTCGCGCCCGAACGGCGCTCCCGGCAGCATAACTTTCTCTTTTTCGGTCACGATTTCTCCTGGTTTCCGGGAAGCCGGTGTCAGTTCCGGCGCTGAAGAATGGCGAAGTGGACCTCGGAGTAATCCCGGGAGAAGCAGCCGGTTCCCTTGACCCCGCGGGTCCAGGTCAGCGCCGGCGCCTCGGGCGCCTCCTGGTGAAAGCTCGAAACCATCTCCAGGGAGGGCTGCCAGCAGGGCAGCCGATCTCCGCGCCTGGAGATCTGGCTGGCGCTGAAGTTGCGCCCGCCGTCCTCCGAAAACAGGAGCACCACCTCGGCGCCATCCGATCCCCAATCGCCCACCTTAGCCGATGTCTGCAGGGCGATGTAGAGGCCGCCGTGGCGATCGAAGGTGAGCGTGCCGTCGGCGGCGATGAACCCCTCCGGCCTGACCTGGCGCACCTCCTCCAGAAGGAGCCTCCTGTTCCAGCAGCGGCCATCGTGCCACAGGAGCAGGGCGTCGCCGTCCTCCCGGTCCACTACGATGGTGTAGGGGCGGTCGCTGCTGTCGCATGCCACGTTGGTGACCCTGATGTATCCCTGCTCCACCTCTTCGAGGACCTCGAAAGTATTCTTTCCAGTTGGAATGGGAACCTGCTCGCCGTCGCTTCTGGTCCAGGTGGATCCGGCGCTTTCGGAGCGCAGATAGCCGACCCGAAGACCGCGCTCGACCGGGTGTCCTTCAATCATGTGAAAAACCATGTGAATACGGTTGCGGCGGTCGATGCACAGCGAGTTGCCGTACTGGGTGTAGCCGTAGGGCTCCTCGGTGCGCACGAGCTCGGCGGCGGGCAGCCAGTCTCCCCCCTCTGCGCGGGCGCGCTGGTACATCAGGTGGGAAGCGGGGGCGTGCTCCATCCATTCGACCTTGGAGGCGCAGCCGCGGTAGGCCAGGTGCAACTGGTCGTCGCGGTCGCAGACGAGGCTGGGATAGGTGGGCCCGTCGCCGACGGGCCTGTAGTGCTGCCACTCCGACTGATCCATCGGGTCGCGGCTTCGGCGGTGTTGAAAGGGACTGAAGCCATGGGAACCGGTGACCACGTGGAGGTAGCCGGAACTGTCCATGGCGAGGGCGGGACCGCAGTGATTGTCCACCCCGCAGCCCACGGTGTCGGTGTCGCTCCAGTCGCCGGTGGCGCGGTCGAGGGTTTTGATCTGGTTGGCGGCGAGATAATCCTGCCAGGTGACGAAGGTCCTGCCCTCCTGGGTCAGGATCTTGCTGGTCCAGTTGTAGAGGGTCGCCCTGGTGGATCCTCTCGTCGAAAGGAGGGTGTGGGAAACAAGGTCTACGGCCGTGGACATGGGCTCAACTCCTGGGCAGCGGGGCGGTTGAGTGGTGGCTGCGGACCAGCCCCGCGGCCTGGAACAGGTAAGGTATCAACCCATACCAGGCAAGCGGGCAATACCGGAAGCAGGGGAATTATACAGGCAGCATTACACCTGGTCAAGGAGATGGGGCCGGTGGTCCGCACATTCAGGGAGAGGTAGCCCCGCATCTTGCAGCCGGGTTGGGGCCTGGGTATTTTACCCCTTCCCGCACACCCGATAGAGGACAGAGGAAAGAGGAAATGTCTGATTTTACCACCCGACCGGTCATCATGGGCACCCGCGGGCTCGTTGCCTCGGGCCACTACCTGGCCACCGCCGCCGGCTTCCGGATCATGGAGCAGGGTGGCAACGCCATCGACGCGGCGGCGGCCATGTGCTTCTGCCTCAATCTCCTCGAGCCCCAGAGCAACGGCATCGGTGGAGAGGTCCCGACCCTTGTCTTCTCCGCCGAGGAGAATAAGGCATTTGCCGTCAGCGGCATGGGCTGGTCGCCCATGGCCTTCACCACGGACTGGTGCCGCGAGCACGGCATCGACCTCATTCCGGGAGACGGCTACCTGCCGGCCTGCGTCCCAGCGGTGGTGGGAACCTGGGCAGTGGCGGTGGCGCGCTTCGGCACCATGAGCTTCGCCCAGGTCCTGCAGCCGGCCATCGAGCTGGCCCGAAACGGGTTTCCGATATACCCGGGCCTGCACCAGACGCTGGCGAATCTGCAGGCCAGGTTCACAGAGCGCTATCCCACCAGCGCCGAGATCTACTGCCCGGGGGGAAGGGTGCCGCAGGTCGGCGAGATCCTGCGCAACGCCGACCTGGCGGGGGTCCTGGAGCAGATGTGCAGAGCAGAGGAAGGGGCGGGGCACAAGGGCCGGGTTGCCGGGATCGAGGCGGCCTGCGCCATGTTCTACCGGGGTGAGATCGCCGCCGCCATGGTCGATTTCATCAGCGCCAATCCGGTGGAGGACGCCAGCGGCTCGGCCCACGCGGGGCTGCTCTCCTGCGATGATTTGGCGGCGTGGGAGGCCCGGGTGGAGGATCCCCTCGTCTTCAACTATCGCGGCCTGGACGTCTGCAAGTGCCCGTCGTGGACCCAGGGACCGGTGTTCCTGCAGCAGCTGGCCATGCTGCAGGGATTCGATCTGCAAGAAATGGGCCACAACTCCACCGAGTATCTGCACACCTGCATCGAGTGCGCCAAGCTCGCCTATGCCGACCGCGAGGCCTACTACGGTGACCCGGTCTTCGACGAAGTCCCCCTGGATGTCCTGCTGTCACCGGAATACGGCGCTGAGCGGCGCCAGCTTATAGGAGCCGAGGCTTCCGGACTGATGCGGCCGGGCGACACCGGGGGCGGGGTGCCCTCCCATGCACTGGAGGAGGTGGCCGATGACAACCGCCGCGCCCTGGAGCTGGAGGCGCGCCAGGTGCGCGACCTCGGCATAGGCCATGCCCACATGGGGGACACCACCCATCTGGACGCCGTGGACCGGCAGGGCAACATGGTGGCGGCGACCCCGAGCGGAGGCTGGATCGGAACTTCCCCCGTGATCGAAGGACTGGGATTCCCGCTGGGCACGCGGGGACAGATGTTCTACCTCAACCCCCGGCGGCCCAACGCCCTCGAGCCGCGCAAGCGCCCGCGTGCCACCCTGACCCCTTCCCTGGTGTTGCGGGACGGACAACCCTTCATGGTTTTCGGCACCCCGGGCGGCGATATCCAGGACCAGGTGACCCTGCAGTTTTTCCTGAACTACGTCGAGTTCGGCATGAACCTCCAGGAGGCCCTGGACGCGCCGACGGCCTACACCGCCCACTTCCCCTCTTCCTTCTATCCGCGCCGGGCATTTCCCGGAAAGGTCGTGGTCGAGGGGCGAATCGATCCCGGGGTGGTCGCCGGGCTGGCACGCCGCGGCCACCAGGTAGAGGTGGGAGGCGACTGGTCACAGGGCAAGGTCATGGGTATCCGCTGCGACCGCGACCGCGGGGTCATGGAGGGAGGGGTGTCCCCCAGGGGCAACATTGGCTACGCCCTGGGCTGGTAGGGCGAGGCTTGACAGTACGGGAAGTTGGATCTAATTTTTTGAGGATTGTCACTCAACCTGGAGGTATCCTTCCGATGTTCGCTCTCTCTCCGGTCGCGCCGCCCCCGTCCTGGCAGCGCTTGGTTGTCGCCCCGGCGGAGGCGTCGTCTGCCCCATCCACCTCCCGCCTCGCAACTGCGACGTCATACCCTGGAGACAGCTGAACTGGACAGACTATCTTTTGCATCGGTCATTTCGAGCCCACTGTCTTGCGGCAGTGGGCTCTTTTTGGTTTTGAACCGCCTGGAGAAACGAAATGATTATCATACTTCCTGAAGGAAAAAGGCTGGAGCACGAGGGCGGCGGCACGCTGAAGGAAATCCTGCTCGCCGAAGACAGAAAGCTGCTCAAGTCCTTCGTCGGCGCCCTGCGCGGCGGCGAGCGCATCGATTTTCACGCCCACCTGCCGGCCGATGCCGAGGTGGAACTGATTCCCTGGGACGGCGAGGAGGCGGCATGGATCTTCCGTCACAGCATGGCCCACGTCCTCGCCCAGGCCGTCCTGCGCCTCTTTCCCGCCGCCAGGCTGGCCATAGGTCCGGCCATCGCCGACGGCTTCTACTACGATTTTGACGTGGACACTCCTTTCACCCCGGAGGATTTGCGGAGGATCGAAAAGGAGATGAAGCGGGTCGTCAGGGAAAACCACAAGTTCGAGCGCTCTGAAGTAACCCGGGAAGAGGCCCGGTCCCTGGTCGGCGACGACCCCTACAAAGTCGAGCTCCTCGCCGACATCGAGGAGGGCCAGCCCCTGTCCTTCTACCGCGACGGAGAATTCGTCGACCTCTGCCGCGGACCGCACATGCTGGGCACCGGCCAGATCAGGAACTTCAAGCTGCTCAGCGTCGCCGGCGCCTACTGGCGCGGAGACGAAAACCGCAAGATGCTGCAGCGCATATACGGAACAGCCTTCGCCACCCGCGAAGCCCTGGACCGCCATCTGCGCCTCTTGGAAGAAGCGAAGAAGCGCGACCACCGGCGGCTGGGCCAGGAGCTGGAGCTGTTCATCTTCGACGACGAGATTGGACCTGGCCTTCCCCTGTGGCAGCCGCGGGGGGCGGTGCTGATCGAAGAGCTGGAGCAGCTGGCCAAGGAGACCGAGCGCAATGCCGGCTACAAGCAGGTGCGCACTCCCCATATCTGCAAGGACGTGGTCTACGAGCGCACCGGCCACCTGCCCTACTACGCCGAATCCATGTACCCGCCCATGGAAATGGAGGGGGTGAAGTACTACCTGAAGCCGATGAACTGCCCACACCATCACAAGATCTATGCCTCCATGCCGCGCTCCTACCGCGATCTGCCCCTGCGGCTCTCCGAGTACGGCACCTGTTACCGCTACGAGAAGTCCGGGGAGCTCTTCGGTTTGATGAGGGTGCGCTCCATGCAGATGAACGACGCCCACATCTACTGCACGCTGGACCAGTTCGAGGAGGAATTTCTAGCCGTATGCCGCATGTACCTGGACTATTTCGAACTCCTGGGGATCGACAAATACCTGATGCGCTTCAGCACCCACGACCCGGCAGGCCTCGGCAGGAAGTACGTGGACGAGCCCCGGTTGTGGAGGCGCACCGAGGACATGGTGCGGCACACTCTCGACAAGGGCGGCATCAACCATGTGGAGGTCGCCGGCGAGGCCGCCTTCTACGGTCCCAAGATCGATGTCGAGGTGTGGAGTGCCATCGGGCGCGAGTTCTCTCTTTCGACCAACCAGGTGGACTTCGCCGTGCCCAGGCGGGTCGGACTGGTCTATACCAATGACCGCGGCGAGGAGGAAACCCCCTTGTGCATCCACCGCGCCCTGCTGGGCACACACGAGCGCACCATCGGATTCTTGATCGAGCACTACGGCGGCGCTTTTCCGGTGTGGCTGGCGCCGGTACAGGCGGTGGTGCTGCCCATCGCCGCCCGCCATCAGGACTACGCCGGCCAGGTGCACCAGCAGTTGCTGGCCGCGAATGTCCGCGCCGAGATCGAGGGAGACAATACTCTCAACTACCGCATCCGCCGCGCCCAGATGCTGAAGGTGCCCTACATGATGGTGGTCGGAGACCGCGAAATGGAGAAGGAACAGGTGTCCGTGCGCCTGCGCTCAGGCCAAAACCTGGAGGCCCGGTCCACCGCCGAGATCATCGCCATGATCGCCGGCAAGATAGCCGCGCGTGAGCAGAATTGAGAGGGCCGCGCCTTCATCGGGGTACTTCCGCCGGAGCGGCTGAGTCAGCTGGCACTTGCCCTGGGCAGATTAGCTCGAGCTCCATGCCCGCGAATCTACCGGGGACCTCCCAGGTCTTGTGCGGCTTTCCAGGTATCTCGACGGATCTTAGATTGATGCGAATACCCGCGGTTCCCCAGCCATGAAGAGAGTCCCGTATTTTGCACCGCCGGACCTGCCTGCGCCGCAGCTGGTGAATCGGATCCTCAGCTTCGCCAGCTGCGCCGCGACCGCATGTGTTCTCGCCCTGGTGCTCATCTCCGGCACCCCCCTTCCCGGTCTCCCCTCCCCAACCGATGCGCAGGTCCTCACCCGGATCGCCCTCGGCTCGTGCAGCAAGGAAGACCTCGAGCAGCCCCTGTGGGAGGCCGTCCTCCGCAGCCAGCCGGAGCTGTGGATCTGGCTGGGAGACATCGTCTATGCAGACACCGAGGACATGGAGGTCATGCGCCGCAAATACGAGAGGCTGAAGCAACGTCCACAGTATCTATTGCTGCTGCGATCCTGTCCGGTGATAGGGGTCTGGGACGATCATGACTACGGCGAGAACAACGCCGGCAAGGACTACCTAAAAAAGGCGCAAAGCCAGCAGGTCCTGCTCGACTTCCTCGACGAGCCGGAGGACAGTCCCAGGCGGAGCCGGGAGGGAGTTTACGCCTCCTATACCTGGGGACCCGCGGGCAGGCAGGTAAAAACGATCCTCCTGGACACCCGCTACCACCGCGACCCGCCCGGAGTCGATGGTGACGTCCTGGGACCGGAGCAGTGGTCCTGGCTTGAGAAGGAACTGCTCAACAGCGATGCCCAGGTACATCTCATCGGATCCAGCATCCAGGTGCTGGCGGAGGAGCACCCCTACGAGAAGTGGGCGAATTTCCCCCGATCGAGAGAGAGGGTGCTGCAGTTGATCGGGAGCACCCGGGCAAAGGGGGTGATATTCCTCAGCGGAGACCGCCACATCGCCGAGATCGCCAGGTTGAACCACCCTGCCATTGACTACCCGCTCCACGAGCTTACCTCGAGCGGCATGACCCACAGCTATGCCAGCCTCCGGGACGAGCCCAACCGCCATCGCCTGGGGACCTTCTTCAACCAGCTCAACTTCGGCCTCGTCGAAATCGACTGGCTGCCGGAGAAGGTGGCGGTTCACCTGCAGATCCGCGACCGCCAGGGCGCCGTCGCCCGACAGCAGATCATCGAGTGGGTGCGATGATGGCGGTGTTTCAGCGAATCCGCTCCGTTCTCGGCCTCTGTTGGCATTTCCGCTATTACTTCGCGGCAGCCTTCCTGGCGCTGGCCTTCTGGGACACCCTGCTGATCAAGCCCTTCCGGCTCTTCGTGGTCCTCGTGCACGAGGTATGTCACGCCGCTGCCGCCCTCGCCACCGGAGGAGCGGTGATCGAGATGCGCACCAATCTGGACGAAAGCGGCCACACCCTTACCGAGGGCGGCTTCTTTCCCCTGATCAGCAGCGCCGGCTACGTGGGCTCCGCGCTGGCAGGGGCGTTGCTGATCTATACCGGGATCAGGCCCGGTTTGCAGCGCCTGGCCCTCGTCCTGGTGGGAGCGGCGTGCGCCGGCATGACCCTGGTTTACACACCTCGCGGAGGGGTGGATTTCTACCTGGGCATCTTCGGGGGCCTGGCCCTGGTGTTCCTTGCCCTGAAATCGCGGCGCGGAGCCCGGGCCGGTGCCGTGTGGATGGGGATCATGCTGTGCCTCTACAGCCTCCATGATTTTCGCACCGATCTGTGGCTTCACCCCGAAATGACGGACGCCGGAATCCTGGCGCGCTATTGGGGCTGGTTCTGGGCCTGGCCCCTGGGACCCTACCTGGTCGCCGCGGTCTGGGTGGGGTTCTCCCTTTTCTGCATGTACCGCGCCATGCGCGCACTGGTCCGCCGGCAGGGCTCCCGCTGAGACCGGCACGAGGCTCTTCCTTGACAGAGCAAGGCCGGGAAAGGAGCTTCCCCTGCTCCCGTGCACGACGGATAGAAAGCCTTGAGCCTGCACCTTGAATCTTCCCTCGTCCATCATTAAAACCTCGGCTGTGTTGGCGCTGCTGACCCCTGTCCTGGCGCGGGCCACTCCCGAGGTCGAGGCCCGGCGCACCCTCGCGCCTCCCGGCATCGACGGCCGCCTCGACGATGCCGTCTGGCTTCAGGCCCCGCCCATGTCCTCCTTTTTTCAGCGCGAGCCGCTGGAAGGGGCCCCTCCCAGCGAGCGGACCCAGGTCCGCATCCTCTTCGACGACGACCATCTATACCTCGGCCTGCGCTGCTTCGACAGCCAGCCCCTCCGCCTGGTGGCCAACCACATGCGGCGCGACGCCGACCTTGAGGAGAACGACAACATCCAGATAATCCTCGATCCCTTCAACGACCGCCGCGGCGGATTTTTCTTCAGCATCAATCCCCTGGGAGCGCGCCAGGACCTGCTGCTCACCGACGAGGGCCGAACCCGCAACCTGGCCTGGGACGGGGTCTGGCAGGGCAGCACCTCCATCGACAGCCTGGGCTGGAGCGCCGAAGTGGCCATCCCTTTCGACCAGCTGCGCTACCCTGACACGGAAGAGGGGGTTTGGGGCATCAACATCGGCCGCGCCATCCGCCGCAAAAACGAGGAGGTCTTCATCGCCCCTCCACCCCAGTCCTTCGGTTTCAGGGGACGCTACCGGACCTCGCGCCTCGCCGCCCTGAAGGGACTGGGCAAGCTTCGGAGCCGCCCGCCCCTGGTTCTGGTCCCCTACCTGCTGAGCGCCACGCGGAGGGACATCAGCGCCGGCAACTCCGCCGAGAACAACCTGGACCCGGGGCTGGACATCAAGTACGGTCTCTCCCCCTCCCTGACTCTGGACCTGTCCTACAAGACCGACTTCGCCCAGGTGGAAGCCGACCAGGAGCAGGTCAACCTTACCCGGTTCAGCCTCTTCTTTCCCGAAAAGAGGGATTTCTTCCTCGAAGGATCGGGAATTTTCGAATTCGGCGAGCGGGTCGAGAGGCAGGGCCGCGGAGGCCGGCCGCCAACCATTCTTTTTTACAGCCGCCGCATCGGCATCGAGGAGGGACATATTCTGCCGGTGGTGGCAGGAGGCAAGTTTACCGGCCGTGCGGGACCCTACCAGGTGGGCACCCTGCGCATGACCACCCGGGCCATGACCTTCGTGGAGGAAGCCGAGGAGGACCGCTTCGTCACCGCGGAAGGCGAACTGCTCGACGCCGCGCAGGTGGAGTCGAGCGAGGACAGCATCGTCGATACCTTGCAGTTTGATGTCCCCGACACCCTGCAGGTCGCCCGGACCGACTTCACCGTTCTGCGCCTCAAGCGCGACTTCCTGGGCAGCTCGAACCTCGGCTTCATCGCCGTCGACAAGCAGCCCGGGTCCGCGGCCGCCTACAACCGCACCGCCGGCGTGGACTTCAACCTGTCCCTGATGCAGGCCTCCTTCAACCTGCGCGGCTATGCCGCCAGGACATGGGATCCCGATTTGGATGGCCGCGACGGATCCGGGTTGGTGGAGCTGGACTACCGCCGAGGCCGGTTCGAGACCCGCCTGGGCTACCTGGACGTAGAAGAAAACTTCTCGCCCGAGGTCGGATTCGTTCCTCGCAGCGGCATACGCCGCTTCAAGGGAAGCTGGCGCTACCGGCCGCGGCCGGCCACCGAGTGGATCCGCCTGGTCTCCATGGGACCCCGCATCACCCACCTGAACCGACCAGGACAACTCCCTGCAGAGCCGCGACATGGAACTCTCCGCCTTCGTCAACCTGGAATCAGGCGACTGGTTCGGAGGCCGGGTGAAGCGGCGCTACGAGCACCTCGACGAGCCCTTCTCCATCCACGACGGCCACGACATTCCCCCGGGCTCCTACGAATTCGACACCTACCAGATCAACCTCATCGCCGATCGGAGCCGACGTCTCGCAGGCCGGACTGTCTGTGCCTACGGCGGCTTCTTCAACGGCACGCGCCTTCGCCTGTCCCTCGAGTCGGTCTGGCGCCCTCTCGCCCGCCTGGGCCTGGAGAGCAGATACGAATTCAACCACATCAGCCTGCCCGACGGCGCCTTCGACACCCACCTGCTGGGACAGCGGTTCCATTTCTCCTTCTCGCCCGAGATGTTTCTGCGCGGGTTCCTGCAGTGGAACAGCGCCCTGGAGCTGCGGGGGGGAAACTTCCTCTTCAACTACCGATACCGGCCCGGCAGCGACCTGTTCCTGGTATACAACGAGGTCTGGCACACGGAGGGTGGGCTGCACCAGGCAATCCGCTCGCTGCAACTGAAGCTATCCTACTATTGGCAGCGCTGAGGCCGGCAATTGAATCCGGGGTTTCGTATATTTCGACAAATGACGACGGGACCGGAGAAAGGCAGCAGGTATGATCGACTGGGATGAAGTAAAGGACGAGGTCACCGGCTATCTCCAGGACCTCTTGCGCATCGACACCACCAATCCCCCTGGGAACGAAACGGCGGCCGCAGAGTACATCGACGGGGTCCTGAGGCGCGAGGGATTTCAGCCCATGATCACCGAATCGGCCCCGGGCCGGGGCAACGTCACTGCCCGCCTGGATACCGGTGGCGGGGAACCGCCCCTGCTTTTGCTCGGCCACACCGACGTGGTCGCCGCCGAGCCCGACAAGTGGTCCCGCGATCCCTTCGGTGGCGATCTTCACGACGGGTGTATCTGGGGGCGAGGCGCCCTCGACATGAAGAACATGGTGGCCGTCGAGCTGATGGTGATGCTGCTGTTGAAGCGGCAAGCGGTTGCCCTGAGGCGCCCCCTGCTGTTCGCCGCCACCGCCGACGAAGAGGGCGGCAGAGGCGACCACGGACCCGGATGGCTTCTCGACCATCATCCCGGACAGATCGATGCCCCGGTGGTGCTTACCGAAGGCGGAGGGCATGACCTCCAGGTCGGCGGCCGGCGCTACTACACCTGCTGCGTCGGCCAGAAGGGAATCTGCCGCCTGCGCGTCACCGCCCGGGGGCAGCCAGGACACGGTTCCCGTCCTCACTCTGACAACGCCGTGGTCAAGCTGTGCGCCGCCCTGGGCAGACTCGACGGCGGCGGCCTTCCTCTGCACCCGTCCAGAACCCTGAGGGCCTATCTCGACGCCATCGCCGCGGGCCAGCCCCGGGAGATTGCCGCCGAACTCAAAGCCGTCCTCGACCCCGCCAGGTCCGAAAGCGCCCTGGCCGCCCTGCCCCTCGCCGAGGACTTCAAGTCCGAGCTGCGCGCCCTGCTGCGCAACACCGCCTCGGCGAACATGCTCAGCGCAGGCACCAAGATCAACGTCATTCCGTCCGAAGCGAAAGCGGCCATCGACGGGAGGCTCGCCCCCGGACAGACCCGGGAGTCGTTCATCGCCGAACTGGCGGCGCAGCTCGGCGACGAGCTGGAGATCGAGGTGGAGCAGTACAGCCCGCCGCTGGAGGCGGACCCGGAGGGGGAATTCTACGGCGTCATCCAGAAGGTGATGGCGCGCCACGATCCCGGGGTTTCGGTGGTGCCTTCGCTGATGACGGGTGGGACCGACGCCAAGCACATCTGGCCGCGGCGGCCCGGGACGCAAATTTACGGGTTCATGCCCTACCGCCAACTGCCGGGCCTGGAGGAGATGAAGCTGATCCACGGGCACGACGAGCGCAGCTCGGTGGACAACCTGCTCTTTGCCACCCGGGTGATTTACGACATCGTCCTCGCCTACGCCGCCTGAGGGCGGCATCAGGTACAAACTGGATTCGCCATTGCCTCCACCAGGGAGGATATCTCCTTGAACCCGTCCAACCCTTGACAAGCGGTTTAGAAATGCCCCTTGTTCTTCATCAACCTGGAGGGGATATGGCCATGGAGCAAGTAAAGCAACAATTGCAGAAGTGCATCGACAAGTTCCGCAGCGGAGAACTGGCCGAAGAAGACCTGCGCCAGGCACTGGAAAGCGTCGAAGTCCGGACCGGGACCGCAACGCCCCAGTTGCTCTATCTCCAGGCTGCCACAACCGCGGTCACCTCCCCTCTTCTGGGCATGTCCCGGTTCGACGCCGACGGCCAGCACGACAGCGTCGACGAGAGTGGAGAGTGGGTCTACGAGAACGTCTACGAAGCCATGCAGGACGGATGGCGCATCGTCAAGTTTCCGGAGATGACCCTCATGATGGCGGGAGAGGAAGAGGCCTACGGGCTCGGCTGTGAATTCATCCTGGAAAAATGAACCCTCGGAAAGGAGCGGTCATGCTGGGAGAAAAATACGACTGCGAAGCGACCCTGACTGACGAGGGGGTGATTGAGTTCTGCAAAAACGGCTTCATGATGCTCGAAGCCGTGGTGCCGAGCGAGGTCAACCTCCGCGTCACCGAATTCCTCGACAGCCATCCCCAGATGCAGCCCAACGAAATCCTCCAGGAGATGTGGTTCGTCGACGCCGTCATCAAGAACCCGCAGGCGGCCGGAGCGGTGCGCTCGCTTCTTGGCAAAGACTTCAGGCTGCCCAGGATGATGAGCAACCACCGGGTCCAGTGCCCTCGCACCTTGACGGGAGACTGGCACCGCGACGGCGGCGCGGTCGACTCCAACCGGCTCGACAGCCTGCAGGTGTTCTACTATCCGCAGGATACCCCCGCCGAGCTGGGTCCCACCGAGGTCCTTCCCAGCTCCCACCTGCTGCGGGTCAAGCGCCGCTACATGACCCAGTACGGCAGCATCCGCCAGGCGCTGCGCACGGTGGCCCCCGCGGGCTCCATCTTCATCACCCACTACTCCATCTGGCACCGCGCCATCACCTCCACCGCCAGCGGAATCCGCAACATGCTCAAGTACAACTACCGGCGAACGGCCCCGCCCCGGCGCGACTGGGCCGCCGATCCCAGCTGCGACTTGACCGAGATGCAGTTCGGCACCGGCCGCAACATGCCCGAGAAATGGCACGACTCGGTCCGCGTCGTGCGGCTCTTCCTCTGGCTCTGCGGCGGGAAGGAGTTCGACTTCCGAGGTGGGCAGTCCTGGCCCATCACCGCCGGGTCCGGAAACCACATTGACGAGGGCATGCCGCAGGAGCTGAGGCTCAGGGGCTGATCAAGCACTGCGGAAAGGCGATAGAATCCTCCGGAAACCGCACGCATGGAACTCAGTACGGTCCAGATCGCCGAATTCGAAGAACGCGGGGTCCTGCTGTTTCCCGGCTTGCTGGACGCCGAAGAGGCAGGTTTGCTGCAGCAGGCGGTTCCGGAGTTGCTGCAGCGCCCCGGTCCCGAAGCGGTGCGGGAAAAGAAAGACGCCGCCAACGCCAGACTCGTCTTCGGCGTGCACAAGTTCTCGGAGCCGTTCCGCAGGCTGGTGCACCTGCCCCGGATTCTGAATCCGGTGCGGCAGCTTCTGGCCGAAGAGGTCTACCTGCATCAGAGCCGCCTGAATCCCAAGCCAGGTTTCGGAGGCGGCGGAGGCTGGGACTGGCACCAGGACTATCCCCCGTGGAACACCATCGACGGCATCCCCGAACCGCGAATGATCATGGCATCGGTGTTCGTCGACGACTGTACGCCGGTCACCTCTCCGCTGCTGGTGATCCCCGGGTCTCAGCACCACGGTCTTCTCGAAGCCGAGCTCCACGAGGACGCCAGGGGCCGGGGCTATGACCTGCACACCATTGACAGGGAAGTGCTGGAGAAGATTGCCGCCGAACACGGGATCGAGGCCCTCATTGGTCCCGCCGGTTCGGTGGCATTCGTCCACGTCAACGTGTTGCACGGATCCGCCAACAACGTCTCTCCCTGGCGGCGGGCGATTACCTACCTGATCTACAACGCGGTCTCCAATCCCTGCGGCAAAACCAGGCGCGCGTGGTTCCAGTGCAGCCAGGACTTCTCTCCCCTGGCGCCGGGCGCTGACGGCAGCCTGAAAACATTGGCCGATCACCCTCGAGACCGAAATTAACCCGGAAACCTTCCCCTGAGTCCTGTGCCGGAAGGAGGCGGAGGGTGCCTACCTGGACCTAGGCCAGTCCTGGCCCATCACCCACCTGCAGACCAACTACATTGCCGGTGGCATAGGCGCGGGGTCGGAGCACCAGGGTTGAGATGCCTGCGCCCGCTCCTACCGGGCTGCGGCCGGCCCTGGCGTTCGAATACGGCGTTGCGCTCCCTCCCCGAATCCCCTCGATTCGCCTCGGCCGCACGTCTTGCCTCCGGCCGCCATGCCTCGGCCTCGCCTGCAGAGCAACTATATCAACGGGCTTCTAGGCGCAAAGTGGATGGGCCATCTCCGGGCGGCGGAAGGGAACCTCGGTCTGGCCTCCCTGGTTGACCGTCGCCATGTGCGCCCGGGTATGGAGCCAGAGCCGCCGCCACTCGGACGGGTCGAGCAGTTCGCTGGCAGGTTCGCGGCGGCTGCGGGCGACGAACCCGGGGAAGCCGGTGCGCCCCGTGGGCTGGTCGGTGGGATTGTAGCGCAGGTCGAAGCTCCATCGCACCTCGTCGCTGAGGTTGGGATAGGAGCCGTGGATGGTCTGCTTGTGCATGAAGATCGCGTCGCCGCGCTGCACCGGCAAAGGGATGGCGCTCCCGGCGTCGAAGAGTTTTTCGGGGACCTGGGTGCCGCCGGCGAACTCGGGCCTGTTCCCCATGTAGCCGGGACAATGGGGCAAAAGTCCTTTTTTGTGCGAGCCCGGCACTACCATCAGTGGACCCTTGTCGATGGGGGTGTCCTGGAGGGAGAACCACACGGTCAGCATGCGGGTGGCGTCGGCTTCCTCGGTGACGACGCCGTGGTCCTGGTGCCAGTGAGTGGCGCCGAGGACGGGGTTGCCATACTGGTTTTTGGGCAGAAGGCGCTCGGGAGGCTTGATGCGCACGTGCTGCACCGGGTTGGAGTAGATTTCCGGTCCGATGAGGGACTCCACCGCGTCCAGCAGGCCAGGATCGGTGAGGGCGCGGAAGACTGCCGGCCCAGTCCAGAACGGGGTGTCCGTCCGCACGTCCTGAAAGGGCAGGGAGAAGTCGAAGTACTGGCTGTGGATCTGGCCGGTCTCCATGCAGATGCGGATGTAGCGGTCGCCGAATTCCAGCTCTGCGTAGGGCGAGGCGATCTCGCCCCGGGAATAGAGCTCGCCGGCCAGGCGGTCGAGGACGGTGGCATACTCGGCGATGACCGGATCGAGGGTTCCGACCGGGTCGACGACGTCCTTTACCACTACGTAACCTTCCCCGTCGAAGTGGTCCAGTTGGCCGGGGCTGAGGGTAGGCATGGCATTTCCTCCTGTGGTCAGGGGAGGATAACGGTGGTATTGGGTGGTACGGCGGGAGCCGGGGATGGTCGCCGAAGGCCAGGGAAGAGGAGGAAGGCGGGGGACACCATCAGGCGGTCCTGTTTACTGAATAAATTCGGCATGTTTTCACGATCTGACAAGTGGAATGACAAGGGGACGGCACCAAGGCAGCCCGTTGAAAAAGTCCATCCGGGACACTAGTCGACCGCGAAGGAATGAATGGTCGCAGCTTCCATGGCATCCCAGTCGACCTCGAGGCCCAGACCGGGGCCTCGAGGCGCGTAGACGTATCCATCGGGTTGGGGGCGAATCACGTCCTTCATCCCGTACTCATAGGGCTCGAAGGGCACCGGCTGCTCGAAGTAGGAACAGTTGTGGTGGGCGAGCATGAGGTGGAGATTGGCCGCCGACGCCAGGCTGTATCCCCATGACATGATCTCGCACTTCATGCCGGCGGCCTCGGTGAGGGCGATGGCTTTGTCGGTCTGGGTTATTCCCCCCATTACGGCGGCGTCGGTCCGCGCTCTTCCCCACGCCCCGGTGCGGACGGCCGAGGCGAAGGAATGGAGGTCCTGAAACCAGTTGCCCGAGGGCAGAATGGGAATGTCGACCCGGCTGGTCAGCTCCCGGTAACCTTCCAGGTCGGAATCGTGCAGGGGGGCCTCGAACCAGGTGAATCCCATGGCTTCGAGCTCGCGGGCGACGCGAAGAGCTCCCTCGCGGTCGTAGTTGTTCTCGGCGTCGAGCATGAAGGCCACTTCGTTGCCGGGGTGGTTCTTGCGGACGGCGCGGGCGAGCTCCAGGTCCAGCTCGGGAATGCACCAGGTATGGAACTTGATCGCCCGGAAGCCCTGGGCGATGAATTTTCCGGCCTCTTCGAGGTAGGAATCCACGTCCTCGAAGAGCGGGGTGCTGGCGTAGGCCGGTATTCGATCCCGCACACCCCCCAGCATCCGGTAGAGGGGCAGTCCCGCCTCCCTGGCGGCCAGATCCCACAGAGCGATGTCGACGGCGGCGAGGGACTGGGGCGGCAGCGGAAATACCCGGGGCCTCATCTGGTGCCAGATGGACTCCCGCGAGAGAGGATCCTGTCCCAGCAGGATGGGGGCCAGGTGGCGGATGGCTTCGGCGGTGTAGCGCTCGAAGTCGAAGGAGGTGGCGTTCCAGACCCCGGAGACCCCCTCCACCCCCTCGTCGGTGCCGATCCTCACCACCGTGTTGGTTGAGTACTGGTCGGGCAGATCCTCAGACCAGGTGAAGCGGTCCAGCGGCGGGGCCACGGCCCTCACTTCGACCCTGGTGATTTTCATGGCAAATCCTACTCTCCTGGAAGGCTTCTGTCCGGGGCCAATGGCCCTGTAGCGTTTTGAACGGAGTGCCCTTTTGTTATACTACCATACC
This sequence comes from Candidatus Latescibacterota bacterium, assembly GCA_965208105.1. Classification (GTDB taxonomy): domain Bacteria; phylum Latescibacterota; class UBA2968; order UBA8231; family UBA8231. The sequence goes on from OZ242318.1 coordinate 572,295, forward strand.
AAACGCGATAAAATGCGGATCCACAACGGACGAAGCAAGCACCCCTGCAGGAGACGGCGATGATCAATTTTCCTCGTTCCACCTTTACCTGGGAAGCCCACCCCTTCAAGCCGCACCCTCATTACAGATGGCCGGGAGGATTCGTCGGCGAGCCAGGCCAAATCTACCACGTGCGCTTCATCCTGGAAGCCCGCTGCGCCTTGCGCGACGGCGGCGGGGCCGAGCTTGCCGAGCTATTTCTGGGCGCAGCCTGCCGTAGCGAATACACCATCGCCAGCGAAAATCTGTTCCAGATCCCCAGCGGCGAGTGGCGCATGGCCTTCAGCCGCTCCTCCTCCCCGGCCATCGCCGAGCGCCCGAGCACCGAGACCGAGCCGGTGAGAGCGCGCCCACTCGCCGAGGCCTACGGCGATTTCTCCATCGACGTGCGCTCCCATCCGGCATGGGAGGCACTGGAGGATGGAGAGGCCATCGCCGCCTCGACCTTTGCAGGGGATGCTCAAAACGCCCGCTCCGTGTACCGTGACGAGGCGACCGGCATCGAAGTGGAACTCGAATACCCCATCAAAGTCATGAACCTCCATCGCCCCGGCGGCCAGTACCAGGTCTGTACCGGACCGCTGCTTCTTCCCGACCTGGCGACCTGGGACGGGAAAGACCTGCACCGGGTCTTCGTCGCCCACGCCGCCTTCTCGGGCAGCGACCGGGTGGAGTTCATTCTGCGGCGCCCGGTGCGTGCGTCCCCCGAGGAGCGCGCCTGGCTCGACCTGCCCCGGGGCCGAGACCGGCTGGAGCTGCACGACCCTTCCAACCCGCCCTCCGGCTACCCGCCCCCGCGGCATCAACCCCTGATCTACAACGAGACCTGGGATCTGGCCGCGCACAACGTGGTTCTGCGGGCGGATTGAGCCCGGAGACGGTGGAGATGCAGGCCAGGTGTGCCCTCCGAACCCCCCATTGTTCTGCGGGCAGGAGTGATCGTGGACCCTTTTGCAAAGAGGCCAGGGGCACGCAAGAGTGAAGATCGCCCGGCAGGGTCCGGGAAGCGGTGGACATCCCGGCGGAATAGCTGCTGTATCAAGCAGCGGCCTTACGACAATGTTTAAAGGAGAAGAGCAATGGCCAAGAAGTTGGAATGGCGCTACCACCGCCCAGGCTGAACCAGCTGCAAGCACGCACAAGAGTTCCTTGTGCTCAAAGGCATTGGCGACGGAGTGGTGCAGAATGCGGCGAAAGACCCGATCGAGGGTTCTGAGACCCTCGCCCTGCTGGAGGACGCCACCGAGCTGTTGGTCGCCAGGGGCAAGCGGGTCCTGCGCTTCGACCTGGGTAACCGGCGTCCCCCGGACGAGGAGCTGCTCGGGCTTCTGTTGGGACGCTCGGGCAAGCTGCGGGCTCCGGCGCTGCGCTACCGCACCCGCCTGATCGTGGGCTACAACCAGGAACTGCTGGCGCAGGGGCTGGGATAGACAGGGGAAGGGTTCGATCCAAGTGGGTTGGAGCTTCTGTTTCAGGTAGTCGGCTGCAGACCGGAGCGCCAAGGCAATTTGGCCCCAGAGCTTCCTCGGAGCGGAGGCCTCCACCGTGCCTTGTCCTGAGGTGAGCTGTGCGAGGCAAGCTGCCGCGCCCGGCAGCAAACCTGGCCATAGCATTCTCTTCTCTATCCTCGGCGTGACCAAGTTTGGCAGAGTATCTTAATATATGGCGACATTTTCTACCTGTGCGCGGCTCTCCCAGGCATCGTCATCGAGAAGGATGGAACAGTGACCGATTTTCGCGTCGACGCCAGGCTGGTCCAGCGCGCCGTGGTGACCCTGGCCGCGGTAGGAGCCTACCGCCTGGTCCAGCAGGTCGTCACCGTCCCCGGCTTCGACCATTCGGTGATGGCCGAGTTCTTCGGGGGCTCTCAGGGTCCTCCGGGCCTGCCGGGTGTGGCATTGGATTTAATTCTCCCAAACTACATCGCCGCCTCGGTCATGGTCCTCCTCCTCAGTGCAGTAGTACCCTTCCTCAAGCGCCTGCGCGAGGGAGGGGCCGAGGAACAAAAGCGCCTGCAACGCATCATCATAGTCCTCACCCTTTTCCAGACCGCGGCTTCAGCCCTGCAAACCGCTTACTACCTCGAGGAGATCCACGGGCCTGTGTTCGCTCCCTTGGAGGGTATCCACGGACCACTGCCCACTCTGCCGGCTATCCCCGATCCGGGGTGGGGGTTTCGCGCCGGGGTGGTGCTGACCCTTGCCGCCGCGGCCATGCTGGTCCTCTGGCTTGCCCACCTGGTCACGGCACGGGGCCTCGGCAACGGGGTCGTCCTGCTGCTGGCCTCCGACATCCTGGCGCAGTGGCCTGCTGCCGTGCAGGCCCAGTGGGACGCCTTGAGGAACGTCCCCGATCCCCTGCACCAGGGACTCAGAGCTCCCCTCTTCATCCTCGCCGTGCTCGTACTGGCGGTGATCCTGGTGATGGCGCAGCGCAGGGTAGAGCTGGAACGGATCTCGGGCACAGGCACCCACAGTGGACCGGCTCCGGCCCTTCCTCTCAGGATCAATCCGGTCGGTGTTCTGCCCCTCATGTTGGCCCAGGGATGGCTCCATTTCGGCATATTTTCCTTGAGCCCCGGTCCCTTGCTCAACCACACTCCTGTCTCCGGTATCGCATTCTGCCTGCTCGTCGCACTGCTCGCCTACCTCTACGCCGCCGTCACCTTCCATCCCCGCGACGCGGTCGAGCGCCTGCAACGCTACGGCTTCCGGCTCAGGGAAGCCGCCTCCCCGGAGGACGCCGCCCGCCGTCTGCGCGCCACCCTGAACCGGGTCATGGTTCCGGGCATCGTGGGGATCTGCGTCCTGGGATTGGCGCCCTGGATCGCAGCGAACTGGATGGACATTCCGCCAGCGGGCACCCTGTTTGGCCTGGAATGGCTGGTGCTTGCCGCCGTGGGTCTGCACCTCGTGGAGCAGGCCAGAAGCAGACAGGCCGGCGCCGGGGCCGACCAGGTGGTGGTATTGGCGGCCGAGACCAGGTTCGAGCTCGACCTCGCCGCAGATATCCTGCGCCGGCAGGGCATCCCCAGCCGGCCCCTGGACAACCGGGTCATCAGCGCCACAGGCACCTTCGCCTTCTGGGAGGTGAGCCGTCCGCGCTGGCCGAGCTGGACCATTTACCGACACCTCGGCGGCGGCGACGCGGTCCTCCTGGTCGACCGGGCTGATGCCGAGAGAGCCAGGAACGCGCTGGGCGAAAACGGCCTCCTGGAAATGGCGACTGCGGCGAATAGGCGGAGGTGACCACGGACGCCGGGATGGCGCCGCCGGACCTGGAAATTTAACACCCTGGGCACATGGCTTCCCCCAACCCGCCATCGAAAGGAGCACCATGTCCTTCAAGTTCGTCTTTCTTTCCCCCGGCAGCGAACGCAACCGCTTCCTGGCTTCTGCCATGGCGGCGGTCCCGGGGATGGAGATCGTCCATTGCGAAAACCGCTCGGAAGACCTCGAAGCTCTCCCCGGTGCCCAGGCCTGCTTCGGCACCCTGGACCCTGAGCTTCTGGCCTCGGCCCACCGGCTCCGATGGCTGGCCGCCCCGGCAGCCGGTCCGCCAAAGGGCTACTACTTTCCCGAGCTCATCGCCAGCGACGTGGTGGTGACCAATTTCCGCGGCATCTTCAACGACCACATTTCCGCCCATATCATGGCCTTCGTGCTCGCCTTCGCGCGCGGAATGCACCGCTATTTCCGCGACCAGTTCGCCGGCCGCTGGCGCGAGGGGGGCGAGTCGAGCCCCTCGATCCACCTTCCCGAGGCCACCGCTCTGATCGTCGGCGTCGGCGGGATCGGCGCCGAGACGGCGCGCCAGTGCAAAAACTGGGGCATGGCAACCATCGGCGTCGACCCCAGGGTGGGATCGCCGCCTCCCGGGGTGGACGAGCTGCACCATCCCGATGACCTCGACGGACTCCTGCCACGGGCGGATTTCGTCCTAGTCACCGCGCCGCAGACGCCCCGGACCCAGGGCCTTTTCAGCGGCACCCGCTTCGAGCGCATGAAGACGGGCGCCTACTTCGTCAACATCGGCCGCGGCGCCAACGTCAGCCTGGCCGACCTCGACCATGCCCTGCGCCAGGGGCTGATCGCCGGCGCCGGCCTCGACGTGTTCGAGGAAGAGCCGTTGCCCCGGGATCACCCGCTGTGGACCGCGCCGAACTTCCTCATGACCCCCCACGTGGCTGCGGCCGGCCCCTACCTGGAGGAGCGCCGCCGCGACCTGCTGGTGGAAAACTGCCGGCGCTTCGCACGCGGCGAGGGCCTGGCAAACGTGGTGGACAAAGAGAACTGGTTCTAAGCAGACTGGCGCCTGCGTCCAGGTAAGGCTGGAACAGAGTGGCGGTCCCTGGCCGAAAAGCGACCGAGGGTGCCCCTGGTGGTGGTATTCGGAGAACTATGGCAGGGCACCGGCGATGAGGAGATAGGCGTCGGCCTTGATCTCGCCGTCGACTTCCCACTCCTTGAGCTCGCCGCCCAGCTTGTCGATCACCTTCGAGCTCAGCTTTTGAAAGGGGGGACGTCCCGGGTCGGCGATGACGATCTGCCCTACCCCGGACCCGACCGCCCTGTCAATCAGCTTGTAGAGCGGCTTGACCATCTTGTCCCAGAAGCAGATATCGGCACCGATGATCAGGTTGGTCCGGCGCAGGTCCTTCTTCTTCACCTCCTCGAACTTGCAGCACCAGGTCTCTATTTCCACTTCATTGATCTCGGCGTGCAACTCCAGGTAGGGAAAGACCGCCGGATCCGCATCCATCGCCCTGACCCTGGCCCCGTGGTTTTTGGCGCAGTAGATCCCGGCCAGGCCCCAACCGCAGCCAATATCCAGGACACGGCTCTCGGGCGGCAGGCCCTGGTGCGCGAGAAAGTCCATCACGCACCAGCTCGAGCTCCAGAATTTGTTGCCGTGGATTCCGGGCGAATGCTTTCTCTTTCGCGCCCGCACTTTGGGGTGGGCTGCCTTGAGCACGGTGATGCCGTAGGCCTGGCGCGAGGTCTTCTTTTTCTTCTTCTTGGCCATCTCGCTCAGCAGAATTCAGGGGGAGACAATGTGCCGGGCGGGGGAAACTCCCAGGTTTGAGGGAGCCGGCCTCCGCTCCAGTCGGACCGCAACCACACGCCGTGCAGGTTCAGGGACTCCTAAAGGACCCTCAGAATCCCCAGGTCCGCTCCGCGGTCCTGCCCATGACCCACTCGATATCGTCGCCGCCGGCAAAGGCGGGATGGTCCATAACCCCGCGCAGGGTGTTGGCGTAGCCTTCCCTGGCGGCGCTGGGGGGAAAGTCGCTGCCCCACATCATGCGCTTCACCCCGAAGGCGTCCCTGGCCATCTCGAACAGCGGCGGCACGTGGTCGAACACAAGCTCGGGGAGGAGGCGCGGGGGGCGGGAGCAGATCTCGCCCAGGCCCGGGACCTTGAGGCTGGTGTTGCCCCGCTCGCCGTGGCGCAGGGCGGCGGCAAAATCGGCGTAGGGCGGCTCGTCGATGCCCGCGCCCGCCAGGTGCTCGAGAATGACGTGAGTGTCGGGGCAGGCGTCGAGCACCCGCGCGAAGTCGGCGGAGGCAAACTCGGACACCTTGCCCAGACTCGTGACCACGAGGCCGAGGTCGCCCGCCCGGCGCCACATGTCGTATGGACCTGCATTGGCGAAGCGGCCGTCGGGGGCTATGCGCACACCGGCAGCCCCCCGCTCTGCGAGGCGGGCGAGATCGCCGAGGGGATCGGGAGATTCCGGATCGACCAGGACCGCGACCTTGAACCTGCCCGGACGCCACGCGGCTTCCTGGAGGAGGTAGTTGTTGTCGTAGGTTCCCCCGTGCTGGATGAGAACCGCCTTGTGGACCCCGTTGCGGTCCATCTCCAGCTCCAGGATCTCGATGGGCTCGAACCAGCTCCTGCCGGCGTGGCAATGGGTGTCGATTATGAGCATTTGAGATTGCCCTCTGGATTCGATGGGCAGGAAACAGAGCCTCCGGCTACCGGTTTCTTGCGCAATCGCGTAGATTTACAGCCGTGATCACCCTGTCCAACCTTGGCAAATCATACGGCGACAGGACCCTCTTTGCCGGGGTCTCGCTCCAGCTCAACGCCGGGGAGCGCTACGGGCTCGTGGGCGCCAACGGATCCGGCAAGACCACCCTCCTCAATATCCTCTCGGGCGGCCTGGACCCCGGCGAAGGCGAGATCACCATCCCCCAGCGGCTGAGGACGGGCGTCCTCAACCAGGACCAGTTCCTCTTCGAGGACGAGAAAATACTGAACGTGTCGCTGATGGGCAATGCCGCCTTCTGGGCGGTAAAGGCCGAGATGGAGCAGCTCCTCGCCAGGGCGGAGGAGCACTTCGACGCCGACCGCTTCGCCGAGCTCGAGGAGGCCTTCCTGCGCTATGACGGCTACACCGCCGAAGCCAGGGCCGGCACCATTCTCGAGGGCCTGGGGTTGCCGGCCAACCTGCACCACGATCCCCTCTCGACCCTGTCGGGCGGCTTCAAGCTGCGGGTCCTTTTGGCCCAGGTGCTGGCCGGCGCTCCGGATGTCCTGCTCCTGGACGAGCCCACCAACCATCTGGACATCCTTTCCATCCGCTGGCTCGAGACCTTCCTGCGGGACTTCGCCGGGGCCGCCGTGGTGATCTCGCACGACCACCGCTTCCTCGACAATATTAGCACCTCCATCCTCGACATCGACTACGAGACGGTGCAGCTCTACCGCGGCGACTATTCCACCTTCGTCAGGTCCAAGCGGGCCGAGCGCTCCCGCCGCGAGAAGGAGATCGTCCAGCGCGAGCGCGAGATCGCCCATCACCAGCAGTTCGTCGACCGCTTTCGCGCCAAGGCCCGCAAGGCCCGACAGGCGCAGAACAAGCTGCGGCTGATCGAGAAGATGGAGGAAGAGATGGTCGAACTGCCCCACAGCTCGCGGCGCTACCCGGTTTTCCGCTTCGAGCAGAGCCGTCCCAGCGGCCGCCAGGTGCTGGCGATCAAGGGTGTCGAGAAGTCCTTCGGCGACAACGAAGTGCTGCATGGGGTCGATCTCCTCGTGGAACGAGGGGACCGGATGGCGATCATGGGGCCAAACGGCATCGGCAAGTCTACCCTGCTCAAGATCGCCATCGGGGAACTCGGCTCCGACGCCGGATCGGTGGAGTGGGGCTACGAGACCCATCCCGGCTACTTTGCCCAGGACCACAGGACCCAGCTCAGCCCCCCCGGCCAGTCGGCCGAGGAGTGGGCATGGGAATCCTGCCAGGACCAGGGTCTGGGCTTCGTCCGCAGCCGGATGGGGCAGGTGCTTTTCTCCGGCGATGACGGCAAGAAGCCCCTGAGTGCGCTTTCAGGGGGAGAAGCCGCCCGGCTCGTCTTCTGCAGGCTGGCCATGACCCAACCCAACGTGCTGGTCCTCGACGAGCCCACAAACCATCTGGACCTGGAATCCATCGAGGCCCTGGTGGCCGGACTCAAGGACTATTCCGGCACCTTGATCATCGTCTCCCACGACCGCTGGTTCATCAGCCAGCTGGCCACTCGCGTCGTCGAGATCAAACCGGGCGAGGTCCTCGATTTCAATGGCACCTACGAAGAGTACGTCCACTTCTGCGGCGACGACCACCTCGATGCCGACCAGGTCATCCTCAAGGCCAAACGCTCCCGCAAGAAGAAGAAGGACCCCGGTCCGGCACCAGCCCGGGGAGCTCTTTCCGCCGGCAAGTCCAAGAACGTGCTGCGCCGGGCGGCCGCACAGCAGGAAGAACGCATGCTGAACATATCCCGGGCGGAAGCCAGGATCGCCGAGATCGACGCCATGCGCTGCGAGCCGGACCACTACGCAAAAACCCCGGCGGACCAGCTGAAGGCCCTCGAATCCGAGCGCGCATACGAGGAGCGCAAACTGGAGTCCCTCCTGGAGGAGTGGGAGTTGGCGGAGGAGGAATTGAGGGCCGCTCCCTCCGACCAGGGCCCGCCCGCCATGAAGAAGAGCGAGCGATTTCCAGGCGCCTGAAAAGGAGGAAGAAAACGTGAACGCGATCGAAACCTTCGAATTCGACCGCCAGGGCTTCCTGGTCGTCAGGAAACTGCTGAGCTCCGCCGAGGTCGCCTCCCTTTCCGCGGCCGTCGACGAGCTGGAGGAGCACGCCCTGCGCCACGTTCCCCTGCCTCCCCGCAAACGGAGCGGCTGGGGCCACGTCTACCACGCCAATCCCGGGCGCGGCTATCACGCCAGGGGCGAGCGCGCAGAGGGCAAGACCCTGATGATCGAGGACTACTGGAACGCCGATCCCGCCTTCGACCTGCTGCTCGACCATCCCCCGACCATGAGCTACATTCACGGCATCGTCAAGCAACGGCCCACCATCAACAACTCCGAAATCCGCATCCGCTACCGGGGCAACGCCAGCGGCTGCCACGGCGGCACAGTCTCGGCCAGCCAGAAGTACCGCTACAGCTTCACCGAGCACGGCATAGACTGCATGATGGTGCGCATGATCTACTTCATCCACGATTGCTCGGACGAGCAGGGAGCGTTCTGCGTGGCTCCCGGGACCCACAAGAGCAATCTGCCCTCGCCCTACGGCACCGACCCGGACGAGGACCCGGACATGGTGGGACTGGAGGTGGAAGCGGGAGACGCCATCCTCTTCACCGAGAACCTGCGCCACGGCGGCTTCACCAACCGCTCCCGGCAGACGCGCAAGACCCTGCACGTGGGCTACGGCCCCCACTGGATGATGTCGCAGAACATCGCCACCATGGACGAAAGGCAGCACATCACCGGGGAGACCTTCGCCCGCCTGACCGAGGCGCAGCGGGACCTGTTCCGGGCTTACCCGCCCGACTCCTGAGAAGCCGCCGCCCGGGCCGGGATGGGCTCCGCCTTGACAACCCCTTGCGGCAGACACCTTATTTGCGCCCGGCAATTTTCCCCCTGATCTGGTCAGGCCGCAGCGCCATCAGTTTTCGACTCGCCCTTTCCCCCAGACCCATGCGAGGAGGCAGAATGACCCGAGGCAACAGCGCAGACCCCCTTGCCATTACCCTTGGCGTGGAGGAAGAGTTCTTCCTGATCAATCCCGGGACCCGCGATCTTCTCCCCGACCCCGACCGCGGCATCTTCGAGTATTGTGACAAGAACCGGGGCCCACACCAGGTCGCCGCCGAGTTCCTGCGCTCGCAGATAGAAACCACCACCCGGGTCTGCCACTCGGTGGCGGAAGTCCGATCCGCGCTGATCGAGACCCGCGGCCTCGTCGCCGGCGCCGCCGGCGGGCACGGAGCAGCGGCCCTCGCCGCCTCGACCCACCCTTTCGCCGCCTGGCACAACCAGGTGGTGAGCGCCGGGCGCCGCTACGAGCAATTCGTCGTCACCTACCAGCAGGCGGTGCGCGAGTTGCTGGTGGGCGGAATGCACGTGCACGCCGGCTTCGGGGACGCGGACAGCCGTGTCCGGGTCATGACCGCCATGCGGCGCCACCTGCCCCTGCTGCACGCCCTCTCCGCCTCCTCCCCCTTCAGCAGCGGCAGGGAAACGGGCTTCAAGTCCTACCGTCTGACCCTCTTCGGCAGTCTGCCGCGCACCGGGCTCCCGGGACCACTAGGGTCCAAGGCCGAGTTCGACCGCCTGGTGAACGACTACCGGCGCATGAATTTCATCGAGGACAGCAGCGAGCTGTGGTGGGATATCCGGCCCTCCAGCGCCTATCCCACCGTGGAGCTGCGCATCTGCGACATATGCCAGACCCTCGACGAGGCCATGTGCGTCGTGGCACTCTACGCCGCCCTGGTGCGCAACCTGCTGCGCCAGGATGTGGAAGGCCGCCTCCCCCCTGAGCCGCCCACCGAGCTGATCGCCGAGAACTGCTGGCTGGCGCAGCGCTACGGGGTGCTCGCCTTCCTTGGGGACACGGACGGAGCGGGACGCATGGACATCGACGAATACGCCCTCTCCCTGGTGGAGGAACTGGAGGACGACGCGCGCGCCCTGGACTGCGAGGCCGAGCTGCGCCACGCCCTGGAGATCATCCGCAACGGGGCCGGGGCGGACCGGCAGATCGATCATTTCCGCCTGCGCCGGCTGGAGGGGGACTCGGAACGGGAAGCCCTGCTGGCTGTGGTCGACCTGGTGGCAGCCGAAACCAGGAAGGGAATCGACCCCGACTCCGCCTGACCCCCTGGTGTCCCGTCGCAGAGATAGGTTGACGAAATCAGGCCGCCGAGGCGGCAGGCTCACAAGGCGCCTGAGCGAGTCGTACCAGTAGTGTACGGCAAGTGAAGGCAACGCCGTGAGCCGGAATGGATCGGCGGAATAATGGCGACATATTTCTGCGACGGGACACTATCGCCTGATTGCGCTACTCCGTGTGAATTCGGGCACCGGTGCATCCCTCCCCCGCCGCAGTCCTCGCCCTCCGTACAATCCCGAAACGACGAGATCGGAGCACATGCCATCCGGGCGCTGCGGGTCCTCGTTCCTACCCTTGATTTCGCGCGCAGGAACCAGCTCAACCTTCAGCTTCGACCGTGGGCCTGCGGCGGTGCCACCCGGCGGCCGTTTCCCAGGCTCGTGCGGCGCGCAGGACCGTCGCTTCCTTCCATTGTCTTCCTGCAAGCTGCATCCCGATGGGCAACGCCTCCGAGGTGAAGCCGCAGGGGACCGAAATGGTGGGCTGGCCGGTCAGGTTGAAGGGCCGCGTGAGGCGCGACAATAGAGTCAGCACGTTCTCCCTTCTGTCCCCAATCACTTCCACTTCCTGGTCGATGGCCGGCGCACCCACCGGCACCGTGGGCGCCAGAAGCAGGTCATAGCGCTCCATGGCCGCGTCGAATTGGGAGTTGTAGGCGCTTCGCGCCCTCTGCGCCTTGATGTAGTCCACGGCGGGAGTCAGAGCCCCGAGGCGAAGTCGCCCGCGCACGTCTGCGCCCAGGTCTTCGGGACGGCGGCGCAGGGGATCGAACAGGGTCTGGGCGGCTTCGGCGAAGAGGATGGTGCTGGAGATTCCCAGAGCGTGGTCCAGCGCCGGAATGGAGCAGGGCTCGACCTCGGCCCCGAGTCCGGCGAGGACCTCCCCGGCCGATGAAATTGCCCGGGATACCTCCGGGGAAATGACGTCGTAGAAGTGGTCCTGGGGAACGCCGATTTTCAGCCCTTCGATCCCCTCTTCCATGGCGCCGGTGAAGTCGGGCACAGGCACATCGGCCGAAGAAGGATCCCGGGGGTCGTGGCCGGCGATGGCGTTGAGCACCAGGGCGGCGTCGCGGACCCCGCGGGTCATGGGGCCCACGGTGTCCAGGCTCCAGGCGAGGGGGTATACCCCGTGCCTGGATATTCTACCGAATGTAGGTTTGAGACCGACGATGCCGCAGAGGGCGGCAGGCAGCCTGATGGAGCCCCCCGTATCGCTGCCCAGGGTCGCCATGCACTGGCCCGCGGCCACCGCGGCCGCCGATCCGCCGCTGGAGCCGCCGGTGATCCGCTCGGGATTCCAGGGATTGCGGGCGGGACCATCGTGGGGGTTGACGCTGGTTGCGCCGAGAGCGAATTCGTGCATCTGCAGCTTGCCCAGGAGTATGGCCCCGGCCCGGGAGAAGCGCTCGGTCACGGCCGCGTCGTAAGAGGGTACGAATTGGCGCAATACCTTCGTTCCCATGGTGGTGCGGATGCCCCTGGTGTAGTAGAGGTCCTTGAGTCCAATCGGGATCCCGTGCAAAGGGCCCCGGTACTCGCCCCTGGCTATCTCGCGCTCCGCGATGCGGGCGCACTCGAGGGACTCCTCTGTTAGAAGGGTGATGAAGGAGTTGAGGGCGGGCTCGGTGGCCTCGATGCGCTGGAGGTGCGCCCGGGTCAGTTCCACCGGGGAGATCTGCCTCGATTCGATCAGCTCGGCGGCCTCCGCGATCGACAGGAAGACCAAATCCTGGTGGTTCATGGGATCTCCTCTGCAGGCGGGAGAGGGCTGAACCTAGTGGCCGGCCCGTGGGATTCCAGGTCGAGCTTGTCGCAGGCGTCCAGGTCTTCGAAATAGACCCGGGCCCGGTTGACGACCTCATCGAGTTCGAGCCCCTCCAGGTCCAGGCCGAGGATCCGGGCCTGGGCCAGCAGGGTCTCTCGCGAAAGTTCTCGTGATGGCATTGCAGGGCTCGTTTCGTCTTTGGTTCGTGCTCGGTTGACCCTCCCTTTCCCGCAGGGCGAAGCACGGCGGTCCGGGGTGGCGAACTTCTTATCGAAACCATCCGGCTCCGGGATGTCAACGGCTGCCGGGACCGCCGGCTCATCAGCCCATTTGCAGGAAAGCGGCCGGGGCTCCTGTGGACAATTGCTTTCTGGTTTTTCCCTTAGCCCCTATCTTATGGGTGATTCTTCGTTGCAGATCGAAATATTCCAGCAGACGACCATGGCGGCTCACGGCACCACCCGCGGCGGACCGGTTCCATTTCTGGAGGAATCGGGAGAAACGAGGCGCTGCTGCCGCGCTGCAGGCGCGGACACGGCAAAAAAAGCGCTCCTGGCGCCCGGCCTCCTCCTTCTGTTCATTCTCGTCCTCACCTGCGGCGTCCGGGCCCAGGACCATCTCAAGCATACCCTCAGCGGCTACGTCGAGGACGCCGCCAGCGGCGAGAAGCTGATCGGGTCGGTCCTGCACGAACCCGACCTGCAGCAGGGCACCACCACTAACCGCTACGGCTTTTTCAGCCTGACCTTGCCGGCCGGCGGGCTGCGGCTGGTGGTATCCCACATCGGCTACCGCAGCGACACCCTGGCGACCCGGCTCGACCGGGACCTGCAACTGACCGTCGCCCTCCACCCCGCTCCCGTGGAAATGGGAATAGTAACGGTGGAGGCCAAGCGCCACGACCCCATCCAGGAACAGAGCCGGATGAGCGTGGTGCAGGTGCCTGTGCGGCAGATCAAGAGCGCTCCCGTCCTCATGGGCGAGGTGGACGTGCTCAAGACCCTGCAACTGCTGCCCGGGGTTCAGTCCGGCACCGAGGGGATGAGCGGCCTCTACGTGCGCGGCGGCAGCCCGGACCAGAACCTGATCCTCCTCGACGACGCCCCGGTCTACAACGCCTCCCACCTCTTCGGGTTCTTCTCGGTATTCAACGCCAACGCCATCAAGAACGTGCAGCTCACCAAGGCCGGCTTCCCGGCCCGCTACGGCGGCCGTCTCTCGTCGGTGCTGGAGATCGACATGAAGGACGGCAACATGAAGGAGTTCGAGGCCGAGGGCTCGGTGGGACTGATCGCCTCCCAACTGACCGTGCAGGGGCCGCTGCGGAAGGACCGCACCTCCTTCATCCTCTCGGCGCGGCGCACCTACCTCGACGTGCTGGTCCGCCCCTTTCTGCCCGGCGACGAGAAGGGAGGCTATCATTTCTACGACCTCAACGCCAAGCTCAACCACATCTTCTCCCCGAGCAGCCGCGTGTACCTGAGCCTGTACAGCGGCGACGACCGCTTCTGGACCGATGTCGAGGATAAGTACGGCGCCGGAGCCTGGCGCGAGGAGGACAGCACCGAGGCGGACTTCGGCTGGGGCAACGTCACCTCCACCCTGCGCTGGAACTACCTGTTCAGCAACCGGCTCTTCGCCAACCTCACGGCGATCTACAGCCGTTACCGGTTCTCAACCAACGTCGACCGGCGCACCCTCCAGGTCATCGAGGGGGAACGGGAGAACGAGACCCTGCGGCTGCGCTACCTGTCCGGCATCCGCGACTGGGGGTTGAAGCTCGACCTCGACTACATCCCCGACCCGGCCCACTACGTCCGCTTCGGGGGCAGCGGCACCCTGCACACCTACACCCCCGGGGCGGCGCAGATCAAGTTCGACCCCTTCGAGGGCGCCCCCGAGGACACCACCCTGGCCGCCCGGGAAACCGACGCCCTGGAGTACAGCCTCTACGCCGAGGACGACCTCCGCCTGAGCAGCCGCCTGAAGGCCAACCTCGGTCTGCACACCTCCGGCTTCCTCGTCGACGAGGAGTTCTACGCCTCCCTGCAGCCCCGGGTTTCGATGCGCTACCTGCTGACTCCGGACTGGGCCCTGAAGACCTCCTACGCCCAGATGCGCCAGTACATCCACCTGCTCTCCAACAGCACCGTCGGCCTGCCCACCGACCTGTGGCTGCCGGCCACCGGACGGGTGCGCCCCCAGAGATCGCGGCAGGTGGGACTCGGCCTGGCGCGGCAGCTCGAGGAGCAGTACGAGCTCACCATCGAGGGATACTACAAGACCATGACCGAGCTGATCGAGTACCGGGAAGGGGCGACCTTTCTCGTCGGCTCCGGCGAGAGCGAGGACTGGCAGGACAAGGTGGCGACCGGGAAGGGATGGTCGTACGGGGTGGAGCTGTTCCTGCAGAAGAAGCGCGGCCGCACCAGCGGCTGGGCGGGGTACACCCTTTCCTGGACCCGGAGGCGTTTCGCGGAGCTCAACGAAGGGCGCACCTTTCCCTACCGCTACGACCGCCGCCACGACCTCGCCGTCGTCCTCTCGCGGCAGCTCAGCGGGTCGACGAGCTTCTCCCTGACCTGGGTGTACGGAACCGGCAACGCCGCCACCCTTCCGGTGGCCAGGTACGACAGCGACGCTGGAGAGCGCGGGTCCGTCCGGTTGCCCCGGCACAACTACCTGCCGCATGAAACCGTGATCTACGGGGAACGCAACGGCTACCGCATGGCGGCCTTCCACCACCTCGACTTCAGCGTCAACTTCGGCCTGGCCGACAGCGACCGGCACGGATTCAGCCTCGGGGTGTACAACTCCTACAACCGCAAGAACCCGTTCTTCATCTATTTCGAGGACCGCTACAACAGCAATACCGACGCCAGGCAGTTCCGCGCCAAGCAGGTGAGCCTCTTTCCCCTTCTTCCCTGGATCAACTACCGGTTCAAGTTTTGAATTCCCAGGCCCCCGCGATGAAAGCCGCACTGCGCCTCTTTCCCTTCCTGACCGCCCTGTGCGCCTGCGAGCAGGTGATTGAGCCCGACCTGCCGGAGCATCCTCCCCGGCTGGTTCTGCAGGCCTTCTTCACCTCCGACGGAGCCTGGACCGCCCACGTCGCCCGCTCTTTCGGGATTCTCGAGCCGCAGTCCGTCCATGGAGGGTCGCTGGTCGACGATGCGGCGGTTGAGCTGCTGGCCGGAGACCGGGTCGTCGGCAAGCTCGAGTTCAACTACACGGTGGTGGCGTACGTGTTCGAAGGCGGCGCCCTGCAGGCGGGAGAAACCTACTCCCTGCGGGTAACGGCCCCCGGCTTCGAGACGGTCCGGGCCACCGACACCGTGCCCGGACCCGTGCCGACCTCCGTCCGCTTGTATCGCCCCCGTGCCTCCGCCGGCTCCGAGTCCGGGGCCGGCCGCGATCTCTCGATCGAGCTGGAGATTCAGGATCCCCCCGGGGAAGCGAACTACTACCAGATCAGCCTGTTTCGCGTTTACGAAGGAAGGGAGGAGGGCGAGGCCCGTGACTTCATCCCGGCATTCCGCCGGGAGGAGAATTTCTCGACCAAGGACCCCTCGATTCTGGCGGACAACAGCGTCGACGGATCGCCGTTCGAAGAGGGGGGCTTTGAGGGCAAGGCGCCGTATTTCAGGGATACCCTTTTCGACGGCAGCACCCACGAGATCGAGCTGTCCACCGACTTCGCCGGTGGCCCGGACTTTTCGGAGATCCGTCTCCAGGTTCTCTACATCAGCGAGGCCTACTACGAGTATCTCAAGACCGCCCGGCTCCACCATGACACCCTGGACAACCCGTTCGCCGAGCCGTTGAACGTGTACAGCAACGTGGAGAACGGGTACGGCATCTTCGCCGGGTACAGCTCGCAGACCTTCGAGCTCGCAGGCGAGTGAGCCCGGGGACGGCGGTAGGGCCTTCGTAGGGAATTGTCGGCGGAATCCTGTGTCGCAACGCCTGCTTTGGGGCAATTCAGGCTGGCCATTGGCGATTCATCATTTTCTTGACACTCGACCCATAAAAGCGTATCTCTTCATATTATTCCCCGAATCTGCCAGATTCAGGCAGAGTGCTCTACACCATGTAGCGGCAGACGAAATGGATTTTTCCGAGGCAGTTCTTTCCACTGGTGGCGCGACTCCAGCGGCCGAGTATATCTCCGGTGATCGACACCGCAGGTTGGGGGCGCCGGACGCGACCAACTCACTCTAGGAGGGAGAAATGGCACTCAGAATAATCATTGGCTTGATCGTTCTTGCAGCCATCATTCAGGGTTTGGCAGGTGACCCGATCGCAGGCGGCATCCTGACCCTCGCCCTGGTCGTTCTGGGCCTGGTGTACGGGGCAATGGGTGTCGACGCTGAGGACGCCACGGCCTACCTGGTGGTCACCCTTGCGGCCGGAGGAGCCGCCAGTATGGGCGTGCTGGACCAGGAAATTCTCCAGGACGTCGGCGACCGTCTGGACGCCATTCTCGATCAGGCCGTCATCGCTCTGTTCGCCGGAGCCGTGACCATTCTGGTCAAGAGGGCCATCACCCGGCTGAAGGGTTGATTGCACAGGCGGGTGTCCACCAGCAAGGTCAGGCCCGCCTGAACAATCCGCGAACCAAGCATAGGCCGCGCTGCACTCGCCGGCGCGGGTGCAGCGCGGCCGCATATCCCGATCGAGGCCTGGGCCGGGATCGCTTCCCGCCATGGCCTCCGCCTCATTTACCACCCCACCCCACACCTTCCACCTTCCATTTTCCGCCGATCCATCCCGGCTCACGGCGTTGCCTTCACTTGCCGTACACCACTGGTACGACTCGCTCAGGCGCCTGGTGAGCCGGGCGCCTCGGCGGCCCAATTGCGTCAACCTATCTCTGCCACGGGACACTAGCCGCGGTCGATGTCGCGGACCAGGGATGAGAGACGATTCAGGCTGACGGCGAGAAAGATCTCCCGGGCCATGGGGGACGCTTCCCGGGCGGGGCTTTTGATGAAGTTGCCGATGGCGATGAGCACCACGTAGGCGGAGAGCACGCCGTAGGCCTGGCCGCCGGTGGTGGAAAGTCCGTCGCGCACGGTGCCCACGACCTGGCGGACTGCCTCGATCATTTCTTCCTCCTTCTCCTCTTCATAGGCCGACACCACCTGCAGGCACTGGCCCTTCAGCCGGGCGCGGTAGGCAGGGTCGATGCAGCGCGCCGAGCCCAGGGCGTCGGCCGACCTGCGCAGCAGGCGGGCGATGGCGGCGACCCGGGCCGTATCTTCCCGTGAGAGGAGGCGATAGAACTGATCCCCGGCGCCCAGTGCTCTGCAAACCCCGTTGAGCAGCTGCAGGCGCACCGCGGGAGAGGAGAAATCGGCCAGGCGCACCAGGGTGGGCTTGACGATGCGGCGGTCCTGGCGCTCGCCGAGGACGTCCACCAGGGTCGGGAAGGTCAGGGGGTCGAAATCGCTCTCGAAGTGCCAGAAAAGGAGCTCGTGCACTTCGTCCCCACGCATTCCCGCGAGGCCGCGGATGGCGCTGATGCGGACGCGGGGATCGGCGTCGTTCAGGGCCTCCACCAGGGGGTCGATGCTGGTTGAAAAGCCCAGGCGGCCCAGGGCCTCGGCGGCTTCGCTGCGGATGTCCGAGGCCCCGTCGAGAAGTTCGCGCACCAGGGGTTCGGCGGCGCTTTCGGAGCGGCTCTCGCCCAGGGCGCGGGCGGCGCTGCGGCGCACCCGGGGGCTGGCGTCGGCCAGGGCCTGGACCAGTTGCTCGATGGCGAGGGGATTGCCGGAGCGGCCCAGGGCCTCGGCGGCGCGCGCCCTGGTCCCCTCGCCGGTGGCCAGGCTGAAGATGGTGGTGTTGTAGGCGTAGCTGAGGATGTTTCCGCGCAGCATGCGCGCTAGCAGGCTGCGGGATGTGGCCTTTGGGGTGTCCTTGACGGTGCGCAGAATGAGCAGGGGGGCCAGGCGGGCAAGAGTGCTGAGGGCGAAGACCACCTGCAGCTTGCCCATGGATACCCCCAACACGGAAAAGCTCAGATCTTCCAGGTGGGCCACGATAAGGCCGCTCAGCAAGGGGCCGAGAGCACCCATCAGGTTGACCGTCACCGACCAGGCGGCCAGGTAGACGGTGCGCTTCTCGCCCCGGGGCAGCAGGCTGTAGAGCAGGGGGTTGACCCCCACCGCGATCCCGGAGAACAGAATGCCGCTGAGAATCAGGGCAACCGGGACCAGGTGATAGGCCCCGGGCTGGTTGAAGGCCCAGACACAGGGCAGGAAGGCCGCCGGCGCCATCAGGATCTGCAGTACCGGCCTGGCGCCGAAGCGGTCGATAAGCCCTGCCCAGAACCGGTAGCCGGCGATGCTGGCCAGCATGAAAAGGGCGTTGAAGATCGAGATCTCGGTATAGGAGATGTGCAGGCGGTCGAGCATGAAGACACTGTAGAGGGGACCAGCCAGACCGAGGGCAAAGGTCCACAGGCCGTAGAACAGGGCGACGCGGCGGAATTTGGGATCGCGGAAGGGGTGCAACAGATCGCCCAGGCGCGTACCTTGCTCGTCGCTGGCGGCGGTCTGTCTGGGGAAGGGGGCCCGAAGCAGGCTGATGTACCCCATTAGCCCGAGAACGGAACCGGCGGCAAAGACCCAGACAAAGCCACCTGCACCTGGGAACAGGTCGAGGAACTGGCCGATGGCGAAACCGGCGGCCATGGCCACTATGGTGCTGACGATGGTCTGGCGGCTGGTGAAGCGGGCGCGAATATTCTCCGGGACCACGTTGGCGATCCAGGTATTGTAAACGGGGGAAACCAGGTAGCCGCTCAACAGGCTGAGGCCGACCATGGCCACCAGGGCCGCGAGCCGGTAGGGTTCCGGGACCAGGAAGGGTATGATCAGGGGCAGACCGCGGAAGCCGATCTCCACCAGGCCCCCGCCCACGACGAAGCGCTTCCTGTCCCCCATGCCGGCGCTCAGCATAGGTGCGAGCAACTGGCCCAGTGCCAGGAAGTAGGCGGCGGAGGTGAAGAGGGCGATAAAGGCGCCGTCTGCGCCCATGTAGAGGGCGAAGCCGGTGAAGGCCGCAGTGCCAAGACCCACGGCCTGTCCCCATGCGCCCCAAAAGCCGGCGGCGACGACGAAGGAGCGCAGAGCGCGATTCACCTGGCCGCGGGAGAGTTGCGCTACATAGTCCATGGTGGACAGAAAATATCGTCGCGGCCTGGATTAATGGCAAAGAACCACTCCCGGCGGATCCGGCCGATTCAACCGCCGCGAACCGGACCCTGGCCTGCGCCCGGCTTGAACCCGGGGGAACAAACCGCTTTATTTCCCATTTCCGATCGGGGCCGCGCCGGCCTTGCTGCCGCGGATGATTGCCTCCTCAACAGGCCAGGGAACGGAATTGCCTGGACAACACCGGTCTCCGCGCTCGCGGAATTCCCAGTAGATCACCTGTATAACCTATTATGTCACAATCTGTTAAAGGATAAATTCAATGACGCGGCTCAAGCTCCTCTGCACAGGGACCCCCGCTCCCCTTCCCCACCGCGGCGGCTCCAGCTACCTCGTCCAAACCGGGGACCAGACCCTGGTCTTCGACTGCGGTCCCGGCTCGGTGCGGCGCATGCTCGAGGCCGGCCTCTCCCTTCCCTCCATCGACCATCTCTTCCTCACCCACCTGCACTACGACCACTGCGTCGACTACGCCTACCTGGTGCTGACGCGCTGGGACCAGGGCAGGGGAAGAATTCCGGAGCTTCAGGTATGCGGCCCCGCGCCCCTGGAGCGCATGACCGCTCAGCTGTTCTCGCCCGACGGGGTCTTCGGTCCGGACCTGGCTGCCCGCACCCAGCACCCTGGCAGCCACTTCGTCTACGAGGCCCGGGGCGGGGTGATGCCGCGCGAGTGGCCCGACCCGCAGGTGCGCCAGGTCGGCGGCGGCGACCGGGTCGAAACCGGGTCCTGGAGCGTGGAGGTGGCCGAGGTCGTCCACGTGCAACCCCAGCTCACCTGCCTGGCCTACCGGCTCAACACCCCCGACGGAGCCATCGTCTTCAGCGGCGACACGGCCCCGGTGGAGAGCCTCACCCGCCTGTCGCGCGACGCCCGGGTGCTGCTCCACATGTGCCACTTCATCAACGGCGAGGCCACCGACGAGCGCCTGACCAGCTCCTGCTCCGGGCACGTCGACGCGGCCACCACGGCGCGGGACGCCGGAGTGCAGACCCTGGTGCTGGTTCACCTAACCGAGCAACTGGAGACACCCGGAGTGCGCGAACGCGTTCTGCACGAGGTGGGTGAAGTGTTCGACGGTCAGGTGATTCTCGGAGAGGATCTGCTCGAGGTGCCCATGGGCAGGATCGCGGTGGAACCGGTGAGGTGAGGGCAGGACACGGCCGCATACACCTGCCTTAGAGAATCAGGCTCCGGACTTCGGAGCCGGGAGAGCCTCCCATCTTGACATAGGGCGCAATTCACGTATTTTTATATATTTACAACTTTAATGGCTTCCGGCCCGGATGTTTCAAAAAAGGGGATGCTCTCATGCTCAACAACGAAATGCAGGACGCCCTCAACCAGCAGATCAACATCGAGTTCAACTCGGCCTATTCCTACCTCGCCCTGGCCGCCTACTTCGAGGCCGTCCACCTGAAGGGGTTCGCGCACTGGATGCGGATTCACTACCTCGAGGAGCGCATGCACGCCAACAAGATCTTCGATTTCATCGTCGACCGGGAAGGACGGGTCGAGCTTTTGGACCTCGCCAAGCCCCGCCTGGAATGGAGCTCTCCTCTGGAGGCCTTCGAGTGGGCCCTGGAGACTGAAGAGAGCAACAGCGAGTCGATCTACAAGCTCGCCGAGCTCGCCATGGCAAAGCACGACTACGCCACCCATACCTTCATGCAGTGGTTCATCAGCGAACAGGTGGAGGAAGAGGCCATCGTCAACGACATGGTGGCCAAACTGCGCCTTGTGGGCGACAGCAACGCCGCCCTCTTCCTCATGGACCAGGAGCTGGGGCAGAGACCCATGCCCGAAGAGGCGGACCTCCAAGGCGATTCAGACTAGCGTTGAAGGAGGGGATGCCGGAGGAGAAGGTATTCCTGCAATTGACCCACCCCCATCTATTTGCCTTCACCCCCTGAGAAATATCTGCGCTGATGTAGAATTCCTGCACCCGTCCCCAGGGCATGATGCACCCCCACTCCTTACTTCCGAGGCGCATGCTCTTTCTTCAGGCCCGCCTCCACCAGGCGACTGTCCATCTCCTCGACCAGGGCACGGTAACGGTCACTGCGGAAATATGCACTTGCCCGCTCCATGCTCTGCAGGCCGGTTTTGTCCAGGTAGCGCATGGACCCCATGTAAGCTCCATCAGCCGACTCCTTGATTAGTTTGACAAAACGCCTTGGGCTGCAATAAAGTAGAGGGGAAAGTGAAGCCGTCACTTTAACTCCGGCCGCCCGCAGCCGTCGCATGGTCCTGAGGCGCAACTCGATGCGCGGTGCGTGGGGTTCCAGCTTGCGCCGCACCCGGTCGTCGTCGGTGGGAACCGAGAAGCCCACGCGCAGGCGGTCTCCGAAGGCCTGCAGGAGCTCCAGGTCTTCCAGGATAAGGTGGCTGCGGGTGTGCACGACAACGCTCTCGGGGTTGCTTTCCAGCAAAACCATCAGGCAGCGCCGGGTCAGGCGGTACTGGCGCTCGACGTACTGGTAGGGGTCGGTGGCGGAACCCACGAAAATATTCCGGCCCCAGATTTTGGCGCGCACCTTGCCCAGGAGGAACGGTGCGTTGGTCTTGGGCCGCACCCAGGCCCCCCAGGGCAGGGGGTGCTCGACGGCGTAGGGATATTTCATGACGTAGCAGTAGGAGCACCCCATTCCGCAGCCGCCGTAGGGATTGAGGGTGTAGCTGGTGGCAGGTGGCCCGTCCTGGGCCATCAGCACTGACTTTGCCGGGCTCTCTTCGATGGTAAGTCTGGAATGTGCCATCCTCCAATATACTGAACAAATTTATAGCTGTCAAAGTCTGTATTCCGAATCCAGCCATTGCCCACCCATGCCGATTTTCCTACCCAGCATCGGTCTAATATGGAAAGGCCGGCCCAGCCTTGGTACTGCAGCTGGACCGGCCTCGGTGATCGCGATTAAGCCATTCTCCCGCTGTTCAAAATTCACCGATGGAGGATTTCACGTCTCCCCAGCTTGTCTGCCTGACATTGGTGGCATCGCCCACGCGCTGGTATTCGGTGGTCTCTTCAACCCCCTCCTCCGTGAGGGAGGTGATGGACAGGATGTCCCCCTCGATGGCGTAGGTGACCTCGTCGGTGAACCCGGAAATAAACTGCTGCTCGTCTATTCCGGCGAGGAAGTCCTCGATGAATTGCATTTCGAAGGCAGGATAGTCCTCCTCCGAAACTCCCAACAAGCCCGCGGCAATACTGGCCAGGGCGAGGGCGATTTCGGTGAGTACTTCCACGAAGTCGCGGCCGTCGATCAGCATCTCAAACTCGGAGATCTCGACCTGGATCTTGTCGCCGTTGACCTGGTAGGTCCCGCTGCCCTCGGCGGTGATCTTCTCTACCGCAACCTGGGCGGCTTCCACGGCGGACGTGAAGCCCTCCCCAAGTATGATCTCCTGCTCGAGGAGAAAGCCGCCCCCGGCCTGAAAGGTCAGGCGGGTGATCGCCAGGTTGCCCTCCTCGTCTACGAGGTCTCCCTGCCAGATTCCGACGAGGGCATCGTCCTGGGCAAAAAGCGGGAGTGATAGGAGAAAAAGTAGCGGGATTGAAGCGAGGATCCTGGACATGATCAATTCCTTTTTCTTTATGGAATAAACCTTGGTGGGAAGCGGAGAACTTGCTCCAAATTTTATCTATGGTACAATGTTATCAATGGGTTATAATTTTGTCAAGCCGATTCGGATGATGATGGAGAAACCATGGAACGCCTGATCAGCCTGCTCGGACTCGTGGTGATGGTCGCCCTGGCTTTCGCCATGAGCGCCGACCGCCGCAAGGTGAATCTGCGCCTGGTGGGGGCCGGCGTGGGCCTGCAATTTCTCCTGGCCCTGCTCGTCCTCAAAACCGCCCCGGGCCAGGCCGTCTTCGGCCACATGGGCGCCTTCTTCACCGCCTTGCTCAACTACGTGGACGCCGGCTCCGGTTTCGTCTTCGGAGAGGCCTTCGGAGAGCATTTCTTCGCATTCAAGGTACTGCCCACCATCATATTTTTCTCGGCTTTGACCGCCTTGCTCTACCACCTGGGCATTCTGCAGGTGGTGGTGGCCGCCTTCGCCTGGGTCATGCAGCGCACCCTGCGCACCTCCGGGGCGGAGAGCCTGGCGGCGGCGGCGAACATCTTCCTGGGTCAGACCGAGGCTCCCCTGGTGGTGCGCCCCTACGTGGCCACCATGACCCGGTCGGAGCTCATGGCCCTCATGGTGGGCGGCTTCGCAACCATCGCGGGAGCGGTGCTGGCCGCCTTCGTCGGCATGGGCATCGACGCCTCCCATCTTCTGGCAGCCTCGGTGATATCCGCACCGGCGGCGCTGATGGCGGCCAAGGTCATGCAGCCGGAGGTGGAGGTCCCCAGGACCCTGGGCACGGTGTCCGTCCCGGTGGAGCGCAGCGCCACCAACGTGGTGGAAGCCGCGGCCAACGGCACCCTGGACGGCCTGCGCCTGGCCCTCAACGTGGGAGCCATGCTCATCGCCGCCCTGGGACTGATAGCCCTGCTGGACGGGTGCCTTGGCCTCCTGGGCCGGGGCGCGGGCTACATTCTGGGCGTGGACGGCCTGGAGTGGTCGTTGTCGGCGGCGCTGGGCTATCTCTTCGCTCCCTTTGCCTGGTTGATGGGAATCGAGGCGGCCGATTGCCTGGCGGCCGGCGAGCTGCTGGGCAAGAAGATGGTGGCCAACGAGTTCGTCTCCTATCTCCAGCTGAGCCAGTGGATGGAGCCCGCCTCGGAGGTCGAGCTGAGCCCGCGCTCGGTGGTCATCCTCACCTATGCCCTGTGCGGCTTCGCCAACTTCAGCAGCATCGGCATTCAGATAGGCGGCATCGGCGGCATCGCACCCGAGCGCCGCGGCGAACTGGCGCGGCTTGGTTTCCGCGCCATGCTGGGCGGCACCCTGGCCTGCTTCATGACCGCCTGCGTGGCGGGGATCCTGCTCTAGCAGCCCGGATGGACTTTTCAACGGGCTGCCAAGTTCCCGTCTGTGGCGGTGTTTCAAACTGCCCCGGGGCCATTCAGACTGCCGATTACAGCAGAACTCCCAGCTGGGCAATGCCTGTCGGCGAGACCTCCGCAGGGCCCGGCAGTATATCTTGACACCCCAGATTTCAATTATTATCGTGAGAGCGATTCAGCAGTCGACGCCGACCTCCCGGCGCCGGATTTGCGGGGAGACATCCATGTGGCCTTCACCATCCATCCCTCGAAACGTCCTGCTGGCCGTTGCCCTGTTCGCCCCTGTCCTTGAGGCCCAGGAAAGTTCCCCCAACCTTGGGCCTCCCCAGGTCCTTCCCTCCCCGCACCTGTTCCTGCGCACCGAGTGGCGGACTTACCGCAATTTCTCCTTCCAGAATTTTACCCAGTATCCCAACCACACCCAGCCCTTCGACGTCGCTCCAAGGGCCTACTACAACTCGATGGGCAACTACCTGATCACCGGCTATCCCCTCTACGAATGGCTGGAAACCCGCGCCCCTGAGCAGCAGTGGGGCAGCTCCATATTCAAGGACGTGGGATTTCAGTACAATACCAGCAGCCCATGGATTACCGTTTTCGACAACGTGGTGCTCGCCCGCGACGGATATGGCGGCTGGGGCTATACCGCCATGGTGGGAGACGCGCTGATCGCCCGCTTCTCTCCCCTGACCCTGTCAAAGGCGAACTTCAACGGCATGAGGGTGGACATATCCACTCCCTACCTCAAATTCACCGCCCTGGGATCGAGGGTCGAACGGCCCCACTCCTACCTCCACACCGTCCCTGCCGGCGGCTGGTTCTTCGACGACAAGTTCTATCTGGCCGACAACTCCACCTTGCTGGCGGGCAGCCGGCTGCAGATCGACCTGGGTGTTCTGAACCTCGGCCTGAACTGGGTCAACCACCACCTCTACCAGAGCGCAAGTCCCGGCAACAGCCTCAAGGGGCGGCTGCGCCCGGACCAGCCCCTGATAGACTGGATCGTAGTGCGCTTTTCCGACGATTCGCCCGAGGATGGCATGGGCGGGGCCGTGGTCCAGGAGGTGCGCCTCATCGTCAACGGCGAGGTCAGAGACGACCTGAGGCCGCAGGCGGTGCGGAACCACCGGGGCATTACCCCGCAGGTGGGCCGGTTTTCGCGGGCAACGGGAGAATTCCGCACCGCCAACTACGTCAAGCCCACCAGCGACCCTGGCTTCGAGGGCAACACCTACTACCGGGACCGCGAGATTCCACTCTTCGCCGACTACCTCTACCGCCTTGACCATGAGGCCGCCATCGACGTGAGCGGCGACACCAACCTGGACGGGTTGGTGTCGTCCTTTTCGGTGGAATCGCCTTTGAACGTCCTTCGCGCCGACGGGGAAGAGCAGTTGGCATTTCTCTTCGATTTGTCCGGAGAGCCCCAGGTGGACTCGGTGGAGATGGAAGCCCTGCTCGCCAACGATTACCGGGTGGAGGTGGCCTTCCTGTACCCCTTCGACCCGCGCGCCAATACCTATCACGCCAGGTACATCAGCTCCTACTACTCCACGGTGCTGCAGGCCAGCGGCAACGTGCAGGACCTGTCCAACCAGAGACGGGTGCGGGTGAAATTCGGGGAAAACACGGGGCAGTTCGTCTACAGCGCCGACGTGAACCTGCGCCTGGCCGGCCTCGAAGTCCACGGCGAGTACGCGCGCTCGAGCCTCTACTCGCGCTATCCCGCTCAAGCCGCGGGGATTCCCCAGCTGGATGCGGGACCGCGCTTCAGCGACCGAGGTGCGGCCTACTTCCTCAATGCGACGCGCTGGTTCGGCGGCGCCCGGGTGGGGGGCGAGTTCTTTTCGATCAACCCCGGGTTCAGCACCGAGATGCGCAACTACCTGGCCTGGGACGACTACATGTGGCTGACCCACTTTGCCGGGCTGACCAACCGCACCATCTACTGGCAGTTGGTGGACGACAACGATGACGGGGACCGCTACCCGGACCGCAGGGTCGGCAACCTGCCCGGCCTTCTCAACGACACCAAGGCCTACGACATAGACGGGGTCTTCCTGGGCCAGGACGAGAACAACGACGGCACCCCCGAGATCAACCGCAACCTCAACCTGCTTCCCGACTACGAAGAGCCCTTCCTGATGTACGACGTCGAGCCCAACGACTACGTATACGGGCTCGACCGCAACAACAACGACGAGCCGGACCAGCGCGAGGACGACGGCGACGTCGACTATCCCTACGACTACGACCAGCGCGGCTTTCACCTCTTCGGACAGTGGTCCCTGACGCGGCGCTGGTTGCTGGCGGTGGGCCGCTACGACGTCGATCAGATCGCCAGGGAGGGGAGCAACAATTCGACCTATCTCCTGCTGACCTATGATCGCACCGGGGTGGCCCGCCTGCGCCGGCTGTTTTTCGAGAACCACCTGCGGCGGGTGCGGGACGACATAGCCGACGAGTTCGTGACCATCAACGAAAGACCCATTCGCGACGGCAATTTCGGCCACCGCGGGCTCACCTTTCACTACCTCCGCGCATGGGAGACCCGCCCGCCGCGCTTCAGGAGCAGTTTCCGCCGCGACCCCGTTCGCTACCGCGACAGCTACGTCAACGAGACCTACTTCGAGAGCCGGCTGCGGCCCCGGCGCGGGCTCCACCTGGTGCAGAAGGTGCGCCTGCGGCTCAACTGGCAGCAGGGCGGCCAGGTGCGGCCGGGAATCTTCCAGCGCAGCCGCCGGCTGGACTTCTGGACCGTGGTCAGCCAGGTGGGCTACACCCGGCACTGGGGCAGGCTCAGCGCCACTGCCCAGTACAAGTTCATGTTCCTGCGCCTGCAGGACCAGGAACGGGGACGCGCCCTCCACTACGAAACCCGCTCGATACCAATCCTGCGCTTCTCCTATCCTCTCATGAGCCGGACGTCGATCCAGGCGGGAGTCCAGGGCATGGGACCGCTTTCCTATCGGCTCAAGGACAGGGTAGCCGGCCGCGACAGCTTCGAGCAGCACACCTCCTTCCTCACCATGACCAACCGCTCCCGGTACTTCGGCTACGAAATCGTGACCATCGCCGGGGTCTACAAGGACAGAAGGAAGTTCGACAAGGCCTTTCAGACCTTCCACAGCTTCGACGCCCTGTCGTACTTCGTGCGCGGCGTCGTGGGCTTCTCCGAGTTCGGCCGAATGATCTAGACCGCCACAGGGGAATTGATATGGGCAACAGATTGCAGGGCAGGACCGCCATAGTCACCGGCGCCGGATCGTGCGGTCCCGGGTGGGGCAACGGAAAAGCCGCCGCGGTCCTCTACGCCAGGGAGGGAGCCAGGGTCTTCGCCGTCGATATCGACACCGATGCCGCCCGGGAAACCAGCAGCATCATCGCCTCGGAAGGCGGCGACTGCACCGTTCATTCCTGCGACGTGTCCAAGGGTGATGAAGTGCAGGCAATGGTCCAGGCATGTGCCGATCGCTACGGCAGCATCGATGTCCTTCACAACAACGTCGGCATCATCGATGTGGGTGGGGTCGTCGAAACCAGCGAAGGCAGCTGGGACCGGGTCGTCCAGGTCAACCTGAAGAGCATATTTTTGACCTGCAAGCACGCCATCCCCCACATGGAATCCCAGGGCAAGGGGTCCATCGTCAACATCGCCTCCACCGTGGGGATCCGCTGGCACGGAGTTCCCTATATTTCCTATTCCTCGACCAAGGCAGCCATCATCCAGTTCACCAAGGCCACGGCCATGCAATATGCGGCCAGGAATATTCGCTGCAACGCCGTCCTTCCCGGGTTCATCAACACCCCCTTCGTGCACAAGTCCCTGGCAGAGTTCTATTCCGCCGGCGACATCGAAAAAATGATCGCCATCAGGGACCGGCAGTGTCCCATGGGGAAGATGGGGGAAGCCTGGGACGTGGCCTACGCCGCGCTGTTTCTGGCATCGGACGAATCCAAGTACGTGACCGGGGCGGAACTGGTGGTGGACGGCGGCCTGACCTGTTCGACATCCGAGCCCAAATAGCCGCTGCGGCGTCAGTCCCCGTGGCCGCATGAAGGAGAGTCAATGGCATTCGACTGCATCATCCGCAACGCGGCCATCGTCGACGGCAGCGGCGACCGCG
This sequence comes from Candidatus Latescibacterota bacterium, assembly GCA_965208105.1. Lineage (GTDB taxonomy): Bacteria > Latescibacterota > UBA2968 > UBA8231 > UBA8231. The sequence goes on from OZ242318.1 coordinate 600,586, forward strand.
CCCCCTATGCCGGAGACGTGGCCGTGGACGGCGACAAGATCGGTGCCGTGGGCTCCCTGGACGGTGCCCAGGCCGGGACGACCATCGACGCCGGCGGCCGTGCCATCAGCCCCGGCTTCATCGACGCCCACATTCACTCGGAGATTCCCCTGCTGGGAGGGCGCGACCAGCTGGCGGCCCTGTACCAGGGGGTCACCACCCATTTCCTTGCTCCCGACGGATTCGGCTGGGCACCCCTGAGCCGCGCCCGCGCCCGGGAGATGTGGCGCAACACCCAGTTCGCCTATCCCGAGGACAAGGGGCTCAGCCTCGACTGGTCCTCTCCCGAGGAATACCTGAGCATATTTCCCGGCAACACCCCGGCCAACGTCTATCCCCAGGTCCCCCACTGCGCCGTGCGCCTGGGGGCCATGGGCTGGGACCCCCGCCCGGCTACTGATGGGGAGCTGGCGACCATGGCAGCGACCACGAGGCAGTGGCTGGAGGCCGGCGCCGGCGTCCTCTGCCTCGGTCTCGACTACCAGCCCAGTGCCAACGCCGACCTGCGCGAGCTGGTGGAGCTGTCCAAGATTGCCGCCTCCTACGGCGCCCTATACGCCGCCCACCTGCGCTACCAGATCCTCGGCCGTCGCCGTGCCTGGGAGGAGATCATCGAGATATCGCGGCAAGCCCGGATTCCGGTCCACGTCTCACACGAACGAGTGGACGACGAGAGCGAGGAGATACTCGCCCGCGTAGACCAGGAGGACGTGGACCTGAGCTTCGAGTCCTATCTCTACCCCGCGGGCATGACCCACATGCTGATGCAACTTCCAATGGACTTCCAGGCCGGAACCCCGGACGAGGTCCTGCACAGACTCAGGCAGCCGCAGACCCGCCGGGAATCGCTGCCCTATTTGAAGGATAATCTGGGGCCCCTGGGCAACCAGATCGTCGGCTACACTCCTTCCGGGCGCCATATCGGCATGACAATCGCCGACGCGGCGGAGAGCCTCGGTAAATCGTGGGAAGAGTTCGTCTACGATCTCATCGTCGAGGAGGATGGGGTGGAAACCTTCGTGTGCCGCTGGCATACTCCCGACCACCATAACCAGGCCACCATCGAACGCACCGCGGTTCATCCGCGCATGATGATCGCCAGCGACGGGATCTACGACATTCCCCACCCCCATCCCCGGGGCTACGGCTGTTTCGCCCGGGTTCTCCGGCGCTTCGTGCGCCAGCGCAGGCTTCTGTCGCTGCAGAAGGCGGTCTACAAGATGTCGGGCTATCCCGCCAGGCGCTTCGGCCTCGCCGACCGGGGCCGCATCGCCGAGGGCATGGCCGCAGACCTGGTCCTCTTCGACCCCGATACGGTGGCCGACCGCTCCACCTGGGACGAGCCGCTGCGGCGCGCCGTCGGCGTCGACCGGGTTATGGTCAACGGCACCTGGGTGATCGAGCGCGGCGAGTGGACCGGCCGGCTGCCGGGCCGGGTGCTGCGCCGTTCCTGACCAGCTGGAATTGCCTTATGGACAACGCCGTTTTTCCCGCCATAGTTGATCTCCTCGACCGGCACTCGGTCTCCTACCGCCAGCTACAGCACGCCCCCACCTCGACCTCGGCAGAGTCCGCCGAGGCCAGGGGGGAAGACCTTGCGGTGGGCGGCAAAGCCCTTGTGCTCAAGGTGGATGATCGCTTCAGTCTCTTCGTCCTCAGCGCCGCCCTCAAGGTAGATTCGGCCAAAATCAAGAGGTTCTTCGGCGCACGCCGGCTGCAGTTCGCCACTCCCGAGGAGTTGTTCCAACTCACCGGGCTCGTCCCCGGAGCCGTGCCCCCTTTCGGCGATCCAATCACTCCCTTCGAACTATACGTGGATCCTTCCATCGGGCAAAACGAGAGAATCGCCTTCAACGCCGGCTCTCTCACCGACTCCCTCGTCATGCAGGCTCGGGAGTACCTCGATCTCGCCGGTGCCACCATGTTCGAATTTTCCAAGTAGAAGGAGACCCATGAAGGAGATAATGCCGGGGGTATTTCAGTGGAGGGTGGTCTGGCCCGGGGTGTGGTCGCTGGAGTCCTACTGGCTACGCACCGAGTCCGGCAGCGTAGTCATCGACCCTCTCGAGGGCGGAGGCGCCAGTGCCATCGAAAGCGCCGGTGATGTCCGCGCCATCGTGCTGACCGTCGGCTGGCACGAGCGCGCCGCCCGCCTCTTCGCCACCCGCACCGGGGCGCCGGTCTTCCTTCCCGCCGCGGACATCTGCATGATCGAAGACCTGGAATCCTGGGAACCCTACGGGGCCGGCGACCAACTGCCTTGCGGGCTGGAGGCCATAGCGGTTCCCGGACTCACCCGCGGCGAACATGCCCTGCTCTCACACCTCCACGACGGCACCCTCCTGGTCGGGGACGCCCTGGGCACTACCGCCAAGTGGGCGCCGGGCGGCATTCCCCTCGGCGCCCATCCCAACGGGCATCCACGGCCCTGGGAAACCCTGTCTCACCTGCTCGACCGGGACTTCGACAACCTTCTGCCGGGACATGGCGACGCCATAGTGGGAGGGGCGAAGGACAGGCTCCGGGAGATGTTCGAAGCCCGGCGCAGCACCTCCACCGCTCCGCCCAGGGTCTCCTACTTTCCCCTGAAGCCCGTGTAGGTCGCCGCCGGGGGATGGCCCCTCAGGCGATTATCCTATGTTTTCCTGAATACAGGTTGCAGCCGCGGCCGCGCAGAAATCCCACCAGGGTCATGCCCGCCTCCCGCGCCATGTCCACGGCCAGGCTCGAGGGTGCGGACACGGCGGCCACCATGGGGATGCCTGCTACCAGGGCCTTCTGCACGATCTCGAAGCTGGTGCGCCCGCTGACCATGAGGATGGAGCGCGCCGGAGGCGTCCGGTTTTTGAGTATGAACGACCCCACCACCTTGTCCACCGCATTGTGCCGTCCCACGTCCTCGCGCAGCACCAGCAACTTGCCGCGGGGATCGAAGAGCGCGGCGGCGTGCAGGGATCCGGTCTGCTCGAAAACCGCCTGGGCCGCGCGCAGCTTCTCGTCGAGGCCATAGAGCACCTCCAGCTCGACCTGAAAATCCGCCTCCAGGCGAGGAGCCCGGGTCCATATGGCCTCGATGCTGGCCTTGCCGCAGACTCCGCAACTGGACGAAGCATAAAAATTGCGCTTCAGTTGGCCGCGATCGAAATTCACCCCGGAGGCCAGGCGCACCTCGACGATGTTTTCCAGGTTGGGCGGTTGCGCCGCGCTGCAGTAGGAGATGGTGCCGATGTCGCCGGGAGCGCGGATCAACCCCTCGGTGTAGAGAAATCCGGCAGCCAGGTCGAAGTCGTCCCGCGGTGTGCGCATGACCACCGCGATGGCCTCCTGGTCCAGGCGGATCTCCAGGGGCTCCTCCACCGTGACCTGGTCCTGGCGCTCCCGCTCCTGGCGATCCTTGTAGCGCACGATGGACTGGGGGAGCAGCCGTCTCTGGCGCCCGGTTGCAGATTCGTCGCTCATCTAGATGAACCCCAATCGCCGCGGTCCCCTGTCCATGGCCAGCGTGGAGGCGTCGTAGCTGCGCTGCATGAGGTCCAGCTTGAGGGGCTGGGCTTCAGCTTCGTCCCACATATTCTCGAACTCCTCGGGGTCCTCCTCCAAATCGTAGAGTTCGCCGAGCCCGTGGCCGTGGTAGAGCACCAGCTTGTAGCGCTCGTCCCGGTACATGGTGGCGAAGGTGTGGTCCGGCTCCTCGAGGGCGTCATAGTACTCGCAGCGGACAAAATCGCGATGGCGGCCGGGGTCGGCGTCGCCCCGCAGAATGGGCAGCAGGGATTTGCCCTGCATGCGCTCGGGGACGCTCATCCCCGCCAGCTCCAGCAGCGTCGGCGCCTTGTCGGTGAGCTCGACCAGGGCATTGCTGCGGAGGTCCTCGCGCAGATGGCCGGGCCAGGAGAAGATCAGCGGCACCCGCACCAGGCCCTCGTAGAACCTGCATCCCTTCTGTATGAGTCCGTGGTCCCCCAGCATCTCCCCGTGGTCGCTGGTGAAGATGATCAGGGTACTATCGCGCTGGCCAGTTTCCTCCAGGGCGTCCAGCACGCGGCCCAGCTGGTCGTCGATCTGCCTGATCATGGCGTAGTAGGCCGCCTGCAACGTTGGCGCGTCGCGCCTGCCCGCCACCGATCCCGCCGGCCACTGCTTCAGTCCCGGAGGTTTCGGCAACACCGGGTCTGCGATGTCCAGCTCTTCCGGCCGCCGCCCGCGGGACTGGAAGTCGATGGCCGCCAACACCTCCTGCTGGGCCAGATCGCTCGGGCGAAAGAGGGGTCCGGGCATCCGTCCCGGGTCGAAGAGGTCCCGGTAGGCTCGCGGTGGATTGAAGAAGGGGTGGGGATCGTAGATATTCACGCTGGCCAGCCACGGTCCGTCGCGCTTCTGGCGCATGAACTCGATGGTCTTCTCGGCGCACCAGGTGGTCTGGTGCAACTCCGGCGGCACCCCTTCCGGGTCCTTCAACAACTCCCCCAGCACCTCCCCCCTGGAGCGCACCCAGTCGGCGTAGCCATGCCCGATGGGCCAATCGTCACGCGGCGCGTGACTGTACTCCCAGTAGCGGTAGCCGTCGTCGGTCCTGACCTCTATGCGGCCATAGGAAGAGGTAAGATGGAGCTTGCCGATCAGCCCGCAGTCGTAGCCGCCGGAGGCCAGAAGCCGGGTGACCAGGGGCGGGTGGTCCGCCGGCAGGGCGGCCGCTCCGTTGCCGTTGACGTGCACTGCGCTTGCATACAGCCCGGTCATGAAGCTCACCCGGCTGGGGGTGCAGATGGGGCTCTGGCAGTAGGCGCGCTCGAAGGCCGTTCCCTCGCGGACAAGGCGGTCGATGTTGGGGGTAGAAACATGAGGGTTGCCCAGGGCCCCTATGGTGTCGTAGCGTTGCTGGTCGGTGCAAATCCACAGAATGTTGGGTCTCAACAGCCTCTCCTTTCAACGGTTCGCAGAGCAGACCTTCTCAATTTACGGGTGCCGATCGGCAGGGGCAATCCAACGAGGCGCGCCGCCCCGGTGACCTGAACCCGGCCGGTTCTTGCAGAGTGCCGCCGGAAATTTGCCTCCACCGACGCGACACACTCTCGGGGCCGGCCAGGTTCATGCCGGGTTGCAACCGCTTGCAGGCATGTATGCTACCCCTTGCAGGGCGACCTGACAAGGACGCGAAAGGCAAGGATTCTGGACATTCCATATGCTAACCTTTTGATTTATCCTGGTCCATCCGGCCGGAAGGGCTTCACAGGAACTCCCCGACCTGCCCGGACATTCCGGTTAGAGGACCGGGAACCAGTGGAGGCTCCGCCTGGAACGCTCAGCCGGGCGCCCTTCCGAGCGGCCACCCCATCAGCGGTGGCCGCATCTGAATTGTCCGGACCGATTGCACAGTTCAAAATGACCTGCAAACGCCACCATAGCCGGCGGTTCCTCTGCGAGATCCTGCTGACCTGTTCCCCGCTGCTGCTGGTTGCATGCAGCAAGGACAGTCCCACCGGGCCGCCGCCGGCCGGACAGGTGGAGGCTGCTGCTTCCAGGGTCGCATCGATCCTGACTCTTTCGGGAGCAGGACAGCGGGCCCTCCGCGGCTCCCCCCTGAGAGAACCCATCGTGGTACGGGTCTTGGACGAGGAAGGACAACCCGTGTCCGGCGCCGGGGTTGCCTTCCGGCCCGAGGCCGGCCACGGTACGGCGCATCCCGATTCGGTCACCAGCGGCCCCGACGGCCGGGCCGCTTCAACCTGGATTCTTGGCCCCGATCCGGGAACTCAGACCCTCCTCGTTTCCGCTGCCGGCCAGGTCATCGAGGTGGGCGCACGGGCCCTCGACCTGGAAGCCGAGCTGGACAGCCTGTTCGCCGCGCCGCGCCATTCCGAGGTGGCGGCCATCCGCTCCGACTGGCGAGCCCGCGGCCTTGGCGCCGACCAGGTGGCCTTCGAGCTGGAGGAGGAGTTCTCCCTGGCGGGGTCGGCAGCTACCTTGCGCATAGTATCGCACCGGGTAGCGGGAGTAAGCCACATCGGCGCGATTATCGAACCCCGTGGGGCGGTTCGAGAGAGCCTTCCCGTCCTGGTCTTCGCCCACGGAGGAGACGACGGCCTTGCTCTCGGGTCCACCATGCAAATCCTGGCCATGTTCCTGGGAGAGCTGCGGGACGATTTCGTCTACGTGCTCCCCTCATTCCGCGGCGAACCGCTGGCCTACGGCGATCGCATCTGGGCGTCCGAAGGCCCCGCCAGCCCCTGGAACTACGACGTCGACGACGCCCTCTCCCTTGTCAACGTCGCCATGGAAACCGCGCCTGCAGCAATCCGGGGCCGCTACGGCGTGATCGGCGTCAGCCGGGGAGCCGGGGTGGCGCTGCTGATGGGGGCGCGGGACCCCCGCATCCAACGGATCGTCGCCTTCTTCGGTCCCACCGACATGCTCAACTCGTGGGCGCGGGACATCGCCAGGGTCCTGGTCATGGGAGGAACTGTCCACAAGCCGGGAGTCGAGTATCTTCGCACCACCCTCATCGAGCCCTGGTGGGTCGGCGCCCTCTCCCTTGCGGAGATCCGCCTGGAGCTCATTCGCCGCTCGCCGGTCTACTTCGCCGCCGACCTCCCCCCGATGCAGCTCCACCACGGCGATGCCGACGCCGTGGTTTCAGTCTCCCAGGCCCGGTCGCTGATGCAGGCCATGAAGGCGCTCGACCGTGGACCGCCCGACTTCGAGGTCTTCATCTACAAAGGGGGTACACACGACATCCTTTCCCTCGCCGGGGCCATTCCCCGCGCCATAGCATTTTTCGCCGCCCTCCTCGAAAAAGGGGGTTAGCGAGGGAAACGAGGCCCCTTGCTGCACATTTCCCGACGGGAACCGGCCTGAACCCCGCGGCCGGCCCGGCGCCGTCTCAGCTTATTCCGGACAGGAGCTCGAGGGCAAAGGCGGGGATGGTGGAATCGGCGCCGGTCTCGAGGTGCTCGAAGGAATGATAAACCTCCGCCCTCAGACCCGCCCGCCTGGCGGCCTCGACGTTCTCGGCACGGTCGTCGACGAAGAAAAGCTGGCAGGCTTCGTGGCCTGACGCCTCGATCAAGCTGCGGTATATCTCCGGCTGTGGCTTCACGACTCCCACTTCGCAGGAGAAAACGCCGAAGTCGAAATCCCTCCACCAGGAGAAACGCCGGCTGCAATGATCGAGCACATCCTTCGGCAGATTCGACAGAATACCGACGGGAAACCCCGTCTGGCGCAGCCGCTCGATCCAGGTCAGAATGCGGCCATCGCAGACCGACCAGCTCCTGGCATCCTCCTCGACGAGGCGATCCAGAAGGCGGGCGGGCGGTTCTTCAATCCAACCCGAGAGAGTCTTCCTCCAGTACTCTCTTCCGGTGAGGCCGCCGGCGTCGTATCCGTCCCTGTGAGAATAGTACCTCTCCTCGAATTCGGGAAGGGAAAGTCCCGTCAAGCTGAGCAGGTTGCCTAGATGACCTGGATCCTGGGCGGCGGCGATGACGCCGCCAAAATCGAAGACGAAGGCTCGGATTTCGTCAACCATGCGTGAGGCGCCCTCTCTGGTTCAGGGCGGGGTTGCACGGGGAATTTGCACGGTAAGGGGAACGAAGGGACAGGCTCGAAAATCTGCATCCCCCATGAGGACAGCCCCAACCGCCGCCTGGCAATTTCCCCGGCCGCCAGCACGCCCACCGGGAGCAGGTCAACCCCAGTCCCTGGCATTCCTCAGGCGAATACCGCTGAAATGCAGGGCGCTCCTGCGCGCCTCTCGCAGTGGAACGAGCGAATCGACCACATGGAGGTCGGTCCGGCACTCACCCAACTTTTCCGGCAAGTCGGTGAGGACAGCCAGGTCAACGGGGCGTACGGCTCGCTTGCAAACCCACATCCCGGCATCGCGGATGTCGATGAAATCGCCGGGAGCAAACTCGTAGCGAATTATGCTGGCTGCCTGAAGGCGTTGATACCATTCCCGTTCGATGTAGGCCACGGTTCTGTCCCTGTTTCCACCCAACCAGCGGCGGCAATCAACCTCCGTTGTCCGGGGCGTTGCCCACAGCAGAATCCGCGGGCACTGGCGCGGAAAGAGGTACATCTTCTGATGCGTTTCGGCGATTGCCCAGACCAGGGGGCCGTTGAGCCACTCCATACCCTCGGGGCGGACGGAAGGCACCCGTACCGGGCGAGGTGCGAACTCGGCAATATCGGAATCCTCACTGAAATGAAACAACCTCATGGTCCCACGGCCATCCTTCAGTTTTCCATTTCGTTCGATCGAACCAGGGTTTTCAGTTGAGTCGCAGACGAGGGCGGAGCCCGGTCTGTTTCGATCACCGGGTCTCGCCCTGAACACCGGGCGGGTTGCCCGGCGGAGGAACTGATCCCAGGCTGGCGCCGAATCGGTCCCTGACCAGGGCCACCGCCTCCTCCGGCGTCGACAGCCGGCCCTCCAGCTGCTCGTCTTCCAGGGCTTCGAGAATCTCCTTGAACAGAGGACCGGGCTCGAATCCCAGGGCGATGAGATCGTGGCCGCTGAGAAGCGGCGATGGACGCAGGTCCTCCTCGTCGATCTCGGCCAGTTTCCGGCGGCAGAACCGGTAGAGATCCAGCTGCCCGTGGCTGCTCAGACAATCGATGCGGTGCAGCTCGAGGAGCTCGGGGAAAAACGGTTGGCGCAGAAAGCGCTTCAGCCTGCTCGGCCGCATCTCCCTGACGTGGCGCATGCGCATGTGGTTGCCCACCAGGTGGCAGATCTGTTCGCTTTCACGCCCCGACAGCCGCAGGCGCCGGCAAATCCGGGCGGCCATGCGGGCCCCGACGACATCGTGGTCATTGAAGCGAATGCGGTCGGTCACCGCGTAGGTGGGAGGCTTGCCGATGTCGTGCAGAATAACGCTCCAGGCCAGGGTCGGGCTGGCTCCATGGAGGTGGTCCAACATCAGCTTGACGTGAGTCCAAACATCCCCTTCCGGGTGGAACTCCGGGGGCTGGGGGATCCCCTGCATCCGCGCCACCTCGGGCAGTACCTGGTGCAGCAGGCCCGTTTCCAGCAGCAGCTCCATGCCGCGGGCGGCGCGGCCTTCGGTGAGAATCCTGGTGAGCTCGTCGCGGCGTCGCTCGGCACTGACGCCGCCGATATTGTCGGCATGCTCTTTGATGGCGGCGAAGGTGAGGGACTCGATCTCGAAATCCAGGCGGGCCGCAAAGCGCACCGCCCGCAACATGCGCAGGTAGTCCTCGGCGAAGCGCTCCGGCGGAGCGCCGATGGCCCTGACCACCTTCTTCTCAATGTCCCTGCGCCCGCCTACGTAGTCGATCCACTTGTCTGCCAGCGGATCGAAAAACATCCCGTTGATGGTGAAGTCGCGCCGCAGGGCGTCCTGGCGCGCGTCGGAAAACTCCACCTGGAGCGGATGGCGGCCGTCCAGGTAGGGGCCGTCGCGCCGGAATCGCGCCACCTCGTAGCGCCGGCCCTCCAGCACGACCACCACGATCCCGAACTGCGCTCCCACTGGGATGGTGTCCCCGAAGAGGCCCATTATCTCAGGGGGCCCGGCGTCGGTGGCCACGTCCCAGTCCGCCGGCGCCCGCCCCATGGCCAGGTCGCGCACGCAGCCGCCGGCCAGCAAAGCCTGGTGCCCTTCCTCCCGCAAGGTGCGGACGATTTGGAGGGCACCCGGATCGATCATGCTCCTATTGAATCTTGAAGCTGGCCACGCCGCTGACCGAGTTCTCCACCCCGCTGTCCTTGGTCCCGGCAACTACCTTCCAGTAGTAGATCTGGCCGGACTCCAGTGCGGCGCGCTCGCCGGACAACAGCGGACGTCCCACGAAGACCGCGGTGGTGTCGCCCACCAGGGGCATGTCGCTGACCTCCCCGCTTGTCGGAGAGCTGGTGACGATCACCCGGTAGTTCTTGGCCTCTTTCACCTTCCGCCAGTAGAAGGCCGGTGTCTGCGAGGTGTGCTCTCCCTGCACCGGCCGCACCAGCTCGGGGAGAACCAGGGCTACATCCGATGCCCACTGGGAAGCGGCGCTTTCCTTGCCGCCCCGGTCCAACGCCGTAATCCGGTAATAGTACACCGTGCCTACTTCCACGTCGGCGTCGACATAGCGCGGATCGGTTACCTCGGCGATCATGTTCTGCTCGCCGGGGACGAAATCCTCAGAGGTGGACCGGAAGACTCTGTACACGGACAGGTCCGACTCGGGGTTGAGATCCCAGTCCAGTGAAATGGAGACAGCGCTCCAGCCGGCGAGGGGCACGCTGACGGCCTGGGGGCTGGATGGCACGGAGAAGTTGTGGGCGACGGCGCGCACCGTGCGTGGGGCCTGGGGCGACAGGTTGTTGAAGGGCTGGCCGCTGACCACGTTCGAGGCTTCGCTCTCCCTGCCGTTGCCGCCTACCGCAGTAACGTAGTAGGTGTACTCCACTTCGTACTCCAGGCCCAGGTCGCGGAACCTGGTGCTGAAGAGGGAATCCACGGCCACCGCCGCGCCCTTGTTCTGCGCCCTGTAGACGACATAGAGCGGACCGTCTTCCTGGCCCTCCCAGCGCAGCCATATCTCGCCGTCCCCTATCTTCTCCACGGAGAGATTTTCCGGCCTGGTCGCTGCCGCGTTGGCGGCCGGGGCCGGCTCGGGGCCGGTGGAATCCCCTCCACCACAGGCAATCAGCCCCAGGGCTGCACCTGCAAGCAGCGGAAAAACTGCATCTTTCATGATAGTACCTCCCCACTTAAATGGTCTCTAATTATTAAATATATTATGTTTACCTCAAATTCGGCAAGCAGTCTCGGGCAGCTCCAGGTTCCCCCATACCTGAGGCCCGCCCCTTTCCATGGGGGATTCTGCATCCGCAGGACAATCTTTCACCCGACCTTGGCTGCCTGCGGAGTTTACGTATACCGCCTGAAGGTGGAGCCCGGACCGTCCACCGGCGCATGCTGCTCTGCGCTGAGGACCGGGGCGCAGCTCGATTTCTCTACTGCACCAAACCTCGGAGGTTATACTTCCAATTCGTTGAAGGGAAAAGAATTACAGAAAAATTCCATGCTGCCTGAAACCCGGAACGGCGCGGTTGAGATCCCGCTGGAGGAACGCCAGCTCTTTGTCGACGATCACCTCGTGCGCGAAATGGTCCATCTCACCCGCACTATGCACTCTCCGGTTAAGAAGGGGACCGTGATCCGCCCGGACCGCGGTGAGCACGCCATCCAGACCCGCAGCGCCCCATTCTGGGATCCAGGGGACGAGGTATTCAAGTACTGGGTGCACGGTTGCCGCGAAAGCCCGGATGGACTGAGCTGGAAACGGGTGCCGCACACCCGGGATCCGAAAGTGGGAAGGTGCGTCATCTACGATCCGGTGGACCCGGACCCCGCCCGGCGCTACAAGGCGTGGTCCCCCGAGACCTTCCACGTTTCGGGGGACGGCCGTCAATGGCGGCAGCTCGATGTCGAGCCCATTTCCGCCGGGGACGACTTCAATTTCTCCCTGGACCGGAAACGCCGGCTCTACCTGGCCACCGTCAAGCACCCGTCGGTCTACGGGCGCTCCATTTGGCTCTCCACCAGCAGCGACTTCGAGGCGTGGTCCGGGCCCGAACTCATCTTCGAGGCTGACGAGCTGGACCAGGAGCTCGCCCGCCGGCGCATCAGGGACTGGTTTGGCGATCCTGCCCGCCACCATCCCTACATCGACATCCCCTCCCACTACGGTGTCGATATCTACAATATGGGAGTTTTCAGGTACGAGAGCGTCTATATCGGTCTGCCCTCCTTCTTCCATCACACCGGCACCGTGCACCCCCATTGGCCGGGGTTCGCGGGGATGGACCTGGTCCCCGCCGCGCGCGACTACATATCGGAATACGGCGACTATTCCGGGTTTCACCACGTGCAACTGGCCTGCAGCCGCGATCTGCGCCACTGGACCCGTCTCGGAGACCGCCGGCCCTTCATCGACTGTTCTCCGCTCGGAGGCGGTGCTCACGACGTTTCCTCGGTGCGGCCCGCCTCCGACGCCCTGGTCCGCGGCGACGAGCTCTGGTTCTACTATACAGGGGGAAGGTACTACGAAATAATCCGCCTCGGGGAAGCCGACGTCTACGCCATCTGTCTGGCCGTGCTGCGACGGGATGGCTTCGTCTCCCTCGATGCCGGTGACCTGCCGGGAAGCGTGTTGACCCCGGCCCTGGTGGTGCCGCAGGGTGCCCGGCGCCTTTTCGTCAACGCAGACCTGGCCGCAGGCGAACTGCGGGCGGTTGTTCTGGACCCTGTCGGTCGGCCCCTGGAGGGCTTTTCCGATCCCCAGGTGCTGCTCGTCCCCGGAAAGGCCACCGAGACCTGTCCCATCCCGCGCTGCAGCAACCCCATCAGGGGAGACCTCGCCAGGGCCGAGCTGGTCTGGAAGGGTCACGGGGACCTGGAGGTACTGGCCGGCCGCACGGTCAACCTGCGCTTCACTCTGAGCAGGGGAAGCCTCTATTCCTTCTGGTTCGAATAAGGCGCCGCGCGCACGGGTCCTGCAACCTGGATTCCCCTAAAGGACGGGGCCCGGACCGCGGCGGACTCCTTCCATGCGCAGGCCGGGTGGTGCAGGCCGAAATGCCGAGGCGAAGGAAATCCGAGGAATTGGTGGGAGGGCAACCTAGTGTCCCGTCGCAGAGATAGGTTGACGAAATTGGGCCGCCGAGGCGCCCGGCTCACAAGGCGCCTGAGCGAGTCGTACCAGTGGTGTACGGCGAGTGAAGGCAACGCCGTGAGCCGGGATGGATCGGCGGAATAATGGCGACATATTTCTGCGACGGGACACTAGCTGAAATGGGCGAAGTCCGCCACCGGGATCTGCTCCATGACGGTGGCGGCCGGCCGCAGCAGGTAGTCGCAGCCGGCGCGGGTCTCCAACACCAGGAGATCGGCGGGGGCGACAGTGCTCTCTCCGCCCTCCTGCTCGACCACCGCCACTTGGGCGGACGGCCAGGGGTTCTCCAGACGCAGGGTTCCGCCGGCGAGGGAACGCACGAGAACATAGTCCACTTCATCCGTTCTTTTCTCGGCTGAGACCAGAAAGGCCCCCGGCCCCCGCAGCGAATGGAAGCGGGCCGGCACCCCTGCGGGGATCCCTGGGAAAAGGTGCAGCACACCGGCCAGACCGGTGAGCATCATGTCCGCGAGAACCCGGCATATCCCCGGGCCGTGGTCCATCTGGAAGATGCCCGGGGCCCACAGGCGCACGGCTCCGTTCCTGGCGAAGGCATCCTCCTCATCGGGATAGCGGGCGCGTTCGAAGGCGGTCTCGACCTCACCGATGCGCAGCAGCTCGCACAGTCCCTGGCCGCCGAATCCCATGTCACCGCTGAAGCAGTTCTGCCCCGATTCCTCCAGATGCCTCCAGGTGCGGCGCGCCTGCTCGTACCATTCGCGGGGACCGTGCCACTTGCTCACCAGCTCGGCGGGAAAGACGAGGGGCAGCAGATAATTGTGGTCCTGGTAGTAGGGCTCCTGGTCCTCCCACGCCTTCCAGCAGCCCTGCGGCGTGGTCGGCGGCGGAGCCAGTCGTTCCAAGCGCGCGCGCCATTCCTCCACGAGCCCGGCATCTCTCCCGAGAACCCCGGCTGACGCAATGGCGCGCTGGAAGGCGCCGCGGAACATGGCCTGGGCGTAGAGGGAGTTGCGTCCCCAGGCGCGGAATTCCCTCCCCCTGGCCTCGAAGTGCACCGAGGGCACGATGATCCATTGCCGCCGCTCTTCGTCCCAGATTAGATAATCGGTGAAGAACAAAGCCACGTCGCGCAGCAGAGGATAGGCCACCTCCTCGAGGAAGGTTTGGTCCTGGGAATACTCATAGTACTGCCAGAACAACTGGGTCACCCAGGAGGAGGCGCTGGGATCGGTTCCCAGGGTCTGGTAGTCGGGCTGGGTGGTTTCGTTGCCGCCGATGCTGCCCCCGTGAGGGAAGCGCAAGCCGCGCATGCGGAAATATCGGGAGGCATCGCGGCGCGCCGCGGCGGCGGTGCGGTGGTAGTGGCGCAGATAGGGCTCAACCATGTCGAGGCGGTTGTTGGTGAACATGCCCCAGTAGACGCACTGGATGTTCACATTGCTGTGAAAGTCGGCGTTCCAGGGCGGCACGTTCTCCCCCACCCAGGGTCCCTGCAAACCTGGGGATTGTCTGCCCGCCTCAAGTGCAGACCCGGCAAGATAGAGGGATCGGTAGTAGCCGCGCTCCACCGCCTCGGAGCCGACGCTGGCCAAGCCGCGCCGCCAGTAGCGGCGCCACCAACCCAGGTGGTCGTCCACAATCGCCCGGGCACCCGCCCGAACCGCCCGCGCCAGCCTCCTCCGCGCCTCGCCCTCGGTATCCTCAGCATCTTCGGAGCTGACGACGGTCAGCACCAGCGACCCGGAGCCCCGGGTTTCCGGCGTCCATACCCCCGAGAGCCGGCCTTCATGCGCCGCGGCGCTGCACTTGCCGGCGAGAGCAGCCACCCCCACCGAGTAGGCGCCGCCGGCGGAGAAATGCTGGGTCAGCAGGCAAACGCCGTCTTCGGCGCTGGCCTCCGGCGCCGGGTTGCGCGGCAACCGGGGGCGGCCCAGGTCCCAGTGAATCTTCTCCGCAACCAGATCCTCTCCATCCCGGGTGAACTCGATGTAGAGCACCTGAAAGCGCCGCGAAACCAGGGCGCGCACCTCCGCCCGCGTCCCGGCACCGCTCCAGGTCAGGCCTGCGCCCCCCGAGCGCAAGCTGGCCCTCAGGGTGCAGGAGGCGATGACGCCGCCCTCGTCCAGGTGAAGAATCAGGCGCCCGCAGGTGGTCAGGTGGGGGAGCGCGGCGCAGTAGGAGGCTCTGGCTTCCCCGCGCAGCCTTTCGAAACCTTGCTCGTCGTCTTCGAAGTAAGTCTGCCGGTAAGGGCCGAAGGTCTCTCCGATGAATTGGCTGCCATCGTCGTTCTGGCGGTTCCACACGTCCGATTTGCCCAGGACGAAGCCCATGGCGTCGGGATAGCCGTAAATCATGGCTCCGAAGTCGCCATTGCCAACGGGGGCTCCCGCGCGCCAGTCCGCCGGCGGTCCTTGAGGAGCCCCCCAGACCATGTCATGGCGGTCCAGGAGCTGGGCAAGGTCTATGGAAAAACGCGACGGCTGCGCGGGCAGGGATTGCCGCGGCAGGCGCTCCGCGGCCAGGCTTGCAGGGGGCTTTTCAGTGCTCACGAGAATGGCTCACAGCGGCTGCCCGGCGGCGGTTGCGCGCCTGATCCGGCGCTCCAGGCGGAAGGCGAGAAATTCGTAGGGGTGCCATGGGGAATAGTGCTCCAATATGGCCTCCTCCGTGCAGGCAAGTCCGATCTCTCCACAGTAACCGCGCACCTCCGAATCTACCGGGATCTGCCCGTACTCCCCGAGAAGAACGGCGACGTGGTTGATGCTGTAGGGCCCCAGCCCCTTGACCGCGCCAAGCCTGGCGAGGACCTCCCGCGCTCCACCGCGGACGATCTCGCCGTCGGCGCCGAAGGCCTGGGCGATGTTCCACAAATACCCGGCCCGGTATCCCAGCCTGCATCTCTCCTCCAGCGCCCGGAGACCCAGGGCCATGACCATCTGACACGAGGGGAAATAGGCAGGTCCTCCTCCGCCATCCGTCATGGCGTTGCATTCGGACACCAGAAGGTGGCACATCTGGCGCGTGAAGGCCCAGGAGGCATTGGTCGTGAACAAGGTCTTCACCACGTCCTCGAAGAGTGTCGAGCCCTTCAGCATCCGCGCCCCGCCCCTTCGAGCGAGGCGGTGAATCCGCCGGTCAAGCTCCCGGGAGCGGCGCACGAAGGGACCGGGATCGATATCCAACCCCAGCATGTAGGAGCAGCGGCGGCGCAGCAGCTTCTTTTCCGGGGCCGTCAGGTTGCTTGCGCACCGGCACGATACGGCCGCCCCGGCGCCGGAATCCTCAACGGCGAGGTGAACGAGCTTCCCGTTGACGTACTCGTGCCGGCTCAGGATTCCGTCCCGCTCATCCCAGCTGAATGGAGCCAACTGAACCCAACCGTGAGAATGGACGAGCAGATCGAGATCGAAATAGCTCGCCCGGAAGCGAAACCTGGCTGCCTGCTTCATCTGGAGGGAACTCCTTCGTGGCGGGAAACACGGGTCCGTAGCGGCCCATCACCGGCTGACTGCCCGGCGCCATGAACCTCCGTGAAGGCGGGAGAATCCCCGGGTCGCAGCGGGACCCGCACCAGCGTGGACCGGGAAGGGTCCGGCAAGACTGCCGGTCGAATACGGCGTTGCGCTCCCTCCCCGAATCCCCTCGATTCGCCTCGGCCGCACGCCTTGCCTTCGACCGCCATGCCTCGGCCTCGCCTGCAGAGCAACTTTATCAACGGGTTGCTAGATCACGTCCTCGGCATGCCCGGCCAGGGATCTCTCGAGGGCCGCCATGCCGGCGCCCAGGTCCAGCACGGCCCCCATCTTGGTGAAGGCCACACCAAGGGCGTGAAGCACCCTGAAGAGATTGGGCGCCCGGCATTGCTCTCCCATCTGCCCGATGCGCACGATGTTCAGGTCAGGATCGATGGAGCCTGCTATCTCCACCTTGAACATCTTCGACATGTAGCCCCTCGCCTGCGCGTCGTCCAGACCCCGAGGAACCTCAATTGCAACCACTGAATTGAGACGGTATTCTTTGGGCGTGAACAATTTAAGTCCCATCTCTTCAATGCCATCCTGAAGTGCAAGGGAACTCCACAGATGGCGCTCGAAGCGTCTTTCGAGAGTCTCGTCGATTATCAGGCGAAGAGCCTCGTGCATGGCCAGCAGGCCCGGCACCGGGGCGGTGTAATGGTACTGGTGGCCACTCCAGAACCTTTCGGCTCGCAGCGCGTCCAGGCACCAGTGCGGCTTGGGCCGGGTGTTCCCTTCGATCACCTCCCAGGCACGGGGCGAAAAGGAGATCAGAGAAACCCCGGGCAGCGACGAAAGCCCCTTCTGGCTGCCGGTGAGCACCACGTCGAGACCCCACTCGTCCTTCTTGAGGGGCATGGTGCTCAAGGTGCAGACCGCGTCCAGCAAGGTCAGGGCTCCGTGTTCCCGGGCAAGCCGCGCGATTTTGACCAGGTCCGTGTTCCACACCCCGCAGGCCGTCTCTCCCTGCACCATGGTTACCGCGTCGAAGCGCTCCGCCCCCAGACGGCGCTCCACCTGTTCAGCCGCGATGGGACCTCCCTCAGGTGCCTCGAGGATATGCACTTCGGCGCCGACTCCCGCGGCCATTTCCGCAAAGCGGCCGCTGAACCACCCATTCCTCAGCACGAGGACCTTGCGCCCGGGCCACAGAAGGTTGCCCACGGCCATTTCCATCGAGGCCGAGGCGGGCCCCGATACCCCGAAGATATGGCCGTCCCAGGTCTGGAAAACGTAGCGCGCCATTTCCTTGATGTGGCGCACCACCATGTCCATGCTTTCGCCGAGGTGGTTGATCACCATGCTGCCCGCCCGCGCCACCTCGGCCGGCACCGGCACCGGCCCGGCCCCCATGAGCAGCAATGGCTCGGCCGGAAGAACTTCGACGATAGAGGGCAAGTGGGGACGGGGGATACTCGAGTCGGCCGGGCTCAATTCCAATCCGTACGGTTAAGGAAGGAGATGATGATGAAGAAACCGCTGGGCTGCAATTTTTCCCTCACAGGTTGAGGGCCTCGCCAAAGGCTTCGCCCGCCGCTTCCATGACCGCCTCGGCCAGGGTCGGGTGGGCGTGAACCGTGTGCAGGACTTCCTCGTAGGTTGCCTCCATGCTGCGCGCAAGGCCGATCTCGGCGATCAGCTCGGTGGCCTCCGCCCCGATGATGGAAGCGCCAAGGAGTTCTCCGTAGGACGCCCCGAAAACCAGTTTCACCAGGCCCTCGGTCTCTCCGGTTGCCCGCGCCTTGCCGCTGGCCGAAAAAGGGAAGCGGCCGACCTTGACTTCGTGTCCGGCCTCCCTCGCCTCGCGCTCCGTGAAGCCGACGCTGGCGACCTGCGGCTGGCAGTAGGTACAGCTGGGGATGTTGCTGCGGTCGATCTCGGGGCGCTCGCGGTCTGCGATAAACTCCACTGCCGCCACCCCCTCCGCCGAGGCCATGTGCGCCAACTGAGGCGCCCCGACCACGTCGCCAATGGCGCTGATTCCCTTCACGCTGGTCTGCAGCCGCCCGTCCACCTCGATGGCGCCGCCGCCCGTGCGCACTCCAAGAGCCGCCAGGCCAAGCCCCTCGAGATTGCCCTCCACACCCACCGCCATCAGCACCTTGTCGACCTGCTCGCAGCCTTCGCCCTTCTCCCCCTTGTAGCGCACTTCGACCTGGTCCTCACCGGGCTCGATGGCTTCGACCCTGACGCCGGTTTCGATTTCGATGCCCTGCTTCTGCAGACTTCGATCCAGAAGTTCGGCCACCTCCTCGTCCTCCCGCGGCAGTACCTGGGGCAGGGCCTCCAGCACCTTCACCCTGGTGCCGAAGGCGTTGTAGAAATAGGCGAACTCTATCCCGATGGCCCCGGCTCCGACGATGATCATGGAATCCGGACGCTCATCGGTGATCATGGCCTCCTGGCTGCTCAGGACCAGACTGCCGTCGATCTCGACTCCGGGAATGCTGCGCGGCCGTCCGCCGGTGGCAATGATGATGTGACGGGCGTCTAGAAGCGCCGAGGCCTGATCCTCCCCGTCCCTCACTTCCACCTTTTTGGCCGGCGTGATGAGCCCCCTGCCGGTGAACACCTGGACCCCGTTCTTGCTCATCAGGTAGGCAACACCCGAGGCCAGTTGACCCGCCACCCTGCGGCTGCGCCCGATGATCTTCTTCCAATCGAAGCCTACCTCACCGACCTCGAAACCGAATTCGCCGGCGCGCTGGAAGAGCCTGTAGATCTCCGCCTGCTTGAGCAGTGCCTTGGTAGGAATACAGCCCCAGTTGAGGCAAACCCCGCCGAGGGAATCCTCCTTTTCCACCACCGCGGCCTTCAGGCCCAGCTGGCCGGCGCGGATCGCGGCGGTGTAGCCCCCTGGTCCCGCCCCGATGACGACGATATCGAACTCTTTGCTCTCTGTTGCCATGAACTCCCCGCAGCATTGAAATTTGACAGAAGGTTAATAATTACAGAAAATTAATAAAACAAGAAACCGCCGGACAAGCAATTGACTCCAGGTTCGATTACCATCTACAGCGACGGCGCCTGCTCCGGAAACCCGGGTCCGGGAGGATGGTCCGCCCGCATTAAGTTTGCCCCTGATCGCGTCCGCGAGCTGGGGGGATTCGCCGCCGATACAACCAACAACCGGATGGAGTTGTTCGCCGCCATCGCAGCCCTCCGCAGCGTCGGCGCCGCCGTCCCCGTTACCATGGTCACCGACAGCGAGTACCTGCGCAAGGGCATCACCCAGTGGATCCACAACTGGAAGCGCAGGAACTGGAAGACGGCCGCCAGGAAACCCGTGCTCAACCAGGACCTCTGGCAGAAACTGGACCGTCTCAACTCTCCACGGATAAGCTGGCACTATGTCCGCGGCCATGGTGGCGATCCGGACAATGAGCGCTGCGACGAGATTGCGCGGGCTTTCTCCAGGGGCGACCTCCCCGAGCTCGTGGACACTGCCTGAATCGTCCACACCGCCAATATCCGCTCTATCACCAGGAAAGGTCCACCATGCTCCATATCGGCTTCATAGGCTGTGGCGGCATCGCCCGCCTCCACGCATCCCGCCTGGCCAGGATGCGCAACGTCCGCATCGTCGCGGCCTCGGACCTGGTTGAACAAACCGCCCGGGAATTCGCCTCGGACTGCGGCGCTTCTCAAGCCTTCACCGACCATGAAAGGATGCTCGAGCTCGACCGCCTCGACGCCGTCTGGGTCTGCACCCCCACCTTTCAGCACACCGCCCCCGTGGTGGCTGCTGCGCGGGCGGGAAAGCACGTCTTCTGCGAAAAACCCATGGCCCTCAAACTGCGCGACGCGCAGCGCATGGCCTCCTCCTGCGAACGCCACGGGGTTCGCCTTGCCATCGGCTTCGTGCGCCGCTTCGACTCCGAGTGGGGCAAGCTCAAGCAGGTAATCAGCTCAGGTATCCTGGGAAGGCCGCTGATCTGGCGCTACCTGGCCGACGGCCGTCCGCAGAACCCCTGGTTCAGGGACGCCGGCAAGGGCGGGGGACCCCTGATGGACGGGGCGGTTCACAACTACGACTTCGCCATGCAGATTTTCGGACCCGTAGCATCCGTCCAGGCCTCGTCCCTGCAATTCGACCCCACCAGCGTCGGCGCCGACACGGCCAGCGTCATTCTCAACTTTGCCTCGGGGGATCAGCACACCCTGGTCTGGACCTGGGGCATGGAACCTGGGTCCTCCTGCGCCGGCATCAACGACGCCATCGGCCCCAGGGGCTCGCTGCAGTTCGGCATGGCCGCTTCCAAGGCGCCTTCGAGCTACGACCCCGGCAAGCACGGGGCGCTCACTCTCAAAAGCGCAAAAGGCAGGGAGAGAGTCTATCCCTACCGCCTTCAGGACATGTTCGCCACCCAGGCGCGGCACGTGGTGAGGTGCTTCGAAAAAGACGAGCAGCCCCTGGTCGGAGCGGCGGACGGCATAGCCGCCCTCAGGGTGGCGGCCGCCGTGCTCAAATCGGGGCAGACCCGCCGCACCGTCAGGATATAGTCGGGACCCTCGGCTCACGGAAGGTCCCTCCCGGTTCTCCTTTTGCGGTGAGCGCTCTTCCGAGGGGACCGAGATCTCTTTTCGACCTCTGAGCGAAGCTTATTCCCCGGGAGGAAGGAAGGGGCGCCGTGCCGATTCCGCGCGGCGAAACGATCCCGGAGTATTCCAGGGTCGGCACGCTATTGGCTCCAGGTCTTCCCCCCGTCGGTGGAAATGCGCGTATGCGCCTTCCACTCCTCCACCGCACCGTCGCCATAGCGATGGATGTCCCCCACCCGGGTCTCGGCGATTTCGGCGCCCACCTGGCCGCCGCCGTCCGGCCGGTTGGTCTCTATACGCACGCTGTCGAAGGCGACCTTGCCCTCCAGAATGGCCACCACTTCCCTTTGCGCCGCCATCTGGCGGCGCTCCAGGGCGGCGCGCTCGATTTTGGGGACGCGGAAGCGCAGCACCAGGCGCTGCAGGTCCGGGTCCAGGTTGATTCCGTAGTAGACCCCTAACTTCTCGTTGACGCGGCGTTTGATCTGGGGCATGTTGTCCTGCAGCGGCAGGCGCGGCGCCGCCCTTTCCTCCCGCGGCTCCTCCTCGGCGGCGAATCCCTGGAGGGAGGGGCCCCATATCCAGCCTTCGATGCGGAAGCGCACCCACTCCCCCTTCCCGCTGATGCGCTCGATTTCAACATCCTTGAGCAAGGTGCCCAATTTCCGGCCGTTGGGAGCGTCGCGAAAATTCTCCACGCTGGTTTCAACCGCGTAAATTCCCTCTTCCTCCGGTTCGAGCTTGGCAGCCAATGCCGCCAGGCCGGAAGCCAGCACCAGGACCGAAGCAGGCCCCCAAACGCGGACGGCGAACCTTCTGCAGAATCGAGACATGGTAGTATCCGTGTCCTCCTCTCGTTACCCTGAATCTACAGGCGCCGGCACTCGCCCACCCGCGCCCTCGCCAACCGGAAACCTCCAGGGTTTCAACCTGGGACCAAACCGGGCAACATGACCGTCAGGATTCCTCCCTGTCAGCCAGAAGCTCGGCGAGTTGGTGAACCTCCTCACCCACCGTCACGGTTCCCCCATAGGTGGGCGGATCGGTCGTCGAGTCGATGGTTATGTCCACAATTATATCCAATGGACCCTCTTCGCCTTCAATGCCGTTTGCCACCAATTCCCCCTTCAGGGTCAGGGGGCTGGCTTGGATGTCCAGGGTCAACTGGCCGTCGAGGAAGAGCACGCCATCGGACGAGAAACCCTCGATCGTCAGGGTGGTGCCCTGCACCGTAATGGTTCCCGCCTCGCCCTCGATGGTGCCGCCTCCCACCAGGACCTTCCCCAGTGCCTCTATCAAAATGGGCTCGAGGGAGGCGAACAGTCCCTGGGCTCTCAGCACCGCGGGATCCACCTCCGGGGTCCCGTTCTCCGGTTCGGTCGGACCTTCCTCCTTGTCATCGCCGCAGGCCACGCAGAGAAGAGCCAGAACGCCGATCAGCATCCAGGTCCGGGGGTAGTGGTTCAGAAGCTGCAGTCTCATGGGATCCACCTTTCAGTTGGGTATGGGAGCAGCTGCCGCTCTCGGTTAGCTTCCCGAAGTTAGAAATTATTAAGGACCATCGCGTGCTCGGTCAAGCCGGTTCCGATCCGGCCTTCCCCTTCCCCCGACCGCACCCAACCTCAGAGCGGGAATGGGATTGACCGGGGTCAGGTCAGGGAATACGTTGAACCCGGCCCACTTCCTCGTTCCCGTTTCTTTCGCGGAGATGATTCATGAGGGGATTCCTCCTGCTTTCTGCCCTGGCCTTTCTCGTCCCTCCCTCCCTGTCCGCCGCAGGCCTGCAGGGCATGGTGCGCGATGCCCGGACCAGAGAGGCGCTGCCGGGCGCAAACGCCTACCTGGAAGGTACGGGGCGCGGCACAACCACGGATTCCGATGGACGATTCGAACTCGCCGGTATCGCCGCGGGCAGCCAGGTCATCATCGTGACCTTCATAGGATACGAGGAGTACCGTGGTCCCGTTGACCTGGGAGAAGGTGTGGTCGAGCTCATCGTGGAACTCCAGCCGGAGGTGTTCCGCGGCAAGGAGGTCATCGTCGTCGCCAACCGCGCCAGGCTGCGCGAAACGCCGGTGGCCTTCTCCGACGTCCCCAAAGCTGAACTGCAACGCAAGCTCGGCTCGCGGGACCTGCCGCTTATACTGAATGATTCGCCGGGTGTCTACGCCACCGAGCAGGGTGGCGGCGCCGGCGACTCCCGCCTCAATGTGCGAGGATTCGACCAGCGCAACGTCGCCGTCATGATCAACGGCGTGCCGGTCAACGATATGGAAAACGGCTGGGTCTACTGGTCCAACTTCGACGGTCTGAGCGATGCCGCCTCCTCGATTCAGCTGCAGCGCGGACTGGGCGCCTCGAATCTGGCCATCGCCTCGGTTGGCGGCACCGTGAACATCGTCACCGATCCCGCCCTCCAGGAGCGCGGATTCACAATCAAGCAGGAGGCCGGGAGCGGCGCCTTTTTCAAGACCAGGTTCGACTTTTCATCCGGTTTGCTGGACGACAAAGCGGCATTCACCCTGGGCGTCACGCGCAAAATCGGCGACGGGCTTCCGCAGCAGGCATGGTCGTCGGGATGGTCCTATTTCGGGGCTTTCAGCTTTCTGGCATCCGGGGATCACAAGGTCGATGTGTTCGTCGCCGGCGCTCCGCAACGCCATGGACAACGCCTCTACAAGCAGTCCGTCGCTACCTTCGACCACGACTACGCCCGCTCCCTCGGCATCGAGGTGAGGGACGCGGGCGATTTCGGGCTGAACTACAACCCGAACTGGGGGCGCTCGCCGTTTCAATCCTATCGCGAGTACTTCAACGGGAAACTGCACCATGCCCGCGACAACGAGGTAATCATGGAGCGGGAAAATTACTACCACAAGCCCCAGGTCAACCTGAACTGGTACTGGACCCCCGGAGTTCGGTTCCTCTTGTCCAACGTGTTTTATTTTTCTCGGGGGAAAGGCGGCGGCACCGGACGCATGGGTCCCGACCCGGGCAGGCTTGCCGACGGCAGCATCGACTGGAGGCGCGCCGGCGGCGAATTGAACTCCCGGGCGGCGTCGGAAGCCGACCCCGGTCTGGTGGAAACCGGCCAGGTGGGCGGCAATGAGACTGCTGCCCGGACCATCATCCGGAACTCGGTCAACCAGCATTTCTGGTACGGCTACCTGGGAACCGCCGAATACCGCCTGAGCACCGCCCTGAAGCTGGCCTGGGGCCTGGACCTGCGCTACTACCAGGGCCAGCACTGGCGCGAAGTGCGCAACCTGCTCGGTGCCGATTACTTCGTCTGCGAAGGGGACGCCAACGCCGCCACCGTGGTCAAGCGCCCGGGCGACAAGGTCTCCTACCACAACGATGGTCTCACGCGCTGGGGCGGAGGATTTGCCCAGCTTGAAGGGCAGTTCAGCAAGTTCACCGCGTTTGCGAGCGCCTCGGGATCGTTGACCGGCTACCAGCGCATCGACTACTTCCGCCCCAGGATCGACGGCGATTGGGACCGGACCGGCTGGAAAAACTTCACCGGCTTCACCTTGAAAGCGGGCGGCAACTACAACGCCACACCCTTTGTCAATCTCTACGCCAACCTCGGCTGGCTTTCCTCCGCACCCAAATTCGACTCCGTTTACCACTTCGACAACAGCCTCTACGATCCCACCTTCAACGAGAAGGTAGCCTCCCTCGAACTGGGTGCCGGTTACATCGATCCAGGCCTGGTCAGCGCCCACGCGAACCTCTATTTCACCAGGTGGATGGACCGCTCCTGGCCCAAGAGCATCTACAGCCCCGGGCTCGGCCAGCGCCTGCGATTCCTGCTCAACGGCATCGACGCCCGACATGCGGGCGTAGAGCTCGACCTGAGGGCGCGGCCCCACTCCATGGTGGAAGTCCGCGGCATAGTGTCCCTGGGCGACTGGCGATGGCTCAACGATGTGGAGGTGACATTTTCACCGGAAGAGGACCCGGCGGCCGCGGGCAACTTTCAGGCCTATGCCAAGGGACTGAAGGTGGGTGATTCGGCGCAAAAGACCCTGGCCTTGAGCGCGGCGGTGTCGCCGGTGGACCGCCTCTACGCCTCGCTGGGCCTGAGGCGATTCATGGACCACTACGCCAGGTTCGACCCGGCCAACCGCACCGATCCCGACGACCGCCGGCAATCCTGGCGCCTCCCCGATTACAATCTGACCAGTCTGCACGTGGGGTACAGCCTTCCCGGGGATGCATTGCGCCATATCAAGCTGCGGCTGCACGTCTTCAATCTGCTCGACAAGCGCTACGTCTCCGACGCGGATGACGGCGACCGCCACGACGCGGCAGGCGCCGTCGTATTTCTCGGGCTTCCGCGCCGGTGGATTGTCTCGCTGTCCTACGAATATTAGTGTCCCGTCGCAGAAACAGGCTGCGGCGCCAGGACCGTTCCGGGACACTATTGCAGGCGGCGGAAGGTCATGGTGTTCGTCATCATCTCCTCACCTCCCTGGTACATGGACCAGGTCTGGGACATCTCGTCGCCGCCGTCGTAGGCAATGGACACGGAGTGCATGTGCGGTTCTTCCGCTGAATCCAGCGAGCCCTCTACCATCTCCAGGGTGAGGACTCTTTCCGTGGAGCTGGTCAGGATCATCCGGGGCTGGTTTCCCAGGGCGCAATAGTGCGTCATGGACAGCTTGCCCCCGCGGTCGTGGTAGACCGAGATCATCTCCTTCGGCGTGTCGGGGAAGTTGCGCTCCACCACGACGCTGCCGTTGGCCGTTACCCGGTACTCCGCCGCGACCCGGGCCATCGCGCCCTCTCCCCCTGCGGCTCCCTGCGGCATGCCGGCGGTGGCTATCCAGCGGCCGGCCAAGGCCTTGAGGCGCTCGAACTCCGGCGAGCCCACGTAGGGTGGCGGCGAATGGGCCTCCTCACCAGGCGGGACGGTCTCTTTATCGTTCTGGCCGGACACCGAGAGCGCGGAGAAGGCGGCGGCGAAGAGGACAAGTGTCGTTCTCATCATCGGATCATCCTTTTCTTGGGTGAATTTGGGCAGAATAAGCTACGATATCGGCGCCTCTCACCGCCGGGACGGCCGGCGGCGGTATCATTCGCCTGCCCCGAATCGCAGGCAGGGATCATGGGCAGTCGGCTTTGTTCGGGCAGTTCCGCCCGTCCCTCAAGCCCCGGATTCGATGATCTCCGGGTGGTCGTGAATCGAGGGGGTGGCCATTAGGCGCTTCTGGCGGTCGGTCAACTCCCCGTACTCTTCCAGATCGTAAAATTCCTTTGCCCAGGACGAGTAGCCGGGGCTGTACTTGTAGAGCAGAGTGCGGCGCTGGTGTCCGGCGCGCCAGGGCAAGGTCCCGTGGATGAGGGCTTCGGTGAAGAACAAGGCGTCCCCGGCCCTGGCGGTCGGCTGGACGACGTAGTGCGCCCGGCGCTCGAAGTGCCTGACATCCCCGGGCAGATTGTCGAGATAATTGGTCTTGTGGCTGCCGGGAACGCAGGCAAACCCCCCGTCACCCTCGCCGGCATCGGTCAGGAAAAAGGTAACCACGCTCAGTCCATTGCGCATACAGCCGTCGCGGTAGCTGAACCAGTGGTCGGTATCCTGCCTGGGACCGCCGTGGAGAGCTCCCCGGGTTTCGCCCTGGTCCATGATGATGGCGTAGTCGTGGTCGATCCTGACCTTGGGGCCGATGAGCTCGATCAGGTATGGCAGGATCCTGGGGTGATCGATCAGGCTTCTGGTAGCGCGGCCCCAACCGCTGATCTTGTTCAGGTCGTTGCGGGGGTTGTTCTCCCAGCCTTCGACATGCCGGTCGACCAGGGCGTTGAGATCGTGCAGCTCTCCTGGGCTCAGGACATCCCTGATTACGAGGTATCCCTCGAGGTCGAAGACGAACTTTTCTTCATCGGTCATGACGCACACTCCTTGGGGGTCAGCAATCCCGGGAAATACTTCGCCATCGAATGGGGCCGGAATGGTCCGTGATGGCCGAGGCAGCGGCCGCACCTGGAGATA
The DNA here is from genome assembly GCA_965208105.1 of Candidatus Latescibacterota bacterium. GTDB lineage: Bacteria > Latescibacterota > UBA2968 > UBA8231 > UBA8231. The sequence continues at coordinate 627,334 of OZ242318.1, forward strand.
GGGAATCCCCGGGACCTGTGGAAGCGGCCGGCAGGAGGTGGAAGATAGCTCCTCCTTGTGAACCTATCAACAGAGATGCCGTGTTCGGGATGGCACTTTGGTGCCGTCGTCGAAGGTGAACCCGTCGAGCCACTGGTCGCAGTTGGTGGGAATCCCGGTGTTGGTGAGGGTGGACTCCAGGTTGCCGGCCAGGGAGACTTCCGTTTCAGTCCCGATATAGAATCCTCCAGGGATTCCCGCTCCGGCTCCCGGAAGCGGTTGCGGTAGCCGCAAGCAGCACAATGAATCCTGCTGAAATTGCCGCGGTGAAATAGAAGATGGCTCTGTTCATCGACAAGCTCCTCCTGGTTGAGCTGCAGCCCATAATTCGGGAAGTCGAGGAGTTCAGGCGCACCAACTTTGACTGCCGGGCAGAGAATTCATATTATGAAACGGCCCGTTGCGATGAAACGGCCCGTTGCGGAAAACCGAGACCACTCCCCCAATCCGAAAGAGCCCGGCATGATCCGCTTCAAGTTGGAAGCCATTGAGAAACTGATGGAAGAGCGCAAACCCGAGATCAACCTCACCACCTACCAGCACATCAAGAAGACGGTGGACAACGGCGCCGAGGGAATGGCTCCCTACACCTTGTCCAACATGTGCCGCGACCTGAATTGCCTGCCAACGGATATCATCGAATACGTCTGAGCCGCCACCTCCCCGGCGCCCAAGAGCATCCCTTCCTGAAATCATCCCATCAGGACGCAGCGTGAAGACCCTGGGGAAACAACTCCTCGTGGACCTCTACGACTGTGCGCCCGCACTGCTCGACGATGTGGGCTACATCGAGACCAGCATGAAAAAAGCGGCCACCGCTGCCGGGGCCGCAATCGTGAGCTCGAGCTTCCACCCATTTTCTCCCTGCGGAGTCTCCGGGGTGGTGGCCATTCGGGAGAGCCACCTGGCGATCCACACCTGGCCCGAGTTCGGATTCGCCGCCGTGGACCTGTTCACCTGCGGCGACGGGGTCGATCCCTGGCGCGCCTATGCAGTCCTGAAGCAGGCCTTTCGCGCCAGCCGCGGGACCACGGTGGAAATGCATCGCGGGCAACCCGATATGAAGGAGGGGAACGGGGCGACCCAGGCGCCCCGGTGAAACAGGAGGCGGGGAGCCCGGCAAGGTGGAGTCCCCGCAACATTTCCGGCACCGGCAATCCCCGGCGAGGTGTCCCCGGGACTCACTCCTCACCCGCAAGCAGATTGCTCATGTAGCTGCGGAAGGTCCGGGCGCGTTCCCTCACAACCAGCTCCAACTGGTGCAGCTCCTGCTGCCTCGCCTTCAATTTTTGAATTTCCAGCTGGGTCCTGTCGGCCCTTATCCCCCGCAACCACCGTCCGTAGCGCTCCGACTGCGGTTCCCCCGATGCGACCAAAGTCGGGGCGACCGGCTCGCGGACCTCTTCCCCCAGTTGCGAAGTGGTCAACAGCATTCTGCCCTCGGCCGCCTGTTGGTCAACGAGGCGAATCTCCCTTCCGAAGGCGTGGACCCGGGCCTGCAGGCGGAGCACCTTCTCCAAACGCAGAAGGCGTTGGGACGTCCTCCTGGCCTCCGCGCGGAGGCGGTCGGCTATGTCTTTCATGAGCTCGATCTTCTGGAGGATATCGTCGACGCCGTCGTCGGGGCTTATGTCCATTTCCTCGCTGTAGTGCAGCTGCGACTCGTCCACCTTGTCCCCCAGGTTGGCGCGGGCTTCCTGGTACAGGATCAGCTGCAGGATCATTCCTTGGTCGGGAGTCTCCCCCAGCTTCTGGATCAGGGCTCCGATCTCCCAGTCGTAGGCCAGGCGCAGGCGCTCGTCCAGGTCCTCCCGCTGGGAGCGCAGCTCCTCCAGCTCCAGCTCCAGGGCGTTGCGGCGTTCCACCATGTCCGTACAGTGGCACAACACCTGCCGCAGTTCCTCCCCTGCCTCTCCAATTCTCTTGAGGCTGTCGACCCGGGCGGAGAGACTTTCCTCCTCCCGCAACAGTTGCAGATGCCGGACCTCCAAAGAGTCCTGTCGGACCCTCAACCGCTCTTTCTCCACCTCCAGAACGCGAATCTCCCCCGGGCCTGCCCAGGCCATGACCGTGAAGGCGGCAAAGGCTGCGGAGAATAAAGGGAAGGCGATTGCGAACATGTCTACTCCAGGCCGTACTTGTCAAGTTTATAATAAAGGGCGCTGGTCTTTATCCCCAGTATCTCCGCCGCCCGGGTCTTTACCTGCCCGGCCTGGTTCATGGCGCGCTCGATCAGTTTCCTCTCCATGTCGTCCAGGGCCTTGTTGAGCGGGATTTCACCTGCGGGCAGGTCCCCCAGGTCGCGGTCCTCGCCGTCGGAGAAGGTCAGGGGAAGGGAATGCAGCCCTACCTCGTCGCCGTCGGCCAGCACAATGGTGCGTTCTATTACATTTTCGAGCTCGCGAACGTTGCCAGGCCACGGGTAGTTCCTGAGCCCGTCCATGGCTTCCGATGTAAGACGCTTGAGAGGCAGATTCATTTCCCGGCATTTTTTCCCGAGAAAATGCTCCACCAGCGCGGGGATGTCATCCTTGCGCTGGCGCAACGGCGGCAGCCGCAGCGGAATGACCTCGAGGCGATAGTACAAATCTTCGCGGAACTGTCTTTTCTCCACCATATCCTTCAGGAGGCGATTGGTCGCGGCAACGACCCGCACGTCGGCGTGGAGGGTATGCTCCCCGCCGACCCTGTCGAACTCCTTCTCCTGCAGCACCCGGAGCAGCTTGATCTGGATATCCAGGGGGATGTCCCCGATTTCATCAAGGAATATAGTGCCTCCCTCGGCAAGTTCAAATTTGCCCTTCTTGCGGCGCACCGCTCCGGTGAAGGCCCCCCTCTCGTGTCCGAACAACTCGCTTTCTATCAATTCCCGCGGCAGCGCACCGCAGTTGACCTTGACGAATGGACTTCCCTTCCGCGAACTCTGGTAGTGCAGCGCCCTGGCCACCAACTCCTTGCCGGTCCCGCTCTCGCCGTAGATCAAGACGGAGGAATCCGCCGCCGCCACCTTTTGCACCGCGGCGAGGACCTGCTGCATGCCCCGCGACCGCCCCACGATCTCCCCGAAGTTGTATCGCCCGCTGATCTCGGCGCGCAGGTAACGGTTCTCCTCGTCCAGGCGCTCGCGTTCCCTGCGCGCAGCCCGGTGCTCCAGCACCTTGTCGACCTTCAGGCGCAGGGCTTCGGGCGGAAAGGGCTTGGTGATGAAATCGGCCGCGCCCATCTGCATGGCTTGCACCGCGATTTCGATGGTGCCATGGGCGGTCATGATCATCACGTCGGTGTCGGCGTACCTGGTCCGCACCGCCTCCAGCACCTGCAGACCATCCATTTCGTCCATCCGGTAGTCCGTGATCACCAGGTCGAAGGGACGCTTCCTCAACAGCCCCATACCCTCCGGTCCGGACCTGGCCGCCACCCCCTGGTGCCCCATGCGCTCCAGCATCAGAACCATGCCGCTGCCGAGGGTCTCGTTGTCGTCCACGATCAGAATCCGGCTCATCGTCCTAGTGTCTCTCCGCGCTCGAATCCTCGCTCCCCGGCAGGATGACCCTGCAGGTGGTTCCCCGCCCGACCGCACTTTCCACCTCGATCCTGCCGCGGTTTTCCTCCAGGGTCTGACGCACGATGGCCATGCCCAGGCCCGATCCTTTCTCCCTGGTGGTGTGAAAGGGCTCGAAGATGCGGTCCCGCAGCTCCGGGCTCATTCCCACTCCCGTATCCATGACTTCCACCGCCACATCCCCCCTGACCTGGACGGCCTTCACCCGCAATTCACCACCCTGCCGCATGGCCTGCACCGAATTCTGCATCAGGTTGAACAGCGTGCGCCTTATCTGCGCCGGATCGACGAAGGCCTGCAGATGCGGCGCTATCTCCTGGCGGTACTCTATCCCCGCCTTTTCCATCTCGGGCTTGAGTAAAAAAGCCGCCTCCTCGGCCAGGTGGGACACGGAGGTGAACTCACGGCAGGGCGGCGCCGGCCGGGCGAACTCGAGGAACTCGGAGATCACCCCATCGAGCTTTCTGACCTCGCCGATGACCTTCTGAATATGCTGCTTGCGTCCGTCCTCAGCGGGCAGATCGCCCGCGATGAGGCCGGCGTACAGTTCGATTCCACCGAGGGGATTGCGAATCTCGTGGGCGACCCCGGCAAGCATCTGGCGAAGCTGCGCGTCTCGCGCCAGGAGTTTGAGCCGCATCTCTTCCATGCTCTCCCCCAGGTATCCCAATTCGTCCCGCGCCGAAGTGTCCACCACCCGCCCCAGGTTGCCGCGGCCTATGTCCCGCGCCGCCGCCACCAGGCGCTGAATGGGCCGGGTAATGGTTCGCGCCAGCCCCAGGCCCACGATCACGGTGAGCAGGGCGCCGACGCTGGCGAAGATGTAGACCGAACGTTTGAACACGCGGATTGTATCCACAAAACCGGCGCCGATATCGACACCCACCCCGGCTGCCACCTCGCCTCCTGAAAAAACGGGAGCGTACCCGGTCATATAGTAGGTCCCCTCGTCGTCCTGAAACAGCACGGAGTGCGCCGGCGTCCCCTGCCAGACCTGGTCCAGCTCGAGGCGGTCGCGAATTCTGAGGTGAGGGTACTCCCTCCCGATGGGGGTATCTCCCTGGGTATCCAGGAGGCTGCGTCCACGCCGGTCGAAAGCATAGATGCGCCGGGCTCCCATCATCTCCTGTTTGCGCTGCAGCTGGGCGGTGAGCATGCTGTAGACGCGGGAGTCCTCGTAGCCGGGTTGCAGCCGCTCAAGGACATCGCTGTGCAGGCCGGCTGAAACCAGCCGGGCCGTGGCCACCAGATGTTCGCTCATCTGCCGTTCCAGGCTGCGCTGGATCAGGGCGAAGAGCACCCATCCCGAGCTGCCCATTACCGCCATGACCAGCAGGACGAAGGACAGGACCAGTTTGTGTCCTATCCTTCCCCTGCGTCGCACTGGACCTTCTCTGTGTTCTGCCACCTGCCTCCTGCCCGAATTCGGTTCCTCCATGCCCTCCGCCGGCGCTAATCTACCTGCTGCCCTCAGCCAGGACAAGATGCGAGCCAGTCAGTCTTCCACCTGCCGCACGGGACCTATCCGCCAGGGACGGCCGGTGGCCTGTCCTCCAGTTCCCAGGAGCGAAAGTAGGCTCGCATGCGGCCTGCGAAATCCGCCGGGCGTTCGGCGTAGATCCGCTGCCCGAGGAGTCGCGCAGAGTCCTGCAAGTGCTGCTGCCAGGCGGCGATTCGCCGGCCCATGGCGGCCACTGTGGAGGGCGCCCTTGAACGCGGGAATTCATCCTTCACCTTGTGGAGCAGCACCGCCAGGTCGTGATCTTCGCCCAGCACCTCTCCCAATCGATCCAGCTCTCCTGCCAGCGCGGCCATCATCGGCGGCCAGCCGGGGCGCAGCAGTTGGGCATGGTAGCCCAGGTACTTCACCCGCTTGCGCCAGTTGTGGAACTCCTCGGCCTCCGGATGGCGATAGGCGCTGCCGAACTCGCGGCGGCCGCGGGCGTATATCCGTCTCATGCCCGCTGCCACCAGGGTCCAATCTCTCCCCTCCAGGGGCCATGTCGCCACCCGGTCACGCGCACGTTGCAACTCCTCGCGGACCTCCTCCACCGCATCCCCGTACTCTTCCGCCAGGCGGTAAGCGGACTCGCGCTCCTCGAGCAGCCAATGGCGTATGGGCCCGAACCTGCTTCGGGGGACCTTTTTGCCGCTGAAAACAATTATTTTGTCGAGGGTCTCCAGGCGCACGGCAGCATCGCGCAGGCCTGCGAGCCGTGCGCCGGCGGTGCGGAAACAGTCGTTCTCGCGCCTGTAGACGCGGTCCCCCAGTTCAAAGCGCACTAGGCGGACCAGGCCCCGCAGCCGCTTCATGGACTTTCGGGCTTCGTGAATGTGGGCTTCGCGGCTTCCTTCCCCCATTTCCAGATGTCCGAGGGCTTTGGCGATCTGCTCCACCGCAATGCGCCGCGCTCCAGCGGGAATGGTTTCGCCGTGCTTCCAGCGGTATGCCATGCCGTCAGTCCTTATTGCGGGAGAGATGCCCGATTGCCGGGGACAGCCCGATCAGGACGAACCGGCCTGCCATTGCAGCCACTGGGTAGGGCCCCTTCCCTCAAGACCCCGGTGGCGGGGGTATGGAATCCTCCCGGGGACGGAGGGAATGGTTCCAATGTCCGCTCTCATCCCTGCCCCGGCAGACGACCGAACTCTTCCGGTTCCAGCCATTGTAGGCACGCACCTCCGGAGGCGCGAAGCGCAGGGTCAGCCCGCAGCGCCGGCGCCGCGACAGGTTGGGGGGCGAGCCGTGCAGGAGAAGATCGGTGTGCAGCGAGATCTGACCGGCATCCATCTCGAAGGCCACCGGCGGATCGCCGAATGGGGCGACATCCCGCACCGTCTGGCTGAGGACGTTGTCCTCCTCGGCGGCGCTGGCCTCGAAGGGAATCTGGCCGTGAAGGTGGGAACGGGGGACCACCTGCATGGCGCCGTTCCTCTCGTCGACGGGGTCGATGGCCAGCCACACCGTCACCGTCCTGCTCGGTGTCAAAGGCCAGTAGGATGCATCCTGGTGCCACGACACCTGCTTGCCGTCTCCGGCCATCTTGCAGAAATAGTGGGTCCCCCAGCAAACGAGGTCCTCGCCCAGAAGATCCTCCACGTAATCGAGGATGCGAGCTTCGGTAACCAGGTCGTGGATGCCCCCGCAGTATTTCTGCCAGCCGTTGATCGAGTAGCTGTTGTAGCCCATGGCCGCGGCCTTTTCCATGAGCCGGTCGAAGTAGGCGCGGTGGTGGTCGGCTTCCCCGGAGCTGAAGACGTCAAGGGGGAACAGGAATCCTTGTTCGTTGAAGTGGCGGATCTGCTCAGTCGTGAGTTTGCGGGGGGCCCGGTTGTCCACCGGGAAGAATCTCAGCTCTCGCTCCAGATGCGGATGGGCGTCCGTAAAGGACATTGGTCACCTCGGAAACCTCTCGGCTCGGTCAAGTTCCGGAAACCTGGTGGGAAATAGAATATAGATGTTCCCAATTACCCGTGCCAGCGGCTCCAAAGAGACCCGGTTCCCCCGTAACCCGCACTTGTCCCCGGGGGACAAATAGCTATCTTTCACCAGCCCGCCGCGGAGGAGTGATGCAGAGGCTCCTCCGCTCTCTACAACGCCTCGACCCAGGGGACAGGAGCAGCCATGTTCGACGCCCTCCTCAGCTTTCGCCGGCGTCTCGCCGCAGGCGAAATTCTCATAGGATCAGGGGTTACCCTCGCCGACCCCCTGGTCAGCGAAGCCCTGGCCGACTCGGTGGACTATCTCTGGATCGACCTCGAACACATGGCGTTGAGCCCCGAGTCCCTGCGCGCCCACCTGCTGGCTGCCCGCAGCAAAAGCACCCCGGCCCTGGTTCGCGTGGCCGGGGGAGGCAGCGCCGCGGTCAAGCCCGTACTCGATGCCGGGGCCCACGGGATCGTTGTGCCGCAGGTGCGCAGCGTCGACGAGGTCCGCCAACTCGTGTCCGATTGCCGCTATCCACCCGTGGGATCCCGCGGCATGGGCGCCCACATCCCCACCAATTACGGCCGCTCCGGGGGTCCCCCCTACGTCGAGCGCGCCAACGCCAATATTCTTGCCTGCGTGATGATCGAGACGGCCGAGGCCCTGGAAGCCATCGACGGCATCGTCGCCGTTCCCGGCCTGGACGTTCTCATCATCGGCCCCTGGGACCTGTCCGGCGCCCTCGGAGTTCTGGGCGATGTGGAACATCCTCGAGTGGTCGCGGCCATGAAGAAGGTCGTTGCCAAAGCCCGGGGCGCGGGTCTATTCGTCGGCTCCGGAATGCCGGTGGATCCCGATTTCGCCTGCGCCCAGGCGAGGCGCGGCGTGCAGATGCTGCAGATCGGCGGCGATTGCGGATATCTGGTCAGGTGCGCCGAGCAGATATCCTCCTCGGTGCGCGGAGGGATCGAATCCTGACCACCCCGGGAGGAGCATGACATGACCATAAGGACAGCCGTAATCGGCGCCGGACTGATGGGCAGGTCCCATATCGAGTCCCTCGCCAAGGTGCCCAGGGTGAAGGTGGTCGCCGTGGTCGATCCCCACGAGCCCGGATTGCAGGCCGCCGTCGCCGACTTCAAGGTGCCCGCAGGCTACGCGGACGCAAGGACCATGCTCGAGAAGGAGAAGCCCGACTACGTGGTGGTGGCGTCACCGGCCCTCTATCACGCCGAGCACAGCATCGCCGCCTTCGAGTCCGGCGCTCATGTTCTGTGCGAGAAACCTCTTTGCATGAGCACGGCAGAAGCCGAGGCCATCATCGCCGCTGCCAAAAGAACGGGCCGCTTGTTCACCATGGGGCTGCAGTTCCGTCAGCTGCGCACCTTCCAGGCTCTCAAGGAGTTCATCGGCTCCGGAAAGCTCGGCCAGGTGTACCACACCCGGGTCTGGGCGGGCCACGTAATGGCCTATCCATGGGGACGCTTCTTCCACCGCAGGGAGTACTCCCTTGGAGGCGTCGTAGCCTCCACCACGGTGCACCTGCTGGACCTGGCCATGTGGATGATCGGCGCTCCTGAGCCCCTCACAGTGAGCGCCTCCACCTTTCGCCGCATCGACAAGATGCCCGACCCTCCGGTTCACTTCGAAGGCGAAGTAGGCGAGGTCACGGTGGAGGACTTCGGGCACGCCCACGTCCGCTTCGTGGACGGGTCGTCCATGTCCGTCGAGGGCAACTGGCTGACCCATCCGCGCTCGAGGCCGGGAGGATTCGAGATCAACGGGATCCTCGGCGTCGTCACCAGCGCGGAGAATACATTTGAAATTGAGCTGGAGGACCACGACAAGATCGTCCCCTTCGACCTGGACGTCGAGCACGATCCCACCACGCACGGAGACCGCACCGTGACCCAGCACGAGGTCTTCGTCGATGCCATCCAGGGCAAAGGCGAACCCATTGTCCGCTTCAGGGAAGCGCTTGCGGTCCAGCGGATTGTATCCGGATTCTACCAGTCGGCGGATGAGGGAGCTGAAGTAAGGGTGTGAATCCCGCCCAAATCGAGCAAAGGAAGAAGGAACTCCATCATGGCACTTCTGAATACGGATACACAGGTCTCCGCCTTCATAGGCACTTTCGGCAGCGGCCTGGATCACCCCGAATGCATCTGCTGCGGCTGTGACGGCTTCGCCTATGCCGGAGGCGAGGCAGGACAGATCTACCGGATCGATCTCGACAGGAGGGATTTCGTAGAAATCGCCAATGTCGGCGGCGGCTTCGTGGGGGGGATCGCCCAGGATGGCCGGCGCAACCTCTACGCCTGCAGCGGGGACGTCAAGCGCATCAGCGCCGACGGGACGGTGAGCCTCTACTTCGACGGCACCGGCCAGGATCCTCTGAGCGTGGCCAACTACCCCGTTTTCGACCGCCACGGCAACCTTTACGTGTCCCACTCCGGGGGCTGGAAAGAGGACAACGGCTGCATCTTCAAGATCGCGCCCGGGGGGCGGGAGGGCGAGGTCTGGTGCCGCAGCCTGTCACACTTTCCCAACGGGCTGGCCCTGGACGCCGCCGGCGGCCACCTCTACGTCGCCATGAGTCTCAATCCCCCGCGCGTCGACCGCGTCGAAATCAGGGATGACGGCAGCGCCGGTGCGGTGCAGACCCTGGTTCACCTGCCGCGCACCGTGCCCGACGGGTTGGCCTTCGACGCCGAGGGCAACCTCTACATCTCCTGCTACCGGCCCGACATAATCTACCGCCTCACTCCCCGCGGCCGGCTCGACGTCGTCGCCGAGGATTGCGAGGGGACGGCCATCGCCGCTCCCACCAACATCGCCTTCTGCGGCCGCAACCGCGATCTGTTTCTCAGCGCCAATCTGGGCCGCTGGCACATCAGCCGCTACGATCTGGGAAAGACGGGAATGCCCTTGAACTTCCCCGATCTTGGCAGCGCTTGACCCCTGTGGGCGAGCGGCCGAACATCCTCTTCATCCTCACCGACCAGCAACGCTCCGACTGGCTCGCGCTGAACCGGGACATCCCGGTGCGCACCCCCAACCTGGCGAAGCTGGCCGCCCGCGGCGTCCACTTCACCCGGGCCGTCTGCCCGTCTCCCATCTGCGCTCCGACCCGCGCCTGCCTGGCCTCGGGCAAGGAGTACGAGCGCTGCGGCGTCCTCGACAACAGGGAGCCCTATCCCCCCGGCCGGCAGACCTACCATCGCCGGCTGCGCGACGAGGCCGGCTACCACGTCATGGGTTGCGGCAAATTCCACGTGGGCAACAACACTCCGGCGCCCAACGTCTTTTCCTGGGGCCTGGAGGGAAATGCCCTGATCGATGAATGGGGCTATTGCGACGCCCTGTTCAACGCCGGCAAGAACCAGGCCGCAATCATGGCCGCGCGCACGGGCGGACCCTGCGATCCGTACCTGTCCTACCTGCAGCGGAAGGGCCTGATGCAGGACCACATCAGCGACTATGAACGGCGAAGCTGGGAATGGGAGGAAAGGCCGGAGATGTGGTCGTCGACCTTTCCCACATCCCTGCCCGACGAGGCCTACTGCGACAACTGGATCACGCGCAACGGTTCCATGCTGCTTGACCGCGCCCCGGCCCGCAAGCCCTGGTACCTGGAGGTGAATCTGCAGAACCCCCATCACCCCTGGGACATCACCGAGGGCATGCACCGGCGCTACCGGGACCCGGAGGTCACCTTCCCCATGCCGGAGTACTGCGATCTCGACCTGGACGAAGAGACCCACGCAGAGGTGCGGCGCAACTACGCCGCCATGGTCGAGCACCTGGACCAATGCCTGGGCCGCTTGGTGGCCAAACTGGAAGAGCGCGGCGAACTTGAGAGCACCCTGCTGGTGTTCGCCAGCGACCACGGAGAGATGCTGGGCGACTACGGCCAGTGGCAGAAGAAATCTCCGCTGCAGGCCTCGGTGGGAGTGCCGCTGGTAATCGCCGGACCGGGGGTTGCCCGGCGCGGTCCGTGCCATGCCCCTGCCACCATTGTGGACCTGCACGCCACCTTCATCGAGTGCGCCGGTCTGGCGCCGGCGCGCGACATGGACAGCCGATCCTTGGGGCCCTTCCTCTCCGGGGCGGCCGCGGACCATCGGGAGGCGGTCTTTTCCGCCCTGGGTCCCTGGCGCCTCGCCTTCGACGGCCGTTACAAGCTCATCGAGGGCTATGACCCCCGATTGAGGCGAGGCGGGTACGGTTGGGAGCCGCATTCCCCTGGCAGGTCGGAAAGGAGGCGGCTGCAGCGACAACGCCCTCCCATTCTCTACGATGTGGAGGCCAACGAACGCGACAATGTGGCACTCGAACATCCTGAGATCGTTGGCCGTCTGGCCCGCATGCTGGAGGAAAGAAGGTCTTAGGCGCTGTCCGAGGGCCAGAACCCTGGTGGACAGGCCACGTACCTACTTCTGCTCGCCCTGCGTGTAGAGTTTCTCGAAAGCGCTGACGGCTGCTTCGAGGTCGCCCACCACTTCGGCCACGGTGGTCTGCTTCGCTTTCATGGACAGGACGATGATCCTGTGCAGGGCCGCCAGTTTCTGCCCGTAGTGCTCCTGTCCTTCCTTGATCCTCTGGGCCAGAAAGTAGTCGAGAGCCACCCCTTTGATGCGGTCCGCGTGGGTCTCCTTGTTGATCACCCAGCGCACCAACTGGTTGTAGTCGGGGTCCTCCGCCCGGGCCTCGGCGTCGATCATCGCCACCGATTTCTTCAAGGTCTCCACGTCCTCCATCATGGCCGCAAAGCGGGCGGCGTCTCCGTAGATCCCGCAGGGGATCTGACAGTGAGCCTGGACCTGGCAGGCAAAGGCGAAAATCAGCATGAGGCCGATCAGGACCGGTTTGGATTTCACTATGCCATCTCCTTTCTCGGATTGGTTTGCGCTCATTCATTCCGCGCCCTTGCGGGCGCTAGCTCCGCCGCAGGACCTGGCCGTTGCGCGTCCCGGTCAACTTCCCGTTCTCGAGTGCGACGGCGCCGTTGACCACCACGTGCACCATGCCGGCGGCGGTTCGGTTGGGTTCGAAGGTGGTTCCGCGCTCGGCAAATCTTTCCGGGTCGAAGACCGCCAGGTCGGCCCAGGCCCCCTCCCTGATGACGCCGCGGTCCCTCAAACCAAGGCGGGAGGCGGGCAGCCCGGTGATGCGGCGCACCGCCTCCTCGGTGGTGAAGGTGCCGAGATCGCGCACGAAGTGACGGAAAAACCAAGCAGCCCAGGTGTAGGCGCCGTGGAAGGACGATTCCCGCAGCGGACCGTCGGTGGCAAGGGCGGTGGCGTCGGAGCCGACCATGCAGCGGGGGTGCTCGAAGGCAGGGCGGATGTCCTCCTCCCGGTAGGCGAAGGCGACCACCATGATGCTGTGCAGATCGTCGATCTCGGCCAGCAGAACATCGTAGATGGCGTCGAGGGGATCGAGGCCGCGGTCCTGGCTGATGGCGGCGATGCTCTGGCGCGCCAGTTGGGGCTGGGTCTTGCTCTGAAAGACGACGATGCGGCTCCAGTCGTCCCGGGCCAAGGCGGCGATGATGTTGGGGGATGCCTTCAACTCCCGCCGCACCGATGGGGATCGGAGGCGCGCGGCGATGGCGCTCCTGTCCCCTTCCAGTGCCCAGGGCGGCAGCACCGCGCTCAGATTGGTGGTGCCGAACAGCCGGGTGTGCATGTCGAAGTCCACCTCCTGCCCGCCCTCTCGAGCCCTGTCCACCTGCTCGAGGGCCTGCTCCACCGCCCAGCGTCCGTCCGCGGCGAGGCGCGCCACCACCGAGATGTGGGAGATCTGCAGCGGGACTCCGGCCGCGGCGCCGGCACGGACCGCCTCTGCGATGGTCTCCCGCGCCTGGCCTTCGAGGTTGCGGGTGTGAGTGGCGTAAAATCCTCCCACTCGCGCTGCTTCCTTGCAGAGCTCGGCGATCTCCTCCTCCGAGCAGGATCTTTCCGGGCCGTACTCCAGGCCGGTGGAAAAGCCGAAGGCACCCTCCTCCAGGCTCTGCGCCAGCAGCCGCTTCATCCGCGCCAGCTCGTCTGCGGTCGAGGGACGGTCCACCAGCCCGGCCACGGCCAACCGTAGGTTGCCGTTGGGCACCAGGGTGAGCACGTTGAGGGCCGGAGATGAGCTCTCGAGGCGCTCCAGGTAGCCGGCCATGGTCTTCCAGTCCAGGGCGTGCTCCTGCCTGCACCCGTAAATGTTGGAACGCGCCAGCTCCACGTCGGCGATGGGGGCGCATCCGTGGCCGCAGTTGCCCACCACCTCCAGGGTCACGCCCTGGCTAATCGAGCTGACGGCGCGGGGATCGAGAATCAGGGTGAGGTCGGAGTGACTGTGAATATCGATGAATCCGGGGGCCACGAGCAGCCCGCCGGCCTCCAGGACGGGCACGTCGCCGCCGCACTTCACCGCCCCTACCGCGGCGATGCGGCCGCGTTCCACGGCCACGTCGGCCGGGTACGGTCTGCCCCCGCTGCCATCGACGACCGTTCCCCCCCGGACCAGCAGATCGATGCCCATGCCTAGTCTCCCGGCGCAGAGACAGGTTGACGCAATTGGGCCGCCGAGGCGCCAGGCTCACAAGGCGCCTGAGCGAGTCGTACCCGTGGTGTCCGGCGAGTGAAGGCAACGCCGTGAGCCGGGATGGATCGGTGGAATAATGGCGACATATTTCTGTGACGGGACACTTAGCCCTCCCCCTGCATCCTGTGGCGCCGCCGCAACGCCGCGGTGGCTTCCTGGTCCACCTCCATGGTCTCCTCGTCGAGCACCACCCCGTACTGGCCGCGCGCCGCCTGCAGCCCCACCTTGTCGTTGCGCACGTCCCGCGCCACTGCCTCCGGGGCGCGGTCCAGCGGATCCCCCCACCCCCCTGCGCCCGCCTGCCGGTGGTAGAGCACCTGCCCCTCCTTCATGGTGGTGGAGATCATGACGGGCAGCCTCCTCTCCCCGTCCCTATCGTGCAACACGTTGATCGAACCAGCTCCTTCCCCACCGCCGTATAGTCCGTAGGGGAGGTGCTTTCTGCGGTCCGAGCGGATGGCCAGATGGGTCTCGCCCGCAAGCAGGGTCCACTCGCGCTCCAATCCCAGGCCGCCGCGGAATTTGCCCGCACCGCCGCTGTCCTTAACCAGGCCATAGCGGTTGATGCGCACCGGGTACTCGGACTCTGCCTGCTCGATGGGGATGTTGCTGGCCACGTTGGCCGGGTTGCACAGCCCGTCGTTGCCGTCGCGGTCGGGCCGCGCTCCCCATGTGCCCGAAAGCAGCTCGTAGTAGACGTAGGGGGAGCGGTCCTCGCGCTGACCGCCGATGACCACCAGGGTATTGCCCCCTTCCCCGGCGGCCGGAATGCGCTCGGGCAGAATTCCGGCCAGGGCACCGAACAAGGTATCCACCAGCCTGAAACCGGTGACCCCTCGCATTGAAGAGGCGCCGGGCATGACCACGTTGGTCACCGTGCCCGGGGGTGCGATGATGTTGAGGGGCTTGAACATGCCGGCCGTATTGGGGATGTCCTCGCGCAGGGCGCAACGCACGCACAGGGCCACCGCCGACACCGTGAAGGAACGCGTGCAGTTGAGCGCGCCGCGGACCTGGGCGTCCGAGCCGGTGAAATCGGCGGTCAGAGTGTCGCCTTCGACGGTCACCTTCACCTGCAGGCGCACCCTCGTTTCGTCCACCCCGTCGCTGTCCATGTAGTCGGTGAAGCTGTGGGAGCCGTCTGGCCACGAAGCGATCTCGGCGCGCATCAGACGCTCGGTATAGGCGATCAGATCGGCGGAACACTCCACGAAGGTCCGGGCTCCATAGCGCCCGATCAACTGGTGGACCGCGTCCTCGCCCACGTTGCAGGCCGCCACCTGGGCGCGCAGGTCTCCCAGGGTCATGCGCGGAACCCGCACGTTTGCGCGCAGCAGGGTGTCGATGGCCTCGTCCAGCTCGCCTCGGCGATAGAGCTTCAACCAGGGAATGCGCAAACCATCCTGGAAGACCTCCGTGTTGTCGCACGCGGAGCTTCCGGGCAGGCGTCCGCCCAGATCGAGGTGGTGAGCCGTGCTCACCGCGAAGGCGACCCGCTCTCCCTCCCAGAACACCGGCTTGACGATGAAGATATCGGGAATGTGCATGCCCCCGTCGAAGGGATCGTTCATGATGAAGACGTCTCCGGGCTCGATATCCCCATCATCGAATTTCTTCAGCAGGGTCTCCATCGCCGCGGGCACCGACCCCATGTGGAAGGGAATGGTGACTCCCTGGGCGATCATCTCCCCGCGGCCGTCGCACAGGGAGGTGGAGTAGTCGAGGCAATCGCGCACGATGGTCGAGTAGGCGGTGCGGTAGAGGGCCAGGGACATCTGGTCGGCCGCGGCCGACAGGGCGTTGCGGATGATCTCGCGGCTGATGGGATCGATTTCAGACATCATTAAGGTCCATTACGATGTTGCCATGTTGGTCGAGGCTGGCGCGCACTCGGGGAGGGACCACGATGGTCGAGTCGTACTCGTCGATGAGGACCGGTCCGTCCTGAGGCCGGTGCAGAGCGCTGCGCTCAAGAACGGGTGCATCGATGCGGTCCCCGTCGAAGTAGGCCTGCCGCTTCGGTTCATTCTGCCCCGGACGGACCGCCGGCTTGAGGGCTTGTTCCTGCCCGCGCGCTCCCGCCCTGCCCACCAAACGGACGGCCACCACCTCGATGGGATTCTCCGCATCGGAGCGGTGGCCATAGAGCTGCTCGTGCTCCGCTTCGAAGGATCCGCACAGCGCTACAACGGTTCCTGCATCGACGCGGCCACCCTCCAGGGGAATGCGGATCTCCGAGGTCTGCCCCTTGAAGCGCACATCGAAGCTGCAGCCCATCTCGACCTGCCCGGCCCCGTACCCTTCGCCGGCGAACTGCGCCAGCATGTCCTTCTCCATTTCGGCGCGGATGCGCTGCAAGGCTTCAGCCCTGAGGTCGTCGCCGGAAAGCAGGCAACTGCGCACCTGGTGGTGCTCGATGCCGGAAAACAGGAGTCCCAGGGCGCTGAAAAGGCCGGGCAGTGGGGGCACTATCACCCGGGACACCGAGAGCTCGCGAGCCAATCCCGCGGCGTGAATCGGACCCGAGCCGCCGAAGGCCAGGAGCGCGAAATCCCGCGGATCCCGCCCGCGCTCGGTGGACACCGAGCGCAGCGCCCGCATGGTGCGCGCGTTGCCGATGCGGTGAATCCCCGCCGCCGCCTGCATCAACTCGAGATTCAGGGGGGCGGCGATTCCACCGGCGACGGCGCTTTCGGCGGCATTCCTGTCGATGCTGACCTCGCCGTCGGCCAGGTCTCCGGGACGGATATAGCCAAGGACCACGTTGGCGTCGGTGATGGTGGGTTCGCTGCCTCCGCGCTGATAGCATACCGGCCCCGGCAGGGCCCCGGCGCTGCGCGGTCCGACGCGAAGTCCGCCTGCACGGTCAAGGTAGGCGATGCTGCCCCCGCCGGCGCCGACCTCGGCGATGTCGATGCTCGGCGCCCGGATCAACTCACCGCCCCCTCCCACCAGGCGGGTCACCGACGACAGGGAGGCTCCCACCTCGTATTCCGGGCTGTAGTCGATGGCTCCGCCCTCGATCATCGCCGCCTTGGCGGTGGTGCCCCCCATGTCCAGGGTGATGACGTTTTCGATTCCCAGGCGTTCGGCGCAGAACGCGGCGGCCAGGACTCCCGCCGCCGGCCCGGATTCCAGCATGAATACCGGGCGCCGGGCGGCGTCCTCGTCCGGGGTCAGGCCCCCGGCCGACTGCATGATCAGCAGCGGCGCCTCGACCTCCATGGCCCGCAGGCCGTCGCGCATGGCGCGCAGGTAGCCGCGCATGATGGGACGCACGTAGGCATTGACGACGGTAGTCGCGGTGCGCTCGTACTCCCTGCGCTCCGGCAGCACTTCGCATGACAGGGAGACAGGAAGGTGCGGCATCCTCCCGCGGAGAAACTCGCCGACGGCCAACTCGTGCCGGGGAAAGGCATAGGCGTGGAGGAAGCAGACGGCTACGGACTCCACCCTTTCCTCTTCAAGTCTTCCTGCCAGGTGGCGCAACTGCTCCTCGTCCAGGGGAACGAGGACCTCGCCGGCGGCGCTTATGCGCTCGTCGACCTCGAAACGCAGAGAGCGCTCGACGAGGATTTCGGGCTTGTCGAAGAACAGGTCGTAGATCTGGGGCGCGCGGATGCGGCGCAACTCGAGCACGTCGCGGAACCCCCGGGTGGTGATCAACGCGGTCCTCGCCCCCTGGTGCTCCAGCACCGCGTTCGTCGCCACCGTGGTTCCGTGGGCAACCTCGCAAACCGCCGAGCCGTCCACCGCGGCCCTTTGCAGCAGTCCCGCGCTGGCCTGCAGAACGGCCTGCTCGAAGTCGGGAGGAGTCGAAGGGACCTTGTGGGTCCAGATATTCCCCTGGTCGTCGAGGAGGACGACATCGGTGAATGTGCCTCCTACGTCGGCGCCGAGGCGCATGTTTCTGCGAGCGGCGGTCAATGCTGAAAGTTCGTCAAGGTTGGATTTGGCCTTTCAGTCAAGCGGATCGAAGAAGGTCAGATCGGCGCCGAAGTTGTCCATGCAAACCACCGCGTCGCCCCGCATCCTCACCCGGATCGACCTGCTGCGGTGCTCGAGGACGAGTTCCTCCCCGGCAAGGGGGAAGTCGAAGGTCAGAGTGCGGTTGAGAGGCGGCCGGGAAATGAAAAGATAGCCGCCGGTTTGTAGCGGCTTCTCTGCCTTCCCTTCCACCTCGACCTGTTGTGGATCGGCCCATGCCGGCAGGCGCACGAAGAGCGGACCGGGCCGCTTCACCCGGATGCCCAGAGCCGGATGGGTGTAGGGAGACTCGATTTCAAGGTCTTCGGTCTCGTGGTCGAAGAACAGGTTTGCCCAATGGCCCGCCTCGTCGCTGCGCGCCACTTCCCCGTAGGCGGCGCACAGGGACCCCACCGCTCCGCCGACGATGTCCATGTTGAAGCTCAGGGACTCGAGGCCCGCGGGCTGGTGCCCGTAGGGGGCAGGAAAGCCGTAGGCCCCCAGGTGGCGCTGCGCCACGTCGCGCCTGCCGTCCTCGCCGCGGGGATTGGGCGGGTCCTCGATGAAGGCGGTGTCGCGCAACTGGGACGGCAGCAGATGCCCGCGCAGAATGCGCTCCGCATCCTGGTAATACTCCGGGTAGCCCCATCGCCCAAGGATCAGCGCCGTTTCCACGATGTCGCCGCTGTTGTTTGCCTCGCCCTTGTCCGGGTTGCTCGAGTCCCCGCTGTCTTCCACCACCCAGCCCAACTGGTCGCGGATTTCCCACAACCCCTTGTCGTAAAAGGCCCGCACCCGCTCCAGCAGGCACCCGTCCCCGGTCAGATCGGCCAATTGCGCCAGCGACGACATGACGCAGGTGGTGGAATGGGTGTGGGTGCCGAACGACTCCGGGTCATAGCCGCCGTCCTCCCTGAAATACTCCAGGGCCTTTTCCTTGAGCACCAGGGCCAGCTCCAGGGCGGACTCGAGCCCGGTGGTCCTGTATAGTTTCACCAGGGGGCCTATGGCGCGCCCCAGGCCGGAGATGAAGCCCGAGCGGCGCACCTCCAGCCCAGGCTTCCCCTGCAGGCGAGCGCAATCCCATCCCTTCTCGGCATCCCAGTACTCGAAGATGGCGGCGATGGAGGCGGCGGCCAGGTCGATTGCCCGCTCCGAGCCGCGCATGGCCGCCAGGGAGTAGAGCGCGTGGAAACCCTCGCGCACGTTGTGCGGGATGAAATTGACCAGGGCGCCTCCCGGAGCGGCGCGATTGAGGGGCAAAGGCAGCGGTCCGCCGTAGGAGAAGAAAGCGGCGCGGGCGTGCTTGTCGATGCAGTCCTCGTCCAGGCGGACGCCGGCGGCAGCCTCGGCGTTGAGCAGGGCGTTGAGGTGGCGGCCGGGGACATGGGACTCGGAGTGGACCGGGCTGAAATTCAGGCAGGCATCGGGCCTGACGCGGGAGCCGAAAAAGGGAACGTCCCCGTCGTCGGCGTTGAAGACGCTGCCCATGGTGCGGCATCCCAGCCGGATGGCCGCGAGGATGTCGGTGGTGTTGACGTGGCGCAGCTTGCTCATCGTGCTTCCCGGATCGCGTTCTCAGCTCGGCGGCGCATCGTGGGCCCGCCTGGCGGACAGGATGGTGTTGTGAAGCAGCATGGCAATGGTCATGGGACCCACGCCTCCCGGAACCGGGGTGATGGCGCCGGCCTTCCGGCGCACTTCCTCGTAGTCCACGTCGCCGACGATGCGCCAGCCGCGCTCCCGTCCGGGGTCATCGAGGCGGTTGACCCCAACGTCTATCACCACCGCCCCTTCCTTGACCATATCCGCACTGATGGCGCGGGGCCGGCCGGCAGCGACGACGAGAATATCGGCCTGGCTGGTGAAGTGTTTCAGGTTCCGGGTGGCGGTATGGCACACGGTGACCGTCGCGTTTGCTCCGGCGCTTTTCTGCAGCAGGATATTGGCCAGAGGCCGTCCCACCAGAATGCTGCGCCCGACGACGACCACGTGCCTGCCCTCCACGTCGATGCCGCTGCGCTGAATGAGCTGCTGCACGCCGAAGGGGGTGCAGGGCAGAAACCCCTCTTCCTGCCGCATCAGGCGCCCCAGGTTGACCGGGTGCAGGCCGTCCACGTCCTTGTCGGGGTCCACCGCGTTCAGTATCCGGCCTTCGTCCAGGCCGGGAAGAGGAACCTGAACCAGGATGCCGTGGATGGAAGCATCTCCGTTGAGATCCTCGACCGCGCCGAGCAACTCGCCCTCTGGAATCCCGGCGGCGAACCTGCGTTCCTGCGAGTGGATTCCCACCTCCCTGCAGGCCCGCCGCTTGCCGGCAACGTAAGAGGCGGAAGCCGGGTCATCCCCGACCAGCACCACGGCGAGACCGGGCACGACGCCGTGCTCTTTTCCCAGGTTCTCCACCTCGGCCTTCATCTCCCGGCGCATCTGCGCCGCCACCTTCTTCCCGCTCAGCCTCCTTGCCGCCAACGCCCTACCTGTCCCTTCCTCCCCTTCCGGGCTCGATTCGGTCTTTTCCGACCACCTCCCGCAGCACATCGGGGACCATTACCGCGGAGCCTTTCTGCTGATAGTTGTCCATGATGGCGATCAGCATGCGGCCCATGGCGCAGCCCGTGTCGTTGACTGTATGGCAGAACCGCGGCCTTCCTCTCCCGTCCTTGTAGCGCACGTTCAGCCGCCGGGCCTGGTAGTCCGTGGTGTTGGTGTCGGTCATGACTTCCATGTACTCGCGCGATCCGGAGAGCCACACATCCAGGTCGCGCTGGCGGTGGCTGGCCAGATAGCCTGCGTCTCCGGAGCATTTGTCAACCACCCGGTAGGGCAGCTCCAGGGTCTGCAGCAGCCACTCGTTGATCTCGCCGAACTCCTGGTAGATGGCCTCGGACTGGTCCTCCGCGCACACCGAGTTCATCTCGATTTTGTCGAACTGGTGCAACCGCTTGATCCCCTTGACGTCCTTGCCCCAGGAGCCGGCCTCCGAGCGGAAACAGACGGTGGCGGCGAATAGCCGCAGGGGGAGCTGCTCGCGGGCCAGGGTCCGGTCCATGAAGTAGCTGAAGTTGGCCGGCTCCGACGAGCCCACGAGAAAGAGCTCGGCGCCTTCCTCGACGTTGTCGCTGCGGATGGCATAGACCTGGTCGCGGCCCTCGGGGAAGTGGGAGGTGCCGTAGAGCGAGCGGTCGCGCACCAGAAGCGGGGGTATCATCATCTCGTAGCCGCGGCGCAGGAGCTCGTCGGTGAGAAGCCGGGTAAGGGCGTACTGCATCAAGGCCACGTCGCCGCGCAGAAAGGCAAAGCGCGAGCCCGAGACCTTGGCCGCCTGCAAGGTATCCACCCCACCCAGCAGTGGACCCAGTTCGGCGTGGTGCACCGGCTCGAAGTCGGCGTCGGCGTGGCAGGGCGCCTGTGGCATGGCCTCCCGGCTGGCATCGCCGGCTCCCAGCAGGGCGCGGTCCAGGTACCCCGAACCGGGGACCCAGGCCTTTTCCTCGACGTTGTCCTCCTCACCCTCCCCCCGCGGCATGTCCGGGTGCGGCCAGTTGGGGAACCAGTCGAGTATCTCCTGCCATTCGCCCCCAACCCGCGCCATTTCCCGGGCCATCCGGCGGCCTTCCTCGCGCAGTTCCTGGCCCTTGCGGCGCGCCGCTTCCGGATCGCTCCTGCCCAGCCTGGCCAACTGCTTCTTCTCCTGGTTGAGGCGGTCCACGGCTACCTGCAACTGGCGTTTCCTGGCGTCCAGCTGCATCCAGCGGTCCAGGTCGGCTTTGTCCGGATCCACCCGGCGCGCGCGGATGGCCTCGCGCAGGGCTTCGGGATTTGTCCGTATTTCCTTTGCGTCTATCATGATTTACCCCGAATGATTTACCCAGAGCGAATCTCGCGGCTTCCCTCTCCATCAAAAAACGGGGATGCGCCCGAAAACCGCAACCTGGACCGCCTTTCTTTCACCCCCCACCGGAACCCGGCCACAGACGCTCGAGCAGATCCACCGACGCCGCGGTGATTTTGCGCCCCGCCCCTTTCTCCAGGCGCGAGGTGTAGACCGTCCGGTGGACTTCGTAGCCATCCTGGGCAAAGGCGGCCGCGGTGGGTACGTAACCGCAGTATCCGTTGGTCAGCTCCGCCACCAGGGTTACGTCGAAGGGCGAGCGCCGGCGGATCTCCAGGCCGAACTCCACGAACAACTCGGCGGGGTTGGTGCAGACCGCCACCTCCCCGAATCCAATGGCCTGGATTTCCACCGGACAGGTGGTAGGGCCGAGAGCCCTGACCGCCTCCTCCTCCGGGTCGTAGCGGCTGCGGGCGTAAAGCCTGGCCGCTTCATCGGCGCCGCGGCACAAATCCTCACAGAAAGTAGACTCCTCGAAGGGCCGGTCGGCAATCTCCATGACCTCGCGGCACATGGAGATTCTCTTCACTTTCCGGCGCGCGGCCGCACGGTAGGCCGGGACCAGGCGCGCGGCGATGTCCACCCCGATCCGGCGAGCCAGCAGATTGCCATGCAGGGGAGGGGGATCGCCGCCGCACCACATCACGTCCCCGCAGGCCCCCTGCAGGAACGGTGTGGGGATTCCGGCGTCCAGGGCGTCCCGCAGGGCGTCACCGGCGCAGCCCCCGAGGTCGCCGTGAAATTCCTCGCCGACGCAGTTGTTGTGGGAAGGGTAGTTCACCACGAATGCGATGGGATCTCCCGATGGTTCCTCGAATGCCATGAACCCCATTTCCCCGTCCACCGGCCCCGCCGGCGGCAGTCCGGGGTGCGCCTTCAGAGGCCAGGTCATCAGGACCGACCCATCGGGGCGCAGCAGGCGCCTGTTGAACTCCCAGCCCGGGGTGAGGCAGGTTCCGGCCACCAGCAGGGCGGGTCGCATGCGGAGCTGCGCCTGCGCAACGGCCTCGGCCACCTGGTCCACGAGAAAGTCGAGATAGAGAGGATCGGGACTGGCGCCGCTCAGGAAGGAAGGACAGATGGCCGGGGCCGCGTGGGTGTGGGTAGCGGCCACGGCGATCCAGTCGCCGGCAAGGCCGGTTCTGCGCGCACAGGCGTCCCTCATCCTCAACAGCAGGGGGCGGTCGACGAAGGTCGCGTCGCAGGAGACCAGGGCCCCCTGGCGCCTGCCGTCGCTGAAGACCACGGCGTGGCAGCGCAAAGGACTGCCCTCCCCGCGGCTCAACCAGACGTGGGTGTAGTTGGGCAGCGGGCGGTCGGGGGTTATGTCGCGCATGGCGGCGCCGGCGCGGAACTCAGCTGTCGGCATGGATTCCTCCGTTGAATCCCCAAGTCCCCTCCCGGCCTGTCCCTGTTCAGGAGCTCACACTGGCCGCGCCTCCCGGGGAGTGAACCTTTCCGTGCAATTCAGCCCCCGGCCTCCAGGCAGGCGGACAGATGTACTCCCCAGGCGAGCAGGCTTTCGTCGCGGCCGAAAGCCGCCGCGCACTGCAACCCGAGGGGCAGGCCGTTGGACGACCGTCCCGCAGGCAGGGTGAGCACCGGCACGCCGGCGTGGGTCCAGGGCAGGTTCATCGCCGGGTCCCCGGTGGTTTCCAGACCGGCAGGGGCCGCTCCGGTCGCCGCCGGACTGATCCACAGGTCGATACCCTCCTCCTGCATTTTCGCCGCCAGGGTGCGGCGCAACTGCAGCCGTCCGGCCAGGCCGCCATGGTACTCCGCGGCGTCAACCCGCCTGCCCTCTCTCAGGACTCCGGCGCTGCCCTCCCCGTAAAGGTGGCCGTGGGTCTCGAACCAATCCTGGTGAACCTCTGCGAACTCCCTTTGCACGAGGTGTCCATGGCGCCTGTTGATCTCCTCGATATCCTCCAGCAGGGGTGGGCGGCGCACGACGAAGCCGGCTTCGCGCAGACTCTCCACCTGTTCCCCGAAAGCCTCCAGCCCGGCAGCCGTTGCCTGCTCCAGGAAGGGTCCCCGCGGCACGCCCAGCACCGGTTTGTCGGCTTCGGTGCGCTGCTTCCACCCCGCGCACAGGACCGCTGCGACGCTTCCCATTCCCGCGAGGTCCTGGGTGAACATGCCCACCGTATCCACCGCCGGTGAGAAATCCAACAGCCCTGCGGTGTCGATCCGCCCCAGACTGGGTTTGAACCCGACGACACCGCAAAAGGCGGCGGGGCGCACGACCGACCCTATGGTCTGGGTGCCCAGGGCGAGGGGACAGTAGCCGGCTGCCACCGCCGCCGCCGAACCGCTGCTGGATCCTCCCGGCGTGTGGCCCGGTCGGTGGGGATTTGCGGTGGGGCCGGGATCGAAACCGGCGAACTCGGTGGTCCTGGTCTTGCCCAGCACCAGGGCTCCTGCCCGGCGCAGGGCGGTGACGCAGGAGGCCTGGGGACCGGCGAGAAGGTGGGGTGGCAGGCGCGAACCGGCACGGGTCGGGAAGCCGTCCACCCTGATTATGTCCTTCACCCCCACCAGAATTCCATACAGGGGAGGCCGGCCCGCCGGTTCCGGGTGACGGGCAACCAGGGCCTCCGCCTCTCTCAGCAGGCGCTCCTTGCGGCCCGGCTCGGGCAGCAGCGCCTGAAGCAGCTCCTCGCAGCGGTCGATCCGATGGCAGGAGGAGCCGATCTGCCGCTTCAAATCGAGGGCGCCGGCGCGCAACTGGCTCAAGATCGGGGCCAGTGGGACCGGGGAGGTGAACATGGGCGGCGAAGATAGGCATCCTCCCCCGCGGCAACAAGGCCGGCCTCCGTCCCTGCCGCTCATTTTGCCGGGCGGGTAGTTGTGCATTATTTTTTACGGGTTCCGATGCCCGCCGCACAAATTCCCACAGGAGATATTGTGCGCTACTTCTTCGGCAGTCCGGTCGTTACCATGGCCGCGGTCTGGCTGTTGTGGTCCGGCCATTACACTGCTCTTCTCGTCGGCCTCGGACTGTGCTCCTGCGTGCTCGTGGCCGCCGTTTCCGCGCGCATGGGCATCGCCGACGACGAAGGCCATCCGGTTCACCTCCTGGGGCGCTCGATTCTCTACTGGCCCTGGCTCCTGTGGTCCATCGCCAGGGCCAACGTCGCCGTCGCCCGCTGCATCCTCCACCCCGGGCTACCCATCAGCCCGACCCTGATCCAGGTCAGGGCCGGCCAGAAAAGCGCCCTGGGGAGGGTCGTCTATGCCAACTCCATCACCCTGACCCCCGGAACGGTCTCGCTCGACGTCAGCGGGGACCTGATTTCGGTGCACGCCCTGACCCGCGCCAGCGCCGAAGATCTGCTGGGAGGGGCCATGGACCGCCGCGTCGCCGCCATGGAAGGGCGATCATGATGTACGCGGTGGCAACGGCGGCCATCCTCGCCACCATAGTTCTGGCTCTGACCCGGGCGGTCCTCGGCCCCACCGTCTACGACCGCATACTCGCCCTGAACATGGCGGGCACCAAGACCGTGCTGCTCATCGCCGCGGTGGGTTTCCTCAGCGGCCGGCCGCACTTCCTGGACTTGGCCCTCATCTACGTCTTCCTCAACTTCATAGGCACCATCGCCGTTCTCAAATACGTCGAATACGGCAACTTCGCCACCGCCGGAGACGAGGGAGGGAAAGGGCGGAAATAGTGGCTCTGATGGTCGAAATAGCCAGTTGGACCTGCCTCGTCATCGGCTCCTTTTTCTGTATCGTCGGCGGTGTCGGCCTGCTGCGCCTGCCGGACTTCTTCAGCCGCATGCACGGAACCGGGGTCAGCGATACCCTGGGCGCCGGATTCATCCTGCTCGGCCTCATGTTCCAGGGCGGGCTAACCCTGGTGACGGTAAAACTGGTCATGATCCTTGCCATACTGCTGCTGACCAGCCCCACCGGGTCCCACGCCGTCGCCAAGGGCGCGCGCATGGCGGGTCTGAAACCCCTTCTCAGCCAGGAGAGCGAAGAACCGTGATTGAACTGATCAACGTTCTGCTGCTGGCCTTCATGGCAGTCCTGGCCATCGCCATCGCGCGCCTGCGCAACCTCTTCGCCGCCCTGATGCTGAGCAGTTTCTTCAGCATCCTGTGCGCGGCCGTGTTCCTCGTACTGGACGCGGTGGACGTCGCCTTCACCGAGGCGGCGGTAGGCGCCGGCATCGCCACCGTGCTGGGACTGGGGACCCTGATCCTCACCTCCGCCGAAGAAAGGCCGCCGCCCTCCAGGTCCTGGCTGCCACTCCTCGTGGTCCTGGCCACCGGGGCGGCGCTGGTCTACGGCACCCTGGACATGCCCCATTACGGCGATCCGAACGCTCCCGTGCACCAGCACGTAGCGCGGCACTACATCGAAAACACCCCCGCCGAAGTGGGCGTTCCCAACCTGGTGACCGCCGTCCTCGCCAGCTACAGGGGGTACGATACCCTGGGCGAGGTTACGGTGATTTTCACCGCGGGAACGGGACTGGCGCTGCTGATCGGCGGCCGGCGCCGGCGGGGCCCCGGCGAGAGGCATCCATGAGACACCACATCATCCTCCGGGTCGTCTCCAAGCTCCTCATCCCCTTCATAATGCTCTTCGCACTCTACGTCCAGTTCCACGGGGACTACGGGCCGGGCGGCGGGTTTCAGGCGGGCGTGATCTTTGCGGCGGCCATCGTGCTCTACACCATGATCTTCGGCTTCGAGGCAGCGCGCCGCGTAGCCGCCACCGGCCATGTGCAGGCCCTGGGCGCCCTCGGCCTCCTGCTCTATGCGGGGACCGGGCTGGCGCCCCTCCTCCTGGGAGGAAACTTCCTGGACTACAGCGTCCTGCTCTCCGACCCCCTCCACGGCCAGCACCTGGGCATCTTCCTCATCGAGTTCGGCGTCGGCGTCACCGTGGCCGCCGCCATGACCTCCGCATTTTTCTGCTTCGTCGGACGGAGCAGGCCGTGACCCAGTTTCCAGGCCTGTACAATTACTGGATCGTCATCTTCCTGATGATGACCGGGTTCTACATCGTCATGTCCAGCGGCAACCTCATAAAGAAAATCATCGGCCTCAACATCTTTCAGGCCTCTGTTTTCCTGCTCTACATCAGCATGGGCAAGATCGCCGGAGGAACCGCGCCCATCTTCGCGGCCAGCGCCACCGCCTACTCCAATCCCCTGCCCCACGTGCTCATTCTCACCGCCATCGTCGTGGGCATCGCCACCACCGCCCTCGCCCTCGGCCTGGTAGTGCGCATCAGGGAAGCCTACGGCACCATCGAGGAGGAAGAGATCCACCGGCAGGATGGGGAAACATGACCGGTGCCCACCTTCCCATCCTCCTGGTGGTCGTCCCCCTGACCGCTGCGCCCATCTGCGTTCTCCTGCGGCGCTCCCTGCCGGCCCGGCTCTTCGCCCTCGGGGTGGGCTGGAGTGTCCTGGCCATGGCCTCATCCCTGCTCCTGACGGTGCTCGAGAGCGGCCCCGTCTCCTACGCCCTGGGCGGCTGGGAGGCGCCCTGGGGCATACAGTACCGGGTGGACGAAGCCAATGCCTTCGTACTCCTCGTCGTCTCCCTGGTGGCTGCCCTCGCCCTGCTGTACGCCCCGGCCAGCGCCGCCGCCGAGTTGCCGCGGATCCGCCACCACCTGTTCTACGCCACCTTTCTCCTCTGCCTGACGGGCCTGCTCGGCATGGCCGCCACGGGGGACGTGTTCAACGTTTTCGTCTTTCTGGAGATCTCGTCCCTTGCGTCGTATACCCTGATCGGACTGGGAACAGACCGCCGCGCCCTTACCGCCTCCTACCGCTACCTGATCATGGGAACGGTGGGGGCCACCTTCTTCGTCATAGGCATCGGCCTGCTCTACATGGCGACCGGTACTCTGGACATGGTTGACATGGCGTCCCGCCTGCAGAGGGTCGAGCACAGCCGCACCATCCTCGTGGCGCTCGCCTTCCTGAGCGTTGGGCTGAGTCTCAAGCTGGCCCTTTTTCCTCTGCACCTGTGGCTGCCCAACGCCTACACCTACGCCCCCTCGGCAGTGACGGCCTTCCTGGCGGGAACGGCCACAAAGGTCGCCGCATACGTCTACATCCGATTCGTCTTCACCATCTTCGGCGGGGATTTCGTCTTCGCCACGATGAAGCTCGACGCCATACTGATTCCCCTGGCCTCCCTGGGAATCCTGGTGGCTTCGGCGGTAGCGGTCTTCCAGAACAACATCAAGCGCATGCTGGCCTATTCGAGCATCGCCCAGATCGGATACATAATGCTGGGGGTGGGACTGGACTCGGTGACAGGGCTGACCGCAAGCATCGTCCACATGCTCAACCACGCCCTGATCAAGGCGGCTCTTTTCTTCTCCGTGGGATCCATCTTCCTGCGCCTGGGCTCGGTCGAGCTCGAGGACCTGCGCGGACTGGGACGGCGCATGCCCTGGACCATGGCCGCTTTCGTCATCGCCGGCCTGGGCCTCATCGGAGTGCCGCTTACCGCCGGATTCATCAGCAAGTGGTACCTGGTTCTCGCCGCCCTGGAACAAGGCCGATGGCTCCTGGCCGGGCTCGTCCTGCTGGCCTCGCTGATCGCCGTGGTCTACCTGTGGCGGGTGGTGGAAACAGCCTATTTTCAGGACGCTCCCGAGCAATCCGCCAGGGTCGCCGAGGCCCCCTTGTCCATGCAGGTTCCGGTTTGGATCACGGTGGGTGCCATCTTCTATTTCGGGGTCTCGACCTCATTCAGCGCCGGAATCGCCCGCCGCGCGGCGGCCATGCTCGTGGAGGGAACGCCGTGAGTCCCAGCGTCGCCATCCTGGCCGCCGTGGCCCTGCCTTTGCTCGCCACGCCGGCCATCGTCCTGCTGGGATCGAGGCCCAACCTGCGCGAGGCCGCGACACTCGCCTGCGGCGCTCTCACCTTTCTCGCCGTCGCCGCCCTGGCTCCGGCCGTTGTGGGGGGATTAAGGCCCTCAGTGGACCTGTTGGAGGTTATGCCCGGGCTGGCGCTGGGCTTCGAGGTCGAACCTCTCGGCCTGCTCTTCGCCCTCGTCGCCGCAGGACTGTGGATCACCACCTCGCTCTACTCCATCGGCTACATGCGCGGCCACCGCGAGGAAAACCAGACCCGGTTTTTCGCCTTTTTCGCCCTGGCCATAGGGGCGGCGCTGAGCGCGGCCTTCGCCGCCAATCTGCTCACCCTGTTCGTTTCCTACGAGGTCCTGACCCTCACAACCTATCCCCTGGTCACCCACCACCGGACTCCCGAGGCCAGGAGGAGCGGCAGGATCTACCTGGGGATCCTGGTGGGCACCTCGATCGGACTGCTTCTACCCGCCCTGGTGTGGACCTGGAACCTGGCGGGCACCCTGGACTTCGCCTCCGGCGGCATTCTCGCCGGCAAGGCCGATCCGGGCGTCCTCTGGATACTGCTTGCCCTCTACGCCTTCGGTACCGGCAAGGCCGCCCTCATGCCCTTCCACCGCTGGCTGCCGGCGGCCATGGTGGCGCCGACCCCGGTGAGCGCCCTGCTGCACGCCGTCGCCGTGGTCAAGGCGGGTGTCTTCGCGGTGATGAAAGCTGTCGTCTACGTCTTCGGCATAGACCTTCTCCACAGCACCGGGTCCAGCATCTGGCTGCTCTACGCCGCCGCGGCCACCATCCTGACAGCTTCGGTCGTGGCCCTGACCAAGGACAACCTCAAGGCCCGCCTCGCCTATTCGACCATCAGCCAGCTGGCCTACGTGGTCATGGGGGCGGCGCTGGCAAACGGTTGGGGGATAATTGGCGGAAGCATGCACATCGCCATGCACGCGATGGGCAAGATAACCCTGTTCTTCTGCGCCGGCGCCATCAACGTGGCCCTGCACAAAACGGAGGTCAGCGACATGAGCGGCATCGGCAGGGCCATGCCCCTGACCATGACCGCGTTCGGGCTTGGCGCGCTGAGCGTGATAGGCACTCCTCCCTTCGGGGGCTCCTGGAGCAAATGGTACCTTGCCCTGGGGGCCCTGGAAGCGCAGCATCCCCTGTTCGTCGCCGTGCTGGTGATCAGCTCACTGCTCAACATCGCCTACCTCATGCCCGTGGTTGCGCGGGCTTTCTTCGCGCCACCTGGGTACCCGGACGCCTGTCAGGGCATCAGGGAAGCGCCCATCCTGTGCCTCGCGCCCCTGTGCCTCACGGCTGCGGCATGCCTGGGGCTGTTCTTCTACGCCGATGCCATCTACCACTTCTTGACCCCGATCGCCCTGCCTTGAGGACCCAGTCATGAACCAACCCCAGGAAAAGCGGAACGACAGACGCCGCGGCCTCGATAATCCAGCCAACGTTACCCGGCTCTTCCACCTTCTCGCGGTCCTCTGCGCCGCCCTCCTCATTTTCGACCTGTTCGACCTGAGCGACCTGCTCTACCACAAACACGTCAACTACGAGGTGGAACACTGGTTCGGCTTCTACCCCCTGTTCGGCTTTCTGGCCTACTCCTTCATCGTTTTCGCCGGCCACCTCTGGCGCCGGGTGGTCATGCGCGGGGAGGACTACTACGGTGACTGATCTTCCCCCCGGCACCGTCATGATCATGGGAGCGCTACTCCTTCCCCTGGCGCGCGGGCGCCTGCAGTCCGCCTTCCTGGTGGCCTTGCCCTTTCTCAGCTTCGTCCACCTGCTGCAGTTTTCTCCCGGCATCCATGGCCGAATCGAGCTGTTCGACTACACCCTCGCCTGCGTCCGCGTCGACAAGCTGAGCCTGGTCTTCGGCTTCATCTTCCACCTAATGGCCATTCTCGGCTGCGTCTACGCCCTGCACCTGCGGGACCGGGTGCAGCACGGGGCCGGCCTGGTCTACGCCGGCTCGGCCATCGCAGCCGTCTTCGCGGGCGACCTGATCACCCTCTTCGCGTTCTGGGAGGTGACGGCGGTCTCCTCCGTACTGCTGATCTGGAGCCGGCGCACCGAGCGCGCCTACTCCGCCGGCATGCGCTATCTGATCATCCAGGTCAGCTCGGGCCTCATCCTCCTGGCGGGAATCCTCCTCCACCACCAGGCCACCGGCTCCCTGGATTTCGTCGATATGGGTGAGCTTGGGCCGCGCAATCCCGGGGGCACTCTGATCTTCGCCGCCTTCGCCATCAAGTGCGCCTTCCCGCTGCTGCACAACTGGCTTCAGGACGCCTATCCCGAGGCCACGGTGACCGGCACCGTGTTTCTCAGCGCCTTCACCACCAAGATGGCGGTCTACGCCCTGGCGCGGGGCTATGCGGGCACAGAGATACTCATTCCCATCGGCGCTGTCATGACCGCTTTTCCGGTCTTCTACGCGGTGATAGAAAACGACCTGAGGAGGGTGCTGGCCTACAGTCTGAACAACCAGCTGGGATTCATGGTGGTCGGCATCGGGGTGGGAACGCAAATGGGCATCAACGGCGCCGTATCCCACGCCTTCGTGCACATTCTCTACAAGGCCCTGCTGTTCATGTCCATGGGGGCTGTCCTCTACCGCGTCGGCACCACCAGGGCCTCCGACCTCGGGGGAATCTACAAGTCCATGCCCCTCACCGCGGCCTTCTGCATCGTCGGCGCCGCCTCGATCTCCGCCTTTCCGCTCTTCAGCGGCTTCGTCACCAAATCGCTGACCCTGGCGGCGACCGCCGATGGAGGCCACACCGCCACCTTCTTCGTCCTGCTCTTCGCATCCGCGGGGGTGCTGCACCACTCCGGTATCAAGATCCCCTTCTACGGCTTCTTCGGCCGCGACTCGGGAATCCGCTGCAAGGAAGCCCCCCTGAACATGCTGATCGCCATGGGCGCCGCCGCCTTCCTGTGCATCGCAATCGGGGTGTACCCCCAGCCGCTCTACGCGCTCCTTCCCTACCCGGTGGAATTCGAGCCCTACACCTCGAGCCACGTTGTGACCCAGCTGCAGCTGCTGGCCTTCGCCGTCCTGGCCTTCGCCATCCTGGCGCGGAAGCACCTCGAAAGCGAAGAGATCCCCTGCACCAACCTGGACGCCGACTGGATCTACCGACGCCTGCTGCCGGCCGCGGTGGGAGCCGTGGAGCGGGCCGGGGCCCCACTGCTGCGCCGTTCCCTTGCCGCCGCCGATGCCGCGGTCGCCGCCGCCGTTGCCGGGGTGCGCCATCTCCACGGTCCCCAGGGCATCTTCGGACGGACGTGGGTGACGAGCAGCTGCGTTCTGCTGACGATGATATTTCTCATGTTATACCTGGTTTTCAATCTCGGATAGTTTCCAAGCTTCCTGCGCACCGGGGCAGGCCCAGGTTCGGGCAGGAATCACCCCGTTTCCGGCTTCCGGAGGGTCTCCGGCACCAGAACCGCGAGAATGAAGGCTGCCGCCAACCCCATGCCGGACACTGCCAGAGGAGCCAGCGCCAGGCCGACCAGGTCCGCCACGCTGCCGACGATGAGGGGACTGGCGGCCAATCCCCCATCCCCCACGAACCTCCACATCCCGAGGAACTCTCCCCTGGCCTGCGGCGGAGCCAGGTCGGCACCCAGGGTCATCATGGTGCCGGAACCAATGCCGTTTCCCAGGCCGATCAGGGTGGCAGCCCCGAGGAGCCCCATGAAGCTGTCGCTCAGGGGAATCAGGGCCATGCCCACGGCCTGGATCAGGAAACAGGGCACGGAGGCGTACTTGCGGCCGAGGCGGTCCATGAGCATCCCGGCGGGGTAGAACATGCACATGTCCAGCGCCGCGGAGATGCTCAGGATGAGACCCACATCCTGGACCTGCAGCCCGAGCGCGTCGGCGGCATAGAGCGGAACCACGATTGGAAATGCGGCGCGGATCATCTGGGCGAAGACCTGTCCCGAGCCGGCGGTGACCAGCTCGCGGCGATGCGATTTGAGGGTGGCCATCAAGCCGCCGCCGCCCTTATCGGCGCTCCGGGCCCCCTCCATTCCGGATCCTCTGCCGCGCACCCAGACGGCAACCGCAGCCAGCATGACCGCCGCCAGGACCGCGTATATCAGAAAGGGTGCCCTGAACCCGTACGCGGCCGCCACCACCCCACCCAGGGCGGGTCCAAAGAACTTTCCCATGCGGGCAATCCCGCCCCAGACCGCAATGGCCCTCCCCCGGAGGCCGCGGTGAACCACTTCGGCGAGGTAGGCGTAGCGCGAGATGTCCCACAGAGCCAGCCCCATGCCCGAGACCAGCCGGCAGGCGATGAGCTCGGCAAGACTCCGGGCCCAGACCAGTCCCAGGACACCCAGGACGGTGCAAATCATCCCCAGAATCATCACCTTCCTCTGTCCCAGTTTTCGCAGCAGCATTCCCGCCGGCACGTCGCTCAACAAGGTCCCTATCCCCTCCGCCGCCAGCACCAGGCCGATGAGTCCGTATGACACCTCGAAGGACCGCGCGTAGAGGGGCAGCACGGGCAGCAGCAGACCCTTGCAGAACGAAACGGTGAGGTTGGGAAGGTAGACCGTGAGGATGAGATTCTTGGCGGTGGGGGTGAGCAAAGCGGGTTCAGCCTCTATATTTTATTATTCCATTGCTTCAATTGGGCGCCCATGGATCGATCCGCGTGGAAGCGGCCTCTCACGGTAGGTGCCGCACCGCCCCTGCGGTCGGCCCCGGGCGGCTTGCGCATCTCACACCAGGTTTTCGCGATGAAAATCGCCGTACTGCTCTCGGGCGGGGTGGACAGCTCCGTCGCCCTCAACCTGCTCAAACGCGGGGGGTACCGGGACCTCACCGCCTTCTATCTCAAGGTCTGGCTAGAGGACGAGCTGGCCTTTCTCGGCGAGTGTCCCTGGCAGGAGGACCTGCGCTATGCCCGCGCCGTCTGCGAACAGCTGGACGTACCTCTGGAAATCGTGTCCCTGCAGTCAGCCTACCGCGACAAGGTGGTGGAGCACGCCCTGGCCGAGCTGGCCGCCGGCCGCACCCCCAGCCCGGACATCCTCTGCAACCAGCGCATCAAGTTCGGCGAGTTCTTCAGGCGCCTGAACGGCCGCTGCGCGAAGGTCGCCTCGGGGCACTACGCCCGCATCGGCCAGCGCGGCGGCACCTTCTTCCTCGAGCGCGGACCCGATGCGGTGAAGGACCAGACCTATTTCCTCTCCAACCTCGACCAGGGCCAACTGCGGCGCATCCTCTTTCCCATCGGGCATCTGACCAAGGAGGAGGTGCGCCTCCTCGCCGCAGAGCTGGACCTGCCCACCAGGAACCGCAAAGACAGCCAGGGAATCTGTTTCCTGGGAAAGATCAACTACCGCGACTTCGTGGCCTTCCACCTGGGCAGGCGCCGCGGAGACCTCGTTGCGCTGGAATCGGGGGAAAAACTGGGCGAGCACCAGGGTTTCTGGTTCTACACCACAGGCCAGCGCCACGGCCTGGGTCTGGGTGGCGGTCCCTGGTACGTGGTGCGGAAAGACGTGGACAGGAATATCGTCTATGTCTCCCACCAAGACCAGGGTGAACTGCGCCAGCGCCGTCGTTTTACCGCCTCCAATCTCAACTGGATCTCCGGCAGACCAGGCGCCGGCACCGTGCAGGTGAAGCTCCGCCACGGCCCCGAACTCTCCCCCTGCCGCCTCGAGTTTCTCGCTCCCGATCGCCTGCAGGCGACCCTGGATCTGCCCGACCCGGGGATCGCCCCGGGGCAGCACGCCGTCTTCTACCAGGGCAGGCGCTGCCTGGGCGGCGGCACGATCGAATGAACGGGTCGAGGTCCTCGCACGGCGCCACTGCCTGCCCCCGCGTCGACTGGCAGCCCGTTGAGAAAGTCCATCCGGGCTGCTAGTGTCCCATCGCAGAAATATGTCGCCATTATTCCGCCGATCCATTCCGGCTCACGGCGTTGCCTTCACTCGCCGTACACTACTGGTACGACTCGCTCAGGCGCCTTGTGAGCCTGCCGCCTCGGCGGCCTAATTTCGTCAACCTATCTCTGCGACGGGACACTAGGCCATGGTCTTGAGCATCTCCAGGGTCACCCTGTAGCGCAGGGGGCGGCCGGCTGCCCAGTTCTCGAACTCGGCGATGGCATAATCGGCCTGGCGCAGGATTTCGTCTCCCTGGGAACCGGCAATGTGCGAGCTGAGATGCACGTTGGGCAGGGTGTAGAACTCCGAGCCCTCCAGCGGCGGCTCGGGATCGGTCACGTCGAGCAGGGCGGTGAGGTCGGGGCGCTCCCTCAGTACTCCTATGAGGTCCTCCTCCACCACCTGGGCCCCGCGTCCGGTGTTGATGAAGGTCGCGCCCTCGCGCATGCCGGCGAACAGCCTGCGGTCCAGCATGCCGCGGGTGGCGGGAAGGTCGGGCAGATGGTTGCTGACCACGCAGGAGCGGGCGAAGACCGCATCCAGCCCCACCTTCTCCACCCGGAGACGGGCAGCTTCCTCATCCTTCAGGAAGGGGTCGTGGGCGATCACCTTCAGCTCGAAGGGCCGCAGGAGCCGGCAGACCCTGCGGCCCACCATGCCCGCCCCGATGATGCCCACGGTCTCGCCGAATGCTCCCGGTCCGCGGGGAGCCCGGCGGCGCAGCGCGGGCGAAAGCAAGGAGCGGGTATTGCGGAAGTACCCCTTGCACGAGAGGAGGATCTGGGCCAGGGTGAACTCCGCCACCGGCACCGCGTTGGCTGCCCAGGAGCTGACCAGGAGAATGCCTCGGCGCAGCAGGGGAGGGGCGAAACTCTGCACCGTGCCGGCGGCGTAGAATACCGCCTGCAGGGCCGGCAGCCGGGCCAGCTCCCCGGCCCCCATGGGCACCATGCCCCAGGTGGAGAAGATGACCTCCAGATCCCGAAGGCGGTCGGCATGGTCGGCAAAGTTTTCCGATGTAACCACGTGGGGATAGAGGTCCACGAGCCTCTCCAATCTCTCTCTTCGGCCCCGGGCGAAGACGCGCTCCAATCTCTCGGGATCCTGGTTGAAGAATGCCGCTTTTTTCATTATCCCCGGGCTATTCAGGTAAGGGCGGCGCCGGCCATGCGTCCATGGCGCATGTGGGTGAAGAGATCCGCCGGGGGCTCCCACGCTCGGGCGGACCGGCACCGGTATGCTCCCCCGGTGACACCTCGGCGGCCGGGCCAATCGAGGCTCCTAAACTAGGAGGACGGCAGACCCGCGCAATGCCCCCGAGGCCACCGTCCGGGCATAGCCGGGCATGGACAGCAATTCCGGATTTGGCTTTCTTTGCACCACCCAAAAGGGGCCGGCACCAACCGCTCCGGGCGTTGCTCCGATGGCCCGGATCAATCGCCCTGGACTGGGAGGCTACCTCGCTACATCCTGACCGTCCGTCCCGGCAAGGAGAGCAGAATGAGCTACGGTCTCGACATTCCCCGGGAAGGCGCCCTCGACCTGGTTTCCCTCGGCGCCCTGGTGCACCGGCTCGATCCGGGTATCATCCCCTTCCGCAAGGCGAACGACTGCAGAATCCACGTGAGCGGCGGCGAGTTCAACGTGGCGGCCAACCTGGCGGATTGCTTCGGCATGCGGACGGGAATAATCACCGCCATGGTCGACTACCCCATCGGCGACCTCATCTCCGAGCGCGTCAGGGCCATGGGGGTGAAGCCGTTCTACAAGCGCTTCGACCACGACGGTGTCAGCGGACCCAACATGGCCACCGTCTTCAGCGACCGGGGCTACGGGGTGCGCGCCCCCCTGGTCTTCTACAACCGCTCCAACGAGGCGGCGGCGCGGCTCAAGCCCGGAGACTTCGACTGGGACGCCGTCTTCGCCGGCGGGGTGCGCTGGTTTCACAGCGGGGGCATCTTTGCGGCCCTGTCCGAGTCCACCGCCGCGGTGATCGTCGAGGCCATGCAGGCGGCCAAGGCACGTGGTGCGGTTGTCTCCTTCGATCTGAACTTCCGGGAAAAACTGTGGAGCGTCTTTGGAGGCCTGGAAGGGGCCCAGGCCACCCTCGGGAACATTGTCGACAACGTGGACGTCATCGTCGGCAACGAGGAAGACCTGCAGAACGGGCTTGGAGTGTCCGGACCGGAAATTGGGGATCGCTCCAAGCTCGACCCCAGCAGCTTCTTCCTCATGATCGACCGGGTCCTGGAGCGCTACCCCCAGCTAAGGATCATCGCCACCACCCTGCGCGAGGTGCACTCGACCAACCGCCACAGCTGGGGCGCGGTGGCCTGGGTCGACGGGGAGGCCTACGTGGCTCCCACCTGCGAGCTGGACGTTTACGACCGTGTCGGCGGCGGCGACGGATTCGCCTCCGGGTTCTTCTACGGGCTCCTCTCCGGCGCCACCCCGGAGGAAGCCACGCGCCTGGGCTGGGCCCACGGCGCCCTGCTGACCACCTTTCCGGGGGACACCACCATGGCGACGGCGGCGCAGGTGCGCTCCTTCGCCGAAGGCGGCTCCGCCCGCATCCAGCGCTAGCGCCGGTGCGCGATATCGAGCTTACGAGCGAAGGCAACGCCGCGGGACGGGATGCAACCGCGGCCGAATTCACCCGGAATTGCGCCCGCTGGCACTTGGTCCGTTGAAGGAAGGCTGCCATGCCGCTGTGGAATGACGACGCTGAACTCTTCGATCTGATGAAGCGCGAGTTGTTCACCGCCGTGGTCGGCGACGTCCTCGACAGCGCCGGGATGACCCTGCAGTTTCTGCCGCGCCAGATCCAGCCCCTGCGCGACGACATGATCGTCGCCGGCCGCGCCATGCCCGTCCTCTCGGCCGACTGCAAGGGCTCCACCGCGAGCGAACAGGGCCACCGCCAGCCCTTCGGCCTGCTGTTCAGGGCCCTGGACGATCTCAAGCCGAACGAAGTCTACCTCTGCACCGGGGGTACACCTTCCTTCGCCACCTGGGGCGGCCTGATGAGCACCCGCGCCATCAGGCTGGGAGCCGCCGGAGCCGTGCTCAACGGGTGCTCCCGCGATACCCGCGAGATACTCGCTCTCGACTTTCCCACCTTCTCGCTGGGCAGATACGCCCAGGACCAGGGTGCGCGGGGCCGGGTCATCGACTTTCGCTGTCCCATCTCCTTTCACAACGGTGTGGCGGTGGAGCCTGGAGACATCGTCTTCGGCGACGTGGACGGGGTGGTCATCGTGCCCTGGGACAGGGCCGGTGAAATCATTGCAGCGGCCCTGGAGAAGGTGAGGGGAGAGGACCAGGTGCGCCAGGCCATCCGCGCCGGCATGGGAGCGCAGGAGGCCTACGACAAATACGGCATTCTCTAGGTCCTTTTTCCATGAGCCACGGTTCGATTCCCCGTTCCCGCCTGGAGGCCGCCCTCGCCTCCCTGGAAGCCTTGCTGGGGCCGCGCCTGTCCACCGATGAGGAAGCCCGCGCGCGCCATGCCAAGGACGAGTCACACCACGCTGCCCAACCCCCCCACGCGGTGGCCTTTCCACGCTCCGGGGAGGAGGTGGCCAGCATCGTGCGGATCTGCGCCGGGCAGCGAGTGCCCATCGTGCCCTACGGCACCGGCACCGCGGTGGAGGGCGGAGTCGTGGCCATCCACGGCGGCGTCTGCGTCGACTTCTGCCGGATGAACCGGATCCTGCGGCTGAGCCCGAGGGACATGGACGCCACCGTGCAGGCGGGCGTCACCCGCAGGCAACTCAACCGGCATCTCGCCGACGCCGGCACCGGGCTGTTCTTCCCCGTGGACCCGGGGGCCGATGCGTCCCTGGGGGGCATGGCCGCGACCCGGGCTTCGGGCCTGTCGGCGGTGTGCTACGGCACCATGCGCGAGAACGTCCTCGGCCTGGTGGCGGTCATGGCCGACGGGCGCATCGTGCGCACCGGGGGGCGGGCGCGCAAATCGGCGGCCGGATACGACCTGACCCACCTGCTGGTGGGCTCGGAAGGAACCCTGGGAATCATCACCGAGCTCACCTTGCGCCTGGGGCGAGTGCCGGAGGCCATGGCTGCCGCGGTGTGCGCCTTCGCCGGAGTCGAGGCCGCGGTGGACACGGTCATCGAGGTGATGAGCGCGGCGGTCCCCATGGCCCGGATCGAGCTCCTCGACGCGGTTCAAATGGGTGCCATCAACCGCTATTCGGGACTGGACTACGAGGTCTCCCCCACCCTCTTCTTCGAGTTCCACGGATCCTCAACCGCGGTGGTCGAACAGAGCGAGGCGGTGGGCGCCATCGCCGCCCGCTTCGGGGGCGAAAACTTCCGCTGGGCAACCGAGGCAAAGGAGCGCGAGCGCCTGTGGCAGGCGCGCTACGATTCCTACTACGCCTCCCGCGCCCTGCGCCCCGGCGCCGTGGGCTACGTCACCGACGTCTGCGTCCCCATTTCCCGGCTCGCCGCGGCCATCGTCAGGACCAGGAAGGCCCTTGAAGAGACCAGCCTGCCCGCACCTCTCTACGGCCACGTGGGAGACGGCAACTTTCACGTGGTCCTTCTCATCGATCCGGAAAGTCCCCCCGAACTGCGGGAGGCCCGGGACCTCGGCCGCCGCATCGTCGACATCGCCCTGGAACTGGGAGGCACCTGCAGCGGCGAGCACGGAATCGGGCTGGGCAAGATCGATGCCCTTGCCCGGGAACACGGCGAGGGCACGGCGGTGATGAAGGCGATCAAGAACGCCCTGGACCCGCACAATATCATGAACCCGGGAAAGGTGCTGGGAGCCCCATGACCAAGGCGGAAAAAGTCCGGATCGTCATGGATACCCTGGAAAGGCTCTATCCCGATGTCAGCGTGCCCCTCGACCACCGCGATCCCTACACCCACATGATCGCGGTGCTGCTCTCGGCCCAGTGCACCGACGCCCGCGTCAACGTGATCGCGCCGCAGCTCTTCGCCCGCGCCCGAACCCCCACCCGGATGGTCGAGCTCGGGGTGGCCGAGATCGAGGCCATCATCCGCCCCTGCGGCCTGGCGCCGCGCAAGTCCAGGGCCATCCGCGACCTCTCGCAGATCCTCCTCGACCGGCACCAGGGAAAGGTGCCTGCCAGTCTGGAGGAGCTGGAGAAGCTGCCCGGAATCGGCCACAAGAGCGCCCAGGTGGTCATGGCCCAGGACTTCGGCGTGCCCTCCTTTCCGGTGGACACCCACATACACCGGCTGGCCTTCAGGTGGGGTCTGTCCACCGGCAGGAGCGTGGAGCGCACCGAGAAGGACCTCAAGCGCCTCTTCCCGAGGGAGCGCTGGAACAAGCTGCACCTGCAGATCATCTATTTCGGACGCGAGCACTGCCCCGCCCGCGGCCACGACCCCTACGCCTGTCCGCTGTGCAGCAGAGTGGGCCGCAGAAGCCTGTTCAAACGATAAGCTATTAGGAATAGGCAAATGGTTGGCTGGTGTGGTGGCGATTTGCGCAGAGCGTCGGGCAGGAGCCACCTGAAATCAATCAGTCCGAGCCAATACCGGCGAGCAGATGATCGAGCCTGGTGGCAACTTCGTAGAGGGCGGGGCCTCCCCTGAACCATCCCTCGAACAATACGACGCCAGGGTCGGCATGCGACGGTGCCCTGCAACCCTGCCGCCCCCAATCACCTGCCCTGGTAGAGGTCGCGCGGCTGGCGGCTGTCCGATGCCACCTCGATGTAAAACTCGCGCTGGCTGGGTGTCATTTTCTCCAGAGCTTCCCTGCTGGGGAAGAACCTGTGGAACTTCATGCCGGCGTGGTGGTACTTGTAGAACAAGGTGACTCGGTCGCTGTCGCCGCGCCAGGGGGTGGCCCCGTGGCACAGGGCCTCGGTGAAGATGATGGCCGAGCCGGCCCTGCACGGCACGCAGCGCACCAGGGAAGGGTCGACACCGTTGCCGAATTGCCTCATGTCCTCGGGGATTGGAAAGTTGGCCTTGTGGCTGCCGGGCACGCAGGCAAAGCCGCCTTCCTCCTCGCCGGTGTCGGCCAGGTCGAAGGCGACCACGGTATGGCCGCTGAAGATGCGGCCGTTGAAGTGGCGGTACATCAGGGTGATGTCCTGGCCGTTGCTGTCGAACGAGCCGCCGCCGTGCAGCTCGAGGCCGCCGAAGCCCCTGCTGCGAATGAGGCCGTAGGCGATCTCCAGGCGCAGCTCGTGGTGGATGATCTCCTTCAGGATGTCGATGACCGGAGGCAGATCGATCAGTTCGCAGAACGCCGCATCGGCGCTGGTCAGGTCGCCCAGGGACCGCAGACAGTCATCCTCCTTGTGTTGGACGCCCTCGGGCAACTCCCCGTTGGGCACCGCCATCAGGCGCCTGGCGGTGTCGATCAGGCGGTCGCAGTGGGCTCGGGTGAGCACGTCCTCGAGGACCAAGTAGCCGTTGACGTCGAAAAGGTATTTCTGGCGGGCGTCCATTGGAATCTCCTGGGGATGG
Organism: Candidatus Latescibacterota bacterium; assembly: GCA_965208105.1. Taxonomy (GTDB): domain Bacteria; phylum Latescibacterota; class UBA2968; order UBA8231; family UBA8231. Next base: position 668,080 of record OZ242318.1, read on the forward strand.
CGGCACCTGGTGCCGCGGATTCTTGAGGGTTTAACGGCTGGGCGGCGGGTCCGGACTATTGCCCCTGATCCACCTCTATTCTTTCCCGGCGCCGCGCCGATTCGAGCAGCGCGTCGCACACCCTCATGGTGTCCAGCGCCTGGCGCGGCCAGCTCTCCTGCAGCTCTCCGCTGCGCGCGATTTCCGAGAATCTTTCGACCATGAGCACGGTCTGCGCGGGGCCTCTCACCCGGCGCTCGAGATTGTCCCCGCCCTTTCCGTGAATCCAGTACCTCGACCTTTCCGGGTCAGCCGGAACCACGAAATCGTCGCAGACCAGGGACCGTCGGGTCCCAGCCACCTCGAACCACCTGCGCGACGCCGTATCGAAGCCGCAGTCGAACGAGGCCATGCGCTCCCCCTCGAACCAGAGCAGACCTGCGAGATTGAAGTCCACTCCCCTGTTAAAACGCGCCGCGGCGTAGACACTGACGGGCAATTCATCGAAAGCCCACAAAATGGCGCGGACGCAGTAGTATCCCAGGTCTCCCAGGGCGCCGCCGCCGAGCTCCTTGCTGACGCGGATATTGTCCTCCGGGATCTCGTCCCAGTTGAAGGAGAAGGCCGCGGTAACCCGCCGCAGCGGTCCCAGGGTCCCGGATTTCATGTCCCCTTCATCATCGCCGTGCGCCGGTGGTGGACCCACATGACTCCGTCCATCAGCTGCACCTGGTTCGCCCGGCAGGCGGAGACCATGGCCCGCGCTTCGGCCGCGTTTGCGGCGAGGGGTTTTTCACACAGCACGTGCTTCCCCCTCTCGGCGGCCTTGATGGTCCACTCCATGTGCAGGGAGGGCGGCAAGGGGATGTATACCGCCTCGATGTCATCCTGCTCCAGCAGGGCCTCGTAGCCTGCGTAGGTCCTCTGCAAGCCGCGGGCGGCTCCCCAGCTGCGGGCGCGCTCCCCGTCGCGGCTGGCCACCGCCACCAGTTCGGCGCCCTGCGCCGCGTCCATGGCCTGCCCCACGCCGGCGGCGATGTTGGCCGTCCCCAAAATTCCCCAGGGGACCTCTTTGCGCTCCATCCTGGCAGAACTCCTTTCAAGGTGTTGGCAGGGGCGTGGCGCCTGAAACTCGCGGAGGTGAGGGCCGGATGCCCGGCTGGCAGAAGCGCTTGTCGAAGCCCGGGGGCGGACCCTGTTCCCGCCTTCGGGTCATCTGCCCAGGTGGGCCTTCACTATATCGATGACGAGGGCGATGTCGTTGCGCGCATCTTCCACCGGGGTGCGGCAGACGGCTCCCTCGGTGACGCAGGAGTGAAAGTGGCGCAGCTCGCAGAGGAAGGCGTTGTCCCATTCCACCGCTGGTTCCTTGCAGAAGGTCCTGCCCTCCTCGTCCACACCCTGTATGGAGACTCTGGAAGGGATTCCACGGGCGAAACCGCTGGGATAGTTGACGATCACCCGCCGGTCATCGGCGTAGACCTCGAGGGACTCGGTGAAGTTCCACAGCCCGGGCAGGGACACCCAGGAGGCGGCGCAGCGCGCTCCGCTCTCGTAGGCCAGGACGGTGTTGATGCCGCGGCCTTCATTCCAGATCTCGGTGCTGACCACTCTTCGTGGCTGCCCCATCATCAGGCGCAGCCCGTAGATGTCGTGGATCATGCTGCCGGCGATGGTGCGGAAGGCCGAAGCCACATGCGGAGGAACGCCGCTGCCCAGCGCCTCCCTGGCAATATCCGGCACCGTAACCTCCGGGACCGCCGGCAGGTCGTCGAAGCGCTTGAGCCGCAGGTGGCGAAGGTGGAACTCGTTGCCCGTGTGCAGATGGTTGATCTGCACGAAGCGGATGGAGCTCATGCCCCCCACCTCGCGATGGGCGATCTCATAGGCCGGATCGTAGACCTTCATGTAGGCCGCCATCCCCACCCTGCCCGAGGACCGGGCGGCGGCGATGACAGCGTCGATGTCGGGCAGGGAGAAGCACAGGGGCTTCTCGATGAGAACGTGCTTGCCCGCTTCGAATGCGGCGAGGGCCACCTCGGTCTTGGGATCGGAGTGGCACAGCAGCACCGCGTCCAGGTCCGCGCCCAGAAGCTCGCGGAAATCGTCGGTGTGGAAGGCAACCCCGTAGTCTGCCGCGATGGTGCGGGCAAGGGTCGGCGAGATGTCGCAGAGCCCGGCTACCTCGAACTCCTGGTCCAGCATCATCAGGTTGGGCAGGTGGTGGACCTGGGCGATCGCCCCGCAGCCCACCAACCCTATGCGAATGCGTTTCATGAATCTCCCTTCATCGACTTCAGTCCCCGGTCCGGATCGGCAGAGACGGCGGCGCGGCGCCTGGATGGAATATGGGGTCCCCGCTCCAAGGCCGGGGCGGCGGGAAACCTGGGCCCGGGTTCAGGCGCGACTGTACCCGCCTGTACTAGTGCCTGCTTGCGCAATTCCGCGTGAATTCGGCCGCCGCTGCATCCCGGCTCGCGGCGTTGCCCTCCCTCGCCGTACACTCCAGGTACGACTCGCTCAGGCGCCTGGCGAGCCGGGCGCTTCTGCGCCCTCGTTCGTACGCTTAATTACGCAAGCAGGCACTAGCCCGTATCCGTGGTTCCTCCGGCCCGGGGCGCCATGTTGTTCCATACCTCCCCCAACTCATAAACCGTGGTGAATGCCTTGCACAGGTTCTCCCACACCGCAAGGCGCGCCTTCCCGGCATCCTCCAAAGGGCCGTCGGCCCCCTTGAGCGCGGCAGCCTCCCCGGCACTTGCACGCAGGGCGCTGGCGGCGGCCTCGGCGGTCTCTATGTAGCTGTCCACCATGGCGGCCAGGGGAGTCTCCACGTCCGTCTGCCTGTCGAACTGGTTGAGTCCGCCGATGCGGACCGGATGGCGGCCCCCGTCCGCTGTCCTTCCGGTGTGGGTCGGCACGATGTGCGGAGTCACCGACAGGTACATGATTACCGGTTCGTCCCCGACGACGCGGACCCGGTGGGGCTGGTCGGACAGAGCGACACACATCTGTCCCGGCCCGAGCTCCGCCTCCTCGCCGTCGATCTCGAAGAGGCAGCGGCCCTGGAGGATCAGGAAGATCTCGTGACCCAGGTCGTGGCTGTGAAGCTCGGCGCCGTCGGGCCCCGGTTCCAGGCGGAAGAGGCGGGAGCGGATCTGAGGTGTGACCAGGACATTGCGCTGGTCCTCCTTCCGGCGAAAATCGTAGACGTCAAGGGCCATGGTTCTCTCCTTTCAGGCCAGCTGGTCTTTGACAATTTCCTTGACCGTATTGAAAGACGCCGGCTCCACCAGGTCCCTGGTCCGGGGCGACAGGCGCTCCAGGATCTCGGGCGGGAAATTCAGGGTGCCGGTGTTCTGGGTCTTGAAGCGCAGCACCAGGGCGCGGCGCACCCGGTCCTCGGGTTGCCAGGGCATGGTGCCGTGGGTGAGCAACTCGGATATGATCACCACGTCCCCGGCGCGGGGGGTGACGTTGACCACGCCGTCGGGGACCTCGGTGGTCACCAGTCCATCGTAATACAACTGCTCGGGACGTTCGAACTCGGCCTTGTGCGAGCCCGGCACTACAACCAGGCCGCCGTCGCCCGGGTTGACATCGTCCAGGTAGGGAAATACCACCAGGTCGTCGCAGAAAATGCGGCCGTCTCTGACGCCGTAGCGGGTGCTGGGCCAGCCATAGCCTTCGCGGGCGCAGTGGAGACGGCTGTTCGAGTCGCGGCGCCGGTCGACGATCAATGTGCCGTTGCCGAGCCGCGGCCGGTCATAGGTGAGCTCGCGGATGATCGGCCAGAAGGAGGGGTGCATGGCCAGGGCCTCGAGGGCCTTGTCGAAGGCGAAGCCGTGGGTGTGCCTCCACCCATCGATCTCGAAGCCGGGAGGAAGTTGGTCGGGGGGCGTGTTCATGTAGCGGTCCGCCGCCTCCCGGGCTTTCCGCAGCTCCTCTTCGCCGAGGGCGTTCTCCAGGTGGAGGTAGCCGGCGATGTCGAAGAAATAACGCTGTTCGGGGGTCATGCTGATGCTCCTTGGATGGCCGTGTCAATGATCCGAAATGACCTTGCGCAGGTTCTCGCCGTTTTCCCGCATCCAGCGGTGGACCACCATCAGGTCCGTGCCGATGCAGAAATGGCGCACGCCCAGATCGAGATAGTACCTGGCCGCGTCCGCGCTCTCGATCTCCGCCCGCGGCGGCACCCCCCGGCGCAGGCAGGTCTCGATGACCCTGCGCTCCACCTCCTTCACCTCCCTGCTCTGGGAAGCCCCCGGCCGCCCTATGCTCATGGAGTAGTCCGAGCCGCCCCACTGGATCATGTCCACCCCATCGAGCTCGAGGATCTGGTCCAACTGCTCGACCGCGGCCTTTTTCTCGATCATGAGAACGACGACGATATCCTTCAGGGCCTGGACGTACTCGCTGCTGCCGCCGCCGTATGCCATGTAGGCGTTGCGGCGCGAGGCAGCGCCGTAGGTGCCGCCGACATCCGGGGTATCGGGACGCACAGTCAGCACGCAGCGGCGCGCCTCATCCACATCGTGACTGTCGGCGAAGAGCACGCTCTGAAAGCCGGCCCCCACCGCGCGCTGGGCGAGAAAGCGCTGCGGCTCCTGGTCCACCTTGATCATCGTCGACATGCCGTGGAGTTCCGCCGCCCGGCAGAAGTTGTCGAGAGAGAACAGGTCGAAGGGTGCGTATTCGGCGACGAACTCCACGTAGTCGAACATGCCTGTATGCCCCACGGCCTCCACCACCGAGGGCCAGGAGCTGTGGATGTGGGTCCCCACGGTGGCCTTACCTTCGTCCAGAAGCCTGCGCAAATTGTTTACTCTCATCGAAGATTCCTCATATGAAAATCGGGCCGCACCATCCCGCCGGCGCTCTCAGCCCATCGCGATTCCGCCGTCGACGTTGATCGACTGCCCACTGATATTGCGCGCCTCATCCGATGCCAGAAAGGCGACCAGGTCCCCGATGTCACCGGGTGTCTGCTCCCGCTGCAGCGGGGTGTTCTTCCTCACGTACTCGTCGAACACGGCGCGCGCCGGCATCCCGGCATAGGCCGGGTCGCCTGCCGCGATCAGGGGAGCGAGCAGGTGCCAGAAGGAAGTCCATACCAGGCCGGGGCAGACGGCATTGACGTTGACGTTGTAGGGACCCAGGTCCTTGGCAACACAGCGCGTGAGACTGAGGAGGGCATTCTTGGCCGCGGCGTAGCTGGGCAGGATCTGGGGGTCCCGCTGCGCCGCGATGGAGGAGATGTTGACGATCTTGCCGTACCTGCGCTCCATCATGTGGGGAGCCACTGCCCGGCACAGAAAGAAGGGCCCCTTGACGTGGATTTCGTAGTTGTCATCCCAGTCCGCCGCGGTCTGGTTGGTGAAGGGCAGGCCCAGGTTTTCGCCGAAGTGACCGGCATTGTTGACCAGGATGTCCACCCGGCCGAAGGCATTCAGGGAGGCTTCCACCAGGGCCTCGCACCCCGGCTCCCGGGTAATGTCCGATTCCACCGCCACGCACCTGCGGCCGGACTTCTCGAGCTCGGCCACCTGCCTCTCGGCTGCTTCCAGATCAAGGTCGGCGACGACCACGTCCGCCCCTTCCCGGGCAAGACTGGCGCAGATCCCCCCTCCCATTCCGCCGCCCCCGCCGGTAACGATGGCAATTCTGTCTTTCAAGCGCATGGCGCCCCCTCTTCTGTTCAATCGTGCTGGCGCGATACCGATCATTCCAAGATACCACCAGCCCTTTCTCCCATCAAGAAGCACAGAAGGAACCCCCCACTCTCGCCGGCGCAGAGGAAACCTCAGGCGACCGAACCGGCGGGTCAGGGCGGGTCGGAGTGCTTTTCGTGGTAGAGTTGGGCGATCTCGGCGCCGATAATGAAGACGATGGCGGCAAAGTAGATCCACAAGGCGATGGCCGCGGACAGAACATAGGCGCCGTAGAGATACCAGATCGAGGCGAAATGGCTCAGGTAATAGCCGAAGATCCAGGCGGCGAACTCCCACAGGAGTGCTGCCCACAGGGCCCCCACGGCCAGAATTCTCAACGGGGGTTTGCGGTAGGGTACCAGCCGGTACAGGCTCAGGAACACGGCGAAGATCAGGGCCAGGGAGGACAGGCTGTACAGGTAGGTGATGTAGGCCTGGGAGCGCAGGGGAGAAAGGGCGGCGTCGATGACGGCGGCCAGGACCGGCAGCGCGAAAACCAGGAGCAGGAAGGCGGAAAGCACCAGCAGTACCGCTACCATATCCCGCAATTTGTCCAGCAATACGGGAAATGTGCTGACGATTGCCCGCGTGATACCTGCCACCTCCCCGCCGAGCACCTTCCTGCCCAAACGCCGCAGCGCGGTCCACGTCTCGTCCCTGTGCTCGCTTTCGGCCTGGAAGACCTGGTTGAGCAGGGTCCTCATGCTGCTGAACAGGCTGCTGACGCTCAGCACCAGGATCAACAGGCCGAAGACTCCGTAGTTCTCCTTGAACTTGACCACTCCGGGAACTCGAGATGCCAGGGCCTCCTTGAGGTGCTCCGCCTCTCCCTCGTAGGGGATGAACATCTCCACCGTCCTGCCTACCAGGAGAGCCAGGGACTCGGCGTCCAGGACGGCCCCGAGCACGAAGAAAATCAGGAAAACCGAGGGGACCAGGCAGAGGAGGGTGGCAAAGGCAAGGCCGCCGGCGAAGAGGAATAGGTGGTTGTCACTGGTCCGGTGGTAGAGGCCTCCCAGATAGTGGGTCCAGAAGCCCCGCCTGGACCTCCACCTGCCCGGCAGAAATCTGTTCGGCCTGGTCAATGCTCGCGCCTGATCTCCTTGTGGCAGTGAGGACACTTGAAGGAGGTCTCGCTCTCGCGCTGCATGATGGTCACGAATCCCGATCCGATGATGCCGGCCGGCAGGGCGAAGAACCCGATGCCCAGCATGGCAATGAGGGCGCCGAAGAATTTACCCATGGTGGTGACGGGTGTAACGTCTCCGTATCCCACCGTGGTCAGCGTTGCCACCCCCCACCACATGGCGGCCGGAATGCTCGAAAACTCCTCCGGCTGCGCCTCGTTCTCGAGCTGGTAGACGATGGCCGAGGAAAGGACCAGGAGGAAAACGATGGCCAGGAAGACCATGGACAGTTCTTTCCATTTCAGGTGGCAGACATCGGTGAACGCCCTGATCGATTTGGAATAGCGCACCACCTTGAACAGGAGCGGCAGCCGGACCAGCCTGATGATCCTCATAATCCTCAAATCGGTGTCGATGAAAAAGGGCAGGTAGAAGGGCAGGATGGCCACCAGATCGATCAGCGCCATGGGCGTGACCAGGTAGCGCAATCTCCCCTTCAGGGGATGTTTGAACCTGTCGTCCGTGGTGCAGACCAAAAGGCGCAGCAGGTACTCGAGGGTGAATACGGAAATCGAGAAGACCTCGAAGTAGCGGAATTGTCGCGCATACGGAATTTGCAGCCACTGAACCGTCTCCACGATGACGACGAACACATTCAGCAGAATCAGAGAGACCAGGAATACATCGACGGCCTTGCTGACCGAGTCCCCTTCCTCGGCCTTCTCGAGAATCTCGTAGAGCCTGGTTTGAACCTTCATCTTGCGAAGTTCCCCTTTTGCACGTCCTCTCCAGGCGGCGAAATTCCGCGTGTTTCAGGCTGGTCCACCGCCCTGCGCAGGGCGCATGGGGGCCTTTGACTCGGCGGCATAATCCCGTGACCGCACCCTAGAGCGGCTGCCCGTACAGGGTGAATCCCACCATGGCGCGCACGAAGAAGGTGAGCCCGTCGAAATCGCGCGCGTCCAGGAACTTCGTCTCGTATTCCTTCTGGTTCTGCCTCAGGCCCATGATGGTAACCAGTTCGTAGCCGAAGTACTTGGATTGGTTGGTAAGGGTCGCGAAGGCGGTGCGCTGCTCGAAACTGAAGCGGCTGGCCACGCGGTCATGGCGCAGATAGGGTACAGGGCCCCAGCCCTGGATCCCGGCGCGCAACGTCGTCCGCAGCAACAGCGGACACTCGAGGCGCAGGATGGGGATCGAGCGGAAATCGTCCCGCAGGCGACGGTCCTTGTCGCGGTCCACCAGTTGCAGGACCATGATTTTGTACTGCGGCGTCACCTTCAGTCGGCCCCAGTGCCAGGTGTATTCCAGGCGGCTGACCCAGGTGTGGAAGTCCAGGCGGCGGTCCTTCTGGAAGAGACCGTTGTAGAGCCGGCCGCCCTGCTGCCAGTTCATCCGCAGGCGCATTTTCTGCACCACGTTCAAGGTCGACCAGGGCCGCAGCCTGGCCTCGAGGTAGGTCTCGTTGACGTAGCTGTCCTGGTAGTACATCAGGTCGGGGACGAATCTGAAGCTGAAAATAGGAGGATAGTCGTGGATGAAGGCGTCGATGACATTGCCTCTGCTCAGTCCGCGGAAGCTGAAGTTGCGCGTCCTGTCCGCGTTCTCGTCCCAAGAGACGTACTCGTCGGCGATGTCGTCCTGCACCCGGCGAAAGCTGTTCTCGAAGAACAGCTGCCGCAGGCGGTCGATGCCCTGGCGCTGGTATGTCAGCAGGGCATAGGACGAGTAGTTACGGCCGCCGCCGGCAATCTGGGCGGTGGCGTAGCGGCCCAGGGCAAGGGACCAGTTGGGGGTCAGGTCCAGTTGCCCGAAGAGGTGGTAGCCGCGCTGATCGTAGTCGTAGGGATAGTCCACCTCGCCGTCGTCCTCGCGCGGGTCCGGCTCGTCGTTGTGATTGCGGTCGAGACCGTAGGCGTAGGCGTTGGGCTCCACGTGGAACATGAGGAAGGGCTCTTCGGCATCGGGAATGAGGTCCCCGTCGCGGTTGGTCTCGGGCCAGCCGTCGTTGTCCTCGTCCTGGTCCAGGAACACCCCATCCACGTCGTGCGCCTGGCTGTCGTTGGAAAAACCGACCAGGTTGCCGACGCGCCGGTCGGGAAACCGGTCGCCGTCGTCGTTGTCCTCCACCAGGTCCCAGTAAACCGTCTGGTTGTACATCCCTATCAGGTTGGTGTTATTGCGCCGGTGAGTCCCCCGGTTCAAAAAGGTGCGCAGGCTGGTGGTGAACCCCGGATTGATGGCGAATAATTCTGCCCCCAGGCGCCCCCTCCCGAACCAGCGGGTGGCGTTGAGAAAAGCGGCCGAGTTGCGATCCGCGAAGCGCGGACTGTCGTCGAAGGCAGGTTGCCCGTCACTCTCTCCCGGATAGCGCTGGTAAAGAGCCGACCGCGCGTACTCCCCCTGCACTTCCAGGCCGGGCAGGGAAAGGTTCAAGTCGGCGCTGTAGGTGAAAACTCCGGTGTCCTCGCCGATCCCGAAGCGCCTTCTCTTGAGGTTGCCAAGGTCGCGGACGTTGCCGGGGGAGCGCAGTACCGGCCGGTAAAAGGTGCTCAGGTATTCGCCGTAGTAGGCCTTGGCGCGCGGGTTCACGTTGCTCAGCAGGGCGACGTCCACGCGGTAGTCGTTGCCCAGCAGGGCCTCCACCTGGACCGATTCGACGAGGGGCTCCTGCGACACGTCGAAGAGGAATACCAGTTGCTCTGCGCCATCGGCGCGCAGTGCCTCCTCGGGCGACTCCACCTTGAAGATGGCCCTCAGCCCCTCGGGGTCGGCGTTGGCACTGACGTCCACTCCCTCCTCCAGGTCCAGGCGGTATAGATAGTCGGCGTAGAGGGGCATGTCGTCCCTGCCGCGGTAGAAAAGCCGATGCCCGCCGAACTGGGTGTACTGCACCACCGCGACATTGCCCGTGCGCTGCGACAAGGTCCCCACCTGCGGTCCGATCCCCCCGTGGTGGCGCACCACCCGAGGCACCAAGTCCGGCCTCGCCTGCCCGTTGACCACCAGTTGCACCTCCTGCACGACCGCTCCCCCGGTGCGGTCCAGCGGCGAGTCGTCGGAGAAACGCACGACGATCCAGTCCATCAAGGGCTGGGCCGGCTTCAGCCGGCCCTTGAGGCCGTTCCCCGGCTGGGTGCTCTGGTATACGTGGGCATTGGCCCAGTTCAGCCCCATCTTCAAACGGCCCAGGTCCACCTGTGCCCGGCTGCCCAGAAGCATGGTCGATTCATCGGCATAGTGAGTTCTCTCGATGGCCCAGAACAAACCCTCCTCCTGGTAGGTGTGGGGCCGCTCGATGCGGGACCCCATCCCGGTCAGCTGCAGGCGGGGCGTGGATATGTCCAGGCGGAAGCCATTGAAGGATGTCATCGAGAGGGTCAGAGGCGACAACCGTGCGATCATGTTGTCGGCCACCACGAAACTGTAGCCCCAACGGCCGTAACCGTCCCTCCCCACCACCACCCCGTCGTAGACCTTGTACCACACCAGTTGGTACATTTCATTGGGTTTGAAAATTGCGCTGCCGAACTCCTGTCCCGGGATCCTCGTCTCCTCCCAACTGTAGAGGTCGTAGCCCCTGATCAGGTAATCCCCCAGAGGGCCGTAGTAGGCCCGCGGCGCATCCTCGTATGGGAAGGAGTGATTGGGATAGTTGGCATAGTTTTGCAGCGCGTAGTTGCGATAGGTGGGGCGGTCCCAGCGCAGGAAGGGCCGCGCAGATTCAATCTCGGAAGCCGCCCGCAAGCGGGGCTCCTGCCCCTCGACGAGCGTGGCCACACAGACCAGGACCAGCAGTCCTGTCCAGCCGCGGAAGGCGTGCAAGCAGGCCGGAACTCCCACAAATTTCGGATTCATGGCATCAATCCCAGGGTTGATTTTTCTCCAACATTCCACCAACAAAATAAGAAATGGCCAGCAGATTTCCCAACTCCAAAATTGCCACACCGATCGAGGCGACGACGGGCTCTCCCATTCCTTCGATTGCCCAGGTCGGTTGGCGCGATGGCTCGCCTGGATCCTGACTGGGCAATTCCACCTGAGTTCGGCCGCCCCTGCTCGCCCCCCGCGACCCTGCCCCAGCTAGCCGTAAACCACACAGCCACGCCCCGCCGGGGCGCTTCGGCCCCCTCTTTCCCACGCTTGACCTCGAGCGCAGGCACTAGCTCAGGCGCAGCGTCACGATCTGCTTGGGCCCCAGGGTGATCGCCGCCTCGCCATCGACCAGGGCCCCTTCCTCTCCGGTGGGCAGGCTCTCCAGGTTGACCGGCTGGACTCGGGTGAAGGACAACAAGGAGCTCATGCCCAGGACCGCCTCTACCTCCGTGGCCAAGGGGTTGAACAGCCGCACCTCCAGACCGCCCTCGACGTGGCGCATGCTCGTGAGCACCGCGGGTCCTTCCACCTGCAGGAACCGGGCTTCGGCGGGAAGGTCGGCAGTCCCTGCGCGGTAGATGCCCAGGTCCACGGGGTCGAGCTGCACGCTGCGCACTCCCGCGGCCAGTTGCTGGCCCAGGGAGCACATCACGGCGCGGTCAGGCTCTCCCTGCAACGGCGCGATCCAGTAGCGGAAGTGCAGGGGGCCGCGCAACTGGCCCTCGGGCTCACCATCCGTCCACACGGTCAGGCGGGTGCCGCGGAACAGGGTCAGAGCCAGGATGCGCTCGTCGAAATCGCGCACCGCAGTTTCCAGTTGTCCGCTGCTGATCAAGGCCAGTCCCCGGTCGCCGGCGTAGACCGCGCTCCAACTCTGCTGGGGCCTGGTCTCCACCTCCAACTCGCGGTATAGATGATTGTCCGGGCGCAGGGCAACCGGGCGCTCGACCACGTCGAAGGGGGTGTCGGCCAGGTAGGTCGGCGCCCTGGTCCCGGTGGGAAACAGCACGCGCAGGCGGTGGTCGTCCGCTCCATTCTCCACCAGGGTCTCCACCTCGACCCTGGGGACACCGGGGCGCAAGGTGAGGAAAGAGTCGATGGCCAGCTCGACCAGGCGCTCGGACCTCCTCATGCTGTCGTCGAAATGGAACTCGGCCGGAACCTGCATGGTGGTGCGCACCCGAAAAGTGGTGCGGTAGGGTCCGTCGTGGACCAGGGCCACCGCGGCCGAGCTGGCGGTGGAAAGGAAAGCCTGGTCGTTGACGGCCTGCCCGTGATACCAGCCATCGCCGATATCGGCGCTGTCTTCATAGGTGAGCAGGCGCTCGTATACGTGCCCGGTGCGCCTGTCCGTCAAGGTCATGGACCCGTTGTCGGCGATGGCCACTTGCAGGTGCTCGTTGGACATGGACCGCTCGCTGTCGGCCAATCCCGGTACTGCGGGATGGCGGGTGGCGGTGCGGCTGCGGTCCGCCCGCACCCTCAACGTGGTGTAGCCCAGGGCCGGCAGCGAGAGAAGCAGGCTCACGTCCACCTCGTGGGTCTCGTACTTCTGGCGGTATTGGGAGGGGAACAGCCGCACCTTGCTGCGCCTCATGCGCTGGGCAAGGCGCTGGTAGGGGATCTCCCCGCCGTCGGGGGCGTAGAGGCGGAAGCCAGGCTTGGGCTCGAAGCCGAAGAACTCGTTGAACTGGGGCCAGTCCGGAGGAATCTCCAGGGTCAGCTCCACACTCTGGTCCAGGGGACGAGGCAGCGGATTGAAGACGGTGACGCTCAACTCGTCGGAGGCCAGCTCACCCGCCGCGGCCGCGGCCAGCCCCCGGGTGGCCTCCAGTGTCAGGCGCTCGCCGATGCGGCGGGTCTGGCTGAAGCGGAACTTCATGTCCTCGTGTACGGCGTCGATGCTGCAGCCGCAGATCGAATCGTGGGCATGGTTCTTGAGCAGCCATTTCCACGCCACCTCGAGAAAGCCCTCCGGGACCTCGGCGCCGAGGGTGAGATGGGCGAGAGCGCTGGAGGGCTCGGCCCAGTGGCACAGCAGGGTCTGACACTCGGCGTTGGCCTGCTTGATCCAAACGCGGCTGGAAAGGACCCCGGGAATCATCACCTGGGTATCGTCGAAATACCGCCCCGGCTCGCGCAGCTCTCCCTCCACCTGGGTGCCGATGCGCTGCGCCTGGGGCACCATCTCCTCGAGGTAGGTGTCCAGGCTGGTGTGGACGAGGTCGAAGCCTTCCTGGTCCCTGCCCAGGTGCTCTGCCACCACTGCGTAGGCCTCCTGGTCCCATTCCTGGTGGTCGCCCCCGTCAAAGAGGAGGATGGGGTCCACCTCGGTGCACCCTGCCTCGCGCTGGATGTAGGCGCGCAGATGCTTCCCGACCTCTTCCAGGTCGAACGCCAGCTCGTGCTGGCGCACCCGGCGGACGTTGACGCTGTAGTCGAAGTAACCGAACTGGGCGAAGCGGAAGAAGGGCATTTCCGTTCCGTCGGCGCCGCGCCAGCGCAGCAGCCGGGTGCCCACCTCGTTGGTCCCCCGCCACAGGAAGCCTCCGGGGATGCCGAATCCTGCCAGGATCTGCGGGGTCTGGCTGTTGTGCCCGAAGGTGTCGTTGATGAACCCCGCGTTGGAAGGCTGGCCTCCAAGGCTGCGAACCAGGCGGCGGCCGAGCCGCAGGTTCCGCACGAGTGCCTCGCCGCTGACGATGAACTCGTCGGGGATGGTGTACCAGGGACCGACCACCAGCCTGCCCTGGCGCACGAACTCCTCCACCTGGCCGCGGCGCTCGGGACGCACCTCCAGGTAGTCCTCTACTACAATGCTCTGGCCATCTGTCTGAAAGGGACCCCGCAGGGAGCCGCTTTCCAACCCGGCCATCACCTGGTCCAGGAGGCGGGCAAGGAGGTAGCGAAAGTCCTGGAATGGCTGGTGCCACTCCCGGTCCCAGTGGGTGCTGAGCACGTAGTGGACGCGCCGTTTGCTCATGATCCCCCTTCCTGTCGCTGTCCAGCTTTCAACCCAAGGAGGCCACGACCCTTGCCTCCCTCAGTGTGTGGATGGTTTCGCCGAAGGCCTCGAGGACCCGCTCGATATCCGCCTGGGTGTGCGCCGCCGAGGTCATTCCCCCCGTGTAGGAAAGCAGCTCCACCCCGCGGATCTGGAGGTTCTTCTGAAAACCCCTCACCACGGTGGCGGGAATGCCTTTGAGGACGGCCGCGTCGCTGGTGTGGAGAGCGCTGCGGGTGGCCGCTCCGGAGCCTGGGGCCGCTTCCAGGTAGACGTGGAAGATCGACGCGTCGCCGTAGACATAACCGCTGGCGCGCTCGCGCTCCAGCAGCGCTTCCATGCCGGAGCGCAGGAGCCCGGCCATGCGGTCGGCGTGGGCCTGGGGATCGCCGCTGCGCGTCTGTTTCAGGGTGGCGATCCCCGCTGCCGCCGAGAGGGGACTCGCGTTGAAGGTGCCCATGTGCTGCACCCTCTGATGGCGGTCGCGCCGGGGATCTCCGCAGAACTCGAGAAGCCCCATGACGTCGGAGCGCCCCGCAACCACTCCCCCCGGCATGCCCCCGGCGACGATCTTGCCCATCACCGTCAGGTCGGGTGTGACACCGGCGTATTGCTGGTATCCTCCGGGGCTGTAGCGAAATCCCGTGACCACCTCGTCGTATATGAGGAGGACGTCGCGCGCTTCCGTGATCCGGCGCAACTCGCGGTTGAAGTCCACCCCCAGGGGCACGGTTCCCCAGGAGGCCCCCGATGGCTCCAGCATGACCGCGGCTATGCCTTCATCGGCGCGCAGGGTCTCATCCACCACGTTCAGATCGGCGGGGACTATCAGGGTGGTCTCGAGCCGGGTCGCCGGAATGCCCAGGGAAACCGGGGCATCGAAGGGGGGCATCGCCCCCCTGCCCACGTCGTCGTGCCAGCCGCTGAAGTGGCCCTCGAATCGCAGAATCTTGTCGCAGCTTTTGAAGGCGCGCGCCAGCCGCACCGACAGCATGGCTCCTTCGGTCCCCGAGTTGACGAATCTGACCCGCTCCGCAGATGGGATGGCCTCCTGGATGAGCTCGGCCCACTCCACCTGAAGGGGGTGGTCCTGCCCGAAGTGAAAGCCATTCTCCAGGGCCGCGCCCACGGCCTGCAGCACCTCCGGGGGCGAGTGTCCGAGGAGTATGGCACCATTGCCGAGACCGCAGTCGATCATCTCGTTGCCGTCCATGTCCCACATGCGGGATCCGGACCCCCGCTGGATGTAGGTCGGACAGGGAGGACTGAAGCGCATGTCGTGTCCGACCCCGCCGGCTATGCATGCCCTGGCGCGCTCGTACAAGGCACCGCAATTGGGGCGCTGACGGGCAAATTCCTCGAGCCAGAATTCAACTGTCATGTGACTTCTTCCTGACGATCAACCTGGAGCGGGGCCTCGAGGAGCCCTCGGCCCTCTTTCCAGTCGGTAATGGCGGCGAAACCCGGCCCCGGCGCAGCAGGTGTTTCAGGCCCCCGGCGCCACCAGCTTTACCATGACCACACTGACTGCCCCGACGATGAGGGCGGCGGCCAACCCGACGCTGATCGGCTTGAGTCCCAGGCCCCGCAACCTGGTCAGACTCGTACCCAACCCCACGCCGGCCATGGCCAGGGCCAGGCACCACCGGGCCGCCGCATCCGCCCGCCCGACGAGGTGGTCCCAGCCCTGCCGGTCGAAAAGGCCCAGGGACTGGGAGCCAATATCTCCGAGGGACCGCAGAAGGACCATTGCCACGAACCCCAGGACGAAGAGCGGCACCATCCGGTACCATTTCTCCCGCACTCTTCCGTGCTGCCCCGAGCGCTGATAGAGCATGGCGATCAAGGGAATTACGGCGACCATGAAGGTGTTGCGAACCAGCTTGGTCGCCGTGGCCGCGTCGAGGGCGACCGGGGCGGCGTAGCGCTCGGCATAGAGAAGCCCGGCCCCGGCCACCTGGGCGGTGTCGTGGACCGCGGTGCCCAGAAAGAGGCCGGCCATCAGCGGGTCGCCATCGAAAATCCAGAACGAAAGGAAAGGATAGGCGAGAAGTCCGATCAATCCGAAAATGGTCACGCATGCCACCGCGTAGCCCACTTCGTCCTCGTCGGCGTCTATGGCCGCGCTGGTGGCCATCACCGCGCTGACGCCGCAGATGCTGGTTCCCACCGCGATCAGGCTGCCCAGTCTCCGGGGCAGATCGAGGACGCGGTTGAACCAGTTCACCACCACCAGCGCGGTGGCGATGCAGCAGACGACCACGGGCAGGCAGAGGAGGCCGATCTGGCCCAGCGCACCTAGACTCAGGCGCAGGCCGAGCAGCACGATGCCGAGGCGCAGCAACCTTCTGACACAGAGACCCAGCCCCTTTTCGTAGGACGAAGGAAGGCCGACGATGTTGCGGATCAACAGACCGAGGACCACCATCACCAGGACCGCGCTGACTGGGACCTGATCGACCCCACCCAGCGAATCCCCGGCCCACGCCGCCAGGGCCTTGCCGAGCAAAGCCACGCCGAGGGCAAGGGCCAGCCCCGGCAGCATGAGCCCGAGACTGTCGAACGACCTGTAGAGAAAATTCTGCCATCGGGTCCGGGCTTCCTTCTCCCCCGGCAACTCGTTGGTCAGGGGCCAGTCGTGCAAGCCCTCGAATCCGGCCATCCAGTTGGCCAACTCGGGGTTGGCGTAGGGATTGCCGGAGTTGCCGGCGCGCCTGCGATCGGTCAATGCCCACCTCCCTCGGGCTCGAAGGGCCAGCGCTGCGCAAGGGCCCCTTGGGAGAACTCAGGGTCAATCCGCCCCCGTGGAATCCCCGCTTGGAGCGGAGGAGTCTCCCGCGACCGCACTGGCAATGCGCCAGTTGCCGCTGCGGTCGCAGGCCGCGTAGTACATCCGGTAGCTGCCCGCGCCGATCTTCACCAGCGACATGTCCTCCGCGTGGACGGCGTCTATTCCCTCCCGGCCATGCCCGCGGCCTTCGATGACGCAAGCTCCCCGCTCCCACTTCAGTCCGTCCTTCGAGGCGGCGGCGAAAATCCGCGATCTGTAGCCCGCCAGGTCCGAGGCGATGGATGCGGAGGCGAACTCCTCCGCCGACATGTTCCTGGCCGTCGCGGCGTCCTGGCTTGGATGCAAGGGTACCTCCGTGCCCTCCGGCACGTCCTGCCACGCCGAAAAGAACATGGTCCAGGAGCCGCCGTTCGCAGGTGGGAATACCTCCGCCGCGGTGATTCCCGCGGTGTCGTATTCGGACTGCCGGTGGCGCAGGCGAAACCCCGGTTCGAACTCGAAGTCGAGGCCGTCGGCGGTCGTGGCGCTGACCACTCCCTGCAACAGCCTCCTTCCCCTTCCAGGGCCTCCGGGGCCGAACTCGGCGCTCCAGCAATAGAGTCGTCCTCCGCCCCCGGGCAGGGGCAGGAAGCGGGGTCCTCCCAGGTTCCCCAGTCCGCGCAGGCGAATGCCCTCTTCGAGCTCCCAGTCCAGCATATCGGCGGACAGAGCGCTGCAAATTACCGTCGGCTCATCGGCCGCGCCGCGGGACTCGAAGTACATGCGCCAGGTGCCGCCGTCACAGCGGACCAGGGTCGAGCAAAGCACCCGGTGCGACATGTGCGGCAAGGAGGGACGAGGGCTCAGGCGAATGCCAGGTTCAGGAGTGAAGACCAGGCCATCCTCGGAGACAGCGCTGAGAATATACCCCTGGCACACCGGAAACGGCCGGGCGGGGCCCAGGCCGGTGTAGAACATCCTGAAGCCTCCGGAGGCCAGGCGCACGATACAGGGCGCCAGCACCTTCGACATGTCCAGGTCGCGGGAGCCCTGCAGCCTCGCGCCGGCTTCCCTGCGCCACTGCCACCTGCTGTCCACCATACCCCTGCTCCTTCGGCGCGAAATCCTGCTCTCGCCGGCGAATTCGACAGGAATTATAAAAGACCTTATCCTGTGGACAGTCAAGCTCGGAGCTGACGGGTGAGGACCTCATCCAGGGTCCTGGCAGCGTGGACGCCGGGCAGTGCAATACTCCGAACCTCCTGGGAAAGGATCGATCATGCCTTGGGACACCTTCTACTACAACCACCGATGGTGGATCACCCGGGACCGCAGCCTGGTCGGAGGCTATTCGGCCAACCGCCTGCGCCCCTATGTCTTTCCCTTATACACTCCGGAAGGAATGCTGGTTCTTCAGGAGGCCCCTCCCGATCACCCCCACCATCAGGGGATCTGCGCAGGGCTGGAAATAGACGGTCACGACATCTGGAACGCCGGCTCCGGCGACAAACCCCCGCACCGGCAGGAAATGGACCCCTCCGCCGCCGAACTGCAGCCGGTGACAGACGCCGCCGGGGTCAGCTTCGAGCACGAGGTCAATTGGACCACGGTCGGCGGCAAGGCCCTGTTGCTGGAAAAGCGCTGCGTCGCCTTCAGCTTTCGCTCCGGCCTCAACCTGGTGACCTGGCATTCCACCTTTGCCGCGGCGGGCGATGCGGTTTCCCTGGGGAAGACCAAGGAGGCCGGCATAGGAGTCCGGGTGACGCCCCACTGGGAAACCAGGCTGGGAGGCGAGATTCGCAATGCCGCCGGCGCACGCGGAGAGCAGGGGTGTTTCGACCAGCGGTCGCCGTGGCTGAGCGTGGAGGGCAGCGCCGACGGAGAGGGAATGGCGGGGGTCGTCCTCAGGCCGCTGAGCTCAACCGAAGCCTGTCCCTGGTTCACCCGCGACTACGGCCTCCACCTCTACAACCCCCTGCGCCACCACGCGGTGAACCTGGCCTCGGGAGACTCCTTGAGTTGGGCGATGGAGATCGCGGCTTATGACGGCGCCAGGACCACGGAGGAGCTGAACGGGTTGTTCGCCTGAGACGGAGGGCGACTTCGCTGTCCCTCAGGGGTTGAAATACCTCCTCAGGAATGGCCACGCCCCCTCGCTGTAGTAGCGGTGCCCACCCGCGCCCACGTACAGGCTGCAATGCTCTCCGGCGCCGGCGGCGGCGTAGATTTCCCGCAGCCGCCGATAGGCGTATTTCACCTGCCGCAGCGGAAATATCCCGTCGTCCCTTCCGGCTATGGCCGCAAATGGGCGCGGAGCGATAAGCCCCGCGACGTCGTACATCTCTCCCAGACGCAGAATTCCGGGAAGGTAGTTGCACTCGCAGTGGCCGATTGTCCCGATGCTGCCTTCGAAGGTACAGAAATAACAGCCCGGCATCGCCACCGCGATGCGGCTGTCGCAGGCTGCGGCAAAGAGGGTCACGGTACCGCCGCCGGAATTCCCGGTCATGGCTATTCGCGCCGGGTCCACATCGAGGTTGGCGAGCGCCCAGTCGATGAGGCAGCCCATGTCCCACACGCGCTCGCCGATGGGGGTGCGCCCGGCCAGCAGGCCGTGGAGGAGCTGGGAACGGCATGAACTGGTGCTGTCCTCGGCCTGGTCCTTTTCCGTGCGCGTTTCCCCGAACCCCCGCGTCGTGGGGGCGATGGCTATGTATCCCTCGCGCACGGCCTGCACGGCGATATCCCGCTGGCCGGAGACCGCCTCGGCCTCCTCCTTTTCGTTCCTGCAAATTCCGGCGTAGAGATGCGGGTGGTTGTGTCCGTGGGGGGTGAGGACCAGGGGCCTAGGTCCCGCGGGGGACCGGGGCCGAAGAAGATAAAACGGCAGCGGAACGGTGGGCTCCACCTGTATGTGCCAGATTTCGCGGACATGGTCTCCCATGTCCTCCGAGGACCTTCTCTCGGCCGCCGGAGCGTGGCCCGCGAGGTCCGCCTCGAGGTTGTCGAGGCCTAGAACCTGGCGCAGCCTCGGGCGGAATGCCCGCTGCCATGCCTCCAGCTCCGGGCGCGAGCGGGCGCGAAACCCGAACGCGGGCCGGAATGCCCGGTAGGTGGACCTGAAATGCCTGACTGAATCATACATGCAGCGGCTCCTTCGTCAGGGGCAGGCCGGCACCATGCCGCCAAGGGAACGAGAGAGGACGGCGCCTGGAGAATCGAAGCCCGCCTCCCGACCTTCTCTCTCCGGTTGATGCGCTGCCCCTACCACCCGTGGAGATGGTGGGCTTCGGAGGGGAACCAGATCAGGTCCACGACTGCTGACAGAATGATCCCGCTCGCATAGCCGATGGCCAACCCGTAAAAGAACGGTTTTCCCGCCAGGTAAGCGCGCACGCCACCGTAGCGCAGGAGGGTTACCTTGACCGCGCACACCAGCAACAGGCTGAACCAGTAGAGCCAGGTGCCGAAGGTGTACTGGAACGCCGGCCCGATGGGATGGAGGGGGAACCAGTGGAGGCGGGCGCGCAGAAAGGCGATCCCCGCCGCCTCGAAGAAACCCCAGAGCCAGACTACCCACTTGCCCAGGTCCAGGGTGGTCAGGCGCTCCACGTTGGCCAGACTGTCGAAGAACACCATTCCATAACCTCCCCCGATCACCGAGAAACCTCCGCGCTCGTAGGACAGGTCCAGGTAGGAGCCGATTATCACCAGAAAGCCCACCGGGAAGGCCACCAAGACGGCAGCAACCACCCACCCGGGCTGGTCCCGCAACGAGAAGATGCGCAGGTGGTGGGGAATAGCCGGCCAGGCCGGAATGCGAAAGGTGGAGAAGAAGGCGTGGGATGTGAAGAGCTTGAAGCCCACCAGGTCGCGCGGCGATATGTTGGCGGTGCCCACCAGGTCGACGATGAAGGACTCTCCCTTGAGGTGGGGCATGTTGGGGAACAGGTAGGCGAACCCGGTGGCCGCGATGAGCTTGATGGTGACGAAGTACACCAGCGCCATGAGGACGAAGACCCCAGCGGCCAGGGGAAGGCTCATCCCCAGCCATACTCCCCAGGCCACTATGTAGGCCCCGGAAAGCACCAGGCCAACCACCGCCAGGCGGTAGTGCGCCACGTCGCGGCGGTCGCCCGATCCCGAGCTCACCAGCCCCCAAACCCGCCTGAGATGTTTGCGCGCCAGCCAGATGGACCAGAGCGCCAGAAAGATGAGGGCGCCGTAGCTCTCCATGTAGAGGATGTCCCAGTTCTCCAGCTGCTGCCCCTCGTCACCGACGCTGACGCCCAGGCGCCGGATCATCCACTCCTTGGGCACGCTCAGCCAGTAGAACACCAGGAGGCTGGCGAGAATGTCCAGGGGGCAGAGGTAGGCCAGAGCGAGGACCGGCGGCATCACCCTGAACCAGATTCCCCTGGGCAGATGCTGGCTGATCTGGACATTGTAGTGTTCGAAGAAGACATCCATCCTGGGCAGGCCCAGGGCGAAGTAGGTGATGATGTTGTAGAAGATGGTCAGGAAGACCACCCCGAAACCCAGCCAGAACAGGTAGGAGCGGAAGATGTCCGGCATGCGCCTCGGACCATCGAACCCCCGCGTCATCTCCAGGGGCATCTGGGCAAGGGGGAAAGTAAGCTTCTCGGCCTCGGTCCAATGGCGCTGGAACAGGGCGACCACGCACAGCCCGAAGACCACCATGGCCATCGACACTCCCAGCCACTGGCCGATCATGCCGGTCCAGCCGTACCAAGGCAGCTCCGCTCCCGAGGGGGACCCCATCCAGAATCCCTCCATCACCCAGCGCGCCGTCGATGGAAATATGTGCCATGGGACGAATGGAAAGACCGCATCCGCCCACTGATTTTCGGGGGTGGCGAAATAGCCGGGCGCCGCCACCAGGCTGAGCCAGTAGTTCATCCAGCCGCACTGGGGCAAGGTGCCAACCACCCAGACCATCACGAAGATGGTCAGGACCTCGCCCCGGCGCAGCGCCATCCGCGGCCACAGGCGCTTGAGCCCCACGTTGGCGAAGAGCCAGATCACGAAGGGCAACCACACCGTCATGGGAAACTGCGACTTCACGTAGCTCCCCGTGCGCATCCCCTGCCCAACGTAGGCCGAGTAGGTGAACACCGCGGCTATGGTCAGGACTCCCAGGACGAGGGCCCTCAAGGAAATCCTCGGCAGCCCTTCATGTTGTCGATCTGGTTCGCGTCTCATAGTCTGAAACCGGCAAAGCTATCGAACGGGCGGGGACCGGACACTCTCCCGATCACCTGATCGACGGGGCCGACTACCCCTTCAACGCCCCCTCGGTCAATCCGCCGATAATCCTTCTCTGCAGGAAGAGGAACACCACGATCAGCGGCACCGCCACGATCACGATCGCCGCCGAGAGGACGCCGAATGCCCAGGACTGGGCCTCGTCTTTCAGGTAGGTGATTCCCACCGCCAGGGTGGTGGACTGAGGAAGGGAGTTCAAGGTCACAGCGTAGGTGTACTCCTTCCAGCACGACAAAAAGGTCATCAGAATCACCACAACCATCGACGGCTGCGCAATGGGCAGCATCACCCTCCACCAGATGGTGAACTCCCCGGCGCCGTCCATCTGGGCCACCTGGCGCAGATCGGCGGGGATTGCGAGGAAGGCCGAGCGCATGATAAGGATCCCGACGGGGAGAAACATCGCCGCGTAAGGGAGTATCAACCCCGGAAGGGTATTCAAAAGGCCCAGCTTCACCTCCATCTCGTAGATGGGCATCAGCATCATCATCCACGGGACCGCCATGATGAACAGGAGAAACCCCAGCATGAGGCGCTTGCCCGCGAACTGCAGGTGGGCAAGGGCATAGCCGCACAACGAACTGACCAGCAGCACCGCCGCCACCGTCGCCAAGGTGATCTTGATGGTGTTGAAGCAGTACACCGGAAAATCACCCAGTTGGCTGTAGACGTGAGCGTAGTGTTCGAGGGTGGGCTCCAGAGGCAGGAAGTGGAAGTCGCGGGCGGCGTAAATCTCCCTTTCAGGCTTGATGCTCGTCAGCCCGATCCACAACATCGGAGAAAGATATATCAAGGCGAAAGCGGCCAGCAGGAAACCCAGGATTCCTCTTTCCCATCTCGCCGCGATCACGTCCCCTGCTCCCTGCGCGACAGCAGCAGCCGGGGCGCCGCAATGGCCATGATCATCAGGCCCAGAATGAAGGCCATCGCGCAGGCGTAGCCCATGTCGAAATACTCGAAGGCGTTCTTGAACACCCAGTGATACATGGTGAGCGTCGCCGTTCCGGGTCCCCCGTCCGTCATCACCTTCGGCAGCGCGAAAACCTTGAGCGCAGCGATCAGGGCCAAAACCAGCACCACCGTGGTGGTATGGCGCAGGGACGGCAGGGTAACGTGTAGAAAGCGGCGCAGCGGACCGGCTCCGTCGATGGCCGCAGCCTCGTAGTACATCCTGGGGATATTGCCCAGGCCGGCGCTGAACAGCACCACGCTCACCCCGATGCCCCAATAGCTGGTGAGCACGATGGCGGCCATGGACCATCCCACCTCCCCCAGCCAGTTCACCGCGAAGGGAGCTCCCGCCGCCGCGGATACCACCCGGTTCAGCAGTCCGAAGCGCTCCGACAGCATCCAGATGAAGATGACGGCGGCCATGGCCTCGGGGATCAACACCGGAATGAACAGCAAGGTCTGACACGTCCGCCCGAACCTGCCCAGGGCCTGGATCATCACCGCCAGCAGCAACGCCAGGCCCGCGGAAACGGGCACGTGCAGGGCGGTGAACAAAAGGGTGTTCCACATCGCCGTCCTGAAGAGCGGATCGAGCACAGCCCTGGAGTAGTTCTCCAGACCCACGAAAGCGGTTGTGTTGGACCAGATGAGGTTGTAATCGGTCAGGCTCAGCCACAGCGACCAGGCCAGGGGATAGGCCACGAATACCACCAGGAACACCAGGGCCGGAAATGCGAAGAGGTAGCCGGAGAGGGTTTGGCGACCGGGCCTAATCAAAGTGCTTCCTCACATCGGTCAAATTCAACTGCGCCAGCTCCCCCTGCAGCCGCTCCAACATGGGCTCCAATTCCATCTGTCCCGTCAAATACCCCTGCACGTTGCGCTTGATCGCATCGGTGAGCTGCAGCTCGTCGCGGAACATGGGATCCGCCGCCGAACCGTCCGCCCACGCCGCCAGCCAGTGCGCCTCCGGCTCGTCCAGGTTGTCGAAGACGCCCAGCAGGCACGGCAGTTTGCCGTATTTCTCCCAGGCGAACCTGGAAAAGTAAGGCGCCATCAGCTCTTCTTCAACAAAGAGCCGGGCAAGACCGACGGCCCGGCTGTTGGCGGGAATCACCGCGCTTCTCGTCCCTCCCACTACACCCCTGGAACCGGGCAGCGCCATTATGGTCGTGGTTCCCGGCCCCAGGGTCTCCTGGGCTTCGAGATAGCGCGAATGAGTGGTCAGTATCATCGCCACCAGCCTCGCCTTCAGGTCCGAACGCGGCTGGTTGACGTCGGTCATCGAAGCCAGGGTGGCAATGCCCTCCCCGGCTCCCGCCCGGGTCAGCCGGAGAAGCTGCCGCACTTCAGGCAGGTCGATGAGAAGGGCGCCGGAGACCGGGTCCACCAGGGTTCCCCGAGCCCCCTTCACGGCGGCGAACAGCATGTTGTTCGGCCAACTCCAGTTCGCCGCCATTCCCACCACCTGCACGTGCCCCTTCGAGTCGCGCACGGTCATCCTGCGGGCATAGTCGAACACCTCCTCCCAGTCGCGCGCGGGGATCATCCGCCCCCGGCCATCCAGCAAGCGCGCCCGCTCCGCCATCTCCTTATTGACGCAGAAGCAGAGGACCTCGGCCGTGACCGGCAAGCCGTACTGCCTGCCGCCGAAGCGGTTCATGTCGTAGAACGTCCCGATGAACGCCGAACGCCGCAGCCCGGACCGGGTCCGGACGAAATCGTCCCAGGGCAGCAGCAGGTCCCGGGCGGCCCAGAGAGCAACCGTGTTTTCCACCGTCCCGAAGAACAGGTCCATTTCGCTGCGGCGGCTCATCATCGCCACCAGCAACCGGTTGGGGTAGCCCTCCGGCGCCTTCAGGAGCTCCACCTCCACTCCGGGATGGTTGTTTTCGAAGCGCTCCACCGCGGTGCGCAGCGGATACTTCTTGAACATCCACGGCTCGGACATCACCCGCAGCCGGGTCTGACTGTGCCCGCCTCCATCGCCGCCGCAGGAGGGGATACCCAGACTCAGGGCCAGGCTCAGCCCCCAGATTCGCAGGAGCCGCCATTTCGGACCCTGCGGAGCCCGCCGACGAGCTGGAAACAGGACGAATGGATTCATCGGACCTGTTCACCCAGGGGTTTGCGGGAAGGAAACCCCGCCCGGTAGCGCTCCAGGTTGGCCCTGAGGCGGGCGGTATCCAGCTTTCGCTGCTGCGCCGCCGCCAGGATCTCCTCCTGCAACCGCACCGCCTCCCCGAAGCGGCCGACCTCCGCCAGGGCCATGGCCAGCACCTCTGCGGCCGAGGCCGATTGATCGGCGGCGGCCACCCGGCGCGCAATGGCCAGGGCCCGCGGTCCGTCGCGAAACTCGACCAGGGGGCATGCCGCCAGCAGACGCGCGTAAGCAAGGGCCAGTGCATGGTCGTGGGGACGAGCGGCGAAGCCATCGCGGAGCAGGTCCCTGGCCGCTTCCCAGCTCTCGAGCTGCATCAGGGCCATGGCCTTCCCCACCAGGGCCGCGGCCTCGCCCGGCTCCATCTCCAGGACCCGGTCGAAGTGGGAGGCGGCGTCCTCGAACCGGCGCAGCCGCAGCAGGGCGTTGGCGAGGTTGAAGTAGGCGTTCTTGTAACCCGGCCTGAGGGCGATGGCCTCGCCGTAGTGGTCCAGTGCTTCGCGGTCCCGGCCCTGCCTGGCCAGCACGGCGGCCAGGTTGAAATGGGCGAGGGCGTCCCCGGGGTCGAGCCGCAGAGCATGGCCCAGTTGCCCGGCGGCGCCTTCCAGGTCGTCCAACCTGCTCAGGACCGCAGCCAGGTTGACGCGGAATTCTCCGTTGTCGGGGTCGGCTTTCACCGCCTTCCTGTAGGCCTCCAGCGCCTCCTGCAGACGACCCTGGCGATAGGCCTCGTTGCCGCGCGCCTGGAGGCTGCGTGAGCCGGCGGCGAGCTCGGCGAGAACCTCCATCAGGGGATCTTCCAGCGAGACCTTGCGGGCGCCCTGGCGTTCCATGAAGAAGCGCGCCTTCTCCACCTCTCCCCTCGCCCGATAGGCCATGCCCAGAGGATAGAAGACCGCGGTGGCGCCTGGTTCCAGCTCCAGCGCCGCCTCGAGATAGCGGATGGCCTGGTCGTGGTCGCCTCGAAGGGATGCCAGCCGGCCCCTGCGGACGAGAACCGCGGGGTTGGAAGCCTCCTCCCGGGCCTTGTCCAGGAAGCGGGCGGCCTCGTCGAGATGGTTCGCCTCCATGTGGAGGTCGGCCAGGGCGACGGCGGCGGGAAGGTAGGCCGGGTTGAGCTCGAGAGCGCGCTCGTAGCGGTCCAGACTCTCTTCCCACCTTCCCTTCCTGCGCAGGACAGTTCCCAGGTAGTAGCTCCAGCGGAAATCATCGGGGGCCAGCTGCGCGGCATTGAGAAAACAGGCCTGCGCCGCCTGCTCGAAGGAATAGGCCAGGTAGAGCTGACCTTGCTGGCCCAGCAGGCGGCTCAGCTCGTCAGGACCGGAATCGGACCGCTCCAGGGCCGCGTCCAGCCTTTCCTGGGCCCCTTCGAGCTGGCCCCGCACGAGGGGCTCCATCGAGGCAAAATCGGGCGCGGGTATGTCCACCCATCGAGCGGTGGCCGGGGCCTCGGGTTCGGGTCCGCAGTGGATGCAGAATGCAAGGAGCGCGAGACCCGCTGAACGGAGAAGCTCCCTGCGGCGGGTCCCGGGACTTCTCGAGGCGGAGCCGCGGACCTTCGTCCTGTTCATCTTCTCAGGGCAGCGGGAGGCCGCTGCCCCGCTCCAGGGTATGGTAGCGATTGAGGTCAAAGGAGCTCCCCTCCCAGCGCTCGCGGGTGCCGTCGGGCCAGAGCACCTCGAGACGGCGGACCGTCGCCGCCGCGCCCAGCCCGAAAAGGACGCGTGGGTCGTTGGAGGAACAATAGCTGCCATCGGCGCGCACCCGGCGCCAGAGGGTGCGGCCGTCGCCCAGGGTGCAGCCGACGCGGGCGCCGAACTGGTCGCGCCCGCCCTCGCCGCCGACCAGGCGCAGGCCGAGATAGGCATTGCGCTGCCCCACGTTGTTGACCAGCAGCCGGGCGGGGCCGCTGTTGTTGAGGACGAGCACATCCGTATCGCCGTCGTTGTCCACGTCGCCGAAGGCGGCGCCGCGGCTGACCTCCGAGAGCGCGAAGACGGCTCCGGCGGCGGAGCTCACCTCCTCGAAGCGGCCCTTGCCGCGGTTGCGAAACAGCTGGTTGGTCTGATGCAGTGGCAGGGGATCCCCCGCCTGGACCAGGGCCTCGATCACGCGCACCGCTCCGTTGACCGCGAGCAGGTCGAGCCAGCCGTCGTTGTCGTAGTCCAGGTAGGCGGTGCCGAACCCGGTGAAGCCGCGGCTGGGAGCCCCGAGGCCGGCCTCGATGGTATCGTCCTCGAAGAAAGCGCCCCCCTGGTTGCGGTAGAGAGTATTGGTTTCTTCGGCCAGGTGGGTCATGAAGAGATCGTCGTCCCCGTCTCCGTCCATATCTCCCGCGTCGATGCCCATGCTGCCCTCGGGGATTCCCTGGGCGTTGAAGGCGGTCCCGCTCATGAGCGCCTGGTTGTCGAAGCGGCCGTCGCCCCGGTTGATCCACAACTGGTTGGCCATGCCGTCGTTGGCCACGTAGATATCGGGCCAATCGTCACCGCTGAAGTCGGCGGCGATGACACCGAGGGCCCCGCCGTATTCGGTGGTGATTCGGGAGAAGGCTGAAACGTCCTCGAAGGTCCCGTCGCCGAGGTTGCGCAGGAGCCGGTCCGGATAGGGCCGGTAGGTCAGGGGCCCGCAATAGTCCTCGGCACCGGCTGGCGAATAGCAGGACTTGTGCACGGCCGGGGAAAAATCGACGTAATTTCCCACGTAGAGGTCGAGCCAGCCGTCGCCGTCGTAGTCCACGAAGGTGGCGCTGGTGCTCCAGCGCCGGTCGTCCGCGGCGGCGGCCAGGGTGACGTCGGTGAAGGTGCCGTCGCCGTTGTTGCGCAGCATCTGGTTGGCGCCGAAGTTGGTTACGTAGAGGTCCGGCAGGCCGTCATTGGTGAAATCTCCGGCCGCAACCCCCATCCCATAGCCGTCAGCGGCGATGCCTGCCGCGGCGGTGGCGTCGGAGAAGCGGAGCTGCCCTCTCTCCTCCAGGTGGTTGCGAAACAGGCGGTCGCTCCGCGCGCCTGCGGAGGGAGAGGTGGCCTCCTCCTCAATATCCTCTCCGATCGGAGCCCCCTGGACCAGGTAGGCATCGAGGTCGCCGTCGGCATCGTAGTCGAGGAGGGCGCCGCCGGGGCCGATGATCTCGGCCAGGTAGCGTCGCCCCGACATCCCGTTGAAGTGGGTGAAGTCCAGGCCAAGGTCAGGCGCGCGGTCGGTGAAGATCTCCGCCGCGGCCGGAGCCTGCGATTCGGAGTCGCCGGGAGGGCCAGGGTCGAAGCCGCAGCCCAGGAAACCGATCAGAAAGGGGAGGCCTATTTCAACTGGTCGTATTACCAATCGCCCGGAAACCTCACATAATCTAGGTCCAGCGGCTGCTTGAGCATTTCTTCCAACTCCAGGAGGTCCGGTCGGCCTTCCGGAACGCCCTTCTCAATTCTCCCGTCGGGATGTATCGTCACCGTCGTCGTCACCTTCATGAACGCCTTTTCCGCTCTCGTTCGCGACACCTGTATGCCGTCCCGCGCAACCGCAATGCGGGAGTGTGCGATACGTCCCTCCCCGATTAGCCGGAAGAGAAGGGCCAGGACGCCGGACTGCGGGCGCGCTGTAATTCCCTCGATCTCATCGTAGACGACCCAGTCCCCGTAGTCCAGCAGGCGATAGGTGATTACCTGCCGATTGGTCACCTTGACCGTTGGCGTCGAAAGAGAATCTATGTAGGAATAGCGGTCGGGCCTGCCCGGTCCGTCCTCCCAGCTCATCCGCAAATTCACTGCCAGCTCCGGCATCGGTCCTTCCTTCACCTCGCGGATTGCCCGGTCTTCCCGGTAGTCCAGCTCCATATTCTGTTCGTATCGATGGTTCAGCAGGGCGTACTCCGGCACCGTGTCCTCCGTCCTGCCGGTAGCCGCCAGAAAGGAAAGATACCAGTCCTCGTGCCCGATGAAGAGCGGCATTCCGCCTGGATCTCGCTCCCTGGCCTGCCGCGCAAGATCGAACAGCACCTCCGCCATCCACGCTCCATTGGTCGTCGACGTCAGCTCATAATCCCCGTAGTGCCGCCGCATGGCCCCCAGCACCTCCGACCGGTCCGCCACAACCTGGTCCCGCTTCACAGCGGTCAGCGGGCCGGGCAGCGTCAACAGGCAGAACAGGACCGCGATCCTCAATCCACCAATGTATTGGCTAATTTTCATAGTCCATATCCTGCCCCCGAAAGGAGAGTTGCACGTGAGTCATTGCCGCGCAGGCCATCAAAGCTTCGATGCAAGGCTTCGGCCGCGCGAATCCATCGGTGATGCGCGAACCTGGCTTCTTCTTCCAAATCGCGGTCTGCGGCATTCTCATCCACCTTCGCAGAGTTCTTTCACCAGCCGATGGCATACGACGTGGACCGTGGGTCCGCGCCGCCGGTCCTGGTGCCCGTCTCCGGATCAATGGTGATGGCGCACACGCGGCTGACCCCCGCGCTCCAATCCCCGCCGTCTTCGACGAGGTGGCCGCGGTCCCGCAAAGCCTCGCGCACCCGTGGAGCGATGCGGGATTCCACCGTTACCTCTCCGGGCAATGATTGGTGGGGCCAGAACGAGTTCGGGAAACTGTGGCTGATGACGCGGGGGGCCTCGATCGCCTCCTGCGGCTCCATTCCGAACTCGACGATGTTGAGGAACACCTGCAGCATCCCCTGCACCTGGGCATCGCCACCGGGGCAGCCGAAGGGCATGAACGGCTTCCCATCCTTGAGGACCAGCGCCGGATTCGGCGTCAGGCGTGGACGCTTCCACGGCTGCAGACAGGAGGGGTGCGACGGATCGAGCCAGGTCTGCGTACCTCGTCCCGAGACCGGAAAGCCCAGGCCCGGAACCACCGGACACCAGCCAACCGGATCAGATGGAGTCGCCGAGAACGCATTGCCCTGCCCGTCCACCACGCAGAGGTAGCTGGTATCGCTCTCCCAGTGAGATTTTCGCCCCGGCTGTGGACGATCGGGGTCGATGACCGGGAAGGGACCGTTCTTGCGGCGCGGTTCAGGATGGAACCGCCACGGGTCGCCGGGGGACGGCATGTCACCGGCGGCGCGGCCGGGGTCGATGCAATTCCGCCTTTCAGCGGCAAAGCGCTCATCCAGCAGACCCGCCATCGGGACCTGCACGAAATCGGGGTCGCCGAAATACGCCTCCCGGTCGGCAAACGCCAGTTTGAGCCCCTCGATGGTGGTGTGGAGGTAATCCGCGGATTCGTGCCCCATCCCCTTCAAGTCAACCCCTTCGAGAATCTTCAGCGCCATGTTCAAGGCCGGCCCCTGGCACCAGGGTCCACAGGTATACACATCATGGCCCTTGTAGGCGATGCGCACCGGCGGTTCGACCCGAACCGAGAAGGCGGCGAGGTCCTCGTAGGTCAGCAGGCCCCCTTCCCGGGCATGAAAATCGGCGATCTCCCGGGCAATTTCGCCCTTGTAGATCAGGTCGCGCGCGGCCCTGATCCCCGTTTCCCGATCACCCCCTGTTCGCCGTTCGGCGGCGATCATGCGCCGGAAGGTGTTAGCCAGGTCCTTCTGGAAGAATATTTCCCCGGTCCGCGGAATACGTCCACCGGGGTTGAAGACCACCGCCGTCGACGGCTCACTTACCTGCTCTCCGGCCGCGAAGGCGTGGAACTGACCGTCGACGGGGTGGCCGTTTTCGGCGAGGTCCAGGGCCGGCTGCACCACCTGCTCGAAGGTCATGGTGCCGAAGCGCGCCAACGCCGTAAGCCAGGCATCGGGAGCCGCCGGGGTGACGGTCCGCAAAATTCCCGGGGGCAGGTCGCCGCCGTGATGTTCCTGGAAGTAGCCGATGCTCGCCCCTTTTGGCCAGCGTCCGAGTCCGCTGATGGTTTCGACAGCTGCGCCCCGGGCCGGGCAATAGATAATCGGCGCAACACCGCCGAAGTGGGTGAGCCCGGGTTGAAGCACGTTGATACAGATGCCGACGGCGACGCCTGCATCGGCGGCGTTGCCTCCCCATTCGAGGATGCGGACCCCGCCCATCGTTGCGAGGTAATGGACCGATGAGACCACGTAGCGCTTCCCTCGGACCGACGGACGATGACTTCCTGGCATGCAGATTCCTCCTTCCCCCTGCCCCGGGGTGGTCCTCGACGCTGCCATGCACTGTGCCGGACAGGATGAATAATCGGCCTTCTCCCGGTCCCCGACAAGGGCGCCGGATGGGGCAATGGCCAAGGTCAAGGCAACCCGCGTCCGCCGCGGCCCCGCATCCGGCCGCAGGTGGCGGAGATGCCTGATTGCCGCCGGATCAGTGATCGGATCCGCAATTGCGAGTCCCACCATGGATTCCGCCGGCCATCCTTCCCTTGCCATGGCCCGCCTTTTCCCGTACCATCCCGAAGAGCGCTCCAGGGCGCCTCCGGTCCGCGGGCAGGGCTGAGCCCACCTGACACATCTTCTTCGATCCACATTCGACGGACTCTTCCTGCCCGTCACGCGGACACCGGGTGTTTCCAGCGAGGAGGTCGTCATGGCTGCTTCCCAACCTTCCCAGGGTGCGCGTTCTCTTCCGCAACGACCCGATCTGCGCCAACTCAAGAAACAGGCCAAGGAACTGCTCAAAGGGTATCGCTCCCGCGACCCGTCTGCGCTAACCGAGGTCGCGACACACGAGCGGGAGCCGGACCCTGGAAGCTTCTTCCTGAATGATGCACAGCGGGTGTTGGCCCGGTCCTACGGATTTACAAGCTGGGCAAAGCTGGTGGAGCACGTAAACGGCCGCAGTGCCGGTCGCTTCTGGGCGGCCGCCCAGGAAGGGGATCTGCCAACCCTGAAGTCGATTGCCGCCAAGCGGCCTGAGCTGGTCATGATGTCCCGGCCAGGTCTGGGCAACCCCCTGCACTGTGCCGTGCTCAACCGGGATGCCGCCTGCGCCGGCTTTCTGCTCGAAAACGGGGCCGACCCTCACAAGGGTGTCTATCCGCACCGCGAGTCCACTTCCCCGCTCGTTCTGGCCCGGGAAAGGGGATACGACGACATCGCGGAGATCATCGAGCGCGAGCTCCAGCGCAGGCGGGCGAGGGCCGGCGCCACCCGTTCGGATACAGCCGAGGTCGCCGAAGCGATCCGCAAGGGCGATGAGAACAGCGTCGATCGGTTGCTCTCGGCGGACTCCGCGCGGGCTGCGGCGGTGGACGAAAGGGGCCGCAGCCCGCTGCATCACGCTGCCTCTGCCCGCAACCGGGGCCTGACCCTTCGAATCCTGCAGTCGGACCGCGAACTCTCCAGACCTGACGTCGATGGATTGGCGCCGATCGACTGCGCCGTTCTGGCGGTGGACTGGACGCGGAGAGAGGAGACCACGAGGGAAGCCATTTCCGTTGCCCGGCTCCTGCTGGAGCACGGGGCGGGTCCCACTGCGCGAAGCGCGGCAGCCAGCGGAGACCTGGCCTACCTGCAGTCGCTGAGCCGCGCCAGAATGGAATCCTGCGCCGGGGAAGGCGGAGGGTTGCTGACCCTGGCCGTGGAATTCGGCCAGCGCGAGGTCCTGGACCATTTGCTGGAGAAGGGACTCGATCCGGACGAACGGGTGCTACTCGATGAGGCGGAGGAAGAACTCTACACCTGGGGAATGCCGCTCTGGCACGCCGCCTTCCTTTCGGAGTACGAGATGGCGGAATCGTTGATTGCCGCCGGAGCCGACGTCAACCCCTCGGTGTATGCCAGCGGTTCACCGATGGACCAGGCTTACGGCGCCGATGACGAGAAGATGAAGGCACTGTTGCGGCGCCACGGTGCGCTTACCAGTGTCGAAACCATGGGGTTGTATCGCGACACCGAGACGGCACGGGAGGCCCTGGAAGGCAGGGCGGCCGCCTACTCCCATTCCGACCCGGCTGTGGACGGCACCCCCGCAGAGAAGATGCTGTGGGCAGCGGCATGCGGGGGCGATCCCGAGATCGTCGCCATGTGTCTCGCCCGCATCGACCGCGCACCCGACGATTCATGGTGGGCGGTGATCCTGCTGCAGCCGATGCGGACCTGGAACCATGGTTACCACCGGCGTCACTCGGGGTTCGACCGCTCTACCTACACCCGGTGCCTCGGCCTGCTGCTGCAGCATGGCATCGATCCGAACGTGACCGACCAGCGGGGGTTCACCGCGCTGCACCATCTCGCCCACGGTTCCTGCTCGCGCGCTTGGTACATGACCGGGGACGAGGAGCTGGAGTTCGGCCGCCTGTTGCTGGATGCCGGCGCCAGTACGACCCTGCGCGACCCTCTGCTGAAGTCGACCCCGCTGGGCTGGGCTTGCCGCAACAACCGGGTGGCGCTGGTGGAGTTGTTGCTCGAGCGCGCCGCCGCCGTCAACGAGCCGGAGGCCGAACCATGGGCGACGCCGCTGGCGTGGGCGGCCAAAATGGGTCACGAGGAGCTGGCGAAGTTCCTGCGCGAGCGCGGAGCGGTGGAATGAGTTGAGGCAGGGCTACGCGGACCCGGCGGAACCGCCCCGTCGGGCAGGGCGCCGCGAAACCTGGTCACGAACTGGGGTTTGCGGTCCGGAGAGTGCTTCGGCCTGAGGAACCAGATGTTCCCTCCGACCGCGTCGTGGTTCAGGCCGCGCCTCCCTTGACGGCGATTTTGATCGCGTCTCTGCCGTCCAGGTGATAGCTGCCATGGAGCGCGTCGAAGCCCTTGGAAACCTCCTCCAGCGCAAGAATGTGGCTTACGAACCCTTCGAAGAGGGAGGCGTGCTTTTCCAGCATGGGGATGGCGCGGAGAAAGTGCTTCCCCTCGAATCCCCATCCGGCCTCCAACCTCAGGTTCTTCCTCATCAACATCCGGTTGGGATTGCATTCGAAGGAGCCGACGTCCACGAAATGCCCATACACGACATAGGTTCCGCCGTACTTTATGTAGTCCAGGCCTTCGGGGATGGCGGGGAGAAAGCCGGTGCATTCGTAGACCACGTCCGCACCTTTGCCCTGTGAGGTATTCTCCCGGACTATCCTCTTGCGCTCTTCCGGGTCCGCCACCTCGGCGATGTCGATTACGAGGTCCGCCCCCAACCTCCTCGCCATCTCGAGCCGGCCCGGTGGTCCGCCTACGACGATGAGCCGTCCGGCACCGGAAACTCTGGCCCAGTTGAGCGCAAGGAGACCTATCGGACCCGTTCCCTGGATCACAACCGTGTCCCCGAAGTCGATCCCGCCTCGGGACACGCAATGTGCAGCACACGAAGCAGGTTCGGCCAGAACGGCGATTTCGGGCGGCAGATCGGTTTTGATGAACATGATCTCGTCCGGGTCCGAGAGATAGATGAATTCGCTGAACCCGCCGCGAAGATAGGGCTCTTCTTCCGACGGAGAAAACCCGATTCCACCTTCGGGAGAGACAGCGATTCTGTCTCCCACTTCCACCGGATTGCCGAGAGAGTCTTTATCCACCCCCTCTCCCAGGGCATCGATCACACCGACATTCTCGTGCCCGAGGATGCTATCGTGGCCGATGCGCTGGAATTCCCAGTTGTGGAGGTCGGTTCCGCAAATGCCGCCCAACTCCTGGCGCACGAGGACGGTTCCGGGAGAGGGATCGGCTACGGGATACTCCCGGATTTCAAACTTCCTGCCACTCATCACGGCGGCACGTGCTGTTCTGGTTTCCATCGTCATTTCCGGTATCATTCCCTGTCGGCATGTGGAGAGAAATTCGCCAGCCGGTCGTAGACTCGATTTCGGCTGTGATATAAAATATAGCCTGGATTTACCGCATCAAACACAACATGACCAAGTGAAGAGATTGGCAATGGGACCCGCACCGGCATACCTGGCAGTTTGGGCCCTGATCGTCCTGACCTGGCCGTTGGGGTGTTCTCGCGAACCCGGCGAGCTATCCCGGGAAACCGGTCCTGGAATTTCCGCATCCGCCGGAAGTGGGGCCGCCGCCGTGGAGCCCGAATCCGGCAGGAGACCGGACCCCGCGCCCGCGGAGGCGGCCGCAGCACCTGGGGAAAGGGTGCGGTTCGTCGACGTGAGCCCCTCCTCCGGCCTCGACTTCACCCTCGAGTCCGGGTCTCCGCAGCAGGACTACATCGTCGCGGCCATGGCCGGCGGCGTCGCCTTTCTCGACTATGACGACGACGGCTACCAGGACGTCTTCATGGTCAGCAGCTCGCGCATGGAGGGCCCCCCCGCCGGGGCTTTCAACCGCCTCTACAAAAACGTCCCGGGAAACGACGGCGGGCGCGTCTTTCGCGACGTGACCGAGGGATCGGGCCTGCAGCGCACCGGATGGGGGATGGGGTGCGCCACCGGCGACTACGACAACGACGGCGACGTGGACATCTACGTCACCTACGTGGGCCCCAACGCCCTCTACCGCAACAACGGCGACGGCACCTTCGCCAGCGTCGGCCGCAGGGCGGGGGTGGCCGATGAACGCTGGGGCGCCAGCGCCGCCTTCGCCGACCTGGACGCCGACGGATTCCTGGATCTCTACGTGGCCAACTACCTCGTCTTCGATCCCGAGTCTCCCCCCGAACCGCGGCGCGGCTGGAAAGGGCTGGTGGTATTCTACGGACCCGACGGCATGGACACGGTCCCCGACGCCCTCTACCGCAACGACGGCGACGGTACCTTCACCGACCTCAGTGCGCGCACAGGTATGAACCGCTACTACCTGCCGGGCCTGGGGGTGGTCTTCGGCGACTACGACAACGACGGCGACCAGGACATCTACGTGGCCAACGACGGGCTGCCGAACCTCCTCTTTCGCAACGACGGCGATTGGCGCCTGACCGAAGTGGGCACCCCCGCCGAGGTGGCTTACAGCGACGACGGGCGCGCCCAGGCCGGAATGGGCACCACCTTCGGCGACTTCGACGACGACGGCGATGCCGATATTTTCGTCACCAACTATTCCGACGACGTCAACACCCTCTACCAGAACCAGGGAGACGGCTTTTTCATCGACGCCACCTTCGCCCTCGGTCTGGGAGGCGAGGCACAGCCCTATCTGAGCTGGAGCACGAACTTCTTCGACTACGACAACGACCGCGACCTCGACCTCTTCGTGGTCAACGGCCATCTCTTCCCGCAGTTGCTCGACCACCCGTCGGGACTGCGCTATCCCCAGCGCAACCTGCTCTATGCCAACGAGGGAGGCCGCTTCCGGTCGGTCGGAGAATCGGCGGGACCTGGCCTGGCGGTGGAGAAAGTCAGCCGCGGCGGCGCCTTCGGAGACTACGACAACGACGGCGACGTCGACCTGCTGATCACCAACCTGAACGACACTCCCGACCTGCTGCGCAACGAGGGCGGCAACCACAACAACTGGGTCGGCCTGGACCTGGTGGGAACCAGCTGCAACCGCGACGCCATCGGCGCCCGGGTGCAGCTCTTTGCCGGCGGCCAGGTGCAGACGCGCGAGGTCAGACGCGCCTACGGCTACCAGTCCCAGCACGATCCCCGGCTCGTCTTCGGACTGGGGAATCTGAAAGAAGTGGACCGGGTGGAGATCCGCTGGCCCGGCGGAGGGACCCAGACCCTGCGCAACCCTCCCCTGCGCCGCTATCTGGTCGTGAAGGAAGCCAGCCCCGGCATCGCCGACAGCTACGCAGCCCGCGCCACCGCCCCCGGGTCCTCGGCGGCCTCGGCGCCGACAGGCCCCGAAAGGCCATTCTCAGGGGACCGGCCGAGCTATTCCGGAGACCCCTCGTGGACGGCGGAGGAATACTATCTCCAGGGAGAGAAATTCTACGGATCGGGGCGCTACGGGGAGGCCATGGCCATGTTCGCCGAGGCAGTGCGGCTGCAGCCGGACCACTTCCAGGCCTACAGGGTGTGGGCGGCCACCCTGATCAAGGGTCTGGGAGATTACCAGGGAGCCATCGAGTTGCTGGAGCCGGTGGTCCGCAGGGACTCCACCCGCGCCGAGCTCTACGACCTGATGGCCATGGGCCACATGGGCCTGGATGAGCCGGAGGAGGCGGTGGAGGCACTGGAGCGGGCCACCGCCCTGGACAGCACCGCGTGGAAATACCACAACCTCCTGGGAAGGGCATACCTGCGCAGCGGCGACCTCGCCGCGGCCAC
Source organism: Candidatus Latescibacterota bacterium (assembly GCA_965208105.1). Classification (GTDB taxonomy): domain Bacteria; phylum Latescibacterota; class UBA2968; order UBA8231; family UBA8231. The sequence goes on from OZ242318.1 coordinate 705,017, forward strand.
CGCGTCCCTGGAACGGGCGGTCCGCATCGCCCCTTCCGCCACAGACCCCCACCTCCACCTCAGCCGGGTCCATGAGCGCCAGGGCCGCAGTCGGGAGGCGCAGCAGGAGCGCCACAGGTTCCAGACCCTGAAACGCGAACACAAGCAGCTCGAACCCTATCTGCGCAGGCTCGAAGAAGACCCGGACGACGAAGAAGCCCTCTACCTTCTCGCGGTGGGATACACCCGGCAGCGGCGCTACGAGGCCGCCCTGAAATGCTTCCAGCGGCTGGCCGAACTCACCCCCGGCCGCGGGATGGTCCACTACGGCCTAGGGGTTGCCTATCACAACCTGGGACGGTTCGAGGAGGCTATCCCGGCCTACAACCACGCCTATGGCCTCGACAGCCGCCTGTCCCTGGTCTTCAACGACCTGGGGCGCGCCTACCAGCAGCTGGGGCGCCTGGACGAAGCCCTTGCCGCCTACCGCAGGCTCGTCCGGCTCAAACCCGATTTCGCCCTGGTCCGAAGCCATCTGGGCGAGGTATACGCCCTGCAGGGAAAGAAGCGGCAGGCCATTGAAGCCTACGAAGAAGCCCTGGCGCTGGATCCCACTCTGACCGAAAGCCGCGCGGCCCTGGCACGCCTCTACGCAGAGGCCGGACGCCTGCGGGAGGCAGTCGGGGAATGGAAGATCGTGGTGCAACAGGACCCCGGCCATCCCACGGCGAAATCCGACCTGGAGCAGGCGCAGCAGCGTTTGTCCACCCGCTGATAGGGGCCACGGCCTGCGGCCGCTCGAGCCGCCCTCGCACTCGACGGGCTGCCTCCAGCCAGCTATATTCTCAGGGAACCATGCAACGGGATTGAAAACGGACCGGCCTCATCGTGTTCCTCCGCCTCCTCCTGCTCTTCACCCTCGTGCCCCTGGTCGAGCTGGCCATCCTCATCCAGGTGGGGAAGTACGTCGGGGTCCTTCCAACTGTTGTCCTGGTCGCCGCCACGGGGGCCGCCGGCGCCGCGCTCGCCCGCCGCCAGGGCCTTCAGGCACTCGGCCGCCTGCAGCGGGCCCTGGCCTCGGGCTCCTTTCCGGGCAACGAGATCTTCAGCGCTGTCCTCATTCTGGCGGGAGGCCTGCTCCTGCTCACGCCGGGCCTGATCACCGACCTCGCCGGCCTGGCCTTCCTGGCTCCGGGAAGCCGCAACCTCATCCAGTCCTGCCTGATGAAGGCCGTGCGCCGGCGCCTGGATTCCAGGGCGGTTCAGGCTCACTACAAATTCAATTGAGTGGGGTCAATACGGGCAGGGCGCCGGCCGCTCAGGCCGCTTTTTCGCGCAGCATCTCCACGACCCTGTCTCGTCCGAGAAGCTCGACGAAGGACCCAAAGCGGGGACCGCGCTCCTGTCCCAGCAGGACCTCGTAGAAGGTCCGAAACAGCTCTCTCGGCTCCACCGAAGCGGCGCGGGCAACCTCGAAGGGAATGGCCTGGAGCTCGGCTTCGCCCGCGTTCCCCGCGGAGGCCAGTCGATCCCGGATGCGGCCGAGCAACTCGCGCTCGCGGATGGTGGGGCTGCGGAACTTCTTGGTAGGCAGCACCAGGTCGCGATAGTAGTTGAGCCCCTTTTCAACGAGGTTCCGCACCACCTCGCGGTAATCGCCCGCCCTGCCGTCGTAGCGCTCCAGATAGTCCCGCAACAGGCCGGCCGAATCCGATCCCAGGGCGGCGATCAGATTGTTCACCATGGTGAAGTTCACCTGAGCGCCGTAGGCGGGCACGTTGCGGCCCCCCTGGAAGATGTGCCACAGGTCCTGCTCGGGCCGGGCTTCCTCGTCCACCTGCGGAAACCGGCGCAGGGCCTCCAGGTAGTCGTCCACGGCCTTTGGCACCACGTCCCAGAAGAGCCGGCGCGCCCGCCTGGGATTCTGATAGAGGTAGTAGAGCAGGGACTCGATGGGCGCGTACTCCTTCCAAGCATCTACCGTCACCCCCATGCGGCCGGCGCTGCTTGCCAACCCGCGCCCTTCCTCGTCGAGAAAAAACTCGTAGCACAGGCCGACCGGCGGCTGCTTGCCCATCAGGCGCACGATGCGGGAGGACTGGCGCACCGAGTCGACGAGGTCTTTGCCGTACATTTCATAATCGACCTCGTAGGAGTACCAGCGCAGGGCCCAATCGACTTTCCAGCCCACCTTGGCGTTGCCCCCCAGCACCGACCGCTCGCCGCTCTCGCCGCACCCGGTGTAGAGGCCGGCATCGAGGTCGCAGGTGAAGCTCACGGTGCCCCGGCCGGGGTGGTAAGCGGTAACCCGCGTGGCCATGATCGAACCACAGTTGGGGCAAATCGGAAAGAAGGGCGACCAGCGCTGGCGGTTTTGTTCCCGCAGGGTAGGCACGATGATCCGGCGGACTTCCTCGGCCTTGTCGAGGAGAATCGAAAGCCCTTCGTCGAAGTCGCCTCGCAGGTAGGCTGCACGCGAGCTCTGGAACTCGTAGTCGAAGCCGGACGCGGCGAAAAACTCGCGCAGCCTGGCGTTCATGTGGTCGCTGAAACTCGCACAGGAACCAAAGGGATCTGGGACGGCGTGCAGGGGTTTGCCGAGGTGGGCTGCGAGCATGTCAGGATTCGGCAAGTTGCCGGGCACCTTGCGCAAGCCGTCCATGTCGTCGCTGAAGCAGAGCAGGCGGGTTTCCAGTCCTCCGTGGAGGTGCTCACAGGCGCGGCGCACCCAGGAGGTGCGGACGCCTTCGGAAAAGTGACCTAGATGGGGGAAGCCGCTGGGGCCGAATCCGGTCTCGAAAAGAACGGGCCGGTCCCCCTTGGGGGAACGGCGTTTCAAAATCTGGGCGGCTTCCTCAAAGGGCCATGCCCGGTAGTTCCGCACGTCGCTTGCCTCGTAAAAATCGCCTGTGTTGTCCGAAGGGGCCGCAGTTACCGCTTCACCGGACTGCCGGCGTCCGGCGGGTCCCGCCCCCGGTCATGGGCGTCCTTCCCCCGGCGCCGCCGGCTCGCCGCAGCGAAAAACTAGCGGTTGCGGAAGGTGATCCGCCCGCGGCTCAGATCGTAGGGGGAAAGGGCAACCGTGACCTGGTCCCCCGGCAGCACGCGGATATAGTACTTGCGCATCTTGCCGGAAAGGTGGGCCAGGATCTGGTGGCCGTTTTCCATCTCCACTTTGAAATAGGCGTTGGGCAGGGCTTCCCTGACCACTCCCTGGACCTCAATCGCTTCTTCCTTGGCCATCTATCTCCTCTTTCGCGCAGGTGAGGTTCTTTGTGCCGAAAAACAGCCGCACAAAAAAAGCGAGCAATCCCCTGAGAATAATTCCCAGAATGCCTGCTCGCTCTCGATGCGCACGGAAATGGGAAGACCTCAGCGGTTCATGCCTATGCCCCTGAAGGGATTTCCTGTTATCAACACACGACTAGAAAAAAATTTTAACTAATTGCAGCACAAAAGTCAACGCTTTTAACCTGCAACTCAGACAGGATCTAGGGGCCAAATTTCTGGATGCGGTTGTTGAATGTATCGGCGACGTAGATGTATCCCCTGTCATCGCGCCCGATGCCGCCTGCCACCACCTCGGCCTCTGTCGTCATGCTCGTTCTGAGACCCTGGATCACCGTGGCTCTTCCCGCAAAGCGGAACTGCCCGGCGCCCTCCCCGCCTTCGCCCCATGCGGTCAGGAACCCGCCCTCGCGGAAGACTTCGATGCGGTCCGACCCGGCATTGACCACGAATACCCGGGGGCCCTCCGGATCCGCGACAAAATCGCTGGGACGCCGCAGCACGCCGCCGCCGCGGTCCCCCGAGAACAGGGGATCCCGCCCTATGGAGGAGGCAATTGTCCTGCGCTCCAGGTCTTCGTAGACGACCAGCTTGGGAGCGCGCCATCCTCCCTTCGCCAGGCTCAGAGGCTCGATCAAGGCGGCGAAGCGCCCTCTCCAGAAGCGCAGGCAGGAGACCAGTTGGGGCGGCGTCGTCGTCTGCTTCACCAGCTCTCCCTCCGGATCGAACTGGCGGACCTGGCCGATTCCCTCGATGAATATGCGTTCCCCCTCGATGGCGATATGGCGCGCGTACAGTCCCGGAAGGGGCCGTCGCCACAACCTCTGTCCCGCCGGGTCGAACTTGGTCCAGAAAGCGCGCGGCGCCCCTCCGCCGGGTTGCAGCAGGTTGAAAACCAGGTGCAGGTTTCCGCTCTCGTCCAGAGCGAGGTCGGGACCATCCAGGGTACTGGTCTGCAGGCAGGCAAGGGAGTCGGGTGCGTACTCCCAGCTTCCCAGGGGAATCCCGCTGCGGTCGAAGCGCTCGACTCTGCCCGATCCGACCCCGGCGGCGAAGACCACCCCGCGGTCGCTTACGGCCAGGCAGGTGGGATGGAAGTTTCCTCCCTCCCCGCCCACCTTCCACGAGTGCACGAACAGGTGGATTCCCCCCTCCACCGGGGAACTGGCGAGAGCCTGAAGGTCCTCACCGGTCCCGAAATGACTCAGAACCCGGAAGCGGTGGATGACACCCGACCTCAACCCCGGGACAACCAGGGTAGTGTCCTCGACCTCGGCGACGGTGTCTGTCCGGACCCAGGCATCGCCTTTTAAGTGCTGCACCTCGTAGTGCGAGAATCCCCGCTGCCAGACCCTGCCCCAACTCAGGTGTGCCGAGGCGGCGGCACTGTCGAAACGCACCTGCAGCTCCGGAGGACCGGCGCTGTGCACGGATGGTCGGCGAGTGTCAATACGACCTGTACAGGACCACAGAAGGCAGATGATGACTCCGGCCCAAGCTCTTCGCATACCAGGGAGACTAGCCCCGCCCGGAAGCTCTGTCAAGAAGGATTGAACAGTGGATGAACGGGGCCGTTGAGATTAGATTAGGGGTCCCCCTCGTAAAATGCGCGAGTGGCGTCACGGTCCGATCATACCCAGGTTCCCCCTGATGAATCACCCATGGCTGAAGACCCTGCCCTCATAGTCAGTATCTCGGGCATCCGCGGCATCGTCGATCAATCCCTGAACCCCGAGGTAGTCAGGCGCTACGCAGCGGCCTTCGGCACCTGGCTGGGACCAGAAGCCGGGGTAGTACTGGCGCGCGATACGCGTCCCTCGGGAGAGGGATTGGGCCAGCAGGCCGCCAGTGCCCTGGTAGAGGCGGGCTGCGGTGTATTCGATCTCGGCGTCTGTCCGACCCCCAGCGCCAAGCTCATGGTCACCGAGCTGCAGGCCGCGGGAGCCATCATCGTAACCGCCAGCCACAATCCGGCCCCCTGGAACGGACTCAAGCTCATCCGCTCCGACGGCATTTTTCTCAACGGGGAGCAGGGCCGCCAGGTCGAGGCAATCTTCAGCTCCGGCGCCTTCCGCCGCGGCGGCCGCGGCCGCATCCGCCAGGTGGACCGGTCCGAGATCAGCCGCAGACACCTGCGGCGCCTCCTCGCGAGAATAGACGTGGAACCCATTCGCCGGGCCCGGCTCAAGGTCACCGTGGATCTGTGCAACGGCGCCGGAGCCGTGTCCATTCCTCCCCTGCTCGACCAACTGGGAGTGGAGGCCACCTATATCAACGCCGAGCCCGACGGCCTCTTCGCCCACGACCCCGAGCCCGTGCCCGCCAACCTCGGGCAACTGCGCAGCGCCATGCGGGCAGGGCGAAGCGCCGCGGGATTCGCCGTCGATCCTGACGCCGACCGCGTCGCCCTGGTGGGCGAAAGCGGCGAATCCATCGGCGAGGACTACACTCTGGCCCTGGCCGTCGACGCGGTGGCCTCGCGCCGTCCGGGTCCGGTGGTGACCACCCTGTCCACCTCCCAGGCGGTTTCCGACGCGGCCCGCGCCCACAGGTGTCCGGTGTTCCTCACCCCGGTGGGAGAAATCCACGTGGTCGAGAAGATGCTGGAGGAACGGGCGGTGGTGGGCGGTGAAGGCAACGGCGGCGTGATCCTGACCGAGGTTCACCCGGGGCGCGATGCGGCGCTAGGCGCGGCCATCGTCCTCGAAGCCCTTGCCCGCCGGGAACTGGCCTTGAGCGCGCTGGTGGCCAGCCTGCCGGCATATCATCTCGAGAAGAGGAAGATGACCTGCAGCCCGGCACAGCTCGAGCGCGCCATAACCGCACTGCGCCAATCCCACAGGGGCGCCTTCGTCCACCCGGTGAAGGACGGGTCCAAGCTTTATTTGAAGGGGGAATTGGCCTGCCCCTGGATTCACCTGCGGGCTTCGAACACCGAACCTGTGGTCCGCATCTGCGCCGAGAGCGAGAAGCTGGAGGAAGCCTCGGGACTGTGCGACGAAGTGGAAGCCCTGATCGGGGCAGCAGAATGATGCGGGAGGCTGTTTCAGCCCATTGGAGGTAAGGGAAGACGGCCGCCCGTAAGCTCTTCATGCCTTTCCCGCACAGGAAGAGCCGAGGTCGGAGGATGGGGGACCCCCTGGGCAGGTGGATTCATCTGGATGAGACTGAACTCTGGATTCTCCTGGTCCGCTGCAGAAGGTGTCGCATCCCGGTTTCCTCCGCGCTCCCGGAGGACTCCGCGGACATGCCCGCCCGCTCCTCCACCAGCCTGGCCAGGCGATCCAGGCTCTCGTGGGCGTCGGGGCTGAGCATGCTTTTCTCCCGCAGGGTGCCCATCAACTCGGCCGCTATCTCCATGGCCGCCCACACCGCCAGGGTCGCCCGCGGGACGCGGCCCTTGTGCTTGGCGGAAATCTCACTCATCTTCTGGTCCACGTAGGCGGCTACCTGCCTGATCTGGTCCTCGTCGCCTCCTTCGCTGGCGAATTGATATTCGTCGCCGAATATCTGCACGATGACACCCTCTATGTGCCTTCTGCCGTTCATCGAGGGGTAATCTACCTAGAGGGGAGGCCGAATGCAAGTTTTCCGGCGTCCCGCGCAGGCGGGACTCAGCGGCGGCCGCAAGGAAGGAAACCCTTCCCCCTGGGGCAACTGCACCAGGCCACCTGGCCCCGGGACTCCGTTGAACATCCCGCCCCGAGGACTTGCAGGCGGGCACCGGTGATTCCGGCTTCCTTACGAGGAGAAGAAGATGGCAACCCATTGTCTCGTCGGCATCGTCACCATGGAGGCCGTTCCGTGGGAACTCGAGGAGAATTTCCGGCGCATGGAGGAGTACGTGCGCGAAGCGGTGCGGCGCCGGGCCAGGGTGGTGATCGCGCCGGAGTCGGTTCTCGACGGCTACGTGTACGGGGCCGACCCGGACGTCACCAGGGAGGGCATGCTGGAGATCGCCCAAACCATACCCGATGGTCCATACCTGGTCCGCGGCGGCGAACTCAGCAAGGAACTTGGCATCTACCTGGTCTTCGGTTTCCTCGAGCGCCACGGCGATGATTTGTTCAACTCCTGTGCCCTCTTCGACCCGCAGGGAAAGATCATCGCCAAGCACAGCAAGGTCCACTCCGGCGGCGAGGCCTTCATCACCCCCGGCCGCGAGCTCAGACCTTTCGACACCCCCATCGGCCGCATCGGCTTCCTGATCTGCAAGGACCGCGAAGTCCCGGACAATTTCAACATGCTGGCGGTGCAGAACGTGGACGCCGTCTTCATTCCCATGGACGGGGCCGGCGGTCCCCTCAACACCCGCAAGCTGGTGCAGCGCGCCCAGGACAACTGCTGCTGGATCATCGTTGCCAACACCTGGAGCGCCGTGGTCATCAGCCCCGGAGGAGAGATTCACCTGGAGAAGTACGAATCCGAGTGCGTCAGCGTCCAGCGGGCTGACCTCGCCAAGGCCCCCAGGGGCCCGGGACGCACCCGCTTCATGGAAAGGCGCTACGACCTCTACACCACCCTCGCCCAATCCTACGAAGCGGAGAAATACTACGACGAGGACGGACGCACGACCTCGGTTGCCGAGGACTTCGGGGTCGAACACCGCAAGGAGCTTTTAAATCCTCCAGGCAGAGCCTGACCGAAGGCCGGGCGCAAGCTACGGCGGCCCTCCACCGCTGCCGGCCTGAGAGCGCGGTTGACCAGGCAGCGGGGCTTCCTCCGCATCAAATTTTTACAGGTCCGCGGAATGCAGAACCTGCCCGGTCGAAGATACCATGGCTGAAATCGGGGTTATTCTCGCCGGCGTCGGCGCCGTCGGCCAGAATCTGACCCGCCTTCTGAGCGCCCGGCCCGGCCTCCGCCTGGCAGCGGCCTATACCCGCAACCCACGGTTCGCCGGACGGGATCTGGGGTTACACTCGGGCGCCAGACCCATCGGAGTGGAGATCACCACAGACCGCGGCGCCGCCCTTGAGCAGGACGCAGACCTCCTGCTGGTGGCGACGACCTCCTTCCTGAAGGTGGTGGCCGGCGATCTGCGCGCCGGAATCGACCGCGGCCTCAACGCCATCACCACCGCCGAGGAGGCGTCCTTCCCGTGGCTGGTGGACGAGCACCTGGCCAACGAGCTGGATGGACGCGCCCGTGACCGCGGGGTTTCCATCCTCGGGGCCGGCCTCAATCCCGGGTTTGTCTTCGACGCTCTCCTGCTGACCGCCAGCGGCATCGCCTGGGACGTGAGCCGCATTGGTCTGCGCAGGGTGGTGGACGTCTCCGGCTTCAGCGCAACCGTTCAGCGCCGCCTCGGGATAGGATTCAGCAGGGAGGATTTCGAGGCCGGAGTGGAAGCCGGAACCATCCGCGGGCACATTGGCTTTCCCCAGAGTTTCAGCCTGGCCGCAAGGTGCCTGGGCCGCAGCCTGGAGCGCATCGACAAATCCTTCGAGCCCCTCATCGCCGACCATTCCTTGGGAAACGAGCGTCTCAGGGTCGAGACCGGTACCACCGGAGGCTTCGTGCAGCGCGTGTCCGGGTTTGGCGCGGGCCATCCCTGGATCGAGGCCGAGTTCATCGCCCACGTCGATCCTCCCGGGGTCGGCCTCGGGTCGCGGGACTCCATTTCCATCGATGGACACAACCCCATCAATCTCAGCATCGATCCCGGCTGCAACCCGCAACTGGGCACCGCGGGCATGCTGGCCAACTGCATACCCCGCGTGGTCGAAGCACAGCCGGGGTTCATAACAGTGGCCGACCTGGGAATCCCCCATGCGCGCCCCACCCGCAGGGAGGGCTGGTTCTAGCTTGAATCGCAGGTGCCGGAAGGCCTATCTTCATGGGAAAGGATCAGCATGGCCAAAAGGGTCGATCATTTTGCCTTGACCGTCGGCGACCTGGAGCGCTCCCTGCGGTTCTACCGCGATTTGCTGGGACTTGAGGTGAAGGTGCGGCGCGTCTGGAACGAGGAGTACGTCCGCGAGATGGTCGGGTTCCCCGACGCCTCCATGGACATCGCCCTTCTCGCCCTTCCCGGGAGCGAGGACCAGCAGCTCGAGCTGATCGAGTATCAGCAGCCCCGGGCGCGGCCGACGCGCAATCAAATCAATGCCGCCGGCAGCGCCCACCTCTGCTTCATGGTGGACGATATCCAGGAGACTTACGATCGCCTGCGCCGGGAGGGAATCGAGTTCGTGTCCGCGCCGGTCGCCGTCCCCGTTGGCCCCAACAAGGGGAGGCGCACCGCCTATCTGCTGGACCCGGACGGGATCGTGGTGCAGTTGATGCAACCGGCCGGGGAGAAATAGTTATATTCACTGTCCTGGAAACGGAGACCGCCTTCATCGTGGCGGCGGCCGGCGACCCCGGTGACTGGGTGGCTTCCTTCCGCAAGAGCCCCGGCTTTCCCGCCCGCGACTGGGCCCGGCGCATGGCCGACCTCTACAACCAGCGCCTTGCGGGGGACGTCCACTGTCCGGACGGCCCGGATCCGTCCGGGTCCTCCTTCCACCCGGAGGCCGACGGGGATTGCACCTGACCCTGCACTCGCAGCCCCACCGCCCTAGAGGAGATGCATTGTCCATGACGACCCAACCAACCCACGCCGAGGAGCTGTCAGCGCGCAAGGAGCGCACCCGGGAGAGCCTGGAGGACATTCTCGTCGTGGATGTCGACGTCCACGTCCACGAAATCCCCTCCGAAATGGCGGCTTACTGCGACATGCCCTGGCGCAAATCGCTGCAGCGAATCGGAGCCATGCCCGACGACCGCTACCTCGATCTGCCGGGCTTTTCCCCGGGCAACAGCGCCTTCTCCGCGCCCTACCCGGGGGGACACGACGGCACCAGGGTGGTCACCTCGCCGGAGCAGATGCGGCAGGAGCTGGCGGAGTTCAGCATCGACCTCGCCGTCCTCTTTCCCGACCACCTGCTCAAGCTGGCGGTATTTCCCCAGGCCGACTACGCCGCCGCCCTCGCCCGCGCCTACAACGCCTGGCTCATCGACCGCTGGTGCCTGCGCCAGAGAGGCCTGCTGGGCTGCCTCATCGCCGCCCCCCAGGACCCAGAGGACGCGGCGCGGGAAATCGAGCGCTACGCCCGGGAGCCCGGGATCGTCGGCGTCTACCTCCCCACGGCGGGAGTTGACCCGCTCTGGGGCCACCGCAGCTACAACCCCATCTTCCAGGCAGCCCAGGACGCCGATCTGCCCGTCCTGCTGCACAGCGTCACGGTAGTTTTTCCTGTCTTCCCCTGCCAGGTGCACAAGTACGAAACCCCCTTCGCCAAGCACGCCGTCGCCCACACCTTCTCCATGATGGCCAACCTGGTGAGCCTGATCGAAACCGGGGTGCCCGAGCGCTTTCCCGACCTGCGCATCGCCTTCACCGAGTCGGGGCTTTCCTGGGTCCCCTTCATCATGAACCGCCTCGACAAGGAATACATCGAGCACCGCCGCGAGATGCATTATCTGAGAAATCGGCCCAGCCAGTACATCAAGCAATTCTACTTCGCCACCCAGCCCCTGGAAGAGCCGGAAGATCCATCCGACATGGCCAAGCTGATCGAGATCTACGGCGGCGAGGACACCACCATGTTCGCCTCGGACTGGCCCCACCACGACTTCGACCATCCGCGCCTGGCCTACCAGTTGCCCTTCACCGCTCCGGTGCGGCGCAAGATCATGGGGGAAAACGCGCTGAACTTCTTCAGGATCGACGCGGCCGGGCAACGCCTCAAGCTGAAGACAGGGTAGGGCATGGCGAGGAAAACCCGGGAGTACACCGTCGCCGAGGCGGCGGAACTCCCCCCCGGCTCGCAGCGGGTGGTGCAGGTGGGCCGGCGCGAGATCGGCCTTTTCAACATCGGTGGGACCTTCCACGCCCTGCCCAACCTCTGCCCCCACCAGATCGGCCCCCTTTGCACCGGCAAGGTATCAGGCACCCTGGCATCGAGCAGGGAAAACGGCTGGAAGGTGGAGTGGGTCCACGAGGGCGAGATTCTCATCTGTCCCTGGCACGGCCTCGAGTACCACATCCCCAGCGGGCGCTGCCTGGCCTACCCCGAAGTCCGCCTGCGCAGCTACGAGGTCTGGGTGGAGAAGGGCATGGTCAAGCTCCGTCTCTAGTTCTAGTCTGCCGGCCTTCACCTGAAGGAGACGCGAAGATGAAGATCGCAAGTATCCAGGCATTTCCCCTTGCCTATCCGGAGCCCCACTACAAGGGGATCGAACGCTACATCACCCTGGCCCGGGTGGAATCCTCCGACGGCCTGGTGGGCTGGGGCGAGTGCATCTCCCAGTTCCGCGAGGCCTCGCTGGCCACCAGGATCGTCATCGAGCAGGGCTACGCGCCCCTTCTGGTCGGCGAGGACCCCCTCGAGGTCGAGCGCCTGTGGAACAGGATGCTGGACCACGTCTGGTGGTACGGCCCCGAGGGCATCGCCGCCTTCGGGGTCAGCGCCGTGGACATGGCGCTGTGGGACCTCAAGGGCAAGGCCCTGGGCCTGCCCGTGTCCTCTCTGCTGGGGGGCCGCCTGCACGACAAGGTGGTGGCCATGGGCTCCATCATTTTCGATATGGAGGACTTCGACTGGACCGTCGACGAGTTCCGCTGGATGAAGGACCAGGGCTACCGCGTGGTCAAGGCCGGCTGGGGAATGCGCCCCGAGGTGGTGTTCGGCATGGACCGCAAGCGCGACATCGAGATAGTGAGCGCGGTGCGCCGGGTCATCGGCGACGCTCTCGAGCTGGTGGTGGATACGCCGGGAGGCTGGAACATATGGGACGTGCCCACCGCCATCCAGCGCTTCGGCGACCTCGAGCCCTTCAACCTGCGCTGGATCGAGCAGCCCCTGCTCCCGCGCGACCTCGAGGCCCACGCCCGCCTGCGCGCGGCGGTGGCCATCCCCATCGGCACAGGCGAGGACGAGTGGAACGTGGAGAGCTACTCCCGCCTGGTCCACTCGGGGGGTGTGGACGTGGTGCAGATGGACCCGGGCCGCTGCCACGGCATCAGCGGCTGCCGCCACGTGATCAAGCTCATCGAGGCGCAGAACCTGCAGTGGAGCGCCCATACCTGGAGCAGCGCCCTCAACACCGCCGCCAGCGTGCACCTGATGGCCAACTCGACCCGCGGGGTTGCCATGGACTTCAAGCCCCACGAATCTCCCATGCAGCACGAGCTGGTGAGCGATCCATGGGTCCAGGAAGACGGTTGCCTGGCGGTGCGGGACCAGCCGGGGCTCGGGGTCGAGGTGCGCGAAGAAATCGTGCAGAAGTACCTGTTTGACTGAGAGGCGGTATTTCCATAGTATTGCCAGCCTTGAAGGAGGAGGTAATGGCCGACCCTCAATCTGCTCCGCGCCGGGCCCTCGTCACCGGCGGGGCCAACGGCTTCGGCCTGGCCACCGCCCGCGCCCTTCTCGCCCAGGGGGGTCAGGTGGCCATCGGCGACATCGACGCCGCCCAGCTGGACAGGGCCGCCCGGAGCCTGGCCAGCGACCAGGTGCTGCCCCTGGAACTGGACGTCACCTCCCGCGCTTCGGCCGAAGCGGCGGTGGAAGCCTGCCGGAGCAGCTTCGGGGGCCTGGACACCCTGGTCAACTCGGCCGGGGTCATCCACTTCGGCTTCCTGGAAGAGATCGGCGAGGAGGACTGGGACCGGGTCATCGACGTGGACCTCAAGGGGGTCTTCCTGTGCTGCCAGGCGGCCTCGGCGCTGCTGCGCGAGAGCGGCCGCCGCGGCCGCATCGTCAACATCGGCTCGGACGCCAGCAAGATCGGCTGGCCCATTATTTCGGTCTACTGCGCCGCCAAATTCGGCGTGGTGGGCCTCACCAAGTCCCTGGCGGGTGAATTCGCCCCCTCCGGAGTCACCGTCAACTGCGTCTGCCCCGCCGGCGTTTCGACCACGGGAATGGGGCAGGACGTCCTGGCGTGGAAGAAGGAAGCCACCAGCAAAGATCCCCGGGACATCCTGGCGGCCACCGCCGCGGAGATCCCCCTCGGGCGCAACCCCACCGAGGACGACATCGTCAACGCCATCATGTTCTTCCTCGCCGACGCCTCGGACTTCATAACCGGGGTTGCCCTCGACGTCGAAGGCGGCCTGATCAGCACGACCACGGCCATGCCCGGCGCGGCCGGGGAGCCCCCGTAGTCACGAGCCCATCCAACGAGGAGAACAACCCCATGCAACGAGTCGCCTTCATCCTGCGAGTCAAGGAAGGCCACGAGGAGGAGTACATCCGCCGCCACCGGGAGATCTGGCCCCAGATCCTGGACGATCTCGAACGGGCGCGGGTGCACAAGATGAGCATCTTCATGTCCGGCCTCCAGCTCTTCCTCTACATGGAGGTGGAGGACTACGCCGAAGCCGCCCGCGTCCTCGGCGAAAGCCCCGAGTCCATGCGCTGGGAGGAGTACATGGCGCCGATCATGGAGGACGCCGCGGGAGGCGACTACGACCCGCAGAACGCCTATCCCGACGGATTGCCCGAGGTCTTCTACTGGGAGAGCCGGGGCGGCAATTCTTCACCGAAAGGAACGAACCGTGAGTGACATCAAGCTGGCCGGCGCGGCCTGGTCCTTCGTCGGAACCTCCCTGGCCGAATCCGCCGCCATCTGGCGCGCCCTGGGCATCGGGGCCATGGACCTGATCGCGGTGACCGGGATGGGCATGGACCCGGCGGCCATCGACCGCGACCCCAGGGGGCAGGCGGGGCTGGCCGCTGCCCCGGGCCTGGAGCTGAGCAACCTTCTCTACCTCTTCGGCGAGGACTTCCAGGACCGCGCCATCAACTCGGCCGACCCCGAGGTGCGCGCCCGCAACACCGCCACCCTCGGGAACGTGCTGGACTTCTGCGTCGCGGCACGCATTCCATCCCTGCTGGTCCTGCCCGGGGTGGACCAGCCCGGCATGAGCCACCGGGAATCCCTGGAGCTCTCGGCCCAGGTGCTCACCGAGATGAGCGCCTCGGCCTCCGAGGCCGGGGTCCTGCTGGTCTTCGAGCCCCACATCGATTCCCACCTGGAGGACCCGGCGGAGACTCTAGCGTTCCTGCAGGAGAACCCCCACCTCAGGATCGCCCTCGACTACGCCCACTTCATCGCCCAGGGCTACAAGGCCGCCGACGTCGATCCCCTGGTTCCCTACGCCGGACACTTCCACCTGCGCCAGGGCGCCGACAAGCAGCTGCAGGCGCGCTGGGACGACGGCGAGATCGACTTCACCGCGGTGGTCGGCAAGCTCAAGGAGGCCGGCTACCAGGGCTACCTGACCCTGGAGTACGAGCACGAACCGGGGTGGATGGACATGGACAGGTGCGACGTGATAACCGAGTCCATCAAGATGCGCGACCTGGTCCTGCCGCTGCTGTCATGAACCGCCCGGGCCCCGTTTCCTCTCACCTCCCCCAACAGGAATCCGCCGCATGGCCGCAAAAGCCCGGATAGGAATCATCGGCACCGGATGGTGGGCGACCACCGCCCATTTCCCCGCCGTCATCGCGCACCCCGACGCCGAGCTCGCCGCCGCCGCCGACATCCGCCCGGAGGTGCTGGCCCAGGCCGCCGCCAAGTACGGAGTCGAGCGCACCTACACCGACTACCGCGAGATGCTCGACCGCGAAAGACTCGACGGGGTCGTCGTCGCCGTCTACCACGCCGCCCATTTCGAGGTAGCCCGGGCCTGCCTGCAGCGCGGTCTCCACGTCATGCTGGAGAAGCCCATGGTGCTCAGCGCGGACCACGCGCGCCGACTGGTGGAGCTGGCGCGGCGGCAGAAGCGCGAGCTGATCGTGGGCTACCCCTGGCACTACACCCCCCACACCTTGAGGGCGCGCGAGCTGCTGCAGTCGGGCGAGCTGGGCGAGGTCCGCTACATCAACTCCATGTTCGCATCCATGGTCCTCGCCCTCTACCGCGGCGAGGACCGCAGCTACGAGTCCTTCTTCCAGTACCCCGTGGTGGGCCCCGGAGACGTCTACAGCGACCCGGAGCGCTCCGGCGGCGGCCAGGGCCACCTGCAGGTGACCCACTCGGCGGCGCTCGTATTCTTCATGACCGGGCTCAGGCCCGTCACCGTCATGGCCCTGATGGACAACATGGACACCAGGGTGGACGTCACCGATGCCTGCGTCGCGCGGATGGACAACGGCGCCCTGGTCACGGTGGGCAGCACCGGGGCCATACCCGCCAACGACGTGGAGCAGCTCGAAACCCGGATCTACTGCGACAGGGGCTGGATCGACATCTCCTCATTCGCCGGGACCATGCGCGTCAGCCATCCCGACCGCAGAATCGAGACCCTACCGCCCCTGGAGGGAGAGGACGAGATCTACCCCATGCAGGCAACGGCGGCCAACCTGGTCGATGTGATCAACGGCACCGCCGCCAACGGCTCGCCCCCGGAGATCGGCTGGCGCACGGTGGAGTTCCTCGACGCCGCCTACCGCTCGGCGGCAAAGGGCGGCGAAGCGGTGGAGGTGGACTCGCTGTACTAGGGCAAGGATTATTGAAGGGGAGAATGCCGGGGATCCAAGGCGGCATCGGACTGGGCGACCAGATCCGCGTTGAAGGCTTCTAAAACCCGCGGCAGGGTCGCCATCACAAAGTCATCACGGGAGCATAACCACAACATGACCACGGCAACAGAAACCGGGCGCGGCACCAAGATTTCCTGGTACCGCACCCCCATATCCAGAGACCTGCTCAACGAGCTCAACCAGCGCAGCGACTGGCGCGGTCTGCTGCAGACCGTGGGCTTTCTGGGTGTGCTCACCCTTACCGGGGCGGTTGCCTGGTTCGCCTCGGTGCGCCTCTCCTGGCCCTGGTTCCTTCTCGCCCTGCTAGCCCACGGAACGGTTTACGGCTTCGTCATCAACGGCTTCCACGAGCTCTGCCACCGCACCGTATTCCGCACGCGCTGGCTCAATGCCTTCTTCCTCAACATCTACAGCTTCATCGGCTGGTACAATCCCGTGCTCTTCTGGGCCAGCCACAGCGCCCATCACAAGTACACTCTGCATCCCCCCGACGACCTCGAGGTGGTGCTGCCGACGAAGTTGAGGCTGAAGGACTATCTCAAGTTCGCCCTGGTGAACCCCTGGAGACTCGGGACGACCATGAAAAGGGTCATCCGCCATTGCCGGGGACGGGTGGAGGAAGGGTGGAACACCTCTCTGTTCCCTCCCGATGACCGGGTTGGACGACGGCGGCTCTTCCGCTTCGACCGCTTCCTGCTGGTCGGCCACGCTGCTATTGCGGCGGTTTCGCTCTACAGCGGCCACTGGCAGCCCATCGTCCTGATCACCCTGGGCTCCTTCTACGGCGGCTGGCTGTTCTTCCTCTGCAACACCACCCAGCACATCGGCTTGAGCGACCAGGTAACCGACTTCCGCCTGTGCACCCGCACCATCCTGCTCGGCCCCTTCGTGGGCTTTCTCTACTGGCACATGCACTACCACATCGAGCACCACATGTACGCCGCGGTACCCTGCTACCGGCTCAAGCGCCTGCACCAAGCCGTCGCCCACGACCTGCCGCCGTGCAGCCGCGGCCTGGTCGCCAACTGGCGGCAGATCATCGCCATTCTCAGGCGCCAGCGCTCCGATCCCGGCTACCAGTTCGTTCCCGAGCTTCCTTCGCGCAATCCAGGCTGACCCCGTCCCAGCCCGCGCAGCTCCTCCTCAGTTGCTCGGCCGATGCATCTACTCACGCGGCGCTGCATCCCGCCCCCGCTGAGGACGCCTCGGCTACCACCGCAACCGCTTCGATCTCGATGAGCCACTCCGGGTCGATGAGCCGGGCAACCTGGACCAGGGTGCTGGCGGGATAGGGTTCGTTGAAGAACTCGCGGCGCACCTCGTGTATGGTCGCGACCTCGCTGACATCGGTCACCAGCACGGTGACCTTCACCACGTCGTCCATGGTGGCGCCGGCGTGGGCCAGCACGGTGCGGATGTTCTCGAGCACCTGCCGGGTCTGGGCCTCCATGCTGTTTCCGCCGACGGTTTCGCCGTTCTCGTCCTGGGCCACGCAACCGGACACGTGCAGCACCCTGCCGGGGGGCTGCCATGCGGCGCTGGAAAACGCTCCGAAGGGCTTGACCACCCCCGGCGCGTTGAATGCGTCTGCCATCTATCACTCCTCGGGAAGTTGACTGAGAGCTGCCCCGGTCGCGGGGTTGAGCGAGGTCACCGCGAACCCGGAAGGCTGCGCCCAGGTTATATGGGGGGATGCATGCGGTGCCAGCCGCTGGCCTGCTCGAAGGCGTGGCCCACCCGGCACAGCAGGGGCTCGGCCAGGTGGCGGGCGGCGATCTGAAGACTCAGCGGCAGGCCTTCGCTGTGCATGCCGCAGGGCACCGACAGGGTGGGACCGCCGCTGAAGTTGAAAGGCGCCGTGAAGCGCTGCAGCCTGGAGTCGCGGTCCCGCGGCATGGGGCCGTAGAGTTCATCCGGGGTGACCGCATGGGGCAGGGCGGCCATGGTCGGGGAGACGAGCAGATCGACCTGGGCAAAGACCCGGCGCAGGTGGCCGGTGCACTCGGACCTGAGCTTGTCGGCCCTGGCGTACTGCGCCCCGGTGACCTTGGAGCCCATGTCGAGCCAGTCCCGGAACCAGGGGCCGTAGTCCCCTCTCCGGGACGGATAGGTCTCCTCGTGGGCCGCCGCGGCCTCGGCCGAACAGAGAACGGGCCACGCCGGGGAATACTGGTCCATGTCGGGCAGCTGCACCTCCACCAGCTCGGCCCCGAGTTCCTCCAGAACCTCGATTGCCTGGAGAACGGCGACGGAGATTTCAGGGTCGATCCCATCTGTGGCGAAGCGGGCGTCGTACCCCATGCGGAGGCCGGCCATACCCTTGTCGACGTCGGCGAGCATGTCGGGAACGGGGTCCGGCAGGGAGGTGGGATCGTTGGGATCGAAGCCGGCGATGGCCTGCAGCACGAGTCCGGCATCGGCAGTGCTCCGGGTCATCGGCCCCACGTGGTCCAGGGATTCGGCCAGCGCGAGTACGCCGTGGCGGCTCACCCTGCCCCAGGTGGGTTTGAGACCCGCCAGGCCGCAGCAGGCCGAAGGGTAGCGGATCGAGCCCCCCGTATCGCTCCCCAGCGAGCCGAAGCACAGGCCCGCCGCCGTCGCCACCCCCGAGCCGCTTGAGGAGGTCCCGGTCCAGCGGCTCGAGTTCCATGGATTGAGCGGAATGTCGAAGGCGGAGTGATACCCCCCCATGGCCCCTTCGGAGAGGTTGAGCTTGCCGAGGACCACGGCCCCGGCCGCCGCGAGTCTGGTCACCACGGTGGCGTCGAAGTCGGGCACGTGCCGCGCCAGCACCTCCGTGCCGCCCATGGTGCGCACTCCCCTGGTGAAGCACAGGTCCTTGACCGCTATGGGGACCCCGTGCAGGGGGCCGCGCCAGGAACCGGAGGCGATCTCGCGCTCGGCCGCGGCGGCGGCTGCCAGGGCGTGATCCGCCATGACCGTGGCATAGCTTTTGAGGCGTCCGTCCAGCTCCCCTATGCGCTGCAGCGAGGTCTCCGTCAGCTCAACCGGCGACAACTGTTTCTTCCGAATCAGCTCGGCGGCCTGCTGAATGGTCTTGTAGTGGAGCGGAGTTTCTTCCTTGCGCGAAGTCCGAACGGCAGCTTGGTCCATGGTTCAATCCCCTCCGCTCTTTTCCCGCTCCGCCCACTCCGCCTTCCTCCTCCGCATCTCGTCGTTCAGTTCGGGCTCGCTTCTGGGCGTCCGGGCATGCGGATCGATGATCCACTCCCCGTTCCCGTCTCTGAGAACGGGCTTCCGCTGCGGTGCGGGGAGAATGCCGAACGGTTCGTGCGGCTCGATCTGGTACCAGTAGGCAACCGAGGCCATCTCGTTGCGAAGATGGTTGCCGTGGCCGTGCTCGATGCTCACCCGGATCTCCTTTTCGAAGCGAATGGGATTTTCGAGGTGAAAGACATACGAGGTCTGGTAGCCCTCAAGCTGCTTCTCGCAGATGGACGAACCGTTGTGGCGGAAGGCGTTGGGCTGCATGCCCCAGGCCTGGTTCAGGTAGTCCTCGGATCCGGTGCCGTGAAGGTCCGGCGGCCATTTGTAGCCGTCCACCCAGATCATGTCGTCGCCTTCGCCCCACCAGGTGCCCTGAAAGTTGGTGACCGAGAGATTGCAGCCGATGTAGTGGCCTATGCCGCGGGCGTCGAGGATGGCGTAGTTGTTGTCCCAGGCGAGCCGCTCCTTGTTGACGATGTCGGCGTCAGGGGTGTTGACCCTGATTTCGTGGCCCCAGCCGTCGCAGGGGTTCTCGCGGCGGAACTGGGCGTGGAAATAGGCGATGTCCCGCTCCAGCCCCCGATCGTAGGTTTCGTAGTCGATGTAGAAGAATTGCCGGTGGGGTTCACCGCCCTCGTTGACCAGCTCGACTCGCGCAGACTTGTCGAACGGCATCTGGACGTAGCTGTTCAATGCGCAACCGGTGTTGAACTGGTTGTTGTGGTTGGTCGAGGCCGAGAACAGAAGCGAATCGTAGGAGTTGACGAGCTCGTGTCCAAGCCCGAAGAAATCACCCAGGGGACACAGCACGCTCGGATGTTCTTCGCCGTCCCAGAAGAACCGCAGCAGGACGTCGCGGTAACCATCGCTCTGGGTCATCCAGAGGTGGTTGATGCAGCCGCTGCCTTCGATCTCTCCGAGCACCCGGACCTCACCCGGTTCGATCATCCAGGAGTCTGCATTCCGGCCCGTCCGGTCCCATGAAGAAATGCGCGCCGAACGCGCATTTTTCACCCGGGGCAGAGAGGATAGAAGTCCGTGCTCGAACATGCCGTTGAAGTCAGGGTCAACCGCCGCCCTAGTCCTTGAAGGACGGGTCCTCCTCCTCCATCAGCCGCATCAGCGCGTCGAACTCGAGCTGCCCGGTGTCGGAAGCGCAGCGCGCGAACTCCCGCATCTGGCGCGCCGAGCGCTCGATCGCATCCTGTGGCGGGTAGCGCAGCTGGCCGCAGGACATGGCGTCGAGCTGCACCCTGCAGGCGCTTTCGAGGCGGTAGAGGTAGAGGAAGGCCTCGGCCACGGTGCGGCCGACGCTCAGGAGGCCGTGGTTGCGCAGGATGAGGACGTCGGCCGCTCCCAGATCGCGAGCCAGCTTCTCGCGTTCCTCCAGCAGCAGGGTCGAGCCCTCGTAGTCGTGGTAGGCCAGGCAACCGTGAAAGCTCATCCCGTTCATGCTCACCGGCAGCAGGCCGCATTCCAGGGCGGCTATGGCCATGCCGGCGCGGGTGTGGGTGTGCATGATGCAATGGGCATTCTCCCGGTGCTGGTGAATGGCGCTGTGGATGACGAATCCGGCCGGGTTGAAGCCGTACTCGCTGGGCTCGACGAGGTCGCCTGCGAGGTCGATCTTGACCAGATTGGAAGCGGTGACCTCGTCGTAGCGCAAACCGTAGGGGTTGATCAGAAAGTGGTGCTCAGGGCCAGGCACCCGCAGGGAGATGTGGCCATAGATCAGCTCGCACCAGCCCAGGTGGTGGAAGATCCTGTAGGCGGCGGCGAGCTGGACCCGCAGGTCGCGCTCGTCGCCGAGGGTCGCACCGGTGTCGACGGATGGCAGCGGCAATGTCGAAGTCATGGTCCTTCCCTCCGGGAAAGTGTGCGGCTCACGGCGCCGGTGAAATCCCCTGGTCGCCCGGAAACCGGTTTCGAAGGTTGGCTCGGCACCACTGCGATGCGGATCCGACCAGGGCGGCAGCGGCGCCCGCCGATTCTCTGAGTATAGCCCCCAGTAGGAGGCCTCGCAAGATCGATCCCAGGGCGGGGCCTCCGGGTCCGGTAGCGCCAGGGGCCTTGCCGAAACATGGGCGTTGAACCGGAGAAGATCCCATTGTTGGCACAGTTTTCGAAGCGGTCGCGCCTGTCCCCTGCCCCTGCTTCAAGCGGGTCCCCAGCCTGTAGCATCCCCCGCATCAGGACTCCGGCTCGACCAGGACCACCTCGTGCAGCTCGACCCGGGGAACCACGATCTCCTGGGGAGTGCCGGCAAGCGCCAGGTCCGATTCCTGCAGGGGAAGCCGGGCCCTCCTCCCCTGGAAGCCGGGCAGGCGGATGCGGATATCGTGGACCGGGACAATTTCCTGGGTGAAATAGTAGCGGTAGATCTCATCGCCGTCGATCTGCGGCGGGAAAGGAGGCGACGGGTTGTTGAGCAGGTGTATCATCAACTCCCCGGAGGGCCGGATGGCGGCGGTCAACTCTATGGCCGCCGGCGCCTCCACCTGGATGGGAGCCGGGGTCCGCCCGATCAGGCTGGCGAGAAAGCGCATCAGCGGCGGATAGGGCACTTCCACGTAGGCGCGGCCCACGTCGCCGCTGATGTAGCAGGCCGAGCCCTGGCCGAAGCGGTTCACCGTCACCGTCGGTTCGCCGGTGTCGTACTCCATCTTCGGATTGAACTCGGGAAGGACCTCCCCCTGCAGGCTGCTGCGGGTGCACAGGACCTCGACCTGGGCGTCGGACCGCACGCTTACGGTGGACTCGATGCCGGAAAAGGGCAGAAGGACGTATCCGGTTGCAGCGGCGAGCTCATCGTGGACGACATAGACCACCCCGTTCCCCGCCCCGGTCTGGTGCGGACCGGTGTGGTCGAGGCCGAAGACGTCGGCCAGGGCGAAGTTCCCGCGCCGCTGCCCGAGCTCGTCCATGGTGGAGGTCTGATGCGTGGCGATCAAGGTGCCGCCGCGGTCCACGAACTCCCTGATGTTTTCTACCTGCCGGTCGGAGAGGCAGGCGCTGTTGGACAGCAGCAGCACCTCGTAGGATCCAAGGGTGTCGTCGGCGAGCTGCTTGTCGTGCAGGAAGTCCACCGGGACGTGGGAGCGCCCCAGCATGTCGTACATGCCGTATATGTCCCGGAGGGTATAGCCGCCTTCCTTGCCTATGTTCTTGTAGAGCTCCGCCGGGCGGAAGTCGCGGTTCCGGGTGGAATAGTGCAGGGCGAGGTATTTCACCGTCTCGCCGGCGATGTAGTCCCTGCGCTTTCGGGCTTCGGCGAACCCGAACCTGATCATGTCATCCTGGAGTATGGGAGAGGTGTAGTTGGAAAAGGCGCTGCCACCGTTGGCCATGGCTCCGAGTATGTGCTGGGTGAACATCCAGCGCTCCGGGTAGGGCGCCAGGCCCGCGGCCACGCCGGGCATGCTCTGCTGCCCGTGCCGCAACAGGGAGTGGAAGGTCCCCTTGCCGCGGTTGATCTTGGCCACGTAGCCGGTGTCGCGGCTGGAGCGGCTCATCTCCGTGAATGCATAGGCGGGAATGTCCTCGAAGCCGAACATGTCGATGGGATGGCCGCGCACCCACGAGGTGTCGGGCCGGGTATAGTAGTTGAACTCGAGGATGCAGTCGGGATACGCCCGGCGAATGCGGCCGAGAATGTACTTCACCGACTCCCGGGTCTTTTCGTAGCGCCAGACGATCCAGCGGCGGAAGTCCATGGAGCCGAAATCCACCTCGCGCGGCATGCGCAGCCCGGTCTCGTCCCTGAGCAGCCTGGTGCACACCTCGCAGCAGCATCCGGGGTACTCCCTGCCGCCCTGGTGGGTGCCGATGTTGGTGTCGTCGAAGTAGAACCCGTCCAGGTCCAGGTTGTCGAGCCATTCGATGAGGTAGTCGGCCACCCAGTCGCGGAAGGGGGAATTAAGGCAGAACCAGCCCTCGTTCTCGATGAAGGGGCGGTCGTCGTAGAGGAAGTGCATCAGCCACTCGGGATGCAGGGGAACGAGCGGTTTGCAGAAGATCAGGGGATAATAGGAGATGGCGATGATCCCCTTCTCATGCAGCGCCCTGATGTAGCTGGGCAGGCGGTCCTCGTCCACGTCGTCGCGGCAGGGCAGCATCCTGGAGCGGTAGCGCGGGGTGCCGCGGTCGATCTCCCCGTTGAGGACGGTCGCCTCCAGTCCCACGTCGGCCGCCCACTCGGCGAACTCATCCACCGACAGTCCCTGGAACTCCTTTGTCGGCCGGGAACAGGCAGGATAGGCCTCGGTCTTGCACACCCGCAGTTCGTAGGGCATCTGGCGCAGCCGCTCCGCCGTCGATCCAACTCTCTGCACAGTGGTTGAGGAATTCCTCATGGCCTGCCTCCTCTCTAATTGCGCCCGGCGGCGGGGGACCGCATCCCCTCCCGGCCAGGGGCCCGCCGCTGCCCGGACGTCCTGATGCTGAAAAACAGCCGCCTGGATTGCGGTGCTCAGCTTGTCGGGGTGCTCTCCCAGCCAAAATACAGCCCCGCCTGGGGCCTGGCAAGATCATCACCTAGCAGCCCGGATGGACTTTTCAACGGGCTGCTAGGCTCCTTTCATCAGCTTCATCGCCCCGACCGGGCTCCTGCGCTTCCGACTCCTTGCGCCGCATCCGCCTTGACCTGTCCGGGCGGGTTGGACTACCTTCCAGCCGTTGCGGGAAGGTTCGCAGATTACCCACACGAGGAGGTTGGCCGCAGCATGTTCCGCAAAGTCGATGTCGCCGCGATTTCGTTCGTACCCGGGAAGTTCGATCTGGAAGGCAACGGAAATCGCCTGGAGGAGCTGTTCCGCAGGGCCGCGGCCGGTGGCGCCGAGCTCGCCGTGGCTCCGGAGGGAGCCCTGGAGGGTTACGTGGTGAATGAGCTGGTCTCGGGGGACGAGCCGCCGCAGCGCATGAACGAGGTGGCGGTGACCATGCGCGGCGCGGTGATCGGGCGCTTCCGCGATCTTGCCCGCGAGCTCGGCATGTGCCTGGCCTTCGGCTGCGCCGAAAAGATCGGCAGGGGGGTGTTCAACTGCGCCGTGTTCATCGACCGGACCGGGCGCCTCTGCGGCCGCTATCACAAGATGCAGCTGGCCGAGGGCTCCCACCGCTCCTGGTGGTACAACCGGCTGGGGCGCAGGAGCCGGGCGATCGACACGCCCCTGGGGCGTTGCGGCTTTCTCATCTGCAACGACCGCTGGAATCCGGACCTGGCGCGCATCCCCGTCCTGGACGGCGCCAGGCTCCTCCTCATCCCTTCCTACGGGGACTGCTCGAAGAATCAGGACCGGGCAGTGCTCGCCCGCGCCCGCGAGAACGGCGTGCCAGTGGTGGAAGCCAACGTGGGGGTGACACTCGCCGTCAGCAAGGGTGAAATCGTCGCCGTATCGCGCCGGAAGACGGAAGTTCTCCTGGCCACCATAGAGATTCCGGAGGCGCCTGCGAGGCGCAATCGCGACGCCGTGGAGAAGCGTTTTCTGGCCTGGCGCAAGAAGGAGATGCCCATTCGCTATCGCCGGCGAATGGAAGAGAAGGGCGCCATGAGCTCCACCCGGGTCCTGCACGATTCCCGCGGAAGGCTGGTGGGCGAAGGCCAGAAGTGAGGGGACGGCGCAACCGGGTCAAGGACCGGAACTCAACGCCGACTTCGGAGCGCCCTAGTGCCTGCTTGCGTAATTAAGCGTACGAACGAGGGCGCAGAAGCGCCCGGCTCGCAAGGCGCCTTAGCGAGTCGTACCAGTAGTGTACGGCGAGTGAAGGCAACGCCGTGGGTCGGGATGGATCGGTGGAAAAATGGCGACATATTTCTGCGAAGGGACACTAGCCGTGGCGCCAGCGCTCGATGACCTCGGGACGCAGCGGCAGGCCGAACCCAGGTCCCTCGGGCAGAATCATGTACCCCTCCCGGATCTCGGGCCGTTCCCGGGGAAGATCGAACCACATGGGATCGCGGTTGTAGTTGGGAAAGATCTCGACGCAGAGACCGTTTGGCGCCGCGGCGAGGAGGTGCAGGGCGACCTGGGGCTCTTCGTGGTGGGCCATGCCGATCCCGAAGCAGTGGGCCATGGCGGCGATGCGCCGCCACTCCGTCACCCCCGCCGCAATGGTGGCGTCCACGTTGAGGATGTCCACGGCGCCGCGCACGATCATGTCGCGGCAGCCGTGCCTGGATATCTCCCCCTGCCCCGCGGTCACCGGGATGCCGGCCGCCCGTATGCGCGCGTTTCCTTCGATCTGCTCATTCCACCGGGCGGGTTCTTCGAGCCAGGCGAGGTTCAGGTCAACGGCGCCGCGGGCGAAGGCCAGGGCCTGATCCACCGTCCATCCCTGGTTGGCGTCGACGCAGAGATGGAAATCGGCCCCTCCGGTCCTGCGCGCCAGGCGGGCGCGCTCGATATCCTCCTCCACGCTCAGGTGCCCGACCTTGAGCTTCATGCCGTGAATCCCCTGGTCGAGATAGTGGGCGACCTCGGCTTCCAGGTCGGCGCGGCGCCCCTCCTGCATCACGTAGCCGCCGATCGCGATTACCGGCACCCGGTCGCGGTAGCCGCCCAGCAGTTTGAACACGGGTTGTCCGAGGGATTTCCCCAGGGCGTCCCACAGGGCCATGTCCACGGCGGCGATTGCCTGGCTTTTGGCGCAGTGCTTGGCCAGGTCCAGACTGTGGATCCCCCGGTTGCCCAGGTCGATATGAGTCGACCACATGGATTCCCAGTGGCTTTCAACGTCCCTGACGTCCTTGCCCTCGAGCAGGGGCCGGAAGATGGTGTTCACGACCCGGCAGACCTCCAGCTGGTATTGGTCTTCGTCGCCGCCGAAGACCTCTCCGACCACGCCGTTGTCCAGCTCCGCGCGGGTGACGATGGTGTTGCGGGAGGTAATCTTGTAGGTGCCGCCCTGAAATGTTTCCTCCAAGCGGCGCACCAGGGGAACGGCCTCCAGGTTTTTGATCATCATGGTCGGATTTCGTCCTCAGGCTTTACCTGCCCGGGCGGCTTCGTAGAGATCACCGCCGCGGCAGTCGTTGAGCACCACCGCGGGAAAACGGTTGAGGCGCATGCGGTGAACGGCTTCGCTCAAAAGCTCCGCGAAGGCGACGACCTCGACTTCCTCGATGGCGGTGGAAAGCAGGGCGCCGGTGCCCCCTATGGCGCCGAGGTAGACGCCGCCGTGCTGCGCCAGGGAAGCCTTGACCCGCGATGAAACGTACCCCTTGCCGATGAAGCCGCGAAGACCGCGGCCCATCAGTGCGGGAATGAAGGGATTCATGCGGCCGCTGGTGGTGGGGCCGGCCGCACCGACCACCTGTCCGTCCCTGGCGGGGGAGGGGCCGACGAAGTAGAGCAGCTGTCCTTCCAGGTCCACGGGCGGCTCCTCACCCCGGACCAGAAGCTCGTGGATGCGCGCGCAAGCCTGGTCCCGGCCGGTGAATACATCGCCCACCAGCTCCACCTCTTCGCCCGCCCGCAGGGAGGCGGCCGCCTCCTTTTCCAGGGGCAGGTGAATCTCGGTGGCCATCAGAGGACCGCCTCCTGGTGGCGATGGGCGTGGCACTCGATATTGACGCTCACGGGAAGACTGGCGACGTGACAGGCGGCAGCTTCGGCGTGGACCGCGAGGGCCGTGGTCTCGCCGCCGTAGCCCTGGGGGCCGATGCCGGAGGCGTTGATCCGGCGTAGCGCCTCCTGCTCGAAGGCAGCCAGGTGCGACTGCGGACTTGGGGCCCCGATCGGGCGCAGCAACGCCTTTTTGGCCAGCAGGGCCGAGTACTCGAAGGAGCCCCCGAGACCAACCCCCACAACCATGGGAGGGCATGCGTTGGGACCTGCCTGGGCGGCCGTATCCACGACGAATTGGAGCGCCCCTTCGCGCCCGTCCGCCGGCGTCAGCATCTTGAAGCGGCTCATGTTCTCGCAACCCCCGCCCTTGGCCAGGAGCTGCAGGCGCAGGTGCTCCCCTGCGACCAGCTCGGCGTGAACCACCGCCGGGGTGTTGTCCCCGGTGTTTCCGCGCTCCAGGGGATCGGCTGTAATGGAAGCCCGCAGGTAGCCCTCCTTGTACCCCCTGCTCACCCCGTCGTTGATCGCATCCTCCAGGAGGCCGCCGACGATGCGCACCTCCTGCCCCACCGCGGCGAATACCACCACAAGGCCCGTGTCCTGGCACATCGGCAGCGAGCGCGACGAGGCGATCTCCGCGTTCTGCAGAATTCGGTCCAGGGTATTTACCGCGAGTGGATTGGTTTCCCTCCGCGCGGCCTGGGCGAGAGCCGCCCGCATGTCCTCCTTGAGCTCGAAATTGGCCTTCCTGCACATCGTCGCAACGGCGTCGCGGATCCGGGTAACGCTTATCTCTTTCATCGCAGAATCAAAAGGTTTCCGAAATGGAGCTGGAGGGGCGGCGGGACATCCACCGCGGCCCTTATTCCACGTCCCTTCTTTCAGGCCCGGAATAGGAGATCGAATCTACTCCGGCGGCCTTGAAAGGGCGCTCCCTGGTCGCTTGCTCGTGGGCGTGTGCGGCATATCCCGGCGCGCGGCTTACGATGAAGAAGGTCTTGCCCAGGGCCGGATCGATTCCCATGTCGCAGATCAGCGCGGCTATGGCCCCGTCCACGTTCAGCGGCAGCCGCCGGCCCAGGTCCTCCTCCAGGGCATCCTCCAGGCATCGGGCAAGGGCCGCGTGCGCCCCCGCTATCCTCCACTCGTGCGCCAGCTCGAAGAGGGTGACCGCGCGCGGGTCCGGATTGTGGGCAGGATGTCCGAATCCGGGCAGGCGGAGTCCGGCGGCGCGCTGTGCCGCGACTATCTCGGAGGCGGAGCGGCCCGCGGCCACGGCTTCCTGCAGAATGCGCGCGCAAGGTTCCATCGCGCCTCCGTGGACATCGCCGATGGCGCTGATCCCGGCGGCCACGGCGGTCTGCAGGGGGACGCCGCAGGAGGCCACGAAGCGAACGGCGTCGGCGCTGGGAGAAGCCAGGCTGTGCTCGCAGCAGGAAACCAGGATGGCCTCGACCATCCGGCCCTCGGCCCCGGACGGCAATTCTCCCTTGAGCAGAAGGTACACCGTATCGCCGAAGCTACAGCGGCGGGTCAACTGCTCGATGGGGTAGCCCCGGACCAGGATCTCGTTGGGCTTGACCCGCGATATGGAGGTTCTCCAGAAATCGCTCATGAGAGAAGTCCTGTCAAAAGATCGTCGAACTCTTCGGCCACGAAAACCCCCGCGCGCCGCAGCGCCTCCTCCTTGCCGCGCACGGAGCCGCGGCCCTCCTCCACGATGGCGCCGGCGTGTCCGAAACGCATGCCTTCGAACCTGTCCACGAAGCGCCCGGCGAGGAAGGCGTTGATGCGCAGCCGGCTCCCGTTCCGTTCCAGGTGCCGGGCGAGCTTCTCCTCGGCCACGCCGCCGGGCTCGCCGAAGATCACCACCGCGCTGGTGGTGGGATCGGCCTCGAGCAACTCGATCAACTGCACGAAGTCGGAGCCGATGATGGGGTCGCCGCCCACGCCCACGGCGATGCTCTGGCCGATCCCGTTGCTCGTCAGGAAACTGGCGATTTCGGTCGTCATCCCGCCGCTCCTCGACAGCACCGCCACCTCCCCCGCCATGTAGGAGCGGCGCACATTGTCCACGCGGCCGCCGATGGTGCCCACCTTGGCGAGGCCGGGGCGGATGAGCCCCAGGGAGTTGGGGCCGATGACCGTGCATCGGCCATTGGCGGCGGCCACGATCCTGCTGGCGTCCAGCCGCGGCACCCGTTCGGACATGATGAGGCAAAGCCCGATGGCGTGGGCGAAGGCTTCGAGTGCCGCCTCGAGAACCGCAGGGGCCGGCACCGAGATCACCGATACGGCGGGATCGTGTTCCTTGAGAACCTGCCCCAAGGTATCGTAGACGGGGATGTCATGCACCTTCTCCCCGCCCTTGCCCGGGGTCACCCCGGCGACGATGTTGCTGCCGTAGGCCAGCATGTCCCCCACCATCGCCCGGGCCTCGCGCCCGGTGATCCCCTGCACCACGATTCCGGCTCGTGGCTCAAGCAGCATGGCCCCCGACCCTTTCCACCGCCATGCGCGCAGCCCGGTCCAGGGAAATCTCCCGCCCCAGCGCTTCGACCCCTGCCGCCGCCATGATCCGGCGCGCCTCCTGCTCCCACGAGCCCGGAACGCGAAAGACGGCGATGGTCTCGGCGGGATTCCGGCCTGCCCCCTCCATGCCGCGCAGGACTCCTTCGGCGATTATGTCGGCGCGGGTGTTGTTGACCACGTTCATGATGGCCGCCAGCTTCACCACGCCAGGCTTGGAGAGCAGCAGGGTGGTCAGGGCCGCCACCTTCTCCGCGGTGGGATTCCCTCCCATCTCGCTGTAGTTTGCCGGCCTGCCTCCATGCCGGAGCACCGCGTCGAACACGGTCAGGCTGGCCCCGCCGCCCCCGATGAGCAAGCCCAGGTCGCCGTCGAACTCGACCACGCGGCCCGCCACCCCGCGGTGGTCCATTGCGTCGATGCGCCGGGCATGCTCCTCCATGGGCGTGGGAGAGCGTCCCGCGGAAGCCGCCTCGACCTCCCCCAGGCCGGCCACCCGGTGTTCCTGCCTCCAGGAGGCGTCATCGTCGATCTCCACCTTCGCGTCCAGGCCGACGAGCTCCCCGTCCGCTGTCACCACGAGGGGGTTGATTTCCACCGTTACTGCATCGATCTCGAGAAAAGCCCGCGCCAGGCGGTCGAGTATGCGGCCCACGCCCACCAGGTTTTTTCCGGTCAGGCCGGCGGCGGCGGCCATCTCCCGGCCCTCATGCGGCCGCAGTCCGCAAACCGGATCAAGGTGGCGGCGGACCCTGCCCTGCGCAAAGCTCTTCTCCACTTCGATCCCCCCACCCGTACTCAGCAGCGCCAGCGGCCGTCTGGCGGCCAGGTCCCAGGTGATCCCGGCGTAGAGCTCGCGCTCGAAGTCGATCCAGGGCTCCACCGAAACGGCGCCCACAGGGTGCTGGCGCAGCACCATGGCCAGGAGAGCCTTCGCCGCACGCTGCGCATCCCTGGAATTCCGGGCAGTCCTGACGGCCCCGGCCTTGCCGCGTCCGCCAAACGGGACCTGGGCCTTGAGCACCGCCGGCCTACCCAAGCGCTCCACCGCGGAGGCCGCTTCTTCCGGCGTCCGCGCCACGGCCGGGAGGGTGAAATCCAGACCGAAATCGCCGAGCACCATCTTGCTCTGGTATTCGACCAACCTCAAAAAATCTGTTTCTCTCCAGGTGCCGGCCCCGCGAACTTCAGCGGACCCATGCCGCACCGGACTTCCCTTCCCCCGGACCGGAGAGGAAAGATATTCCCGGAGCGGCCGAGCTCCCATGGATCCGTCCTGATTGAGAGACGCCATCGGGCATCGATTCAAATCTTAACCACCTCCTCAGCGGATGACAAGAGCCCCGGCGATCGGCCGTTCACCCTGATTCCATCTCCGTCCGAATTTTCATTTTCGCCGGGGTCCATCGCTTCGGCACCGGCCACATTCAGGAACCACTCCTTGCGCCGCGGGGGCAACAATCGATATCCTATTACAGCACGCATTTCAACCTGAGGAAGGACGAGAACATGGGCGACAGCACGTTGACCGCAGGGGTGGCGCGCCTCGACATCACCCCACCCCTGGGATTTCGCATGCAGGGAATAATGAGCCGCACCGAGGGAGCGGACGGCGTGGAATCGGCGCTGCTGGCTACGGTGCTGGTATTGGCCGATGAGCACACCAAACTGGCCATCTTCGACTGCGATCTCATCGGCTTCGACCTGCCTCTGGCGGACGAGATCCGCCAGGCCGTGGGCGGCCGCCTGTCCATCCCCTCCAGCCACGTACTGCTGGGATGCACCCACACCCACAACGGCCCCTGTACCTCCCGGGGGAACCTGGGAGGCGTGCACGATGTGGGCGGCGATCCCGGCGAGCGCGCCGCCCTGGATGCCTATATCCTCAACCTCAAGGGCCAGCTGGCGGGCATCGCCGCCGCCGCGGACGGCCGGCGCCGACCCGCCCGGGCGGCCGCCGGACGCGGCCGGGCAGCCATGGCCGTCAACCGCGAGGAACGCAACGAGGACGGCCGAATCCTGGTGGGCCGCAATCCCGGGGGCAGCAGCGATCAAAGCGTGGAAGTGCTCCGGTTGGACGATCTGGAGGGCAATCCCATTGCGGTGCTCACGGGCTACGCCGCCCACCCGGTGGTGATGGGAATGGGCACCTGCAAAATCAGCCAGGATTTTCCAGGGGTAGTGCGCCGAATCGTCGAGCGGGTCACCGGCGCCACCTGCCTCTACCTGACCGGGGCTGCCGGCAACCAGGCGTGCTTTTCCTTCCTGCAGAGCGATTGGGGCGAGAAGGAGCGCATGGGAGGCCTGGTGGGATGCGAGGCCGCCCGCGTCTTCTTCACCATCGAGACCCGGCCCCACCGCGAGGTGCGCCAGGTGGGGGCCTCCCTTTCCAATCTCGCGCTCTACCACAAGGAATTCCACGAGGGCCCGACCCACCAGGTCCTCAAGGCAGCCAGCCGCGAGGTGACCGTGCCCCTGCAACCCCTGCCCGCCATTCGGAAGGCAGAGTCCCAACTGGCCGAGGCCAGGGCAAACTTGAGAAAGCTCGAGGAGGAAGGGGCTCCCACCACCCAGACCTATCCGGCCCTCCTGGTGGTGGACTGGGCGAGGTTCCTGCTGGAGAAGGTGAAGGGCGGCGCGGCGCGGGAAGAACTGAAATTCGAAATCGTGGGGTACCGTCTCGACGACTTCGTCCTGGTGGGAATGCCAGGCGAGCCATTCGTGGAGATCGGACTGGGGACCAGGGAACGCTCCAAGGCCAGGCACACCTTGTTCGCGGGCTACTGCAACGGGGTCCTGGCCTACTGGCCCACCGCCGAGACGGTTGCCCAGGGCGGTATGTCAGTCTCGGCCGCGGTCAGGTCCTACAAGATCCCGGCGCCGCCCACGGCCGAGACGGTTCCCATCATCGTGGCCGCCTTCGGGGAGCTGCTCGAGGAGCTGGGCTGCTAGACGCAGCCCTCGTAGTCGCGGCCGCGGAGCAGGGGGTAGTCTGGCTTGGCGCCGGGCTCTCCGGTCCAGCGCGAGCGCGCAGTCATGTAGTGGGTGGCCAATCCGCGGCGACGGTGCGGGGTGAGGTTGGGGCCGGAGCGGTGAAGCAGGAGACTGTGGTGAAAGGAGCAGCCTCCCATCCTCATGGTGATGGCCGTCTCCTTGCCGCGGTCGAAAGCCGAATCGGGTACGTGCTTGTCCTCCCGATCGCCCACCATCCAGGCCTCGCTGTGATCGACCAGGCCATCCCGGTGGCTGCCCGGAACAACCCACATGCAGCCGTTCTCGATGGTCACGTCGTCCAGTGCGACCCAGGAGCTGACCAGCGCCATGGGGTCGATGTTGAAATAGGCGGAGTCCTGGTGGTAGGTCTTCTCCATGCCTCCGGGCGGCTTCATGAACAACTGGTCGCCGAAGAACTTGATATCCTGTCCGAGCAAGGCCTCAACCACCTCCAGTATGGCGGGGTTGCGGGCATGTTGCAGGAAAAAGGGATCGTGCTCGGCGCAGCTGTTGATCTTGCGCAAATTATCTATGTTGCGCCTGTGTTCCTTCGCCCCGGGCTCGTATTCGAGACCTTCCTCCGGGAAGGGAACCCGACCTGCGGCAATGTCCTCCACCCGCTGCCGCAGCGTCCCCACCTCGGTCTCGCTGAGCAGACCCTCCAGCACGAGAAAACCATCCCGGTGGTACTGTTCCACCTGCTCCTGGCTGAGCCTCATGGTCCATTCCTCCTTATTTCCAGATTAGTAGAGAGGACAGTGTCCGTTTCTGCGCTAATGGCCGTGGGACAAAAAGCGCTCCGCCTCGATGGCTGCCATACAGCCGGTACCGGCCGCGGTCACGGCCTGGCGGTAGACGTGATCCTGGGCGTCCCCGCAGGCGAAGACCCCTTCGATTGCGGTGGCCGTTGCATCCGGCCTGGTGCTGATATAGCCCTGCTTGTCCATCTCCAGGTAGTCCTGGAAGAGCTGGGTGTTGGGGACGTGGCCTATGGCCATGAATACCCCCTCGCACGAATGCTCCCAGGTCCTGCCGCTGGGCACATCCCTGAGTCGCACCCCGCGTACGCTGAGTTCGCCGTCATTCTGCAGGATCTCCTCCACCACCGCATTGGTGACGAATTCAATCTTGGCGTTGTCCTCGGCGCGCTTGAGCATGATCCTCGAGGCGCGGAACTCATCACGCCGGTGGACGATGGTTACCTTGGTGGCGAACTTGGTGAGGAAGGTCGCCTCCTCCATGGCCGAATCGCCGCCGCCCACCACCACGATATCCTTGCCCCGGAAGAAAAATCCATCGCAGGTGGCGCAGGCGGAAACCCCGTGCCCCATGAGCCGCTCCTCCGATTCCAGCCCCAGCAGCCTGGCGGACGCTCCGGTGGCGATGATCAGGGCGTCCCCGCTGAATGAGAGACCCTCCGCTTCGACCTTGAAAGGGCGCTCCCCCAGGTCCACCGCCCCTGCCGTCTTGTAGATGCACTCGGCTCCGAAGCGCCGCGCCTGGTCCCGCATCTTGTCCATCAGCTCCGGACCCATGATCCCGTCCGGAAATCCCGGATAGTTCTCAACGTCGGTGGTGATGGTAAGCTGTCCGCCCGGCTGCAGTCCTTCAAGGACCAGTGGTCTCAGGTCCGCGCGGGCGGCGTACAGGGCCGCTGTGAGCCCGGCGGGGCCGGAGCCGACGATGATCACCTTGTAGTGCTTCCTTTCCTGCATCCGCGACTCCTGGCCGGCACGGCCAACCATTTCACTAGCCCGACTCCGGTGGGTCGGGCAAACACCTGCCGGCGGCGAACAGGCACGCCCCTTCGACAGCCTTCAACGCGGGCGGCCTGGAGAAATATAGACATAAATCGGTGCGCGCCAACCTGCCTGTCCCGGCATGAAGGAGGGGGGGATGGCGCGGGGCATTCCCCCAGCGAGAGAGCCGACCCGGCGGGAGTTGGCTCCGGCTCTTCCGGTGGACCCCAGCTTTCTCGCGGCGAATTGACAGCAGGACCACCTTTAATTACGATTGACGCAACACTGAGCAAGCTACCTTAAAGCAATGCAGAAGGAGCAAGGTGGAAATGGCCAACAGTTACTCGGACTATCCGGAATTTACCGGCAACGGCAAGTACAAAGTGATCGGAACCCGGCCTGTGCGCCACGATGGGGTGGACAAGGTCACCGGCCGCGCCATCTACGGCGCCGACGTTCGCCTCCCCGACCTGCTCTACGGCAAGGTCCTGCGCAGCCCCCATTCCCATGCCCGCATCCTCTCCATCGACACCAGCAAGGCTCTCGGCCTGGCCGGGGTCCGCGCAGTGGCAACGGCTGACGATCTCGTGGAAACGGTGGACAAGCTCTCCAGCATCGGCGAGACCCAGGTCAACATCCGCGAAGTCGCCCAGAATTCACTGGCCTCCGGCAAGGTCCTCTACAAGGGCCACGCGGTAGCCGCAGTGGCCGCCACAAGCCCTCACATCGCCGAGGAGGCCCTCGACCTGATCGAAGTGGAGTACGAGCCCCTGACTCCCGTCACGGACGTGCGCGACGCCATGAGGGACGACGCTCCCCTCCTCGACGAGGACAGGACGACCACGTCCATGGGCGAGGACACCGGCAAGAAGAGCAACATCGCCAGCCACATCCAATTCAAGATGGGCGACACCGGCCAAGGCTTTGCCGCAGCCGACATCGTCGTCGAGCGCGAGTTCACGACGGCCATGGTGCACCAGGGGTACATCGAGCCCCACAACACGACGGTCATCTGGAAGAACGACGGAACAATTACCGTCTGGGTCAGCACTCAGGGGCCCTTTCAGATCCGCGCTCAGCTGTCCGAGGTCCTCCAGGTGCCCATCTCCAAGATCAAGGTCATTCCCTGCGAAATCGGGGGCGGCTTCGGCGGGAAGTTCCCCATCTACATGGAGCCGGCCGCGGCGGTCATGTCTCACAAAACGGGCCATCCGGTCAAGATGATAATGAGCCGTTCCGAGGTTTTCGAGGCCAGCGGACCGGCGCCGGGCAGCTACACCCGGGTCAAGATGGGGGCCAGGGAGGACGGCACCATCGTCGCCGCCGAGATCTACACGGCCTACGAGGCAGGCGCCTTTCCCGGGTCGTCGGTCGGCGCCGGAGCACAGTGCATCCTGGCGCCATATTACATTGAGAACGTGATCATCGACGGCTACGACGTGGTCTCCAACAAACCCAAATCCACTGCCTACCGCGCCCCGGGCGCGCCCCAGGCCGCTTTCGCCTCGGAGAGCGTCATTGACGAAATCGCCGCGAAGCTGGGTCTGGACCCGCTGGAGCTGCGACTGAAGAACGCCGCGCGCGAGGGCACCCGCCGGGCTGACGGAACGGTATACAGCCGCATCGGCTGCGAGGAGACGGTGCAGGCGGCCATCGCCAGCGATCACTTCAAGTCCCCTCCGCCACGGGGTCCCTGGCGCGGCAGGGGTGTGGCCTCGGGCTTCTGGTTCAACGGCGGCGGCCAGTCCTCGGCCACCATAAGCGTCAGCACGGACGGCACCGTCAACCTCCTCGAGGGTTCGGTGGACATCGGCGGCTCGCGCGCCGCCATGGCGATGATCGTGGCCGAAACCCTGGGGCTCAAGGCGGACGAGGTCAACCCCATGGTGGCCGACACCGACTCCATCGGTTACCACGACGGAACGGGCGGCAGCCGGGTGGCATACGCCACAGGTTACGCCTGCTACCTGGCCGCCCGGGACATCTCCGAGAAAATGTGCGTGCGCGCCGCCCGCCAGCTTGAAGTGGAAGAGGGCGATGTGCAGTTCGACGGCGGCACCTTCGCGTGCAAATCCGATCCGGGGAGGAAGCTGACCTTCAAGGAGGTGGCAGCCGAGCAGGGAAGCACCGGCGGCCCCATTGAGGGCTCCGGATCGATCAACAGCAACGGGCCGGGGAATGCCTTTGCCACCCACATTGTCGACGTGGAGGTAGACCCCGAGACCGGCAAGGTCAAGATTCTGCGCTACACCGCCGTGCAGGACGTGGGCAAGGCCATCCATCCCAGCTACGTCGAGGGTCAGATGCAGGGCGGGGTTGTCCAGGGCATCGGCTGGGCCCTTACCGAAGGCTATTTCTTCAACCAGGACGGCAGCATGGCCAACTCAACCTTTCTCGATTACCGCATGCCCACCACCCTGGACCTGCCCCTGGTCGAGACGGTGCTGGTGGAGGTTCCCAATCCGGGAAGTCCACACGGTATTCGCGGCGTCGGCGAAGTGCCCATAGTACCGCCAATGGCCGCCGTCGGCAACGCCATCTACCAGGCGACCGGATGCCGCCTGCAGGACCTGCCAATGACTCCCGACAACATAGTCGCCGCCCTGCAGGCCAGACGGGGAGAATTTCAGGAAGCTGCCGGATAGCACTTCGACCGCCATTTACGGAGAATTGCCCGAGCCACCTCTCCGGGTGGCCGGGCATTTTCCTGCCGCAACCCATGTCCGCCTCGATAGACCCCCAATTCTTTCTTCGAACCATGTTGCCGGTGGTGCGGCAGTGCGCCCGCGCCTCCCTCATTTTCTATGGACAGATCGCCGATATCGGCAAGGCCGCCGACACCAGCCTGACCGGCTCGTTGGCGCAGCGGGCTTCCAGCGTCCTTACCGCCATCGACAGCGCCGTCCAGGACATAATCCTCAGCGTCGTGCTCCAGCACTTCCCGGGCATCAGGTGCATCGCCGAGGAGAACACTCCTCTCAAAAGGAGATTCGCCGGCAACGACTCCCCCTACGCCCTCATCCTCGACCCGATTGACGGCACCGTCCACTTCCAGAAGGGGGACGCGCCCTACCACATCTCACTTGGTCTTGCCCGTGAGGGAGGAATGGTCGCTGCCATAGTGGCCCGTCCCAACGAGGACAAGATCTTCACCGCGTTGCGCGGCCGCGGCGCCTACCTTCGCCAGGGCAATGGCCGGCCCCGGCGCTTGCGCCTGGGCAAGAGGCCGCGCACCAACAGGATCTTCATCTCATCGAAAGCGCGAGCCTACCAGGAGGCGGTGCGTCCGGACCTGGAGCCCCGCGAGTACCCCATCGGTGCCGCCCTGGTACTGACCCAGGTGGCAGAGGGCGAGCTGTGCGCCTACCTGACCCGCCAGGTCGAGGTCTACGACGTGGGGCCTCCCTCCCTGATCGCCACCGAGGCCGGGGCGCGCTGCGCCCTCAGGGGAGGCCAGGCGCCGCGCTATCACCACAGCCGCAAATTCTCCTACTACATGTGCACTGCGTCCCGGGAACTCGAATCCACCCTCGCCCAGCTCCTGCAATCGCGCAGGAAACAGGCATAGATTGATCAACATACTGTAAATTAAAATCTTACATCAAGTACCAGGAAATGGGCTTGCGCTTGACACGGCCATGGTAATTACTTATTATCTGTGGACGAGAGTGGCCTGAATTCACGTCGGGAATGCCCCACCGGAAGTTTTCCACTAATATGTGGAACTTCGACAATACTTTCGCGGCATTCTGGTGAGTTGGTCGCTCTTTTTTTTTATTTTCACCATGAACCCTCCCCGACACTTCATCCTTGTCCTGCCCCTTCTGCTTGGGGCCTTGCCCCGGGTGGAAGCCGGGGCGCAGATTCTGCAAATCCACCCCCAATCCCTGGATTTCGGCACGGTGAAAATCGGCCTCCGGCTGCAGGAGAGGGTTCTGCTCAAAAATACCGGGGAGGCGGACCTCGAGGTCCTGGTGCGCCTGCGGGGAGACCGGTTCAGCGCATCTCCCGACACCTTGCTTCTCGAGAGCCAGGCCGAGGGATCGGTGGAGGTCGGCTTCACCGCGGCGGCAGAGGGTTCCTACACGGGCGAACTGGCCTTGCAGGCAATGGGGCTCCCCACCAGTGAGAGTCTCACGGTAACTTTGCGGGGGGCTGCAGCCCGTTCCGGCTTGCGCATCACCCCCGACCCCGCCCGGGGTCTCCAGGTTGAGCCCACGGCCATAGGAGCCAGGAGCCGGCACAGTCTCACCCTGGCCAACCCCAGCCCGGTTCCACTTTGCGTCGACAGCCTCACCCTCCACCCTGCCACCGGTCCCTTCCATCTCGGTCACCGCGGACCTCTGCAGCTGCATCCGGGCCAGGAAAGGAAGGTGGACCTGATCTTCGCACCCGGGCACGGCGGGAGATTCGAGCACAGGCTCGTGGTCCACTCCGCCGATCTGGACCCGGAGGATGTCGGAATTACCCTCGAGGGAGAGGGACTGGCTCCCATCGCCTCCTTCTCTCCCCATCCCCGGGTGGGAATGGACTTCGGCAGCGTGGAGCTGGGCAAGAGCGTGGAGCGCCCACTCACCGTCCTCAACCTGGGAAGGTCCAACCTCCGCATCGAGGGGCTCCACATATCCGGACAGTCCTTCACCGCTTCCTGGGAGGAATCGCCGGACACCTCGGTGGCTGCGGGGGCCCAGGTCCAGGTGGGAATCGCCTTTAATCCATATCGGGAAGGATCGTCCAGCGCCACCCTGACCCTGCGCACCAACGACCCCGACCAGCTCAGCGTGGAGATTCCTCTGTCGGCCACTGCCCGGATCAGCCCGGCGCAGATCGAAATCCTCAACGAGGACCCCATCGACTTCGGCGGGGTAGCTCTCGGCGACTATGCCAGGGACCGCCTGCTGTTGTGGAACAGGGGCGGCCGTCCCCACGCGGTGGAGGCGCGCATCGAGGACGGCAGGGAGCGGGAGTTCCTCCTCGAATCGCCGGCGCCGCTGCTGCAGGCCGGAGGCAGCAAAGGCATCCCGCTCAAATTCTCTCCGCGCGAGGGAGGCGAGCGCCGCGCCGTGCTCGTGGTGGAAACCGAAAGGGGTCCCCGGCGGGTTTCCTTGCGAGGCTATGGTCAGTTTCTCAAGCTGAGCCCCGCCGCGCTCGACTTCGACCGCGTCGCCGTGGGGGAAAGCAACAGCCTGGTAGTCGAGCTCCTCAACGAGGGCAACGTCGATTTCACCGTAGAGGGGATCGATTCCTCCAACGAGGACTTTACCGCCCACACCGAGATAGGCTCCGCAGACAAGGTCATCCTGCCTGCCCACGGCCAGCGCTCCCTGCCCCTCGGGGTTACCTTCTCTCCTTCCGCCCGCGGCGCCGTTTCCTCCGCCCTGCGCGTCGCAGGCTACTGGGAAGAAGGCAGGGAAACCCTGGAGATTCTGCTCACCGGAAAAGGGGTTGCGGGACAGATCGACCTGCATCCGCCAGGACCGCTCGAGTTCGGCCACGTGGTGCTGGGAGAAAGAGAGGCACTAGCCCTTGTCGCGACCAACAGCGGCGACAGCGAATCCAGGGTAGAGGGGCGTTCCCTCAGCAGCGAAGCCCGCCTTGAGCCGGCGGTCTTCACCCTGCAGCCGGGGGAGTCAGCCCCCCTGAAGCTATACTTCAGTCCTGCGGCATTGGGGGAGCGCCACGCCCAGGTCCTTTTGATCAGCGATGGAATCAAGGAAAGGGCGCGGCCCATCCAGATCAAAGGCAAGGGGGCCCTCGAGGACATCGACCTGTCCAGAATCACCACCATCACCACGGTGCGCCGGTCGCGGACCGACACCCTGGAGGTGGAATGGGACAATACACCGTTCATCGTCCCCGATGAAAGCAAGATCCATCTGTTCTTCTCAAGCGTGGATTCTCTGCGCAATGCCCTGGTGGGGCGCAAGCTGGCGGTGGAGTGGGTAAAGTTGGACCACAACTACGACCCCAAGGGCAGCGTCAGGAGGACCGAGCTGCGGATCTACGAGTCGAGCCGGGGCGACCTCGAGTTGGAGGACTTCAACCTTCGCCTGCAGGAATCATCCAACAAGCGGGTCAGGCTCCAGGTGACCAGCCGCAGTCACCCCGGCGCCGCGCCCCAGAGCATCTCGCAAATCTTTGAGGTCGGCGGCTGGAAATGGGAATTCGAAGCCAAGCCCCTGGTATCGTTCCTGACCATACGTCCGGGACGCAGCCACAGGAACGCGGACGGGACGATTGTGAAAGGAAAGACCGAGCGTCTGATCGGCCTTCCCGGCCTTGCCTTCGCCGGGTGGCACAATCCGGAAAATCAATCCATCTCGGGGATTCATTTCACCGCCATCGGCAACGTTCTCGAAGCCCTGTCCACGGACAACTCCATCGCCATCTCCCTGGGTCTCGCGGTCTCCCTCTACAAGGACAAATTTCTCATAGGCTGTGGATGGGACGTCTACGACAGCCGCCCCAGGGCCAGGCGCGAGGGCACCCAGGACTACCTCATGACCTTCAAGTACTCAGGGCTGTTCTGATGTCACCTGGGCACCTTGCCCCGCAACGAGCTTCTCGTAAATCCCGATGGCCGAACACAGGTCCTGTACCGCAAGTCCGGTCAGGTAGACCAGGCGAGGGACTTCCGTGCGGGGCTGCAGTCGACCGCAGGCGGCATCGCCCACGTTAAGTATCCTTCCCGCTTCATCCCTGGCAAAGGAAATGAGCTCGAACCGTCCCGCTGCCAGCGCATGTTTGAACTCGCCGGAATGCCTGGCCTGCCCCAATTCATCAACCACAACCTCCCGCTGCTCCATAACCTCCTGAGGCAACTGACGGGTGCGGCCGTCTCCCCCCAGGACCACTAGACAGGGAATCCCCTCCAGTGCTTCAACGGAGAAGATCGGCCGGGGGGTTGGCACCGCCGCGATCACGGCGTCGGCGCCGTCGATGCAGGTTTCAATGCTGTCGGCGAGGTTCAGTGAAGCTCGCAGACGTTTCTCCATGGCCAGGGCGAACTTCTCCCGGTTCCGGGTGCTCCGGCTGGTGACCCCGATTTCCTCGAGATCGAAAAGCCGGTCCAGGGCGGGGGCCAGTGCCCTTGCTATGCGGCCCGTGCCGACAAGGCCGACCCGGCGCAGCGGCAACGGCGCGAGGTACTTGAGGCCGAGGGCGCCGGCGGCGCCCGTCCGCATGTCGGTGAGGTAGTCGGCCTCCATGGAGACCGCTCTGTCCCGGCGCAAATCTTTCAGGGTGAGGGAGGCGGTGCGCGTTTCCAACCGGCCCCGACCCACGTCCGACCATTCCTCTATAATCTTGCAAGCCCGGTATCTCCCGGGCCATCGCGCCGCCATCTCCAGGCGAAAGTATCCCAGCCCCTTCTGCTTTTCGATCACCTCCAGTCTCGGCGAGTTCAACAACACCCCCTGTCCATGAAGCCGAAACGCCCGGTCGCAGGCGGCAAGAAAATCGTCGACGCGGAAAAGGGATCGGAGCTCATCTTCGCCTATAGAAAGCAGCGTGTCCACCACTCTTCCTCCGGGCCAGGCCCGCGGTGGAGTCGGCAGAAATTCCCCCGATTCCCGGGGTCCACCCGCTCGCCGCAGCCTTGCCAAATGCTTCAGGGATTCCGAAACGGAGTCTCGATAAAGATATGC
This sequence comes from Candidatus Latescibacterota bacterium, assembly GCA_965208105.1. Lineage (GTDB taxonomy): Bacteria > Latescibacterota > UBA2968 > UBA8231 > UBA8231. Next base: position 746,527 of record OZ242318.1, read on the forward strand.
GGACCAGGATCCTCTTGACACCTAAAATAATGTTCACTATTATACATGTGTTCATTATAATCCACTTTTCCAAGGCTGGAAACCATGCTTCAGATACCCAATGACCGAACCGAAAGATTCGCCCAGATCCTCGCCTTGCTGGGTTTCTTCTATCTTTTCCTGCGCGTCGGGCTGGACCTCTTCCGGGCATAGGGCCCGCTCTCTCCTACCATCGGTTCCGGCCATTCCCGGCACTGGTCCCAGGAAAACATCCCTGCCGCGGCCACAGCACCCCTGCAATACCCATTCCCCGCCTTGCCGCCGTTCTCAATTTTGATTGACTTAATGGATCAATTCATATTCTTTTATGTATCGGTTCGCATTGGTTCCAAATTGCGGAAACAGCACCCGTCCTTTCTTCGAGCTTCTCCTGTTTCTCATTGAAACGAGATAACCTACAGCGGAAACTCCTTTGGCTTCTGGCTGGCGTATCGGCCGTTGTGCTGTTGGCCGGATTTGTTGGAAACGGCGCCGAAGATCCAGAAGAACATGCGAGCGCTCCCGCCGTATTTCCGAAATTATCCGAACCTGTTCGAGTAGAAGTGCTGAATGGCTGCGGCGTGCCTCAAGTGGCCGCGCGCCTGATGAAGAAAGCACGGGCTTTGGGTCTGGGGGTGGACGTAATTCACGAGGGCAATGCCGAAAGCTTCAACTTTCTCCACACAGTGGTCCTCGACCGCAGCGGGGATATGAACAAGGCGCTGCAAGTGGCCTCGGCCCTGGGAATCCCCAACTACGCCCAACAGATCGTAGAGGACTCATACCGCCTTGCCGACGTCTCGATCATCGTCGGCAGAGACTACCATCGTCTCTGGCTGTTCAACGAGAGTACAGGAAGGGAGCCTTCAGCCCCCGAATGACCTGGCACGAAGATGCAAGGGTGGAAAAGATAGTCGAGGTTCTGCAGAGCAAAAATGCGGTGGACCTCCTGCTCATGGATCTGCGCACCGTATCCGATGCGGCCGACTATTTCATCCTCTGCAACGGCACCTCCGATCTGCACGTGAAGACATTGGCTGAGGAAGTGAAGGAACGACTCAGGCTGGACGACTGCATCCCCTGGCACATCGAAGGACTGAAGACCAGGCGGTGGGTGCTCATAGACTACGTCGACATCGTGGTGCACATCTTCCGCAGAGAGACCCGGGAGTACTACGGACTGGAGCGCCTGTGGGGTGATGCGGAAAGCACCGTGTTTGCAGGTACATTGGAAAATGCCATGGAAACACAATCGCCGGATGGTGACGATTTTGTTTTCTCCAGGTCCTGATGCCCATCCAAACCCTTAAATGGAAGGACGACGCCCTCGTCCTTCTCGACCAAACCGCTCTTCCCTCCGAGGTCAACCACCTCACTTGCCGCGAGGTGGAAACCGTTGCCTCGGCGATCGAGGACTTGAAGGTTCGCGGCGCACCCGCGATCGGCATAGCCGCCGCCTACGGGGTGGTCCTCGGAGCCTTGAAGGCAGTTGAGGACACTCCAGGTAATTTTCGCCGCCAGGTTGGCAGGGCAATCGCCCGTCTCGAACGCACCCGGCCCACCGCGGTCAACCTGTTCTGGGCGCTGGAGCGCATGCGGCGCATCCTCGATGCGGGAGCGGAACAGGGAAACCGGGAACTGTGCGAAGGGTTGCTGGAGGAGGCCGAGCGCATCTTTGCGGATGACCGGGCAATCTGCCGCCGACTCGGCCGCCACGGTGCCGAACTGCTCGAAGATGGCCAGACCGCTCTTACTCATTGCAATGCCGGCAGCCTGGCCACGGCCGATTACGGTACCGCTCTCGGGGTGATCTATGCCGCTCTCGAGCAGAAAAAAAAGATCAAGGTTTTCGCCGACGAAACCCGGCCTCTGCTGCAAGGCGCGCGACTCACAGCCTGGGAGCTCAAGGAAAGCGGCGTGGACGTCACCTTGATCTGCGACAGCATGGCAGCGACGGTCATGCGCCAGAAGAAGGTCGACTGCGCCATCGTAGGAGCGGACCGAATCGCCGCCAACGGCGACGTGGCCAACAAGGTCGGCACCTATGGACTTGCCGTTCTTGCGCGTGAACACCAAATCCCCTTCTATGTCGCTGCTCCCGTCTCGACCCTGGATATCGCCCTCGAATCGGGAGCCCGGATACCCATTGAAGAGCGCCGCGGCGATGAGATCAGCGATGGTTTCGGTATGAGGACGGCCCCGCCGGGCGTGCGAACCTACAACCCGGCATTCGATGTCACTCCCAACGACCTGGTGACGGCGATCATTTCCGAAAAGGGTATTGCCAGGCCGCCCTACGAGCCTGTCCTGCGCGACTGGGCAGCGTCAACCAGCAGATGAGGGCATCCCTTTGGCAAGCGACCTGGATCAGAACCATGAGACGATGTAATGCATTGATTCTGGCTCTGGCACTGTGGACCGGCTGCGCCACAACCCCCCGGGCAGAGAGATCGGAGCTGAAGCCGCCTCAGGCAGAGCGCTTCGACCCCCGGTCCCTGGGTGAAGACCAGGTGCTGATCCAACCGGAATTCGATCGCCCCGCCGCGGCCCAGGGAGAAGAACCCGGGGGCATTCAAGTTTACCGGGTTCAAATCATGAGCCTGAGCTTCGAGGCGAAAGCACGGCAGAAGGCGGAAGAACTGGAAAGGGTTCTTGGAGTGCCGGTCCTGGTAGAGTCCGAGCGAGGGCTGTTCATGGTGCGCGCCGGCGCATTTCGATCTGCCGCCGAAGCCGCCATTCTCCTGCAACGGCTCCGGGAAATGGGCTCCCGCTACGCGGACTCCTTCGTGGTGGTTCGCGAGCAGAGCATCGATCCGGACAAGGCCGGCTCCGGTCCCCTGGACCTGACCGCCGAAACCCCGACAGCGGCGGGCACCGTCGGTGAATCTTCGGTTTCGGACTCAGTCCTCGTTCCCGCCTTCGGCTGGCGCGTTCAGATCGGACAGTTCAAGACCCATGAGGAAGCTGCCCGCTTGAAGGAAAAGGCCCGTCGCCATCTGAAGCGCAGCGATATCGACGTTATCTTCAAGGCACCCTGGTACAGGGTCCAGGTCGGCCACTATCGCTATGAAGCGGAAGCCCGCGAGTGGGCCGAAAGGCTTGGAGCCAGAGGATATCACACCCTTCGGGTAAGGGGCCAGGTGTTTCTGCCGCTGGAGCGAAGATGATCAGGAAGTCCCTGCCGCTTCATCTGCTTCTTGCCGGGCTCCTGCAGGCCGCCTGCTCCCCCCCCTGGCCTGCTCCTCCTCCCGCTCCTCGTCCCGCAGCAGTAATCCCCGATACCACATCCGTTCTTCCCGACAGCACCTTCGACGACAGGACGGCCGTCCAGGCGGCGCGCTGGCACCTGCTGCGCGCTGAGGAAGCCCTGGCCTGCAGCCTGTTCGAGGTGGCTCAGGAGGACCTGGACCGCGCCCTGGACATCCTGACGGGGATCGAGACGGGTGACGGGGACCAGAACGTGGCGGAAGCAGAGCTGGACTTCCTCGGCGAAGCCGTCGAAAGAACCTACCTGACACTGCTCCCGAACCTTCGGCACCTTTCCCCGGACAGCCCCCTGACACTCCTCCTCGAAGGAGTGTCCGAGGAGGTGATTGAAGACCTTCCCCCCGACGCGGCGCCCTTCGTGCGCATCCACCAGTTGAGCGGACAGTGCGACGTACCCATCGACGCCAACCCCAAGGTGGCGGCCAGCATTCACTTTTTTCAGTCCCGGGGCAAAAAGACATTTGCCGCATGGATGAAGCGCTCCGGACGCTACCGCTCCCTCATCCTCGACGCCCTGCGCGCAGAGGGCCTGCCGGAAGATCTATTTTACATCGCCATGATCGAAAGTGGGTTCAATCCCCGGGCGCGCTCCCGCGCTCATGCGGTGGGCCTCTGGCAATTCATGGAATCCACCGCCCGGCTCGAAGGCCTGCACAGGACCCACTGGGTTGACGAACGGCGGGACCCGGGAAAATCCACCCGGGCAGCCGCCCGGCATCTCAAGGACCTGCACCGCCAATTTCGCGATTGGCGTCTGGCCCTCGCAGCCTACAACGCAGGCCGGGGCCGCGTTTCGCGAGCCGTAGAGCGGGCGGGAACCCGCGATTTCTGGAGCTTGAATCTGCCGCGCGAAACCAGAAACTACGTGCCCCTTTTCATGGCCGCCGCCATCATCTCCAAGGACCCCGGACTCTTCGGCTTCCCGCTGATCGAAGAAGACTCTCCCATGAGTTTCGAAGGTGTTGAGCTGCCACGGCCCACCATGCTGGAAACCGCCGCAAGGTGCATGCGCACAAGTGTGGCAACCCTCCGTCACCTCAACCCCGAACTGCGCCGGTCCATAACTCCACCCCACTTTGAGAATGCCTATAACCTGAAGGTCCCTGCCGGCAAGGGGCAGAGCTTACTCCAATGTTATTCCCGGCTCCCCGAAAGCGAGAAACATCTCGCCTGGTTCGACTACCGGGTGAAGCCAAGGGACAACATCTCGAGCATCGGGCGCAATTTCGGGGTCTCACCAAGGCTCATCATAGCCGCCAACAATCTCCGCAATCCCAACCGCATCTATCCCGGGCAACTTCTTCACATTCCCGCTCCCGGGGCGCACCGACGGGTCCGGGCGCCCGCCTCCGGCGGCAGGACGATCTACACCGTCAAGCCCGGAGACTCCCTGAGCCGAATCGCCTCCGAGCACGGTGTTGGGGTCGGCCTCCTGAAAAGTTGGAACACCCTCGGCAGTGACGTCATTCATCCGGGGGACCACTTGATCGTCCGGAAGCCGCCACAGGCACACCCGGAAGGGCAGCCTGACCCTCTCCCTTCCAATGGGGGCAAAATCCACATCGTCCAAGCCGGGGAAACCCTGTGGAATATTTCGCGGCGTTTCGCCGTCGGTCTGGAGAACCTGAAACTGCGCAATAACCTGAAGGGAACCCTGATTCATCCGGGGCAGAAACTGATCATCCCACCAAGGTATCTACTCGGCAAAATTCTCTATGTAGTGGCAAAAGGGGACACGCTCTACAGTATCGCGCGCAAATTCGGGCTGCGGGCAAGGGACATTGCCCGGGAGAACAATATCAGCCTCTCCACCACTCTGTTGCCGGGAATGACCCTGGAAATAAACAAGCAGGGAGCAGCCGATTAAAACATGACGGTAATGAAACTCGCCCTGTTCCTGGCATTGGCATTCATTCTGCAAACTACCTGGATCCGTCTTTTCGAAATTCTCGATCTGAAGCCTGACCTGATCGTCCTGGCCCTGGTGTACGTCGCTCTCGCCGCCGGGGCAATCAAGGCCACCATTTTCGGTTTCTGCATTGGTTTCACTCAGGACATCCACGCTCCGGACGATCTCGGCCTCAATGCCCTGATCGACTCCATTATCGGCTTCGCCGTAGGTTGGTGCCGCGTGGGCATCATGGTCGACAACATCCAGGCCCAGGTCGCTCTCGTCGTCGGTGCCGTGCTGGTGCACGACTTGATCTACTACGTGGGCCAGAGCGGCACGGCACTGGGGGACGTTCCACTTTTCTGGCTGCGATACAGTCTGGGGAGATCCCTCTACACCGGGTTGATCGGCCTGCTCCTGTCCTACCTGCTGCTCCTGCGCCGCCGGCGTTTATTCGAGTCCTGAACAAATCATGATGGGCCCTGCAATCCCGAACGAGAAACCGGCGAAGATGATCGGCCTGTCCGCCCTGGTTTTGGCCGCCTTTGCCATTCTCATTTTCCGCCTCTTCTATCTGCAGGTAACGACTTCGGAAGACTATGCGCGCGAATCGGATGAAAACCACATCGCCCAGAAGCGCATCAAGGCTCCCCGCGGACTGATCTACGACCGAGAGGGAAAAGTCCTCGTCCGCAACCGCCTTTCCTACACCATCTTTTTGATTCGCTCGACACGCCAGAACGACGCAAGGGCGGTGGCCGCTCTGCAGCAGGCTACCGGTTATTCCGAGATCAGCCTGAACCGGAAGCTGCGCTCCATCCCCCTGAAACGCGACGTGGACTTTCGCACCGTTTCCATAGTCGAAGAGCGCCTCCGGGACGAATGGCCGCTGGGGATCGAGATAGAACTCCAGCGTTCCTATCCCTTCAATAGTACTGCCGCCCATTTATTGGGATACCTGGGTGAGTTGCAGGAGGAAGACAAAGGATGGGCTCGAGACAGGAATTACGTCCCCGGTGACTTTGTCGGGAAAACGGGCATCGAAAAGGTTTACGAAGACCATCTGCGCGGCAAGGATGGTGTTCGCTTCATCGAGGTGGATGCCAAGTACCGAATCAGAAAAGAATTTCCCGGGCGGGGACAGCCCGCCCAACCGGGTCGTGATTTGCAACTTACCATCGACCTGGGCGTGCAGAAAGCCGCCGAGAAAGCACTGCCGGACACCCTTGCCGGCAGCGTGGTTGCCCTCGACCCCCGGACCGGAGCCATCATCGCCCTGGCCAGCAAGCCTTCCTTCGACCCCAACGACTTCGTGTCCTTCCAGGCTCAACTAGAGCGCACCCAGGTTTTGCGCAACAGGGCCAAACCCCTCCTCAACCGGTCAATTTCCGGCCACTATCCTCCAGGCTCCACCCTGAAAATGGTGACGTCGATCGCCGCGCTTGAGACCGGAATCATCGATGGCCGCGGCACATTCAAAAACTGCACCGGAGCACTGAAGGTCGGCGACGTCATCTTTCGCTGCTTCAAAAGAGACGGCCACGGCAAAGTCAACCTCCTGGAGGCGACTGAAACCTCCTGCAACATCTTTTTCCAGCAACTGGCTCAGGCCATGAGCATCGAAACCTGGAGGGAATACGCGGCGAAATTGGGGTTCGGCCACCCCACGGGGATACTCCTGGATCCGAGGGAGAACGACGGTCTGCTGCCTTCACGCCAGTACCACCGTGAAAGGGAGGGATGGAGCCAGGGACATCTGCTGAATCTGGCCATCGGCCAGGGCGCAATGCTCGTCACTCCCATACAAATGGCGCGTTACGCAGCCGCCCTCGGGAACGGAGGTTACCTGGTGACCCCCTTCGTCTCCGGAACACCTCCGCCTCCCAAACCAATCCAGGGTATCTCGGCAAGGACCCTCGAAATCGTCAAGAAGTCCATGCTCCGCGTCATCCACGGTAAACGTGGGACCGGCAGAAAGGTGCGGATAGACGGGCTCGAAATCGCCGGGAAGAGCGGAACCGCTGAGGGGCCCAGGTCCGACAGCGATGCCTGGTTCGTGGCGTTTGCTCCTTTCGACAAGCCCACCATTGCCGTGGCCGTGGTGGTAGAAGGCGGAGGGGGAGGAGGATCTGTGGCCGGTCCCGTCGCCCGGAAGGTGATGGAAGCATTCTTCGAAGACCGACTCGCCGTCCCTCCGCCGGTGGACCACCTCCCACCAGGAGTCCGGGAAACGGGCTGGGCTCTGCGCTAGTGTTCCGTCGCAGAGATAGGTTGACGAAATCGGGCCGCCGAGGCGGCCGGCTCACAAGGCGCCTGAGCGAGTCGTACCAGGGGTGTACGGCGAGTGAAGGCAACGCCGTGAGCCGGGATGGAGCGGCGGAATAATGGCGACATATTTCTGCTAGGGCCCCGGCAGGCGGGAATCGCGCAGATTTCGGCGCCGCGGCCGGCTCGCCCTGCCATCAGGGGAGTGCAAGGAGATGGATCGGCGCCGAAATGGAACCTGGGCATACCTCAGATAGAATCGAAGTCACCGGTATTGGCGTGCAACCTGACTTTGTGAGCCCGTGAGTGAAACTGGTACGCGACATCGATTACCTGCTGCTTGGCACTGCCCTGGTGACCATCCTGACCGGGGTCGTCATGATCTACAGTGCAACCCTTCACAGCGAAACCTTCGGAGCGGTATGGCAAAAACAACTGAGCTATGCACTCATATCCGGTCTGGTTGCCATCCTGATCCTCTACCTCCCCAACAAGCTCCTGTACGGACTGGCCTATCCTGTCTACACCGTAAGTCTGCTTAGCCTGGTGGCGGTCCTGTTCTGGGGTACGGGTGAAGACGCCGCGCGCTGGTTGAGCCTCGGTCCTGGAAGCTTCTTCAGCCTGCAGCCCTCCGAATTCGCCAAAATCAGCACCGTCATCGCCCTGGCGCGCTACCTGAGCGATTCCGCCGTATCGGCCATCAACGGTGCCCGCGGCTTTCTCGGCACCCTTTTCATCACCCTGGTCCCCATGGTCCTCGTGGTCTACCAGCCAGACTTGGGAACGGCGGTTTTCTTTGCGGTCATTCTGTTCCCGATGCTCTATTGGGCCGGCATGCGCCGCCTGTCCATTTTTCTCATGATAGCTCCCCTGCTCAGCGTGGCCTTTTCCTTCGAGCCCTTGTGGCAGTCGGCATCTCCATTTCTCTTCGCCGCCTTCATAATCATCAGCTCCGTCGCCGTTCATTTGATCGCGGTCAACCTGTGGCTTACCACAACGGTGGTCGTAGTCAACCTTGCGGCCGGCCTCATCACCGTGTACCTGTGGACCAGTTTTCTTCACGATTACCAGAAAGCACGCATACTCACCTTTCTCGATCCGGAGAACGACCGCCTCGGGACTGGATGGAACATCATTCAGTCCAAGATAGCCATCGGCTCCGGAGGGTCCACGGGGAAAGGATTTCTTCAAGGCACCCAAACCAAGTACGAATTCCTTCCTGCCGCCCACACGGATTTTATTTTCGCAGCCATTGGCGAGGAGTTCGGCTTCCTGGGCGCCTTGTTTGTGCTGGCGCTCTTTTTCGCCCTTATCAGCCGAGCCCTGTATATCGGGTTCATTGCCAAAAACCGCTTCCACAGCCAGATCGCAATCGGCCTGGCCTTCATGTTTGCATTTCACGTCTTCGTCAACATCGGCATGACCGTCGGAGTCATGCCGGTGACGGGCTTGCCCCTGCCCTTCCTGAGCTACGGTGGTTCTTCCCTGATGTCCAACTCGATCGCCGTGGGCCTGCTTCTTCACACCTACGCCAATCGCCACGAATATTAAATGAAATCCCCTCTCCCTACATTTGTTTGCCTGGCATTGGCGGGGGTCTTTGTCATCGATCACCCGCATTGCGGCAACAAGGTGGTCAACCATCGCCAGCTGGCCATACTCTACCTGGAAAACGGGCAGTACAACCGTTCTCTGATGGAAGCCGGGCGCGCCCTGCGCAAGGACGGGGGCGATGCCACCATGCACATGATTGCCGCCTTGGCACATCGCGGACTGGACCAAATGGAGGGGGCTTACGACTCCTTTGAAAAAGCCATTATGCTCGATCCCGACAACGAGAGAATCCACGCGACCCTGAGGAGGATCTGCCAGCAGGACGAGGGCTTCGCCCGGGCACGCCCAATTTTGGAACGATTGCATCGGAAATATCCCGATAGCGCCAGGATCCAGGTCAGCCTGGGCTGGGCCTGCAGCAACCTGGATGAAGAAAGCAGGGCCATCGAGCTATTGGAGGAAGCCATCTCCGGAGGCAATGCCGAGATCTTCGCCTACATCCACCTGAGCCGCATATACCTCCAAACAGAGCGTTTCAACCGGGCAACCCGGCTATTGGAGGAAGCCCTGAGCATTTATCCGGAGAATGGGCAGTTGCACATCATCCTGGGGGAACTCCACCTCGGGCAAGGCCGTTTCCAGGAAGCGGAATCCAGTTTTGCCAATGCCATGGAGAAAGACAGGGCTCCAGCGAAAGCTGCCATCCAGATCGCCCGTCACCACTACGACCTGGGCATGCGCCGCAAGGCCATCGAGTACTACGAGCACGCCATGGAACAGGGAAGTCCGGGCGCCCTCCTCCTCAACAACCTGGCATGGGCATATGGCGAAGAGAACATTCATCTCCAGCGGGCCCTCGAGCTGTCTCTTCAGGCTGTAAAGCTGGAAGCAGAAAACGTGGTTTACCTCGATACATATGCCGAACTGCTCTTTTTAACCAGCCAGTACCCGCAAGCCATCGCCATCATGCGCCGGGCCCTGGAGCTGGAACCGGAGGAGGGAGATCACTACGAGTATCTGCACGCACAGATGCGTAAATTCCGCCAGATGGGAGCGCCTGCTGCCGCGGCCACCGGAGATGTAGATGATTCCCAAGGTGGAAACTAGTGTCCCGTCGCAGAAATTTGTCGCCATTATTCCACCGATCCATCCCGGCTCACGGCGTTGCCTTCACTCGCCGTACACCACTGGTACGACTCGCTCAGGCGCCTGGTGAGCCGGGCGCCTCGGCGGCTCAATTTCGTCAACCTATCTCTGCGACGGGACACTAGTGCTCTGTTAAGGATTCAGGCTTGTACTTTTTCGTACATGTTGGTATCATGGGGACCTATGTCCATTTTTCTGGGAGGGTCCTGCCATGTGCCTCCATGCTCGAACACCGGATGCTGCCGAATCGAAAGAACTGGGCCGATGGCTGAAGCGGCCACGCAATGCCGTACAGATGCGACGAGGGCAATTGATCTCCCTCAGTGCCCAGGGTATGCGGGTCCAGGAGCTGTCGGCGACGCTGCATCTGCACGAGGAATACATCCGCTCCCTGGTCCGACGATACAACGAGGAAGGGCTGGCGTCGCTTCGCACGCGAGCCCACCCGGGGCGCACCCCAGCGCTGACGCCCGAAGACGAGTCCGTGGTGGTGGAGATCGCCAAGATGCCCCCTCGGGCTTTCGGCCAACCCTTCAACCAGTGGTCGCTGCGCAAGCTGACCGACTGTCTGGTCGGGCGCAAGATGATCCCCAAGGTCTCGCACGTGACCATCGCCAAGGTCTTGGACCGGCATAAGGTCACCTACCAACGTACCCGCACCTGGAAGGAGTCGAAGGATCCGGATTTCTCCTCGAAAAAAAACGCATCGACCGCCTCTACCGGCGTGCGCCGAAGGACTCGGTCGTAGTCTGCTTCGACGAAATGGGGCCCGTGCAGATCAAGCCCCATGCCGGCTCCTCCTGGGCGCCGCAGAAGCACCCGGTGCGGCACCGAGCCACCTACACCCGGCACGCCGGGGTCAGCTATTTCTTCGGCGCCTACAACGTCCACGAGGACGTCCTGTGGATGCATCACAAGCGAAAGAAGCACGCCTCGGAGGTGCTCACTTTCCTCAAGGCCATCCGGCACCGCTACCGCAAGGCCCAACGCATCTACCTCGTTCTGGACAATTTGTCGACGCACGCGACCCCAAAGATTCGGCAATGGTGTCGGCAGCATCGAGTCTCCCTCGTCTTCACCGCTACCAACGCCTCCTGGATGAACCGTCTCGAATGCCATCTGACCGCCGCCCACTACTTCGTCATCAAGAACAGCGACCCAAGGGACCATCGAGACATCGGCCAGCGCATGCAGGAATACCTCGTATGGAGAAATCGAAACCAGGACGATGCCAAGCTCGCCAAAATACAAAATTCAATGCCCACTCTTTAACAGCGCACTAGTGCCTGCCAGCGCCGTTCCTCGTGAATTCGGCCGCCGCGGCATTCCGTCCTCCGGCGTTCGCCGTACACCATCCCACGACGCGCTCGGGTAGCCTTCCGAGCCGGACGCCTCGGCGGTTCCCGTTCCAACGCTCAAGTTCGCACGAGGGGACTAGCTAGCAAACGCGAAAGTACTTGTAGTCAATTTCCAGATCGTCCAGCCTCATGTAGAGATTCTTGCGCGACATGCCGATGGCGGAGGCCACACGGCTGATCACTCCGTTGTGCCGCCGCAGGGCATTGCACAGGAAACGCCTTTCAAATAGAATCCTGGCTTCCCGGAACGAGGCGACCTCCAGTTCTCCCCATCCATCCCCCGGCAGCTCCAGGACCTCCGGGGGGATATCTTCCACCCCCAGTTTTCCGTTGCACGCAAAGATCACCATCCTCTCCATTATATTCTCCAGCTGCCTTATATTTCCCGGCCAGGGATAGGCCTGGAGCCTATCCAGGGCAGCCGCGTCAATATCGGAGATCGGGCGCTGGTGTTTGCTCGCAGCTGCTTGCAGGAAATGCCGGACCAGCAAGGGAATGTCCTCGGGTCTTTCGCGCAGGGGAGGCAATCTGACCGGAACCACGTTCAGCCGGTAGAATAAATCCTCGCGGAAATTTCCCTGCTTTACCTCTTTTCCCAGATCCGCATTGCTTGCGGCCAGCACCCTCACGTCAACCTTCAGGGTCCGGGTACCGCCCACTCGCTCGAATTCCCGCTCCTGCAAAACCCTCAACAATCGCAACTGCACCTTGGGATCAGCAACGCCAATCTCGTCCAAGAACAGCGTCCCGCCATCGGCAAGTTCAAACCTGCCCGTATGTTGGCGAACAGCCCCCGTAAATGCCCCTTTCTCGTGTCCGAACAGTTCGCTCTCGAGCACTCCATCGGGCAAGGCAGCACAGTTCAGCCGTACAAAGGGTTTGTCGTGTCGGGGACTACAGTAGTGAATTGCCTGGGCGAACAACTCTTTCCCGGTGCCGCTCTCTCCCTGAATCAAGACCGTAGCACATGCCGCTGCCATGCATTCCAGTTGCTCCAGCAGTTTCAACATGCGCGGATTGCACGTGGTAAATCGAACCGCCTTCCGGGACGGGAAGCGATGAGTGGAATCATCCCGCAGATCGCCAGCATGGTCCTGGCTGGCACTTTGCCGAAACATGGTCAAGTCCCCTCCTTTGTGAAATCTAGTGGTAACCTGTTCCTTGGGTCAATTGCGGTCGCCGGATTCTGGACTGGAACGGGTCTCACTTCCAGTTCGCCCCTTTTCTTGCAATTAGTATGCCGTTTTGCCGGGACCTCGGAGCAGGGTAAAGCCGCACTTCCGTTCGTCCATGGAGGATCTTGAAGGACATGATCTTCTGTGAATTACTTCACATATCCTGCCTTCTCCATTTTGCCGCTTGCCTGTCAAAAACCGTCGGACTTTCGGTACCGGAGACCTATTCCCGGTACCGGGACCGGTGCAGAAAACGCATTCCCTCATGGGGAGGCGGGGGACACGGAATTAGAGTCAGGATAGCGGAAAAACCGCATGAAAACGGAAACAATTCTCCTTGAATTGTCTTTTCTTTTTGGACATTATAACAATCCCTTGCCAGAAAGGACTTGATAAATCCCCATGCTCCCCCAGGATAGCCGAAACTATGCCCCCTTTTCCATTGCACAGTGCGAACAGCAACTGAAGAAAATCATCGGAAGCCGGGGCGGGCTGGCGGGAATCGTCGGCAACCTGAAGCGGGTCCTGGGTCTGCCTATCAATATTCTGATCCAGGGAGAGAGCGGCACCGGAAAGGAGGTGATCGCGCGGGCAATCCACGACTGTGACCCGCTGAGGCGCAGCCACCCCTTCATTCCGATCAACGCCGCAACCATTCCCGAGAATTTGGTCGAGGCGGAATTGTTCGGCTATCACAAGGGGGCATTTACCGGTGCCTCGCATACCCGGGACGGCTACTTCCAGATGGCACATGCCGGCACCCTGTTCCTGGATGAAGTGGGCGAACTTCCCCTGGCACTTCAGCCCAAATTCCTGCGCGTCCTACAGGAAAAAACGGTCTGCCGCCTGGGCGAATTCAGGGAACGTCCTATCGACGTACGGGTCGTGGCGGCCACCCATATAAACCTGAGGCAGGCCATTGGTGAAGGCTGCTTTCGCACGGACCTCTACTATCGATTGGCGGAATATATCATTGACCTGCCGCCTTTGCGCCAGCGGCGGCAGGACATCGGCCCTCTGGCTCGACATTTTCTGGATCAATACCGCAGGGATTTCTGCAAACCTGAAATCAAACGCCTCTCAGGCGAGGCTCTGGCTTTGCTCGAAGCACAAGACTGGGAAGAGAACAACGTGAGAGAACTGAGTCTGACGATAAGGCGTGCAGTGATATTTTGCGACAGCTCGGAAATCACTCCGGACCATCTGACCCTTTCCGCGCCAGGGACCGGCCTTTCTCACAGAAAGCAGCTGCAGAAATTCGACCGGCAGCAACTGGAACAGACCCTGACCCGGACCCGCGGCAACATTGCCGCTGCCGCTCGGCTGCTTGGCATGAGCCGCTCCACTCTCTACGACCGCCTGAAGAAACTCGACATTCAGCGCGGATCTTCCTGAGAATAGTTCCTTGACGGCCGCTTCCTCAACTTGCCGTGCTTGAATCTTTCAGAGGATATGGGACCAGGTGAGGCAGGTTCGCAGGTTGGCCAGGATCGGGGGGCAGGTCGGGACTGACCTGTAGATCCAGGTGTCACTGTACTGTGAATTTATGTGGCCGATTGATAGTACGGATTTTTGCCGTCTGCGTGGTCGGTCACATCGTAGACTTCAGTGATCTCCGGCACGGCTTCCTTGATAGCCGTTTCGATGCCTTGTTTGAGGGTAACGTCCACCATGCCGCATCCCTGGCACCCACCACCGAATTGCAGGAAGACGGTATCATCCCTGATATCGATGAGGGAAACGTAGCCACCATGGCTCGCCACAGACGGGTTGATCTGCTGGTCGAGGACGGTCTGCACCCTCTCGACCAGGGGCCCGGAAAGGTTGGGAGGCAGCTTTCTGCCGCTCTCGATCTTGAAGCCCGACCCCATGAGGCCGTCGACGTAGTCGATCCTGGCCTCTTCGAGATAAGAAGCGCTCTGGGAATCGATATAGACGTCGAAGGAATCGAAGTGCACAACCATGTCCTCTGGTATTTCCTGCTCGGCGGAAATAAAGGCCAGCTTGTAATCGACCTTGAGAGGTGATTGCGCTTTGGCACTAACCCGCAAACCCTTGACCGGTTTGTTGTTCTGCTTCTCGCTCTGCTCTATGAGCTCGGCGATCTTTTTCTGGGCAGCTGCAGCGATTTCAATCATGGGGCCTCCATTGAAAAGGTAAATATCCCGAGCCTTCGCGCAAGGACTCGGGGCTGAGGCCTACCCCGGGAGGAAGCCATAGGAAAAGCCAAAAAAAACCAACCCCTTGCAGAGTCGGTCGCCGCTGTCCTTGTCCCCCGGATCCGATTAAGACGCCTCTGCGAAATCCCTGATTGCCACCCCACATACTTCCTCGGCCAATCTCGAATAGTTCTCGGCGCCGGCCGACGACGGGTCGTAAAGGGCAATGGGTCTGCCGAAGCTTGGAGCCTCGGCCAGGCTGATGTTGCGCTTAATGACGGTCCGGTAAACCTTGTCACCGAAGTAGTCTCTGATTTCTGCAGCTACGCGGCGGGAGAGATGCAGCCTGTGGTCGTACATGGTCAGGAGGACACCCTCGATACGCAAAGAAGGGTTGAGGTAGCGCTGGACCAGCCTCACCGAGCCCAACAGCTTGCTGACTCCTTCCATTGCAAAGTACTCACACTGGACCGGAATCAGAACCGAATCTGCAGCACTGAGCGCGTTGATAGTGAGAATCCCAAGCGAAGGAGGACAGTCCACGATCACGAACTCGTAGGCCTCTTCCACCTCTTCCAGGGCATCAGCCAGCTTCTTTTCGCGGCCTACCATGGAGGTCATTTCGACCTCGGCGCCAGCCAGGCGTACGTGGGCGGGAACGATGTCGAGAAGGGTTGGAGCGACCGAGCAAATGACCGAGGGCAAGGTAGTCTTTCCCAGGAACACCTCGTAAACCGACCCGTGAAGACTATCCATTCCAGCGCCGCAACCACTCGTGCTGTTGGCTTGAGGGTCGACATCCACCAGAAGGGTCTTGTGCCCTGCGAGGGCCAGGCAGGCGGCCAAGTTGACCGCAGTAGTGGTCTTGCCCACACCACCTTTCTGATTTGCAATGGCGATAACTCTACCCATACCAGACGCTAGCAGACGCTCCGGTTAAGCAGCTCGAAAAATCAAGAGGCAATTTGGATGAAATTGCGTGAAAAAAATTTATGTGAAAGTCTTCGGATCCTCGCGGCGGGAGAGGCGAAAAGAACAGACCTCCCCCTCCTGAATGAGGGGAGTCATTCAGTCACGCAAAACTTCTTTAGAATTAGGGAGAATCTCTGGCGGACAGAGACAAATGCTCTTGTTTCGGACCTCAATATAATTCTTGAAAATGGGCCGGTCAAGCGTTAATGTAACCAAATTGTAAAAGAAATTTGTGCCGCAGATGAAACACTATTATGTAAACTCATTCGGGCTCATCTCGACCGGAATTCGAGCCACTCGGCACATCCTTTCCCTGCCAGACGCGTCCGCGGCGGGACGCGATTTCATCCTGTACTTCCAATGTTTCCGGTTGACAGCAAATGTGCTGATTCTCACATTGAGCCAGGCTTTGGGGTTGCGCCCACCAGTCTGACCAGGTGATGCTGCATGCCAGGAGCAGATGACCAAACGAGGACGATTGCCGAGCTGACGGCGCAGGTGCGTCACTTCGTCCAGGAGCGGGACTGGGACCAGTACCACCTGCCCAAGGATCTGGCCTTGGCTCTATCCATCGAGGCGGCGGAAGTTCTGGAGCATTTCCGATTCCGCAGCGACGCTGAGGTTGCCGCCCGCCTGCAGGACGATACCCACGTGGAAGAAATTGGCCACGAGCTGGCCGATGTCCTCTACTTCGTTCTCCTGATGTACCACCGTCTCGGCCTGGATGTTGCAAAGACGCTCGATGGAAAGCTGGCCATTTCGGCGAGGCGCTATCCGGTTGACAAGGCCAGGGGAAGGAATCTGAAGTACACCGAACTGAACGCGATCGAACCGAAGTAGAATGAGCAATAAATCGGATTTCGATAAACTTGTGGAGGTCATGGACCGCCTGCGGTCCGAGGATGGCTGTCCCTGGGACCGCGAGCAGACCCACGCCAGTCTCAAGCCATTCCTTTTGGAAGAGACTTACGAGGTCCTCGAAGCCATCGACCTTCAAGATGACAATGAACTCTGCAACGAGTTGGGAGACCTGCTGTTACAGGTAGTCTTTCACGCCCAGATCGCCCGTGAGGAGAATCGCTTCTGCGCCGCGGAGGTCTGCCGCGCCATCGTCGACAAACTCGTCCGCCGCCACCCCCACGTTTTCGGCGACGTCCAGGCTGAAAACCCCGATCAGGTCCTGGCCAACTGGGAAGAGATCAAAAGAGAGGAACGGTCGACCCGGGGTGAGCCCGCCTCTATCCTCGACGGCGTCCCCAGGCATCTGCCGGCCCTGCTCCGCGCCCAGCGCCTTCAGGCCAAAGCCGCGCGGGTGGGGTTCGACTGGGAGCATGTCGACGGCCCCCTGGACAAGGTGGAGGAAGAGTTTGCCGAGTTGCGCCAGGCCAGGGGCCGCGGAGATGGGAAGGAGGTGGAGGAGGAGTTCGGCGACCTGCTCTTCGCGCTGGTCAACACAGGCCGCTTCCTAGATCTCTGCCCCGAGGATGCCCTTCGCCGTGCCGCCGGCAAGTTCGAGAGCCGCTTCCGCGCCGTGGAAACCATCCTGAAGGAACAGAATAAGGATATCAATGAAGTTTCCCTGAAGGAGATGGACCGCATCTGGGACCAAGTCAAGGGCAGCTGACCCTGGTTCCGCCAGGGACTTTCCAGCGCCGTCCCGGGGACTCACCCCAAACCAGGAGTTGCTAAACGATGACCTCTGCCGACAACCGCCGCAACGTCCTCTTTGCCGCCCTGACCGGGGACGAGGAGATCAAGCTCTACGACATCGATCCCGGCTCCGGTGCCCTGGGGCTGGTGAAATCGAGCAATGCCCACGGGCCCGTCGGTCCCCTCTGTCTGCATCCCTCCCGCGAGGTGATACTGGCCGCCCACGTCGATTCGACCACCCTGGCCAGCTTTCGACTCGAGGCGGGGTCCGGCGAACTCGACCTCATCAATAAAATCGACACCGGGATCGAGATTCCAGCCCATCTCACTACCGACCTCGCCGGCCGCTTTCTGCTCACGGCCTACTACGGCGGCGGCGGGCTTACGGTTCACCGCCTCGATGCCGGGGGGGCCATCGGTGAGCTGGTGCAGCGCATCGACACCGGCCCCAAGGCCCACGCCATCCTCACCGCTGCCTCCGACCGCTTTGTCTTCGTCCCCCACGTGTGCCCTACGAACAAGACCTGCCAGTTCCTTTTCGACCGGGAGTCGGGGGAGCTGACTCCAAACGACCCGGCCACCGTCCCTCCTCCCGACGATACCACGGGACCGCGCCACATCTGTTTCCGGCCCGGCGGGGACATCGCCTATATCGTCAACGAGCAGGGCAACACCGTGACCGCCCACCGCTTCGACTCCGAACAGGGCACCCTGGGCATGGTCCAGCATCTGTCCACCTTGCCGCCGGACTATGAGGAAGGAGGCCATACGGCCCATATCGAGGTCCATCCAAACGGGAAATGGGCATATGCCTCCAATCGAGGCCACGACAGCATCGTTGGATTCAATGTGAACCCGGGAGGGTTTCTCAGCCCGTTCGGACACTTTCCCGTCCCCGCGAGCCCGCGCTCCTTCAACATCGATCCGGGCGGCAGCTATTTGTACTGCGCAGGTGAACTCGCCGACAGGATGACCGCCTACCGGGTCGACTCCGCCACCGGCGAGCTGCATCCCATGCAGGACTATGCGGTGGGTCAAAAGCCGTTCTGGGTTACCGTGGAAAATCTCGCTTGACAATTCCTGCGGAACTCCCGGCGGCCGGTTTCTGCAGAATGGGTCAGGCCCTCTCCCGGGCGATCCTTGTGCCGGCGACCAAAGCCTGGAGCTTTGCGAAGGCCACCTCCCGCGGCAGGTATTTCATGCCGCAGTCAGGGGCGAGTACGAGGCGCTCAGGAGCGACGAATTCGAGCGCGCGCTCGATTCGGCCGGCGACCGTCTCGGGCGTCTCGACCTGATGATTGCCGTTGTCGATGACACCCAGGATGACCGTCTTGGTGGAAATCTCCCTCAGTATCCCCAGGTCCAGATCGGGCTGGGCGGCCTCTATGGAAAGTTGATCTACGGCGGCCGAGTTCAACTCCCCGAGAAATGAGTAGCCGGCCGGCTTGTCCTTGATGAAGTGGCCGTAGCCGAAGCACATGTGCAGCGCAGTGGTACCTTCGACTCCCTCCAGCGCCCGGTCGATGACCTCGACCCCGTATTCTCTGGCTTTCTCCGGACGTGCCTGGAGATAGGGTTCGTCCAGTTGGACTATGTCGGCTCCGGCGGCGAACAGGGCCTTGACCTCGGTGTTGACCGCGGACGCGAAATCGAGAGCCATGGCTCTCTCGTCCCGGTAGTATTCATCCTGGGTCTGCTGGGTCATGGTAAACGGGCCTGGAACCGTGATCTTGATCGCCCGGTCGGTGTTGGCGCGCAGGAACTGGACGCTGCCCACCTCCACCGCTCCAGCACGTCGAATTGGGCCGATGATGCGAGGTGCGATGTTTTCCCGCCCGTTGCGCTCGATGAACCTGCCCGGATTGTCGAGATCAATGCCGGAGAGGGAGTTGGCGAAGTGATTCGAGTAGCTTTCGCGGCGCACCTCGCCGTCGGTAATCACCTCGACCCCGGCGCGTTCCATGTCGCGGATCGCCAGCAGGGTCGCGTCGTCCTGAGCCTGGGCAAGGTATTCCTCCGCCACGCGCCAGAGTTCGCGGGCGAGAGCCCGGGGGGGAGGCCGCTTCTGCAGCCGCTCCCTGTCTATGAGCCAGTCGGGCTGGGGATAGCTGCCAACCACCGTGGTGACCAGTGTGTTCTCGTTCATCGGTTCATCCTCTAGTTTATTGCAGCGTCTCGAATGATTGCCTGCGGCGATCCGGCAGGTACAGGGATGAGGGCTGACTGCGGCCGGAAGCCTTCCAACTCCCCTCCCTCCCGAATATGATAGGAGCCGGACCCACGATTAGCAAGGCGGGGGAACTCCTGCTCGGAACCAGATGCACCAAGCGGGCAAGAAGGGGGATTTTGACCAGGTGTGCTGGGCACTGTAGCCCCGAGTCCGGCGGAAAATTGGATGAAATCAAGCTTGACAACTGTGAAAATAGGGATTTTTTGACAGAAGCGTCCAAAGTGGCTAGGTTATTTTATTTTGCTGTATTAAGAGGGGTGAACAGGAAGCAGATGCAACCTGCCACCTGCCGTAATCAATCATCCCGATGCCGGGGCGCTTCCGCCAGGAAGAGAAAGACCGCCCCGGGACTAAAATGGCGTTTTCTGGTACACACGACTATTCGTCGAGATATAGAGCCACCTCCCCAACCCAACCAAACCCCCATAGGAGGAAAGCAGCAAATGAAAAAATGCACACTTAGTCTTCGATGGCTCGCTCTTGTGCCGGGCTTCTTCGCCCTGCTCGCTCTGAGCATCCCCCCCGCGGTCATGGCCGAGGATGGAGGCGAAGAGACGGCGCAAGAAAGTGAAGCCCAGATGCAGGAGGATGCCATTGCGGAGTTCGAAAAGCAGATCGTGATCGAGGAGCTGGTGGTGACCGGATCTCGGGCGCAGCCGCGCACGGTTACGGAGTCGGCGGTTCCGATCGACGTGATCAGCAGTGAGGAGTTCGTCAAGCAGGGAGGCGCTGATCTGGCCGACCTGCTGAGAAACGTCGTGCCTTCTTACAATGTCAACACCCAGCCCATCAGCGATGCGGGGACCGTTGTCCGGCCTCCCAACTTGCGAGGTCTCGCGCCCGACCACGCGCTGGTGCTCGTCAACGGCAAGCGCCGCCACCGCGCCGCGGTGATTCACTGGCTGGGCAACGGCGTCGCCGACGGCGCCCAGGGGCCCGACCTGGCCGTCATCCCGGCAATTGCCCTCAAACGGGTGGAGGTCCTTCGCGACGGCGCCTCGGCCCAGTACGGCTCCGACGCCATTGCCGGGGTGATGAACTTTCAGCTCAAAGACACCAATCAAGGTGTTGCCGTTGAAACCAAGGTCGGCAGTTTCCAGGACGGGGATGGCAAATTCCTCGGCGACGGCGAGCTCTTCTCCGTCGCCACCAATGTGGGCCTGGGCAACGAGAACGCCTGGGCCAACCTCAGCCTGGAGTACGGCAACTCGGGCGAGACCATCCGCTCGGTGCAGCGCGACGATGCAATCGCCCTGACCGACGCGGGCAATCTCGAGGTGGCGAATCCCGCCCAGATCTGGGGCCAGCCCTTCGTCCGGGACGACATCAAGTTCTTCGCCAACTACGGCGCCAACCTCGGCGAGCGCCTCGATTTCTACGGCCACGCCAACTATGCCAGCAAGGAAACGGAAGGCGGGTTCTATTTCCGCAATCCCCACACCCGCAGCGGCGTGTTCAAGGGGCCGGAGATCGATTGGAACGGCCAAAAGGTGGGCTCCCTCCTCATTGGCGATCTGGACGGCGTGGGCCAGGGAAGCGAATGCGCCCAGGTGCCCATCATAGACAACAAGCCCGATCAGGAATCCTGGCTGCAGGTGCGCGACGATCCCAACTGCTTCTCGTTCCTGAAGATGTTCCCCGGCGGCTTCACTCCCCGCTTCGGCGCCTTCACCACGGACGAATCAGTCCTGCTGGGCCTCCAGGGTCTCGAGATGGAGGTGCTGCGCTGGGACCTGAGCGCGTCCTACGGGCGGCACGAGGCCGACTACTTCATCTTCAATACGGTGAACGCCTCCATGGGTCCGGACACCCCGACCTATTTCGACCCGGGGACCTATGTGCAGTCCGACGTCAACTTGAACTTCGACGTCACCTATCCCGTCAACGAGCAGTTGCTCCTCGCCGCAGGCCTCGAACGCCGGACCGAAACATTCGAGATCGTCGAGGGACAGATCGAGTCCTACATCATCGGCCAACCTCTGGCCAGCCAGGGATTCCAGCCGGCCACCAACGGGTTCTCCGGTTTCAGCAAGGTGGCCGCCGGGATTTGGGATCGGTCGAACACCGCCGTCTACGTGGAGGGAGACTTCATGCCCATGGACCGGTGGCTGCTTGGCGTGGCTCTGCGCAACGAGAACTTCGATGATTTCGGCACCACCTCCAACTACAAGGTGGCCACCAACTACGGGGTTACGGACGACCTGAGGGTGCGAGGCAGCTACAGCACCGGTTTCAGGGCGCCTACCCCCGGCCAGCAGAATGCCTTCAACATCACCACCGAGTTCAACTTCGAGAAGAACGACCTGGTCAACAACGGCACGGTTCCTTCCACCAGCCGCGCGGTCGGGCTCGTCCTCGGTTTGGATGGCGGAGGGCCGTCACTCGATGCTGAGAAGTCGGTCAACCTCTCTGCCGGCCTCGTCGTGGACCTGGGCATTGCCAGCGCGACCATTGACTATTTCAACATCAAGGTGAGCGACCGACTGACGGTCTCGCAGGACTTCGCCCTTACCGAGGAACAGAGAGCCCAGCTGATCGCAGAGGGCTTGACCAGCGCGGCCGGTCTGCAGGAGTTCCGCTTCTTCACCAACGACTTCGACTCCGCCACCAACGGGATTGATCTCGTGGTCTCGGCGCCGGTGGGTTCGGGAACGCTTAACCTCGCCTACAACTACACCAGCAGCGAAGTCACCGACCACAACCCGGACGTCCTGGACGCTCTCCGGCTCAAGGAACTGGAGGAGAACCTTCCCAAGCAGCGCGGGAATCTGACCCTGACCCAGGCTATGACCGACCGCTGGAACGCGCTGGGACGGGCAAGCTACTTCGGCTCGTGGTACGACTCCGAGGACGATGAGACCTATAATGGCAAAGTTCTGTTCGACCTCGAGACCAGCGTCTCCTTCGGGGACGATTCATCCGCCATAGCCGTTGGCGCGCAGAATATCCTCAACACCTACCCGGATGAAAATCCGAACGCCGCCTCCACCATCGGCAACAAGTACAGCCAGTTCAGCCCCTTCGGCTTCGGAGGCGCCTTCTGGTACGTGAAGTACAGCTACAGCCTCTAGGAACTGCGAACCGCAGTCCGGAGTTCTACAAAGGCCGAGTACCGGTTCCGGTACTCGGCCTTTATTGTCCTATTTCTTCGCTATATCGAGGTCCCGGACATGTCCGCATCATACCACGACACTTTGGAACACATCCGCCGAGCCTTTCCCCAGCCCGTATCCGACCCCATCCACGATTCCTACTTCGTCCACTCCATCATGCGCGCCCTGGACCAGGTGGACGGCCTCAAAATGAAGCTGCCGACCCTCGGTCCCGTGATTTCCGGCGACTTCGCCGAGGCCCGTAACGCCGCCATTCCCGCCTCCGTCTCTTCGGTTGAGGAAGTCACCTCGGACCTTGTGAAGTACCTCCGCGGCATGACCATCTCCAGTCATCCCCATACCCAGCAGAACGTCATCGCGCCGCCGACCATTCCCAGCCTCATCGCCGTCCTCCTCGCCTCGCTGCACAACCCCAACATCGCCTGGGACGAGTACAGCCGCCTGGTGGCCCTCGCCGAGGTCGAAGCCGTGGGCATCACTGCTCGCATGGCCGGCTACGATCCAGAGAAGGCGGGCGGCGCCTTCACCTTCGGCGGCACCGGCACCTCCTTGTACGGGGTCAAAATCGGCCTGGAAAAGGCCTGTCCGGGTGCCATGCGAAGGGGCGTTTCAGACGAGGCGGCCGTCATTGTTTCGGACGCGGGCCACTACTGCGCCCACAACATCGCCGGATGGCTCGGAATCGGCACCGACCAGTTGATCACCGTTCCCACCAACGCCGAGAACGAAATCGACCTCGACCTGCTCGCCGAAGCGGCGCGGGAGGCCATTGCCAGCGGCCGAAAGATCGCCGCCATCATCGCCACCATGGGGACCACCGATGCCTTCGGGCTGGATGATCTGGAGGGGATCGCGGCCCTGCGCGACTCCCTGGTGGAGGAATTCCAGCTCCCCTACCGACCCCACATTCACGCCGACTCGGTCATCGGCTGGGCATGGTCGGTGTTCAACGACTACGATTTCAAGGAGAACCCTCTGGGGTTTAGGCCGCGGACCCTGCGCGCTCTCGCCGGGGCCTGCCGCCGCATACGCCACCTGCCCCTGGCCGATTCCCTCGGAGTCGACTTTCACAAAACCGGCTATGCTCCCTACATCTCCAGCCTCGTCCTGGTGAAAGAGCGGCAGGACCTGGAATTGCTGATGCGGGATGCGAAGCAGATGCCCTACCTCTATCACTTCGGCGACCATCGTCCCGGGATGTTCACCCTCGAGACCTCCCGGGCGGGGACCGGGCCCCTGGCCGCGCTGGCCAACTACCGCCTCCTCGGAGAGCAGGGGATGCGCGTCGCCCTCGGCCACATCGTGGAGATGACCCAACTCCTGCGCGAGCACCTCGAAGGACACGAATCCATTACCGTGCTCAACCGCGACAACTTCGGCACCGTTACCCTGTTCCGGGTATATCCCCCCGAGGTGGACACCTTCGCCATCAAGCGCCAGGAATTCGACGATCCCGCCTTCCGCGACAGCCTGCTGGCACACAACGAATACAACCGCAAGGTCTTCGACTACGTGCACGCCGAGGCCATGGCCGGCCGAGGCATCGTCATTTCCTCCACCGACTGCTACCGCCACACCCTCTACCAGGAACCCATCGTCGCCCTGAAATCCTTCATCGTGTCCCCGTTCGTCGACGAAAGCCACGTCCACACCGTGGTGGCAAAGGTCCTGGAAGCCAGAGAAAAGGTGGCCTGAAGCTCCTACTTCTCTCCGTCAGCCACGGCCTCGCGGATCTCGCGGATGCTGCTCTCGAGCCGGTCCAGGCGCTGGTTGGCGTCCTTGATGTCTTCTTGAATTTTGCTCACCATACCGGCCTGCTCCTCGAGCTCGTCGGCCTTCAGGGAGTCCTCGTCCTTGACCAGGATGCTGGTCAGGGTAGCCGTGAACACCCCCACTAGGACCATGCCGGTGATCACCAGGAAAACGGTGAGGATCTTGCCCGAAGCGGTTTCGGGATTGTGGATGTCGGCGTAGCCGCCGGTGACAAGGGTGGTGAAGCTCCACCAGAGGCTGGGCCCGAATCCCGAGCCGGTCTCCATGCGCTCCAGGCCCATGAAGATGAAGGCGCCGAACAACAGCGACAGCAGGCCGTAGAGCAGGGAGCGCTTGAGGAGCCTGACGTCCAGGGTGGAGCTCAGGTGGTCCATGCCGCGCCAGAAGAAAAGCCCGATGCGGAACAGCCTCAGCGCCCTCAAGATCCGCACCGCACGGAGCAGCCGGCCCAGGCGCACGATCCCCAGGTCGCCGGAGGCGGCGATGACCTGGACCGGAGGCAGGGGAATGGAGGTTATGAAGTCGATCCAGTTGTTCTTCCAGTACCACTTCTTGGAGGCGGCGAGACGGTGCTCGAAGAAGAAGTTGGCCATGAAAAGACCGCAGCACACCACGTCGATGATCCAGAATATCCACAACGTGCTCACCGGGAAGTGCGGCAGGACCTCCACGACGGGCTCGGCATAGTTCTCCCCGCCGTCGATGATCTTCACCTGCGCCAGCCTGCCATCCACCACTTCTCCCGAGGCCAGAGCGTGGGAGCCTTGCTCATCGGCAATGTGAATGTTCACCCGCTCATACCCTTCTCCCCCGTTCACGATGGCGATGCGGGATATCCTTCCATCCTTCACTTCGGCGGTTGCAACCGCACCCCCGCCGGCGGCCCCGATGCCGAGAAGGTCGACGACCAGAATCGTAACCAGGAAGAGAATGAGGAAGAAGATGATCAGGTCCTTGACCCTCACCCGGGCGGCGCTGCCCAGAACCCTGGCCTGCTCCTCGAAGAGATGTTTCTTCTGGCGCGCCTGCTCGAGCACCCTGACCTTGTCCAGCAATTTCTCCTTTTCCTCGTTCAGCCTGGAGATCCGCCCTTCGGCCTTGTCGAGGTTCAGCTCGTACTGGCCGTGCCTCTTGATCAGACTGACCGTTTCAACTTCTCCGGTCATGGCGTCGATCGCCTTTTCTTCGGCCGATAGCTGCAGGTCGATCCGCTCGATCTCCTGCATTACCACGTCCTTCATCCGGGTAATGCGTTCGAGGGAGCAGGATTCCAGTCGCTTCAAGAATGACATTGCGGTCTACTCTGACTCCGGTTCAGGCTCGGTTCGAGACCGGGTGCGCTTCGAGCAGGATTGCTGGGTATGACTGCTATGTAAGAATAAAATAACAGGGATGGGAGAATGGGGAAAGAACAGGGCGCCCGGGAGCTCGGTCATCCACCGTTCAAGGTGGCGCAGGCGAGGGCGAGGATGGCATCGGGCGCCTGCCAGAACCCCGACCAGCTCCGGCCTCCATCCTCACTGCGATAGAGCCGGTCTTCGACAGCCGCCCACGCGGTCCCCCCGGCGTCGAAAGCGAGGTGGAAGGTATCGATATTGCCCCTGACCTCGGGGAACCCGGCGACCGCCCGGGTCCAGGTGCGGGCGGCGTCGCCGGAGAAATAGAGCTGGCCCTTCACGTCACCTCGGCCGCCGGGCCCGAGGCTGACGCTGGCCAGCAGGCAGTCGGAATCGCGCGGGTGGACCGCGACGGCGCGGCCGTAGCGGTTTTCCAGTCCCTCGGCGCGATGTTCCCAGGAATAGCCGTAGTCGTCGCTGACGAATACCGCGTCAGCGGTGTTGGCGTAGAGGCGCCCTTCGGTGCCGGGAGCGGCGGCCACTTGATGCACGTCAGGGTGCAGGTCGGGTGTCACCGGCTCCCAGGTGGCGCCGAGGTCGGGCGAGCGCATGATGCTGCCCACGTGGATGTCGGCGAAGACCCAGTCCCCGCTGCGCGCCAGGCTGCGCACCGCCGGAGGGCCGCCCCAGGGGGTAAACCAGGTGCTGCGGCAGTCCAGGGCGTCGAAGGACTCCAACCGCTGTGCCGGCCCTTCTTCTCCGTCGAGGAGGTAGAGGTGGGGCGGCTCGGTGCCCAGCAGCACCTGCAGGGGATCCTCGGACACAAGCGCCATGCACTCCACCGGGCCGTCCATGCCGGTCGCCCTCGTTTGGGAGCGGCTGCCGGCGAGAACAACCACCTGGCCGGCGGCCAGGCCGACGGCGGAGGAGCGGACGCCCTCGGCGAGGCAGCGGATGCCCTCGCAGGTCAGGATTGGGATGGGGGTTCCCTCCTCCAACGAGAATACCCGGGTGCTGGTGGCTATGAGCACGGCCGTCCTCCTTGCCAAGGTTCCGAAAAGCCGAACCCGCCGGCCCTCGGCAAGACGCCCCGGGGCCGGCGGGTTCGGTAGCAGCCTGTTGCCCCTATGAAACCAAGCTCTCCTCCCCATGTCAAGCCCGCATTGCGTCCACTGGATGGGATCTGACTCCAACAATCCAGATTCCCCCGGCTTATCCGCCTGCTGGCATGGCCGGCCCTGCATGGTTAGATTGCACACCCTGCCACATTCCAAGGAGGACAGGCCGTGAAAACCCCCACCCTGCTCGTCGTCCTGGCGGTCTTGGGGATCTCTTGTTCCCCCCTGACCACGAAGACCGATATGGTCTTCGATCCCCTGCCCGAGGGTCCCGCCACCTTCGACCTGGTGCAAAAGACCGTATTCAACGGCTCCTGCGCTCTGAGTGGCTGCCATCGAAACAACGTCGCCCCAGACCTTTCGGCGGGCAGGTCCTACGCCGCCATCGTCGACGTGAGGAGCAGCCGCCGCATGGCCCTGGTGGAGCCCGGCGATGCGGACAACAGCTACCTATATCTCAAAGTCATTGCGGACGCCGAGATCTCCGGGCGCCGAATGCCTCCCGGTGGACCGTACCTTAGCGCCGAGGAGATCGAACTGGTGCGCGCCTGGATAGAACGGGGCGCTCCCGACGACTGATCGGTATTCGGACTGCCCGCCTCCCGCCAGACCAATTTTGGAAAAACTCATGTGCCGATTTATTCCCGTGCTCATCTGCCTGCCCATCGCGGTCTTCGGAGTTGAATGGCAGGTGGACAAGAATGCCGCCGACAACAAGGTGAAGTTCACTTCCAAGGTGGCGGGCTTCGCCTTCTCGGGCGTCACCGACCGGATCGACGGCTTCATCTACCGGGAAGAAGCGCCTGTCTTCGCAACCGGGAACCAGCTTCACTTCGAGGTGGACCTGGCCAGCTTCGCCACCGGCATTGGCAAGCGCGACCGGGACATGCGCCAGGTGCTGGACACCGACAGGTGGCCGAAGGCGGTGTTCAAGGGGGAAATCGCCGGGCACGCCGCGGTGGATTCGAGCGTGGCCGCCCATCGCCTCCAGACCAAAGGGATCCTTTCGCTGCACGGAGTGGACCGCGCCGTGGAAGTTCCCGGCACCTGGGTAGTGGTGGATGAAGGGAGAGCCAGGGTCCAGGCCTCCTTCACCCTGGAGCTGGCCGACCACCGCATCGAGGCGCCTTCCCTGGCGGCCTTCGTCAAGGTGAGCCAGGAGATTGCCCTCGAAGTTGCGTTCCACCTGAAGCAGGTCAAATGAGAAAGGAGGTATGGACCGTGAATTTCCGCGCCATTTGCATCGCCGCTCTTTGTGGAGGGCTGTCGCCCTCCCTGGCCGCTGCCCAGCCGTCGTGGCAGGCCAGCGCGACTGCCGCCCCTGCCAGAGTCGAGCTCTTCCGCGCCATCAGGACGGCCAACTACCCCACCACCGAAACCCTGTACCGGGGCGACTTCCACTACGAGATTTCGCACCGCTTCCTGCCTGCCATCGAGGAGGGCTACAGGGCGAACTTCGGGTTCGACGGTCCGGCCAACATCCGCACCTCCCTCAGCTACGGTCTCAGCGACCGCCTGATGGCCACCCTGGGAAGGAGCAACGTGCTGGACAATCTGGACCTGCAGCTGCAGTACCGCTGGCTGCAGGTCCCCCAGGCGACCGCACCCCTGGTCCTGGCCCTCAACGCCGGTCTGGCCTGGAACACGGACATGCCGGCCTACGTCAAGCGCGGCGCCGCCTCCCGCGACAATCTGCAGTACTACTTCCAGCTCGTGGTCAATACCCTGGTGCAGGAAAGGCTGGGACTGGGGCTGGTACCTTCCTACCTGCACAACAGCTCCATCTTCAGCGTCGACAGGCAATACACCATCACCCTGGGGACCTACGTCCACTACTACTTCGACCGCATGTGGGGCGTCTGGGTCGAGTACAGTCCTACCCTGGCCGGGTACCAGGGAATCATCCAGCGCCAACCGGGCCGCTCCCACAACTCCCTCGCCTGGGGCCTGTCGCTGGATACCGGGGGCCATACCTTCTACGTTTTCGCCACCAACAATACCCGCCTGAGCCCCGCCCAGTACCTGGTTGGAGCTCCGGACAACGCCGCCCCGGCAAACTGGCGCCTGGGCTTCGGGATTACCCGCTTTCTGTAAGCTCCGGCACCGTGAGAAGCCCGGGGACTCCCGGTTGACAGTGCGGGCGGCGGCGGTCTAATTTTGGGCTCCAATCATCAGCGAAAGGAGCGATGCAATGCCCGATGTAATCGTGGTGGGGGATGGTCCGGGTGGATTGAGCGCGGCCCTCTTCCTGGCAAAAAACGACATGAGCGTAACCGTCTTCGGCCAAAACGAGACCCTGATGCACAAGGCCATGCTCTACAATTACCTGGGAATCCCCAAGATCGAGGGGCCCGAGTTCCAGCGCATCGGCCGCGAGCAGGTGCGCGGCTTCGGAGGCCGGATCGAGGACATCGAAATCAGCCGGGTCGAAAGGAGCGCTGACGGGTTTGCGGTGGAGACCGCCGACGGGGGCAGCCACCATGCCCGCTATCTCATTCTGGCCACCGGGCCCAGCAACCCCCTGGCGGAAAGCCTGGGGGTGGCCAAGGGCTCGGAGGGGCTGGAGGCCGACCGCAACGGCCGGACCGGTGTGGATGGGCTCTACGTCCTGGGATGGAGCAGCCGCCTCAAGAAGATCCAGGCGATCATCTCCGCCGGCGACGGGGCCTGCGCCGCCCTGGACATCCTCTCGGCCAGGGCCGGAGAGGATATGCACGACTTCGATCTGATCGCAGACGAGGCTTAGTCCTGGAACGAAAGGACCCGACCTCCATGGGCCGAGCGGGTGGCGGCCAGGGTCAGCTCCAGGGTGCGGACCGCTTCGGCGTAGTCGCAGCGGATCTCCCCCGCATCACCGGACTGCACCGCATCGATGAAGGCACTGTCCTCGGCGCGCGTCGGATCGTTGCCGAGCTCGACCACCTCGCGGCCATCCGGGCGCTCGATGGTGAGGGAGCCTGGGTCGAGGCGCAAAACCTGGCTGCGCTGGTAGAGGTCCAGGCCGACGTGCCCGCCCGCGGTGAGCATGCAGGCCGAGGTGATGCTGGCCACCGCGCCGCTTTGAAAGCGCAGATTGGTGACGGAGGCGTCGTGCACATCGTAGTTTTCCACCTCCTGCATCAGGCCGCTGCGCGCCATGGCGTGAACATCGGTGACCTCGCCGAGCAGATAGCGGGCAAGGTCGAAAATGTGGGTGGTCTGCTCCACCATCTGACCGCCGCTCTCGGCCAGGACCCGCCACCAGGAGACCCCGGGCATGCCTCCCATCCAGGCGCCGAGAGCATAGCCCACCGGCTCGTCCCCGAGACACTCGGCGGCGCGCTCGGTGGTGTCCATGTAGCGCCAATGGTAGCCCACTGCGCTCGGCAGATTTTTCTCCGCGATCGCCGCGGCGATGCGGCGCGCCCTGTGCAGCGAGGTGGCCACCGGCTTTTCGACGAAGATGGGAAGGCCGCGCTCGATGGCTGCAAGCTCCTGCTCCTGGTGGGCAAAGGGGGGCAGGCAGATGAACACGGCGTCCAGATCCCCACCGTCGTACATGTCTTCGCAGCGGCCATAGGCCTTCCCTCCGTAGGTCGCGGCCGCTTCCCGCGCCTTCTCCTCCACCACGTCGCTGAAGGCCACCATCTCGGCGGCGTCGATGGCGGCCAGGGTCCGCATGTGGTGGTTGGCGATGCCGCCGGCGCCCACGAATCCTATTTTTACCGTCATGAATAACTCCTGTGAACGATGGGTGAAATACCGGCGCGAGCGCATCCGGAGCCGCGCCCGGTGGATGGCATGGTATGGCCGCCCACCAGGGCTGTCAAGTCAGCCATGGAGATGAAGACCGCACCGACCTCATCACCTGGGGGCCGACTGAAGGACTACAAGGCCCATTACCGGGCGGACGCCGAGGCCATCGTCGACCCGAGCGCCCTGGAATCCGGGCGGCGCGCCTCGGAGCAACGCCGGCTGGAAACCCTGGTCCGCATGCTCGCTCCGCGCCGCGGCGAGCGCGTCCTCGACATCGGCTGCGGATCGGGCTGGCTGGGGGCGTGCTGCCAGCCCCGCGGAGCCAGGGTCTGCGCCATGGACATCGGCAGGGTGGGGGTTTCCGGCGCCAGGGCGCGCTTCCCGGAGGCGGCCTCCTACCAGGTCGGAGACGTCTACCACCTTCCCTTCGCGGCGGAGAGCTTCACAGCCGTGGCCCTGTCCGAGGTAATCGAACATCTGGAGGACATTGACGCGGCCCTGGCCGAGGCGCGCCGGGTCCTGCTCCCGGGGGGAAGGATGGTGGTGAGTGTTCCCTACCGCGAGACCATCGTCGAGCACCTGTGCATCCACTGCAACAGGCCGACCCCGGCCAACGCCCACCTCCACCGCTTCGACCGCGAGGCCCTGGCCTCCTGCCTCGAGCGCCAGGGCCTGGAAATCAGGGCGGTGCGGCTGATGACCAACAAGCTCCTGGAGCTGGCCGGCTTCCCCCGCCTCAGCACCGGCTGGCCCTACCCGGCCTGGCGCCTCGCCGACGCGATCCTCAACAGGATCCTGCCGAAGCCGGCCTTTCTCTGCATGCTCGGCATACGCCCCGAATGACCCGCGGCCCCGGCCACCGCGCCGGACCACCCGCCCACGCTGCGGATGCGGGCGGAGCCAGGAAACCAGGGACAGGCCGGGCGATAGGAGAAAAATCAGGCCATACCCTCCCTTCCGGAAGTGCATCTCGAACAAGGAGAAAACCATGCCAGCTCTCGCCGCCCTTTTCCGCTTGACCGCAGTGGGCAGCCGGGCAGTCGTAAGCAAATGGACAACCACTGGCCAACGTCCTCGCCCGCCGAGATCTGCATGGTCGGTAACGATGTTGTTCGCCGTCTCCCTGTCTTTCGCATCTTCGTGCGGCCGGGACGACCCCGTGCAACCGACGGGCGCCGAGGAAGAGCAACGGATCAAGGCGGAGCTGGAGAATCGTTCCTTTCGCCAGTTCGATCCATCCAGGGACGCCAGCCCGAGAAAGGGAGTTGTGCTCGATTTCTTCAGCGGGGTTCAACTGTGGGCACAGTACGCCAGGGACGGCAGGGCGGTGAACGAGTGGGAAATCGGCGCGGCTGACTATCGGATCGAAAAGGGCAGGAATTTCAAATTCTCGAATCCGGAATACATAATTCATTTCGACCAGCCGTCTTCAGCGCAGGAGTTCCCTTCCCGCTGCGACAACTGTATTCCGTCCGAGGGCTTCACCATTTCGGTCAGAAATGTTTTCGACAGCGAAAAAATAACCTTCAAGCTGAACGACTCCGGCAACAGTCTGCCTCCACCTTTCCCCGTTTTTGGTTCCTGGACCCGATTCAGGGAGGATGAGTATTTCGAGTGAACTCGGCCAGTTGGATGGACGCGATTCAGTGTTGCCACCAAACCCTGTCAGGATGGAGATCCGGCGCCTGCGAATTCGACCAGGCCGCCGAACGCTGTCCGATTTTCCCGGGGCGCGGCCGGGTGGTCCACCTGGTTTTCGACGACCCGCCGAAGCTTGCCCAGAATGCCCGCGGCAGGGAGGAAACGCTGGCCCTCTACCGGCGGGTGCGCGACGAGACAGGCGCCTTCATCGAGACCTTGCCGGAGGGATTGGAGGACTGAGCCCGGGGACATGTGCTCCTGTTTCGCCTCCCGCGCGATGATTATCTGCTCTTGAAGAAAGATGGATTCCGCCACTTCGAGGCAAGTCCTCCCTCCTATCCCCCATCTTCCAGGAGCGCCGCGGCGATCTCCTCCCACTCGGCGGCGAGGGGCGCCTTGCTGTGGGGCTTGCCGGCGCGGCGGTACCAGTAGCCGGCGTTGCTTTCGTCCCCCTCCACCCGGTGCAGGTAGGCATGGACCCAGGCCCCGTCGGGATCGGGGGCCTGCTGGGCGAGTTCATGGGCCCTGTCCCACTGGCCCCGGGCTTCGTACCAGAGAGCGGCCAGGGCATGGACGGTCCCGGCGGGCGGCTCGTCCCGGGCGGTGCTCTCCCTGAAGGTTGCAAGATTCATGGAACTTTCTCCTGTTTTTCGGCTCCTATATTATGGCCTCTCCATCCGCGGCCAGGAAAGCCGGCGCTGGCCGAAGTCGTCTCGGATGGAAAACGCCGCCGCGGTCCTTCCAACTCTCCCGGCAGCGGGCAAGGTAATTGACGAAAGACTGCCCTGCAACCAGCTTTTGAACCGAACCAACGCCGATTGAATTTTAGCATCCAGGCAGTTTGCACCGAGTCGCAGGCACCCCGTGCCCGGCCAATTCCCACCTCGATTCCAAGGAGAAACCCATGACAACCCGACCCACTATCTTCCTCTTCTCCCTGTCCCTTCTGCTCAGCGCCACTTCCGCCCGCGCCGCCGCGGTGGAGGTGGAAGGCCAGGGCGGTCCGGACCTCTACGTGGTCAAGGTTCACGCCGACTGGTGCGGCTCCTGCAAGGCCCTGGCTCCCATCCTCGACGAAGTGCGCCAGGCCGTAGCCGCCGAGTCCGTTCTCTTCCTCAAGCTGGACGTAACCGACGCCGCCCTCACCGCCCAGTCCCGCCTGCTGGCAGCCGCCCTCGACATCGAGGAAATCTTCAAGGCCAACAACAAGACCGGGCTGGTCCTGCTGGTCGACCCGGAAGACGATACTCTGCTCGAAGTCCTGACCCGGAAAAATCCCGCCGCCGATATGACCGCCAGGATCAAGGGTCATCTTGCTGCCATGGCCGATACCGAAGGGTAGCCGATAGAGGGAGGACGAGGGCCTCGCCCAGGATGAACCGCCTGCAGGCACCGATGCCGGTGGAGGCCACCCCGGGGCCAGGGGATCGAGGCCTTCGGTGATGGATCGCCTCCCGCAGGCCGGAAGGCGGTGGCGTGGCGACACAGGGTCTGCGGTCTCGCGGAGGGGGCCCAATCGAATCCGGCGCCCCTCACTCCTGCAGGATCAGCCTCCTGCCCTGCGCCGCCGCCCGCTCGGCGCCTAGGCCGATGCGGATCGATTCCAGGGCCATATCCAGTTCGGCGCTCCAACCATCACCGGCCCCCTGTACTTCATCCAGAAACAGCCTTTCCAGCGAGAGTTCTCCCTCCTCCGCCGGGGGCAGGGGCACCACCCCCTCCGGCGTGGAGCGCAGCCAGCCGCCGTCCTCGTGCACCAGGGCGCCGCCCTCCAGCACCAGGCGCTGGTACTGCTCGGCCCGGTGGATGGCGATGCCGCCTGCCCAGGTCCACTCGGCGCTGCCGCCGCCGGCGAATCCCACCACCGCCCGGTTGACGAAGCGCTCGTAGGTCCCCTGCCGGTCCAGGCCCTCGTAATGGGTGTAGCCCTCGACCCAGGCCGCCGGTCCGAACAGGTCCACCAGGGGATAGACGTGGTAGACGAAAAACAAGGCTGGCGGACCCGATACGGGAAGGTTGAACAGAACCTCGGGCCGCGCCCCTCTCCCCGGTGTCAGGCGCGTGAACATGGCCACCAGAAGACCCCCCATCTCCCTGGCCGTCTCCTTGAGCCGGCGGTGTGCGGGAGCGGCCGCCTCGCCGTGGGCGACGCGCAGCACCTTGCCGCTGGATCGCGCCGCCTGCAGCAGGGCCTCGCCTTCTTCGAGGCGGCGCGCCAGTGGGTACTCGAGGAACACGTGCTTGCCCGCCTCCAGCGCGGCGCGGGAGATGGGACCGTGGCT
The DNA here is from genome assembly GCA_965208105.1 of Candidatus Latescibacterota bacterium. GTDB lineage: Bacteria > Latescibacterota > UBA2968 > UBA8231 > UBA8231. The sequence continues at coordinate 781,211 of OZ242318.1, forward strand.
GTCGTTGCTGGTGCAGACCGCCACCGCGTCCACGTCGGAGCGCTGAATAAGCTCTTCCCAGCTTCCCAGCAGCTCCAGCCCGTGGCGCCCGGCGAGCTCCTCCCCGGTGCTCCGGTTGCGGGCGGCCAGGACTACGGGGCGGCAGTCCTCCAGGGATGCAAAGGCGGCCGCCCGCTTCGCCGCCATGCCTCCGGAGCCCACCAGACCCAGGCGAACTGCTTTCATCGGCTGATTCCCTCCTGCTATTCTGATCGAGAGTTTTTATGTTTATTCAAGCCAAACACGGCAACTTCCCTGTCGAGCGCGAAACGGAGAAGGCGATGAACGCTTCGGACTTATTCGTCAAAGCACTGGAAAATGAAGGTGTGGCCTGCGTATACGGAGTGCCGGGGGAAGAAAACCTCGTCTTTCTGGAAGCGCTGCGCAAGTCCGGCATCCGGCTCATCCTGACCCGGCACGAACAGGGAGCCGCCTTCATGGCGGCGACCTATGGCCGGCTCACCGGCAAGGCGGGTGTGTGCCTGTCCACCCTGGGCCCGGGCGCGACCAACTTCGTCACCGGAGCCGCCTATGCCCAGCTGGGGGGCATGCCCCTGCTCATGATCACGGGACAGAAGCCGATCAAGAAGAGCAAACAGGGCCAGTTCCAGATCATCGACGTGGTGAGCATGATGGAGCCGCTTACCAAATACACCCGGCAGATCGTCAACGTGGACATGATCCCCTCCCAGGTGCGGGAGGCCTTCCGCCTTGCCCAGGAGGAGCGCCCCGGCGCCGTGCACCTCGAGCTTCCGGAGGACGTCGCCGAGGAGCCGGTGGACGCACACACCACCCCGGTGTTCGCCATCAGCCGGCGGCGGCGCGGCGACGCCAACGAGCAGGCGATCGAAGATGCGGTGGCCATGGTCAAGTCCGCGGTCCGTCCGTTGCTCCTTCTGGGGGCGGGGACCAACCGCAAGCGCATCTGGGAATCCGTAGCCTTCTTTCTCGACAAAACGGGTATCCCTTTCTTCAACACCCAACTGGGCAAGGGGGTGGTCGGTGGTTACCATCCCCTGTTCCTCGGCACCGCGGCCTTGTCCGAGGGCGACTACCTCCACTGCGCCATCGAGCGCTCCGACCTGATCCTCAACGTCGGCCACGACGTGGTGGAAAAACCGCCGTTCTTCATGTCCCACGACGATGAGGCCACCCGGGTCATCCACATAAACTTCCAGTCGGCGATGGTCGACAACGTCTATTTCCCCCAGTTGGAGGTGGTCGGCGACATCGCCAACACCCTCCGACGCCTGGCCGACAAGGCCGGCAGGACCGAGTCCCACGACTTCGCTTACTACATGAGAGTCCGGGACCAGATCCAGGAACACATCCACCTGGGGGAAGACGACGACAGCTTTCCGGTCAAACCCCAGCGCCTGGTCTGGGACGTGCGCAAGGTCATGCCCCAGGACGGCATCGTCGCCCTGGACAACGGGGTCTACAAAATCTGGTTCGCGCGCAACTATCCCACCACCCAGCCCAACACGGTGTTGCTGGACAATGCCCTGGCGACCATGGGCGCCGGGCTGCCCGCGGCCATCGAGGCGGCGCGGCTCCATCCCCGGCGGCGGGTGATGGCGATTTGCGGCGACGGCGGCTTCATGATGAACAGCCAGGAGCTGGAGACCGCCATTAGGCTGGGCATCAACCTGGTAATTTTGATACTGAGAGACAACGCATACGGAATGATCCGCTGGAAGCAGTACGCCATGGGACTGGCCGACTTCGGCCTGGAATTCGGCAACCCGGACTTCTCCATCTACGCCGAGAGCTACGGCGCCCGCGGTCATCGGGCCGAATCCGCCGATGCCATCGCGCCCTTGCTGGATCAATGTTACGCCGAGGGCGGGGTCCACCTCGTCGACATACCGGTGGACTATTCGGAGAATCAGAAGGTCCTGGTGGACGAGCTCCAGGCCAAAGTTTGCCTGCTCTGACCAGGGCCGTGGGGAAGCCGCGGCTTCGAGCCATTCAGCCCGACCGTCGCGGCTGAACCCAAGCATGGATCAGGCCAGCTCCCGGATGGCCGTTTGCAGATCCTTGCCAGGTCAGATCCCGATCTCGCCTCTCAGGTAGCGCTTCCAGAGCCTCTCGGTGATGTCGACGTAGTCGGCATCAACACCAAAGCGCCCGAAATATTGGCACAGCCGCTGGATATCCCGGGCGAAAAAGCCGAATGCGTTCCGATTGCAAAGCGTGTCCACCGCTTGCGGGAAGTCGATAATCTTCAAGCTTTCCTTCCAATAAAGAACGTTGAAGGCGGACAGATCACCATGGACCAGATTACAGGCCAGAAACAATTCCACGTTGCGGATCAGCCTTTTGAACATCCTCTGTGCTTCATCCCGCTCCAAGGCCACCTCCTGTAGCAAGGGAGCGGCGCGTTCCTCGTCGCCTATGTAACCCATCAGCATCGCATGCCCTCCGCTGGCCACCGGTTCAGGCACGTCGGCGCCGATGTCGTGCAGCCGCTGCATAGTTGTGAATTCGTGGCTGATCCAGGCTGCGTCCTCGGTCGCCTTGCCGGTTCTGCTCTTCCTCTTGATTGCCCTCAGCAGCCGCTTGTCGGTGGTGACTGTGCGGCCAGCCTTATAGGCCGAGTAATTCTTCATCTCCCGATGGCCCCTGTGACGGTAGACCTTGGCGGCCAGTAGATCGTATCCGACGGCCGGGTTGGCTCGGCAGCAGTATACGTTTGCTTCCTTGCCTCCCTTTGCCCTGTAGAGCACGTCGGTGAACCAGCCATCCGCGTAAAATTCCTCCATGGCCTGGCGAACCCATGCGCGCTCGAATTTGGTCCCTTCGAAATGAAAATCCAAGACGGTCTCCTGTAGCGTAGTACATCAATTTTACCCGATGGCGAATGCACTTAAGCGTCACCCAGGGACTCCGTTCAGGGGGAGTCATGTGCTCAATTCCTTGAAGTAGGCAAGTGAAGTGTCGGCCGTGGCATAACCCTCCGATTCGTAAAGCGATAGGGCAGCAAGATTCTTCACCCGGCAATTAAGAACACTCGTTTTGTAACCTTCAAACCGCATTTCGCGAAGCGCGCGGCGCAGAAGACAGCGCCCGAATCCCCTTCGACGATAGACTTCCTTCACCCCGAGCCACCGCGTATAGCTACACGACTCCAGGGCGTCGATGCCCGCGTAGGTGCGTCCGGATTGGGATCGGCAGCTGCCCATGACCTCGCCGTCGACAGTGACTTTAACCCAGATGTTCGGACGGGCGCCGGCACCCTCGGTCTTCTCTATGACGACATCGGCCTCCGGAGGCAGGTCGGCGAGGGGAACAGATTCCAACGATCGTTCCATCGTCAGGTGCTCATCGTGGGCCCTGTACCCGCTCTCCCGCAGCAGAGACGAAACGTGGCTAATACGGGTCGAGAGGATACCGACCTTATGGTTGTGAAAGGGGTATCCATGATACAGCGGGAAGGCGTCTATACGGGGTAGGCCCTCCGCCTGGAAGATCTGCTCCGAATGGCTTAGAAGCACATGACCGACTTCCCTCCGATCCGGTGAGAATGCAAGGAATCGGATGATTCCGCACTCGATATCCTCACCGTCGACCTCGACATCACTGCTGGCGCAGAGATGGGCGAATCCAACAGGTCTCCTTGCATCCGACGCGGTGATCAGTCTTTGTGACCGCGCGGTGGCACAGGATTCGTCGTCGGACTCCACCGGGATTATTCCGGTCGCGAATTCGTCCGGCCAGACGGCGTAGTAGTACGGCGCGTCTGCCGTCGATTCGACCCACAGGGCATGAAGCTCGGCTGCCCGGTCCATGTCCCACTGTTCAATCAATTTTGTCCCCACCGACATGGATCCCGTCGAGCGTGAGCATGGACCCATGATGATTGCTTCCCCGGCAAGAACCCAGGTAATACAGCCAGGTGATCAGTCGAGAAAACGGTGTCTGTCTTGCAGTTTGGCATGTTTAATTCCGTGTCCCAAGGTCGAAGAGGTGATATTCCTGGGGCAGCGGTCGCCGCCGCTGCCCCAGGCCGGTTTCGCAATGCCGCTGCGCGTCAAAGAGCCATTATCTGAGTAAGCGCAGGAGCGGCATCATAGCGAATACCAAAAGGCTGATGAGTCCGTACATCAGTCCCTGGTTGATGATCTCGCGTCGCATCGTGTGGTTGCTCCTTGCGATGAGGTTCCTGGTTGGCTTGGTGAACGTCGCGCAGACCCGTCGCCGCCCGCCCGGGCAGGGCGGCAACGACGAGCATCTTTCACAAAAAAAGAGGCCGCGGCGCTTTGTTCTTCGCGCCGCGGCCTCTTGCCACGTTGAGTTTCTCGCAACAGCGAGCCTCAGTCGGGAGGGATGGATCCCCCTCCTCTCGGCGCGAATTGGGTCTTTTCGAGCTGCATACCGGCGGCCAGAATGGCGCACCCGCCATAAAGATTTCCCCCTGCAGCCCTGCGCGGCGTCCCGCGCATTTCGAAGCGATCTACACTTTTCATTTTCATCCTCCTGAGCGCGCTCTCAAAAGCGTCGTGGAGTCTGTCATTCGCCCTTGTGAATCTGATTTAGAGTTACGAGGAGGCGTGAAACAATGTCAAGAGAGGGCGAAAAAAAATCACAAAAAAACAAAATGAGGTTACATCAAATTCCTGGGCAGGCTCGGGCAAGATGGCAATTAGAGAGGGTCCATGCGCATGGGCATGAGCACCGCGCTATGCTTCCCGTCCTCCACGTCGAAGTGAAGCGCCGAGAGACCGTCCTTGAAGCGGATGCGGATTTCATCGGCTGCCTCCCCCAGTGCCGACACGATGGTCTTCAGGAAATGGTGGTTGACCCCCACCCGCAAGCTATCCGCGTCGAGACCGGTCAGGCGGATCGGACAGCCCACCGCGTAAGCCCACTCAGGCTCTGCTGGACTCAGGTTTGGCGCGGCTTCCTCGATCTGGTAGAATCCCTGATCGCGGCTGGTGCGCAGGGTGAGTCTCCCCTCCAGAGCGCATAGGCGCAGCTCAACCAGAGGTCTGTATTCCCATCCTTCGTCCTCGACCCGGTGCCTCGGCCCCAGGTACGGCTCGATTGCTTCCACACATCCCATCAGCTCGGCGCTTCCCACGACGGCGGAGATGGGTCCCGACCGTCCCACCGCCTTCTCGTACTGAACGTAGGGGCCGGGGACTACCGGAAACGTCACCCTGGCTCCATCCGCCGTCTTCAGGGTGGTTTCCTCCTCTTCGATCACCAGGGTGGCACCCTGCGCCGGCGGTACCTCCCCGCAGTCCACCGAGCTCAGTATCACCGGGCTCGCCAGGGAACTCAGGCCCGCGCTCGACCAGTTGAGCAGGCGCATTCCATCGCAGGCTACCATCCTGCCCCCGGCGTCCAGGCAGACACACTCCAGAATCGGCCGGTTGGGATCATCGCTGCGAAAGCGGGACAGGTGACGCAATCCAACCAGATCGGCGGCGGTGAGCTCGAAAGTTTGGGAGCAGCTGGACTCGGACATGGCGATTACCTCCTTTTGCAGACGTGACCGGGCCTTCTGCAGGCGGCTGCGGACGGTATCCGTTTTGAGGTCGAGCAGAACTGCCGTCTGGCGGTAGGAATAGCCCTTCAGGTAGTGGTGTACGATCACCTCTTGCTGCGCCGCGGACAGCCGGCCCAGCGCTGCCCGCATCAGGCTGCGAAGCTGCCTCTCCTCCGGTACGGGCGCAGGAACCGTGTCGACCCGTTTGAGCAGATCGAGCTGAACGAGACGCCGGCGCTGCCACATGCGGACATGGTTATCGGCAATGGAACACAGCCAGGCACCGAAGCTCGCGGGATTGCGCAGGGTGGCCAACTGCTGAAACGCGGCCATGAATACTTCCTGCAGCAGATCCTCCGCCGTCTCCCGCGAACCCAGTTTCGGGGCGATCCGGGCCATCAGCCAACCTGCGTGCTCTTCGACCAGCAGGGCGAAAGCTCCGGCGTCCCCGGCGGTGGCAGCTCTGACGCGATTTTCCTCATCCACACACATGATCTACCATATAGTTGCACCGCATCACCGGAAGTATCCCGTGGTGGAAATTCTATTGCGACCTGAGGATCTTCCGCCTACAGGATGTGGCCTTGCGAGGACGGTTGTCACCGGGCCGCCGAGTTCCCTGAATTCTATTCTGACCAAGCACAGCCTGGTGTGTCGGCGGTCTTCCGTATTCGGACCCGGTGCCCGAAGATTGCTTCGCTGCCATGCATTTTGTAAAATTGCCCATCCAAAGCAAAATTCAATTGACTTGTTCGTATACAAGAAAATCGAAGAGGTGACGGCGGCCCAGACCCACCTGGCGGACGTGCTGGCCCGTTTCGACCCCAGGCTCGTCAACATGCCCCCCCCACGGCGAGCGACCCCGGAGGATTGAAGGCCATGAGGATTACCGACGTCGAGGCCTTCGCGATACGGATACCGAGGAACGGCGGCTCCGACGAACCCGGCAGGTCTCCCGTGTATTCCATTCCCGATGGAAGGCACCCGATCAAGTCCGATATGCACGAAACCCTGGTGGTGCGCGTAACCACGGACGCAGGTCTGGCGGGTTACGGCGAGGGCCAGAGTCCTGTTTCACCCGAAACTCCGAAGACCATCGTGGATAACCTGTGTCGACCCCTGCTGGTCGGGGCGGATCCCTTCGACGTGGACTACATCTGGCAGCGCCAGTTCGACGGCATGCGGGAGCGGGGACACTTGACCGGGTTCTACGTGGATGCCCTGGCCGCCTGCGACATCGCATTGTGGGACTTGATGGGAAAGGCGACGGGAAAAGCCGTACACAAGCTGCTGGGCGGCAGGTTCAGGGACCGGATCGAGTTGTACACGGGATGCGCGGGGCGGGAACCGGACACCGCCGCGGACCGGGCGGAAGCCCTCGTTGCGGTGGGCTACAGGGGACTGAAACTGTCACCCGAGAGGGACCGCCGAAAAACGCTCGCAATCGTCGCCGCGGTGCGCGACCGCGTCGGACCGGGTATCGCCGTCATGGTGGACCTGCACACCGAGTTCGGCACGGTTGAAGCGATAAAACTGGGCCGGGAGCTTGAGAAGCTGGACGTCTACTGGCTGGAAGCGCCTGCCGTGCCCGATGACATAGCCGGGCACGCGGCCGTGACCCGGGCCCTCAACATGAACGTGGCCAGCGCCGAGTGGTATCGCACGCGCTACGAAATGAAGGAAGCCTTCCAGCGGCGGGCCTTCGACGTGCTCATGCCGGATATCGGCCGGACCGGTTTGACCGAGGGCAAGCGCATCGCCGTGCTCGCGGACACCTACAACATCGCCGTCTCGCCCCACGTGGGCGGTGGAGGCCTGCTGTCCATCGCCGCGACCATCCAGCTTTCCGCGGCAATCCCCAACTTCCTGGTCATGGAACACGGACACGGGTCCTATCCCACCGCATGCCGCATCGCGCTGGATGCGCCGCAACCCGTTGACGGCGCCTTTCCCGTGAACGACGAACCCGGTCTCGGGGTTCGGATCGACGATTCGGCGCTCAGGCGTTTTTCCCGTTCGACATAGCGCAGGCTCTGGCCACCGGGGTGCTTACACTGCCATTGTACTTTGGCTCGAGCGGCACCCGCTGCATGCGGCGACGCGGGTCGCGGACCCTTGACAATGGTTTCAGCGAATGCCATCGTACCGAAATCGGTGCCTTATTTTCCCACACATCCCTTCGGCGTTCGTAAATCGTGAAGCCATAGACGCAACAGCAAGAGGAGAAATGGTCTCGACTAAGACCAACCAAACACCCAACGATGGAGCTGACTTCGTAAGCGGCATTGATTTGGCCCGGATGTTCTACCTTGAAGTTGTGCGCCCACTCATAGAAGGACGATCTCATAGTGCCGCAAGGCTAGGTTCGGGATCTGATGTCCTCGGTTTTGATACTCCTCGATCCACTGATCATGGCTGGGGACCACGACTACATGTTTTTGTGGCAGCCTCCGAGGCAGATGCCGTTCGCTCGATTATCGATTCCAGTCTGCCAGATGAGTTTCACGGATGGCCCGTATACTTCGGTTGGGACGAGGTGGCCGTTCAGCACCATGTGATCGTTGCACCCCTTGGAGAATGGCTTGAATCGCATCTGGGATTCGATCCGCAAGTGGATATCACGGTCCGGAACTGGCTTACGACACCACAACAATTGCTGCTGGAGGTGACAGAAGGTGCGGCCTTTCACGATCCCGACGGAGATTTGAAACGGGTTCGAAATAAACTGGAGTGGTATCCAAACGATATTTGGCTATGGCTCTTGGCTTGTCAGTGGCGTCGGATCGCTCAAGAAGAGGCGTTTGTCGGCCGCGCGGCTGAAGTAGGCGATGAACTCGGTTCACGAATCCTGACAGCCCGAATCGTACGCGATCTCATGAGACTCTGCTTTCTTTTCGAGCGGCGATATACCCCGTATAGCAAGTGGCTAGGCAGCGCATTCTTAAACCTTGGAATTGTCTCTGAACTCGCCCCGCATTTGGATGCAGCACTCAAGGCCGCGGACTTTCCTACAAGAGAAACGGCGCTCTGCTCTGCCTATGAGTATATCGCCCGTTGCCACAATCAACTGAACCTCACCCCTCCCGTCGATCCCGAAACCCGCTTGTTCTTTAAACGTCCTTTTCGAGTGCTCGGAGGAAATCGATTTGCCGAGGCCTGCTTGGCCGCTATCCAAGACGAGTGGTTGAGAAAGCAACCGCTGGTAGGCAGCGTCGACCAGTTTTCGGACAGCACGGATGTCCTGAGCAGTGCAAACCGATCTGGGTGTCTTACCAACATCTATGACGACTGAGCTCCTTTTTCTGACATTCTCACTGTCCAATGACATCTGTTGAAGATTTGTCTGTAGGAGGCCACCTTGCCAGCCCAAATACATATCGGTCCGCAGAATGGCTCCCTGGTCCTTGCCGGCGGCGGGGAGCTCGGTGAGATCTATCGTAAATTCGTTGCCTTGGCCGGAGGCAGCAGCGCACCCATAGCCCTCGTGCCCACCGCGGCCGAAAGAGACTACTCCGGCCTGTACGCGCCGGATATGGAGGCGTTCATGCAGGCTGGAGCGCACAATCTCAACTTGCTGCATACCCGGGACAGAGAGGTCGCGGACTCTGAGAAATTCTCGTCCAGGCTTCGAGACGCTCAAGGTGTGTGGTTCTCGGGGGGGAGACACTGGCGGGTTACTGATGCGTATCTGAACACCCGGACCCACGATGCACTATTCGCTCTGCTCGACCGAGGCGGCGCAATCGGCGCTCCTCCGCCGGAGCTACTCTGCAGGGCACATTCATGATCAGAGGGGATATCAGTGGCGCTGAGATCGTCATTGGCGACCACGTTAAAGGGTTTGGGTTTCTTCGCAATGTATCAATCGACCAGCATCACCTGGTCCGCAACCGCCATTATGACATGCTGGAGGTAGTTGAGGCCCATCCCGAGCTACTTGGCATTGGGATAGACGAGGGCACGGCAATTGTGGTTCAGGGCGATGAGTTCGAGGTTCTTGGGAAAAGCTATGTCGCCATCTATGACAACCAGCGGACTTTCGGACGAGCAGGGCGGTTTTACTTTCTTCGCTCGGGTGACCGATACAATATGCACACCAGAGAAATACTGGAACCAGAGGTCAATGTCAGAGGGTTTGATCGGCTACGGAGCGAAACCTGGGAGGGCAAATGACCGCGCTTGCGGACAGGTCCCTGGCTTCGAAACGAGATGCGACGTCCACTTGCCCGTCCAATGCCAAGCACAGAACCTCGTAAAGTCGTTCATAGCCCGACAACCCCTTGTCTAGCCCTTGTAGTTAACAAATAGCTGTACCGCGTCCAGGACGAGGGGTGTCTGCATGGATTCATCCCGCTTCCTCACCACTATCTCAACCCTGTTCTCCCCCCTGTGGACCTGAGAGGGTCTTGGCTGGCACTCCAGCCACTGTCCCCCCGAGTGTGCCTGCGGAGGGCCGGCTGGCTCGAGGCCGTCGAGAGGTTCATTATTGAGTTTCACATCCAAGTCGTCATTGCTCGTGAACTCCCAGAGGTGGAGACGAAACCGCAGCTCGGGGGCATTGCCGGACGCCACATCCTCGCCCACTTGAAAATGGATGCTGACGGGTCCTCCTTGCTTCAGCTCCATTTCGTGCACGTCATTGAAGCTGGAGCCACCCCCGAACCGGTCCACGCCGAATATCTTGTCCTTGCCAGCCATAGTTGCGGGATCTCCGATCTCGTTCCAAATGCCTTGCTGGGCGAAAAAGGCGTTGAAGGTGTAGATACCGTCCGCGTCGGCGTTGAACAGGTTCGTCGCCGCAGCCCGCCATGCCGCCATGGTTCCTTCCCACGAATTGAACGTCACCGCGTATGATGGCCTGTTCCTGCGCGCAGGCTGTCCGCCGTACAGGGTGCCCACCCACGACTCAAATCTCCGGTGGTCTTCCGCCCCCTGATCGAGAAAAGCCCAATGGTTCCAGAAACTCCACTCGATACAGGGATACACCGGTACTTCGTATTTGTGCCCCAGGTCCACGATCTCCTTGAACGACTCCGTCATTTCAGACTCGTAGTAACCGCCTGCAATCAAAATGTCGACAAGGTCTTCCTGCAGCCATGTTTCCAGGTCCAACCCGACGAAACGCGCGTCCGGAAGATTGAACGGTACGCGCGCCGCCAGCAACACCGGGCGCCCTCTTTGCCGACCTGTTTCGTCTGCCATCCTCCTCAGTCGCCGCACCAGGTCTGTCATCATGTCCAGGTGCTGCTGCTCCACGGCAAGCCAGTCCAGCGTCTCGCGGAAATACGGGAATCTTTTGAAGAAATCCATTTCTATCCCATCCACGTCGTAGTTCTGGACTACCTCCCGGATCAACGAGAATATGTGCTCCCGCACCTGTTCATAGCTGAAGTCAAGGTAGGACCAGTATTTATTGTGCGCCTTTCCCTCAATCCAGTCCCCGGGGTCACCCATCACATATTCCGGATGTGCCCGCTTGAAGTGGTCGAGAGGGAATGTCCATCTACGCGAACCCTCGGGAAAGGAATCGGCCGCGTCGTTCATGCGCAACGACCAGAATACCTCCAGGTCATTCTCGTGGCAGAAATCTGTCTGAAGCCGCAGGTTGTCTCTTCCATAGGTCTCCACGAGCTCCTGCGGTACTCCTTTTCCGTAGAACCCGCCCAATTTCGTGTGGTGCGAGAACATGACCCCGGCCATGCAACTGCAGTACCAGATACTGTCCACCTGCGTCCCAACCAGCGGCCTGCTGCGGGCATTGAGAAAGTCATCGATCAGCTCGCCCCCGCTGCGCGCGAACAGCTTTTCTTCGAGATCATGACGACGTTCCACTCCGGTCCACGCCTCTCTCACGTCGTTTCCATCATTGTTGTAAATGATACGGCGCTTGCGCCAACGCGCGGCTCTCCTGTCATCGTCCACCGGGTTCCTCCTTTTGTGCGGAATCGCCGCGCCCATCTGCCGCAAAAACGCCGGGCAACAGACGCGGCCAGCCTTGCCGTAACCAGCGATAAGGTGCCCTATAATTACTAAAGCCCTATCAGCTGATCAAGACCCAACGGGATGGCACGTTTCTATTACTCTGCGATGGCCATAGCAGATTCCTTTCAGTGAGCAAGGCCGCTCCCGTCACGTCGCGAAGGTCTGCGACCAGAACCGGGTGCTCCGGGCACGCCATCCGGCCGGCACGTTCCAACTGTAGAGCTGGACTTTCAGGCCGCGGCGGTCCGGCCCCACCCTGGCCTCCCATACCTGCCGCTCTCCGTCGCTGACCTCCAGGTCAGTCCGGTAGGTGAATGAACCCTGGGAATTCGTCCGTCGATAGCTCATCGAGCCTTGATCCTCCCCCAGGATGTCGGTTCAACGTTGGTGTTGAACTAGAAGATACTCCCGTCCAAGGGAGGCTGTCCGCTGTCCGGCACATAATCCCGGAACGCGCCCTTCGAGACCTGTACCGCCTTTTTCTGATTGAACCTCTCTATCTCCTTGATCGGCAGGTCCGTATCCGGGACGTCCAGAAGCTTCCAGTCCACGGCTCCCTCCAGGTATTCGCCCGACAGCGCCACCTCCAACTCGGCAATGTCCGCCCCTTCCTTCTTCACCCACTCGCTCCCGGTGTGGCGCCAGTAGAACTCCTTGGTCAGGGCGCCGTTCTTGCCAGTGACTCCGAACACGTAGTCCGGGCGGAATTCGCTCCACGGCGGCTGCGGCGCGCCGTAGGTGGCAGCCACCGACGTGTCGAAGAACAGCTCCACCGTGGTCTCCTCCGAGCCATTAAAGGGCGGGGCCAGAAAATCGAAGAGGAAGGCGAACAGGGTGTCCGGTGCTTCGTTTATCCCGTTTAGGTGGAAGGGGCAGGAGCCGCAGAATTCGAAGCCTCGAAGGTCAACGGTGCTGTTGGTGACGGGGATCACGTCGTGACGCCCGTCGTAACGACCCGGACCTCCGCCCCAATCCTCCGGGTCTCCGTCCACGACGAAATTCACTGCGTCCTGAGCCAAAGCCGAACCCATTAAAATCAAGGCAAGCAAAGCGGTCAGCATGAGTTGAAGCTTCTTTGTTGGCATCGGTGTCCTCCCTTGTTAGGGAGTGAATAATACAATTGGAAATTGGGGGAAAGGATAAATAATTATGAATTGCTTGAGGAGTCGACCGCGGCCTCCCGCGCTACGCCGTGAGCCTTAAGCAGGAGTGCGCCCTCAATATCAGGTCGACCTCTGAAACGCGACAAATCCTTTAAATCGTTGCCCGGTGCGAAGACCAGCGATTCATCAGGGACCTGCCTGACCCTTGACAACGGTTTCAGCGAATTGCATAGTACCGATAATCGCCGGAGAAGAAGGTGCTGTCCGATGCGCGCAGGCAGTTTCGTGGGATCTGACAGGCGCAGAGCGCTGCCCATGGTGAGAAAATGAGGGCGGAATCAAAAAACGAACGTGAAACTGTCGAAGATATCCTTCTGCGCCTGCGGATAGACGGATGGTGTGTCGTCGACGGCGTCATTCCCGCAGAGCGCGTCGATATCGTGCGCAATGAGGCCGAGCAGGCCACGGCGACGCATGGCGTCAGCCGTACATACGACGGTCTGCGCAGCGCCTGGGGCATTCTCGGGTTGCTGCCTTCGTTCTGGCATTGCCTCGCCGATGACAGGGTATTGGGCATCGCCGCAACCTGGTTTGGACCCCATGTCCGCATCTCCTACACTAATACCCTGATTACGGAGAAGGGAAACGAACGCGGCGGTTGGCACGCCGACTGGCCGTACAACCAGGAGAAAGCGGGCCGCATTCCCGCCCCCTATCCCGACTTTCCGGTGCAGCTGTCCAGTCTTTGGATGCTGACCGACTTCACGGTGGAAAATGGCGGCACCTGGATCGTATCGGGAAGCCATCGCATGTCCGATAACCCCACGGGTTCGCTGAAGATAGATCGTTTCGAACCCTACCCGGCCGAGATGCAGGTAACGGGCAAGGCGGGCAGCGTCCTGGTCTTCGACAGCCGCCTGTGGCACGCAACCGGCACCAACAACACTGATCGATTGCGAATCGGAGTGGTGGTGCGCTACGTTCCGTGGTGGCTCAACGTGGAGGTCCTGATGCCGGGCTCGGACCAGCGTAAACAACTCGTGGAGGAAACCGGATCGAAGGAGAACGAAGTCCCTCCCGTAGCGGCCGAGGTGTACGACAAACTGCCGGCAAAGGTGCAACCGCTGTATCGACACTGGGTTAGATAGGTATGTTGAACCCCTACCAGGAGTAGCACGCCCGATATGGAAAAGCGCGGCGCCATGGTATCTATAACCCGGCACATCGAGAAGGTGCTCGGGGAGAGATCTATCGATCCCGATGAGTTCTCCTTCGCGGTCCTGTCCGACGTGCACATATGGGAGCGCAAGACAAACTGGACCGACCAGGTATTCCGCGATCTTCTCCAGCGCTGCACCGATGCAGGCGCTGCGTTTATATTCCTCGCCGGGGATTTCGGCACTCAGCAGACGGAGGCGCCCCGGGGCGCCGGGGTCGCAGGGCTTGGGGATGTGGTTGTGGAGACCATCGGTTCGGTGTCGAACTGTCCGCCGGTCTTCTTCGGCATCGGCAATCACGAGCTGGACGGCGCCGGCAAACGTCACTGGCTGGAGGCGATCTATCCGAATGTGGTTACCGGCCTCGAGGGTTCTGGAAACGACAGGTTCATCTATTTTTCATTCAACGTCGGCGCCTGTCACTTCGTCAGTCTGGACAGCCACGGCACGGTTCCCGGCATGGAGCCGATGCGCATCAAGACGGGAAATTCGCACTTTGCCCGCATTCCCGACGAGCAGTTCGCCTGGCTCGAGCAGGACCTGGAGGCGCATCGGGGTGAGTTGACCTTCGTGTTCATGCACGAACCTTCCGAGCAGGTCGAACATCAACGCCCCTGGCACATGCTGCAGACCCGCGGCCGGTTGATCGGAACGTTGCAGCGGTTCCCCCATGTGCGGTGGCTCTTTCACGGCCACACCCATCACTATTCGCAAGTGGAGGGCTACGGTCTGAAGATCTGCCACATGGACTTTCAAAGCGGTTACCTGGTGCGCATCCGGGATGGCGCCGCTGCGCTCCACGATTTGAACGACGGGCTGACGCGGCCGACCTTTCTCGACCTGGCAGCTCACCAGCAATCCCGCTGGCTGGAAAGAGCCGGACGTCGCGTCTTCCAGGTGGCACCCGACGGGCCCGAGGTAGAGTTGTCGCTGTTTGCTCGGACAGAAGTGATGAAAGAGGACGGTCTGGTGAAGTCGCCGGATGGCGGTTCCATGCTGCGCGTCGAATCACCGGTTGCGGTCCCTGGGGAAGAAGGTCCGGACCGGGTCGGATTTCTGTCCACGGACTTCATTCTGGATATCAAACCCGGCACCACGTTCAGCTACAAGATCTATTTTGACCCGGAGTCGGCACACGACCATTTTGCCCTGTCGCCGTTGATCAATACCCGCGATGAGAGCCCGTTTCCGCTCCTGAGGGATCAGAACGGCGTGCTCATCGACACGGAACCGGAACGACTCCTGGAAAGGGAGTACCACCTGATGGTCCAGAGCAATGGAAACTTCCGGGCGCCGACCCTGGAAGGGCGGGCCAACGGCCGATGGTACGAGCGGGTGTGCGATCTGTCTTCGCTGGCAGGGGGTTGGGTGGTGGGGGTGGTGGCAAGCGCCACGCCGCCACCTGAAAACAGTTATGCGGAAGGTGTCTTGAGGTTCTACCTGAGCTCAATAGAGATCTCGACGCCGACCGAGGCCACTACTTCAGGATAAATGAACTGGCGGCCATGTGGCGGGTGCCGCCGAAGTTGTTGCCGTCCTCCTCCATGAAGTAATAGGCGGCGAAGATGCGGCCGTCGTCCAACTCTGTGCCCACCACGTATCCCAGATCCCAATCGCTGGCATCCCCGCGAATTACGGCCTCTGCCGACCAGGTATCTCCCTGATCCTCGCTCACGATCACGCCGATTCCGCCCGGAAGCTGCCGGCGATCGAACAGCACCGCGATGCGCCCGTCCCTCAGCAACAGCGGCCAGCAGGAGCGATAACGCGGACCGGACCGGGCCCCGGACCAGATCGGGTCGCGGCTCAACTTCGTCCACGGAGACTGCCCCCACCCTACGATCGATTGCGGCTCGCTCCAGGTGTAACCTCCGTCGTCCGAGTGGTTCAGGTGAAGTGCCGTTCGCACGCCGCCGTTGTTCAGGGCGTAACATTGGAGACGGCCGGAGGGCAAGACCAGCAGGTTGGCGTAGACCGGCCGTCCGTGGCCGGTGGTATCGCGCATCACCTCGCTCACGTAGTGCCAGGTGAGCCCGTTGTCGTCGGAACCGTAGAGAACGGTAACACTCTGATCGAGCCGTTCGAGTTGCGAGCGGGGTACCGAACCTCCGGTGTTGCGGTTGTCCGCAGTCGCGGGTACCAGTACGGTACCGTCTTCGAACCTGGCCACAGGATAGCAGTCGGCGTGAACGTAGCTGTAACCCAGCGGTGGGTTTATCCGAGAGGCGGGCGATGTTTCCCAGGTGCGGCCCCGGTCACCCGAGCGCCAGGCCAGGCATTCCATGGTGGGCTCTCCGTCCTCGTTCTCTCTTCCCGTCATCGGCCGCCCGAAGTAGATCGCCGAGTCCGCGCTGATCAAATCGATTTCCTCGCGCACCTCCCCCGGATCATCGCACTTCCACAGCACCTTTCGATGTGCCTCCAGCGGTCGATCGTAGTCCCACACCACCACCTCGTTTTCCTTCTCCCAGGTCGCGCCATGGTCGAGGGAGCGCTGCAAAAGGATCTTGCACCGGCTTTTGTATCCACGGGAATCCCAACCGTGCCTGACGTCTTCGCGGTTCTCGTAGCTGCAGTCCGCGTGGTGGTGGAGAACCGCAATTTCTCCGCTGCCGAAGTTGTAGATACCACACTGGCGCGGGTGGCCGCAGTAGCGGTCTTTGCTGTAACAGAGCTTGAGGTGTCGTACATCGGAGACTTCCAAGGGCGCGCGTTTCATTGCTCCTCCACGAGAAAGCCGCCTAGGCGAGCCCGGGACTGGGACCTGGTTTTGTTATCCATGGGCTCTCAATCCAGGCCGCTGGTCTTTCTCCGTTATGCGGTGATACTCGGGGATGCTATCGCTTTCGTAAAGTCTGGTCCAATCGCGGTAATGGTCGGTGGCGACGCGTTCGGGATGGTCTTTGCTGCGCACCAGGAAACCAGGATAGCCGCGCCCCGTGGGTGCGTTTGCATCGCTGTAACGCAAATCCAGACTCCAGCGCGCTTTGTCGGTTTGGTTGGGCAAGGAGCGGTGAGCAGTCATCTTGTTGAACAGCAGCACGCCTCCCAAGGGGACCGGACAGTCGACGATGTCACCCGACTGCAGATCCTCCTCCATGATCCTGGACTCATCCTTGTGTGGAACGATACCCCACCTGTGGCTGCCCGAGATGACCTGCATTCCGCCCATCTCCATGGTCACATCCACGAGCGGAATCCAGCAGTTCACCATCGCGGTGTGCTCCGCGTCGCCGGCGAGCAGCGCCCCATCCTGGTGAAAGGTCCCTGCGGACGATTCCAGAAAGGCCGGCTTCGCCCGCGTATTGAACTGCGGATGGGCAAGGACCTCCGGGCCTATCAGCTGCTCCGCCAGATCGACGAGAGCAGGAAGGGTCCACACCTTGAACAGACCGGCGGTTTTGTGCCGTTTGCCGAAGATCACCCTGTAGATGTCATCCGGATCGTCCGCGTCCTCGCACAGGTAGTGCAACCTGGTCTCGAACGGTTTGTCCAGATGCAGATCGCGCAGGCCGCCGGCGGCGTGTACCTCCCTTGCCTTGGCATCGATGACCTGTGCCAGTTCCCGGATGAGCGGCTGGAGCTCCCCAACTGGCAGCACGTCGTGCAGAAGCAGGTAGCCTTCGTCGCGGAACTGCCTGGTCTGTGCGGTGGATAGTTTCATCGTGTATTCTCCTGCTTGTCGCTTGCGGTGGAGAAGCGCAGCCCACATTGGGGCCCGCCAGGTCCTTACAAAACAGTAACCTATAAACCCGCGGTGTCCATACCCGTGGACCTGGCCGGCGCCGCTCACCACGACCACGTGCGATCCATCCAGCGCGGGCCCTGCTTGACCAGACAGGCGACATTGCGGTTTATTTCACCGGAACATCCCTACTGACCCTGGCACGACGCCTGTCGACGGGTGCTGAAAGATGAGCTCATCGCCCAGTCCCGATTTTGCCTCACCCGGCGATATCGCCGCGCGGCAGGGCGAGCGCTGGCGCGAGCAGCGCCGCTATGTGCTCGCGCACTCGCCGTTCTTCAAATCGCTGTGGTCCACCCAAAGAGTTCCGCTGTGTCTCGAAGACCTGCCGTCACTGCCGCTTTGCGACAAGGAGATGTTGCGGCGCAGTCAGGCCGAGACGCCTCCCTTCGGCGACTATCTGGCAGCCCCGGACCAGGCGGTGATTCGCGTTCACCGGACCTCTGGAACGACCGGCGTGCCGATGAATCTGGCATTGAGCGCCGCCGATGCCGAGCAAACGGCAGAGGTGGGGGCGCGCGCGCAACGGGCCGCCGGATTGGGGCCGGGGCATCGCGTCGTTCACTGCCTCAACTACCAGCTGTGGATCGGCGGCCTCACCGATCACACCACCCTGGAGATGACGGGTGCGGCGGTCATACCGTTTGGGGTCGGCAACAGCGAGTTGTTGATACGCTCCATACGGGATTTGGGCGTCACCGCGATTTCGTGCACCCCGTCATACCCCATGGTGTTGGAGCGGACCATCGAAAAGCACTTCCCCGAGTTGTCCCCATCCGAACTGGGCCTGCAACTGGGGCTTTTCGGCGGCGAAGCAGGGTTGGACAACGATAGTTTCCGCGCCCGCCTGGAGGCGACCTGGGGATTCAAGGCGCGCAATGCCAACTACGGGGTTTCCGACGCGCTCTGTAACTTTGCAGGTCAGTGTGAGCACTCGAACGATCTCCATTTTGTCGCTCCCGACCTGCTCTATCCAGAGCTGATCGACCCGGATTCGGCAGAGTCCTTGCCCTGGAAGGAAGGAGTCGAGGGAGAGCTTGTGCTTACCCACCTGGCGAGGGAATGCCAACCGCTGGTGCGTTTCCGCACCGCCGACATTATCGCCATCACCAGCACCTGGCCCTGTGCTTGCGGCCGCACCGTGCCCCGGTTCAGGGTGACGGGACGCAGCGACGACATGGTGGTAGTGCGGGGAATCAACGTCTTCCCGACAGCGGTAGCTGCTGTCGTGAACGAGTTTTCCGAACTTTCGGGCGAATACCGCATCGTGCTGAAGGACGCCGGGCCGTACGAACGGCTGCCCCTGGAAGTGGAGCTGGCTTCCGGACAGGAGGCTACTCCAGTACTGGCAACCGCGCTGGTGGAATCGATCAGAGCCCGGCTTGGTGTCACCCCCCAGATCAGCCTGGTTCCTCCTCACAGCCTGCCGCGCACCGCCGGCAAGACCAAACGGGTTATCCGCGAGGGATATACATGACCAACACGGTTGCAAGCAGCATCGACGGCGGCGTATGCACCATCACGCTCAACCGTCCCGAGTGTCTGAACGCCATAAGCCGGGACCTGCTGGCGGAGCTCAAAACGATCCTCTGCGATGGAAACGCCGATCCAGCCGTCAAAATCTTTATCTTGCGCGGAGCCGGACGCGCCTTCTGCGCCGGCCAGGACCTGAAAGAGTTCGATCAGTATGCGGGAGACGAGGCCGACAGCCGGGCCTATCTCGAGTCCATCCAGGAAATCGCGCGCGAAATGATGTTGGGCGAGAAGATGATCGTCGGTGCCATACATGGCTGGGCCGTGGGCGGCGGTCTGGAATGGCTGATCAACTGCGATCTGGCGATTGTAGCCAGCGGCACGCGCTGCTTTTTCCCGGAGACAACCCTCGGGGTGTTCGTAACCGGCGGGGTAAGCACCTTACTGCCCAAGCTGGTCGGCTTGCAAAAGGCCCGGGAGCTGATTCTTTTCGGCGAACGGTTCGACGCACAGCAGGCGTTGGAAATGGGGTTGGCCTGGAAGGTCGTGCCGGAAGCGGAGTTGTTCAGCGAAGCCGAGGCGGCGGCCAGTCGAATCGCGGCCTTGCCCGAAACGGCGGTGCGCGATTTCAAGCGGGTGATGAACCGCGCCTGCCACATGGATATCGAAGGTGCCATGGCGCTGGAAACCGAGGCGGCCGTGCGTGGATTTCTCGACCCGACCACGCCCCAACGCACTGCTCACTTTAAAAACGGGGAATAGACTTCAGGTCACGGCGACTGAAACAGGCCCGCTCGGCACCGTTTTCCCCGACGACACCTCCAGTGGACGAAGCGCGCGTCACCGGTGGAGGTCGCCCCGGCCTTCGCACACTTGGACGCCAACCTCGTCATTGCCAGTCGCGACCGGCCCGAAAAGACGTCGCCCGGGGCCGGTTCGGATTAACATCACCGCTTGGCCGGGCATGTCACGCCGAGCCCCCAGTCTCCGCACCCCGGGGGCGGCGCGACAGCGACGGGTGGGTGCGGAGATAGGTCAGACTCTCCTCAATCCACGAGGCGTGTTCGGTGGAATTTGGCGGCAGCCGCAGCTTGATACAGGCGGTTGTCCCCTCCGGGTCGGACAGGAGGTCCTCCATCAGCGGAAGGATGGCATCGAAATCCACCGAGCCCTTTCCCAACGGCGTCCCCCAGATGGTGACCTCGTTGGAGCGGTGGGGAAAGATCCGCACGTCCTTGAGAGCCACCGCCACCGCATGCGGAAGCGCGACCTCGGCCGCCCTCACCGGTTCTTCACAGACCGGAAAGGGATTGGCCGTATCGAACGCCATCTTCAAAGCGGGATGGCGCACCTGCTCCATTACCTGCACCATCTCTCCTGCGCGGTAGTCCAGGTGCGGCAACAGACCCAGTTGCAGGCCTCGCGCGCCAGCGGCCTCCGCCACCGGTCCCAGATGACCGGCTATTCGGCGCAGCTGTTCGTCCAGAGCGGGTTCCCGGGTAAACCGGTTGTGCTTGCCGCCCTCCCCAAAGGCCACCACCGTCCTCACTCCACCCTCAACGGCCACGTCGAACGCCCGTTCTGACTGCTCCGTGAGTCCGCTTTCCCCCCCGTCCGGCGTCACGAAGTCGGCGCTCCAGTAGCCGATCCACTGGATCCCGGCATCCGCGGCCCGGCGGCCCAGTTCTCCGGGGTCCTCGCCTCCTTCCAAGGGAAGCGAGGCTTCCAGAGCACCGAGTTGGAACTCCACACAGCGATCCAAAAGCCAGCGCACAGGCTTCGCATCCGGCAGAACGCCCGCGTAGGTGGGCGAGGACAGTCCCAGTATCATGCTCCTTCTCCCAGCATCGCAAATCTACCGCCGCGCTATCGAATTCGGGATTGCGCACTCGAGCGCCAGGTGCCGGCGTTGGCCAAGGTAGTGCTCAGAGAACAGGCCGGCGCTGATCACTAGAAGCGATCCGCAACAATGTTCAGCTCAATGCCGTGTTCGAGGTACGCTTTCGCCGCCGCAAGCACAAGCGCAAAACCGCCCGTCGATTCGAGTGCTTGACACACGATCTCATCGCCGTCACCCGTGAAGCCTTTGTTGATGACGCTTAGATAAGTTGTGTCATCTGACCGAGGCGTAAAAATCCATTCTACAGTTGTAGGATTATCGGGGTCCCATTCGATGAGGATTCGTTTGTTTTCTTCGATCGCCTTCACTCGAACTTCGGTAGAAGCGTTGTACAGTTCCCAGTGCCATTGAACTGCCTTGCCGCATTCCAGCCGGCCAGTGCTTTTTTCAAACCAGAATTTCGTGATGACATCGGGATCGACAAAAGCCTCAAACACCTCCGCGACAGGCCTGCGAATCAGCAATGCTGCTTTTGCAATCGGCTGGTTTTTCACTTCCATAATCCCTCCGTGTATCAACTTGCTCGGAACTTCCATTCTGGCCGTCCCGGCATGATACAGGATAGTAACGCCGGATTTGTAATGCAAAGTTTTCTGGCTTCTCTCACGTTGAACCCTGCCTGCAGGCCCGCCTTGGGTGTCGGACGCGGCGCGTTGGTCGCCTTCGGGATTGTCCAGGGTCTATGCAACGACCAGCGATTCGTCGGGGACCCTGCCGGACCCTTGACAACGGTTTCGGCGAATTGCATAGTACCGATATCGGTGCCTTTCGGTGCCTTATTGTTCCTATACATTCGGTGTGATTTTTTCTATACTTAACTCAGGATACGGAATTGAGATATGGACCGAGGCATTGCCGTGGATCTTAAGCAAGAGTGGACCGCCTGCCTGGAAGCGCTCAAGCGGGGAGAATTGACCCCCGAACGATTGCAAGCCGTGATCGACTCCGTGCCCGACGACAGTCCGGAGAAACGACAGAGTCTGCTCTTCGTTCAGACGTCTCACAACGGAATCAATGCCAAACTGGTTGGGTACCTCCTGGTGATCAACGGCGAAGCCCAACCGGGTTCTAACAACCCTGAGGAATGGCCCTATCGCACCGTCGCCGACGCGATCAAGGACGGCTGGCGGATCATCTCCTTCCCCAACACGGCTCTGCTGATGGATCCTGACAACACCTACGGAATCGGCCCCGAGTTCATTCTCGAAAAGATGGAGCCCATAAAATGAAGGATTGGACGCACGATTGCCCGCCAACACTCACCGACACACAGGTCATCGATTTCTGTCAGAACGGATTTGTGTTGCTCGAGGCGGTCGTCCCGGACGAGATCAATCGCCGCGTGTATGAGTTTCTCGATGAGCATCCGGAAGTGGAGCCCTCCAGCATTTTGCACGAAGAATGGTTCGTGAAGGAGGTGCTCTGCAATCCCGAGGCCGCCGGCGCCGTTCGCTCCCTGCTGGGCCGTGACTTTCACCTTCCCGTGCTGATGAGCAACCACCGCGAGCGAGGACCCTACCGGGAACCAACGGGCTGGCACATCGACGGAAACTATATACACGGATATAAATTGCCGTCCCTGCAGGTGTTCTATTATCCGCAGGACACCACTCCGGAGATGGGGCCCACGGAACTGGTGCCCGGATCTCATCAGCTCCGTTATAAGCGCCGCTACATGTCCAACTTCGAAAGCATCGCCACCGCCTTCAGCACGACCGCTCCCGCCGGCTCGATCTTCATCACCATCTACCACATCTGGCATCGCCGAGGCTACGCCACCAGCACGCGACTGCGCAACATGCTGAAGTATGTCTACTGGCGCACGACCGAGCCCACGCGGGACTGGATCATCGAGCCAGATTTCGACTTCGGCACCGCCAACTATGGTTCGCAAAAATATGGAGAGAAGATAAAGGTCGCCGTCGACACCGCGGAGATGTTCTACTGGCTATGCGGAATGCATGACCGGTTTCAGGTGGTTGGCGGGCAGAGTTGGCCCAGTTTCAACCCGAGCCGCATCGACGCGCCCCATGGATTTCCCGGCCCGGTCGCCCCGGGCTGAGCTGAGGGCGCAAGGAATCAGCGGAAATCGCTTTTGATCCGGCCCCAGCTTTCAGGCGGGACCGGGGATCGGATTTCCGGCCCCACCCTCAGCAGGCGAGCGCCGATGGCATAGGTATTGGTACCGGGAGGCTTCCAGATGCGGCTGGCCGACCGCACGTCCCGCGCGTCGGCGCCGAAGCAGCCCCCCCGCATGACGTAGCCGAAGCCCGCCGCCGGTCCGGGAGGATCGGTGCCGGGCGCGCGGCCATAGTAGTTCGCCCCGTACCAGTCCAGCACCCACTCGAACACATTGCCGTGCATGTCGTACAGGCCCCACGGGTTGGGCTTCCTGGTCCCCACAGGCTGCGCGTACTCCAACCCCGCACTCCAGGCACTGGCCTCATACCAGGCGTAGTCCTGAAGTTGGTTCTCGTCGTCCCCGAACGACCACAAGGTCGTGGTGCCCGCCCGGCAGGCATACTCCCACTCGGCTTCCGTGGGCAGGCGGTAGAGTTCCTCGCCCGCTGCCTCGTTCGAGGTGCGGATGAACGCCTGCACGTCCTCCCGGGTGATATATACCGCCGGGTGGTCGGGATTGGCCTGCACCAGCTGCAGCCCGGACCAGGGCTGCGCTCCCATCACGCGCTCCCATTGTCCCTGGGTTATTTCAAATTTCCCCAGGTAGAATCCCTGGCTGATGGTCACCTCTCGGGACGGATGTTCGTCTTTGAACACCTCGTTCCACATACCCTTGTCGCGCAACAACTGCTCCTGGTCGTCCGTGGACCCCATTGCGAAGGTCCCCGGCTCGATCCACACGAACTCGACCATCGCCCCGCCCGGCAGCTCCACGGTGATCTCCCCTTCCCTGGAAGAGAGGGGCAGGGCCGCAAAGGCTCCCAGAACCAGGTTGAACCACGCAAATCTCGCCATCGAACCTTCCCCTCATTTCAACATTGATCTGCCCGGACATCAACGATACATTATTGGTTGAAAGCGATCAACCGGAAATCGCTGCGGATTTCCGGCCCGGGTCGCAAGCCCTCACCGGGCAGGACCTACCCTGATGCCTGCAACCTGGCTACGCTCATGAGCCGGCGATCGACCTGCGGATACTGGTGTCTTGCGCTGATCGCGTGGGCAACCGCTGGCGCAGAGGAGTCGGCGCGCCCTGCGCTTTCCGAGGTTGTAGGGGGACGGCCGTTTCTCCTGTACGAGCGGCAGCCCTACCGCAACTTCGCCTTCGACAACTTCACCCAGTACCCGGATCACACCTGGGGCGCGCGCGCCGTCGGCGGGCAGATCGGGGTCAGCATGGGCCTCGACCGGCAGCAGGACCTGTACGACCCCATGGGAAACTACCTGGCGCAGGGCTTCGACCTGTTCTCCTGGATCGAACGGCGGCAGCCGGAACAGCTCTACGGCAGCGAGCTCTTCAAGGACTGGTCCGCCTGGCAGCACGTGTTCACCAACGTGGTGGTGGGGCGCGACGGCTACGGCGGCTGGGGCTACAGCGCCTTCGTGGGCGACGGCCTGATGGCGCGCTTCACCCCGCTGACCCTGTCGAAGACGGATCTGAACGGACTGCGCCTGGACCTGTCCCTTCCCCGGGTGAAGGTCACCGCCCTGGGCTCGCGCATCGCGCGGCCCAACAGGGAGTCGTACCTTTTCTCCGAAAACGTCGGCGAAATCGAAGTCAACCACTCCACCTTGCTCCTCGGCACCCGCATACTGGCCGATCTGGGGCATCTGCGCCTGGGCCTGAACGGGGTGAACCTGCACCCCTACGACAGCACTCGGCCGGGCAATAGTATGAAGGGCCGCCTGCGCAATCATCCGCGTGCGAACCTTGCCCAGCCCCTCTACCAGTGGCTTCTGGTGCGCATAGCGGACGACGCTCCGGAGGATGGCCGGGGCGGAGCCGTGGTCCAGGATGTCCGGCTGATCCTCAACGGCCGGGGGCGGCCCGACCTTCAGCCCCGGGTGGTGCGCCATCGGGCGGCCACGCCGTCCCAAGTGGGCCGCACGCTCTCCTCGGGCGACTTTCTTCCCGTGTTCTACCAGACCATCTCCGGTCCCGGCGATTATTACCGGGAAAGCGAGATACCGCTCTACGCCGACTATCTCTACCTGCTGGAGCATACCGGGGGCGCGGACGTGGCCAAGGCAACCCATTTGCCGGGATTGCTGGAGAATTTTTCCCTGGAAAACACCGGGACCATCCTGCGCGCCGACGGGGACGAACAACTGATCTACCTTTTCGATATCAGCCGGGAACCCCACGTCGAGTCGCTGGAAGTGGAGGCGGTCCTGGGCAACGACTACCGGGTGGAGTGGGCAGGCGTCTACCTGACCCCCGGCAACGAGAGCGCCGGCAATCTCGAGCAGAGATACAGCAGTACCTTCTTTCGCCCCGCCCTGCGCGCCCGCGGAAGCGTGAAGGACGGGTCGAATCTAAGGCGAGTGCGCTTCAAGGTGGGCGAAAACACCGCCATCTTCACCTACGGCGCGGACCTGAATCTGCAGCTCACCGGGCTGGAAGTTAGCGGCGAGTACGCGCGCTCGACCCTCTACCGGCGCTATCCCGCCCATCTGGAAGGAGATCCCCTTTTCGATTCGAGCCCGCGATTTACCCATCGTGGATCGGCCTGGTTCGTCAATGCCCTCCACTGGTTCGGGCATGGCCGGGTGGGTGCGGAGTACTTCTCCATGAATCCGGACTTCACAACCCGGATGGAGACCTATCTGCCCAGGGATTTCGGCTATCGATCAAGCCGCGGCTACAGCCCTCATGCGGGGCTGGCCAACTCCACCATCATCTGGCGCCTGGTGCAGGACAACGAGGACGGGGACCGCTACCCCGACATCCTTCTGGGCAATGTCCTCGGCAGCCCGCAGGCGGGAGCGAGAGACCTGGACGGGGTCTTCCTGGGGCAGGACGAGGACAACGACGGCATCGTTGACACGGACCGCAACTTCAACGGCATCCCCGACTACGACGAGACCTTCATGATGTACCGGGTGGAGCCCAACGAGTACGTCTACGGGCTCGACCGCAACCACAACGACGAGCCCGACCAGCGCGAGGACGACTGGGTCGCCGACTATCCCTACGATCCGGACCAGCGCGGCTTCCATCTCTTCGGTCAGGTGGACCTGAGCAGGCACTGGTCCCTTGGTGCGGGACGTTTCGCGGTCAGGGAGCTGGCCGGCAGCGGGCGCAACCGCTCCACCTATGCGCTCCTTAGCTACCAGAGAGAGGCGGTGGCACGGCCGCAGCGCCTCCTGTTCGAGAATTACTTCCGCCGGGTCGAGGACGACATCCCCGATGAGTTCAACCAGTTCAGCAGAACCGTCCAGTTGGTCAGGATTAATGAATATTCCAGCGGTTTCTCAGGTGTCGTGCAGGAAGTCGCCGGCGGACTCCAGCGCCACCCGGACCAGCTCTTCTACCAGGACAGCTACGTAAACGAGACCTACCTCGAGGGTGAGCTCAACCCCTGGTCGACCCTGCGTCTGGTGCAGAAGCTGCGGCTGCGGCTCAACTGGCAGCAGAAGGGCCAACTGGCCAATGACCGCTTCCAGCGCGGGAGGCGGCTTGACTTCTGGGCGGTGACCAGCCGGGCGGACTACACCTGGCGCTGGGGCAAGCTGAGGGCAGTTCCCCAGTTCAAGTTCCTGCTCCTGCGACTGGCCGACCAGGATACCGACGTGGTCCTGCGCTCCGAGTACAGGGTGATTCCAATTCTCAAGCTGAGATATGCGCTGATGAGCCGGACCGTGCTGCAGGCCGGGGTCCAGGGCTGGGGGCCGCTGCCCTACCGGCTCGAAGACCACATCCGCCAGCGCGAGAGTCTCGAGCTGCGCACCGCGGTATTCACCCTGACCAACCGCTCGCGCTACTTCGGCTATGACATGCACACCATCATCGGCCTGAGGCGGGAAGAGCTGGACCTGGACAATCGGTTTCAGCGCTTCAGGAATTTCGACGGGTGGACGTTCTTCGTGCGCAACCTGGTGGGCTTCACCGAGTTCGGACAGTTGTTCTGAATGGATGCAGGTCCGCTGGCTCCGACTCGATGAGAAGATCCTCACTGCAGCCTCAAGCGTAGCACAACCAAGTGCTCCGGCGCCGCGTCGTCCGCTGTGCTCTCGCGCCGGGTCCCCTCGATGTCCAGTTCCAGCCCCTCCTGATTCGCATTCAGCAACAGGCCCCTGTCTGATGATTGGTCGAAATTCTTCACCAGCGTTCAGATCGGCGGATTGTATTCCTGGGCGAAGACGGTCGTGGCCACCACCAGCATGACAGCCGCCGCCAGAATGACCGCATCCGACAGGCTCCAGCCCCATTGCGGTTCGGCCATCACCGGGTCCTGGCGGCGCCATAGCAGAATCCTCCTGCGGATATTCAAGCTTGAGGGTGGGCGCGGGGTTTTCCCCCTCCCTTGTGAAGTCCCTCCCCCGGCCTCTCCCACTTTATCCCTGTTCAGGTCGCCTCCCTGCTCCATTTTCATGATTATCCTTCCTCTCCTTGGTGTTCAACCACGACCGAAACCGTATCGTACACTGTCTATGGCATAAACTGTGCCAGGCACGGTCCGAAACAGAGCAAGTCTTTTATTCAAAAGGAGTTAGGAAATTTTCGCGGTGAGACGAGAGGACCCGGATTTGATGCGGAGGGCAACGGCTTGAAAGATTCGAAGGGGCGGAAAGAAGGGGATAACTCTCTGAAAACGTGCGATTTATGCCTGTATTTACGAGAAGGGCCGGCCACTGTGGCGATTTGCCGCACCGTGGGATTCTGCCACAGCAGGCCCCTGCCAGACCGGGAGGACTAAGAGAGAGGAAGGGTCTGCTCCGTCTCGATGGCGGGACCTGATTCAACTCTCCGGCAGCAAGTTGTACTTCTTCACCTTGCGGTGCAGGGTCGTGCGGTCGATGTTCAGCACCCGTGCGGCCCGGGTGATGTTGCTTCGTGAGAATTCGAGGGCGCGGACAATGGCCTGCCGCTCGGCTTCCTGCATCGAGAGGGGGTGATGGTCAGCGGCCTCGGGGCCGGTTGGAGGTGGAACCACCGCGGAGAGTTGGGGAGGAAGGCTGATTACCTGCAGGCGGTCGGTGGTCTCCAGCAACACGGCGCGTTCAATGGCGTTTCTCAGCTCGCGCACGTTTCCCGGCCAGTCGTAGGCCAGCATTCTCTGCAGCGCCGCCGGGGAGATCCCGCGTATGTCTTCCCCGGAGCGATCGGCGTGTTCTTTCATAAAGTGTGCCGCCAACAAAGGGATGTCCTCACGGTGCTCTCTGAGCGGCGGTATGTCGAGGGGAAAGGCAGCCAGGCGGTAGAACAGGTCTGCGCGGAATCCGCCTTCATTCACCACGGTTTGCAGGTCCCGGTTGGTGGCCGCGATAACGCGGATGTCGATGGGAATCGTGGAGGTTCCACCCACCCGCTGGAGCTCCCGCTCTTCCAGGACACGCAGCAACTTGGCCTGCAGGGCCAGGGGCATGTCGCCGATTTCGTCGAGCAGAACGGTTCCTCCCTGGGCGCGCTCGAACTGCCCGATGCGCCGCGCCGACGCCCCCGTAAACGCCCCGCGTTCATGTCCGAACAGCTCGCTCTCGATCAGCGACTCGGGAATGGCGGCGCAATTGACCCCGATGAAGGGAGCCGCCTTCCTGCGGCTGTTATAGTGAATCAGCCTGGCGACGAGCTCTTTGCCGGTTCCGCTTTCGCCTTGGATCAGCACCGTGATGTCGCTTTCGGCCGCCCGCCGCATCAAGGCGTAGAGGTCCTGCATGTTTTTGCTTTTGCCCACCATGCCGTCCATGGCGTAGGTCTTTCCCAGTTCCTCGCGCAAGCGCAGGACCTCGGATTTCATGCGCTCGCCCTCGACCTCCCTGGACACGTCGCGGTAGATGACGACATGCCCCGTGGTGCCTTGCCGGCTGTCGTTTACGGGCGCGGTCGAGCGGAAGAACAGCCGGGGATTTGAGGTCCCGGCGGTGCTGACCTCCTCCTCCAGGTCGCCCGCGCCGTCGAGAAACAGCGTGCGCCACGATTCCGGAAGGACCGGCGGGCGGAGGCGGGCACAGAGGAGGGACCGGAGTTCACCGGGAGGCATCTGCCTGAGGTCGCCTTCCCCGGCATCGAGAAGTTCCTCGTATCCCCGGTTGGCCACCTGCAGGCGTCCATCGGCGCCGAACATGCCGATGGCATCTCCCGTGGCGTCGAGCACTGCCTGGAGTCTCCGGTTGCTGGCCTCGAGCCGCCGGTTGCTGGTTTCCAGGTCCCGCCTGTTGCGTGCCAGGTCCTGCTCGATGTTCCACTTCCCGGTGAGCGAAGCCGTGATCTGCTGGATCTCCTCCCGGGAAAATGGTTTTCGGATGAACAGCAGCTTGTGAAGAAACTCCATGTCGTCGACGATCTCGGGCAGGGTCCTGTCGGAGTACGCGGTCATGATCACGATTTCCATATCCGGCTCGAACTTGCGGATCCTGCGCACTGTTTCTATTCCGTCAGCTCCCGGCGGCATCCTGACGTCCACATAGGCCATCGCAAAGGGACGCTTCGATTTCCTACCCGCCTTGACCATCTCCAGGGCTTCATCCCCGCTCACAGCATGGGCGAGCTCGAACTGCGGGAGAAATTGTTTTCCCGTATCCGGGACGAAGGTCGATGCCAGATCGTCGGTTGCCCTCCCTGTGGACCCGCTGGACAGCATCTCCTCGAAGTCGTTGTGGATTTCCTCCTGGTCGTCGACGACCAGGACTCGGTAGTTCCAGGATTGGTTCGATTTCATGAAGCAACCTTTACAGCCTCTTGACCATGGAGGCGGGCAGAAATTGGATGGTTTGGATTTCAGTCGAGATCGAAGGCTCAGGCGTGATCAGACGGGAATTTCCGGGGTGATGTATCCTCAGGGGAGGACGGAATCGAGCCGCAACTCGACGCGCATGGTGGTGCCCGTTCCGCGGCCGTTGCTCAATGGTTGGATTTTTCCCCCGGAGCCAGTGACGAAGTTGGCCGCCGAATGGAGGCCCAGCCCGCTCCCCTCCCGCTTGGTCGTATAGCCTGCCCCGAAGATCGCTTTGAGGTTTTTCCGGTCGATGCCGATACCGTTGTCCTCTACCTCGAGGACGAGAAAATCCTGCCGCACATAGGCTCTGATCTCGATGCGGGGCTGTCCCCTGAGCCCGCCCGACCGGTTCAGCTCCTCGATGGCTTCCATCGCATTCTTGAGCAGGTTGACCAGCATCTGATTGAACTGGGATTCCTGAACGCGAATCTCTTTGGGAGCGCCTGCGCAGTCCACATGCGTCTGTATCCCTTTGCTGGCAAACGAGTCCCGCACGATCCTCATGGCGCCGGAGATGGCCTGGCGCAGGTTGACGTCCTTGCTGGTCATGGCCTTGCTGTCAAAGCCGCGTTGCGCGCGCACGATGTCCACGATGTGGCTCGTCTGGCTGTTGACGCGTTCGACCGTGCGGATCAGTTCCTGATTCTGCTCGACGAAGTCGCCGGCAAGGGCAAGCAGAAACGGCCGGACCTGCCGGCCTTGCGCATCATGCTGGACGTACTCACCCCAGTCCTCCGCGTGACCTTCGGCGGTCTCCGACAAGGCCGACAGGCGTTCGATCAGCGGATTCTTCTCCAACTCCTCTTTCAGGGTCCCGACGCCGATGGCCACGCTGGTGATGGCGTTGCCGATGTTGTGCAGGATGGTGTCCATGACCTCCAGGCGGCCTTGTGCGAAAGCCTGGGCAAGGGCCTCGTCCGCCCGCACCTTCTCCGTTACGTCGCGGAATACGGTGACCCCGCCGCGGACGGCCCCGGGCATCCTGATGGGCCTGCCGCTGGCACTGATATGGACCCCCTCGGGCTTGGCCGCGGTGCGGATGAACATCTCCATCTCGTCGGTGGCCTCCCCGCGCATCGCCCGCACCAGCGGCAGTTCCTCGGTTGGAACGGGCGTGGCCTGGTCGGCGTAGAATATGCTGTATTCCTCCGTCCATCGGTCGGGGAGGGCATCCAGAGTCGAGCCGATTATGCGTTCCGCACTGGGGTTGAAGGTGAGGCCGCCATTCTCGTCGGCGACTATCACACCGTCGCTGATGCTGTCGAAAATGGCCTGCATGAGTTGGATCTGGTGCTGAAGCTGGTCGACCGTGCTATTCAACTGAGCTCTGTTTCCCATGGTGGATAATCAGGGGAAGGGGACGAATCACTCAACCGCCGCGATATTCGTCCCGCGCCTGCACCATCGCCGCGAGCTTGGCCTCGGCGACGCGGGCGGATGCCACCGGGTTGTCGGCGAAGGTGGCGAAGCCGCAGTCGGGTGTAAGCAGGACGCGCTCGGCCCCGAA
The DNA here is from genome assembly GCA_965208105.1 of Candidatus Latescibacterota bacterium. Taxonomy (GTDB): domain Bacteria; phylum Latescibacterota; class UBA2968; order UBA8231; family UBA8231. Next base: position 812,571 of record OZ242318.1, read on the forward strand.
TAGATCGGCGGCGCGGGAGATGCTCCGGCGTATGTCGTCAACCTGCTCCACCGCGTCCAGCTTCTGGTTGACCACGCCTATGCCGATGCGCTTGTCGCCGGGGATGTCCCGCAGCACCTCCGCTTCGCCGGCGCGCTCGGTGCAGAGCTCGAGGAAGAGAGTGCCCACCTGCGCGCGCATCAGGACCTCCAGGAGAGGCCGGTAGTCTCCCGCCAGGGCGGCGGACTCGTCCCGGGTCCAGTTGCCCCGGCAGATGTGCAGTCCCAGGCGCTCCGGCGGCAGGCCCCGGACCACCTCGTTGAGAAGACCGGAGGCGAAGTCCAGCTCCGGAGCTGTCTCCAGCTTCTCGCCCAGGGCGCCGCACATGAAGGTGCGGTTCTGGCTGGAGGCGCCGAAGACCACTTCGCTCAACACCGGCTCGTCGAACTGCACCAGGGAAACCCCTGCGGCAAGGAGAAAATGGAGCTCCTCGCGCAACACCCGGACCACGTCCCTGGAGAGGTCCTCGCGGGTGTCGTAGGGGCGCTCGGTGAGGCAGTCCATCCACATGGTGCGGGTGAGCAGGTAGGGACCGGGGAGGGCGACCTTGAGGGGAAGGTCGGCGCAGGAGCTGGCGAAATCAAACTCGTGGACGGTGAGGGGCCTGCTGCGCCCGAGGCTGGCGTAGACCACTGGATGCCGCACCTCCGCCGCCGGAACGTCCAGCGCGCGGAGCTCGCGCTCGAACTCCTCCGGATGGTCCACCATGGCGGTGAGGTCGCTGAGGGGGATGAGCTGGCAGTTGTCAAGCAACCCCCCGACGAAGCTGGCGTAGCTGTCGCGGCGCTGCTCGCCGTCGGTGAGCACGTCGGCCCCCGCCCGGACCTGGGCGTCGACACAGAGGCGCACCGCGTCGTCGGCGGTGGCCTGGAACTCCTCCTCCTCAAGCCTGCCCTCGAGGCGGTCGTGGATCGCCTGCAGCATCCAGCGCGGGCGGGGCCAGCTGCCGATGCCCATGACCGACAGCGGAGCGACCCCGGGAGCAGGGGCAGGGGCCGGCAGGGTCTCGGGAATGGAGACCTCCACCTTCAACTGCTGGCCGATGGCGGCGGTAGCCGGCCCGGCCTGCGACGGCGCCCGCTCCACCAGCGGGCCCTTGCTCACCAGGTAGCTGCGCTGCCCGCCTTCCCTGGTCCACGACACCAGCTCGTTCCTGGTCAGGCGGCACCAGGCCGGCAGCTCCACCTCGACGGTGGAATCGGTGGACAGGATCTCCAGCAGACCTCCCTGGTTCATCGGGTCGATGTGCCTGCGGATGAGAAGCAACAGCCCCCCGCCGCAGTCCAGGTCGCCGCCGTCGAAGCTGACGTCCGGCTGGTATGGGTGTCGTTCCACCGGTTCCATGCTGCCCCCTTCCATGGCAAGAGGATCACGACCCTAGTAGGTGATGCACGGGGTGCCGTCGGACAGAAACTCGACCAGCACCGCTCCTCCTACGATGGTCGCGCCGTCCACCAGGTTGCCTTCGTCCAGGCCGCGCTTTTTGAAGCAGGGCGCACAGACCAGGATGGTCCCCCCGCCTTCGGAGAAATTGCCCATCAGCTCCTTCAGGGGCATAAATCCCTCTTCGTGCACGTCGTCGGCGTATCCCCTCTGGGAGAGGCGCACGCCCTCGGTGCTCAGAAAGACGACGGTCTCCTGCTCGGAACCGAGGGCTGCGTTGGCGACGACGAAGGCCACGGTCGCCTTGTCGGTATCGTCTTTTGCACAGGTGAGACTGACGCAGAATTTTCCCGCCATTGCTGTTTTCCTCCTGAGTTTGGGTTGTAGGGGCGTTCTTCAGCCGCCCTTGGCTTCGATCCAGTAGTGGGGATGCTCGGCGCGGAGCAGGCGGCGGCCGGTCAGCCGGCACCACGCCGGCAGGTCCACCGGCGCGCCCAGGTCCTGGGAGGTGAGCTTGAGCACTTCTCCGGGGTCGAGCTTCTGCATCCTCAGCCGCAGCAGGATGATGACCTCTCCGCAGCCCATGTGGCCGGCGTCCCACTCGTCGGCGGGGACCGGCAGGTCGGCTTCGGGAGTGCCGTGCTGGTCCGGTTCAGACATCTGCCTGCCTCAGGCTCCTCCTGCGGTGACGCGCAGGCTCGGGAATGAATGCGATGATCATGTACATGGCCGCTGCCAGACTGCTGCTGTCGGCCGCCCCGGATCGTGAGGTCGCGGCCTGGAGATTGCGGGCGGCACCACCCTTGATTCGGTGATGACCGGCCAGGGGTAAATAAATGCCCTTTTCCGGTCCCACTGTCAAGACGCCGGGTTCAACGGAGCATCGGTGGTGCCCTGGCGAAACCTGGACAATGCTGCAGCACCGCCCTGGCCACGGTCCGGTCGCCCCAGGCACCTGTGGGGGCAACCCTGGAGGCAGACCTCCATAGATAAATGGTACTACCAGGTACCGAAACGGCTGCTGTCGCGGCGGAGACCCTATTTCAACAGCAACATTCTCCGCTCCCGCACAGATTCCCCGTCTGCCAACCGGTAGAAGTAGAGGCCGTTGGCTGCCTGCCGCCCGTGCTCGTCGGTTCCATCCCAGGTCACCCGGTAGTGCCCCGGGTCCTGGTGCTCCTCTACCAGGACCCTGACCCGTTGTCCGGTCACGTTGTAGACGGCCAACCGTATTGCGGCCGGTGCGGGCAATGTGTAGCGGATGGTGGTGGCCGAGTTGAAAGGATTGGGATAGTTCTGCTGCAGCGCAAAGCGCAGCGGCCGGGCAGATTCCCCCTCCTCGGTGACCGCGGTCACCGACCCGGACTCTTCGAACTGGAACGAATACAGCTTGGCTGCGCGCATCTCGAACTTGAGCCGCACCGTCTCTCCCACCAGAGGCGAAAGGTCGGGGTTGCCGCCCCAGGTGACCACCTTCCTTATGCGGTTGCGGCCGATGGGGTCGCAGTCGTCCAGACCGAATCCCCTGTAGGGTTCGCCTTGCTCATCGAGGACGGCCACCCTGGCCGTGCCCGCTGCCGAGGCGTTGATATTCAGCACCAGCCTGTCCCCCGAGAAAGTAATCGGGGGCGTGGTGAATCCGCCCCCCCCGTAGGGCGCGTCGGCGGACATGAACCCGTCCAGGCGCTGAACCACGCGGCGGATGGCTCCTCGAGGCGGGTCCCCAGGCTCGCTCCTGCCGCCGACAGAGTGAGTGTAGTTGAAACCGCCGTAGTACTGGTAGATCTCGTTCCCGGACCTCAGCATGCCCACGCCCATATACATCGTGCCGCCGTCGCCGGTCCCGTCCAGTCCCAGAGCGCCATACGGTCTCCGGTCCGCGCGCTTCCAGCGGATGCCGTCGCGTGAGGTGGCCATCTGGATCTCCACCAGGTCGGAATCCACGGTGCGGGGATCGTCCGGGGATGCGAATCCCCAGGGCGTTTTTATCCAGACCATGACGGTGAAGTTCCGCCCGTTCAGGTCCAGCTCAGGCCCGCGGCCGCAGTCCACGTAGCCGTTGCCCCCCAGCTCCAGTGCGCCCCCGAGACCCTGCGACCAGCGAAAACTTCCCTTCAAGGCAGCGGTATTGCCGTGTCCCGAGAAATCCTCCGCCACCTCTCCCTCGCCCTCGTCGAAGGTCCAGTATGCGGCCAGGGCCTCGTCCGACCCCACTACTCCAGCTTCCTCCCCCCGCAGCAGCGCCGCGGTCTGCCGGTAGTAGGCCTCGACCTCCGCAGCAGACAGGCCCCGGTGATAGATCCTCACTTCGTCGATGGTTCCGCTGAAGCCGTTACGGAAGGTGCCTCCTCTGTTGGCGGCCGCTCCAATGTAGAGGCGGTTGGTGCCGGAATAGGGGGTGGCGGAGGATCCGGGCTCCTTGCGGACGTGGTACACGGCTTCGGCGCCGTCGATGTACAAACGGTAGGACGCTCCATCATAGGTGGCGGCGAGATGGTACCAGCGCGAGGGCTGGAGGGAAGCCTCGGACATGAGGCTGGCCTGGTCCCTGGCCTTGTTGGCGGTCCAGAAGGCGGTGCTGACCCGCCCGTGCTCGTTGTGCAGCATCAGGCGGTACTCGGGGAAGTTCCTGCCGCCCAGCTCCTTGGTCAGGATGGCCGCGGTGGGCGTGCCGGAATAATGCCTGAAGAGGCTGGGAAAGGCGAGGTAGGCTTCCTGGGCCCAGGGGTATTTCACAACGGAGGGGTTGTAGAGGTCCGAGTCGGGCGGGTCGAGCCCGTCGGGAGCGAGCACGGTGGGAAGCTCGCCGCCGCGGATATAGCCGTAGGTGCGTCCTTCCCCTGGAGGTCCCGAGCTGCCGCGCGGCGGAGTATGGGGCCAGGGCTGGGTAATGTCATCCATCTCCACCCGGGCCACCGAGCGATTGTTGCTGGTCCAGGCGCGCAGGAAGGCCACGTACTTGCCGATCCGGTCGTCCCAGAATCCCTGGTTCTGGGTGTCGGCATTGAAGGGCAGCAACATTCCCCGGCACTCCCAGTGGATGCCGTCCGGCGAAGTCCCCACGGTCACGCCGCCGCCGCCGCAGCCGCGGCCGACGAACTTGAAGCGCTCTTCGGGCCTGCCGTGCTCGTCCAGGAACACCGCACCTACCGCGTTCTTGAGGACGATGTTGTTTTCCATCGAGCCTTCGAACTCGACCACGTTGCACGGCGGGCGGCGCCAGTGCACCCCGTCGTCGGACTCGGCGTAGCATACGTTGCGGCTCTCGAACGACGACGCGTCGTACCACATCAAATACTTCCCTCCGTACTCCACCACCGAGCTGTAGGCCCCGACTCTCTTGCTCTCCCAGGGTCTTTCCGGCCGCAGTACCGCTTCTTCCTTGCGCGGAGGATTGACCACCAGGGTTATGGCGTCGTTTTCGGCAAAGAAACGGTCGTCGATGAACAGCTGTTTCCTCGAACCTACGTCGATGGCCTCATCGGAGAAGGCGTCGAAGCCGGTGAACAAACAGCCGGTGACCAGCGCCGCTATCATCGCGTTCTTCACGGTCTTGACTCCTTGTAGTTCCGGTCCTTCCCGCCCGACTCCCGCCCGCGGCCAACCCTCCGGCTCATTCGTCCTCCACCTCCAGCACAAGCACCTCGTGGAGCTCCACCCTGGGCACGAGGACCGCATCCGAATCGATCTCCAGGTTTCGGCCCTGCAGCGGCAACCGCGCCGACTTCAGCTCGAGCCCGGTGAATCGCACCACGATGTCGCGCAAGGGAACCAGCTCGCGGGGTGCGTGGAAGGCGCCGTCGTCCCGATGGTTGTCGAAGTCCTCTTCGTTGTAGATCCGCCACGGGATCAACGGATTGGGGTTGTTGACCAGGTGCACCATCAGCTCCCCCGAAGGCCTCACCGCAGCGGTGATCTCCAGCGCTTCCGGCGCCTCGATCTCGAAGGGTGCGGTGGTGCGGCGAACCAGGTGGACGACGAAGCTCTTCAGCATGGCATACGGGCTTTCCATGAAGGCACTGCCCACGTCTGCGGCGAGGTAATAGGCCCTGCCCCTGCCGAAGCGGTTCACAACCACCGCCGGCTCGCCGCTGTCGAAGGGCCGCTGCGGGTGAAAGCGGTCCAGCGGATTCACATCTTCCAGGTTGGACCGCGTGCACAATATCTCCACTCCCCCGCGGGTGCGAATCTCCGCTTCCCTGCCGTACATGCAGATGATGTCGCCCATCTCCTTCCTGAGCCGTTCCTCCTGCGGCACCAGGGCGATCGGTCCCTCCTCCCGCTTCTGCCCGTCCTCGCCCGTCCTCTCGCGGGTGCCGGCGTATTCGACCCCCAGCACCTTCTCGAGACCGAACCTCCCGCGATCGTACCCAAACTCGTCCAGCAGGGAGGTCTGGTAAGTTGCTATCAGGGTGCCGCCTCCGTCGACGTATCCGGCTACCGCCTCGCACTGGGCGTCCGACAGGCAGGCGCTGTTGGAGAGAAAGAGGAGACCGTACTGCCCGAGGTGCCCTGGAACGATATGTTCGTCGAAGGCCAGGTCGAGGGGAAGATGGGAGCGGTTGAGCATCTCGTAGACGCCGTGGACGTAGCGCTGATGGAGCTGGCGCCATCCCGCGACGGTCGGCGGTCCCCGGTGGATCTCCCCGGGATTGAAGTCCCGGTTCCGGGTCGAGTAGTGCAGGGCGAGGTACTTGAGACTCTCCCCTTCCAGGTAGTCCTCCCTTTGCCTCATTCCGGCGAACACCCTCCTGTGGGCGTCGGCGTTGACGAAGATGTTGCCCCCCTTGATGACGCGGCCGGGGAGGGGCTCGCCGCAGGAGGCGCCGCCGTGAGCCATGGCCACCGCAGCGAAGACCGCCGCTTCGCGCCCCCGTGGGTACGGCGCCAGACCGAACCCCTTCAGCGGTTCCGAGGGAACGCGGAATAGCCCGAACGGGGTCCCCGAGGCGCGCAGCACCTTGGCCACGAATCCGGGCTCGCGCAGATAGCGGTGTGGAGCGGGAAAGGTTTCCACGAAGGAATGGCCGCCCACTTCGTGCAGGCGGAGGGAGGCGATGGGATGGCCCTGGGACCATTCCGCCGTGGGCCAGTAATAGGTGTTCAGGTCCAGGATGGCGTCGGGGTAGCGGGAACGCACCGAGCGAAAAAAATGATGGAGGAACTCGATGAGCTTGTCGTAGCGCCAGTTGACGAAGTGGCGGAAGGCCCTGGAGTCGAAGTCCACCTTCCGGGGGATATCGAAGCCCGTGTCCTCGTTGAACTGCCGGGCGCAGAACCGGCAGCAGCAGGACGGGACATAGGGCGAGTTGTCGTGGGAGCCCCAGTTGACGTCGTCGAAGTAGAACCCGTCGATGTCCAGGTTGTCCATGAAATCGCTCAGGCACTCGGGCAGCCAGTCGCGGAAGGGCGAATTGAAGCAGAACCAGCCCTGGTTCTCGGGAATCGGCCGGCCGTCGTCGACAAACTGCATGAGCCACTCCGGATGCAGGTCCCGCAGCGGTTTGGAGAAGTTGATCGGGTAGTAGGACAGCACGATGATGCCGCGCCGGTGACAGAGCTCGATGAAGCGGGGGTTCAGGTCCTGGTCCAGGTGGGGGTGAGGCGCGAAGATGCGCGAGGGGAAACGAGGCGTGCCGCGATTGAATGCGCCGGAGACGATGGCGACCTCGAAGCCGGCTGCGCTGATGGCGTCCACGTACTCCTCGGGCGTGGGACAATCCAACGGCTCCCCGGCGGGGGGAGGAGGATAGTGGGCCTCGATGCGGCATACCCGTTTTTCGTAGGGCTTTTCCGCCAGGCGCTGCGCGGTGCTTCCCACCCTTCTCAGCGGCGGAGGTCCGGAGTTCATCGACCCTTCCCTTCCTTGTTCCCTGCCAGGGGGTTGGGTTCAACTGGAGATTCTGTAGAAAAAATAAAATTTCTATTTTGGATTCTTTGTCAAGGAGCCCATCGCGGAGGCTGAGGATGGGGAACGACTCGAAGTCGTCATTGCCGACAACGGCATAAGCAAGGAGAACATGGAGAAGCTCTTCGACGAGCATCAATTAACGGGGGTGTTGCTCATCTCCACCGCCTCGGCCCAACCCGGGGCAGGCGCATTGAAGCTTGACAGAGTCCCCATCCTTCCAAATCTTTGTCAGGCACAAGATGCATCATTATGGAGGCACAAAATGAGGCAGATTACCGTCCGGGGAATACCCGAGGACCTCGAGCGAGAGATTGAAGCGCGTGCGCGAGCCCATGGCGAGAGTCTCAACAAATCGGTCATTCGATTGTTGAAGCAGGCGGTCGGGCTCGAGCGGCCAGAACGGAAAAAGCGAGACTTGTCCACTGTCGCGGGCAAATGGGGATCTCGCGAGGCGTCTGAATTCGAGCGCAACGCAGGCATTTTCGAGACCATCGACGAGGAGCTGTGGAGGTGAGTGCCGTCTGCGTCGACACCAGTGCCTACAGCCAGCTCATGCGTGGACGTCCGGCTCCCACAAGGCGCCTGGAGGAAGCGGACACCGTGTACGTGCCGGCCACGGTGTTGGGCGAGCTGTACGCTGGATTCGAAATGGGTTCTCGACCAGCCGACAACATAGCTGAATTGCGGGAATTTCTGGATCAACCGGCTGTTTTTGTGGCCGAGACCGGAGAGAGCGTTGCCGAACGGTACGGCAAGCTGGTCCAGCAATTGCGGGCGCAGGGCACCCCGATTCCGACGAACGACATCTGGATCGCCGCAGCCGCACTCGAAACGGGCTCTCGGTTGTTGGCTTACGACTCGCACTTCGAGCGGATACCTGGGCTCATCGTCGAGTCCCTCTGATGATTCGTGCCCCGCGCTGGACGATCCCCCGGGCCTTCCTCCTGCACCGCCCACCGAGCGATCCGCGCGGATCGGCTTGCGTCCCGTTCTTCGAGCAGGCACCACTTCAATCGCGAGCGCATAGCCTGTAGACGGCGGCGGATCGAACTGGGGTCGGTAATGCCTATATTGCCGGCCCGCATCACAGCGAAGCCATTGGAAAGGGAGATTCCATGAACAGCCCCCCGGAAGATTACGTCCTGGTCAAAGAAGAGAGGTTATTGGAGTTCTCGACCTCCTGCTTCCAGAAGGCCGGCCTCGACGCCGATCACGCCGCGCTCATCAGCCGACTCCTGGTGAACTCCGACCTGCGCGGGGTCCGCACCCACGGTACGGCTGCGATGAATCGGTACTGCGAGAGCTTCGAAAACGGTGCTCACAATCCGCATCCGAGTCTCTCCATTTTGAGTGAAACTCCGACAACGGTCGTCGTCGACGGCGACGGCTGCCTCGGCTATCTCCCGATGGTCAAGGCAACCGAGCTCGCCATTGCCAAAGCGAAAGAGCTGGGGTTGGGAATGGGAATCGCGCGCAACATCGGGCATTACGGATCGGCCAGGCACTACGCGCGCATGTGTATGGAAGAGGGATGTATAGGATTTTCGGTGCAGGGGTATCACGAGCTGGGCAACGCCCGCGACCGTGACGAGAAACCGCAGATCGGATATTTCGGCAATCCGCCGATCTGTTTCGCGATACCCGGAAAGGACGGGCCTCCCCTGGTACTGGACGCTGCAACGCGCATACTCGCCGACTACCAGACCGGTCCAGAGTTCGACAAGCTGTTGGATTTCATTCCCGCCGCCTTCTTCAAGAGCATGGGGTATACGGCGGTGGCCGGTATACTGGGCGGTGCGCTTACAGGTTTCAACCTTCCGGAAGGGGACGCCATTCGCGCTCGATGGCCCAATGCGGCCAAAGGAGGAATGACGCTGGCCATTCGCATTGAAGCCGTGGTCCCGGAGGAGGTTTTTCGCGACGAGGTGGATAGAATGGTCCGCGACGTGCGCGAAACCTACGAGCCGATGCCGGGCACCGATCGACCGCTACTGCCGGGCGGGATCGAGGAGGAGCGCTTTGAGATGCATCGCCGCGATGGGATTCGGTACGGCGAAAACGAGCAGGCCGAAGCGCGCCTGGCCAGCGAGCGGCTCGGGGTGCCGCTGCCCTGGGATTGATGGTTTTCGCGGGGTGAATGTCGCGGCGTCCCAAAAGGCCGGCCGCGAACCTTGACGGTTGCGGAGCCCGGCGAGGTCAGGGCCGCGTCAGGAGCTGCAGGACAGCATGGAACAGCCCGGGCGGTGGCGCGCCCAGGCTGGCCGCCTGCCAGCGAATTCTTCCTTCTCCGGCTGCTCGTCGTACGGCCGGCGCAGCAACTCGAGCAACTCCACCACCAGTGAGTTGTCTCCCTCCTCCGCCTTGTCAATCGCCAACTGTGCCATGTAGTTTCGCAGCACGTACTTCGGATTGACCGCGTTCATGCGCTCGGCGCGGAGCGCGTCCGGCGTGCCGTCCCGCCGTACCCGATCCTGATAGCTGCGGATCCAGTTGGCAATGCGCGTACGTTTGTCGTCGGTGAGCTCGTCCGGAGTGTAGTACGCCTCCATCAAAGGGGCCATCAGTGCGGCGGCCGGCGTCTCCGTGGGTCTATCCTGTGCGCCGGTCGCCGATCCCCCCTCCGCCGACAGCTCGGCCAGCTTGCGGAAGAAGATGGTCATGTCTGTTTCAATTAACTGGAGGATCTCCAGCAGTTCGGAGACGAGCTCCGCATCCGTCACCCGATCAAAGACATCCAGACCCAGTTTCTGTGCCATCATCTCCTGCCAGGCGCTGTCGTACTCTTCGGGGTAACGGTCGAGTGCCGTTTGTAACGGCTCGACCTTTTCCATCAACGGGGCCAGGGCGTTGGCAAGTTGAAACAGGTTCCACAAAGCTATCTGCGACTGGTGTCCGAAGCGATAACGCCGCCCGCCCGCGTCCGTCGTGTTCGGCGTCCAGTTCGGATCGTAGTCCTCGAGCCAGCCGTAGGGACCGTAGTCAATGGTTAGACCCAGGATCGACATGTTGTCGGTATTCATTACCCCGTGCACGAATCCGACCCGCATCCAGTGCACGATCATCTCGGCCGTCTTACGACAGACCTCTTCGAAGAGTGCGGCGTAGGTTTCGACCGACGGTTCGCCCAGATGGGGAAAATCGACCCTGACGGTGTAATCCAGCAGCTGTTTGAGCACGTCCAAATCGCGCCTGGCGGTGAAGATCTCGAAACTGCCAAAGCGGGTGAACGATGGGGAAACGCGACAGACGATGGCGCCGGGCTCGGACTTGGGGTTGCCGTCGTAAAACATGTCGCGTATCACCTCGTCTCCGGAGGTAACGAGACACAGGGCGCGGGTGGTGGGCACGCCCAGGTGATACATCGCTTCGCTGCAGAGAAACTCCCGAACCGACGAGCGCAGAACTGCAAGGCCGTCAGCCGTGCGCGAGTAAGGGGTTGGTCCGGCGCCCTTCAGCTGCAACGCCCAACGACGGTTTTCACCGTTGACCGTTTCTCCCAGATTGATGGCACGGCCATCTCCAAGCTGTCCGGCCCAACTGCCGAACTGATGGCCGCCGTAGCAGGTGGAGTACGGATCCATTGCTTCGAGGACCCGGTTGCCGGCGAATACCTGCGCGAACTCTTCGCTGTGGCAGGTTTCTTCGTCCAGTCCCAGCTCGGAGGAGACCTCGCGGGCGAAGGCGACGAGTTTCGGATTTGGCACCTGCACCGGCTGCACCCTGGAATAGCACGCTCCAGAGACCTGTCGCCGGTAATTCTCAGCGATAGGATCGGCGGGCAGGTCGCGGGTGAAACGATTGTCGAACGGGAGGGTATCCAGCGTGTGGCCGATCAAGAAATTCGCTCCTATATTTGGTTGACAAAGGAGTATATGGAAGAGCGACCGACCGTCAAGGTTGCACCGCGCACACCTCAGCCCGGGAGTGAAACGAGGCCATGCATTTGGGATTGAAGTTCAAGCAGGACTACCTGTCCGAGGACAATCTGCGATTCGCCAGACAGTTGGGAGTGACCCACATAGTCGTTCACAGCCCCCGCCTGCTGGAGGCCGGCGCTCTTGGGTTTTCCAAGCTGACTCAAACGCGGGAATTCATCGAGTCGTTCGACCTGAAGTGGGAGGCCATAGAAAATCTGACAACCGAACATTGGCCGGCGATTGTCCAGGCGGGACCGCAGCGAGACGAGGGGATCCGCAACGTCTGCACCTCCATCGAGAACATGGGCAAGGCGGGGATACCGATCCTGGGGTATTATTTCTCGTTGCGCGGCGGAGGCCACTGGCGCGCTTACGACAAGGGTGGAGGAAGGGGAGATGCCGGCATCAAGAGCTTCGACTACGAAACCATCAAGGACGCGCCGCCGGGAAAAGGCGCTCCGGTGAGCGTCGAAGAAATGTGGGACCGCCTGGCGTATTTTCTGGAGCGCGTGGTCCCGGTCGCCGAGCAGCACGGGGTCAAGCTGGCCGCGCATCCGAACGATCCGCCGGCGGAAACGATGATGGGCGTCGGTAACATGCTGACCAGCGACGAAGCGATGCAGCGCCATATAGACCTGGTACCGAGCCCCAACAACGGTCTGGAATTCTGCCAGGGTACTGTTGCGCAAATGGGTCCCGATAAGACCATCGATGCTATTCGACGGTTCGCATCACAAGAGAAGATCTTCTACGTACATTTCCGCAACGTGCGCGGCGCATTTCCAAAGTTCGACGAGGTGTTTATCGACGAGGGCGACGTTAATATGATTGCCGCCCTCAAGGCCTACAAAGATGCCGGGTTCGATGGCATAATCACCCCCGACCACTCGCCCCGAGTGGTGGGAGACACGGACTATCATCACCGGGGGAAGGCGTTCGCCCTGGGTTACATTCGCGCCGCATTGCAGGCGTTGGACACAATCGACTGACCCAGGTCCCCATTCGCCCGCCACGGCTCACCAAACGTCAGCGAATGTTGACCCACTTTTTCTCTCTGGCCGCCTTGTACACCGCATCGCCAAGCTTGCCCACCTGCAGAGCGAAGGCCGGTGACTCGTAGCCCCGGCCTCCGTTTCTCATCCAGCGCAACATCGCTTCGTCGGCGACCCGCGCGTGAAGGCAATCTGCCGAGTGGCCGTTGCTGACATGCGTTCCACTAAAGCCGTCTTGTGTTCCGCGAAGCAGGTTGGCCGAAACGACAAAATGAACTATATTAGCAATTCATAATAAATTATAAAAAGGAGGCAGTCTCTTGAAGTCTCTCACTATTCACATGGATGAGGCTCTCGACCAACGAATTCGCGAAAAGGCTGCCGCCGAGGGTCAAAGCCTGAACAAAACCATAACGCGTGCGCTCAGGCAGGCCCTTGGAATGGGGCCCGTGAGTCACCGAGCGGATTTTATGGACCAGTTTGGGGTGTGGAGCCCGGAAGAGCGGGCAGAGTTCGAAGATCTCGCGAGCCGCGAAATCGATCCGCGGGAATGGCAGTGAAGATCCTGCTGGACACCAACGCCCTGGGTGCGCTGTGGGGCGGGGACCAGCGCGTGCTCGAGGCACTGGACCAGGCAGAGCAGGTATACATGTCTGTCATTGTTCTAGGAGAGTTGCACGCTGGTTTTAGGGGCGGAAGGCAGATGCGGGAGAACCGAAGGCGGCTCGGGGAGTTCCTGACCAAACCCACGGTACGCCTGCTTGAGTTGACGGCCGCAACGGCGGAGGTCTATGGCCAGATAAAGGATGAGTTGCGGAGGGCCGGCACCCCCATTCCTATAAACGATGTCTGGCTCTCGGCCAATGCCATCGAATCGGGCTCTGTTCTGGTTACGTTTGACCAGCATTTCAGCAAGGTTTCGGGAGTTCGGATCTGGGAACCCCAGTTCTAAAGAGAGATGGCGAGCCGGGACCTCGTCAGACAATTCGTCAAGGTCACCATTCCCTCCATTCAACAGAGACCACCTCACACTGATTGTAGCCACCAAGGCGTTTTGAGAAAGCAACCTGAACAGATGATGGAATCGTCATGAAGTCTCTGACGGCAGTACTCATTGCGGCTCTGGTCCTCCTCTTGCCAGCCGTGCATCCCGCCGCGGCCCAGGGTCCGGAGGTGAAGGCGGCCGACGTGGTGGACCGGGAGACCCTGAGGGCCTTCGTGCACGCCGCCAGGGAGCGCGCGGACCAGGCCTCCACCCTTGCCGAGTACCAGAAGGTGCTGGAGGAGTTCAGGACCGAGGAAACCTGGAAGAAGGGATCCATCTATCTGTTTGTCCTTTCTCCCGGCGGAGTCATGCTCTTCCACGCGGAGGACAAGGACCTGGAGGGACAGGACCTCATCGGCCTGGAGGACCCCAACGGAGTAAAGATAATCCAGGACCTCCTCGCCGCCGCGGCCGAGGGCGGCGGCTACGTCGAGTATCTCTGGCCCGATCCGGCGGTGGAAGGGGACGAAGAGTCCGGCTCGCCCAAAGTCAGCTACGCCATCCCCTACTCCGCCCTCGGCCAGGACTTGATTCTGGGCTCCGGCTTCTATCCGGAATCGGCCTCCACCGCGGTCAGGGTGCAATCCTGGGGACAGTTGAAAAGCCGCTTCTGAGGGAGCACGGATACAGGCCTACGAAGGACCCGGGCTGGTCATGGCCTCGAATACGAGATCGGCCAGAAGCTGGTTTCCCAGCTCCGCCAGATGGCAGCCGTCGGCGAAGACCTTGACCGGGTGTTCGGCGTCGGCATTGTAGTCGAGCAGTTTCTCGAACGGCGTCTTCACGTCGACGAAGCGGTTGCCGAACTCCCGGCAGCCGCGCTCGATAATCCGGTCGTACTGCGCCAGTACCCCGTTCTTCCGCGCTTCGCCAGGGTGCGGTGTGGTAGACAGCTGCAGGGTCGAGACCCCGGCGTTGCGCAGGATCTCCAGTACCTTGACAAGGTGGGACTCGAAGCTCTCCGGCGCGTACTTCTTGGCGTCGTTCTGACCCATGAAGAGCACCGCCCAGGTCGGTTTGAAACCATCCAGGTACTCCTGCAGACGCTGCAGGAGGTGGGGAAGCATGATGCCTCCGACGCCGGCGTTGAGAGTCTCCAGCTCCAGGTGGGGGTAGTGGACCAGCAGCCGCTTGAGCAGAATGTCCACGTAGCTGCCCAGATAGGCGTGGCCGTAGCGGGCGGCCGGGTTGGTACTGGACAGCAGTCCCGTGCGCCGGGTCAAGCTGTCACCGAGGAAGACAACGCGGTCTTTCTTCTGAAGTATCATCCGCACGTGGGCCTGGCCTGAATGGCGCCGAACTCGGCCGCGAAGGCATCGCGGGCAGCCTCGGCTCCCCCCTCGGCCAAACCCACCCTGCCGCGGCGCGACACCCGTTCCCCCGGTCCGATATCGCCGTAGAAGGGATTGGCGTGAATGCAGCCGAACGCGGAGGCCGCGTTGACCTGCAGGTACTGCACCTCCTCCCAGCCCGTCCACACGGTCCTGGAACCATCCGCCGACGTCACGCAGATAAACCCGGTATCCGGGCTCTCCCTGGTAAAACGCCACTTGGCTCCCTCGCGGTATGGGTCCCTGTGCCGCAGCGGAGCCCTGTGCCCATCCAGCATGGCGTAGCAGTAGTACGGCTTCCCCCTGCCGAAATGCTCCATCTCGGCAAGCTTCACCACCCGGCCGTCGACCACGCAGTGGGTGCGCTTCCAGGTCAGGTCGAGGAAGGAGGCCGCCAAGGTCAGCTGCAGGCAAACGCAGGCGTGCACGCCTCCCCATTCCCCTGAGGTGAGATTGCCGATCTCCATCTCGAGCCCGAAGCCGGACTCGGCGGCCTGGATGCGGGCAGACAGGGTGAGAAGCCCGGGCAGCTCGAGGTCATAGGCCAGGCATCCATCCTCCCTTTCCACCCAGACCACGGGATGCTCCGGATTCCGGGCAAAAGGCAGCAGCCTGCCGCTGTCGCCGATCTCCACGATCTCCGGAATCCACAGGTTCGCCCGATCGATAAGGTGCTCGTCCAGACTCACGACGACCTGTGTGGGCCGCGTCTGCATGTGCAGCATCCTCTCTCCTTTCCTCACGAAGTTTCCAGGAAGCGCCACAAGTCGTCGAAGCGCGTCCCTTCGATGGGCTCCCGCAGCACCGAATCGATCCCTTTCTCCGCCATGTAGCGCGGCGCGAAGCCCAGCCCCCGGTGCAGGGCGGCTTGCTCCAACCCCATCTGCCCCGGCCGCCAGCGCACGCGGCAACGGTCCAGCCGCTCGGCGAACCCCGCCGTATCCCCCGCGCAGCACCATGTTATGATCATCGCTCCCAGAGCCACCAGCTCTCCGTGGATCCAGGTGCGCTGGTTCGCCGTCTCCAGCGCGATCCAGAAAGGATGGTCGCCGCTTGCCGTGCCGGGCATCGACCTCTGGCTGTCGCGCTCCTTGATCCGCTGTGCGATGTTGGCCGCGCTCGCCGCGGTCATCCCTCCATTTGCATCCAGGGTCGCGGCGAAGGAACGGGCGATGCCCTCGTGCAGCTCCACCAGCTGTGCGGCCTGCGCCGGGTCGAACGCCGGCCCCTGCCCAAGCCCCGCCCTCCGCCTCCACTCCTCCAGCCCCGCATACCTGCAGAGGATGTCCCCCAGCCCCGCGGTGTGCAGGTGGTTCGCCGCCTTGAGGACCACTTCGAGGTCCACGAGCACGTACTGGCAGTCCACCCAGGGCCAGTCGTTCACCCCGCCGACGACCTGATAGCCGTCCCACCGCGCCACGTGGCCGTGGATGATCGCCCCGGAGGAGAGAATCGTCGGCACCAGGATCAGCTCCGCGTCCTTGTCCAGAGCAACGAACTTCGACGCGTCCAGGGCCTTGCCCCCGCCCAGGCCGATGACCAGCTCGACCCCGCCGGGCAGCCGGTCGCTGAGTTCCTGCTGATGCCCCGAGTCCAGCCACTCGGCGAAGACAACGCCCTCCGGTGCACGAGCGAGGTGGTCCCGGGAGGCGGCGTAGGCGCTGGGGGTGGTTACAATCGCATATGCCGGCCAGTTGGCGCTGTCTTCCCTCAACAACCCGTGGTCGACGCGGATGTCGTACTCGGCAGCCGGTTTGCAGCGGCTACCCATGTTCCAGCCCCTGTTCGTTTTCTGCATTCGCTCTCCGTCAGGTAGCGGGTCGTGAGAATGGCCTGTTGCTGGCCGCCCCGGCGAGGTCATTCCACCGATCCCTGGCTCACCGCCGATCGGGGCTAGCAGCCCGGATGGATTTTTTCTATTTCGAGAGGCACAGCACTAGAGCCGCAGCTCCCGCTGATGCTCGCGGATATGGCTTCGCGGCGCCGGATAGGAACCCGTAGCACCGTTGGGCTCGAAGCCCTTGCGGGAATAGAGGGCTATGGCCGGCTGGTTGTGGTCCCCCACGTCCAGCAACAGACGCCGCGCGCCGATGACCCGGGCCCAGGCGGCGACCGCGTCGATGAGGGCTTCCCCAACTCCAAGCCCCCTGACCGCCGGAGCGACCCACATGGAGGCCAGCCAGGCCGCGTCGTGCAGCAGGTCATCGCGCTCGCCCCACACCATGCCCACGTCTTCTTCTTCCGCAACCGCTGCGAAGGCAGCGATCTCCTGGAGCTGCGCCGACCAGCTCTGCGGGGGCCGGGCAGCGGCCTCGTCATAGGTGCCGCAAAAGGCGTCAGGCGCATCGGCCAGGGCCCGCAGCAGGAGGGCGCGAAGACGGGGTCCCTCGTCGAAGGCGAGGCGTTTAACGCCAATGGTCCACTCGCGAGATATCACCCTTGGAGCCCCTCAAAGCGGCTTTCCAAAGCACAGGACATAACCGTCCAGGTCCTTGAGCTCGAATGCGCGAAGACCGTCGCTTGTATCAGCCAAGGTTTCATGGAAATCCAGTGAGCGGGCCTGGAACTCGGCGAAAAGAGCGTCGGGATCGGAAGACAGAATGAATGCGTCCCATCTTGCCCACTCGTGCCGCGTGCAGTTGGGCACAGGAAGGATATCTTCAGAAATTTCCTTGAGAAAAATACTCACCCGGTCGCGACTCACAATTCCGAAAAACGGGTCTTCTTGGGGAATCAGGAGATCTGTCCCGAATCCAAGTTTTCGATTGTAGAAGTCAATCGACTCGGCAAGGGTCTTTACGATGAAAAATGGAGCGATCGCCCCAAGGGTCGAATTCTCCGCCATCGTGGATCCTCCTTGTGAACTCCTCATGGCATGGGAACCCGGATGGTTAAAATCAACGCCATTGGGGGCATTCCCTGTCAAGGCGCCGGATTTCACCTTATTTTCAAGCGGACATCCGGCGGTCCTCGAAAGGAGACCGCTCCCATGTATACCCTCCTTCCTTCTCCTTCCGATATAGATCAGCTTAAGCTGCAGGCGCGAGAGCTTCGAGATGCCTTCAGCGCCGGCGAAGAGGCAGCCGGACAGCGGGTGCGCCGGCATCGGGGTTCCGCCGCGCCGGAATTCGCCTGCCTTTCATTGCGCAGCTCCCGGGCAATCATCGCCCGCGAGCACGGATTCACCAGTTGGGACCGTCTCAGGCAGTACATCGATTCCCCGGCCAAGCCAGCCGCAAGCGACCACGAAAGAGTGTTGGGGCAACCCCACAGCCGGGAGCGCCTGCGCCGCTTGAGCCGCGAGGAATACCCCATAACCAGGGGGCAGGTTCAGAATATTCTCGACAAAAACCGGCTTGGCGTTCTATCCAGGTTTGAAACCATCGGTGGAACGAACCTGCCCAACACGGTAATCGACATTCGCACCACCTCCGGGGATGGCTTCGTCCTCAAGATTCAGACCCGCTCCCTGCCCGAGTGGTCGCTGCGCCAGGAGCATCAGGCCATTCGCGTTCTGCAAGGCGTCGACGAGGTGCCGGTGTCGGAGAAGTGTGAACTGGACGAGAGCGGCAAAATTATCCCCTTTCCATACCTGATTTCGAACAGGCTGCAGGGGCGGCAGGGCGAGCTCTTCTTTCAGCAAGCCGGTCACGAGTCGCGTCTTTCGCTGGCAGAGCAGTTGGGAGATATGACCGCCACAATCCACCAGCAGACTCCACCACCGGGCCTGCCGAAGTTGCCCAAGGGCATGCGGAGCGTCGAAGAGGCCCTCCTGGGGAATGCGGCCCTCAAGCGGGAGCTGGAAGCCCAGGTCCCCGGGTTCGAGCGCCGCATAAAGCGAGCCATGGGCGCCCTGGAAGACACGGAGGAAACGGGCGGCGAGGTGCTGCTGAAGGTGGAGGCTGGCCTGCACAATCTCCTCGTTGAGGAGAACGGCAGAAACGTGCGGATAAGCGGTCTCTTCGACTTCCAGGCAGCCCGCATCGGCCCCCGAATCACCGACCTGACCAAGGTCGAGGGCAGCATTGCCACCCACGCGGCGCGAGGCCCATCATGTCCGTCCCCTCACAGGGACCGCTACGTGGAAGCCATGCGCCAGGCTTACCGAGGCCGGTGTGGCTTCAATCCGGAGTTCGACGACGAAGCGCACCTGATGCTCGACCTGGTCGGACATGCCCGCCTGGTGCGCTACTGGTGGGACTGCTTCGAATACCTGCACCCCAGGAACCCGCTGTGGATAGAGCGGGTGGTGCTCGGATTGATGCGGCTGGGAGGAGGCTAGCCCGGAGTTGGGGAAGCGATGCTGTTGCTTCGCCGCCAACAGGCCTGATTCTCAAGCTAGCCGGGATAACGCCTCTGCGCCGAATCGTTCGGCGACCTCCAGGGTCTGGTGAACGTCGTCCCAGGTGGTGGCGCTGTTGAGGATGCACAGCCTGAGACAGAATATCCCCTTGATGCTCGTCGACGAGATGATGGCACGATCATCCCAAAAGACACGGGCGAGCACGTTCCGGTTGATCTCTTCCAGAACTTCCCCTGAAAGGTCCGCACCCTCCGGGTGGATCCGGAAACACACGATCCCCAGAGTCACCGGATTCATTTTCTCGAGTACCGAGCTCGCCCGAATGTACTCCTCCGCCCGGGAAGCAAATTGCATCCCCTGCAAAATTGCTCGCCGGAACGCGCCCAATCCGAAGGTCTGGATCGACATCCACACCTTCAAGGCGCGAAACGAGCGGCTCAGTTGCACGCTGCGGTCGGCGAAATTGGGATGATTCGCGCCCCATATGGTATCCTGGAGGACATCGTGATGCACTGAGAAGACTTTCTCAAGGGTGCGCTCGTCCCGCACCAGCAGGCAGCCCGCTTCGTAGGGCTGAAAGAACCACTTGTGCGCGTCCATCCCGATCGAATCGGCGCGCTCCATTCCGCGCAAGAGCTCTTTGCCCTGCTCGGTCACGACCGCGAATCCGCCATACGCTGCGTCAACATGCAGCCAGAAACCTTCCGCCTCGCAGAAGTCTGCCATGGCTTCGAGCGGATCGATGGCTCCGGTGCTGGCTGTCCCTGCGTTGGCGCACACCGCGATGGGATTGAAGCCGGCATCGCGGTCCGCGCTCACGGCGCGAGTCAGCGCCTCCATGTCCAGCCGGGTGTGCCCGTCGCTCGGAACCATGCGAATGCCCTCCGGCCGGACCCCGATGATCATCGCCGCACGGCTGAGCACGCTATGGCTCTGATCGCTCATGTATACGGTAGCGCGCTCAGGGTGGCCGGCGGCCTCCCGGGCGGCGACGAGGGCGTTGAGACTGGCAGCCGCGCCTCCGCTTGTGAAAAGCCCCCCCGCGCCCTCAGGGTAGCCGAGCCAGCGCCGAAACCAGTCGATGACCACCAATTCGAGCTGGCTCGGACCGCTTGCCACCAGCCAGGAGGTTGTATTGATGTTATACCCGGACGCCATGAAGTCGGCCAGCACACTCGGCCAGGTTGCCGACGACGGGACAAACGCGAAGCATCGGGGATGATCCAGGCGCATCGCGAAAGGGAGGACCATGCGCGCGACCTGTTCAATGACCTCACCTGCCTCCCGGCCGTTTTCGGGCGGATCCTTCAGCAACTGATCCTCCAGCTCCTGCCTGAAATCACCCTCCCAGGAATCTTCTGCGGGCAAGCGCTCCATCCGCTCCACCAAGATCTCCGCGGCCTTGCCGGCGAGGTCAAGCATCTTTTCCGGCGTCATCCGGAGCTCACCGGCCGGACGCGGCTTTATCTCCCCTTCCTTTGAGGCAGAATGTGTCCCCCCACTTTTTCCCGAGATTTCCGTCATCGTTTTCTCTATTTCCACTCTTCCTGTTGCTGCGAATCCCAATGATTGAGAGTGCAGCTCTCCTGGAACGAACAGCGGCTGTTTTCGACGTGACGGAAGCACATCCCATGAATGTCTTCAAGGCTGCGACTTCTTCAGCTCGTCGATTATTCGATCCGAATCCAGACGAATATCGAACTTTTCGTCGATGAACTTCCATGAGATTTTCCCATTTTCATCAACAATGAAGGTGGCGGGCCGCGCTATGTCCGCATTACCCGGGTCGACCACGTTGTAGGCGGATATGGCCTGTAGCTCCTGGTCGGAGAGCGTTGGATAGGTTATTTCCAGCAATTTCCTCGTCGAAGCCACCTCAGAAGTCGAATCAGCGCTGATGGCAATCAGTTCGGCGCCCTCCGCTTGAATCCCCTCGTATCCTTTTTGCAACTCCACGAGTTGCGACTTGCAGAAGCCTCAGGTCCCCATGCGATAGAAGACCAGTACCACCCCCTTGCCCTCATGGTCGGCGAGAGCGTGGACCTTTCCATCGCCGTCAGGAAGGGAAAATGCCGGTGCGTCTGCCCCGATGGCCAACCCTTGACCTGGAGGGAGTTGTCCCGTCCGGACCTGTTGGGAATCGGCCGTTCCGGCCTCGGATACTCCATTTGCCCTGGCGCAGGCAAAGCACATGAGCGCCGCGGTGAACAGCACGACGCTCGCCCGCTCGCTGATGAGTTTTGGCAGCATTTCTCAAGACTCCTTTCGGGTGAATTTGATCGCATTCATGGGCTAACAAAGCTAAACGACGATGGGAGGATGATAGAATCCATCCTGTGGGACTCCTCGATCCAGTTGAGTGTGATTTAGACCCTTTTTCATCCCTGCATCAAGCCACTGCCCAAGACAGGCCACCGACGCTGTGGGACAGGGGGTGAAATCAAACTTTCTCCCCGCACCACCAGCTTTACCCGAACTTGCGCCCCGGGCGGGGATTCCAGTCCTTTATCCCCTTCCTTAAACGCAGAGGTCACGACATGTCCAGAACCTACAGCGCGGCGGTCATCGGGTCCACCGGCATGGGCGGCTACGGTCATCGCCTGGATGCCGCCTTCCTGGAGGTCGAAGGGGTCGAGCTGGTCGCCGTCGCCGACCACGACCCCGCAGGACTCGCGGCGGCCGGGGAGCGGCTGGGTGTCTCCCGGCTCTACCGCGACTACCGGCGGATGCTCGAGACCGAATTGCCCGATTTCGTCTGCATCGCCCCGAGCTGGGTCACCGAGCGCGTCCCCATGGTCGAGTCGGCGGCGGCGGCGGGATGCCACATCTACTGCGAGAAGCCAGCGGCGGGCAGCCTCGCCGAGGCGGACAGGATCGAGGCCGCCTGCCGCAGGGCCGATGTCAGAATGGCGATTGCCCATCAGTGGAGGGCCATGCCCCCGGTGCAAAAGGCCATCGAGGACGTGAAGGCTGGAAAGTTCGGGAAGCTGCTTCGCATCCGTGTCCGCCCCAAGGATGACAGCCGCGGCGGCGGCGAGGAGCTGCTGCTGCACGGGACCCACATGTTCGACTTGATGATGGCATTTGCCGGTGAGCCGCGCTGGGCCAGCGGACATGTCACCGTCGGCGGTCGAGACGCCACCGGAGACGATGCCGGGCGGGGCACGGCTCCCGTTGGACCCGTCATGGGCGATTCCATCTCGGCCCTTTTCGGCTTCGACGGAGGTGTCCGGGGGTTCTTCGACTCCACCGCCAATCTGGCAGTCCCCGGAGAATCCAATTTCGACAACCTCTTCGGTCTTTCCATCGAGTGCGAGCGGGCATCACTGGAACTGCGCCAACCGGGCGATGTCTACACCTACCCGGCACCGCGGGTGCTGCCCGACCTTGAGGACCTTGCCTGGGAAATGGTCGTCCTGCCGCAATGGCACGGCCTCATCGAAAACGCGCCCAGCCTCCTGCACGGGAACTGGCTGGACATCGGCAACAAAATCCTCGCCAGGGACCTGATCGACGCGGTGGAATCAGGCCGAGAACCGCTCTCCAGCATCCAATCGGTGCGGTTCGTCAACGAGATGGTTCAAGGGGTCTACAGCTCCCATCTGAGCGCCGGCCGCCGAATCCCCATTCCCCTGACTGATCGCGCCCATCCGCTGACAGACCGCTGAACCAGGATTCCAGGCGGTTTCTCCGGGGCAGAGCCGGCGTCCCTGGTTCAGTCAACAGACGCAGGACCGGGTGCCGTCCGGTAGAAGGCCATGCTGGCGTAGCTCACCAGCGAGCCGGTGTCCGGCTGCCGGTTCTGCCCGTAGCTGAGCAGAGAGCCGCGGCAGCGGGCCCCGGCCAGCAGGGTGTGGAGCGAGTAGAGTCCGGAGACGGCGTCCACGTTGCGGCTGTTGCGGTCGGCGTGGAGGATTTGGGTGAAGCCGGCCGCATCGAAGCGCTGGGCGCATCCCAGCAGATCGCGGTCGGCTTGCTCGCAGGAGGAGGCGGCGGCATCGTCCACCTGTTCCCGATGGCCGAACTTGGGGCCGATGTGAGCCAGGTCCACGCTGAGCAGGTAGAGGGCGCGCTTGCCGCTGGCAGCCACCGCCTGCCGCAGGGCATCCAGCTCGGTGGCCACCTCCGGAGCCTGCAGCGGGTCCTTGCAGTCGCGCAGGTAGGAATCGACGCTGCCCAGCAGGACCGGGACCACCTCGAAGGGGGGCAGGTCCTCCCGCGCCTGGATGTACTGCAGAAACAGCAGCGGAAACTCCACCGAGTGCTCGGTGCGGTGCATCCACTGCTTCCGGGTGAGGTCGCGCCCGGCGCGCCTCGACCAGTCCTCGATCACGCCGCCGCTGGTTGCCACCTGACCGAAGGGGGTCGCGTAGTGCTTGCCGGTGGCGATGGCGAAGCTCTTACCCGCTTCGGTGCCGCCGTTGTGGGCCACTCCGAGGATGACGAAGAGCTCGAAGGGCGGCGAGCCCGCGGCCGCCTCGGCCAGGGCGGTGAAGGCGGGCGGGTAGATTTCGCCGCCGGCGCGAAGGTCGATGTGCGGACACATCAGGGCCGCAAGGTCTGCCGCGGAATTCCCCGGGCTTGCGCCGTCCCTTTCCGAGGCGGCCGGGGCGGCGGCGAAGAAGCGGTCGAGCATGGCGGCCAGCTCACCCGGTTCCTGCGGATAGGCGGTTCCGGCGTGCCACGGCGGGCGGACCTCCGCATGCTCGAACTCGGCGCACACCTGGTCCATGCGCTCCGCCGCCACCTGGTCGTCCAGGTAGCAAGCCTCGCTCAGCACCTTCAGCAGGCGGCGGATCTCCTCTTCTTCGACCTCGTTGTCCGGGAACCGCCGCCGCAGCGCGGCGCGCACCTGTTCGATGGAGTGGCGGCCATCGAGATGGGACAGAACGAGCAGCCCCGCCACGCCCAGAACCAGGGGCTGGGGTGCGAATTCCAGCGGGTCGCGCAGGCAGAATGCCTGATTGCCCTCCTGCTCAAGGGGGATCACCTCCACCTGGCGGAGGCGGGGCAGCGGTGAATCGCTGGCGGATTCCAGGGGTGGTGGAGAGGAGTTGCCCATTCCCCGTCCTAATGCGCTATCCCCAATCGATGCATGCGGCGGTGAATCGCCTCGCGGGCTTCGATGAAGGGACGCTCCAGGTAGGCGAGATGGTCGTCCTCGCCGTGGTGGTGGGTGGCGGTGCCCGATGGGTGCCGGGCGGCGGTCTGGCGGATGTAGCTCAGGTTGCCGTCGATGAGGGTGAGCATGTACTGGGCGGCCTCGCGGTCGAACATCCACCACTCTCCGCCGCAGGCCACGTAGATAGGCGAGGTGTGGGCGAATATCCCCCTTTCCCAGCCGTCGTGGTGAGGAATGCTGGTATAGCCTGGAGCGCCGCAGCGGGCGGCGATCCAGGTGTGCCCGTCCACCTCTACCTTTGCCTTCAACTCCAGCCTCCGCGCGCCATTGCCGTCTTCAGTGGAGGCAACGACGCGGCCGCCCTGCACGATTTCCAGGGTGTGGATGGGGAAGATGCTCTGCGCCCACGCTTCCACCTCCACCGTGCCGGCGCCCGGCAACTGCATGGTGTCGCCGATGTGGTGTCCGTCGGCGGTGAGGTGAATGATGGGACCGCCGCTGTGAAATGTCCTTCCCCGGGACACGCTCCTGCACCAGTTGTCGTAGCTGAATTCCTCATCGGGCAGGTAGGCGTAGGTGCGGTAGATGCCGACGGGGACGTCGCTGCTCATCTTGTCCGTTCCGCCGACCAGGGGCAGGCGGTAGCCGCAGTTCAGGTAGCGGTAGTATTCCAGGTGATTGAAGGGTGCGTGACGCAGCATCTCCACCCCGTCCACGCGCCCGGAGGCAATCAGAGCGGCCGGCTCGCCGTTGGGGTTGGGAAGGTGGGGGATGATGACCGTGCCGCCCTGGGCATGGCACTGGTCGGCCCAGTCGCTCATGGTGATCTCCAGGGTCCCGCCGAGCTCGGCTTCACCGGGCCCGTCGCTGCACCACGGCATCACCGGCTCCTTGAGGCCCCAGAGGATGAGATGCCCGAGAAAGTGCTGCCGGTTCTCCTGGCCGACGTAGACGATGTTGTTGCCGTCTTGGGAGACGCTTGGACCCCCGGTGAAGTCCTCGGCATTGGTGAAGAGGTTGCCCCACTGGGACGGAAGCAGGTTGACGATGTTGAGGTCTTCGCCCTGGGACTCGGTGTGGCTGCCCTGGGTGGAGAGGAAGTGGACGTGGGAGTCGCCGCTGTACCAACCTTCCGCGTTCATGTGAATCCAGCGTTTCAGGCGCAATGTCAGCTCCCGCTGCCCAGGTTCGATGTTCACCCTGGTGCGCAGGGGCTCGTACTCGAACCCCCGGGCAACGTCCACGATGACCTCGCCGCGCGGCAGCCACCCCTGGCAGCGGCCGTCGATGTAGGCGTAGGTGATCTGTCCGAGGCGGAGATCGCCGCCGACGTCGATATGCCAGGTGCCGAGGTTGGAATTGACCTGGTTGTGGTGTCCGTGGGGCTGGTAGGGAATGCCTTCGGGGGAGCGGAAGTGGACGCGGCAGGGGACCGGTTCGCCGCTGTCGTCGTCGAGGACGGTGACGTGAACCCAGTTGCGCCCGCGGTCGAGAAGCTCCACCCGCATGCGCGGGGTCTCCACCGCCTCCTTCTCCTCCACGTCCCCCCACCTGACCTCACCCACCTCCTCCTCGCCCTGCTTCACCGTCACCGTCGCCGAGGGAATGGCGGCGACCTCGACGTAGGCGGGGCTCGACCGGGGATTCTGCGCCTCGCCCCAGCCGGCGAAATCATCGCCGACGAACTCGTCGGCCGACGCCGCGGGCAATGGATGGACGTAAGACGCCGTCCCCCGGTCCACCTCCACGCTGAGATCGAAGGGTTTCTCCGCGTCCTCGGCGCCGGTCAGGATCAGGCGCGCTTCGCGCTTCCCGTGTTGCACGAAGGGATGCTCGTCGAGGTGGGAAAGGGTGATTCCGGCGATGATGAAGCGCGGCCCGGCGGGGATGACTTCCAGGGACTCGAGCGCACGGTCCGGATGGGGATTCTTCCAGGACCACAGGTAATAGCCCCGGGCGTTGCCTCGCGCTACCTCCGTCTGCCGTCTCCCCATATCCTCCCATCTCCCTTCATTCCGCGGCAGCAACTGGTCGTTCTGGTCCGGCAGGGCGAGGAAGGGCGAACCCCCTTCGGACAGGTGCGCAATTTCAAAGCGCTCGCGGATGGGGACGCGGATTTCTTCGCCGCCCGCCAGGCGGAACACGTAGTCGGCCACGGGATTTCCCAGCGGGCCGCCATCCATCAGCTCGGATTCCAGCAGACGATGGGCGATGATCACCCTGCGCGCGGGCAGGCCGATGGGAACGGTCGCCCCTCCCGAAGCGTCATCAAAAGCCATGAAACACTTAGCACCGTTCCCGCCCACCTGAAAGGGCAGGCCGCGGAATGTCTGTCTGCCGGTGGGGGCATCCGCGTCCGGGCCCAACACTTCGAGCCCTGCATTGCATATCCTCGACAAATCGAGAGGTTGATAGTCTGCCATGAGAGGCGCCCCTTTCCGTTGCGAATAGCGGTGGCGGGTTTCGTGGTAGAGTTGTGGTGTATAATATAGGCCCTCCATCGAGGTCTTTGTCAATGCGTTCACCTCACGCCCCGGCCGGACAGGACCACTTGCAAACCGGCTGCAGGAGAAACTGAATATGGTGCGCACGGCACCGCTGGATCGCTCCCATCTTCACCAGACACTGGCGCTGGTCAACAGTCATCTTGGCACCCTGGTTCCCGGGTGGAGCTTGACTCCAGATTATTTCTGGGAGCGCCTGAAGAGCAATCCCGAGGAGTATGTCGTCGATCCCTGGGTTGTCGAAAGGAAGTCCATCGTCGGGATAGTCAGGGACCGCGTCTGTGCTGCGGCCCACCTCCTCCGCTACGGCGACGACACGCGCTGGAGCGGAGTTGGAGAAATTGCCTGGATCCTGTTCTTGCCCAAGGAGCGCGAAGCCGGCGCGGCGGTTCTGAGTGAGTGCCGGCGCCAGATCAAGGCCTGGCAGGTAACGAAGGAGCAGATTTCGGTTTCCCTGCCCGTTCCGGTGTGCGTGGGAATACCGGATGTCTGGCCCCACATCGGCGGTCTGATGGAACAATCCGGCTATTCGGCCAATGATGACATTGACGAATCCGTCTATGGTGGAAGCCTGGAAGGAATCTCCGGTCCGGATGGGTCGCCCATAAAAGGCGCAACGATCCAACGCGAGGTTGGGGATCTCAGTACTCGATTCGTCGCCCGGCTGGGGGGACGCGACATTGCCTGCTGTGAATGTATTTCAGACTTCACCGCAGGCGGCCAGTTGCCTGCATTTGCCGGATGGGCGGAGCTCTCGGAGCTGGAAACGTGCAAAACGATGCGCAATCGGGGAGTGGGTTCATGGATCGTCCGTCACGCAGTTGAATGGCTGCGGCTGGCAGGCTGCGAGCGGATTGTGATGGCTGTGGCACGAGAGGACGAAAGGGCGGGTGCGGGCAGGTTCTACAACCGGTTTGGCTGGATGCCTCTGGTACGAGAAAAAAAGCATTGGCGGAGGCAGAAAGGAAAATAATCGCGCCCAGGATGGGTGTGCGTGCCTGGCCGTCGGCCCCAGACAGGTCAGCTGGGCTAACCTAACTGACCCCAAGGCGGATATTGCGGGAGGCCAGGCGCAGGTCCCCGCAGGATCCCGCACCCCGTGTCAGGCCCCCTCGAGGTCGTGGCGATGCGCCGCGACCATCAGGATCGAAGGCGGCTCCAGATCCAAAAGGTGGGCCGCGGTCTCGTAGACTTCCCGGTCGGCCTTGTAATGGCGCGCATTCCCTCCGCCCAGGCCGGGTTGGCGTTGGCGGCGAGTACCCGGCGGATATCGACCACAAGCTGCAGGTTCGATGTCAACGCTTCCTCGCGGCTTTCCTCAGCGCCCCTTTGAACGCCTTCTCGATCTCGCCGCGGGCGACGATCGCGTCCTTCCAGATGTCGGGGAAGCAGGCCAGGCCATAGCCCGAACCCTTCGGCCCCAGCTCGACCACGGCCCAGAGCACGGAGGCTCCACGCTGTCCCTTGACCCAGTGGAAAAGAAGGTGTTTGAGGAAGTTGTCGCGCCAGGTGATGAAATCCGGGTCCAGGGCTCCGCGGCCGTTGGTGACCGGCGTCTGGCAATGGCTCCCCGTGAAGGTGCGGAAGTGAATCAGCTCGCTCCTTTTGAGCAGGTCGGGGCGGTATTCGGAAATTCGCTCCCAGAAGTTTTCAGGGCGCAGCTGTTTGATGATCGCCGGGTGGGAGTGGTCGAAATTGGTGCTCAGCTTCTCCTTGTAGCGCTTCTCGTACTGCGCCGCCAGCGCCAGCCCCTTCTCCGGGGTCTCGGTGCAGGTGTCGCGGTGCCATTCGATGGCCGGCTTGAGCCTCAGCTTCCTGCCCTCCTTCATCACCGCCCGCGCCACGGTCACCGCCCTGGGAATGGGCGTATCGTGGTCGCAGAGCTGGACGTTGACGTGCCGGGCTCCCGCCTCCTTGAAAGCCGATAGCTTGGGACCGGCTTCATCCACCGTGGCAATATCGACCCCGCCCACGAGCTGCAGACCGTGCCTGGCGCAGGCCTCGGCGATCTCCGGATCGGCCCCGGCGCTGAAGCCGTCGAAGCCGGCGTCCCTGGCGGCCCGGACCTTGGCGTCCATGGACCACTGCCTGGCTTCCGAGGGATAATTCGTCAGGGTCCATGCCGCGGCACAGAGCTTGAGCTGCGGTCTTCTGACCTGCTTTTTCCTGGCCATTGTCCTCTCCTTTGCATGGGATGATTTTGCCGTTGCGCGCAGAGCCGGCATCGGCGATGAGTACGTCGGATGTTCTCTCAGGGCACCAGTTGCACCTTTATCGAGTCCGCGCCTTTCCGAACCATCTCGAATCCTTCGAGATAGTCCTTCAACGGCAACTGGTGGGTCACGATCAGGCCCACGTCGATCAAACCGCGGTGGATATAGTCGATCGCCAGCGGATAGGCATGCGGACCCAGGTGCGAGCCGTGGATGTTGAGCTCCTTGGTGTCGCCGATGATGGTCCAATCAGCGGTCACCGGCTCCCGCATGACGCTGAATTCGACGAAGGTGCCCGCCTTGCGGATCATGTGCAGCCCCTGCTCCACCGCCTGCGGATTTCCCGTCGCCTCCAGGTAGACGTCGCACCCGTAGCCTTCGGTCAGGTCCAGCACTTTCTGCACCGCATCCTCCTCCGCCGGGTTTACGGCGATGTCCGCTCCCAGCTTCCCGGCGACCTCCAGGCGTCCGGGCACCAGGTCGACGGCGACGAGCATGCCCGGGTTTTTCAGCTTCGCCGCGGCGATCATGCCGAGGCCGAGGGTGCCCGCCCCGGCGACCACGACGACGTCGCCGAACTCGATGTCGCCGCGCTGGACGGCGTGGATGGAGCAGGCCAGCGGCTCGATCATCGCCGCGTTCGCCGCGGGGATGTCGGACGGGACCTTGTAGACGAGGGAGCGCGCCGGGAACTTCATGAAGTCCGCCATGCCGCCGTTGACCGCCGCCTGAAAGCCGTAGATGTTGTGAACCTGGCAGAGCCAGTACTTCCCGGTGCGGCAGTAGCGGCACTCCCAGCAGGGGACTATCTGTTCGGCAATGGCGGTATCGCCGAGCTGGATGCCGTGCTTTTCACCGGCGCCGTCCCCGAGCTCAACCACCTCTCCGATGAACTCATGCCCGGCGATGACCGGCGCCTGCACGAAGGGCCGGCGGTGTTCGTCGCCCCAGAAAAGCGGGGCGCCGGTGTAGCACTTGATGTCGCTGGCGCAAATCCCGCAGGCTTTTACCTCGACGACCACCTCCCCCGCCTCCGCCCGGGGCACCGGCACCTCCTCGAGGCGGTAATCCAACGGTTCGCGGCAAATGACAGCGCGCATGGTTTCCGGCATTCAGAGCCTCCTTGAGAAGTTGGCGAGCCGGTGCCTGCGACCAATTGGTAAATAAAGAGCCCTTCTGGGGATCTCTGTCAAGAGGACAAAGTGAGGCCTGGCCTGGTGAGGACCACCCCGTCTCTGCAGGTTGGATTTGACCCGCAGGACCAGCCCATGTTTACCGGATGGGGTGGTGAATTTCTTTTTCGGGTGTTGCAGGAGTCCAGGATTTTGGCGAACATAGACGGGCAGCAGCGGTCCTGGTGCATCAGCATGGGAACGCGGATACCTGGGCCGTGGAGCCATTTCAAGACCGATGCAGCCGCGACTATCGAAGATCGACCATTGACCATGGCGAACCCGACCCAGTCCCCCTTGCCGTCCACCGCCCTGCAGGTCGAGCCGCTCACACCCGCCATCGGGGCCGAGGTCTCCGGCGTAGATCTTTCCCTGCCACTCGACGATCAGACCCTCTCCGGGCTGAAGGAGGCGTGGTCGCGCCACCTGGTCCTCTTCTTCCGCGATCAGGAGCTGACCTTCGAGCAGCACAAGGCGCTGGGCCGCCGCTTCGGTGAGCTCCACATCCACCCGGCCGCGCCCAAGGAGGCCGAGCACCCGGAGATTCTCGTCGTCCGCGGGGACGACAAGGTGGAGTTCGTGGCCGGGAACCTGTGGCACTCCGACGTCTCCTGCGACGCCGAGCCGCCCATGGCGAGCATGCTGCGCGTCGTCCAGGTGCCCTCCTGCGGCGGCGACACCCTCTTCGCCAGCATGTACGCCGCCTACGAGGGGCTTTCGGACCGAATGCAGCGCTTCCTCACCGGGCTCACCGCGGTGCACGACGGGGAGCAGTACTACCGCGGACGCTACGGCGGCGGCAACCTGCGGGACGGCCATTACCCCGCGGCCGAGCACCCGGTAGTCCGCACCCACCCGGTCACCGGCAAGCCCGCGCTCTACGTCAACGAAGGCTTCACCACCCGCATCAAGGAACTGCCGCCGGCCGAAAGCGACGCAGTGCTCGCCTTCCTGTTCAAGCACAGTGCGCAACCAGACTACCAATGCCGCTTCCAGTGGCGCGAGAACTCCGTGGCCTTCTGGGACAACCGCTGCACCCAGCACCTGGCGATCTGGGACTACTACCCCGAGATTCGCCACGGCTTCCGGGTCACGATCAAGGGCGATGCGCCTTACTTCGACCCCGGAGGCGGGCAGTGACGGGTGCGGTCCCGCATGCGCTGGCCGCCCTTTCCGGCCCCCGCGAACGGGCAGGCTGGGACGGCGAAGTCATGGCCCGGGGTGCCGGCCTCCTGCCCACCTATGAGGGCACCGCCGAGCCCGTGGCCTGGAACCGGGTGCCGGGCGAGGCACTCACTCACTGAAAGAGACCTTAGCTATGCACGCAGACCCGATATTGTTGAACGACAGGCGCATGCAGTCTTTCATCGCCGACGGCTATACAGTGGTCCAAACCGATCTGAGCGCGGAATTCCATCACTCAATCTACCGACAAATCGAGGATCTTTTGGCCGCCGATGGCAACCCCGGCAACAACCTGCTGCCCCGCATCCCCGACCTGCAGAAGATCTTCGACGAACCCCGGGTGGCGGGAGCTCTGACCAGTATCCTGGGGCCGGGCTACTATCTTCATCCGCACCGGTACTGCCATTTCAACCAGCCGGGTTCCGGGGGGCAGAAGCTGCACAAGGACTCCTGGAGCCGGCGGCACCACCGGCCGCGCTGGGCCATGGCCTTCTACTATCCGCAGGACACGCCGGCCGAGCGCGGCCCCTCCGGCGTGGTTCCCGGCAGCCACTACCACAACCGCCTGGACCAGGGGGCCGGCGAGCGGGAAATCGCGCTTACAGGAGAGGCCGGGACGGTCGCCATCGTCCACTATGACCTGTGGCATCGGGCGACCCCCAACAACACCGGACAGAATCGCTATATGGCCAAATTCCTCTTTGTCCGCCTCGAAGAGCCGGACGGGCCCGGTTGGAACGCGACGGGGGAGCCCTGGAGCATTAACGGACATGCCTCGGCGCACATGTGGCACAGCATTTGGGAATGGTACGGCGGGCGTTCCGAGGGTCCAGCCGCCGAGAAGGGTGAGCAGCCGGGCCTGCTGCAGGCCCTGATGGGCGATTCCGAGGAGGCAGGTCAAGCGGCGGCCTATGCCCTCGGCCGCGCCCGAGAGCCGGCCGTGGGACCCCTCATGGACTGCCTGCGCCGGGGACCGGAACAGGTGCGACGCAACGCCGGCTACGGTCTGGCCGCGGCGGGTTCCGCGGCAGCGGATGCCCTGGCACAAGCCTGCGCCGACGGCGACCCGGAGGTGCGGCTGGCGGCCGTCGACAGCCTGGGCGATATGGGCCGGGCAGGCGCCCCGGCGGTGCCGGCACTGCAGAGGGCGCTGGGGGACCCGTCGAAGAAGGTGCGGGGCCACGCCGCCGAAGCCCTGGGAGCCATGGGGCCACTGCCCTCGGCGCTACTGGAGGAGCTGGCCGCCGCCCTCGGCGACGACGACGAATGGGTTCGGCGCAACGCCGCCCTGGGTCTGGCGCGGCAGGGCCGGGCTGCCGAGGCCGTGCAGCCGGCGGTGGTGGCCGCCCTGAAGGATCCGAATCGCTACGTCAGCGCAAAGGCGGCCAAGATCCTGGAGCGCATCGGCACGCCGGAGGCCACCGAGGTTCTGTTCGACTACCTGTTCGCCGCGCGCTGGTGCCCCGCCACCTCCAAAGATACGCCGTTTTAATCGGTCGCATTCCCCAAGTCCCGAGAGTGCCCCAATACAAAGGCCCCGCTCCTGGCGGAATGGGCGGCAGACCGGCCTCGGCGCCGATCATCCCGCCCGGCGCCTGAGTATCTCGAGGGTATCCGCCGCGCCGCTGTATTCCGCCCAGCTCGCGGGGGTGCCGCCGTGGGCGCCGTCGACGACGGTCGGATCGGCGCCGCGGTCGAGCAGCAGGTTGACGCATCCCACGCAGTTGTGCTGGGCCGCCAGGTGCATGGCCACCGCATTTACCCCGTGACCTTCACCGCCCCAGTCGTGGCGCAGATCGGGATCGGCGCCATGGTCAAGCAGCCATTCCGCCGCTTTCACCTTGTCGCTGTAACATGCCCAGAGCAGCGGCGTGCCGCGAAAGGCGCTGGCGTTGACGTCGGCTCCGAGGGCCACCAGCGCCTCCATCGAATCGCATTGATCGTTGCGCGCCGCCCAGGACAAGGCCTCGTCGAGGATTTCCTGGCGGCTGAAGCTACGATTCCATTCCGGAAAGAAGACGGGGGCAAAGAAGTCGAGCCCCCTGCAGGCGGCGGGGGTCAAGCTGCCCCCGTCGAAGAAGCGGTCCAGGTCACCGCCGAGGGCGGCGGCGGACCGCAGATTGTCGGGATGGACCGGCGTCAGGACTTCGCCCATGCAGGTCTTGGCGTAGAACAAGGCGTAGGACAGGGGCGATCCGCCTTCCTTGCCGTAAGCGTTGGCGCGGACGGAGGCGCCGGCCTCGACAAGGCGTCTACCCAGGCCGGAATGACCGGCCATGCCGGCGGTGTGCAGCGGGGTCCAGCCGTCGTTGTCGGCGGCGGAAGGGTCGGCGCCGGCGGCGAGCAGCAGATCCACCGCGGCGTGCTGCTCGGGAGTTCCCGGATCCGGCGGAATGGCGATATCACCGGTAGCGGCGCGGCAGGCCAGGTCTAGCAGGGTGCGGCCGTCCTCGTCGCGGTCCGCCAGGACTTCCGGCGAACGGGCCAGTATTTCGCGCAGGTGGTCGAGGTCTCCGCCGCGGGCGGCAGCGGCGGCCTGCGTTGGTTCGCTTCCTGTCATGTCAGCTTTCCTCCCAGATCTGAAACACAGGTCGTGGATACAAGGGCCTCAGCGGTCCCGGACCCATTTCACCCTCTTCCAGGGGATTCAAAAGGAGATGCGACCGGGAAACCCAGGGGCTCAGCAGGCGCGCAATTCTATCACCCGCTTCCCGGAAATTAATATTTGCCGGACCGTTAAACCTGCTTACAACCGCAAAATCAAGCAGGCAATGCGGGGTCAGAAGTCCCGGTGTCTCCCAATCCGGCAGAGACTGCCTGCAATCGCTCATTCCGTCCAGAAGGAGAACAGGTCGGCGTTGCGCAACTGGAACCGCAGCCGCACGGTCTGGCCGCGCAGCTCTCCCAGGTCCTCCGCCCCAGACCAGCGCAGCGGAATACGGACACCATCCCGTGAAACCGGCGCGGACCTGTCGAGACTCAGACCGGGGCGCAGCAGGTTTCCCTCTCCATCCAGAATCTCGGCTCTCAACTCGCCTCCCCTGGCGTCGGCGTTGACCCACAGGGTGGAACCGCGCCACAGGAGGGGCCTGGTCAGCACGGTGCCGGGTTCGGACCCTGCCTGCACCGAGACGAATCCGTCCAGGCGCAGGACCGCCGCGTGAATGGCGAAGGAACCGGACGAGGATATGCTGCGGAATTTGGCGCCGGTGTAGTAGAAGAATAGCTCGTCGCCGATGCGGACCGGCCGCGACGGGGGTTCGATCTGGGCGTTGTCGAACACGCCCTCGCCGAGCGGCGAGAGGGGCAGGAAGTCGGGCCGTTCGTCATGCAGCGCGTACTTCCAGTCGCGAAGGTTGGGGCTAACCGCCAGGCCCGGCACCGAATACCCGTCCCCCCACGGCACCCGCCTGCTGCTGCCCGAGGTGCGGAACATGGTGGGCATGCCGAGGTAGATGCCTTCGTAGGGGAATACCGCCATGTTGTAGACCTGGGTGTTGTACTGCTCCGGGTCGTTGACCAGCGGCTGGCGATAGGCGCGATCGGCCGTGATTCGGCGCAGCCACTGGGCACCCAGCTCCTGATCGCGGGCGTCGGCGGCGAACATGAGGACCGGATCGGTCCACTCCACGAAGTCCCTGCTGGTGGAGATGTTCACCGCGCGCTGCCCCCCGAATCCGGCGTCGTGGATCGTCCTGAGGGAGAAAACGAAGCTGCCGCTGAGCTCGTCGTAGATGAGGAAGCCTTCCTCGCCGGCGGGAATCCGGTCCTCGGAGAGGAAGGTCCAGTTGATCCCGTCCGGAGAAGCGGCGGGCCGCGGATTGGTATCGCCGATCAGCGCCTTCCAGCGGCGCATTGGGTCAGGGTCGCGCTCGTCGTAGAGCACGTGATAGAGGAAAAGATCGTACGGCGACATGGGGGTCAGCAGGTTGTTTTCCTTCGAACCCTTGAACTCGAATTCACCGACGATCGGCTTTTCCCAGTGCAGACCGTCATCGGAGACCGCCAGAAAGGTGCCGATCCCATCCACCCCGATGCCCCGCCCCCAATACCGCAACTCCCAGCGCTTCTCCACAGGGTTCCACAGGGGAGCGTCGCGCATCTGGATGTAGAGGCTCTCCCAGTCGAATTCGGAGCGGATTACCGGATTGCCCGCGAATTTTACCGGCTGATGCTGGACCCTGCGTGCACCGGCAAGTTCATCGACCACGTAGGCGTCGGCGAAGAGCTGCTTGCGGCCCTCGCGCAGGTAGACCAACCCTTCCCGGCGGTCGAGGGCAACCGTGAACTGCAGATGGGCACTCTCTTCGATTGGCACCTCGCGCTGTTCGAAGGGAACGATGTCGAAGCGGTCGATGAATATGGTATAAGTGCGGGCAGTGGCCATCTTGTAAGCGCGGGCGGCCGACCCAACCCTTCCAGGAGCCGGCGTCACCGGGGCGGCGCTCTTGCGGGCGCCCGGGACCGGTGCAACAGCCCCTCCTGCCTGCGGCGCTGCGGCGGCGCCGTCCAAGAGGACCATCTTGCGCACCTGCCTGCCGCCGGCGGTGGTCAGGCGGTAGAAGTAGACCCCCGCGGCGACTGGGCGTCCGGCGTCGTCGCGGCCGTTCCAGGTTGCCCGGTACTCCCCGGACGGCTGGGGCCGATCAACCAGGGTTTGAACCCGCTGGCCCAGGCTGTTGTAGATGACCAGCCTGACATGGCTGTCCTCGGCCAGTTGGTAGGGAATATGGGTGGACGGATTGAACGGATTGGGATAGTTCTGGCCCAGGTGGAATCGGTCGGGGGTTGCTCCCCCGTTTCCGCCAACGGCGGTAGGTCCGGCAAGGTCGATGGAAAAATCGCCGTTGTCGTCGGTCAGGGCGCGGAAGATCTGGATCGGCTGGGCCTCGCTGGTCACCGTCACCGCGGCATGCTCGACCGGCCGTGTCTGCGGGAACCTTCCCTCGGAGATAGGGGTGACGACGGTGCCCGAGATCACCTGCGCACCCGCGGAAAAAGGAAAAAATCCGGCAAGCAGCAATCGAATGATCCACCTGGAGCGGCTGATGGAAATCTTCATTTCACCCACTTTCCTTTTGTCCGGCCCCTCCATCGTGCATCCCGCCCGGATCGGCCAAAACGTGGAGATGATCCCCTTCAGTACCAGAGATAGCCGGCGCTGAAGACGGCAATCAGACCCGTGACCTCGGCCTCCACCTCTTGGGCGCCTACGGTGGCCTCGGCGTTCGGCGTACCCCAGCCGAAGGTCCCTTTCACCATCCAGTTTTTCCTCACCTCGTAGCCTATGCTCGCGGCCAGCCCGGGGCCGTCGAAGGCGTTGTCCCCACCGTCGTCCCAGCGCGCCGTGCCGATGACCGCTTCGACAAAGGGAGAAGGGGCGCGCTGGTTGAAGAAATAGGCCGCGCCGAAGCCGTTGATCTTGAAGCTGGTGCTGCCCCTGGTGACGGAAGTGCCGAGAAGCTTGGTCTCGTCGTCGTCGGTGTCGCTGCCCAGACCCCAGACCCAGCCCAACACGAGCCGGTCGGTGAGGCCATAGCCGAACTGAATGGTTGTCCCGAATGCCGAGTCGCTGTCGTCGCGGCTGGAGGACTCGCCAGCGATGAGCCACTCCTGCTCGACGGACTGGTAGATTGGTCCGAGGCCGAAACCCAGCAGAAAGCCCGCCCTTCGTCCGTCAAAGGCGTGTGCGGCCATGGGCAGGGTCAGCAGAAGGGCGGTCAGGGTCAAGACGCGTGGCATGAAGGAGCTCCATTCTACGGGGTCAGGGACGCGCAGGTCTTCCTTCTCGTTATTCATAATCCCGATCTCCCGGATCTAATCATCGGGGTCCATCCCCACCCGGTCCAGGCGCCCCATCTCCTCTTCCCCCAGTGTCCAGTCGAACAAATCCAGGTTGTCGCGCAAGTGGGCGGTGGAGCTGGCCTTGGGGATGACGATCATGTCCTTTTGCAGCAACCACCTCAGGGCCACCTGGGCGGGGGTCTTGCCGTGACCGGCGGCCACCTGCGCCAGGGCCTCGTCCCGCGCCAGGTCGCCGCGCGCCAGGGGGCGGTGCGCCGTCAGCACCACGTCGAGGCCGTGGCAATGGCGCCGCAGCTTCTCGCGGTTGCAGCGCAGGTGGTACTCCACCTGATTGGTGCAGATGGGCAGGCCGGTGGCGGCCCTGGCGCGGTCGGTCTGCTCGATGCTGAAATTGCTGATACCGAAGCTCCTGGCCTGGCCGGCGGCGTGGATTTTCTCGAAAGTGGCCAGGGTGCGCTCAAACGGCACCCCCGGAGCGGGGCGGTGGATGAGCAGGAGATCGACGTAGTCGGTCTGCAGATCGCGCAGAATCTCCTCCATCTGCCCCTGGGTCTCCTCGTCCTCCAGCTGCGAATCATAGACCTTCGAGGTGATGAAGAGGCGGCCGCGGTCGGCGCCCACCTCCTTGAGGGCCTGGCCAATGGCTTCCTGATTCCGGTACCTCCAGGCCGAATCCAGGTGGGAATAGCCCAGCTCCAGGGCCTCCTTGACCACCGCCTTGCACTGCTCGCAGCGCAACTGCCAGGTGCCCAGCCCCAGTTGCGGAATGGCTTTGCCCGAGGCCAGGGTGATGTTCGGCGTGCTCATGTGACTTCTCCTCTTCTGGAAAGCTATACCTGCCGATCATGGAAGAAAAGATAAGGGGAAAGGAGCCTGATCACCCTTCCCCTCCTTGTTGCGCTCCCCGGGATTTCGTCAGCCTGCCCTGCACCAGGGCTCAAGGGACCGGGGCTCCGGCATCGACAAGCCCTTCCTGTTTGAGCTCGGCCCAGAAGTCGGCCGGGATCTCCCGCTCCAGGCAGTCCACGTTGGCGGCCACTTCGGCGACGCTCCGCGCCCCGGGAACGACGGTTGCCACGGCCGGATGCCCCAGGGGAAACTGCAGGGCGGCCGCCGGCAGGGGCACCTGGTGCCGGGCGCAGACCGACTCGATGCGGCGCACCCTGGCCAGCACCTCTTCGGGCGCCGGCGCGTAGTTGTAGTAAGCCCCTTCCACCGCGCCGCCTGCTAGTATCCCCGAGTTGTAGGGCCCGCCGATGATGATCCGCACCCCTTTCTCCAGGCACAGGGGCAGCAACACGCGCAGCGACTCCTGCTCCAGCAGGGTGTAGCGGCCGGCCAGCAGAAATGCGTCGAAGTCTCCGGCGCGGGCGAAATCGGCCAGCATCTGCCACTGGTTCATGCCCAGGCCGACGGCCTTGACCACCCGCTGCCGGCGCAGCTCGTCGAGGGCGGGATAGGCTTCCTCCATTACCTGGTCGAAGTAGCCCCGTCCCCCCGGTTTCCAGTCCGGCTCGATGCTCTTCGCCTCGTCGGGATCGTGGATCAGCACCATGTCGAGGCGATCGGTCTGGAGCCGCTCCAGACTCCCCTCGATGGAGCGCAGCACCGCGTCGCGGGAGTAGTCGAAGTAGCTGGTCAGCTTGGGGGCGTCGATGAAGAGATCGACGTAGTCGTCGCCGGGCTTCCGCTCCACCAGGGTATAGCCCACCTTGGAGGAGATGGCGATCTCGTTGCGGGGGTAGCGCGCCAGCCCCGGCCCCAGGCGCGTCTCGCTGAGGCCGTAGCCGTAGAGCGGCGCCGTGTCGAAGTAGCGCACCCCGGCAGCGAAGGAGGCTTCGATCACCTCCAGCCCCTCCTGCTCGCTCAACGCGGAATACATGTTGCCGAAGGTCGTTCCCCCCAGTCCGAGGCGCGTCACTTCCAGGCCGTGCGGCCCGATTCTTTCCCTGTCTCCCGCACGCATAGGCATGTGCAAAAAGAGCCTTTCGGGGGTTCTCTGTCAAGACGATGATCTTGGCAAGGGGTGCCAGAGGGTTGCGAAGCAGTTTGGAAGACAGGACCGAGGCTGGGGACCAGAGCGGCCTGAGGCTGCGAAGGTGAATCAGGAGGCGCCATAGCCTTCCCAGAAGGCCTTGCCCCATTCGCTGCGGGCGTCGTCCCAGTCGTCCCGCCATCGATATAGCTGGTTCCTGAGCTCCTGAAGCCTGTCCGCATAGGACCCGTCGCCGGCCAGGTTGTGACATTCCTCCGGGTCCTCCGCCAGATCGAACAACTGCGTGGTACGCTGCCCGTTCACCACGTACTCGATCAGCTTGTAGCGCTCGTCCTTCACCATGCGCTGCCACTGGCGGTAGGCGCCGAACAGCGAATCCCGCGGACCCACGCCGGGACCTTCCAGCGCCGGGACCAGGCTCGACCCTTGCACCGAAGCAGGCGTATCGATCCCGGTCAGTTCACACAGGGTGGGAAAGATGTCGAGCAGGTAGGCGCAGGCGTTGCGGCGGACGCCGCGGGGCACGCCCGGTCCGGCGAAGACCAGGGGCACGCGCACGCTGTGCTCGTAGAGGTTCTGCTTGCCGAAGAGACCGTGCTGTCCCAGGGCCAGGCCGTTGTCTCCGGCGAAGACCACGATGGTGTCCTCCGCCCTGCCGCAGGCCTGGAGCGCATCCATCACCCGGCCCATCTGGGCGTCCACGTGGGTTATCATGGCGTAGTACTCGGCGAGGTGCCGACGCACCTCGGCCGGGCCGCGCGGGAAGTCCTCGAGCAGTTCGTCGCGCCCCTTCAGATCGCCGTTGTCGAAGGGGTGGCCCCCCATGAAATTGCCCGGCAAGGGGATGTCCTCCGGATCGTAGAGGTCCAGGTACTCCCGGGGCATGGTGCGGGGATCGTGCGGCGCCAGGAACGAGACGTAGATGAAGAAGGGGTCGCCGGAGTCGTAGCGCTGCAGCCACTCGACCGCGGCGTCTGCGAACAACTCGCTGGAATGCCTGCCCGCACTCAAGTGGTCCCCTTTGCGCAGCATCAATGCGTTGGAGCGCCGCGGGTCCACACACTGGGGCCAGGTGGCAGCATATCTACCTTCGGGGTCGTAGTCGAAGACAGGTACGTTCCAGTGGTCGGCCATTCCTCCGAAGAAAATCTCGCCCCCATCGCAGAAACTGCGGGTGAACGACGATATTCCGTTGTGCCATTTCCCCGTGCCCCATGTGCGATAGCCGTGTGCCCTCAGATGCTCTCCCATCAGCACGTGGTCCAGGGGGATATCCTCGCCGGCCCCGCGCAGGTGAAAGAGGGTGCGTCCGGTGTGCAGCATTGCCCGGCTGGGCATGCACACCGCCGCCGACGTGCCTCCCGGAATATGGGCGTGGGTGAAGGCAGTTCCCGCGGCCACCAGCCGGTCCATGGTCGGGGTGATGACGCCCGGATTCCCCAGCGTCCGAATGGTGTCGAAGCGCTGGTCGTCGGTGAAGAAGAAGAGAATGTTGGGCGGTCTGCGGCTCAAAATAACTCCTCAAGCATTTGCGATGTGGGGACTGGTTTTGCGGAGAGTTGGGGGTTGGTGGCTCGCTCAAAATCGCAATCTGTCAGTCCTTCTTGTCGCCGTAGGTCTCTCGGTAAATTTCCTGGAGAAGCCGCCCTTCGAACCTCCAGTGAGGGGTAGGAGCAACACTATGGTCAATTTCTAGGATATTTCGTGTTGCCCGGGTCAGCGACATCTCCTCTCCCCTGAACGTTACAAGCCTATCCCCGCTCACGGTCGCTTCCTCATCAGTCTTATCGGATACAAGCGTCGATCCGATCGGGATTCCCATCTCGACGAAATTCAGGTTTGGCCTGCGACTCTTAAACTTCTTCACCGCTTCGCGCTCCCCTGCTTCCAGTTTGTCGGTCTCCTTATTTACCAGTGGAGTCACATCATCACCGGGCAACACTTTGAGGAGCGACTCGACTTGGTATGTTTCAATTTCAAAAAATTCCCTGTAGGGGTTTAACCGGTATGGCTCAAATGCCTTGTGGAGGGCCTTCTCAAATTCTTCTGCCTTTGAGTCGTCAGTTTGAGTTGCAATGGCACATTCAAACGGTAGCGGAACACCTGTAGTGTAGAGCTCATTCATTCTGACCTGGGGGTTCTCCCGTGTCGTTGTTCCGATTTTGACGACACCCGGCATAGCTGGGTTGGTCAGCACATACACGATTTTGGACATGTAAGAATTTTCCTTAAGCGAAAAGACCTTGCGGTCGGTTGTTCAAGAGGTGTGATTCTGATGCTCCACAAGCCTGAAGGGCTAGGCAATGGCCTTGGGCCTGAGCAAATCGTCAGCGTTCATTTTAGGATAGTCGCGGACGGGATAGCGATTACCCGAGTGTCACGTAAAACTAACATAAAGACCTTTTTCAATTCTCCGTCAAGTTGTTAAACCCAGGCTCAGGGCGCCGGGACATCCTGATAGTGCAGGAGATTTCACCAGGACCGGGAATCAGAGTTTCTGAATTCTGACCAGGCTTAGTCCGGCCTCGCAAAACCCAATCAGGCCTTTGCCCCCACCTGACTGAAGTCCAATAACGCGTTTATATATGCAGCAGCGGATTCACGCATGAGTCCAAGTCCCTCTTCGGAGATTGGACCCTGGTCTTCAGCCACACACAAGTCGGATAAAATGCGGACGCCGACGTAGTTGATCTCGTTGATCGCACAGACATCCACGATTGCCGCGGATTCCCAATTAACCGCTATGGCTCCGCTCTTTTGGGCGATTCTGTCTCGTTCTGCACGGTCGTAGATGTCCATATCGCCGCAGATCACGGAAGATTGCCACAGCCTCGCCCCCCGAGTTATCTGATAGACAGGTTGCAAAGCTGCCGATGGAGACAGAAGAGGCATGGAAGACACGCGCTCTACCGGCATCCTGGTCGCTGCGGATATCCGGCCTGTTTGGGATATCGTGCTCCGAGACGCCGGTAGTTACGACCATATCGCCGATGCTTAGGGAATCTACCAGGCCACCCGCAAATCCAAACTCGAAAGCTGAAATTTTTCCCGCGAATCGGCGGGCGCACCAAGCCCTGCGGCCAGGCAAACGCCGACATGGCCATGGGCCGAGCTAGGCGAAACAGCGGAAGAATGGTCAGGCGTGTGACTAGGCTTGCTCCTCGGGCGACTTGAAGAGGGAAATCCGGTTGCCGGCAATGTCGTTGAATATCGCCATGGAACCGAAGCCGCCGGGGATCTCACTGGGCTGCATCAGGGCGGTTGCGCCGAGGCTCACCGCCTTGTCGAGGTAAGCCTGCAGGTCGTCAACCTCGACCGCAACCGAAGGGGCGTTGGGGGGCATGCCTTCCATGTGCTGAAATATGCCGCCGCCGATGCCGTCCGGCGCCCTCTCTACGAGGCGGTAGGTCATGCCGTTTCCCATGTCCACGGCATTTACCTGCCAGCCGAACATTTTGGTGTAGAAGTCTTCGAGCGCCGCGGCGTCGCTGCCGCCGAGCTCGAAATGGACTACGCGGGGATGATCGGCCAATGGAGGCATCTCACCGTCCCAATCGGGGGGAAGCGAGTACAGGCCGATGGTGTTTTGGGCGGGATCCTGGAACATGGCGATGGAGCCCATGCCGGGGGCAATCTCCATGGGCGGCAACACGCCGGCGCCACCCATGGCGGACAGCTTGTCCAGGGCCTCCTGAAGGTCGTTTACCTGGATGTAGAAGGTCACGTAGCTGCGGACGGGCATGTCCTCGGTGGTTCCCATGATGCCGCCGCCGATCCCGCCCACGGTGGACTGCACCAGGCCGTAGTTGCCCATCTCCTCGCCCTGTACCTGCACCTGCCAGCCGAAGAGGTCCTGGTAGAATTTCTGCAAGGCGGGACCGTCGGGGCCCCCGATTTCAAAGTGGACTACTGGATTTCCCATTGCTCCTCCTCAGGTTTATGGAAAGTCTGAGAAAATGGACCCAAACTCCAAAATTATCAATACAAAAATGGAGTTGGGTCCCGAATTATCAGATATCGGTCTGGTTGCCCCTGCAGCCTATTCTGCCCGTATCAGGATCAACCTGGAGACGTGGATTCCCTGTCCACTGCACGCGCCTCATCTACGGCATATCCAAGCACGCTTTTGACGGAATGTGCGAATGAGACACCCCTGCTCTGCCTGGAGCTTCAACTGGACATGGACCGCTCTAACGCGCGCCGCACCTCATCGGGCCTGACTCCCAATTCCTCCAGCAAGGGGCCGACAACGGGCCGCATCACCTTTCCCACCAGGGCGAGCAGCAGATGCTCGAAGCCCACTTCCCAGTTGCCCCGACTAAAAGCTTCTTCGTGCGGCAACTCGAGGACCCTTTTGACTGGGGCGGCAACGCGGGGCTGTTTGGCTGCTTTTTCGACGAAGGCAATCATTTTCGGCCAGCTCTCAAAGCCGTAATCGCGAGAAAG
The DNA here is from genome assembly GCA_965208105.1 of Candidatus Latescibacterota bacterium. GTDB lineage: Bacteria > Latescibacterota > UBA2968 > UBA8231 > UBA8231. The sequence goes on from OZ242318.1 coordinate 855,935, forward strand.
CGCGAATTGAGCCTCCTGCACCGTAATTCTGTTGTGCCAGCCCCCGTCACGGGGTTGACCGGCCAAGCGCGGAAGGTGCGCGCGCAGGAGCCTTCTGGCAGACTCCTGGCCGTCGTGACAGGCTTTCTGCAGTTGCCTTGCCTCTTTCTTGAGGTGCTCTTTGCTTGGTCGAAATGGAAGTGAACGGGACATAAGTACCCTCTTTCCGAAGTGCCGGATCGTCCGCCAGGACCGGCAGAAAGAAGGTGGATTGTACAGCGAGGTGGGGTGGGCTGTGCCCTGACCGCGAACGTGGGCGCTCCCCCGAAAGCACTATTCTAAATATACTAGAACAAAGTCTGCGATCAACCTGGAGACGTAGATCCCCTGTCAACTGCACCTGCTGTCCCCGGGCGAGAACAAGGCTTGGCAACCCGCTGAAGCACTCACTCGTGAGGTCTGTTGCCCATCAAATCCCAAAATAGCTATTTTGAATCCATGAAAAAGATTGCTGCAAGAGAGGCGAAGAATCGCTTCGGCCGATTGCTCGATGCCGCCCAAAGCGCACCTGTCTGCGTGACCAAGAAAGGCAGGGCAGTCGGGGTGGTTATGTCCATGGAGCAGTACCAACGGCTGCGGGGCGCCGCATGGGCGCGCTTGACGGCAACCATGGGCAGCCTAGGTGCCGAGGCGGCCTCAAAGGGATTAACCGAGGCCAAGCTCGAAGCGCTCCTGGCCGATGGGAGTTGAACGCCTCGGGCGGTTGTGGACAGGATACAAAAGGCCAACGGAGTCCTTTCTGTTCTCCGACGAGACCTTCGATGAGCTGCGGACCCGGCTCCAATATTCCAAATTTGACAAGTATGTCGGCCGCGATGGCCGCAGGTTGTACCTGTCTCAGCTCGAAGCCGCGAGCGCGGCGAAGTGGACGCCATCAAGTGTCGGACCCTTTCCGACACAGTCACATGCAGTCCTTCCAGGACAACTCCGCACGCTCCGTCATTTTTCCATTCTGTAGACGCCGATGCGAAAGCCGTACTCCTTGTAGAAGGCAACCGCGTCCTTGTTGTGGGCGAACACGTCCAACCTGACCTTCTTGTCCGTCCACGCCTTCTCGTACAGCCAATCCAGCAACCGCGTAGCGATGCCCTTCCGGCGGTATGCTTTGCGTACGTACAATTGCCTCATGTAGTAGTACGAACCCTCATCCCTGAACAAGCAGTAGGCGATGATGCGGCTGTTTTCTTTCACCAGGTAGCAGATGTATCCGCCTGCCAGCCATTCCTTCATCCGTCGGGTGAGCTGGGCAACGTCCATGGGATTGGGGTGCCGTTCGTCCTCGATGAGACCCTTGTTCAGCTCGGCGAGTCCTTCGACATCCACAAGCTCTGCTCTGACAATCTCCATTTGAACGGGCCTCAAGCGCTTCGGCCGGCGCGTGGCAAGGAGGGTCAACCATATGTTGCGGGGCCATCTCGGTCAGTCGTCCATTCATCGCGCGCTGTTCGGGTGAGGTCCGACAATGCCCGGCGTTGATTGCCCGCGGAATCGAAGTTTTCCGGTGCCAGCCATGGCGCGCGGGATCCACCGGTTCAACCCGGCAAGTTCTCCCATCCATCAGCGCTCGCGGCGGCGGCAATGCCGGGCGCCACTCCCCCAGGGGGGCACCCGGCGATCGACCGGGTTCCTTCAAATTTCCGCTCATTAACGCGCTCCGTGCCCTCCAATTGCAGCGGCCGCCGCCATACCTGCCAGGTTTCCGTCCCTCGCATTCATCCGCGAGTTCTGGAATTCAGTCCCCACCGAGCCCTTCGGTATACCCGTTTTCCACCATAGCCTGGCGGAAGAAGTCGAACATATGCGGCAGGCGGTCCGTTCTCCAGCGTCCGACGGGATCGGGCCGCACGATTACCCGCCCCAGTTTCATCCCGAGGAAATCCTCCAGCCGCTCCAGGGACTCGCTTTGCCTGAGCACGAAGTCTTCGTAGCGCACCGTCAGCCAGTGCTCGGGTTTGGGGGTGGCCTGCACCAGGTCGTACTGGTATTTCCACGATATGGCCCGGCGTTCGCGCTCGTTGTCCGGGTGCGGATAGGCAATCCCGAAATCGCTCAGGTCGTCGGTCTTGTGGCGCCCGATGATGCAATCGCGCGGATCGCGGATCCAGTAGATGTACCGGGCCCGGGGAAAAAGACGGACGATCCAAGGAGAAACGAGCGTGGTCTCGGGCAATTTCCAGCCCCGGAGTCCTTCGTGTTCCAGTACGTCCTTTAAATAGGACTCGACCAGGGAGGTGAATTCCGCCGCCACGGGGCCCTGGTGCAATGCGCTGAAGTCCCAGTGCAAACCACCCTGCCACCGCACCTGCCTGGCCATGACCCGGCAGGCCTCGTACAAATCCTGCGCTGGAACCTTGTCCCCCGAGCGATTGATGGCGGCGCCCATGAAGACACCGCTGGCGTACAGGGTATGGGCGATGACCCTGGTGCCGGAATGACCCCGACCGATAATGGCAATCATCCCGCTTCCGTCAGACATAACTTTCCCCGCCGCGCTCCGACCGATCGATCACTTCGCCAAGCCGCTACGCCTGACCTCTGCCGGATGAAACTGAAATTCCATATGCATCACCTATTCCCTCCAGCCAAGCTCGTGATGAGTTTGCCCGCCGCTGCATCGATGACGAGATTTTCCCCGTGGTTGAACGATGGGCCTCTAAAGATAGAAAACGCCGATAAGCTCCGCCTCACTTCCTACATTCGGAGATAATTGGACCAATATGGATATGCCGGAATTCATCGATACAGAGAGATTGAAGCTCAGGCTGTTCAGTATCGAGGACGTCGAAGATGTTTTTTCGTACGCATCAGATCCGCAATGGGCGCGCTTTCTTCCGGTTCCGCAGCCATACACGAAAGCAGATGCTGAAGAATTTGTAGCAGGTCAAGTGTCCGGGGATCGCAAAACAGACGCGGTCTGGGCGATTGAACACGCTGGATCGGTAATTGGTGGAGTCGGCATCAGATTTGATTTTGAAAACCGCGTCGGCGAAATGGGTTACAGCCTTGCCCGCCGCTTTTGGGGAAGAGGGTTGACCACCGAAGCTGTGGGTGCCGTTATCGACGCGGCGTTCTCGGCCTACCCGGAGTTGAATCGCATCCAGGCTTCCGCCGACCAGAGAAACGTCGGCTCCCTCCGGGTAATGGAGAAGCTCGGAATGGTCCGTGAAGGCGTCCTGCGCCAGGACAAATTCCTGAGGGGTGAATTCAGCAACTCGGTGTGGTGCGGTTTATTGCGCAGCGAATGGGAGGCAGGAACCAGGAAGTGAGCTCAAAAATGCCGCCGCCCGGGCTTTTGTTGCGGCGCCGGGAGCCTCCTGGGCCGCGCATCACGAGCATTAGGCCGATGCCATGGCCGATGAGGTTGCACTTCATGGTGGGGAAGGCCAGGGCGGCCTCAGAAGAAAACCTTGTGCAGCAGGCGCAGGTTGCGGCCGGGCTCGGGCAGGATTTCCTTGACCCGGTTGAGGTGATTGCGGTAGACCGCGTCGGTGGCGTTCTCCATGGTCAGGGCAAAGGTGTGCAGATGTCCGCGCCAATGCACGTAGTACTTGCCCGAAAGGTCCAGCACGGCGTAGCCCTCGGTGGGCTCCTCGAACTCGCCGGGGCGGTTCTGGTCCGCCGCCAGGCGCAGGGCCCCGCCGGCGCTCAGAGCCTCGGTGGGCTCCCAGGCCAGGCTGATGCGGCTCTGCACCGGCGGCAGGCGCGGCAGGGGTTCGCCGCCGCGGTCGGCCAGGTGTCCGCGCACGTAGCTGAGCGAGGAGACCGTTTTCCAGTTCCGCCCCAGGCGCCAGTCGGCGGTGGCTTCGGCGCCGTGCATGAGGACGCGCTCCCCCACCATCTGGTAGAGGTAGAGGTCGGCGCGCCGCAGGCTGGGCTGGCCGCTGTTCTTCGGGAAGATGTAGCCGTCTATGACATTGCGGAACAGGGCCAGGTGGAGATGGCCTCTCTCGTGGTGGCAGTCGGCGAACAGCTCCAGTCCAAGTCCGCGCTCGGTGTTCAGGTCGCCGCTGCCCACCTCGTAGGAGTAGGCGGCCAGGTGAGGTCCCTCGGAGAACAGCTCTTCGATGCCGGGGGCGCGAAAGGTGCGCATCAAGGTGGCGCCCAGGGTCAGGCCGCGGCCGCTGCGGTAGAGGCCGGAGAGACCGGCGGAGAGGCCGGCGAAATCCCGGGTGCGGATGCGGCCCACGGTGCGCGAGTCACGCTCCTCGCGCGGCTCGACCCGGCGGGCGTCGGCGCGCAGGGCGGCGTTGGCCGACCAGGAGCCGCGCTCGATCTCCTGGTAGGTGAACAGAGCGCCGGCGTATTCCTCCGCCGGTGGGGTGAAGTCCAGACCGGCGGCGGCGTAGTTGCGGTACTCGTACCACAGTCCCGCAACCCCGTTGCGAAAGGGCCCCAGAGGTTCGAGGTGGGCCAGGGCGCTGCTGTGGTGGGACAACACCCCGAACTCCAGCCCCAGAACGTGATTGACCTCGAACTCGCCGTGCTGGTAGCGCGAGAACGCGTGGGTCAGTTCCAGGCGCTGCAGCCAGTCCGGTCCGCCGAGGAGCTCGCCGCGTCCTTCGAAATGCTGGCGTTCAAGTTCGATGGACACGCCGTGCGGATGGCCCCCGAGCGGATCGGGAGGGATGCCGTAGTCGGAGTCGTAGACGCTGCCGGACACCCCCGCGTGGCCCCAGGGCCGCACCAGGCTGATACCCACCGAGGCATTGCCGGTGCGAATGTCCGTATTGGGCAGTACTCCCCGGGGAGTGGCGATGTCGCTGGCGTTGCGCCAGCTTCCGTCGGCCCGCAGGGACATGGGCCCGAGGGGGTGTTCGAGGCTGAGGCCGGCCCCCAGGGCGCCGTTGACGCTCTCCCCCTGCCAGGTGAAGGAGCCCCCCAGGCCTTCGGGATGCGCAGAGGGAACGTAGCCGCGCACCACGTTGACCACTCCGGCCAGGGCGTTGGAGCCGTAGAGCAGGGTCCTGGGACCGCGCACAACCTCGATGCGCTCGGTGGTAAGGGGCTCGATGGCCACGGCGTGGTCCGAGGAGGAGGACGAGAGATCGCCGGTGCGCTCTCCGTCTTCGAGCACCAGGAGACGGTCGCCGCCCAGCCCGCGCAGCACCGGCCGCGCCGGCGCCGGACCCATTGAACGCTGGGCGATGCCCGGCTCGAAGTCTATGGTCTCGGCGATGGTGCGGCTCAGGTTCTGGCGCAGGGTGCTGCCGCTGAAGACCACTGCGGGGGTCTCCAGGGGCGAGAGTGGCCTGCCGCTCCGGGCCTCGATGAGGACGCTCTGCAGCTCCAGGTGATGGTGGCCGATGGCCAGGTCCACGTGGTTGGTGTCGCCGGCGACCACCTCGACCTCGAAGCGGGCTTCGTGGTACCCCACGTGGAGAGTTTGCAGAAGGTGAGTGCCCGAAGGCAGATTGGCGAAGAAGAAGTAGCCTTCGGCGTCGCTGATCCGGGCCCGTTCGAGCCCCTCGACCACCACGGTGGTCCATCCCACCGCTTCGCCGCTTTCGGCATCGACCACGTGGCCGGCCAGGGCGCCGGTCTCAGTGCCCCGGACAGGGGCCGCCCCGAGAAGTAGAAGAAGGAGGAAGATCATGCGCTAGAATTCGGGTTCAGGGGTACTCGAGCTGAACGGTAGGTGCAATGGCGGACCATCGGGAGCCTCAATATATCCGCCCTTCAACGGGCGGGCAATGGGCGGCAAGACGCAACAGGCGCCGCCGGCCCCTGAGCTGGTGGAACATTGCGGTCCCGGCCGGTCCGTCCGCCGAATTGATTTTGCCTCCTCCCGGACCCTTGCGCAAGGACCCTCCCGGCGGCCGTACCGCGGCTTTCGCTGCCCTCCTTTGATGCACCGATTCGCCATTGACAACTGGAGGCACAATGGCTAAGGTGGGGAAACAGCTTGCGCGATAACCAATCGCGCCGGCCGATTCGAATCAGCTGGGGGAATGGGCGCGTCCCTGTTTTCCATGCAGATCGAAAACCCGCGGCCACATCCCCTTCAACCCTGTTCTCCGGGGGAAAGGCAAGAGGCCATGGCGACATTGAAAAGGGTCGGCTCCATCGCAGCGCGCCTGCGGGAGCTGCCGTACGAAAAGCGGGTCTGCCGCGTCGAGCAGTACCCCTCGTTCTGCCGCGATCCGGATGACCGCACCCCGGACCACGTCATTCAGGAGTACGTAGACCTGATTCACGAGGCCGGAGTCGAAGCCCACATCGTTCAGTCCACCCACAACCGCGGCACCCCCCTCTTTCCTTCCAGCATGTTGCCGCCGCACCCGGACCACGAGGGGTTCCGGCTGCCGAAATTCCTCGCCGCCGCCCACGAGAAGGGCATCATCGTCCTCTCCTATTACGCCATCATGTACAACAAGCCTCTCAAGGAGCTGCACCCAGAGTGGATGATGGAGTTCATCGACTTCGGCCGGCCGGCGCCGGAAAACGAGGGCTGGCCCTGTTTCAACTCCCCCCACAGGGACTGGCTCGGCGACTACCTCATCGACATCATGGATCATTTGGACCTGGACGGGTTCTACTTCGACGACACCAACTGGGGCTCGCACGAGGGCAGGCCCTTCTACCCCAGTTGCATCTGCAGGTACTGCGAGGAGCTTTTCCGCAAGGACACCGGCCGGCGCATACCGGGCAAGGTGAATTTCGACGACCCCGACTTCCGCCACTTCGTCAACTGGCGCTACGACAAGCTGCTGGACTTCAACCGGCACGTTTTCAAGCGGGTCAAGGAGAAGTACCCCGATGTCATCTTCGACTTTCACTACTACGCCAGGCCCACCACCGACTGGGTCGACGGCCACCAGCTCAACCCCCTGACCTTCGGCGACGACGGCGACCACTACTTCATCGAGACCCACCGGACGGTCCGCGAGACCGGATTCACCGCCAAGGTCGCCCGCTCCATGGGATCCCCGTTCTGCGTCTGGCGCAACCCGGTGCAGATACTGGAGCAGTGCACCTCGGCCTACGCCCCGTACCTGGAACCGCACACCCCGGTGATCCACGGGCTGCAGGGAATCATCAACGGGGGCTGCGCCGTCTTCGGCAGCTTCGGAGGCCCCATCCACTTGCACAAGAAATCGATGCGGGAGGTGTTCTCGCAGATGAAGAAGCGGGTCGAGTTCATGGGCGGAGAGACGGTCAAGTACGTGGGACTGCACTACTCCCAGCAGAGCCGCGATTTCCGCCCCAGCGAGCTGCCCAAGAACATGGCGCTTACGGAGAACTTCCACATCTCGCAGAAGGACGTGAACGGCAGCTACGAGATGCTCAACCGGTCCCACCACCTCGTCGACATCGTTCTCGACCGCCAGCTCACTCTCGAGCATCTCTCCGCCTATCCCGTTCTCATGCTGGCCAACAGCTGCCTCTCCGAGGCCCAATGCGACCAGATCCGCCAGTACGTGCACCAAGGCGGCACTCTCATCGGCAACCACGAGACCTCGCTGCGGGACGAGTTCGGCCAGGCGCGCGGCAACTTCGCCCTGGCAGACCTCTTCGGGGTGGATTTCGCCGGCCACATCGGCGGCGAGGAACCCTACGGGGTCGTCTACGTCCCCCATGACACCGCGCTGAAGTCCGCCTGCGAGCAGGTTATCTGCTTCGCCTCCACCGAGACCGCGGTCCGGTTGAGGGAGGGCTCCACCGCCGAGGTACTCTGCACCCGCGCGAACCTTGGCCCCGATCTTCCCCTGGACAGCTTTCACCCCGGATCCACCTTCGATTCCGGCGAGCCGGCGGTGGTGGCCAACAGCTTCGGCGCCGGACAGGTGATCTACATCAACAGCGACGTGGGCGACGGATTCATGCACAACCCCTACCCCCCGCTGCAGCGCTTCATATCCCACCTGGTGGGACGCACGAAGTCTCCCGTGGTGGTGGACGCCCCCGAGGCCATCGAGGTGACCGCGTCCAGGCGCGGAGCAGGGGAACTGATGGTCCACCTGCTCAACGATCCCACCCCCATCGTTCCCATGGACATGCTGGAAAAGGGGGAAGGTCTCAGCACCCACCTCTACCTGCGCGAAATTATTCCGGTACACGATGTCCGCATCCGCTTCAACGGCTTCGAGGTGAAATCGGCGCGCCTTCCCCTCGCCGGGGTGGATCTCGAGGTGGAAGGGGACCCGGCCACCGTGGTGGTGCCCAGGGTGGAGCTCCACGAAGTGGTGCTGGCGCAACTGGCCTGAAACGTCTTCCGCGCCCGGAATCCCGATCCATGGCGGTGCGGGGAGGGGAGCGCGGGCTCGCGGAGACCGGTTTGCCGGCTCCAACCCTGATTCAGCCGCAACCGCCGGGTGCGGGGTTGTCGAGGACAATTTGGAAGCCATGTTGAATTCGAACCAAGTCAGTTTCTTCAAAGAGTTCGGCTTCCTGGTTCTGCGCCACCTGCTTTCGGCGCAAGAGGTCGCGAGAATCGGGGAGGAAGCCCGAGCGGCTGCGGACAGAATCTACGGCGACAGCCCGGGTGGGCCCCAGGGGAAATGGGTACCGCTCCTCGGCGACTCCACCCCGTTCAATGCATCCCTGCTGGAGGACCGCCGCTTCCATTCCATCGCCACCGCGCTGTTCGACGACTCCATTTTCGGACTCAACACCGACGTGCTCTTCTGGCAGGGTGATACCGGGTGGCACCGGGACCTGGACGTTCCCGGAAACACCGGGCTGAAGATCCTCTACTACCTGGATCCCCTGCGGGCGGACAACGGTGCGCTCCGCGTCGTTCCCGCCAGCCACATCGAACCCCACGAGACCGAAATCCCCCAGGTCGATCCACTGGTGCTTGCCCCGGGAGAAGCCGACTACATGGACAAGGTCCGCGCTCTCGCGGTCCATCCCGGCGGCAAAATGCTGCCCAGCGTCCTTGTCGAATCGGAACCAGGAGACGTCATCCCCTTCGCCATGCCCCTGCTGCACGCCAGCTTCGGCGGCTGCCCAGGCCGCAGACTGGGGGCGACGGTTTACTGGTATCCATCGGCGACGCCGGCGCAGTTGGAGGCGCGGCGGCGGGAGGTGAAAGCGATCCGCGGCAACCACGTAAGGATGTTCGAGTTCCCCCTGGACGAGCCCTATTGCCACCCGGACTTCATCGCCGGCGCCAGGGGCAACGAGGTCCGCTCCCGCTGGTTGGGGCAGCTCAGGAACCTGGGATGGATCGAGGCAACACACTGAGGTTCCGGCTTCTTTGCCGACAGGTTCCGGATGACCCGGAAATCGCCCCCCGCGAGTACGACCGGAGGGCGGTCAACCATCAGGATTCCCGAGGGGTAATCCACCTGAACAGGAGAAAGCGATGTTGAGCCCAGGCCAGGTCGCCGAGTACCACCAGAAGGGATACACCGTCCAACCCGGCTTCCTGAGCCCGGAAGCGGTGGAGGACATATTGGCCGAGGTCGGAAGGATCATCGGCGGCAGCACCCTCGCCGATCACGATGAATCGCGGATGGAAATGGAGCCGGAGCAGCCGCCGGAGGGCACCATGGTGCGGCGGCTCTACGAGCCCTGCACCCACTATCCCCTGTTCAGAGAGCTCTCCGAGTCCGAGAAGCTGGGAAACTCGCTTGAGCAGTTGCTGGGGTCCGACCTGATGTTCCACTACAGCAAAATCAACATGAAGCCTTCCGAGATCGGCTCGGTGGTGGAATGGCACCAGGACCTGCCCTACTACCCGCTGACCAACCGTGACTCGCTGGCGGTGCTGTTCTACCTGGACGATGCAGACCGGGAGAACGGCTGCCTGCAGGTCCTGCCCGGGCGCCACCAGGGTCCGGTCCTCGGCCACATGAGCAACGGCTATTTCCAGGGCAAGGTGGTCGATGAGATGGACGCTTCCGAAGCCACCCTGGTGGAGGGCAAGGCCGGCAGCGCGATTTTCATGCACTGCATGACCCCACACGCCTCCATCGCCAACCGCTCTCAACGCGACCGGCGCACCCTCATCCTCAGCTACCGGGCGGCCGACGCCTATCCCCTCTACCACGGGGAGATGACCCTCCGCATCGAGTCCAACGCGCGGCTGGTGCGCGGTGAACGGGCCCCGACGGCGCGCTTCACCATGAAGGAGTTTCCCATTCCCCTCCTGAAGGGGAAAAGCTCCTCGCTCTACAAGCTGCAGGAGCGCTCCAGGGCGGGGGAAATCCGCTAGACAAAACCGCGCCGGAGCGCTGCCTGATCCGGCGCGGGATCCGCGCATCACGGCAGGTAACGGGTCGTCTCCTCCTTCGGTGCAGATCCGCGGCTCTGGCCTTCTACCCGGATTCCGAAGCCTGCATCCCTTCCTATTCGCGCTCCTCCTCGTCGTGGTCGTGATCCTGGTCGGTATCCTCTCCAGGACCGCCTTCCTCGACGTGAATCTCGATCTCCTTGGAGACAAAGTCGGCGTGGCCGGCGTGGTTGATCTTGAGGACGATGGTTGTGTGCCCCTCTTCCAGGCCCACGATGTGAAAAGACCAGGGTCCATCCAATTCGTGCTGCTCGAACTCGGCGATGCTCTCGTCGTCTATCTCCCAGCCCAAGGAGAAGCCCTCCTCCGCATCGGGAACGAAGAGGTCGCCGTCCTCGGCGATGAAGCGCACGTTGAGCAGGGCGGTCTCCTTGCCGTGACCCACCTCGATTTCTCCTTCGACCTCGCCGTTCTCGTAGCGCACGATCTCCTCGCCGCTGCTGCGGATGATCAGGCCTAAGGCTTCGGCGTGCTCCTCGTCGTGGTCGTCCGTATCGACGGGATTGTCATCATCGCCGCAGGCGGCGATGAACAGGGCGAGTGCAAATATTCCGAAAGTGGGACTGAACTTTGTGATGTTCCTGAGCATGATCTGATTCTCCAATTGTTGAATTTTCGCGGACCCTTCCGGGACCCGCCATCGAGTAATGGTACAACGGCCTGGAGGTAGGAGCACGGCAGGATGCATCATGCGGCAAGCCTTCACTGCTTCCTCGTCCGGACCGACGAAACGATGAGTGGAGAACGCATCCTGGGCGCCCGGAACGCCGGTTCCGGCGGCGCGGATGCTCAGGAGCAGGGTGGGGCGCGGTTACTGCAGAAAAAGCCGCAGAAGAACAGCAGCAGGGGGACCGACCAGAGTACCGGGGAGCGGCCCCGGCACCCGGGTCGGATGAAGTACAGGAACAGGATGAAAAGGGATAGCAGTACCAGACTGCTCTCCAGCATGTGCACCGGGCAGGACTCGGGTTCGCCGGGGCCCTGGTGGAACAGCTGGTGGCTCAGCGGCAGGGCCAGAAAGATACCCAGGAGGAGAGCCGCCAGGGCCAGACCGGCCAGGCGGGCCGGGCGGCGCTGAAGGGCTATGGTGAATCGAGGGTTCATCGGCTGGGCTTAATATAGGGTCTCGCACGAGAAAATGCGAGACATCCCCTGCCTGCCACCAGCGGTCCGAGGGAATGGCTGACATGCCCACAGCAACCGGGGATGGACGCTGGCCGGGGCGGGACTCGGGATGCAACCCGGTCCACTCCGACGGAATGCCCGGGTTCTCCCGAAGGGGTTGGGCCGCGGCAGCAGCGCGGCCCCTTTCATCAGGGCGCGACCTGGAAGGAATAGAGCTTTGCCCGCCGCATGCTGAAGCGCAGGCGCAGCGGTTGAGCGATCTCCCCTAGCTTTCCGCCTCCGCTCCATACCACCTGATGATCTAGCGAGTCCCCTTCAATGACCCTGCATTGCTCGCGGGTAAAGCCGGCCACGGGCTCGCCGTAGAGGGTGAGGGCCTCGACCTGCAGCGATCCTCCGCGGGCGTCGGCGTTCAACCTCAGGGCGCGGCCGCCGTCGAAATGCAGCGGCTTGGTGGTGAGCGTCCCTTCCCTGTCCCCGGCGGCCATGGAGGCGAATCCGTCCAGGCGCAACCGGGCCAGGCCCAGCTCGTCTCCCCTCATCTCGCGCCCGTTCCTCCTCGTCCCCATCAGCTCGGAGATCTGGATGTGGGGAATGTTGGAGCCGCGGTAGTAGAGCCGGATCTCATCATCCCCCACCTGGGCACAATCGAGATAGACCCGTTTCTCGTCCCATCCCCCGGTATCGCCGGAAAGAAAGGCCTGGCGCTCGCCCACGCGGGTCCAACTCCTGCCGTCGCGGCTGCATGCGAGCTGCACGTTCAGGGTGAAATTGAGCCCCTCCAGCGGCCGCTCGTCCCCGGTGAAATGGTAGAAAACGATCACGAACCCGATATAACAGCCTTCGTAGCGCAGGACGGGCATGTAGTAGAACTCAGTCCCTGGTCCGTCGACCTCGTCCGGTACCACGACCTCTTCGAGATCGGTCCAGTGCTCGAAGTCGATGCTCTCGCTGCGCCCGATCCGCCGCGTCGGGAAGGCGCTCTCGTCCGCCGTCCCGGTCCAGCGTTTCACGTGGTGGCCGTTGGGCCGCATGTAGAGGACGTAGCGGCCGCAGCGCTCGTCCCAGAAGACCGCCTGGCCGCCGTCGCCGGTGGGCGCGATGACCGGGTTTCCCTCGTAGGCGGACCAGGTCAGGCCGTCCCCGGAAAAGGAGACCCCGGCGCCGTGGGTTTTCGCCACGAAGTGCACCATCTTGAAGCGCCGCCGGGGATCGGGGTCGCGCAGATCCTGGATCACCGCCTTGTCATGAGCGAAGCCTTGCGGAGTCGAAACCAGATTGTTGTCCTTGCTGCCCTGGAAGTCCACCAGGCCGAGGCAGGGCCGCTCGAAGTGGATCCCGTCCTCGGACGTCGCGTAGCACAGGCCGGGACCGGGCACGCTGTACCAGAGCTTGTAGATCCCCTCCTCCTGGTCGAACAGGAGGTCGCAGTAGAGGAAGCGCCCCATTTCCCAGGGCCTGTCCATGACCAGGATGGGATTGGCCCCGTCCTTCTCGGGCCGCTCCACGAAGCGGGAAACTCCCTCCCTGAACGCAACCAGGTGATCGTCTATGAATAGCTGCCTCTCGCGGCCGATCCTTACCACCTCGGGCAGGCGTTCTACTGCCTCCTCTGCCATTTATCTTCCTCCTCTATTTGGTCACAGATCTTTTTCATGCACCCGATCCCCGAAACGGCGGGGATGGAAAAATAATGCCGCCGCAACCATGCCGCAATCTCCCCTCCTCCCAAGTGTCCTGGATGGCATGGCACTCCTTGACAAAGGCACCGGACAGGAACTTATTCTGGTAACTTTGCAGGAAAATCCACGGATGGCAAATCAGCTTTCGAGACGGATTTTGGGGCGCACCGGCCTGGAGATCACCCAGTTGGGATACGGTACCGCCCTGCCGGAGCTGAGCGCGAAGGACCACGGCGACAGGTTCGCCGGCGAGCTCCTCAACGCGGTGCAGGACGAGGGCATCAACTTCATGGACACGGCCCCTGACTACGGGCTCAGCGAGGGCGGACCGTCACGCATTCATCCTGCGCTTCACCCTCTCCCACCCCGCCTGTCACCCTACCATCGTGGGAACAGGCAAGCTCGACCATCTGGCCGCGAACCCGTGTTCGGCTCAGGAGGGGGCGCTGCCAGCCAGGTTGTACGCCAACGCAAGGGAAGCGTTGTCCAGGTGTGGTGAGGTTCCCGAACAGCCGTCTTGAGAATGGCCGACGGGCCTCGCCGGCCGGGGCTGCCGGCACCAGCGGCGGGTCAGCGTTTCCAGCTTCAGGGCGGCAGGACTTCCCCACCCTCAGCGGAAACCGCCCTGGTCCACCACAGGTCCCACCGATGTCCCGCCATCTGGGGTGCCAAACCCTGCCAGGAGGACGCCGCAACCCTGAAATCCCGCATCTCTTCCATCCTACCTCAATAAGGAGTGTTCCAGATGACAGTAGATTCACCGGCAAACCTGCTGACAAATCCCTTTGGCCTGCGCGACGAGGACGGCTACGAATGGCTCAAGGGAAATCTGCATTCGCACACCACCAATTCCGACGGCAAACCCTCTCCCCAGGAGCGCCTCGACGGCTACCTCGACCAGGGCTACGACTACCTCTGCCTGTCGGACCACTACAACATCACCAGGGTAGACAGCGTCCGCTGTCCCGCCGACTTCACCCTGGTTCAGGGAGTGGAGCTGCATCCCGACAACCCCTTCGGCGGCCAGCGCCACCACTTCGTCTGCCTCAACGTTGAGGACGATATGGATTCGGCCAATATGCCTCCCCAGTACGTGATCGACGCGGTCAACGAGCAGGGCGGCGCCGTGTTTCTCGCCCATCCCCACTGGAGCTCGGTCAGCGTCGGACGCGACGTTCTTCCGCTCCGGGGCTTTGCCGGCATCGAGGTCTTCAACACCACCTGCCGCTGCGCCGGGCGCGGGGATTCGTCAGTGCACTGGGACGACTGGATGGAGCAGGAGGACAAACTCTATCCGGCCCTGGCCAACGACGATTCCCACGCGCTTGATTCCGAGGAGCGCGACACCTACCAGGGTTGGACCTGGGCGCGGGTAAAGGAACGCAGCCCCGGCGCCGTCCTCGATGCCCTGGTGCGGGGCGCCTCCTACTGCAGCAATGGACCCGAGATCCGCGACATCCGCCTGCGCCGGGTGGACGAGGAGGGCGACGAGAAACAAGCTGTCGAGGCCACCGTGCAGTGCTCGGAAGCCCTGCGCATCCTGGCGGTGGCCGATCGCGTCGGCGTCCAGTACTGGGAGAAGGGGGAAACCTTCGAGGAGGCCACCTTCACCCTGCGCCCGGGCTCGCGTTGGACCCGCTTTGAAATCTTCTCACCCGACGGCAGCAAGGCCTGGTCCAACCCCTTCGATCTCACCCGCCTGAGCCGGAGCTCGGACTAAGGAAGCAGATCCCGGCGCAAAGGGGAGGGGCACCCGAACCTCCGGGTCTCTCCATCGGCTCCCCCGACCGCGGCAACGGCTGCATCCGCTGTGTCGAGGGCCGCCGCCTCAGGGCCAACACCGTCGCCTTCGACGTGTCTGGGAACGGGCGCGGGGAGCCGACCCAACGGGTTTTACGCGAAAGTTCAGCGGGAACATGAAGGCTGCTTACTATCACGGCAACCGGACCATCGGGATCGAATCCTGCGTGCCGCGCCGGCCGGCGGCGGACGAGGTGCGCATCGAGGTGGCCTACGGCGGGGTGTGCGGCTCGGACCTGTCCATCTTCCAGGGACACCGGGACATGCGCATGCGACTGCCCATGATCATCGGCCACGAGATGTCCGGAACGATTGCCGAGGTCGGAGTCCAGGAGCAGAAGTGGCGGGAGGGCGACCGCGTGGTGGTCCGTCCCCTGGACCCCTGCGGCAACTGTCCGTCCTGTGCCTCGGGCGACTTCCATGTATGCTACCACCTCAACTTCCTGGGGGTCGAATCGGCCGGCGCTTTCCAGTCCTCCTGGACCGTTCCGGCCCACACCCTGCACCGCCTGCCCGCCTCCCTGCCCCTGGACCTGGCCGCCCTGGTGGAGCCCACCGCGGTGGCCTATCACGCGGTGGAAGCCAGCTCCCTGGAGCCCGGTCAGTGGGCGGTGGTCATCGGCGGCGGCCCCATCGGACTGCTCAACGCCCTGGTGGCGCGGCGCCGGGGCGCTCGGGTCCTCCTCGCGGAAATCAACCCCAGCAGGCTGGAGTTCGCCCGCAGTATGGGACTGGAAACGGTGGACCCCCTGGAGGAAGACCTCGAGGCCGTCGTGCTGGAGCGCACCGGCGGGTCGGGGGCCGACGTGGTCTTCGAGGTGTCGGGGACCGCCGCCGGGGCGGCGGCGATGACCGGACTGGCGCGGGCCAGGGGCCTGATCGTGGTGGTGGCCGTCTTCAACGAATCGCCGAGGATCGATCTCTTTCGCTCCTTCATGCGGGAGCTGAGGTTCTGCGCCGTGCGCGCCTACGAGCCGAAGGATTTCGAGCGCTCCATCGCCCTGATCGCCGGCGGAGAGCTACCCCTCGAGCGCATGATTTCGAAGAGGCGCTCCCTGGATGAGCTTCCGGAGGTATTTGCGCAGATGGAGTCCAGTCCGCAGATTATCAAGGTTCTTCTGGACCTCAAGGGAGCATAGCTGCTGTGGGTATCACGGAGAAGTTCCGGCTCGACGGCAAGACCGCCCTGGTCACCGGGTGCCGCAGAGGCATTGGCAAAGGGTTCGCTCTGGCCCTGGCCGAGGCCGGTGCCGACATCGTCGGGGTGAGCGTGGCGCAGGAGCGGGAGGGCAGCGCCGTTCAAAGGGGAGTTGAGGCGTGCGGGAAGCGGTTCAGGGGCTATGCCTGCGACTTCGCCGAGCGCCGGGCACTTTACGGCTTCATCGAGCAGGTCAAGGAGAACAGTCCTCGCATCGATATCCTGGTCAACAACGCCGGGATCATCCGGCGCAGCGCCGCCCTGGACCATGCCGACGAGGACTGGGACGCCGTTGTCGAGGTCAATCTCAACGCCCAGTTCATCCTGGCCCGGGAGTTCGGCCGCGACATGGTGGATCGAGGCGAGGGCAAGATAGTCTTCACCGCCTCGGTGCTGAGCTTCCAGGGCGGAATAACCGTGCCCGGGTACGCCGCGGCAAAGGGCGGCATCGCCCAGTTGACCATGGCGCTGGCCAACGAGTGGGCGGCGAGGGGAGTCAACGTCAACGCCATCGCACCCGGCTATATCACCACGGACAACACCGCACCGCTGCAGCAGGACCGCGAACGCTACGAGCAGATCCTCGGGCGGATTCCGGCGGGGCGCTGGGGAGGCCCGGAGGACCTCGGCGGCGCGGTGGTCTTCCTCTGTTCGCCGGCGGCAGACTACGTCCACGGGACCATCCTCTCCGTCGACGGCGGCTGGATGGGGCGCTGAACCAGATTTTGCGGAGGGATTTCTTATGAAACAACTGAGCGCGGCACAGATCGAGGAATTCAACGAGCAGGGATTTCTCGTGGTCAAGGACGTTCTCGACCCGGAGGAGGACATTGCGCCGGTCATCGCCGAGTACGGGGAGGTGCTGGAGCGTCTGGCGCAGAAACTCTACGAGCGCGGCGACATCTCTTCGACCTTCGACCATCTGCCGTTCGGCGAGCGCCTCACCCGCATCTACGTGGAGAGCGGCAAGGTCCATGCCCAGTACTTCGATTTCTCCCTTCCCCAGAAGGGGATAAAAGCGGACACCCCGTTCTGGACCGGGCCTGCCGTCTTCAACGCCCTGCGCAACGAGAGATTGCTCGACCTGGCGGAGTCCCTGGTCGGTCCGGAAATCTACTCGGTGCCGGTGCAGCACGTGCGCATCAAGCCTCCCGAGCATCTCCTGCTCTCATCCGAGGACACCAGGGTCTCTCCCGATGACCTCCAGGCCGCGATCGAGGGAGGCAACCTGGTGATCTCGACTCCCTGGCACCAGGACCTGGGAGTGGTGCTGCCGGATGCAGACCAGACCGACATGCTGACCGTGTGGTTTCCGCTCACCGAGGCCACCGTCGAGAACGGCTGCCTTCTGCTGGTTCCGGGCAGCCACCACGGCGGGCTCCTGCGCCACTGCCCGAGCAGCTCGGGCATCCACATTCCCCAGCAGCTCTTCCGCGAGGAAGACGCCGTACCCGTGCCCATGGAACCCGGGGACGTGCTGCTCATGACCCGCTGGACCTGCCACTCCTCCCTGCCCAACCGCAGCGGCGGTATCCGCTGGAGCTTCGATCTGCGCTATTGCCCCACCGGACAGTCCAGCGGGCGCGGGATTTTCCCCGGCTTCGTCGCCCGCAGCCGCGCCCATCCGGAAACCGAGCTGCGCGACCCGGGGACATGGGACCGCATGTGGCACGAGGCCCGCGACCTGCTGGCCATTCAGGAGGACCCCGCCTTCAACCGCTGGAGCGCAGGCCACCCGGTCTGCGCCTGAGTCCCTCAGCCCGCCGCGCACCCCTTCGGAGGGCCCCGCATCCCGCGATACAACGGGGCCGCAAGGTGGCCCCAGGTCCATTTTTTCATTCAGGAGAGCAGCATGATTCGCATGGCCCAGTTCGGGACCAAACACGGGCACGCCGCCGGCAAACTCGCGGCGATGCAGAAGAACCCCGATGTGGAGGTCGCGGGCGTCTTCGAACCCGACGGTAAAAGACGCGCGGAGCTGGAAGAAGGGAACAGTCCGTTCGGCTCTGCTGCTTGGTTCGACGCTCCGGGCGACATTCTAAGCGATCCCTCCATCGCCGCCGTCGCCTCCGAAGGATCCAACGAGGAAAGCCTGGACCAGACCGAGGAACTGGTGCGGGCGGGCAAACACGTCTGGTACGACAAGCCCGCCGGGGAAAATTGGGAGCAGTGGCAGCGGGTCGTCGCCATGGCCGGGGAGCGCAACCTGATCCTGCAGATGGGATACATGCTGCGTTACCACCACGGATTCGAACGCATCGCGGAATGGGTAACGTCGGAAATGCTGGGGTCCGTATTCTCCGTTCGCGCCCACATGTCCACCCACATCTCCTCAGAGGTACGCCGCGCCCTCAGCCGCCACGGGGGAGGCATCTGCTACGACCTCTGCGGCCACATGCTCGACCAGATCGTCTGGCTTTTGGGCCGGCCCGCAAAGGTGACCTCGTTCCTGCGCAACGACAGCGACCTCGAGCCGGCGATCCCCGACAATACTCTGATCGTCCTCGAATACGACAACAGTCTGGCCTTCGTCGACATCGCCGCCATGGAATCACGCCCCATGGCGCGGCGCTTCGAAGTCTACGGCACCGGCGGCAGCGCCATCATCCCGGAGCCCTTCGAGCCCGGGTCCCAGGTCCGCCTCTGCCTGGAGGAAGCCCGTGGAGGCTACGAGGAGGGGGAGCAGTTCATCCCCTTGAGAGGAGAATCGCGGCAGCAGCTCTACGAGCTGGAGCTGGAGTCCTTCCTTGCCTCCATCCGGGGACAGAATCCGCCGCTACGGCCCGCGGAACACGAGCTGCTGGTCCAGGAAACCCTGCTGCGGGCCACCGGAGTAGTGGCCGCCTGACTGCATTTAGCGGGCATCCAGAGGGAAACTGACCGCAGATAGTCAACAAGGAGAAGGGCATGGATCGATTCGCAGGCAGCACGGTCGTCGTGACCGGGGCCGGTACCGGCATGGGCCGCGCAATTGCCAGGGCTTTCGTGAAAGAGGGGGCCTGCGCCGCCTTCATCGGCCGCCGCCTGGAGAAACTCCAGGAGGCGACCGCCGCTCTGCCCGAGGAGCGGTTCATGCGCGCCGGCTGCGACGTCTCCGACCGCGCCGCGGTGAACTCCACGGCAAGGCAGGTGGAGGAGCGCTTCGGCAGGGTCCACATCCTGGTGAACAACGCCGGGGTCAACACCAATCCCCGCTCCGTTGCCGAGGTCGATCCGGAGGACTGGGACAGCACCGTGGCGATCAACCTGACCGGTGCCTTCAATATGACCCGCGCCCTCCTGCCCGGAATGCGGGAGGAGAAGGACGGCGTGATCGTCAACCTTTCCTCGACGGCCGGCCTGCGCGCCTCAGAGCTGGCCGGCGCCGCCTATTCGGCGGCCAAGCACGGGATGGTGGCGCTGACCCACAGTATCAACGAGGAGGAGAGGGACTACGGCATCCGCTCCTGTGCAATCTGCCCCGGCGAGGTGGCCACCCCCATCCTCGAGCTGCGCCCGGAGCCGGTGGAGCCCGAGCGCCTGGAGCGCATGCTGCAGCCGGATGACATCGCCGCTACCGTGCTTTTCGTCGCCGGCCTGCCGCCGCGGGCCTGCGTGCCCGAGTTGGTGATCAAGCCGGTGTACCAGATCTTCCAGTAGGGTGTTGTGGATTTAGCCCGTAGCACAAAGATGGGTTTATCTGGAGGTTTGGTACCGCGGTAAGTCCGCTGGTGTCCCGCCGCAGAAATATGCCGCCATTATTCCGCCGATCCATCCCGGCTCAGGGAGTTGCCTTCACTCGCCGTACACCACTGGTACGACTCGCTCAGGCGCCTTGTGAGCCGGGCGCCTCGGCAGCCCAATTGCGTCAACCTATCTCTGCGGCGGGACACTAGAAGGAGCATTGCAGCTGTATGGAGTAGGTATTGTCGGCGTAGCTCTGGGTGGGATCGCTCGAGTCGTTGGTCGCAAACGCGTATTCCAGCCGTGCCGCGAAATTGTCGCGGAGGTCCTGCTTAATGCCGAAGCTCAACAGGGTGTGGTTGTCGCGCCGTTTGGCGCCGGTCCCCGGCACGATCCAATCCTGGTACAGCTTGAAATGATGGCGCGCAGCAAGGCTCGCGCTGGAACGCGGCGCGAGTCGCCAGATGAAAAAAGACCCCAGGCGGTGGCTGGCGAAGTTGAAATCGACATCGTCCTCATCGCCGTCGTGATGGCCGAATTCACCCTTTTGCTCAGGCTCGCGAGAGAGGGGTTCGTGGCGCGGGAGTTCGCGGGAGGCCAGATCGATTTCGAACTGATATTTCAAATTCAGCAACACCCGCTCCAAGGCCATGCACTCAAACCCGAAGCTGGCTGTCTGGCGGATTCCGTCCACGTTCTCGTTGAGCTCGGATATGATGATTCTCGGGTCGATAACGCCCTGGTACGCCCGCACCTGATAGCCGGCGGAAACATGTGCAATCGAGCTTAGCCGCCGTCTGAGCCCCCCTTTGACCATGACACTGCTATACGTGCTGCCTTCGTTGTTGGGAAAGTACTTGTTCCGCAGCTCGGCCCCGAACCGGGACGACCACGACGGATTCCACCGGACCTGGAGTTGACCACTGATATCTTGCTTGAAGTATTCGTTGATGAGGTCGTTGGGTTGGCGCCGCAGGCCGAGGTTGGCGACGGTCAGGAGCGTGGCATCGCGGGAAAGCCTGCGGTGCCAAAGACCTGACAGCAGGTGATCGTAGCGATTCTTCTCCGTTACGTCGGCAAAGCGACGCGGGGCCATCTCATAGCGCACGGCGATGCGCGTACGAGGATCGAGCGCGGCCCTGACATTGACCCCTGTCCATATATACGCGGCAAAATCCCGTTGTTCGCCCAAATCCTTCGGCACCTGCAAGACATTGTCTTCGTACTGGTAGCGGAGGTCAAGAAATGGCTCGATCCGCAACGATGAATCGGCGAAAACCAGGCACGGAGGGCTCAGCCCGAGCAACCATGCTACAACTGCAATTCTCAATGACACGTGGGGATACCGTTACTTTCCCTGGAGCATATTCTCGAGTTCTTGGGCAAGATGTACCGCTTTCTCTCCGTGGACTTTTTCTTTGGCATACCAGTCCTCCCGTTTGATGCGCCAAATTTCCAGAGCCGATTCCGCATCCGCAATCTCGCCTTCCAACTCGGCGATATCGAGGTTGCGATCAAGGTCAAACTCGTCTTCTTCCCCGCGGCGCATGTCGCGGAGCAACTCCAGCATGTTGCGCCGCAGATCGAGTGCTTTACCGGTTTCGCGGATCTGCCGGTCAAGCTCTCCGATTTTGCTCCTTATAATATCCTGTTGGTCCTGGAGCACGGCCAATTTCTGCTGGATCTCATCGGGGCCATCTGTTTGCGCCAGGGCGACATCCAACGCCATCAGCAACTCGCTGGACCCTCTGGCCATTTGCTCCCGGTAGTTTTCTGCTTCCTCCTGAAATTTCAGCATTGCGGCAAGAATTCGGGTCTTGGCGTTGGCGTCTTCGGCGACGCGGGCTTCCCCTGAAAGCCGCTCGATTTCGGCGTTCAGCATGCCCACGAGCATCCGTTGCCTGGAGACCGATTCCTCCGTGAGCGCATAGATCCGGTCGTCGAGCTCCTGGATCCGGTCCGACAACTCCCGGGACGCCTGCAGGTCGTTCTGTAGCTGTCGCTCAAGCAGCCGGTCGCCGCCCTGTTGCAGGTCCTGTTTGGCCGTGCGGATCCTGTCGGTCAACCTCTTGTTTTCGCGCAGCAGCCTGGCGCTCTCCGCCGAGATGGCTGCGGCCCGTTCGCCGAGTCGTTCAATCTGTATCCTCAAGTTTTGCAGGGTTGGCTCTTTTGTGAACGCCGCCGGCACCGCCCCGGTTGAGATGGAGAAAAGCAGCAGGAGACACGGCCAGCTGAAAAGCATGGTTCTGAACGACCGCCGAGAGACTAGTGTCCCTTTGATAAAGTTGCTCTGCAGGCGAGGCCGAGTCACGGCGGTCGAAGGCAAGGCGTGCGACCGAGGCGAATCGAGGGAATCCGGAGAGGGGGCGCAACGCCGTATTCGAACGCCAGGGCCGGCGGCAGCCCGGATGGACTGTTTCAACGGGCTGCTAGAGGTCATACTTCTCAAATTTGTAGCGGAAAGTGGTTCGTTCGATACCGAGCAATTTCGCGGCATCGGCTTTGACCTTGTTCGCCTTCAGATAGGCATCCCACAAAAGCTGCTTTTCAAAAGCCTCGACGCGCTCCGTCAATGTGCCGCTTTCGACGTCGTGTTCAGGCGATTGAGCGTTCAGCGAGAGGTCCTCAGGCGTAATCTGGTTGCCCTGCGCCAACACCACGGCGCGTTCGACGACGTTCTCGAGTTCCCTGACATTGCCGGCCCAGGAGTAGGTCGTCAGCAATTCCATTGCGCTTGGATGCACTGACGACACCTTCTTGCCGATCTCGGCGTTGTACTTGAGCAGGAAATGGGCCACCAGCAGCGGAATGTCTTCGCGGCGTTCGCGCAAGGGCGGGATCTCGATGGGAACCACGTTGAGGCGGTAGTACAGATCTTCGCGGAATGCCCCTTCCTTGATGCGGTCGGGCAGGTTTCGATTGGTCGCGGCGACGAGCCGGACATCGACCGCGATGGAGCGGGTTCCCCCAACCCGCTCGAACTCCCGTTCCTGCAGGACCCGCAGCAGTTTGACCTGCATGGCCGGCGTACTCTCGCCGATCTCGTCGAGGAACAACGTACCGCCATCGGCGATCTCGAAACGTCCGGGTTTCATCTTCACGGCCTGGGTAAATGCGCCTTTCTCATGGCCGAAGAGTTCGCTTTCCAGCACGCCTTCTGCCAGCGCCGCGCAATTGACTTTGACGAATGGTTTCTCCCAGCGCGTACTGTGCTGGTGGATCGCGCGGGCAACGAGCTCTTTCCCGGTGCCGCTTTCCCCGCCGATGAGCACGGTCGAATGGATTGGCGCGACGGTTTGTATCCTGCGAAAGACCGCTTGCATCTGAGGGCTTTTTCCCATGATCTCGTCAAAGCTGTAGCGCAGCTCGTCTTCCCGGCGCAGGTAGGCGTTTTCCTGACCGAGACGGCGTCCGGCAAGCGCCTGTTCAATTTTTACTTCGATCTGTTCGAGGGTGTACGGTTTGGTTAAAAAGTCCACCGCTCCTTTCTGCATGGCCTCGACGGCCAGCTCGATCGTGCCGAAAGCCGTCATCATTACGACACTCGTTTCGGGCGCGATCTCGGCAATGGCTTCGAGGACTTCAATCCCGGTCTTCTTTGGCATCTGGATATCGACCATGGCCAAATCGAAAGAGTACTTCTCGACCGCTGCGATCGCGTCCTCTCCGTCAAATGCAACATGGGTCGAATGCCCCAGCCCCTCAAGCGCGAGGGCGAGCCCTTCCCTGGTGCTCTTATGGTCGTCGGCAATCAGTATCCGGCTCATGCCAGTCTTTCCCGCTTCAGAGTCGCCGGCAGTCTGAGGGCAAACGTCGTTCCGCCGCCTTGCTTGCTCGTGCATTCGATCGTGCCTTGGTGATGCTCGACCAGCCGTTTGACGATGGCCAACCCGAGACCCGTGCCCTTGTCTTTAGTGGTAAAAAACGGGCTAAAGGCGCGTTCCGCCGTCTCGGGGGACATACCCACTCCGGTATCCCGAACCTCGACGCGGATGGCGTCGGCGTCCGCATCGACAAAACCTTCAATGGCGATGGTTCCGCCCCGGTCGATTGCTTGCGCGGCATTCTTGACCAGATTGGTGAACACCCACTTGAGTTGGTCGGCGTCTGCTTCGATGGCGGGCAAGGTGTCCAGGTTTACCGTTTGAACCTCGACAGCGCCCTCGCGCAACTCCGCATCGAGCAGCGCCAGCACTGATGCGACTACGTTTGCCAAATCCACCGCCCCGGTCTGCAGCGGCGTCGGACGCGCGAAGTCGAGAAATTCGCTGACCAGCTGGTTCAATGACCGCACTTCGCCATCCACTTGTTCAATCAGTTGCTCCGCCTTCGGGTCGGCGGGGATTTGGCGTTTGAGCAGGCCCAGGAAAATCCGCATCCCGTTAAGCGGGTTTCTGACCTCATGGGCAAGCCCGGCCGATAGCTGTCGAAGCTCCTCGGCCATGCGCGACACCTGCTGGTCCCGCTCTTGAATCGCGACACTCATCTCGTTGAATGTCGTGGCCAGCGCGCCGACCTCGTCTTCACTGCGCGTTTCAACCTGCGTCCCGAACGCCCCTGCCTTAATTCGTCGGGTCGCTTGCGAGAGTTTCTCAATCGGCACGACGATCGACCGGGCTAAAAAGATGCTGAGAGCAACGGCAAAAACCATACCAATAACGCCGATGAGTATCATGTCGCGGCTCATCTTGGCGAGGCTTTCGAGGAACAGCACACTCGCATCCACAGCGAGAACGGCGACGATACCACCGTGTTCGTTGCGAATGGGCGCATAAGCCGATCGGTAGAAAGCATCGTCTATGCCCTGGAAGGCGACGGAAGCGGCCCCTATCCCTCGTTTGGCCTGGTCAATATGGATTCTGTCCTCGCCCAGTGAGTGGTATTGACTGCCGATGGGTACATCGAGGCGGGAATCGACGAGGCTTTTGTATTCAAGGTCAAGCACGTACATCGCCCGCGCTTCGGAAGCGTCGCGCATGGACTGCAGCTTCTTTTGCAGCGTTCGGTACAACCGCGTGTCTTCGCCGCCCGGCTGGAGTGCGCGCAAGTAGCTTCCATTGAGTTGTGCTGCAGAGGTCTTGGCGACCGCCACTAGCCGTTCGCCCATCTCGGCGTCGAGCGCACGCTTTGCCGTGTCGAAAAACAGATAACTACTAGCCGTCAAAACCAGGACGACGAGCAGCGCAATAGTGAGGGTCGTCTTCGTTTGGAGGCGGAATTTCATGTGTTTTGTGCGCGAATTAAAACTTAATGAATAGGGGCCTGATAAAGTATATCGTCACAAAATTAGATCAATGATCCGGGCCGTGGCGCAAATCAGCGCGGCCATCAAGCCTCCGCAGGACCCATCGAAGAATTTCTTCCCCGGCAAATTTCCGCCGCCCCCGGTGGAAATTTGCCGTGTCCGTTCCAGATTCTTCCCCCAAATGCCCTGATCCAGGGGCCTTGTAGTTGGCACAGAAATTGCGAAGTAAAAAAAATGTCCAATGCCATGGCAAAAAACGCATAACTCGGTGCTCGCAGTTTGAACTACTTCTTAACTCGGAGGAGATACCATGAAACTCACCATAGGCAAACCAATCGTCGCGGTGCTTGTTCTCATTTTTGTTGGAATGAGCGGCTGTGGTGATAATCCAATTTCGCCCGCGGGCGAAAACGCTGAATCGGGCAGGTCTGAGTCGGACGGAGAGCATGGAGGCAACGAAGGCGGTGAAGGTGGTGAAAGCCACGCTGGCAGGGAAGGCGGCGAAGGCGGCGACATAGCTCTGCAACTGACACTCGACCAGGTCTACGACCATACGCGCAACGGCGCACGGCTGATCATGTCGTACAACTCCAGCAGGGATGAATTCAGCGGGACCGTGGAAAATACGACGAATCAGACTCTGCGCCGAGTGCGGGTGGAAATACATCTGTCTAACGCAGCCAATGCGATCACCGCGGAATTGGGACCCACCACGCCGACGGACCTCGCGGCGGGTGCGAAGCTGAACATCACCCTGTCTGCCCAGGGCCAGACTTTCGACGGCTGGTCGCCCCATGTGGAGGTCGGCTCCGGAGAGAGCGGCGGCGGAGGCGAGAGTAACGAGACCAGCGGCCATGCCGAGGGCGGCGAAGGCGGCGGAGGCGATCCGTCGAGCCCGGTCCTCGCGCTCGACGAGTCGTGGGACGGCGTCGTCAACGGTCTGCGCGTGGCCATGTCCTACGACCCGGACAGGCGCTCGTTCTCGGGCATCGTCGAAAACACCATGGCGCAGACCGCCTGCTTCGTCCAGATCGAACTCAACCTCAAGCAGGGCACGCGCACGGTCGTCGAGCTGGGGCCTGATCCGGTCGGCGATCTGGCGCCGGGTGCCATGGCGACTACCGAACTGTTAGTCGACAACGAGCCGCAGGCGGCAGGGGTAGCTTTCGACGCCTGGGAGATCCATCCGGAGCTATTCGACTGCAATGGCCCCGGTCCCGACTCCACAGGTGGCGAAGGCGGTGAAAGTGGTGAAAACCACGCCGGCGGAGAAGGTGGTGAAAGTCACGACGGCAGAGAAGGCGGAGGCGGGTGAAATTTCATCGCTGCCAACTCCACCCCCCGGTGAGATAGCAAAGCGAGAATAAGGCTGGTCGGTTGTAGTTTCAATCGGCCAGCTTTTTCTTTGCCGCGATACCCGGGACCTCTCAGACACGCCGATGGAACTCGCCGAGTGTTTGACCTTATCCCCATCGCGCCAGCCGTTCTTGGCGCAGCTCTTGACAAATTGCCCAAAATGGCGCCTCATATTGCCTGCGCCTGAAGTTTTCGCTTACGACCGAAGAAAACCTGTGATTTCATCCGTTCTCACTCATGGAGGCAAGTGCCGCAATGAATGACGAGCTCGACCCCAAACGACGTCTGAAAATTCCAGGAAGCTACAACATCCGCGACCTGGGAGGCTACGAGACCAGGGACGGAAGGCGGACCCGCTGGGGCAGGCTGCTGCGCTCCGACTCCCTGCACCGGCTCGATGCGGACTCGCAGCAGGCCCTTCTCGACTACGGCCTTCGCACCGTCATCGACCTGCGCAAGAGCGTTGAGCTGCAGACCCTGGGCCATCCCTTCATGAGGTCCGAGCAGGTGACCTGGTACCATCAGAACATGGTCGGGGACGACCCCTGGCGGGAAGCGGACGGCATTACCCGGCCGGAAGGGGTAGCCGAGACCAAGCGCCGGACCTACTCCCTCATCCTCGACCGGCGCCGGGCGCAGGTGCGCGAGATCCTGTCGCTCCTCGCCCTGCCCGACTCGTTGCCGGCCCTCTTCCACTGCTCGGCCGGAACCGACCGGACGGGAATGATCGCGGCGCTGGCCCTTGGAATCGCCGGAGTGCCTCGCGAGGTCATCGCCCGGGACTACAGCCTGAGCGGCCGGTTCCTGCTGCTTCGCTACCTGGACGACAACCCGGAAATTTCCCCCGGAGAGATCACCTGGCAGGAATACCAGGCCCGGACCTGCCCCCCCGAGATAATGCTGGGTGTGATGGACGATCTCGACGAGCGCCACGGCGGCGTCGAAGGGTACGCGCGCGCCATCGGCCTCGACGATTCCAGGATCCAATCCCTCAGGGAGGCGCTGGTCGAATAGTGTTCCATTTCGGCACCCCGCTCTCCGGCGAGCCGCTGCAGGAGGCATTCGGTCGAGGGCGACGGTTCGACTCCGGGCATGGCCGTTCGGAGGCTGTCACCGCCGTCGGGCCCCGCGCAGGGTCCGGACGGCGCCACCCGAAACGCGGCCGCAACAGCGGAAAGGCATACCTTGAATATCGTCGATAGAGGGTTCATTCACGACGGCGGCAAGGCCGCTGCCCACCAGCGCTCCTCCGCCCGAACCGCCGTCCTCGCGATGCGCGACGAAACCCTGATCGCAAGCTGCCGCCTCGGCAGCGAAAGGGAGTCCCTCGACGGCCATGAGGCGGTGTTCGCCAGCTCGGATTCAGGCAGGACCTGGGAGCTGCGCCACCACGGCTACGGACAGGGCGCCTGGGAAGACGGGACCCCCGGCGAGGTGTTCTCCTTCACCATCGCCGAGACCTCGCCTGGCGTCCTGACCGCCACCGGGATCTGGATGGACCGCACCGACCCCGAGCTTCCCATGTCCAATCCCGTCACCCAGGGGTTCCTGCCCATGCGCATGTTCCACACCACGTCGACCGACGGGGGGTTCACGTGGGGTCCCCGGCGCCGGATGGACTCGCGGCCGCACAGGGGGGCATCCTCCGCGACCCAGGCGGTCTGGCCCTTGCCCGGAGGCCTGCTCGCCCAGCCCTACGAGTGGTGGAAGGAATACGACGACCCCTCGCCCGGACGGCCCGGATGCTGCTTCCGCATTTCCCGGGACGGAGGTCTGAGTTGGCCGGAGTTCCTTCCCGTCGCCCGGCATCCGCGGAATCTGCTCTACTACTGGGACCTCCGCCTGGGGGTTCACCCCGATAGCGGCCGGTGGGTGGCCATGTTCTGGACCCACGATCCGGCCGCCGGCGCCGATCTCGACGTCCACGTCGCCTGGGCGACCCCCGACGCGCGCTCGTGGACGACCCCCGCCGGCAGCGGCCTGCCCGGCCAACACTGCCAGCCGGTGCCTCTCGGCGGCGATCGTCTGCTGGCGGTCTACTCCCACCGCCGCGATCCTCCGGGCATCGCCGCCTCGATCAGCGACGACTTCGGACGCACCTGGGACCGCGGCAGAGACCTGATGATCTACGAGAGCGGAGCAGGCACGGAGCCTGGCGCCCGGGGGCGGCGCAGTCCAAAGGAGAAGTTCGACGACATGAAGACCTGGCGCTTCGGCCATCCGCGCGGGGTGCTGCTGAGGGACGGCACCGTCCTCGTCGTGTTCTACGCCGGCAGGGACGACGTCAAGAGCGCCTGCTGGGCCAGGGTGAAGCCCTGAGGGCCGCCCCGCGACCGGGGATGACCGAGCAGGAGAAAAAGACCCTGGTACGAGGCAGCGACTTGCCCGGCGATTGAGTGCGCCCGCGATTCCAGCGCTTCACCCCGCCCCCGAGTGTGTCCAGGCTGCTTTACAACCGGGCCGAAAAGGTGCCTCATTTTCTATTTTTAGGGGCTGTCCTTTCGTCTAAACCCAACAGTCCCCGGACATCGGAATTAGGACCTCGTAGCATGTCGTCAAGGAAATTCACATCACTACGAATCGAAGGATGGCGCCATTTTCAGCGACGCCAACATGCAGTCGGTGTTCGCTGAAATCGAAGAGTCCGCGCCCGCATACGACGGCACCAACAACACCGGAATGCTGCAGCTCTTCCCACCTTACTGGAGTAGGCAAGCGGAGCAGGGGATTTCCAGTGCGATTTCTGGAGCCGACGTCAAGGGCCGAAACCGAAATACCCTTTCGGATGCCCTCCCTTTGGTTCCCGAAACTGTTCAGGTCACCTGAGGTATGGGTCCGAACCACAACGGAGGCCTTTTTACTGTTGTTTCGCTTCCGTCTGGCCAGCGAGGTACAACTATACAGATGTTTAAACCAAGAACGTTCAAACCCTCATACCCCCTCTGCGTGGATGGTCCGCGGAACCCGTTGCCTATCGGTAAACTCGTTGACCCCCACGAATACCTAACCTGAACTCGGGATTCCTGTTCCATGAATGGTTTCAGCTTACGTTGCCCTCTTTTCATTTTTCTCGGTCTGATTCTCTCGTCGTCAGCATTCCTCCATGCTTCACCCCCGGCCGACAGCCTCCACTTCTGCCTGCCGTTCGAATACGAGCAGTGGGAGCGGAAACGCCCGGCAGGCAAGCGGCTGGCTGATCTAAATACCGGCGAACCCCGCACCGTTCGCCTTTTCTACTTCCTGCCCAACGACCGCCCGTTTCGTACGGACGTGGTGCAAAGAATCAAGGACGAAATCCGCAACATTCAGGTCTGGTTCGGCGAGCAGATTCAGGCGCATGGATACGGGTACAAGACCTTCCGCTTCGAGACCGACGACCAAGGGGAGCCGCTGGTTCACCGCGTGGACGGCCAACATCCCGACAGTCATTATCTGGACAACTCGTGGGACCTTGCCCCTGAGGTTGAACAGGTGTTCGATCTGTCGAAGAGTATCGCTGTCTTCGTCATCGACAACAGCAACAACCGGATCAACAGGACGGCGGCCGGACAGGCGAGATCGGGCTCGAAACAGAGCGGCGCCCTTCTGGTGCCGGAGGAATTCAGCTGGCAAACCCTCGCCCATGAACTGGCGCACAGCTTCGGTATGGGACACGATTTTCGCGACGACACGTTCATCCTCTCATACGGATTTGATGAACGAAGGGTTCTGTCTGCATGCGCCGCCCGGTTTCTGGCTGTTCATCCCTACTTCAATTCCGATGTCGGCGTCGAGTGGGCAGAGGCGCCAGCCATCGAACTCCTTTCCGAACATGGGTATCCGGAAGGTTCGGAGAACGTCCCCATTCGGCTGAGACTCAGCGACGCGCATGGGCTTTATCTGTTGCGGCTGCGCGTTCCCACGAGGGAGACCCACAACCCCTCCTACCTTGTAGGAGGCTGGGAACTGAAATTGTGCCGTGAAATGACGGGCGAGGAGAAAGTCGAGATTGAGATCGATTACGACGGCGTGATCCCTTCGGGCAGCGACTGGGGTTTTTCGGATCTTTCCGACCCGAAGGTGCATCCGATATCCCTCATCGTGATCGACAGGGACGGCAACAGGGCAGGCATCAGTTTCGATCTGTGGGAAGTGTCGCGGCAGCATCAGACCACCTTCGAGCTTGCGGAGGAAGTTCACTCCGTGGCCTTTGTTCCCGGTGGCACCACCCTGGCCTCCGGCTCGGGAGAGGGAGTCGAGCTGTGGGACCTGGAGACGCGGACGGGAACCACTACCTCCCTGTCCGGCGGAGCCGGTGCGATGGCCCTTTCCCCCGACGGAGCGACCCTGGCCTCGGGGTCCGGCGCCGAGGTCCAGCTTTTGGACATGGCAAGCGGCCAGGTGATCGCCACCTTCTCCGGGCATACCGACCCGATCCGTTCCCTGGCCTTTTCACCCGACGGCGCGATGCTCGCCTCGGGGGCCGCGGACGCCATCCGGCTGTGGGACCTTGCGGCTCGAACCAGTACCGCGATTCTTCCGGTCGGCGCCGCCTCGGTGGCCTTCTCCCCCAACGGGGCGACTCTCGCCTCCGGCTCCTTCGATGGTATCCGGCTCTGGGACCTGGAGACCCAGAGGGAGGTCGCGGCGTACTGGCACGGCGGTGGGCGTGGGGTCAACACCGTCGCGTTCTCACCGGACGGAACCCTGGTCGCCTCCGGGGAGGACGATACCACCGTGCTCCTGTGGAACGTGGAAACGGGCGAGGACGTCGCCGTCCTCGAGGGGCATGATCGGCCCGTCAGAGCAGTGGCCTTTTCCACCGACGGGACCCTGCTCGCTTCCGGGGCGGACCTGGAGGTGAGTCTGTGGGATCCGGTAACGAAGGGCAGGATAGCCGCGCTGCAAGGCGAGGGAAGGGGGATCAACACCCTGGCCTTCTCTTCCGACGGCACAACCCTTGCCGCCGGAACGGGTGACGGCCGGATCGGACTGTGGGACGTGTCCGAGTGGCTACAGCCCCGTCCTCGAACGCTGATGGAGATTTCAGGGGATGACCAGCGGAGTACGACCGGTTCAGCCTTGGCGAACCCTTATGTCGTGGAAGTGAGAGATCAGTACGACAGTCCCTTGCAAGGCGTTGAGGTCACGTTTGCGGTCACGGAAGGAGATGGCACGCTCAACGAACGGTTCACGGTCGAGAAGGTGACGACCGGCGCCGACGGCCGGGCAGAGGCTCTTCTCACTCTTGGACCCGATCCGGGAACCAACACCGTTGAGGTCACGATTCCCGGAGTTGAGCTGGTGACATTCAGTGCGGTGGGGGTCGGCACACCTTCTATCCCCCTCATGGAGGATGAATTCCAGAGGTGGCATCTCCCCGATGGGTCCATTGCCCGCCTGGGAAAAGGGCGCATAGGCCGAGGAGACAGGGTGGTTGCCTTCTCTCCGGATGGTCGGCTCCTCGCTGTTGGAAGTGAGACGGGCACCTGGCTTTACGACGTGACGACTTCCCGCGAAGTCGCCTTGTTCCCCATCGGAAATGCGGTCATGCCGGTGGCGTTTTCCCCCGATGGATCCAAGCTCGCCTCTGCCGGGTCGCTCTGGGACGTGGCTACAGGCTCTCATACCCCTCTCGAAACCTACTATTCAGCAGCGTTCTCTCCCGACGGGACCCTGCTCGCTCTGGGAGCATATGACGCCAGGATCATTCTGTGGGACCTGGCGGCGGGCACAACTGCCGCCACCTATGCACATCGAGGCACTGTCTACTCAGTGGCGTTTTCCCCGGACGGCACAAAGCTCGCTACGGGGAACATCGCGGGCAGGGTCTTTTTGTGGGACGTGGCGACCGGGGCTCATGAAACCCTGGAGGGGCATACGGACGAGGTTCACTCGGTGGCATTTTCGCCCGACGGGAGGACTCTCGCTTCCGGATCCAACGACCACACGGTCGGACTTTGGGATGTCGGGACGGGCACTCATATCACCGCGCTCGAGGGACATACGAGTTGGGTTTTCTCCGTGGCGTTTTCCCCCGATGGAGAAACCCTTGCATCCTCTTCGTGGGATGGCACTGTCAGACTGTGGGACCTGGCGACGAGGACCGGTTTCGCTACCCTCGAGGGACATACAGGCCGGGTCAGATCAGTGGCCTTTTCACCTGACGGAACAACCCTCGCTTCCGTGGCGGATGGGGGGACAGTCAGACTGTGGGAGGTGGCTACCGGTAATGCCTACACCTTTGCGGAGGGGCACAAGGGATGGATGAATTCAGTGGCTTTCTCTCCCGACGGCACAACCATTGCATCCGGATATGACAATAGAACGGTCGAGTTGTGGGACGTGGAAACGGCTGCCAGTACCGCAATCCTGAAGGGCCACCGCCTGAGGATCAATGATGTAACCTTTTCCCCTGACGGGACCATCCTCGCTTCTGCTTCGTCGGACCACACGATCAAGCTGTGGGACCCCGCGACGGGAGCCAATACCGCCACCCTGGTATCGGATGAGTTCAGGGGTTGGGTCCGCACTGTCGCCTTCTCCCCCGACGGGACGAAAATAGCTTCGGGACAGGGCAATGGAACCGCGAAGATTTGGGACACGGCAACGGGAACCAACACCGCAACTCTCCGCGGGCACAAGAATCCGGTCAGTGTCCTGGCTTTTTCCCCTGACGGAACAGTTCTGGCCACCGGAGAAGAACCAGACCCTTTTTCCGAATCCTCCCACCCAAGGGTCAAGCTGTGGGACGCGGCGACGGGGACCAATACTGCCACCTTCGAATTGCCTACCGATTCAATAATCTCATTGTGGATTACACCCGACGGAAAGCCCATCGCTTCCGGCAAGAGGGGGGAAACGAGAGAATTGCGGAACCTTGCGGATAACACCCTTGTCGCCACCCTCTCCTCCCGGGAGTTGTGGGTTTTTTCGATGATGGTTTCTACGGGAACTGATGTCGATCAGATTGACTTGGCGGAGGTGCGGAGGCTGGCCGGTGGGACCTACATCCCCTGGCATCTGGTCGGGGCTGCGGAGTTCTCGCCGGACGGAAGGATCTTCGCTGCCGGTTCTGCGAATGGCACGCTTCTGCTGTGGGATCTGGAGGTTCTTCTACCCCACCCTGAGGCCTTGACCAGGCTCTCCGGCGATAATCAGAAAGGATTGCCCGACTCAACGTTGGCCCAGCCGTTCATTGTTTCGGTGCTTGACCAGAACGGAGATCCGTTTGCCGGGGCAACCGTCACTTTCACGGTCACCGCCGGGGGAGGTTTCCTGTCGGCAACCACCGCCACCACCGATGAGAACGGCCTCGCCGCCGCTACCCTGACCTTGGGAAGCGATCCCGGGAGAAATACCGTAACGGCAAGGGTCGCCGAACTGAAACCGGTGATCTTCGGTGCCACTGCCCTGTCGGTTCCGACAAGCCTGGCCAAAGTATCAGGCGACAAACAGGAGGGACCGGCCGGAGCCGCACTGTCGGAGCCGTTGGTCGTTGTGGTCCGGGATCAGGTCAACGATCCGTTCGAAGGCGCCCTGGTCATCTTCAGGGTCACCGCCGGCGGCGGGACCCTCACCGCAACCACCGACACCACCGATGCCAACGGCCGCGCCGCAGCTACCCTGACCCTGGGCAGCCTGCCGGGGGCGAACACCGTCTCGGTACGGGTTGCCAAGCTGAGACCGGTGGCCTTCATCGCCACCGGGCAGGCGAGTCCCCAAAACCTCGCCAAGCTCTCAGGGGACGAGCAGCAGGCAGCTCCCGGTGCTTCGCTGTCCGAGCCGTTCGTGGTTTCGGTGTTCGATCAGACCGGGGCGGCGTTTGCCGGGGCCACGGTCGCCTTCACGGTTACCTCCGGCGGGGGGTCCCTCTCCACAACCACAGCCACCACCGATGAGAATGGCCGCGCCGCCGCAACCCTCACCCTGGGCCTGGCCGGGACCAACACCGTCACTGCATCGGTGCCCGACCTCGACCCTGTGACCTTCACCGCCACCGCCGTAGCCACCCCCGACTTCGACGGCGACGGCGTGGTCGGCTTTTCTGACTTCTTCCTCTTCGCCGACGCCTTCGGCGGCAGCGACCCCCGCTTCGACCTCGACGGCTCAGGCAGCGTCGACTTCGCCGACTTCTTCCTCCTGGCCGACCACTTCGCCGGTCCGGCCCGCGGCAAGCTGCTGGCCCTTGCCCGGGAGATGATCGGACTCCCCGACGGACCCAAACTGCAGCAGAACGCGCCCAACCCGTTCAACAGCCAGACCGTCATCTCCTGGTTTCAGTTGAGACCCGGTCCGGCGCGAGTGGAGATGTTCGCCCTGACCGGGCAACGGGTGGCGGTCCTTCACCGGGGGGCCAGGAAGGCGGGGTTCCACCGGGTCCACTGGGACGGCAGCGACGACCTGGGCGGCCCCTTGGCGAGCGGCGTCTACCTGTACCGGCTGGTAACCGATGAAATCGTTGAAACGCGAAAGCTCACCCTGCTTCGCTAACCATTTGCCCCACTGATTGGCGGTTTCTCGGGAGGGGCCATCGTGGTTCCGAATCACCACGGGGGCGTTCCTTCAATCAAGCTTCATCTTCCGACAGCCTTGATTCCTGCTTCCCCTTCGACCTGGAACAGTGGGAGCGGGAATACCCCCGTCCTGCTGCCAAGCGGCTTTCCGATCTCGACAGGGGCGAACCCCGCACCGTTCGCCTCTTCTACTTCCTGCCCAACGACCGCCCGTTTCAGATCGGTGTGGTCGATTCAATGAAGACCGCGATTCGCCAATCCAGGCTTTCTACGGCCACCAAATGCAGGCGCACGGGTTCGGGGATAAAACATTTCGTTTCGAACCACGTCATTGGCTTGAAACACAATTTCTACCATGAGTCATTTATCATGTCGTATGGGCACCTGCGAGATGCCCTGTCCGCGTGCAGTGCCGAATTCCTCGCGGTCAATCCCTACTTCAGTTCCGACGTTTCGTTGACATTGGCCCAGGATCCGGAAATCGAGCGCCCTTCCCCTCCTGCTTACCCGGCCGGCTCCGAGAGCGTTCCCGTCCGAGTCCGGGTCAACGACCCGGATGGGCTTCACCAGGCACTACTTGTCGTTCGGACACGAGAAACTCATTCCATCTCCGCAGAAGGCCATGAACTGAAGTTTTGCCGTC
Organism: Candidatus Latescibacterota bacterium; assembly: GCA_965208105.1. Lineage (GTDB taxonomy): Bacteria > Latescibacterota > UBA2968 > UBA8231 > UBA8231. The sequence continues at coordinate 891,418 of OZ242318.1, forward strand.
GATTGGAGGGGCCAAGAAGAAGCGATTGTTGAGTTTGACTACGACAGGGTAATTCCTTCAGGACAAAACCTGAACTTTTCGCAGCTTTGTCGCGCGCAACCGTAGAGTTAGCAAGGAAGAAGTTGGGTTACGCATAGAACCCCTCGGGGGCAACTCATTGAATTGGGAGAATCAGCTTCCGCTGCGTCAAGCTACCCCTCTAGTTGCTGAGCTCTCAGCCATAACGCGATTCCACTCGCCGCGTGTTTTCCGCCTATATCAGCCCCTTGGAGTGTCCAGCGACTTGACAGAAGACCAGAAAGTGCCTCCTTTTACCCATACTTCAGCACATGCCTTGAACTGCTTGCGATTCTCGCCGCGGGCTTGCCGCCACTGTTCCTTGCGCACCTGGTCGATGCCGGGTGTCTTCAGCCCGAGGATGAGATTGCCTGTCGGTCAGCGCGCGATGAACCGATGCAACTGGTCGGACAGGTTCGACGGGGCCGCCCAGGGGACCTCCACGATGTGCTGGCCGCGGGTCGGACAGCAGATCTTTCGAGGGCGGTGGGGCTACCAGACGGTACGGCCGGAGACGCGGACCTAGCGCCAGCGGCGGGGCTCCATGACCCGTACGAACTTGCCCGGCACCCTCACCGAGGACACCGGCACCCATTGTTGTGGTGCTGTACCGAGACCACGACGGCCGCTTCCTGCCCGCATCCTTCGGAAATCTCGTCGACACCCCAATCCCCCAGGGAGGACTACCTGATCCCCGCCGGCAGCGCGCCGGTCTCAACGGGCTGTCTGCCCGCGACCCGATCACAACCCAACCGAGGAGAGGAAGACGGATGATCGTATTGAATGGAGGACCCGGAATCGAGATAAGCGAGGCTGTGCTGTTCCCCTACGACGACCGCACCATACCGTTCCGCTACCGGCTGCAGATCGGGCTCGTCGAGGGCCTGAACCCCTACAAGGGCCACCTCATCGCCATGGAGCGGGGCGGACCGGGGACCCCCGACAGCAGGATAATCAAGTATTACGGCGCAGTCTGCCAGGTCGAGGACGAGCTCCGCCTCTGGTACCTCGCCCGCGGGGACGTCGATGGCGAGCTGACGCCGGAACACGTCTGTTACGCGGTCAGTACCGACGGCCTCAACTGGGAGAAGCCCGAGCTCGGGCTCGTCGAGTTCAACGGATCGAAGCGCAACAATCTCCTCCCCTTCGAGGCCCGGGGAGAGCCCACCTCCTGCTCGGTGCTACATGACCCGGAGGACCCCGATCCGGCGCGCCGATTCAAGATGATTACCGAGGACCACCCCTTCTACATCACCGCCTCGTTCAGCCACGACGGGATCCACTGGAAGGAGGGGCCGAACAACCCGATCCTGAAGCACAACGCCATCGAGCCCACCGGGCTGATCAAGTTCAACGGCTGCTATCTCCTCAACGGGCAGGGCGGCAATGTCGGCACCAAGAGGGCCCTGGTCACCTTCGTCTCCTGGGACTTCGACAACTGGAGCGACGCCGTGGTTCTGGGACTGCGCCGCGACCGGCCTCCCCACCGGCAGATCGACGGCTGCCACGCAGGCGAACAGGTGCACCTCGGGGCCGGTCTTTGGGACCGGGGCAACGTCGTCATCGGGGTCTACGGCATGTGGCACGGCGAGTCCAACGACCGCCGCTTCATCAGCATGGACCTCGGGTTCCTCGTCAGCAACGACGCCCTTCATTTCACCGAGCCGATCCCGGACTTCAAGTTCATCCCCGCCTACGAGATCGAAAGGGAGGGCAGGGACTTCCCCACCCTGGAGCAGGGCCAGGGATTCGCCAACGTCGGCGACGAGTCCCTCTTCTGGTACTCGAACTGGCGGGGCGGCGACCTCAACGTGGCGCGGTTCCCGCGCGACCGCCTCGGATATTTCGAGGTGGTGCCGGACCCCAGGCCGAACCTGCTGCCGAGCGAGGACACCCACCAGCTCTACTGGCGCGAGCACATCGGCGACAGGGTGCCCGAGTACGCCGAACCCCACTGCATCTCCTGTCCCATCGATCTGAAGGGGGCTCCGGCGTCGGTGTACGTCAACGCCCAGGGGTCGTCGCCGCAGAACAGTCTCACCGTGGAGATTCTGGACGAGCGCATGCAGCCGATTCCCGGGTTCGGCCGGGCGGACTGCATTCCCGTTGCCGAAGAGGGGCTGCGTACGCAGGTCGCCTGGAAAGAAGCGCGGTCCCTTGAGGGGATCGACTCACCGGTTCGGGTGCGGATCAACTGGGAGGGCGAGCGTCCCGGTGACGTGTTCCTCTACGCGGCGTATGTGGCGAAGGATGGATGAGACCGCGGCGCGGAGGAGGATAAAAACAGACTGACCGCCCGGACTATCGCCACTGGCCGAGGGGCAGATCAGTGGACCGGGCAGAGGCGCTCCTGCTGCCCCCAGGCGAGGTTCATGGCCGATTTCGGGATCGTCGAGCATGAAGGGTCCCGACGCCTGCTTGGTGTGCCCGGCGAATTGGCATAGGGCCCGAAGAGGTAGAGCAATGACCCAAAGCACCGACAATTTCATAGACCGGATGGTCCGGGCCATCGTCGACGAAGTCGATCCCGAGCAGGTGATCCTCTTCGGCTCCCGCGGCCGCGGCGATGAGCGGCGAGATTCGGACGAGATCCCCGATGAAGTCTTCGGCTTTCACGTGCAGCAAGCCGCCGAGAAATCGCCCAAGGCGCACCTCGCGCTGCTTGGTGAAACCTACCCGCTCACACAAAATCTTGAAGCACTCCTGGACATGCTCGCCAAGCGGAGTATCGCTACTGCGTCGTTTCGACAACTGATCGGCTACACGCCCTTCGCGGTCGAATTTCGTTTTAAGGATGTCGGCTCTGATACTGAAGCGACATTCACGGCCTATGAAAATATCATCAAGCTGTGCATCGATGAGCATGTGGACGCGCTGCTCATTGCGGGCGACGCGTACGCCTCGGGCGATCGCAGCCTCCTCGGCTATTTCGAGGTGGGGCACCCCTCCGCGGACTGCTCCTATTCCGCCCTTCCCAGGCGATAGCCGACACCAGTCTCGTTGAAGAGGTAGTTGGGGGTCTTTGCGTCGTCGTCCAGCTTGCGGCGGATGCTCTTCACCATCGAGCGCAGCGGTCGCCGGTCGGCCGGCGTCTTCCCACCCCAAACCCGCTCCAGCAGCTCCTCGTAGGTCACTACCCTTCCCAGATGGATTGATAGCTCAACCAGCAGCCGGTACTCGAGGGCGGTCAACCTCACCCGCCGTTCGCCCACCATCACCCGCCGGTCCGCGTAGTCGATGGTCAACTCTCCCAGCACACAGGGTTCGGTGGGCTCGGTTCGGACGGGTGCGGCCCCCCGGCGCAGGATGGACCGGATTCGGGCGGTCAATTCGGTCGCCGAGAAGGGCTTGACCACGTAATCGACCGCGCCGGCGTCGAAGGCCCGGGCAATCACCTCTTCCTGGCCATAGGCGGACAGGAAGAGGACCGGCACCGAGGCTATTTCGAAAATCTCCCCCATCAGCTCGATGCCGTCGACCTTAGGCAGCACCAGGTCCAGCAACACGAGGTGGGGACGGTGCTCCTTCAGAAGGCGGGGCACCTCCGCCGGTTCACCGGTTGCGATGGTCTGGTACTCCTCTTTCGACAAGGTCTCCCGCACGCTCCGCAGAGTCTGCGGGTCGTCGTCCACCACCAGGATGGGGATCTGCTTCCTACCGCTTGGCCCAGGGCGGGCGAAGCCCGGCTCGGATGCCGCCGAAGGGGCCATTGCGGCCTCCTCGACGGAGGGGAGGGTAAAGGTGATGCGCGTCCCCCGGCCCTCCCCTTCGCTTTCGGCCCGGATTCGGCCCCCGTGGGACTCCACGATGCCTTTGCAGATGGCCAGGCCCAGGCCCGCCTCCCACTTCCCCTCTTCGTCTTCCCCGTCAACGCGGGGGAACTTGCGGAACAGGTGCGGCAACTGCTCGGCTGAAACTCCCCGGCCCCGATCCGTAACGGATATCGCCACATGGAACTCCTCCATCACCGCCGATACCAGGATGGGCGCCCCTCCTTTGGGAGAATGCCGGAACGCGTTGGACAGCAAGTTGCCCAACACCTGGACGATGCGACTCCTGTCGGCCATCACCCGGGGAAGGCCGACCGCCAACTCGATGCGAACGTCGCCCGATGTGCCCCCGCTCAGGAAGGTGTTGCGGGCTTGGTCCACCAGGCTGTCCACGGTGGCCGGTTCGGGATCGACCTGCAAGGTGCCGGTCTCGATGCGCGCCACGTCCAAAAGATCCTTGATCAGGCTGCTCATGTAGTCGGCCTGATGGTTGATGATGCGAAAGAACTGAACCATCTCGGCTGCGCTCAGGGCGGAGGTGTCGCCCAACACCGTGGTCGTGGACCCCTTGATGGAGGTCAGAGGAGCACGCAGCTCGTGGCTCACCATCGCGAGAAACTCGGCCCGCAGCCGCTCCACCTCCATCAGAGAGGTCATGTCCTGCAGGGTCATCACCACCGACTCCACCTCCCCGTTCTCCTCCGAGCGGATCGGCGTCGCATTGAGCAGAACCGTGACCGACCGTCCGTCGGGCACCCGCAGGACGATCTCCTCGACCCGCACCGTCTCGCATTCGCTCAGCGCCTGGGCAACGGAGACCTGTTCCAGAGAGACCTCCCGGCCGTCTCCTCGCCGAAAAGTCAGGACCTGGAGGAGCTCCTCGTGCGATTGCTCCGGATTGCGCAAACCGTCGGCGATCCTTCTGGCTTCCCGGTTGAACGAAACCGGAACTCCCGTCCTCGCGTCCCAGACGATCACGCCCACCGGAGAGGTGTCGATCAGGGTCTCCAGATCGGTGCGGGCCCGCTGCTCGTCGCGGTATCTGCGCGCGTTGGACAAAACCAGCGCCGCCTGCGAAGCGAACAGGACCAGGGTCTCCTCGTCTTCCCGGGTGAATTCTTCGCCCGCCTTCTTCCAGGCCAGAAAGATGTTGCCCACCCGCTGGCCCTGGTGGAGGATCGGCGCGGCGAGAAAGGAGACCTTCGGCCCCACCTCTGCGGGCAGTGGAAAGCAGGAAGGCCCCGGGAGGTGATATGGCCCAAAAGGTCCGGGAGCCGAAGCGGGCTTGGAAGGCTGCCGAGATACTCGAACAGGCGCATCCCGTCGGGCAGGTCCCACAGTCGACTCGCCTCCTCGGTGGTCATCCCCGAAGAAAGGAAGCTCTCCGGCTGTCCCGCATCGTCGACCACCGCAATCACCCCATACCGGGCCCCCGTCAGCGCGCGGGTGGAGTCCAGAACAACCTGCACCACCGTTTCGAAATCGAGGCTCTCGTTGATGCGCAGGCTGACCTCGATCAACCGGGAAAAACGCTCCCGCAAGGCCTTGATTTCCCGTTGAAGTTCCTCCGCCGATCTCAATTTGCTTCCTCCTGGTTGTTGGGAATCAGGCCCTTCAATAATCCCCATCATATGAATCTGATTTTGGGGCCCGACCTGGCCTTTCCATCGCTTGATTCAGGAAAAATTAACCAGGGACCAAATTCACATTAAATTTTCACAATGTCAAGGCAAAATATCACTTTAATATCACTTCAAGGTATTATCACTTCAAGATCTTTAAGGTATTATTAATAGGTGGAACACTCACAAGAAGAATGCCGTTCTGGGAGTGAGGGGAAATCATCATTGCGGAGGGGAACATGCGGGCACGGGTGGCGAAGGCGGCGGCGAACATTCAGGCGGAGGTGGAGAGGGTGATCCGGTTAATCTTTTCAGCCCTGGCTGTGGTGGCCCTCTTGAGCGTTCCGGTTCATGCTGCGACAGAAGAAACCGCTCAGGACACCTCCAGTCCGCCTTCCCACGAGCAGCCGGAAGACGAAGAGAGCGGAGAAGAGCCTGCCCAGCAGCCGGCTGCATAGGACTCGGTTGCAAAAACCCCTCCACCCGAGCCTGACGACCCTGAAGAAACCGGAGAAGAAGCCGCCCAGGACGATACAACCGACACCACTGACACCACCGAACCTCCTGTCCAATCCCGGCAGCAAAAAGCCGATTTCAATGGCGACGGCATGGTCAACTTCGAGGACTTCTTCCTGTTCGCGGATGCCTTCAACAGCGAGGACCTTCGCTTTGATCTGGACGGCGACGGAAGGGTGGGATTCAGCGATTTCTTCGTCCTTGCCGATTTCTTCGGACAATCGACCCGGTGAAGAAAAGAGGATTTGAGGTCGGTATGGGGAGCCTCAGGCGAAAAGATTAAACGTCCCGGCAGGGCGCTCTCTTCGGGTAACCCCGCCTCCACATCTTTCGCTCGGGCGAAGCAGAATGTGGCCGGGACATTTGCCATCTGAACAGGAAAATCAATTAATCCAATCGGTCAGGCGAAATCGGGCCTGATTTACCGAATTTCCCATAAATCCTCATGGTCCATTTCACCTACAGGAGAAACCACATGAAACCCTTGCTCTCTCTGCTTGTTCTACTGGTCCTGCCTCCCTCCCCCGCTCTCTCGCAGGACATAACCGGGACGTGGATGGCCGTTGCCCCGGAAGAAGAAGCCCCAATCGCCGCGGTAAAAATTGAAATTAAGGCGGACGGTTCCTTAATCATGGAGCAGGAAATCAGCGACGATCAGACCAGCTTTACCTATGTGATTACGGGAACCTGGGTTACCGCGGGAGATACCATCTCCATTCATATGTCTGAGGCTGAGGCGCGCATAGGCACGCAGACCCTGAAGGACGAGGACTTCTCTCCGTCCACATTCAATGGGTCCTACCATTTGACCGATTCCACCCTGTCCCTTTCCCTGCGAGATGAAAACGGGACGGAGTTCGTCATCGAGTTGCAAAGAAGCCTAACCAGCGTAAGCCCGATCAACTGGGCCCGGGTGAAGAAGAAGATCATGGAATAGTTTCATCGAGGACCTGGAGTTCCCCCGGCTTGGTGGATTCCTGACAACCTGTCTATTTGAGACCAGGGAGGGCAAAGAAGGATTCTCAAGAAAATCAGAAATGTAGTGGAGGCCGTTGAGTGCATGCAGGCCGGCATGACCTGCGGAGAAGCGCTCGTAACCGTAAGGGATCGATACGGCTACAGCAGCAATACGCCCCGAATTGCCGAAGGGGACATGTCCGAGTATTCACGTTTGAGTTCAAGCAAATGGTGGCAAGCGGTAAGATCAAATTGAGGAGATTTTGCAATAAATTGAGGGAAGCCGCCGGACTATGATCGTTCAAATTGTATATCAGAATCTACTCAGAATCTATTTTCAATAGGAGATTCCATAATGGCACTGGTGGAACCATTGGCGGAGGCCCAATTGAAAGAAAATTAGATAAAGTTGCAATGAAGAGAATAAAAGACATGGAGGATCGAATTCCACACGGAAGAAGGGCCTACTGTCTGGACCCAAATTTCCAATACGGCAGATCGGAGGGTGTTCTGGGGGCAGATTAGGATTACTGAGCAGACCTACTATCGGTGGAGGAAGGAATACGGAGGCCTGAAGATGGACCAGGCCAAGCGCCTCAAGGCCCTGGAGAAGGAGAATGTGCGATTTAAGAACTGGTGGCGGATCTGTTTACCCGCGGCATTCGCGGCTGGCAGCTGGGCCGCAGCTTGACCGGAGAGCTGGTCTATGCCGCGCTGGAACAGGCCCTGGCGCACCATCCGGCGCCGCAGATCCATCACTCCGACCAGGGTCTCCAGTATCTGGCCCACGGCTACGTGAAGCGGCTCCAGGCCCAGCAAGTACGGATCAGTCTAGCCGCCAAAGACCGCCCTACGGAGAATGCCTTTGCCGAGCGCCTCATTCGTATCCTCAAAGAAGAGGAGGTCTATCTCAACGAGTATCGGTCCTTCCAGGAAGCCGATCAGCACATCGGCTATTTTCTGGAAGAGGTCTACATGAACAAGCGAATCCATTCTGCTTTGGCGTATCGGACGCCGGCTGAATTCGAGGCCCAGTTCCATGCCCGGCGTTAGTTATTTTTCTACTAAATGTGTCCAGCTTTATGGGGTCACTTCAAGGTTCAGAACACTCCTCAGGAGGAACTCAGTGATGCAACAGTTTGGAAAGCAGCTCGCATTAATCCTCACCGGCGCTGCCCTGGGCATCTTCGTCTCGGCGTGCGGAAGCACCGACAACGGTCTCCCCACGGGCCCCGACTTCGAAGGCCAGCCCGAGACCGGCGAACAGGACCGGGCGATCGCCCAGGAAAAAGCCGCCGCCGCCCGAGAGGAAATGGAGCAAGTCTTGTCGGACATCTACGACGCAGACGAAATCGACCTCGACCACATTGACTTCTCCGAAGCCGACCGGCTCTACCGCGAGGCTATCGCCGCCGATCCGCGCAATACTGAAGCGCAATTCGGTGCCGCCCTCACTCACCTGCTGGTCCTTGCCATCAATGAGGATGTGCGCGCTGCTCAGGATTCGCTCAACGCTTACACGAGCGACAGAGAGGGCAGGGGCAAACTGGCCATCGTCGCAACGGATCTGAGTGCCACAGCCGAAATCGCGGCAAAATCGCCGCTGATTGTGGCCAAAATGACCCAGGATGCCATCGAGGATCCACTAAAGGTAAGCGATATCCAGGAAACGATTGAAGAAGAGATCATTCCCGCCATCGACTACGCCTTGGAGCGCCTCAAGATCGTCGAGGACGATCCCGATTTCACCTTCGAACTCACGCCGAAAATGCAGGGCGACGAAGGGGAAGAGCCGCGCGAACTCGATCTAGGCGAAGCGTATCTGATCGACGCCAATTTGCGCCTGCTCAAAGCCGTCTTTCTGGTGGCCACGGCCTACAATTTTGACTTTGACGACAACGGCAGCTATGCGTTTCTCGACGACGGCAGCAACGAGAACGTTCTGCGGCATATGGAACGATTGGATAAGACGGGCACCTTCATGACCCAGAGATCGGCTGGTGCCCTGCCAAGGGCAAAAGCCTCGATATTGACAGCCATCGACAAAATCGAACTGGGCATGGCGGCCGTGCGCGCCGAGACCGACGACCAGAACGATGACCTGATCCTGGCCGAGGATCTGGACGATTTGGACGAGGAGATCGACATGTCGGATAGGGACGACGACTGGCCGGTCTTCTTCCGCGACATCCGCACGGCCGGCGACGCCCTGCGCAAGGCCCGCGAGATACTCGAAGGCACGGTCGAGATCGAGGCCGACTTCGACGGCGACGAGGAGACACCCAAACAGACGATGGTCTTCGACCTCGGCCAGTTCTTCGACAATCCGATCCGTGACCTGCGTACTCTGCTTCCTTACCACACCTGGCACCTCAACCGGCTGCAGAACCGCAATTTCGCCGACGAACTGGTGCTGACCGACGCCAACGGTACGGCCTTGGAAGCATCGCCTCCGCTGATCTTTCCCGATCCCTCCTTTGGCGGAGTGTTTAAAAGCATCGGCACCAACGAGGAATTGCTCGACCTCTTCGGCATTGATGACGAGAACCATAACCAGAAGGACCTGCTCTATGAAATTGGCTTGATCTCCGCTCGCGACGGCGGCATCGTCACCACCAACGAGGATACCGTGTCCATCGAGGTGATCTATTCCGGCTACGTAGGGAACGAATGGATTGAAAACCACAGCGTGACCGTACCTTCCGGCACCCGGGGACTGGACGTGGTGCGCAGTGAATTTAGCCAGCCCATGGCGGGCGATTACAGCTACAAGTTACGCATTTTGAGAGAGGGTGTTGCCATCTTCGACAATAGCGACTACTGGAATTGGATTTTCGGCAACATCTACTGCACCGTCAGTTCGGGTCAGCTAACCATAGAGGAGGCGGATTACGATCGGCACTACGAAACGCCTTGGGACGTGTACGAATCCCACACGTTCTCGTTCTAATCGCCGTACTCTATCATTTATTCAGGCTCTGAGTGTCTATCTTCGTCCAACCGTACACGGGCCGCATTCCTCCGTCGGGGTGCGGCCTGTCCCTTTTTCGCTCATGACCGATTCCAGTTTCACTTGCCCTTGTTCCCGCCGTCTGTGGCCGCTGTTGGTCCTGGCCATACTGTGTCACAGCGCACCCGTCACCGCCGCGCCCCTGGATGCTCTGCGCACCCTGTGGACCATCCGTTCCGATTCCCGGTCCGATCCCACTGGCCTCGCCAAGGCGGGCGCCGCGCACACGGAACTCTCTCTCGACCATCACCTGCTGATCCGCTCCCGCAGCCGCGAAAGTGCCACTTGGGGCCTGTCCGGGCGCCAGGAACTACCCCTGTTCCGAGGCACCCTACGCATGGAACTGGGCCGCGCAGGCACGGAGGCCCGCTTTTCGTCCGACACCGCTTGGCTCTCATCCAGACCGAACCAGCGCGAGTACGTCGACCTCGGCTATGGCCTGTCCGGAATTAATCGCATGGATTTAGGTTTGAAAATGCGCCTCCGGCCCGCCGCCGGCGTCGAGGGTGCCGCCAGTCTCCGCTTGCAACTTCCGGCTGGCTGGAGCGCAGACGCCTATCTCAGTCGCTATGCCGTGGACCATCAGGTGAGCTTCGACTTCAAATCCAACCGTTTCGACGCCGATGTCCCCGGTCACCGCAACGCCGGCGGACTCGAGTTAAAGGGCGATCTTTTTGACAAGGTTGTGGTGCATTTACGCGGACACCGGGGACACCTTCCGGCGGAACTTGAGTCGGAAGGTTATACCCTGGCCCCTTGCGCCGACTGGGGGAAGTACGCTAGCTCGATCACCATCTTCTTCACCTCCCCCTTCTCCCTGCAAAGCCACCTGCGCTACCGACATCTTTCCAGTCACCCCGAAGGCCATTTGCAGGGCCGGCGCTTCATGCGCAGCCGCGCCACCGCGCACGATCTCGCCGGCTTTCTCTCGCTGCGCTACGCCCCGCGACGGGATCGGGAAATGGCATGGAGCATCTTCGCCAATCGCGGCACGCTGGAGGCAAGTCGGGGCCGCCTGGAAAGTTGGCCCTTCCTCAACAGCTTCGCCTCCGTGGTGGGCGGCAAGGACTGGTCGTTTTGGGGCGATGCGAACCTGCGTCTCTACGGTGGTGGCTTCCGCCTCCGCCGCCACCATGCCCGCTGGCACTTGGAAACGGCCACCCGCCTCTTCCGCCTGGGCGGCGGTCTATCCACCACTTCGCGCGAGCGCAGCAAATTCAATATTGGGAGCCTGCTCTTTCCCCAAGAACATCGATCCAGAAATACTTTCCGAGCTCAGGTAATGGATCTCGGTGTCCTGATCGAATACCGTTTCCCCGCCTGGGGCTTGCGCTATGCAATTTCCCAGCTCATCCCGCTGCGCGTGCATACCACTTTCGCCACCGAATCGGCCGAGGACAAGCGAGGCGGCAGACAACAACATCTCAGCTTAATCTACACCCCTGACTTGAAGTAGATGAAAGAGGTCTGGAGTTACCCCGGTTTGGTGGACAGTTTTGGACTTGAGATTTCCGGACGTTCCTTCCATCTCTTTTCATAGCTGATGGGCGACATATACTCCAAAGTTGAGAGGGGGCGATGGGGGTTGAACCAACTTCAATTTCTCGAATGATCGGTGCCGTCAGCGCTGAAATTCCGGTCCACCAGATCAGGGGCTGGACGCCGATCTTTGGACCGGCGGGTGGTGGTCAAGCCATCGTGGCGCCGGCCGCTATCGAGATCGGCCTGTTTTACGCAGGTTTGAATCGTCTGAGCGGAGGGCTCGAACTCTTTAGCCAAGGAGCCAGGCGAGCGTCCGGAGCGGACCAGCTCGATCATCTGCTGGCCAAATTCGGAGGGATAGGGGATACGTGATTTAGGCATGGGGGCTCCTTTTCATCAAGTGATAAGGTATCCACCAAACCGGGTCAACTCCAGGAGTGATATCGACAATTTGATTATTGGAAAGATCCAGCTTTTTCACTTTAGAGCCGGCAAGATTTGCCAATAGGCCTATATCACTGATTTGATTGTTACTGATATCAAACTCGGTAAACTGGCTCCATTGGGTCCATTGATTCATTGGGGCCAGACTGCTGACCTCGTTGTCCTTGATAGAAAACTTGCTCAAGGTGAGCCGCTCAATGCCCGCCAGTTGGAAAATCTGATTCCCCTCCAAATAAAGCCATTCCAGGTGAGTAAGCTGAAAAAGAGGAATCAGATCCTCAATCTGATTGCCATCTAGAAACAATCGGGTAAGTTGAGTGAGATTGGAAAGTGGGTAGAGATCCTGGATTTGATTGCTTCCGAGACCCAGGAATGTCAACTCAGAAAGCTGGGAAAGCGGAGAAATATCTTGAATCTGGTTCCCTTCAAAGTTTAGATGAGTCAATCGCGTAAGGTCAGCAAGAGGGGACAAATCGATGATAGCCTGACTCCCCAGATCAAAAGTAGTTAAATTGACGGCAGCTTCCATGCCGGTGAGATCCGATATCCTGTGGCTGGTTTGGAAAAGGTAGTTATAGTCGTCTATGGTGACGGATAACTCGTTAAGGTTGGGCATTTCCTCCTCGGGAACCATCTTTCGCTCAATATGCTTACCGGATGCATCGATCTCTAACGCTGACCTCACCAACCATGCCAGGTACTCATCGGCAAATTCCACACGCGGGAGAGATCTCAATCGGGTCCTCGCTTCGACGAACGGGCTCTGGTCCACATTCGATTAGATTGGTATCCCGATAACGCACTTCATAGGTAGCTCCCGGCTCAAGGAGATGGAAAATGACGGTGACGTTTCCATCTCCATCTCGGGTTCCTGGAGCGAAGAAAATTCCAACCAAGGGGGCGTCTGAGAAATTTCCACCACCCCTGCTTCCAACATCGACCACATGGCAATCTACTTGCCACGCGCCCGGGGGCGATTTACGACGCCACTGAATCTCATAAGCATTCACATCGTAAGCATCAAAAAAATCCAGAAAAGTCATTTTCAGAGAGGCATTCGTTTCACCAGGGATAAGGGTAGGAAGGGTCTGAGTCGTGTCTACAACTCCTCCCTGACCATATGCCAAATTTACCTGCAAGCTCGATAACAGCACTACCATTGCCCAAACGGACCAAATCCAGCGCCTAGTCATCAATCAACTTCCCCTCTAATCCAAAAAACATACTCAGTGCCATTATGATTGAAGTGGAGTCCCTCGGTTTGGTGGACCAATTCAGACTTGAGATTCCGGAGGTACAAATCAATTCCTTATATTTTTAATTTACATTCTCGATAGATTCTCGAAGTGAATCCGAGGTGAGAATCCGTCAAGTTTTAGTGGAATTTTGGTGGAAATTGCCCCGACCTCTAATTTAGCCGGCTGCCTGGATGCAATGAGGCCCTCGGGCCTGCTTTACTTTGCATTGTTTATCGAAGGTGGGAACCACCGAAATTACTGGACTCTGACCGTTGAGGTGAATGAAATCTTCTGAGGGAAGAGAAAAAACGGACCTGAACAACTACCCCGAGCAGGGGGCGAAATCCGATTCCTGCGGCCGCCTACCTACGCCGACAGCCTGACCAACGGCCTTATTGGTACGTTGGCCGCTACCGGCTCATTTCATCGTCATTCCACCCAACCGAAGACCCCTGAAAAAAACTCAATTCAGGTTGCCTGAGGTGGCTGCGTCGGCACTGGGCAGGTCGAAGGCTGCGGCTACGCCGGGGTGGACAACCTGGCCGCTCATCGTGTTCAGACCGCGTTGCAGGGCGGGGTTTTCGCGCAAGGCAGCGGTCACGCCCTTGTTTGCCAGTTCCAGGGCATAGGACAGGGTTACATTGGTCAGGGCATAGGTGGAGGTGTGGGGCACGATGGCCGGCATGTTGGTGACGCAGTAATGCACCACCTCTTCCTCCCGGTAGATCGGATCGTCGTGGGTGGTTGGACGCGAGGTCTCGGCGCTACCTCCCTGGTCGATGGAGATATCGACAAAAGCCGCGCCTGCGCGCATCTGGCCGAACAGGCTCCGGGTGAGCAGCATGGGCGCCCGGCCGCCCTGAACTGCTCATCGGGAATACTGCTTCCGGCACCGGCCCGGGTTTCGATCAATACCTGGTGACCGTGCGCAACGAGGGCGGCGACGCCGATGGGTGTGATGGCGACGCGGGTCTCCTCGGCCTTGATTTCCCTGGGAATTCCAATCACCATACGGGCGCTCCTTTTTCCTCTCTTCAGCGAAATTCAGACCCGCCCCGCGGCTTCCCCCACCAGCACCCTTTCCCCCTTCTGGTTCTCGCACCAGACCTCGAAGCTGAACTCGACTTCCGACCCCTCCGCTCTCCTGTGGCTCACCTTAGCCCTGCTGCGCAGGGTATCGCCCGCGGCCACCGGGGCGATGAACTTCAGGCCGGTGGTCCTGCCTGCGCTCAGCCAGTTTTCTCCGAACAGGTCGATCATCAGCTCGGCCAGGTGCCCCAGGTACTGGGTCGCCGAAACATAGACGGTATCCAACCCGGCGTCTCTGGCCGCATCCAGGTCGGTGTGAATGTTCTTCCGCGGCCACCCTGGAGTGTTCAGGGGACCGCCTGAGAACGCCGCGATCCTCTCCCACGACATCTTCTTGGGCCCGCCTGAGAATTCCGTCCCCACCTCCGTATCTTTGGCGATCATCCTTCCCTGCTTTCACCCGGTTCCCCCGCGGCCAGGTCCGGCGCAGCGAAGGTGTTGGTCATCTTGCGGCGCAGAATCTCCCCGCCGTCCTCGTCGACGATGCGGACGTCGAGCACGTGCCAGGGCCGGCCGCGTTTCTCGTAGGCCTCCACCACCCGCCAGGTCACCCGCAGTCTCCCGCCCAGCCGGGCGGGACGGAGGTAGAAGGTCTCTTCCGCCGCGTGGATCTCCGCCCATCCTCCGGGAAGGAAGAAGGAAGGGCTGCGCGTATTGTTGCTCATGTTCAGCAACAGCCCCGGGTGGACCAGGGCGGGAGCGGACTCGTCTCCCTCGATGTACCTGGGGTGGAAATCCTCCTCGGCGTAGAGGTACTGCTGGTTCAACTCCGGAGTCACCACGAACTCGAATGCCTCGAATTCTTCGCCCACCTGCAGCTGATGCGCGCTCTTCGGATCAGCCATTCTCCATCCTCCTTTCACAATTCAACGGTCGAGACAGCCCGCCATCTCGTCCATGGTTTCCACGATCTCGACCCCCGCCCCGCGCAGCGCTTCGATTTTGTCCGCGGCCGCGCCCGAGCCTTCGCGGATGATCGCGCCCGCATGTCCCATCCTGCAGCCGGAAGGGGCCGTCCTGCCCGCGATGAAGGCAATGACCGGCTTGGGATAGCCCTGCTCCTTGAGGTAGCGGGCGGCCCTCTCCTCGCTGTTTCCGCCGATTTCCCCCACCATGAGCACCGCCTCGGTTTCGAGGTCGTCGCGGAACAGCTTCAGCACGTCGACGAAGTCCAGCCCGCCCACCGGGTCGCCGCCGATGCCGATGCAGGTCGACTCTCCAATGCCGCTCGCGGCCAGGGTGACCGCCACCTCGTGGGCAAGGGTGCCGGAACGGGAGATGACACCGGTGCTTCCCTCCCGGTAGAGTATTCCCGGCATGATTCCCACTTTGCTCCTTCCCGGGCTGATCACCCCGATGGTATTGGGGCCCACCAGGGCTACCCCGCGCTCGCGGGCACTGGCGCGAATGCGGACGGCGTCGAGGACGGGGACGTGCTCGGTGACGATCACCACCAGGGGGATGCCGGCATGGACCGCCTCGAGGCCTGCCTCGAGGGTCCCCGCCGGCGGCACCAGCAGCAGGGACGCGTTGGGCTGCTGTTCCTCGCAGGCAAGGGCGACGGTGTCGTAGACCGGAACCCCGGACACCCTGTCTCCCCCTTTCCCGGGAGTGACCCCCGCGACCACCCGGGCCCCGTACTCGCGCATCAAGCGCGCGTGCAGCGACCCGTGACGCCCGGTTATTCCCTGCACCAGGATTCGCGTGTCGCGGTCCACGAGGATGGCCATGGGCCCTGCCTTCTACTGCCGCCTGGAGATGAGCCGGAGCAGAAGTCTGACCGCGTCGTCGGTCGTGCCCCGGCGCACGAAGGGGATTTTTCGGTGGGCCAGCATGGACCAGCCCTCCTCCTCGAAATGGCCCCGCATCTTGACCACGATGGGGACGGAGGGCTCCTCCTCTTCGAAGACGCGGCACACCCCCTCGGCCATCATCTCGCAGTTGTTGATGCCGCCGTAGACATTGACGATGCCGCCACGGACGGGCTGCGCCAAAACCAGGCGGATGGCCTGCGCCATCTTCTGCGCCGAAACTCCCCCGCCCACGTCCAGGAAGTTTGCCGGGCGCCCGCCGTACTTCTCGATGATGTCCATGGTGGCCATGCACAGCCCCGCACCGCCGCCGATGATGCCGATGTCTCCGACCAGGGGAACGAAGGCGAGCCCGTCGGCCTCCGCCCGGGACTGCAGATCGGACCCCGTCTCCCGCTCCAGCTCTCCGACGATCGCGGGATGGCGGAAGAGGGCCCCGTCGCAGAGCTCGACCTTGGCGTCGCCGGCGACGGCCCTGGAATCGGGCAGCAGGAACAGGGGATTGATCTCGGCCAGCAGCAGATCGGTTTCCTGCGCCCCGCGCACCAGCTTTTCGAGGACCTCCGCCACCCTCAGGAGATGCGCCCCGCTGAGCCCCGCCTCGCTCGCCATCTGGCGGGCGGTGAAGGAGAAGAAGGGTTGCAGCGGATCGATGGGACGGCTTGCTGTGCGGTGGTCCGCTTTCTCCTGCTCCTGCTCGACCTCCACGCCGCCGCGGGAGGAGACAATGGCGCGCAGCTGGCCCAGGGATGGGTCCAGGACGACGCCGAGGTACAGCTCTCGCCGGGGATAAACCCGCTCCTCGACCAGGACAGCGGATGGGGTCCCCATGCCCGGGTAGCCGTCCAGCAAGCGGCGCGCGCTGGCCTCGGCTTCCGCCGGGGTGTCCACCAGGGCGATCCCCCCTGCCTTGCCGCGCCCGCCGGCCCGCACCTGGACCTTGACGGCCACCGGACAGCCGAGTTTCTGCGCCACCGCGCGCGCCGCCTCCGGGGTCCGGGCGATCTCTCCCCGCGGCACCGCAACGTCGAATCGCCGCAGCAGCTCTTTTCCTTCGTATTCGTAGATTCTCATGGCGGGATCGACGGGTTGCAGCGAGGCTGCCAGATCAGGGCAGGCGAAGGCAGGCAATCAGGTCCAGAGGACGAAAAGCATCGCCCCTGCGGACCCTGCCCGGAGCTGTGCGGCGATCAATTCTTCTCAAAGCAGTAGAGGTGGTCGAAGGCGCGCAAATACATGCGGCTGCCGGCAAAAACGGGTGAGGAGCGGAATCCTTCCACCACGTTGCGGGAGACCTCCTCGTAGCCCTCGCCCGGCTCGAGGACCACCGTCGTCCCGTTCTCGGCCCCGATGAACAGCTTGCCGCCCGCAAGGGTCACCGATGCATAGGCACTGTTCGATTTGGTGCCGAGGTCCAGATCCCTGCTGAATACCAGGGCGCCGGTCTCGACGTCGAGAATGGAGAACTTCTCCTCGCGCGAAACGGCGTAGATCAGGCCGCGGTGAATCAGCGGCGATGCATAGTGCCGCGATCCATCCACCCTGGCCACCCATGCGGTTTCGAAAGGTCCGCCGGCCTCGGCGGGAAGCTTGACAGCAACCGCCTTCTTCTCGATGAAGTAGACCATGCCCCCATGAACCACAGGGGTGGCGTACTCGAGATTCCCGATCTGCCGCGCCAGCGGCTCGCCGTCCCGGGCGCGGAACACGTCGCCCGATGAGGTGATGACCACGTCGTCGGTTCCGATCCGGGTCACCACCGGGGAGCCGAACTTTACCTGAGATTCCTGCCTCCACGCCTCCTCTCCGGTCGCCGGGTCCAGGGCAACGAGGTCGGCGATGTGGACGATCAGCCTTTCTCCCCCCAGCACCGGGGATGCGCTGTGCCCCCACTGGTGGGGCGGCCTGTCCACCAGCCGCGCCCACAGGCGGTTGCCGTCCAGGTCATGTGCGGCCGCGACACCGGACCCGAAGAGGGTGTAGACCGCGCGGCCGTCCGACACCGGGGTCGGAGAGGTATAGCCGTTGGCCTGGTGGGTCTGCACCTGTGGATCCGGAGCCACGTCTCCGAGCGACCGCTGCCAGACGATATCCCCATGGCGGCGGTCGACCCCGAGAACCCGGTCAGGTTCGCTGCAGACCACCACCAGCGAGTCGCTCGCCAGCACCGGGGAGCCGTTCGACCACGACGGCATCGCGGTCTTCCAGGCGACGTTCCTGCTCGGCGACCACTCGACGGGAGGGTCGGCCGCTCCGTAGTATCCCTTGCCGTCGCCGCGCCAGCCGCGGTGATCCCCCTGTGCCCAGAGCTGGTTTCCGACTGCGGTCAGAACGCTCAAATAAAGAATCAGCAAACGCATAATCCGCCTCCATGCGCAAAGGTCAAAAATCCCCCGTCACCCCGCCCCGCAACAAACTACAACAGTTCTACCAGCCGTGCACGTAGTGCCCCACCGGGAACCAGATCAGGTCCACCGTCAGCGACAGCATCACCCCGGTGACATAGCCGATCCCCAGCCCGTAGAAGAAGGGTTTCCCCGCCGCGTAGGCGCGCGCCCCGCCGTAGCGCAGCAGCACCACCTTGACCAGGAAGACCAGCAGCAGGCTGAACCAGTAGAGGCGGCTGCCCAGGCTGTTCTGCACCGCCAGGCCAATGGGATGGAGAGGAAACCAGTGGAAGTGGCTGCGCATCAGGGCCAGGGCGCCGGCCTCGGCGAAACCCCAGAGCCAGACCCCCCACTTGCCCGCGTCTCCCAGTCTGGGGTTGTTGAGCAGAAACACCGCCCTGTCGAAGGCGTCGTGGCCGGCGCGGCCCAGGTAGAGGGACCCTCCCTCCTCGTAGGCCAGCTCGATGGTCGCCGCCGCGGCCGCCAGGAAAGCCACCGGGAAGGCGGCGACAACCGCGGCGATCACCCAGCGCGGCTGCCTCTCCAGGGAGAAAATCCGCAGGTGGTGGGTGATCGCGGTCCACGCCTGGATGCGGCCCGAACCGAAGAACGCGGCGCTGCTGAAGACCTTGTAGCCCACCAGGCTGCGCGGCGCCAGGCGAGCCGAGCCCAGCAGGTCTTCGATTATCAGCTCACCCTTCATGGGCCGCGGAAAGAGGGGAGCGAATCCGGTGGCGGCGATGAGCTTGACGGTAACGAAGTAGGCCAGGCCGATGGCGGCGAAGGCCCCCACGGCAAGGGGCAGACTCATGCCCAGTCCCATGCCCCAGCCGACCACGTAGACCGCCGATGCCGCCATGCCAGCCGCTGCCAGCCGGTAGCGCCATGCCATACGCCGGTCCCCGCTGCCGTCGCGCACCTGTCTCCACACCTGCAACAGGTGCCGGCGCGCAATCCAGATCGACCACAGCGCCACCAGGGTGAGCGCCCCGTTGGCCTCCATGGACACGATCTCCCATGCCTTCAACTCCTGGCCCGCCTCCCCTATCGACACCCCCACGCGCCTCATCATCCCGTATTTGAACATGTGAATCAGGTAGAACACGATGAGACTGCCCAGGATATCCACCGGACACAGGTAGGTCACCGCCATCACCAGCGGCATCACCCGGATGGTGACGCTGTGGTACTTTCCCAGCTCCAGGTTGTACCGTTCCCAGTAGATGGAGGTGGTGGTCAAGCCCGGAGTGAAGTAGGTGACGACGTTGTAGAGGAAGACCAGGAAGACCACCGCGAAGCCAATCCAGAACAGGTGGGAGCGGAAGAGCTGAGGCATTCGTCCGGGGCCGTCGAAACCCCGCGTGAGGTCCCGGGGCATCTGCGCAAGGGGAAAGACCAGTTTTTCCCCTTCTTCCCAATGGCGCTGAAAGATTACGATCAGGCAAAAACCGAAGACCAGCATGGCCATGGATACACCCAGCCACTGCCCTATGGCCCCTATCCACCCGTCCCAGGGGATCTCCATTCCCTCCGAGAGTCCCAGCCAGAAAAACTCGGTCACCCTGGAGGAGGTATCGGTGAAAACGTGCCAGGGAAGGTAGTGGAATAGGTCCTCGGCCCACTGGTTCTCGGGGGTTGCGTGGTAGCCCGGCCCCGCAACGATGGCGGCCCAGTAGGTCATCCAGCCCCACTGCGGCATCGTTCCCGCCACCCAGAGCATGGAGAAGAGAACCAGCATCTCCCCCTGTCGCAGCGCGGCGGCCGGCCACAGCCGCTTGAGGACCACGTTCACGAAGATCCACAGCACGAAGGGCATGAGCGCCACAATGGGATACTGGGACTTGACGAAGCTACCGGCCTTCAGCCCCTGGCCCACCTGGATGATGAAGTAGAGCACCCCGACGCAGCTCAGGAGCCCGAGCACGAAGGCGCGCCAGGTGATTATCGGCTGCGGACGATTCATCGAGTCAATCAACCGAGCTCAATCGCAGCATGTGCCTGGCGCGCTCCGGCAGTTGGTCCCAGACCTCCCGGCGAATCCCCATGGCGCGCGCACTGGCGAGGAATCCCCTCCGGTAGACCAGCGTCAGCATGGTGCGCACCTTTCCGGTCCGGTTGGGCATGCCCCGGTGCCACATGCGCGGGTCCCGCAGCACCACGCCGCCGAGGGGGGAAAGCATGCGCCGCGATGGCCGGTCCGATGCCACCGCATCGAAGTTGCGGTCCGGGCCGGGGTAGGGCCCCGGAAAAAGGTGCGTACCCGGCCAGATCTCGGTGGCCCCGCTCCTCGCGGTAAAGGCAACCAGGGGAACGCTGAGCACCATCGCCGCCGCCGGCAGGGGATGGGGAAGATTGTCGAAGAGGGGATCCAGGTCCCGGTGGACGTGCTGGACTCTCGAACCGGGCCAGGAGTTGTTGGTGTTGTAGAAGTCCCAGATGAAATCCGGGCCCAGAACCTGCTCGATGATCTGGAGGACCAAGGGGTTGGCCACGATCTGCGGATCCATGAAGGGCATCTCCCGCGGCGGCCGCACCCCGATGATCCCATGCCCTTTGCCGAAGGCATGGGGTCTTTCCAAGGGGCCGGGCCGCTCCTTGAAAAATTGCCGGTGCACGGGAATCATGGCCTGGCGGATCTCCTTCAAGAGCGGTTTCGGCACCAACCCCTGCAGCACCAGGTATCCCTCCGCGCCGAGCACCGCCACCGCCTGGTCGAGGTTCTTCTTCGTCAATTTGCCCCGCTTCAGTTCCTGCGGCGTCGGAGTCATGGCTTGCCCGCCCTCCTGCAGACGGTCGAAAGATGCATTGAGTAGATCAGGTGTCTCTCCCTGCATTTATAAATACGGATTAATCCGCGTGCAGTCCATTGACTCCCCTTGACAGTGGCCCACCCGGGCCTTATGCTTGGCGCCGTATTTGCCCGGTTTCGGCGCTGGTCTCCAGCTTTTCCCCTCTGGATTTGATCTGTCTTGCACCTTCTGGCGCGGCCGGGTAAATCGTTTGCAGTCCGATCCGGTTGATAACCAAAATCCAGGAAACATCATGACTACCCTCGAAGAAAGATATCGCCAGCGCAACCCGCGTTCACTGGAGCTCTACGAGCGCCATCGCTCCACAACTCCCGGAGGTGTCGCGAAGGGAGCGTACTACTACAATCCCTTCCCTCTCACCATGGAACGGGGCGAAGGCTGCTACCTGTGGGATGTGGATGGGCACCGCTACGTGGACTTCGCCAACCACCACACCGGGCAGGTTTTGGGCAACAACCACCCGGCGGTGGTCGAAGCGGTCAAGCAGCAGATGGAACGGGGAATCGCGGTGGGGGCCCCCATGGGGGTCGAGAAGGAACTGTGCGCGGAGATGTGCAGGAGGGTGAAGACCATAGAGCGGGTCCGCTTTTGCAACTCCGGCACCGAAGCTACCTTGCACGCTGTGCGCCTGGCACGCGGGTTCAGCGGCCGCCCCAAGATCGCCAAATTCGAGGGGTGCTATCACGGCAGCCACGATGCCGTGGAAATCAGCGTTGCCCCTCCCCTGGACCAGGCTGGTCCCGCGGAGGAGCCCGTGGCCGTGGTTCAGACGGGTGGGATATCTCCGCACGCGGTGGAGGAGATTGTCATCCTTCCCCTCAACGACATCGACAACACCGAAAGGCTCGTTGCCAGGCACCGGGACGAGCTTGCCTGCGTCCTCCTCGAGCCCAAGGCCGGCATCCTGGACATCCCCGGGGAATTCATCCAGGCCGTGCGCGAAATCACCCGCAAGAACGATGTGCTCCTGATCTTCGACGAAATCGTCGCCTTCCGGGTGGGAATGGGGGGAGCCCAGGAGTACTACGGCATCGACCCCGACCTGACCGCCTTCGGCAAAATCGTAGGCGGAGGGTTTTCGGTGGGGGCCTTCGGTGGACGCGCGGATCTGATGGACTTGTTCGACCCCACCGCGGGCAAGGGCATGGGCCAGAGCGGCACCTTCAGCGCCCATCCCCTGACCATGGCTGCGGGACTGGCCATGCTCAGGGAACTTACCCCCGAGGCCTACGATCATCTCAATGGATTGGGTGACCGGCTGAGCGGCGGGCTGAACGAGATGTTCAAGCGCAACGGCATTGACGCCGTAGCGCACAATAACGGATCGGTATTCAGCGTCTATTTTACCAGTAATGGCAAGCCCAGGAGCTTTCGGGACTTGGCCGGGGTCGACAAGTCAATGGCTCTTCCGGTCTTCCACGCCCTCCTGGAGCAGGGATATTTCCTGGGATTCGGACTGGGGATGTGCGCCGTTTCTCTGCCGACCGAGGCCAGACATGTCGACGGCCTCGTAAATGCCTTTGAAACCGCCGTCGAAGTGGTCAGATCTGAGCAGGGCAACTGATTCGGCCTGAAAACCCAGGGCCCGACCTCCCTGGGCGGAGAATCGGGCTCGAGCGCGGAGCTGTACCGGGGATGGGCACAGCTCCGCCGTGGGGAAAAAAGAACAACTCTTCTCTACCTCTCGACCAGATCGGCTCCTTCCTCTTTGGCAGCGGCAGCGGCAACGCCATTGCCATCGATCGCCATATTGAACATCTCGCGCAATTCGCCTTCGATCCTGCCCGCCAATTCAGTGTTTGCGCGCAAAAATCCCCTTGCGTTCTCACGTCCCTGACCCAAACGTTCGCCGCCGTAGGAGAACCAGGTCCCGCTCTTCTTTATGATCTGGTTCCCGACGCCGAGATCCAACAGATCGCCCTCCCTGGAGATACCCACATCGTCTCCGTGGAACATTATGTCGAACTCGGCCTGCTTGAAGGGTGGCGCCACCTTGTTCTTGACCACCTTGATGCGGGTGCGGCGGCCGATGATCTCGTCGCCGTCCTTGATGGCGCCGATACTGCGGATATCCAGGCGGACTGAAGAGTAGAAGCACAGGGCCCGCCCGCCCGTGGTGGTCTCGGGGTTGCCGAACATCACACCGATTTTCATGCGCAGCTGGTTTATGAAGAGCACGGTGGTTCCCGATTTCTGCGCCGAGCCGGTGAGCTTGCGCAGGGCCTGGGACATGAGGCGGGCTTGAAGACCCATGTGCGAGTCCCCCATGTCTCCCTCGAGTTCCGCCCGGGGGACGAGGGCGGCTACCGAATCCACCACGATGACGTCAATCGCACCGCTGCGCACCAGGGTGTCTGCGATCTCGAGCGCCTCCTCTCCCGAGTTGGGCTGGGCTACGAGAAGATTGTCTACATCCACTCCCAGTTTTTGCGCGAATCCCACGTCCAGGGCATGCTCGGCGTCGATGAAGGCGGCAACCCCTCCCCGCTTTTGGGCCTCGGCCACTATGTGCAAGGCGCACATGGTCTTGCCGGCGGCCTCCGGACCGAACAGCTCGATGATCCGGCCGCGGGGAATGCCGCCGATTCCCAGGGCCGTATCCAGGGACAATGAGCCGGTGGGAATGACCTCGATATCGACCGCCGGGGATTCGCCCAGGCGCATGATCGCACCTTTGCCGAACTGACGTTCGATCTGGCTCAAGGCCATCTTCATGGCATCGTCTTTATTGCCTTTTCTGGATTTGTCGGGGGTCTCGCGAATTCCACTGCTTACCATGATTTCCTCCTGTGCTATGACTGAACAAACATGAACTAAACAAAAAAATAGTGCCTTTTTGAGTATATGTCAAGCGATTTTTCGACTCCGCCGGTTCCATGGCGTCACACTGCCTTGCAAGGACCCATCAAATCTGGTGCCAGGGCTCCAAACCCGAGGCCCATCGCCTGGGTCTATTCCATTATTTACAGATAGTTAGTAAAATTATACCACACTGCGCCGAGACCACCTTTAGGAATCCTCGAAAGCTCAGATGTGGCTCAGAGGTTACACGAGTGCTCAGCGTGGGGGCGATGGGAAGGTCTGAACGACGCAGTGAATACCTGCAACAGGCGGTCGGGGAGGCTCGGCCGCCGCGCCCGGAGGAACCGGTCCATGGCGGCGGATGGGAAGGAGAAATGCGGAATGGGATGAGCGCCGCGGCATGCCCGGGGGCGGATCAAGCGTCACCAAAGGCCAGGTCGCGCGCCGCCTCCAACCCGTCGATACCGACCACTTCCACACCTTCGGGCCACCTGCCGCCCTTGAGGTTGCCGTGCGCAACGAGGCAGCGCTCGAATCCCAGGTTGGCAGCCTCGGCCACCCTGCGCTCAATCTGGTTGACCGGCCTGATCTCCCCTCCCAGGCCCATTTCGCCGATGGCGACGGTCCTGGCATCCAGGGAACGATTGAGGAAGCTGGAGATGATGGCCAGGGCCAACCCCAGATCCGCCGCCGGCTCCTCCAGGCGGATGCCGCCGACGACATTGACGAAAATATCCTCGGAGGAAAGGTCGTAACCTCCCCGTTTTTCCAGCACCGCGATGATAATGGCCAGGCGCCTGGAATCCAGGCCCGTGGCCACCCGCTGGGGATACCCGAAGCTCGAACGACTCACCAGGGCCTGGAGTTCGACCATAAGGGGACGAGTGCCTTCCATGGTGCATACTATGGCCGACCCGGAGACGTTTTCCGCCCGCTCCGAGAGCAGAATCTCGGAGGGATTGCCCACCTCGGTCAGGCCGTGGTCGCACATCTCGAAGATGCCGATCTCGTTGGTGGAGCCGAAGCGGTTCTTGGCGGCGCGCAGAATGCGGAAGTGATGGTGGCGCTCGCCCTCGAGATAGAGGACGGTATCCACCAGGTGTTCGAGGACGCGGGGTCCGGCCACGGTCCCCTCCTTGGTGACGTGTCCCACAAGGAAGGTGGGCATACCGATATCCTTGGCCAAGTGGACGAGGCGGGCGGCGCAGTCGCGCACCTGGGTCACACTGCCGGGCGCGCTTTCCAGCTCCGGGTGGAAGATGGTCTGGACCGAATCCACGACAGCGGCCATGGGCTCAGCCCGGCGCAACTGTTCGAGAATGGAGGCGAGATTGGTTTCGGTGAGCACCAGCAGCTCGTCCACAAGCCCGTTGATGCGCGCCGCCCGCAGGTGGATCTGGGCGCCGGACTCCTCGGCCGAAACGTATGCGACCTTCAAGCCCGACCGGGCCAGTTGACTTGCCATCTGCAGCAGCAGGGTGGACTTGCCTATTCCGGGATCGCCTCCTACCAGTACCGCCGATCCTGCCATGATTCCCCCACCCAGAACCCGGTCGAATTCCGCCATCCCGATCAGCATCCGCTCCCTGTCACGGCCCTGCACCTGGGTGACCGGCTTGAGCACCCCCGGCCGCCCCGGCTGCCGCCCTCGCCCCTGGTCCACCAGCTCCAACCGCTCCTCGACGCAGGAATTCCACTCGCCGCATCCGGGACAGCGCCCGAACCAGCGCGGCGCGGCATGGCCACATGCCTGGCAGGCGTATCGAGTCCGCGCCTTTCTAGCCATTGCCGCCGGCCCTGGAGATGGCCCCCGCGGCTCGTCCGACAAGGACCCGGGGAGTATGGCTCAAATCCGCGCGGGTTTCAACGGTCTCGAACAGAGATGAAGACTCCAGAAGTCCTCCAACGGCCTCGGCCTGGCCGTCCCCGACCTCGAGGACCATGAACCCGCCCGGTCGCAGAAAATCAGCGGCTTGCTCCACTATGCGGCGGAAATATTGCAACCCATCGCTTCCGCCGTCGAGGGCCAGCCGCGGCTCGTGGTCGCGTACCTCGGGAAGAAGACCGGCGATATCCCCGCTGCACACATAGGGAGGATTGCTGGCGATTACATCGAAAATCTGCGACCCCGGCATTCCATTCAGCGCCTCGAAAAGATCGCCGCAAAGGATATCCAGGCGGCCGCTCACCCCGTTGCGCTCGGCGTTCCGCCGCGTTGTTTCAACCGCCTCCGGCGAGATATCCACGGCCACCAGATGCGCCTCGGGGCATTCGTGGGCCAGGGCAACGGCAATGGCCCCGCAGCCACAACCCAGGTCCAGGATGCGGGGCTCGTCAAGCCGGACCACCAGCTCGAGGACTGCCTCGACCACGATCTCCGTCTCGGGCCTCGGGATGAATACCGACCTGGACAGAGCGAAAATCAGATGGCGGAACCCGGCCTCGCCGGTAATGTACTGAACGGGAACTCCCTGAAGGCGCTGCCTTACGGAGTCGCGGTAGGAATCCACCTCGGCCTTGTCCAACGCCCTCTCGAACTGCAGGTAGAGGTCGAGCCGGCGCAAGCCGAGGACCGCCGCCAACAGGAGCTCGGCCTGCAGGCGCGCATTTTCCATTCCTCTGGACATAAAAAAGCTGCTCGTCCGGTTGAGGAGGTCGAGCAGCTTCCAGCCCCCACTCTTCATTTGTTGCTCTGTCCGGCTACCCCCTTCAGCGCGTCCTCCTGTGCCGCCTGGACCAACCGCCGGACGAACTCCTCGATGTCCCCGTCCAGGACCTCGTCGAGACGATACAGGGTGAGGTTGATGCGGTGGTCGGTAACGCGTCCATCGGGAAAGTTGTATGTCCGGATCTTGGCGCTGCGGTCCCCCGTGCCGATCTGCTGCCGCCGGTCCTGTGAAATCTTCTCCTGCTGTTCGGCGCGATACAGGTCCAGCAGGCGCGCCCGCAGTACCTTGAGCGCCTTGTTCTTGTTCTTCAACTGCGACTTCTCGTCCTGGCAGGAAACCACCAGTCCCGTCGGCAGATGGGTTACGCGCACGGCCGAATCGGTAGTGTTGACGCTTTGGCCTCCCGGCCCGCTGGAACGGTAGACATCGATCTGCAGATCTCCCGGCTCAATCTCCACGTCGACTTCCTCGGCCTCCGGCAGCACGGCCACCGAAGCCGCAGAGGTATGGATGCGCCCGCTCGACTCCGTCTTGGGCACCCGCTGCACTCGATGAACCCCGCTTTCGAACTTGAACTTGGCGAATACCTCCTTCCCCGCCACCATGAACACTATTTCCTTGAATCCCCCGGAGGGATTCAGGCTGGAGGCCAGGGGTTCGATCTTCCAGTTGTTGCGTTCGGCAAAACGGGAGTAGAGGCGGAAGAGATCGCTGGCGAACAATCCCGCTTCATCGCCGCCGGCCCCCGCCCTGATCTCGACCATGGCATTGCGGCTGTCATTGGGGTCCTTGGGAATCAGCTCGAGCTTGATCCGGTCTTCCAGCCTGCGGATCTCCTCCCCGGCCTCCTCGGCTTCTGCCAGGGCCAGCTCCACGAGGTCGGCATCCTGCCCTTCCTCGATGATCTCCTCGGCTTCCTGCAGGCGATTTCTCACCCGGCGGTAGCGGCCCGACAGCTCCACGATATCGCGCAGGTCTCCCAGTTCCCTGGCCAGCTTCTGGAATTGCCGGGGATTGCGGCTGAACCCCGGGTCTGCCAATTGCGCGCTCAGGGCATCGAAGCGTTCCTCGAATTCTCGCAGTTGATCGAGCACGACGAGCTGTCTTCCATTCGGTCCGTACATGAAAAAAGGCGATAAAACCGTTCCTGCAGGAAAGTGGTCCCATCGCCTTGAAGAGCGGAGTATCCGCGCCTAAGCCTCGGCGGTCTCCTGGCCTGCGGAGGGGGTGGCAGTGGCCGTCCCGCGCTGGTAACGGCGGTTGAACTGCTCGATCCTGCCTCCCCTGTCGGCTAGCATCTGCCGTTTTCCGGTGTAAAATGGATGGCATACCGAACACACGTCCACGTGCATTTTGGCGACCGTGGAACGGAGCTCTACCACATTGCCGCACACGCAGGAGATAGTGGCTTCGACATATTTGGGATGGATGCCGTCTTGCAAGATCAAAACCTCTCTTGTCTCGGGGTCAATGCTGATGAATAAAATAGTCTCATCCGATGGGGATGGCAAGGATGGGACTCATTCGTTCATGGCCTTGAGGAATTCCTCGTTGGTTTTGGTGCCGCGCATGCGCTCGAGCAGGAATTCCATGCCTTCGATAACGCCCATCTGGTTGAGGATCCGCCTCAGCACGTAGGATCGATTCAGCTCGAACTCCGAGAGCAGCAGCTCCTCCTTGCGGGTGCTGGTGGCAGTAACGTCGATGGAAGGAAAGACGCGGCGGTTGCTCAACCTGCGGTCGAGCTTGACCTCCATATTGCCCGTTCCCTTGAACTCCTCGAAGATGACCTCGTCCATGCGGCTTCCGGTTTCAACCAATGCCGTTGCAATGATGGTCATGCTGCCGCCGTCCTCCACGTTGCGCGCCGCGGCGAAGAATTTGCGCGGCCACTGCAGGGCGGTGGAATCCACGCCGCCGGTGAGAATGCGGCCACTGTGCGGGGTCACGGTGTTGTAGGCCCGCGCCAGACGCGTGATGCTGTCCAGCAAGATAACGACATCGCGGCGGTGTTCTACCAGGCGGCGCGCTTTCTCGATGACCATTTCCGCCACCTGGACGTGGCGGGTAGCCGGCTCGTCAAAGGTGGAGCTGACCACTTCTCCGTCCACCGAGCGCAGCATGTCGGTGACCTCCTCCGGACGCTCGTCAATGAGCAGGACGATAAGGATGACCTCCGAATGGTTCTTGGTGATGCTGTTGGCGATCTTCTGGAGGAGCACCGTCTTTCCGGTGAAGGGAGGAGCCACGATGAGGCCCCGCTGCCCCTTGCCGATGGGAGAAAGCAAATCCAGGGTCCGCGTGGTCATGTCGCTGGGATCGAATTCCAGCCGAAAGCGCTCGTCGGGGTGGAGGGCGGTCAAATTCTCGAAGATCGTCTTGTTCTTGGTTACCTCCGGGTCTTCGAAATTAATGGCTTCGACCCGCAGCAGGGCAAAGTACTTTTCGTCGTTCTTCGGCGGGCGGATCTGTCCCGAAATCGTATCGCCCGTTCTCAGGCTGAAACGCTTGATCTGGGAGTGGGAAACGTAGATGTCGTCGGGGCCCGGGAGATAGTTGTAGCTGGGAGAACGCAAAAATCCGAAGCCCTCTTCGAGAACCTCGAGCACCCCCTGGGCAAAGATCAAGCCACTCCGTTCAGTCTGGTGCTTCAGGATCGCAAAGATGAGCTCCTGCTTGCGCAGTGCAGTGTAGTTGAGGACCTCTTGCCTGCGGGCCAACTCCTGCAGATCCATGATATTCATGCGCTGGAGTTCGACAATATTCATCTTCTGATTCTGACTCTTGCTTGCTACGGACATCGCTCTCCTCGCGTCCAATTTTAGGAGTGTTGGGACCCCGGACTCTGCCGGCGCCGGGTCAGCGCCAATGACGAGATAGCTCGGGGAAGGATTTATCGTTCCTTGTTTTCTCTATCTTTCGGGCGGCAATGCGAGACAATCCCCGGCCGCCCCGAGCCTGCGGACATTCTTCCTGGACAAGGCACTGCCAAGATTCAAGTGATTGAGGTCAGGGGGCTGCGAGTCCAGGGTAATCCCGAATACCAACTCGGCCACTTAATAGAATGTCAAAAGATTGTCAAAGGTAATGAAGCGATATGTTGCAGGAGGCTTTCTTTTTCGACGCAGGATCTGTAGGGACGTGGTGATGACGAGGTGAAGAATACGTTGAAGAGTCTTGAGGCCTTATTCTGAATTCAAAGCCGGCGGCATACCCGGCGCATGAATGTATCCCTGAACTTTAACCCGAAGTACTTTCCACTGTCTGATTATTGGGAAATGGGGCGCGGAAGTTTGAAGTGGGTCGAAAATTATAAAGAAAGTTCGGGTTTGTCAAGCTCTTTCCTCCAAGCACCAACCCGATCATCCAGCGACCGGCGAAATTCGCAGGCAATCCGGGATTGGTCGCTGGATAGTTGAGGGGTGAGGACCGACAGGCATTGACAACCCGGACCGCTCACAAAGAGAAACCCCCGCAGCCATAGCCGGCGAGGGTTTCCACTGAAAGATGTGCCGAGCCTTACAAGCCTTCGTATGCCCGCACCTCATCGGCGTTGACAATTGTTTTGTTGAAATCCTCTGCAAAAAGAAAGAAATCTTCGAAGTCAATCCTGCCATTCCGGTCAATGTCGAAAAGCAGGCTGTAGTCCGATTCACCATCTTCCGTGCCGAATCGCTCGGCAAAGAGGAAAAAGTCTTCGAAAGTGACTTGATTTCCAGCACGGCTGAACCATCCCAGTACGGGATTGCCCTCGGAGTCGAGGGGCACCACCCCGGAACCGAAGCCCGCGACGATAGCCCGCGCCTGGTCTTCGGGGGATCCCTGCTCCACATCGAGGTCGGTCTCGTTGTCCTGGTCAAAGGGACGCACGGAATAGATATAAACGGTTCCCTCGGTTACATCGTCGTCCATATAGGTGGACACCCCCGCCCCAACCGTCGCTATCAATTCTTCAGAGCTTTCTCCCGCCTGACGATAGATGCGGTACCCCAGAACACCGCCGCGGGGGACCACCCTGCCGCCGAACGCGGAAAATGAGCGCGCATCGTCCGTGGACAGGGACCAGGTCAATGTGACACTCTCCCCCACCAATCCGGGAGTATCGGCGGCCTGCAGGTCTCCTATGGCCGCCGGGGGGATGTTGTCGCGTGCGGCCACCGCCTCCGAACCGGTCAACTGGGCATTGACTCCTCCGGCCAGAGTCATGGTGGCCAACAGGGCAAAAATCGGAATCCTACTCAACTTTTCCATACGAGTTTACCTCCTCCTGCACGCAAGGACGATATTTGGACGATTTTTCAAATTCCCTGATTCCAAATCCGGTCGATGGATAATTTACGTCGCGCCCCATTCGAGGTCAAGGGAATTCTGGCCGGATTTCCCCGCGCTCCGGTCCTTGACCGGCCCGGCGCGGAAGAATATCTTTGGAGCCCTTTCAAACAGGCCTCTTTCCAGGCTGGATGGAGGCGAAATTCCCCCCGCCCAATGGCCCGCATTCCCGACGAAACCATCGAGCGCATCCAGGCCGCCACGGATATCGTCGACCTCGTCTCCGAGTATGTCGAACTCAGGAAGCGAGGGCGCAATTTTTTCGGTCCCTGCCCGTTCCACACCGAGAGAACCCCTTCCTTCAGCGTCAATCCCCAACTTCAAATCTACCGCTGCTTTGGCTGCGGCGCCGGCGGCAATGCCTTCAAATTCATTCAGGAGATTGACAACGTCAGCTTCGTCGAGGCGGTCTCCTTCCTCGCCCGGCGCAGCGGCATAGCCCTGCCCCAGTCCGGGGCAACGGCTGATCTGGGAGAGTTCAGCGATCCGGTATACCGGGCAAACGAGTTGGCGCAGAAATACTTCCACCACATGTTACTCGTTGACGAGGGAGGCCGGGATGCGCTCGGATACCTCTTGGGCCGGGGCATCCAGGACGAGACCATTGCGCGCTTCGGCCTTGGCTATGCCCCGCCCCGCTGGGATGCCTTGCTCAAGGTTCTGAACCGGCGCGATTTCGATTCCGCCCTCGCCGAGAAGGCCGGCCTGGCGCTGCCCCGCCAGAGCGGCCAGGGCCACTACGACCGCTTCAGAGACCGGATCACCTTTCCCATTGCCAATCTGTCTGGCCGCACCATTGCCTTCGGGGCCCGCTCCCTGAGGTCGGACCAGGAGCCCAAGTACTTGAACTCTCCGGAGAGTCCGATCTACCGCAAGAGCCGGGTGCTGTATGGCTTGAATCAGACCCGCGGTGAAATTCGCCGGGCAGGACTCGTTCTGGTCGTGGAAGGCTACATGGACCTGCTCAGTCTGGTGCAGCGGGGCATTCCCAACGTGGTGGCTTCGGCCGGGACGGCACTTACCCCCGAGCAGAGCCAGGTCCTGGGGCGCTACGCCCCGGAGGTGGTCCTCGTCTTCGATGGCGATCTGGCCGGTTCTTCCGCGGCTCAGCGCGCAGTCGAGGTGCTCCTGGGCACGGGCATGGACGCTAGGGTGGTATCTCTCCCCCCTGAACACGACCCGGACTCCTTTGTCCGGGAGGAAGGTCCCGACGCGCTGCTGGCTGCCGTGGAGAAGGCACAGTCCGTGCTCGACTTCTACCTGGATCAAACCGCCCGCCGGAGCGATCTGACCACCGTTCAGGGCAAGACCAGGGCCATCGAAGCGTTCAAGCCCCTGCTCGCCCGCTGCCGGGACGCGGTGCGGCGGGACCTGATGCTGCGCGAGGCGGCCCAGCGCCTCGGCGTCGACGAACCCGCCCTGCGCCAGGAAGTTCAGCGCCTCTTCCGCAGCAGGCGGCCGGCGGACAGGCTCTCCGCAGCGCCTTCTGCCGGTCGGGAGGACCCTCCCCTGTGGGAGAAGGAATTTCTGGGTCTGCTGCTTGCCCATCCCTCCTACATTTCCCGCACGGCGGAAATCCTCGAGCCCGAGGCCTTCGTCGACGTCCGCTCTCAGCGCATCGTTCGGGTTCTATTCCAGGAATATCAGGGCGCCGAAGCCCTCGATCTCTCCCTCCTCATGAGCAGAATCGAGGACGAGGCCACCGTCAAATTGCTTTCGGCATGTGCGATGCTGGAACTTTCGGAGGCGCAAGTCGAAGAATACTGGCGGGACACCATGCTGCGTTTCCAGTCCGGATCTCTGACGCGCCGGATCGATCAGTTGAAGCAAAGCCTGACCGCCGCCGCCCGGAGCGGGGACGACGCAGCCACCGAGCAACTGACCTCCGAGTTGGATGACCTGGTGAAAAGGCGCATGGATCTGGAAGCCCCACAAGGGTCTTGACCACACCTGAAAATCCCTTAGTTTAACCCACGCTGTCCGGCAGCAGCCAGGAGGGCCCATAGCTCAGTTGGTTAGAGCGACGGACTCATAATCCGTTGGTCGTAGGTTCGAGTCCTACTGGGCCCACCATCAAACAACACGCTCTGGATCATGTGCCTGTATTCTCCAGCCCGGATACTCTCGCGGACCCTCTTCGATAAAGGGGGCCCGTCAGTGCCGGGAATGTCATCATCGATCTGACCCCTCCTCTCAATCAACCCTGTATCCAGGAATGACAGGCGAAGAGCTGGCTTCGCGCGGCACGAAAATTCGGGGCGATTAGCTCAGCTGGTTAGAGCGCTGGTTTCACATACCAGAGGTCACTGGTTCAAGTCCAGTATCGCCCACCATGCTACATCGACGGACAGAGAGTTCGAGAACTGAAACCCTCGTGCTCTCTGTCCTGTTTTCGCACCTGACCATGCTCAATTCAGGGAGCCGGCCGGAATGACCTCGCATCGGCGCGGCAACAGCATCCTTGCACATAGGGGGAAACGGGAATAGCAACATGCCCCATTTTACCGCAAAAGAACTTGAAAAGGCGGCCGCGGACATCGTCACGGCCGCCGGCGCGTCACCTGAAAACGCACAAATCGTCGCCGAGCTTCTGGCCGAGGCCAACAGCACCGGTCACGATTCCCACGGCCTCATCCGCATCCCCCAGTACCTGGCCGCAGTCGACAAGGGCGAGGTGATCTGCGATGCCGAGGTCGAGGTCCTGAAGGAAAGCAAGCTCATGGCGATCGTCGACGGGCACTGGGGATTCGGGCAGGTGACCATGAGCCGGGCCGTGGAGGTCGGACTCCGCAAGGCGGGGGAAAACGGCATGGCCGCCATCGCGGTGCGCGGGGCCAACCACATCGGGCGTCTCGGAAGCTATGTCGAACGGATCGCGCGGCGGGAAATGATCGGGTTGCTCTTCGTAAATGCCGTGGGCACTCCCGCGTACAGAATGGCGCCCTGGGGCGGGACCGAACCCCGCCTCGTCACCGATCCCCTGGCCGTGGGAATCCCCTCTGCAACCCTCGAACCCGTCGTCGTCGACATGACCACCACGGTGGTCGCCGAGGGAAAGGTACGGGTGAGGCGCAACCGCGGGGAAGAGACTCCCGACGGTTGGCTTCTCGATCCGGATGGGAAACCCACCAACGATCCCAACATGCTCTACGGAGACCCGCCGGGCAGCATTCTGCCATTGGGGGGAACCGCCGCGGGCCACAAGGGCTACGGTCTCAACGTGGCCATCGAACTGCTGGCCGGCGTGCTGAGCGGCACGGGGTGCATCGGCAAGGACCAGCAGCTCAGCAACGGAGTGCTGTTGATCCTCCTGGATATTTCCCAGTTTCTTCCCCTGGAGGAATTCTACCGCGAAGCCGGGACCTTCATCAGCCACGTCAAGTCCTCACCGCCGGCTGCGGGCTTCGAAGAGATCCTGCTTCCCGGGGAGATCGAACAGAAGGTCAAGCGCCAGCGGGCGGCCGAAGGCATCTTCATAGAGGACGAGACCTGGTCGCAGGTCGTGGACTGGGGCCGCAAGCTGGGGGTGGACCTGCAGCGCGGTCCTGGATGAAAACCGCCCCTACCCTGTTTTCAGCCGATCCCTCCAGGCAAACTTCGAAGAGGCGATGATCCATGGGTTCACAGGCGATGAAAACGATCACTCCCTACGCGGAGTGCACCGGTCTTCTGAACGACCCGGAGCAACTCAGGACGGCGGCGGCGGAAAGGGGATATCTCTTCTTCCGGGGCCTTTTTCCTCCTGAAGACCTGCTGGCCGTGCGCCGCGACGTGCTCCGGGTAGCGAAGCGCCACGGGTTTCTCAGGCACGGGAGCAACCCTGAGGACGGCATAGCGCGGGATGGGGTATTCGTGAGCGAAAACGCCCCTACTCCGGAATACAGGAGCTACTACAACGACGTGCTCAGGCTGCGCAGTTTCCATGCCCTCGCCCATCACCCGGCATTGCTGCAGGTGCTGCGAAAATTGTTCGGGGAGCTTGTCCTCGTCCATCCCCGGCACATCTGCCATACCGTTTTCCCGGGGAGGAAGCAGTTTACGACCCCTCCCCATCAGGACTTCCATCCCGTGCGAGGCACTCCCGACACCTGGACAGTATGGACTCCGCTGGGAGATTGCGGCCCTGAACTGGGGGGCGGCCTCGGAATTGTCCCGGGTTCACACCTGAGAGGAATGATAGCCGGCGATGATGATTCGATTGAGCTGGAGGTGGACCCGGATGCCGGGTGGGTCTGGAGCCCGACGAAATGCGGCGACGTCGTCATGTTCTACAGCCTGTCGATCCACCAGGCCCGGGACAACGTCAGCGGCGACCGCATCCGCCTTGCCACCAGCTTTCGCAACCAGCCTGCCAGTCACCCGGTGGACGAACACTCCCTGATTCCGCACATGCGCTGGCTGGACTGGGACGACATCTACGCGGACTGGCCCGCGGACGATCCGCTCAGGTATTACTGGCGCTCCCTCGACCTCCACGTACAGCCTCACTGGAAATCCGACAGGGCAGATTCCGCACCGCTGGTGGAATCGATTCAAGAGCGCTAGCGTCCCGGCAATTGCCCGAAAAACGAAGGAAGTGTTTGTATGGCGCAGGACTGGGTCAACGCCGGCGAAAAGGACGAGTATCTCGTCGACTACCTGTTCGATCTCAATGGATACATCATCCTGAAGGAGGCCGTCGGCAGAGGAGACCTGGAGGAGATGAACCAGTGGGTCGACGACCACTGGAGCTACGCAGCCAGCCCGCGGCGCAGCCGCGGCCGCGATTCCGGCACCTGGATCGGCAATGTGGAGACCCACACCTACAGCGAAGCAGACGGATGCAATTTTCAGAACATCATCGAGGGGGGACCGGTGTTCCGCCGCTTGATAAACCATCCCGCCTGGATCGGCCATTGCCGCCGCTGGATCAACCCGACCAACGGAATCTCCATTCACGAGAATTTGCTCAACGTCAGGGGGCGGAGCGGCTATATCGGCATCCATTGCGGAGGCGCCGCCCCCATCAGCTACCTCACCTTCCGTCAGGAAAACACCGGAGAATGGATGGTGGGACAGGTAAACGTCATATGCGCCTTGCGCGACATAGGCCCCGGAGACGGGGCCACCACGGTCGTGCCAGGGAGCCATAAATCGGCAATGAGGCACCCCATGCTGGTCGGCGAACAGCACGTCTACCGCAGCGACGCGGCCGCCGGTGACCAGATCGGCATGGAGGAACTCCACCTCGGCGCCGGCGACGTTCTCATGCTCACCGATGCGATTACCCACGGGTCTGCCGGCAGGACAAACGAAGGCTTCAGGCGCATCACCCTTTACCGCTATTCACCGAGACTGTTGCGGAGCCGGTTTCACTACGTCCCCAGCCCGGAGCTGCTGGAGCAACTCGACGACGAGCAGCGCGAGATCGTGCAACCGATCCCACCCCGGCTCGCCCCCCACCGCAGCATGAGTTACGAGGAACTGCACAGGGCAGGTTGAAGACCGGTAGCCCCGGGGCGGGGGCGGGACGGGTCAGCCACGGCTGCCGAAAACCAGTGGCAGGTCATCGCCCTCGTCGGGATGCGGAGGCGCGGCAGCATCCACGTAAGAATAAGCGAAGGCGCGCCGCGGTTCAGGGGTCGGGTTGACCCCGGAGCGGTGGGCCACCAAGCCATGCAGCAGGATCGCCTCTCCCGGGTCTGCCTCCAGGTCGACAATTTTCCCTGAGGGCGGCTCTTCCTTCAACCAATTCTCAGGGGCGGACCGGTTGCTGCCGGGTACTATCTGCATGCATCCCTTGGCCAGCGTGGCGCTGTCCAGCGCCGTCCACACGTTGGTCATTTCAAAGCCCTTGTAGTCCGAGTCTCTGTGCCAGGGCAGTTCAGTCCCCTGGCGGGCGGGTTTGTTGAACAACATGGCCCGGTAGCTGGCGACGTTTTCGCCGATCAAACGGCGGGTTATGGAGCGGAAGAGCGGGTGGCGCATGTAGGCCAGGAACTGCCGGTCCAGGTCCATCCGGTCTATTCTCCTGTACTGGAGAGTGGCCATTTCGTGCCGGGTGGTCTTGCCGATCCTGTCTTCGTAGGATCCGGTCTTGCTGTCCAGCTCGTAGCGCATGCCCTCATAGCGCACTTCCCCCATCATGATGGCGTCGGCCCGCTCCTGCAAAGCGGCCAGATCCTGCGGCGATAGAAGCTTCCCCAGACGCAGGTACCCCTGGTCCATGAAGGTTTTGTATTCCCGATCTCCAAATGACTGTGGTGACGGCGGCGACATGTGGACGACCTCCTGGAAACGGCGAAACGGGTTTTCGGAGAATCCCGGGCATCGGCGCCCGGGATCTACGGGCCCTGGCTGCTATCCGGATTCACCCCCCAGGCCCGATGCCTGCAGGCTGTCGGCTTCGGGCGGCGGATAAAATACGGCAATGTCACCTCGCCATCCAGGGCCGAAGCCCTCGGCTCAGGAGGTGGAAACTGTACTTCGGGCGGCCACACTCTGCACTGGAACCCAGCCGATATTCCATCCTTGACGGAGGGTCCGGAAAAATACTCTATCTTGCCTGACCATCCCCAATCGGCAATGGGAAAGATTTCAATCGAGGGAAAGAACATGAAGGCGATCCAGATCGTTGCCCCGGAAAGGGTCGAGCTCGTCGACCTTCCGCCCACCCGGAAAGCAACTGGGTGGACCTGGCCCTGGCCCAGGACAAGGAGATCACCTGCCATACCACCGGGGGCTGGAACAGGGAGCGCATGGAGGCCGCCCTCGCCGCACTGGCCGACGGAGCCTTCCAGGTGACCCCGCTGATCACTCACCAGGTGGACTGGCGGGCAGCCCCTTCGGCCTACGGGCGTCTGGTGCGCGACCGGAGCGAAGACGCCCTGCGCATCGTCATCCGCTAGACCTGAGACAAACCATTATGATTCTGCACATCACCCGGCATGGGCAGATTCTCCCTCCCGCAGACGCGGGTGACGGAGGTATGCCCGATCTGGATCCCCGCCTCAGCCCCCTGGGGCGCCGCCAGGCCTCTTTTCTCGGGCGTCGCCTGCAGGAAGCCGGCTTCAGCGGGCCGGTATATGCTTCCCCCTTCCGGCGCACGGCAGAGACCGCCCAGATCGTCGCCGAAACGGCGGGGTCGGAGGTCGTCCTGGCCCCCAGCCTGCGCGAGTCCAACGGCGACGGCGGGCACATGGACCGATTTCTCGGGCCGACGGGGACCATTCTCCAGGCCGAGTTCCCGCGCATCCGGGCGGGAGAAAATCTGGCCTACCCGTGGTGGACGACAGGTCCCGAGACTCCCGGAGACGTCGAGGCGCGGGTCGGCCCCCTGGTGGAGGAGCTGGAGGGCCGGGGCCGGGAAGTTCTTCTCGTCGGACACGCCGCCTCGGTGGGCGCCGCGACGCGCCACCTTCTGAGCAAGTACGCCCCGGAGTTGCTGGGCGAACCGCGGTTCAGCTGGAACTGCATGCTCACCTCATTCAGCCTCCTTCCCCAATTCCGCTGCCTGGAACTCGCCTCCACCTCCCATCTCCCACCTGACAGCATGACCTCCAATGGCAAGACCCGCGCCGAGGTAATGAAAATTCTGGGAAGAAAAGGTGAATAGCAGGATGAAGCGGGCAAAACCCCTGGCGGTGGTTGAAGGGCAGGTGCGAAACCGGATCTCGGGAGAGGGCATGGCCGGGGTGCTGGTGTCCAACGGGGAGCAGGTTGCCCCATCAGGACCGGACGGCTCCTACGTTCTGAAGGCGGGACCGGAACCCACCCTGGTCTGGGTGGTGGTTCCGGATGGGTTTGCGGCCGCCGGTCCGTTCTACGCGCACACCAGGTCCACCGGCGATTCCGCGGATTTCGAGCTCGCTCCGGCACCTCCTCCCGGCAGCGGCC
Organism: Candidatus Latescibacterota bacterium; assembly: GCA_965208105.1. Lineage (GTDB taxonomy): Bacteria > Latescibacterota > UBA2968 > UBA8231 > UBA8231. The sequence goes on from OZ242318.1 coordinate 930,286, forward strand.
GGCTCAAGGTAGTCCAGGTCAGCGATTTTCACCTGGGGGAAACCGGCGGGAAGAGGCACGGCCTGGACGATCTTACCGCGGACCTGCGGCAAATCGCCGCCCGCGAGGCCCCCGACCTCATCGTCGCCAGCGGCGACCTCACCCATGCGGGATCGCTCGAGCAGTTGCGCCTCTGCCGCTCCGCCTTCGAGGCGCTCGACATCCCCGTACTGCCGTTCTTCGGCGGACACGACGGCCGCGAAGAACGGCTGGCATCGGGGCCCGGCGCCACCTGGACGCGCAACTACGAAGAGGTCTTCGGACCTCCCTACTACAGCTTCGATCGAGGCGGAAGGCATTGGATCCTCTATTCAAATGAAGAAGGCTGCTTTTCACCCGCCGACAGGAAACGCAAGTCGGCCTGGCTGCGAAAAGACCTGGAGATGCAGCCGGCGCACAAGGAGATCGTCGTCCTCGTTCATGCGACCCCCTCCCTGGACTTCATCGAGGAGCTGAGCCGCTTTCATGTGCGGATACTGCTCCATGGTCACCGCCACGCCAACAAGGTATACCTTCACCGCGGCATGGAGGTGGCCTCCACCCCTCCCCTGTGCTTCGGAGGAACGGACACCTCGGCGCGGGGCTACCGCGTCCTGGACTTCGCACCCGGAGCGGCCACCCGGTACCGCGCCCTGCAGCATCCGCTTGCAGAGGAAGCCCGGCCCTCAGCACGCGCACACTCGCAGCCGGAGTTGCGCCGAGTGTGGGAGTACCTCCTGCCCGGAGGGCTTCACCGCGCCGCTCCGGTCTGCAAAGGCGGCCGCGTCGTGGCAAGCTCCGGGGACGGCAGCCCCGGAAGCGGCACGGGACTCCACTGCCTCGATGCTGTGAGCGGCCGCCTGCTCTGGCGCGGAAGGACGGACTCCGCCGTCAAGGGCAGCGCAGCCCTGGACGACGCGGGGCGCTGCGCCGCGGTTTCCGCGGCCGGGAGGCTCTTTGTCCTTGACGCGCGCAGCGGCGCCTGCCGGTGGACCGCAGACCTGCCTGGGTATCCCGAGCGCTGGATCTATTCTTCACCCGCTATTTGGGGAGGGGCGGTCTACGCCGGGTCCAACGCCGGATACGGTGCCTATGACCTGGCGACGGGTGACCTGCGGTGGTACACCTCCTTCGTGGGCGATGCCATCCGCATCATCGACAAGCCCTCCCATTCCAGTGCCGTGGTATGGCAAAACCGGTTGGTCGCAGCTCTGCCCAAACGGGGCATCCTGGGTATGCACCTCGGCAGCGGCGGTGTGGCCTGGGAGCTGGAAGCAGGCCTTGCGCCCCACTGTTGCTCGCCGGTCCCGCATGGGGACACGGTGCTATGCCCGGGACAGGACGGCGAACTGATCGCGGTCGAGGCCGAGTCGGGCACGCCGGTCTGGCGAAGGGCATTGCCTTCAGGAGGGTTCCCCACCGGCCTTGCGCCTGCCGGGGACAAAATCTACGCGGCAACCTCTGCCGGAGAGGTCCATTGCCTGGACCGGCGCAGCGGCGAGGCCGAATGGATCTTCGCCGGCGGGGAGGACCTGGTCGACATGGTCCCGAAGGGCAGAGGCGGGCGCTCCTTCCTGGCCGCGCCCTTGGTATGGCGAAAATGGGTGGTGGTTTGCGGCAACGACGGGTTCGTCTCCATGCTGGACCCGGGGAGTGGGAAGTGCCTGGACCGAACGCCCGTGGGGGCGCCTGTCAGTGCGGACCCTTGCCAGGCCGGGGACGGCCTGTGCATCGGCACCTGGGACGGCCGCCTCCTTTACCTGTGCGGATGAGATGAGGATACAGGGGAGAGTACGGAGCACTTCAGCGGCCGCGGGCATGGCCGGAGTGGCCGTTTCGAACGGAGAGCATGTGGTCCGCACCGGGGGAGACGGATCCTACCAACTGCAGGTGGAACCCGGAGGGCACGCCTTTGTGTGGGTAGTCACCCCCGATGGCTTCCGTCCGGCCGAATCCTTCTACCGGGCGGTTGCGGGTCCTGACCAGGCGCTGGATTTCGACCTCGTTCCCGCGCCCGAGCGCCTCCGGCGTGCGTTCAGACTCGCCCACATCACCGACCTTCATCTGATCGTAGACCGGCGGTACGCCGGTTGGGAGCTGACCTCGGCGGCCTGCCTGGAAAAGAGCCTCGCCGATCTCGCGCGCGAGGCAGAGCCCGATCTCATAGTCGCCGGTGGGGACCTGACCAACCACGGTAGCCTGGATGAGATGGAAGCCGTTCACCAGGTGCTAGCCGGGGTGGAACCCCCGCTGTTCCCCCTGTTCGGCAACCACGACGGCAGCGAGGAGCGGCGCCTCCAACTGGCGCGCGAGGGCAAGGCCGACCTCACCTTCACGCGCCATTACGAACGCTTCTTCGGCCCCCCCTACTACAGCTTCGACTGGGGCGGCCGCCACTTCGTGCTGCTGATGGATTTCGACCGCTGCTTCTCCCCCCGGGACCGCCGGCGCAAATCGGCGTGGCTGCGGGCGGACCTGCGCATGCAGCCCCCGGACAGGGAAATCATCCTCGTTCAGCACGGACCCCCGGCGGCAGATTTCCTCGAGAGCCTCGGGGACTTCAACGTCCGCTTCCTGCTCTACGGCCACCGCCACGCCAGCAAGGTCTTTTCCTGGGGAGACACGGCGGTGATGTGCACCCCGCCCCTGTGTTTCGGCGGCGCCGACAACACCCCCTGCGGCTACCGCCTGCTGGACTTCACCGATTCAGGCGCCAGCTCCAGGCTCGCGGCGCTCCAGGGTGGGGCGCTGCGGCAACCCCAGGTCAGGGGAATCGACCTCCGCCATGGCCGGCTGAAGCTGCTGCGGCAGGTGCGGATTCCGGGAGGCCTGCACCCACCCGGACCGGTTTGCGCCGGGGACGCGGTCCTGGTCAGCCTCAGGGACGAAGACCTTCAGGGCGCCCCGGGAGTCCGATCTATCGATCCGGCCAGCGGAGAAATCCGGTGGACCTTTCGCTCGGAGGCTTCCATCAAGAACAAGGCCGCCCTCTCCACAGGGGGCCTGTGCGCCGCGGTTTCGGTGTCCGGGCGCGTATTCCTGCTCGAAACCGCCACCGGGAGACTGCGGTGGTCGGCCGACCTTCCCGGGTATCCCGAGCTGTTCGCCTATTCGTCCCCGGTATTTGCCGGGGATGCCGTGTACGTGGCGGAGAAGGATGCCTGCGCCGCCTACAGCCTGGAAAAGGGGGAGATGCTGTGGAGCCGCATCCTCAACCCGCGCGGCCAGGGCGCCGCCGCCTTCCGGCGCGGTGTCGCTGGCAGGGACGTGCCCTGCTATAGCAGCCCCCTGGTCCATGGGGACCTGCTGCTTGCAGGGGTCGCGGGCCGCGGCCTGCTGGGATTGCAGCTGAACAGCGGGGAAACCGCCTGGGAGTACGAGGCCCCTGGATTAAATAACGAGGGCGCCGCGCCCGTGCTGGTAGGGGATCTTCTGGTCAGCGCCGGCGCGGAGAACAGCCTGGCGGTCGTCCATGCGGGCTCGGGAGAACCGGTCTGGCACGAAGAGGTGCTGCCAGACCGCTACCCCACCGGACTGGCCGTTGCCGCAGAACGCATCTACGCGGCGACCCCGGCCGGCGGGATCCGCTGTTGCGATTTGCACTCCGGCGAGGTATACTGGAGCTTTGAAACCGGTGCGGACCTGCTCGACATGGTGCCTCGGCGCAGAGGGCTGAGCTCTGTCCTGGCCCCTCCGGTGGAGCAGGGGGAACAGGTCCTGGTGAGCGGCAACGACGGCTGCCTCTACATCCTCGACGGCGCCAGCGGCGAGTGCGAGAGCAGGACCGATTTCGGCGCGCCGCTCGTGGCTTCCCCCTGTTCGAGCGCGGAGGGGTTGTGCATCGGGACCTGGGACGGCCGTCTCTATTTCTTCGCCCATTGCAAACGCGACTTCGGATGCCCGGGTTCGTGATCTGGAGAAACCCCTGACCCCACCAACGGCATGGAACTGAAATTCGATCCGTCCAACGGCGACCGCCAGTTGTTTCTGGACGACGAGGGAGTCGCCCGCCGGCACAACCTGACCAGCACCATGCACCGGCCGGTGAAGAAGGGCGCCGTTATCCGCCCCCGGGTCGAGGCGGGAGAAATCTGCCTGCAGATGCGCACGACTCCCGTCTGGGACCCGCAGGAGGGGGTCTTCAAGCTGTGGGACGGGGGCGCCCGCCGAGAGAGCGTCGACGGCCTCAACTGGAAGGTGGTGGGACCCCACCAAGGTCCGGGCGCGGTGGTCCTCGACCCGGACGATCCCGATCCGGAGCGCCGCTTCAAGGCCTTTACCCCGGGGACCCGGGCGGTATCGGCCGATGGCGTCGAGTGGTCCATTCTGGATTTGCCACCCGTGCCCAGCGACGACGAGCACAACTTCTCCTTCGACTCCAGGGGCCGCCTGTTCATCGCCACGGTGAAGCACAAGGGACCCCGGGGGCGATCGGTGTGGCTCTCCACCAGCGGGGACTTCGATTCGTGGACCGAGCCCGAGCTGGTCTTTCACGCCGACGATCCTGACCAGCTCTTGGGGCGCGAGCACATCGCCCGGCGCTTCGCCGATTCCTCCCTGCACCGCCCCTATTTCAACTTCCCGCCATCCTACCGGGTCGAGATCTACAACATGTCGGCTTTCCGCTACGAGAGCATCTACGTCGGCATGCCCATGATGTACCACCAGACCGGCAAGGTCGCGGCGCGATGGCCGCAATTCGCCGACTGGGAGATCCCCGAGGAACTGCGCGTCATCTTCCAGCGCGACGGCGACTGGTCGGGCTTTCACCACGTCCAACTGGCCTGCAGCCGGGACCTGCGCCACTGGCGGCGCCTCGGTCAACGCCGGCCCTTTCTCGACCTTTCACCCCTGGGCGGCGGCGACCTGGACCTGACCTCCGTCGTCGGGCCTTCCTACCCCCTGGTGCGCGGCAATGAACTGTGGCTCTACTACACCGCCGGGAAGCAATACGGCGGTCCGGAGCCGATGCGCGGCGTGGCCCGGGAGGGATGCGGCATCTGCCTGGCGGTTCTGCGCCGCGACGGGTTCGTCTCACTCGACGCGGGAGACGAGGAGGGAACGGTCGACACCAGAACCTTCCGGCTTCGCGGAGAGAGGCTGAGCGCCAACGTGGACGCCGCGGGAGGCGAAGTGAGGGCGGCGGCCATATCACCGGAGGGCGAGGTGCTGTGCTCCTCGGAGCCCCTTAGAGGCGATCTCCCGGAGCAGGAGCTCCGCTGGAGCAGGGGCGACCTGGGAAGCCTCCAGGGCCGCGAGGTCTCTCTGCGTTTCGCACTGCGCCGGGCGCGGTTCTATTCCTACTGGATCGAATGACCGGAGGAGGAGATATGAGCAGCGATACGCCTACCTTCGACGCAGCCTGCGAAGCCTATCTCGACAGGGCGACCAGCGACCCGGCATGGCGCGACCTCTACCGCCGCAGCGTGGAGGAGCTGATGGCGGCCCTGGCTCCAAGTGAGCGCCGGAGGTTCCTGGATTATCTCAACCGGTTCTCGGTGTTGAACGCCAGCTTCCTGCTGCGCCGGGCGGCCTCGGTCCACGTACTCAGCCTCTACTCCCAGGACGACGAGGAGCTGAGCAGGACCCGGAGGGTGGCCGCCGCTGAAAACCTCGCGGCCTTCCGGCGCGACTTCATCAGTCCCCCTCCTGGAGAGGAGGAAGGCAAACGTCCGGACGATGCCCCCCTAACGGTTTTCGAGGCGGCGCTGCGGCAGGTGCAGGGAGGCGCCGCGGAGACCCCGCCCGCTTTCCGGGAGATGACGGCGCAGTGCATCGAGGGGGTGATGGCTGCCTTCACCGGCGCCCGGAGAGAGGCAATGCATGCCCTGTTCGAGGAGTTCTCGGTGGAAGGGCTGGCCCAGGTATTCCGCCTCTGGATGTGGCATCAGGGCGAGGAGTCGCGGCGCACCGAGCTGGCGCGGCGGCAGTACGAGCAGTGGAGCCTCAGCTCCGACGAGTCCTACTGGTGGCGCTATCGCCAGGGCGATGCCTGGATTTACTTCTGAGAATCTTTCATTTCGGAGGCAACCATCCCCGTGAATCTGCAGCCGGCTATCGATCCGGTCACACGCTACGTCCACCTCGGGTACAGCGTTCCCGCGGGTGCGCCCGAGCTCGTGCGGGTTCGCTGCGAGCTGCGCCCGCCTGGAGCCGGGGAATGGCTGCCGGCCCCGGTCCATCCCTACCTCAGCGCCACTGCGAAGGCCCTGCTGCCGGAGGAAGAATGGCTCGAGGGCATGCGCCGCGGCACCCTCGTCGAGCGCCGCGCCGGGGGATTGGAACGGACCCTGGTGTGGAATCCGTTCACCCGGTTCCAGGGCAGAGCTGCGGTGGAAATGCGCATAACCCTGATGCACGGCGACGAAGTGCTGGAGCGGGGAGAAACCGGGATAGAGCTGCGCAACGAGGACGTGGTGGTTTTGGAGGACTGGCGCCGGGTAATGCAGGAAGGGCTGGTATCGGAAAGCCCAGGTCCCGGCGATGCGGTCTGGTGGTTCCGCCGCCGGCCGGCGGGCGAAAATGCTCCCTTCCCCGGAACATCGCTTGAGGCGGCCGAAAAGGGGGTCGAGCTGCCGCCCCTGACCTACCCCCTGGACCTGCGCGGCCCCCACGCCATCTTCGTCTCCCTGCCCCCCGGGCTGAGTTGCATCGAGCTGCGCCTTTCGGGCGACGAACGCCGGGAGGATTTCGGCGCCGCCTCGCATCTCCAGCCGGAACCTGTGGATCCCGCCACGCGCCCGGGCGACGAGGAGTTCTGGCGCTGGGCGGAAATGGACCGGCAGCACCTGGTCATCTCCCAGCCATACCGCTCCGTTTTCGAGTACGAAGACGAGTTCCGCGCCCGGCTCCAACGGGTGCGGCTGGTCCCCCTGGCAGGTGAAGAGGTCGAGGGGCTGGAGGCCGAGTGGGGAGCGGAGGGCGAGCGGCGCCTGGTCTTCGGCTACCAGGAGCCCTACTCGTGGGGATTCACCCAGAAGATCGAGAGCAACCTGCAACTTCGCGAACCCCTGCTCGCCTTCGCCGAGGCGAGGGTGGACAGTCTCGATATTCAAACTGCCAGGGGCGGCTCGTGCTCGGTGAGCGAAACCCGCGTCGGAACCCAGCTCCTGGGCCGGACCCACGGGGACCCGGTGCGCGGCAAGGTGCCCCATACCGACAACGTGGGGCGCCTGCAGCAATTCACCAACACCCTGGGCACCCAGCTCGAGTACGGGCGCCAGCTCGGGATTGCCGCGCGCGCCAATCTCGGGGCCACCAACTGCTACGCCGGCTCGGCATTCGAGTCGGAATTCTCCCGTCAGCACCCCGAGTGGCGCGAGGACTCCCTGCTGCGCTACGAGGTGCCGGAGGTACGGCAGTACGTCCTGGCGCTCTTCGAAGAGGCCCTGGAAATCGGCGCCCGCGGCCTCTCCATCGACTGGTGCCGCTATCCGCTAGCGCTCAAGGACAAGGGGACGGTGACCACATTCCTGCGCCAGCTGCGCGACCTGGCCGAGCGCCATTCGGACCCGCGCCGCGGGCGCGTCTCCATCCTGGTGCGCTTCCCGGTGCGCGGGGCCCCCCGCTGCGAGCACATGGACTACAAAACCTGGGTCCGGGAGGGGCTGGTGGACTACCTGTGTCCGAGCAACATCTTCAACCGTCCCCTGGCTTTCGAGATCGACGAATACCTCGAGGCGGTCAGAGACACTCCGACCATCCTTCTGCCCAACGTGGAGCCCTGCCTTCCACTGCCGGGGATGTGGTTTCAGCGCCTGCTGGACTGCTACGAGAAGGGGGCCGAAGGAGTCTTCGTCTACCAGTGCGACGCCCCGGTCAGCAAGGCGCGGACCCGGCGCTACGTCTCCATCGCCGGCTCGGTGGACGCCCTGCGGCGCTGGCGCAGGCGCGAAGCCCGGGAGCAATCGCGCTACAGCAAGGGAATCTACCTGTCCTATCCCCACACGGATGGCAAGTACCAGCCTTACGAGCGCCTGCGCCTATGGGTCGAGGGAGTCGGGGCGGATACCGTGGAGATCTGGGTGGACGGACGCCTTGTCAACAGCTACGCTGCGCCGCCCTACATCCCGTTCTCCGAAGCCCTCGAGGACGACCACGCCATCGCCGCCGGCACCCACACCCTCAGGGTGAGGGCCAGGGACGGAGAGGGCTGGCTCGAGCGCGACTTCGAGGTCGAGTACGCCTGAGGCCCCCCGCCGCAGACTTACCCCGGGATGAAAGTTCCGTTCGACGATGGGGCGTTCCTGCAGTGAACGAAGGTTTTTTCCAGGGGGTCCTGCTTCGAAGGCGACTGGGGACAAATCAGCACGATGAAGCGAATGCGAGAAAATCACATGGACACCAGAATCGCGGTGAGGCATTGGAAAAACTGGTTCCCCGAGGACCGGGAATCATTCGAGCTCACCTCGGCAGAACAGCAGTTCATTGCCGCGGCGACAGGCAGCCTCCCGCGGAACTGGGAGGGCGACCCGGACATCGGGCGCATGGAAGCGATTCTGGCCGAAGAACCGGCTGTTCTCCACCGCATCGGAAGCATCCTGCTGCATCGGCTCCTGCTGAACAGGCGTGGCTGCGGCCCGGCGGTCAGGTTCATGTTCGATCAGGGCATAGCTCTCGAGCTGGACAGCACCCGCTACAACTCGCTTTTCGACGCCGTGTACATCGGGGCGCTCGACGTGGTCCGGACCGTCTTCGAGGCGGGCGCGGCCGACGCGAGGGGCATCGCGCTGCTGAAGCCGCACGTGGGCTGGCCGGACAACACCTCCATGCTGTTCTGGGCGGCAACGAACGGACATGCCGACATGGTCGAGCTCCTGCTGGAATACGGTGCCGGAATCCACCACGAGCTTCCCATCAGAGGCTGGGGCGAAAGGGGCTCCACCTCGCTCCAGGTGGCCGCGGCGCCTGGCAGCAGGGCGGGAGACCTTGCGCGAAAACGCGAAGCGGCGCGCATTCTGATCGAGGGCGGCGCCTTCTATGACGTCTACTCGGCCTGCGGCCTCGGCGACGCGCCGCGCCTCCTGGACCTCATCGGCGAGAATCCGGAGGTTGCCAGCGCGGCCGGCGACTACGGCATGACTGCGCTGCATTGGGCCGCGCGCGCAGGATCCATGCAATGCGCCGAGAGCCTGATGGACCGGGGAGCCCCGGTCAACCCTCTGAACAAGGGCCGGCGGACGCCGCTGCAGCTGGCCGCCGAGGCCGACCAGGCGGAAATGGTTCGCCTGCTGGCCAGGCACGGGGCCCAACTCAATACGCAGGACGGTAAAGGACGCACTCCCCTGCATCGGGCCACCTACGAAGGCTGCGCTGCCGCCGCCGAGGCCCTGCTCCAATTGGGAGCCGACCCTCTGGTTCCCAACAAGAGAGGCAAGACCGCCCTGGAGATCGCCCGCAAGGACGCGAGATACCTGAAGGAGCGGGGAGATTCGAGGCGGTCGGCGCGCCAAGATTGAGCCGGCCTCCTCCGCCACCTGACCGCATACGGTGCGGAGGTGAACGCTCGCGGATTCGAGGACTGCAACCAGTGGCCGCCGCCCCTGGTGCTCGCATGCAGGAAAGGGTCGAGGAAGGCGGGTGGACTCACGACTGACAACCGGAGGACTCTCTATGCGTCGTAATTTCCGACACCTTTTGGTTTTAACTGGAACTCTGTGCATAGCGGGCAATCCCCTTTTCGCCCAGAATACCGAGGAGGAGGAGAAGGAGGAAGAAGAGCTGCCCGTTTATGTGGGAGAAGAGACTCTGGTGATGGAAAGCAGGGAAAAAGTTCCCACAACGAGTACTATCGCCACCAGGATTCCCGTTCCAATCCGGTTGACTCCGGCAAGTATCGGTGTCGTAACTGGCGGGTTGTTTCGACATCAGAGTGGGGTGGTATTGGGGGATGCACTGCGAAATGTGAGCGGCGTCAACATTCAGACCGTATTTGGTGTTACGGATTTCTTCATCATCCGCGGGTTCGATTCGCTTTCCAGCGGGCTGGTGCTCACCGATGGCGCATCGGAGCCCGAGGCCACGTTCTACAATCTCTACAACCTGGACCGCGTGGAGGTGCTCAAGGGACCGGGGGCATTTCTATACGGCGGCAACCCGCTTTCCGGATCGGTGAACCTGAGTCGCAAACAACCGATTTTTTCGAACGCGTTCCAGATAGGGGGCTCCTATGGGCCCTATAAAACGGTCCGCGCAACGCTGGATGCGAACCGGGCGCATATCGATCGCGGCATCGCCTGGCGCGTCAATGCGTTACGACAGGTCTCCGACCGCTATCGAGATGATAAGGACAGCGGTTCGTGGGCGGTGAATCCAGCGGCGACCTGGCGGCCTGATGACAAGACCACAGTGACCGCCAATTTTGAATATGTCACCAGCAGACACCAATCGGATTCGGGGTTGCCGATTGTAAATGGGGCAGTCGCAGATGTTCCCCGCACGCGATCATATCAATCGCCCTTCGATGTCTCCGATCAAGATATTTTTCGCGCGCGCCTCGATCTTCATTCTCGCCTATCGCACCGGGTTACGCTTCGCAACAAGATCTATTTCACCGACTTTTCATGGTTGTCCAAGGGCACATTGTTCAGCGGTGTTTTCCCCAACGCCCAGGGCAGTCTGGACATCCTGCGCACACTTGTTCTTTTGGACGACCGCCAGACGGTGTTGGGCAATCAGCTTGAGCTCCTATCTACATTCCGCACAGGCCGCCTGCAACACACCCTGCTTACCGGACTGGAATTGACGCAGTGGAAAGACAAATTCAACCTGGATGTGGCTGCCATGCCCAATATCGATGTATTCAGTCCCGTGGAAACGGCGAGCCAGCCTTTCTTTGTTCTTCCGGGACAATCGCAGGGGGCGGATTCGAAAAGCCTCGTCATGGCGCCCTATTTCGTGAATCGCATCGTCTTTTTTCCACGCCTTCAGGCATTTGCAGGTGTGCGATATGACCGCATCGGCTACGATGATCCATTGACTTCGACGTCTCGAAATTTCAACAAGCTGAGTCCTATGGCAGGCATGGTGTTTTTGCTTGCGGAGGATTTCTCGATATACGCCAACGTCGGCAGAGCCTTTGCTCCTCCCTCAAGTCAGGTCGCAGGTCCGCGGGAGACCGAGGAGAGCCACCAGATGGAAGTGGGCGCGAAGAAATACGCGTTGGACAATCGCCTGCACGCGAGTCTCGCAGTTTATCAGTTGACAAAAAACAATATCGGCATTCCCGATGCGACGGGTGTCACGAAGCAGGATGGGGATCAACGCTCGCGCGGTGTCGAGCTTGAAGCAATGATACTCCCCGCGAGAAATTGGCACACATTTTTATCCTACGCACTATCCAATGCCAGACTCACCCGCTTTGCCGAATTGATCCCGGTTTTTACACAAACGGGCGTCACCTTCCAGCTTGCAGATCGGTCGGGAAACAGGGCGGCGTTTTCGCCGCGCCATATTTTCAACGGGTGGACAGCGAAAGGATTCGACAATGGGCTGGAACTTGGGCTTGGTGCGCGCTATGTTGCGAGTCAGTATATTGCCGAGGACAATCAATTCCAAATCAGAGATGTATTGACCCTGGATGCCTCGGTGTCTTTCGTGTACAGGCAGCTGAAATTTCGCATCAATGCCAAGAATTTGACCAATCAGGAATACGAAACGCGCGGCTTTGGATCCGCCTCGGTTATCCCGGCCAATCCATTCGGTGTGCATTGTGCCTTTGAAGTCAATTTGTGAAGCCGGTCTGCTCCGGCCCTTCGAGGCAACACGCCTCATTCTACCAGCATGACGCCATTCTCCAACCATATGTCTCGTCAGAACTTCACAAGCCAGTGAGATGCCATGGTTGAAATCTATCTGAGCCCGTTCTGCTCCTACTGCTGGAAGGCCCGCCTGATCCTGTGGCGAAAGGGAATTCCATACAGAAAGATTCCCATCCGCTACTACTTCGGCTTGAAGCTCCCCACCGCAAATTTCAAGGAGATGCTGCGCCGCACAGGCGGTGACGGCTCTATTCCACAGATCTTCGTAGACGGAGAGTACCTGGGCACCGAGGATGCTCTCGTGGAGCTCGAACGCCGCGGAGAGCTGGAGAATCGCCTGGGAGGGTCCTGACCGACCATGGAGATCCTCGACTACAGGGCCGGGATGCTGGGTGAGGTCGCCGGCCTCTTCAACAACGGCATCGCCAACGTGCCCAACTGCTGGCCGGTAGACGAGGCGGATTTCTCCGGGGCGATCGCCGCGGTCTGCGGAGGCGAATGCGACGGCGGACCTTCAGTGGACGACCAGGCTCTGTCCGTGGCCGCGCTGAACGGCAGGGTCGTCGGATTCGCCCACACCGGCATCGACCGGGGAGACTCGGACGAAGCCCCACGCGGAGCGATCTGCTTCCTCTACTACGAGCGCGGCTGCCGAGCCGCTGGACAGGCGCTGCTCGACGCCGCCGAGGGCAGGTTCGCGGCGTGCTCGCTCTCCGAGGTCTGCGCCTTCAACCAGGGCTACCGCTACCGCTTCTACTGCTTCCCCCACGCCTACCTCTCCGACCGCCTCGACCACGTCAGAGCCCTGCTGCAGTTCAACGGCTACAGGCCCAGGGAGGGCGAGGGCTTTCTCAACGGGCTAGATTACGAGGCGGCCGAGCTGCCCCAGGTCGACCTCGACTTCGACCTGGCGGTGACCTGGCCCCGGGAGAGAGGCCGGCGGCCCGGCTGCCACCTCAAGGCGCACAGGGACGGAGAAACCCTTGGTGAATGCGAGATCACCTGCGGCGGCGACTACTCTCGGCACCCCGATGCCCAGGACTACGGCTTCGTCAACTGGCTGGGGGTGGAGAGACCGCATCAGCACCGGGGCCTGGGAAAGCTGCTGCTGTTGCGCGGCCGCAACGAGATGCTCGCCGCCGGATACCGCCACAGCGCCATCAGCACCGCCCTCCACAACAACCGCGCCTTTCTCTTCTACAGCAACCACGGCTACCGGCTGGTCGACTGGACCTGCCAGTTGAGAAAGCCGCTCGTTCCGGCATGAGGGGAGCGAAGGACCTCGCCCTGGAACAACCGGGGAAGCCTGCCTTGGCAGCCCGTTGAAAAAGTCCATCCGGCCTGCTGCCGGCCATGGCGGGGCCGGCAGCAGGACCAGGGCTTGCCCTGCCGGGCCAGGGGGCCGGGGGCCTGGTTGCTTGTGCTGCCGCCGAGATTGACTATTTTCTTTTCATCACCTGCCTCTGCAATAGTTGCAGGGGCGTATACAGACCAGGTTGGCAGTCGTTCGGATCCGCTTGGATTCCTTCTCGAAGGTACTCGCACGATCTGCTCTAACCGCACATTGCAAAGGATCTTACACATGGCAGAGCGCGAGAAGGGAACCGTTAAGTGGTTCAACGACTCGAAGGGCTTCGGATTCATCGTGCGTGAGAACGGGGAAGATGTCTTCGTCCACCACAGCGCGATCCAGAGCGAGGGCTTTCGCACCTTGTCCGACGGGCAGCAGGTGGAATTCGAGGTCGTCCAGGGCCAGAAAGGCCCGGCGGCCGAGAGCGTCGTAGCACTTTAGGCCCTGGCTTCACATAGTGCCGAAGGGGGTGATGTGCACTGCATCACCCCCTTTCAATTTTGGAGTTTGGATGAAAATTCGAGTCGACAATCTAGCTGCAGACACCACCCAGGAGGACCTCCGCACGCTGTTCGAGCTGTTCGGGTCCGTCTCTTCTGCCACCATCGATCCGCGCCGTCGCTGGGGCCAGATCGACATGCCCAGCAAGTCCGCCGCCCGCGAGGCCATCGACATGCTCAACGGGCAGAATCTCAAGGGCTTCGACATGGTCGTCCAGGAAATGTCCGACCGCCCGGCCCACCGCCCGCGCGGCAAGCCGCGCAGGGGCCGGCGGCGCTAGTGTTCCGTCGCAGAAATATGTCGACATTATTCCGCCGATCCATCCCAGCTCACGGCGTTGCCTTCATTCGCCGTACACCACTGGTACGGCTCGCTCAGGCGCCTTGTGAGCCGGGCGCCTCGGCGGCCCAATTTCGTCAACCTATCTCTGCGACGGAACACTAGCCTTTGCTTGCAGCATTGAAATAGCTAGATCTTGCTCAGCAGGCTCGATTTCGACCTGGTAGTCACCCTTTCCTCCTCGATGCCGTTGCGTTCCCCGCTAGACAAGCCGGCCCCTCAAGCACGAGCACGGAGAAACCGTTGAGCCCGGTAGCTCCCCCAACCCGACCCGACCCGCACGCGCCGTTACGGCACGACGTTCAGGACCTCGGGACCATGCTCGGCATCACTCTGCGCGAGCAGGGCGGGGAGGGGTTGTTCGAGTTGGTCGAGCGGGTGCGGGCGCTGGCGAAGAATGCCCGCGCCGGGAATGACGACGACTTCCGTGAACTGGAGGACCTGCTGTCCCATCTCCCGGTGGAGGACAGCTTCAACATCAGCCGCGCCTTCGCCCATTTCCTGACCCTGGCCAACGTGGCCGAGCAGCACCACCGCGTGCGGCGGCGGCGGGCCTATCAGCAGGACCCGGACGCCGGTCCACAGCCGGGGTCGCTCGACGAAACATTCGACCGCCTGCTGCAAGAGCAGGGCGTCGCCCCCGAAGCCCTGCACGAGACCATCTGCCGCCTGCAGATCGAATTCGTGCTCACGGCTCACCCCACTGAGGTGGTCCGCCGCACCCTGCTGCGCAAGCACAACCGCATCGCCGAACTGCTGGCCCGGCGCGACACCCGCGGTCTGACCAGATACGAGCGCGACGAGGTAGAGGAAGCCCTGCACCGCGACATCACCTCCTGCTGGCTCACCGACGAAATCCGCCGCAGCAGGCCGACCCCCCTGGACGAGGCCCACGGCGGCCTGGCCTATATCGAGGAGATCCTGTGGGAGGTGGTGCCCCGTTTTCTCCGCCTCCTGGACAGGGCCCTGCGAAAGTTCACCGGCAGGCCCCTGCCCTTGAACGCTGCTCCGGTGCGCTTCGGCTCCTGGATGGGCGGCGACCGCGACGGCAATCCCTACGTCACCGCCGACGTCACCCGGAATGTCTGCCTGCTGGCGCGCCGCCAGGCCGTCATGCTCTACGCGCGCGATTTGAAGTCCCTGGCGAGCGAACTGTCCATCACCGTCTGCAGCGACGAACTGCGGGCGCGGGTGGGCCAGGCCCACGAGCCCTACCGCGCCTTTCTCGACGTCGTCCAGGAACGCCTCCGCGCCACCCTGGAGGACCTCGACGCGCAATTGGCGGGGCAGCCGCCGGCAAACCCCGGCGCCTATGAGAATGCGGAGGACCTCGCCGATGCCCTGCTTCTCTGCCACCGGTCCCTGCACAGCGCCGGCGCCGGGACCATCGCCGACGGCCCCCTGCTGGATACGATTCGCCGGGTAAACTGCTTCGGGCTGACCCTGGCGCGCCTGGACATCCGCCAGGAAGCCGGGCGCCACACCGAGGTGCTCGATGCCTTCACCCGGTCCCAGGGATGCGGAGCCTATGGACAGTGGGACGAGTCCCGGCGGCAGAGCTTCCTCGCCGGTGCTCTCCAATCAGACCCGGTCCCAATACCCCCGCAGTCGGTGGGCGATGCGTCTTCCCGCGAGGTCCTGGAAACCTTCAGGGCGATAGCCGAACTGGGACCGGACGCCCTCGGCGCCTACGTGATCTCCATGGCGAAGACACCGTCCGACATCCTGGCGGTAGAATTCCTGCAGCATCAGGCCGGATGCCGCCGGCGCCTTCCGGTAGTGCCCCTGTTCGAAACCGTGGACGCTCTGCGCCAGGCCGGCGCCACCATCCGCCAGGTCCTGTCGATTCCCTGGTACCGCAGGCAGATGGGCGACGGCCTGCAGGTGATGGTGGGATATTCGGACTCGGCAAAGGACGCCGGAATCCTCTCGGCAGGGTGGGAGCTCTACAAGGCGCAGGAAGAGTTGGTGCAGGTATGTGGCGAAAGCGGAACCCGCCTCACCCTGTTCCACGGCCGCGGGGGTTCCATCGGCAGGGGTGGAGGCCCCACCTATGCGGCCGTCCAGTCCCAGCCGCCGGGGTCGATCGACGGGCGGCTGCGGGTTACCGAACAGGGCGAGATGATTCAGAGCAAATTCGGCCTGCCCGGCATCGCCATGCGGACCCTGGAGGCGTACACCTCGGCCGTGGCAGAGGCCACCCTGCGGCCTTCGCCCAGGCCCGGTCCCGAGTGGCGCGCTTGCATGGAGCAGCTGTCGCAAACCGCCATGGCCGCCTACCGCGAGGTGGTGCGGGAGGATGCCCGCTTCGAGCCGTATTTCCATGCAGCGACCCCCGAGGCCGTCCTCGGCGAGCTGAACATCGGCAGCCGTCCGGCGCACCGGCGGGCGGACCTCAAGGTGGAGGACCTGCGGGCCATACCGTGGATATTCGCCTGGACCCAGACGCGCCTGCTGCTGCCTTCCTGGCTCGGCGTCGGGGCCGCCCTCGAAGAGGGGTTGGGCAGCGATGGGCGCGGCCTCCTGCCCGCAATGTACCGCGAATGGCCATTCATGCACGCCACCCTCGACCTCATCGCCATGGTCATGGCCAAGGCCGACATGCGCATCGCCGCCTGCTACGACCAACGGCTGGTCCCCGCGGAGCTGCGGCCCCTCGGCGGGGACCTGCGGCGCCGCTTCGCCGCCGCCACCCGCGCCGTGCTGGCGGTGACCGGCCGCGACGACCTGCTCGCCTCCAACCGCGTCCTGCGCCACTCCATCGACGTGCGCAACCCCTACGTCGACCCCCTCAACATCATCCAGGTGGACCTGCTGCGGCGCTTCCGCGACGACCCGGATAACGCCACCCTGCACGACGCCCTGCTGGTCACCGTGAACGGCATCGCCGCCGGCATGCGCAACACCGGTTGAGGGCCCGGTCCCGCGGCAGGGGGCCATGCCCGGGTAGCACCTGCCGAGGCGGGACGCTTCGGCACCTTAGAACGGCCGGCCGTACTCGGTAAAACCCACCAGCCCGCGCACGAAGAACGACCGCAGGGCAAAATTCCTGAACCGTTGCAACGGATTTTCATACCGCATCCGGTTCCAACTCACGCCGACAATGGTGTGCAGATCATAGCCGAAATAGCGCGAGTGGTTGGTCAGGGTTACAAAGGTAATGCGCTGTTCGAAACTCTCCCGCCGCAAAGTCCGGTTCACCACCCGGTAAGGGAACGATCCCCAACCCTGCACCCCGGCTCGCATAACGGTTCGGCTCATCAGCGGATATTTCAGCTTGAGGATCGGAATGACCCGGTGCTCTGAGAGCAGAGGCCGGTTGGCCTCCCGGTCCGCGTGGTGCAGGAACAAAAGCTTGAACTGCGGCGTCAGCGCAAGTCCGCCCCAGCGCCAGGTATAGTCGGCGCGGCTGACCAGGGCCCAGAAATCCAGCCGCCGGTGGCGCTGGAAGAGCCCATTGGCCAGCTTGCCGCCCTGCTGCCAGTTGAGCCGCAGGCGCAGCTTGTGGACCAGGTTCAGCGTCGACCAGGGTCTGAGTTCGGCCTCCATATAGGTATCGTTGACATAGCTGTCCTGGTAGAGCAGCCGGTCCCGCCAGTATCCCCGTCGCCGGCCGTCCTCAATTTCGTCCTGAACCCGGCGGACATGGTTTTCGAAAAACAGGCGGCGCAACTGCCCTACCCCTTCCCTGCGGTAGCCCAAGAGGGCATAAAATGCGCGGTTGTGCCCGCCGCCTTCGATCCCCTCGATGGCGTAGCGACCCACCTCTAGCGATCCGTGCCGGCTCAGGTCGGCCTGTCCGAAGAGGTGGTAGCCGCGCTGGTCCGCATCGTAGGGATAGTCCGGGTCCAGGTCGTCCTCGCGGAAGTCGGGCACGTCGTTGTGGTTGCGGTCAAGGCCGTAGACGTATTCGTCGGGCTCCACCCAGTACATCAGGAAGGGCTCGTTGAAGTCGGCGACACGGTTGCGGTTGCGGTCCGTGTCCCGGAATCCGTCTCTGTCCTCGTCCCGGCCCAGCAAAACCCCATCCCCATCTCCCCACCTCCCGGTGCCGAGAATATTACCCACCGAGAAGTCGGGCCAGCGGTCACCGTCTTCGTTGTCCTGCACCAGGCGCCAGATCATGGTATCGTTTTCCAAACCACTGAGTGGATCGTAGCCGCGGCCGCTCGAGTAGCCGAAGTCCCTGGGCAGATAGGCCTCCATCTCGGTGCTGAAGCCCGGTCCCATGGAAAATCCCTCCATCCCCACCCGGCCCCGGCCGAAGCGGTACAGCGCATTGACGAAACAGGCCGATCCCCGGCGCGCATGGCGCGGGCCTGCCCCTCCCACAAGAATTCCTGCCACCTGTGCCGGATAGCGCCCGTAAAC
This sequence comes from Candidatus Latescibacterota bacterium, assembly GCA_965208105.1. Taxonomy (GTDB): domain Bacteria; phylum Latescibacterota; class UBA2968; order UBA8231; family UBA8231. Next base: position 948,625 of record OZ242318.1, read on the forward strand.
GGCCGAGCGCGCGTACTCCCCATTCACCTCCAGCCACGGAAGCACCAGTCGGGCGTCCGCGCCGTAGGTGAAAATGCCCGTGTTCTCGCCCACCTGGAAGCGCACCCGGTCAAGGTTCGACCCGTCCTCCACTCGTCCCCTTGCTCGCAGCGCCGGACGCAAAAACGTGCTTTCGTAGCGAGCCTCGAACCTGGAGGCATTGGGGTCATCGGGGCTGCGGTAGAGGCCCGCCCATTCCACCCGGTAGTCATTGCCCACCAGCGCTTCCACCTCCACCTCTTCGATCCGGGTTTCCCCCCTCAGGTCGAAGAGATAGATCAGTTGTTCGTCCCCGTCGGCGAGCAGGATTCCCTCCGGGTCTTCCGGGGAAAAGGTGGCCAGGAGCCCTTCCAGGTGGGTATTCCCGCTCACGTCTTCACCGGCGTTGTGCGCCAGCAGATAGAGATAGTCCGCATAGTAGGGGACTCCCCATCCACGGTAGAACCGGTTGTAGCCTAACCCCCTGTAGGCGCCGAAGGTCAGGAATTCGCCCGAGGTAAGGGTGCGGCCCACCTGGGACGGAACCCCAGCCCGGTGGCGCACCACCCGAGGCCGCAGATCGGGCCGCGGACGGCCATTGACAGCGAGCTGCACCGACTGCACCACCGCCCCGGCGCTGCCGTCGGCCGGGGCGTCATCCGCAACGCGGACGACGAGCCACTCGTAGAGGGGCTGGTCCAGGCGCAGGTTCCCCTTGATGCTGTTGTCCGTTTGAATGCTGTTGTAGGCGTGCAGGTTCACCCAGTTCAGGCCCAGGCGCAAAGCGCCCAGGCCGGCCTGGGCGCGACTGCCCAGCAGCAGAGTGGAATGGTCGACTTCTACTTCCGCGGCATTTTCGGAACTCAGATAGGACTCGCGATTGGGCCGTGCAATGCGCGAGCCCAGAGCAGTGAACTCGAACCAGGGAAGGGACACATCCAGACGCGTACCGTTGAAATCCGTCTTGGAAAGGGTGAGTGGCGTAAAGCGGGCAATCAACCCGTCACCCACGATGGCACTGTAGCCCCAGCCGCCGTAGCCGTCCCTCGCCACCACCATGTGGTCGAACTCCTGGGACCAACTGGCCCAGTCCTTGAACAGCTCGCTGCCCCGGCGCTGTTCCTGCTGGCGCCGCTCGACCCAGGAAAAGAGACGGTAGCCGGTGGCGAGGTAATCACCGGTGGGGCTCCACAGAGCCTGAGGTCGCTCGATCTCCCTCATATCCAGCCGGGTGGCGATCCCGGGTTCGCGCCGGCCCCAGGTGTGGTCCGGGTAATGGGAGAAAGGGTCGAAGACAAAGTTGCGGTAGACGGGCCGCTCCTGGCGCAAAAAAGGCCGCGTCTCCAGCATCTGGGCAAGGGAAATGCGTGCGGCCGGGGTCGCGTGCGCATGGGTCCACAGGATCAGCAAAAGGCTGCAACAGCAGAAAGACAACCACCCCTCGAGGACCCGGACGCCAGCCGCTCTATCGTCAGGGGAGCTCTTCATGGCCTGCGCATTTCCCTTCCGGAAGACAGCGAAGCAGATTACTCCGCCTCCGGGCCCCGGTGCGGAGCCCCCCGGACCGCCCCCAGCACCTCCTCGGCACCATCCACCACTTTCCACATGGCGCGATGGCTGTCATCCATGAAGCGTTCGCGGATGGATCTCTCCAGCAGCTCCACCAGGGGATCGAAAAAATTCGCGACGTTCACCATGACGATCGGGTGGGCGTACAGGCCCAGGCGCTTCCAGGAGATGACCTCGATCAGCTCCTCCAGGGTCCCGCTACCGCCGGGAAGGGCCACAAAGGCGTCCGCCTCCCGGGCCATTATCCGCTTGCGGGCATGGAGGTCTTCGACCAGCCGCAGCTCGGTGAGCCCGGTGTGGGCCCACTCCAGCTCCTTCATGAAGCGGGGCAGGACGCCGATGACGCGCCCTCCTGCCCCGAGCGCACCTTCGGCCAGCGACCCCATGCAACCCGTAGAGCCGCCGCCGTAGACCACGGCGATTCCGTTTTGCGCCAGAAGCGTGCCCAGATGCGCGGCCGCATCGAGGTACATCCCGCCGGTCTCCCGGCTCGAGGCGCAAAAGACGCAAACCCTGCGAACCTGGCGTGCCATAGGCCGTTCCTTCCCTTCCTTTTCACCCTGGTTCCGCCCGCCTACATCGCCGACCCACCCACCATGCAGTCGGTCTCCATCCCTTCGAATGAATTCCCCTCGATCAGGGCGTTCTCCGCCTCGGCGCTGACGCGGATGCCGATGCGCTGAACCCCGGCGCCGGAATCGACGAAGCGGTTGGCGCAGATCCGCACATCGTGGGTGCCCCCGCGCACGTCGACTCCCACCCCATCGCCCCTGGCGCCGTTGTCCCGCAGCAGGTTCCCCTCCAGGACCGAGCGGTGGGCGCCGCGAAAGGCTCCCTGGCGATCGGTGCAGACGATTCCCGCCCGCCCGTTGCGCTCGACGGTGCAGCCGGCAATGCGATTGTCCGAGTCGCGGTCGCCGATGTAGATACCCACCTCCCTGTTGTCCGAACAGTCGCAATCTTCCACCAGACCGAAGTTGACCCCGCGGCAGAAGAATATGCCGCGGTTGTTGCCCCGGGAGACGCAGTTGCGCAGGACCGGGCGCTGGGCGCCGCTGCCCGGATGAAAGCCGAAGTTGGCGTTGTCCTCGGAGCGGCAGCCCTCGAAGCTCATGTCGTCGCATGCCTGAAAACTGATCCCGTCGCCATTGTAGTTGCGCACGGCTACATCCTCGAACGCAAACCCGCTGCAGCGGGTCATGAAGATCCCCCCCGAGAAATTGCCGTCCATGTAGGAGTTGGCCTCCTTGTTGCCGTCCACCACCAGGCGGGAAACGCGAACCCCGCTCACAGCGCTTGCCGTCAGCAGAGGGAAAACGGACTCCACCAGGGCGCCGTTCTCAGGTCCGATGCCGCAGCCCAGGGGCCGGTCCAGGGTCAGCAGGCCGCCTTCTCTCTCCACCACCGTGTGCTGGCGGTGGTCGCGGTTGGCATAGAGCTTTTCCCCGTAGCGCAGCATGACCCCGTCACCGATCCTGAACCGGCTCCCGTCCTCCACCTGGACCTGGGTCTCGAACCACTCGGAGAGGCGGGCAAATGGGCTCCTGGCCCCTGGGGCCTTCTTCAGGAGGGTGTCTTCACCGCAACCTTCCAGGTCGACGCCGGGACGCAGGTAGAGGGAGTTGCGCAAGGTGAATTCGCCCGGCAGGAGCTTCAACACGCCCCCGCCGAAGCGTGCCAGGTACTCGATGCCCGCCTGCAGCACCTTGTCGTCGTCTCCGCGCAGGTCGCCGTCCCTGGGACCCACCGAAAGCCGCATCGTCCCGCGGCGGGACCGGGTGCGGTTGTCGCGTACATCCATCTGCATATCCTGCCCGGGAAACGAGCGCCGCAATCAGCTCAATGCGCCCGGCTAGTGATTGATTTTGCCGCCCGGAAGTTTGGCAAGAGCCCTTGCTCTCTCTATTTTCGGGAACGGTGAATCGGCCGCAGAAAGGTCAGCGATGGAGAAGGGACCACCCTGTCCCGGTTCATAATCGAAGAGCGGCGCAAGTCACCGGAAGCCACCGGAGACTTCATCGAGCTTCTGGCCGAGCTGACGACGGCCAGCAAGCTCGCCGCGAGGGAGGTGAACCAGGCCGGCTCACGAAAATATGACCATTCCCCCCAGGGGCAAGACCTGGAGCGCCAACGAGGGCAACTACCTGATGTGGGACCATGGAATTCGGCGCTACATGGACTACTTGAAAGCCGGGGACGTTAAGCAGGCAGAGGAGTTCTGCCGAAGCGGATGAACGAAATCCAAGTCCGGACTTTGCCTGAATCCATGGTTTGGTTTTATATTTTCACACCAGCCCCCTTAATCTCGGCAAGGGGGCCCAGCTTCGACGATCAGACTTTGAAGGAGGACGATAAATGAGATTCATCCTGACCGCCCTGCTCCTCGCTCTCGTGGGGACAGTCGATCACAGCGCAGCCGAGGAAGAGGCGGGCGAGCTCAGCATCGACGACTTCATCGACGCCGCCCACGATGACCGCCTCGACGAGGTCCGGTCCTTCCTGAAGGCGGGGTTGGACCCCAACTCCAAGGACGAGTACGGCATGACCCCGCTGATGTGGGCCGCCCACAACGACCACGCCGATATTGCAGCGGAGTTGCTCAAGGCCGGAGCCGACCCCAACGCCGAAAACAACGCCGGCGTGACGGTACTGACCAGGGCCTGCGAGCGCGGGCACGTCGAAATGGCCAGGCTCCTGCTCAGGGCGGGGGCGGACCCCGACATCAAGACGCACTACATCAGGACCGCGCTGATGTCGGCGGCGACGAGCAACCACGTCGACGTCATCGGCGCCCTGGTCGAGGCCAGGGCGGACCTCGACAGCCGGAACCGGCAGGGGCAGACCGCGCTGATGGGGGCCATAACGAAGAACAGGATAGAGGCGGCCTTGTTCCTGATCGAATCCGGCGCCGACGTGAACATCAAGTCCAAGAAGGGGCTCACCGCCCTGATGTGGGCGTCGTTCAACGGCCATATCGAGGTGGTCAAAGCCCTGGTGGACGCAGGAGCCGACCCCAATGCAGAGAGCAAGGAAGGCAACAAGGCTTTGAAGTGGGCAAAGCGCAGGAAATACGATGAGATCGAAGCCATCCTCACGGCTGCGGGAGCAACCGAGTAAGGTATATCACCCCGGTCCGATCCCGCGCGGGGACTCTAGGTCAGCTCGTCGTAGATTTCTTCCAGCCTGCCGCTCTGCACCGCCAGGTTGTAGCTGTTCTTCACGTGGCGGCGGCCGCTCCTCCCCATGCCTTCCCAACCCCCGGGGTTCTCCACCAGAGCCAGGATGCACTCGGCCACGGCCTCCACGTCCCTCTCCGGGGCAAGCAGGCCACTTTCCCCGTCGCGCACATACTCCGGAATATCCGCATGCCGGGTCGCCACGACCGGCATGCCCGAGGCCTGGGCGTCGAGCAGGATCACGGGAGCGCCGCCTTCGGTGTCCCCGTCCGCCGACCTGGCGCTGGTCTGCAGCAGGATGTGGCAGTGGGGCAGCTCCTTCAAAACCTGGGAATAGGGCTGCATGCCCCGCAGCTCGACCCGGTCTCCAAGGCCGGCGCGGCGGATCGCCTGCAGTATCCGGCCGCGCTCCGGGCCGTCTCCGATCAGAAGCAGCTCGCAGGGGAACGGCCTCCTTTCCAGCGCCCTGCCCAGCGCCAGGAGCGCGCAGGGAATGTCCTTCTTGGCCTTGAACCCGGCGCAGATCATGAACCGCACCTTGTTTTCGGGCAGGCGCGGCCGGAAGGGGATGCGCTCCAGGTCCACGCCCAGGTGGTGCAGGCGGATCTTTTCCGGTGGACAGCCCGCTTCCACCAGGCGCTCCCCGGCGGTGCTGCCCTCCACCAGAAACAGGCGGCCGGCCGCGAAGAGCCTCCGGTAGCGCCGCAGCCAGCGCCGTTGGCGGGGATACTTCACCACGTCCTCCCCGTAGAACGAGGTCAGCAGGGGGAGCGCGGTGGCCTTCTGCGCCCGCAGGCAGCGGCAGCCCTCGTAGCCGAAGTGGGCGTGGATCAGCCGGGCGCCCTCCCGGCGCAACACCCCGGTGTAGAACGGGTATTTCCCGCTCAGTTTGCGAACGGCCCGGTTGCACAGCCGCCTTGCGGGCGGGTATGACTGGGCGGAATAGAGGGTTTGAACGGGGAACTCTTCCAGGTTGCGCGTTTCCTGGGTCAACACCACGGGGCGATAGCGCCGCAGACGGTCGATCTGGGAGTAGAGCCATTGTTCGGTGATGTGCAGGTAGGTGGATGCGCAATGGGCGACGGTCTTCATTTACTCACCTTTAACCGGTCAGGCCGCAGCCGGGGGGCCGTCCCCTCCCCGAAGGGTCTGCAGCCATGCCGGACCACCTGGAATCTCCTCGATGGACTATTGCCCCGAGGTCGGTTAAGTTATGGACAGCTCCACGTGCCTTGAACCGCAATAAACCCGGAAACTCAACCGAAAGCGGGGGTCTTCGAGCATGCGCGTCCTGGTTACCGGCGGCGCCGGTTTTTTGGGGAGTCACCTCTGCGAGCGCCTGATAAACGAGGACCACGAGGTCATCTGCCTGGACAACTTCTACACGGGCGCCAAGGACAATATCCGCCACCTGCTGGGGCATCCCTACTTCGAGCTGATCCGCCACGACGTCATCGACCCTTTCAAGGTCGAAGTCGACCAGATCTACAACCTGGCCTGTCCCGCCTCTCCGGTTCACTACCAGAACAACCCCATAAAAACCATCAAGGTCTCGGTCATGGGGGCCATAAACTGCCTGGGCCTGGCCAAACGGATCAAAGCCCGGGTGCTTCAGGCTTCCACTTCAGAGGTCTACGGCGACCCGGAGGTGCACCCCCAGTCCGAATCATATCACGGCCGCGTCAACCCCATCGGCCCGCGCGCCTGCTACGACGAAGGCAAGCGCTGCGCCGAGACCCTGTTCTTCGACTACCACCGCCAGAACAAGGTCGATATCAGGATAGCGCGCATCTTCAACGCCTACGGACCGCGCATGCATCCCGACGACGGCCGGGTGGTGTCCAATTTCATCGTGCAGGCCCTGACCAACGAGCCCATTACCATCCACGGCGACGGCAGCCAGACGCGGTCCTTCTGCTATGTCGACGACACGGTCGAGGGGCTGGCCCGCCTGATGAACAACGGGCAGGTGCTGGGTCCGATAAATATAGGCGCCTGCGCCGAATTCACCATGCTGCACCTCGCCCGGATGGTCATCGAAATGACCGACAGCTCCTCGCCGCTGGTGCACCAGCCCTTCAGGGAGGACGATCCCATGCAGCGCAGGCCGGATATCGGCGCAGCCAGCGCCCGTCTGGGGTGGAGTCCGACGGTGGACCTGGAAGCCGGACTGGCGCGCACCATCGCCTACTTCCGCAAGCGCCTGGCCTCCTGAGCGCCGGGGTTTCGCGCCCCCGGAAAGGCGGTGAAAGGGAGGGGCCGCGGAGGCCGGCGTCATCTTGACATCCACCCCTGGCCCTGCTATACTTTCAGCCGATGCGGACCTGCAGGTTCCCACACAGCCTCGAGACAGGCCGGATCCCCTCATCCGGCTGAGCAGCGAAGCCCATGGATCCCCGATTCCTCAAAGAAGATGGCACCGCTATTTTCACGGGCAACGAACTGATCGTGAAAGGAGCCCTGGAGAGTGCGGTCGGCGAGATCACCGGGTACCCCGGGTCTCCCCTGGCCGAGCTCTTCGACACCCTCGAAAACATCCGGGACCTGCTCAACGAACGCGGAATCGTAGCCCAGATCGCCAACAACGAGGCCATGGCCGCCGCCCGCCTCAACGGCGCCCAGATGGCCCAGGTGCGCGCCCTGGCTGTAATGAAGAGCGTGGGGATGCACGTGGCCGCCGACGGGTTGGCGCTGGGCAACATGGCCGGGGCCACGGAGGAGGCCGGGGCCCTCGTGGCGGTGGGTGACGACACCTGGTCGGAAGGCACCCAGGTGCCGGCCAACTCGCGCTTCCTCTCGCAGCACCTCTACATGCCGGTCCTCGAACCGGCCACCTTTCAGGAGATCAAGGACTGGGTCGGCGTCGGCTTCGAGCTCTCGCAGCAGACGGCGCTCTACATCACCTACCTGGTGACCTCCAACCAGGCCGACGGCGGCGGCAGCGTGACCGTCTACCCCAACCGCTTCCCGGCGCTCAACGCCAGGAACCGCACAACCCTCGACACCCGCAGCATTCCCGCCGAAGACCGGGTGGTAATTCCACCGGTCACCACCCTCAAGGAGCAGGAGGTGATCGCGCGGCGCTATCCCCGGCTCCTCGAGCTGGTGCGGCAGCGGGGAATCAACCGGATTCTCTACCCGGGGGATGAAAAGAGCAGCATCGGCTTCATCACTTCGGGGCTCGCCTATTCCTATCTCGAACACGCCCTGCACATCCTCGGTCTCGGCGGCCGCCTGCCCATCCTCAAGCTCGGGATAACCTACCCCGTCGATGCGGAAATGATCGCGGCCTTCGCCTCCCGGGTCGAGCAGGTGTGCGTGGTGGAGGAGAAGCGTCCCTTCGTCGAGCCCCAGGTGGCCTCCATCCTGACGCGGATGCGCCAGCAGGGGCGGCTACCCGACCTCCCCCTCTGGGGCAAGCATTTTCCCAACGGGGAGCCCGGCTTTCCCGACGTCATGGGCCTCCATCCTTCCCTCACCGTCCAGTGCCTCGCCCGCCTCTTTGCCCAGCTCGAGGCCGGCGGCCTCGCCCTCGATAGGACCCGCGTGAGGCGGGAGCTCGACGAGCTTCAGGTCCTCGAACGGGACACCGACCCGGTCCCGGAGCGAACGCCTTCCTTCTGTCCGGGCTGCCCGCACCGCGATTCGGCCAGCGTGCTCAAGAAGACCGCCGCCGACTTCGCCGACCCCGGCTACATGGCCAGGCAGGGGCTGCCGGCCACCGACCTCGTCTTCCACGGAGACATCGGCTGCTACTCCATGCTCAAGTACGCCCCTTTCTCCCGCCTGATGCACAACCTGTCGGGGATGGGTCTGGGAGGAGCGACCGGCGCCGGAATCGATCCCTTCATCGCCAACAAGCAGGTGGTCTTCATGGGGGACTCGACCTTCTTCCACAGCGGCCTGCCGGCTATCTCCGACTCCATCAAGAACGGGCAGGACCTCACCTACATCATCCTCGACAACAAGACCACGGCCATGACCGGACACCAGCCCACTCCCGGGGTTGAAGTGGACATCCTGGGCCGGTCCACCTTCGCCCAGGACATAGAGGCCGCGGTGCGCGGCCTGGCCGAGGGCAGCGACACCTTCATCGCGCGCATGGACCCTTCCCGCCGCCGCGACTACCAGCGCCTGGTGGAGGACACCCTGCTGCGCCCGGGGGTCAAGGTCATCATTGCCGACAAGGAGTGCGGCATCACCTACCGGCGCCGGGAGCAGGCCAGGAACGCAGCGGTGATCGAGGAGCGCGGCTTCCTGCCCGTGGAGCACCACATCAACATCAGCGAGGACGTCTGCGAGTACTGCATGGAGTGCACCCGGGGGACGGGCTGCAGCGGTCTCATGGTCAAGGAGCGCACCGACTACGGCCCCAAGATCGCCATCGATCTGTCCTCCTGCGTCACCGACGGGGCCTGCACCAGGGTGGAGGTGGAAGGCGGCGACAAAACCTGCCCCTCCTTCGAAGAAATCACCATCCACCGGGACCAGGCGCCGCAGGCCAACCTGCCTCCAATCGACGTGGGCGACCTCCCGGAGCCGGAAACGCCCCCGCTCGGGGACATCTGGCACGGCTATATCGCCGGCGTCGGCGGCATGGGGATCAACCTGGTGGCCGCGGTTCTGGCCCAGGCCGGCATGCGCCAGGGCCACGAGGTTCAGCTCACCAACAAGAAGGGCCTTTCGATCCGCAACGGCTCGGTATACTCCCACCTCAGCTACGCCCCCAGGGGCAGGATCATTTCTCCCCTCGTCCCCTGGGGCAAGGCCGATCTCCTCCTGGGGCTCGACCTTCTTGAGGCCGCACGCGGGGCGGACCCGAACGGGCGCAACCAGGTGGTCAGCCCCCGCCGCACCACCGCCCTGATCAACACCGCCAAGACCCCCACGGTGAACACCCTGATCGGCGCCGAGGACTTCTCCACCGAGTCCATGGCCGCCCTGATCCGCAGGAATACCCGGGCCTGTTTCGGCGCCGACCTCTTTCGCATCTCCGAGACCTTTCTGGGCAACAAGCTCTACGCCAACATCATGATGCTGGGGATGGCCTACCAGCGCGGTCTCCTGCCGCTGGAGCTGAAGAACCTGAAGTGGGCAATGAAGGTGGCGGTGCGCCGCGACCTGGATACCAACGCGAGGGCCTTCGACATGGGCCGCCGCCTGGCCATCGACCCCGATTTCCTCCTCCGGGAAGACCGGCCCCGGAGCTGCGAGCAACTGCTCGAGGAGAAGACGGCGTTGCTCGCCAGGACCCGCAGCCGCCGCCTGGCCGCGCGCTACCGCGAAGCCGCCGAAGAGGTCCTGTCCGCGATGGATTTGGACGGGGAGACCCTCCGCCACCTCGCCCTGCGCATCTATGACCTGATTCAGTACGAGGACCTCGGCTACGCCCGGGCCTATATCGAAAAGGTCAGGTGGATCTACGCCAGGGACACGGCGCGGTTCGGCCGCGCCGCCACCCGCGCCGCGATCTACAACCTGGCCAAGGTGATGGTCATCAAGGACGAAATCTACGTCGCCCACCTTCTCACCTGCGCCGAGAAGTACGAGCGCGACTTCAAGCGCTACAAGGTCGACCCCGCGCGCGGCGACCGCATCGTCTACCGCCACCTCACCCGCCCCCACTTCCGCTTCTTCGGGCGCGATTTTCGACCCGACCTGCGCACCAGCGACTGGCAGCTGCGCCTGATGCGCCGGATGAAGGTCCTGCGCCGGCTGTTCTCCAACTGGTGGCACCGCGAGGAGCGCGAGTTCTCCCACTGGTACGCCGGCCTGCTGCTGCGCTTCGACTACGAGGACGAGGAAGAGTACCGGACCTGGGTCAAGGTCCTCGAGCTGCCAGAGGAAGTGCGCGGTTACCGCCAGGTGCGGACCCCCAAGATGGCCGCGGCGCGGCAGCGCGCCGAGGAGCTGCTGCAACGCCGGCCTCCGGCGACCGCTCCCGGCCTGTTGGAGATCGAGCCCCTGGCGGCGGCTTCGAATTGATTGAACCCGCCAACCATGCCCGACCTGACCGCGGATCCCTGGAAAAGACCATGAACCCGAAAGAAGCGGCCGGATCCCAGGCTGTCGAATACGTCGCCGACGGCATGGTGGTCGGCCTGGGAACGGGCTCCACCGCCGAATACGCCATCAGAACCCTGGGAAGGCGCGTGGCGCAGGGCCTGCGCATCCGCGCCGTAGCCACATCCGAGGCCTCCGCCCGCCTCGCCCGGGAGCTGAACATCGAAGTCCTCGATCTGGAGGGCGGCCTGACGGTCGATCTGACCATCGACGGCGCCGACGAGGTCGATCCCGGGCTCGATCTCGTCAAGGGTCTGGGCGGTGCCCTGCTGCGCGAGAAAATCGTCGCGCGCACCAGCAGACAACTGATCATTATCGTCGACTCCTCCAAGATGGTGCCGCGGCTCGGCACCCGTTCCCCTCTGCCGGTGGAGGTGGTCCCCTTCGCCTGGTCCCTCGTCCGGCACCACCTCGCGGAAGAGGGCCTGAGCGCCGAGCTGCGCCGGAACGAGGACACCGGAGGACCCTATGAAACCGACAACGGCAACCTGATTCTGGACTGCTACTTCCCCGACGGAATCGACGACCCCGTCCGCACCGAAAGCCGGATCAACGCCCTGCCCGGCGTGGTCGAGAACGGCCTCTTCATCGATCTGGCGGACCTGGTGATCGTCGGCGAGGAGAACGGCGAATGCCGCCAGTTGAACAGGAGCGATCCATGAGCCGGAAAGACAACATCCCCGACGCATCGCCGAGGCGAGACTTCATCAAGAAGACCGGGCTGCTCTCCACCGCGGCCCTGCTGGCCGCCTCCTGCGGCCCTGCGGAACGCAGCGCCCCACAACCTCGGACCCGCAAGACCTACAAGTGGAAGATGGTGACGGCCTGGCCCAAGAACTTCCCCGCCCTCGGCACCGGGGCGAACCACCTGGCAGAGACCATCGAGCGCATGTCCGGTGGGCAGATCGAGGTCAAGGTCTACGGCGCGGGGGAACTGGTCCCCGCCGCCGGGGTGTTCGACAGCGTCAGCCGCGGCACCGCCGAGATGGGGCACAGCGCCGCCTACTACTGGAAGGGCAAGCACGAGGCGGCCCAGTTCTTCTCGGCCGTCCCCTTCGGCCTCAACGCCCTGGAGATCAACGGCTGGCTGCGCTACGGGGGCGGGCAGGAACTGTGGGACGAGCTCTACGCGGGGTTCAATCTGAAGCCGTTCGCGGTGGGCAATACGGGGGTCCAGATGGGGGGCTGGTTCAACCGGGAGATCAACGGCCTGTCGGATTTCGTCGGCCTGCAGATGAGAATGCCGGGCCTCGGCGGTGAAGTGCTGCGGCGGCTCAAGGCCACGGTGGTCAACCTCCCGGGCGGAGAGATCTTCCAGGCCCTCAAGACCGGGGCCATCGACGCCACCGAGTGGGTCGGCCCCTACAACGACCTGGCCTTCGGCCTGCACCAGGCGGCGAGCTACTACTACTGGCCGGGCTGGCACGAGCCGGGCACGGCGCTCGAGGGCATGGTCAACAAGGAAGCCTACGACGCCCTGCCTCCACACCTGCAGGCCGTGGTCGCCGGGGCCTGCCAGGCGGCCAACGACGACATGCTCTCCGAGTTCGTCGCCAGGAACAACCCCGCCCTGCAGACCATGGTCTCCGAGCACAAGGTGCAGCTCAGGAAGTTTCCCGACCAGGTCATGCGGGGACTGGGAAGGGCATCGGCGGAGGTGGTGGCGGAGATCGCCGCGAAGGACCCCTTTTCCAAAAAGGTCTACGAGTCCTTCGACCGCTTCAGGAAGCAGTCCATCTCCTACACCAAGGTCTCCGAAGAAGCCTACACCCAGGCGCGCTCCCTTACCTTCGGCTAGGGCCCCGGCGCGGCGGCCGCGGGAAAGCTGCACAGCGGATGGATCGAATCGACAAGCTGGTGGGCAGGACCATCCCCTGGATGACCCTGTTCATGGTCCTGGTGACCTTCGCCATCGTGGTGCTGCGCTACGTCTTCGCCAGGGGTTGGGTGTGGATGCAGGAGATCGTGCTCTACATGCACGCCTTCGTCTTCCTGCTGGCCGCCGCCCATACCCTGGCGCGCGACGCCCACGTGCGCGTGGACATTCTCTACCGCCCCCTGCCTAAGCGCAGGAAGGCACTGGTCAACCTCCTCGGCGCCATCCTTCTGCTCGTCCCCTCCTGCGCCGTCCTGCTCTACCAGTCCCTTCCCTTCGTCCTCGACTCGTGGCGCGTCCTCGAGGGCTCGAAGGACGGCGGCGGCCTCGAAGCGGTCTTCCTGCTCAAGACCGGCATCCCCGCCTTCTGCCTCCTTCTCCTGGTCCAGGCCTGGTCCGTCATCGCCCGCAGTCTCGAGGTCCTCAGAAAGCCCTCTCCATGACCGACCTGTTCCCCCTCCTGATGTTCGCGGCCACCTTCGCGGTCCTGCTGTCGGGATTTCCCGTGGCCTTCTGCCTGGCGGGCACCGCCATGGTGTTCGCCGCCGTCGGCGTGCTCAGCGGGGACTTCGACGCGGTCTTCCTCTCCGCCCTCCCCGAGCGGGTCTTCGGAATCATGACCAACGAGACCCTCATCGCCGTTCCCCTCTTCGTCTTCATGGGGGTGGTCCTGGAGCGCTCCAGGATAGCGGAGGACCTGCTGGAGACCATGGCCCAGCTCTTCGGCGGCCTGCGGGGCGGCCTCGGCATCTCGGTGTGCCTGGTCGGAGGCCTTCTCGCCGCCTCCACCGGGATCGTCGGAGCCACGGTCGTGACCATGGGCCTCATTTCGCTGCCGGCCATGATGCACCGCAACTACTCCCCCGCCCTCTCGTCGGGGATCATCTGCGCATCGGGGACCCTCGGCCAGATCATTCCGCCGAGCATCGTCCTGGTGATTCTCGGCGACGTCATCAGCGCCGCCAACCAGCAGGCGCAGCTGCAGATGGGCAACTTCGCGCCCACCTCCGTCTCGGTCGGCGATTTGTTCATGGGCGCCCTGCTGCCGGGAATCGCGCTGATGTGCCTCTACATCCTCTACGTCGTCATCATCGGCCTGTCCCGCCCCCTCCTGGTCCCCGCCATTCCCGCCGAGGAGCGGCCGTCCATAGCCAGTGCCGCCTTCCTGCGCCGGATGGCGGTGGTCCTGGCCCCTCCCCTGGTCCTCATCGCCGGGGTGCTGGGCTCCATCCTCTTCGGCGTCGCCACGCCCACCGAGGCCGCCTCGGTCGGGGCCGTCGGGGCCATGGCCCTGTCCCTGGCCAAGGGGAAGTTCAGCCTGGCGTCGTTGAAGGAGGTCATGAGGACGACCACCGAGATCAACGCCATGGTCTTCACCATCCTCATCGGCGCCAGTGTGTTTTCGCTGGTGTTCCGGGGCTACGGCGGCGACGAGGTGGTGGAGCACCTGCTGCAGAACATGAGAGGGGGCGTCGTCGGCTCATTCCTGGTGGTGATGGCCCTCATGTTCGTCCTCGGGTTCTTCCTGGACTTCTTCGAGATCATCTTCGTGGTGGTGCCCATCGTCGGTCCCATTCTGCTCAAGATGGGGCTGGACCCCGTCTGGCTCGGGGTGATGATCGCGATGAACCTGCAGACCTCCTTCCTCACGCCTCCATTCGGCTTCTCCCTGTTCTACCTGCGCGGCGTCGCGCCCAGGGAAATCAGCACCCCGCAGATCTACAGGGGAGCGGTCCCCTTCATCCTCATCCAGACGGCCATGCTGGTGCTGCTGTGGTTCTTTCCGGAGCTGGCCACCAAGGTCCCCGAAATTGCCTTCGCCAGGAACTGACCGCAGGCCGGGCGGGAAGTCCATGCTCCAGCCAGTCCTCCCTTTGACCATCCCGGGCCCGCGCCAGGCTTACCGCGTCGCGCCACCTGCCCCGGCATCGCGGGACTGCTCCCCGGACTGCACCCCGACCCCGTACTTGTAGACCAGGTCCCCGCCGTAGAGGGCCGCCTGCCACAGCAGCACGCAGGCCGCGGCGGAGGCGGCGATCAGGCCCTTGAGTCTCCAGTCCTGGTGGCGCCCAAGCAAGTGCAGCGGCAGCCGCCCCAGAACGATGCCCAGAAAGACGAAGAGGGCGATGGTGGCCAGGTCCTCGTGCCGGTCCATCTGCTCCTGGACCCCGGCGTGAGGCCAGCGGCTCGCTGCCTCGGTGCCGGTGAGCACGGCTGCAAGAGCGGCCAGGGTCCCCAGCACGAGCAGAGTGTAGGCGAGCAGGTGCCAGTCCGAGCGCCGCCTCCACCATGCCGCCAGATCCACGCAAACGCTCAGCGGCAGCAGGACCAGCGGAAAGTGCACTGCCACGGGATGCCACTCCATTTCATTCCCCCGGTTTCTGATTCTTCTCGGCTGTGGATTGTTCCCTGCCCGCGCGGCAGGAGGCAGGTTGACATCTGGCTGCCGGGTCAATATCATCACCGCGCTCGTCCCCGGCAAATCCCGCCGCCGAACCGCCGCGACAGGTGCTCCATCGGCCGTCGACAGCCCGACGACCCCATCTCCGCCTCAATCCTGCCGGCGCCGCGGCATACCACCGGCTCTCCGCTCCGGGACAGTGGGAGGCCTCCTTCCCCGCGACCGCCAAGGACCGATGCCATGAACGGAACCTTTCATTGCAGCTCCTGCGGCGCCGGCCACGGCAGCCGCACCCGGCACCACAAATGTCCGGCCTGCGGCGGCGCCCTGCGCTTCTCCCTGGAGGGTCTCTCCTTCCCCCGCGACAAAATCCGGGCGCGGCCCGCCAATATGTGGCGCTACGCCGAGGCTCTACCCGCCTTCGAGGAGCCGGTTTCCCTGGGGGAGCCCATGACTCCTCTGCTTCC
This sequence comes from Candidatus Latescibacterota bacterium, assembly GCA_965208105.1. Taxonomy (GTDB): domain Bacteria; phylum Latescibacterota; class UBA2968; order UBA8231; family UBA8231. The sequence goes on from OZ242318.1 coordinate 964,195, forward strand.
TATGCAGATCAGAGACCTGCGCGTCCTGGCCAAGTGCGAGTTCGGCCTGCCCTCGGGCTCCTACAAGGACCGGGGCGCCGCCGTGCTCATGAGCTACCTGCGCGCCGTCGGGGTGGAGGAGGCGGTGGAGGACTCCTCCGGAAACGCCGGGGCCGCCGCCGCCGCCTACGCCGCCCGCGCCGGCATCCGCCTCAAGATCTTCTGTCCGGCCACCGCGGCGGCCGGCAAGTTGTTGCAGATCCGCCTCTTCAACGCCGAACTGGTGCGGGTCGAAGGACCGCGTCCGCGCGCCACCGCAGCCCTGCTGGACTACGTTGAGAAAAGCGGCGCGGTCTACGCCTCCCACCTGTGGCACCCGCTCTTCGTCGAGGGGGTGAAGACCATGGCCTTCGAGATCGTGGAGCAGCTGGGCTGGACGGCGCCCCACTCGGTGGTCTTCTCCGTCGGCGCCGGCAGCATCGCCCTGGGGCTTTACAGAGGATTCAGGGAATTGCGCGACGCCGCCGTCATCCCCCGCCTGCCTCGCCTCATTGCGGTGCAGGCGCGCAACGTCTGCCCGCTCTACACGGCCTTCAGGGAGGGAGCGGACCGCGTCGTGCCGCCCCCCGATCCTCGGCCGACCCTGGCCGAGGGCCTGGCCATGCCGGCGGTGGTCCACGGCGCCGAGATCCTCGAGGGCCTGCGCCGGTCGGAGGGTACGGTGGTCGCCGTGGAAGAAGAGGAGATCGTTGCCGGTGTGAAGAATTTCGGGGCTCGTGGATTCTGCGTGGAGCCCACCACCGCGGTGCTATGGGCGGGGCTGGAGCGGTCGAGGGAGGAAATTGCCATTCCCGCCGATCCTCCCTCCGTGCTGATCCTCTCCGGCCACGGCCTCAAAGCCTCCCAGACCCTGGCCGAGCTGCTGTAGTCCCCTCCTGGGCGGCCGCGGGCTGGATTCAGCGGAGCGCGCCGTCGTCGAGAGAATACCGAGCTTTGCCGCGGCCAGCGTCGGCACCATTGCCGAATTTTCCAGGTCCCGGCGGCCAGCTCGACGCCCTCCCATCCGGACAGAACAGGCGGGTCCGCGAATGGGGCCGCTCTAATAAACGCCCGGAAAAATCCTGTACTTCACCCGCGCCTGGTACTCGGCCCACTTTTCGGCGCCGTATTTCCCGGCGCAGGACCGTTCGTCGAAGCGTTGGCGGAAGGTGAAAAAGGTGACGATGAAGACGAAGTAGGTCCAGGCCCAGGGATTGGTGAAGTAGCCGAATGCCAGGGCGATCGACAGGGAAAGGAACCCCTCGCCCATGTAGTTGAGGTGGCGGGCGACGCCCCACAGGCCACTGCACAGGATCCTGCGGTCACCGGCCTCGATGTACTCGGGCTCGATGAACCCGAGGAACTTGCGGTCGGGCCAGCGCTTGAAGGTGTATTTCTGCAGGTTGGCGCCGCGCGAGATTCCCCATCCGAAGAGAAACAGCACAGCCGTCCCAATGAGCCAGACATTCGTCCATGCCGGTGAGAACCCGGGGTCCGGGTGAACGGCCATGCCCCACAGGGGAAGGATGAACAGCCACCCGTAGACCACGAGGCCGCCCCAGATCAGCTTGAAGCCGAGTCTCTCGTGGATCAGATCGTAGGTATAGAGCTGGACGCGCTCGAAGATGAAATAGTCCAGGATGTAGAAGGTGAAGAACGCCGCATAGAGGAAAACTCCGGGGTTGGAGTCCGCGCCGAAGAGCTCGTGGTGGTACGCGGCCCCGGACAGGGCGTTGAGCGACAGCATCGTTCCACCGACGACGTATAAATACATCTTCACGTCGAAGCGGCCGTTGAAGAACGACAGTTCCTGCGCCCGCCCGTCCCACAGCGCCAGGAGCGGATTCCCTATCCTGCCTCGCGGCTGGCTGTAGACCGCAATGACCGCGAAAATGGTGGTGAAGACCGTTCCGCCGGCCACGGCATAGACCGAGGAGCGGTAGAACCAGTCACGCGGCATCCCGGTGAGCTCGAGGGCCCACGCGACCAGTGCGATGGCGAACACCAGGAGACCGTTGAGCCGGTAGCTGCGGGGTTGGCCGGTCTCCTGGTCGACGACGTAACCGGCAACCCTCCTGGCCGGCAGGACCACCTGCGCCAGGAGAAACACGGCAAAGATCGCCAGCGGAGTGAAAAACCCCGCAAGCGCCTCCGTCCGGGACAGCTCGAAGAGATGGCCGATTCCGAGCCATTCAATCACGAGCGCACACCTTTATCGCCTATCGGGCCAGGTCGAAGCGGTCGAGACTCATCACCTTTTCCCAGGCCCTGGCGAAGTTGCGCGCGAACTCGCCCTGCGCATCGTCGCATCCGTATTCTTCCGCGATGGCCCGGAGCTCGGAGTTGGACCCGAAGACCAGGTCCACCCTGGTACCGGTCCACCTGACCTCGCCGCTCTGGCGGTCGCGTCCCTCGAACACGTCCTGCAACTCCGAGGCCGCCGTCCACTCGGTGTCCATGTCGAGCAGATTCACGAAGAAGTCGTTGGTCAACGCCCCCGGCCGGTCGGTGAACACCCCGTGCCGGGACTGCCCGGTGTTGGCATCGAGGACGCGCATTCCGGCGACGAGCACCGCCATCTCGGGAGCGGAGAGCGTCAGCATGCATGCCCGCTCCACCAGCAGGTCCTCCGCCGCACCTTCCTGCCCTTCCTGGAGATAGTTGCGGAAACCGTCCGCGGTGGGTTCGAGCACGGCGAACGACTCCTCGTCGGTCCACTCCTGCGACGCGTCCGTGCGCCCCGGCGCAAAGGAAACCTGCACCTCGTGACCGGCGTTGCGGGCAGCCTGCTCGACGCCCGCGCACCCGGCCAGAACGATCAGGTCCGCCAAAGAGACCTTCTTCTCCCCGGACTGCGAGCCGTTGAACTCGGTCCGGATCTGCTCCAGCGTCTGCAGCGCCTGATCGAGCGCGGCCGGGTCGTTCACCTCCCAGTCCTTCTGCGGGGCGAGGCGGACGCGCGCCCCGTTGGCTCCGCCGCGCTTGTCGGTGCCGCGGTAGGAGGCCGCCGCGGCCCAGGCGGTGGAGACCATTTGGGAAACGGACAATCCCGAGGCGAGGACCTTCGCCTTGAGATCGGCGATCTCCTCCTCCCCGACCAGCTCGTGGTCCACCTCGGGGACGGGGTCCTGCCACAACAGCGGCTCGGCGGGCACCAGGGGCCCGATATAGCGGCTTCGGGGGCCCATGTCGCGGTGGATCAGCTTGAACCAGGCCCTGGCGAAGGCGTCTTCGAGGTCCGCCGGGTTCTCGAGGAAGCGCCTGGCGATGGGCGCGTACTCCGGGTCCATCCTCAGCGAAAGGTCGGTGGTGAGCATCATGGGGGCGTGCTTCTTCGCCGGATCGTGCGCGTCCGGCACGGTGGCAACCTCGGCGGCATTCTTCGGAGCATACTGGCATTTGCCGGCCGGACTTTTGGTCAGCTCCCACTCGTAGGAGTGCAGGTTCTCCATGAAGTTGTTGTCCCACTTCACCGGATCGGTGGTCCAGGCTCCTTCCAGGCCGCTGGTGACGGTATCGCCGGCCTTGCCGCAGCCGTGGCTGTTCTTCCAGCCCAGGCCCTGCTCGTCCATGGCGGCACCCTCGGGCTCGGGACCGACGTTCTCCTCGGGGGCGGCGCCGTGTGCCTTGCCGAAGGTGTGCCCCCCGGCGATGAGCGCGACCGTCTCCTCGTCGTTCATGGCCATGCGCTTGAAGGTCTGGCGGATGTATTTTGCCGCCAGGCCCGGGTCCGGGTTGCCGTTGGGCCCCTCCGGGTTCACGTAGATCAGCCCCATGTGGTCGGCGCCGAGGGGTCCCTGGAGCTCCCCGTCGGCGTCGTGGCGCTGGTCGTCGAGCCAGGTGTCCTCGGACCCCCAGTCGGTCTCGTCGGCCTCCCAGACGTCAGGGCGTCCGAAGGCGAATCCGAAGGTCTTGAACCCCATCGACTCCAGGGCGCAGTTGCCGGCGAAGATGATCAGGTCGGCCCAGGAGAGATTGCGGCCGTACTTGCGCTTGACCGGCCAGAGCAAGCGCCGCGCCTTGTCGAGGTTCCCGTTGTCGGGCCAGCTGTTGAGGGGCGCGAAGCGCTGGTGGCCCGAGCCGCCGCCGCCGCGGCCGTCGCTGATGCGGTAGGTGCCCGCGGCGTGCCAGGTCATGCGGATGAAGAGCGGGCCGTAGTGGCCGTAGTCGGCGGGCCACCAGTCCTGCGAGGTCGTCATCACCTCCTCGATGTCCTTCTTCAGCGCATCGACGTCGAGGGTCTTGACCGCCTCGGCGTAGTCGAAGTCCTCGTCCATGGGATCGGACAGAGGGGAATTCTGCCGGAGGGCCTTCAGGTCCAATTGTTCCGGCCACCAGTCCTGGTTGGTAGTCATTTCCTTCCTCCCTTTGAATGTTCCTGGTATGGTAATTTTAGCGCAAATTACTGGAGTTGAAGCAAGCCTTTTGACAGGAACAAAATATGCCTTCCCCTGGTTTCCAGGCAAGGGGAATCTGGGCGGGAATCGGCGCTGGGTCGGGCGCGGGTGTTTTCCTCCGACATATATTGCGGGAGCCGGAAGATCGCCTAGATTGATTGCCGCGCCACCAAGGCGAAAAGCAAAGCGGAGGAGGATCAATGACAGCAGATCGAGGGAAACTGAGGAGCGCCGACTGGTTTGGACGCGAGGACAGAAGTGGGTTCATTCACCGCAGCTGGATGAAGCGCGGCCTGCCCGAGCACGAATTCGACGGCCGCCCGGTTATCGGCATCTGCAACACCTGGTCCGAGCTGACGCCGTGCAATATCCACTTCCGCGACCTGGCCGAAGCCGTCAAGCGCGGCGTGCATGAAGCCGGGGGGTTGCCGCTGGAATTTCCGGTCACCTCGCTGGGCGAGGCTCTCATGCGCCCGACAACCATGCTCTTCCGCAACCTGGCGAGCATGGACGTGGAAGAGTGCATTCGCGCCAATCCGGTGGACGGCGTGGTGCTCCTGACCGGGTGCGACAAGACTACGCCAGCGTGCTTGATGGGGGCGGCCAGCGTCGATCTGCCGACAATTGTCGTGCCCGGCGGTCCCATGCTCAACGGCAAGTATCGCGGCGGGGATATCGGTTCGGGCACGGACCTGTGGAAATTCAGCGAGGATTTTCGCGCCGGGAAGATGACGCGCGAAGAGTTGGGGCTGGCAGAAGAGGGCATGACGCGCTCGGACGGGCACTGCATGACGATGGGCACGGCATCGACGATGGCCTGTATGGTCGAGGCGCTCGGCATGACCCTGCCCGGCGGCGCGGCGATTCCGGCCCCGGACTCGCGGCGCAAGGTGCTGGCGCATCTGGCGGGGTCGCGCATCGTCGAGATGGTGCGCGAAGACCTCAAGATGTCCAAAATCCTCGGGCGCACGGCCTTTGAAAACGCCATCAAGGTCAACACGGCTATCGGCGGTTCGACCAACTGCATCGTCCACTTGCTGGCCCTCGCCGGGCGCGTCGGCGTCGAGTTGTCCATGGACGATTTCGACCGCCTCGGCAGCGGCCTGCCGCTACTGGTCAATTTGATGCCCGCGGGCAAGTACCTGATGGAGGATTTCTATTACGCCGGCGGCTTGCCGGTGGTGATCCAGGAGATGAAGGACGAATTGCATCTTGACGCTTTGACGGCGACGGGCAAGCCGCTCGGCGAGAATGCCGCCGGGGCGGCCTGCTACAATCGCGATGTGATTGCGCCGCTGGACACGCCGCTGATCGAGGCAGCGGGTCTGGCCGTGCTGCGGGGCAATGTCTGCGAGGACGGGGCGATCATCAAGCCGTCGGCCGCTTCGCCCGGGCTGATGCAGCACCGCGGCCGAGCGGTGGTCTTCGAGACGATCGAGGACTATCACCAACGGATCGACAGCCCTGATTTGGAGGTGGATGAGTCGAGCGTACTGGTGCTGCAAAACGTCGGTCCGGTCGGCTATCCGGGCATGGCCGAGGTAGGCAACATGGGCTTGCCCAGGAAGCTGCTGGAAAAGGGCGTCCGGGACATGGTGCGCATCTCCGACGGCCGCATGAGCGGCACGGCCTACGGCACCGTGATCCTGCACGTGGCCCCCGAAGCGGCCATTGGCGGCTCGCTGGCGCTGGTGCGCGACGGCGACATGATCGAGCTCGATGTGACGAGCCGGCGGCTGCACCTGGACGTGTCGGACGAGGAACTGGCGCGCCGCCGGGCCGCCTGGCAACCCCCCGCGCCCCACGATTCCCGGGGCTACGTCAGACTCTATGTCGACCACGTGATGCAGGCCGACAAAGGGGTTGACTTCGACTTTCTGGTCGGCAATTCGGGTGCCGTTGTAACGCGAGAAGCTCATTAGGCAGTGGCCAGTGGCCATGACCGCGCGGACTGGGGCTCGGTGACCTTCGTCCTGCGAGTTCGGTTCCTAGTCGAACCTCAATTCCAACGTGCACCTGCTCATGCTCGACGGGGTCTACGTCGACGGGGATGAAGCTGATGTTTAGACAAAACGCAGGAAAACTCTTGCCGGAGACTGGGAGCAACTACGATAGCCGCTGGTGGGCGCTGATCTACGACCGATGGAACGAGGCCGGCGGGCGCTCGGAACAGCATGAACGCGAGCTACACTTTTATCGCGAACATCTGCAGGACACCCGCGGTGCTATCCTGGAGGCCGCCTGCGGAACTGGTTCCATTATGCTGCCTCTGCTGCTGAATGGGTTTGATATCTCCGGGTTTGATACCTCTCTACCCATGCTGGGGGCACTCAGACGCAAGGCGGCAGGATTGGGCCTTTCCGGCATAGATTCTCGAATCACAAAACAGGATCTCGTCGACTTCGGCTACGATCACCCGTTCGAAGCAGTGCTCATACCTGCCAGTTCCATCATGATGCTATCGACGCAGCAGAACCAGATCACCTGTCTGCGGCGAGTCCATGACTGTCTGCAGCCGGGCGGACGTCTGCTCCTAAACTTCTACATTCCCTCCTACACAGAAGACTTGCTCCTTCACCAGGACGCTCAGCCAACAGAGGAAGAATTCGGCAAGTTCGACCATCCCGAGACGGGTAGACCAATTGAGGTTTCTCATACAAAAGTATGTGATCTGGCAATTCAGACGGAGATCTATACGTGGATCTTCAGGTATGACGGGGAGAGGGTCCAAGTGCCCATGCAGGCCCGATGGATCCACAAGGAGGAGTTCAAGTTGCTGCTACGCCTTGGTGGATTTGACAAGTGGGAGCTATACGGGAGCTACGACGGCAAGCCGTACGTAGGTTCCGAGCACATGGGTGATACCTACTGGATGGTGACCAAGTGATGGTGAAGGGTCCCTCCAAAGTTTACGGGAATCAGTTCCGGCCGAATCGTCCACATCCAGACCCATACTGATGGATTGCAGGGGCGTTGCACGGCCCTGATGGCGCGGAGAAATCAATGAAAATCGTCGGGTACAGCGACCGTTTCAGCGTGCGGCCCGGGCAGACCATACGCTTCATGGTCAGCAGCGAAGCGCCCGCCTACCGCGCCCGACTCGTGCGCCTGCGGCATACGGACGCCAATCCCCAAGGTCCCGGCTGCAAAATCGAAGCGCTGGCATCCTCGATCAGCGGCGAGTACCCGGGCCGCTACCAGGCCATCCACAGCGGCTCCTACGCCGCCGTGCCGCACCACCCTTTGTTGAATTGCCCCAACGGGTTTACCCTGCGGGCATGGGTTTACCCCACCACGCCGCAAAAGGGCCTGCAAGGGCTGTTGACCAAGCTGTCTGGCGAAGCGGGCTATGGCCTCTTTATCGCCGAGGACGGGTCACTGGCCCTGTGGATCGGCGATGGGAGGCGGCTGGAAAGAGTTAGCACCGGCGTGGCCCTGCACACAGCGCAATGGCACAGTATCGCCGCCAGCTACGACGCGGCCACGGGCGAAGTCTGCCTCTGCCATGAGCTGCAGTCCACCTGGCCGGTGGACCGTGCCCGGACAGAAGTCCGCAAATCCATCAGTCCCCTAACTGTGGGAGAGAACCAGGCGGATTTGCTGATGGCCGCCGCATCGGGGCCGGTGGCCGCCCACCACTTCAATGGCAAGATCGACAATCCATTGCTCTACGGCCGCGCGCTCACCACGGCGGAGGCCGACGCCGACACCCCGGTCGCCAACTGGGACTTTTCCCTGGATATCGGCGGGGAAACAGTGCGCGACACCGAGGCCAACCAACTCCACGGCCGCACGGTCAACCTGCCGACCCGGGCCGTGACCGGGCACAACTGGACCGGCGACGAAGCCGATTTCAAAGCCGCCCCCAGCCAGTACGGGGCCATTCACTTCCACGACGACGACCTCGAAGACGCCCGGTGGGATGCCGCATTCGAGTGGACCGTGCCCTCAAACTGGCCGAGCGGCGTGTACGCGGCCCACTTGACCAGCGCCGACGCCGAGGATTATCTGCCCTTTTTCGTCGTCCCCCAAAAGGCCCAGGCCCGCATCGCCTTCCTGGCGTCCACGCTCACCTACCTGGTCTATGCCAACCAGCGCTTCAACATTCCGATCCGCGCCATGCTGGACCAGGGCGAAAGCAGCGACGCCGCCCCGCAAGACCAGTACATGCAGGACCAGCGGCTCCTGAGCTGTTACGACCTGCACAGCGACGGCACGGGTGTCTGCTATTCGTCTCGGCTGCGGCCGATCGTCAACTTTCGTCCCCTCTACCGCATGCCCTCCCGCTCCCTGGCCGCGCACTGGCCTCGCCTGCTCAACGCCGATCTCCATCTGCTCGACTGGCTGGACACCAGGGGCTTTGCCTATGATGTGATCACCGACGACGAGTTGCACTGCGAAGGCAGCGAGTTGTTGGAGCCGTACCAGGTGGTCCTCACCGGCACTCACCCGGAGTACTGGACGGCGTCCATGCTCACTGGGCTGGAGGCCTACCAGGCAGAGGGCGGCCGCCTGATGTACCTGGGGGGCAACGGTTTCTACTGGATCGCCTCCTTCGACCACGGGCGTCCGCACATCGTCGAAGTCAGGCGCTGGCGGGGCTCCCGCGCCTGGGAGGCCGCGCCCGGCGAGTGCTTTCACAGCACCACGGGCGAGATGGGCGGCCTTTGGCGCTATCGCAACCGGGCGCCGCAAAAAATGGCCGGCGTTGGTTTCACCTCCCAGGGCGGAGGCCGCAACCGCCCCTACAAACGGCAGCCGGACAGTTTGGACCCCCGAGCTGCCTTTATCTTCGAGGGCCTGGATCCGGATGAATTGATCGGCGACTTTCCCGCCCTGGTCCTGGAGCACGGCGCCGGCGGCTTTGAAATCGACCGGCTCGACCGCGACCTGGGCACGCCCGGCCACGCCCTCCTGCTCGCTTCGGCCGAGGGCTTCACCGATCTGTACCAGGTGGCCATCGAGGACCAGTTGGTCTCGGACCCCAAAACCGGCGGCAGCCGGAACCCCCTGGTGCGGTCCGACATGGTGTACTTTGAAGGTCCCAAGGGCGGCGCGGTATTCTCGGTGGGCTCTATAAGCTGGTGCAGTTGCCTTTCGCACAACCACGGCGACAACAATGTCTCCCGCATCACCGAGAACGTGCTGCGCCGCTTTGCAGATATAGATTGATTTGCTCGAAACGCCGTGGCCGGATGGGATCGGCCATCGGCTGCTTTCCCTCGGAGCGGCGACGATGGCGGCCCTGGGCCCCCGGGACGGCGACCGCCGCATCGTGCCGCCGGCGCTCCTGTGTTCGCCGTTTCAGAGGGAAAACGAGAACAGCTTGGCCTGACAGAGCTGGACGCGCACGCAAAGCCGCTTCCCCCTGAGCGCAGCCAGACTGGAGCTGCCGTTCCAGCGTACGGATGCGCCTGATCCGTCCCCCCGCAGGGGCTCGCACTCGGCGAAGGTAAAACCGGCCAGCGGCTTCACCCTGGCTGCGGGATAGATCGCGCGCTCGATCAGCTCTATGCGAATCCACCCGTGGGGTTTGGTTTTGAAGTTGAGCTCCAGGGTCTCCCCCCGACATTCGCGTTCGTGCAGGGTGACGCTTCCTTCCACCGGGGCTTCCAGGGCGACCAATCGATCAGGCTGCCAACCCGCCCACCGCATCGTGTATCCCTGGCGCTCCAGCGGAAGCTTCACCTCGTGCAAGCTGTCGGTCATTGAAACCAGTAGCGCCCACTGATCTCCACCCAGTTCTACCAGGCTCGAGCTGGCATTGATCATTCCGCCTCGGCCGCTGCCCTCGGGGCCCAAAGGAAGGACCGGCTTTCGCTCGGGCCAGGTCCAGTTCATGCCGTCCCTGCTCACCGCCAGATACAGGTCGACCGTGTCCGTATCCCGATGGTAGAGGCTGGGGAACATCAGGTGGAAGCAGCCGCGCCGGTCGTCTACCCCGGTCTCCAGTCGGTATCCATCACCGGGATAGGGGATGTATACGGGATTGTAGAAATCCACCGTCGGAGGAAACTGAGAGTCCGGCTGCAGTACCACGGACGGCTGCGGCCACTGCCAGAAGTCATCTGTTTCTGCACGGCCGATCACCCGGCGGCCGCCGAGAACGATGCGGACGTAGCCCACGTACTTCTCCAGGAAATCGTCGTACCGGGCAATCCCGCAACCATCGCTGTGCTCGAGTATGGGTTTCTCGATTTTGGTCCAGTGCAGGCCGTCGGGAGAAACGGCGGCGGACAGCATCCTGCCGATCCGTGCTTCGGTACCGGAGATCTGGGCGTCGGTGAATCCCTCGCGGCGCAGCTCGCCAACGAGCTGTTCCACCTTCTTGCTGCCGGTATGGACTTCGCCCCGGTACATGGCGTAGTGTTCCCGGTCGATGAGTTTGTAGCACTCCCCACCTGCGCCATTGGGATCGCGAAAAACGGCGCCATTGGGAATCGCTCGTGGATAGACGATGCCGTTGTCCTTCGAGCCGTCGTGTTCGAAGAGCCCGACCCGCGCCGTCTTCCACTCCATGGCATCGTCACTCTCTGCATAAAGCAGCGCCCCCGAAGACCAGTCGTCCATGGCGTAACTGCGGCTGAACCACATGCGATAGACGCCCGCCTCGTGCAAGACGGTACCTCCTCCATGTTCGAAGGTCTCCCTGCCGTCTATGCGCAACGGTTCGGAGAGGGCAGGCTCCTGCAGAACGAGCTGCACGCCCTTCGGCACCTCGCTTCCCCAGGCGGTGCCGTCATCGTTGAAACCGACGGAGCCCGCCCATATTCCATACCAGTCCAGGAACGGCTCGTGCTCGCAGGGCAGGGTGGTCGTGCGGTCACTCACGTCATCGCCTCCAACTGTGGCGTTATCGCCGGTTGCCAGGTAGAGCTGTCACCTGTGGGTGTCAAACCTTGCGCTCGGAATGCCTCCAGCCAGCAGAAAGCCATCGCTCTTGGGGGCAGGTCAGATGGCGGCTCGGACTAACCCAGTTCAACCAGAACAACCTCGTGCAAATCCACCCGGGGCACCGTGATCTCCGCAGGATCTCCGCTGATATCGAGCTTCTGGTTCTGCAGCGGAAGGCGAGCCGACTTGACCCTGTATCCATTCAACGCAATGCGCACATCGTGGATCGGATTGATCTCGTAGAGCGCGTGGTAGGTGGTGTGCAGCTCGTCGTACTCGTTCCGGTCCTGGACCTTCCAGGGAAGCAGCAACGTCGGATTGTTCACCAGGTGGATCATCAGCTCCCCGGAAGGACGCAACGCGGCCGTCATCTCGATCTGTTCGGGGGCCTCTACGGCCAGTGGCGCCCGGCTGCGTCCCACGAGCTCAGCGGTCAATCGCCGCAGTGGCGGGTACGGGCTGTTCATGTAAGCCCCACCCACGTCGCCGGCGACGTAGATGGCTTGTCCCTTGCCGAACGAATTCGAGGTGATCGCCGGTTGACCGGAGTCGTGCTCGGCATCTTCGCTGAAGAAATTGAGCGCCTTTGGATCTTTTATGGTGCTCCTGCTGCAGAGGATGTCGGTATGGCCGGCGGCGGTGACTTCCGCATCTTGCCCGTAGAAGCAAACGATCTCGCCCAGCCGCGCGGTCAAGCGGTCGTCGTGAGGAATGTAGATGACCGGATGGTCTTCGCCGCCGGCGGTCACCCCCTGATACTCGACCCCCATAACATCGGCGAGAGCGAACTGCCCGCGCTCCTCACCCCATTCGTCCAGCAGCGAGGTCTGGTGCGTCGCGATCAGTGTGCCGCCCTGGTCTACGAAGTCTCGAATCGCGTCGCAGTGGGCATCCGCCAGGCAGACGCTGTTGGCGAGGAAGAGAACCCGGTACTGCGACAATCGCTCCCCCGTGAGGTGCTCGTCGAGCGCGATGTCCAGCACCACCTGGGCCCTGTTGAGCATCTCGTAAACACCGTACATATCCGGCTGGCCCAGCTGATGGAAATGCACCTTGCCGGTGTTCTTTGGCATTTCCGACGGCTTGAAGTCGCGATTCATCTGGGAATAATGCAGCGCCACGTCTTTGACCGTATCGCCCTCGATGTAATCGACCCGCTTCTTGAGCTCGGTGAAGAGGTGCTTGATGGTGTCCTTCCCAAAGTGGGAGGCGTCTCCCAGGGGGGCGCCGCATGGCGTGCCGCCATTGGCCACCGAGGCAAAGCCGCAGACCGCCGCCGAGTAGACCTCGGCCTGCGGCGCCCTGCCGAACCCCTTGAGGGTTTGAGTAAGGTTGCGAAAGATGGAGAACGGGGTTCCGGTGGAGCGCAGCACCTTGGCGACGAAACCAGGTTCCCGCAGGGACCGGAAGGTCTCGACGAAGAAATGACCGCCCACTTCTTCCAATCGATACGAGCTGATCGGGTGCCCATCGGACCAGTCGGTTTGCGGACGTATGTAGGAATTCAGGTCCAGGACGGCATCCGGGTGTTTCTCATGGACTGCCGCGAACAGATGATGCATGAAGTCGATCATCTTCTCGTAACGCCAGTTGACGAAACGCCGGAAAGTCATGGAGTCGAAGTCGACCTTGCGCGGGATCTCCAATCCTGTTTCTGTGCGGAAGAGTTCTTCACAGTAAGAACAGCAGCAGGAGGGCGACCACGGCCGGTCCTCGTGGGTGCCGCAGTTGGTGTCGTCGAAGTAGAAACCGTCCAGGTCCAGGTTGTCCATGAACTCGATCAAATAGGCCGGCAGCCAGTCCCTGTACGGCGAGTTGAAGCAGAACCAGCCCAGGTTCTCCGGTTTCGGCCGGCCATCATCGAGAAACTGCATTTTCCACTCCGGGTGAAGCGGCAGCAACGGTTTCGTGTAGATGATCGGGTAATAGCTCAGCGCAATGATCCCCTTTTCGTGGACGCGCTCGAGAAAAAGCGGCAGGAGATCGTTGTCCACGTTCGGATGGGGAGGCAGCATCCTGGAGCGGAAGCGCGGGGTCCCGCGGTTGAACTCACCACCGACGATACAAACCTCGTACCCGGCATCACTTATGGCATCCACGTACTCATCGACCGCGGGGTCGGGAAAGAACTGGTCCGGCATCGAGGGTTCCGGATAGTTCATCCACAACCGCTTCCCTCCCTCCACGCGGCATACACGCCGCTCGTACGGCAGTTCAGCCAATCTCTGGGCCGTGCTTCCCACTCGTTTCAATCCTGGTCCCTCCTCTTCTGTTCAGTCTTTGCGGACCTCGAGTCCATCATATCGTCGATCGCTGAAGCTGGTTCGGCCCGGTCCTTTGGGGGCGCTTGGGTCAGTCACGGTTCACAACTCCAGTTTGGGGCCACGGCCATGCGTTGCCGGAGACGCAAGGGTACTCGGGTCAGGTCGGCTGGTCAAGGTCAGTCGACGCCGTGTTGATCTGCTCAGCCCACGACACCCACGCGGAACTGGCGCTCCAGGCGTGCGCCGCCGGCCCCCTGGGCGGCAACGGCATCCAGGACGCGGCCGGGTACAACCTACACTGGATCTGGCACGTGATGCGGTCCCAACCGGTGGAGGTCACCGCACTGGAGTACGACGGCCAGCTGCCGGCGAGCATCGAACGCTTCGGCGATTGAGGAAACGGTTGCGCTTGTAAGCACAAGTGGCTGAGTCTGATCGTGGAAAATCGGTGCTGGCGATCGGTCTGGGGTCGATCGCGACGTGCCTTACGCCACGGTGACCCACCTCCTACAAATGACGGCACGAACATGATAGCTGCTCAGCCGGCGAACCAGAAAGAGTAAAGTTCCGCCCTGAGTAGCGAAAAGCGCAGGCGCACTGTCCGTCCGCGCAGCTCGGAGAGATCCGCCCTGTCCTTCCACCTCTGCATCTGGTCGATGCTGTCCATCACCGCCGGGATGCTCTCGTCCCTTGTATATCCTGTGATCGGCCGTCCGTCCTCAGCGTCCAACACCTCTGCGATTACCCTGCCGCGCCACGAGTCCACATTGATGTGCAGCTCGCTGCCCACCACCTGGATCGGCTTGGTCAACACCGATCCCCATTCAATCCCTCCCTTGAGCGACACGAAGCCGTCGACCCGCAGCTTGGCCAACGCCACGGCGTGAGTGTCGAGATTCTTACGGGCCATCAGGTCGACAAAGGACTTGCAGCGGGAGCGTGCCCCCATATAGTAGAACCACAGCTCGTTGTTGCGTCTGACAGGCCCATTCGCAATCACGATCTGCCCGGTATCGTAGGCGCTGCGGTCCCCCACCGGGGACAGTTCCATAAACGGCGCCCGGTCACACACCCGGTCCCACTGCCGCAGATCCCGGCTCGAGACCAGCTCCACCGACTTGCGGCTGTCGACGTTTTCGTACATCGGTGGGTGCTTCCCCGACCAGTGGTGCATCACCGGCATCCCCAGATAGAGTCCTTCGTAGGGGAATACGGGAAAGTTGTAGACATCCGTACACCACTCCTCCGGCCGGTTGTAGACCGGGGTGAGATAATCGGGATCCTCGATGAATCTGCTCATCCGCTCTTCCCCGTTTTCCTGGTCGATCTGGTCGGCGTGGAAGACGAGTTCGATATCGCTCCAGTTCTCAAAGTCTTCGCTGGTGCTCAAGCAAAAGGCCCGACCATAAGGCGACCTGCCGTCAGGCCCGGCATGCTTGACCGTGGCGATGAAGAGCCTCTTCTCCTCATCGTAGGTCAGGTGCGCCTCGTCTGAGCTTGGAATCGGCGGTATGTCGAGAATTTCCCAGTGCAGACAGTCCGCCGAGACCGCCGGCGGCCCCAGCCCCATACCTTTGTAGCGGCGCTGCGGATCGGGATCGTGCGGGTCGTATATCGGTCCCAGCGGCACGCCCGTGGGCACGATGTTGTTCTCCCTACCCACCTTCGGCTCCCGGCGACCGACCAGCTCGTTGTAGTCGCACAGGCCCAGCACCGGCTTTTCCCAGTTCACCCCGTCTTCCGAAGTGGCCAGGCAAACAAAGGTCCGGCCGCCCATCGGCGCGCCCGTAACATCGAGCCTGACTTCCCGATCCCAAGATGACTCCATGGCGTAGTAGAGTACCTTGAATACGCCCTCGTCCGGTACCCAGGCGGGTGTCGTCCACAGCATGAGGCCGCTGTTCTCCCAGCAATTTTCGGCTCGCAGCACGACATTCTTTTTGAACTTCTGCGGCCGGTGCAGCTTGCGTGCCAGGTTGTCGACTTCTTCCAGGTCTTGGTCGTCGATGAAAAGCTTTTTCACGATGACCTCCCTATTTGTCACACGATCTCTGCCGATAGAGGTTTACACCTTGTAGGCGAACAGTTTTGCCTGGAACATCCTCACGCGAATCGAAACCGATTCGCCGATCGACGTGATATCGCTTCTACCGTTCCAGGTTACAACACAATCTGACTCGTCCCCCATCAAGCGATCGCACTCCGCAAAGGTGAATCCGGTGGCCGGCTCCACATCCGGTTGAATCCTGGAGGGCGTCTCCGAAAGGAGCTCGACGGCGATCCAGCCTCCGGGCGCGCAGCGATAGTTCAACCGCAGCTGGTCCCCCCGTCGGTAGATGGTAGGTATGGTGAACCGCCCTTCCCCATCGGCTTCGATCCCGCAAAACCGGTGTGGATGCCAGAGGGCATAACGGATCTGTATCTTGCGCTTATGGGGGAACAGATAGCCCGGGTATTTTTCGCGCGCGTTGTGCAACTGCGACATCCCCATATAAGGAACTGCCCACTTCCCGTCCGGCAACTCCACGAGACCACTGCGCCACGTATGCACCTGACAGTCTTCGCCGCTGCCAGGGGCGCCCACGGTGTGTAGGGCACGACGCTCCGGACGTGTCCAGAACAAGCCGTCGCGACTGAAGGCGATCTGAGTGTCGACGTGGCCCAGCCCCCGGTGAAAGACCGAGACAGTCATGGCGTGGAGGTCGGTTCGTCCCGGATAAAGGAAGTAGTTGCCGCCGTAGAAATCGATGTCCAGATCATCCTGGGCATCTGGTGCCAGAATCAGCTTCGGAGCCGGCCAGCGGCGGAACACCTTCGTGCATGAAAAGGCGATGGTTCGGCGTTGGGTCTCCTCCTCGATGCTCGCGGTTCCGATGCCCTTTAGCGCCTCCGCTGGGAAACCCATGATCTGCTGATAGCAGAAGTACTGCTCCGTCGCCTCGTCGTAACGCGCCGAGATGCCGCCGTTCACGGGCCGATCTCCAAGAGATTCCGGCAGTGGCTCCCAACGCAGCCCGTCCGGAGACGTCCAAGCGAGCATCCGTCCCCAGGTCTCCGCCCGCGGGCCTTTGTAGTCTTTCCCTTCGTATGCCTGGGCATCGTTGCGCCTGCGCGCTTCTTCCGCCTCCAGTCTTTCGCAGGTAGCCGGATCGTACCAGGCCATGTCCCCACCCATCGCTTTGAAGCGCTCCTCGGGCGGGCAGTGAGGATCGATGAAAACGCCGCTGGCGCCAACGATACCCCGCTCGAGAATGTTGTTGGCCGTGGATCCTTCGAAGGCCACCTCCCCCAGTTCCGGTCGCCGCCATCGGTAACCGTCGTCGCTGTTGGCGTAACAGGTTCCGCTTTCGCATTCGTAGAGCATCCGGTAGCCGTCGTCCGCCTGCCAAATGAACAGCGGGGCAACCGCGTCGATCTCCTCCCAGGGCATCTCGGCCTCCAGTAGCGGCTGTGAACGGTCTGCCAGCTCCACCCGGAGCGCAACACCGACAGCGGCGTCGAACAGGTCGAACACTCCCTTCCGATCCGTGCTTCGGTGCCCTGCATATATTTCAGTGAGATCCACGAGCGGATTCCACAATCCGCAGTTGCGCCTAATCCGTGGGGACCGCTTTTGCGGTTGGGTGAAAGGCGAGGGCTCTTTTGTCATGACGTACGAAGCTCCTCCGGAGTCAGGTACTCGAAACAGTAGATCACAGCCGCTCCAGGATCTCCACCACTTTGGCCTCGAATAGGGGTTGCGATTCGGGGCCAAAAAGCAGTCGCGACTTCACCAACTTGATGCCCATGCTTCTTCCACGGCTCGGACCGTCCGTTCCTCTATTATAAGGATAGGGCGAATAAAACGCCTTATCCTTTAGGCGACGGCGACAATGTCGGCCGCTACCACAAGGCTCTTGCTTGCTCCACTACGGCTCGCGTAGTATGTTTTTGCCGTGATACGGCCATGGGGCACTTCCGCCTCCGATCTCACATCCCGGCCGGCTTCTCCGGCGCGAGATGAAATCCCGCGGCCTGAGCGCCAACCGACCGGCGTTGAGCCTCGGGGTCCCTTCGGGTCGGATTACTGACATCATGAATGGGCGACGTTCGATTACCGCAGACACCGCCCTGCGACTCGGTCACTATTTCGGCAACAATGCTCAATTCTGGCTCGATCTACAGAGCCAGTACGTCATCGCAACAACTGTTACACTGACCTCTCGGGATGGAGATTATAATGGACGCGGAACGACAGAAAGCTCGATGGCGGCGACGCCGGATCATCTACAACAACGATGGCGACGACGCCCTGGAAGCCCGTTCCGGTGTAGAGTTCGAGCACGATGTGGCGGAATCCCTGATGGTGCGCTCTTCCGGAGATCTGGCTCAGGATTTTCTCGATGCCCGCAGCACACCCCTGATCGGCTCCCAGGTAGACAGCAACTGGTTCGCCAGCGCCATGGCCGGTTTGACCTTTTCCCATCACACAAGGCTCGGCGGTTTCTACGGCAAGGAGGTTCCGTTGGAGCTGGTGGAGAAGTACGGGCGCGATGCCCTCGAGATTCAGCTGGACTTCAGCCACGAGCACGGAATGGAAGCGGTATGGTGCCTGCGCATGAACGACGTGCACGATTCCCATCCGATGGGAAGCCGCCGTTGGAACTACGGTCTGGCGAAATTCAAGCGCGAGAATCCGCAGTACATGATGGGCAAGGAGGGCGACTGGGAGAAGTACGAGAAACAGAACGAAGTGCTGAAGTGGTGGACGCGATTGGATTTCTCGTTTGAAGAGGTGCGGGACCACATCTTCGGCGTCATCGAGGAAGTCGCGCTCAATTATGACGTCGACCTGATCGGCATGGAGTTCTTCAAGTACTGGCCGTTCTTCCGCGAGTCGCGTGACGGAGATCCGGTCACCCCGGAGCATCTGGAGACCATGAACGATCTCATGCGTCGTATCCGCAGCATGGCCGACGAGGTCGGCAAACGGCGCGGTCGTCCGCTACTGTTGTCGGCGCAGACGCCGTTCAGCCTGGAAGACTGCATTCACGTTGGCTTGGATCTCGAAACCTGGCTCAAGGAAGATTTGATCGACCAGTTCTGTCCGGGCGGCGGCAAAGAATCGGTCTTCCGTGACTCCTACACCGAAATCGTAGCATTGGGGCACAAGTACGAGGTCCCGGTTTACCCCTGCATCATGTATTCATTTTGGGGTCACTGGGTGTTCCTCGATCACAGTGAAGGCAGGTTCCGACATTTCCCTGATTGGTTAGAAACCCTCTATGGCGGACAACCCGACCGCAAGGGTAAACCGTCGTACATACTCGTATTCAATGCGTGGGAGGGAGTCTTTCCCGCATGGCGCGGCGCTGCCATGAACCTGTTTGACGCCGGCGCCGACGGCCTCTACATTTTCAATCCCGCCCTTGGAGAACCGCGCTGGTGGTTCGAGATTGGCGAAGTCGAAACGATGGCGGGAAAGGACCGCATCTACGGTATCGACTGTTTCGAAGGTCGCGACAGCTTCAGTTCGACCTCGGAGGTTGAGCTGGAGCTCGATGCCGCCGTTGCGACCACATTTCAAGTGGGTGAGGATGTGAGCGCAGCGGGTGCCCGAAACATCGACTTGCGCATCCACCTGTGGAACCACGTCCCCGGTGACGGCGTCACTGTCAACCTGAATGGATCACCGATCGACGGTCTGGCTCCCGCTGATCCGGGAAGAGATCCGTCAAAGGGTCAGTGGCTCCAGGGCGACCTGAACGCTGGGCTGGTTGCGCGGGGCAGGAACGTGCTGGAGGTGACGGCGAGGAAGCGGGGTGCGTCGGCGTCGGCCACACTGGCCATGGATTCGGCGCAAATAAGAGTGCGCTGCGAATCCTGACGTTTGGAAATCCGAATTTGGGAATCATGCTTCCACTCACCAGTGGCCATCCGCCTGCCAGACTTAGAATAACCTAGACAGGGACAATGGAAGAGGACCATCGAGGCGAAACGAGCAGGGAGCTCCCTTCCTCCGCGCGGGCGGTAATCGTGGGAGGCGGAGTGGTTGGCTGCAGCGTGGCCTATCACCTCGGCCACTTGGGCTGGAAGGACGTCTTGCTCCTGGAGCAGGGGAAACTGGCGGGAGGAACCAGCTGGCACGCGGCCGGATTGGTCGGGCAGCTGCGCACCTCCAACAGCCTGACTCGAATCAACAAGTACAGTGTCGAGCTCTACCAGACATTATTGGCGGAGACGGGATGCGAAACGGGTTGGAACGAAGTGGGCAGTCTCATTGTCGGCACCTCGGAAGAGCGCATGTCCCAACTCAGGCGGACTGCAGCCATGGCAGAGGTGTTCGGGGTCGAGGCTCATCTCGTCGGAGTTAAAGAGGCCGGGGAAAAGTGGCCCCTCATGCGCATCGACGATGTGCTCGGTGCGGTCTGGTTGCCTCATGACGGCAAGGTCGTGCCCGAAGGGGTGGTGAAAGCATTGGCCGCCGGGGCGAGCAAGAAGGGCGTGCAGATCGTGGAGGGGGTTCGCGCAAATAAAATCACCATGAAGAACGGAAGGGCCTGCGGAGTGCGCTCGGATCGGGGAGAGGTTGCCGCGGAGTGGGTGATCCTGTGCGGGGGAATGTGGACCCGGCAGCTGGGCCTGCAGACCGGAGTCGATCTCCCTCTTCATCCGGTGGAGCACCATTACATCGTGAGCGAGCCCATCGAGGGGGTGGACAAGAATCGTCCGGTGGGACGCGATCCCAATGAGATGATCTACTTTCGATCAGAGGACGACGGGTCGATCATGCTCGGCGCCTTCCAGAAAGAATCAGTTGCGTGGGAGGTCGATCGCGTGCCGGATGAATTCAGCTTTCAACTCCTCGAGCCTGATTGGGACAAATATGAGCAGCCTCTGCGCGCCGGGAAGCACCGTCTCCCGGTCCTGGCAGACTGCGCCTTCCCGAAATTCGTGAACGGACCTGAGAGTTTCACGCCTGACAACAATTTCCTCATGGGAGAGCCGGTCGGGACCAGAGGGCTCTTCGTGCTGGCGGGGTTCAATTCGGTGGGCGTTGCTTGTGCGGGTGGAGCGGGAAAGTATGCGGTCGAGTGGTTGGAAAGTGGAGCTCCCACCATGGACCTGTGGTCGGTGGATGTCCGGCGATTCCATTCGGAGCAAAACGACCAGGCATATCTTCGGGGGCGGGTGACGGAAGTGCTGGGCCTGCACTATCAGATGGCGTGGCCGAACCGGGAGATGGAAACGGGCAGGAGATTGCGCGTGGGTGCGCTCTACGACCGGCAATCGAGGCAGGGAGCTTGTTTCGGCTCTTCCATGGGGTGGGAGCGTCCCAACTGGTTCGCACCCGACGGCGTGGATCCGGTCATGGCGTACTCCTTCAAGCGCCAGAACTGGGCGCCCTACGTGGACGAAGAGGTGCGAAGCTGCAGGGAGAACGTGGCGATATTCGATCAATCGACCTTTTCCAAGTACTCCTTCAAGGGACGAGATGTTGTCGCAGTTCTTCAACGTCTCTGCGGAAACGACGTCGATGTCCCGCCTGGGCAAATCGTCTATACCGGGGTCTTCAATGAACGGGGAACCTTCGAGTCCGACCTCACCCTCATTCGCCTGGCGGAAGAGGAGTTCTATATCGTTACTGCGACCGGCCAGGCCATTCGCGACTATGACTGGATCACCGGGCATCTCCCGAGCGGAGCGGATGCGGAGCTGTCGGATGTGACCGAAGACTACGGGGTGGTGAGTGTGATGGGTCCCAAGGCGCGGGACCTCCTGGCAACCGTGACCGATACCGATCTGAGTAATGCCGCGTTTCCCTTCGGGAGTGCCCAGGTGATCGCGCTCGCCGGCGTGGATGTGCGGGCCCTGCGTCTCTCGTACGTGGGCGAGCTGGGGTGGGAACTCCATTGCCGCACGGATGAGGTGGGACGAGTCTACGATTCCCTGTTCGATGAAGGAGCGGATTTCGATCTACGGGCCGGAGGGCACTATGCCATCAATGCCATGCGCCTCGAGAAGGCCTATCGCGCGTGGGGGCACGACATCTCTCCGGATGAAACTCCACTCGAAGCAGGACTGAGTTTCGCTGTCGATTGGCGAACGGACTTTCTTGGGAAAGAAGCGCTCCTGCGACAACGGGAGATGGGAATCCGCAAGCGCCTGGTGGCCTTCGTGCTGGAAGATCCCCAGCCGACCCTGTGGGGAAGCGAGCCGATTCTGTTGCAAGGCCGGCCGGTGGGCTACACGACATCCGCTGCCTACGGGCCGACGCTGGGCGGCGCCGTGGCCCTGGGATACGTGAAGCGGCCGGACGGCGGAGTGGTGACCCGGAAATTCGTGACAGAGGGCGAGTTCTCGATTCTGAATGATGGCGTGAGTTACCGGGCGACGGCCTTCCTGAACTCGCCCTTCGATCCTAACCAAGAGAAAGTTTTGCAATGAATGAGAACGAAATCAGTCCCACGCCCTTCGTCGACTGGTGCGGCATCTGGCCGGGCCACGGCGGAACCGGCCCCGACGACCTGAGCTGGATACAGGACCCGCCCCTGGGGGAGCTGCAGCTCAAGGTCCAGCCCGCCCGCTGGTCGGAGCCATTCCTCCACGAGAGGGAGCATCCCTGGGAAGCGCAGTCCCTCATACCGCTGATGGTGCTCAAGGAAGGCGACCGTTTCCGGGCGTGGTACCACTGCACCGGTGATAATGGCCTCGCCTACGATGCCTACGCCGAGAGCGATGACGGCCTGAATTGGGAGAAGCCCCAGCTCGGCCTGGTCGAGTACGGGGGGTCAACGGCCAACAACCTGCTCCACTCGCGCAGCCACTTCGCCATCCGCAGCCTGTTCATCGATCCGTCGGCGCCGCCGGAGGAGCGTTACAAGGCGGTGCGGGTAGAGGGGCGGTATTTCGTCGATGGCGTGCTCGATCCGGAAATGACCTTCGCGCGCTACGCAGAGATGCAGAACGCCATGCAGCACGAAGGGTTCTCCGATAAACCGAGCACCCGGAAGCTGGAGCTTCGCCAGACCATTCTCGGGGCCGTGTCGCCGGACGGACTGCGATGGAAGGTGATCGAAAAACCGCTACGAGATCTGGGCTCGCGGACGCTGGACGGTGAGCACTACGTCATTTACGACGAGGACAAAGGCGAGTACGTCGCCTACCACCGCGGCCACCTGGAACGCCGGCGGGCGGTGCGCCGCAGCACGGGAAAGCGCTTCGACCAGTGGGGAGAACCGCGGTTCGTCTTCATGCCCGACCCGCAGGATCCCGTCGACGACGATGTCTACGGCTCGGGGTACTGCCGCTATCCCGGGAAGGGGGCGGGCTTCTCCGGGACCGGTGGGGCTTATCCCGCCGGCGGCGACGGACGGGACAACGAAGGCATATACAGCGGCAAGCTGCACCTGATGTTCCTGCCGTTCTACCACCGCACGACCTCCACCGTCGACGTCCAACTGGCGACCAGCCGGGACGGCCTGCTGTGGAGCCGGCCCGAGCGCGTGCCCATCATCGAACGCGGCGAATACGAGGTGGTCTATTCACGGCGCGACCTGGTGGCCCTCACCGAGGAGGAGTGGGGCCTGCCGTTTTCAGGCGCGCACGGGCGCCACGATTTCAAGACCTACGACTACGACAAGCAAGCGCTCGAAAGCGCCATCGAGTGGCGCTGGGCGCTGTGGAAGCGGGACCGGCTGGTGGCCCTCGAGGCGCGGGCAGAAGCCCGCTTCACCATGGTGCAGCGGCAGTGTCACGGCACCCAGATGCGGCTGAACTACGAGACCGAGGCGGGAGGTTGGGTGCGCGTGGAACTGGTGGAACCGCCGGTCACCCCACCGACACGGGTGGAGCCGCTTCCCGGCTACAGCCTCGACGACGCCGACCCCCTCGCGGGAGACGAGCTGTCGGGCGCGGTGAGCTGGAACGGCCGCTCCGACCTGTCCGCCTTGAAGGGACGGCTGGTGTCGATCCGCATCCACATGGCGCGAGCCCGGCTCTACTCCCTGTTCATCTGATCCGTTGACCATGGCCGCGCTCTCGGTGCGGATCATGGATTTCGCTGTTTCATTCCCAGGAGGCACACATCATTATGGCAGGACGCAAACCGGGCCTAGGAGCCCTCACCCACATCGGTACCGACCGGCAGCTGTTCCTCGACGACTACATGGTCGAGAGCACGAAGCACGCCGCCTTCACCCTCAACCCGGCCACCAAGTATGTCAACAACCCGGTTATCGACCGCGACCGGCCCTGGGAGGGCGAGACCCTCCACTACGGGTGCGTCCTCTACGACGAGCAAGAGAAGCGCTTCCGCATGTGGTACAGCTCCTGCGAGCACTCCTACACGGAGCGCGTACCGAAGAGGACGGTGCCCACCGTTCCCGGCAAGAAATTCACCAATAACTGCTATGCCGAGTCCGAAGACGGGATGAATTGGGAAAAGCCGTCCCTCGGACTGGTGGAGTTCGAAGGCTCGAAGGACAACAACATCCTCGGACCGGACAACTGGCCCAGCATCAAGGGCGGCATCTTCATCGATCCCAACGAGAAGGATCCGGACAAGCGCTTCAAGGCCATGTCGCAGGTCAAGGCCGAAACGGCGACCGATGGGGACGAGGACCGGGACGTGTCCGATGGCCAAGCGCCGGAAGCGAGCCGCTTCGTCTGGAATCTCTACCACTCCGGCGACGCCATCCACTGGACACCCTACGAGGGCAACCCGGTCATCAACCGCGAGAAATCGCTCTGGGGACCCACCGCCCACATGGGTTGGGACCCCATCCGCGAGGTCTATGCCGTGCACATGGAGAACTGCATCAACAAGCACGTCTTCTTCGGCCCCCCGATGTGTCCACCCGGCATCCGCCTTATCGGCCGCGCCGAGAGCCCGGATCTGATCAACTGGACCGAACCGGAGACCATTATCATGCCGGACGACGACGATCCGCCCGACCTCGAGCTCTACAGCATGTGGGCCTCGACCTACGAGAATTTTTACATCGGCATGCTGTGGAACTTCCGTATCACCAGTACCAGCCTCCTGCCACAGTTCGTCTTCAGCCGCGACGGTATCCGCTACGACCGACGCTACCGCCAGCCCTTCATCCAGGCGGGCGACGAGGGTGATTTCGATTCGGTGACCGTCTACGCCCAGCAGCCCATCGTCCACGACGACCAGATCTTCATCTATTACAGCGGTCAAAACTATCGCGCCTCGGAACAGTTTGACCTGCTCTACGAGCAACATGGCACAGATGGCCCTCAAGGGCGCATGGGCCTGGCCATCGTTCCCCGGGACGGCTTCGTCTCCATCGACAGCGGTTATAAACACTACGGCGAGATCGTCACCCAGGCCTTTTCCTTCGAGGGCACGACTCTGCAGGTCAGCATGCGCAGTGCCTGGAAGGGCTGGTCGGCAGACAAACCGGATTTCCGTGTGGAGTTGCTGGCGCCCGACCACACGCCGCTCGAGGGTTACACCTTCGACGACGCCGACAACATCGGCGGCAAGGGAAGCGACATCGTAGCTACCTGGAAGGGCAAGTCCGACGTCGGCCACCTTGCCGGACGCACCATCAAGCTGAAGTTCTACAGCAAGAACGTGAAGCTGTTCGGTTTTCAGTTCGTCGAGTAGCGCCGAGAAGCGCCGAGAAGCGCCAGGTCAATTCTATGGTCACGACGCCGCAATCCATCGCCGCAGCCCTCGACCGTTTGGCCGCACGGGACGACGACATCGCCCGCACGCTTGCCGAGGTCGGTTATCCGGAGCCGCGCGGGCGCGAACCCGGCTTCGCCACCCTGCTGAACATCATCGTCGGTCAACAGGTCTCGGTGCAGTCAGCGACCGCGATACGGGAACGGCTTCTCACCGCGGCCGATCCGTTGACGCCGGCCTCGTTCCTGACCCTTGACGACGCAACGTTGCGAGGTATCGGTTTCAGCCGCCGAAAGATCGAGTATGGTCGTCTCCTGGCGCGGGACATCCTGGAAGGCCGCTTCGATCCGGACGGTCTGCCCGCCCTGGACGATGCGGCGGTGTTGGAACAGATCGTCGCGCGCAAGGGACTGGGGCGCTGGAGCGCGGAGATCTACATGCTGTTCGCGCTGGGCCGAGCCGATACCTGGCCGGCCGACGATCTGGCGGTGCGGATCGCCGTGCATCATCTGAAGGGCCTGGACGAGCGGCCCGACCGCGCCACCATGGACCGGCTCGCCGAGCCCTGGCGTCCTTATCGCGGTGCCGTGGCGCTGCTGATGTGGCATGTTTACCGCAAGGCAGCGTTGTGACGCACGGATGGATAGCTCCAATTTCTCCCGAACGGGATGCAGTGTCACGGCGCACAGGTACACTTCACCTACGTACCGTGACAGAATCAGGCGTAGCTGCGATCGGCGCTCGGCGTCCTATCCCTTGTGGCGGACATGCAGCTGCACGGCATCCAGGGTGAGCGGTGTCCGCATCGATTCGTCGCGCTTTCTTATCAGTAGCTCTACCCGATTTTCCCCTCTCTCGACCTGATCCGCTTGCAGGAGACATTCCAGCCATTGTCCCCCGGTGGATTCCTGCGATGGGGCGCCTGGCGCCAGGCTGTCGAGGGCATGGTCGTTGAGCGTCACGGCGAGATCGTCTCGGTCCGTCCGATCCCACAGGTGGAGGCGAAAGCGCAGCTCGGAGATGTCTCCGCTTTTCACATTTGCGCCCACCTGGAAGTGCGTGCGGGCGGGCACGCCCGCTTCCAGCTCAAGCTGCTTGACCTCTTCGTTTCTGGAAGCGCCAACGAATCGATCCACACCGAATATCATGTCCTTCCCCGCCAGCGTGGCAGGGTCTCCGATCTCCCGCCAGACATCGGTGGGGGTGCTGTGAAACCCATTGAAGACGTAGATCCCGTCGGCGCCGGCATGCCAGAGGTTCATGGCGCCGCCGCGCCATACCGCCTCCGTTCCCGGCCACGAGTTCCACACCGTGATATAACACGGTTTGTCCAGGTCGTTCGGGTGGCCGCCGTACTGAGTTTTCACCCATGATTGAAACGTCCGGTGCCCGGCTGCCCCGAGATCGAGAAAAACCCAGTGATGCCAGGACGGCCATTCGATGGATGCATACACCGGCACCTCGTATCGGTGCCCCAGATCCACGATCTCGCGAAACGACTCGATCATCATCCAGTTGGGAAGGCCGCCTGCGATAACAATATCGATAAGATCTTCAGCCAGCCATGTCTCGATGTCCAGGCCGATGTAACGCGCATCCGCAACCGTGAACGGCGTGCGCGCTGCCAGCAGCAACGGACGTCCTCTTCGGCGGCTCTCCTCGTCGATCATTCTGCGTAAACGCCGCACCAGGTCGGTCATGAGCTCCAGGTGCTGCTCCTCTACCGGCAGGCCTTCCATGGCGGGCGGGAAATAGACCGGATCGCGGAAGAAGTCCAGCTCCACCCCGTCTACGTCGTATCCCTGGCATACCTCCCGAATCAGCGAGAAGACATGCTCCCGCACCTCGGCATAGCTGAAATCGAGGGAGGTCCAGCTGTGTTTGGGTCCATGAGAATACCTGTCGAAATCGTCTTGCTGACCCATAATGCATTGCGGGTGCTGCTGTTTGAAGGGAGCAAGACCGTGGTAATCGACGCGGTATCCTGGCGGATGGGCATCGTGGGTGTCGTTCATCCGCATTGACCAGAATACCTCCAGGCCGCTGTGGTGACCGAAGTCGGTCTGAATTTGCAGACTGTCGCGCCCGTAGCGGTCCACGAGCTCCCGGGGAACATCTTTACCGATGAACCCCCCCAGTCGGGTGTGGTGGGCAAAGGTGAAGCCACCCCTGCAGGTGCAATACCAATGGCTGTCCACCTGTGTTCCCAACAGCGGCGCGGCGCGCGCATCGAGAACATCGCGACTGAGCTCGCCTCCACTGCGCCTCATGAATTGCCAGTGGACGCCGTGGTGGTTCTTAGCCTCCCGCGCGTCATTTCCGTCATTGTTGTAGATGATGCGCCGTCGTCGCCATCGGGCTTTCTTCCTGTTCTCGTCCATGGGTTACTCCTGTTGGGTGTCGGGGATTCATGCGGGGTGTCACCCACGCACCCGTTACAGATTCATGCGTCGTCGAATTCTACTGGATGGCGAATGATCTCATCCAACTCGGGCGCCGTCAGAAGCGAGTGGCAGTACTGGATTTGCCAGATCCCGTTGTCGGTCCAGAAACGGCTGAAGTCCCGTCGCTCGCATTCGAAAACATCTGCAAAGCGGGCTACTTCTTCATCGTTCAGGATCTTTCCCAGCGACAGGTAGCCGTTCTCCTTGAAGAACTCGTAGTCCTTCTGTTTCATAGCGCCTTCTTCCTATTGGAAAAGTTGCCGTCGGAGCCACATCCGACGTCCACCGCACCTGTAGGTTTAGAAGTTGGCCAGCGCCAGCTGTGTCGCCAGATTCGGACGACCGAACAAAACATCGTCCCCTTCCAACAAACGGCGCGGCACGATGGTGTGGTTGCTAAGAAAAGGTAAAGAGCAGTGTCCGTAATAGACATGAATGGTACGTCGCTCGCGCGGGCTTCTCTTCACCACCCCGGCGTGACCGCTACCGGCATTGAAGAGAATCGCCGTACCAGCTTTCCCGTGAAGTTCCACACCCTGGGCTGGATCGGGTGGGGGCGACTCGACGCGCTTGGCTTCAACGGCTTCGGGCATCACCGCGAGACAGTGGCTCTCCGAATCGACATCTGTCAGGTAGTAAACCAGGGAAAGCGTCCTGAGGGCAAGGGGATGTTCGGGCCAGTGTTCGGTGTCACGGTGCCATCCGGCGGCGGGGGGTTCGACGGCCAGGGGCTCGCGTACCATTACCGACAGCTCCTCGAAGCACAACTCGTCCCCCATCAGCGCCTCCACCAGCGAAAAAACCCCAGGATGGCGGATGGTGGCGTCGAAAGCGCGACTGCTCAGCAACACCGACACCGATTGGAAGCGCCCCGCTTCACCCCGGTCTGCCCACAATTGTGGATATGACGCCCGGTCGCGGTCGATGGCATGATTCAACTCGGCCACTTCCGTCGGCGACAAGCTGTCGGGGACGAGGCAGTAGCCATGGGTGCGGAAGAACGACAGGTGGTCGTTCAGGCAACCATGTTGCAGCTCGACGTTTGACTTGGTCATGCTACGCCATCGTCTCGTTGTAATCAGTCGGCGCCCACATACAATAGCGCGCAATCGAGTGCGATCGGTTTCCCCGCAGCGCCAGCCCGCATGTTCAGGCTGACTTCGAGCCTGTTCTCACCATGGACGACCCGATCGCGCTGCACTTCGCACTCCAGCCAGTGGCCGGCGGGCGCCGCGTCCAGCGTCTTCTGCGGCCGCAGGTCGTTCAATGCGACGCCACTGGTGGTGTTGACACTTGTCCGGAATATCTGTATACACTGAATATACACAGTAGAACAGCACATCAAAACAAGGCCCGGGTCGTCCAATGCTGCTGCACCTTTCCAAGGCCGCTCGATGATCACACCGCAGCAGAAGTCCCGCTTCTACGACTTTGGGTTCATCCGCTTGAGGCAGCTGTTTTCCGCCGAGGAGATGGAGTCACTCAGCCACGAAGTGGACAGGCTGTTCGCGGAGCAGAGGGGAGGTGGACCGCCGGGAGAGAACCAGGGCGTTGAGGACATTATAGAGAAGAGCCCTGTGGCGACGCGGATGCTCATCGACGACCGGATATTCGGCACGGTCGAGGAGCTGCTGGGACCGCGTTTTGTCTGGAACGGGTCTGGCGGCAGCCTGTCCTATACGGGGGTAACCGGTACGGGCGAGCATCGATGGCACTCGGATCGACCCGGCGAGCCTCACTGCACTACCTACAGTTTCCACCTCTACCTGGAGAGGCTCAGGGGCGACACCGGGGCGCTTCGTGTCATTCCGGGATCACACAAGCCCTCCCTTTATGACGACCTCCTTCCGCTCAACGAGCAGGAAGAGGACACCACTCGAAAGGTCTACGGGCTCAGCCCCACGGATATCCCGGGTGTTGTCGTTGAATCCGACCCGGGTGATATCGTCTTCTTCACCCAGAAGATCTACCACGGGGTGTACGGCATGCAGCCCGGCCGGCGCTATCTCAAGCTGCGTTTCGCCGCATGGCCGGAGACGGACGAAGAGATCGCGTCCTTCATGCGGTACAACCACAGGGGCAGCATCTACGATCCCGTCGAGCCCTTTGCAAGCAGCGACAACCCCCGCATCAGGGCCATGATCGAGCCGCTCGCGGAACTGAAGGCCAGGACCGAGGCCGAGCGGGAACATTTCGACGCCCTCGGCGCGCGCCAGTCGTACGCAGAACGGTACGAGATGGCGAAGCAGCGATACGAGCCCGTCTTCCGCTGACCCGGGGACGAATCGACAGCTCTGCTCCTATCTGAACCTCAGGGAGTAGAGATATGCGTCCTTCATCACGAAGCGCAAGCGGACCGGCTTGCCAGCGAGCGGTCCCACATCCTGGTTCCCCTTCCAGGTGACGACCCGCTCGATCTCATTTCCTATGAGTTGGTCCGAGTCGCCGAGGGCATAGCCGGTAATCGGCCGGCCACCTGGACTCTGGATTTCCACCCGGAGGCCCCCGGGAGCAGAGGTCGAGAAGTTTACCACCAGTTCGCTTCCACTGAATCTCAGAGTTCGGGTCAGAAACTCTCCGCCCCCAAAAGGTGCATTTACCGACACCAGGCCGTCTGTTCTCAGCGTGTATCGCCTGAGCTCGTGGCCAGGTTGGCCGTACCTGTGCTGGACGTAGAGGGAGATTTCCTCAGTTCCTGTGGGGACCAGATTCAGCGCAGGGTAGTTGGTACGGGATGTCCAGTTTTGCAGACCGATGCCCGGGCGCATGAAAGCCTCCAGGAAGGTACGCTGGTAGCGGGTTCCGCCCCGGCTCGTGAGAAGGACAGCATCCGAGCAGTCGTGGAAATACTTGGGGTCAACCTGGAGCTTCTGCGCCTGCTCTTCACTCACCACCTGGCGGTCTGGCAGGAAACGCGCAGCCACGCCGAGGTAGATGTGGGGAGCCCGGAAGTAGGGGCTGGTCTGATTGGTGTAGATGTGCTCCAGCGGATCGTCCCTGGGGTCCATCATCTGAACCGGAGTCCAGTTGAGGAAATCCTCGGAGGTGGTACGACCGACCCAGCGCACGTTCCCTGTCCAACCCTCGTAGTGGGGAGGTTCCTTCGGATCCTTTCTCCACGCCCGAACGTAGCAGACGTAGCAACCTTCGTGTGGCGACCAGAAGGCCGGGCTGGGAGTGGTGTCGGTGAATTCGTGGAGCGAGGAACCGATCAGTGGTTCCTGCTGGATCATACTCCATCGGATCCCGTCCGCGGAGGTGAAGCCCAGGAGGCCGTTGCTGAAGCGCTGCTCCTCGGATATGGGGAACATGCCCCCCAGTCCCTTGTATCTCTGGGAGGAAGGAATCCCTGGTCGAGTGTCCAGGAACGCGATGAAGTTGTGGGGTACGGGCGCATACTCGGAGTCCAGAACGACGTTGTTCTTCCGCGTCCCTGCGACCTCGAACAGTCCCAGATCGGGCTTCTCCCAGTGGATCCCGTCACGGCTCTCGGCGTAACAGGTCACCTCGTCAAGGCTTCCGTCCGGCCTGGCGATGGGTATTCCCCGGTAGTACATCCGGTAAATGTCGCCGTCGTGGAGGACGGTCACGTAGCCACAGAAGGCACCCTCCCAGGGCCGATCGAACCTCAGGGCCACTTCTGCCGGACGAGGGTGGTGGAGGACTAGCCGAGTCCCAAGCAGCTCGTCTACCAGGAAGTCATCAACGAACAGCTCCAATCGGGAGCCGATGTCCAGGGAATCCTCGCCGCTGGTCTGCTTTGCCAAGACGTTCTCCGTTGCCCCAGTAGTCGCGATTGTATTCGTTGTGGTTGGAATAAATCAGAACGCCGGAATGTTCAGCACCGGCTGGAGGCAAACTGGAAGCTGTACAGTTGGGCATCCTTGAGGTAGAAACGCAACCGCACCGGTTTGCCCCGCAGTGTAGCCAACGATGCGTCTCCTCGCCATTCTACTGAATGCCGTACGCTGTCCCCGCTGAAAGGCACACACTCAGCCTTACCTAGTTCGGCAAAGGGCGAGCCATCCAGGTCCAGGACTTCGACCCTCAACACACCCTGGCCGGCCTGGGCATTCACGACCAACGCATCCCCACCCGCAACCAGCGGTCGAGTCGTCAACCGCCCCTCATCCGGCCCGGCATCGACCGAGACAAAGCCGTCCAGACGCAGCCTTCCCAGTCCGAGGGCACCACCTCGCCGTGGTTCGTCGCTGCCCCACGGTTCGCAGTACCAGTAAGAACCGTGGTCGCCATCATGGCCATCGTAGTAAATGTATATCTCATCGCCCACTATCACGGGCCGGCTGGCGGCATGCAGGTAAGCACCATCGAAACTCTCCTGGGGTCCGATAGGGATCAGCGGCATACGGCTGAAGGCTCGCTCCCAGTGGATGCTGTCGCGGCTGTGTACCAGTTGCGCATGGATGCCGCCGTAATGGGTGCCGCCGGGCACTTTGCCCGTCACGCGAAACGCCCACAGCAGTCCCAGGTACATGCCGGCATACGGAAAACCGCACATGCCGTAAAACTGGGTGTGATGGCCGGGGCGACCCAGGGTCCAGCCTTCATCCTCGTCGTCAGGCCGCAGTAT
Source organism: Candidatus Latescibacterota bacterium (assembly GCA_965208105.1). Classification (GTDB taxonomy): domain Bacteria; phylum Latescibacterota; class UBA2968; order UBA8231; family UBA8231. The sequence goes on from OZ242318.1 coordinate 996,441, forward strand.
GAGTTGTGGATCGCTCCAATGCACGAAATCCTGGCTGGTCCCGCGTCCTACAAGCCGGCGCCGGTAACCCTCGTATTCTTCGTTCACCTTGGCGAAACTGATGTATTGCCCGGCTAGTTCATCGTAGATGGTCGGCGCCACGTCGCCACTGATGCGCCACACCGGGTTGTCTGGATAGTCCGTCCAGTGAATGCCATCGGCTGAGAAGGCGACCTGGTAACCGCCCGTGTCCCAGGCGAGCATCTTGTAGCGTCGGCGATCATCCGGCTCCTGGTGTGGGGGCACGTAGACGACGCTCTGCAACCAGCGCCCACTGTCAAATATGTTGTTGGCCAGCGAACCTTTGTAGGGAATCAACCCCAGATCGGGTTTGTCCCAGTCGATACCGTTGGGGGAGGTTGCATAACACGACTGAACCGTGTACCGCGACTTGGCGCCAGGACGGCTGCGGGCATCCTGATTGTCGCCGGCAACATACCAGGCCTTGAAGAGGCTCTCCGCCGCGTCCCAGATCACGGTGGTGTACTCAATGGAAGTGCCTTCCGGCCCAGGACGCAAAACCGGGTTGTCGGGATGTTTCCGGACGGCGTGCAAGGACCGCGTGAGTCCCTCTATCTCCTCGACGACGTAGTCATCCACGAACAATTGTGGGATTTGATCGATGTGCAGCATTTGGGTTGAGGAACTCCTGCGGTTCAATGAGGAGCGGATTCTGCGGGACGGGTTCAACCTGGATTTCCACGGTCGGCACCACAGGGTGATAAGAAGGCCACACCAATCCTGGCTGCGCAAATCATTTTTATTGGGAATCGCCAGCTTGAAGTATAGAAACGGCATTATCACTAATAGCGGCAAGTAGGCGAATTCGTGGCGGGCGATTTATTGGGTCGTTAGGCGGCCGGCGCCCAAGAGAAGCAGGGATTGCCCGCGCTGAGCAATCACACGATATTTCCGGGACGTCTGTCCGCGGGCCGGACGCCGATAATACGACAGTCTGAATCGAGGAAGTCAGGAAGTCCACAACCTGTTTGAATAGGCCACGTCATGGAATCTCGCACGCTCGGAAACACAGACCTGGAAGTTACGCGACTCGCATTCGGCGGTGCGCGGATCGGTTTCGAAGACGTAAGGGAGGAGCAAGTCGATGAGCTCTTGAACGGCTTCCTGGACGCCGGTGCGACGTTACTCGACACGGCGGCATGCTACGGCGAGTCGGAAGAACTGATCGGGAGATTCGTCAGTGGTCGACGGGATGAATTCGTCCTCGCCTCGAAGTGCGGCCACGTCACCGGAGACGCTACCGGTGAACCGTGGACGGCGGGTCTCATTCGAGAAAGCATCGACCGCTCGCTCGTCCGGATGAAAACGGACCGGATCGACCTGATGCAGCTGCACAGTTGTTCCCTCGACGTCCTGAAGGCAGGCGAGGCGGTAGAAGCCGTTCTCACAGCGAAAGAAGAGGGTAAGGTCCGTTACGTTGGTTACAGCGGTGACGGAGAGGATGCCCTCGAGGCGATCCGAATGGGCGTCTTCTCGACCCTTCAGACTTCCTTTAACCTCGTCGACCAGAAGGCGCGATACGAGATTCTTCCCGCAGCCATGGAAGCGGGAATGGGCGTAATCGCCAAACGACCGATCGCCAACGGCGCCTTCGGGAAATCGGCGTCTCCGTACAGCTACGCCGACGCCTATTGGGACCGCTCCAGGCAGATCACCCTACCTGACGGCGCCCCGGAAAGCGGCATCGAACTGGCGCTGCGCTTCACCCTCTCCAACGACGCAATCGACACCGCCATCGTGGGAACGACCAGGTTGGAAAACGCCAAAGCGAACATTGAAGCGGCATCCGCCGGGCCGCTTCCCGAAGAGGTCGTCGATTCGCTTCTGTCCCAGTTCGACGAACTCGGCGCCGACTGGAATCAGCGGACGTGATGACAACGGGCACGAGCCGGCTGCTTCGAATCCGCAAATAGCGCACCGCAACCTGATCCGTGCAGATCCTACCCGACATCTACCTCCTCGACGGTTTCGCCTACGCAAACCACCCGAATTTCTATCTCGTGGTCGGGCCGGAAGGCAACGTCATAGTAGATGCGGGAACGCTCCCCGAAGAGCTCGAACGTGCCGATGCACGCGCCGGGACCTGGGGCATCTCGCTCGACCAGGTAGGCGGGCTCCTGCTGACCCACAGCCATTACGATCACATTGGGAATGCCGCCGCGATTCGAGAGCGAGGCGCTGCGGTCTTTGCGGGTCCGAGCGACGCGGAGGGCATCGAACTCTCCGACAATCGAACGGTCCCATACGCAGCGGGATTCGACCTACTGCCCTGCAAGGTCGATCACGTGGTCTCGGACGGCGAGAGTATCGACATCTGCGGACTGCGCTTCGACGTCATTCACGCGCCCGGTCACACGGACGGATGCATCATCTATCAGCTGGAGCACCGGGGCAAAATCGTCTGGTTCGTCGGCGACGTCGTAATGTCGAAGGACACCGCATTCACTCCGGAGCTCGGATGGCAGGGAGGCGAGGACTGCGACAAACCGACGTATATTGCGTCGCTCAAGAAACTCGCGGCCATGGAGGTGGACTGCATTCTGGCAGGACACTACTTGCCGTATCTCGAGCAGGGGAAACGGTTGGTCGGACGGGCGTATGTGAAGGCGCTGTGTGAGTGGCGATAATGGCGGGAGGGGTTGATTGACGGCGTCAGCCGCCCAGAGTCTGAATCCGGCCAGGGGAACTCTTGCGCCAGTCTTCCCAGCTTGCACCCGAGCCTTTTCCCTGCACAACAAGAGACGGCTTTTTCGACTTCCTCATTTTTTCCGCCAGGAATTTCTCCGCCTCCCTCTCCTCATCGGATAGGATTCGGCAGGCCGGGTTTGCCATGAACCGGATGTCTACATTCCATCGGGCCCTCTGGGTACGGTTTTCTCTGGAGGAGTGAAATGTGAGATTGTGAAACAGGAGGATGTCCCGGGTCTTCATCGGAATCGAGATTGGTTCGCCGCGTTTTTCCACGTTCTCTCGTGTCCTCATCTTCTGCTCGTGGTCTCTGGCGCCATGTAGTAATCCCCACCGATGGCTGCCGGGGATGATCCAAAGGCAACCGTTCGATTCGTCCACGTCCACAAGGGGAATCCAAACCGTAACGATGTCCAGATGCTGCGTGATCTCCCCATAGTACTGGGTATCCTGATGCCAGGGCAGGTTGCTCAACTCGTCATGAAACCGCGCGGGCTGTTTGCAACGCAGCTGACAGCCTCCGTTGAACAGAATCTCTGGACCCACCAGAGGCGAAAGCACATTCAAGAGGCGTGGACTGGTGACGATCGAATGGAGTTCCGGACCGAAGAAATAGTCAGCCGGTCCGCACATCTGATCAGGACCGAGAGATCCTCCGGTTCCAGCGCCTGGGGAACCTTCAGGTATCCATTGGACTCGAATTCGGACTTGAGGTCCGGTGGCATCATCGGGTTCTCTTTGGCGCAACAGCGTGCGCCGCGTGCGACAGGCAGCAGACCACCCATCCAGGACGATTCAGGTGTCCACCCGGTATAGCGGTTCCAGGCCGTCGGCAATCCGGTCGAGATTTTCTGCCACAATAAGGGCCCGATTGCGGATAGTGCCGTCCGTGCAACCCGCGATGTGTGGTGTGACCAGCAGATTGGGTAATCGAAAGGCCGGATGGTTCGGATCAGGCGGTTCCTCGGCAAATACGTCCAGGCCGGCTCCCGCAATCTTTCCATCCGCCAGCGCCTCGAACAATGCGCCCTGATCGACCAGCCCGCCGCGGCCCACGTTGATCAAATACGCATCCTGCTTCATCAACCCGATCCGTCTCGCGCTCATGATCTGTCGAGTGTTGTCGTTGAGAGCAAGGTGCAGCGAGACGAAATCACATTCGCCGATGACCTGGTCCAAATCGTCCATGGTGCCGGAGAAGACCACAGAAATTTCCTCGATCACTTCTCGCTTGATCGGGCTGCGATTGATGGTGTGGATCTCCATGTCGAATGAGCGGGCCCGGCGCGCCAATGCCTGTCCGCTGGCCCCGAAGCCGATGATGCCCAGCTTGAGCTCGGCCAGTTCCTTGCCCACCGGTTGCCACCATGCTTTCGAGTTGAAAAAGTTATCCTGACAGCCGTTGTAGTCTCGCGTCAGCATTAGAATGAACATCATGGCGCATTCTGCCAGCGCCTTGCTGGAGGTATCACCCGGACAATTGCATGTGGGGATACCCTTGGCCTTCAGAGCCGTCAACGGGACCTCATCGAAACCCGTCTTGACAACCTGCCAGAGTTTCAGATCCGTGGCGGCCTCGACCATCTGCTGGCTGTTCTCTATCAACTCGTCATCGATCACCGCGTCCATCCCTTTGATCTGGTCCGCAGCGGGCTGTGACGGATCGAAGAACCGGAGATCATGACGATGACGTAATGCCTTCTCAATGTACGGGGCCAAAGGGAAGTAGTGATCTTTGTTGTTCCGGTCGGCCAAATAGAGAACGTTCATGCTACCCATCGTTTCATCGTCTTTCTATTGAGATGCCATTCAGTTGGTTACACGCCGGGAATTGCCACGTTCAGCTCGGCCGCGATCTCCGCATCGTGAGCTGGGAGACCTATCCCCGCAAGGATGCCGCAACCGAATGAACTGACCTGCCCCCACGAATGGTGCCAAACATTAAGTTAGTGCTGGCATCACAAGTGGTCCATCCCACTTCCTCCGACATCTTTACCTACGGACTCTGCGAACCGCATGGACCGCAAAACACGGTCGGACTGGATGCGCTGAAGGCACATGCAATCGCTTGCCGTGCAGCCCATGCGCACGGCGGCATCGTCGCACCGCCCGACTATTGGCACATCCATGAACAGGGCACGTATGCGAATTGGGCATACCGGAATGTCGGCGAAGCACGGAGCTGGCTCACCGCCATGCCAGCATGGCAACATTTCAAAAATGTCTGCTATCACGTCCGCGCCGCCGATGCCCTCGGATTCCACGCAGCCATCTTCCTCACCGGACACAACGGACCGAATTGGCAGGACCTCAAGACCCTCCTGTCTTTGGTCCAACCGCACTTCGCCATGCGGCTTTACGGACTTCCTGACTTCGAGGCGAATACGCCGGGGTTTGACCGTCAGGGTAACGGCGGCGATCATGCGGGCAGAGTCGAGACCTCACTCCTCTGGGCATTGGACCCGGAATGCGTTGACATGTCGCGAATGCCTGCAGCGGACGCAGAAGGTCCACACTTTGCGATGGGCGCAAACGCCGTCGACTCAGACCGGCGCATTGGCGAGCGCATGGTGAACGACGAAGTTGCATGGCTCGGGAAAAAGATGCAGGAACTATTGGAGGTTTACGCACAGCAAAACACTACCGAACGCCAATCTGTAACTTTCGAGGAAGTCGAGCAGATTTGGACAAAGACCGTATCACCCGCATTGAAGACCTTTGAGACAATGAAAAATCCGGACGAATCGCCACCCGAAGATTCACAATGGTTCCGACAGTGCGAACTTCCTATTTCCGCAATGTAGTTGGAGCAAACGCTTTTTGACCCGCCGACCGCTACTCCAACATCACACCCTTCACCATCGGACCAATCGTCGTCTTTCCTTCCTCGTGGATGTAGCGTTCTTCCCCGGCAACGGGCATCCGATTCTGCACGGCTGATTTACAGCAGATCGTAGGGGATGACGACTATTTCGTCGCGGAGCTGGAAGACCTCTTCTACGGGGGCGACTATGATTCCAGGGCCGTGGCGCAGAGCCGGATACGTCTCTCGGAATGCCGTGATGCCGCGCGCATCTGCTTGGGTAATGCGTGCGCTGCTCTTGATTTCCACGGGCCAGAAGATCCCATCTCGCTCCAGCAGCAAATCGACCTCGGCACCAGCGAGGGTGCGCCAGTGATACACTTGGGGGGGCATGGTCAGGCAGTGGAATTTCCAGTGGATGTCCAGCACTACGTGCGTCTCGAAAAGCGGCCCTAACAGGGGATGGCCAGAAAGGGCCTCGGGCGAGGAAATTCTCTGGAGGAAGGAGGCTAATCCCGTGTCGGTCAGATACCCTTTGGGTTTGGCGCTGATCCGTTTGATCGTGTTGCCGTGGTAGGGCGGCAGTTCCAGCCACTGGTAGGTCGCCTTGAGGATGTTCAGCCAGCGCGAGGCCGTCTGCGGGGTAACGCCGATTTCGCGGCCGAACTGACTGTGATTGACCTCCTGCGCCGTCAATGCGGCGCACAGACCCAGCAGGCGCGAGAACTGCTGCTGGTCTTGGACACTGGCCAGGCTGCGCACATCGCGCTCAATGTATGTCCGCACGTAGGATTGCATGATATCGACAATGACATCCGGCGCTTGATCCAGCGTCCGGGGATAGCCGCCGCGCCACAGCACCTCGAATGCGGTCCGCAGCGGCGCGACGCACGGCACTCGTGCTTGCTGGTGCAAGTCCGGCAGGTAACCACCGGCCTCCAACAGAATTTCTGACCACACAGGCTCGGCGCGGGTGCCCCACCCCTGGCGTTCACTCAGGGTCAAAGGGCCTAAATCGAGGACGACGGCCCGGCCGGCCAGACTCTCGCTCACATCGCGGAGTAGTGCCAAGTTCTGCGAGCCGGTGAGGAAGTACTGGCCGGGCGCATCGTCGCGATCGACGCGGCGTTTGATAATTGCCAGCAGCTCGGGCGCGTACTGGATTTCGTCCAAGATGACAGGGGGTGGGTGCTGAGCGATGAAAAATTCCGGGTCTTGACGGGCATTGCCGACGTCAATCACCGGATCAAAGGTAATGTGCGGCATGTCGGGACCGCACAGATGGCCAAGCAGGGTACTCTTGCCGACCTGGCGAGCTCCGGTCACCAGCAGGACGGGAAAAATTTCTTTATAGCGAAGAATTTTGGTCTCTAAGTGGCGATTTCTATAATTCATCCTTGTAAATTAATGATGCGATCATCAGTTTACAAGGAAAACAACTATTCAAACAGACGAAGAGGACGCATCTTGAAAAACCACCAGAGCTTGTTCAGTACCGCGCTTATAGCATTCCTATTGACCGTCCACCCGACGTTTGGCGCTACGGACGCTCCCAGCGACGCTTACTTTGCTCTCGACCGCGTGCTCGACGTGCACATTGAGATATCCCCCGAGGATTGGGACCGCCTGTGGCGGGCGCCTGACCCTGGCGGTGCGCTCAGCACCTTGACCGAGAGTCCAAATAGGTCCTCATTTTACCTATACTTGGGAAACGCTTGAACCGCTCATCGGCCGCCCGGTAAGGCTTCATTTCAAGCTGCGGGCATGCAGGCTGTATGCGTTTCAGTTCATGGACCAGGCCGTGGTCGTGAGAAGGGGGTGAGAATGGAGAGATTGCTGGTGGCGCGGCATGGGGAGAGAGAAGACACAGATCCCGCCTGGCGAACTACGGCGGCAAGACCGTTTGATCCCGGCTTGACCGAGAAGGGCCGATCGCAGGCAATGCGATTGGCGCAACGATTGGCAGCGGACAAGATCACTCGGATCTACTCGTCACCCTTCCTCAGAGCGATGGAAACAGCAGACTGCATAGCCGAAGTGACGAAGTCGCTGATCAGGGCGGAGTCCGGCCTCGGCGAGATGCTGAACCCCGACTGGTTTCCGTCGGCTCCGGAGATACTTCCCCTTGCCGAGTTGCAGGAACGCTTCCCACGGATCGATCGAACTTACGATTCGACGGTGGAGCCGGTGTTTCCAGAGAATTGGCAGGACGTGAACGCGCGGACAAACAAAGTCGTCGAGCGCCTGGTGGGCGAAGAACGAGGAAATGTCGTGATCATAGGGCATGGCGCCACGGTGCTTGCTTTCGTCACCTGTCTCACCGGAAATGAATATGACGCAGTCGTGGAGTTGGCCAGCCTGACCGAGCTGGCATGGGACGGAAAGGAGTGGCTGCTGACCCGAGAGGGCGACAGTTCACATTTGGATGAATGACCGTTTTTTTGCCTCACAGGGATCGATGGACGACCGTCTGAACGCCTTCTGCAAGGATACGCAGGCATACCTGACGGGTGCTGAGGCCGGACCGCTGTCCGGTCTCAGCTTCGCCGCGAAGGACATCTTCGACGTGGCCGGGGAGGTCACCGGGGGCGGCAATCCGGACTGGAAGGCGACCCATGGGAAAGCTGATAGTACGTCGTGGGTAGTTCAGGTTCTGGTCGACGCTGGCGCGACCATGGTGGGAAAGACCCACACTGACGAACTCACTAGGGGACTCTTCGGGGAGAATGCCCACTACGGCACACCCGTGAACCCGGCGGCTCCCGGGCGGGTCCCGGGGGGCTCGTCCAGTGGTTCGGCAGCGGCGGTAGCCGGCGAGATGGTGGACTTCGCCCTGGGCTCGGATACCGGAGGCTCGGTGCGCGTACCAGCCAGCTTTTGCGGTATATTCGGCATACGACCCACCCATGGGCGCGTGCCCATAGATGGCATGTTGCGGAGCGCCCCCGACTTCGACACGGTGGGCTGGTTCGCACGCGACGCTGCGCTGCTTGCACGCGTCGGCGAGATTCTGCTGCAAAGCCGGGTAACAACGGCCCGTCCCGACTTGGTTTTGATTGCGGAGGATGGGTTCGAGACCGCCGACGCAGAGGTGGTTGCCGCGTTGCGGCCCGTGGCGGAGAAGGTGGCGGCCATGGCCGCGGATACGAAGGGGTTGCAACTGTCCGATGCGGGTCTCGGTGCGTGGACGCGGCAGCAATCGGTACTTGCCGGGCGACAGTCCCTGGCGTCAGCGCAGGAGTGGATCGAGCGGGTGGATCCGCGCTTCGGTTTCGAGGTCGCCCGGCGTTTCACCGACGCCCTTGCCATCTCCGACGCCGACGTCGAGCAAGCCCGGACCGAACGCGAAGCAATCGTACAGCGAATGGCAGAGGTGCTCGAAGACGGCGCCGTCGTTTGCTTGCCAACCACTCCGATGCCGGCCCCTCCCGTCGGCCTCCCCGTACCTGAGCGCTACGCCAACAGAGCGCGCATCCTCGCTCTCACCTGCATCGCCGGTACCATCGGATCGCCGCAGATCAGCCTGCCGCTTACCGCGGTCGAAGGGCTTCCCGTCGGGCTCTCACTGATCGGCGCGCCCGGCACGGACGAGCTGCTCCTCGGCTTCGCCCGGGAGATCGCTTCAGCACTTTAGCACTTTGGCTCTCGTTCAGGTATGGGGAGACGAAGGACGAATGCCACGACTGAGTTTGTTATCGACCCTTCTCGCCGGGGTGATGTTGGCCACTCCAATCATCGAAGCAGAATCGTTGGAGCCTGTGAAGCTCACCGTCAGCGATGAAAGCGGGGTCGCGCGAATACGGGAAGCGGTGTGTTCCGGGGTCCCGTTCGCGCAGGCAGCCCTGCAGACCAATCAGCCGATGCATGTCCGCGGTCCCGCCGGAGCCATCCCGACGCAGACCATGGTATTGGGCACCTGGCCCGACGGTTCGGTGAAATGGCTGCTGGTTCAGTTTCTCGCCGACTGTCCGGCCAACGCGGATTGCGTCTACGACCTCGTTCCCGGTGATTCCCCGCTGTCGAAACCCCGGCTGCGGACGGAAAATCGACCTGACGCGATAGTCGTCGACACCGGTCCACTGCGCGTGGAGATGCCGAAGAACAGCCTGGCCCTGTTTCGATCGGTGCAGCTGCGAGGTGCGACGGAATCAGTCCGGGTTCTCGACGATGTCTCGCCCATGCGGTTCGCGCTGTCGGACGGCAGCGTTCACACCTCGTCGGGTGTGGAGCCGGAAATTGTAGAGTTGGAAGAAACGGGGCCGATCAGAGCCACCGTTCGGCAAGTCGGCTGGCTGCAGGATGCAGCCGGCAACCGCTCTTACAAGGTAGACACGCGGCTGCGCTTCTACGACGGGCAGGCGTACGTCAAAGCGGAACAAACCTTCATCTGCCTGGGTCAGCCCGAGCTGCATCAAATCAGCGAGATCGCCGTCGGCTTCACCCCCGATCTGGGTGCAGAGCAGCAGTTTATGCTTCCGGCAGATGCGGGGACGATCGAAGGGGAGCTCGCCAACGGCCATTCGGCCATACTCGCGGCGGACGCCGACATGGTCTGCAAATCGGGTCCGTCGTCGGCGCCACGAGAAGCCGGAAACAAGCTGGATGGTTGGGCGGTGCTTCGAGGAGACCGCGGCGCCTTCGGGGTGGCGATCCGGGACTTCTGGCATCTGGCGCCCAAATCGATCGAGTTGGCCGCCGGGAAACTGAAGCTCGCCCTCTGGAGCGGCCACAATGGTGACCTGCTCAAGCTCGGCCGCACCCGCGCAAAGACCCACCACATCCTGTACGCCTTTGGTGCTACGGACGACCGAATCGCCCAACGCCTTGCAGCCTTCCAGCAACCCCTGATCGCCACCGTCGAGCCGGAGTACTTCTGTCGCACCGAGGTCTTCGGTCCCCTGTCCCCCGCCGGCGCACCGGAAACGGTCGAATACGACCGCAAGATGCGCGGTCAGTTCGAAACCCTCCGCGACCAGCGCGAGACCATGCCGATAGAAAACGGCATGTTGCACTACGGCGACTATTACCACGGAGGGTACGGAAACAAGCTGACCCGCGGCGACCTGGAATACGACACCGGTCACGGTTGTTTCCTCCTCTATGCGCGCAGCGGCCAGCGCGACTACTACGATTTCGCCGTCGCCTGCAACCAGCACTTCATCGACATCGACCTCAACCACGAAACCGGCGAGCAGCGCTACCACGGCTACGGTGCGGGGGCGGAAACCCACGAATTGGTGACCACCGGCCACGAGTGGGGCCACGTCTTTGTTGATTGCGCCGCGGACGCCTACTACCTCACCGGCGACGAACGCAGTCTCGAGGCGGTGCGCATGATCGCGGATCGGGTCGCCGTCATCGCCGAGGGGGACAGTCACGAGAGGATTCGGAACATCTTCGCCGGCGCAGAACGGCAGCTGGGCTGGCCGCTCATGGTATTGTGCCGCGCCTACAAGGTAACCGGCGAGGCGAAATACCTCGCAGCGGCCGAGGAGATTGTGGACTATATCAAGATCTACGCCCGCGATCCACTGGCCGCGTACCGGGAGGGGAAGTGGTGGCGGTCCTGGATGATGGATGGATGCAAACTGTTCATGACCGGTCAGCTGCACGATGGCCTGAGCGCCTATTACGCCATCACCCGCGACGAGGAACTGCGCGAGGTGATCACCATCGGTCTGGACTGGCTGATCGACCACATGTGGAATCCCGAGATCGACGGGTTTGTCTACGAGTTCAACGCGTTCAACCGAAGGAACCGTCTTGCCGGCATCACTTCTCTCAACCTTCTCGGAGTCGATGCCTTTCGCTTCGGTTACGAAATGACAGGTGACCGTCGTTATCTGTCCGTCGCCACGCGTGCGTTCTGGGCCCGGGTGCAGGAGATGACCGCCGAAACCGACGGCAAGGCCTTTTCGATGAACGCGCGCAGCTCGCCACACACGGCGGCTTACTTCCATCGCGAAGGCATCACACCGGACGAGCTGCCACCGACTCCCGAACCAGTCAGACAGACGGCAGCAGCCCCGCCCTCGGAGCCACGGGATGAAATCCTGCTGCAGGCTGTCTTCGATGGCGACCTGCAGTGTGTCACGCCCCATGGAACCCTTTTGGGACAGCGCGTGGGTCGTTTGGAGTTCGTTCAGGGACGCAAAGCGGGGCATGGCGCCGTCGCCCTCGGCGAGGGTGGCTACGCACGACTGCCGGCACCGCCCGAGATGCTTCGCGGACCTGGCTCGGTCGAGTTGTGGATGCGACCCAACTTCAAGCTGGACCCCGAGAGACCCGATCAACGATCGGTGTTCCACGTGGAGGGCGCGACGCCGCTGGTGAGTTCACTGTCGCTGTCTACCCTCTTCGGGGAACTGCGCGCGCGTTTGAAGGATGATGTCGGCCAACTCCACGGAACCGCGGAAGGAGACATCGCCGGATGGGACGCCGGGGAATGGCACCACGTCGTCGTCACCTGGGACGCAGACAGAGTGTTGCTTTACCTGGACGCCATCGAGCAGACTCGCGACGACGAAGGGAGCCGCTTCGGCGACGGGGTGATCGCGTTGCCGACGGGCGAGCAGACCCGGATCAATCTGGGATGGCGATACGGCAACTGGTACTGCAATGCCGCCATTGACGATTTCACCGTCTACGGTCGGACATTGTCTGCTGAAGAGATCGCCGAGCGCTACGCCGGCGGCTGATTCTAATATTTCGCATACCCAACGAGCCGGAAAGATGAGAATTATCAGTGCACGTTTAATGACGCGCCAGGAAAGGATGATCTATGAAGAAGGCTGATCCAGACCATCTGCGTCCAGAATATCGGCATGGAGATCTCGGTTCTGGTGTCCGGGGTAAGTATTTGGAATCCTATCGGTCAGGGACAAATTTGGTTCTACTCCATCCAGACGTTGCGAAAGCCTTTCCCACGGACGAGGCCGTAAACGATGCCCTTCGATCGTTTATGGACGGAGCCGAAGGATCGATGGACACTACCAGGAGTACCGGTTGACATACGCAGGCTGTATCTTCCGCTCTTCATGTAACACCATCATTCGGCCAGACGCTTCCCCAGGTTGACATCGCCTTTGTATTCGAGTAGCTGGTAGATTTCAGCTTGGCCTTTCCTGTGCGAACGTTCCACCTTTCCATTGAGCCGGGGTGAGCTCGACTTGCTGTAGACGTGTTCGATCCCCAGGTCCTTCAGGTGCCAGTGAAACCGGGCGTGGACCTGATCGACTACCATTGGGAGGAATGAGCTATGCCGATGAAGAACCTCCCCCATCCAGGGCTTTCGGTGCGGCACGATTGCCTGGAGCCTTTGGGGCTGAACGTCACGGAAGCAGCCAAGCGCTTGAGCGTCAGCCGCAAGCAGCTTTCCGACATCGTGAACTGTAAGGCGGGCATCTCGCCTGAGATGGCAATCCGGCTCGACAAGGCCTTCGGGGGCGGCGCCGAGACGTGGCTGCGGCTCCAGGCTGCCTACGACCTGACGCAAGCGATGAAGCATGCCGATAAAATCAAGGTCGAGCGGCTGTCACCAGTGGCCTGATACGGTGAAGCGTGCTTAACGGACGACAGGGCGCGTCATGGCTGTTGACTCCACGGGCCGATAGCTCTTCATCGTCGACAACAGTGTCTCCGGCTGGACCGGGCCCTGGTCACCTGGGCGGCAACGAGGAGATGAACTCGACCGCTTTGGCCACCCATCCCTTCAGCTGCGCTTGATCGCCGTGGATGGGTTCGGTCAAGTAGACCATGCTCTTGATCGGTTTGCCGGTGAAGTCCATCTCCTCGACGTGAGGTTCCGCTAACGCCCGGGCCGCACCCTCCTTTCCCAGGCGCAACATGACCCTGTCATCGCTCACGCCACAGCACATGTGGCCGTTCAACATGAAGGCGATGCCGCCGAACATCTTCTTCTCCTCGGTGTTTTCGTTGCCCAGCGCCTTGCGCAGGCGAACGGCAATCTTTTCATCGTAGGCCATGCGCTCCCTCCACTTTAGCCCTCGTTCCCATTGCTTATATTCTGTCTCGAATCACTTGAAAAATAGAGGTGCCGCGGCCGGTCATCAAACTCCGGAGGTAATAGTCATGTTCGTTTCCGTCGCCCCGAGGTCCCTGCCCCTGGTAATTTACCCGCCCAAGAGGATGTCGGTGCTGCAGATATCCGTGGATGAATTTTCGTCGCAGGTCTTTCGTCTCTGGATGTCGGAGGGCGCAAGCGCCAGGGACCTAAATATCTACAATCAGGCCCAGGTCGGACCCCAGGAATGGATTTCCGAGGAGAACGGAACGGTGCTGCGCTCCCGCCAGGTAGACGGGGAGATTCTCAGGCTGGACGCGGTTGTCGAGGTAAGAGCCGATCATCTCCAACTGCGCTACGATCTGGTCAATACCGGTGCCCAACCCCTGGAGAAGATAAAGGTCGGGACCTGCTACCAGCTGGCGGAAGCGAACAGATTCCGCGATCAGGCAGGCGATCGAACCTATGCATGGGTGGGCGGGAAACTCAAGAATATCGCCGCCGACGGAATTCCGGCGGAGTGCCACGACCATCACGACCCTGACAAGTCATCGTTCCTGAAGATGCCCGATCAAGACACCGGTGCCGCCGTGATTGCCGTCGAGGCCACCAGCGGCGGCGCTACGGCAATGGCCTGGGAGACCCACGACTTTTACACCGGGAACACCGACCCCGCTCTGAACTGCATCCACGGCGGGCCGGTGGCGGAACGTCTCGATCCGGGTGAGAAGCGCTCGCTCAACGGCTGGCTGGGATGGTCGACGGATCCGGTCGCCCAGCTGTGCGAGCGCGGGCTGGCGGCCGTGAAAGCGGCGAGCGCGTGAGCAGCATCCAGGCCGGGGGTCCCGAGGTCCTCCTCAACCCAACCTATACGGCGCGTCCAAAGCTGCCGCGGCACGGGCCCACGGAAGTTCCCTGGCATCAGGACGCTACCCAGTCGGCGCTGCGCCCCCGGAAGGGGTATCTCATCCGCTCCGGTGCCCACCCCGAGCGCATCGTCCGGGACGCCCAACACCGGGCGCGGCTGAAATTCCAGTGAAAAAAGCCGAATCTCCTCTGCATTCGCCGGCTGGCGCCAGCAGAGAGGAAGCCGGTGCCACGGCGCCTGTCATCACCCTGCGCGCCGTAGTTCTGGGCCTTCTGACCATCACCGCCATGTTCTACTACCTCACCCAGGTAGTGCACAGGATTGGTTCCGGCACCTTTGTCCACTCCCAGTTTCCCATGGCGGTCATCATCCCCTTTGTGTTCTGGCTTTTTCTGAACGTCGTGCTCAAGCGCTTGTGGCCCGGCATGGCGCTGCGCCAGGGCGAGCTGTTGACCGTCCTGGCGATGATGTGGGTCGTGGGCACCATACCGCAAAACGGGTGGATCAATTTCTGGGCGCCGATTCTAACGGCGCCGACCTATTTTGCCTCGGCGGAGAACCAGTGGGCCGATACCTTCTTCGATTACCTCCCGTGGAGCGTCTTTCCACCCACCGACACCTTTCTGGTTCATGGATTCTGGTTCGGTCTGCCGCAGGGGGCGGCGGTGCCCTGGGACGGATGGGTGGGAGTCATCTTCCAGTGGCTGGGCGTATCGATGGCCATGCTGGCTTTCGGATTCTGCACCATGGTCCTCTTTCAGAAGCAATGGGAGGAGAAGGAAAAGCTCACCTTTCCGCTGGCGCAGATGCCCCTCGATTTGCTGCGCGGGTTCGATGGCCCCCGGCGCATGCCTGATCTCTTCCGCACGCGTTTGTTCTGGACCGGCGCCCTCGCGGCCTTTGTGCCCATCCTCTACAATATCTTTACCTACTTCGCACCCGGTCTGCTGCCCCTGGAATTTTTGCAGAAGTATCGATACCTCGATCCAAGCATCCCCTTCATCGGCCATTGGAAGATTCGCTTCATGCCCATCGTAATGGCGGTCACCTATCTGTGTCCGCTCGATATCCTGGGCAGCCTGGTGATTTTCAAACTGGTGAATTTGACCATCAAGGGGTCGATCATAAATCGCGTCGGATTTTCGGTTGGGGACCCGGGACAGCAAATCACTGGATCTGAAATCATCTTTCTGGAGAACTACGGGGCCCTGATCTTCATCGCGATGTGGGCGATCTGGCTCGCCCGCAGACATCTGCGCGAGCTCTGGCGCCAGGCCAGTACCGGGGAGGGTGATCGCCGCGAGGTGCGGCGCTATCGCCTGGCCTGGGCCGGATTGATACTGTCGACGGGTTACGTGCTCGTCTGGGCGATGAGCCTGGGCATCAACCTGCCTGTCGCCGCCGGCGTGTTCGTGCTGATGGTGTTGACCCTGCTGGCGACGACCAAGCTGATCGCGGCCACGGGTTTTGCCTACCTGCTTCCGTATCGCCCGCATCTGAAGGGCGACAGCTTCATGGAGGAGATTGTCGGAACCGCCAATATTCCGGCGCGCGACCTGACGGCGATGAAGATTTTTACCAGCAAGGCTTTCTTCGGCACCTTCCTCATCCCGGCATGGCCGGCGATCACGCACATCTTGCGCATGTTTTCGCTGAAGTGGCAGCCCGGGTGGGTGACGGCGGCGGTCTTCATCGCTTTTCCGGTGGGTTTCGTGGTGGCGGCGGTGACCTTGATCGAGCTGGCCTACACGGAGGGCGGGGCCATGCTCTACGTCTCGCACTACAGGATCAACCTGGTATACGATCAGATCTCTCATATCCTGCACAATCCCACCGTGTTCGACTGGGGCAAGCTGGCCGTGTTTCTATTCGGCTGGACCGAGGCCGGCGTTCTGACCTTCTTGCGGGCTCGATTTCACTGGTTTCCGCTGCATCCCGTGGGACTCGCTTTCGAGGGAACCTTTGGTCCCGATCTCTACTGGTTGACCCTGTCGGTTGTGTGGATAGCCAAGCTGGTGATCTTGCGCTTCGGCGGGGTGAAGGCATATGTGGCGGGCAAACCGTTCTTCTACGGGGTGGGCATCGGCTACGTGGCCGCGGTTATCCTGTCGGCCACGGTGGATCTGATCTGGTTCCCGACAGAAGGTCATCGGGTGCACTGGTGGTAAGAGGATATGCGGTGTGGGATCGGAGAAGGAGCTGGTCCATGGGGCCGGCCTGGTCCTGCTTATTCGTGCGGCACGATGCGGCGGCGCAACTCTTCTATGGAGAAGCGATCGCCCTGCAGAAAGTCGAAGTACTCGGCCTCTTCCTCGCGCACTCCCCGGGCCCGTGCGGGCAGGTCGGCGGCGATGGCCTGGGGGATGGAGACCAGGCCGCTCTCGTCCCCGTGCAAGATATCGCCCGGAGAGATGGTCAGGCCGCAGATCGACACCGTGGTGTTGAAGTCGATGTAGGCCGGGTAGCCGTGCGAGACCACCCAGCCGGTCGAGAATACGTGGAAGTCCGGGGTGCGCTCGCGGATGCCGGAACGGTCGCGGCCATTGGCGTCGGTGACCAGCCCGACGCAGTCCAGTTGCCGCAGGATGGTGCAGAACATATCGCCGAAGAGGCAGCACCTTTTGCGCTCGTGGCCGACGTGCTGGATCGCGAGGATGCAGGGTTTAGGCGCGGCGAGGATCAGGTCCACCAGGTCGTCGACCCGCGAGGTCCTCCGGTCGCCGGGCGTGGTGGTGTCGGCCGTGGCGGTGATGGCGGAGCCGACCATGGGGTGGGGAATTTCAGGCATCTGGCAGACCAGCCGGTGATCTGCGTAGCCCGTGGTCGGATCGCGCACCTCGAAGTGCTCGACGGCGTTGGCGATGGTGGCGCTGTCGTAGTGCCGCAGCTCCTCGATGAGCCGGGGATCGGGTGTCTGTCCCATGAGGTGAAAACCTTTCGCTTAAATGTCTTCGATGCCCACGGAAGCGGCGGCCTGGCGGATGGTCTCCCAGACATCGTCCTCGATGGGGATGCCGTCGCGGCGGCGGGTCCGGCGGGTGCGCTCTTCGAGATCGCCCGGGACCAGGACCTCGTCGAAGCCCGGCGCCGGCGGGGTCGTGCGGGTGCGCCGGCCCATCTCATCGGCGGCGCGGGCGTAGTCGGCGAAGGGCTGAAAGAGGTCGGCCTTGAAGACCACCATCAAGGTGCCGGCGTAGCGGTCGTAGATGCCGCCGCGGTTCTCGTCGACGAAGTGGTCCGCGCCCGCGAAGATGCGGCCCAGGTAGTCGACCGCCAGCATCAGGGCGTACCCCTTGTGGCCGCCAAAGGCCACATGGCCGCCGCCGTTGAAAAAATCGGCCGGATCGGTGCTGGGGTTGCCCGCCTCGTCGACGATGCAGCCGGGCGGCAACTCCTCCCGGCGGCGGTGGGCGTTGACGACCTTGACCCCGGCTACCGTGGTAGTGGCGTAGTCGAAGAACATGGGCGGGGCCTCGCCCGCGGGGAAACCCATGGCGAGAGGGTTGGTGTGCATGGTCCTGCCGCGCCCCCCATAGGGCACGGCCGTGGGGTTTTTGTTGCCCTGGCCGCCCAGAAAGACCATGGAGATCATACCCTTCCCGGCGGCCATCTCCACGTAGTGGCACAGGCGGCCGATGTGGTGGGACTGCACCAGGCCGGCGATGGCGACGTTGTGCTCAGCGGACTTTTCAATGGCCCGTTCCATGGCGTAGCGGGCGGCGATATGGCCGAAGGTCCAGTTGCCGCTCACCTGGACGCTGGCAGGGGTTTCTTTGACGACCGCGGGTCGGGCTGCAGGATCCAGCTGGCCGTCCTGGATGTGCTCGACATAGCCTTTCAGGTGCCACACCCCGTGCGAGTCGACCCCGCTGAGGTTGGCCAGCACCAGGTGCTCGGCCACGCCCCGGGCATTGTCCGGGGTGGCGCCGGCCGCCAGCAGGATTCGGGTCGTCAGTGCCGTGAGTTCAGCGGCTGATTTTACGATCATTGCCCTGGCTCCACATGGGTTGAAACAGGACGAGTATCGCCTTTGCCGCTGCGCTCGTCAACGAGCGAGGACCGGCTGCTTACTTCCCGGCCGACCTTCCACCCACGTGATGGAGACGTTCTCCGCCCCGAACTGGCCGGGTGCGATCTGGATCTGGCTTTGGGCGCGGGCATTGGGCGCCAGGAGCTCACAGTTTACGCGAGGGCCATGCAAAAGGGCGCCGGCCGTCGTGCCCGTAGGTGAAGAGCGCGGTCCGCCTGGGTGACTCGGCCTCCCAGCGGTACGCCCCGTGACAGACCGTCGCTCCAAGGAAGAAGAGGACAGACCCGCGGCGCATTGGAATGTGGCGGATCGGCGCGCGCTCGTTGCAGACCCGCACCGAATGCGGCAAGGGGTAGCACGATTTGTGACTGCCCGGCACTACGACGAATCCGCCATCGTCCGGCCCGACGTCGTTCAGCTGCCAGGCGACGTTGATGACCGATTTCGTGTGCACGCGCCCGTTCACCATTTCGTAGTGCCTGCCGATGCTGGTCGGGTTGGCGTTGCCCGCGTGCAGCATCTGCCCGCTCGAGCCTTTGACGTGGCAAAGGGCCGTGTTCTGAGTTACCCTGTACCCTGGTCCGATCATCCAGTTCAGGCGCTGGATGACGGCCGGATGCGCCAGCATTTTGAGGAATGGCGCATTGTGCGGCGCAGGTAGCTGAAACAAGTCCTTCAGGTCGGGCCTGCCCGTGCCCGAGATCGTCGGCCCCCCGGGGATGTCGGCAAGCGTCACGTCCCCGTCGAGCTTGTCGCCTACGCCCCGGTACACCAGGCGGTCGAGGTTGGCGTCGATGCCCGCCACGGCCGCATCGACCCAATCGTCGTCCATGACGCCCTCGACCAGCAGGAAGCCCTGGGTGTCAAACGCCCAGCGATCGGCATGATCATCCCGGAGTTCGAACTCGAGAGCAGTGGAGGCCTCCTGCGCCGCGTCGATATCGTCGGCGGAGGTGAGCCAGGTGGTAGTGCCGTCCGACAGGAGCAGGCGATTCGAGTCGCCGCCCGCCAGCACGGTTTGCTCGGCCTCGCCCAGCCCTTCCGCCCATGCGGGTAGGGGCTGTTTGTCCTGCTGGTCAGGCGGCCCCTGTGGCCGAGCCGCGCGCGAGATGAAATTCACCACGAGCAGTTCGCCCTCATCACCCTGCGGGCAGACTCCGTGCAGCGTGCTGGCGGCGCACAGCAGCACGTCACCCGCCGCCAGCGCCGGGCGCTCGGCGAGGGGGCTGGAGGATGGAATCGGTGGGGCGGGCAGCCCGCTCTTGTGCGAGCAGGGCACGACCACCAGCGGGCCCTTGCCTTCCGCGGAGTCCGTGAGGGCGATGGCCGCCACCAGCCCCTGGCACTGCCGGATGCGGACCTCTTCCCAGGCGCCGCCGGCGCGCTGGAGCATGGTTCCGTCGACGTTGCGGCCATTCCACCCCGCCACGTTGATGTAGGCCCGGTCCAGCGTGTGCGCCCCGCCTTCCAGTGGCAGCGAGGCTTCGTCGTACCCTCCCGCGGCGGCCGCAGGGACGTGCCTCGCAGAGCCGTCCTGGAGAAAGCCATCGCCGCAGAGCTCGCGCACGTAGCGTCCGACGGCGCCGGCCTCGCTGCAGAGATCGCCCAGCCCATCGCCGCCGTCGCGGCACGCGGACAGCTCGGCCTGGCTGAGGAGTTGCGGCAGCACGACGAACCCGAGCGCGTCGAAGGTGAAGTTCTGCTCTGAGGTTAGGATCGACGGCTCGTGCACGTGCGTCGCCTCGTTCCAGTGGTTCACGGTATAGGAGTCGCTGGCCATGGCTAGACCTCGCTGGATTCTGGAGGGTGGACGGTGTTTTCCGGCATCTCTGTCCCACTCAACCCATTCAACATCCGCGGCTGTGCTGCCTGCCGAAAACACCGCTGCGGCGGCAAACTAAACAAAGTTCGCCTATCTTACAACTACGGCCACGTGGGTCCAGGGTGTCGGTCTCTCACGCGGCTCAAAGCGTCTGATACCTGAGGCCTCTGGCCTGACACTGGCGATGCGCTCCGCGCCTTGACCGAGAGTCCAAAGTGGGGGATTGAATCATGCGATTCGGCCTGAGACTTATCGAATACCTGGGCCCGGTGCCTGAACTGGTGCGGCTGGCGGTCGCGGGCGAGAAGGCCGGCTTCGATAGCGTCTGGTTCCCGCATGACACCTTCATGCGCCACACCTGGGTGACTACTTCGGCGGTCGCCACCGCCACAGAACGCATCGAGATCGGGTCTGTGGGGACCAATCCCTACACGACCCATCCGCTGGAGTTGGCCACGTATGCCGCGACGCTGGACGAGCTGTCAGGAGGGCGGTTCATTCTCGGCATGGGGCTACACACCCTGGACATGATCGGCTGGGCCGGAGTGGACGCTTCAGACTTCCTCCAGCGACACCGCGAGGCGGTGCACCTGATCCGGGGACTGTGGCGGGGCGAGGTCATGGAGTATGACGGTGAAGTGTTTCGGTGGGGACCGGAATGCTACCTGCGATTCAAGCCACTACGCCCTGACATTCCTATCTACCTGTCCGCGTTCGGGGAGGACTTCCTGCGATTGAGCGGCGAGATCGGCGACGGCAGCCTGCCGATGATCACGCCTCCGGCATCAGCAAAGCAGATGATCGCACCGATACGCGAGGGCCTGTCGGCAAGATCGGACACAAAGAATGATTACATGATTTCGGGCTGTGGCTGGCTTTCGCTCTCGGAGAAAAAGATCGCAGCCTCGGAAGTCATGAAGAACATGGCCGCCTATTTCGGCCCCTATCTCGAGGACCATGCCCTTGAGACCATCGGGCTTCGGGCCGCCGACTTCGCGCCGCTTCGCGAGTTGGTGGATGCGGGGCGCATGGAAGAAGCGCGTGACCACGTAACGCCGGACATGCTGCGGCTGGGAATTGCCGGAACGCCCGCCGAAGTCATTGCCCAGATCCATGAGTTGGCCGAAGCCGGCGTCAACGAGGTAAACCTTGGTGGTCCATTGGGGCCTGATCCGGAAGAAGCCATACGCCTGATAGGCGAGGAGGTCATCCCCGCCTTTCGCGGCTAGCCGTTTTCCGGGCCAAGGCGAGCATCGTGAAGACTTGCGATGACCTCATCATTCTCGGCGGCAGCCACAACGGGCTGGTTTGCGCCTGCGACCTTGCCGGCGCCGGGCATACGGCGGAGTGTACTCTCAACGCTCCTTCAAGCCCCGGATTGATCCGGATACGCGCCGACAGGCGACCAAACTACCTGCAAGCTCGCTCGAAGGACCAGCAAACGATCCTCAGGAAGCTGCCTGACCCTGGCGGTGCGCTCAGCACCTTGACCGAGGGTCCAAAAGGTCCTCATTTTACCTGTACTTTCCCAACCGGAAGAACCCATCAAGCATGAACTGAGGGGGTCAAAAAATGAAAAAAGCAAGCTCGGCAGAGGCAAAGGAACCTGTCATTCCCACCTACGCCAACGAACAGGTCCTTGAGGAACCGGCGAGAAGAATAAGGCAGGAGCTCTACCACGATGCAGGCTACGATGCGATCTGGCGGCTCTCCAACTGCGGTTTCGTCCTTCGGCTGAACACTACCTACATCTTCTTCGATCCCATTCTTACTTCTCCTCTTCCCTCTTACGTTGCCCATCGGAAGCGGGTTGAGGAAGGCGGTGAACATCCGTACCGCCTGGAGTTGAAATACCATGACCGCCCGGAGAATGTCTCAAAGGAGATTCATACCCTGCCGCTCTACCCGGAAGAGATAGAAAAGGCCGATTTTGTGATGCTCAGCCACGAGCACGCGGACCATTTCGACCTCACCGGCTTGCAGCGGTTGGCTCACTTGAATCCCACTATCGTGGCTCCCAGGTCCTGTCACGCGGAACTGAAGAAAATCGGCTATCCCGATCGGAGCATCGTGGAAGCCGGATATGGTGAAACCCGGGAGTGGAATGAATTTTCAGTGCGAATCGTGCCGGCCAGCCACCACGGCTGCACTGATGCCTGCGGCTACCTGCTCAGTACTCGACACGGAAATATCTACTTCCACGGCGACGGAAGATTCGACCACAAGGATAAGGAGGAAGTCGTCGGTCTGGATGTCGACTACCTTCTCCTCCCCATCAACGACACCAATCTCGGCGTCGGATTCGCCGCCCTTCTCACCCACCTGCTCCAGCCCCGGGTCGTCATTCCCTGCCACTACGGCTACATCTATCCCGCCCTGCGCCACCAGGGAGGGCATCCGGCGGAATTCGTTACTGCCCTGGCTGCGCGCAACTACAAGATACCCGGCACCGACATCATGATTCTCAGCCCCGGAGGAAGGGTGATTCTGGCGTAGCAATCCAAGGAGGCTTATACCCCGGCGCCTTTCGTTTGCAAAGAATGGCCCATAAGCCGTATAATCAAGAGCATGCCTCGCAGTCAGTTTGAAACTCCCGCCTTAAGAGTGCTGATTGAGCGCCAGCAAGTGGAGCAACGCATCGGCGAGTTGGCCAAGATGATAGCCGTCGACTACGCGGGGTCTGCCCCCTTATTTATTGGCCTCCTCAACGGAGCAGTACAGTTTACGGCGGCCCTGATGGACCGCCTGCCCGAGGAGTTATTGGTGCGGTTGGACTACGACTTCGTTGGTGTTTCGAGCTATCAGGGCACGGAAAACACCGGACAGATCGAGCTGACCAAAGACCTCGTTGTCGACGTAGCCGGACGAGACGTGCTCGTCGTCGATGGCATCGTCGATACGGGCCGATCCCTGGACTTTGTGATAGCCACGATAAAGTCGCGGCAACCTCTTTCGCTCAGAGCGTGTACGTTGCTCAACAAATCTGTCCGCAGGGAGATTCCAGTGACGATAGATTACTGTGGTTTTGAAATTGAAGACACGTTCGTCGTCGGCTACGGCATGGATTGCGACCAGCGCTACCGCGCCCTGCGCCACATCGCCACCATTGGATGATATAGGGGAGAAGAGAAGCCATGGCCCCCGCGTTTGCATCCAATAACCCCGCTGTGCACGCCCTGAAGGATTTCTACTGCCCCCACGACTGAGGACGGATCAGCCCTCAGTCAGGATGGCGTAGACCTCGATCTCCACGCGCAGTTGGGGATTTGCCAGAGCGGCCACTTGCACCAGGGTCGAGGCCGGCTTGACCTCGGCGAAGCGCTCGCGGTGGGCCCGGGCCACCTCCTTCATGTCCGACATGTCAGTCACGTAGACGACCGTCCGCACCACGTCCTTGATGTCCGCCCCCGCCTCGGACAGGGCCGCGGCGATGATGTCGAGAGCAGCCGCCGATTGCTCGTAGGCGCCTCCATCGTCGTGGGGCGGTCTGGCGCAGGTGCCGGCCACGTGGACCTGGTCGCCAACCCGCACCGCCCGCGAATAGGCGAACTCCTCCTCGAAGTAGTTATTGCTCGATATGTTCCGCCGTGTCATGGGTCTCCTTTTCTACTTCAGCAGCAGCATCTTGCTCATTGCCGCGTGCCCGGGCTGTTTTCTACCAGGCGAGGTGCCAGGGAACAGCGCGGATGCCCGGCCGCAAAGCATGCGGTGCATCGACGCGGCAAGCGAGGACGCCGCGAGCTTGAGTGCCGGCAAGGTCGAGCCAGCGCGCCAGACCCTCAGCGTGGTTTGGCGAAGGCATGGCCGTAGCCTCGACCTCGATGCCGTAGGGCGAGCCGCCGCGTTCGATGACGAGATCTACTTCGGCGATGGTGTTCGATTGCCAGTAGTACAGGTTCGGTTTTTCGCCCTGTTGCCGACAGGCTTTCAGCCATTCTCCTACCACGGCTGTTTCCACCAGCGCTCCCAGACTGGGGCCCTGGAGGACTGATTCCTGCGTGTGGAGGCCGAGAAAGAAGGTGGCCAGCCCAGGGTCAATCAGGTAGAGCCTGGGACTTTTGCGCAGGCGTTTGCCCAAGTTGCGGTAATAGGGTTGCAGCAGATAAATGATCTGGCTGGTTTCCAGCACCGAAAGCCAGCGCTTGACCGTCGGGTTGCTGACGCCGACTTCGCGGCTGAGTTCGGTCATGTTGAGCGTGGTACCAGTGCGGGCACCGACGAGCATGAGGAAGCGGGTGAAAGCCCCCAGGTTGGCGATCTGGGCGAGGTCGCGCACGTCGCGTTCGAGGTAGGTTTGGACATAGCTGCCAAACCAGAGTTGTCGATCCACCCGCGGGTTGACCCTTGGCTCGGGGAAGCCGCCGCGCAAGAGCCAGTCTGCGAGGTTGACAGGCTGCACTGGTCGGTCCGTTGCCCAGGGATTGTTGAACACCTTGTCCAGCAGGGCATCAATGCCAGACGGCGCTGGTTGTTGTTCGACTTCGGTTGTGGAGAGCGGGTCCAGGGTGAGGACGGCGACGCGACCTGAGAGGGTTTGGCTGAGGCCGTGCATGAGCGCGAAGTGCTGCGATCCGGTCAGAAGCCAGCGGCCAGGGAAGCGGTTCGCGTCGATATCTTCCTTGATGTAGTGGAGGAGGTCCGGCGCGTATTGGATCTCGTCGAGGATAGCCGGTGGGGCGGCCTCGGCGAGGAAGGAGATTGGATCGGCCTGGGCGCGCGCCCGGATGTCGGGGCGTTCGAGCGAGAGATAGCGGTGAGAAGCGCCAAACTCCCGGCGCAACAAGGTAGTTTTGCCCGTCTGCCGCGCACCGGTGATCAGCACGGCGGGAAAGGATGCGGCAGCCCGGAGGACAGTTTGCGTTAAATGGCGCTTAACATAGGGCATATTATGCGAGACCTGGTTTCTTGCAAATTTAACATCTTATGTTAGATCTGCAAGAGTTGGTCGCCGCTTCCGGCTGGTTACTTGAGGTAGAGCAACCGGCGTCTACGCTCCCTTGGGGTGACGCAGGCGCGGGCACAGTTCAAGTTCGCCGCCTGACCTGCCTTCTCGACTTGGCGCCTTGCCCGAGAGTCCAAAACGGTGCCTCATTTTCCTATACTTCGATCTCGAGTTGGAGAAAATTGGATTAGCGACGGGAAGCAACTTGGTATTTCTACTTTAACTCAAAAAATGTCGCCTACTTAATCCCCTCATTTTCACCCCGACTCTCTAATTTTGATCCTGGCCCGATCATTGTCCTCCAGGAGAAGCCTGAAGCCCGATGGATAGGAAGATGGAATCTCGTAATTGACTGCTCTGTAACGAAAAGCACAACGGGCGTACCAGGGATAGGGATCCCCTTCGGCTCTCGACCACGGTCCCCAATTTCCGTTGTCTCCGCCACGCATCACAATGCTCCCATCCGAACTTGAATCTCTGGGGTCAGGTCCCACCGGATCAATTTCGTCTCTGTCTTCGTACTTCCTCTTCCCGTCAAGGGTATACTCCCACACCCCGCCCAGTATTTGCACCAGCCCCCAGGGATTGGGCTGGGTAGTGTAGCGGATTATGGATTCCGCTTTCTCGGGATCGTCTCCGGTCCACCATATCGTGGTGGTGCCCGCGCGTGCGGCATATTCCCATTCGGCTTCTGTGGGCAGGCGGAAGGTCAGGCCTGTTTGTTCGTTCAACAGGCCAATGTAATTCTGAATTTCACTCCAAGAAATTTTATTTATGGAGATTCTGAAGGGAGGCACCTTTTCGTCGGGATCCATGATGGCATACCATTGTTTTTTTCTCACTTCGTATTTCCCCAGATAGAAGGGTTTGGTTATGGTGACTTTGTGCTGAGGACTTTCAAGGGAAATGGTTATTTCTTCGTATCTGGTCGGATGAGCTTCTTTTTCCTTTTTATTAAAGCTTTTCCACTCTTCGATTAACTCCCTGGACGTGCCCATGAGAAAGGATCCGGGCTCGATCCGCACGAAATCCATGAACTCATCGTCGGATACCCTTACCCTGACTTCCTCTATCTCCCTGTTGCCTGGAGCCTCCCTGGCTGTCGGTTTCGGGCGATCCTCCCGTGCGCACGACATAAATCCAAGCGCCAGAACTACAAATATTAAAGTATTCATTGCCCGCATGGCATAAGGACAAATAGGCCAGGGCAAGATTTAGGGCATCCCCTCCCGCGAGAATGATCAAGACTCCCCACAGGTGCGTCTTGCCCTGGCACTGGTATTTGAGGAGGTGGGAAAAAATAAGATAATCCACTGCAAATCCAGAATTTTTTTTATTTTACCTTGCGATTTTTGAGGCCGAGGCGAGGATGGTGGATATCCTGGCCGGCAAGCTGGGCACCAGCAGGAAGTTCATCCTCTATCCTGCCCAGAGGACCGGGACTGTGCATACGGCGGCTGAGTACACTATAAACTCCCATCTGACTACGGTCTCCAACGTGGTTCATGAAATTGGGACCTGGGATACGCATCAGTACACCGATGGCGTGCGCAATGACCTGGCCGAGGACCAAGGATCCCGTAACTACATCTTTGCCGTGCAGCAGGGCCGGCGCGACATCGAAGATGAGGATCACAAGCACTACCACGCCGACGACCGTATCAACGAGCGCACAGGGCGCATCAAGGACCTTCTGGAGCATGCCCTGGATCCTGATCGTGGCTCCAATCCGTGGAACAACAGCATATTCTTCTGGAATAGATGGAGTGAAGATGATGCGGAGGATGAAGACTTTCAGGATCCAGACACCTTCATTACCGTCGCTGAGCAGCAGGCCTACATGAACAAGGTGAAAGAGGCGCTCACCTAGCTTCCAGGGCCAGCAAACCACAACAGCCGCCCCCTTTCCCGGAGGCGGCTTTTTCTTTTCTGGGGAGGTGTGGAGGAAATGGGGATACTATCGGAGCGACATTCCCTTCAGATAAGGAAAAGAAGAGGAACCGCGGAGGCCCGGGAAAGTTCTATCACGAGGGACTTTCCCTAACCGATTTTATGAATGCAAGCTCGGTCGAAGAACCGGCAAACGATCCTCAGGAAGCTGCCTGACCCTGCCGGAGCGCTCGGCGCCTTGACCGAGAGTCCAGAAAGGCGCCTCATTTTGCCTAAACTTCATTCCCCTGTCCAGGTCAGGGTGCAGCCTTTCCAGAGGTTCACAGCTTCGGTAATCGGTGCAAACGCTTGCTCGGGCGCCTCATTGCCGCCGGCCAGCCTTCTAAATATAGGGAGGGACAATTCCCACCAAAAAACCACTAATCATAGGCGAAATCTCACCTTGGATTCACTCAAACCGGGGTACTCCACAGCCGGGAATTTTGGTGGGTTTTGGCTATACTTGGCCTGTTACCAAGAGAATAAATGCAGTTTATCAAACCAACATAAGCGGCAGGTATTTTCCTTATAGTGATACGGGCCATTTCTCTTTTTCGCTTGGATTCTTCATCCTATGAAAACTTGCCTATTCCTCCTTCTGGCCTTCCCTGTTTTTGGTGAAAGCTTTCCCCTCTATTTGGGAGCGAGAGGGCAATTCACATTCAGGCAGTCATTGCCAGGTTATAATAACAATGATTTTTCTCTGGTGCACCGAATGGGCATAGAGGGGGGATCTTATCGCCTGATTGGGAAAAAGGAAATAGTGGGAATAGGCATGGGCGGGACGATTTATAGTGGGCGGAATAGGCAAGGGAATAGATATTGGAGTGTTCCCATTCATGCTGAATTTCAAATTTGGCACATTCCTGCGGAGCGGATCGGGGAAGGGAGATACTATCGGGCAGGAATCAGAACAACGCGCTTCTTTCAGGGAAGCCGAGGAATTTGGGACTGGGATCGGGTTGATGACGGCAATATCTCTTTAAACATTGGTGGAGGCTATGGTTGGCCCATTGGCTCCTCTTATAATATTCGCTTGGAGGGAAAATTTGGATTTGAGGCCGAAAATTTAAATTTTCAATTAGCCATGAATTTTGGCAGGTGGTGGAATAAAAAAGAAATCCCTCTCCCTTCCTCCCACTCTCCTTCTCCTCCATCCGGCTTGACAGAGGAAGGAAGGGAGAGGAATGAATTGAAGGCCATTCATTCTCCTCCTACTTCTGCCCGGGCAGGCAAAGACGAAGCTTCTTTTTTCTGGGGAGGAATATTTGCCAATAAGCCCGATTACCCTAATATTTCCCTGCCCTGCACCTGCATAAGTGGCACCATAGGCGCGCAAATAGGGAAATATCGGCCACTCGGAGACAATTGGATGGGAGGACTTTCTTTCATCTTCATTATTGACCGTTACGGCGATTACTATTACAGGCATGGATGGGATTGGGCTTTCCCTGCAAACTTGAACCTCAGCGCATTGCGCTTTTCTTCTCCCGAAAAGAGGGGAATTTTTTATAGGTTCGACCTGGGCCTTTCCTACCTACCAGTGTATAAGGGCAAGTGGAGTTTAACCAGGGAAGGCTATTGGGGAATGGGGTGGAATTGGCTGGTAGGGTTTGGCTATGCATTCTCCAATTCCTACATTTTGCAGGGAAATTTAATCACTCGGCATCATTATTACCTACGTCCCCATACTACCTATAAATCTCCGCGTAATCCCTATGCCTATCCCCACATTTTTCTTTCACTCGGCAAATTTTTCTAATCCTTTTCTACTTCAGCAGCAGCATCTTGCGCTGCGCTATGCAGTAGCCGGGCCTGTATCGCGCAGGCCGGGAGGACGCCAGCGCTCGGTGAGCCTTGGCGCATGTGAGCGCACTGCGATGGAGAGCCGCTCCAGCCCGTCGACTTCGACGTCGACGCGGTCCCCGTCGTTGATGTTGCAGAGGCCCTCGTGGTGCGTGCCGCAGGCGATCAGGTCGCCGGGCATGAGGGTGATGTAGCGGCTGAGCCAGACGATCTGCTCAATGATCGGGTACGCCATCGCCGACGTGCTGTAGTCCTGCTGAAGCTCCTCGTTCAGCCACAGCCGCACCCGCAGGTCCTGCGGGTCGGCGATCTCGTCTTTGGTGACCAGTGCAGGTCCCATCGGCGCCCAGTCGTCGATCCCCTTGGAGAGGAAGGTGGTGCGCCGCCCCTGCAGGCCCCGGCAGGACACGTCGATGAAGTTGACGTACCCGAAGACGTGGTCCATGGCGTCTTCCTCGGACACATGCCGCGCCTGCATGCCGATCACGTAGGCGATCTCCGGCTCCGGCTGATAGGCCGATGCACCTTCCAGGTCGGGAACCTCTATCGTCGTTCCCGTGCCGACGATGCTCGTCGCGCCCTTGTAGAAGAAATCGAGGATGCCTCTCCGCGCGCCCTCCCGTTCCAGGTAGTTCGAGAACGCGCCGAGGAGATGGCGCGGCCTCGGCAGCGGCGCCTGGATCTGCACGGAATCCCTGGGTACGCCCTGCTCGCTCTCTGCCAGCTGCTCGAACTGCGGGCGGTACTCGTCGAAGGCTTCGATCACCGCTTCCATGCGCCATTGCGCGGGCTGCTCAGCCAGGCTGCCCAGCGCCGGACTGAGGTCTACTACCCGGCCATCGCGGAGAAGGCCGGTCCTGGCATCATCGAACAGGACGAGTTTCATTCCTTTCCTCCTCTCGAGATGATGTTCTTCACGGCCCAGCCCGGATCAGGGTCGCCGGCCATCGCCTTCCGGACCTGGGGGCCGGGCGCACCTGCCGTACCCCATTGGTCCGCAGTTTCCGGCACCCGTCTCCACACCGCGGGTTCGTGCGTCGCTTCGTCTTCGATGTGCTCTATGTCGCTGGAGAATTCGTTCACGTATCCGGCCGGATCCTTGTAGTAGCAGAAGATGTTGTTGCCCGGGCCGTGACGCCCCGGTCCCCAGGCGGGTTCCTGCCCCCGGGCACGCAGCTTGGAGACCCCTTTCATCACGTCGTCCACGTTCGCCATCACGTACGCGACATGGTTGACCGATGCGTGATCTGCGCGGCTGAAGACAACGACGTGATGTCTCCGGCCGCAGCGCAGGAAGGCCATCTGGTCCTCGATCCAGTCCGAGACCCGGAACCCGAGAAAATCGGTGTAGAACTCCACGATCTGCTCGAACCGCGGAGTGTTGAGACCCACGTGGCACAGCCGGCGGGGGGCGGCTTTCCTGGCAGACCGGCCGTTCGCGTGTTCGGCCACGCCGGCCGATAGCTCGATGCAGCGGTTCTCCGGATCGAGAAACCGCAGCCCGTATCCGCCGCCGGGTTCGTCCAGGTCGCCCGGCCGCGCCACGAGGGCAGCTCCCCGCCGTTCGAGCTCGGCTGCCGCCGCGTCGACTGCTTCGCGTCCGTCAAGGCTGAAGGCCAGGTGGTGGAGCCCGTTCCGGTCGGCGGGATGCAGGCTGAGAACGTGGTGCCCGGTCGACGCGGCGCGGAGATATCGTGCGTGCCGGTCTCCTCCGGCCGATTGGAGTCCCCAGTCCTCCAGGTAGTAGTCGGCGTGGGCCGCGATCGCCGGCGACAGCAACCCCACGTGGCGGATGTCCGTTATCTTCACCTGCGCGGCTCTCCTGCAGGTTCCCCGGTGGGTGGTCCGCTCATAAGACATTCCTCCGGGTCAACTCGATCTTCAAGTCCCGCCGGATGTAGATTTCGACGAACTCGCGCAGCCACACGTCCTTGGCCAGCGTGAACCGCTCGATCAGTTTCTGCTCGGGTCTTTCCGTGAGGTAGACGATGCGCCACAGGTTGAGAGGCCGCAATTCGTCGCCGTCGACCGAATGCTCGACGTGAAAGAGAGGCTGTCCTTCCCCTGCTCGAAGCAGGTCCCCGTCCTTGTCGTGGAGTTCCGCCGCACCGATGAAAGTGGCACTCTGCCGCGCAGGGTTGAGGAAGACCTGTTCGAGGACCAATCCATGCTCTGACGGCTTGAGCCAGAGGCGCTGCCGCGAGCATCGCACGAAGGATTCGGCTCCGTCGGCCGCCGCCTGCCGGCGCCAATAATGGGAGCTGCCCACCGTTACGACGGAAGGAATATAGAGATCGGGCCGGAACGCCTTTTTCACCTCCATGTCCCACAACATGGTCCGGGTGAACCCGAGCGGTTCGCTCGTGCGGTAATACCGGGCGAGCACCAGGTTGATGTCCACCGGAGACAGCTCGATCCGGGTGTTGCCCGGGTCGGTCCAGGCCCGCTCGAACTCTTCTTCATGTTTCAGCCGAGTGACGGTATTCGTCGCTTCCCCCCGAGCGCAGGCACCCTCCGCTTCGCCGCCAGGTTCAATGGCTCCCATGGCCCGTCTCCGGAACCTTCACGTTGACTGTCACGATATCCGTGTCGTGGAATTGCTGGTGGCGAACGGAGGACGCGATGTGCCGCAACAGCCGCAGCGAGACTTCCCGCTCCATCAGCACGTCGTCGGGCCGGTCCGCCAGCAATCCGATGCGGTCCTGCAGGTTCTCCTTGCCAGCCGAGGCAATGAACTCGAGGACGGCGCCGCCGCTCTCCTTGTGCGCCTTCAGGAGCAGGTGCCGCCGCTCGCGTCCCTCCCGGCCCTCGTCCTGCTCGATCAGCGTCAGCAAGGTCTCCTCGCTGGCGGCGTCGAGCCGGTCGACCATCTCCG
Source organism: Candidatus Latescibacterota bacterium (assembly GCA_965208105.1). Classification (GTDB taxonomy): domain Bacteria; phylum Latescibacterota; class UBA2968; order UBA8231; family UBA8231. Next base: position 1,028,287 of record OZ242318.1, read on the forward strand.
CCCCCCAGCCGTTGCGGGATGCGAACCCATCGAGGAACTCCCTGATCTTCGGCAGCACGGACATATCGAACTCCACTTCGATCCGGCTGCGGCGGGGCGCCGTCGCTTCCAGAAACAGGGTCATGAGGATCGCCAGGATACCCCCGGCTGTTATGCCGTTCCCCAGCAGGCCGCCCCCCAACTCCGCGAGCAGCTCGGGGAACAGAAGATCGTTCTGGCAGCCGACGCCGACCCAGAAGGCGACGCCCGCGATCAGCGCCTTGCGATGATCGATGCCGCCCTGCACCACCTCCGTCATTCCACGGACGAAGGTCAGCGCCAGCACGACGGTCAGATAGGCGACGACGACCGGGCTGGGTATCGCCAGTATCATGGCAAGGACCTTGGGCAGGAACGCCAGCACGATCAGCACGCCGGCGGCAACGATTCCCACCCGGCGCGCCGCGACTCCTGTCAGCTCGACCGTCGGGACGCTGACTCCGATAGTCTGAGTCGGCACGATCCCCGCGATGCCCGACAGCAGCTTGCCGATGCCGTCCGCGGTCACCGCACCCTCCACCGCCCGGTAGTCCACCGCCCGCGGCCGGCGCCACGACACGCGCTGGATGGCGACCGCCCCGGTGATCGTCTGGATAGCGCCGATGAGGGCCACGAAGGCGAAGGCAGGCAGGAGCTGCACGAAGGCCGGACCGAGGTCGAGCCCGATTCCCGGCCAGTTGCCCAGAGGCAAACCGATCCACGGAGCCCGGGCGATCAGGTCGAAGTCATAGAGACCCAACGATCCGCCAATAACCGATCCCGCTATCACCCCGATGAGCGGAGCCCACAGACGCAGCGTTGCCCCCGCCTTCAGGGAGATGCCGCCGATGACCAGACCCGTCGCCACGGCGGTGAGCGGCGCGCTGAGGGCCGTGTCCTGCGGCGCGGCGGCCAGGCGGCTGAATACGACCGGCAGCACGGTCGCGGGTATCAGCATGTTCACGGTACCGACGATGGTCGGTGTGAGAAGCCGCCTGAACAGGGCCAGCCGCATCGAAATCACGATCGGGACGAGCGACGATGCGACGACGAGGGTGGCGAGCAACGCCGGACCACCCTCGCTGAGCGCGCTGACGCAGACCCCGATGTAGGCTCCGGCGGGACCCATGAAGAGCAGGTATCCCGCTCCGACCCGGCTCAGCCTGAACGCCTGCAGGGCCGTGCAGATGCCACTGACGGCGACCGCGCCGAACACGGCCCAGGACAGGTATGCATCGCTTCCGCCGCTGGCCCGGATGACGATAGTGGGGATGAAGATGATGCTGGTTATGCCGAGAACTACAAGCTGCAGGGCGCTGCCCAGGGACACGGGCGCCGGAGGATTCTCGTTCGGTTCGTATTGAACGTTGGAAGCGCTTTGATCGTCGCGGCTGCTCACGAGACTCCCCTGGCCGGCCTGCCGTACGCCCGGTGATCCTGTTGCCCTGAGATGTAGCGAATCCCTCTTGGACCCAACGGGGCTGGGCGGTCTGGCAACGCGCTCAGCCGGGGCGTCCCGTCAACCAGTTCCATGGGCGGACGTGAGACTCTGCGAAGGTGCCCGCCTGGGCGTAGGGACTGCCGGCGACGAATGCCTGTGCCACCTCGATCGATGGAGCTTCGAGCACGAGGACAAAGCCGGTAACGGTCTGGTCACTCTCGCTGAGCGTCTGCCCGCCATGATGAACGGTCACGTCGGGATGATGGCTATGATCGTGAAGGTAGGCGGCGAAGGCATCCTGCAACCGAAGCCTTTCCTGTCCCATTTCTGCCTTGTGAGTCGCGGAGACTACGCAATACATGTGGTACCTCCTTTGCTAACGGGATGATGGTTGAAACCATTTTCACAGGTCAGAGGTGTATTAGAGAAGCGGAAGTGGCGTATGTTCAGGTACAATCAAATTATTTTACGATAAAAGCTCCGCAAAATAAGGTAATTTGGTACCAAATGCCGATAAATCAGTGTAATCACCCCTCCTCGTAGACAGCCTCCCCGCGGTGCAGCCGCTGGGCGATCTGGAGCGTCTGGAGCAGCTCGCGCTGAGTGGGCGCCTTGGCCGCCAGATAACGGGCCGCGGCCACCATCAGAATCCGCTGCTCGCCGACGTCGCTGCGCTCACCGTACTGGCGGATGGCTGCCTCGAGCATCTGGAAGCTGTGGAACTCGGCGTCCTCTCTCGCCAGGGATTCCGCCAGCGCGCGGAACAGGGATCCCGGTTCACCGCCCGAGGTCAGATAGCCGTACACCAGCCGCCCGGCTTCATCGACCTGCTGCTGCTGGTTGAGCAGATGGAGGTATCCCTCCAGTGCCTTGTCATGGCCATCGCCCACCTCTCCCGCTCCGGGTTCAGGCAAGCGTGCCGCCGGAACATTGAGGAAACGGTCGAGGTAGACGCGCATCGCCCCATGGTATACGCCGCGCAGCATCTCGGCCGACTCGGCTCTCTTCAGCATCTGGTGCAATGCGTTGGCGTAGGAAAAGGTGTGCAGCACCGAGATCCAGTCGGAGAACTCGTTCTGCACGTGAAACCTGGCGATGCGCAGCGCCGCTGCCTGCGCTACCGCCTCCGCCAGCTGCACCGGGCGCGCGCCCTGCCCCAGAGCTTCGTTCAGCGCCGCTACGATCGCATGAGGATCGTCCCCTAGAAGCTCCTCCGCGAATCCACTGCCTCGTTTCCACTCCCCTCCCCTGCCTTCTTCCTGCAGTCGATTCAGCGAGTCGAAGGTCTCGCTCAGCAGCGTCACGAGATCGACCGGAGAGCGCCAGCTGTTCTGCTCTTCGCTGCGCTGCGCCCCGCTCAGCTGGCGAATAAGGGAGGGCAGGACCTCTGCCGCGTGCTCCCAGCCAATGCGGTCGAGCAGCTCGAATGCCTTGTTGATGAAGTCGATGACATGGCCGCCGTCGAGGTAGAAGTGGTCGGTCGCCGCCGCCACCATCATCTCGGCCAGGTCGGCCTGGCTCGATGGGCGCTCGATGGCTGCCAGCAAGGTGCGTTCGGCTCCATCGGCGTTGCGCACTTCGATCAAGTAGCGGAACCACCGTCTCAGCGATGGGTGCGGGATAGCCTTGCTCTCGAGAGGCCGCAAGGGGATTCGCGGCGGCTGACCGCTGGTGTTCGACGCCACGTGCAGGACCCCCTGGTACAAGGGCGCGATGCGCTCGTCGCCTTCGAGGCGGTCGCTCACGTTGGCCATCGCCGACAGGATCGTCATGCCATCCGCCCAACCCGAACGCCTCCGGCGCACCCCGTACAGGCCGCTTGTCCGCACGATCTCGTTCGGATCCGCCCCGGCGCGGATGAGCGCGACGACGGCTTTGGCGACCACCAGCCTGATGTTCTGGTCCATTCCCTCTTCGAGCCGGCGCAGTCCGCGCTCGACCGGGTCGCGCGAGGGTGCGGAAACATCGATGTATACGCGGCCGTCCTTGACTTCGACCGGGTAGACCGTCGCGTCGTCGGCAAACAGATCGAAGGTGCAACCGCTCTTGAGATCGAAGCGGGCGTGATGCCAGTGGCAGGTCAGGATGCCGTCCTCGATGGTTCCGCGATGCAAGGGGAACCCCATGTGCGGACAGCGGTTGTCCACCGCGTGCAGGTCGCCTTCCGAGTAGAATACGACGATCGGCACAGGTCCGCCCGGGACCACGGCCCTCCCCTTGAGCTTGATCTCATCCAGAGATCCCGCGTCCAGCAGTTTCGTCGCTGAGTTTTCCATGACTATTCCTTTCGCTTGGCCTTCTTCTCCCAGGTCGTTCCCGGTCGCGAAAGCCGATGGGAAAGAGGCTCCCTGATGAGCCCTGGACAGAACCTACAACTTCAAGTATACTTGAAGTCAAGGAAATTTTTATGACGGAACTCTCACCCTCCCTGACCATCGGTGAGGTAGCGGCGCGAAGCGGGGTAGCGACCTCTGCGCTGCGCTTCTACGAGGAGCAGGGACTGATCTCTTCCGAGCGGACCAGTGGCAACCAGCGGCGGTTTCCACGGGCCGTATTGCGGCGCGTAGCCGTCATCCGGGCCGCCCAGGCGACCGGCGTAACTCTGCGGGAAATCCGCTCAGCGCTGGATGGGCTTCCCGAAGGGCGCACGCCGAACAAAGCGGACTGGGCCAGCATGTCGCGTGGCTGGAGGGACCAGCTCGAGGAGCGAATCGAGGTGCTGGAGAAGTTGAAAGAGGGCCTGACCGGCTGCATAGGCTGTGGCTGCCTGTCCCTGCGGACGTGCTGGCTGTTCAACCAGGGTGACGAGATAGCATCTCGCGTTGACGGCAGCTTGCTGATGGGAAGACCTGAGCCGAGGAGCCCATCCTCCAGGTGAGGTGCCAATAACACGACTAGGAACGGCTCGGCGGCACCGGCCTGGAGGTCTTCGAACCGTAGATCCTTCCCGGCGACTCACCGCTGCGTACAGGGGCGATATCCTGCTGACGAGCCATACGGCCTGGTTTGGCGAAGCTTCGATTTAGGACGCGTGGGTCGAGGCCGAGGAGAGTGTGATAGGTGCGACAGAAGTTCTCGACGAATAGCTTGACATTCTTCGACGGCAAACTAAGTTTAGCTAAGCTTAAAAGGAGTTGATCCATGCACATCACCAATATCCACCAGGCTAAAACGCAGCTCTCCAGACTGATCGAACGGGTACTCCAGGGAGAGGAGATCGTCATCGGTCGAGCTGGCAAGCCGGTGGCCAAACTCGTTCCCTACGAGCGGTCGGTCCAGCCCCGCCAGGGGGGACAGTGGCGCGGCCAAGTCACGATAGAGGACAACTTCGACGAGTTGCCCGAAGCAATAGCGGCGGCCTTCAGGGGCGAACAACCGTGAATCTCCTCCTGGACACCCACGTGCTATTGTGGTGGCTCGACGACCCCACCCTCCTTGCTCCGGCCGCCCGGGTAGCCATCGGCCAAGGCCGGAACGCGGTTTTCATCAGCGCGGCAGCCGCCTGGGAAATCGCCGTCAAAAAGGCGCTGGGCCGGCTGAAGGCGCCGGACAACCTGGAAGAGGTCCTGGAGGAAGAACGCTTTCAACCACTGCCCATCACCCTGGCGCACGCCCTGGCCGTGGTCTCCCTGCCCCCGATCCATCAGGACCCCTTCGATCGCATCCAGGCGGCGCAGGCGAAATTGGAGAATTTTACCCTGGTGACGCGGGACGCACGCCTCAAGCAGTACGGCATTCCCTGTATCGACGCCTGAACCTCCTTGATGGGCACGGGGCGCTGTTGTGATGGCTCGACGACCACCACCCTCCTTGCTCCGGCCGGCCGGGGTGCTTGACAAAGCGCCTTTTGGCGGGTATCTAGTGCGCTGTCAATGACCTGTTTGAGGAGGAACCATGGACAATCTGACTAAACGCGCCCTGGGCCGCACCGGCATCGAGGTCACCCAACTCGGATTTGGCGCGGCTGAGCGCGGCCTGCCGGATGAAGCGGAGTACGACGATCAGGCCGGCGGAGTCTTGAATGCGGCCCTCGATGCGGGGATCAACCTCGTCGACACGGCCCCGGACTACGGCGCGAGCGAGGGACGGGTCGGCAAGTACCTGAGCCATCGCCGCGACGAGTTTTTCCTGGCTACCAAGTGCGGCTGCAACATCGACGAGGAGGGCAACAGACTGGACCCAAAACACCTGTGGACGGCCGAGCGCCTGCGCACCAACATCGACCGGAGTCTGCGCCGCCTGAAGACCGACTGCGTGGATCTGCTGCAGATGCACAATCCCACGGTGGAAGATGTCGAGTCGGGAGGGCTGATCGAAGTGCTCGAGGATATTCGACAGGCGGGAAAGACCCGTTTCTTCGGGGTGTCTTCTACGCTACCGCATCTGGCCGCGTTCGTGGAGTCGGGTGCGTTTGACGTGTTTCAGATTCCCTACTCAGCCCTTGAGCGCCAGCACGAAGGGACTATTCAGCAAGCGGCCGACGCCGGGGCCGGCATTCTCATTCGCGGCGGCATCAGCCTGGGGCACCGGGCCAACGAGGAGCGCCAGTCGAAGTGGGAGCGGTCCGGTCTCGACCAACTCATCGGCGGGATGAGTCGCCACGAGTTTGTCCTGCGCTTCACCCTCGCGCATCCAGGGTGTCACACGACGATCGTCGGCACGACGAACCTCGAGCACATGAAGTCCAATGTCGCCGCGGCCCTGGCGGGGCCATTGCCCGCGGATCTCTACGCCGAGGCGAAGGCCAGGCTGGCGAGTATTGGCGAGGAGCCGGAGTAGCTCCAGCAGAGCCGCGCTTCAGCATCCCTTTCAGGACGTCTTCGCCGAGGAGATCCTCGGGCCAGCAAGATTGGGTCGCTGTGGATTCTTCGCCATGAACCAACTACCGAAATGCACCGCTCTTGGCTACTTGAAGGAGGCCGCCCATGCCTGAAACCACCGACCGACCCCTGACCCTGGCCATGGTCGGTCTGACCGCGCCCCACAGCAGGGGCTGGCTCGAGACCCTGCACACCCTGCCGGAGACCGGGCGGCTGCTGGTCTGCGACGTCGACGAGTCCGGCGGCGGTCCGGAGGTCCCGGAGGATGCCGAGGCCGTCTCGCCCGAGAATCTCCTCGAGCCGTCCTGCCGGCCCGACGCGACCCTGGTCTCCGTGCGCAATGACCAAGCCGCCGAGATCGGCTCGAAGCTGCTGGCCGGGGGGCTTCCCTGCATAGTCGAGAAGCCGGCCGGGCGCGGCAGCGGCGACATCGAGCGGCTCAACGAGGCCGCCGCCAGGGGAGGGACGATCTGGGCGCCCGGGTTCCTCAACCGCTTGCAGCCGGCGGCGCGCCGCATCCGCCGACTCGTGGTCGAGGAGCAGGCTATCGGGCGGGTCCAGTCGATCGAGGCGCGCATGGTCACCAGCTCGGTGGGCCAGCGAAACCCCGGGCACTGGCTCTTCCGCGAGGCCGTCGCCGGCGGCGGCATCCTGCACTGGCTGGCGATCCACCACGTCGACCTCGTCCGCTACCTGACTGGCGAGGAGTTCGGCTCGGTCTCCGGCTTCACGGCCACCTTCAACCGCGGGATCGACGTGGAGGACATGGCCGCCTTCTCCTTCACCCTCCAGGGAGGCGCCCTCGGCAGCCTGCACGCCGGCTACGTGCTGCGCCAGCGCTACGGCGACATCGGCATCACCCTGCGCGGCGACCTGGGCGAGATCCTCTGGCCGCAGTTCGACTTCGCCGGCCGGCAGAACACCCTGTACATCCACAGCGAGGGACCGCGTAGCGAGGGGCCCGGGCCCGAGGTCGTCACTCTCGAGCCGCCGGAGGGGTCCGGGTACGGCGGCGGCCTGGGCTGGGAGTTCGTCCGCCGCTTTGCCGCCGCGGCGCGCATGGGCGGGTCCTTCCTCACCGGCGGCGACGACGCCCTGCGGGCGATGCGCTTCGTGGAGGCGGCCTACGCCGCCGCCCAAAGCGGAGGACGGGTGGAGGTCTGAAGACGAGAATCATCGACGTCGAGCGGCCCGGGGGGCGCCGCGTGCCAAACCCGTGCGAGCTCCAGCGGAGCCGCGAGCCTGGCGGCTGACCGCACGGGAGTTTCGTAGGCCTATGCACTGGAATTCCCTGGACGAGCTCGTCGAGGAGTGCGCTTTCTCCGGCGTCATCCGTGTCCGGCGACGTGGCCAGCCACTGTACGAGAAAGCTGCAGGGTTCGCCGACCGCGCCAACTCCATCGCCAATACCGCAGAGACGCGCTTTGGAATCGCTTCCGGGACGAAGCTGCTGACGGCATTGACCGTGGGCCGTCTCATCGACGCGGGTCGGCTGGACTTGACTACTCGAGTGCGCGACTGCATCTCAGGGGAGCTGCCGGATTACTCAGCGGCAATCACCATCCAGCATCTGCTTACCCACACCTCCGGGATTCCCGACTATTACGACGAAGAGTTCATTGAGGATTTCGAAAATTTCACCGTCGACATCCCCTGGTACGAGCTGAGAGGCCCGAAGGACTATCTGCCGGTGTTCCCACAACGGGAGATGAAGTTTGCGCCGGGGGAAGGATTCTCGTACTGCAACAGCGGTTACATCTTGCTGGGCGTAGTGGTGGAAGAGGTAACCGGGAAGCGCTTTCAGGATGTCGTCGCCGAGGAGATCCTCGGGCCGGCAGGAATGGACCGCTCTGGATTCTTCGCCATGAACCAACTTCCGGAAGGCACCGCTCTTGGCTACATCGAAGACGGAGAGAGCTGGCGGACGAACACCTACAACCTGCCCATCGTCGGCGCCTCGGACGGCGGTTTGTTCTCGACGCTGGCAGACATCGCGGCTCTCTGGGACAGGTTCTGGAACGGCGAGATCATCTCCGAGGACCTGGTGCGTACATTCAGTGCGCCTTTCTCCGATGCCAGCGGCGATTCCGGTCTCCACTACGGACACGGAATGTGGATCCGCAAACGCGCAGACGGAACTCTCCAGCACTATATCATGGGAGCGGATCCCGGTATCTCCTGCAAGTCTGCCTTCGACCGTCAGCGACGGTTGGACTACGCGGTTCTTGCGAACACTTCCGCGTGCGCGTGGCCGATTGCAAGGGCTATCGACGACCTTCTCGGAAAAGTGGAATGAAGCGTTGGGTCTCTAACTGAGCATGGCGCGACCACAGTACCCATGTCCGTTCTTCTTAGCTTCCCGGGAGATTGTGGGGACGGGTCACGGTAGAATTGCCGTGATCATGGTAACTTACCCCTATACCCCAGCGAGCGCCTGATCAAAATCCGCACTAAAATTCTCAGCAGCCTCGATGCCGCACGCCAGGCGCAACGATCTTTGGTGCAGGCCTATGGGGGATTATTCTCCATCCAATTGCCCATGAAGTCGAAAAGTTCAAGCGAGTAAGGATCAACCTTCGGCAAGTTCCTTGCCTGTAGAGCAATCTCGCTATGGGGCGGCTGTGGGTCGGCTGTCTGTATTTCTGATACGTACCCTGGAATCGCGGAGTTCAGCGCCAAGAAGAAGCGCTTTTGAGGTTGTCTGAGCCGAAGGTGCTTCTCGAATTTTCGCCTCCTTCTTGTCAGATCGTCCTCTTTCCTCGATCTCAGTTTCTTTTCGCTGGCGGAGAGCAAGAAATACCCGTCCGGAAATCCTATCGATTTTTCCGCCACTAACTCTCTGAGCAAACCAAAATCTCGCTTCCAGGTTGCGGGACTTTCGTAGACCCAGTCATACCAGACCTTCAGGTGGTCTCCATCCAGGACTACCAAAGCGGATTTCTTGGAATGCTCCAAGGCGATCTTCCACCTGTCAACCGACCTCTCAATGAACCAATTGGAAAGCGCTTCTCCTTCTAGATCGGGCGGAATGGCAAACAGTGGTGGAATTTCGTCGACAACATGTGCTTGGTGTCGTTCGGCCATCGCGTACGATGTTGTCGTTTTCCCGACAGCGCTTGGTCCCTCGATGCAAATGATCGCCACTTATCACTCCGTCTCGAGTCAGGGTAGATTTTCTCCAGGGGTAATCAATTCCGATGTCGGCTGACGTCTCACGGTTTGCGAACCTGCGCGGCGGGTTGCCGAAGGCCAACGGCCAAACGGCGAGCGGCGTGAATTGCTGTGATATACGACGTGGCCCTTTTCTCAACAAGCTGATAAATGTGGACGCTCAACTTTCACCAAGTGCTCTCGGCTCAAATACGTCGAGGACCGCTGCTTCTGAGTGTGGTCGCAGGATAGTACGCTCAGCAAATTCCTCAGCGTCTGGGTAGCCGGTAGTCCGAACACGATTGGCCGCTTTCTCAAAATCATAGAGCGTGCACCTGAACTGAACATCAGAGTCTATCATGAGCCAATGTGCACCCCGTTCTCCGTAGGGCATTGGTCCGGACACCACATCGCCCCCGATCACGAAATGATCAACCTGCTCCGCGGCAACATCCTCTATCACAGATTCAAGAGCTGGTGCATTACCATGGATGTCATAGATGGCTGCAATTCGCATGACAGGTCTCCTTAGCTGGAGCCATGAGTATTCGAAATTGAACAACCTTCTGATGTTTTCTGATTCCTCTTGTCCATGTCATATATCGTTCTGCCGGTTTGCGAACCCCGAGCTTGTTGAGGGGTTGCCCAAGGCCAAAGCGGCTATTACTTCATCTTTTATCAGGGTAAGTCTCCCATCATGTCCTGCGGAGTGCAGATCTCCGAACACGGACGTGTTAGGCGGCGTTGGTCAACTCACGCCGCCCTTCAAAAGACAACGCAGTGCAGTAAGGCTCTCCAGAGCCTTCTCTCGGGGGCGGACCTCAATGCAGTAGTCGGCGATATCCGCCTCGCTTAGACGGGGCAAAAAATCCATGAAGTCTATAAATCCCGTTCCAATTACTCGATGTTGTCGGGGTGGCTCAGACCAATAGTCGTGCAAATGAACCTGCCTCACCTGGCTCAGATGGTTCCAAAAGTACTTCTCCAACGTCTCATCTTTTGTTCCGTCTCGATCAAAGGTTTTCGCCAGATCCCAGCACAGAAAGAGCTCCCCTGCATCCACAAACGGTCCCAGTGTATCTAGAATCATCTCGTCCAGTTTGTAGTTTTCGCATACGAGCAGAAACCGGCCACGTACCAATCGGGTGATATCGTGAAGACTCTGGGATAGCCTCTCCAGATAGGCCGACAAAGCCGCTTTCGGAAGAGCTTGCTCTGGAGTGGTATCCGTCTTCCAGCTTGGCAAGGAACCAAGGTGAATCGTCACCAGATTGGCGCCTATGTTTTCGGCAAACCGGAAGAGGGCGCTATAGTAGTCGAAGATACCCTGCCTCAGATAGCCGTTGGTTTCAAGCAGCGAAACGGTCTCGTCCGGCGCGTGCAATGCAATGCTCATTTGATTCCGTTGGACGAAATCAAGTATCTCTGCGCACGCCTGCGCAGACACTCCTTCGTACGAGAATCTGGGAACTTCACACGCAAGCTGTATGCCTGTGAAACCGTTCGACCTGGCATACCGAAGGGCGTCCATGATAGAATCTTCGTAGACTGCATGATAACTAATGTTCTGCAAAATATTATCGCTCTTCATCGCGCCTCAGATCCAGATCTTGCTTGCCAATGTCGCCTAAGTTTTCACAATTCACGAAGCCGCGCGGAAGCGGGTTGCCGAAGGCCAACGGCCGAACGGCGCGCGGCGTGAATTCCTGTGTTACAGGTTGGCGGCGCGCCCCCGTCACGGCGAAGCGCTCGCAAACCCACTTCTACTCCATGTTGCCCATGGCCTGACGGCGGCGGCGGTTAGCAAGTTCGCGTAAGTCCACAACCACATCAGTTTCATCCACAATCTCCTGTCCAATAAGCTCTTCAAGCACGTCTTCCAAGGTCACCACACCCTCCAATCCACCTAATTCATCAATCACGACAAACAAATGTTGCCGGAGTTCAAGAAACATGCGCAGAACTCGATCCAACGTCAGCGTCTCCAGCACGAAGTGCGCAGATCGCGCGAGACTCTGCAGGGAGACATTTTCGCGGTTCTCGGCAACTGCTGATAGAAGATCCTGACGGTGGACGATCCCAACAACATCGTCAGCATCTTTATCATCTACTATCGGAATACGAGCATATGATGGCACACCCCTTTGCAGCACCTCATCTACTTTCTGCCGTGCTGGAAGGGAATAAATGACCGTGCGCGGTGTCATGATTTCCTGAACTGTTTTCTCTTTCAACGATAGAATGTTCTGAACGGCCCGGCCTCCTTCTGAATCAATGGTACCCGCACGTCGCCCCATCTGCACCAATGCTATGAGCTCCTCCGAAGAAACAACATGCTCAACCTTGCCACGAGATATTAGCCGTGTCATAAATTGGCACAGCCAGATAAGCGGTGTTTGTGTCCAGATCAAAAGTTGGATGGGATATGCAATCCAGGACACAAGGTGACGGGCATAGACCACGCCAATCGTCTTTGGAACAATCTCAGAGAACATAAGAATCACGAGGGTAAATACCGCTGAAAAATGCGGCAACCACGGTTCGCCCAAAACATCAGCGGCTGCTGCTCCAGCAAGGGCGGCTCCAACCGTATGCGCAATTGTGTTAAGAGATAGGATACCCGCGATGGGCGCATCCACATTTTCTCTAAACTTTTTCATTAATCGGCCAGGAGCACTGCCAGATTTCGCCAGCGATTCGACATGACCAAGGGGAGCCGAGTACAATGCCGCTTCAAAAAGTGAACACAAAAAAGAAAAGAAAACGGCAAAACTCACAAAGAATATCAATTCAAACATCTGATTACCCCCCTTTGCTTAGAAAACCGCAATTTGCTTTTGTGCATGATTTGCCGGTGTGGGGTTGTGGGACAACCTTGCGCCGCTTTCCTGTAACGTCTTACCGATTGCCGAACTCGCCGAAGGCGAGTTGCCGACAGGCCAGGCCGCCAATGCGCCGTAGCGGCGAACGATTTGTTATATGAAGTGGGGTCATCACTTGCGTGCGGCCATTCGATCGAACGCACTCGGGCGGACACGATGTGTCCAAGCATCGATAACCGCTGCTGCGTTGGCTTCGACAGGTTGCGTGGAATCAACTTCCAGATCGTACTCGACGAAACTGTGAACTACCTGAAAGTCCGCTTTCGCCTCGCCAGATCGTCGGTCCCCTCTCTCGCGTTCCCGCCGCTCTAGCTCTGCAAGCGGACAGTGCACCCCGACAGCGAATACATCGCAATCAGAAAGAAGGCCCACCAGATCTGCCAGCCAAGCCTCGGTCTCGATTATGTGGTCAACGATGAGGTTGTTTCCTGCCGCGGCCAAAACTGGAAGACATCGGTGAAACCCGTCGAATACGGCTGGTCGCATTTCTAGCCAGTTGAGTTCACGATTAAGTATGCGGGACCACGGCAGAGCATTGGAATCGCGCAGATGGTCAAATGAAATATGCCAGAAAGGCGCTTGTAGCGTCTGCTGGAGTTGACGTGCAAGCGTAGTTTTTCCAGCACTTGATGCGCCGTTGATGAGAATGATCTCGCCCCGGTCTCGATCGCTAGACATATACGCCAAGAGGACGGTTCAGTAGGTCTTCACACCCGATTTCATATAACGTTGTGCCGGTTTGCGAACCCGCGAAGCGGGTTGCCGGAGGCCAAGGAGCGTTAGCGACGCAGCGCAAACCGTGCTGTTATGTGCTTCAGGCTGACGCGGCGGAGTGGGGTTACGAAGCTTTGTGCTCTTTACTAACGGGCCGGCTCTCGCGCCTCTTGGAATGAGACCAGTCTATAACCCCGTTGGCATATGCACGCTCTCTTTCGCGGAGCATTTCGCCAAGGCGCTTCACGTCAAAGCTGTGCTCTCGAGCAATATCCTCCTTGGTCTTCCACAAGGCGGCTATTACTTCATCCTTCATCAGGGTAAGTCTCCTATCATTTCCTGCGGAGTGCCGATCTCCGGACACGGATGCCCATGCTCAGTACAGAGTGCTCAAACCCGTGGCTTGAGCAGAGCATTGTCAATGTGCTTGAAGTTCCAGGTGAGAAGATAATCGACAGTGTGCACAACCGATAGGGCAATATGGAATGCGTCATCAGCGGCACTAATGGGTAGCGGACCAGGATGCACGAGCCTACCAGCAAACTCGATAACCTGATCAGACACGGCCAGTAATGGAATACCCTCAAGATGCGCCATTCTGCGCTGTGCAGCCTCTGGATCGCCACGGTTGGCTTCCTCTAGCACCAAGGCTGAAGTGCAAAGGTCGAAGTCCTGGCGCTGGTGATTCCACCACGACACCGTCACCTCCTGCCAGGCCGCCACCAACGCACTGGGCGATGGCCGCGCTGTCAGGTAACTGACGATCGATGTCTCGATGTAAAGCGACGGCATGGGAATAAACCTGAGAATAGATCTGAATTCATCCTATTGCACATAACGTTCTCGCGGGCTGCGAACCTGCCGCAGGCAGGTTTCCTGCGAAGGCCGAATGGCCCGAGCCGTGGGTGCTCGTGTTAAGCGAAGCGGCAGGCTTACCAAGGGCCGATCTGTGCTCTAAATCTGGCCTCTTCCATCGGCGGACCCAGCCCGAGCATCGAGCATAACCTATCGTAGTGAGCCACGGCCCAACCTCTTCGCCAGTCAGGGAAGGCTTGTCCTTGCCAGTGGACTGATGAGCCAACGAGCTCGGCCCCCCATGTCAGTGAGGAGAGAGCCCAAGCGTGGTAATCAGCTGCCAGACGATGGAGTCGCTCCCAACAATCGTCTGGAAACGCGCGGTGGGTCTCATATCCATCCTGAAATGCACCGAAATATCGACGGTCCAGACCCAGAATAGAGGCATACAGAAGCGAAATCTCCAACGCGCCATCACAAATCTCAATTGGCCCGAAGTCAATGCACCCTGATAGACGAAAACCATCCGGCGTCCTGTCCAATATGAAGTGCTCTTCCCACGGTTCCTCACTTGCCAGTCCGGGCGGAAACAGCGGATCATCCGGCGGACGAGCCAGGTGTCTCTCAGCCCTTGAAAACAAACTCCTTACGTCGAGCTCCAGACTTTCTAGAATTAGACAAACTCTGTCCAGCTCATGCGCCACTCGCTCGCGACGCCGATCTAGGTGGTAGAGAGGGTCTGAGCGATGGTCATTGACCCTGGCGGATAGTTCAAGATGGTCGGCAGCAGCTAGAAGCGAACTCCCATCTGCCGTGTGATAACTCGCCATCCCCTCCCCAAGACCACAAAAGAGCTTCAGACGTTCAACTTCATCGACTTCCTGCCAGAGCAGATCGAGGCGTTTTCCAGGACACTTTTCCGTAATGAGGTACGACGCGTCCAGCGACAGATCACGTTCGCACCAGGTAATAACCCTTGGCGTCGGAAAAGCTGGCTCTACCTCCAGGAGTCGATAGTCTTCCTCATCTTCCTTGAAGGCGAGAAACTGGAGAGCGTAGGTATCATCCAAATAGTAGATGACTTTCTCGTTCCCTCTCCCTTCAGATTCTATCTTGCTCGGATCTGGAATTGAGTGGCGAGCACAGATCTCGGTAATGTCCTCGCGAGTCAGACGCTCTCTAAAATCGTCCTCTGGCCGCCCTATGCGTTCCATCGGCTGACATCCTCTCAAGCCTGCCGTTTCGCTTAACATTTACGCCGGTTTGCGAACGCCGAGCTGGCCGAGGCGTTGCCCGAAGGGCCAAGACGCCCGCAAGGGCGGCGCAGCGCAACACCGTGCTGTTACGCGCTGGTCTGTCTCAATCAATCTCGTGGTCAATCAAGCTCCTCGATGTTGCGTCTAATACAATCGAGTACGAGATCAATTCTGGAGTCGGGGAAAGATGCACTTCCCCACGCGTTGATGTAGAGAGACGGCGTTCCAAGACTGAAAATATTGCGTGCTGCCGCGAACGCTGGGATTGCCTGCAATTCCCAATCTCTCAGCGGCCGAATCTCCTGGTACCCCTTGAGGAAGGCCTCCGCGTTCTCCTCGGGTGCCTTCCAGTACATGACCTCCGTGAAGTAGGTCGCGACATCATACACGCGCCAACCCAACCCGCAAAAATCGAAATCCAAAAAGCTCATTGCGCCGCTTGGGCTTACTTTCGTGTTTGACGCGCTCACGTCACCGTGCAGAAGCCCATAAAACGGCTTCTCCTGCTCCAGGCTGCAAATTCTGGGCTCAAGGATCGCGCAGACCTCCTTGAGGTAGGCGACGGACTCCGCCCGATGAGGTACTGCCTCCCGGAAAGCCTCAATGGGTCGTTGTACCATCATGTTGAAATCAATGCACGGACGGTTGATCGCTGCCTTCATTGAATCGGCAGCCGAGTGTATCCTGGCGATTTGTGAGCCCAACTGCGCAACTGTCTCCACACTGGGTGTCCGGCTGAGATGATCCCCATGTATGTATGCGAACAATACGCCGTGACGCAGGCCTTCAGGCGCTTCGAGCGCAAGCATTCGGGCATCGTCTTTTGGCCGAATTGGTGGCCCAACAGACACACCCTCCCTATCAAGGTGTTCAATCAGATCGAGCTCAGACTCGATCTCGGCTGAATTTCGGCTGAGATGTTGATAAACACAGAGAACGAAATCACCTTCGGAAGACCACACACGGTAGGTGTCACGAATTGTACCCTTGATCAACTGACAGTGCACCTGAGACAGACGAAATGCGTCCTCGATGATCTCAGAGAGGGCGTTCGTACATAGAAATGACTTACTGATCGGTAGCGGATTCACTTCATCAATACTTCACCAATGTCTGATCAACGGCTGGAACGGACTTGCGCGTAACGTTTTCACCGGTTGCGAACGCCGAGCTTGTCGAGGCGTTTCCCGTAGGGACAAGGCGCGCACTCGCCGCAGCGCAACACCGTGCTGTTACCCGATGGCGGCATCAAGGAGAAAGCTACCGAACTCAAACACCTGGCCGCCCAAACTCAACCGAGGCCGTATCAGTCAGCTCGATCTCGTCACCCAGAGCGTGTTCTGCAACACGAGACACAACAGAAGCTGAAATATCTTCGAAAGGATACGTGGCGTGAGCATCACGAATAAGCACAACTTCCAGGCTCCGGGTCAAGGCCCCTCGAATCGTTGCACTGACACACATCTCGGAGAGCAGACCGGCTACCGCAATACGGTTCACACCATTGCGTGTGAGAATTTCTATTAGATCAGTGCCGGCGAATCCGTCGTCCCCTGTTTTGCGCAACACCAACTCCTCCGGGTTTAGCGCTAACTTCGGATGGATGAACCACCCAGGCGTTCCGGGCTCGTCAAGAGTACCCGGTGGACCGTCGTTCTGTAGATGGACCACAAGAGTCCCAGCAGATCTTGCGGCGGCCAATAATGCGACGAGGTGCTCTAGAACCACGGCAGAGTCAGGGACTGCTCGTTCTCCTTCCAACAATCCTTGCTGCGCATCAACTATGAGTAGGGCTGTGATTGATTTTTTCATGCAAGTCTACCATTCACTGGCCTGGTCCACCTCCATGAGAAGTATGTCATTTGCAGGCTTTCTCGATCATGCCGCTTTCGGGTAACGTTTTCGCCGTGCCCGAACCGCGTAGCGGTTGCGCGAAGGGCGAAGCCCGAAGCCGGGCACGGACGTGTTATAGGATGTGCCAGACGGGGGTAAAGGGGAAACCCTTTCTCCGACACATGTCATGCTTCAAGCGACATCCAATGCCTTCGGCAACTGAACGCCAGTTCATAGAGTGCAGCGAAATCCTGATCGTCATCGGAGAATAGTTCTGCAGCTTTGCTATAAGTGACGGTCCGGACTTCAATGATGGAGCTGTCACGATCAGAATCTGACGGAGAGCCAACCCGATCTGCATCTGCGCACGAAACAACTCTCACATGAATGGGGTGGGGAAAATTAGGTAGCCTGGGTTGGGGTTCTCTTGATGTACAATGGTACATGCCCATCGGATAAACATTGCTCAAGGCTGCACCCGTTTCTTCCATGACCTCTCGATGCGCAGCCTGCAGCCAGTCCTCTCCAAGTTCCAAGGTGCCCCCAGGCAACACCCACCTACCATTCTCGCGCATGGTCACCAGGCACTCGTTCTCCGAGACAAACGGAATTACATATGACGAGCCGCAGCACGAAGCTACGATTTCGGAATCGAAGTTGACGAAATCGATTCCCTCTCCCCTACGACTCTGTAACGCCGGAAAATCTCCGGCCAATCTGTCGAAATCGGCCTCAGCCAGAAACTTCACACCATCTCCTCATCTGGCATTTCCTATAACGTTATGCCGGTTGCCGAACTCGCGAATGCGGTTGCGCGAAGGGCGAACGCCCGGAGCCGGGCACGGACGTGTTATGTGTTTTGTGCCCTGCGGTGGGGTGGGTGGGCTACTTGAGGGTCAGTTCCAAACGTCGACCAAGCGCGTGTGTCACCTTGCGCAAAGTCGACAGCTTGATGTCCTCGGCGTGATTCTCCATACGCGATATTGCCGTCTTTTTGGTTCCAATGCGCTCGGCAAGTTCATCCTGGGTCAAGCCCGCGGCTTCTCGGGCTTGCCGAAGTAGGACTCCAATCTCGAAATCTCGATAGCCCTCCTCAAATCCTTCGGCAAAACGAGGATCCGTCTTCTTCCTGCGCGAAATGTATTTCTCCACATCACTCATGACGATGCTCCTCTCTTGCGGCCTAGATATTCTAGCCGATAGCGCTCAGCTCGACGAATTTCACCTCGGTCGGTCTTAGCGGTCTTCTTGGAATACCCGTGTGTGACAACGAGGTCGCCGCCGTACACAAAAAATGAAAAGAACCGATAGGCTCCGCTGGACGTTTTCACCCGGCACTCCCAGATGTCGTCGGTGCCTACTAGCTTCTTGAGATATTGTCTCGGAACGCGGGTCAATTCGTTCGATCAAACGAAAGACCCACAATACCTTCTGAGCATCACTCCCGTCGAGCCTGTCGAGAAACTCCCGAACAGGACATCTGCTGTCCTTCGTACGGTAGAATTCAATGGATCTGCCCACGCATTTATGTTAACACGCACGTTAACCTAAGTCAACAGGGCACATTGCACATAACGCTTTGCCGGTTTGCGAACCATTGGTTCGCATAACGGCCGCCAAGTCCTGCTTATCTGAAACGAAGGTACCTATTGCGGAGAGCAGTCGCAACTAAAGTCCTCAAGACCGTATTTTCTCTTAACTCCTTGATATAATTTGAAATAAACCGATTTTCAACAATTCCGCTCCGCGCGGCGGCGAGCGATCCATCAGGGACCCTCCTTTTCCCTTGCGAAGGTTCTCTGCGAATTGCATAGTACCAGTATCGGTCCCTTATGTTCCCGTTCATCCAGACAGGTTCGGGTATTTCGCGAAGTTATCAAAGCGGGATAAACCTGCATTTCCCAAGGAGGTCGGGCCGTGAAATCCTGGTACAGCCAAGTCCTGGAGCAAGGTGATGCTGCCCTGCGGGCCCAGGTAGCCAGAGCCTTGCTGAAGGGGCGCAAGCCCCGGAAGCCCAGGAAGCCGGACCACTTCGGCCGCATCGTCGAATACCTGCGCAGGGGTCACCACTGCTGCGGGGTGGTGCAGGGGGACCCGAACAAGTCGAGGTCTTTGTGGGTTCTGAATCAGGAGGGCAAGGAGGCCTGGGTGAGCCATCGCAAGCTCATCGACATGTCGAGCGAAAAAATCGGGCTGCGGCAGCGCCATGAAATCGTCCGCGCCCTGCGCCAGGTCAACCGGCGCCGGGAGAGGATAAAGGGGGAGCTGAACCTGCGGCCCCTGTGGGAATTGGCCGCCGAGGAGCCGGACCGAAAATGGGCCCTGAGCGAACTGGCCGAGCTCTACTTCGGGGAAGACCAGGACAGCGACCGCCTGACCGCCCTTGCCCGGCTCCTGGGAGAGGGGAAGTTTTTCTCCCGGCAGGAGCAGCACTATCTGTCATTGCCGGCAGGCAAAGTGGAAGAGCGCGGCCGGGCATCGGAGCAGCGGCACCGCGATCGAGACCGATTGGAGGAAGCAGCCCTTTGGCTGCGGCAGGTGGCGGATGGCAAAGAGGGCGCCCGGCCGGAGGGGGCCGCGGAGGCCATTGCCGTGTTGGAGCAGGCAGCCCTGTTCGAGGGAGAAAGTCCAAGGGCAAAAGAGGCGGCCAGGTTGATGAAACAGGCGCATCTGCACGGTCCGCTGGCGGCCTTCGATGTCCTGGTCAAACTGGGACACTGGGACGTGAACGAGAATCTCGAGCTGCTGCGCTGCGATGTGCCCGTGGACTTTTCGACAAAGGCCCTGGCCGAAGCGGCGGAGCTCCGCGGGCTGCCTGCGGCTGGACGCGGGCGGCGCTGGTGGGGCCGGCGGGTCTACGGTTTTTCGCGGGATGGGAAGGTTTGTGACAGGGCCTTCAGCGTGCGTCGGACCCTCTTCGGATACAAGCTGGGCCTGCACTTCGCCGTCCCCGCCTTGCTGGTGCAACCAGAGGGCCGGGTGGAGGTGGAGGCCATGGAACGCGGGGCTTCCATATACCTGCCCGATGGTTCGATCCCCATGTTGCCGCCTTCCCTGGCCGCTGCCGCTGGGCTGACTCCAGGGGAGCGCCGGCCCGCCCTGACCGTGGAGGTGCGCCTCGATCTCCGCCGCCAGATCAAGGGGTTTGCCCTCCGCCTGTGCCGGGTCAGGCCGCGGATGGTCTTGCGCATGGAGGAGGCAGAGGCCCGGCTGGCCGCCGATCCGCACCTGCGCTGGTTGTACGATCTGGCCCGGACCCGGCGGCAGACGCGGCGACAGAGGGGGGATTTGATTCTGGCCGCGCCCGAACTGAACATGGATTTCAGGGAAGGGGCGGTCCGGATCCAGCGCCTGGAGGCGAACCAGGCCGGGCCGCTGATCTGCGAGGAGCTGAAGTTGCTCGCCCAGGAGCTGGCCGGGGCGTTTTGCGCTCGAAATGGCATCCCATCGGTCTACCGGGTCGAGCCTGTTTCCCCCGGAATCTCGGTGGAGGGAGAGGAGTACGATGCCGCCCGGGTACACGCAGGGAAGAAGCAGATGTCCCGAGGAAGGCTGCAGACCGAACCCCCGGCGCACGGCCCAGGGAGGGTGTGCATCGGCCATCCCCTCGATGGCTACGAGGATCTGCTGATGCAGCGACAACTGCTGGGCTTTATTGCCGACGGCACCCTACGGTACGTCCGGGAGGATTTGGCCCGGGGCCTGAGCGCCACCGCCCTGGCGCGCGAGACGGCAGCAAAGGTCATGGGCTCGGCCCGGCACTACTGGCAGCTGAAGTACCTGGAGGAAAAGGCGGGAGAAGAGGTGGAAGGGGTTGTGCTGGAACGCGCCGGGGTTGGAATCCTGGTCGAACTGGACTGTTGCCTGTTGAAGGTCTTTGTGCCCGGGAGACGCGAGACCTGGGCCGCTCCGGGAGATCGAATTCGGGCAATGGTAGGCCTGGTTTCGGCGCGCCGGGATTTGATTCGTCTCGAGCATCCCCGGCCTCTTCAGGCCGGTGCAAAAGATTACTCCTCCGTTTCTCTTTAGCGATCGGCCTCCTCGGACGCAATTTTAATGGCCATTCCACCGAGTACATGTGGGGTCTGCAATTCAACTCGAACCGGGTGAGGCTTTGGCGTCCCCATCTCGCAAAGCTCGCGAAGCTCCAGCCGACTGGGGCAGCGTTGCGGCGATCGCGGTAACTCGCCCCTAGTGTCCCGTCGCAGAGATAGGTTGGCGCAATTGGGCCGCCGAGGCGCCTGGCTCACTAGGCGCCTGAGCGAGTCGTACATGTGGTGTACGGCGAGTGAAGGCAACGCCGTGAGCCAGGATGGATCGTCGGAAAAATGGCGAAATATTTCTGCGACGGGACACTGATATGTATTGACGGTTGTCAACCCCCTCCGGGGTGGTCGTTTCGGGTGTTATCTTTGCATGAGTTTGTTCGGGAACAGAAGGGACGCTGTAGCGACGGTTGATCCGACTGATATTCGCGGGTTGGTTACCGCCTGTCCTGGGTGCGTCGCGGAGCGGCCTCAATCTAGAGTCGAGGGTCAGCCTGATAGGCGCCTCATAGTGTCTTCGAGGATTCTCCTGACCGGTCCCTTCTGTCCCGTTTCGATTTACATGAGCAAAGGTCCTATGCCGGCTTCTGAGACGATGAGCTTATCAGGCGGCGATCCGAGGCCTCCTGGCCACGAGGCGGCCGGGGCGTTTCTGCTCCCAGGCGATGGCCCAGATGAAACCCAAAAGCTCCCGCGCGATCGCGGTGCAGACTTTGTTTTTCGGCATCCCTCGCCCACTCAGCCGTCGATAGCGTCCACACAGGCGTTTCTGTGCCTTCCAGGCGATGGCCTGTATGGGGGGTGCGGTCTGTTCGGCGCGTCGTTGCAAGGCGGCCGTCTTGCGGGCGGGAAAGCGATAGCACCAGGCCGCTTCCACCAGCACGCGCCGCACGTGGGCGTTGCCCGCCTTGGTGATCGCCCCTCGCTTTTGGCGGGAGCCGCTGGAATGCTCGCTGGGGACCAGACCGACGAAGGCCATCAGTTGGCGCGGCGAGTCAAAGCGGGTGAGGTCCCCCAACTCGGCCAGGGTCGTAACCGCGGTGAGCGTGTCTACCCCGCGCAGCGCCCTCATAGCCCGCGTCTCCCCTTCCAAAGACCATCCCTCCAGCGCCTGCTGCAGGGCCTGGTCCAACCCCTGGATCCGACCTTGGGCTTCCTGTACCGCGTCCACGTATTCCTGAAAGACGATCTGCTGGGCCGGATGATCGAAGCGCTGGGTCTGCAGCCAGCGAAAGTGGGCTTGGGTCCAGCGACTGCGCCCGGAGTAGATCCGGCCGTGGCGCTGCAAGAAGCTGTTCAGCCGCTGGCGCACGCGGCGCTCGGCGTGCTTGAAGTCTTCCCGGCAGCGCTCCAGATCGCGCATCGCCTCCTGCGCTTCGTCGGGCACCCACACGGGGGTCAACTCGCCGTGTTGGAAAAGCCGCACCAGAGACACAGCATCGCGGCGGTCGGTCTTGATGCGGTCGCCCGGCCGACGCGGGATCAGCGAGGGCGCCACCACCGTGCAGGCGTGCCCCAGGGCTGTGAGCTGACGGTAGACGCCGTAGCCGCAGGGTCCGGCCTCGTAGCAAAACCGCAACGAGGTCCCACCACGGGCCAGTTGGCCCGCCAGCTTGGACAACGCGGCGCCCGTAGACGGTATCGTTCCATACAGGTCTGGCCCTTTTCGGCCTTCACCGGCCAGGGCGACGGTGATCGAATCTTTATGTATGTCCAAGGCGACGAATTTCGTAGATTTACGCATGGCCTCCTCCTTCTCGCTGGGGATAGGTCTTTGGGTGAACTCCGTTTTCCCAAAGATAACCCCCGACAACCGAGTCGGAGGAGGTCTTTCATATCTCCGTCAATACATAAGGTCTAGACCCCGGCTAGGGCCTGAGCAAAATCCGCGCACAAATCCTCGGCGGCCTCGATTCCGCAGGCCACTCGCACCAGACCGTCGGTTATGCCCATGGCCGCCCGCTCTTCCCCACTCAAGCCGCTGTGCGACGTGGTGGCCGGCCGGGTAATCAGGGTTTCGACCCCGCCCAGGCTCGGAGCCGAGGCCGGCAGGACGAGCCTGGACAGCAATCGCTCTGCGGCTTCCACTCCCCCTTGCAGCTCGAAGCTCAATACCCCACCCGCCCCCGTGAACAGCCGTTGCGCCCGCTGATATTGCGGATGGCTTTCCAGCCCCGGATAATTCACCCGTCTCACCTGCTCCTGCCCGGCCAGAAAGCGCGCCAGCCGCAGGCCATTTTCGTCGTGCTGGCGCATTCTCAGCGACAAGGTCTTCAGGCCTCGTTGCAGCAGAAAGCAGGTGTGGGTATCCAAGGTCCCTCCCAGGTGATTGAGTTTGTGGGTAATGGCGTTGATGCGGGCAGCCGAGCCCACTACCACCCCGGCGACGAGGTCCGAGTGGCCGTTGAGATACTTGGTCGCGCTATGCAGCTCCAGGTCGAAACCGATCTCCAGCGGGCGGAAGTTGCACGGCGAGGCAAAGGTATTGTCGATCAGGGATACCAGCTCATGCTCGCGGGCAAATTCCACCACCGCCTCCAAGTCCGCCACCTCCAGCAGCGGGTTGGTCATTGTCTCCACGTAGATCGCCCGGGTCTCCGGCCGCAGCTTGGCCGCCCATGTCTCCGGCGCATTGCCGCCGATGAAGTCGTAGCTCAAGCCAAAATCCGGCGCATCCTGGGTAACAAAGCCGTGCGTGCCCCCGTAGAGGCAGTCCTGGATGAGCAGGTGATCGCCGCTGTTGAGCACGGTCAGGGATGCGGTGGTAATCGCGGCCATCCCCGAGCCGGTGACCAGGGCAGCCTCGCCGCCGCAGACAGCGGCCAGTTTGGCGTGCAATACGCGGTGATTGGGGGTGTTGTTGAGGCGGAGATAGCGGATGTCGTCGTATGCCTGCTCGTCCTGCGAGACATATGTCGAGCTCTGGAAGATCGGCAGCACGACGGCTCCGTCGATGCGCTCCTCGCCGGCGTGGACGAGGCGAGTCTGAATATCCATGTTGGTTTCCTTATCTGGTTTTCAGGGAAATTTTAGTGTGCAGCCGCTCGTATAGCGGAATGAAGTTCCGGCGGCAGGTTGGCCGGAGCCGAGGGTGCTCGTGTTATGCGAGGCAGGCCAACATATAGCCATTGTCAGGTTTCAGACCTTCCGAACATGAAGGACATTTCCCGATGAAAGCTCATGTTGTCGTCGGGAACTATGTACTCCAATCTATCGCAAATGAACGACCCTTTCGGCGCCGTGTTCTGAAGTTGGTCGCAAAGCTCGAGACTCTCCTGTATCGAGATGAACTCCGCGATCGTCATATGAGGTGGTATGTGCCTCCTCTTGTACACCTTGCTGCCAAATGCCCGGGATTTATGGAGGGCCTGCTGCAACGCGCGAATCGGCTCAGCGGGATGTATTGAGTATGAGACACCCGGATGCTTGCTGGATGCGTGGAGTGTACGGAAATGGAGATCAAATGGCTGGAATTCCTGCAATATGCCTTGGATCTCGGTTTCGAGGTCTGGAGTCATCTCCAGGCTGAGCGGGTCCGATACGGAGATGTGAGTACCGCAGGTGGCATGAGATTTCGGATCGTAGCGCTCCCGCAATGGATCTATTAGATCGCTCACCTCTTTCGGAGGCATGATGAGGATCAATCCGAGTCGATAGTCGAGCTGCCAATCCTCCCACCTATCTGTATTCTGTGCATACCTGACCATCCTAGTTCCCCTCCCGGGCTACGTGCACCGCCTCACCTCCTGGAGGGTTCCAGACAACCTGGACCTGAGAGAAACCTGCCTGCCGAAGGAGATTGGTCTGGGTCTCGACCGGCAGAGTTATGTCAAAGTTCCACTCGCCACGGTCGCCGCCCGGCAGCTTGCCGATCCACCTGTTGTACCAATAGAGGGTGTCTTCTTCTCCCCTGGGATCCTTGTCTGATTGATCGCCCTCGACGTAGACGCCGGCAGGCCGCAATGCTTCTCTCACCCTCTCATAGACGGGAACTTTCTTCTCGGGAAGAAAATGGTGCATCGTAAGGACTGAGACGGCGTAATCGTACTCCTGGTTTCCAAACGGAATATCCAGCAAATTGCCCTGGACCAACCTCAGCTGCCCGGATTTGTCAGCGAACTTGGCTTCGAGCTGTCCAAGCATGTTGGGAGCTCTATCCACCGCCGTAATGCGCGCGTTGGGAGCTCTCGCAAAGACGAATTCGAGCTGTATACCGGTCCCGCAGCCAATGTCCAGAATGTCGATTGGTTCATCGGTCAGTGGTATCTGGCCGGCAACGGCCTGGTAGAAGGGGTCGTCCGGCCCAACACCAAACTTCCTGTCCCAGATGTCAGCGGTGGAGTTGAAGAAGCCAAAGAGTTCCTCGACGCCGTCATGCATCCAGTCTTTGACATCGTCGCCCGATGGTCCCGGGGCAATGCGTATTTGTTCCCTTCGCCTCAGAAATTCTTCCTCTATCGCCTGTGATTCAGGCTTGTCCGCAGGCATATTGTTCTTCCCATTTCGCAGACCCATAAAGGCCACAGTTTCACCTGATGTTTGTGGGTTTATGAACCCCGAGCTTGTCGAAGGATTGCCGAAGGCCAAGACGCCCGGAGGGCGAGGCAAGCGTAAACCGTTCGGTTACCCGATAGCGTCATCTCATCTGGCCCCGGCTCTGCGCAGGCGTCCGGCCACTTCGTCATGATCATTGCGCTCAACCCACGCCAACGGCCTGGCCCAGGACGCACCTCCACCGTTGGGATCGGCCCCTCGCTTCAGCAGTAGCTCAACGGCCTCGAGATGTCCCGCACGCGCTGCGAAGCCCAGAGGTGTCGACCTATCTTCCTCGTCCAGGGCTTCCAGGTCAGCACCGTGGTCCAGAAACATACGGATGAGCTCCACCGCATGCTTGGCCGTGTACGGTGAGCTCCACAGGTCGTGCAGGGGAGTACGCCGTTGCCAGTCCGGGAGATTTGGGTCCAGACCGTGTTCCAGCAGCTGCCGCGTCATATGGGGTGCCTGGTACAGGTAGGTTTTGCACTCGGTCAGCACCGCCGGCATGGGATACTTTCGTGCCAGAAAGATCTTCAGCAACGCCTCGTGCGCGGCGGTAGAGTCGCCTTTGTCCAATCTGCGCCGGTAGCCACTGACGATGGCTGTGTAGGGAGTTCTCTGGAATTCCCACTCCTCCTGGCTGAACGGGTCGTCGCAGTAGCGCAGGATTGTGGCTGCCGTCTCCAGCTCGCCGCGCTGCAGATACCCCCATGCAACCCTGGGTTTGCCACCATGCGAGTAAAGCAGGCCTCGCATCTCGTCGGTCTCGGCCCGGCTCGCCGGAGTGCCGCTGGAGTCGATCCCGCCATTGGGGTCCGCTCCGGCTTCCAGGAGCCAACCGGCCATCTCGAGGTCGTTCATAAGGGTAGCCGACATCAGCGCGGAGCCCTTCGGACAGGTTCGTGTCTCGCGCAGCCCCGCATCGGCTCCCTGATCGAGAAGAAATCGCGCTATCTGCCGGTGACCGCGCTCAACAGCCGCCGAAAGTGGCCGCTTCCCCAGCGTGTCAGGATCGTTGGCCTGAGGGGTGTGGGCTTGTACGAAACCCCGCAAGGCATCCATATCCCCACGCGCCGCCGCCAGCGTCGCAGAATCCTTGGCCCCCGTACGGTACAAGGCATTCGCCAATTGCTCGGGATTCTCTCGCAGGTTCCAGTAGGTACCGCCCCAGTAGGCGTAGTGAACGGGCCGAAATCCAGCGTGGTCGACAGCATCCACCGGCGCGCCGACATCGAGAAGAGCCCGCAAGGATATTTCGTCGCGCTTTATCACCGCCGAATGAAGGGGGGTTCGGCCGTCGCGATCAACTTGCTCCACAAGCTCCGGCGCAGCAGCCAGCAAACGTTTCACTTCCTCACTGTCTTCCAGGTCGATGGCTTCGTGGAGTCGCAGGTCGGAGACAACCGCATCCACACCAACTTCGCTGCGAAGATACTCGGAGACTTCTGTGTGACCGCGATCGTCGGCCAACTCGATCAAATGGGCAGGTTTTTCGGGCCGATGTGCGGCCCAGAGTGTTTTCGTCGCTTCCAGATTGCCTTCTCGCACGGCGAAGTGAATCGGGGTCGTGTACCAGAACTCGAGCCGAGCGCAGTGCGGATCGTCGGCAAGGCGCCGCTGCAGAATTTCGACCTCGTTGCGAATCGCCGCGCAGAACAGGTCCCAGGCCAGGCGGCCTTCTTCGGTTTCCACACACCGTGCCGGACGTATCATGCCGTCGATTTTGTCCTGCGCCGTCCGTCCGTCCTCGTCGGGTAACCTTCTCACCATTTGCAACCCCGCCTAAGAGAAGTCTCGAAGGCCAAGGGGCGAATGTCCCTTGGCGATAATGGGTACGATATATGAAGTTGGAATCTGGTTGTAGGTAAGAATTGTCTCAAGTCCCGGCGTGATAGCTCAAATTGCCCGGTGGGCTCATCAGCCTGCCCTGATCCTCGGATCTCGAAAACGCGCAATTGCGTGAGGTCCGTAGGTTCCCAGGGAGATCGTCCCGGTGAGGTCGTCGTTCACGTCGACATCGCTCACGGGCTGCCTATCGACAAAGCTTTTGACTGTTGATCCCTCGACTGCAAGGAGCAGGTCATACTCTCGGCCCCACTCGATGTCCATGTCGAGGAGCTGGAGCACGTTGGTGCCATGCTTGCCTCGTTCATAGCTGCTTATCGCCATCTTTCCCATCCCTCTGAGCCAATCGAGCATGTAGATTTTCGGGCGCTCCACAGTTATTCCGAAATCTATCTGCAGGTTGGCCCCGTGAACGAGCGTAGCCTGGACACTCAGCTCGAAGTTGGACCAGTTGCCCTTCTGATAGGTCAGTGCGTTGCATTGGTTCAGGCCAGCCGCATCGATGACGAGGGCATCGCCGTCACGAGACCAAACTCTCGGATCATCGGGTTCCCACCCTGCAAGATCATTGCCATGGAGCAGGGATTTCCAATCACCGTCGCATTCGCCAGTTGCTTCCATCAACTCTACTCCTTGCCCGACGCAACGATTGCGCATCACCGTGCGGCCCTTTACCCCTGGTTCAGTTCCGAGGGAATACCCGCTGCATTGACGTTGTCCGCTCCGGCGACGACCGGCCAGGCCTGGCCGCCCTGGAACTCGAAATCCTCGCGTCCGCACAACCAAAGAAACAGGCGCGCAACGCGCACCGAGTCGTGCCACTTCTCGGGCATCTGGCTGCCCGTGCTGAAGTCGATCTTGGTGAAATCGCACTCTGGATCGGCGACCCAGTCGCGCGTGGGCGCGGCCGTGCGCCTGTAGTTGTATTTGAGCAGGTCGCGGACCCCCCTACCCGTGGCGGTGGTGCTGCGATGCCAGATGGAGTAGTGGGTGATGAAGATCGAACCGGCCGGCGCCACGGTCTGCACCCCCTGCCGCATGCTGCCGTACTGGGTCATGTATCGGCGCTTGATACGCAGAAAGTGGGAACTGGGCAAAAACTCGGTTGGCCCCAGCTCGGCGGGCGAATCCTGCGGGTAGTAGAAAACCTGAAGACAGTCCAGCCGCGGCGAGTCGATGGCCCCGCCGTCGCGGTGCCAGCCGCCGCTCATGGCGAACGGGCCCTGGAGGCGAGTGTCGCTCATGTGCATGGGCAGCGTGAAGTCTTTGCCCAGGAGCGAGCGCACCGCCCCCGCTGCTTGAGGGTTCTTGATGACGTTGTCGACGAACCACTCCTTCTCCAGGATTTCCATCGGCACTAACACCCTGCGGTTTTCGAGCTGGCCCCCACCGACAGCTTGGGGGTGTTCTAATTCATACCTGTCGATGAACTCCCTGGTCCGGCGGTTGATATCATCGGGGACTACGGCTTCGAACATCATGATGCCATTCTTGCAGAAATCAATCACCTGCTGGTCGGTCAGCGTCGGCTCGCAATTGTACTTTTCTCCCAACATGATCGGTCCTTTCCGCGTGTTCAAGTCTCGATGATGGAATCGGCCACCCGCTCCCCGATCGCCCTGGTGGAAAGATTGGTTCTGGCGCGTACGCAGTCAAGCATGATGGCGGAGGCGGCCACTCGCAGGTTTTCCACGACCAGGACTAGGACAGGTAAAGAGCATAGTCGCAATTGCAGCAAGTGGCCAGATTCCTAAATGCGGCGGGCTACGAGGCGGACGATTGACGCCGGTACGCACGAGACTGTCCCTCTGTCCGGCGCTTCCTAAACTCGGCATCCACACAACACTTTTGTTGACATCAACACTTTTGTTGTGTAATTATAGAAAATGAAGGCCAGCGAACTCCGGCGCTGGCTCAGGAGACGAGGCTGCACGTTTCATGCGCACAAGGGCGGCAGCGGTCATATAACAGTCCGGCTTGGGGACCGCACGACTCAGTTGCCTATGCACGGTGGCAACAAGGAATTGGGCCGAGGGCTGGTGGCCAAAATCAAGAAAGACCTGGGGTTGAACTGATGCTGACCTATCCTATTGTACTCGAAGACGATGATAACACCCTGCTAGCTACGTCCCCGGACTTTCCGGAACTCACCACGTTTGGAATGGACCGAGACGAAGCGCTCGCACGGGCGGTTGACGCGCTAGAGGAGGCCATAGCAGCCCGCATCCACGACGGTCGGGATATTCCGTCCCCTTCACAAGGGCGGGAGGTCGCGGTGCTGCCTACGCTCACCGCCGTTAAGGTGATGCTGTATCAGGGGATGCGGGAGCAGGGGATCGGCAAGGCAGAGTTAGCGCGTCGCCTCGGCTGGCACCTTCCCCAAGTGGATCGGGTATTGGACGTTCAGCACAACTCGCGCATGGATCAGCTAGACGCAGCAATGGGTGCCATAGGCAAGCACCTGCACGTTAGGGCTACAGACCAACAGAGGGTATCATCCTGACGTTGCGGATCATGCGCGGTTGCAGGCCGTCGCGTGCAGCCGGTTTGTTAGACAAAATGCTCAGGCCATCTCTGCGACCATCCACTGCATGGAGCGCCGCCGCATGACCCGTTTAAACGGGAGATTTCCCGGTTCAGCAAGGAAGCAGAGAATCTCACCGGATGTGGAGGGCAGCATCACTGCCACATGGAGGCCGTCGCGCCAAGTGCACGGCCATTGCGGGGCACCTACCACCACAAGGTCGCAGTTGGACTGTACATGGCCATCGCGGATGAGCGGTTGCATCGTCGTGACGAACGAGATGTGTGATGGCCCGTCAGTAGTATCCTCGGCCAGACCAAACAGTTGGCGGATTCCTACCTGAACCGAGTGTCCCTGCCGGACATGCTCTTTCAGTTCCTCCAAATCGCCGCGTACGCCATTGCCATCAGCATCGTGTTCGTAGACCGTACGCCAGCGGTCGCAGATAAACCACCGATATATCCCGTACGGATAGGCCTGGCTCTCATCCAGGCGCACATCATGCCACATCCACTTCACGTGAGAAAAGGTCCCGGAGTCGTCGTATTTGAAGATGCTGATGTATGGTTGATGTATGTCTTGGCCGCGGTGTGAATAGCTATGGTGATGGCTCATGAGTCCGGCAAACGCGTCACTCTCACCGGCGTAAGTCTGCTGAAAATAGAGCGTTTCCTCGTACCGATCTGTGGTCATGTAAAGCCTGAGATCTGCGCCTCGGCCCACTGCCGCCGCCAAGTCGGACACCTCGCCATGGGATGAGGTCAGGTCCGTCTGCTGTTCGAGGGCAAGAGTCCAGTAGTGTCCCATTGTGCGCGTTTCCTTTCCTAGCAACGGGGTGGGGCATAGTCGCCATCGCAACAAGCAGCCAGAACACCATGATAGGGCACCTGAGTCAGCCGCGGCGGCGGCACCAGCGCCTCCAGTTTCTCGATCAACTCTTCGGGGGGAAGCAGCACGCGGGGCGTGCCGTCGTATCAATCAAATGATCAAGGAGCGCGATAGAACTATCGCCAGCTTCCTAAAGCGCCAGCAGTGCAAAAGGTTGTACCACACAGCTAACGGGCATCTGCCTC
Source organism: Candidatus Latescibacterota bacterium (assembly GCA_965208105.1). Classification (GTDB taxonomy): domain Bacteria; phylum Latescibacterota; class UBA2968; order UBA8231; family UBA8231. Next base: position 1,059,220 of record OZ242318.1, read on the forward strand.
ATCCAGGGCCTCCCCGAGCGCCTGCGCCAACCCGTCGGGATCGTCCGTCCCAATCCTGCACGTTTTGCCGTTCCTCATCAGAAGTTCAATCGCCGAGCGCCCGTATATGCTGTAAAGCCAGCCGCGCGGCGTGTATCGAATTCCCCAGCCGTAGTACCACGGATTCACCACTTTCGCGTAGGACTCGACTTCGCTTAGCTGAATGCGTTTACGGATGACTCCCACCCCGAATTGAACCGCAATAACCCCGCCGCCGACCCTTACCGTCAAGCTCGAGAACAGTGCCAGCAATATGAGCATGACAATCAGGGGAATCAAAGTAGCCGGTTTAAATTCCGAGAAGATATTTGAACAGACTAAAAACAGGACGACAGCGCTGTACGCGATCAGGTGTATGTAACCAACTTGGGTGTGTTCGTATTCTTTCATCAACTCCCAACGCTTTTCCTAGGTTCCTTCTCTCCGTGCCAATTCGTACGGCGGCTCAGAGTAGAATCATCCCACGGGCGACTTTCCCTTCCAGCATGTCGTCAAAAGCTTCGTTCACTTCCTCCAACCGATATGTTCGGGTGATTAATTCGTCCAGCTTGAGGACGCCGGCGCGATACAGTCCAAGCAGGCGCGGCATATCGTATCGAGATCGAGATGATCCGTAACAACACCCTTTGACCGTTTTCTCGTCCCAGAAGACCACTCCCGGGTCAAGATCAAGCGGCTCGCGCGGAGGTGCGCCCACCCAGACAGCCGTTCCTCCACGCCGGATTGCGTGCACCACCTGCTCGTAAGTTGTGCGCGTGCCTATGGCTTCAAACGCATACTCGACGCCTAATCCATCGGTCAAAGCGCGAATCTCCTCTACCGGATCAACCTCGTCCGCATTGACCGTATGCGTGGCGCCAAACTCCAAGGAAAGTGCCAGTTTCGACTCGAGCAGATCGACCGCGACGATTTTCGCCGCGCCCGCAATGGCAGCCCCTTGAATCACATTCAAGCCGATACCGCCCGCACCAAACACGGCGACGCTGCTGCCAGGACGCACCTGCGCGGTGTTGGTCGCGGCACACACCCCGGTCGTAACACTGCAGCCAATCAGCGCAGCCTTGTCCAGTGGAATATCCCGATCAATGGGCACCGCACAGGATTCGGGAATCACACTGTACTCGGCGAAAGAAGCCACCGTGGCAAAGTGATGAATGGATTTCCCGTTTTTCTTGTAACGCGTCGTGCCGTCCGCCAGGAATCCCTTCTTTTTCTTGCGTGCCGTCAAACAAAGATTGGAGCGGCCCTCGGCGCAGTAGGTGCAATGACCGCAGGACTCCATCCATGAAAGAATGACGTGGTCCCCGGGTTTTACCAACGTGACTCCCTTGCCGACCTCCTCAACCACACCCGCCCCTTCATCGCCCAGCACCGTAGGCAATGGAGGATCGAGCAGTCCGGTGACAACATGGTAGCAGCTATGGCACACGCCCGTAGCTGCCATCTTGACGAGCACCTCCCTCTCTTTCGGAGCTTCCATCTCAATATCTTCGACGACAACTGGTTGATTCTGTTCGTACAAGACTGCGGCTTTCATGCTTCTACCCTCAAGACTTTAACCCCGATTCCGTATTCACTGGCCGGGTTGGCGGCTACAGCTCGACCTTCTTGAAGTGAGGCAACCACTTTTCATTCTTGCGGAGCATCTCCTTCACCATCTTGCGCGCCTCGGCGAGCGACAGCTTGGCGGCGGTCAACGGATCGTGGGCAATCGCCTGGTAGACCAGCTCGGCGTCCCCTTTGAGACAGCCCTCCACCGCCATCATCTCGATCTGAGCGCTCAGCCCGGTGAGCATGGCACATTGCGGCGGCAGCCTGCCCACCCGGATCGGCTCGAACCCTTTGCGGCTGGCGACCACCGGCACCTCGACGCAGGCCCCGCCCGGGAGGTTGTCCACCAGGCCATCGTTGGCAACGTTCCCGTTGAACTCGAAGATCTCGCCGCCCACGAAGGCGTTGATGATCGACGCGGCGTACTCGTGACCGCGCTCCAGCGGCACCTCGTCTGTCGCGAGCCATTCTCGCACCGAACGCCGCCAGGTCTTTTCGCGTTTTCGGTACTCGTTGAGAATGTAGGCGTAGCGGCCCGGATTCCACCCGGTCCCGGTGGTGCAGTACTGACGAATCAGATCAGGCCGTTTGCGAAACCACCAGTTGTACTCCGAGTTGTGCCCGCTGGATTCAGTGACGTAGCGGCCCAGGGCGAGGAACATTTCGTTCCGCACCAACTCGTGGTTGTACACCTTCTTGTCGGTGGACACCACCTTTTTCAGTTTGGGATACAGGTCGCGGCCACGGTGCTCCAGCTTCAAGTACCAGGCCATATGGTTGATGCCGGCGCACTGGTAATCCATCTGCCCCGGCTTCAAACCCAACCAGCTTTCGAGCATGGCGGCGGTCCCCTGGACGGAGTGGCACAGGCCGGTGAGCTGGATCCCGGTCTCGCGTTGCATGGCGTGGCACAGCATCGCCATCGGGTTGGTGTAGTTGAGCATGATGGCGCGGGGACAGAGCTCCTCCATGTCGCGGGCGATCGCCAGCATCTCCGGAATAGTGCGCAGAGCGCGGAAGATGCCGCTCGGACCACGGGTGTCCCCCACGTTGGTGTTGATGCCGTACTTCTTCGGTATCAGGATGTCGTGCTGCCAGACGCGGGTGGCGCCGCGGAGGATGGTAACGCAGACGGCGTCCGCACGTGAAAGTACCTGGCGCCGATCGGTGGTGGCGGTGACGGTCGCTCCGTAGCCGCCCTGGTCGATCAGCTTGCGACAGGCGCGGCGGGCAAAATCGAGTCGTTGTTTGTTGATGTCTACCAGGGCGATCTCGGCGTTGCGCAGGCGATCGAAGGTGAGCAGATCGCGCACCAGGTTGCGCGTGAACCCGAAGCTGCCCGCTCCTATGAAGACGACTTTCGGCATAGTTCCTCCCCTATTTCGCGCCGTCGTCCAAATCCGGCGATCAGGCGGGACCACTGCCCGCCGAAGTCGGGGACGACGATTTTCAAAGTTTACACCTGCCCTTTCAGGCTTCCCCACGAAATGGGTGCAACATTCGTCTGGTCTGCAGTGAGATACAACCCGGCGCCAATGTAATAGGATACACCCTCAATCTCGATGGGGGCCACGTAGCTTACCTTGGTGGACTCGTCCTCTCCTTCGATCGCCGGATTATCAAAGAGATATTCCGTAAATCCACCCCCGGCTTGTGCCGCCGCGATATTCTGCTGTACGATCTTAACGCCATTGCTGTCTTCCGAGTCGATATTATTGACTCCCTCGCGCTCGGGTTTGGTCGCGTGGAAGTAGCCAGTTCCGTCAAAACCAGTGATGAAGATGTAAATTGGTCCATGCCTCCATTCTTCGTCGGTTCTGAAGGTCTCCAAAATAGCCGCCCGCTCCTCCTCGCCTTGTGCGGACTCCAACAGGCTCTTCGCTTCCAGCACGAAATCCTTGAGCGTCTCTCGATCTACTACATCCCTTGCGGCAGCAGCGGCATTTTCTGCTCCACCGAGCAGCCCCATCGCAACCAGGACAAAGGACAAAATTCGAATCATGATTTTCTCCCGTAGTTGGTAAAATTCAAGTTACCCATCCTTGAACTGGGCAGCGTCTTTGAACCTGCGGCCGCGGTCGGCGACCCGGCGTTCCCTCACGAACGACATGACTGGTACTCCGTAACCACAGCTCGTCTGGGTCTGCTCCACGTCGACGTCGATCACCTGCCGCGGCGGAAGCTTGAGCTCCTCTGCGGTAGATTCGAACAACCGCTCCGAAAGCGGTGATTCCCCGAACGGGACAGCCCGGGCGGTGCCATAGAGCCGTACGATAGCCACATCCGCTTCGCCAAAGGAACAAACCATCACCGTCACCGGCCCACCGGCCTCGGCGTGCCGGGCGGTTTCGTTGCCGCTGCCGGCGTAGTCCAGATAGGCAACCCTGTTGGGCGTGATAATGTGCAGGGGGGTCGCCCCTTTCGGCGACAGGTTGATGGGGCCGACATTCTTCGGTCCGCAGCGCAATTCCGGATCGGCAGTAGCAATGAAGAAAACCGCCGAGCTGCGGATCAGATCTGCCTGCTCGTCGGTTATCTGTTTAAAGTATCCTCCCAATTGTCCCTCCTTTTCTGCTCATGGACTGTCGAGCAGTCGCATCAGTTGGCGCCGCGCCCAAGTGGACAGGTGGCCGGTAGCGTCCGCGTACCCGTCTTGATCCGGCAGTCGGCAAGTCCATCCGCGGCGGCCCCGGCCGGCAAGTTCGCGGCTGGGCATCGAGGTGCCGACGTGATCGCACGGACAGCCGCTTTCGCCAACGCAGAGTAGCAGGTTCTACCTGCGACCGCGCGACGAAATAAGCTACACAACCCGCACAACGTCGGCCATGTACGGTCTCCGCCGCCGTCGCTGTGGGGGCAGGTCAAGCTAACTGTCCGAATTCCGGGGTCCACCTCTCTCTCCTTCGTAAAATTTGCACATTTACATCTCGTTACAATTGGTTACAAAGCAGCAATCTTCGATTAATAACTGGCTCGTAGTATTAGTTGTATCGCTTGGATCGGTGCTTGATCCAGACACTGTGTAACAGATCTCGCAAATAAATATACGATCTGATGCGCATGGCTAACACATAGTTATTTATCAGGAAAGGTGCATTTTACTTAAATCCATCTCATTTTTGGCGTGTCTGTTGCTGCTGCCAACCACAACTAGGGCCAGCCCAAGAGGCACATAGGTAAAAGAGTATGAACAACAACGGGATTAGATTTTCAAAAAAGCGAAGTGGATCAGAGGTTCCAATAAAGGGAATTTCCCTAAATATGGGATTAATTTTCAAAATAAGTCAGATGGGGATGCGACAATGAAAAAGCTCAGTATTGGCGTTATCGATCTAGTTGCCAGAGGACGTACGCAAGGCCCGTGGGCGCGGACCATGAACGCGAATCTGGCGGGAATCATGGCCCAAGCAGTTGCCGCATGGTGTGAACAAGAGGGGCATTCCGTTGCGTACACGTGCTATGTCGGCCTTGGAAATCCCGCTGAGGGGCTTCCTGAAAAATTGGATCTCGCAATTATCTCCTCCTTTTCGCAGGGAGGCCAACTGGCTTATGCGTTGAGCGCCTTTCTCCGGTCCAGGGGCGCCCTCACCGTACTTGGGGGTCCCCATGCCCGCTGCTATCCTCAGGATGCCCAGAAGTATTTCGATTACGTTGTTGGTTTCGCCGACAAAACTCTCATCCAGAACATTTTACAGGACTGCTCTCAGCACCGGCCCCTAGGTATTCATGTTTCGGCAGAAAGGCACCCTTCGACCTTGCCCAGCGTACAAGAGCGCTGGAAATTCATAGAAATCGCCCTCCGCAAGGCTCCATTTAAAAAATCGGTCCCCATGATTGGCAGTCTGGGATGCCCCTACAGATGCAGTTTCTGTATCGATTCGGTCATTCCCTACCAGTCTCTGGATTTCGATGTGATCAAGGCAGATCTGCGTTTCATTCTGGGAAAGTTCAAGCACCCCGTGGTGGGCTGGCATGATCCCAACTTCGGCATTCGATTCGACGACTGTTTGTCTGCCATAGAGGAGGCGGTACCTCCAGGCCGCATGAGCTTCGTTGCCGAAAGCAGTCTGTCTCTTCTCTCGGAACCCCACGTGAAACGACTCCAGAAGAATGGATTCATGGCCTTGTTGCCGGGAATCGAGTCATGGCGGGACTTCGGCAACAAATCGAAAACCGGGAAAAATCAAGGCATGGACAAGGTTCGGCAAGTCTCTGAGCAGGTCAATATGATCTTGAGATATATTCCCTACGTTCAAACCAACTTCGTCTTCGGACTCGACGCCGACGAAGGGTCGGAACCCTTCGAGCTCACCAAGCGCTTCCTTGATATGACTCCCGGCATCTACCCCGCCAATTCGCTATTGACGGCCTATGGGCAAGCGAGTCCTCTCAACCTTGAATATCAAGAGGCGGGGCGGGTTCTGCCCATTCCGTTCTACTTTCTCGACAGCTCTCAAGGAATGAATATCAAGCCCAAGAACTACACATGGAAAGAACTCTATGACAACATGGTCAGCTTGACCAGGCACAATACATCATACAGATATCTTCTCAAAAACAGCCGGGCGATTCCCGGCATCTCCATTCGGTTTATACAATTTATCCGCTTTCTATCGTGGTTCAATCGACTTAAATTTTTCAGTGAAATCCGGCGGAGACTCGATGAAGACCCGCAGGTTCGGTCTTTCTTCGAGGGAGATACGACAGAAATTCCACAGTTCTACGTGGAGAAGATAAGGCGTAGTCTAGGCCCGTTGTGGGATTGGCTCCCAGAAGGCGCCTTGTATCATGATCCGAATGCCTATCTCAAATCACAGAAAAATCCATCTTCTGTCGACGTCTCTGTGGACTGGTCCCACACGGATACGCCTTTGGAGTCCTCCCGCGCAGTCCCTCCTGAAAATTAATCGTTTGCGATCAAAGCACAGAAAAGATCTACTTACAGTTTGAGACTATCTTTCTTACGACCTAAATTTTTAATTGAAGCTCGTTTGCAGGATCATAATTTGGATGATGGCTGCAATACTGATAATCGATGACGACGAAGAACTGACGGACCTTCTAGAGACCTATTTGGGAGATTTCGGATTCAAGACAACCGCTGTGTCCAGCCCGTCCAAGGGTATAGAGCTTCTTGGAAAAAGCGACTTCGACCTCGTAATTCTCGATGTAATGTTGCCCGAAATGGATGGATTCAATGTCTGCAAAACCATCCGGGAAACACATACTCTCCCCATAATTATGCTCACGGCTCGTGGAGAAATCACGGATCGTGTTGTCGGGCTGGAACTCGGAGCAGACGATTATTTACCCAAGCCCTTTGAACCCAGAGAGTTAGTCGCTCGGATTCAGGCGGTCCTCAGGCGGGGGCATAAGCCGGCCAAAAAAGGCATTCTTGAAATCGGTGATCTGAAAATCAACCTGGAGAAATATACCGCGACCATTGACGGCGTCTCTTTGGATCTGACAACCACTGAATTCGAAATGCTCGTCCTGTTAGTCCAAAGTGGCGGCAGAGTCCTCAGCCGCGATTATATCATGCAGAATATTCGGGGCGTAGATTGGACAGCCTTCGACCGCTCCGTTGATGTTCTTATCTCGAGAATACGTCACAAGCTGAAAGACGATCCGCGAAACCCACACTATATACGGACGATTCGCGGGGCGGGTTATGTGTTTGTCGGCGCGACTGAGGCCGCATGACAGTTCCTTCCACGATCAATATCAAGCGATCGCTCTTCCTCAAGATCTCTTTATTGCTTTTCTTCGCTGTCTCGATCATGACAACTGGTCTCTTTTTAATTGAAGAAAAAGAAATGGAGAGCGAAATCGTGCCTGTGATATCCGATCTCATGGTCAGGCACGCACAAGGTATTGTTGCCGGCCTTGGCTCCCAACCCGAGGTGAACCAGCTACAACAAATAGCAGATAGTTTGCAAGTAGAAATCTGGTATGAGAGTGATGGCGTAGCTTGGCAGAGTGACCCAGATATGCAGGTGAAGGACAGAGCGGCCATGAAGCCGTACAAGGATGACGAGCGAATCAGGGTTATGAACAGTGACGAGGGCGATGAGCTCTTCGTTGACCTGGACTTAGAGCATGGTCATTATCAGTTCAATTTCCTTAAAGCCGAGTTTCTCGATCAAGACGAAATATATTTTCTCACCTCCCTTGGGCTCGTCGTATTCTCTTTTTTTATCATATATCTCCTTCTTCGCAGCCAGCTCAAGCCGATAAAAGCGCTGCATGAGGGCGTAAGAGAGATTGGGGAGGGCAACCTGGATTTCGAGATCGAGACGAATCGGGTTGATGAGCTTGGCCAGCTCGCTCTGTCATTTAATCGTATGACGCAGCGGATCCGGAAATCGCTTCTCGCTCGCGACCAACTGCTGCTCGATGTGAGTCATGAGCTACGATCCCCTTTGACGCGCATGTTAGTCGCTATTGAGTTTCTGGAGAACAATAAGACCAAGCAGACGCTATACAAAAATATCAAGAATATGGAGTCAATGGTTACGGAAATCCTGGAAAACGAACGCATGAACAGCCCTCATGGAGGTCTCCAAACCGAATCGATTAATATTCTCGACTTATTAATGGATCTGTGCAAGAATCACCAGGGCCAGGAGCCAGGTGTCGTGCTTCAGTGTTCCCCGGAGGATCTTATTGTGACCGTCGACCCGACAAGAGTGACCACGGTCTTGAATAATCTCCTTTTGAATGCCATTAGACATTCAAATGCGACCGATCCCATCGAGGTCAGCTGTACCCGGGAACGAGACAAGATTCTTATTAAAGTTCAGGACTATGGCTCAGGCATTCCGCAGGATGATCTACCACATATTTTCGAGCCCTTCTACCGGGTTGATAAATCCCGCTCGAAACAAACCGGAGGCTATGGTCTGGGTATGAGCGTATGCAAGAAGATCATGGAAGCACACGGCGGCCAGATCGACATTTCAAGCTCACCGAACAAAGGGACATGCGTTCTCCTTACCTTCCCTATGAGATAGCCTGAATAGCCTCGCGTCCTCTTCTTCGCATTATCTGCACGTTTACATCTCATTACAATTGGTTACAAAGCAGCAATCTTCGATTAATAACTGGCTCGTAGTATTAGTCATGTCGCCTGGATCGATGCTTGATCCAGATACTGTGTAACAGATCCCGCGATAAAATACAGCGGTCTGATGCGCATGGCTAAAACGCAGTTATCAATCAGGATAGGTGCATTATGATTAAATCCATCGCATTCCCAATGGCGTGTCTGTTGCTGCTGCCAGGCACGAGCATCGCAGCCCAGGAGAGATTTACCGTCAGCGGTTATGTCAAAGATGCCGCCGACGGCGAAGCCATACCCGGCGTCAACATCGCCGTATCGGCCATGGAGGCAGGCACAACGACGAACGCCTACGGCTATTACGCACTGCGGCTCCCCGCAGGCACTCATATGGTCGCGTTCACCTTTATCGGCTATGACGCGATTGTACGTCCTGTTGACCTCAATCAAGATCAAGTGCTCAATATCGAATTGGCCGCGGCAGCAATAGAGCTGACCCAGACCACTGTGAGCGCCGAGCGAGTCGATGAGAATGTCGGCTCCATCGAAATGAGCGCCGCCGAATTGGATATAAAGACCGTAGAGCGCGCGCCCGCCGTTTTGGGCGAAGCCGATCTGGTGCAAACAATCCAGTTGTTGCCGGGGGTGACGACCGTACGCGAAGGGGCTGCGGGATTTAACGTGCGCGGCGGGGCAGCAGATCAAAACCTGGTCCTGCTCGATGAAGCCATAGTCTACAATGCGGCGCACCTCTTCGGCTTCTTCTCGGTCTTCAATGCCGACATCACCAAAGACATCAGGATCTACAAAGGAGGGATCCCTGCCCAGTATGGCGGGCGGTTGTCCTCGGTGTTAGATGTGCGGCAAAAAGAGGGCAATGCCAAAAAGTTCCGGGGCAAGGCAGGCATAGGGGTCCTGTCGGGGCGCATGCTACTGGAAGGCCCGATCGCCGAAGGTCGTGGATCCTATGTAGTCGCCGGACGCCGTTCTTATGGCGACATCTTTTATAATGCGTTCAGCAGCGACAACAGCACCGCTCATTTCTACGACGTCAATTTTAAAGGCAACTACAATATCAACGACAACAACCGCCTCTTCGTCTCGGGTTATCGCGGCAGGGATGCCTTCAAAGTCGCTGATATTTTCGGCAACGCCTGGGGCAATACCACCACCACCGTCCGCTGGAACCGTCTCTTCAGCCGGAGATTGTTCGCCAATTTCACAGGCGTGTTCAGCCGCTACAGCTACGATAGCGATACGTTTACCGCTGGGGCGGAGCACAATTGGCTGTCCCACATCACCAACTTCAAGTTCAAATCTGATTTCTTCTACTCATTGACCGAGGGGAATTCGCTCAATTTCGGCGCCAGCAGTATCTATTACGGCTTCACTCCTGCCAATATCAAACCTATCGGGAAAACGTCTTCGGTTGTTGCGGCGAAGCTGGATCGACAGAAGGCTGTAGAGCCAAGCGCTTATGTCAGCTTGGACCATCGACTCACCGACTTCCTCTCGTTCCAATATGGGTTGCGTCTGTCGGCGTTCAGTCGTCAGGGGGGGCAGGATTTACCCGTCTATCGCGACAACCAGCCGATCGTATACAACGAGACCTTGGGCCGGTATGAAGCGGGGGTAATCAAAAGCATCACCTCGTATGAAAACTGGAAGAACGTAAAAAGCTTTACGGGTCTGGAGCCCCGCGTATCGGCGCGATGGTCGCTGACGGAATCCAGCTCGATCAAGGCAAGCTACAATCGCACCCGGCAGTATATCCACCTCATCTCCAATACGACCGCATCCCAGCCCCTGGATATCTGGAGACCCAGCGGCCCCTTTGTCGAACCACAGACAGCCGACCAGATCGCCGGTGGATATTTCCGAAACTTTCGGGAGAATGTGTACGAAGCTTCGGTCGAAGCCTATTACAAGAAGATGAACAATCTGATCGACTACTTCGACGGGGCCCATCTGACATTCAACAACAACCTGGAGACCGAGCTATTGAAGGGCAAGGGCCGATCCTACGGCGTAGAGCTGATGGTGCGCAAACGCACGGGACGCTTGACTGGTTGGCTGGGCTATACGTGGTCGCGCACCGAGCGCCAGGTCCCTGGATTGGGCGGCGGCGATCCGGGCATCAACAATGGGGAATATTATCCGGCTAACAATGACAAGGCACACGATCTGACCTTGACCACCGTATACGCCCTTAAACCGCGTTGGTCCCTATCGACAAACTTCGCCCTGTCTACGGGTACGCCCACGACTTTCCCGATCAGCCGCTACGAGTTCGCCAATTTCACCGTTCCGCAGTATGAGACGCGGAATGGGGCTCGCTTGCCGGCCTATCACCGCCTGGATTTGGGACTGACCTACACCACGGCCAATGACCACAGTTGGGTCTTCAGCATCTACAATCTGTATAACCGACACAATGCCGCTACAATCAGTGTCCGACAAAGCGAGAAGGACAAGCTCGTCACCCAAGCTGTACAGACTTCGATTTTCGGCATCCTTCCCAGCATAACCTATAACCGGAGCTTTTAACCATGAAAAACATACAAATCGCCATCTGGATGGCAGCGCCCCTGTTCACAGCGTGTGAGAGAGTCGTCGATATAGATGTGGAAGAAGGGCCGGAACGGCTCGTTGTCGAGGGGCGCATCGAGCGCAATATAGACGACCCGGATGCGGTGCAGTCTCTCCGGTTGTCTACCACGGCTCCCTACTTCAGTAACGAGCCAACCCCCGCGGCCAGCGGAGCAGAGGTGGTCGTGCTGGACGACTCAGGCAACACCTATCCCTTTACCGAGTCGTCGGATCAACCCGGCATCTACGAAAACGGGGATATGCGTCCCGAGGTCGGGCGGGCCTACACCCTTGAAATTGATCTTGACGGCGAATCCTATCGAGCGGTCGAAACATTACTTCCCGTTGCGCCCATCGACCGGATCTACCAGCAATTCAACAAATCTAACCCGTTCGAGGAGGAAGGCATCCATGTAAAGATCGATTATCAAGATGTCGCCGGTCGCGAAGACTACTATCTGTGGGAGCAGTTCGCCGATGGTGTATCGCAAGCCAAGCCCGATGACGGTAATGAGTTCAATTTCGTCGGATCGGATGATTTGTATGACGGGGAGTGGGCCATCGGCTTCGAGCCGAACGAAGAAGCGACCGTAGAACCGGGCCAATTGATCCGCGTACGACAGCTCTCGTTATCAAAAAGGGCCTTTGACTATTATTTCCTGATCTTCCAGCAGACGGGGCAAAATCCGGTCTTCCCTACCCCTGCGGCCTTGGTTCGTGGCAACGTTGAGAATCTGACCAATCCCGACCATTATGCATTGGGGTATTTTGGCGCCAGCGAAGTGGATGTTGCGGAGCTGGTTATCGTGGAAGAAGACGCGCCATGAAGATTTGCCAGGCAGCCCGTCACTACCGGCCTCGGAAAGCTATCTCCAAGCATGCTCGTACTTGCTCTGGAAGAAGAGAGCCTCCATCAGGTCGGTTGAAGCCTGTCAGGGTGGTGCCGGAGTGCCAATTTTTGTTATCCTTGCGGTGGCGCCTGCCGTCCAGGCAGGCTGGTGGGGCTTGATCTCGAGGGGGACCCTTCAGAAGAGAAACGGAGGTCAATATGACCGCAGCTATCGACGAAATCCTGGCGTTCGCTCCGGCCTCGGAGCTTCGAAAGCTCATCGCCGGCAAGGAACTATCCCCCGTGGAGCTCACGGAGATGTATCTCAGGCGCATCGACCGTCTCGACTCTCGCCTCGACTCCTATCTCACGGTGGCCCACGACCAGGCCATGTCCGCCGCGCGGTCGGCGGAGGAGGCCGTCATGCGCGGCGACGACCTCGGCCCGCTCCACGGTCTGCCCATATCGATCAAGGACCTTGAATTGACCAGGGGTTTGAGGACGACCTCAGGATCACTGATCTTCGAGGACAGGGTGCCCGACGAGGACTCGGTCGTGGTGGAGCGCGTCCGGCAGTCGGGCGCGGTGATCCTGGGCAAGACCAACACGCCTGAGTTCGGGCAGTCGGGAACGACCGACAACCGCCTGGGCGGCCCGTGCCGCAACCCGTGGAACACGGAGCGCACCACCGGAGGCTCCAGCGGCGGCGCGGGCGCGTCTACGGTTGCCGGCTTATGCGCCCTGGCCCAGGGCAGCGACGGGGGCGGCTCCATCCGCATACCTTCGAGCTTCTGCGGCGTCTACGGCCTGAAGCCGACGCAGGGGCGGGTGCCCTATTACGCCGGTCCCAGTCCCGCAATCCCCAACCACTTCAGCCAGGCGGGTCCGATGACCAGGGCGGTCGCGGACGCCGCGATGCTGCTTCAGGTGCTCGCCGGCCACGACCCCAGGGACCCGTCGTCGATACGCCAGGCCCCTCCCGACTTCCTGGCCGCGCTGGACAGGGACGTCTCAGGGCTGAGAATGGCCTGGAGCCCGGACTACGGCTACGCCGCCGTCGACCCGGAGGTCGTCGAAGTCGCGTCCCGCGCGGCGATGGCCTTCGAGGAGGTGGGATGCACCGTCGAGGGCTCCGACATCAGCCTCGATTCGCCGTTCGATGCCTTCTGGACCTTGTTCAGCGCGGTGGGCTACACCCGACTCGGCCTTCTCCTCGAAAAGGCCGACATGCTGACCGACTATGCCCGGGAGTGCATCGAGAAGGGGGCCTCGGTCACGGGGGCCGACTACGCTGCCTCCCTGGCCTACCTCGACCGTCTCAGGCAGCAGTTCGCCGATCTATTCGACGACTACGACCTGCTGTTGTCTCCGACGATGGCCGTGCCGGCCTTCCCGGTGGACGGCCGGCCCGCCCGGATCGCGGGCCGCGACGTAGACAGCCTCTGGGGATTCCTGCCATTCACCTATCCCATAAACATGATCGGCCATCCCGCTGCAAGCATCCCCGCGGGCTTCTCTACCGAGGGCATGCCAATAGGACTGCACATCGTCGGCCGGTGGGGAGACGAGGAAACGGTGCTCGCCGCGTCCGCCGCCTTCGAGAAGGCCAGGCCCTGGATCGAGGGCAGGCCGCCGGTCTCCTGACGCCCCTGCCTGCGGATGCCGGGTTCTATCCCGGCCACTCCGGCCTCGCCATCGTGAAGAAGCTGTCCACCTCGACGAAATCGAGGTAGCCCAGCCTTCCGACCGGCCGCAGCTTGAGGAAGTCCACGCGCCCGTCCACCAACACGCTGTCGTCTATGTGGACGCCTGCGACTTCGCCGAAGACTACGGTGTTCGGATCGTCGGGGTTGTCCGACAGCACCTCCAGCGAGGTTGTGTAGCGGCACTCCAGGTGGACCGGGCTCTCTGCCACGCGGGGACAGCTCACCAGCCTGCTCTCCGCCTTGGTGAGCCCGGCGTATTCGAACTCGTCGACCTCGCGCGGGGCCGGAACGGCGGAGGCGTTCATCTGCTCGCGCAGCTCCCACGTGGCGACGTTCACGACGAACTCCCCGGTGGCCTGAGCGTCGGCCACCGCGTCCTTCAGACCGCCGAACTTGTGGTTGCTCGTGGCCGAGAACATCACCTGCGGGGGAGTGTAGGCCACAGCGTTGAAGAACGAGTAAGGCGCGAGGTTCGGGACGCCTTCGGCGCTGAGAGTCGATATCCAGCCGATGGGCCTGGGGACGACAATCGCGTTGAGCGGGTTGTGGGGCAGCCCGGACCCATCCTTGGGTTCATAGAACATTGAAGCCTCCGGTCTGAACTCTGTGCGCCCCGCGCCGCGATGTCTCAGGTCGATTGACGGTCCGCCCCGGGCCGGCCGAACTCCCAGGAGTGGAGCGTCGCCCTCATCATCTCGAAGCGCACGGTGATCTTCGTTCCGGCCAGCCCCGATAGATCCGCACTGCCGCGCCAGCTCACCTCGCGCCCGAACTCGTCCCCGGCGAGCGGGTCGCAGTCGGCGAAATCAAACCTCTCCAGTGGCTCTGTTTTTTCCGGCGGATATGGCAGATCCTTGTAGAGCGCGGCGCGAATCCAACCGCCCCGTTCGGTGGAATAGTTGAGTCGCAGCGGCCCGCCTTCCGCCATGCTGCCGATCAGCGAAAAGCTGCCATGGTCCTCCGCGCGCAGGCCGCCGATCCGGTCCCGGGGCCAGGTAGCCCAGGCGACATGGCTGCGCTTGTCCCTGTCGAGATAATAGCCTTCGTTGTGCCTGGCATCGCTCGCCCCGTACGGCACCGCCATGCGGCCGTCTTCCAGAACCAGCAACTCGGTCCCGACGTACGGCCCCCCTTCCTCGCCGCTTCCGCTTCCACCACAGGCCAGGACCGGAGTTCGCCCCGCCCGCGTCCAGTTGATGCCATCGCGGCTAACCGCCAGGAACACATCCACCTTGTCGTTGAGCTGGTCGAAGACCGAGGGAAACATCATGTGGAGACCGGCGCCGGGATAGGGCGAATAGGCATTGGTGTAGAAGGAGTGGCTGGGTCCGTCCTCCAGGCCGGGCACGACGATCGTTTCCGGTTTGGCCCACCGGCGAAAATCATCTGTCTCGGCGCGCCCGATGGCGCGGCGGCCGTTGGCGTGGGTGCGAAAAAACCCCACGTAGGTGCCCCGGTCGCCGTCGTAGCGGCAGATGGTCTGGGTATCGCAGAACATCTCGAACAGGATGTCCTCCAGCGCGGTCCAGTTGACGCCGTCGGGAGAGACCGCACCGCGATGGGTGCCGATCAGCTGTACTTCCTTCCGCATCTCATCCCTCGAGTACCCCGCCTCTCCCAATTCGCGCCACCGGCGCAGTCCCTCTTCAGCGGTGATCTCCTTGCCCTTGTCGAACCACTGGGGGCAGTGGCCTATCCGTTTGTAGCGCTCGGCGGGAGGTGCGCTCGGATCGATGAAGGTGCAGCCGGTCCGCACCCCCGGTCCTCGCCGGCAGATATTGTTGAGGTGGGAACCGTTGAATTCGAACAGTCCCAGTTCGGGCCGTGTCCACGACAAGCCTTCCTCGCTCTCGGCGTAGCAGAGCAGCTGATCGTTGATGCCCTTGCCGCACTGCGTTCCGTACCACATCCGGTACTTGCCGCCGTCGCGGAACACCGTGACATGGCTCAGGCCGCCTTCCCATGGCATTTCGTCGGTGAGGACAGGTGCCGAGCGTTCGGCCTGGTTGAATATCAACCGCACGCCCCGGGGAGGATGATAGTGGTAGGCCCTGCCGTCCGGCTCGTAGCCGGCGAAACCGGAATAGATGTCGGCGTAGTCAAGTAACGGGCGCATCGCATCTCCTTTCGGTCGGGGCTCCGTTAATGTATTTGTCTGGAAAAAATGCTGCGATACTTGGCGCGGTGTCACTCATTGATCACGGGGGGCCCATCCGCCAAGGGTTCTCCCAACCGCAATTCCCCCACCATACTGATCTAAATTGATTGGATTCGAATATCCTTCTAACGCACGAAGGACCGCTGAATCTCCTCGGGCGTCCGGTGGGAATACTCGAACGCATCTATATCCAGTATCGGATGAGCCGCGGCGATCGACTCATCCACGTCGCATCCAAGGCCGGGAGCCTCGGGCACGAGGATAGCGCCCCCTTCTTCCTGGATGCATCCCGGCGCCACGTCGTATCGCCAGGGGACGTCATCCGCCTTGTGTTCGAGGAAGATGCAGTTGGGGATCGACGCGAGCACGTGCAGGTTCGCCATCTCGATGATCGGCCCCACGGAGCCGTCGTGAGGGGCCACGGTCACCGATTGGGCCTCGGCCATGGCCGCCAACTTCTTGAGCTCGGTGATCCCGCCCAGGCGGGTAGTCTCCGGCTGCACGATATCCACCAGGTTGCGCGCCAGCAGCTCCGAAAAGGCCCACTTGGTCGCGAAACGCTCTCCCGTTGCCAGTGGAACCGCGACCTTCTCAGCAACCTTCGCGAAAGCCTCGACATTCTCCGGCACCACGGGGTCCTCCAGAAACATGGGACGGTACGGCTCGCATCCCCGTCCGAGCTGGATGGCGGCGGACGGGGTCATTTCCGCGTGACAGTGAACGCCGATCTCCACCTCGTATCCCACCGCCTCGCGCAAGCTTTTAATCGTTTCGATCTTCGGCCCGCACTTGAAGAACCTGTAGCCGCGATCGATCAGCCTCTCCGCCTCCGCCGGCGTGCTGGCGTGACCGTACACCGGAATTCTGTCCCGCATCTTGCCGCCCAACAGCTCCCAGACCGGAACGCCGAGCGCCTTGCCCTTTATGTCCCACAGGGCACAGTCGAGAGCGCTGATCATCCCACCACGCACCGACCCCGTTACCCCGTGACCGTGCAGGATATCGTAGAGCCTGAGCCAGAGTCTTTCGATCTGGAAGGGGTTTTCGCCGATCACGAAGTGTTTCATCTCCTGGATCGCCTTCTCCACGATAAACGGCCAGCCGCCTCCTTCGCCTACGCCGGTCACGCCCTCGTCGGTGAAAACCTTGACGAACAACCAGTTCCGTCCACGGGGGCGCGAGTTCATCGACGAACCCTCGTTCGCGTTGACCAGATAGGTTTTAACATCGGTGATCTTCATGCTGGTGGTCTCCTTATTTCATGCAACCGTCGGACTTGGGTGTTGTTAATTCTTCGCATATCGTTTTCACGGTTTACGAACCCACGAAGTGGGTTGCCGCAGGCCAAGGGGCGAATGCCCCGCAGCGTAAATGGATGTGATATATGAAATGGGACTCTTCATTACCTGTACCAGAGCTCTACTGCTGGAGCTGCCGGGGAGGGTGCCGAGCATCAGTCGTGGTGGCGTTTGTAATAATGTCTGATCTTTGGGTCGCGGAAGCGAACGACCGTGTTGTGGCCCCAAACGGCCAAGCCAACTGCACCGCGCGACTCCCCAGGCAGCGTCAACCGATTGACCAATACACCGTTCACGTAGCTGGTCACTGAGCGATCACGGACCTTGAGGACAATGTCATATTCGCGACCAGGCTCCATAACGAAATCAACGACATCGAGTTTGACATCCTCACGAGTTTCCTCGTTCCGACGGACGACGACCATGGTCTTCCAACCCGTCAGGTATGTCAGGAAATGCGACGAAACACCGTCGTCGGAGATTCCAAATACGAGTTGCGGACCGGACCCCTTCTCAATGGTGGCCTGCACCTTGAATTCATAGGCAGCCCAGGTCCCATCTCCCTGGACAAGCCGCCCGCGGCTTGCCTGGCCCGTATCGGCAATGATGGCGTCGCCCTCGCGACGCCATACGGAAGGGGTGAAAGGGCCTTCACTGGCATGCCATCCGGCCAAGCCCTCACCCTCTACCATTGACTCCCACGGCTTGCCGATATCCGCTCGACCGTAGTCGTTCTCAAAGGAAGGAGTTCCGACAGCGGCACTCACTGTAGTTAGTAGGCCCAGGTAGATTGCGTAGTGAATTTTCTCCATTACATGGTCTCCGGTCGGTGATTCCGGTTCTTCCCATTTCATATATCGTTCCGCCGGTTTGCAAACCCCGAGCTTGGCGAGGGGTTGCCGCAGGCCAAGGCGACGTAGCCGCCGAAGCACAAACCGTGCTGTTATACGTCGTGATATTCATTACTCTGTTGAATGCAACTCGTCTCTGATCCTACCACCAATCTCATTCATCTGATCTTCACTGACACTTTCCTCCTGAGAAACACCCAGATAAGCAAATACTCTAGTGCTTCGCCGGTCGGCCGGTTGATTAGCCATTCGAGGCACAATATGGAAGTGTACATGCGGATGATCCTTGGCCTCGGCAAACTGGATCACATATGTTTTCACGCATCCGACTACAGCCTTAAGAGACAAGGAAACACGCCGAATCAAGGGCCCCAATTCTGCGGCTTCCTGCTCAGTGAGCTCATCAAGCGATTCGATGTGTCGTTGCAGAACCAACACCAGCCATCCGGGCAATGAGGTATCGAACGCATGCGCAACATCCCAGAACCTGGTCTGGTAAATGCTGTCGTAAAGTGGCGCCTTCCCCAGCCTTCTTCGTGCAGTCAATTCGCACGTCTTGCACGTGTCACTACCGTTCATGTCCGACCTCTCATTGCATCTCCATGTCGTGTAACGTTCTGCCGGTTTGCGAACCTCGATGTGGTTGCCGAAGGCCAAGGGGCGGCAGCGCCTCAACGCAACACCGTGATTTTAGCGGAAGTTTCACTCAATTCAATAGATCGCGAAATTGCTCAACGGAAAGACCCGCGTCTCGAACAATTCCGCCCATTGTGAACGCATTGACCGGATTGCTTCGGGGAATAGTCAAGATCCGGGTACCGTCACTCATGACGATGTGTTTACCCTGGCGAATTATCCGAAATCCAGCCTTTTCCAAGGCCCTTACGGCCCGCAGGTGATTGACCTCTGGAATCTTGGGCATCCTAAAGCGTCAGCTCCACCTCTTTGACTTGAGCGTCTCCTAGTAGTTCGTCGACCGCTGCAAGGTATTCGCGTATAGCCGCTTCGATGTTTGCAAGCGCTTCCGCCTCGGATGCACCTTGAGACCAACAACCGGGAAGCCCAGGAACAGAAACACTCCATCCCTCATCAGATTCGAGCAACGCGACTTTGTACTTCATTTCGACACCTTCCTTACTTGCGGCAATAGAGCACCATTTGCCAAATGAGGATCATAATTCAATAAATTCTTGCGAACTTCCGTGCATCACGGCGATGTAAGAATTTTCCACGTCCTATTTCCGCTAACGTTTCGCCGGTTTGCGAACCTGGCGCAGCCAGGTTGCTGAAAGCCAAGCCGCCTGAAGGGCGGCGTAGCGAAAACCGGTGTGTTATGTGCCGTGCCTACCCAACGTACGCTCGCCCAGATGATGTTTTCGAATGATCGGATTCCAGGGAAATTTGAGTGATGGTGTCGTGGGCGCGTCCCGTGCGGTCATGGTGCACATACACGATGTCGTCAATGACGATTCGCCGATTACCCGGATACTTGCAGGTCAAGTCCCCGCCCCGGAAATACTGCCCATCATAGCGCCGGAAGAAGACGGTCCTTCCTCCTTCTTCAACGAAGGCTTCCACGAGCTCTCCACCGTTTGGTGAGGACAAGCCGGGTATGGGATCCAAGATACGAATACAACAAAACCTGTTGTCGCCGATAGTCACATCGTAGGTACCAGCACCGAGACCTTGCGCATCGGTCGTCTTGTAGGCGCCATCACTCAGGCGTTCGTACCGCCCATCGTCAACTATTCGACGATTCATAGAACCGCCCCAGTTGGCTTCGAAGGTCCTGTCGCCCAGCAATTCGAACACGCGTCTCCCACGCAAAGTCTTGACCACTCCAACCCATCGGGCACCCTGGTCGTCCAACAGTGCGTACATGTACCCGGGATTGAATTCTGTTGGCCAGTCCTTCCGATTTGCATACTCTTGCAATCGAAGCTCGACACAATCTGTGTCACGGAGCCTTGCTGGACCCACGGACACGATTTCGGTAACCCCTGTTAGCTGGAGCGTATCCGATTCATACGCGGCCCACATGCAGTGTTCCCCCAGCCTAGGTACGGCAAACCACCACTGTAGCTCCGGGCAGCCGACTTCGTCTACTCTCTCGCAACTTTCCTCGATCGTGACCTCAGGCCGCGTCAATGGAAACCCACGACTCGTCGCGTTGCTGGCG
This sequence comes from Candidatus Latescibacterota bacterium, assembly GCA_965208105.1. Classification (GTDB taxonomy): domain Bacteria; phylum Latescibacterota; class UBA2968; order UBA8231; family UBA8231. The sequence goes on from OZ242318.1 coordinate 1,079,480, forward strand.
TTCTCAGGATTCATGATGGGATCTCCGATATCGCCTTGGGAGGTCGATGTCTGTGTGCTTCTGGCATGCCGCCTAACGTTTCGCCGGTTTGCGAACCCCGAGCTTGGCGAGGGGGTTGCCGCAAGCCAAGGCGCGCAAGCGCCGAAGCGCAAACCGTGCTGTTAGATGAAGCTCTCTCAGAAGTCAGATCTTTACGCGTCAATGGCTTCACGTGTAACGGATGGTTCGAAAAAACGCTCCTGGAACTCCGTCAAAGCCAGGATCTGCTCGTCTGAGTAGTCTCTACCGGCAGGTACGACAATGAGCTTATCATCATCGTCGTCCGATCGTTGAATGACGGCGATACATCTGCCTGTAAAAGCCTCTATCGGTTTGAAGACACCCAGGATATAGGCGTCCATATTTTCTCCGTCAGGCGCCGGAACGTCCGGAAGAAATCCGTAGTTGACAGGATAGATGAAGCCCGCTTCAGGATGCCTGGAGCCAAGGGGTCGATCAATCGTAAGATCGACCATTTCTCCGATGAACTTCCTTGCATCCACGAAATTCTCCGTCATGGTCATTTAATCTCCCAGCCATGTTGAAGTGAGGCAACGCTGCTCCGAGTTTCATCTAACTGCCTATATGCGAACCATGGTTTCGCATAATGGCCTCCAAGTGCTGCTAATCTGAAACGAAGGTACCTATTGTCGAGAGCGGTCGCAACTAACGCCCACAATACTTTAAATTCGCGTAACTCCTTTATATTTAAATAGATAAATCGATTCTTCATCGATTCTGTGCGACGACAACCGGTTCATCAGGAATCCTGCCGGACCCTTGCGTACTGTCCCAGCGAATTACATAGTACCGGGTACCGGTATCGGCGCCGAATTTTCATTCATTGAGGAGGAACTGGTATGATCCGAGCCGTCACCTCGGAGGACATGATTGCTTGCGCACGTCTATTCGCGAAGGTCTTCTCCGAATGGCCGTACGAGGAATCGTGGACCATTGCCCAAGCCCACGACTACCTCGATCGGTTCTGGAGGTTCGATTCCGAGCATTGTCTCGTCGCTCTTGACAAAGATGAGGTTATCGGAGCGATGTTCGGATACTGCTACCCCTGGCAGAACAGAATCAACTACTACATGCAGGAGCTCTTTGTCGAGGCGGATCGGCGGCGGTCGGGCCATGGTCGAAAGCTGGTGCGCCATCTGCTCGACGGGCTTGGAGAATCAGGTACATCCATGTCCCTGATCGCCAATGAGGCAACGCCGGCTGCCGCCTTCTACCAGGAGCTTGGACTGCGGCAGCATAGATACTACAAGTTCTACTGTGGTACGGTGAACAGGGGCGACGAGTAGCCCGTCGTATAACCAGGTCGAATTCTCAGGGTCATGATTCCTCCTGAAGATTATCAGCGCACATCTTGACATCGCCATTTAAAATTATGGATTCAATGACGGTCGTTTCATTCTGCTCGAACTCGTTGGAGTGAACCACTCGATGCTGGGAATAGCCATATCCGCCGTTCTGTTCATGGGCATGGTGCTGCCGACGCGCGCCCAAATTGAAAAGAGCGATCTCTACATCGGCCTATTGCTCGACTTCGGGGCCGAGGCGACCGGTGCGGAGCGGGACTTGGCGCTCCTGCAGGAGGAAATCCACAAGGTGCTGGGGGTCGACAAGTCGGTCCATTTCCTCCCCGAGCACATGCGCTTTTCCGCCGGGCACGCAGGCTATATGTCCCTGGCCAACGACCCGGCGGTCGACCTGATCATTGTCGCCGGGCCGGCCAGCGCGGCGATGCTGGCCGCTCAAGGAGCCCTGCCCAAACCGACGATCGCCGTGGGGATACTGGATGTGGAGTTACAGCAGATTCCCCTCGTCGAGCCTGGCGTCTCCGGGGTGCGAAATTTCACCTATGTCCTCGGTACCCACTCGATCGAAAAGGACCTGGCGGCGTTCCACCGCATCCATCCCTTTGCCCATCTGGCCGTCGTCGTCAGTGAAAACCTGAAGGGCAGGCTGGATTTCGAGGGTTTCTTCGAACGCATTGCGGCGCCTTACGGGGCCCAGGTGGAGGTGTTTTTTTGGGGGGAAGAAACCTCTCTACCGACCCTGAACGACGGGGTCGACACGGTCTATCTGGCGGCGGTCTTCGAGCGCTCCCTGGAGGAGGTCGGCCTGCTGGCTGAGGCCCTCGCCGAGCGCAGTCTGCCTTCCTTTGCCATGAGCCGGTCTTATGTGGATGCGGGAATCATGGCCTGTATCGGCGACGAGAGCGGCCGCGACCATATTTTCCGCAAGCTGGCCCTGATCGTCGAGGGAGTGGCGCTGGGAGAGGAACTGGCGGCTATGCCCGTGCGGTACAATCTCGACGAGCAATGGGTGCTGAATGCCGCAACGATCCGCCGAATCGGTTTCGACCTCTCGTTTGAAGCGCTGTTTTCCGCCCGCTTCCTCAAGGCCGACGAACCCACAAGCGACCGCCGCTTGAGCTTGCAGGAGGTTATCGCCGAAGGCTTGCGGAGCAACCTCGACCTGCGCATTGAAGAGGGCAACCTCGATTTGGCCGGCCAGGATTTGCGCCGGGCAAAGTCGTCCCTGTTGCCCACGGTAGAAACCTCGGCCACAATGCTGCAGATCGACCCGGACGCGGCGGAGCGCGCTTTTGGTCAACAGCCCGAGCGCACCGGCGCGGGTACTGGGACCGTGCAGCAGGTGCTGTTTTCCGAGCAGGTCTTCGCCAGCGTCAAAATCCAGCGCTACCTGGCCGAGGCCGCCCGCCATCGCGCCGATCTGGTCGCGCTCGACGTGGTGCTGAACCTGGCGACGGCCTATTTCAATATCCTGCTGGCCAAGACCGGGGGGCGCATCCAGGATGAAAACCTCGAGGTCTCGCGCCGCAATCTGAAGATAGCCCGCACCAGAAATGCCGTCGGCTATGCTGGCGTGGCCGACGTATTCCGCTGGGAGAGCGAAGTGGCTCGGGCCACCCAAGCCTCGATCGAGGCTTTCAACAACCTCTACCTGGCCAAAGTGCAGCTCAACCGCTTGCTCAACCGGACCGATATCGGCGAGGAGTTCGAGGTGGAGGATGCCCGGCTTTCCGACGAACTTTTTGGCCGCTTCGACCCGGCCCGCATCGGTCCCCTGATCGACCGCGCCGGCGATGTGGAGATCCTCACCGACTTTCTCGTCGAAGAAGCCCTGCAAAACATGCCTTCGCTCAAGCAGCTGGCGGCCAATATGAAGGCAGCCGAGCGCCGGCAGCAGATGAACCGGCGGCTCTACTACCTGCCTGCGGTGGCTTTGCGCGGACAGGCCGACTACACCTTCTGGCGCGCCGGCAAGGGCATGCCTCCGGCCTCCTCCGAGCCCCTCGACGGCACATGGAACCTGGCCCTCCACTTCAGCTATCCCCTCTTTCAGGGCAACCAGCGCAAGATCGCCATCGTCCAGACCGCGATTCAGCAGCAGCAACTCCGCCTCCAGGAGGAGAGTCTGCGCCAGCAGCTCGCCCAGGCCGTCCGGGTGCGGATGACGAACCTGGTGTCCAGGCGCACCAACATACACTTTGCCGAGGTGGCCGCTGCAAGCGCGCAGAAGAACTTTGATCTGGTGCAGGACGCTTACGAGAAGGGCCAACTGGCGATCACCCAACTGGTGGATGCCCAACGCGCCGCCCTTTCCGCCCGTCAGGCCGAGGCCGGGGCCGTCTATGAATACCTGGTCAGCTATCTGCAGTTGGAAAACAGCATCGGAGGCTACACCATGTTCATGACTTCAGAGGAGCAGGAGGCCTTTGTCGGGCGCTTGACGGCCTTCTTCTCCAAAAGAAAGAATGCACCATGAAGCGAGGTATCATGCCAAAGCGGAATTTCGAAACTGCCGGGGTTTTTGCAGCGGCGATGGGCCTGTGGATTGGCTGCGGCGACGAGCCACAGGTTGCCGAACCCATCCGCCCGGTAAAATACGCCGAAGTCCGTCCCGCCAGCGCCGTCCAGAGCCAGCGCTTTGCCGGCACTGCCAAAGCCGGCGTCGAAGCCAGGCTAAGCTTCAGAACGGGTGGGCTTATCGAATCGATCAGCGTCAAGGTGGGCGACCAGGTCGAAGCGGGTCAGCGCATTGCCACCCTGGACAGCCGGGATGCGGTGCTCGCGCATCAACAGGCCAAGGCCGCGCTGGAAAATGCCCGCGTGCAGAAGGCCAATTCCCAGTCAATGCTCATTCGCGTGCGGCAGCTCTACCAGGCCAACAATGTCTCCCTCGCCGAGTACGAACAGGCCAAGAACGGCTTTGCCTCGGCCACGTCCAGTTACGAATCGGCCCGGAAGAGTTTGGATTTGCAGGAGCGCCAGCTGGGCTACAATGAGATATACGCCCCTGTCGCCGGCATAGTCACCGCGGTCCACAACGAGGTCAACGAGGTAATCCAGGCCGGCGCGCCCCTGGTAGAGTTGAGCGCAGGCAAGGACATTGAAATGGAGGTAGGGGTGCCCGAGGGCTATATCGCTCGAATCCAGACCGGACAGCCGGTGCGCGTGCGTTTTTCAGCCCTTCCCGGACTGGATTTTGCAGCCCAGGTGCGCGAGATAGCATACGCGCTCGACGCCTCCAGCACCTATCCGGTCATCGTGCAGCTCGACGCCCCTTCCCCGTCCATTCGCCCCGGCATGGCCGGAGAGGTGGAATTTCGCTTTGGCTCCGGCGAGCCTTCGGAGGACCCGCTCGTGGTACCCGTTAAAGCGGTAGGGGAAGACGCCAACGGCCAATTTGTCTTTGTCATAGACGGGATCGACAAGGGCCTGGGAACGATCCACCGCCGGCCGATTCGGGTGGGCAAGTTGCTGGCAGACGGATTTATCGTGGAAGATGGGCTCGCCGACCGGGAGTTGGTCGCCACCGCGGGCCTCAGATCGCTCTTGAACGGGATGAAAGTGCGCCTTTGGCAAGAGTGAGACGCACCCGGCCTGAACGGACCCTGCTATGAACCTCACCCGAATCGCCCTGGAGAACAACCGCGTCACCATCGTGGTCCTGTTCGTCGTTGCGCTGCTGGGCTTATTGGGCTATCAGACGATGCCACGCGACAGTATGCCCCCCTACACGGTCCGCGTCGCCTCGGTGGTGACCGGCTTTTCCGGGGCCGGTCCCGAGCGCGTCGAAGCCCTGATCACCAGCAAGATCGAAGAAGCCGCGCAGGAGTTGCCCGAGCTGAAAACCGTTGCCAGTGAGTCGCGGACGGGCTTGTCGATAGTTTCGGTAGAGCTCAAACAGGAAGTAGCTCCGGAGGAACTCCAGGCCGTATGGGACCGATTGCGCCGCAAGATTGAGACCATCCGCTCGGATTTGCCCGAGGGCATCCATGGCCCCGAGGTCAATGACGATGGGGTCGGGGTGGTGTACGGCATCGTGATCGGCCTGACCGGGGATGGGTTCACCTTTGCCGAGCTCGAGGCCTACGCCAAAAGACTGCGGGACGATCTGATCAAGCTGCCCGACGCGGCCGAGGTAAGGATAAGCGGCATCCAGGAAGAGCGGATCTACCTGCAATTCAACGATGCCCGGCTGGCCGAGTTGGGACTCTCTGCCCAAAAGATCAAGAACAGCATCGCCAGTACCAACATCGTTTTTTCCGGCGGCGAGGTCAGCCTCGAGGACGAACGCCTGGTGCTCGAACCGACCGGCAGTTACGCCGGACTGGACGATCTGGGAAGGACGATGATCGCAGTGGGCAAGGGCGGGAGCGTGTACCTCGGCGATGTAACCCGCGTCGTGCGGGACTATGAGACACCCCGGCAGCGCCTGGTCAAGATCAACGGTCAGCCGGGGCTTGCACTATCGGTGGCGCTCAGCGAAGGGGCCAATATCATCCAGTTGGGGAAAGAGATCGACCAGCTGGTAGCCCTCCACCAGGCGCGGCTGCCTCTCGGCATAACCCTCGACAGAGTGGCTTCCCAGGACTTCGAGGTAGAAAAATCGGTCGCCAACTTCACCAACAATCTCCTGCAGAGCGTCGCTATCGTGCTGTTGTCCATGCTGCTCTTTCTGGGTCTGCGCACCGGTATGGTCGTAGCCAGCCTCATTCCCATGACCATTGTCGCCACCCTGTTCATCATGGGGATACTCGATATCGGTCTCAATCAGGTGTCCCTGGCGGCGTTGATCATGGCCCTGGGCATGCTGGTGGACAATGCCATCGTGGTGTCCGAAGCTATCGTGGTCAAGATGGAAAAGGGCACCGATGCCAAAGAGGCGGCCATCGAGTCGGCTCGGGAGCTGGCCGTGCCGCTTCTGGTCTCTTCGCTGACCACTTCAGCCGCGTTCCTGTCCTTCTTTCTGGCCGCGTCCATCATGGGCGAGATGATGGCGCCGCTTTTCAGTGTGATTACCATAGCTCTGCTCTCCTCCTGGTTGCTTTCCCTGACCATGGTCACGTTGCTGGCGGTGTTTTTCATTCGAGTGAAACGGCAGGCCTCGCAGCCCGGGAAAAGCGCTTTTATCGATCGCCTCAACGGCCAGTATAAAGGCCTGCTGCTCAAGGCCCTTGCGCGCCCCTATTCATTCATGGGCATCATCGCCGGGTTGTTTGTATTTTCGCTTCTCGGCTTTGGTTTCCTGCCGTTCATCTTCTTTCCCGACAGCGAACGCAACCTGTTGACGGTAAACCTGAATTTGCCCCTGGGCACCAAGATCGAGACCACGACTGCCCGGGTGGAACGGCTCGAGGCGTATATCGCGGACAGCCTTTTGGTGAGCGAAGAACGGCGGCGCGGGGTAGCGGACTGGGCGGCCTTCGTCAGCGAGGGGACGCCTCCCTACGATCTGGGTTATCAGCCGGGTGAGGCCAACTCGGGCTACGCCCACATGTTGCTCAATACCAGTTCAGGCGACGATAACCAGTGGGTAATCGACCGCCTTAATGACTTTTGTTTCCGCTCCTTTCCCGATGCCGAGGTGCAGGTTTCGAGGCTGGCGGGGGGAGGAGGCGGAAGAGACGTGGCCGTGCGGATAACAGGGCCGGACCCCAATGAGCTGTTCGGCCTCGCCGAGCGCATCAAGCAAAAACTCAACGGAATACCCACTGCGCAGAATATCGGCGACGATTGGGGCCCCAAGATCAAAAAAGTCGTCGTTGACATCGACCAGTCCAAGACCCGGAACGCCGGCCTGACCAACCAGGATATCGCCCTCTCGTTGCAGACCGCGCTCACGGGGTTCAATACCGGTGCTTTCCGCGAGGGCGACCAGAGCCTCCCCATTGTCCTGCGCAACGAAAGCAGCCAGGACGTCGATGTGCGCCAACTGGAGAGCATCAACATCTACGCCCAGGGGTCGGGCAACAACGTGCCGCTGGGACAAGTGGCGCAGATCGTGCCTCAGTGGCAACTCGCCAAGATCAAACGGCGCGACCTGTACCGCACCTTGACCGTGACCTGCGACGCCAAAAGCGGTTATACGGCGCAGGACATCACCGACGAGCTCATCCCCTGGCTCGAAGATGACAGCGAATCGTGGAAGCCGGGCTATCGCTACGAGTTGGGCGGCGAGTCGGAGCAGAGCAGCGAGGCCATGAGCGCGGTCGTCGCCAAGCTGCCGCTGTCGGGCTTTATCATTCTGGCGCTGTTGATCGTCCAGTTCAACTCCTTCCGCAAGACCTTCATCGTGCTGAGCACCATTCCCCTCGGCCTGATCGGGGTCATCGCCGGTCTGCTCGTCTTCCGCTCCTTCTTTGGTTTCTTCGCCTTTCTCGGACTAATCTCGCTGGCCGGAATCGTCATCAACAACGCGATCGTGCTCATAGACCGCATACAAATCGAGCTGAACCAGTCCGGGAGGGCGTCTATCGAAGCGATCGTCGCCGCGGCTCAGCAGCGTTTTCGCCCCATCCTGCTGACCACCTGCACGACGACGCTGGGGCTTATTCCCCTCTATCTGGGCGGTGGGCTGATGTGGGAGCCGATGGCGGTGGCCATCATGGTGGGCCTGCTCTTTGCCACTGTGATCACCTTGCTGTTCGTGCCGGTGCTCTACAAAATCCTATTTGCGATCGAAAACTGACCTTATGAAAAGACCCAGGAAGACAGAGTGTCATGCGAGATGCCATGCAGTGCCACACCAAATTTGACGTTAAGCGGGTTATATGGAGGTTTCCATGCTGACTGAAGAACAGGTGCGACAGTTTCTAGAAGAGGGCTATCTCGTTTTCGAGGCCCTGATTCAAGGCGAAAGATTGGCCTATTACAAGCAGGTGTTTGACGAGCTGGTCGCCGAGGGGAGTAAATTGACCGAGCAGGAGTCGCACTGGGCCCTCGAGTTGGACGAGCGCGGTGAGCCCCTGGCGGGTTTGCTGAACAAGATCCAGGGTGTCTGCGTGGTCGATGCCCGGGTTTTGGATCTGGCGCGCGAGCCGGCGATTTTGGACCGAGTGACAGCATTGATCGGAGAGAACATCGATGTGTTCGGCACCAAGTTTTTTCCGAAGCTGCCCAATGGCGGCACCTCGACGGGCTGGCACCAGGACAGCTTCTATTTTGGCACCGATACGGACCGCATCATCAGCTGCGGTATCTATCTGGAAGATTCAGATGTGGAGAACGGGTGTTTGCGGGTGGTGCCCGGGAGCCACCGGATAGGCGAGATCGTCGAGCACCGCAGAGATCCAAGCAGTCATGGAAGCTGGACGGAGGTCGATGAATCGCGGGCAGTGGATCTTGTCATCCCCGCCGGTACGGTGGTCCTGTTTTCCGCCAATCTGCTGCACGGTGCCTATGACAACCACAGCAATCGCACCCGCTATAGCACCGCATGGCATTATTTGCCCGAGGGACTCAATCCGGAAAAGTATCAAAAGGGAATTTACGAGGACCGGCATGTGGCGAGGAAGTGTTGAGGAATTGGGAAGGGGTCTGATTGTGTGTTGAGGGATTGGCCTTTGCGTACGTTCCGTAGATTGCAAAATCCCGTTACAGCAATTGAAACAAACCACCGATTGAAAGATTCAGATAGTGAAGATTTCGGTTGTGGTCGAAGTACCGGCCTGTCACATTGGCCTGCAGGAGAATCCTCGCCCTTCCTTGCCGTACGGGTATACCATACCCCAGTCCCAGTAACGCCCCCAAGCCCATATCGCCGGCTCTCCACCTGACAAATTGCAGACTACCTCGATCCATCGACATCATACCTCGACACGAAATCCCAGATCAGGCGGCTGGTATCTGAGCCCTCGTAGCTGATATCGAACCAGACATGCCCGCCGTCGAGGACCTTGTAATGCTCAACCGAAGCACCGTTGTCTCCTTCTGAATAGGCATGATGTTCCATGGTTACTCCGCCTTCATTCACACTGCTTACTATCGGGGTAGCGTTGGTATTGTTGAAACTCGTCCAGTAGGCGAGGACATCGTCGATGGACATCAAACCCTTACTTCCCCCCTCGTAGGGGACGACGAAGTCCGACGTGCCGTGGATATTTATCATGGCCGTAGGGTGTGACGGGCTGCAGTGGTCATAAGTCTCTTCCATCATCGTTCCGGCAACGGAACCTATGGCGGCTATCTTGTCGCTGTGATAGCAGGCAAGGGCGTAGGTGAAGAAGGCTCCGTTGGAATAGCCGCAGGAGTATACCCTGGTCGGATCGATGCTGTAGTTGGAAGAGATTTCACCGATCAATGATTCCACGAAGCCAAAATCATCGGCATCGCTTTTGTTCTCCTCTGATTCCAGGCCGGCATTCCAATGCGGGTCTCCATTCAGCAGGGTGCCTTGCGGATAGGCCAGGATGAAATTCTCCGCGTCCGCCAGAGATCGCATGTCTGCGTATTTCAAATATTCGCTCGCAACCCCGCCGTATCCGTGAAAGTTGAGCATCAGCGGGACCTTCGCGGTCCCGTCATAGGAGTCAGGCACGTAAAGAATGTATTCCCTTGTGGTGCCATCATGGGAGAGCGTCCGTGCCAGTAGACCCGCTGTACCTGTATCGGGAGGATCGAGCGACGCGTCGTCATCTCCCGAACAGGAGAAGAAGATTGACAATGCAAAAGGGGTGAGAATGGAAAGCTTTCTCATTTACTGCTCGAAAACGCGGCAAAGGCGCCGGCAGAAGGGAGGAGGCCGGCGGAGCTAACGCCGAACCGTGCCGTCGGCGCGCCTTGCAACCTCGTGGACACCGGAGTCTTCGGCAGGGAACCGGGCGGCCAGGTTCTCGTCGATGTCCACCCCGAGCCCGGGTTTGCCGTTGGGCCACATGTAGCCGTCCCGCACTTCGGGGGTGCCGGGGAACACTTCCTCCAAGGTGGGATGGGTGTTCAGGTAAACCGATGCCTCCTGAACCCCGAAATTCCACACGTTCATATCCAGCATGAGATTGGCGGCGTGCCCCACGGGCGAGACGTCGGCGGAGCCGTGCCAGGCAGTGCGGACGTTGAATGCCTCGCACAGCGCAGCCAGCTTGCGCGCCGGGGTCAGCCCGCCGATGGTGGAAATGTGCAGCCGCAGGAAGTCTATGAGCCGGTCCTTGATAACGGGGACCACCTCGTGTGGATTGCTGTAGAGCTCGCCCATGGCCATGGGGGTGCTGGTCTGCTCGCGCACGAGGCGGAGGTAGTCGTTGTCCTCCGGGGCGAATAGGTCCTCCATGAAATAGGGCTTGTACTGCTCCACGTCTTTGGCCAGCGCGAGACCCTGGATAGGAGGCATGACCGACTTCACGTCGAAGAGTATCTCCGGTTCCGGGCCGAAGGTGGAGCGGAAGCGGTCGAACACGTCCACGATATTGCGGCAGACCGCCGAGGGCTCGCGGATGCCTCCGCCGCTCATGGAGGCCTTGCCGGTTATCACCGCCGGTCCGTAGAACTCCTCGTCCCGTTCCGTCATCCCGCTTCCCCATCCGAACTTGATGTGTCGGAAGCCTCGTTCCAGGAGCTCGCGGGTGTCCTCCTCGTACTGGGCGCGGTCGCGTCCCCGGGGAATCACGTAGACCGCCGCGGCCTCCCTGGACTTGCCGCCGAAGAGCTCGTAGACCGGCATCCCCGCCGCCTTGCCCTTGATGTCCCACAGGGCCTGGTCCACGCCGCTGATGGCGTTGTTGAGCACGGGGCCGCTGCGCCAGTAGGACGACGCATAGCACGATTGCCAGATGTCCTCGATCTCGCCCGGGTCCTTGCCCGACAGAAAAGGCTTCAGGTAGTCGTTCACCGCCGCGGCGACCGCCGTTGACCGGGTGCAGAACGAGGCGCATCCCACTCCGTAGAGCCCCGGCTCGTCGGTTTCCACTTTGACCACCGTGAGGGTGCGCGCTCCGGGCGGTTGGGTGATGATCGCCCGCACATCGCGAATCGCGAGTCGGTCCATCGCCTCTTTCTCGCTACTGGTAGGGCACGGGGATGGCGCCCCCGTGCCAGGGGAAGGCATAGGTCGGCTTGTGGGCGAAGCGGCGCATGCCCAGGTCCAGCCGCATGGAGGTGCCGGGGGGTAGCTGCACCGCGAAATACTTCGACCCCACCGGGATGGTCTGTTCTTCGTGCGTCAGTTCGACGAACTCGTGCTCGGCGAAAGCCCCCGCCTGCACGATCAGGTTGCGGGTCTCGCCGGGGTTCAGGTTGACGAGCTGGAGACCTGCGCTGTCGGCTCCCAGTTTGTCGACGAGGGCAGCCACGTCGGGCGGCATGCCGGGCCGGGTGCGGTCGGCGTCGAAGTAGCGCACGGTGGCGCGCAGCAGCCCTCCGGTATAGATCGATTGCGGCGCCCCCATGGTCACCTGCGTCAACCCCTTGGTGTAGACCGTGGTGGGGGGAGAGGGGTTGTCCGCGATCAGGGTCCTGGCATCGCGGTCCTCGTTCAGGATGGTCTGGAAGTCGGCCTCGGCATTCTGGTACTCGGCCTGCATGATCTTCTCGGGCCAGTCCGGGTTCCTGCCGTCGTAGTACTGGAAGCGCGCCAGCTCGGTGTCGGCGTAGCTCTTCTCGCCGAGGACGGGCACGTGGTTCCAGTCGCGCACCTTGTCCCCCTCGCGGATCCTGGCGATGAATTCGTAGTCCTCGGGGGCCATCGATGCGTGGTAGAGGTGGACAAGCTCCTGCAGGCGACACGGAAAGAAGCGGCCCTTCTCATACTCGAAGTCCTCCCTGACGTACTCCCACCCGTCCGCACCGTAGCGGGAAGGCAGGAGGAGCTGGCCGTCCTCGCCGGTGATGGCGTTGTCCATGAGCAGCCGGAACTGCGAGCGCAGCAGCTCCAGGTAGCCGAAGTCGCCGGTGAGCAAGAGGGCGCATTCGGCGGCGATGGTGAGCCCGGAGAACATGATGTAGTGGCCGACGAAGCTGTTCCAGCCGTAGAGCCCGCCCCACCACAGGCCACGGCGGTTTTCGCCGATCTTGCCCGTGGGTCCCACGTTGTCGGGGAGGACCCCGTTGTTGGCCTTGATGCGCTCCATCCATGCCTCGGTGTAGTCGAGCACCCAGCGCTTGTACTTGTCCTCGCCGGTGTAGAGGAAGGCATTGGTGATCAGGGCGGTGGATCCCAGGCTGTGGGGGACGTCGCCGTTGAGGACCATGTTGTCGAACAGCTCGAGGATCTCCTGCCGCCGCTCGGGGTCCTCGAACCAGTTTCCCTCGACGTCCGTCACCGGAACCACCGGATCGAGAGAGGCGCGCACCTTGTAGGGCCGGTAGCCCTTCTCGTAACCCGACTCCCCTCCCTGCATCCACATGATGACGTTTTCAACCGTGGCGTGGCGCATGGGTCCGACGCTGGTCACTATGGGGCTGCGAAAGACCTTGTGCCGGGAATCGTAGTTGGGTGCTTCGGGGTCCTCGCCCATGAACATGGCCGCGAACCGTCGGGCGCGGCGCACGTTTTCCGAGATGGTGGGATCGGCCAGGCCGAAGTGGTAGAAGGCCATGTTGCCCTCGCCCTGGTGGTACCACTCGTTGGCCCCGGCGGAGGCCAGGTTGTAGTACTCGTGGTGGATCTGGGCCTGGAAGCGGGGGTGGACCCGGCTGACGATGTCGTCGGAAAAGAACCGGGTGGTGGCGTGCCATTGCTGCAGCCCGAGGTCGAGCACCTTGCGGTCGGCGCCCATGGCGTAGAACAGACCCCAGTTGTAGGCACTCTCGTAGAGGTCGTCGACATCGTCGGCGTAGTAGAAGGCCCCGCCCTTCTCGGCGTACTTGTCGACCATGGGCTGGACCGCGTCCTCCATCAGCTTCATCAGCCGCCGCTGCAGCAGCGCCCAGCCGGGGGGCGGAGATTTCCGCCGCGCCCTGACCTGGACCATGCCAGCTAGCGCCCCTGGCCGCGGGGATTTCCCCCCCTCGGCGCCGGTTGCGCCCGCTGCACTATTCCGATTGGATGCCATGGTATCCTGACTGGATTACATGCGGTCAAACCTGGTAGGCGAAGACCTTGGCCTGGAACATGCGGATCCGGACCGCCACCATCTCTCCCACCCCGGAAAGGTCGCTGTTTCCGTTCCAGGTGACCGTCCGGTCGAGCGCATCTCCTGTCAGCAGGTCGCATTCATCGAAGGTCAGGCCGGCGACCGGATCGACGTCGGGGTGGATCCGCGAGGGAATGTTGCGCAGAATCTCGGCCTTGATCCAGCCGCCCGGGCGGCAGCGGTAGTTGAGCCTGAGCTGACGGGCGGACCTCTCCACGGTGGGCAAGGTAAAGCGTCCCTCCACATCCGCTTCGATGCCGCAGAACCCGTGGGGCCGCCACCGGGCCCATTGCAGCACCGTCCTGTGCTCTCTCCTGCCGGGCTCGTTGTGCAGCGAGGTGTGCCCTCCGTACAGAGACCCCCAGCGGCCGTCGGGCAATTCCGCGATGCCGCTGCCCCAGGAATAGACCATGGCCTCGTCGGGATCTCCCGGCCTCCCCACGGGAATGATCGCCTTGCGCTCCGGCCGCTGCCAGATCAAACCGTCGCGGCTGACAGCGAGCTGGCTGTCCACGTGGTCGGTGGCGTGATGGTAGGCCTGCACCAGCATGCAGTGCAGGTCGTCCCCGCCCGGATAGGGGAAGTAGTCGGCGCCGTAGAAGGAGAGGTCGGGCTCGTCCTGGCCGTCGGGAAAGATGAGGAGCTTGGGAGCGGGCCAATGGTTGAAGTCCCTGGTGCGGGTCAGCCCGATGGCGCGGTGGAAGATGCCGTCCTCGGGAACGCCGCTGCCGATCAGGTCGAACTGTTCCTGGGGGACCCCCTGGATGCGGCAGTAGGCGTAGTAGTAGCCGGATTTCTCGTCGTACCTGACCGATAGGCCGCCGTCCATGGGATAATCGGCGAGAATCCCGCCGGCCTGCTTCCAGTGAATGCGGTCGGGGGAGACCCACCCGATTACCCTGCCCTTGAGAACCAGCCGGGGCCCCTCGAAGGCCGGACCCAGGTATTCCTGATCTGCCCACCACTTATCGACGGATTCATCCTCCACCTCCTCGCCCTCGTTGGCGACCTCGCTGGTCTCCGAGTTGACCCTGGCCCCCTCGCAACCCATGCCCTTGAAGCGCTCCTCGGGCGGCGCGGTTGGATCCTCGAATACCGCTTTGAGCATGTCGCCACCCACGTCGGTAACCAGGTTGTTGTCCTTCGAGCCGTTGCGCTCGATGACGCCCAGGGGCGGCCGGGTCCAGCGGTAAGCGTCATCGCTTACCGCGTATGCCACGTGCCTCCCCTGGTAGTAGAGCAGGTGGTAGCGGCCATCGTCCTGCCACACCCGCACGGAGTTGCCGACGCCGCCGATTTCGGCATCCACCTCGCCCTCGAACTCGAGGGGAGCGGATTTGTCAGCCTCCTCGATCGCCAGACGGACCCCGATGGGGGCATCGTAGAGTTCGAACGCGCCGCTGCGGCCTGCGGCGCGATGGCCCGGAAACACCTCCGTCAAATCGACCAATGGACGCCACTGCCCCGCGTTCTTCCTGGGCCTGACCCAGTCTCCGGGGAAATAACCGCGCACATCCTTCCATCCGTTACTCATCGCAATCCTCTTTCTTCGATTGGTGCGGTCCGTCTCGATCCAGGACCACGTCCAGTGATAGCGCTGGTGCTCCGGCAGGGGTCTTACTCAACTGTCTACTCTCTCCAGGATGGACCAGTCGAAATCCACCATCTCCAGGTTCAGGCCGCGCCAATAGTACTTGTACTCGTCCGAGTCCCAGCCCTCGTAGGCCTCGTCCCAGGTCATCAGGTTCACGTGGGGCTTGAGCGACATCTCCTCCACCGGCAGCGACATGGGCTGGTAGCGGTAGTCGCACGACAGCCGCACCCTGTCCCGGGTCAGATTGGGCAGCGACCGGTGCACCGTATGGCTGTGGAAGAGGATGGCGTCGCCGGCCTCCAGGTCCCCCTCGACCCAGTCGTGGTCCACCTCGTCGAGGACCACGCTGCGGTGGCCGGCTCCGGAGGCGCTTCTCACCGGCAGAATGTCCAGCTTGTGGGTGCCGCGCATCAGGCTCAGGCCGCCCAAATCCCTGGGGCAATCCCCAAGGGGCAACCAGCAGGTATAGGTGGTCCGCGTCCCCTGGATGTAGATGTAGTCCTGGTGGGGCGGCGTGGGAGCGGCCTCGCGGTGCGGCGCCATCAGCCGGGCTATATTGCGCGGGTGGACGAAGGCTGGCTCGCCGAAGATCTTCTCGCAGAGGCCGACGATGGCGGGGTGGTGCGCCAGTTGATGGAACTCCTTCATCCGGTAGACGTCCTGGTAGGCCCTCTTGTCGGCGCCGTTGGAAGCGTAGCTCTCGACCTCGTCGATCGACGGACTGACGATGCCCTCCTCGGGGTCCGTTCCGGGCAGGAGCCACCCCCTTGCATCGAACATGCGCAGGATGAGGCGGCGCAGCTCGAGCACTTCATCCTTGGGAACGAGGCCGCGGAAAAGGCCGAAACCGTCCTCGTCCATCCTCCGCCTGAGGGCATCCACATCCTCGGCCAGCGCGCTCATGTCCTGGAATTCAGCGACCTTTGCCAACCCGTCCTCCTTTCGGCATCAGAACTGCTCCTCCGGCTCCATCATGTATTCAGGGGCCCTGTTCTCGAAGGTGGCGCATTCCCCGTTCCATGCCATGTCCACCGACCCGACCGGACCGTTGCGCTGCTTGCCGATGATGATTTCGGCATGGCCTTCCATACTGTCGCCGTCAGGATCTTTCATGCCGTAGACCTCGGGCCGGTAGATGAACATCACCAGGTCGGCGTCCTGCTCGATGGACCCTGACTCGCGCAGGTCCGAAAGCTGCGGGCGGCGGTCGGTGCGGCTCTCCACGGCGCGCGACAACTGGGCCATGGCCAGCACCGGGAGGTCCAGCTCCTTGGCCAGGGCCTTGAGCCCCCGGGAGATGTGCGAGATTTCCTGTTCTCGGCTGTTGAACTGCTGATGTCCGCTCATCAGCTGCAGGTAGTCGACCACTATGAGGCCGACCCCGTGCTCGCGCTGCAGGCGGCGGGCCTTGGCGCGGGCCTCCAGGACGGTGATACCGGGAGTGTCGTCGATGTAGATGGGGGCCTGCGCCAGCCGGGTGATATTCCGGGTCAGGTGCACCCAGTCGTCTTCGCGCAGGCGGCCGGTGCGCAGCTTGTGCAGGTCCAGCCGGGTCTCGATGCACAGGAGGCGTTGAGCCAACTGCGTGCTGGACATCTCCAGGCTGAATATGCCCACCCCCACCCCCGCCTCCATGGCCGCGTTCCGCGCCAGGCACAGGCCCAGGGCGGTCTTGCCGACGCTGGGGCGGGCGGCCACGATCACCAGGTCGCCGCTCTGGAACCCGGAGGTCAGGTCGTTGAGGTCGCGGTAGCCGGTCTCCACGCCTGAAACGGTGCTGGCCTGGCTGTGGACCCGCTCGATCTGCTCGACGGTCTCCCCCAGGACGCTGTCGAGCTTGGCAAAACCCTGGCTCAGCCCCCTTTCCGACAGGGCGAAGATCCGCTGCGCCGCCCAGTCGATCACCTCGTGGATATCGCGGTGGTCCTCGTAGGCCTGCTCGCTCATCTGGGCCGAGGTCTCGATCAGCTTGCGACCGAGAGCCTTTTCCAGCACGATCCTGGCGTGGTGGTCGATGTTGGCGGCGCTCGCCACCTGCGTGGCCAGGGTCGCCAGGTAGACCCTGTCGCCCACCTCCTCCAGTTGACCGCGCTTTCTCAGCTCCTCCGCCAGGGTGAGCTGATCGACCGCTTCGTTGCCTTCGTAGAGCGCGAGGATGGCCTCGTAGATCTGGTTGTGGGACTTGTGGTAGAAACAGTCGGTGTCGAGGATCTCGATGGCGCGTCCGATGGCGCGCCGGTCGATGAGCATGGCGCCCAGAACGGCCTGCTCCACCTCCAGGGCCTGTGGCGGCAGGCGCTCCACGTTCGCTCCCCGGTCGAGGTGGGCCTGGCTCATTTCATCAACCCTTCAAGGTATTCGCGGGACGGCACGCTAGTGCCTGCTTGCGTAATTAAGCGTACGAACGAGGGCGCAGAAGCGCCCGGCTCGCAAGGCGCCTGAGCGAGTCTTACCTGGAGTGTACGGCGAGGGAGGGCAACGCCGCGAGCCGGGATGCAGCGGCGGCCGAATTCACGCGGAATTGCGCAAGCAGGCACTAGAGCTCCAGGCCGTCGTACTGGAGCCGCAACTGCTTCATGTCTTCCCAGGCGCCGCGCTTCCATCCTGGATTGCGCAGCAGGGCGGCGGGATGATAGGTGACGACGAGAGGAATGCCCTCGTACTGGTGCAGGTGTCCGCGCAGCTCCCTCATGGGGGCGCCTGTCTGCAGCAGGGCCTGGGAGGCGATGCGGCCGAGGGCGCAGATGACCCGCGGCTGGATGATGCTGATCTGGCGCTTCAGGTAGGGGGCGCAGGATTCGATCTCGTCGGGCTGCGGGTCGCGGTTTTTGGGCGGATGGCACTTGATCATATTGCAGATGTAGACGTCCTCGCGCCGCATCCTGATGGCCTCGATCATCCGGGTGAGCAGCTGGCCGGCCGCGCCCACGAAGGGCAGTCCCTGGCGGTCTTCCTCGAAGCCCGGAGCCTCGCCGACGAAGACGATGCCGGCTGCAGGATTGCCCGAGCCGAAGACGAAGCGGCGCCGGGTCTTTCCAAGGCGGCATAGGGTGCATTCGCAGATCTCGCGGCAGAAGGATTCGAGCTCCCGGCCGGATGCCTTCTCGGCTTCCTGGATCCTCCTGCCCTCCGCCTCCAGCAGGGATGCGGGAGCTATGAAGCGATCGCCTTCGAAGGCCGACAGGTCTTCGAGGTAGCGCCGAATCTGGGCGGCGATCTCGGCGGCTTCTTTGCGGCCGGCCACGGGGCTCACCGGCCTTGCGCCCGGGAGCGGGTGAAGATGCCTTTCGCGCCCATCTCTGTCAAGCCTCTCCGAACCGGTCCCCGGTCATTCACCGCCCGCCTCCCTGGCCGCCTCTTTGGCCTCCTGGATGAGCCTGAGGGCCTCGTCGCTGCGGGTGACCATGATATCCGCCGTATCGCCGTAGATGTCCTCCGCCAGGGGGTCCGCCCCTGCCTCGAGCAGGACCTTCACAAGTCCTTCGCTATCGTTGCCGGCGGCCTTCATCAGGGGCGTCTGGCGGGACGTGTTAGTCGCGTTCACGTCCGCTCCCCCCTCCAGCAGGATCTCCACCGTGCTGGCCAGGTCGCGGACGATTGCGCGCATCAAAGCGGTGTTGCCGCGCTCGTCTCCAGCCTCCGTGTCGGCCCCTCCCTCCAGCAAGACCTCCACGCACTCGTCCTGCCCCTTCTCCGCCGCCAGGATCAGGACGGAATCGCCCTCCTTGTCCTTCGTATCGACATCCGCCCCCGCTTCCAGCATGGTCCTGACTACCTCGGCGAAATCCCCGATCACCGCCTGCACCATGACCGACTCGCCGTACTGGTTTTTCGCGTGTATGTCCGCCCCCGCCACTATCAGGGTCTGGACGACGTCGAAGTGGCCCTTGTCCGCCGCCCGGCTCAAGGCCGTCTCACCGTTGTTGTTCTGTGCGTTTACGTCGGCCCCGGCCCGCACCAGGACCTCCAACGCCCCGCCGTGCCCGCCGTTGGCACTCCGCATCAAAGCGGTCCAGCCGAATCTGTCCCGGGCCTCGGCATCCGCACCCGCCTGCAACAAGATTTCCACGACCTCTCCATGGCCCGCGGCTGCGGCCTCCAGCAAGGGGGTCCAGTCGAAGTCGCTTTTGGCGTTCACGTCCGCTCCCGCCTGCAGCAATCGCCCGACCTCGGCCTGGTCGCCCGCCTTTGCCGCGGCCACCAGCTTCAGCCCGGCCTCCTTGCCGCCGGTGCAGGCGGCGAGTCCGATAGCCAACCCCACCAGGGCCGTGAATGTCGTCATTCGAGGCATGATCTCCCTCCCTCTGGTCTCATTGGTGCACTTCCGTCGTAAAGAGTTTCAATCCTGTCAGGCCGGGGCTTCTCCCCCGGCCAGGTGGAGGAGGCGGGAACCACGATCACGCCCCGGCGCGCTCCGCCCACAGTTCCCCCAGGCGGTCGAGGACGCGGTCGGCCACCGCCAGCTTGCTCATCTTGGGCAGCTCTTCCACCTTGCCGCCGGCGTCGATCAGAGTGACCACGTTGGTGTCCGAGCCGAATCCGGCATCTTCCCTGCCCACGTCATTGAGGACGATCAGGTCGCAGTTCTTCTTCTCGAGCTTCTCCCTCGCCCGCGCCAGGCCGGGCTCGGTCTCGGCGGCGAAGGCCACCAGCACCTGGTCCTGCTTGCGGCGCCCAAGACCCGCCGCGATGTCCGGGTTCTCCACCAGCTCGATGACGCGGGAACCTTCCCCCCGCTTTATCTTCTGCCCGGCCACCTGCCGCACCCTGTAGTCGGCCACCGCCGCCGCCATGACCACCCCGTCCATCCCGGCGAACAGCTCATCCACCGCGGCCTGCATCTCCAGGGTGGAGCGCACGGCGGTGTGCCGGACCCCGGCCGGGGGCGCCAGGTCGGTGGGACCGGCGACCAGCCAGACCCGGGCGCCGCGCTCGCGCGCCCGCTGCGCCATGGCATAGCCCATCTTGCCGGTGGAGCGATTGCCGATGAAACGCACCGGGTCGATGTCCTCCACCGTGGGACCGGCGGTCACCAGGACCTTGCGGCCGTCGAGATCGGCGCGCCCGGCGAAGTGGCGCAGGATGGCGGCGGCGATGGTCCCCGGGTCGGCGAGGCGGCCCTGGCCAACCTCTCCCGAAGCCAGCTCACCGGTTTCGGGCTCCACCCACAAAAACCCGCGCTCCCGCAGCCGGGCGACATTGCGCTGCACCGCGGCGTTGTGAAGCATGCCCTCCTCCATGGCCGGCGCCACCAGCACGGGGGCGGTGGTGCTCAGCAGCAGGGTGGAAAGCAGATCGTCGCCAATGCCGTTGGCCATCTTGGCGATGATATTCGCGGTGGCCGGGGCGACCACCACCAGATCGGCCCAGGCGGCCAGTCCAACGTGCAGCACGGGAAACTCCCGCGAGGACTCGAAGAGACCGGTGTGCAACGGATGCCTGGAAAGCACCTCGAGGGTGGCGGGGGCGACGAACTTGTGCGCCGCCTCGGTCATCACCACGCGCACATCGGCGCCCTCCCCGACCAGCTCGCGCAGGATCAACACGGCCTTGTAGGCGGCGATCCCCCCGCTGATTCCGAGCACGATCCTGCGCCCTTCAAGAGCGGTGCTCATTCTCCCCTTTCCTTCGCTGCAAGCGGGAGATGATCAAATCGGCCACCCGCCCCTGCGAGCTGCGTTCCGTATCCACGACCAGATCGTACACAGAGAGATCCTCCATGTCTATAGCGTGATGGCGGCAATAGCGCGCCGCCTCGGAACCTTCGCGTTCCTCCATGGCGCACAGGGCCTGCGGGAGCGTCTGTCCGTCGCGGCGGCCGATGCGGGCGGCGCGCGTCGGCGCCGATGCCTGCAGCCAGACCTTCAGCGCCGGCAGGCCGTGGCGGGCGGCCATCCAGCCGGTGACGCGCCCCTCCAGGATCACCCCCCGGCACCGCCGCGCCTCCTCCACCATGCGGGCGTCGAGCCCGGTGTCGATGCGGGAGTCGGTCTCGGCGCGGCGGCCGAACTCGGCCAGCGTGACACCGGCCTCCGCGGCCATGGTGCGGAAGATGCCCCCGGCGTTAATGTACCGCCATTGCAGGCGCTCCGCCAACCGCCGGCTGGTGGTGGTGGTGCCGCTGCCGGGAAGCCCGCTCACCGCAATGATGCCTTCCTTCACTACTCACCTCAGGCCAGGTTCTGCACCTGCTCGCGCAGGCGTTCCACCTCTTCCTTGATCTCCAGCACCAGGTGGACGATCTCCGATTCCGTGGACTTGGAGCTGATGGTATTGGCCTCCCTGTTCATCTCCTGGAGAATGAAATTCAGCCGCCTGCCCACCTCCCCTCCCCTGTCCAGGGTATCGAGGAACTGAGCGTTGTGGCTGCGGAAGCGCACCACCTCCTCGGTGGTATCGCTGCGCTCGGCCAGCATGACCACTTCCTGCGCCAGGCGGTCCTCGTCCACCTCGCCGGGACGCAGCAGGGCTTCGACCCGCTCCCGCAGGCGCGCCCGCAGGCGGCCGCGGGCCTCCGCCGCCATGGCCTCGACCCGCTCAAGCGTTTCCTGCAGCCCGAGCACCCGTTGCCGCAGGTCCCGGCCCAGTGCCTCGCCCTCCCTGGCGCACATGCGGACGAAGTCGTCGAGGGCGGCGTCCACGGCTCCGGACAGCAACTCCTCAACCGCTTCGGGCTGCAGCGTTGTCGGCGCGCTCTTGAAAAGACCGGGAAGCCCGGCCACCAGGGCCAGATCGGGACGGCCTTCCATTCCGCCTATGCCGCCGCACAGCTTTTCGAGCTCATCGTAATAGTGCCGCGCCAGATCTTCGTCCAGGACGGGCAGGGGGTTTGCCGCGGCCGCCTCTTCCCAGTCGACGAATACCGTTATCTTGCCGCGGCCGATGCGGCGGCGCAGCCTCGCCCTGACCCCGGCCTCGAATCTCTGAAGGCGGGGGGGGCAGCGGATCTGGATATCGCAGTAGCGGCTGTTGACCGAGCGCAGCTCGACCTTCACCTGCCCGTGTTCCCCTTCGGCGGAGCCGCTGCCGAATCCCGTCATGCTGCTGATCATGCAAATCCTCCTCTAAGGTACCGGGCCGGGGTCAACCTCGACCCTGGTGGCGACGAAACCCTGCAGGCGGGCGAGGCCCTCGCCCTCCATGGTCGACTTCATCAGGCCCTCTCCCGTGGCGATCCACGCTTTGCGATGCCGCTCGTCCAGGGCGATGTCCAGCACCAGGCCGCCGCCGTCCGGCGATAAAAGGTGGTGGGACAGCAGGGCGCCCTCCGCGCTGAATACGGCCAGCTCGGTCGGGCTCACCACCCAGCAGGCGCCGCCGTGCCGGTCGACGTCCAGGGCGAGGGCGCCTGAAAATGGCAGCTCCGCTTCCAGGGCGCCGCCGCCGGCCCCGTCCAGGCGCAGGAGTCCGCCGCCGTCCCGCACCAGGAGCCAGGCGCGGCTCCCGGGAGCGGCGGCGATCGCCAGCGGACGCGGCACGTCGCGCCATTCCATCCGGCTTCTGCCCTCGTGCCCGTAGAGAAGCACCCGTTCCTCCTCCCTGTCCACGATCCAGCAGCGCCCGTCCCGCGCCGCCAGGAACATAGGTTCGGAAAAATGGGCGTCCACTTCAAGCAGCTCCAGCGGATCGCCGGGCTGCGCCGGGGAAAACGAGTAGACTGTCCGGCGCCCGGCGTCGATGATCCATCCGAGGTCGTGCTCCGAATCGATGCTCAACCCGGAGGGGCGCTCCATGTCCGCTTCGAACTCCTGCAGCTCCTCCTCCTTGTCCAGGCGAAAGAGCCCCCGGACCTGGGCGGCGCTGACCCAGCAGGACCCGTCTTTGCGGTAGAGCGCCAGGTCGGCGACGGCGGGGAAGTCCAACCACCTGAACTGGGCGCTGCGTCCGTCCGGGCTGATCTTCCAGACCGAGTTGGCGGGGAAATCGGCCACCCAGGCGGTCTCCTCGCCGGGGATGGCGCGGCTGAAGCCGACTCCAAGGTTGACCCTGTCGACTATGCCGAGAACTCTCTCGTGAAAAACCTCCCCTTCGCCGTCGATCAGCAAGCCCAGCTGGTAGTCGTGGACCACGCCGTTGACCAATCCCGTGTCCGTGTAACCGAGCTCCCCGGGCTGCAGAGGAGAAACCGGGTGGAGGGCGAAATCTCCCTCGCCGACGCGGCGGTAGAGGCGCAGAGCGTCGATGTCCTCGAAGCGGCTGTAGTCCCAGCGCAGGCGCACCTCGCTGTCGCCGGCCAGGGCCGCCAGGGGGATGTAGGAGTCCTGGGGGTTCCTGGCATCCCAGTCCAGGGGGTTGCGGCGCTGGCGCTCAGCGCAGCCGCCGGCCGCCAGGAGCAGGCAGCAGATGTATATCAACCTGAGTGCCATGAGAGAAGAATACGAAATAGGTGGTCAGGACGATGCCCGCTTCCATCGCCGCGAAGGCGGCGCCGGCGATGCGGTCGTAGCGCTCGGCCCGCTCGAACTGCTTTTCCCGGCGCCTGATTCCGGCCGAGCGCAGGTAGCTCTCGTAGGCCTCGTCGGCGCGGTGCTTGCTCCACAGAGCCAGGCCGCCGCCGCCCAGGGCGAGGGCCGCGCTCAGGTAGAGCCTGGCGCGGGGGCGGCTTCCCTCCCCCCCTCTGCCGCGCTGCCGGATCAGGCCCGGGCCCCGTGCCGCGGCTGCCTGCGCCTGCCACGGCTCTTTACAGCGCCAGGAAGGCAGGGACGGGAAGGCGGGGGGCAGCCTCCCCTCCAGCGGCTCGGGCTCGCCGCCGAAGGCAAGACCCTGCGCCGCCATCATAGCCGACAGGGAGCAGATCAGAAACCGCATCATGGAAGATTTCCTAGTGCTCGGCGAATACATAAATCCTCTTGTTCTCCGAAGCGATGCCCACCACTCCCGGACCCAGGGCCACCGCCTCCTGGGCGGGGCCGTTCAGGCGATACTTCCAGAGCAGGCGTCCCGACTCGCTGTCCAGGGCGTAGAGGTGCTGGTCGCTGCTGCCGCAGTAGACCGTCCCGCCCGCGATGGCCGGGCTGGAGCGCACCACACCTCCGGTGGCGTAGCTCCAGCGCCGGGCACCCGACCGCGGGTCCAGCCCGTGGACGTGATGATCGGCCGACCCCACCACCAGGACCCCGGGACCCAGGGCCATGCCCGGGGCCGGCAGGGCTCCCACCCGTGCCCGCCAGACCACCTCTCCGGAACCGGCGCTCAGAGCCAGCACGGTCCCCGCGGCGGTGCCGACGAAGACCCGATCCTCCGCGGCCACGGGACGGGCGCGCACCGCGTCGTCCAGCTGACGGCTCCAGCGGCGGGTTCCATCCCCCAGCTCGAAGGCCGCGACGAGGCCGGAACCGTCGCCAGCGTAGACCTCCTCCGCCCCCATGGCCGCTGCCACCCGCAGGCGGCCCCCCAGGCGGGCCTGCCACAGCCTCTCCCCGGTGGAGGCGCGCAATGCCTGCAGCACCCCCGCCTCCACGGCCGCCACCAGGGTGTCGTTGCGGCCGGCGAGAGGCGCGCAGACGGCGGCCTCGGTGGGAACGGTCCAGCGCAGCTGCCGCGTGAGGCGGTCGAAGGCGCGCAGCCGGGGCTCCTTTCCTGCCTCGGCGAAGACCAGCATGCGGCCGGCCAACAGGGGCGCGGCGCACACCGCGGCGGAACCGGGGCGGCGGCCCAGGAGCCGGCCGCTGCGAATCTCGAAGGCGTAGATGGAGCCCGCCGCGGTGAGCTGCAGCACCGCGTTTCCCGCGAAGAACGGAGGACCGAGGGGGGCGGCATCGATCTTCTGGTTCCACAATTGCTTCAGAGGCGGTTGCAGGTCCCGCGGCGCAAAGGAGTGGGCGGCTGCGGTGCCGCCGGCCTGCAGCCACTCGCTGCCGTTTTCCCCGGGCAGGTAGAACTCCTTTTCCCGGCACCCGGTCCCCAGCAGCAGGACCCCCAGCAGGCAGCTCCGCCAGGCGCTCCTAGTGCCTGCTTGCGTAAGTAAGCGTACGAACGAGGGCGCAGAAGCGCCCGGCTCGCCAGGCGCCTGAGCGAGTCGTACCTGGAGTGTACGGCGAGGGAGGGCAACGCCGCGAGCCGGGATGCAGCGGCGGCCGAATTCACGCGGAATTGCGCAAGCAGGCACTAGTAATCCCA
The DNA here is from genome assembly GCA_965208105.1 of Candidatus Latescibacterota bacterium. Taxonomy (GTDB): domain Bacteria; phylum Latescibacterota; class UBA2968; order UBA8231; family UBA8231. The sequence continues at coordinate 1,104,619 of OZ242318.1, forward strand.
GCCAAAGAAGAAGTCCCAGCGCGTGTCGTTTCCAAGGCTTTCGAAGTCGGTCCGCCTCGCCGCGTCGAGGCGAAAGACGAATATCCCTCCCAGCGCCAGGCGCACTCCGGCCCCCAGGCTGCCCTTCCACCCCCCGAACTCCCCGGTCCAGGCATTGCCGGCGTCCACGAAGAGAGCTCCGCGGAAGGCGCTGAGATCGATGTTCCCCACCGGCAGGCCGATCACCAGGCGGTCCAGCAGGGGGAACCGCAGCTCGTTGTTGAGCAGCAGCGCCTTGCTGCCCCATATCGAGCGCCAGCCGTAGCCGCGCAGGGTCCAGCTGCCGCCCAGAGGGAAGAACTCGGGAACGTCCCCGGAGCTGTGCCTCCCCATGAGGCGGAGGGCCAGGGCGCTGCGCCGCGACAGGCGAAAATAATGGCGGTAGTCGCCGAACAGGGTGACGTTGAAGCGGCGCGACCGCTTGAAATCCACCGTCTGCGCGGCGCCGAAGCTGTAGCGCTTGCCCTCCAGTGGTCCGGTGATGGTCCAAATGCTGCTGTCGTGGGTGTAGCTCAGCGCATTGGTGACCAGCCAGCCTTTCAGGCGCCCGCCGCCGGATTGGCGGTCGATGCTGGCGTGGCGCAGGGAGAGCCCGGTTTCCACCCGGTCGAAGCGGGAGAAAGGGTAGCTCAGGTCGATGCTGGCGCCGACCCGCTTCTCGCGCACCCGGCGCCCAAAGCGTCCGCTGAGACGGTCGTTGAGGCGAAAGACGCCCCAGGTGGTGTTGAGCTGCCTTCCCAGGTGCTGGCGTCCGAGCACCATGTTGAGCCCGTTGAGTACATCCACGTTGCCGGAGATGTGCGACAGCACCAGGTAGTAGTGGTCGTTGCCCAGCATGTCGCTCATCCCCACCTGGATTCCGCCCGAGGTGCCGAAGTCGAGGTCCTGTGAAATCTGGCTCTGGGCGATATCCAGGGACATCTTCTTCCTGTACTTCTTGCGGGCAAGGGGACCGCCCAGCGCCGCCTCGGGCTTCCACGTCGCGGCCTTTGCCGAGGGCAGGGATTCCCAGGCCACCGCGGCGCTGTCGTCCCGACCCAGCTCCTGGTGGTAGATCTGAAACCGGCCGTCCTCGTAGCCGGAGAACAGCAGCCCCCGCCGGTCCGGAGTCCACACCGGGTCGAAGGTCCCGGTCAGGGTCCGGGTGACGCGCCGGGTGGCCGCCCGCAGCCCGCCTTCCGGGGCCCGGGACAGGCGCATGGCATAGAGGTTGAACATGGTGTCGCGGTCGGAGCTGAAGACGAGACTCTGCCCGCCGGGCGACCAGGCCGGCTGCAGGTCGTTGTGCCATCCTCTGGTCAGGGGCAGGACCTGCCGCTCTTCCACCTCGTAGAGGAACAGATTGTAGAATCCCCGGCGCCCCCCTTCCCAGCGGTCCGAGCTGAAGGCGATGCGGCTCCCGTCGGCGGACCAGTCCGGGTCGCGGTCGTGGTAGATGTCGGAGGTCAGGGCCTGCAGGCTGCCATCCACCGTGTCGACCACGTAGAGGTCCGCAATACCCCCCTTGTGGGCTCCCGAGAACACCAGGCGGCGGCCGTCCGGGGACCACGAGGGCGAGGAGATGGCGACGACCTCATCGAAGGAGAAGCGGCGCTCCTCCCTGCCCTGGCACAGGTCCCAGATGTAGAGGTGATCGCGTCCGGCGCGCTTGGCGGAGAATGCCAGGCGGCGGCCGTCCGCCGAGACCGCCGGCTTGGTGTCCAGGGCGTGCAGGGCCTCGAAGGAGGGCGAGCGCTCCCCTTCCACCACGACCACGTCATCGCCGCCCTGCAGCGAGCTGCGCACGATCTGGGTATAGCCCTGGTAGTTCCTGAAGAATATGACCCCGGCGCTGTCGCCGGCGGCGAAGACCTGCGGCTTCACGTTGAAGCCCCGCCGGGTCAGGGGGCGGGCGAGCCGGCTGGGCGGATCGGCGGCGGCGATATCGGGCAGGTACTCCTTGCCCAGCCGGTACTGCCAGTCCTTGTCCAGCTTGGCCAGGGAATCGCCGGTGACCTTCTCGAAGACCTCGGCGAAGTCGCGGCCGCGCCACCAGTTGTCGAGCAGCAGGGCGAAGATGTCCTCCCCGTAGGTGGCCGCCATGTGGGCGCAGATGGACTGCCCCTCCTTGTAGAGCTGGAAGGTGCCGTGGATGAAGTGCATGCCGTCGATGGCCACCAGGCGGCGCGAGAACAGGGAGTCTCGGATGATCATGTCGGCGTAGGTGTCCCATTCCCCTGACCAGTACTCGGCGAGACCTTCGGAAAACCACAGGGGGGCGGGCCTGAAGTCGGTGATGCCGCGGCGGCCCAGGACCTGCTTGATGCGGTCGGCCATGAAGACGTGCACCAGCTCGTGGCGCAGGACGCGTTCGAATTCGGGCAGGGAGCCGCTCAGCGGCAGCACCACCCTGCCCTTGAGGAACTCGGTGAATCCTGCAACCCCCGGCGGCAGGAGATCGGGGATGATGTTGGTCTGCTCGAAGTAGACGTGGGAGGAATAGATGATGAGAGGAATGCGGCGCTGCACGGTGTGGGCGAATTTGCGCTCCAGGTCGGCGAATCCCCGTTCGGCCATCTCGGCGGCGTACCCTGCCAGTTCCTCCTCCTCGGCGTAGAAGTAGAGATCGAAGTGGTCGGTCTCGGTCTTCTGCCACTGGAAATCGGCGTACTGGACCTTGTTCTTGCCGAAGCGATGGACCTGGGAGGCGCCCGGATCGGCGCCCGCAACCAGGGCGGCGAGCGCCACCGGCAGGAGGAGGCCGAGATGGCGCCGGAGGTCGAATGAGGTGGAAGCGTGCATGGAACTAGCGAACCAGAGAATGGGTTCCGGGAAGGGTCCGCGCAGCCCGCCGGGCTGCGGGGCTTCAGCGGCCGCCCGGAAGATGGCCCCCGAGTCCGTCCCCGGACTGGCGCAGGGGACGGTGGATGACCAGCCTGCGCCCGGCCTCGAGACCGTCCCGGTAGGCGGTGCTGGCGGCCACCCCCCGTCCATAGCTGCTGTATACCCGGGGGTTCACGTAGCGGTAGTACTGCTGCAATCTGCTGTCGCCCTTCCAGACCATGGACCGGGTGCCGCGAATGGTGGATTCCTGCTCCTGAAGCTTGCGGTAGAACCCTTCGAGGGTGCCGGCGAAATAGCGCTGTCTCTCGCGGTTGTCGCCCAACCCCGATCTCTTCCTGTAGCCGCGCCACAGACCCTCCAGCGACCCGGCGAGGAAATCATAGGCGTAGGAGGCCATCTCCAGGTTGGCCTCCGTCCCGTAGATCTGCAGGATGGTCCCGCTCTTGTCGGACCGCGCTTCGTAGGTGGCGGCCCACAGGACCTCGACGAAGAAGAAGTCCTGGAGAATGGTGCCCAGCCACAACTCGAAGGATGCCCGGCGCGCCTTGACGGGTCCGAGGCAGCGGCTGCCGAACCCGCGCTCGCGGTCGAGCTCCACCACCTCCACGTTGTAGCGCAGCAGCAGCCGCCGCGCCTTCTTGACGGCGCTCTCGGCCTCGTGCTCGTTGGGGCTGGAGGCCAGGGACAACACCTTCCTGATGACGCGCAGGATGCGGTCCTGATCGGTCGCCGCAGCCGTCTCTCCGCCGCCGCGCGCCCGGGGGCTGCAGCGCAGTTTCTCGCAGGCGCGCCGCCAGGCCGGGCCGTGGGGCCCCTCCCCTTGCGGCGCCAGGACCTCATCGGCGTACTGGTGAGCCATCTCGTGGCGCAGGGTATCCATGACCTCGAGCCAGGGATGGGTTTCGATGTGCCGCGACGAGATGCCCAGGCGGCGGTGCGCCCGATCCCAGTAGCCCCATTCCCCCTCTCCGCGGCTCAGGGTGATGATGGGGACCTCGAGGGCGCAGTCGAGATACTCCTCGTTGTAGCGGTGCCACCACCAGTAGAGCTTGCGGTTCCAGGCCCTGTGCAACTCCGCTCCTATCCCTCGCCGCCGCGCCTCCATGTCCTCAGCGCAGGGTGCGGATGAAAGAGTTGCTGAACGCGCCGCGGGCGACCTCGGCCACCGGCCCCTTCATGGTCAGGTCGAAGTCTCCGCCCACCTTGATGCGCAGGGCGCCCCCCGGCGCTTTCACCGTCACCGGGCTTTTGACCAGCCCGAGACGAACCGCCGCGCTGGCGGCGGCGCAGGCCGAAGAGCCGGACGCCTGGGTTTCCCCGGCGCCGCGCTCCCAGATCAGAATGTAGATCGACCGCGGACCCAGCGGAACGGCGAGCTGGACGTTGGTCCGCCGCGGAAAGAGCCGGTGATTCTCGAGCTCGGGACCCAGCTCCAGCAGCTCTTCCCGGCTCCACTCCCCTCCCTCGTCCTTGAAGACGACGCAGTGGGGATTTCCCACGCTCACCCCGGTGAAGAGCAGGTCCCGGCCGGCCGCCGCGATGGGCCGGCGGACTAACTCCGCGACCTTCAGGGCGCAGGGCAGGTCCCCGGGGCTGAAGGTCGCCCGCCCCATCTCCACGGTGGCGGAGGCGGGTTCGCCGCGGGAGTCAAGGTGCAGGTCCACCTCGACCAGCCCTCCCCTGGTCTCGACGCTGAAGCGGCGCTTGCGGGTCTTGCGGGTGGCGTAGAGATAGCGGCCGAAGATGCGCAGGCCGTTGCCCGACTTTTCAGCCTCGCTGCCGTCGGGGTTGTAGATGCGCACGGCGAAATCCGCCCGACGCGATTCCTCCAGGGCGAGAATGCCGTCGCTGCCCACGCCCCAGTGGCGGTCGCAGACGGCGCGGATGTTGGCCGGGGTCAGGCGGAAGTCGAGCTCGGCGGGATTCAGCGCGATGTAGTCGTTGCCGAGGCCGTGGCCTTTGAAGAATCCGTTTTTCATGCTTGGAAGCGCCCTGAGAGATTCCTTTCAATTTCTATAACGAAAGGTAGACACGCCACTTAGCGCGGTCAACAGGGTTTCCCCGGCCAACCCCTTCCCTATATTATTGCCATGCTCAACCTGGTTATCGCCCTGCCCGGCGAAGCGCGCCCGGTCATCAGCCGCCTCCGCCTTGAACGGCTGGAACCCGGCACTGCATTCCCGCTCTACTCCGGCGACCGCGTCCGCCTGGTGGTCTCGGGCTGCGGCAAGGTCGCCGCCGCCGCCGCCGCCGCCTACCTGGGGGCGGCCCTGCCAGATCCTCGCCCCTCCGCCTGGCTCAACCTCGGGGTTGCCGGCCACCGCAGCTCCGCCCTGGGCGCCGCCCTGCTGGCCCACAAGGTCGTCGACCGCGCCAGCGGCCGCAGCTACTACCCGGCCATCACCTTCCCCTTCCCCGGCTCCACCACCGCCCTGGTGACGGTGGACGAGGCCGAGACGGCCTACCCCGAGCCATGCGCCTACGACATGGAGGCCAGCGGGTTCTGCGCCGCCGCCCTGCGCTTTGCCGGCGCCGAGCTGGTGCACTGCCTCAAAATCGTCTCGGACACCCCCGAAGACCCGCCGGACCAGCTCTCGGCAAAGAAGGTCGAAGCCCTGGTGCAGGCCCGAATGGACATCGTGGAGCAACTGGTCTGCATCCTGGCCGACCTGGGCGCCGAAGCGGCGGGCCTCCAGCGGGACCCGCCGCGCTACGCCGAGATCCTAGATCGCTGGCACTTCACCGCTTCCGAGCGGCGGCAGCTCCGCCAACTGCTCCAGCGCCGCCATGCCCTGTCCGGGGCCGAGCCTGTGCCGGAAGCGGAGTGGGATGACTTGAAACGCGGCAAGGATGTCCTAATTTCTCTGCGGCGCCTGCTCGACGCCCAGGCCCCTCTCCGGTTCTGATCCCATGTTCGACTACCTCTACATCGAGGAAGCGGTCCTCGACCACCCGCGCACCAGAGAGATCCGCGCCCGCTTTCCCCACGCCACCGCCGTTCCTTGCAGGCACTACGGGGAGGTCTTCAACCCCCGGGCCCAGAACTTCCGCCTGCAGAAGAAGCGGCCCGCCCTCGTCCTGGCGCGCAAGGAGGGACGCCTGGTGCTGGAGGCCCCTCCCGGCTACGGCATCGGAGGCGAGCGCAACTACTACTTCTCGCACATGCTCAACTGCGTCTACGATTGCCGCTACTGCTTCCTGCAGGGGATGTACCGCTCCGCCCACATGGTGGTCTTCGTCAACTACGAGGACTTTCAGAAGGCCATCGCCGAAAAGGTGGGACAGGATGAGGACCCCCCTCCCTACTTCTTCTCCGGCTACGACTGCGACAGCCTGGCCCTCGACGCCATCACCTCCTTCGCCGGCAGCTTCCTGGGCTTCTTCGCCGCGCTGCCCGGCGCCCGGCTGGAGCTGCGCACCAAGAGCGTCCGGGTCAAGCCCCTGCTCCAGGCCCGCGCGCTGGCCAACTGCATCGTGGCCTACAGCCTGACCCCGCCTGCCGTCGCCGCCGCGCTCGAGGTGGGCGCGCCCCCCGTCGGCCGCCGCCTCGGCGCCATGCGGCAGTTGCAGCAGCGCGGCTGGCCCCTGGGCCTGCGCTTCGACCCCCTGATCTGCCACCAGGGCTGGGAGGAGAGCTACCGCCGGCTCTTCGCCGATGCTTTCGCCGCTCTCGACCCCGCCCGCCTGCACTCGGTGAGCCTGGGCTCCTTCCGACTGCCGCGGGAGCACTACAAGCGCATCTTCCAGCTCTTCCCCGAGGAGAAGCTGTTCTCCTGGGGCCTCGAGGAGAAGGACGGCATGGTTTCCTACAAGGAGGAGACGGGCCGGGCAATGGAGGAGTTCTGCACCCGCGAACTCCTGCGCTACATCGCGCCGGAGATCCTCTTCCCGTGCCACCCGGGGGACGGCCCGGCAGCATGACCGTCCTCGTAACCGGAGCCAGTTCGGGGATAGGCCGCGCCATCTGCGAGCGGCTGCTGGATGAAGGACGCCGGGTCGTGGGTCTCGCCCGCGACTTCAGCAAGTTCCCCTGCGACCACCCTGGATTCGAGACCCACCGCGCCGACCTGGCCGATCTGCAGGCCCTGCCGGCCGTCCTCGGGAAACTGGAGCGCGCCTATCCCGGGATCGAGGCGCTGATCTGCAACGCGGGCCAGGGGCGCTTCGGCGAACTGGAGCAGTTCTCCCTGGACCAGATCAGGGAGCTGATGGACCTCAACTTCACCAGCCACGCCTTCCTGGTGCGGACCTTCCTGCCCCGCCTGAAAAGGGCGGGGCGCGGGCACCTGGTCTTCATGGGGTCGGAGGCGGCGCTGAGCGGCGCCCGCAAAGGCTCGGTCTACTGCGCCAGCAAATTCGCCCTGCGCGGCTTCGCCCAGTCCCTGCGCCTGGAGTGCGCCGGCGCCGGGGTCAGCGTCACCCTGGTCAACCCGGGCATGGTCGAGACCCCCTTCTACGAGGGCATGGGGTTCGCCCCCGGCCCCGACCCCGCCTGCCACATCCTGCCCGCCGACGTCGCCGAGGTTGTATCCACCATTCTGCAGGCGAGGCCGGGAACCGTCTTCGACGAGATCAATCTTTCGCCGCAGAAACGGGTAATCGACTTCGGGACCGGAAAGAAAGAGGATGGGAGCTGACCTGCCGCGGGAAGGCCGGGGCCGGCATACCCGGCGGCTGAGAAAGGGCGGGAACATTGCCCCGGCGATCAGGAACTACGCCCTGGTCGCCGCGCTGATCTGCAGCCAGGTCGCCGGCTGCGCCGCCGCGCGCCACCGCCTGGGCTTTGCCCTGGTTCCGGTGGAGACCGAGATCGCCATCGGCGCCAGGATCGCCGCACGCATCGAGGCGCAGGAGAAGGTCCTGCCCCTGCCCAGGGTGCAGGAATACCTGCGGCAGATCGGCTGGCGGCTGGTGCAGCCCAGCCTGAGGGACCGCTCCGGCATCCGCTACCGGTTCATCGTCCTGGACGATGCCCGGCAGGTCAATGCCTTCGCCGTTCCCGGGGGCCACATCTACGTCTATTCCGGGCTTCTTCTCGCCGCCGGGGACGAGGCCGAGGTGGCCGGAGTCCTCGCCCACGAGATCGGCCACGTGGTGGGCCGCCACGGCGCCAACCAGCTCGCCGCGCAACTGGGCATTTCCCTCCTCACCCGCCTGGCCCTGGGCGAAAATCCGGCGCAGCTGGCGGACATCGCCGTCGACTGGGGAAGCACGGGGGCCCTGCGGCGCTTCAGCCGCGACGACGAGCACCAGGCCGACGGCTTCGGGGTGGCCTACGCCATCGCCGCCGGCTACGACCCCAGGGGGCTGCTCGCCTTCTTCGAGAGGCTGCAGAAGATGGAGCGCGGCAAGCGCAGTCCCTGGGAGAACCTGCTGGCCACCCATCCTCCCACCGCCGAGCGCATTCGCCGCATCGAGGAGATGATCGTCAGGGCGGGAAGCCCCGAAGGCCGGAGATACAAGGAGCGCTACGCCAGGGAGACAGCCGTTCTGAGGAGGGACTTTCAGGCGCTCTTGCAGCCCTGAGGGGTTTCCCGCCAGCGCTCCAGGTAGGGCTCCATCTCCGCCAGCAGCTCGAGGTTGTTCCTCTTGCGGGCCCCATTGCAGACGATGCCCGCCTTCTCCAGCAGCACCCGCCGCGCCGCTTCGCGCTTCCCGGGGCTCAACTCCGCCGACTGCAGCAGCTTGTCCAGGGCGCGCACCCTGAAGCGGTCCATGGCGGGATAGGCGCGCGAAAGCTGGTCCTCGTGGCCGCCGTACTTGACCAGCAGCGGCTCTTCCAGGAAGGCGACGCGATAGCGCCAGGCGATGCGCAGGAAAAGCTCGTAGTCCTCGCAAACCGGAAGGGTCTCGTCGAAGGGGCCGACGCGCTCGAGGACATCCCGGTGCAGCAGGATGGAGGAAGGGGACATGATGCAGCGCGGCAGGGCCTCGAGGAAGATATCGCCGCCGGTTTTGCGGTGGTGCTTGCGCGGATTGACCCGCACCCCCCTGCGGATCCAGATTTCCTCGGTGTGACAGACGGCAAGGCGGGTTGCCCGCAGCGCCTCCATCTGCTTCTCCAGCTTCGTCGGCAGCCACTCGTCGTCCGAGTCGAGGAAGGCCAGCCATTCCCCTCTCGCCGCCTCCATGGCGCGGTTGCGCGCGGCCGACACTCCCCGGTTGCGCGGCTGCACCAGCAAGCGCACGGAGGAGCCGAAGGCGGCGCGGATCGAATCTCCGCTGCCGTCGTCCGATCCGTCGTCCACCACGATCACCTCGCGCTCGGTCCAGGTCTGCGCCAGCGCCGAGCGGATCGCCCTGCCCACCACCTCGCGGCGGTTGTACACGGGTATGACCACGGATATCATGGAAGGCCCAGATTCAAGGTGGCCGGCCTCCGGCCCGGGCTTTCCCCGGCGGAGGTCCGGTCACGCCCTCAGGTTCCCCGGCGGGGGCCGGCCGCGGCGGTCTCCTCCAGCTTCTTCAGCACCAGCCCGGTGGTCAGGATCTCCGGCAGCACAACGGGCTCGCCGGAGCGCCCTCCCGGGAAGATCACGTAGAGGGGCACCGCCGAGCGCCCGAAGGATTGCAGCCAGCGGGTGATTTCGGCGTCGCGATGGGTCCAGTCGGCCTTGACCAGGGCCACGTCCAGCTCGGCGAACCGGGCGCGCACCCGGGGGTCGGCCAGCACCACCCGCTCGTTCACCTTGCAGGTCCAGCACCACTCCGCGGTGAAGTCGATGAACACGTGGCGGCCGGCATCGAGCAGCTCCTCCAGCCCCGCACTCGAAAAGGGCTGCCAGGCGAGCGGACCCTCTCCAACAGGGTCCGAGGGCACGCGCTCCTGCTCCAGCGCCGGACGGAGGAATATTGCGTAGGCGGCGGCCACGATAGCGGCCGCCGCGCCGCGGGCGACCCAGCGCCGCACCTTGCTGCTGCCCAGGTCCACCCACTGCCCCAGGATCCAGCAGGCCAGAGCGGCGCAGAGCAGGAAGGCCCCGGTCCAGACGACGCCCTCCAGCCCAACCTGATGGCCCAGGACCCACAACAGCCACAGGACGGTGGCCATGAGGAGGAAGCCCATGAGCTGCTTGAAGAGCTCCATCCAGGCCCCGGGGCGGGGCAGGAAACGCATCCAGGACGGCTCCAGAGCCAGGACCAGGTAGGGCAGGGCCATTCCCGCGCCGATGGCGGCGAAGATAGCCCAGACGAAAGCGCCGGGCTGGGAGAAGGCAAAGCCCAGGGCCGTTCCCAGGAAGGGGGCGCTGCATGGGGTGGCCAGGATGGTTGCAAGGACCCCGTTGAGGAAACTGCCGGCCAGGCCCTGGCGCCCGGCCGCGGCCTGCAGCCCCGCCCCGCTGCCGGGCAGCCGCACGCTGAACACTCCGAAGAGGCTGAGGCCGAGGACGAAGACGAGGGCGGCCATGGCCGCCACGAAGCCGGGATACTGGAACTGGAAGCCCCAGCCGATCTGCTCGCCGCCGCGCTTGAGCAGGACGACGAGGGCGGCCAGGACCAGGAAGGTGGCCACGATCCCCGCCGCGAAGGCGAGGCCCAGATGGCGGGTGCGGCGGCGCTCCTCCCCGGCCTGGGCGACCAGGCCCAGGACCTTGAGAGAGATCACCGGCAGCACGCAGGGCATGAGATTGAGGACGAGGCCGCCCAGCGCCGCCAGAAGCAGGTAGAATGCCAGGGAGCCGGGAAAACCGGCGCCGGTTGCGGAGGCGAAATTCGGGCCCCCCGGCAGGGAAGCCGCGGCCAGGTCCAGATCGACCTCCCCGAAGCGAGTTTCCTCCTCTCCCGGGAAGCGGTAGAGTACCACCCCTCGCAGTGAACCCGGGTCCTGGCCGCCAGGCGGCTCCAGTGCGAAGCGCAGCCGGACCCGTCCGTCCTCTTCGGAAAGCTGCGCCGGACCGACCGCCGGGGCCGCGGCGCCGAAGGGAAAGAAGTCCACCACCTGCGGCTCGGGCCCGGGGCCCTGTGCGCCCCGGGCAACCGCCAGGTCCACCCGCATCCCGGCGGCACCCCCGAGCACCCGGTAGTCGAGGCGCAGGTCCGGCGCCAGGGGCTGTGGGACCCGCGCCGCGAAGCGTTCGAATACCTCCTGGTTGGCGGGGGCGGCCGCGCCCGTATCCACCGGCAGGTCGAGGGCCACGGTGGCCTCTCCCGGAATGCAGACCTCCCTGCACACCAGCCAGGAAACCTCCGCGGCAAAGCTCACGGTGGAATCCGCCGGCAGCAGCGGCGGCGGGGTTACCGGGGCGATCAGCACCACCTCGCCGGCATAGCCGTACACGGTGAGGCCGCCCTCTTCGCTGTACCTGGAGGGCAGGGGCCATTGCAGGGGAGGGGCCTCGTAACCCGGGGGCATGCGCCAGTCGACCTCGGTTGGCAGCCCCGCGGCCCCGCTGAATTTCCAGTAGGTGTGCCAGCCCTCCTCCATGCGCAACTCGACGCCCAGGCGCAGAGGGCGCCCGGGTACGACGGTCTCGACGTCGGCCAGGAGCCGGGCCGCTACAGGGTGGTGACCGGCGGCGGAGGCGTGGAGAGCGGCGGTAGCGCCCGGCCCCAGCAGGAGGGCAAGAACCAGGGGGGCAAGGACGGTCATGGCGCAGCCGGCGATCCCGGGAGATCGGCCGCGGCGGCGCGGCAGACCCGCTCCATGTCGATCACCTTGCAGCCCAGGCGCGCCGCGGCTTTGCGCAGCTCCTCCCCCTTGGCCGCGTCTCCCTCGGAGGTGAGCACCTCCGACATGGCCACCGCCGGGAAGAGTCCCGCCAGCCGCGCCAGCTCCACCGATCCCTCGGTGTGTCCCTGGCGCTCGCGCAGGCCGCCGCGGCGCGCCGCCAGGGGCAGCACGTGGCCGGGTATGACGAAGTCGTCGGGGCCGGACTGCGGGGAGATGGCCCGGCGGATGGTGAGGGCGCGGTCGGCGGCCGAGATCCCGGTGCCGATGCCGCGGCGGGCGTCGAAGGGCAGGCCGAAGCGCGGCGTCACCTTGCCGCCGTGGCGCGGGCTGATCAGGGGGATGCCGAGCTGCTCGAGATGGGCCTCGGTGGTGGCGAAATGGAACATGCCCCGCGCCGCGCTGAGCATGACGTTCACCTTCTCGCCGGTGACGAACTCGGCCGCCAGCAGGAGGTCGCCCTCGTCCTCCCGCTCGCGGTCGTCCATCAGGACCAGGAACTCTCCCCGGCGCAGGTCCTCTAAGGCTTCTTCCAGGCTGCAGAACATGCGCTCCTACTCTTCCATTTCAATGTGCGCTCCCAGGCCGATTAGGTCCTCGAAGAACGCCGGATAGGACTTGGCGACGTTTTCGGCGTCGAGCACGGTGAGGCCGCGGCGGCAGCGCAGCCCCACGATGGCCAGCATCTGGGCGACGCGGTGGTCGTGGTGCGACGCCACCTCCACCCCTCCCTCGTAGCCGGCGGGACGTCCGCGCACCAGGATCTCCGCCGGTCCCTCCGCGCAATCGACTCCTACCCTGCCGAGCTCGCGCACGGGAGCGGAGATGCGGTCGCACTCCTTGTGGCGCATATTGCCGATGCCGTAGAACCGGCTCTCCCCCTCGGCCATACTCGCCACCGCCACCATGGCCAGCACCATGTCGGTGGCCACGTCGCCGTCGAACTCCACCCCCCTGAGCCCGCGGTGGCCTCCGAGCCGGACCTCGCCGCCGCCGTATCCCACCTCGACCCCCATTCGCCGCAAAAGCGGGACCACGGCGCGCTCTCCCTGGCTGTCCTCGAAGAGGCGGTCCACCGCGATGGCGCTGTTGGTGAGCGCACCCGCGGCCAGGACCGCCGCCGCCGATGGGTAGTCCCCGTTGACGGTGTACTCCCGGGGCTGGTATTCCTGGCCCCCGGCAACGGCGAAGCGGAGGAGATCGTCCGCCGCCTCCACCTCGATCCCCGCCTGGCGCAGCACCTCCAGGGTGGTGCGCACCAGCGGCTTCGACACCAGCCCGTCCCTGACCTCGATCTCCACGTCGGCTCCCACCAGGGGCGCCAGAAACAGCAGTGAACTCAGGTACTGGGAGGTGGTTGCGCCGCTCACCACCACCCTGCCGCCGCGCAGCTTGCCGCCGCGCAGCACGATGGGCAGACGGCCGCCGTCGGACTCGCTCTCCACCCCCATCTGCTCCAGGGCCGCCAGCAGGTCTCCGTGGGGCCTGCGCCCCAGGGATTCCCGGTGGCGGGTGGTGAAGGTCACCCGGGGAAGCAGCGCCCCGACCCCCATTAGCAGACGCGCCACCGTCCCGGCGTTTCCCGGATCCACCACACCCGGAGCTGAAGGAGCGCGGCCGAACCCGCGCACCCGCAGGCGGCGTCCGCCGCCTGCGCCGCGGCTCTCCTCGATCTCGGCGCCGAAGCGGCGCAGGCAGCGCACCATGGCCTCGGCGTCCTCGCTGCGGGCGGGATGATGCACCACGCTCTCCCCCTCAGACAGGGCAGCCGCCAGCAGGTAGCGGGTGGTGTAGTTCTTCGAGGAGGGTGGACTCAGCCGCCCCGCAAGGCGCTCCGAGTAATGTACTTTGGCCTTCATTCAATCCGTGCTTTTTCTCTTGAAGATAACCAAAGGGATGGTCAGTCGCTACTTGCCCGCAAGGCCCCGATCCGCTCTTGACAGGTGGGGAAACCTGCCTTTAATCTATCCCACTGCAACGCAGCGAATCCCCCGCAAACACCTATGCCCTTGAAGCTGATCCGCCAGGCCCTCACCCCCCGCCGTCAGCCGCCGCGCATGTGGCGCAAGCGCGAACTGGCCCCCAGCTACGACGTGGTCATCATCGGCGGCGGCGCCCACGGCCTCGCCTGCGCCTACTACCTGGCCGCCGAGCACGGCATCACCAGCGTCGCCGTCCTCGACAAAAGCTACATCGGCGCCGGGGGCAGCGGGCGCAACACCGCCATCATCCGCAGCAATTACCTGACTCCCGAGGGGGTGCTGTTCTACGACCGCAGCGTGCAGCTCTACGCCGAGATGGCGCGGCGGCTGGACTTCAACGTCATGTTCAGCCAGCGCGGCCACCTCACCCTCGCCCACAGCGACGGCGCGGTCAACACCATGCGCCGCCGCGCCGAGGTCAACCGGCTTCAGGGGGTCGATTCGCGCCTGATATGGCCCGACGAGATCGCCCGCCTCTGCCCCTGCCTGGACTTGAGCCAACGGCCGCGCTACCCCATCCTGGCGGCCCTCTACCACCCCCCCGGGGGCATCGTGCGCCACGACGCCGTGGTCTGGGGCTACGCCCGCGGCGCCGACGCCGGCGGCGTCCACATCCACCAGCACACCGAGGTGACGGGCATCGCGGTGGAGAGCGGCAAGGTGACCGGGGTGCACACCGACCGGGGCCACATCCGCACCGGCACCGTGCTCAACGCCACCGCCGGATGGGGCTCGACCATCGCCGCCATGGCCGGGGTCGACCTTCCCCTCACCACCTCGCCGCTGCAGGCCTGCGTGAGCGAGCCGCTCAAGCCCTTTCTCGACGTGGTCATCGTCTCCGGCAGCCTGCACGTCTACGTCAGCCAGTCGGACCGCGGCGAGCTGGTGATGGGGGCCAGCGTCGACCCCTTCACCTCCTACTCCATGGATTCCTCCCTCGACTTCCTCGAAGGCCTGGCGGCGCACATGCTCGAGCTCTTTCCCTCCCTGAGCCAGGTCCGCGTCCTGCGCCAGTGGGCGGGGCTCTGCGACATGACTCCCGACTTCAGTCCCATCATGGGGCTCACCCCGGTGGAGGGCTTCCTGGTCGACGTGGGATGGGGCACCTACGGATTCAAGGCGTCGCCCATCTGCGGCAAGATGTCGGCCCAACTGATCGCCAGCGGCCGCACCCCCGAACTGATCGCTCCCTTCCGCCTGTCGCGCTTCGTCGAGCACGACCTGGTGGGCGAGAAGGGCGCCGCCTCGGTGGGGCACTAGGAGGGCCCATGCTGGTTCTGACCTGCCCCCACTGCGGCCGCCGCAACGTCAGTGAATTCCGCTACGGCGGAGAGTACCGGCCGCGCCCCGGCGATCCCCTCGCTCCGGAAGAAGAGGATTGGGCCCGGTACCTCTACATGCGCGCCAACGTCTGGGGGGTGCAGAAGGAGTGGTGGTTCCACAACGCCGGCTGCGGCTCCTGGTTCGTGGCCGAGCGCCACACCCGCAGCAACGAGGTGATGAAGACCTACCTGCGGCCGGCGCCGGGCGGAGACTCCTGAATGCCTGCTCCCCCATCCGGCTCTGCCGCCTCCGGACCCCGGCGCCTGCCCGCGCAGGGCGGCGAAATCATCGACCGCAGCCGCAGCTTCCAGTTCAGCTTCGAGGGCAGGAGCTATCCCGCCCATCCGGGCGACACCATCGCCTCCGCCCTGGCAGCCTCCGGGGTCCGTACCTTCAGCCGCTCCTTCAAGTACCACCGCCGCCGCGGCCTGCTGTGCTGCTCCGGCCACTGCCCCAACTGCCTGGTGCAGGTGGGGGACGAGCCCAACGTGCGCGCCTGCCAGCGCCCGGTGCGGGAAGGACTGGCGGTCTGCGCCCAGAACGCCTGGCCGAGCCTGGACCGGGACCTGATGGCTCTCAGCCAGCGGGGGTCGCGCCTGATGCCGGTGGGCTTCTACTACAAGACTTTCATGCGGCCCCGGGCCCTGTGGCCCCTCTACGAGCGCATCCTGCGCCGCGCCGCCGGGCTGGGAAGCATCGATCCCCTGTCCGCTCCGGGTTCCTTCGACAAGCAGTACCTGCACGCCGACGTGGCCGTTGTCGGCGGCGGCCCGGCCGGAATCAGCGCCGCCATTGGCGCCGCCCGGCGCGGAGCCAGGGTCCTCCTCTTCGACGACCAGCCGGCATTGGGCGGCCACCTGCGATACAGCCCCGCGGCTTCGTCCAGCCTCGGCGAGCTTCTCGGGGAGCTGGCGCGGCAGCCCGGCATCGAGGTCTTCGCCGACACCGCGGTCTTCGGCTGCTACCAGGACCTCTGGCTGGGAGCGGTCAGGGGGCCGCGGCTGTTCAAGCTGCGGGCCCGCGCCCTGGTAGTGGCCGGCGGCGCCGGTGAGATCCCGCTGCTCTTCGACGACAACGACCTTCCGGGGGTCATGCTGGGCAGCGCGGTGCAGCGCCTCCTCCACCTATACGCAGTGGCGCCCGGGCGCAGAGCGGTGGTGGTCACCGCCAACGACGACGGCTGGGAGGTGGCCGCCGACCTCCACCGCGCCGGGGTCGAGGTCGCCGCCGTCGCCGACGAACGCGGCCCCGGGGACAACCCCCGCGCCGGCGAACTGGAGGCCGCCGGCATCGAGATCTGCTACCGGCACACCATTGCCGCCGCCCGCGGAGGGACGGCGGTGGAGGGGGCGGTGGTCGCCGCCCTGGGCCCCGACGGCCAACCGCGGAAGGGCACCGAGCGCAGCTTCGACTGCGACCTGGTCAGCCTGAGCGTGGGCTGGGCACCGGCCCCGGACCTGGCCTACATGGCGGGCGCCCGGGCGGGCTACGACGAGGAGTGCGCCGCCATCCTTCCCTCCGGGCTGCCGCCCGGACTCTTCGTGGCCGGCAGGGCCAACGGCACCCGGGACCTGGAGGACCAGCGCGCCGAAGGCCTCTTCGCCGGGGCCAGCGCCGCGGCGGGGCTCGGGCTGGGTCCCGCCCCCGATCCCGCCGCCGGCCTCGAGGGCGCCCCGAAGCTGGAAACCTCGACCAGGGTGCTGGTGCCCGGCAGGAGCAAGCGCTTCCTCTGCTTCTGCGAGGACGTCACCGACGAGGACGTGCACACCGCCGTCGCCGAGGGCTACGACAGCATCGAACTGCTCAAACGCTACAGCACCATCTCCATGGGGCCGTGCCAGGGCAGGATGTGCGGGCTCAACAGCGTCCATCTCTGCGCCCGCGCCAACCGCCGCAGCGTGCAGGCCACCGGCAAGACCACCTCGCGGCCTCCCGTCGCCCCGGTGACTCTCGGGGCCCTGGCCGGACAGCGCATGGAGCCGGTGCAGCTCACCCCCCTGCACCAGTGGCACATGGAGCGCGGGGCGCGCACCATGAGGGCGGGCCTCTGGCTGCGCCCCGAGCACTACGGCGACCCCGCCGCCGAGGTCGAGGCGGTGCGCCGGCGGGTCGGGCTCATCGACGTGAGCACCCTGGGAAAGCTGCAGCTCACCGGTCCCGGCGCTCCCGGCCTGCTGGAGCGCATCTACGCCAACCAGTGGCGCCGCCTGCAGGTGGGCAGGGTGCGCTACGGGGTCATGTGCAACGACGAAGGGGTGGTCATGGACGACGGGGTCTGCGCCCGCACCGGGGAGCGGGAGTGGTACCTGAGCACCACCTCCTCCGGCGCCGGAGCCGTCTTCGAGTGGATGCAGTGGTGGATGCAGTCCGGCTGGGGAGAGGGGGTCCACCTGACCGATCTCACCGATACCTTCGCGGCCTTCAACCTGGCCGGGCCCCTGGCCCGGGCAACCCTGGAGAAGCTCACCCGGCGCAACCTGGCCAACGCCGCCTTCCCCTACATGCGGGTGCGCCGCGCCCGGGTCGCGGGAGTGCTCTGCCGCCTGCTGCGCATCGGCTTCACCGGAGAGCTCTCCTACGAGATTCACTGCCCTGCCGCCTATGGGCTCCACGTGTGGGAGGCCCTGATGGAGGCCGGCGCCGAGTTCGGCATCCTCCCCTTCGGGGTCGAAGCCCAGCGCGTCCTGCGCCTGGAGAAGGGCCACATCATCGTGGGCCAGGACACCGACGCCCTCACCGACCCCTTCGCCGCCAACATGGAGTGGGCGGTGAAGCTGGACAAGAAGGACTTTCTGGGTAAGCGCAGCCTGCTGCGGATCTCCAGGAGCGGCCCCAAACAGTCGCTGGTGGGCTTCAAGACCGAGCGCCCGGGCTTCGTTCCCGACGAGGGGCTGCAGGTGGTGGAGCCCAGGTCCGGGGGCCGCCCGCAGATCGTGGGCTGGATCACCTCGTGCCGGTTAAGCCCCACCTTGCAGGAGACCATCGGGCTGTGCTGGCTGCCCGCGGCACTCGCCGCCCGCAACGGCGCTTCCTTCTCCATCTACGCCGGCGGCAGGCTCGAGGGCGCCCGGGTCTTCCACGGATCATTCTACGATCTCGAGGGAGAAAGGCTGCGGATGTGAGCACGGTTGCCGCGCCCACCAGGCTGACCCCCATCTACGCCATCGCCCGCGGCCTCGAGGCGGAGTTCGTCGAGCACCACGGCTGGCGCGTCGCCGCGGTCTATTCCACGATGGAGGCGGAGCTGGCGCAGGCGCGGAGCGCGGTGGCGCTGGCGGACGAAACCCCGAGGGGCAAGATCCGGATCGAAGGAGACGGGGCCGAGGCGGTGCTGGAAGCCGCCTTCGCTCCGGGGGCCCTGGAGGTGGGAGCCGGAGCGGCCGTTGACTACGGGCACCTCTACCGCCTGCGCCCCGACCTCTTCTACCTCAGCACCGGTCCCGGCGTCGAGGAGGCGGCCCGGGAGGAGGCGGCCGCGGCGGCGGAATCGGCGGGCCTCCTGGTCAGCGCCACCGACATAACCCACGGCTGCGCCGAAATCCGGGTGGTGGGCCCGTCCAGCCCCGGGCTGATGAGCAAGGTGTGCGGCCTCGACTTCGACCAGGCGGCATTTCCGAACGGCGGCGCGCGGCAGTCCAGCGTGGCCAGAACCGCCCAGACCATCATCCGCCGCGACATCGGCTCCCTGCCGGCCTACTCCCTGGTGGGAGCGCGCTCGCTGGGCGCCTACCTCTGGACCACCCTGGCCGAGGCGGGCGGCGAGTGGGGGCTGGCGCCCCTGGGGCGGAATGCCCTGGAGGCACTGAAGAAGGCAGGAGGCTGAAGAACAGGGCGCCCGCCCGGGGCGCATGATCCGAGTGCAGCGTTGACCACAACCCCAACATCTCGAGGAGACCTCTCATGACACTGGACCAGGTCAAGAAACTGATCAAAGACCAAAAGCTGGAATTCTTCCTGTGCTCCTTCGTGGAGATGGGCGGCTTGCCCAAGGCCAAGCTGGTGCCCGCCACCCACGTGGAGGACATGGCCGCCGAGGGGGCCGGCTTCGCCGGCTTCGCCGCCGGCGAAATGAACCAGGGGCCCCACGACCCGGAGATGGCCAACATCCCGGACTTCGGCTCTCTCACCGTGGTGCCATGGCGCCCCAACATGGCCTGGGTAGCGGGCAACATCACCGTTGAGGACGAGCCCTACCCCTACTGCCCCCGCACCATTCTGCAGCGCCAGTTGGACCGGGCCGCGGAGAAGGGCTTCACCTTCCACGTGGGCGTCGAGGCCGAGTTCATGCTCCTGCGCCGGGGCGAGGACGGAAGCTGCGCGCCCTACGATCCGCTGGACGTGCTCGACAAGCCGTGCTACGACCTGGTCACCCTGCACCGCAATCTCGACATGATGACCACCCTCATCGGCTACATGCAGGACCTGGGCTGGGGGCCCTACGCCAACGACCACGAAGACGCCAACTGCCAGTTCGAGATCAACTGGGAGTACTCCGACGCCCTGGCCACCGCCGACCGCTACACCTTCTTCCGCTGGATGGTCAAGACCGTGGCGGAGGACCATGGTCTGCTGGCCACCTTCATGCCCAAACCCATTCCCCATCTGACCGGCTGCGGCGCCCACTTCCACATGAGCCTGTGGGACGAGAAGAAGGAGCACAACTTCTTCCTCGACGAGGAGGACGAAAACGGCCTGTCGCAGCAGGCCTACTGGTTCATGGGCGGCATCCTCCGGCACGCCCAGGCGCTGGCCGCCGTCAACACCCCAATCGTCAACAGCTACAAGCGCCTGACCCGCGGCGCCCCGCGCTCGGGTGCCTCGTGGGCGCCGGTCTACATCACCTACGGCGGCTCCAACCGCACCCAGATGGTGCGCATCCCGGCTCCGGGACGCATCGAGAACCGCGCCATCGACGGGGCGGTCAACCCCTACCTGGCCTCTGCCGCCATACTCGGCGCCGGCCTCGACGGCATCGAGAACAAGATCGACCCGGGGACGCGCAACACCGACAATCTCTACGAGGTGGAGGAAGACGAGCTGCGCCGGCGCGGAATCGGTTTCCTGCCCGACACCCTCAAGGAGGCCGCCGACCACCTGGCCGCCGACGATGTGGTCCGCGAGGCCCTGGGGACCGAGTACGCCGACTACTACGTGGAGGTCAAGCACGCCGAGTGGCGCGAGTACCACCAGAGCGTGGCCCAGTGGGAGCTGGACCGCTACCTGCCGGTCTACTGATCCGGCGCGGGAGTAGCGCTAGAAGCGGCCCTGGCGCGACTCGTAGCCGGTGGGCTTGCCCAGACTCCTGCCCCCGGCGCGCACCCAGCGGGCCATCCAGCGGATAATGCGCCGCGGGGAAACCGCGGGAGGGCCGAGGCGCGCGACCAGGTCGGAGGCGTCACCCAGCAGCGCGCTCTCCTCCTCGGCCCCGGCGAAGAGCGGTTCCACTCCCAGCTCCCGGCCCAGGTCCAGGGCGATGCGGCGCACCGTGAGCACCTGGGGACCGGTGATGTTGATGACGGCGGGCGGACTGCCGCACAGGGGGAAGAGGCGGGCAAGGTAGGCGTTGGCGTCCCCCTGCCAGATCTGGTTGACGTGGCCCGTGCGCAAGTCGATGGGCTCCCGGCGCCACACCTTCCAGGCGATGTCGTGGATGATGCCGTAGCGCAGCTCGGTGGCGTAGAACAGACGCGCGATCGCCAACGGCGTCCCCAGCCTTGCGGACCAGAAGGCGGCCACGCGCTCGCCGCCCAGACGCGACCAGGCGTACTCGCCCACGGGACCCGGTTCCCCCTCCTCACCGGAACCCTTCCCCGACGCCGGAGCGAAGGCATAGACGTTGCCCGAGCTCAGGTAGACGATCCTGGACCGACTGTAGCGCCGCACCACCTGCCCCGGCAGCCAGGCATTGGTGGCCCATGTCGCCCCCTCGTTGCCCGTGGCGCCGAACTTGTAGCCCACCAGCAGGAAGACAGAGGGCGCATCGGGCAGCGCCGCCAGCGCGTCCTCATCGAGCAAATCGGCGCTGATCGTCTCCACCCCGATCCCCTCCAGGTAGCGCCGCTCCCCAAGCCGTGAAAACCGGGAAACGGCAACGACCCTGGGAGCCCCACCGCGCACCAGCAACTCCGCCAGCGAAGGCCCCATCTTGCCCCCGGCGCCGAGAATGAGGACGGGGCCGTTTAGCTGCCGCAGCGCCTCCCTGACCGCCTCCGATGGCCTGGTCATGCGCTCCACCAGCGCCTCTTCTGTCTCGATGGGGTCAAGGCTGTCCTGGTTCATCTGGCTATTTCGGGAGAGGGCTCCCGCTCCGGGAATGGCTTGTGCGGCTGAACATAACGGGGCTTTAATTTCTATCTGTTTGCCAGAGGGAGGCAAAGGAATGCCTAAGGCGTCCTAGCGGGTAGGCTAGGTCGGACAGGTTGACATGCCACCCAAGGAATGGTATCACTAGCGGCGTAGATTAAAAATGGATAAATTAACCTGAAGCGATATTGACAAATTAACTTGGCCAGCTCCAGATATTGTGTATCGAGTACTACCCCTATCGCGATTATTCATTGATAGGAAGAATTGTTGAGTCAATGCCATGAAGTATTTACCCGAGTCAGATCGACTTGATATCGCATCTCTGAGCGGGTTGTTCAGGAATACAACCAACTCGTATAAATTTCTCTTCTTTCTCTCTATCCTGAATATACTCAAGGAAAAGCATTTCGCTGATGATAAAGGCATACTTTTGCGAGAACTACAGAGTGAGATGCTGGTTATAGCTTGGTATCCAAATATTTTTTTCAAGTTGTCCTTTGGTTCTCAGGACATGATTTCTTCCGCATTGAAAAAGATACCGGATGCTGGCAACGAAAAAAATTTTCTGTCCAGAAATGGTCTAAAAACCTTGCGGAGCTGTATTGAAAAGACATATGACCAAAACCAGATTCATAATTTGATTCGCTTTGTACCCACCCGAATTTTGCGGCCTTTTTTTCCGATGAAACCAGAGGTATGAAGGATTATTTGATAGAACAAGAAATACCAGAGCTTGCTGAAAAACATTTCCTGGAACGACGCCCGCTGTTTCGTTTCGACGATGTGCGGGAACGAATCATTCTGCATCGGGATTGGATAGAGTATCTGGATCGACACCATGCAATTGTTGAGGGTTGGGCAAGGTGGCACTGGGCGGATTATATGCAGCGACGGAATCCGAATATCCCTGCTGTGACGCGAAAACTGTTTCCTCCCGATCGGAGAGAATCCCTTGAAAAACAGCGGAAATTCTGGAACTCTGTAGTTGATCATGGGGAGATCCGCTGCATATACTCAGGTAGAAAGATCCATGATGATTATGAATTGGATCACTTCTTACCTTGGCGTTTCGTCGCTCATAATCAGTTGTGGAACCTAATTCCTGTCGATCCAGCAGCAAACAGTGCCAAGAGTGATCATCTACCCGCTGTGAAATACATCGACCTCTTAGCTGAATCTCAGCGTAATGCTCTGTCTATTGCCCGGGATATATCTAGCAATGACAAGTGGAAAAAAGAAGTAGAGCCTTACATTACGGATCTTTACATTGATCAACCTGAAGATACCCTCGATCGGGATAAATTAAAGGATGCCTATCGCAGAACCTTGAAACCCTTGATGTCGATTGCAAAACAGCAGGGTTTTCAATCTGAGTGGAGATATTCTTGAGATTATCTCATTTCAGGCATGGATCGTTTTGACAACCCAATTGAACTCCTCGACAAAATCGGTGGGACGCAAGCACCTTCCTCGAGCGGCAAGGGAACAATTTGTTTTGCTGGTCAGGCTGGACAATGTATCGCCGGATTTCTTAAAGCGATCTCAGCACGCCGCGCTCGGACGATTATCGCGGGGCATTCCTGCACAGACTAGGCATCGCGAGTGAGGATGATCACGGCACCCACTGACCTTTAGTAGCCAGCGTTTTGATGGCTACGGTGGTATCTTCATCGGTGGCTTCCTATCTCCAATTTCCATACCCTTGCATCCCTTTGCACTGAAATTGAATTGAATGGCCCTGAAACAGACAACTCGATTTTGCCGATAACGGAGAACACCTCCCACCTCAGGTCTTCAACCAACATTTCTCCTCCTCCGACCAGGGGGGGTATTGAGTTGCTTCCCAAACCCTCGAGAGCGCCGCCGACCGCTTGGGCACGGACGAAGTGGGCAAGTGGCCCCAAAGAAGAGAGAAGGTCGGGCGCTGAGATGCCCCGCTTTTTTCAGCCTATCCGAACCTTTCGCCCGCCGGTTTCTTCTTGTAGGGTGAAAGAGGTGCCGCCGTGGCGACTCCGCCTGCTAACGCCGCCAGCTTCTCAATGAACCTGGCCTGCAGAGTCTCAGGTCCCGACGGCTCCCTCCGAGCCCTAGAACACATCTGCGAAATACACCTGACAGAACGCCGGATTGTATGGACAGCCAAGCCGACCTGGTGCGCCGCTGCCAGAGGGGCGATAGCACGGCATTTGCCCCGCTCCTGCGCCCCTACGAGTTCGCCCTGTCCGCGCTGATCCGCTACCGGATCGGCCACCCGCAGCATGCCGAGGATGTATTGCAGGAGGCGCTGGTGCAGGCTTGGACTCGGATCGGCACGCTTAAAGATCCAGGCAAGATTGGCCCCTGGCTGATGCAGATCGGCCGCAACCAATGCCACGATTTCTTCAAGAAGGCACAGCGGCGCGAAAAGCCCACCGAGGACGCAGCGCTGGCGCGGGCAGTCGACAGGGACTCACTGCGGCGGCCTCGAAGGCAGTTGCAGCGTGACCAGGCCGCGCGTGCGTTGGAGCAGGTTCCCCAGCCCCAGCAGCAGGTCGCCCGCCTGCACTACCTGGAGGGCTTGAGCATCGCCGAAATAGCCGCCCGCGGCCAGTGGCCCCAGGGCACGGTCAAACGACATTTGTTCCAGGCGCGCCTGCACATGCGCCAGAACATGGGAATCACCGTTCCAGTAAGGAGCCCTGAAATGCGGACCCAAATTACCAGAGACCAGAAGGTCGGACAGCCCTTCCCCCGGCAGCGCCCCGAAATCGCCGTCCGCGAACTGGACCGGGCGCCCTTCGCGGTCGAATGCCCCGAGTTGCGCTGGTGGCTGGTGGTGCCGCGCCCGGGCGAGGAAGCGGTCCAGGCCACCTACAAAGCGCCCGATTGGCGCCTGGGCGGCGTTGCCCGCATGCGGGTGGCGCGTCCGGCCGCCGTGGACGGCCTGGACGGCGTGGAAATAGAGGTCGAGGAATGGGACCGGGACCATGAGGGCTGGCGCGATGCCGGCTGGTCCATGTGCGCCCGGGAGCATGGCGAGGAGATCCAGTACCTGGCGGTCATTGGGCAGCAGGAGGAGGGGACCTCGATCAGCACCTATCTGAGCCAGAACTTCACCGATGGCTGGGGATGCATGAAGCGCCGCATCGAGGACAGGGGACGGTACGTGCGCCTGCAGGACGGCTCGTGGAAACAGGCCCACGACGCCGACAATCTCGACGCCAGCGGCGCCGGGATGTGCGAGGTGCGCATCGGCGGCAATGTCTTCACCTGCCTGCGGGTGCTGCAGCTCGAAGGCCTGGTCTCCGAAGAGGACGCGCCCATCGACGAGGCCTACATCACCGCCGAGGGCCGCACTGTGCTGATCCGGGACTACGCCCACGACTGCTCTGACGACATCGACCTGGACCGCTCCCATGCCCTGTTGATCGACGGGCAGACGCTGTACCACTGGACGGACCGGGTGACCGGGGCGGGGATGGGGCTTTGAGAGTTACAGCCAGCGCGCCCCTAGCCTGAGACATCAGCAGGAAGTTTGCAGGCCGTTCCTCCCTCCGCTCAGCCAAGTTCCCGGGGCACGGTGACGTTCCAGCTCTTGTCGAAGTAGCGGTTCCCGTCGACGGTCACCTCCACCGTGGTCGAGAAATGGTAGGATTCCGCGTCGCTGCGCAGGACTTCTTTGGCCTCGACGACAATCTTCTTGTCCGGATGCGGCGGCTCGTACAGGTAGCCGGCCTTCAGCACGGTTTCGGCCGGGTTCTTCGGCGTCACCGTATAGGTCGACCAGGCCCGCCCGGGGACGTGACTCCCGGCCCCGTCCCTCTCCAGGGTGGCGGTCACGGTGCCGGCGACGTGGTCGTGGGTGATCTCGTGGCGGCTGGCGGGCAAGTCCTCCATGGTCGCCGGCGGATGCGGCGAGGGCTCGAATCGCGGCTCCGGCAGAGATGGAGTCGGGTCCGGGGTCAGGGGCAGCACCACCCGAGACGGGCGGTCGCGGCCGCAGTACAGGCTGTGGATTGCCGGGCACGGTGTGGGCCAGGCGTTCTGGAAATCGGCGCCGGCCACGCTCAGGCGAATGCGGTGGCCCTTCTCGAACAGGTAGGAGAGGTATTTCATCTCGATGCGCAACTCGTAGACCTCGCCAGCTTCCATGGGCTCGGGACTCGAGTGGGAGCTGCGGTGGGTCCCCAGCAGGCCGCCGTCGGTCAGCCACTTCGAGGTGCCGTCCGGGGCGACGTCGGTCAGCTTCAGGTGGAAGTAGGCGGTAGGGGCGCTGGAAGAAACGTGCAGCACCGCCACCGGGTTTCCGCTGACCTCGAGATCCCGCTGCAGCGGCGGCGTGGTCCAGGTCAGCGACAGGGCCTCGTCGAGCCGCTGGTCCACCGGCATGGCCCAGGGTATGATGCCGCCGCCCCAGTAGATGCCGGCGGTGATGCCGACCGCCGGGTTGTAGACGTTCTCGCTTGCCATACTCTCGCAATCCGGGGCCTCGCGACCGAGCTCTCCTCCGGGGTGAAAGTAGAAGGAGGTGTCCCGGTTGCGCGCCGGCGGCCACTCCTCCTCCGCTCTCCAGAACCCGGCGTCCTCCAGGTACATATGCGCCGCCGGCTCCTTGTAGCGGCGCACGAACAGGGAGACCGCGGGCTCATCCATCACCCCGGTTTCCTCCCCCTTCAGCCAGCGGTCGTACCACCTGAGCATCTCGTGGCGAAAGTCTATCCGGGGCCCGGGGAGGGCGTCTTCCGGCCAGTAGTGGCCCCACGGACCCAGCAGGATCTTCCTGGGGACCTCGAGATTGGAGAAGGCCCGCAAAATCGGGGTGGGATAGGGATCAGCCCAGCCGCACCAGAACATCACCGGCACATCGACGCGGCCGTAGTCCGGCTGCAGCGAACGCTCCTCCCAGTAGGGACCATGCAGCGGATGGGTTATGTAGCCGATGCCCCAGGGAACGTTGTTCTCCAGGCGCTCCTGCCACAGCTCCTCCCACAGCGGCCCGGCGATCTCGACGTCCGGAGGAGAGAAGTTGTAGGCCGTCATCAGCGGCGAGTAGCTGTCGAACATGTAGGGGCGGATCGAGCCGCCGGGGTTGGTCCAGTCGAGGTAGACGTCGGTGTTCGACGACCCCATCACCAGGGTCCTGAGATGAGGCGGCCTCTGCGCCGCCACGTGCCACTGCACCACGCCGCCGAAGGACATGCCCCACATGCCCACGGCGCCGCTGCACCAGGGCTGGGCGGCGACCCATTCCACCGCCTCGTAGCCGTCCCGCCGCTCCCGCTCCGAGTAGATGTCGGTGGTCGAGCCACCCGAGTTGCCGGTGCCGCGCACGTCGAAGCAGACGACGGCGTAGCCGCGGCTGGCGAACCAGGCGGGACCGTGGCGGCGGTGATTGTAACCGCTCTCGGAAACTTCGGCCTCGATCCCGGTGAGGCGGCGATAGGGCAGGTACTCGACGATCGCCGGGAACTCCCCTGGCGCGTCGGGACGCGCGACCACGGCGGCCAGCTCGACCCCGTCGCTCATGGGCATGCGCACCTTGCGGTCGAGCTTCACCTCGTATTCCGGCCTGGATGCCGGCTTGCTCTGTCCGTTCATGTCCTCTCCCTCACAGTCGCGGATGCTTCCCTTGACCCGGTCTCTGTGCTGCCCTATAAATTGGCTTCGCAGCACGGTTGTGGTCAATCAGGGTGAAATTGCGGGTCGGAGCCAATAAATTCAAGCGTGGGTATTGCTTCCGAATAATTTTCCGTTGTCGTGTAGGAGGAGCGAGTCAACGGGTTGGAAAAAGCCTTGGCTGTCGAGGCATTCCCGAGTTTATTAAGGGAGTTATTGCTGAAAATTGACCAGCTCCATCAATCATAGTTTGCGTCATTCCTCCCTTTTCTTATTCCTGATTTTTCTCTCCTCTCGGGCCGCATCGGCTACGAGCGCGGAGGTGGATTCCCTGCCTCTGATTGTCCTTCCTCCCACCATAGTCAGCGCCAAGGCAATCGAGAAAGAGCAAGGGGAAATCCATCTATCCACCGTGGAGGTGAGAAGATATCCCGCCCCGACCAATGACCCGATCCGATTTCTGAAAGTGCTGCCCGGCATTTCCTCAGGCAATGATTTCAGCTCCTCCTACAATGTGAGTGGCGGAAACTACGACCAAAACCTCCTCTATATCAACGGCATTGAAATCGAGTCGCCATTTCATGCAAGGCACGGACTGGCGCAGTCCATTTCGATGTTGAATCCGGCCATGATAGACAGTATGACCTTTCGATCCATCTCATTCCCGGTGATGATGGGAGATAAGCTCAGCAGCTTGGTCGAAGCGGATTACAAGGCCAGCGCGGAGAAGATGGAAGGAGAATTAGATCTTTCGCTTTCAAGTCAAAACATGGTGGTGGGAGGACAGATCGGTGAATCTGCCGGTTTCTCCACCGGTATACGCCATGCCAACCTGAGCCGCTATGCGCGGGGTCTGCAGATAAAAGGGGAGTATATTCCGAGCTTCTGGGATTGGCAGACTCAGATAAAAGCCAAGTCCTCTCTGATGGGCGAGATCTCTCTGTTTGCTGCAACACTGAATAGCCATTTTGTTATGCGTCCAGAGAAGATGAGGCTGCGCTATAACTGCTCCGCATTGCAGCACCGGGAGGTGTGTAGTGAGATTAAGGGGATGGGGACCGGGGCTGAAAACTACGAATTCTCCGATCAGGCGGTTGGCATTGCTTTTGAGCGCTTGTCCCCTTTGGGAACAGTCCAGGTAGTTGGCAATCTGACCAGGAAAAGGGAGACGGAAGATACCGATGTGGAATATGCGCTTGAACCAGGAAAAATTCTCAGCATGGAGAAAATCGACAGTCAGTTTTGGAGAAATAGATGGAAAGTTGAAATTAACGTTAGGGCCTCGCACTTTTGGGGAGGCGCCGGCCTGAAACGGGCAAAGATGGGGGGTTATATTGATGCGAAGGAGAACATCTCCTATCGCCAAGGCACTTTCTTAAATGAGGCATCTCACCTGAGTGTGCACAGGAAGGACATCGACAAATTCGTTTTTCTGCAAAACAGGTGGGGCGCTGGCCGCCTTGATGTGGTTGGTGGAATTCGCCTTGTAAGCTTCGGGGCCACTGCCGAATCGATTGCAATGCCGCGAACGAGCATCACCTTCACTGCCTCTCCTCGATTGTCTTTGTCGCTTGCAGCCGGACGCCATGCTCAGCCTCCGGTGTATAAGGAATATTTGGGCGGAAGTAAGGGGAGGAAGATAGACTTCAAAGCCCAGCGATCCGAACAAATAGGCGCCGGGTTCGTGTATGGGATAAGGAATTCTCTGCACTGGAGCACCGATATCTATTACCGGCATCAATGGAGAATGATCTCCTACCAGGTTGATGATCTCAAAATATCCTATGCGAGCAGCAATGGCGCGAGGGGGTATGTTTTGGGCATTAATTCCAAGATCAGGGGAAAGGCCGACAGCCTGATCGGAATTGCCAGCTATGGCTTCCTGGTTGCGCGCGAGGACATAAAGGGAGACAGTCGAGGCCATATTCCCATGCCCAGCGATCAGCGCCACACACTGTCATTATACCTGGAAGACAGGATGTATTTAGGAATAATCGAGAGGCGCTTTTTGAAGTTTTCCAGGTTCCATCTTCGCATTTTATTTGGGACAGGTTTCCCCTACACACACCAGGTTGTTCAAGGAAATGGGCGCTTGGTCGATGGGCCGCGAAACAGCAGTCGAGGCGAGCCCTATTTCAGGTTTGACGTGGGACTGACTCAGGGAATTAGAATTGCTGAAAACACCTTTCATTTGCGCCAGGAGATAGCTAATTTGTTCGATCAATACAATGCGCTAGTGCTCTGTTAAGGATTCAGGCTTGTACTTTTTCGTACATGTTGGTATCATGGGGACATATGTCCATTTTTCTGGGAGGGTCCTGCCATGTGCCTCCATGCTCGAACACCGGATGCTGCCGAATCGAAAGAACTGGGCCGATGGCTGAAGCGGCCACGCAATGCCGTACAGATGCGACGAGGGCAATTGATCTCCCTCAGTGCCCAGGGTATGCGGGTCCAGGAGCTGTCGGCGACGCTGCATCTGCACGAGGAATACATCCGCTCCCTGGTCCGACGATACAACGAGGAAGGGCTGGCGTCGCTTCGCACGCGAGCCCACCCGGGGCGCACCCCAGCGCTGACGCCCGAAGACGAGTCCGTGGTGGTGGAGATCGCCAAGATGCCCCCTCGGGCTTTCGGCCAACCCTTCAACCAGTGGTCGCTGCGCAAGCTGACCGACTGTCTGGTCGGGCGCAAGATGATCCCCAAGGTCTCGCACGTGACCATCGCCAAGGTCTTGGACCGGCATAAGGTCACCTACCAACGTACCCGCACCTGGAAGGAGTCGAAGGATCCGGATTTCTCCTCGAAAAAAAACGCATCGACCGCCTCTACCGGCGTGCGCCGAAGGACTCGGTCGTAGTCTGCTTCGACGAAATGGGGCCCGTGCAGATCAAGCCCCATGCCGGCTCCTCCTGGGCGCCGCAGAAGCACCCGGTGCGGCACCGAGCCACCTACACCCGGCACGCCGGGGTCAGCTATTTCTTCGGCGCCTACAACGTCCACGAGGACGTCCTGTGGATGCATCACAAGCGAAAGAAGCACGCCTCGGAGGTGCTCACTTTCCTCAAGGCCATCCGGCACCGCTACCGCAAGGCCCAACGCATCTACCTCGTTCTGGACAATTTGTCGACGCACGCGACCCCAAAGATTCGGCAATGGTGTCGGCAGCATCGAGTCTCCCTCGTCTTCACCGCTACCAACGCCTCCTGGATGAACCGTCTCGAATGCCATCTGACCGCCGCCCACTACTTCGTCATCAAGAACAGCGACCCAAGGGACCATCGAGACATCGGCCAGCGCATGCAGGAATACCTCGTATGGAGAAATCGAAACCAGGACGATGCCAAGCTCGCCAAAATACAAAATTCAATGCCCACTCTTTAACAGCGCACTAGGGTATTCCTACTTCCCCACATGGCGGGGAGAGCCGATTGAAGTTAAAAGATCGCTGGGGCGACGGGTGTACAATTTGGGGATAGTTTGGGAGTTTTGAGTCCTCATTCACGCCCCCTGATCATCGCACTGTTTTTGTTTTTTTGAGTTGTAGGGAGGGTAAGTTGAAAGCTACGAGACGCTTACCAAATACACGGGTGCAGGAACGGGGAAATTGATTGACAGTCTGGCTGCCAGGGCGGGTAGCTGACCTGCGGATTGAAGCCGTGCTTGATACCACCGAGGTGAGGGAATTTCTGGAAGGCATGAAAGACCAGGACATCGATGAGATTGCCTTTTCCGCCAAGGCAGCGATTCTGGATCTCGAGATAAAGGTTGAAGATTGGGAGGCTGCCAAACAGGAGCTCGCCAAGCTGCGTACCGAGTATGCCGGCATAGATTCTGTCGGGGGCCATGATGTCAATCGTCCGTTCCGGTACAAGGAACGCCTTATCAAGATAAATGAGGAGTTAAAAAAATTGGGAGGAAGGCCTCACAGGATTGAATAAGATGAGCGAAGGTTAAGAAATCTCTGATTAAGCATCCTGTTAACGTCAAGTCTGTCAGCGCCGACGTGTTTCAATCCGCTCCCCTCACCGAAGCAAGGGGAGATGGTCGACCTGCTGACGGTAGGGCTCGTAGGCGAGGTTTCAATCCGCTCCCCTCACCGAAGCAAGGAGAGATGGCTCGATCTGCGAAAGGTCCACGCCTCGATGGGGTTTCAATCCGCTCCCCTCACCGAAGCAAGGGGAGATCCACGCCTCGGCCTCGGGACGAAAGCAACCCAGGGTTTCAATCCGCTCCCCTCACCGAAGCAAGGGGAGATCGCCTATTGGGGTATTACCACCAGGGCCTGCGGGTGTTTCAATCCGCTCCCCTCACCGAAGCAAGGGGAGATTGGTTTTCCAATGCACCAACACCCAGGTTGATAGTGTTTCAATCCGCTCCCCTCACCGAAGCAAGGGGAGATCTGTCCAACCCCATCGATTGCGGTGCCTACATTCGAGGTTTCAATCCGCTCCCCTCACCGAAGCAAGGGGAGATCGGGCGTCGCCCGGGGGACTACTTATATCGACATGTTTCAATCCGCTCCCCTCACCGAAGCAAGGGGAGATATCTACCTCCGGGACGGTATGGCTTGCACCTGGTGCGGTTTCAATCCGCTCCCCTCACCGAAGCAAGGGGAGATTCAAGGCTGGGCCACGACAGTATCGGCGCCAGAATAGTTTCAATCCGCTCCCCTCACCGAAGCAAGGGGAGATCAGGGCGCACCGTCGCCACACCCGCGCCCGCGTGGTTTCAATCCGCTCCCCTCACCGAAGCAAGGGGAGATCCACCCCTCGCCTTTTGGTGGCCTGCAAATTCCAGTTTCAATCCGCTCCCCTCACCGAAGCAAGGGGAGATTTCCCGAGGTTGGCCCATTCCGATCATCTGCACATGTTTCAATCCGCTCCCCTCACCGAAGCAAGGGGAGATGCTGTTGGTCGCAGCGTAGGCCACCACGTCCATGAGTTTCAATCCGCTCCCCTCACCGAAGCAAGGGGAGATCCAGCGCATACAGCCTCCTCTCAGCGGTAGCGGTAGTTTCAATCCGCTCCCCTCACCGAAGCAAGGGGAGATCTGCTCGGCTTGTCCGCAAGCTCTGACCCTGACGCTGTTTCAATCCGCTCCCCTCACCGAAGCAAGGGGAGATCCGAATCTCCAGCAATGCTGGTATCTTACCAATTAGTTTCAATCCGCTCCCCTCACCGAAGCAAGGGGAGATCCCCCATGATCCGGAGTGCAAATCGCTTTCTGATAGTTTCAATCCGCTCCCCTCACCGAAGCAAGGGGAGATAGCGACCCGCGTGTTTTTGGGTGATTTGTTAGTTGTTTCAATCCGCTCCCCTCACCGAAGCAAGGGGAGATGACGGCAAAGCGGGGGAATCAGTGAGACGGACAGAGTTTCAATCCGCTCCCCTCACCGAAGCAAGGGGAGATCTCGGTGCCCGGCCAGCCGGCCCCGACCACCTACGTTTCAATCCGCTCCCCTCACCGAAGCAAGGGGAGATTCGGGCGGGTCCTACAGCCCGAACACGGGCGACGTGTTTCAATCCGCTCCCCTCACCGAAGCAAGGGGAGATACGCCCGGCGCAGGCGAGACGACCTACCTGATTACGTTTCAATCC
This sequence comes from Candidatus Latescibacterota bacterium, assembly GCA_965208105.1. Classification (GTDB taxonomy): domain Bacteria; phylum Latescibacterota; class UBA2968; order UBA8231; family UBA8231. The sequence goes on from OZ242318.1 coordinate 1,136,955, forward strand.
GCTCCCCTCACCGAAGCAAGGGGAGATCGGCCCTACCTGGCGCTATGACACCTCGCGCCGCTCGTTTCAATCCGCTCCCCTCACCGAAGCAAGGGGAGATGGCGGCGTCAGGGCCAGGGCCACCGCGGAGATCGAGTTTCAATCCGCTCCCCTCACCGAAGCAAGGGGAGATGATGGCGTCGATTATTTTTGCCTGATCTCTGGACAGTTTCAATCCGCTCCCCTCACCGAAGCAAGGGGAGATAGCTGCTGATTCCCTGGATGATGCCCTGGTGCACGGTTTCAATCCGCTCCCCTCACCGAAGCAAGGGGAGATTGGCGCGGCTGATGGATCAGGGCAGGCCGTAGAGGGTTTCAATCCGCTCCCCTCACCGAAGCAAGGGGAGATATGGAGTGCCAGTTCCGATATCCTTGTCCGCGGAGTTTCAATCCGCTCCCCTCACCGAAGCAAGGGGAGATACAGCATCGAAATCTGAGCACGGAAAATTGGGTTGTTTCAATCCGCTCCCCTCACCGAAGCAAGGGGAGATCGTTCCTCCAATTCCATACGGCGCTCATTCACCGCGTTTCAATCCGCTCCCCTCACCGAAGCAAGGGGAGATCCGACGGCGCGGTGCGCGCGTGGAGCTTCGACCCGGTTTCAATCCGCTCCCCTCACCGAAGCAAGGGGAGATCGGTTAAGGAGGATCAACACCTGTGCCGCACGGTATTGTTTCAATCCGCTCCCCTCACCGAAGCAAGGGGAGATCGCTCAAGCTGCTTTCCTTCCAAAGGTTCCGGCCCGTTTCAATCCGCTCCCCTCACCGAAGCAAGGGGAGATCGGTCCCGCCGGCCCATGTCCGCCAACGATGAACGGGTTTCAATCCGCTCCCCTCACCGAAGCAAGGGGAGATCCGACGGCGCGGTGCGCGCGTGGAGCTTCGACCCGGTTTCAATCCGCTCCCCTCACCGAAGCAAGGGGAGATCGGGGCATCGTCTCGTTCAACAACACGTTCTACCTGTTTCAATCCGCTCCCCTCACCGAAGCAAGGGGAGATCTTCGTAGGGATCAGCAACGTCATCGGCATCCGGTGTTTCAATCCGCTCCCCTCACCGAAGCAAGGGGAGATAGTGATCTCTTGCAGCCTGTCGGTGGGATGATCGGTTTCAATCCGCTCCCCTCACCGAAGCAAGGGGAGATTTACCTCATCGCTAAAATCCGTCCCATTGATACTGTTTCAATCCGCTCCCCTCACCGAAGCAAGGGGAGATTCGAGCGCTACGGCCATTCATCTGCAACCAGCGAGTGTTTCAATCCGCTCCCCTCACCGAAGCAAGGGGAGATTTGTCGTGGGGTTAAGACTGCCGGTAATACGGTTGTTTCAATCCGCTCCCCTCACCGAAGCAAGGGGAGATCAACAAAGTGGGGCACATCCTCGATACGCAGCCCTGTTTCAATCCGCTCCCCTCACCGAAGCAAGGGGAGATTTCTGATGGCGTCGATTATTTTGCCTGATTCTCTGGACAGTTTCAATCCGCTCCCCTCACCGAAGCAAGGGGAGATTCTTGCCGATTATCCTGGACGAGAGCGAAGCAAAGGTTTCAATCCGCTCCCCTCACCGAAGCAAGGGGAGATATCTCTCTTTGACTGTGGCTTTTTTGCCTGTCCTGTTTCAATCCGCTCCCCTCACCGAAGCAAGGGGAGATTTATCTACGATCTGGCGGGCGGGTCGGATGCAGCGGTTTCAATCCGCTCCCCTCACCGAAGCAAGGGGAGATTGGTTTGTTGTGCCTTGCATGGTTCCAATTTATAGAGTTTCAATCCGCTCCCCTCACCGAAGCAAGGGGAGATCAGGCAACCTAAATCTGACATTCACCGTATACGAGTGTTTCAATCCGCTCCCCTCACCGAAGCAAGGGGAGATCCGCCCGGATTGCTCCAGGCGGTCCTTAATCAGCTGTTTCAATCCGCTCCCCTCACCGAAGCAAGGGGAGATGACCTCCCTACGGACCATTTCAAACGCTTGGGTAAGTTTCAATCCGCTCCCCTCACCGAAGCAAGGGGAGATCTTTTTGGGCTGATACAGCAACGTGCACGGCAACGTTTCAATCCGCTCCCCTCACCGAAGCAAGGGGAGATGGGTATATCCCAAAGAGCTGAGAGCGTGGGTTTACGTTTCAATCCGCTCCCCTCACCGAAGCAAGGGGAGATCAGAGCAACAAAGTCACCGAATAGCAATATACCCGGTTTCAATCCGCTCCCCTCACCGAAGCAAGGGGAGATCTCCCGGCGGATCATTACAACAGCTCGGATCGCCACGTTTCAATCCGCTCCCCTCACCGAAGCAAGGGGAGATAATGGGAATGCCCCGCCAAAGTTCCATTTCATACGTTTCAATCCGCTCCCCTCACCGAAGCAAGGGGAGATTTCTCCGCCTCGGCCCTGTCGATTACTCCATACCTGTTTCAATCCGCTCCCCTCACCGAAGCAAGGGGAGATCCAGCTTCTGAGCGGCACCCATACGACCATAAGAGTTTCAATCCGCTCCCCTCACCGAAGCAAGGGGAGATGTCGGTGATTTCACTCGTTTGACTCCAGTCTTTGGTTTCAATCCGCTCCCCTCACCGAAGCAAGGGGAGATCAGCGGCGGCGGCGGTTGACAAGTGGGTCGATCGTGTGTTTCAATCCGCTCCCCTCACCGAAGCAAGGGGAGATGCAATATGGACTGCCGAATCCTGGGAAACCTCGGCGTTTCAATCCGCTCCCCTCACCGAAGCAAGGGGAGATGTATGTGCTGGATAATGATTTCGCGGTGTTTGAAGTTTCAATCCGCTCCCCTCACCGAAGCAAGGGGAGATCGACTAGCTTGGTAGTCTGTTCAGCCAGCAATCCGTTTCAATCCGCTCCCCTCACCGAAGCAAGGGGAGATCTCTGAGTTCTCTTGCGTCTGTAAGAGCATCTTCGTTTCAATCCGCTCCCCTCACCGAAGCAAGGGGAGATTCCCTTGAGGAGACCTCCCCCCCACCAATGCCACGTTTCAATCCGCTCCCCTCACCGAAGCAAGGGGAGATCTATTCAAATCGCTCCTTCCTATGCAGATTACTCTAGTTTCAATCCGCTCCCCTCACCGAAGCAAGGGGAGATAGCGCATTGGGTTAATGCGCGGTGATCAAGGCTGAGATCTGTTTCAATCCGCTCCCCTCACCGAAGCAAGGGGAGATACCGGTTGTCGTAACCGGTGTAATACCAAAAGGTTATACAAGGGGATGCGCGAACCTCCTTCAATCAGCATCCCACTGCCAAAACGAGGGCATATTCCTCGTTGTAATTTGTTATAAGCCATAAAGTTGTCCACCGCGCGAAAGCAAGGGCAAAACGCCGTTACTTTACGTTCGCGCACGCTATAAGACCAGTGGCTCATTCAGATCCACGGGTTCACCGAGCCCGTGATGCTCCGTCTTGTCTCTGGCATCTTCGTCCAGGTGATAAAACCTGAGCGAATCCTGTTTTGGATCCATTTCCTTCAGCAGACGACTCCTGAGCGCTGCCCATTGGGTCTTTCCCAGGCGACATTCAAAGAGCGATTTCTGAACCCGGATACCGTAATCCTTACAGGCTCTTGCTACCTTGCGCAGGCGCCGTTGGCCAGCTCGATCTATCGTTGAAACATCGTAAGCGATCAGGATGAACATTATTTCGGAATGAAGGGAATGTAGTCAGGGACATCGCCGCGCAGCTTGCGGGCCAATAACTTGGCCTGGATGCTGAACACTTGACCTAAACAAATATTCTCCTTGAACAGGGCGTGCTTTATTTCCGTTTGCTTGCGCCGTTGCCAAGCCTGGATGACCTCTTTCCTGCCCTTTTCGGTAAATTCTACAGCGCCACCCTCTCGTTCGCGAAAGTGCCCGGACTCGATCTGCCTGCGATTGATCAAGGTCAATGCCAACCGCTCTGCCAAACAGGGCCGGAACTCTTCCATCAGATCCAAGGCGCAAGCCGGCCTGCCCGGGCGCGTTGCATGAAGCCAGCCGACATAGGGATCCAGTCCGGCGGTTGTCAAAGCCGCCAGGCAATCGTGGCGGATCAAGGCATAAATGAAGGAGAGCAGGCAGTTTATCTGGTCCCGGGGCGGACGACGGGTACGGGTCACAAATCTGAAATCTTCCCGTTGCTGTTTGAGCATGTATTGGAACACCGAGAAATACACTTTGGCTCCCATTCCCTCCAGGCCCCTGATCGGGTCCAGGGCCTCCCGAACCCCGCAATCCGGGGCAACGGGCTCAGCATTGCCGAGTTGGTGGATCAGTTGCACCAATTCATCTGCCGCACCCGCCAATGCCGTGCGGTCTGCATCATCCTCGGCTTCCCGGCCGGCTCGTAAAAGATTGGATCGCGCATTTTGCAGCTTCCCGGCCACAAACTGCCGGGCAATGCCAGCCGCATCCTGTGAGCTGTCCGCCGCCGCGTACTGAGCCCGGCGCAGCAAGTAGCGGGTGTCTCCGCTTCCCAGGACCTGCGCCAGCAAGTAGCCGTTTTCCGTGTGGTAATGCACCGCTACCTGATGCTCCCAGCAAAAGGCCATGGCCTGAGGCGTAACCACGACCCGGCCAAACGCGCAAATGCTTTCCAAATGATGAATTGGCACGGTCAGGCGGGTTTGTTTTTCGATCACGACCCGAAGCGTCAAGTGATCTCTGTGTACTACAGTACCCGGTGTCGTCAAGTAGAGAATGTTTTGGACGACGGCCATGTTTCAACCCGTTTCTTTACTGAAGTAGTGAGCACCCTGGTCGCTGGTATCGAACACTGCCCGATAGGCCCGCACCAGCGTAGGCGGGACACTGGTGACTTCGGGTAGGCAATGGTCAAAAAGTGAGCACTCGGAGCATTGGGGTTTGTGGACGGCTTGAGGTACCACTTCCTCTTCGATCAGCCGGTGCATGGCTTCGATGGCCTGTTCGGTGAGGCGGCGCAAATCCTCGGTAAATTCCACCTCTCGGCGGCGCTTGCTCTTGGCGTGGAAGATCGCCCCCTTGGGAATGTCCAGTCCGAACATTTCTTCGAGGCACAACGCTTGGGCGCAAAGCTGAGCGTCGTCGTTGTCGAATTTGCGGCGTTTGCCCTTTTTGTATTCAACTGGATAGACGCTTTCAACATTATCCGGCAAATATCGGGATATTTTTCGCTTAGAAGGGCGTTTTAGTTTCACCTCAACAATATCGCATTTTCCAGAAAGGCCCAACCTTTGGGACCATACCGGCAACGCCCGAAGCACTTCTGAATCTACCGCCTTCTCGTACCCTGGAATATCGGCTTGCTCGTGAAATTGACTACCGATCAGTGTGTGCTCATTGTCGGTAAAAGTGCCCTCGACATGAATCAAGGCCGCCCGCCGTGGGCAATAGAGGTACTGGTTGATAGCGGAAAGCGCGATGATCCGCTCCCCGCTATCGAATGGGTGGATCGGTTGGGTAGTCAATTCACTCATGTTTCAATCCGCTCCTCCGCCGAAGTGAGAGGAGGCATATACGTGAAACTCACTCATGACGCCTGTGTAGGCGAACGCCTCCGGGCAGCTCAGCACTGTCCCACCCGCAGCTAATCTCATAATCGGCAAAGGATTGGGGAAATTCTACGCTGTCCTTCAGTTTCACCTCGATTCCCTCAAAGAGCTTGTGAGCATGGGCGCAGCCGAGACGGGCTTCGCGTTTGTTTTGTTCGGCGTTATTCTCATGCTGAGTACCGACATGCTCAAAGTCGTAAATCCCTCGCACCACCATTTCCCCGCGGGCAGCAGAGCGGTCGTGCTCAAACATGTGGTTGAGCGCATCGAAAAGGACTTCAAGGTCAGTGCTGGTGAAACCTGTGCGCTCGGCGAAAGCAGGCGAGACATAAACCTTGGCAGCGTAGAGAGCGTATGGGACGATGTGCTTATTGCCCATGGTACGTTCTTTGTCGGCATCTTCCTCTTTGGTGACAGCTCCGCGAGTGATGGAGATTTCCAATGGCGTGATAGAATGGTAAGACTGGCCGAAGGTGAATTGCACCGGGCCCCGCACTTGTCCCCAAGCGGAACCTTTCATGATGTCGTCGCCGGTAGAGAGTACACCGCCGAATGTTCGCACGTCAAAGAATTCACGACACAGCCATTTCATGGCCGCTTCTTGCTTTTGGTCTTTGGAAGCTCCCGAGGCTAAACTCTCGCCGCTTTTTTCTATGCCGTTATTGATCTCGTTGTTGAGTACGGCACCCTGCCTGATGAGCAGGTTATAGCCATTACCATCGTCGCCAGTGCGCTCGGGCGGGAATGTTTCCACAAAGTTGCGCACCTTGCGCTTGAGACACACGTCGGAAACGATACCCCGATTGGTGTTGTGGTCTTGACGCGGCATGTTGCCAGCATCAGGATCGCCATTGGGATTTCCATTGGTGACCTCGAAGAGCAGCAAAACATCGTGCCGATTGGTGAGAATATCGTTGTTCTGATTCATTGATGAGCCCTTTCTGTGAAAAATTTATTAGTTGCTTTCCTTTTCTTCTTTTGCTGCTTCGCGGGCGACGCGGTCGGCGGCCTTTTGCTGGTAAAAGCCGAGGGCAAAGCGCCCCTGTGCATGCAAATCCAGTGTACGGGGAAATGGGTAGATTTTAGTTGACACTTCTTGAATAGCCTTGTCCAAAGAGCGGTCATGTCCTTTGTACTTATCGGACTTACGGATATTGTTGAGATGGTGGCGGTTGAGCTTGAGGAGGACGGGGAACACTGAGGCTGGCGAGGCCATGGCAGTGCCAAAATAACGCTCGGCAACACCGGCTCCTTCGAGTTGATAATCATGTGCCTTGGCTTGGGCCTCGGCGAGTACAGCGAGTAGCCGTCCGCATTGATAGGCGGCATCTTCCGCCTTTGCATCCTGTTGTTCAGTAATTTCCATGATCTTTTCCTTTCGATTCCGATTGAGAATGAGCTTCGCCAAGGCGAACCGTGAATGGTTCAACAATGCCGTGCTTCCATCGCGTGCCATATCAACCCGCAGGCGGTTCAACATGGGATGCAAAAAAGCCAGTGAGGGCGCGGTTCCTTCCAGCGCGGCACGAAACAACTGGGCGGTCACTTCCGTCTGCAAATCTTTTGCGTCGCGTACTGTAGTGCAAGCCAGTCGGAACAAAGCTAATGGCGGCATTTTTTCTTTGCCAGTAGGCAGACGCACCGGTTCCAGATCGAGATCGCGGAACCAGTGTTGCAGGTTTTCTGTGGCGGTTTCCAGTGTAGTCTGCATCCAGTGGCGCACGACAATCCGGCCACTATTGCCGGCGAGAGTGACGGCATGGAATTGCTCTTGCCGTAGTGCCTCGCGTTCCCGTCCAGCCCACGGAGACTTCAAAAAATTCGCCACTGCTATGGGATCGGCTTGGTTGAGCAAAGCCCCAAAAGTGCTGGTGGCGTCCGTTTCATTACGGGTCCAAAAACAGCAAGATGCCTGCCCTAAGCGGACAGAATGATCTTCGCGGTCGAGCATTGCGTTGAGCGCGGTGCAATAGGCAGTAGCTGCTCGGGTGGAGGTAGAAGCGTTGAGACTTTGCTCAAAACCGTAGGAGGCGAAGGCATCCTTATCAAACGAGACAATCGCCGCGCCAAAGGCTTGAGTGTTGGGCACTCTTTGGATTTTAGGATTGTGAGTCAGCGCAATAGGCTGATCGCTCTTCCCAGTGACCAAGCAGAGTCCGTGAGGCGCATCTGCTTCGTGGTCTTGATTTTCTTGCTCGAATTGACTACGCCAAAAGGGTCGGATGTGAATCTCATCCTCCAGCAGCAATTGTTCTTCTACGCGGAATGAGAAGTTGTCCGGCCCTAGCTTGACCTCTCCACCGTCGGCTTTAGTGATCCACCAAGCAGGTCTTTCTTTGGGCTTGGGGTCGGAACTGATTCCCCAACGCAAAAAGGATGGCATCTGCCCCGGCTCAGGCTTGAAAGCCAACAGGGTCTTGAGCACCGGGCTGAGTGTTTTCTCGTGGGCCTGTTTAATCTGTGTCCAAAAGTCATCGTATTTACGGAGGTTGTTCTCATTCCGGTCCTTCCGCTTCTTTTCAGACATAGGTCGTTCCGGGTTCGTGTCCAATCCGAACACGGCTGTAATACTGTCCGCCATGAACTCGGCCACCCCACCAGCCACCTTGGGTCGAGTTGTCTGTGGGCAATCGAACTCCTTACCTCGGTTCCTTTCCCCCTCGGTCTCCACCGGCCCCTGCCCCACGAGATTGCCCGTCGTGTCCAAAGTAATGATCCATCGCACCGCCTTGGGTTTGAATCCTAGGTTATTAAGGAGTTCTCGAGAGATTGCAAAATCGTTCAAATATTGCAGCAGCATTATCAGATTCCCTTGGGTTCGAGAATTTCAACTTCATCGGGATGGCAAGATAAGGTGGAATCCTCAATCTTGGCGCGGAAAAAACAGGCCCTAGGTTTAGCCAATTCACCGACGAAACGCGGAGTACTTTTCTTGGGTTTGTCCCCCAATTCATCGGGACGTTTCCAGCGAAAACCCTGAGCGCGGGCCGTGGGCGAAAAAACGTCGTAGAGCATCAAACCCAAATCCTCCACGGGCTGTCGCCAACTGTCACCCAATTCAGTGACTCGCTCTTCCAGAGCGGCTTGGGGGTCATCAACCCACTCGAAATCCGCCGCGAATTCACGCATACCCAAGGCAGGCCGATGGAAGCACTTGCCCTGCTGAGCGCGACGCTTGAATTCAGCGAAATACTTCACCAGTGTATCGTTTGGGTGATTCGCCAACGGCGTGGTACGCAGTTCGGCGCTGATGATGTATTCTACCTCTTGCAGGGCTAACATGTTGCGCTGAGTGCCGTCAGGTGCGCCTCCGCCAGCTTCAATGGGCGATACCTTTTCCGGCTGCCTCATCCATTGGCTGACGTTGCGTAGGCTGATGACCGATTGCACTTCATTGCGCCGAATCGAGGCCCACCGGCCTCGCTGAACCACCCGGATGGCAGCAACGCAATAGCAAACTTGGGGTTCCCAAAACACGGCTTCCAAAATGCCCCGTGCGGCAGAGGGCGTCATCACCGGATAGCTGACGCGCTCCACTTTCATTTCGGGACGGGTGAAACAGGCCCAATCGCCCCATACTCTCAGGTGTACATGAAAATTTTTATTATTTTTCATAATAAGAAATCCTCAGTCGGACGTTGGTCGATAACCACGCCGAGATGTTCGTGATAAGCAGCTTCATCCAGTACGCTCAGTTCCATACCGGGTAACAGCGGGCGAAGCAGTCCCATGTTGTCGACCTTCTGAAAATCGCGCAAATGCAGATTCACTATAAAGCGTTGAAGATCGCGCAAATCCTTGCGAGTGAAGCGCGGACCATCTATTTGGGGGCGCTCCCGGATAGCGGCTACCATTCCCAAGGCTTCCTCCCTTGGCGCGATTACAGCTTGGGTGTCATCGGAAATTACCTTCGCCTTGCTGGCTACTTCACGAAAACGCAATGCTTCTCGATCCTCCTGAATGGAGCTCTCTCGACGGCGTTGATAATCCGTGGGCACGTATTGAAAAAGCTCGCCAAAGTAACGACGGAACAAATCCGGCTCGCCAGATAAGTCATCCGCGGACAACCGATATAGCAACCGCGCCGCAATGTCCGTAGCTACGCGATATACGCCGCCGGGCAGCTTGGGGTCTGTTGGCCGGAATACCACTACACGCCCCTTGTCGGGTAAGAGTCCTTCCCGATTACAGCGGCCCGCTGCTTGCACGATCGAATCCAGTGGCCCCAAGGCACGGTAAACCAACGGAAAATCAATATCCACTCCGGCCTCTATTACCTGAGTCGCCACCAACCAACAAGGTTTTTCGTTTTTCAAACGCCATTGCGCTTCCGCCAGAACTTTGAACCGATGCTCAGCGCACATGGCCGAGGAAAGATGCAGTACACCTTCTAATTTTTGCCCGCGCAGCAGTTCCCACCATTCAGCCGCCTGTTTGCGCGTATTCACCACACCCAAGGCTTGAGGCTCATTCGTCCATTCCTTAGCCAATTCAGGCCAATCGCTCTCCGTGGACCGCACCTCGTAAATTACCCGGCCTAGCTTCTGAAACAACTCGCTAGGCTGTGCCCCGATCTCTTTCACTTCATCCACATCGAAACCATTCGCCAACGATGTGCTGCGACTAAAGGCTGGTTGGGTAGCGGTGGAGAAAACGAAACTCGTGCAGTAGTGTTTTTGGAGATCGCGTAGCACATGCAGGAGCGGATTGAGCAGATGCGAAGGCAGCGTCTGCACTTCATCCAGTAATACCACGGAACTCGCAATGTTGTGCAGTTTTCGGCACTTGGAGGTGCGATTGGCAAAGAGGGACTCAATGAATTGTACTGAGGTGGTGACGATGACCGGAGCGTCCCAGTTCTCCGCTGCCAATTCCTCTGGGGACCGGCCTTGCTCCCCATCGTCATCCTTCGCAACTACTGCCGAATGATGCTCAATCACGATGCCTTCGTTTTGGGGATCAAGCACTTTGCGATATTCGGCGGCATTCTGTTCAATGATTGACAGATAAGGTATCACCACGATCACCCGCTGCATCCCATGTCGCCGTGCATGTTCCAAGGCAAAGGCCATGCTCGATAGCGTTTTGCCACCTCCCGTCGGCACGGTTAGAGAAAAGAAGCCTACTGGTTCCGCCGCCTTTGCCAAGCAGTCCTCAAACACCCTGTTGCGTAACTGATTGAGTTTGCCGGAAGCATCAAACTTGCCTCGGTGTGCTTGCAGTCGCTTCAGTAGCAACGGGACATCCAGCTTCACTGGATAGCGCTCCCGTCCTGAGCTGAATTGTTCCGTATCAAGAAAATCCGCATCCACCAAGCAGGAAAACAACATCCGCACGTAGAATTCGGCGACGGCTGGATCCCCCGAGCGCTCGACAAATTCGGGTTCGGCCAGCTTGTTTGGAATTTTTTCCAGTTCCGTCTCAAACCGCTTTACCAGAGGATCGAGACGGTTCATGGCATCGTACTTTTCTCCGCAGACCAATCCTTGCAAATCACTTACGTTATGTAGACCCGCATGATGTCCGGCAATGGCAAACGCCGGTGCCAGCCATCCTCTGATGAATGCCAGTGCAGCACCATACACCGCATGATGGGTTTCAGCCGATCCCGGACGCTCGTCTGCCAGATATTCTTGGAAAGCCTGGCTATATTTTCCCAGATCGTGGAGCAGACCGGCCAATTTGGCACCATCGGCAAAACCGAACGGTCCGGCGAATCCCCGAGCCCTGTCCGCTACGTTTCGCAAATGCTCGGATAACGGTTGCCAACGCGATTTATTCGGATCGGGTTCTCCAGTAGCCGTTTCGGCTGTATGGGCATAGTAGTTCATAGATTACCTGAAAACATGCTACCAAGATGGCGGATACCGTTCCTTATCCGCATGCCTTCAACAGAACGGCCGGCAACCGCTTCAACTCCGCATTGCGCGGATCGACCTCAAACCCGCCGGACTCCAGGGCGGTAACCCGAAGCAGCGGTTCTACCCCTTCCTCCCCGTACACGATGGTCCCGCCGACGACTTCACCCTCGAACTCAATCTCGGCGGTGGTTATGTCCAAAGAGACGGGCTTTCCGTCCTCAAGCACGTACTTGCGGCATCCCTTCGGCTTGAGTCCGATCGCTTCGAGGTGCGACCTCGGCACGAACGAGTCGAACACACCGGTATTGACGAGAAATTTGCCGGTCCAGCTTCGCTGCAGGTCCGCAGGATTGCGGATGGTTACGTCAACATAGATTGCGCCCATTGTGGTTCGCATTCCGAGTTGATTCTGCTGCCGCCGGGTTTTGTATGATAGTGAAATTTTGTTCAGCGTGCAAGAGGGACCCGGTTTCTCGACTGATTTCCCTTTCAACCACTCATCAGGCAGTGGTCGTACCACTTCAGCATCTCGTGGCGGAAGCCGGTTCGGGAACCGGCTAGCGCGTCCTCGGGCCAGTAGTAGCCCCGCGGACCCGGCAGGATCTTTGGGGAGACTTCGGGTATTCGGGAACCGGTTGCACGGCAGGTCAGTTCCGCGCGCTGGCGATACAGACGAGAGGTCTATACACCAAGCTTTCCTGCTATCCGCATTTCTTCAGCAGGACGGCCGGGTGCCGCTTCAGCTCTGCGTTCCACGGGTCGAGCTCGAATCCCCCGGACTCCAGCGCGGTGAGGCCGAGCAGGGGTTCGGCCCCTTCTTCGCCGTAGACGATGGTGCCGCCGACGACTTCCCCCTCGAACTCGATTTCCCCCACGGTTATATCCGCGGAAGCGGGCATGCCGTCTGCGAGCAGGTACCGGCGCCGGCCCCTGGGTTCGAGCCCGATGGCCTCGAGGTGCTCGCGCGGCACCAGGGCGTCGAAGGCGCCGCTGCCGACGAGGAATTTGCTGGTCAAACTCTGCCGCGGGTCCGCCGGATTGCGGATGGTCACGTCAACGTAGGTTGCAACCATTGTAATTCTCCTTCTTGACCTGGTTCCGTCACCTTGGCCGCTCTCCCACTCTTTCGGCCATTTCCTCCACTCTGGCTTCCTCCACTTCCATATAATTTAGTGAAATTTTGTTCAGTATGCAATAGCCGTGCCTGACCGCGGCCGGTTTCCTTGTCTCCCATCAAAATTCCTGCCAATAGGCTGCTTCCCTTGACTGGGACCCGGCGCCGTCCTATAGATTAGGTTCGCCGCCAGGTCCCCTTGGATTTCCATCCACGGACCTCAAGGCGGGCGTAACCTTTTTCCGGCATGGAGCCGGGGGATTCCTTGCTACCTCGCCGCCTGACCCTTCACGAGGACTATGCCGCATGGACCTGTTCGATGCCGGCCAGCAAGACCGGGAGGAGCGCGACCAGCCCCTCGCCGCTCGCCTGCGGCCGCGCCATCTGGATGAGTTCAGCGGCCAGGAGCACATCGTCGGTCCGGGCCGCCTTCTGCGCCGGGCCATCGAGGCCGACCAGCTCTCCTCGCTGATCTTCTACGGTCCGCCGGGCACGGGCAAGACCACCCTGGCATCGGTCATCGCCCATACCTCGCGCTTTCACTTCATCACCATCAACGCGGTCCTGGCCGGGGTCGCCGACATCCGCGGCGCCATCGACGCGGCGCGGGAGCGACGCAAGTTCCACGACCAGCGCACCATCCTCTTCGTCGACGAGGTCCACCGCTTCAACAAGGCCCAGCAGGACGCCCTGCTGCCCTGGGTCGAGAACGGCACCGTGGTCCTCATCGGCGCCACCACCGAGAACCCCTACTTCTCGGTCAACCGCCCGCTGCTCTCGCGCAGCCGCGTATTTCAGCTCGAGGGCCTGGACCAGGAATGCCTGCGCCGCATCGCCCGGCAGGCCCTCGCCGACGAGCGCGGCTACGCCCACCTCAAGGTGGACCTGCGCCCCGACGCCCTGGACCACCTGGTCAACGTCGCCAACGGCGATGCCCGCGCCCTGCTCAACGCCCTCGAGCTGGCGGTGGAAACCACCCCGGCGGACGCGGGCGGGAGCATCGTCGTCGACCTGGAGGTGGCCGAGGAGTCCATCCAGCGCCGCGCCGTGCTCTACGACAAGGAGGGCGACTACCACTTCGACATCATCAGCGCCTTCATCAAGTCCATGCGCGGGTCCGACCCGGACGCCACCATGTACTGGCTGGCGCGCATGGTCTACGCCGGCGAGGACCCCCATTTCATCCTGCGGCGCATGCTCATCTTCGCCAGCGAGGACGTGGGCCTCGCCGCGCCGCAGGCCCTGCAGGTGGTGGTGGCCGCCGCCGAGTCCTTCGAGCGCACCGGGCTGCCCGAGGGCCGCTTCCCCCTGGCCCACGCCGCCCTCTACCTGGCCACCGCCCCCAAGAGCAACTCCGTCTTCGCCTTCTTCGACGCCCTCGCCGCCGTCGAGCAGGAGAGCGGCGAGGAGGTCCCCGACCCCCTCAAGGACGCCAGCCGCGACGCCGAGGGATTCGGCCACGGGGCCAACTACCTCTACCCCCACGCCTACCGCGACCACTGGGTCGCGCAGCAGTACCTGCCCGACGCGCTCCAGGGCCGCGTCTTCTTCGAGCCCACCGACCAGGGCTACGAGAGCCGCATCCGCGACCAGGTCCGCAGCCGCCGCGAGCTCCAGCTCGCCGCCATGGTGGAGGGCCAGGCCGACGCCCCCGCCGCGCTCTACCTCACCGCGGCGGAGCGCAGCCGCGACCAGTGGCTGCAGCGCATCACCAGCGAGATCAGCGCCCAGTTGGCCCGCACCCGGGAGCGCGTCTTCCATGGCCTGCAACTGCAACAGCACTACCTGGTCCTCGACCTCAACGCCGGCACCGGACTGATGACCTGGGAGGCCCTGCGCCGGGTGCCCGCCGGGGGGGTGTGGAGCCTCAGCTCCGACAAGGCCGCCGCCATCGCCCTGCAGGAAGTGGCCGCCCACCTGCCAGAAGTAGAGCGCCCCACCGTGCTGCAGGGTCCCCTGGAAGGCCTCGGCGAGAGGCTCGCGGCCGCTGGCGGCGGGGTGCGCTTCGACGCCATCATCGGGCGCAACGCCCTGGGGGCGCAGGAAGCCAAGGAGGACATCGCCGCCTCCCTGCCCCCCTTGCTCGCCCCGGGAGGGCGCCTCAGCCTGGCCGAGGCGGTGCCGCGCCGGGCCCAGCGCCTGCACCGGCTGGTGGACCTGGACAGCCTGGGCGCCGACCTCGGCTCCCGCGTCGCCGCCGCCGAAGAGGCCATCTACGCCGACGCCGGCAACCCCCAGGTCAACTGGGACGCGGACGACTTGCAAGAGCTGCTCGAGGCGGCCGGATTCAAAGTGGACCTGCGCCTCGAATCCGAGTCCTCTCCCCACCGGGTCACCCCGCGCCAACTGGGACACTGGTTCAATCCCGGCGGCGAGAAACACCACACCTTCGCCTACTACCTGGGCAGGAGCCTCGACGACGGCGAGGTGCGCCAGGTCAGGAAGGCCTTCGAGAAACAACTGGGCAACCGGGTGGTCCAGTGGTCCTCATCCCAGGTCTTCGCGGTGGCGGAGCTGGGATGAGGACGGTATGCCCGGTGGGGTATTGATTTATGCCCGGGCACCTGTTAAATTACGGGCCGTTTCGAGCATGCCGCCGATCTTCACCACCGCCTGGACCGCCATGAAGAAAACCTTCAACCACCTCATCGCCGGGGCCCTCCTGGGCAGCGGACTTTGCGCCTGCAGCACCACCGAGCAACAGGTGGACGAGCTCCTCGACCAACTGGCCTCCAACGAGATCGACTCGGAGGCCTGGCACCAGGGGGTCGACGGCCTCGTCGCCATCGGCCGCCCGGCTGCGCGCCAGTTGACCGCCCACCTCGATCCTGCGCACTACACCGGGACCAACTACCGCGAATTCCGCGGCGAGATCGAAAAGGTGCGCACCGGCTGCGCCCGCGCCCTGGGGCAGATCAAGCCCCGCGCCGCCTCGGCCAAGCTCGCCGCCTGCATCGTTCCCGATACCTACACCGACACCGAGCGCCTTGCCTGCCTGTGGGGGGTGGGAGAGATCGGCTTCGACCGCGCCTGCGTCGAGGCCCTCAGAAAGGAACTGGAAAAGGTCCCCCCCGAGGGTGAGGATCCCAACATCCGGCTTCAGCTCGCCATCGCCCTGGTCAAGATGGACGAGATTTTGGCAATCCATCTGATCGAGGCGGCCCTTGCGGGCGAGGACGACGTTCTGGCAGGGGAAGCCCTGGAGGGACTCAGAAACTCAAACTACTTCGGCGTTCCGCTCCTGGTGGAGGCCGCCGGCCGCGGCGGCCCGCGCCGCGCCGAGGTCGACGCGGCCCTGGAGAAGATCAAGCAACAGCTGGTCTCCCAGCTCGGCGCCGAGGAGCCGTCGCTGCGCTACCACTCCGCCCGCGCCCTGGGGACCATCGGCGACGCGGGGGTCAGCCCCGAGCTGGTCTCCGCCCTGGACGATCCCAGCAACCTGGTGCGCTTCAACGCCGCGGCGGCGCTTGCCACCATGGACCAGAAGGCGGGCATCGAATTCCTCTTCACCGCCCTCGGCGACGACGACCCCACCCTGCGCATCAATGCCGTCAAGTTCCTCACCGAGATCCAGAGCCGGTCGAGCGCCGTCGAACAGGAGCTCATCGCCGCCCTGGAGCGCGGCGATCCCGCCTCGAGCTCGGGCGCGGCCCAGGTTTTGGGCCAGGCGCGGGTGGAGTCCGCCGTGCAGGCGCTGCTTGCGGCGACCCTGAGGGCTGATCCACAGGTGCGCTGGAACGCGGTCATCGCCCTGGGCCGCATCGGCTCGGCCGAGACCCGGCCCCGCCTCGAGCAGCTCCTCGAGGACAGCGACGCCACCGTGGCCTATTATGCCCGCTGGGCCCTGAGCCGGCTCGGACAAGGCTAGTGCACTCGCTCCTCAACCTTGGTCCGAACGCCTGGCGCGGCGTCCCGGCGGAGAAACTCCCATGGACAAGCTGATCTGGCTCCTGCTCTTCATCCTGGGCTACTGGGCCTATTGCATCTTCTGGGGCTGGAAGGGAGCGCGGCAGGCCCGCACCGCCAGCGACTATTTCATCGCCGGGCGCAAAATCGGGCTCTGGGTCTTCGTCCTCGCCGCCACCGCCACCTCCTTCAGCGGCTGGACCTTCGTGGGCCACCCCGGCCTGATCTACAAGACGGGCCTGCCCTACGCCTTCGCCTCGTTCTACGCCATCACTATTCCTTTTACAGGGATTCTCTTCCTCAAGCGCCAGTGGCTGCTGGGAAAGCGCTTCGGCTACATCACCCCGGGAGAGATGTTCAGCGACTACTACCGCACCGACGCCATGCGCTTTCTCACCGTCATCGTGGCCATGGTCTTCAGCGTGCCCTACCTGGGAGTTCAGCTCAAGGCATCCGGGCTCCTGTTCAACCGCCTGCTCCAGGGCACGGCCCTGGAACACACCTTCATCGGCACCATCGAAGGCGGCGCCATCATGCTCTCGGTGATCGTCTTTCTCTACGTCGCCTCCGGAGGACTGCGCTCGGTGGCCTACGTCGACTGCGCCCAGTGCATCCTCCTGGCCCTCGGGATCGTCATCCTGGGGTTCGTCGCCCTCGACCTGGTCGGCGGCTGGAATTCCTTCATCGGCGGGTTGGCCGCCCTTGCCCGCAGCGCTCCGGACATGGTGACCATCCCCACCCGGCCCGAGTCCTCCTCGTTCCTGGAGCGCAGCGGGGCCATGTTCCTGGACTCGACCGGAGGTTCCTGGACCAGCTTGATGATCCTGACCTACATGTTCGCGCTGATGGGGATCCAGGCCGCGCCGGCCTTTTCAATGTGGGCCTTCTCCAACAAGGACCCGCGCCCCTTCCCCCTGCAGCAGGTCTTCGCCTCCTCCCTGGCCATCGGCGGCATCATGTTCTTCTTCACCGCGGTCCAGGGGCTGGGCGGCGCCATGCTCGACCGGGAACTGGTTCCGGGGACTTCCCCCCTGGGGGTACCGGGGGCCGACTCCCTCGTTCCCTACCTCATCGACACGCTCACCCGCAGTGCGCCCTGGCTCGTCGGCCTGCTGTCTGTCTGCGCCCTGGCGGCCATGCAGTCCACCGGAGCGGCCTACATGTCCACCGCCAGCGGCATCATCACCCGCGATCTCTACCGTCACTTCCTCAACCGGGAAGCCTCCCACCGGGCCCAGGTCCTGGTGGGGCGAATCTGCGTCGCGGTCATCGTCACCCTGGCCCTCTTCGTCGGGCTGGCCAGCGGCGACGTCCTCGTACTGCTCGGCGGCCTTGCCGTATCCTACGGCTTCCAGATGTACCCGGCCCTGTTGGGAGTCTGCTACATTCGCTTCTTCACCCCCAAGGGCATCGTCTGGGGGCTGGTAGCCGGGCTGGTGGCCGTGACCTTCACCTACATCGCGGAGCTCGGAGGCCTGCTGGGATTCGGGCGCTATCCCCTGACCCTGCACAGCGCCGGCTGGGGCATTCTCTTCAACCTGGGAATCGCCGTCGTGGTCAGCGCCTTCACCCAGCCCAGGAAGCCCGGTACCGGCGCCCATCGCAACCGCTTCCACGACTTCCTCCGCGAGCACACCCGGCTCAGCCCGGACAGGAGGAAGTGGAAGAAGCCGGCCTGGATCCTGGTCAGTGTCTGGTTCCTCTGCGCCATCGGCCCCTTTGCGGTGCTCGGTAACGAGGCCGATCCCTCCGCCTGGATCCTCGGCATTCCCACCCTGTGGGTCTGGCAGATCGCCTGGTGGATCGTGGGCTGCGTCATGATGTACCTGCTCGCCTTCAAGCTCGAGATGTCCACCGTTCCCGAGAGAGAAGTGGAAAGTCTCGCCCAGAGCGAATGAGTTCGCCCATGCTCCGCCTCTTCCTCCGCCTCGGCCTGGCCCTCCTCCTGGCCAGCCTGGTGGCCGCCCTGCTGCCGCAGCGCGGAGAAGTGGACGGCTGGAGCCTCTTTCCGCCCCTGGCTGCCATTCTCGCCTCGGTCCTGACCGGCCGGCTGATCCTGGGACTTTCGGTGGCCATCCTGAGCGGAGCCCTGATCTCGCTGCCCGCTTCCACTCCCTTCCACGCCCTGCCCTTCGCGGTGCTGCGCCACGCACTCCTCGACTTCGTCTGGATTCCCCTGAAGGACTCCTTCCAGCTCTATATCCTCGGCTTCACTGCATCTCTCATCGGCATGGCGCGGGTGGTGTCCTTGGGTGGGGGCGCCCAGGGCATCGCCGAGTTGCTGGCCGCCCGCGCCCAGAGCGCGCGCTCCACCCGGGCAGCCACCTTCCTGACCGGCATGGCCATCTTCTTCGACGACTACGCCAACACCCTGGTGGTGGGCTCGACCATGCGGCCCATTGCCGACCGCTTCAGAATTTCGCGGGAAAAACTCGCCTACCTGGTGGATTCCACCGCGGCGCCGGTGGCCGGGGTGGCGGTGATCAGCACCTGGATCGGCTTCGAGGTGGGGCTCTTCGACGATGCCATGCGCCAGGTGGGCAGCGGGATCTCGGGCTACGAGCTCTTCTTCCGCGCCCTGCCGGCGCGCTTCTACTGCCTGCTGACCCTGGCCTTCATCGCCTTGTCCATCCTGCTGCAGCGCGACTTCGGACCCATGCTCAGGGCCGAGCGCCGCGCCCGCCTGAAGGGCCAGGTGCTGGCCCCGGGGGCCCGCCCTCTCACCGGCAGGAAGGGCGACGCCCTCGAGGCGGCGCCCGGAGTGCGGGGCCACTGGGCCACGGCCGCCGCGCCGGTGGGCCTGGTGATCGCCGGGGTGCTGGGGGGAATGCACCTCGACACCTGGAACATCAACGAGGTCGCCGCCTTGCGCCAGGAGCACTCCTTTTTCAGCCGCTCCTACTGGACCGCGGCGTTTTCCCACGCCGACAACTCCAAGGTGATGTTCCTGGCGGCACTGGCAGGCTCGGCCCTGGCCTTCGCCGTCGCCCTCAGCCGCCGCGATTCGGCGGGCCGCTTTCCGCTTTCTCCTTGGCTGGTCTTCAGGACCTGGATCAAGGGCATCACCGGATTCTACTACGCCCTGATCATCCTGGTCCTCGCCTGGTCGATCAAGGAGACCTGCAAGGCCGTGGACACCGCCGCCTATCTCATCGCTTCGCTGTCGGGATTCCTCGATCCCATTCTGCTCCCGATACTGGTATTCATGCTCGCCGCCCTGGTGGCCTTTTCCATCGGCACCTCGTGGACGACCATGGCCATCCTCCTGCCCACCATGCTGCCCCTGGCCCATGACATGGGCGGCCTGGCCCTGACCGTCCTGGTCGCCGCCGCGGTGCTCGACGGCGCCATCTTCGGGGACCACTGCTCCCCCATAAGCGACACCACGGTGCTCTCCAGCATCGCCACTTCCTGCGACCACGTCGACCACGTCAAGACCCAGATCCCCTATGCCCTGGCCACCATGGCCACGGCGGCCCTCTGCGGCTACCTGGGCAGCACCCTCCTCTACTCTCCCCTTCTCGGCCTGCTTCTGGGGACAGCCGTCATCGCGCTGGTTCTCTTTTTCCTGGGAAGAAATTCGGACGCTGAAGCCTGACCCGGGCGCTCTCCCGCCTACCGCGGCAGGTGGGCTACCATCCGGCGGTGGTGCGATCGACGATCTCCTCCACCACCATGTCCAGGGCGGCCCCGACCGCCGGGTCGCGCCCCTCCTCGTCGGGCAGGTCGGCGTCGTAGGTACCCCACCCCTGGAGATCCTTCAGCTCCAGCAGAGAGCTGCCGTCGACCGCGCGCAGCAGCTCCATGTCGATTTGAACGCTGAAGCGGTACTGCTCGGTCTCCTCGGCGGCGGTGTAGGTGAAGGGGCGATCCTGAAGAGCCGTCACCCGCAGGTAGAGCACCGCGTCGGCGCTCTCCTCGTCCACCAGCCGCAGGCGGCCATCGCTCCTGTAGGCGTCCCCCAGGCGCTCGCTGAGGTCCTCGCCGATGCGGAATTCGGCGGTATCGTTCTCGGCCACCGGGATGGCGACGCTGCGGATCCCGCCGATGAGGCCGGAGGTGGTGGAGTAGTGGGCGCAGCCTGCCGCAAGGATGAGACAGGCGAAAAGAAGGAAATGGAGGCGGCCGCCGGGGCGGCGCGGAGCCTTCGCCGCGGCAGGGCGCCGGCGCATGGCCCCTGCCGGGGTAAGCGGTGTGGTGTCTGACTGAGGCGGGAAAGGGATCATTCCGGCGGGCGCGGCTGCTGCCGGGGCGCTTCATCGCCCGCCTCCGGCTTGGAGGCCGCCGCCGGAGGGCCCTCTTCCGCCTTTTGGAGGGGCAGCGCACGCGCCTGGTCCCCAACCGCAATGGGTTGGCCCTTGGGCTGGCCGCTGACGTCCGCGCTGCGCACCTGGAGGTGTTCCCACTTCTCGGCGCCGCGGCCGTAGCTGCCCAGGGAGTGCTCCACCATCAGGGAGCTGAGCGTGCGGGTGTTGCTCGGCGCCACTGCGGCGGCCACCACCAGGGGCGCGCGCACCGTGCACATGCGTTCCTGCACGTGGGTGGCCACTACCCGAGCCTTGACCATCTCCCACTGGCCCAGAGGCTCTCCGCTATCGGGATCTTCGATGGCCTGGTGCTCGGCGAAGATCACGAAGACCATGCCCTCCAGCACGCCGTGGCTCGAGCCAGCGTTCAGCACCAGGGTGGTGTCGTCAATGATTGCCGCTACCTTGGCGGTGATGATTTCGTTCATCGCTCGTCTACCTGCCCGAAGCAGTCAGGTGCCCCCGCTGAAAGCGGCGGTCCCGGCGCGCGCCTGCAGCGATCGAAGTACGGGCGGGGCCGGTGCCCGTCCCGGCCTCCCCCGCCCCTTCTAGCGCTGCCACCCTAGGACTACGTTGTCTCCCGGCATGTCCAGGATGAAGTCCCTGGGGTTCACGTAACCCCCGTGCCCTCCCGCCCGGGGGTTGATGTGGCGCACCGCGTAGTGCAGATGCGGACCGGTGGACCTGCCGCTGTTGCCCAACGTCCCTATCTGCTGACCCCGGACGACGCGGTTGCCCTTGCTCACCATGATCCTCCTCAGGTGCCCGTACTCGGTGCGGTACTTTCCTTTTCTGACCTGGCGTTCGCCCTTGTGGTCGGTCCACTCGATGTTGTGCTCGATGACGACCACGTTGCCCAGGCGGATGTCCTTGTAGGCGTAGGCGACCACCCCGTCGCCGGTGGCGTAAATGGGCATTCCCGGACGGCCCGCGAAATCGATGCCCGAATGATGCGCCATGCGCCCGGTGAATGGGTCGCGGCGGACGCCGAAATTCGACGAGACCCAGGTCCCTTCCGCGGGGACGGGCAGAATCGTCGGATAGTGGCTCAAATCCTGCTCGCTTTCCAGGAACTTGCGCTCGATCAGCTTGAAGCTCTCTTCCTGCAGCTTGGCTTCCATCTCCAGCCGGTCGATGGCAAAGCTGAGCTTTTCCAGGGCGAGGCGCGTCGCGGAAGGCAGGGACTGGACGCTGCCCTTCTGCGCGCCGGTCCCGCTATCGGACTCGCCGTCCCGCCCGGTCCTGCCTCCCATGCCTCCCTGCCGCACCTGCGGAGATAGTGGCTCCATCTCGTGGTAGTAGCGCAGGCGCTCGTCGTCCGCCGCCAGCGCCGCCATGGATTTTTCCAGCTTGCGGATGTCCTTCCCCATCAATTCCAACCTGGCCGTCAAAACCTCGTTCTCATCGCGCAACTGGGCCAGGTTCAGGTCTTTCCCCCCTCCGAAGTAGAACCCCGTGGCGTAGAACAGCAAAGCTCCCCCAACCACTGCGAAGATGGCCGCGGTCGCCCCGAGAAGCCAGGGAGGAAAGCGGTACTCGCGCACATGTCCGTCGGCGGTGGGGATAACGATGAAGCTAATGTTCTTTCTGGCCATAGATCGGGTCTGTCTCCTGGTTCAAAGCCGGAACGCAAGCGGGGTTGCCCGGCGGATGGTTGCATGAATGAACATATTCCGCTGCTTCTGAGAAACCCCGAGGATAGGGCCGCCGCTGCTGCCCGGCCCCTATTGACCTGAACCGCCGCGTGGCCTATTATGAGTATTCTCGAAAAATTCCGGAATATCTTAAAATGGCGTCCCAGCTCTGATTGAGCAACCCCCTCGAAGCGGTCCCGGTCCTTCCGGCCTCCTTCGCGCCGCGCCGGAAAGCTGCAGCCGGGAGTTGGCGGGCGCCTCCGATCCCTCAGGGAATACTCCATGCCGCGATTCAGCAAGTTCCTCCTCCTGACCCTGGTCGTCCTCGTGGATCACTCCCTGGAGGCCGAATCCTCCGGTTCGGAGCTGGAGAGGGAGTTCGGCAAGTTCCTCTGGCCCATAGCCGAGCACATCCACAGATATTACTTCGAGGAGATCCCCGCCGACAGTCTCATGAGCGCCGGGGTCGAAGGCCTCTTCCACGCCCTCGACCCGGCCTCCGGCTACACCCTCAGGGAAGGCGACAGGTATCCATTCCAGACCTTCCTGAATATCGCCCGGTCCGTCGATCAGAAAGCATTCTATACGGTCAGCGCCGATACCCTGGTGCGCTTCGGAATCGCCGGGATGATGGGGATTCTCGATCCCTACACCGTCTTCATGGAAAAGCGCAACCTGGACAACTTCAACATCCGCACCAGGGGCCACTACGGCGGCCTCGGGTTCAAAATCCAGGTGGTCTATCCCGACAGCGCCATCGCGGTGTGGTCCCTCCTGCACGACGATACCCCGGCGGCGCGGGCAGGGGTCAAGTCCGGCGACCTCATCATCGCCATCGACGACAGCTCCACCAGGCACATGTCCGCCGGCGACGCGGCCGACCTGATGCGCGGCCAGCCCGGCACCTCCGCGACACTCACCCTCAGCCGCGCCGGCATCCCCGAAACCTTCGACCTGACCATCGAGCGCGAAGAAGTGAGCATGCACAGCGTGCCTTACCACACCCTCTTCCCCGATTCCACCGGGTACGTCAAGCTCGAACGCTTTCAGCAAAGCGCCAGCCGCGAGCTGCGGGAGGCGCTGGAGGACCTCCAGTCAAGGGGGATGGAGCGTCTCATCCTCGATCTCCAGTACAACGGCGGAGGCTACCTGCCCCAGGCGGTGGAGGTGGCGGATCTCTTCCTGGGCAAGGACAGGCTCGTGGTCTTCCACGCCGGGCGCGCCTACAAGGACACCACCAGACTCCTGACCAAGGAAGACCCCGTGGTCGCCGACGAGCCCCTGATCGTGCTGGTCAACGAGGCCTCGGCCAGCGCTTCGGAGATCGTCGCAGGGGCCATCCAGGACTGGGACCGCGGCCTGATTCTGGGAATGCCCACCGTGGGCAAGGGCTCTGTGCAGCAGATCGTTCGCATCGACGAGAAGGCCGAGCTGAAGCTGACTACGGGCGCCTATTTCACTCCCAGCGGCCGCTCCATCGACAAGCGCATGCGCAAGGATTCCACCCTGGTGGGCGCTCCCGACAAACGGTTCCACACCCTGGTGCGGGACCGGGTCGTGCGCGGCGGCGGAGGCATCACGCCGGACATCGAGGCCGAGGACCTGAGCCCGTCCCGCCTCTATTCCCAGCTTGCCGGGGGGCGCACCCTCAACAACCGGTTCTTCCATTTTTCGCGCCAGTACGCGGCCGATCATCCGGACATCTCCCCGGACTTTCGCGCCGACGGCGGCCTCCTCGGCGAATTCCGCGAATTTGTCAGGGAGCATGGTTTCGAGTACGTCAGCGAGGCCGAGGCCCGCCTGGACGACCTGGAGAAGGCCTCGGAGGGAGAGGAGTTCGAGAAGCTTGAAAAATCGCTCCAGCGTCTGCAGGAGGAGATCGACAAAATCGAAGAGGGCCACTGGGACGAAGGTTCCGAGCTGATCCAGTGGCGGCTCACCTTCGACATTCTCGAGAAAACCATTGGCCTGAGGGCGGCAATTGCCTACCAGGTCGAAGCCAGTCCCCGGGTCCAGCGCGCGCGCGCGATCCTGAGCGACCACCAGGTCTACGAGCAATGGCTCGAGAAGAGCGAAATCGGCGCTGAGCAGAAAGAGACCGTTGCCCAGGACCAGGGCGGCGAAGGGCTGCAGCAGTAAGTCATGCCCCACCCCGGGTCCGAGGCGCGATGCAAGCAATGAATCGAAAATCCGAAGGGCGGTGCGGTCCCACCATGGCAGAGACCAAGGGTCCAGGAAGGCTGCCGCCCTGGCTCAAGGCCAAGGCCCCCGGAAGCCCCAACTACCTCGAGCTCAAGCACCTGGTGCGCGGCCTCGAGCTCCACA
Source organism: Candidatus Latescibacterota bacterium (assembly GCA_965208105.1). Taxonomy (GTDB): domain Bacteria; phylum Latescibacterota; class UBA2968; order UBA8231; family UBA8231. The sequence goes on from OZ242318.1 coordinate 1,161,648, forward strand.
CCGTGTGCGAGAGCGCCCACTGCCCCAATATCGGGGAGTGCTGGAGCCGGCGCACGGCCACCTTCATGATCCTGGGGGATATCTGCACCCGCAGCTGCGGCTTTTGCGCCATAAAGACCGGACGGCCCGAATCCCTCGACGAAGATGAGCCCCACCGCGTCGCCGCCGCCGTTGCCTACCTGGAGCTGCGTCATGCGGTGATCACCTCGGTCAACCGCGACGAACTTCCCGACGGCGGCGCCCGCATCTTCGCCCGCACCCTGGAGGAGCTGCACCGCCGCTGCCCGCAAACCACGGTTGAAGTCCTCATCCCGGATTTCAAGGGCAACTGGGAGGCGCTGGAAGCCGTCCTCGCGGCCGGTCCGGACATCCTCAATCACAACGTCGAAACGGCGCCGCGCCTCTATCCCGTAATGCGCCCCCAGGCTCGCTACGAGCGCTCCCTCGAGCTTCTGGACCGGGCCCGGAGGGCGGGGCCTGCCCCCACCAAGTCGGGCATCATGCTCGGCGCCGGGGAAAGGAGGGACGAGATTGCCCGCACCATCGGCGACCTGGCCGCAGTGAACTGCAGCATTCTCACCATCGGACAGTACCTTAGCCCTTCTCCCCGGCACGTCCCCCTTGACCGCTTCGTCCACCCGGACGAGTTCGAGGAGTGGCGCTCATACGCCCTCGGCCTCGGTTTCCGCCACGTGGAATCCGGCCCCCTGGTGCGCAGCTCCTACCACGCCGAGGAGCAGGTGAGCGACATGCATGCCAGGGTCCTTGCGGAAACCCCCGGGGGCCCGGACCTGCCGCCCTCAGCTCCTCTGCAGCAAATCGACACCACCTTCTTCCCGGGAACGCAATAGACCTGATGAACCTGAGCAAAGAAGCCCTGCCGGCCTATCTGAAGCGCAAAAAGCTGTCACAGAGAGAAGCTCTGACCGTTCGCCAAATCGGCGACGGACAGAAGAACCTGATCTACCACGTCTCCGACTCGGAGGAAACCTGGCTCATCAAGCAGGCCCTTTCCAGGGTGCAGATCAAGGAGCGCTGGTGGGTGGACCGCCGCCGTGTCTTCGCCGAGAAGACCTGCATCGAGATCCTGGCGCAGATCCTGCCCCCTGACGTGATTCCGGATATAATCCTGGAAGACCGGACGGACTTCATACTGGTCACCACTCCTCCGCCCAAGGACGCGGTGTGGTGGGAGGAGGATTTGAACAGGGGCCGGATCGACCTGCAGATAGCGGTGCAGTGCGGCGAGCTTCTGGCCACGGTCCACAACGAAACCATCGACAAACCGGATCTCCTCGCCCTATTCAAGGACACCAAGGCCTTCGAGCAGCTCCGTCTCGAACCTTTCTACGGCAAAGTCGGGCAGGCCTTCCCGGACCTTAAGAAGATCATCGACAATCAGGCCCGGAACCTGCTGAAGAACCGCCGCACCCTGGTTCTGGGGGACCTGCGGCCGCGCAACGTGTGGATCAACGCGGGCCAGGTCTACCTGGTGGACTTCGCCACCGTCCACTTCGGCAACCCATCCTTCGACCTGGCCCTCTACTCCGCCGATCTGTGCATCCGGGCGATGCGCAACAGCATCCAGAAAGCCGCCTATCTGGAAGCGGTCAACGTCTTCTGGAACGCCTATTTCAGGATGGGGGAATACGACGGGAAAGAGGAAACGGAAAAAAGCGCGGTGCGCGATCTGGGATGCCTGCTGCTCAGCGCCACCGACGGGCGCCTGCCCACCGCCAACCTGCCCCCGGAGACCGAGAACCTGGCGCGCCGCATCGCCCAGAGCCTGCTCTTCACCGAACTCAACCGCATAGAAGACATCACCGAGTTCGTCAACCGCACCCTGATCGACGGCTAGCCCGCCCACCGGAAGCCTCGGCAAGACCGCAACACCCACGGCAGAACTCCTGCCGGAAGACCACCTCGAACCCCTGCCCTGGCGGTGCGCCGGGACGGGCGCCGGCGACTATCTCGCGGCCTAGTGTCCCGTCGCAGAGATAGGTTGACGCAATTGGGCCGCCGAGGCGCCCGGCTCACAAGACGCCTGAGCGAGTCGTACCAGTGGTGTACGGCGAGTGAAGGCAACGCCGTGAGCCGGGATGGATCGGCGGAAAAATGGCGACATATTTCTGCGACGGGACACTATCCTCCCGCCGCCTTCTGTTTGATGTGGCGCTGCAGGTCGACGCTGCTGGAGAGGATGTGGGCGCTCATCTCCTCCCTGGCTTCCTCCGGCCGGCGCTCCTCGAGGGCCGACAGGATCCTGCCGTGCTGGTTCAGAGACAGGCGCGCCCGCTCCCCTTTTCCGGGAGCGGTGGGCTGTGCCAGGCTGCCCTTGATCCATTCCTGCAGATAGGCCCGCGTGGTGCCCAGGAGGCTGGCCAGAATGGAGTTCTGGGTCGCCTGGGCGATGAGGAGGTGGAAATGCAGATCGAACTCGAGAAAGCGGTCGGGCTCCCCCACCGCTCCCTCCATGCCCGCCAGGGCCCGCTCGATCTCGGCCAGGTCGTCCGCGGTGGCGCGTTGAGCCGCCAGGAAGGCGGTCTGGGACTCCAGGGTCAGGCGGGTCTCCACCAGGTCCTGGACTTTCTTGCGGTCGAGCAGAAAGCCCCACTGCAGGACCTTCTCCAGGTGTTTCCTGTTGTTGTTGCAGACGAACGTCCCCTCGCCGACGCGCCCGTCGAGAATGCCCATGACCGCCAGCGAACGCAGCGCCTCCCTGAGGGACGTGCGCCCCACCCCGAAGGTCTTGCAGAGCTCCCTTTCGGCCGGCAGGCGTTCGCCGGGCTTGAGCACGTCCCGCGAAATGAGGTCGATGATCTGTTCCACGATTTCGTCACTCAGGGATGTCCGCGTGACGGGCTTGATGTCCTTGAGGTCAAGGTTGGACCTGAGCGCGACTCTCAATTCCAGCTTCTCCGTCGAGCAGGCATGGCCGGGGGGACCGGGGCAGGCCTGGAGAGAGAGAGGTAAATTTTCACTTTACAAATCGGCTGAATTTGGTATTATATTGGTCTGCTTGGAATTGGTCAGACCATCGTCACATTTAAGATTAGCGACCATTTATCCGGCTGTCAAGAAGAATTGGCGCCGTCAACAAGGACCTTGACCATGGCCCGCACCGTCGCCATCGGCCAGCGCATCGAGCTGGTCTCCATGGACCCGCACTTCCACGATATTTCCATTGCCCTCTACCTCCAGGAGGGCGACGAGGGGCCTGAATACCTGGTCCACACCTACAGCGGCCGGGAGGGAGCCCCCCGGCGCATCGCATTCGTGAAGAGCGCCATGGCAACCCTCGGCGGCCTCCAGTTCACCGGGGCGGGACTGCTGCGGTTCCACTGCGGAGATCCGCACCTCCTGGGGATCAAGCGGGTGTTCCTCGAGGCCTGCAAGCTCGACTCCAAGACCGCAGTCGAAGCGCGCCCTTTGTCCATCTTCGACCGCAAATGCGGCCGCAACATCCTCGCCGTCAGTTGTGGGGGCGGGGTCTACCGAATCGTTGCCGAAGGAGGGGAAGAGGGCGCCGAGCGGCGCATCTCGGCCATTGCTGGAGGTCTGATCAAACTGGGAGAAATGGAGGACCGCCAGACCGACGAAGTGGCCTTTTCCTGCGGCGAAGCCCACGACGCCCTTGTCGGCCTGCTGCTGGTGCGGGCGCCCAACGTGCGGGCCGCCTTGCGCGAGCAGGAGGCAGCGGAGGCGCGCGGCACCCTTTCCGCTCCCAGCCAACAGAAATAATCCGCGCAGGAGAGGAGATGATCATGGCAACCCAGACTGCAGCCCCGATGAGCCCGCGCCAGCGCGTACTGGCGGCCCTGCGCCGCGAGCCGGTGGACCGCACCCCCTGCTGCAATCCCACCTCGCTGGCCACGGTGGAGCTCATGGACCTGGTGGACGCCCACTTCCCGCAGGCCAACCGCGAGCCGGAGCTCATGGCGCGGCTGGCGGCCACCGGACATACCGAGCTTGGTTTCGACAGCATCATGCCCGTCTTCACCATCATTCAGGAGTCGTCCGCCCTGGGGTGCAAAATCCAGTGGGAGCAGAAGGACAACTGGCCCACGGTGAGGATGCGCGAGCCCATCTGGGAGGAACCCGACGACATCGCGATTCCGGCCGACTTCCTCACCCACCAGGACACCACTTGCGTTATCGAAGCCATCAAGATTCTCAGAAAGGAATTCGGCGACGAGGTGGCCATCGTCGGCAAGACCATGGGTCCCTGGTCTCTCGGCTACCACTGCTTCGGGGTGGAGCCGTTCCTGCTTATGTCCCTTGACGACCCGGGCAAGACCAAGCTCTGCCTCGACAAAATGAAGGAAATCACGGTGGACTTCGGCGTCGCCCAGATCGAAGCCGGGGCCGACGCCCTGACCCTTCCCGACCACGCCACCGGCGACCTCGTCAGCGGCGAGTACTACGCCCGCTACCTGCGCGACCTGCACATCGAATTCGTCGACCGCATTCCCATTCCGATCATCCTCCACATCTGCGGCCGCACCGTGGACCGCATGGATTACATCGCGCAGACTGGGATGGCTGCCTTTCACTACGACTCGAAGAACCAGCCGGACGAATCCATGGAGGTGGTGAAGGACCGGATCTCCCTGGTGGGCAACATCAACAACCCTGAGACCCTCTTCTCCAAGGGCCCAGAGGACGTCCGCGGGGAAGTCTACAAGAATCTCGATTCGGGCGTGCAGCTCGTCGGACCCGAATGCGCCATTCCGCTGCAGACCTCCATCGAGAACCTCAAGGAAATACCGCAGGCCGTGCGCGACTGGCACAGGGACCATCCGGCCGCCAATTGAGCTTTAAAAGAAGGAACGACATGGCAGAAATCGCCGACATAGAAAACGAGTTCATTCGCGCCGAAATCGAGGAATACATCGAGCGCCCCGACGAGATAGAGCGCCTGGTCGGCCTCTTCGCCGAAGCCAGCCCCGCCATGCAGAACATCTCCGCCGCCCTCATCGACGGGGACAACGGCACCGTTGACGAGTTGACCAAGGAAGCCCTCGACGCGGGGACCGAGGCCCTGGAGATCATGGACGACGGCCTCATCGCCGGCATGGCGGTGGTGGGCATCAAGTTCCGCGAGAACTTCATCTTCGTCCCCGAGGTGCTGGCCTGCGCCCGCGCCATGAAGGCGGGCATGGCCTACATCGAACCCATCCTCTCGGCTTCGGGGGTCGAGCCCATCGGCACCGTGGTCATGGGCACGGTCAAGGGAGACCTGCACGACATCGGCAAGAACCTGTGCATCATGATGCTGCGCGGCGCCGGATTCGTGGTCCACGACCTGGGAGTGGACACCTCCGAGGACGAATTCCTGGATGCCATCGAGGAGCACGAGGCACCCCTCATGGGCATGTCGGCGCTGCTTACCACCACCATGCCCAACATGGGAAAGACCATCGAGGCCTTCATCGACGCCGACCTGCGCGACGACGTCAAGATCATGGTGGGCGGAGCTCCCGTCACCCAGGAGTTCGCCGACGACATGGGGGCCGACGGCTACGGCAAGGACGCCCTCGCCTGTGTCGCCCTGGCCAAGGACTTGCTCGCGGAACCCGCAAGCGCCTAGTGTCCCGTCGCAGAGATAGGTTGACGAAATTGGGCCGCCGACGCGCCCGGCCGGCGAGGTGCACGGGCGCGGTTATGAGGGAGAGACCGCACCGCGAAAATTGTCCCCGGGGGCCGTGAAGCTGGGCCTCTACTGATCCCCTGTGCGCTCTGAAACTGTTGGAAACGAGATGCAGAAAATCGACGCGGAAGCCTACCGGAAGCGCATCGACAAGCTCAGCGAGATATACGCGGGAATCGCCGCCCACGCCGACGAGCAGGCCACCTACCGCTGCCCCTACAAGAACCGCTTCGACGAGTGCACCGCCAAGTTCGGCTGCCGCAACCAGCGCAAGCCCGGCTCCCAGGGGGGCCTGCTCAGATGCGGCGGCGACGACAAGCTCGACTACCGCAGCGCCTGGGAGACCGAACCCGGCGCTCCGCCGGCCAGGGACGGGATAGAAGCGGGACCGGGCAGCATCCGGCACGACGGCGCCAGCCGGCCGCTGGCGGTGGGGCAGACGGTCTTCGACTACGCCGACGAGCTGGCCGTGCAGGTGCCCACCTCCTGCGGCCGGACCGGGCACTGTCACGAGTGCATCGTCGAGATCAAGGAGGGGATGGAGGCCCTGAACGGGCGGACCCCGGACGAGTCTTTCCTGCAGGACAACTACAGGCTGGCCTGCCAGGCCCGGGTGGATGACGCCGCCATCGACGTGGAGTTCGCCCCCCTGCGCCGCACCCCCAAGATCCTCTCGATCAGCCGGGAAAAACCCATTTCCCCCGATCCCATGGTCACCCGGCGGGACGGCACGGTCTACTACGGCGACGAAGCCGTCGACTCCTACCGCGGCCACCTCTACGGCCTCGCCGTGGACCTGGGCACCACCACCGTGGTCCTCAACCTGGTTGACCTGGAGAGCGGCCGCACCCTCCACGTCAGCTCCTTCGAGAACCCGCAGCGCTTCGGTGGAAGCGACGTGATGCACCGCATCTCCTACGACGGCACCTATCCCGGGGAACTGGGGCAGGCCATCGTCAAAGCGCTCAACCACGAGATCGTGGCCATGGCCCGGCGGCTCGAATTCACCCGCCAGGAAATCTACGAAGTGGTCGTCGCCGGCAACTCCACCATGCGCGACATCTTCTTCGGCCTCGACGTCCAGAGCATCGGCCAGAAACCCTACAAATCCCTTGTCGAGCACGACTACCTCGAAGGCAGGCGCAAAACCACCGCCCTGGTCGAGAAGACGCGGCGCCTGGGGCTGCGCGCCAACCCCGCCGCCCGGGTCTACGGCATGCCCCTGATCGCCAGCCACGTGGGCGCCGACACTGCCGCGGACCTGGTGGCCATCGACATGGAGTCCCAGGAAGAGGTGGTCATGCTGGTGGACGTGGGCACGAACACCGAGGTGGTGGTGGGCCACCGCGGCCGCCTGTTGACCGCCTCCTGCCCCGCCGGACCCGCCTTCGAGGGCGGCCTGATCACCTATGGCATGCCCGGCTACGAGGGGGCCATCGAATCCATCCGCCTGCGCGGCGAACGCTTCGCCTGCCGCACCATCGGCGGCCTCGAGCCCCAGGGCATCTGCGGCTCCGGCCTCATCGACCTGCTGGCCGAACTGCGCCGCCACGAGCAGATGACCCCCAAGGGGGTGTTCTCCGGCAAGAGGTACGAACTGACCGTCGTTCCCGAGCGCAACATCACCTTCTCGCGCGCCGACGCCAGCAATCTCGCCCAGGCCAAGGCGGCCAACTACTGCGGCCAGCTCATTGTGCTGCGCCACTTCGGGATCGACCCGCACGAGGTGAGCAAGCTCTACCTGGCCGGGGGCTTCGCCTACTACGTCGACGTGCCCAGCGCGGTCGAGATCGGGTTTCTGGCTCCGGTGCCCGAGGAGCGCATCGTCAAGATCGGCAACGCCGCGGTCCAGGGCGCCCGGGAAGTCCTGCTGTCCAGGGGGCGCCGCGAGGCCATCGAATCCCTGGTCAAAACCGTGGAGCACGTCGAGCTTGAGACCACCCCCGACTTCTTCGAGATCTTCGTCGAAGGTTGCCAGTTCAAGCCGATGCCCCCCCCTTCCACCGTGTCGAACTGACCGACGGCCGCATCTCCATGACCACCTCCACCAAACCCGTTGCCGGTGCCTGGCACAAGTCGACCCTGCGCCACCTGCTCACCGAAACCGACACCTTCGTCACCTGCGTCGAGCTGGTCACCTCGCGCGGCATCATCACCGAGCGCAGCGGCCGCCGCATCCTGGAGCTGGCGCGCCGGCTCGCCGAACATCCCCAGGTCCACGCCCTGAGTATCACCGACAACCCCGGCGGCAACGCCATGATCGGCGCCGATACCATGGGGACCGATCTCATCTCCCGCGGACAGGAGGTCATCATCCACCTCTCCTGCAAGGACTGGAACCGCAACGCCCTGCAGAGCCGCGGCTGGCAGTTGGCCAGCGAGGGGTTCGACAACGTCCTTGCCCTTTCCGGAGACTACCCCATCGACGGCTACCAGGGCCAGGCGGGGGGCGTCTTCGACATCGACTCGGTGGGCCTGCTGGAGATGTTCGCCTCCATGAACGCCGGCCTCCGCGCGCGGGGCGCCCGGCGCAGGAAGGCGCGCATGAAACGCACCCGCTTCTTCCTGGGGGCGGTGGTCAACAACCACAAGCTCCACGAGCGCGAGGTGATGCCGCAGTACTTCAAGCTGGCCAGGAAAATCGAAAGTGGAGCGGACTTCATCATCAATCAGATCGGCTACGACAGCCGCAAGCAGGACGAGCTGCTCAAGTACATGGCCTGTCGCGGCCTGGAGGCGCCGGTGCTGGGCAACGTATACGTGCTCAGCGGTCCCGCGGCAAGGGCCTTCAACTCCGGCCGCATCCCCGGAGTGGTGGTGAGCGACGAACTCCTCGCCCTGAGCGAAAAGCACTCCGGCGGCGCGGACAAGGGCAAAGCCTTCTTCCTCGAGCTGGCGGCCAAGCAGTGCGCCGTCGCCAAGGGCCTGGGCTACCGCGGAGTCTACCTGGGGGGAAACCTGAGATACGAGGACTACGAGAGCGTCCTGGAAACAACCGCCGGATTCGGGGACGGCGACTGGAAGGATTTCGCCCGGGAAATAGGCTTCAGCCTGCCCGGGGAGTTCTTCTTCTTCGAGCCGGAAGCGGGGACCGGCCTGAGCTCCACCGAGATCAGCCGCGCCTACCTGGACTCGAAGGCCCCGGAGTCCCTTGCCCGGGCGAGGCGGGGCGTCCCGCTGAGCTACAAGATCAACCGGGCGGTGCACGAGAAGGTCTTCGAAAAGGGGAGTTCGGGCTTCCGCGCCGGCAGGAAAATCTACGACCGCCTCGAAAAGGCCCGACCCGGGGTGCAGAAGCTTGCCCACGGCATGGAGCATGCCCTCAAGATAGCCGCCTTCGACTGCCGCGACTGCGGCGACTGCTCCCTGCCCGACATCGCCTATCTCTGTCCCGAGTCCCAGTGCGTCAAGAACCAGCGCAACGGTCCCTGCGGCGGCACGCGCCAGGGTCTCTGCGAGATCGGCGAAAAAGAATGCATATGGGCCCGCGCCTACGACAGACTCAAGGCCTTCGGAGAGGAGGAAGAGATGCTGGACCGGCCGGTTGTCTTCAAGAACGGCGCCCTCAAGGGTACCAGCGCCTGGGCCAACACCTTCCTGGAACGGGACCACCACGGCGAACGCGAAAAGGAATAGTAAAACTGGGGAACCATGCAATGAAACCTGAAGGCCTCGACAAGGAATTCATCATCATCGGCGAGAACGTCCACACCACGCGCATCCTCCTGCGCAAGGGCAAGCTCGTCACCACCAACCCGGACGGAGTCGAGTCGGTGCGCTTCTACGACTCGAACAGGAAACGGCGCTACCTGGCCATTCCAGCGAATGTCCAGCGCTCCCAGGACTACGAGGAGGGACGGGTCAAGCACGTCAAGATCGCCATCCAGGCCGCCATGGGCGGCGGCCCCGAAGCGGCCACCGGCATGGACTACCTCAGGCGCCTGGTCGAGCGCCAAGTGGCGGCGCGAACCGACTTCCTCGATCTCAACGTGGACGAAATCTCCCTGAAGCTGGAAGACCAGAAAACCGCCATGCAGTGGCTGGTGCGCACGGTGCAGGACATGTGCTCCATCCCCCTTTCGGTGGACTCCTCCAACATCGAGATCATCGCCGCGGGCCTCGAAGCCGCCGCCGGCAACGGACGCCGCAACATGCTCAACTCCGCCTCCCTGGAACGCCTCGAGGCCCTGGACCTCGCCCACCGCTACGATTCCCGGGTCATCGTCACCGCGGCCGGGGCGGCGGGCATGCCCCAGAACGACGACGAGCGCGTCGACAACGCCACGCGCATGGTGGAGGCGGCGCTCGGCAAGGGCATCGCGCTGGCCGACATCTACGTCGATCCCTTGATCTTTCCCATCTCGGTGGACGGGGAGAACGGCAACTACAGCTTCGAGGCCATGCGCCGCCTGCGCGCCGATTTCGGCCCGGAGATCCACATAAGCGGAGGATTCAGCAACGTTTCCTTCGGACTTCCCTGCCGCCGCCTGGTCAACGACGTCTTCATGAATCTCGCCGTGGAGGCCGGCGCCGACAGCGGCATCGTCGACCCGGTCACCAGCGGGCTCGACGAGGTTTTCCGCATGGACCGCGGCTCGAGGTCCTACGAGCTGGCCGCCGACCTGCTGCTGGGCCGGGACCAGTACTGCAGGAACTTCCTGCGCGCCTACCGCAAAGGCGAACTGCAATAGGAGCGGACCCATGGCCCGATACCAGATCCTCTACTGGCAGGACATTCCCGCTCAACTGCGCGCCTTCGACGACCGCAAGCCCATCAATCGCCCCTTGCCCCCGGTCTTCCAGGAGGAGATCGACCGCCTGGCCATGGAAGAGGGCCTGTTCGGCACCGACGACTACCTCGAACAGTGGCGCTGGAGCGAGAAGCGGGAACGCCCCGGCACCGCCGCGGAGGTGCTCGACGCGCTGGAGAGGGAAATCCGCGAGCAGTTCGACCACCTGGACAAGTAGGAACGCTCATCCGCAGGCGAACCGTTCTCTCGGGGTGCGGGTTGCCCCTGGACAGGATCCGCAAGGCGGGAGGATTGGAATCGGTGCTCAGGCCCTCATGCGCAGCATGGGGCGGCTGAAGGAGACCGGCATGTAGTCGCTCCCGGCGCGCAGTGAACGGGTGCCCGGCGCCATGAAGTGGATGACGAAGGCGCGGCGCTGGCGACCGGTCCGGTTGGGCGGGGTATAGTGCAGGGTCTGGCAGTGGTGCAGCAAAGCGCCTCCAGCCGGCAGGGGCACGACCGCGGCCCTGCTTGCATCGACTTCGTCGCTGGACTCGAGCAAGGCACCTGTCTGCCGGGCGCGCTCGTGCTCGGCGGGGGCAAGGTGCGATTCGGGCAGCAGGTGCATGGCCCCGTTGCTCGCGTCCACGTCGTCGAGGGTCATCCAGCAGCTGACCAGGTTGGCCGGCACGCACTTCCAGTAGGCGTTGTCCTGGTGCCAGAAGACCGGACCGCCCTGGCGGGGCGGCTTGTTGAGGGCCTGGTCGTGGAAGAGCTGGATATTGGGGCCGATGAGGTCCTGGACCCGGTCGAGTATGGGGGGATGGTAGAGCAGGCGCCGGAAGAGGATGCTGCGCTCGCACATCCCTATGATCTGCAGCATCTGCTCAGGGGCGCCGCGCTTGGCGCCCTCGTCCTGCCCGTCATCGATCGACAGGTTGCGGTAGTCGCCCTCGCGGCGGGCCTCCGCGAAGAGGCGGTCGTAGTCGCGGCGCAGCGCCTCCACCAGTTCAGGTTCGAGCAGAGGTCCGATCTCGACGTAGCCGCGCCGGTGGAAGTGGTCGATTTGTTCCCGGGTGAGGGTGGGGCTGAAGGGACTCTCGCAGGCGGTCATGGGCGGTCCTTCCCCGGTTGAGCAGGGTGGATGGTTTCTGTTCCCTCGGGCAACAAATCTACCAGAAGTCCCCATCCGGCGCTACCTCTCCCCGAGGCGGCTGCCGCCGTCTTGACAGCCGCCGGGGCGGGCTCGACCTTTCCCTTGTCCACCCGGCTTCACATGCCGCGGGGACTTTCATCCTTTCATCCGGGAATTCCGCGATGCTTTCAGACGACACCTACGAGGTCATCGTGGTGGGCGGCGGACACGCCGGGGTCGAGGCCGCCCTCGCCTCGGCCCGCATGGGCGCCCGCACCCTGCTCCTGACCATGAACCTGGACACCCTCGCGCAGATGTCGTGCAACCCGGCCATCGGCGGGATCGGCAAGGGGCACCTGGTCAAGGAGATCGACGCTCTGGGAGGCCAGATGGCGGTCAACATCGACCGGACGGGGATTCAGTTCCGCCGCCTCAACACCCGCCGCGGACCCGCGGTGCGCGCTTCCCGGGCACAGGCCGACAAAAAGGCCTACCAGTTCGAGATGAAGTACGCCTGCGAGCAGCAGCCCGACCTCGACCTGCGCCAGGGCATGATGGAACGGCTGGTCATCGACGGTGGAAAGGTCCAGGGCGTCGGCGTCAAGGGCGGCGTCCTCTACCGCGGCCGCAGCGTCGTCCTCACCACCGGGACCTTTCTCAGGGGCAGGATCCACGTCGGCGACTTCTCCTACGGCGCCGGCCGCGCCGGGGAGAGCGCCTCCGAGAAAGCCGCCGAGGGCCTGGCCGCCCTGGGCTTCGAGATCGGCCGCCTCAAGACCGGCACGCCTCCCCGGGTGAACGGCCGCACCGTCGACTTCCAGGCCATGGAGGAGCAGCCCGGCGACGAGCCTCCGCGCCCCTTCTCCTACGCGGTCGAGGAAATAACCCAACCGCAGTTGTCCTGCTGGATCACCTACACCAACGCCCGGACCCACGGCCTCATCGCCGACAATCTCCGGCGCTCCGCCATGTACAGCGGACGCATCGAGGCCGTCGGCCCGCGCTACTGTCCCTCCATCGAGGACAAGGTGGTCAAGTTCGCCGACAAGGAGCGCCACCAGATCTTCGTCGAGCCCGAGGGCCTGCGCACCCTGGAGCACTACATCAACGGCCTTTCCATGAGCCTGCCCGAGGAGCTCCAGCACGACATCCTGCGCAGCATTCCGGGGCTGGAAAAGGCCGAGATCATGCGTCCGGCCTACGCGGTCGAGTACGACTACGCGCCGCCCACGCAGCTCTACTCCCACTTGGAGACCAAGCGGGTGGAAGGCCTTTTCTTCGCCGGCCAGATCAACGGCACCACGGGCTACGAGGAGGCCGCGGCCCAGGGCCTGATGGCGGGGGTGAACGCGGTCCTCAAGGTCCGCGGCGAGCCTCCCTTCGTTCTCGACCGCTCCACCGCCTACATCGGCGTTCTCATCGACGATCTGGTAACCAAGGGCACCCAGGAACCCTACCGCATCTTCACCTCCCGCGCCGAGTACCGCCTCCTGCTGCGCGAGGACAACGCGGACTACCGCCTGATGGAACTGGGCCGCCGCTTCGGCCTGGTCACCGATCCCGTCTACCGGCGCTTCGAGGTCAAGCAGAGGCAGGTGGAGGAAGAGATGGCGCGCCTGCGCCGGCAGCGCGTCCGCCCAGACGACCGGGTGCGGGAGGTGATGCGGCGCCAGGGCGCCCCTCCCCTCAAGGAGCCCGCCCTGCTCTCCGACCTTTTGCGCCGGCCCGAGCTGGGTTACGACCATATCGCCGCCATCGCCCCCCCGGCCACTACCCTGGGGCGGGACGCGGCCGAGCACGTCGAGGCCGAAATCAAGTACGCGGCCTACATCGAGCGCCAGAACGACCAGGTGGCCAAGCTCAGCCGCCTGGAGTCCCTCTCCATTCCCGCGGATTTCGACTATCACAGCGAGGCCCGGCACCTCTCCAGGGAAGCGCGGCAGAAGCTTGCCGCCATTCGCCCCGGGACCCTGGGCCAGGCCGGGCGCATCTCCGGGGTCTCCCCCGCCGACGTGTCCTCGCTGATGGTCCTGCTGCACGCCCGCCGCGCCCCAAACAGCGCGGGCGGGGCGGGCGCAAAGAGGCAGAACGGCTCCCGGAAAAGCTGCGGTTAGCTCTTGCCTAATACCCCGGTATTTCTTAATTGTTAGAGCTTTACAACCTGGAAGGAATCCATGCGCTTAATGCTGATAGGGGCGCCGGCCTCGGGCAAGGGCACCCAGGCCAAACGCCTCGCCAGGCACTTCGACATCGGACACGTCTCCACCGGGGACATGCTGCGCCGGGCAGTGGCCGAGCGCACCGATCTGGGGCTGGTGGTGGAGCACTACCTCAAGCACGGCTGGCTGGTGCCCGACCACCACGTCATGACCCTGGTGCGGGAGCGCCTCTCCAACGGCGATATCTCCAGCGGCTTCATCCTCGACGGCTTCCCGCGCACCTTGAGCCAGGCCCGGGACTTCGACCAGTGCCTGGACGAGCTCGATCACGCCCTCGACGCGGTGATCCTCATGGACGTGCCGGACGCCACCGTGCTCGAGCGCATTACCGGACGCCGGGCCGACCCCCAGACCGGGCGCATCTACCACCTCAAGTACAATCCGCCGCCGCCGGAGATCCTTTCCCGGCTGGAACAGCGCGAGGACGACACTGAGGAAGTGATGCAGGAACGTCTGGATACCTACCACCGGGAGATTGACCCCGTCATCGAGCACTACGAGGGAAGGTCCCCTTTCCTGCGCATCGACGGAACGGCCTCCGAGAAAGGGGTCTTCGACGCCATCCTGGACCGCCTCCAGTGCCTGGCCGGGGATGGCCGGCGGTCTCTCAGCAGCCTGCCGTCCCTCCTGGCGATGTTCGGATTTTGACCGGGACCAGCCCATAATTCCGGAGGTGGAAAGGCCATGGCGGAAATGGACAAAACGGTTCTGTACCGCAGCGGCATCGGCAAGTTCGTGCAGCAGGACTTCGAGGGAGCGCTGAAGGATTTTCACCAGGCTCTCGAGCTCGACCCGAATTTCGCCGACGTGCTCCAGGCCGCCGCCCACGTCTACGAGAAGATGGGCGATTTCGACGCGGCTCTCGAATACGCCAAGAAGGCGGTGGAGTGCAATCCCGATGATTTCCTGGCCCACACCACCCTCTCCATTTTCTACCAGCGCAAGGGCATGATCCCCGAAGCCGAGGAGGAGAAAGCCATTGCCGCGCGCCTGCAGCATTCGCAAGCCTAGTGTCCCGGCGGAGCACGCGGTCCCCGTTCGGGGCGCAACCGGCAGCCCATTCCATGCAGATCGGCCCCTACACCCTGACCCCGCTGCGGGCGGGCATGCCCATCCTGACCCTGGCTCCCCTGGCCGGCGTCGGCAACTGGGTCTTCCGCCTCATCTGCGCCCGCCTCGGTGCGCGCCTGGTGGGAGTGGAGTTCATCAACTGCCGCACCATCCCCGAGAAATCGCGCCGCAGCGAAGGCCTGCTCGACTTCTCCGACGCGGGGATCTACCGCGACAGCGGCCTCTCCCTGCTCGCCGCCCAGATCTACGGCAACGACCTCGACCTCATCGCCGCCGGCGCCCAGGAGTTCGAGCGCCGCGGGGCCCAGATCGTCGACATCAACTTCGGTTGCTCCGTGCCCCGCATCCTCCAGAAGGGATGCGGCGGCGCCTATCTGCGCGACCTCGACCTGCTCTACCGCGCCGTGCGCAAGACCGTGGATTCGGTGCGGGTTCCGGTCATGGTCAAGACCCGGATCGGCTGGGACCCCGACAGCATCAACATCCTGGAGGTGGTGCGCCGGGTCGAGGACGCAGGCGCCCGCGCCATCGCCATCCACGCGCGCACGGTGGTGCAGAAGTACAAGGGGCAGGCGGACTGGGACTGGATCGGCCGCGCCAAGGAAATGGCGGGCATCCCCGTGCTCGGCAACGGCGACGTGTGCTCCTACGAGGACAGCGTCGCCATGCGGAGAGTGACCGGCTGCGACGCGGTGATGATCGGCCGCGCCGCCATGGCCAACCCCTGGATCTTCTCGGCGCGGCGCGGCGCTTCCCTGCGCGACCGCCTCGACCTGGCCCTGGAGCAGGTGAAGCTCATGGCCACCTACAGGGGCGAGCGCGTCGGCGTGCTGCAGAGCCGCAAGCACCTGGCGCTCTACTTCAGGGGGCTGCCCCGGACCGGGGCCATGAGGCGGCTGCTGCTGACCACCGACTCCCTGGGCGAGCTCGTCGACCTCATGCAATCATGGCGCGACCGCCTCGAGCCCGGAGCCGAAGAAGCGGACCTGACCCTTTCGGACAGAGAGGCCGACGCCCTGGCCTGGGGAGGAACGGGCTGATGCCGAAATTGCCGTCGTATCTCACCCTCTTCCTCGGACTTTCCGCCACCGCGGCCATCCTGGGCGGCTGCGAGGCCGAGCCGGTCTCCATTCAGGTCCATCCGGCCGCCCTTGTGGTGGACCCGCAGACCGCTCCCGACCCGGGTTGGACCCTGGTGGATTTCGACGGCAGCGCGCGCACCCCGGAGGCCTTCTACCAGGTGCGCGCCGAACCCCTCTTCGGAGAGCGCCACATCGTCGCCCTCCAGGCCCGGCCCCAGGGCGACGGCAGCTTCGCCATCGACCTCCAGTTCGACGACTACGCCCGGCGCCGGATAGAGGAGTTCGGAGCCCGTTTCCCCTACCTCAAAAAGCCCCTGGCCATCAAGGTCAACGGCCGCTGGGTCGATTTCATCCCGCAGCCGGGGGAGAGCGGCGACCCCATGACTCTCTACGGCTTCGACGAGACCGAGGTGGAGGCGCTGCAGCGCTACCTGGAAGACAGATAGGCAGGAGACAATGAAGATCAAGTCGATCGACCTGGTGAAAATCCAGCGGCCTGCCAGGGCGGCCGGTGCCCGCTCCCGGCGCCGGAGCTGGCAGGCCGGGGACGAGGTCGCCAATCCCATGTCCCGCTTCTCGCGCTTCAAGCGCCACCGCAGCCTCTACGCCCCTCGCCGCTGGCCCGGGTTCGGAGTCAAGGTCACCGCCGGAAACGGCGCCTGGGGCCTGGGCACGGTGATGGGGCGGCCCGCCGCCGCGGTGATCGAGGACGCCTTCGCCCACGTCCTGGAGGGAGAGGACTGCCTCGCCATCGAAAAGCTGTGGGACATGATGTTCCGCGTCTCCAAGCCCTTCGGCACCCCGGGCATCGCCACCCTGGCCATGAGCGCGGTGGACCTGGCGCTGTGGGACCTGGCCGGCAAGCTCCATGGCAAGCCGGTATACGAGCTCATCGGCGGTCCCGCCCGCGACCGCATCTTCGTATACGCCACCGGAAACGACGTGGATTGGTACAGGGAGCTGGGGTTCAAGGCCTTCAAGCTGGCCCTGCCCCATGGACCGGCAGACGGCCTGGAGGGGATGGAAGAGAACGAGCGGCGGGTGGCCCAGGCCCGGGACATAATCGGCGACGGAGCCGAGCTCATGCTGGACTGCTACATGGCCCTCGACGTGGACTACGCCGTGCGCCTGGCCGAGCGCCTGCGGCCCTACCGGCTCAGGTGGATCGAGGAGTGCCTAATCCCCGAGGACGTGGAGGGCCACATCCAGCTGCGCCGCCGCCTGCCCTGGATGACCCTGGCCGCCGGCGAGCACCTCTACACCCCCTTCCCCTTCCAGCAGATGATCAAGCACGGCTGCCTCGACATCCTGCAGCCGGACATCCACTGGGCGGGGGGGATGACCGCATGCATCAAGATCTGCCACATGGCCGAGGCGGCCGGCCTCCAGGTCATCCTCCACGGCGGCGGCGGTCAGCCCGAAGGACAGCACCTGACCTGGGCCATGTCCAACACCCCCTGGGCGGAGTACTTCGTCGGCACCGACCCTGGTATTCCCCTGGCGGAGTCGGCCGCCTCCGGAGCCCTGGTTCCCAGCGAAGGTTACATCGAGTTCCGGCCCTGCGGCCCCGGCTTCGGCCTCGGTATCGAGGAGGAATGGCTGGAGCCCCTGGGGGACTGACTACCTTCCTTCACCAACCCTTCCAGCTGCCGTCGGCGTGGCGGTACTGGCGGTAGCCCATGGGCTCGAGGTTCATGGCGGCGACGTCCGCTTCCTTCACCTCGATCCCCAGGCCCGGCTGGTCGCTGACCGGGATGTAGCCGTCCTCGATGGCCATGTCGTGCTCGGCGTAGAGGCCGAAGCGGTCGAAGTAGGTCGCCACCATCTCCTGGATCAGGAAATTCGGGATGGAAGCGACGGCATGCAGGGTCGCCGCCGTTCCGATGGGCCCGGCCACGTTGTGGGGCGCCATCAGCATCTGCTGGCGGTCGGCGCTCCTGGCAATCTCGCAAAACTCTCCGATGCCCAGGCAATGGGTGATGTCCGGCTGCAGGAAGGCGCATGCCCGGCGCCGGATCAGGGGGTCGAACTCGGCCACCGAGAACAGTTTCTCCCCCGTGGCGATGGGGACCGGGCTGCGCCGCGAAACCTCCAGCAGGGCCTCCACCGAACCGACCTTGACCGGCTCTTCGAGGAACATGGGAGAGTAGACGGCAACCCGGCGGGCGAACTCGAGGCCGAGCTCGGGGATGGGACTGCCGTGGGCGTCGAGCAGGATGACGCCATGGGGCCCCATGGCCTCCCGCGCCGCGGCCACGCACTCGATACTGCGCTCGATGGCGGCCATGTCCATGGGGTCGCGGCGCGACTCCAGGGGATTGCCCTTCACCCCGGCGAAGCCCTTGTCGATCCAGCGCTTGGCGGTGGCGGCAGCCTCCTCGGGGGAGCTCTCCACCAGCCCGCCGCTGGCATATACCCGGACCCGGTCGCGGCGCTTGCCGCCGAGGATGGTGTGGACGGGCACACCCCAGGCCTTGCCGGCTATGTCGTAGAGGGCCATGTTGATCGCGGCGACGGCGGTGCCGACCACGGGACCGCCCCTCCAGGGGGAGCGCCGGCTCACGTCGTCGGTGAGGGCATCCACCTGGGTCGGGTCGCGCCCCAGCAGCAGGGGGACCAACTGCTGGAGCAGGACATCCACCGGCCCGACGAGCCATTCGCCGCTGCCGTCGCCCCAGCCGCTGATGCCGGCGTCGGTCTCGAGCTTGAGAAAGAGCCAGCTCTTGGTGGTGCTGCACAGCAGCTCGCCGGTGCCGGGGTCGCGGATCTCCTGCCCCGTGGGTACGGAGAAGGGATAGGTTTTGACCGCGGTGATCTTCATGGGACCCACCTGGGGGACCCGGCCCCTGCGAGCACCGCTGCCTCTCCTTCCAATCTACTCATCTCCGCTCTCCTCCCCCTTTGCGGCCAGGTGGTCCTTCATCGCGGCCACCACCCCATCGTCGTCGGGACTCGAGGACACGAGGGCGGCGAATCCTTCCTCATCCATCTTCACTTCCTCCAGGAAGCTCTGGTCGGCCCCTCAGAAGTAGACGTAGTCGCCGAGACGGCCCTCCTGATAGGCGCGGACCTTGTCGGTTATGCGCGCCAGCCAGTGCATTTCTCCGATGATCATGCCGCGGGCGCGGGGTTTGAAATCCAGAACCTGTGAATCACTCATGGCGAATCTCCTCCTCTTCAAGGGATACCAGCTCGTTGAACCGAGCTCTGAACTCCGTGGTCAATGAAACGTCGCTCAATGCGGCGGTGAGGGCGCCGGCAATCTGCTTCAGGCGCCGACGCGGCCCCTGCCAGGCCTGCAGAAGCGCGGAATGGTGGTGATCGGACCGCCCTTCCAGCGCCTCCAGGAGCAGGGCCGCCGCATTCAGGTGAAAGACGATGTGATGGCCGTCCAGGGCCTGGGCCCGGTCCCCGGGGTCCCGCGCCGCGGATGCATACCGGCGCAGGGCGTCCCGGTCCAGCAGGCTGGTGAAGCTCCCGTGCGGACGGCCGGCGCCCATGCAGGCGGTATACTGGACCAGGCGGCGCTCGGTCCAGTCCCAGCCGATCTTGGCGAACTCTATGAAGCTCAGGCGGCTGGACGGCGGATCTATGACGATGTTGCGCGCGTTGTAGTCGGTGGTTCCGAGGGCGGGGCCGCGGGCGCAGAGCCGGCTGAGTATTTCGTCGAGCAGGGAGCGGCAGCGCGCCGCCCCGGGGGCGCCTGATCCGCCATGGAGGCGCAGGATGCGCTCCAGGCCCTGGCGCGCCCGCAGGCCGGCCTGCTCCCAGGCGCGCCGCAGGTGGGACACGCCGCCCGCCGGGCATACCAGCGGCTCCAGCAGGCGCCTGTTTTCGCCCAGGACCTCCTCGATGCGGCAAAGACCCGCGACGGCCCGGCGGGTGCAACCTGAGGCGCCGGCCGCGCCCCTCTCCTGGACCAGGTCGTCCAGGGTGTGCGAGCCGCAATGTTCGAAGAAGACGAAGCTGGTCTCCGCGTCCAGGCCCAGCAGCCTCGGCACCGGGCAAGCCCGGGCCCCCAGCAGACCGAGAACCACCTGCTCCACTTCAAGCAGGTCGTAGAGCCGGCCGCGGGTGTGGACCCCGAAGAGCTGGAACTTGGCCACCAGCATTTGCCGCCCCTCCAGAAGAACTTCCCAGACGTGCGGAGCCAGGGGCGCGACGCCCTCCACCCGGGGTCCACCCGGCAGCAGTGACGGCGCCCGCGCCCGCAGGTAGGCCTCCGGGCTGGGCCAGCTGCGGCGGTCGTCGCCTGCTCGGGGCTTCTCACGAACCCGCATGGTCGAAGACGATGACCTGGGCGGTGATCTTGCCGGCCTGGTTGTTGTAGTCGGGATTTTCGTTCATGGCGAAGTGCAGGATGCCGTCACCGTCGGCGATGAAATCGTGGCGGCTTCCCACCGCGAATGGATTGCCCGAGCCGACGCGGGCGATCAGGGCGCCGACGTTGGCCCCGGAGAGGAGATATCCAGTTCCGGCCGGGAGGTTGTAGACCCCGTCGGCGCCGCACCAGACGATCTGGTTGCGCATGTCCGGGGACCACACGTCCTCCGCGTCGATGACCACCCTCTGGCCTTTTCGCAGGCGGATCAGGGTGTCCTGCCACTCGGAGCTGGGACGCACCGTGCGCGAAATGGTTACTGCCACCTGATCTCCTTCCTCCTTTGTGGTGAAAATCGCGGAAAAATGCTATACCGCCACCGAAGAGGTGTCAAGAACCCCTGATTCATCCCTTCTTCGCTCTCAGGGTGCGGTCCACCTCTTCCCGGTACTCGTCCCCCATTACGTTGACGGCATGGTCGATGCCCGAGCCGCGGGAGCGCTCCAGGTCGTGATCGGTGACCGGCAGGAGAGAGTTCACCTGGTTGTTGGCACTGATGAATTTCTCGGCCATGTTGACGCCGGCGCTCCAGCCGTAGTGGCCGCACTGGCGCACCACCCGCTGGCGGGCATAGGACGGGGTATGGCCCTGGGAAGCGTAGCTCATCTCCGCCTTGATGCGCTCCTCCTCCCAATCGGATATGTCCACGAAGAGGTCCACCTCGTCGCCGGGCAGGCTGGGGGCGGCGTAGAAAAGCCGCGCCGGCTTGTGGGGCACGCGGCTGGTGCCCTGCCGCGGATGCTGGGCGATGACCAGGGCCTCGATGACCACTGCGGCGCAGGTGGTGTGGTCGTCGGGGGCGGCGAAACGGCGGTCGTGGGTCTGCAGCGCGGGGACCTCGGTGATGAGCACGTCGGGACGCACGTCGCAGATGAGGTCGACGACGCTCTCCACCATCTCGTCGGTGCGGATGACCGGCTTGTCCCTGAAACCCAGGAAGCGCATGTCGGTGACGCCGAAATAGCCGCATGCCTGCCGCGCTTCCTCGTACTTCTGCTCGGCGTATGCCTGGCGCTGCTGCTCCACAACCGCGGGGTCCTGCTCGTCCTCGTCCTTGTGCAGCTCCTCCCAGAGCCGCTCGTTGTGGGTGGCGCCGCCGTCGGTGAGAATGGCCACCGTGGCCTCGTCGCCGTTCTTGACGTGGTTGCCCATGGTGCCGATGGAGTGGGTGCAATCGTGGGGGTGGGCGTAGATGCCCAGAAGCTGAAGCTTCTCCCTGGTCTGCATCCAGAGCATGAGTCGTACCTCCTTGAGGTTGGGGTTCGTTGCCAGGAACCGGACGGCCGCGAAGGGCAGCCCTCCCGCTGTCACGCGGCGGACCCGCCGGCGGCAAGAGACGGCCGCCGCCCGCGCTTGACTGCGGTCCCCGGCCCGCTAGTTTACCGGTTGGTTTTTCAAAGATAAATCCGAACCCTCGCCCTGCCTACCCCGGGGCCTGGAAAGGAGGCCCCATGCCCGAAGCGCACGACAGCGAACTGTGGGAGGCGGCGGAGAAGCACCTGCTGCGCTACGGCGGCCACTTCGCCCCCTTTCTCGTCCATCGCGCCAGGGGCTCCTACGTCTACGACGGCGAGGGACGCGCCATCCTCGACTTCACCTCGGGCCAGATGTGCGCCATCCTCGGCCACAACCACCCCGACATGCTCGCCGCCATGGAGCGCGCCATGGACGAGGTGCTGCACCTCTTCAGCAGCATGCTCTCCCCGGCGGTGGTGGAGCTGGCGCGGGAGCTGGCGGCGCTGCTGCCCGGGAGCCTGGGCAAGGTCCTGCTGATCAATACCGGGAGCGAATCCAACGAGGCCGCCCTGCGCCTGGCCAAACTCCACACCGGCGGCTTCGAGGTGGTGGCCTTCGATGCTTCCTGGCACGGCATGACCGCGGGGGCCTCCTCCAGCACCTATTCCGCCGGCCGTAGAGGCTACGGTCCGGGGGTTCCCGGGGCCATGGCCCTGCCGGTGCCCAACTGCTATCGCTGCCCCATCCGCCACTGCCGCGACCGCTGCGACCTGGCCTGCCTGGAAGCCGGCTTCGAAACCCTGGACCGTCAATCGGTCGGCGCCTACGCCGCGGTCATCGCCGAACCCCTCCTCAGCGTCGGCGGCGTCGTCGAGCTGTCCCGAAGCTACCTGCAAGGCCTGGCGCAGAAAGCGCGGGAACGGGGCATGCTGCTCATCCTAGACGAAGCCCAGACAGCCCTGGGACGCACCGGCGCCAACTTCGCCTTCGAGCACCACCAGGTGGCGCCGGACATCCTGACCCTGTCCAAGACCCTGGGGGCGGGACTGCCGCTGGCGGCCACCATAACCAGCGCCGAGATCGAAGCCAACTGCCACCGCAAAGGCTTCCTCTACTACACCTCCCACGTCTCCGACCCATTGCCGGCACGGGTGGGTCTGGCGGTGCTGGAGGTCCTCCGGCGCGACGCCCTGTCGGCCCGGGCCAGGGAGCTGGGCTCCTACCTGCGCGGCGGCCTGGAGTCCCTGCGGGAGCGCCACGAGTGCATCGGCGACATTCGCGGCCGAGGCCTGCTGCTGGGGGTGGAGATCGTCGCCGACCGGGAGGGGCGCACACCCGCGCCCGGCCTGGGCACGGAGATCTCGAAACGCTGTCTCGAGCTCGGGCTGAGCATGAACATCGTCCAGCTCCCCGGCTTCGGCGGTGTCTTTCGCATTGCGCCGCCGCTGACGGTGAGCCGGGAGGAAATCGATTCGGCTTTGACAATCCTCGATCAGGCACTCGGCGAGTGCGCCGCCGCCTCCTGAGGGGGAACCATGGCGCAGAAGCACAGCACGGTGCGCAATGGCAAACGGCTGGTGTGGCACACCGAAAAGCTGTGGGCCCTGTCCGCCCACCTCGTTCCATTCGAGATCGAGATCGCCGCAATCGGGGAGCTTGACCGGGACTGCTGGTTCGGCGCGGGGAAGAAGCCCACCCTCAGGGAGGTGGCGCGCCATTGCCGCCAAATCAACGAAGCCTCCCTGGACCAACCCATCATCCTCAACGCCGACGGCTCGCTCATGGACGGCGGCCACCGCCTGTGCAAAGCCTTGCTCGAGGGCAAAAAGACCATAAAGGCGGTGCAGTTTTCCACCATGCCCGAGCCGGACGAGATCCACCTTCTGGATTCCTGACCCGCGGGCTGCTAGGCCTGGATCAGCAGGTTGCCGAAGGGGTCCACCTCGGCGCGGTAGCCTGGGTGGACCAGGGTGGTGGAGTCCATCTCCTCGACGATGGCGGGACCATCGATGCGGCAGCCTGCACCCAGCTTGTAGCGGTCGAAAATGGGGCAGTCCACGTAGGATTCTTCCTCGGCAAAATAGACCTGGCGCAGCGATTTTCGCGCGCTCTGCGCATTGTCCCCCTGCTGCAGCCGCCGCAGCGCCGGCTTGGCGATATCGCCGACGGCGGCCAGGCGCAGGTTCACCGCTTCCACCGGCTCGTCGGCGGCGTTGAATCCGTACACCCGGGCGTGCTCGGCGTGGAATGCGGCGGCGAGGCGCTCCAGCTCGCGCGCCGGGAACGCGGCGTCGCGCACCGCGATGGGCAGCTCGTAGCTCTGGCCGACGTAGCGCAGGTCCAGCATCCTCTCGAAGCGCATGGCCCCGGGGTCCACGCCCTCGTCCTCGAGGGCGCCGCGCCCCCGCTGCTCCAGGCGGCCGAAGGCGGCCACCAGGTGGTCCGGGTCCATGGCGTCGAGGCGCTGGATGGAGGTGGTGTTGTACTCGTGCTTGAGGTCGGTGGCCAAAAGCCCCATGGCGGAGAAGGTGCCCGGGCTGCGGGGGACGATGACCAGCGGAATGTCGAGCTCGGCGGCCAGGCGGTTGGCGTGCAGCGGCCCGGCGCCGCCGAAGGCGACGAGGGCGAAGTCGCGGGGATCGAAGCCGCGCTGTATCGAGATCCGCCGCAGCGCCCCGGCCATAGCCGCGTTGGCGATCTCGACGATGCCGTGGGCCGCTTCCACCAGCTCCATGTTCAGCGACCGGGCGCAGCTTGCGGCGATGGCCTCCCGCGCGGCAGCCACGTCGAGGGCAATCTCACCGCCGAGGAAGTAGCCCGGGTCGATGCGCCCCAGGACCAGGTTGGCGTCGGTTATGGTGGGCTCGGTCCCTCCCGAGGCATAGCACACCGGGCCGGGATCCGCCCCGGCGCTGCGGGGACCGACGCGCAGCAGGCTGGCGCTATCCACCCAGGCCACCGAGCCGCCGCCGGCGCCGATCTCCACCAGGTCGATGACCGGGGTCCTGAGCGGGTACCCTCCCCCCTTGCCGCCGTGGTCGCTGGGACTGGCGGCGCTGCCCACCTCGTACTCCTTGGTAATTTGGGGAACGCTCTCCTGGATCAGCCCGGTCTTCGCCGTGGTGCCCCCCATGTCGAAGGACAGGAGATTCGGTTTGCCGAGCTCGGCGCCGAGGTAGCTGGCGGCGATGACCCCGGCGGCGGGCCCGGACTCCACCATGAACACGGGCCTCTCCGCCCCCGCCGCGAAGGTGTAGACGCCGCCGCTGCTCTGCATGAGGAGGAGGGAGGCGGACACTCCCTCCTGGCGCAGGCGCGACTCGATGCGCTGCAGGTAGCTGCCCACCACGGGCCGGATGCCGGCGTTGATCACCGTGGTGCTGGCGCGGAAGTATTCGCGGAAGTCCGGGGCGATCTCGGAGGAGAGGGAAACGGCGTGAGAGGGAAAGACCTCGCGAAGGATTTCTCCCACCCTTTCCTCGTGTTCCGGGTTGAGGTAGGAATGGAGGAGGCAGACGGCCACGGACTGCACCCCCTCCGCCTGCAATTCCTCCGCCGCCTGGCGCACCGCGGCTTCGTCCAGGGGCTCCACCACCCGGCCGCGCCCGTCGAGGCGCTCGGGAACGCCGCGGCACCGGTAGCGCGGAACCAGGGGGGCCGGCTTGCGAAAGTGGACGTCGTAGAGGGAGGAGCGGATCTGGCGCTGGATCTCCAGCATGTCGCGGAATCCGGCGGTGGTGACGAAGCCGGTGGGGGCGAGCTTGCCCTCGATGATGGAGTTGGTCGCCACGGTGGTGGCGTGCACCACGTAGCTCAGGTCCACGGGTTCCACCCCGGCCTCGGCGAGGATGCGGGTGGCGGCGCTCAAGAAGCCGCGCGAAGGGTCGTCGGGGGTGGAAGGGACCTTGGAGATGCGCACCTCGCCGCTGGATTCGTCGATCAGTATGGCGTCGGTGAAGGTCCCGCCGATGTCGACCCCCAGGCGGTGGGTCTTCTTTGTGCTCGCCGCTTCGCTCAGACCGTCAACCCTCCTTCGCCGCCTTCGTCCGGGCGGTCCCCTTCCCTGCAGCCGAGCTTCCCCGGGCCGCGGCGGCCTCCTCCGCCGCGCTGCGCAGCCTGGCGGTCTCCTCCGCGTCCACGCTCCAGGACTCCGTGTCCACCGCCACCCGGTAGACCGAGCGCGCCCGCTCCAGGCTGACCTTGCCGTCGCGCACGTCCCTGAGCACGAGCCGCGGGTCCCTCTCCTCCGGTGGGCCGAAGCCGCCGCCGCCGCAGGTGCGGTAGCTGATGACCTCCCCCGGCTTGAGCTGCACCGTGACCTTTGACCCCAGCTCGCGCACGCCGTCGTCGTTCTCCAGCACGTAGGCGGCCCTGCGCCCGTCCCTTCCCTGGAAGAGGCCGCCGGGGCCCCAGCGGTCGCGGTCGGCGAGAATGGTGAAGCTGGTCTCGCCCCCCAGGAACTGGTAGTCGCGCCGCATTCCCAGGCCGCCGCGGTACTTGCCCGCCCCATCGCTGTCGTCCACCAGCTCGTAGCGCAGGATGCGCACCGGGTAGTTCATCTCGGTCTCCTCGATGGGAGCGTTCTCCGTGTTCTGCCCGTGGGCCTGCACCGCGTCGGGGCCGTCGCTGCTGCAGCGTCCCCCGTAGCCGCCGCCCAGGGTCTCCAGGAAGCAGTAGTACTCGCCGCTGGCCGGATCGATGCCGCCGAACCCGGAGTGGCAGATCATGCCCTTGGTGCCGGCTGGAACCCGCCGCGGAATGGCCTGGGAGAGGGCCCTGAACATGACCTCCACCAGGCGCATATGGGTCTCCCAGCCTCCCACCACCGGCGCCGGCGGGGTGCAGTGAACCACGGTCCCCTCGGGGGCGACGAGGCGCACCGAGCGGTAGAACCCGGCGTTGATGGGCACGTCGGTGTCGATGGCGCAGCGCAGCGCGTAGGCGGCCGCGGCATAAGTCATTGAGTAGGTGGAGTTCACCGGCGCCGTGCGCTGCGGATCGCTCCCGGTGAAATCGAAGAGCATGCCGTCGCCGTCGATGACGATGCGCACCGCGAGCCTGACCGGGTCGTCGGTGAAGCCGTCGTTGTCCACCCGTCCCTCGGCGGCGAACTCGCCGCGGGGAAGCTTGGCCACCTGGTCGCGGGTGAGGCGGTCGGAGTAGTCGATCAAACGGGAGACGTAGTCGTCGACGGTGGCGCTGCCGTAGCGTTCGAGCAGGTGGGTGAGACGGCGCCCCCCGGTGTTGTTGGCGGCGATCTGGGCGCGGAAGTCCCCGGCGGTCTCGCGCTTGGAACGAATCTGCCCGAGAATGAGGCGAAAGACGTCGTCGTTGATCTCCCCTCCCTCGGCGAGCTTCACCGGCGGGATGATGATGCCCTCCTGGTACACCTCGCGGAAGGCGCCCACACTGGCCGGCGCCCCACCGCCCACGTCAACGTGGTGGGCCAGGTTGGACACGTAGCCGAAGACCTCGCCCTCGAAGTAGACCGGGGAGATGACGAAGATGTCGTTGAGATGGACCCCTCCCAAGTAGGGGTCGTTCATGACGATGGTGTCTCCCGGACCCAGGTTCTCGACGCCGTAGTCGCGCAGCGCCAGGGGCACCATGCGCACCATGGAGCCCAGGTGGTTGGCCTGGGCGAAGCACTGGGCGAGGACGCGCATTTCGCGGTCGAAGATGGCGCATGAGTAGTCGCAGCGGGTCTTGATGTTGGTGGAGTAGGCGCTGCGGCGCAGAGCCGCGGACATCTCCTCGGTGGTCTCCACCAAGGCGTTGCGGATGACCTCGAATTTTATCGGATCGTAGGCGGCGTCCTTCATCTCGCAGGGTAATATATCCTTTTGCCAGCCGGGCTCAAGGACGGGCGGGGCAAAATCAATATGGTATGGGGATTGACCGGGCAACGGAGCCAGAATCAGATTACAGATGCGGCTTTCAACAAATTCGTTGACAACGGATCTGTTGAATATCGGGGATGTTGGGCAGTCGCGCTCCAGGTCTCTCAGGCGCACTTCGCCCGCAGCCGATCAGGCGTAGTCGAATTGCGGTTGGGGATCTGGTTGCGCGGATGTGATGGCTGGCGCTCGCTCCTGCAAGCCCGGGCCGTGCAGACAGCAGTGGATCGAACTTGGGTCGATGAACCAAAAATAAAGGCTCAATCCTCAAGCCAGTAAGAATAAAACGCACCGTTGCGCAGCGCAAAGCGCAGACTGACCATCTGCCCTTTCAATTCTCTCGGATTGCCCTTTTGCCATCGTACCTCACCATTCAGTAAATCGCCCTGTATCAGCGCCGATGTGGCCAAAACCTTGCCCTCTCCGTCTACCATCTCAACGCGCAACCCTCCCTCCTCCAGCTCCGCATTGACCATCAGCTTATTGCCCTGCAAGGTGAAAGGCTGCGTCTGCACAACACCCTCTTCCTCCCCGGCATCGAGCGAAACAAAGCCATCGCGCCGCAGCACCGCCAGGTGGAGCGCACAGTCGGAGTCGTCCAACCAGTCGGCCCGCTCGGCGTCGGACAGCGTAGAAGGATCGCGTGGACGGCCATCGGTAAAGTGGGCGTAAAAGCTCGCTCGCCGCTTCATGCCGTTGTAGTAGAAGCGCACCTCGTCGCCGTGAACCACACCCTGGTTGAAAAAGCCCAGCTGCAGGCGGTCGTAGTTCCCCACCAGGCCCTCGTCGAGGCGCGAGGTTTCCAAAAAGGGTTGCCGATCCCCCAACCGCTCCCATTGGTCCAGGTCGCGACTGGCGGCCAGCTGAATGGTATTGAACCCGTCCGTATTGACGCGTTCAGGCAAATTCTGGCCTGTTGGATAGAAGACCGTGGTCAGCCCGAGATACACTCCTTCGTAGGGAAATACCCCGAAATTATAGCACTCTGCCTGCCAGGTAGCTATGTGGTTTTTGCCTTCCGGCGGCGTCCAGCCCACAGCCGGGTCCGGATCCACGAACATCGGCTTGGCCAGAGCGGGATTGGCCAGACGGCGCCGAATAATATCCAGAGCCATCTCCTGGTCGCGCCCCGTGTCCATGCCAAAGATGAAGCGCGGCTCCGACCAGTTCTCGAAATCCTCACTGACCGCCACGTCGTACGCACGTCCCACGGCGGCGGGATTGGCAATCGCACCGGGCCTTTTGAGCAGGGCGAGAAAACGCCTTTGCGGCCGGTCGTAGGTCATGGTGCCGGCGTCGCCCGAACGCAGGTTGAGGGGATCAAATTCCAGCTTGCGCCAGTGGGTGCAGTCGGGACTGACCACCGGAATGCGCCCCTTCGGCACGGTGATCAAGCCTTTATAGCGCCGCGACTCGTCGGCGTCGTCCGGATCGTAAACGACATGCCAGACCCGCTTCCTGTCGGGAGTTTCAAAGAGGTTGTTCTGCTTCGAGCCCTGGAAGTCGACGAGCCCCAACTCGGGCTTTTCCCATTGCAAGCCATTGGTAGAGATTGCCAGAGCATACCTCTTTTCCTCCCCCGAACGCACCTCGTAAACCAGCTTGTAGACCTTCTCGTCCTCGATCCACATAGGCGCCGAGGCTGTATGCACTCCATTTCCATCGGAGGGCTGATCGACTTTCAATACAACTCCGCGCTTTTCGGGCCGGTGCATGGTCGTGGTCAGGTTCTCCATCCGGGCGATGCCCACATCATCCAGAAAGAGCTGTCGCTGCTCCGGCGCCACCTTAAACCCGACTGGCTTCATCTTTGACGATCTCCTTTGTATGATTGTATGAAGCAGCCCGCGATCAATTCCAGCATTTCCGGCGAGAGCCGTGCCTTGACGCACAGGGCATTGTCAAAGCAATCGCCGGCCGAGCCCATCGCCGACTGAAGCCGGGTCACCGAAGAGAAAACGCACCTCATCAGGCCGGATAGGAAAATCCCTCTCCGATCTTCCACACTCCCTTCTCGCGAAAAGCGGGAATGGTCTGGCGGCGGGCGGCGTTGGTGACCGCGGCGGCCGATAGCCCATGCTGCCTGATATAATCCGACAGCCTGACGATGGCCTCCCCCTGCAAATAGCTCAGCCTCTTGTGCAGAGACTCTGTGAGCGCCAGCGCCAGAATGCCTTCCATAATCCTCGTGTTTTTGCGGGCTTCATAGTCTCTGAACGCCTCGTAGTAACGCTCTTTCTCCGAATTTCGGACGATGAGGCGCGGCAGCCCGAGTTGGAGAAGCTGAAAATTTATGATGACACGCCCGAGACGGCCGTTGCCGTCGCAAAAGGGATGGATGGTCTCGAAATCCAGGTGAAATCGGGCAATCTTGTCGAGGCAATATGACCCGAGGTCGCTGGAATACTCGAGGAGAATGTTGTCCATCATGCGCTCCACCTGCTCGGGTGCCGCTGCGATATGAGTACCCACCCGCACATACTCCCCATGCTGGCGATAGCGGCCGGCGATGGCATCATCAATGCCGCCGATGAGCATCTGATGCAAGAGGAGTATCAGCTCTTTGTTGAGCTCGCTGTCTTTGGCTCTGGCACGCTTGTATTCCATTAGGCGGGCCAGGTTTTTCGCCTCGAAGACTTCCCGCACAGAAACATCTCGGGACAGCGCCTGCTCCAAAAGGATTTTCTCCGTCTCATCAAGAGTGAGGGTTGAATTCTCGATCGCGTTCGAATTGTACACACTCTCGGATATCTCCACTTCATCGATCATTGACAGCAGCGCCTCCTTGCCGTGACGCAAGGTATCGTAGGCACGTTTAAGCCCCTGGATGCGGACTCTTATCGGCTGTGTAGTGGCCATGTCGTTATAGTAATATATTCACTATATATTGTCAAATATTCGTGAATGATCCGCGAAAAATTGGTTCTATTCACTATTTTTTGGTAAATATAAATGAAGACGATGAGGAGAGAGAACAGAGCTGGTAGGTAGATCGGCGGCTTCCTGTGCAGCCCCCTTTCCCCCGCAACCCATCTTGATCGGCGCTGTGCCCGGCCTTATTTTAGGGCCTTCGCCCGCTGCGTCAACCGGCCCCTGCGGACCTGGATTCACCCCAGCCGCAGCCGCGGGCAATCCATCCCGTTTACTCGCAATTCCCACCACCGAACGGAGGAAATCCTTGGCGACCATCAAACCCCACACCGTGGCCATCGTCGGCGCCGGCATCGCCGGTCTCAGCTCCGCCTTCCACATCCGGGAGAAAGGGGTGGAGCGCGTGGTCCTGCTGGACAAGGGCAAGGTGGGCAGCGGCTCCAGCAGCAAATCCGGAGCGGTGAACACCATGCTCATGCCCACCGAAACCGGCACCCGGGCGCGCGCCATAACCATGGACATCTTCGAGCGCTTCAGCAGGATCCTCGACGGCTACTCCTTTCACCAGGTGGGCTGCATGTACATCCAGAACGAGGAGCAGTACCGCAATGGAGAGCGCGAGCAGGAGATGCACCGGCGCGCCGGCGCCAGGTTCGAGGTCCTGCGCCGCGCCGAAGCGGAGAAGCGCTTTCCGGCATTGCGCATAAGGGACGACGAGTACTGCATCCTCGATCTGCGCGGGGGATGGAACGAGCCCGACACCTACATCGCCGCCCTGTCGGCCAGGGTGCGGGAGATGGGGGTGGAGGTGCGCGAGGACGACCCGGTGGAGGAGTTCGTCGTCGAGGACGGGAAGGTGAGCGGAGTGCGCAGCCGCGAGGGCGGGGAGTTGCGCGCCGACGCCGTGGTGTGCACCATGAACGCCTGGGCAAACTCCCTGCTGGCCGCGGTGGACCAGCGCGTCCCGGCCCACAACTACGTGCACGAGCGCTTCGTCACCCCGCCCTTCGCCGAGCCGCCCCGGGTCCCGGCCACCAACGACAACGCCCTCCACGTCTACTACCGGCCCACCGAGGACAACCGCCTGCTCTTCGGGACCGGGGAATCCCACGAGCCGGTGCGCATCACCTCCCCGGGCATCGACTTCGACTACTCCCGCCTCGAGCTCCACCCCGCGCCCGGACCCTTCATCAAGGAGGCCATCCGCTCCCGCCTGCCGCAGATGGAGGGAGTGGACCTGGTGGACCACCGCGTCGGCCTGGTGAGCATGACGGTGGACACCATGCCCACCATCGGGCCCGTGGCCGCCCTCCCCGGGCTCTTCCTCGCCTGCAACTTCAACTCCGGCGGCTTCGGCTACCACGCCGTCGCCGGCCTGCTGATGTCGGAGTTCATCGTCGACGGACAGACCCGCATCGACGTGGCCGAATTTTCGCCGGACCGCTACAAGAGGGTGGATGTGGACGCATTCCTGGCCGCCGACCTCAAGTACAAGGACGCCTGGGTCCAGTCCCCTGCCAACGAGGAGGGCCGGGACCCCGTCATCCGCCGCCATTGATGCGCTGCCGCGGCGGGGCTGCCTTCAGGAGTCCTCTCCGGCAAACCAGAAGGCGTAGAGCTCGGCCTGGCGCATGGAGAAGCGGATGCGCACGGTGCGCCCGCGCAGGGCGCCCAGGTCGCCCGCGCCCTTCCAGCGCACCGCCGCGTCGACCCGGTCCGCCTCCAGCGGGACACTTTCCTCCAGGCTGAAGCCCGGCAGCGGCCTGTCCTCCTCCGGGTCGACGATCTCGGTCCTGACCTGGCCGCGCCACGAGTCGGCGTTGATGCGCAGCTCGCTCCCGGTGATTTCCACGGCTCTGGTCAGCAGCGAGCCCGGCTCCGCCCCGCCCTTGAGGGAGACGAAGCCGTCCAGGCGCAGCCGCGCCATGCAGATGGCCCCCTGGTCGAGGCCGGCGTGGTTCTGCTCCTCGGCCGGGGTGGCGCTGCGCGACCTGATCCCCGAGTAGTAGAACAACAACTGGTCACCCCGAACCAGGGGACCGTTGCTGGTGACGATCTGGCCGGTGTCGTAGACTCCCCCGTCCTCCAGGCCGGACAGCTCGAGGAAGGGGGCGCGGTTGGCGACCCGCTCCCAGTTGCGCAGGTCCCGGCTCGAGGTCAGCTCCACCGACTTGCGGCTGTCCACGTTCTCGTACAGGGGGGCGTGCTTGCCGGACCAGTGCTGCAGCACGGGCAATCCCAGGTAGATACCCTCGTAGGGAAACACGGGAAAGTTGTAGACGTCGGTGCGCCATTCCTCGGGGCGGTTGTAGACCGGGGTGAGGTAGGCCGAGTCCTCGAAAAAGCGGCGCAGGCGGCGGTGCCCGTTCTCCTGGTCCACCTGGTCGGCGTGGAACACCAGCTCCTGCTCGCTCCAGTTGCGGAAGTCCTCGCTGGTGGTGAGGTACCAGGAGCGCCCGTAGGGCCCGCGGTGCTTGACCGTGGCGATGAAAAGCCCCTTCTCGGCGTCGAGGGTGAAGTGGGACTGGTCGGCGCTGGAACTGGGCGGATATCCCAGGTCCTCCCAGTGCACGTGGTCGGCGGAAGCCACCGGGTGCAGGGCGCGGTCGCGGTAGACCATGCCCTTGAACCTGCGCCCGGGGTCCTCCTCGTTGGGATCGAGCACCGCAAAGAGGGATGGGCATGGGTAGATGACGTTGTTCCTGGTGCCGATGCGCTTGCCGTCCCAGGTGAGGCCGGGGTAGTCGTGCATGCCCATCTCCGGCTTGTCCCAGTGGATGCCGTCATTCGAGGTGGCGTAGCACATCAGGGCGGTCTTGGGCATGGCCCCGGTGCGGTCCACCACCAGCTCCGGGTCCAGGGCCTCCCCCTTGCCGCAGTAGGCCATCTTGTAGCATCCCGCTTCCCCGTCCCACACCGGGGTGTTGCGCAGCTGGCAGGTCTGGTTCTCCCAGCGGTTCTCCGGGCGCACCACCGCGTATCCGGCGAACTTCTCCGGCTGGTGCAGCTTGCGCGCCAGGTTGTCCAGGCGCTCCAGGTGAAAATCATCGATGAACAGGTATTTCATCCGCCCTTCCTTGTCGAAAGTGTCCATGCAGCCGACCGCGGCCGCCTCATAGAATACCCCATTTTTTATTTTGCGCTATATTAACAGCCCGCCGGCGGGGAATGGCTGACAGCAGCCCCGCCGTCGTTTCATTCATCCTCAATAAGGGAGGGAACATGAATTTCCAGCACCTGGAGCCCGGCGACGATAGCGCCACCATCCTCGTCGAGGGCCTCGAGCGCGACCTCCGACTCCTCCACCTCACCGACAGCCACATGGCCGAGGGCGACGCGCGCGACCCCGACGCCGCCGATCACGTGGAGCGCTACGGCGGGCTCTTCGGCGAGCTGACCCCCGGGGGAGCTCTGCCTCGGGAAGTCTTCCAGGCCATCCTGCGGGAGGCCGGCCGCCGGCAGGTCGACGCCGCCCTTCTGACCGGCGACATCATCCACTTTCCCGCCTTCGCCGGAATCGAGGTCATCGAGGGGTCCATGGCCGATCTTGGCGTTCCCTTTCTCTACACCCTTGGCAACCACGACTGGTACTTCCCCCATCTCGAGTGGACCGAGGCGACGCGGCGGGAGTACTATCCGCGCTTCCACGGGCTCACCGGAGGCAACCCCGCCTGCCAGGCCCTGGAAGTGGGTGGAGTCCGTATGGTCGCCCTGGACAACAGCAACTACCAGGTCGATGCCGGACAGGTTGACTTCCTGCGGCGGCAGCTCGAAAAGGGACAGCCCACCCTTCTCTTCGTCCACATCCCGCTGGAGGAGGAGACCCTGTTCCAGCCAGTAATGGAGAAGTGGAAGGCGCCCATCATGATGGGGGCCGAGGAGGGATGGACTCCGGAGTCCCGGGAGAAATGGAATGTGGAAGGCAACGAGGCCAGCACCATGGAGTGCATGGAGCTGCTCAGGGGGGACCTCGGAGCCCACCTTGCCGGCATCTTCTGCGGCCACGTCCACTTCTCCCACGCCGGGGCTTTCCGCAGGGACTGCCTGCAGTACGTGACCAACCCGGGGTTCGCCGGCCGTTACCGCATCATCGAGCTCAAGAGGCTGCCTGGTTGACCCGCGGCCGCCAATGACCGAATCCTAGTAGAGACGCCCGTACTCGGTGAAGCCGATCAGGGTGCGCACGAAGAACGACCAGCTGTGGAACTCGTCGGCCTGCCGGAAGGGGTTGTCGAAATCCTTGCGGTTGCGCATGAGGCCGACGATGGTGAAGAGGTTGTAGCCGAAATAGCGCGAGCGGTTGGTCAGGCTGACGAAGGCGGTGCGCTGCTCGAAGCTGAGGCGCCGGCGGGCGCTGTCCTCGAGGCGGTAGGGCAAGGGCCCCATGCCCTGCAGCCCCATTCTCAGGTCAACCCGATCCATCAGGGGATACTCCAGGCGCAGGATGGGGATGGAGCGCCACTCGGAGCGCGTGGCGGTTGCGGCCTCCTGATCCAGCAGGCGCAGGAGCATGAACTTGTACTGCGGCGTCAGGCTCAGCCTGCCCAGGCTCCAGGTATACTGCGCCCGGCTGGACACGGTCCAGTAGTCCAGGCGGCGCCGGCGCTGGAAGATGCCCGGGCCCACCTCGCCGCCCTGCTGCCAGTTGAGCAGCAGGCGCACCTTCTGCACCAGGTGGAGGGATGACCAGGGGTTGAGGCTCCCCTCCAGGTAGGTCTCGTTGACCCAACTGTCGCGGTAGAGCAGAAGGTCCTCCCTCCTCTCCTTGTTGAAGAAGGAAAACACGTTTATCTCCAGGCCCCCGTCCCCGGCTTTCACGCGGCCGCGGTTCGGCCTTTCCACCAGCGCCAGATACTCGTCGGCTATATCGTCCTGCACGCGGCGCAGGTGGTTCTCGAGGAAGAGACGCCGCAGCCGCCGCACACCCTCGCGTCTATAGCTCAGGATGGCATAGGTGGACCTGTTGCGCCCGGCGCCGGCAACCTGGCCAACGGCGTAGCGTCCGGCGACCGCGGTCCAGCCCCGGGTCAGGTCCACCTGCCCGAACAGGTGCCCGCCGCGCTGGTCGGGGTCGTAGGGGAGGTCCGCATCCCAGTCGTCCTCGCGCTGGTCGGGCTCGCCGTTGTTGTTGCGGTCGAGGCCGTAGGTGTAGTCGTTGGGCTCCACGTCGAACATCAGGAACGGCTCTTCGTAGTCGGGCAGGCTGTTGAAGTTGCGGTTGGTGTCGGGCCAGCCGTCGTTGTCCTCGTCCTGGCCCGGAAAGACCCCGGTGGGGTCCACCGAAACCGCATCCCTGCCGGCGCCGAGGATATGGCCAAGGGGCGCGTCGGGGTAGCGGTCGGCGTCCTCGTTGTCCTGCACCAGGCGCCAGTAGAGGGTGGCGTTGGTCAGGCCGGCCAGGTCGCCGTAATCGTACGTCAGCTCAGGTTTGAGATAGGTGCGCAGCTCGGTGCTGTAGTTCGGCTGCATGGAGAAGAACTCCGCGCCCACGCGCCCGCGCCCGAACCAGCGCAGGGCCTGCAGATAGAAGGCGTCGCCGCGGGCGGCGAACCGGGGCCCCTGCCCGAAGCGGCGCTCCCCTTCCTGGTGCGCCGGGTAGCGCGCGTAGACCGCCGAGCGCGCGTACTCGCCGTTGATCTCCAGGCCGGCGAGGCTGAAGTTGGCATCCGCGCCGTAGACGAAGAGAGCAGTGTTCTCCCCTACGTGGAAGCGTACCCGTTCCAGATTCGACAGGTCCCGGACATTGCCGGGGGCGCGCCGCACCGTGTGGTAATAGGTGCTGGTGAACTGGGAAGCAAAGTTGCGGCCGGTTGCATTCTTCTCCCACTGGACAGCCACGTCGATGCGGTAGTCGCTTCCGATCAGCGTCTCCACCTCCACCGAGCGCACCGCCGGTTCCTGCCTCAAGTCGAACATGTAGATCAGCACTTCATCGCCGTCGGCGCGGTGGACGGACCCCGGCGGTTCCACCACGTAGTTGGCCAGCAAGCCCTCCAGGTTGGTGGACGCGCTCACGTCCTGTCCGCTTTCGTGGGCCATCCGGTAGAGGTAGTCCGCATAGTGGGGAACTTCCCTGCCGCGGTAGTAGACGCCGCCGCCGAACGAGTAATATCCTATGGACGAGGGCCGGGTGTAGATGACGGGACGGAACTCGCCGGTGTTCCGGGAGACCGAGCCCACCTGGGTCGGCACGCCGCTGCGGTGGCGGATCACCTGGGGCGGGAGATCGGGCCTGGCCTCGCCGTCGAGGACGAGGCTGAGCTCCTGCACCACGGCGCCGTGGCCGTCGGCGGGCGAGTCGTCGGCGACGCGCACCATGATGAACTCGATGAGGGGATGGTCGGGCCGCACTCTCCCCTTGAGGCTGTTGCCCGGCCGGGTGCTCTGGTAGACGTGCAGGTTGACCCCGTTGAGGCCCAGCCGCAGGGCGCCGATGCGGGTCTGGGCGCGGCCCCCCAGAAGCAGGGTGTTGCTGTCGGACACGAAGGTGCCCTCGATGTTCCAGGGGGCGGAAATGCTGGTGGGGTTGGCGGGCTGGCGCTCCAGGCGCGAGGCCAGGGCCGTGATCTCGAGGCCCGGCGTGGCCAGATCCAGGCGCAGTCCGTTGAAGTCCACCTTCGACAGGGTGAGAGGGGTGAAGCGCGCGATCAGCCCGTCTCCCACGATTGCGCTCACGCCGCGGTCGCCCCAACTGTCGCGCGCCACCATCACGTGGTCGAACAGCGGGCGGAAGGCATTCAGGTCCTTGAACATGCGGCTGCCGAACTGCTGCCCCGGCAAACGGGTCTCCGACCAGGTGTAGACCTCGTAGCCGGTGATGAGGTAGCTGCCCATGGAGCCGAAATAGGCCTGCGGCCGGCCCGCGAAGGGAAAGGAGTGGTCCGGCGGGTTGGTGAAGTTCCGCAAGGCATAGTTGCGATAGCCCGGTGGGTTGCGCTGCAGGAATGGCGAGGGCTCCACCACCTCGGGGACCTTGAGCTGGGCCTGACCCCTTTGCACCTGCGCCAACCCCCACCCCGGCGCGAGAGTCAGCAACAGGCTCCCGTACAGAAGAAATCTCAATGGTCTCATGGACCTGTCCTTCCCCGCCATCGATGCAGTCCCTCCGGCCCGCCCGGGTCGGTTCCCGGACCTGACGGCCCTCCTCGCCGGTGCGGACTCAATGGCCGGCGCATTTGCGGCCTCCATCAGGGACCAGGGCCGGAGCCTCCCGCGCCGCGCCGTAGTCGCGCACCTCCAGGGGCGGGTGCCCCATGGGCCCGAAGCTGTCGAACTCGGCGCACTGATCCGCCCCAGGGACGAATTCGACCTCGATTTCGGTGGAGCTCACCGTGCAACGCTGGAAGCCGAAGCGGGTATCGGCCTCGGTCCAGCGTTCGGCCAGCTGGGCGGTGTTGCCGGCGGGCTGGGTGCGGTAGAGGCGGATGCCGTCCACTACCTGGACCGGGCGCCCGGTGTGGACGTGGCCGCAGAACAGGATGTCCACCCCCGCCTCCTGCAGCAGGCCCCAGAGGCGCTGGCGGTGGGGCGGGTCGATGCTGAAGTACCAGTTGTCGTACTGGTCCGCGGCGGTGAGATCCCAGGCGGGCTCGTGCGGCTCCTCCATGAAGGGCCAGTAGTGCATCACGGCCACGTGATGGCGGGCGGGCGGCAGCCGGGGCAGGCGCTCGAGCAGGCGCCAGAGCCTTTCTTCGTGGGGCAGGCCCGACCCGGTCACGGCGGCGAAGAAGCCGGTGAAGCGCACCTGGCGGTAGAGGAAGGACCAGTGGACGGGACCGAAGTAGGAAGAGAAGAGGTCCAGCCGCTGCCCGGTCACGTTGAGGTCCGGATCGTACCATCCCAGCCCCTGCTCGTCCCACTTGCGCTTGAGACCCTGACACGGGGCGTGCTTGTTGCCCACGTCCATGTTGCCGGGAATGACGAAGGCGGGAAAGGGCAGGGAGTCCAGGTCCTCGCGCGCCTGCAGGTACTCGAACTCGTGGGTCTCGCCGTCGCGGGTCAGGTCGCCGCCGTGGAGGAGGAACTCGGCCCCGCTCGCCGCCATCTGTTCCTTGATGGCCGCCCAGCGCCGGTTGACCGCGGGGCGGAAGCGGTAGGAGCGCGGCGTGCCCATGTGGCTGTCGTTGACGTGCAGGAAGGTCCAGGTTTCCATCCCCGATTACTCCGAACTCGCCGCCGCCGGCAATCCCAGCTCGCGGCGCACCGTGCGCGCGGCCTGCACCAGCGAGCTGATCTTGGCGAAGGCCACCGGACGGGGCACGAACCACATGCCGCAGTCGGGGGCCAGGTGCAGGCGCTCCGGCCCCAGGACCTGCAAGGCCGCGCGGATGCGGTCCGCTATGTGGGAGGGCGATTCCACCTCCTCGGTGCCCAGGTCCAGCAACCCCAGAACCACGCCCTTGTCGCCGCAGTGGGCGAGCAGCTCCGGGCCATGTCCCGGCTGTTCGTACTCGATGCTGATCCGCTCGGTGCTCGAGGCGGCGATGGCCTCCAGGACCTCGGCGTAGTTGGGATCGGCGCGCTTGTCCCCGATGGTGGCGTAGCCGTAACAGACGTGGACCACCCTGGTAGCCCTGATCCCGTCGAAGGCCAGGTCCAGGGCCCTGCCGCCCCATTGCACCGCCATGTCGCGGCGGAAGTGGAAGTCGGGCTCGTCGAGCTGAACCACGTCCACCCCGGCCTCGTCCAGGGCGCGCAGCTCCCGGTTGATCGCCGCCGCCGCGGCCATGCCCAGGGCCTCCGGGTCGCGGTAGTGCTCGTCGGCCAGGCGCGCCGCCATGGTCAGCGGACCGATGACGGTCATCTTGGTGGGACGGCGGGTGTGGCGTTTGAGGAAGCCGAGGTCGTCCACCGTAATGGGGCCGGGCCAGGTGATCTCCCCCACCGCGCGCGGGGTCACCGCCGTCTGCAGGCGGGCTTCCACCTCGGGGTCCAGATCGACGAAGCTCATGTCGCGCTCGCTCATGGACCAGGGTCCCAGCTTCTCCCCGTCGATGCCGCCCATGTCGAAAAAGTAGGTGTCGAAGCGCTGCCGCCGCTGCTCGCCGTCGGTGATCAGGTCGAGCCCGGCGCGCTCCTGGTCGGCGATGGCCGCGATGGTCGCGTCGTCCTGGGCCTCGGCCAGGACCTCGGGGTCGGGGCGCCAGAAGCTGGAGCTGGGCGAGGTCACCCGCCGGTGCCTGATGAGCCAGTCGGGCTTGCTGTAGCTGCCCACCAGCTGGGTGCTCAGGAGCCCTGGCATCTCACTCGAACCAGTAGGAGTAGAAGCGCGCCCCCTTCAGGGTGAAGCGCAGGCGCACCGCCTTGCCGGCGTGCTCCGCCATTCCCCCCTCCCGCCAGGAGACCTGGACCCGCGGCCGGTCGGCGTCGATGGGGACCGATGCCGCCAGCACCTCGCCGCCGTCTCCCAGGACCTCCGCCCGCAGGAACCCGGAAGCGCCGCCGGCCTTGCGCACGTCCACGTTGACCCACAGCTCCCCTCCGGGCGCGGTGAAGGGCTCGGTGAGCGCGCGGCCCTCCTCCCCCGCCGCATCCAGGGAGACGAAACCGTCGC
Source organism: Candidatus Latescibacterota bacterium (assembly GCA_965208105.1). Classification (GTDB taxonomy): domain Bacteria; phylum Latescibacterota; class UBA2968; order UBA8231; family UBA8231. The sequence goes on from OZ242318.1 coordinate 1,201,473, forward strand.
GGCGCAGGACCGCCAGGCAGATGGCCCCGATGTCGGGGTCGGGGTCGGGATGGATCGAGGACTCCTTGCGGCCCGAGTAGTAGAACCAGAGCTCGTCGCCGCGCACCAGGGGATAGGAAGGGGGCAGATTCTTGTTGAGGTCGTAGGCGCCGGAATGCATCGGCGACCAGGGGATGAATGTCCCCCGGTTCGCCGCCCGCGCCCAGTTGTGGAGGTCGCGGCTGCACCACAACTGGATCAGGGTGAAGCGCAGGGTGTGGCTGCTCCAGCGCTCGCCGCGGGCGTGGTAGATGGCCGGCAGGGCCAGGAAGATGCCCTCGTAGCGGAAGACTCCGGCGTTGTAGATGTCCACGTTCTGCCACTGCCATTCCGGCGTGCCGGGAAAGGGCTTGAGGTAGTCGGCGTTGGCCGACCGCAGGAATTCCTCGATGTGCAGGCGCCCCAGCTCCTGGTCCAGGTCGTCGGCCTGGATGGCGAGAACCGGCTCGCTCCAGTTCTCGAAGTCGGGGCTGGTGCTGATCATGTGGGAGCGCCCGTAGGTGCCGGTCTTCTTGAAGCTGAGGATGTACTGCGCGCCCAGGCCATCGTAGCTCAGGTTCCACTCGTCGAAGCTCGAGAGGCGGGCGTCCAGCCGGCTCCATTCGATCCCGTCGGAGGAGACCAGGAAGTCGAGGAAGCGCTCGAACCTCCTTCCCGGCCACGGCTTGCCCTCCGGGTCCACCCGCTCCGACGAATGCTGCACCCTGCGCCCCGTGTCCAGGTTGACCACGTGGGAGGTGATGCCCTTGAAGCGGCGCCCCTGGTCGGGGTCCGCCGGGTCGTAGAGGACGTGGGCCTGGGGCACCATCTCCGCAGGCTGGAGGTCGGCGCCGGCCGGAGTCCAGTGCAGGCCGTCGACGCTCTCGTACCACCTTCCCTCCGCCACGATCCTGAAGGCCTTCAGCTCCGGATTCCAGTGCGGGCCGCTGCGGGTCTGCACGTTGCGCTGGCCGCGGGTGAAGTCGGGCCGAATCACCGCCCCTTTCTTCGAGGGCTGGTGCAGGGTGCGGACCAGGTTCTCCACCTCGGCGAGGCCGTGATCGTCGACGAAGAGCTGCCGCTGTCCTGCCGGAACCTCGAACTTCTCGTCGTTACTCATCGATTTCTCCCGTGGGAAACCCTGCCTTCGGCAAGGAATGGCGGCCATGCTCCAAGCGAAGAATTTGGCACCCTGAAGCTGGTCCTGTCAAGAAAAAGTGGGTGAGCCGGAAAGTTCCGGAGCCTGCCCTCCCTCTACCACGAGTCGACGCCGGCGAGCTTGCGGCCCAGGGGGGTGAGCCTGGCCTCCTCCACGTCCAGCTCCAGGCCGAACTCGGCGTGCATGAGCTGCGCCACGTCCCATTCGTTCCAGATGCGGCGGTCGTCGCGGCCGTAGGCCTCCCCGCCGCTGATTGTATTCGGCCAGTGGTGCTCGTTCCAGACGCTGCGGTCGCCGAAGTCGAAGGCGGCCGGAGTGCGGAGCAGGAGCTCGGGCAGGCGGGCAAGCTGGGCTGGGCTCAGCCGCGGCTCGTGCTGCGGCGCCGGGATCCGCTGGATCGATGCGGCCAGGCCCTCCTCGATGCGCGCCACCACGGGAAGGCCTTCCTGGCGGGCGTAGGAGTGGTGAACCTCGACGGTGGTCTCGTCCACGAACTCGACCAGGGACTTTCTCAGGATGACCTCGCGGCCCTGCGAACGCACCCGCCAGCCCGGGTAGGTGGGATGCTCTCCCAGGTTGGCCTCGATGCGCGCGTGGGCCAGGTCGCTGCCGCGATGCCGCCGCAGCCAGCGCTCGACGCCGGCCTCCCGCACTCCCAGGGCGTCGGCGATCACCGCCTGGTAGGTCCGCGCCAGCGGCAGGACCCCGCTGCCCGGACCGGCGCCGGCGGGGTGCATGAGAATGTACTGGGCCAGGCGCGGGCGCTTCGAGGTGTTGCGCCCATTGCCGTGCAGCAGGGCGCCGTGCCAGATGAGCAGGTCGCCGGCCTTGCCGGGAATGGGCACGATATCGAGCCCGGTGGCATCCGGAGTCTTCGGATGGCGGTCCGGCGGCTGGGTCTCGGCCCACTCCTCGAGCTTGCGGTGGAAGCCCGGAACGCACTGAAACCCGCCCTGGTCCGCCGCCGTGTCGGTCAGGTAGAGCACCCCCTGCACCCTGAGCGGAATGGGGCGAATGGTGGAATCCATGTCCCAGTGGATGAAGCCCTCGTACTCCCACCGGGGACTTACGGGGGGACTCACCGCCACCCGGTCCCGGGAGACGATGAGCTCCTCGGTGCCCAGGAGCTCGGCGAAGGCGGCGTGAACCCGCGGCGCCTGGCGGTTATCCCAGAGGGCCTGATGGACCGTCAGGTTCACCAGCCCCGCACCGGAGAACTGCACCAGGTCGTAGCATTCCTCGGGGTTCGTGCAGTCCTTGCCGGTGAATGCCTGCACCGCCTCGAGGACGGCGTCGAGGTTTTCCGGGGGGACCGCATCGGGGATGACGACGTAGCCGTTCTCCTCCCAGAACTCGCAGTCGCTGGAACTCAGCGCACCCATTGTTCTCTCCTTCGGATTCGGAACGCCCTTGCGCGGCGGGGCGCCCCCTCAGTCGGACCTGTCGGCGGCGGACGCGGCATTCCGGTTTCTCCTATGTCCACCGTTCGCAGCCGCGGAAGGCCATGTGGTCGCCGGCCACGTAGCGCGGGCTGGGCTGGTAGAGGTGGGTGTTGATTCCCGCGGCCGCTTCGCCGCGAAACAGGAATGCGCTGGGCCAGTCTTCCTGGACGATCCGGGTTGTGGCGGGGATGTACTGTATGGTACCGCCCCGGCGCCAGGAAGCGCTGCGGTTGGGTTCGGACCCGTGCACAAGCAGAGGGTGATGCACCGAGACGTCTCCGGGTTCGAGCTCCAGGTCCACCGCCCTGCCCGCATCGAGGACGGCGGGGTCAACCGGGTTGAGCAGGGTGTCGGCGTCCCTCCGCGGGGAATGTTGCTGAAGGCCCAGACGGTGGGACCCGGGGATGACCCGGACGCAGCCGTTTGCCCGCGTCGAATGCGACACCGCAAACCAGACGGTGATGACTTCCATGGGTTCCAGGGGCCAGTAGTGGCCGTCCTGGTGCCAGTGGATCCCCTTGCCGGACCGGGGCGGCTTGGCGATGTAGTCGGCGGCGAAGAAGGCGATGTGCGGACCGACCAGGACCTGGGCGAGGTCGAGCAGGCGGTCGTCGCTGAGAAAGCGAACCCAGAACGGATCCCGGGCGATGAGCCAGTGCCCCAGTCCCTCCGGTTCCAGCTCGGGATGGCGCTCCATGAGCCAGTCGATGTGGCGGTCCACCTCCCGGACCAGGGCAGGGTCCAGGACCGAGCGGACGACGGCGCACCCGTCGCGCGCGTAGGCGTCCTTCAGGCCGTCGAGCCGGCCTCGGTGGAACTCCCCGATCATCCGCTCTCCTCCATTCCCCCGGCGTTCATCCCTCGCTGAACCCGCGGCTCAGGCCCGTGTGCCGCTTGACCAAGTCCTTGAGTTCTCCCTTCTCCTTCATCGAGGCGAGCTCGATGGTGTCCGCGTCCAGCTCCAGCCCCCTGGCGCGGGCGTCTTCGAGGACCTGGTCCATGGCATCGCAGCAGTAGAACTGGGGCCGGTAGGAGTAGAACAGCATCACCCGCTCGCGGTCCTTCGGGAGCCAGGGCAAGGCCGCGTGATTGAGCCGCAGGGGCATGATGATCATGTCTCCGGCGTTTGCGCACACGTTGATGAAGCCCTCCTTCTGGCGCTCCTCCGGATCGACGGGATAGGCGCCCTTCTCGTAGAACAGCTCGGGCGGATAAAGGAAGCTCGCCCGGTGGGATCCGGGCACCACGAGAAGGCCGCCGTCTCCCAGCCTCACCTCGGTCAGGTAGATGAAAAAGGCGGCCCAGTCGATGTAGATTCGGCGGTTCACCACGTCCGTGTGGAACCTCGGCGCGTCCTCGTGTATCTCGCTCTTGATATCCTTGCGCAGATGGAAGTTGTGAAAGTCCTGATCGCAGTTCTGGGTCATGAGGGTGCCGTCGGTGAGGCGCGGCATATTGTTGGTGATGTGGCATACATAGTCCAGCACTTTCGGCGAACAGGCGATTCTCTCCAGCACCTTGTCGTAGATGAAGGCGTTCCTGTACTTGTAGCCGTAGCCGGAGTCCTGCCTTAGGTCTCCATGGTCCCTGGCGATGCGCTCCGCACTTTCCAGCGCAAGGCCCAGGGTTTCGCCGTCGATGGCGTTTTCGACCTTGAGATAGCCCAGGGTATCGAACATGTACAATTCCTCTTCGGTCATATCCCACCTGCTTTCAATTGGGTTGTGGTTGATACGTCCGCTGCACTCCGGTCGGGTGAACCGTCGAAAATTCCCGGCTTCCACTGACGCCGGCGGGGATTTTACCCTGGCCTGCGGCGCTCATGGGACCTCGAGGACCACCTTGCCGAAGGTCCGGTCGCCGGCGATGAGCCGGTGGGCTTCCTCGGTGCGGTCCATGGGGACGACGGCCTCGATCACCGGCCTGATGGCGCCCGCGGTGATGCGGGGCCAGACGCGGCGGCGCAACTCCGCGAGGATCTCCCCTTTCCGGGCGACGCTGCGCGCCCGCAAGGTCGAACCCATCAGCTTCAGGCGCCTGGCCATCAGCACCCCGATCGAGAAGGAGGCCTGAGCCCCGCCCATGGCGCCGATGAGCACCAGGCGGCCTTCGAGACCAAGGCACTCCAGATTGTCCGCCAGGTAAGGACCCCCAACCGGATCGAGGATGACGTCGAAGCCCTCTCCCCCGGTCCACTCCACCGCCCTGTCGGCGAAGCGCTCGCGGTGGCGGTTGCTGCCGCCGCTGGCGCCCAGGTCCAGGCAGCGGGCGATCTTGTCGTCGCTGCCGGCGGTGACGTAGCAGGGATTGCCGAACTCCCGGCACAACTGGATGGCGGCGGTGCCGACGCCGCTGGCTCCGGCGTGCAGCAGCGCCTTCTCCCCCTCTCTCAAACCAGCTTCCATGTAAAGGTTCAGGTAGGCGGTGGCAAAGACCTCGGGCAGGGCCGCGGCTTCGACCATGGAGAGACCCTCAGGAACCGGGAGCACCTGCGGCGCCGGGGCCACCGCCTTCTCGGCGTAGCCGCCGCCGGCGAGCAGGGCGCACACTTGATCACCAGGCCGCAGCCCCGCGACATCTTCTCCGACGGCCTCCACCACCCCGGCGCATTCCAGGCCCAGTACCGCGCTGGCCCCGGGCGGAGGCGGGTAGGCGCCACGGCGCTGCAGCAGGTCGGCGCGGTTCACCGCGCTCGCCCGCACCGCAATCCCCACCTCGCCGGGACCGGGCCCATGGATCTCGCAGTCGGACCAGGTGAGCCTGTCTCCGTCGATCTGTATGGCTTTCATGGCAGGGGCGGGTTTGCAGCTTCAACGGGAATGAGATTGCCGGGCCCAGAAAGGATACGCGATCAGCCATCCATGGGCAAGCCTCCGATGGCCCGGTTCCAGGGCAGCCGCGGCCAGCGGCGCGGCCTGGCTGCGGTCCGCAAGTTGACGCCCGGATTCTCCCTGCCTATTATCACCGCCGTCGCCCGGAGCTGGCCGGACCCCCGCCCTCGAGGGGCCGGGGACGATGCCCGGAGACACGGGCGCAAGGAGGAAATCTCATGGCCTCGCGTTTGACTGCCGAGCAGGTGGAATCCTACCAGGAGGAGGGCTACCTGATATACGACCAGCCGGTGTTTTCCCACGCCAGGTTCACCGCCCTCAAGGAGCACTGCGAGGCGCGCATGGCGGCATGGGAAGATGCCCTGGGCCGTCCCCTGCAGACCATCGACCGCTCCCACTTCATCGATCCCAAGCTGAACCAGTGGCTCCTGGCCGACGAGGTGCTCGATCTCGTCGAGCCCATCATCGGCCCGGACATCGCCCTCTTCGCCAGCTCCTTCATGACCAAGTCCGCGGAGGTGGTGAAGCGCGCTCCCTGGCACGAGGACGCCTCCTACTGGGGCAAGCTCGCCCACCCCGTCGAAGCCTGCTCCGTATGGCTGGCCATCGATCCCTCGGTGAGCGAAAACGGCTGCATGCGGGTCATTCCCCGCTCCCACCGCCAGCGCAACCGCGAGCACGTCTATCTGAGCGACGCCAGCGGGTCGCTGCTGAGCCGCGAGGTGAGGGCGGACGCCTTCGATGAATCAGAAGCGGTGGACTGCATTCTGGATTCCAACACCTGCTCGCTGCACGACGCCTACCTGCTCCACGGCTCCAACGCCAACAACGGCACCATGCGCCGCTGCGGATTCCAGATGCGCTACATGCCGACGACGGTCAAAGCCAAGAGCTACAAGGGGCACTGCATGTACCTCGCCCGCGGCAGGGACCGCGCCGGCAACGAATACGGCGACCCCGACAAGGTGAACGAGGAATTTCTGGCGGCCAATCCCGGGCAGCGGCTCCTGGCGGACATAGCCCGGGAGCTCGGCTGAAGCGCGCAGACGCCGGCAAACCCCGGCTCACCAGCGGTGCAGCCAGTGCGACACCCCCGGAAACCAGACCCGGTCCACCCCCCGCGCCAGGATGATCCCCAGCACGTAGCCCACCACCATTCCGTAGAACAGGGGCTTCCCCGCCGCGTAGATGCGCACTCCCCCGAAGCGCAGCAGGCCGAACTTGGCCATCCACACCACGAGCAGACTGAACCAGTAGAGCCAGGCGCCGATGGTGTACTGAAATGCCAGCCCCACCGGATGGAGGGGGAACCAGTGGAAGCGCATGCGCAGGTAGGCCACCCCGGCGGCCTCGAAGAAACCCGTGAGCCACACCACCCACTTGCCCGCCGAGGCCACCGTGGGACTGTTGATCAGGCGCACCATGGCGTCGAGGGTGCGGTCGTTGCCGCTCAGGCCGTGGATCATCATGGAATAGGCCTCGTAGATGGTGGTTCCGGCGACGGAGAGAAAGCCGGCGGCAAAGGCGACCATGACCGCCGCGGTTACCCACCCCGGCTGGCGCTCTATGGAGAAGATGCGCAGGTGGTGCACGATGGCGGGCCACCCCGGTATGCGCCCGCCCGACCCGAAGAAGACATTGCTGGTGAACATCTGGAAGCCCACCACCGAGCGCGGCGACAGGTGGGTGGTGCCCGCCAGGTGGAGCATGAAGGACTCGCCCTTGAGATTGGGATCGTTGGGGATGAGGTAGGCGAACCCGGTGGCCGCCAGCAGCTTGACGGTGACGAAGTGGACCAGGGTGAAGAGCAGCAGCAGAACGAGGGCGAATACCAGGTTCGCGCCCAGGGCCACGACCCAGGCGGTGACGTAGGCTCCGGAGGCCGCCAGGCCGAAGAGCGCCCAGCGGTAGCGCCGGGTTTGGCGGGGGTCTCCCTCTCCGCTCAGGGCCTGCCGCCAGATGGCCGCGAGGTGCCGCCGCGCCAGCCATATGGACCACAGCGCCACGAAGATCAGGGCGCCGTAGCTTTCCATGTAGAGAATCTCGTGCACGCTCAGGGGGTTGTCATCGGCGCCGACGGAGACTCCTATGCGGTTCATCGCCCATTCCTTGGGCAGGGTGAGCCAGTAGAACACTATGAGGCTGGCGAGAATGTCCAGGGGGCAGAGATAGGCGACGGCGAGGACCAGGGGGAGCAGGCGGATCACCAGGCCGCGGGCGATGTTCTCTCCCAGGTCCACCTTGTACTGTTCGAAGAAGATCCCCACCATGGGGAGCCCGGGCACGAAATAGGTGACGACGTTGTAGGCCGCGGGCAGGAAAACCACCGCCGCCCCGGCCCAGAACAACCGGGATCTGAATACCCTGGGGACGCGTCCGGGGCCGTCGCATCCGGCGCTCAGGTCCAGCGGCATCTGGGCGAGGGGATAGGTCAGCTTTTCCCTTTCGACCCACTGGCGGTGGAAGAGTACGAAGATGCAGAAGCCGAAGACGAGCATCCCCATGGACACCCCGAACCACTGCCCGACGGCGCCTGCCCAGCCGCTCCAGGGTATGCCGGCGTCGCGCTCCAGGCCGTACCAGAACCCGTCGATGACCCTCGGTTCGGTGCTGGTGAACACGTGCCAGGGCAGGATGTCGAACAGGAGTTCCGCCCACTGGTTCTCGGGGCTGGCGGCGTGGGTGGGCATGGCGGCGAGCTTGGCCAGGTCCCACATCCAGCCGTTGGCGGGAATGGTGCCCACCACCCATCCGGTGGTGAATATGGTGAGCAGCTCGCCTCTGCGCAGGGCCAGCCGCGGTGAGAGGGTGCGGAGCAGGGAGTTGGCGAAGAGCCAGAAGACGAAGGAGATGAGCACCATCAACGGCAGCTGGGAGCTCACCGAAAGGTGGAGCAGGTGCACCACCAGGGCGAAGGAAAAGACTCCCAGGATGACGGCGCGCAGGGTGATCGCAGGCCCCCCCGGCGGGGCGTCGCCGGAGGGCCCCAGAGGCGCTCCCCCTGCATCTGCTGACTGGCGGCTGAGTGGAGTGTCCTGGCTCATTCAGGATGCGGGCTGCAGAAGCCTTGCCGGAGCGGGCGGTGCCCGGCCGGTTGCGGCGGTGGCGGGTGCCCCGGTCCCGGACCTCCAGGCGATGGAAATGCCGCGGACCGGGGAATGGAGGGGGATTTCCGCGAAAAGGCTCCCGGTGGTCAGAGCACCCGGCCGAATTCGGTGAAGCCGATCAGGTTGCGCACGAAGAACGACCAACCGTCGAAGTTCCTGAAACTCTGGTAGCGGTCGTCCCAGTCCAGCTTTTCCCGCTGCAGGCCCACGATGGTCTGCATGTCGTAGCCGAAGTAGCGCGAGCTGTTGGTCAGGGTGATCACCGCGGTGCGCTGCTCCAGGCTGTTGCGCTTCTCGGTGCGGTCGTCGAGGCGGTAGGGCAGCGGACCCCAGCCCTGCACACCCACCTGCAGCGCGCTGCGGCTCATCAGCAGGTACCTCAGCTTGAGGATGGGGATAATCCGGGACTCCGAGCGCAGGACGCTTCCCGACCCCTGGTCCGCCAGCCGCAGAATCAGGAACTTGAGCTGCGGATTCAGGCTGAATTTCCCCCAGTGCAGGCCGTAGTCCACCTGGCTCACCCAGGTCCGGAAGTCCAGCCGCCGCTGGCGCTGAAAAAGCCCGTTTGCCAGCCGGCCGCCCTGCTGCCAGTTCAGCCGCAGCCGCAGCTTCTGCACCAGGTGCAGTCCCGCAAATGGCCGGAACCGGCCCTCCAGGTAGGTCTCGTTGACGTAGCTGTCCTGGTAGCCGAGCAGGTCCGGGCGCACCCTCAGAATCCCCCCCAGGCGCCGCACGGCTCCCTCGAATTGCTGCGTATAGGCGTCTATTCCCTCGAACCCGCCCAGCACGTATTCGTTGAACTCGTCGGGGATGTCGTCCTCCACGCGGCGGAACTGGTTCTCGATGAAGAGCCGCCGCACCCGCATGACCCCTTCCCTCCTGTAGTTCACCAGGGCATAGGTGGAGCGGTTGCGCCCCCCGCCTGACATACCTGCCACGGCGTATCGGCCCAGGGCAAGGGAACCGTGGCGCCCCAGGTTCAGCTGCCCGAAAAGGTGGAAGCCGCGCTGGTCCGCGTCGTAGGGGTAGTCGGCCGCCCAATCGTCCTCGCGGTGGTCGGGCTCGTCGTTGTTGTTGCGGTCGAGGCCATAGGCGTAGTCGTTGGGCTCCACCGCATACATAAGGAAGGTCTCCTCGTAGTCGGGGATGCCGTTGAAGTTCTGGTCCGTGTCCACCTGGCCGTCGCGGTCCTCGTCCTGCCCCGGGAACACTCCATCCCCTTCCCGCCCCCTCACCTGCGGACTGCCGAGAACATTGCCCAGGAGAACGTCGGGCCAGCGGTCCCCGTCCTCGTTGTCCTGCACCAGGCGCCAGATGACCGACTCGTTGGCGAGGTTGGTCATCACCCCGTAGGCGCGGTCCGAGCGGTAGCCGTGATCCTTGGCAAGATAGGTCTCCATCTCGGTGGTGAAGTCCGGATTCATGGAGAAGAACTCCGCCCCCAGCCTGCCGCGCCCGAAGCGGTGCAGCGCATTGACGAAGTAGGCCGAGCCTCCATGGCCGAAGCGCGGACTGCGGTCGATCAGAGGCTGCTCTCCCGCGCGGGCGGGGAAGCGCCCGTAGATGGTCGAGCGCGCGTACTCACCGCTCACCTCCAGCCATGGCAGCAGGAGGTTCATGTCGGCGCTGTAGGTGAAGATCGCCGTATTCTCCCCCACCTCGAACCGCACCTTCCGCAGGTTCGAGCCGTCCTCGACCCGGCCCCTGGACCGCAGCGCCTGGCGGAAGAAGGTGCTGCGAAAGCGCTGCTCGAACTTGGGCGCTCCGGCGTTTCCGGGATACACGTAGACGCCCGCCCACTCCAACCGGTAGTCGTCGCCGACCAGGGCCTCCACTTCAACCGACTCGACGAGGGGTTCCTCCTGGAGATCGAAAAGGAAGATCAGCTGATCGGGACCGTCGGCGCGCAGAATGCCCTCGGAGGTCTCGAGGGCGAAATTGGCCACCAGCCCCTCCAGGTGGGTATCGCCGCTCACGTCCGCTCCGGCCTCGTGGGCGAGGCGGTAGAGATAGTCGGCGAAGAGGGGGATCTCCCGTCCCCGATAGTAGCCCGGGGGACCGGCGAGGCTGGTGTAGTAGACCGGAAGGAAATTACCCGAGCCCGAGAGGGTGCGCCCCACCTGGGAGGGAGCGCCGGCGCGGTGGCGGATAACCCGGGGCTGCAGGTCCGGGCGGGGATGGCCGTTGACCACCAGGCCAACCTCCTGGACGCTGGCGCCGCCGAGGCCGTCCTCCGGCGCGTCGTCCGAGACGCGCACGATGAGCCACTCGAAGAGCGGCTGGTCCAGCCGCAGCATGCCCCTGGCGCTGTTGCCGGGCTGGGTGCTGTTGTAGGCGTGCAGGTTCGCCCCGTTCACCCCCAGGCTGAGGCGGCCCAGGTCGACCTGGGCGCGGGCACCCACCAGCATGGTCGAATGGTCGACCTCGATCTGGCCCACATTCTCGGCGGGCTGGTAGGTCTCCCGGTTGGGGCGCGCGATGCGCGATCCCACCCCGGTGAACTTGACGTAGGGCGTCGACAGATCCAGGCGCAGGCCGTTCAGATCGGTCTTCGACAAGGTCAGCGGACTGAAGCGGGCCAGCAGACCGTCCCCCGTCAGGATACTGTAGCCCCACCCGCCATAGCCGTCCCGCGCCACCGCCACGTTCGAGAACACCAGGTGCCAGGCCGACCAGTCCTTGAAGAGCTCGCTGCCCCAGCGCTGTTCCGGCTGGCGCCGCTCGATCCAGTAGTACAGGTCGTATGCCGTGCTGAGATAGTTCCCCATGGGATCGTAGATGTCCCGCTGGCGGTCGATCCCGAGGGCCACGCCACCCCCCTGCTGCGATCCCACCGTGCGCACCGACCAGGTGTGATCCGGGTACTGCTGGAAAGGATCGTAGACGAAGTTCCTGTAAGCCGGACGCTCGTAGCGCAGAAAAGGCCGGGATGCCACCACCTCGGAAACGGCGGGATGCTCCCCATCCTCCGCATCTGCCGCCGACAGCGGCAGCAGCGCTGCGGCGAGCACCGCCAAGACCGGTTTTCTGTGACGAGTTCGCCAGTCCATAGCTTTCACCAACCTGCAATCCTGTTCCTCAGTTCGGTATGGTTACTATAAGAAACCGGAACCCCCGGCACCAGTAGCTACACCCCCATCCGGCACCCCTCGGGCAGGGCGTCATTGGGGCACTCGGCGCGGTCCGGAGAGCACCTTCAGGCCGCCGTTTCGCATCGCGTCGAGGCGATTGCGGTCCAACTTGATCGCCTGCTCTCTCCTGCCTATAATTTGGAGCCGAATCAGGACCCCCGGCGGCCGCCGCCCGGCCGCGCCCGTTTCGCTCCCCCGGACCGCAGCGGAAGTCTCGATCAGGCTTCCCGGCAACCGCCTCCACCATCCGTCCCCTCCCAGGCCAATTCAGCATGGCGGCCAGCAGATTTCCCGCCGACCAACACGGATCGCAATCCGGCGCTTCGGGACCACCTCCGGAGATCACCCGCCGCGCCGTGATTCTGGGCCTGGCGACGACGGTGGGCATGATTCTCTACGTCATCTACATCGCCCAGCGCACCGGCGTCGGCTCCTTCGTGCACTCCCAGCTGCCCCTGCTGGCGCTGATGCCCTTCGTTCTCTGGCTCTTCGCCAACGTGGGCCTGGCGCGCATCTGGCCAGCCAAGGCTTTGAAGACAGGCGAGCTTCTGACCATCCTCGCCATGCTCTGGATCGTCGGCACCCTGCCCGGCTGGCTGGGGCGGTGGGCATCCATCGTCGCCTCACCCACCCACTTCGCCTCCAACGAAAATCAGTACGCGGAACATTTCTTCGACTACCTTCCCTGGCACGTCCTGACCCCCACCACCGCGCGGGTGCTGGACAGTTTCTGGCTGGGGCTGCCAGAGGGCGCCCCCATCCCCTGGGACGGATGGATCGGGGTGACGCTGCAGTGGCTGGGCGTGTCCCTGGCCATGGTGGTGTTCGGCCTCTGCATCTTCGTGCTCTTCCAGGCCCAATGGGAGGAACGGGAGAAATTGACCTTCCCCCTGGCCCAGCTGCCGCTCGACCTCGTGCGCGGAATGGACGGACCGCGCCGGCTCCCCGGGCTGTTTCGCCGCCGCCTGTTCTGGATCGGATTCGGGGTGGTGCTGCTGCCCATGCTCTTCAACATCGGCACCCATTTTTCACCCGGCCTTCTACCCCTAGCCTTCAACACCCAGATCTTCCGCCTGGAACTGAGCGAGTACCTCTACCGGGTCAACATCCGCTACATGCCCATGGTCATGGCGGTGACCTACCTCTGCCCCGTCGACATCCTGGGCAGCCTGGTCCTTTTCCGCCTCATGAGCCTGGTCAAGGCCGGAATGCTGGTGCGCACAGGGCTCTCCTTCGGCGCCGAGGGCCAGCAGATCCAGGGGGAGCGGCTGCTTTTCATGGAAAATTACGGCGCATTGATGTTCATCGCCCTGTGGGCCATCTGGATCGCCCGGGGCCACCTGCGCCGCACCTGGCGCCTGGCCAGGGACGGCAGCGGTCCCCCCTCAACCGTGGCGCGCTACCGCCTGGCGTGGATTGGACTGCTGCTCTCGGCCGCCTACGTGGTGGGATGGGCGGTGAGCCTGGGAATGAGCCTGGGACTAGCCCTGGGTTCGTTCCTGCTCATGTCCCTGACCTTTTTCGTCACCGCCAAGCTGATCGCGGCCACCGGCTTCGCCTACCTTGTGCCCTACCGGCCCTTTCTGAAAGGCGTGCCCTTCGTCGTCGACCTGGTGGGAACGGCGAGGCTTTCGGCCCGCGGCCTCACCGGGTTCCACCTGTTCACCAGCTATGCGTTCTTCGGTGGAGCCCTCATCCCCGCCTGGCCCGCGCTGACCCATCACCTGCGCCTGTTCTCCATGAAAGTGCAGCCCCTGAGAGTGTGCGCCGCCGCCCTCCTCGCCTTCGCCGTGGCCTTTGCGGCGGCGGTGGTGGCCAACATCGAGATCGGCTACCGGGACGGGGCCGCGGGCTTCACCTCCGAGTGGTGGATGACCGCGCGCTTCTTCGACCCGCTGGTCTATCTGCTGAACAACCGCACGGTGCTGGACTGGGAGAAGATCGGAGTGTTCCTGTTCGGCGGAACGCAGGCGGCGGCCATGACCTATCTGCGCAGCCGCTACCACTGGTTCTCCCTGCATCCGGTCGGGCTGGCCTTCCAGGAGTCATTCTGGCTGGACCTGTACTGGTTCAACCTGGCCATCGTCTGGGCGGTCAAGGTGGCCCTGTTGCGCTACGGCGGAGCCCGTGCCTACATGGCAGGCAAACCCTTCTTCTACGGCATGGGCATCGGCTACGTGATCGGTGTCACCCTCTCCGCCGTGGTGGACCTGATCTGGTTCCCCGCCGACGGCCACATCGCCGCGGGTCCCCACGGCATCGGATAGTCTGCCACCGAGTCCCTTGCAGTAACCTGGAAGGATCGCCCAGGAATCGAGGCAGAGGAAAGAAGCCGCAATGGCCGTGTTGAGCGAACGGGACCGGGAGTTAAGGCGGTGCCTCGTTCCGGCAGCCGCGATAATCCGCTCCCAGGTGCCGGCAATCCCCCCTCCCGGGACAAAAAAATCTGGCCGGCCTGCCAGCGGCGGCGCCTCCCGGAAGAGGACGCCCGGCATGACAGACCGGCCAGATCCACATGGTGCTCGGAAGCGTCAACGACAGCTTCCGGGCGGATCCTTCCAGCTTACTTCAGCAAGGTCATGGACCGCGTCGCAGTGAAGCCGCCGGCTTCCATGCGATAGAAGTAGACCCCGCTTGAGACCTTCCCGGCCCCCTTGTCGAGCCCGTTCCATACCGACTTGTAGGAACCGGCGCCCAGCTCCTCGTCCACCAGGGTGGCTACCAGCTGGCCGGCGGTGTTGAACACCTCGATGCGCACCTGACTGGCGAAGGGCACGCTGAACTCGATGGTGGTCTCGGGGTTGAACGGGTTTGGATAGGCGTCGCCCAGGACGTAGCTGTCGGGCGTGCTCGCCGGACCGAGCTCCTCGACCGCGGTCATGCTGCTCAACCTGCCGGTGAAGATCCCGTGGGGGATATAAATCAGCATCCCGCTGCCCTCACTGGTCCGTTCGGTCGGGGTGGCGATGTCGACACCGGTGGCGGGATACATGCCGTCGTACTTGCCGCTGCCGTCCCCGATCAGGCGGATGTGCTTGAGGGTGCTGCCGTAGTAGTAGGGACCCAGCTCCGGCTCGAAGGTGTGGAAGAACAGACCGGTGCCGTCGCGGCCGAAGGCCCCGAAGTTGTAGCCGATCTGGTTGTGCTGATCGATGGCTATGGACATCTTGCCCGTGGGATGGGCGTCCATGGACACGGTCACCGCGTTGCTGCCAGCGGCGTGCGAGGCGACCCCCAGCTCCTCGGCGGCCTCGGCGGAGAGCCAGTCCTTGATGCCGTCGCCGGTGGTGTTGCACCACTTGACGTTGCCGTCGTGGTCGGTGTGCACGAAGTGGTCGGTGGCGTGGTCGGTCATCCAGATCCCGTTGTCGTTCACCGCGAAGATCGAGATGCCCACTTGAGCGATGCTCTGATTGCCTTCGTCGTCCGTGTCGACGCGATGGAACCAGTCGAGCATGTCGTTGAACCTGGTCATTTCTCCCGAGGTCTTGTCATAGACTTCGATGCCGATCAAGAGAGGGTCGCCGTTCCTGGTGCCGCTGTAGACGCTGTTCTGGTGCGGAATAACCCACCAGGTGCTGCCGCGGTCGGCGCCCTGGCCCTCGTCGCCGTAGGAGGTGTCGAGATCCAGGGTCTTGGCGGCGTCGTTGCGCTTCAGCTTGAGGATGCCGGTGGTGGTGCCCAGGTTTTCGTTGGCGCTGCTGCGGCTGCTCCATTGCACGCTCGGATCCATGTCGTCCGGGCGGTTGCCGCTTGCGTTGTTCTCCTCCTGGGGATCGAAAGCGGTGATGGTCCACTGCTCGTAGGCGGTGGGATTGGCGACGTAGTCGCGGTCCACGGTGCCGAAGTAGCAGACGTTGGGCGGCGTTTCCTGGTAGGGCGACCAGGTCTCCGGAGGATCGACGTTGGTGTCCACCGAGTGCTGGCCCCAGGCGCCGGAGTGGCCGGTGCCCACCAGGTTGGCCTCGAAGTCGTTGAAGGCGATGACGTCGTACTCGTAGTCTCCCGCCCCGGCCGCGCTGCCGTCCCAGGCGGTTCCGTCCCAGGTCCAGCTGTTGCTGCCGGCCTCGAGGTTCATCACCGGAGAGTGATTGACGTATTGCGGCTGCGGCGCCACCCTGATCCATGCGCCGTGGGGGCCGGTTTTGCCGGTATGGGTGGAGTTCATGTCGTAGATCACCACGGTGACGCGGGCGCGCTGGTTCAGCTCGAAGGGAATGGCCACCGAGCCCGAGCCGCCGTAGGCCACGTCGGGGGTGGTCACGACCATGCGGTTGAATACGCCGAGGCCGCTGCGGTCGGGGGCCTTCCAGGTGCCGCCCCCGTCGAGGAACAGGCCGCCGCGGGACTCCGCGTAGGTTCCCGCCGCTCCCCCTGGCAATCCGTACTGCCCGGTCCAGGTCTCGCCCCAGGCCGAGCCCGCCACCAGAAGCAGGCCGGCGCTGAGCATACTGGTCAAGATCTTCTGCATTTCAATTCTCCTCTATGAAATGGATGAACGGAATTGCATCGACAAAGCGCGTCTCGACGTCTTCGCGGGGAACCTCACCTCCTTTGGCGAAAGAACGTCCGATGGGTGTTGGCGGAATTCCTCCATTATAAATAACCTCGTATAAAACAAGGAGTTAATCTCTCAATGATGCCTCATTTTGCCGAGGGAAGGTTAATATATGAAAATAAGGCGCCGTAAGTCAATCTTTAACCGGAAGCCGGAGCCAGGCCTATCCCGGCCGCCTTCAATCCTCTGCCGCGGCGGCCCCGCTGCCCTGCCGCAGAGTGACCGTGCGGCCGCCCTCGAACGCACCGAAGCTCTCGCTGGGACCACCGGGCCAGCGCACCACCACCTCGGAGGCCCCCCCTGCGGCGCCCAGCCCCACGTGAATGCGCGGATCGTTGGCGGCGAGGTAGCTGTAGGCCGTCCTGACTTCGCGGGTCTTTTGGGCATCCCCCACGGCAAAGGTGACGACCGCCCCCAGGGCGTCGCCGCCGCGCTCGTTGAGCACCCGGAAGGCAATCCACCCGCCCCTGGCGGGGGCCCGGTTGAGCAGTAGGTGGGCGGGCGCGTCGCGGTTGACCACCAGCACGTCGATGCCGCCGTCGTCGTCCACGTCGCCGAAGGCCGCCGCCCGGCTCGTCGCCACCAGGAGCTCGGAGGTCCCACCCCGGGGGAAGACCTCCTCGAATCGTCCGTCCGGCATGCCCTTCAACAGCAGGTTGGGCTCGGCGAAGGGGTCCCCTGCCCCCACCTTGGAGCTGCCGCGATCGATGCGGCCGTTGGCGGCGTAGAGATCGAGCCGTCCATCGTTGTCGAAATCGAGGATCCCCACACCGAAGCGGGTGTAGAGATGGCTGCCCCAGGCCAGTCCAGCCGCCGCGGTGGCATCGGTGAAATAGGTCCCCTGGTTGCGGTAGAAGGAATCGGTCTCCGACTCCAGGTTGACCACCAGGAGGTCGAGGGTTGCGTTGTCGTCCACGTCGACCGCGCTGACCCCCATTCCGGCCTTGGCTATGCCGCTTTCGTCCAGGGCGCACCCGCGCAGCAGCGCCTCGTCGGCGAGGGTGCCGTCGCCGCGGTTCATCCACAGCTGGTTCATCATGCTGTCGTTGGCCACGAAGATATCGGTGCGCCCGTCCCCGTCGAAATCGCCGCACACCACCCCCAGGCCGTTGCCGAATGCCGCATCCAGTCCGGCTGTTGCCGACACGTCGTCGAAGGTCCCGTCCCCGTTGTTGCGATAGAGGAGGTCGCGGGCCGGGGCGTTGTAGTCCCGGGGGCTGCAGTAATCCGGTCCACCGAGGGAGTTGGCGCACTCCTTCCTGCCTTCCAGGGTCCAGTCGATGTAGTTGGCCGCGAACAGGTCCAGGTCCCCATCCCCGTCGTAGTCCAGGAAAGCCGCCCCCGCTCCCCAGCTCCGGTCCCCCACCCGCGCCGGCGCGGTGACGTCGGTGAAGCTTCCCTGGCCGTCGTTTTGCAGCAGGGCGTCGGCGCCCAAGTTGGTGACGTACAGGTCGGTGTCGCCGTCGCCGTCGTAGTCACCCGAGGCCACCCCCATGCCATAGCCCCCGTCTCCGCTTCCGCTGCCGGCGGTCGCGTTCTCGAAGCGGCCGGACCCGTCGTTGCGATAGAGCTGGTTGAAGTGCCTGGGCGCGCCCTTCAGGCTTCCCCCCTGCACCAGGTAGGCGTCCAGGTCGCCGTCGCCGTCCATGTCGAAGAGGGCCGCGCCCCCCGCCATGATCTCCGGCATCAGGTAGTGTTCGCCGTGTCCCGACTCGTGGACGAAGTCTATGCCCCGCTCCATGGCGGCTTCCCGGAACCAGGGCTCGGTACCATCCCGGGGGGGAGCCGTTCCTGCGGAATCGGGACCGGGCTTCTCGCCGCCATTGCAGCCCATTGACAGCAGCCCGGCCGCCACCGCGGGCAACCATGGAACGACGGAGGCAATGGTCATCGCTGCGCACCTTCCGGGGCCCGCGATTGCCGCGCCTCCTTCAGGAGGCCGGCGATTCGCGCCGATCCGGGGTCGAGAACAGCAGCCCGTTCCAGCGCCGCCACGGCTTCGTCCGAATCGCCAAGCTGCAGCGCCGCCTCTCCGATTCCCATCAGGGCGGGCGCAAGGTTCGAGTCGACCTCGGCCGCCCGATGAAAGCTGGCCAGCGCATCCTCCCAGCTCCCGGCCCTGGATTGGCTCCGGCCCAGGCGCAGCAGCAGCGAGGAATTGCGCGGACCGTAGATCAGGCCCTGCTCGAATGCCTCGATGGCCTCCGGGTACCTTCCCATGGTGGCCAGGACGGCGCCCCTTCCCTCGTAGGCTCCCTGCCGCTCCGGATCCAGTTCCAGAACGCGGTCCAGGTGCTCCAGCGCCCTCGCCGGATCTTCCAGCCCCGCGTAGAGAGACGCCACGGCGAGCTGCAGGTCAGCATCATCCGGACGTATCTGCGCCGCTGCCTTGAAGGCCTCCAGCGCCTTCTCGTGCAGCCGCTGCTTCTGGAAGACCACCCCCAGTTTCTTGAGCACCCCCGCATGGTCCGGGTATTGACGCCGCAGTTTTTGCAGCAGCACCCCGGCAGCATCCAGCCTTCCCGCATCGACCAGTCCGGCGGCCCTGGTGAACTCGGCCAGCAAGCCGGTGCGGTAGAATTGAACCTCCTCGTCCCATTCGTCCCTCAGTACGGGACCTCCCCCGTCGCCGCGCCGCAGCTCCGATTTAGCCTCTTCCCAGCGTCCCAGCCGGCGGTACGCCGTTCCCAGGAGCAGGTGGGTGTAGGCGTAGTCCGTTGGCTTGCCGGCAAGACCAGCCAGGACCCGGACAGCCTGACCGGGCCGATCCTGCTGCAGCAGCACCCGCGCCAGCCCCCAGCTCCCGGCCGGGTCCCCGGGGTCCACGGCGATGGCCCGCTCGAAGGAGCGCCTCGCCGCGTCCAGCGCTCCCTGGTCCAGATGCCAGAACCCCAGGCGCCAGTGCAGCGGGGCGTAGCCGGACTCCAGGTCGATGGCGCGACCCATGGCCGCCATGGCCGCGGTCCGGCCCCCCAGCCGCATCTCGACCCGGGCCAGGCGGTACCACCACCGCGGCCGGTCGGGATCGATGGCCAGGGCCCTGCGGTAGCTGGCGAGAGCGAGGCTGTCCAGGTCGTTGGCCTCGTAGACGTAGCCCAGTCGCATCCAGCGCCCCGGGGCGCCAGGGTCGGCGGCGACCGCCTCGATATTCTTCTCTACCAGGGCGACGATGGCCGGGTCCCTGCCCTCCAGGCCGGCCGGCAGATCGAAGTCTCCGCTGCGGGAATGCCGGAGAAAAAAGAAGGCAGCGGCAATGGCCGCCGCCGCCAGCAACAAAATCAGGCGCATGGCACCTGTCCTTCGCTCAGGGAATGGTATTTTCGCTGCCGCACGGGTCCATGGAGGGCTGAAGATAGCGGCTCCCCCATTACTTGACAACCGCTGCAGCCGCCCTACCTTCTGGCCCGGTATCAAGGGCAACTCACCTTCCGGATCCACCCCCGATGAACCCGACCGGCACATATAGAAGCAGGGGCGCGCGACCTTCAGCGCGGCACCTTCGCGGGGTGCTGGTGCTGGGGTTGCTGATCCCTTCCTTCGGCGCACCCGGCGCCGAACCGGCGCCGCGCTTCAACGACCTCACCCACCAGGCCGGATTGGCCTTCCGCAACTGGTACGGGGACAGCAACGCCAAGACCATCCTGGAGACCACGGGCTCGGGGGCCGCCTTCTGCGATTTCGACGGCGACGGCGACCTCGATCTCTACATCGTCAACGGGGCCGTGGGCTTCGATCACCCGCGCCTGCGCGACCTGCCCCACGACGTCAGGCCCCCCGCAGACGGCAGCACCCCGCGCAACGCCCTCTTCCGCAACAATGGCGACGGCACCTTCGAAGACGCCACCGCGGAAGCCGGCGCCGGACACACGGGCTGGGGCGCCGGCTGCGTCTGCGGCGACTACGACAACGACGGCGACCGCGATCTCTACGTCACCTACTACGGCCCCAACCTCCTCTACCGCAACAACGGGGACGGCACCTTCGCAGAGGTCGGCGCCGGGGCGGGAGTGGACCACGGAGGTTACGGCCAGTCCGCCGCCTTCGGCGACTACGACGGCGACGGCCACCTCGACCTCTACGTGACCAACTACCTGGAATTCGACCCGGGGACCGCCATCCTCCCCGGCGAGCGCCGCGGCGACTTCTTCGGCCACATGCGCGGCATCCCCACCATGGCCGCGCCTGAAGCCCACGATCCTTCCCCGGACATCCTCTACCGCAACAACGGCGACGGAACCTTCGAGGACGTCAGCGCCGGAGCGGGAATCAACCACCAGCTCGGCCGCGGCATGGGTGCGGTGTTCTGGGACTACGACGACGACGGCGACCAGGACATCTACGTGGCCAACGACGCCAGCGCCAATCTGCTCTACACCAACAACGGCGACGGGACCTTCGAGGAGAACGGGGCCCGCATGGAGGTCGCCTTCGACGCCGACGGCAGCGCCGAGGGCAGCATGGGGCTGGCCTCCGGGGACTTCGACAACGACGGACGCCAGGACATGGTGGTGACCAATTTCGAGGTGCAGACAACCACCCTGCACCGCAACGAGGTGAGCTACTTCGCCGATGTTTCCATCGAATCCGGGGTCGGACTGTCCACCATTGCTCCCATGCAGTGGGGCGCCATCCTGTTCGACTACGACAACGACGGGGACCAGGACCTCTACCTCGCCAGCGGACACCTCACCTCGGCCCTGGAGGACTACTACCCCCAGTCGAGCTTCGCCCAGAAGAACCAGCTCTTTCGCAACACCGGCGGGGGCAGCTTCGAGGAGGTTACCAACCGGGCGGGAGACGGGCTCAAGGTCATCAAATCGAGCCGCGGCGTGGCCAGCGGCGACTACGACGGCGACGGGGACGAAGACCTCTTCGTGGTCAACAAGAACGATTTCCCCACCCTGCTGCGCAACGACACCGAAAGCTCCAACCACTGGCTCATGCTGCGCACCCGGGGCGCTCGGAGCAACCGCGACGGCGTCGGCGCCAGGGTGCGGGTGGTCAGCGCCGGCCTGTCCCAGGTCAAGGAGGTCCGCGCCGGCTCCAGCTATCTGTCGCACAACAGCCTGTGGCTGGCCTTCGGCCTCGGCGCCGAGAGCCATGTGGATACGGTGGAGGTGCGCTGGCCCAGCGGCCTGGTGCAGAGGTTCACCGAGGTGCCGGGGAACCGCTATCTGCTGGTGGAGGAGGGGGAGGAGCCGGTGGAGGCGGGACCCTGAGAGGGGCGCCCGGGGACTCCCCCATGGACTGCAGCATCTTGTAGGCCAAGCGCTGCAGGTAGTCGTCGTCGCCGGCGCGCACGATCTCGCGGAAATGTTCAACGGCTCCAGCCCTGTCTCCCTGCTCCATGAGCAGGGTGGCCAGGCCGAAGCGCGGTCCGGCGAAGTCGGGCTTTATGCTTATGGCCTGGCGGTACTGGCGCACCGCTCCTTCCACGTCACCCTGCTGGTAGAGGATGGCGGCCAGGTTGTTGCGGGCCCGGTAGTGGCCCGGGTCGATGCGAATTGTCTGGCGCAGCATTCCAACCGCGGCCTCCACCTTCCCCTGCTCTTTGAGCGCCAGGGCCAGGTTGTAGCGCGCGTTGGCATGGCCGGGGTTGAGTCGGACGGCAGTGCGGTAGTGCCCAACGGCTTCGTCCACCGCGCCCAGATCCCTCAGCAAGTGGGCCAGTAGATAGTGCGCCCGGCGGTGGTCCGGTTCCAACCGGAGGGCGTTGCGCAAGGCCTTCTCGGCCCCCTCCAGGTCTCCCTGGTCCCTGAGCACGTTGCCCAGGTTGCTGTGGGCGTCGGCATGTCCCGGAAGGAGACGGATGATCTCCCGGTACTGGAAAGCCGCGCTGTCCAGGTGTCCCTGCCCGAAGAGGACGAAGCCCAGATTGGTGCGCGCCTTGCTGTTGTCCGGGTCGAGGCCGAGGACCCGGCGGTAGGCCCGCTTCGCCCCCTCCGCGTCCCCCTTTCCATCCAGGGCCACTCCCAGGTTGTACCAGGCGTCGACATAGCTCGAATCGAGGCCGATGGCCTGCCGGTAGGCCGCGATGGCGCGGTCCGCATCCCCCTCCCTGAAGAACAGGGCGCCGAGGCTGTAGTAGGCCGGAGCGTACTCGGGGTCGAGGCGGAGGGCGTGGCGCAGGGCCTGCAGGGCGCCGGTCTTGTCGCCCCGTTGGTAGAGAGCGATGCCGCGCTGGTGGTAGGACTCGGCGGTCTGCAGGTCGAAGCGAGGTCCCTCCGCCGGGCTGACCTTGCCGCCTCCACCGCGGTTGTCGGAACACCCCAGGCCGCCCAGCGTACTGACAAGGAGAACCAAGGTCAACAGGGTCATCCAGTGTCCCTTCGCGGAGACAGGTCGACAAAATTGAGCCGCTGAGGCGCCCGGCCCACAAGGCGTCTCAGGGAGTCGTACCTGTGGTGTACGGCGAGTGAAGGCAACGCCGTGAGCCGGGATGGATCGGCGGAAGAATGGCGGCATATCTCTGCGACGGGACACCAGATTACTATAGGGGGCAGGGAGCCAACTTGCAAGGAAGGCAGGAGCCGCGGCTCCCATCCCTGCCGGCTATGAGGTTGCCCTCCGGCGCCGTTGAGCGGATTCACAAGTCCCGGCCCCTCCATATCTTTCTGAAAGGATACCTCGTGGACCAGGCCCCATCGAACAAAGGCACCCAACCCGCCCCGACGCTGATCCTGGACTGCGACCCCGGAGTGGACGACGCCATGGCCATCCTCCTCGCCCTGGGAGCGCCAGGAGCCGAGGTGCTGGGCATATCCACCGTGTGCGGCAACGTGCCGGTGGAGCGGGCCACCCGCAACGCGTTGCAGGTGGTGGAGCTGGCCGGCCGTACGGAGGTGGGAGTCTACGAAGGTGCGCGAAAACCGCTGGGTCGCGACCCCTTCCACGCCGAGCATTTCCACGGCGAGAGCGGTCTGGGGCGGGCGCGGCTGCCCGACCCGGGCACGGGTCCCCGGGGAGACGCGGTCGATTTCCTCGTCGATGCCCTGGGCGACCGGCCCGGTGCCGTGACCCTGGTTGCCCTCGGTCCCCTTACCAACCTTGCCCGGGCCGAACGGCGGCGTCCGGGGGTTTTGCGCCTGGCCCACAAGGTCGTGGTGATGGGCGGAGCCGTGAGGGTTCCCGGGAATGTGACCGCGGCGGCGGAGTTCAATTTCTACGCCGATCCGGCGGCCGCCCGCCAGGTTGTGCGCTCCGGCGCCCGGCTTGTGCTGGTGAGTCTGGACGCGACCGGCAAGGTGGCTCTGGAGCGCGGGGACATGGAAAATTGCCGCGGTCCCCTGGGCCGTTTCTGCCGCGCCGCCGCCGAGACCGGCTTCGCCTTCGCCGAGGCGGCCAGGGGCGCCGGAAGGTTTCACCTGCATGATCCGACCGCGGTGGCCCTGGCCCTGGCCCCTCGGCTGGGCCGAGGTGAGACCCTCGGCCTGGACGTGGAGTGCGATGACCCGGCCGCGGCCGGCCAGATCCTCGTGGACGAGGGCGGAGGGCACCCCGTGCTCTGTATCCTGGATGCGGACCGGGACGGGGTGGTGGAGCTTTTCAGCCGCCACGTCCTTTCCCGCTAGAAACCGGGGATACCTGCCTCCGGTCCGGGCGGCCTGCCCTGCCGGTGGCGCAGCGGCCGGGTAGCCAGGCGGCATATGGGGGGTGATCTCGCGCCCGTCTCACACGGGGCGGGAGATCACCAGGTATGCACCGTATGCGGGTCCAGGGGAAACCAGATATAGTCCACCAGATCGGAGAGCATGGCACCGATCACGTAGCCGATGCCGAGCCCGTAGAAGAACAGCTTGCCCTTGTTGTAGGACCGCACCCCCCCGAAGCGCAGCAGGGTGAACTTTGCCAGCCATACCAGGGCCAGGGTGGCCCAGTAGCGCTGCGGCGAGGGGGTGTACTGGAAGGCAAGTCCGATGGGGTGCAGGGGGAACCAGTGAAAGTGGGCGCGCAGCAGGGCGAGGCCCATGGCCTCGAAGAACCCCAGCAGCCACACCGCCCAGCGCTCGAGGTGAGGGATGCGCGGGTTTTCGATCAGCTCCACCATGTAGTCGAAGGCGGCGATGCCCGCTCCCACGCTGCGCAGCATGCCCCCGCCGTAGCCGTCGGTAAGGGCCGCAACCGCGGCCGCGAAGAAACCCACCACGAAGGCCAGGAGCACCGCCGCAGCCACCTTCCAGGGCTGCACCTTCATGGAGAAGATCTTCAGAATGTGGGGTATGGCCGGCCACGCCGAGACCCGGAAGTTGCCGAAGAAGGCGTGGCTGGCGACCACGCTGAAGGCCACCAGACTCTGGGAGGAGAGGCGGACCGTGCCCACCAGCTCGAGGAGGAAATCCTTGCCCTTCATGTGGTCCCAGTCGGGCAGCAGATAGGTGAAGCCGGTGGCGGCGACGAGCTTGGCGATGAGGAAGTAGATCAGCGCGGTCAGCAGGAACACCCCCGCGGCCAGGGGCAGACTCATTCCCAATGCGACCATCCACCCCACCACGTAGATACCCGAAAGCACCAGGCCGGCCAGCACCAGCCGGTAGCGCCACACCTCGTCCCGGTCCCCCTCTCCCGTTCGCACCTGGCGCCACACCCTGCGCAGGTGCCCCCGCGCCAGCCAGAACGACCACGCCACCACGAAGAACATGGCCCCGTAGCTCTCCATCTGCAGGATCTTCTCCCACCCCATGGGGTGTCCCGCACTGCCCAGGGAGAACCCAACCCGGTGCATGGCCGCCCCCTTCATCACCGCGAAGAAGTAGAAGGCCACGAGGCTGCCCAGGATGTCCAGGGGACACAGGTACATCATGATCATGAGCAGGGGAAGAATCCGCACCCAGAGCACCGGGAAGGGGTCACCCAGCTCCAGGTCGTAGACCTTCCAGTAGAACTCGAGGGGCGGCACGCCCGGAGTGAAGTAGGTGCAGATGCTGTAGAGGATGGGGAGGAAGGCGGCGGCGAACCCGACCCAGAACAGCCTGGTGCGAAAGATTTCCGGCATGCGCCCCGGTCCGTCGACGCCGCGGGTCAGCTCCAGGGGCAACTGCGCCATGGGAAAGGCGAGGCGCTCCTGCTCCTCCCACTGGCGCTGGAAGAGCACGATGAGACAGAATCCGAATACCACCAGGGCCACGGACACGCTCAGCCACTGCATGGTCGCCCCCAGCCAGCCGTCCCAGGGCACGGGCGCTCCCTGGGGAAGCCCCAGCCAGAAGGCGTCGATCACGCGACCGGAGGTTTCGGGGAATACGTGCCAGGGAAGATAGTCGAAGAGAGTCTCGGCCCACTGGTTTTCGGCGGAGTCGAAGTAGGCCGGGGCGGCCAGGATGAGGGCCCAGTAGGCCATCCACCCCGACCCCGAGATGGTGCCCGCCACCCAGAGCATGCCGAAAATGGTGAGCAGTTCGCCGCGCCTGAGCGCAATGGCCGGGCACAGCCGCTTGAGCGCGACGTTGGCGAAGAGCCAGACCACGAATGCGCCGAGCACCACCAGGGGCAGCTGGGACTTAACCGCTATATCGATCCCGTAGAAGATGGCGGCAATGGTCAACGCCCCCAGCACCATGGCGCGCAGGGTGATTCGAGGCCCCCGTCTGCGCAGCTCCACCAGGGGGGAGGTCTCCTGGGAACCCCTATCTTCCGGCATGGGCGGTTGGGCGGTTGAGGCCATGTCCTCCAGGTGATATTCGCTTCAATGCGGGCAGGGTTCAGCGGGTGAAGTCGGGCCAATTCGGGCATCACAGTCCACCGGGGCCCTGCCGGTCGCAGGCGGGTTCAATCCCCTTCTCCCTCCCGCTCCCAGCGGCTCGGGTCCATCCCCGGGGCCGTCTGCGCCATGCCGGCCGGTTTGTTTGGCACCTCGAAGTCCCAGTAGCGGGTGTTGGGATCGGCGAACAGGGGACGGACATCAGGAGGCAAGCCGGCAAGGTCGGCTTCGTTCCACTGCTCCACCGGGCTGATGGGGCCGGCCCAGGCCGGCCGATAGGCCGCGGATATCATGGTACGCGAGCGGCTGCCCACATTGGGCAGGGTGCCGTGGAAGGTGCGGTGGTTGAGGAAGAGGGCAGACCCCGCCCTGCAGGGCACCACCACCTCCTCGGGGTGGCGCTCGTAGCGTTTGTAGGGATTGGCGTCGGCGTGCATGCACAGGTGCGAACGCGGGACCACTCTGAAGGGCGACACGTCCATGGTCAGGTCATCCAGGTAGTAGAGCACGCGAATGGTGAAGGGACAACTCCCCTGGTATCCGAAGATGGTGGACCCGTAGGGTTGACCGTCGGTGTGCAGGCTGATGCCCGGGGTGCCGGGCTCGGAGCGGTCGCAGCCGGCGCGGATGAACACGATCTCCGAGCCGAACACCTGGCGCAGGAAGGCCATGGTGGGGGGGTGGGCCAGAAGCTCGGTGACGGCCCCTCCCCTGAACTCGACGTTGGAAGTACTGCGCTGGTGTTCGCTGTAGTCCCTGGGATTGCTCTCCCAGGTCGCGGCCTGGGCTTTGAGACGGGCTACCTGCTCCGGAGAGAGTATATCGGGTATCATCAGATACCCTTCCAGCTCCACCTGCCTGATGCGCTCGCCCGGACTCAGGGCGGACCAGTCGCGGCTGTCGATCTTTCTGTCCTCCATTGAAGTTGCTCCTGGGTTGGGACGGCGGCAGCGGCGGAATGGTGCAGGTCCTGCAGGGGCAGGCCTCATCCGGCCGCCGCCGCCAGCTCCGGTTGTTATTTTTCAGGAAGAATTCGACTCCCCGCTCCTGCCTCGAATGAGAAGGGTCATTCCCTTCCGAAGTACCCTGCGGACCAGGGGCTCAACTCCGCGGTCTGCGCACGTAGACAGGACTGCTCCAGGCCCTCGCCCGGTCCACCTGCACCACCCTCACCCAGTAGGGCCACTCTCCTTCAAGCGGCGACGTATCGCGGTACTCCAGCTCGATCCGCTGCGGTCCGTCCTCCGCGGGCGCCGGTCCCACCTCCACGAACTTGCCCTCCCCACCAGCTTTCACCACCATGGGCGCCCGCAGCACCTGCTCCAGGCGGAAATCGAAGGAGCATTGCCGCGACTCGAAGCGGCCCGCCCCGGCTCCCTCCACCCTGCACACCAGGCCCATGTCGTTGCCCCCGGTAGCGGAGTTCCACCGGAGGGAATGGGGACCGTCCTGCCTGATGCGGTCGGCGCCGCTCTGCAACCCGATCCCGCGCGCCTCCTCGATGAGTCCTTCCTCGAGGTGCACCGTGCCGTCCCAGACCACGAGCTGATCTCTCGCCGTTCCGCGCTTCTCGGCTCCCCCCCAGAGCACCCGCAGGGACCCGGCCTGCACCCGCCCGGTTCGCCAGCTGCACAGCACCTCGACCCCGCGCAGCAAGTCCACCCTCTCCACCGCCGCGGTGCCCTCCACCTGGATGCGCACCAGGGGCCGGCCGCCGGTTTCATATTCTTCGCCCATGGTCCGGCCATCCACGTCCACCCGCAGCAGAATGCGTTCCCCGCTGGTGGCATAGCAGCGCCTCGCCCTGAAAGCCCGCCAGAGCCCCTCCCGGGTCAGCTCTTCGGCAAGGACCGCGGTGAGCCCGTTGCGCACCGTGCGCGACATCCTCCGGCCCGGCTGGCAGGCTCCGGGACGTCCCATCACCCCGTCCGATCCCCCGGTTACCCCGACCTTGTAGCCCCGGCGCAGGGCGTCCTCCACGAACCACTCCGAGGTAGCGTGAGTCGAGTGGATCTCGAAGAGGGGCTCGATGGCGGGCTCGTGATAGTCCAAGTTGGTGGGACGCCCGCCAACGTGCAGATTGAGGATCACCTCCTCGCCGCGCATGGCCGCCAGGAACTCCGGCGCCCGCGGCAGGTCGGGCTCAGGATCGGGCTCCTCCTCGCGGAAGAACCGTCCCGAGCGCCGCAGCCTCCTCTCGTCGCCGCGATAGATCACGTTGCGGTCGCCCCCGTCCTCGGTGGGGGGGCTCCACTCGCAGCCCAGATAACACGCGAACCGACCCGGGGCGTCGAAGTCCCGCGAAACCTGCCGCACGTGGTCCCAGACCTCGGCCCCGACGTAGTGGTCGTTGGCCTGCTGGCTGGCGAACTGCAGCCCGGCCACGTCGCGGGCGTAGGCGAAATGGTCCTCCAGGGATCCGGCCCCGCAGCCGATGTCGGTCTGGCCCGAGTGCAGGTCGCCCCAGAAGAGCTTCAGCGCCGGCGGCGACCGATGGACGCGCACCGGGTTTCCCACCGCCTGCAGTCCGGTACCGGCGGCTTCGAACCTGGGGCGGAAGACTCCGGGGGTCCGCCAGCGCAGGGCATAGCGGTATACGCCCGCGGTGTCTCCACCCTCCCCCTTCCAGCTCATCCCCTCTTCCGGGAGCACCCGGGGGGCGGCGGCCAGCGGGATCGGGTTGCCCCACCTGTCTTCGGCGCGGACCGTCAAGGGAATCTCCTCCTGGACCACCCCCTCCGAAGGGGATACGGCCACCAGCCGCACCGGCGGTCCCGGCTGCAGGGGGAATGAAGGAGGATCGGGCAGCCGGATCCAGTCGTCGCCGCCCTCGGGATTGATCAGAAGGAGAAATCCCGCCGAGCGCGCCGCGAAGGTGGGCGCTCCCCAGCCGTCGCGCCCTCCGCACAGCAAATCGACCCGGTCGCCGCGGCGCAGTTTCCCCGCCTGCACCCGCAGCTCTATGTGATGATTCCAGGGATCGAGATCCCCCCTGGGCTCGAAGACGGCATCGATTGCGGCGGCGGCCCTCACCTCCATGTCCTCCCTGCCCAGGACGGTCCAGTCGAAGGGCCAGCGCCAGGCGATCCGCAGGCGGCCGCCCCTTCCTAGCTCCGTTGCCCCGATCTCGAAACCGAAGGAGACGCGCAGCCGCTCTCCAACCACCGGGTCTCCTGCGGGCTCGCATGTAGCCGCTCCATGCCGCCGCCGGCGCTCGCCGGGGCTCAACCCCGCCATGTGCCAGACCTGGCCCCTGCCTGGAAAACCACTGACAGGCAAGGCCTCCTTCCCAGTATTGCAAGGCGTCTTCATCGCCACTCCAGATCCCCGGCGAACCTGACCGCCTTCGAGCCCTCGGCGATTCTGCCGATGGCGAAACTGTCGCAACCCTTCCCCTGCAGGTGGGAGATGATCTCCTCCTGGGCCCCGGGGGACACGACGGCGGCCAGGCCCACTCCCATGTTGAAGGTCCTGAGCATCTCGGCGTCGGCGACGTTTCCCGTCCCGCGGATTACCTTGAAGACCTCCTGGGGCCTCAAACTGGCGAGATCCACCTGTGCGTCCAGGGAGGCGGGAAGGATGCGGTTGAGGTTGTCCTGAAGGCCGCCTCCGGTTATGTGCGCCAGTCCCTTCAGGCCGGGATGGGCGAACAAGTCCCTGACGGCCAGATAGTAGCATTCGTGGGGGCGCATGATGACCTTCAGAAAGGTCTCCCCCTCGACGTCGCGGTCTTCGAGCCCTGGCTCCATCTGCAGGAGCCGGCGGACCAGGGTATAGCCGTTGGTATGCAGTCCGTTGGAGGCGACCGCCAGCACCGCGTCACCGGCTTCGATCCTCGATCCATCGATGATCCGGCTCCTCTCCACCACACCCACCAGGGCGGCGCTGAGCACGTACTCTCCCGCCGCGATCACTCCCGGCTGGACCGAGGTTTCCCCGCCGGTGAGCACGCATCCCTGGTCCCGGCAGGCAGCGGCCATGCCCTCGACAATGGCCTTCACCGTCTCCGCCTCCATCTCCCCGCAGATGATGCAGTCCTGGGCGTAGTAAGGTTCCGCACCCATGACGATGACGTCGTTTATCAGGTGGTTTATGAGATCGCGGCCGATGGAATCGGCCAGGCCGTGCTGAAAGGCCAGCTTCTGCTTGGAGCCCGGTTCCTCCATCTTGAGGACGAGAACGGGCTGGTCGTAGCCGGGGAAACTGGCGTCGACCAGGCTGCCGAACGCCCCCATGGTGTTGAGCAGGCGCGGGTCGCCGCGGTCTATGGAAGACTTCATCAGGCGCTTCACCGCGTCGGTCTCATCCAGGTCTACGCCGCTCCCGGCATAGGACAATCCATCGCTCATCCTGCCTCCTTCCTGCGCTTACCGGCGACGCTCCTTACAATATTGACCCTGTCCCGTTTTAGCAATACATTATCCGCCCCCGTCACCAGAAGGCGATAGATGCCCGACACCAAGATCGTCGCCACCGGACCGCTCGCACAGGTCGCCGTCGACATTCTGCAGGAATCCGGCGAACTGGTCATCGCCCCCGACTTCAGCGAGGACAGCCTCATCCCGCTCCTCGGCGACGCCGCTGCTCTCGTGGTCCGCGGCGAAGGATCGGCCAGCGCCCGGGTCATCGCCGCCGCCCCGCGCCTGGCGGTCATCGGCCGCAGCGGAGTGGGCTACAACAACATCGACATCGCCGCCGCCAGCTCGCGCCGGATCCCCGTGGTATTCACTCCGGGCGCCGGCGCACGCGCCGTAGCCGAGGGCGCCATGGCCCTGTTACTCGCCCTGTGCAAGAACCTGTCCTACTGGGACGAGCAGCTCAAGGCCGGCAACTGGCACAGCCGCTTCGAGAGCTCTCCGGGAGACCTGGAGGGAGCTACTCTCGGCATCGTCGGATTCGGCCGCATAGGACAGGACCTCGCCCGGCTCGCATCCCCTTTCGACATGGCCATCATCGCCCACGATCCCTACGTGCCGGAGGAGGATGCGGAAAAGCTCGGCGTTCGCCTGCTGCCCCTCCCCGATCTTTTCAGCACCTCCGATTTCATCAGCCTGCACGCCGCCGCAACGGCGGAGAACCGCGGCATGATCGACGCGGGGCTGCTGCGCCGGGTCAGGAAAGGCGCCATCCTGGTGAACATGGCGCGCGGCGACCTGCTGCAGGACCTCGACGTGCTGCACCAGTGCCTGATGGACGGGCGCCTGGCCGGGGTGGGCCTGGACGTCTTCGCCCCGGAGCCTCCCGACGTGAGCCACCCCATCTTCAAGCTGCCCAACTGCCTAACCACCCCCCATGCCCTCGGCACCTCGCGCCGCGCCACCGCCAAGATCTTCAGCTCCATGGCGCGGGACGTGGTCGCGGTTCTCGAGGGCCGGCGGCCCCGCTTCGTGGTCAATCCCGACACCCTTTCCTGAGCAGGGGAGGCTCATGCCCCCGGCCGGATCGGGCGCCGCTCCAGCCCGGGTTTCGCCCGTCGGATACCAACTGCCGGGCAAGGATGGCTCCGCCCGCTCGAGCCGCAATTCATCCCGGCCCGGCATGAACGGAAACTACCACCCGTGCATGCGGTGTCCGCCGGCGGGGAAGAAGGCCAGGTCCACCAGTCCCGAGAGGGCCACCCCCAGGGCGTAGCCCACCGCCATGCCGTAGAAGAAGGGCTTGCCGCCCAGGTAGGCGCGCACCCCGCCGTAGCGCAGCAGCACCAGCTTGACCACCCACACCAGGAAGAGGCTGAACCAGTAGACCCACACCCCAATGGTGGCCTGGAAGGCCACCCCGACGGGATGCAAGGGGAACCAGTGGAAGCGGGTGCGCAGAACGGCGATGATTGCCGCCTCCGACCACCCCGCCAGCCAGACGCACCACTTGCCCAGGGTCGGAGCGGCGGGATTGTTCATCAGACTGGCCATGTCGGTGAACAGGAAGCCGCCCAGGCCAGCCGAACTGCCCTGTTCGTAGGCAAGTCCTATGGTCGACCCCGCCGCCACCACGAAACCCACCGGAAACACGATGAAGACCGCTGCCGCCATCCACCACGGCTGGCGCTGCAGCGAAAAGATGCGCAGGTGGTGGGCGATGGCCGGCCACGCCGGAATGCGCGTGTCCCCGAAGAAGGCGCGGCTGGAAAACACCTTGAACCCCACCACCTGGCGCGGCTCCAGGCGCAGGGTGCCCACCAGCTCGACGACGAAGGACTGGCCCTTGGCGTGGATCTCGTTGGGGAAGAGGTAGGGGAATCCGGTGGCGGCGATGAGCTTGACGATGACGAAATAGGTCAGGGCCATGGCCGCGAACGCCACCAGGGCGAGTGGCAGGCTCATTCCCAGGCCGACGCCCCAGGCGATGACGCAGGCCGCCGACAGCGCCAGGCCCAGCAAGGCCAGGCGGTAGCGACCCACCTCGCGGCGGTCCCCCTCGCCGCTGCGCGCCATTGCCCACACGCGGCACAGATGGCGACGCGCCAGCCATATGGACCACAGGGCCACGAACATCAGGGCCCCGTAGCTCTCCATGAAGACGATCTGCAGGAACTCGGGAACGCTTCCGGTGGCCCCTACCCCGGAGAAGCCTTCCACCGAGAACCCGAAGCGGCGGATGAGCCCGACCTTGAGGACGTAGATCAGGTGAAAGACCACCAGGCTGCCGAGAATGTCCACGGGGCACAGATAGGTGACCGCCAGGACGATGGGCAGGATGCGGAAGGTCAGGCCCGGGAAGTGTTCTCCGAAGTGGAAGGCGAAGCGCCTGGTCCAGATCTCAAGCGGCGGAAGCCCCGGCGCGAAGTAGGTGGCGATGTTGTAGGTCAGCACCGGAAAGACCGCGAGAAAGCCGGCCCAGAACAGCCGGGAGCGAAACAGCAGGGGCATGCGCCCGGGACCGTCGAATCCCCTGGTCAGATCGAGCGGGAACTGGGCAAGGGGGAAGGTGAGCTTCTCCTCCTCCAGCCATTGCCTGTGAAAGAGAAGGAGGAGGCAATAGCCGAATGCCACCATGGCGCTGCACACCGCCAGCCATTGGACCAGCACCCCGATCCAGCCGTCCCAGGGCAGGGGCATGCCGGCGGGCAGGCCGAAGAGGAATGGATCCAGCACCCTCCCCGTGGCAGGAGCGAACACGTGCCAGGGCAGATAGTCGAAGAACAGCTCGGCCCACTGGTTCTCCGGACTTGCCAGCAGGGTGGGCGCCGCCATGATCGCGGTCCAGAAGCTGATCCAGCCGCGCTGAGGCATAACGCCCACCACCCAGGCCATGGTGAGGATGGTGAGCAGCTCCCCCCGGCTCAGGGCCCAGCGCGGCGACAGCCGCTTCAATCCGACGTTGACCAGGAGCCAGAGCACGAAGGGCATGATCGCGGACATGGGGAACTGGGAGTTGACGTAGCGCCCGGCGCCGATTCCCTGTCCCACCACGATCACGTAGTAGAGCATGCCCGCCGCGGTCAGAAGGCCGAGTACGACCCCGCGCAGGGTGATGAGCGGGGCTGCTCCGGATTCGCGCAGCGGTTTGCCGGTCTCTGGGGACATGTCCATCCTCGCCTGCCCGGTGTTTCGAGCCGGGTATCTCTGCAACTACATTCCGAACAGGCAATAAAAAAGCAGGGGAGGAGCAAAGCTCCCCCCCTGCAAGGAATAACCGCAGGCTCGCGCCTACTTGAGCAGAGTCATTGAATGCGTCGCGGCGAAATCGCCGGCCTGCATGCGATAGAAGTAGACTCCGCTGGACACCTGCTTGCCGCTGAGGTCCACGGCATCCCAGGTTGTGCGGTAGGAACCCGCGCTCAACTCCTCGTCCACCAGGCTCACGACCAACTGACCGGCGGTGTTGAAGACCTCGATTTTGACGAAGCCGTCGCTGGGCACGTTGAAATCGATGGTGGTCTCGGGGTTGAAGGGGTTGGGATAGGCCGCGCCCAGGGCGTAGCTGTCGGGCGTGCCGGCGCCGTCAACTGCCTCGACGACGGTCCCGACGCCCTCGCCCAGCTTGGCGCTGGCCACGGTGTACGGGGTGTGCAGCAGCATGCCGGGGCCGTACTTGGCCTCCGACGGATAGACGCCGCGGCCGCCTTCATGGTCGATCAGCCTCAGCCCGCAGGTGCTGTAGAGACCGTCGTAGGCGCCGCCGCCGGGGCCGTTGCCTTCGCCCTCGTAGGTGGCGTTGAACCTGGTGCCGCCGGGACGAAAACGCCCCCAGGACACCGGGAAGCTGATGGCGAGGATACCGGAGCCGTCGCGGCCGACCACGCCGAAGGTGGTGGGGCCATTGACTCCGACCATGTTGAAGAAGGAGATATTTCCCCCGGTGCCCGGATCGATGGACGAGCCGGTGATGTTGATCGGGGGACTGGGGACGCCGCCGATCGCGGCCGCGGCCTCGATGCTGAGGCGGTCTCCGTAGCCGTCGCCATTCTCGTTCACCCAGAGGACCTCGCCGCTGTTGCGGTCCATCCCGACGATGGCCTGATGCCCCCAGGCCGAGGTCAGGATCAAGTCTCCCTGCACGTCGATCTGGCGCGGACCTCCGGACCTGACGGTCTCGTTGCCGTCGTCGTCGGTGCCGTAGACGTGGTAGAAATCGCCCAGGTCGAAGGCCTGCATGGTCTCGCCATTGGCCTTGTCCCTGACCTCCACCGCGCTGAAGGGCACTTCCTGGACCCCGTGCAGGGTCTGGTAGAGGACGCCATCCTTGGGAACCATCTCGAGGATGCGGTCGCCGTTGGTGTTGTGCGAACGGCCGTTGTCAGCCCAATCGGTGACCAGATCCCAGGACTTGGAGGGGCGGTTGATCCTGAGCTTGTAGATTCCCTGGTCGGGGTCCTTGTACTCGTTGGACCAGAAGACCTCAAGGTCTACGTCGTCCTGCTTGAGGCCGCTGAGGGTTCGCGCCCCTTCCCAGGGCATGGCGGCGCTGTAGGACCAGCGCTCGAAGGCGGTGGGATTGGCCAGATAGTCCGTGCCTATGGTGGCGCGGATCATGTCGCCGATAGTGTGGTAATCGGTGGAGCGCTCGTATTCCTGCACGAAGATCTCTACCGGATCCTGGGTGAGGTCGATGTTGGGGCGGGTGAAGCCAGAAGGACCGGTCCCCGGACCGACCAGGGTCAGGGGATCGAGATTGTTGACCACCACCACGTCGAACTCGTAGGTACCGGCGCCGGCGGCATTGCCATCGAAATCGTTGCCGTCCCAGGTGATGCTGTTGTCGCCGGCCTCGATCGGCTGCCCGCTGGGGGGCACGGTGGCGACGTAGAGGTCCTGCGCGACATAGCGCTGCCAGGCACCGCCCGGACCCCGGTTGCCCGTGGCCGAGTTGCCTGTCTCGTAGATGACTACCCACGCGGTGCCGCGGCTGCTGGAATTGAACGGAATGGTCACCGATCCGCTGCCGTCCCAGCCCACGTCCTGGGTCGAAGCGCGGATGGGAGTAGGATTACCCGACTTATCGGTGAGGGTGAAGATATTTCTATCCTCGCCGTGGCCGTAATCATAGCCGGGAACGTAGGTGTCCTCGGCGGTGGCTGCACCGGCAATCATGGCTGCCATGGCCCCGGCCAGGAACGTGAGTTTGAAACTCCTCATTTTTCTCTCCTTGGAGTTAAGGTTGAATTGAAAATTGAGTTTGACTTGAAAATTTCATCAGCAAGACAAAATCCCGCCCAGGACCACCTCCTTTCGTGCGGGGCTTTGACTCAAGGATCGAACCAAGGCGGATTCCGAATTCCTTGAATCCTGTTTATAGCTCAAAATTCCAGACATCGAATGAGCCGATTGAAACTGGTGGAACCTATTCTAATAATATGAACGCACTGGAATGTCAAGTCTTTTCTCTCACCCCCATTCCCTTTCCCCTCCATTTCCGCACGGCAGCGAACCTTCCCACCAGCGGCCGCCGCCCTTGACGCGCTGGCGCAACCGCGCCTAGATTAGCCCCTTCCGGGCGGACCGAAGGCGGAGGCGGCCCCAGCTTCACCAGGGAAAAGGAAAAATGGAAAAATACCTGCGCTCCATCGAGGTCCTCGAGCGCAACCGGCAGTACATCCCCGGCGGAGTGCTCTCGGGAGCGCGCAAGGTCGAGCCGGTCATCAGCTTCTGCCGCGCCCGCGGGGCCTACCTGTGGGACCTGGACGGCAACCGCTACATCGACTACCACGCCGCCTTCGCCCCCCACCTCCTCGGCCACAACGACCACCACGTCAACCAGGCCGTGCGCGAGATCCTCGACGGCGAGGCCAGCCTCTTCGGCTCCGGCCCCACGGTCCTGGAGGGCCGCCTGGCCGAGCTCATCTGCACCCACGCCCCCGCCGCGGAGAGGATCGAGTTCCTCAACACCGGGTCCGAAGCCATGCTCGCCGCGCTGCGCCTGGCGCGCGCGGCCACCGGCCGAGACCACGTCATCGTCATGCAGGGCGGCTTCAACGGCTCCCACAACGAGCTCGCCTGCAACGTCCTCACCCCCCTGGAACGCCTCGGGCCGCGGGTCTCTCCCGGCGAGTACCCCTACGTGCGCCTGGGGCCGGGGCTGCCCGCGGCCCAGGAGCGGCTCGTCCACGTGGTCAACTTCAACGACCTGGACTCGGTGCGCCACGTCTGCGAGCGCCACCCCGTGGCCGCCCTCGTCACCGAACCCGTCCTCCAGAACGTGGGCGTCCTCAAACCGCGGCCCGGATACCTGCAGGGCCTGCGCCGGCTGGCCGACCACCATGGCTTCGTCCTCGTATTCGACGAGGTCAAGACCGGCTTCCGCCACGGCCTCGGCGGTTACAGCCGGATCAGCGGGGTAATGCCCGATCTGGTGGTATTTGCCAAGGCCATTGCCAACGGCTTTCCGCTGGCTGTCCTGGGGGGCAAAACCGGGCTCATGGACTACTTCGCCCATCCCGACCCGGCCCGGCGCCCCACCATGGGCGGCACCTACAACGGCCACCCTCTTTCCCTGGCCGCGGCCATCGCCACCATCGAGCGCCTGCTGGCCTCGGACGGGGCCGTCTACCGCCACCTGGAAGACCTGGGAAGCCAGGCACAGACCGGCATCGAGACGCTGCTCCGGGCTCGCGGCATAGACGGGGTGGTTTCGCGGCTGGGCTCGGCCTTTTCCATCTACTTCATGGACCACGAGCCCCGGGACTGGCACGACCTGGCCTCCCACCACGACTTCGACCGCGACCTGGCCATGCGACGCGCCATGATCGGCGCTGGGGTCTACTTCTTCCCGGTGTCCACCAAGCAGTGCTCCATCTCGGCGGCTCACAGCGCCGGGGACATATCCCTCACCCTTGAAGCCCTGGACGGGGCCCTGGGAGCTGCCTTCGCAGACTGAGTCCGGGGATCGGGATCTATTCGGCTGGCTCAATAGTCCCCAGGTCAGGAGGCCACCTCGACGAGGAGCCGGGAGAACATGCGCGTCTCCTCCGCCCTCCCGGAGGCGGTCGAACCCGGCCCCGGCAATGGAGCTGACCGACGAAGGCAAATCATGTGCGGAAGATTCGGACTCTTCGAAGAGCTGGAAGCCCTTGCAAGGCACTTCCACATCGATCCGAGGGAACTGCTCGACATCTACCAGCTCCGTTGGAACATATCGCCGACGATGCCGGTGCTCACCATTGAAGGGAACGAGGACGCCTCCGCCAGCAACAGCGCCAGGCTCAGGCGATGGGGCTTGAGCGGGCACCACAGCCGCAGGAACAGGGGAGCCAACCGGCCCCTTATCAACGCCCGCGCGGAGACGGTCCACGAGCTGTGGTCCTTCAGGGAGGCATTCGAGTCCCGCCGCTGTCTCATACCCGCCAGCGGCTTCTACGAGTGGAGAAAGGAAGCCGCGGGAGGCAAAACGCCGATTTGGTTCCACCGAGAGGACCGCGGGCCTGTCGCCTTCGCCGGCATCTGGTCGAAGGAGGACAGTCCCCAAGGCCCGATCGAGGCCTGCGCGATCATCACCTGCGCCCCCAATACCATGGCCGCCCAGGTCCACCATCGAATGCCGGTCATCCTGCCGCCCGGCAGCTACTCGAGCTGGCTCAGCCCGGATTCGGATACCGATGCCCTTCAGGCCCTGCTGCAGCCGGTAGAATGGCCCGGCATGGGGTGGCACCCGGTAGCCCGAGAGGTCAACCGCGCTTCGAACGACCATCCCTCGCTGGTCGAGCGGGTGGAAGCCACATCGAAGGAGGATGGTGACAACCTCCTCCTGGACTTCCCCTGATAGGGAGCAGGGTTAAGGGCGGAATCACCCCTCTTTCCCCAAAATTCCCGAGAAAGAATCAACCCCTCAAGGCCTTTCCGTCGTACCGCAGTATGTGGTGCTGTGGGGGATGGTAGAAGCGGCTCACCTCCCTGACGATCTCGCGCCGGCGCCTCCCGCGTTCCCCTGCCGGCAGGGCCAGGACGATGTCCTCCACGTCGTGGGGGCCGATGCGCCAGTGGCCGCAGACTGCTCCGCGCAGCTCTCCGTCGATGAGCAGGCAGGCAATCACCTCCAGGCCTTCGAAGCGCGTCTTCAGCTCGGCCAGGTGGGGAACGACGAGGGGGTCTCCCAGGTGGAGCATGAACACCCCCGAGGGTCTCGGCGCCGGAGCCAGGCCGCGGTCTTCGACGCAAGTCCATCCTTCTCCCATGTCCTTCACCTGCTCCAGGGCGAGTTCTTCCTTTTCCAGCAGGGCCAGTGCGGACTGCAGCCGGCGCGAGGTGAACCCCGACCAGCTCTTGAGCTCCTGAAATGTGGCGAACACGTGGCTCTGAAGAAAGCGTTTAATCACCGCCGCGGCCGCATCTTCCCGCGACAGCCGATCCGGGTCCACCTGCGGCAGGGCCGCATCCAGGGGGGACCAGAGGCGGTCCCAGCTAGCGTCGCTCTGGTCTTCGAAGACCAGGAAAGCTTCCTGCAGGCGGTGCAGCACCGGCATCAGCTTCTTGCTCCGGATGCCCAGCTCCAGGCGCAGCTGCCGCGGGGACAATCCGTCGTGATACCGCAAGGTCCGCAGGACTCCCTCCTGCAGGCTGTCGAGGCGCTCCAGGGGGCGGCGGAAGGCCGCGGCGTAGAGCTCAAAGTCGGCGGCCAGCACGTAGCCTATCCTGCCTTTCGAGAACCGGCCTTTGAGCAGCTCGCGGCGGCCGCGCAGGGTGTCGGCCAGGGCTTCGTCGTCCCCGGCGCAGCGGTGCATGAGCCGGGGAGGCGAGCCGGGCATGGCGCGGGCAACGGGAGCGACGGGCTGCAGTCTGCTGACGAGCTCGATGAACTCCCCCTCGTCGCGGTCGGGCGATTGCAGTCCGTGGCGCTTCAGGCGGTGGGCGAGGATGGTTTCCTTTTTCATGGCCGGGCACCCCTGCTCAGAGCAGGCCTCCGTACTCGGTGAAGCCGATCAGGGTGCGCACGAAGAAGGTCCAGGCGTGGAAGTTCTCGTCCCTGCGGGACGGCGCGTCGAAGGCGATGGAGTCCCGGTCGAACCCGACGATGGTGTAGAGGTCGTAGCCGAAATAGCGCGAGGGATTGGTCAGAGTGGCGATGAAGGTGCGGCGCTCGTAGCTCTCCAGCCTGCGCGCCCGGTCCTTGTAGCGATAGGGCAGGGGACCCCAGCCCTCGAGGCCGAGGCGCAGCACGGTCCGGCTCATGAGCTCGTAGTTCAACAGCAGAATGGGAATCACGTCGTACTCCCGGCGCATGAAGCGCCCGGTGCGCTGATCCACGAAGCGCATGAAAAGGAGCTTGAACCGGGGCTCCAGGCTCAGACGGCCGCGGCGCCAGGTCCAGTCCACCCGGCTGACCGCGGTCCAGTGGTCCAGGCGCCGGCGGCGCGCCGGATATCCCGCCGCCGACAGCCCACCCTGCTGCCAGTTGAGCCGCAGCCGCGCCTTCTGCACCAGGTTGAGCGCAGACCCCAGCCGCAGCCGCGCTTCGAAGTAGGTCTCGCCCACGTAGCTGTCCTTGTAGAACAGGGGATCCCGGGTCAGCTTGGGCAGCAGGGTGTGGACCCCCCAATAGGAGCCCGTGTGCACCGAGCTGCGGCGGTAGACGTCCTCGAAGCGGCGCTCGCGGTCCACCACGGTATAGGGATCCGGAATATCGTCCTGCACCCGGCGCCAGTGGCTCTCGAAGAAAAACTCGTCGGCGCCGTCCTCTTTGCGGAAGGTCAGCAGGGCGTAGGTGGACTCGTTGCGTCCGGGACCGGCGATCTCCTGCACGTGGAAGCGCCCCGCCCCCAGCGACCAGTAGCGGGTCAGATCGATCTGCGCGAAGACGTGGAAGCCGCGCTGATCGCGGTCGTAGGGGTAGTCCGGATCCCAGTCGTCCTCGCGCGCGTCGGGCTCGTCGTTGTTGTTGCGGTCCAGGCCGTAGACGTAGTCGTTGGGTTCCACGTCGTACATCAGGAAGGGCTCCAGATAGTCGGGCAGGCGGTTGTCGTTGCGGTTGGTGTCGGCGAAGCCGTCGTTGTCCTCGTCGCCGCCCAGGTAGACCCCGTCCAGGTCCCCGGAGTCGGGTTTGCTGTCGCCGTCGTCGTTGTCCTGGACCAGCCCGTTGTAGAGGGTATCCACCGAGAAGAATTCACCCCCCAGGCGCCCACCGGAGAACCGGTGGACGGCGTTGACGAACCAGGCTGGTCCGCGATCGGCGAAGCGCGGACTGAGGTCGAAGGCGGGGCGGTGATCCAGGTGGGCAGGATAGCGGCGGTAGATGGACGAGCGCGCGTACTCTGCGTGGACCTCGAGGCCCGGAAGGACGAGGTTCAGGTCGGTGCTGTAGACGAAATGGGCGGTCCACTCCCCGACCTCGAAACGCACCCTCCTGAAGTTGGATCCGTCCCCAACGTTTCCCCTGGCGCGAAACACGGCTCTGTAATGACCGGCCTCGAAGCGCTGCAGGTAGGTTTTGGCCCCCGGCCTGA
Organism: Candidatus Latescibacterota bacterium; assembly: GCA_965208105.1. Classification (GTDB taxonomy): domain Bacteria; phylum Latescibacterota; class UBA2968; order UBA8231; family UBA8231. The sequence continues at coordinate 1,242,288 of OZ242318.1, forward strand.
TTTCCCGGAGGGTAGACCAGCTGACCCGGCAGTCGTTGGCCACCAGGGCCTCCGCCTCCACCGAGACGATGTCCGGCTCCCGCGAAAGGTCGAAAAGGAATATCAGCTCCTCGTCACGCCCGGCCTGGAGCACTCCTCCTGGGTCGGCCAGCGCGAAGCGGTTGAGCAGCCCCGGCAGGTTGGTGTTGGCGCTCACGTCCACTCCGAGCTCGTGGTCGATGCGGTAGAGGTAGTCGGCGTAGAGCGGGATGTTGCGCCCGCGGGTGTAGTGCTTGGGGCGGAATACGCCCTCGGCCTGGGAAATCTGCCCCACCTGGGTCAGCGCGCCGCTGCGATGGCGGATCGCAAAGGGCCGCAGGTCCGGCCGCCTTTCTCCGTTGACGATCAACTCCAGCTCCTGGACGGTGGAGCCGCCGCGGCCGTCGTCCGGGGAGTCGTCCTCGATCTTCACCAGCAGCCACGAGGCCATGCGCCGGTCGGAGCGCAATCTTCCCTTTAGGCTGTTGCCCGCGCGGTCACTCCGATAGACGTGGCTGTTGGCCCAGTTCAGGCCCAGGCTCAGGGCACCCAGGTCGGCCTGAAAGCGCTGGGCCAGCATCATGGAGGAGTTGCCCAGGTGGTGGCCCGAGCGGCGGGCGTGGGAGGTGGATTTCAGGCGCGGGGTGGAGACGTCCAGGCGCAGCCCGCTGGTGCGCGCCAGGGACATGGTCAGGGGGGTCAGAAACAGGGTCCCCGACGAACCCACTATGGCGCTGTAGCCCCAGCCGCCGTACCCGTCGCGCGCCACCACCTGGCCGCCGATGCTCTCGATCGCGCTGCCGCACTGCCGGCTGTTGTCGACCTCGCAGCTCAAACCGGGCAGGCGCCACTCGCGCCAGTTGTAGAAGTAGTATCCCTTGATGAGGCGGTTGCCCAGGGGACCGTAATAGATCCGCGGCGCGTCCCCGTAGGGTTCCTGGTGGTTCGGGTACTGGGTGTAGGTGTGGATGGCGTAGTTGCGGTAGGCAGGATGAGGGCGCCTGAGCAGGAATCTCTGCGCCGCCACCTCGGGCAGGGCAAGGTGGGCATCCCTGTCCTCGGCGCCGCCGCTGGCGGGGTGAACCAGGGAAAGGGAAAGAAGGAGAAGCGGCCACAGGCCCGGAGCGGGTGATCTCGAGCCTTCGGCGTCCATTGGTCTAGAACAAACGATCTCCGGCTCCGGGGAACCCGATCAGGGTGCGCACGAACAACGAAACCACGTCGAAGTTCTCGGCCTCGCGGAAGCGGGCGTCGAACTCCATGTCGTCCCTGTTGACCCCGACGATGGTATAGAGATCGTAGCCGAAATAGCGCGAGTGATTGGTCACCGTGGCGGTGAGGGTGCGGCGATCGAAGCTTTCGAGCTTGCGCGCCTGGTCGCTGAAGCGGTAGGGAAGAGGTCCCCAGCCCTGGACCCCGAGGCGCAGCACCGTGCGGCTCATTAGGTCGTAGTTGACCTCGAGGATGGGAATCAGGTCGTACTCCAGGCGCATGATGCGGTCGATGCCCTGGTCGACGTAGCGCAGCAGCATGAACTTGAACTTGGGCTGCACCCGCAGCCTGCCCAGGCGCCAGGTATAGTCCATCCGGCTCACGGTGGACCAGTAGTCCAGCCGCCGGGTGCCGCTGGCAAGGCCCGGAGACAGGTGACGGCCTTGCTGCCAGTTGAGGCGGAGGCGCAGCTTCTGCACCAGATTGAGGGTGGACCAGGGCCGCAGCCGGGTTTCCAGGTAGGCTTCCTCGACGTAGCTGTCCCGGTAGCGCAGCGGGTCGGCGCGCAGCCGGTTCTGAAAGGCCCGGTTGCCCCAGTAGCGGTGGTGCACGAAGTAATGGTAGATGCCGACGAAGCGGCGCTCCTGGGCGAGCACCGTGTACTCGTCCGGGATGTCGTCCTCCACCCGGCGGAAGTGGTTCTCGAAAAAGACGCGCCGCAGCCGGTCCACTCCCTCGCGGCGGTAGGTCAGCAGGGCGTAAGCCGATCTGTTCCGTCCCGACCCGGCGATCTCCTCGACGTCGTAACGACCCGCCCCCAAGGACCAGTGGCGGCTCAAATCCACCTGGGCGAAGAGGTGGAAGCCGCGCTGGTCCTGGTCGTAGGGATAGTCCGGGTCGCGATCGTCCTCGCGCTGGTCCGGTTCGTCGTTGTTGTTGCGGTCCAGCCCGTAGACGAAGTCGTTGGGTTCCACGTCGTACATCAGGAAAGGTTCGAGGTAGTCGGGCAGAGCGTCGCCGTCGCGGTTGACATCCGGGAAGCCGTCGTTGTTCTCGTCCTGGCCGAGGTGAACCCCGTCGGCATCGGTGTCGGTGTCGTCCCGGTAGATGCTGCCGATGACGAAGCCGATGCGCTTGTCGGGGAATCCGTCCCCGTCCTCGTTGTCCTGTACCAGGTCCCAGTAGATGGTCTCGTTGGCCAGCCTGCTGATGTTGCTGCGGCGGACGCCAACGCCCGGATCCCAAAGTATGAAGTGGGACATGGTAGTGGTGAAACCGGGGTTCATGGCGAAGTACTCGGCGCCCAGGCGCATATGCCTCCACCAGCGCGTGGCATTGATGAAGTAGGCCGATCCCGCCTCCGCGAAGCGCGGGCTGCGGCCGAAGAGCGGCTCCTCGAGGGAGCGCGCCGGATAGCGCCTGTAGAGGGCGGAGCGGGCGTACTCCCCGTTGATCTCCACGCCGACCAGTTGCAGGTTGAGGTCTGCGCTGTAGGTGAAGATCGAGGTGCTCTCCCCCAGATCGACCCGCCTGCGCTCCAGGTTCGAAAGGTCCCGCACCTGCCCCGGTGCGCGCAGCACGGTGCGGTAGAAGCCGCTTCTGTACTTCACCTCATGGCCTTTGCCGCGCGGGTTGAAGTGCTCCAGGGTCGCCACCTCCACCCGGTAGTCGTTGCCCACCACCGCTTCCAGTTGCAAAGACTCCACGTAGGGTTCCTGCGCCACGTCGAAGATGTAGACCACCTGCTCTTCACCGTCGGCGTGCAGCGTCGCGTCGGGAGATTCCACCGCGATATTGGCCAGCAGTCCTTCCAGGATGGTATTCTTGCTCACGTCCACCCCGTCTTCGTGGTCGAGGCGGTAGAAATAGTCGGCGTAGAGGGGGATCTCGTTGCGCCCGCGGTAGAAGGGGAGGTTGACCGATCGCGGCGTCGTGTAGGGCCTGGGGATGAACCCGCCGGTGGCCTGGGAATAGGTCCCCACCTGGGGCCGGACCCCGGCCAGATGGCGCACCACTCTGGGCCGCAGGTCCGGGCGCGCCTCGCCGTTGACGATCAACTGCACCTCCTGCACCACCGCCCCCCCTCCATCCCCCGGCGAATCGTCGCTGAAGCGCACCAGAATCCGGTCCCACAGCGGCTGGTCCGAGCGCAGCACCCCTTTCATGCTGTTGCCGGGCTGGGTACTCTGGTAGACGTGCATATTGGCGCCGTTCAAACCCAGGCGCAGGGCCCCCGCCTCACCCTGCAGGCGGCTGCCCAGGATCAGGGTGGAAGCATCGGCGAACTGTACGTTTTCGAAGTGCCACAGCGCATACACGTCATCTCCGGAATCCTTGATGTAGTAGGGACGCTCGATGCGCGATCCCAGGGCCGTGAATTTCAGATGGGGGGTAGCCACATCCAGGCGGATTCCGTTGAAATCCGTCCTCGACAGGGTCAGGGGCGAAAACCGCGCCACCAGACCGTCCCCCACCATGGCAGAGTAGTTCCAATTGCCGTAGCCGTCCTGTCCTATGGCGATATAGTTGAATACCTCGGTCCAGGTAGCTTCGTCCTTGCTGATGAAGCTGCCCCACTCCTGGCCCTCGCGGCGCTGCTCGCCCCAGTCGTAGAGCTTGAAACCGTTGAAAAGAAAGTTCCCCAAATCGTCGTAGAAGTAGACAGGTTTGTAGGAATCTCTCAGGGCTTCTGTCTGGGGGATGGTGTGGAACTTGTAGTTGTCGAAGTTGTCGAAGGCGAAATTGCGATAGGTGGGGTTTTCCCGGCGCAGGAAGGTGAGCCCGGGCATCACATCCGGAAGGGATACCCGATTTTCCTGCGCCGCCCCGCCGGCGGCCGTGCTCCACCCGGCGAGCAGGGCGATGAGGACCCTGAGGATGTGGGTGGGGGAAAAGCGCATGTTCCCGTCTCCTTGGGGGTTGGTCGACGGCGGCGGGCGACGACGGGAGCTTGCCGCGAGGCATTCAGGGCCAGGGTCCAGCGCCCTGGTTGTTTCAAGGTAATTATACGAATCTACATGAGCTTCTCCAAGCGCTCGAACATGGTCCTCGCCAGTTCCTCCACGGAAATTCCCTCCATCGCCGGCTGGTGGGTGGTGACGAACCCGTCGTAGCCGACCGCATGCAGGCCATCGAAGAAGCGCTCGAAGTCGATCCCCCCTTCCTCGCCGACCACCAGGCGGTCGTAGTGGACCCTGCCGTCGAGGGTCATGACGCTGCTGCTGCCGGTCTCCGACAGGCGCAGGTTCTGCAGGTAGACGTTGAAGATATGCGGCCCCAGCCGCTCGATGGCCTCGGGACCGTAGTCCTCGCCGCAGATGACCAGATTGCCCGGTTCGACGGTGATGCCGAAGTTGGGCCGATCGATGCGGCGCACCACGTCCAGGCACTGGTCGACGGTCTCGAAGAGGCTGTCGGAGTGGGTCTGATGCTGCACCCGGATCCCGCGCTCGGCGGCCTGGTCGCAGGCGCGCCGGGTCCAGGCCACGTCCTCCTCGTTCTTGATGGCGACGCGGATCAGGTCGGCGCCCAGCATCTCGGCGACGTCCACGTGGCGGCCGAAGTTCCTCTGCGGCTGTCCCGCTTCATCGGTGTTTGCCGCGATCACCGGATCGAGGGTCACCATGGAGGGCCGCAGGCCGTAGCGGTCGAGTATCTCGCGCATGGCGGCGATCTCCTCGTCGGGCGTTTTCACAGTCGCCTGGGAAGGCCGTATGCAAAGGCCTGCGTAGCCGATGGAGCTGGCCAGCCGGGCAAGCTCCTCGAAACTGATGGCGGTTCTGTCCTTGACGTGCTCCTCTTCGGCGATGCGGGCGGAAATCGACAGTTTCATGATCAATCCTCGTACTTGAGTAAGACGCTCACGATTTCCTCGTGGCGGTCCAGCACCAGGTCGAAGGCGGCAGCTGCCTCCGCCACGGGAAAGGTGTGCGAGATCAGCGACTTGACGTCCAGTTTCTTCTGGGCTACCAGGAGGAGGAACTCCTCCATGTTGCGGTTGAGGGTCCAGCGCACGAAGTTGTAGGGATAGTCCAGCCCTTCCTCCTCGTAGACCGGATCGTGCCGTCCAGGTCCGTAGGCGCGCGAGACCAGAAACTCGGCTTCCTTGCGGTGCCACTGCAGGAACGGGATTTCCAGTTCCGCCAGGCCCACCACCACTATGCGCCCGTTCTTGCGCACCATCTCCAGGCACTGCTCCAGGGTACCGGCCCCCTGAGGCGCGGCGCACATCAGCACCACGTCGGCCCCCTGGCCGGCGGTGAAATCCAGCACCGCGTCCACCGCATTCTCGCGGTCGTTGAGCACCACCCTCTCGGCCCCCAGCCTGCCCGCCAGTTCCAGGCGCATTTCGTTGCGGTGCCCCACCACCATGACGTGCCCCCCGTTCAGGCGCGCCATCTGGGCGGCCATCTGTCCTATGAGGCCCGTCCCCAACACGACCACCCTGTCCCCCAGCCCGACCCTTCCCTGGCGCACCCCGTGCATGGAATCGGTGCCCAGGGTGGCGAAGGCCGCCTCCTCGGGATCCACCCCCGCCGGAACCGGAGCGAACATGTTGCGCGGAATCGAGCAGTAGTCCCCGTGCCAGGCCATCTGCAGACCTCCGCCCGCCACCAGGTCGCCGGGGGCCGCGGGCTTGCCGCAGTCGGGACCCACCTCCTCTACGCGGCCGCAGTTGCTGCACCCCAGGACCTCGGGGGGCTGGGGATCGGCAGCGCCCCGGCGGCTGCGGACGATCCACGATTCCGTGCCCGTATTTATCAACGAGTAGAGGGTCCGCGTCACCACCCCGTTGGGCCGCGGTGTTGGCCTTGCGCCCTCCTGCACCGTCACCAGTCCCCGCCCATCGACTGCAACCTGCCTCATTTCCTTGCCCTTTCCGTATATGGAGCCACGATCATATCCCGGTCAATCCTCGATCAGACCGTCCATTATCCGCTGCCCGAGCGCCATGGTCTTGACCGCCTCGTCCAGGTTGGCGGCGGGCAGCCCGATCTCCCTCCCGTCCCTGATGCACTCTATGAAGAAACGGTCTTCCAGCTCGGTGCCGTCCGGCCCATCCTTCGAAACTGGCCGGGTCTCGCCGTCCTTGTAGACCATAACCCCCTCGCGCTCGATATAGGCGCATACGTCCCTGCCGTGGATTTCGTAGCGCTCCAGACGCGGCGTGCTGGTCATGTTGAAGGTGAGCTGTGCGACGCAGCCGTTGGCGAAGAGAACCAGGGCCGCGTGCACGTCCTTGTGGTCGTGAACGGCGCGGCGCACCAAGCTGTGCACCTCGACCACCTCGGCACCACCGAGAAAGCGCACCAGGTCGATGGCGTGAATGGGGGTCTCCCAGAGGAAATTGTCCAGCAGGTGCTCGGGGAACCGGTTCAGGTCCTCCAGGCGCGTCATGTTCTTGTGGAATTCTCCCACCAGCTGAACTATGGGACCATTGTCCCTGATCTCCTCGACCGCATTCCGGATCACCGGCTCGAAGCGGCGGTTCCATCCCACCATGCCCTGGGCCCCGCTGCGCGCCGCCGCCTCGTGCAGGCCCCGGGTCTCCTCCAGACTGAGTCCCGGCGGCTTCTCCAGAAAGGTGTGGACTCCGGCCTGCAGGCATGGCAGCGCGGCGATGGCGTTGATGTGCGCCGGTGTGGCGACGAATGCGGCGTCGAGCTTCTCGCTTCCCAGCATGTCCTCGATGCTGGCATAGCGCCCGGGAGCACCGAACTCCTCGGCCACGGCCTCGCGCAACTTCTCCACGGGGTCGCAGATGGCGGCGATCTCGACCCCTTCGAGGTTTCTGACGTTACCGAGATGCTGGCGGCCTTTGCCCCCCGCTCCCACCAGTGCGACGCGCAATGCGGACATGGTGCCTCCTCCATTGAGAATATTGATGATCCCTCCAGTTGCGCCGCCAGGGGCCGCAAGCTTCAGGCGCCGGGCCCCACCCCACGCCTTCGCCGGCAACTACGAGGATTCGTGAAACTATCTCCACAGCATCAACGGCGCAACCTCCGGCACCGTGCCCGGGACCGCCTCTCCTTCCCTGTACGGGGTAAGGAGTATCGCGATGCGCCCTCTCTTCAGCCGGTCCAGGCGCAGTGCCAGCTTGCGCACCCCGGGTTGCTGCTTCTGCGGCTCCGGCGCATCGCTTCCCTCCACCTCGAAGAAAACCCCCTCGGGCTCGAGGATGCGCGCCTGCAGACGGGCATCCCCCTGAACCAGGGTGGCCTCCCTCCCTGCGGTCTCGATCTCCGCCTCGGTGAGCATTCCCCAGTGCACCTCGGCGCAGGCCTCCAGGTGGACCTCGTCCTGGACCAGGACCTGCCGCCGCTGCCGCAGCGCAACGCCGCGCCACACCCGCCGCGCACCCTTGTAGGCCTCGGTCAAATCCGCGATGGCGAAGGCATCCCCGGAGGTCGAAGCGAAGCGCAGGATGGTCGTTCTCGCGGTGGGGTTCTGAAAGGTATTGCCGATCACAAGGGTATTGTGGCTCCGGGTTCCCAATCGGTAGATCTCCCAGCGCTCCTTCACCCGGCCGCTGTGCAGGAGGAAATCGCGGATTTCGTACTCTTCCATCCCCAGGTCGAGGGCCCAGCGCCATCCCAGGGCGTCCAGCACGAAGCTTCCCAGGTCCATGTGTCCGTGGCTGACGCCGCCCTCGCCGCCCTTGAACCCCACGAAAATGGCGTTCCCGTCATCCCATCCACTGCGGAAACAGGCGACCTCGACCTTGCGGAATAGGGCGTCCAGGGGCAGCTCCGGCGCCTCCCCGCCATTGGCTTCGAACCACAGCAGATCCTGCGCCAGGGCTCCTTCGTTGCGCGGCAGTCCCTTGGGGTCCAGGTGATGGTCGTCCAACCACTGGAGCTGGTGCCGTGCATAGTGCGGCTTGTGGAACCTGCGCGCCAGCCAGAACATCTCCGGGGCTCCCCCCGCTTCCTCGTAGCCGTCGCCGTAGTTGAAGGTCTTGCCCAATGGTCCCACGGTGTGGATGCGGAAGTCTCCGCTGCAGTCGAATCCCGGCATGCCGGCCAGACCGAAGTCTTCGCCGAGAGCGGTCTCCAGGGACTGGAGGAAGTAAACCAGGTAGCGGGTGCCGTAGTGCCAGTACAGGATTCCTTCGTCCCATCCCCCGTCGGGAGCGTAGGTTTCCATTGCCCGGCGGAGGGATGCCAGGGCCCGGGCCAGGACCTGCTCCGCCAGCTCCGGCTCTTCGTCGGCGACGGCGAGGGCCCCGATGCCGAGGCCTCCGTTGCACACCTGGTTCCAGTTGGTGCCGCGCATGGCGAAGTGGTGTTCTTCCCGGTAGGCCGCGACCCCCGCGGCCAGCCCCTTGGCGGCAATGGCACGGCGAACCGTGCTCCGGGTCTCCCCGTCCAGGCAGTGGTAGAGCCAGTCGTAGCCGATGCCCAGGGCATGGGTCATCTCGGCCGTATCGAGAAAATGAGCGGGATTCCAGTCGGGAAAGGCGGCGGCGGCCAGCATCTCATCGGCGGCGCGGCGGGCGAAGCGCTCGTCCCCTTCCAGCCGGTAGACGAGCGCCAGGGTGTATATCCGCTCCAGGCAGAGCCGGCTCACGGGCAGGAGCACCCACACCTTGTCGAGACTGCGGTCGGCGTAGCCCCCTCTGCCCACCAGCTTGAACTCGACGGCAGGCTCGTCCAGCAGGCGCAGCGCGGCGGCGTGCAGCCTGTCCCTGAGGGCTCGCGCCCGCTCGTCCTCCCCGACCAGCGTGCGCACCCGCTCCAGGTCCTCCTCCAAGGCAAGCAGGCGCGGATGGCCGCCTCGCAGTTTCTCGAACATGGGGCCTCTCCTCCTTCTTAGTGTCCCGTCGCAGAGACAGGTTGACGCAATTGGGCCGCCGAGGCGCCCGGCTCACAAGGCGCCTGAGCGAGTCGTACCAGTAGTGTACGGCGAGTGAAGGCAACGCCGTAAGCCGGGATGGATCGGCGGGAAAATGGCGACATATTTCTGCGACGGGACACTTAGGCTTACAGGTCCAGGAGACGGATCGCGTTCAGACCCAGAACCCTGCGCTTGGCATCCTCCGGGATGTCGGCGGTGACGATCCGTCCCAGTTGATAGCGCACCTCCTGTTCGGGCATGTCCGAACCGAAGAGCACCCGGTCCGCTCCCGCCCCGTGGACCAGGTATTCGATGGTGCGGCTGTCGCCGAAGGAAGTGGAGACCTCCAGATAGATGTTGGCGCAGGCCTGCGCCGCCGCCACGGCGTCGGCCTGGCCCAGGGGGCCGTTGCCCGCGTGGGCGATCACCCAGCGCACCCGGGGGAAACGCCGCGCCACGCCGATGTAGCGCCGCGGCTCGGGCCAGCGGTCGTGGTGGCTCATCACCACCAGGTCCCGCGCGTCGGCCCAGGAAAAGACCGGGTCGAACGCGGGATCGTCTATGGGCCTGCCCAGGTAGGCCGGATAGAGCTTGATGTACTTCATCCCCAGTCCGTCGATGCAGCGCTCCAACTCCGGAACCATCTCCTCGGGGTAGTGGGGGTTGACGAAGCAGGAGCCGATGAAGCGGTCCGGATGGCGGTCCACCAACCGGGCCGTCATGTCGTTGCCGTAGCGGGCGTCCCCGTACCAGACGTTGAAGACACAGGCCCGATCGACGCCCGCCGCGTCCATGATCCGCAAAAAGCGGCCGGGGTCATCGTCCATGCGCAGGTAGCCGCAGCGGCCGACGTGGTTGTGGAAGTCGATGACGGGGGTATCCATTTTCACTCCTTTCCCAGGAGGAGGTCCAGGTTGGCGGAGCACACGGCGCGCAAATCGTCCTCGCTCAACCCGGACCGGTGCAGGCTGTAGAGCTGCGCCGCCATGGGCGAATCAGGGTACCTGGACCCGTAGATCACGCGCTCCACTCCCGCCGTTTCCAGGAGCAGGGAGATCCCGTCGGTGATGACGAAGCGCGAGATCTCCACGTAGATGTTGGGCAGGCTCCTGAGCAGGGGCAGAACCCAGGGAACGTGCCTTATCTGCGCCTCGCACAGCACCACGCGGACACGGGGATGGGCCTTGAGGGTGTCGTGCAGCGCCTCCGGGTCCAGCTGGGTGGAGTCCAGGTCCTCCCGCCTCGCGGGAATGCCGTAGTTCACCGGCATCCAGACGGGAATGGCCTCCGCCGCCGCCCACTCCAGCCACGGTCCCACGACCCAGTCGCGGAAGGGGTAGTTGTGCATCTTCGGCAGCAGGCGTATGGAGCGCACCCCGTGCGCCGCGAGCTCCGCGGAGAACTCGTCCATTTGGTCGAAGGTGGGGTTGCAGGCGAACTGCGGCACCAGGCGCGGGAAGCCGGCGATGGACTCGAGCAGGTAGCTGTTGCCCTGGAGCGAATCGTAGGCCGCCGCGTGGGGCGCGTAGACCAGGGCGCGCTCTACCCCCGTCCGGTCCATTTCGGCGATGGTAGCCGCCGCGGTATCCACGCTCTGGCGCCGGTTGTGCCTCCTTCCCAGGGCCACGTTGGCGTCGAAGACCGGCACCGCAGGCATGAAGTCCAGGTCTACCCGTCCCATCGCTTTTCCCGGTAGTCCCTGAGCCAGCGCACACTCTCAGCGACCGCCGTCTCCTCATCCGGCCAGTCGGGATGCATGTTCGACATTTCGATCATCACCGGGCCGTCGAATCCGCCTTCCCTGAGCCGGTCCAGGGCGCCTTCGATGTCCATGGTCCCGCGCCCGAGTGGCGCGCTGGGCCAGGAAGCGAGGGGATTCCCCCTGGATTCCTCGAGAACCACCAGGTCTTTCAGGTGCACCATCCGGGTCAGCGGGGCGACGCGCTCCGCTCCCTGCAGCAGGTCGGCTCCGAGCCGGACGCAGTTGCCCAGATCGAAAACCGCGCCGAAGTTGTCCTCCCCCACCCGCTCGATCAAATCTCCGAGCTCGGGGGGGGTGAAATCCGCGTGATTCTCCAGGGCCAGCTCCACGCCCAGACCGGCGGCCCTTCCGCTCAGCCTGCGGAGGACGGGAACCAGGCGCCGGACCTGGTCCTCCACCGGCTCCCTGCCGCGATAGGTGGGATATCCGGCGACGATGCGCACCAGCCTGACTCCGCCGGCGGCGGCGAACTCGAGGAAGCGCCCGAGCTCCGCCTCCGCCTCGGTGGAGCCGCCCATCTTCAACCCGTCAGGATGACCCCACTCGAAGACCACCTCGCCGAAGCGGCCGTTTCTCTGCATCGACGCCGCAGCGGACAGTTCCTCCAGCGCGGCGAACGCCGTCTGGATCGAAACCCCATCCGCCCCCAGCTCTTCCGCCCGGTCGAGGAAATCCGCAAGGGTCCAGCGCACCCCCGGGTCCCTCTCCCAGGGCATGACCGCGCCGAAGAAACGGTGGTAGCTGAACTGGTTGATCCCGATCTTCACGAGCCAGGCTCAAGCGAGGTAGACCGCGAAGAGCCGGGGGTCTTCGCGCCGGATCCCCTCCCAGTCGACCCGCACCCGGACCGGGTGGCCGAACCCTTCCAGGACGTCCCGTTCGCGCCAGGTCACCTGCTGGCGCAGACCGGGCTGTTCGAGCCCGATGCAGTCTGCTTTCGAGTAGCCGGGAATGGGCCTGAACTGCTCGTCGAGCAGCTCGACTTTCAGCCGGCCGTGCTGGTTCAGACGGTCGGCGTTGACGAATACCCTGGCCGCCCCGCCCTCGAGTGAAACGGGGCAGGAGATGCAGTGGGGTTCGTAGGCCCCTGCCGCCGAGCCGTAGTTGCGGCCGCAGGGCGAGAACCAGCCGAAGCGATCGCGCTCCCAGGTGGCGACCCACACCCCGGTCATGGACTTGGGGTTGTCCATGTGCCAGGTGGAGGCTTCCTCGCGCCAGACGCTGAACCAGTAGACGGAGCGGTCGCCGATGTTGGCCCAGGCATTGCGCTGCAGCAGGCGCGGCGCCGCGTAACCGCCCGCACCGGGCCCCTCCGGGCAGCGGATCTCGTAGGAGTGGACCATCTTGAAATCCGGTACGGGCTCGGTGTAGTGCATGGCGTCGTGGCTGACCGCGAAACCCAGGTCGAGCACCACGTCCCGGCGGTCGTTGGTGGAGCTGCGGTACTGCCCGTAGAGGCCGAGGAGAAGATTGCCCCGGTTCCACGTGGCCACTCCCTCGTGGATCTGCTCCCCCGAGTGCCCCTCGAAGGTTTCCGGGGCCCGGGGAGGAACGGGGTCGCGGCGCAGTCCCATGGCCGCGGCGTGGGTCCAGTGGACGAAATCGTAGGAGGCGAAGGTGACCACCAGGCGCTTGGATGCCTGCCTTATGGGATGAGGGATGGGGCGGTTCAATGATGAAGGTCCGCCCTGGCCGTTGACGTAGTAGCAATCCCCCCACTTCTGGATATTGCCCCCCTCGAGGCCGGTGGCGAAGATGTCGTCGCTTTCGGCCGCCCGCACCCAGTGCAGGCCGTCGGCGCTGAACGAGGCGCTCTGGCGCAGCGGTCCGGAGGTGGCGAAAATAGATTTGAAGCGCCTCGAGGGATCGGGGTCCCCGGGGTCGAAGAAAACCGAGCTGCCGCAGGGGCCGGCAACCCGGTTGTTGTCCTTGCCGCCCCTTTCTTCCACCAACCCAAGGCGCGGCCGCTCCCAGTTGAAGCCGTCCTTGGAAACGGCGTAGAGACCGGGCCGGCGGCGGCCATCGTCGTCGCCCCCTACGTACCACATGCGGAACTCGCCGTCCACCTGGTAGACGTGGGGGCAGATGATCTCGGTGGAATCCAGCGATCCCGGGGGACCGTAGGTCAGCACCGGGCCGTCAGGGTGGCGCTCGTCGAGGTCCACGCTGAGCCCGTGGTCCATCTCGGCCTGGTTGGTGCGGCCGGCCTGCAGGCTCAGGTTGACGTCGCGCAGGAAGGGCATGCTGCCGCGGTCGAAGGGAAAGAGCACGGCCTCCCCGATGGAAAAGGCTGGACTCGAGTTCAAGGCTCTCATTGCATCCTCCTCCCCCTCTAGTTGACGTACACGGCGAAGAGCCGGGCGTCCTCGGGACGCAGGCCCTCCCAGTTCACCCGCACGCGCACGGGATGATCGAATTTCCCCACCACCTCCCCGTGGCGCCAGCGCACCGGCTGGCGCAGGCCAGGATCACCCAGGACCACGCAGTCCTCGCCGGAATAACCCGGAATGGGCATGAATTCACGGTTCAGCAGCTCGACCCTGAGCTGGCTGTGCGCCCCCACCCGGTCGGCGTTGACGAAGATGCGGCGGCCATCGCCCTCCAGCTCGATGGGGCAGGAGATGCAGTGGGGTTCGTAGGTCCCCGCGCCCCAGTCCAGATCGGGACCGCAGGGTCTGAAGAACCCCAGGCGGTCGCGCTCCCAGGTGGCCGCCCATACCCCGGTGAGGGCGACGGGATTGTTCTTGGCCCAGGTGGAGGCTTCCTCGCGCCAGACGCTGAACCAGTAGACGGTGCGGTCTTCGATGTTGGCCCAGGCATTGCGCTGCACCAGGCGCGGCGCGGCGTAGCCTACCCCGCCGGGGCCCTGCAGCTCGTAGGAGTGGATCATCTTGAAATCGGGCACCGGCTCCTTGAACTCCAGGCCGTTGTGGCTCAGGGCTAATCCGAGATCGAGGACCACGTCGCGGCGGTCGTTGGTGGGACTGCGGTACTGGCCGTAGAGACTGAGCAGGACGTTGCCCCGGTCCCAGACCGCCATCCCTTCGTGGACCTGCTCGCCGGAGTGGCCTTCGAAGGTCTCCGGAGGCAGCGGCGGAACGGGGTCGCGGCGAAAGCTCAGGGCGGCGGCGTGGGTCCAGTTGACGAAATCGTAGGAGGCGTAGGTGATGACGATGCGCTTGGACGCCTGGGTGATGGGAGAGGGCACCGAGCGGTTCCACTCGGAAGGACCGCCCTGGCCGTTGACGTAATAGCATCCTCCCCACTTGAAGATGTGGCCGCATTCCATGTCGATGCCGAAGAGCTTGCGGTCCGGACCGGAAGCCGTCCAGCGCAGGCCATCGGGGCTGAAAGCGGTGTTGGACCCGCATCCGGTGATGGTCTTGAAGCGGCGGCCGGGGTCGGGGTCGTCCGGTTCGTAGAGGATCCACTCGCCGCAGGGGCCCTGGACCAGGTTGTTGTCCGCGCTGCCGTCGACCTCCACCAGACCGAGACCGGGCCGCTCCCAGTGAAAGCCGTCACCGGAAACGGCGTAGAGGCCGCACCGGCGCCGGTAGTTGTCGTCGGCCCCGATGTACCACATGCGATACTCGCCGTCCACGTGGAACACGTTGGGGCATATCACCTCGGTAGAGTCCAGCGACCCCGGAGGCCCGGGGGAGAGCACCGGACCTGCCGGATGGCGCTCGTCCAGATCGAGGCTGAGCCCGTGTTCCATCTCCGCCTGGTTGGTGCGGCCGGCAACCAGGTTGGTGTGGAGGTCCCGGACGAATGGCATGCTGCACTCGTCGAAGGGAAACAGCACCACCTCGTTTAGGGAATCGGTCGGGCTGGAGTTCATGACCCGCATCTACGGCATCTCCTCTCGGTGAACTGCCCGGATCGCCTTGGGCGATATCCTCCGGATCAATCCTCCCCTCGGGGGAGGAGCCCTGCAAACAGGGCGCCGGCTTCCCAACCTGCGGCGCCCCTCCCGGTTTCACGGGGCAGGGAAACTAACAACAATCCAGGCGCCGAACAATGCAACCCGGCAGGGACCGTCTCCATGTCCCCGCTTCAATTGACTCCTCCGGGAGATTTTACTATAAGACAAACCGACGCCCCCCATCCCTCATTCCACCGCGCCCATCGCTGAAAGGAATCCCGCTATGAAGACCAACCAGGCCTTTGCCGCCCACATTAAAGACGCCGACTGGACCACGGGTTTTCGTCCCTACTTCCAGTACCGCGACCTTGGGATCAAGGACGCCACCGAGGGCCGGGTGATGGCCCAGGTAATCCGGGCTTCCCAGCCCTGTGGCGGCCCCATGGGCTACCACTCCCACGTCCTCGAGTTTCAGATGAACTATCTGCTCAGCGGCTGGGCCCTCCTCTTCTTCGAGGAGGTGGGCGAGGTCCGCGTGGAGGCCGGCGACGCCTGGTACCAGCCTCCCGGGGTCAAGCACGAGGTGCTGGAGTACTCTGAAGATTTCGAGACCATCGAGATCACCATGCCGGCCGACTTCCCCACCGTTGCCGAATCCCGCTAGTGTTCGCGTTTCTCCGTAACCGGCAGCCGCCCTCGCAATGGTCGGCCGCCGAGAAAGGGCTTCTATGAAGGTCGGATTCATCGGCCTGGGAAACATGGGCAACCCCATGGCCGCCAATATCCTCGATGCCGGCCACGACCTGTGGGTGTACGACCTTCGCCGCGGCGCGGGAAAAAACCTCGAAGCGTCCGGGGCGAGGTGGGCGGAAAGTGCCAGGGAGGCGGCGGCCCGGTCCCAGGTCGTGCTGTCCTCCCTGCCCGGTCCAAAGGAGGTCGAAGCAGCCGTTCTGGGTGAAGAGGGGATCTTCGCCGGCCTGAAGAAGGGCGGGACCTATATCGATACCAGCACGAATTCACCGACGGTCATGCGCAGAATCGCCGGAATCGGCGCTTCGAGGGAGCTCGACGTCCTCGACGCCCCGGTGAGCGGAGGTGTGATCGGCGCACAGGAGGGCACCCTCACCGTTTTCGTCGGCGGCACGAGGAGGAATTTCGAGAGCTTCAGGCCCCTTCTGCAAACCATCGGCGGCAATGTCGCCTACATGGGGCCGGCCGGCAGCGGCAACGTGACCAAGCTGGTGAACAACATGATGATGTTCATCAGCTTTCTGGGTGTGTGCGAAGGGATGGCCCTCGGCGCCAGGGCCGGAATCGATCCGCAGATGCTGTTCGAGGTGATCAGGCCGAGCATGGGAAACAGCAGGATCCTGGAACGCACCATGGGGATGCTCCTGCAGGGCAAGGGGACCTCCTCCGCCATTCACCTCGCGGTGAAGGACATGGATCTGGGGGTCGAGCTGGGCAGGGAGATCGATGTTCCCCTGGAGGTGGGTCCGCAGGTCAAAACCATCCTCGCGCGCTTTCTCGACCAGGGGCTCGGGAACGAGGATATCACCGAGATCATCCGCCAGTTCATTCGGCGTTCGGGCATCGAGCTCGGGTGAGGGGATGAGCGCATTTACACCTTGATCTTCCGCTCGGCCAGCCCCGCAACCATGTTTCTCAGGCGCGGGCTCTCGCTGTCGAGAAACGCGGGGTGGGGCTCGAAGGCGGATTCGGTGTAACGTTCCAGAGTGCGCAGATGGTCTTCGGTGGTGGGTCTGGCGGCAAATTTCAGGGCGATGTAGCAGCGGCCCTCCTCTCCCCCGAACATGGCGTGCCAGATGCAGTGGTTGAAGAGAATCACGTCTCCCGGGGTGGATTCGAGGGCGACGCTGGGGATGTCCGCCCCGGCCACGCCGAAAGGCCTGGAATCCGGATCGATCTCCTGCGGTCCCAAGGCCTTGTGGAACGGCATCCTGTGCGACCCCGGGATGACGCGCATGCACCCCGTTTGCCTTGTCACCTCGTCGAGGTAGAGCATCACCTTCAACTGCGGATAGCCCATCCACCTCTCCTCGCCGCGGCGATAGTACTTGCGGTCGGAATGCCACTTCAGCTCGCTGTAGTAGGTGACGTTGCCCTCTGATCCGACCCAGACGAAGCGGGGACCCAGCAAGGCTTCGACCCGGCGGTAGATGCGGTCGTCTTCCACCAGCCGGGCCAGCGGCTCACTGCGCTCGACGAAGTAGGTCAGCCGGCGGTCCCCGTCCTTCACCGGCGCGGGATCCTCCCGCCATATTTCCTCTGCGGCATCTCTGACCGCCCTGATCTCGGCTGCCGAGAAAAGCCTGGGAAGAAATAGAAACCCGAAGGTATCGAAGTGCGCAGTCTCTTGCGGCGAGAGCATGTTACTCCCTCTGGGGGACCCGGCAGGGCTCATCCTTCATCGTAGCCGGTCAGGGGGCGGTACCAGATGTTGCGGTAGCGCACCGGGTCGTTGTGGTCCTGCAGCTCCAGGGGCCCCACTTCGGGATGGGGCTCGTAGGGCACCACCCGCCTGTTGGCCGTCTGCCCGCTCAACTCCCTGTCGTGATGCACCAGCACCCCGTTGTGAAAAACGGTCACCCGCGCAGGTCGCGCCACCGCCGAACCCTCGAAGCGCGGTCCGAGCCAGACAATGTCGAAGGTCTGCCATTCCCCGGGTTTGCGGCACGCGTTCACCAGGGGAGGGCACAGGCCGTAGATCGCCGCGGCGGCGCCGTCGGCATAGGTGGGGTTGTCGTAGCAATCCAGCACCTGAATCTCGTATATCCCCATGAGAAAGACGCCGCTGTTGCCCCGTCCCTGACTGTCGCCCTTGACCTCGGCCGGGGCGGCCCATTCCAGGTGCAGCTGGCAGTCTCCGAAGTGCTCCCGGGTGCGGATGGACCCGGTCCCGGCGGCCACTTCCATGTAGCCGTTCTCCACTTTCCACCGCGCCTCACCGTCCGCACCGGCCCAGTTGGATAGGCTGCTGCCGTCGAAGAGAACCACCGCGTCGGAGGGGGCCCCTCCTGGAGAATCCGGAGAGCTCTCCGCGCCGGGACTCACTATGCGCGGCTGAGGCCTGTCCGGATCGTTCACCCGGTAGCTGGAACCCGGGATCAGGGGAAGATCGTCATCGCGGTTTCGCTGCGTCATTTCACAAGCTCCTGTGTTTGGTCGGAAAAATTATCACACTCCTACTCGATTGCATTCCATTCTCAGCTGCACTCCTACCATCTCCGCGCCACCCATCCGATCAATCCGCCGAAAAAAGCTCGGTGGTACTGTCCCCATCCATCCCAGATGACGTAGGCGCTCTCCTCCCCCCAGGCCGAACGGGTCGCCACCGCCGCCACCCTTCCCTTCCCGGCCTCGCTCAAGGCCACGGCCGGATGGTTGTCGGCATCGTTGAAGCGCAGGGTGACCAGGGCTCCCGGCCGGGCAATGGCCGGGGCCCACTGGGCGATCCCCACCGCCGCGTCGGGATCCAGCATGAGCCGCTCGGAGGTGTGGTGCGGCGTCCCCCGCTGCAGGCCCAGCTCCGGGTCGGCGCGCTGCAGCCGCCCATCTCCCCGGGCCTGCAGGGGAACCAGGTCGTCCAGGGCCGACGCCAGCTTGGCAAAGGGGGCGCAGAGCAGCAGCCCCCCTCCAGCTTCCACCCAGCGGCGCAGCTCGCCCGCGCGCCCAAGGGGCCATGCATCGCCCACCAGGCAGGCGGCCGCACAGCCGCTCAGAGATTCCGGGATCTGCGGCCCCGACCCGGACCAGTCAGCCTCGAAGCCGCACTGCAGGCTGTGGCTGCACAGGTGCAGATAGTCGACCTCGCCGTCGACCAGCCCGCGGTCGCTGGCCACGAGGACCCGCGCCTTGCCTCCGTCGAAGGGCAAGCGCGCGGTGGGGCATTGAGCCTTCAGGGGCACTGTTTCCCGGGCCTGCAGGGCAACCTGGCCGCCGTGCTGAAATGAAGCGGAAACCACGGCAAAATCGCCGGCCTCCGGCAGCGCGGCCGCTGCCCTGAGGGGCGACCCGGGCGCCGCGGCCCCCTCCTCCTCGATCCCCCGGAAAACCGCCCCCGACTGATCCATGACCCGCACCGACAACACACCCCGGAGCTGGCCGGCGGCGTGCACCCCGACCCGCGCCAGGCCGTCCTCCCTGTCGATGGTCAAACCGCAATTCTCGGCCGCCTTCACGAAGTTTCTGCCCCCTTCTCCAAGGGTCACGTCGAATCCCCAGACCGCCCTTTCTCCCGCCGGCACCTCGACCTGACAGATTCCCTGGGGAGTGAACGCGCGCCAGGCGTGCCAGAAAAGACCCCGGAAGGGCTCGAAGCGCCCCCTCAGCAGATAGAACTCCTCCCCGTCCCCCGGCCCAAGCGCGTACCACCAGCCCTCCTCGTCCAGGTCCCACGCGATCCTGCCGGCGACATAGGTGTTGATATCGAGGGTGGCGAATATGGGGCTGGCCTCCTTCAGGACGGTGCGCATGCGCGTATCGCCATAGCTGACCCAGGCCCGCTTGGGGGCCATGAACCAGGAGGACCGGGGAGGCGCGCCGCTTTGATGGAAGGAGTGAATGTCCCACTCCGACGAGAAATCCTTTCCGCCCTGGTTCTCCCATGCAATGTCCAGGGCGAACCAAGCGCTGTCTGCGCGGAAGCGGTAGCGCTTCTCGTAGGAAAAGCTGTATTCACCCAGGTCCCTGCCTTCCTGCCGGAAAATCACCGCCATCTCCGCTCCGCTGTCCTCCTCGCGCCAGGACCACGGCAGCGGCTCCAGCGAGGTCTCCCCGCCTTCTTCACTGAAAACCCCCACCCCCATCTTGAGCTCGCGCTTCCCTCCCTCCCCGGGTTCAAGCGGAAAGTGGGCGAAGAGCTCGTCCGGAAGGCCGAAGGGCCGCACGTCCTCCGGATCGATCATCTCGGGCATGAAGTACTCCCTGCCCGTGGGCTTGTACACCAGCGACTGCAGCCGCCCGCCCCAGGTGAAGCGGCGGCCATAGAATGCCTCTCCCACCTTCTCCGGAAAGCGCAGCACCATCCGCAGCCAGGTGTTCTCCACCACGACCTCGCGGTCCCCGTCGCCGTCCACATCTTCGAATTGCACAACTACGTCCGTCAACAGGCCCCCTCCTCTGCCGGGCGCAACTCCTCCCTCATCTCAGCCACCTTCCACCAGATCGGCGATGGATATCTGGCCTCCATTCGCTTGCGTGGACATCACCACGGCCTCCATCATCGCCACCGTCCACAGGTTGTCCTCTCCGCTGGTGCTGGTCCGGCCTCCGGTCCTGATGGCCTCCGCCAGCTCGTCGAGGAGGGCAAAGTCTCCAGTGGTGGCATCCAGATTCTCCATGGTCCGCCACTGCATGTCCTCGGGGCTGCCGAACTTCAGCCCGTCGCCGTACTGCAGCGACCCGCCGCTGCCGTCTATGCGCCAGTGGAACTCGGGCACGTGCGATGCCCAGGCGCCGAAGTAGCTCACCCTGACTCCGTTCTCGAATTCGTAGGCCGCGCTTACCGACGTCTCTCCACTGAAGTCTCCCCAGGGGGGCAGGAAACTCGCTCCGCTGACCTTCAGCGGCCTGGAGCAGAGGGTGAATCGAATCAGGTCCAGGTCGTGCACCCCCATTTCCCAAAGGTAGTTGTGGGGCATGTGCTGCTGGTAGGTAGCGGCTCCATAGCGCTTGCGATGGCGCACGAAGACCCCGTGACCCAACTCCCCCAGGCCGCCCTCGGCGACCCTGCGCTGCATGGTCGCCACCTCGGGAATGAAACGGTAGTTCTGCGCCGCCGATACCACCTTCCCCGCCTTTTCGCCGGCGTCCACTATCGCCCGGGCTTCCGCCAGGGAAAGGGCGAACGGCTTTTCCACCAGGAGGTGCCATCCCGCATCCAGGGCGGCGAGGCAGGTTTCCTTCCGGGTCCACGATATGGCCGAGTTTATGGCCACGTCCGCCTTCACTGCGGCGGAGGCCTCCTCAACCGTAGAGAAGACCGGCAGATGGGGGTACTTCTCCGCTGCGATCTCATGCGCCGCCTCCGCCGGATCCACGATCGCCGCCGCTTCAAACCCCTCCCTGTCCGCCACCTTGTCTATCCAGCCCCGTCCCCTTCCGCCGGCACCGATGAAAACCACTCTCAAGGTCATTGGCTCTCCTCAGTCGAGAAATTGTCGAAAATCGCTGACGATTTTCGCTGCCCCGTCCATGATCAGGAAACGTTCGTCCGAGGTCTCGAAGAACGCCGCACCCATGCCGGTCCACCGTTTCGCCGCCTCCATGTTTGCGGCGGTGGTGCCGAAGGGGATTCCGTGGCTCTTGCACAGCTGCAGGATTTCCTCCATGGGACCGCGCACGTCCGGATGCTCGGCATTGCCGGGCTGGCCCATCTCCACCGAGAAGTCCCCCGGCCCCACGTAGACCATGTCCACCCCCGGAGTAGTGACGATCTCCTCCGCCTTTTTGTATCCCGCCCTGGTCTCGATCTGCGCGATGACGGTGGACTCGGCATCCTGCTCCGCCATCCACTCCCGGCGGTCGCCCGCCCTCATGTAGTCGCTGTTGCCGTAGCCTGAAGCAAGCGCCCTGGTGCCGGCGGGAGGAAACTTCATGTAGCTCAGCAGGGTCTCCACCTCTTCCCTCGACTCGGTTCGCGGCAGCTGAATACCCACCACGCCGCACTCCATGAGCTTGGCCACCTCCGCCCGCTCGAGCTGCGGGGTCTTGGCAATGACCGGGAGCCCGCTGTCGCGCCCGGACAGCACCGTGTCCGACAGCGCCGGAGGATCGAAATAGGCGTGTTCGTACTCGATGAAGACGAAATCGAACCCGGCCTGCTGGTAGAACTTCATGATCGAGGGCCGCACGTACTCGGCGACGACCCCGGCCAGCAGGACCTCGCCGGCCTGCAGGCGGCCCTTCAGTTGCCTCCCTGGCCCTCCCTCAGGATAGAGATGAGCTGACGGCGCACGTCCGGTCAGTGGTCTTGGCACGGAATTTCCTTTCGTTGAATCCACTCATAGTGAGAATGAAAAGAGCGTGGCCCTGCACATCTCTATGCGCACGGCCAGGGTATCCGAGAGCCTGGCGACATTGTCCTTCCCTCTCCACCTCACCACCTCTTCGATGGCGTCCCCCTGCAGCACATCGCAATCCCCGAAGCTGTATCCCGGGATCGCCTGCAGCGACCCCGACAGGTGGGGCTTGGGGCCCAGGTGGGTAATCAATTCAGCCTTGATCCAGCCACCCGTCTCGGTCCGGTAGTTGAGCTTGAGCTGGCGCGGCGGCTCGTTGGGGTCCAGCAGCGGCGGGAAGCGGTCATGGGGAGGAGCCTCGATGCAGTCGGGACAGTCCTCCGGGGCCCGGTAGCGGTCCTGCCGCAGGGTGAAGCGCCCGTAGTCGCGCGCCCGGATTCCGGCCAGTCGGTCCTTCTCCCACAGGGCCTGGCGCAGGGGCAGGCGCAGCCACTCGGCGTCGTGGGGTTGCTTTCGCGCCGTACCCCAGTACAGGGCGGCGTAGCCTCCACCTGGCATTTCCAGCAACCCGGGAGCGACGTAGAGCATGGCTCCGTGGCCCGGCCCCTCGGAATAGTTGGAGATCAGCGGGGTCTCCCGGTCGGGCCGGTTCCAGTTGATCCCGTCGTGGCTTACGGCGAGCTGGATGTCCTTGGTCGCCCTGCTTTGCGAATAGAGTGAGAGAAACATCAGGTGCAGGTCGTCGCGGCCGGGGTACCGGGTGTAGCCGTGGTTGTAGAACGAGGTGTCCGGGGGGTCCTGCGGGTCGGTGAGGACCATGAGCTGTTCGGGGGTGAAAGTGCGGAAATCGTCGCTTTCCGAGCGCCCGACGCAGCGCCGCCCCGCCACGTGGAAGCGCAGATAGCCCACGTATTTCCCCAGCTTTTCATCGTAGAACACCACGTTGTCGCCGTCGACGAACTCTTCGAGCAGGGGCTCCTCCAGGTCGGTCCAGTGGAGTCCGTCCGGCGAGACCGCGCCGGAGAGAAAGGCCTTGAGCTGCCCCCACCTCCCCTTGTAGTTCTCCTTGAGCGACTCCTGCAGCTGGAGAATGTCCTGCCGCGACGGGTTCCGGGGGCCGCCCATCCCGGCCACCGCCTCCTCGTCGACGGGCAGCTTCACCAGGTTGCCCTCGCTGTCGCGCTCGCGCAGGTACATGTCCCCCTCCCCACCCACCGCCTTGAAACGCTCGGACGGCGGCGCGGCGGGGTCCTCGAACACGCGATAGTAGTCGCCGACGATATTGTTGCGCTTCGACCCCTCGAACTCCACCGCTCCCAGTTCGGGCTTGGTCCAGTTGAGCCCGTCGTCGCTCTCCGCCCTGCACAATCCTCCCGGCTCGCCGCGGTAGTAGATGACGTAGCGGCCGTCCTTTCGATAAAACGACCCCACCGCGCCGATCCCGCCGCGCTCCCAGGGGCGGTCGGGAACCAGGATCGGATCCGACTTGGCGGCCGGCTGCACCTCTATCTCTATGCCGAGGGGGGAGTCCCAGGATTTCGAGGCCCCGTCCTTGAAGCCCATGTAGCCGGCGTGGACGTACCACCAGTCGAGCAGAGGTCCCGATGTGGGGTGTGAATCGCGCGAGCGATTGGTCATTTCGCCTCCCTCCCCGGCGGGCGGTGGAAACGACGGCGGCCGGGAGAAGCATGAGTTTACCACAATAGGATGGGCCGATCAAGAAGGGGTACCGCGCGCTGGAACATCCCCCGCCGCGCTCCTTCACTCGAACCAGTAGGAGTAGAGGCCGGCCCCCTGCAGATCAAACCGCAGCCTGATCTCCCGCCCCCTCAGCTCCTCCAGGTCGGCCTGCCCCTCCCAGCGAACCTCGGTCCCGACGCGGTCGCCCTCGATGGGCAGGCACTGCGACGTGGAGAAGCCATCCAGAGGTTCCCTGGCAGCGTCCAGGATCGCCCCCCGCAGCCGGCCCCCGGATGCATCCACGTTGACGAACAGCCGGCGGCCCTGCGGCCGCATCAGCCGGGTGGTGACACTGCCTTCTTCCTCCCCCGCCTCGAGGGCGACGAACCCGTCGCGGCGCAGCACGGCCAGGCAGACCGCGCCCTGGTCCGCATCCATGTTCTCGGGCTTGGGGCTCCAGCCGGAATACTTGAGCCCGTTGTAGTAGAACCACAGCTCGTCGCCGCGGACCACTGCATCGGAGGGAGGCTGGCTCTTGGCCAGATCGGATGCTCCGCTTCCCATGTATGAGGGAAGAAGGAAGGGCTGGCGTCCTCCCACCCGGTGCCAGTAGCGCAAATCGCGGCTGCAGAGCAGGGGGAAAAAGGTGAAGGCGTACTGGGGCCTGTCGCCTTCATTGCCGGGACCGAAGCGGTGGAAAAGGGCGGGGATGCCGATGTAGAGAGACTCGTAGCGGAAGATCCCCATGTTGTAGACGTCCACGTTGTGCCAGTTCCAGCTGGAGTGGGCGCCGGCCTCCTGGTAGAGGGTGGGATTCTTCATGTACCACTCGATGTGGGCGGGAGCCAGCTCCTGGTCGAGCTCGTCGGTCTCGAAAGTGAGGACAGACTCGCTCCAGTGCTCGAAATCGGTGCTGGTGGCCAGTCCGACGGAGCGCCCGTAGACACCGCTCAGCTTGGGGGTGGCGATGTAGAGGTGAGCCGCTTCGTCGAACGACATGTTCCACTCGTCCGCCGATACGAACGGCGTGGCCTCGAACGGCTGCCAGGTCAACAGGTCCGGCGATGCGGCCGGTAGCAGGCACTTCCCGGTATGATACAGCGACTTGAAGCGCCGCGCAGGGTTCTCTTCCAGGTCGTCGCGAATGAGGACGTAAAGGGAGGTTTCGCGGTCTGGAAGCCTGGCGCTGAAGATGTTGCTCCCGTCAGGCCCCATCGCCTTGGGAGACCAGTTCAGGCCGTCCTTGCTCTCCCAGCAGGTGTTTGTGCGGGTCTCGGCGCTGGTATCCACCACGACGTAGCGCAGCAACTCCTCGTCGGGATCCCAGCTGGGGGCGCTGCGGACCTGGTAGACCGTGTCCCTGCCCAGTGACTGGCAGTCGGGGCGGATCACCGTACCCTTCTTTTCCGGCTGCTTCATGCCCCGCTTCAGATTGCGGATCTCGACGATGTCCTCGTCATCCAGAAAGAGCTGTCGCTCCCCTGCGGCCGGCTGCAGGGGCCGCGCCCTCGACTCCTCGTTCACGGGAATCCTCCCTTCAGATTGTGTCCGTCGGCCCCGTTGGCGCCGGGGCATCGACGGCCCCGCTGCCCGCACAGGCTCCCGAACCGATCCACAATGGCCTAGGCCCCCGACCGCCTCACCCGCCATTCTCCGGCCGGTCCGGAAATCCTAAGGTAGTCAGTGGAGAGCACCACGGCCACGGGTCCTGAAGCAGCGGTGACACGCCACGAGAGAGTCTCCGCTTCACCTGCGGCGAGTTGCCACGACTCCCCGGTTTCGGCCTCCGTCCCCACCGAAAACAGGCTCAGGAACCATACCGTGCGGCCTTCGGCCAGGGCGTCGATGAAAGGTTCGCGCCGTTGGGGCAGGGGGTTGCCCAGGCGGTCGCGGTCCCTGGGGGGAAGATACTGGTGGCGTCCGCAGCCGAGTTCCAGGTCACGGCTGCAGGAGCTGGCGACGATGGCCTCCAGACCCGCGCCCTTGTGGGCGAAGCCGAACCGGCCTCGGGCATCGATGCGCGGAGCCACGATGGGGTGCCAGCGCAGGCGGACCTTCTCCTTGCGCTGCAGGTCGGCCTCGTCGAGCACCGCCACGATGCCGGGCAGCAGGTGCACCACCGTGCGCTGCACCCTCTCCACCCCCTCGTGCAACTCGGTGAGGTCGACCCGCCACCAGCCGCCCAGGCCGGAGTCGAAGACGTGGTCGGACAGGTGGGAGCGGCGCAGGGGCTCCGCCTCCCAGAACGGCGGCCGCCCTCCGATGGTGATCAGGTTGTGGCCGTCACTGCCGAAGTGATAGTAGGGCCGGCGGTCGTCGCCGGGTGGGTAGCTCACCCGGCCCAGGTCGACGATGAGGCGCCGGGCGTGGGCGTGAATCTCCACCTGGCCGGCATCGGGATGGGAGTGGATCATGCCACCGTGCCCCGCCTTGCCGAACACCAGGCAAGGGGTGCTGCGAGGGTCCCAGCTCGTGCGGCTGCTCACCAGTCCGGAGTGGGCGGGGAAGCCGCGGCCGAGAGGCAGGTTGTCCTTCGTCGGGGCCCGGGGCTTCAGGGTGGGGTCGAACCACAGGAGCTCCCATACGGGAAAGCGGGGAGGATCTCCGTAGGCCAGGTAGAACCACTGCAGCACAGGGTCGCGGCGGGCGGCGGCCACAGCCGGAAAGAAGGAGGTCACTGCGGGATATTCCGGGCCTCCGTCCCCGAAGGACACCGCGTGTCCCGGCGGTGCGGTGGCGTAGATGCACCAGTAGCAGTGGGGACCAAGCGCGGCTATCTGCGGCGCCGGACCAGTCTCGCCGCGGTAGTCACGCAGAGCGGAGAAGTAAAGGACGGGCAGGAAGGAAGAGTTGGCATAGGAGGGGTTCTCGTTGAACTCGCCCTGCGGCCCGTAGAGCCCCAGATAGCGCTGCATGATGGGCAGGGAAATCTCCACCAGCTCTTCGGACTCAGATTGGTCCGGTCCCAGAGCCATGGCGCAGATCCCCAGTCCGCCGACGATGCAGGTGGTCCAGTTGCTCAGGCGCTCGATCCACGGAGGCCGCGCCGCCAGGGCGCGCAGGTAGGGCTGAATGGCACGGCGGTCGATTCCCTCTACAACGCGCCGGCGTTCCGCGGGGGTGAGGTGGGGATTGAGCCAGTTGTAAGCCAGGCCCAGGTCGCGCGCCAGTTGCCCGGTGCGCAGGTCGGCGTCGAAGTTCAGGCTGCGGCGGTGGTAGAGGTCCTGCCACTCCGGCCACGCCGAAGGGTCGAACAGGCATTCCACCTGGGCGAGGGCCGCATCGGCGTAGCGGCGCTCTTCGCCCAGCGCACAGGCCAGGGCAAGCTGGAGGACGCGCTGCCCGGCGGCGTTTACCACGATGTACTCGGGATTGCCCTGGCGCAGGTCCTCGGGAGAACGCCCGGGAAGGGGCGTGAAGACGGTTATGGGCTCCTCCTCCAGGGCGGAGTCGGCGGCCGCGAGAACCCCATCTAACAAATGCCCGGACGCATCCCCCTCATCGGGAGGAACCTCCGACCGGGCAAGGCGGCGCAGCCCGGCGATTTTGTCCGGTGTGAGCAGGATCCTGCGACGCTGTCCTTCGGCGCCCATTATCCGAGCCGCGGAATCATCGCGGCCATATCCCGGGTTCGAGCGGCGGACAGGCCGGAGGTCGTCTGCTCATCCTCCCAGGTCCAGGTTGAACTCTGCCGGATTCATATCCATATCCCCGGCCAGACCGCGCAGACTCATGAGGACGTCCTCCGGCATCACCATGCCTTCGGCCAAGGCCTTGTCGCGGCGCTCCCACTCCATCTCGCCCGGAAGGTATATTTTTTCCGCTCCCCTTACCCTGGGGGCGCTCTTTATCTCTGCGATCATGGCATCCATGCGGGCATGGAACTCCTCCATCGGCATCATCGCGCCGATGTCGATGGCCATCAGAGCGTGGCCCTGATCGCTGGGATCCGCAAGGTCCTGGGCCCAGCTGTTGACGCCGCTGAGCATCGCCGCGCCCGTGAGGGTCGCCGTCAGGATCTCCACCAGGACCGCGAGGCCATAGCCTTTGTGACCGGCCATGGGCAGCTGCGCCCCCTCCTCGGGGAATCTGCTCGGATCGGTCGTGGGCACGCCCTCCTCATCCACCAGCCAGTCCCCCGGGATGGATCTTCCCTCGTTCTTGGCGGCGAAAATCTTGGTGGCCGCGACCGCGCTGGTGGCGATATCCAGCATCACGGTGCGCTCCCTGCCCGCCGGAACCGCATAGGCGATGGGATTTGTTCCCAGAACCCTGGCGCGCGCGCCCGGCGCGGTCATGCAGGGTTCCACGTTGCACATCGACAGCCCCAGCATGTTCTGCTCGGCGGCCATGTTCGCGTAGAATCCCGCCGCACCGAAGTGGCTGCTGCGCCTGATGCCCACGTAGCCCAGTCCGCTTGCTTCCGCCTTGCGGATCGCCCGCTGCATGGACCGGTGCGAAATGGCCGGGGGCATGCCGTCGCGCGCGTCGACGATCGCCCACGAGGGCCCTTCCGCAACCACCTCCTCGCGCGCTTTCAGATCCAACCGGCCTCGCCTTGCATTGCGCAAAAGGCCGCGGATCTGCCTGCTGCCGTGAGTGAAGGTGCCCCATGTATCGGTGGTGACGAAGACCCTCGCTGTCAGCCTGGCGTCTTCTTCGCCGAGGCCCGACCTCCGCATGGCCTCCGTGCAGAAGGCTTCCAGGTCCGGGGGCTGGATCTTCCCGGCCGGTGAATCCTTGACTCCCTCCATGCTTTGCTCCTTTCGATCGCGGATTCCTTTCCCAGGCTTTCGGAACCTGCCTGAAAATAGGTATGTGCCGGGGCCCTTTCAAGCGACCTCAAAAGGACCGGGACCTTCGCCGGACCGCAACCGGGCGGAGGGGAAACCGCTGCAACCGGGGATTCGGGCAGGCCTCTCGCGGCGTGCGCAACCCCTTGGTTTTTCCTTGATTCCCCAATGGCGGTGTAGTAAACTACGCACTATTCGAGGACCGCGGCCGGCGAGGGGATGGACCTGTCCTGGCGGCGAGAATTTTATCGGCTCACCGCGGCCAGTGGAGCTGCCTGGAGGAGATATGCAGAAAATATGCCTGATCGGGGCCTTTGATACTAAGGGCCGGGAATACGGATTCCTGCGCCAGCGCATACTCGACCGGGGACACGAGGTGCTCGCAGTCAACACGGGCGTCATGGGCTCGACCGACCTCTTTCCAGTGGACGTGGACGCGGACGAAGTCGCCCGGGCCGGCGGAGGCAGCCTCGAGGACCTGAGAAAGAGGAAAGACCGCGGCGAGGCAATGAAAACCATGTGTGCGGGAGCCCCGGCCGTCGTCAAGGCACTGCACGACGGCGGCCAGCTGAGCGGGATCGTGGGCATGGGCGGGACCGGCGGCACGACGGTGGTCTCCGCTGCCATGCGCGCACTGCCCACCGGCTTTCCGAAGGTCTGCGTGTCCACGGCCGCCTCGGGCGACGTGGCCCCCTACGTTGGCACGAAGGACATCGCCATGATTCCTTCCATCGTCGACGTAGCCGGGATCAACCGCGTATCCAGGGTGGTTTTTTCACGGGCGGCCGGAGCGATCTGCGGAATGGTGGAGGCGGAGATCCGAACCGGCGACAAGGACAAGCCGGTGGTCACCGCGTCCATGTTCGGAAACACGACCGAATGCGTCGAGGCATGCATGGAAATGCTCACGGCGAGGGGATACGAGGTACTCGTCTTCCACGCCACCGGAACGGGCGGCCGGACCATGGAAGGTCTGGTGCAGGATGGTCTGGCGGATGCGGTCCTGGACATCACCACCACTGAATGGGCCGACACCATCTGCGGCGGAGTTTTCGACGCCGGCACCACGCGCCTGGACGCGCCCGGCGAAAGGGGGGTTCCCCATCTCATCGTACCGGGATGCGTCGACATGGCCAACTTCGGCGGAATGGAGGATGTGCCCGAAAAGTACAGGAAGGCGCGCAGGACTTTCTACGAGTGGAATCCCTCCGTTACCCTGATGCGCACCAACAGGGAGGAGAACGAAAGAATGGGGAAGATCTTCGCGGAGAAGGCCAACGCCTCCTCCGGTCCGGTCGCCTTCCTCATCCCCCTCAAGGGCGTGTCCATTCTGGACGGGGACGGAGAGCTGTTCTGCGACCGCGAAGCGGATCAGGCCATGTTCGACGCCCTCAAGGCCAATTTGAGGGGAGACATCGAAGTGGTGGAATTGGACAACAACATCAACGATCCGCAATTCTCGGCCAAGGCCGTCGAAATGTTGCTGGATCTCATGGGAGCGGCACACTAATGTCCCGGGGGCACTAGGTTTCGCCGGCGGAGAAGAGAATGGCATTCACGCGACAGCAGGTACTGGACCGTTTGAGAAAACGCATCGGAGAGGGCGTGCCGATCATCGGCGGCGGCGCCGGAAACGGCATCAGCGCCAAGTGCCAGGAAGCGGGCGGGGTCGATCTGCTGATAATCTACAACTCCGGGCGCTTCCGCATGAACGGACGCGGCTCGCTGGCCGGCTGCATGCCCTACGGCGACGCCAACGCCATCGTGATGGCCATGGCCGGCGAGGTCCTGACCATCGTCGAAGACACTCCTGTCCTGGCCGGAGTGTGCGGGACGGACCCCACCCGCCTGATGGAGGTCTTTCTCGACGAGGTGCGCCGCGCCGGATTCTCCGGGGTACAGAACTTCCCGACAGTCGGACTTTGCGACGGCATGTTCCGCGCCAACCTCGAGGAAACGGGCATGGGCTACGAGGTCGAGGTGGAGATGATTCGTCAAGCCCACGAACTGGATCTTTTCACCTCGCCTTACGCCTTCACTCCAGAAGAAGGCGAGACCATGGCCCGCGCCGGCGCGGACGTGGTCGTTGCCCACATGGGACTGACCACGAAGGGCAGCATCGGCGCGGCGACGTCCCTGTCCCTGGAGCAGTGCCCCGAGAAGGTTCAGGAGATTTGCGACAGGGCAAAATCCGTGAACCCGGACCTCATCGTGCTGTGCCACGGAGGGCCAATTTCAATGCCGGAAGACGCCGGCTACGTCCTCCGCAACACCCGGGGGGTCGACGGATTCTACGGCGCTTCGAGCGTCGAGAGGCTGCCGTCGGAAACCGCCATCAGGGCGCAGATGGAGCAGTTCAAAGGCATTCGCTTCGAGTGACTACACGCAGAAAAGGAGGCAACAGAGAAATGCTCTTGGAAGGGAAGAAGGCCCTGGTCACAGGCTCCAGGAGGGGAATCGGCCGCGGCATCGCCACTCTCTTCGCGGATCACGGGGCGGACATCGGGATCAACGACGTGGAAAGGGACGAGGCCGCCGAAGACACCCTCGGGATGATCGGAGACAGGGGCCGCAGGGCGACATGGCACCAGGCGGATATCAGCAAGAGGGACGAGGTGGAGCGGATGTTCGACGAGTTCAACCAGGCCCATGGGGGCATCGATATCCTGGTCAACAACGCCGTGGCCACGCGGGACAAACCGTTCCTAGAAATCGAAGAGGAGGATTGGGACTTCGAAACAGGCGTGGCCCTCAAGGCCTACTTCTTGTGCAGCCAGCGTGCGGCGCGGGACATGGCAGCTCGGGAAAGGGGCGGGCGCATCGTATGCATCAGCAGTGTGCACGCCTTCCGGGCGTGGCCGGGAGATACGATCTACGGCATCTGCAAGGCCGGCCTGGTGCGCATGGTGAAAAGCATGGCCCTTGACCTCAAAGGCCGCAACATAAACGCCAACTGCATTGCCCCGGGGTATATCGACAGCCGCCTGCTGCCGCCCGGGCAGGAACCTCTGCGCGGCGGCCCGGGATACGCAGACAACGCCAAACCGTGGATTCCCTGCGACCGCGGCGGGACCCCCGAAGACATCGCCAAAGCCGCCCTCTTCCTGTGCTCGGACCTGGGTGACTACGTCAACGGTGAGTGCATTACGGTGGACGGCGGGTTCCTCGTCGGCGGGACCCCCGAGGACTGAGGACATCAAGGCGGCAAGATGATCTCGGGGAAGGCGCTGCCACCTCGATAACTTCCCCGCCCCCATCTTCAGCCAGGGGACCGAACGCCCGGCGGCGGGCCCGCAGGAAGCCGGGCTCCCGGTCGGGATGCCAGGCTTCCTGTTCCCGGCTCAGTCCTTCAGCTCCACCACGATATTTCTCCAGGGTTCCGCCCCCGCGTTGATCGCCTCGTGTACCGCCTCCCCTGAAACCCGGTTGAACCGCACCTCCCCGTCCATCATTTCCCTGGCCTCTCCGCGCTTGCCTTCCGCATCCGCCGCCTGCAATCTGCCGTCGCCGATGACCACGTACAGGTAGTCGCACTCGTGCCGGTGCAGGCCCGTGCTCTCACCGGGCTGCAGGCACAGGTCCCAGACCCGCACCCGCTCATTCTCATACAGCAGACGCGTTCCCACTTCCGGCGCAACGGACTTGCTCGTTGGCATGACAATCCTCCTATGGGTTCGATATGCCTGCAGGCCCGACCGTCCACCCCCCGCCGGCGGGCCCCGGCGGTTGATTCAGGTCAGGATGCCGGCATCTCGGTGATCGGGTGCGGACGGGCGCTCACCGCCTGCCTGGCGCCTGCCGGTGCGCCGGTGAACCCAATCCCCATTGCCCGATTATCCGGCTGACAGGTCAACTCAAGGGTATCCGCTGGTTGGCGCCTTGGGCCTTGTGCAGGCGGATGGAACCGCCCCCGGTACACAGGGTAACGAGTGGACCCCCGCCGTTGACCGAGGCTTTGAGGCCGCTCTTTTCCAGGCCGCCCCGGAAAGCGAGGGGATAATCGGTGGTCAGGCTCCCGCCCGAGGTCCGGGCATCCAGGCACAGTCCGATATCGACAGCCAGGAACACCTCCAACTCACCCCCCGAAGTCTCCAGGAAGCAGGGCACCCCGGGTTCCTGCGACAGCCCCAGGTGGATGCTGCCTCCCCCGGCGCAGACCTCCGCCGCGCCCCTTATCGAGGCAAGGTGGACGTCGCCGCCCGAGCTCCTTGCCACGAGGTCGCCGTCCAGGTCCTCGATTCGAATGTCGCCCCCTTCAGTCCGCGCATCCACCGGCCCCTCGACATGAGCACAGCTGAAGCCACCTCCCGCGGTGCTTGCCCGCACGCCCCCCTGGAGCTGGTCCAGCTCTATGCTGCCCCCATCCGTGGTCAGCTCCAGGTCCTGGCGCAGGGGAATGGTGAGGATCAGCCTGGGTGGGCGCCCCGGGATTGCCGCTGCGATGATCCGGGACATGAGCGAGGAATCCCCATCTATTTTGTGGACTCGAACGGTGGTCCTGCCATCCTCCCGCCGGTATTGCAGTTCGAGCTTGCGGGTCCCCTCCAGGACCAGTTTAACCTCGGGGCGCTCCCAGGTGTGCACCTCGACGGCCGCCAGTTCCACCTCCGCTGCCAGCAGGTCGCCGGGCTCGGCTGCAAAAGACCGGTGTGCGGTGTCCTCGGCGGCGAGGCCGGGGCTTCCGGGAACCAGGGGCGATACGGCGGCGGTGAGCAGTGACCACAACCTCTTCACCGGATCCTCCTCGTCACCTGTACCGGACCGGGAGGAGTGGTCATTTTCCCCGCTTCCAGTTGCGTGCAAACTGGGTCAGGAGGCGGACCCCCACACCGGCTCCACCTCTGGGGATGTAGGGCCTGGTTGCGTCGCTGTATGCCGTTCCGGCGATGTCGATGTGGACCCAGGGATAGTCCCGGGCGAACTCGGCGAGTAGAGCCGCGGCGGTAATGGCGCCTCCAGGGCGGCCGCCACTGTTCTTGAGATCGGCGACCCGGCTCTTTATCTGCTCGCGGTAGTCGTCCCAGAGGGGCAGGGACCATACCCGCTCTCCGCTCTCCTCACCCGCCCTCTTGACCAATGCCGCCAGCTCCTCGTCGTTGCCCATCATGCCGCTGGCGTGGTGTCCCAGGGCGATGACGCAGGCGCCGGTGAGGGTGGCCAGGTCGATCGCCGCGGCGGGCTTGTAGCGCCTTGCATAGGCGAGGGCGTCGGCCAGGATCAGGCGGCCCTCGGCGTCGGTGTTGAGGATCTCGATGGTCTTCCCGGACAAGGTCCTGAGGATGTCTCCCGGTTTGCAGGACTTGCCGTCGAGAAGATTCTCGGTAGCGGCCACGAGGCCGACGATATAGTGCGGAACCCTGAGGGCAGCCACCGCCTGCATGGCGCCCAGGACCGCAGCGGCGCCGGCCATGTCGAACTTCATCTCGTCCATGCCGCTTCCGGGCTTTATGGAGATGCCGCCGCTGTCGAAGGTCACGCCCTTGCCGACAAAGACCAGGGGACGTACTCCCGCCTTCCTGTTGTACTCGAGAATGATGAAGCGGGCGGGCTGGGCGCTGCCCTGGGAAACCCCCAGCAGTCCTCCCATCCCGAGGCGCTTCATGGCTGACTCGTCCAATACCCGGCAGCGCATGCCGCCGTCCCTGGCTATTTTGCGGGCCGTGCGCGCAAGGTAGGCAGGTGTGGCGACGTTGCCCGGATGGTTCGCCAGGTCGCGGGCAAGGCAGGTGGCCGTGGCGATGCGGGCACCGTGCCGGGCGCCACGACGGGCCGCCGCCAACTTGTCGCCGTCGAATTCTACTATGGTGAGGGCTTTCAGCTCCTTTGCCTCCCTTCGTCCACTGCGATAGTGGTCGAACCGGTAGCAGGCCAGGATGCTGGCCTCGGCCACGGCCTGGGCGGCTGCCTCGGTTTCCAGGCCGCCGGCGCCGGTGCCGTGAAGAATGGTGGCAGCGTGCTCGAGACCGAGGTCCTGCAGCCTGCGGGCAGCGGTGCCGGCCGCCTGACGGGCAGCCTCGAGACTGAAGTCCTCCCGGGGACCCAGCCCGACCACCAGGACACGCGGGGCGGGAATCCGTCCCTGGCCGTAAAGCAGGAGGACCTCGTTCTTTTTGCCGCTGAAATCCCCGCCGTCCACCGCGCCCGCAACGAGGTTACCGAGGGCGGCGTCCACCGCGCCCGTGGCCCCGCCGGGGCGAGCTCCCTCGAAAAGGTTGACTACAATGGCCTCATCGGCCTTCTTTTGTACCTCTCCCCGCTCTACCCGAACTTTCATGAAATACCCTCCCGATAGTGGTCCGAAGGCGGGCTGAGTATAGAAAACAGCACGGGGACTGTCAACGATAAGACTAACAATTGGACTAACGATAAGACTATGGAATTATTCATCATCCGGCATGGCCAGTCGTTCAACAACGCGCTGGCGGAAGAGCACGCCGGCCAGCGCCACCGGGATCCGGCGCTGACCGAAACCGGCGAGCGGCAGGCGGAATGCGTCGCCCCCTTTCTGGCGGCCGGCAGGCACCTTGCTCCCGGCGAGAGGGCGGCGGGAGGTCCCCGTTTCGACGAGCTCTACTGCAGTCCCATGATTCGCGCCCTGCAGACCGCAGAGCCCATTGCCCGGGAACTGGACATGGCGCCCGAAGTCTGGGTGGACATCCACGAGGAGGGGGGAATATTCCTCGATCATGGTCCCGATGGTGGGGTGGTGGGATATCCGGGGCAGACCCGGAAGGAGATAGAGGAGCGCTTCCCCGGCTATGTGCTGCCGCTGGAGGTTGGCGAACAGGGGTGGTGGAACCACGGCTTCGAGGAGCGGCAATGGTGCCTCGGGCGGGCAATAGGGGTGGCGTCCGCCTTGCTCGAACGCGCCTCCGAAGACCGCCGCATCGGCCTTGTTTCCCACGGTGGATTCATCGACGCGCTCCTGAAGGCCTTCGGCCGTCAACTGCCGGGCAACGGGTTCCATTACCATCACCACAACACCGCCATCACCCGGCTCGGTTTTGGCGCCCAGGGCAGGATAGACATCCGCTACATGAATCGGGTGGACCATCTCCCCCGTGAACTGCTCACCTGATGAACCGGAGTACTCTCGCATGAAAATCCACGGCCTCACAGTCAACCTGAAAGACGACCCGGAAGTTATCGAGAAATACAAGGAGTACCACAGCGAGCCCTGGCCCGAGGTCATGGAGTCGCTGCGCGCCTCCGGCGTGCTCGATATGAAGATCTTCCTGCTGGGAAGGCGCATGTTCATGTATCTGGTCACTACCGACGAGTTCGGCTCGGAGACGGAGGCCGCAGCAGAAGGGGTGACCCATCCGCGGGTGGAAAGGTGGAACGAATTGATGAACGGCTTTCAGGAGGCCGTGCCCGAATCCCCCGAAACGCTGTGGGCGCCCATGGAACAGGTCTTTGATTTCAAGCAGCATTGATCGGCGGCGCGAACCGGAGGCTGTCCAACCCGGATTTTCCGGGCGAGGACCAGAGGAAGATTTCATTGGTCTACAATTTCTCCCCCGGACCCGCACTGCTGCCCCCCGGGGTCCTGCGGGAAGCGGCGGCGCAGCTGGTCGACTTCCGGGAAAGCGGCACATCCATCGTCGAGGTGAGCCACCGCAGCAGCAGCTACGAGGAAATGCACCGCGAAACCATGGTGCTGTTCCGGCGGATTTATGCGGTGCCCGACCATTTCGCCATTCTCCTCCTCCAGGGCGGTGCCTCGGCCCAGTTCGGCATGGTGCCGCTCAACCTGATTCGGCCGGGATCATCCGCCGACTACGTGCACACCGGACACTGGTCGGCGAAGGCCATCGAGGAAGTCCGCGTCCTTGGCAGGAACCACCGCATCGCCGCCAGCAGCGCGGACCGCAACTTCAGCTATATCCCATCCGGACCGGAGCTGAACCTGGACGGGAAGGCCGAGTACCTTCACATAACAACCAACAACACGGTCTACGGCACCCAGTACCCCTCCCTTCCCGACGGCGGCGGCGTCTGCCTGGTGGCGGACATGTCTTCGGATATTCTGTCGCGGCCCCTCGCCTGGGAGAATATCGGAATGGTATACGCCGGGGCCCAGAAGAACGCCGGAATCGCCGGTCTCACCCTGGTCATCCTGAGGCGGGACCTCCTGCAGCGCGAATGCCCCACTACACCCGCCATGCTGCGCTACTCGACCCACGTGAAATCCCATTCCCTCTACAATACACCGCCGGTTTTCGCGGTCTGCGTATTCAACCTCGTGCTTCACTGGATTGAAGAACAGGGAGGCCTGGCAGACATGGAGAGGCGCAATCGCCGCAAGGCGGAACTGATATACCATGTCCTGGACGGGCAGGGAGGGTTCTACCGTGGCCACGCCGAGCTCCCCTGGCGCTCGCAGATGAACATTGCCTTCAATCTGCGGGACCGCGGTTTGGAGCCTGTTTTCTTGCGCGACGCCGAGGATGCAGGGCTGCGGGGTCTCGAGGGACACCGCGCCCTGGGGGGCGTCAGGGCCTCCGCGTACAACGCCATGAGCCGGGAGGGATGCAAGGCCCTGGCAGACTTCATGACCGATTTCGCCAGGCGCTACGGGTGAGAAAGGGGCCCCTTACGCCCCATCGGGCAGCATTGCCTGCAAGCCTGGGGAGGTTGGGTGCAGACTGAACACGGCCCGCAGGGTCAATCCCGCCGGAAACCCCCTATTCTCGGGACAAATCGGGCCGGCGGTCCGAAAATACAGGCTGCAGAAATGGTTCGCGACCTACTCGCCAGTAACCCCGACATCGAAAAATTCCGCAAACTCCTGCTGGACTGGTACCGGAGCAACAGGAGAGACCTGCCCTGGCGCGACAGCGGCGATCCCTATCACATCTGGGTATCGGAAATCATGCTGCAGCAGACGCGCGCTGACCAGATGGAGGCCTACTTCGACCGCTTTATCCGGACCTTTCCCACGGTGGGGGATCTGGCCTCCGCTTCCGAGGACCAGGTCCTCAAGGTCTGGGAGGGGTTGGGGTACTATGCTCGCGCGCGCAACATGCTCAAGGCCGCCCGGCGCCTGCTTGCCGAGCGCGGCGGACGCCTTCCCGACACCTACGACGAGCTTGTCGAGCTTCCCGGGATCGGACCGTACACCGCGGCTGCGGTAAGCAGTATCGCCTTCGACCGCGACCATCCAGTGCTCGACGGCAACGTCACCCGCCTCCTGTGCAGGGTCCTTCGCCTCGAAGAGGACCCGCGCAAAGCTGCCGCCAGAGCAGGGCTGATCGCAGCCGGGGAACGGCTGCTGCCTCCGGGACAAGCCGGCGACTTCAATCAGGCCATGATGGAACTGGGATCGCGCCTGTGCACTCCCGCGCGTCCGAGGTGCGGGTCCTGCCCCCTCGGTTCACTATGCCGTGCCCGCGCCGAGCTGCAGGATCCCTCGGCGCTGCCGCGAAAGGCCGCGAAAAGGAAAAGGCCGCATTACCAGGTGACTGCCGGCCTCATCCACAGGGGGGACAAGCTGCTCATCGCCCGGCGGCCCGCCGAGGGCATGCTGGGCGGGCTGTGGGAATTCCCCGGGGGCAAGCAGGAGCCGGGGGAAAGCCTCGAGGAGTGCCTGGTCAGGGAAATCCGCGAGGAACTCGGCATCGCCATCGAGGTGGAGGATTTCCTGGTCCGGGTCGATCATGGGTATTCGCATTTCAGCATCACCCTGCACGCCTTTGCGGCCAGGTTTCTGCATGGCAGACCCAGGGCCCTGGGCTGCGCCGACTGGCGCTGGATCGACCCGGACGAACTGGACCAATTCGCCTTCCCCAGGGCCGACCGCCGCATAATCGAGCATTTGAGCGCAGGTCGGGTTCCATCCGGCCTGTTGCGGAAATAGAGACAGATAAATGGGAGCGGCCAAGCCTCCAAATATCCTCAAGCGACTTTACGACTGGTTGCTGAGCTGGGCGAAAACCCCTTACGGCGGCCCTGTCCTTTTTGTCTGGGCCTTTGCCGAATCGTCCTTCTTTCCCCTGCCGCCGGATGCATTGCTCGTAGCCCTGGTACTGGGTGCGCGTTCAAAAGCATTGTACTTCGCAGGAGTGACCTCCATCGCCTCGGTCATGGGAGGAGTCGCGGGCTACCTCATCGGCCATTATCTGTGGTGGTCGGGACCGGGGGTATTCAGCGAAACCGCCCAATTTTTCTTCACCCACGTGCCCGGCTTCACCCCCGCCCAGTTCGCGAGGGTTCAGGAACTATATGACGCCTGGGACTTCGCGGTGGTGTTCAGCGCCGGTTTCACCCCAATTCCCTATAAGGTCATCACCGTTTCGGCGGGGGCCTTCGACATTTCCTTCGCCGTCTTCGTCCTGGCTTCGGTGGTCAGTCGGTCCGCCCGATTTTTCCTGGTCGCCGGTTTGTTGTGGAAGTTCGGCCCGGCGGTGAAGGAAATAATCGACCGTCACTTCAATCTGCTCACCGTCGCCTTCGTCGTCCTGCTTGCAGCGGGGT
Source organism: Candidatus Latescibacterota bacterium (assembly GCA_965208105.1). GTDB lineage: Bacteria > Latescibacterota > UBA2968 > UBA8231 > UBA8231. Next base: position 1,280,916 of record OZ242318.1, read on the forward strand.
TTTACATCTTCCGAATCTGGGCGAACTGAACTCAATTCCTGTTCAATTCATCGCGCGCTCGGCGGAAACGCTTCATGCGCCGGTAGAATATTATCAGCAGGCCTGCCAGGGCGCCGTAGAGGAAAAGATCGTAGAAGGGACCATCCCAGCCCAGTATGGTCGGCCATAGGCTCAGGATGCAGAGAATGATGAAAAGGTCCTCGATGAGATGCTTGGGCTTTCCATCGGATCGACCCGGAGATTCAGACATTGGCCAGAGCCTTGTAAATGGTATAGTTCTTCAGGACGAGCTTGACGTAGAGCCGCGTCTCCTTGTATGGAATGCGCTCGACGAATACATCCGCATCTTCAATGGGGAAGCGGCCCAGCCATTTGCGGGCGACACCCGGACCGGCATTGTAGGCGATCAGACCAAGCTCGAACCCCAGGTCCTGGGTTGGCCCCTCCGTAAATTGACGCACCTGGTTGCCCAGGAAGTAGCTTCCCATGCGAATGGAAAGGCTGGGGTTGAAAAGCTCCCCGCTCTCGAGAGCTCCAAGGCCCATGGTTTGCGCAAGGCGCCGCCCGGTCTGAGGCATGATCTGCATGAGCCCCATCGCTCCCGCGCGTGATACCGCTTTCTCCTGAAAAGAACTCTCCTGCCTGATCACCGAAAGAACCAGGTAAGGATCTATCCCGGCTTCCTGCGCCGCCCTTTCGACCTCTTCCCAGTAGTAGTTGGGATAGAGGTGATGGAGGTCGGACATGCTCGCGTCGGCGACGAAAATGCGCATGGCCAGGGCCAGCGCCCGGTCCAGAAGACCAAAGTCCTCGTAGTGGTCCCGGACCACCCGGAGTGCGGCGATGTTGTCCCGGTTGAGACGCTCCGCCCGGTGCAGCTCCGATTGGGCGAGTTGCACAAGGCCCAGTTGACGCAGTGCATCTGCCCGCTGCAGGCATTGAACCCCGGCTGCGGACAGGGCCGCCTTGCGGCTGGCGCGCAAGGATTCGGAGACGGGCAGCTTTGAACCTGCCCCATCCATATAGCCCTGGGCCCTCGCCCGGGCGGAGTAGTAAGAGCGCGGAAAGCCGCGCGCGGCACTGCGGAAGTATGCCAGCGCCTGGTCCTCGAGCTGCATTTGACGAGAGGCTTTGCCTGCCCAGAACAGGCTCTGGTCAACGATGTGAGGTTCCCGCGCGGTACCGCTCAATCCACGAAAAACCTCGAGGGCTTCACCATACTGCTTCCTGCAGTAGTGCATGAAGCCGATGTTCCATTGGGCCTCTTCCCCGTAACGGCTCTCGGGGTAGCGCTCGGCCAGCTTGCGATAGAGGGCGATTGCCCGGTCGAAGCGGTTGCGGCGCTCCATGGCCTTGGCGGCCTGCCACAGCGCCTGGTCGGCCAGTTCGTGATCCGGGTACAGCCGCACGAATTTTTCGAAGGAGCGTATTGCTTGCGACTCCTGGTCGCGCCGGATCTGGACACTTCCGAGCCGATAGAGGGCGGATGGACGCCTGTAGCGCTCGTAGACCATGGCAAAGACCTTTTGAGCATCGGCGTAGCGGCGCGTTCCCACATGGGCCCGGCCCACCAGGAAGTGGGCTTCCCCGGCCAGAGCATGATGGGGATAGGCCGTAAGGAATTTCTCCAGGCTTCCCGCCGCCCGGCGGTAGTGGCGGTGGCGAAGGTGAACCACCGCACGGGCGTAGAGATCTTTCGGGGATCCGCTATCCCCCAATCTGGCCATGGCGTCCAGGGCGAGACTATGGCCGGGATGCCTCCTCATCAACTGGATGCGCCGGTTCCGGGCGGCGCCGGGGTCGTCGCGGGCGTCGTGCGTACGCGCCAGCAGGTGCAGCACCTCCGGGGTCAGTTCGGGCCTGCGCTTGAGCAACTGCCGGTAGAGTTGCACGGCTTCGTCGTAGGTCCGGCCGCCAACGTAGAGTGCGGCAAGCCGGAAGTACGCCGAGTCCAGGAGAGCTCGATGCTGGGAACTAAGGAGAAAATCCTGGTAGGCTGAAATGGCGCCTTCGCGCTCCTCCATTTCCTCCAGGGCAGCGGCCATCCAGTAGCGCCGGTACTCTTCCAGGACGGGGTGGGGTTGCAGCCGGTGAAGGTTTGCGTAGGCCTCCTCCGGTTTGTTCAGGGCGCGCTCGCACAGGGCTTTCTGGATGATCAGGCGCTGGCGCTGGGACAGGTTCCCCCCTTCCAGGTCCTGCAGCAGGGCATAGGCTTTTTCGTGCTCGCCGCGGGCGATCAACTCGGCGACCTCGTGGTCCTCCTCGGTCTCGGGAGGCACGGGTCTGATTATGAGAGGCAGCAGCGCCATGAGACCGAGGGAGGTCCATAGCGGCCGGATTCGGGATGACATGGAATACACCCGTCTTGTTGGTTGGGAGAATCGACCCCATTTCTGCACTTCTTCCATATAAAATAGGGCTGGTGTCTCGCCCTGGCCAAGCAAAAAATCAGGAGAGAACCGGCTGGATTCAGGGGAACGGCGACTGGTTGTGGACCCAACAGGGGCCGGCGGATGGGATCAGGTGGTAGCCGGGTTGGCCTTTTCCGGATCCAGGTCCAGCTTTTTGATTGCCGTCGAGACCATCTCCGCATCGATTTCGCCCTTGCGGGCAAGCGCGCTCAGGGTTGCCAGAGCGATGAAGCGCGCGTCGATCTCGAAAAACTCGCGCAGGGAACCGCGGCTTTCGCTGCGGCCGAAGCCGTCGGTACCCAGGGCGACGGGAGGACGAGGGAACCACCGGGCGATGGAGTTGGGCAGGGCCTTGAGATAGTCGGAAGCCACCACGAAGACCCCGTCCATCCCCTCGAGGCACCTGGCCAGATAGGGAGGCCTGGGGGCCGATCCCGGATGCAGCATGCTCCAGCGTTCCGCCTCCACCGCGTCGCGGTAGAGCTCCTTGAAGCTGGTAATCGACCACACGTCCGCCGCCACTCCAAAGTCCCGGGCGAGAATTTCCTGGGCATTCACCGCTTCGTTCAGAATGGAGCCACTTCCGAAGAGATGGGCGCATGGGCGGCCTTCCGGGGCTTCTCTATAGCGGTACATACCCTTGAGGATCCCTCCTTCGACTCCTGCGGGCATGGACGGCATGGGATAGGTCTCGTTCAGCAAGGTCAGGTAGAAGAAGACATCTTCCCGCTCGGCGTACATCCGGCGGATTCCCGACCGGATGATAACGGCCAGTTCGTAGGCGAAGGCCGGGTCGTATGCAACCAGGTTGGGAACGGGATAGGCGAGCAGGTGGCTGTGGCCGTCCTGATGCTGCAGCCCCTCGCCGTTAAGGGTGGTGCGGCCGGAGGTTCCGCCGAGCAGAAAGCCGCGGGTGCGCATATCCCCCGCTGCCCAGGCCAGATCGCCGACGCGCTGAAGACCGAAAATGGAGTAGAAGATGAAGAACGGGATGGTGTTGATGCCGTGGGTGGCGTAGGCGGTCCCGGCGGCGATGAAGGAAGCCATGGCTCCTGCCTCGGTGATACCTTCCTCGAGAATCTGGCCGTCCTGCGCTTCTTTGTAGTAGAGCAAGGTGTCGCGGTCCACCGGTTCGTAGAGCTGGCCGATGTGGGAGTAGATGCCGCACTGGCGGAACAGCGTCTCCATTCCGAATGTGCGGGCTTCGTCCGGGACGATGGGCACGATGAGCTTGCCCAGCGTTTCGTCGCGCAGGAGCTTGGACAGCATGCGCACGAATTCCATGGTGGTGGAGGCGGACCGAACCCCGGTGCCCCGGTGAAACTCCTCGAAAACACCCGGCGCCGGAGTCCCGAGGGCGGGGTTGGCGACGCGACGCGACGGCAGGCAGCCTCCGAGGGCGCGCCGGCGCTCTTTGAGATACTCGACCTCCGGACTGTTTTCGGGCGGGAGATAAAACGGGGCATCGGCCACTTCGCTGTCGGACAGGGGAATCCCGAAGCGGGTGCGGAACCGCCGCAGGTCTTCCTCGTCCAGCTTCTTCTGCTGGTGGGCTATGTTGCGGCCCTCCGCGCTCTCTCCCAGGCCGTATCCCTTGATGGTCTTGGCCAGGATCACGGTTGGAGACCCCACGTGTTCGGCGGCCGCCTTGTAGGCCGCGTATACCTTGTCCGGGTCGTGGCCGCCGCGGCGTATGGTGCGGATGTGCTCGTCGGTGAGCAGACCTGCGATTTCGAGCAGCCTGGGATCTTTGCCGAAGAAGTGGCGGCGGCCATAGGCGCCGCTTTCAACGGTGTATTTCTGGTACTGGCCGTCGACGATTTCCCCCATGCGCTCGACCAGGAGCCCGTCGCTGTCCATGGCCAGCAGGGGATCCCAGCCCCCGCCCCAGATCACCTTGATGACGTTCCAGCCGGCGCCGCGGAACAGGGTCTCGAGCTCCTGGATGATCTTGCCGTTTCCGCGCACCGGACCGTCGAGTCGCTGCAGGTTGCAATTGATCACGAAGATCAGGTTGTCCAGCTTCTCGCGCCCGGCCAGGCTGATGGCGCCCAGGGCCTCGGGCTCGTCCGTCTCCCCGTCGCCGATGAAGCACCAGACCTTGGCGCTGCCGACCGACTTCAAACCACGGTCCTCCAGGTAGTGGTTGAAACGCGCCTGGTAGATGGCCATGATGGGGCTCAATCCCATGGATGCGGTGGGGAACTCCCAGAAGTCGGGCATGAGCCAGGGATGCGGATAGGAAGAAAGACCGCCTCCCGGGCTGAGTTCGTGGCGAAAGTTGCCCAGTTGTTCCTCGGAGAGCCGGCCCTCGAGGAAAGCGCGGGCGTAGATCCCAGGGGACGTGTGGGCCTGGAAGTACACCTGGTCCCCGTTGCAATGGTCGTCCCTGCCGCGGAAAAAGTGATTGAATCCCACCTCGTACAAGGTGGCCGCCGAGGCGTAGGTGGCGAGATGGCCGCCGATGGTCGCATCGCTGCGGTTGGCGCGGACCACCATGATCATGGCGTTCCAGCGCAGAATATTGCGGATGCGGCCCTCGAGCTCGTGGCTGCCCGGGAAAGGCGGCTGCAGGTGGGGTGGTATGGTGTTGATGTAGGGAGTGTTGCCGGCGGAGGGGATGTCGACCCCCGACCGGAGGGCATGGGCATGGATCTGCTCGAGCAGGTGGCGGGCTCGCTCCGCACCGCCGCGCTGCAGGACGTGGTCGAATGACTCGAGCCATTCCGAAGTCTCTATGGCTTCCTCTGAGAGGGTGTCCTCCGGTATGGATTTCCCATCCATGAAACGGCTGCCCTCTTGGCGAATGTCAGTCTCTTCCGGGGACGTAGAGGTGGGTGCCGGCCCCATAGAACAGCTCGGCGGCTTCCATGGCGGTCTCCGAAAGGGTGGGATGCGGATGAATGCTCATCTTCAGATCGGAAGCCAGCGCGGCCATCTCCACGGCCAGAACGCCCTCGGCTATCAACTCCCCGGCGCCGACACCGGCGATGCCGACCCCCAGGATGCGTTCGGTGCCGGGGTCGATCAGGAGTTTGGTCATGCCCTCGTTGCGGTCCAGGGTGGTTGCCCGGCCCGAGGCCGCCCAGGGGAATCGCACGACTTTGACGGGGCGCTTTTCGGCCTCGGCCTCGATTTCGGTGAGTCCGCACCAGGCCACCTCCGGATCGGTGTAGACGACGTTGGGAATGGCGTTCGGCTCGAAGGCCGCCCTGTGGCCCGCAATAACCTCCACCGCGAGGGCGCCTTCGTGAGAGGCGGTGTGGGCGAGGCCCGACCCGATGACGTCGCCGATGGCGAAGATGTTGGGCTCGGCGCTGCGGCGTTGGGCGTCTACCTGTATGTAGCCGTGTCGGTCCAGCTCTACCCGGGTGTTTTCCAGGCCGAGGTCAGCGGAGTTGGGGGTGCGGCCTGCGGCCACCAGTATCTTCTCAAAGGTCGCTTCAGATGCCTTTCCCGCTGCATCCTCGAAGCCGACCGAGATCCCTTTTTCGACCTCGCTGGCGGCGACCACCCTGGTCTCGAGCAAAATGCGCTCGAATGCCGTCTTCAGACGCGAGGCCAGGGGCCTCACCAGGTCGCGGTCGGCTGCGGGTATCAGGCCCGGCAGCATTTCCACCACCGTGACCCTGGTCCCCAGGGCGGCATATACGGTCCCTAGCTCGAGTCCCACGATGCCGCCACCCACAACCAGCATGGTCCGGGGAATATCGCTCAGATCAAGGGCGCCGGTGGAGTCCAGAACCCGGTCGTTGTCGATGGTCAATGGGGGCACGGCGGCCGGACGCGACCCTGTAGCCAGGATTCCGTAGTCGAAGGCAAGATCCTCCACGCCCCCCGCCATCCTGTCGATTCGCAGATTGCCGGAATCGAGGAAGCGGGCGCTGCCCTGCACATAGTGGATTCCGCGCGCATCGACCAGCTGGGTCAGGCCGCCGGCCATCTTGCCTACCACCCGGTCCTTCCAGGCGTTGAGTTGCCCCAGGTCGATTTTCGGCTTGGAGAAACTGACCCCCCAGCTCTCGGCTTCCCTGACTTCGTTGAGGAGCCTGGCAACGTGGAGCAGGGCCTTGGAAGGGATGCAACCGCGGTAGAGGCAGGTGCCGCCCGGGTTGGCATCCGGGTCTATCAGGGTCAGGTCCATGCCGAGGTCGGCGGCCTTGAAGGCAGCGACGTAACCTCCGGGACCGGCACCGACCACTGCTATCCTGGTCTTTTTCATCCTTCGAGGAGGAGCAGGAAGGGGTTCTCCAGGGCCTGGGCAATCCATCGCAGAAAGCGGGCCCCGTCAGCTCCGTCGATCTGGCGATGGTCATAGGAAAGGGCGAGCGGCATCATCAGGCGCGGCTTGAACTCCCCCTCGGAGAACACGGGCTCCATGGCGCCGCGGGCAACCCCGAGGATGGCGACCTGCGGAGGGTTGACGATGGGCGCAAAGGCAGTGCCGCCGATTCCACCCAGGTTGCTGACGGTGAAGCAGCCGCCCTGCATTTCCTCCCGAGTGATCTTGCCGCTGCGCGCCTGCTCGGCCGTCCGGCTCAGTTCGACTGCGAGTTCCACGATGTTCTTCTTGTCCACGTCGCGGACGACCGGCACCAGGAGGCCGCGATCGGTGTCCACCGCTACGCCGACGTGGTAGTATTGTTTGAAAACCACCTCTTTGCCGGCCATGTCGATACTTGTATTGAACTGGGGAAAAACCTTGAGGGCGGCAGCCGCAACCTTCAGGACGACGGCGGTCACGGTCAACTTTGCCCCGGAGGCCGCGGCCTTTTCCGCGAATTCCCGGCGCCAGCGCTCCAGATCGGTGATGTCCGCCTTGTCGAATTGGGTTACGTGGGGGATGGTGGCCCAGGCATGGCTCAGGCGCTCTGCGGTCGTGCGGCGCACGTTGCTCATGGGCCGGCGCTCGACGGGTCCCCACTGGCTGAAATCGGGCAGGGGGGCTGCAGTCACCCCGGGGGGGGCTCCAACCTGTTGGACCGAACCCTCGGCGTTGAGCTTGCGGGAGAAGGCCTTGACATCCTCCTGGGAGATGCGGCCTCCAGGCCCCGATCCGGAGACCTGGGCGATATCCACGCCGATCTCCCTTGCCAGACGCCGCACCGAAGGGGCTGCCGGGACCGATTTGCCCTGAGCGGACAGGGTGATGGTCGCTGCCGCAGCCGGCGGCTCCGGTTGGCTCTCCGCGGCCGGGGGCTCCGGTGGTCTCTCCGCCGGCGGCTGCCCGGCCGGTTCCGTCGCGGCCTCCATCGGCTCCGACTCGCTCTCGGGGGCGGGAACGGAGTCGGTATCGACGGTGAGAATGGCCTGTCCGACGCTCGCCCTTCCCCCTTCCTTGACCAGGATCTCCTTGATTGTTCCGCTGACGGAGGAGGGGATCTCGATTACAGCCTTGTCGGTCTCGAGCTCAATGACCGGCTGATCGGTGGCCAGGACATCCCCTTCCTTGACGAGGACGCTGATGACGTCGCCGCCCTCGATGTTTTCCCCCAGATCGGGCAACTGGAATTCAGTCGGCATAGGGAGATCCTGGCATCAGGTTACAGGATGAAGGTTGCGCGCTGACCGGTTCAGCAAAACAGGGCATCGGCCTTGTCCTGGTCGATGTCCATATCCTGCATGGCCTTCCTCACCACCACCGGCTCCACCTTGCCGTCCTGGAGGAGGGCGCTCAATGCGCCGAGGACAATGAAGCGGGCGTCGACTTCAAAGAAATCGCGCAGGGCCTCCCGGCTGTCGCTGCGGCCGAAACCGTCGGTTCCCAGGGAGACGGGCTTCCCGGGAAACCAGCGGGAAATCGAGTCGGGCAGGGCCTTGACATAGTCGGAGGCGATGACGCAGACCCCCTTTTCGCCTTCAAGGCACTCCTGGATATAGGTTGACCTGGGCGCCTCCCCGGGATGCATGCGGTTCCAGCGCTCGACCTGGTTGCCGTTGCGGTAGAGCTCCTTGAAGCTGGTGATGCTCCACACGTCGGCGGCCACATTGTAGGAGGTTTCGAGGATTCTCTGCGCTTCCAGCGCCCGGTTGACGATGGGGCCGCTGGCGAAGAGGTGGGCCCTGAGCCGGGACCTCTTGCGCGCAGGCGGTTTGAGCCGGTACATGCCCCTGATTATCCCTTCCTCCGCACCCTCCGGCATGGGGGGCATGGGGTAATCCTCGTTTTCCACCGTGAGATAGTAGAAGATGTTCTCCTGCTCGGCGTACATGCGGCGAATCCCCTCGCGCACGACGACGGCGATTTCGTAGGCGAAGGCCAGGTCATAGGCCAGCAGGTTGGGCAGAGGATAGGCCAGCAGGTGGCTGTTGCCGTCTTCGTGCTGCAGGCCTTCCCCGCTCAGTGTAGTCCTCCCCGCGGTGGCCCCGACCAGAAATCCCCGGCAGCGCATGTCGCCCGCGAGCCAGATCAGGTCTCCGACGCGCTGCAGGCCGAACATGGAGTAAAAGATGAAAAAGGGGATGGTGTTGACGCCGTGGGTAGCGTAGGCCGTACCGGCTGCAATGAAGGAGGATATGGAGCCGGCCTCGGTAATCCCTTCCTCCAGGATCTGGCCGTCCTCGGCCTCCTTGTAGTAGAGCAGGACGTCCTTGTCCACCGGCTCGTAGAGTTGACCCACGTGGGAGTATATGCCCACTTGGCGGAACAGTGCTTCCAGACCGAAGGTGCGGGCCTCGTCGGGAACGATGGGAACGACGAGCTTCCCGATGTTTTCGTCGCGCAGGAGGGAGCGGAGGAGCATCACGAAAGCCATGGTGGTTGAAATTTCCCTGCCGTCGGAGCCCCGGTAGAAATCGTCGAACAATTCGGGCTCCGGAGCTTCAATCGGGGGTGCCATGACCTGGCGCGAGGGCACGAATCCTCCCAGTTCCCTGCGGCGGGCATTGAGGTACTGTATCTCGAGGCCGTCATCCGGAGGCCTGTAGAAGGGGGCTTCGGCCACCTCCTCGTCCGAAATGGGAATGCCGAAGCGGGTGCGGAAGGCGCGCAGCTCCTGCTCGTTCAGCTCTTTTTGCTGGTGGGTGATGTTCTTGCCTTCTCCCGCTTCCCCCAACCCGTATCCCTTGACGGTCTTGGCAAGAATCACCGTGGGAGACCCCTGGTGCTCGACGGCGGCCGAGAATGCGGCGTAGACCTTCTCGGGGTCGTGCCCGCCCCGCCGGAGCTTGCGGAGTTGCTCGTCGGACAGGTGTTCCGCCATCTGCAGCAGGCGGGTGTCGCTGCCGAAGAAATGCTTGCGGATATAGGCGCCATCCATCACCGTGTACTTCTGGTATTGGCCGTCGACCACCTCCCCCATCCTCCTGACGAGGACGCCTTCGTTGTCGCTTTCGACAAGCGGGTCCCAGTCGTCGCCCCAGATAACCTTGATGACATTCCAGCCGGCTCCGCGAAAGGCCGCCTCGAGTTCCTGGATGATCTTGCCGTTGCCCCGCACCGGTCCGTCGAGGCGCTGCAGATTGCAGTTGATGACGAAGATCAGGTTGTCCAGTCTTTCCCGGGAAGCCAGGGTGATGGCGCCCAGTGTTTCGGGCTCGTCGGTCTCGCCGTCGCCGAGGAATGCCCAGACCTTGGCGTCTGTGGGTTCCTTGAGACCGCGGTCCTCCAGGTAGCGGTTGAAGCGCGCCTGGTAGATGGCCAGAATGGGCCCCAGGCCCATGGAGACCGTGGGGAACTCCCAGAAGTCGGGCATCAGCCAGGGGTGCGGATAGGAGGAGAGTCCGCCCTCGGGCCGCAGTTCGCGGCGGAAATTTGCCAAGTGGCGCTCGGAAAGGCGGCCTTCCAGAAAGGCCCGGGCGTAAATCCCGGGAGAGGCGTGGCCCTGAAAATAGACCTGGTCGCCGCCGCTGGGGTGGTTCTTGCCGCGGAAGAAATGGTTGAAACCTACCTCGTAGAGAGTTGCCGCCGAGGCGTAGGTCGAGATGTGTCCACCTATTCTCTCCTCGTCGCGGTTGGCGCGAACGACCATGGCCATGGCATTCCAGCGCACCAGGCTCTTGATGCGGCGTTCGATTTCGCGGTTTCCCGGATAGGCGGGTTGTTCCTGGCGGGGTATGGTGTTGATGTATGCGGTATTGGCGCTGAACAGCAGGCCGACCCCGGCCTTTTCAGAGTGGATTTGCAGATGGCGGAGGAGGGTGCGCACTTGATCGGGGGCATAGTTTGCCAGGATGTAGTCGAGGGACTCGAGCCATTCCTGGATTTCCACGGGGTCCAGCTCGTCCCTTTTTTCACCTAACGCCAGAAGTTGGCTCATTTTTCCGCCGCGCTTCCCTTAGTTCAAAATGCCTTGTTGGATGTCTACACAATCGCTTTCGCAGGGGTAGACAGAATCCTCGATCAGGAAACTAAATATAGTAAAGACAGTCTCTAAGAGCAAAAACACGGAGGCGGGAAATGGGTGGAATAACGCCTGATCGGAGAGGGTCGGGAGGCGGTCTATCCCGTCCTGCTCCCCTGGCGGAGCCGCGCCGGTCCAATCCGGATTCCCGGTGCAGGCCGGAGGCGAACGCCGCCGCCGAACCGGGGCGGGAATCCTATTTGTAGCGCTTCATTTCTCCGCGCTGCAACCTTCCCCAATACTCTTGCAGGCAGGCCTTTATCTGCGGGCTGAGGATGACGCCGCCAATGATGTTGGGAAAGGCCATGCTCAAAATGAGCATATCGGTAAAGTCGAGCACGTTTTTGAGCGTGACGACCGAGCCGAAGACGACGAAGACGACGAAAATGACCCGGAAGATCAGGTTGAAGCGACTGCCAAATAGATATTCCCACGCCCGCTCCCCGTAGTACGACCACGAGATCATGGTCGAGTAGGCAAAGAGCATGACGCCAATGGCGAGGACGTAGCGGGCGCCGGGCAGGAACGAATCAAAAGCAGCCGAGGTCATTTTGGCCCCCACGACAAAGCCCTCACTCGCTTGGAACTGAGGATCGGTGTACACCCCGGTAATCATGCAGACCAAAGCGGTCATCAAGCAGATCACGATCGTATCGATGAAGGGACCGATCATCGCGACCATGCCCTCGCGCGCCGGCTCGTTGGTCTTGGCGGCGGCATGAGCAAAAGCCGCGGAGCCAAGGCCGGCCTCATTGGAAAAGGCCGCGCGCTTGACGCCGACGATCAGGACGCCCAAAAAGCCGCCGTACAGGGCCTGGGGCGAGAAGGCTTCGCGGAAAATGGTCGCGATCATGGCGGGCACATCGCCGATGTGCGACAGAATGATGATGAGGGAGGCGGCCACGTAGAGCAGGCACATGAAGGGCACGATCCGCGAAGTGACGCGGCCGATCCGCTTGATGCCGCCGATGATGACCAAGGCGACCAACGAGGCGAAGATGAGGCCTAAGGCCCAGTTGTATTCCCCTACAGCCGGGGATACGGTGGTGAGGATCTCAACCGTTTGGTTGACTTGGAACATATTACCACCGCCGAGGGAGCCACCGATGGTGAAAATGGCGAACAAAATGGCGAAGACGCGGCCCAACGACTTGAGTCCTTTACCGGCAAGCCCGTGCTCCAGGTAGTACATCGGCCCGCCGGAGATGCGGCCGTCGGGGTGAATTTTGCGGTACATGACAGCTAGAGTACAAGAGGCGAGCTTGGAGGACATGCCGAACAAGGCGGTCAGAAGCATCCAGAAGACCGCACCCGGCCCGCCCAAGCTGACGGCAATGGCGACGCCGGCGATGTTACCGAGGCCGATGGTAGCCGACAGGGCGCTGGTGAGGGCCTGGAAATGGGAGATCTCGCCCGGATCGTTGGGATCGTCGTAGCGACCGCGGATGACGTCGATGGAATGGCGGATACCGCGCAGGGAGATCCAGCCGAAATAGAACGAATAGTAGATGCCGCCTAGGACGAGCACCCAGATGATGAGGGGAATTTTCGTCCCCAGGTCGGCGAAGAGAACACCAGCCATCGCCGAGACGATGGAGCCGAACGCGGCATCCAAGTTGGCGATGGCCGCCTGAATCCAGTTTCCCTCAGCCGGGGAATCCTGTGCCAGAGAGGGAACGGCGATGCCCAGCATTGCCGCGATGGCCAGATACAGCTGTGAAATGCGCGTCACTGAATCCTCCTGCTGTTGAGGTGGTGGGATGGGATTCTCATCGGGGCGGACTGCGCAGAATTTTTTGCAATTTCTGATAACTGTCTCCGTCCATATGCACCGTATGGTCGGCGGTGGGGAACAAGCCACTCTCCACCTCCCGCCGGTACGACTGGAAGATGGCGGCCAATTCTCCCCGCAGGGATGCGTAGGACTTGGCGATGAGCAAGCTCTCGCTGTTCAGGCCCATCAGGTCGTTGACGATGAGAATCTGGCCGTCGCAGTAGCGACCTGAACCGATGCCGATCACGGGTATGGCCAGGTTCTCGCTGACGGCCTGGGCGGCCTCCTCGGTAACCATCTCGAGCACCAGGCTGAAGACCCCCGAATCCTCGAGGCGGCGTGCTTCGTCGAGCAATGACTTGGCACCCAGCGGTCCCTTGCCGTGGAATTTCGGCACCGTGCCGCGGCGCTCGCTGTAGAGATAGAACCCGCGGGTGCTGGACTGGGGGGTAAAACCCAGGTGCCCCACCGTGGGAATGCCGGCCTGGGCGAGGGCTTCCACCTGGGGCAGGATGGCCGTTCCGCCCTCGATCTTGACACCTTCCGCCCCCCCCTCCTGAAGCAGACGGGCGGCGTTGTCCATGGCTCTTTCCACGGAAGGCTGGTAGGACATGAAGGGCAGGTCGGCAAGCAGGAAGGCGCGCTGGACACCGCGCCGCACCGCCCTGGTGTGGTGCAGCATGTCGTCCATGGTAACCTGCTGCGGGCTGGAATAGCCGAGGACGTTCGTGCCGAGGGAATCCCCGACGAGAATGAGGTCCACCCCCGCCTGATCCTCGAGCAGGGCGGTGGGATAATCGTAGGCGGTCAGGGCACTGATCTTGTGCCCTTTCTTTTTCCTGGCATGGAGGTTGGAGATGGTGACTTTGGAGGCGGGCGAATCGGAGGACATTGGGCCACTCGGGTAAAGACGAAGAGCCTTGTTTGTGTCTATAGTATAGATTGGCCGGTTGTATCAAGCAAGCTTCCGAACCTTTGCGGCCCGTTGATAAAGTTGCTCTGCAGGCGAGGCCGAGGCATGGCGGTTGAAGGCAAGGCGTGCGGCCGAGGCGAATCGAGGGGATTCGGGGAGGGAGCGCAACGCCGTATTCGACCGCCAGGGCCGGCCGCAGCCCGGATGGACTTTTTCAACGGGCTGCCGGCAGGGTTCGGGATCGGGCGGGCGGCGAGGCGCCGAAACCTCAGGGCAACCGACGCGCCGCGGAGGCAGGCCGGGCGGGACCAGGTCGGCGGGCAGGATTGACCGCGGCCTCCCGCGAAACCACTTTCAGGGCGCGGCGGCAGAAAGGGTGGGGTGAATCTCCTCTTCGGGTAGATACCGTGGCAGATAAATTCGATTTCGTCGAGGCGGAGTTGGCCCGGCGCAGGGACTCACATCAGCTGAGACGGCTGCGGGCGGTGACGCCTGTTTCCGGGGTTGAAGTCCGCGCGGAGGGACGCTCCCTGGTCAATTTCTGTTCGAACGACTACCTGGGACTGGCGTCTCATCCCCGGGTAAAGGCAGGAGCGGCGAGGTTCCTGGAGGCATACGGGGCGGGGGCGACGGCTTCGCGCCTGTCAGGTGGTTCGCATCCGGGTTTCGAGCGCGTGGAGGAGAGGCTCGCGCACCTCAAAGGGGTGGAAAAGTCCCTGGTGCTGAACTCGGGTTTCCAGGCGAATGTCTCCCTCCTGCCGGCGTTGGCGGACCGGCATTCCCTGATCCTGGCAGACCACTCGAATCACCACAGCCTGATCCAGGGTGCCCTCGCAAGCATGGCCAGGGTGCAGCGCTACCGGCACGGAGACATCGAGCATTTGCGCCGCCTGCTCGACAGGAGCCGCGGGCGGGGGTTCTCCAGGGTTCTCATCGTCACCGAATCGGTCTTCAGCATGGAAGGAGACCGGAGCGACGTGGATGAGCTGGTCCGACTGGCCACTGACTTCCAGGCACTGCTGATCGTTGACGAGGCCCATGCCACCGGCGTGTTGGGACCCCGGGGAATGGGACTGACCTGCGGCAAGGCGGTGGACCTGGTCATCGGCACCTTCGGCAAGGCCTGCGGGGGTTTCGGCGCTTACATCGCCTGCAGCGGGCGCCTTCGAGAGTACATCGTCAATTGCTGTCCGGGTTTCGTCTACTCCACCGCTTTGCCACCCGCCGTGCTCGGCGCCGTGGACGCTGCCCTGGAGTTGGTGCCGCAGATGGAAAGGGAACGCGGGGAGCTGCACGAAAAGGCCGAATTCCTGCGCCGGTCCTTGAAAGAGTTAGGTTGGAGCACCGGAAATTCCACCACCCAGATCGTTCCCCTGATCGTCGGAGAGGAGAAGGGAGCCATGGCCCTGTCGAGCTGGCTGGAAGAGCATGGCGTTCTGGCAACCGCCATCCGCCCGCCAACGGTTGAACGGGGAAAGGCGCGAATTCGCCTTGGCCTTTCGGCCCTGCACTCATGGGAGCACATCGAGCACCTTGTCGGCCTGTTCAGGAGGTGGCGTGAAGGAACCGGTTGAAGTGGTCCTGCAGCACGGATGGGCCTGGGAGGCCGAATGCTGGTCCCCCTGGCGCGGGATCGTCCCGCGGACCACCCGTCTTTCAGCGCTGGATCGAGGCTACTTCCAGCGCCCAGTGCAGGGTGGGGGCGCAAGGCCGCAGATCCTCGTGGCCCACTCCCTGGGCCTTCATCTCCTGCCCCGCCACCTGTGGTCCACGACCGAGCTGCTGGTGGTCCTGGGCGGATTCCAGGCCTTTCACGCCGAGGCGGGACCGTCGGCCAGCAGATCCCGCCAGCTGGTTCGGCGGATGCTGCAGCGCCTGACCCGCGAGCCGGAAGCACTGCTCGAAGACTTCTACGCCAGGTGCTTCTCTCCCTCCCCCCAACGGCTGGAGGTGCCCGGGGTGCCGGACACCGGGTTGCTGCGAAAAGACCTGGAAATGCTGCACACGGAAAAACTTGATTTGCGGCGGATGGATTCCATCCCTCGCATCCTGTTGTTGCACGGCGGCTCGGACCTCGTCGTTCCCCCGCAGCGCAGCGAGGAGCTTCACCGCCGGCTGCGTCGCAGCTCGCTTGTCGTACTGGAAGATGCGGGACACGCCCTGCCCCTGACCCACGCGCGCGAATGCTGGAGGGCGATTGTGCGGGAATGGGCCGAAACCCGGCGGGACCCAGGCAGGGGGAAGGGCAGGCCGTGAATTTCCACTTTCCTCCCGCCCTCTTCGTCACCGGAACGGATACCGGCGTGGGCAAGACGGTCGTCGCAGCCATTCTGACCGCGGGATTGGACGGGACCTACTGGAAACCGGTGCAGAGCGGACTGGAAGGGGTTACCGATACCGAACGGGTGCGGCAGATGACCGCAATGGGAGAGGTCCACTTCGCCCCGGAAACCTATCGCCTGCGCCATCCTCTCTCCCCCCATGCAGCGGCTGAGCTCGAAGGAGTGAGGATCGAGTTGGATCGCTTCCAACTTCCCGCGCACCCCTCTTCGACCCTGATCGTCGAGGGGGCAGGAGGCATCATGGTGCCTCTCAACCAGGAGCACACCATGCTGGACCTCATGAAGCGGTTGCGGCTGCCCGTACTGCTCGTCGCGCGCACCGCGCTGGGCACCATCAATCACACCCTGCTATCCATCGAACAGCTGCGTCGCAGCGGGCTCGAAGTGCTGGGAGTGGTGATGAACGGCCAGCGCAACCACAGCAACAGGCAGGCGATCGAGCACCACGGCCAGGTGCACGTCCTGGCCCAGATCGAGCCCGTGGAGAACATTCACCAACGGTCCCTGTCCTCCCTCTTTTCCATCTACTTCGGGGCTCGCCGCCAGTGAACCGGACAAGGCCAAACCGGGATTCACGCGTCTGGATGCCGTTCACTCAGATGAAAACCGCCCCCGAGCCTCCGGTCGTGAGCCGCGGCAAAGGGGTGATGCTGGAGCTGGAAGACGGCCGCGCGGTTATGGATTGCATCTCCAGCTGGTGGGTAACCCTTCACGGACACGGTGAACCGCGCATCGCCGCCGCCATCGGCTCCCAGGCAAGGCAACTGGAGCAGGTGATTGCAGCGGGGCTTACTCACCGTCCGGCGGAGTTGCTGGCGCGGCGTCTGCTGGAAAGATTGCCCCGGTCCCTGAATCGCGTCTTCTACTCGGACAACGGCTCGACCGCCGTGGAAGTCGCGCTGAAGATGGCTTTTCAGTTCTGGAAGAATCGCGGCGCAAGCCATCGGACCCGGTTTCTTTCCTTTGAAGGCGCCTATCACGGCGATACCCTCGGTGCGATGTCGGTGGGAAGCCGATCGGTGTTCACCAGTGCATTCGAAGAACTGCTCTTCGAGGCCGACTTCGTGCCCTTTGCCGCCACCCACGCGGGGGATGTGATGGCGGAGGAGAAGGAATCCAGGTCCTTGGAGCACCTCGAAAACCTGCTGCGGGAGAAGGGCGATCGCTACGGGGCCATGATAATGGAACCACTCGTCCAAGGAGCCGGAGGCATGCGCATGTGCCGGGGTCCGTACCTGTGCAAGCTGGAAACACTGCTTCGCGAACACGGGATCCTGACCATCGCGGATGAAGTGATGGTGGGCTTCGGACGCACCGGGGAGTGGTTTGCCAGCGACAGGGCCGGTACGTCCCCTGACATCGCGTGCCTCGCCAAGGGACTGACCGGTGGATTCCTGCCCCTGGCGGCGACCGCTTGCAGCGAAGAAATCTATCAGGCCTTCCGCGGCGAGGACCCGAACCTGGCCCTGTACCACGGGCATTCCTACACCGCCAATCCCCTGGGGTGCGCAGCCGCGCTCGAATCCTTGCAGCTGCTGGCCGAGACGGAGGAGCGCTTCCGGCGAATGGAAGGCTGGCACCTGCAGGGGATGCGGGAACTGGAAGGAAGTCCCCGGCTGCGGCATTTCAGGGTCTGCGGAACCATTGCCGCCGTGGATCTTGCGATAGATGGCGAGGAGGGCTATCTCCACCACGCCGCGCCGCTGCTCAGAGAGCGCTTCCTGGAAAGGGGGTTTCTGCTGCGGCCAATCGGAAACGCGATCTACATCCTGCCCCCCTATTGCATCGAACGCGAGCAGTTGGAGGCGGTCTACGGGTGCATTCGCGAGGTTGTCGAGGAACTGTGAAGCTCGACCGGGTGTCCCGTCGCAGAGATAGGTTGACGAAATTGGACCACCGAGGCGCCCGGCTCACAAGGCGCCTGAGTGAGTCGTACCAGTGGTGTACGGCGAGTGAAGGCAACGCCGTGAGCCGGGATGGATCGGCGGAATAATGGCGACATATTTCTGCGACGGGGCACTAGAACCCAGGCGTGCTCCGGTGCGGCTTCCCCAAGGAGACGATCATCGAGGAACGCAGGAGCAATGGTCGATGCCCGCCCGGGCCCAAACACACCCGGCGGCCGCGGAAAGGGATTGGGGAGGAGGGCGAGGGTTGGACAGGCTGGAGGGGCTTAGGACCGCGGTGGAGAATGTTCAGACCCTCAAAATCCCCCATCTCCGGCAGCGAGGGGAGGCCTGGGCCTGAGGTCCAGCAACCGGAGAAGGTCCGCGTCTTTCTCGGCCCCTGGATGGGGCGTCGTCAGGAGCCTGTCGCCGGAAAAAATGGAGTTGGCTCCGGCCAGAAAGCACAGGGCCTGTTCGGATTCGGAGAGCTGGTCCCTGCCCGCGGCAAGGCGCACCATTGCCGTGGGAAGGAGGATGCGGGTCGAGGCCACCATGCGCAGCAGCTCCCAGACGGAGGTCCTCTCTCGGTCTTGCAGCGGGGTGCCGGCAATGGGAACCAGGGCGTTGATGGGGACGGACTCCGGTGGACGGGCGAGGGAGGTGAGGGCGAGCAGCAAATCGATGCGGTCATCCGCGCTTTCCCCCATGCCCAGGATCCCGCCGCAGCATACGGAAATCCCCGCGTTGCCGACGTTGCGGAGAGTTTGCAACCTCTCCCCGTAGGTGTGGGTCCCGACGATGCTGGCGTAGTATTCTTCCCCGGTATCCAGGTTGTGATTGTAGGCGTGGAGGCCCGCATCCTTGAGCCGGTGGGCTTGCTCCTCGGTCAGCATACCGAGGGTACAGCAGACCTCCAGGCCAAGGGAGGAAACCTGCCGGACCATCTCGAGAGTGCGATCGAAGTCCGCGCCGTCGCGCACCTGTCTCCAGGCCGCGCCCATGCAAAAGCGGGTGCTTCCGTTCTCCCTTGCCTTGCGCGCGGCGTCCATTACCTCGTTCAGACCGAGCAGGGGCCCGCGCTCCAGTCCGGTATTGTAACGCGCCGACTGCGCACAGTACCTGCAGTCCTCGGGACAACCGCCGGTCTTGATGGAGAGGAGGGTGCACACCTGGATTTCGCGAGGGTTGTGGTGCTCCCGGTGCACCACTGCGGCGCGGAAAACCAGGTCCAGGATGGGGCCGTGGTAGAGGCTCCTGATTTCCTCCCGGGCAGGTGTCTTCATCGTTGCGTTCATCTGCACGGCGGCCGCCGGTTCATGATGAAAGTTGAATTATTTCTCAAGTTGTCGTAAAATCTTGGACCGGGAATAAAGCAAGGTGATTTGCCGAGGGTTTGCAAGATTAATTAAATTAGCAGGTGGACGACAACAGGTTCAAATTCTAGGCCCCCAATTGCCGGCCTCCCATCTAATCCATTTTTCAACATATTAAAAAAACAACATGTTAAAATAAATTTACGTCCCGTGTCCAGGGATCCTCTTCGGAGAAAGTCGGCAATTTACACCCCTCCCCGATTCCCCCCGTTTGATTGCTGGCAATTGACTTTTTTTGAAACCGTCAGATATTTCTATTTTTGTATTTTTTCAGGAATCCAGGCCGACACAACCTGACAGATGGCTCCTAATCGAATCAAACTCAAGAAAGGGCTGGACCTGCCCATCGCGGGCACGCCCCGGCAACTGATCGAGGATGGCCGCGCAGTCGAACAGGTCGCCGTATTGGGACCGGACTACATCGGCATGCGGCCGACAATGGCCGTCCAGGAAGGCGACAGCGTCAAGCTCGGGCAGGTTCTCTTCGAAGACAAGAAAAATCCGGAGGTAGCCTACACTTCCCCAGGCAGCGGCAAGGTCGCCGCCATCAACCGGGGAGCGAAACGGTCCCTTCAGTCCGTGGTCATCCGGCTGGAAGGGCACGCGGAAGAGGTATTCGATCAGCATTCCGACGTCGCCCCGGACAGACTTACGCGCTCCCAGGTCGTGGAAAAACTCCTGGCCTCCGGCCTGTGGACGGCGTTGCGCACCCGGCCCTACAGCAAGGTTCCGTCGCCGCAAACGGTCCCCCACTCCATATTTGTGACCGCGATGGACACAAACCCGCTGTGCGCCCAGCCGGAAGTCGTCATCAACCTGCATGAATCCGACTTCCTCCTGGGGCTCTCAATCCTGACCAAGCTCACGGAGGGCAGGGTTTTCGTCTGCACTTCACCGGCGGCCAGGATCGGGACGGAGGGTGAAAACGGCGTGAGCGCGGTCGAATTCTCAGGGCCGCATCCGGCTGGTCTGGTAGGCACCCACATTCACTTCCTCGACCCCGTGGGGCCCCGCAAGACCGTCTGGCACCTCAACTACCAGGACGTCATCGCCGCGGGCAAGCTCTTCGCCACCGGGAAACTCTGGGTGGAGCGCGTCGTCGCCCTGGGCGGCCCGGTCGTGCGGAACCCCCGTCTCCTGCGTACGCGCCTGGGGGCACGGGTCAGCGAGCTGGTGGCCGGCGAGCTGGAAGAAGGCGAGAACCGGACAATCTCCGGGTCCGTGCTTGGGGGGAGGGCTGTCTCCGGCGCGCTCGATTTCCTGGGCCGTTATCACCTGCAGGTTTCGGTGCTTGCCGAAGACCGGGAGCGCGAGCTCCTGGGCTGGCAGAAGCCGGGCAGCGACAAGTTTTCGGTCAAGAACGTGTTTCTTTCCAGGGTCCTGCCCAGGAGAAAATTCTCCTTCACGACGTCCACCGGAGGCAGTCCCAGGGCCATGGTGCCCGTGGGCTCCTATGAAAAGATCATGCCCCTGGACATCATTCCGACCTTTCTGCTGCGATCACTGATCGTGGGAGACACCGACCAGGCCCAGGCTCTCGGCTGCCTGGAACTGGACGAGGAAGACCTCGGTCTCTGCACCTTCGTCTGTCCTGGCAAGACCGAGTACGCTCCGCTTCTGAGACGGAGCCTGGAGACCATTGAGAAAGAAGGCTGATGCAGTTCCTGAGAAGCTTCCTGGACTATGTAGAACCCCAGTTTAAAAAAGGCGGCAGGCTGGAGAGGCTTTACCCGGCCTACGAGGCGGTCGACACCTTCCTTTTCACCCCGGGTGAGGTAACCGGCGGCCCCTCCCACGTGCGCGATGGCCTGGATCTGAAGCGCATGATGATCACCGTGGTCGTCTCGCTGGTTCCCTGCATCTTCATGGCCATGTGGAACACCGGATACCAGATCCACCTGGCCATGGAGTCGATGGGGCTCGAATCCGCCGCCGGATGGCGTGGCGTCGTAATGGACGTTCTGGGATTCCCTTACGATTCCGGCAACTTTTTCTCCAATATCTTCCACGGCGCCCTCTATTTTCTCCCCGTGTTCCTGGTGTGCAACATCGTCGGCGGGACTTTGGAAGCCATTTTCTCCCTCATCCGCAAGCACGAGATCAACGAAGGATTTCTGGTCACGGGCATGCTCTTTCCGCTCACTCTGCCGCCCACCATCCCTTTGTGGCAGGTGGCCATGGGCATCGCCTTCGGTGTGATCATCGGCAAAGAGGTGTTCGGCGGGACCGGCAAAAACTTTCTCAACCCCGCCCTGACAGGGCGCGCCTTTCTCTACTTTGCCTATCCCGCCGAGATAACAGGCGATGCCATCTGGGTAGCCGTCGACGGATACACCCGGGCCACCCCTCTGGGTCTGGTGCCCGCCGACGGGATAGCCGCCCACACCGGCTCGATGAGCATGATGGAGGCTTTCCTCGGCACCATCCCGGGATCCATGGGAGAGACTTCCGTCCTCGCCTGCCTGATCGGCGCGATAGTTCTCATCGCCACCGGCATCGGGTCCTGGCGCATCATGCTGAGCATGACCATTGGCGCGGTGGCCATGTCCGCCCTGCTCCACGCCGTGGGCAGCGCTACCAATCCCATGTTCTCGGTGAGCCCGGTGTGGCATCTGTTACTGGGAGGATTCGTCTTCGGCGCTGTCTTCATGGCAACCGATCCGGTTTCGGCGGCAATGACGGATACGGGCAAGTGGTTCTATGGGTCGCTCATCGGGGTCATGACCATCCTCATCAGGGTAGTCAACCCCGCTTTCCCCGAGGGGGTCATGCTGGCCATCCTCTTCGGCAACGTTTTCGCTCCGGTAATCGATCACTTCGTAGTTCAGGCCAATATCAGGCGCCGGCTGCTGCGCACCGCCAACTGAGACTTATGAAAGAGGGTTGCTAAGTGCCCAAGGAAACTATTGGAAAAACCTTTCTGGTAGCCTTGTTGCTTTGCGTCGTCTGCTCTGTGCTGGTCTCGGCCGCCGCGGTGTACCTGCGCCCGACCCAGGCAGCCAACAAGAACCTCGACAGAAAGAAAAATATTCTCATGGCCGCCGATCTCCTGAAGGAAGGCCTGAGCGTGGAGGAGGCCTTCAAGAGTATCGAGCCCAGAGTTGTGAATCTCGCCACCGGTGAGTACGTAGAGGATATCGATGCGGAAAGCTACGACCAGCGCAGGGCGGCCCGGGAGCCGGCCGAAAGCGAGGTGATCCCTCCCTCGGAGGATATAGCCAGCGTCAGAAGGAAAGCCAAACGGGCCTCGGTGTACCTCATCTACAGGGGCGACGAAGTCCGAAAGATCATTTTGCCCCTGCACGGGTTAGGCCTGTGGTCGACCCTCTACGGCTTCGTCGCCTTGGACGCGCGCGACCTGAACACCATCCGGGGGCTGGTCTACTACGAACACGGAGAAACGCCGGGCCTGGGGGGAGAGGTGGACAACCCCGCCTGGAAAGCTCTGTGGAACGGCAAGCAGGTTTTCGATCAGAACGGCAATGTTCGCATTGAAGTCGTAAAGGGCAAGGTAGTTCCCAACCGGCCCGAAGCCAGGTACCAGGTCGACGGTCTTTCCGGTGCGACCATTACCTCTCGGGGGGTCAGCAATATGCTGAGGTACTGGCTGGGCGAGGACGGTTTCGGTCCATACCTGGACCGGCTGAAAGCTCAGGGAGCAAGACATGGCTAAAGCTAAAGACACTCTGCTCGATCCACTTTTGAACAACAATCCCATCGCTTTGCAGATACTTGGAATCTGCTCCGCCCTGGCGGTTACCAGCAAGCTGGAGACGGCCATAGTAATGTCGATGGCGGTCACCTTCGTCCTCGGCTTTTCCAACATAGGCGTGAGCCTGATCCGCAATCACATCCCGACGAATATCCGCATTATCGTACAGATGACGATCATTGCCTCCCTTGTCATCATCGTCGATCAATTCCTCCGGGCCTATGCCTTCGATATCAGCAAGCAGTTGTCCGTTTTCGTCGGTTTGATCATAACCAATTGCATCATCATGGGACGAGCGGAAGCCTTTGCCATGAAGAACGGGGTGGGCATGAGCTTTCTCGACGGCATAGGCAATGCCATCGGCTACAGCCTCATTCTGCTCGTGGTCGGCGTTTGCCGCGAACTCTTTGGAACCGGCAAACTTCTCGGCCTTCAAATTTTTTCCGTGCTCGCAGAGGGCGGCTGGTACGCCCCCAACGGCCTGATGCTGCTGCCCCCCAGCGCCTTTTTCATAATCGGCGTGTTCATCTGGGTGCTGAGGAGCTTCAAGGTCGAGCAAGTAGAAGAGGAGAGGCATTGAGATGCTGGAAGCCTACCTGAACCTGTTCGTCAAGGCGATATTCGTCGAAAATATGGCACTGGCCTTCTTCCTGGGCATGTGCACCTTTCTGGCCGTTTCGAAAAAGGTGAACACCGCGGCAGGCCTAGGCCTGGCGGTTATCGTGGTCCAGGGTATCACGGTCCCGGCCAACAATTTGGTATACCGCCACCTGCTCAAGGAAGACGCCCTCGCCTGGGCTGGCCTGTCGGGAGTGGACCTGACCTTCGTCGGGCTGATCAGCTACATCGGCATGATCGCCGCCATGGTGCAGATCCTCGAGATGTTCCTGGACAAGTTCGTGCCGTCGCTCTACAACGCCCTGGGTATCTTCCTGCCGCTCATCACGGTCAACTGCGCCATCCTTGGGGGTTCTCTCTTCATGGTCGAACGCGATTACAACTTCGGCGAGAGCGTGGTCTTCGGACTGGGGTCGGGAGTAGGTTGGGCCCTCGCCATCGTGGCCCTGGCAGGTGTGCGCGAGAAGATGAAGTACAGCGACGTTCCGCCGGGGCTGCGCGGGTTGGGCATTACATTTATTACCGTTGGCCTGATGTCACTGGCGTTCATGTCGTTCGGCGGGATTCAGCTATAGGAGCCCATCTCCTCCGCCAGCCTCGAGGTGGCCACAGCGCATGGATTCCATGGAAGGGTAGAAAGGTTCCGTCTAATGATTGAGATCAGTGCGGGCGTTGGCATGTTTACCGGGGTGGTGCTGTTCCTGGTGGCCATCATCCTCGCGGCCCGGTCCAGGCTCGTGGCCAGCGGCAACGTCAATATTCTCATCAACGACGATGCCGAGAAGGCAATCTCGGTCCCGACCGGCGGCAAACTGCTCAACGTGCTGGCGGACAACAAGGTCTTCGTTTCGTCCGCCTGTGGGGGAGGCGGGACCTGTGCCCAGTGCAAGGTTCATGTTCACGAAGGCGGCGGCGATATCCTGGCCACCGAAATGGAGCACATATCCAAGCGCGAGGCCAGGGAAGGAATGCGGCTCTCATGCCAGGTCAATGTCAAGCAGGATATGAGAATCGAGGTCCCGCCCGAGGTCTTTTCGGTCAGGAGGTGGGAGTGCGAGGTGGTCTCCAACGAAAACGTGGCCACCTTTATCAAGGAGTTGGTACTCAAACTCCCGGAAGGAGAAACCCTGGACTTCCAACCCGGCGGTTTTATCCAGATCGAGGTCCCCCCCTTCGAATGCAGTTTCAGAGAATTCGACATCGAGGAAGAGTACCACCCCGATTGGGACCGCTTCAAGGTGTGGGATCTCAAGACGGTCAACAGTGAGCAGGTATTCCGCGCTTACTCCATGGCGAACCATCCGGCTGAGGGCGATATGGTCATGTTGAACATCCGCATTGCCACGCCGCCGCCGGACCGCGAAAGGGGAGGATGGATGAATTACAATCCAGGGATTGTCTCCTCCTATACCTTCAATCTCAAGCCGGGCGACAAGACCACCATTTCGGGTTCGTTCGGCGAGTTCTTCATCCAGGATACGGACCGCGAAATGCTCTACATTGGGGGCGGTGCGGGCATGGCCCCCCTGCGCTCCCATATCTTTCACCTCTTTCACACCTTGGATACCAGCCGCAGGGTGTCCTACTGGTACGGCGCGCGTTCCCTCAAGGAACTGTTCTACGAGGACCACTTTCGCAAGATTGAAAAGGAGTTTCCCAACTTCTCCTTTCACGTGGCCATGTCCGAACCGCTGCCGGAAGACGACTGGAAAGGGCACGTGGGGTTCATCCACCAGGTGGTTCTGGAAAACTACCTGGAAAAGCACCCGGCTCCTGAGGATATTGAGTACTATCTGTGCGGTCCGCCCCTCATGCTGCAGGCGGTTCTCAAAATGCTGGACGATCTGGGCGTCGAATCCGATATGATTCGCTTCGACGATTTTGGTTGAGGAGGCAGGAAGTGAGTTTATTTCTCGCCGCTATCACGGTTTTCGGACTCGTAATGGCGGGCATGGCCGTTGGGGTGATATTCAGCAACCGCCGCATCAAAGGTTCGTGCGGCGGCCTGAGCACCATGAGCGATGAGTTGGGTGAGCCCATGTGCGAATGCGGGGCAGCCCCGGGGTCCTGCGGGGAAGCCGAGTTGGAGACGAGCTGAGCACTGCCGGCGGTTTTGATCTAGTGCCCCGTCGCAGGAATTTGTCGCCATTTTTCCGCCGATCCATCCCGGGCTGCGGCGTTGCCTTCACTCGCCGTCCACCACTGGTACGACTCGCTCAGGCGCCTTGTGATCCGGGCGCCTCGGCGGCCCAATTGCGTCAACCTATCTCTGCGACGGGACACTAGCGGCGGGCGGTGGTCCGCCGTTTTT
The DNA here is from genome assembly GCA_965208105.1 of Candidatus Latescibacterota bacterium. GTDB lineage: Bacteria > Latescibacterota > UBA2968 > UBA8231 > UBA8231. The sequence continues at coordinate 1,306,598 of OZ242318.1, forward strand.
CTTTGACGGTAGAACTGAATAAGCCATGCCAGAAAAGAGGGAGGGCGCGTACTCCGAAATCGGGACCTACGCGAGTTCGGGCATTCAGTTCGCGGTGACGGTCCTACTCTTTCTGGCGGGCGGTTGGTGGCTGGACGACTATCTAGCGACCACGCCGCTCTTTCTCTTGTTGGGTACCCTGATCGGCGCGGCAGGCGGATTTTACAAACTCTATCGGACGCTGATGGACTTGGATGAGCGGCGCAAGCGGGAGGACGGACCGTGAAGTGGGACAGCATCGCCGCTGGCTTGGCGGTCGCCGGGCTCAACGGAGCGCTCGCGCTGGCGGCGATTCGCTGGGGATGGAGCAAGGGCATGCAGGTCTTTGTGGTCGCCTTCTTCGGGGGAATGGTCGCGAGGTTTGTCGCGGTGGCCGTCCTGTCGGTAGTGGTGCTCAGATGGGCTGAGATCCATGCCGAAAGTTACTTCGTCGCGCTGGTGGCTGCGTACTTGCTTTTTCTCGCGTTTGAAATCTTTTACGTACTCAAGTTACAAGGCCGTTCAAAGCGCTAGAAGCGCCCATGAGGTGTTGACAGGAATTTACGGCCTAATTAATTTATCTGGTTGGTTACTGCGACAGATTCCCTCCTATTTTTGGATATTTCACAAGGCAGTACATGGCTGGCGATACGCAGGCGGCAGACGCCGCAAATGCGCAAGTGGACATCATAGGGCACATTCTAGATAGCCCTTATATTGAATTGCCCTTTGTCGATTTTGATCACCTGCTCGCAGGCAAAGTTTCTCTTCCTTCGCTAGAGCTTTTCGGCATCGACCTTTCCATCACCCGGCACGTAGTGATTATGTGGGTGGCGAGCATCCTGCTCATAGTGCTCATGCTCAGGGCCTTCCGCAAGCCGCGCACCGTGCCTTCGGGTCTGGCCAATTTCTTCGAGGCCATCGTCCTCTTCCTGCGCGACGAGGTCGTATTGCCCATCATGGGCGAGGACGGCAAAAAGTATCTGCCTTTTTTGCTGACGCTTTTCTTTTTCATCCTGTTTTGCAACCTGCTGGGACTGGTTCCCTACAGTGCTACAGCTACTGGCAACATCAGCGTCACGGCCGGTTTGGCCCTCTGCTCTTTTTTGGTAATGATAGGAGCCGGCATCGCCAACAACGGATTGTTCGGCTACTTCAAGAGCCTGGTCCCTTCCGGGGTGCCGCCGGTGCTGCTCATCATTCTGATTCCCGTAGAAATAATTGGTTTGTTGGTCAAGCCCTTCGCTCTGTGCGTGCGTCTTTTCGCCAATATGACCGGCGGCCACGTGGCGATTCTGGTCTTTCTGGGCTTGATTTCCATTCTGCAAAGTGAGTGGATCGCCATTGGATCTGTGCCCTTTGCAGTGGCGATTTACATGCTCGAAATTTTCGTGGGATTCGTCCAGGCCTTTGTCTTTACCCTGTTATCGACGGTCTTTATCAGCATGGCCGCTCATCCGGACCATTAGCAGGGGTTCACACCGTTCAAAAGAGGGAGTATTTGACTATGGAATTTGCGTACATGGGTGCCGGAATCGGCATGGGGCTTTGCGCTATTGGCGCAGGTTTGGGCATCGGCCTGCTGGCCGGCAAAGCATTGGAGGGCGTCGCCCGCCAGCCCGAAGCCGTAGGCGATATCCGCACCAACATGATCCTGACGGCTGCTCTGGTCGAAGGCGTGGCCCTGATCGGCGAGGTGTTTTGCTTGCTGATCGTGCTGACCAAGTAGCGCAAGCGCTATGTTACTCGATCCCCATGTGGGGCTCATAATATGGACGATCATCACCTTTTTGGTGGTGCTTTTCGTCCTCAAAAGATTCGCTTGGCCCCACCTTCTGGCGGCCCTCGACGAGCGCGAGCAACGCATCAGCGACGCAATCGCCGCGGCTGAGCAGGCGCGCCAAGAGTCCGAAGAGGTCTTGCGCGAGCACCGGCAGAAGCTCGCCGCAGCCGATGAAGAGGCGCGGCAGGTCGTCGCCGAGGCCCGCGAGGCCGGGGCAAACCTGCGGCAGACAATCGTCTCCCAGGCGCGGGAAGAGGCGGAGCGGATGCTCGAACAGGCGCGGACCAGTATCGAAAGCGAGAAGCGCGCTGCCATCGCCGAGCTGCGCCGCGAGACGGCCAGTCTCGCGGTTCAAGCCGCTGGTGCGCTGATCGACGCCAATTTGGACGACGAGAAAAACCGCGGCCTCGTCGACGACTTTATAGCCAGAATTCCCGAATCCAATTGAACGCCATCGCGCGAGCAGGACAATGAACGCACCCGAAGTAGTGCGACGCTACGCGGCTACGCTGCTGGAGGCCGCCGATGAAACGGGCGCGACCGCAGCGGTGCAGCGCGACGTCGAGCGACTTTTGGAGACCGTGCGCCAATCCGGCGAGTTGGCCGAGTTTTTGGCCAATCCTCTGGCCGACAGCCAAGCGCAAGCCAATGTCCTGCGGGAGCTCTTCAGCGGCAAGGTCGAGGTGCTGACCCTGAATTTTCTCCGGCTCATGGCTATCAGGGGCCGCGCTTCTATTATCGGCGCGGCCCTCGAAAGTTTTCTCGATCAGGTCGCCGAGCGCGAGGGCATAATCAGTGCTGAGGTGCGCTCGGCCGTGGCGTTGAGTGAGGAGCAGTGCCAGCGCCTGCGGGAGCGCTTGGAGCGCCGCAGCGGCCGCACCGTGCGCTTGGATGTCCAGGTCGATGCCAGTTTGCGGGGCGGCGCGATCGTCCGCGTCGGCGACACCGTATTCGACGGCAGCGTGAACACCTATCTGGAGCGCCTGCAAGCGCGTCTGGCCGGTTAGTCACAGGAGGATCTATGGCCACCGAAACGATGGTTCAGCCCGATGAGATTTCCCAAATTCTCAAGCAACAGCTACTGGGCTTTGAAAAAGAAATAGACGTATTCGAGTCAGGTACCGTGCTCTATGTCGGCGATGGCACCGCCCGCGTCCACGGTCTGAGCAACGTGCGGGCCACCGAATTGGTGGAATTCCCTCACGGCATCATGGGCATGGCCCTCAACCTCGAAGAAGACAACGTCGGCTGTGTACTCTTCGGCGAGGACACCCTGATCAACGAAGGCGACCAAGTAAAGCGCACCGACCGCATCGTCGAAGTGCCAGTTGGCGAGGCTCTCTTGGGCCGGGTCGTCAATCCCTTGGGCATGCCCATTGACGGCAAGGGCGACATCCAAGCTGACGAGAGCGTGCCGGTCGAGCGCAAAGCCCCGGGCGTCATCGACCGCCAGCCGGTTAGCGAGGCCCTGCAGACGGGCATTAAAATCATCGACTCGACCGTTCCCATCGGCCGCGGTCAGCGCGAGTTGATCATCGGCGATCGCCAGACGGGCAAGACGGCCATTGCCGTTGATACCATCATCAACCAGCGCGACCAAGACGTCAAGTGCATCTACGTGGCCATCGGCCAGAAGGCCTCAACCGTGGCCAAGTTGGTGGCCGAACTGGAAGCCAATGGTGCCATGGAGTACACTATCGTGGTCTCGGCCACGGCGTCCGATCCGGCACCTTTGCAGTTTTTGGCACCCTATGCCGGTGCTTCGATGGGCGAGTACTTCCGCGATAATGGTCAGCACGCCCTGATCATCTACGACGATCTGTCCAAACAGGCTTGGGCCTACCGCGAGATGTCGCTGATCTTGCGCCGGCCCCCGGGCCGCGAAGCCTATCCGGGCGACGTGTTCTACTTGCACTCGCGCCTGCTGGAGCGCGCGGCCAAGATGAGCGATGAGAAGGGCGGCGGATCGCTGACGGCCCTGCCGATTATCGAGATTCTCGAAGGCGACGTATCGACTTTTATACCCACCAACGTCATCTCGATTACCGATGGCCAGATCCTGCTCAAACCCGAGTTGTTCTACTCGGGGAACAGGCCGGCCATGGACGTGGGAGCCTCGGTGTCGCGCGTGGGCAGCGATGCCCAGACCAGGGCGATGAAAGCAGTGGCCAAGACCATCAAGGGCGATATTTCGCGCTACAACGAAGTCAAGGCGTTCGCTCAATTCGGCACTTCGGGTTTGGACCAAGCCACGCGCAATCTGCTCAACCGCGGCGAGAAGCTGATGGAAATCCTCAAGCAGGATCAGTTCTCTCCGCAGTCGCTGGCCGAACTGACGGTTGCGCTGTCGATCATCGACCACGTACTCGATCTGCCCACGGCCGACATAGGCCGCTTTGAAGCCGAGTTGCTGGCCTACATGCGGGATCACCAGGCCGAGCTTATGGAGGAGATCTACGAGAGTCGAGATTTGAGCGACGAAACTAGGGAAAAGCTCGACGCGGCGATCGAAGAGTTCAAGGGTGGCTTCCGTCCCTCTGCGGGAGCTGACTAAGAAGTGGCTACCCTTCGCGAACTCAGGACGCGCGTCGCCAGCATCACCAATATCCAGCGCGTCACAAACGCCATGCAGATGGTGGCGGCGGCCAAGATGCGCCGCGCTCAGGCGGCGATTTTAGCTGCCCGGCCGTACGCCCAGCGACTGGACCAAGTACTGAAAGCGCTGCATCAGAGCGTCGATGTCTACGAGCAGCCGCTCTTTGCGGTTCGCCCGGTTCAGCGCGTTGTGCTGGTGGTCATAACCTCCGATCGCGGTCTCTGCGGTGCCTTTAACACCAACCTGTGCCGTCGGGTTCAGGACGAGTTGGACGAGTATGTAGACGCCCAACCTGAGTTGATCACCATCGGGAACAAGGGCTGGGACTTCTTCAGCCATCGCGGCTACTCAATCTCCCGCCATCACGCCGATGTGTTCAACCAGCTCGAGTTAGTTCGCGCTGCGGATATAGCTCAGGATCTAACGAGTCGCTTTGCCGCTGGCCAGACCGACCGGGTGTTGCTCTGCTATAGCGAATACTCCTCTGTCACTTCCCAAGTGCCAACCGTCCGCCAGCTCCTGCCCATCGCGCCCGAAGAGGAAACAGGTGAGAGTGCCAAGTACGCCTTCGAGCCATCTCCCGAGGTCCTGTTGGGCACCTTGGTTGAGCGTCAGATCAACTTCCAGGTATGGCGCGCTCTGCTGGAGTCAAATGTGGGCTTTTTCGCCGCCCAGATGATGGCGATGGACAACGCCACTAAGAACGCCAGAGACATGATCGAGGATCTGACCCGCGAAATGAACAAGGAGCGGCAGGCCTCGATAACTCTCGAATTGATGGACATTATCGGCGGTGCCGAGGCTGTGGCTCAATAGCGCTGTTTACTACGCGAGGTAAAAATGAAAGAAGGAACGATCAAAGAAATCATCGGCGTCGTTATTGATGTTGATTTCGCCGGGCAGGAACTGCCGCCCATCTACAACGCCATGGAGGTGGTCGCAGAAGACCGCCCAAGCCAAGAGCGCCTAGTCCTCGAAGTACAGCAGCACTTGGGCGAGCACGTGGTGCGCTGTGTAGCGATGGATTCTACCGACGGCCTGCGGCGCGGCGCGCGGATAGTTGATAGCGGCGGTCCGATCCAAGTTCCGGTGGGCGAGAAAGTGCTCGGCCGCCTCTTCAACGTCATCGGCGAGCCAATCGACGGCAAGGGTGCGCTCAGCGACGAAGTACCCCAGATGCCCTTGCACCGTCCAGCCCCGGCCCACGAAGACCAAGTCACCGCAGACGAAATGCTAGAGACCGGCCTGAAGGTCCTCGATTTGATCTGCCCGTTTGCCCGCGGCGGCAAGCTGGGGCTTTTCGGGGGTGCTGGGGTCGGCAAGACAGTCATTCTCACCGAGCTGATCAACAATGTGGCCTCTGGGCACGGCGGTTATTCGGTCTTCGCCGGCGTAGGCGAACGCACGCGCGAGGGCAACGACTTGCTGGGCGAATTGGAAGAGTCGGGGGTCATCGACAAGACGGCCATGGTCTTTGGGCAGATGAACGAGCCGCCCGGTGCGCGCCAGCGCATCGCCCTCACCGGGCTGACCATTGCCGAGCACTTCCGCGACGAGGCCGGCCAAGACGTGCTGTTCTTTGTCGATAATATCTTTCGCTTCATCCTCGCCGGTGCCGAGGTCTCGGCTCTCCTAGGCCGCATGCCATCGGCCGTAGGGTATCAGCCGACGCTGGCGACCGAGATGGGTGCCCTGCAGGAGCGGATTACCACCACCAAAAACGGTTCGATCACGTCGGTGCAAGCCATTTACGTGCCAGCCGACGACTATACAGACCCGGGCGTGGTCTCGGCCTTCGCCCACCTCGACGGCCGCATCGTACTGGAGCGCTCCTTGGCCGACCAAGGGCTATACCCGGCGGTCGATCCCCTCGCCTCCTCGTCGCGCCTCCTCGATCCGCGCGCCGTCGGCGAAGAGCACTATCAGGTCGCCCAGCGCGTCCAAGAGGTCTTACAGCGCTACCGCGATTTGCGCGAGATCATCGCCATTTTAGGCATTGACGAACTGTCGGACGAAGACAAGCTAATTGTATCGAGAGCGCGCAAGATCCAGTTCTTCCTCACGCAGCCCATGCACGTGGCCGAGGCATTCACCGGCAAGCCGGGCGAATACGTCAAAATCGGAGACACGATCCGCGGCTTTAAGGGGCTGGTCGATGGCGAGTACGACGACGTGCCCGAACTCGCCTTCTTCCTCGTCGGCAATATCGAACAGGCCCTCGAAGCGGCCAAAGACCTTTAGTCTATGCCCGCCTTCGCCTTAGAGGTTGTCACGCCAGAGCGGGTGGCCTACTCGGGTCGGGTAGCCAGCCTGCAAGCGCCCGGTAGCGAGGGGAGTTTCGGCGTCCTCGCCGGACACATCCCGCTTTTGACCTCGTTGCAGATAGGGCGGTTGCGGTTTGTCGAGGAGGACGGCAATGAGGTTCAAATGGCCATCAGCGGCGGTTTTGTCGAGGTCGGGCGCGAGCAGGTTGCGGTGCTAGCCGAGACGGCTGAACGCGTCGAGGAGATAGACGTAGCGCGGGCCGAGGCCGCGCGGCAGCGGGCCGAGGAACGGTTGGCGCGGGCGCGGGAGGAGCGGGTCGATGCTGCGCGCGCCGAGGCGGCGCTGGCGCGCGCAATTAATCGACTCAAGGTAGCCTCCGGTTAGTGTGAGGAAGCTGTTCCGGGTTCGAGCATCTCCGGACGGCTGGTTTCTCTGTGCCATGTCGCAGCAGGCAGTACGGGAGCAGTCCTTACTTCCCGATTCCTTTGAGTTGCTTCAGGGTCTCACCGGAATCAGGTTCACCCGCTCCCGCTCTGGTTTTTTCCGCCAACTCAGCGAACGGACGGATCATGTCGTCAATTCAGCCGGCACTAAGTGCCTTTCTACATCGCCACATTCCCGACATCGAGCGCGAGATGTTCTCCTTTCTGCCGACCCAGGAGCCGGAGGACTTTCTCTACACCCCCATGCGGGATTACCCTGAGCGCGGAGGCAAGCGATCGCGGCCTGCCCTGGTGCTCCTCTCCTGCGATGCCCTCGGCGGGGATATGAGCCTGGCCATTCGCACGGCGGTCGCCTTTGAAATCTTTCACTCCTTCGCTCTGCTTCACGACGACATCGAGGACAATTCCGAGGTCAGACGCGGCAAGCCCTGCATTCACAAGCTGCACGGCATCCCATTGAGCGTCAATATCGGCGATGCGCTCTACGCCAAGGTCTTCGAGGTTCTGTGCGCCAATCGCGAGGTCCTGGGACCCGAAAAGTCTCTGGAGCTAATCGATTTAATGGTGGATGGAGCGCGGCAGACCTTTGAGGGGCAGGCCTACGACGTGGGCTGGATCCAGAAGCGCTACGTCCCTACCGAAGAAGAGTTCATGACCATGCTGCGCAAGAAGACCGGGTGGTACACGGGCAGGGGACCATGTACGGCCGGAGCCATCATCGCCGACGCCGATTCCCGGATGCGCCGCGCCATGGGGGATTTCGGCGAAGCCATGGCGGTGGCCTTCCAGATTCGCGACGACCTGCTCAACCTGACCTCCGCGGAAGAGGACGCGGAGGTTGCTCCGAGTCTGACCTCCGGGGCCTACGGCAAGGAGCGCGGCGGCGATATCGCCGAGGGCAAGCGCACCCTGATCATTATCGACCTCCTGCGCAAGTGCACGGCTGCAGAAGCCGAGGAGGTTCTGGACATCCTGCACCGCGACCGGGAACACAATACTGCCGCTGACATCGAGCGCGTAATCGGCCTGGTCGAACACTATGAGTGCATGGATTACGCCGAACAGGTGTGCCAGCAAAAAGCCCGGGAAAGCCTGGAATTCCTGGAGATGATCCCGCCCAGTTCCACGAGGGACCTTTTGGAGGAAATGCTGCGGGTGCAGGTGGACCGCGCCTTCTGACACCAACCCGAATTGAGAGAGAATGCCGGGGCCGGCCGCGTCCCGGCATTTTTTTGCGCCTGGTCCCTGCCTATGCAACCCCGGTTAATTCAGCCGCCCCTGCACCCCTCCTCGTCTTCGCGGGGCTGCCCTCGTTCGCCGCACACCCCTCGTACGACTCGCTCAGGCGCCTTTGGAGCCGGGAGCCTCGGCGACCCCCTCGACCGCAGGCTGATTGCGCGCAGGAAACCTGGCTCAATGCCTGACACCCGGTTGCCCTAAGCGCTCACGGATAGCGTGCCGATGACCTCCTCGGCAAGAGGCCGCAGGTACTTCTGCAGGCGGAGGCGTCCCCGGTTTACGCGCGATTTGACCGTGCCCACCGGACAGTCGATGATCTTGGAGATTTCCTCGTAGGCCAGGCCGTTGAGATCGCGCAGCAGTACCGCCTCGCGAAATTCCTCGGGAAGGTTGCGGATGGCTCTGGTGACGAGACCCTGCACCGTCCTGGTATCGGTGCGCTCCCCGGGAAGCTGTTCCCCGTCCACTGGCTCGTAGAACGATTTCCGGCCCTCATCCTCACTTGGCCCGATGGGAACCCAATACCAGCGCTTGCGCCGGCGCAACTCGGTCTTGGCCAGGTTGCCGGCGATGGTGTAGAGCCAGGTGGAGACCTGCTCGATGGCAGGATACTGGTGCCTGTGCTTCAAGCAGCGCAGAAAGGTCTCCTGGACAATGTCCTCTGCGCTTTCGCGATTGCCCAGGAACCTGTAGACAAAGTTGTAGAGGGGATTGCGATAGCGCTTGACCAGAATGGTGAGGCTGGCCTGGTCCTCTGCGGCTTGCATCAGGACTTCCTTGTCCGACGGGATGTGAGTTGCTTTCACGACTTCTCCCTTTCTCGCAATCGGTGTGATTGAGCCCCCTTGGGCAGTGTCATGTGATTTGGCTTACCAACCTCAACAGCAACATTCATGCCACCCATGTGGAACAACCAGGCCCCCTAGCTGCCCTCCGGATTTCCCGCGACAATGCCCGATTCTGACCAGGAAAGGATCGACAGGTCTCAGAAATTTGAGACGAACCTCACTTTTCTGAGACAGATTGTGCGACGCGCATTTTGACATTGTTCAGGGCAAACCCTAGATTCCCCCGCAAAGTTGAATGTGGTGGGCCGTGGAAGATTCAGTCGAAAAATTGCGACAGATATGCGACAGGTGGCAGGTTCGCCGCTTTTCACCGGAGGAAATGGCCGAGCTCCTCGAAGATGGGGAAAGCCCGGACTGGATCGCCGAACAAGTGCTGCCGGACCCCGCGGCGGACCGGGAAGAATTGTCCCGGTCGTTGGCCGCTGTTGCAGCGCAAGTCGCCCCCGAGGAGCAACTTGGCGGAGAGGAGGACGAGCCACCTGCGGCGGTCTTCGACCTGCCGGAGCTGCAGAACCTCCCGTTGCCCGCAGGGTTGGACAGGGAGCAGATCGAGCAGGTCCTGGCATCGCCCCAGGGAGCACTGATGGCGGATTTCGGCGCCTTCTGCCAGGAGAAGGGAATCGAGCCGGGCGGCGACCAGGAGGAGATGGGTGCCGTCCTCGAGGAGCTCCACGAGGAGTGGCTCCGGACTCCCCGGCAGACCCTGGAGGGCAAGATGCCATCCGAACTGCTCGCGGGCGGCCGCCTCCTGCCCAGGAAGGTCGAGACCATTCGCCGCGAAAGTCCCAAGGTGGGGCGCAACGACCCGTGTCCCTGCGGCAGCGGAATGAAGTTCAAGAAATGCTGTGGCCGGGCAGCCTAGTGCCTGCTTGCGTAAGTAAGCGTACGAACGAGGGCGCAGAAGCGCCCGGCTCGCAAGGCGCCTGAGCGAGTCGTACCTGGAGTGTACGGCGAGGGAGGGCATGATGCGGAAATGACCCAACCCAGAGAATCGGACTTCATTCGTGGAGTGTACACGGTAGACCTGGAGGAACACCGAGACAGGCGCGGTCGCTTTGCCGAAATCTTCCGCAGGGAATGGTTCCCACAGCGCAGCTGGGAGAAGCTGCAGTGGAGCCGCTCCGAATCGCAGGCCGGAGTACTGCGGGGCCTGCACTTCCATCGCGAGCAGATCGACTACTGGCACTGCGTGGCCGGGCGCCTGCGGGTGGGGCTCTACGACCTGAGGCGCTCCTCCCCGACCTGCGGGAGAGGCCAGGTCATCGACCTGGACCAGGAAAACCTGAAAGGCCTGTTCATCCCTGCCGGAGTGGCCCATGGATTCCGTGCTCTCGCCGACGCCACCCTGATGTACCTGGTCGACAACTACTACGACGGCGGCGATGAATTCGGCGTAGCCTGGAACGATCCCCAGATCAATCTGCCCTGGGGGGCCACCGAACCGCCCATCCTGTCGGAGCGGGACGCCCGGAATCCCCTGGTCGGGGACATCGCCCCGGAGGACTTGCCATCTTGAGAGATTATGGATTGGATCTTCTCGAGGCCCTGTTGGAGACCGGAGCCTTGCGCATCGCCCCTGCGGACGAGGTCTTCTGGTACACCTCGGGCACCGTCGGCCCCTACTACATCCATGCCGAGAACCTCTACGGCAGTCCGCGCAAGGCGGTCGAAATGCTGGATTTCATCGAGCGCGGGCGAGGCGACAAGGGCCGGTTCCCCGGGCAGTTGCTCCGGCAGGCGACGACCAACTACGCCGCGGATCCGATTTACCGCTCCGTCATCGACGCTCTCGTCCAGGAAGCGGGACAATGGGAGGCGGAGATCGACCTGGTCTCGGGCGGTGAGCGGCGTGACTGGTTTTTCTCCATGGCCGTAGCCGATCGCCTGGGAAAGCCCCACGTGGCCATTTACAAGGATCTCAGCATGGTGGCACTCAACGGAACCAGGGCTCGACCGGTCGAGGATCTGGAGGGCAAGAAGATCCTTCACGTCGCCGATCTGGTCACCGAGGCTTCGAGTTATTTCAGGGCCTGGATTCCCGCCGTCCGCGGGTGCGGCGGACGGCTGGCCTACAGCCTCAACGTGGTGGACCGGGGACAGGGAGGGCGGCAGGCCTTGAAAGGAGCGGGGGTGCAAGCCTCCGCCCTGTTCAGGGTGGATGAAAAGCTTTTCGATGCTCTTCAGCGCGCCGGCCGCATCGATTCAGGGCAAAGGGGCAATCTGGGGGCTTACTTCCGCGATCCCCATGGCGCCATGCGGGCATTTCTCGAGAAAAATCCTGGATTTCTGCGCCGGTCTCTGCAAGAACCCGAGCCAACCGCCGGTCGAGCCAGAACCCTGGTGGAGAAGAATCCATACAACCTCGACCTGCAGGCGATACTGGGATAGGCCGGATCCACCGGGCGCAGCGCTGCACCCGGCAACATCCAATCCCGCCTCGCCCGGCTATCCCGCGGCTTCTACCAGGATATCGTCGCTCTCGAGCTGCACCGAGACAAGTTGGGAAACCCCCTCCTCGGGCATGGTTACCCCGTGGAGAGTGTCGGCGGCGTGCATGGACAGCTTGTTGTGGGTGACCATGATGAACTGGGTTGTGCGCGCGAACTCCTTGAGCACGCGCACGAATCGTCCGATGTTGGAGTCGTCGAGGGGGGCATCCACCTCGTCGAGGATGCAGAAAGGGCTGGGTTTCACCAGATAGAGGGCAAAGAGCAGGGCAATGGCGGTGAGGGCTTTCTCGCCTCCGGAGAGCAGGTCGATGCTCTGCGGTCGCTTGCCCCGAGGACGTGCGACGATGTCGATGAATGCCTCGAGGGGATCGGCGTCGGCCTGCAGCAGCAAATCCGCTTCCCCTCCCGGAAAGAAGCGGAGGAAAGTTTCCTTGAATTTTTCGCGAATCTGCTCAAAGGTTTCGCGGAATATCCGCCGGGCCCTGCGGTCGATGAGGCTCAGTGTCTTCTTCAGATCCTCGGCCGCTTCCCGGAGGTCGTCCCGTTGCCGGCAGAGAAAGTCGTAGCGCTCCTTTTGCTCTTCGTATTCCTCCAGGACCCCCACGTGGACCGCACCCAGGCGCTGCAGGGACCGGCGTAGCTCCCCCACGCGCTTTTCGCTTTGCATCGGGTCGAAATCCGCCGAATCCACCGGCCCCAGAACCTCCACGTCGCAGTTCTGATCCTCCAGAAGGCGCTCCCGGACGCGGTCGGCCATGCCCTCGAGTTCGGCGACCTGGAGTTCCAACTGGTGCCGGCTCTCCCCCCGCTCCTGCACCTCGCGCTGGATGGCCCCTATCTCCTGCTCCAACCGGCTGGTCTTCTCATCGGATTCCTGCCAGCGCTCCCAGGCGCGGTCCCTGTCCCGTTCCAGCTCGTCGCGGCGCCCGTGCATCACCTTGAGCTCCGCGGAAATCTCCTCCTTCTCCACCCTGCCCTCGCGGAGCTGGGCCTCCGCCTGGGCTGCCGCTTCCTCGAGGCGCCGGATATTCTGCCTCAGGGTTTGCTCCATGCTGCTCTGGTGATCGGACTCCCTTCTTAGGCCCTCGACCTTCTCGGCAACGGCAACTTGATCGACGCGCAGTGAGGACAGCCGATCCTGTTTCCTGCGGCGCTCGTCCTCGGCCGCCTGCAGTCTTTCACCGCATGCGGCGGTCTTTCCCTGCAGATCCTCGATCTCCATCTCCACCGACTTCAGCTGCCCGCTCTGGGCCTGAATGGAGGTCTGCAGGTTGCGCCTCCTGCCTTGCAGATCATCACTTTCGGCATCGAGGTGTTCGAGGCGGGACTGCAATTCACCGAGTGCGCTGCGATGCACCTCCACCCGGTGAGCATGATCGCGTTTCCTGGTTACCAGATCATCCAATTCCCTGGATACGGCGTCGAAACGGCGGGCGACGACCTTGCGGCGCCTCTCTTCCCCTTCGAGAGTGGCTTCGAGGGCGGCCAACCGAGCCTGCTGGCTTGCGAGGACCCCCTTCAGATTGCGGATCTCCCGGCGGCGCCCCAGGAGGGAGGCGTCCGCGCCGCTTTTTCCGCCGGCGACCCGGCCGCAGACATCGATGGCATCCCCCTCAAGGGTAACGAACCGGACCCCTCGATCCGCATGGGGCCGGGTCAGTTCGAGGGCGGTGTCGAGGTCCTCAACCAGGAAGGTGTTGTGCAGCAGATGCGAAACCAGGACCGCGACCGACTCGCGGCAGCGGACCCGGTCGAGCAGCGGACCGAGCAACCCCGGAGCGGGGGCCAGGGCAACGGGGGGCGCAACAGGTGCGGAGCTCAACTCGAGGGGGAAGATGAGCGCGCGCCCCGAATGGTTTTTGAGGTAGCGAACGGCATCGAGGGCGGCGCCGGCACTGGAAGCTACCAGCCCCTGCAACGACTCCCCGATGGCGGTCTCCAGCGCCCGCTGGCAGGCGGGGTCCACCTCCACCAAATCGGCCAGAACTCCCTGGAACAGGTCGGCGTAGGGTGATTCGAGGAGCAAGGCGCGGACCCCGCTGGCGTATCCCACGTATCCCGAGCGCACTTTTTCCATCACCTCGAGCCTGGCCTGGTTTGCCTCGATGGCGCGGCGCAACTCTTCCGCATCCCGTTGCAGTTTGCCGAACCTGGCCTCCACCTCGTCGGTTCGTTCCTGCAGGGTCCGGCTTCGGCCTTCCATTTCCCGCAGGCGGCCCTCCAGGCTTTGCCCCCGGGCACCGGCCTGGCGCACCTGCTCCTGCTGCTCCCCGATGCTGGCGGCGACCTCCCCGCTCTCCCGCTGCAGCTGCTCCTCCCGACTCACCAGGCTCTCCTCGGTGGTCCTCAGGCGCTCGAGCCTCAGGCTGGTATCTTTTTGAGAGCCCATGACTTTCAACCGGCCGGCGTTGTGGGAATCGAGCTCGTTGCGGCAACGGGAGTAGACTTCCTCGCTGGAGTCCGCGTCTCTGCGGGCTTCACCGAGGCGCTGATCGAGGGAGCCGAGGTCCTGCGAGGCCGCCTCGACCTGGCGGGCGGCCTCCTGTTGCCTCTCCAGGCAGGTCTCGAGGTCCCGCTTGCAGTCCTGGCGCTCGAGCCCCGCGCGCTCCTCGGTCTGCCGCGCCGTCTGGATGCGGCCGTCCACGACCCTCAAGCTGCCCTCCCGTTCCCCGATCTCTTCAATGCATCGGGTCAGCTCGGACCCGATTCTGGCCAGATCATCCTGGGCATCGGTCCTGTCCAGCCTCGGCTTTTCCAGCTCGGCCTCAAGCACCCTGAAGCGCGTCTTGGCCGCCTCGACCTGCGAACTCAGACGGGCAAGCTCTCCCTTCTTCGGGCGCAACTCCTCGCCGCTGGCAAAGAACCGGAAGCGCCCCAGAACCACCTCCAACTGGTCCAGCTCCTCCTTGATCTGGCGGTAGCGCCGCGCCCTGCCCACCTGGCGGCCGAGGTAGTCGACCTGGCGTTTGACCTCGGCAATGATGTCCTCGATGCGGTTGAGGTCGGCGTTGGTGGATTCGAGGCTGTTCCAGGTTGACCGGCGGCGGACTTTGTACTTGGTGATGCCGGCGGCTTCCTCGAGAATGCGGCGGCGGTTCTCCGTCTTCTCGCTGATGATCTCGTCCACCATACCCTGCTCCATCACCGCGTAGGCTCCCTGGCCCAGACCGGTGTCCATTAGCAGGTTGTGGATGTCGAGCAGCCGGCAGGGAGATTTGTTGAGGAGATAATCGCTGTCGCCGGAGCGCAGCAGGCGGCGGGCCAGGGTGACTTCACTGAACTGGACCGGAAGGACATGGTTCGTGTTCTCGATGGTCAGGCTCACCTCAGCCAGGCCCAGCTGCTTGCGCTCGCGGGTCCCGGCGAAAATCACGTCCTCCATGCGGTGGCTGCGGAAGGTGCTGGGGCGCTGTTCACCCAGGACCCAGCGGATTGCCTCGACCACATTGGACTTGCCGCAACCATTGGGCCCCACGATGGCGGTGATTCCGGGACCGAAGGGAATGCTCACCTTGCGGGCGAAGGACTTGAAGCCGAAAATCTCGATCCGGGTCAGACGCAAATCAAAACTCCTCGCTCCTCCATACAGCGAATGACTGCACAGCAGGAGGCAGCATGAAGTTGGGACGGGGACGAAGGTCCTCGAGGCAGTCGGATGATGTGGGCAATGGGGGAGAGATACCCCTGTAACCTGCTCGGCGGCGGGCAGTAGGAACCGGGGAGGATCAAGGCTGCCCATCTACCACAAGTAGGGGTAAGATCAGCCATAGAGTACTACATATTGCAGGACTGGTCAAGGCAATTTTGACCTGGGGACACGAGGACGGACAGGATCCGCAGTCCATCCGGGGAATGGCCTGAAGGCGGGAATTTCACCGGAGGTATTGCTCCCCGGGGCATTCCGCCGCATCTTTCCTGTGTTTTACCCCACAACCTTCTCAAAAGAGTCGCCATGCCAGAGCGCAATCAGGTCCTCATTTCAGCAGGCAGCCTGTTCGATGGTCTCGGTGGTTGCTCCAAGGCCGACCAGGCCGTGCTGCTGGCTGACGAGCGCATTGCCGCCGTGGGTCCCACGGAAGAGGTGGAGCGGCAGGCGGCGCCGGGCACCGAAAGGGTCGACCTGGGTTCCGCCTGCCTCACCCCAGGCCTCATCGACGGCCACACCCACCTCAGCCTCGGTGGCGACCGGCGCACCTACGCCGAGATGTTCGCCGACAGCGACGAGACGATGGTGCTTGCCGGGGTCATGAACATGCAGCGCCATCTCGCCGCGGGCATCACCACCATCCGCGAGCACGGAGCGCGCAACAGGGTGGGCTTCACCCTCAAGGAAGGCCTGAGCCGGGGGTACATCCCCGGGCCGCGGCTTTTTGTGAGCGGTCGTCCGATCACCTGCACCGGCGGCCATTTCCACATGTGCAACGAGATCGCCGACGGCGAGGAGGAACTGCGCCGCTCGGTGCGCCGCCTGGTGCACGAGGGAGCCGACTACATCAAGATCATGGCCTCCGGAGGAAGCACCGAGGGAACCATCCCGGGCTGCGCCACCTACACCCGGGAAGAACTGCACGCGGCGGTCCACGAGGCGCACCATTTCAAGCGGCCTACCGTGGCTCACTGCCGCGCCCGGGAGTCCATGCTGCGCGCCCTCCAGGCCGGAGTCGACCTGCTGGAGCACGTCGAATTCCTCGAAGCGGACGACCAGTACCACTTCGATCCCGCTCTCGCAGAGATGATGGCGGAGGCGAAAATCTACCTCAGTCCCACCCTTCAGGCATCCACCAGGTATCAGCGCATCCTTCAGCTCGAAGCGCTGCGCGATGCCGATTCCCTGTCGCCCGCCGAGGAAGAGGAGCTTGGCGCCCTGTCGGAAAGATCCGAGCGCCGCCTGGACCTGATGCGGCGCCTGCTGGAATACGACCTGCGCGACCGCATCGTGCCGGGCACGGACTCGGGGGTGAGGGACCTGGCCTTCGGACACGTGGACTACGAGCTGCAATTGCTGGTCAGCACCGGGTTCACCGCGGCGGAGGCGCTGACCGCGACGACGCGCACCGCCGCCGAGGCCATCGGCATGGGGAGCGAAATCGGCACCATCGAGCCGGGCAAGGTGGCGGACCTGGCTGCCTTCGACGGCGATCCCAGCCGCGATATCCGCGCCCTCAGCCGCGTTGTGGCCGTGTTTCAGGCCGGCCGCCGCATCCGCTGAAGGGAGCCTGCCGCGTGGATTCCCCCTGGCCTCCCGGGCGCGATGAAGGAGAGCGCGGACGCCTCGGACAAATAGCCAGGGTCTTCCTCAAGCTGGGACTGATCGGTTTCGGCGGACCGGCTGCCCACATCGCCATGCTGGAAGACGAAGTGGTCGGCCGGCGGCGGTGGCTGAGCCGTGAACATTTCCTCGATCTGCTCGGCGCCACCAACCTCATCCCCGGACCCAACTCCACCGAAATGGCCATCCACGTGGGCTACTCACGGGGCGGCGGGCGGGGCCTGATCGTGGCCGGCGCCTGTTTCATAATGCCGGCCGTGCTCATCTCGGGGCTGCTGGCCTGGGCATACCTGCGCTTTGGCTCCGTCCCCGCGGTGGCGCCTCTGCTCTACGGGATCAAGCCCGTGGTCCTGGCGGTCATCGCCTGTGCCCTGTGGAGACTCGGACGGACGGCGGTCAAGGATTGGCGCCTGCTGATGATCGGAATCGCCGTCGCTTCCATCTCCCTGAACCAGGGGCACGAGATCGCCGCGCTCCTGGGAGGAGGATTGGCGGGGATGTTGTGGATGCGCTGCAGGCCGAAGAGGCCGGCTGGGAAAGCGGTGCAGGCAGGGTTGCTGGCGGCAGCGGCGGGAGGACAACCCGCGGCCGCCACGGTTCTGGGCGCAACGGCGGGCGCCGCTGCGGCTTCTTTCCCGCTCTGGAAGCTGGGGTTGTTCTTTCTGAAGATTGGAGCCGTGCTCTACGGCGGCGGCTACGTGCTCCTCGCCTTCCTCGAAGGCGGACTCGTGCACGAATATGGACTGCTGACCCGGGAGCAGCTTCTGGACGCCGTGGCCATCGGCCAGTTCACCCCGGGTCCGGTGCTGTCCACGGCGACCTTCATCGGCTACATGGTGGCCGGTCCGGCCGGGGCCGCGGTCGCGACCCTGGGGGTCTTTCTGCCCTCCTTCATTTTCGTGGCCCTGGTGAATCCATTGGTTCCGCGGCTGCGTCGATCGGCCTGGATGGGGGCTTTCCTCGACGCGGTGAACGTCAGCGCGGTGGGGCTGATGGCGGCGGTGGTGGTAAAGCTGGGGCAGGCGACGATGGTGGATGCGCCGGCATGGGGACTGGGTGCGGTGGCGTTGCTGCTGTCGCTGCGCTGGAAGGTGAACCCCGCCTGGCTGGTGCTGGCCGGCGCGGTTGCGGGATACGCCCTGTCGCAGTACTGATTTCAGGGCCCCGGGCGCTTGAGGCTCGCCAGCGCCTTCCGGCGCCCCGCCTCCATCTGCTCCCTGCCCCTGGGCGTGCGGCGGCCATCTTCGTCGTAAAGCCTCTCCTCTTCGGTGCAGGCCGCCAGGGGTTCGTAGAGGTCCGTGCGCCTGGCGCGGAATGGGGTGCGGTTGGACTTCACCGGGCCGACGATCTGCACGCTTATGCACTCGGTCTCGTACTTCTCCAGGTAGAGCTCTCCGCCGGGGCCGATGATGACCGCGCTCCAGGTGTTGGCGATGATGATCCAGCAGCCGTTTTCGCGGGCACGCCAGCGCATCTTTTCGGTATTGTCGGGACCGCCGCTCCCGTCCATTGGAATGAAGATGATCCCGGCGCCCTGCACCGCCAGGGTGCGGCAGTTGTCGGCGCCGCGGTCGCTGCACAGCAGGAAGCCCACCCTTCCCAGAGGCGTATCGAAGGGCTCCAGCGCCCCGCCCGGGGTGATCTCGTACTCGCCGGCGGTGGTCACCTTGCGGTAGTGGGCGATTATCTCCCCATGGGGGTCGGCCATGACGCAGGAGTTGAACAGATCCGCGCCCGATCGCTCCAGGAAGCCGAAGGTCAGGTAGATGCCCAGCTCGCGGCTCAGCTCCCGCGCCCGCACCAGGTAGGGTCCGTCGGGAACCCTCTGCGCGATCTCCATCATCCCTTCCCTGGTGGAGGTGGGATCGGCGTTGAAGACGTAGCCGTCCAGCACCGATTCCGGCGCTATCACCACCTCCGCCCGGCGCTCGGCGGCGGCGCGGGCCCAGTGCTCAAGGCGCCGGTAGTTCTCCTCCAGCTCCCACGGACGGGATTTCATCGTAACCACGCCTACCAGCATCTGGTTCCTCCTCCTGTTGTCCTCCGGCTCGGCTACAGTGTGAGGGAGAAGAGCCGCGTCCGCGCCATGCGGAACCTGAGGTGAATTCTGCGGCCGCGCAAGGACGCCAGGTCCGAGCGCCCCTTCCAGCTCACCACCGCGTCCAGCTCGTCCCCCCTGAGGGCATCGCAATCGTCGAAGGAATATCCCTGCAGCGGCGGCGGCGCGGCGGCGCGCGAGCGGTCGGGCAGTCCGCCGTCGACGATCTCCACCTTCACGAAAGCGCCTGGCTGCTGCCCCTTGAAGTTCAGCTTCAGCTGCTCGCCGGCGCACTCCTGCTCCGAGAGGGCGAACTCGGCATAGTCCTCCGCCTCCCAGGCCACCAGCCGGTCCCGCGGCCACATGGCCCAGAAGTACTCTTCAGTCCCGCCCAGGTCGCCCAGGTTGTGCGGCCTCGGGCACGCAAGGGTGAGCAGGCCCCAGCGGTCCTCGCCCAGCTCCACCAGGTCCGGGGTCGGGTAGAGGCTGCCGTAGGGCTCGAAGAGGGGGATGACCGGCTTGCGCTGCGGTCGGTACCAGAGCTTGCCGTCGTGGCTGACGGCGAGATATACGTCGAGGAGGTCGCTTGCCCGCCGGTAGGGACTGAAGAACATCAGGTGGCCCCCGTGGGGGTGGCGGCAATAACAGGGAGCGTAGATGTCCCAGTCCGGAGGGTCGTCGGGCTCGGCGGTGAGCACCATCATGTGGTTTGTCCACGGCCCGCGAAAGTCCTCGGCCTCATAGCGCGAAACCGCACGCCGCCGCTCGCGGCCACTGCGCAGATAGATGACGTACTTGCCGATGTTGGGGTCGTAGCTGAGGATGTTCTGGGTGTCCAGGAGCCAGGGAGGTTCCATGATGGGGTCCTTCAGGTGGGTCCAGTGCAACCCGTCGGGCGATACTCCCCCGGTGACCACTACCTGGGACCTGATGTTGGCGCCGATATCCCCGGCGTCTCCCGCGGCCTCGCGCCGCGCCCGCAGCTCCATCACCTCCTGCCGGCCGGCGGGCCGGCCGTCGACCCAGAAGCGACCGGTGATGCCGATGCCCTTGTAGCGCTCGGCGTCGCTTCCCCGGGGATCGCGCATCACGTTCATGTAGCTGTAGTGCGAGCCCACGTCCTCGCCGGCGAAGAGGATGTTGTTTTCCGTCGAGCCGTCGTATTCGTAGATGCCCAGGTTGGGGCGCTCCCACTCGAAGCCGTCGGCGCTCTCGGCATAGCACCACAACCCGGGCATCTTGCCCGGCACGTTCCCGGCCTTCACCCAGGGGTCTTCGGTGTCCGCAAACGAACCGTACCAGAGGCGGTATCGATCCCCCTCCCTGATCACGCAGGGATAGTGGATGTTGCCGGCCTCCCAGCGCTTCTCGCGGCGCATGACCACCCGCGAGGGCTCGGCTTCCTGAACCGCCAGCCCCACCCCGCTCGGCAGGTCCTGGGGAAAGTAGTTGCCCTCCTCGTCGTAGCTCACGTACCCGGGCCAGAGGCCGTGCCAGTCCAGCACGGGAATGGTTCTGGGGCGCAGTTCGCTCATTGCCTCCTCCTTCTCACGCGATCAGGAATCCGCCGTCCACCGCCAGGATGTGACCTGTAACCAGGCTCGAGGCCTCCGAGGCAAGGTAGATCGCGGCTCCGACCAGCTCCTCGGTTCTTCCCATCCGTCCCATGGGGGTGCGATCGATGAAGTAGTCGGCGGTATCCGATCGAACTTTCTTGGTCATGGGGGTATCCATCAGGCACGGGGCGATGGCGTTGACCTGGACGTTGCGGGGTGCCAGCTCGAGAGCGAAGGACTTGGTCAACTGGGCAACCCCGCCTTTGCTGGCCAGGTAGGCCATGCTGCCCGGATAGGCGACGAAGGACCCGATGGAGGCGATGTTGATGATCTTGCCGCTGCCGCGGGCGGCCATGTGGCGCCCCGCGACCTGCATCGGCAGGAAGGTCCCCTTGAGATTGACGGCGATGATCCGGTCCCAGTCCTCTTCCGCATAATCCAGGGCCGTTCCCTTGATCGCAATCCCGGCCGAGTTGACCAGAATGTCGACGGCTCCCCCATCCCGCAATAGCCCCTGCGCCACTTCCTCGACCATTGCGCTCCTGGTCACGTCCATCTGCACCGCGCTCGCCTGGCCCCCTTCCTCCTCAATGCGGGCGGCGGTGGATCGGGCGCTTTCGACGTCGATATCGGCGACCACGACCCGCGATCCGGCCCCCGCCAGGCCGCAGGCGATTCCCTGGCCGATGCCGCTGCCTCCACCCGTCACCAGCGCAACCCGGCCGGTCAGGTCGAACATCCTGGTCCCTGTGTTCACGACGAAACTCCCTCTCTGCAGTTGCGGGACTGCGCCTCCGCCCGCAAATCTACCAAGAATCTCGTCTCCCCACCAATCGAAGCTGGCGCCGGCGTCGCACGCCCACCGCAAAAAACGAGGGACTCCCCCTCGCCAAGAAAGGAGAGTCCCTGCCCGCGACTATGGCGCGGGAATGTCAGAAGCCGATCTGGAAGGAAAAGGTATTCATCGGATCGAAGAAATCGACGGTGGTATAGGCATAGTCGACCTTCACGTCCCTCAGGGTGCCCAGGTCGAGATCCAGGCCGAGCCCGAAGCTGGTCCCGAATATGTAGGTGCCGTCTCCCGCATCCGCGGCGTAGTCGAAGCCGCCGCGCAGGGCAAAAAATCCATCGTAGACGTATTCGCAGCCGAGTTTCCACTGATCATAGGCGAAATTGCTGTGGCGGAAGAGGGAGGAGAGGTTCAGCTCGCCCATGGCCGCCGCCGGATAGCGGTATCCCAGGCCGATTTCAAAGGTCGAAGGCAGGTCCGCGGAACTCGCTTCGACCTTGTAGCTGGCCGCGGGCCGGCGCAGGCCGTCGAGCTGTCCCGAGCGCAGCAGGGCCGGACCATCGAACTGGAGGCGGGAGCCGATGTGCTTCAGGGCGACCCCCATGTCGAGGCCGCCGATTCCGCCCAGGTTGGCGTACTGCAGGCCGGCGCTGAACGACATGGCGGTGGCGTCGACGCGCTCGATCCGGTTGACGATGTAGTGGGTGGTGGCGCCCACGGCGATGCGGTCGGTGAGCATCTTGGCATAGTTGACCCCCAGGGTGAAGAAGGTGGGCGAAAAGGTCGCGCCCGTGCCGTCGGGAGAGGTCTCGGTGGTGATGGGAATGTCCCCCAGGTCGAGGGTCTTGATGTTCAGGGCCAAGGACCCGAGGCGCTCGAAGCGAGCGCCGGCGGCCATGTAGTTGACCCGGATGTCGGCGAGGTAGGACATGGTGGAGAACATGGCATCGGCGCTGGTCTGCGAGCGCGCCAGGCCGGCCGGATTCCAGTGCAGCGCCTCTATTCCCGATGTGGTGGCGATGGAAGCGCCGCCCAGGGCCATGTCGCGGGCCCCCACGGGGATGAGCAGTTCCGGAGCGGCGGCGGTGCCGGCGCGGTCCTGACCGTCGGCGTAGAGATTGCCCCCGACCAGGCACAGCGCCATCAGAATGATGGATGAACGATTGATCGATCGAGTCATGGGTACATCTCCCTGTGTCTGAAGGATCCCCCTGGCAGGTCCGAAGCTCTCTCGTCCCCGGACCCGGGGCGAATCTCAGTAGTTTTCCAGGAACTGCTGCTCCTGCACGATGGCCAGCTTGAGGATTTTGCTCTTGTTGATTCCCGGCATTTCAATATGTGCTATGTACATCCCGCTGGCGATGGGCAGCTCGTTGTCGTTGTTCAGGTCCCAGCGCAGGTAGGGATCCGCATCGTCCTTCTCGAGGGTCCGCACCAGGGTCCCGCCCAGATCGAAGATGCGGATCGTCGCCCGGGCAGGCAGATAGCTGAAGGTGATGAAGTGGCTGTAGCGGCTGGTCTCGGCCTCGTTGACCCCGAAGTAGGGATTGGGAAAGACATTGATCTTCTTCAGGTCCTCCTTGCGGTACTCGGCCGACTCGGCCGAACCGGGAACCATGAAGGAGAACACGTCGGCCACGGTATTGACGTGGTTGGCCACCAGCAGGAAGGAATCGCCGTCCTGGGGGAAGCGGTCCTCCACCCGGCGGGCGGCGAAGATCGCCCACATCAGGGGTATCACCGGTTCTCCCGCGTCCTGCGAGTTCATCGGAAGGAGGCCATAGTCGGTCAGGGCCGGTGAGTCCTCACCGGGCTGGGTGTATTCGGCGTCGAAGATGAAGAGCCACTCCCGGGGCCCGCCGCCCGCGACATTGCTCGCGGTGCTGTACCACGCCGGTCCGTAGGCGCCGTTCACCAGGCCCCCGGGCAGGTTGTTCTCCAGGAAGCCCACCTCAAGACGGCGGGGAGGGTCGCTCTCGATATCCCAGGCCGACAGGGCGATGGGGACGCGGTCCTGGTAGACGTAGATTCCGGGTCCCTCGGTGTTGACGATGTACTTGCTCCAGTCGTAGCGCGCCGCCTCGGCCACGGTGGTCAGATCTCCGGCCGCCGGGGGGTCGGCGCCGGCGCCGCGCAAGTAGCGGTAGGCCCACGACACGTTCTCGTTGTTCGGGTCGACGGGCTTGTACTGATTCTCGCCCTCCGCTTCGACCACGCTGGTGAAGCGGATCTCCACGGTGCGCAGATCCGCCGCGGTCACCGTCGACGGTTCAAACCAGTTGTGGTTCGGGTCTCCGGTCATGGCACCGTTGAAACCCTCGGCCCCGAAGAACGCTTCCGCCCAGGTCCACCACCGCTCCCCGCTGGGGATCTCCCAGTCCTTCATGCCGTTGGGGGGTCCCGACACAGCCACCTCGATGCCATCGGTGCCGATGTAGAATCCGGCGCCCGTCTGGTCGGCCTGGCCGGTCAGCAGGGGGATGCCGGCGCTGGTATTGCGCAGGCTCCAGGTGGTCCCGCCTTCGTCGTCCTGTGCGAAGCTCACCTCGTAGTCGTCCCCGGTGGTGAGGGTCGGATTCACCACCACGACGCGCACCGAACCGTCGCTGACGCCGGCGCTGTGGTCAGCCTCGATGACCTCCTCGGCCTCGGTGAGATAGCGCTTCCCCATCGGCGGCGGCTGAGGCACGGTGACGAATACCTGGGGCGGGCTCTCCAGGGTGGTGACCGCCGCCCCCTCTGCGGTGTTGCGGTTGTATGCCGTCACCGCGAAATAGTAGCGCTGGCCATTGACCAGGGGCCTGCCGCGCAAGACGTCGCGGGTCAGCTTGACATAGCGCTTGATCCCGAAATCGCTGCCGATCTGCTTGGGAACGTCGAGGACGATGCCGGAGGCTTCGTCGAGGTCGATGCCCAGAATGGTGGTAACCCCGTTCTCCAGATCGTAGGTAGCCAGCTTCGTCCCCTGGTCAAGGGTGGCCTCCGCCGAGGGCAACTGGTAAAGATTGTAGCCTTCGAACACGAACCCCGAGCTGCTGACCTCCTCGGTGGCGCTGATGCCTTCCGGGTTCCAGCCCCAGTCTAGCAGGACGGCCCGGTCAAGTTCGGTCACGCGCACCTGGGGCGCGGCAGGGGGAGAGGGCACCTCGAAGAAGTTGTTGTAGGCGTCCTGGACGAACTGGTCGGTGAACTTGAGCTTGGATATGCTGCGCAGACGGTCACTGCTGATCCCGCCCAGGAGGGCGACGACCACCTCCTGGGTATCCCCCAGGACCATCTCGAACGGCCCCGTGTTGAGCACGATGCGGCGGTCTCCGGCCGGCAGCGGGTGTCCGTCGTTCCATCCCAGGGCCCGGGTGGGGTCGCCGTCGAGGGTGAACAAGGTCGCCTCGTTGGTCAGCGGATTGGTATAGGGTACCGGGTTGTCCACGTCGGGCTGGGGCTGGTAGCCGCGCAGCAGGTTGTACCACTGCTGGGTGCCCTGGTATTCTCCCAACTCCGGATCGCTGATGGCGCTGCCGGCGGCGAAGTAGACGAAGGAGGTCATGGGCAGGTTGCGGTATCCCGGCCTTTTGCCAAAGTTGAAGATCGCCTCGACGCTCTCGTCGAGCACCGGGTTGCCCTCGTCATCGGTGACGATCTCGCCGTTCTCGTCCTTCTGGAAAACAGGAACGATGGGCCCTTGCAAAAAGTCGTAGCCCACCGCCGGCGGGGCCAGATCGAAGGCCCTGTAGTGGGAATCGCTGTCTATGGAGTTGTAGACGTAGCCAAGGCTCAACTCGACGTCGCAGCCGGCGAAATCATCGCCATAGTCTCCCAGGTCGGGATCCGACCACTGGGCGAAGTACATGTCCTCGATGACAGCTTCGTCGGGGGTGTTCTCGGTGCCCTTGTAGATAACCGTGTACTTCTTGAAGATCACGTCTCCCAGGGCGTCGGTGCGGGCGTAGCCCCAAAGGGTCGCCTGCACCTCCAGGCCGATGGGCTTTGAACCGTAGAGTTTTGTGCTGGCGCCCACATCAAGGTCGTTGATGACGAACCAGGCCACCTGATCGGCGTTGGCCAGACCGGGTTCGTCGCCGGCCGGGTCCGGATTGCCGTCGGCGTCGAATTGGGGCGTGTAGACACCGTCCCCGTCCCGGTCGTAGAAGGGCGCGCCCCAGTGAGCCGGCCATTCCCTCCAGTTGAGGTCGTACTGGTTGCGCAGAGCCTCCAGGTCCTCCTCGGTCACCTCGCTCAGCCCCTTGTTGAAAAGCTCGGAGGCGTCCAGCCTCAGGTCGGCGGTCCTGTAGTCGCGGCGGACGCGGTAAATGCGCACCCTTGGATCGCCGGGGTCGTCGGCCACGCCCTTGGAAAGGATGCGGCCCGGCACCGTTCCTATGTCATAGGTCTGCCCCCCTACGCGCAGTTCCTGGGGGTCGCCGTCCAGGACCCGGCCTCCCCAGATGAGGCCGTCCTGGAAGATGACCTGGTCGGTGGAGCGCGGAAAGTCCACCCCCGCATTGTCGTTAAGAGGATTGCGGGCGGACCAACCGTCTCTCTTGAACCAGAGCGCCATGTTGTTGATGTTGAGCAGCGAGCGCTCGCCGAAGGCTATGTCCTGGGCAAGCTTTGCAGCCGCAGATGATGGTGAGGGGGCGCGGCTTTCGAGCGGACTGGTGAGGGTCCCCAGGAGCACCAGTGCCGCCGGGAAGGCGTAGATGAGCTTCTTCATCGCATGATCCCCTTCGTCTTGATTAGTGAACACAGATTCACAGAATAATCTCCGTGCTAGAATCCCAGTTTCAAACCGATCCGGAGCTGGCGCGGCTCGTCGTAGATGTCTCCGTCTCCGGCGAGAAAACCCTCGTTGGACCAGTAGTGCTGCCGGTTGGTAAGGTTGATCGCCTGGTAGAGCTGCTGGTACTGCAGGCCACCGCTGGCCTCGGCAATCTGGCTGCTCAGGTCGGGATTTGTCAGGAATCCGTCGTCCTTGTCATTGCCGGTGCGGCCGTAGACGTTGATCACGTTCTTGCGGTTGAAGAGGTTGATGACGCGGAGGTAGACCTTGGCCTCGGTCCCGAAGAGGTCGAAGCCCTTGTCAACCCTGAGGTCCGCCTGAAAGGTCCAGGGAGTGGTGGAGCTGTTGATCGCCTCCAGGGGCTTTCTGTTGCGCGGATCGAAGCTGTTGAGGATGCCGCCCTCCTCCGGGCCTGTCTGCCCCAGCGAACCCCCTACCAGGGTGAAGTTGTGACCGCTGGAAAAATGCAGGAGCAGGTTGGCCCCCATGCGCTGCAGGATCGGCCCTCCGTCGTTCCTGTCGAAGCGGTAGTCCAGGTAGATGTTCCCACTGTGGGTCTCGTTGAAGTCCAACGGCGAGATGATGGTGGGAAGGCTGCCGTCGTTTTCGACTCCGGAAACCGCGGAGTAGGTCGTCGACCCGGTGCCGCGGGCGTCGGAGAGGGTATAGTTCAGCTCGGTCCTAAGGCGATTGGTGCGGCGCAGCTTGAACACGAACTCGAGGCCCTTGGTTGTGGCGAAATCGCCGTTCTGCAGAAAGTTGAAGGCATTGGCTCCCACCGCTGCGGCCTCCAGGTCCTGCCTCCGCAGCTGCAACTGCCCCTTGACGTCGCGGTAGAAGCCGGTGATGTCGAAGGACGCCGATGCGGTGAACTGGTGCTCGAAGCCGAGCTCGTACTGGGTGGTGCGCATGGGCTCGATGTCGAATGCGGTGGGAAAGGCGATGTAGTTCTGGCCGCCGAGCTCCAGTGCCAGGCGCGCTCCTCCGGCGAACATGCTGCGCATGCTGGGCATCTGCGAAAAGCGCCCGTACTGCACGTGGAAAACCGTGACGTCGGACACCGGGAAGGAAAAGCCCAGGCGCGGGCTGATCTCGTGAAAAGCGCGCGTCTTCTGCATGAAGTCGGTGTCGAGGGTGAACTTCCTGTCGTCGCGAACCGGCGCCGCCTGGTTCTTGAAGCGCCAGCTGTCCGCGTCGAAGTACTCCCAGCGCAGACCGAGATTGAGGATCAGATCGTTGTACTCGACCTTGTCCTGGACATAGGCGGCGGCGAGGACGGGGTTCCGCGGACCCTCCAGCCCCTCCCCATCGAACTGGCGGCCGAATTCGTCGTATCCGAAGAAGTCGGCGCGGCTGGTATTGCGGATGAGGGCCTTGAAGTCCTCCAGGTCGCCCTGCCCCGCCGGTGCGCTGCCGGCGGCATCGATCAGGGCGCCGAGAACCTCCCCTTCCTCGATCTCGCCGGCGTAGTACCTCTGATAGACCGCATCCAGGTTCGGGTAGGTGTTCTTGATGGCGGAGCGGATGGAACCGAGAAAGATCCCGTAGCGCCGCGAGGTCCAGCGCTGGTAGTCGAAACCTGCCTTGAGCTGATGCACCCTGGTCTGCTTGGTGATACTGCCGGCCAGGCCCCAGTACCTGTCGTCCTCCTTGCTGTAGGAGCTGGAGCGCGAGCTTCCCGTAACCGAGGAGGTCGGCGATCCGGGACGGTTGAAGGGGAAGCCGTTCAAGTCGTAGGGACGAGGTACGGCTCCCTGGGCGGAATAAGAGGTAAAGGACTCGTCCGCCCGGGCTACTGCGACGCTGTCGTTGTAGACCATGAAGTTGTCCTTGAAGACACCGTCGTAGATCTCCCGGTCCTGCCGGTAGAGGCTGAAATTCAGCTCGTAGAACATGGACGGATCGAGGAGGTGGGTAGCCTTCAGGTTGGTCAGCCCGGAGACCCGCTGGTACTCGGGCAGCCGCTTCAGGTTGAGCATGTTGCGGATCGGCGCCGGATTGAGCTCCCTGTCCGCAACGGTGTAGAGGCTCGTCAAGCGCAGCTGCAGGGGATTGTAGTCGAAAAGCAGGGTGCCGTTGAAGTCGATTCTTTCCTGGCCGGTGTGGTCGATATTTCCGGGCTGCAGCGCCAGGGAATTGAGAGTGTCCTGAATGGCGTTGCCTTCCTCGTCCCTGCTCCAGTGGATGCGCCCCCCGCGGTCGCCGCTGTCGACCAGATCGACGAACTCGAACCCGTCCCAAAATATGGGCACGAAGTCGCGGACGCTGCGCTGGCCAGCGAGAAAGGCGCGGATCTTGCGGTTGCCTGCCAGGGGTCCGCTCAGGGTCAGCACCTGGTTGTTGTAGCCGTAGGAGTATGTTCCGAAACGCTGCTCGTGGCTGGAAGTGAAATTGTCGGATTCGGCGAGAAAGTTGACATCCCATTGTGCCCCTCCGGTGCGCAGTTCCTGCAGGATGATCGCCGCATTGGCGCCGCCGTACTCGGCGTTGAATCCCCCGGCCTGCAGCTGAACTTCCTCCAGCGCTTCGTCGATCAGGGCCACCGCAGTGCCCCCGGTGACGATATTGCGCACATTTGCGCCCTCGACGTAGTAGCCCACCTCGTCGCTGCGCGAGCCGCGGATGTGGATGCTGCCCTCGTCGTTCACCACCCCCGGCTGCAGGCTGAGAACATTCTGCACCCCCCTCAGAGGCAGGATCTCCAGGTCTCCCCCGCCGACGATGCGCACCGCATTGGTGGCATTCTTGTCGATGATGGGCCTTTCCGCCTGGACGACCACCTCTTCAACTTCGATGTCCGAGGACGTCAGCTTCACCTCCAGGTCGGTGGTCAGGTCGGCTGAAACCCGCACTCCCTCCAGGGTGTAGGAATTGTAGCCTACGTAGGAGACTTTGACGCTGTAGACCCCGGGTGGAATATTCAGCACGAAGAACCGCCCGTCGCCGTCGGCGACCGCTCCCAACCTGGTATCGACCAGGGCCACGTTGGCGTTGGGCAGCGCCGCCCCGGTCTCCGCATCCAGCACCCGGCCGGCGATCTTGCCGATGGCCGCCTCGGAGGGGGAATAGCCAAGTGCCAAAAGCACGGCGAGAGCCGCCGTCGCGCGCAAAAATCGAGAACTCTCAACCATGGCCTGCTTCCTTTCTTGAAATTTGTCCTGACATGGTTCTTCTGCACATGTATTTACATATTATGTGGTATAAATTCACATATCTACATGGAATAAAACGAAACTTTTTCGCGGGAAACAAGAAAAATATGGCGGTGGAGCGCTAGCATTGGAATCCGCCCCGGATTTTCAATAGTACTCCAGGAATTGCTGCTCCTGGACAAGGGCCAGCTTCAGCACCTTGACCCTGCCGATCTCCGGCATGGCGATGTGGGCGATGTAGAGGCCGCTGGCCACCGGCAATCCGCCGTCGTTGTTCAGATCCCAGCGCAGGAACTGGTCCGGATCGTTCTTCTCAAGGGTCCGCACAAGGGTGCCGTTCAGGTCGAAGATGCGTATCGTCGCCCTTTCGGGCAGGTGGCTGAAGGTCACGAAGTGAGCAAAGCGGCTGGTCTCGGCCGGGTTGACCCCGTAGTAGGGATTGGGAAACACGTTGATGCCCTCGACGTCCTCGCGGGCTCCGGCGAGGGAGTAGGTCCGCGCCGTGGTGGTGAACTGGAACTCGTCCTCGCCGATGACGATGACGCTGTCGTACTCAATGCGCAGCACGTCGCCGCGGGACCAGGTTGAGAGGCCGCCCTGGCGGAAGAAGAGGACCCAGGTGGCGTGAGGATCGGTGAAGTGGTGCACCCGGGTGGAGTCGTAATCGCTGGCAATCACCGTGATGTAGTCGCGCCCGGCCATGTTGTAGGTCCCGTGATAGGCCGCGCTCCCGGCGTCGCGCGAACCGTCGGCGCCGCGGTCCTGGAAGGCCACGTTGAGCTGGCGGGGCCGGTCCGGGTCCTCCACGTCCCAGACTTCGAAGGGGATGCGCTGAAGGAAGGGTCCCGCGGCCGGCGCGCCGGTGGGCCGGAACGGATGGGAGTTGATGTGGCGCTGCGCCGACCCCGCTTCGACCCCGGCCAGGGTGGCCACCGAGCCCGACGAGACTATCCCGGTCCTGTCCTCGTTCCACACCCCTGTGAAACGGAACTCCAGATCCAGGCCCAGGAGCATGGGGTCGCCGCTGCCGCCCCCTTCCCAGAAGGTCGAAGCGCGGCCGTCGGGCAAACCGAAGAGGGTTCCGTCACCCCACAGCTGCAGGTCGCCGTCCAGCGGGTCCGCGTCCACCACCAGCGCTGCGCTGCGATAGGTCGAGGGCGCCTCGAATACCGGATTCCCCACCCTCACCTGCACGCCGTCCACCGCCGGGCTGGAATCGTCCATGGAGTAGTTGCGCTGGTTGGCCAGGACCGCCCGGCCGTCGCGGTGCAGGTTCCAGGAGCGGTCGGGGTTGAAGGTGATGGTGTAGGTGGCGTCGACCAGGGCCTCCGGGAATACCACCAGGGGCTTGATGTCCACGTCGCCGCGGCCTTTGGACTGAACCACCGAAATGTGCTCGTCCAGCCCCGCGCCTCCACGGGTTCCCGGACGCGGCGACTGGGGCACCACCTCGATCTTCTGCGGCACCGATTCGACGAAAGTAACCAGGGCCTCGGGATCGGGGTTGTGGCTGTAGGCGGTGACAGCAAAATAGTAGGGCTGGCCGTTGAACAGGGAGCTCCGGCGCATGGCGTCGCGCCCGATGCGGGCTACCCGGCGCAGACCCGAGTCCGTGCCCTTCTGCCGGGGCAGGTTCACCACCTCCCCCGAGGCGGGGTCGAGCCGATTGCCCCAGATGGTGGTCACGCCGTTGGCCAGGTCGTAGGTGGCGACCCTCCGGGCCTGGGAGAAGTCCGCCGCCTCGCCCGGGAACTGGTAGAGGTTGTAGCCTTCGAAGTGGAAGGGCGGATGCACTCCCTCCTCGGTGGCGCGCACGGCCTCGATATCGTATCCCCAGTCGAGCACGACAACCCCATCGCCCCCGTGGGCCCGCACCCTCGGCGCCGCCGGAGGAGGAGAGATGGAGAAGTGATTGTCGTAGGCGTCCTGGACCAGGCGGTCGGTGAATTTGAGCTGGGCGATGCTGCCCAGGTGGTCGCTGCCGATGCCGCCCAATAGTGCCACCACCACCTCCTGGGTATCGCCCAGGGCCATGGTGAATGGACCGGTGTTGAGCACGATGCGGCGGTCTCCGGGGGGCAGCGGGACGCCGTCGGTCCATCCCTCGCCGCTCAGCGGGTCCCCGTCCAGGGCGAAGAAGGTGTCCTCGCCGCTCAGCGGGTTGGTGTAGGGGGCTGGGTTGCGCGTATCGGGCTGAGGCTGGTACCCGCGCAGCAGGTTGTACCACTCCAGGGAGCCCACGTACTCCCCGAGGGCGGGATCGTCGATGGCGCTGCCGGCGGCGAAGTAGGCGAAGGAGGTCATGGGCAGGTTGCGGTAGCCGGGGCGGCGGCGGAAGTCGAAGACCGCCTCGGCCCCGGCCTCGGGAACGACGGGCCCCTGCAGGAAGTCGTAGCCGACCGCCGGCGGAGCCAGGTCGAATTTCTCGAAGTGGCTGTCTTCCCCTGCGGCGTTGTAGCTGTATCCCAGGCTGAGCTCCACGTCGCACCCGGCGAAGTCGTCGCCGAAATCCCCCAGGTCCGGATCGGACCACTGGGAAAAGTACATGTCCTCGATGACCGCGTCGTCAGGCGTATCCGCGGTGCCCTTGTATATGACCCGGAACTTCCGCAATACCACGTCGCCCAGGGGGTCGGTGCGGGCGTATGCCCACAGGGTGGTCTGCACCTCCAGGCCGATGGGCGCCGACCCGTAGAGCGAGGCGGTGGCGCCCGGGTCCAGGTCGTTGACCACGTACCAGGCCACCTGGTCGGCAGGGCCGGAGCATCGCTCCGGGTGGCGGCGGCAGTCGGCATGGCGATAGGAGGGCTCGTCCACGGAGGGGTCGTACGCCCCGTTGCCGTCGCGGTCGAAAAATGGCGCCCCCTTGAGCCAGGGCCACTCCTGCCAGTCCCGGGCGTAGTGGTCGCGCAGGCGCTCCACGTCCCCGTCGTCCACCTCCTCCAGGTCCTTGCCGTAAAGCTCGGCGGCGTCCTGCCTGAGGTCCGCCGCGGCGTAGTCGCGGCGCACCCGGTAGATGCGCACGCCGGGATCGGCCGGATCCTCCGCCACCCCCCTCGAGAGGATGCGCCCGGGCACGGTGCCGGCGCTGAAGGTCTGCCCGCCCACGCGCACGCTCTGGCCGCCGCCGTCGAGAACGCGCCCGCCCCAGACCAGGCCGTCCTGGAAGATCACCTGCCCGGTGGAGCGCGGAAAGGTCACCCCGGAGTTGTTGGTCCGGGGATTGCGGCCGGACCAGCCGTCGCGCCTGAACCAAAGGGAAAAATTGTTGATGTTGAGCAGCGAGCGCTCTCCCAGGACGGCCTCCTGAAGGGGTTTCGCCGCCGGGGGCGGGTGGGCGCCGTCGCTGCCGGCGGCTGCCCCGACCGATGCCAGGACCAGCACCGCCGCCAGTCCCAGACGAGGCTCGGCGAGGATCCCCTTCATCACCTACAGTCCCACCTTTACCCCGAACCTGATGCGCCGGGGCTCGTCGTAGAGATCACCCCCCGAGGTGAACCAGTAGTGCTGCCGGTTGGCCAGATTGATCGCCTCGTAGAGGTCGCGGTAGACCTGGCCGCCGTGGGCTTCCACCACCTGTGAGCTCAGGTCCTTGTCGCTCAGAAACCCGTCGTCGCCGGCGTTGCCCGTGCGCCCGTAGACGTTGACCACGTTCCTGCGGTTGAAAAGGTTCTGCACGTAGACGAAGACCTGGGCGCCGGCGTTGAAGAGGGTGAAGCCTTTGTCCACCCCGAGGTCGACCTGCAGTCTCCAGGGCGTTGTGGAGCTGTTGATGGCCTCCAGGGGTCTGCGCTGGCGCGGGTCGTCGGCGGCGAGGATGGCGCCCAGCTCCGGACCGCGCTGGCCGATGCTGCCCTCCACCAGAGTGAAGTTGTGGCCGCTGCTGAACTGCAGCAGCAGGTTGGCCCCCGTGCGGCGCAACAGCGCCAACCCGGAATCCTGCCCGAGGCGGTAGTCCAGGTGGACGTTGCCGCGGTGGGTCTCGTTGAAGTCAAGGGGAGCGACCACCGTGGGCAGGACCGCATCGTTCTCCACCGCCGCGATGGCGGAGTTGTGCGCCGAACCGGTGCCGCGGGCGGCGGACAGGGTGTAGTTGAGCACCGCCCGCAAGCCCCGCGTTCGCCGCAGCCTGAACACCATCTCCAGGCCCCTGACGGTGGCGAAGTCCCCGTTCTGCAGATAGTTGTAGGCCCCGGCATCCACCGCCGCCAGTGATATGTCCTGCCTGCGCACCTGCAGCTGGCCCCTGACATCGCGGTAGAAGCCGGTGAGGTCGAAAGCGGCGGAGCCGCCGAACTGGTTCTCGAAGCCGATCTCGTACTGGGTGGTGCGCACGGGCTCCACGTCGAACGCGGTTGGCGAGGCGATGAAGTGGCTGCCGGACAATTCAAGGGACAAGGCGGCGCCGCCCGTGAACATGTCGCGCAGCCGGGGCATCTGCACGAAACGTCCGTACTGGACGTGGAAGGCGGTGCGGTCCGAGACCGGAAAGGAAAGGCCCAGGCGCGGACTCAAGCGGTGGAATCTGCGCGTCCTGCGCATGGAGGCCGGGTCGATGGTGACGGCCTCGGCGTCGCGCACCGGAGCCGTGGGATCCCTGAAGCGCCAGCTGTCCACGTCGAAATAATCATAGCGCAGGCCGGCGTTGACGATGAGGTCGTTGTATTCAACCTTGTCCTGGAGGTAGGCCGCCGCAACCACGGGACGGCGCGGCGCCTCCAGGCCCGAGCCATCGCGGCGGCGGCCGAACTCGTCGAACCCGTAGAAGTCCGCCTGGCTGTTGCGGCGCACCAGCTTTCTGAAATCCTCCAGGTCCCCTTCCCCCGGAGGCGCCGCCGAGGCGGCCGCGATCATCTCGCCGAGGATCTCCCCCGCGCCGATCTCGCCGCCGTAGTAGCGCCGGTAGACCTCCTCGAGATGCGGGTGGTCCGCGGCGATGGCGGCGCGCAGGGAGCGCAGCAGGACCAGGTAGCGCCGGGAGGTCCAGCGCTGGTAGTCGAAGCCGAGCTTGAGCTGGTGGACCCGGGTCTGCTTGACCAGGCTGCCGGCCAGGCCCCAGTACTGGTCCTCCTCCTCGAAGAAGAAGCTTGCGTCCGAGATTCCGTTGGCAAACGAGGTGGGGGCCCCGAAGCGGTTGAACGGAAAGCCGTGCAGGTCGTAGGGACGGGGCGCCACCCCCTGGCGGAAGTAGGGGACGAAAGCCTTGCCCTCCGCGGCGACCGCGGCGCTGTCGTTGTAGACCCAGAAGTGGTCCTCGAAGATGGGGTCGGCGGATTTGCGGCCCTGGTTGTAGCGGGTGAGGCTCAGCTGGTAGAACAGGGAGGGATCGAGAAGGTGGGTCGCCTGGGCCCGCATCAGCGCCGAGACGCTGGTTGTCCGCGGCAGGCGCTCCTGGTTGAGGACGTTGCGCACGGGGGCGGGGTTGAGCTTCAGCTCCTCCTCGGAGTAGAGGCCGGTGCAGCGCACCTGGAAAGGGTGATAGTCGAAGAGCAGGGTTCCGTTGAAGATCAGGGCCTCGCGGCCGGAGTGATCGATGTTGCCGGGGCGCACCCTCAAAACCCGCACAGAGTCGGGAAGGCCGGCGGCCCCCCAGTGGAGACTGCCGCCGCGGTCGCCGCTGTCGGCGAGGCCGGCGAACTCGAAGCCGTCCCAGAAAACCGGCCTCGAATCGCGGGCGCGGCGCTGGCCGGCGGCGAATAGGCGGACGCGGCGCTGGCCGGCCAAGGGCCCGCTCAGGGTCAGCACCTGGTTGCTGTAGCCGTAGGAGAAGGTCCCCAGGCGCTCCCTGTACTTACCGGTGAAGCGGTCGCTCTCGGCGAGAAAGCCCACGTCCCAGCGCGGCCCGCCGGTGCGCAGCTCCTGCAGCACGATGCCGCCATTGGCGCCGCCGTACTCGGCGTTGAAGCCGCCGGCCTGCAACTGGACCTCGGCGAGGGCTTCGTCGATGAGCTCCACAGCGCTGAAGCCGGTGACGATGTTGCGCACGTTGGCGCCCTCGACGTAGTAACCGATCTCGTCGCTGCGCGAACCGCGCACGTGGAATCGCCCCTGCTCCTCCACCATGCCGGTCTGCAGCCCCAGGACGTTGTGCACTCCCCTCAGGGGAAGAACCTCCAGGTCTGCGCCCTCCAGAATGCGCACGGCGTTGGTGGCGTTCTTGTCGATCAGGGGCCGTTCAGCCCTTACCACCACCTCTCCGACCTGGACGCCGGCCGCCTCCAGGACCACCTCCAGGCGGGTGGTCAGATCGGCGGACACGCGCACGTCCTCGAGGGTGCAGGGGGCGTAGCCGACGTAGGTGATTTTGAGGGTGTAGACGCCGGGTGGGATGTTCAGTATGAAGAATCTGCCCTCCGCGTCGGCGGCGGCGCCCCAGCGGGTAGACGCCAGGACCACGTTGGCGGCAGGCAGGGGCGCGCCGCTGCCGGCGTCCCGCACCACGCCGGCGATCTTGCCCGTGGCCGCGTGGGACGCGGGGCAGCTCAGCGCCAGAAGCAGCCCCACACGGCCCATAACGGCGCCTGCTGAACGCCCCTTGAACATGGTCCTTCACTCCCAGGTTACAAGCGCAGAATATAAAGCCCGGCGGGGTCGGCGCAATTGAGCCGCCGCCATGCTCCGGGAGGTTGCCGGCTCCCGGTCCCGAGCCGGCTCCTGCCCCGCGTTGACATGGTCCGGGGCCCTGGTTAAGATGTTGAAACTCCTCCTCTGACGAAAACGCACCCATATGCCTCGAACCCTGTCTGCCCTGGCCATCCCGGCCATACTTGCGCTTGCCTCCTGCGGCGGCGACGCCGGGCCCAACCCGCTCCCCGAACTGCCCTGCGGCGGCGAAGCCGCGGCGGCTTCCCGAAACAACGCCGCTCCCGTCCTCCTTTCCACCGCGGCGCCGGAGGTCCTCGTTTCCGGCAGCGGGCCCACCCTCTTTTCCGCCATGGTGCAGGACGGCGACGCCATCGCCGACGTCCCCGCCGTGGTCATGAACCTGAAGCGGCAAAACGAGGTGGTGGGCAGCGAATGTCTGCCGCTGCAGCAGGCCTCCGGCGACAGCGGCCGCTTCGGAGCCCTCCTGGACTCGACCCTCGCCGCCGGCCTCATGGGGGATTATCTCCTCGAGTTCCAGGCATTCGACCGGAGCAACACAGCGTCGAACCTGCTGACCAGGAACATCTTTCTGGAAAACCTGGCGCCCATCCCGTTCGATCCCGAAGCCCCCGACACGGTGCAGCGCCAGATCGGCGTTCCCGTCCAGGTGCGGCTCTCGGTGGCCGACCCCCAGGGCTACGGCGACATCGACTCGGTCTACTTCAAGTTCCTGAAGCCCGACGGAACCTTCGGGGGAGACAGCCCCGATCCCAACAACGAGGAACGGATGTACAAGGAAGGAGGGTTCCACTTCCTCCTCTTCGACGACGGCAATCCCGAGATCGGCGACGAGAAGGCCGGGGACGGACGCTTCTCATGGAGCTTTCCGGTGGAATCGGGCGCCATGCTCGGACCCTACACCTTCATCTTCTACTCGCGCGACAGGGCCGGCAACCTGTCTGCCGCCCTCACCGATTCCTTCGAGCTGGTCCCCTTCGGCAGGTAAAACCCGGCAGTGCCGCCCGAGAAGGCCACGACCCGCCCAGGGAAGCCGGCTTGCCCCGGCAGCTGGATTCTGCCCCACCGTCCCGCCACCCTCGCGGGGAATGCGGACCGGCTTCCCCTCAAGAGCCGAACCGGTGCTTCAGGGTGAGGCCCAGGTTCCAGCCATGGGCGGCATCGAAGGTGGTCTGATTGGTGAAGGGGGGATCTCCCTCTTTTTGCATTGGGTGCCGGGCATAGGTCCCGGTGTCCTCGATCTTTCCGACCCGGGAGTATGTCAGCCTGGCGCCCAGCAGGATGCGCTCGTTCAGGGCCCAATCGGCGCCGGCGTGGAGCCTGATCACCGCAACCGTGTCGGAGTGATCGACATCCTGCCGGCTGTTGTAGTAGGACAGGGGCGGATCGTAGACCGGGGGCGACTCCGAGGTATCCTGGTAATCGTTGGAGTAAAGCAGGTCGCTGACCTCGACGAAGGCCGTCCCCAGCCCGGCGCCGAGGTATGGGGTGAGGACGCGCGCTGCACGGAAGTCTCTGTAGAGGTTCAGCGCCAGAACGCGGGTGGTGAGGTAGCCGATGGAAGCCACGTCGTTGGAAACCACCGACCCGCCGCTCGCAGCCCAGGGGCGGCCGTCGAGGTACTCCAGGGCGGCGAAATCCTGCTCGATGTCATTCCTGCTCTGCGAGCCCGAGACCTCCAGGCGCAAGGGGCCGAACCTGCGGCCGCAGGTGAGCTCGAAGCCGGCGCCGGGATCGGCGTCGATGGCGTAGCGCCAGCGGTAGCCCGCTATCTCCGGGGCCGGATCGGCAACGAAGCAGGCGCCGGTGGGATAGCACACCGTGTCCCGGTTCCAGCCCACCTGGTCCATGCCCGAGCTCAGGGCAAATCCGCCCCCGGCGCTGAAGTACCAACCCGACTCCCCTGCCTCAGCGCCGGGAGCTGCCGCCAGGACAGCACAAGCGATGGCGAACGG
The DNA here is from genome assembly GCA_965208105.1 of Candidatus Latescibacterota bacterium. Lineage (GTDB taxonomy): Bacteria > Latescibacterota > UBA2968 > UBA8231 > UBA8231. The sequence continues at coordinate 1,344,383 of OZ242318.1, forward strand.
CCGGACGATCGAAACCCTCATGAAAGACCTCCCGGGGTGAAAAATTGAATTGACTTGAAATAGTCCGGGTGATAAACATAGGAATAGCCGAGAACGATGTTCAAGTGCCGCACACAACCCGAATGGCTGAAATTTGGCTCGGGAAACGGTATCGGCGACCCTGCTGCGGACAGCGGGTGGGAATTCCGTTTCCGCGGCCTGCCCCCACAGCTGATGACGGGCGGCGAAAGGAGTGAAATCATGCGCCTGGCTTCGAGCATTTTGCTCATTTGTTTTGCCTTCGCTCTCGTACCGGGCATTGGGCATGACGAGGCCAGGGGACAGGACCGGTTTGTCGTCGACGGAGACCGGCGGGATTGGGGATCGGGTAAGTACCCGGATACATTCTTCGACGTCGTCCCCGATTCCAACAACAGTATCGACATCATATCCTATGCGGCCTTCGAAGATCATTCCGGTAAGATAAAACGGGAGGGACGCGAATTTTATTTCCTTATCGAGTTTCTCGAGCCTCCATATCAGGGAACCGAGGCCACCTCGGTGGAGCTGTTTTTCGACGTGTCGGCCGATACGACCATTGGAGAAGCCACCCCGCCCTGGGTCAACTTCCTCCCGGACTACCGCATCGAAATCATCGGCCGCAACGGAAGTATTTCAAAGGAGATCCACCACCGGCTTGCCGGAAACCGATGGATTTCCACGGAAGGGGAGGACCTGCCCGAGGTGGAGGCCGCCCAGGCGGGTCAGTGGCTCGAAGGAGCGATTCCCTGGGCAGCCCTGGGCAATCCCGGCGACTCCGAAGGTGAGAAGGAGAGGGGGTATTTCCAATTCAAGTGGGCCGTGAGAAGCACCCAGGGCGGTTCTCATGATTACGTTCCCGACGGGGACAACCTGCAGTCCCCGTGGAGTCCCATGGGAGGAAAGATCTTCACCGGTGTGGAGCCCCGCTCCTGGGGCCGGATCAAGAGCGATGCCCGTGCGCGGGGAGGGTTGGAGTGAGACCGGAGAATGGTCTGGATTCCCGCCAAGCGGTTCCTTTATATAGAAATCGGGAGATCGGGACAATCATCTCCCCTCTTCTAAAAAACGATGGTGTATTCCGCACCCCTCCGATCTCCGGAAATTTGCAGGCTCAGAAATAGCGGCTCATTCTCAATAACAGGCTGACATCGGAGGCGTCCACGCTCGCCGGGACGCTGACTCCCACCTCGTCGAAGGGAGTGACCCAGCTTTCGCTGCCGTACCGGGTGTAGCGAATCTCGGCGCGCAGGGCCATTTGCCGGCCGAGTTCCTTTTCCACCCCGATGCCGGCGCTCCAACCCTGCAGAACCAGGTCGCGGGAGTCCGATCCGGAGCTGAAGTCGGGGTCGCCTCCCGTGGAAGGCGGCATACAGTGGAGGAACCGGAGGGCTGAACCGGACCCTGGCATTTTCATCAGGTGCCGAGTTAAAGCACCATTCAACGAGGCAGGCATGCTGCTGCGACCTAGCCTGAGCCCGGGTCCGGCGGCTCCCCTCCCGTCAGGATCGATCTGCTCCGCTCCTTGAAGGCGTCCATGGCCCCGTATTCGTGCAGCTTGTTGCGCAGGGTGCGGGTGCTGATGTCGAGCACGGCAGCCGCCTCGGTGCGGTTGCCGTTGCAGGCCTCGAGGGTCTTGAGGATGAGCCGGCGCTCCATCTCCTGGATCGTGGTGCCCACCCCCGTTCCCTGCTCGCCCGCGGCGGAGGGACGGCCTGAGCTGAGCTCGCCGGGAAAGTCGCCCACCTGCAGCTCGGGACCGCGCGCCACCACCACGGCGCGCTCGGTGTAGTTCTCCAGCTCGCGGATGTTGCCCGGCCAGTCGTAGCGCAGCAGAAGGTCGAGGGCTTCGCTCGAGACACCGGCGATGTCCTTGCGGTTTTCATCGCTGAAGCGAAGGAGAAAGGAATCGACCAGGGCGGGGATCTCCTCCTTGCGCTGGCGCAGCGGCGGCAGCCCGATCTCGATTACGTTGAGGCGGTAGTAGAGGTCCTCGCGGAAGCGGCCCGATTCGATCTCCTTGTGCAGGTCCCTGTTGGTGGTGGCGATGATGCGCACGTCGACCCTGATGGTGAGGGAGCTGCCGATGCGCTCGAACTCGCGTTCCTGCAGCACGCGCAGGAGCTTGGCCTGCAGGGAGGAGCTGATCTCGCTGATCTCGTCCAGCAGAAGGGTGCCGCCGTCGGCCATCTCGAAGCGCCCCCGGGTCTGCTTGATGGCCCCGGTGAAAGCGCCTTTTTCATGGCCGAAGAGCTCGCTTTCCACCAAATCCTGGGGCAGGGCGGCGCAGTTGAGGCGGACGAAGGGGTTGTCGCGGCGGGGGCTGTTGTAGTGCAGAGCGCGGGCCACCAGCTCCTTTCCCGTGCCGCTCTCTCCCGTGACCAGAACGGTGGCGCGGCTGGCCGCCACGGTCTGGATCAGATCGCGCACGCGCTCCATGCTGCGGGCCTTGATCACCATGTTCTCGATGCCGTACCTGTCCTGCAACTCGAAGCGCAGGCGCCGGTTCTCCCTCTCCGTCTCCTGGTACTTGAGGGCTTTCTCCACCACCAGCTCGATTTCCCCGGGGTCGGCGCCCTTCTGAATGTAGTCGAGCGCGCCCTTCTTCATGGCCTCCACCGCGTCCTCTATGGTGCCGTAGGCGGTCATCATGACCACCTGGGCATCCGGGGCTTTTGACCGGGCCGCGTCGAGCAGCTCCAGGCCGTTCATACCCGGCATGCGGATGTCCGACAGTACCAGGTCGTAGTCGCCCTCCTCCAGCCTGACGAGGGCGCTTTCAGCCGCGTCGGCGGTGTCGACCACGTAGCCTTTGCGGCTGAGCAGCTCCTCGGTGGCTTCGCGGACGTAGGAATCGTCGTCGACGACCAGAATGTGCTTCTTTGCCATTGTGCTCTTGCCTCGCTCGGTTAGCGGGGAAGGGAGATTGTGAAACAGGTGCCTCCGGGCTCCCGGCTTTCGGCGCGGATTGCACCCCCGTGGGCCTCGACGATCTTCTTGCAGGTGACGAGGCCCAGGCCGGTGCCGTCTTCCTTGGTGGTGAAGAAGGGAGTGAACAGCTTCTGCCGCACCTCCGGGCTCATGCCGACGCCTCCGTCGCAGACCCGCAGCATTGCCCGCGGCGGGTCCCGGGTCGGGGAAACGCCGACCTCCACGTCGATTACACCGCCGGCGGGCATGGCCTGGGTGGCGTTCTGCAGCAAGTTGAGGATGACCTGGCGGAACTGATCGGGGTCGAGGTTGCATACGATGCCGCTCGCGGTGTGGCGGCAGTTGATGCTTACGCCCGCCCCCGTGCAGGCCGGGTCTACGGCGAAGAAGGAGGCGGTTCCTTCCACCAGCTCCACCAGATCGACGGGATGGGGATTGAGTTGAAGGGGACGGGTGTAGGCCAGCAGGCTGGAAACTATGCGGTTGAGACGGGCAATCCCCTCGCTGATCTTGCCCGCCAGGCGGCGGCGGGGATCGCCTTCTTCCAGGTCGCGCTCGAGAAGGGCGGCGAAGCCGGCCATTCCACCCAGGGGATTGCGGATTTCGTGGGCAACAGTGGCCGCCATCTCGCCCAGGGCGGCAAGGGTGTGGACCCGCTGCAACTCGGCCTCCATGCGCTTGGCCTCGGTGAGATCGGTGAAAACCTCCACCGCTCCCATGACCTCCCCACCGCTGTCGCACACCGGCGCCGTGCTGAATCCCAGGGGAATGGAGCGGCCGTCCGGGAGCATCAGGACCTTCTCACGGCTCGAATGGACCTGGCCGCTTTCCACGGTGTGCAGCACCGAGTTCTCGCGTCCTGCGTGGAGACCGATCACCTCCTCGTAGGGCCGGCCCAGGACCTCCTCCTCGCTGCGGCCGCTGATGGCTTCCGCCGCCCGGTTGAAGAGTGTGAGGTTCCCGTCCAGGTCCACCACCAGGACCCCGGCGCTGAGGCTCTCCAGGATGTTGTTCAGGTAGTTGCTGACCCGGTCCTTCTCGTCGAGACTCCTGCCCAGTTCCAGGTTGGCCTCTTCGAGCCTGAGGCTCAGGGTGGAGAACTGTTCCTCCAGGTGCCTGTAGGCCTCCGCGTACTTGCGCGTGGTCTCGTCGAAGAAGGAGCCGGCCAACGCCTCCTCGAGCCGGGCGCCGGGCTGGCTGAAGTTCAGGATATGCTTTTGTGGCGCGTTCATTTCTGCCTGCCGCTCTCGGACAGGGTCGCCGGAACCTCGCCTCCGCGCGGTCCCTGCCCCGGCGGCTCCAGGCTCACCTTCTCCTTATCAGTACATAGGGCCCTTTGGGCACCACCGCCAGTCGCGCCCCGGGTCCGCAACGACCCAGGGCCTGCTCCAGTCCCCGCTCCACCGAGTCCACCTGGTCCACCAGCAGGCGGCCATGGCAGCGGGTTGGAATGCCCTCGGCAAAGAGCATCACCCGGGCTTTGTCCAGTACCTTGCAGAGCTCCTGCAATTGCCACTGGTCGATGGTGAAGAAACCGGGATCGTCCAGTTTCTCGCGAAAGTCGGAAACGCTGGAAGTCTGCAGCAGCAGCTCGGTGAACTCGGGGCTGCCGACCCCCTCCCGGCATTGGGCGGCCAGCACGATGACCCCTCCCTTGCGGACGGCGGGCAGCACCGCGGTCAGCCCCTTGACCGCCTGGTAGAAGGTCAGATCCAGTGGATAACCTGCCGCGGTGGTGAGGACCACGTCGGCGGGCTCGTCCACGAAGACCCCGTTCTGCTCCTCGACGAAGCGCACGCCCGCGGCGTGGGCCTCCTCCAGTTCCCCGCAGAAGATTCCCGCGATCCGGCGCTGGTCGTTCATGGCCACGTTGAGGCTGAAGTCCACCCCCGCCCTGCGGGCAACCTCCAGGGCCTGGCGGTGAAACGGGTTGCCGGCGATGATGCCTTCCGCCGACCTGGGATGGCCGATCAGCTCGGGACCGTGCAGCACCCTCATGGTATCCACTCCCATGAGGCCCGGACAAATGGCCTTGCGCCCGCCCGAAAACCCCGCCATCAGGTGGGGCTCGATCAGGGAGGTGGCAATCTTCAGATCGGCCTCGACGTAGATCCTGTCGATCCAGATGGGCGCTCCGCAGGAGGTTTCTCCGAGGTGGACCAGGGTCTCCCTGTCGCGCGCCTTGTGGTTGACGATGCGGTAGTCGCGGGCGATCTCGGGGCCGACCAGGGCCGCCAGCTCGTCTCCCTCGTTGGGCCGGTGCAGGCCGGTGCCGACGAGAATGGTTATCTGCTCCCGGGGGATCCCGGCCTCGTTAAGAACCTTCAGTATGGGCGGCAGGATGGTGGCATTGGGCACCGGGCGGGTGATGTCGGCAATCACGATGCAGGGGTTCCTGCAGCCCGCCGCCAGGGTGCCCAGGGAGGGCGTACCAAGGGGGCGGAGCAGGGCCTCCTGCAGGCGCTCCTCGACCCGGTCGAGACCCGGAGCCCCGGCCATGCGCAGCACCCGGGCATGGTCCGGCACCTCGACCTGGAGCCCATGGCGGCCATAGTCGAGATCCAGCTTCACCGGTCATCCTCCAGCAGGTCCCTCAGATGGGCGCGAAAGGCCGCGCCGTGGCGGGGATCGGCGAGGGCAAAATCGGCGAAGGCGCGGTAGTAGGTCAGGGGAGTGCCGATATCGTAGCGCCGCTCGTCCGGGCGCAGGCGCACACAGCGCACCTTCCTGCCCTGGTGGATCAGGATGCGGATGGCGTCGGCGATCCACAGCTCACCGCCGACTCCTGGCTCGATGGCATCGATGGCCGCGAAGATCTCCGGAGTGAAGATGTAGCGGGCGGCTACGGCCAGGGAACTGGGGGCCTCTTCCGCACTCGGCTTTTCGACGATATCGGCAATGGCGAAATCCTCCCCGGGTTCGCCGGCGGGCTGAACCACCCCGTACTTGCTGAGTTCGGCGCGGGGCACCTCCCACACGCCCACCGTGGCGGCGCAGCCGTGGCGCTGGTGCGCGGCGATCATGCGGCCGACCACCCCCGGATTCCGCGGCGAGCTGACGATGGTGTCGCCGAAGCCGACCACGAAGGACTCGTCGCCGACGAACTCCGCCGCCAGGCGGACCGCGTCGGCGTTGCCGGTGGGACGACGCTGGCGCGCGTAGAGGAACTCGACCCCTTCCGCCTCGTAGTCCACCTCCCCGATGGCCCGCTCTCCGGCTCGCAGGTGGGCGCTGAGCTCGGGGTCGTCGTCGAAGTGGTCCTCGATGGAGCGCTTCTTGCGGCCGGTGATGAACAGGAACTTGCTCAGGCCTTGCTCGATCATCTCTTCCACCACGTACTGCACCACGGGCTTGGAGCCCACGGGCAACATCTCCTTGGGCTGGGACTTGGTCGCCGGCAGAAGCCGTGTGCCCATGCCCGCCACCGGAAGAACCGCTTTGCGAATCGCCGTCATCTGCACAGGATGGATTGAATGAAAGCTGCTGTAACTACTAAAAATAGGCCACAATTCATCCCCGATCAAGGCCGCCCCTCCCGCGCTTGACGCCCGGGTGCAGCCCCCGTATTATTTCGAAATCATCCATGGCTTCCACTTCACCACCCGCTCCACTCAGGCGCATCGGCCGGTCCATCGAGGTCCATCGTTCCCAACCTGCCCGCGGCCCCATCCGCCACGCTCTCTTCGACTTCGACGGCACCCTGTCCCTGATCCGCGCCGGCTGGCAGGAGGTGATGGTTTCCCATTGCTGCTGGGAACTGAGCCGCACCCCGGCCGCCGAATCGCGGCAGGAGCTGGAGCAGGTCTGCCGCGAATTCATCACCCGGTTGACCGGAGCCCAGACCATCTATCAGATGATGGAACTGGGAAAGCAGGTTGCCAGGCGCGGAGGCGAGCCCCTGCCCGCCTCCACCTACAAAGGCCAGTACCTCGACCGGCTGCAGCGGCGCATCGGCCACCGGCTCGCGGCACTGGAGGAGGGCCGCGAGCCGGCCGCGGCGTACCTCGTGCGCAACAGCCTCTCCCTGCTCCGGGGGCTGGCCCAACGCGGGGCAACCTGCCATCTGGCCAGCGGCACCGACCATCACCACGTCGTCGCCGAGGCCGGCCTGCTGGGACTCGCCCCCTTCTTCGGAGACAGAATTTACGGAGCCCGGGAGGACCTGCGCGCCTTCTCCAAGAGGAAGGTGATCGAGGACATCCTGGGGGCCAACGGCAGGGGCAGCGCCCTGGCGGTCTTCGGCGATGGCTACGTGGAAATCTCTGCGGCAGTCGAGGCAGGCGCCCTGGCCATTGGGATCGCCAGCCGCGAAAGCGGCGGTGCGGGAATGGACCCATGGAAAAAGAAGCGCCTGCTGGAAGTGGGTGCCCACATCCTGGTCCCCGACTGGCAGGAGGCCGACCTGCTGCTGGGCCATATCTTCGGGGAAGTCGATGCCCCTGGCGGCCGCCACCTCCCGACCGCTGGAAAGGCGGCGCCTCATGGCCTATGAAAAAGTCGACCTGGACAGAATCGAGGTCCGTCCGCTGCACATGCGCAGGAGCAAGTACGGCATCGACGACATCCTCCTGGACCCGGACTCATCGCCCCGCGACCCCGGACCCCTGGCCGCCAAGATCAGCCTGGTCGCCGAGCGCATCCGCTCGGCCCGCGGGCGCGGCGCCTCGGTGGTGCTCGCCTTCGGTGCTCACCTGGTGAAAAACGGCCTCGGGCCCCTGGTCACCCGCATGGCCGAGGCGGGATGGATCACCCACCTGGCCACCAACGGCGCCGCTGCCATCCACGACTGGGAGTACGCCTACCAGGGGCGCTCGGAGGAGGACGTGCGCGCCAATGTCGCCCGTGGCTGCTTCGGCACCTGGGACGAAACCGGCCGCTACATCCACCTCGCCGTTCTCGCCGGGGCGGTCAAGGGCATGGGCTACGGCGAGTCGCTGGGCAAGCTCATCCAGGAGGACGGCTGCATCATCCCCGGACGCGGGGAGCTGGCCGCCGCTCTGGAGGCATGGAGCCGTGACCCGACCGACGATCCACTTGCGCCCGCCCGGGCGGAACTGCTGCAGGCCCTGCTGCGCTTCGACCTGCCCGCCGGCTTTCTCCGGGTCCCGCACCCGCACAAGGACTTTTCGCTCAGCGCCGGCGCCTGCCGCCTGCGCCTGCCACTCACCGTCCATCCGGGAATCGGCTACGATATCATCGCCAACCATCCCCTGTTCAACGGCGCCGCCCTCGGGCGCGCCGCCGATACCGACTACCGCGTCTTCGTCGAGAGCGTGGGCCGGATGGATGGCGGCGTCCTTCTCTCGGTGGGCTCGGCGGTGATGTCCCCGCAGATATTCGAAAAGGCGCTTTCCATCGCCAACAACCTGCGCCGGCAGCGGAACCGCCCCGCGCTGCGGCCATTCATCGCGGTGAACGACCTCGCGCCGGTCGACTGGGACTGGTCCCAGGGAGAACCCTCCCCGGACGACCCGGCCTATTACCTGCGGTTCTGCAAGTCCTTCAGCCGCATGGGCGGAGAGATGGTCTACGCCGCCGGCGACAACCGGGTGTTTCTGCACAACCTCCATGTCGAACTGGGATCTTCCCGAAGTTGAGGGGCTCTATGGCCAGGGCGGGAAGCGCACGGGCTCCTGGACATCCTCGGGAGCGCGGCAGCACGTCCGGCTCCCATTCCGACCTGGGGCCCTACTCCGCGTAGGTCTGCTCGATGAGCTCGGCGCAACTCTCCACGAGCACCCCGGGGACGATCTTCTTGAGCCCTCGAGTCAAGGTGCCATTCTCCTCACTCAGGGGCTGGGGAAGGAGCGCCACCTTCTGGGGCCGCAGGTAGCCCGGCAGACCGGAAGCGCGCGCCTCGGCGAGAAACAGTTGGCGCACCCGCTCGGCCAGCTCCGGATGGCAGCGCAGGGCGTCCTCGTCTGCGGCCGCCAGCCCGGCTGCCTCGGCGTGCTTTCTGGCTTCCTCCAGATCCACGCTCACCAGGGGCAGGGGAAAGGTACGCGACTGGTCGCCGCAGACCACCACGTGTTCCACCAAGCCGGCGCGCGCGAAGATGCGCTCGAGCATCTCCGGATTGACGAACTCCCCGTTCCTCAGCTTGAACTGGCGTCCCACCCGGCCGCGGAAGGTGAGGAAACCGTCGTCTTCCATGCTGAACAAGTCGCCGGTGCGGTACCACAGCTTCCCGTCCTCCGGGTCCTCCACCAGCACCCTGGCCGTCTGCTCGGGATCGTCCAGGTATCCCTTCATCACGTTGGGACCGCTGACCCAGAGCTCCCCAACCTTCTCGCCGCTGCCGCAATAGGAACCGCTGCGGGGGTCGCCGTGTGCCACCTTGGCGCCGCCCTCGTCCACCAGCTTGACCTCGATGAAGGGCCGCCCCACCGTTCCCGTCCTGCGCCCGCCAAGATGGTTGGAGGAGATCAGAGGAGCGCACTCGGTGACTCCGTAGCCTTCGTAGGTGGTGATGTCCAGGACCTCGTGGAAGAAGTCCAGGGCATCGGGGTCGGCCTTGGCGGATCCCACGATGAGCAGTTCCAGGTGACTGCCCACGCGCTGGGCGAGCTGGCTGCGGACCTTGGCGACGATGCGCTGCCCGAGGGCGGCGTAGAACAGGCGGTCCGACAGGCCGGCCTGCCCCCTGGCCAGGTTCTGCTTGGAGGCCACCGAGCGCGCGATCAGCTTGCCCTTGAGGCCCCCGGCATCGATCTCCTTGCGCACGTTGCCGAAGACCTTGTCGAGGACGAGGGGCACGGTCAAAAAGCCCTCGGGTTCCGAGAGCCGGATATCGGTCAGCACCCGGTCGGGAGAGCGCGCCATGTCCAGAACCCAGCCTTTGGCCAGGGGATAGTATATGTTGAGGATGCCCATGGAGTGGTAGTCAGGGGCCGACTTGAAAAACCTCAGGGGCTCGCGCTCGCTGATGAGGTCCCACACTTCCTCGACGTTGGCCACGATGTTGGCGTGGGTCTGCACCACCCCCTTGGGCAGGCCGGAGGACCCGGAGGTATAGAGAATCTTGGACTCGTCCTCCGCCGCGACCTCGACCTCGGGAGGGCCATCCCCCATCTCCACGAGCTCAGCCCACGCCAGAGCTCCTTCCCGGCTGCCCTCGGTGAGCACCAGCCTCGGGGCGCGCTGCAAGCGGGCTTCGACGCGGTCGAACTGCTCGCAGCCCACCTTGTCGACCACCAGGCAGGCCAGTCTCGAGTGGTCGATACTGTGGACCAGGATCTCCTCGGGCGACTTGGTGCACAGAGGAACGGAGGACATGCCGCAGAGGTCGGCGGCGAGGAAAACCAGGAGCGGTTCGAAGCCCCCGTCGGTGAGAATGCCCACCCGCTGGCCCTTGCCCAGGCCGATCGCGGCGAATCCCGCCGCCAGCCGGTCGCGCAACTCCCTGAGTTCTCCATAGGTCATGGACTGGTAGCTCAGCTCGCCCTCCCCGCCGGCCACCGGCTGCAGGGTGCGAACCGCCGCTTTGTCCCCGTTGCGCTCGAAACTCCGCTCCATCAGGTCGTTGAGGGTCTTTGCGTTCATTTTCACCTGCCATCCGCGAGGAAATTTTGGTTGACAAAACCGCCGGTTCAAGTCAATATAATATCAATAAGCCCTTTGAAAAACCTTTTTGAATTTCCTTGACCTGCTTCGTCCTGCCCTGGATGTAGCAGGTTTCCCCAGCCTTCCCCGACTCTCCATTCCCCCCGCCCGCCCTCCGTCACGCCCTATCGGGAGTACGTCCCTATGTATGCACCTTCCACCCCCGCGGTCGTTCATTCATGCGGCAGCACGCGGACACTCCCGGCCCTGGTCCTGGGCCTGTTCGCGGCCTTCGCCTCGGCCTCCCCTTCCTTCGCGCAGGTCCTCGGCTACAGCGGCGGCATGGGCACGGTTACCGTCGAAGGGCGCCAGTACTTCCGCTTGAACTTCCGCCCGGACATCCCGATGGGGAACTGGGGTCTCGCCCTGGACATCGAGCTCTTCACCGACGAGGACGGCAATTTCAGCGATCGAGGCTGGCGCTTCGGCTCGGCCACCGAAACCTTCGACACCTTCCTGCGCAAGCTCTACTACGTGCGCTACGCCCAGCCCCGGGAGGACACCTATTTCAAGGTCGGAGCCCTTGACGAGGTGACTCTCGGATATGGCCTGATCATGAGGGACTACCGCAACACTCTGGAATACCCGGGCATCAAGAAGACCGGATTGCAGTTCCACTTCAGGAACCGCGGCACCATGGCCCTGGGAGTCGAAGGGGTGATCAACAACATCCAGGACTTTCAGGAGGGCGGCCCCGTGCTGGGATTGAGGCTCTCGGCCAGACCCGCGGGCAATCTCGAGGTGGGTCTGATCTACGTCCTCGACGTGGACCAGTACAGCGGCCTGCTGGACGGCGACAACGACGGCTTCCCCGACGCGGTAGACGCCTTTCCCTCCGACAAGAACCGCCTGCTCGACAACGACGGCGACGGCGCCGTCGACCGCGCCGACGTGGACGACGACAACGACGGCATCATCGACATCGACCCGGGCAGCGGCCTTCCCGCCGACATAATCCACACTCTGCGCGGCATCAACTCGCGCCATGGCGACGAGGTCTTTCCCCTGGACGATGATGTGAGCCGCAAAAACCCGTTCAACAAGGACGCGGTAGGCGGGGACCGCTTCGGCATCGTGGGACTGGACCTGGCTCACCCGATCATCTATGCGGAGAGCCTCGACCTCAGGCTCTACACCCAACTGGCCTTCCTCCACGACGACGACGACGAACTGAGCCCCAACGAAGCGGAGACCCGCGGAGTCGCCCCCGGGAACCGCAAGGCCGAAGGAATGGGGATCGCCATCCCCGGCCTCTATTTGGCGACAGGTCCCCTGGTGAGCCAGCTCGAGTTCCGCCACTTCCGCGGCGACTTCGATTCGGCCCACTTCGACAATCTCTACGACTTGGACCGCGCCCGCCTGGACCTGGCCACGGGCAGAGCCACCACCAAGGACTCGCGGCTGCGCCGCGACGCCAGCGCCTCGGGGGTCTACGGGCGCCTGGGCACGGACCTGGGAAGCGTGGTCAAGGCCGTGGGCGACTACCAGTACATCACCGGGGGCGGCGATCCCAAGCAGCAGTTGCACGCCCAGGCCAGTCTGTCGCCCCAGCTCCTGCGCAATGTCCCGCGTCTCGCCCAGGCCCAGGCCTTCTACCAGAAGAACAACATCGGCACGCGGCTCAACAAAAACGGCGACCCGGATTCCAGGGACGACTTCTTCGAATCCACGGAAGACACCTTCTACGGCTACGCCATGGTCCTGGAGATGGCCGGAGGTGTATCGGTCTTCTGGGATACCCGCTTCGTGTTCGAACGCGACGCCGATGGCCGCCTGGAACGGGAGAAGATCATGACCATCGAAATCGTGTTCAACTTCTGAGGCCGGTCGTCAGGTTGCCGCAAAAGGGCTTTTTTATCGCAAATCGGCCCTTCTTCCCTTTTCCATTTTACATTCCATAGCTATTTTTTCTTATAAAATCGCCTTTTTCACTATAGAGGCTTGCGATCATTCGCCTTTTTTTGTATAATCACTGTCTGTGGTATACATAATATTTTAAATTTTTGCATTTTAGGAGGAACTTACCATGAGAGGTGCCGACGCTGTTATCAAAGCCGTGGAGCGCCAGGGTGTTGAATACATCTTCGGCCATCCCGGTGGCGCCGCCATGCCCATCTTCGACGCTCTGCTGAATTCGCCCCAGCTCAAGCTCATCCTTACCCGCCACGAGCAGGGCGCCACCCACATGGCCGACGGCTACGCCCGCGCCTGCGGCAAACCCGGCGTCGTCCTGGTCACCTCGGGACCCGGGGCCACCAACACCATTACCGGGCTGCTGACCGCCCACATGGACTCCGTTCCCGTGGTCGTCCTCACAGGCCAGACCATTACCCCCATGCTGGGCAAGGACGCCTTTCAGGAGGCAGATGTTTTCGGCATTTCCATGCCCGTGGTCAAGCACTCCTACCTGGTGAGGAGGGCCGACGACATTCCCCGGGTCATGATGGAGGCCTTCCACATCGCCACCACCGGGCGCCAGGGGCCGGTGGTCGTCGACCTGCCAAAGGACGTGGCCACGGCGGAGTGCGGGGCGGACTTTCCGTCCAAGGTCCACCTCCCCGGCTACCACTGGCAGACCAAGCCCAGCGAGGAAATCCTCCGGGAGGCGGGGGAGCTGCTCAAGGCAAGCAGGCGCCCCCTTCTCTACCTGGGCGGCGGCTGCATCGCTTCCGGGGCCCACGAGGTCGCCCTGGCCTTTGCCGAGAAGACCCGCATGCCGGTCACCAATACCCTGCTGGGCAAGGGCAGCTTTCCGGAGCAGCACGAGCTCTCGGTGGGCATGCTGGGCATGCACGGCACCGCCTACGCCAACAAGGCGGTCATCGGCTGCGACCTGATCATGTCGGTGGGAGGGCGCTGGGACGACCGCATCACCGGCAAGCTCTCCGAGTTCTGCCCGGACGCCAAAAAGATCCACGTGGACATCGATCCGGCCGAATACGGCAAGGTGGTCATGCCCGACGTCTTTCTGGAGGGCGACGCGCGCCAGGTCCTCGAAGAGCTGATCCACTACGTCGAGCCGCTGGACTCCGAAGCCTGGCTGGCCCAGATAGACTCGTGGAAGGAGAAGTACCCGCTGAAGTACGGGCGCAGGGGCGGCCTCAAGATGCAGGCGGTCTTCGACCGCCTCTACCACCTCACCGGAGGCAGGGCGGTGGTCAGCACGGACGTGGGCCAGCACCAGATGTGGGCCGCCCAGTTCTACAAGACCCGCTACCACCGCCAGTGGCTCTCCTCTGGAGGCGCTGGCTCCATGGGATTCGGCTTTCCCGCCGCCATCGGCGCGCAGCTGGCGCGTCCGGAGGATCCGGTGGTGGCAATCGTCGGCGACGGCGGCTTCCAGATGACCCTGTGCGAGCTCGCCACCGCCGCTGTGAACAAAATCCCCGTCAAGGTCCTGGTCATGGACAACCAGTACCTGGGCATGGTGCGCCAGTGGCAGAACCTGTTCTTCGACAACCGCCTCTCGGGAGTGGACCTGGAAGGCAATCCCGACTTCGTCAAGCTTGCCTCCGCCTACGGCATCGAGGGCGTGCATCTGCGCCGCACCGCCGACATCGACAAGGTGCTCACCCAGATGCTGCAGACCGACGGCCCCTGCGTGGTCCACGCCCATTGCGAGAAGGAGGACAACGTCTTTCCCATGATTCCCGCCGGGGCCGCTGTCCACGAGATGCTCGTGGAGCCGCCCAGGACCAGGCTTGCCCAACCCACCGGGAGCACGTGATGAACCACAACCACGACCCCATAGCCGCCGAACCCGACCTCGTCCTCGCGGCTCCCCCCAAGAGAGCCAAGAAGACCACCATCGGCCTGCTGGTCAACGACCGGCCCGGCGTGCTGATGCGCATCAGCCAGGTCTTCAGCCGCCGAGGCTACAACATCGAGTCCCTGGTGGTGTCTACCGCGCACATCCCCAACAGCTCGCGCATGACCATTACCTGCACCGGCCCCGAAGACGTGCTGCACCAGATTATCCTGCAACTGGACAAACTCGTGGACGTCATCCACGCCAGGGACCACAGCGAAGACCAGGCCGTCACCCGCGAGCTGGCCCTCTTCAAGGTCGGCTGCAGCGTGGAGCAGCGCACCGAGGTCCTGCAGATCACCGAGGTCTTCCGCGGCAAGACCATCGATATCTCCGACAAGACCATCACCATAGAAGCCACCGGCACCACCGAGAAGATGGACGCCCTCGAACGCCTGCTGGGCAAATTCGACCTGCGCGAGATGGTCCGCACCGGCAAGGTGGTCATGGCCCGGGGCAGCGAGACCACGTAGTTCCGCGGGGCAGTCAGCTCTCGGCCGCTCCGGGTTTGGCGTCAGAGCGGCGCGGGACCCCGCGCGCGCAAGGGCAGGGACCGGACCATTCAGCTTTATCGGAAAGAGTACCGGGAAGGAAATCGACCATGACCCCCGAGCAAGTCATGCAGAATCCACCCAGGGTTCTCACCCGGGAGCAGCGGCAGTCCTATTTCGACAAGGGATTTCTCCTGGTGGAAGGCCTGATCGACCGGGAGTGGGTCGAGCGCCTTCTGGCCGCCACCGAGGAAATGGTCGAGCGCAGCCGGGAAATGGCCATCTCGGACGCGGTCTTCGACCTGGAGCCGGACCACACCGCCGCGGCGCCGCGGCTGCGGCGCCTGACCAGCCCGGTGGACCAGCATCCGGTCTACTGGGAATTCGCCTCCCGGTCGCCCCTGGCCGACGTGGCGGCCGACCTCGTCGGACCCCACGTCAAGTACCACCACTCCAAGCTGAACTTCAAGTGGTCCGAAGGCGGGGAGGAGGTCAAGTGGCACCAGGACATCACCTATTGGCCCCACACCAACTACAGCCCTTTGACCATCGGCACCTACCTCCACGACGTGGACGGCGACCAGGGACCCCTGGCCGGGGTGGCCGGCAGCCACCAGGGTCCTCTGTTCGACCAGTACGACACCGCCGGCCAGTGGGTCGGCTGCATCTCCGAGAAGGACCTGCCCGGCGTCGACCTGGACCGGGTGGAGTACCTTACGGGTCCGGCCGGTTCCATCACCGTCCACAACTGCCGCACGGTGCACGGGTCCAGCAAGAACCTGTCGCCCAAGGGGCGTCCCCTCCTGCTCAACATCTACTCGGCTGCAGATGCCTTCCCCTACACCGCCAATCCTCTGAACAGTCCGCAGTATTCGGGGACCATTGTGCGCGGCCGGGCGGCGCGCTGGGCCCGCCACGACCCGCGGCCCTGCCTCATACCGCCGGATTGGTCAGGGGGCTACACCTCCCTCTACGCCCTGCAGCAGCAGGAGGATTGGGAGGCAAACAAATGATCAGTGCCGGAAAACAGCCAGGCCTTCCAAGAGCAAAGAGAGATTGAAACAGGTTGTTGGAGGAGCCTGAATCGGGGAACGATTCAGGCTGCACGGGTTTCGCCTGGGCCTTAAATCCGGATCCAGTCCGCCAGCTTCTCGTGCTGGAAAATCATCGTCTCCTGGATGGGAATCCCGCTTCCAGCCCCCGCCTCCTTGGCGCGCCGGTACATGGCGTGGGCGATGGCCACGTCGACGTAGGCCAGGCCCACGGCGTTGAAATACACCCGTTCCTGGGCGCTCTCCCTCCCCTTCTTCTCCCCGGCGACCACCTCCACCAGGTTGGCGTATATGTCGTCGTCGGCCAGGACCCCGTCCTTGTACATGCGGCTCAGGGTCTGGGTCCTGTGCTTGACCGTCTCCCAGTCGTCGCAGACGATCTTGTCACATTGCCGCGCCACCTCGTACTCGTCCTCCCAGCCGCCGATATGGCTGTAGAAGGCCCCCGGCTTCATCCAGGCCGCTTTGAGCAGGGGGGCCTGGGCGCTGGTGGCCGTGACCAGGATATCGGCGCCCTCCATGGCCCGCTGCCCATTGGTGGCGGCGGCGACAAAGCGGATGTCCTCGAAGAGGGCGGCCATCTCCTCGACGAACTGGTCCTCCTCCTCGGGGAACTTGGCGGCAACCCGGCACTCCTCCAGGGACGGGAATACGGTCTTGAGGGCGATAAGGTGCATCTTGGCCTGCTCCCCCGCCCCGATGAAGGCGATGCTGGTGGACCCGGGCCTGGCGAAATTCCTGGCGGCGATGGCCCCCATGGCCCCCACGCGCATGTTGGAACAAAGGGTCCCGTCCATGAAGGCCACCGGGAATCCCCTCTCGATCTCGGACAGGATGATGACCGCCGACAGGTTCTGCACCCCGAAGCGGCGAGGATTTTCCGGGAACACCGAAACCCATTTGACCCCGCAGATCTTCTCCGGCAGCAGCGTCGCCGGCAGGCAGTTGATGCGTTCCTGGGTATCCTGGTTGAAGATCTGCACGACCTTCTCGGGGAACATGATCTCGTCGCGTCGGAACGCGAGCATTGCGTCCTCCGCTGCGCTCATGGCCAACCCCATGTCCAGGCACCCGGCCCGGAGAAGGTCTTCCTGTGACAGAAACCTGCACTCGATGCGGTTCTCCCCGCTCATGGCTTTGCCTTTCTCGATTCGGGTGAGGGAGCCGGGAAAAGAGTCCCGGCCTGGAAAATTATCCAACGGGCACACATCGATCAAATCCGCACAACCCCCCGCCGGCTTCCGCATCCGTCGCCGGGCAGCGGCCTTACGCCTTGACAGCCGCCGGACAGGGTTCCATATTCCGTCCGGGTCCCATGGCAACCGGGATCCGGACCGAAGCCTTCCGAACGCACTCATCCCCCATGACTACCCGACGCTGGCACAAGGCCCAGAGCTCTGAGCGCGCCTGGTGGCATTCCCGCGCCGCCGCCATGGACCTGGATTTCTACGCCGTCTTCGCCCGTGCCATGCGCCGCGAGCTGGACGGCATCCTCACCCCGGGTAAAGACACCCGCGTCCTCGAAATAGGCAGCGGCGCCGCCGGCATCCTCACCCATCTCGGCGAATGCAGCGAGCGCCACGGGGTGGATCCCCTGGAGGAATTCTACGCCTCCGAGGAACGCTTCAGGGCCTACCGCGACCCCGGCGTGCACTACCACGCGGGCACGGGAGAAGATCTCGGCTTCCCCGCCGACCACTTCCACCTGATCATCATGGACAACGTCCTCGACCACTGCGCCGATCCGGACAAGGTACTGGACGAGATCCAGCGAGTGCTACAGCCCGGGGGGACGGTCTACCTGCGCCAGAACACCTATCACCTCTGGGGCCGCCTGGTGCGCGGGCTGATGGAGTGCTTTCAGATTGACCGTGGACATCCCCACACCTTCTCCAAGGGATATCTGCGGCGGCGCTACGAGCAATTGGGACTGGAGGTGCGGTGCTGCCATCGCGGCGGCTACTGGGCCACCTGGAGGGCGGAGATCCGCTCTCCCCGCTCCCTGGACCGGGCCAAGGCCCTGCTACTGGCCACCCGCGACCGCACGCTCTACATCCTGCAGAAACCGACGCGGTCCGCAGCCGCCGATTCCCGGTCACCTTCCTGATTTCCGGGTATTGGAAAGGGGTAACGGGCATGGCCGCCGATTGCGCCCCTGCCCGCCTTCCTCAGAAGCGCAGCCCCAGCTGGCCGAAGACAAGGCGGCCCACGGCGGGGGAACCGACGAAGGCCTGGTAGGCCTGGCCGAGCACGTTGCCGGCGTCTATCTGCAGCGCCAGGTCCTGCTCCAGGGGCAGCTGGTAGGTCAGGTTGAGATCGAGCACCGTGTAGGAATCCACGTCGCCCACGTACACTCCCGAGCTCATGGGGAATGAATCGATGTAACGGAGCTGGCTGCCAAGGGTCAGGCCCCATCGGGCAAGGTCGTAGCCCATCCCCAGCTTGATCTTGTGACGGGGCGCGTTGAGGGCGACGTCGGCGCTCCCTTCGGCCCTGGAGAACTTGAGATTCTCGAACCAGTTGTCGTTCACGAAGGAATAGCTCCCCGTAAGCCGCCAGTGGTCCGCCGGGGTGCAGGCCAGGCTCAAGTCCAGCCCCCAGACCCTCACGCTTTCAAAGTTGCGGTAGCTCATGATCATCGCGTAGGGATCGGACGCCTGTTCGGGAGAGACCGTGCCGTAGGGGATGGCCGCCGCACCCGCGGCGATAAGGCCGGCCAGTTCGTCCGCCGGGGTGCCGTTGTTGTTGCCCTCAACCAATCCCGGCAGCCGCGCTGCATCCAGGGCCGCCAGTGCGGCGGCCACCTCGGCGTTGGCCCCATCGGCCAGCGCCTTGCCGATCCCTTCCACGAGGGCTGCTCCCAGGCTCTGGTGATCGAGGAAGACGGTGGGAGTCTCAACCGAGACCGCCCCGACGAAATTCTCGATCCTGGACTGGTAGAGATCGGCGGCCACCACCACCTTGTTTGCCACCACCCCCTTGTAGCCAAGCTCGATGGTCCGGGTTATGGCCGATTCGATCCGGGGCAAATCATAAGCCGTAACGGGGGTGGTCCCGTCCGCCTCCACGAAGAAGAAGGACGGCCTCTCCGGATCGGGGTCTGAACCCAGTGGCTCGGTCTCTATATTCAATCTACCCATGACGTTGCGCAGGCCGGATACCTGCTCGGGGACGACCGCCGGCAGGGCCGCGGCCAAGCGGCCGGCTGCCGCCCCGGCCTCTTCGGCCCCCATCCCCTCTGCCATGAAGGCGCCTGCCGCCAGGAGCTGGAACTGGGGACCGAACTCCGCCAGCACCGCCTGCCTGGCGATCCCCCACATCACGTTGGTGACCAGCGGATGGTCCATGGCCATGTAGCCGTCGGGCCCGATGGGATAGCCTGCATCGCCGGGTGAAAGCCCCAGCCTGGCGGCCTGGCCGGCTACGAGAGGTTCGAAAGGCGAGCGGAAGAGGGGCCGGCCTGCGGCGTCCCGCCGGAAAGTGAAGCCGTACCCGGCGCCTTTCCTGTAGTTGCCCTGGGTCCATACGTCGATTGACTTGAACTCTCCCAGGTTCAGATTCGAAAACAGTGGGGAAAAGGCCGGATTCAGTCCGAAGGGGTCCCGGGATGTCCGCAGGTCGAGGTAGAGGTTGTTCGAGGTTGGAGTGCTGAACGCCCGGTTGAAGGTCAGCCTCAACGTCTGGGTCTTCCCCGGCTTGTAGACCAGGGCCGCCCGGGGCGAAAGCTCGGGGTCCTTCAGCCGGCTGTGGTAGTCGTAGCGCAGGGCCAGCACCAGGTCCAGCATCTCATCGAGGGCAGTCTCGCTCTGCACGTAGCCGCCGGCCTCGTTGAGGTCGTCGTCGTCCTCGTTCCTGCCCATGATGGTCCCGTCGGTGTCGGGCCGGGTCAGCAGGACGTCGATGCCGTAGGTGAAGCGCTGGCGCTGACCCACCCTGGAGGTGTGCTGCGCCTGGAATACGTCGAGGTAGGAGCGATCGACGACGGGCACGCCCGTGCGCAGCAGGAAGGTATCGCCCGCGTCGCTCCAGTTGCGGAAGGCCTGGAAGAACCAGTCGCGGTAGAGGAGCCGCAACTGGGCGTAGTTGTACTGCCAGTCCAGGGTTTGCGACGCCCCCACCCCGGTCATCCCGACTATGTTTGCATTGTTGTGTCCAGCCGAAAGAATGGCGGTCAAATCTTCCGAGGCGCGCCAGTCAAGGCGCAATTCGATGCTCTGGTTGCTGGTTTCGGGATCACGGGTCTCGAGGGGCGGCAAATTTGCTCCTGCATCGATCTCCGCCCGCCTCAGAGACTGCGCCTTCACCTCCTCCGGATCGGTGTAGTCCCACTCGGTCCCTGCATAGTACTGGCCCGAAATCTTGTAGCCCAGGCGGTCACCCACCAGGCCGGCGTGCCGGACGCTGGTATGGCGCAGACTGCGCTCCCCCGTTCCCACATTCACCGTGGTGCCCTGCGAGGAAAAGGGGGAACGGGTGATGAGATGCATGACCCCGTCGGCGCTGTTGGGACCGTAGAGGGCCGACCCAGGACCCAGGACCACCTCGATGCGTTCCACGTCGTCGTTGGTGAGGGGAATGAAATTCATGGCGTTGACCCGCAGCGAGGGTATGCGGGCGATGCGGTTGTCGGTCAGGGTGAGCAGGGTCCCCGAGAAGACATTGTTGAAGCCGCGCACCACCACGTTGGCGTTCGCCAGCCCCCTCTTGGCAATATCCACGGCGGGAAGATTCTTGACGTGGTCGGAGACGCTCAGCGCGGGGTTGTTGCGGATTTCCCTGCCCTCGACCACGGACACGGAGGCCGGGGCGTCCAGGATCTTTTCCTTCCGGCGCGAAGCGGAGACCACGCTTTGCCCCAGGTAAATAACCTGGTTGGCCATAACCACCTCCAGCCGGGTGGTCCCTCCGGCCTCCACCTGCACCTTTTCCAGCGCTTCCGGCCGATAGCCGACGAAGGTGATTTCGACCTGGTACTCCCCCGCCGGAACGGCGAGGCGGAAGCGTCCGCCGGAGCCCGCCGCAGTCCCGGCTCCTCCCGGCAGGGCCTCGCCCGTCACGGTGATATTGGCGCCGGCCAGGGCCTCGCCCCCCTCCTCGGCCACGGTCCCTTCGATAAAGCCCCCCGGCTGGGCCCAGAGCATCCCACACCCCAGGAACATTCCCAGGAACAGCAATCTGCTCATCTCGCCTTCACCTCCGCAGGCGCCACAGGTCCCCGGACCTGAAGCGCGGATTTTCAGGATGTCCTTCCACTCGCCTCTCCAAGGTTGCGGGCGGCCCCGTCCCCAACCCAGGGCCATTCGCCGGCACCGGAGCGCCACCCACACCAGATAGAAAAAGCGGGGAGCAGCCACGCCCCCCGCTTTTCAGTTGCTCAGGGCTGGTCTCAGAAGCGCACCCCAAGCTGCCCGAAGACCAGGCGGCCCACCTCCGGTGCGCCCACGAACGACCTGTAGGCCTGGTCCAGCGCGTTGCTGGCGTCGACCTGAAGCACCAGGTCCGGCTCCAGGGGCAACTGGTAGATCAGGTTCAGATCCAGCACCGTGTAGGAATCCACGTCGCCCACATAGGCCCCCGAGTTCATGGGGAAGGAACCGTTGTAGCGCACCCTTCCGCCCACCTCCAACCCCAACTGGGCGAAGTTGTAGGCCGCCCCCAGCTTGGCCTTGTGCATCGGGGCGTTGAGAGCGATATCGGCCACTGCCCCGGGACCAACACTGCCGGACAGCTTCTCCTTTTCGAAGAAATTGTCGTCGACGAAGGAGTAGTTCCCGGTGAGCTTCCAGTCGGCGCCGGGGTAGTAGGCAAGGCTCAGATCGACCCCGCGGATGGTCACCTCGCCGAAATTGCGGTAGCTGGCGATCACCGCGTAGGGATCGGAGGCCTGCTCGGGAGAGACCGTACCGTAGGGGATGCCCGCGGCCGTCGACAGGAGAACACCCACCATCTCGTCCACCGGCGTTCCATTGTTGTTGCCCTCCAGCACTCCGGGCACGTTGATCGCATCCAGCGCCGCCAGGGCCGCGGCCAGATCGGCGTTGGCCGGATCGGCCAGGGCCTTGCCGATTCCCTCACCGAGGGCAGCCCCCAGGGTCTGGGGATCGAGAAAGACGTTGGGGGTCTCTATGCCCAGTGGGGCGACGAAGTCCTCGATCCTGGACTGGTAGAGGTCCGCGGCCACCACGAGGTTTTCGGCCACCACCCCCTTGTAGCCCAGTTCGATGGTCTGGGTGATGGAAGACTGGATGCGCGGAACGTCGTAGGCCTCGACGGGACTGCCGTCGGCCGCCGCGAAGTCGAAGCCTGAGGTCTCCAGGTTCAACCTGCCCAGTCTGTGGCGCAGGCCGGGCAACTGCTCGGGCACGACGCCGGGCAGGGCCGCGGCCAACTGGCCGGCCGCAGCCTGGGCGTCTTCAGCCCCCATGCCCCGGGCAATCAGGGCTCCTGCTGTCAGGGAATGGAAAAGGGGCGTGAACTGAGCCAGCACCGCTCCACGGGCGATCCCCCACATCACGTTGGTGGTCACCGGATGGTCCAGGGCGAGATAAGCGTCGGCTCCGATGGGATAGCCGGCGGCGCCCGGGGCCAGCCCGGCCTGGGCCGACTGGGCGGCGATCAGGGGCGCGAAGGGCGAGCGGAAGAGGGGCCGTCCCGCCGCGTCCCTCCTGAAGGAGAGTCCCTTTTCGGTGGCGCTGCTGTAGGTTCCCTGGGCCCAGATATCGATGGGCTTGAACTCACCCAGGCCGAGTTGCTGGAAAAGGGGCGAGAAGTTCGCACCCAGGCCAAATGGATCTTTCGCCGACAGGATGTCCAGATAGAGGTTGCTGGTCGAAGGCGTGCTGAAAGCCCGGTTGTAGGTCAGCCTCAAGGTCTGGGTTTCGCGCGGCTTGAAAACGAGTGCGGCGCGCGGGGAGAGCTGAGGGTCCTCGAGGCGGTTGTGGTTGTCGTAGCGCAGGGCGAGCACGAGGTCCAGGGGAGGACTCAGGGAGGTCTCGCTCTGCAGGTAGCCGCCGAACTCGTTGAGGTCGTCGTCGTCCTCGTTCTTGCCGGTGATGGTGCCGTCGGTATCCGGCCGGGTCAGCAAGGCATCAAACCCGTAGGTCAGGCGCTGGCGCTGACCAAGACGGGAGGTATGCTGCGCCTGGAACACGGTCAGGGAGGAGCGGTCGACGATGGGTTCCCCGGTGCGAAGCAGGAAGGTATCGCCCGCATCGCTCCAGTTGCGGAAAGTCTGGAAGAACCAGTCCTGGTAAAGAAGCCGCAACTGGACGTAGTTGTAGGTCCAGTCCCGGGCCTGGCCCGCGCCCACACCGGTCAATTCGATTTGATTCCCCTGGTTGTACCCCGCCGCCAGAATTGCGGTCAGGTCGTCCGAGGCCCTGTAATCGAAGCGCACTTCGGCGCTGCTGCGCTCTACATCGAACTCCCGCTCCTCGATGGTTGGATCGTTTTTCCGGGCCTCTTCCTCCTCCGGATCATGGTACTCCCAATCCGTCCCGGTATAGTACTGCGACGAAATTTTGTAGCCCAGGCGGTCTCCAGCCACCCCCGAGTGCCGCAACGACCCCTTGAGGAGGCTGCGTTCCCCCATCCCCACCTGCATGCTGGTGCCCTGTGAGGTAAACGGGGAATGGGTGATGATGTGCATGACCCCGTCGGCGCTGTTGGGCCCGTAGAGGGCCGACCCCGGACCCAGGACCACCTCGATGCGCTCCACGTCGTCGTTGGTGACCGGGATGAAGTTGTAGGCGTTGAGCCGCAGCGAGGGTACCCGCGCCATGCGGTTGTCGGTCAGCGTCAGCAGGGTCCCGGAGAAAACATTGTTGAAGCCGCGCACCACGACATTGCTCTGGACGAGCCCCGTCTTCGCGAAGTCCACCGCCGGCAAGTCCTGGATGTGGTCGGCGACGCTGAGCACCGGGACGCTGCGGATGTCGCTGCCCTCGACCACGGACACCGAGGCCGGGGCGTCGAGAATCTTTTCCTGCCGGCGGGACGCCGAGACCACGCTCTGCTCCAGGAAAATGACCTGGGACTGGAGGACGAAATCGAGCTCCGTTTCCTGTCCGGCCTCTACGACAACCCCTGCCTGCACCGCCGTTTTGAAGCCGACGTGCGAAACCCTGACCTCGTAGGAACCGGAAGGGAGATCCGCGAGGCGATACGCCCCGGTCTCGTCCGCCGCGGTCACCATCTCCGCCGTCAGGGCAGGCCCGGTCAAAACGACGATGGCGCCAGACAATCGGTCCTCGGACCTGTCGCTCACCCGCCCTTGGAGAACCCCCGTTCCCTCCTGGCTCTCGACCGCTCCGGCTCCGTACATCAGCAACAAGGCTGCCAGTATCACTCCACGCATCTGGGGACCTCCTTCGTAGTTGAGATTGAATTATTCCCTTCAAGTGAAAATAACAATTATTCATTGCTCGGAGGAAGAATTTTTTATATATCTTTGCCTTCTTGCCGAAAATTTGATATCAGCGGAAAACCTGAGGCTCCTCCCCATGTCCGGAATCCTGAAACTCGCCTTCGTCGGCTGCGGCGCCATCTCGCGGTTCCACCTCGACGGCATTCTTGAAAGCGCCCCACGCATAAAGGTGACCGCCGCCATCGATCCGGACCCCGGCAGGGCAGAGGCCATTGCCTCCGAAACAGGCGCTCAGGTTTTCTCCTCACTGGCCGAAGGAATCGGCCGGGGCGATTTCGATGCGGTAGATCTCATGTTGCCGCACGACCTGCACGAGAGCGCCGCCGTGCAGGCGCTGGAGGCGGGCAAACACGTCCTCCTTGAAAAACCAATGGCCCCGGACCTCGATGCATGCGAGCGCGTCCTGGCTGCCGCCGAGAAGGCAGCCGGCGTCTTCATGGTGGGAGAAAATTCCCAGTACTGGCCCGAGATCGTCAAAACCAGGGAGCTCGTGCAGAGTGGCGCCATCGGGGAAATCATCACCGCCCGGGCGGCCTTCGTCATGGAATTCGACCCACAGTGGTTCGAGGGCGAAAGACCCTGGCGCTGCGACCGGGCCCGCACCGGTGGCGGCATTGCCATCGACGGCGGCTCCCATTGGATAAGGCCATTGCGCATGTGGATGGGGGAGATCGACGCGGTGGTGGCCGCTCTCGGCCATCCGCTGGAGAGCATGGAGGGAGAGTCCCAGGTGCGCTCCCTGCTGCGCTTCCGGTCGGGGAAGACCGCCAGCTTCGACGCTTTGATGGCGGAAACCATCCTCGCCCCCGAGCCCTGGTGGCGCCTTACCGGGACCCGGGGTGAGATTCTCATCGACGGCGGCTTTGCCGGTGGCATCCGGATCTTCGATGGGGACCATCGGGAAGGCAAACTGGTCCAGGAACCCCGGGGCTATGCCCGATCATTCGGCCCCGAGCTGGCGGATTTCGCCGCTGCCGTCCTCGACGGCAAGGCGCTCGAAGCGGGACCCGAGCAGTCCCTGGGAGAGCTGCGCACCGCCCTCGCCATCTACCGTTCGGCGGCCAGCGGAAAATGGGAGATGGTCTGGGAATAACGCAGGCTCCGGGAGTACGAACATGTCACTTGCGCGGCCCTGTCTGCTTTCTATATTAGTCCGGATTATCGCGGCAATCTACGATGCTGGAATTCCCTCCTTTTCAACCGTAAACCAACCTAAGCGAGCTCTTCTCCAACATGGCAAAGAAATCCGTCTATCTCTTCGGTACTGAAAAAGCCGAAGGTGATGCTTCCATGCGCAACCTGCTGGGAGGCAAGGGGGCCAATCTGGCCGAGATGTCGGGCCTGGGGCTCCCCGTCCCCGCGGGCTTCACCATCACCACCGAGGTCTGCACCTACTACTACAGCCGTCAGGCATCCTATCCTCGCGAGCTCAGGGGCCAGGTGAACAAAGCCCTCGCCTCCGTCGAGAAGACCATGGGGAGCATCTTCGGAGATCCGCGCAATCCCCTCCTGCTCTCGGTGCGCTCCGGGGCCCGGGTGTCCATGCCCGGGATGATGGAAACCGTGCTCAACCTCGGCCTGAACGACGAGATCGTCGAGGGGCTGATCGCCCACTCCGGCGATGCCCGCTTCTGCTACGACGTCTACCGGCGCTTCGTCCAGATGTACGGCGACGTGGTCATGGGATTGCGGCCCGAGGGCAAGGAGATCGACCCCTTCGAGGCCCTCATAGAAAAGAAGAAACACGCGCGCAAGGTAGAGCTCGACACCGAGCTGAGCGCCTCCGACCTGGCCGAACTGGTGACCGAATTCAAAGCCGAGATAAAAAAGCGTCTGGGCAGCAGCTTTCCCGAGGACCCCCACCAGCAGCTCTGGGGCGCCATCGGCGCGGTCTTCGGCTCCTGGCAGGGGCAGCGCGCCATCCGCTACCGGGAGATCGAAGGCATTCCCCACGATTGGGGCACGGCGGTCAACGTTCAATCCATGGTCTACGGCAACATGGGCGACGACTGCGCCACCGGCGTGGCCTTCACCCGCGACCCCTCCACGGGAAGAAAGACCCTCTACGGCGAGTACCTGGTCAACGCCCAGGGCGAGGACGTGGTGGCCGGCACCCGCACGCCCCAGCCTGTGGCCAGGCTGCAGAAGCACATGCCCAGGGCCTACCGCCAGTTCCAGCAAGTCTGCAGGAAGCTGGAGCGGCACTACAAGGACATGCAGGACCTGGAATTCACCATACAGAAACACCGCTTGTGGATGCTGCAGACCCGCTCAGGCAAGCGCACCGCTGCCGCGGCGGTCAAGATCGCCGTGGACATGGCCAAGGAACGCCTGATCTCCAGGAGCGAGGCCCTGAAGCGGGTGAAACCCGGGGAGCTGGACCAGCTTCTCCACCCCACCTTCGACGCGGCCGGCAAGAAGGAAGTCATCGGCCAGGGCCTGCCGGCCTCGCCCGGGGCGGCCACAGGCGAGGTGGTGTTCCAGGCGGAGGAAGCCGAGAAGATGAAAGCGGCGGGGCGCCGGGTCATCCTGGTGCGCCTCGAGACCTCGCCCGAGGACATCGGCGGCATGGACGCCGCCCAGGGCATCCTCACCGCGAGGGGCGGCATGACCTCCCATGCCGCCGTGGTTGCCCGGGGCATGGGCAAGTGCTGCGTGGCGGGCTGTGGAGACATCGCTATCAACTACCAGAAGAATCTCTTCGAATCTAACGGCCACGTGGTCAGAGGCGGTGATTGGATTTCCCTCGACGGCTCCACCGGCGAGGTCATGCTCGGCCAGGTAGCCACCAGGGAGGCCAGGTTCTCCCGGGACTTCTTCACCCTCATGAGCTGGGCGGACAAGGCGCGCAAGCTCAAGGTACGCACCAATGCCGATACCCCGCACGACTCGGCTGTCGCCCGCAAACTCGGCGCCGAGGGCATCGGCCTGTGCCGCACCGAGCACATGTTTTTCGAGGGAGACCGCATCGTCGCGGTGCGCGAAATGATCCTGGCCGAGGACGAGGCGGGCAGGCGCCGGGCCCTGGCCAAGCTCAAGCCCATGCAGCGGCGCGATTTCGAGGACATTTTCAAGGCCATGAACGGCCTGCCGGTCACCATCAGGCTCCTCGATCCGCCACTTCACGAGTTTTTGCCGCACGAACCCGCACAGCAGCGCGAGACCGCACGGGAGATGGGGATTTCGCTGCCCCACCTGAAGAGGAAGGTCGCCGCCCTGCACGAGTTCAACCCCATGCTGGGCCACCGAGGCTGCCGCCTTGGAGTCACCTTCCCCGAGATCTACGAGATGCAGGTCGAAGCGATCTTCGAGGCCGCCTACAGCGTCAGGAAACGCCGCGTCCGCGTCCTGCCCGAGATCATGATCCCCCTTGTGGGTACCGTTCGCGAGTTGAACGACCTCAAGGAAATGACCGACCGCATTGCCTCCAGCATGGCGAAGAAGGCCAGAACCAGCATCGACTACCTCGTCGGCGCCATGATCGAGATCCCGCGCGCCGTTCTGGTGGCGGACCAGATCGCGGCAAGCGCCGAATTTTTCAGCTTCGGCACCAACGACTTGACCCAGTTGACCTTCGGCTACAGCCGTGACGACATCGGGAAGTTCCTGCCGGTCTACGTCGAAAAAGGCATCCTCGACGCAGATCCGTTTCAAACCCTCGACCAGAGCGGAACCGGTCAGTTGGTGCGGCTCGGCACGGAAAAGGGCCGGCGGGCGCGCAAATCCCTGAAGGTAGGTATATGTGGCGAACACGGAGGCGATCCGGCCTCGGTGGTTTTCTGCCACGATGCGGGCTTGGATTACGTCTCCTGTTCTCCCTACCGCGTTCCCATTGCGCGCCTGGCGGCAGCCCAGGCCGCACTTGCAGCGAAGGGTCCATGAGCAGAATCATCGCCATCGCCAATCAGAAGGGCGGGGTGGGCAAGACCACCACCGCGGTGAATCTGGCCGCCAGCCTGGCCGTAGCAGAACAGTCCACCTTGCTGATAGATATGGACCCCCAGGCCAACGCCACCAGCGGCTGCGGCATCGAAGAGCCCGAGGTGGAAAAGGAAAACATCTACCACGCCCTGCTCGGCCACAATCCTCCCGAGGCGGTCATCCGCAAGACCGATATTTCCTATCTTTCGGTGGTGCCGTCGCATCGCGATCTGGCCGGCGCGGAAGTCGAGCTGGTCAACATGATCGCCCGCGAGCAGAAACTGGAAGGGCTTCTGGAAGAGCTCGGGGACGAGTACTCCTATATCATCGTCGATTGTCCCCCCTCCCTGGGGCTGCTGACCATCAATGCCCTCACCTCGGCAGATTCGGTGCTCATCCCGATTCAGTGCGAGTACTATGCCCTGGAAGGGCTGGGGAAGCTGCTGAACACCATCCGCCTCATTCAGCGCCATCTCAATCCCAAACTCCAGATCGCGGGTGTCCTGCTCACCATGTACGACAGCAGGCTCAGGCTGGCGCGCCAGGTAGCCGCCGAGGTCAAATCCTATTTCGGCAACAAGGTCTACAAGACCGCCATCACCCGGAACGTCCGACTCGCCGAGGCTCCCAGCCACGGACAGCCCATCCTGCTCTACGATATAATGTCCCCTGGGGCGCAGAACTACATGCGCCTGGCCGGAGAGGTGATCAACCATGGCTAAGAAGCCAGTCCTCGGCAAGGGAATCAGTGCCCTGATTCCCGACTACACCGAATCCGATTCCGGGGGCAATCCGGGCGGGCAGATCGTATATCTCAACGTGGAGGAAATAGAGCCCAATCCCTACCAGGCCCGCACCGAGTTCGACCCCAAGCACATCGACGAGCTGACCCATTCCATCAAGGAAAAGGGCGTCATTCAGCCCATAGCGGTGAACCGGGTGGGACAGAACTATCAACTCATTACCGGGGAGCGCCGCTGGCGCGCCACCAAGATGGCCGGCTACGACACCATTCCGGCCATCATTCACCAGATCGACTCCGCCCAGGAGCTGATGGAGCTGTCCCTTATCGAGAACGTCCAGCGCGAGGACCTCAGCCCCGTCGAAGAAGCCGAAGGTTATCGGTCTTTGCTGACCAATTGCTACCTGACCCAGGAGGAGGTCGCCCGCAAGGTGGGCAAAGACCGCTCCACCATAGCCAATCTGATGCGCCTGCTGAGCCTGCCGGAGGAAATTCAGGGACACATCAAGAAGGGCAATCTGCAAGTGGGCCACGCCCGGGCCCTGCTCGGGTTGGAGGAGGAGGAGGAACGCCTGGAACTGGGCCGCCGCTGCGTCGCCGAAAAGATGACCGTGCGCCAGGTCGAAAACGCCGTAAAAGCGCACCGAGCCGGCCGCGACCATTCTCCCTCCTCGAAGGAGCAGGCCAGGGATCCTCACCTCGTCGCCTGCGAGGAGAGACTTCAACACCGATTCGGCACGGCCGTCCATATCCGCAGCAACCCGAAAAAAGGCCGGATCGAACTCGAGTACTACGACCACGAAGACCTGGAACGCATCCTCGAACTGCTCCTCAGCGACGGCGAATGATCCAAGCTCTCGCCCTGCTTCTCCTCTCCCTCAATCTGAATACCTGCAGCCTGGTGCATCAGGATATCGCCAACGAACCTCCGGAACTGCAGGTCAGCAATGCCGATACTACGCGGGTGAGCCGGGGCCCGAAGGGGCGGGTGGAGGTGGAGGTGCGGGCCTCCGACGAGGACGACGACCCGCTCTACTACCGGTGGAGAACCTTCCGCGTCACCGCCGCGGCGGCGGCATCCCTCGGATCAGCTACTTTTGCCGGCCGGGAGGAGATTCAGAACCTGATCGGCCAGCTGCAGAGCGCCGAAGAAATCCCCGACCGCTTCGACGATCCCGCCAATCCCGCCACCGTCTGGACCGCGCCGGAGATCATCGATGGTTCCCTCGAAAATTATCTCCTGGTCGTCGCCATATCGGACCGCCAATGCGAGCTGGTCGCCGCGCTGGAGGATCGCCTCCAGTGCGAAGAGGAGGCCCTGGAGCAGCAGATCGTCCAAACCTTCGTAATCGAGGTCTCTCAGAGAACGCCCACTCTCGCAGCTCCTGCCGACACGGTGGTTCTCTTCAGTGCCCCCGCGGTGGCCATCGAGGCAATGGGGGCCGATGAGGACGGCGACGATCTGACCTACCAATGGGAACAGACAGGCGGTGAACCACTGGAATCCCTGCGGTCCATGCGGATCGACAACAACCGGTCACAACTGACCTTCATTCCCTTATACCTTGGAGACTACCAGTTCCAGGCACTGGTTACCGACGGTCTCGACACGGCCAGCGCGGAGCTGGTCGTGCACGTCGTCGGCGACCGCGACCCTCCGGAGAGCGGCATGGCGACCCTGACCCTGCCCGGCGGCAGCACCTACCAGATCGACGTTTACGAATACCCGAATCGGAAGGGCGAGATTCCCCTGCTTGCGGAGTCCTGGTTCCAGGCCGCCCTGACCTGCGATTCGCTGGGCAAGCGCCTGTGCACTCCCGCTGAATGGGTCCATGCCTGCCGTGGGGAGGACGGGGGTCTCTTTTCCTCACCCGACGATCCTGCCCTCTTCGACGGCCAGCCATTCGGCCGCCGCTTCTGCAATACCCAGGGCTCTGCAGTCGCGGGCAATGATCTGGACGATCTGGCCGCCTCGGGCAGCTTCCCAAACTGCTTCAGTTGGGCTGGGGTCTACGATCTGTGCGGAAATGCAGGCGAATGGCTGCTGAGCATCGACGATTCCGGGGAAATTGTGGGCAGGAGGATCCTGAGCAGCAACATAATCGGCGCAACCGACGCGAGTTGCAATTTTCTCGGCACCCCACTCGCACCCCTGGCCCCCGACATGGACTTCACATCCCAGAGGCAACTCGACAGCCTGGCCACCCTGCCTGCCTATTCCAACTACTTCGATGATATAACCGGCTTTCGCTGCTGCCTCTAGTGCCCTGGCCGGCAAGGTTGCCCTACCCCGGGGAAACTTGACAGCTTTGCCCGGGGCGCCTTAGCTTCAGGCGGGGCATCACCACCCCGAAAAAATGGACCGGGAAACCATATACCAGTTGCTGCGGCAGGTAGCCGCCGGCGGCCTCACTCCGGAAAAAGCCCTCGACCAGCTCCAGGACCTGCCTTTCGAAGACCTCGGATTTGCCCACGTGGACCACCACCGGTCCCTGCGCACGGGCTATCCCGAGGTGATTTTCTGCCAGGGAAAATCCTCCGAGCAGATCTTGAGCATCGCCGAACGTCTCGCAGAGCATGGCACCTTCGTGCTGGCGACCCGCACCGCTCCGGAGGCCATCCGGGCACTGGTCCGACGCTTTCCCCATGCACAATGCGACGAGGTCGCGCGCACGGTGCTCATCCGTCCTCCAGACAACCCGGCACCGGAAGCAAAGGGCCTGATCGCCGTGGTCACGGCGGGGACATCCGACCTGCCGGTAGCGCAGGAGGCGGTAGTTACCGCCCGTGCGATGGGTGCCAAGGTGGAGACCATCTTCGACGTGGGTATCGCCGGACTCCACCGCCTCCTCGCCCACCGCGACCAGTTGAGGTCCGCCCGCGTCATCGTTGTGGTAGCAGGCATGGAAGGCGCCCTGCCCAGCGTGGTCGGGGGACTCGTGGACAAGCCCGTCATCGCCGTGCCCACCAGCGTGGGTTATGGCGCCCATCTCAACGGCATCGCCGCCCTGCTCGCCATGCTCAACTCCTGCGCCTCCGGGGTGACGGTGGTGAATATCGACAATGGCTTCGGAGCCGGATATTCAGCCGCTCTCGTCAACGCTCTCCCGGAAAGCAGGGAATAGGAGGCGACCTTGCAGGTCTCCACGGCAATCCTGGCGGGGGGCCTGAGCCGCCGCATGGGCCGTGAGAAGGCCTTCCTCGAGCTCGGTGCCTCCACCCTGATCGAGCGCGTGATCGCCGCCGCCGCTCCCCTGACCTCGGACTGGATGGTGATCGCCCCGGGTACCGATACCTTCACCCGTCTCAACCTCCCCATCCACCCTGATCTGCGCCCCAATCTCGGCCCTCTCGGCGGACTTCATACCGCCCTCAAACGGGCTGCCCATCCCCTGGTTCTGCTTCTGGCCTGCGACCTGCCCTTTCTGACGGCGGATTTCCTGCGCTTCATGGTGGATCACCTCGGTTCTCACCAGGCACTCGTTCCCAGAAACGCCAACGGCCTCCAGCCCTTGTGCGCCCTCTACACCCGCTCCTGCCTTCCCGCCGTCGAAGCGGCCATCCAGCGCCGGGAACTCCACATGCCGTCATTCCACCCCGACGTGGACCTCCGCATCCTGGAGCCGGGCGAATGGCGGCCTTTCGATTTCCACCAGCTCCTCTTCACCAACATCAATACTCCGGCGCAGTACCGGCGCGCCCGTCAATTGGTGGAGCAGGAGCTCGATGAGGACCGGGGGTAGGAGCCTTTGTTCCCGGCCCCCGCTGGAATGGTGGGAAAGCAGCTAGGAGCTGGGCGCGCAATCGGCGTAGGAACGAGGGCGGCTGGCGCCAGGCTCGCAAGGCGCCTGAGCGAGTCGCAGCGGTGGTGTACGGCGAGTGAAGGCAACGCCGTGAGCGGGGATGGACCGGCGGAAGAATGGCGGCATATCTCTGCGGAGGGACGCTAGAACCCGGCGTCCAGCACGCTCAGGAGCAGCAGCAGGGGAAGATAGACCACGGAGACCTTCAGCAGGCGCTGGGCCTCGAGATTCGCCCTGGACAGGGCGAGGGCGATCCCGGCGGCAAGCATTCCCAGTCCCATGATCACCGCCCCCCACAGGTAGATCGGTCCCGACATCCCCAGGAAAGTCGGCAGGGTGGACACGAGAATCAGCAACAGGGAAAAGCCGATGATCTGACGGCATGTGCGCCGGCCATTGGCCTCGATCACGGGCAGCATCTTGAAGCCGCCGCGGCGGTAATCCTCCTTGAAAATCCAGGCAATCGCGAAGAAGTGCGGATGCTGCCAGGCGAAAAGGATCAGGAAGAGGACCCAGGCACCCGTCTCGAGTCCGCCGGTAGCGGCGCTCCAGCCTCCCATGGGGGGGAGAGCCCCGGGTATGGCCCCCAGGGAGGTGTTGAGCCACGTCATCCTCTTCATGGGGGTGTAGATCACGACGTACAGGAAGGCCGACAGCAGAGCCAGGAAAGCGGTGAGCAGATTGGTCTTCACGAGGAGGATAAAAACCCCGGCCAGCACCAGGCACAGCCCATAGGACATGGCTCCGGAAGGCCTTATGAGGCCGGCGGGAAGCGGCCGGTGGCGGGTGCGCTCCATGAGGCGGTCCACGTCGCGCTCGAGAAAATGGTTGAGCACGGACGCGCCTCCGGCGGCGCAGGCCGTCCCCAGCATCGTGTAAAACAACAGGGACCAGGAATGGATGCCCTCGCCACCCCAGAAGAACCCCAGGGCGGCGGTGCACAGCACAAGGGCCGTGATCCTGGGTTTGGTCAACTCCAGATATACAGACGGCGAGGTCAATTTCACTCCATCAGCCAGACGGCAGGCGATTGTCTATTTCCGCTGAGAAGATAGGGGAGGATACCCCGAATGTCCACTATTGGCGCGGTCATTCCCCTGGATGGAATTGTTTGACAAGGTTCGTGGGTCCAAGTATAATTCCCCGTACCGGCCGGTGACTCCCCTTCCTCCGCAAAGCCCATGTCCCAGAACATCGAGAAAAAAATCGCCGATCTCGTCAATCAGCTGAATTCCCACAACTACCGCTACCACGTCCTCGCCGACCCCGTCGTATCCGACCGTGAATACGATCTTTTGCTGTCGGAGCTGCGGCAACTGGAAGATGCCCACCCCCACCCTCCGCGCCCGGATTCCCCCACCCAGCGCGTCGGCGGCCTGCCCTCCTCCGAGTTTCCCCCGGTGCGCCACGTCACTCCAATGCTGAGCCTGGACAACAGCTATTCCCGCGACGATGTCCTGGCGTTCGACCAGCGCGTTCGCGACGGCCTCGCCGGTGAGGAGGTCACCTACGTTGCCGAGCTCAAGGTAGACGGGGTGGCGTTGAGCCTGTCCTACGAGAACAGCCTCCTGGTGCGCGGCGCCACCCGCGGCGATGGAGTGCAGGGCGACGATATCACGGCGAACGCCAGGACCATACGCTCCATCCCCCTGCGGCTTCTGCAGCCGGATATCACCTGCGAGATTCGCGGCGAGGTCTACATGTCCATCCCGGACCTTGCCGACCTCAACAGACAGCGCGAAGAGGAGGAACAGCCCCTCTTCGCCAACCCCCGCAATGCCACCGCCGGATCCTTGAAGCTTCAGGACCCCGGCCTGGTATCGCGGCGACGCCTGCGCTTCTTCGCCTACTGGCTGCGCTGCCCCACCCCCGTGGCGGCAACCCACGGGGAACACCTCGAGACGCTGCGGCAGTGGGGCTTGCCGGTCAATCCCCACCATGCTCTCTGCCCTACTATCGAGTCAGTGTTCGATTTCCACGAACGCCTCCAGGCCCGCAGGGACGAGCTTCCCTACGAGATCGACGGCACCGTCGTCAAGGTGGACGTCCTGGACCAGCAGGATCGCCTCGGGGCCACCGCCAAAAGCCCGCGCAGCGCCATGGCCTTCAAATTCCCGGCGCGTCAGGCCACGACGGTGCTGCGCGGAATCCATCTGCAGGTGGGACGCACCGGCGCCGTTACACCGGTGGCCCTGCTCGAACCGGTCCCCCTGGGCGGTTCAACCATTCAGCGGGCCTCCCTGCACAACGAGGAGGAGATCCGCCGCAAGGACATCCGTGCCGGGGATACTGTCGTGGTAGAGAAGGGCGGCGACGTCATTCCCAAAATCGTCTCCGTGGTCGGCGGCAAGCGGCCCGAAGGCGCCGAACCCTTCAATTTCCCCGACGACTGTCCGTCGTGCGGGGGTCCGCTGGCGCGCGACCCTGACGAGGCGGCGGTGCGCTGCGAGAACCCTGCGTGCCCGGCTCAACTCAGGCGCCGCCTGGAGCACTTTGCCGCGCGCAATGCCCTCGACATCGAAGGACTGGGGCCGGCCATCATCGAGCAGCTCGTGGAGCAGGGGCTGGTGACCGACGCCGGCGATCTCTACTCCCTCACACTCGAAAGCCTGACCGGCCTCGAGCGCATGGGGGAGAAATCCGGCCGCAACCTGCTGGCCGGCCTCAGCGCCAGTCGCACGCGTCCCTTTGGCCGGGTCCTCTTCGCCCTGGGCATCCGCCACGTGGGCTCGACCGTTGCCCGGACCCTTGCCCGCAACTTCCCTTCCATCGACCGGCTTGCCCGGGCCAGCGAGGAGGAACTGGAAGCAGTGCCCGAAATCGGCCCCGCCATCGCGCGCAGCGCCGCCGCATTTCTGGCCGCCCCCGGCACCGGAGAATTGATTGGAAAACTGCGCCGCGCCGGTCTTCAGTTGGAGTTGGATGTGGAGGATGCCGGACCCGAAGGGTCGTATTTCACCGGCAAAACGGTGGTCCTCACCGGAAGCCTCGGCAAGTATACCCGCGACCAGGCTGCATCCCTGATCGAGCAACTGGGGGGCCGCACCAGCTCCAGCGTCAGCAAAAAGACGGACCTGGTGATCGCCGGCGACCAGGCCGGATCAAAGCTCGCCAAAGCCCGGAAACTGGATATTGCCGTCCTCTCGGAAGATGAATTCGTCGAGCGCCTGCAGGAATCAGGCAAGCCCTAGTGACCCCTCGCAGAAATATGTCGCCATTTTTCCGCCGATCCATCCCGGCTCACGGCGTTGCCTTCACTCGCCGTACACCACCGGTACGACTCGTTCAGACGCCTTGTGAGCCTGGCGCCTCGGCGGCCCAATTTCGTCAACCTATCTCTGCGGCGGGACACAAGTCGGTTACTACTCCAGGCAGGGTGGATGCGGAAGAGTCGGGTAAACTCTACTCCGACAATTTTTCTTCGATCGCGCTTTTCCCTTCTTCCAGGGCGTCCCCTCCGTACTTCCTGACCTGCTCTCCGGCCTTCCTCAACAATTCCGCACCCTGCTCGCGCAACAAATCCGCCTTGGCGCGCCATTCCTCCTCCGCCGCCCTGTTTGTAAAGTAAAGCCCGACGAGAAAAAGAAGACCCAGCCAGAAGGCCAGACGCAACAGTTTCCTGATTATGCTGCCCAGGATGAGCCCCACCAGGAGGGCAAGCCCCAGGGCGATGAGAGGATGAGCCTGGAAGTATGCAATCAGGGGATCCATAAGCTACTCCAGAGAGGAGAACTCCCATTCCTCCAGCGGCACCATGGAATCCAGGTCGGGAGCCACTCCCACCCCCAGACCGGGCATTTGCAGGGACCCCAACTCGATTCGGCCGCGCCTGATGTCCAGGACCAGGGAATCTCCCCGCTGGCGGTACAGCCCTTCGTGCCGGAGCCGGCAGCCCCGGCGTTCGGAAGAGGAGAGGTGATCCAGTCCGCGCACGTAGTGATGCCCGTTGCGCTCGGCGTGGGGGATACCAAGGGCTGCCAGATGAACGAGATCCTGATGCAGGGCCACGATGGGCAGATTCATCAGGTCTTCACCGGTGAGAAAGTAGCCCCCCCCAAAATGCCGTGCCAGGGCCTGGTTTGTCAGGGCCTTGAGCACCCCCTTGCAGTTCTTGGATGAAACCCCCAGATATCCCAAGCCGACGGCCGCCTTGAACACCCCCAGATCTTCGTCGGACTCGTCGATCACCATGGGCTTGCGCGCTGATGCCGAGCGAATCCCCGCTTCCAGGGCCGGGTCCAGGGCGGCGGCGCGGTCCAGGGGCTGCTCGATGTAGATGATGCTGGAGTAGAAGCGATCCAGGACCCGGTCCTCCTGCATGCGCCCCATCAACTCCAGGAAAGTCTCCATTTCCCTGTACTGTTCGTTGCCGTCCAGGGACACGTGATACGGCACCTCGGTCCTGTCCAGCAGTTCGGCTATGCGGCGCAACCGCTCCAGGTCTCCTTCGAGATCACCATTGACCTTGATCTTGAAATAGGAGATCCCCTGTTCATCGATGTACTCCTCCAGCGACTGGGGCAAGCCATCGTCCAGGCGCTCCTCCCGGGAGATATCCCCGGTCCGGATCGGGTCGGCCAATCCCACCGTGTGGCGCACGTAGATGCGCCCCAGCGGGTCAGGGGCAATCACGTCGATGGGCATCACCCCATCCAATTCCGGATGGATCAGGGAGAAATCGACCCCCAGCGTATTTTCCCTGAGCATTTCGTGGTAGGTCTCCCCCAGCGTCCGACCCACCCCGTCGATGAGGGCCCTTTCCATCAGGGAGCTGCCATGGGCGGAGGTCAGGTGGTTCAAGTGCTGCGCTTCGCCGGCGGCCAGGGAATCGGCATATCCCCGGCGCCAGATTGCGAATACACTCTTCGACCTCTTTCCCGCTTCTCCGTAGGCGGCCGCCGCGGCGCGGGCGCCCCAGATCAGGTCCCCCACGTTGCGCTCGTAGTCCTTGGCCGGATCCTTGTCGAACCATTTCGGGGGAAGAATGTCGGCCGCCATGCCCCTGGTCAGGGTCCCGTCATCGAGCTCCACATCCATCAGGGTATGGAGTATGGGGACGGAGGTAAGGGTGGCCTGCCCGTACTTGAACGGCATGCGGGTGCGCACATTGCGCATGTAGAACCGCACGTCCTTGACACTGACTTTAATCGCCATGGCTCGACCCTTCTCCCTGAAATGGAACCTCCCCCGGACCAGATGGAGCAACCGCCGGTCCGGACCTTTCCCCCTGCGCCAAGGGAAGGGCCCCGCTATTCGCGCGACCCCGAAGCACTCCTCTCGCCATCCACCCGACCTGGCCTCGGGTCCAGCAGGCCGTTGATAAAGTTGCTCTGCAGGCGAGGCCGAGTCATGGCGGTCGAAGGCAAGGCGTGCGACCGAGGCGAATCGAGGGGATTCGGGGAGGGAGCGCAACGCCGTATTCGAACGACGGGGCCGGCCGCAGCCCGGATGGACTTTTTCAACGGGCTGCTATGTTTCCCCTGCTTTCTTCGCGAGCGCGGAGCGCGCTTTCTCCAACTGGTCGCGAACGGCCTCTGGTCCGGTGCCCCCTTCAATGTTGCGCAGTTCCAGGCTCAAATCGGCCCCCAGGAGTTCCAGCGCCTCCGTTTCGAATACATCGGAGTGCAGGCGCAGCTCTTCCAGTCCCAGATCGGCCAGGCTGCGGTTAGATTCCGAGGCCTGGCGCACCATTCCGCCGACGATGCGGTGGGCATCCCTGAAGGGAGTCCCCTTCCTTACCAGGTAGTCCGCCAGGTCCGTCGCCAGGGCATTTGCGCCCAGGGCCCGCGCCATGCGCTCGGGGTGGAGTTCCATGGATTCCCATACCGCGGAGAATACATCGAGGCACACCGCCGCGGTCTCGAGGGCATCGAAGCAGGGCTCTTTGTCCTCCTGCATATCCTTGGCATAGGTGAGCGGAAGTCCTTTCATCGTCGTCAGCAAGGCGATCAAGTCTCCGTACACGCGCCCGGTCTTGCCGCGCACGAGTTCGAGGGAATCGGGATTCTTCTTCTGCGGCATCATGCTCGAACCGGTGGAGAAAGCATCGGCCAGTTCGACAAAGCCGAACTCCGCCGACGACCAGATGATCAAATCCTCGCAGAACCGGCTCAGGTGCATCATCAATATGGAGAGAGCGGCCAGGCATTCGACCAGGAAATCGCGGTCGCTGACCGCATCCAGACTGTTGGGGGACACCCGGCTGAAGCCCAGCTCCCGGGCCATGAAGCCGCGGTCCAGGGGAAATGCACTGCCGGCCAGGGCTCCCGCTCCCAGAGGCATCAGGTCGGCCCTCTTCCAGGTATCCCGGAGACGCCCGTCGTCGCGTTCCAGCATCCAGAACAGCGACAGGGCGTAGTGGCTCCACAAAATGGGCTGGGCCTGCTGCAAGTGGGTATATCCAGGCAGAACCACGTCCATGTGCGCCTCGGCCGCGGCCACCAGTACCTGCTGAAGGCGGCGCACCCGCAGCCGCACCGCCGCGATCGCCTCGCGCAGGTAGAGGCGCTCGTCCACGTTGACCTGATCGTTGCGACTGCGTCCCGTGTGCAGCTTTCCTCCGAGCGGACCGACGAGCTCCACCAGCCGGCTCTCGACTGCCATGTGGATATCCTCGATCCCGGGATCGAAACCACCCTCGCCGGCGGCCATCTCTTCCCGCACCTTGTTCAGCCCCTCCACCAGGCGCAGTTCCTCCTCAGGGTCGAGGACGCCGGCTCGATGCAAGGCCCGGGCGTAGACTATACTGGCCTCGATGTCCACCTCCAGCAGCTTGCAGTCGAACCCGATGGAAGCGTTGAAACGCTGCATCAACTCATCCGTGGCAGCGCCGAACCGCCCTCCCCATGCCGATTTGTTGATGATCAGTCCACCCCCTGCCGTAAAATCTCTTCAAAGGCGTCCATCACCTCGTCAATGAGACCCCTGTCCACCACCAGCGGCGGCAGAAACCGCACCACGTCCGGTCCCGCCGTCGCCACCAGAATGCCGCGCTGGCGGAAGGCGGTCAGATAATCCGCTGCCGGACGATCAGTCACAGCCCCGCCGATCAGGCCTCGGCCGCGTATCTCGATTATGCGGTCGGGCCAATTTCCCATGATCTCCTGCAGGCGCCCCATCAGGTGCTCTCCCTTTTCCCTCACTCCCTCGACAAAACCCTCCGCTGTCAGCTTCGAGAAAACGGCCAGAGCCGCGGCGCAGGACACCGGGTTGGCACCGAAGGTCGCGGCGTGGTCGCCGGCCTCGATGGCATCGGCCACCTGCTGCCGCAGAAGGGCCACACCAATGGGCAGCCCGCCTCCCAGCGCCTTGGCCAGGGTCATTATGTCGGGTTCGATCCCGTACTGCTCGTGCGCCCACAGGGAGCCCGTGCGACCCAGCCCCACCTGAATCTCGTCCAAAACCAGCAGCATCTCGCGCTCGTCGCACAGTGCCCTCAGCCCCTGCATGAACTCCCCGCTGCCCACGTGGATTCCCCCTTCGGCCTGCAGAGGCTCGACCAGAATGGCGCAGGTATCGTCGTTCACCTTCCTTTTCACCGAGTCCAGGTCGTTGAAATCCGCAAAGTCGACCCCCGGCAGCATGGGTTCGAATCCCTTGTGGTATTTGGGCTGTCCGGTGGTGGATATGGACCCGTAGGTGCGCCCGTGGAAGGAGTTGATCATCGCGATGAACCGGTACTTGGGCTTGTCGAAACGGGAATGGCCCCACTTGCGGCAGAACTTCAGCGAGGCCTCCCATGCCTCGGTGCCGCTGTTGCAGAAGAATACGCGGTCCGCGAAGGAGTTCTCCACCAGTTGCCTGGCCAGAATCGTCGAAGGCAGAGTGTGGTACAGGTTGGAAACGTGGATCAACTTTCCGGACTGCTCCGCGATGGCGTTGAGGACATCCCGGTCTCCGTAGCCCAGGGCATTCACCGCGAGTCCGCTGACGAAATCGAGATAGCGGTTGCCCTCGGTGTCGAAGAGGTAGACCCCATCCCCCCTCTCCAGGGCGAAGGCGGGCCGTCCGTAGGTCTGCAGGATGTACTGGCCCTCCCAGGATATGATTTCTTCTGTCTTCATCTCTTCCTCCCTCTCATTGGACGATCTGGGTTCCAATCCCCTCGTCGGTGAAGAACTCCAACAGCATGGAGTGCGGTATCCTCCCGTCGACGATGTGGGTCTTGCGCACGCCGGCTCTCACCGACTTGACACAGGCATTTACCTTGGGGATCATGCCGCCTCCTACAATCCCCGCCCTGGCGAGATCCTCCACCTCCTTCACGTGGACCGAGGAAAGCAAGGTGGCCTCGTCGGCGGGGTCCTTCAATATTCCCTTTACATCGGTCAGAAAAACAAGTTTTTCAGCCTGAAGTGCCGCGGCGATCTCGCCGGCGGCAGTGTCGGCGTTGACATTGTAGCTCTCCCCTTCCGCACCGCGGCCGATGGGAGCTACCACCGGAATCATACCCCTTCCTATCAAATCGAGGAGCGGGGAAGGGTCGATGCGCTCCACCTCGCCCACGTACCCGAGGTCCACCGTCCCCTCCTCCGTATGGGCAAGGTGCTTGCGGACGTGCATGACCCCTGATTCCTTGGCCGAAACCCCCACCGTTTTACCCCCCAGCTCGTGGATGGCCGCCGCGATTCCGGCGTTCACCTCGCCGACCAGGACCTCCTCCACCACCTTCATCGTGTCCCTGTCGGTTACCCGCAGGCCGTTCACCCGCTGGCTCCCCATTCCAAGCTCTTCAAGGCGGCGGCTTATCGCCGGTCCGCCGCCGTGGACCATGACCGGCTTCATGCCGACGCTTTCCATGAATACGATGTCTTTCAGCACCGTGTCGGCCTGTCCCTGCGCGCTCATCGTGCTGCCTCCGTACTTCACCACCACGACCTTGTCCCGAAACGACTGGATGTAGGGCAGGGCCTCGATGAGGGCCGCGGCCTTGTCGATGTATTCCTGCAGAGCTTGCATAAATTCTCAAGAGGCCTCTCCGCGGACCGCGGCAATGCGCTCTACCACGCCGGCGGCCTCGGAACCGGTCGCCGAGGCGATGAAAATAGTATTCTCTCCGGCGATGGTCCCCGCGATCTCGGACCATCCGATCCGGTCTATTGCCTCGCAAACACTCTGGGCATGGCCGGAGATCGTGCGGACGACGACCAGGTTCCCGGCCTGCTTCGCTTCCACGAGGTAATCTCTCAATTCGCGCTCGAGGATCTGCCGGTCCCGGGGAGTGACCACGGTCTCCGGCAGGGTGTAGCGAAATCCCCCGTCGGGACGGGGAGCCCGTACCACCCCCAACTCGCGCAGATCCTTCGAGAGGGTCGACTGGCTTACGTCGACATCCTGCTCCTGCAGAGCCGCTGCCAGACCTTCATGGGTTTCGAGAGTTCTGTTTTGAAGCAGTTCCCTGATCTTCGCCTGGCGGACTTGTTTGCTGCCCATCTATGAATATAAATTCTTTTTATTGAATAATTATTGAAATATACCGCGCGGGGAAACTGCTGTCAAGAGTTTATTCGGAGTTGGCTTGCCCTGGGACCTCAAACCCTTTCTTCTTCGGCGGCCGCCACCCTGCTGCCCCTGCCCGAGGCCGTCAGCTCGGCCAGGCGCCGCTTCAATTCCGCCGGGCTCAACCCCTCGGTCAACACCCCTCCGATGGCAAGGGATATGGCTCTGTTTTCCTCCGAAACCACGACCGTCACCGCATCGGATTCCCGGGAGAGGCCCAGCGCAGCCCGGTGCCGCATCCCCAGGCGCTTCTCGCCCACCTCCTCGGCCAGGGGCAGCGTACATCGCGCCGCGACAAGGGTTTCCCCGTCGATGACGACGGCCTGGTCGTGGAGTGGTGACCTAGACGTGAAGATGGTTGTGAGGAGATCCGCCGAGACCCGCGCGTTGAGCGCAACACCGGAGTCGACGATGGTTCTCAATCCCACCTCGCGGGTCAGAACGATCAGGGCTCCGTAGCCCAGGCGGGCCAGTTGCTCCGCGCTGGAGGCCACTTCGTCGAAAACGCGGGTCTCCTCGATCTTGTAGAACCAGCGGAACAATCGGCCCTGTCCGAGGACGCCGAGCACCCGGCG
Source organism: Candidatus Latescibacterota bacterium (assembly GCA_965208105.1). Lineage (GTDB taxonomy): Bacteria > Latescibacterota > UBA2968 > UBA8231 > UBA8231. Next base: position 1,387,249 of record OZ242318.1, read on the forward strand.
CAACTCGGGCTGAAACAGGATTACCAGGAGAATGAGGAGAATGGAAAGCACCTGCTCCATCAGCCACATCACCGCTTCCATTTTCAGCAGCGGCGCCACCATCGCCACGGTCACCACGAGGAAGAGCCCCGCCACTATCTGTGCCGCGGGCGTACCGCGAATCAACCCCAGGACGCGATAGAAGATAAATGCGACGATAAGAATATCGAATACGGAAATTATGGAAACCGGAATGAAGCCGAAGATGTGGAACAGGGTGAGTTTGTCCTCGATCACGTCTCTAAGGATCCTTGCAATGTATCAGTCATTGCGACCGGTTATGGCCTCGGCCATGCGCACGGCGCGCACCGTCTCCCGCACATCGTGCACCCGCAGTATGTGGACACCTCTGGCCACACTGAGAGCGGCAACGGCCAGGCTGCCCTCGAGGCTTTCTTCAGGGGTCAATCCCAGCAGCTTCCAGATGAAGGACTTGCGCGAGGATCCAAGGAGTACGGGGCATCCCATATCGGACAGGACGTCGAGGTGCTGAATGACGGCGAGGTTGTCCCTTGGGGACTTGCCGAAACCGATTCCCGGGTCCAGGGCCAATCGATCCCGGGACAGACCTGCGGCCCGGGCGGCGGCAACGCGCTCCGCCAGGAAGCCCTTGAGTTCACCCAGGAGGTTGGCATAGGGTCCGGGTGCTCGGCCGTGACCATGCATCAGAATTACCGGAGCTGCCCCGGCAGCGGCTACTTCGACCATCCCGGGGTCGGCGCACAGGGCGCTGATGTCATTGATGACATCGCCCCCGGCGAGCAAGGCCTGCCGAGCCACCTCGGCCTTGGTCGTATCCACCGAGATGGGAACCGCGCTGTATCGGCGCATCTCTTCGACCACCGGAACCACGCGTTCGCACTCCTCGGATACACCCACCGGCCGGACCTCGCCGTAGAGGGGAGGACGCGAGGACTCTCCGCCAACATCGATGATGTCGGCGCCTTCTTCGACCATCTGCAGGCCACGCTCCACCGCGGCCTTGCGCTCATGGTAACGGCCTCCATCGAAAAAGGAGTCGGGAGTTACGTTGAGAATGCCCATGATCTGCACGCGGGAGTGGAAGTCCATGCTGCGGCTTCCCAGGGTCCAGATCATGTACCCTCTTCTCCAGTGGCCGGCGCCTCCTGGATTTCTTCATCTGCCGGGTTGCCCTTCGCCACGGACGGCTCTCCGCCCTCCACTTCCGGCGGTCCGAGCGCCAGGATGTTGTCGATCTCGGCATCATCCAGCATCTCGAATCGGAGCAGGGCATGGGCAAGAGCGTGCAGCTTGTCCTGGTTCTTCTCGAGGAGGCCCGCAGCGGTCTTCTCCGCGGTGATGACCAGATCCCTGATCTCCTGATCGATCGCCTGAGCGGTCTGTTCGCTGAAGTTCCGGGTCCGGGCGAACTCCTTGCCCAGGAAGACCTCCTCCTCCTCGTTCCCGAAGGAGAGCGGGCCGAGATGCTTGCTCATGCCCCACTCGCAGACCATGGAGCGCGCCAGGGCGGTCACCTGCTTGTAGTCGCCCTGGGCCCCGGTGCTGCGTTCCTTGAATATCAGGGACTCGGCACAACAGCCTCCAAGTGCCGTCGCCAGGTGGGTGCGCAGCCGGGTCTCCGAGACCGAGTGCCTCTCGTCTGCCAGGAAGGACACCATGCCCATGGTCTGACCGCGAGGAATGATGGTTGCCTTGTGAATGGGCTGGGCTCCGGGAAGGAGTTTCGCCACAATGGCATGTCCCGCTTCGTGGTAGGCCGCCAGCCTCTTGTCCTCCTCACTCATCACCATGCTCTTGCGCTCCGCCCCCAGCATGATCTTGTCCTTGGCCTCGTCAAAATCGGCCATGACCACCTCCTGGCGGTTTCGCCGCGAAGCCAGCAGGGCAGCTTCGTTCGCCAGATTGGCCAGGTCGGCACCGGAAAGCCCCGGCGACCCCTGGGCTACCCGCTTCAGATCGACGTCGTCGGCCATGGGAATATGGCGGGTGTGAACCGCGAGAATCCCTTCGCGCCCACGCAGATCGGGCAGGTCCACTACAACCCTGCGATCGAAGCGCCCGGGGCGCAGCAGAGCAGGGTCCAGCACATCCGGACGGTTGGTAGCGGCGACCAGAATCACCCCGTCGTTGGACTCGAAGCCGTCCATCTCCACCAGCAACTGATTCAGGGTCTGCTCGCGTTCGTCGTGACCACCGCCGATTCCGGCGCCCCGATGGCGGCCAACCGCGTCGATCTCGTCCATGAAGATGATGCATGGGGCATTGGCCTTGCCTTGCTCGAACAAATCGCGCACCCTGGATGCTCCCACCCCGACGAACATCTCGACGAAGTCCGAGCCGCTGATGCTGAAGAAGGGGACGCCCGCCTCTCCGGCTACCGCCCGGGCAAGATGGGTCTTGCCGGTCCCTGGAGGCCCTACCAGAAGGACCCCCTTGGGGATACGGCCTCCCAAACGCTGGAACTTCTTTGGGTCCTTCAGGAATTCGATGATCTCCTCCAGCTCCTGCTTGGCCTCGTCGGCTCCGGCCACGTCCCTGAAGGTCGTCTTCTCCTTCTCCTCCATGAGGAGCCTTGCCCTGCTCTTCCCGAAGGAGAACAGACCCCTGGCCCCACCTTGCATCTGCCGCAGCATGAATAGCCAGAAGGCGATGAAAAGCAACCAGGGAAGGAAACTCAGCATCAGGTTGTACCACTGGAAGGGCTTCTCCTTGAACCTGAAATCGAGCCCCATTTCCTCCCATTCGCGCTTGGTCGCCGCATCGATGGGTCCCAGGTTGACCACGAACTTGCCACCGTTGTACAGAGTCCCGTGGAATTCGCTTTCGCCGACCACCATGCCTTCGGCGATTTCCCCGGTCTTCAGGTATTCCCTGAACTCTTTGTAGGAAATATTCCTCGCATCGGAGGGCATGCTGCCAAAAAATTTGGCCGCAAAGACCAGGACCAGAATCAAAAGAATCCAGGCTGCCTGGGTCCTTGAGGGACGGCGCCAGCGGTTTTCCCTGTCTTCATGCCTTTTGCGGTCCCCCTGCGCGACCCCCGGCGACCTCTGCCTCTCGGACGGGGAATTCTCCTGTACATCATCGGGGGTCCGGGAGGTCCTGCTGTTTTTCTCTTCGCTGTTCTCGGTCATCGCGATGGTCTTCCGTAAGCCCGTTCAGCAGGGGTTCCGCTTCAGCTCCACCAGCAGAATTTCCCGCGTGGCTTCGCCAACCCGGCAACGGTGGCTGGCGCGCATCCCTACTACCCAGAGGATCTCCTCCCCCCTGGTCAGCAGCATGACTTCGTCCCGCAGAATGCGCGGCCATTTCACGTCGATGAGGTAATCGCTCACCTTCTTGTGGCCTTTCATTCCCAGGGGTTGAAATCGGTCGCCGCCCCTGGGGCTGCGCAACAGAAGTTGCGCTCCGGCCAGGTCCCAGTCAAAGGCGGCTCGCGATTGTCCGAGCCTGGGTTTCAACTGGGGGAAGCGGCTGACGGGGAGAAGCCGGGTCTTCAGGGAAACTCCATGGGAGCGAATCCCGGTTTCGCCGGGGACATGGATGGGGAATTCCACAGGCGGCGGAGCTCCGCGGCTCAAAATAAACCGCTCCCCGGAGTGCTGGCTCCACAACTTCGATGATATCTGGCGCAGTCTGCCATCCCGCTGCCGGACCATGCCGAGAACGGTTTCAACACGGGCAAAATCAAAAGGCCCTTCGCGCTTGGAAAGGCCCTGAGTTAGCGTTCTGATCACCCGCCTCTGTATCGCTATAGGATAATTCAGAATTCGCTCCCTATCAAGGACAATCTTGCGGGCAGAGCGCTCGCAAACCACTGCGTTCAAAGCAGCTAGGGCCCTATCGGCAAGGAAGCGATTCTCCTCCCTGGCAATCTGCGCGGTGCGTCCGAGGGTGGCGACAATGTTGGGGTTGTGGTGCCTTTGCAGGTAGGGGAGGAGCTGGTGGCGCACTCTATTGCGCGCAAAGCGCAGGTCCCTGTTGGTACTGTCTTCGCGAAAGGAAATGCCGCAAGCACAGGCGTAGGTCTCGATCGCGGAACGCTCGAAGGACAAAAGGGGACGGATATAGCGTTCATCGCGCACCTGGTCCATGGCGCCAAGGCCACCGGGGCCACTGCCCCGGAGAAGCCGAAGGAGCACCGTTTCGGCCTGGTCGCCGGCGTGGTGGCCCAGGGCGATTCTGGCCCCGCCCGATTCCATAGCGACCCTGTCCAGGAACTGGTATCGCAGATGGCGGGCGGCGGCTTCCAGGGAAAGCCGCTGCTGCCGCGCGAACTGGATCACGTCCAGAGAATCGCTGGTGCAAGCGAGGCCGCGTTTCCGGGCAGCGGCTTCGACGAAATCGCGGTCGGAGCCCGATTCGGGGCGCAGCCGGTGGTCGAGGTGGGCCACCTGGAGTTCCACTTCCAGGCATCCTCGGAGCTTGTCCAGGATGTCCAGCAGCACCATGGAATCAATTCCTCCCGAAACCGCTGCAACTACCCGTTCGCCTGGTTTCAGGCTCGCGCCAAGCTCCAACACCTGGCGCACCTCTGCGACCATTCCTCCAATTTCCCGATCGCAACGGCTCTGGGCCACAATCCCTTCTCCTGATAGTGTGCCACTCATTGCAGAGGAGGAAGCATCCCGCACCCCGGGGAGGATCGATAATCGTTCGAGGAGGCGGTAATCACACCTTCAATTCGACACTGTAATTCCCGCTAGGGCAGTCCAGACACTTACCCTGTCGTCCACGTCCCGTGCCCGCACGCGATAGTAGTAGGTCTCCCCCCGCCTTACGGAATCGTCCTCCCTGGAGGTGCTGAGGTCGTTGGGCAGAATATCCACGAAATCGCCGTCCTCCATGCTGCCGGGGACTGAAGTGCGCTGCACCTCGTAGTGGAGTATCGCGCCTGATGCCGCCGTCCAGCTAATGGTAACGACCGGCGGATGCAGCAGGTTGGAAGGGGTGGTCGAAGAAACGGACACGTTCTTGGGAGGATCGACCCCTCCTGTCGTCAGGGGAGTCGTTGCCGAGCGCGGGCTCGAGTTCCCCGCCGGATCCACTGCTTCGACCTGGTAGAAATAGGTCGTCAACTCCTTGAGACCTGTATCGACGAATGCAGCCTCCGTCGCTGTTCCCACCAGTTTGAAGGGCCCGTCCTCATCGGGGGAGCGGTAGATTTGAAAGCCCTGCAAGCCCGTCAGTCTGCCTCCGGCGGCGTCGGTGTTGGGCGCCGTCCAGGTAATTTCCAGCATCGAGGGATCTTCCGCCAGGGGAACACCTTCCAGGAAGGTCGGCGCCCCGGGAGGACTGTAGTCGGTCAGGACCGTGGTTCCGACGAATGCGGAAAGCCCGCTTTCACCCTGCGAAGTCAGAACGCTGACCCTGTAGAAGTAGACATCTCCCGCCGCGAGCCCCGCATCAGTATAAGCCGTCTGGCCCGTGGTGAAGGGCGCGCCCTCCAGCCCCTCCAGGCGCTCGTAGCCCGCGTCCGAGCGCGAAGAGCGATACACGTTGTAGCCGCGCAGGTCCGTCTCTGCGCTCGCCTCCCACTCCAGCAGCACCCGCCCGATCTCCCCGGTCGCCCGCAGACCCGCAGGCGGAGCGATGCCCCCCGTCTCCACCGTCACCGGCTGCGAGCGCGTCCCCGGGTTGCCCGAGCCGTCGAAGCCAACCACCGCATAGCCATAGCGGCGAAGCTCCTCCAGGCCCCGGTCCACGAAGCTGTGCACCCCCGAGCCCAGTGTATCCACCACCGCGAACGATCCTCCCTCTTCCGAGCGCAGCACCACATAGCCCGCCAATCCCGTCAGCTCGCCCCCGTCAGCATCCGAGCGCGGAGCCTCCCACGACAGCCGCACCTCCCCCACCGCTCCCGGCTCCACCACCACCGACAGGTTCGACGGTGCCCCAGGCCCCACCTCGTCCGCCAGCACCGTCGCGCCAACGAAGCCCGACGCCGCGCTCTCCCGCCGGGACGTCACCGCCGTCACCCGGTAGAAATACCGGCCCCCCGCAGATACGCTCGAATCCACGTAGCTGACCTGCCCCGTGGTGAAGGACCCGCCCTCCAGCCCATCCAGGCGCTCGTAGCCCGCGTCCGAGCGCGGCGAGCGATACACGTTGTAGCCCTGAAGATCCGTCTCTGCGCTCGCCTCCCACTGCAGCAGCACCCGCCCGATCTCCCCGGTCGCCCGCAGACCCGCAGGCGGAGCGATGCCTCCCGTCTCGACCGTCACCGGCTGCGAGCGCGTCCCCGGGTTGCCCGAGCCGTCGAAGCCCACCACCGCGTAGCCATAGCGGCGAAGCTCCTCCAGGCCCCGGTCCACGAAGCGGTGCACCCCCGCGCCCAGTGTATCCACCACCGCGAACGATCCTCCCTCCTCCGAGCGCAGCACCACGTACCCCGCCAACCCCGTCAGCTCGCCTCCGTCCGCGTCCGAGCGCGGAGCCTCCCACGACAGCCGCACCTCCCCCACCGCTCCCGGCTCCACCACCGCCGACAGATTCGACGGTGCCCCAGGCCCCACCTCGTCGGCCAGAACCGTCGCCCCCACGAAGCCCGACGCCGAGCTCTCCCGCCGGGACGTCACCGCCGTCACCCGGTAGAAATACCGGCCCCCCGCCGCCACGCTCGAATCCACGTAGCTGACCTGCCCCGTGGTGAAGGACCCGCCCTCCATCCCATCCAGGCGCTCGTAGCCCGCGTCCGAGCGCGAAGAGCGATACACGTTGTAGCCGCGCAGGTCCGTCTCTGCGCTCGCCTCCCACTCCAGCAGCACCCGCCCGATCTCCCCGGTCGCCCGCAGACCCGCAGGCGGAGCGATGCCCCCCGTCTCGACCGTCACCGGCTGCGAGCGCGTCCCCGGGTTGCCCGAGCCGTCGAAGCCAACCACCGCATAGCCATAGCGGCGAAGCTCCTCCAGGCCCCGGTCCACGAAGCTGTGCACCCCCGAGCCCAGTGTATCCACCACCGCGAACGATCCTCCCTCTTCCGAGCGCAGCACCACATAGCCCGCCAATCCCGTCAGCTCGCCCCCGTCAGCGTCCGAGCGCGGAGCCTCCCACGACAGCCGCACCTCCCCCACCGCTCCCGGCTCCACCACCACCGACAGGTTCGACGGTGCCCCTGGCCCCACCTCGTCCGCCAGCACCGTCGCGCCAACGAAGCCCGACGCCGCGCTCTCCCGCCGGGACGTCACCGCCGTCACCCGGTAGAAATACCGGCCCCCCGCAGATACGCTCGAATCCACGTAGCTGACCTGCCCCGTGGTGAAGGACCCGCCCTCCAGCCCATCCAGGCGCTCGTAGCCCGCGTCCGAGCGCGGCGAGCGATACACGTTGTAGCCCTGAAGATCCGTCTCTGCGCTCGCCTCCCACTGCAGCAGCACCCGCCCGATCTCCCCGGTCGCCCGCAGACCCGCAGGCGGAGCGATGCCTCCCGTCTCGACCGTCACCGGCTGCGAGCGCGTCCCTGGGTTGCCCGAGCCGTCGAAGCCAACCACCGCGTAGCCATAGCGGCGAAGCTCCTCCAGGCCCCGGTCCACGAAGCGGTGCACCCCCGCGCCCAGTGTATCCACCACCGCGAACGATCCTCCCTCCTCCGAGCGCAGCACCACGTACCCCGCCAACCCCGTCAGCTCGCCTCCGTCCGCGTCCGAGCGCGGAGCCTCCCACGACAGCCGCACCTCCCCCACCGCTCCAGGATCCACCACCGCCGACAGGTTCGACGGAGCCCCTGGCCCCACCTCGTCGGCCAGAACCGTCGCCCCCACGAAGCCCGACGCCGAGCTCTCCCGCCGCGATGTCACCGCCGTCACCCGGTAGAAATACCGGCCCCCCGCAGATACGCTCGAATCCACGTAGCTGACCTGCCCCGTGGTGAAAGACCCGCCCTCCAGCCCATCCAGGCGCTCGTAGCCTGCGTCCGAGCGCGAAGAGCGATACACGTTGTAGCCGCGCAGGTCCGTCTCTTCACTCGCCTCCCACTCCAGCAGCACCCGCCCGATCTCCCCGGTCGCCCGCAGGCCCGCAGGCGGAGCGATGCCCCCCGTCTCGACCGTCACCGGCTGCGAGCGCGTCCCCGGGTTGCCCGAGCCGTCGAAGCCCACCACCGCATAGCCATAGCGGCGAAGCTCCTCCAGGCCCCGGTCCACGAAGCGGTGCACCCCCGAGCCCAAGGTGTCGACCACCGCGAACGATCCTCCCTCCTCCGAGCGCAGCACCACGTACCCCGCCAACCCCGTCAGCTCGCCTCCGTTCGCGTCCGAGCGCGGAGCCTCCCACGACAGCCGCACCTCCCCCACCGCTCCCGGCTCCACCACCGCCGACAGATTCGACGGTGCCCCAGGCCCCACCTCGTCGGCCAGAACCGTCGCCCCCACGAAGCCCGACGCCGCGCTCTCCCGCCGGGACGTCACCGCCGTCACCCGGTAGAAATACCGGCCCCCCGCAGATACGCTCGAATCCACGTAGCTGACCTGTCCCGTGGTGAAGGACGCACCCTCCAGCCCCTCCAGGCGCTCGTAGCCCGCGTCCGAGCGCGAAGAGCGATACACGTTGTAGCCGCGCAGGTCCGTCTCTGCGCTCGCCTCCCACTGCAGCAGCACCCGCCCGATCTCCCCGGTCGCCCGCAGGCCCGCAGGCGGAGCGATACCCCCCGTCTCGACCGTCACCGGCTGCGAGCGCGTCCCCGGGTTGCCCGAGCCGTCGAAGCCCACCACCGCATAGCCATAGCGGCGAAGCTCCTCCAGGCCCCGGTCCACAAAGCTGTGCACTCCCGCGCCCAGTGTATCCACCACCGCGAACGATCCTCCCTCCTCCGAGCGCAGCACCACGTACCCCGCCAACCCCGTCAGCTCGCCCCCGTCCGCGTCCGAGCGCGGAGCCTCCCACGACAGCCGCACCTCCCCCACCGCTCCAGGATCCACCACCGCCGACAGGTTCGACGGAGCCCCTGGCCCCACCTCGTCCGCCAGCACCGTCGCGCCAACGAAGCCCGACGCCGAGCTCTCCCGCCGCGATGTCACCGCCGTCACCCGGTAGAAATACCGGCCCCCCGCCGCCACGCTCGAATCCACGTAGCTGACCTGCCCCGTGGTGAAGGACGCGCCCTCCAGCCCCTCCAGGCGCTCGTAGCCCGCGTCCGAGCGCGAAGAGCGATACACGTTGTACCCGCGCAGGTCCGTCTCTGCGCTCGCCTCCCACTCCAGCAGCACCCGCCCGATCTCCCCGGTCGCCCGCAGACCCGCAGGCGGAGCGATGCCCCCCGTCTCCACCGTCACCGGCTGCGAGCGCGTCCCCGGGTTGCCCGAGCCGTCGAAGCCCACCACCGCATAGCCATAGCGGCGAAGCTCCTCCAGACCCCGGTCCACGTACACCCGCGTCTCCACCCCCAACGTATCCACCACCGCAAACGACCCTCCCTCCTCCGAGCGCAGCACCACGTACCCCGCCAACCCCGTCAGCTCGCCTCCGTCAGCATCCGAGCGCGGAGCCTCCCACGACAGCCGCACCTCCCCCACCGCTCCCGGCTCCACCACCGCCGACAGGTTCGACGGAGCCCCAGGCCCCACCTCGTCGGCCAGCACCGTCGCCCCCACGAAGCCCGATCGTTCGCTGTGGAGGTTCATGGTGTCGACGGCGGCGACGCGGTAATAAAAGGTCTTTCCGGCAAGGTCAGGGGATCCGGCGAACTCCAGCGAGTCGATGAAGCTCGTCAGTGCGGTGGTTGTTCGCGCTCGCGATGTGGTATCGCCTTTCTGGGAGATGAATTCGTACTCGCCATCCGAACGGGGGGCACGGAACAGCGCATATCCTGCCAGGTCCCTGTCGACAACCGGTTGCCAGTTCAATAGAATTCGGTTCACTCCCGGCTTGGCCGTCAGTCCCTGGGGCGTGGGAGGAGATTTTCTCAGCGAGGTGGATTGCGGATCTATGGGGTTGCTGCGCTCGCGGTCACAGCCAAGCATGATCAGCATGGCTGCTGCCGGGACGAGTGCACGGAAAGGGCGCTTCATGGAAGCTCCTACCAAAAAGTCCAAGACGATGTGCTTTCAATTATCCTGGGAAGGAAGAGGAAAGGAGAAGAAGACCTCCGGGAAGAGACAGCCTCAGAAAAAAACCCAAATTTTCTTCAAGCCGAAGCCCATGCCCGGACGGGAGATACCAGGGTCGAATCTATATCCACCATCCTTCGCGCCGGCGGAAAAAACCCGGCGCTCGTTGGATTTGGCCTCTCTCTCCTCGCTAAACAGCAGGCGCGCCCCGCTGACGGCAAAAGCGGCGCCCAAGGCCCAGCTCACCTGGCTCTTGACGTCCCGATTGGTGGTGCGTCGGTAAAGCTGGTCAGCCTCCACCGGATCGCTGGAAATTTCGTAGCGCCCGTACAGGTGATTCGCTTCCTTGCGCAAGTCGAATCCCTTCTTTACGAGCAGCGCACTGCTCCCCATGAACACCATGCCCAGGGAGCGTTTCAGCGTGAAAAAATTCCGGTCCTCGGCCTGGACTGACTGACTCGTGAACAACCAGCAAAAAAGGACCAATACTGTAATCCTCAATCGTCCCATACATCCCTTGTTGCATTGCGGATTTACCTCTGGTTCTAGATTAGGGCCGAGGGTAAACTTTGTCAACCGCCCTCTCCCCTTGCTGCGATCTTCTTTCGCCGCCGATTTCTTCCCGCCTGCGAATCCAGGCGGCACTTGACAAATGAACTAATGTGCAGTAAAATAAAACTGTTCGGACTTCCCCATCCCACCTTCATAATCTCCCAGAGGGTTGCACCATGCGCAAAAAGCTGACAGAGCGCCAGCAGACCATCTATGACTTCATCGCCCGCACCATCAGGGATCGCGGAGCCCCTCCCACCATCCGCGACATCATGGAGGCATTCGGCATCAGCTCCACGAACGGCGTGCGCACGACCCTTGCGGCGCTGGAGAAAAAGGGCCACATCCGCCGCCATCCTCGCCTTTCACGAGGCATAGAGTTGGCCGACTACGTCGAGCGCACTCCTCTCTCCGACGCCGTCTCCGAGGTGCCTCTGATAGGCAGGGTAGCTGCGGGCGAACCCGTGTTGGCGGTGCAGAACATAGAGGACACTCTGCAAGTCGACAGGGCCCTGTTGCCGGCTTCCGGCGACCTCTTCGCGCTGCGCGTGCACGGAGAGAGCATGAAGGATGCGGGCATTCTCGACGGCGACATCGTCCTCGCCAGGCATCAGCAAACCGCCGAACGAGGAGATATCGTCGTTGCCCTGCTCGACGAAGAAGCCACGGTCAAGCGCTATTACCCCGACCCTCAGTGCATTCGCCTGATGCCCGAAAACGAGACCTTCGAACCCATTATCATCCCTTACGAGGCAGAGAACTTCAGGATCGCCGGCAAGGTGGTGAGCCTCATGCGGCGCCTGTAAAGGAAGCGCGATGCCCTCAGCGGGAAGCGCCGGGCGGCGCGCAGATGCACTGAACATCTTCGAGTCCGCACTGAAGGCAGCCGACCCCGGACAGTGCATCTCGAGAGCTCTGTCCGTACGAGATGGAGAACTTCGCATCTGCGGCGTCTCCTATGCCCTGGAGCGGATCTCCAGGCTCGTCGTCGTCGGCGCGGGAAAAGCAACCCCCGCCATGGCCTCCGCGGTCGAAGGAATTCTGGGCGCAAGGATCAGCGCCGGTGCCGTCAACACCAAGTACGGCCACGCCCTGCCCCTCGACCACATCGCCACAACCGAATGCGGCCATCCCTTCCCCGACGAGGCCGGTGTGGCCGGTTCCGAGCGCATGCTCTCCCTGATCCAGGGGCTGGACGAGAACGCCCTGGTCATCGGCCTCTTCTCGGGCGGCGGATCCGCCCTCATGCCCGCTCCCGCGGAGGGAATCTCCCTGGGCGAAAAGCAGGAGGCCACCCGGGCCCTGTTGGCCTGTGGAGCCACCATCGACGAAATCAACGCCATCCGCAAACATCTCTCCCGCGCCAAAGGCGGTCTTCTCGCCCGCCGCGCCAATCCGGCGCGGATCGTATCGCTGCTCCTCTCGGACGTCGTCGGCGATCCCCTGGACACCATAGCTTCCGGACCCACCTGTCCCGACTCCACCAGCTTCGGCAACTGCCTGGACATCCTCGACCGCTACCGCCTGCGCCCCAGGCTGCCCGCCGCTGTGCTCCGACGCCTGGAAGCAGGCGCCCGAAACGAAATCGAGGACACGCCGAAAGTGGGCGACTCCTGCTTCGTCCGCAGCCGAAACCATCTCATCGGCAACAACCTCCTCGCTATCGAATCCGCCGTTCAGACTGCCCGCGCCCTGGGCTACAACACTCTCGTGCTCTCCAGCCGAATCCAGGGAGAAGCCCGGGAGGTTGCGGCCGTTCACGCCGCCATCGCCCAGGAAGTGACCACCTCGAGTCAGCCCGTCCCTCCACCGGCCTGCGTCATCAGCGGGGGAGAGACCACCGTCACCCTGAACGGCCGGGGAAAGGGGGGCCGCAGCCAGGAACTCGCCCTGGCCGCATCCATGCGCCTGGAGAACTGGGAGCGGATCACCCTGCTGAGCGCGGGTACGGACGGCAGCGACGGACCCACCGACGCAGCCGGCGCCATCGTGGACGGCAGCACCGCAGATCGGGCGCGCCAGCTCGGTCTTTCTCCTGCCGCCTGCCTTGCCGACAACGATTCCTACCATTTCTTCAAGGCGCTGGGCGACCTCGTAATCACCGGACCCACCAACACGAACGTCATGGATCTCCAAATCATCCTGGCCTCCTGATCCACGTCATCCTCCTCTTGACACCTCCTTTGCATACAGTTAGTATTTGCCCCGTCGGGTTCCAAACCGCCTCCTCTGTCCGGAATTTCCATCCGCGCCAAACCTTTCCGGTCCTCTTCATGATCCGCTTCCTTTTCCCGCTTGCCTGCACCCTTCTGTTTCTGGCTCCGCCACTTTCCGCCGCATCGGGCTACGCGGGTGAGTTCCTCGCCCTTGGCGCCGGCGCCCGAGCCCTGGCCCTGGGCGGCGCCTATGTGGCCATCGCCGACGACGCCACCGCAGGTTACTGGAACGCGGCTGCCCTCGCCACCCTCACGGGACGCCGGGTCCACCTGACCCACGCACGCCGGTTCGCTGGATTGGTGCAACACGACTACCTGGCCCTGGCGCGTGCCGGCCAGCGCGTCCACGGGCTCGCCGTAAGCCTCCTGCGCATGGGCGTGGCCGATCAGAAGGAGACTGTCCTGCAGGATCCAGGAGGCTCTCTGGGACCAGACAACCGGCCCCTGGTTTCCTCCACCTTCAGCAGCTCCGACTACGCCGTGTACCTTTCGGGCGGACACAGGCTCTCCCGCGGCGTATCTGCCGGCGCAAGCCTCAAACTGATCTACCGCAGCATCGGAAATTTCAGCAGCGCCTATGGCCTGGGGCTCGACCTGGGACTCCATTACCGCCTGCGCCCCGAAATCACCCTGGCGCTCAGTATCAGGGACGTTACCACCACTCCCCTTTCATGGAACACCGGTACCACCGACCGGATCCAACCATCAATCCTGGCCGGCATCGCCTACTCCCGTCCTTTCATGGGCGGCCGGACCATCTTTTCCCTTGCTACCAGGCAGGGAGGAGATGCCGAGGACCATTCCGGGTCGAAGCCCGTCAACGCCGGTCTCGAGTACCGGTACGAACAGGTCGCTCTGCGGGCCGGCATGGAAGAAGACAGTCCAGCCTATGGGCTGGGTTTGATCCTGCGCCGTCGTTTCGAGCTGGACCTCGCCCGCTTCGACCACTACGAGCTCGGACACACCTATCATTTCTCGGCCGGTGTCCAGTTCTGATCGACCGGCGGTCGGCGGGGCACCGACCCGCTGCGGCTACGTCGCCCTGGTCGGGCGGCCCAACACCGGCAAATCCACCCTCTTCAACGCCTTTCTCGGCCAGCCTCTCTCGATCGTCACCTCCAAGCCCCAGACCACGCGCAGCCGCGTGCTGGGGATCTTGACCCGCCCGCGAAGCCAGATCATCTTCCTGGATACTCCGGGCCTCCTGGAACCCAGCTATAAGCTCCACGAGAGCATGGAGCGCCAGATCTTCATCGCTGCCCGCGAGGCCGACCTGGTACTGCTTCTCATGGATGCCTCACGGCCCCGCGACGGCCGCGACCTCATCCGCCGCTTTCTGGAAAAATCCCGGGTTCCTCTCATCGCGGCCCTCAACAAGATCGATCTGCTCACCGAGGGGCAGGTTCAGGCGCAACGAGCACAACTTCGAAGCGAACTGGGCTTGAAGAATCTGCTGCCCCTTTCCGCCCTGGAGGGGGAGGGAGTCGATGATCTTCTCGAGAACGCCGAAAGGCTTCTGCCCAGCGGCCGGAAGCTCTACCCCGACTCCATGGTCTCCGACCAGCCCGAGCGCTTTTTCGTCAGCGAATTCATCCGCGCCGCCGCCTTCAACAATCTGCTCGATGAGCTGCCCTACGCCCTCAACGTCGCCGTCGAGAGCTTCGCCGATCGCCCTGAAAAGACCTATGTCCAGGCCTTGATCTTCGTCGAGCGGGAAAGTCAGAAGGGCATCGTCATCGGACGCAAGGGCAGCCTGCTGCGAAAAATCGGACGCGAGGCCAGGCTTCAGATCGAAGAATTTCTCCAGCGTCCGGTCTATCTGGACCTGTGGGTGAAGGTGCGCCCCGACTGGCGCAAGAGAGAGAGAGACCTGACCGAGTTCGGATACATGCAGTAGCTGCGGAGCCCGCGCTCCAGGACGCGGCGGCGCCCCGATCCAGCCAAAGAGGGCTTTCGGCAATATGCGAGACTGAAGGGAGGCGGCCGCGGAGGGAATGGCGGGAGCATGTCCCCAGTCGAGTTCACCCAACAGGAAAGGAATTCTCCATGAAGGTTCTCGTCGTCGGCAAGGGAGGCCGCGAGCACGCCCTGACCTGGAAGATCGCCCAGAGTCCCAAAGTTCAGCGCATCTACGCCGCCCCGGGCAGTCCGGGAATGGCCCAGCACGCCGAGTGCGTCGACATCCGGGTGGACACGCCCATTTCCAACCTTGAAGAGCTGACGTCCGAAATCGGGCGGCTGCGGCAGTTCGCCCTCGACCAGCGCATCGACCTCACCGTGGTGGGACCGGACGATGTCCTCAGCGCCGGCATCGTGGACCGCTTCGCGGAGAAGGGCCTGAAGGCCTTCGGTCCCACGGCGGCGGCGGCCCGCATCGAAAGCGACAAGATTTTCGCCAAGGACCTGATGGTGCGCATCGGCGTGCCCACGGCGAGCTACCGCACCTTCAGCGACAGCGCCGCGGCCGCGGCCTACGTGCGCCAGCGCGGTTGCCCCATCGTGATCAAGCCCAAGGGGCTGACTGCAGGCAAGGGAGTGGCGGTTGCCCGTACGGAAGAGGAGGCCTTCCAGGCCCTCTCTTCCATGATGGAGGAAGGTGCCTTCGGCGCAGCTGGGGAAGAGGTCGTCGTGGAGGACTTCATGGAGGGCGAGGAGGCCTCCCTCTTCGCCCTTACCGACGGGGAGAAATTCCTCACCCTCGCACCGGCCCAGGATCACAAGGCCGTCCACGAAGGAGACAAGGGGCCCAATACCGGCGGAATGGGCGCCTATGCCCCGGCTCCGCTGATGACCCCGGCGCGGGTCAGGGAAGCGCAGGAGCGCATCATCCGCCCGGTGCTGGACGAAATGCGCCGCCTCGGCTGCCCATTCCAGGGAGTACTTTACTGCGGGCTGATGCTGACGGATTCAGACCTCAAGGTGGTCGAGTTCAACAGCCGTATGGGCGACCCCGAAGCCCAGGTGGTGCTTCCCCTTCTCAAGAACGATTTCGTGGAGGTTATCGAAGCGGTCTGCGACGGCCGCCTGGACCAGGTCAGCATCGAAAACATCGATGCCGCCGCGGTGTGCGTCGTCGCCGCCTCGGAAGGCTACCCCGGTGCCTACGAAACCGGCCGTGAGATCCGCGGCCTCGAGCGCCTGCAGGGGCGTGAAGACCTGCTCGCCTTTCACGCCGGCACCATGCTCGAGGACGGCCGTCTGCTGACCGCCGGAGGGAGGGTCATGGGGATTACCGCCATCGCCGCCGATATCCCGGCGGCCGTGCGCAAGGTCTACGCCGGCATCGAACAGATATCTTTCGATAATCTCTACATGCGCAGGGACATCGGCCACCGCGCCTTCCCCGGGATAACCTCCGCGCGGCCCCCCGGGACCTGAGCGCGGAGACCCGCCGAGGCTCGATCAGAAGCAGAAAATGTAGAAGTCCTCGCGCGGACAGGATAGGGGGATCACCGTCGTCCCCAATTCATCTGCCAGGCGCTCTACCCGCAAGGCGTAATTCCGTTTCATCCCCATGTTCCTGCCGCAGAACGATCTGCTCGGAAAAGAGGCGACCACGTATGGCGCACCCGACTTCCTGAGCAGCTCCAGCGATGCGTCTCTCCGGGTGTGTTCCAGGCAGGGAATGGACTGGAACAAAAAAACCACGTCGCCTTCGAGGGCCGGGGTCCGGGTGAGGATGTCCGTGCACTGCGCACCTCCGGCCTGGTTCAGGCGCGCAAAGAAAGTGTTTATGCACGAGACCAGCCGGTGATCGATGTCATAGGCGCGATAGTTGACGCAGGGATCCACGTCCATCCAGGGCAGCGCGAAAGGATTGAATCCGCAAGCCAGGTCGACAATGGAACGGGGCCTGCCGATGGCGCTCCAGATCTCCCCGTAGAGCCCTTCGAGGAAGGGCAGGCGCTCGGCGGTGGACCTGTGCTGGCGGAGCAGGTTGCGGCAGGCCGCAAGCCTCGCTTCGGCGGAGACGGAGGCGGACAGCCCATCGATCAATTCTTCCACCTCGGCGAAATCGACCTGGTCGAAATAGGCTCCGTATACCTGATGCAGTTTGCTCTTGGCGGCCTTCAGGGTCTTCCTGAATCCCCTGTTGCGAAGCATGGACCAGGCCGCCACCCGGACGAGAGTCTCCTCGCACAGGTGCCGGTATTTCCTGCTCTGCCTCAAATTACGGACAAGTCTGGAATTATCGATACTATTGGTTGTGCTCTGGACAGGCATTGGGCACCTGACTAGGTGACACTAAGCCCTTTTGAAAAATTTCTCGATATAACTCAACAGCTTGTTGTAGAAATACAGGTTATGCACCGTGAAAAGACGTTGCGCCAAGGGCTCGTTCATCCGGTGCAGATGGCGAAGATAGGCCCTCGTATACTGGCGGCAGCACCTGCAGCCGCAATTCTCGTCGACGGGAGAGAAATCTCTGCAGTACCTCTGGTCCGCCATATGGAGGTTGAAATAGAAAGATCCGCCCATCAACCTGGCCGCGCTCACTTCTCCATCGAATACGTACAATCTCCCGCGGCGGGCTTCCCGGGTGGGGATCACGCAATCGAACAGGTCATATCCCCACTGGTGCGCTTTTACGATGTTTTCCGGTCTTCCTATCCCCAGGGCGTGCCTGGGCGCGCCGGACGGAAGCAGCTCGCCCACCAGCTCCACCATTTCCACCAGGCCCCCATCGCGGTCGATGGGCCAACCCCCGAAGCCATAGCCGTCGAAGCCCATCTCCACCAGGCTCTCAGCGCAGGCCCGGCGCAGGGCTTCGTCGCTTCCACCCTGCACCACCGCGAACAACAGGGGCCGCCGGGGCGCTGCCGCTCCGTTTTCCAGCAGGCGGCAAAATTCTTCCCGGCACCTTCGGGCCCATTCGATGGTGTAGGTGACGCTCCTTTCCTGCTCTGCCCTGGCGGCGCGCCCATGGGTGCAGTAGTCGAGGCAGAATATGATATCCGCTCCCATGCGGACCTGCTTGCGGATACAGATCTCGGGTGACCACCTCCTCTCCCGCCGTCCCTTTCCCATGCGGTAGGTGATCCCCTGCGCGGCAATCCTCCCGGTCATTGACCCCTGGTCCTTGCGGTTGAGCACGGACAGAATCTGAAAGCCCCCGGAATCCGACAGAATGGGCCCGTCCCACCCGGTGAACCGATGGATGCCCCCTGAGGCCGAGATAACCGAAGCGCCCGGGTCGGAGGCCAGATGAAGAGAGTTCACCATGAGGCCGCCCGTCCCGCACCCGAGGAGGTCCTCCCGGTCAATGGTCTTCACCACACCCCTCGTTGCATCGGGGATGAATGCTGGCAGTGCGAGACGTCCGTGCCCGGTCTCTATCTGCGGCAAAATCCCTTCTCCTTTTCCCCCTCGAGGAGATGGTCCGACCTGTTTGATTGACAGGCATCGAGCCTGCGGATATATTCAGCCGAACTGCCTGCGAGCCTTCCCATGCCCTCCGATATCCTGCGCCTCCGCAACATGCGCTTTTTTGCCCACCACGGCCTCTTCGCCACCGAAGAAGAACTCGGCCAGCACTTCGAGGTCGACGTGGAACTCTGCGGCGATTTCTCCGCGGCCGGCCGCGAAGATTCCCACGCCGAGAGCCTGGACTATCCCCGGGTCTACGAGATCGTCCGCGGGGTGGTCACTCAGCGGCGGTTCAAGCTGGTGGAGGCCCTGGCCGAGCACATTGCCCGGGCGGTGGGCGAGACCTTCGCACCCATTGACCTGACCGTGCGGGTGCGCAAGCCCAATCCCCCGCTCGACGCTCACTTCGACGGAATCGAAGTGGAGCTGCGTCGCTCCTATGCCTGAACGAGCCTTCATCGGCATGGGGTCCAACCTGGGGGACCGCCGCGCCTTCCTCGAAGCGGGCCTCACCGCCCTGGCCGACCTCGAGGGAGTGATGCCCATTGCCCTTTCCTCCCTCTACGAAACGGCGCCCCAGGGATACCTGGACCAGCCCATGTTCCTCAACGCGGTCCTCTCGGTGCAAACGGAGCTTCCCCCCCCGGAGTTGCTCCTGGCAATGCAGCAAATCGAGGACAGCCACCAGCGCCGGCGCACGATTCACTGGGGACCCCGCACTCTCGACCTGGATCTCCTGCTCTACGGCTCGCGCCGGGTCAACAGCCCGGATCTGATCCTGCCCCACCCGTGCATCACCACCCGGAGCTTCGTCCTCGTTCCCCTCTGCGAGATCGCACCCGGACTCCGCCACCCCTGCACCGGCAAGTCCTTCAGGTCCTACTGCGACGAACTCGAACCTGCCCGGGAGATCTGCAAGGCAGGGGCCCTCCGCGACTTGCCCGCAGGCTCCCGCGAAGGCCGCTGAACTCTGCGCAGGGTCTGGCGACAGAGAATCCGCCGCCCTGCTATCTCAGCAGACTGATCTTGCGGGCCACCTGCTTCGGTCCACTGCGGAGGAGGACGAGGTATGTCCCGCTCGCGAGTTGGCCGCCGCCCTCGTCCAGCCCGTCCCACGCGACCTGATGAGTCCCGGGCGGTAACAGCCCGCGGCGCAACAGGCGGACCCGCTGCCCCAGACTGTTGTAGAGCGACAGTTCCACCTCTTCGGCAGAGGACAGGCTGAAGGGGATAAGGACGCGGCGATTGAAGGGATTGGGGAAGACGGGAGCGAGGACCGGTCCCAGGGGCAAGGTCTGGTCCGAGGACGCGACCACGGCCGTTGGGACCCTTGCCGACAGCTCGAACTCACGGCCCGGGGACGCGCCGCGTCCCACGATCAGTACCAGGCTGTCCACATTCACCACCTCCGCCACGCCCCCGCCCGAGGAGTCCAGCTCGACCGCAGCCAGGTCCCCCATCCCTTTCCTCATCGCGTAGGTCCAGACATGGAAGGATCCCTCCCGCTCTGCGGCGAATTGAAAAGCCAGACTTCCCTTGTGGCGGAAGAGGACGTAGATGCTTCCCCACTCCCCTGCGATTGCGCCTCCTATCCCCTCGATGGGCAGGCCGGGAGCCAGGACAGGCAAGACGCGCCGGCCCCTGAGAGCGCCATATCCGTAGTACTTCTCCTCCACCGCGTAGTTGCCTACAATCCACCGCCCCCAGACCTCCTTGAACCCCCCTTCCCCTTCGGAGCCGTCGAGAACCGCCTCGATCCCGTCGATGCCGTTTCCCGGCTCCCGGACCAGCGCCCGGATAGATCCCGGTCCAAATTTTTCCGCCAGGAAGGACATGAAGAGATAGGTCGCTCCGTAGTTGTCCGCCCTGTTCTGCCAGTTGGTGAGACTCACCTGTGGGTCCATCAGAAACGCAGGCACCGCCGCCGGGTCGGCGCCGGGGTATCCGGCCAACTCCTCGGCATAGCCGGAGAGCCCCTCATCGACCCAGGATTCCTCGTCCTCGTCGTGGGACCAGTGGATGAGGTGCTGGAACTCGTGCGCCAGGGTCCCACCGGCCAGGTAGCGCCGCCGGCGAACCGTGGCCGCGTCCAGGTACACAATATCGCGGCGCAGGCGGGTATCGGGATGTGCCGCAACCCTTGGGTCGAAGAACCCGGCCAGGTCGGGACGGTCCGGATTGGGATTGCCCAGGTCCAGAATCAAGATGAAAACGCGCGCATCGCCATCGACGTCGGCCGGCTCCCCGAATGCCTCGGAGGCCAGGTCATAGATCCCGCGCTCCGCATCCGAGGGCACCGCGTGGTCGAACAGCTCTCCGACGAAGTCCACGTCTACCTGCAGCACCGGCCCCCCATTGGCGTCCCACTGGGCGCTCTCGACGAAGACATAGCAGTGCTCCCCCGCGTACCTGCAGACGGCCGGCTGCAACGACGATCTGCCGGCGACCACGAATTCGCGCTGGCTGCCGACCTCTATGGGATCCTCATCCTGCTGCCCGGCCAGGACCTTGGCGCTGGGCAGGGGGAGCCGCTCCGCATTGCGGCGCAGCCACTGGGTTCCACAGACGCGGGCGTCGGCAATGGAAGCGGCCGTGCCCAGAAGGGACAGGGCGACTATCGGAAGGCAGCATCTGAAAATGATCTGGTGCATGGAAAGTGCGGGATAAGAGGCTTGGGTGGGAACGGAGGAAGCCGATCAGAACCGCCTGGAGAGCACTACCGCAGCGCGGCCGTCGAATGCGTGAGCTTCCAGATTGAATGACGGCCCCCCTTCGTCCTCCCGATCCACCGTGCGGGCAGCGTGAATGGCTGAGAACAGATGGTTGACCGCCACAAGCCCGGTGGTGAAAAGGGCCTGGCGTGCCGCGCTCTCGCTGGAGTTGCGCAACTTCCGGTAGCGCCGGCGCGACTCCTCCCGGTCCCACTCCCAGAAGAACTCGGGTGAATCCGGGTAGAGATCGGCATCGGGGCCGTCGCGGTAAAGCGCATAGCGGTTGTGCTGCAGTCGGCTCTCGTAAAACCCCAAATCGTCGAAGTATGCGTCGTTCTTGCCCCCCGTGCGCGCCCGGGCGTGGTCGGCAGCATAGGCGCGAAAGTGGGTGGCGCGGATGTCCTGGAGATACCGCAGTCCCAGGTAGCCACCCCAGAGCCCCAACTCGGCCACCCAGAAGCGCCTTGCGCTCGCGTCCTGCCCGGAATAGTGCTGCCCCCACCCGGGAAGCAGCAGGGAGTAGCAGAAGGCGCGGCGCCCCGACCTGCCCTCGCTCCACTCCGGGGAGGCCAGGACGGCGATAAGAAAAATCGCGCTGAAATACCTGAGCATGGTTCCCATTTAGTAGAAGGGCTTGTAGGCGGTCACCATGGGCACCTGGCCGCGCACTCCCCGGTGCATGGAAAAGACGAACCGGGTCCGCCTTTCGAGCCTGGCCGCGTCCGCGCCTTCGGACCGCCCCCGCCCCAAGCGCGCCGCGTCGATGGCACTGAGAAGGTGGTTGATCATAATCACCCCGGCCACGTTGCTGGCCCTCTTCAGCAGCTTGTTGCTGTCGTTGCGGCGCTCTTCGTAATCCAGCCTCAAATCTGAGATGTAGTTCTCCACCGAGTCTATCTCGGCAGGCAGGACCTCCCGGGGGTCATCGCTCTTGTCCCGGCTGTCGCGCAGGTCGCTCCAACCCGCCCCGAACTGGTAGTACTTGCCGATGAGCTCGTAGTACTGCTGCTTCTCGGTCTCCCTGCAGCCTTCAATGGCTTCCGTTACCGCGCCTATGTACAAAGCGGGATTGGCGCTGGCCACGAAAGAACTGCAGGGGAGGCCGTGGGTGATGGAGCTGCGCGAGGTGGGCAGCACCCGCCACTCCAGGTAGTGCTGCGGGTTCCAGTTTTCGTCTGCCACAGTGCGAAACTCTTCCTCGATGTCGTTGCCTTCGCCCCTCCAGCTCAAGTACAGCCCCCAGAGCAGGGCCTCGACCCCGAAGAAGGCCACAGCCCGCTTCTTGCTGCCCATGTAGTACTGCCCGGCCCCCGGCGCCAGGACAGAAAGCAGAAGCGCCCTCTTCGAGGATTTGCCGCCCTCCTCCGCCGCCGCATCGGCTTCGGGGCCCTCCGTTGCTCCATGCTCGACCCCGCGCATCAGGGCCCATCTCTGCAGGGGATGCGGTGACTCTCCGAAAATGCTGGGCAATCCGTCGGCGGCGGCCTGGCTGGCCGCAAGGGCGCCCAGCAGCGCGATCACACTCCAAATTCTCATCATCTCCGCTTCCTCTCCGAACAGGTTACAGATAGCCGAACAATACGGTAAGATAGAACTTCCACGGATTCTTGTCCTTCACCTCGTCGATCCCGTAGGCCGCATCCACCTGCACCCGGGTGGGAAGGCCGAAGTAGGACAGGATATCGCAGCGCAGCTGTCCGCCCACGTCGCGCAATGGCCCCTTGCGGCCGAAGACTGGGTCGCGTTCGCCCACACTGCCGTCCCAGGCCTTGCCCACACCACCGTAGACCGCCCCGTAGACCCTTTCGAGGTAGAGGTGCAGGATGCGCCGGCGAAGGTCGGGGAGGATGGGGAAGCGCAGAGTCAGGTTGCCCATGGCGGCCTTGCGGCCTTCCATGCTGTAGAAGGTGTACCCCTTCATGAAGGGCAGGCCGCCGAGTCGATAGTCGAAGAAATCGCCGATCAGCTCCGGATCGTCCACCTCCTCACTGTCGATCCACCCCCCGTAAAATCGAAGGCCGAGGGCGGCGTTCCCCGGCAAGCCCATGTTCTCGCGCCAGTCCAGGGTGAACTGGTTGTAGAACAGGCCGACGTACTCCTCGTCAATGAAGCTGGACCGGTCGTTGAACCCCTCGAGGAAGAAATTGAACAGGCGGCTGTAGCGGAAGTAGAGCCGGCGCCCGATGGGGTTTATGTCGCGGTCCTGGCGCCTGGCCAGCGCCTCGAGCCGGTAGGTCAGCCCCAGGTCGATGCCGTTGAGATAGGTGTATCCAAAGGGTTTCTGCTCGACCCGCTCGAACCCCAGCCTCCCGTCCCGCCTCGGCACGAAAGCGTCGTACTCTACACTGGCGTCGTAGCGGTCGTAGGTCGCCGACAGGGACAGCTCCGCCGACCTGCCGAGCTTGCCGCGCAGGCCGACGGACAGCTGGTTGAGATTGAACTTGACCCCGTTGATGACTGCAGACCGGGCCGCGGAGCTGTCGCCCCGGGAAGAATAGCGGCGCTGGTGAAAAAATTCCACGAACAACGTGGGACGCCACTCCCTGTACTCGTACAGCGCAAAGAGGTCGCGGTCCCCGTTGGCGGGCGCAACCGCCAGGCCGGTGAAGACGTTCTGCCTGCCCATCGCGTCCCCGCCTCCCGCGTAGGCCCCCAGTTTCAGGCGGCCCTCGTCCACAAACAGGCGCGGCAGCAGAGCCGCCCTCAGGAAGGCGATGCCCGACGGCCTGGACTTCCATTCACTCGTGGATTCGACCCCGGAAAGGTCGATGTAGCCGGGTGCCGGCGGCAACCGGGGCAACGCGATCTCCGGCGCCTCCCGGCCATCGATCCGGCGGATCCCGTATCCATCCTCGCCGTAGGCGGCGAAGGCGACCATTCCCCGGGCATCGACGCTGGGATGCAACCCTCCCCCCGGCAGATTGGTCAACTGCCGCACCGTCCCGGCGTGGAGATCCACCGCGTAGATGTTGAAGATGCCGCTGAAGTCCGAGGCAAAGATCACCTCTTTTCCGTCGCGGCTGAAGACCGGATCCCGGTCCGTGCCCTCCGTGGCCACCAGCACCTCGAAGCGCGTTGCGGGTGGCGCCGCCGGCTCTGCCGATGCGAGCCGGACATCCCCTCCGTTCTCCACTTCGATCAGGACGATATCGCGCTTGCCCTGGCGTCCGATGGAGAGGACGAGACGGCGGCCGTCCGGTGACCAGCGCGGGGTGTAGAGCTGGGTGCCGTCCGCGAAATCGGTCAGCATGCGCACCTCGCCTCCGTCTGCCTTCATCAAGCCCAGGTTGTTGCTGCCCCCCTGGTTGCGCACGAATGCGATCCAGCCTCCGTCGGGGGAATAGGACGGGTAGAAAGCCCGCAAGCCCCGGCTCAGCCGCCTGATGCGCGGCGATTCCGGGCCGAAGCCTCCCACCATTCCCGGCAGGGTCCAGAGGACCCCGGATGCCAGGCCGCGGTCCTCACCATCCAGATCGTACTCGTAGATATCCGCCTGCCGCGAACCGTACTTGTCGGCCCTGTCCTTGCGCACGAACAGCAGGCGGCGGCCGTCGGGCGACCAGCTCAGGGAGGAAGGAGAGACCCTGGGAACGAGGACCTCCTCGTCTCCGGACTCCACCTCGCGCAGCACCAGGGCGTGCAGTCCGTAGTGGCGCATGCGGCTGGACAGAAAAGCCAGTTTGCCGCCGTCCGGTGAAAAGGCCGGCCACATATTGGAGAATCCCTTCGCGCTGACTACCTCGCCCTGGCGCAACTCCCCCAGGGCGCCCATCTGCTCCTCGTACTCCCGCTCCATGGACGCGCGCCAGTCGTCGTATAGGGTCCGGCCCGGCACCCCCAGTGCTTCCTCGATGGCGCCGCTGAAAGTGAGATCCGACCACTTCGAGGCCGCCCTGCAGATAGCGGCCAGCTTCTCCTCTCCATAGGTCCGGACGATGTAGCGCACCAGGGCATAGCCGTGGTCGTAGACATACTCGTTGCCGAAGCCGCGCTTGCCGAAAACCCCCATATCGTCGAGGGAAAGCAGACCCCCGTTCAATACGGCGGTCCGCAGGACCATGTCGCGGTGAGAGTCCCAGCGGTCGAAGCGCGCTCCCTCGACCTGGTACTGGGCCACACCCTCCGAAAACCAGTGGGGGACCGCGATGGTCATCAGGGGGTAGGACGCCAGCCAGTCGGGAAATCCGATCAGGACATCGGGCCGATTCTTCTCGCGCTGGTAGCCGAAGTACTGGAGGTAGAGGGCAGGCACCCGCTGCGGGCCCTTGCGGGCCGCCCCGAGGGAAACGATGTGGACGAACTCGTGGGTGATGACGTTGCGCAGCCAGTCCGATGTGCCGCGCAACTCATAGTCGTGCTCCAGGGCGGTGGTCCAGATCTCGATGGTGTCCTGAAAGAAGAAAGCCACGCCATTGGCGTAGTCGTCGTGGTCCTTGAGGATGATGCGGACCTTGGATCCGGGCTCGTAGCCGTATAGCCGGGTCACCGGACCGTAGGCCTGTTCCGCTGCCTCTGCAGCGCGCGCCGCCGCCCCTTCCAGTCCCTGGTGGTAGAGGACGCGGAAATGTTCCGTTTCCAGGAGCTGCCACTCCAACTCGGGATGGTTCTGGGGCCATGCCGCCGACGAGCAGGCCAGCAGCAGGAAGAGAACAGCTACGGGACCACGCCTCATCTTCTCACCGCCATCTTTACGACGGCGACCTCCCTGCCTCCATCCGGGTCTCTGGCTTCCAGGCGGCACAGGTAGAGGCCGCTGGCGTAGTTCCTGGTGGACCAGGTGAATTCGCTCTCGCCCTGGATCGGCGCATCCGCGTTTCTCTGCAACCGGTCCACCCGCCCTCCGATGGCGTCGAAGACCTCCAGGTCGAGCCTGGCCGGCCGGCTGAGGAAGAACCGCAGATGAGCGTCGCCGCCGCCCTCGACCGGATTGGGATAGCAGTAGACCCGTTCGCGGGGAAGCAGCGCCTGCTTGTCGGAAACGGTGTCAACAGGCGCCGCTACAGGTGGATGGGCGCGGGTGCCGGCCGCGCTGAAGCCGTACTGGCCCCACCCCGCCAGGCCTCCCTCGTAGGCCGGAGTAAACCGCTGCGGCTCCCAGAGGTAGAGAGCCTCGCCGGCGAGAGCGGCCAATTCCATGCCGCCGTCCCCGTCGAGGTCCGCGCCCAGGGGCGTGAAGCGCACGGGACCCGCCGTCAGCAGGGGAAATGCCGCCAGTGACATGCCTTCTCCGCCGAAGCCGTAAACCCCATGGCCGGACCCGGCCAGGATCTCCTGCCCGCCGCCTCCGTCCAGATCGACCAGGACCGCAGAGCCTTGCAGGCGGCCTGCCTCCTCGAAGCGGGCAGGCTGCAGCGGAAAATCGGCCTGCGGGATGCCGTTGCCCCTCAGCGCGTGGACCCGGTCGGCGCCGAGGGCGACGATCTCGAGCAGCCCGTCCCCGTCCACGTCCCCCAATATGGGAGCGGCGCCGATGGAGTCGGCCAAATCGCGCGCGAAGACCTCACCGCGGGCAGACCATGCCTGCACCGCACCGGCCCTGGTGGAGGACACGATCTCGTAGGCGCCGTCTCCATCCAGGTCGCCGCTCGCCGGAGCCAGCAAGGCTTCCCCGTGAGGGTCCCTCAGCTTCTCCAATCCATCCGGCCTCAGCCGCCACAAGCCTTCGCCGCCGGCCAGGACGAGCTCCACCGCGCCGTCGCCGTCCGCATCGGCTGCTCCCAGGGCATGGGCACTTGCGTTCCGGCGCTGCAGTACGGCGCCGGTGTGGGCGTCCAGCAGCACCAGCCCGCCCGCCCCGAGGGCGAGCACGGCGCGTCCGGGAAAGAGGTCAAGATTTGCGGTGAAGAGACCAGTGGCCGGATTCGCCTCGAGGACACGGGACCACAGCGCCTCCTGCCCTTCCGCCCGCCAGGCGCTCACCTCGCCGCCCCGGGCGACGAAGATCTCGACCCTGCCGTCGGCGTCGGCGTCGGCGGCTGCCAGTATGTCCGCTCCCTCCAGGAACCACGGTGAAAAGCCCTCCTCCGCCCGGGCGAGCCCCACCCCTCGCGCGCTCTCGACCAGCAGATCCACCTCGCCGTCGCCTTCCACGTCCGCTCCCTGCAGGCGCTCACCTCGCGCCAGGGGAAGCGGCCAACCGCGCCGGGCGCGCTCGAAGCTGATACCGACCCGCATGCTGTCCCCGGGGCTGGAGAGGACCTCCACCCGGATGCCGCTGGCCGCCCCGGTGTTGCTGCGGCTGTCCGGCCGGGTTTCAGGTCCGAACACGGTCTGGCCCCCCACGAAGAAGGGATCCCGCGGCGTGCCCTCGTCGTGATTCGGGCGCGCAAAGGTGGCCTGGCCGATGTCGCGGAAGCCGTCCGCCTCCTCCAGCGCAATGCCCGGCCGCACCGGGTCGTTGTTGATGGCGCCGGCGCCGATCCTGTCCTCGATCACCGCATCGTCCACGTGCCAGACCAGAATCCCCGATCCGGGGACAAAGGCATCGTAGGCCTCGACCTCGAGCCAGACCCCGGCCTCGTCGGCGCGGGAGAACTCGATCTTCCCCGAATCCAGCCACACCATGTCTTCGCGGAGGGAAGCTCCGTCGACTCCCGGGGGTATCCCCCTGTTGCCGCGCTGCTGCCGGTTCTCCAGCAGAAAGTATTCGGTGGTGCTGATGGGAATGCGAACGGCCTTGGGCAGGTCCACCCCCTGCAGGTCCGTGGCGGCCAGCACCAAGGTGGTGTCGCGTTCGACCATCACCGGCTCTATCCAGCCCAGGCGCGCCTTGCTCCAGGCCATCGGGTGGGGCGGCGCGAAACCGACCGTGAAAATCAGCGAATCCTGCAGCACGTACCCCCCCGCGTTGGAGCCTACATCCATCAAGCTCCAGGTCCCCAGGGCGGGCTGGCCGTCGGCGAAATTCGACAGCCCGGGCAGGCCCAACTGGTGGCCGAAGAACCTGGCCAGGAGCCCGTTGAGGCCGGCGCGGCCGTTCTGGCTCCGGGCTTCGGGAAGAATCCAGCCGTTCGGGATGGCGAATTGCCCCTCGTCCACCAGCAGGGGACCACCCAGGAACCTGCTCAGGTCCAAGCTGTCGAGATACACCGAGCGGATGTCGTTGAGCTCACCTGTCTCGTACCCGGCGCCGGCGTGGAATATCAGGAAGCTGTTGAACTCGGCAAAGCGCGGACCCAGGGCATCGGCGTCGGCCAGCTCCACGGCGTCGCGGAACAACTGCCCCCACTGGCTGCCGATCTCTTCCTCGGAGCGCCCGGTGGCGTAGCTCAAGGCCGGGCGCGGCAAGGTATAGGCATTGTTCCGGCCATGGGGAAAAACTGCGAATTCGATCTCCACCCGTCCCTCGGAAACCTTGCTGTAGTAACGAGAGAGGGCCTGCAGATGGTTGGCGAAATAGGTGGAATCGTGAGGCGGGGTGTCGTAGGGGGCGGGATAGCCGGGCCGGGCTTCCAGGAAGTGGCGCAAATCGAATTTGCCCCTGCCCGTAGTGGTTGGCTCATCCGGTTCTTCAAGGGGGAAATCCACCCGCAGGGCCAGAATGCGCCACTCCTCGGCGGACCAGGTCGCACCGGCACTGCACAACAGCAGCGCCAGGAAGATCTTCAGCAACAGCAACAGGCGTGGACTGGTTGGAGTTGGAGGGATGAGAAGAACGGCAAAGTCAGAAGGCCATGTTCAGAGAGAAGCGCGCATTATCGTCTACGGGTGTGTCGGAGCCGATCATGTAGGCCACGTCCAGCTGGAAGATGTTGTACTTCAGCCCGACCCCGAGGGTCCAGATCTTCAACTCGCCGTCCTCGTCGAGCGAATAACCGCCGCGCATGGCGAAAAAGGCATCGCCCTGGCCGTAATCGTAGCGATATTCGCCGCCGATGTGCAGGTCCATCTCTTCGAACTCGCGCTTCAATGGCTGGTCGGTCCAAGCGGTGAACAGATTCCTGACGAAGGAACCATCGGCGATGAGAGGCTTGTAGATATCCATGGACAGGAGGATATCGTTGTATTCGGAATCCAGCGCCTGGTAGGCCAGGCCGACGACAACGTGCTGGGGGAGTGGATCGGCCTGGCTGGCATCTATGTAGACCATCTTGGGACCCAGGTTGCGCAAGGCGGCCCCCACACTGAGTAAAGGAGATGCCTTCCACAACAGACCCAGATCCGTCGCGAAGCTGTTTCCCACTCCCTTGCCGCGCTCGATACCGGCACCCTGGCCCGCGAGGTGGCTGCGGATGAACTTGAGCCCGATGCCGGCCGCCATGTTATCCGAAACCTGGTCTCCATAAGCCGCCGACACCGCCAGGTCGTAGCTGCGGAAAGTCCCCTGCTCGTTGCCGCGCTCGTCGGTTCGCAGCTGCTCTCCGAGGTTGAGGAGGGCGATATTCATCCCCACGTTGCCCCAACCCTCCAGCGGTTGGGCATAGCCCAGAAATTCATAGGACAGATCGTCGGCCAGACCGGGAAGCCATTTCATGTGGGTAAAATTTATCTGCTTTTTGGTCTGACCCGACAGAGCGGCGGGGTTGAAATAACTTGCCGTGGCATCGTCGGCGATGGCTACGTAGGACTCGCCCATGGCGATTCCCCTCGCTCCCGGCTCTATCAGCAGAAGCAGTACCGCCGCCCCGCTTTCAGAGGTGGCTGACGCCTGTCCGGAACCGAGGCAGACGAACAACCCCGCCAGCAGCATTGAGAAGGTCTTTTTCATAGTCTTGATGTCCTCCCTCGGCCCGGGACCGGGCGGGCCATATATGGAAAATAACAAAAATAAAGTTCCCGCGCTCCGCAAATGATCACTTGAGGACTTGCAGCGCCCCCATTCGTTCGGCTTCCTGGCCCTCCGGGACCTCCACCCGCACGCTGTATAAATAGGCACCGTTGGCAAGATCGGCGGACGGGGTCCAGGCCACCTTGTTGAAACCAATCTCGGTGCCGCCCTCCATCTCGTCCACCAGCCTCCCGGACACCGAGAACACCCTGATGCGGACCTTGCTAGCAGCGACCTTGAGGCTATAGGTGAAATGCCCCTCCATCTGCATGGGATTGGGAAAGAAGAGCAGGTCGGCGAGGGCGGAATCGGGCTCCTCGGCGATCCGGACCAGGACCTCGGCGCTGGCAGAATTGTTGAAGGTATCCCAGGCCTTGAGACGAATCGCATGCTCACCTGGTTCCAGCTCCGGCAGCGGATACTCCAGCACCCCCTCCTTGTAGCTGCCGCCTTCCACGATGAAGTACTCGGTAACCTTGAACACCTGCCCGTCGACGGCCAGCTCGATTTCGTGGCCTGTCTCACCGGTGATATTTATCCCGCTCTCGTCGCGTATCACCGCCCGCAGAATGGATCCGTTGGGAATGGTCGTCCCGCTGCTCCCCAGGAAACCCAAAGAGATTTGCGGGCCTTCCCGGTCGGCTTCCACCCCCTCGGCAGTCCCGGCCAGGACCAGGTCCCGGACCGATCCGAAGCCGGATGGCCGCCCCTCGCCCCATACAAAGGCGCTGACGCTGCCTTCCACCCCCTGGTAGGTGATGTCCTTGGGCACCCGGAATGCGGTTTCGAAACGACCCCGCTCCACCTGGAACCTACCGCGGAACAGAGGTCCCCCCAGCTGTTTGTAGGTCAAACCGTCCAGGTGGCTCCGCACCGCCGAATCGAACACCTTCACCCAGACGCGGCCCTCGAAGTCGTCTAGGGCGACCCCCCGATCATCCACTACCTGGCCTCGAATCGGCACCTCGCTCAGAGCCTGCAGGGTATCGGCAATCTCTATCTCCACCCTGTATGGCGGCATGGCCAATCGCGTGGCCGGATCGCCTATGAGCGAATAGCGCTGGACATTTCTCCTGTCCAGATCGGACAGCCGCACCATCTGCTTGGCCTCCATCAAGGCAAGGCCCACGGGGACATAGGCGCGGCCGGAGCGATACATCTGCTCGTGGAACCTGAATGCCAGGGTCATGTTGCTGCCGTGGTAGCCGACCCTCGTGGCCGAAATCATACCGATGATGCCACCCTCTGGCAGCTTCAGCAGATCCTCCGGCATGGAGCTGCGCACGGGATCGTCGAAAGGTCCCACCTGGCTGGCCGCCATGTACATCAGCGGCAAGCGCCTGCCGTTGTCGATGGCGCCCAGGTCGCGGGAGACCACGAACATGCGCTCGTGAGCCAGGGTCCGCCAGTTGCCGTGGCCCAGGAAGGTGAGAATCAGGGCCCCTTCGTTGAAGCTCCGGATGAAGGCATCGCGGGCGCGGGGCTTGGTTCGGCCTTCGAGGGGATACTGCGCCAGGTAGAGCTTCACGAGGTCCAACTCCGGAGGCAGGTAATTTTCGGCCATGGTCTCCGCGTCCCAAAGAAACCACCTCTCGACCGCCCCCGGATTGTCCAAATTACTCAAATCGTCCGCTATCAGGAGGACCCGGCTCTGCCAGGGGCCGGCCTCGGGGCGGCGGTCGTAATCGATCACCTTGTCCACCACGAGGTCCGCTTCCGCTTCCGTCTGCACCGTCAGCCGGCCGATTGCCATGTCGGGCAGCGGATCGTCGCCAGCCACCCGCACGTACCACTCATCGTAGGTGCTGTCCCAATCCTGATAGGGAGGGATCCAGTTGCCCGGGCTGCTGCCCGAGTTGTTCTTGTAGTCGTAGGTGCCATCTCCCAGCAGCACCACGAAGAAGGGCGCCGGATCCCAATGTTCGGCTGCATGTTTGAGAAAGTTGCGGATCGCCGCAGGGTCCACCAGGCCCCCGGAAAACTCGTCGTAGATATCCTGCACATCCACGACGGCAGTGCGCAGCGGCCTTCCCAGGCGGTCGTCCTCTGCCCTCCAGGCCGCCAGCCGGTTCGCGGCCCCGGAAAAATCACCGTGGGTGATTATCAGGTACTCGGTCCCGTTGCCTGCTCCCCTCAAGCCGCCGGAACGGTCGACTTCGAGCCGAAGGGGCCGCTTGAGGCGCGAGGGACCCAGCGCAAGGTAGCTCCTGGGAACGGGACCGGACACGTCCTGGAAAGTCGCGATGCCCGAGGACGGGTCATAGACGAAATCGTCGATCTCGGCAAGCCCGGAGGAAACCTCGAAGATGCGCGGCTCCTCCTGCGCAAATCCGGATAGTTGAAATTCCACAGTCCCCTCGCTCCCGGGAGCGTCGAAGACCAGCTCATTGCGCTGGGCGACGAACTGCCGGCTGTACTCCAGCTCGTACCAGTCCAGGCGGGTCAAGGATTCGTCTTCGTGCACCAGCCCCAACTGGTTGACCCCCTCCCGGGCGCCCCGGGGCGCCTGCGCCGCCAGAGTAAAGGAGCGGGCGCCGAAGAACTGAAATTCACCCAGCACCTCGTCGTTCCACTTGAAGGTGAACCGGTGGTCCCTGTTGGTCCATCCGAAGAAGCGCACCCGGATGTCCACCGGATCGGCAACGGCACCCTGGACAACGGTCGAATAGTTGCGGGCATTCCCCTGGAAATCCTCCCAGTACCACTCGTATCCGGAACGCACGGAAAAGGTCTGGACGAGGATGATTTCCTCCGACTCGACGTGCTCGCGCACGCGGTAGCTCTGCGGCCTCAGGGGCGCCGGCGCCTGCAGTGCGCCGCTGCGCCGGGTGGCGCGTCTGCCGGCGACCTCCCCGTGGAACTCGAGCCAATACACGTTGTCGTGGGTATAGGGGTTCTTCCTGAAAGCGTAGGCCCCGTCGCCTTCTCTGTACTCCCAGCGGTTCACGGGCTCGCCATGGAACAGGATGGAATCCTCGGGATCCAGTCTGCCGTCTCCACCATCCTCAACCACGATGGCCTGTTCCTCCAGGACAGCCCCGGCCGCATGGGAGATGCTCAACGGAAGGACTCTTCCTCCGCCGTACAACATGCGGATGCGCATCGGGTCGACCGCCGCCAGATCGATTCCCGCCGACTCCAGGTCGGCTCCGCTGATGCGGTATATTCCCCCCTCCCTCAACACCACCCGGACGCGTTCGGCAGTACTGCTCTGCAGGGATGGCCGCTCCCTCCTCCCACCCCGGTGCCGGCGCCAATCCCGGGCCTGCTCGTAGTTAAGCAGGGTCTGGTTGAAGAACATTTCCGCCCAGCGATCCCTTCTGCCGCTCCCCGGTGACCTCCGCCCTTCCGCAAAGCGCAGATCCACAACCACGCGGTCGTAGACCTGGACCGAGCCACCCGCCTCTCGCCGGGGCGCGAAGACCAGCTCGACGACGCGCTGGTCGCGGACGAATCCCTGCGCGCCCAGGAAGGCCGGCCCCTCGAGGTCCTCGGGCAAGGATGGGAGGGAGGCAGGTTCTGCAGGTGAGGATGTCCTCGCCTCGACGACTTCGAGGCTGACCTCCCCTTCGAGCGGCAGCCCGACGAGCCAACTGCGGCCGGCGGCAAGCCGCAGGTCGACCGGTTCGGCTTCGTAGGCGATGCGCAGGTAACCTGGCCCGCTTTCCACAACGCGCACTTCGGCGTGCAATGCGCTCAGCACCAGAAAGACGGCTGGCAGAGCGGCGAGAAAGCACTGAGATCGGAAAAGAGGAAAAGGAGGGAGGAACAAACTAAAGAGGAACAACCTTCCAGGACGATGTGCTTGAGCGAATGGAGGATTTCATCTGCGGCGACCTTGGAGACCTGCCTCGAGGGATCAGACCCGGCGCATACACCCCGACCCCGGGACGGCGCGAAATGCCGCAACCCGGGATTCAGGGACAGCCTCTAAGGTGAAGGCTATCTCCTTGTTTGTCAAGGCGTTCCCCTTGACTGATCCACCGGGCTTGCCTATCTTTCTCTGTCTTTCCCGAGGAGAGCAAGGAGATTTTCCATGTCCAGGATATGTTCCATCACCGGAAAAAAGAGCAAAACGGCCAACAATGTGAGCCACTCTCACCGCAAGACCAAGCGGGTGCAGCGGCCCAACCTGATCAAGAAACGCATCTTCATTCCCGAGGAGAACCGCACGGTGACCCTCAAGCTCAGCGCCCGGGCCCTGCGCACCCTGGCCAAGAAGGACCTCAGCCAGGTCATCAAGGAGAAGGGGTTGAAACTCTAGTCCGCCTCCCCTCGCTCATCCCACCTGCAATTCCCGACCAGACCAGAAGGAGAGCCCGCAGGACCTGCCGGGACGACAGATTCCCGGGCTGCTAGGTCAACAGGTCGCCGATCTCGCGCTGCACCCGTTCATCGCGGACCTGGTCGATCACCTCCTTGAAATACTGCGCCGTTCCGCTCAGAATCAGTCGTTCGACCGAGCGGATCTCCTCCTCCGTGTACACGTTCGATTCCTTCACCAGTTCCATGAATCCCATCCTGTCTTCCAGGTCCAGCCTCGCCACCGCCGCCAGGGTGTCGAACAATTTGTAGGCGGACGGACTGGCGAGGCACCGCTCCACAATGGCGGCAAGGCGCTCGTTGTTGACGATCGGCGGCAAACGGCCCTTTCCCATGAGTCGATCCCTCTTCGGTTGGAGGACATGGCGCACTGCTTCCATACCCTCCAGAGCAAGGACCGGGCCCAGGTTTCGGAACAATTCCCTTAATTTCACATAAGGTATTCATTATCAATATGTTATAATAATAAAAACCCCCCGTCGGACCGGGCCTGATGCACCCTGCTGGACGAAGAAAAGGGAAAATTCTTCCATCAAGGGGAAATTCCCGCCTTCTCCCCCTCCCGGCTGGCCTTGTCCGCCTCCCCTGCCAAATCTATTTTTGCGGTAACCGTCAGGCCCTTCCCGGGATCGACGCATCTGTCCGGGCTAGGAATTTAACGTGGACCATTTGCTGCGAGGTGGAAGAAAATGCTCGACAAGGAATTGCTGGACATCCTGGCCTGTCCTGAAACCAAGGAACCCGTGCACCTGGCGGATCAGTCCGTTATCGAGGCCGTCAATGCCCGCATCGAGCAAGGCGAGGCGAGAAACCGCGGAGGGAAGCGGGTAGAGAAGAAAATCGACGCGGGGCTGGTTCGCGCCGACGGAGCCTACCTTTACCCGGTGGAGGACGACATCCCCATCATGCTCGTGGAAGAGGCCATCGCACTGCGAGAGGGGCAGGATTCAGCCCCATGAGACTTGCGCTCAGGCGGTGAAGAACGCGACGGTGGTCCAGCAGACGGCTGCCATGCCCGCAGCCATGGTAGCCTGCGGAATCTGGGTCTTGACGTGGTCCATCAGGTCGCAGCCGGTGCACATGGAGCTGAGCACGGTGGTGTCCGAGATGGGGGAGCACTGGTCGCCGTAGACGCTGCCGTCCATGACCGCGGCAAAACACAGGGTCATGAAGAGTTCGGGGTGGGCGAGCCCGTGGGCCCCGGCGACCGCCCAGGCGAGCGGCATGGCCAGCGGGAAGGCCACTGCATAGGTACCCCAGCTCGTGCCGGTGGAAAAGGCGATGACCATGGTCATGATCTGCAGCATGACCGGCAGGAGGAAGTAGGGAATGGCCGAGCCGAGCTGCTCGACCAGAAAGATGCCGCCGCCCGTTTCCTTGCTGATTCCGCCGATGGTGATGGCGAGCAGGAGGATGACGGAGCCGAGGACGACCCCTTTGAGGCCGTCGTGAAAGCCGGCGATCAGGTCCTTCAGCGACATGCCCTTGGCCAGGGCCATGCCCGCGGCCAGAAGGAGGGCGACGCCGAAGGCCCATTGCACGTTGGGAGATCCCTTGACGATGAAGGTCCCCACGGCGATGCCGATGAGCGCTCCAAGAGGCAGGAAGAACTCCAGGACGTGGGGCTTGTATCCGGCGGGAACGTTGCTGCCCTGCAGTTCTTTGGCGCTCAGGGGAGCGGCGCCCTCGGCGTCGAGTTGGCCGGTCTCCCGTGACCGTTTCATGGCTGTCCTGAGCTGTTTGCCCAGAAACAGGGGCCTTTCAATGCTGAGGAGAAAGGTACCCAGCACCGCAAAGATGGCGTAGAAGCAGAATGGAACGCTCTGGAAGAAGAAGGTGATGCGGTCGGCTTCGGTGGCCAGGAAACTGACCCCGGAGACGAAGATGAAGGCCTGTATGTACCCCGGCCAGGCGTTGAACGCGAGCTGGGAGGCAATGGGGGAGGCGGTGGAGTCGACGATGTATGCCAGCTCTTCGTGACTGATCTTCTCGTTGTCGGCGATGGGTTTGACCGTAGTGCCCACCAGTACCGTGCTCACCGTCCCGCCCTGAAAGAAGACCACCCCCAGCATCCATGCGACCAGCTTGGCGCTCCTGGGCCCGCGAACGAAACGCCTGGTCATGAACTCGGCAAAAGCCTGGGCTGCACCGGTCCGCGACCAGATGCCCATGAGCCCGCCCAGCAGCCACAAATAGAGCAGCAGAACTCCGGCGGCGCTGGTGGAAGCCAGTGAGGGAACCAGTACATCCCCGGTGAAATCGTAGCGGGTCAGGACGAGCGCCCCGGAGAGGATCCCGCCGAGCAGAGCGGTGACGGGTTCTTTGGTGAGCCAGCACAGGAGCACGGCCACCACCGCCGGCAGCAGCGACCAGAACCCCCAGTGGTGCTTGGCGAGAAGCTGATAGTAGAAGGTCCTGGATCGTCCCTCGCGCGTTTCCACCTCGGCGACGAATTCCTCCTTGACCGGCGGCGCCACACTCGACCCATGTACTCTAGCCGGATTGAGATGGGCTTCGTCCATGGGAACCGGTGTAAAATATGCGGGTTTGCCTCTGTAGATGTAGAACAGCCTTCCCTCCTCGTCGGCGCTGACGTCCAGCTCAATTTTCTCAACCGTCCAGGTAGGAGGCACGCTGACGCCTACGATCCATGATGCGATCAGGGCGAGCGCGAAGATGGCGAAGTTGCGAATGCCTTTGGTCATTTACAGCTCCAGGGTTAGGTCTCGGAAATTCCCTTCATATGGCATGAATCCATTTTGCACCCAGCAAAAAAGAAACAATCGATGGGCGAGTCAAGGAGATTCGCACGGCCGACGCTCCGACAGGACAATGTTTTTCAGCTGAGCGGCTCGCGGGGAATGGGCAGCCGTCCACTTCTTCCGGATTTGAAAGTTACCGGGGCGGAACCTACATTGTGGAGGTGTAAACAAGGCAAATCTGCACACACCGCCTCGCTATTTTTCGACCAGCAGGAGAGCCCCCGAACGGTGCCAACTCCCCAGCATCACAACTCCCCACCCGAGCACGGAATTCGCGTTCCCGCGGCGGCGATGCGGTCCTTCATGGAGAAATTGTTCGCAAGGGCAGGGCTCTCGCCCGAGGATGCCGGGTTGCTCGGCGGGATTCTCACCGGGTGCGATTTGCGCTGCGTCTTCACCCACGGCACGCAGGCGGCCGTCTCCTACCTGAGACATCTGCGCGACGGGGAGATCAATCCTCGTCCCCGGATCAAGGTCGTTCACGAGGCGCCGGGCGCTCTGGTCCTGGACGGCGACGGCGGGCTGGGTTACTTCCCCTGCTGGCGCGGCACCGAGCAGATCATCGCCAAGGCCAAATCCTGCGGGTCCGCGGTGCTGACCACCCGCAACCACCACCATTTCGGCGCCGCGGGGATCTACACCCGGCAGGCCATCGACCACGGTTGTATCGGACTGGCCGCTTCAAACCACCGCACTGAACTGCCGGCGGAGCAGCCGGTGCACCGCACCATCGCCAACTCGCCACTCAGCATCGGCGTGCCCGCCCGGCAACAGCCGCCCCTGGTGCTGGACATGGGAACCAGTATTCTCGAAGTCGACCAGGCGATTTCCTCCGGTCACTTCCGCTCTCTGTTCAAAGCCCTTGCCCTGGGCAACGCGGTCCAGATTCTGGGCGGTGCGGCGGCGGGGATCTATCTCGAAGCCTGCCGCCGAGGGCCCTGGCTCGCCAACCAGGGCTCCTTCATCGCCGTCTTCGACGGGAACCAGCTCATGCCCCCTGGACAACTCCAGGACCAGGTCGATCGCTACCTGCGCGAAGCGCGGGCAATGCAGCCGGTGCCGGGCAGGGAAGGAGCCGAGTTGGCCGGCGGACTCGAATGGAACTGGGAGAGAAAGAACCGGCGGGCGGGCATCCCCGTGGGCGACCATCACCTCCATGCCCTCGAGGAGATTGCCGGCGAGTGGGGCGTGGAATCACCTTTCGGGGAGTGGGAGAAGACCAGGTTCTGATGTCCAGACCCGAGGAGACCACATGACTCCGCCAGCACGTCCGGTCGATCCGATCAAGTTCGAAGTGATCCGCAACGCCCTGGTGGAGGCCACCGAGGAAATGGCCGTTGCCCTCCGCCGCAGCGCCTACTCCACCAACATAAAGACGCGGGCGGACTTCTCCTGCGCCTTCTTCGACACCCGCCTGCGCCCGGTTGCCCAGGCCTTCACCCAGCCGGTGCACCTTGGGTCGCTGGCCATCCTGGTGCCCCGCGCGGTGCGCCGCTACGGGGCCGGTAACATGGGGCCGGGAGACGCCATTCTGGTCAACGACCCCTTTCTCGGCGGCGCCCACCTCAACGACATCACCCTCATTTCGCCGGTCTACTGCGGCGGCGCGCACCTGGGCTACCTGGCCAATCTGGCCCATCACGTCGACGTGGGCGGGGGCGCTCCGGCCAGCATCGGAGCCTTCCGCGAGGTCTTCCAGGAGGGCGTCGTCATCCCGCCGGTGAAACTGGTCAGGGGCGGAGCCGTGGTCGAGGACGTGTTCGACCTGGTGCTGGCACAGATCCGTTCCAAGAGCGAGACCGCGGGCGACTTCCGCGCCCAGATGGCGGCCAACCACACCGGCGCCCTGCGCCTGGCCGAGCTGGTGGAGCGCGAGGGGCTCGAGACCGTGCAGGCCTACATGGAAGAGCTGCTCGCCTACACCCGCAACCGCATGGAGGCCGAAATCGGCCGTCTGCCCCGCGGAGTCTTCCGCGCCCGGGGGGTGGTGGACAACAACGGCTTCAGCGACCAGCCCGTGCACCTGCAGGCCGCCATCAGCATCGACGAAGAGGGGGTCCTCTTCGATTTGAGCGGTTCCGACCCGCAGCGCCGCGCCCCGGTCAATTCCACCTACGCCCAGACCTTCGCCGCCTGCGCCTACGTGCTCAAATGCCTCACCGACCCGGACGTTCCGGTCAACGATGGCTTCTATCGCCTCGTGCGTCTGACAGCCCCGGCGGGCACCGTGGTCAACGCCAGCGCGCCGGCGCCGGTGGTGGGAGGCTGGGAGACCCAGGTGCGCCTGTCGGAAATTCTGCTCAAGGCCCTCGCCCAGGTCATGCCCGAGCGGGTGCCGGCGGGCACCAAGGCGATGATGTGCCAGGTGGGCTTCGGCGGCACGGACCCGCGCAGCGGGGAGCTCTACGCCTATTACGAGACCGTGGCCGGGGGCTACGGCGGCAGAATGGGACGCGACGGACCCGACGCGGTGCAGTGCCACGGGCAGAATACCGAAAACGCCCCCATAGAAGAAATCGAGCTCAATTACCCCGTGCGCATCACCCGCTACGAGCTGATCGACGACTCGGGGGGACCGGGGCGCTGGCGCGGCGGGTTGGGGCTCAGGCGCGACTATTCCTTTCCCGGCCACGAGGTGTCCTTCACCATCCTGGCCGACCGCGACCGCTGGGGGCCCTGGGGCCTGGAGGGCGGCCGCAGCGCCGGATCCGCAAGGTATGTCCTGCAGGAGGAAGACGGCAGCGAAAGAGAGCTGGGCTCCAAGACCACCTTGCAGCTCAAGCCCGGTCAGACCGTGAGCTACCGCACCTGCGGCGGCGGCGGATTCGGACCTCCCGATCAACGCGATCCCGCCCTGGTGGGCCGCGACGTCAGCCAGGGCAGGGTGAGCCCGGAGGACGCGCGCCTCCATTACCTCGTGGAAGTGGACCCCGGGGGCCGGGTCGATTGGGACCGGACCCGCCGCCTGCGCGAGAAAGGACCCTAGGCATGGCCTATCGCCTTGGGGTGGATATCGGCGGTACCTTCACCGACGCCACCCTCATCGACGGGGACGGCGGCTCCGTTTTTTGCGCCAAGGTGCCTTCGACACCGTCGGCGCCTGCCGACGGCTTCATGTCTGCGGTGGAGCGCATTCTGAAAACCAACCGGGTGGCGCCGGCCGAGGTGAGCTACATCGTCCACGGGACCACGGTGGCCACCAACGCCATCATCGAGGCCAAGACCGCCCCCACCGCCTTTCTGACCACCGCCGGCTTCCGCGACATGCTGGAGATCGCCCGCCAGACCAGGCCCAGCCTCTACGACCTGCATTTCGAGAAGACCCCCCCGCTGGTGCCGCGCCAGCTATGCTTCGGGATCCCGGAGCGGCTGGGGGCCGACGGCGAGGTCCTGGCGCCCCTCGACGAGGCCGCGGTGGTCCGCGTGGCCGCCGAACTGCGGCGGACCCGGGTCGAAGCCGTGGCCGTTTGCCTCCTGCACTCCTACGCCAACCCCGACCACGAAAAACGCGTGGGTGCCCTTCTGCGCCGGGAGCTGCCGGCCGCGGCCGTCTCCCTTTCATCCGCGGTGGCGCCCGAGTTCCGCGAGTACATGCGCGCCAGCACCACGGTGATCAACGCCTGCATCCAGCCGGTGGTGGGTCGCTACCTGGCCGCCATCGAGGCCGGCCTGAAGGAGCTCGGACTGAACGCCGGGCTCCTGGTCATGCAGAGCGGAGGCGGGGTTTTCAGCGCCTCCGCCGCCGCCCGCAAGCCCGTCTTCATGGTGGAGTCGGGGCCGGCGGCCGGAGTCATCGGAGCCGCCCACCTCGGATCCGCCTGCGCCTTCGGCGATATAATCTCGTTCGACATGGGGGGCACCACCGCCAAGCTGGGGCTGGTCAGGAATGGGCAACCGCAGATTACCAAGGACTACGAGGTGGGCGCCTCGGCTCATCCGCCGGGAGGAGGGCGCGGCCAGGGATATCCCATTCGCACCCCCGTGGTGGACCTCGTGGAAATAGGCGCCGGCGGCGGCTCGGTGGCCTGGGTCGATTCGGGGGGAGGACTTCGGGTCGGTCCGCACAGCGCCGGGGCCGATCCGGGGCCGGCGTGCTATGGCCAGGGAGGCGAGCAGCCCACCATCACCGACGCAAATGCGGTCCTCGGCCGACTCGACCCCGATTATTTCCTCGGGGGGGAAATCCGCCTCGATATCGAAGCCGCCCGGCGCGCAATCGAGGAGCAATGTTCCAGGCCCCTTGGCATGGAGGTCGTCGAGGCTGCCCACGGCATCGTCGAGATCGCCAACGCGGCCATGGTCAACGCCCTGCGTCTGGTCTCGGTGCAGAAGGGGTACGATCCGCGCGCTTTCGCCCTGGTGGCCTTTGGAGGCAGCGGCCCGGTGCACGCCAACCGCCTGGCCCAGCTGGCGCAGATCCCCACTGTGGTGATCCCGTCCAGCCCGGGCACGGCGTCAGCCCTGGGGCTGCTCCTCACCGACCTGGAGCACGAATACGCGGGCTCGGTGCTGCAGCGGGTCGAGACCCTGGATCCTGCTGCGGTCGAGCGCCTGTGCCGGTCCCTGGAAGAGCAGGGGCAGGAGGCCCTCGAGAGGGAGGGAGTCGAAAAGGAAGCGAGGCAAATGGCCCGCCTGGCCGAGTTGCGCTATGTGGGCCAGAGTTACGAGTTGACCGTTCCCATGACCACCCCCCTCCTGGACGAAGAAGCGAAAAAGTCCATGCTGGCGCGATTCCACGACGCCCATGAGCGCGCCTACGGCTTCAAGGCCGAAGGGGAGCCGGTGGAGTTGGTCCACGTGCGGGTCCGGGCCATCGGCCGCATGGCCAGGCCGGAAAGCAGGCGAATGCAGGGTCCGGTCGGCACATTGGAGGAGGCAAGACGCAGCGTGCGGCCGGTCTACTTCGCCGCCGCGGGCGGCTTCGTCGACTGTCCCATCTACGATCGCCCGCGCCTCGGCCGCGGCGCCGTGGTCAATGGCCCCGCAGTGATCGAGGAGGCCGATTCCACCACGGTGGTCGAGCCCGGCTACGCCGCCCGGGTCGACCCCCTGGGCCCTTTGGTCCTGCGGTCGGCATGAGCACCTCCCTGGAACCCCAATGCCCGCCCTGGAACGAAAACCCCGCGGCTCCCGTGGCCGGCCGAATCTCCTTTTCCAGCTGACCATGTCCCAACCGGGATTTACCGTGATGTCACGCGCGCAGCCGGGGGATTTCAGTATTGCGCGGTAGAAGCGGACTGACCGCAACGGCCTTGCTGCTCGGCCTCCTCGCTGCCGGGGCCGAGACCCAGGAGCGTCCCTACGGACTGGACCGGCGCCTGACCGCCGACGTCCAGGTTGCCAGCGGCGGTCCCGGCGGCAATGCCCGGTTGCAGCCGGTGTTCCGGGGACTGGACTTCACCCAGCCAGTCTACCTGACCCACGCGGGTGACGGCAGCGGCCGGGTTTTCGTCGTCGAGCGCCCGGGGACCATCCGCGTCTTGCGCCCGGGGGACGAGACCGCGCGGACCTTCCTGAATATCGCCGACTGGGTGATCGATTTCCGCCCCGAGATCGGGCTATTGGGCCTGGCCTTCCACCCCCGGTACCGCTCCAACGGGCGGTTCTTCGTCTACTATATCGCCCGCGGGCTGGTTTCACGAC
Organism: Candidatus Latescibacterota bacterium; assembly: GCA_965208105.1. Lineage (GTDB taxonomy): Bacteria > Latescibacterota > UBA2968 > UBA8231 > UBA8231. The sequence continues at coordinate 1,429,654 of OZ242318.1, forward strand.
TGGCTGAATTCCGCGTTTCCAGCCTGGCTGACAGCGCCGACGTGGCCAGCGAGCGCATCCTGCTGGAGGTGCAGCAGCCCGACGACACCCACAACGGCGGACAGTTGGCCTTCGGGCCCGACGGCTACCTCTACTGGGGCCTGGGCGACGGAGCCAATCCCGACGACATCCACGGCAATGCCCAAAACCGGCGGACCCTGCTGGGAGCCATCCTGCGCCTCGACGTCGACGGAGCCGAGCCCTATGGAGTGCCGCCGGACAACCCCTTCGCCGGCAACGACCAGGGGTGGCGCGAGGAGATCTGGGCTTGGGGGCTGCGCAATCCCTGGCGCTTCAGCTTCGACCCGGTCACGGGCCAGTTGTGGGTCGGAGACGTGGGGCAGGACCGCTGGGAGGAGATCGACCTGGTGGAAAAGGGGGGCAACTACGGCTGGAACATCGTCGAAGGACCGCAGTGCCTGCACGGCGATTCCTGCGACCGGGAAGGGTTGATGCCCCCGGTCTGGTCCTATGACCACAGCCAGGGACGCTCCATCATCGGCGGCTACGTGTACCGCGGCCGGGCGGCGCCGGCGCTCCGGGGACTCTACATCTATGGCGATTTCGGCACCGGATGGATCTGGGGGCTGGAGGTCCAGGGCGGCCTGGCGGTCGAAAACAGGCTGGTGGCCACCAGCCCGGGACACATTTCCAGTTTCGGCGAGGACGAGTCCGGCGAGCTCCATGTCATCAATATCGACGGGCAGATTCTGCGGCTCGAAAAGGGGTCGGGGGAGCCTCCGCAGAGCCAAATCCCGGCGCTGCTGTCGGACGCGGGCGTCTTCGCCCATATGGCCACCAGGGAACCGGCACCGGGATTGATCCCCTATGCGGTCAATGCGCCCCTGTGGTCGGACGGGGCGGGCAAGAGTCGCTGGCTGGCCCTGCCCGATACCGCCCGCCTCCACTTTGACGTGGACGAACCCTGGCTCTTTCCCAACGGCACGGTACTGGTGAAGAATTTCTATTTGCCCGGCGCGGGTGCGGGCGGCCGGGACCGGATAGTCGAAACCCGGTTGCTGGTCAAGCGGACCCGGGGCGAGGTCTGGGACGGATTCAGCTACGAGTGGAACGAGGCCGGTACCCAGGCGGCCCTGTTGCAGGGACGGGAGCGGCGCGTGTTCGAGGTGCCGGACCCGGCGGCGCCCCAGGGACTGCGCAGGCACGAACACCGCTTTCCCAGCCGGTCAGACTGCATCGCCTGCCACACCCCGGCCTCCGGCTACGTCCTGGGGGTGCGCACCGCCCAGATGAACCGCGTCTACGACTACGGAGCCGTGGCCGATCATCAGCTGCGCAGCTTCAACCACATCGGCCTTTTCACCGAGGACATAGGAGAGGACTACCATGGCTGGCCCCGCCTGCCCGATCCGCTGGGGGCGGCCGGGTCGGTGGCCGAGCGCGCCCGCGCCTACCTGGACGCCAACTGCTCCCACTGCCACCGACCCGGAGGCGGCGGGCGGACCGCCATGGATTTGCGCTACGACACGCCCCTGCAGGGGACCGGCCTCACCCAGCCCGCGTCACTGGGGGATCTGGGCTTGACCGGGGCACTGCGGTTGGCGGCGGGAGCCCCGGAGCGCTCGGTGCTCTACCGCCGGATGCTCGATCTGGGACGCTGGCGCATGCCTCCGGTGGCCAGTGGCCGGGTCGACCGGGAAGCGGCCGCCCTGATTCACGAGTGGATCGCCGGCCAGGGTGGAACGGTGGTGGAGGAACAGGCAGGCCCGCCGCCATTCGAGCTGGCCCAGAACTATCCCAATCCCTTCAACAGCAGAACCGTTCTGTCCTACCAGCTTTCACACCCGGGACCCGTGGCCATGACCCTCTACGGGATCAACGGCCAGGTGGTGCGTCACCTGGTGAGGGACGTGGCCACGGCGGGGCAACACAGGGTTGTGTGGGATGGGCGCAACGCCGCCGGCCGGATGGTGGCCAGCGGGGTCTACTTTGCACGCCTGCAGGTTGGAAAGGCCAGCCGGATTCGCAAACTGGTGCTGCTGCGCTAGTGTCCCCTCTATCTGCGCCCGCCCGTGGACTTCTCTCGGGATTCCACTCCCGCCGGGACACCTTCTACGATGGATGGGTCCGCCATCACGGCCCTATTTCTTCTCCGCCCAGTCGGGGCCGGCCACCGGATCGAGGAGGCTGCGGTTCTCTTCCGGGGTGCCGACCCAAAGCAGAAATTCGCGCAGGGCGCGCTCCATTCGGGCGGCGACGCGGGAGTGGCGCCGGACCAGGTTCTTCCCTTGCCCCGGGTCCGTGCGCATTTGGTACAACTCCGCCCGGCCTGCCTTCTCACCCTGGGGGATATAGCTCCAGTTCCTGTCGGTGATGGTGGGTCCGCCGTTGCGGATGAAGGTGGAGCTGAAGGCGAACCGGCGGGGCCATTCCCTGCCCATTGCCTGAAGCAGAGGGGTGAGCGCGTGGCCGTGAAGGGGAGGGCCCTGGTAGTCCACCCCGGACAGGTCGAGAAAGGTGGGCAGCAGGTCGACCGATTGGGTGAGCTGGACGACCCGGCTGCCGCCCGCGGCGCCCGGAGCGGCCATCAGCAGCGGGATGTGGGCAAGCTCGCGGTAGAGCGGCCAGACGCGCTGGTCGTCGGGGTGGATGTTGGATTTGCCGGTGCGGTTGTGTTCGCCCAGGAGCATCCCGTGGTCGGAGGTGAAGACGACGATGGAATCGCGCCACAGGTCCAGCTCCTCGATCTTGGTGAGGACGTGACCGATCCACTTGTCCACCAGCTGCACCTCGGCGGCGTAGTGGGCCCTGAGATTGGCCAGCTCTCTTTTCGAGTAGGCGGTCGCCGGTCCGTAGTTGGGATGGATCTGGGGCGGTCCGCGGTAGCCGGAGGAGTCGTAGCGCCGCACCAAGTATTCGGGCGGGTCCCAGGGTTCATGGACGTCGAAGAAGTCGACCCACAGCAGGAAGGGGGAGGCGTCGTGGTTCTCCTCCAGCCAGCGGCTGGCCGTGCGCGCGGTGCGGACGCAGAAGCGGTCCTCCTCCCAGGCCCAGTCGCGGTTGGTCCAGGTGTGCAGGGTGGCCAGGTTGCCGAAGCGGGTGCCGCGCATGTGCTCATCGACGCGGGTCCTGGCGTCTGCCGGAACGGTGAGGCGCGGAGCCAGGTTGCCCTTGAGCAGGGGACGGTCCCCCTCCTGGCCGCGGATCCAGTGGGCGCCGTCGAAGCCGCGGTCGAAGTGGTGCCCCCTGCTCATCAGGTGGGGGGTGTCGGCGATGAGCTGGGTGCTGTAGCCCGCCTCACCGAACAGGGTGCTGAGCACGGGGATATCGCGGTCGAGGGGCTGCCAGCCGTGGAAGGGAAAGGTGAAGCGGCCGGTGAAAAGATCGGTGCGGTTGGGGATGGTGGGAAAGGAGGACAGGTAGTAGCGGTCGAAGGAGACCGCGCGCCGGGCGAAGCGGTCGAGGTTGGGGGTGCAGATCCAGGAATTGCCGTTGCACCCGAGGTAGTCGTAGCGGAAGGTGTCGCTGAGGAGGACGATGACGTTCATCTTTCTCACCCTTCGGGAGTGGCCGGTGCAAGGCATTGCCGGCCTGTGGCTTGTTCAGAAATTCGGGCATGAAGCGTCGCCGCGCCAGGGCAACATGGCTGTTCCCCCCAATCCATTCCCCCTCTGGCCGCCGTCGAACCCGAATTGACAAATCGCGGGTGCTGCCATTAAGTTCAACCACCCTTGCTGGCGTGACCAGGTCCGGAATTTCACGTCCAGAATTTCAAAGCCCAGTATTACCAGAGTTGACAACTCCAGTACAAGTTGAGGGATATTTCCGTGTTCGAATATAGCTTGCGCCCTTTCCTGCTCGTGGTGGGCACCCTGGCCGGCCTTTCCATGGCAGCCCGGAGCCCCGCCGCCACCTTGAGCGGTTTCGTCACCGACGCCGACAACGGCGAGGCCCTGACCCTGGCCATTGTCGCGGTGGAGGCCGAGGGGACCCGCCTGGGATCGGCGAGCAACAGCAGCGGCTACTACGCGGTCAAGGACATCGGTGCGGGGGAGTACCGGGTGGCGGTGTCGCACATAGGCTACCAGACCCGGCGCGATACCCTGCGCTTCGGGGCAATGGAAGACCTGCGCCTGGACGTGGCCCTGGAACCCCGGCCCCTGAACATCGCGGAGGAGACGGTGGTGGAAGCCGAGCGCAGGGAAGAGCTGGAGCAGGCCATCCAGAGCAGCTTCATCGCCCTGCAGGTCGAGCCGCTGCAGCAGATGCCGGCCATCGGCGAGGCCGATCTCCTGCGCAGCCTGCAGCTGCTGCCGGGGATCCAGTCGGCCTCGGACCTCAGCAGCGGCCTCTACGTGCGCGGGGGCGGGCCCGACCAGACCGCCATTCTCCTCGACCACATTCCGCTCTACAATCCCTCCCACCTCTTCGGGTTCTTCTCGACCTTCAACGGGGACGCCATCAAGGACGTCCAGCTCTACAAGGGGGCCTACCCGGCGGCCTTCGGCCGCACCCTGGGGGCGGTGCTCGACGTGAGCAACCGCGAGGGCAACCGGCAGCGCTTCAGCGGCCGCGGCGGCGCCAGCCTGATCGCCAGCCGGCTGCTGGCCGAGGGGCCGGCGGGAGAGGGATCGTGGATGCTGGCCGGGCGCCGCACCTACCTGGAGCCGGTGCTCAGCGCCGTTCGAGCCAGCGGAGTGGACATACCCCTCAACTATTACTTCTACGACTTCAACGGCAAGATCAACCAGCGCCGCGGGGACGACACCTTCACGGTGAGCACCTACTGGGGCCAGGACGACCTGCGGGTGGAGATTGAAGAGGAAGATCAGGAGTCCTTCGTCGATTTCCGCTGGGGCAACCGCGCCCTGACCGCGCGCTGGACCCGGGTGTTCTCGCCTGACCTCTTCGGCCACTTCATGGCCGCCGGATCGACCTACAATAATTCCATCCTGTTCAGTTTCTTCGACACGCCATTCAGCTTCGAAAACAGCATTCGCGACTGGTCTCTCAAGGCCGACGTGGACTACTTCGCCAACCGCGACCACACCTTCACCTTTGGCCTTCTCGCCACCCTCTTCGAGTTCGACTTTACCCAGTCCTTCAACCAGCAGGAAGAGTCCTTGTACCAGAAGTCGGTGTTGGCCTCGGCCTACCTTCAGGACGAGTGGCAGGCCGGCCTTGCGACGAAGCTGCGGCTGGGAGGACGGGGAACCTACTTCAGCGTCGGGGACCGCTTCCACCTGATGCCCAGGCTCTCCCTGAGCCACGCCCTCAGCGACAAGGTGCGAATCAAGGCCGCCGGCGGGATGTACCGCCAGTACCTGCAGCTGGTCACCACCGAAGCCTTCAGCGGGGGCGACTTCTGGGTGCCGCTGGACCGCACCGTTGAACCCGGGCGCTCATACCAGGGAGTTGTGGGGGGCGAGTGGAACCCGTCGCGGCGCTACCAGCTCTCCGTTGAGGGTTACTATACCGACCTGGCCAACCTGGTGGTCCTGGACACCGCGGTGGAGGCGGACAGCGAGGCCACGCGCTCGGACGACATTTTCAAAAGCGGGGGCAGCGGCTGGGCGGGAGGTGTCGAAGTCTTCTTGCAGCGCCGCACCGGGGCGCTCACCGGCTGGGTGGGCTATACCCTGGGCTGGACCCGGCGGACCTTCCCCGAGGTCAACCAGGGCCTCGCATTTCCACCCAAGTACGACCGCCGCCACGATCTGTCTTTCGTTGTCTCCTACAGCGCGGGGAAATGGCGCCTGGGCTCCAACCTGGTCTACGCCACCGGACAGGCCTTCACCCCCGCGGCATCCCGCTACACCCTGCGCGAGCCCGCCACCGGGGTGGTGGATGACTACGTCCTGCCGGCGAGCCGCAACAGCGCCCGGCTGCTGCCCTACCACCGCCTCGACGCCAGCGCCAGCCGCGAGTTCGGCCTGTGGGGCCTCGACGTCGAAGTCTATTTGCAGATCTTCAACCTCTACAGCCGCCGCAACGAGTGGTTCGTGCAATATCCGATCGCCACCACGGAGACGGAGGAAGGCGAGGTGGTGGAGGTGGATGTGGAGCCGGAAGTGATCAAGCAACTTCCCATCGTGCCGACGCTGGGTTTCAATTTTTCGTTTTGAGGAGAAAGTCGTGCGCTATTTTCTCATGGCCCTGTGCCTTACCGCCTGCGCCGCCGAGCGCCAGCCGGGAGAACTCTTCGGCCCGGTGGAGAAAGAGGCCGAGCTGGTGGTGGACGCTCAGCTGCTGGTCGGCCGGACCCTGCCCGAAGTGTTCGTGCGGCGCACCCTGCCCCCCGGCCGGGCCTACAGCCGGGAGGATGCCGCGGTTACCGACGCCCGGGTCCGCATACTCCACGGAGATCAGGTATTTGAGTACGCATACACAGCCGACGAGGCCGCCCCCGGCCGCTACCTGCCGCCGAGGGGAGCTCCCCTGGTGGAAGCCCTTGCCGAATACCGCCTGGAGGTGGACGTAGAGGGCCGGAAGGTGAGGGCGAGCACCACCACCCCCGACAGGGTGCGGATCAGGCAGGCGGTGCTGCTGGACGAGGAAACTCTCCAGATCATCCGGACCCTGAAGACCTTTGCCGAGCTCGGGGACCAGGTCTACACCGCGCCGGAGAACCAGATCACCTATCTGGACGGCCTGATCGAGTTCCACTTTGACACACTGGAAGTTGCAGGGTTCCAGGCGGCCATCTTCGCCCTGGATGAGGATGCCCCATTCGCCGACGAGGACCTCGTGGACTTCTACGACGAAGAGGATACCAGCACCTTGCGGGCAAACCAGTCGCCTCCCCTGGCGGTCAGCGAAGGTATTTTGCGCTGGCCGTGGTTCGCCGTGGCGTTCACCGGGCGCTCCATGATCAAGGTCTACGCCCTGGACCACAACTGGTTCGAGTACGCCCGCTCCAGCCCCGACCAGCAGGAGCAGGGTGGGTTCGGAGGGCTGGCCGGCGAAAATTTCGAGCGCCCCTTCTTCCAGGTAGAGGGAGGCATCGGGCTGTTCGGCTCGGCGTCGGTGGATTCGGTGGGGTTCGTCGTCTTGCCGCGGCCGTGACCGACTGAAAAGGAGGGATTAAATTAATCAGGAAGTACTGATGGTCGTCGGATTCCTGCTGGGCGCGTATTCCATCGTCGGCAACGACGCCATCCAGACCCTGGGGACCTTTCTCAGCTCCAACTCCCATCGTCCGTGGTGGGTGCTCTGGCTCTTCGGCGGGGGAGTCATCACGGCGGTCATGGTGTACGGGTGGACGGTCCACTCCGGCGACGTCTCCTACGGCCGGCTGCAGGCCATCCAGGTGCCGGAGCACTTCACCTGGATCTACTGCGTTCCCCCCTTCGTCCTGCTCCTGCTGACGCGCTGGGGGATCCCGGTGAGCACCACCTTCCTCACCCTGACGATCTTCGCCACCAAGGCGCTGCCGAGCATGCTGGTCAAGTCGCTGCTTGGATACGCCACCGCCTTCGTGGTCGCCATCATCGTCTACAAGCTGGTCACCCGCAGTCTCGAGCACCGCTTCAACCGCACCGATGGCCCCATCGGCGGCTGGTGGGTGGTTGCCCAGTGGTGCTCCACCGGCTTCCTCTGGAGCCAGTGGCTGATCCAGGACCTGGCCAACATCTACGTCTTCCTGCCGCGCGACCCGGTCACCCGCACGCCGGACCTGGCAGTGGGTTGGTTCGCGGCCAGCATCGTCGTCATCCTGGCCATTCTCGCCTACATCTTCTACACCCACGGCGGCGCAATTCAAAAGGTGGTGCTGACCAAGACCAACACCACCGACATCCGCTCGGCGACCTTCGTCGACCTCATCTACGGCGTCGTGCTGTTCCTGTTCAAGGAGGTCAGCAACCTCCCGATGAGCACCACCTGGGTCTTCGTCGGCCTTCTGGCAGGACGAGAGATCGCCATCTCATGGAACGAGAGGCACCGCGGCAACCGGGATGTGTCGCGGCTGGTGCTCTCCGATCTGGCCAAGATATTCGCCGGTCTCTCGGTGAGCGTCGCCCTCGCCCTGCTGCTGCCCTGGGTGCAGAAGCTAATCGGGATCTAAGGAAAGGACCGTCAGGGAGACGGGAATTCAGGCCGACGCAGAATGCGGACCCACAGGTCTAGGTACGGACGGCGTCGGCACAAAGTCGGCACTGAATGCCAGGGAATAGTGCCGCAGTCCCTTGTCCTTGCGCCCTCCTGCCCCGAGCCCGACTGCTGAGATTCCGTCCCGCGCCATTACGAAGGATAAAACAAGCTCTATTTCGCCTGACAGATGGCGACTTCCAGAGGGCTTATCTGGATTTAGGTGGAATAGACTTCAACGAAGGCAGGTTGCAAGACGCTCAAATCAGCTACGAGGAAGCCGCAAGGCTGTATCCGGATGGCGGTCCGTACGGCCACGTGGCCTACTTTTGGCTCGCTTCTGTGCAGTTCATGCAGGGGAATGTAGAGGACAGTCTGGCAAATTTTCGGCGATCAGCACAAGCGTGGGCCGGTTTTAGACCCGCTTGGCAGGCTCTTGAGAAGGTTCGTCAATTGAACCAGTTTTCCGAAGGCAGGGCGGACGAGGAAAAAATCCTAGAAATAGCCCACGCCATCAACGAGGACTTCAATTCCTTCGGTTCCTTTGGGGCCAGTCAGTGAGTCATCACTACCATCATTACCATCCGACAATCGAACCATGAAGCTGGAATTTGTGCCTTGTTTGCTGATAGTGTTCGCCAACTTCGCCAGTGCGCAGGCCTTCCAAGACTGGAGTCCCCATCTGTCACTCGGCAGCTTCAAGTTTACCGGGAGCGGCCCACCCGGTACTCAAAGAGATCTGATTACTCAACCTGCCATCATGGCAGAGTTCCACTTTGAAAAAAGAGACGCGGAGCGTTCCATACCTGCCGTGGAGGCTGGCTTTGTCAATTTGAAAACTAACCTCTCGAAGTACGATCACTGGAAACCATTCTACTATGGATACAGGCATGTATTTAAAAGCCAATTGATCGGACCGCTCGAGACGTTGGCCTATATCAGTCTGGGGGCAGCTCAAACCAAGTACGTTCCCGGCGAATCGACGACGGCGGACGATCATCGACAAAATTTTATCGATGCCTACTACCACTATATCGCCATGCGACCGTACGCCGTTGCCGGAATAGGGGTGGGTATAAATCTCTGGTTCGGCGTCACAGTTCGCGCTGGTCTGTCGCAGAGATTATACCACATCGGAGGGAGATATCGCCTGAGCAATGCTACAGTAGTAAGCATTGGCTTAAGGTAACTTACAGCTAACCAGGCACCGTTCTCCTCGACCTTCTCTTTCTGTTTCGTTTCAATCCCAAATTCCATCCACAATTCCTCATGTCAATTCCTCTTTTTCATCTTGGCGCTGGAGCCAACTGACCTGCCCCCAAGAGCGGGGAACGGACCTTCTACTCCCGGCGCGGGAATGATTTGTCACCGCTCATTGTTCCCGCTGCCCCCGCTCTAAGGTGCTCTCCTGCATCACTGTAAGAATATCCATTTTGGAACACAGCGCCATTACAAAGCGGGCTTGTCCCACACCCCCACCATGTCCGCCTGCGGAAAATCGGCATGCTCCACCCTCAGGGTATCGGTACCGGCAGGAGTGGATCCAACCACGTCGCCGATCAGAAGCTCGGTCTCCTGGGATGTCATCACCGGGAAGCGGTAATGCCCGTTCATGTGCCTTAACGGCTTCTGCCGCCGGGTGCGCTCTGCGGCAAACTGCAAATGCCTGGCGAGCCGCTCGCGGGTGTAGCGATTGGCGAACTCCGGGGCCGCGGCAAGCATATTCCATCCAACACCTGCAAAGAAGCTGTCCACCTCCATACCCACGGAGCTGCGACCGGAGGCCAGAGCGGCAGCCAGGGTGGTTCCAGTGCCCGCGAACGGGTCCAGAACCAGGTCTTTCCTGATCGAGAACATGGAGATGAGGCGATAGGCGAGCTCGAAGGGAAAGGCGGCGCTGCGGTCTCGTGCCTCCTTGGTGACGAGGGTCTGCGGCGTGCCCTTGATATCGTACCAGACATCGGAGAACCAGGTATTCCTCTCTTCCCAGAAAAATGCGCTTTGACGGCGTAGTCTCCTCTCTTCCTCGCCTTCGAATCGGCGCCGGATGCCCTTGCGAAGCACGAGAATGTACTCGTGCTCGTAGGTCACGTAGGCTCCTCCGGGCAGCATGCCCGAGCCCATGAACTTGTTCGGCGCGTTGGTCTGCTTGCGCCAGAGAATATCCGGCAGTGCCGCATACCCCCGGTCCAGGAATGCCTTCAGCACCCGCCAGTGGTTCGAGTAGAGGCGGAAATCGCCGTTCAGCGTCCGGGTCGCGTCGCCTACGTTGATGCAGGCTATTCCTCCGGGCTTCAGCACGCGGTCGCATTCGTCCCAGGTCCTGTCAAGCAGCCGGTGCATCAACTCGAATGCCTCGTTACCTTCACCCGCTTGCAGCCGGGCGCTGATGCGCTCGTCCTGTTCGCCGAATGCCTCGTCCCACATGGCGATCATGGGATATGGAGGGGAGGTAACGACCAGGTCGACCGACGCGGTCGCAAGGCCGCCCATGTCGTGGGAAGAGCTGCACAGAAGTTTGATCTCGGTCTCCATAGGTCTGGGTCCCTGGCGCGGAGGTTATTGGAAGGACCGGGTTTGGTCATACAGCGGTAAGTTCATGGTGCGGGTGCCGCCGGAATCACACCGCGCCCTCGCCATGCAGGCAGCGGAGCAGGGAGTGAGCCTGAACCGGTTGGTGAGTACGCGGCTGGCCAACCGCACCTGATTGGCGCGGCCGATCATCGCCCGACATCACTTGGGACCACCGCGGTCCTTTCCCTCTTCCGCCGTGGAGATCGCCGTACCTGCGCGGTCCCGGATCTCCGTTCTGCTCCGGGACCACCAAAAATTCACCTTACCCGCCACCTGCCCCAGGCTTGACCGCTTTCACCACCGTGATGGGGACGACGCGCCACAGACATTCGGCGGCGAATCCGGCGCTCTTCAGCGCGGCGAGCTCGTCTTCGACGGGAAGGTAGGTGTCCTCCCCCGACCATTCCTCGAAGTGTCTCCAGGCGCGCTTCTCCTCGATGCCGGAGGAGACCAGGTGCGCAGCCCAGGCTTCGTATTCGGCCCGGCGGGTGCCGAGGGCTGCGGACATGGTCGCATCCGCGTTGACGAAAACCCCGCCCGGGCGCAGGGCGGCGAAGATGGCGGCGAATACCCTCGCTTTTTCCGCCAGGGTGGCCACGTGATGCAGGGCAAGGGAAGCGACCACCGCGTCGCAGGTGGGGAGCGGACCCTGGAACCTGCGCTCGCTGTACTGCACTCGCGCGGCAAAGGACGCCAGGCGCGTCCGGGCCTGATCGAGCATCTCGGCGTCGGTGTCGATGAGCTCGATGGTGCATCCCCCGCAGCGCCGCAAAACGGCCTCGGCCAGGGCGCCGGTGCCGGCGCCGAGGTCGAGCACTCTTTCCGGTCCAGCCGCGGCAACGGCCTCCGCCACACGCTCCAGCATCTCCTCGTAGGCGGGAATGAAAGCGCGAATGCTCCTGTCGTAGGCCTCGATCTCAACGCGCAAATGGCTTCGTACAGAATGGCTCATGGTTTTTCCGGGGATCCGGGCTCGCAAGCGGCTCCTATCAAGCGGCACGTGCATCGAGCTTCAACACAGGACAATGAGGGATAGGTCGTCCCGCAGCGGCCACGACGTCGCTCACCATGACTTCATCAAGGAATACAAACCCAGGGAGGTGGAGAATGTCAAGGGAGAGACCGAACCAATTGACGCAAGAAGCCGGGTTGCACAACATAGTGCCTGCGTCCATGCCGGATGCCGCGATGTCCCAACGCCCGGAGGCGAAGCAGGACGGGCCGGGACCGAATGTGGCGGTGGTCCAGGGGAAGGGTACCCAGGTTATAGGAGAACTGAGTGATGAAGCGGGATTCGATCGTCGAGGAGGTGGGCAACAGCTGCATCCCGGCCTGCCTCCCGGGGCGCGGCAAGCGCTTGCCGACCCATCCGCCGCCTGATTGGAGGCGGCCGGGCGGCGGAGGAAGAGGTCCGGCGCTGTGATTCTCTCCCCCGCTGATTCCGAGCTCGAGGAGCTCTGCGGCCGACTGGACGCCTTGAGCGATGGACTCGCCCGCGATGGCGCCTGGCCCCTTGAACAGTTGCGTCTGTGCGGCGAGTACGGGGTCTTCTCCTGGTTTCTCTCCCGCCCCGGCGGAGGACTGGGCTGGAGCGCCGGGGACATCGTACGCGGGTATCTCGCCCTGAGCTCAGCATGCCTCACCACCGCATTCGTCCTCACCCAGCGCAGCGGCGCATGCAGGCGCATCGAAGCGACGAGCAACACTGGTGTGAAATCCAGGCTCCTTCCCGGTCTGCTCTCGGGGCGGTCATTCGCCACCCTTGGGATCTCCCAACTGACCACCAGCCGCCGCCACCTTGCCCGGCCCGCAATGCGCGCCGAGGAGACCCGGGGCGGCTTCCTCCTCAACGGCTGCAGCCCCTGGGTCACCGGCGCGGACCATGCCGATACCGTCGTCGCCGGGGCGACCCTGCCGGATGGCCGCGACATGATCGTCGCTCTGCCGACAAGGACAGCCGGCGTCACCGTACCAGCCCCGGCGTGCCTCACCGCCCTGACCGCGAGCCACACGGGCCCGGTCAACTGCGAGGACGTGGAAATCGGCCGCGAGGAGGTCCTCGCCGGCCCCGCCCTGAACCTGATGCAGGGGAAGTCCGGCGCGGCGACGGGCGGATACGAGACGTCCTCCCTGGCCCTGGGTCTGGCCGGCAGGGCCATCCGATTTTCCGAGGAAGAGGCGGTCAGGCGCCCCGATCTCTCATCCCCGGTGAAGGCCCTGCGCGAGGAGTGGGTGGCTCTGCGCGATGGTCTCATATCGGCTGCAACCGGAAACTCGGGGCTGACCGGCACCCGGATTCGAGCCCGCGCCAACAGCCTGGTGCTGCGTGCGACTCATGCCGCCCTGGCCGTGGCGAAGGGCACCGGCTACGCCGTGGAACATCCGGCGGGCCGCTGGTGCCGCGAAGCGCTCTTCTTTCTCGTATGGAGTTGTCCCCGGCCGGTGATGGAGGCCAACTTGCGCGAGTTGGCCGGAGTTTCTGCCGGGGAGGGGATCGTGTGAGGAACCGAGCCGGCCACCTGGACCAGGCAGGAGAAACGGGCTGGGACGGCTGATTCGCAACCCCGAAGAGACACTATATGTCTATGTCGATTTCCACGGGGCAGTGGTCCGAGCCCATTACCTGGTTGTGGAGCTCCGCGCTTTTCAGGCGCTTCTTCAAAGGATCCGAGATGCAGAAGTAGTCAAGGCGCCAACCCACATTCCTCGCCCTTGCCCCGGCCCTGAAGCTCCACCACGAGTACTTTTCCTCTTCCGGGTGCAGGTACCTGAAGGTGTCGATGAATCCGGCCTTCATGAAATTCGAGAATCCTTCCCTTTCCTCGATGGTGTATCCCTTCTTCCCTTCATTGGCCTTGTCGTTTTTCAGATCGATGGGCTCGTGGGCTACGTTCAAATCACCGCAGAAGATGACCGGTTTTTTCTTTTCCAGCTCCTTGCAGTGTCCCAGAAACGCAGGGTCCCACTCCTCGTATCTCAAAGGGATTCTCGAGAGGTCGTCCTTGGCATTCGGAGTGTAGACGGTAACCAGATGGAACCCGTCGAATTCCGCGGTTAGAACCCTCCCTTCATCGTCGACGGGATGGCCTATTCCCCTGGAAATTGCCAGAGGTTCAACCCTGCTGAACATGGCTACCCCCGAATAGCCCTTCCTCTCGGCGCTGTTCCAGTATTCATACTCATACCCCGAAGCACCCATCTTCAAATCGACCTGATCCGGATGCGCCTTGGTCTCCTGAATACACAGGACATCCGCCTCCAACGCCCTGATGGAATCGGGGAAGCCCTTCCTCATCACCGCCCGGATGCCGTTCACGTTCCACGAGATTATTTTCATGATGACCTGTGGGAAAGTGTATTTGGGAATGTGTTATAATACCTCGATCCGCCGTCGGCCTGCGGCGCACCGCGAGCCTGCCCGGGCGGACCATTCTGCCCTTCGCTCCGTCCCCATCCCATCGTCTTGCACAGTGGCATGATATACGGAATAATCCCTGCTCTTTCAACAAGGACGGCAAGCTGCCGTTCAGAATCCATCGGTGGTGCAGAATACGTGATGAGATCTGATTCCCTGGTCCCGTTGCCGCGGCTGCCGGTGCAGCAGGTTGCCGAGACCATCGAACCCTGGCGGCATGAGGGACTGGTCGATGACGCGGTACATCAGGTTCCCGACAGCCTCCACCCTCCCGGCTTCAAACCCGCGGGCCACGGGCGCCGGGAAGGCCACCTCAAGGGTGTCCCCGCCGGTTGCTGCAATCCCCTTCCCGATCAACGCCTCGAAGGCCCGTTTCCCGCCGTCGTCAGCGAAGACCTCGTCGCAAGCGGCAAACTCCTTCACCTCCAATCCCTCCTTCCTCCCGTTCGCCGATAGAGACAGGTAGGCCTTGATGGCGCCCTGCGCTTCGGCCACCCAGACGCGCGGGGACTCGGCGGGGAACCAGTCACTCCAGTACCCTGGGTGGTCGCGCACCAGGGTCCCGTTGAAGCGGCGGGCATAGGCATCGTAGAGGGCCGACAATTCCTCCAGCTCCGGTCCCTCCGCCAAATTCGCCGGACGAATTCGGAATGCCCTGTCCACCTTCGCCCCCATCTGCCTCCAGGCGAAATAGAGCGGGACCCTCTCCCAGCCCTCGGCGCGGTATATCCCCTGGTCTCCGAACAAGGACGAGACGGCGATGCCCCGTTCCCGCATGAAGCCCACTGCGTCCCGCAACAGTCGCGTCGCCAGCCCCCGCCTCCTGTATTCGGGCAGCGTGCTGACTTCGCCGATGCCGCCGGCGGCAACGCGCACGCCCCTCAGGTAGATCCGGCGCATGAAAACCCGGACCGTGCTCGCAATTCTGCCGCCGTCAACCGCAACCCGGATCCCCTCCAGGTCCTTCCAGGGGTCGTTGAACCAATGGTTGACGAAGTGCGCGCGCGGGGTGCTGAATACCGTTGCCGCATGGTCGAACCAGGCTTCCAGCTCGGTCCCCCGGAGCGCTCGAAATTCCATCTTCCGTCCCCTTCGATGGACTGGCTTCACCGCAGAACAAGGGGCGATTCCGCCCCATCGCCCACCGCGCCGGAGGTCCGCACCTGGACCTTGCGGCGGGGATGGCGAAAGATAGGTATTCCAGGGGGTTACTGACAGGAGGAAGGTCGCAGCTCCGGGGAGAAGAACCGCCACGCCGGAGCTGCTTGACCCGGTCTGCGGCGGCCCGTATAATTGCTGAATCTCTACAACCCCGATGAAGAGAAACCAACTTGACCGCACTCGAAGAGGACAAGATGGGAAGGGACCTGCGCGACCGCGCCGAGCGCTACCTGCCGGGCGGGGTCGGCGCATCGGGCCGATTCAACCCGTCCCTGGGACAGGCTCTCTACCTTGAGTCGGCGCAGGGATGCCGCATCCGGGACGTGGAAGGCAGGGAGTATATCGATTTCAATCTCTCCCACGGAGCCGCATTCCTGGGATACAACCACGAGGCCACCCGCCGCGCCATGCTGGAGGCGGTGGAGGCCGGTGTCCTCTGCGGCTACGAGACCGCCGCCCATACGGAACTGGCGCGCAGAATCACCGGCATCGTCCCCTGCGCCGAACGGGTGCGCTACGCCAATACGGGGTCGGAGGGCACGATGATCTGCCTGCGGCTGGCCCGGGCGCGCACCGGCCGCGCCAAAGTGCTGAAATTCTGGGGGCACTTTCACGGACTCTACGACTATGTCATGTACAACGCCCACTCGCCCCTGACCCCGGTCGAACCCGGCACCATCATCGAGCCGGTGCGGGAGTCCCCCGGCGTCCCGGATGCACTGGACGATCTGGTCGTTGTGGTGCCGTGGAAGGACGAGGCCGCTCTGGAACGGGCGATCCTCGCCCACGGGGAAGACATCGCCGCCATCATCATGGAACCGGTCAACTACAATCAGGGCTGCATCGTCGCCGATACCGCCTACATGCAGTTCGTCCGCGAGCTGGCGACCCGGCACGGGATCGTGCTGATATACGACGAGGTGCTCTCCGCTTTTCGCACCGGACCGGACTGCGCCCAGGGATATTACGGCGTCACCCCCGACCTCTGCGTGCTCGGAAAGGCGGTGGCCAACGGGGCAGCGCTTGTGGTTATCGCCGGCAATGGAGAGATCATGGACATGGTCGGACCGGGGGGGAAGGTGGTCCAGAGCGGTACCTACACCGGCAACGTCCCCGCGGTGAAGGCGGCCCTGGCTTCGGTCCGGGAGATCTGCCGTCCCGGATTCTACGACCATATCCACGCCACCGCCGACCGCCTGGAGTCCGGCCTGCGGGGAATCTTCTCGCGGGCGGGGGTCGCCGCCCGGGTGCAGGGGCTCGGCGCCCGCTTCGGCATATTCTTCGGATCCACCGATCCGGTGCGGCGCTTCGAAGACACCCTGGAACGCGATCAGGAGCAGAAAGGCAGCTTCATCCGCGCCTGCTTCGGGAAAGGGGTCTACTTCCACGACTACGGCTCCATGGTCGCCGGCCATCACGGTATCTCGGCCGCCCACAGCAGCGCTGAAATCGACGAAGCCCTCAACCGGATCGAAGCCGCCGTCCGCCTGCTCTGACCAACGCATGGGGTTACCCGGGCAGCGGGAAACCCCACTTTCCCCCGTCACACCCCCGAGTATGAAGGAGAGCCTGTAGACATGAACCCACAGCAAAGATACCTGTTCGACCTCACCGGCTACCTGCATCTGCCAGGGGTTCTCACCTCCGAGCAGCTGGAGAAGGCGCGGTCGGCCGCGGCGCAGTATTTCCGCACCCCGGCGGAGAAGCTGCCCGCCCATATGGGCCTGGAGATCGACGGGCGGCGCTATACCAACAGCTTCGCCTTTCACCGGGACCTGGAAGCGCTGGCCACCCTCCCCGGAACCAGGGACGTGATCGACGAGCTCACCTACGGCAGGCCGAGACTGGTCATGGGCACCCTGATGCGGGTCAAGCACGACGACAACCGCGACGCCCACAGCCTGCACTGTGCCGGCGACGAAAGGGGACGGGACAAAATCTGGCTGCGCTACGAGGACGGGCGGCTGCGCAGCAACAACTTTGCCGTGTTCGTTTACCTGACCGACGTCTTTCCCGGCGACGGCGGCCTGCTGCTCGTTCCCGGATCCCACAAGAGCAACTGCAGCCGTGAGAAAGACTACTTCGGAACGATTTCCTTCGAGACCACCGAGGAGTTGCCGCCACCCCTGATCAACGTCACCCCGAGGGCCGGGGACGTGGTGGTCATGCCCGAAGCCCTGACCCACGGCGCCCTGCCCTGGCAGCCCGCGGACCGCGAACGCTGGGTCGTTGTCCTGCGCTACACCCTCAAGAACGGCCCGCGCAACGCCAGGCGCTCGGACGTCGCGGAGAACAGCTACGAGGCCTATCCGGAAAGATGGAATGAAACACTGTTGCCGGAGACCCTGGAGCTGGTAAAGTGAGGACCGCTTGAACCTGAAGGAGACGGGCAATGCCTGACATCTTCAGCGCCGCAATCAGCGGCGACGCATCCCAGGTGGCCTCCCTCCTGTCGGAGGACCCGAAACTGGCCCACGCGGTCAACGAGCGGCAACGCACCGCTCTGCACTACGCCTCCCGCGAGGGTCACGCCGGTGTCGTGCGCACCTTGCTGCAATCCGGCGCCGATCCCGGCTGCGTGATCTATCCGAACAAGGAGATCACCCTGCCGCGGACCCTGGCCGGCGCGCGCGGCCACGACCACGTGGTGGCCGTTCTGGACGAGTGGGCGCTGCGCAACCAGGCGGAAACGGCTTCCGACCTCGGAGCGGAGATGTGCGCCGCCGCGGGCGAGGGAGATCTGCGGCGCATCCGCCAGCTTGCCCGAAAACCAGGGGCTCTTGGCGCCAGCGACGGCCGGGGCAACACGGCCCTTCACTTGGCCGCCGAGCAGGGACATGGACAACTGTTGCAGGCTTTGCTCGATCTGGGAGCCGACCCGGACGCGCGCAACAAAGTTGACCAGTCACCCATCCACCGCGCCCTCGCCAAGAACCCCTTCGACGGAGAGAAGCCGGACTTCGCCACCGCCGGCCTGCTGCTGCAACGCGGCGCCCGTGGCGACCTGTGGACCGCCGCTGCCCTCGGCGACGTGGCAGGTCTCGAGGAGCTGGCCGCCGTCACCCCGGCCGCCATTCACCGCGACCATCCGAGCTGCCCCATCACCATCGCCGCCACCGCGGGACAACTGGGGTCGGTGCAGTGGCTGCTCGACCACGGCGCCGACCCCGATGCAACCCGCGTGGCAGACGCCGGGACCCCCCATCCCTACGAGGAGCGCGGCGCACCCCTCCTCTTTGCCGCCCTGAACCAGCACGGAGAGGTGGTGCGTGCCCTGCTCGAGGCGGGGGCGGACCCCAACGGTACCATGATGGCCAGTCCCAGCGCCACCAGCGCCGCCTACGAAAGAGGATACGACGACATCGCCGCGGATCTGTTCCGCTACGGCGGGGTTCCCGACAGTGTATCCTGCCTTGCCCGCGGCAACTACGCCGCGGTGGTGCAGGCCTTCCACTACGATCCCGCCGGCGCCAGCAGGAGCCTACTGAAGTCCCATGACGCCGACATGGTGCGCCTTTGCCTGCGCCACCGGCCGCAGCTCACCGAGGCGGAGCAGTTCAGCGCCATGTTCGAGCTCATGCGGGTGAACAGCGGCGATCTCGGCAAGGCGAGGTACCGGTCCGCCATCCTCTCCTCGATGCTCGAGTATGGCTTCGACCCCAACGTCCGCAGTCAGGAGAATATTTCCCTGCTGCACCGGACAATGGGCTGCATGTGGCGGGAGCGCTGGATGAACAGCCAGGAGGTGATGATCGAGTTCACCCGGGTGCTGCTAGACCACGGCGCCGACATCAACGCCAGGGACGACGACCTCAAATCCACTCCCATGGCCTGGCATGCGCGCTACGGGCACGACGAGGTCGTCGCCTACCTGCTGTCGCGCGGAGCCGCAGCCGAGCTGCCCGACGACCAGCCCTGGGCAACCCCCATGGCCTGGGCCCGCAAGAGTGGGCACGCGGGCATTGCCGCCCTGCTGAACGACAAAGGGGCCGGACCCGGCGGCGCTTCACGAGCCGGCCCCGGTCCATCAGCCTCTTGAATAGGCCATGACCTCGGAGAACCTCCGTGCCCGCCGGCGCTTTCAGGCCGCCCTGGACACCCTGCTGGAGCAGGTGAAGGAGGACCGCCATATCCTCGCCGCCGTCCTCTGCGGCAGTCTGTCCCACGACCAGGTCTACGAGCGCTCCGACATCGACCTGGTGCTGGTCTGCGCCGACGATCGGAAGATGAAGGGGCTCGATGTGGCCCTGGTGGTCGACAACATCAACATCCACACGGTGGTCGTACCGCGGGATTCCTTCAAGAAGACCGTGGAGGGAGCGGCGCGCAATTCGGGCGCCCACTCCCTCTACGCCAAGAGCAAGCTGATGTTCACCAGGGACCCTTCCATCCAGGGCATGTTCGACCGCATCCAGCGGCTTGGAGGCCGCGACACCGAAATCCAGTTGCTCACCTCGGGGTGCGCCGTCGCCGGCAACCTCTACAAGGCGCGCAAGTGGTTCGTCACCAGGGGGGACCTCGAGCTCACCTCCCTGTGGCTGCTCTACGCGGCGACTCCGCTGGCCCAGATCGAGGCCGGGCTCGCCGGCGAGATCATCGGGCGCGAGGTCATCACCCAGGGACAGCGGCTCAACCCCGAGCTCTTCCAGGTGGTCTACACTGGTCTTCTCAACAGGAAGAAGACGCGCCGGGGGGTGGGCCCCGCCCTCGACCGCGCCGAGGAGTACCTGCGCAGCAAGGCGCCTCTCCTTTTCAAGCCCATACTCTCCTACCTGCAGCAGGAGGGAGACGCCTGCTCGGCCACGGCCATCAACCACCACTTCCACCGCAGCTTCGGGATCGGCCATGTGACCACCGCGTGCGAGTACCTCGCCGACATCGGCATCGTCGACAAGGTGTCTACCCCGGTGAAGCTCACCACGCTGAGCCAGATGGAGGTGGACGAGCTGGCTTTCTTCTACAACGGCGAGGGGTGAGCGGCGTTCCAACCGCTTGACCCCGCACCCGGGATCAGGTATGGCCAAGGCAGCCACGAAGAAAAAGAAAACCGCTTCCGCGCCGAGCAGGAAAGCGCGGCCGCGAAAAAGCGCCCAGGGCAAAGGTTCAACTGCAACCAGGAAGGCGGCCCCGGTTCCGCCGCGGCGGCGCGCACCGGGGCCCAGGCCGCAGCCGCGCTCCACCATCGCAATCCACGGCGCCCGGGTCCACAACCTGCGCAACGTCTCGGTGGAGATCCCGCGGGACCGACTCGTGGTCATCACCGGACTGTCCGGTTCGGGCAAGTCTTCCCTGGCCTTCGACACCCTATACGCCGAGGGCCAGCGGCGCTACATGGAGTCGCTCTCCACCTTCGCCAAGCGCTTCATCGCCCAGGTGGAGAAACCGGACGTGGACTTCGTCCACGGGCTGTCGCCGGTCATCTCCATCGAACAGAAAACCGTCGGCCACAACCCGCGATCCACCGTGGGAACCCTCACCGACATCGCCGGCTATCTCAATCTGCTCATGGCCACCATCGCGGCGGCCGCCTGCCCGCGCACCGGCGAGCCCACTCCCGTGGTCAGCAGCGGCCGCATTTTGGAGTCGATCATGTCTTTGCCCCGGGGAGCGGAGGTGGAGCTGCACGCCCCGATCTTTCCCTACTACGACGAGGAGCTGGAGGTCCTCTTCACCGACGTGCGCAAGCAGGGCTGCCGCCGGGTTCTCGTCGACGGCGATTGCATCGATCTGGCCGACGATGTGGATCTCGACGAGACCAGGATCGGGGCCATGGACGTCATCGTCGACCGCTTCGTCGTCAGCCCTGAAATGGACAAGCAGATCACGGCGGGAATCGAGCACGCGCTCCTGGTGGGGGACGGCCTGATGGCGGCCCGGGTCGCGTCCGGGGTCTCCGAGGCGGCGGCGAGACGGTTCTACAAGGCCTTCGGCAGCCGCACCCACGGCTTCGTCTACGGCGACATCTCGCCGGAATTCTTCGCCTTCAACAACCCGGAGAGCGCCTGCCGCACCTGCGGCGGAATCGGCATGGACAAGAAAACCCATCCCGATCTCCTCGTTCCGGACCCGAAGCGCAGCATCCGCTCCGGGTGCTTCATCCGCGAGGCATTCACCTACCGGCCCGACAACTGGATGGGACACCTGATCTACACCCTGTCCGAGCGCCTGAAGTTCAGCCTCGACGCACCGTGGGTCGAGCTGCCCCGGAAGGCGCGGGAGGCGGTGCTCTTCGGGCTCGAGCGGCCGATCAGGCTGGACATGCCCCCCGACGCCAGGGAGCGCAAGGAGCGCTGGCTCAACCGCAGGACGGTATGGCGCGGGGTATGCAACAACATCGAGCGCAACTACCGCCGCTACCGGCAGCGCGACGTGGCCAACTCGGGGATGGAGAGCTGGCTCAACAGCGTCATGGTGGACACCCCCTGCCTCGACTGCCATGGATCGCGGCTGCGCCCGACCCGGCTCCTGTTCCGGGTGAACGGCAAGACCATCGAAGATCTGGGCAACCTGCACTTCGACGAGCTGCGCCAGTTTCTCGACACCATCGAGCCCGAAGGAAGAGGCGCAGTTGCCGGGAGGCAGGTGCTCAACGAAATCAAGGGGCGGCTCGACCTTCTCCTTGGAATCGGACTGGACTACCTGACCTTCAACCGCGCCTCCGGGACCTTGTCGGGCGGCGAGTCCCAGCGCATCCGCCTTTCCACCCAGATCGGCTCGGGACTCATGGGAATGCTCTACGTCCTCGACGAGCCCTCCATCGGACTCCATGCCAAGGACAACACCAAGATGATCGCAACCCTCAAGTCCCTGCGCGATCTGGGCAACACGGTGGTCGTCGTGGAGCACGACGAGGCCACCATAAGGGCAGCGGACCACCTCATCGAGATGGGCCCCGGTCCGGGCGTCCACGGCGGCGAGGTGGTGGCCGAGGGCGGGCTTGAGGCGGTCCTCTCCTGCCCCGATTCCCCCACGGGCCTCTACCTTTCGGGGCAGAAGGAGATCCCCAGGCCGGAGGAGCTGCGCCGGCGCAACGGCAGCGCCCTGGTGGTCCGCGGCGCCCGCGCCAACAACCTGAAGAACCTCACCGTGCGCTTTCCCCTGGGCCAGTTCATCGCCGTCACCGGGGCTTCGGGTTCGGGCAAGTCGACCCTGGTCACCGAAATCCTCTACAAGAGCCTGTGGAAGGACCTGGTGGACACGCGCACCCTCGCCGGGGACCACGACGGAGTGGACGGGGTCGAGCACATATCCCGCGTCATCGCCATCGACCAGTCTCCAATCGGGCGCAATTCGCGCTCCAACCCTGCCACCTACATCGGTTTCTACGACAATATCCGCGCCCTCTTCGCCTCCACCCCCGAGGCCAGGGCGAGGGGATACAAACCCGGACGTTTCAGCTTCAACGTAAAGGGGGGGCGCTGCGAGGAATGCCAGGGAGAGGGAAGCATCCGCACCAGGCTCTATTTCATGCCGGATGTGGAGGTGCTCTGCGCGGCCTGCAAGGGCAAGCGCTACAACGCCGAGACCCTGCAGGTTACCTGGAAGGGACGCACCATCTCCGAGATTCTCGACATGCCCATCGAAGAAGGCGCCGGTTTCTTCGCTGATGAGAAGGGCATCGGCCCCAAGGTAGCGGTGCTGGAAGACCTCGGCCTCGGCTACCTCACCCTGGGCCAGTCCGCCACCACCCTTTCGGGAGGAGAGGCGCAGCGCATCAAGCTCGCCGCCGAGCTGAGCAAGCTGCAGCGCCGCGGCAACGTCGTGTACATCCTGGACGAGCCGACCACGGGGCTGCATCTGGCCGACATTTCGCGGCTGCTGGACTGCCTCCACCGCCTGGTGGATGCGGGGCATACGGTCATCGTCATCGAGCACCACCTCGACGTGGTCAAAACCGCGGACCACGTCATCGACCTGGGGCCCGAGGGAGGACGCGGCGGCGGCGAGGTGATCGCCACCGGCACCCCCGAGGAGGTGGCCGGGTGCGGCAGGAGTCACACCGGACGATTTTTGAAGAGACATCTGCGGGAGTCCGGACGCCGTAATTCAGGACCGACCGCGACCCCCGCCTCCGGCTCCCGCGGGAAGGAGAAATCCGGCCGTGGGTGAGGCGACAACTCGCGCCGTACTCTTCGATCTCGACGACACCCTGATCGATTTCCAGTTCTCCCGCCGCCGCGGGCTGCGCGCCGTTCAGGCCCTTCTGCCCGACCTTGCCGGCATCCCCCTGGAGCAGCTGGAGCTGGTCCACGACCAGGAGCTGCACGCCAACTATCTCAGCACCCTCGACGGCCGTCTGTCCGACGACGATGCCCGCATCGAGAGGATGCGGGGCATCTGCCGCCACTACGGGTTGGACCCGGACGGCGAAACCATGGCGCTGGCGGCTGAATCTTATGCACGCGGGCAACAAGCCCACAGGCGCGTCGTGCCTGGCGCGCCGGCCCTGCTCGAAGCCCTGCGGGAACGGGTCCTCCTCGGGGTCGTAACCAACGGACCGTCGGAGCGGCAGCGGGAGAAGCTGGCGTTCTGCGGAATCCGGGCGGATGGACTCGACGCCCTGGCCATCTCGGAAGAGGTGGGGGCCAACAAGCCGGCCCCGGCCATATTCCGTCGGGTCCTGAGCGAGCTGGCCGTCGAGCCGGAGCAGGTGGTCATGGTGGGAGATTCATGGGAGAACGACGTGCTGGGAGCGCTGGGAAGCAGAATGAGCGCGGTCTGGCTCAACCGCTACCGCCGCGACTGCCCGGACCCCTCTCTCGCCGTCGAGATCGCCGGCCTCGAGCCGGTCGAGTGCACCCTGCGCATCCTCGGAGTGCAGCGGTGAAGGCCCCGTCCACAGACCAGGGCCGCATAGGCGGCCGGGCGCTCCGGCGGCGGCGGTGCTGCTGGACAAGACAACCATGATCCGGGGCTCGCACCCCTTCGAGTGGAACCGCCGGGGCCACCCTACTTCTTCTTTCGAGCCCGCTCGTAGCCGCGGACGTACTCCTCCACCGGGGTGGACGCGATGGTCTCGGCGATCAGCTCAAGGGGCAGGTCTTCCACCTTCCGGAAGCGAACACACGATTTCCCCATGTTCAGCTTCTTGCCGCTGGCTTTGAAGCGCTTCTCGAAGCTGGTCCTGGTCCCTGCGTGACTGTAGACGCACATTAGGTACAGGGACATGTAGTTCTTCTGCGACGCCAGCGCCGCGTACATGAGGGGCTGGCCGTTGTAGGTGCTGGGGTAGCGCTCCAGGGGAATCTCGTAGGAGATCATACCCCAGTTCATCGCCTCCACGTAACCCCGGGGAAGGTTGTCGAGGACGAGGGAACGCACGGTCTCCATCGCCTCCCTGCGATCCTCCGGCAGTTCATCCATGTATTCTTCCACGCTCGCGGCCTCGCTCCTTGCCATTTCAGCAGCTCCTGCGTTCGTAGCGGTTAACGATATTCGTCTCGACATCCGGGGCCGGATGGTCCCGCGACGGGCTCCTCTGCCCCGGCGCTCCGTTGCCGCGGCCTAACGCTGCCATGGACTCTCCCCGGAATCGACATGGCGCTGGACCACGTAGGTGCTGGCGAGCTTGTCGTGCCATCCCTGGTGGTCGCGGTCGATGAGAATCCACGCGAACCCCAAAAAGAGGCAAGCTCCCGAGACCCATTTGCCTATCCACTCGCGCAGGAGCATGGTGAAGAAATTGGCGTTGCTGCCGTCTTCCCTGACCACGCGCAGGCCCAGGACCTTCTTGCCGGGGGTGGTGCCTCTCATGAACAGGACCAGGTACCAGACGCAGAAGGCCAGCAGCATGGCCAGGCCCAGGATGGATTCGCCGGACCCGTCAGGAACGGCCGCCTTGACGACCAAGATCGAAAAGACGGCGGCGACGGGAGCCAGGAAGTCGAGGCAGGAAGCCGCCAGCCTCCTTCCCGGCGATGCCAGCCGGCCGATCTCCCCGTCCGCCACGTTGCTGCGGCAGATGGTGCACCAGCGCGTTCCGGGGGCGGCCCGGTAGTTGCAGCGTGGGCAAGTGCTCACGGCGGCATTCTCCTTTTCTGCAGCGGATTCCCGGGGAGCTGCGCCCTGCCTCCCCGACCACAGGCGCCCTCTGCGAGCGCCCGGGGGTGATTCCATTTCAGCAAATTGGAGACCATTCGCAAATGCGAATCTAAATAAATCACGCCGGCCGGGCGAGCGAGGGGTCGGGCCGTGGTTGATGGAGGAATGAAAGCGGCATAGGTTGTTGCAGCCCTCGACAATCAGCAAGGAGAAAGCGGACATGGCCGTATCCAGGCGCTTTGCGGCGACCCCCTTCTGCGCCGGGGTGGTGGGCAGCCTCCCCAGGCCGCTGATGGTGAAGGAGCTGTTGCCGGAGCTCCCCGGTCCCGGGTCGGTGGCCGCGGCGCACTCGGAGCAGATGGACGCGGCGGTGCGCTACGCCATCGCCGTTCAGGAAATGGCGGGGATCGATCTGGTCAGCGACGGCGAGTGGCGGCGCCACGCCTACACCCACGTCATCGCCGATATCGCCACCGGCTTTGCGGCCGACCGGCGCACGCAGCCGCCGCGCTGGGGCATTTCGGTCACCGAGCCCATGGAGGTGGTGCGTCCGGGTCTGATCGCCGAGGAAGCCCGCTTCCTGGTGGAGTCCACGGGGCGCATGACCAAGGTCTGCGTGCCCTCGCCCTATCTGCTCGGGGTGCGGCTGTGGGAAGCGGAGGTGTCTTCCCGGGCCTATCCCACCCGCGACCGCTTCATCGACGCCCTGGTGCCCATCCTGCGGGACGAGCTCATCGAGCTGCAGCGCACCGGGGTCACGGTGGTGCAGATCGACGAACCCCACCTTTGCGTCCTGGTCGATCCCGCCTACCGCAACTCCTTTGCCGATGCCCGCTACGAGATGGACCTGGCCGCCGCCAGGATCAACGAGATGCTGGAAGGCATCGACCAGGTGCAGACCGCCCTGCACCTGTGCCGCCGCAACTGGGGCCGCAAGGGCTGGGGCGCCGAGGGCGGCTACGAGCCGATCCTCGAGACCATGAAGAAGATCGACGTGGACCAGTACGTCATGGAGTTCAGCATCCCGGTGGCCGGGGACGCCTCCGTTCTGCGCCGGTTGCCCGAAGACAGGCTCATCGGCCTGGGGGCGGTGGAGTGCCGCTTCGAAAAGATCGATACCCCGGATGAGATCGTCGCACGCGTCGAGGAGGCGCTGAAGTACGTCGACGCCGGGCGGGTGAGCCTGAACCCAGATTGCGGTTTCTCACCGGGGCTGGAAGGAGAGATGCCCCTGGAGGAACCCTACCGCAAGCTCAAGAACGAAGCGGAGGCGGCGCGGCGCCTGCGGGAGCTCTACGGCTGAGGGGGATGCGAGTGGCAATTCACCGAAATCGAGCTTGTTTTACTAGCGCAGGAGCTCGCCGGGGATGCGCGAGCCGGGGTATTCCCCATCCGGGTCGCGCCTGGCGATGATGGCGGGCACCTCGCAGGTCCAGTAGGCGGGAACGGTCTCGGGACGCCGGTGCCAGGCCAGCACCAGGGTGCGGCGCCGGCCGGTCCGGTTGCGGTGGGCCGAGTGCAGCACGCGGGCATCGGCCAGCACCAGGTCGCCGGCCTGGACGCACACGTCGACCTGGTGGGGGTGGTCGCTGAACATGGTCGGGTGGTCTTCTTCTATGAACCGCGCTCCCTGCTCGTGAGCCGGAACCAGGTCGTCGTGCAAAGGGATGCGCTTGTGGTGGGTGCCGGGGATGACCTTGAGACAGCCGTTTTCCGGCGCGGTGTCGCTCAGGTAGTAGGACACGAAGATGATCTGCGGCCACGGCGAACAGCTCAAGGGGTCGTTCCACTGCATCCAATCCTGGTGCCAGTAGAGTGCGGGCTCGCCGGGGTCCTTGGTCAACACGATGATGCCGCCGGTGCTGGCGAAGTCCCCCAGGCCCATTTGCTCGAGGGCGCGGCGCGTGGGGGCCCAGTCGAGCAACCTCCGGACCGTGGGGTTGTCCTCGCCGCGCGCGGTTACGTGCTGGCCCTGGTACTTGAAGTCGGGCGGCGGCACCCAGTCCTCCATCATGCGCTCGGTCTCGTCGCGCAATTCCCGCAAAAACTCCTCAGTGAGAATGCCGCCGACCACGCAGAACCCGTCGCGCAGCAGCTGTCGGCGTTTATCGACGGCTTGTTCTGGAGTCATTGGCGACATCCTGGGAAGACGAGGGTCCGTGCTTCATTCTTGAAGGGGCCTGTGCGGCCTGCAAATTGGCCGGACCTGCCGCACCCTTCACCGAGGCCGGAGGAAATCACCGCCGCCTCTCCTTCACTGATTCCTGGTCTGGTGCCCATCCCGGGGTGAGGAGACCCGCACGCCAGAGCCCCTACCCCCGTTCGAGGTATTCCACGCAGCGGTCCACGGACTCGACGTCGCCGAATTTCGCGTCGATGTCGAAGAGGTTCCACTGGACGGCGCCGGGGATCCGGTCGCCTATGGCTTCCTCCACGGCTATGGGCCGGAAGCCTGCGGCAAGGCCGTCGCAGATGGTCTGGCGCACGCAGGCGCAGGCGGTGACCCCGGTGACCAGTATGGTGTCGACGCCGGCGCCGCGCAGAAATCCCGCCAGGAAGGTGCCGTTGAAGGCGCTGGCGTGTTTTTTCATCACCAGCGGCTCGCCCTCGATGGGCGCGATGCGGTCGTCTATGGCCCAGAGCTCGGGCTTGTTCTGGGGCACCGCCTCCAGGGGGATCTTGTGGTGCCACAACCCCATGTCGGTGTGGGGGTCGCTGCGGTCCGTGTTCTGGTAGCAGGTGGTCACGAAGACCACGAGGTGGTTGTTCCTGCGGCATGCCCGGAGCAGGCGCTGCACCGCGGGAATGACCTGCCCGTCCATGTTCTCGCAGGTGAAGGGATTGCCGGGGCGGGTCCAGGCGTTGGCCAGGTCGACGTTGACCAGGGCAGGCTTCCTGCCAAACCCCACGCGCCGCTGGAAACCCCGCTCCCGGTAGCGCCGGCGCGCCTCGGCGAAGGCCGCCTCCAGCGCCGCCTGCAGATCGGACCCGGCCATTCCCTCCCCATCTGCTGCTCCCGCCGCTCTGCCGCCTTGCATGGCTTCCTTTCGTGGATGAGTTCGAGTCCGAGTGACCAGGGGATTCACCGCCCGGGCTCAATGGACGACGCATTCCTCGATGTGGCCGAACAGGTCCAGAATGCGGTCCCGGTCTTCCTGCCTCAAAGGGGTCCCCAACATGGCTTCCGTGTTGGCCTCCAGGTGGGACCTGTTGGCGGTCCCGGTGAGCACCGAAGAGACGGCAGGGTGGGCGGCGGCGAATTTGTAGGCCGCCGCGACCACCGACTCCACCCCGGGCCGCAGCAGCCAGTCCAGCGGGCCCTGGTCGGGGACGGCGCCCCGGGCAAGCAGTCCACGCTCCTTCAGACCGGCGATGACCTTTTCGAGGCGCCCGGGGTCGGAAAGTGCGCGCCGCACCGCGAACATGACCAT
This sequence comes from Candidatus Latescibacterota bacterium, assembly GCA_965208105.1. Taxonomy (GTDB): domain Bacteria; phylum Latescibacterota; class UBA2968; order UBA8231; family UBA8231. The sequence continues at coordinate 1,458,364 of OZ242318.1, forward strand.
GACCCCCACGTCGCGTTTTTGCGCTTCTGGCAATATCTCGCGCTCCGCATCGGGAGCCAGCAGGTTGTAGCCCACCATGATCGAGTCGAAGTGGTCGTCGGCGAGGGCCCGCCCGAGCATGCGGTGGGCGCCGTCGCTGCTGTACTTCTCGGTGATGCCCAGAAAGCGGACCTTGCCCTGCCGCTGCCAGCGTTGCGCCTCCCCCAGGTAGCGCTCCGCGACATGATCGTAGAGCTCGGGCTGGATGCCGTGGAACTGGAAGAGGTCGATGCAGTCGACCCCCAGCCGCCGCAGACTGCTGTGCAGCGACTCCTCGAGAGCGGCTGCCGGCTGCCTGTCCTCCTCGGCCTCTCCCCTGGGCCTGAACTTGGTGGCGATGATGTAGCTCCCCCGGTCGACCTGGCGCAGTGCGCGTCCCAGGATGACCTCGCTCTCACCGTACCCGGCGGAAGTGTCGATCAGGTTGATCCCCAGGTCCAGGGCGCGGTGCACCACCCGGATGGCCTCGGCCTGCGGAACTCCCGAACCCTGTCCCAGCCGGCTCGGCCCTCCGGTCCCCAGTCCCACCAGGGATACATCCAGCCCTGTTCGGCCCAAACGTCGATACTGCATCTTCCTGCCTCCTCTCGCCCTGGACTGCCTTCATGGATGCTGCGGCAGGGCTGTGGACGCCAGCACCAAGCGCTGCGGCGGCAGCGGCGAGGGCGCCGCGTCTCCCTCGCGGACCCGCACCACCTGGTCCATGGCCACCTCCTCGAATACCTGCACCTCGCCTGTGGCCGGCCAGGTGACCTCGACGAACTCTATCCTCCGGGCCTGCCCCAGGCCGATCTCCTGCTGCAGGCTCGATGCTCCGAAGCTGCCGCCGGTGGAAACGGTGGAATGGACGTCGCGCACCCCGTCGGCGCTGCGCACCCGCACCCGCACGCGGGCGCCGATGGCGTCCCTGTTCGAGCGCACACCTTCCAGCCTGAGGGTGATCCAGTGGTTGCCGTGGCCCGGGTTCTCGAAGAGCACGTTCTGGTAGACGTCACCGGTATACGCCCCTCCCATCACCTCGAAAATGTCCTGGTCGCCGTCGTTGTCCACATCGCCGAAGGAGATTCCGTGCCCTTTCTGCAGGTGGCCGAATCCACCCGAAGCGGTAACGTCCTGGAAGGACCTGCCCTCCGCGTTGCGGTACATGAGATTGGGCATCAGGGACCTGAGGTCCGGTTCACCCGTGCCGATGTAGCAATCGGGGAATCCATCGTTGTCCAAATCGCCGAAATTGGCCCCCATGGCCAGGATGATCCGGTCGAGTCCCACCTCCCGGGTCACGTCGGCGAAGGTGCCGTCGCCCTGGTTGCGGTAAAGCCGCGAGGACTCGGCGCCGGAAGGCAGTCCCATGAACACGGCGGCTATGTCTCCGGGAGTTTCCACGTGGAAGCTGCCGGCGAAGAGGTCCAGCCAGCCGTCGTTGTCGAAGTCCCAGAACCAGGTGGGGAAACTCTTGAGAGGCCTCTCGACCCCGGCCGCCGCGGTCACGTCGGCGAAGCGCCAGCCCTTCGAGGTCTTCCCCTCGTTGCGGTAGAGGACGTTGTCCTTGCCGCGGCTGGATATGTAGAGGTCCTGCAGGCCGTCGTTGTCGTAATCGCCCCAGGCAACCCCCTTGACGTAGGCGACGTGGTCAACTCCCACCTCCGCGGCCACGTCGGCGAAGGTGCCGTCGCCCTGGTTGCGGTAAAGCTGGCAGGGATGCGCGTCCACGTTGTCGGATTCATTTCCCACGAAGAGATCGAGCCAGCCATCGTTGTCGTAATCGCCCCAGGCCACCGCGTGGGTGGGATGGAAGCTGAGCAATCCCGCCGCTTCAGTGACGTCGGCGAAGGTGCCGTCGCCCTGGTTGCGCAGCAGGGAGTTGGGATGGAGGCCCTGGTCGTGCATCCATGCGCCGCGCGGCACCAGCACGTCGCGGTAGCCGTCGTTGTCGTAGTCGGCGTGAAAGAGGTTCAGACCACCGATCTGCCCCTCCAGCCCCGCCGCCGCGGTGCGATCGCTGAAGCTTCCGTCGCCCCCGTTGCGAAAGTAGCGCAACTGGTCCCTCAGTCCCCAGGAGGAGGCCATGATGTCGAGGTAGCCGTCGTTGTCGAAGTCCTCCATGATGCTTCCCCCTGAAAGGGCGACCACGTCCAGCCCCAGGCGGGGAGCCAGGTCGCGGAAGCGCTTGATGTCGTAGTCGGCCGCGAAGTACCGCGGCGGGATAAGCCAGCGCTCCGGCACCTTGTCGGGGTAGACGCCGATGGTCATGTAGGCGATGTTGAGCAGCCAGCGGCTGCTGAGGTCGTCAGGGTCCCGTTCCAGCGCCGACTCGTACTCGGCAATGGCGGCGCGCGATCCGCGCTGCAGCTCGTGGACCCCGCCGGGGCGAATGGGGAACAGGCAGGACTCGGAGGTGTGGGCCAGCAGGCAGTTCTCCTGCTCGCCGAGACGCAGGTGAGCTATTCCCAGCCAGGTTCCGAGCTCCCGCAGGCGCTCCAGGCTGACCGGGTCGCCGCGCCTTTCCAGCTCCGTGCGCACCCGCGCGAACTCTTCTATGGCACTCGGGGTTTGGCCGGCCAGGAGGAGCTCCATGCCCAGATTGAAACGCAAGGCCCCGGTGTTGCCGCGGCCGCCGGCACGGGCGAGCCGGCCCCTCTCCAACCGCACCCTCGCCTCGTTGAGAAAGATGTTGGACGCCGGATCGCTGGCCGCCACCACGCTGTCCAGCAGAGCCGCCATGCGGGCGTTGCCCCCGGGCCGCGCCTGCTCCCCCAGGTCGGTCCCGCACCCAGGAGTCTGCCCCAGCAGAAGGATGAGTGCCCAGCCGCCGATTCCCGCTCTTTGCCTCGTCCTGTGCATACGCCGTGCGCGCCGCCCGCCCGGAAAGGCTCTCTAGATGTTCAGGTACTCTGCGATCAGGGGGCGGACCCCCTCGTGGCCGTCGACCCCGCGCCCCGGATGGATGATCAGGCGGTAGGAGAACACCGCCCTGTCGCCGCCGGCAATGGTCATGCTGGCGTCGATGCTCTCGTCCCCCTCGTAATCGTGGACACCGAAGGGATTGGCGGCGAACAGACCGTAGCCGCGCACGTGCCAGCGCGTTGGATGGCGCGGGTTGTCCCTGTGGTCCACAACCACCATGCCCCACTGGCGGCCGTCGGCCAGCGGCCCGGAATAGTCCACCCACGCGGCGGGACGGCCCCAGGTGACCTCCTCGCCCCGGCCGCTGTCGTAGACCTGCCCCTCCGCGTTCTCGATGCGGCCATTGCCGCTTGCGTCCATCGAGGAAGCCACCCTGATCGCCAGCATTCCACCTTCCTTGGTGTCGCCGAGGTTGACGTCGCCGTACTTTGCCCTGAGCTCGCTGCGGTGGTCCAGGATGCGCAGCTCCCCCTCGGCGCGGACCCGGATGGTGCGGCGTTCCTCCAGGAGGCGCAGGCCCTCGGGGCCGAACCAGTCCACCATGCCGTCGATGGAAGCCTCCTCTCCCTGGACGCCGACCACCGGCTCCCCGCGCTGCAGCATGGAGCCGTGGCCGCTGCTTTCGTCCCAGAGGTTGCAGCCGTTCACCAGGCCGTGGGCTACGTAGAGGCCGCGGTGGTGGTAGTGGTCCTCGGTCTCGCCGGGGATGCGCTCGCATGGATAGCCGCGGGTCAGGCCCTGTCCGCCCGGGGTGAGCAGGGGATAGAAATAGGGCCGGCATACGTAGTGGCCGTAGCGGTACTCGGTGAACAGACCGCCCTCCACCGTGATGCGGGCCCTGGAATTTTCTGGATCCAGCTCGATGTCGATCATGGTCATCCTCTCTCGAAAGTGCAGGCAAAGATCAGACGCTGCGCCCGCAACACCGTTTGAACTTGCTGCCGCTGCCGCAGGGACAGGGGTCGTTGCGGCCGGGCTCCTTGCTCCCTGCCGCCGCCTCGGACCGCCGCCGCCGGGCCCACTCCATCACCGAGGCCGGCGCCCCTCCCCGCCTCAGCTCAGCCGCCATGTAGCGCATGTAGGGGTCGGCGTGGGCGAAGAACATCTTGTAGCCCCTGCACAGGTAGTTCAGGCCTTCCTCCCCGGCGGGAGTCCTGGTGAATCTGTGCTTGGGGCAGCCGCCGTTGCAGGCAAAGCGGAACTCGCACTCGCGGCAGTAGCGCGGCAAGGTATCCTTCTTGTCCTGTCCGAACCGCCTCTGCCGGGGACTGTCCACCATCTCGCGGATGGTGGCATCGGCCACGTTCCCCAGCCTGTAGTCGGGATAGACGAAGTGGTCGCAGGAGTAGAGATCGCCGTTGTGCTCGATGATCAGCGCCTTTCCGCAGGTCTCGGCGAAGATGCACAGGCCGGCGTCCTGTCCCAGCCAGGAACCCAGGGCCACGTCGAACATCTGCACGAAGTAGTCGCCCACGTCGTGGAGCACCCACTCGTCGAAGACCTTGCACAGAAACCTCCCGTACTGCCCCGCGCCCACCGACCACCTGGACACCTGGGCCCTTCCCGCAAAGCCCGGGTCGATGAGCTCGAGGCCGTCGGCTTCGGGCTGGCGCGCAATGCGCTCGACGATGGGAATGAACTGCATGAAGTGGCTGCCGATACCCTTGAGGAAGCGATAGACTTCCAGGGGATGGTCGGCATTGTGGTTCTGCAGCACGGTCAGGGTGTTGAACTCCACCTCGTGCCTTTTGAGGACCTCGAGGCCGGCCATCACCCGGTCGAAGGTGGGCTTTTGTCCCTTGTCCACCCGGTAGCGGTCGTGCAGGGGGCGCGGACCGTCGATGGAGACGCCAATGAGAAAGTCGTTTTCGGCCAGGAACTCTCCCCACCGGTCGTCCAGCAGAATGCCGTTGGTCTGGAATGCATTGGTGATCTCCTTGCCCCCGGCGTATCGCTTCTGCAGCTCCACCGCCCTGCGGTAGAAGTCCACCCCCAACAGGGTGGGCTCCCCTCCCTGCCAGGCGAAGTTGACCTGGGGCACGTCCTGGGCTTCGATGTACTGGGATACGTAGCGTTCGAGCACCTCGTCGCTCATGCGCCAGTTTTTGTTGAGGTGGGGATAGAGCTTCTCCTTCTCCAGGTAGAAGCAGTAGGTGCAGTCGATGTTGCACACCGAGCCGGAAGGCTTGGCCATTATGTGCGAGGCCACGGGCGCTGGAGAAGGAGCGGTTGCAGTCGTCATGAGGAGAAAGGCCGCGACGGGAGTGGATTTCCGCGCAGGTGGTGATTATGATAGTATCTTTGCACTCAGGATGCAACGGCGGGAATGGATATGGCCAACATCTTCATCGGCGACATCCACGGCTGCGCCGCGGAGTTCGAGGAGCTGCTGGAGAAGTGCGGGTTTCGCCCGGGTCGCGATCGCCTTCTGCTCACGGGTGACGCCTTCTCCCGCGGCCCCGACCCCCTGAAGGTCTGGGATCTGATCGAGCATACCGGGGCGGAAATGGTGCTGGGCAACCACGACGACAGGTTGCTGAGCCACCTACTGCGCAGGCACGCCGGCCAGGACCCCGGAGCTAGCCATCCCGGGCACAGGCGGGTCATCGACATGCTCATGCCAGGGGTCGACCGCCTGCTGCCATGGCTGCGGCAACTGCCCTTGTGGATCGAATCCGAGTCCTTCCTGCTGGTCCACGCCGGGGTCAACCCGGAGAAGGGATTTTCCCGCACCTCCCGCGACGAGTTCCTCAAGATTCGCACCTGGCCCCCCGGGGACGGCATCGAGGGCAGGCGCTGGCACGACTACTACAAGCCCCATGGCAAGGTCCTGGTGTTCGGCCATGACGCTCCCGGCGGCGTGGTAATCAGGAAGCACCGCAACGGATGCCCCTATCTGGTGGGCCTGGATTCAGGCTGCGTCTACGGAGGGAGGTTGAGCGCCTGGATTCTGGAGGAAGAGCGCCTCGTCCAGGTGGAGAGCCTGGGTCGCGCCTAGTGCCTGCTTGCGTAAGTAAGCGTACGAACGAGGGCGCAGAAGCGCCCGGCTCGCAAGGCGCCTGAGCGAGTCGTACCTGGAGTGTACGGCGAGGGAGGGCAACGCCGCGAGCCGGGATGCAGCGGCGGCCGAATTCACGCGGAATTGCGCAAGCAGGCACTAGTGTTCCGTGCCGGAAACATGTCAGCGGAGAGGGGAATGTCCCCCGTAGACTTCCCCGGCGGTATCTACCGGGGGCGCCGATGCGCACCCTCCGGCCCGCGGTGAGCGGTTGCCCTTTGAACCCTGCCTGCGCCTTCACCTGAGAATTGCCGGACAACATGCCCGAACTTCCCGAGGTTGAGACCGTGCGCAGCGCCCTCGAGCGCCACATCCTGGGTCGCAGAATCCTGGGGGTGCGGACCAGCGGCCAGCGCCTGCGCGAGCCCCTTCAGGAAGGGCTCCTGAAGACCCTGGCAGGGGACTGTTTCGTCCGCGCCAGGCGCCGGGCGAAGTTTCTCCTGCTCGACCTGAAATCGCCGCAGACCCTCCTGGTCCACCTGGGGATGAGCGGGAACCTGCTGTTGCGACCCGGCGGCGGGAAACACGACCATCTGATCCTCGAGCTGGACTGCGGGCCCCCACTGGTGTTCAACGACCCGCGCCGGTTCGGCCTGGTTCTCCTCTACCGCACCGACGCGGTGGAAAACTCTCCCTACCTGGGCAAACTGGGCGTGGAGCCCCTGGAAAAATCCTTCGACGCCCACTACCTCCGCTCGGTGTGCAAGGGCCGCACGCGCCCCATCAAGAATCTGATCATGGACGCCTCCATCGTAGCGGGGGTGGGAAATATCTACGCCAGCGAAGCCCTTTTCAGGGCGGGAATCCTGCCCACCTCGGAGGCGCAACGCATCGGGCCGCGGCGGCTTGACCGGCTGGCGCGGGAAATCAAGCAGGTGCTGAGGACCGCCATACGCCAGGGAGGGACCACCATCGCCGACTACAGAGGTTCGGGGGAAGGGGGCCGATTCCAGCAGGAGCTGTGCGTGTATGGACGCAACGGGCAGAACTGTCTAGTGTGCGAAAGACCGCTAAGATCCATGGTCCTGGCCGGGAGGAGCACCTGCTACTGCGCCCGCTGCCAGCGATGACGGCAGGGGGCTTCCCCTTGCTGCAGCTCACCGCGCCGGCATCCCGTCGAGAAACAAGTGGCCGTTATTCCCCCGATCCATCCCGGGGGCTCGATTGGGTCAACCTGTCTCGGCTTCGGGACCCTGGCGGCCGTTGCGCTCGGGTGTGGTGGTGGTGATTATGTCGTCGATCAGTCCGTAGTCCCTGGCTTCCTGGGCGGACATGAAGAAATCGCGGTCCGTATCCTGGGAGATCTTCTCCACGTCCTGGCCGGTGTGGCGGGCGTAAAGGTGGTTTATCTCCTCGCGCAGGCGCACGATCTCCCTGGCGCGGATATCCAGGTCGGTGGAGGAACCGGTGATGGTCCCCATGATCAGGGGCTGGTGAATCATGATGCGGGCGTGGGGCCAGGCAAAGCGCCGGCCCCGGGCGCCGGCGGCCAGCAGCACCGATCCCATGCTTGCGGCCATTCCCATGCAAACCGTCGATACCGGCGATCCAATGGATTGCATGGCGTCGTAGACCGCCATGCCGTCGGAGGCAGACCCTCCCGGACTGTTGATGTAGAGCACGATCTCCTGCTCCGAGGATTCGGCGTCCAAGGCCAGAAGCCGGGTGACCACGGCCCTTGCAGACTCGTCGTTGACCTCGGACCACAGGAAGATCTTGCGGTCCTTGAACAGGCTCATTTCCAGGCTTTTTTCCTGCAGACTCCGGATCAAACCCTCTTCTTGTTCCGACATGCTCTCCTTCTCCTCCAATATCTCCACTGCATGGAACCGGCTGAAGGCTGAGAATATACAGGACCCCAAAAATGGCGTCAAACGGGATCCACTGACCGATCACCCGCCCTCCCGGTCCCCGTTCCAGGGGTCCGGCCTCCATCTTCCAAACGCCGGTCCCGGCCGCCAGCCGGCCGCAGGAATCCCCGCCCCACATCCCCAAGCTCAAGCCGCCCCGCCCCCGCCTGACGCGCCTCTCCAGGTTCGACCTTCCAGAGGTCTGCTGAAGGCCGCCGCCATCCTCCGTCCCCACAGGCGCAAATCGTCGAAGAAGGTGTAGAACAAGGGCACCACCAGCAGGGTCAGCACCATGGAGGCCAGCAGTCCCCCCATCATGGTGCGTCCCAGCGGGGCGTAGTTCATGCCGATCATTTTTTCGTTGCCCACGGCCATGGGAATCAATCCGCAGATGGTCGTGAAGGTAGTCATCAATATGGGTCGGAATCGATGGCGTCCGGCTTCCACCAGGGCCTCGAAGCGGTCCATCCCCTCCAGGCGCAGGCGATTGACAAGGTCGATCAGAACGATGGCATTGTTCACCACCACACCAATGAGAATCACCGCGCCAATCGCGGACATGGTGTCCTGGGGAGTGGAGGTCAGGTACAGTGCCCAGTAGACCCCGAGGAAGGAAAACGGTATGGAGACGATCACCGAAAGCGGCAGCAGGAAGGATTCGAACAGCACCCCCATCAAAAGAAAGACGAAGGTGACCGCCATGATCAGGGCGAATTTCCGCGAGCGGTCGACCTCCTCCAGGCGCACGTAGCGGGCCCCCTTGTCCCAGCGGTATCCCCGCGGCATCTCGAATCCCTCCATGGCCTGGTCCACCTGCTCGAAGAGCCTGGCGGCATCGTCCTTGGATGCCTTGGCGCTCACCGTGATCATGGTCTGGCGATCGAAGCGGCGGATCCTGTCCAGACCTTGCTCCACGTAGAAGGTAGCCAGGGTTTCCAGGGAAACCTCGGCGCTGTCCCTGGTTGCGAAAGTGAGGTTGCGCAACTGGCTCATGCCCTCGCGGTCCTCCTCTTCGAGGCGGAGGCGAATGACGATATCCCGGCCCTCCTCGGTCCTGAATCTGCCAAGCTCGACCCCGTGAAGCCGGGTGGAGGGCCAGCGCGCCCCGATCTGGCGGGAAACGGCCTGCGGATCGACGCCGTAGCGCTCCAGCCTATCGCGGTCGAGGCGCACCTGCAGCTCCGGGCTGCTCTGGGCCATGTCCGTGCGCACCTCCTCCAGGCCGGGGATACTCAGCAGGCGCCTGGCGACCTCGCCCACCAGTCCCATCAGCACCCGGGTATTGTGGCCATAGAGGTTGAGCGAGAGGGCCGCGTCCTGGTCCTCGCGGTTCCAGTTAAGGATCATGGTGGTTCCGGGAGGAATGTGGATCCGCTCTTTCAAATCCTCCACGATTTCCTCGTAGTCGAGATGGGGCTTGGGGCGAAGTCCGAGCCCGTGGACGATGTTCTCGAAGGCCACCTCGTACCATTCGAGGCGTTCCCCTTCCTTGAACATGACCCCCACACCCCCTCCCCTTCCCTTCTCGAACCAGGACCGCACCACATCGATGTTGTAGTCTTCCCTGTGGTTGTGCAAGGTATCCTCCACGCCGCTGATGAACCTGTCCATATTCTCCATGGACAACCCCGGGGGCATGTGGAAGCGCATGTAAATGTTGCTGCGCCTCCGTTCCTGCTGGTCGGTCCGCTTGATCCCCTCCATGGGAAAATGGATGCTTGCCATGGCCAGCACCACGACGATCAAGGTGTCGAGGCGGTGGGTGAGGACCCACCTCAGGCAGCGCACGTAGAGACCGCGCAGGCCAACGATCATCTTCCGCTCGGGAGGCGTCTCGGCGGAGGACAGGCGCTGGGCGGCGAGGGGAATGAAGATGAGGGCGATGAACAGGGAAGCCAGAAGTCCGACGACGACGGGCATTCCGATGCGCAGCATCCAGAAGGAGAAGTCGTGGTCGTCGCTCATCAGGATCAGGGGCAGAAAAACCACAGCCGTCGTCAGGGTCGCCATGGTCACCGCCATGCCCACCTCGCCCGCTCCGGTGACGGAAGCGGCGCGAGGCTCGGTTCCCCCCTGGCGCTTGCGGTAGATGTTCTCGACGATTACGATGGCGTTGTCCACCACCAGTCCCAGGCTCAACATGAGCCCCATCATGGTGGCTATGTTGAGGGACCAGCCGATGAAGTAGAGCGCCGTGGTGGTGGCCAGAATCGAGAGCGGGATGGCCAGGGTGATGATGGCGGTCATGCGCACGTTGCGCAGGAAAAAGAGCAGCACCAGGGCGGCGAAGAGTCCGCCCCACAGACCCGAGGACTTGAGGTTGTCGAGGGAGCGGAGGACGTGCTCTCCCTGATCCCAAAAGATCTTGACCTGGAAGCCATGGAACCTTGGCTGCTCTTTCAGCTCTTCCAGTTTGGCGCGCACTTGCCGCGAAATGGCCACGATGTTGCCGTTGGAGACCCGCTGTATCCCGACCCACATGGCCTCCTGGCTGTTGGTGCGATTGACCCAGAGTTTTTCAGGAGTGCGCCGCCGCACCGAGGCGATGTCCGCCAGGCGCAGATCGCGGCCGGCATCGAGGACGATATCGCTGATCTCCTGCTCCGACCGGAAGCGGCCCAGTGAACGCACCTGAATCTTCCTGCCGCCCTCGTGAACGAAACCGCTGGAAATGGTGAAGTTCTGGTCGCTCAACTGGTTGACGAGCAGGCCCACGTCGGCGTTGTGGCCGCGCACCCGGTCCTCGTCCAGCTCGATGAGAATTTCCTCACCGCTACCCCACGACCGCACCGCCCCCACTCCGTCGAGACGCTGCAGGGCCGGCCGCAGATGGGATTCGACGAAGTAATGTGGATCGCTGTAGCCCTCTTCGAAGCGCACGTTCATCCACATGATTTCATCTTCGTCAGCGTCTCCCCAGTTGCCGATCTGGATGAATTCGACGTCGGGCAGCTCCGGTCTGAGCCGGTCCATGCGCTCCGCCAGCTCCGCCCATGCCCGTCCCATGTCCGCATCGGGCTTGAAGCGAATGGTCGCCGTGCCCCTTTCGCGCAGGGCCCTGGTGCGGATTTTCTCAACCTGGGACAGGGTGGACAGGGCTTCTTCCAGGGGTTGAACGATGACCTGCTCCACCTCCTCCGGGCTTGCGTTCGGATAGGGAATCCACACCCAGAGGCGGTCTCCTTCGAGCCCCGAGGGAAGCAAGCTGAGGGGAATGCGGTTATAGGCGATGGTGCCCACCGCGAGCAGGGCAACCAAAATCATTATGGTGGCAATGGGCCGGTCCAGGGACAGGCCCGGGAGCCGGTATGGATGATTGTCTGCCATCGCGCAGTCTTCTCGAGCGGCTGGCCGCCGCTGTTCAGGGACGGCGGTCCAGAAGCGAGTACACCGTGGGAATCACGATCAAGGTCAGGACTGTCGAACTGGTCAGGCCCACGATCACCGTGAGGGCCATGGGAGTGCGGATCTCGGCTCCCTCCCCCAATCCCAGCGCCATGGGCAGCAGGGCCAGCACGGTTGTCGCGGTGGTCATGAAAATGGGGCGCAGGCGGACCCTGCCCGCCCGCACAATGGCCTCGGTCTTCTCGAGGCCGCCGCGCCTGAGGGTGTTGATGTAGTCAACCAGCACGATCGCATTGTTGACCACGATTCCGGCCAGCATTATCAGCCCGATGAAGACCACCACGCTCAAGGCCACGCCGCCGGCGTAGAGCGCCGCCACCACCCCGATCAAGGCCAGGGGAACGGTGAACATGATGACCAGGGGATGCACCATCGACTCGAACTGGGCGGCCATGACGATGTAGACGAGGAAGACGGCCAGGGAAAGGGCGAAGACCAGGCTGCGCAGCGAGGTTTCCATTTCACGGTTCTGGCCCCCGACGAGATAGCTGAAGCCGGCGGGGTAGTCCAGGTGGCGCAGGGCCGCGGCGATATTCCTCGACGCGGTGCCCAGATCGGTTCCGCTGATGTTGGCGCTGATCAGTGCCGCCCGCTGCTGGTCGATCCGGCGAATCTCGCTGGGACCATCGCTTACCCGGATTTTCGCCACCGCATCCAGCGGGATGGGAACGTCTCCCTCCGGATTGATCACCAGACGTCCGAGATCCTCCACTGCGAGGCGATCCACCTCCTGCAGCCGCACCAGAATAGGGATCTGGTGCTCGCCGTGGTGATAGCGGGTGGGCACCCTCCCCTGCACCTTGTTGCGCACCAGCTCGGCCACATCCTTCAGGCTCAGGCCGTACCCGGCCAGGCGCTCGCGGTTGTAGCTGATCTGCAGCTCGGGATTTCCCGGCTGCAGGGAGGATCTGACGTCGGAGAGGCCGGGAAGGGCCCCCAGCGCGGCCTTGGCCTCGCCGGCCAGTCTCCTCAGGACGCGCAGCTCGTGTCCGTGAATCTCCACTTCCACCGGAGTCTTGAAGCTGAAGATGGTTGGACGCGAGACCTCGATTTCCACCTCGGGCAGATCCGCCAGGTCGACTCGCAGGCGCTCGATGAGAACCCTTTCCTCGAGCGGGTCCGCACCATCCTTCATCTGGACGGTGACCACGCCTGTGTGCTCGCCCTCGGATGCCCCGCTTCTTGCCGTCCCCTCCGTTCCCACCGTGGTGAAGACCCGCCGCACCGCGGCATCCCGGAGAACTATCTCCTCCACCTCCCGCAAAACCCCGGCAGTCTTGTCCAGGGGAGACCCCACCGGCAGCGAGATTTCCAGGTTGAACTCGCCCTGGTGCACCTGGGGGATCAGTTCGCGTCCCAGCTCCGGCACCAGCTTGATCCAGCACACCAGGAAACATCCAAGGGCAACGGCTATCACCGCCAGACGCCGGCGCAACGCCCAGGCCAGAAGTGCCGGATATGCCCGCTGCACGGGTGCGAAAACCCGCTCGAAGAGGAAGAGAAACGGCAGGACCAGGGGCGGCAGAACCATTCCCGCCAGCATGAGCGAGGCGGTCAGGACGAGGGCGCAAAGAAGAACTCCCACCTGCAAAACGATGGCGGCCAGGCGCAGGACGGTCTGCAGGACGAAGCGGAGGGCGAGATAGGTCAGTACCAGGGGCATGGGAAGGGCACGGATCAGGGTCCGCACGGTCCCACCGGCGGGGATCCAGCCGCGGTAGCGATGAATTGCCGAGGCCAGGTCCGCGGCTGACCCGAAGCTTAGAATCCGCGGCCAGACCCGGTGGAAAAGGTTGCGGGGGCCGCCCTGGTCGGCCGCCGCCCATAAGCTCACCGTGGTCTGGAAGGTGCGCCCGGGCTTGATCCACAGGCACTCGATGGGCTTGGCCAGCCACCAGAGCAGCTCGAAGAGCAGGATTGCCGCCGCCTTCACCACCGCCGCTGCCAGGGTGGCAACGGCCGCGAAGAGGCGCCAGAGCACCTCGTAAACCAGATAGGGCGCCGCGGCTGCGGCGCCGGCGAGACGCCTGCCCAGCGGCCGGGAACGGTCGGATAAGGCGGCGCGACCGCGCTCCAGGGCCTGGAGCTGCAGGAATTCGCTGTGCCGCGCCTGCTCCAGCAGGCTGCCCTGGTCCCGGCGCAGTTGGCGGGAAGCCAGCATGGGCACGAAGTAGAGCGCCACAACCAGCGAGGCCAACAGCGAGAAGACCACGGTCAGGGCCATGTCTCCGAAGACCTGGCCGGCAATGCCTTCGACGAAGGCAATGGGAAAGAATACCGCAATGGTGGTAAGGGTCGAGGCGAAGACCGCGCTGCCCACCTCACCCGTCCCGCGCACCGTCGCGCCAACCAGGTCGTCGCCCTCTTCGCGGCAGCGGAATATGCTCTCCAGGACCACGATGGCATTGTCAACCAGCATGCCGATGCCCAGGGCAAGCCCCCCCAGGGACATGATGTTGAGGGAGACCTCGAAGGCGTGCATCGGAGCGAAGGTGGCTACGATGGAGACGGGGATGGTCAGGCCGACGATGAGGGTGTGGACGACGTTGCGCAGAAACACGAAGAGGACCACGATGGCCATGGCCCCCCCGAGAAGGGCGCTCTTCTGCACCTCCTCGATGGAGTGCTCGATAAAGACGGACTGATCGGAAAGGACTTCCAGTTCCGCTCCGGAAGGCAGCATGTAGGTGATGAAGTCGGTCATGCGCAGGTGTTCCATGGTGCGCATGGCGGCCTCGCGCTTCTTGTCCTTGAGGTCGTCTTCCTCCCCCTCCTCCTCTTCTACCTTCTCCTCTTCCTCCTTTTCCTTCTCCGTTTTCAGGTTCTCGACGTAAGCCCGTTGCTCCGGAAGGCCGAAGAGGCGGTGGTTGATTCGCCTTGCCACTGCGACGATGTTGGCGTCGGCTTCCTTGTAGACCTCGATCTCCACGCTCTCGCGGCCATTGACCCTGGTAATGACCTCGCGGTCCTTGTGAGCGAGAGAGACGCGGGCGATGTCCCCGAGGTGGATCCCGGCCTCGTCCCGGCGAGCAACCACGAGCCCGGAGATTTCATCGATCGATTCCAGCTCGTTGAGGGTGCGGATCAGGTACTCCACCTGGCCCTCGCGCAGACTTCCTCCGGGCAAATTGATGTTGCTCTGGGCAAGGAGGGTGTTGATTTCCGCGATATCGATGCCCATGAGGGCCATCTGGCGCTCGTTGAGCTCCACGTGGATTTCCTCCTCCAGGCCACCCCTGACCCTGACCGCGGCCACACCCTGCACGCTTTCCAACTGGCGCTTGATTTCGTGCTCGGCCAAATGGCGCAGTTGGTAAAGGGTCGGGGAGCCGTGGAGGCCGATGCGCATGATCGGGTCGAGCGAGGGGTCGTAGCGCAGCAGCAGGGGCCTTTTGGCTTCGGGGGGCAGTCCCACCCGGTCCACCTTTTCGCGGACGTCCTGGGAGGCGGCGTTCATGTCCGTGTCCCAGTCGAACTCGAGGATTACGTCGGACTGTCCCGCCCTGGATATGGAGCTGATGCTGACCAGGCGGCGCACGATTCCCAGCTCCTGCTCGAGAGGACGTGAGACGAGATTCTCGATTTCCTCGGGAGCGGTTCCGGGGAACTCGGTGCGCACGGTCAGGGTGGGATAGGTGATGGTGGGCATCAAATCGAGGGAGAGGCGCTGGTAGGACACCCACCCGAAGACGCAGACCGCCAGGACCACCATGAGAATGGCCACAGGCCGGCGGGTGGTTATGGCGAAGCGCGAATGGCCCGGTCCGCGTGAATCGGTGCCTCGTTCAGTCAACGGGCTCGGCTACTCCTGGCTGGAACCGGCGTGGACGATCCTGACCCTGGCCCCATCCTTCAACCCGGTCTGCCCCACCACGATGACGGGGGTGCCCGGGCGCACCGCGGACAGCGCTTCGATGTATTCGCTGTTCTCGAATCCGGCGTCGAGCCTGATGCGCGCCGCCGTGCTGTCCTCGACCAGGTAGATGAACTTGTCGCCGCCCTCGTATATCACCGCCTCCTTTGGAACCAGCACGGCATTTTCGTGGGTGTCGGTGATGATCCTCACCTTCACGAAGATTCCCGGACGCAGGTACTCCCAGTGGTCCCTCACTCCCACCGTTACCTTGAAGGTGCCGCTCTTGGGGTCCACCACCGGACTGATGCGCTTGACCCGGCCCTCGAAGCTCCTTCCCTCGAGGAACTCGGAGGTGATGACCGCCACCTGCCCGGCGCGGACGGATGTCAGGTACTGCCCGGGCACGAAGACGCGGGCGATCATGGCGTCGAGCTTGACCAGGGCGAAGAGCTTCTTGCCCGAGGTGGTGCTGGCCCCCACCTGAACGTGGCGTTCGGTGATGACCCCCGAGAATGGGGCGCGAATCACGGCGTGTTCCAGCTCCATCCGCGCTTTCTGGTGGCGCAGGCGGGCCTGTTCCAGGGCGAAGCGCTTGTCCTCGTATTCCTGGTCGCTGATCAATTTGCGCCGGAACATCTCCTCCATGCGCTCGAAGCCGCCGCTCAAATGGCTCAGGTTCACCTCGCTCTCGCGCGCGGCGACCCTGAGCTCGTCGTCGTCGATGAGAACCAGGGTGTCCCCGGCTTCGACGCGGTCGCCTTCTTCCGCCCTGATCGCTCTTACCAGGTGTCCGCTGAGCCGGGAGTGGATCTCGACCGCGGCCTCGGTCTCTATGGTCGAGCTGAAGAGCAGATGAGAGGAAATGGGTGCCCTGACGGCGGCCGAGGTCTCCACCGGGATGGCGGGGGCGATCCGGTCCAGGGAATCGGTGCCGGCGCTGTCGGCGAGGGTGCTGTCGGCGCCCGCGTCCCCCTTCGCCGAGGATCCCTCCTCGCCGTTCCCCTCGCCGGAATCGCAACTGGCAGCGAGGGCACAGAGGACAACCACGGCCATGCGGCCGATCCATGCATTCACGATTTTTCCAAGGCGGAAAATCCCTTGCCGCAACGCCTGTGAGGCTTGTCTATGGTCCCGAAAATAATACATTTATAAAGGATAGTCGAAGAAACCCAAAAGGGTGAACAGTGTCAAGTAGCTCACCCGCTCCCTGATCATGGCGAGCATCAGCATGCAAACCCCAAGGAGATCTGTCACATGAGCTTCAAGAACGTCGATCCGCCCAGGGCCAGGGAATTGCTCGACGGCGACGAGGGCTACACCTACCTGGACGTGCGGTCGATACCCGAGTTCGAAAACGGCCATCCTGCCGGAGCTGTGAACATCCCCCTTCTGCATCACGACCGCGGTGTTGCGGTCCCCAACCCGGACTTTCTCAAGGTGGTGGAAACCCATTTCGACCGCAGCGCCAAGATCATCGTCGGCTGTCAGTCCGGGGGGCGCTCGACCCGCGCCGCCGAGGCTTTGATCGCTTCGGGCTTCACCGGCATAGTCCACATGGACGGCGGTTTCGGCGGGGCCCGCGACCAACTGGGCCGGGTGGTCACCCGCGGCTGGTCCGAGTCCGGCCTTCCGGTCGAGCACGGCTCCGCCGAAGGCCGCGGCTACAAGTCCCTGGCCAGCCAGAGCGGGGGGTGAAAAATCGCCGGGCTCAATCCCCTCTTCCAGGTCGGGCTCGACGTCGCCGGACGCTTCTGCCTGATCGTCGGCGGAGGAGCCGAGGCCGAGGACAAGGCCTCACGCCTGCTTGACGCCGGCGCCCTCCTCACCGTGGTCAGTCCGACGGCCGGCCGCAACCTGCAGAAATGGGCGCGGGAGCACAGGCTTACCCTTATCAAGCGCTGCTTCCAACCCCATGACCTGGACCGCGTCTTCCTGGTGGTCAACACTGTGGCCGGCGACCCCGACCTCACCCGCCAGGTCCAGTCCCTGGCGCGCCGGAGCAAAATCCTGGTCAATTCCTTTGACCAGCCTCTCTACTCCGACTTCGGCATGGTCGCTCTTGTAGATCCGGGACATCTGCGCCTGGGCATCAGTACCAGCAATGCTTCCCCCTCCCTGTCGAGCCGCCTGCGGCAGGACCTGGAGACCCTCTTCGACGACGAGTTCGTCGCCTACCTGGACCAGCTTGCCCGGCTCCGCAGCCACCTCAGGTCGCGCGAGCCGGACCCCCGCAAACGCGCCGCCTTGCTGCGGTCCGCGGTAGCGGACTTCCGCCTCGAAGCCCGCCTCCACTATCCCGACAACTGGCGCGAGCGCCTGCAGGCACTCCTCGAGGACCACGAGGCCTCCTAGTGCCTGCTTGCGCAATTCCGCGTGAATTCGGCCGCCGCTGCATCCCGGCTCGCGGCGTTGCCCTCCCTCGCCGTACACTCCAGGTACGACTCGCTCAGGCGCCTTGCGAGCCAGGCGCTTCTGCGCCCTCGTTCGTACGCTTACTTACGCAAGCAGGCACTAGTGTCCCACGGGACCCTGGCGCATCACCACGATCTTCCCAATTTTCACCTTCTCTCCGCCCGGCCCGGCTATCAGGTAGACGTATACCCCGCTTCCGACCGAAAATCCGGACTCGTTCTGACCGTGCCAGCGCAGAGGTTCCCTGCTGCGCCCGGCGCTGGCCGACCAGACCAGATCGCCACCCAGGGTCATTATGCGCAGCCTCGAGCCCTGTGGCAGTCCCCCGAAGGACAGAAACCTCTCCCCTCCGGGGCGGTAGGGATTGGGATACACCTTGATTGCGCTCTGCGGGACCAGGCGCAGGCGCTGCAGGGCCCGGTTGTCCGCCTCGTTGGATTCGGCGATCGCGTCCTCCGGGTCCACCTCGAAGAGGAATACCATCTCTCCGAAGCGGTTCCAGGGAATGGACACATCCTCCACCGCCCCGGCTTCCAGCGGCCCGCCGCCCGCCTCGTCGTATATGGGGCGGCAGTCGCTGGAGTCGGCGGCGCAGCGCGAGACCCGCACCCGGTAGGAACCCTCGAGCCGGCCGAGGCCGATATTGGCGATCCGCAGGCGCAGATTGTCCCTGGAGTCGGCCCTCAGGTCCCCGCTGAAGACGGCCAGGTTGGGCTCTCCCTCCTCCACCCCGTACTGGCCCAGGCCGGCCACCACCAGCTGGGTGGCGCGGCGCACCAGCTCGTAGTTGATGCTGTCAGGGACATCGGCAAGGGTGTGGTACTGTGTGTTGATCCTGTAATCGCCATTGCGCACACCGGGGGTGTCCGGGTCCGTGGGAAGGTAGTTCTCTATGGCGAGAATTGCGTCGTAGCCGCGCGCCCAGAAGGGGGCGTGATCGCTCAGGCGGGCGGCGGAGTCCTCGAGCACGTCGAGCTTGAGTCCGATGCCGTAGCGCTCGTTGGCCTCCACCAGCCACTGCACCATCCAGCGGGAGGCGGGATTCGTAACCAGCTCCAGGCGCCGGCGCAGATGGTTGTAGCCGATCATGTCGAAATTCAACACCCCGATGAGCCTGTCCTCCCGCGCAACGGCCTGCAGGGCATGGGCGCGGCTGCCCCACAGTCCTATTTCCTCGCCGGAGAATGCGATGAATCTCACGGACCAGGGAAAGGACCGGCCCGCCAGGACGCGTGCGCTCTCCAGCAGCAGGGCAACCCCGCTGGCATTGTCGTCGGCCCCCGGCGCCGGGTCCGAGCGCCAGTCCCACGGGCCGGGGGTGCGCGAGGCGATGGCGTCGTAGTGGGCGCAGACCACGTAGTGGCCCGCCTCGGGGTCGCTGCCCGGCAAGGTGCCGACCACGTTGCGCATGGAGACCCCCTGATGATCCATTTCGGGGATGCTGAACTCCTCGATCCGGACCCCCGCGGTGCCCAGGTACTCGGCCATGCGGTCGCGGATATAGGCCGCCGCCTCCAGCGTCTCGGAGCGGAGGGCGTATCGGGTGCGCAGGTTGTCCCCCGTGCTCTCCCTGTCCGGATCGATCAGGGCCAGTACCCTGACGTGGCGCTCGAGATTCTCCACCTCCACCCGGGCCATGAGCTCCGCCACCGTCCCCGCCGCCAGGGTGGTCGGCTTTGGCCGGGGAACAGTCTCCAGCCAACCCCTCAAGCTGTAGCTTTCGGGGAGGGGCCAGAGGAAATCATGACTCTCGAGGGCTGCGGCGAAACCTGCCCGGGGAAGGCGCAGCAGGGCCCATTCAGAACCTTCTGCGTGGAGCAGGACAGCTCCCGCCCGGAGAGGGAGTTCCAGGTGTTCGGTGAGGTAATAGGCGTCCCCGGGAGCGGGACGGTCGATCAGGAAGGGATGGAACCCCTGCGCCCGGAGCCGGCGCAGGCCGTCATCGTCGTCGGCGGCGAAGATCAGGCCCGGGGCCGCATAGCGCACCTGCGGAGCCACGGCCGCGATGGCGCGCAACTGCCGGTTGGAAGACCAGGAGATCCCCAGGAGGAGATCGGCATGCAGGAGGCTGGGGCAGTTGAGAAGAAGCAGGAAGGAGAATACGGCTGTGCTGCGCCGGGCGGCGCGCCGGATCGCTCCTTCAGGCGCTGTCACCACCGCGCGTCGTCCGGCCCATTCCTACTGCCTCCCCATTGCATCAGGGGCGGTATCTTCGGGGGTGGACGAAGCGGCCGGGGTGTCTGCGGGGCGCGCCTGGTGCAGCGCTTCCTTGAGCAGGCGGCCGGGCTTGAAGTGGGTCTTGCGCCGGGCGGGAACGTAGATGATCTCCCCGGTGCGGGGGTTTCTGGCCGCCGGCTTGGGCCGGGTGTTCTTGACCTGGAACACGCCGAATCCCCTGATCTCTATGCGGTTGCCGTTGATCAGGCTGTCCCGCATGGCAACGAAAAGACTATCGACCACCTTGGCTGCCAGATTCTTTTTGCACCCTGTGCTGCGGCTGACGAGAAAGGCCAACTCCTTCTTGGTGATGGTAGACAATGGCGCACCTCCTGGAGAACGAATTGGCGCCGCGCACATCTGCTGCAACGCAGGTTGAAATATAGTTTACTTGTTGAGAAACAAAGCCTTAAATACTCTTAGGGGAAATTACGACTCCTGCAGACCTGTGTCAAGAAAAATATTACAAACCACCTATTTTCCCGATAGTTACAGATAAACCGGGCTTGTTTTCCCGAGGCGATTGCTTATAGTTGGAAACTCTCCCAATTCAGTCGATACAGCCCTCTTCGAGGATGCTTGAAATCCACCTTTGACGCCATCTTCGTTCTGCCCCGGCCGCTCAACTGCCTGATCACCGCCCTGGCCGTCTATGTCGGCGCCTTCACCGCCGGTGTGCGCTGGCCATCCGCCCCGGTTCTGCTGGCCGCCCTCTCCGCCGCCCTCATCGCCGCGGCCGGCTACATCTCCAACGATTTGAAGGATGTCGACATCGACCGCATCAACCGGCCGGGCCGCCCCCTGCCCGCGGGAAGGATCGGCCGGCGCGCCGCCGCCCTGGAAGCGTGGCTCTGCGCTCTCACCGGGCTTGGACTGGCATGGTGGCTGGGGCCCCTTGCCGGCCTCGCCGCCGGCGCCATCGCCCTCGGCCTCGTGGCCTACAACCTGTTCCTCAAGCGCAGGGCCTTCTGGGGAAATCTGCTCATCGCCGCCCTGAGCTCCGCGGCATTCCCCTACGGAGCCCTGGCGGCGGGCTCCCCTGGGCGCTCGTGGATTCCCGCGGGTTTTGCCCTGCTCTTTCACTGGGGGCGGGAGATCATCAAGGACATGGAAGATATGGAGGGTGACCGCGCCCGCGGTGCCCGCACCCTTCCCCTGCTGTGGGGTCGGAAAAGGGCCATTCTACTGGCCTCCGCCGTATATTCGCTCCTTATCGCCTTCACCCTGCTTCCCTGGCTGCTGGATCTCTACGGAATGGCCTACCTGCTGCTGGTCCTGGGCGTCGATGCGGCCCTGCTGTGGACCGTATTCCAGCTCCACCGGGGAGAAGCCGGCAGGACTCCGTCGAGCCTGAACCCCCTCCTGAAGGCCGCAATGTTTCTGGGCTTACTGGCGATTGTAGCCGGCGAGGCGTAGTTTTACAGCTTTCGGCAAGGTTCCCGCCCGGCGGCAGAGCGCCGGCTTCCACGGGATCCGGAAAGGCCTGTATACCATGGACCTCGCTCCTCCCCGGGGCACTCGCGACTTCTTCCCGGCTGACATGCGGTTGCGGAACTGGCTGTTCGGCCACTTCCGCGAGGTATCGCGGCTCTTCGGCTTCGAGGAGTACGACGCGCCGATCGTCGAGTCGGAGGAGCTCTACACCCGCAAGGAAGGGGAGGAGATCGTCCAGCAGCTCTACAGTTTCTCCGACAAGGGGAACCGGCGCCTGGCGCTGCGGCCCGAAATGACCCCATCCCTGGCCCGTCTCATCCTCAGCAAGGGCGGCTCGCTTCCCCTGCCGGTCAAGTGGTTCAGCATTCCTCAATGCTGGCGCTACGAGCGCATGACCCGCGGCCGCCGCCGCGAGCACTTCCAGTGGAACCTGGACGTTTTCGGGGTCCGGGACGTGACCGCCGAAGCGGAGCTGCTCGCCGCCGTGACCACCTTCTTCAGGCGGGTGGGACTGGGACCCGAGGTTGTCGGCATCAAGGTCTCCAGCCGCAGGATATTGCAGAGCATGCTCGACCGCATAGGCATTGACGACGACAGGTTTTCCCAGGTCTGCATCCTCGTGGACAAGATGGAAAAGGTGCCCAGGGAGATTGTCGGCGAGGAGATGAAATCCCTCGACATCCCGGACTCTTCGGTGAATCGCATCTACGACCTCATCTCTCTGGACTCGCTCGATGAGGCGGCAGGCCTGGTGGGCGAGGACCACGAAGGAATCCGCGACCTGCGGCGGCTTTTCTCTCTGGCGGCAGGCTACGGCTTCGCGGAATGGCTGACCTTCGACGCCAGCCTGGTCCGCGGTCTGGCCTACTATACGGGGGTCGTGTTCGAGGCCTTCGCCCGCGGCGCTTCACTGCGCGCCATCTGCGGCGGGGGCCGCTACGACCACATTCTCTCCACTCTTGGCGGGAAGGACATTCCTGCCTGCGGCCTGGGATTCGGGGACGCTGTCATCGAAGAGCTGCTCAAGGACCACGACCTGCTGCCATCCCTCGAGGGCAAAGTCGACGACGTGGTCTTCCCCTTCGACTCGACCCTGCGGGAGGCGGCGATGAAGGTCGCGGAAAGGCTGCGCCGGGGCGGGAGGTCGGTGGATTTGATTCTCGAGGACAAGAAGGTGAAGTGGGCCTTCAGGCACGCCGATCACTCCGGGGCGTCGCGGATGATCCTCCTGGCCCCGAACGAGTGGGCGGCGGACAAGGTCAGGGTCAAGAATCTCCGGACCGGAGCGGAAAGCGACGTGGCCGTCGCGGATCTCTGAAGGGAGACCCGGGGCGGCCGCGGTCTCGGTGCGGACCTACGCACCCCGGCCGCCAAGCGCCAGGCGCTTCAGGCGATCCGTCTCCGGCATGGCGGCGATGGGGTTTTCGAGCATCCCGATCCCGCCCGAGAAGCGCAGCCGCAACAGGTCCCCCGCCATCAGCCCGCCGGCCAGGTCGGCCTCCGAGAAGACGATGGGCGTTCCCCAGTAGAGGGCCAGCAACTGGCCGGCATGCAGCGGCAACCGGTCTAACAGGGTGCGCTCCATGTGGAAGAGCCCATCCGGCATGTTGAGGACGTTCTGCCCGGTCTTGCCTTCCTTGAACCCCACCCGCTCTCCACCGCGGACTATCTCGCACGACACCGTGACCTCGCTGTCGTCGTATTCCGCGGCGGTCACCAGCAGCGGTCCCATGCTGGCGCAGCCGCCGTCCCAGTTCTTGGCCTGGGGCAGGTTGAGAGGATTGTCCGCCTCCATCCAATTGTCGGACACGTCGTTTCCTCCCGTGTATCCCAGGCGCTCGACCTGCCCGTCTCTGCGAAGACCGTAGATTGAAACCAGCTCGGTCTCGGGAACCAGGCGCCGGGTGTCCGAAGGCCGGGTGATGGGCTGGCCGTGGCCCACGACCGCATCGGGGTCGACCTTGGGAAAAAGCTCCGGCCGTCCTCCCCCCTCGCATTCGCGATATTTCTGATCGTAGACGTTTACCGGTTCTCCCGTTGCCTGCTTGGCCTCGATTTCGCGCAACCTGGCGCTGTCCTCGTGGGTCACTCCGGCCAGCCAGACGCGCAGATCGTGGGGCCGGTCCGGGGGCCCGCTGACGGGCTTGAGGAGATGAGGGCGGCCGGGACCGCGGTTGTACAGGAGGTCCTCCAGCTTCAGACGAGAGGCGGCCGCGGACGCTGCCGCGAGCCGCTCCACCGCCGCTTCCAGGCCGATCTCGTCTCCCCCGTTGCCGTAGTAGATTGCGTGGATGGAATCGGGAGCGGTCCCCGCCCGGCTCAGATCGATCACCTCCTCGCCTTCTACCAGGCCCACGCGCGACCCTCCGTTCCGGGAGTCGTAGAATTGCAGCAACTTCATTTTAAACTCCGCATCAAGTGGGTTAGTGTGGATGAAACAACGGCAGATCCGATGGCGGCGCGACACCTGCATCCTCTGCCCGGCTCAGCAGGTCCGCAATCGCAGCTTCCCCGTCGCCGCCGTAGTCCAGGGTGTGCTCGTTGACGTAGAGACCGATGTGGGCCTCCATCACCTCCGCATCCATCTCCGGCGCGCGCTCCCGGATAAAAGCGCGCACCTCGTCCGGATGGGCATGGGCGTACTCCACGCTCAGGCGCACCGCATCGTCCATGCGCCGGACCAACCGCTCCCCCAGATCGCGCCGGGCGAGAATCCCTCCAAGGGGAATGGCTTTCCCCGTGGTCTTCTCCCACCACTCACCCAGATCGACCACCCTGTGCAGGCCATAGGCAGGGTAGGTAAAGCGATTCTCGTGGATGATGACCCCCGCGTCCAGCGCCCCGGCCTGTATCTCGGGCATTATCCGGTGAAAAGGACGTACTGCCAGGTCCCTGAGAGCAGGGTTGAACAGGCGCAGCAGCAGGGCGGCGGTGGTGAGCTTGCCGGGAACGGCGATCCTCCTGCCCTCGAGATCTGCCGGCTCCAGGGGCTCGGAGGACACCACCAGGGGCCCGCAGCCTCTGCCGAGGGCGCCGCCGGCGCGCAGCAGGCAGTAGTGGGGGCGCAGGTGGGCGAGTGCGTGGAAAGAACCCCTGGTCACGTCGATGCTCCGCTCCACGGCCAGCCGGTTGAGGGTCTCGAGGTCCTCCAGCACCTGGCGGAACGGGAGCGTTCTCCCGGTCCTTCCGTGCACCAAACCGAAAAAAATGAAGGTATCGTTGGGAGCGGTGGAATATCCCAGTGAAACGGTTCTCATTCGGTCCCGAGCCTGATCGGTTCGCCTCCGATCCGGGGCGGTTGCGTCCATGCCGGCGGGAGTGGCGTCCCTCTTCCCTTCTACCTGGACCCTGGGCGCGGCCCCCGGGGTCGATGGAATTCCCGGCTGCGGTCACCGGCAGCCTGGTCGATCCCCCCTTCCAACAGGAGCCGGAGGGCGGCCTCCTGGGCCCGGGCGCAGGCCAGGGGAAGATTCCACGTCTCCAGGCGGCGGTCCTCGACCTGGTTGCTGATGCTGCGCAACTCCAGGAAGGGAATGCCGTAGAGGAGGCACACGTGGGCCGCGGCGGCCCCTTCCATGTTCTCGCAGACGGCGTTGAAGCGCTCTCCCCGCTCCCGCCCCAGCTCAGCCAGGCCGCTGCACTCCTGCACGGTTACGAAGCGCCCCACGCGCAGGGCCGGAGCGGGCCTGTTCCAGCCCCTTGAAAGCAGCTCCCGCGCCCGTTCCATCAGCTTGGGGTCCACGGGAAAGGAATTGAAATACGCCCGGCTCCGCTTTACCACGGGAATACCGATGGTCTCGGCCGAGTTCCACCCGTCCCCGGTCCGCACTCCCAGGTCGCCGTAAACCTCCCCGCTGGCCAGCACCAGGTCGCCCAGGGCCAATCCCGCCCCTGGATAGGCTCCGCCCACACCCACCTGAAGCACCGCGTCCGGGCGCCATGCCTGCAGAACGCAGGTCAGCGCGTGAGCCGTGTTGACCGCCCCGATTCCCGTCTCCACCAGGCGCAGCTCCGATCCACCCAGCTTCCCACAGAGCCACTTCTTCCCCGCAACCACCTGGGAAATCGCCTTTTCCATTCGCCGGGCAAGCTCGCCCTGCTCCGACCCGGTGGCCGTCAATATGAGAACTCCGCCCATGGAGGGAACCTGTCTGCCTGGACGCCCGTCCGGAACCCCCATCGCAGGGGATTGCCCGGCTCCGCATGGCAGGGGCGTCGCACAGAGGATATAACAGGGTTTTATCTTTTGCTGTCAAGATTCCAGCGCCGGCAGACCCCCTGTTCTCCGGGCATGGCGGCGGTCCATTCCCCTCCCCGTCAGTCTTGTGCCGCCCTGCCCATCGTCGTATCTTCAGGCCCCAAAAACCCGTTCCACCCTCCCAGGAGAAGAACCATGCCCAGCCTTTTCGGAAGAAATTACACCCGGCAGCAACTCGTCCATCTCACCGGAGACATGAGCCAGCTGGCAGGCGCCCGCCGCGCCGAGCTGGTGGAAGGCAACGAACGCGGCGCCGACCTGGTGGAGGTATTCAATGCATCGGGCCTGGGCTTCTCCCTGCTCCCCGGACGCTGCCTCGACATCGCCTCCGCGCACTACAAGGGCATGTCCCTGTGCTTCCGCGGCAATACGGGTGACGTGGGTCCGGCCTTCTACGAACCCCAGGGCTTCGGCTGGATGCGGGGGTTTTTCGGCGGCCTGGTCACCACCTGCGGCCTCACCTTCGTGGGTCATCCGGAAACGGACCCGCAGGAGGAGAACGAGGAGCTGGGCCTGCACGGAAGGGTCTCCTTCATTCCGGCGAAGAACGTCAGTGCCGCGGCAGGTTGGGAGGGCGAGGACTACGTTGTCCGGGTCAGCGGCAAGATGCGCGAGGCGGTGGTCTTCGGCACCGACCTCGAGCTGACCCGGGAAATCTCCACCGTCCTGGGCGAGAAATGCCTGCGCATCCACGACCGGGTGGAGAACCTCTCTGTCGACCCCTCGCCTCTCATGCTGGTCTACCACACCAACCCCGGCTTTCCCTTGCTGGATGCCGGAGCCCGGCTGGTGCTCCACACCAGGAAGAGCATCGACTTCACCGACGGCCGCGAGGTCTCCCCCGGGGAGTATACCGCGGCCTCCGGGCCGCGCAAGCAGGCTAGCGACGAGGTCTACGTCCACCGCCCCCGCGCCGACCGCCAGGGAAATGTCCACGTGGGTCTGATCAATGACCGCCTCGGGCTGGGCATCTACTGGAAGTTCCTGCGCCGGGAGATCCCCTTCGTCAACCAGTGGCAGCACTACCACCAGGGCACCTACGTGGCCGGGATCGAACCCGGAAACTGCAGCGTGCAGGGCCGCCAGTGGAACCGCCGGCACCGGAGCCTGCAGTACATCGAGCCGGGCGAGGTGCGGGAGTTTCACATGGAGATCGGGGTTCTCGAAGGAGACCGCGAGATCCGCGCCTTCGAGCGCATGGTGAAGCAAGGCGTCAGAGCAACGAGCAAGAAGCGCTGAGAGCCTCGCGCCCGGCGTGGCCCGGGACTGGGAGGGGCAAGGCTGAGAGCCTGGTTCCGGCCCCTATCCTTTTCCTTCGAGTATCTCTTCGTAACAGGCTATGAGGCGAGCGGCAGTGCGTCCTTCGGTGTAGTTCCCGAAGACCCGGCGTCTGCCTGCCTCACCCAGGCGCCGCCGTTTTTCCGGGTCGCGCAGCAGGGAGCGCACCGCTCCGGCGAAGGCGTCCACGTCCTTCAGGGCGAACAGCAGGCCGGTCTCCCCGTCGACGATCACCTCGCGGCAGCCGCGGATATCGCTGGCCGCGATGGGCACACCCATGGCCGCGGCCTCGAGCAGGGCACGGGGAATCCCCTCGCGGTAGGAAGGCAGGACCGCCAGGTCCATGCTCAGATAGAGCTCGGGCATGTCGCTGCGCTGTTCCAGGACGATGCAGCGGTCGGCGATGCCGTGACGGCGGATCAACTCGCCGGGATCGACGGCGTCCCACTGATCATCAGCCTCGGAGATGCCCACCACCAGGAAGCGCGCCTGGCTGAACTCGCGGGCGATGCGGCCCGCCATCGCGAAGAACTCCTCGAATCCTTTCTCGCGCACCAGGCGGCCGACCATCCCCACGACCAGGTGACCCGGTTCCAGGCCCAGCTCGCGGCGCTTGTCCTCGCGCCCGCGCGGATGCAGGCCGCGGTCGAAGCGGCGCTCGTCGATGCCGTTGCCAATCAGGTGCAGGCGCCCGGGGGCCTTGAAGCGGTGCGCCCGGGCGTAGGCGAAGTCCTCGGCGCTCTGAAAGAACAGGTGATCGCACCAGCGCGCCGTCCAGCGCTCGGCACCGTGGGCGAGCAGGTTGTGCGCCCCCCTGCTGTTCTCGTTGAACAGGAAGCCGTGGACCGTGTGCACCACTGCAGCCGCCCGCGCCATCTTTCCCACCGCCGGACCCAGCAGTCCTCCCTTGGGATTGTGGGAGTGCACGATATCGAAGCCCTCGCGGCGCAGCGTCCGGAAGAGGGCGGCGGCGCAGCGCAGGTCCGTCAAAGGAGCGATTTCGCGCGCGAAGGGGATGTGCAGAATCTCCAGGCCGGCTTCCCTGAGGCGGTCGCCGTAGCCCTTCTCCCCGCAGATCACTCCGACCTCGAAGCCCGCCTCACGCAGCCGCGTCAGCCGGGAGCGGAGCATGAGAAAGGCGATGCGGTCCGTCGGTACGATATGGCCGATCCGCGCCCTCATCTCTTCAAACGCCCGCCACTTTGCGCACCCTGTCCGGCGCCGCGGCCTCCCGCTCACACCGCCACATTGTTCCTCTCCCTTCCCTCCAGAAAGGCGATCACGTTGTCCACCGCCCCCTCGTTGAGCAACTCCATTCCCTCGGGGGTCATATCGGCGGCGTGCGGGGTCAGCACCACCTGCTCGCAGCTCAAAATTGGATGGTCGTCCGCGAAGGGCTCCACCGGGAACACGTCCAGCGCCGCTCCGCCCAGGCGGCCCCCGCGCAGCGCCTCGGCCAGGGCGTCGAGATCCACGATCTCCCCCCGGGCGCCGTTGAGGAGCAGGGCGCCCTCCTTCATGAGCTCCAGCTCCCTGGGGCCGATCAGCTCGCGCGTCTCCGCGCTCAGGCGCAGGTGCAGGCTGACCACGTCGGCGCGGCGCAAAAGCTCATCCAGCTCGACGAAGCGCAGCCCCAGCTCCGCTGCCCTCTGCGGAGAGGGATGGAAGGTCCAGGCAATCACCTCCATGTCCAGCGCCCGTCCCAGGCGCGCCATCTCCGCCCCGGTGTGCCCCGTGCCCAGGATCCCCAGCACCTTGCCCTGCAGACCCAGGTTCGTCCTCCGGGTCCAGCGCCCGGCGCGTATCTCAGCGGTCTGGAACGCGGCGCGCTTGGCCAGGGCGAACATCATGCCGAACATGTGCTCGGCCACCACCGGGGCGGTGCGTCCGGGCTGGTTGGAGACGACGATGCCCAGCTCCCGGGCGGTCTCCAGGTCGATCATGTCGGTGCCGATGGAGCAGGTGGCGATCATGCGCAGGGCGGGCAGGGCGCGCAACTCCTTCTCTCTCCAATCCACCAGGCCGCGAGAGTTGATGATGATCTCGAATCCACCGGCGCGCTCGATCTTCTCGGCGCTGTCCCGGGGCCTGTTGCCGTGGAGGGTCACCTCGCCGTAGGGCCGCAGGCGCTCGAGGTGGGGCGAACCGGCGATCTGACGCGGATCGTCACCGGGGACCAGAATCTTCACAGGTGCGGGCATTGGTGGCCTCCTTCCTTGCCGTCCATCTGGTGTCCGTGGCTGCAGGGGAACGCCCCGGGAATCCCCTCATCGGTGCAGCCCGCCCTGGTGCAGGTCCATGGCCAGGCTGCGGAAATCGCGGATGCGGTGGACCGTGCAAAGATCGGCGTCGTGCTGGTTTTCGGCGTCGCGGCTGGTGCGGGACAGGAGTATGATGTCGTCGCCGGCGATCACCGGGCTGGGATACATGAAGCTGCGCTTCACGTGGCCGGGCCAGCGCGCCACGCAGCCGGCGGGGAACCAGTTGAGGCAATCGATGCTATAGTAGAGAAACAGCCAGCGGCGCTCGTTGCCCGGCCCTCCCATGAAACCCGACTCGCGCATGCGGTGGCCCCACCCCAGCGCGTCGTGGGAATTGGTCGCCAGGTTCCCCAGCATCCAGTAGGTGGCGTTGGGCCGGTCGTGAAGGACGAAGAACTTGCACTGGCCCCCGGGCCAGGAGACGAACTGCCTGAACTCGAGCCGGTCGGCGTCCGCGTCGTAGTCGAGGAGGGCGGCGATATTGGTGCTGGAGTAATCGTCGATGGTGCAGCGGGTGAAGACGCGGATGCGCCCGTTCACCTCCACCGTATTGGGCTCCACCCAGCCGAACACGCAGGGCGGGTCGCGGGAAATCTGCGGGCTGCCCCCGGGAGGGAAGTGGCCGCCGTTGAGGGAGCCGGGAAGCCCGGGCCGCGGCACCGTGTTGGAGCAGCTCCAGGAGCCGGGATCGAGGGGCGAGCGGCTGCGGTCGTGCTTCACCATGACCATGCAGTTCCGGCTTCGGTCGTCCAGCTCCTCCTCGGTGGCGTAGTCCATGGCCCAGTACAGGGCCTCGGGCCGTTCGACCATTGGCGTGGAGATGTTCCAGAACGGACCTTCCAGGACGCGCAGCGGTTCACTCCAGCTGCGCCCGCCGTCGTCACTGGCGACGAGATTGAAATCCTGGTTGGTGGTGTACTGGACGAACATCAGGAGCCGGCCGTCGAGCACGAAGGGAGTGGCCTCCTCGTAGGGCAGAGCCGGCAGCTCCTCCCAGCTGCGGCCTTCGTCGGCGCTGAGCAGCATGCGCAGGCTGCGCTCGATCTCGGGCCGGCCGCGGCCCCACTGGGGGGCGGCGATGAGCAGGCGCCCGTCGTCCAGCCGGGTCATGTTGGGGTCGTGGAAGAAGTACACCCCGGGATCGGGGACCCTGGCGGCGACGACGTGCTCCTGGGCGAGAGGTTCCACGTTGGGGTTGGTCATCTTTCTACTCCTTGATGGGACGGTGAGGTTTCCTGGTGCCGGTCGTCAGGGTGCCCACAGGGGCTTACCAGCCCGGTGACCTTCATTTATATTCAATTCCTGCCTGCCTGCCAATACCCGGAGGTCCTGGATGCGCCATGGAAGAAAGGCCAGCGGCGCCTTCGGGAAGGTCCTGAAGCTGTCCTCGAAAACAACCCAGGAGAGCACCCATGCCCCTCACCGAACAGCAGATCCGGCATTTCGAAGAGGAAGGCTACCTCGTCCTTCCCGGCCTCCTTCCCCTTGAGGCGAGCGCCCCCCTGAGACAGGAGCTCGCCGACATCGTCGAGTTCGAGGCGCGGCGCTTCCACGCCGCCGGAAAGGTCCCGGATACCTTCGACGCGGCTCCCTTCGACAAACGGCTGGTCAAGCTCTGCGAGGCCGCCGACGACCCCCTGGAATTGAAGGAGGCGGTCACCGGGGGCAAACGCATGAAGACCGATTCGGTGTTCAAGCTCTGGACCCATCCCGTTCTGCTGGACGTGGTGGAGCAGCTCATCGGCCCGGAGATCCTCGCCCACCCCCAGTTCGCCCTGCGCTCGAAGATGGCCTTCCAGGCGCGTTTTCCCACTATCGCCGACGACATCTTCCACCAGGACGGCGGTTTCCTCCTGGAAGAATCCGAGCACACCCGCATGGTCAACTGCTGGATGCCCCTGGTGGACGTGACCGCGGACATGGGCGCCATCCAGTTCGTCCGCGGCAGCCACAAGTGGGGGATCCTGAACCGGGCGCGGGAACCGACTATCGGCGAGGAGCACTACAGCCCCGAGGACGTGGTGACATGTCCCATCGGCCTGGGCGGCGCCCTGCTGTATCACCAGGAGACCGCTCACCGCAGCGTGACCAACACCACCGACAAGGCGCGCTGGAGTGTCGACCTCCGCTTCAGCGACCTGA
This sequence comes from Candidatus Latescibacterota bacterium, assembly GCA_965208105.1. Lineage (GTDB taxonomy): Bacteria > Latescibacterota > UBA2968 > UBA8231 > UBA8231. The sequence continues at coordinate 1,489,478 of OZ242318.1, forward strand.
CCGCCCCCTCGGGCCGGGACGCCCGCGGCTTCGTGGCCCGCAGCAGGTCCAACCCGGAGCAGGTGGCCACCCACTACTACCGCGACTGGGCCCGCTTCTTCGACAACGAGGAGACCGACGAACGGCACCGGCCGCGGCCGCCGGTAAAGCTCTGAGGCACTTCATCCGACCGCGCCGCATCCAGGAAGCTTCGCGCCTTTGCGAGGCCGCCGGGTGCCGCCTCGGCGCCTGCGACCCGCCCGGGCCGGGCCAACCCCTTCGAGTCTCCGGCGGCCGGACCAGGGGGCATCCACCGCCTTGAAGAATGCTGATACCTTGTTCACCTGGATTTCGCGCAAGAAAACTCCCTTCCTCCTCGCCGGCATCGCCCTGGGCGCCTCGGTGCTGTACCTGGCTCCCGTCCGATCCTCGGTCTGGACAACCCTGATGCTCAGCGATTTTCTCGCCGGGGGCTCGGCCTCTCCGTTCAAGTTGCTGAGCCCGACTCCGGAGACGAGCCGGGACACCCTGGCGGCCCCGGACGGACTGGTTCCCTTCGACCTCTACAGCCCTCCCCGGGGAGGACCTCACGCCGGCCTCGTACTGGTCCACGGCCTTGCTCACCTGGGCAACCAGGACCCGCGCATCCGGGAACACGCCGGTCGCCTGGCGCGGGCGGGGTTCGCGGTAATGGCCCCCGACCTGCGCGACATGAAGACCTATCGGCTGGGTTTTGCCGACGCCCGCTCCCTGGAGGCCTGCATCGCTCACCTGCGCCGCCTTCCCCAGGTCGATTCCGCCAGCGTCGGACTGCTCGCACCCAGCTTCGCCGCCGGCCCGGCGCTCATCGCCCTGAGCCGCACCCCCCACCCGCTGCGCTTCGCCCTGATCGTCGGCGGCTACTGCGACCTGCGCGAGACCCTGCGCTACACCCTCACCGGCGCCCACGGAGAACCCGGGGAGGAGCAGCTCCGGGGACCGGCGCGCAACCGGCGCAGCCGCTGGAAGTTCCTCGCCGGCAACCTCGACCATCTGCCCCCTTCTCCGAGCCGCTCCGAGCTGGGGCTCTTCATGGAGCGGCAGATGCGCAACCCGCGGCCTCCAGTGGAGCCCCACCTGGCGCGCTTCACCGCCGGCGAGCAGGCCCTCGTGCGTTTCATGGCCAACGAAGATCCGCAACGTTTCGACTCCCTCTACGCCGCGGTCCCGGCTCCGGTGCGGGCCTGGGTGGACACCCTTTCGCTGGACCACTACCTCGCCGCCAACCGGACACCCCTCCTCCTGGTGCACAGCACCACCGACGGCAAGGTCCCCTACACCGAGAGCCTGCGCCTGAGCCGGTCTCTGCCCCGGACCACCTCCTCCAGGCTGTATATCATCGACCTCCTCGCCCACGTCGATCTGAGTCTCCGCCTGGACTCCCTGGCCGCCCTGTGGAACCACACCCTGCCCGGGTTGGGGCGCCTCTGGCTGCTGGCCTACCACCTGCTGGGCCACGCCCGCTGAAGGAGGCCGTTCATGGTGTTCATTCCAGCCATCCTCTCCGTGATCGCCCTGGCCCTCAGCCTCGATGCAGAGTCACCGGCGCGGGGATGGAAGCCCACCGCCATCCCCCTGCTCAACTTCAGCTCCGACCACGGCACGGGTTACGGCCTGCGGTTCAATCTGTTCCACTACGACGGCTCCACCGTCCCCTACAACCGCGCCTATTCCTTCCAGGTCTTCGCCACCACCCGCGGCAAGCAGGTCCACCGCATCCGCCTCGACGCTCCGCGGCTGAAACCCGGACAGCGGCTCGAGGTTGAAGCGGTCTTCGAGAAGGAGGACTTCGCCAACTACTTCGGCGACCTGGACGCAGACGCCCTCAGGGCCTACAGCAAGGAGGAAAAGACCTATCAGCAGACCAACCCCCGGCTGCAGTTGACCTGGATCCGCACCTTGCGGCCCCCGTTCCGCGGCCGCGCCGAGCTGCGCCTGAGCCATCGCGGCATCGTCCCCAACGCCCCCGGCACAGGCCTCCTCGACCGGTTGCGTCCCCTGGGCGCCGAGGGAGGATTCCTCGCCCGGGCGGTGGCCGCCCTGCGCTGCGATACCCGCGACGACTACACCAACAGCAGCCGCGGCGTCCTCGAGGAAGTCCAGATGGAATACAGTTGGGGAGGGAAGGGGGACTATGCCGGCGCCAGGCTGGGTCTGCAGCACCGCCACTTCATCCTCATCCTGCCCGGACTGGTCCTGGCCCACCGGGTCCAGGCCGACCTGACCTGGGGAGATTTCCCCTTCTACGAGCAGCTTTCCCTGGGAGGCTCGGAGACCATTCGCGGCCTTTCCGCCGCCCGCCGGCGCGGCGAGGGACGCCTCCTGGGCAATGGGGAACTGCGCTGGCGCGGTGTGCGGGTCTCCAGAAGCCAGCGCATCTACACCGGCCTGGTTCTCTTCGGCGACGTGGGCCAGACCTTCAAGCGCGGCTCCGGTCCCGGCCTCCGGCGCTGGGAGCGCGGCCTCGGCGCCGGCCTCCGCTTCCACTGGCACAGCACCATCGTCCGCGCGGACTACGGCTCTTCAGGGGAAAGAACCGGACTCTACATGACCTTCTCCCAGGTATTCTGACGCGTTCAGGACCACGCCGGCTAAAGGAAGGTCCGAGAATTCAGGCGCCGGCCCGCTCCCGCCGCTGCTGTGGCCAGGCGGGACTCCCCGGGGCCTCAAACTCAGGCCAGCTCCGCCGGCAGGTCGAGGCCGAAGCGGTCCGCGGCGGCGCGCAGCTTGGCCGCGGTTCCTGGAGGCAGCGGCACCCCGTTGGCCGATCTCTCCGCGAAAGCTTCCTGCTCCAGGTCGCCGGGCACCTTCAGGGGCCCGACTCCCTCCCGGGTGGGCAGCGCGGCCATGGTATCGGCGAGCCGGTCGACATCGTCGCGAAAGGCCTCGAGATCGGTGAAGGTGGCGATGTCGATGGCGGCGACGAAGCTGTTCTGCGTCCCCCAGCTGACCTCCCCGCCGCGCAGCCAGGGCGTCAGCAGCGGGTTGCCCGTCATCAGGCTCGACATGCACTCGAACAGCAGCGCGAGGCCGTAGCCCTTGTAGCCTCCCGCGGGGCGCACGAAGACGGCCCTGGCCGGGTCGGTGGTCGCCTCGCCATTCTCGTCCAGGGCCCAGTCCGCGGGGATCGCGACCCCCTTGTCGAGGGCAACGCGGATCTTGCCGTTGGCCACCACGCTGGTGGCCATGTCGAGGCTGATCGGGACGCGATTGCGACCGGGCACGGCGATGGCGATGGGGCTGTTGTGAGTGCCCCCGGTCGTGGCCCCGGGGGGCGCCATGTTGGCGGGGCAACTGGTGACCACGGCGATGCCGGCCAGGCCCTGAGCGGCCGCCAGGTGGGTGTAGTAGGCCATGCATCCCTGGTGCCGCGTGTTGCGGATGAGGCCCCAGCCGATACCCACGTCGCGGGCCTTGGCAATCACCTTGTTCATCGCCGCCACGGTGGGGATGGGACCGAAGGCCTGGTCGGCCTCCATCAGCAGGATGGCCGCGGTCTCCTTTTCGATCCGCACCTGGGGCCGCAGGCGCACCAATCCGCGGTCGACCCAGTCGATGTATGCCTCGACCAATTGGACGCCGTGGGAATCGACGCCTCTCATGTTGCTCCACACCAGCACCTCCGCCTCCAGGGCGGCGTCCGCCTCGGGCATTCCCAGGGCGACGAATATCCGCGTGGTGAACTCCCGCAGCCTCTCCTCTCCAATGCGCACGTCGCTCATTCTCTCTCGCTTCTCCTATCGTGGAAATTTGGTAGTGATTGAGGTTGCAGACCCATCGCCGGACTCACCCTTCCCAGGCTCTGGAGAAGGAATGGCGGGAAGTCCGGATCTACAGGCGATCGACTGTCCAGGCATCCAGCAGGGAATCGTCAATATCCACTCCGAAACCCGGGGCATCGCCGACCTTGAAGAAACCATCGCGGGGCGCGGGGCGCAGGACCCGGAAGAGCTCGTTTTCGACCCCCTCGCGGGACGGCCCGAAGGTCTCCGCCATGCAAGGCAGCGGCAGGCAGGCCGAAAGATGCAATCCCCAGGGCGTGCCGGCCTGATGGAGCCAGGTGGGAACGCCCGTCTCAGCCGCCTCGCGGGCGATCCTCAGACACTCGGTAAACCCGCCCGCCCAGCTGATATCCGGTTGAATCATCTCCGCCGCCTTCCAGCGCAAGAGCTCGCGAAAGCCGTAGCGGGTGAACTCGTGCTCGCCGGAGACGATCCACGCAGGCTGGACCTCGCGGACCAACCTCGCCATTCCCGCGTAGTCGTCGAGGGCCACGGGTTCCTCGATCCACTTGAGATTCGCCGCGGCCGCCGCCCGGGCGAAGCGGAGGGTGTATTCCACGTCCCAGCGAAGGAAGATGTCCGCCATCAGCTCCACCCCCGGTCCAATGGCGTCGCGCGCCGCCCCCACGATCTCCAGGTTTTTCGCCATTCCTTCCTCCCCTTCCCCAAGGCCGTTGCGCAGGGGGACCTTGCAGGCGGAGAAGCCGTTCTCCGCATAAAATCCAACATCTTCGCCGGTGGCGTAGGCGGGGATCTCCAGACGGGGAGAATCGGTGAACAGGCCGTAGGCCGGAGAGTCCACGATCTTGCCGCAGAGGTCGACGAGGGCCAGGTCGATCCCGCTCAAGGCGTAGATGACGAGCCCGCGGCGGCCGTAGATGGAGGTCACGTGGTAGAGAAGATCCCAGATCTCCTCTACTTCGAGCGGATCGCGGCCGCGGACGAAGTACTGAAGGTGTCTCTCGATGATCAACGCGCCCGCGAGGCCGCCGCCTCCGAGGCCGTATCCCTTCACGCCCTTATCGGTGGTTATCTCCACGATCAGAGCGCCCGCCTGGGCTGCGAAAGGTCCCCGCCAGTCGACGTGGCCGGTCCCCGGGGAAGGCCCCTGCGCCGCGGCAGGTGCCCGCGATCCCCCGCTGGCAAACCCCGAGGCCGGCATGGCGCGCGGGTTCAGATCGACGTGCCAGGTGCGAATGCCCGCAACGGCGTGCCGTTCCCGGGCGCGCCCCTTCAGGGAGGCGGAAAGGCTGTTTTCGCTGGATGGCATGAGAAGACTCCTCCAGGACGGTGGGAGTAACGATTTTTGGCGGTGAACAATCCGATCAATTGCAGGCCCCGGCCTCACATTCTCTAAAAAAACCCGGGAGAAGGCAATGGGAGGGAGCGCGGTTGGAGCATCCCCTTCTGTTCGAGTATATAATTTCTTATTGAACCGGGTTGTGCGGAGCGGTGTCGATTCTCACAGGGGGGCTTCTTGACACCATCGGATGCAGTTTTGATGCGGCGGGTAGCGGCGCGGGACCAGGAGGCTTTCGCGATTCTGTTCGCTCGCCACAGGGAACGGGTGAACGAGAGTCTGCGTTGGGCGATCCGGGATCCGGACCTGGCCGAGGATCTGACCCAGGAGGTTTTTCTCAGAATCTGGAACAGGGCGGGCCAGTGGTCGGGGCAGGGGTCGTTTCGCGGATGGCTGTTCCGGATCGCGAAAAATCTGTCGCTGAATGAACTGCGCAGCAAAAATCGCCGGCGCGAACAGCCCATGGAAACTCCTTCGCCCTGGGACGAAGAGGAGGAAGAACCGCCCGTTCCGGGATGGATGATAGACCAGGCAGCGCTGGGGCCCGACGCGGCCCTGGAACGCGCCGAGCAGAGGCGGATTTTGCAGGACCTGATCGACGCCCTGCCGGAGGAAAAACGCGAGGTTCTTCAAATGGTATACGCAGATGAGGTGGCGCTCCAGGAGGTTGCCCGGCGGCTGGATATTCCGGAGGGAACGGTGAAGTCCCGCCTGTTCCATGCGCGCCGGCAGCTCGCGGAGGCATGGGGCCGAACCTGCGAATCATGAGACAGGAGGAAATTGATGAGTCTTTCTTTGAAGGCGCCGTGGCACAAGATTTCGTGGGATGCATTCGTGCAGAAGGGATTGCCCGACCTGTTGGCGGAGCGGATGCCGCTGGCGGGATACCGGGTGGTGTCGAAGGACGAGTACGTCTGTGAATTGCGCCTTGGGATCCAGGGAGGTCAGGAGGTCTTCTACGCGAACATTCCCCAGCCCGACGAATGGGGCCGGTTCAAGGTGGACGGCTTTTTCCGAATGGTTGTTCCGGCGCCGACGGAGGTGGATCTCGAGCGTGCCGAGATCCGCTGTGTGGGCGAGCAATTGCTCGATTATATCGCCCGGCGGCTGGAAAACATGCCGGTTATGCCGGGAGGTGCTGTCGCAACATTGATGCCGCTGGGGGATTGGATCCACGCATTTTTTACAGACGAACCCACCTCCCAGTATTTGCAGGCGACCAACCTGCACGATATGTACGTCCACCTGCGCCGGCTGAACATGATCCCCATTTTCGGCGAGGCCACGGAGGGGGTGGAAAATTTCTATCATCCATCGCACCACGGACGGGTCTGTCCTTACTGCACTCCGGAAGGACCGAATCTCGGGCGGATCCTGGAGGTGGCTCAGGGGGCGGCCATCCGCGAAGGCAAGCTGGTGATCGAGGACGACGCGCCTCGAAAGCGGCTGGGCATCGGTGCTTCGATGGTTCCCTTCCTGGAACACAACGACAGCAACCGGGTTCTGATGGGGGTGAATATGATGCGCCAGTGGATTGGCGCGCCTGGACCCGACATGCCGCGCGACGAGCAGGGCGCCTGGCACGACTATCACGTCCGATACGACGGCAGGGAAGCGGAATCGGAACCCGCGATGGTGCAAACGGGGCTCGAACCGGACGACCCGCATTTCTGGACGGGATACAACCTGCTGACCGCCTTCATGGCCTGGAACGGGGACGCACTCGAAGACGCCCTCGTGATGAGCGCATCCGCGGCCGGGCGCATGACGCTGCCCGATCCCGTCGAGCCGGGCGACAAACTGAGCAATCGACACGGCTTCAAGGGAGTGGTGTCGCGGATTGTGCGGGACGAAGAGATGCCCAGATTGTCCGACGGCACCCCGGTTGAACTCATCGTCAGCGTGTGCGGTCTGCCGTCGCGGCTGAACATCGGCCAGCTGCGGGAAGCCGTCGCCGGGCGCATTGCGAAGGCCGAGGGAAAGCCGCTTGTCGTTCCCGTGCTCGAGGCGCCGAAGGACGACGAGATTCGCGCCCGCCTGAAGGCCCGCGGGCTCGCGCAGGATGGAATGGATTCTTTGACCTTGAATGGTGAAACGCTGCCGCGCCGCACCACGGTGGGGTGGGTCTACTGGGGGCGCACCTTTCATCTGGCCGCGGACAAGATTCACGCGGCGGTAACGCCGGACCAACCCTGCCAGGAGTTGGATGAGGCTGATTTTCTGGCGCTGCAGGAGGCGGGTGCATTCGGGGTCGTGGGCGACCTGTTCAACACCTGCGCCAGGGACCGGAGCGATTCCCATACCCTGGCCGGCCGCGTCGCCTCGGGACCCGTTGCCGCTGCAGCCCCCTCCCCCCAGTTCGACGATCTTGTGAACGAGTTGTCGAAAGCCGGGGTGGCCGTCGAGCTGGGTGAACACGGGGCGCGGTTTTCGCTGAGACGGGGTGGAGAGTTGGACCTTGCCCTGCCGGTCCCGCACCCGTGGCTGCCGGGACATTCGCTGATCCACGTGGGCGGGAATGACGTGCCCGGCGCACTGCGGCAGTCGAACAGGCGCCTGAGCGAGATGATCGCCAGTGATGCGCCGGAGGTGCTGGTGCGGCGCGCCCTTGAAACCCTGTCCGGGCGCGTTCGCTCATATTGCCGCTTGCCGCGATTGAGATTTCGGGCGCGCACCTTGTTCAGCGGGCGTTCGGTGGCCGTACCCGCCCCGGAATTGAGATACGATCAGGTCGGTGTGCCCGAAAAGATGGCGTGGGCCTTGTTCGGACCGTTCGCCGCGCGTACCGTGGGCGGCGAAGCAGTGGACCGGAGGTCGAAAGTGGCCAGGGAAGCACTGGATGCAGCCATGGCCGATCTTTGGGCCGTGGTCCTGCGCAAACCCACGGTTTCGCCGACGGCATTCGTGGCCTGCCAGCCGCTGCGCGTCGAGGGAAACGCCATTCGCGTTTCCGTGTCGAATTGCCATATGCTGGATATGGACTTTGACGGTGACCAGGTGGCGGTCTTCGTGCCGGTTACCGAGGCCGGCCAGCGCTCGGCCGCGGATCGCCTGTCGGCAGTCGCGCACCTTGCCCGGGACCCGGGCCTGATCGCCCGCGAAAAAATTCACCCAATGCACGACGCCATGTTCGGTCTGGCGTACACCAGCATGACGGACGAAGGTCTGGGGCAGATTGGAGCGATCGTCGGGGAAGAGATCGAGCGCGAGGGATTGTTCGTCGGCAAGAATCAGGTGATGGCCTGGCTGGCGAACGCGATGGCAGGCGATGGGGCTGAAGCCGCATTGAATATGGCGGCGCAACTGCGGGAAAGGGGATTTGAAGCCGCGCGTAAAACCGGCGCTTCGATGAGCGCGTTCATCGGCTCGTCCCTCCATTGCCCCGATCCTCCCAAGGGCGATGGCCCGGACGTCTGGCGCGACTATCCCGACGAGGTATCGGCGATGTTGGCGCAGTTTCGCGGGTTTGACGACGACGACCTCGGGATTCCCGCCCTCCTGGCCCAGTGCGGCGCGCGGGGAAACTGGCAGCAGATCAGGCTATACGTGGCACCTCAGGGCGTAGCCCGGAACGCCCTGGGCGGATTCACGCCGCTGAAGCACGGATTTAGAGAAGGGCTCACCCCGGAGGAGCTTTTTGCGCGGTCGTTTGCCGCGCGCTGGGGTCTGGCCAACGCCCTGGCCGAGATGATGGCGATCCAGAGCGACCTGGAAACCCGGGGCGCTCCCGCCGGCTACGGGGTTCTGGCGCGGGCGCGCAGGTCGGAAACACCGGGCTTCGTATTCGCCCGCGCCGCGGAAAAGGGCGAGAGCGATCCATTGACCGACGAGTACAGCCGGTTATTCGCGGGGTTGGGGATTGACGGTTGAGAGCGGGATCTGTTCAACGCGTGAAGGCGGCACCGGCGGCATTTCGCTGCGACGGGAAACTACGGGCTGTGTTTCAGGGCCACGGCGCGGCTCGCGGCCAGCGCCTTCGCTGGATCGGGCAGGCGCGGGTTGAGCTCGAGGCTGGCAGGACCGGAGTAGGGGCTTGCTTCCAGGGCGGCGAAAAGCGCCTCCAGGGTCCCCTCGGTGAGGACGCCGTCGAGCAGGGACCAGTGCAGATCGTCCGCGCCGTCGTTGTCGTCGAGATGGACGTAACCCAGTTTCTCGCCGGCCGCCGCGATGACGGCGGCCGGATCTTCCGCGGAAATCTGCAGATGTCCGCTGTCCAGGAGAAGGTAGAGGTTGGGATGGTCCAGGGCGGTCAGGTAGTCGAGGGTCGCCGCGGCCGTCGGCAGGGCCTTGCCGGGGAAGTGCTCGACGCCGACCCCGATGGCGCGCGCGGCAGCATAGTCGGCCACCTGGACCAGGGACTCGGCGAAATGCGGCAGGGCCTCGAGGTTTTTTCCCGGAACCAGGTAGGCGGTTCCGATCCCGAGCTCGGCCGCCTGGTCCAGGGCCTTCCGGCAGTGGTCGATGGCCGCCTGGCGGGCCCTCGCCGTCTCCCCGTCGAGGGCGGCCTCGTCCCCCATATTGAACGACAGCCCAATGCAGGAGAACTCCATCCCCAGTTCCCGCACCAGGACGCGGGATGAGGGGCTGCCATAGGTTCCGGCCTGCACGTCAATGGAGCGGAAGCCGATGGCAGCGATGGCTGCGAGAGCATCCTCTTCCGGACCCGGCAGTGACCAGGCGCAGCAGGATAGATTCACGGGACAGGTTCCTTTCCATTCGAGCCCCCGGAACGAAACTTAGAAATAGGTCGCGACGCTGAAAAGGAAGGAGGCGCTTCTGACCTCGTTGTTGAAGGGATCCCTTTCCCAGTTTCGCTGGTAGTCGAGCTTGAATATCGTGTCTTCCTCGGGCCTGAAGTTGAGACCCGGGCTCAGGCGGCGATGGCTGTCTCCCCTGGAGTCAGCGTCGAAGTCCACGGCTCCCGCGCGCACAACCCCGGTAAACACCGATTCTGGCAATACCGCGATCCAGTCCTTGCCAAAGTGGGCGTTGATCTGAGTGTAGAAGCCTTGCTGGCTTCCCTGGTAGATCGCGCTCTCGGCGGGCACCTCAATGGAGGCGTTGGCGTACTCGCCGAGCAACTCCAATGACCTCCAGGACAGGTCCCAGTCCACGGCAAGGATAGTCAGACTGCGCTTTTTGTCTATGGCCAGGCCATCGACGACCCAGGTATTGTAAGGACCGGTGTGGAACGATCCTCCAAGCTCGCAGGACGGCCGCGGACTGACGGCCACGCGCCCCACCCAGGAGGGCCGCTTGTTGTTGTCCTCGAAGTGGCCCTTGCCCGCCGCAATCCGGGTGCCGCCCGGATCACCCAGGATCACGCCGTCCGAAAACCCGTTGACGGCGTAGATTTCATAGGTTATCCGCGATTCGACGGTGGGATAGAAGGCGCCATAAAACCCCATGCCTCCTTCGGACAGAGCGGTGGGTATGAGCTGGGTGCTCACCAGGGGGCGGTCGGTCAGATCGTTGACCGGACTGTCGTGAGAGAGATTGAAACGCCCCAGGGGGGAGAGGATGATCCCACCCCGGAAGGTGAGGGCGGGATGGATCTCAAAGTCGATGATGGCGATCTCAACCGCGATCTCTTCTCCCCCTTCCTCGAACTCCAGTTCGGAGGCCACGCGCACGCGGTCGGAGACCGGGGTATAGGTGAAGATGTTGAAGCGCCTGGGATCAAAGGTCAGCTCCTTTGTGATTCCATCTTCCCGTTCATAGCGGAAGTGGGCCTCGGCATAACCGCCGACCCTGGTCCCACCTCCCAGCCTGGCGATGAAGGGTTTGTTGTCGATACCTCCTTTGACCAGAGGCCGGGAACCCGTCGCCACCTGCGCTTCCACACCCGGGGCGAACCCGCCCCAAAAACTCAAGCATAGAAACAGGCTCATACCACCGAGCCGCAGCATACCTGCTATCCTTTCTGGTGTCCCGTCGCAGAGATAGGTTGACGAAATTGGGTCGCCGAGGCGCCAGGCTCACAAGACGTCTGAGCGAGTCGTACCGGTGGTGTACGGCGAGTGAAGGCAACGCCGTGAGCCGGGATAGATCGGCGGAATAATGGCGACATATATCTGCGACGGGTCACCAGTTTTGTGAAACCACTATTTCAATGGTGGTTTCTTTCACTTCCAACTCGTATCTGGACAGCGGTTTTTTCGCCGGCCCCCGGATCACGTTCCCCTCCAGGTCAAAGACAGCTCCGTGACAGGGACATCTCAGCGAGTGCTTGCCCGGCCGCACCCGGCATCCCAGGTGGGTGCAGCGGGCGCCCAGCGCCCGGTAGGAACCCTCATCCATGCGGATCAGGATGAGGGCTTCCGGCAGTCCCGCAGCCGTCACCAGGGCTACATTGTCTACTCGGAATAGTTCTTCCAGTCCGGCTTGGTCCACGATGATACGCCCCTGTACGAGCCGCGCCTGAAAGGTGGCTGCGGCGCTGCAAGCGGACAGCCCGCCGGCAACCAGACCGGTTCCGGCGGCCAACTGGACCAGAAAACGCCGCCGCGGAACATCCCTGCGTTCCTTCTCCCCCATGGCTACAGCGACTTGAGGAAAGCGAGCACGGCGCGCCGGTCGTCCCTGCTCAGGCCAGCATACTTGTCGCGAGAGGCCGCGGCCTCGCCGCCGTGGAAGAGAATGGCCTCACCCAGATCCGAGGTGCGGCCATCGTGCAGGTAGAAAGCCTCGCCGTTGAGGAAGTCCTTCACAAGGCGCAGGCCCCACAAAGGCGCCGTGCGCCATTCGCGGCCCGTTGCCTCCCCATCCGGGCGATAGTCCGCCAGTTCGGGTCCCATGTCGTGAAGCAGCAGATCGGAATAGAGGTGGACATCGATCGCGCTCAACTGCGGAATGGAGCTCGGGCCGGTTTTCATGGTGGGTACATGGCAGGAGACGCAGCCTATATCCGCAAAGAGGAGCTCTCCGCGCTGGACCTGGGAGGTGATGGTGCCCCGCTGCGGCGGCATGAGCTGACGCACGTACATGACGGTCTGCAACACGGTTGCGGCAGAGATCTCCGGATCGGCCACGTCGTCGCCGACAGCCACCCCTCCAGCCTGGGGATGGGGGTTTTCCACCGGAATGAAATCGCTGGTGATGCCAATATCCTGGTGGTAGGCCTCGGCGACTTGCTGGAGCAGGGAAGAGACCTGTGCCTTGCGCGAAAAGCGCCCCAGTTGAGGCCCGGGACCGCCGCCCACCCGGGATTCGGGAACATAACCGGGAGCCCACACCATGTTGGGTCGGCCGGATATGCCGTCGCCATCGCGGTCGTCCGGGTCGGCGCGAGACAGGATGGTCTCGACCGGGATGGCCTCGATCATTCCCATCCCGAATACCGGCGGCGGCATCCTGAACGTCCGCTCCACCCCTGCCGGCACCGCTTCGGGAGGAACGCCGGGAATCGCCTTGTCCTGGTGCTGGGGACCTCCCAGGTCCATGGCCGGGTCGCCCTCCCGGCTGAAGCGGACAAATCCCAACTCGGGCGTCCCTCTCCCATCGCCGGGATGACAGCCTTCACAACCGACGTTGTTGAAGATGGGGCCGAGCCCTTCTCCCACGCTGAAAGCACGCTCGAAATTCTCGTCACCCATGACAAAAACGGCGTTCAAGTCGTGCGACATGCCTTCCAGAGGCGACTCGAAATCGTCTCCTTTCGGCGGCCTATCCGTCAAGATCGGGTCGCAGCTCATGGCTCCCAGCAGGGCGATTACACTCGAGCAGAAAAGGGTGCACGAATAGTTCACATATACTCCTAAAATTTTATTTGGTTGTGTATACTTATTAATTTAGTCCAGGCTAAATTTTCCACAAGTCCCATTTCACAACTCAGGTTGTAGTGGAGTCATTGACATATCCCATTGGGTTCCACATATTTAAGCCCTATTCCCTCAAACGATCGCCGGACCTGGGGCGCCTTGAATCTGGAAGACAGTATGGCAATCGACCTCAAAAACCCGGATTTCTACATCAATCGCGAACTCTCCTGGCTGGACTTCAACCGGCGGGTCCTCGAGGAAGCGCAGGATCCCGGCAATCCTCTCCTGGAACGGGTAAAGTTCCTTGCCATCGTGGCCAACAATCTGGACGAGTTCTTCGAGGTCCGTGTAGCCGGCCTCCTGCAGATGCGCGAAGAGGGAACCCGCCCCACCGGTCCGGACCGCCTGCCCCCGGAGCAACAACTCGAAAGAATCGCCGGCAATGCCCATCGCCTGGTGGAGGACCAGTACCGCTGCTGGAAAGAGGACCTGTTGCCCGCTCTTGCCCGAGAGGGGATCTACCTGTGGGAGGCGCGCAAGCTGGAGGGCGACCACCTGTCCTTCATCAGGAGCTACTGGAAGGAGGAACTCGAGCCGATTCTGACGCCCATAGTCGTCGACCCTGCCCATCCCTTCCCCCGGGTTATCAACAAGGCCCTCTGCATCGGCGCCCTGCTCGAGGGGGAAGACCGGACCGCGCTGGGAGTAGCCACCGTGCCGCGGGTGCTGCCGCGGATCCTGCGGCTTCCCAACAAGGGGGAGGATATCCATTTCGTCACCCTGGGCGGTATCATGGAGTTCCTGGTCAACGATCTGTTCAGCGGCCACCGTGTCCTCGGGACGGCAGCTTTCCGGATTACGCGCAACAGCGAGCTCTACGTCAACGAGGAAGAGGCCGACAACCTGCTGGAGGAGATCGTCCAGAAGCTCAACGACCGCCGCAAGGGAGACGCGGTGCGCCTCGAGATCGCCGCCAATGCTCCGAATCAGCTGGTGAAACAGCTTCAGGACCAATTCGAACTGGACGGCGACCAGGTCTACCGCGCCGACGGCCCGGTCAATCTCAACCGGGTAATGTCCATCTACGGCGACGTGCCGCGGCCGGACCTGAAGTTTTCGACCTTCGCGCCAGTGAAGCAGAATCTTCCCAGGGAACCGGAGGCCTTTTTCGGATCCGTGCGCCAACGCGATATCCTCCTGCATCACCCCTATGAATCCTTCGAAACTGTGATCGATTTCATCAACATGGCCGCCGAGGATCCCAAGGTCCTCGCCATAAAGCAGACCCTGTACAGGACCGGTGAGGACTCGAAGGTGGCTCAGGCTCTGGTCGATGCCGCCAATAACGGCAAGGAGGTGACGGTCCTGGTCGAGCTCAAGGCGCGCTTCGACGAAGCATCCAACGTGGAGAGAGCGAAGGTCTTCGAGGAGAGCGGCGTCCACGTGGTCTATGGAGTCATGGGCCTGAAGACCCACTGCAAGCTCTCCATGCTGGTGCGCCGGGACCGCGACCGGCTGCGGCGCTACGTGCACCTCGGGACCGGGAACTACAACCACATCACCGCGCGCTTCTACACGGACCTGGGATTGATCACCGCACGCTCCGACATCACCGCCGACGTGGCCAAAGTCTTCGACCTTCTAACCGCACGCGCTCCCCAGACCTCCCTGCAGAAGCTGCTGGTGGCTCCCTCCAACCTCCTCCAGGGGACCCTCGAGCGCATCGAACGCGAGTCTGAACACGCCCGCGCCGGCCGGCCGGCCGCCATTATCGCCAAGATGAACGGTCTGGTGGACCCGCAGGTAATCAGGGCACTCTACCGCGCCTCCCAGGCCGGCGTGCAGATCGACCTGATCGTCCGCGGCATCTGTTGCCTGCGCCCCGGACTTCCCGGCGTCAGCGAGAACATCCGGGTCTACAGCATTATCGGTCGCTACCTGGAGCACAGCAGGGTCTTCTACTTCACCAACGGAGGCGACAGGGAGGTCTGGGCGGGAAGCGCCGACTGGATGAACCGCAACCTGCGCGGCCGCGTCGAGGTGGTCTTCCCCATAGAAAGCGAATCCCTGAAGCAGAGGATCTACGGCGAGCTGCTGAAACTCTGTCTCGGCGACAGGGTCAAATCCCGCATGCTGCAGCCGGATGGCAGCTATACTCGCCTGCAACCGTCCCCTGACGAAGGGGCCTGCGTGAGCGCCCAGGACGCCCTCATGCTGATCGCCCTGGGGCAGGACCTTCAGGCGCCTGGAAACCTCGCCGTGCCCGGCAATGGACAGCCCCGGAGGAGATCCCAGGCTCCTTCGCCAAAATCGCCCTGACCCGCAAAACAGGCCCCGAATCCGCCCCGATCCAACCGACCGGCCCCCTGTGTACAGGTTCGAAGAAGGGGGGCCCGTGCATCCTCCGGCACGGTTCGATCGCCCCGTATGGACGGCCCGCTGCATGGCCCGTTGCGGCCCGGACCACAAGTAGCGCGGAACCCTTTTATAGCGTATATTTCGGTTGAATTCTTAGCTGGCTTGCCTCCACCGCGGGAAAGTACGTCCAATGAACTACGACATCAGCGATCTACTGAAGCAGTGGCAATTCGACCCCAACGAATTCACCGCCCGCCGGATCAAGTCCAAAGACGGCACCGAAAAAATCCAGATCCGCATGGATCTGGGAATAATGCAGCTTGAATTGAATGGCCGTCCCGACGGTCAACACCCGCACGATCACCCATCCCTGCTGGATTACTACGAGACCATCAACGAAGATATCAGCCTGGACGAGGAGCAATGCGAGGGGCTATTTCAGGAGGCATGGCAGTACTATCATCGCTACCTGAGCCTGTTCTACCTCGAGGATTACGCGGGTGTCGTGCGCGACACGGATCATGTTCTGGGCATTTTCCAGACCGTGCAGAAATATGCCAACAGCGAAGAGGTCAAGTGGTACTTCGATCAGTATTATCCCCACAGCATCATGATGCAGACCAGGGCAAAGGCCATGCTCGCGCTCGGCGAGGACGACTACCAGGTCGCTCTGCGGGAAATTCAGGCGGGCATTGGACAACTGGAACAATACCTGGAAGAGTGGGAAGGGGAGGGCCTCGAGGAAGACCTGCCCGAGCTCTCCTTCCTGCGCGAATGGCACGAAGAGGTGGAACAGAAAAGGCCGCTGTCCAGGCGCGAGCAGTTGGAACGCGACCTGAACGTGGCCGTGGCCACGGAGAATTTCGAGGAGGCTGCCAGGCTGCGGGACAAGATTCAAACCATGTGGCCCGGACCTCGCCGCCTTTTCAGGCCCGAACACTGAAACCCCGTTTCCGCCCGGCAGGCATTTGTGGCGCGCCGCCGAGCGGCCCCTAGCCTATACCCAGCACATCCCACATGGAATAGAGGCCCGGTTTGGCCCGGGCCACGAAGCGCGCCGCCCGCAACGCCCCGAGGGCAAAGGAATCGCGGCTGGTAGCGTGATGACGCAGCTCCATGTACTCGCCCGAAGCGCCGAACATCACCGTGTGGTCGCCGGCCAGATCGCCGGCGCGAACGGCGTGTATGCCTATCTCCTTCCGGGTCCGCTCGCCGACCAGGCCCTGCCGTCCATGGACGGCTACCTCGCCCAGGTCGCTGCCCAGTCCCTCCGCGGCCTTCGCAGCCAGCCCCAGGGCCGAGCCGCTGGGCGCGTCCACCTTCAGGCGATGGTGCGCTTCCACCACTTCCACATCGTAGTCGTCGCCGAGAATCCGGGCGGCATCCTCGACCAGCTTGAACAGGACGTTCATGGCGGTGCTGTAGTTCGGGGCGAAAACGCAGGGAATGGGCTGCACTATCCGGTGAAACTCGGCTAACTGCTCGTCCGAAAAGCCCGTGGTGCCCACCACCATGGCCGCCTCTTTTTCCGCGCACACAGCCGCGTCTTCGAGAGTGGCCTCGGGTGTGGTGAAGACGATTGCGATCCGTCCCTTCTGCGCCTGGGATCCGAGGTCGTCGCTCACCTTCAGCCCCATGTGCCGAGAGCCCAGAACCTCTCCGAGGTCCCGGCCGATGGCGGGGTGGCCGGGCCGCTCTTTGCCTCCAGCCAGCTCCAGGTCCTCGCTGTCGATGATGAGACTGCCCAGGCGCTGCCCCATGCGTCCGGCTACTCCGCATACTACTATGTCGGCCATGGGCTCCTGCCTGCCGTTCCGGCTCCAGCCATGTCAGTAGGCGCCGTATGTGAGGGCTTCCACCAGATTTTCATCCCCCAGACGGGCATCGATGTCCACTCCGAAGAACTCGGCCACCGGCGCAAGTGTGGAGGAATCGCTTTCGTGAGCCTGACGCGCCGCCTCGACAACTACACTGACTCCGGCCCTGGTCATCTTCCCCAGTGGACGGCGGCAGGGACCAGAAGGCATTCCCAGAAGGTTCATCAAGGTCTTGACCGCAAGGGGGTTCCGCGCCTTGCACTGCACCGGACCATAGGGAGATTGCTCGATGGTCGATACGGTGACTATGGCGAACAGCGGCTGCAGCTTTTCAGCCAATTCGTCCGCGGCGGCCCCGTCGCCCGCATTGAGGAGCTCGGTCAGGCGCTGGACCGGCCCGGGAATCACGTTCGAGGCCACCGAGATCACGCCTGAAGCATTGATACTGTCGCTTTTCATCATGGCCACGGTCTTGTCATCGTCCCCGGAAAGAATGGAGAAATCGTCGCCGCAGAGCCGCCGGGTCTTGGCCATGTTCTCCAGATCACCGGTGGCCTCCTTGACGGAGGAGACGTTGGCGAACCTGCCGGCCAGGATGGCCAGGTCTTCTGCCAGCATCATGGTTCCGGTGCGGCCGGGAATGACGTAGGGAATCACCTGGAGTTGGGGGAATTCCCGCGCAACGGGTTCGACGTACTCGCGCCTTATCTCCAGGGAACTGGGTCCGTTGTAGTATGGATCGACCAGGAGCACGGCATGGGCGCCCAGGTGAGCGGCATGTTCGGAGCCCGCCAGGGTCTGGCGGGTGGAATTGCTGCCCGTGCCGGCGATGGCCACGCGGTCCTTCGGGACCTGCTTGCAGGTAAGCTCGATCACCTGGTCGTGCTCCTCCCCCAGAAGGGTCGGGCTCTCGCCCGTGGTCCCGACGGCCAAAACTCCCTGTACGCCGTTGGCGATTTGAAACTCAATGAGCCGCTCGAGTCCGGCAAAATCGATGGCGCCGTCCTCTTTCATAGGCGTTATCAGCGCGGTATAGCAACCTTCGAACATGGGTCATTCCCTCGTCCCTTGCGGGAAACTCATCCCTTGCGGGAAAGCAGTAATTTTGCGAGCATAACCTCTCTCGGCGGGAGGCAACATAATAACCAGGCTGTTATCCCTTGTCAATCGGGGTGGAGCATGCCCTCAGAGTTGAAACTTCGCTACGGCTGCAATCCCCATCAGGGCGGTGCGCGAGCCTACATGCGCGGCGGCGGCGACCTCCCGCTGCAGGTCCTCAACGGAGCTCTCAGCTACATCAACCTGATGGATGCGCTCAACTCCTGGCCGTTGGTACGCGAACTCAAGCAGGCCCTGGACCTCCCTGCCGCCGCTTCCTTCAAACACCTCAGTCCGGCCGGAGCCGCGGTGGCCGTGCCCCTCGACCCACCCCTGAGGAAGGCCTATTTCGTCGAGAAGATGGACCTCAGTCCCCTCGCCACAGCCTACGCCCGCGCCCGCGGCGCCGACCGCCTGGCGTCCTTCGGAGACTGGATTGCCCTGAGCGATCGAGTGGACCGCTCCACCGCTCGGCTGATCAAGGTGGAGGTCTCCGACGGGGTGATTGCTCCAGGTTACGAAGACGATGCCCTCCGCCTTCTCAAAAGCAAGAAAGGCGGCAACTACCCCGTACTGCAGATCGACCCGGGCTTCGAGTCTTCCGGGTTTGAAAGCCGGGAGGTCTTCGGGGTCACCCTGGAGCAACAGCGCAATTCCTTCGTCCCGGACAATGCCTTTTTCTCGAGAGTGGTGACCGAGAGAAAAGACCTCCCTGCCAGCGCCCGGCGAGACCTGACGGTAGCGACCATCGCCCTGAAGTACACCCAGTCCAACTCCGTCTGCCTGGCCCTCGACGGCCAGGTCATCGGCATCGGCGCCGGCCAGCAATCGCGCGTTCACTGCGTGCGTTTGGCCGCCGCCAAGGCGGACAACTGGCGCCTTCGCCAGCACCCGGGCTGCCGCAGCATGAGGTTCAAGAAAGGTATCTCGAGGGCGGAGCGCATAAATGCCATAGACCTATTCCTGCAGGAGGAGGCAACCCCGGCCGAGTTGGAAGCCTGGGAAGCCAACTTCCAGGAGGTTCCCCGGCGCCTCACGACAGAAGAAAAGCGCGAGTGGCTGAACGGTCTGAGAAGAGTCGCCCTCGGTTCGGATGCTTTTTTTCCATTCAGGGACAATATCGATCGGGCACACAGAAGCGGCGTGGAGTACGTGGTCCAGACCGGCGGCTCGGTGCAGGACCGGCAGGTGATCGAGGCGGCCAACCAGTACGGAATGACGATGATCAACTCGGGGATCAGGCTCTTTCACCACTGAAGCCTCGATGCCCGTGGTCCGTGGGGGCATTGGCCGCTTCTACATAATCGGCGCCAACCAGCCTCCATCCACGGGCAGCGCCGTGCCCGTAATCCACTCGGCATCCTCGGAAGCGAAAAACACGCAGGCGCGGCCTATATCGCGGGGTGTGCCGAAGCGGGGCAGGGGAGTCCGATCGAGCGCGGCGGCGATCTGTTCCTCGGTCTGATAGTCCTGGATGGGCGTCTCGATATACCCGGGACAGATGGCATTGACAGTTATGTTGTCGGGAGCGACCTCTACCGCGGTATCCCGGGTAAGATTCACAACCGCCGCCTTGGAAGGGGCGTAGGCCGGACCGCTGCCGCCGTGGAATGCGTGAACCGAGCTGATATTGATAATGCGCCCGGCCGGCGATTTCCTCAGGTGCGGAAGGGCGAATTTGGTTGCCGTGAATACCCCCTTGAGGTTGACCGCCACAACCCGGTCCCAGTCCGGGATCGACAACTCCTGGCTGTTGCCCACTATGGTAATTCCGGCGTTGTTGACCAGGATGTCGAGGCCGCCAAAATGCTCGACGCTGCGGATAATCAGTTGGCGCACGGCTTCCGGGTCTCCCATATCCGTGCGCACGAAGAGGCCCTGTGCCCCCAGTTCTTCAACCTCGGTCACCGTGGAGGTGCGCAGATCCCGGTCGTGGTATTTTCCCCTCTTGGGCTCTTCCTGGATATCGGCCACCACCACCTTGGCGCCTTCCCGGGCGAACTCCAGGGAGATCCCCCTCCCGATCCCCGAGCTTCCGCCGGTGACGACTGCAACTCTATCTCGCAAACGCATCTTGAATTCTCCTCGTATTTGTCATCGTGCCCAGGGGAAGCCCCAACTTTGGACCTTGCATGCGGCAGGCATCGGGCTCGGACGTGCCTGCCTCCCATAACCCGACCACGGCACTCATCGCCGGCTCCCTGGAGGCGGAGCCATTTTCCGTTTCGGCCTCCAGGATCCGTTGCCGGTATCGGTTTGATTTTCGATAGTCTAGCTACCTGCAATTTCAATGTCAATGAGGAGGGACCGTGAGCCGCGGCCACAGATTCCATCCCATTCTTTACCTGCTTTTTATCGCCATCCACGGACCGGCACTAACCGGCTCCTCCGACCCGGAGGAGCGCGGGGAGCCTGCGGACTGGATAGCACTCGTCCTGGAGGACCGCGAGGCCCGGGACGATTTCCTGCGCAGTTCGCAGGACTCCCCCCTCCCGGTCCCGCTGCGGCCGGGGTTCAAGGGCCTGGACTATTATCCCCCGGACCCCAGGTACCGCCTGGTCGGGGGTCTCCAAATCTATGGCCAACGCCGGAAAATACAGGTTCCCACCAACGCGGGTTCCCTGGTGCCCATGGAGAGATTCGGCCGCCTGGTGGCCCGCCTGGAGGGAACTTCTTTCCGCCTGGAGGTCTATCGCAGCCTGGAAGAGGACGAGCTCCTCGCCCTGTTCAAGGATTCGACCAGCGGCAAGCAGACCTATTCGGGTGGCCGATACGTGCGTCTGACCCCATTGGGAAATGGAAGCTATCTTCTGGATTTCAATAGAGCTTACAACCCATATTGTGCCTACAGTCCCGACTATGTCTGTCCCATGCCGCCACCCCAGAACCACCTCTCCCTGAGCATTCGAGCCGGGGAGAGAGCCTTTGGCACAGATCTTGCACAATAACTTGCCAGCCCTTATCTTATGTATTTATTTGCTTGATTTCAGCATTGCAGCCATTGGTGGAGGAATTCAAAGTTGAATAGCATGTTTGCCAGAGAGTTGGATTTCAAACTCGAAGAAACGGAAAATACATACGCCGCCTGCCGCGCCCTGTCCCTTCGTGCCAGGCAGGTCAACTACGAAGCCAGGGAACAGGCTCAGAGCGAGACGACCGAGTCCGTGGCAGGTCCTGCGGTCATCGCCTTATCCGACTACGCGAGAGGACGGATCGTCCTGACCGGTGAAGAAGAGTCTTCCTGATTTTTCCCTCGGCCAAACCCGGCAGTCCATGGTCTTCATTTGCAAGCCCCAGCCGCAATCGCCCACAACGACCCTTCTCTTCCTTTTTCACCTCGCCTGCATGCCTGAGTCGGCCACTGATTGACCCGTACCTTGCCGCGACCGGGACCGCAATTCATGTCGGCAACCTCCAGGATTAAATTTTGAGATTTCGACCTGATTTTTATTATATTACCTCCTCAGCTATCGATTCAGTCCATCCTGGAACCTCGGGCATGTCCCGGGGAAAGGGCTCTTTGCGGCGTTTCATGCAGGCGGTTCCATGAAGTTGATTCCGACGATAGTACTTGGGGGTCTCCTGAGCTTTCAAGCCCAGGTGAGTGGGGATGACTTCGCGCGATCGATTGGAGAGCCGCGAGGACACGCCGAGGATTACACGTTGTTGTTTTTGTTTTCTCCAGATGACGCTGTACACCAGCTCCACGCCGAGGAACTGGAGGCCCTGTCCCGTTCCCTCAGGCGGGGCCTGCGGGTCGTTAAACTCAACTGGGCGAAGCAGGCTTCCCAGGTGAGGGCCAACACCCTGCCGGGTTTTCGGGGGCACGAAAGCATTGGCCACGAACTTTTGAGCGGATCAGGTCTGACCGGGAAAGGGAATCCGCCAGGCAGCTTGAAGGATCGACTCGGCACAGGAGTGGACCACGCCTTGCTCTTCGACGCCAAAGGCGAGCTGGTCGCCAGCGGATCGGGAGGCGATTTCCGCCGAATTGTATCGGCCGTATCCCTGGAGTTGGCCACTCCAACCGAGGTGCAGGTGAGCACCTGGGGCAAGGTAAAGGAATTTTTTCGATAAAATAATTCTGATGATCCCATCTACTGCAAACCGGGGGCTTTGGTTCTCAAGCCCCTTTTTTATTTGTTGACATGTCCATTCCGGAACCTCCTGCTCCAATCCAAATGCGCCGAAAAGATGGTTTTGCATGTGCCGTGCGCTTGTTGAGCAAGGGGGCTCTACGCTATCATCGGCTGACCGTAGAAGGAGGAGAGCACCTTCCCCGCCGCGGTGCGGCTCTGGTTTTGCCCAAACACCGGGCTTACCGCGATATCATGGTCGAGGGAGTACTTCTTTACGAACTGACCCGGCGGTATGCCAACTACGTCATGAAGGTGGGTCTCTACAGGCTTCTGGAACTATCCGGAGGGATCAGGATAGTTCGGCCCAAGGACCTCCGCCGCCTGAAAAACCGGGCAGAAAGAAGAGCGCAGATTCTCCGGGCAAGGGAGCACAACCAGGTTGCCCTCGACTACCTGAGTTGGCTTTACAGGGAGGGAGAGATGGTAGTTTCCCACCCGGAGGGCATGCGCTGCCAGGACTCCCTGGGGCACCTGCAAAAAGAGATCGTCGAGCACATGCTGCAGGTCGAGCAGCACCACGGATTGAGGATTCCCATAATCCCCATCGGGTTGGAGTACGAAAGCTACAGGAAGCCGCTTTCCCGGATCTATTTCCGGGTTGGTGAACCCTTCTTTTCGGACGAGGTAGGCGATGTGAAGAAGGTAATGGACCTGGTGGAAGATCGTCTTCGCGTGTTGAGCCGTTGTGGTTAAGCATCTACCTCATATCCCTTATCCCCCTTCGATACGGCGCAGGCAGGAAGTGCCAAATCCCAGTGCAGCCGGCATCATCACCATTGGGATTGCCTTGCTCGTAATCAGCCTGTCGCCTGGTTTCTCAGGCCGGGCACATGCACATCTGCCGCCCGGCGAATCCTTCAAGGCATTCCATTTTCCGGACCGCCTCGTTCCCGTCATAGACGGTGACTTGAGCGACTGGGACCCCGTGGACGAATCCTATGTGATTACCACCGGGGATTTCCACGATCTCGTCCATGACGCGGAGCCCGACCTCGATGATTTCTCCGTGCGATTGATGGTGGGCTGGAACAAAGCGGAGAACAAGCTCTATGTTGCGGCCCAGGTGAGGGACGATCTTCATCAGATCGACCGGGCCGATGGAACGGCCTCCCTGCGGATCTGGCAGGACGACAGCATGAACATCTTCGTCGATGCCGATCATTCCGGCGGGCAATATGCCAACTTTCGCGATATGAGCGCCGAGGAGAAACTCCGGTTGAACGGGTCGGCAGCCCAGCACTTCGTCATCGCCGGCCCCCCTCCCGACGAGGACTTTTTCGTCAACTTTTCGGCGGCGGGCTGGTACTCACTTGCGGACGGACCGCATACCGCTGCCGCCTACGCCCTGGACGGCATGGTCGGCGGTCCGGCTGTACTCTCCTACGAGTTCATGCTGACGCCCTTCGATCGGGTGGACATAAGGAACGACCTCTTCAGCGAACCGCATTTCATGCAGGAAAACGAGACCATGGGCTTCAACGTGGAGTTCAACGATTTCGATACCAGACCTGATCTCTACGACGCCAAGTGGTCTCTCTCCGGAGGACAAAACGCACACCTACTGTCGGAGCGATTTGCGGACCTGATTCTCATGCCCCCGGAGCAGTTATCCATGGTGAAGCCTTCCAGTTGGGGATACATCAAGGCCTCCTTCAAACCCTGAAATGTTCAGGCGCGGAGCGGCTGGCCAGAACATTCCAGGGATGCTTGCCAGGGTTGATTTCAAGCCCGGCGCCAACCGATTTCAGTCTCGTTTCCCTTCCATCCAGCCCGGCGCAGGCCGGGCCATTTCGGAAAGACAGGGATAGGGACCTCGACTGGCTCATTCCTCTGCAAAGCTGGTCTTGAGCACTGCCCAGCTCGCAGTGCGGACATCGGTGGGTGTCTGTTCCCGCGAAGAAGCCATCTGAAGGTATTCCGGTATGGAACCAGGAGTGCCACGCTCCGTAGCGCCCTCGTCCCATCCGCTCGTTTCCCGAGCCGTACCCCAGCTCGTTCCCAGGGTGCCGCTCTGGTCGAAGGCAAGGCGCACCATGGCCTGCTTGAGCTTGGTGTCTCCCGCCAGTGGGGCTCCTTTGCCGTCGTCTGCCACGTCCAGAAGATCGGCGCTTTCTTCAGGATTCCCATTGTACAGCCGCAGTTGCAGCTTGGTATTGGGCAGGGAAACGGCCGGACTCACCTGCTGGGGATTTACGGCCAGCATGGACTGGCTGTTGTCCGGCGGGTAGTTGGCGATGAGGAAGGTCCCCTGAGGAGAAATGCTGCCTTGTTCTATCAGCACCATGACCACCTCGCCATCATTGGCGAGACGGGTGATGGTCCATCCGGACAAATCGATCTCGGAATCGCTCCTGTTGTACAGCTCGATCCACTCGTCCGCACTTGAGGCATTGCTGCCCATCCACATCAGTTCGCTGAAGACGACCTGCTTCGGGTCCGAGGCGGCCAGCGGAGCGGTAAAAATGATTAAGGAGAATAAAATGCGGATTCCCATAGGGTCCCTCCTTGATTGGGTGGGGAAAAGAGTATGTTGGGGATCGGTGCCCCAAAGCCTGGAGGCCTTGTATGGGCAAGATCTGTGCCGAAGGCCCTGGATGGGAGCTAACCAGTTGTAAATAAAGGAGGGATATCCTCCGAAGGATCAGGAGAATAAAGGGTGTCCGGGGAAAATATGGATAGGATGGGAAGCGGGTCTGATACCCTCAGGATACACAGGGTAGGCGGACCTCCGGGCGTGGCCGGCCGCGGTGATTTACCCCCGCAACCGCTGCCGCAATCGATGATATTCCACTATGGCGCTGTGGGTGCGAACCCCTGCAGGCAGAGATCTCAGGAGCGGCTCGAAGCTCGGATTTCAGTAGAGCTGATATCGGCGCGGAAGGAGGTTTCAGGGACCATTTCGAACATCTCCTCGTGAGACCCGGGCAACGCGAGGTCTTCCAGGGTCATGAAGCGTCCCCCATGCGTCCTCCCGGCCACCAGGAAAGCACAGCCATTCGCCCTCATTTCGGCCAGGGCCGCCTCCAGCCCCCGGGCTCCTTCCGCGTAGTATTCCGGATCCAACAGGCGCACCGCCGTGTCGTATCCTATCACGAAGCGGCAGTTTCCAAAGAGGCGCGACTTGCGCAGAAAGGTCGGCGCCCGGGTCAGCATCACGGAATACCGGCCCTGGAGCTGTTTCAACCGGTTGTCCAGTTCTGTCCTCGTCAGCGCGGGCTTGTCGACGTTTTCCACCGAGATCTCAAGTGATGGCGGGAGACCAACCAGGCGGTGAACAGCGGCGGACAGCTCTTCATGACCGCGGTGAAACGGATTGAAGGAACCGGGAAACAGCACCCTGTTGAAGCGCTCGGCCTCGAGCGTCGCCCTCGCGCCAATCCCTACCTCGACCACCTCCACCTCACCCTGCAGCAGCAGGCCTACGGGGTCCCGGGCACAGAGGAACCGCTTTTCGACGCGGATCCAATCCGGAAGCTCGCCCGGGCCACCGGGCATTCCACAGGCATCTTCCAGGGCGGCGAGGGCAACCCGGCTGAGGATGTCCTCCTGCTCCGGCCGCTCTGCCGCCCCTTTGGCGAAATGGATTGAATAGAAGCGGAATTCCTCCCTGAGACGCAGGGCCAGAAAGGCCCTCTCCTCTCCCCGTCTTACCCGATTTGTCGCCAGGGCGGCCGTGCATCCGAGCCCGAGGGCCATCCTGGAGTCCCCGTCCAGGGTGCGCAGGCGGGCGAATGCCCTGGTGGCCAGATCGCGGGCGGTGCCCCCTTCGGCCCGGTGCGGACCGGGAGCGCCCAGGTAGTCCTGCACCGCCCGCTCGTGGTAGGGCACCTGAACTTCCACAACCGCGCGCGAGGCTCCCGGGTGATTGAGCAGCCAGGTCACCAGCTCGGCGCCTCCTCCCGTGGTCGCCAGCGCCAGCCGCACCCCGCTGCACAGGAGAGCCTCGACCCGATCCCAGATCCCTGAATCTGCTGCCATTGCCTCAGCCTGCCACGAAGTCGTAGACTCCCCTCAATCCCCATCCGGTCAGGAACAAGCCGCTGGCCAGGTTGAGGACCAGCAGCACCGGACCCATCTGCAGGGGGCGCGGCAGGAAGCGGCGGTCCGTCCAGACCATGAGGAGGCACCACAGGCCGCAGGTCAGCACCCCGCCGAATATGGCAGCCGGTGTCACGATCTGGACCGGGTTGCCCCCCAGCCACATGATCGCCACCCCGCCGATGCCGCAGTAGGCGACCACCCAGGGGCGCAGGGACCGCAGCGGCAGGTTCCGCACCCGGGGGACCAGCGGGCGCAGACATTCGTTGGTAGTCCGCACATATAGTTCGTAGGCGCCGAGAATGGTGCCGAAGAAGGCCGTGAACACTCCGAGCTGGTAGAGGTAAAGAAGGTTGGGATGGAGGAGGGTCAGGAACTCCGCCTGGACCGAAAGCAGTTGCAGCCCCGAGGGTACGACCTGCTGCGGATAGAGCACCACCGCCCCCAGCACCATGAATGCCAGGGTGAACAACACGATGCAGCCGAACGAAACCGACATGTCGATCAAGGGAGCCCGCAGCCAGCTCTTGCCCAGTTTGTAATTGTCTTCGTCAGCGGCGATGGAGACGCCATTTCTGCTGTCCTCCACCTTCCGCCCCATCAGCCCCCATCCCTTCTCGCGCAGCATCCCGATATAGCCGAAGTAGTCCTGGGTGCCGCCGCCGATGGCCCCCAGGTAGGTCCCCAGCTCGATCCAGGCGGAACGCGCGGCTATGTCCGGATATTTGGCAACGACCCACGGAGCGTAGGCCGGCATGGTGGGAATGACCGTTCCGGCGATCACCTTGACCCAATCGGGCTGCAGCACCAGCGCAGCCACCAGGATACTCAGCAGCAGCAGGCCGACGATCAGGGTCTGGGTGCGCTCGAGGGCCGCGTAACTCTGCACCATGGTCAGGGCGATGGCGGCGGCCACGAAGGCCGTTCCCCAGACGCGCGGGTCCCCCCAGAAATCCACGCTTCCCAGATCGAAGATCCACACCGTCAACCCGCCCAGCATCTTCGGCAGCCCCGACAACCACAGGGGGAAGCACAGCAGGGTCGCGATGGACAGGACCCACACCGCCCATCCCGGTGGTCCGGGGAGGTATTTCCAGCGCTCTATGGGATGCTCTCCCGTAAGGGTGATATAGCGCGCCGCCGTGTAGACCTGGACGTACTTCATCAGGCCTCCCCCCACGAAGCACCACAGCAGCGCATATCCGAAGAGCGCCCCGCCGCGGGAGGCGAATACGGTCTCTCCACTGCCGATGGTCACCGAGGCGATGATGGCCCCGGGGCCGAAAAACCCCAGCATGGCCGTCAGTTTGCGCGACTTCAGGGCTTCTGGAAGAGATGGATAACGCAACCCTTCGCTCATGATATCGGACTCCTTTGATTCAATGCCGGAGCAATGATAGTCCGCCCCGGACCCTTTGTCAATCAGCTCCGGACCCCCTTGCACCACCAGGTTTTCATGCAATCATCGAGGGGCTTCGAGGCCGTTTTTTTCAGTAGGTGCTCAAGCCTGAATTGCGGCCTCCGTCCGGTTGCGAGACCCATCTCACGCGCCCCCTCTCCCGACCCGACACGGCGCGGCAGTGCGATGGCATGGAGAATTTACCCGCACCGGAATTTCCCGCAGCGAATGGAACACCGTCCCTTTCCGGCAGGCCCATCTTGACATCGGGGCCGCAGGATATATCTTAAACTTTTTCAACCATTTTCATGACCGGATTCCAATCACCCAGGTAGCAAATCATGAGCACATCAGCGAATTGGAAGGAACACCTGGCCGGCCGCATCCCCGAGGCATGGGGTGAGGAGATCGACCACTTCGAGACCCAGATCGAGCTGAGAAGGCAGAACAAGCTGGACGAGATCATATTCATGGAGACCCGACTGCGGCGCGGGGTCTACGGCCAGCGCTACGACAATGGTGAGCGCCGGGACGGAGCTCACGTCCAAAAGCTGAAGTTCCCCAGCGGAGAGCTTACCAAGGGCACCAACGCCCTGTGGGACGCCCCCGGGATGCAGCGCATCAAGATCCCCTTCGGCGGTCTCAACACCGAGCAGATGGATGTTCTGGCAGACCTCAGCGAGGAATACTCCGACGCCATCTGCCACGTCACCACGCGCCAGGACATCCAGCTCCACTTCGTCCACATCGACGACACCCCGGACCTCATGCGCCGCCTCGCAGCCGTCGGGATCACCACCCGCGAAGCCTGCGGGAACTCGGTCCGCAACGTCACCGCCTGTCCCCTCTCCGGCGTCTGCCGCACCGAGGCCTTCGACGTGACGCCCTATGCCCGCGCCTGTGCATTTTTCCTCCTCGGACATCCCGACGTCCAGGACTTCGGCCGCAAGTTCAAACCCGCCTTCTCCGGCTGCAAGCACGAAGCCTGCGGCCTCACTACGATGCACGACCTGGGGGCGATCGCCGCGACCCGCACGGTCGACGGCAAGGTGGAGCGCGGCTTCGAACTCTACGTGGGAGGCGGCCTGGGGGCCGTCCCACACCAGGCCAAGCTCTTCGACCCCTTCGTCGACGAGAAGGATCTTCTTCCGACCATTCAAGCTATCTCGCGGGTCTTCGCGCGCCTGGGGGAAAAGGCCAACCGCGCCCGGGCCCGCATCAAGTTTCTGGTGGCCAAGCTCGGAATCGAGGAGTTCCGCCGCCTCGTCGTGGAAGAACGGGAAGCCATTCCCCCGGACCAGCGCTGGACCGCTTACCTCGACGACCTGGATATCTGCGACGAGGAGGGCCTCAAACCCGGGCTTGCCCTGGACCGCGACGTGGGGGATGAAGGCTTCGGCGAATGGTACAAAACCAATGTCTACCGCCAGCGACAGGAAGGATACGTGGTCGCCACCGTCGCCTTGCCGCTCGGCGACATCACCGCCGACCAGCTGCGCGCCCTGGCGGCCATCTCCCGGCGCTTCGTCAAGGACACGGTAAGGACTACGGTGGAGCAGAACATCGTGCTGCGCTGGGTCAGGGAAGCGGATCTGCCGGAACTCTACGGGGAACTGCGGAAAATCGGCCTCCACCAGTCGGGGGCGGGCACAATCGTCGACGTGACCGCCTGCCCCGGGACCGATACCTGCAGGCTGGGCATCGCCTCCTCCCGCGGCCTGGCCGCCGAGCTGCGCAAGCGCCTGGCCGCGCAGAACCTGCAATTCGACCAGGCCGTCAAGGACCTGCGCATCAAGCTCAGCGGATGCTTCAATTCATGCGGCCAGCACCATATCGCCGACCTGGGATTCTACGGAATCAGCCGCAAGGTCGGAGGCTACACGGTTCCTCACTTCCAGGTCGTCCTGGGCGGGCAGTGGTCCGAGAACGCCGCTTCCTTCGGGTTGCCCATCGGGGCGGTTCCGTCCAGGAGGATCCCCGACGTGGTTGCCCGCATGACGGAGAGCTACATACATGGCCGCGGCAAGGGGGAGAGCTTCCAGGACTACATCCGGCGCATCGGAAAGAGGGAAGCCAAAGCCATGCTCGAGGACCTGACTCCCGTGCCCCCGCACGATGAGGACGCCTCGTACTACAGCGACTGGGGCGACCCCCGCGAGTTCACTCTCGGAGACATGGGCAAAGGCGAATGCGCCGGCGAGGTTGTTCCCCTGATCCACTTCGAGCTGTCCGACTGCGAAAGGGAGGCCTTCGAGGCCCAGGTCCTGCTCGAGGAGGGCGACTTCGAAAAATCCTACCATACCGCCTGTAGCGCCATGCTGCACGCCGCCAAGGCCCTGGTGAAGACCCAGTTCCTCGACATCCCGGAAGACCCGGACGCCATCGTGGCAGAGTTTCGCGAGCGCTTCTGCGATACGAAGCTGTTCTGGGACACCTATGCGCAGGACAAGTTCGCCCGCTACCTCCTTCGCGTCCACGAGACCGAGGTGGCCGAGTACACCCAGGACCTCGCCCGCAAGACCAGCGAGGAAGCGGGACTTTTCATCGAGGCCACCTACCGCTGCTTCGACGCCATGTCCACAACCAGCACGGCTCCCTGAACCCGGTCAGCGAGCAGATAGAATCCGAAGCGATGGAACTTTCCCGCGTCAACGTCAAATTTTTTCTCGAGACATGGAAGGTCTCTCCCGATGACACCTTCCGGACCTTCAATGGCTGGGTCTCCAACAACCCCGATGAGGTTCTGATCGACGTGGCGGATTACAGCCACCTTCACGCCGGCCCGATCACACTCCTCGTGGGCCACGAGGCCAATTTCAGCATCGACAACTCCAACCACAGACCGGGGTTGCTCTACGCCCGCAAGAAGCCCCTGGAGGGGGACCTGCCCGCCAGGCTGCAGTCCGTCTTTTCCTCCACTCTAACGGCCTGCCGCCGCCTGGAACGGGAACCGGACCTGGCCGGGAAGGTCAAATTTCGCGGCGAGGAGTTTTCGCTGTCGGCAGTGGACCGGCTGCACACTCCCCCCGCCGAAGAGATCCGGGCCGGACTCGACAAGCTCCTGGAGAAACTCTACGGAGGAGCGGACTTCTCGGTTGAATACAGCGCGGATTCGACCGCCCGTCCCACCTTTCACGTCAAGGCAGGCACCTCCTTCACGGTCTCGGACCTGCTTGACAAGCTCCAGCCTTGACACCGTCAGCCGCTTGGGCTTTTTTTTATCTTTTCAGTAGTTTTTCAGTTCTTCGGACTCAGAGCGCGATCAAGCCACATCCAGGAGGAAATCATGACCTATGTCATTGCGGAACCATGCCTCGACGTAAAGGATAAATCCTGCGTCGAGGTCTGTCCGGTTGACTGCATCCACCCCACCGACGGAGAAGGGGAGCCCATACTGTACATCGACCCCGACGAGTGCATCGATTGCGGGGCCTGTGAACCTGAGTGTCCGGTCGAAGCTATTTTCGCGGAAGAAGACGTGCCGGATGAGTGGACTCAATTCACCGAGATCAACGCCAAGTATTTCGAACTGAAGGATTCACCCGGCGAATGGGACCAGTATAAAGAGGACAATTCCTCACAACTCGAGAAAAACGGTTAATCGCCCTGTGATTTTCGGGAGCAGGTCATAGCCGGAATGTCCGCGCGACATTCCGGCTTTTTGCGCCCTTGACTACCCGGGCCGGGAATCACTAATTTTCCTGGCTGAAATCATCGGTCCCCATCACCCCAATCGAGAAGTGCTCAAGGAAAATGGCAAAACAGATCAGAAAGACAAAGGCGAAGGCCAAGGCAAAGAGCAGAAAGAAGGAAAGGCCCCAGGTGGACGCGGAAAAGCTCTGGTTCATGTACCGCAAGATGAACGAGATCCGCTTCTTCGAAGAAAACGTGTGGGACGTCTACACCCGGGGTCTCATGCCCGGCCTGGCGCACCTTTACATCGGCGAGGAGGGCGTGGCCGTCGGCACCTGCTCGGCCCTGAGAGACGACGACTACATCACGAGTACCCACCGCGGCCACGGCCACTGCCTGGCCAAAGGAGGCAAACTCGATCGCATGATGGCCGAGATCATGGGCAAGGAGACGGGCTATTGCCGCGGCAAGGGAGGCTCCATGCACATCGCCGACATGTCGGTGGGAATCCTCGGGGCGAACGGCATAGTGGGCGGCGGCTTCGGAATCTCAACGGGGGCCGCCCTCTCCGCCCAGAAGCGCGGCACCGACCAGGTAGCCGTGTGCTTCTTCGGAGACGGCGCGGCCAACCAGGGCATCATGCTGGAAACCCTCAACATGGCCGTGATCTGGGACCTGCCGGTAATCTACGTCTGCGAAAACAACCAGTACGGGGAGCACACCTCCTACCGGAAGGTGACCGGCGTCGAGGACATCGCCCAGCGCGCCGAGGGGCTGGGGATCGAGGGCATCATCACCGACGGCTCGGACGTCCTGGAGGTATACAGTACCATCTCCACCGCGGTTTCCAAGGCGCGCCGGGGCAAGGGTCCGACCCTTGTGGAGGCCAAGACCTACCGGTTCCGCGGGCACCACGTCGGCGATGGAGGACACTACCGCACCAACGACGAGGTCAGGTGGTGGATGGACAACAAGGATCCCATCAAGCTCCTGGGCGACCACATGTGCAAGACCAAAGTGGCCACCCGGGAAGAGCTCGACGCCTTGCAGGAACAGATCGAAAAGGAAGTGCTGGACGCCGTTGAATTCGGCAAGGACTCGCCATTGCCCCCACCCGAACAAGCCTACGAGGACCTTTATGCCTGATCAGGAAATTACCTTCAGAGAAGCCATTACCCAGGCAATGCGCGAGGAAATGCAGCGCGACGAGACCGTCTTCCTCATGGGCGAAGACGTGGGAGACTCCGGCGGCAT
Source organism: Candidatus Latescibacterota bacterium (assembly GCA_965208105.1). GTDB lineage: Bacteria > Latescibacterota > UBA2968 > UBA8231 > UBA8231. The sequence goes on from OZ242318.1 coordinate 1,522,074, forward strand.
CTTCAAGTGCAGCGAGGGACTGATCGAGGAGTTCGGCCCCGACCGCGTCATGGATACCCCCATCGCCGAGGCGGGCATCGTCGGGCTTTGCGTCGGTGCGGCCATGACCGGCCTGCGTCCCATCTGCGAGCTCATGTTCGGAGATTTCTCCCTTCTGTCCATGGACCAGATCATCAACCAGGCGGCCAAGATCCGCTACATGTCCGGGGGTCAATGCAAGGTCAAGCTGACCATCCGCACGACTATGGGCGCCGGACGCTCGTCGGCGGCCCAGCACTCACAGAGCCTGCACGCCTTCTTCGCCCACATTCCCGGCCTCAAGGTGGCCGTGCCGTCTACTCCACGCCATGCCAAGGGCCTCCTCAAAACCGCAATCCGCGAAGACAATCCCGTGGTCATCTTCGAAGACAAGATGATGTACAACGACACGGGCCAGGTGCCCGAAGGCGAGTACATCATCCCCTTCGGCGAGGCCGAGGTCATGCGCCAGGGCGGCGATGTCACCATCGTCGCCACCTCGAGCATGGTGGGTGTATCCCTGAAGGCTGCAGACCTGCTGTCCGAGGCCGGCGTCGAGGCGGAGGTCATAGATCCATGCACCATCTTCCCCCTGGACAAGGAGACCCTGCTGGGCTCGGTCCGCAAAACAGGCTACGCCCTGGTCGTGGACGAAGGAGTGCAGCGCTACGGCGTCACTGGCGAGATCGCATCCACAATCAGCCAGGAAGCATTTGATTTCCTCGACGCCCCGGTGGCCCGGGTCGGCGCCGCCGAAGTCCCCGTGCCCTTCAGCCCCACCCTGGAATTCCCCACCATACCCGACGAGGACCGCATCGTCCAGGCCGTGCAGGCCATGAAGGGCTGATCCGTGTCCAATCCCGTCTGCCTGGTCACGGGCTCCAGCAGCGGCATCGGCGCGGCCATCGTGGAGGAATTCGCAGAGAACGGCTACGACGTGGTCGTCAACTACAACACCGGGGCAGACCGCGCCGCCGCCATTGCCGCGAAGCTCCACCGGGAGTACGGGGTCGAAGCGCTGACCCTGGGCGCGGACCTTTCTCAATCGGACGCCCCGTTCGACTTGGTCGACAGGACCTGGGAGCACTTCGGCCGCCTCGACGTCGTCGTCAGCAACAGCGGGGTCATCAACTACATCCGCGACCAGGACGGCAACCTGCTGCGCTACCGCTTCGCCGACGCCCCCGTCGACCACCTCGACCGCGAAATGGACCGCGTCCTCGACCTCAACCTCATGGGCGCCTATCGCCTGCTGCAGCGCTCGCTCAAGCACATGGTCGCCCAGGCCGAGAAGGAAACTGAGTCCGGACGCTCCGTTCGGCACCGGAGCTTTCTCGCCATCACCTCCGTCTCCGACGTCGCTCCCGACGCCACGCGCATCCCCTATGGAGTGAGCAAAGCCGGACTCAACCACGCCATCATCGGGGCCGCCTTCGAAGCCGGACCCTGCAACATAACGGTGAATGCCCTGCGGCCGGGGGTTGTGAACACCCCCCTCACTTCCAGGCCATCAGGCATAAAGGATCCGCACAGCGGCGAAGAGTACAGCGTGGCGGAGACCTATGGCCTGATGGCCGAGGGCGGCGCCCAACCCATAAAGCGCATCGGCACGCCGCGGGACATTGCCGTCGCCGCCTACGCTTTCACTCACATTCCCTACATGACGGGCCAGCTGATCGCCGTGGACGGCGGCTTCACCCTGGCAAATGCCTTTCCCAACCGCGAGCTTTTCCTGCGGGAAGGCCTGCGCCTCAGGGTGGATACGGAAAAAAAATAAGCGCCGGCACAGCTTGACGGTGCTGCGCCGGCGCTCGTTCGAGATCCTTCCTCCGCTCCTCCGGGGTCTGACCGCTACCCCCCGATCTCCTTATGAATGCTCTTTTATGCTCCCCATGTGAATCTCTATATCCTCGCGGTTGGCGATACGCTCCAACTGACCATCGCGAATCCAGGCCATGCGGTCGGCGGCGGTCAACATCTTGTCGTCGTGGGTCACGGTGATGATGGTCGTACCCATCTCTATCTGCAGCCGTTTCATGTAGTTGATGATCTCCTGCCCCGTATTGCTGTCCAGATTGCCGGTGGGCTCATCCGCCAGGATAATGCGCGGCCTGTTGACGAAGGCGCGGGCGATGGCCACCCGCTGCTGCTGACCTCCGGAAAGCTCGGCGGGAATGTGGTTCGCCCTGTCGCCGAGTCCGACGATCTCGAGACATTCCATGGCGCGCTCCTCACCTTCCCGGGTGCTCATGCCTGCGAACACGGTGGGCAGAGCCACATTCATCAAGGCACTCATGACAGGCAGCAGGTTGTAGGTCTGGAAGATGTAGCCCAGCTCGAAACAGCGCACCGCCGCCAGCTTGGGCGGACTGAGGCTGGCCAGGTTTATCCCGCCGATCAGAACCTCCCCGGCGGTGGGAGTCTGCAAGGCGCCGATCATGTTGAAGAGAGTGGTCTTTCCCGAGCCGGAAGGCCCCATGATGGCGAAGAATTCGTTCTCGAAGACCTTGACGGACAATCCCCGCAGGGCGTGGACATGGGTCGACTGGTCCCGGCTCCTGGCGTTGTAAACCATCTTCACCCCGCGTACATCCACTATGTTGCTGCGCCCGTTTCCTGACATGACCTGCCCATTCCTCCTGACGGCTACCGCGGGTCGTGGCCCTGATCCTGCGAGGGCTTCAATCTACGCAGGAGACTCCCTCAAGTCAAACTTCCGCTGCCCCCTCGGACCGGACCGGCGGGGAAAAATCGCTTGACGCAGCGCGATACTACATGGTATAATTTCACATAACCCTCCCACGGATTGACCACCTTTCCCATCCCCCTCCAATTCGCCCAGGATCGTCATCCATGCCCTCGGCAGAGCATCTGATCGATATAAAGGAAGTAGCCCACACCTTCGGCAAATCGATTGAATCCATCCGCAAGTACAAGAACTTCGGGATCATCAGAATCTCCGACAAGCGCGGCAACAAGGATCTCTTCAACCGGGAGGAAATCCTGGAGATAAGGGATCGCCTGCGCGACCTCCGGCTCAAGGGGCTGTCTCTGTCCCAGATCGCCGACCAGCTCGACCTGTCCAGAGACGGGGCAACGACCGTCGTGGACCCGGTCCCTCACGACCATCCGCTCAGGGTCCTGATCGCGGAGGGGGAAGCAGCCGTGCGCACCACCCTCGGGGAATTCCTGAAGGGGCATGGCTATACCGTCTGGGAAGCCGGGGACGGCGAGCGGGCACTCACCGCAACCTTCAGCGGGAACCCGGGCCTGATCCTTCTGGATTCGGCCCTGCCCAAGGTGGACGGCCACCAGGTATGCCGGATACTCAAGGGCAACCCGGTAACCTGCGGGATTCCCATCATAATCACCGCCCGCGGCGCCACGTCCGAAAAGCTGAAGGGCGTCGAGCAGGGCGCGGACGACTACATCGGCAAGCCCTTCGACCTCGAGGAACTGCTTGCCCGCATCCGCATGGTCACCCGCCGCGTCTACGCCGGCCAGCCCGGCCCCCGGCCGAACGCAATGGCCGTTGCCCCCCCGCCCAATCCCGACTGAGCCCGGCGCTTCGTCACCTTCCTTCGCACGCCAATTGCGCGCGCAGGCACCAGTGTCCCGCCGCGGGGACAGGCCGCCATTCTTCCGCCGCTGCCTGCCCTCTCGCGGCGTTGCCCGCGCTCGCCGCACACCCCCAACAGGGCTCGCCCGGGCGCCTTGCGAGCCCGGCGCTTCGGCGGCCAAATCTGGTCGATCTGGCTCTGCGGCGAAAAACTAGGAACCGCTTTGCGGACGCAGGCGGGATATTTCGTCGCGCAGGTTGGCCGCCTTCTCGAATTCGAGCCGGGCCGCAGCCCGCTTCATCTGCTTCTCGAGATCCGCCAGAAGTTCTCCCAGGTCCTCGGTATCTCCGTAGGACACTTCAGGTTCGGCCGCGACCTCCGCCTCCACCCCGCGCACGCTCTCCAGCACGGAGGTCGTCTGCAGGATCTCCTCCCTGCTGCGGTAGATGGTCCGCGGCACGATATCGTGCTCGCGGTTGTATTCCTCCTGCAGGCGGCGCCGGCGCAGGGTCTCGCTCATGGCGCGCTCCATGGAGGGAGTTACCCGGTCCGCATAGAAGACGACGAGGCCGGAGTCGTTGCGCGCCGCCCGGCCGACCGTCTGGATCAATGCCTGTTCCGAGCGCAGGAACCCCTCCTTGTCCGCATCGAGGATCGCCACCAGCGATACCTCGGGCAGGTCCAGCCCCTCGCGAAGGAGATTTATTCCCACCAGGACGTCGAATTCTCCGAGGCGCAAGTCCCGCAGAACGCGGACCCGTTCCAGGGTCTCGATCTCCGAGTGTAGATAGCGCACCCGGATCTGCATCTGGTCGAGAAAATCGGTGAGTCTCTCCGCCATTTTCTTGGTAAGGGTGGTGACCAGCACCCGTTCCCTGCGGCCGGCGCGCTGGCGGATCTCCTCCATCAAATCGTCGATCTGACCTTCCAGGGGACGCACCTCGATGCGCGGATCCCTGAGCCCGGTGGGACGGTTGACCTGCTCCACGAAAACCCCGCCGCACTTCTCCAGCTCATAGGGGCCCGGCGTAGCCGACACGAAGATGGTGGTCCCCATGTGCTCCTCGAACTCCTCGAAGACCAGGGGCCTGTTGTCGTAGGCCGAAGGCAGGCGGAAGCCGTGCTCTACCAGCATGTCCTTGCGCGAGCGGTCGCCCCGCCACATGCCCTTGACCTGCGGCACGGTGACGTGGGACTCGTCGATGAAGAGCAGGAAATCCTCGGGGAAATAATCCATCAGCACATAGGGCGGCGCGCCGGCTTCGCGCCCGTCCATGTAGCGGGTGTAGTTCTCGATGCCGGAGCAATAGCCCAGCTCGCGGATCATTTCAACGTCGTACTTGGTGCGGACCTCGAGGCGATGGGCCTCCACCAGCCTTTCGCTGGAGCGCAACTCGAGCAGGCGCTCCTCCAGCTCGACCAGGATCCCGTCACACGCCCGCTCCACCTTCTCCTCGTCGGTCACGTAGGCCTTCGCCGGATAGAGAGAGGTTTCACGGCGCCGTTCCACCACCTCCCCGGTCACGGCGTCGACCACCGAGATGGCCTCGATCTCGTCGCCGAAAAACTCGACCCTCACCGCGCGGTCCTCCGAAGCGGGCACGATCTCGACGATGTCCCCGCGCACCCTGAAGCTGCCGCGCTGCAACTCGAAATCGTTGCGATTGTAATAGATATCGATCAGATTGCGGAGAACGTGGTCGCGTTCGACGAGCTGGCCGACCTGCAGGTCGACCTTCTGCTCGCTGTACTCCCGGGGGGAACCGATACCGTAGATGCAGGAGACCGTGGCAACGATTATCACGTCTCGACGCTCGAGCAGGGAACCCATGGCCTTGAGTCGCAGCCGGTCGATTTCCTCGTTGAGCTCGACCTCCTTCTCTATGTAGGTATCCGTGCTGGGCTTATAGGCCTCCGGCTGGTAGTAGTCGTAATAGCTGACGAAATATTCCACCGCATTGTTGGGGAAATACCCCTTGAACTCCCCGTACAGCTGCGCGGCCAGGGTCTTGTTGTGGGAAATGACCAGGGTCGGCCGCTGCAGCTTCTCAGCCACGCAGGCCATGGTGAAGGTCTTGCCACTGCCGGTCACGCCCAACAGGGTCTGGAACTGGCGGCCTTCCTCTGTGGCCGCCACCAACTCCGCAATCGCCCGGGGCTGGTCGCCCTTGGGGGTGTACTCGGAAACGAGTTCGAACTGGGACATAGTCATTTGTCAGGGGGTCTGAGCTAATCTAGCGGAGTCACCCAGGGTTGTCAAGAAATCCCGGCGCTGCCCACGCTCCAGCATAATGCTGCCAATATGGCATAAATCCGTCATGTTATGGCATTGAATCAGTCTTTGACAAAACTCAATCAAGTTATATATTTATAACAGGTTAGATGAGAAGGAAGAGGCTGGCATATTGATTGCTGTAAAATCAAAGCGATAAAGCCAAATGGCAGAGCAAAACAATTTTTGAAAGGAATCGACATGGCTAAAGTAATCGGCATCGACCTGGGCACCACCAACTCCTGCGTGGCCGTCATCGAAGGCAAGGAACCGGAGGTCATCGCAAACGCCGAGGGCGGCCGGACCACTCCCTCCATCGTGGCATTCACCCAGGATGACCAGCGCCTGGTCGGCCAGACCGCCAAACGCCAGGCCGTAACCAACCCCACCCACACCATCTACTCCATCAAGCGATTCATGGGCCGCCGCTTCGACGAGGTCGGCTCGGAGATCGAAGAGGTCCCTTATTCGGTCGCCAAGGGCGCGCGCGACATGGCGGTAGTCCAGGCCAGCGGCGAGGACCACACCCCTCCCCAGATCGCCGCGATGGTCCTGCAGAAAATGAAACAGACGGCCGAGGACTACCTCTCAGAGGAGGTCAAGCAGGCGGTCATCACGGTGCCGGCCTATTTCAACGACGCCCAGCGCCAGGCCACCAAGGACGCCGGCGCCATCGCCGGACTGGAGGTCCTGCGCATCGTCAATGAGCCCACCGCGGCTGCACTGGCCTACGGCCTGGACAAAAAGGGACCCAACGAGCAGATCGCGGTCTACGATCTGGGGGGCGGGACCTTCGACATCTCCATCCTCGAGCTGGGAGACGGAGTCTTCGAGGTAAAATCCACCAACGGAGACACCCACCTTGGCGGCGACGATTTCGACCAGGCCTTGATCGACTGGCTGGCGAGCGATTTCCAGCGGGAACAGGGCATCGATCTGCGCCAGGATCCCATGGCCCTGCAGCGCCTGAAGGAAGCCGCCGAAAAGGCCAAGTGCGAACTGTCGACCTCGACCCAGACCGAGATCCACCTGCCCTTCATCACCGCCGACCAGAGCGGGCCCAAGCACCTGCAGACAAGCCTCAGCAGGTCCCAGTTCGAGCGCCTGGTCGATCCTCTGATCGAGCGCACCAAGGCTCCCTGCCTGCAGGCCCTGGAGGACGCGGAGGTTTCCGCCGCGGACATCGACGCGGTGATCCTGGTGGGCGGCTCGACCCGGATTCCCCAGGTGCAGGCGGTGGTCGAGGAGCTGTTCGGGCAGTCCCCTCACAAGGGGGTCAATCCCGACGAGGTGGTGGCACTGGGTGCGGCCATCCAGGCGGGGGTCCTGGCAGGGGAGGTGGACGACGTCCTGCTCCTCGACGTGACTCCCCTTTCCCTGGGGATCGAGACCCTGGGGGGAGTGATGACCAAACTGATCGAGCGCAACACCACCATCCCCACCCAGAAGAGCCAGATCTTTTCGACCGCGGCCGACAACCAGCCCTCGGTCGAGGTTCACGTGCTGCAGGGAGAGCGCGAGTTCGCCAACGACAACCGCACCCTCGGCCGGTTCCATCTCGACGGCATCCCGTCTGCGCCGCGCGGCATGCCCCAGATCGAGGTGGCTTTCGACATCGACGCCAACGGCATCCTCAACGTCTCGGCCAAGGACAAGGGCACGAACAAGGAACAGCGCATCCGCATCGAGGCATCCAGCGGGCTGTCGGAAGCCGAGGTGGAACGCATGCAGAAGGAGGCCGAGCAGCACGCGGAAGCCGACCAGAAGCGGAGGTCGCAGGTGGAGCAGCGCAACGAGGCGGACCAACTGGTGTACGCCACCGAGAAATCACTGGAAGAACACGGGGACAAGCTTGCCGAAGCCGACAAAAAGGCCGTCGAGGATGCCATCGCCGCCCTGAAGCAGGCCCTCGAAGGGGAGGATGACGAGGCCATCCAACAAGCCATGGAAGCCCTGCAGCAGGCCTCCCACAAGCTGGCCGAGGAAGTCTACAAGGAAGCCCAGGCCCAGCAGGCCCAGGCACCGGGAGAAGGCGCGGCCCAGGCAGGGGATCCCGGTCCGGCACAGGGAGGGGGGGACTCGGGCGCGGTGGACGCGGATTTCGAGGTGGTCGACGACGACAAGAAATAATCTCGGAGAAATCTCCCCCTGCTAGCGGCGGGGGTGTTCACGAACAGGTTCGGGCGGAAAGTGTCCGCGGCGCCGGGGCAGTGGGTCCCGCTCCGGCGCCGCCATTCAGCTCTGGGGCATGAACATCAGCTTCATCCCCTCGCGCCTCTCGGCAAGCTCGAACGCCCGCTGCCATTCGCCCAGGTCGAACTGGTGGGAAATCAGCTTCTCGCTGGGAACCAGTCCCTGCTCCATCAGCTTCAACGCCCGCTGCCAGACCGGCCTGCGCTGGGCAAGGGCGCCTTTCACCTCTATTTCCTTGTAGGCGATGAGCTCGAAGTCGATCTCCACCGGCCTCCCCGGCAGTCCCATCTGGGCGTATCTGCCGCGCTTGCGCACCAGGTTCAATCCCAGCTCCATGGCGGCGGGCGCACCGGAACACTCCACCACCGCATCTGCTCCGTATCCCCCGGTCAGCTCCCCCACCCTCTCAACCGCATCCCCTGACTCGACCTCCACGGTGTAGTGCACGCCCAACTCCTCGGCCAGGCGCAGGCGCTTCCCGTCTTCCGCGGTGCCGCAGACCAGTACCGTCGCTCCCTCGGCCAGGGCGACCAGGGCCGCGAACAGTCCCACCGGCCCCGGACCGGTAACCACCACGAAATCTCCCGCTGAGACGCCGACCTGCTCCGAAACGGCATGGACGCAGCAGGCCAGCAACTCGGTGGTCGCCCCCGCCTCGAAACTCACACCTTCCGGCAATTTGTGGGCGCTGACCACGTTGCAGTAGGGGGCGAAGCATCCATCGTACCAATAGCCCAGTACCCTGCGCTCGGGACAGAGATTGTAGTGTTCGCTGCGGCAGTAGATGCACCTGCCGCAGAGGTGGATACTGGGCTCGGCCGTCACCCGGTCGCCCACCTCGACCTCGGCGCCTGCCCGGGCTCCCTTCTCCACCACCACCCCGCTGAACTCGTGCCCCATGACCACCGGGGTGCGGATGGGATAGTTGATGGAATCGTGATAGATATGCAGATCAGACCCGCATACCCCGCTCGCCCGGACCTCTATCTTCACCTGGTCCGGAGCGGGAGGCCGGTTCTCCACCTCCCGAAGCTCCACAAACCCATGCCCCCTGGCATATTTTACCACGCCCTTCACGGCTCTTCCCCGGCCGATTCCTTGAGCCTGAGCCGGTCGCCCGCCATGATCCTTCCCTCTCCTTCCACGACGCGCACGCTGGAAAGCCGGGCGCCGATGATCTCCCGCACCTCTACAACTCCGATGCGCCGCCCCGCATCCAGACCCTCCTTCTCGATGCGGTCAGGGCCCGGGTAGACCTCGAACCGGTAGGCCGGCCGCAGTTTGTTCTCACTGCCGATATTGATGTAGACCTCCTCGCCGAACACGGAGAGGACCTCAGGCGCCTCCCCGCCCAGGTCGAGCTCGCTGGGCTTGATGAGCTGCTCCAGCTTCAGCACCAGGTCCTGCATGGCGCTGAGAGTGACCTGGCCGATGGCGGTTGCCTGGAATTCCTCGGACCCGAACTCCAGCTGGTGCAGCTTCATGAACTGGAGGTCCTGATCGCGCGGCCGGCCCAGGAGATCGAGGCCCAGTCCCCGGTCAACGCTCTCCTGCCTGGTGTGTATGGTGCCCAACTCGCTCCCGTTCTTCACGTCCAGGGCCTGCAGGTCCAGCTCCGCAGTCCCCGAGTAGGACTTATACCCACCCAGCATGGGATCTCCCACCGTAACCCGGCTCAGGTCGTAGTCCTTGATCGCACCCAGCAGGACTATGTCCGCCTCGACCAGCCGGGCTACTTCCAACGCCCTTTCGGTCTTCACCTTCTTCTGTTCGCCCACCAGCGCGGCGACGACCTCGAAGGGAACCACGCGCCAGTCCGGGGAATCGGCCATCCTTTCACTCAGCAGTGCGCCCATCTCCTTCCCCAACTCCCAGATCCCCTTGCGGAAGCCGGACTGGTTCTCGAGGGGCATGACGGCGATATACTGCACGGGCACCGCGGTGGTGTCCGCAGTGAGCTCCCTGCGATGCAGGTACTGGTCGAGCACTTCGCGCTGTTCCTCCAGCACTACTGCGCCTTCCTCCCCGGTGGGAGGAGCTTCGGCCTTGCCCAGCAGGTTCAACGCAGAACAACCGGAGATGAGGATGATCGACAGACTGAGGATGTGGAATTTCATTTCAGGTCCACCCCGCAAAGGCAGGAGGTTCCAGGGGAAAGGATTCGATGCGCGGATATTTTCCCGGGCATTCAGAGGGACGGGGGTTCAGGTTCCGGACAAGTTAAGTAGTGGATGGATCTACCCGGTGTCAAGGTGACCCATTCAACCCTTGCCAAGCCCCGCCCCCGATCTTGCCCGGCACTTGCCTTTGGCATATTTTATGGTTTCCGGACCTCGGCCGCTTTAGCTCAACTGGTAGAGCACCTGATTTGTAATCAGGAGGTTATGGGTTCGATTCCCATAGGCGGCTCCAGAAATTCTGCGATCGAAGACGTTCCCCCCGGAGCGCGGCAACTCTCCGGAGCGCAAACTGCGGAGCGTTTTCTTTTTGCCGATCCCGCACCCCCCGAATCCCCAAAGACATGCGGACATGATCGAGACCATTCTCGCCCTCGCCCTGATCCTGATCGCCCTCCTCGTCTTCCTGTGGAAACGGTCCGGTCCGGACCCGGGCCTGGACCTTTCCTACGACCCTTCCGAGGGTGAGAGATCTCCTCATCGCTGGGGCTACGGCGATACGAAATTCGAGTTCGACGGTCCCCGCAGCGTAAGGATGAGAGGCAGCCGCTACCCGCTCGCCGGCTACAACATGCCCTATTTCATCCCCTTTGCCGAGGAAGTCCTGGGAGTGGAGATCCGCCCCCAGGGCATCAGTGCGGAAAACGACGAAAAGCCCGTGGCCGAGCCGAGGGTGAACGAGGAGTTTTTCGCCGCCGTGCAGGCCAGCTTCGGCGTCGACCAGGTCTCCCTCGATCCCGGGGAAAGACTGGTCCACAGCCACGGCCAGGTCAGCGTTGACGAGGTCTACCGGGTCCTCTACGGCGAGCCGTTGCAGCGCACCGTCGATCTGGTGCTCTACCCACAGGGGGAAGAGGAGGTGCGCACCATCGTCCGGCTGGCCAACCGGCACGATGTCTGCCTGGTGCCATACGGCGGCGGCACCAATGTGAGCGGCGCCCTTTCCTGCCCGCCAGGAGAGCAGCGAACCATCGTCTCGGTGGACATGCGCAGGATGGGCCGCGTTCTCTGGATGGACGAGGCCAACCTGCAGGCCTGCATAGAAGCCGGCATCTCCGGCAAGCAGATGGAGCTGGAGCTCAATGCCAGGGGATACACCTCGGGCCACGACCCCGACAGCATCGAGTTTTCGACCCTGGGAGGCTGGATCTCGACCAACGCCAGCGGAATGAAGAAGAACAAGTACGGCAACATCGAAGACATCGTCCTCGAGGCCACCCTGGTCACTCCCACCGGAGACATCGAGGCAAGGAAGGCGACGCCGAGAAACTCCACCGGGGTGCAGCCCCGGGTCTTCCTCTTCGGCAGCGAGGGCAATTTCGGCATCATCACCAAGGCCATCGTCAAGATCCATCCGCTCCCGCAGGTGCGCCGCTACGGCCTTCTCATCTTCCCCTCCCTCGAGAGGGGCGTCAGCTTCCTGAAGGAGCTGCGCCGCGAGGAAGTCCTGCCGGCCAGCATCCGCCTGTTGGACAACGCCCAGTTCAGGTTCGGGCAGGCGCTCAAACCTGCGCCGGGGTTCTTCAAGGGCATGGTGCAGGGAGGGCAGAAATTCCTGCTGCTGAAGATCCTCGGCTTCAAGCCCCTGGAAATGGCGGCCTGCACCTTGGTCATGGAAGGCTCCACAAGGGAGGTCCGCCATCAGAAGAAAGCCATCTTCAAGACCGCCAGGAAGCACGGCGGGGTCAGCGGGGGCGCCGCCAACGGCCGGCGGGGCTATATGCTCACCTTCGGCATCGCCTACATCAGGGACTTCTTCAACCAGTTTCACATCCTCGGCGAATCTTTCGAGACCTCGGTCCCCTGGGACCGCATCCTACCCGTTTGCAATGCGGTCGAGAAGAAGCTGGGGGAGCAGTGCCGCGCCTATCAGGTGCCGGGGAAACCGTTTCTTTGCTACAGGGTAACCCAGACCTATCACACCGGGGTCTGCATCTACTTCACCCTGGCCATTTGCGGCGAGGGCCTGGAGAAACCCGACGCAGTATTTCACCATATCGAGCACAGTCTCAGGCAAACCATCCTCGACCACGGCGGCTCCCTTTCCCATCATCACGGGGTCGGCAAGATCCGCCGCGATTTCCTGCCCCAGGTACAGACCGACAACAGCCTCCAGGTTATGCGCCAGGCCAAGAAAGCCATGGACCCCAACAACGTCTTCGCCATCGGCAACGGCCCCTTCGGCGATTCCTGAATATTCCTCATTCGATCACCTTGCTGCCCATGAGCGCGTTTCGCGATAAATCGGTCATCATCACAGGAGCTTCGTCGGGGCTCGGAGCGGCCCTGGCCCTGCAACTCGCGCGCGGCGGTGCCCGCCTGACGCTCTTCTCTCCCGAAAGAGACCGGCAGCGGGAGGTCGCAGATCTGTGCGAAGAGGCCGGCGGCCGCGCCTTGGCGGTGATCGGCGACGTCACAAGTCCCGCGGACTGCGAGAGTATGACCGAGCAGGCCGTCTCCCACTTCGGGTCGGTGGATTTCCTGGTTGCCAACGCCGGCATCAGCATGTGGGCCAGCTTCCCGGAAATAAAGGACCTGGACATCATTCGCCGGCTGATCGAGGTGAACTATCTCGGCGCCGTGAACTGCGTCCATCACGCCCTTCCACATCTGCGGCGAAGCCGGGGAATGATCGTCGCCATCACCTCGATCCAGGGCAAGATCGGCGTGCCCATGCACACCGGCTACGTCGCCTCCAAGCATGCCCTGCAAGGTTTTTGCGAAGCTCTCAGGATGGAGCTCGAGGACAGCGGCGTCGACGTACTCACCGTGCTGCCCCACTGGCTGCGGGGCACCGAGCTCAGAAAGCACGCGCTGGGGAAGGACGGCAGGGAGCTGGGGACCTCCTCCCGGAAGCACAGCCGGGAATCGGTCTCCATCGAGGCCGCCTGCGAAGCCATCCTCGTGGCGATGCGCAAGCGCCGCCGCGAGCTGGTCATTCCCTGGAAGCTCAAGCTCCTCCTGGGGCTCAACCTGTTCTGTCCCGGGATGGCCGAAAGCATCATCACCTCGGCCATGAAGAAGCAGGACAGGTAGGGCGATGCAACCGCCCTTCCAGACCTCCGGCCCCGCCTCCACCCGCAGTTCCCCCGCTCATTTCTTGACACCAGCAACCGCCTGGTATTAAGTACTAAAGAGTTGCAGAATCCTGGTTGCGGAGCCGCCAAATGCCCGTGGACCGGGGTAAATCCGGAAAACCTCAATCTCGCGGGAGACCTGAACCATGACCCCAGAACAACGCTACATGTTCGATTTGACCGGCTACCTCCACCTCGAGAACGTGCTCAGCGAGGAAGAGCTGAAAAACGCCCAGGAGGCCACCGAGCGCCACCTCAATACTCCGGAGGAAGAGCTGCCCCCGGGATTCGGCATCGATGGCAGGCGCTACCTGCACGGATTCGCCTTCGACAAATGCCTGGAAGCCCTGACCATGCATCCGGCCACCTGGCCCATCATCAAGGAACTGACCAACGACAAGCCGCGTTTCGGCAGCGGTACTCTCACCGCCGACCTTCCCGGAGAGGTCACGGGGGGCGGGCTGCACTGCGCCCGCGAGGACTACGGCTGGGAAAGCACGCGCTACGAGTGCCGCGACGGCCGCATCTACTGCGACGACTTCGTCGTGTTCCCCTATTTGGACGACGTCAATCCGGGCGACGGGGGCCTGGTGGTGGTCCCGGGCTCTCACAAGGCCAATTTCCACCGCCCCCGCGAGCTCTTCAATCTTGACGACTTCGGCAACGGAACCCAGCCGGCCATCGTCAACGTCACCCCGAAGGCCGGCGACGTGGTCATCATGCCCGAACTGCTCACCCACGGCATCCTGCCCTGGACTCCCGGGGACAGGATGCGCCGCATCCTTATTCTGCGCTACGTGCCCCAGCACAAGGGAAGCGAGAATTTTTCCGCCGAAATCAAGGCGCGCCTGTCGCCGGAGACCCTGGAACTGATCGAGACCGCACACTTCACCCACGTCAAGGAAATCGTCGGGAAGGGCCGGGCGGCTGCCTGAAGGAGGAAATGGCTTCATGAACGAATCGAAAAGCGATGCGAGATACACCATGGGACGCACCCGGGGCGAGGAAGAGCGCCTGATTCAGCAGTCGCAGCTCTACGACGCGGTGACCCGGCGTTTCCTCACCGAGGCGGGCCTCGGCAGCGGAATGAAGGTTGTGGATATCGGCTGCGGACCCGGGGATGTCTCCCTGACGGCCGCCGAGCTGGTCGGCGAGGAAGGATCGGTAGTGGGGGTAGACGTCAACCCGGCGATTCTCGAGACGGCGCGGGCGCGGGCGCGGGAAGCCGGGTTCGCCAACGTCGAATTCATCGCGGGGGACGCGCGCACCCTGGACCTCGGCGGCGACTTCGACGCCCTGGTCGGCCGCCTGGTCCTGATGTACATGGCCGATCCGGCCGCCGCCGTGAAGCAGCTTGCCACCCTCCTGCGCCCGGGAGGAATCGTAGCCTTCCAGGAGGCAGACTTCACCCCCTACCGGCAGATGCACCGTCCGGATACGCCGGTGGCAAACAAGCTGATCGATTGGGCGCTCGGAGTGTTCGAGCGTTCCGGAGTACACATCGGTATGGGCTTCGACCTCTACCGCACCTTCGTCGACGCCGGTCTGCCCGAGCCCAGCATGAATTTCGAGTCTCCGGTCGGCGGCCCGCAGTCGTGGGCCGGGTACCCATTCGTCGCCAACAGCTTTCGCAGCATGCTCCCGCTCATAGTCGAGTACGGGATCGCCACGGAGGAGGAGGTCGGGTTGGAGACCCTGGCCGAGCGCGTGCGGCAGGAGGTGGTGACGGCGAAACGCCCGTTCGCCCTGCCCCCACACGTGACCGCCTGGGCCCAAATACCCGCCTGATCCCCGGCATGTCATATTCCCGGAGGCGATACTACCCGCAATGCCCAGGACCTTGCTGACAGCCGCCATCCTGCTGATGGCCCTGGCGGCGGCGCGCGCCGAGGAATCCCTGCTGGACGAGGAGGGCGAGCTCAGCGTCCAGCTCCCCAAGGGCGAGACCATGAAGTTCGTGTGGATCGAGCCTGGGACCTTCCTGATGGGGGCGACGAAGGACGAGGTGAGTCCGACCTCGGACGAGCTGCCGCAGCACGAGGTGACCATCTCCAGCGGGTTCTTTCTGGCAAAACACGAGCTGACCCAGGAACAGTGGGCGAGCCTGATGGATACCAGGCCCTGGAGAGACCAACGCTTCGCCCGGGACTGGCGCTCCTATCCCGCGGTCTACATCTCCTGGGAGGATGTGATGGAGTTCATCGACCAGATGAACGAGTGGGCGGGTGCGGATATCTACCGGCTTCCCACCGAGGCCGAGTGGGAATACGCCGCCCGCGCCGGTTCGACGGACCCCTGGTCGTTCGGAGACCGCCTGAGAGACCTGATCAGATACGCCTGGTTCGACAGCAACGCATGGCGGGCGGGCAACCAGTTCGGCCATCCGGTCGGCCTTCTGATGCCCAATTCCTGGGGACTGTACGACATGCACGGAAATGTGTGGGAGTGGGTGCAGGACTGGTACGGGGACTATGGCGAGGCCCCGCAGGTGGATCCACCGGGACCCGCGGCGGGAACTCTCCGCGTCACCCGCGGGGGCGGCTTCACCGACGGCTACGAGGACCAGCGCTCGGCCTCCCGCAGTGCGAACCTGCCGGTGGATCGCTTCAGCAACGTGGGCGCCCGGATCCTGATGGTGGATGCGCCCACGGCGGTGAAGCTCGACAGCTGGGGGCGGATCAAGTCCAGGGCGAAGGGATCCGACTCTCCTGCCCGAGATTGACAGCCTTCAGTGGTCCTTTCACCCCATCCGGTTGTCCAAGGCATCCGCCCGCGCCGCGGAAGCCAGGACCTCCTCGCGCAGGTCGGCGGGCAGATCGGAGAAATCCACCCTGCTGCAGCGAGACGGTATGGGCTTCGGGCCGCTGACCCAGCGGTCCCCCTGCCGGTGCCAGTGGAGCCCCAGGGACTGGGAGGGCAGGCGGATGAAGTATCCCGTATCGTCTGCGTATATTTCCAGGTTCATTCTGATTCCACTCGGAGTTGCGCTGCCTCTTCGGTTCAGTTCAAGATAGGCGCGCGGCCGGATCCGTTCAAGCTGATGCATACCCGGGATGCTCCCGGGTCAACCGCCATCCCTCCCCGTTCTTCCCGCCGGAGTTCCCTCCGATGAATATCCATCCCCCGGGCCTCAGCCTTGGACCCCTCCGGGAGGAGTTCGAACGCCACCTGGCCGCCCTCGAGGAGGAGCGCGCCATGGAGCGCATTTGGGACCGGGACCACACCCTGTGGAAAGAGGATCCGGGCGAGATAGCCGACCGCCTTGGCTGGCTCCGCTGCCCGGCGGCCATGGCGGACCGCCTGCCCGAAATCGCCGCTTTCGCGGGCGCGGTGCGCGCCGCCGGACACACCCGGGCCCTGCTGCTCGGCATGGGAGGCTCCAGCCTGGCCGCCGAGGTCCTGCGCTCCACCTTCGGCGTCCGCGAGGGCTATCTCAACCTGCGGGTGCTGGACAGCACCAACCCGGACGCGGTGCGCGCCACCGCCCGGGAGCTGGACCCGGCCACCACCCTGTTCATAGCGGCCACCAAGTCGGGCTCGACGGTCGAGACCATTTCCCTGCTGAAATACTTCTACCGGCGCACGGCCGCCGCATTGGGGGCGGAGGCCGCCGGGGCCCACTTCGCGGCCATCACCGACCCGGGCAGCGGCCTCGCCGATATGGGCGCGGAGCTCGGTTTCCGCCACATCTTCCTCAACGATCCCGAAATCGGCGGGCGCTACTCCGCCCTCTCCTGCTTCGGTCTCGTTCCCGCCGCCCTGATCGGGGTGGACCTGGAGGGTCTGCTGCGCCGCGCCGCAGACGCCGCCGCTCCAGGGTGCACCACCGGCCTCCTGCTCGGCGCCGCCCTGGGGGCGGGGGCACGCTGCGGCCGCGACAAGCTCACCCTGGTATGCTCCCCTTCCATCGCCGGTCTCGGCGCCTGGATCGAGCAGTTGGTGGCCGAGAGCACGGGCAAGGAGGGCAGGGGCATCCTGCCGGTGGAAGGAGAAGAACCGGGGCCGCCGGGGGCCTACGGCAAGGACCGCCTGTTCGTCTACCTGCGCCTGCGCGGCGACCACAGCCGCGATCGGGAGATGGAGGCCCTAATCGCGGCCGGGCATCCCGTGGTCCACCTCGACCTCAACGACCCCTGCGACCTGGGCGGCGCCTTCTTCCACTGGGAGATCGCCACCAGCCTGGCCGCCCATTGCCTCCGCGTCAACCCCTTCGACCAGCCCGACGTGGAGGCCGCCAAGGCCCTTGCCCGCACCATGGTGGATGCCTTCCGGGGGCAGGGCCGCATGCCCTCCCGGGAGCCCGTCTTGGAGGAAGGCGGCCTGACCGTCTACGGCGGGGGGCCGGCCTCCTCCCTGGCCGCGGCGGTGCAACACCTTCTCAGCTCGGGCAGGAGGGCCGGCGGCCCAGGCTATATCGCCCTGCAAGCCTACCTCTGTCCCGACTCCCGCACCGAGGCCGCTCTCCAGGAGCTGCGCCTGGCCCTGCGCCAGCGCACCCGGCTCGCCGTCACCATTGGCTATGGACCGCGCTTCCTCCACTCCACCGGCCAGTTGCACAAGGGAGACGCCGGCAAGGGCCTCTTCATCCAGCTCACCTGCGACCCCGCCGCCGACCTCCCCATTCCCGACGAGCCCCGTGCGGACGCCTCGACCATGAGCTTCGGCGCCCTCCTGGCGGCCCAGGCCATGGGCGACCGCCAGGCCCTGGTGGACGCCGGCCGCCGGGTGCTGCGCATCCACCTGGGCAAGGACGCCCACGCCGGGCTGCGGCAGGTGCTCCGGGCCCTGCCCTGACGAGGTGGCATGGGCCGATCCGAGCGGCTATATTGTGGACAAATTTCGCAAGGAAGAGGACTATCATGAGCGGAGCGGACATCGGCCTCATCGGCCTGGCGGTAATGGGAGAGAACCTGGTCCTGAACATGGCCGGCCACGGCTTCAAGGTGGCGGTGTACAACCGCACCACATCCAGGGTGGACGCCTTCGTCCAGGGGAGGGGCAGGAGCCGGTCCATCGCCGGCACCCACACGCCCGAGGAGCTCATCGCCAGCCTCGCCAGGCCGCGGCGCATAATGCTGATGGTCCAGGCCGGAGAGGCGGTCGACCGGGTCATCGACAGCCTGGTACCCCTGCTTGAGGCGGGGGACATCCTCATCGACGGCGGCAACTCCAACTACGGCGACACCATCCGCCGCACCCGGGACCTTGCCCGCAAGGACATCCTCTTCATAGGCACCGGCGTCTCGGGCGGGGAAGAGGGAGCCCTGAAGGGGCCCAGCATCATGCCGGGGGGAAATCCCCGGGCCTGGCCCCACGTGAAGCCCATCTTCCAGAGCATCGCCGCCAAGGTGGAGGACGGCAGTCCCTGCTGCGACTGGATCGGCTCCGACGGCGCCGGACACTACGTCAAGATGGTGCACAACGGCATCGAGTACGGAGACATGCAGATGATCTGCGAGGCCTATGCCCTGATGCGCGACGTCCTGGGCATGAGCCCAGGCGAGATGGGCGAGGTCTTCGGCGCCTGGAACGAAGGCGAGCTGGAGAGCTACCTGATCGAGATCACCGCCGCCATCCTGGGCCACAGCGACGAAGACAGCGGCCGGCCCATGGTGGACCTGATCCTCGACGTGGCCGGGCAGAAGGGCACCGGCAAGTGGACCGGCATCGAGGCCCTGCAACTGGGCGCTCCCACCGCCACCATCACCGAGGCGGTCTTCGCCCGCTGCATCTCCGCCATCAAGGAGGAGCGCGTCGCCGCTTCCCAGGTCCTGGAGGGTTCGGGCGCGAAGTTCGAGGGCGACCGCGGCGCCTTCGTCGAGGACGTGCGCCGCTCCCTCTACGCCTCCAAGATCTGCTCCTACGCCCAGGGATTCCAGCTTCTGAGCATGGCGGCGCGCGAGCACGAGTGGGAGCTGAACTACGGCGGCATCGCCCTGATGTGGCGCGGGGGCTGCATCATCCGGGCCCAGTTCCTGGGCCGCATCAAGGAGGCTTTCGACGCCGACCCCCGCCTGGCCAACCTGCTCCTCGACCCCTACTTCGCCGGGGCCATCGCCGCGAGCCAGGGGTCGTGGCGCCGGGTGGTGGCCACCGCGGTGCGGCTGGGAGTTCCCGTGCCCGCCTTCGGCAGCGCCCTGGCCTACTACGACAGCTACCGCAGCGCGCAGCTCCCGGCCAACCTGCTGCAGGCCCAGCGCGACTACTTCGGCGCCCACACCTACGAGCGCGTCGACCGGCCGAGAGGCGAGTTCTTCCACACCAACTGGACCGGGCGCGGCGGCACCACCGCGTCCACTGCCTACAACGTCTAGGGAAGCCTGGTCGATCTCGCGGACAAATGGACGCCGACGACGCGTGTCCATAAAAGTCCAGAAGCAACCAGCCGGCTCTCCGCATCTCGTTCTATCGCATACAACCGCGTCGATGGGGCAGTCAGGATACAATAGGAGTCCTGCACATGGAAACTAAGAAGGGGCCTGTCATCGAGTCGGAGCTCATTCGATGGCTCGTTGTCATCGTGTCAGTATACGTTCTGCTCGTAGCTGTTGGCCTGATCGGCAAGGGCTTTCGTCTGGAATTCGGCGATAAGGAAGGGGTCGCATCCCTGTTCGCGCTTGGGACGAACCCGTTCGTCGGCCTGGTGCTGGGCATACTGGCGACGGCGTTGCTCCAGTCTTCGAGCACCGTCACCTCCATCATCGTTGGTCTTGTGGCGGGGGGAATGCCAATTGCCATGGCCATCCCCATGATCATGGGGGCGAACGTCGGGACGACAATCACCAACACGATTGTCAGCTTCGGTCACGTCGGGCGATCCGACGAGTTCAGGAAGGCTTTTGCCGCCGCCACGGTACACGATTTCTTCAATGTTCTGAGCATCGTGATTTTTCTGCCGCTGGAGCTCGCGTTCGGCCTCCTTGAAAAACTGAGCGCCGAGTTGACCCACATTATCGAGAACATGGGAACGGTCGATGCAAGCGGAAAGGGCATCGTGAAGATTGTCGTCGGTTTCGGGACCGGGCTTGTCGAGTCGCTGTTGTCCTGGCTCCCCGACGTGTGGGCGGGGCTGGTTCTGATCGTTGTGGGAATCGCGCTAATTCTGCTCTCGATCATGTACCTGGGGATTGCACTGAAGAGCGTGTTCGTGGGCAAGGCGCAGAGGCTCCTGCAGGCGGCAGTCGGCAAGGGTCCCGTCACGGGCATATTTTCCGGCACCCTGGTTACGGTGCTGGTGCAGTCGTCCTCTACAACCACCAGCCTTATCGTACCTCTGGCGGGGTCGGGGGTGATCGGGCTTCGTCACGTCTTCCCTTTCACACTCGGGGCAAACATCGGTACGACGATCACCGCGCTTCTCGCCGCTACCGCGATCACGGGCCCTACCCATGCCGTTGCGCACCAGATCGCGATCGCGCATTTTCTCTACAATCTGGTGGGTGTAATCGTCATCTACGGCATCCCCTGGCTGCGGGAGGTTCCGATCACCGGCGCCGAGTGGCTTGCGCGGCTGGGCAGCGAACGGAAATGGTTGGCCATCCTCTATATCATCCTTGCCTTCTTCGGCATTCCGGCAGCGCTCGTGTTTGCCAACGCGTGGCTGTCCTGAGTGACGGTGGCAATAGAGGCACATTGAAAAGCGCAGCAGGCAGCGTGTCCTTGAGGTTTCCGACCGCAGCACCTGCAGCGGCGCTCCGTGCAGGGCGCGGGAGGAGTTGGATGAAAACCCAGCCTCTCTTTTTTCCGGCCAAGTTCAACCTCTACGGCTGATCCGCGATTCCCTCACCCCACCTCCCGCCTCACCGGCTCGCCGGTGAGGTAGCACCTGGTGATGTCGATGATCAGCTTCACGTCCTCGCGCGCCCGGGTCAGGGACGAGCGGCATTCCACCCCCTGGGTGATGCACTGGTGGAAGTGGCGCAGCTCGGCGGTGAAGGCGCTGTCCCAGGGAATGGCCGGCTCCTTGCGGTAGGTGGTGCCGTCCTCGTCGATGCCCTGCACCACCAGGGAGGACATCACCCGGCGCGAGAATCCGGTGGGATAGGACAGGAGGACCCGCTTGTCATGGCCGTAGACCTCCAGGGTCTCGCGGAAATCCCACAGCTTCTGCAAATCCACCCGGGTGAGCACGCAGCGCGCCCCGTTGGGATACTCCATGACGGTGGTGATGGCGCGGTCGTTCTGCCAGATCTCGGCGCTGATCACCGCCGAGGGCGGTCCCAGCATGGTGCGCAGGCTGTAGAGGTCGTGGATCAGCCCGGAGGTTATGCCGCTGACAGGCTCGGCCGCCTCGCAGAGCTCGCCGAAGGCGTCGCGCATGGTTTCCTGGTAGGCCTTGCGGCCCTCCGTCCTGGCACTCTCGGGGACGTCGTCGAAGCGCTTGACCCTGAACTGTCCCAGGTGGAGCCAGTTGTTCGGATGCAGGTGGTTGATCTGAACGAAGTCGAAGCCGTCCATGGCGTCGATCTCGCGCTTGGCCATGAGGAATCCCGGATCGTAGATCTTCATGTAGGCGGCCTGCCCCACCTTCCCCGACTTTTCGGCCGCGGCGATCATGGCGTCCGCTTCCTGCAGCGAGGCGCACACCGGCTTCTCGATGAGGACGTGCTTGCCGGCCTCGAAGGCCTGCAGGGCGGCCCCGGTCTTGGGGTCCGAGTGGCAGAGGAGTACCGCGTCGATATCCGCGGCCATGAGATCGCCGATGTTGCTCAGGTGCCGGGGCACCTTGAAGCGCCGCGCCACGTACTCGGCCGCCTTCGGCGAGATATCGCATACGGCTGCGACCTCGAACTCTTCGTCGAGCTCGAGCAGGTTGGGCAGATGCTGGACCTGGGCGATGTGGCCGCAGCCGACGACGCCGATGCGTACAGGTGCCATAGGAAATTTCCTTTTCTATAGGTTTAAAATGTCGCGGACGGCATGACCGGGTTTCTCAATAGTGGACGTGCACGTGGCCGGAGCGCGGCGCCAGCGCGTTCCACTCCTGCGCCAGCCCGGTGACCTCCCTGAAGGTCTCGAGCAGCGGATCCCACATGTTGTCGCGGATGTCGGAGGCCGCCTTCTCGTCCCCGGCGGCCAGGGCCTGCTTCAGCGCCCCGGAGCACTGCTCCTGGATGCGGGCGCAGTTCCGCGCCACGGTTGCCACCCGGTTGGCGGTCTCCAGGTGCCGGTCGATGAGCTCGTCGATGGGGGTGGTGGAATCGGTCTCGGTGTTGTAGTCGCTCGAAGGCCTGAAGTGGGGCCGGCGGCGTTCGCCGTTTTCGTCGTACATGGTGTGGGTCGGCTGGATGTGGGGGGTGACCGACAGGTACATGTAGACCGGCTCGTCTCCCAGGACCCGGACCGAGTGGGGCTCGTCGAGCAGGGCGTAGCACATCTGCCCCGGCCCCAGCTCATGTACTTCGTCGTTGATCTTGAACTCCACCCGCCCCGAGAGGATGATGAAGATCTCGTGCCCCAGGTCGTGGGTGTGGTAGCCATCGTGGGACCCGGAGCCGGGCTCCAGCTTGCAGAACCGGGCTCTTATCTGCGGGGTGACCAGGATGTTGCGGATATCCTCGCGGCAATCGTATACGGTGAAACCCATGATCTTCTCCTCTGCTGATGGTGAAGTTTATTCCTCTTTCCGCTCCCGCCCCGCTCAGGGCGGGCCGTCCAGACCCAGGGCCACGTCTATCTCCTGCTGATAGGCCCTGACCGTTCCGGCAAGCATCTCCTCCATGCTCACGGCCCTGCCCAGTTGCGCCGATTCGTAGGCTCCTACCACCGCCGCCACCGCCTTCATCCCCCCCAGTCCGTCCACTTCCGGCTCCCGCCCCTGGAGAATGGCCTCCCCGAAATCGTGGTACTCGATGGCCAGGTGCATGGCGTCCACCTCGTAGGCGGGTAACGGCGAGTCCGGCATCTCGTACTCCACCCCCTTTTCGCCAAAGAGGCGCGCGGTGATCTCGTTGAGCTGAAAGTCGGGCAGCAGCTCCAGGATCTCACGTCCCTTGAACTCCCGACCCTCCAGGTTCAGCACCACCGGCCTGCCGTTGCGCTCCCCGGGAGAGTAGAGGGCCCCCAGGCGTCCGTGCACGCTGCGCTCCCAGCCCCGGCTCTCCCTTCCCCCGGCCATCGTGAACTGCACCATGGCCCCGGACTCCATGCGGTAGAGGGCCACCACCGCGTCCTCGCCGGTGGCCTCGACCGCGTCGGGATAGGTCCTGGCGCGCTGGCGGTAGGAGACCAGGGGGTGGTCGTCGTAGGCCGTGGGCCGCCGCCGCACCGGCTCGACGATGAAGCCGGCGCCGTAGATCTGCTCGTACTCCCCCATGTAGTAGCGGATGATGTCGGCGTAGTGCACCCCCATGTCCAGCCCGATGGCCCCCTTCACCTTGAGATGGCGCCAGGGGGTGATGACGATGGTATCGTCTCCCCCCATGGACATCTGGACCATCAGGTGGACCTCGCCCAGAATCCCCGCCTCGATGACCGCCCGCGCCAGGCGGTTGACCGGGTCCCGGCGGTAGTTTTCGGCCGTGGCCAGCACCGCCCCCCCGGCCGAGGCGGCGTCCATCATCGCCCGGCAGGCGCGCATGGAGATGGCCAGGGGCTTTTCCACCAGGGCGTGCTTGCCCGCAGCCAGGGCCGCCGCCGCCACCTGGTGGTGGGTCGAGCCGTCGGTGACCACGTCCACGGCGGCAATGTCGCTCCGGGCGAGGACCTGGTCCAGATCGTGGAATACCATGGGACGCCGCCCCAGGAGGCGCTCGGCCTCCCCCGCCACCAGCTCGGCGTTCTCCGGGCGCAGGTCACACAAAGCCACCAGCTCGAGGTTGGCGATGCCGCTGTCCTCCAGCTCCTTGTAGCCCATGGTGTGGCGATGCCCCATGCCGCCGCATCCCACCAGGCAAACCGGCACTTTTTCCACCGCTACCTCCTGCTATCCTTTCATTTCGCCGCGATGCACGACCATTGAATCCGCGCCCCTTCCCGGCAGAGAAAATGCACTCTGCATCCGTTGACCGCAATTTTGGCCTAAGCTATCTTTTTCCGCACCAGGCTCCACCCTGGTGCCCGGTCCCGGACACCAGGCCCCCGGCGTAATCACAGTCCACAGGAAAGGCAGAATCATGGCAGCATCCCGGGCAGAGGACCGCATCTTCCACCGCGCCCTGAAGGAAGAGTGGCCGCAGATTTCACACGGAGAAGGGGTCTATCTCGTCGGCACCGACGGCCGGCGCTATCTCGACGCCTGCGCCGGGGTCCACGTGGTCAGCATCGGCCACGGCGTCGAGGAAATCGCCTCCGCCATGAGCGCCCAGGCCGCCCAGGTCTGCTTCACCTACGCGCGCTTCCTCACCGAGGCGCAGTTGGACCTGGCGGCCAAGATCTCCTCCATCACGCCACCGGGCCTGGACCGCGTATTCTTCGTCTCCGGCGGTTCCGAGGCCACCGAATCGGCCCTGAAGATGGCCCGCAAGTACCACCTCGCAACCGGCAATCCAAAGAAGCACAAGGTGATCTCGCGCTGGCAGAGCTGGCACGGAAACACCATAGGCGCCCTCTCCATGTCCGGGCGCTCGCCCTGGCGCGACGACTACGTCCCCTACCTGCTCGACTTTCCCCATATCTCCCCTTCCTACTCCTACCGCTGTCCCTACTGCAGGGACTGCGGCGAATGCCGGCTCGAATGCGCCGCCGAGCTCGAGCGCACCATCGAGCAGGAGGGCAGCGAGTACATCTCCGCCTTCATCGCCGAGCCCGTTCTCGGCACCTCCGCCGCAGGGGTCGCGCCGCCCGAGGGCTACTTCCCAATGATCAGGGAAATCTGCGACCGCCACAACATCCTCATGATCGTCGACGAGGTGGTCACGGGATTCGGCAGAACCGGGGTCAACTTCGCCATCGAGCACTGGGACGTGGTCCCCGACATCATGGCCACGGGAAAGGGCCTGAGCAGCGGCTACACCCCCATTGCGGCCACCATGGCCCACGACAGGATATACGACGCCATCTACGCCGAATCCACCGCTTTCGTCCACGGCCACACCTACGGCGGCAATCCCCTGTCCTGCGCCACCGCCCTGGCGGTGCAGAACTACCTCGAAGAGCACGACTTGGTTTCCCGCTGCGCCCGCATGGGGGAGCTCATGCTGGAGAAGCTCGTCCCCCTGCAGGAACTGCCCATCGTCGGCGAGGTGCGCGGCAAGGGCCTGCTCACCGGGGTCGAGTTCGTCGCCGACAAGGAACGGCGCACCCCCTTCGACCCCGCTGAGGGGGTGACCTCCAGGATCGTCGACCGCGCTTTCGACAAGGGAGTCCTGATAATGCCCGGGGCCCCCGGGCTGGTCGACGGAGTCCGCGGAGACCACATCGCCATCAGCCCGCCTTACATCATCGACTCCTCCCAGGTGGAGGAAACCGCCGCGGTGATCGAAGAGTCCATCAGGGAAATCGGCCGGGAGCTGGGGTACTGACCCGCCGGGGCCTGTGACGAGCTTTCTTCGGCCCCCTGACGGGCACCGCCTCAATCCCCGAACTGGAAGGCGAAGAGCTTGACGTTCTTGGAGTAGAACTTGAGCTTGACCGGCCTTCCGGCCAGCGCGCCCAGGTCGGATCTGCCCTCCCAGGTTACCATGTTGGCGAACCCGGTGGCGCTCAGGTTATCGGCTTCGGCGAACCTGTAGCCCGGCAGCGGGGTGTGGTCCGCGGCCAGCACCTCCACCTTCAGCTCGGGCCGGCCGGCGCCCCAACCCTGCCACGCACCGCGCATGTTCACCCGCAGCGTCCTGCCCTCGAAGACGAAAGCCTTGGTCACCACCTGGCCGTATTCCTGAGAGCCGCTGTCGATGGAAACGAAGCCGTCCAGGGGCACCACCGCCAGCCCGATTCCCGCCTGGGGCCCGTCCTCGCCGAACTCCTCCATGAGACGGTCCATCTGGACCGACGCGCGCCAGTTCTGCCCGCCGTAGTAGATGAAGATCTTGTCGTCGTGGACGATGGGCTGCAGGGCATAGACAGTCACCGAGTCGAAGTCCCCTTCGTCTCCAGCCTGGATGAAGGGCTCCCGGTAGCGCCGGTCGTAGTTCACCCCGTCGCGGCTGAACACGAGCTGGGGCAGAATGGTGGTGCTGGTCTTGCGGAAATTCCACAGCATGCCGAGGTAGATGTTCTCATAGGTGGTTGCCCACATGCTGTAGAACTCCAGGTCGGGAGGGTCGGCGGCGTCGGGCTTGAGAATGGTCTCCGGCTCGCTCCACCGGATCAGGTCGGGACTCTCGGCGCGGCCGAGAATGCGCATGGCCGGCGGACACAGGTGACGGCCGAAGACGGCGTGCTTGTTGATGCAGTTCTCCATGTGGGCGGCGTAGACCTTGCGAATGGGATCCCAGCCCATCATTCCCGTGGGCCCCCAGATGGATTCGGGGCGGTCGATAACCGGATTCTGCGGGTGGGGAGTCCAGTTGAAGGCGTCCCCCGAGTAGTAGAGATTCCACACGAATCTCTTGTTCCTCCCGGGGACGTCCGGATCGGAGACATCGCGGTCGGTTTCACCGTCACCTCCCGGCTCATCCGTGGCAACCTGGGCCATGGCCTTGAAGCGCTTGGCGGGGTCGCGCTCGTTGGGGTCGACGAAGATCCCCCCCTTGAATCTGCGCCAGCCCTGCGGCCCAACCAGGTTGTTCGCCTTCGAGCCCTGGAACTCGACCTGCCCCAGGTCAGGCTTCACCCAGTGGAAGCCGTCCTCGGAGAAGGCGTAGCACGTCCCCCGGTTGACCTTGTCGGGTACGCTGGGGACCAGCTTCTTGGGTACGCGACGCGTGGCCGAGAAGTGCCAATTGCTGTACCACATGCGGAACTGCTTCTCTTCCTCGTCGTAGAGCACCGTGCCGTAGTGCAGCTCGTTGCCTTCCCAGGGGCGGTCCTTGCGAATGACCGGATTGTCCCGGTATTTCACCGCCGGGTTCATCACGAAGGCCGCGTCCTTCAGACTCTCCACGAGGAAGTCGTCCAGAAAGAGCTGCTTGCGGGTCCCGATGTGGATCAGCCCGGGGTTCCAGGTGTCTTCTCGAGGCATGGAATTCTCCGTTTTCAGAGAGCAGGGCCGTACTCGGTGAAGCCCACGAGGGTCCGCACGAAGAACGACCATCCGTCGCGGTTCCTGAAGCGCTGGAAGAGATCGTCAAACTGCTTTTGATCTCTCCTGATCCCGACGATGGTGTAGAGGTCGTAGCCGAAATAGGCCGTGCGGTTGCTGAGGGTGAAGAAAGCGGTGCGCTGCTCGAATCCATTGCGCTCCCTGACCTGGTCGTCCACCCGGTAGGGCAGGGGACCCCATCCCTGGATTCCCGCCAGAAAGGCCGTCCGCGGGAGCAAGGGGTACTCCAGGCGCAGAATGGGGATGGTGCGCAGCTCCGAGTAGAGACGGCGGCTGCCGTAGCTGCCTTCTCCGGGCCGGTCGGTTCCCTGGTCCACCAGGCGCAGGAGCATGAACTTGAACTGGGGCACGACCCGCAGCCGGCCCAGGTGCCGGGTGTACTGGAGCTGGCTCACCACGGTCCACGAATCGAGCCGGCGGCCGCGCTGGAAGAGGCCGCTGTGCAGCTCTCCGCCCTGCTGCCAGTTGAGCCGCAGGCGCAGCTTCTGCGCCAGCTTGAGGGCCGGCCATGGACTCAGCCGCGCCTCGCCGTAGACCTCCTCGACCCAGCTGTCCTTGTAGAACAGGAGGTCCCGGCGCATAAAATTGGAGAAAGTGGGCGCGTTGAGGCGCAGCAATCCCCCCCTGGATCCGAGATTGGTTGCGCCCGGCTTTTCCACCAGCACCGAGAACTCGTCGGCAATGTCGTCTTCCACCCGGCGCAGGTGGCTCTCCAGGAACAGGCGGTCAAGGCGGCCCTGCCCTTCCCTCAGGTAGGTCAGCAGGACGTAGGTCGAGCGGTTGCGCCCGGCGGCGGCAATCTCCTCCACGTCGTAGCGGCCCAGTGTCAGGGACAGGTTGGAGGTCATGCCCACCCGCCCGAAGAGGTGGTAGCCGCGCTGGTCGTGGTCGTAGGGATAGTCCGGGTCCAGGTCGTCCTCCCGATGGTCGGGCTCGTCGTTGTTGTTGCGGTCCATTCCGTAGGTGTACTCGTTGGGTTCAACGTCCCACATGAGGAAGGGCTCCTCGTAGTCGGGCAGCCCGTTGCCGTTGCGGTTGGTCTCGGGTAGGCCGTCGCGGTCGGCGTCGAGGCCGGGAAAAACCCCGTCCGGATCGCCGTCGAGACGGTCCCTGGGACTGCCCAGGACATTGCCCAGACGTTTGTCAGGATAGCGGTCCCCATCCTCGTTGTCCTGAATCAGCTCCCAGTAGACGGTCTGGTTGACCAGGGCCGCCAGGTGGCCCGAGGTCAGCGCAACCTCGAAGGGAACGTAGGCGCGCATCTCGGTTCTGAAATCCGGATGGATGGAAAAGTACTCCCCGCCGACGCTGCCGCGGCCGAACCAGCGGGAAAAATTGATGTAGTAGGCTGCCCCGCGCCGGGCGGAGCGGGCGGAGCGCTGGTAGATGGGCTCCCCGTCGAGCTCGGCCGGGTAGCGGGCGTAGAGGTCGGACCGGGCGTACTCGGCCTTGATCTCCACACCGGCCAGGCGCAGATTGGCGTCGGCGCTGTAGACGAAGAGGGCGGTGTTCTCCCCCACGGCAATCCGCCTCCTCTTCAGGTTCGACAGGTCCCGCACGTTGCCCTCGGCCTGCAGCGCGGTCCGGTAGAAGGCAGACCGGTACCGGGTCGCATGATTGCGCGCACGCGGGTTGTCGTCCCGCAGGGTCGCTACCTCCACCCGGTAGTCGTTCCCCAGGAGGGCTTCCACCTCCACCGACTCGACGCGGGGTTCCCGCGACAGATCGAACAGGAAGACGAGCTGATCCTCGCCATCGGCGCGCAGCACCGCCTCGGGGGATTCCACCTGGTAGTCGGCCAGCAACCCCTCCAGATCAACATCTCCGCTCACGTCCACTCCGGCTTCGTGGTCGAGGCGGTAGAAGTAGTCGGCGTAGAGGGGGACCTCGTCCCGTCCACGGTAATAGGAAGTAGCCGACTGATAGTAGCCGGTGAAGGTGTTGTAGACGAGTGTGCGGAACTCCCCGGTGGCGCGCGAGACGCTGCCCACCCGTATGGGGGCGCCGGACCGGTGGCGGATCACCGCCGGGCGCAGGTCCTGGCGTTCCTCGCCGTTGACGATGAGCCTCACCTCCTGCACTACCGCCCCGGCCTCCCCGTCGGCGGGCGAATCGTCCCCGAAGCGCACCACGACCCAGTCGAGCATGGGGTATTCGGGGCGCAGCACCCCCTTGAGACTGTTGTCTTCCCGGGTGCTCTGGTAGACGTGCATGTTCACCCCGTTCAGGCCCAGGCGCAGGCCCCCGATCTCGGCCTGGGCGCGGCCCCCGAGGAGCAGGGTCGAAGCGTCGGCGTAGTCGGTGTCCTCGCTGGACCATGGGGGAATCAGGCCGCCGTCCCAGAAATAGCGCGGCCTTTCCATGCGCGAGCCCAGGATGGTGGCCTGCAGCCGCGGGGTGGACAGGTCCAGGCGCGCCCCGTTGAAGGTCGCCTGCGACAGGGTCAGGGGGGTGAAGCGCGCGATCTGCCCGTCTCCCAGTACGATGCTGTAGCCCAGGTCCTTGTAGCTGTCCCGTCCCACCAGAATGTGGTAGAAGTTTCCCCGCATCCGGTTCATGTCGGTGAAGATGGCGCTGCCGTACTCCAGCCCCGGGATGCGGGTCTCTTCCCAGCGGTAGAGATCGTATCCGGTGAGAAGGTAGTTCCCCATGGCGTCGTGATGGATGCGCATGTTGTCCTGGTAGGGGAAGGCGTGATCCGGATACTGGGAGTAGGTGCGGAAGGCGTAGTTGCGGTAGGATGGCCGCTCTTGCCGCATGAAGGGCCGCAGCGGCTGGAGCTCGGATAAACCAGGCCGCGGACCCTCCTCACCGCCCGCCTGCACCGCCGGCAGCAGCAGGACGAGGCCTGTCAGACAGCAATTTCGAAGTAGTGCCATTTCAGTTCAGCCTGGTTACGCGGATGCAGGGAGATCGCCCCCGGCCACGCTCATGCCTTCTGGTCTTCTCTCGCTTCCCGGAAGCCGTCGCCCGCCGCGACGCCATCGTCCAGGTTCCCGCATTTCCCGGTTACCCCGGATCTCGGGCCAATTTCTTTTAGTTCTATTTTCACCCATTGTCAAGCGGATTCGGCGCTGCCCTGCAGCGGGGGGAGAATTTGATTCCCCTCCTCGAAGAGGTATATTCAGTCGTCATGGCTTCTCTCAGCTTTCGCGCC
This sequence comes from Candidatus Latescibacterota bacterium, assembly GCA_965208105.1. GTDB lineage: Bacteria > Latescibacterota > UBA2968 > UBA8231 > UBA8231. The sequence goes on from OZ242318.1 coordinate 1,552,671, forward strand.
CGCGTGCCCACCTTCGACGCCAACGTAGGGGTCGGTCACCGCCACGACCAGCCCGCACCCTTCGAAACCCCGGACCAGCTCCTGGCAGAGATGCAGCGGCACGGGGTCGAGCGCGCCCTCATCTACCACCGCCACGGCGAGAGCATCAGCGCCTTCGAGGGCAACAGGCTGCTGACCAGGTGGGCCGCCGAGAAGGGTCCCTTCACCTACCAGTGGGTAGCCAGCCCCGACCGCGAAAGCATGAAGCAGCTCAGCGAACTGCACCGGGACGGCAGGGTGACCAGCGTGCGGCTGCACAACATCCAGCCCGAATACGCCCCCTTCTCGGACTGGATCTACGGCGAGCTCATGGAGTGGCTCCAGGCCGAGCGCATCCCCACCTGGATCTCCCTTGCCGAGACACCGGCCGCCGAGCTCATCGAGATGCTCAAGCTCTTCCCCGACCTGGTGACCGTATTCGTGGGCGCCCACTACGTCCACGCCATGCTGGTGCGGCCGCTTCTGCGAAACCAGCGCCACTCCTACCTGGAGCTCAGCCGCTACGAAGTCCTGGGCGAGCTCGAGGCCCTGAAGGAGGAGTTCGGCGCCGGCCGCCTGATCTACGGCTCCTACTACCCCCGCTTCGCCATGGGACCCATGCTCTACTACGCGCACCACATGGGCCTGAGCCAGGCCGAGCTCGCGGCGGTGTGCTGCGGCAACCTCGAAAAAGTGCTGGGAGGAGAGGGATGATCGACGGCAACATGGTAATCGACTTCCACGGCCACGTGGGGCGCTTCGAGATCTTCCTGGCCTTCGACGACCCCGACACCATGGTGCGCGCCATGGACGCGGCGGGCATCGACAAGTCCTGCCTCTTCAACATCTTCCATCCCGACGGCACCCTGGGCAACGACCTCACCGCCACCTTCGTCGCCCGCCATCCCGACCGCCTCATCGGCTTCGCCTACGTGTCTCCCACCATGCCCGGGCGCATGGTCCCCGAGCTGGAGCGCGCCTTCGACGAGCTCGGCTTCGCCGCCATCAAGCTCTATCCCCCCTACACTCCCTACAATGCCGACCACCCGGTCTGGGACCCCGTCTATGGATTCGCCGACGAGCGCGGGTTGGCCATCATCGTGCACACCGGCGCCGACGAGGAGCCGCGCTTTCTGGGCGCAGCCGCCCCGCGCTTTCCCGGTGCGGTCTTCATCGCCGCCCACGCCGGCAACTCCGAACCTTACCGCACCCAGTGCGTCGAGGCAGCCCGCCGCAGCCCGAATTTCTACGTGGAGACCTGTTCCACCTGGCGCACCCCGGGCGCCATCGAGGGTCTGGTGGAGAAAATCGGCGCCGACCGCGTGCTCTACGGCTCGGACACCGCTCTCATGGACCCGCGCGCCCAGATCGGCAAGATCATCACCGCCGACATCGGCGACGAGGACAAGCGCCTCATCCTCGGCGCCAATGCCCGGCGCCTGCTCAGACTTTGAATCCCTGAAACCGGACGAATCCGCAACCGCGGCCAGGACGGCGGGGGATCCAGGTTCAGCCCTCGAACCGCCGGACCGAAGACCCCGGGACCTCACCCCATCCACCGGGACCTCCGGCGCAACCGTCCTCCACCGGCCGGGCGCCGGCCTGCCGACCGGGGATGCTCAATCACCGGTCCCGTCAGAGACGATCTTCTTGGTGTGGCGGTAGGGCGCGGCCTCGATCAGCTCCAGCATCTCCGGAGAAAGGCGCGCCTTGATCTCCTCCCCGAACGGATCGAAGGATCCCCAGGCGCTGTACTGGGTCTGGTAGCGCAGGGTGAGAAAGCGGCGGTCGCGGTCCCTGGGCTTCCAGTTGAGAGCGCCATGGGTGAGGGATTCGGTCATGAGCACCGCGTCCCCGGCCCGCGGTGTGATGTTCACCACCCCGGGAGGGACCTCGTAGGACACGTAGTCCGGACGGCGGTCGCCGTTATCGTCGAGGCTGTCGCCATAGAACAGGCCCGGCGGGCGCTCGAACTCGCCCTTGTGCGAACCGGGCACTACGATCAGTCCCCCGTCTCCGGGAAGGACGTCGGTCAAATAGAAGAAGATGACGAAGAAGTCGTGGTAGACCTTGCCGTCGCGGCAGATGTAGTGGGGCATATCCGGGCCGGCTCCCTCCCGGGCGGAGTGCAGGTGGTGGAACTCGTGCTCGTGGGTGTCGACCATCATATTGCCGAGGACGAAGCGCGGCCTGTCGTTGGTCAACTCCCGCACCAGGGGCCAGGTCTCAGGGTGCATCACCAGGGCCTCCAGCGCCTTGTCGAAGGCAAAGGCGTGGAAGTACCAGCCGAAGTGGTTGCGCTCACTGTCGAAACCGAATCCGGGAGGCAATTCCTCCGGGGGCGTGGCGATATAGCGCTCGGCGGCCTCCTGCGTGCGGCTCAACTCCTCGCCTTCGAGAACCTTTTCCAGGTGGAGATAGCCGGTCAGATCGAATAGATAGTGTTGCTCTGGAGTCATCGGGTTCTCCTTTTCACCTTCCCACCCTGACCGCTCTTACGCGGTTGTTGTAGCGGTCGCTGATCAATAGAATGCGGCCGTCGTAGAAGCACAATCCCTGGGGCGTGTTCAGCCGCGCCCCGGTTGCCGGACCGCCGTCCCCCGCATCTCCTCCTTCGCCGCAGCCGGCCACCGTCTCCAGGGTCCCGTCCCGGGCGATGCGCCTCACCCTGTGGTTGCCCGAATCTGAAAAATATATCTGTCCACCGGGGGAGACGGCCACGCCCGACGGGGTATCGATCTTCGCCGCGGATGCCGGCGTGCCGTCCGCCGCGCATCCAGCCTGCCCCGTGCCCGCAAGGGTCGAGATGATTCCGTTGCGGTCCACCTTGCGAACCACGTGATGGGCGCTGTCGGCAAAGTAGATCCGGCCCGCGGCATCGCAGCATATGGCCATGGGATCGCCGATGCGCGCCCGGGTCGCCGGGCCGCCGTCGCCGCTGTAGCCCGGCAGACCGATACCCGCCGCCGTGGTTATGATTCCCGTGCCCGCGTCCACCCTGCGGATGCGGCCCACCCCGTCGCCGATGTAGATGTGATCCCCGGGCCCGTGGGCCACGGCGAGGACGCTCACCAGGCAGGCGCAGCGGGCGGGACCGCCGTCGCCCTTGTCCCACTGAAACGCGGCGCCCGCCAGGTTGTGGATGGTGCCGCCGCGGTCCACCCCGCGCACGTGTCCGTGGCGGGTGTCGGCGATAACCACCTGGCCGCGGGAATCCACCGACACGTCGTGGGGGTTTCCCAGGTAGGCCTCGACCGCGGGGCCGCCGTCGCCGCCGTAGGCGCGGGCGCCGTTGCCCGCCACCGTGCGAATGCTGCCGTTCTCGGCGGAGATGGCCCGGATGCGCTGGTTCCAGGTGTCGGCGACGTAGATGTCCCCATCGGGGCCGACCGCCAGACCGTCGGGGCCGCAGAGGAAAGCGCTGGTGGCCGCCTCGCCGTCGTGCACGCTGGTGCCTCCCAGCGCCGTGGTCACGATCCCGGTCGCGCCGTCGCAGCGCCGCAGGCGGCCCGAGCAGTCGCCCCAGTAGACGGTGCCGTCGGCGTCGGCCCAGATCCCCGACTCGCAGGAGTTGCACCGGGTGCGGGAGCCGTGCAGGCCTTCCTCCCCGAAGCCGGGCACCCCGTCCCCCACCAGGGTGGTCACGATGCCGGTGGCCGCATCCACCTTGCGCACCCTGAAGCCGTATTTCTCGCCCACGTAGAGGTTGTCGTGGACGTCGAAGCAGATGGCGTCCGGCATCAGGGTGCTGGCCTCCACCGCGGGACCGCCGTCGCCGTTGGATGCGCGCTGGCCGTTGCCCAGCACCGTGGTGACGATGCCGCTGCGGCGGTCGATCCTGCGAATGCGGTCGTTCGAGTTGTCGCACACGTAGAGGTTGTCCCGGGAGTCCAGGGCCAGGTGCTCGGGGTGGTAGAAAGCCGCTTCGGCAGCCGGTCCGCCGTCTCCGTGGTAGCCCATCAGGCTGAGGCCCGGTCCGGCAAAGGGGCGGCTCGCCCCGCGCTCCGAAGGATAGTGGCGCGCGCTGAGGCCATAGACGGTCTCGATGATTCCCGTCTCGGCGTCCACGCGGCGGATATTGTTCATCCACTCGCTGGAGAGGAAGAGATCGCCGGCAGCGTCCACCGCTACTCCGCTGGTGCAGTCGAGTTCGGCCTCCACGGCGGGACCGCCGTCGCCGCCGCGGCCGCGGCGGCCGCTGCCGGCCGCACGGGTGATGACCCCCGTGCGGCAGTCGATGCGGCGGATGGTATCGTTGCCCAGGTCGGAGAGGTAGAGGTTGCCCTCCCGGTCCTGGCACAGGTCGTGGGGGTGGTAGAAACGCGCTTCCAGGGCAGGACCGCCGTCGCCCCTGTCGCCCGGGACCCCGTCCCCGGCGAAGGCGTGCAGAACCCCCTCCCGGTCGATGCGCCAGATGCGGTGGGCGTTGTAGTCGACCACGATGAGATCGGCGTCGGGTCGCCGCACCACTCCCAGGGGCCAGCCGGCGTCAGCTTCCCGCGCCGGAATGCCGTCGGCGTATCCCACCCCGGCGACCGTCGTTATGCATCCCTCCGGAAGGGCGTCGAAGCGGCTCTTCAATTTCATGGTTGCAACTCCTCTCTAACCTTCGTCCCGCCGGTTCCACGGGAAGGGAATCACCCGCGGCGAGGCAGAGGGGCAAGCTCCCGCGGCACCGCAGCCCGGGCGCCGCCCCTGGGCGGGCACAGTCCTTTCATGCACATCCTATATGCCCCGGATGGTTCCCCCGCTCGCGCTGGTATGAGGCAGGGGAGGACACGCGGCAATTTCCTCCTCGACCAGCTCCAGCCCCCAGCCGGGCGCCGAGCCGAGCTCCACGTAGCCGTCGCGCTGGCGCTCGAATCCACGGCATACGGCAAAGTAGGAAGCATCGTAGAACTCGGCGTGGTACTCCTGGATCTCGAAGTTGACGATGGACGCGCAGAGATGCATCTCGGCCATTGCCCCCACCGGGGAGCACACGTTGTGCGGGGCCATGGTGATGTGCCTGGCCTCGGCGATGGCGGCGATCTTCTTGAGCTCGGTGACCCCGCCGGCATTGGCGATGTCGGGCTGCAGCACGTCGGCGGCGTGGGCCTCCACCAGGCGCGCGAAGGGAAACTTGGTGTAGAGCCTCTCGCCCGTGGCGATGGGGATGTGGACCTTGCGACGCACCTCGAGGAGCTCGGAGATGTTCTCCTCCGAGACCGGCTCCTCGTACCACATGGGCCGGTATTCCTCCAGGCGCCTGCCCAGCTGGACCGCGGTCATGACGTTGAACTTGGCGTGAGCTTCGACGAGGATGTCCACCTTGGGCCCCACCGCCCGCCGCACCGCGGCAACCCGGTCCTGGGCGAGCTGCGCCTCCTCGAGTGAAATCCGGTAGTAGTTGGCCTGGCCGAAGGGGTCGAACTTCAATGCGGTGTAGCCCATGTCGACGACCTTGCGCGCCTCTTCCGCGTTTTGCGCCGGGGTGCCCGGATTGGTGTACCAGCCATTGGCGTAGACCCTGATCCTGCGGCGCTGGGCCCCTCCCAGGAGCTGGTGGACCGGACGGCCCAGGATCTTGCCCTTGAGGTCCCACAGGGCGATGTCGATGCCCGAAAGCGCCGTGGTGGCCAGGCGCCCACCGCGGGCGTGGGGTCCGTGGTACAGGGTGGTCCAGTGGACCTCGCTGTCCAGCGGGTCCGCCCCCTCCAGGTAGCGGCTGACGAAATAGCGCGTCAGGCTCCTGACCTCCTCGTCGTGCTCCATGGAGCTGGCGTCCCCAAGTCCGTAGAGGCCGGGATCGTCGGTATTGAGCTTGACCACGAGCCAGTTGCGCGAGGCATTGCTGTGGCGGGCCGAGAACCGGCGGAACTCCACGTCCTTGATGACGGGCATTTGCCATTCCTTCCACTTGTTTCCCGGGACCTGGCAGGCAGGTGGCGAAAAGCCATGCATCGGTCCTGTGGTCCCCTGGCTGGCAGGGCACCCCGCCGCGCCTTCATCCCCCTTGCTGCCCATCGGGACCCGGCTCCAACCCGGCGGCCGGGCGGCGGCCTCTGCCGGACTTCGGTTGGAGGTCCCCGCTCCCCGGCAAACCCGGCTCAGGGCGCCAATTCTAACAAGAACGAGGGCCCGGCGCCAGCTATCGGGCCATTGACAAGGCTCCCCATAAACCCCTTTATCCCCTCTGCATTTTTACGGCAGCCGCAGGAAAACCCCGCGAGGCTCCTAACGCTCCGGCGGACCTGGTCCCAAGAGGCGGGGACATGCCCGGTCCGGTTTGGTTGCCCGAGAAGGGACGAGAATGGAATGAGCGCGGACGAGGAATTCGTCGTGCCCACCGGCCAGCGCCAGTTGTTCATCGACGGCCACGGGATCGAAAGCATGGACAACCTGGCTCGCCGCCTGCACCAGCCGTCGAAGAAGGGAGCGGTCATTCGGCCGGACTTCACCCGGGGTGAGCGCGGGGTGCAGACGCGCAGCGCCCCCCACTGGGACCCGGAGGCGGAGGCATTCCGCCTGCTTGCCGACGGGGAGTGGTACCGCAGCCGCGACGGAATTCACTGGATCAGGGAGGACAGGCAGCCCCGAGGCGGGGACCGCGGTCCAGCTCACCACCTCCTGTGCGACGGCGGCGATGCCGAAAGGCGCTACAAGGGCTTCACCATGCACACCCTCGACCTGGACACGGGCAAGGTGGTGGAGGACGATGCGGAGATTGCCGACCCGGAGGGAAAGCCGTGGCCGGGGAAGAAATTCGCCGGCATGCTGGACTTCGCCGTCTCCTCCGACGGCCTCCGCTGGAGGAAGCTGCCGCCTTCTCTGCCCAGCGGCGACGAGCAGAACCTGAGCTATGATCCCCTGGGCCGGCAGTACGTCGCCACCATCAAGCGCGGCGGGGAATACGGCCGCGCCCATGCCATCACCACCAGCCAGGACTTCGAGAACTGGAGCGAGCCGGAGCTGACCATTCAGGCCGACGGCCTCGACCAGGAACTGGGCCGCCTGCACATCGCCGAGTATCTCGAGACGTCCAATGCGGACTATCTCAGGCCCTTTCCCCGCACGCCCCAGTGGCAGTGGCACAACGTCGACATCTACAACGCCGCGGTCTTCCGCTACGAGGGGATCTTCCTTGCCCTGCCCGCCGTCTACCACGCCCGCGGCGAACGCTGGACCAGCCACACCCTGCGCTTCACCCTGATCCAGCTGTGGTGCAGCCGCGATCTGCGCAGCTGGGAGCGGGTGGACCGGCGCGGGACCTTCATCCCCTGGTCGCAGGGAGCATCCGGCGCCTACGACCTGAACAAGAACATGCCCCCTTCCTGCCCCCTGGTGCGCGGAGACGAGCTGTGGTTCTACTACACCGGCGGCAAGGAATACTCGGTGTATCCCGACCCCGATCCCGACCGCTTCGCCGTCTGCCTGGCTCTGCTGCGGCGCGACGGCTTCGTCTCGGTGGACGCCGGCGCCGAGGAGGGCGCGATCCTGACCAGGCCATTCGCGCCGCCCCGGGGATCACTGCGGGTCAACGCCGACGCCCGCCATGGCCGGCTGAAGGTCGAGGTCACCGACATGGAGGGGCACCCCCTGACCACCTCGGAGCCGATCGAGGGGGACCACCCCCGTTTGGAGGTGCCCTGGAGCGCGGGGGCTCCCACCAAAGCTGGTTCCGTGCGCCTGCGCTTCACCCTGCGCCGCGCCAGCCTCTACTCCTACTGGTTCGAGTGAGATCTCAGATGCAGACCCGGGAATCCACCTGAACATCAACCCCACTCACAGCGAGGCCGAAATGAAATACTTGTTCATCGACGACGGCGACCTGGAAGAAATCGACAACCTTGCGCGCAAGCTGCACCAGCCGCAGAAATTCCCCCGCAACGTGGCTCTGCGCCCGGAGCACCGCTGGGAGAACTGCGCCATTCAGATCCGCACCACCCCTGCCTGGGTGCCCGAGGAGGGCGTGTTCAAGGCCATCTACATGGCCTCTTCCGAAGGACCCGATCCGCAGGTCACCCTGGACGTGACCGGCAATCCCGAGGGGGGCGAGTCGTTCTTCTGTCTGGCCACCTCCAGCGACGGAGTAAACTGGGAGAAGCCGACCCTGGGCCTGCACGATTATCCCGGCCTGCTGTGGAACGGCAAGCGCATCGGCACCGAGAACAACATCCTTCCCACCGAGGGCAGAATGCTGCTGGCCCCCATCTACGACCCTCTCGATACCGACCCGGGGCGGCGCTACAAGGGCATGGGCTGGTTTCCGGAACGGTCCGGTCTGACACCGGCGGTTTCCGCCGACTGCATCAACTGGACTCCGCTGGCTCACAGCAACGTCCCCAGCTCCGACGAGGCCCACCTCACCCATCTGCGCCGGGAAAAGCTCTTCGTCGCCATGGTGAAGAACCGGGGGCCGGACGGCCGCGCACCCTACGGCCGCAGCTTCTGCCTCACCACCAGCGAGGACTTCGAGAACTGGAGCGCGCAGGAGCTGGTTTTCCACGCCGACCAGCAGGACCAGGAGAACGGCATGGAGCGCATCGCCCGCTTCGTGGAGGACCCCGAGTACCTGAGCCCGGTCTACAACCGCCCCGAGGAATACCGCACCGACGTCTACAACTTCCCCGCCTTCAGGTACGAGGGCCTCTATCTGGCGCTTCCCGTCATGCACCACTGGACCGGCAAGCATCCCCCCCTCTACGAGAACGTCGACAGCCGCAAATCGGTGGAGCTGGCCTCCAGCCGCGACCTGCGGCGCTGGGAGCGGGTGGCCAACCGGGCGCCCTTCCTGGAGCTCTCCAGGGTGGGAGACGGCAGCGCCTACGATACGGGCCAGCTCCTGGTCACCAACGGCCCGGTGGTGCGCAACAACGAGCTCTGGTTCTACTACCTGGGATGCCGCCACCGCAGCCAGTCCATCGCCGATACCCTGAACCGAGAGTACCTGGACAGCACCGCGGCGTGCATGGCGCGGCTGCGCATGGACGGCTTCGTGTCCCTGAAGGGAGGCGTGGAATGGGGCTCCCTGCTGACCAGACCGGTCACCGTGGAGAACGACCGCCTCCACCTCAACGTCGACTCCTGGCGCGGCCAGGTGAAGGCGGAAATCCTCGACCCCGACGGCAACCGGCCGCTGCCGGGATTCGGCGCCGAGGACTGCATTCCCGCCGTGGTGGACAGCATCGACGAGCCGGTGCGGTGGAAGGAGAAGGAGGACCTCTCCGAGCTCCGGGGCAGGAAGGTTCGCATCCGGCTTTCCATCCTGCAGGGCGAGCTCTATGCCTTCTGGTTCGCGTGAAAACACCCGCCCGCCCCGGTGATCGGGCTCCGGGCATCCCGCCGGACCCCGGAGCCCGGGAAAACCCGGGGAGGTCCAACAGCGAAGGCCATCATCCGCCCACCTGCGGCGCGGATGGGGCTGACAACCCACAGGAGAATTCTACATGCGGAGAAGCAAAGTTCTGAACAAGATTCGCAGCGGCAAATGCGCCCGCATCTGCGGCATGGGGCATTACCTGCCCTTTCTCGTGCGCTACGCCGCCCACTTCAACTTCGACGGCATCTGGTTCGACCTGGAGCATCGGGCAATGGGCGACCGCGAGGTCCAGAGCGTCCTGACCCTGGCCCACTACAACGACATCGACATCATGCTGCGGCCTCCCACCACCGAGCGCACCCGCCTCTACCGCTATCTCGAAGACGGCGCCACCGGGTTCATGATCCCCTTCGTCTCCGATGCCGGGACCGCCCGCGCCCTCGTCGAGGCGGTCAAGTTCCCCCCCATGGGCAACCGGGGCCTCGACGGCGCCGGCCTCGATGCCGACTTCGCCCTGGACTACTGGAAGGATCCCGATTCCTACCTCGATGGCGCCAACCGCGAGACCTTCATCGTCGCCCAGATCGAGACCCCTGAAGCGCTGGACAACCTGGACGATATCGCCGCCGTCGATGGCATCGACCTGCTCTTCGTCGGACCCGGCGATCTCGGCACGAGGCTGAGACGCGCCGATGGAGTCGACCTGGAGGAGGCCATAGTCCAGGTCGCCGAGACAGCGAAGAAACACGGCAAGGCCTGGGGCATCCCCGGCTCCTCCCCGGAAGCCATGGCCCGCTATCACGCCCTGGGGGCGCAGATGCTCGCCATGGGAGGAGACTTCAGCCTGATAAAGGTGCTCGAGGAAAGCGCTGCCGAGTTCGACAAGCTGCCGGGAGAAAGCGGGGCCGGCTGATCCCTTAGCCGCGGAAACTCCGCGGCTAAGGCGTCCGGCCGGTCCAGCAAGGCGGAGGACGGCCGCACCGGGCCGCCCACGGCGACAACCAAGGAGAGGGAAATGAGAAGCATCGTCTGCATCGGCGATTCGATCCGCATGGGATATATGCCCGCAGTGGAGAAAGTGCTGGAGGGCTGGGGAAAGGTACTGGGGATCGGGGAAGTCCAGGGGGGCAACACGCGCAATGTCCTGGCGCACCTCGACCAGTGGGCGATCCGCCCCGCGCCCGACATCGTCTACCTCAACGCCGGATTGCACGACCTGGCCAGGGATCCGGGGCCGGGGCCGGAAAACCAGGTCCCTCCTTCCGAGTACTCCCTCAATCTGCGGCGGATCTTCGGCCGCCTGCGCCGGGAAACGGAGGCGCTGCTACTGTTCGCCCTGACCACTCCGGTGGACCTGGCGCGGCAGCACGCAGTCGACTACGCCAGCAACCGCACCATCGACGACGTGATTCTCTACAACGAGGCGGCCGCCCGGGTGACCGCGGAGCTCGGGATTCCCACCCTCGACCTCTACCAGGTAGCGGTGGACCAGGGAACGGACCGCATGCTCGGCGAGGACGGGGTCCACTTCACCGCTGCAGGTTCGGCGGTCCTCGGCCGGGCCGTGGCTGACTTCATCCGCAGCAAAGGAGGGTGAAACCGGAAGTCGCAGTCAATCCACCCCACAAACCGACTGGAGAAGTTCCCGTGAAAAAAATTCTGCTCACCGCCTTACTGTCCTCCCTGGTCCTTTTCGCCTGGGGTTTCGTCTCGTGGACCATCCTGCCCTGGCACAATACCGTCGCCAACAAGTTCAAAAGCGAAGCCGCCGTGGCCGAGGTCCTGAAACAGAATGCTCCGAGGGCCGGAATCTACTACCTGCCCTTTGCCCAGGAAGATCAAAAGCCGGGGGAAACGGCCGCCTTCGTCAACGTCCTGCCGCGGGGCCTTCTCACGGGCATGGAAGGGATGATGGGAAAGGCCGTGGTAGGTCAATTCGTCGCCGCCCTGCTCGTCATCCTCCTGCTGCGCACCACCTCGAACCTCGGCTACGCGGGACGGGTCGCCTTCGTCGGCCTCGTCGGGGTGGTCATCGGCTTCGCCAGCCATTTCCCCTACTGGAACTGGTTCGGATTTTCCACCAACTACGTGCTGGTCATCATCGCCGACTCGGCCGTCGCCTGGACCCTCGCAGGGCTGGTAATGGCCAGGTCCGTCACCGGCAGGACGGCATGGTAGAATCCGTCTCGACCGGATGGAAATGGAGCGGATGAAAATGCTGGTGCGGGAGGACATCGTCCGCGGCCTGCGCGGGACTGGCCTGAAACCCGGCGACGTGGTCCTGGTGCACTCGGCCATGCGCACCTTCGGGCCCATCGACGGCGGCGCCGAGACGGTCATCGCCGCCTTCCTCGATGTAATCGGGGCGCGGGGGACCCTGGTGGCGCCCACTTTCACCTTCGCCCACGAGGGCGGGGACGATCCCGTGATCGACCCGGCCGCCGACCCATCGGAGATGGGCATCATCACCGAGACCCTGCGACGGCACCCGGATGCTCTCAGAAGCACGGCCTACCGCCACAGCTTCGCCGCGCTCGGCCACCGCGCCCGGGTCATCACCGAGGTTGACCCGGCGCTCTCCTCCTTCGACCTGCGCTCGACCTTCGGCGTCATGCTGGCCCTGGACGCCCAGATCGTTCTCCTGGGACTGACCTACGCCAATTCCACCAGCCACCACTTCGCCGAATTCGTCTGCGACGTCCCCTACCGCCACACCATTCCCATGACGGTCAGGCTGCGGCGCCCGGACGGCGCCGTCGCGCGCCAGCCCATGGTGGACTATCAGCCCAAGCCGGGGGCCGGAGGCGAGTACTACGGCTCGCGCCGACCCGACTTCAACCGCCTGGGACGAATGCTCGAGGAACAGGGAACGGTGGGCATGGCCGGCATCGGCAACTGCGCCGTGCGCCGCTTCTCCATGCGCGATCTCGTCGACCTGGCGCAGGTGGAGGCCGCAAGGGACTACAACATCTTCCGCACCCCGGAGGGCAGGCCCGACTACTGCACCCCGCTCGACTTCGGAACGGTTGTGCTGAGCCCGGAGATGCTCGACGCCGCCGGCCGGCCGGGAAGGAATACCTGGTGCGTGATGGATCCCTCCCACCTGAAGATGCCCGGCTGAACCCCCGGATCAGATCCCGTAGAGAGCCTCCGAGTTCTTCGAGAACATGGCCGCCTTCTCGTCCCGGCTGAAGTCGGAGACGATCTCGGTGTAGGCGTCGACCACCGCATCGTAGGAACTCCACAGCCAGTCCACCGGCCAGTTGGAGGCGAACAGGGAGCGCTCCGGTCCGAAGGTCTCGATGCAGTGCAGCACGTAGGGGCGGATGCTGTCTACGGTCCAGGTGTTGTCGCCGATGCCGAGGCCCGAAATCTTGCAGATCACGTTGCCAGCCTCGGCGGCCGCGGCCATTCCGCGCTTCCAATCCTGGTAGTACTGCGGGCTGCGTTCGGTGGGGAACCCGGCGTGGTCGATGACGATTGGGACTTCGGCGAACCTGGCGGCGAGGCCGCGGAGCTTGACCATATCCTGCCATTGCACCGGCATGCTCGACACCAGGCCGTACTTCTGCAGAAGGGCGAAGCCGCGGTGAAAGTCGGGCTCGACGAGATAATCGCCGTAGGAGAAATCGCGCACCCCCTTCATGCGCGGGAAGCGGCAGTGGCGCTCCAGCACCGCCTCGACGTTGGCGTCCCTGAGGTCGGCATGGGCAACGATGGCGTGGGGAAAGCCGGTGCGGTCAGCCGCCTGCTGCAACCACTCGGTCTCCTTGACCGGGTCCTCGGTGCCGATGGCCGCCTGCACGTGCACCGCCTTGGTGACGTTGGCGCCGCGGGTCTCGGCGATGTAGTCCTCGGCCAGGTAGTTCCTCTCCGCCAGCTTCTGGATCTGATCGCCTAGAAAGGGGTGGGGCACCCCCGGCTGCCAGTGTCCGTAGAAGAGCTCCGGGTGCTGCATGTCGTAGAAGTGCACGTGGGCGTCGACGAAATCGAGTCTGGACATGGATTCTTCCCTTCCCTGAAGATGGTTGCCCGGGGCTCCCTGCGAGGGCGCCGGGTGAATCTGCCGCGCCGGCCCTCCTCCTCCCCGGGTCCCGGGGAGGCCATCCGTCCCGGGCCGCCCTGGCCCGCGGTGGGGCCCGCGGTTCAGCCGCAGACAGCGTCGCGGCTGCGCATGGCAAAGCTAATTCCGGTGCTGAACTCCTCGAACCCTGCTCTGCGGCAGATCCCCATGGCCTCCTCGTCGGCCGCCGGGACGCCCACATCGACGACGCGCACGGAATCGACGCGGTCCAATCTTTCAAGGAGACGGGCGAGAAGCCGGGCCCTGACACCGGAGGTTCGGCAGCGTGGATCGGCCAGGGGAAAGGTGACCCGGCCGAATGGGGAGCCGGGGCCATGGGTGCAGGCCCCGCCGGCGACGATGCGGCCGTCGCGCTCGGCCACCAGCACCTCGGTGCCCTCCCGGTCCAGCATGCCCGCCGCCTCCCCGGCGCAGCGCTGGCGCCAGGTCTTGCCGCAGAGGACGCCGAAGCGCTCCTCCATCGACCTGTCGAGGCAGGAACCACCGACCCCATCGCCGCCGAAAAGCGTCCGCAGGCGCCCGGCGTCCTCCCTTCCAGCCCTGCGCACAACCAGGCCCGGATCACCCGCGGCCTCCTCGCCCGGCGGCTTCAGGCCGCGCTTCCAGGCCGAGTAGCCGACCTGCCTGTGGACCTCCGCGAAGCCCACCTTCTCGTATACCCGCCGCGCCGGACGGTCGTGCTCCAGGGTGGCGACGCAGAGAATCTCGCAGCCTTTGCGGTCGATCATGTCCCTCACCATCGCGGCGACCAGCCGTGTACCAATTCCCCGACCCTGGCAGGCCGGGTCCACCGCATTGGCTCCCACCTGCCAGGTGCCGAACTCGGCGCATGGTATGCAGGAACAATATCCCACCACCCTGCCCTCGACCTCGGCCACGAGGACCTCCCCCAGGTTCCTGCCGAGAGAGCGCCTGGTGGCCACCGCCTTGTCGCGGACTCCCCCGCCAATGCCGTAGCGCTCCTTGATGGCCTGGGCGGCGCAATAGGGACCGAAGGAGTGCAGGGTGATCCTGAAGATGGGCTCCAGGTCGTCGCCCACCGCCCGTCTGAGGCGGATCATTTCAGCGGCTGCCTTCACCGTCCCCTCTCCCGAACGCCGCCTCCATTTCCCGCCGCACCCTCACCGCCGCATCCCCTTCATCCCGGTGGACGTCGTCCCAGCGCAGCTGCCGGCCGGCTTTCACGTCGCGCCGGAGGCGGACGTTGTGAGCCAGACCCAGGGGCAGGGCGCCCATTTCCAGCGACCTCTGCGCCGGGACCTGCCGGCCCCAGACGCAGTATCCTCCTTCGCCGTCGAGGATCTCGCCCGCCCTGAGGTCCCTCTTGGCGGTGGCCACCACGTCGGAGCGAAACCCGGTGGGCGCACCGGTGGGCTCGCCGCGCAGGGCCACCGAGGCCACCGAGACCCCCAGCTCCAGGCCGATCATGTGGATGGGCCTGAACAGCGCCGCGTAGCTGCCGGTGGAGTCTGGCAGCATTCTGTACTCCTCGAAGCATCGTCGCACGTAGTCGTTGTCGGCCTCCACCACCACGTAGGTCCCCACCATCAGGTCGTTTTCCACCGGACGCATGTCGCGGTGCAGCGAGGACACGACTTCGGTGGTGCCGGCGTGCCGGAGAGTGCCGCCGGCCTCCCGGGGCTTGCACACCTCCGCCAGCTCCCAGCACGAGGCGGGGGGAAACCCCAGGCCCTCCGGCTGCGGCGTCAGCCCGGTTGTGTTGCACACCGCGCTCATCTCGATGGCCGACTTGCTGCCGTCGATGAAGCTGTTGAACATCTTGGGATTCATGCCGCCGCGCTCGGCGGTCTCGCGCCCGAAGTGGAAATTGTCCCACACCGTATCCGGGGTGGACTGGTGGAATCCGGGGTGGTAGCGGGTTCCCTTGCCGGCGCAGGTGACCTGGAAGCCGCAGGTCCGGGCCCAGTCCACGTGGTCGCAGACCAGCGCCGGCTGATCCCCCCAGGCCAGGCTGTAGACCAGTCCGGCCGCCCGGGCCCGGCGCGCCAGCAGGGGGCCGGCCACCACGTCCGCCTCCACGTTAACCATGACCAGGTGGCGGCCCTCCTCGATGCCCAGCAGGCAGTGGCGGATCCCGGCGGACGGGTCGCCGCTGGCCTCGATCAGGACCTCGAGACCGTCGGCTCCGATCAGGTCCTCGGCACTGTCGCAGATGCGGGTGGTCCCCTTGCGCCGCGCCTCCTCGAAGGAGGCGGCGCCGATGCGCTCCGCGGGCCAGCCGCTGGCGGCGCAGTTGCTCCTGGCGCGGCCGGGGTCCAGGTCGACGATGCCCAGCAGGTGGATGCCGGTGGTCAGCCGCGCCTGGGCGAGGAACATGGTGCCGAACTTGCCGGCGCCGACGAGGCCGACGCGGACCGGATTTCCGGCGGCGGCGCGCGCCGCCAGCATGGTGTGGAGATTCATGTTCGTCTTCCCCGGACTTGTCTGGCAGAGCGGGTGGCACGGGGTATTGATGCGGATATTTCCCCGCAGTAACTTACCTCCTCACAGCCCAATAATAGGTCCCGGCATCAGGCCGGGCAAATGAGGGAAAGGCCAATGAAAACCACAGCATCCAGCTGCGTCTACGACGGCCGCCAGGCGCCGGCGCACCAGCGCTCCTGCGCCTTCACCACCGCCTGCCTCATGGGGGACGGCACCCTGCTGGTTTCGGGCCGTTGGGGCAGCCGGCGCGACTCCCCCGACGGACACAGTTGCATCTTCGCCAGCAACGACCACGGGGACACCTGGGAAAAGAGGTACGACGGCTACGGCCGCTGCGACTGGGACGGCGTGGCCGGCGAATTCAAGGGACTCGCCTGCACCGAGCTCGAACCTGGCGAGCTCACCGCCTCCGCTCTCTGGGTGGACCGCTCCAATCCCGGCCTGCCGTTCATCAACCCGCGCACCCAGGGGCTCCTGCCCATGCGCATCGCCCATTCCACCTCGGCGGATGGAGGCCGCACCTGGACTCCGCCCCGGCGCATGGACACGGCCCCGCACCGGGGCGCCTCGCACTGTACCTCCGCCATCATCGAGCTGGAGGGCGGTGTTCTCGCCCAACCCTACGAGCAGTGGAAGGAGTACGAGGACCCCGCCCCCGGACGCCCGCGGGCGCATCTGCGCCTGTCGCACGACGGCGGGGCCACCTGGCCCGACCACGCCAGCGTTGCCAGGCACTCGGACAACGTCCTCGCCTTCTGGGACCAGCGCCTGGAGGCCCATCCTGGCAGCGGCCGCCTCGTGGCCATGTTCTGGACTCACGATTTCTCCGCCGGCACCGACGTGGACGTGCACATCGCCTGGGGATCCGCCGACGGCCGCCAGTGGTCGGCTCCGCGGCCCACCGGACTGCCGGGACAGCATTGCCAGCCTCTTGCCCTGGGAGGCGACAGACTGGTCGCCGTCTACTCCCACCGCCGCCATCCGCCGGGCATCGCCATGTCCATCAGCGAGGACTTCGGCGAGACCTGGGACCGCGGCCGCGACCTGATGATTTACGACAGCTCGGCCGGGGAAGAGTCGGGAGCCACCGGTTCCCGCTCGTCGGCGCAGGTCTGGGGGGACATGGAGCTGTGGCGCTTCGGACATCCCCGCGCCGTCCTCCTGCCCACCGGGGAGGTGTTCGCGGTGTTCTACGCCGGGGACGACGACGTCAAGAGCGCGCGCTGGGCCCGAGTCGAGCCCTAGCAATCCGTTGATAAAGTTGCTCTGCGGGCGAGGGCGAGGCAGGTCCCGGGGCAGCTTCTCGAGTCAGATCAACCGGCGGTCAACTGCTCTCTGAGGCGCCGGGCCACGATGCGCTCCTCCCCTTCCCGGAGCGTCACCGTAGCCACGAAGAGCTCGTCCCTGTAGCCGCCCACGCCGATATAGATGGGGGGGTCTCCCTGGACCAGGGCCTCCTGGACCTCGGTGGAGGAAGGACCTTTCCAGGACGGATCGAAGTAGATGATGGGCTGGGGTCCCTGGCGCGGCGGATTGTCCTCTTCCAGGCGCAGGGTGAGGCCCTCGATTCCCTCGAGCGCGGCGATGATGGTCCGGGCCATGGCGCGCCAGCGCTTCCAGCGCCCCTCGTGGTCCAGCCCGGCGAAGCGCTCCAGGGCGGCGAGCAGGCCGGCGATCTCTTCCTTGCCCACCTTCGCCGGCCTGCCCACCCCGGCGTATGGCGACATGTTGAGACGGGCGGCCTCGATCAGATCGGCGCGGCCGCAGAGAATGCCGGTGGACTGGGGCCCCTCCAGTCCCTTGCCGCCGCTGTAGGTGACCATGTCGGCGCCGGCGGCGACGAAGCGGGTGAGGTTCTCCGGCGGCGGCACCATGCCCGAGGCGTCCACAACCACGGGGACCTGGCGGGAATGGGCGATCTCCACCGCCGCCGACAGCGGAAGGTCGCCGTGGCGCCAGGAGCGCATGATGTAGGCCAGGGCGGCGGTCTCGCCGCAGATTGCCTCCTCCAGCTCCCAGGGCTTGGCCGCCCGCGGCGTTCCCCACTGCACCAGGCGGGCGCCGGCGGTGCGGTAGGACTGGGCGTACTCGATGAGGTGGGTGGAGGGAATGAGCACCTGGTTCCTCATGCCCGCCGTGTCCGGCAGCCGGGCGATCCTGGCCTGGTCGGCCCCGGTCATGCAGGCCGCCGCCTGCAACTGCATCCCGGCGCAGGCGCTCGCCGTCACCAGGCCGGCCTCCGCCCCGGTGTGCCGCGCGACCACCTCTCCCGCCTTCTGGTTGAGCTCGTGCATGTCGAGAAAGCACGGGGCCGCATCCGTCATGGCCTGCAGGACCTCGGGGGCCATTATGCTTCCGCCCACGAAGCTCACCCAACTGTAGCCGTTGATCGCCGGCCTGAGGCCCAGGCGCTCGAAAAACGGCGGGATCCGAAGCTGCTCCTCCATGTTCTCCTCCTGTCGGGAAAGTGAGCGGTCCGCGCCTCGGGACGCACCTGCCTGCGTCGAATTGATCCCGGGGGACATTAACGATATATTAGCCGTTTTCGCGGCGCAAATGCCATTCGATGCCGGCGCCCACTGGGGCCGGCGGGGAGAATTCATGGCGCTTTCGGGAGCAGTGGACCTGGGGGGGATGGACTCCGAGGAGTTCAGCTACGACCTCGACTTCACCGCGCTGAGTTCGGACGACCTGGCCCAGAAGCAGGCCGGCGGCCTCTTTTCCTCGGGCCCCGTGCGCGAGGAGTCCCTGCTGTCCAGCTGGACCCCGCCCAACTGGATCGTCGAGGACGGGCGGGTCAAGCAGCTGCGCAGCCGCTCCCGTGAACGGGAGAGCCGCCGCCAACGGGTGCTGCGCGAAACATCCACCATGAAGCCATACGTGGTCATCCAGAACCCGCCCGTTTCCATTCTCGCCTGCGGCGATTGGCGCTGGACGGACTGCGTCCTCAGGGGGAGCCTCCGCGGCGGCGTCGACGGCCCCACCGGAATCGCCTTCCGCTACCAGGACGCTCGCCACTACTACGCCCTCACCGTGGAGGACGGCAAGGGAATGAGCCTTGTCAAACGCCGGGGGGACGACCACCTGGTTCTGGGGCAGGCCCACCTGCAGGCCGCGGCGGAGGAACACCAGGTCTACATCGAGGCCCGGGGGAGCCGGCTGGAGGCCGGAATCGTCGGCGGACCCTTCATCCGCGCCACCGACCACAGCTACCGACACGGGAAGGCCGCCCTGGTCTGCGAAGGGGAGTCGGTCTACGGCCCCGTCCACGTCGAGGGACGCAAGGTATGCGAGTCGTCCCTGCCCCTGCCGCCGGCGCCGGAAATGCAGCTTCTGGACCAGGGCGGCCTCGCCCCACCCCTGCGGCAAGGTCGGATCCTCCTCATGGACCTGGACGGCGACGGCCTTCCCGAACTGGCGGCTGACGGCGAAGGCGGCAACGAGCTCCACGGCCAGCACCTGCGCCGGGGGCTGCTCTGGTCCCTGGGGCCCTTCGAGCACCCCCTGAGCCGCGCCGGAGACATCCCGGTGCAGGCCTTCGACATAAACGGGGACGGCCGCCGCGAGTTGGTCCTCGCCGCCGACTTCGACATCCGCGTCCACGACGCCGAGAGCGGCGCCAGCCTGGCCAGCGTGCCCACCCCGCCGGCCAACCCCTACCGCGAGCAGGCCCCCTACCCCCATGAACTGCTGCTGGCCGACGCCCTGTGTCCGCTGCGGACGGCCCAGGGCGCAGCTCCGGGATTCTACCTGAAGGACCGCTACTGGAACCTGTGGGTCTACGACTGCAACCTCGATCTGCTCTGGCACCGGGCCCTCAACACCGGACACTTCCCCCTCCCGGTGCAACTGAGAGCGGGGGAGGCGGATTCCATCTTCGCCAGCCGCACCATGCTCGCTCCCAACGGCGACACCCTCTGGGACCTGGACCTGCCTGACCACGCCGACGCCATCGGCTTCTTCGCCCTGCGCACCCGGCCCGGATTGTACGTGGCCTCGGGGGAGGAAGGCCTGATGGAGATCGAGCCCCGTAGCGGCGAGATTCTGACCCAGCACCGTCGCGGGCACGTGCAACAATACACCGTGGGAAAATTCGTGGCCGACCGCCCCGGATACCAGCTGCTCACGGGGACCCAGTGGCGCGAGCCGGGCATCTGCGTCCTCTACGACGACGAGCTCAACGTCCTGGGGCGCTGGCCCGAGATGTGCCTGCACCTGGGCAACCACGCCCTTCCCTGGGGTTCCACCGGGGCCGACCTGGTGGTGAGCCCCGCCGGAATCCTGGACCCGTTGACGGGCCGCAGGCTGCGCCCGCTGCCGCCCGAGTGCGGCACGATCCGCCACCTGGCCGTGCTCGACCTTCTCCACTATGGTCCGGGCTGCCTCTTCGTGGTCAACGACGAGAGCTGGCAGGTCTGGGGCCCGGGCGCCAACGTGCCCCCGGTTGCCCGCCGCCAACGGCCCAACGCCCTGAACCCGGCGGGATACCTGCCGAGCCTGAGCTTCTAGGCCGCCCGTTGAAAAAGCCCATCCGGGCTGCTAGACTGCCGTCTCCCTGGCCCGAGCGCGCAGGGAAGCGGCGGCCCGGGGCGGGAAATCCGAACACCATCCCCCAGGGATGCCGAAGGAGGATAATTACAGTCATGTGGAGTTTCGATTCAGCTTTCCTGATGGCCTGGCTCGTCCTTCCGGCTCTTTGCGCCGTGATCTGGTCAAGCCTCCCCACCGGGGCAAGTTCCCCCAGGGACGGCTGGAGCAACAGCCTCCAGCCCACAGGCGCGCCAGCCCCGCCGCTGACCCTGGCGCGGGACGGTCAAACCGACTACGCCATCGTCGTTCCCGCCCGTCCGACGCCACAGGAAGCAAAGGCGGCAGGCCTGCTGGAGACCTGGCTGCGGGAAATCACCGGGGCCACCTTCCCCGTCGTCGCCGACACCGCCGCTCCGGCCCCGCGGGAGATCTGCGTCGGCCGCAGCAGCCGGCCGCGTCCGGAAGCGCCCGGTCCGCCCCCGGACCTGGGTGAGGAAGGCTACGCCATCGCGGTCGCCGGCGAGCGCGTCTTCCTGGACGGAGGTACCCGGCGCGGCCCCATATACGCCGCCCTGGCGCTCCTGGAGGAAGACCTGGGCTGCCGCTGGTACACCCCCCGCGCCAGCCGGGTGGTGCGGCGGCCGACCCTGGAGACAAGCATCGTTGCGCGCACCCACGTGCCCGTCCTCGCCCTGCGCGATCCCTTCTACGAGGACGCCTTCGACCCGGAGTGGTCGCTCATGAACCGCACCAACTCCCACCAGGCCCCGGTCCCGGAGGACTGGGGCGGGCACCTGGGCTACCCCCCCGGGTGGTTCGTTCACACCGCCAACAAGCTGGTCGGCGGCGAACACTTCGAGGCGCATCCCGAATACTTCGCCCTGATCGACGGCGAGCGCGTCCGCGTCCGTGCCGACGGGCACCCCCCGCAGCTCTGTCTGACCAACCTCGAGGTATACCGCATCGCCAGCGCCAAGGTGCTGGAGGTACTGGAGGCCAACCCCCGGGCGCGGCTGATAAGCGTTTCGCCCAGCGACGGCGGCGCCTACTGCCAGTGTCCCCGGTGCGCCGCCATCGACGCCGCCGAGGGCAGCAAGGGAGCCGCGCCGCTGCAGTTCGTCAACAAGGTGGCCGAAGCGGTTGCCGACCGGCACCCCCAGGTCCGCGTCGTCCACCTCGCCTACCTGGGCACCGACACCATGCCGGCGACCTTGCGCCCGCGCGAGAACGTGGTCGTCATGTTCGCCGCCGACCACGACGCCTGGCGCTGGCCCTTCATTCCCTACACCCGCACGCAGGTGACGAGAGAACGGCTGGCGCCCTGGATCGAATCGGGTTCCCCCGTCTTCGTCTGGGACTACGTCACCAACTTCAGCCACTATCCCCTCCCCATGCCCAACATGAAGGTGGTGGAGCGGAACCTGGAATTCTTCGTCGAAATGGGGGTCGAGGGGGTCTTCCTCCAGGGCGCCTACCAGAGCCCCGGCTCGGCCCGGGGCGCCATGCGATCCTGGGTGTGGGCAAAGAAACTGTGGGACCCATCCAGGGACGTGCACGCCCTGATGCGCGATTTCGCCTGGGGCTACTACGGCGACGCCGCTCCCCCTCTGCTGCGCTACGACGATTTGCTCTGGCAGCTCCACGACGATTACTACGGCCACTTCGAGGCGGAATACGCCGGCGGGGTCGAGGGCCTCTACCAGATCCGCTACCGCCCGGACGCAACGTTCCTTTCGCCGCAGTTTCTCGACGCCGCCTCGGCGTTGTTCAGGGAGGCCGAAGGGCTGGCCCCAGACGAGGAGACCCTGCGCCGGGTCAGGGCGGCCAAGCTCTCGGTCCTCTATGCCAGGCTCTGCCGCGGTCCGGACTTCGGGCCGGAGGACTACGGCGCGATGATCGACGAATTCGCCGCCATCGCCCGAGTGGAAGGGGTGCAGCACACCAGGGAGGGCGCGCCCGATATCGAGGAGAAGATTCAACTCTGGCGCGAAATCCTCGCCGGAGAAAAGGAGCCCTGATCCGGTCGGATGGCGGAGACCGGAGACGGATCACGGGATGGTGGAAGCGGGGGCGGATTCTTCCCGACAGCGCGGGGGCGGCGCTTCCTGCCTTTCTTGTTTTGCCCCCTGCATCTTCTTATCCTCTAGGAAACTTCACTCACCTCAATCCACGAGAGCAATCCAATGCCGGTAGTCAAGTCCAGTGACCGCGATACCATAAACCACGGCTTCCAGGGCTATGGAGAGCGGGTGCTGGTGGATGAGAAAGCCGGGTCGCACCTGATGACCCTGGGCGACCTGGTCATCGAGCCCGGGTCCATCGTGCCCAGGCACCACCACGACGTGCAGGAAGCTTTCTACGTCTTCGAGGGCACCACGACGGTCTGGCTCGGCGACGAAGAAATCGAGCTGGAGCCCGGCGACGGCATGCTGGTGCCGGCGGGCCTCTCCCACAAATTCCACAACCGCTCCGGCCGCCCATGCCGCATGGTGTGGGTGTACGAAGAGCTGGGCGCGGCCACCCACTTCGAGTAGCCCGCGTTTCCCGCCCCGGGGCCCCGGACCGGCCCGCGGCGCAGGAGCTCCATCGCCGCCAGGAGGAGGAACATGCACCCAGGACCTGAAAAACTGCTGGACATGTATCGCAAGATGCGCACGATCCGGGCCTTCGAGGAGCGCATCCACCGGGAGGTGGCCGACGCCACCGTTCCCGGCTTCGTGCATCTCTACGCCGGCGAGGAAGCCTCGGCGGTCGGGGTCTGCGCCCACCTGGGCACGAAGGACTACATCGGCAGCACCCACCGCGGCCACGGGCACTGCATCGCCAAGGGATGCGACGTCAAGGACATGATGATGGAGATCTACGCCAGGAAGGACGGCCTCTGCGGCGGCAAGGGCGGCTCCATGCACATAGCCGACTTCGAGAAGGGAATGATGGGAGCCAACGCCATCGTCGGCGGCAGCGCGCCTTCCTGCGTGGGCGCCGCCCTTACGGCCAAGACCATGAAGACCGGGGGCGTCGCCGTCGCCTTCGCCGGTGAGGGCTCCACCAACCAGGGCGCGGCTCTGGAGTCGCTCAACCTGGCGAGCGTCTGGAAGGTCCCGGTGGTCTTCGTCATCGAGGACAACGGCTACGCCGAGTCCACCGCCAGCTCCTGGGCCAGCGCCGGCGATCTGCTCGACCGCGCCCGCGGCTTCGCCATTCCGGGGCGCAGGATAGAGGCCGGCCACGACCTGTTCGAGGTGTACGCCGCGGCGGGTGAGGCGGTGGAACACGCCCGCGGCGGCAACGGGCCTTTCCTGCTCCACGTAAAGGTCCCCCGCTTCTACGCCCACTACGAAGGCGACGCGGGCACCTACCGCCCCGCCGACGAGGTCGAGAACCTGCGCAGCAACAGGGATTGCCTGCAGGTCTTCCGCTGCCGGACCGCCGCCGAGGGCCTGCTCGACGCCGCCGATCTCGACGCCATCGACGAGGAGGTGGACCGTCTCATCGACGAAGCCGTGGCCGAGGCCAAGGCGGCCCCGCCGCCGGGCGCCGACGACCTGCTGACCAACGTATACACCTCTTACTGAGGAGACCTGCCATGCCGCTGAAAACGATGCGCCAGGCGCTCAACGAAGCACTGGCCCAGGAGATGCGCAACGATCCCACCGTGATCGTCCTCGGAGAGGACGTCTGCGGAGGCATGGGAGCGCAGGGAGAGGAGGATGCCTGGGGAGGCCCGCTGGGGGTCACCAAGGGCCTCATGCCCGAGTTCGGACGCGAGCGCGTGCTCGACACCCCGATCAGCGAGATCGGCTTCATCGGGTCCGCCGTCGGCGCGGCGGCCACCGGCCTGCGTCCCGTCGCCGAGCTCATGTACGTCGACTTCCTCGGGGTCTGCCTCGACCAGCTTCTCAACCAGGGGGCGAAGTTCCGCTACATGTTCGGGGGCAAGGCCGCCGTGCCGCTGACGGTGCGCACCATGTACGGAGCCGGCCTGCGCGCGGCTGCCCAGCACAGCCAGAGCCTCTATCCCATCGTCACCCACATCCCCGGGCTCAAGGTGGTCATTCCTTCCTGTCCCTACGACGCCAAGGGACTTCTGACCCAGGCCATCCGCGACGACGACCCGGTCATCTTCCTCGAGCACAAGGTCATGTACGACGAAGAGGAGGATGTCCCCGACGAGTCCTACGCCATTCCCTTCGGCGAGGCCAACCTGACCCGCGAGGGCGACTGCATCACCATCGTCGCCATGGGGCGCATGGTGCAGCTCGCCAACCAGGCCGCCGACCGGCTCGAGGAGGACGGCATAAGCTGCACCGTCCTCGATCCGCGCACCCTCTCTCCACTGGACGAGGACAGCATACTCGAGTGCGTCGAAGAGACTGGACGCCTGGTGATCGTCGACGAGTCCAACCCGCGCTGCAACCTGGCGACGGATATCTCCGCCCTGGTTGCCCAGAAGGCCTTCCACGCCCTGAAGGCGCCGGTGCAGATGGTTTGTCCGCCGCACACTCCGGTGCCCTTCGCCCCCCAGCTGGAGGACCTCTACCTGCCCACCCCGGAGAAGATCGAAGCCGCCGCCCGCGCCATCGCGCCGTGAATCCTCCCGGTGAAGCTCGCGTGAATGCGATCAGAATGCCCAAGTGGGGCATGTCCATGACCAGAGGCCTGGTGGTGGAATGGCGGGTGGAGGAGGGCGATTCCCTGGAGGCGGGCGACGAGATCCTCGACATAGAGACCGAGAAGATAGTGGGGGTCTACGAATCGCCCTGCGCCGGCATTCTGCGCCGCCGCCTGGTGGCCGCCGGTGAGACGGTGGCGGTGGGAACGGTGCTCGGGGTGGTCGCCGACGCGTCCGTCGCCGAAGCTGAACTGGACGCTTTCGTCTCCGAACTGGGGGAGGATTCCCCGATGGCGGCCGAGGCCGCTGCCGAGACCGCAACCCCCAGTGCGGAAACCGTGGAGGTGAACGGCCTGCCCTGGCGCTACCTCATGATGGGAAGCGGTGGAGGCACGCCCCTGGTGCTGCTCCACGGATTCGGCGGAGGGCTCGACACCTGGCTCTTCAACCAGCCGGCCCTGGCCGCCGCGCGGCGGATCTGCGCCCTCGATCTTCCGGGCCACGGCGCCTCGACCAAGGAGGTGGGCACGGCCGACGTGGATTGGATGGCGGCGGCGGTCGTGGATTTCCTCGATGCCGTCGGGCTTGACAGAGCCAACCTCGCCGGCCACTCCATGGGCGGCGCCATCGCCCTCGAAATCGCCCTCAACCACGGCGCCCTCGCAGCCTCCGTCACCCTGATCGCCTCCGCCGGCCTGGGCCCGGAGATCGACGGGGACTACATCGCCGCCTTCCAGGCGGCCGGGCGCCGCAGGGAGCTGAAGCCGGTTCTCGCCAAGCTCTTCGCGGATCCCGGACTACTGCGCCGCGAAATGATCGACGAGGTGTTGAAGTACAAGCGCCTGGACGGAGTCGCGGCTGCCCTCGGCGCCATTGCCGCAGGGTTCTTCGAGAGCGGGCGCCAGGCCTGCGATTTCAGGGGGTTGATGGGCCAACTCCCGGTCCCCGCACAGGTCATCTGGGGGCGCGGGGACCGGATCATCCCGGTGCGGCACGCCGAGGAGCTGTCCACTACCCTGAGCTGCCACGTCCTCGAGGACGCCGGGCACATGGTGCACATGGAGAAGGCCGGCGCCGTAAACAAGCTCGTCGCCGAATTTCTGGAAGGGTGCGGGTGAAGGACGCCCGGGCTTATTCAGGATGAAAGACTGCAACCTCGGCCCTGCTGCGAGCAGACGCCGGCGACCGATTCAGCATCAGCCTCCTGGTTTCCCGTCCCACCGGGGAAGTGCAAGCAGGGGAAGCATACCCCATACCCCGCTGCCGGGACCGGGCCGCGGCAGGGCCCCGCAAGGACCATGGGGCTGCTTGCATGCGGCCGCTCGAGCCGCAGGAGGGTCCCGGGAAAAACCAGGTCATCCATGCTGACAGCGATTGATACAACCGGCAGAATCCGAACCTCATGATAACTACCAGGACCCACGGCGCCGCCCCCTTCAGGGTCGCGGTGGTGCACGGCGGGCCCGGAGCTGCGGGAGAGATGGCCCCGGTAGCAAGGCGGCTCGCCCCCAAGCGCGGGGTGCTGGAACCGATACAGACCGCGGCCAGCGTGGAGGGGCAGATCGAGGAGTTGAGCTCGACCTTGCGGCAACGCTGCGAGCCTCCCGTCGTCCTTCTCGGGTATTCATGGGGTGCATGGCTCGGTCTCCTGGCCGCCTCCCGGAATCCCCGCCTGGTGGCCAAGCTGATCCTCGTCGCCAGCGGTCCGCTGGAAGAGCGCTACGCGGCCCGGCTGCGAGCAAACCGGATGAGCAGGTTGACCCCGGAGCAGAGGCTGGAGTACGAATCGATCAGGGAGAGCCTGGGCAATCCCCGGGAAGAGGACAGGGACGGGCTGCTGGCGCGCCTGGGATCCCTGCTGGGGCCGGCCACCGACAGCTACGCCCCGGTGGACGAGGGCGGCGGATCGGGCGGGGAAGTCTTCTGCGATGGAGCCATCTTCCAGAAGGTGTGGACCGAGGCCGCCGAGCTCAGGCGCAGCGGCAAATTGATGCTGGAGGCCGCGGCGGTTCAGTGCCCGGTGGTCGCCGTCCACGGCGACTACGATCCAGGTCCCTGGGAAGGGGTCAGGGATCCCCTGGCCGCCAGGCTGCGGGATTTCCGCTTCGTGCTGCTGGAAAGATGCGGGCACAAGCCCTGGATCGAAAGGTTCGCGCGCGAGGAATTCTTCCGCATCGTCGAGGAAGAGCTTGGCTGACTCGCATGCGCGGATGGGACCGGCTCACTGGTTCCATCCCGGTGGAAATGGGCGGTAGGCGGGATATGGGTAGCTCCTCCGGGGGACAGGTTTGAACGAGGCCCCCCTGCCTTTCAGGGCCGCCTTGGCCGCGGCACCATCCTCCAGCCAGTCAATGAAACTCCACACCTCGTCCACCCGGATGCCGAACCCGATGTTGCCGCGCCCTATCCGCGCCGGGGCACCCGTGTTCTGGTCGATGACCAGGGTCTCGGTGCCGGCGTGGTTCACCGCGACGATCCAGCCTTGGTGGTCGAAGATGGGGCTGCCGCTGGTGCCTCCCGACAGGTCCAGGTTGTGTTGGACCACGCGGTTGTTCTCCGGGCTCACGGAGATGACATCGGGGCGAAACGGGCGCAGGGCGCTGATGGTTCCCTCCTTGAAGGTGGCCAGGGGCACGGTCGTATTGAAAGCCGCGACCTCGCCGGGGAAGCCCATGGTGGCAACGGGCTGGCCCACGCGAAGCCCGGGGGCCATCTCCCGGGGCAGCAGGGACGGCACCCCGGTGAATTCCCGGTCGATGACCAGGAGTCCAATGTCGGGAGAGAGAACGCTGCCATCGTATGCGGGATGTTCAAACCATAAGTCCAAACTGTAGGTATCACTGCCACCGATGGGCGTTCCCGACTTCACCGCAAAGGGCCGGGGATCGAGGTTGGTGTTGCGCAGCGCTTCGAGAACTTCGATCAGACCCATGACTACGTGGGCATTGGTCCAGATCGCGTCGTTGAAGTGGGCGTTGAACCCGGTCCCGATCAGAAAGTTGACGCCCCTCACCTCGTAGCCGATGGCATAGATCGCCTGGTCGAGCCCCGACTCTTCGATGACGTCCGCCCAGTTCAGAAACTCACCGGGCTCACCTTGCGGGCCCTCTGGCCCCCGCTCCCCTTCCTGGCCCCGCTCGCCTGGTTCGCCCCGGGGGCCTCTATCCCCCTGCGCTCCCTCCTCGCCCGGTTCTCCCTGGGAACCCCTATCCCCCTGCGCTCCCTCCTCGCCTGGATCGCCTTGCGGTCCTTTCTCTCCCCGCTCTCCTCTTTCCCCCTGCTGACCCGCGGGACCTTGCTCTCCGCGCTCGCCCGGCTCGCCTTCCTCCCCCCGCGGACCCACCGGTCCCTGCTTTCCCTCGCAGGCGGCCAGCAGAATCGCAATACTCAAGAACAACAGAGGTCTCATCCCCTTATCTCCCCTGCAATGGTCGCGTTTCAACTCAACGAACCTAACGGCCCACCGGGATGGGCGCCATGAGCGAGGTCACCCCGGCTGCGCTTCACACTTTGACCTGGATGCAGGTTTTGGTGAAATTGTCACTCCGGGTTCACCGGAAATCCGGTCCATCCACTCACCACGAACCCCTCTCAGGACGACCTCATGACCGGCGCCATTCTCGATGCGGTCGAAGTGAGGGTGTTGGGATCACTGGCGGAAAAACAGCTCACCACCCCCGAGTACTACCCCCTCACCCTCAACGCCCTGCGCACCGCCTGCAACCAGAAATCCAACCGCGACCCGGTGCTCGACTTCGACGACCGCACCGTGGTCCGGGCCCTCGAGTCGCTGCGCGAAAAACAGCTCGCGCGCCAGGTCAGCGGCGGCGACCAGAGGGTCCCGCGCTACTACCACCTGCTCCGGGAGCGCCTGGACCTCGAGGTCCCGGCGCTCGCCGCCCTCTGCGTCCTGATGCTGCGCGGACCCCAGACCAGCGGCGAGATACGCGGGCGCAGCAGCCGCCTGCACCACTTCGCCGACCCGGCGGCCGTGGAAGCGGTCCTGACCGGGCTGATGGATCGCGACCAACCCCTGGTGGTGCTCCTGCCGCGCCAGCCCGGCCGCAAGGAAAGGCGCTTCGCCCAACTGCTGTCAGGGGCCCCGGAGGTTCCTCAAGTAGAAGAAGAGAGCTCCGTGGAGCCGGCCGCTCTCCTGGTGCGGGAAGAAGACCGGCGCCTGGAGCAGGTGGAGAAGGAGGTGGAGAAACTTAGAGCGGAGCTGGAGGCGCTGCGCCGGGAATTCGGCGATTTCAGGGGACAATTCGACTAGTGTCCCGTCGCAGAGATAGGTTGACGAAATTGGGCCGCCGAGGCGCCCGGCTCACCAGGCGCCTGAGCGAGTCGTACCAGTGGTGTACGGCGAGTGAAGGCAACGCCGTGAGCCGGGATGGATCGGCGGAATAATGGCGACATATTTCTGCG
This sequence comes from Candidatus Latescibacterota bacterium, assembly GCA_965208105.1. Classification (GTDB taxonomy): domain Bacteria; phylum Latescibacterota; class UBA2968; order UBA8231; family UBA8231. The sequence continues at coordinate 1,582,083 of OZ242318.1, forward strand.
ACGGGACACTAGGACCTGCGCGGGCAACCCCTCGTGACGGAATGCAGCGGCGGCGAATTCAGGAGGAATGGCGCTGGCAGGCGCGGGGATGCAGCGCGGGACCAGTTCCTCCGGGCGGAAGCCCCGGAATGGCCCGGTCAGGTGGGAGAGGTTGGGAGACTGCCAGCCTTGCGGCGGACCCTGAAGGGCAGATAGAGCAGGTAGAACAATCCCAGGGCAACCGCGTCGAGAATGGGGATGTACCAGGGCCAGGGCGCGAAGAAGAAGGGGGACCTGGTCTCCGGAGGGCGGCAGAGGTACAGGTAGTTGCTCCCCAGGGTCAGATTGACCCCGACCAGGACGACGGCGAGGAGGTTGAGGAGCAGGAAGGCGCGCCAGACGGACCTGTGGCTGGGACGCATGTTGAGGCCCCAGGTGGCGAAGAGCGCCGCGGCGACGATGCCCCCGTGGGCGATGAAATATTGAAAGAAGGGGTAGTGGGGAAACCCGGCGTCCAGCTGCGGGGTCACCACGGCGTTGGTTGCCCCGGCCAGCCCCCAGAAATAGGTGATCTCGTAGGCAGTCCGCCGACGCAGGACGAGGGTGGCAGCGGCGGCGAAGATGGTGATGCCGCAGACGTGCAGGGGCAGGTTGTAGCGCAGGAACTCCCGCACCCCCATTGTGGGAAGATAGTGGTACCAGTTGAGGAAATCGTTGAGCAGGAGGAGGGCGGCGAAGACCACGCAGATGGAACGGGTCGCCAGTTCCGAATCGAGGCGTTTGACCGCCAGGGCCAGGAGGAGAGGCAGAGCGATGGCGGACGCCATGACGGCGATATGGGGAAAGCCGAAAAATTCGAACGGGCTTGCGGGCATTGATCAGTGCGAGAAGGCCGGGGAGCCGGGGTTCTGTCTCGTCCGGACCGAGGGGCCGGTACTGGTTCATAAAAGATACTGCCGCCTGCGCCGATCCCCAAATACCCGACCCTGGCATCTCGAGGGCCTGCTTCGCAAGCAGCCCTCTGAAAGGATGTCCACTGGACCCGGCCGCGAAGGGCGGTGCTCCCCTCCTTTGATCCACCCGGCCCCTGGATGGAACGGGACCTGGGATGCCTGAGGCCGCCGCCTCGAACCTCGAGGAGATCCTGTGAGCCAGTCGCCCAGAAGCCGCGCTGAATCCCTGGCCGCGGACCTCTACGCACACCAGGTGGAGGGCATCGCCTTTCTCCTGGGCAGACAGCGGGCCATCCTCGCCGACGACATGGGCCTGGGCAAGACGCGCCAATCGATCCTGGCAATGGCCGAAGCCCGTCCCGGGGGTCCCTACCTGGTAGTCTGCCCGGCGGCGGTCAAATCCAACTGGGAGCGGGAGATCCGACTCGTCCTTCCCGCCCCCGAAATCACCGTCATCGGTCCGGCTCCCGCCCCGGAGACCGGGTTCCAAGGCTGGGCGGTGGTAAACTACGACATCCTTGCCCGGCATGCCCTGCGCGATCTCCCCTGGACCGGCCTGGTTTTCGACGAGGCCCACTACCTCAAAAATTTCCGCAGCCAGCGCCATCGCCTGGCCTGGGAGCTGGTCCGGAGCGCCGGCCCCGACACCGTGGTCCACCTGCTTACGGGAACCCCGCTGACCAGCCGCCCGCGGGACCTCTTCCCCCTGCTGCAACTGGCGCGCCACGCCCTCGGACGCTCATTCGTCTCCTTCGCCAGGCGCTACTGCGAAGGCTACAAAGGAGACTACGGCTGGGTCGCCGACGGCGCCAGCAACATCGAGGAGTTGACTATTCAGTTGCACGGCATCATGTTGCGGCGCACCAAGGGGGAGGTGCTCGATCTTCCCCCCAAAGTGCGTTCCTGGCTCGAGGTGGAGGTGTCGAGCCGGGTAGCCCGCAGGATGAGCGAGGCAGTCACCGAGATGCTGCGCAGCGTTTCCCGGTCGGCAAGCCACCGGATCGAGGGGGAGAGCGATGCGCAACGGCGCACGCGCCATGGCCGGGTCATGGGGCAACTGACCCGGGCCCGCCGCAGCCTGGCCAGCGCCAAGGTCGTGGGCACCCTTCCCTTCGTGGAGAACGCCCTCGAGCAGGGCGAGAAAGTCCTGGTCTTTTCCTGCTTTCTACCCCCCGTCACCATTTTGAAGAAGCGCTTCGGCGAACAGGCCGTGGCCATCACCGGGGAAGTGCCGGCGGCGCGGCGGCAGGAGCTGGCCGACCGCTTTCAGGAAGACGAGTCGGTGCGGGTGCTGGTGGCGCAGATCGCCGCCGGCGGGGTCGGTCTCAATCTTACCGCGGCGCGCCAGGTGGTTTTCAACGACCTCGACTGGGTCCCGGTCAACCACTGGCAGGCCGAGGACCGGGCCTACCGCATCGGCCAGCAGGAGACGGTCAACGTCACCTACCTCGTGGCCACCGGAACGGTGGACGAGTTCGTGCGCACCGTGCTGGAGACCAAGTCGAGACTGATCGACCAACTGATCGAGGGCGGGGCTCTGCCCCCGGACCTGCAGCGCGATGTGATGGGAGAGCTGCGGCGCATCATGGGCGTCATCCAACCCGGGCTGGAAGCCATGCCCGGCGGCGAAGGTGACGAAGAGCAAGTGGCCGATATGCTGCGCCGGGCGGGAGCGGCCTTCTCGGCGGAGCAGCCACGGGGCGGCCGGGACGCCCTGGCTAAGCTGCCCTCGGCCGCAGCCATCGAGGTCCTTGCCCGTGTCCTTGCCGGCCCGCAACGGTCGGTCTACAAGGTCGAAAGCACTTCCAGAGCAGGGTCTTTCTACGAGCTGGAGGTCGAGGGCAGCGACGTGAGCTGCAGTTGCAGGGGGTTCTCCTACCGCGGCGCCTGCCAGCACGCCAGGGCCCTGAAGAAAGCCCTGGTGAGCGGCGATCTTCCCGAGGGCTACGTCCGCACCTGAGCCGCGGCTCAGGGAGGGGAAGGGGCCGGCGCTGGAGCCAGGCGGGTGGCGGCGCTGAGGCGGCGCACGACCTCGGCGGGGTCCCGGGTCCGGTCGAGCAGGTCCATCTGGCGCTGGGACCAGGTGGGCCGGGAGGCCAGGTCCATGACGCGGTCCAGGTAGGGGCGGCAATCCAGGCGCTCGGAGACCGGCGCGAGGTGGTCCACGAGCTCCCGCACCATATCGGGAACGGACTTGAGGTCGTGGGTGTTGGAATCCACCAGGCGCGCCTCGAGGCCGTAGCGGGAGGCGTGCCACTTGTTCTGGCGCACGAGCATGGGATGGCAGTCGTGCTGGTAGGTTCCCTCCTCAACCTGGTCGGAGAGGTCTTTCACCAGGCACTGCACCAGCGCCACCAGGGCGAGAGTATCCTCCAGGGAGCCGGGAATATCGCAGATGCGGATTTCCACCGTGCCGAAGCGGTGGTGCGGGCGCACGTCCCACCAGATTTCCCGGATGGACTCGATATAGCCGGTGGCGATGAGGTGGTTGATCAGCCAGACGTATTCGCTCCAGTTGCGCATGAAGGGGGGCAGCCCGGCGGTGGGCAGGCCCTCCATGACCCGCGAACGCCAGGAGTGCAGCCCGGTGGTGCGCCCCTCCCAGAAAGGGCTGTTGCACGAAAGGGCGAGCAGGGCGGGCAGGTGGCGCAGGATGCGGTCGCAGATCATGATGGCCTTGTCGCCCCCGTCCACCCCCACGTGGACGTGGAGCCCGAAGGTGAGAAGCTGGCGGGCGGTGTCCTGCAGCAGGTTGATGAGGCCGTGGTAGCGGTCGTTGGGGGTGATGTCCTGGTCCCCCCACCTGGAGAACGGGTGGGTGGCCGACCAGAACAGGCGGGTGTTCGCCGCGTCCGCGGCGGCCTCGACGGCGGCGAGCTTGGGGCGCAGATCGGCCTCGGCCTCCGAGACGGTGGCGCACACGCCGGTGTTGATTTCCAGGTAGCACTGCATCAGCTCGGGCTTGACGCTTTCCTGCAGGGCCGGCGGCAGGTGGCCGAGGATTTCCCTGCTGGCGCTCTTCAGGGCCATGGTATTGGCGTCCACCAGGGCCAGCTCGATCTCCACCCCCAGTGTGGGCATGGTGCTGACGTGGAATTCAAGGTTGCTCATGGAGGTCCTCGGTTGAAAATGTGGTGGCAGAAAGAAGCCCTTCGAAGATGCAGGGTCAAGACGGTGCCGGATCTTTACCCCTACCCGATTCGGAGCCGGTATTGCCGCGCGAAGTTGACAAAATCAACATTTCGCACAACTATGTCGTTTCAAACGTAGAGGGATTGCGGTCGGGAGGGCTGTAACGGTCCCGGTCCGCTGTGCACAGGTTCCACGCTCGGCTTTTTTATTCTCAAAGGTGCAATGGCCCGCAAAAAGTCTCGCCAAGATCTCAACAGACATCAGAAAGCCGCCCGCCGTCCGGGCGAGGAGCGCGTGGGCCGCGAGATGGTCGGGGAGCTGCTCCAGCTTTCCCGCAGCCCCGACCCGGCCGAGCGCGAACACGCCGCCTCATTTCTGTGCCCCTGCCACGTGCGCCGCCGCATCGAGGAGGTCTGGGACGCTCTCTTTCGCATGATGGAGGACGAAGACGTGCGCGTGCGCCGCGCCGCCTGGCATACCCTGGAGGATGGCGGCAAGCCCGACGACCCGCGCCTGGACAGTCTCGTCGACCGCTTGTGGCGGACGGAGACCGACCGGCGGGTGCGCAGCTTCGTCGACATGTTTTCCCTCCGGCGCCGCAAAAGGGCCGAGGTGGAGTTCAGGCTGGCCGGCCGCTCGGAGTTCGACCAGCGCGGCAAGTGCGATTTCTGCGGCAGAGACGGGCAGCGGGTCAGGCGCGACCTGGAAACCCTCATCCCCGCCAACGGCAGCAGCCGCGCCGGGCTCATCTGTCCGGCCTGTGCCCGGGAATCAGCCTGAACCTTCCGCGGGCCTGGCCTGCGGCATTGCAGAGGCAGCAGGGCATTCCGGAGCGGTTGCCCAAGCAAGCTGAAATTCCCGCAACTCAAGCACCCTTCCCAATTGTCCTCGCGGCGGAACAGCCTGGGTGCTCTCCAAAGTGGGCGCGCCATCCACTCGCCGAGGGTCTCCTGGATCCCGGCTCCACGGCCTAGTCTCCCTCCAGCGGCACCACGTCCGCATAGACGTACCCCGGTGACGTGGTGGTGCCATCCTCGATCTCGTCATTTCCATCTTCCGAAAGTGAAGCGGTTTTCCTGCGGACAATGCGGCCCGGCCTCGCCGCCACCGGCGAGCTGAACATGGGTCCGTCGACGACGCAGGTGTGAAACTCCCCGTTCTCGCCGAGTGGATCCACCCCGTCTGGCAAGTCCTCCAGGAAGCCGTCATCGAACCAGCGGCCCGCCAAATCTGAGGGAACCCTGGCAGGATCGAGGGCGGTGACGATGGCGCGCAGACCGGAGTCGATCATCCTGCGGGCGAGCAGGGCGGTGTCCTCGCCCCAGACCGGAAAAACCGGGGTGAATCCGGTCCCGCTCAGCTTCTCCTCGCGGTAGGCGCGGATGTCTTCCAGGAAAAGGTCCCCGAAGGCCAGGTGGAAGGCGGTCAGGTGTCCGGGCAGGGCCTTCACCCCGGCGAGGAATTCCTCCATGGCCTCCTCGTAGATCGCGTTCGAGCAGGGATAGGGGATCGGAATCTCGTAAACGGGGACTCCGAGTCTCTCGGCCTGCTCGCTCAGGACCCACCCCGGAGTAGAGTGAATGGAGACCCGCTCGAAGGTGGTGGTGACGGTGGTGAAAATACCGCGGACGTGGTAGCGTTGCGGCTGCTGCCTCAGGGCGTGCAGCGCCCAGGCGGAGTCCTTCCCCGAGGACCACGAGACCATTACCGGCGTGGGTCCGGGCTCATTGGTTCGTTCTGACATGAAATATTCCCTCCGGTCTCCCATTACTCATCAAGCGTTGCGGCGGTTTAGAGCATCTGGATTCTCACCCGGAACCCTGGCCTACCGCGAAGCGGATGGCGAAGAGCACCGCCACAACGACCACCGCCGGGTTGAGGTCGCGATGACGGCCTCCCAGGACCTTGACGAGGACGTAGGTGATGAATCCGAGCCCGATCCCGGTGGCGATGGAATAGGTGAAGGGCATGGCGATGGCGGTGACGATGGCCGGCACCCACTCGGTCAGGTCGTCCCATTCCACGTGGCGCATGGCGCGGGCCATGACGCAGCCCAGGAACAGGATCGCCGGGGCGGTGGCGTATGCCGGGATGGCGGTGGCCACCGGCGCGAACACCAGGGCCACCAGGAAAAGCCCGGCCACAACCAGGGCGGTGAGCCCGGTGCGGCCCCCCGACCGCACCCCCGCCGCGCTCTCGATGTAGGAGGTGGTGGTGGAGGTGCCCAGCAAGGCGCCAACCATGGTGGCGGAGCTGTCGGCCACCAGGGCCCGGCGCAGGCCCGGAACACGGCCGTCGGCGTCCGTCAGCCCGGCCTCGTTGAGGACGGCGACCAGGGTTCCGCTGGTGTCGAAGAGGTCCACCATCAGGAATGCGAACACGATGGCCAGCAGGCCCACCTCGAGCGCGGCGGCGATGTCAAGATGCAGCGCCGTCGGGGCCAGCGGGGGCGGAGGGGCCAGCACCGACTCAGGGGCCGGGGACAGGCCTCCGATCCAACCGGCCATTGCCACCGCCAGAATGCAGATCAGCACCGAGCCGGGCACTTTCCAGTGCTCGAGGGCAACGACTCCGGTGAAACCGAGGGCGGCCAGCACCACGGTCCACCGGGTCAGGTCTCCGAGGGTTACCAGGGTTGCTTCGCTGGCCACCACGACCCCGGCGTTGCGCAGGCCGATGATCACCAGGAAGTAGCCGATCCCCGCGGCGATGGCCATCTTCTGCGAGCGCGGAATGCTGTTGACCACCCATTCCCGCACCGGCAGCACGGAGAGGACCAGCATCAGGAACCCGGAGCAGAAAACCGCGCCCAGGGCGACCTGCCAGGACATGCCCAGGGTGCCCACCGCCACCGCGGCGAAGTAGGCGTTCAGCCCCATTCCCGGGGCCAGTGCGATGGGATAGTTGGCGTAGAGCCCCATCACCGCGGAGCCGAAGGCGCCGGCCAGGCAGGTGGCCACCAGCACCGCGCCCGGGTCCATCCCCGCACCCTGCAGGATGAGCGGGTTCACGAAGATGATGTAGGAAAGGGTCAGGAAGGTGGTGCATCCGGCAAGCACCTCGGTCCGCACCGTCGAGTTGCGCTCTTTCAACCGGAAGTAGCTCATTTTGCCTGCGCTCCTCTCAGAGTGGGGAAATTTCAAGTCGTGGTCCGTCGTGGACCAGGCCCTGCGCACGGCACCAATCGATCAGAAGGGCCGGAGCCGCCAACGGGCCGGGCCGTCAGGGCTCTCGCACCCGCTCCACACCCAGCCCCTCCATCCGCGCCGCCATCTTCTCGCGCGCGGCACCTCCCTTCCTCATCATCTCCCTGCTGTAGACGAAGGGCTCCCTGTCGCCCAGGCCCGTCGCCACCGTCATGCGCAGCTCTTGGATTGCCAGCAGGTCATTTCCGGGGTCCGGCATGTAGCCGATGAACATGGTCCGACGCGGGCGGCCGTCACCGCGCCGGAAGGCGGAGTGCCACAGCCGGTTGTCCCACAGCACCACGTCGCCGGGCCTGGTCCGCACGGAAACCGCCCCTGGAACGGCGCGGGGATCGAGATGCAGGCGGGGCCTTCCGCGGTCCCAGTAACCGCAGGAGCGGAACAGCGCCGCGGAGAACTCCCCGTGGTGGCTTCCGGGAATCAGGTTCAGCGACCCCTGGTCCTCGTCCTGCTCATCGAGGTATATGGCGGTCTTCAGGGTGACCGTCTGGCGCCCGGGATGTCCGTCGGTGTGCCAGGGGGTATCGTCGCGGTTCGCCCACATGTCGCTGCCGGCGATGTAGATGCACTCCGTTCCCCAGATGCGGCGCATGGCCTGCATCACCCCGGGATGCTCGATCAGGGCCGCGAAGGAAGGGTCGGCCTGGACGAAGGGGCTGAGCATCCTGGTGCCGTTCTCTGCGAAATAGTTGTAGACCGGCGCGCCGGCGATGACGCGGTCGTACGCCCGCTCCAGGTTATCCAATTCGCCTTCGCTCAGGCAATTCCTCAGCACGATGAACCCGAATGCGCGGAACCGGCCAACATCCTGATCGGACAACATGGCTAATTTCCTCCTTCCCGACCCAGCAAGCAGTATTGGATCCCCGAGGCTTTTTCACCTCGCCGGGAAACCATACATCTCCAATGCAGCCCGATCCACCCCGATTCCCAATCAACCTCGCGATGAATTCCCCGCCGTTGCCCGACTACAGGTCCAACAGGGAGGGCGGGTCCGCCTCGGGATAGTTGTCGAGATAGCTCTGGATGTACTGCCGCGTAATGGCGGGCATCTGCCCAAGATGCCCCGGCCGGGTCAATGAATCGCGCTGTCCGTACTCGTGGGTCATCACCGTCGCCTCCGCGTGCCAGAAGGTGCAGTGCATGGTCCAGCGCTTGCGCCCCTCCGGGTTCCAACCCCGGTGCCACAGGTTGGCGTTGTAGTAGACGATGTCGCCCGGTTCCAGTTCGACGACGAGGGCGTTGGGCATCTTCCCCGATTCGCTGCGGGACGCTTCGATCTCCGCCGCGGTCGAAGCCCGCCGGTGACTCCCGGGGACGATGTGAAGAAAGCGGTCCCCGGGAACGAGCGGTGCGTTGAACTGCGCGAAGCTGCCCTCGTGCCGGAGCAGGTAGGCGGTTTCGTCGGGATCTCCCGGTCTGCCGAGGTCGCGGTGCCATTTCTGGATGTACGGGTCCCCGCCGCCCGAGGCGAGCATGCCGAACAGGCTGTGGCGCACGCCCCGGCCGCGGATCAGGGCCGCGAGATGGGGGGCGAGGTCCTCGTCGATCCAGTCGGCGAAGGCGGGGTGGTACTTGTCGGGGTTGAGCAGGTGGCTGGTGCGGGACGGCAGACGGCGCGCGCGGTCGATCCATCCCAGCTCGCACTCTCCCGCAAGCCCCTTGTCGATCATGCCTTCGACCGCTTCGAGAAGCCCCTCCATGCGGGTTTTGGCAAAGGCCTGGCGCAGAACGAGAAACCCCTGTTTGGCGTAGGTCTCCTTGTCTTTTCCCGAGATCACCATCGGAGAAATTGCATCGGGAAACACGGTTATGCCTGGGCCCGATGAGCGCGCGGTCATTCAATCGAACAGCGGATCATCACCCGGCAGATTCTTCCTCGACAAGGGCGGCGAATCGCTTTTCCACGCGGCCTGTCACCAGCATGACGCCGATGGCGGCGAGCCACAACACGAAGGCGGGGCCGGTGATGTAGTGCGCCTCCCTCGCGGCATCGATCCAGATGAGCTGCATGGCTGCGCCGAGGATCGCCGAAACCGGCGCGACCGGCCGCATGAAGCCACCCGCCCGCCATTGCCGGAGCCCAGCTGCAATAAGCGCCAGGCCAGCCAGGCTGAATCCGACCCTGCCGGTGATCCAGAAGAGGGTCAGAAGCAGGGTCGTGGTCGGCGCCACCGGGGAAAGGCCATCCACGGTGGAAGGTTCCGGTGCGGCAATCGAGAGAGCTACCCCAATTGCGCCGGACAGGGCGGTGGCCACTCCGGAGACCCCCAGCAGCACGGGAACCGGCCGCGATCCCAGGCGCCGGCGCATGATCCAGGTGCGCAACAGAAAACATGCTCCCGCGAACAGGGTGAGGCCGGAAACGAACCGCGCGGCACCGCCGATCCCGAAGAGCGTCCGGTTGGCCCCGATGGCGGCCAGCGACTGGGCCAGCGCAGTCAGGTCCGTGGCGCCAACCCGGCCGATGACGGCCACCACGGTGAGGGTTGCGGTAACCAGGAGCAGCCAACCCGCGGTTCGGGCGGCCGGATCGCGTGATGGAATCATGATACCCTTCCGTTCATGCGCCTGACGTGAATTCAGCGGTGAACCGCCTCTTCGAGCGCCGATGCCGCTGCGCAATGCCTGCAAAAATAAGGCTCTATCTCTACCCCTCTGTCAAGGACTGAACCCACCCAGGGGAGATCAGGTTGAGGCGGTCCCCGCCCAGTTGCACCAGGCGCTGGAAGGGGTAGAAATTGCTGTGGGTGAACTTGACGCCCCAGCTAGAAGCGCTCGCGGGTTGCCCACGCCTTGATGAGGTGATGGGCGATGGCGATGGGCCCCGGCAGGGTCAGCCGTTGGCTCCTGCCCTCCAGGGCCTGCAGCACCTCCCTGCGCTCGAACCAGTGGACGTCGGACATCTCCTCTTCATCCATGCGGATCGTCGTCGTCTCCGCCTCGGCGAGACAGCCTATCATCAGGGAGCTGGGAAAGGGCCACGGCTGGGAGGAGTGGTATCTGACGTTCTTCACGCGCACACCGGCTTCCTCCATCACCTCGCGCGCAACCGCCTCCTCGATGGATTCGCCCTGGTCCACGAAGCCCGCCAGGGCGGAGTACATGCCCATGCGCGACAGGCGGCCGCGCGACTGGCCCAGCAGGCAGCGGTCCGCGGCCGAGTCGCCTACCACGGTGATGACCACGGGGTCGGTGCGCGGAAAGTGCTGGGCCTGGCAGGCGGGGCATTCGCGCACCTGGCCGCCGCGCCTGCTCTCGGTGGGATTGCCGCACACGGCGCAGAAGCCGTGCCGGTTGTGCCAGTCCAGGTGGGCCCGGGCGTGGGCCAGGATACCGGCTTCCCGGCCTTCCAGCAGGCTCCCGGCGGCGCGGCAGTCCTCGAAGCGCCAGGGCGGGTCCTGCCCCTGGGCCCAGGACGTCACCTCCGGGCAAGCGGTCAGGTCCATCGCGAAATGCGCCGCTCCATCCGACAAACCCAATAGCAGGGGCATGGCATCGGGCTCCAGCGAGCGCAGCCGGTCCGCGGTGAGCCAACCCAGCCGCGGCTGCGGGTCACCGGTCAACAGGACCTCGAGATTGCGAAAGGGAATGAACCTGCTGGAGGAGGCGCGCGCCGCGGATTCGATCCAGGCTTCATCCCGCCGTTCCTGCTCACCGCGGTCGAGGGGATTGCCAGCGAAGGTATGTAGGTGTCTCACCAGGTGGAATCCATCCTTGTTTTCCTTGAAGAGCGATCATCAAAGACCAGTCCGGTCCAGCTCCGGACCAAGTGTCCCGTCGCAGAAATATGTCGCCATTATTCCGCCGATCCATCCCGGCTCACGGCGTTGCCTTCACTCGCCGTACACCACTGGTACGACTCGCTCAGGCGCCTGGTGAGCCGGGCGCCTCGGCGGCCCAATTTCGTCACCCTATCTCTGCGACGGGACACTAACAGGCAACTTACAAAATTCCCACCTTGAGGCAATGGAATCGACAATTGCCTGCCGGGTGGCGGCCTTCGGGTGGCATCTGCTTCCTGCTCTTTCCATCCCCGGCTTCCCGTGCTTGTTTCAGAGGTCCAGAGGCATAGCGCAGATGGACTTCATCAAGGTACTTCGCTTGTGGTCGAGGGGCGGCCCAAGCAACGATAAGAACAGGAAAATTGGAAGGGTAGGGCATAGTTGGATCGGGGAACACCTGAGTAAACAAGCCGTAGAAGAGCAAAATCTTCTATTGACACAACTACGGGATTCCCGTATGTTCACCTGATGGAATTCGAATGGGATGAGAACAAAGCGGCGATGAATCTGGCCAAACATGGAATTCCGTTTGAATATGCCGCGCGAGTTTTTCTCGATCCCTACCGTTTAGAAGAAGAGGACCTGATAGAGTACGAGGAGGAAGTGCGCCATCGCGTCATTGGAATGGTCGATGATCGCGTATTGCTTGTAGTCTATGCAGAAGGTTTTTCACAAACTCGAATCATCTCTGCCCGGAGGGCAACGCGTCATGAGCGAAGAAAATACCACGAAATTTAGGCTGGACGAAAAGAACCTGCCGCGTTTGAGCAAGTCCCAAGCGCAACGTCTCGATTCCATGAGTGACGAGGAGATCGAGAAGGCCGCGTTGTCCGATCCCGACAATCCCCCTTTGACTGATGAGGGACTCGGAGCATTCGAGCGCGTTCCTGACGCCAAGGCGATCCGCAAAGCTCTGCATTTAACTCAGCGCGAATTCGCCATCACATTTCAGCTCTCTTTGGCGACGGTACGGGACTGGGAACAGGGGCGCTACCAGCCGGATCAGGCGGCCCGTACGCTTCTGCGCGTGATCGCCCGCGACGCCAAAGCGGTCAAGCGCGCCCTGGAGAGGTCTTAAGCCGGTCACGATAACCCACCGACCAGACTCTGGACCTACGCTTCGAGATCGCGGGTCAGCTGTTCCACCGTTTCTCTCTTCAGATTCCTGTAGGTAACACAGTCTTCCCGGAGATCTTTCGGTTCACCGACCCGGACCAAGTGTCCCGTCGCAGAAATATGTCGCCATTATTCCGCCGATCCATCCCGGCTCACGGCGTTGCCTTCACTCGCCGTACACCACTGGTACGACTCGCTCAGGCGCCTGGTGAGCCGGGCGCCTCGGCGGCCCAATTTCGTCACCCTATCTCTGCGACGGGACACTAACAGGCAACTTACAAAATTCCCACCTTGAAGCCATGGAATCGACAATTGCCTGCCGCATGAAGACGGCGCGCAATCGTCCCACCGGTAAGCGTCTCCAACTGAGATGTATTGAGAGTGCTACGCTTGAAGAAATTCTTCTGCGGTCACCCCGGCTAGCTTCAGAATCGCTACCAGGGTTCCTTCCGGCAAATCCCCGGGGTGATTTGGGATGGTCGTTCGATGGGAGGGCAGCAGGGTTCCACCAGATCTCGTGGCTGCCTCGCGCTTGCCGGTCAAACGCGAATCCCAACCGCCGTTATTTGTTCGTCACCTGTCGATAGGCAAAACCTGCCAGTCGCCCCATCAGCCCCCTACAGGAACGTCCAGTTCGACCAACTCCCGGCTCATGGTATGTAATCCGTCTGGCAGAGCGTCCCCTCTTTCCCGGTAGGATTCAATCAGCTTTCTTGCCACATCTTGAGCGATTTCAACTGTTTCAGCTACCGTTCTCCCTTGTGCTACCAGACCGGGAAAGTCCTCTGCAGTTGCCAGGTGCTGTCCGTTTTCTCCCCGCCTGATATAAAGATGCAGTCTATATTCTTCTGACATCCTTGGCTCCTTGGATTACTTCCGCCTGAAGACGACGCCGACCTCCACCCACCAAACCGGGTAAACTCCAGGTCAAGGTCCCCTCATCTTCTTCTTCACCTCTCCCCAGCTAGCTCGCTGAACCGGCGTCGCTACATCTGCTCCATAGGATTTGATTTCCGCGTCCAGGAATTTCAGGATTCTTTCCTGCCCTGGCCGTTTATACCAAACGGCTATCTTGTCGCCCCTGGGACTCCATTTTGGAATCGAATAATAAGGCTCGATGCTTTTCCGATAAATATCTACGGGCCCAGTCACGGCAGCATCGACTGCGCGGGTGTCCAGGATAAACAAAATCCCAAAACAGGTAAATACCATGAGTTTGCCATTGGGAGCCCAGGACGGATTACCGCAGGGATAATAATCGCTTAATTTGGTGAGGTTTCCTGAGTCCACGCCGATCATATAGATGCCCGCTTCCGGCTGAGACACCCATATACCTTCATCCAATGTTGCAGTGGAAAAGACCATGCGGCCATAATAATAATCGCCTATGGCTCTAAGAGATCGAGCGCCTCCCTCCGGATTCAGCACATGATAATATGTCTGGTAGGTATTCATCAGGCCACGGAAATAGCTGTATACAATCCCTTCCCTCACCCACATATCAATGCCAGCTTCTTCGTTCCATACCCTAGATATTTCCTGTAAATCCGATCCATCGCGGTTCATGGTGTAGATGATCGTTTCTACCCAGGCATCGGAATCAGGAGGATCGTATTGCCTGTAAGTAAAGGCCAGGCGTTCGCCGTCTGGAGACCAATGAGCACAAGGACCATATCTTCCTTCATCTCTATTCTTTCCATGAGTAAAAATCGAACGCCCACCCGATCCATCGGCGTCGAGAATGAAGATCTCATTGGTCTCTTGGAAGTTTTCTTTCAGGGAGATCGCATCTCCCTGTGGCGACCATTTCGCGCATCCTGAATAATCCAATACTCGATCTGGCCGATCTTCATCGACATAGCGAATCGTTATGAGTCCATCTTCATAGTCATGGATTAGTACCGCATCTCCTGCCGGAGACCAGGAAACAGCCAAAGCCTGGGAGGAAATTGCAATAATAAGAACAAGAATGAATAGCATGATTTCCCTATATTTCTGATTATCCAGATCAGAATTCACCTTCTTTTTAATTTCCCCCCAGCTCTCGCCAGGGCATCCCTTACGGCGAACAGAAACGAATACTATCATTGACACGACTACGGGAATCCCGGGTGTCCGCCTTATGAAATTCGAAAGAAAAGTTTCCATGGCACCGCTTTCCACCCGCGTCACCGCCACGCTGTCCAATGCACCGGAGGGCAGCAGCATTTTCGCCAGCTTCCAGCAAACCCCTGTCTACCACAAACCTGTCACCGTCGAAGCCGCCCTCGACGAAAAGGGCTGTCTGGCGGTGGACCTTCCGCTCACCGAAGCGCACATGGTCTCGGTCAGTTTCGAGGAGGAGGTCAAGCTCTTCCTGGAACCGGGCGATCAGTTGCACATCGACGCGGATGTGCTCGACCTGCCCCGGTCTCTTCGCTTCTCCGGCAGGAGCGCCGGCAACAACCAGTTCCTCGCCGCCCTGCGGTCCCGCTTTCCCGATTACCTGCGCATCGGCTACAAGGACCTCGAGGCCGACGCCTTTCGCCTGATGATCGACCGGCGACGCTCGGAATTGGAGAGCTTCCTGGAAGAGGGTTGCAGCCAGACCCAACTCACTCCGGGGTTTATCGCCTTCTACCGGGCCGAGATCACCTATGAGTGGGCCACAGAGGTGGTTTCCTATCCGCGCAACTACGAGAGAGAAAACGGCAGGAAGAACAAAGCCCTCTCCGCGGGCTATTTCGACGTCCTCGATCAAGTCGAACTGGTCGACGAAGCGGCCATCGGCACCACCCATTACCGCCGATTTCTGGAGGGCAATTTTCTGCGCCATTTCTTTCGCCTATGGGAAGAAAGGGGAAAGCAGCGCGACATCGAGCAAATGCCTGCCGAGGAACCCCAGGTCTTTGCCGAGACCTACTCCGACTACAATCAGGCCAAGCGGAAACTGCACGGCAAAGTCCTGTTCTTCTTTCTCGCCGGTGAAATCGTCCGGGACTTTCTCTACGGGCGATATGACCAGGGGGAACAACGCCTTGCCGGATTCCGCCAGGACAACCCATATCCAGAATACACCGAAGCCGTAGAGGAAGTCGCACGGGAAACATCCAGGCTCAAACCCGGTGAGCCCGCCCCCGACTTCACCCTCGACGACCTCCAGGGCCGAAGCGTCTCCCTGAGCGATTTCAAAGGGCAGGTGGTTTTCCTGGACTTTTGGGCAAGTTGGTGTGGTCCCTGCATCGAGGCATTACCCCATCTGGAAGAGATCAAACGGCGGACCCGGGACCTGAAGGTGGTCTTTCTGAACATCTCTCTTGACCGCGCGAACGAGTGGCACCAGGAGGTGGAAGAGCACCGCGTGACTGGAGTCCACGTTCACGCCCCGGACGGCTGGAAAGCCGAAGCGGCTCAGTTGTACCAGGTCCAGGGAATACCCTCCTATTTCCTGGTAGGTCCGGACGGCCGGATGGCTGCCCGCCCTGAGAATGTCTTCGATGTTGCCGCGGTGGTCGCCCGCATTGAGGAATTGGCATCCAGGAAGCGCGCCCTGGAGAGGTCTTAAGCCGGTCAGGATAACCCACCGACCAGGCTCTGGACCGACGCTTCGAGATCGCGGGTCAGCTGTTCCACCGTTTCTCTCTTCAGATTTCTGTAGGCTTGGTAGTCTTCCCGGAGATCTTTCGGTTCGCCGACGCGTACCGACGCCACCCGCGGTCCGCGCATTTCGGACTCGCCGAAGACTTCCCTTTCAAGACGGAGAATCACGTCGAGGAAGCGCTCCGGAGACGGCTCTTCGGCAACGTACCCGTCGGATATGGAAATGAAATTGATCAACCGCTCCAGATCGGGATAGAATTGCTGGAATTTCCGGAGCTGCTCTTCATGAATCTTGCGCTCGTACTCCGTCATCTGCTCGACGTCCCTGTAGATCTCCGCATCGACCAGAATCTTCAACGCGCGCGTCCTCGCGAGAATGTCGGATTCAGCGCGGATGCCCATGATCCCCTCGGCCCGGGACAGGATCGCGTCCTTCAACCTTTCGATGTGCAGGTCAAAGGAAACCGTTTCGTCCGCCTGGTACTGATACTCCGCTGCGAGTGTCCTGAATAGCGCCACACCGACGCGGCGTAAGCGGTCGTAGCGTTCCACCGGCGTCCGTTCGGCCGGCGGGAGGATGTTTCGTTCCAACCTGGTGAGGGCCGCGTCGATGGAATTCCACATGTCGCGCGGATAGCGGTATTTTATTCCGACCGGCACGGCAAACAGCGGTCTGCCGGCCTCCGCTTTTTCCATATCGTCCAGTGCCCAGAAGCACATCTGGACAATGCCTCTCTCGAAGCGCATGACGGTGTCGTTCTGGCGCGAAATTTCCCCTTCGCCAAAGATGACGATCGGCCAGTCCCCCCTGGACAAAAGCTCCCGCGTCGTGCGGAAGGCATCTCTGTCTGCAGTGCCGCGCACGACCGAGTAAACACCGGCCCGCTGCATCAGCCAGCAGCGGAAAGCCCCGAACCTGCCCCGGTCGAATGTCTCCCGAGCGGCCATATAGTAGAAGGGTTGAGACAGCCGCTTCGACAACAGAAACATGACCACGGGATCTTCGTGCGCCGGATGATTGGGAGCCAGGACCGCGGAATGCCCGTGAATGGCCTCCAACCGGGCAATGGACTCCGCATCGACATCCAGGGTCAACCCTTTCAGGTAGAAGCGATTCACCAGCGGCATCAGTGCCTGAACAACTCGAATCGTGGTCACACTCGGTTCAGGTGGTTTGAAATCCTGCATCGCGTCCTGTTTTGGGTCGAACGGGGTGTTGGTCTTTGAGGTGTATCGCCCGTAACCCCGGAGCGGTCCACGAGGGCCGGCCAGCTCAGCGCAGGAAACAGGGGGAGGCCTCGGCCACCGCTTCGGGGTGAATGACGCGCAGGGCAAGCCCGCCTTCCCCGTCGTCCTGCCACTGGATCTGGAGGCCCTTGAGCGCGCGCTGGGCTCCGGCCTGCCGGTCGCCGAGGGGATACACGCGGAACGGACCCAACACCGTCTCGGTCTCGAGGGCGAAAAGGTGGTCGCGGATGGCGGCCGGATCGAGCTTCCCGGTGGCCGCCAGCGCCGCTTCAATGGCCTCGGCGAGGAGCTCCACCGCTCCGAACCCACCCGCCGGCCGGTGGTCCGGGCTCGATTCCTCCGAGGCTTCGTACCTGGCGACCAGGGTCTCGCTGTCTCCGATGAATCCGGATGTGCGAACCGCCGGAATCCAGGGAGCCCCTCCTGCCACGCAGCGGGCCAACTCCCCCACTCCGGCGACAAACACGGGACTTGCCGGACCGGGCACGCTCAACATCCGGGGCACGTATCCGCTCCGGGCTACGGCTTTGCGCAATTCGACCAGGTCCTGACCGTAGCCGCCGATCGCCAACAGATCCGCATCCGCCTCCCTGGCGGCCGCCGCAAGAGCTCCATATTCGGCTTCTCCCACCTCGTAGGCCTGGTCCAGCACGAGGTTGAGCCCGTGCGCCTCGGCGGTCTCGCGCACACCTTTGGCCAGGGAGCGGGGAAATGCGGTGTCCTCGTAAATCAGGGCGACGGTGTTGTCTCCGGCCTGTGCCGCCAGCTCCACCGAGCCCTGGAGATACGTGAATCCAGGATTCAGCATCTGAACGCTCCATTGCCGCTGCTGGTCCACCCAGAGTTCGGGAGCCGAGGCCAATGGGGCGACAAAGGGCATGCCCGCCGCTTCGACCACCGGGAGTACGGACTCGGTGATCACGCTGCTGTATGGACCGAGCATGGCGTGGATCGAGTCGGAGGAGACGAACCCGGAGTAGAGGCCGGCGCTCTTCCGCGGATCGCTCTCGTCATCGCGAATCACCAGCCGCACCGGCCTGCCGGCGATGCCTCCCCTCTCGTTCAGCAACTCGACGGCCAAACGGTAGCCGAATGCAAGTCCATTGCCCGCGCCGGCAAACCTCCCGGTCTCGGCGAGAGCGGCCGCCAGCCTTACAGGTTCCGCTTCCGGCTCCGGTCCCGCCGGATCGTCGCCGCAATGGACTGCCGCCAGCGCTAGAACGGCAAGGCCGAGGAGAAAGATCGAAGACCGAAGGGAGCTGCCCGGATTCCGGGTATATCGATATCCATCTTTCATCATGAGGCCCTCATTCCACAGTGAATTCGAGGTCGTCGAGCTCCCGGCGCAGGGCGGCGCGGTCGGCCTCGTCGAGCGCTGCGCGGGGCGGGCGCACCGGACCAACGGCCAGCCCGCGCATGGCGAGAATCTCCTTCACCGCCCCCAGCACGTCGAAGCGCATCAGGAGGGCGATCACCTGGTTCGCCCTGGCCTGCAGGTCCATGGCCGGGCGGATACGGCTCTCCTCGAAGAGCCGGCGCATCTCGACGAACAGCCTGGGCATGATGTTGTAGGTGGAGCCGATGGCCGCGTCGCTGCCGGCGACCATGCCGCCGAGGCAGATCTCGTCCGGTCCGGAGATCAGGTTGAGGCGGTCCCCGCCCAGTTGCACCAGGCGCTGGAAGAGGTAGAAGTTGCTGTCGGTGAACTTGACGCCGCTGAAGTTGGGGACGGCTTCCATGGCCTCGAGGAACTGCTCGGCCGAAACTCCCCGTGCCGCGGTGCGCTCGATCCAGTAGACGTAGAAGGGCAGATTGGTGGCGGCTCCGATGGCGGCGTAGTGGGCGACGGCGGCCTCGAGGTCGTTGGGCCGGTCCACCGGGGCCACCGACGCAACTCCGTCGGCCCCCTCCGCGGCGGCGTGCCGGGCAAGCTCCACCGCGTTGGCGGTCGAGGTGGCGCCGACCTGGAAGATCAGGGGCACGGCACCGGCCACCGCGGCGATGGTCGTCTCGGCCATGGCCTTGCGCTCGGCCACGCTCATGGAGCCCCCTTCCCCCGTGCCGCCGCAGACGAAGAAGCCGCCTGAGCCGGCGTCGATCAGGTGCCCGACCAGGGGCTCGACCCGGTCCGGGGCCAGGGCCCCGCCGTCGTCGGTGAAAGGAGTGACGAGGGCGGGCCATATCCCGCGCGCCAGTTTTCCGGCCATAGCATTATTCCTCCGAAGATTTCGGGCGGCCATCGACCACCTGGCCGCCGCGGATGGTAGTCACGGGCTCCCAGCAGCCGCCGCGCCGCTCCTCGCCGCCGACGTCGCGCAAGGGCAGGGCCTCCTCGTTCCAGCGCAGCACAGCCAGGTCGGCGCAGGCTCCCGGGGCCAGGGTGCCCACCTCGCCCTGCAGGCCGAGCACCGCGGCGGGGCGGGCGGTGGCTCGGGCGAAGACCTCCGATTCGGCCATGCCGGCGGCGATGAGCTTGGACATGGTGCGCGGCAGGTCGTGCTGGGGGCTGCCGCCCACGTGGCGGTTGTATTGGTCGGTGGAGATGGTATCGACGAGAAAGCCCTCGGCAATGGCTGCCTCGGCGATGGGAAAGCTGAAGGAGTTCATGCCGTGGCCCAGGTCGAAGAGCACCCCGCGGCGGCGAGCCTGCCACACCTCTTCGGCGATGCGGTCGCCGTCCATAAGGTTGCCGGGCAGGGCATTGAGGGAGTAGGTCGCCACGTCGCCGGGACGCAGCAGAGCCAGCTGTTCGCCCAGGGGCCAGTCGTGCATGAGGCGGGGGCCAAACAGAATGGGCTTGCCGCTCGATTCGGCCGCCTCCAGCCCGGCGGCCAGAATGGGCCGGGGGTCGAGGTCGGGGCAGGCTCCCCCGGTGACGGTCACGGCAATGCCCCAGATGCCGCGGTCGTCGGCGGCGATGGCGCCGGCGCAGGCCCGGGCGTCGGCGTCGTCCGGGTGGTTGAAGCAGCACACCGGATGGGTCTCGCCGTGTTTGCACAGGTTGATCGCCAGCAGCACCCGGGTGCGCGAGGCCTCCATCACGGTGCAGCGGTAGTCATTCAGGTTCAGCGCCCCGGCGTCGCCCTGGGACATTACGGTGGTGACGCCCCGGGGCAGGAAGTGAAGGTCGGGGTCGATGCCGAAGCGCGACTGGCCCCGCGCCGGGTGGGCGTGGAAGTCGACCAGGCCGGGAAGAAGGAGGGCGTCGGCGAAGTCAAGCACGGTGCGGGCGGGACCCTCGACGCCGGGGCCGGAGGAGACGATGCGGTCGCCGCGGACGGCCACCGCGCCGGGGCCGTCCAGGCCGCTGTCGGCGCAGAAGAGCCGGGGGGCGCGCACCAGAAGGTCAAAGGCTTCTTCGCTCATGGGCGGGATTCGATCTCCTTTCGTTCCCCCGGATACATAGCAGGTGCCGTGAGGGGCGCAAATGGATTTGCTGGCCCGGGTTGCCGGGAGACCTGAGGCGAATTCCGGCTCAGGCCTTCTCCAGCAGCTCCCTCACCTTCTTGTTGCGCGTCACCTCCGCCGGCCGCTTGCCGCCGGCGTTCCCGGCCCGGGGATCGGCGCCGTAGCGCAGCAGCACCTTCACCCCTTTCAGGTCTCCCCTGGCGGCAGCGCCGTGCAGGGCGGTGGAGCCGGGCGCGGCGGGGTCCTCGACGCCGCTGTCCACCTCTGCCCCGCGCTCGAGCAGCAGATCGAGCATGCCGGGGCAACCGCGGTTGAAGGAGGTGGCGTGTTTGAGGGCATCCCAGGACACGGTGCGGGACAGGCCCGGTCCCGAGCCGGCAATCCGGGCGCCGTGCTCCAGAAGCCAGGCCATGGTGTCGAGGGCGGCGCCCTCGCAGGAGAAGATCAGCGGCGGCCCGTAGTCGTTGCCCACCCCGTCGACGTCCGCGCCGTGGGCGAGGAGCATCTCCATGGCCGGCACGCAGCGGTTGTAGAGGGCGGCGCGGCACATGGGAAAATTGCCGTACTCCGAGGCGTCGCCGCCCCGGGCAAGAAGGTAGACGAGGATTTCGGTCCGGTTGAGCACGGCGGCGTAAGTCAACGGCCGGTAGCGCAGAATCTCGGAGCGTTCCCTGGGCGTGAGTCCCTGGGGAAGGGGCTGGTGCAGCAGACCGGGATGCGAGTCCAGAAGCCGCTTGACCGCGGGCAGGTCGCCGGCTTCAATCGCCGCCTTTATCTCGCGGTTGTCGAGAGCCATGGGAGGCTTTCGCTGAGGGGGAGTCCGGCCACCGCCCTATTTTCCCCATTCACGCCGCATTCGTTTCACGCCGCGCCTGGTGCTGCCGCACCTGGGCTTCCCACTCCTCCCAGGTGGGTTTGCGGTCATCGCTGAGGACGACGAGGGGTACCTGGCCCGTTGCCAGCGCCCTGTCATGTACGAACTCGGCTGCCTGGCGCTGCTCCGCGCTCATGTCCGCCCGGCCAGGGGTGGGATAGTAGCGGACGTCGATGCTCCAGCGCGACTCCCGTGTCCTGTTCACCTTGCTGGTATGGACGCACAAATTGGACATGAACAGGGCGCCTCCGGGCTCGAGAGGAATGGGCACCGGAGTGCCGCGGGCTTCCACGTCTTCCTCCATGCGCACGTTCAAATCTTCGCCCCGCGCTCCATCCAGCAGGCCCCAGCGGAAGCTGCCCGGGATGACCCAGCAACACCCGTTTTCGACGGTGGCTTCCACCAGCGGCACCCACACCGTGACCATGTGCAGCAACTCGGTGTGCTTCTCCTTCCTGCCGACAGCCGACTGGTCGATGTAGAGGCTGTCCTGGTGCCAGGGAAACGAAGTCACCACGCTGCCAGGGAGCTTGGTGCGGATGGCGGGCATGCAGGTACAGGTAACTTCGGGTCCCAGAAGCTGACGCAGCACCCCGAGGATGGCGGGGTTGTTGTAGAGATCGTAAAATTCGCGCCCGAAGGAACCGAATCCCCAGTTGCGCGGCAGGATGTCCAACTCCCTGCAGATGGATGCATAGCGCCCCTCGAAAGATTCGTCCGCGTAGGTAGAGGACAGCTTCCCCTGCGCGTACAGCTCATGGCTGTATCCGTCGACCCCGGCCTTGATGAAGTCGCGCATGGGCTCCAGGTCGCGGTCGTCGATCAGGTCTCTGACCACCGCGTAGCCATCGCGTTCGTACGAGGTTTTTATTTCCTTGCCGCTACTTGTCATTTCCTAAAATGGCCCCCTTTTGAGGAAAATATATTGGGATTCAGGGTTCGGTAGAATAAGGTCCCCGGGGGGATTCCCTGTCAAGGCGCCGAGCCTCTCGATGGGCGCCGGGCCGGCCCCGGGGCGGCGCCCACTCATCCCTTGACCGCCGGAGTCCCGCCGCATATGATGAGACCCTGTCTGCCGCGCACAATCCCCCTTTGAAGGAAGGAACCATGCAAGCAAACCTCGTGACCCTGATCCGCATATTCCTGGTATTCCTGGTCATCGGCCTCTACAAGGTCAACACCATCGCCTGCGGTGTGGCGGTGTTGCTGACCATCGCCACACTCTACATGGACGCTCTCGACGGCATCATCGCCCGCCGCCTCGGCACCGAATCCGATCTGGGCGCCATGTTCGACATCGCCGGGGACCGCATCGTGGAGAACGTGTTCTGGGTCTATTTCTCCGCCATCGGCATGGTGAGCTTCTGGGCCGCGGCCATCGTCGTCGCCCGCAGCTTCCTCATCGACTGGCTGCGGACCCTGGCCTTCGTCGACGCGGGCAAGACCCCGTTCGGCACCAGGACCATGATGCGCAGCCGCTGGGCCAAGGCGCTGGTGAGCTCCCGCTTCAGCCGCGGGCTCTACGGCTTCACCAAGACGGTGGTATTCGTCTATCTCGGCGCCGTGCTGCTGATTCAGTCAGGGCAGGCCGAGTACGGCTGGTCGATACGCGTCCCCACCGAGTTCCTGCTGCTGGCAGGGCATGCCCTCGTCTGGCTGACGGTGGTGATGTGCATCGTGAGGGGCGTTCCCGTGGTGTGGGACAGCCAGGAGGTCCTCTTCCGCAAAATGTTCCCCGGCCTGCTGCGGGACTAGCCGTTGCCGTGAAAGCAGCCATATTCGATCTGGACGGCACCCTTCTGCCCGCAACCAGCGCGGAAAGAGAGTTCGTCCGCTTCGTCCTGCAGACCCGCAGGCGGACCGTTCCCGAGACGGTCGGAGCCCTGCTCTCCTGGATAGTCCACGTCCCCACCCGCGGCCTGCGCGCCAACAAGGCCCACCTCCGCGGCGTCGAGGTCGATCTGTTGGAGGATACCGCGGAGGCGTTCTGCCGCCAGCGGCTGGCTCGGCGTATCCCGCGGCAGGCCAGGGACATGATCGAATCCCATCGCGCCGCGGGGGATATCCTCGGCATCCTCTCCGGCTCTCCGCAGCTTTTGATAGCTCCTCTGAAGGACCTCCTGGGATTGGATTTCGTTGCCGGGACCGGGCTGGCTGGCAGGCGGGGCAGTTTGACCGGGGACCTGGAGGGTCCGCATCTCTCCGGAGCGGAGAAGGTCCGGCGGGCGCAGGAAGCGGCGTGCGCCTGTGATTTTTACCTGGCGCGGTCCGCGGCCTACGGCAACGCCTTCGCAGACCGCTACCTGCTGGAGGTAGTGGGCTGTCCCCGGGTGGTCAACCCGGACCGCCGGCTGGCGCGGCTGGCGCGGCGCAAGGGCTGGCCCATCTCCATTTGGTCCTGAAGGAAAATCCAGATGTCGCTGCGGGCCCCGGGAGAGGATGGGGCGGCCCGAAGACTGGCCCATCCCGGTCTGGGCTTGGTGGACAATCGCCTGGGCGCTGCCGGGCCGGGAGCTGACGCCCTCAGCCGCTGCTGCCCACCCGGGGCATTACCCGTTCGAGTAGCGCGGGCGACGGCAATGGGATATACTATCCCGGTGCAAGCACCAGTCAGCTTGCGGGAGGTCCGGGTGTCCAAGGCAGCGGTGGCGCAGAACCAGCAGGTTCGCAGCCGATCCTCGGCGCAGCCGGAAATACCAGGCAGGCAGGAGAAGCAGGATGAGTGATCTGAAGATACGCGACGTCCGCGCCATCGCGACCGAGCCGCCCGGGGCGCGCACCCTGGTGGTGGTGAAGGTGGAGACCAGCGAGCCCGGCCTCTACGGCCTGGGATGCGCCTCCTTCTTCTCGCGCCCCACCGCGGTGGCCGCGGCCGTGGACGACTACCTCAAGCCCTATCTCGCCGGCAAATCTCCCGACGACATCGAGGACATCTGGCAGTCGTGCTACTCATCTTCCTACTGGCGCAGCGGCCCCGTGCTCAACAACGCCCTGAGCGGGGTGGACCAGGCCCTGTGGGACATCAAGGGCAAGGTGGCGGGGATGCCGGTCTACGAGCTCTTCGGAGGCAAGTCCCGCGAAGCCGCGGCGGTCTACGTGATCCCTGGTGGGAGCGACCTGTCCGAGTACGAGGACAACGTCCGCGCCCTGCTGGAACAGGGCTTCCATCACCTGAAGCTGGGCTCGATACATCCCGCGATTCCGGGGAACGAGCCCGGCCGGGGGCCGCAGGCCGTCAGCGCCAAAGCCACCGACCCCTTCGAGCCGGCCCCCTTCGCCCGCAGCATCGTCAACGCATTCGACCATTTCCGCGCCACCTTCGGCCCCGAGCCGGAGATTCTCTACGACGTGCACGAGCGCCTTCCTCCCATCCTGGGCCTGGCCCTGGCAAAGGACGTGGAGCGCTTCAAGCCCTTCTTCCTGGAGGACCTCTTTTCTCCGGAGGACAACGACTACTTCCGCCTGGTGCGCGAGCAGAGCTGCACTCCCATGGCCATGGGCGAGCTCTACAGCAACCCCCAGGAAATGGTCCCGGTGATCAAGGACCGGCTCATCGACTTCATCCGGGTGCACGTGTCCACCATCGGCGGACTGACTCCGGCGCGCAAGCTTGCGGCCCTGTGCGAAGCCTTCAACGTGCGCAGCGCCTGGCACGGCTCCGCCGACGTCTCTCCGGTGGGCCACGCCGCCAACCTCATGCTCGACATGAACGTGTGGAACTTTGGCATCCAGGAGGCATCGGCCTACCTGAACACCAACGAGACCCTGAAGGAGGTGTTCCCCGGACTTCCCGAGGTGCGCAACGGCTACATGTGGCCCAACGGCAGGCCCGGCCTGGGGATAGACCTGAACGAGGAGCTTGCCGCCCGCTTCCCGGTGAAGGACCCGGCGGCCCCCGCCATCAGGATGTGGGGCAATGCCCGGCGCGCCGACGGCACCGTGATCAGACCTTAGTTTTCACCCTATCGCCCAGGAGGAAAAGCAATGAGCAAAGAGAGAGATCTCAAGGGAACCGGTCCATGGCAGGGGTTCTTCCCCGGCGACTGGGTAAGGCCGAGGAGCAACCCCGGGACCTGGATTGCACTGGTTGACGTCTCGGAGGTCTTTCCCGGCAACCGCAGCGTTTCGCGCCGGGGAGAGTACAACCTCTACGACGCCCCGGTTGGAGTAGAGCTCAAGATAGAAGAAGCCGCCAAGGCGGACATGGTCTTCGACGGAGTGGCGGAGTGGGAGAAGGAGGGTTGCTCGCCCGGCGACGTGTGGTACGAGGACGGCCGCTACCACATGTTCTACTACGCTGCAGAGTTAGGAACCTGCTACGCGGTCAGCGACGACTGCTACCACTGGACCCGCCCCGTTCTGGGCGAGGTGGAGTACAACGGATCGAAGGAGAACAACCTTCGCGCCAACCACCCGGCGGGAGGCATCTTCGAGGACCCCTCGGCGCCGCCCGAGGAGCGCTTCAAGGCCATGAGCGCCGGGTCCGGC
This sequence comes from Candidatus Latescibacterota bacterium, assembly GCA_965208105.1. GTDB lineage: Bacteria > Latescibacterota > UBA2968 > UBA8231 > UBA8231. The sequence continues at coordinate 1,607,851 of OZ242318.1, forward strand.
TGGTTCGATCCCGACTCCTGGGAGAAGCTGGACAATGACGAAGCCGAAAAGCGCTGGGAGGCCATGCAGTACGAGGGGGCCGAATACAAAGGTCCCAAGGTGGTGCTGCGCGGGTGGATGGAGGGCTGGACCTCGCCGGACCGCTTCCACGGCTGGAAGAAGATAGAGGAGCCCCTGGCGGAGTACTCGGTCAACGGGGGCATCGTGGCGGGGTACGATGAGGCCACCGGCACCTACTTCGCCTACCTGCAGCCCCAGGGCTTCCCCCCGGAGGACCCCAGGGGCATCGGCACCGGGGTCCAGGAGGTGGAGATGGTGCGCCGCGCCAACGGTTTCTGCCGGACCAGGGATTTTCGCCGCTGGCCCGCGGCGAAGCTGGTGATGCACCCCGACTCGCAGGACGACCTGGACATCGCCTTCTACGCCCACAGCTACTTCCCCTATCCCGGACGCACGGACCTGCACGGCATGCTCACCCCGGTCTTCCACCAGATGACCGGCCAGATGGACGTGCAGATCGCCTTCAGCCGGGACGGCCTCATCTGGTACCGCCCCGAACGCAAGGCCATCCTGACCCTGGGTCCGCCCGGTAGCGGCGAGGAGGGCATGATCGGCTCCTCCGGTATCTTCGAGCTGCCGGACGGGCACTGGGGCGCTCCCTACTGGGGCGAGTCCAGGCTGCACAACGTTCCGGGAGAGTACCAGGATTCCCTGTTCCCCCTGCAGCAGCCCAGGAAGATGGGATGGGCCCTGTGGAAACCGCACCGCTTCTGCGGATTCGAGGCTGGCACCGAGGGGCGCTTCACCATACCCACCATCTACCGGCGCAACAATGAGCTGCGGCTGAACTACCGCTGCCGGCCGGGCGGCTGGGTGAGCGTGGAGCTCATGCGCATGATGCCGTCCATGTTCCACGGCGACGTCGACCCGCTCGGCGGCTTCACCTTCGAGGAGTGCGACCGCCTCTCCGGGGATTCTCCCGACCAGGTGGTGACCTGGAATGGGAAGAGCGACATCTCCGGGGTGGGCGAAATGGTGGCCATCCGCCTGAAGATGTTCCAGTCCAAGATATTCGCCTACCAGGTGTGAGGCGCGGGAGACTCCGGCAGGGCAAGCTTCAATCGCGCCAGAAGGCGACCCCCATGTGATAGCGCCGGTGGCCCGGGATGCGCTGGCAGTAGTAGGCGGTGAGGATGGTTCCGTCTTCCAACTGCAGGCTGGAGGGGTATCCGCCGTCGGTGCCCTGGGGACCGGTGTTCGACTGGTAGACGTTGGTGTTGAACAGGACCCTCGGGTCGTCCCAGGTGACTCCTCCGTCGTCGCTGGTCATGGCGCAGACCCCCAGCATGCCGCGCAGGCGCACCCCGTAGGTGAGCAGGATCGATCCGTCCTGCAGCTCCAGCAGGTGGGCCGGCATGTGCCGCGCCGGCGTCACCGGACCGCGGCAGGTCCAGGTCTGCCCGCCGTCGTCGGAGGCGAAGATCTCGGTTTCGGCGGTCCTGGCGGTGCGGCTCGCGGCCAGCATCCGGCCGTCCCCCAGGGAAAGCAGGTCGGTCTCGTTGTACCTGTCCGCGCCGATGAGGCGGGCATCGCCCCAGGTGCGCCCGTCATCGTCGCTGAAGTAGACCCAGGCGCTGTCGCGGGTTTCGTCCTCCAGGTGGCCTTCCGGCGCCGAGTAGCAGGACACCGCCAGGCGGTTTCCCGGAAGCTTCACGATGTCCCCGAACGGCACGGCTCTCGTCACCCCGTCAGGATAGTTGAAGGACCCTTCCAGGGCCCAGGTCCGCCCCATGTCGGTGGAGCGGCAGACCACCGCTTCCTGGTTGCCCTTCTCCTCCTCTTCCCTGGGCCGGTCCAGCAACTGGCCCCGGGGCGGGGCGAAGCGGCGGCCGCTGCACAGGACCACGAAGGCGCCATCGTGGGTGAGACCCGCCGCCAGGTCGCCGCGGGTGCGGCCCGGCTCGTGGTGCACCGGAACGCTGAGAAAGGACCACAGCCTGCCCCCGTCCTTGCTGATCCAGCACTCGGACGACCCTTCCCACAACTGGTGGCAGGGCTCGCCGAATATGGTGGCCACGATGCTGCCGTCCGGCATTTGTGTCAGGTTTGGCCAGGCGCACTTGTTGTCAACCGCTACGTAGCGTTCGAGAATGTCCATCTCTGCTCCTTCGCTTTAGGGGGAGGGGAGACCGTCAAGAATAACCTGAAGAAACAATAGGCCGCTTCAGGGATTCCATGTCAAGATACTTTTGTAATGGGCACATTGTAATCGTTTTTCTGAAAAACACCGTTTCTTAACTGTTTTTCTTGGGTTTCAACCATTTTTTCGGAAATAAGTAGAAATTTAATCTTTTTATTCTGGTTTAGCCCTTTTTCTTCATTTTTCCATATGCAATCCCATAAGTAACTGTTTATTTCATAAAATCCGATTTTTAACTATATTTACAGTGAAATAACGATTTTATGAGATAGGTCCATGGAAACAAACGTTTCAGAAATACGGCCCTCGGGATACGCCTGGCTGCTGAGCAGATTCGGGTTGACCGCGATGCCTGATCCCCACCGTTCCTCGGTCTCTACAACCGGCGGCCGCCAACAGAAAGTGCAGGGAGGTCACGTCGAAGATATTTACCCTCCCCAGTACTGGCCCGGTGAAAAAGTCGGGGATCACCTCGAGTTTGCCCTGAAATACGATGGCGTAAGCATGAATTCAATGAAGGTTATTTTCGAGGCCGCGGCGGAAACCGAGATTGTGAACTACGTAAAATCCAAACCAACGGGGAAGTATGCCCGGCGAATATGGTTTTTTTATGAGTTTTTAACCGGTCGCAGGCTTCCCATCGAGGATCTATCCAGGGGAAATTACCTGGAAGCGCTCGAGCCGGACCTCTACTACACTGTTGCTCGAGGAAGAAGATCCCGGAGACACCGCATCATCGACAACCTGCTCGGAACCGGAGAGTTCTGCCCTGTTGTCAGAAAAACCGACAAGCTCAAAAAAATGGACCCGGCCAGCTTGCAGAACAGATGCGAAGAGATAATCCAGTCCTATCCTCCGCAACTGCTCAGAGGAGCGATAAGCTATCTCTACAACAAAGAAACCAAATCTTCCTTCGAGATAGAGAACATCAAACCCGACGCGGCGCGAACTGAAAAATTCATAGCATATTTGACAATGGCGCGACAGCAGGATTTCTGCGCCAAGGAGTTGTTGATTGAACTGCAGAACCACATTGTCGATCCACGCTTCGCGAACCAGGACTACCGCACCATACAAAACTATGTAGGCCAGACGGTTTCTTACCAAAATGAACTCATTCACTATGTCTGCCCCAAGCCGGAAGATCTTCCCGGCCTCATGCAGGGACTCCTGACCACTCATCAGCTGATGATGGCCGGAGGCGTCTCTGCGATAATTCACGCGGCTGTGATAGCCTACGGTTTTGTTTTCATCCACCCGTTTGAAGACGCCAATGGTCGAATCCACAGGTTTCTAATCCACAACATTTTCTCAATTCGAGGCCTGGTCCCCGAAGACCTGATGTTTCCCGTTTCTGCCGCAATGCTCAACAATCCGGAAGATTACAACGACTCCCTCGAGGCGTTTTCGCTTCCGCTGACGCAACTGGTGAAATACAGTTTGGATGAACTTGCCCGGATGACCGTCCACAACGACACCGCGCACTGGTATCGCTATATCGATATGACCGCACAGGCCGAGGCATTATGTGATTTTGTCACTCAAACCATTGAAAATGAACTGGTAGAGGAGCTGTCCTTCCTTGCAAATTATGACGGCGCAAAAAAAACGATTCAGGACGTTATCGATATGCCTGACCGTCTGATAGACCTGTTTATCCGAATTTGCCTCGAAAACAACGGAACGCTGTCCGCAAGCAAAAGAAAATCCCAGTTCGATTTTCTCAGTGACGATGAACTTTTATCAATGGAAAACGCCGTCAGAGAAAATTACTGGCGGTCATCCTGAACAGGAACACGGACAACCGGTCACACGGCGATGATTCCCTTATCCCCCAGGTTGCCATTCTCCTCCACCAATAACGCGGAGACCCCGGCAACCGGCGCACCGGGCTTCAGCGCATGAAGACCGACCTGCGCTGCTCCCTCTACGTGCTGGCCTCGGCCGCGGCCGCGGCCGGCGGCCTACTGTTTACCGAGATCGCCATCAACTTCTACGCGGCCACAACCCTGCAGATCGCCTTCCTGGCCAACATCATCGGCGGCATCTTCCTGCTCCTTCCCTGCATCCGCGGCAGCCGGCCGTGGCAGGGCTGGCCCCTGCGCGATTGGCTGCGCTTCGCGGTCTCCGCGGTGACGATCTACGCGGCCGGGTTCGTTCTGCTCTACGCCGCCATCTCCCACGTCGGCGCCAGCAAGGTCATCCTCCTCGGCCGCGTCGAGGCCATCTTCGTCGTCGCTCTCGCGGTGATCTTTCTCGGGGAACGCTGGTCCGCCCGCCACTGGTTCGCCACCTTCCTGGCCCTGGCCGGAGCCACCCTGATCAGCTTCGATCCCGCGGTCCTGCAACTGGCCTTCTCCTGGGGAGACGGGCTCACCCTGCTCTCCTCTCTGGTGGTGGCCGCCGGCATCGTCATCCTGAAGCCCCTCGTGGTGCGCCGCGACCCCCAGTTCGCCACCGGCCTCGGGCTGCTCGCCGGGGCCGTCTGCCTGGGGCCGTTCCTCCTCCTCGGGATGGGGAAGCCGGAGATCTCGATCCTGGCGGCAGGGCCTCTCCTGATGGTCCTGATGGTAATCCGCGGCATCCTGCTGGGGCTGTCCTGGGCGGCCTACAACGCCGCCATGAGGCATATCGGCGCATCCCGCTGCGCTGTGCTCTTCCTGTCGGTGTCCTTCCTCACCGTGGCCCTGCAGGTGCTGGTGGACGCCATCGCCCCCGGCCTCGGCCTGCGGATTCCGGTCAACCTGGAGACGGCGGTCGCCGGCGGCGCAGTCATCTCGGTGGCTGTGGCCCTGGTCCAGGTCCAGCGCCATCCCGGGGGAGGCTCGGCCCGCCGAATGAACTGAGGGCGCCCTCGGCGGACTCCGCCACCGGGAAACGCCCCGGGGATTCCTCTCCCGACATCCGCCTCCAGGAGGCCGGTGTCGGTTTGTCGCGCCAAAACCGATGATCTAAATTTTCTCGAGGACGAGTAGTCCAACTTCGACCATTGGTCAGGAGAGGATAACGTGAAATACAGGGATGCAATATCGGCACTAATTTTTTGCCTGGGATTCACCATTGCCGGTCCCGTGCCGCAAGGGCATGCCGAGACCAACCTGGACGGACAAGTCAGCCGCGAAGCACAGCGGGAGGGCAGATGGAAAATGGTTACCTCCGCGACCATGTACGGATTCTACCTGTACGGTCCGGGAACAGCCCGTTTGCTCGATATCGATTCAGCGCAGCAGATAGTCGGACTGGAGATGCTGATAGGCGGCGGCTCCTTTTTCTACTCGCTCAAGGCCACGAAAAACTACCGCCTGGGCGCCGGCCGCACCCAGCTGATTCTCGGGGGAAGTCTGGCCGGGACCCTGTACGGATTTGGCCTACCCGTGTTCTTCGAAGAGGAAGACGACAGGCCGTATCTTGCCGCGGCGATGATCGCTACCCCGGCAGGCGGACTGCTAGCTCACAGGCTCAGTGCGCACCGGTGGTTCGAGAAGGGGGAAAGCGACCTGATCGTCAACGGTGGATTGGTCGGGGCGTTGTACGGAGTCGCCATTCCCTACCTCGCCGACATAGAAGACTCGCGTGAATGGGCCCAGGCCAAAATCTATGTTGCCTCCGCGATGGCAGGTGCGCCGGCCGGGGTCTGGGCCACGACGAGATTGATTCGCGGCAGACCGATCAACCAGGGGCGTGCCCATCTTCTCTCCCTGGGGGCCGTCGTCGGCGCCTCCTACGCAAGCGGCATCCTCAGCCTGGCGGACGTGGAGGCCCCCCGAGCCCACGTACTCGCGGTCATGCTCGGCTTGCCGGCGGGCACCTGTTTCTCCTACCGGTGGACGGGTGCGGAGGAATATCCGATCAAGCGGGCGAGATTGATTTCCCTGGGCGCCCTGGTTGGCAGCCTGTTCGGCTCCGGGGTTGCCCTGGTTGCCGAGGCCGAAGACCACAAACCTTACGTCCTGGCAAACATAATCGGATCGGCCGCGGGGATCTGGTACGCCCACGGTTTCTCCCGGGACAGCGACGGGACATCCGCCGCAGGCAACAACCGGAGTTCCATTGCAGACAGGATCACCGTTTCCCTGCCCTCGCTCGGCCACTGGTTCACCATGGGCCTGATGATGCTCGACCAGCGGTCTCCCGGCGGGGGGACACCGGTGGAGTTGGTGCGCGTCTCGTTCTGAGCGGATCGGTTAGGAGCAGCGCGGGCATCCCGGCCCCGGTCCGGCTGCCGGTGGTCCACCGCTCTTTATCCCGGGAAAAGGAAGCGGAGCCGGACCGTCCTCCTACTCTCCGGGTTCACCTTTGCAAATATCGATCGAACCACTCCAGGTTGCGTCGCGCAAAGTCGAGCAGCAGCTTGGGCTCGGTCAGGCCATGGGGGGTGCGCGGGTAGACGACCATTTTAACCGGCACGCCTCGCCGCTTGAGGGCGCGGTAGAATTCATACCCCTGGGAAATCGGCACCACGCTGTCATCCTCGGAATGCTGGATCAGGGTCGGCGTCGAAACCTCCTGGACGTGGAATATGGGCGAGCGCGCCAGGTAGATGTCCAGGTCGTCCCAGAACTCGGCGCCGAGATAGTCGGTGATGCAGGTCGGGATATCCGATGTGCCGGCGTCGCTCACCAGGTTGACCGGGCCCGCTCCCACCGAAGCCGCCTTGAAACGCCTGGTCCGCGTGATGGTCCACGCGGTCAGGTACCCGCCGTAGCTCCATCCCATCACACCCAGGCGCGTCGGGTCCGCCACACCCATTTCGATGGCGAAGTCCACCCCCTTCATGAGGTCCTCGTAGTCCCCGCCGCCCCAATCCCGGTAGTTGGCCTCGATGAACTTCCTGCCGTAACCGGACGAGCCTCGAACGTTGCAGCGCAAGACCGCGTAACCGCGGGCGGCGAAAGCGGCGATGGGATAAGGATTGTCAGGGTCGAGACCGGTGGTGAAGGTCCGGGTGAACATGTCCATGGGTCCGCCGTGGACGATGAGCAGGAGCGGGTAGCGCTTTCCCGGTTCGCACCCCGCCGGATAGGTGAGCAACCCTTCGATTTCCAGACCATCCGACGACTGGTAGCGGATGACCTCGGTGCGGTTCGAAGGAATGGCGGCCATGTGGCCGTTGACGCGGCTGATCTGCACCGGCTTGAAGCGGTCGAGGGAGGTGACGTACACCTCCGCGGGCCGGGTGGTACCCTGGGCGACGAAACCCACCATCGACCGGGATGGATTCAGGCTGGCGGAGGAAATCACCATGTCCACCCGGTCCAGTTGCCGCGGCGGGCCGCCCTCGAGGGAGACGGCGAAAAGTCCGGTGGCGGTGCCGCGGGAATCGCTGTAGTACAGCGCGCGGCTGTCGACGGACCAACCGACCAGCTCGGGCCATCTTTCAAAGGTCTCCGCCAGGAGATGGTGGCCTCCACCGGCGGCGGGCGCGACGAACACGTCGGGCGTCGATGCCCAACTAAGCGGTCCGGTGCCAGCCTGGAACGCCAGCCAGCGCCCGTCAGGTGAATAGAGCGGCGAGCCCGAACCCTTCACCGGAAGCAGCGATTGAATCTCTCCGGTCTCCACCTCCACAACCGCGATCTCGGCCGAGGACCAGTCGTCGGTCCGCGGAGTCGGGGTGCGGGTGAACGCGATCCTTCTCCCATCGGGAGACCAATCGAACATCCGACCGCCGAAGCAACTGCCCACGTTGAAATCTCCGCCCGTAAGCGGCCGGGACCGATCCCCTCCGCTGCCCTCATCTTCCACGGAGATTAGCCACAATCGGTTCATCCTGAAGTTCTCGTCCACCACCCTGGCGTCGTCCTTCTCCTTCGCCGCCCGCCTCTCGGAGGGCGCAGGCGCATCGGGCATGACGAAGGCGATCCACTTTCCGTCGGGCGACCACCTGAAAGAACCCACCTCCGTCTCGACGTGGGTCAACTGCCGGACCTCCTCGCTATCGGTGTGAAGCAGAAATAGGTTGGTACTCCCGGACCGGCTAGAGGTGAATCCTATCCACACTCCCTCCGGGGACCATTGCGGATTCCCGCAGGAGCTGTCGCCGAAGGTGCGCTGAACAACACCTGTGCCGCCGTCGCTGGAATAGATATGGGTGAGGTATTCGCTCTTGTCCGAGGTCATCACCGGCCGGGTCACGGTGAAGACCACCTGGCGTCCGTCGGGCGCAGGGTGGACATCGCCTACCGCCCAGACCTGGATCAGCTCGTCAAGAGAGGGAGTTGCGGGCATTCGGCGCACCTAAATGGGAGTGGAGTGAGATGCGGCTCGACGGGGCCTACCTTCGTCACCGGCCGGTCGGTTGCCGTGGAAGGTTCGTCAGGTCAAATTGTGTCGGCGAATCTTCTGAAATGAGGGTCGGACGGGCAAATGCTCATCCCGAGTGCTCGCCGCCGCTCTCGCCACCCTCGCCTCCGCCCGAGTGCTCACCTCCGCCCTCGGCTTCACCGGAGTGCTCACCGCCTTCGCCGGAGTGCTCTCCCCCGCTGCCGCCTCCCCCAACTTCCGGATGCGCGCTCCAGGTGACGAAGGGTTCGCTCGTGGCCTCCAGGGTAATCGCAATGGTCTGGCCGGGCGCCAGGTCCACCGGCGGCGTCGGGCCCAGCTCCGTTCCATTCGACAGGTGAACTTCCACCCGGACCTGCGGCAGCGTCTCCGAGGTCGTGTTCTCCACCGTGCCGGTGAAGCTGTTGGTCTCCGAGTCGTACGACAGGATGAGCCGCGCCCCGGAGCGGGTGTGGTCATAGGTCTCGCCGATTCCGAACTGCTGGGCCGACTCCTCGTCGCTTTCGGTCGAGGCGGAGGGATTGTCATCTGAACAGGCAGCCAACGAGGCAGCCGCAACGCAGAAAAAGAAGAAGAGTTTCACCGTAATTCCTTTCCAGAATGGGGTGATGGTCTCCGGCCTGGCAAAGTCACACTAAAGAATCGAGCCGCGGACTCTAAGCCCTCATTGACGCTTTCGATTAGAAGATGTTTTCCTTGAATCGTCCAGTTGTTCTTCGACGATTTCACTACCCCGCGCGGCGATGCGCATGGCGACCCGCGGGACCCAGTTGCGCGGGCGGCCCAGCAAGGGGCCGCGGACGACCTCGAAGCCGGCGCGGCGGAACAGCGGTTCGGTGCCGAAGTAGACGTTGTCGTCCCTGCTGCGTTCTCCGCCGCTACGGGGATAAGCCTCCACCGCGGGCGCGCCATGTTCTTTGGCGAATGCCACCGCGGCGCGAATGAGGGCGAGGGCGATGCCGCGGCCGCGCCGGCCCTTGCGCACCGTAACGCAGGGAATCACCCAGACGGGATCGGCGTCCACCGGGGGTGTGGCGCGGGAGCGGACGATCCGCGTCAGTTCGCTCCGGGGAGCCACCGCGATCCAGCCGACCGCCTCGCCGCTCTCATAGGCCAGCAGACCCGGGGCGCGGCGGGCGCCGGCAAGGCGGGTCATCGCCTCCCGGCGGCGCGGACCCAATGGCCCGGAGCCGGGCAACTGACGCGTCTGCGCCTCGGTCAGGCGCGGAAACATGCACCAGCAGCCGGCGCCCCAGCTCCCCCGCAGGACGACCCCCAGATCGTCGATGAGCTCCGGCGTCAATGGTCTGAATTCAATGGTGCCGCATGCTTTGTCGGACAAGTGTCGCTCCTCGAGGGTATTGCAACGTGGACGCGGCAGGGTCGCGCCACGATACCGAGGTAGGAAAATAATCGCTTCCCGAGGGTGTTGGGATGCCGCTCCCGGCAGGAGGCCGGGGCAGCCTGCGGGAGAACGCCCGGACGCGGTCCAGGGCGCTCAGCTGGCGCTCGGCTGCGAAACCCCAATGAGGCTGTCGCGGGTGACGAGCCGCGCCAGCTCCTCCTCGCTCATGCCTTCGGTCCCCGGCGGCCGCATGGGCAGGACCAGGTAGCGCATGTCGGCGGTGCTGTCGTGGACGCGGATCTCCATCTCCTCGGCGATTTCGGTCCCGAACTCGGCCAGCACGGCGCGAGGCTCGCGCACCGCGCGGCTGCGGTAGCTGCGCGACTTGTACCAGTCCGGCGGCGGTCCGAGCAGGAAGCGCGGATAGCACGAACACAGGGTGCACACCACCAGGTTGTGAGCACGGGGGGTGTTTTCCATCACCAGGACCGGAAACTGTCCGGTGTCAATTCCAAGATCCGCCGCGGCCTTCGCCGAATCGGCAAGGAGCCGCCGGCGAAAACCGTCATCGACCCATGCCCGGGCGACCAGCCGCGCCCCCTGGACGAGGCTGAGGGAGTCCATGCGCTCGACCTGGGCGCGCATGTCGGCGGCCGAGACTATTCCCTTCTCGATGAGGAGGCCAGTCACCGCCATCAGCATCACCTGATGGTGGGACAGGGGGGTGTCCTCCAGGTCCGGCTGGGGAGGATGGCGATGGTCCTCATCCACCTTGTCTCCATGCCCTTTATGGTGTCCGCCTTGGTGTGCCAATTCTCTCATTCCCTTTCTTCCGGCGCCGGCGCAAGCCAGTGCTCGTAGATCTCGATCTCCACTCGGTCCCCGTCGCTTCCCTTGTAGTCCGGCCACAGCGCACGGCTGGGGAAGCTGACCCGGTACAGCACCTGGTCCTCCGCGTCCCGCTTGCCGTAGGCGAGCTGCTCGGGATTGGGGAAGCTGCCGCAGACCCTTTCCACTTTCCCGGACTTGCCGCGGCAGTACCACGGGGTGCGGACGTGGCCGGGCGGAAAGCGAGGCCGCACCCGCACCCGGTCGCCCGGCGCGAATCTTGGCTTCATGTCCCATCAGCCTCCCGGGGAAAATCGTCTCGCCACGGCAGTGTTCCAGTAGCGAAGATCGGCTCAATTCCTTTGCCCGAAGTCAGCGCGGTCACGGCAACCCGCCCAGCTTGCCGGCCTCGATCTCGGCCATGCGCTCGCCGAGCTCGCTCACCTCGATGATCCTCTTCTCGAGCAGGAGGTTGGTCATCGACGCCATCCAGCGCTCGTAGTAGCCCAGGCGGTCGTAGGCATCGGCTCCCAGCTCCTCGATCCCCCGGCGCAGTTCGTCCACGCTGAGGATTTTCCGTCTGCCGAGAAGGACCATGAGAGCATCAACCCTCTTCTCCCACGGTGCCCTGTCGTGCTCTTCCCGGTCGATGGGACCGGCTTCGAGCCCGCCCATGTCGTGGTGTCTCCTTGCGGTCATTGAGGAATCTCTTTTTCTCCCTTTATCCCGGGGATTGGACGCCTGCCGGCAGGAGCAGCCTAGGGCATTTCCCCCCAGCCCTACCTCCCGCCTTGCTCGGCTCACGCAATGAACTTGCCATAATCCAGGATGGTCGCATACACCATGAGACCGATGATGAACAGCCAGCCGGCCAGCGCCAGCGGCGCGTGAAGCCGCAGTAAACCGGGGTGCAATTTCTCCAGGAGGTAGAGGCAGATCTTGCCGCCATCCAGCGGCGGAACCGGCAACAGGTTGAGGAATGCAAGGTTGAGACTGAGAACGATGGAAAAGTTCAGCAGCTTGACCGCGTCGGTACCGGCGAACTGCCCTCCCTGAACGACGATTCCGACGATTCCCGACAGTTGATCGGGGCGGGAAAAAAGCAACGGGATGGCCGCGAAAAACTCCTGGATCGTGTCCAGTGTTTGTGAGACCGGCAGAACAAAGGCGCCGGAGAAGGAAAAGCCGGAGGTCAGCCAGTTCAAGATGGCGAAGCAAAACAACGGAAGCAGGATGTTCGCCAACGGCCCTCCCAGGGCGAAAAGAATCCGCCTGCCCACAGGAATCCGGAAGAATTCGGTCTCGTCAGCGATGTCGGGCAACACATATCCCCCTACGGGAATCCACGAGAGTCGATATTCGGTGCTGCCTCTTTTTATCCCCCACAACTTTGGGCCCAGGCCTATGGAAAATCTCGCTACGGGCATCCCCACCCATCGCGCCACGAGAAAATGCCCGAGTTCATGAAAGAGAATCAGCAGGCCGACCAGCCAGCCGGCGATGAGGTAGTCCATGTGCTCCTCAGTTTCGGCCTTGCGAAGTGCCGACCTTCCTGCCGGCGATCAGAAGCATTTGCGGCAGTCCCTCCAAAGGCGCGCACTCCCACCCCTCGGCGGCGTCGCCGATCTCCTCGAATCTGATCAGCTCGGCCCCCTGCTCGATGACCGCGTTGAGGTACTGGGAAACCGTCCAGTGAAACTCGTACTGCTTCACGTCGCCGGGTTGATTGGCGAGCAGATCCTCGGTGGCGCTGTATTCATGCGGGCCATTGTCGAAGTAGCTTGCCTGAACCTCCAGGGAGTCAGCCGAATCCTTCCAAATCCTGCGGAAGGGATGGTACTCGTTGACCAGGAACAGACCTCCCGGCCGCAGAATCCGGATGGCTTCGCGGTAGTAGGCCCGGAGATCGGAAACCCAGACCCCCACGTGGCCGCCGGTGTACACCAGGTCATAGCCGGAGCTTTCCAGGCAGCTCAGGTCGGCGACGTCCGCCTCCACGAATCTGATGGAAAGGTCCAGATCGGCGGCGCGGCGGCGGGCTACGCTCAATTGTTCGGCGGAGATGTCCACGGAGGTTACCCGGGCGCCCATCCCCGCAAAACCGAAGACGGCGAGATTGTCTCCGCTGCCCAGAACGCAGACCTCCCGATTCTCCACCGTGCCGATCAGGTCGAGCTCCTGCGGCAGAAAGATCTGCTCGGGCTGCCGGTGGGCGATGCGCCAGGTGCCGCGCCTGTCGTGCATGGCCTCCCAGGCCGGTGAACCCAGATTCCAGCGGTCCCTGTTTGCCAGGTGATAGTCGTTCACGGCCGGCAAGTCCAGTCTGCGATCCATGTGCACTCCTCTCGGGTCCCGGCTAAATGTACATCTGGATGGAGAACATCCCGTAGCCAAAGCGCTCGTAGAACCGGTAGGTGCGCGACCAGTCCACGTTGTTCGATCCCACCATGGAGCGCCTGATCCCCTCCGCTCTCGACCTCGACAGCAACGCCTCTACAAGCCGGCCTCCAACTCCCCTGTCGCGGTGGTCGAGGTGAACGAAGACCTCGTGAATATGCAGGAACCATTCGCCCTCGGGCTTGAACAGGGTGTGCTTTTTCACCGCTCCCGCGGCGTAAGCTATGACCACCTCCTCATGCTCGCCCACCAGGAAGTAGCCCCCATCGAGCCAGGACCCGAGCCGCTCGTCGCCTTCCTTCAGCCCGGGATATCCCGTCGTACAGCCTTCGGCCGACCAGAGTTTCGACAAGCCCACGACGGCCGGGAAATCGCCGGCTCGAGCAGGCCTGATATCATAACCATTATCCCGTTGCCTATCCCGTTGCCGGCTCATGTTTTCCCCTTCTCAGGGCAGCCTCACCGCGACAAGATGGGACTTTTCCAGGGGCAGGATGTGGGTCAGGTAATCGGGGTCCTCGTCCAGCCCGCGTTTGAATGCCGCCCAATCCGGGTCCTCGTCCCATTGTTCGACCTTGGACCAGCCGTCGACGAAGAGGAAGGCCCTCGGCGTCATCCGGCTTTGCAGAAGGGGAAACATGGGACCGAACGCGTGTAGGCCAAAATCGACGAAGACGAAGTCCACGCGCTCGGGGAGGGCTGCGATAAAGGCGTCCCCCTCTCCGGATTGACATTCCACCAGGTGGTCCAGGCCGGCCCGGCGCAGATTGCCCTGGGCAACCGCAGTTTTCTCTGGCACCTGGTCCAGGCTGAAGACGCGACCCCCGGTGCGTTGGGCCGCTGCGGCCAGGTGCAGGGTGGAGTAGCCGTGGGAGGTGCCGAACTCCACGAGGACCCTCGCCGGTTGGCGGATGGCGGCGAAACAGAGGTATCGGGCCACCTGGGGGCTGACCGCCTTGAGGCGCATGGGATCGGTGGAGCCGGCGCGGCGCTCCCGGCGGTCGCGCCTGTGCAGGCCGTCGACGATGGCTCGTTGCTCCGGCGTGAACAGGTCTTCGATTTGCATGGCAGAATCCTTCGGCTCATCACCCCCCGGCGCACGGCACCCCTCATCGATCGGCGCGCCGGGTCATCTTGAGGGCCTCTACGGGGCGGCCCTCGGGCAGGGCCCGCAGCCAGACGCCGTCGAGAAAGAAATCCTCGCCGCGCCCGCTGACCTCGAAGCCCAGCTCCCTGAACAGCCGTTGCTTTTCTTCATCCTCCCCGGATACGGTGGCGACGAACTCGCGGGCATCGCGCCCCCGCCCCCATTCCATCGCCGCGAGGATGAGGCCGGGCCAATCCTTCAGATAGTAGGGATGGGTGAATCCATCCACCGAACACACCCCATCCGCCTCGAGCTTCGCGCTGGAAAGGCCGACCACCTTCTGGCGCTCACCGGCCCGCGCCGCGAAGAAGGTGGAGCCGGGCTGCTGCAGCATGTCCACGTAGGCGCCGCACTGACCGGCGAAACTGCGGCGCACGGAGTAGCGCGTGGTGAAGATGCCGGCATTGCAGTCCATCACCTGCCAGTCGTGCGGGGTATGCACCAGCGGCACCGCCGGAGTCCGGTCTGCCGCTTCCCCTGGAAAAATGGCCGCCGGGCCCAGGCCGCGGAAGTAGTCGGTGAAATACGCCTCGGGGGACTCCCCGGACATGGCCTGCACCAGGGCGTTGGAGCCGACCAGCTTCGAGTAGCCGACGCGGGCGTAGAGGCGGTCCGCATCCTGGTTGCCGCCCCCCATGACGATGGCCTCACCGCCCATCTCGCGGAAATCCCGGACCGGCCGCTCGAAGAGGACGCGCCCGATGCCGCGGCGGCGAAACCCGGGATCGGTGGCCGGCATGCCGAATTCGGCGAGCTTCGGGTCGCGACGGGAGATCCACAGCATGGAGGTCCCCGCCAACTGCCCCCGGACGCGGGCCAGATAGAGCACCTTGCGGTCCTCCGGCCGGTCGCGGTCGCTGAGGCACTCGACGTACCAGGACAGGTCCGAGCCCTGGCCGATCTGCTCCGGCACCTTGGTCCACAACTCGTGGACCTCTATGGCCAGGGCCCGGTCCTCGATCGGGGATTCGATCCGGGTGATCTCGAGCTCGCTCGCCATCAGGACCTCACTTCAGGGAAGGTTTCCAGCCGCGCGGGCATCGGGGCCGCACCGTCAAGCCGGGCGATACCGGCGAGGGCTGCGGACCCTTCGAGCAAAACCGGGCCGCTGCCAAATGGCGCCGGACGGCGCCAACTTCCAGCCGATTGTCCGCGGGATGCATTTTCGCTCATGCGGCTTTCGATAACGGCGGTGTCATGCGATTCATGACCAATAGTAAGGGTTCCCCCCGGGCGGGCAAGCTCAGCCCCCGGCCAGGTCCAGGGTCGATCCGCGTTCGTCGCCGGCGACCCGCCAGCGCATGGTGGTCAGCCGTCCCAGGAAGCGCTCGTCGTGGCTGACCAGCAGCAGGCCGCAGGGGCACTCTTCCAGCGCCTCCTCGAGGCATTGGATGGAGGGAAGGTCGAGATGGTTGGTCGGCTCGTCCATGACGATCAGGTGGGGCAGCCGGGCGATACCCAGCGCCAGCAGGATCTTGCGCACTTCACCGGGACTGGGCTCGGCGCTCTCGAGCAATCTGTGCGGCCTGGACCCCAGCCGGCTCACCGCGGTCATGGTGCGGCCCAACTCCGCCGGGGGCAGGGAGCGCAGCTCGGCGAGAACCCGGCGCGCCTCCCCGGCGCTGATTTCCTGGGGCAGGTAGACCAGCCGTTCGGGCTCGATATTGAGCCGCCGCAGCAGGTGGCGCACCAGGGTGCTCTTGCCGCCGCCATTGGGGCCGGAGAGCGCCACCCGGTCCGCGGGCCGCATCACCAGGTCGGGATGCTCGAGGGTCCGGCGGCCTCCGAGATCAATCTTCCCGGCGGCCAGGCGCAGGAGATAGTCGCGCTTCGACCGCTCCCTGCCGAGCCATATCCCCATGTCGTAGGTCTTCCTGACCCGGATCTCCTCGGCCTTCCGCCGCGCCTGCTGCAGGCGGCCGTCCATCTGCCGCAGCAGCCGCCCGCTCTGGCCGTCCTTGCCGCTCACCCGCGCCAGATTGCGCTTGTAGCGTTCGCTGTTGTCCTTGCCCAGGCCGCGCTTGGAGCGGCGCTTGTCCGCGCGCGCCGCCTCCTCCCGCCGCCGCGCCACCTCGCGCTCGAGCCGGTCGCGCTGCCGCCGCGCCTGCTCGGCTTCGCGCCGCAGGCCTCCCTCCTCCAGGGCCTCCTGTTGAACTCCCCGGGAATAGCCCCCGGGCCGCACAGTGGCTCCCGGGGGGTCGACGAAGACGCACTGGCGGCAGAGCTGGTCGAGGAGGTCCCGGTCGTGGCTGACCAGAAGCCCCACACCCCCATAGTCCCGCAACGCCCCCTGCAACAGCCCGCGCGCCGGGGCATCGATGTGGTTGGTCGGCTCATCGACGGCGAGCACCGGGGGCTGCTGCCACAGCGCCGCGGCGATCTGCGCCCGCTTGCGCTCGCCGTGGCTCAGGCTCTCCCAGCGTTCGATCCAGTCGGACTCCAGCCCCAAGCGGCCTTTGACCTCCCAGGCCTCGCCGTCCATCGCCTCCAGCAGGAGGCCCAGCAGGGGCGGGGGATCGTCGGTGCGCTGGGCGCAGTAGACGCTCTCCCCCGGCCCCAGCACCGACCCGGCATCGGGGGGAAAGGCCCCCACCGCCAGCTTGAGCAGGGTCGTCTTTCCCGACCCGTTGGCCCCGACAATGCCCGTCCACCCCTGCGGAAAGTGCAGCGTCAGGCCGCCGAACAGCGGATCGCTCATGGTCTCGTAGGCGAATTCCACCTCGCTGAAACGTATCTCGTTCATACCCGTCACCATTCAACAAAAAAACCGCCCGGGATCCAGGCGGTTCGTTGGCTTCGCTCATCTGAAATGTCGACCGGTCTCCTACCGTGAAATACTTCGCCCTGCAGCCTGCGGTAAAAGACTCGGCTCTACTGCTCGTTCACTCGCTGCGCGGGCTATTTCGCAAAAGACCAGATGCGTATCATCCTAACCTCTTGTTGGGTTTTGGACCATTTATCTGAAGGTAAGCCTCGACCCCCCAAGCGGTCAAGGACCACCGCAGGCCGGCCGAGGATATGAAGCCTGTGCGGACCGGCTCCCGGTAGCCGCGGCGCGGGCGGCAGGTGGTGCCCCTCGGCTGGGAACACGTCGATGCAGTTGCCGGGGCTGATGGGATGGGTAATCCTCGCACAGCTAGTGCGCCTCGAGCCAGTTTCTTCCGATGCCTACCTCGACCTCCACCGGCACGGTCAGGGGCAGGGAGCTGCGCATGCATTCCGCTATCAGTAGCGGCAGGGTGTCTTCCTCCGATTTGTGCAGGTCGAAGACCAGCTCGTCATGGACCTGGAGCAGCATCCTCGTCTTGCACTCCCTCGCCTTCAGCTCCCCGTGTATCCGGTTCATGGCCAGCTTGATCAGGTCGGCCGCGCTGCCCTGGATGCGCGAGTTTATCGCGTTGCGCTCCTCGCCGCGCTTGGTGGTGTGGTTGCGCGAGTTGATGTCGCGGAGGTAGCGCCTGCGGCCCGTCATGGTCTCCACGAAACCGTGCTCCTCGGCGAACTGGATGGTTTCCTCCATGTACTTGAGGGTGCCCGGATACTTGGCGAAGTACTGGTCGATCAGCTCCTGGGCATGGCCCCTGGGTATGTTGAGGCGCTCGGCCAGGCCGAAGGCGGAGATGCCGTAGATGATGCCGAAGTTCACCGTCTTGGCGCGGCGCCGCATCTCGTCGGTGACCCCCTCGTAATCCACCTCGAAGATCTTCATGGCCGTGGCCGAGTGGATGTCCTCGTTGCGCAGGAAGGTGGTCATCATGCCCTCGTCGCGGCTCAGCTCGGCGGCGATGCGCAGCTCGATCTGCGAATAGTCGGCGGCCATCAGCAGGTAATCGTCGCTGCGCGGCACGAAGGCCTTTCTGATCTGGCGCCCCATCTCGGTGCGCACCGGAATGGTCTGCAGATTGGGACCGTAGGACTGGATTCGTCCCGTGGCGATGACCGCCTGCTCGTAGGAGGTATGCACCCGCCCGGTCTTCTCGAACACCGAGTTCGGCAACTGGCTCACGTAGACGGAGTTGAGCTTGGTGCACATGCGGTAGTGCAGGATCTGCTCCACGATCTCGTGCCTCGGAGCCAGGCGGCGCAGCACCGCCTCGGCGGTGGAGTACTGCCCGGTCTTGGCGGTGCGCTTGGCGTTGGGATCGATCTTCAGCTTGTCGAAGAGGATGTGGCCGAGCTGCTTGGCGGAGTTGAAATCGACCGGCTCTCCGGCCAGCTCGGCGATGCGGTCCGACGACCGTTTGATCTCCTCGTCGAGAAAGGTGGACAGATGCTTCAGTTGGTCCACGTCCATGCGCACCCCTTCGAATTCCATCTCCACCAGGGCCGGCACCAGGGGGCACTCGATGGTGGCGAACACGGTCTCCTGACCCATCTCCTTGACCCGCGGGCGCAGCACCTCGGCCAGTTGCAGGGTGATGTCCGCGTCCTCGACCGCGTACTCCACCACCTGCTCGAGGGGGACCTCCTTGAGGGTGCCCTGGTCCTCGCCCTTTTCCCCGATGAGGCTGGTTATGGATATGGGGGTGTAGCCGAGCAGGGCCTGGGAGAGGTAGTCCATGGTGCGCCTGAGCTCGGGCACGGCCACGTAGGCGGCGAGCATGGTGTCGAAAATCCGGCAGGAAACGGTGAGCCCGTGCCAGCGCAGGACCGACAGGTCGAACTTGATGTTGTGTCCTATGAGCTCCTTTTCGGGGTCGGCGAACAACGGGCGGAACTCGTCGATCAGGGCCATGACCCCATCGCGGTCCTCCGGCATGGGGACGTAGCAACCGGTGTGCGGTTTCAGGGAGAAGGCGAACCCCAGAATGTCGCAGGTCTTCTGGTCCAGGCTGGTGGTCTCCATGTCGAAGCAGAAGGACTGCGCGCGGGAGAGCTCTTTCAGCAGGTCGCGGCGGGACTCGGGCGTGTCGACACAGCGGTAATCGTGCTCGACGGTCGCGATGGTCTTGAGCTCATCGGAGGAGAACAGGTCCCCCTGGCTGGCGCCGATCTTCAACCGCGGCACGGCCGAGAAGTCGTCGCCGAAGAGCCGCTTGCCCAGGGTGTTGAACTCCAGCTCGACGAACAGCTTCTTCAGGTCCTCGTCGTTCATCTCCTTGACCGTCAGCGCATCGGGGGTCACCTCCAGGGGGACGTTGCGCTCGATGGTGACCAGTTCCTTCGACAGCAGCGCCAGCTCGCGGTTATCCTCGATCTTCTCCCGCTGCTTCCCCTTGAGCTGGTCGGTGTTGTCCAGCAGGTTCTCGATGCTGCCGAACTGGGCGATGAGCTTGCGCGCGGTCTTCTCGCCTACCCCTGGAACCCCGGGCACGTTGTCGCTGGAGTCCCCCATCAGCCCCAGCATGTCGATGACCTGATCGACCCTCTCGATCCCCCACTTCTCCAGTATCTGGTCCACCCCCATGGTCTCGAGGTTGTCTCCTGTATTGCCAGGCTTGCAGATGAACGAGTGCTCGGATACGAGCTGTCCGTAGTCCTTGTCCGGGGTCACCATGAAGGTGGTGAAGCCCGCCTCGTCGGCCTGTTTCGCCAGGGTGCCGATGACGTCGTCGGCCTCCCAGCCGGGGACGCGCAGGACCGGGATGTTGAACCCCTCGATGAGCCGGAACAGGTAGGGCAGCGCCGCGCCGAGGTCTTCCGGCATGGCCTCTCTCTGGGCTTTGTACTCGGCATACTTCTCGTGCCGGTGGGTGGGTTCCGGGGTGTCGAACACCGCGGCGATGTGGGTGGGTTCGTTCTTGTTGAGAATGCCAAGGATGGTGTTGGCGAGGGCGAACACCATGGAGGCGTTCATTCCCGTCGACGTCATCCTCGGATTGCGCAGCAACCCGAAGTGGCCGCGATAGGCCAGGGCCATGCCATCCAGCAGGAAGAGAGTTTTTTGCGTTTCGGCCATGTGAAAGGACCTCCCGGTTTCGGAACCTCGCGCAGGCACCATGCGGTCCGCGCCGGCGGAGTGTATAGCCGGACCGCCGTTAAATAAGGCACTATTTACCGGTGCTCTGTCAAGGTGCTGGACGCGGGGCAGGTCCCGACGACCTTCTCACGGCGGCGCAGGAATCAGGTCCACCGCCTGCCCGCAGTCTATCAGGGAGGTATTGGTCATGTCGACGCTGCTGGTCTCGTGCATCTGCAGGCAGCTTTGCCCGCCCAGGATGGTGGCTCCGGACAAATCGGCCCTGCCGGCCCTACCCACCCGGATGCCGTACCAACCCCCGCCGGACGAAGCCCCGGCGGCGTCGGATGAACGGAAGGTGACGCTCCCCGCCCCGGCGTCGAGGGCGCCCTCGACGATGAGCTCGGCACGGGCGCCGTCCACGCCGCCGCCGGTCTCGTCGCCGCCGGCGAAGGCCACCGTGGACCCAGGGGAGAGGGTCAGCTTCACCCCCGCGGGAACCGTCACGTCGCCTCTCAGGACCACGTGGTCGTCCCAGGGCTCGAGGCGGTAGAGCCTTCCCTCCCCCGGATCGAGGTAGGCGGAAAAGGAGGCGGAAAGGCCGTTGCTGGTGGCCACCATCTCACCGCTGCGGATGTCCTCGACCAAGTAGGAGTAGTCCGGACCGTTCAACTGCGACGGCTTCAGGGTGATGTCCACCCACCGGGGTGGGTCGGAAGGCCGGCAGCGGCGGTTGACCACCATCAGGTAGCGCGAGCTATCGTCATGGGTGAAGGCGCCCAGGTGGAAATCGGCCGGGTCGGAGAGGCCCTGCACGAAGGCTGAGGGGGCGTCGCCGGGAAAGACCGCGTCGGAGGTCAGGCGCAACAGGGTGTCGTCCAGTTCCTGCAGCATGGCGTTGAGGGACTGCACTTCGGTCCATTTGGGGGTGATCCCGTAGTTTTCGTCCACCAGGCCGTGAATATCGGCTGTCCTATCGTTATCTACAAAGCTGGAATACATGAAGTAGTAAATGCCGGTCACCCCGTGGGCCAGAGCCAGATAGACCTGCACCCGGATCTCCTCGGGGGTCGGCTCGCGCAGGCCGAGGGGCCAGTCATGGGCCTGGACAACCGCCCACAGAGGTATGCCGGCCTCCTTGGCCACCTCGCGGGCGCGCCCATACCAGGTGACGTAACTGTCCAGGGCGCCCTGCAGGCGAGCCGCGTAGCCTGCCTGGCCGGGCTCGGGCACATACAGCCCGAAGGTGTAGAAATCAACCAGAAACTCCGAGGGAGCCACCGTGCCCACGAAGTGCTGCATGTAATCTTTGCGGGTCCGGTTGAAGGCCACCACGCCGGACTTGCCGGTGCGCGCCTTGATGATGTCGTTCACGTATGCCACGCTCTCGTCCTTTTCGGTCCACCGGGGCTCGTCGTCCAGGTAGAACCGCCAGGGGGGGTCCACCGGGTCGCCGTCGTAGGCGGCCAGGTCGTTCTCGATCCCGCGGTCGAAGTCACCGGCGAATAGCCTGTAGCCGTGAGTGTCGTGCGCCCTGATCTCGTCCACCCATAAATTCCCCTCCCCGCTCCATTCGATCTGGTAGCGCACCCGGTCGCCGCCGGGGGGCACGAAATAGCGCAGGAGAAAGTCCTGGTAGGTATCGGGGGAGTGAAACTCCAGCTTGCGCACGTCGCGCGAGCGCAGCAAGGTTCCGTCGGAATGCCTGAGGATTCTCAGGGTGGCGATCCGGTCGAAGCCGCGATTGTCGTCCGTCTTCAGGCGGAAGACGTGAAGGCCGTATCGACCCCGGGTGGCGATTACCCGCCCCCGGCTGTTCACCTCCTGCTCCACGTAACGCAGGAAAATGGCCGCGCTCCACCTGGTGGAAGTGTCCAGCATGAGCCCCGGGGCGTGATCGGCCGTATTCACGTGCCAGGCGTCACCGTCCCGCACCCCGACAGGATGGATAAAGATATTCTCGTTCTCGGCTTCCAGGGTCTTGGTCCAATATCTCCGGCTCTCCGCCCGCCATCCAGGAGGGACATTCCAGCTGTACAATTGAACCTTGAGTCCCCGCTGGCGAGCCAGGTCCATGAAAACGCCATTGACGGAGGCATTGTTCCTGGTTTCAAGAGCGGCGTGAATGGTGTTGAAGTTGGCGGCGGCCACCTGGTCGAGCCGGGCGGCAAACTGCCCCGACTGGTTGTTGAACAGGCCAGGGAACCAGGCCCCGATGGGGAACTCCCCGGCGGGACTCGCACTGTGACCAAGAAGAAGGAAAGCCGAAGCCAGGAGGATACCGGCGGCGCCCACCCTATTCCTCCATGTTGTCGAGGCCACCGCCGAACCGGGGCTCGGCAACGGTCGAGATGCGCTCCTGCAGCGGAGTCCAGGGGACATCGCAGCAGGGGTCTCCTCCGGGGAGGTAGTCATGTGAACCGCCTCGAGTGGTTCTGGCGCTCCACCTGAAGAGGTAATACCCTCTTTCCTCGTCTTTCGGGGTGTCCCCGGGATTGCCCAGGGCGTCCCAGGGGACAGCCCCCTCCAGCCACTGGCCCGCAAGGGCGGCCTCCACCTCGTCCAGGTCTTCTCCCTCGCCTGGGCCGCTGCGGCCCCAGTCCCGCCAGTCGCCATCGACGGCGAAGCTCGAGGCATCCTGACCATGGGCAACCCCGGTCCCACATCCCAACGCCAGGGCGCAATGCAAACCGATGCAGACCTTTCTCGCCATCCGCACTACAGGACTCCTTGCCGAAAAATTTCGCTGCGCCGGCTCCGCCCCGATCATCTCCCGTTCAGGGAGCCGGCGAGCAGCCACCCGGTCTACTTGAGGTAGACCAGCCTCCGGGTCTGCACCCCGTCCGGGTAGCTCAGGCGGACGAGATAGATCCCCGCCGCCACCTCGGCGCCGCGGCGGTCGCGGCCGTTCCAGGATGCCTGGTAGGCGCCGGCGTCCTGGACCTGGTCCACGAGCGTATCTACCGGCTGGCCGAGGACATTGTAGACCTCCAGCCGCACACGACCCGGGGAAGCCAGATCGTAGGCGATCAGGGTGCCGGAGTTGAACGGGTTGGGGGCGTTGGGATACAGCTCGCTGGCAGCCGGTCCCCGCCCCGCGGCCGCCTTGGCCGCCGCAAGCTGTTCCACCGCCACCACGCGCATGCCCCCACCCAGGGTCAGCTCCAGGAACTGGCGCCGGCCGCTGTTGAGAGGGATGCTGTTCCACTCGCCCAGCACCAGGCCGTCGGCGCTGCGGGCGCGGGCGCGGTAATAGCCGTTGACACCAGGAAAGAGGGTCAGGTCCAGGCGACCGGCCTCGCCGGTTGTGGCGCGCCAGGCGTAGTGGGGCCGGCGTCCGGAGATGGCGCGGGAAAATTCCACCGTCACACTTTCTCCCGCGGCGCCCGGGACCGCAGCCTCCACCTCCGTCCGCGGCGCAATGTCCCACAGCAGAGCGGTAAAGTACCTGCTCTCTCTCCCGCTCCTGCTGCTGCTGCCGCTGGCCAGGGTGCGGCCGTCCGGTGAAAAGGCCACCGAGGAGACCCAGCCCGTATGCCTGTTCAGGGTGAGAGCGGCCTCTAGCCGGCCGCTGTCCACATCCCACAGCCGGATGGCGTCCAGGTGAGCGCTGGCCAGGACCTTTCCGTCCGGGGAGAAGGTCACGGACCATACCCAGTCCCCGGCACCATATTCAGGGGGCCTCTCCAGGACCATTCCGGGTTTGCCCGTCTGCGCATCCCACAACCGCACCGCTCCGTCCCAGCCGGCGCTGGCCAGGGTGCGGCCGTCCGGGGAGAACGCCACCGACTCCACCCTGCCGTCATGCCCGTCCAGGATGATCCCGGGTTGGCCGCTGTCCACGTCCCACAAGTGGATGCGGTAGTCGCCTCCGCCTGAGGCCAGGGTGCGTCCGTCGGCGGAGAACGCCAGGGACTCGACCTCGCCCTCATGTCCCTCCAGAGCTGCCCTGAGCTGGCCGCCGGCCGCATCCCATATGCGGATCTCTCCTCCGCCGGCTCCGGCGAGGGTGCGCCCGTCCGGAGAGAACGCCACCGAGCGCACGAACCCCGGATACCCGCCCAGGGTGCCCATGAGCCGGCCGCTGCCGACCTGCCACAGGCGGATTTCTCCGCGGCCGCCCGAGGCCAGGGTCCTGCTGTCGGGAGCGAAGGCCACCGAGCGCACGAATCCGCTGTCGAGGTGGTCTCCGAGCAGGCCGGTGCGGAGATTGTAGAGCCAGATGCCGATGCTGCTCGGCACCGCCAACCATGCGCCGTTGGGTGCGTATTCGATGTCACCGGAGAGCAGGCCCTCGCCGAAGCGGTCGCGGACCCCTTCAGGCAGCAGCAGGCGGGTATATCCCTTGGCAAGGACATCCTGCACTGGAACCGCCAGGAGCAACGGGGTGATGAGGTTGAGCAACCGGAAACTTTTCATCCGGGGACTTTCACCAGGCCTGACAGGAACCACGGGTCAACGAAGACATGGAGTATTAAAATAACGGAAAAATACATGATTCAGTATACATAGCGCATGCCAACCTGTAGCTGGCGTGGATTGCCCAGGCCGGACTGCACGGTTCCGTCGAAATTGAACAGCAGGCCCGAGGTGGAGGGGTCGCGGAAGTTGTCGGCGTCGAGCAGGTTGAAGACCTCGACGATGGCCTCCAGGCGGCCGCCGCCAACGGGGATGGGTCGGGACAGGCGAATGTCCCAGGAGAAGAACCCCTTCTCCTTCCGCAGGGTGTTGCGCGCGAGGATGCTGCCGTCGCCGCATATGCGATCGGACGCGGCGCCCCAAGGGACTACCGCGGGCTGCCCCGAGCCCCGGTTGCCCTCGCCGCATGATTCGGAGACCGGCTGCGCCGAGTAGTAGCTCATGCGCTGGTTGAGGAAGAGCCCGGAGGGCAGCGCCGTCAGTGCCCAGGCGTTGAGACGGTGGCGCTGGTCGCGGTCCGAGTAACCCCACTCGCGCTCCAGGCGGGCGGCATCGACGTAGCGGTAGGTGAAGGGGTCGCGCTCGTTGTCGTCGTCGGATTTGTCCCACGACAGGGTATAGTTGACCTGGAACTGCAGCTCCTCTCCCATCATCTGCCGCAAGCCGAAGCCGAGGCCGTGGTAACGCGACTCTGCCGTGCTTTCGACCACGGTCAGGTCGCCGATGCCGTTGCCGCCGTCGGCTCCCAGGCCGGTCGCCCATGGAGAGCCGAAGACGGGATCGTTGCGGTTGACGAAGCGCGTCAGCTCATCGGTGCGGGAGTAGGTGTAGCCCAGGGAGCCGACCAACCCCGATGGATGCAGCTCCCGCTCGATGCCCGCATTCAGACTGAAAGTCCGCGGGTTCCGGAAATCCCGATCGAAGACGAAGACGTTGGGACGGAAGGGATCCCCTTCGGGAGAGGGCAGCAGTTCACCGTAGGTCGGCGGCGGCCCGAGAACGGGGGTCAGGGCGCTGGAGCGGAACATCGATTGGCCGCGAGAGCCGTTGGTCGAACGCGTGCTTGCCAGGTTGAGTCCGGGAACGCGGGCGTAGTACAAACCGGCGCTGACGCGCAACAAGGTCGTTTTGTCGCCGCGCAGATCGTAGGCAACCCCCAGACGCGGCTGGAACATGGTCCAGTCCGAGGGGATCCTGCCGTTGGAGGGGAACCGGTAGGTCCCGCTCTCGTTGGTCACTTCCCTGCCGATGAAACCGGCGAAGAACACCTGGCCGGGAGGAGTGATCGGATCGGGCTGAATCTGCGCTTCCCATCGCAGGCCGTAGTTGAGGGTGAGCCTGGGCGAGAGCTTCCAGCTGTCCTGTACGAAAAGGGCCAGCTCGTGCTGCCGGATCTTCTGGGTGCCGGCCTCCTCCACGGTCAGGCCGCCGGCCCCGGACTGCTGCAAATAGATCAGCACCGGCCCGGTGATTCCGGTTCCCTCGGGGCAGGCCCCGGTGGTGCTGGCGCCGCCGCCGGAGCACTCGACGTAGCCGTTGCCCTGCTCGACGAAGTTGAGAAAGCCGTCCACCGAGCTGAAGATGTAGCGGCCGTTGGCGAAACCGATGAAGGTCTGCACCGATTCGACCCGGTTCCATTCGACGCCGGCCTTGATCAGGTGGTCCCCCCTGGCGAGGGAGATGTTGTCGAGCACCTGGATGCGGGTGTCGTAGTAATCGACCGGAATGAAGAAGGGCATCCCGAAGCGATAGCCATGGAGGAAATCCATGGCGGTGTCGGGGAAGGGCCGGCCGCTGGCGGGGTTGAGAGGCCCCCGGTAGTGCCGGGGGCGTTCCTCGCGGGAAACCTGGAAGCGCAGCTCGTTGGCCGCCGTGGAAGAGAGCTCCGACAGCACACTGCCGTTGAAGGCGTGGGACCAGTCCCACTCCACGGCGTTGGCGCTGCGGGCCCAGGAATCCACGTCGAAAGTCCCGTTTTCCTGCTCCGACCAGGTGTAGTTGTACTTCAAGGTGAGGTAGTGCTCCCCGGCGAGGCGGGTATCGATCCTGGCCAGGAAGGCGCGGGCGTCGTCGCTGCGCTCGATGGGTCCGTAGTCGCCGGCCAGGGCTCCTTCGAACTGCCCGTCCATGAAGGCGCGCAGGCGGGCGTCGATGCGTTCTTTGTCCTCCTGCCTGGTATCTCTCAGAACCTGCTGATCATAGGCGGTGAAGAAAAAGGCCCTGTCCTTCACCAGGGGGCCGCCCAGGGTGAAGCCGAACTGTCCCTGGCTGAAATCCGCATTGCGCTTCAGCTCATCGTGCCGGGCTTGGGCGGAAAAGGCGTCGTTCTTGGCGAAAAAATGCAGCGAGCCGGCTACTCGATTGGTGCCCGACTTGGTGATGACGTTGACGAAGCCGCCGCCGGAGCGTCCGAACTCGGCGTTGGCCCCCTGGGGCACCACCACCATCTCCTCGACCGCGTCGAGATTGAAGGTGAAGGCCGGCCGCTGGCCACCGCGCTGCTCTCCGAAGAAGGGATTGTTGAAATCGGCGCCGTCCACCGAGATGTTGTTGTGAATGCCGCGCTGACCGGCGATGCTCAACTCGTCCCCGTCGGGGCCCTGGACGATGGCCACTCCGGGGGTCAGCAGGGCCAGGTTGAGGAAGTTGCGCCCATTGTTGGGGAGATCGCGCACCGCCTCTTCCGGCAGGCGGGTGGCCGCCTCGCTCTGGGTTACATCCACCGCAGGCATGGCTGCAGCCACCACCATCTCCTCCATCTGGGGCACCATTTCAACCACCAGCTCCACCGTCTCGCCGACCCGCACCTGGATCCCGGTTTTCCGCACCTCTGCCCGTCCTCCGGCCTGGACCGCCACCTCGTAGAATCCGAGGGGCAGCAGGGTCGCGGTGAACCGTCCGGAAGAGGACGCGCTCAGGGTGCGCCGGTAGTTGGTCCGGGTCTCCCTGAGCTCGACGGAGGCGTTGGCGACAGGATTGCCGAACTGGTCGCGGACAAGTCCGCGGACGACCCCGGTGGTGGCCTGTGACTGGGCCCAAGACATGTCGACCGGGAAGGCCCAGAGGAGAAGGTAAAGGATATAGACCAGGCCAATTCGGTGGGTGGGCATAAGCTATCTCATCCGGCAGGGTGATGGGAGAAAGAAGCTGAGAGGCCAGGCACCGGCTTCCCAGGATGGCTTCATCGATGCGGAACAGGCGTTCCCTGGTGGAACCTGAGCTGCCAGCCGTGTTCCGCTCGAGACCAGATCGAGCTGCGGTTCCCCAGCTCTTCGACTCCGTCGCAAGTCAGGCAACTTATGTAGGTCACCAAGGCTACATCGGGGCTGAGCAGGCGCGCCCGGAAGTTCGTCAGTGGCAGTCTTGCGGCAATGGTCTGGCTTTCGATCCCCAGGGTGTCTTCCCGGCTGTAGACGCGTCCCGACCTGCCGAACTCGAGGAAGTCGGGTGCCAGCGTCCGCTCCATCCAGTCCATGTCGAAGCGGGTTTCTGATTTCCACAGCCCTTCTTCCAGTCGCTCCAGTTGCTTCTGATCCGCGCTGCCGAGTTCCATGGGTTTTAGCGTTCCTCCAGCCAAATGCCGCTGCTGAGCCTGAACGCCGGCTGGTATCGAGGCGGCTGATTGGAAATTCAGGATGCAGATTGTTGCAGATCAGGAGGAGGGGTCACTGCACCACCGCATCTTCACCCAGGTGCTCTCGAATCCACTCTCTCAGCGGCACGTCTTCTTCCCTGGGAGAGGTGTAGCCATGCCAGCCGCTGGGGCTCGCTCCAAGCAGCTGCTGTCGGATCGGGTCGCAACGGTCCATAAGGTGCTCCACCGTCATGTCGTCCCGCGGCCGCAGCCAGCGGTAGCTGTAGCCGTAGAACAGCACCTTGCGCGCGTCCGGCGAAAAGTTGTGGCCGGCCGCGTGCCAGATCCGCCGGTCGAAGAATACCGCGTCTCCCGGCACCACCTGGACCGGCACGGCGCCCGCCGGGTCCTGGTCCTCGTCCACCGGCATCTCAATCTCGTTCTTCAGGTGCGAGCCTGGTAGGACATGGAAGTTGCCGCGGTGGGTCTCGGAGCAGTCGGTAAGAAAGTATGCCACCTTGAGCGAGACCCTCGGCCTGGGGAGGGTCTCAAGGTCGAGGTTGAGCCGGCCGCTGTCCTGGTGCCATCCCAATCGTTTGCGTTCGGGCACGGCCCCGTCCAGGGGCGGAGTGACCATCATGTGCGAGTGATAAAGCTGGATGTGCCAGCCCAGAATCCCGAAGACCTTGGCGAAGGTCTTGGGCCAGTCGAGCAACTCCAGGAACAGTTCGTCCTTGCCGACGAAGTCGAACAGATTGTGCTTCTGGTGCTTTTCCAGGCCCAGTTGCGACCGGCTCTCGGCGTCGAGGCGATCGACCACGGGGATGAGCTCGTTTACCAGGTCAAGGGGCAGCACATCGCGGACGATGAAGAAACCGTCCTCGGCAAACTGGCGGCTCTCCTCCTCGGTCAAGGCGTACTGCAGGCAGGTGGAATCCATGCAAAACCTCCAACAAGGTCAGGTAGAACAAGGAACCTTATCGAGCATTCTGTCAAGGCGGTGGCCGCTCTCCGATGGCGCAGCCGTAAGCAATTCACCTGCTGATAGCTCCAATCTACCTGGAGTTGTTGTAGAGCAAGTCCGGCAGTAGTTGCCAATTCAGTCTAGGCCATTAGAAAAAGGTCTCGGAGTTGTGGACGGGGTCATAGCCGACCTCCCGCCGCGGTGTTTCGATGTCGAAGATGTTATAGGTGTTGTCCGAGATCACAAAGTAATGGGCGCCGCTGGGCAGGTTGCCGGCGCAATGGCTCTGGAAGCAGGCATGGACCATGCGGGCAGCGTCCTCCTGGTGGCACCACACCGCGAAGTAGCCAGGCTCCGGCAAATGGAGGTCGTTGCGTGGGTTGACCCCGCCCCAGCGCATGGCGATCGCACTGTGGCCTCGGGCGGCCGCCTTTTTCACCCACTCCTCCACGTAGGCCTTTTCGCGCCCATAGTCGTTGACCGGGTGCGCCGGCTCCCTTGCGGAAATCCGGGGCGGCCAATGAACTATCTGGTCGAATCTGCGCTCGGCCAGGGTCCGGTAGAAGCCCTCCTGGTTAAAGTCGTACAGGCCGTCCATGGCGTGGACCGAGCTGGAGCCAATGATCATCGGCGGAATCTTCTGGGCGAGGACCGCTTCGAATACGAGGTCGGCCATCCGGTTCATCTCCGCCAGGCCGCCGGCGCGGGCAAGGTAAACGACCAGGTCGCGGCCGGGAAGCAGGGCGCGGAACTCCTCCGGGGATGCCGTGATGTCGAGGTCGATGAAATCCTTTTGGGCGTCCGGCTCCGTCGCCTTGTCAGGGGCGCCGGGCAAATCAACCGAAACGATGCGGTAGCGTCTGTCCAGCCGCGGCAGATAGGTCCGCAGCCCCGATCCGATTATGCCGCGGCCGCCGATGAGCAAAACGTTGAATTGGGATGGCATAAGCTCTCTCCTGCTAGCTTCTTCTTCCTACATTGCCGTCGAGAACATTTGAGCCCGCGCCAACTGGAACCGCAGCGAGAGGTTCCGGCCCTCGAGCGCCGACAGGTCGCTCCTGCCTCGCCAGGTCACCGTTCCGGCGACGTGGTCCCCTTCCAGCACGTCGCAGTCTTCCACCCCGAAACCTTCGATCTCCTCCAGCGGCGAAGCTGGTGTGGTCGGCCGGTGCGCCAGCCCCACCTTGATCCAGCCGCCCTGCTGGGTGCGGAAGTTGAGCCGCAGTTCCACCCCCCTGCAGAGGCGCTCCACGGTGGAGAAGCGCCCTTCGGTGGCGACCTCGAGCGCGACCAGGCGATCCGGCTGCCACAATGCCCAGCGGTACTCGCTCATGGGTTTTTCGGCGGTTGACAGGAAGGCGCCCCCGCCGTCGTGGCGCTGGAAATGACACAGCACCGGAAGCCCCCATTCGTCGCCGACAGGGACCAGATTGGGGCTGGCGTAGAGGGCGCCGTACTCCTCGCCGTGGATCTGGCGCCCGACCACGGGACGGCGCTCGGGCCGATTCCACAGCCAGCCGTCGCGGCTGCTGGCTATCTGGATGTCCAGGGTCGAGGAGAGGCGGTGATAGATGGTGGGAAACATCAGGTGGCGACGGCTGCCCGGACAGCGGCAGTAGCAGGGTGTGTAGATGTCCTCGTCCGGGGCGTCGTGGGCATCGACGGTGAGCACCAGGCGGGTGGGATGCCAGTTGCCGAATTCGGCACCCCCGGTGCGCCGCACCGAGCGCCGGCGCTCCAGGTTGCCGCGCAGATAGGCCACGTACTCGCCGGTGTCCTCGTCGAAAGCCGCGATGTTCTGGGTGTCGAGCTGGGTGTGCCCCGCGTCGTAGACCGGCTCTTCCAGCACTGTCCAGCGCAACCCGTCCGGGGACACGGCGCCGCGCAGAATGTGCCGAATATCGGCTTCCGCATCGATCTGCTCCGGGGTGTAGCCGTTGAGCTCCATGGCGCGGCGCACCTCGCGGATTTCCAGCTTGGTCTGGCGCTGGTTGGGCACGGGCTGGCCGTGCCGGTAGAGCTGGCCGCGGGACTCGATGGCCTTGTAGCGCGCTTCCGGCGCTGCGGTCGGATCGCGGAAGATGGAGTGGATGTCGAAGGTCCGGTGGTCCTGGATGATATTGTTGGCCGTCGATCCCTGGTACTCGTAGAGACCCAGATCGGGGAAGTCCCAGTTGAAGCCATCGGCACTCTCGGCGTAGCGGTTGAAGGAGCCCGATTCCTCCTGCGAGCTGCGCTGGTCGTACCACAGGCGCAGCCGGCCATCTTCGTGCAGCACCATCATGTGGCTCAGGTTGTTCTTATCCCAGGGGGGATCCGGCCGCATGAACACCTCGGACATGCGCGCCGGTTGCACCTTGAGGGCGATGCCCTGCGGCGGGTCCTGGAGCCAGGCTCGACCTTTCTCGTCGCGGCCGGCCTGCCCCGGCCAGATGCCGAACCAATCGAGGAACGGCTGAGGTACCAAAGACGTTGCGCTCATTTGGGGCTCCTTTTCAGCATGTGATGAGGTATCCACCAAACCGGGTCAACTTCATCCTGTACATTTACACCAATCTGGTCCCTTGACGAGAAAGAGTGAAAACCAACCACCTCATGGGTGAAAATCACCCACGTCAAGGGTGATTTTCACCTGATGAGGTATAGAGCCCGCGGCCATGAGGCCATAAATCGCCGCAGCAACTGGGCTATTTTGGCCGGAGGCCGCTGCGCACCAGGGATTCCCAGCAGAGCAGTGGCGCTTCATCGAGCAGCGCCGCGACCGCCGCCTGCAGGTCCCCGGGGGCTTCGCCAGCGGGACCCAGATGGGCGAGACGGCTCAGGGCGTCCATTGCAAAGCCGACGCAGATGATGTTCTCGTCGCTGCGGACGACCTCCTCCAATGCTCGCACGGCCGGCTCCAGCGCGGACCCGGTAATCGCGGTGCCGTGGGAACAGAGGATGACCATGGACCACAGCGCGTTCTCGCGCACCGCCGAGCGCACCGGCTTGAAGCGCTCGAGGCCGAAATCGACGCCGCCGCCCTCGCACACGTCGCATTCATCGGTGGGACGCACGAACTTGATGCTCCGGCCTTGCGCCAGGTCCATTGCCGGCCGGTTCTCCTCGCGGCCCAGACTCTGCACCAGGGCTTGGAGGCAGGAGGGAATCAGCTCCCGGCCGGTCCCGGTGGCCAGCGCGCGGCGGCCGAGGCAGCCCAGGGTGCCGGCGGCGACGGCGCGGACATACACCGAGGGGTCCGCGCTCAGGCGTTTCACGACCGTCTGCAGAACCTCGTCGTCGAGGGGACTGGCGTCTCCCAGGCCGTACACCCCCGCCTTGCGGACCCATTTGACCGCTGAATCAGCCGCCTCGAGAAAGGTTGCGGTGGCCTCCGGACCGACGGCAACCAGCCCATAGGTGGCCGCCCGCCTCACACTCTCCCGCTCGTTGCGGAGGGCCTCGCCGAGCAGCCGCAGCGCCAGGACCGGATCGCCGATGGAGGCCAGCCTGTAGGCGGCGCCGACGCGGGCCGGCTCCGCCTCCTCGCCCTTGGCGAGCAGCCGGTTGAACAGGCGGCCGGCCTCGGCTTCCCGGTCCGCGGAGGACAGGGCGGCGGACTCGGGACGCGGTGGCGGCGTTCCCCCCGTCCGCATCCAGTGGTTGTGGTAGCGCCAGACCGCGGTGACGTCGCCGCCGGCGGCGGACCGGTCAATGCTGGTCAGCGGGTCCTCCCCAAGCCCGTTCCAGTCCACCTCTTGGGGCGCTCCATCGCCGCCGCCGGGACCGGTGGTGCGATAGATCCAGAAGCGCCACATGAAGCGCGGGTTGTCCTCCCAGGTGCGCCAGTCGTCGCGGCGGTGGTTGCCTCGGTGAAACATGTTGTGGGAGTACAGCACGATGCTGCCGGCGCGCAGCGGGGCGGCTTCGAACGGCTGCACCAGCGGCCAGCCCAGGTCGGCGACCGCCTCCTGCATGCGCAGGTCGTGGGCGGTGCGGCGATGGACGACATCCCCGGTGTCGTAGGGGGAATCGGGGCCGCTGACCACCTGGCCTTCCATGCCGCTGATCTGGTAGCGGAAATCGAGGTGATCGGACCCGGCGAAGTTGTCGTGGTTCTCCTCGTGGTTGAAGGTCCAGTATTGCGAGTAGGGCAGGGTCGCCGTCGGGCCCATTTCCCCGCGCACCGCCTGGGGATAGTAGAGCATTTCGATCTGCACCGCCTGGTGGTGGCGCTGTTTGCGGCTGTTGTAGGGGCCGTTGTCGTCCTTGTGCCAGTGCTGGTCGCGGGCGCCGCTGGCGAAGGTGGCGTTGTGGGTGAAGGGCACGATGGCCCAGTTCTCCCCGGCCAGTTGATTGCAGGCGGCGACCACGCCGGGGGCGCTGATCACCTCGAGCACTTCCGCAACCAGCCCGGGTGTGACGAACTCGCCGGCCGCCACCGCCTGTTTTTCGCGCTGGTGGATGCGATCGTGGATCTCCGCCGGGATGCCCAGGCTTTCCGGAGGGAGGACGACCATTCCGCGGCTGGCGAAATCCCGCACCAGGTGCTCGGGGGCGCTGTAGGCCAGCGGAGGCGAGGCGGAGGAGAGCTCATTGGCGTTCATGGCGGTTCAATCTCCGTGCTGTTTCCGGCTCCGTTCATTTTGCCCTGGCATTATGTAGTCGAAAAAACTCGGAGTAACAACCCGGAACGAGCTTTCGGGATACCCCTTGCGCCAAGGTCCTGAACCAGGTCAATTGTTCCCCGGGCATATGAAATCCGGTTACCTCACTGACCGAATTAAGCTTAAATGAGTAAGTTTTCAAGTTTCGAATCTCTAAAATTCATCCCGATTATTGTCCGGTTGATTAACTTCTGCACAGTTTATCGACGGCCATGCTCGTTTCCATCCTTGAAATAAGGTGACCAGGTTCATGATTGAGAAAATTGCCACATCCGCAGTCTACGTGACCGATCAGGTGACAGCCATCCGCTTTTGGGCGGAACAGGTGGGATTCGAGGTCCGGAGAGATCATCCCATGGGCCCCGAAGCCAGGTGGGTTGAAATGGCCCCGCCAGACGCAGACTCCTGTATCGTCATTTACCCGAAAAGAATGATGGAAGATTGGGCTGAACGGAAGCCTTCAATCGTATTCGAATGTGAAGATATTGCAGGAACCTACGAGTCGATGGCCGCACGAGGCGTGGAATTCTCCCGGGAGCCGGAAGAGATGCCCTGGGGCAAGTTCGCCATCTTCATGGACCCGGAAGGGAACTGGTACGGCTTGCGGGAGAGGGCGAGATGAGTTTCCCCGCTGGGGACCCCCCGGCCTGTGCCCTCGCTCGAAGGCTTACACTCGTGCGCAGGAACTAGATCAGCCGGCCATACTCGGTGAAGCCGATCAGCCCGCGCACGAAGAAGGTCCACCCTTCGTAGTTCTTGTAGCGCTGAAAGAGATCGTCGAAGTCCACCTCGTTGCGGTTTACCCCGAAGATGGTGTGCAGATCATAGCCGAAGTAGCGCGAGCGGTTGGCCAGGGTCACGAAGGTGGAGCGCTGCTCGAAGTTCTCCCGCCGCAGGGTCCGGTTGTTGACCCGGTAGGGCAGCGGACCCCACCCCTGGGTCCCCGCCTGCAGCACCGTCCGGCTCATCAGCGGGTATCTCATTTTGAAGATGGGAATGATCCGGTGCTCGCCATGCAGGACGCGGCCGGCCTCGTGGTCGTTCTGGCGCAACAGCACCACCTTGAACTGGGGCGTAACCGTCAGCCTGCCCCAGCTCCAGTTGTAGTCAATGCGGCTCACCACGGTCCAGAGATCCAGGCGTCGCCGGCGCTGGAACCGGTCGTTGGGCAGGCGGCCTCCCTGCTGCCAGTTGAGCCGCAGGCGCAGCTTCTGCACCAGGTTCAGCGTCGACCAGGGATGCAGGCGGCCCTCCAGGTATGTCTCGTTGACGAAGCTGTCCTGGTATGACAGCAGGTCCGGCTGCCGGCTCCTCCTCCTGCTTTTGAATGGGTCCGCAATATCGTCCTGCACGCGGCGGAGGCCGGTCTCGAAGAAGAGCCGCCGCAGCCGCCCGATCCCTTCCCTGCGGTAGCTCACCAGGGCATAGAGAGAGCGGTTCCTGCCGCCGCTGGCGATCCCCTCGACGGCGTAACGCCCCAGCGCCACCGACCCGTGCCGGCCCAGGCCGGCCTGCCCGAAGAGATGGAAGCCGCGCTGGTCCGTATCGTAGGGGTGGTCCGCGTCCCAATCGTCCTCGCGGTGGTCGGGCTCGTCGTTGTGGTTGCGGTCCAGGCCGTAGACGTACTCGTTGGGCTCCACCTCGTACATCATGAAGAGCTCCTCGTAGTCGGGGACTCCATTGGCGTTGCGGTCCGTGTCCACGATCCCGTCCCTGTCCTCGTCCTCGCCGGGGTAGGTCCCGTCCCTATCCCCCCCCGATCCTCCGGGGCTGCCGAGAATATTGCCCAGGGAGAAATCGGGGTAGCGGTCCCCGTCCTCGTTGTCCTGCACCAGCCTCCAGATGGCGGTGTGGTTGAACAACCCCAGGAAAGGACTGGTGCCGCGGCTGGCGCTGTAGCTGTATTCCTTGTACAGGTAGGTCTCCATCTCGGTGGTGAAGTCCGGGTGCATGGAAAAGTACTCCGCGCCCACCCGGCCCCCTCCGAAGCGGTGCAGCGCATTGACGAAGTATGCCGAGCCCCGGCGCCCGAAGCGTGGGCTCTCATCGAGCAGAGGTCTCCGCTCCAGGCGCGCCGGGTAGCGCCCGTACACGGCAGAGCGAGCGTACTCGGCGCTCAGCTCCAGCCACCTCAACACCAGGTTCGCGTCTGCGCTGGAGGTGAAGATGGCCGTGTTCTCGCCCACCTGGAAGCGCACACGTCCGAGATTGGATCCATCCTCCACCCGTCCCCGCGCCCGCAGGGCCCGACGGTAGAATGTGCTGCTGAAGCGCTGCTCGAATTTCGCTGCGGTCTCGTTGCCCTCGTTCAGATAGAGGCCGGCCCAGTCCACCCGGTAGTCGTTGCCGACGATCGCTTCGACCGCAACGGACTCGACGTAGGGTTCCCCTCCCAGATCGAACAGATAGACCAGCTCCTCTTCTCCATCGGCATGCAGGATGGCCAGCGGATCTTCGAGCTCGAAGTTCGCCAGCAGACCCTCCAGGTGAGTTTCCTTGCCCACGTCGGCGCCCGCGGCGTTCTCCAGCAGATAGAGGTAGTCCGCGAAAAGCGGAATCTCCCGGCCGTAGTAGTAGTTGCGCGGACCGCTGATACCGTTGTAGAAGAGCGGAAGAAATTCCCCCGACGAAAGGGTGCGCCCCACCTGCGAGGGGACGCCCGCCCGGTGCCGGACCACCTGCGGCTGCAGGTCGGGCCGCTCCCGCCCGTTGAGGATCAGCCGCACCTCCTGCACCACCGCTCCGCCTCTGCCATCTTCCGGCGCGTCATCGGCAAACCGCACCAGGATCCACTCGTACAGGGGCTGATCAAGGCGCAGCTTGCCCTTGATGCTGTTATTGGGCTCGGTGCTGTGGTAGGAATGCAGGTTCACGCCGTTCAGGCCCAGGCGCAGGGCCCCCAGGTCGGCCTGGACGCGGCCTCCCGCCAGCAGAGTGGAATGCTCGGCCTCCACCTGCCCCGCGTTTTCGGAGGGCATGGACGATTCCCTGTTGGGCCTGGAAATGCGCGACCCCAGGGCGGTGAACTTCAGGTACGGGGTGGAAAGGTCCAGACGCAGTCCGTTGAGGTCGGTCTTCGACAGGGTCAGCGGCGACAGGTGGGCTATCAGCCCGTCGCCGACGATGGCGCTGTAGCCCCAACCGCCGTAGCCGTCGCTCGCCACCGCCATGTTCATGAACACCTGGTGCCACCCCGACCAGTCCTTGAAGAGCTCGCTGCCATGCCTCTGCTCCTGTTGACGCCGCTCGATCCAGGTGAACAGGTCGAAGCCGGTGGTCAGGTAGTCCCCCAGGGGGCTCCAAAGGGTCTGGGCCCGGTCGACGCCGATGGCGAAGTTCCCGCCGAGCAGCGACCCCATGGTGCGCACGGTCCAGCTGTGCTCGGGATAGTTGGTGAATGGATTGAAGGCGAAGTTGCGGTAGGGAGGACGCTCGTGGCGCAGAAAAGACCGTGTCTCCAGCGCCCCGGCAAGTGCCAGCCGGGGTGGCTCCTCAGCCACTGCCGGCGTCCATGGGACCAGGCAGAAGATCAGGAGGGGGAGGCGAGACCAGCTCCGGCCCTTCAGCATATCGTCACCTGTTCATCGGGTGTGCCGCCGGCAGAGCCGCATTCCTGAACGAAGGACCATGGCACCAGGCGGGGCGAGCCCGATCCCGTTCAGGGCTTGCGCGCCAATATGGTCCAATGCCAGGCACCCGGGTATACCTGCCCTGCCAGGGTTTGCTCCTCTTCCCGCAGCCTTACGACTTTCCAGCCGGCGAGCAATCGCTGTACCTCCTCGCCGTCGGAGTAGTGATGCTCGTGGCCACCATCGCCTTTTTCGGGATTGACGAAGGTATAGGGCTCGACCTCGGTCCCCTTGCCGCACCATTCGTTGCGGGTGCTGTTGAGAGTAATGAACAACAGTCCGGTCTTCCTCAGCACCCGGTGAATCTCCCGGAGAGCGGACTCCATGTCACCGAGGGTGGCGTGATAGATCACGTTGTAGCACAGGACGAAGTCGAACTCCTCGTCGCCGAAGGGCAACTGCAGCATGTCGCCCTGCCTTATGTCCGCCTCGAGGCTCTGGGATTTCAGCCATCTGCTGCAATGCCGGAAACCACTGGCGGCAGGCTCGATCCCGGAGGTTGCGAACCCTTCGCCGGCAAAAAGGACCACGTGCCGCCCCAGGCCGAAGCCCAGGTCCAGGACGCGGGACCTTTTCTCCTTGCGGAGCCTGGGAATGAGGCCCCGCACTTCATCGTCCGCCACGCTCCAGGACCTCAGGGAATCGCTCTTCTTCCAAAGTGACTCGAAATCCCTATCGTCGTCACCCAAGGAATAATCCTCTCTCGTTCAGGATGAATGAACCCGCCCACTCCCCCGGGATCGGGCGGATCACAGCTACAGGCAGCCCAGCTCAAAGCGCGGGGTGAAGATTTCCCCGCATTATTCACACGCGCCCCATCCGCCCGTTGCCGCTGCATATAAATAGCAAAAAGATGGGGGCAACGTGGGCAAGCGGCTCCCATCTCTCTCTGCCATAAAATATAAACAATCTTCTCGCCCGGGTCAAGTAAAATTTACTTAAACCCAATAAAAATAGAATGATAGGAAATTTTTTACTTGACAGATTTCCGCCCTCCGGTATTTTTTCAGGCACCAGTCCCTCGTCCATGGACATCTGGGAACCGCAGTTGTATCACCTGCCGTGGAGGGAACCCATGAAGGATGCCATATCCGCTCTCGTCGATCTGTCCGGACCCACCGGGCGGATGCCCTTTCACCTCTCCCCTGACGGACGGCTACTCGCGCTCGGCCTACAGGAGCGTGGCGACCGCCCGCGGGGACCGAAGTTCGACCAGTGGGGAGTCCCCCGGGAAATGGCCGGCAGTTCGGTGGTGGTCGTCGATACCGCCACCGGTAAATCGACACGGCCCTTCCCCGAAGGCAGCGAGAGCTGGGGGGCCCGGTGGTCTCCGTCGGGCGACAGGCTGGCGGCCTGCGTGCGCCACGAGGGAGTCGCGTGTCTGGGCATTTGGGAAGTTGGAACGGGGGAGATCGAGCTGCTGCGGGAGGCTCCTGTGCTGGTCCGCTATGGCTTCGATCTGCCCCAGTGGACCCCCGATGGAGAGGGGATTGTAGTGCCCCTCTGGCCTGCCGGCCGCGAATACCGGGAGGACGAGGACGATCCCGTGCCCGAAATCGACGTCAGGTCCTTCGATCCCGAGGCGGCGACCGAGGCCGATCCCGCTATAACAAGGCGGCGGTGCGACCTGGGCCATGTCAGCCTCTCGACCGGATCCGCCACCAGGCTGCTCCGGCAATGGGACTCCGGACATTGGCGCATCGCTCCCGACGGCCGCCACGTGGCCTGCACCCGCCACCTCGAATATGTAGCGCGCCTGCAGTACTCCCTGTCCGAGCTTTTCACCGTGGATATTGAGACTGGCGTGGAGAGGGTGCTCACCTCGGACATGGCCGGCGCCTTCAGCATCAACTACGCCTGGTCCCCGAATTCTGCCCGCATCGCCTATACCTCCTGCGGCAGAGGCCGGCCCGACGAGCTGTTCATCGTCGCCGCCGACGGCTCCCAGGAGCCGGTAAATCTGAC
Organism: Candidatus Latescibacterota bacterium; assembly: GCA_965208105.1. Taxonomy (GTDB): domain Bacteria; phylum Latescibacterota; class UBA2968; order UBA8231; family UBA8231. The sequence continues at coordinate 1,647,146 of OZ242318.1, forward strand.
TCCAGGGCCCGAGTTCGACCTCCTGCTGAAGTACGACACCCCGCGATGGAGTCCGGATGGATCGAAGCTGCACTCGCTCGGCGGCAGGGACTGGTGGCAGTTCGACCTGGAATCCGGCCGCCACAGCCGCGCTTCGGTCCCCGAAGAGTGGACCCTGCGCCATTGGATCGCCCGGCCGGCGCAACCCACGCTGCAACTGACCCGGGCCGGGGACCTGCCCGTCGTCCTGCGGAACCAGGCCGACCTGAGCGAGCAGGTGGCCCATCTGGACCAGGACGGTGAGTTGAGACAGGCGGCGGATATACCGGGCACCTGCGTGAGCCGCGTCTGGCACATGGAGGTGGACGATTCCTCCGGGTGCTGCTACCTGATGGCGGAGGAAGCGCACCGTCCGCCCTCGGTGCTGCGCATCAAGACTGGAAGCCATGACTGGCTATTCTGCGTGGCTCCCGAGGTCCAGGGGTCCATGCTCGGCCGCAGTGAGCTCATCGACTTCGCAGCGGGCGGCAGGCAATGCCGGGGAACGATGCTGCTTCCTCCCCAGGCGAACCCGCCGTACCCGATGATCGTCAGCGTGTACGGAGGCTACCGAGGCGCGGAGGTGATCAATCGCTTCGGCCTCCAGGGAGCTCCCCACGCCGTCGAGCCGCAGCTCCTGTGCGGCGCCGGCTACGCGGTGCTGCTACCGGAGGTGCCGCTGGGAGAGAGGGACCCGATGGCCGGTCTGGTGGAGCCGGTACTGGCCGCGGTGGAGCGGGCGGTCGAGCTCGGTCTGGCCGACGACGGGCGCGTGGGTCTGATGGGGACGAGCTACGGCGGCTACAGCGTGGTGTCGCTGATCGCGCAGACCGAGAGGTTCCGGGCCGCACTGGCCGTTGCCCCTTGGGGTGTGAACATGATGAGCATCTACGCCCGGCAGAATGGCGGAGGCATAGGCTGGTGCGAAACCGGCCAGGCCCGCCTGGGGGGCTCGCCCTGGGAGAACCGGGAAGCCTACATCGAGAACTCGCCCTTCTTCCTCCTGGACCGGGTGTCCACCCCCCTGCTGGTGGTCTGCGGCACAGGGGACCAGCCCGGCTCCAACCAGGCCGAGGAGACCTTCGTCGCCCTGCGCCGGCTAGGAAAGCGCGTCGAGCTGCGGCTCTACAGGGACGAGGGCCACGGCACAAGTTCCTGGTCCCGCCATGCCCTCGACGATCTCTACCGGCGCGTCCTGGAATGGTTCGACTGCCACCTGGCCGAGGGGCAGACCCACGAGGAAATCGCTTAAGAATACTTCTCGAACCCATGGGAGGAGATATGTGGCCGACCCTGCGAGACTTCCTCAGAGTGCCCGGCGAGCTTACGGGCAAGGGTGTTCGCATTGCCGTCGTCGACGGGGATTTTCCCAGCCATCCCGATATCACCAGCAACGAACGACGCACGACCTGGAAAGTGATGGTGATGGAGCCGGACCCGCAGCCCAGGGTGCTCGCGGCGGAGCCAGGACCATGGAAAGGAGGCGCTCATGGCCTGTGGGCGGCGGCCTCGGCGGCCGGATCCGGTGCCGAATCCCGGGGCCTGTACCGGGGTATGGCGCCGGAAGCCGATCTTTTCCTCGTAGCCGAGTACTTCCCCGGCCAGGGAGAAGACCCCGAAGGGCGGTATGCGGCTCATCTCAAGGCGCTGGAATGGGTCCGGGACAACTGGAGGGAGCACGAGATACGAGCCGTATTGTCGGCGCGCCGATGTGGAGTCGACTCGAGCCTTCTGCCCTGGCAAACCGAGCCAGTGCGCATCTTGTGCGAAGAAATAGCGGCCGCAGGAGTGCTGGTAATGGCAGGGTCGGGGAATACCTCCGACCGCACCGCCGGGACTACCGAAGCCGCGGCTCCGTCGGTCCTTTCCGTCGGCGGGATCGCGATCCCTCCAGAAGGGGACCTGGACCGGGCGGAAATGTTTCCGGGGAGCCGGGGTACGACCTTCGAAGGAAAATGGATTCCGGAGATTCTGGCGCCGGCGGAGAACGTCGTCCTTCCCCATGGAACCGATGAAGAGGTCGACAGCCACTTCTACGGCAGGATAGACGATCTTCCACGGGGCTATGCCCGCGAACTCGGGACATCGTTCTCGGGGCCGATCGCTCTTGGAGCAGCAGCGTGCGTGTGGCAGGCGCATCCGGACTGGACATCCCGGGAGATGAAAACGGCCCTCATCGCTTCGTCGCTTAAGCGTCCACGGTGGTCGGACCTGCGCGCCGGCCTGGTCTCGGTCGAAGGCGCTGCGGCGATGGCAGGCCCGCAGGACCCACCGGCGGCGTTCCCCTATCAGACCTGGTCAGCCTGGCGCAAGCACCCGGTCGAATCCCGGATCGACCGGCTCGGTTCCGCCGATTCCGACCAGGTAAAGGATATCATTCTTTCCTTTCTCGGCGATGCACTCCCCAACGAGGCCCTCAAACCAATCGGTGAGTGTTCAACCCATCTGACACCCGGGGTTCGCGCCGCTGCCCTTTGCGCCCTTGCAAGCGAAGCGCCGGAGGTGGAACCTGATCGCATCGCGGAAGGAATTGGGGACGATTCGCCGATTGTCCGATCAGCGGCGGTACATCTTCTGCAAAATTGCCGGGCTTTGTGGTCAGAGTGCGGCGCATCTCTGATCCCCCTCTTCAATGACCCCAGCCTGGATGTCCGCTATGTATCCGTTCGCCTCGCCGAAAGGATGGCTCATCCGCGCTTTGCAGAGGCAATCGCCTCCGGTCTCGAAGAGGACGCCCGCCACGATCGAGCATGCCACTTCGGGACACGAAGAGAGGCATTGGAAGCGATAACCGGCCATCGCCTGCCGCAGAATCCCTCTTACGTGCATGGACATCCGCATTACTCGGGCAAGCTCCGTCATGGGCGCCTGGACCTGGCGCATCGGTGGGAGGATTGGCTCCGAAATGACTGGCCGGGCAGGGCGTGAGGCTCGACCGGGTTCCTGGTCCCGCGATGCCCTCGCCGACCTATTCCGGCGAGTCCTGGAATGGTTCGATCGGGGTTTTTGATCGGGATTCAAGAACACGAATGAAGGATTCCATATCTCATTCAGGTAGTTGAGCCGGTCAATTGTGCCGGGGAGTTGGATTTTCTACCTTGGGCACCAGCGATAATTCCCCATGAACGGCGGTGCCTTGCCCAACGTAGAAGCAGAACTGAACGGCGTGACCTACCGCATGCCGGACTCCCCGGTGGCGGTGGTATGCGTCGACGGTGGCGACCCGGAGTACTTCGAGGCGGCCGCAAGGGCCGGCGCCGTGCCCACCGTATCCCGCTTCATGGCAGCGGGCTTCAGCGCCATCGCCCACTGCGGCATTCCAAGCTTCACCTGTCCCAACAATATCTCCATCGCCACCGGGGCTCCGCCCAGCGTGCACGGCATCTCGGGGAACTTTTATCTCGACCGCGAGACCGGCCAGGCCGTGGTCATGACCGGACCCGAGCTGATGCGGTGCCGTACCATCTTCGACGTGGTGTCGAAGACGGGTGTCAGAACGGCGGTCATAACCGCGAAGGACAAGCTCCGCAAGCAGCTCGGCAATGGACTGGATGTCAGCGCCGGCAACGTCTGCTTCTCCTCCCAGCACGCCGACCGCTGCAGCAGGAGCGAACACGGCATTGCGGACGGGCTGGGCCTGGTGGGACAGCCTCTTCCAGGCATGTACTCCTGGGAGCTGTCGCTCTTCGTGCTCGACGCGGGGATCAGGCTCCTCGAGCAGGACGATCCGCCGGCCCTGCTCTACCTCTCCCTGACCGACTACGTCCAGCACAAGTTCGCCCCCGACCATGAGGAGGCCCTCGCCTTCTACGCGGCGATGGATAGCCGGTTCGCCCGGCTCGAGCAGTTGGGTGCGACCGTGGCCCTGGTCGCCGATCACGGCATGAAGGACAAGTGCGCCGCCGACGGAAGCTACAACATCGTCTACCTGCAGGACCTCCTGGACGAGCGCTTCGGCCCCGGCGCCGCCACGGTCATCTGCCCGATCACCGACGCCTTCGTGGGCCACCACGGGTCCCTCGGCGGCTTCGTCCGCGTCTACTGTTTCGGCGGGTTGCAACCGGCGGCGGTGGCCGACTACATCCGCCCCATCGAGGGAATCGAGGAGGTGCTGCAGCGCGAGGAGGCGGCAAGCCGGTTCGACCTTCCCCTGGACGTCGAAGGCGACGTGGTGGTGCTCGCCACCGAGGATTATTGCGTCGGTATGAAACGAGCGGACCACGACCTCGCCGATCTGCACGGCGAGCGCCTGCGGTCGCATGGCGGCCTATCCGAACGGTCCGTGCCGTTCATCATCAGCCGTCCGCTCAGTGCCGAGTACAGCGCCCGCGCCAAGGGCGAGCAGCTGATGAACCATCAGATCTTCGACTACGCCATGAACGGCACCGCCTGACCGGGACCGGGGCAAATAAAAACGCGGAGCAGCCAGGCCGCTCCGCGCATCGATCGATATGGGGTTTGCTGGTTACCGCTTGCCGCGCCAGCGTTTTCCTCTGCTGTAAAACGCCTCGTCCTTCATCTCCTCGAGCCTTTCGCGCTGCTCGTCCGTCAGGACCTTCTCCAGGGCGGTGCGGTGCTTTTTGCGCGTGGCGCGCATCTCCTCGCGCTGCTCCTTGCGCAGCTCCCCGATCTGTTCCCTCTGCTCGTCGGTCAGGTCCAACTTAGCGAAGGGCCTTGCGCCGCGCCCTATGCCTTCACCATCCGTGCCCCAGCGGCCGCGCCTGCCGAAAAACTCCCCGCCCTCGGCCCGCATTTCCCTCACGGCCTCCAACTGCTCTTCGGTCAGAGTTCCAATAACGGCCTGGCGATGCTCCCTGCGCATGGCCGCCATGGCCCGGCGCTGCTCGCCCAGAGCTTCCCTGTGCCCCCGGCGCAACTCGCGCAACTGTTCCTTCTGCTCACCGGTCAAATCGAGATGATCCAGCATCCTTGCCATGGGCTGTCTGTGCTCCCACATCCCCTTTCCCCCCTGGGCGACTGCGACGGTTATGAGCGCGCCGAGTGTCAGCGCGGCTCCGGCTGAGATGATCCATTTCGTTTTCACTTTTCCTTCTCCGCGTTGGTTGGGTTCACCGCCCCATTGGGCGGCTGCTGAGAAACGGCCATTTCTCCTCTCTCACCCATTTAGACCGCAGCACCGATCCATTCATTCCCGCATGGTATAATTTTTCCCTCGGCAGCCGGTCCAGCTCCGGCTCGGGGCGATGCCCCAGATGTAGTTCGCGATCCAGTTGAGGTCGCCGTTGCTCATTCTCCTGGTTCTCCAAGAGGTGTGAGGGCTGAGGAAGGTCCGAGTGGCGACGCCTTCGCGGCGGAAGAATTCACCGGCCTGAGGGTATAGGCGATGCGGGCATAGTAGAACCTGCTCAGCCCCTCGAAGCCGGAGTCGGTGCCGACGATGAGCCAGAGCCCGCCTTCGCCGTCGGTGGTTACACGCACCGGATTGTCGGCATTGTCAAGGGATTTCAGCCGGTATTCATCGCCTTCCACCTCGGGGTGGGCGGCGTTTCCCACCACGACCATGGTTTCGCCGCTGTTGGCCTGGTTCCCCTTGTCGATGTTCATTCTGAGGTTTTCACCCACGGCCTGTGGTTCGACGGTGGAGGCGCCTACTTTGACGAACACGCTCTCTCCCGGCGATCCTCCGATTCCGACCAGGCCGGCGGCAACATTGGTCGCCAGGTCGAGGGAGGCGAATACCTCGTAGTCCGCATCCTCCATGAGCCCGTCGATCCGCCTCTTGAAGAACATGAACAGGTCGTCGCTGCGATTGTGTCCCTGGATGTAGAGGCCATTGCCTTCGAGGCCAGGGGGAAGAGGGCGATGACCGGAGTCGAGTTCGTAGATGGACGGATCGAAGTCGGCCGGAAGGTCGGCGAATCCGGCGGTCCAGCCCTCCGCGCCGCTTTGAAAGGTGAATTGGAACTCGGTCTCCGTTGTCCCCTGGTTGGAGGTGCAGGAGGTCCCCGCCAGGCAGGCGACGAGGGCAGCGGCGGCCACAGCAGCATGCGCCATCCGGCGAATCAGGGTCTGATCATCAGGGTATGGGCTGGAGTTTCTCATCAGGTACGATCCGGTTAAGGAAGGGAACACTCGGGCGGTCAGACGATAGACCAGCAGGAGCACCTCTGCTCGACGATTGGAAGAGGTCTTCGACTGCAGGCCCTGTTCCTGCCCCCGGGTCGGACTCAGGTCGGCCCAGCGGATTTCTCCCCTCAATATTCGGGCCAATTTTTCAGATCCTCCGCGATTCCCTCATCGGCCAGCCCTTGTTCGGCTACGGGGTCCAATTTCGCACATTCACTGGCAAGACGGCCACGGCTGAGCCGTTCCAGTTTTTCAGCTACGGCTTCCTGGATCACCTGACTTCGGTTTTTATATGCACGCTGACCCACCAAGTAGTCCAGTTGCCTGACGATTTTTTCGTCCAGGGTAATCGCGATCTTTGCTTTGATCATGACGAATCCTCCATGGTTTGACGATCTTTCATTCCACATCAGTTTGTCAACTGCCAACCTGGATTTTCACCGCCACTGCGGGGTCCGGCCATGCCCCCGCGACCGGCTCACGGCGCGTAGCGATAGACCACGGTCAACTGCGCCGCGTCCGTGATGCCCGAGTCCGCGTGGTAGTAGATGTTCACGCGGCCCGTGCCGCAGTCGCCGAATTCGTCGCAGGCGAGTTCGCCGATGATTCCCTGGAAGCCGGCCGTCTCCCCGATCTCCCGGCGCAGGTCGCCCCGGTCGATGTACAACTTCCCGCCCTCCTCCACGGCGACGGATTCGATGGCGCTGAGAAGCAGGGTGGTGGCGTCGTATGCGTGAAAAATGAAGTTGGCGTCGGCGGCATCCTTGTACGCGGCCGACAGCGCCCTGGCGTCCTTGCCGGTCACCTGATTGGCGTTGCCGCCGAAATCCGAGTCGTGCCCCGAGAGATAGACCCCTTCCGATTCCGGCTTTGCGAGGAACTCCTGCGTGGCGGTGGAGGAGCCGGCGATGAGCGTTGCCTCTTCCAACTGCTCCACCTTCCTCGCCTGGCTGACGAAATGGTAGCCCTCGGCCGCAAAAAGCGGAAGGAAGATGCCGTCCGGTCCGGCGGCGGCGAAATTCTCCAGCACCGCGCTCATGTCCGTGTCGCCCTTGTCGACGGTGGCGACGGCGACCACCTCGCCGCCGAGGGCGCTGAAGGCGTTGACGAAGGAGGTGGCGAGGCCGTGGGTGACCGAGTCGCCGTCGTGCACGGCGGCCATCCGCCGCAGACCCAGCTCGTCATGGGCGAAGTGGGCGACCGCCCGCGCCTGGTAGAGGCCGTTGCTGTAGACGCGGAAGTAGCCGGGATGGTAGTCCGGCCCCGGGTTGCCCGCCAGGTCCGAGGTGAGATCGGGGGAGGCGTTCGCCGGCGAGATCATCGCCAGCCCGGCCACGCTGAGCACGGGGGAGGCACCCACCGACGCCTCGGAACAGGCCGGTCCGATGACACCCACCACCTGGGGGTCGGCCGCGATCGCCCGCGCGCCCTCGGCGCCGCCTGCGCTCGAACACCTGGTATCCAGCGGCTGGCCGAGTGAAACCGCGCGGCCGTGGATGGAGCCATGGTCCTCGGCCGCCAGCTCGATGGCCTCCTGGATCGATTCGGCAATACTCTTCACCCCGGTGAGCGGCAGCATGGAGCGCACCTGCACAGCCGCGCCCGCGCCGACTTCGACCGCGCCGAGCGCTCCCGCCTCGAAGCCGAGCGGCTCTTCCTTTTCTCCGCACCCTGACGCGAGGGCGGCAAGCAATGCTACGAGGAAAACTCTGTTGACCATTGCCGTACATCTCCTGATGGTTTTGCGCGTGGGCGTTGCGAATTCAATCCAGGTCGCGGATCGCGGGTCCAGGAAATGGAACGCCTGGCACCTCACCCGCCGGCGACGAACGGCTCGCGCTGAAACGACATGAGGAGCTCGGGACCGCTTTCGGTCACGTGGCAGACGTCGCCGAGGGGAACGAACATCTTCCCGGACCCGGGAAGCGAGAATGTCGAGTGGAGGACCGCGGTGGTGCCTGCCTGGAATGGGGCCGCGTTGCTTTCGTTCAGCACCGGGCTCTCGCTGTAGTCCAGCCCCAGGCCGTGGCCCAGGCGGCCACCCTGGATCTCCCAGCCGCTCTCGGAAGCCTTCTCCCGCACCTCCCTGGCTACGCCTGCAACCGGAGCGCCCGGCTTCATCACCGCGAGTCCGGCGTCCTGGGCTTCCCGCGTAAGGGTGCAGATGCGCTCGAGCTCGGCGCAGGGCTCGCCGAGGGAACCGCTGCGATGGCCGTGGCACCAGTACCCCTTGTAGACGACGTAGGAGCAGGCGGCCAGAAGGTCGCCGGCTTGCAGCACCCGAAGGTGGGGCTTGACCTCGAGCTTGACGTCCGACCAGTCCGGCGCCGGTCCGGAGGCGATCCAGTATTTGGCGACGTCGGCCCCCCGCCGGCGGATGGCGCGCTCCATTTCGGCAACCACCTCGATGCCGCGCATGCCGGGGCGGGCGGTCTTCACCAGGGTCTCGAAGCCGAGGTCGCTGAGCGCCGCGGCCTGGCGCATCATCTCCACTTCATCTGGGGTCTTGGCGTAGCGCAGCTCGGCGACGATGTCCCGGGTCGCGGCGAACTTCCGCCCCAGACCCCGGACCATGGCCTGGTGAAAGGGGTGCGGCATGTTGTCGACCCCGACGACGCCCACCTGCCTGTCTCCAAAGCCGCTCTCTTCGAGGATTTTCAGGGTTTCGGCGGCGAAGCTCCCCGGAGCTCCCGGCTTGCCGGTGTCGACGGCTACGGCGTTGGGGTCGACCGCGGCCACCAAACGCACGTCGTCGAGTGGGGACACCTCGAGGACGAGGTCGCGCATGTAGGGCAGCCCGGCGAACATCAGCGCCGCCTCACCCACTCTGGGGACGACGACGGCCGAGTCGACGATGCGGTCGCAGTCCGCCCACCCCGACAGATAAGCCACGTGGCCTGTCTGCCCCCACATATGCTCCATCGCCGGCGAGTAGACGAACAGCGCGCCGAGGTCCTCTTCCTCCAGGAACTGCTGCACCTTGCCGATGCGATCGGCAATCCTTTCGCGGGATATCGCCATGACTGCTCCCTATCCTTTTAGGTGGTCCTCGACCACACCGAGCCCTCTCGCTTCCAGATCGCCTTCATCCGTGGAATTGGTTCAAATCGTGGAATTGGTACAAATGTAAAGTTTAACTTGAAAAATATACCAATATTCTTCGGAATTCGGCGTTAGAGCGGGCGACCGTGCTCGGAAAAACCGATGATCGCCCGCGCGAAGAACGACATGGTGTCGAACTCGGCGGTCCGGAGCAGCGGATCGTCGTACTTCCTGCTATCCCTGGTGAGGCCGAGAGTGGTGAACAGATCGTAGCCGAAATAGGATGAGCGATTGATGGCGTGGATGAACAGGGTCCGGCGCTCGAAACTCTCGCGGCTGCGCACCCGGTCTTCATGGCGGAAGGGCGCCGGCCCCAGCCCCTGGATGCCGCACTGAATGGTCGTCCGGCTCATGACAGGATACTCCACCCGCAGGATCGGCATCCAGGTGAGCCGCGATTGCAAGGCGCGGCTGGCGTAGGTGCCTCCCGGTTGGCGGTCGGCCTTGCGGTCCACCAGGCGCAGCATGGTGAACTTGAACTGCGGCTGCACCGTCGCTCCCCACAGGCGAATGGCGTAGTCCACGCGGCTGACCACGGCGAAATAGTCCAGGCGGCGGGACTGTTTGCCGCCTCCGCCTGTTCCCCCTCCACGCTGCCAGTTGAGCCGCAGGCGCAGCTTCTGCACTAGGTTCAGGGCAGACCATGGATTCAGCCGCGCTTCCAGGTAGCTCTCATTGACCAGGCTGTCCCGGTAGTTCAGCGGATCGTCGACGAAGTAGTTGGCGAAAACCGTGGCGTAGCCGGGGGTGAACCCGGACCCGGTGGAGAAGCTGTGCCCCTGGTTGGGGATCTCCTCCAGCACGGCGAACTCGTCGGCTATGTCATCCCGGACCCGCCGCAGATGATTCTCCAAAAACAGGAGGCGCATGCCCCGGACCCCCTCGCGGCGGTAGCTGAGCAGGGCGTAGGTGGACCTGTTGCCTCCGGGTCCGGCCAGCTGGCGGACGGCGTAGCGGCCCAGGGTTACGGACCAGCGGCGGTTCAGGTCCATCTGCCCGAACAGTTGGGTGCCGCGCTGGTCCGCATCGTAGGGATGGTCGGGGTCGCGATCGTCCTCGAGGTGGTCCGGATCGTCGTTGTTGTTGCGGTCGAGGCCGTACTCGAACTCGTTCGATTCCACGTAGTACTGGAGAAAGGGCTCGCGGTAGTCGGGGACGCCGTTCAGATTGCGGTTGGTATCGGGAAGGCCGTCGCGGTCCTGATCCCGCCCCGGGAACACGCCGTCGGGGTCGACGAATTGATCGTCCTTGGGGGTGCCCAGTATCTTGCCGATGCGGACGTCAGGATAGCGGTCCCCGTCCTCGTTGTCCTGCACCAGGTGCCAGTAGACCGTGTCGTTGGCCAGGGCGTCCAGCACGCCGCCGTTGAGGGAGTACTCGCCATGCAGGTAGCCCCGCATCTCGGTTGTGAAGCCGGGATTGATGGCAAAGTGCTCAGCCCCCAGCCGCCACCTGCCGAGCCAGCGGGTCGCGTTGATGAAGTAAGCCCGGCCGCGGCGGGCGAAGCGGGGACTGCGGGCGAAGGCGGGGACGCGGTCCGCGTGAGCGGGATAGCGGCCGTAGAGGGCGGATTGAGCAATTTCCGCGTTGAGTTCCATCCCCGCCAGGCGGAGGCTGCCGTCGACGCCGTAGGTGAATAGCGCCGTGTTCTCTCCCACGTGAAACCGCACCCTGTCCAGGTTCGCCAGGTCCCGCACGTTTCCTCTCGCCCGCACCATGGTCTCGTAGAACGAGGTGCGGTACTGCTGCGCGTAGTTGCGGCCGTTGGGATTTCCCAGCCACAAAGTCGCCACGTCGATGCGGTAGTCGTTGCCTACGAGGGCATCCACCTCCACCGATTGCACCGCGGACTCCCCCCGCAGGTCGAACATGAATATCAGTTGCCAGTCTCCGTCCGCCCGCAGAACAGCTCCCGGGGTCTCCGCCTGGAAGTGCGCCAGTAGACCATCAAGGTTGGTGGCCCTGCTGACGTCGTGCCCGGCCTCGTGGTCGGAGCGGTAGAAGTAGTCGGCGTAGAAGGGCACCTCGCGGCCCCGGTAGTAGAGGGTGGCGGTGCGCTCGGGGCCCGAGAAGCGATTGTAGATTTGGGGGCGGAACTCGCCGGTCGCGCGGGACACGGACCCCACCTGGATGGGCACTTTGGCGCGGTGGCGGATCACCCGGGGGCGCAGGTCCGGGCGCGCCATGCCGTTGACGATCAGGCCCACCTCGTGGACCACCGGACCGCCGCGCCCGTCGCGGGGCGAGTCGTCGGAGAAGCGCACGATCAGCCAGTCCACCATGGGCCGTTCGGGCCGGATCACCCCCTTGAGGCTGTTGCCGGGCCGGCTGCTCTCGTAGCTGTGCAGGTTGACGCCGTTGAACCCGAGGCGCAGGGACCCCACCCGACCCTCGGCGCGGCCGCCCAGAAGCATGGTTGAAAAGTCCGCGGTGTGCCGTCCCTCGTCGACCCACGAGGGAATATCCCGGTAGTAGTCCGGCGGCCGCTCCAGGCGCGATGCCAGGCCGGTGAAGCCGACCCCCGGCACGGCCGCGTCGAAACGCAGGCCGTTGACGTCCACCCGCGACAGTGTCAGCGGGGTGAACCGGGCAATCAAACCGTCTCCGACCACGATGCTGTAGCCCCTTTTCCCGTAGCCGTCGCGGCCGACCACGAGATGGTCGAATACCGGCTGAAAGATATTCAGATCGGCGGTGACCACGCTGCCGTATCGCTTCCCGGCAGGGCGCCGCTCGATCCAGTGATAGAGGTCGTATCCGGTGATGAGCCGATCGCCCATGGGGCCGTAGAACGCCCGCCGCAGATCCTGGTAGGGAAAGGAGTGGTTGGGATAGTTTGCAAAGCTGTCGTGAGCGAAGTTGCGGTAGGGAATCGAGCTGCGCTGCAGGAAGGACCTGGAGGGCACGGTGGACGACAGGTGCAGGCGGTGCTGGTCCTGAGCGGGGGCTTCCGGCGGCCGGGCCAGGAGCAGCGCCCAGACACACAGCCGGCAGACCGCGCCTGTTCCCTGCCGCGCTGCCGGTCTGGGCTTCGACTTTGGAGGCGATCCTCTAAGACAGCGCCACATCGGCAACAACTACCTGTCTCTCGGTGAAATACTGATAGGCAGCCTGCCGCAGGGCATCATCCGGCTCACCCGGTATGGGCTGCTAGGACTCGACCCAGTGGCGGTACAACGGCTTGACATCGGGTGGCAGTCCGTCGTAGACCTCGCGCCTTACCAGGGGCTCGGTGCGCATCCTGTCGTCGCCCCGGTCGGTCCAGTAACTGCGCTCCAGCGACCCCTCCCGGCACAGTCCCATGTTGAACCACCACGGGATCCAGCGCATGACCAGGCAGGTGCGCCTCCTGCCGGAGCTGTTGGGCATGATGCTGTGCCAGGTGCGGCCGTCGAGCATGAGCACGCTGCCGCCTGCGCCGGTGGCCTGCAACTCCGTCGGGTAGGTCGCAAAGCGGTCAATATGGGGGCCGGGGGACTGCCCGAACCTGTGGCTGCCGGGGACCACGGCGGTAGCGCCGTTGTCCTCGGTGAACGGGGTCAGCATCCACAGGGTGTTGACGAGGACAGGCGCCTCGGGAAGGGACTTGAAGAGTTTGGCGGATATATGGCCGTCCTGGTTGTAGGGCCAGTCGCAGTGCAGCCCGCGGCGCCGGGCGCCGATGCCCACCGCCACGCCGCAGTCCTGGGCGAGATAGTGGGGTCCCAGCAGCCCCTCGAGGGCACCCGCCAGGCGCGGTTCGCAGAGGTAGGGGACGAAGGACTGGTCGTGGTTGAGCAGGCCCCGGGGGCGCGCCTCCTTGCCGTTTTCGACCAGGTCGGGATCGGACCACTGAGCGGGGTCCTCGCCGTCTGCGGGGAAGCGGTCGGGCTGCAGCAGCTCCGTGGTGCGCTCGACGCTGGCGAGCACCCGCGGGACCTCATCTTCGGGGATGACGCCCGGGATGACGCAGAACCCGTCGATCTGCATGTGCATGACAATCTGCTCGACGTCCATTAGCTCCTCCCGGCCCAACTATTTTACCCACCCTGGCTGCCCCGTGCAACCGCGGGATGGCAGGCCATTCCCCCAGGCCATTTTCCCGCTTCCGGGCCTGAGGTCCGGGCTCACGGCCGCGGCTGGCGCGGGCTCGCCAGGCGGCTGCGCGGGGAGGCCGCCGGCGCCTGCCATACCGGCGCTCAGGTATGTAATTTCCGCGGGGAAGGCACACCAGGCTCGTACCGTCCTCCATGGCCCCGAGCTTGGCATCCTCCCCTTTATTTTGTTTTTTCAATCCGAAGTCGGAGAGATGATTTCTCGCGGGAAATAGTTATCGTGTCCCCTGCAAAGGAGGGATAAATGACCGCAGCAGCAAGCGTTTTCCGCGTCCTGACCGCACTTTGGATCACGCTCGTACTGATCCCGGCTGCAGCCGGCGCCGGCACGGGCGGAAAGATCCTGGGCGTGGTCAAGGATGCCACCAGCGGAGCCGAGCTGCCCGGAACCAATATCGCGCTGACCGGAACCGAGCTGGAGACCACCGCGGACGAGAAGGGCCGCTTCTTCATCCTCAACGTGCCCGCGGGCACCTACACCCTAAGGGCCACCCATATCGGCTACGCGGCCTATACCCTCGAGGACGTGCGGGTATCGGCCGATTTGAGTACGCAAGTAGAGGTCGAGCTGACTTCTTCCGATATCCGGGTCGAGGAGGTGATCGTACAGGCGCAACGGCCCATCATCGACAAGAACGCCACCAACGCGGTGCGCATCGTCGATGCCGAGGACCTGGAAATTCTACCCTTCAGAGGCGTAGGTGGGGTGCTCAACCTGCAGCCCGGCGTGGTCCTGGACGAGGGCTCCCTGCACATCCGCGGCTCCCGTTCGGACGAGATCGGCTACTATGTCGATGGCGCCAGCGTGCGCAACCCGGTTTCGGGGGGAATGGCGGTCTACCTGATCGACGAGGCCGTGCAGGAGATCCAGCTCCAGGCCGGCGGCTTCAACGCCGAGTACGGCGGCGCCAACGCGGGCATCGTCCTGCAGGGACTGCGCACCGGGGCGCCCGAATGGCAGGTCGGCCTGCTCACCGAGACCGACAATTTCACCTCTCCCTACAAGAAACGCTTCGGTACCTACTCCTACGGCTACTCCACCCAGGTCCTCACCTTGAGCGGCCCGGTGGCCGGCAGCAAAAAGGTGCGTGCCTTCCTGGCCGGACAACGCCGGATGAAGGAATTCCCGAGCATCTACTGGGACGGGTTCCGGTTCGAGGACCTGGTCGATTCGGGAAACCGCGGCGGGCGGGTCCACTGGGGCGAGGACGCCGAGGGCAATGCCGTGCCGGACTCGGTGGACCTGCATCTGAGGCCGGGAAACATCGACCATTCCGCTTCCGAGCGCATCAGCTTCAACGGCACCCTGCTCGTCGATCTGCAGCCCTACCAGCTGCGCCTCACCAGCCTTTATTCCAAGGGGCTTGGCGAGCTCAACTCCCTCCCCATCTACAACATGCTCAATACGGCGCGCCTGCCCGAAGCCGAGCGGGTGTCGAGCCTGTTCAACATCAAGGGCACCCACTTCCTCAGCCCCAACACCTTCTACGAACTGAACGCCAGTCTCTACAGCCAGGGCTCCGAAATCTTCGATCCGGCGTTCGACGACAACTACATGCTCTACAACGACAGCCTCGCCGTTGCCCAGGTCGACGATTCCTTCACTCCCTACTCATCCCAGGGGGTCTCGCCGCGGCCCTACGACCTGAGCGGCTTCCCCTTCGCCCGGCCAGGGGCCCTGGCCACCTATTACGGCAAGAGCGAGGACGGCTACTACGGAGTCAGCGGCAGCCTCACGAGCCAGACCGATATCCACCAGTACAAGCTGGGGTTCGATCTCCAGCGCTGGTCATCGCGTCGCTTCGGCATCTCCGCCAGCGCGCTCCGCAACGCCATCGAGAACAACTACCCCGAGCTGGACGCGGTCTACGACCGCTACTACGCCGGCGAGATCGACGCGGACGAGGTGCTGGACGAGCTCATCGCCCGGGCCGAGTCCCTGCCCGACGGCGAGGGCAGCCTGGACGACTTCGCCTCCCTCATCCGCAATACCAGCCGGGGGGACTACTTCGGATTCGACGCCTTCGGGAGGCGGGACGAGGGCACCGGTCTCGAGGCGCCCCGCCATCCGCTGCTGGCCTCGGCCTACGTCCAGGACAAGGCCGAGTACAACGACCTCGTGGTGAACGCCGGCCTGCGCTGGGACTACTTCGACGCCGCCAGCTTCCGCTTCAAGGACCCCGCGGCCCCGCGTCGCAACGATGCCGACTTCACCATCGACATCGACTCCATGGCCGCCACGCGCACCTTCCACGAGTTCAGCCCGCGGCTGGGGTTCTCTTTTCCGGTGTCGGAGTTCACCGTTTTCCACGTCCAATACGGCCGCTTCTCGCAGATGCCCGCCATGCGCACCATGTTCACCGGCGGGGCGCGGCTGGCGCTGGAGCTGGGCGGACAGAACTTCATCTCCGCTCCCACCGCCTTCGACATCGAGCCGATCCGCACCACCCAGTACGAAATCGGCTTCGAGCACCAGTTCACCACGGCGGCATCCTTCGACATCACCGGCTTCTACCGCGACGTGAAGGGGCAGTTGCAGCTGCGGCGGCAGGACATCTCCTCCCTGGCGCAGAACGCCAACGCCTACAACTTTCTGCAGAACGGCGACTTCGCCACCACCAAGGGCCTGGAGTTCGTCCTCAAGCTGCGCCGGGTAAACCGCGTGCGGGCCGAGCTCAACTATACCCTGTCCGACGCGCGCGGCACCGGATCGTCGACCAGCTCGGCCGTTTCCGGGGTGGAAAACAACTCCAGCCTGCCGACCATCATCTCGCCCCTCGATTTCAACGAGACCCACCGGGGCAACCTCTTCGTCGACTATCGCTTCGCCGACAACGAGGCCAGCGCGCTTCTCCGCAGCCTGGGTGCCAACATCCTGATGAGGTTCAGCAGCGGCCACAACTTCACCCTGTTCGGCGGCTCCATCGGCCAGCGGGGCCCCGAGGAAGGAGGCATTCTGGCCAGCGACGACCCGCGCAGCCGCACCCCCCTGGAGAGCATCAACACCTCTTCGACGCCCTGGACCTTCGAGGCCGACCTCAAGCTGGACAAGGGGATAGATCTGTTCGGCACCGACGTCGAGCTCTACCTCTACGTATACAACCTGTTCAACCGCAGGAACATCACCAACGTCTACGGGCGCACCGGCAACGCCGAGGACGACGGCTTCCTCACCGATCCCAACCTGAGCGGCCAGATCGTCGAGGCCAGCGGCGGGGCCACCTACCGGGAGCTCTACGAGTCCATCAACCTGGCCAACCGGCAGCACTTCTGGACCACCTCAGGGGGCGATCTCTTCGACAGTCCGCGCCAGATGCGCCTTGGGGTCGAGCTGGACTTCTAGGGGAAGGAATACAGGATGGCGCGGGGGCAAGCGGCACCGCCCGGCGCGGCCTGTAGCGGGAGCAGGTCCAGGATGATGCTTGGATGGGGCGTGGAGGAGAAGGACCGCCTGGCGCGGGCGGTGGCGGAAGGACGCTCCGGGTGACGCGGGATAGGGGGCCCAGCGAGCATGGCTGGCCGGACTCGGCGAATGTGAATGCCTGAGAACTGGTCGGTCGGTCCAGGCAGCGGAACGTCAGGGGAAGCAGCCCGCACAAGGCAAAGGAAGGTTGGACCAGGTGATGTGAAGATACGGGAGCCGGCCCGGCTTCTCCGTCAAGGCCCCCGCTGTTCCGGCGCCTGCAACTCCGGTTCCACCCCGATCTCGCGCAAAACGGCGGCGGCCTCCTCGAGATCCACCCCCTCCCTGGAGTTCCTGATCGCGCGTCTCAGCATGAAGACGGCGTCCTCATCGCCGCTGCGGGCCAAATCCAGCGCCTCCGCCCAACCCTTGCGCCCATAGCTGAAGTCGCGCCCGACCACCGGATTGCCGAATCCCTTCCAGTAGTACTTGAGTTCGTCCGACTTCCAGCCTGGATAGATTTCGTCCCAGGTGAGCTGGCTGGGGCCGTGGGGCTCCAGCATGTGCTCGGCGATGGGTACGCCGACCGCCTGGTAGCGGTTGTCCAGCGAGAGGCGCAGGCGGTCCCCGCTGTGGTTGGGCAGGGCCCGATGGATGGTCAGCGCCGGGAAGAAGAGGGTGTCCCCGGCTTCGTAGTCGGTGGTATGCCAGACCGGGTCGACCTCTTCCTGGTCGTTCTCGTCGACCCTCAGTCCGCCGGCGCCCAGCGAGAAGTGATGCTCCAGGACGCGGTTGACCTTGTGGGATCCCGGAACGACCGCCAGGCCGCCCAGCTCCACGGGGCAATCGCCGATGGGGGCCCAGCAGGTCAGGTTGTCGAAGCTGCCCTGGAAGTGCACGAAATCCTGGTGTTTGGGGGTGGTGTGTTCTGCATACCGGGGGAACCAGATGCGGGCGATCTTCTGCGGGTGCGGCATGGCGGGCGCGCCCAAAATCTTCTCCACCATGTCCGTGTACTCGGGCCAGTGCGCCGAGCGGTGGAAGCTTTCGATCTTGTAGACCTGGGCGTATCCGGCGCTGTACTCGTTATCGCCTTCGGTGCAGCGCTGGCCGGGGTCCGCGATGCCGTCCATGGGGTCGGTTCCCGCCTGCAGCCATCCCACCTGCCCGATCACCGACATCATCTCGCGGCGCAACCCGAGGACCTTCTCCGGACGCTGCAGCCCCCTGAAGAACAGATAGCCCTCCTCGGCGATGCGCCGGCGCAGCTCCTCCTGGTCAGTCATGGCGTCGTTGGAGACGCGCATCTCTTTCAGTTCGTCGGTCATGGTATCCTGGTCTCCGGTCGGTTCGGTGCGCCGGTTTTCCCCGGGATAGATTGAGGAACTTTCATCCTTCCCTGTCAAGGTGCCGGGCCCCCGCTACTCTCGCCGCGATCTCGGCGTCGGGCATTGCTTCGCTCTGCACCAGCAGTTGCCGTGCCGCTCCCATGCTCCGGTAGGCCGCTTCGATCCACCCGGTGTCGAATGCATCCCCGGTATTGTGGATGATGAGGTTCCGGGGAGCGACGAGGGTCCCCGCGGTGCGGAAATCCCCGGCATTGCGCAGGCAGGGAATGGGCAAGGTCTCGAGATAGGCGTCATCGCTGTCGTTGTCGAACCGTGCCGCATCGACGACGACAATCTCCAGGCTGGCGAAACCCGCCGCCAGCAGTCCCCAGAGGCCGGCCTCTCCTATTCCGATCAGGCTGACCTCGGAAGCGCCGCTGCCGCCGCCGAAGCAGAGCAGCGCGGTCAGAATATCCTGCACCCGCAGCGCCGCCGTCGTCCGGTTGTAGGTGGTGAATTTTTCCGCGTCATCCGGCCTCGAATATTTCCCATGTTCTCCTGTCGCGAAGACGTCGATGGCGAGGACCTGGCGGCGGCAACTCAGCAGATCGGCGACGAGCGGCAGGGGCTCCCCGGTCTCCGCGTCGATCAGCTTCTCCTTCCCCTGCGGATGCGCGATGACCACGACTTCGCCGCTCTCTGGCGGCGGGTCCGGGCTGAACAGGATGGCGGGGACGGCATCGCCCACCCCTCGCCTGCCGATGACCAGGTGGCGCGCCGAATAGCCTCTCCGGCGCGTAGTGGGATATGCGCCCTCGGGTTCGGCGAGGGTCACCTCCTCCCTTTCGGGAAGGTGCAGTCCCAGTGCATGCTGCAGCGCAGCGCCCATCTCCTCCCTGAACCTCCGGTGGCCGGCCTCGCTTGCAGGCTGCCGTCGCGCCGGCGCTTCGCGGGAACGATTCACCCATGTGGGCAGAATCTCCTCCTGCTTCAGTGCATGTGCAGGCAGACCGCGGCCCGAGAAGACCAGCACCGCTTCGTCCGCCTCGGCCTTGTACGGCTCCTCTTCGATCCCGCGAGGGTCCTCAGCACCCAGGAGCCATTTTGCGAACCAGGCGTAGACCGCCTCGCGGCTCTCCCGGTTGTAGTTGTGCTCCGCGTCCACCTGGACATGGCGCAGCCTGTCCAGCGCATCGAAATGGGCGTAGATGGAGCGGATGGCGGGAAATTCGACCGCGGGCGTATTCGCCGTCCAGTCCCCGGTCGCCGAGACCAGCAGGAGAGGACGCGGCGCCATCAAGGCCCCGATTTCGAGGTTGCTCGCTTCCAGGCGCAGATTCGGGGCGTTCTCGCACAGACAGCCGCCCTGCATGGTGGCGGAGATCATGTTGACCGGGGCGGAGACCTTTATGCGCGGATCGACCGCCGACAGGATGAAGGTCTGGGTGCCCCCTCCCGACGCGCCGGTGCAGCCGATGCGCTCCGGGTCGACATCGGGGAGGCTCTGCAGGAAATCGACGGCGCCGATGCCGTTGCGGAGCTGGAGCGCCATGGCGCTCAGGCCCCAGAGGCCTTCCCGCGCGCCGCCGTAGCGGTGCTCGATCTGCCTGGCGCTGTCGTTGTAGCCGATCATATCATAGGTGAAGACGACGTAACCCTGCCTGGCGAAGTTTATGCAGCGGGCGGGAATGGAGCCGACCTCATTATCCTCCAGGCGCCCCCGCTTCCAATGGCCGTGGGGACTGACGATCCCGGGGAACGGACCGGATTTCCCTCGGGGGCGGTAGAGATTCCCCGTGGTGAAAAAGCCCGGAAAGGGCTCGAAATGGACCTTCTCCACCGTATATCCTTCCCGCTCGATTCTGGCGAAGACCTCGGCGTTGAGGGGAGTCGGCTCATGCTCGGGCAGCAGACCGGTGGCGACCCGGACCTGCAGGCGCAACGCCGCCGCTTTCTCGTTCCACTCGGCCCTGGTGTAGCCGGGAAAGGTGTACGGAGTTCCCACGCTCCGTGAAACGGCGCCCCGGGCATCCTCGACGGTCCGAGACGGCTGGGCGAATACGCGGCCGAGCTCCGGATGTGGTTCAGCCATGACAAGTCCTCGACGAAAATGGAATGATGAGGCCGCAGTCCCGGGACCACTCTGGGGACCAGAGCGGCCATAGGGCGAGGCTCTGAGGGACCGCCGTCGTCAATCGGCGGGACGCTGCCGCGCCAGCGCCTCCTCGTACTGCGCCCGCGCGGCTCGAACCTCCTCGCGCTCGGAGACCTCGGGGACGGCGATGTCCCACCAGTGCCCGCCCGCGCTGGTGCTCTCCATCGGATCGGTGTCGATGACGATGCAGCAGGTGCGCGGGCACTCCCGCGCCCGCGTCAACGCCTGCTCCAGCGCCGCGATGGAGTCCACCTTCTCCGCCTCCGCTCCCAGTGACCGGGCGTGGGCGACGAAATCGATGCTCGCCGGCTCGGCGTGGCGCGCGTCGTCGAGCTGGTTGTTGAAGGGCGCCCCCCCGGCGGCCTCCTGCAGGCGGGTGATGCAGCCGAAGCCCCTGTTGTCCAGCAGCACCACGGTGAGCTTCTGTCCCAGCATCACCGCGGTCGCCAGCTCGGAGTTCATCATCAGGTAGCTGCCGTCGCCGACCATCACCACCACCTCCCGCTCGGGCAGCGCCATCTTGACACCGAGACCGCCGGCGATCTCGTAACCCATGCACGAGTAGCCGTACTCGAGGTGGTAGCCGTTGGGGCGCGCGGCGCGCCAGAGCTTGTGGAGCTCCCCCGGCAGACCTCCGGCGGCGCAGACCAGCACGGTGTCCGCACCGCTGCTGCGCTGGACCGCCCCGATCACCTGGGCGTCGCTGGGCAGCGCGCTGCCGCGGGGCGGGGCGGTGGCAGCGTCCACATGCTCGCGCCACCTGGCGCGGAGCCCGCAGTCCAGGTCGGGAGCGCGCCATCCCTGCAGAGCCTGGCTCAGGGCCTCGAGTCCGGTCAAGGCATCGCACACCAAGGGGATGGCCGCGTGCTTGGCCGCGTCGTAGGCGGCCGCGTTGACCTGCAGGACGCGGCGCCCCGGGTTGGCGAACAGGGCCCGGGACCCGGTGGTGAAGTCCTGCAGCCGCGTGCCTACGGCGATGATCAGGTCGGCGCCCGCAGCCACCGCGTTGGCCGCGCTCGACCCTGTGACCCCGATGGAGCCGAGGTTGAGGGCATGGTCCCAGGGCAGCGCGGACTTGCCGGCCTGGGTCTCGGCCGCCGGCAGGTTGTGAGTCTCGACGAAGTCCCGCAGCGCCTCCGTGGCCCGGGCGTAGTGCACCCCTCCCCCCGCGATGAGCAGGGGCCGCTTCGCCGCGCGGATGGCCTCGACCGCCCGGACCAGCTCGCGCGCATCGGGCGCCGGCCTCCTCACGCGCAGACGGCGCGGCTCGAAGAAGCTCTGGGGCCAGTCGCAGGCCTGCGCCTGCACGTCCTGGCACAGGGCCAGGGTAACCGGGCCGCACTCGGCCGGGTCTGTCATCACCGCGAAGGCGCGGGGCAGGGCGGAGAGCAGCTGCTCGGGACGCGTGATGCGGTCGAAGTAGCGGCTCACCGGCCGGAAGCAGTCGTTGGCGCTCACCGTGCCGTCCTGGAAGTCCTCGATCTGCTGCAGCACCGGGTCGGGGCCGCGGCCGGCGAATACGTCGCCGGGAAGCAGCAGGACGGGGAGCCGGTTGACGTGGGCTACCGCGGCCGCGGTGACCAGGTTGGTGGCCCCGGGCCCGATGGAGGTGGTCACCGCCATGGCGCGGCGGCGATTGCTCGCCTTGGCGAAGGCGATGGAGGCGAGCGCCATGCCCTGCTCGTTGTGGCCGCGCCAGGTCGGCAGGCGGTCCCCCGCCGCCTGCAGCGCCTCGCCCATGGCCGCCACGTTGCCATGGCCGAAAATTGCCCACACCCCGGCGATGAACGGCACGCCGGGCTCGATCTGCTGCGCTTCGACATAGCGGACCAGGGCCTGGGCGGCGGTCAGCCTGATACTCTTCATTTTACACCTCTTCCTCGGGGGAAGGGATCGGAAGGCCGACTATGCCCACGACGATTTCAGCTCGTGCACCTTCAACGATACGAGCCTCGCGGCGCCGCCTTCGGCGAAGATCCCGATGTCCGCGTTATCCTGGTCCGGGAGGAAATAGGAGGTCATCGATAGCTCCCCTGCGTTGCCGAAGGCCTCGATGGAGATGCGGTCCACCAGAATCTGCAACTGGATCCTGCCGTCCCTCGGCGCCAGGGGACCGCTCCTGTCGAGGAATGTCAACAGCTTTGCAGCGGAATCGTAGCGGACCTCCTGCCCGCGGACGTCGAACCCGACGGCGGCGGCATCTCGAAGCTCTATCTCGGCGCGGATGTGGAACAACTCGCCGGTAAGACCGGCCAGCAGGTTCTCGCCGGGCCTGAGGGCGACATCGCTCCAGGCATGGGTGTATTCATGGATGTTCCCGATCTCCGCCACCGGCTCCCGGTGCAGCCGGATTCCAGCCGCCGTGGTCCGCAGGGTCAACTCGCAGGGGAAGCTCATCTGCTGATTGAAGGGCATCCCGGGCGGGTTGCTTCCCCTCATCCAGGCGATCTGGATGAGGCGTCCGTCCCGATCCGGCACGTCGCTCCAGGTCTGCGCGGCATAGAAGTTGGCGCCGTGGTCGGCCCGAAGGACCTCTTCTTCCGGTGTGAAGGTGGTTCCATCGAAGTCGCCGATGCAGTATCTCCCCGCCGCGCCCCAGAAAACCCATCTCGTGTCGTCCGGGTCGCCGTCGACCGCAAGCTCGAAGAAGTCAGGACACTCCGTGTCGGGAATCCGGACCTCTGAAAGCCGCGTCCACTCCTTGAGGTCGGCCGAGCCCAGCAGGGCGTAGTCGTTGTCGTCGAGGTAGAGCGCCATCACCCATTTCTGCGTCGGCTGGTGCCAGACCACCTTGGGGTCGCGGTTTCTTGCGGCGATATGCTCGACGACCGGGTTGCCTTCGAATTTCGTCCAGCTTCGCCCGCGGTCGTTGCTGCAGGCGATGCTCTGGGTAAAGGGGAGCTCCCTGGGAGCGTGGCTTCCCGCCGACGTGTAGAAAGCCACCAAAGCAGCCTCCGCGCCGGTGCGAAAACCGGCAGTATCGTTCCAGTCGACCACGGCTGAGCCGGAGTAGATCGTTCCGAGCTCGTCGGGATGAATCGCGTGCGGCAGTTGCTTCCAGTGGACCAGGTCCGGACTGACGGCGTGGCCCCAGGTCATGTTGCCCCAGTCGATGCCGGAGGGATTGTGTTGAAAGAAGAGGTGATACTCTCCCTTGTAGAATACCAATCCGTTCGGATCGTTGGTCCAGTTGGCTTTGGGGGTAAAATGGAACTGGGGACGGTAGGCTTCCCTGTAAGCGGTCTGAATCATCTCTCCTCCTGCCCGTCGATAAATCAAAACGCCTTTTCGCGGCCGGGTCAATGTGGCGGAGTGAAGCGGGATGCTCCTCCTAACCTGCAAACTCCAGGCCTCCACTGGCCTCTAGCTCGGCGCAGCGCCGCTCGAAGGCCGGGCTGCCGTCGTCGTCGACCACCTCGAGGGTGGAGCCGGCCTCGAATATCGGCAGGCCCGCCTGGCTGTAGCGCCCGTGGAAGGCGCTGCGGCTGCAGGCGATCTCGACCGTCTCGCCGCCGGCGCGGATGTAGCGGTAGTAGTGCCGCGGCTCCCTCACCGTCCTGTAGTCGACCGCGTATTTCTCGATCACTTTTTCGTCCACCTCGACGCCGAGACCCGGCCCCCGGGGAACCGGGTAAAAGCCCCCGCGCACCTGGAGCGGTGCGGCGAGCAACTGGCTCTCGTAGATGTTCATGCAGGTGATCGCCGGCCACCTCGCCTCTCTGCAGACCGCGCCCAGGTGGGCGGCCCAAACGGTTGTCAGGCCGGCGCCGACAAGCTGCAGCCAGAACGGCTTGTTGGCCGCCGCCGCCACCGCCTGCTGCTGCATGATCTGCGCCGCCCCGCCGCCGATGATGAGGCCGTCGGCGATGTCGTCGCGCAGCATGGCCATGACCGGAGGGCGGTCGACGTGCATGGCCACGGGCCGGTCGATGCGCGCCCGCAGGTGGCGGTTCCCGGCGATGTCCTCCTGCGGGATGGGGGTCTCGATCATGGCCACCTGCTCGTAGCGCTCCAGGGATTTGAGCAGAGGCACCGCGTTAGCGCAGTTGACCAGGTGGCCGTTAAAGTCGAGGTCGAGACGGAACTGCTGCGGGACCACCCGGCGCACCGCCTCGATGCAGGCGTGCAGGTCCTGCCACGGCCTGGTCTTCAGCTTGGCCGAGGTGTAGCCCCGGGCAACGGCGGCCTCGCACTGCCGCGCCCAGTCCTCCGGTGGCATGTCGCAGGTCCACCAGGATATGGGACAGGAGTCGCGGACCTTTCGACCCAGCAGGGCGCTGACCGGCACCTTCTCGTTTTTCGCCACCGCGTCGAAAAGGGCCATCTGCACGCCGCAGCCGAGGCCGTCGTTCCACAGCAGCGAGGCGGCCTCCTTGCCCAAAATGAGGTCCTCGACGTCATCGGGGACCCCGGCGTGGGTGGCGGCGGGGATGGTCTCCCCCCAGCCCGTGACCCCGTTGTCCAGGGTCAGGCGGCAAAGCTGGACCATGCGCCAGGAGGAGATCCAGTACTTCAGATGCCGCCCGGCGGGGGGTTCGAAGGGCAGATCGAGGTGGATGAGCTCGACACGGGAAACCTTCATCACGGTGCTCCTGTTGGCCATCGGGTGAACTTCGCCGAATACATCGCGCCTCTGCTCGTCAATTGAGTTCGGTGATCATCATGGGGCGGACCACCTGGACGTCGTCCCGAGAGCGCGGTTTTCACCGCGGGACGGACCGAGCCGGTGATCGTCCCGCCGGTCTGGTGATGGTCCCGGCACGGGACGCGGCCACATGGTGGCCGGCTAGATTACGCCCGCCGGAAAACGGCTGATCGACCATGCGAAACGGACCGGCGTGTGGAGCCGTCGCCCGGACCCCGCGGCCGTGCCCGACATGCCCGGCGAACCAGCGGCGGTGATGGAGGGGAACCCGGACACCCACGATAACTTTAAGGCGTTAGCGCCCGCGTCCTAGCGTCGCCAGTTCATCGCCTGGGTTGCCGTCGCCAATCGGCCAGCGGCACGGCGAGATGCGTCGTGGCGAAAGGCTGGGATTGAGGATCCAAATTTTTGGGGGCGAATAGTCCGCCTTTGGGGGTCAGGACAGAGGCGACGGTTGGCCTTAGGATGCTTATTCCTGGAAAAGATCCGAATGAGTACCGGTGCGAACCAGGTGCAGTTCGTCCCCAGCTATGCGATACAACACCAACCAGTCCGGCTCGATATGTGCCTCCCGGTATCCTCGCAATTTCCCCCGCAGTGGATGGTCCCGATACCGTGCAGGTATCCGTTTTTGCTGAATCAACAACACCAGCAAGGCATCCAACTTGTCCAGATCTTTGCCTTGCCTCTCGGCTTTTTTCGCGTCCCGCTTGAACCTGGAGGATCGAACAGGGCTCAGCATTCAAGCTCTGAGATCGCGGGACAGCTCCTCTGCGGATTCGAAGCGCTTTCCCTTGCCCTCCTCCAGTTCCTTCATCGCCTTGGTGGTGGCGGCGTTGGGCACCTTGACCTCGAAGGGCAATCGCTTCTCGTCGGCCACGCGCAACAACAGCAGGCGAATCGCATCGGACACCGACAACCCCATGGCCTGTAGCGCTTCTACCGCCCGTGCCTTGGTATCGCTATCGATCCGAGCGCGTACGATGGTATCGGTACTCATTCAGGTAATTCCTTCCGTGAATTGTAGCCTCAATGTAGCCATGCCAATCCGCCAGGTCAATGATTCCGGGCCGCTTGCCGGTGGTCTCTACAAGCAGGCCAAGGTTTTCCAGCAGGTCAATTCCCTGCGGAACCCCTCGCCAAATCTACGCAGCCGCCGGTCAGGGGCAATGCTACCGGGTGATGGTGTTTTGGTTCGCGCCGGGGAGATCGAGATTTCCAGTCCGCCCGAAGCCGGCTTGCGAGTGGATGGGCTGTGGAATTTGCGCCGACATGGTTATCTTTTGGCAACCAGGTTACTGCCAGGGAAAACGGAGTTTGGGATATATGCTCTGGAAGAAATTTCCACCCCGCAACAACAACCTGTGGACGCGGTGGTGATTGATTGTGATGATGGTGAAACGACATACCCTGATCTTGCTTTCCACAGTTTTTCTCGTTGCCTGCGGCGGCGACGAGAAGCCCGTTGATCCCGAGCCAGTTGCCCCTGACCAAAATCTGGTCGGCTCGTGGGCCCTGGAAAGAACCAACATGGTCGACGTCATGGCACAGGGGTTGGTGGACAACCTGCGCGTTGAAGGCTATGACCCGGACACCATAGATGGAATGATCATCGACTTTCGCGCCGAGATGGGGGAAGGTGTATCGGTAGTTCGGTCCGCCGTTCGATTCAATCCGGATGGGTCGTGGGTGGACGATATGGAGGGAAGCGGCACCTGGCGCGTTGATGGCAACACCTTGATAATGGTGGAAGAAGGCAAGGAGGAACGATTCAAGTATTTCGTCGGTGGCTACTATCTGACAATCATCTTCTCATCAGAGCTATTGCTCGATGCCCTGCGCGCAGACGAGGACTTTTCAAATAAAGACATAGCCTTGTTCAGTGATATTTTGAATGTTGAAGGTGATACCCAGATTCGCTTCTTCTACAAACGCAAGTAGGTGAGCAAGGCCGGTTCGACCACATGCTAAACCGAAATAGCGCGGACCAAATGGGGAGACCTGGACAATTCATTAATGCTCGCCATGCATCCCCCGCGCGCAGGGCTCTATCAGGCCGCGGAGGTAATTGATTGTGATGATGGAAAAACGGCATGCCCTGGTCCTGCTTACCACCATTTTTCTCGTTTCCTGCGGCGGCGACGAGAAGCCCGTTGATCCCGAACCCGCTGCGCCTGACCACAATCTAGTCGGCTCCTGGGCTCTAGTCGGCACCGACATTATCGACATCCTGGCACATGGGATGGCGGACTATTTGAGCGATGAAGGTGCCGACCAGGACGAAATAGATGAAATCATCAAAAACTTTCGCGCCGAGAATGAGAAAGGTGTAGAAGGATACCGGTCAACCATTCGCTTCAACTCGGATGCATCTTGGGTCGACGACATGGGAGGAAGCGGCACCTGGCGGGTTGATGGAAACACCTTGATAATTGTTGAAGGAGGAAAAGAGGATCGAGTCAAGTATTTCGTCGATGGCGACGATCTCACCCTCATTATCCCCTTTGAGTTGGTTCATGATTACCTACGTGAAGATGAGGACTTTTCTCAAGAAGATATCGCAGTTGTCAGTGAGATTTTTGGATTGGATGATGACACCCAATTTCGCCTCTTCTACAAGCGCCGGTAGGTATCCCTGGCCGGTTCGACCTCCAGCTTATCCGAAAAATAGCCCGGCCATTATGGGAGGTCTGGGCTATTCAATGATGCTCGCCACGCATTCCCCACACACGAGGCAATCAATTTGTTGGTAAGGACCGCTTCAGGAAGGATAAACCTCCATGGCACCCGTTAGAATGCTGGTATTCGTCGGCAGCGAAGGCATCTACCACGACCACCCGGGCCAGGGCCGATTTCTGACCGACCTGCTTAACCGGGATGACCGGCTCGAGGCCGACCTCTCGCGCGACTACGAGGTTTTGGCCGGCGGCCTCGCGGAGTACGACGCCACCCTCTTCTTCACCGATGTCGGCCATCTCTCAAAAGCGCAGGAACAGGGGCTGTTGCACTTCATTGAACACGGCGGCGGCTTTTTCGGCCTGCACACGGCGGACGCCTCCTTCCGCGACAACGCCGGCTACCACCGCATGCTCAACGGCTTCTTCGACGGACACAGCCCCTACATGGATTTCACCGTCACCATCTCCGTCCCGGACCACCCCATTGCCGCCGGTCTGGAAGACTTCGCCGTGACCGACGAGTTGCACTACCTCAAGCACGACCCGGGGCGCTCGCATCACATCATGCACGCCTATGACCCCGGCCGCGACGAGACCCACGTCATGGCCTATCATCACACCTTCGGCAAGGGCCGGGTGTTCTTCTTCGCCCTCGGCCACGATATGGCGGTGATGGAAAACCCCTCCTTCCAAGAAGTGGTGCGCCGGGGTGCCCTTTGGGTGAGCAGAAGGTTGTGACAGTGCCGGGCTGGCACTATCTGGCTTTCGACTGAGGGGGAGCGGCCGGTTGGATTTCCTGCTCGTCGCCGGTCAGAACCTCGGGTTGCAGGGCAGAATCTCGAGCAACTGAATGGCGGCTACGGTAGCCCATTCCGTCGAACCACCGCTGGGAAACGATAGTTTCTTTGTCAAAATATAATGAATTGATCGTTTCTCAAGGCGCCTGGACCTCCTTTGGGGCCATGACCGTCCTCGGGACATGGGAGATTCGCAAAAAAGAAGGGCGGCGCCGGTCCGTTCAACCGGCTCCGCCCGAAAGGCCGTACTGCTTGGTCTGGCCTAGTGATGGGAACGGCCCCGACCGCGCTTGTGCTTGCCCTTGCTTTCGTGGCCGCCTTCGCCCTCGCTCATCTGGCGCTCTCCACCTCGCCTGCCCCTGCGGTCCCAGCGCTCCTTTCTCAGCTCCTGCAGGCGCTCGAACTGCTCCTCGCTCAGCACCTCTCTCAATTCCCCCTCGGTCTCCTCGCGCAGCGCCATCATCTGTTTGCGCGCCTCACGCGGTTTCTCGCGGTGCTCGGCGAATAGCTTCTGGCGACTCTCCTTCTGGGCTTCCATGATCTCCTCGACCTTCGACTTCTGCTCCTCGCTGAGGCCGAGCTCCTCGAAGAGGTGGGCGCTGGCTTTGCCGCCTTTGGTCTCCTTGCCCTCGGTCTCCGGGTCGGCTGCGGCCGGAAGGGTCCCCAGGATCAGGACGGCTGCGGCGGTCAGGGAGGTGATGGTCTTCATGGCGTTCCTCCGATCTTATGGGTTCCGGCGCGGCTGATTCCGGGCCGTTGTCCTGCTTTCACGAGATTGGACAACGCGGACACGCCGTTCATTCCACCATCCGTCGAAAGGGAGAGCCATACAGAAAGAAAATTCCCAAAAGTCCTATGTTCCACTCTACGGCTTCCTCGCCTCGAGGAAGAACTTCGCTGCGAAGTACCCGAGCTCTTCGCCGGCCTCGAGACGCTCCTGAAGCGCGAGCAGGTAGCGCAGGTGCGACTTCACCGTGAAGCCCGGAACTTCCCAGGGTATGGCCTTCAGGTAGTAGACGATCGCGCCCACGTCTTCGAACACGAGGCGGTCTTCCCACTTCTCGACGGTCACCATGCGGAGACCGGCCGCTTCCAGCATCGGCACGTAGCGCTCGACCGTGATGTCGGGGAACTCCGGTTCCGCGTCGAAGAGGGCCTTCAGGTCCCACAGCCACATTCCGTGCACCTGCTGGGTCAGGAAGGTGCCCCCCGGGGAAAGGACACGGGCGACCTCGCTCGAGTTGAACTCCGCGTGGCGGTTGAGTACTAGATCGAACTCGCCATCGGCAAAAGGCATGGGGCCGGTATCGGAGACGGCCGCCTTCACCACCTCCACTCCCAGAGGGGAAAGCCGCTCGCCCGCGAGCTCGAAATTCGGAGCGTAGTCCTCCGTGGCGACGACCCTTGCCGGCCAGTGTTCCCGCAGGCTCAACAGCTTCTCTCCCCCGCCGGTGTCCAGGTCGGTCACCGAGGACGAGCGCGCCATCAGTTCGGCCGCGCGGTCCAGGTAGGACCAGTGCTCCCGACCCGTCTTCATCCGGCCATCGAGATAGGAGAAGTCCCATCCGACGAAGGGCTGCCGCTCCTCCCGCAGCCAGGTCTCAACGAGTTCCGCCCGATCCTCTTTCATCACCTCGATGACTCCCTGGGCGACAACTCGCTCTCTTCTCTCCGTCTCAGCCTTACTGCCGGGACCGCCATGTCTAACAGAAATCCAAATCCGCCCCCAGGTTCGCCTGCAATACGCGCCTGGCGTAGAGCCGCCGCCATCCACGCGCCGGCGCATCGGGCGCCGTCCATTCCGCCCGCCGCCGTGCGAGGACATCATCGGGTACCAGCAGATCCAGGCGCCCGGCTTCCACGTCCAGCTCGATCAAGTCCCCGTCGCGGACGAGTGCCAGGGGCCCTCCCACCGCCGCCTCCGGGGCCACGTGCAAGGCTACCGTGCCATAGGCCGTGCCGCTCATCCGCCCGTCGGAGACGCGCACCATGTCCTCGACCCCCTGTGCCGCGAGGTACCTGGGCAAGGCCATGGAGCCGGCTTCGGGCATGCCGAGGGCAACCGGCCCGGCCCCGCGCAGCACCAGCACGTGCTCCGGGGTAATGCCCAACCCGGGGTCGTCCACGCGCTCGGCGTCCTCCGGACCGTCGAACACGACCGCCGGGCCTCGATGTTTGTGCAGGTGCGGGGACGAGGTGGCCTTCTTCAGGACCGCCCCGTCCGGCGCCAGCGAACCTTTCAGCACCACGAGGGACGAGGCCGGACCCAGAGGCTCATCCAATGTACGGACCGCGGTCTGCCACGCGGCGGGCGCGGCCACCTTCTGCAGGAGCGCGCCAAGAGTTTGGCCGCTGACTCCCGTCGCATCGAGGTCGAGCATCGGCTCCAGCGCCTTGAGCAGGACGGGCACCCCTCCGGCCTTGTCGAAATCCTCCATGTACCCGGTTCCCGCCGGCTTGCAATCGACCAGCAGCGGCACCTGTCGGGCCACTGTGTGGAAGTCGTCCAGCGACAGGTCCACCCCCGCCCGGCGCGCTATGGCGAGCAGATGCACCACCGCGTTGGTCGAGCCGCTCAGCGCGGCCAGCACCTTGAGCGCGTTGGCAAAGGCCGCCGGCGTCAGTATTTCCCGCGCCGGGGTTCCCCCGGTGGCTAGGGCCACGGCGCGGCGGCCGGTGGCCACTCCAAGCCGCAAGCGCTGGCTTGAGACTGCGGGCGGAGTAGCCGCGCCCGGCAGCATCATCCCCAGGGCCTCGGCCACGCAGGCCATGGTCGAAGCCGTGCCCATGACCATGCAGGTCCCGGCGGTCGGGCACAGGCTCTGCCTGACGGCGGCGATCTCCTCGGCGTCGAGCGCGCCGGCCCGGTGCTGGGCCCAGTAGCGGCGGCAATCGGTGCATGCGCCCAGGCGCTCGCCGCGCCAGTCCCCGGTCAGCATCGGCCCGGTGACGAGGTGGATGGCGGGCACGGAGGAGGAGGCCGAGGCCATGAGCTGGGCCGGCAGGGTCTTGTCGCAGCCGCCGAGCAGCACGACCGCGTCCATGGGCTGGGCGGCGATCATTTCCTCGGTGGCCATGGCCATGAGGTTGCGAAAGAGCATGGCGGTGGGGGACAGGAGGAGCTCGCCCAGGGAAAGGGTCGGAAAGACGAGAGGCAGCCCGCCCGCTTCCAGCACGCCCCGTTTGACCGCTTCCACGAGTTGGGGCATGTCGCGATGGCAGGTGGTGTAGTCGGACGAGGTGTCGGCGATGCCGACCACGGGCCGATCCAGGTCCGCCTCGTCGAAGCCGGCCGACGCGAGAAAAACGCGGCGCAGGTAGCGGCTGAAACCCGGGTCGCCGTAGTGGGTCAGGTTGCGATCGATGCCGGAGGGAGAAGTGGGCATGCGGCTCCTATTTGGCTTTGACTGGGCGGGTTGAGGTAGGGATTGGGTTGGGTGGGCTAAGATATGGCTTGGGCAGGTGAGAATCAATGTGGATTGGGTTGGTCGGGACCGGAGGGGGTGCGCAAGGATGTGATCACCGCAGCCTTAGTTCCAGGCGGCGGCCAAGAGCGTCGCTTACTTTCCGCAGCGTGGAAAGCTTGATGTCCTCGGCATGGTTCTCAAGGCGGGAAATAGCCCTACCGAGATATCCCCCCTCACCTACCTCTCCACCCAGCCCCTCAATTTAGAAAGGTGCCGATCACGTTGCCCTGCATGCCCGTGAACAGGTCGATGATCAGCCAGCAGCCGGCGGGGAAGATCTCGCCCACGATCATGCCGAGGAAGAAGGGTACGGCCCTGCGATAGAGGTTGGGTCCGCCGTACTTGAGGATGACGCTTTTGAGGATCAGGGCGGCAAAGACGCTGAACCACATGGAGCCGAAGGCCGAGCTGATGGGGAAGCCGAGGGGGTGGAAGGGCCACCACAGGAACTTGTAGTGCAGCAGTTCCAGGACCGCCATGATGCCGGCGCCCACCCCCACCTGGATCCAGCCGTCGATGTGGGGACCCAGCGGGGCCGATACCACTATGTCCATGAATTTGTAGGGGTACCAGGCTGAATTGGCGGCGTAGAACTGGTTGAGGTTGATGGCTCCGTGCTCGTAGGCGGTCTCCAGGCGGATCCACATGGCAATTACCAGGGTGATCAGCACCGTTCCCATGATGGCCCAGAACAGGCGCCTCTTGTGGCGGCCGATGTGCTCGGCCAGCTTGAGCCCGTTGGTGCAGGCGCTCATCAACAGGATGAGCACGTCCGTGGCCCACACGTAGGTGGTGGCCAGGGCGGCCCCCCCGCGGGAACCCACCAGCGCCGTGCCGAGCCCGGCCGAGACGAAGTCGGGCCCGGTGATGGGCGGGAACATAACCGCGACCCCACCCTCCGCCACCACCCGGGTGATGGTCAGGAAGACGACGAAACAGGCGGCCAGCAGCAGGGGCACTATCCACAGGGGCAGGCCGGCGTGCCATAGCCAGACGCTCATGACCCCCAGACCCAGCAACCCGCCCAGGACGGCCTGGCGGTAGGACATTACCTCGCCGGCGTCGTCCGCCTCCCCGGCCCCCGAAAGGGCCTTGCGCCAGACCATGCGCAAATGGCCGCGGGCCTTCCACAAACCGAGGAGCACCAGGACGATCATGCCGCCCATGGCCTGGTACATGACGATGGGGTGGGCGTAGTGGCCGAAAGCCCCCACCGGCCCCGGGTCGATCTCGATCCCGAGGAAGCGGAATAGCCCCTGCTCCACCACGTTGACGAGGTAGAAGAAACAGAGCCCGGCGGCGATGTTGCGGCTGATGAGGAAGGAGAATCCCACCAGGGTGAAGCTGAGGGTGAAGCCCACCGCGATGGAGCCGCGAAACAGGGGTATGGAGCCGAAGTTGGTGCTGATGGAGGGAAAGTAGTGGAAGTAGTTGTGCAGGGCGTTGAGATTGCCGATGGCGAAGGGGAGTAGGAAGCCCAGCCACATGACCCAGTTCTTGAAGAAGGGGGGGATCGCCGACGGCCGCCCTTCAGGGCTGCCGCCCCCCTCCTGGATCATGTGCAGCGGTAGCTGCATGGTGGGATAGACCAGGCGCTCGCGCTCCACCCACTGGCGGCGCAGCACCACCGAGACCGAGACCATGACCAGGAACAGGGCGAGGCCGAACAGGAGCCAGTAGAGCAGCGGCGCGGCCCAGGCGTCCCAGGGAACCCCGGCATGAGCCTGGTCGGCCCCTTCGTAGTACTGGCGCACCACCCGCTCGTCCTGGACGGTCGCCCATTCGGGCAGAAAGGGCAAAAGCCGCTCGGACCAGCCGTTCTCGGGGGTGGCATAGTACTGCGCCCCGGTGGCAATGGGCATGACGTAGGCCGCGAAACCGCGGGCGGGCAGGGTATTGGCGATGAGCAGCAGGATGTAGACGACGGCCAGCTCGCTCTTGTCCAGGGCGAGGCCGCGGTGTGTCCGGCGCAGGACGGCGTTGACCAGGCCCACCAGCACGACGAAGAGAAAGATTGCCCCCGGGCTGGTGTTCCACACCCCCATCTGCGAGCCCTTGATGACCATGTCGCCGTAGGGGATGGCCACGGCCATGAAAGCCGCCAGGGCCAGCCCCACGGCAATTGCCCGGAAGCTGCAGCCGCGGTAGGGACAGGGTGTTCTATGGTCCACGTCTATAATTCCTCAAAGGCGGAAATATGCGCCGATGGGATGGCTGAATGCTGGTTTGGGGAAGAGGGGAGTCTCGATCCTGAACACTCTGCATTTTGGTTCAGAATCGGGGGACCTCGTTGCGCGCAGGTGGGACTGGCCTGCTACCGGGGAGGGGTGATCACCGCGCGGGTCCGCAGATGGTGATGAGGTAGCCGTCGGGGTCGCGGAGCTTGAATTCGTCCTGATGCGCCAGGGGATTGAAGCCCAGGTCGATTTCCATCTGGGCATCGGCCTCCCTTGCCCGCTGGTAAACGGATTCCAGGTCCGCCGTCCTGAAGTAGATTTCCACGCCTCGCCCCACCTGCCCTGCTTCGTCGGCGGCCATGGAAGGATGATCGTCGAGTCCCAGCTTGTGCAGCAGGATGACCACCTCGCCTCCAGCGTTGACGATGCGGTCGAACTCGGACCCGCCGTGGTTGCTGCTGCAGCCCAGAAGGTGCTGGTACCACGCCGAGCTTTTCTCCACGTCGGCGACCCCGATCATGGTCTCGGTCTTCATGCAATCCTCCTTTTCACCCTTCGATGAACGCGATGATAGCCCGCGCCAGCTCCTTGGGCTTGTGATAGCCGATGTCGTGGATGGTTTCGGCTATCCAGTGGACGCGGCAGTTGGGGATGGCATCCGCCGCCAGGTCCACCAGGCGCCTGCGGGCGAGAGCGAACTGGCTTTCGGCCTCCCGCGGCGAGGCGCCGGCGGGGACGATCAGGGTGGGGCACTCGACCCGCGGCCAGGCCTCGGAGGAAGGGTCCTCCCACATGGCGCGAATGACCTGGGCCTGGTTTTCAGGTCGCAGGATGTCGTAAATCTGCCCGTCGCGCTCATAGACCATGGTCTGCACGATGCGCTCGACTTCGTCGTTCCAGCTCTCCGCAAGCTGCCCGGCCATTCGCCGCAGGAACTCGGCGCGGGTGCCCGACACGTTGCGCGGGGCCAGCCTGCGGCTGAAGTCCTCCCAGGTGCCGCCCGGAATCATCTCGGGGCCGACGAAGCCGCCGTCTATCATCACCAGGGCGCTGACGCGATCGGGGTAGTGCGCCGCGGTGGCGACGGCCACGTTGCCGCCCCACGAGTGCCCCAGAACGATGGCGCGCTCGATTCCCAGCACGTCCAGCAGCCCGACCGCGTCGGAGGCGACCGAACGCCAGTCGTAGCCGCCGGCGGCCTGCGTCGTCCTGCCGTGGCCGCGCTGGTCCGGGGCAACGATGCGGAACCGGCCGCACAAATAGGGAGCCAGGATGTCGTACCAGTGCGCCGAGGAGGCCAGTCCGTGCAGGGCCAGGACCGGAGGCCCGTCGCCGCCCCAGTCGAGATACCGCATGCGCAGGGAGCGCACCTCCGCCCACTCTTCGGCGGGTTTGGGCTTCCCGGGATCGGCTATGGGCATAGTTTTCTTCTCAATCGCCTCAATTGGAAGGCCTGGGCGGCTCGCCATGATGGTTGCACCCGCGTTTCCTCTCAATAGCGCATGGAAAGCTGGACACAATCCAACACCAGCGGAGTCTGAGCGGCTTCGTTCCGGCGTTGCAGCATAAGCTCGACCTGGTTCTCGCCCCTCCTGACCTGCTCCGGCCGCAGCCGGCACTCCAGCCAGCTTCCGGTCGATCCGGCATGCTGCTCCTCACCCGGCGCCAGTTGCAGTGCGGCGCCGTTGAGTTCAACCGATAACCTTTCCTCCGCCGTCAACTCCCAGAGATGCAAGCGGAAACGCAGCTCCGCGATGCCGCGCGTGTTCGGGTCTTCACCTACCTGGAAGTGAAGGCCGAGGGGAACTCCTGCCTGTATTTCCACCTCGAACGCCTGCCCGAAGCTCGAGTCGCCCCCGAACCCGTCGATGCCGAACAGCTTGTCCTTGCCCGCCATGGTTGCCGGGTCGCCGATCTCCCGCCATACCTCGGGATCGCCCAACCCGGGATTGAAGATGTAGATGCCGTCGGCTCCGGCGTTGAACAGGTTCATGGCGGCGCCGCGCCATGCCGCCCTTGTTCCTTCCCAGTTGTTGAGTACCGGAATGTAGGACGGTTTGCCCAGGCGCTCGGGTTGGCCGCCATACAGGGTTTCCAGCCATTCTCCGCGGGTCCGGTGCCTGCCCCTGGAGAGGCCGAGGAAGACCCAGTGACACCAGAACGCCCAGTCGAGGCAGGGATATACCGGTACATGGTGCCGGTGACCCAGCTCGATGATATCCGCAAACGACTCGCTCATGGACGACTCGCTGCCGCCGCCCGGAATCAGCAGGTCGAGCAGGTCTTCCTCGAGCCATTGCTCCAGGTCGACGCCGATGAAACGCGCATCTGCCGTATTGAACGGCGTGCGCGCCGCCAGCAGCAGCGGGCGTCCTCTCTGCTCACCCACCTCGTCAGCCAGATTGCGGACTCGGCGCACCAGACCACTCATCATGTCCAGGTGCTCCCGCTCCACCGGTTGCATCTCCAGGGTCGGACGGAAGTACGGGTAGTGGCGGAAAAAGTCCAGCTCCATGCCGTCCACGTCGTAGCTGCGCGCCACTTCCTCGATGATGGAGAAGACGTGGTCTCGAACCTCGGGGAAACCATAGTCGAGGGAAGTCCAGGCACCGCCGTCGCCGGGCTCGCCCATGAGGAACTGCGGGTGGTCGCGCTTGAACGGAGACAGGCCGTAGTCCCAGCGGCGCTCACCCTCGGCGTAGGAGTCGTGGACGTCGTTCATGCGCAGCGACCAGAACGACTCCATGCCGTGCTCGTGGCTGAAGTCGGTGTGAATCTGCAGGGTGTCGCGGCCGTATTTTTCCACCAGTTGCAGCGGCATCTCCCTGCCATAGAAGCCGCCCAGTTTCGTCTGGTGCGAAAAGGTGAGTCCGGCCATGCAGCTGCAATACCAGTTGCTGTCCACCTGCGATCCGATCAAGGGCGTGTTGCGCGCATTGAGGAAATCGTCGATGATCTCACCCTCTGTGCGCACGGTGAGGCCTTCGGCGGCGTCGTGTTCCAGTTCCGCACCCGTGCGCGCGTAGACGGCATCGTCCCCATCGTTGTTGTAGATGATGCGCCGTTTGCGCCGGCGCGCCTGTCTTCTCGCTTCGTCCATCAGGTTCCTCCGTCGACAGCGGGTTTATGGGAAAATCACAACTTCCCCAGTATCTCGGCCACCTTCTCTTCGAACTGCGCCTGCCATTCCGGCGCCACCAGGCAGTCGGTGTCCTCCTGGGCTCTTCCCCTGTTCTTCAGCTGTTCGACCGTGGGCGTGTAGAAGATATATCCGTTGGTAACCCCGGCGACAAAGGTGAATTGGTGGGGAGACCGGCTCTTGATATTGAGCCCTATCTCTACGGGCAGCTCCCCCGGAAAGGTGACCAGGATGAAATCTCCGACCCTCAGCCCCGCCACCTCCACCTCGATCGTTCCCGTGTCGGAGGCCGAGTTCGACGCCTGTTTCTGCTTCAGCATATCGATGTTTATCTGGATTTTCGTCAGTTCCTCCATGATGTAGATATTCTCGATATAGCGGTCCATGTTCCTCTTTTTCTGGGCATCGAGTCGGACCAGGTCGTCTCTCCCCATCATCTTTTCGTGCAAATACCGATAGGAGTAGTAGGATGGATACTCGGGGAAGAGGCGGTACTTCACGAACTGGGTAATGAAGCTCTTCAGGTTGAAATTGGTCCCCTTCAGAAAAATCTTACCCCTCGTGGTGGGGGACGTGAGGGAGAGGGTCAGGGACTTCAGCAAGCTTCGCTGCTCCTGCTCCATCTCGGCGATGAGATGCTCCAGGTCCGCCCGCGGCAGCTCGAGCGTCTCGTTGATCAGTTTCAGCGGACCCTCCCCTCGAGTCCGGATCTTCCTCAAGGCCCTCAAGGTGCTGAGACCGAGCAGGTTTCCCAGCGGCTCCGCGTCGCGGAGATAGTCTATATCGTTCCCCTTGTAAAAGCCGGGATTGACGTCCGCGCCACAGCCCTGGGTGAACAGGGCGATTGTGCCTTCGCTCAGATTCTCCTCGATCACGCCGGAGGCGAAGCCGGATATGTCGGCGGTGTTTCCGCCGCCGGGGACCTCCTGAATCGGATGGCAGGCGAAGTTGTAGACGACCGCCAGCGCGCGTCCGTCTTCCCGGTCGAGCCGCAGGATGCCGATTTCAGGATCGACCGGCCCGACCCCCACCACCTCTTCGTCGGGAGGAAGGCCGTAGAGTTGGCGGACATCCGCCTCCCTGCCGTTTCTCAGCTTGACTCTGCGGTTCTCCATGATCCTGTCTTCGTGGCCGCTGCCCGCGCCGACGGATACGGGCTCCATCTTCCCCCATGCTTCCCTCACGGCCTGGACCGTGCGTTGCTCGATATCGGCGCACACGTCTCCGTGACAGTGGGTGGCGCTGATCAGCAGATTCGCCGGCTCCAGGTTCAACTCTCTTTCGAGTTGCGAACGCACGTTGGCGAGGTAGTCGTCCTGAACGATGCCGAGTTCGGCGATGGTCACCACGTCGACGGAAACGAGAACCGCCGTTGTAGTGCCATCCTCCAGTACCAGTGCTCTCGCATATAGAGGGTCGTTGACGGGGCGCGGGCCGCTTGCGCTTATTTCCACTTTTGCGGCCCCCGCGCGCAGCTGGCTGCCTGATGCACTCATTGTCGTCTCCTCACGTTGGTTTCCCCCCATG
Source organism: Candidatus Latescibacterota bacterium (assembly GCA_965208105.1). Taxonomy (GTDB): domain Bacteria; phylum Latescibacterota; class UBA2968; order UBA8231; family UBA8231. Next base: position 1,685,763 of record OZ242318.1, read on the forward strand.
CAAATGAAGCGGATACACCAAAGCTGAAAGCTCTGCAGATGAACGCCGTTTCGTCAAGGGAGCGGACTGGTGCGGCGGCGCACGGCCGGGCCTCGTGCCTGGACGAGCTCTCCCTCCGCTGTCAAAAGGCGAGAAACCGGGCCGGATTCGCCACCATTATGCCGTCGATATCCGCGGCGCTGAGTCCCTGGGCCCGGAGCCGCGGAACGATGTGCTCGAGGACGTGGGCGTAGCCGTAGCCTCCGAAGGCGGTGAGGTCCATCCGGTAACAGCAGTCCTGGCCGGCCATGATGGAATCGAGATAGCCGCGGCGCACCAGTTCGGCGATCGCATCCACCCGCAGATTGTCGCTGGGATGCTGGCGCCCCAGATGGGCGTAGTAGATTTCGCGGCCAAAGGTGTCGAAACTCAGCTTGCAGCCGGTATCCGCCAGATGGCGGTAGAGATCGAGATCGTCACGGAATCTCGCCCCCACGTGGCTCATGATCACCCGCTCGGGGTCGACTCCGTCGCGGCGCAACAGCTCCAGGACCTGAATGGGAGAGTGCGGGCTTTGCCCTGGATGGATCGACATCGGCGCCCCCGTCTCCAGGTGCGCCCGGGCGGCAGCATGCAGGCACTTCTCCTCGTTGGGATGCAGGGGCCAGGAGGATCCGATCTCGCCGATGAGGCCGGAACGGACACCGGTATGGTCAATGCCGTCCCGAACGCAGCCGGCGATTTCGGCCGCGATGCCTTCGCCGGTTTTTTCGTCCATGTCCGGCGGATGGGATGGAAAGATGTAGTAGCCGCATCCTGCGACGATGTGCAGGCCGGTCGCCGCCGAGATCCGGCGCAGTCCCTCGGGCTGGGGGGAGATGCCGTTGATCGTCTGGTCGACGATGGCCCGTCCGCCGGCTGCCTGGAACAGGGAGGCCTCGGCGATGGCCAAGTCCTCCTCCAGCATATGCAGGTTGTGCCGCGAGCTCGTGGAGTTGCGCCGCACCCAGCCCAGATTGCTGAGCTGAACCGGCTCTTCGGCAAGCGCTTTGCCCCGCTCATCCTCCGGTTCTGCGAAGTAGCAGGAGAGGTCGAACAGCAGATGTTCGTGAATCAGGGTCGAGCCCAACTCCTCCGGGGCGAGCGGACCGCGCACCGTCATGATCTGCTGGTTTGCCACGGTGAGGACTCCTCCATGGAAAAGGGTCTTTAAGGTGTCCCGGCCGGGGCTGCCCGTCAAGAGCGGAGCACATCGCCAGGCCTAAACCTCAATGCGGGTCTTCTCCGGCTTTTCTCCGCTGGTCATCCATTGGATGATGTCGTCGGTGGTCATGACGTATCCCCAGATGCGGCCGAAGAGGATCTGGGTGGCTTCGGCGCTGCCGGGGTCCAGGGTGGCCACCGCATCCGAGGCGATGATGACGTTGAACCCGCGGTCGGCGGCATCGGTGGCCGTGGCCAGCACGCACATGTCGGCGGCTACCCCGGTCAGCACCATGGTCTCGATGCGCATGTTGCGCAGATACAGATCGATCGGCGTCGCGTGGAATGCGCTGCTGGTGTTCTTGTCCAGGACCAGTTCGTCCGCGCGGGGGGAGACCCGGGGGTCGATCTCATAGGCTGGATCGCCCTTGACCGCCATGTGGCCCGACTCTTCTTCGGTGGATGCCAGGGCGACTTCCTCGCGGCCGCGGCGGCGCGCGATCATGTCGTCGCCACTGCGGGTCTGGGCTCCGTGACGGGTGAAGAACACCCGCCGTTCGTCGTCGCGAAAGACGCCGAGGAGACGTTGGATATTCGCGATCATCGTTTCCGCCCGCTCGCGGAAGCCCGCCTGCAGCTCGGGGCTGTGGCGACGTACCGTGTGCGCGAGATGTCCATCGCTGTCGAGAACATATCCCTGGACATCGATCACCCCCAGCGCCGTGGAAGGCGGACGAATCGGCAGCTCGAAGTGGAACCCCGCCCGGGGCCACTCCGCATCGCTCAGGATCTCAATTTTCTTTGGCACGATTCGACCCCCGGCTGGAGAGTATAAGCCAAGACATCCCAATCCTGCCTACAGCCGGTAGGCGAACAGCTTCGCCTGGAACATCCTGATGCGCATGACCACCGACTCGCCCACGGCGGAGATGTCGCTGTTGCCGTTCCAGGTGACGGCGCGGTCGGTCTCGTCGCCGAGCAGGCGGTCGCAATCGGCAAAGGTGAATCCGGGGACCGGGTCGAGATCGGGCTGAAACATGGTGGGGTTGCGCTGCAGCAGCTCGACGGAGATCCAGCCTGCCGGGGCGCAGCGGTAGTTGAACCGCAGCTGATTCTCCTTGCGATAGATGGATGGGATGGTGAAGCGGCCCTCGAGCTCCGCTTCGATGCCACAGAAACGGTGGGGTTCCCAGATTGCATAGCGGATCTGTCCCGGGCGCTTCAGGGGCAGCAGCTTTTCAAGCAATTCATCGCGCACATTGTGCAGCCTGGAGGTGCCGGTGTGGGGCACCGCCCACCTGCCGCCCGGCAACTCCACGAGTCCGCTGCGCCAGCAGTGGGTGCCGCATTCGTCGCCGCTGCCGGGTTCGCCCGTGGCGGCCGCCACCCGGCGGTCGGTCCGCGTCCAGAACAGGCCGTCCCTGCTGAAAGCGAGCTGCGAATCCATGTTGTCGCTGGCGCGATGGTAGACCGGCACGACCATGGCGTGCAGATCGGTGCGTCCCGGATAGGGGAAGTAGTTGGCGCCGTAGAAGTCGATGTCGTAGGGGTCCTGCGGGTCGGGCCGCAGAATCAGCTTTGGTGCCGGCCACTTGGAGAAATCGCTGGTGCAGGAGAAGGCGATGGTGCGCAGCTGCGTCTCCTCCTCGATGCTGGCGCTGCCGATCCCCTTCAAGGCCTCCGCCTCGTACCCCATGATCTGCTGATAGCAGATGTACTGTTCGGTGTCCTTGTCGTAGCGCGCCGATATACCGCCGTTTACCGGCCGGTTGCCCAGCATCTCCGGCATCGGGGTCCAGCGGTGCCCGTCGGCCGAGGTCCAGCCCAGCATTCGGCCCCAAATCACCGCCCTCGGTCCGGTGTAGGCATCCCCCTCGTATTCCTGGGCATCGAAGCGCTTCTGCGCCTCATCCCCGTCCAACGGCTCGAGGGTAGCCGGGTCGTACCAGGCCATATCTCCACCCATCGCCTTGAAGCGCTCCTCCGGCGCGCAGTAGGGGTCGATGAAGACACCCGTGCACCCTTCGATGCCTTCGCCAAGCAGATTGTTTTCGGTGGAACCATCGTACTCCACCTCGTTCAATACCGGCCGCCTCCACTCGAAGGCGTCGTCGCTGGTTGCCAGACACGTTCCGTACCTCGCCGAGTACAGCATTTTGAACTGGTTGTCCGCCTTCCAGATGAACAGCGGCGAGACCGAGCCCTGCTCCCAGGGCTCGGTTCCTTCGAGCAATGGCGCGGAACGGCTGGCAAGCTCGACGCGCAGCTCAACTCCTATCGCTCCGTCGTAGAGATCGTAGTTGCCCTGGCGATCGACGCTGCGATTGCCGCAAAAGATGTCGGTGGTATCCACCAGTGGATTCCAGGTGCCAGCGTTGCGGCGGATCCGCGACGAGCGCAGCTGCGGCTCGGTGAAGGGTGAAGCTTTCTTCTTTGCCATGGAATTCCTTTCCAAGAGATTCAGGTTGCGCCCGAGCTTATCCGAGTCCCCTGATCAGGACAAGGCTCGATGCGAGATCAAGGTAGAACTAGGGCATCTTTCTGGCCCTCCGTCAAGGCGCCTGCTCAGGAGGAGTCGTGCTCCTTGGAACACCGCTTTACCAGGTCGCTCAATCTATCCACGTCCTCCATCGTGGTGTCGAATCCGGACATCCAGCGCACCTGCGCCTCGATCGGGTCGACGGTGGCGAAGAAAAACTCCTTTTCCAGGTCGTCCAGCCACTCGGGGGGAATCCTCGCGAAGACCGCGTTGATCTCCACCGGGTAGACGATCTCCACCCCGTCGACCCCGCGCACCCGGCTGGCCAGCTCCGCCGCCATCGCGTTCTCGTGAAGAGCGATCCGGCGCCAGAGGCCGTTCTCCAGCAGAGCTTCGAACTGGACCGAGAGAAAGCGCATCTTGGAAGCGAGCTGCAGGCCCTGCTTGCGCACGTAGGGAAAGTCGCGGCCCAGCTCGGGATTCAGAAAGACCACCGCCTCCCCGATCAGCAAACCGTTCTTGGTGCCGCCGAAGGACAGGACGTCCACTCCCACGTCGGTGGTAATCTCCCTGAAACCGCAGTCCAGAAAGGCGGCGGCATTGGGCAGGCGCGAACCATCCATGTGCACCAGCAGGCCCGACCGGTGGGCGCGCTCGGCCAGGGCGGCGATTTCATCGGGACGATAGACGGTGCCAGCCTCGGTGGGCTGGGTAAGTGAAACGAGGCGGGGCTGGGCGACGTGCTGGTTGCCGACATGATCTATGTAGAGGTCGATGGCATCGGCGGAAATCTTGCCGTCGACCGCCGGCGCCGGCAGCAGTTTGGCGTGCTTGTCCGCCGCTCCGCATTCGTCGACGAAGATGTGGGAGGTCTCGGCGCATATCACGCCATCCGTCGAGCGGGTCGTCTCCGCCACGCTCATCACGTTGGCGGCGGAACCATTGAAGACGAAGTAGGCCCTCGCCTCGGGGGAGAAATGCTCTCTGAACGCCGCGGCCGCCCGCTCGGTGAAGGGGTCGTCTCCGTAAGAGGGCACGTGCCCCTCGTTGGCAGCCAGGATGGCGGCCAGGATCTCGGGGTGCACCCCCGTCTGGTGGTCGCCGTAGAATCCTCTCATGCGGCCGATCATGGATCACGATCCCGGCTGTGGTGGACGATGATCAACTCCAGGTTGGTAAGCGCGAGGACGTCAGGCCGCCGGGGATCGTCCGGCGGCAGGGTCATGCCATCCGGGTCGGGCACGTGGCGCTCCACCTTCACCTTGAACTCATTCACCCCCTGCTTCACCGCGAAACGGGTGAGCAGGACCTCCAGGCGGCCGACCCGGTACCAGATGGCCGGATAGTCCGGCTCCACGAAGTCCTGCCGCGAGATCTCCTCCCCGTTGAGGAAGAAGCGGACCTGGTCTTCCCGGGTGAAATGGCGCAGGCCGATCACCAGGACCACCTTCTCCAGGCGTCCGCTCTCGGCTGCCGCCGGAAGGTCGTCGGCCACCCTCAGTTGAAGGGCGTAGTCGCGGCCCTCCTCGAGACCCAGGGGCAGCTGATCGCACAGGAGGTAATGCTTGTCGCAGCGGGCACTGGCGGCGGCTGATTTCAGCTCTCTGAGCAGGGAGAAATCCTGCGGCCGCTGGAAGTCGCGCCCGGCGCTCTGTTGCCGGGGCCACCAGACGTGCAGGCCCGAAGCCCCCGCTTGCCGGTAGAGCAGATTCGCCGCCTGCAGCATCTCGGTGCTGGGGCGGATCTGGGTGAACTGGTCGCTCATGATCTCGCTTATGCATCCCAGCACCTGGCAATCGGTGCCCCGTGCCGCTCGCACGCAATCTTCCACGGCGGCAACGTGCTCGTTGGCCGCGATGGACCCCACCGGAGCCACCAGGTCCGCCGAGCCTTCCCGGATCCAGCGCGCCACGTCCAGCCCGACCTGGTCGCGCAGCATCTCCAGCCCCTGGTGCGCAAAGAACCTGTACAGGAGGCGGATGGGGCGGCCTCTATTTTCCCCTATTCTGCGCGTTTCCGCCTTCAGGTCGGCGGCGAACCGGGTCATCAGCTCGCGCCCGGCGTCGACCTCGTCCCGTTTGAAGAAGTGGGGATCGGCACAGAGGTTGATCTGCAGACCGTCCAGTTCGTAGCGCGCGCACAACTCCTGCGCCACCGCCAACCGGTAGCGGCGCACCTCGTCGCGGCCGAAGTCCAACCGGGCGCAGAAAGCCGTCTCCGGCTTGGAATGGGTGTCGCCGTCCGGCGCCGGGGCCTGGTAGACCGGTCTGTAGGCCTCGGCACCGGGGTTCAGATCGGTGCGGTGACACTCGTAACCGAGGAGATACTCGGGGTGCTCCAGCAGAAAGCGGCCGGCGGGCAGCCCGGAACCGTCCAGATGGTGGATCGCCGCGTCCGACTGATTGATCTGGAGCTCCATAAAGACCTGGAACCCCTTCCGGTGCGCCGCCTCGATTATGGCCGCCCACGGATCGAACCCGTGTGCCTCGAACCGCTTGAAGTTCTCGGCGAGGCGCCACCAGCCCAGGGCGTGGAGAAAGGAAACGTACTCGCCGCCTCCGGCGGTGCGCGGAGTGAGACCGTATTCCCTTTCCAGGCGGGGCTGAATCGCGGTGACCGGCTCCCCTGCCTCGGTGTCGTAGCACAAGAACTGGTTGCCCGCGTCGACGCGGAACACCAGCGCGTCGACCCCGGTCCCCACGAAGGGAAAGACGAAGTCGTCGAGGATGCGGTCCCTGGCCTGCTCGACCCTGAGATCGGCCGGCGCCCCGGTGGAGAGATAGCAGGGTCCCAGCCAGTGGGTCCCGCTGTCGGCGACGAAAAGCTGATAGGAGGCGTCGGACCCGTTCACGAATCAGCCCCCTCCCCGGATTTGTAGCGCACCGTCACCTCCAGGTTGCGCAGGATCAGATCGCCCAGTTGCCTCGGGTCGTCCGCCTGCGCCGCGAACTTTTCCCGCCCATCGCGTTTCACCACCACCGTCAGCAGGTTCTCGTCCTGCGCGGGCAGGGTATCGCCCTCGAGCCTGGCGTCGATTCGTCCGAAGATCCAGGTGGCCGCGGGGCTGGCCGGCTCCAGGACCGCCTCCTCCGGCACCGGCACTCCGTTGATCTCGAAGCGCAGGCTGTCGTCCGGCCGCAGGTGCAGAATGCGCACCCTCAGGCGCACTTCCCGCAGCCATCCTCGCCCTGCGGCGGTCTGGAGATCATCCGCCACCAGGAACGCAACCTCGTTTTCGCCCTCCGCCAACACCAGCGGCAGGTCCTTCGAGGCGATGAAATGCTTGTCCCCGCGGGCAAGCCGGCCGGGATGGCCGATCTCCTGCAGCATGCTCCAGTTGGCGTGTCCCGGGTCGATGCGCGGCCACCAGTAATAGACCCCGTCGACACCCGCCCTTGCGTAGGAGCAGATCTGCGCCCGCAGGATCTCCTGGGTGATCGGGCGCAGGCTCATATCGTCGTGGTTCGGGTTGCGCGTGCCGGCGAAGACCACACAGGGACAGTCCCGGGCGGCGTCCACGTACTTCCCCATGAAACGGGCCCCTTCGATCGCCGCTACCGGTACGGTGGGCACCACCATGTCCACCAGCTCCTCCTTCATCCACCGCACGATATCGGCGCCGTCGGCATACTCGAAGTCCTGGTAGTGCCTGGCGCCGAGGGCGACGTGGAAACGGACGATCGCCTCGAGCCTGCGGCCGCGCTCGCGGCCGAAGCGGTCGAGGATGCCGCGGACCTGCCGCATGAAGTCGGTGAGCAACTCCCTTCCCCTGTCGATCTCCATCTCTCTGAACAGGTGATAGCTGCGGCAGAAGTTGATCTCCAATCCGTCCAGATCGTAGCGCCCGCAGATCTCCTCGATCTCCGCCAAGCGGTGATTGCGCACCTTTTCATGGGCGAAGTCGTTGACCACGACCGGCCCGCGGTCCCGGCGCTTCTGGTCGTGATAACCCAGCATCAGCTCCGGCTGCGACAGCAGAAAACGGCTTGCCCGGGAGCGCGACCCGCCGTAGTCGAACCACAGGCGGGGGGCGGCGACGTGGGCGTCGTTTATGCGGGTCTTGATGTAGAATTTCTTGCCGGCGGCATGGACCCTTTCGAGGATCGCCTGGTGCGGATCGAAGCCCACCTCGCGGAAGCGCCGGAAGTTCTCCGCCAGGTTCCACAACCCGCGCGTCCCCTCCGCCGAAAAGATCTGCTTGTTGCGGTGTGGGAGCGGAAAGCGGTCCAGGACCTCGACGGTATCGGCGATGCACTCCCCCACCCTGGTGTCGTAGAACATGAAGTGGGTGCCCTGGCAGATGCGATAGACCAGCGCTTCCACCTCGGTGGACAGCAATGGCTCCACGAAGGTGTCGAGTACGCGCTTTCTGGCCTCATCGACGCGGATGTTGGGAGGGCCATCTGCGGAAATGTAGAGCTGGTGAAACCACTGCGCCGCATCTTCCAGGAAGATGTGACGCAATCTGCCGTCGTTCACTCCTCTGCTCTCCTTTGCATCGCGATCAGGGTTGCGGGGGTAGCGGTAGCGCCCGCCTCCGCCCGCTCACCTTGCGAGGACCATACCGCCACCGCATTTCGAGACAACCACTGCTGCTCCTTGCTCCTTCAAAGCACTCCCGTTAGAATGAGTCGAAGCGGAATCCAGCGCATCCATCGCAAAGATGTATCGCCTGCCCACGCCGGTCAACTGCGCAGTTGTCGGTCTCCGTTTCCCGGTACCCGCCGATGCGAAGCTGCACCTTCTCCAGCGCCGGTCCTTCCTTGCCGCAGGCCAAGAGGAAGCCCGGGACCTGGTAGGAGGCCATGGCCCAGCCGTAGAAATTGTCCGATTGAGAGGTGCAGCGCTACCGGCTTTTGAGGGCGTCGATGCGGAGGGAGGCTGCGCTCGCGTAGCCGGATTCGAGGAATCCATCCGCCTTGAATTGAATGACACCGCTTCGGTCCAGGTACAGGGTCGTCGGATAGCCGCGGATCTCGAAGTCCAGCGCAAGTCCCTTTTCATCGAGAAGGACGGGAAATGTGTATCCGTGCTCCTCCAGCAGCTCCGCCACCTCCTCCCGGGGAGACCCCGCTGTGGCGACGGTGAGGAACACCACGTCTTCGTCGTCCTCGTAAGTCTTGAGCAACTCGACGAAGTGGGGAAACTCCGCCAGGCAGGGACCGCACCAGGTCGCCCAGAACTTGAGCACGACGATTCTTCCGGCCAGGTCGTTCAGACGCCATTCGAAGCCACTCTGATCTTCGATGGCGAATTCCGGAGCCTCGCGTTGGAGACGGCCGCCGAGTTCCTTGCGCTCCATCTCCTTCTTCACCGCAGGGCGGCGGTGGGCGAGCCGTTCATCGATGGATTCGAGGGGCAATCCGGCGGCCTCGGCAGCTTCCTCCGCGAGGGGACGGAACCCGGACCCGCCAAAGGAGATGGCCTCCACCAAGGCCTCCAGAGCCTCCGCGGGCCGGTCCAGGCGGAGGAGGTGGCGTCCATATTCCCCCAGCGTCGCGCTTCCTCTCGATTGGTTGGCAAGCTCCTCGAAGAGCCTTCCCGCCGCTTCGGATTCACCCATCTGGGTGAGCGCACGAGCCTGGGAGATGCGGGCCAGGTCGACGGCCTTCTGCCGCTCTTTGTCGCGCTTGTCGCCGCGGTAGGCGGCGAACAGATAGCCCGGACGATCCTCCCTCAGGGCCTTCTCCACAGCGATGGCTTTCTCGAGCACGGCGCGGGGCCGAATCCCGAAATAGAGGAGGCTGTTGAGCGCGGAGACCTGGCGCCCGTTCTGCCAGCGGATCACCTCCATCGCGGCATCGAACAACGGAACGGCGATTTCCCCATCGAGGGCTGGACCGGGCGGCTCGGCGGCCACTCGAACGGGTCCGTCCAGCGCCTGCCTGAACGAACGGTCGGGGGCCAACGGGGCCAGCGCCTGCTCCAGGATCGCCATGTAGCGTCTCTTCACCCAGACGCCGCGGCGACCCAGGTCCGCCGTCTTCAAGCCTTCGTCCACGATCTGGAGCGCCGCCTGCGGCGAAGCGTCTGCGGCTGAGCCGAACAGCCTGTTCCCAAATTTCATGGAGAGATTCCAGTGGCGCAGTTCGTCGGCCAGAATCCCGCGGTCAGGAGCAGCCTCCAGGCGCCCGAGCCAGCTGTCCGCCTCCTTCTTCCGGCCAAGCATCTCATAGCCGGCCGCCAGTCGATACAGCAACGTCGCCTCAATGGCGGAGTCTCCCTGTTGCAGCATCGCGAGGCCGTCAAGGGCCGTCCCTATGGAATCCCGCATGGTTTGGCTTCGGTCCCCTGCTTCCAGGTTGGCGAGCCTGACCCGCAACGACTCCATGTGATGGAGCAGCACGTGGTCGCCTGGCCGCGACCTCTCCAATTCGACAAGGATGGCGCCGTAGGCCTCAAGTTCTCCGAGGTCCACCGCCACCGCTTCCGCGTTGCTGTAAATCCCGGGAAGCCGGCTCCCCTTGCGCAGCGCCTCGGGAAGGACGCGCAGCAGCTCCTCCCCATATCTCCGGTTGCTCTCGACGGAGCAAGCCCACCGCAATGCCATGATGTATCCATCCCACGCGACGGGATCTTCGGGTTCCAGTTGGAGGACGCGCTCCCAGGCGCGGACGGACTTCGCATACAGACTGAAGTAAGCAGATAGGGTTGCCAAACGGCGATGGGCCTCGGCGACCGCAGGATTCAGGCTGCGAGCAGTGTCGTAGCGGGCCATGGCGCGCTCAAACCGCACGGCCTCCACGTCCGCAGCTGCGTCCGCCATCAGTTCGAGGTGCGGGCGCCCGGGGTCGCAGCCTGCAACAACCGCCATGCCTGCCCATGAAACAGCCATGAACCTTTTCTTCGCACAAAAGACCATTTGGCTCCCGGGTAAAAACCTTTATAACAACGGTCCGAACTCGGTAAACCCGGTCAAGACCCGCACAAAGAACGACCAGGTATCATACTCCTCCCCCTGCCGCAACCGATCGTCGTAGTCCAGGCTGTCCCCTTTGAGACCTATGATGGTGTGAAGATCGTATCCGCGGTAGGCGGAGCGGTTGGCAAGGGTGGCAAAGGCGGTGCGGCGCTCGAGATTGTCGCGGTTCCGTACCCGGTCATGTCTTCTGTAGGGCAGTGCACCCAAACCTTGCAAGCCAACCCTCAAGGTGGTGCGTCGGAAAATGGGATACTTGATGCGCAGGATGGGGATCAGACTGAGCTCCGAGCGCAGGGCCCGGGGTGCATAGGTACCGGTAACCAGGCGGTCCGCATCCTGGTCCACGTGATGCAGGAGCAGGACTTTGCACTGCGGCCGAACCGTGAGGTTTCCCCAAATGACAGTGTACTCGGCCCGTTGAACCAAAGTCCAGTAGTCCAGCCTTCTGGCGCGCTGATCCTCTTGACCCTGTTGCCAGTTGACCCGAAGCCTCCACTTGTTCACCCACCGCAGGGCGGACCACGGCTGCAGCTCCGCTTCGAGATAGATCTCGTTGACGTAGCTATCCCGATAGGACAGGGGATCTGCCTGAATCTGACTAATGAAGGTTCGAGGGGTATTGTCATCTGGTAAAGTGGGATTCTGCGGTTGCTCAACCAGAATAGCGAACTCATCGGCAATATCGTCCTCAACTCGCCGCATATAGTTTTCAAGGAGGAGACGCCAGCGCTCCCTGGTGTCCCGGCCGCGGAAGGTCAGCAGGGCATAGCTGGAGCGATTGCGCCCGTCACCGGCGACCTCCTCCACCGCAAAACGGCCGGCAGTTGCTGACCACCCGGATCTCGGTCCGACCTGCAGGAAGAGATGATACCCCCGCTGGCCGGGGAAATAGGGGTAGTCTGGACGGAGATCGTCTTCGCGGAAATCCGGCTCGTCGTTGTGGTTGCGATCCAACCCGTAGACATACTCGTTCGGTTCCACCTCGAACATGAGAAATGGCTCTTCGTAGTCGGGTATGCGGTTGAAGTTGCGATTGGTGTCGGGAATACCGTCGCGGTCCTCGTCGCGGCCGGGGAAAACCCCGTCCGGATCGGTCGCTTCAAAATCAGGCACATGGCCAAGGGGCTGACCCATGCGCGTATCGGTGAAGCGGTCGCCGTCGTCGTTGTCCTGCACAAGCTGCCAGTACAGGGTGCGATTTCTCACTCCCTGTAGATGAATTGGAAAAAAGTCGGCCCCGGTGGGAAGATGGTGGCGGAGCTCGGTAGTGAAATCCGGCTGAATCGAGAAGTACTCCAGCCCCACGCGGCCGCGGTCCAACCTGCGAGCAGCATTTACGAAGTAGGCAGCCCCCGTTTCTCTGGAGCGGGATCCCTTTTCAAAAAAAGGCTTCTGCTCGACTTCGGCCGGATAGCGGGAGTAGCGCCGCGAGCGGGCCACCTCTCCGTGCACTTCCATACCCACAAGGCTCAGGTGGGCATCGGCGCTGTAGGTAAACAGGGCGGTATTTTCGCCCACCTCCAGTCGCACCCGTTGCAAATTGGAGCGGTCCTGCACATTGCCCTTTGCCCGCAGCGCCGTGTGGTAATAGGTGGTATTGAACTGGGCGTAGCGCTTGCGGGCGCGAGGGTCCTCGTCGATCAAGGTGGCCACGTCCACCTTGTAGTCGTTGGACAGGACGACCTCCAGCTCCACCGATTCGACGAAGGGCTCCCGGGAAATGTCGAAGAGGTAGACGAGCTGGTCGTTTCCGTCGGCCTGCAGAACCTCGTCGGATGACTCAACTCGAAACAACTCGATCAAACTCTCCAGGTTCGTATCCGCGCTCACGTTTTCACCGTGCAGGTGGTCGATGCGGTAGAGATAGTCGGCGTACAAAGGCACTTCCCGGTTACGGTAGAAAAGGGAGGACTCAGTTTCACCCACGCTGCGAAACTGGTGGTAGGGAAAGGCGCGGAATTCACCAGTAGCTTGAGACACGGTTCCAACCTGGGAAGGGACGCCTGCCCGATGGCGAATCACCCGAGCCTGGAGGTCGGACCGCGGAACGCCGTTGACGATTAGCACGGGTTCCTGGACGACGGCTCCGCCGCGGCCGTCATCAGGGGAGTCGTCGGTAAATCGAAAGAGGACCCATCCGATGAGAGGCTGGCTGGGCCGTAACACGCCTTTCAAGGTGTTGCCGCTCGCGGTGCTGCGGAACATGTGCAGGTTGACGCCGGTAATTCCCAGTTGCAGTCTGCCCAGGTTTCCCTGCAAACGGCCTCCCAACAGCAGCGGGGAGGCGTCCGCAAACTCGGTGTTTTCGATGTACCAATTGGCACGTGCTACGCTATACCCCGGACGCTCCGGCCGGGAACCCAGCAAGGTGGCTTGGAGGGAGGGTGTGGCCAGGTCCACGCGCACCCCATCGAAATCGACCTTGGACAGGGTCAGCGGGGAGAAACGCGCAATTAGTGCATCTCCCAAAATTGCACTATAACCCCACGAACCCCGACTGTCCCGGGCAACAACAAGGTCGCCAAAAGCGTGCAAAAATACCCGGTAGTGTTTGAAGATCGAGCTGCCGTAGATATTGCCTCCGGCGGATGCTGCTTCTGGACCGCGCCGCTCGGTCCAGGCATAGAGATCATACCCGGTGGTGAGATAATCTCCCATGGAACTGTAAATGACTCGCGGCGCGTCGGAGTAGATCGTCCCGTCGGATCGGAACGCGGTGTGTCCCGGGTAGTTGGTGTAGGGCTGAAAGGCGAAGTTGCGATAGGAGGGAAGGGATGCCCTCAGGTAGAATTGCCGCGGCATTACCTCTGACAGGTGCACTTGTTGAGGTGGAGAAGCCCCGACCAGGATTGGAAAACAGACGAGGATGAGGAGGAATTGCCCAGCTGGGAGCAGTTTCGAGTTTTTTTCAATCATCAGGAGTGCCGGCCTTTACCCCGGATGCCAAGAAGCAACTCAGTGCAAAACCCCAGGAGCCTAACTTCCTGCCGCGGAAAAAATAGCAATTGTCAAAATAATTTTAAACTGTTCCCATGTCAATAAAAACGGAACTTGCCCCTGGTGTGTTGCGATCCCCTTCAAAATTCACTCCAAACTATAACATCTTCTCGGAGGCAGCTGATTCCCGAACCCTGTTCATCCCCCCGCCGCCCGGATGATCTCCGCGACCCTGTCGGCGAAGCGCAGCTGGCTGTCGTCCTCCGGCGCGTAGCCGATCACGCGGCGGGCATTGGCCAGGCTCCAGAAGTTGTGGGCGTTGCCGCTGATGCCGTAGAAGATCTGGAAGGGCACGCCGTCGGGGTCGCGGATGTCCTCGGTCTCAATGCTCCTGACCACCAGTTGCACCTGGTCGCGCACGCTGAGGTAGGCCCCCAGGCCGCGGTGCATCTTCTGCAGATCCCCGGGGTCGCAGTTGTCCATGTCCGTTTCCCGGGGACCGCCGATGCGCAGCTGCACGTTCTCCAGCGCCGGCCCTTCCTTGCCGCAGGCAAAGAGGAAGCCCAGGAGCTCGTAGGAGGCCTTGGCCCAGCCGTAGAAGTTGTCCGACCGGGGCAGCATGCCGGGGGTGACGAAGTCCAGCCGCCCCGACCAGATCAGGTTCTCGTAGTAGTCGGCGGCGTGGTTGGAGCTGATGATCACCGCCCGCCGCACGCCCTCCTCCTGGCACACCCGGTAGACGTTGTGGGCCATGGTGATATTGTCGGACTCGGTCCAGAAGCGCTGCTTACCTTCGGCGCTGCGGACGAAGCCGCAGTGGACCACGGCGTCGGCTCCGCTGAAGTAGCGGCGGTAGGCGTCGCGGTCGCGCTCCAGCAGGTCGACGGTCTGAATTCTCCTCACTTCCCGTCCTTCGCGGTCGGTCCTTTTCACGTCCAGAAGCACGGTATCGTAGCGCTCCTGCAGTGCCGGCAGCATGCGTCCGGCGACGTAGCCCGCGGCTCCGGTGACGACGATTGTGCGCTTTTTCATGGTCTCCACCTCGATTGGGGGTTTGAGTTGAAGGTTGCGATGCGCCGGCGTCCCTGCCGGCAGGGACGCAGCCCTTTCAGCCAGCCGCATGTCCGTACGCCCCGGAAAACAGAGGCCTGCGGTGCGTCGCCGGCCCTGGCGCCCCAGCTTTCCAACACCGCCCAGGCGCCTTATCATTCAGATATTGAAGAATATACCAATCAGGGGAGCCCCTTGAACATCCGCCTCAAAAGATCCCACCTTCTGGTTCTGCTTTTGGCGGCTGCCTGCGCCGCCGCCCTCGTCCTGCTCAGGCCCTCCCCGCCGGCAACTCCCCCCGAGCTGCCCCAGGTCCTGCTGGGGAAGGACCCCGGCGTGGTCGCCCTGGTCGAAAAGGTCCTGGCCGAGGTGGCCGCCGATCCCAGCAACCCGGAGCTGCGCATGCGCCTGGGCTACGCCTACGAGGCCAATTTCCTCGACTCCCTCGCCCTGCTGAGCTATGAGCAGGCCCTTGCCTCCGATGCCGCCAGGCCCCGCTGGTGGTACCGCCTGGCCAGGGTCAAGACCCGGCTGGGGGACCGTTCCGGGGCCGTTGCCGCCGCCGAGCGCGCCGCCGCCTTGCATGCCGATCACGCGCCCCTGCACTGGCGCCTGGGATTCTGGTACCTGGACCAGGGCCAGCTCGAGAAGGCCCGAAGCTCCTTCGACCGCGCCAGTGCCCTGAAGCCCGACGCCGCCCCCGGGCACTGGGGGCTCGCCCGGGTCATGCTGCAGAGCCGCCGCCCCGAGCGCGCCGCGGCCATCCTAGAAGCCCTTTTGGAGCGAAGGCCCGACGACGCCTACGCCCGCCTGCTCCTGGGGACCGCCTACCGCCAAATGGGGCGGCCGGGGGATGCCAGGCTCGAGCTCGAGCGCGGCGCCGGCGCATCCCCCAGGTGGCGCGACGCCTGGGACGAGGAGATGGACAGCTACCGGCAGGGGCTGGTGGTGGAGCTGGGCAAGGCAACCCGCCTCGCCGACGAAGGCCGGCCCGACGCGGCCATCCCCATTATGGAGGAGCTGTGCAGGAAGTACCCCCAGGACCCGCGCCTCTTCGACAGGCTCGGCGGCCTCTACCTCGAAACGCAGCGCTACAAGCAGGCCCTGTCCACCTTCGAGGAGGGGCTTAGACACCATCCAGACAATGCCTGGTTCCACCTGAAATCGGGAGCCCTGCAGGCGGAGATGGGCAATCATGCCGAGGCCCTGGGGAGCCTGGACCGGGCGGTCGCCCTCGACTCCACCCTGGGTGCGGCGCACCAGAGACGGGGCCGGGTTCTGATGGAGACGCGGCGCCACGCCGAAGCCGCCGAAGCCTTCGCCCGGGCCCTGCGCCAAGATCCCCGCAACGCCACCCTCCACCTGGAGCTGGGCCTGGCCCGCTACGAGCTCGGGCAGTTCGCCGCCGGGCTGGTCAATTTGCGCCGCGCGGTGGAGCTCGACTCGACCCGCGCCCGGACCTTCGTCGCCCTGGGCCTGACCCAGGCGAGGCTGGGCGCCCTCGACGGCGCCCAGCGGTCGCTGCGGCGCGCCGCCGCCCTCGAACCCCATTTCCCCCGGTTGGGAGCCTACCAGGACCAGGTGCGGGAGATGCGAAGCCAGGGGAGCGATCCGTGAAGTTCCCGGCCGATGTAGGCTATGTGGCCCTGCTCGTTTCCTCTCTCCTCGCCAGCGGCTGCGGCTCCATTGGGGAGGACCGGGAGCCGGCGGGAGAAGAAGGCAAGCCGGACCCCGCGCCCTGGTTCGATGAGGTGGCCGCAGCGCGCGGGATCGATTTCGTCTTCGAGTCCGGACACCGGGAGCGCCACTACATGCCCGAGAGCATGGCCGGCGGCGGAGCCCTCTTCGACATGGACGGGGACGGGGACCTGGACGCCTACCTGGTGCAGGGGGGAAGGCTGGACGCCCTCCCCCGGGAGCGCCCCGGCAACCGGCTCTACCGCAACCTGGGTGGAGGCCGCTTCGCCGACGTCACCGCAGGCAGCGGCGCCGACGACCGCGGCTACGGCATGGGGGCGGCCACCGGCGACTACGACAACGACGGCGACATGGACCTCTACGTCACCAACGTGGGCGCCAACGTGCTGCTGCAGAACCAGGGCGGGGGACGCTTCGCCGACGTCACCGCATCCGCCGCCGTCGGCGATACCGCGTGGGGGGCGAGCGCCATGTTCCTCGACTACGACAACGACGGCGACCTCGACCTCTTCGCCACCAACTACGTCACCTGGTCCATCCACCGCGACAAGGTCTGCCTGGGGCCGCTGGGGGCCCCCACCTACTGTCCCCCGGGACGCTCCAGGTGGAGCAATCCCACTCCCGACGTTCTCTATCGCAACAACGGCGACGGCACCTTCTCCGACGTTTCCGCGGAGTCGGGCATAGCCTCGGCCAAAGGCAACGGTCTCGGGGTGGTCAGCGGCGACTTTGACAACGACGGCCGCACCGATATCTTTGTCGCCAACGACGGCACCGTGAACCACCTCTGGCTCAACCAGGGAGACGGCAGCTTCGTCGAGGACGCCATGCTGCGCGGCTGCGCCCGCGACGAGAGCGGCCAGGTCAAGGCCGGCATGGGGGTGGCCTCCGAGGACGTGGACGGCGACCTCAACTTCGACCTGCTGGTGGTCAACCTGCGCCAGCAAACGGATTCATTCTACCGCAACCGGGGAGCGTTCTTCAGCGACGAGACCGCGGCCGCGGGACTGGTCCTGGACAGCTTCGCCCTGACCCGCTTCGGGGTCGGGTTCACCGACTTCGACAACGACGGGCTGCTGGACCTGTACATCGCCAACGGCCGCATCGACAACAGCAACAAAGTGATGTTCTCCTCCGATATCTTCGCCGAGCCCAACCTGCTGCTGCGCGGCCGACCGGGACTGCGCTTCCAGAAGGTGGAGCCCATGGGCGGGACCCGCGAGCTCCTGGTGCACACCAGCCGCGCCGCGGCCTTCGGCGACGTGGACGACGACGGCGGCGTCGACGTGCTGGTGGTAAACCGCGACGGCCCCACCTACCTGCTGCGCAACGCGGTGGGAGGCAGGGGCGCCTGGATTGCCTTCGAGGTGCTCGATGCCGGGGGCAGCCCCTCCCTGGGCGCCAGACTCACCTTCAAGGTGGAAGAAAGGAAACTGATCAGGGAGGTGCGCACCGCCTACAGCTACCTGGCCGCCAGCGACCCCCGCGTTCACGTGGGCCTGGGCGGCGCCGGCGGGGTGTCGGAGGTGGAGGTGCGCTGGCCCGAGGGGCAAAGGGAATGGTTCGGCGATTACGAGGCCGGCCAACGGGTGGTGCTGCGCCGCGGCCTCGGGCGAACCGGGCACCAGGCCGGCGCGAATGCAGCCAGCGTCCCGTCGCAGAGATAGGTTGACGAAATTGGGCCGCCGAGGGGCCCGGCTCACAAACGCAACAGGAGAGACGCCATGAAGACCGAACTGAGGCAGGAGCAGATCGATTCCTACCAGCGCGAAGGCTGGATCATCGTCGAGGACTTCCTCGACGCCGCAGAGCTGCAGGAGCTCTGCGACGGGGTGGAGGAATCGGTGCGGCAGATGGGCAACAGAAAGATCACCGGCAAGGGCAACGAGATGATCGTCGACGGCAGGGACGAGTACTACGATCGGGTCTTCCTGCAGCGCCTGAACATGTGGAGGATCAACCCCACGGTCAGGAAGTACATGCTCGACCCCGGGCTCGGGGAGATGCTCTGCAAGCTCTCCGGAAACGACGGCATCCGCGTGTGGCACGACCAGACTCTGCAAAAGCGTCCCTGGGACAACCCCACCTCGTGGCACATAGACGTTCCCAACTGGTCATTCCACTCGCCCAACGCCATCTCCATCTGGATCGCCATGGACGACGCCACCGTCCAGAACGGCTGTCTCTACTACATTCCCGGCTCGCACAAGATCGCCAAATACGAAAAGAAGGGTCACTTTCGCCACCAGATCGACTTCCTCTTCGAGGAGTACCCCGAGTTCCGCCGCATCGAGCCGGTGGCCGCCGCCATGAAAGCCGGCTCGGCGGGCATCCACAACGGCCTCATGGCGCACGCGGCCGGACCGAACATGACTCATTCCCCGCGCCGCGCCATGACCTGCGCCTACATGCCCGACGGTGCGGTCTTCAACGGCATTCCGAACATCCTCACCGACGAGCAGGTGGCCTCTCTCAACCCCGGCGACCCGCTCGACGACGAGAGCCAGACCCCCCTGGTGTGGTCGCGCCACAAGGCCCCGGCCTGATGGCTCTCGCCCGGTCCGGGAATGGCAGCCGACGACCGGGATTCCCGGGAAGTTTCAGCTTGGCCGCCGGTCCGCGGCGGCGGAGCGGAATGCCTGCCGGATCCCTGACAACCAGGAGGTGATCGACCCATGCTCAGCCTTTCGGCGGACGACATCCGCTTCTTCAAAAGGGAAGGTTACCTGGTAAAGCGCGGCGTCCTCGATCCCGCGCTCATGGAGCGGGCGCGGGAGGCCATGTGGGAGGCGGCTCCTCCCGAGCTCGACCGCGACGATCCGGACACCTGGATCGGACCTCTGCCCAAGCGCAGCGACGAACACCGGAACTACATCAGCGGCTACTACTGGAAATACCGCCAGATCGGCGCCGAGGACTGGATGGTGCGGCTGCTGGCCACCGACCCTTCGGTCTGGTGCGCCGCCGAGCGCCTGCTGGGCAAGAGCACCCTGCAGCAGCCCGAGCGCGTGCGCGGCATCTACTGCAACCTGCCAGAGGGCGGCGCTCCGGACAGCCCCCGCACCTGCCACCTCGACGGCCACCCATTCCACCTCGGAGTGGTGGGCTATATCGACCGGGTTCCACCCCTGGGCGGCGGTTTCAAAGTCTGGGCCGGCAGCCACCGGCGCTTCTACTTCGACTATCACTGCCGCTACGGCAACCGCCCCACGGCGGACCTGGAGGAGGACCTGGCCTTCTACAACCGCCGCCCCTGCGTCGACATCGACGGCGAGGCCGGTGACGTCGTGTTCTGGCACCACCGCCTCGGACACGGATCGGGCCACAACCGCTCGCGCCGGATCCGCCTGGCGGTGTTCCACGACTACCTCAAGAAGGACCTGGACGAGAAGGTGGAGGCTCCCCTGCCCGAGGACATGTGGGAGGACTGGTCGGAGGAAGTCCGGAACGCTGACGCCTATTGACCGGACCCGGCCTGACCGGCGTCTTCGCTCTGCTCGAGCCCCATGAAGCGGGCCATATTTCCCCCGAGGATGAGATCCATGTCGGCGGCGCCGATGAAGTCGCAGTAGCTGCGGATGTAGTCCAGGCTCTGGCGGTAGGTCCAGTGCAGCAGCACGATGGGTATGTCGGTTCCCCACATGATGCGCTCGGCGCCGATGCGCTCCACCATGGTCTCCAGGGTCGGCCGCATCTGCGGCATGGGATAGTCCCAGCGCGACTGCAGGAAGACGGCGAAGAGGATCTGGATGTGGAAGCTGGGATGGTCGAGAGGGACCTCCTCGTAGACCGCGTCGGGCACCTCCAGCTTCTCCTCGTCGGCGAAGAGGCGCCAGGGGAAGCCGTGGGTAAGGACCACCGGCACGTCGGGATAGCGCTCCATCCAGCGCCGCAGAGCCCGCAGCTCGTCGAGATAGGCCTCGGGGAATGCGCCGCCGCCGACGGTGAAGAATACCGGGATATTCAGCGCCTCCACCGCCTCCCAGTAAGGCTCGAAGCCCCCGCCCTCCCAGGACTCGGCCTGGCCGTAGAGGGGACGGTGAAAGGCCATGAACTGCAGCCCCGCCAGCCCCAGCTCCCCGATCGCCCGCTCCAGCTTGCGGATGCAGGCGTCGGTCTCCGACTCGATCTTCCACTCCTCCACGTAGGCCAGCCCTTGAATTCGCTGCGGATAGCGGCGCGCGCAGGCGGCGATGAACTCGTTGGAAAGCCCCATGTAGGGCGTGCGGTGGAGCAGGGCGCGGTCGACCCCGGCGTAGTCCATCTCGGCCACCAGGCTCTCGGCGGGGTAGGCGAAATCCACGATCCACGGCGGCAGGGCCTGCTTGACGTAGTCCTCGCCGGCGGCGGTCCACTGCACCAGACCGTGGGGCCCGGTGCGGAAGCCGGCCTCCTTGAGGGCGTCGAAGCTCCATCCCCGCTGCAGGTCGACGAGGCCGCTGACGTCGGCCGGGGCGCGGTCGCGGCGGCGCCAGCACGGCTGCTGCCGCGCCAGGGCCATGAACAACTGCAGGTGGCGGTGGAATTCCGCCGGGTCCTCGAATCCCCCGTGCTCCCGCGGCGGCGGAAAGCAGTAGGCGTGCCCGTCGTAGATCATTGCCTCGTTCCTTTCGCTATTGCCTGTGGGAGCCGACCCGGTAGGAGTACAGGCTGGCGGCGTTGTCCGCCTGCATGTGCAGCCGGATCCTCCTGCCGATGAAGGGAGTCAGGTCGCGGCGCTCCTTCCCCCAGGTGATCTCGAAGTCGGTGGAGTCGCCCCGCACCAGCCCGTTGCACTCATCCAGCGAGTAGCCCCCGGGCACCTCCATGTCGTCGACGACCCGCAGGCGCAGTTGGCCGAAGAGCACCAGGGCGTTGACCGAGAGCCGCGGTCCGCCGACGAGAATGGGCTCGGTCATCAGCTCGCCTCCGCCGATGCCGCAGCGCATCGCGGCGAAGGCGTCCCTGCGCAGGGTCAGCATTCCGATGGAACTGTGGAAGTTGCCCCCGGTTCCGTGTCCCTGGGGTTTGCCAGAGTAGCCCATGTAGAGGGTGTCCCCTTTCAGGGCGGGCGCGCTCAGGCCGCAGGCCGCCCAGCCGCCGTCCCATGATCCGGGAGGACCCACCGAAAAAAACTCCTCGCGGCGGCCGACCCGCTGCCAGTGCTCGACCTCGCGCGCCGAGGCCAGCTCCATGGCGCTCAGCTCGGTGGGATGCCAGACCCACAGTACGCCCAGGTACTGGTTGCCGTAGACGAAGGGCACCATCTGGTAGAGCTGGATGTCGGGGGGGTCCATGTCGTCCGGTTTGAGCACGGTCTTCAGTGGGGTCCAGTGGACGAAGTCGGCGCTGGTGGACAGGGCGATTACGCGGCGGTACTTCTTCCACTCCAGGACGAAGTGGTCCATGAGGGAGTTGTAGCGCCGCGAGGCGGAGATGTAGCCCTGCCCGATGGGATCGCAGGCCAGCACCCCGGCGTCGCCGGCGCGCGGGACCAGGAGCCCCTCCTCCGGGTTCCAGTGGATCCCGTCGGCGGAGCAGCAGGCGAACATGCCGTGGCTGTCGGCCACCGACTTCATGAAAAGGCCCCGGGCCTGGGGGTCCTCCGGACCCGGGCTTCCCCCGGGCTGAATGTACAGACCCAGCTTGTAGCGCCGCGCCGGGTCCTCTTCCAGGGGGTCCACCACAACCCCCCAGGGGTCGCCCCTGGTGGCCAGCACGATGTTGTTGTCCTTGGACCCACGGAACTCGACCAGGCCCAGCTCGGGCCGCTCCCAGCGGACGCCGTCGCTGGAGGTGGCGTAGCAGAGGAAGGTGGGAGCGCCGGCGTGCATCTCCTCGATGCTGCAGGACCAGGTCCAGTACCACATCTTGAAGAGGTTTTCCTCCGCCTCGTAGTGCAGGCCGCCCTTGATCTGCACGGTGCGGCCCTCCCATGGCCGTTCCGGCCTCAGCACCGGCTCCGTCTGCACCCTCGCGGGTCGCTGCACCTTGCGCAGAAAGCCGGGATGGTCCTGCACCTCGGCGTCGTCGACGAAGAGGTGCAATCCGGGGTCGTAGAGACCGCTCCCGTTTCCGTCCTCTGTCATTCCCTTCCTTTCACCAAGTCGAGGCCGCGGCCGCTGGGCGGCCTGCGGTTCCTCGTCTTCCTCCGAAGGCCCGTTCTCACTCGGGACCTTCCTCCTCCATCCGCATGAGGGTGGACTCGTCGCGCCAGCGCGGACTGGTCTTCTCCATCTCCCTGGTGCGCCGGGCCAGGCACGAGCAGTTCTGCGCCAGCACCTCGAAGATCCGGTTGGCGACGATGCGGTGCCCCAGGTCGTTGGCGTGCACCCCGTCGTAGTGGATCATCCAGTCGGTCTCGGCGTATGCGTCGAGCAGGTCGACGAAGAGACAGTCCTCCTCCGCCGCCACCGCGGCTATTCCCCGGCTGTAGTCCCTGAAAATTTCCAGGTTGGCATGGCCGTATCCTCCCTCCCTGCCCACCTCGAAATCCCACATGTAGTAGGGCCCGGGCAACACGATCACCGGGTCCAGCCTGGCGCGCACCCGCCGCACCAGGCTCACCATCACCTCCCGGAACAGGGACCACGACGTGCCGCCGCGGGCGTCGTTGAGCCCGTAGGAGATGACCAGCAGATCGGGGGCCTGGTCGATGACGTGGCGCTGCAGGCGCTCGTCCGCCGCCGGCTTGCCGCTGGTGGCGTAGGCGGGCGACCTGCTCGAGATCAGGTTGGCCCCGATTCCGGCGTTGAAGACCTCCAGGGGCCGCTCCTGGAAATCGTCGATCAGGGCCGCCAGCCTGGGCACCCAGCAGCGCTCCGGCGAGGTGGACCATCCTCCCGCCGTCGTGCTCTCCCCCAGGGCGACGAACCTGTTGAACTCCCCGGAGCGGTAGTCCCTTTTCGCGACCATCCTAGTCCTCCTTCAGGCGCCAGAACTCGACGCCGTTGTCGTGCAGAATGCGGCGGGCGACCAGCAGGGCCAGCTCCACGTCGAAGTAGCCGCGCCGCACCAGGTCCGCCAGCACGTCGGCCACCAGCCCGCGGGCTACCACCAGGGAGCCGTAGCTCTGCTCCAGCATGGTGTGATCGCCGCCCCAGGCGAAGATCTTGTTCATGGGCGCGTTCTCTATCCAGGAGGTCAGGGCTTCGCGGTAGCCGGCGTAGGAGATCCCGTGCAGCCAGCATCCGTCCACGAAGACGTTCTCGTGGTTTTGGGCCATGAGGCCGGCCTGAGTACTCCAGGGATAGCCTCCGTGGAAGAGGTCGACGCGCAGGTCCGGGTGGTTGTAGAAAAACTCGGTGAGGTGGACCGGGCTGCTGTCGCCGACATGGCTGGTCATGCCGGTGTGAATCTGCAGCGGCACGTCGGCTTCGACGCAGAGTTCGGCGAGGCGGTTCATCATGTAGTCCTGAAAGACCTTCTTCTCCTGCGGGGAAGCCTCCAGGACGCCGCGGTCGAAGATGCGCGCCGCCTCCTGCCGCGGCGGACTGTCGAAATCGAGCCGGCGGTTGTAGGCCAGGCCGCACTTGAACCCGGCCGCCCCGTTCTTCAGGCTGCGCGCGAACATCTCCTCGAAGAGCTCCACCCACTGCTCGAAATTTCTTCCGGGGAAGTCCTCGAGGAATTTGTCGAGCCGGCGCCCTTCGTGGATGAATCCGTCGAGGCGAATGACATTGATCAGGATGTGGTCGCTGGGCTCGGTGTTGGGCAGGATGGCGAGACCGGCCTTGGCGTCGAGCACGGTGGCGGTGGTCCCCATGCGCGCGGAAAGCTCGGCGCCCCGGCCTTTGCGCTCGCGGCTGTACTCGCGAATGCGCTGCGATGCCCGGCGCCAGCCATCGCAGTAGAGATCCTTCTCCTCCACGTCGAAGAGATCGCGCAGTGAGACCAGCAGGTAGCGGTAATAAACAGTGTTGCGCACCAGCTCCAGGTAGGGAGAAATCAGGCTCCAGGCGCGCTCGGAGCCGTCCTCGAGCTGCGGATCGCCGAGGTAGTCGAAGTCCGGCGTCCGGGCCAGTCCCGCCGCCCTCAGATTGCTGCTCAGGTAGCCGTAGGAGAGGAAATAGGGCAGATCCATCTCCTGCTCGTGGTCGGTGCTGAAAGATTTCCAGCAGTGCTCGTGGTAGTTGAACACGGGCATGGCGGCGATCTCGTCGCCCAGTCGTTGGCGAATCTTGTCCATTTTGACTCCTTGTCGTTTCCCGAGGTCAGCCGCCTTCGTCCACGTAAACGGCGTAAACCCGGGCGTCTTCAGCCCTGATTCCCTCCCACTTGACCCGGATGCGCACCGGGTGGTCGAATCCCTCCAACTCCTCCCGGCGGCGCCAGGTTACCGGGAGACGCATACCCTCCCCTCCGATGGGAACGCAGTCCTCCCCCGAGTAGCCGGGCATCGGCTCGAACTCGCGATTGAGGACCTCTACCCTCAGGCTGCTGTGGGGGGAGCAGGCCGCGTTCAGGTAGACCCGGGCCCCGGCCCGGGTAAGCTCGATGGGGCACGAAATGCAGTGGGGCGGCTCGATGTCTTCGGCCTCTCCGGGCGGAACGGACCCGGGCGAAGGGGCGAGAAACCCCATGCGGTCCCGGGGCCAGGTGGCCAGGCGCACCCCGGTGCGGCGCGGCGGATCGTAGCGCCAGACTCCGTACCAGAACAGGGTGCGCTCGCCCTCGTTGGCGAACCCCTGGCCCTGCAGCAGCCGCGGGGGACCATCGTCGAGCTCCTCGTAGTACGGAACGAACTTGAAATCGGGCACGGGCTCCCTGAAGTGCATGGCGTCGTTGCTGGTCACCATGCCCAGATCGCAGGTGCCGTAGCGCCGGTCGTTGGTCTCGTTGTGGTACTGCCCGTAGATGCCGACGAGCACGTTGCCCCTGTTCCACAGAGAGGCGCCCATGTGCACCTGCTCGCCGCGGTGGAGCTCGAAATCGGTGGGCGGATGGGGCGGCACCGGGTCGCGCCGGAATCCCGGGACCACGGCCTGGGTCCAGTGATCGAAGTCATAGGAAGCGTAGGTGGCCAGGGTGCGCTTGCGGGCTCCCCTGATGGGATGGGCCACGCTGCCCCCCTGTCCATTCAGGTAGTAGCAGCCGCCGAAGCTGACGAGGCCGCCGGGCTCCAGCGAGTTGCCCCTCAGTATGGGGTTGTGGGGCGATTGCTCCCAGCGCAGTCCGTCAGCGCTGAAGGCGGCGCGGATGTCGCTGGGGTCAACCTCGTAGACCATCTTGAAGCGCCGTCCGGGATTGGGGTCTTCCGGCTCGTGGATGACCAGAACGAAGTTGGCCATTTGATCCAGGGGCTGCCCGGCCTCGGCGAACCTCACCAAGTTGTTGGCCTTGTGTCCGTCGTAGTCCACCAGGCCGAGCTCGGTTTTCTCCCACTCCATGCCGTCCCTGGACCGGGCATGGCACACCCGCCGGACCTCGTCTTCGCCGCGGCCCAGGTACCACATCCTGAATTCGCCGTCGACCCGCAGCACGCTGCCGTAGTAGCACACCTCGCGGCAGTCGGGATCGCCGGGTCCGCCCTCGGGCACCACCACCTTGCCCGGGTGGTCCGGATCGAATCCGTGTCCCGAATTGAAATTGCTCTTGTGTCCGGGAACGAGCTCCAGCAGCAGCCCCTTGTTGAAGGGCAGGGAATAGGTGTCGAAGGAAAACAGGACCGCCTCGTCGATGGACTGCGCCGGTCCGCCATTGTGAAGTATCACAAACTGCCTCCTTTTCTGTTTCGGGAGCCGGAACCGCCGGCTGGGCGGCCGCCTGCCCCCGAGCCGTGAGCCGGGATGGATCGGCGGAATAATGGCGACATATCTCTGCGACGGGACACTATATGGGTCTTCCGAACTCGGTGAATCCCACCAGGCACCGCACGAAGAAGCTCCAGCCGTCGAATCCCTGGAAGTTCTGGAATGCCAGGTCGTACTCCTTCCCGTCCTTGTTGAGCCCGACGATGGTGTACAACTCGTAGCCGAAGTAGCGCGAGCTGTTGGTCAGGGTGAGGAAGGCGGTGCGCTGCTCGAAGCTGAAGCGGCCTGCCACCCGGTCGTGGCGCCGGTAGGGCATGGGTCCCCATCCCTGCGCTCCCGCCCGCAGGGTCGTGCGCAGCAGGAGCGGGTACTCGAGGCGAAGGATGGGGATGGAACGCAACTCGTCGCGCACCGCCCGGCCGCGCTCCCGGTCCATCAAACGCAGGAGCATGAGTTTGTACTGCGGGGTCACCTTCAGCCGGCCCCATCGCAGGGTGTAGCCCGCGCGGCTGACCAAGGTGAAGAAATCCAGGCGGCGCTCCTTCTGGAAGAGGCCGTTGTGGAGACGGCCGCCCTGCTGCCAGTTGAAGCGCAGGCGCAGCTTCTGCACCAGGTCGAGGGCGGGCAACGGCCGCAGCCTGGCCTCGAGGTAGCTCTCGTTGACGTAGCTGTCCTGGTAGAAGAGCAGGTCGGGGACGAAGCGGCTGCTGAAAACCGGCGGATAGTCGTGGATGAAGGCGTCGATCACGTTGCCCCTGCCGAGGCCGCGAAAGCTGAAGTTGCGCGTCCGGTCCCCCCTGTCGTCCGTGGCCACGTACTCGTCGGCGATGTCGTCCTGCACACGGCGCAGGCTGTTCTCGAAAAACACCTGTCTCAGCCGGCCGATGCCCTTGCGCCGGTAAGTCAGCAGGGCGTAAGCCGAGCGGTTGCGGCCCCCCCCGGCGATCTGCGCGGAGGCGAAACCGCCCAGGGACAGGGACCAGTGGCGGCTCAGGTTGAGTTGCCCGAAGAGGTGGTAGCCGCGCTGGTCGTGGTCGTAGGGATAGTCCACCTCGCCGTCGTCCTCGCGCGGATCGGGCTCGTCGTTGTGGTTGCGGTCGAGACCGTAGGCGTAGGCGTTGGGCTCCACGTCGTACATGAGGAATGGCTCGTCCGAATCGGGAATGAGGTCCCCGTCGCGGTTGGTCTCGGGCCAGCCGTCGTTGTCCTCGTCCTGCCCCAGAAATACGCCGTCGAGATCATATCCCTGGCTGTCGTTGCCATAGCCCACGAGATTGCCGATGCGCCGGTCGGGAAAGCGGTCGCCGTCGTCGTTGTCCTCCACCAGCTCCCAGTAGAGGGTAGAGTTGGTGATCCCCATGATATTGGAGTGAAACAGGGCGTCTTCCCAGTGGATATAGGTGCGCATCTCGGTCTGGAAGCCGGGATTGATGGCGAAGTACTCGGCCCCCGCCCGCCCTCTCTCGAACCAGCGGGTGGCGTTGAGAAAATAGGCCGAACCCCGCTGCGCCGAGGCCGGGCTCTCGTCGAACAGAGGGGCTCCAACCTGGTGGCCGGGATAGCGCGAGTAGAGGGCCGAGCGCGCGTACTCTCCCGACACCTCGAGGCCGGGAAGGGCCAGCTTCACATCCGCGCTGTAGGTGAAGATTCCCGTGTTCTCTCCCACGTCGATGCGCCGGCGCCTGAAGTTGCTGAGGTCGCGCACGTTCCCTGCGGCGCGCCGCACCGTCTGGAAGTAGGTCGCCAGGTACTGGGCGTTGTAGGTCTTTCCGCGTGGATTCTGATTGCTCAAAAGGGCCACCTCGACGAGGAAGTCATTGCCCAGGAACGCCTCCAACTGCACCGACTCCACCCGCGGCTCCTGCGACAGGTCGAAGACGAATACCAACTGCTCCTCGCCGTCGGCGCGCAAAATCTCCCCGGGAGATTCAACATGGATGTTTCCCACCAGCCCCTCGAGGTTGGTGGCCCCGCCCACGTCGATTCCGGCCTCGTGGTCCAGCCGGTAGAGATAGTCCGCGTAGAGGGGAATTTCCCGGCCGCGAAAAACCGCCGTGTTGGGGATCCGGGTTCTCGGAGAGGTGTAGTTGGTGGGCCGGAAGCTGCCGGTCGCCTGGGAAACGGACCCCACCTGGGGCGTGATCCCCTGCCAGTGCCGCACGACCCGGGGGCGGATGTCGGTGCGCACCTCGCCGTTGATCACCAGGCTCACCTCCTGCACCACCGCTCCGCCCACGCCGTCGGCCGGCGAATCGTCGGAAAAGCGCACCAGAATATAGTCCATCAGCGGCTGATCGGGGCGCAGCACTCCCCTGAGGGTATTGCCCTCCCGGATGCTGTTGTACAGGTGCATGTTGGCCCAGTTCAGGCCCAGGCGCAGGCGCCCCAGGTCCGCCTCGGTGCGGCCGCCCAGAAGCAGAATGGAATCTTCGGCGTAGTGGGTCTTCTCGATGTTCCAAATCGCCGCCACCTCCTGGTAGGCGTGGGGGCGCTCGATGCGCGAGGCCATGCCGGTGAAACTCAGGCGGGGAATGGCCAGATCGAAACGCGCCCCGTTGAAATTCACCTTCGACAGGGTCAGGGGGGTGAAGTGCGCCAGCAGTCCGTCTCCGACCAGCAGGCTGTAGCCCCAACCGCCGTAGCCGTCCTTGGCCATCACCAGGCTGTCGAAGGACTGAATCCAGGACCCACCACCTTCCTCCACTTCGTTGTCCTTGAAGATGGAGCTGCCGTACTCCTGACCCGGCTGGCGCCTCTCGTGCCAGTTGTAGAGATCGTAGCCGGTGATCAGGTAGTCGCCCATGGGCCCGTAATATGCCTGCGGCGCCTCTACGAAGGGCCGGCGGCCCGACCAGGAGTGGTAGGGTGGATAGGAGAAATGCTCGAGGGCGTAGTTGCGGTAGGTCTGGCGGTCCCAGCGCAGGTACGGCCGCGCCGAGGTCAGATCGGGACTCCCCTGGGTGCGAACCGGAGGGTCCTCTCCACTTGCCGCAGTGCCCACCAGGGTCAGCGACAGGGACACGATCAGGCCGAATGCA
This sequence comes from Candidatus Latescibacterota bacterium, assembly GCA_965208105.1. Classification (GTDB taxonomy): domain Bacteria; phylum Latescibacterota; class UBA2968; order UBA8231; family UBA8231. Next base: position 1,714,800 of record OZ242318.1, read on the forward strand.
GGCTGGAAACGGGACATGACCTTCTCTCTCATCTTGCCTCAATCCGGGAAAAACCGCCTGGCGAAAATTTACTGCAATGCATCAATGCGGAACCTTCAGGCGGCCCCCGGTGCAGGCCCTAAATCGCCCTGCCGAACTCGGTGAACCCCACCACACCCCGCACGAAGAGGGACCAGGAATCGAACTCCCTGAAGCGCTGGAAGTCCTCGTCGAAGTCGGCCTCGTCCCTGCTGATCCCGACGACGGTCGTCAGGTCGTAGCCGAAATAGCGCGACCGGTTGGTCAAGGTCGCGAAAGCAGTGCGCTGCTCGAAGCTGAAGCGGCTGGCCACCCTGTCCTTGCGCCGGTAGGGAAGCGGACCCCAGCCCTGCAATCCCATCTGCAGCGCGGTGCGGCTGAGGAGCGCATAGCGCAGGCGCAGAATGGGGATCGATCGGATCTCGTCCTGCAGCTCCAGGTCCCGCTCCCTGTCGCTCAGGCGCAACAGCATGAACTTGAACTGCGGCGTCGCGCTCAGCTTGCCCCAGCTCCAGGTGTACTCGGCGCGGCTGACCCAGGTCCAGTAGTCCAGCCGGCGCCTCTGCTGGTATAGGCCGCTGTGGAGCCGCCCGCCCTGCTGCCAGTTGAAGCGAACCCGGAATTTCTGCACCAGATTGAAGGTGGACCAGGGGTTGAGCCTGCCCTCCAGGTAGGTCTCGTTGACATAGCTGTCCTGGTAGCGCAGCAGGTCGCTCACGAAGCGGTTGAAGTAGATGGGAGGTCCGTCGCCGAAATAGACCCCCCTGCTGCCTTCATAGAAGATGCCGCGGCCGGCGAAATTGTGGATCCGCGGTCCTGGGTCGTCGTCGGTCACCATGTACTCGTCGGCGATGTCGTCCCGGACGCGGCGAAAGTGGTTCTCGAAAAACAGCCGCCGCAGGCGTTCGACACCCTGCCGCCGGTAGTTGAGCAGGGCATAGGTCGAGCGGTTGCGGCCGTGCCCGGCGATCTGACTTGTGGAATAGTGGCCCGCGGCCAGGGACCAGCCCCGGGTGAGGTCCCACTGCCCGAAGAGGTGGTAGCCGCACTGGTCGTAGTCGTAGGGATAGTCCACCTCGCCGTCGTCCTCGCGCGGGTCCGGCTCGTCGTTGTTGTTGCGGTCGAAGCCGTAGGCGTAGGCGTTGGGCTCCACGTCGTACATCAGGAAGGGCTCGTCGTAGTCGGGTATCCGGTTGAGATTGCGGTTGGTCTCCGGGATGCCGTCGTTGTCCTCGTCCTGCGCCAGGAACACCCCGTCGGTGTCGAAGCCCAGACCGTCATTGATTACGCCGGGAAGATTGCCGAGGCGCCGGTCTGGGTAGCGGTCCCCGTCGTCGTTGTCCTCCACCGTCTGCCAGTAGATGGTCTCGTTGGCCATGCCGAAAATATTGGTGAAGTACAGGTTAGCCTCCCAGTCCAGGTAGGTGCGCATCTCGGTCTGGAATTCCGGGTTGATGGCGAAATACTCGGCGCCGGCGCGGCCACGCTCGAACCAGCGCGTGGCATTGACGAAATAGGCCGCTCCGCGGTCGGCGAAGCGCTCTCCGTCCTCGAAGGAGGGCAGCCCCGCCTCCTGCGCCGGGTAGCGCGAGTAGAGGCTGGAGCGCGCGTACTCCCCGGTGATCTCCATCCCCGCCAGACGCAGGTTGGCATCGGCGCTGTAGACGAAGTGACCCGTATTCTCACCGATGTCGATGCGCCTGCGCTTCAGGTTGGAGCCGTCGCGGACGTTGCCTCGGGCGCGCAGAACGGTGCGGTAGAATGTGCTCAGCATGCGCGCTACGTAGGTTTTGCCGCTCGGGCTCTGGGTGGACAACAGCGCCACGTCGACCCGGTAGTCGTTGGCCAGGATCGCCTCCACCTGGATTGACTCGACCCGCGGCTCTCCGGCCACGTTGAAGAGGAAAACCAGTTGCTCCTCGCCGTCTGCATGGAGAGTGGTCCGGGGGGAATCCACCGCCATGTTGTCGAGCAGGACCTCCAGGTTGGTATCGCCGCTCACGTCGATGCCGGCCTCGTGGTCCAGGTGGTAGAGGTAGTCGGCGTAGAGGGGAATCTCGCGGTCGCGATAGAAGTTGCTGCCCCACCAACTGCGCCGCGCATTGTAGACGTTGTAGTTGGTGGGGCGAAACTCGCCGGTAGCCTGGGAGAACCTGCCCACCTGGGGACTGATTCCGGCTCGGTGGCGCACCACATGGGGCACCAGGTCCGGGCGCGCTTCACCGTCGACGACCAGCTGCACCTCCTGCACCACCGCTCCCCCGGTCCCGTCCAGTGGCGAGTCGTCGGCGAAGCGCACCATGATCCATTCCACCAGCGGCTGGTCCGGACGCAGCCGTCCCTTGAGGCCGTTTCCCGGCCGGGTGCTCTGAAACACGTGCTGATTCACCCAGTTCAGGCCCAGTTGCATCCTCCCCAGGTCCGCCTGCAGCCTGCTGCCCAGCAGCAGCACCGAGTCGTCGGCGAAGTGCACGTTTTCCACCGCCCACACGGGCTTCTCCTCCACGTAGGACTTGGGGCGCTCGACCCGCGACCCCATGGCGGTGAACTGCAGATAGGGGGTCGAGGCATCCAGCCGGACTCCGTTGAAGTTCACCTTGGACAGGGTCAGAGGCGTGAAGCGGCCCATGAGAGCATCGCCGACGATCAGGCTGTAGCCCCAGTTGCCGTAGCCTTCGCGACCGATCAACATGCTGTCGAAAAGGGGGATCCACGGTCCCCCCGAGCCCAGTCCCCCGCCCGAATCCTTGAAGATGGCGCTGCCCCACTCCTGGCCGGGGATGCGGGTCTCCTCCCAAGCGTAGATGGGATAGCCGCTGATCAGATAGTTGCCCATGGGTCCGTAGTAAGCCCGGGGCGCGTCGGCGTAGGGGATGGTGTGGTCGGGATAGTTAGCGTAGTTGTTCAGGGCGAAGTTGCGGTATGCCGGACGTTCCCAGCGCAGGAAGGGACGGGGCGCCACGGTCTGCTCCAGGGGCAGTTTCTGCCCTTCGACCGCGAGGGCCCCAAAGACCGCCGCCACGAGCCAGCCTCCCCACCTGAGGGCGCCTCCATCCGTCCCTGTCCTCGGCGGCGGAAATAGTCGCATAACCTCTATATACAAAATGCAGATGGATAATCCAACAGAAAAGGCGGCGGCTCGCGGTTCGAGGTGCGGAGGGTGTCACGGGCAGGCCTGAACGGGCGCCCCGCCAACTCCTGGCCCCAAAGGAATGCGCAGACCGAGGGCAGCCCCGGATGAGGGAATTCCCCGTTGGGAGGATCCGCGCGGGATGGTGCCCGGGGCCTAGAGGGGCCGGCCGAACTCGCTGAAACCCACGATGCTGCGCACGAAGAAGGTCCAGGAATCGAACTCTCTGAAGCGCTGGATTTCCGCCTCGAAGTCCTTCTCGTCCCTCTTCGCCCCCACCGTGGTCATCAACTCGTAGCCGAAGTACCTGGTGTAGTTGGTGAGGGTCGCGAAGACGGTGCGCTGGTCGAAACTGTTGCGCACGGCGACCCGGTCCCTGCGCTGGTAGGGCAGCGGTCCCGCACCCTGCACCCCGAATTTCAGGATCGTCCGCGGCAACAGGGCGTAGTCCAGACGCAGAATGGGGATCGAGCGCATCTCGTCCAGGAAGTCGCGGCCCAGGTCGCGGTCGGTGGAGCGCAGGAGCATGAATTTGTACTGTGGGGTCAGGCTCAATCTTCCCCAGTTCCAGGTGTAGTCGGTGCGGCTCACCCAGGCCCAGAAGTCGAGCCGGCTGCGGCGCTGAAAAATTCCGGGACGCAGCTCCCCTCCCCGCTGCCAGTTGAAGCGCAGGCGGAATTTCTCCACCACGTTGAGCCCGGGCCAGAGCCTGAATCTCCCCTCGAGGTAGGTCTCGTTGACGTAGCTGTCCTGGTAGGGCATCAGGTCGGCGACGATGGTGCTGCTGAAGATGGGAGGCCTGTCCTGTCCGAAGAATTCCACCGTATTGGGGGCGCTGAGTCCGCGGAATGAGAACAGGTTCGACCGATCCGGGAGTTCGTCCAGGACCACGTAATCGTCCGGGATGTCGTCTTCGACCCGGCGCAGTCCGGTCTCGAAGAAGAGCCGCTGCAGGCGCTCTATTCCCCGGCGCTGGTAGGTCAGCAGGGCATAGGTGGAGCGGGTGCGCCCGTGTCCGGCGGTCTGCGCCGTGGCGTAATGGCCCGCCGCCAGGGACCAGTGCCCTCCCAGATCCACCTGTCCGAAGAGGTGATAGCCGCGCTGGTCGGGATCGTAGGGATAATCGTCCTGGGTATCGTCCTCGCGCTGGTCAGGCTCGTCGTTGTGGTTGCGGTCGAGACCGTAGACGTAGACGTTGGGCTCCACGTCGTACATCAGGAATGGCTCCTCGAAGTCGGGGAGGAAGTCGCCGTCGCGGTTGACCTCCGGCAGGCCGTCGTTGTCCTCGTCCTGGGCCAGGGTCACCCCATCCAGGTCATAGTCCTGGCTGTCGTTGGTGAATCCCACCAGGTTGCCGACGCGGCGGTCGGGGAAGCGGTCGCCGTCGTCGTTGTCCTGCACCAGGTCCCAGTAGACCATGTCGTTGTACAGGCCCATGAACGGGCCATTCCATAAACTGACCTCCCGGAGCATGTAGGTCCGCATGGTGGTGCTGAAGTCCGGGTTGATCGAAAACCACTCGGCCCCCGCCCGTCCGCGCCCGAACCAGTGCAGGGCATTGATGTACCAGGCCGAGCCATGCTGCGAGAAAGGTGGGGCTTCATCGAATAGAGGCTGGCCCTCCTGCTGGCCCGGGTAGCGCGAGTAGAGGGCGGAGCGCCCGTATTCTCCCGTGATCTCGAGGCCGGGCAGCGCCAGCTTCACATCGGCGCTGTAGGTGAAGATGCCGGTATTTTCCCCCACCTTGAAGCGCACCCGCCGCAAATTGGACATATCGCGCACGTTGCCCTCCGCGCGCAGCGCGGTCCGGTAGAAGGTGGTCAGATAGCGGGCATGGTAGGTTCTGCCCCGGGGGTCCTGATCGTTCAGCATGGCCACCTCCACCCGGTAGTCGTCGGCCAGAAGGGCCTCCACTTCCACCGACTCGACCCGCCTTTCGGCGCTGACGTCGAAAAGGAAGACCAGGTTGTCTTCGCCGTCGGCGCGCAGCAGTCCCCCTGGCGATTCCACCTGGATATTCTCCACCAGGCTTTTCAGGTTGGTGGCCTTGCTCACGTCGATGCCGGCCTCGTGGTCCAGGCGGTAGAAATAGTCCGAGTAGAGGGGAATCTCGTCACGGTCCCGGTAGAAGAGCCTGGCGCCGCGAAAGGCCGTATAGTTCTGGGCGCGGAAGCGGCCGGTGGCCTGCAGCACCGATCCCACCTGGGGGGTGAGGCCGCCCCGGTGGCGCACCACCTGCGGAACCAGGTCCGGGCGCAGCTCGCCGTTGACCACCAGCCGCACCTCCTGCACTGCGGCTCCCCCCAGGCCGTCCCGCGGCGAATCGTCCGAGAAACGCACCACGATCCAGTCCATCAGGGGCTGGTCCGGACGCAGCCGCCCCTTGAGGCTGTTTCCGGGCTGGGTGCTCTGGTAGATATGGGAGTTCGCCCCGTTCAACCCCATTCGAAGGATCCCCAGGTCGAACTGCAGGCGGCTGCCCAGAAGCAGAACCGAGTCGTCGGCATAGTGGGTCTTTTCGATGGCCCAGGGAGCCGGCACCTCCTGGTAGTTGTGCGGGCGCTCGATGCGCGAGGCCATTCCGGTCAACTGCAGCCTGGGAGTGGAAAGGTCCATCCGCATGCCGTTGAAATTCGTCCTCGACAAGGTCAGGGGAGAGAGGCGAGCGACCATTCCATCCCCCACCATCAGGCTGTAGCCCCAATTGCCGTAGCCGTCCCGTCCCACCACCAGGGCGTCGTAGACTTTTTCCCAGATGAGCTGGTACATCTCGTTGGGCTTGTAGATGGAGCTGCCGAATTCCTGTCCGGGGAAGCGGGTCTCCTTCCAGCTGTAGAGGTCGTAGCCGGAGATGAGGAAGTCGCCCATGGGCCCGTAGTAGGCGCGCGGCGAGTCTTCGTAGGGAATGGTATGGTTGGGATAGTTGACGTAGGGGCGCAGGGCGAAATTGCGGTAGTCCGGCCGCTCCCAGCGCAGGAAGGGGCGCGCCGTGGGTATCTCCTCGGCTCCCCCGGTGCGCGACTCTTCGGCATGGGAGCCGGCCCCCGAAAGCAGCAGGGCAAGGGCCAATCTCCAGCGCATGAACCTGGACAGAAAGGACGCGATCGCGAAATTTCCGGTTATGTGCTCAGAATTACGTGCCAAACCCGTTCTTTTCGAAATCTGGCTTCCGAGGCAGGGTCTTCCGTCAGATATACAGGAACAGGCATCGGGCAACCCCGCGATTCCGGGAACCTTAATTCCGAGGAATCGATCAGAAAGGGTAAATTTAGAAAAACCCGGGGGAAGCGACAATTCCTCCCAGGCAACTCCTTCCCGAATGAACGGGGATCGAGTCAGGCCCTTTCCCGCTTGCACCTGCCAGCAAGCGAGCCTATAATGTCTGCAGAGGCACGGTCGGACCGCTTCGGCGCACGGTTTTCCGGCCGGAAAAGGCAAGTGAGACCGAAACCTACCGTGAGGAAAATTTGAAATGACCAGGGCCGCAGCTCAGGCAGACTCCACCGAAGCCATGGTGGCCGGCGATGTCGCGCGCGCCCTCAGGCGCAATCGCGTCCCCTACCTCTTCGGCATGCCGGGAGGGGGCAGCTCCATCGATCTCATCGAGGCCTGCCGCCTACAGCAAATTCCCTTTGTCCTGGTTCAGCACGAAACTTCGGCGGCGATGATGGGGGTGGTGTGCGGCGAACTCACCCGGTCCTGCGGGGTATGCGTCTCCATCATGGCAACGGGCGCAATCAATCTGGCCGGCGGTGCCGTATACGCCTACCTGGAGCGGCATCCCCTGCTCTGCATCGCCGAGACCTATGGGGCGGAAGAGGCTCCCTTGATGTCGATCCAGAAGATCGACCACGCCCGCACCTTCTCGTCCTACAGCAAGGACACCATCGCGTTGCACCAGGAGCAGCCGGGTGGCCAGATCGACGCGGCCATCGAACTGGCCAAACTGGAGAGACCGGGCCCCGTCTTCGTCGACTACCCGCAGACCATGAACTCCGCCCCCGGGGCAGGGACTACCGCCGCGGTGAGAGAGGCAGCCTCGCCCCCATTACCCGTAGAAGGCGACCTGGAGGGCGACCCCGAGGCCATGGCCGCCGCCATCGCCAGGGCGGAGAAGCCCCTGATCATAGCCGGGCCGGTGGTCGCGCGCCAGCAGGCCTCAGACCAGTTGCTGGCCCTGGCCGAGAAGCTGCAATGCGGCGTCATGGTGACATCCAAGGCCAGGGGAGTGGTTCCCGAGGACCACCCCCTCTATGCCGGGGTCATGTCCGGAGTCTACCGCGAGGAGACCCTCGAGGGCCGCATGGTGGGCCAATGCGACCTGGTGCTTGCGGTCGGGCTGGACCGCATGGAGCTGCTGTCGCCCTGGAAGTACCGCCAGACCCTCCTGGCCCTCGACGCCATCCGGGTTACCGACGAGACCGTGGGCGAACCCGACCTGGTGGCCGCGGGGCCGCTCGCTCAACTGCTGGAAGCACTGGCGCGATCAACACCTGCGCGCACCGCCTGGTCGACGGAAGAGATCCGCGACTACTGGGCCGAGGCCATGCGCGACCTGGGGGCCCAGCAGGCGGGGCTCACCGCCACCGCGGTGTTGCAGCGGGCCCGGCAGATGGCGCCGCGCGACGCCATCCTCACCACCGAGGCGGGCATCTACGGGCGGGTGAACCTGTACGCCTGGAAGGTCTACGAGCCGGGCACCTGCTTCGACTCCAGCGGCGCCAACACCATGGGATTCTCGGTTCCGGCGGCCCTGGCCGCGGCCCTGGTGCGGCCGCAACAGAAGGTTATCGCCCTGGTGGGAGACGGCGGGTTTCTCATGCGCGCCGGCGAGCTCGAAACGGCTGCGCGCCTCAAGGTCGCACCGGTGATCGTCATCTTCGACGACGGCACCATGGGCATGATCCGCATCAAGCAGCGCGCCCGGGGCTACGCCCGCGAGGGGGTGGACATGGAGCAGACCGATTTCGTCCGCCTGGCGGAAAGCTTCGGGGGGGTCGGGTGCATGGTCCGCAGCCTGGAGGAATTCGAGACCGCCTTCGGCCGGGCGCTGCAGTCGGACCGGCTCCACGTCATAGACGTCCGCGTCGACGCCGACCTCTACGCCTCCCACATCAAGCCCATCCGGGGATTGTAGACGGAATCCAACCTACCACAGATAGGCCGCTCGACGGGCGCGATCCGCCGCCTGGCGGCGCTCCAGGGCGGCCTCCACCGACCGCACCAGGGGCGATCCCCGCGCAAGCCGGGGAAGCCCATCGATCCATTGCCGCAGCTCCGGGGCGCGCAGATGGACGTGGTAGTCCGCCCACCTTTCGATCCAGGCCGACCCGGCCGATCCATGATGGGGGTCTGCGTCGATCGCCCGGCGCAGATAGGCCAGACTGGACTCGAAGTCGGGGCCGTGCAACTGGGCGACGCGCAGTGCCGACTCGGCCCGCTCCGACCTGAAGCGGGAGCGGTCATGCGCATCCTCGGCCGCGGCGAGGGCTGCCGGTGAGGGCACGTGGTAGCGGGAGAGGGCGCGGGCGCGCTCCTCGTCGAGCTCGGCCGCGTCCAGGGGCTCGAGGAAGTAACGCTGCAGCTCCCCGAACGGAGTGCGCGGCAGCACCGCGAAGGAGATTTCCGCCAGACGTCCTCCCCGGTAGCGCCGCAACAACTGGCGGTCGCCGCTGGAGTAGCTCAGGCGTTGGTCGTCGTCCCGGTAGACATAGGGCGCCTGCATGCGGGCGATATCGTCGGGCCCGGTGGTGATCAGCGCCAGGATTCCCTCCACAGAGGCTGTCCCGTGGCGGCAGTCCCCGGTCCAGCGCTTGCTGGCAATATGGGGCTCCCGGGCCAGCACCCGGGCGCGCTCCTCGATCCAGGCGGTGCTGAACCGCGGCGGGTCCACGCCCTTGAAGCTCAGGGTGACGAAGTCCATCGGCCCCATGCGAACGATGAAGGTGTGGGAGAACACCGCCGCCTGGGTCTTCACCAGGCAGCGGGTCTCGTTGGGGGTGAGGTGGTAGAGCGGGACCCACTGCACCAGCACCCCGTCGCGGCGCAGCACCCGGTCCACCGCGCGGTAGAACTCCAGGGAGTAGAGCGGGTGGACTCCTTCCGCGGTTGGAGGCGGAGGCTCCATGGAAACCACGTCGTAGGAGCCCGGCGCGGCGCGCTCGACGAAATGGCGGCCGTCGTCCAGGTGGATGGACACCCGCGGATCGTCCCCCAGGCCCGCGTTGAACTCGGCGAAGTGATCGAGGGCCATGGAGATCATCTCCGCGGAGATGTCGACCACGTCCATGTGTTCGACGGGATAGCGCAACAGGGCCCCGAAGGACTGTCCCGAGCCCATGGCTATGCCCAGGACGCGGCGCGGCGTCCCTTCCTGCGGGTAGAATAGCGCCGGCAGGTGCCCCTCGATCACCTGGACGGGAAGCTCTCCCCGGCGCACCACCGCCAGAATCTGGTTGCCCGCGGCGATGTAGCGGTTCTTCGGCCCGGCAAAGACCGACGCGGTGGTCAGGGGTCCCTCGACCAGATCGACGAGCCCGGCGTCGTCCACCTGCCTGCCCACTCCCTCGGTGCTCACCACCTCCCGGCTGAGATCGCCTTGCATGAAGTATATCCCCACCGCCAGCGCCAGGGCGCCCAGAGCGTGACCCCAGCCGATGTTCCAGCGCCCGCCGCGTCCGCTTTCGAGACTCAACCTGCTCTCGGCCGCCGCGCCCAGCGCCAGGGTCACCAGGGTCAATGCGAACAGCGCCCCTGCGAGACCGAATGCAGGTATCAGCACATAACCGGCGGCGAATCCCCCGGCGCTGGCCCCCACCGTGTTCCAGAACACCAGGCGCCCGGAGGCGCGCCGCAACCCGGCGCTGTGCCTGGTTGAGGCGGCGATGAGGCCGGGCAGGGCCGTTCCCAGCAGCAGCACGGGAAGGAATATCACCAGTCCCACCTGGAAAAGGGGGGCGAAGAAGGTGTAGTCGGCGGCCTCGCTGGCGAAGTACCAGCTGGGTTCCACCGCGAACCCTTTGCCGGTAATGCCGTAGTCGGCCAGGATCCACCAGTCCAGGCTGAAGAGCACGAGCAGGGCGGCGATGGGCTGCAGCAGGGCCACCACCCGCAGAGGGCGGACCCCAGTGGCCAGCAAACGCCCCATCGCAATGCTTCCCAGGGCGAGGGCGGCGAGGAACACCGCCAGCAGAATGGCGGTGAGATAGACGCTTGCGGTTTTGAACAGGGAGAAGTAGCGCGCCCAGGCCACCTGGTAGCCGATGGCCGCAAACCCGGAAAGGAGAGCCAGGACGCAGAAGAACGCGCCCGGGCCCGGCGCGCGCGCGCCGGCCGTTGCCGGCAGGTGCAGCGGCGGGGTGCGCCGGAAGGCGAGGAGCGCCATGGCGGCGATGGCGAGATTTCCCGCGCCGGCGGCCATGCTGGTGCCGTTCATCCCGAGGGAAGGGATGGCCAGGTAACCGGTGAGGAGGACGCCGAACACCGCGCCGGCGATGTTGAGTCCGTAGAGAACGCTGGTATGGGACCCCACCGAGGCGTCGCGCTCCACCAGGCCGTCGAGGAGCAGGGGCAGGGTCCCGCCCATGAAGAACGTGGGCAGGAGGAAGAGGAAGAAAAGCAGTCCGAAGCGCAGCAGGAAGAGGGCGGCGGCGCTGCCGGCGGCCACCCCGTAGAGCGAGGCGTAGGCGCTCTCCACGCAGGCGTAGAGCAGCGGAAAGGCGAAGGCGTAGATACCTATGCCGGCTTCGAAGAGCCCGTAGACGAAGAGCGGCGAGTAGCGGCGGCTGCGCCAGTACTTCCCCACGACCAGACTGCCGAGGGCAAGTCCGAGAAAGAAGCTGGTGAGCACTGTCGACAGGGCGATCTGGCTCGCTCCCACCACCAGGGCGGCCTTGCGGATCCACACCAGCTGGTAGCCCAGGCCGAGGGCCCCCGAGAGAAAGAACAGGATGGCGGCGAGCAGAATCGGGCCCCGGAGCGCCGCGCTCATGGAAGCTCCGCAGGGATGAGACCGGGAACGAGCGTGGCCATCATGAACCGCTTCACCCCACCCTGTCCCCCGCTGCCAGGTTCCGGAAGAACTGCTCCGCCTCCCGGGCGACGCGCAGCGGGCTGAGGGGAATTATCTCCAGGACCATCTCGCCCCGAAAATCGATCTCCTCGAGGGCCTGGAGCAGGTGGAGCCAGTCTTCGGCGGGGATAATGCCCTTCCCCGGGGAGGTGTGCATGCGGGAGAAAGGATCGTCCGCCGCGAATGCGTCGCTGACGTGCAGGTGGCACAGCCGGTCCTTCAGCGCATCGACGTAGGCGCGCATGGGAAAGCGGGCGAACTTCTGGACATGGGTGGTATCGAGACATATCCCGAGGTCGGGGAACTCCCTCGTTGCCCGCTGCAGAATGGGGAGATTCCACAAACCAGGGTCCTCCTCGGTTTCTCCGTCCGAGGCGTTCTCGAGGGCGATGGTCACCCCTTTCTCCCGGGCGTAGTCCAGCACCCGGGCGGCGAACCCGAAGTCAGGGTCGGGACCGTCGAGGAAGAGATTGCAGGCGTGCACCACGAGAATTTCGGACCCCACGCAGGAGACCGTGTCGATCTGTCTCCGGTACTCGTCCATGGTGTCCTCGTTTCCGGTGTGCCAGCTGGCGCGCACATCCTTGAGCATGGTCTTCAGCCTCTCCCTGTGTACCTCGTCGAAGAGGTCCGCCACATTTGCCTCCATGGCCCCGCGCGCCGGCGAAAGCCACTCCCAGCTGCACCAGCTGGGCCACAGCTCGATACCGAAACCGTTCGCCGACACCTCGGCGACCACCTCTTCGAGACTGTCGAGACCCCGGTCGAACGCAAAGTTGGTGCCCCCCTTCTTCAGGGGAAAGTAGTGGATGTAGTTCCACAAGCTGATGCTGATTCTCAACTCCATATTTTCCTTTCCCTCCTATTTTCTTATTTTGGAACCTCAAAGATAGGACCTTTGCGAGGGCAGGCCAATTCGGGGACAGACGGACCCCAGGATAGCCGCAGGGACAACCGGGACCGCCGGGATAATCCCGGAATCACCTTACCTCCATCTGCTGCGCAACAGCGAGATCTGACCATGGCAGTTCTATCCAGGACGATGCGCTGCGCCTGCCGCGGCCTTTTTCTGGCACTCGGAGTCTGGAGTGCCGTCTCAGGGTCCCCGCGCCTGAACAGCGACCAGATCCTGGAATCCCGGCCCTTCCTGCGCTGGGAGCGCCCTGCCTACCACAACTACGCCCTGCGGACCTACGCAAACTACCCCGATCACACCTTTCCCTATGCCGATTCGCCCCGGACCTACTACGGCCCGCTGGGGGACTACCTGACCAGCGGATTCGACCTCTACAGCTGGAATGAGACGCGCATGCCGGGGCAGGAATTCGGAAGCACCATTTTCAAACCCAACGACTCCGGCACCCTGGTGTGGAACAAAGTCTACGACGCGGTGGTGATAGGGCGCGACGGCTACGGCGACTGGGGCTACAGTCTCATCGTGGCCGACGGGCTCATCGCCCGCTTCTCGCCGCTGACCTTGTCTATGACCGACTTCAACGGAGTCCGCCTCGACGTTTCCACCCCCCGCCTCCAGCTCACCGGACTGGCCTCCCGCAGCGAGCGCCCCCACACCTACATCTCGCGCTCCATCTTCGTCCTCGGCCAGACCCACATCGCCGACGACTCGACCCTTCTCCTGGGGGGCCGCGCCCAGACCGACCTGGGGCTTCTGCGCCTGGGATTGAACTGGGCAAACACCCACGTCTACCAGAGCACGCGGCCGGGCAACAGCCTCAAAGGCGTGCTGCGGCCGGACCAGCCGCTGATGGACTGGATCCTCGTGCGCTTCTCCGACGACTCTCCGGCCGACGGCAGCGGCGGCGCCGTGGTGCAGGAGGTCCGCCTCGTGATCGACGGCGACCCTCGGCCGGACCTGGAGCCCCGGGTCATCCGCCAGCGGGCGGGCGTCGGACCCCAGGTGGGCACCGTGTCCCAGGCCACCGGGCGCTTCCGGGCGACGGACTACACCTCCTTCAGAGGGCACAGACTGTTCTACCGCGGGCGCGACGAGGTGCCCCTCTATTCCGATTTCTTCTACCTCCTGGACCACGAGGACGGCATCGACGTGAGCAGTGACGTCCACCTGCAGGGACTGACCACCTACTTCCAGGAGGAGAAGGAGGGGGAAACCCTGCGGGCGGACGGCGAGGAGCAGCTCGTCTACCTTTTCGACCTGTCCGCGGAGCCTCAGGTGGAGTCGGTGCAGGTCGAGGCCCTGGTGGGCAACGACTACCGGGTGGATGTCGCCCTCCTGAGCAATCAGAGCCCGCGCGCCAAGACCTACCACGCCCAGTATCTCAGCACCTTCTACCGCACCACATTGCGGGCGAGGGAGAACGTAGGGGACCTGTCCAACCTGCGCTGGGTCCGCTTCGACGTGGGCGAGAACACCGGACTGTTCACCTACAGCGCCGACCTCAACCTCGCACTGCCCGGCCTGGAGATCAATGGCGAGTTCGGGCGCTCGGCTCTCTTCTCGCGCTATCCCGGACAGATGGGCGGCGAGCCCTCTTTCTCGGCCAGATCCCACTTCGCCGAGCGCGGCTCGGCCTGGTACCTCAACGCCGTCCACTGGCTCGGACGGGGACGGGTGGGGGGCGAGTGGTTCTCCATCAATCCCGGCTACACCACCAGCATGCGCACCTTCCTGGACAAGACCTCCGACCTCAACTACAGCAACATCTCGGGGATGCTCAACGAGACCGTCTACTGGGACCTGGTGCAGGACAACGACGACGGCGACCGCTTTCCCGACCGGCGCGTGGGCAACATCGGCGGGTTCCTACCCGACGAGAAGAGCTTCGATCTCGACGGGGTGTTCATCGACCAGGACGACGACAACGACGGGATCCCGGAAATCAACCGCAATCTCAACAACGTGCCCGACTTCGACGAGCCCTTCCTGATGTTCGACGTGGAGCCCAACGTCTACGTCTATGGCCTCGACCGCAACCACAACGACGAGCCCGACCGGCGCGAGGACGACGACGAGGTCGACTATCCCTACGACCACGACCAGCGCGGCTACCACCTATTCGGACAAATCGATCCGAGCCGGCACCTGTCCCTCGCCCTGGGGCGCTATGCCACCGGTGAGATCGCCGGCAACGGCCGCAACCGCTCCACCTACGCCCTGCTGACCTACCGCCGCCGGGGGATGGAGCGGCCCTGGCGGCTGTTCATCGAGAACCACCTGCGCCGGGTGCAGGACGACATCGGCGACGACTACGTGGTCACCGACGAGAACGCGTCGCGGGTCGAAAACTTCAGCAGCGACGGCCTGCGCCAGGAAATCCAGGCCGACAAGTACCTGCACCACCCACCCATCTTCTCGGGCGCCCTGGTGGCCGACCTGAGATCCTACCAGGACAGCTACGTCAACGAGTCCTACCTGGAAGGACGTTTCAGCCTGTGGAACTCCCTCGAGGTGGTGCAGAAGCTGCGCCTCAGGTTCAACTGGCAGCAGGGCGGCCGCCTCTACAACGGCCTCTTCCAGAGGGAGCGGCGGCTGGATCTGTGGACCTGGGTGAACCGGGTGCAGTACACCTGGCGCCTGGGCAGGCTGCACCTGGTGCCGCAGTACAAGTTCATGCTCCTGCGCCTGACCGACCAGGACCGCGGCATCGACCTGCGCTCCGAATTCCGCTCCATCCCCATCCTGCGCCTGGAATACCCCCTGCTGAGCCGCACCAGCCTGCGCGCCGGGGTACAGGGTTGGGGGCCGCTGCCCTACCGCCGCCGCGACGGCCTGGCGCTGCGCAACCGCTTCGAGCAGCGCACCGCCTTCGCGACCCTGACCAACCGCTCCAAGTACTTCGGCTACGACCTGGTGACCATAGTCGGGATGGCCTGGGACAGGAAGGAATACGACGCCGAGTTCCAGCGCTTCAGGGCATTCGACAGCCGGACCTTCTTCGCCCGCACCCTGGTGGGCTTCACCGAGTTCGGACGGCCGCTCTAGTGTCCCGTCGCAGGAATATGTCGCCATTTTTCCGCCGATCCATCCCGGCTCACGGCGTTGCCTTCACTCGCCGTACACCACTGGTACGACTCGCTCAGGCGCCTTGCGAGCCGGGCGCTTCTGCGCCCTCGTTCGTACGCTTAATTACGCAAGCAGGCACTAGGATGGGGGCATGCGCAGCAGTTCCTGGTCCATAGGCGACGGCGGCAGCCACCTTATTGCCATGGTTTCCGATTAAAAACCGTCCTATCCTCCAAGGATCAGCATCCAGTGAAAACCTATCGAATCGCCATAATCGGCCTCGGCGGCATGGGACACCACCACGCCGAAGCAGTCCTGGCCGAGGACAACTGCGAGCTCGTGGGCGGCGCCGACATCGATCCCGGCCAGGCGGCCCGATGGCGGGAGCGCTTCGGGGTCAGGGCCGTCTTCGCGGAGTACGAACAGATGATGGACGAGCTGGCGCCGGACATCGCAATCGTCGCCACCCACTCTCCCGAGCACTGCCCCGCCACCATCGCCGCGGCGCGGCGCGGGGTCCACGTCTTCTGCGAGAAACCCATCGCGCTGAACCTGATTGAGGCGGACGCCATGGTGGCCGCCTGCGATGCCGGGGACCTGCGCTTCGCCATCAACCACATAAAGCGCGCCAGCCTCTACAACCGCCACGTGCAGGAGAGGATAGGGAACGGGGAGATCGGCCAGGTCATTCAGGTCCGCGCCTTCGAGAAGGGGGGCAGGCGCACCGGCAACGCCCTGATGGAGATGGGCACCCATCTCTTCGACTGGATACGCCTGTTCGCCGGAGACCTGGAGTGGGCCCACGCCCACCTGCTGCAACTCGACGGCAGGGAATCGGCCATCGGCGACATAAGGCGCACCCGGGAGGTGGACCCGAAGGATCGCGACTCCGGCCTGGTTTTGGGTGAGCGCGGCTCCGTTTCCTTCCGCTTCAAGTCGGGGATACACGCCCAGGCCGAGTTTCTGGCCGAGCCGCGGGCAAACGACAACGCCTACGGCCTGGACCTGATCGGGACCGAAGGCCGCATGGCCCTGCGGGGCAGCGTCGGCACCGAGCTGTTCATCCACCGGGGTGCGCATCAGACTCCCTCGGAGGGATGGCGCCGCGAGTCACTGGCCTCCGAGGACGTGGACGAGGGCGGAAAGCCGCGCGACATGGCGGCGAAACGGCTGCTGCTGCAGCGCCTCATGCTGCGCGATCTGATCGCCGCTATCGAGGAAGGACGCGATCCCGTCGCCAGCGGCCGCGATGGCCGCGACTGTCTCGAGATGATCCACGCCACCTGGGAGTCCCATCTGCGCCAGGGCCGCGC
Source organism: Candidatus Latescibacterota bacterium (assembly GCA_965208105.1). GTDB lineage: Bacteria > Latescibacterota > UBA2968 > UBA8231 > UBA8231. Next base: position 1,731,314 of record OZ242318.1, read on the forward strand.
CCGGGCTCCCCTGCAACCGCGCGAGCACGTGCTGGAACGATGGCTGCGGAAGGGGCGGACCAGCGGGTAGCGGCGCCGAAGTGCCCGGGGAACCCCGCCGAAAGACACCACGCCCCCCTGCCGATCGGCAATTGACCTGGCTGCCGCCGCCCTGGACGGATGGGTTCCATTTGCCTACCTTGGTCCTGTTCAGCCCCAATCCCACCGAACCCATCGAGGAGCACACGGGATGGCTCGCAAGCTCTTGACCGACGAAGAGATGCAGAGATTCATCAACGACGGGTTCCTCATGCTCAAGCCCGATCTTCCCACCGAGTTCCACCATCGAGCCTTCTCCGAAATCGATTCCGTCTACGAGAACGAGGGCAATCCCGGCAACAACCTCCTGCCGCGGGTCCCCCTGCTCCAGCAGGTATTCGACGACCCGCGCATCAGCGGCGCCCTGGAGAGTGTCCTGGGCGCCGACTACTTCCTCTATCCCCACCGCCACTGCCACTTCCGCCAACCAGGTTTCGTGCCCCGCAAGGGCATCAACACCGATCCACGCAAAGGCCGCTTCGGAGGAACGCTGCACAAGGACGACATGAGCCGCCGGCGCCGGCATCGCACCCGCTGGGTCATGTGCCTCTACTACCCCCAGGATACCACCGCGGACATGGGCGCCACGACCATCCTTCCTGGCAGCCACTACTACACCTCCCTGGCCGGGGTCGATCTCGAAGGCGAGTTTCCCATCTGCGTCGACGCCGGGACCATCGTCCTGACCAACTACGACATGTGGCACGCGGCCACCCCCAACACCAGCAGTCGCAAGAGGGCGATGGTGGCGTTCCTCTTCGCGCGCATGAGCGAACCGCGGGGTCCGACCTGGGACTGCGCCAACCGGGAATGGAATCCCGGCCCCGACGCCGCCCATCCCGAGCTGAAGAAGCACCTGTGGGACTGGCACTGCGGCAGGAGCTCAGGGGGCTTTGCCGGGGGAGAAAATCTGCCCCGGGGATCGATCGACGAGCTCGTCGCGGCCGCGGCCTTCAACTCCGCCCTCGGCGAGACCAACCGGGCGATGTGGGCCCCTGTGGAAGAAACCCGGCAGGAGGGCGCCTCGGAGCCTCTCTGGCTGGACACTGTCTACGCCCTCGCCGCAATCGGGGAAGCGGCCGTTCCCGCCCTGATCGACGCCCTCGCCAATCCCTCGGAGGGCATTCGCAGGGGATTCACCTACGCCCTCAGCGCCATCGGAGGACCGGCCGTTCCCGCCCTCGCCAGGGCACTGGAACACGGCGATCCGGGGGTACGGGCGGGTGCGGCCGAGGCCCTGTCGGACATGGGCAAGGAGGCTGCCAACGCCCTGCCGCAGCTGACCGGCCGCCTGCAAGACCCCGTTGACGAGGTTGCCGGATGCGCTGCCGACGCCCTCGGCCTCGTCGATCCCGGGGCGGAGGGCATTCCCCGGGCCCTGGCAGGGACCCTCGGGCACTCCGCCGAGACGGTGCGCATGAGGGCGGCCATGGCGCTCGCCCGGCTGGGTCGGCGGGCAGAGGAAGCGACCCCGGAGCTGGCGGCGGCACTGGGTGACGACAACCGCTACGTTCGCGGCAAGGCGGTGCATGCCTTGTTCAAGATAGGCACGGATGAGGCACGGGATGCCCTCTTCCGGCACCTGTTCACCCATCGCTGGGACAACCTGACCTACGGACTCCACACCCACTGACCGGCACGCGGCCGCCGCTCCCCCCGGGGGAGACGACCCGCCCGGGAGCTCGCACCCAGCCCCGGCGCAGCAGGTGGACCGGTGGGGGATCACCCCCCGCTGCATCATCATCGGGTCGCTCTCGGCGCTGACCATCGCCCTCATCCTCCCCTATACCCTGAACGTGATGCGCGGTTCGCGCATCGGCCTCAGCTCCTGTACGCCGGCCGCCTTCATCCTCTTCTTCGTCCTCCTCCTGACCGTGCAGGTGGTCCTCGCCATGATCAGGCGCGGGTGGCACCTGCGCCCCGGCGAGCTGGCGGTCATTTTCGCGATGATGGCGATGGCCACCGCCGTACCCACGCGCGGGGTGTCGCAGAAGCTCGTGGTGGGTATCACCGGTGTCGTCTTCTACGCCTCTCCGGAGAACAGGTGGGGCGAGCTCATCCACCCCTTGCTGGCGGAGTGGCTCGTGCTCGGGGACGGCGAGGCGGTGCGCGGCCTCTACTACGGGGACGGCACGGACCGCATCCCCTGGCACCTGTGGACTCCGGTGCTGCTGCGCTGGCTACTCTTCTTCGCCTCCTACCAGCTCATGCTGCTGAGCGCCCTGGTGATTCTGCGGCGCCAGTGGGTGGAGCACGAGCGCCTGGCGTTCCCCCTTGCCCAGGTGCCTCTGGCCATGCTCCAGGACAACGGCAGACGGGACGCGATCATAAAGCCGTTTTTCCGCAATCCCGTCATGTGGGCAGGTTTCACCTTCTGCTTCCTGATCAACAGCACCAACATCCTGCACAACTACTTCCCCTTCATTCCCGCCATGATGGGGCAGGTCCAGCACATGATATTCCGGGACCAGATCGAGATCATGTTCCGCATCAACTTCCTCATGCTGGGGTTCGCCTACTTCATCAATACCGGGGTGGCCTTCAGCATGTGGTTCTTCTACCTGCTCCGGGTTCTCCAGGGCGGCGTCTTCGCGCTTCTGGGCATCGACCTCGATCAGACCCTGGGACCGGGTGATGCAACCAGGGCGGTGGGAGGACCCATCTTCGGCCACCAGATGATGGGAGCCCTGCTCGTCCTCGTAGTCTTCGGGCTGTGGACGGCGAGGACACACCTCAGGGAAGTCGTGCGCAAGGCCTGGAACGGCGACCCGACGGTGGACGACTCGCGCGAGGCCATGTCCTACCGGGCCGCGGTGCTCTGCTTTCTGGGGGGCGCCAGCTTCGTCTCTCTCTGGCTGTGGCTTACGGGCATCCCGGCCTGGATCGTGCCCATCTTCATCCTCGCCACCCTGATGATCATGATCGGACTGGCCCGCGTGGTGGCCGAGACCGGGGTGCCCACCATCACCCCCGCCATGGCCCCGGCCAACTTCGTGACCTCCGCCGTCGGCACCACGTCCCTGGGCATGACCGGCGTGGTGGCCGCCGGCTTCACATTGATCTGGGCGAGCGGGTTCATGGTCTTCATCACCGCACCGATGGCAAACGCCCTGCGCATGGGCTCGGAGATCACCCGCCACCGCAGGTGGTTCGTCTTCGCCATCGGCGCCGCCCTGCTGATCGCCATGGTGGCCGCCACCTGGTACCAGATCCACCTGGCCTACCAGCACGGAGGCCTGAACCTGAACACCCGCTACTACCAGGTCTATGCCACAACCGCCCCCCGGTTCTCCGAGCTCATGCTCAACATCACCACAGGACCGCACCCGGGCGCATGGATATGGTCCGGGGTCGGCGCAGCGGTCATGACCGGCCTGATGGTCGCCCGCCACAGCTTCGCCTGGTGGCCATTTCACCCGGTGGGCTACGCAATCAGTTCCTCGTGGGTGCTGAACGCCACCTGGATGTCCATCATGTGCGCCTGGGCGATCAAGCTGGTGGTGCTCAACTACGGCGGGCCGAGGCTGTACGAGCGCACCAAGCCTTTCTTCATGGGCGTCATCCTGGGCCAGTTCATGGCCGCCGGTTTCTGGCTCCTGGTGGACTCGTTCACGGGGGTGAAGCACAATCACATCCGGGTGTATTGACCCGGTACAGCACGGCAGCCGGCTTCCGCCCGGACCCGCCGGGCATTTCCGGCCGCAACCTGCCAAAGGAGGAATGAGCGATGAAACAGGAGGACTACGATTTCTTCAAGGAGAACGGCTACCTTTCCCTGGGGAAGATCCTCGGCGACGACGAGGTAACCCGCTTTGCCGGCCTGTTCGACCGCAACCGGCGCGACTACAGCCGCTTCTGGAGAGACAACGGCATCTGGCAGACCCAGCACTGCGATTCCCTGCTGACCGCGCCCGAGTTCGATGGACTCATCCGCCACCCCAGGGCCATGGAGGCTCTCGGAGCCCTCATGGGAGGCCCGGTGTGCTTCTCGGAGATCTGCCTGCGGCACATGGAACCGTATGCCGGCGAGCCGCTCGACAGCATGAGGACCTGGGACGGGCAGGTGGGCCGCCGCTGGCACCGTGACGGCGGGCAGGACCTCATGTGGCCGGAGCATCCCCTGCGCCTCGGATACGTCCAATTAATGGTCTACCTGGCCGACGTGGACGAGACCACCCACAGCTTCGCCATTTCGCCACAAGCGTTCGACCAGGAGATCCTCGACGCGGAGGCCCAGCTCGAGCGCGGGGGATCCCGCGAACTGCACGGCCGCGCCGGCACCGCCATTCTGTTCAACGTCTCCCGGCTCCACACCGTAACCGTGCGTCCGACCCGGGCGCAGCGCAAATCCGTCCAGGTCTACTACGGCCATCGCCGGCGCGAATTCCTCAGCCACCAGTCCTTCGTACCCGCCGGCCTGTGGCGCGACCACTCAGACCCCGAGGTGCGTGAATTCTACGGAGTGCTCAACGGCCTGACCCGGGAATATTTCGAACGCACCAGCGGACGCGGCGAGGTGCCGGTGGAGGAGACCCTGGAGATCCTGGATGACATTCGCAAGAATGTGGAGCTGCCCAGGAAGTACGGCCCGCGCTGGCGCTACACGGTGCGCGGGACGAGGAAGAAATGAAAGAATTGTCGGTTGGGAACGAATATTGCTGAAGAGGAAACCGGCGCCCTATTTGAACCCAAGGCCGGCCCCTGCCAAAACGTGATATCGGGACAACCTCCTCCTTGTGGTCGCGAGTGTGCTTGAAAATGCCTATATGTGCCGGAGGTTGACCTCCGATTATGCCGCCCTTATTCTCCTACCCACAAGGAGCTGAATGGATTTGAATACCGCACCCATGCCGAGCGAGGTTATCTCCAATCCTACCAATGCTATAGACAACCGGAACAAGTTGCGGCCGGCAGATAGAGCAATCCATGACTGGTACCGTTTTGTTCTGTCCTTTCCACCCCACCTGGTCCAGGACTATGTGGACAGGTTCGGCCTCGGCCCTTCCGACACGGTTCTCGATCCTTTCTGCGGGACCGGTACGACATTGGTTGAATGCAAGAAACAGGGAATCGGCAGCATAGGCATCGAGTCAACCCCAATGGCCCATTTCGCAAGCTCGGTAAAGGTCGATTGGTCGATCGACTGCGCCAGGCTTCTGGAATATGCCGACCAGGTCGCTTCGGCGGCCAGAAGGATTCTGGATCAACAAGGCATCAATGAATGGGACGATGCTCCCCTATTTGCCACGATGAAGCGCCGGCGGTCTGCGCTTCGAGGACTTTCTCCCGAAAGATCGAAGCTGTTGCTGAAAAATTCGATCAGCCCGCTGCCCCTGCACAAGACGCTGGTACTCCTTGACCTTATCGATCTGCACGGTAATGGTCGACTCCAACAATATGGACGGCTGGCACTTGCAAACGCGCTCGTGAATCGTATCGGCAACCTGAAATTCGGACCGGAAGTGGGAGTCGGCCGGATCAAGAAAGACGTTGCGGTTTTGCGAGCCTGGCTCGACTGCATACGCATCATCGCCCATGACCTGGGTTTCACCAAAGAGACCGGAGACGTGCCCACCCAAGTCTTCAAGGCCGATTCCCGGGTAGCCGACCGGATTCTGAAACCACAGTCCATCGATGCTGTTATTACCTCTCCACCGTACCCGAACGAGAAGGATTATACCCGTACCACACGCCTTGAGTCGGTCATACTCGGACTCATACGCGACAAAAAGGAATTACGATCCCTGAAACAGAACCTTGTCAGGTCGAATACCAGGGGAGTATACAAATCCGACACGGACGATCGCGAGATTGCGAACAACGTCGAGATACGCAGTCTAGCGGACGCCATCGAGAGACGCCGCATCGAGTTGGGCAAGACGTCGGGATTCGAGCGTCTATATCCCCGGGTAACCCAATTGTATTTCGGCGGAATGACACGGCATCTCGCCTCCCTTAGAACGGTCCTCAGACCGGGGGCGAGGCTCGCATACGTGGTGGGTGACCAAGCGTCCTATTTGAGAGTCATGATCCGCACTGGTCAGTTGCTTGCCGACCTGGCCCAATCCCTGAACTACAAAGTCACCGGCATCGACCTGTTTCGGACCAGGTCGTCGACGGTTACCGGCGATCAGCTTCGCGAAGAGGTCGTCCTCTTGGAATGGCCGGGCAACTGATCCAGAGGGGGCAACTATTCCTGCAAAAAACCGCTATGTAGCTATAGTCGAGGCGATTTTCCACGCCAAGTATGAGAGCGGACAAAGGGAGGTGAAATTCGAACGAGATGAGATCTCCGCGTTCGCTTCCAAGCTGAATATCTCCTTGCCCAAGAATCTGGGCGATCTGATTTACACCTTCCGGTACAGAACGGATCTCCCGGCAAGCATTCTGGAAAGAGCACCGGCCGGAGAAACCTGGATCATCCGCTCGGCGGGGAGGAGCAAATACTGCTTTGCACTGGTCAGCGACCAACCTCTTGCTCCCAACCCCAACCTCGCCTCTACCAAGATACCCGACTCGACTCCCGGAATAATCGCCAAGTACGCATTCAACGACGAACAGGCCGTGTTGGCCCGGGTTCGCTACAATCGGCTGATCGATATTTTTCTCGGAATCACCTGTTACTCACTCCAGAACCATTTGCGGACAACCGTCCGCGGTATGGGACAGGTAGAAACCGACGAGATCTACGTCGGGGTGGATAAAAGCGGATCTCACTATGTGGTGCCCGTTCAAGCCAAGGGTGGTAGCGATTTTCTCAACAGGGTACAAATCGAGCAAGACATCGCGCTTTGCGCCGATAAATTGCCTTCTCTGATCTGTCGGCCTGTCGGAACCCAATTCATGCAGGATGACGTGATCGCCCTCTTCGAGTTCGAGCAGGAAGGCGACGATATAAGAGTGGTATCTGAGAAGCACTACCAGTTAGTGCCGCCGGAGGCTGTGAGTCTTGAGGATTTGGCCAGATACAGACAGCGATTGTCCGATGGGACGTGATCGAAGAGCCTATAAGAGCATCCAACCAAGGCAACCTCTCAGTGCTTCCAACGTACGTCTTCGTACGTTCGCCCTTTGAGTTGCTTGAGAAATAGCCGCTCTCCACCCAGGCCTGGCCCATCTCATAAGCTACCAAGACATCCTAAACTCCAGAAACTTGTGTGATCGGATCTCCGCGGAACCAACATTAGCTTACGCGTTGGTTGGAAACCGAAATAGCTTGACATCTCTTCCCGCGGTGCTATATTGCGCCCAATCCGGTCAGGTGCGGCGACCTGATTGGGGCGGATTGTCCGGGATTTCACCTCGACACGGTGAACTTTCTGGACAATTTTGAAGGAAGAATGGATGGAGAATTCGAGAGTCAGCTATTCAACTGTTTTCCTTTCGATCTTTTGGTGCTGCATTCTTCCCTCCCTCCCCGTGCGGTCGCAGCCGTCCGAGGATGAAAGAGGGATATACATCGGCACCATGGTGGCTGTCCCTTTCGCCCAGCAGCTCTACCACCAGGCTTCATTTACCGTCGCCGATATTTCCATGACCGCAAACGGCGATCTCGCTCTGGGATACGGGATCGGCTTCGCCGCCGTCTCGGGGAAGGGGATCTCCGATCACTTAGCCCTGGAACTCACCGGCGCCTGGGCGAGACAGCCCTCCGATCTCGCCGTCACCCTTCCCCGCCTTCTGATCCTGGGGCTCTCCAGAACCGGCCTCGAGCTTCCCTCTGGTTTCGACTACGGCGGGGAAGTAGAGGTGCTGCAGTCGAAGATCGATCTTCTGCTCTACCCGGTCAGGATGGCCTCGAGTCGCGACGACGGGGCCAGACCATACCTCGGCGTGGGGATGGGCGTCGTGAGGTCGGACCTGAAAATGGATATGCAGGTGGACGATCCGACGCGGAATTTCATCTCGGCTCTTGGGGAGCTGGGTGCCGCTGATCTGGTCCCCATGAAGATTGACGAAATCGAAACGGACTACCAGTTGACCCTCCGCGCCGGCCTGAACTTTCCCATCAGCAGCATGGACCTGGACCTGGGATGGCAGTTCTACAGAACCTACGTCAGGGGAAAAGACAACAACTCCCACGTTGCGGGAGGCATTCTGAAGTACGATCTGTAGCCGACCGCGCCTTTCTCGGCCCTGGCTTCCCGGCCCCCCGACCCCGCTGCCGGCCACCTTTCACGCCAGGAAGGCAGGCTGGTGAGCCAAACGGTCCAGCCGGCTGATTCCCGATACACTTTCAGCTTCAGGAATAGCTCGCAGGGGAAAGGATACAGAATATGCAGGCTATCGATGTGCACGGACACTACGGCATCCACAGCCCGGGTGGCAGAACCGGCCTGGAGACTGAAATGCGCAGTGCATCCATCGAGGAGGTCTGTCGTCGCGCCCGCGCGGTGGAAATCCGCCTGACCGTCGTGTCGCCCCTGCAGTCCTTTCACCCCTACGGAGGCAAGGTGCTGGAGGCCAACGAAGACGCCCGCGAGAAGGCCGAGAGCTGGGACGAGGTTCGCTTCTGGGCGGTACTCGATCCGCGTTTGGAGCGCACTTACAAGCAGGTAGAGGAGTTGCTCGAGCACCCACGCTGCAAGGGAATCAAGATCCACCCGGTCAACCACAGGTACGAAATCCGCGACTACGGCGAGGCGATTTTCGCATTCGCCGCCGAGCACCGGACCGTGGTGCTGACCCACAGCGGCTGCCCGCTCAGCTTCCCCGAGGATTTCATTCCCTTTGCCGACAAGTACCGTCAGGCGGTGCTGATTCTCGCTCACCTCGGCAACAGCCCCGACGGCAATCTGGCGCGCCAGGTCCATGCGTTGCAGACAGCGGAGGGCGGCAATATCTACATCGATACTTCGTCGATAAAGTCGATGACGCCGCGGCTGGTGGAGTGGGCGGTGCAGGAAGTGGGAGCCGGGCGGCTTCTCTTCGGGACCGATACCCCGGTCTACTTTACCGCCTGCCAGAAGGCGCGCATCGAGTACGCCGAGATCGCGGAGGCGGAAAAGCGGGCCATCCTCTATGAAAACGCGGCGCGTTTGCTGGGCGAGGAGGAAGTCGCAGGATGACCATCGCCATGACCGGCCGGCAGCAGGATGAGCTCAATGGGAGGGGGTTCACTATCCTGGAGGGAATCCTCGATCCAGCCGAGGTAGGCCGGGTAGCGACGGCCATGGACGATGTGGCCGACCGGATCCGCAAAGGCCGCGGTCTGGCCCCGGACTCGAGCATCAGCCTGCGCAACGCGATTGCCCGGCACGAGGCTCTATTGGACCTGGTCGACCATCCCCGCATTCTGTCCTTGGTTGTCGACGCCATGGGCTGGAATATCCAGAACCGGGACAGCGTCCTCGACTACAAGGCACCCCTTCCCGGGGGGGCCGACCCCGAACGGCTGTCGCTGGGCTGGCACTTCGACTACGAGGAGGAGTTCGCCGGCACCACCCTCGACGGCATCATGCCGCTGCTGGACTTCAAGGTCGGCTGGTACATATCGGACCATTCCGAGCCCGGCCACAGCACCATACTGCTGGTCCCCGGCAGCTTCAGGTGGAACAGGGAGCAGCGGGCCACCTGGGAGTCCTGGATCGACCCGGCCGACATCTTCGAGCTCCGCGTAGCGGCCGGCAGCGCCCTGCTGTGGCGGCCCACCCTGCTGCACGGGGTGACCCCGAACCGGTCGAAGAGTTTTCGCAAGGCCCTCTACGTCAGCTACTGTCCCCGCTGGATGCGTCCCAGCGGCTACGTCGATCAGGACCCGGAGCTGATCGCGCGCAGCTCGCCCATCCGCCGCCAGCTTCTCGGGGCAATGGGCGACGGCTCGCACCGTCTCGGCAAAGATCCCGCCGATAATCCCTCTTCCCAGTACTGGTTCAGCGACGGCTGGGATTCGGTCCCCCTGAAGGCGTGGGCGGAGGAGCGCGCCGGACCCGGACCCCACGACTGGGGCCTCGGCCACGGGGCTACCTTCACCAAGGGTCCCGGGTTCGAGTTCACCCAGACAACAGTGCCGGGAGATACCTCGTCCGACGGCGGGGAAGACAGGTGAGAGGCACCTGAATTATTAATGGCCCATGCGGGGTGGATAGGAGAGGTAGGGTTGCCGGTTTTTGTCACTTGCCACCAAGTCTGGCGCCGGGCGGACACTGGTTTCACGGCTGGATAGTTCAGGGCAGATGGAAAACTCCCGGTCCATTGCCGGGCACCCCATCGAGAGGGTTCCATGAGCGATTTCGACTGGATCATAAAGGGCGGCCGCCTCATCGATCCCGCCAACCAGGTCGACGACCATCTCGACCTGGGCATCTCGGACGGAAAGATCGCAGAGGTCGGCAGGGGACTCGATGCGGCCACCGCCGATCAGGTGCACGACGCCGGCGGCAGGCTGGTGGTGCCGGGGCTCGTGGACCTGCACGCCCACTGCTACCGGGGGAGGACCCCGGCTGGCGTTGACATCGACCACTATGGCCTGGGGCGCGGGGCGACCACATGCGTGGACGCCGGCAGCGCCGGCTGCGACACCTTGGACGACTTCCGCGCCCGTGCGGTGCAGCGCTTCAAGTCGCGCGTGCTCGCCTTCCTCAACATCTCGAGAGTGGGTCTGTCGGTCAGCTATGACGACGGCGGCCGCGAGCTCGAGCACCTCGACCGCGCCGAGTTAATCGATCATGCCGGCTGCGCCGCCTGCCTCGAGTCCAACCGCGACCTCCTGGTCGGGGTCAAGGTGCTGCTCTCCGCCTCACTGGCCGACAATGGCCGCAACGAGGCGAAGGCCTTCATCGAAGCCAGGAGGGCGGCGGCGGCAACCGCCACCCCGCTGATGACCCACCACAGCCTGTCCACCGTTTCCCTCGACGACTGCCCGGGAGCCTTGCGCGAGGGCGACATCTACACCCACTGCTACCACGGCTTCGCGAGCACCATCCTCGACCCGGAGAGCCGCCGGGTGCATCCGGCGGTGCAGATGGCGCGGGAGCGCGGTGTGCTCTTCGACATCGGCCACGGCATGGGGGCCTTCAACTGGACCGTAGGGGAGATCTGCGCCGAACAGGGGTTCTGGCCCGACACCATCAGCTCCGACCTGCACACCGGCTGCTTCGAGGGCCCTGCCTACGACATGCCCACCGTGATGACGAGGATGCTGCACCTGGGCATGCCGCTCGCCGAGGTCATCCGGCGCTCGACCATCGCCCCTGCCGCTGCCATCGGATGGTCCGACCGCATCGGTACCCTGGGCGCCGGGCGCGAGGCCGACATAGCCGTACTGGCCCTCGAGGAGGCGGACATGGACCTCGAGGACTGCCAGGGGCAGATGCGCCGGGTCGGCCGGCGCCTGGTGGCCACAGCGGTGTGGCGCGCCGGGGTGGCGGCCAAGGTCACCGAACCGCGCAGCTTTCCCAACCGGCGCAGAATCGAGGAGTCCAGGGAGAACTGGCCCAAACTCGAGATCCGCGACCCATCCCTCGATTGAGCCCCGCCGATGACCGGGCCACCTCCCTTCCAACTTCCCCAATCCACGAGGAGGAGCCATGAATCAAGGACCTGACTCCCGCCCACCCGACATCGTTCTCATCATGTCGGACCAGCACAACCGCTCTGTCATGGGATGCGCCGGACATCCGCTGGTGCGGACCCCGAACCTTGACGCTCTCGCCCGGCAGGGGACCCGCTTCACCAACGCTTACTGCCCCTTCCCCCTCTGCGGTCCTTCGCGGGCGGGCTTCATGACCGCCCGGTATCCCAGCACCATCGAGGTCTTCGACGGCGACGATTTCCCCTCTGCGGTGCCCACCTTCGCCCACGGCATGGGGGCCGCCGGCTACGAGGCGGTACTGTGCGGGCGCATGGGCTGGGCCGAGCTGGACCAGTTCCATGGCTTCGAAAGCCGCATCCACGGCGACGTCGTGACCTTCGACGCCATCCACGAGGAGATTATTGGCCGCGGGTTCAACAAGACAGGCGGGCAGACCCGCTACGCGGTAGAAGTCGCGGGCCATGGCCGCACCGGCTTCCAGCTATTCGACCAGAGCGTGGTCGACTCGGCCCGTTCGTTCATTTTCCGGCGCCGCACCGGCGACCGTCCCTATTGCCTGGTGGTTGGTCTGATGCTTCCCCACAATCCCCTGATCGGCCGGCGCGAGCTGTTCGAGTACTACCTGGAACGGATCCAGGCCCCGGAGCCGGTGTCGAAGGACTATCTCGACAGGCTCCATCCGGCGATCAGGAGATGGCGTGAGCGCCGGGAGGTGGACGATCTGACCCCTGAGCAGAATCGGCGCGGACTGGCCGCGTACTACGCCCTGGTAACGGAGCTGGACGGCAGCGTCGGGCGCATCGTCGACGCGGTGAAGGACTCGTCCGGGGGGGAGAACACCATCTTCATCTATTGCTCCGACCACGGCGACATGGCCTGCGAGCACGGCATGTGGTGGAAGAGCAATTTCTACGAGGGTTCAATCGGCGTTCCCCTCATCGTCTCCGGACCCGGGGTGGAAGCAGACCGGGTCAATCATTCGGTGGTGAGCCTGGTGGACGTGGGACCGACCATGCTGGAGATCGCCGGCGCGGAACCGCTGCCCGACGTGGCCGGCCGCAGCTTTGCGGCGGGCCTGCGCGGCGACGGCTCCATACCGGGATGGCCCGACGAGGTGTTCGCCGAGTACTGCGGGTTCTGGGGCGACCAACCGGGCTACATGATAAGGTCCAAACAGTGGAAGATGAACTACTACCACGAGTTCAAATCGTGCCAGTTGTTCAACCTGGAAGAGGACCCGGGCGAGCTGCGGGACCGCGCCTACGACCCGGAATGCCGGGAGATCATGGAGGGACTGCTGCGCAAAGTCGGGCAGCGCTGGGACGGAGACAGCTACCAGGAGGCCCACCAGAGGCAACTGCGGGCCAGCGAGCTGATCCGCCGCTGCGGCCACGGACTGTCGCCGCACGAGGTTGTCCATTTCTCGGGAATGCCCGAATACAGTCAGTTCGACTTCTCCCAGTTGCCGCAACCACCCAGGAAAAAAGTTTGAGCGGGGTGAGGCGTGCCGGGATGGCAGAGCGTGGTCGGGATTTCCGGCCCAAGGGATAGGAGAAGAATGGTAAGGAGTCGGGGAGGGCGTCGAAAAAATCGACGAAGATCCGGTATTTTGAAATTTGTATGTCCGCCAATTTATGGCTTCATTTGTCGGTACATGTCATGCCATCAGTTCAGGAGGTTTTCGTGAAAAAGAGAGATTCAATCATGCAAGCCGTGCAGGAACTTCAATCAGCCGTTTCCCGACTCTCGGCGCAAGAACTCGCCCGTTTCAGGGAATGGTTCGATGAATTCGATTCCGAAGCTTGGGATCGACAATTTGAAAAAGATGTGAAATCAGGAAAGTTGGAGCGACATGCCGACCAGGCAATCGCAGATTTTCGGGCAGGGAAGTGCAAAGAATTGTGAATCACTTCACAAGCCCTTCATTTTGGGAGTGCTATCGAAAACTCCCGCGAAATATTCAAAAACTGGCAGATGAAAATTTCCAATTGCTGAAGAGAGATGCGCGACATCCATCCTTACATTTGAAGAAGGTCGAAAGATTTTGGTCCGCAAGGGTAGGAATAAAATACCGGACTGTCGCCCTGGAAGTTGAAGAAGGCTTGGTTTGGTTCTGGATTGGAACACACGCTGATTACGACAAGCTGATTCACGAATGATCTATCGGTCCACGTCGCCACGGATGAGAGTTCATCCTTGGTTCAGTTGCCGTGTCTGATCGATACTCCTTTTAAAACTCCTTGGTCACCTACGCTTACCTCGTCCGCCATTCTTTGGCTCGGCGTTGGCCTTTTAAGATAATCAGATTTGTGGACATTGCTGGTCTAGCCATTACAACTATTTCATTACTGGGCAGCGATGCTGTATAGCCCACTCGGAGAGAGTTCCGTTGGCTTGCATTAGACTCACGTAGAACTGCGGAATCAACGGTACAAAGGCTCCAATTCACGCTTAATTAATTCAATCTTGTCAGGATATTTTTCTTTCAATATTCGAATGATCCTCCCGTCCTCGACATGTTCTTGGAATTCTTTGGCACTAATCCCCAATCCTCTAGTCGTACGGTCGCGAACAGTATTCTGGTTGACCGTAAGATCTCCAGCTACAAACCTGCAAGCCTCGGAGTAACGCACTCCATTTTTCATCTGCCGAATAACGGGTATCAAATAATCATTAACACTCTCACGCCTTTTTTTATCTCTGTTATTTTCTGCGTTACCGTCTCCATTACCATTAATAAGATCCAGCTTCTGCGCTTCACGCCCCAACAGGTGCAACACTTTGTTCCGTGCACTGTCAAGTATCGCCTTCCTGTCAATCGGCTGGGTTTCCAATTTTTCGAGCTCGTTTTTCCAGTCTGCCAGTTCCGATTTCAGGCCACCTTCCCATTCATTGAACATGCGGCGTTCCTGTACCCGGCTCCTTGGACGCTTCGTTTCCGGCAAGGCGGCGATATGTCTCTCGAACGATGCATCCAAAACCTCATCATCCTTCAATTCCCTTTCCCGCGCTTCAATCTTCTCAATTAGTTCGAGTTGACGGTTCTCGCTGGCCCCTGTAACACTCCGGCGCTCTTGCTCGAGCAGTTCTTTCAGCATGCCGGACAGACGTTCGGCCCATTCGTCGTTCAACTCGGGGAAATCCTTCATATCGTCCTCCGGGGGGTAGTCTTCGATCAACCCATCCAGTGGTTCGGCAACGGGCAAATGTGCTTGTATATGAGCATCGATGTGGCAATGGTCGCACACCAGTTGATGTGCGTCGCCGCAGAAATCTTCAAATTCCCAGCGTTTCCAGGCCCGCCATTTGCCGCAACGTTCACAGTCTTTTCCGAAAGCATAGCCACAGTTCCGGCAATGATGACTGGCGGCATGAGATACGGTTCCGCATTCCGGGCACCAGACAACCGGTGCATCGCCGGGGTCTTGCTCACCACGCGGTCTCAAAGACCATTGCCGCTCTTCCTCGGGTAATCCGTGAATCACAGAATTTGCGGCCAAATCGAGAATCACGCAGTTGCCTCCGTTCTCTTTTGGACGCAAACCGCGGCCAACCATCTGTAAGAAAAGGGCTAGGCTCAGCGTTGGCCGGGCAATTACGATGCAGGATGCATCAGGCAAATCAAACCCCTCGGTGGCCACGATCACATTGACCAGCACTTTGATGGTGCCTTCTTTGAAGCCCGAAATCGCTTTGTTGCGTTCTTCGCTGCCGGAATCACCGAGGATGACCGTCGCCGCTACTCCGGCTTTATTGAATACGTCCCTCAGGTTTTGGGCGTGTTCCACGGAAACGGCGTAGGTGATAGTTGGACGGTTACCGGCATGCTTTTGCCAGAACTCCAGAACCTCTGCCGTCATCACAAGCGGCCGGTTCTTATTGGCCAGTACAATTCCCGCTTCGGTGAATTCACCGGAAACACGGTCAACCTCGCCGCCAATTATGCGCTTTTCCGGAGGCGGCAACAGGGTCCGGGCATCGCACAGCCAATTATCGGATTGCAAATCAGCGACTTGGGGTCCACAGCGCAAAACTCCGAACAGATGGTCGAATCCCTCTTTCTTCGACGTCCGCCAGGGCGTGGCGGTCATGCCCAGGATGCGGCCGGGCCACTGCTGCATCGCCCGCTCCCAACCCGCGGCGGCAGCGTGGTGCGCTTCGTCGATCACCATCAGGTCATCGGCGTCATACCTGTTCCAAACCTCCCTTTTGGCGGTGCGCCGCCCCACGGTCTGCGCCATCAGGATGACCGCGCCCTGGCTCATTGCCGGCGCATCGGTTCCCGGCGTCCACCTCACATCGGTCATCGCCGGAACGTGGGCATCCGTGAGCATCCTGCATGTCTGTTCCGCGAGTTCCTTGCGGTGGGTCAGCCAGACTGCCTTGCGCCCGCCCATGAGCCAAGAGGAAAGCAGCGCCCCGCCGATGATGGTTTTGCCGCCGCCGGTGGGAAGCTGCATCATTACCCGCGCATTGTCCTTGGCGCCTAAAGCGTTCTCAACCTGCTGCAGCAAATCTCGCTGGTAGGAACGGAGTTTCAGCATAGGTAATATCCTTCACGGAAAAGAAGGTTGATCTACCTTGCCCATGTGATATTTACCAGATCTTCCGGATTCCCTTTAATCACATGCTTCCTCTTCCGCAAGTTCCGAAGTTTGTCCGTGCTTTCCAAGGGTGAAATTACGAGTTTTCTATCTCCTTTACTGATTTTGACTGGAACACCCGTATTCAAGATTTCATCCAGTATCTGGCAGGTATTTCCCCGCAATTCGGTTGTGGTAATTGTTTTCATTTTGCTCCTCAATCGTGAATAGACCATTTCACCAAAGATTGCAAAAATTCGTAATAGGATAATTGAGCCTATGCGAGACTTTTTTTTAACCTTACCCATTTCTTGTCGAGATGGACCGGCAGTTGCCAATGTTCGCTTTCATTTCACCATTCCCTTCTGCCGGCCGCGGCGCAGGGTGCGCTTCTGATCCACGGGTCGAGAAGGATAGGCAGTGACGACCTGGCCGTCGCGCATTACTACCTTGTGGTTGGCAAGGCGCTCCAGTACCCCGATCCCCCTTTTGAGGATTTCGATCCCTCGGACCACATCCCTCTTACGCATGATCCAGGTCTGGTCATCAACTTGCGTTCCCATTGCAATAATGAGTGAAATATCCTTTGCGCGGATGCCTCGCTGCTGCATGCGCGTCTCGGCGTGGCGGGTATAGACGAAATCGGTCATTTGTCGTCTCCTTTTTCTGCAACTGCCGAATCGGTCTCTTGGGAATCCGCCTCTTCCAAAAATTTCTTCAATTTTTCCGATGGGTCCTTGCCCACGTATTCTATAAAAATTTCCCAATCCTCTTCCGACAATTCCTTATAGAAGTTTGGCAGTTTGGATTTGAGCCAATTCTCTCGCTCCTCACCGGCGTCTTCCTTCATCAGTTCTTCAGGAATCTGGGAGACCCGGACATGTCCAGTTTCAAGAGCCCCCTTTGCCTTGGCAGAACCGTTGGCTAATCGGTCGAGTTCGTCTCGGCAGATGTCATAGTCGGGGTGCACCATAGGCCTTCCGAAATGGAGATTACCAAGATCAGTTACCTGAACAACGCCCGGAATTTCAAGATCGGCAGTCAGCTTGTATAAGTAGCTTGCAAATTGGTTGCTGTTGGAAGTATCGAAAGCCTGACTGAATATTTCCTCCTTATCAATGGAAGAACTTTCTTCGGTCGAATCCCTCCCCGCAAGGCCCAAGGTGTCTACGAAGCGGCCGTCGTAATCGATCGCCTCCAAGCGGTCAATTATCTCATCTGCTTCCTGCAACCTTTCGCGCCGATGCGCGAGGCTCCCCTCGGCGAGAAGGGTGAAGAACAGCGGCGCCATGTTGATGATCTCGGTTGCACTGACACCATATCGGCGTTTGATGAGGTCATAGGCGAGCCGCGTCCTCGGTGCAACCTGCGCGCCGATCTGGACGCGCTCACGGTCGGCGGCGAGGGCATTGTTGTACTCGGGAAGCGGCACCTCGCCCGTGAGTACGCCCGGTTCGACGCCGAGTGCCTTGGAAAGCCTGTTCAAAGTGTCCTCACGGTTTTTTCTGCTTTTCTGCGGTTCGTTCTCCAGGCGCTGGATCGTGCGCTCGGTGACGCCAGACCGCTTGGCCAACTGGGGGCGCGACAGACTCTTTCCCATGCGTAGAGTACGAAGGCGTTCAGAATCTATTTTCATGGCTCAGGTCTCCTCGAAATTTTGTCGGAACAATATTAACATCGAAACCACGCAGAAAATACCCTAATTTTATCTATAAATCAATAGACATAATTAGAAATATCCCTTTTTTTATAAATTATATGCGGCATAAAATGTAATAATATCCTCTTTCTGACCATTGGAAGACTGCCTAGGCACCTCCACAAGGCCTGAGGGAAGACAAACACAGACATCTCGAAACGGCTTGCCGGCCATGTAGCCCTTCACCCCGCCGTAGCGCAGCAGGACCGGACCAGCTTCACCATCCAGGCAATGTTGAAAGCAGCGCCATTCCCCGACCTTATTCTAGGAACGAAGATCTCGAAGCCGGCAGACTGGTAGGGATAGGCGAAATGAGCACCGGATCGGCCGTGGACTTGCCTGAGCTAGAAGGGATCTACCACCCGTGGACGCGGTGGCCGCTGCTGGGGAACCAGACCATGTCCACCACGCTGGACAGAATCACCCCGATGGCGTAGGCGATGCCCAGCCCGTAGAAGAAGGGCTTGCCGGCAAGGTAGGCCTTCACCCCGCCGTAGCGCAGCAGGACCAGCTTCAGCACCCAGGCGATGAAGAAATTGATCCAGTACCACCAGGTGGCGTGGGTCTGCTGGAAGATGAGGCCGATGGGGTGGAGAGGAAACCAGTGGAAACGGGCGCGCAGGAAGGTGATTCCTGCGGCCTCGAAGAGCCCGCTGAACCATATGGCCCAGCGCGCCAGGCTGGGCCGGGTGGGATTGTTGACCAGGTAGGTTATCCCGTCGTAGAACACCACGGTGCGGCCTCCGACGTAGAGGGTGCCCCCCTCGGCGTAGCACAGATTCAGAAGGTTCCATGCGGCTAGGATGAACCCCAGGGGAAAGGCTATGAAAATGGTCGCCGCCACCCAGCGGGGCTGGCGCCGCAGCGAGAAGATGCGCAGATGGTGGACGATGGCCGGCCACGCCGGGATGGTGAAGGAGCCGAAGAAGGCGAAGCTGGTGAGCACCTTGAAGGGCACCAGCTTCTGCGGCGCGATGTAGATGGATCCCACCAGCTCGATGAAGAAGGACTCGCCCTTGAGGTAGGGGCGGTTGGGATAGATGTAGGCCACCCCGCTGGCGGCCACCAGCTTGACGGTGACGAAGTAGGCCACCACCATCAGGACGAACATGCCCAGGGCCAGGGGCAAGCTGACTCCCAGGTGCATTGCCCACACCAGCACGTAGAGCAGGGACGCCGCCATTCCCAGCAGGGCCAGGCGGTAGCGCGCCACCTCGGCCGCCTCCCCGGTGCCAGAGCGCGCCTGCCGCCACACCGCCGCCAGGTGCCTCCTGGCCACCCAGACCGACCACAGCCCTACGAAGACCATCGCCCCGTGGCTCTCGGTGTGCAGGATCATCTGCGCCTCGGAGAAGCGGTTGTTGGCGCTGACCCCAGTGAAGTCCAGACTCGGGGTGCCGAACCTCCGCATGAGCAGGGTCTTGAACTGGTTTAGGAAGTGGAAGAACACCATGCTTCCGAGGATGTCCACCGGGCACAGGTAGATCACCATCAGCATCAGCGGCATGACGCGGATGAAGCCCGAGATCAGCCCGTCGCCGAACTGGTAGTGGTAGTAGGTCCAGAACAGGTCGAAGGAAGGAACGCCGGGGGTGAAATAGGTGCCGATATTGTAGAGCTGGGGCAGAAATACCACGCCGAAACCGACCCAGAACAGGCGCGAGTAAAACAGGTTCGGCAGCAGCCGCCGGCCCTCGGCGGTCAGGTCCAGAGGCATCTGGGCGAGGGGAAAGGTGAGCTTCTCGGCACCCTCCCACTGGCGCTGGAAGACCACCAGCAGGCAGAAGCCGAAGACCACCACCGCCAGGGATACTCCCAGCCAGTTGAGCACGGTCCCCAGCCAGCCGTCCCATGGCAGCGCCATGCCCTGGGGCAGGCCGTACCAGAAGGAATCGGTGATCCGCACCGTGGCGGGAGGGAATACGTGCCAGGGGAGAAAGTTGAAGAAGGTCTCCGCCCACTGGTTCTCGGCGGTGGCGAAGTGGGTCGGGCCGGTCAGGTTGGCCGTCCACGATCCCATCCAGGAGGGAATGACCGCCACCACCCAGGTCATGGAGAAGAGGGTGAGCAACTCACCGCGGGTGAGGGCCAGGCGCGGCCACACCGCCTTCAGGACGACGTTCACGAACAGCCACAGCGCGAATGGCATGAACGCCATCAGAGGGTACTGGGCGACTGCTCCCAGACCCCCGGAGCCCTGGCGCTGGGCGATCTGGGTGAGGTAGAAGAACAGGGCGGCGATGGTCAGCGCCCCCAGGACCACCCCTTTCAGGGTGATGAGTGGCCCACCCCCCTGGTCCGAATCAGCAGCCGCGGAAATTTCGCTCATACAAGCACCGGATCCCCTTCCGGAATCCTTCTGTGAGTCGAGCGACAGGCCACTGCACCCCCTTGTTCGGGTCATCCTTTATTTGCAAATTCAGCGGACAGAAACGATAGCTCAATCCCCATCCCCAATCAAGGAGACGGCCCCTATGGTCTTCGACCTGGGCACCGAGAAACAGCTCTTCATAGACCAGCGCTGGTTCGCCAGCCAGCGCGGGATGCACCTGACCGTCAACCCGCCGCTCAAGGCCGAGCGCGTGCTGGTGCCGGAGGAGCCCTGGGAAGCCAAGGGCATCCACGCCTACAACACGGTCCTCGAGCACGACGGTATCTACAAAATGTGGTACGACGCCATCGCGCCACAGAGCAGCGGCATCCCGCGCAGCCTGTGCTACGCCACCAGCGCCGACGGCATCCACTGGGAGCGCCAGTTCGTAAATCTCTTTCCGCTGCCGGGCATGGCGCGCAACACCATCGTGATGCCCGGAGTCAACGGCAGCGTCATGGTGGACCCCAACGGCGGGGACGAGCACCGCTTCAAATCCCTCGCCCTGATCACCGAGAACGACCTCTGGCCCCAATCGCAGGGATGCATCTGCGGCGTCTATCCTGAATACAATCCGGAACACTGGTGCGAGCTCTACCTGTGCACCAGCCCGGACGGCATTCACTGGCGCCGCCACTCGCCCTCGGCCATGCCGTTCTTCCACGACTCCCACAACGTCTTCTTCTACGACCGCCGCCTGGGCCGCTACGCCGCCTATATGCGCACTCACGAGCGCCATCGCACCGTGGGGCGCACGGAGTTCGACGATCCCATGCAGCTGCCGTGGCCTTTCAAGGAGAATCCCGCCGCCGCCCGCGGTCCGGGGGACTCGCGCCGGGCCGCCGGAGGCGAGTACGAACTGGCGCTGTGCTGCGACGAGTCCGATCCCCCCGACACGGACCTCTACACTCCCAGCGTCCATCCCTATCCCTGGGCCGCCGACGCCTACTTCAGCTTCACCACTCCATACCGCCACTACCCCTTCGGCGACACCGGCGATACCACCGAGCAGGGCAGAGACGAGCGCGGCCGCTTCCGCAACGACGGCCCGGTGGAGATTCAACTGGCGGTTAGCCGCGACGGGATCTCCTGGTCGCGCCCCGACCGCCGGCCCTACGTGCCCCTGGGCCTGGCCGGCGCCTGGGACGGAGGACAGGTCTACATGGCTCACGGCATGGTCCGCAAGGGCGACGAAATCTGGCAATACTACAGCGGCACCCACTACACCCACGGCGCCTATGACCCGGACGACGAGGACGGCAGCGGCGGGGTTTGCCGCCTGGTCCAGCGTCTCGACGGCTTCATCTCGGCGGACGCCGAGTACACCGGCGCCGAGTTCACCACACCGCTGCTGCGGTTCTCCGGGGAACACCTCAAGCTCAACGTGGACTGCTCGGCCATGGGCGAGGTGTGGGTGGAGGTCCGCGACGGACGCAATCACCCCCTGGCCGGCTACACCCTGGCCGAGTCCGTCAGCGTGGACCGCAACCACATCGCCGCCCCGGTGGTTTGGCGGCAGCGCGACAACGTGGGCGAGCTCATGGGGCGTCCGGTGCGGCTGCACTTCAGGCTCAGGGCCGCCAAGCTCTATGCCTTCCAGTTCGACGCGGCAGACTAGGGCGCCGCGCCCGCATCCATTCCACCGAAGCCGGACGTGTCGAGTTCAGGTCCAGGCCCGGTGAAGGCACGAGGACCCGGCAATGGCACCCTTCCCCGCAACCGGTCCCAGGTTCAGGTCCTGACGGGGATCAACTGCACCTGACATCACCATGAGGGAAAAGACCATGAATAAGGACATCGCCCCTCTCAAGCGCGTAGGCTCCACCGCCCAGCGGCTGGCGCAGAAACCCTACGAGAAACGCCTCTGCCGCATAGAGTCCCACTATCCACCTCCGCCGGAAGAGGGCCGGACCCCGGTCACCATCACCCCCGAAGAATACGCGGAGGTAATCTCCGACTGCGGCTACGAGGTCATCGTCATAAGCGGCGAGCACGACCGCGGCACTCCGCGCTTTCCCTCGCGGATCTTCGATCCCCACCCGGACCTCAAGGACGACCTGCTCCCACGCTTCATCGAGCTCTGCCACCGGAAGGGGATCGTAGTCCTCTCCTACTATCCCATCATCTTCTCCAAGCCCCTGCGCCGGGTCCACCCCGAGTGGCTCATGCAGTTCCTCGACGACGGCCGGCCGGAGCCCGAGAACGAAGGTTGGTTCTGCTTCAACTCCCCCTTTCGCGACTGGCTGCCGGGCTGCCTGAGCGAGTACATGGAGCTCCTGGACATCGACGGGCTCTACTTCGACGACGTCAACTGGGGCTCCCACGCCGACGGACCCTACACCCCTTCCTGCTGTTGCAGCCATTGCGAGAAACTGTTCCGCGACGAGACCGGATTCGAGATACCGCGCAAGGTAGACTTCGATTCCAAGGCCTTCCGCCATCTGGTCAACTGGCGCTACGAGAAGCTTCTGGAGTTCCTGCACCACCTCTTCGGCGCGGTGAGGAAGCAGCACCCGGACGCCATCCTCGACATGAACACCTACTACTGGCCGGCCTCGGAGTGGTCCCAGGGCCACCCTCTGGGCTCCTTCCGCCTGGAAGAGGTGGGCGGTTACTCCTTCGTCGAGTGCTTCCCCTTCACCCACCGCTACCTGCGCACTCCGGGATTCGTGGCCAAGGTGCTGCGGTCGACCGGCACCCCCTTCTCCCTGTTCCTGAACGGCTGCCAGGGCATGCGCGGGTTCAGCTCGGTGCCCTTTCCCGAGCCCCATGGGGCGAGCATCTTCGGCATGGTTTCCCTTGCCCATGGTGGAGCATCCTGCGGGGCGCCGTACGGCGGCTCCAGCGTGCACGGAGGCTACCTCTACCTCACCCGCGACGCCCACAAGGAGACCTTTGCCGAGCTCAAGAAGCGAGTGGACTACGTGGAAGGCGAGAGCCTGAAGCACCTGGCCCTTCATTGTTCGACGCGAAACCGCGATTTCCAGCCCAACGAGATCTGCCGCGATCTGCTGGCGCGCTCCAACTGGATCGGCTACCTGCGCCAGAAATACATGTTCGGCGCCTACGAGATGCTCAACCGCTCCCACCTGGTGCTCGACTTCGTCCTCGACGAGCATCTCGCGGAACAGCGCCTGTCCTCATACCAGGTGCTCTTCCTGTCCAACAGCGCCTGCCTTTCCAATGAGCAGGGCGGAGCCATCGCCCGTTTCGTCGAAAACGGCGGCACCTTGATAGCTACCCACGAGACATCCCTTCTGGACGAGCTGGGGTACGAGCGCGAGAATTTCGCCCTGGCCGAGGTGCTGGGCGTGGACTACCGCGGCCGCCGCCAAGACGGCGAGGAGCATGGCGCGGTCTACCTGGCCCAGGAGAAGAGGATCCGCCGGGAAACAGGGGACCTCCTCTGCTTCTTCGGCCGCGACCTCGAGGTGGCCCTGAGGCCTGGAGCCAGGGCCCTGTGCACCCGGAGCACTCTGACCGCCCATGGCGACGATCTGCAGGACGGGCTGTCAGCCTACCAGCCGGGTGGGCAGCACGATACCGGGGATCCGGCGGTGGTACTGAACGAATACGGCAGGGGCAGGGCGATCTACCTCGCCGGCGACGTGGGCGGAGCATTCATGAACAGTCCCTATCCCCCGCTGATGCGCTTTGTTGCTGGCCTGGTCAAACGCACCCCGCCGCCGGTGGAGATCGATGGGCCCCAGGCCCTCGAGGTCACCGCGGCGCGGCGGCCGTCGGGAGAATTGATGGTTCACCTGGTCAACAACCCCACACCGCTGATTCCCTGGCGCATCGCCGACGACGACGATCTCGACCGCCTCGGACCCGATATGGGATCGTTCAACGCCGTCCTGGAGCTGGTGCCCCTGCGCGACATCCGGGTCAGTTTCAACGGTATGGAAGTGAGCTCGGTCCGCCTGCCGCTGCAGGGGCTCGACCTGGCGGTCGAAGACGGCGCGGTGGTGGTGCCGGAGGTCAAGCTGCACGAGGTCCTGCTGGTGGATTAATGAGGTATGCCATGATTGTAGTGACAGGAGCCGCCGGCAGGCTGGGGGGACGCGTTGTCCGGCTTCTTATCGACCGTGGCTACGACGTTCTGGGCACCGATCTGGTCGAATGCAGAGATTCTCCGTCACCTTTCGTCCAGGCTGACCTCTGCGACGCCGAGCGGGTGGCAAAGCTGTTTGCCGGCTCCGAGGCGGCCGTCCATACGGGTGCTATTTGTGGCCCCGGCGCGGATGGGTATGAAACCTTTCGGAACAATGGCCAGAGCACATTCAATGTCCTTTGGGCCGCGGCTGAACAGAGGATGCGGCGAGTGGTGTTTTCCTCGAGCGCGTTCGCCATGGGTTGGTCGAGCGACCCGCGTGCGTTCGTGCCCCGTTACCTGCCCCTGGACGAAGAGCACCCCATGACGCCGTTCGAGCCCTACGGCTTGTCGAAGCAGGTCGGCGAATGCATTGCGGACATGGTCACGCGGACAAAGGCGACTTCGGTGGCGAGTCTCCGGTTTACAAACGTAGTCTACCCGGAGAAACAGGCCGAGTTCCCCCTGCCTCCGCCCACTCCCGAAGACCCCACCACACTGGTGAAGTGGTCCTACGCCGACCCGCGGGATGTGGCAGAGGCGCACGTCGTGGCCCTCGAAGCTGAACTCAGCGGCCATGAAGCCTTCCTGCTTGCACAGCCGATCACGCGATTTCGGGAGTCGACGGTGGACTTGATCAGGAGAAATTTCGGCGATCGCGTTGAGATTCGCGGGGACCTCTCCGGCAACGCGAGTGTGCTCAGCACGGAAAAGGCCCGGCGAATGCTCGGATTCGAGCCGAAGCGGAAATGGAGCGAAAAGGACTGATTTTTGGGGGACCTGATGTAAGGGTCGGCTCCATCGGTTCAGCACGGGAGTTGCGCGATGATCCCACCCTGCATCACGCCGGCTATCTCCGCAACGACCTGACCCACAATCGAGGCGGCCAATCCGTCAGGGCAGAGACCCAACCCTGGGTGACCTGACACCCAGTACCTGCCTTCCGCGATGCCTGCCAGCCACCAGACGCAATCCATCAGGGACCGCTGCAACCCATCCGCTCATCAAGTCCGCTTCACCTCCATGTAGGTGCCCAGGATTTCACTCTGACGGCAGTCATTCACCTCGGTGCGCGCATAGGCAACCAGCAGTGTGTCGGGCATAACCTCTTCAACCCAGTCGTAGTTGCAGGCGTCGTATGCCTGTGGCCCGCGATAGAAGCAGAAGTGTCCGATCCAGGTGTGCCCCTCGTCCAGGCTGAACGCCAGCCAGTCTCCGGTCCGTCCACAGGTTACGGCGATGACCCCGTTGGCCATCAGGCAGGCATTGGGCCAGACGCCGCGGTCGGCAATCGGGTCGGCCTGGCTCCAGCTTTTGCCTCCATCGTTGGAACGGCTCATGTAGAGCGGTGAAAAGGTCGAATTGTAGGTACCGCCCGTACGCATGAAACAGAGAATATCTCCGCCCGGAAGCACCAGAAGGTCGGGTTCACAGAAGCTCTCCACCCTGTGCTGGTTTCCGCGGGTCAGGTCGAAGGCCACAGTCGATAGATAGCGCCAGGTATTGCCTCCATCGGACGAACGCACGACGAAGCTGCGGTACTTGAAATCGGCGATGAACTTTCCGTATAGAGCCGCCAGCATGCTGCCGTCTTCCAGACGGACCACCGCGTGGTCTACGACTCCCTCGATCTTGTGCCGGCCGAACCCACCTTCGCCCCTTGCGAGTTCGGGAACATCCACCAGGAGGGCCTTCCCTGACGTGTGCGTGTATCCGTTGTCCGCGGAGCGATCGAGTCCGGTCTGATATACGCCATCTTCATCGGTCGCTTCGAGCTCGCCGCGCCCCAAATGGAGGATCTCGCCATTGGGCAACTGACATCCGTTGTAGGTGGGCCAGGCCGGCGTGTCGCGCCAGCTCTGCCCGCCGTCCCGCGAGCGCCTCCAGCTCGGTACGGCCGCAGCACAGGCGGCCCACTCCTCACCGTGTTGTTCACACCCCAGGGAGGTGCCGGTCACCAGCTCGCCATTGGCGAGCTTGGACAGAAATCCTATGGGGCCTGGCGTCCGGTGGGACGGGATGAGAACCTGGGTATCGCCTACCTGGACTTCCAGCCCCGGGTACTGGTAGTATCCCCTGCACCAATGATCGCGTGTCACGTAGTCTGGTCTCGGCATCTTTCACTCCTTGTTTGACAGGCGGTAAGAACCACAGGGTTCTGTTCACCATTTTGCCGCAACCGGGGCCCGTCTTTCCCGCGTTGCTGGTCGGCGCCAACCCGGAGAAGGTTCGAACGCATGGTTTCATCTTTCTTCCCGTTTGTTCGAGTTTCCCTATATTAACCCACTATGATCAACGCCCTCAAGGCTTTCCTCCTTGCCTTCGTCCTCGCCGGGCCGGCCCTCGCCCGCGATGCCGATGTTCGCGGCATCACCATCTCCACTCACGGCGTCGGCCACGACTGGGGCAGCGACGCCATCGTGCCCACCCTGGAGGATATTCGCGCTGTCGGGGCCAACTGGGTGGCCATCCACCCCTATGCCCATATCTCCGCCGATGGCTCACTGCGCTGGTCGAGGATCGATCCCGACAGTCCCCCCGCCCACATCATCCGCCCCATCCACGAAGCGCACCGTCTGGGATTGAATATCTGCATCAAACCCCATGTCGCCTATTGGCGCTCGCCCTTTTCCTGGCGCGGCGAGATCACCTTCCAGAACGACGATGATTGGCGGCGATTCTGGCGGGGATATCGCGAATGGATCATAGAATTGGCCGTCGTCTGCCGGAAGGCCGACGGCTTCGTGGTGGGGACGGAACTGGACCGCACCCTGGCGTTCGAAGCGGAATGGCGCGGCCTCATCGAGGAGGTCCGCAAGCACACTGACGCGCCGCTTACCTACGCCGCCAACTGGACCGATTACGAGCGCGTTCCCTTCTGGGACGCACTCGACGTCATCGCCGTCCAGGCCTATTTCCCCCTGACCGACGATCCCGATTACGACGAGCGAGACATTCGCGACGGTTGGGCCGCGCGCATGCGCCAGCTCAGCGACTACGGGACGCGGCAGAACCGCAATATCCTCTTCACCGAATTGGGCTACAACCAGTCGCACCAGGCCCCGCTCAAACCCTGGGCCTACCCCGTCGACGGCGAGGCCGCCCTCCCCGTTCAGGTCTTTTGCCTGCGCACGGCGCTGGCCGCCATCGCTCGTGAGCCGCGCGTCGTCGGTGCCTTGCTCTGGAAGTGGTTTCCCCACCCGCACCCGGTCGGCCGCAACTTTCAACTGGCGATCCCGCCGATGAAACGGGTTATTGCCGAGGCATGGCTCGACCCGCAATAAACCCTTCCCTGGCATGGAGGCCAGGGAAGGTAGGGCCACGCAGCGGCACAGGCGTTCGAGCCCCAACCGGTCAGGGAACACCTGTTATATTGCCGGAGGTCGAGCTGCGCGAGGTGTCGCTGGTGGAGACTTGAGGGAGTATCCGAGGAGATTCCGGAATCTCCTCAAATGGCGGCCAGGGCCCGCTCCAGCGGGATTTCCCTGAACTTCTGTTCGGGCATGCTGCCAGCTTCTATGGTTCTCTCCCAGTATTCCCGCTTCGGGTCCGGCTCCGAAGCGGGCACCGAATCGATCACATTTCGAGCCCAGTCCGCCAGGTCCGGGTCCTTGCACCTCACCGCGAGGTCAGCCTCGGCGGCGCATCCGGAGCTCGAGTAGGCGAAGCACCGCCTGATGTTCCTCCTGGCGCTGGCCAATCCCACCGGCTCGATGGTGATCTCTCCGCTACGGGTCTCCGGCACCAGGAGAACCCCCACCCCCCTATCGGTTATGGAGGCGGCGCGCTCGGGCTGCTCCCCGCCAATCAGAACGTTCTTGTGATGCGGCCAGATGTCGAACATGGAGTAGTTGGCCACGGGAGCGCTCTCCTGAAAGGAGAAGAAGTCGGGGTAGGCGAAGAAGTCGACTGCCTGTTCGCGATAGCGATCGTAGAATGCGGTGACGTAGGCCATGACCAGGAGCACGGCGCCGAGACCGTCGAATCTCGAGGGAGCCAGGAGGCCCACCCGGTCCGTGGATTTGAAACCGGCGAAGAACTGGGCGTGTGGGACATCCTGCCCCCGGTAAGTGATGCTGAAGTCCGTTCCTCTTAGCTTGCTGCTGTGCATGAGATTCCTCCTTCAGTTTTCCTGCGCAGCCACCTCGAACCCGTATTCCCGTCCCGAGTGCTCGAGCCAGTGCGCCAGGTAGTCTGCAAAGCTGCGGCGGACGACCACGTCGAAGGACTGGAAGCTGCGGTCGTTGGAGCGAGGAATGAGGAGGACGGCCGCCTTCGCCAGGTTGGTCTGGGCGCATTGCCCTGCAGCGAAAGCAGTGGGATGGAGGTCCAGGGTGCACCCCTTGGCCAGCAGGTCGCGGGCGCGGGATCCGGCCAGGTTGATGGTGGTATAGTTGCCCGTGGTGTCGGTCGCGGCGGCGCGGCGGCCTCCCAGAGCTTTCCGCAAAGACGCGATCAGCTCTCCCTCGCTCCCCGGACCGGCCACCGCCATCCACTCGTCGGGCCCCAGCCAGCAGACCAGGACCTCGCCCGCCGAGGCCACCGTATTGGGCCGAAGCGGCACATCGGTGCCCAGAACACCTCCCACAGCCTCGGCCAACCCGGGATCTGCCAGGCCGCCGCGCAGGTTGACATAGCCGCGAAATGGCCGCTCGGTCATGGTTATTCCCGGGTCTCCCGCTTCGCGTCCACGTCCCAAGGACGCGAAGCCGGCCAGGGGGGACTCGCGCCTGTCCTCAGACATTCTGGCGCTCTCCCTCCGGATCGTAGAAGACCCGGTCGACGATCCTGGCGGCGGCGGTCCTGCCGTCACAGTTGTAGACCTGGACCGTCTGGCCCAGGCGCGAATGACCGCCCGCCACCAGCGCCAGGGCGATGGAGCGGCCGAGTACGGGGCTGTGGTAGGACGAGGTGACGTGGCCGGACATGGCCCTGGGCACGGGTGCCGAGGGGTCCTCGACGATCTGACCTCCCTCGGGCAACACTTCGCCGGGGTCCTCGCTGAGCAAGCCCACGAGCTGCTTGCGGTCGGAGCGCAGCATATGGGAGCGGTAGAGGGAACGCTTGCCCAGAAAGTCCTTGTTCTGCGCTACCATGTGGCCGAGCCCGAGATCGACGGGGGTCACCGAGCCGTCCGTATCCTGACCCACGATGATGTACCCCTTCTCGGCGCGCAGCACATGCATGGCCTCGGTGCCGAAAGGAGTGATCCCGCAGGGCTCACCGGCCTCCATGACGGCCTCCCAGACATGGCGGCCGAAGTTTGCGTTGATGTTGATCTCGTAGGTGAGCTCACCCGTAAAGCTGATCCTGAAGATTCGCGCCGGGACCCCCGCCACCTGCCCCTCGCGCACCGCCATGAAGGGGAAGGCCGCCGCGCTCAGATCGACCTCGGTGCACAGCTCGCCGAGGATCCTGCGGCTGTCGGGGCCGCAGAGAGAGATGGTTGCCCAGTGGTCGGATACGGAGGTCAGAAATACCTCGAGCTCGGGCCACTCGGTCTGCAGCCAGAGCTCCATCCACGCCATGACCGCAGCCGCGCCGCCGGTGGTCGTGTGCATCAGGTAGTGGTTGTCGCCGAGACGAGCGGTGACCCCGTCGTCCATTACCATCCCGTTCTCGTCCAGCATCAGACCGTAGCGGCAGCGGCCCACCGGCACCTTCAGAAAGGGATTGGTGTAGACCCGGTGGAGAAAGACGTGGGCGTCGGCTCCCTGGATATCGATCTTGCCCAAGGTCGATGCGTCGAGGACCCCGGCGCCCCTGCGCACCGCGAGGCACTCGCGCTCCACCGCTTCCACCATCGTCTCGGCGGCCGCGGGGAAATACCAGGGGCGCTTCCACTGCCCCACGTCCTCGAAGACGGCGCCGCGTTCGACGTGCCACTGGTGGATGGGGGTCTTGCGCACGGGATCGAACAGAAGGCCCTGCTCGCCCCCCGCCATGGCCCCGTAGCTCACCGGGGTGTAGAGGGGGCGGAACGTCGTGGTCCCGATGGAGCCTGGATCGGTGTCCTTATGCCGGGCCAGGATGCCGATGCCGTTGACGTTTCCCAGCTTGCCCTGGTCCGGGCCCATACCCAGGGTGGTGTAGCGCTTGACGTGCTCGATGGACTCGTAGCCCTCCCGCGCCGCGATTTCGATGTCCGCTGCGGTGATGTCCATCTGCAGGTCCACGAACTGCTTGGGGGCCCGGCTCATGGGCTTGGGTGCGGGGATCGCCCAGAGGGGCCGTATGGGTTCCTCCTGCTCCTCCTCGACCACCGGCGCCGGCCGCGTGGGCTCGCCCCCGCCCAGCCCCGCCTCCCGGGCCGCCGCGGCCCCTCCTTCCAATCCGGATGCCAGACAGGGTCCCAGGCCGAAAACCCCGCTGCAAGCCCCCACCGAACGCTCGGCCTGTACCGGCTCGCCCGGCCCGAAGCAAGCCTGAACGGCGTCGTAGCGAGGCCGGCCGCGCGCCTGGGCGTGGAGCTGAACCGTCGGGCTCCACCCTCCCGATACGGCAAGCAGGTCGCAGGCCACCGTTCGCCGTGGACCGCTCACACTCCTGCCGTCCTGGCCCAGGGGCATGAGCTCGACAGCCCGCAGCCGCCTTCCGCCCCTGGCGTTCACGACCACGTGGTTTTCCACCACCTCGATACCTCGCCGGCGTGCAGCGGTGCTCCGTGCTCCCGCCGGGCGCGCGTCGACTATGGCCTCCACCTGAATTCCGGCCGCCGCCATGTCCATGGCCGTGCCATAGGCGCCGTCATTGTTGGTGAACACCACCGCCCGCGACCCCGGCCCCACGGCATAGCGGTTGATGTACTCCGAGACGGCGGAAGCAAGCATGATGCCGGGGCGGTCGTTGTTCGAGAAGACCAGAGGACGCTCGATGGCGCCGGTCGCCAGCACGACCTGCCTGGCGCGAATGCGCCAGAGCCTCTGGCGCGGTCCCTTGCCCCCTCCCGGTGGAAGGTGGTCCCGGCAGCGCTCAAGGGCATGCAGGAAGTTGTGATCGTAGTAGCCCACTGCCGTGGTGCGGGTCAGCACCCTGACCTCGGCCATGGCGGCCAGCTCACCTACCGCCGACGCGACCCAGCGCTCAGCCGGGTCGCCGTCGATTTCGGCGGGGCTGCCCAGGAGGCTACCCCCGGGCTCGGTGCCCTCGTCCACCAGGATCACCCGGGCTCCCGCCCGTCCCGCTTCCAGAGCCGCAGCCAATCCGGCAGGCCCCCCGCCGGCGACGAAGACGTCGCAGTGGGCGTTCATGTGGTCATAGGCGTCCGGGTCCGGGGCCGGTGGTGCAGTGCCCAACCCTGCCGCCTTGCGGATGGCCCCCTCGTAGCGGCGCCAGAATCCCGCCGGCCACATGAAGGTCTTGTAATAGAAACCAGGCGGCATCAGGCGCGCGAACCAGCCGTGGACGGCGCGCAGGTCGAAGTCCACACTGGGGAATACGTTGACGCTGCGGGCGGTCAGACCTTCGTAGAGTTCCACCTGGGTAGCCACCAGATTGGGCAAGGTTCGAGCCCCTTCCCCCACCTGAACGATGGCATTGGGTTCCTCCGCGCCCGCCGCGACCAGTCCCCGCGGCCGGTGGTACTTGATGCTGCGGGCCACCAGTCGCACGCCGTTGGCCAGCAGCGCGGAGGCCAGGGTATCGCCCTGGCAGCCCTCGTAGCCTTTGCCGTTGAAGGTAAATTTCAAGGGTCTGCGGCGGTCGATGCGGCCCCCGGCGGCCAGGCGCTGGGAGGAGCTCACGGATTCCCTCCCGGCCGGGGCTCGCCGGGCCTGTAAACCGCCCTTATCTCGTTGGTCACCGTGTCGCGCTCGACGTTGAAGTAGCGCCGGCATCCCGAGGAGTGGCTCCACTGCTCCCGGTGCCCGCCTCTGACGTTCCTGCGGTAGAACAGGTAGGCGGCCCACTCTTCGTCAGTCAGCTCTTCGGGCTGGAGGGGGCGGACGATGTGGGCCTCGCCGGAGTAGCTGAACTCCGATTCGTCCCGGGGACCGCACCATGGGCATTCGATCAGCAGCAAAAGCTCGTCTCCATCAGTGGGCGACGCCGGCGGCACCGTGCTCGTCGATGAGGCGCCCGCTGGCGAATCGCTGCAGGGAGAAAGGCTCGTTGAGGCGGTGGGGCCGGTCCTGGGCCATGGTGTAGGCGAATACCCACCCCGACCCGGGGGTCGACTTGTAGCCGCCCGTACCCCAGCCGCAATTGAAGTAGAGCCCTTCTACCGGGGTCAGGCCGATGATGGGGCAGGCGTCCGGGCAGGTATCGACGACCCCTGCCCATTGCCTCAGCATGCGGACCCGGCTGAAGCAGGGAAACATCTCGACTATGGCGCTGACCGCGTGCTCCAGGGTCGAAGGGCTGCCGCGCTGTCCATAGCCGTTGTAGGCGTCAATCCCGGCGCCGCACAACAGCTCGCCCCTGTCCGTCTGGCTCAGATAGGCGTGAACCGCATTGGACATGACAACTACGTCCAGCACCGGTTTGATGGGCTCCGACACCCAGGCCTGCAGCGGGTGGCTTTCCAGCGGCAGGCGCAGACCGGCCATGGCGGCGATGACCCCCGAGTTGCCCGCGGTGACGCATCCTACCTTCCTTGCCCTGATGAATCCCCTGCTGGTCTCCACTCCGGTTACTGCGCCGCCTTCGCGGCGAATGCCCACCACCTCGCAATTCTGGATGATGTCGACCCCCACAGAGTCGGCTGCCCGGGCAAAACCCCAGGCCAGGGCATCGTGACGGGCGGTGCCGCCCCGGCGCTGCAGCGAGGCCCCCAGAATCGGGTAGCGGGTGCCCGGCGAGACATCCATGCTCGGCACCAGCTCCTTGATCTGGTCAGGGGTTAGAAACTCGCTGTCGATGCCGTTGAGAAGGTTGGCGTTGACGCGACGGCGGATGTCGCGCAGTTCCTGCAGGGTATGTCCCAGGCTCAGCAGGCCGCGCTGACTGAACATGAGGTTGAAGTTCAGCTCCTGGGTGAGTTTCTCCCACAGCTTGAGGGAGAACTCGTAGATGTGGGCAGCCTCGTCCCAGAGGTAGTTGGAGCGGACGATTTCGGTATTGCGTCCCGTGTTTCCCCCGCCCACGTAGCCCTTTTCGACCACGGCCACCTGGCGGAATCCCTGTTCCTTGACCAGGTAGTAGGCCGTGGCCAGACCATGTCCGCCTCCGCCCACGATCACCGCCTCGTAGGCGGATTTCGGTTCGGGGCTGCGCCAGGCGCGTTGCCAGTTTTCGTGGTAGCTGAGCGCGTTGCGGGCGAGGCTGAAGATCGAGTACTTTTGCATCAGAACAAAACGAAGGTGGGTGGCGGAAATCAGCAGAAAGTCTAATATAACCGCCCTCTTTTGACAACGACGCGCCGCCCACAGGTGTCCAGGCTGCCCGCCATTCTCCAGCTTGCTGCTCTCCGGCGCGGGGCGAGACCGATCCTGCCCCTTCGTCCCAACCATCCACCTCCTTTGCAGGTCCAACCAGGCCGGGCAGCCAGGGCGGGGGAACCTTTTGCAAGGCACCTGGCCGCGCGCTTTCCTCTTCCCCGGATCAGGACACCGGGGGTCGATGCTGTATCCATGGCCTTGCCCTCTCGAAGGCGGCGGAGGCAGCCAGGACCGTCTCCTCTCCACCCTTTCTTCCCACTATCTGCAGTCCGATCGGCAACCCGTTACTGGAGAAACCTGCCGGGACGCTTGCCGCAGGATGTCCGATGACGTTGATCGGGAATGTGAAAGCACCATTCCAGTACTGGTCGGGGTAGGTCCTGTGGGGCGACCACCGGCCGGGGTACTCCCCGTTTGGAAAGGCGGGGAAGCACGCCGTCGGGGAAAGCAGAAGGTCGAATTCCTCGAACAAGTCGGTCATACGGGCCTTCAACAAATCGATCAGCGCCAGGGTCCTGGCGTATTCGACCGCCGTTACCCTTGCTCCCTGCTCGAGGAAGAACAGGGCAATCTCGGTCAGCTGGTCGGCATGGGTCTCCAGGTAAACCCCGCCCATCGCGAAAAAGTCCGCGGCAATGATTGGCCCGAAGGTGTCGTAGGGTGGGTCCATGGCCAGGTCCGACTCTTCGAGGTGACAACCGAGTTCCTCGAAGACCTGGGCCGCGGATGAGGTCACCGCCGACACCTCGGGGTCCACCTCGGCAAACCCGAAATCCGGGCTCCAGGCCACCCGCATGCCCCGGACCTCGCGGTCCACCGCGGCAACGAAATCAGGTGGGTCCTGCCGCAGCGAGGTCGGATCTCTGGGGTCGTGGCCGGAAAGGACCTGGAGGAGCAGGGCTGCGTCGCGCACCGTGCGGCTCAGAGGCCCGTTCTGGGAGAAGATGTAAGGCATGGTGTGGCCCTCCCCTCCCGCGTAGCCGGAAACCCTCCCCTGGGTCGGCTTGATTCCGTAGATGCCGCAGAAATGGGCGGGAATGCGAATGGAGCCACCGCCGTCGCTGCCGGTGGCAAGGGGGCACAAGGAAGCGGCCAGCGCCGCGGCGGCACCGCCGCTGGAACCACCCGGCGTTCGCAGTGGGTCCCAGGGATTGCATCCGGGGTCGCCCAGGCGGTTCTCGCAGGCACCCACCAGACCGAACTCCGGAACGTTGGTTTTCCCCAGGATCACCGCACCGGCAGCCCGAACCCGCTCGACCACGGCAGCATCCCTGTCCGGTATCCTGTCCTTGAAGACCAGTGACCCCAAGGTGGTGCGAATGCCCCTGGTCATCTGCGTATCCTTGACCGAGATGGGCAGACCGTGCAGGGGTCCCGTTTCCTCCCCGCCCCCTATAGCCTTTTCGGCGGACCTGGCCGTTTCCATCGCTTCATCCCGGGTCAGGGTAAGGAACGCGTTGAGTTGAGGGTCCAGTCTCTCGATGCGGCTGTAGTAGAGCTCGGTCAACTCCACCGGGGAAATCTCTTTGATAGAAATCAGGTCCAACAGGTCGAAAGCCGAAGCGAACGCCAACTCCTGGTCCAGCATGATCCCTCCTCTCTCTGCGGCTGCCGGCGGGGCCAAGTGGGGCAACCAGGTTGTCCTCTCACCCCTCTGGGCTCGAAGGCTCCAACACCCGCCCAAAGGTAGGTACGGAGACCTGCAAGTCAATTGGGCTCCAGACGCAACCGGGGGCAACGGCCACCCTCGCCGAGGGAGGGAATCCGAGGCCATGCCCGGGATTTGACAACGGCGGCGGCCTGCCTCCATATCCCATGTTCCCCTTTCTTGATTGCCCTTATTTCTGTTCCTATACTAAGGAGCCTCTATCCGACCCTGATCGGCGGAAACCCCTATGAAAATCGGCTTCGGCAGCCAGGTCTGGCTGAACGACAATCACTTCGAAAACTTCCCTCGCATGCTGGACGAGTTGTCGCTGGTGGGCATGGATGGCTTCGAGATGTGCTTTCCATTCCTGATCGAACAGTACGAAAATCGAACAGGAGAGCTGCGCCGGTTGCTCGCCATGCACGATTTGGAGCTGGCCAACTACTACACCGGGGTCGCCTTCCACGATCCCGAACAGCGCAAACAAGGGATGGAGGAAGTGAAGCGGCGTTGCCGTTTCAGCGCCGAGCTGGGCACCGAATACACCCTGCTCGACGGAGGTCAGAAACAGGAGGGGATCTCTGCAACCGAACTGGACGACCAGATCAAGGTGGTGGCGGAAACCGCCAATGAACTTGGAGAGTACGCCCGTTCCTGCGGACTGACCCTCGCCTGGCACCAGCACTGGGGAAGTATCTTTGAAGTGCAGGCCCCGTTCCACCGCCTCATGGAACTCACTGATCCGGAGCTGGTGCGGTTCTGTCCCGATGTAGGCCAGCTCACCCTGGGGGATTTCGACGTATTGGAAACCATCCGGCGCTATGCCGAGCGCATCGGTTTCGTCCACTTCAAAGATGTCACCTTTGCAGGCCGCCCCCGGGGCGAGCTGTGGCCGGGCGGTCCCCTGGTCCCATCGGACGAGGGTGCCTACGATGTGGACTCCAGGGGAAGATGGGTCGAACTGGGGCGAGGAGCGATCGATTTCCCGGCGATCAGCCGCGTACTGCTGGCAGCCGGATTCGACGGGTGGATATCCGACGACCTCGACTTCAGTTGCTACCCCGCGCGAACGGCAGCGCAAGCATGCAAGGAGTACATCAACGAAGCCCTGGGCATCTGGGGCGAGAGAGACATCCGGCGCGGCCTGGTCCCCCGCGGCTCCTACTGAGGCCTGGACCTTCTCAGCTCCATGCCCTTTCCCGTGGAACGGAACCATACCTTCAGCACAAGGAGTGATATTGATGGCATCCCCTGACAGAGTTGCAGTCGAGGTTGAAAGCGGAGGGCGCTCTTTCGCCGTGGAGGAGGCGGTGCTCTTTCCCTTCGACGACGTCAGCGTCCCTTTTCGCAAGGACGTGCTCATGACCCTCGTGCACGGCAGCAGAAGCCCCGGAGAACACCGGGAGGGCGGGAGCTATGACCCCGATCATCCGGGCAAGCCGGTGCTCGAGCTGGGCGGGCCCGGGGCCTGCGACTCCATGGAGATCATCTTCCCAACCATCCTGAAGGTGGAAGACGAATATCGCATGTGGTACACTGCCCGGGGGAACTCTTCCGCAGATACCGAGCTCTGCTCCTACGCAGGTGGACCAGTCATCGACTCCTTGCGCAGAGTTGGATACGCGGTGAGCAAGGATGGTCTCAATTGGGAGAAACCGCGGCTGGGACTGGTGGAATACAACGGCGGCAAGGAAAACAACCTGGTGGACGTGGACGGTTCGAACTTGTGGTTCGTGGCCTACGATCCCGACGACTCCGACGCGGCCAAGCGCTTCAAGATGATCAGCATCGGCAATATGATGCACCTTCAAATCCACTACAGTGCGGACGGCCTGAGCTGGACCAACGGCAGGGAAGTTGGACACGGCATCGAGCCCGGAGCTTCGCCGTTCAAGTTCAACGGCTGCTGGTACGTAAGCGGCCAGGGCGGCCCCGGTCCCTTCAACAAGACCATTCCTCACCCGGTGGACGGCGCAGCCAAGCGCGAGATGATGACCTGGGCAAGCTATGACTTCGAAAACTGGACCCTGGCGGCGGTTCCCAGCTTCAGGCGCGATCCCCTCCCACCCAGGCCCATTCCCGATTTCGAGTGGCATCGCGGCGAACAGGTTCACGAAGGCGCCGCCCTCTGGGACCGGGGCAACGTGATAATCGGCTTCTACGGCATGTATCACAACCAGACGAACGACCGGGTCTATGCGACCCAGGACATCGGCCTGGTCGTCAGCCATGACGCGATGCACTTTCGCGAGCCGGTCCCCGACTTCAAGATCGTGCGCTGCTTCGAGGAGAGTCCCGTAGGGCATCCCGGACTGGGAGCTGGCAGCAAGCTGGTGCAGGGCAGTTTCGCCAATATCGGCGAACGCACCGTCCACTACTACTCGACCTGGGAATACCCAGCCCGCGGCATGGTGCGCGTGGCTACCTGGCCGCGCGACCGTCTCGGCTTCTTCTCGAGTGTCTCCCGGCCGGTGTTCCAGGGACAGGGCTATAGAGACATCGCCGTGGAACCTCACATCATTTCCTGTCCGCTTTCGCTCAAAGGCGATAATGTCGGCCTCTACGTCAACGCTGATCTGGTGGGAGAGCACAGCCAGCTCAGGGTGGAGCTCCTCGACGAGGCCTTTTACCCAATACCAGGTTATTCCGGGGACGATTGCCTCCTCCTGACCGAACCTGGCCTGCGCCAGCGCGTCGCCTGGAAGAAGGGAGCGGTTGTCGAGGGAATCGACCACCCCGTGCGGGTCCGCGTCAAATGGGAGGGCTTGCGTCCCGAAGACGCCCAACTCTATGCTGTTTACCTGGCCTGAGCCCGGGGAAAAATCTCAGAAGCTCTTCCACCAGGGAATCTAACGATTGTGCAGGAGGACATGGTGACAACCCGCTACCCACAGGCTATTCTGCTCAGCTGCGAGATACCCTGGAACGACAAAGAGGAATTGCTCGAAGACGTCTTCCGCAAGGAGGTTCGAGCCGTGCTCGCCGGGGGATTCAACCATCTCTACATCTTTGGGACCGCCGGCGAAGGATACGCGGTTACCCTTTCCCAATTCCAGGAAATTGTCAGGATCTTTCGCGAAGAAACCAGAATAGATGGCATTTTTCCCATGGTAGGCGTGATCGGAATGTCGACTGCCCAGGTTGTGGAAAAGGTGGGCTTCGCCTTTGACCAGGGCTTCCGCGCCTTCCAGATTGCTCTGCCCCCATGGGGAGAGCTCGACGACGACGAGTATCTGGTCTACTTCCAGGACGTGTGCGGCAACTTCCCGAATGCCAGCTTCATACATTACAACCTGCCGCGCGGCCGCCGCCTGCTCACCGGGCCGGACTACCGCCGCCTGGCAGACGCTGTGCCCAACCTGGCGGGGACCAAGAATACCCGCACCGACATCAACGACATTGCCAGCATCGCAACCCACGCTCCCGAGCTGCAGCACTTCTACGGGGAATGCGGTTTCCCCATCGGCTGTCTGTTCGGCGAGTGCTCCCTCCTCAGCTCCTACGGCGCTCTATTTCCAGCCAAAACAAGGGAGTTCTTTCGGTACGGCGTCGAAAAGCAGTGGGACAAGCTGTTTCCATTGATGAAGGAATACCTCCAGGTGATGGCCGACTTCGATGAGCCCACCCTCGAGCGCAGCGGCATCGACGGCTGCTACGACAAGATGATCGTGCGCGGCAGCGGCATCGATATGCCACTGCGCCTGCTCTCACCTTATCTTTGCTTCGATATGGAGGTCTATGATTCGGTGATGAAGCTGATTAGGGAACGGTACCCTGATTGGCTGAAGTAGGTTAGCCTCTACAGACTTCCCCCCGTCTCACGACGGGCAAGCTGAGGAACCGGCTCCGTCTGGGTGAATTTCCTGCAGGGTGCAAGGGCCTGAGGTCCAATCACCCACGAAATCCCCTACTTCCAGTGGATATTGTAGATCTCTCCGCGCTCCAACTCCAGGCGCAGACTCACGGCATTGTGCTGATAGTGCTCCGTTGTCGCTTCTTTCCAGCGCATTAGGTGGCTCGTGCTGTCTCCGGAGAGGATCTTGAATGGCCCCTTCTCCAACCCCGGCAGCGGTGTCCCGAAGGGATCGCAGAGTTCGGCACGCAACCAGCCGTCAATCCGGGCATCGACGCACAGTTCCGCTCCTCCCAGAATGAAGGGACGGGTCAACATCATACCCGCGCCGGCACCGCGTGCTGACAGCCCCAGGAATCGGCGCTTGGGAAAGCGGGCTGCCCGGACCTCGGCCCCAATCTTTCCTTTTTCCCCATGGCGTACTTCGTTGTGGCGATGGCCACTGGCGGAGTAGAGCAGAAGCCAGTCCGAACCGGCGTCCACCAGGCGGTTCGGTGCATGGATCATGCCTGCCTCTTCATCGCTTTCCCTCGGCACCCATGGCATGCGCAGGGGTCGATCCCAACGCCGCCCATCCCGGCTGAAACACAGCTCAATATCCATCGTCTGGTCGTACACCAGGTAGCTGCCCATGAGGCCGATCTGCCAGCCATCCTGGCGATGCACAGCAAGGTAGTAGAACTGCTGGTCCAACCTGTCGCGCTCGTCGGGTACGATCAGCAGCTCCGGATCGCTCCACTCCATCCCGTCAGCGCTGCTGCGCCGGTGGATTGCCCGCAGCATGAACGGCGCGTTGTCGTGCTCGAACCGGCGCGGGCTGCCTTCCAGGTTGCACAGAGGCCACGGCGCGTAGAACTCGTAGCACCCCGTGTCCGGAGCACGGAAAACATAGACCGCGTCGTTGGCGCGCAGTCCCTTCAGCCGGACCAGTTGGTCCACCGTACACCTCTCGAGCAGATGTCCCCATCTGGCCTCACTGCTTCCTGGAACGAATCGTTCCAGGGCTCCCTGGACGGGACCTTCTCCTCTCTCCTTTTCCGGCGGCGCCACTCCAGGTGTCCAGATCCACGATCCCAACTCCAGCGGATGGTATATTACCGGCTCGTCGAAATTGGCTGCTTCCCATCGCAACCCATCCGCGCTCTGTGCCACCACGTAGCGCAGGTAGGGCCGATTGTTGACCCAGAAGTACATGCGCCATCCTCCCTCCTCATCTTGCCATACCTGGGGCTGGCCGTAGCGTTCAACCCCGGCCGGCAACCCCTGGATGGCCAACCTGTTGCTACCCCTGCCATCCACCTGCATCTGGCCGAGTTCGGGTTTCTCCCACTTGAGGCCATCGACGGATTCGGCCACCGCAATCCCCATCATCTTCGTCTCCATCTCCGAAACCGTATAGTACATTCGCCACCCTTTCTCCCGGCAGCCGACGATGGAACTGGCAAAGCTCATACAGCGCTGGCCATCCGATGGCCGATCCGGCCGCAGCA
Source organism: Candidatus Latescibacterota bacterium (assembly GCA_965208105.1). Classification (GTDB taxonomy): domain Bacteria; phylum Latescibacterota; class UBA2968; order UBA8231; family UBA8231. The sequence continues at coordinate 1,772,039 of OZ242318.1, forward strand.
CCGTTCCCAGCTTTTCCACCGGTCCGGGAACCCGCACCAACCCCTCCATAGCCCTTATTGAGAAGTCATCGAAGAAATAAAGCATTCTCATCCCCCGTAATCGTCATTCCTTGAATCCACCGCAATGACCAAAAAAGGCATGTGGCCACGACGGATGCCCGCCGTGACCACGAAAACCAGAATCCTGTCATTGGCGCGAAGTATAAAATCTATATCGGCCGTCCATACTCGGTAAAACCCACAAGGGTACGAACGAAAACCGACCACTGATCGAATTCTCTCAACTGTTGAAAGGCGTCGTCGAACTTCTTCTTTCCCCTGCTCACTCCGATCACACTGTATAGATCGTATCCAAAATATCGAGACTGGTTTGTCAGCGTGATAAAGGATGTGCTCTGCTCAAAACTCTGGCTCTCCCTGAGCTGGTCTTTCACTCTGTATTGCAAGGGACCGAATCCCTGGACGCCCCCTCGGAGAAACGTCCGGCTCATCAATGGGTATTCCAGTCTCAATATGGGGATCGACCGGGTCTCATAACGCAAATCCCGTCCGCCGTAGGTGCCGTCCACTCGGCGGTCGGCATCCTGGTCTTTGAGGCGCAGGAGAATGAACTTGTATTGGGGCTTGACACGCAGCTTGCCCCAATGCCAGGTATATTCGGTTTTGCTGACCCAGGTCCAGAAATCCAGCCGGTGGTCCCTCTGTTCGAAACCACTGTATAGCTGTCCCCCTTGCTGCCAATTGACCTTCACCCGCAGTTCCTGTTCCACGCCCAGGTCAGGCAAAGGCCGCAAATGTGCTGCCAGAAAAGTCTCGTTGACCAGACTGTCCCGATAAAGAAGTTGATCGGGACGAGACCCGCTGGAAAAAATTGGCACACCCCCAAATTCACTCGCCCGCTCAAGACCTCGATACCCGAACATGAGACCCCTGCCAGGTGTTTCCTTGAGCAACGTGGTTTCATCGGGGATATCGTCTTGCACCCGCCGGATGTTGTTTTCAAACAACAGTCGACGCAGTTGCCTTATACCCTGGCGGTGGAAGATCAATAGCGCATAGGTTGATCTGTTTCGTCCTGCCCCTGCCACCTCCCTGACATTGTATTGTCCTGCGGCCAACGACCAGTGCCCGCTCAGATCCACCTGCCCAAAAAGGTGATAGCCCCGCTGGTCAGAATCATAGGGGTAGTCCGGATCCCAATCGTCTTCGCGGTGGTCGGGCTCGTCGTTGTTGTTGCGGTCCAGACCATATGCATAATCGATGGGCTCCACGCCGTACATCAGAAACGGTTCTTCGTAGTCGGGAATGGAATTTCCGTTCCGATTGGTATCGGGGAAGCCATCGCCATCGTCGTCCTGACCCGGAAAAACGCCGTCGACGTCGAAATCCCGACGGTCATTGGGAAGTCCGGGAAGATTGCCAATGCGCTTATCGGGATAGCGGTCGCCATCATCATTGTCCTCGACCAAGTCCCAGTAAACCGTCTGGTTGGAAATCCCCGCCAGATTGCCTTCGGTCAATCCCACCTCAAATGGAACAAAGCTCCGCATCCCGGTGGTAAAACCGGGATTCATCGAGAAGAACTCCACTCCCCCTCGTCCCGGCCCCCACCAACGGGTCGCATTGACGAAATAGGCCGAACCTCGCTCCACTGAATGCGGCCCTTCCAGGTATATCGCCTCCCCTTCCCGCTGCGCAGGATAACGCGAGTACCGCGCCGAGCGGGCGTATTCGCCGTTGATTTCCACGCCAACCAGGTCCAGACCCACATCCGCGCTGTAGGTGAACAGGGCCGTGTGCTCCCCTACCGCAAAACGCCTGAGCCTCAGGTTTGACCCGTCCTGCACATTCCCTGGAGCGCGCAGAACCGTCTGGTAGAAGCTGACGTTGTAGCGCGTGGGATGATTCCGGGCGCGGAGATTCTCGTTCATCAGGAAAGACACCTCCACCCGGTAGTCATTCCCCAACAGGGCTTCCACCTCCACAGATTCAACCAGCGGCTCCTGCCTCAAATCGAACATGAAAACCAGTTGTTCTTCACCATCGGCACTCAAAACATCGTCGGGCGATTCGACATCAAAAAGTGCAACAAGCCCTTCCAGATTGGTATCTCCGCTCACATCCACACCGGCCTCGTGGTCCAGCCGGTAGAGATAATCGGCAAAGAGCGGGACCTCCTGACGTCCCCTGTAGTAGCGGGGCTGGTTCTGGTAGTAACCGCGAAAGGTATTGTATACGATTGGACGGAATTCGCCTGTTGCCCGGGACACTGTGCCCGACTGTAGTGGGACTCCGTCCAGGTGCCTGACCACCTGCGGCCTCAGGTCTGACCGTGGCTCGCCATTTACGACCAGTTGAACATCCTGCACCAAGGCCCCTCCCGCGCCATCAGCCGGAGAGTCATCGGTGAAACGCACTACCAGCCAGTCGAACATAGGCAGGCTGGATCGCACCACTCCTTTGAGCGAATTACCCGGCTGCGTGCTCCGGTATACATTCAGGTTGGTGCCATTGAGGCCAATGCGCAAATTGCCGATCTGGGTCTGCACTCGACTCGCGACAAGCATAGTGTTGTCGTCGGCAAAGTGACTGCTTTCATAGGAGTATGAAGGAGGGGTTTCATGGTATGACCTTGGCCGCTCAATTCGCGACCCTAGTGCCGTAAAGTCGAATTGAGGGGTGGAAACGTCAACGCGCAATCCGTTGAAATTCGCCATCGAAAGAGTCAACGGCGTGAAGCGTGCAATCAGCGCATCGCCGACAATGGCGCTGTAGCCCCAGCTACCGTAGCCATCGCGCGCCATCAGCATGTTGTCGAATACTATGGTCCAGGGATGAAAGTCCTTGAAGATCTCGCTGCCGTATTCTTGCCCTGGCCTTCGGTCCTCGGTCCACCAGTAAATGGGATAGCCGGTGACGAGATAGTCCCCCATCGAGTTGTAGAAGGCCTGCGGCTGATCGGCGTAGGGGAAGGCGTGATTGGGATAATGGCCAAACTTCTGGTAGGCAAAATTTCGATAGGGAGGACGGTGTTGCCGTAATAGGGGATAGGAGGGTTCCACCTGGCGCAGGGACAATCGCTCATCTTGCTGGGAATGAACCCCTTCTCCCCAGGCCAGAAATCCGCCCAAAATTGCAAAAAATAAAACACCCGAGAGGTGAATTGCGGAACAATTTAACCTCCCGGGTGTGAAAAACCCATTACAGGAGCGTGAATCCATCCAAAATTGCCTTATTGCGCGGACACCTTGAACTCGAAGGGATATGTCACACTCACAGGAATAGCGCGTACCTGAACGGCAGCAGCGGCCCCTCCGCCAGGTTGCACTCCCTCTATAGCGTCTGCGCCTCCACCAACTGCCGGACCTGCGGCTTGAGCTCGCGCCGCCCGCAGCGATGCCACGTCAATCGGCCGGAAGGACCACCTCTGGACATCGGACTGGATGCACTCGACCACCCTCTCATTGTCGACGGTGGATTCCGTGATCCTGGTATCGGATATGGCCCCGCCTACTTCGATTGTGAAGCTGACCTCGACCCTGCCTTCCCTTGCCTCTCCCTTATCGAATTCGTCGGTGAAACACCTGTTGAGAGCGGTAAGCCGCTGGCGGGCAACTGCCCGAATGGCGCTGATACTGCGGGTGCGGTCGTCAGGGAGATTCCCCAGCACCCGGGTAGGTCCATCCTCTGAGATCATCAGGTCTTCGGCGGCTTTGGCCTTCAGCGCATCGGCTTCCACAACGGTGCGCTCCACGCTGTGATCAAATTCAAAGCGCAGATCCACTACATCTTCGGGCCTATCGAAGGCACCGAATTGCAGGACAAATTCCTTGATCGTCAATACAACTGTCTCTGTTTTGGGATCGACCGGGTTGAATACTATGAAGCCGCCGTAGTTTTCACCCTTGAAGACAGGCTGCTCCTCTTCGTAGTTGTTGCTGCGCACAGTACCCATCCTCAACTCGAAACGATAAAATTCATTGCCACTCTGGCCTCTCCGAGAGCGATAGTAGTTTTCAAAATTGTTCTGTACCGCGGAAGAGGAAATGCCATAGGAGCGGTGAAATTCGCCCCGGTCGGTCTCGAGAATGACTTCGCTTGGATCGATCATAACCTTGGGGAAGGTTCGGTTGAAAATCGAAACCCTGAACACGGTGAAGCGATTAGGCGTATAGCCAAGGCGCGGATCAATCCAGTTGCCGTATGTATATGGATTGGTGGAGTACTTGCCCTTGGTTGACTCGTCAGGAAACATCTCGTTCAGTTCGTCATCGGTCATGGGTTTGACCTCGACCCGCATTCCTGACCACTCATATGAGACAGTGCCATCCTCCTGCACAGTGTACTGTGCTCCCTCGATAGGGGACCCCTCATCCAGCGGAGCAAGGAGAACCTGTTGCTTAACGGCAGGAGGGAAGAGGAAACAGCCGGCCATGGATAAAATCAGCAAGCTCGGAATCCACAAGCTCCATCGCGTCCGGAGAGATACCTTTCGGTAAAAAGAGCGATTCTTCACTTCGTCGTCTCCTTGTAGAAGTCGATCTGTTGCTGGGCAATTCCACCCTCCTGCAGCAGGGCGAAAACTACGAGATTAACCCCAATTTGCAACTGGGGTTCATTGCGGAACTCCTTCTCCCAGGCAATCCCATAAGCCTTGTTGGAAAAAACTACAACCAGTCGATCTCCCAGGAAGATTCCTTCGAGATAGGGGACCTCCGGGCGAAAATCTCTTTGGAAATTGACTCGGTCTTCGCTGCGCTGCGGCGGCGGCCCGTCCTCGAAATCAAAAAAGCTGTGGTAGATAGGATGATCATTGGGAATGACCCTGAACCGCGCATCCCGACCCAGAGCGTCCTTCAACATCTGGCGCAATGAGGCCTCCGCCGGGCTGTACTCTATATCGGGCGTGGCATTCTCCACGAGGGCAAAACCGCCCCCCCGCAAATAAGCCTCCAGATTTTTTATTTCAGGTTCAGTCGGCTGAAACGCCGCGCCGACGGTGATATATACAAAAGGCGCACGGAAAATATCGCGCTCATCAAGGTAGAGATGGTCGTCCACCTCAGCGCGAATCTGGGTGAAATCGTTGATCGCCTCAACCAATTCAAAAATGGCACGCTGAGTAGCAGGTTCAAAGTCATTGCCCCATGCAAGGGCCAAGTAGACAAATCCGGTGATGTTTTGCTTATCCGTGGGATCCTGGATCACCAGACCCTTGTATTTGCCGATGTCTAACGCATCCAGGTCAAGAAATTCTTCCTGCATGCTGATGCGCTTTTCCGGCTCCTTGGGACTCGCAATGGCAACCCTCTGGATTTCAGGCTGGACAACCTCGAGACCCAGATCCGCGCCAGTGTCGACCCCAAAACGAAAGGTTTTTATCTTGCCGATCAGATCGGGACGGCGAATCTGGAGCCTACGGGTAATTTCGGGTTTGGCTGCACTAACCTGCCGGGTCATTTTTCTCTTGGGAATCTTGCGCTTTTCAAATTCGAAAGGCTTGGTCATCCGGGGCTTGCGCACCACGAGGTGCATCACGGGCGGCTTGGGGGCCTTTTTCTCCCGCTCGAGAGTGGCCAGATATATAACGGGCAGGGCCAATACCACCAGGGCAGCGACCAACGCCCAATAAAAAATCCTGCGCAGGCGCGCCAATAGTTCATCAAGGCTAAGGAAATCCGCCGGCTTGGCAAAGCGCTTTCTTATTTCAGGACGATCTGTCACAAATTCCCCCTTAATGAAATAGTTCTACAGACGCGCAGTTTCAATCCATTCCTTGTGCATACGAGCGAACCGGTAAGCTTCCTGTTGCTCAGCATCCGGCCCATCGAAACTGTTCAAGACCCGATCGTAAACCCCCACCGCTTTTCTCCACTCGCCCAAGGACTCGTAGCAAACCCCCATATTGCTCAAGGCGCCTATCTCGCTTTCAGTGCCTGGGTATTTCTGAGTAATCTCCTTGAACCCTTCGATGGCTTCGCGGAATTTGTCCTTATCCCCCGACTCCAGCGCTTCGGCGAAAACCGCCTCGACCTCGGCATATGCCACATAGGCAACCACCTCTTTGAGATCCGCCAGAAGTTCGGGAATCTTCTCGGACTCCTCGCTGTCGGGGAAGCGACGGAGGACAGCCTCGTATATTTCTATTGCCTCCTCGTAACGCTCCTCGTTGTAAAGAAAATCTCCAACAGTGAATTGTGATTTGGACGCTAGCGGACTTGCCGGATAATCGTCAGCCATCTGCTGGAAGGCTGCCATGGCCTCTTCTTCGCGTTTGAGATTGAATAGAGACCAAGCCAGGTTGTAGGCCGCATCGTCAGCAAGATCCGCATTCGGAAATTCGTCCAACAATGTATTGTAGAACGTCAACGCCTTTTCAAACTCCTCCAGGTTGTAACGTGCTTCACCTGCCCGGAACAGGGCGTCCGGTGCCAACTCGGTACGCGAGTACTCGGAAGCCAGGGTGGCAAAAACTCCTGCCGCCCGCTCAAATTGGGTCAGGTTGAAGAGGGCGTATCCCAGATAATACATACCATAGGACCGGTTGGGATGTCGCGGGAATTTCTCAAGATACTGGCTCAACACCCGAGTAGTCTCTTGGAGATTTTCCTTTTCAAATAAAACCTGCCCAAGGATAAAACTCATATCCCCTGAATAATAGGAATCGGGATATTTATTCAAGGCGGTCTTGTAAATGGAGATGAGAGCGTCTATATCCTGCCGCTGATTGAAAGTATCACCTAAGAGGAAATAGGCCTTCTCTTTCAAAAAGTAGGGGTTGTCGCCGCGGGACTCGGGAATGTCCAGGGCAATTATTTCACGACAAATCTCTTCGACTTTCCCGTAGTCCTTGATGCCATAATAGAGTTCGGTCAGCACAACCAGGTGTTCGGCACGTTCTTCCAAATCCTTAGCGGATTCGACCAACGCGGTGTAGTCGTTGATAGCCTCCTCCTCACGCCCCATTTCCAAATGCGCCAAGCCGATCATTCTCCTGGTCGAAACCACGAGATCCTCGTTGTCGCTCTCCAACAATGGCTTCAGAATGGCCACTGCCTCGCCATATCGCCTTAGCTTGAGCAGGCTAACCCCGCGACCGTAGTCGGCCCCTTGGCGTATCTCTTTGTCGGTTGAGGAAGCACTGGCCTGGGCCAGTGCCTCTATTGCACTTTCATAGTTGTCCACCTCAATCAGGGTGCGGCCCTTCATGTAGTAGAACCTGCCCCTCTCCTCGGGGTCGGTGACTTGCTCCAGTCCATTGTCGAGAGCGGCTAATGCTCCATCATAATCCTGGGCTTCGGCCAGCAGGCGGCTTGCCTCCAACATGGCTTTGGGCAGTAAGCCCGAATTTGGATCAATCTTGTAAAATTCAGCAATCGCCGTCTCTACTTCTCTGAGATCCCGGTAACAAAGAGCCAGTTCAAACTGGGCGGCATGGCGTTCGGCGGCATCGGGAAAATCCTTGAGAATGCGATTGTAGGCCGAGATAGCATCCTCATATTCGCCGTCCTGGTATTTTATCCGGGCCATTTGCAAAAGCGCGCTCCGCAAATAGTCCGGATCAGCTTCCTCCTCGACGATGACCTGGTAGATTTCAAGTGCCCGAGCCACGCCATCCTCGTCCCCGAGCAATCCCTTCATTTGGAAACAGAGTGCCGTATTGAACTTGGTCGCGGCCATTGCCAGGTCGCTTTCGGGATAGTCGCGCTCGATATCTCCATAAACGCCGATGGCCCGATCATAGGCCGCGGCCGCACTGTCAGCGACCTCCTCCAAGCGAAATCTTTCCGCCACCTCGAAATGCGAGCGGGCGACCTTGTATTCCGCCCAGGAAGGAGAAAATCCTGCCGCTGACGCCACATCCACATAGGCATCCAGGTAAAGTTCGTATTCTTCGATTGCCTTGATATAATTCTCGGTTTTGTAGTAGTGTTCGGCCAGGAGAGACTGCATGCTGGCCTGAAAATAGCGATTATTGCTGCCATCTATGGCTTCGTGGTAGGTGCGCACCGCACCTTCGTAATCCCCACTGTCATAGTACATATCCGCCAGGCGGATATACCCCTCGGATACAAGCCGCTGCTCCTGGGCAAACGCATTGATCACCTTTTTGTAGGCTTCGACAGCATTCTCCGAATTGCCGCTCTTGGCATAGCAATCGCCAACCTTGATCTGGGCCTTGGCAGCCAGTTCGAGCGCAGTTTCGTCGACCAGTCCTGCAATCTTTTCCCTCCGCATCCTGAGCAACTCGCGCTCGCTCATCTGGTCGATGCGCTGACGGTCCACCACATCCTGATACCAGGGAGCAGCTTCCTCAAATTTTCCTTGATTGAAATAAGCCTCGCCAATTTGAAAGAGGGCACGCTCGGCCTGGTACCCTGCAGGAAAATGGCGAACTAATCTTTGGAAGGCCTCTATGCTCTCTTCATACTGCTCCGTATCGAAATAGGCCCAACCGGCATTGTAAAGCACATTTACCAGCCATCGATTGTCCGGGTAGAGCTCTTCAAAGGCTTTGCCCTCTCTTATTACCTCCTCGTAATCCCCACTCTCATAGAGCACCGAAACCAGTCGATTGCGGGCAAGAGCCTTCAATTTTGGTGATGTGGCAGTTTCCTCGCTTCGCCGGAAATAGGATGCAGATTTGCGGAACCCGGCCTTCGCCTCTTCCTCCAAAGCCGCCTTGCGCTCGGGCTGGCGGGTCCGATATGATTTTATCTGTGCCTCTTCAGCTTGCTTGAAGTAAGAGTTCCCCGTCTGGTAGAGAGCGATCTCCTTGATGGGGGCTTCGATTTCCCCGATCTCCTCGGTAATCTCCTCTGCGACCAGCAGATCGCTCTCAATACTGTTAATGCGTTCGTAGTTTTCAATCGCCTGTTTGTAGTCCTCCTGGCCATAGAACTTTTGTGCTTGCTTGAAGGAAGCGCGCACCTCTTCCGGCGTGGGCACCAGGGTAGAACCTGCAATCAGGCCTATCAGCGAAGCGATGAGAATTAAAGCAGCCATATTCTTTATGCCTGGGTTATGTAGGTTACAAAACGGGTTCCAATCCAACTACCATGCGGATGAAAAACTGCTCAAAATTGATATCCAGAACGTCACGCGATGGGTCCTTCATTTCGCGTTGACTGATCTGATAACCTGCAGTGAGCACTTGGTCATAACCAGCATAAGTAAACCTATTGATGATCATCAGCAGGAAATCTTTGGTATCGTAATTCTGATTTTCATCCTCCAAATTGCGGTAGTTCGCCGGGAGGCCCGGAAAACCTTGAATGCCGGCTCTGAACCAACTCTGCTCGGTAAATTTATACCGGACCAAAACCATGGGGTATGAGAACCACTCCCCCAGTTGATGAACGAAACCCTCGTCGTCCGTCAGCTTGCGGAACATGAATTTGTAGCGAGGGGCAATCTCCAATCCGGACAACCTCCAAGTGTAGTCAGTCCGGAAAACGGATGTCCACAACCGAATCCTATTCGGGTCCTCATCCATTCCCATACCCCCAACCTGGCGGTTGTAGTCGAACTTGAAATTGGCCTCGGCAAAAAAGTTCTGGAGACCGGTAAACCTTCCGTTGATGAAAAAGGTGTTGACCCAACTGTTTTTCATCAATAATTCATCTTCGACAAAAACCCTGATGACCCCCCGAGGATTGAGGCGGTCAAAGTTGGCGATATCCCCGTATCGCGCTACATCGTCAGGTATGTCATCTTTGACCCTTTTGAAGAAATCGACAATCCGGAGATCGCCAATTGCCGGGAATTCCCAGGTATATTCCCCGACGATGTAATTCGATCTACTCCGCATGCCACCTCGAATTGCGGTCATGTCATATCGACCGACCCTCAAATCCAATCTGGAAATCGGACGGTCCCGCAGGTAAACATGATACCCCTTGCGATTCAAATCGTAGGGATAATCAGGCGCGTTATCGTCCTCGCGCAGGTCAATCACCCCGTTATTGTCCAAATCCTCTCCGTAGGAGAAATCATCAGGATCGACATCGTAGAGGAGAAAGGGTTCAAAGTAGTCGGGCACGGCATTGTAATTTCGGTTTGTATCCGGTTGTCCATCCAGGTCTTTATCCAACCCGGGGAAGACCCCATTCAGATCGGAGAAACTGGGAAGGAAGAAGTTGTCCGGAAAGGGGTCCTTGTCGTCATTGTCGTCGACGCTGTTCAGATCAAGAGTGAAATTCAGCGCATCCCTGACAGTGCCCAAATCACCGGCAAAGGGGCCCGGAGGATCGGTGTATTGCTTCAGGGTCAAATCTGTGACCGTGAGTGTGGTATTGTATTCAGGATCGAGGCGAAACCACTCAGCACCAACCGCCGTTCTGGCAGAGAGTTCCCTTTCTGCATTGAGCAACCATGCATCTCCTCCCCTGTCATGCCGCCCACCCCTGGGACATTCATCGCATAAAGGCTGCCGGGCGGGGAACCTGAGAAAATTAGTACTATGGGCCCATTCTCCCTTGAATCTGAATCCTTTTACATCCGTCTTCAATTCCAGTCCGGTAATCGTAACCCCCGTATCGCGCCCGTAATCAAATCTCACCCTGCGAATATCAGAGCCGGCAGTCCGCCTTCCTTGGGAGCCGGCCACCTCCTCGAAATAAGTGGCTGTATTGCGTTGCCTGGGATCCTTTTTGTCCAGGCGGGGATCCTCGTTGTAAATCTCTGCAACGCTGATTTTGTAATTGCCACTCACCAAGGCTTCAAAAGAGATCGACTCGATGAAAACCGGGTTTCCTTCCTCGTCAAACTCGGCCACGCTCCTGAGGATTCCATCATTGTTGAACTCAGGCAACGGGAACCAATACAAGACGTATTCCTTGCCATCCGCGGTGAGGAACTCTTGCGCCTCGGGATCGATAAAGGGATAGTCCCCTCCTAGCTGTCGGCCGAGCAATACTTCCACGTAGGGGGGAATAGAGCCAACGCCACGAGGAAAGCGGGCGTCGCCGTTGGGAAAGTCGAGGTTGTACCTTTCTCTATGATGCTTGGTAATAAAGGGCTCGATGTCCGGACGCGGGACCCCATTGAGAATGATCTCAACGTCGAAAACACGGGCACCATCGCCATCGAGCAGGGAACTGTCATCGATTCGAACCACCATGTAGTCAATTATCTGATTCACATTGGGCAACTGGCCCTTCATACCATCCCACTTGGGTGGAGAACGGCTGTCAACCCTGAAAAGATTGACATAGGAGGCCGCTACCTCGAAGGTGTTGAAACGTCCCCGCCAATGCCCTCCCAGCAGGTATGCGGCGAAGGGATTGGTAGCAAGAACCGCATCGCGGGTATCAAAAATCGGGCGATCCAGACGTGAAGTTGCAATGGTAAAATTGTGTTTCTCATTGGCCACATCCCACCGAATGCCGTTGAGGGCAGCCAAGTCCAGGACCAATGGAGAAAAGTGCGTGCGGATTCGGTCGCCAATGATAAAGCGGGTGTGCCAATTGTTGTAGCTGTCATCCGCGACCATCAAACGGTTCATATAATTCGTGTAATTTCCCGGCTTGTTTACAGTACTGCCACTGAAGGGATTTACAGGATCGTCGAACCGCCGAGTCTCTTCCATCCTATAGACCTCAACACCGTTCACAAGGAATTGGCCGAATTCGTCATAAACAGGGTTGGCTGTCCGGGTGAGGACATTGCGCGGCCAAGGTCGGTATCCTTCAATACCATAGTTGTCATAGGTCAACAAACCCGGCCTGTAGAGCAACAGTCGCGAGCCGGTTGTATGCGGATCCAATAGGTCGGGCTCGCCTTCGCTCCATGTAGTGGCAGCGAAGCTCAGTATGATGCCTATTGAGAAAAAGATTTTTCTAAGCATTCGCTCAATTCGTCCTTACTTGGAGGAAAAATTCCGAGGTTTCGACTTCGCCCACAGTAGCGGAGCCGACGTTATCGATAAAGGACTTGCGCAACCCCAAATTCATGCTGACCTGATAGCCTATGTAACTGCTGTTGTTCTGAAATGCCACGATATAGTGCCAAGCATCGAAATCCTGGAAGGAGGCCGCACTATTGCGATATTGATGTTTTACAAAAGGAAGCCCCTGTATGCCACCCCGAAGTATGGTGTTTTCGGTGAGGGTATAATCGACCCGCATAATGGGAGCGAAGGTCGTCGCGTCCTCTATTGTTCCCTTGAATATTGAAGAATCTTCGCGGCGATAGCTCAATTTTAACATTGGCGTTACAACCAATCTCGTAATTGGCTCCCAACCATAATCGATCCGATTGACTACTGCCAAAGACCAATCCGTACCCTCGTTCTGAATAATCCCGTCATCGGTGGTCTCACTCAAGCGACGATTGTTTTCGTAGCGCCAGGTTGAGTTGAGGTTCAGGTGCTCAAGGCCCTTGTATGTAAACTTGGCGAAACTCAGGCTCGCCCAACTATTGAGATAGTTGAGGGGATCATGGCGCAACTTGATCTCGTAGTTTCCCCTTACAATCGGATTCGACACGTATTCAAACAGAGGATCGGGAATGTCGTCCTTTACCCGCTTTGTACGATGATGGAGATCCAGGGAAACGTCCCAGCCGAGATCTCTATTATACTCGACCTTGGTGTAGATGGCTTGATTTTGACCAAAGCCTGCCAGTTGATCGACGTCGTGGCCTCCGAAGGTCAACTTTAAGTTGGGACGTGGCCTGAATGTAATGAAGAAATGTTGTCCTTCGCTGTCGCGCTCGTATGGATAATCCGGCTTATTGTCATTTTCCCGGGAATCGACGACACCATTGTTATTGAAATCGTCGCCGTATACGAATTCCTCCGACTCGACGTAGTACATCAAAAAGGGTTCTACATAATCGGGAAGAAGATTGTCGTTGACGTTGGTATCGATTATTCCGTCTCCATTGTCATCGAGGCCGGGGAAAACCCCAAAACCAATGTCCCTAAGGGATGCGGGTTCCAGATTTTCCCTAGATTCTGGGGTGGACAGGGTAATATCGTCCTGAAAGATAAGGCTCAGGGGGTCCTCATGTTCCCATGAATCCGGCCATGGATCGAGATCGTCATTGTCGTCAATAAGCTGGAATTCCTTCAGTCTCAACGCCTTACCATCATCCCAATAACTGAAGGAAGTACGGTAGTCGGGGGGGACCTTAAAGACCTCGAAATTCAGGTCGAAATCCTCGAAGGCACGCTTGCCCACTATGGAATAGGCCTGAGCATCGAGGGTATTGCGCGCCCCGGCATTTCCCGATACAGGAAATAGAAGGTGGTGATTGCTGATACTGTAATCTCCGTGCACATCAAACCCCATCCAGGTCAGATCCGCCTGAGCGCCCCACATTTCCAATCCGGTTGGGAATCCATGCGCAACATCCACCCACCGTAGATTTGATTCATCCCTTGTATTTCCGCTTGCACGCGAAACATTCCGCCAGTCGTCCCAGGTACGCCCCTGGATACCATGCCAGGAAATGGGAGTACCGATGTCGATGGCATAATCATTGCCAACCAGGATTCGAAATGAAATATCATCAAGGCCAACTGGCATTCCATCTTCGCCCAATACTTCCTGGGGGACCTCAAAGCGGTAGATCAGGACATCAAATCCGCTGGCTTCCAGGGGCCCCGTATGGCCGTCCAGAACTTCACCAACGTCGAACAAACTCCCATTGAGAAGAGCCACAGATGGAAAATTCATGACGCGCGGCAACCAGGACTGGCGCTGCCGGGCGTGTGGCACGTCTTCAACCCGCATTCTTTCGGACACGAAGCGGGCGTTCTGGCCAACGCGCAGTGCGTCTGTAATTTTACGGATCTCCGGAGGTGTCTGGCTGAGCTTTCCATTCACGTACATCTCTATGGCGTGGACCCGGCCGCCACCTACACCATCTTCAGGCGAATCGTCGGTCACGGCTATGTAGATGGATTGGGGACTGATCAAATTTCCAGGGAAGACCCCTTTCCGGAACGATCCCTCTCCTCTCTTAACCAGCGAATCAGTGATATGCGTGTTGACGTAGGAGGCTCCGAACCTGAGGATGCTACCCAACTGGGTTTCCCAGTGCCCCCCGTACAGATAGGTCACGAAATCCAGGGGACGAGACAGGGCAAATAGGCGCAACGGTTCGGAAATTCGCGTAGCCAGCACCGAGAAGCGATTTCGCCGCGAGTCGGCGTCCCAGCGTATACCATTCATCCGCAGGACACCGAGCATCATGGGATTATAGTAGGCTTCCACCGCCCTGCCTACGGTAAATGCGGTGCCCCATCCCCTATAGGTGTCGTTGGCTACCACCAGGTTTTGAAACAAATCCCTGTAAAGGTTGTCTTTGAAAATTGTGCTTCCACCAAATGGAGAAAGGGTGCGGTACTCATTCGTTCTGTAAAGATCGAGCCCTTTCAACAAAGTGGCGCCAAAGGGATCGTAGGTTCGCTGATCCTCGTCCAACCGCAACACCTGTCCCTGCCGCAGAAGGCGTACGTCCCTGAAGCTGAAGTGCGCATAATTTTCGTAGGACTCATTCTGCCAGAGGGGATAATATTCCCGGCTGATATACTGGCCATCTGATGGCGCAGACCATAGCACCACAAATAGAAACAGCAGCAAGGAATATGCGGGTGTGATAAATCGCTTGTCGTTCATAAGCCTCTCTCTTAAGGAAACAATCAGTAGGCCACAGCAACTGGTCGAATCCGAATTTCGTCTCCCCGATCTAGACGGGCTTTAACTCGCACCAGGTAGATACCGGGAGGCACTACATCGCCTTCATCGTCCCGACCATCCCAATATCCCGGCGCCGTCGAGGCATCGCGGTTGCCAGGCGGGCGCAAGTACTGGCCACCGACAAGACGGGAATCAAGTTGACGAACCACCCTGCCACTCAGGTCGAGAATACTAATTTCCATATCCTGAGGTTCACTAACCCGAGAAAGGGTGAATTCAACGACGGTAGCGTCATTGATGTTATCGCCATTAGGAGTAATCACTTCGGGACTGATTCGCACGGAACTGAGGACCGTGCCTTCCACATCAGTTGCGCGAACACTCCATGATCGCCCGGACGAAGTGTCTTCCTCGCCGTTGAGGATCTCGTCCGAATCGGGTGCAAAAAATTGGGACGAAAAATCAAATTCGTTGGTCAGGAGCCGGGCCGCAAAGCTCACTTCAAGAGTTCCGTCACTATTCCAAGGCTCCGCGAAGGTAATCTCTATGCCATTGCCCAGAATCACCCTCTCCTTCTCGGTGACTCCCGCCGGCAAGGTGAGCTGCACGTCGGTAGCCAGACTCGGCATGGCAATGAGCAACCTTTCCACTCCAGCGTCATCGTCTCCAAATGAGAGGTCGAGGGTGTAGGTAAATGTGGTGTCTCGGCCCAAAATCACACTGTTTGGGACAACCCAACCCAGTGCCTGGGATACTGGAAACGTATCGGTGAACTCGACGGAAAGATTGTCAAATCGAGGGGCAAGGTCCTCGAATTCAGCACTCATATTGACCCGGTACTGCAGGAGATTCCTGGGTTCCGGTACGGTCAACTCCGCTTCGAAATCGGTAATTTCATCACTCCATTCACTCCATGCGGCCTCGTCATCCTGGTTTGCACTTCTAAACTGCAATGAAATGGCCGCCCCCTCGGGAATTTCTCCATCCCACCGGACCCGGCCGAAATTTTTTCTCCCCTGTGCCCCCAGATCAATCGCCTCGGAAACATATGCTCCAGAAGGGGTGGCGCCCGTTCCAAAAACTTGAATTTCCGCCACCCGGGAACGTCGCAGCGGATCTACCTGGGCGATAACCACGCGGACGAAGCGAGCGAACAGCTCGTCGATCTGCACGGCGGTCGACTCTTTTTCTTCAATGTCATTGAGAACACCCATCTCGGTCCACTGGAAACCGTCGTTGCTCACCTGAACCGCGTAGCCACGAAGGGAATTTTCCTCGAAATCTTCCATATTCTCACCCGCGGTGAGCACGCGGACCTCGTTAACCAGCCTCGGGGTCAAAAGGTCGACTGTGGCCGCGGTATTAATCGCATCGACATTGACCGTCCATACACTTCCGGGATCTCCGTCGAAAACCTCGGGCCTATTCGAGGACGGTTTGTTAAGGGCCAGATTTTCGCCCTCGACGTTGCGCAAGGTGAGGCCGCCATCGGACCTTCCCAGATCTATGCCGCCGGGGAAACCATAGATTATCTCCGCGTTGAGGCTGTCCACCCTCCCCGACACACTACCCAGGTCCAAATTACCTCCCTGCACCGGAGACCAGGCATCGTCCTCACTTAAATCGGCGGTGGTCCAATCGCCCCCCGTCTGGGCCTGTTCGGTCCAACGCCAGATCTCGTTCAGGCCGCTGGGTGTACTGATCCAGGCCTCGTTATCCGTGGATACTTCAACTAGCAGTCCACTGCCCAATCCTCCGCCTCGATTTTGCACGATAACCGCAATGTCGTTTTGGCTCCCAACCTCGACCGGGTACTCCTCCATGGCGGACCAGTCGGCGTCCGAGCCTAGACTGCTACCGTTGAAAAACACCTCGTACTCGTCGACGGCCGTAATGCGCAAGGTTCCACTTCCGGCCTCAGCTGCGCCAAAGGAATATCGGAAATAGAGGGTTTGTCCCCACTCATCCACTATCCATTCATCCGCCCCGAGACTCGAACCCATCAACACCAGAGCAAACCCCGTTGCTAGAATTTTGCTAATCGGCTTCATAAATTCATCATCCCATATCGTATGTGTAGAGCTCAATAAGCCACGGCCACCGGCCGGACCCGAATTTCTTCTTCCCGACCCAGAACAGCTCGCACCCGAACGAGGTAGATTCCAGGCGGGACAACGGCTCCTTCTTCGTCCCGGCCATCCCAGTATCCAGGAGCTTCGGAAGGATCGCGGGTGACCGGTGGGCGCAGATACTGACCACCCACCAGACGGGACTCAAGTTGTCGAATCACCCGGCCGGAAAGATCGAGAATGCTGATTTCCATGTCCTGAGGTTCAATAACCCTGGAAAGGGTGAATTCAACCACTGTCGCGTCGTTGATGTCATCGCCATTCGGGGTGATAACCCCCGGATTGAGCCGCAACTTGCTGAGCACCGGGCCACTAGCGCCAGTTGCGCGGACCTTCCAGGATCCGTCCAGAAAATTTTCCTCGCTGTTGAGGGCATCTAACTCACCAGGACCGAAGAGCTGGGCGGCAAAGACAAACTGACCCGTCAAAAGGCGAGCAACAAAACTGACCTCGAGGGTCCCGTCTGTTTTCCAGGGATCGGCAAATTTTATCTCGAGGCCGTCTCCCAGAATCGCCATATCCTCCTCGGCGACTCCCTCAGGCAACTTGACCTGCACATCCGAGGCCAGGCTGGGCATGGCGATCACCAGCCGTTCCACACCCGCGTCGTCATCACCGAAGGTGAGGTCGAGGAAATATGTAAAGGTCGTATCCCGGCCCAAGATCACGTCATTGGGCACAACCCGGCTCCGGGCTTCGGATACTGGAAAGGTGTCGGAGAATTCAATGGCTAGACTGTCGAGGCGAGGGGGTGCATCTACAAATTCAGCACTGAGATTGACCCTGTACTGCAACAAAGTCTTGGGTTCCGGCACTGAGAAGATTCCTTCATTCTCCACGACCTCTTCACTCCAATCGCTCCAGGAATCCTCCTCCTGATCAGCGCTCCTGAACTGCAGGGAAATGGAGGAGCCTTCAGGAATGTCACCCCACCACCGAACACGCCCGAAATTTTTGGCTTTGTCCGTTCCCAGGTCAAGTGCCTCCGAGATGTAAGTCCCAGATAAAACAGCTCCTTGTCCCAGCACTTGGATCTCGGCGACTTCGGAAATGCGCTGAGGGATGACTTGGGAGATCACAATGCGGACATAACGAGCGAAAATTGGATCGAATTGGATAGAGGGACGCTCGAACAGCCCCGCTTCCAGAATGTTGTTGAAAACTCCCACCTCGGTCCACTGAAACAAGTCATTGCTCACCTGAACAGCAAAACCCACCAGGGAATTGGCTTCAAAATCCCCCTCTTTGGTTGGATTGGTTAGGATGCGTACCTCGGAAACCAGGCGCCGGGTCAGAAGGTCGATGGTTGCGGAGCCGTTCAACGTCTCATCTCTGACAGTCCACCAGGTATTTGGACGGCCGTCGAAGGCCGCCGCTCGTTCCAGTGACCGCCTTCCAATGGCCAGGTTCTCGCCCTCGATACTGCGCAGGGTAATTCCGCCCTCGGGGCGACTGAGGTCAACGTCACCGGCAAACCCTGCAATAACCTCGGTGTTTAAAGTATCCTCCCACCCTGAAATTATGGCCCGGTCGAGATTTCCTCGCTGGACCGGCTGCCAGGTATCCAGCTTGTTCAATTCAAAAGTATCTTCCATGAGCCACCCGACATCTTCCCCTTCTTCCTGTGGCTCAACAGTCCAGAGCCATAGCTCATTAAGCCCAGCGGTAGTACTTATCCAACTTTTCTCTTCGGTATCCAGTTCAAGCAGCAAACCGCTGCCTTCATTGCCCCCGCTGTTGCGCACCACGACACCGATGTGGTTCGCCCTTCTCCCCAGAGCAACGGTGTACTCGTCCATGCTCTTCCAGTCGTCCCCCGCGTCCGTAACCCTTTCGCCGTTGAAAAAAAGCTCATATGCGTCAACTGCCGTCACGCGCAGGGTGGCATCCGCCGGCTGCGAGGAATTGTTGAAGGTAAAGCGGTAATAAGTGGTTTGTTCCCACTGCCTGGCCTTCCATTCCGTCGCGCCGCTGGTACGCCCCTCCATCAAAAGGGCAATTCCCAAAATCGAAATCAAAATTTTTATTTTCATACGACCCATTATTCCAGTTAGGCATCTGCTCCGATATAGGGTTGGTTGTCCCCAACGGTAATTGCCTTAGTCTCTGGGTTCACCACCATCTTCTGATAAGCCCCGAAGGGCTTCCAGCGTCTCGCTTTATTTTCCCATTCGTACTCTGGTTCTTCCTTGGGATTCGCAATTCCGATCAGGTTGAATGCCTCCTGCTCGTCAAAGGTATCCATATACTTGAAGGTGTAGGTTACGTAGTTGGACCTGCCGTCCTTCAAAACCACGAAAACCCAGACTCCCTTCACGTCCTTCCACTGAATGGTATCTATGTTATTGTGCTTGTGAATAAAAATGTCACACTCACCTAGTCTCTCCTCCAACGCCTCTCGAGTTTGGCCCAGCAGTTCGTAAACATCCAATTTTGTCTTTGACTGATTACTGTCACTACAACCAACCCCAATCACGAGAGCCAGAGGAACCAGGAGCTTCCAGTTGATCAACGCCATGCCAAGACGTACTTGCAACCAATTGGTATTTTTAGACTTAACTGCCATTATCTTCGTTGTATTCTCAACGCGGCCCCCCGTTTTTTCCTAGTTTCACCCATAACATTGGCAATCTGGCGGCCATTGTCAAGGATTTTGTTTGGGCGCATCGGACGACAAAAATTAAAATAATATTTTGTTTTTAAAAAATTTATAGAACTATTAATTCGAGCCGTAAATTCCTCTAGTCCCTCTCTACTCCCTCAAGTTTGAATGGTTCTGTTTCTTGGCAATGTGAAGGTATTGTCCAGCGTCAAATTGATCATTATTATCTGGAATAAGTCCGGGCTTTGTCAAGGAAAATATTCTTTGGGGATCGTCAAGGATTTTATTAAATTGATTTCAAAGATACCCGGTAAATCCACTTGCAGAGGTTCGAGGAGACATAAGTGCCAAAATATTCAAAATATTCTTGGGTTTTGTTTCTTGTTTTATTACATTGTGGATGATTTGGATGGGTAGATGATCTTAATGCAATATTATCTTTAACGACAACTTAACGGCAACATCCCTTCTATAATGAAAAGGAGAATTCAATGGACACTTTAGTTTCCGGTGGCGTTTTGATGGTCCCTCTCGGACTTTGCGCGCTGCTTGGCCTTGCCTTCATCATCGAGAGATTTTTGGTCCTGGGGAAGGTTCCGGACGACAGTACCGCCCAAAATGAATTTGAAGAAGCGGAACGCATTCTGCTGAACGATGGCGAAGTCGCAGCCGCTCAGCACTGCAACAACGGTAGTGGTCCGCTGAATTACATCTTTGCCGCACTGATCAAACGCTTTGACACGCTTATGGTCGAACTTCGGGAATTCAAGCAGACCAATGAGAGGCTCGGGCAATTGGCGGAACAGGCTGGGGCTGGAAGCCTCGGAAATTTTCTAATCCAGCAAAAGGAGCTGTCGGACCTCAAGGAGGAATTGATTCTGGAGACCGAGGAAGCCGGGAAAAACTACCTGGGGAAATCCCTTGTATTGCTGAACACGATAGGAAATATTTCGCCGCTGCTGGGCCTTCTGGGTACCATTCTGGGTATGATCACCGCCTTCGAGGCCATTGCGGTTGCAGGAACTGGCGATCCCAAGGTGGTTGCCGGCGGTATCTCACAGGCTCTCGTCACCACCGCGACCGGGTTGTCCATTGCCATCCCTTCCATTGTGGCCTATCGCTACTTTGCCCGCAGGGCCGACAGTCTCCGATCCAAACTCAATGTCTACGGCCATGCCTTTGCCAATACCCTGCTTGTGGCTGGCCAGACCCAGATGGAGAAAGAATAAGGGCAGCCCATGGCCATTGTTCATCGACGCACACGAGAAAGTTTATCAGGGGAAGAAGACACAGACCTGACTCCTTTGATTGACTGTGTCTTCCTTTTGCTGATCTTCTTCATGGTTACAACTGTCTTTCTTCACGCAAAAGGGCTTGATGTGGATTTGCCCGCCAAGAGCGAAGCGACCGAGCAGGAGAAGAAAAAGGATATCAACATTTATATCGATCCTGAAGGCAGGATTCAGCTCGGAGGCGAAGATGTTGCTCCGGAAGGGTTAGTGAATCGAATCAAGGAGGCCATGGTAGAAGCCAACAACGAGAACATTATTGTCCAGGCCCATTTTGACTGCCCCCAGAAACATGTGATTCTGGTAGTCGATGCAGCCAAAGCAGCGGATGTAGTCGGCATTGCTTTTGCCAAGGAAGAAGGAGGTAGTCTCTAGAATGCCCAGGCGGCGATCTTCCATGCAACCGGAGAGTACCGAACTCAATCTGACCCCGATGATCGATTGCGTATTCTTGCTGATTATCTTCTTCATGGTCACAACGGTCTTCAAGGAACCTCACAGCCTTAAGGTTGAACTTCCTGAGGCACGCCAATCCAATATCGTGGAAGAGAAAAAGCTTGTGGCCAGCATCGATAAATCAGGGCAGATGGAGATCAACCGCCATTTGGTGAGCTTGGCGGAGCTTCCCAGTTTGCTTGCCCAGGAAAAGCAGAATACCCGCAGCATAACCCTGATTATCCGCACGGATAAAGACACCCGACATGGCCCTGTACTGGAAACAATGGAAATCGCCAAGAGACTTCAAATTGAAAAAGTCGTATTGGCGACAGAGGAACTCAAGGACAATTAGGAACACCACCCAACCTCCTGCCACATCTTCAGGTTAATCTTTCCCGCGCCTGTAACCTGGTCTTCAACATGGATCCCGCTGCCTCATCCCGGGATCCATTGCCATGTACCCCGCAACCTGCCTTGCCCTGTTGACCATCCTGACCTGAATCCTTCCCTGCCTGGTCGCATTATCGACACGACTGGACCGGTTCCTCCTCGGATCGGTTGATGCCGGTCCTCAGGCGCTAGATATCACCTCCGTCTGCTCCACCTCTGCCATCCCCGTAATCTCGAGCCAGGCAGATCCAACCCTGCACCTCGTTACCAGTTTGTATACGATCCGTCAGTTCGCGAAAGGTGGGGAGCCTCCCAAAACTGGAATTTCTGTTCCTTTGCGGCTTCTTCGTTGAAGGAAACCCCAAGCCCTGGACTATCTGGAACGAGTATCCGGTCTCCATGCAACTTCAATTGGCAGGGGAAAATTGTTTTGTCGTAGAACTGGGGGTCTTCGGTCGGGGACTCGCGGATTTCCATCCAGGAGAAATTGGGGATTGCGGCCGCGAGATGGACAGTTGCTGCAGTGCAGATCGGGCCCAGGGGATTGTGCGGCATCAGGTCGATGTAGTGTGCCTCCGCCATTGCAGCGACTTTCATTGATTCGGTGAAACCACCCACGTTGCAAATGTCCAGGCGGGCAAAATTAGCAATCCCTTTCTCAATGTAGGGCAGAAACTGCCACTTGCTTGAAAACTCCTCGCCAATCGCAAAAGGAATTTCGGTCATGGTCCGAAGCGACTGGTAGGCCGCTGGAGATTCGTCGCGAATCGGCTCTTCCAGGAAGTCGATGGTCCCCCTCGGCATTCGCTGGCAGAATGACGCCGCCTCAGCGACAGACAGGCGATGGTGATAGTCGATGCCGATTGTCGGCCCGGAGCCCAGTTCCCTGCGCAGCTCCTTCAGCCAATCCGCCGTCAATCCGATTGACTCGCGAGGCTCGAATATACCTTCTTCTTCCTTCCTCGGGCTGGCCATTGCGGTACGAATCACCTTCCACCCTTTGTGGACCAAGAGCCTCCCATCTTCGATCAGTTGCTCCAGTGAGGACATTCCGCAAGAGGGGAAGCACTGCACAGCATCTCGCTGCTTCCCCCCCAGCAGCTGGTGTACGGGAATATCCAGCGACTTTGCGACAATGTCGTGAAGGGCTATATCGATCGCCGATATGGCCGCTGTCAGGACGCGGCCGCCCTCGAAGTACTGGCTTCGGTACATCTCCTGCCACAAGGCACCCCTGGGCTTTGGATCACGACCGATCAGAAACTCGCGAAAGTGTTCGATCGCCCCCATCACCGCCAACTCTCTTCCGGAAAGACCAGATTCTCCGAGGCCGTCAATCCCTTCGTCCGTTTCAATCTTCACGACGAGCTGATTTCGGCGGCCAACCCAAACGGGGTATGCCCTTATATCCGTAATTTTCAAACGTTCCCCCCTTTCCTCATGAGTGGTAATTCTCGCCTATGCCCCGGCGGATACTTTTTTTCTCGCACCATCACTCTGGCTTGAGAAGAATTGCCTGTCGTCCAAGGGCGGCGCATTGTTTGGTCCTGGCCATAGGGCTATATTCGTTCTCATTGGTGCCCAGCTGCATGGAATCAATGAAATCCAAGGCTTGACATTCGGCAAGGAACACTGGTGGAATCCTTGAAAGGAGACCTGAAAAGTATATTCCCGGGCGATGTATTGGCCGGAGTTACCGTCGCCCTTGTCGTGATTCCCCAATCAATCGCCTACGCTGATCTTGCCGGCATGCCCCCTTACACCGGATTGCTGGCAGCCGCCTTGCCAGCCATTGCCGCTTCCTTCTTCTCCTCCTCGCCTTATTTGCAAACAGGTCCTGTCGCTCTCACTTCCATTCTGTCGTTTGGAGTGCTGAGTCAGCTGGCCCCACCTTCCAGCGCAAACTACATCTCATTGGCCGCCTCCCTCGCCCTCCTCGTCGGTGTTTTCAGAGTCCTTATCGGAGTATTCCACTTCGGCCAGATCGCCTATCTGATTTCTCGGCCGGTCCTTCTCGGATTCACAACCGCCGCCGCCCTGCTGATAATCCTGTCGCAACTCCCCAAATCTCTTGGCATCGACATCGGGGACCGGAGCGTGGTCAATGGCGCAATTTTCTGCATCAGGCAACCTCAAAACTGGTTCATGCCCGCTGTTCTTGTCGCTGCCTTATCAATTGCAATCATTGCGGTTGGACGATGCATTCACAAGCTCTTCCCAGGGATTGCGCTGGCCGTTGTGCTCGGCCTCGTCGCCTCGGCATCACTTTCCTACGGGGGGACCACTGTGGGAGACATCCCCAGCATTCTACCGCGGCTCTCGCTCCACATCCCCTGGCCCAGCCTTCCGAGCATTGCCTTGAGCGCCTTCGTCATTGCCCTGGTCGGGTTTGCCGAACCCGCATCCATTGCACGAAGTTATTCCACGCTCGATAAGATCCCCTGGAATGCCAACCGGGAATTCATCAGCCAGGGGATCGCCAATATCACCGCCGGTGCGGTGGGTGGGTTCCCCGTCGGTGGTTCCTTTTCACGCACCTCGATTAACCGCCTTGCCGGCGCCCGAAGCCGGTTCAGTGGTCTCATTACCGGTTGCACTGTCCTCGCATTTGCGCCATTCAGCCATATCCTGTCGAATCTGCCCACGGCGGTACTCGGGGGCATCGTCATCGCCGCGGTCCTGAACCTGATCTCCTTCAAGGAACTTTGGCACCTGAAATCCTACTCGACGCCACAGGCCTGTATCGGGTGGGTTACATTTTTCGCCTGTTTCCTCCTCGCCCCCCGGATCGATATCGCGATTCTTGCGGGCATTGGAATCGCGGTTGCCCATCATCTCAGAAGGGAACAAAGGCTCGTTATTGAAAGTTGGTTCTACGACAACTCGGTCCACATCAAGCCGAAGGGCGTATTGTGGTTCGGGTCGATCGCCAATTTTGAAACCGAACTCCAGCACCTTCTCAACCGCCACCGTGAAGCAGAAAAGGTCATCCTTCACCTCGAGGGTCTGGGCCGGATCGATCTAAGCGCAGCGGTCAGCCTTTGGGACATTGTGAACACGGCCAAGGAAAGTGGAATCGAGGTGAGAATCGAGAACGTGCCGCCCATGGCAAAGGCCTGGTCAAAGCGCCTCTGGCGGTAACTCCGCCGTTCATGGAATGACACCGGGACCGAGAAAGGGCTTGAAATGATTTCATCACCACAACGATCCAACGAACAACTGAATCGCCGCGACATCCCACTGGCTGTGGCCGAAGAAACATCTCCCGAACGCCTGATCGTAGATGACTGGCACACCCACCTTCTAGGTCCGAGGGCAGGCTCGAGACTATCGCTCTACGGCATTGACCACCAACTCACATACCACTATGTGAGGAGGAAGCTCTTTGGCGGCGGCTACGTAGACCCGGACACCTTCTATAGCTGGGATATTGAGAAGCAGGGAGATTTTACGTGGCAAACTCTATTTGTCGATGCACCCTCGGACTGCTTCGACGAAGGCTGCCGCGGGGTAGTGGTCGCAATGGAAGCGCTGGGTCTCAATCCCAACAGTGCCACATTGGACCAGGCGAGACAGTTCTACGCCGACACCGATCCCGAAGAGATTCAAAGGCGATGTATGTCACTGTCTGGAGTACGCCGCATGGTCGGGACCCAGGACGTCTTCAACGACGAGGAACGCGATTACTATGAGCAAGGCGAATGGGACGAGAGCTATTTGTCGGGTTTTCGCCTGGACGAGCTGGTCCTCCATTACCCCCGCGCGATGGACAAGTTATCGGCCTGGGGATATAACGTCGAATCCGACCCGACGCGGCCCGGCACCACCGGCGAGATTCGCCGTTTCCTGTATGATTGGCACGCCAAACTTCCAAATGTAGTCTACGGTGCATGCTCCTTCCCACCCCACTGTCAAGTCCACGACATCAGCACCATGGAAGGCTCTATTCTCCACCATGCGGTTCTACCCGTCCTCAAGGACCTGGAATCTCCGTTTTTCATGATGCCGGGCCCCATTCGGCAACTTCAGTCGCAATGGCGAGAGGCAGGGGATGGAGCGGGATTGTCGGACATGCGCCCGTACCAGGAACTGGTGCGGCGACACCAGGAGAACGCCTTTTTCATCACCCCCCTTCACAACGCCAACCAGTACGACGCGAGCGTCATGACCTGCCACAACCACAACGTCATGGCAATTGGCCACTGGTGGTTCAACTACCACCCCGGCCTGGTGGAGACCGACCTGCGCATGCGTCTGGAAATGACGGGCGATCGGTTTGTCCCATTCAACTCGGATGCCCGCGTCCTCGAAAATCTCATTCCCAAGTGGCGCCGGTTTCGACAAATCCTGGCAAAGGTACTGACCGAAAAATATCTCGACCTGCACGACGCCGGACGCCGCATAACCCGGGCGGACATGGCCAGGACTCTTGACACCCTGTTCGACCCCAACCGCTTTTTCAATGGTCCTATCCGCACTTTCCAAGCCAAATGAAGGTTCTGCTACAGCGAGTCCGCCGAGCTCAAGTCCTGGTTGATTCCGAGGTCAAAGGCTGCATCGGTCCTGGTCTGGTTCTTTTCGTGGGATTCAGTCACGGAGACGATGAAAAGGCCCTGCGTTTCTGCGCTGAAAAATGCGCCAACCTCCGGGTCTTTGCCGACGATACCGGCAAGATGAACCGCTCGGTCCTGGATGAAAAGGGCTCGGTCCTGGCTGTCTCCCAGTTCACCCTATATGGAGACTGCCGCAAGGGGCGCCGGCCCAGCTTTGTTCAGGCAGCACCTCCCGAGCAAGCAGGACTGCTCTACGAGCGCTTTATCGCCTTGTTGCAAGAGTTGGGCTTGAAAGTAGCCCAAGGGGTATTCGGCGCCCATATGTCCGTCGAGGTATTCAACGATGGCCCCGTGACTTTGCTGTTGGAGAGTCCCTGATGCGAACCCACGCAAACCCTCACCTCGTCCTGGGCTCCGGGTCTCCGAGGCGGGTTGCCCTGATGCAACAGCTGGACCTGCCCTTCGAGCAGCTGCCCAGCCCGGAGCCGGAACCTGCCCTGCGCAACGGACCGCCCGAGGAGCAGGTGGTTGAAGCTGCCTTGACCAAAGCTCTGGCGGTCCAACGGGTTTTGCGCGACCGGTCCGACGATGGCCGAGTTACCATTGTCATAGGCGCCGATACCACGGTCTATTTCGAGAATAAAATCCTGGGCAAACCCGCCGACGAAAGCGATGCCGCCGCCATGCTGAGGACCCTCTCGGGCCGAATCCACCGTGTTTATACCGGGTTGGCCCTTGTATCCTCCGACCACCGCCAGCTGCGCGACTTCGCCATGACCCGGGTTTGTATGCGCCCACTCTCTGGGGCGGAAATCAGCGCTTATATTCGCACTGGTGAACCGCTGGACAAAGCAGGGGCCTACGGGATTCAAGGAAGGGGCGCGCGTTTCATTGAGTACATAGAAGGTTGTTATTATAATGTAGTCGGCATGCCTTTGGCACGGCTTTGTACCTTGCTCGAAGAGGCGGGGTACGATTTTGTCGAGGGGACCGGCGAGGTCGGGAAGCAATGAATGAGAGAATGAGCCTATCGCAACAATTGCGCCGGGCGCGCGAAGAGCGCGGGGAAAGCCTGGAGGAGGTCCACAAGCAAACCAGCATAAGCCTGGAGGTCCTCAGAGGCCTGGAAGCAGACCGGTTCGATATCATCGAACCGGTGTTTACCCGGATGGTTCTAGCCGAATACGCGGGTCGATACGGGATGGACGTAGAGTCCGTTCTGCGCCAATTCGACAGGACCATCGCTCCAGCCCTGAAGGTTGCCCAGCCCCAGGTACCCGGATCCGCTGCACAAGCTGCTTCGAGATCCCTGCGACCAGGAGTTCTTTCGACTTGGCTATTGAGTGGCGGGCTCTCTCTCCTGATTCTCCTGGTGGTCGTAATTTTAATTTTCCGAAACGGCGATCCTCCCCCGGATTACAGCGAAATTTCTCCCCTGGGAGCGCCCGCGGACACCCTGGCGGAAAAGAGCAACCGCAGTCGGACAGGAGCCGTAGTTGTCCCTGGCGCGGTGCAACCACCTTCCTCCCTGGAAACCTCGAACCAGGCATCGGTCGCAGAACTACAACCGTCGGGATCCGGGCCAGCGCCCCAGTTGCCGGCATCTGTCGAAATTGACTCCACCTCAACTGAGCTTGCCCCGGTTGATACGGTGTCCGAAATATCTCTGCAAGGCCCAGGCTCCCAGCCTTCCCCTGCCGACAATGATTCGGTCCTTGTCCTTGAGATAGAAGCCGTGGATTCCACATGGGTCCGGATCAGATGGGACAATGGAGGCGATTTCGAGGCCACGGTCCCTCCTGGATTCAAGCGACGCTGGGAAACTCGAAACCACTTCTTCGTCCATTCGGGCCGCCCCCACGGCATCCGCTATTGGTTCCAGGGCGAGCTTCTGGGCGGCGGATACCTGGGAAATCCCTCCAGGGTATTGCGTTTCAAGGCCTCCAAGGAAGGTGTGACCCTGCTTGGCGCGGATCCTGAACTTCCGGCCCCGGCGGCAGACAGCAGTCCATGAGGCGGCTCTACGCAGAGGTCGCCCTACCACCTCCACTGAACCGGCAACTTTTATACGGCCTGCCTTCTGCATTGGAAGGGGACGTGCAGACCGGCAGTATTGTGCTGGTTCCCGTAGTTCAGCGTCTGATGAGCGGGGTAGTGACCGGCTTCGTCGATCCCCCGCTTCCCGAAGCCAAGCTCGGCCCGGAGGATATTCGCGATGTCTCCCAGGTGTTTGGCCGTGATTCATATCTCGATCAGGACCTGATCGAGATATGCCGCTGGATGGCGGGGTACTACTTTGCACCTCTAGGCACTGCCCTGAGCATTGCCCTTCCACCCGGTCTTCAACTCGCCTCCAAACGCCTGGTGCGGCTCAGTTCGAAGGCCACGCTTCCCCGGCCTTCCCATTCCATGGATGGACAACTGCTCGACCTGTTGAGATCTCACGGTCCCCTGAAGGTCACTACCCTGCGGCGGCGCCTCGGAACTCAAGGGCTCGAAGGTGCGTTGCGTCGCCTCGTGCGCCACGGACAGGTGGAATTGGTTCCCGTCTTCGAGTCCCCTCCCGTCCGCCGCCAGGTGCACATGCGCCTGGTCGATAGAGGCAGGGCCGAGTCTGCCCTTGCCCAACTGCGCAGGAGAGCCCGCCGCCAGGCTGCCTGCCTCAGCTTCCTGCTGGGCTGCGGGTCCGCCTCGAGAAAAACCATGACGCAACGAGGATTCAGCGCTTCCGTGCTGGATTCCTTGTGTGCACGCGGCCTGATCGAGCGCTTTGACGGCGAAGTTATGCGCGATCCCCTTGCCCACATTAAATCCGACCCGCCGGCTCACCACGACCTTACTCCAGCCCAGCAGACAGCAATGGAGACGATCGAGGCCGCACTCGATCAGGAGGAATTCTTTCCGGTTCTCCTCCAGGGCGTCACGGGCAGCGGCAAGACCCAGGTCTACATTTGCGCAGTTGCCAAGGCCCTGGAACAAGGCAAGGGGGCCATTGTCCTGGTCCCCGAAATCGCTCTTGCCTGGCAAGTGGTGAGGCAATTCAAGGCCCGGTTCGGGGAGCAGGTGGCCGTGCTGCACAGCCAGTTGTCCGCGGGAGAGCGCTACGACACCTGGCGCCGACTACGCCGCGGGGAGCAGCGCGTCGTCATCGGCGCGCGGTCCGCCGTCCTGGCTCCTATTCAGCGGCCCGGCCTCATCGTTGTGGACGAAGAGCACGACGGCTCCTATAAACAGGAAGATCCCGAGGGCCGCCATTCCCTCTCCTACAGCGCCCGGGATCTTGCCTTGATGCGGGGGAAGAAGCATGGGGCCGTTGTGATCCTTGGATCTGCGACCCCGAGCCTTGAGTCCTACTGGAATGCGCGCTCCGGCAAGTACCACCAGCTCACCTTGCCACATCGCATTGACGCCCGCCCCTTGCCCAAGGTGGAGATCGTCGACATGCGGCAGGAGCCATTTCAAAAAAAGCAGCGGGCCATCTTTTCGCGCACCCTGCGGCTCAAAATCCAGGAACGTTTGTTGCAGGGAGAGAAAATCGTCCTCCTTCAAAACCGCCGGGGCTTCTCCCCTTTCCTCCTTTGCTCCTCCTGCGGCTCGGCGATACAGTGCAATAGCTGCCGTGTCTCCCTGACTTACCACCGCAGCCGCAACCCGGAAATGCGCTGCCACTACTGCAACGCCCGGGCTCCCATTCCCGAATCCTGTTCCCATTGCGGCAGCGTCGAACTGCGTTTCCAGGGAGTTGGCACCCAACGGGTGGAAGAGGCCCTGCTGGAACAGTTTCCCGGCGTGCGCGTCATTCGCATGGACCTGGATACTACCGGCGGCAAAAATTCCCACGACGAACTGGTCGAGCGCTTCCGCCGCGGAGAGGCCGACCTGCTCCTGGGAACCCAGATGGTAGCCAAAGGGCTTGACTTCCCCGAGGTAACCCTGGTCGGGGTCATCTCCGCCGACACAGGCATGCATCTGCCCGAGTTCCGCGCCGCCGAGCGCAGTTTTCAACTTCTCACACAGGTGGCCGGACGCTCGGGGAGAGGACCTGTTCCGGGCGAGGTCGTGATTCAGACCCTTTTGCCCGAGGCCCCCGTACTGCGGGCGGCGGCCAGGCAGGACTTTGCCGCCTTTGTCGAGCAGGAGTTGGAGGAACGCCGGGCCGCAGGTTACCCCCCGTTTGGCCGCTTGATCGTCTTCTTGTGGAGCGGCCTCGACGAAGAAGCCCTTGTAGAGGTTGCCCGGGAGAGCACCTCCCGCCTGCGCCGGACCATCGGTGGCGATGCCTGGCTTCTGGGGCCCGCTCCGGCTCCCCTGGCTCGACTCCGGGACCGCTACCGCTGGCAGGCTCTGCTGCGCGGCTCTTCGGTCCGGCAACTCCACGCTCTGGCAGACCGGGCATTGCCGGACATGCGCAAGGCAGCTGAAAAAAGAAAGGTCCGCTTGACCGTCAACGTCGATCCGCTCACCATGATGTGACCTTTCAGGTCCAACCATGACCATTTCCCTGATCATCATAATCGCAGTCTTCGCGTGGAACCCCCTGCGGGTGCAAGGCCAATGCGAGGATTGGAAAGCCTACACCAGCATGCGGGAAATCAATCACCTGCTGGTCCACGGCGACGCCGTCTGGTCCGCTACCTCCGGGGGCGTGTTGCGCTTCGACCAGAGCAGCCAGTCCTACACCCGCTACACCGTGCTGGACGGTCTGGCGGGCAACAAGGTCCTGAGCGTGGCCGACGACGACCGCGGCCATCTGTGGTTTGGGACCCACCTGCAGGGGTTGAGCCGGTTCAGGACCAGCCCGGAAGGCTTCGACCCTCCCTTCCTGGATTTCAAGGACCTTGATATATATGCCCTGAAAACCATGGGAGACCGCATCTTCGTTGGCACCGGGCGCGGGGTAAGCGTTTTTCTGATCGACAAGGAAGAAGTGAAGGAAACCTATCGCCAGCTGGGCACTCTTCCCAAGGACACACCCGTAAACACGCTCGAAGTTGTTGATGGCAGACTGGTGGCAGGTACCGTCGCAGGCCTTGCCTGGGCAGATCTGAGCCTTCCCAACCTGCAGGATCCGGAGAGTTGGAAGAACTTTACGGCGGCTGGGACGGCGGAGGATCTGATGATAGTATCCGATACCCTCTACACTGTCACACCCCAGGGCGTGTGGCGCTTTGATCCCGACTCGGACCGCTTCGTTCACGACAGCCCCAATTCCTCCGCCAACGACGCCGAACTTTCCAGCCTGGGCATCTTCAGGGGGAAGGTGATCGCCTCCAATAAAGAAGGATATTTCTACCAGCGCCATGGTGCTGGTCACTGGTCCTTGAGCCCCACGCGAGCCATACCCAAGGTCCGCGCTCTGTCACGGGTCGACACGGTCCTGTGGATCGCCACTTCCCAAGGGCTCCGGGTCGTCGGCACCGTGCCGCCACCACCGCCGCGGGAGCCTACAGCCAACCGCTTTTACGAAATGGAATTGCTCGACTCAGGTGAGCTTTGGGTGGCGAGTGTTCCCAGCGACTTTATTCCCCCCCACGGCCTCTATCACTTCGACGGAACAGGCTGGACCGTATACGGCCTGCTCAGCGGCCTACCGACCGAAGTTGTGGTCAGCGTCGAGGTCAATGCAGAAGGCCGCCTCTGGGTTGGCACCTGGGGCAAAGGGGTGGCAATGCTCGACAAAAATGAAGAATGGATGCTGATCAACCAGAACAATTCCGTCCTCCAGGGCCTGGGTCCGGAGAGGTCCTTCGTGGCCGTGAGCGACATCGAGCGTGACGAAGATGGCCTGATGTGGATTAACAACGTACAGATCGGTCTGGCCGTGATGGACGGCCTCGACCCTGCCCGGGCCACGCTCTACGACCAGAAGACCCTGGGTATTTCCGGTGACATCAGCAAATTGACCATCGCCCCCGACGGCATCAAGTGGATATCCACCTATCAGCAGGGCTTCCTGCTCTTCGACGACGGGGGGACGCCCTTCACAATAGGAGACGAGCATTCCATCCACATAAGCACCGGTAGCGAGAGCCGCCTGAGCAGCGACCGGGTCGCCGACATTGCCGTGGACTCCGGCGGCCGGGTGTGGGTGGCCACCAACAACGGATTGAACGTCCTCAGCGGCACCTATTCCAGGGAGAACCGCGAGCTCGAGATAGACGATTGGCGCATCTACACCACCGAGGACGGATTGCCCTCCAATGAAATCAAGGCGGTCGAGGAAGGCCGCGGCGGCAGCATCTGGGTGGGCACCGAGGGAGGGCTGGCGCAGATCGAGCCGGACGGGACCGTGGCCTTCTCCTTCACCACGGGGAACAGCTGCCTGGTGGACAACCGCATCAACTCCCTCCTCTTCGACGACGCCAATGGCGAGTTGTGGATTGGTACCCTGGACGGCCTCAGCCGCCTGAAGGCAGCGCGGGGAAGGGACGAGGACTCTGCGGTCCTGGGCATCTATCCCAACCCCTTCGTTCTGGGCTCTCCCGGTGCGGAGATGGTCTTTGCCGGCCTTCCCCTTGGAGCTTCGCTGCGAATATTCTCCCTCGGCGGAGAGATGGTATGGCATGGCGCTGGAACCCCGGGCAGCAGCGCCATCGCCTGGAACGGCCAGAATGCCTCCGGATTCCTGGTCGGCTCGGGCATCTACTTCTTCGTAGCGCGGGACGAATCCGGCGCCGGCGCCAAGGGGAAGTTCGCCGTTATCAACGCGCGTTAGATACTGAAATGATTCGACCAGCCCTCAAATCCCTGGCCCTTCTTTCAATTCCAATCCTGATGGCTCCAGGCCCTGCCGGTGCGGACTTGCTATTTACCATTGCCCGCCTGCACTACGACGGTGGAGGGGACTGGTACAGCGATCCTTCCTCCCTTCCAAACCTGCTGCGATTCGTCGAGGAACACACCGGCATCGAGTCATCCAGCGCAGAAGCGCGGGTGCAGGTCATGGACGAGGACTTCTTCCTCTACCCCTATATCTTCATGACCGGCCACGGCAACGTATCCTTCTCCTCGGAAGAGACTCTTCGCCTGCGCCATTATCTCGAAAGCGGCGGATTTCTGCACGCCGACGACAACTATGGCATGGATGAGTCCTTTCGCCGAGAAATCAAGAAGGTCTTCCCCAGGAAAGACCTGGTAGAGCTGCCCCCCGACCACGGAATCTTCCACTGCCATTTCGATTTTCCCAATGGTCTTCCCAAGATCCACAAGCACGACGGCAAGCGGCCCCAGGCCCTGGGCCTGTTCGACGGCGACCGCCTCATCCTGCTCTATACCTACGAATGCGATTTGGGCGACGGTTGGGAAGACGAGCAAGTGCACCAGGTACCCCCCGGAAAGCGCATGGAAGCGCTCCGCATGGGCGCAAACATTATCGTATGGGCCCTGACCCACTGAGCCTCGATCCATGCAGGACAGCAATAATTCCTATCACTCGGTAATTTTTCATCTGCGCAGGCTGCGGCGGCGCGCCCTGCTTTTGGATGTGGGCGCATCCCTCCTCCTCGGCCTTGCCCTCGAAGCGACCCTCCTCCTGGCATGGGTTTCCCTTGAAGCCCTGTTCTACCTTGCACCGCCCTGGCGCTCCGCATTTGGGCTCGCCGCCGGCCTGGGTTTCTTTGCAGCCGTTTCGCTTTACCTGGCCCGGAAGCTGCCCGGCCACCTGTCCTTCAAAAGACTCGGCTTGCATCTTGAGTCCTGCAGCCCCGAACTGCAACAGCGCCTGATAAGCACCCTGGAACTCTGGCAAAACCGGCGGGCGCACCAGCTCTACTCCGAGGATCTGCTCCGGTCCACGGTCGACGATGCCTGCGCTACTCTCGCCTCCCTGGACCCCAGGCGGATTTTCACCGCCCGGGATCTCGTGGTCCATGGCCGCTGGCTGGGACTGGTGGTTTTGTTCGCCCTCGGGTGGGGGGTCCTCTTCACCGAATCGTTCACTCAGGCACTGCACCGCTGTTCCAACCCTCTCACGGTTTTCGCCCGGCCTCCTGCCACCCTTGTTGACGTAGTACCCGGGGACATGGAAATTGTAAAAGGAGAAGACGCGGTCCTGACCATTCATTTCAGCGGCAAAAATCCGCGCACGGCCACAGTGTCGAGGCGGGAAGGGGAAGCTGCTCCCTGGCAGGAGGAAGAGATCATCGTCGATGGCGTCGACTCCCTTGCCTACACTTTCAAGGAGGTCAAGCGCACCCTTTCCTACCAGGTTCGCGCCGGAGACGGCTACACTCGGCCCCACTGGATAAGGGTCATTGATCCACCAGCCATCAGGCGCCTGCGACTCAAATACCGGTACCCGGCCTACAGCGGACTGTCCCCCCGCATAGATGAGGAGAACGGCGATATCGCCGCCCTTCCCGGCACTACGGTCGATATTGAGATCGCGGCCAGCAAGCCTCTCTCCAGGGCCGCCCTGGTCCTCGACGACTCACTCTCCATGCCGGCGCGAATCGAAGACCAGAGGGCCTACGCCCACCTCGTCCTGGACCGCAACGGCCACTACCACCTCGAATTGACCGACCTCGATGGCGCAGTCAATCCCCATCCCATCCGCTATTCCATCCGGGCGATCGACGACCTGCCTCCCAGGGTATCCATCACCGAACCGGGACGCGACATGGACCTGACCGAATCCATGCAGGTGGTCATGGCTCTCGAGGCCACAGACGATTACGGCATCTCCAGGCTCGCCCTCGTCTATCGCGTCAACGAAGGCCCGGAGGAGCAGCGGCATCTGGCTGTGCCGTCCTCCGCGAAGATTCATTCAATTCACCGCTGGGACCTTGGGTCGATCGACCTTCTTCCCGACGACCTCATCCACTACCGCGTGGAAGCCTTTGACAACGACCAGGTCTCGGGGCCGAAGATGGGTTCCAGCCGGGAGTACGTCCTGCGCTATCCCTCCCTCCACCAACTTGTTTCCGAAGCAGGCAGCGACCAGGATGAACAACTGGGAGGTCTGGAAGAACTGGCCGCCGACAGCCCGGAGTCGAGAGCCTATCTGGAAGAGGTTCGACGCCGGCTCCTCAACGAGGAAAAGTTGAGTTGGGGGCAGAAGAAAGAGTTGGAAGCCATCCTGGATCACGAGGAGCAACGCGCCCGGTCCGTCGCCGAGCTTGCACGGGAAATGGAAGAGACGATGGGACGACTCGAGGACGACGGTCTGGCATCCGAAAAACTGCTCGACAAGCTGGAGGAGGTGCGGCAGCTTCTGGCGGAGGTGACCACTCCCGAACTCCAGGAGGCGCTGATGGCCGTACAGCAGGCCATGGACAGGTTCGCGCCACCCGAACTTGCCGAAGCCCTGAAGGAGTTCAGGAAAGACCAGGAAGCCTTCGAGGAACGGCTTGACCGCGCGATCGACCTGCTCAAGCAGGTGCGGGCGGAACAGCGCCTCGAGGCCGCAGTGCAGCTGGCGGTCCACCTGGAAAGGCGCCAGGCCCAGATCAACACCAGGTTCGACCTCGGCGCCGACAGGGAAAACCTGCAAAGACAGGAGAACAGCTTGCGGGGGGACACCGAGCTCCTGCAGGGAGAGTTGCAGGAACTGGGCAGGGACATGGAGAAGTTCGGTCCAGGCACCTCCCGCAAACTGCAGAGGCAGGCGGAGGCCATGGAGGAGCAGGACTTGAGCGGCCGCATGGAGGAGATGGCCGAGCGCATGCAGGACCTTCAGGAACAGGATGCCCGCCGCCTGGGCAGCGGGCTCGAGGAGGATCTCGGCGTCCTCAGCGCCAACCTGCAACAGTTGCGGGACGAGTACGGCGCCATGCAGAAAGACCGGCTTACCCGGCAGATCCGTCAGGCCATCCACGAACTTCTGCGCCTGTCTCATGACCAGGAGAATCTGCGCGCCAGGACCGGTGCGCCCCTGGAACAAGCCTCCACTGCACTTGCCCATGATCAATTTGCCCTAATGCAGGGAACAGGCCAGGTAGTTGAAGGTCTTGCCAAGGTAGGCAGGGAGACAATGAGCCTGAGCCGGGGGCTGAACGTGACTTTGGGCTACGTGCTGCGCACGATGCGGCAAGCTGCCGACCAACTTGGCCAGCGCGACTGGTCGGCGGCTTCCACGGCTCAGCGGGAGTCCATGGGTTACTTGAACGAGTCGATCCTCCTCCTCAGGGAAAGCCTGGAAAACCTGGCTCGATCCCGGATGCCCTCAACCTTCGGCGAGGCCATGCAGAAGATGTTGGACCTGGCCGAGAAGCAGGGCAATGTCAACCAGTCAACCCTCAAGGTCCTCGGGGCACAGGGGCGGCAAACGAGCATGGGTGGGCATCCGGAAGAGAGCCTTTCCGAGGAGATTGCCCGCCTGGCTGCCGAGCAGCGACGGATCTACCAGGCTCTCGCGCAATTGGAGCGCGATATGCGCGGCCACCGCGGAGCCCAGAAGAGAATACAGGCCATCGAGGAGGAAATGGATTCCGTGCTCCGGGACCTGGAGCGAAGCCCGGACCGGCGCACCCTGGACAAGCAGAACCGCATACTTCAGCGCATGCTCGATGCCAGCCGTTCCATCCATACCCGGGGATTTGACGACAAGCGCCGCGCCACCAGGGCGGGAGAGCATGCCTACACCGGACCCAACTGGCTGCCCGTCGATCTGGGACAGTCATTCGACTTCCTGCGCCAGGCCATGAAGCACGCCCTCGATGGTCCCTACCCGGAGGAGTACCAAGCCCGCATCCAGGACTACTACGAACGTGTATACCAGGATGCGATCGGGCGGGAAAGCGGGACCGTCCCTTGAAAACCTTCTTCGCCGCCATCGCTCCGGCCATCCTCATCGGATCCTCCATCGCCGCCGCCGGGAACGAGGAATCCACCCTGCGCCGCCAGGTGGAACGCCTGCAGCGGGAGGGAGAATACCAGGCAGCGATCGCCACCATCCAGAAAGGCCGGCGGGACCTGGGCATGGACCGGTTACTGGACTGGAAGCTGGCCGAACTGCATTTGCTCGACGAAGACTACCCGAAAGCGGTCGAGGCCTATCTTCTCAACCTGCGCCACGAACCCCGGCGGTATGCCCAGGTGGAGGGAATTCTTCAGTCCCTGGCGCGGAAAGGCCGGGCCGACCAGGTCATTCAGCTCCTCAAGTCAGCCGCGGAGAAGTCCGAGGACCCTCTTCCCGCCGCCTTGCTCGCCTCATCCTGTGCACTGGAGGCGGGAAATCCACAAACGGGCTTTGAAGTCCTTGGGCGAATCGCCTCGCGCCCCGAAGCGCCTGATCTGCTTTTTCAGTTCGCCTCGCGTTGCGAGGTCAAAGGCCACGATCTCATCGCCTCCCGCGCCTATTCCATTTTCGCTGACCACAGTCCCCATTCGCCATACATCCACCAGGCTCTGTTGCGCCGCGCCCGTATCGAGGCTCGGCTCGGGAACATCGACCAGGCCATCGCGGCCTGCCGGAGGCTTGCGGGGGACTTCCCAGAACGCCCCGAAGCCATGGAAGCCCTGCTGGAGTTGGGGGGACTGCAACTGGAGGTCGTGAAGGACATGGATGCTGCGGAGACCACGCTCCGAACCCTGCTCGAATCGGCGCCTCAGCGGCACTTGCGCGCCGAGGCCCTCTCCCTTCTGAGCGAGTGTGCGCTGCGCCGGGACGATTTCGAAGGAGCCGCCGCCCGCCTTGAACAACTGCGCCGCACGGATCCCGCCTTTGCCTACGAGGCCGGCTACAAACTGGCCGAGCTATCCTATTTCAAGCACGACTTCGATGCCGCCGTCGAAATTCTCGATCCCCTCCTGCAGGAGGACCACAGAGAGGACCTGGCCAACGACGCCCTGCAGTTGCTGCTGCGCATCGAACAGCACAAGGGTCAGGAGGAAGCACTTGGAATGCTTGCCCGGGCACAGTTGCACGAGCGCCAGAAACGGCCCGCCGAGGCCGCCGAGGCGTGGGCCTGGCTGGAAACCAGCGCCCCCAAGGTCCTGCGGCAACTGAGTATGCTGGTCCATGCCCGGATTCGCGCTGCCCGGCAGCAACCCGAGGTCGCGCTGGACCTCTACGCCCGCATGATCAGTACCTATCCGCAGAGCCCTTACATCCTGGACGCCCAGATTGATCGAGCCCGAATCTACCTGGAGCAAAACCAGGTCGGCCATGCCCTCGAGATTTTCGAGACGGCGCTGATGAGCTTTCCGGAGAATGCCCGCATCCCCGAAATCCGCCTCCAGGTCCAGCGCCTCCGGCGTTTGCAGGAAGAGAGAAAAACGGGATGATGAAACTGCTCGGATTCTTCATGGTCTTGCTGTGCTGCTGCCAACCGCTCTATGCCGAGCGCCTGATGGTTCCCATGGACCTGACCCAGAAGGACCACCTCAAAGCCTACGGCCTGGCATTCTGGTCTCTGGAACGCGGGGTCAGCGTCGAGTGGCTGCTCAACTACCGGGGCGGCTCCTTCCTGCTTGACTATCGCGGCCCGATCGCTGCCGAGGCGCACATTCGCGGAGTCTCCTTCGTCCCGGTCTCCGCCTCTCAGGCCGCCGCCATCTACGCCGAGATCGATGCCTCCAACATGGAAGTAGTGCTCCTGGAAAAGGCCCCCAGGATCGCCATCTACACACCCCCGAACTCCCAACCCTGGGATGACGCGGTTACCATGGCCCTGGAATACGCCCAGATCAAATACCACAAAGTCTGGGACCCGGAGGTGCTCAATGGCGCCCTCGACGAATACGACTGGCTGCATCTGCACCACGAGGACTTCACCGGCCAATACGGCAAGTTCTATCAGGGGGAAGGCCACAAGCCATGGTACCGGGAACAACAGCGCCTCTACGAAGCCCAGGCCCGCCACCTCGGATTCGACAAGGTTTCCGAAGAGAAAAAGGCCGTTGCCCGGGCCATCTTCGACTACGTCGGAAAAGGTGGATTCCTCTTTGCCATGTGCTCGGCGACCGATACCATCGATATCGCCCTGGCCGCAGCGGGGGTCGACATCGTCCACCAGATCTACGACGGAGACCCCGCCGATCCGCTCGCCCGGCACAAGATCGACTTCAGCCGGACCTTCGCCTTCGAAAACTTCACTCTTGTAGAGGATCCCCTTTTCTACGAGTACTCGGACATCGACACCACCCCCACTCCACTGCTCCGGGCGCGTGGAGCCGAGGCAGAGTACTTCACCCTTTTTGAATTCTCGGCCAAACACGACCCGGTCCCCACCATGCTGACCCAGTGCCACACGAATATCGTCAACGGCTTCATAGGCCAGACCACGGATTTCAAGCGCCAGCTCATCAAGGAGTCCGTGGTCATTCTGGGGGAAGTCGAGAAATCCGACGCGGTCAAGTACATCCACGGCCAGAGCGGCAGGGGAACATTCACTTTCTACGGCGGGCACGACCCGGAGGACTACAAGCATCACCTGGGCGATCCGCCCACCCAACTGGAGCTTCACCCCAACTCCCCCGGATACCGCCTGATCCTCAACAACGTGCTCTTTCCCGCGGCGAAGAAGAAGAAGCGGAGAACTTGATGACTGCGGGCCTGTCGATATCTTGGGTCGGCGGGACACAGCTATCGCAGCCTCCGCCGCAACAACCGGCAAACCATTGAACTCAGGCGCTGAGCCAGGAGAAATCGAAAGGATGTACGAATGTCCCCAGGGGATGTGGAAGCGGTAGAACAGCTGACAAAAATCAGGGAGAGCATCTACGGCGAGATAGGCAAGGTCGTCATCGGCCAGCGCGAGATAGTCGAGCAATTGCTCATCGCCCTGCTCTCCGGAGGCCATTGCCTGCTCGTCGGCGTGCCCGGCCTCGCCAAGACCACCCTGATCCACACAGTCGCCCGGACCCTGGACCTTTCCTTCGGTCGCATCCAGTTCACCCCCGACCTGATGCCCTCCGACATTACGGGCACCGAGGTCCTCGAAGAAGACCCCGAAACCAGCCGAAAAAGCTTCCGCTTTGTCCCCGGACCGATTTTCGCCCACATCATTCTGGCCGACGAGATCAACCGCACCCCGCCCAAGACCCAGGCCGCCCTGCTGCAGGCCATGCAGGAACACGCAGTTACCGCCGGCGGCCGAACCATGAAGCTTAGCGAACCCTTCTTTGTTCTGGCCACTCAGAATCCCATCGAGCAGGAGGGGACCTATCCCCTTCCCGAGGCACAGCTCGACCGCTTCATCTTCAATTTGTGGATCGACTATCCCGATCCCCTAGAGGAGGCGGAAATCGTCCGGGTCACAACCAGCGCGCAAAAGGCCGCGGCCACACCCATCCTCGGCGGCGAGGAAATCGTCCATCTGCAGCAACTGGTGCGCAGGGTGCCTGTCGCCGACCACATTATCGACTACGCCGTGCGCCTGGTGCGCTCCTCGCGGCCAGCCGACGGGGTGGCTCCCGACTACATTGGAGAAATGGTCAGCTGGGGTGCCGGTCCGCGCGCCTCGCAATACCTGGTCCTTGCCGGCAAGGCCCGGGCAATCCTCTCCGGCCGCCATTCGGTGGCCATCGAAGACATTCAAGCTGTGGCCCTTCCCGTTCTGCGACATCGGCTCGTCGTCAACTTCCACGCCGAGGCCCAGGACATCAACGCCACCACCCTGGTGGAACGCCTGCTCGCCGAGGTCCCGGTAGACGGGAGCCCGCAGGCATGACCGAGAATCTACTTCCCGGCAAGGTTCCGAGGTGAACGCCTCCCGCGCCAACATCTCCTATCTCGATCCCGCCACCATCTCGCGATTGAGCCGCCTCGATCTGGTAGCCCGGCTCGTCGTGGAAGGTTATATCACCGGCCTCCACCGCAGCCCTTACCACGGATTCTCGGTGGAGTTTTCCGAGCATCGCCCCTACATGCCCGGCGACCCCCTGCGCCATCTCGACTGGAAGACCCTGGCCAGGTCCGATCGTCTATACATCAAGCAGTACGAGGAAGAGACGAACCTCAAAACCTACCTCCTCCTCGATACCAGCGGCTCCATGGCCTTCCAAGGGGGCGGTCCAATGGCCAAATTCCGCTACGCCTCCTCCCTGGCGGCGGCTCTGGCCTATCTCATGCTGCGCCAGCGCGACGCCGTCGGCTTGACGCTCTTCTCCAGCCGCGTTCAATCCTTCGTCCCGGCACGGTCGCTGCAGAGCCACCTGCAGGTGCTCCTGAAGGAGATCGACCGGGGCATGCCCGGCTCCAACACCCGCATGGCGCCATGCTTCCACGACCTGGCCGAACGCATCTCCCGCCGGGGGCTCGTGGTGGTTCTCTCGGATCTGCTGGACGATCCGGAAGAGGTGCTTGGAGGCCTCAGGCACTTCCGCCACCGCGGCCACGAGGTCATCGTCTTCCACATCCTCGACCCCCGGGAACGCGATCTGGAATTCAACCGGGAAACCCGGTTTTTCGACCTGGAAGACCCCGATGCGGTCCTTACAACCCAACCCTGGCACATTCAACAGGAATACCGCGGCCTCATGGACGACCTCGTCCGCACCTACAGGCATGGCTGCGCCGAGTCCCGGATCGACTACAACTTGCTCGACACAGCCACCTCCTTCGAAGTTGCCTTGACGCGCTACCTGGCGCGCCGCAGGAAATCAGGCTGACGCCCATGCAGGAAACCCCCGTTGCGCAGCCAGTCCCTGTCCCCTGCGCTGAATCTTGACTTTTTCGTCCAGATTACATACCTTAATCTTGACTTTTTCGTCCAGATTAACCTTTTCTTCAACTTTTCTTTCCTCGGGAGCTCACATGAGCGCGACCGCAGGCATCGAAGAACTCGCCTCGCGCGAATACAAGTACGGTTTCGTCACCGATATCGAGGCAGACTCCGCCCCGCCCGGTTTGAACGAAGAAACCATCCGCTTTATTTCAGCGAAAAAAAACGAGCCCGAATTCATGCTGGAGTGGCGTCTCAAGGCTTACCGCCAATGGCTGAAGATGGTGGATCCCACCCGCAGGAAATCCAGTGAGCGATGGGCGAAAGTCGACTACCCGGACATCGATTATCAAAGTATCGTCTACTACTCTGCCCCTGTTCAAAAGAAGGGGCCCGAGAGCCTGGACGAGGTCGACCCGGAACTCCTTTCCACATACGAAAAACTGGGCATCCCCCTCGAAGAGCAGAAGATGCTGGCAGGCGTCGCCGTGGATGCCGTATTCGACAGCGTATCCGTGGCAACCACCTTCAAGGATAAGTTGTCCGAACTGGGCATCGTCTTCTGCTCGTTCTCCGAGGCGGTACAGGACCATCCCGACCTGGTGCGGAAGTACCTGGGCTCGGTCGTCCCCTACAACGACAACTTCTTCGCCGCTCTGAACTCGGCCGTATTCAGCGACGGCTCTTTCGTGTACGTCCCCAGGGGCGTGCGCTGCCCCATGGAGCTTTCCACCTACTTCCGCATCAATGCCGCCAACACCGGCCAGTTCGAGCGCACTCTGATCATCGCCGAAGAGGGTGCCTATGTATCCTACCTGGAAGGTTGCACCGCTCCCATGCGCGACGAGAACCAGCTTCACGCGGCGGTTGTGGAACTGGTCGCCCTGGAAAACGCCCAGATAAAGTACTCGACCGTCCAGAACTGGTACCCGGGCGACGAGAACGGAGTCGGAGGGATCTATAATTTCGTCACCAAGCGCGGCGCCTGCCGCGGCCCCCGCGCCAAAATTTCCTGGACCCAGGTCGAGACCGGCTCGGCCATCACCTGGAAATACCCCAGCTGCATCCTCCAGGGGGACCACTCGGTCGGCGAGTTCTACTCGGTAGCCCTCACCTCCGGCCGGCAGCAGGCCGATACCGGCACCAAGATGATCCACATCGGCAAGAACACGAGCAGCACCATCGTGTCCAAAGGGATTTCCGCCGGCCGTGGCCAGAACACCTATCGCGGCCAGGTGAACGTCCTCGGGAAAGCGGCCAATGCGCGCAACTTCACCCAGTGCGATTCCATGCTCATCGGCGACCGCTGCGGGGCCCACACGTTTCCCTACATCGACGTGAAGAACAACAGCGCCCAGGTGGAACACGAAGCTTCCACCTCCAAGATCGGCGAGGATCAGATCTTCTACTGCAACCAGCGCGGCATTTCGACCGAGGACGCGGTGGCCATGATCGTCAACGGGTTCTGCAAGGAAGTCCTCGCCGAACTGCCCATGGAGTTTGCCGTTGAGGCCCAGAAGCTCCTGGGCATCAGCCTCGAGGGCAGCGTCGGTTAGGAGATTCCATGGACAACGGCCAAAAGGGGCAATCACCGGAGCCGATTATTCCCATGCGACTGCATGTGCCAAGCGCAAAGGCCGAAGATGGTGTAATTCGCGCTGGAGAAGGCAGGAGAGGAAGCATGGAAAAAAACAGCCACATCCCGCCCGCGATTCTCGGCGCCTTGACCCGCAGGGAATCATAGGCAGGCCACCGGGAGAAAGGAATCCCAAGCACCATGTTGCGCATCAAGAACCTGCACGTCCGCGTCGAAGACACCGATATCCTGCGCGGCATCGACCTCGAGGTCAATCCGGGAGAAATCCACGCCGTCATGGGTCCCAACGGCTCAGGCAAAAGCACCCTCGCCCAGGTTCTGGCCGGATGCGAGGACTACGAGGTTACCGCCGGCGATGCTCTCTTCGACGGGCGGGACCTGCTGGAAATGGACCCCGAAGAACGGGCCCGCGAAGGCCTCTTCATGGCCTTCCAGTATCCTGTTGAGATTCCGGGGGTCAACAGTGCCTACTTTCTGCGCACGGGACTCAACGAGATCCGACGGCACCGGGGCGAGGAAGAGATGGACGCCATGGACTTCCTCGGCCTGATCAAGGAAAAAATGGAACTGGTGGAAATGGACGAAAGCTTTCTCAAGCGTCCGGTCAACGAGGGATTTTCCGGAGGCGAAAAGAAGCGCCACGAAATCCTCCAGCTGGCCGTGCTCAGCCCCAGGCTGGCCATCCTCGACGAGACCGACTCGGGGCTCGACATCGACGCTCTCAAGGTCGTAGCCAGGGGCGTCAACAGGCTCCATACCGCCGAAAACAGCGTGGTCATCGTGACCCACTACCAGCGCCTGCTGAACTACATCGTCCCCGATTACATCCATGTCCTGGTCGACGGACGCATTGTCAGGTCGGGAGGAAAGGACCTGGCCCTCGAGCTCGAAGAGAAAGGCTACGACTGGGTCAGGCGGGACGCAGAGGTATTGAAAGCATGAGAGACCTGGCAAAAGCCGAAGATGCCGACAAGAGGGACTGGTACCTTTCGAGGTTTGCGGGATTCGAGAAGGATCTCAACGGCGGATCTCCGGCACCTGTCCACACCCTTCGCCAGGCGGCCATGCAGTCCTTCGCAGAGTCCGGCTTTCCCACCAGCCGCGACGAGGATTGGCGCCACACCAACACCTCCGCGCTCACCCGGATAGACTTCCATCCGGTACTCCACAAGGCTTCCTCCTCCCCGAACACTGCAGACCTCGAACCATTCACTTTCGCGGACTTGAAGTGCAACCAAATGGTATTCGTCAACGGCCATTACTCGCCGGTGCTGTCCACTTCCGCCCCTCTTCCGGAAGGAGTGCGAGCCACCAGCCTCGCCAAAGCACTCGCGGAGGACCGGGAGCTCGTGTTGACCCACCTGGGCCGGTATACCTCGTTCAGGGAGCAGGGATTTGCTTCCCTCAACACCGCTTTCCTGCAGGACGGCGCCTTTCTCTTCGTTCCCGAAAACACCGCGGTAGCCGATCCAATCCATTTGCTGTTTTACTCGACTCCGGGGAGTGACCCCACCGTCTCCCACCCGCGCAACCTGATCGTCGTCGGCGCCAACAGCGAGGTGAGGGTAATCGAAAGCTACGCGGGCACGGGAAACCGGCCATACCTGACCAATGCGGTGAGCGAGGTCGTAGCTGGAGAAAACGCCTCGGTCGACCATTGCAAAATCGCGAGAGAAAGCGCC
The DNA here is from genome assembly GCA_965208105.1 of Candidatus Latescibacterota bacterium. Classification (GTDB taxonomy): domain Bacteria; phylum Latescibacterota; class UBA2968; order UBA8231; family UBA8231. The sequence continues at coordinate 1,816,972 of OZ242318.1, forward strand.
TCGGCCTTCCACGTGGCGGCGCTGCACGTGGTGGAAGAAAGAAGTTGCAGTTTCACCTCTCACAACCTGGTCCTGGGCGGCCGCCTTACCCGCAACGATATCACCACCGTACTCAACGGCGAGGGCGTTGAGTCCACCCTCAACGGACTCTACCTGGCCGATGGGAAAGGGCACGTGGACAACCATACCCTGATCGAGCATGTCCGTCCCAACTGCAGCAGCCACGAGCTGTACAAGGGAGTCCTCGACGGCGCCTCCAGGGGGGTCTTTCGCGGCAAGATCCTCGTGCATCAGGAAGCGCAGAAGACCGACGCCTATCAGTCCAATCAGAACCTGCTGCTCTCCCGGGAAGCCGACGTGACTTCCAAGCCGCAGTTGGAAATCTACGCCGACGACGTCAAGTGCAGCCACGGCTCCACAACTGGCCGGCTCGACCCGGACGCCATCTTCTACCTCCGCTCTCGAGGTATCGGCCTCCAGGATGCAGCATCCTTATTGACTCGTGCTTTCGCCGCCGAGGTGCTCGCCCGCATCGATATCGAGCCCGTGCGCGCCCGGCTGGATCGCCTGGTAGAAGCCAAACTCGGATCCGCACGCTGAGCTGGGAGAGAGGAATGCCGGCAAGCCAACCCGCACTGACCCCAGCTCCTGAGCAGCCATCGGCTCCACTTGATGTGGAGCTCCTGCGCCAGGATTTTCCAATCCTGCGGCAACCCGTCCGCGGCAAGTCCCTTGCCTATCTCGACAACGCGGCAACGACCCAGAAACCGCAAGCGGTGATCGATGCCCTTGCCCGCTACTACTCCGAAGAGAACGCCAACATCCACCGCGGCGTTCACTTTCTGAGCCAGCAGGCGACCTTCGCCTACGAGCGCGCCAGAGGACGGGTATCGCTCTTTCTCAACGCCGCCGAGAGCAGCGAAATCATCTTCGTGAGGGGCGCCACCGAGGGCATCAACCTCGTTGCCCAGACCCTCGGCAGACAGAGCATAGGAGCCGGAGACGAGATAATTGTCTCGCACCTCGAGCACCATTCGAATATCGTGCCCTGGCAGCAGCTTTGCGAGGAGAGGGGCGCCGTTTTGAAGGTAGCACCCATCGATGACAAAGGTGAATTTGCGCTCGACGACTACGAGAGGCTCCTCAACGGCCGCACCCGCCTGGTAGCCGTTGCCCATGCCTCCAACGCACTGGGAACCATTGTCCCGGTTGAACGAATCATCGACCTTGCCCACGCCCGTGGAGTGCCGGTCCTGGTCGATGGTGCTCAGGGAGCGCCGCACCTTCCCGTCGATGTCCGCGCAATGAACTGCGATTTCTACGTCTTCTCCGGGCACAAGCTCTTCGGCCCAACGGGTATCGGCGTTCTCTACGGCAAGAAGGAACACCTCGAAGCCATGCCCCCATACCAGGGCGGCGGGTCCATGATCCAAAGCGTAACCTTTGAAAAGACCACCTTCGCGGAGCTGCCGAACAAATTCGAAGCCGGCACCCCCCACATCGCCGGCGCGATCGGTCTGGAGGCGGCCATCGATTACGTCAACAATGTGGGGATGGAAAGGATCGCTGCCTACGAAGCCGACCTGCTTCACTATGCTCACCAAACCCTGGCGCAAATCGAGGGCCTGCGCCTCGTCGGCACCGCGGCGAAAAAGGTCGGAGTCATTTCCTTTGTCATGAGGGACGCTCACGCCCACGACATCGGCACCATCCTGGACACGGAGGGGGTGGCAATCCGCAGCGGGCACCACTGTGCCCAACCGCTGATGCGTCGCTATGGCCTGGCCGCCACCGTCCGCGCATCGCTTGCATTCTACAACACCCGCGAAGAAGTCGACGCCCTTGGCGCGGCTCTCCACAAAGTCTCCGAGGTATTCAACTGATGTCAGACCTCCGCGAACTCTACCAGCAAGTCATTCTCGACCACAACAAGAACCCGCGCAACTTCGGAAAACTGGAGGGCGCCAACCGCGTCCAGGAAGGACACAATCCACTCTGCGGCGATCACCTCCACGTCTACCTCTACCTGAGCGACGACCAGATAATCGAGGACATCCGCTTCGAAGGGTCGGGTTGTGCAATATCCAAAGCCTCGGCTTCTCTGATGAGTTCGACCCTGAAGGGGAAGAGTGCCGATCACGCACATGAAGTCTTCGACCGATTCCATGCTCTGGTCACCGCCGGCGAGGACAAAACTGTAGACCTGGAAAAAATGGGCAAATTGGCCGTATTTTCCGGCGTGCGCGATTTTCCCACCCGGGTCAAATGCGCCACTTTGGCCTGGCATACAATGAAGGCCGCCCTCGAAGAAGGAGATTCCACCATTACCACGGAATGAGAGGAGACAATCTGTGCAAGACACCTATCCTCCCGACAGCCTTGAGGCTCAGGTGGTCGATGTTCTGAAGACTTGCTACGATCCGGAAATTCCCGTCGACATCTACGAGCTGGGCCTGATCTACAAAATCGAAGCCCCCTCGGAGGACCACGTGGATGTCACCATGACCCTTACCTCGCCTGCGTGTCCCGTGGCCGGATCCTTGCCTCCCGAGGTCCAGCAGAAGATCGAGGAGGCAATCCCCGCCGTTGAGAAGGCAAGTGTAGAGGTTGTCTGGGATCCTCCTTGGAATCCCGATATGATGTCCGATGCGGCCAAACTCGAACTAGGTATGATGTAATATGAAACTCAGCGCCCAAGAAGAATACGGACTCCGCTGCCTGCTCCAGTTGGCAAGCTGCGAGCCGAGGCAGAGCCTCACCATTCCGGAAATCGGCCAACTCGAAGGCATCTCCTACCACAATGTCGCCAAACTCCTTCGCATTTTGCGTCAGGCAGGATTCGTGGAAAGCGTCCGCGGCCAACACGGTGGTTACACCCTGGCCCTTCCCTCCGGCCGAATCGTCATTGGCGAAGTCCTCGCCGTACTGGGCGGTCGTCTCTATGAACCAGGGTTTTGCGACCACTTCACCGGCAGCGAGGAATGCTGCCAGCATTCGTCTACGGAATGTTCCGTTCGTGCCTTATGGGGAAGAGTCCAACAGGCAGTAGACCAGGTGCTGCGTCGAACGACTTTGAATGACTTGCTTTACAGCGACGGGGATATTCGAGCAGGTTCGCCTTCGGAGGTTAGCGGTAACTTGCTGGACATTTCGAACCGGTAAGTAATTTCCACGTGGTCAAAAGGCCCCGCCGATCTTTTTCGGCGGGGCCTTTTGTATTAAATGGCGTCAACCCGAATTCACAGGGAAAGGCCACTGATTATACCTGAAAGAAGTTGAATTTTTCTTGCTTGAAAAATTAAGATTGGTTATTTTTGCGGAACGAGATGACAGTTCGTTGAGGACCAGGAGGACCAAACGAATTTTCATCCAATTTTCCAAAGGAGAGAGGAGAATTTTCATGGCAAAAAAGAAAAAGGCCGCCGCCAAGAAGAAGGCCGCTCCGAAGAAGAAGGCCGCCGCCAAGAAGAAGGCCGCTCCAAAGAAGAAAGCCGCCGCTAAGAAGAAGGCCGCTCCAAAGAAGAAGACCGCCGCTAAGAAGAAAGCCGCTCCAAAGAAGAAAGCCGCCGCCAAGAAGAAGGCCGCTCCAAAGAAGAAGACCGCCGCTAAGAAGAAGGCCGCTCCAAAGAAGAAAGCCGCCGCCAAGAAGAAGGCCGCTCCAAAGAAAAAGGCCGCCGCCAAGAAAAAATAGGGCTTTGGATGAAACAGGCGGAAAGGCAGATTTGAATTTCCTTCGGCCTGCAATCCCTATCAAAGGAAAGAGCGCCAGAATTATCTATTCTGGCGCTCTTTCCTTTTTCAATCCAATCCTTCCATTCCCAACCTATATTGCCAGGCCGAGCACCTTCTTCTTCAGGCTATTGTAGATCCTGGGAACATATGCCGGCAACTGGGTTTCGCGCAGATCAAAACCAAAAGCGCGTTTGCTCAACACTATGACAGGAGGAGCCTGAACGCGCTTGAAGTAGTTTATCCGCACCTGTTCATCCACCCACTCCAGGTCTTCGGTCCAGCTCCTTGTGTCGGGGAAATAGGACCTCCAGCTTTCCCTGTCGTCCCAGCCCAGCCGCTCGAAAAGTTCTCCGGCGACGAACCACCGCAGAAAATCAACGGGATGCCTGCGGTATTCGATCATTTGTCTCAGCACCGCATCGTGGTACCCGTATTTGATGGGGTCTCCCCATCCCTTGTTGACATCCTGATCAGCGGACAGCTCCGCGCTGGGCACTGTCGCACCGCTGATCAGATTGGCCGGGATCACCTCGCGGCCGAAGACGCGCTCATTGAGATATTCGGCCAGTTCTATCACCTGGACCTTGTAGAGATCGGCAATCGGAGCTACGGCGCCGTTTACATCGCCGTAGAGCGTGGCATAGCCCAGGGCCGTCTCGGTTTTGTTCCCGTTGTTGGTGAAGATCAACCCGTACTTGGCCGCCAGACCAGAAAGAATATCCGAAAACCTGATGCGGTTCTGAATGTTCTCGTCCACCAACCGGGTATAGGTTCCCTGCCCCCGGGAAAATTCAGTCCCCTTTATTCTTGAAGACACCTGCTCGTAAAGATCCTGAATCGACGAACTGATATAATCTACGCCGAGCTCGGCGCAAACTCTTCTTGCGTTCTCCTGTGTGATGGTGGCGTTGAAGCGGGTGGGCATATTGACGGCAAATACTCGTTCGGGACCAAAGGCCCGAACCAGCATGCAGACCACTGTGCTCGAATCGATTCCACCGCTGACCGCAATGAGAAACTTGTTCTCCCGACCGCGAATGTAGTCCAGGTGGCGCAGGCCGGCCAGGATGGCCTTGTAGACCGACTCGACCTCGCTTCCTGTGTCCGGGACCGGCTTGGCCCCCCCTGGAAAGATCATCTCCTCCTTCCAGGGCCGGGCTCGTTGAACGATCTCCCCCTTGGCGTCATATGCAGTGGTATCCCCGTCAAAAACAATGATGTTCTTTCCGTTGTTCTGCGCCCCCACGTGATTGACATAGAACAACGGCAGGGGCGACCTCTGCAAGATCCTGCGCACGACTCGATTGCGCTTGTCGTTCTTCTGCCAGGTCCACGGCGACGACGACAGGTTGAACACCGCCTGCGCCCCGCGCTCGCGATAGACCTTCAGAGTATCCAGAATGTCATGTCCCCAGCGATAGTCCTGGCACCAGATGTCCTCGCATAGCTGCACGCCGAATTTAAATTGGCCGCCGCTGCGGCGTTGTATCTCGAAGGGAATCATCCAGTCGTACACGGAACGTCCCTGTTCCTGGGCCAGCTTGCGCACGGAGTAGAAATGGCGGTCGTCGTCGAAGAACCGGTAGTTGGGATGCAGAGTCTTGGGCTGTATGCCCGGAGCCAAATCTCCCGGGATACCCGGCCTGCGCAGGAAACACCGGTCCGAGCACACGTAGACTGCATTGTACTTGCGGAAACGTCCGTCCTCGCCAATCTGATTGCGGTCCACCGCAATGTTTCCGAATACCACGGTCAATCCCGCGCTGGCCTTGCGAATAACATCGCTGTAGGCCGCATAGTCCTCGACCAGCGCCTCCATTTCCCAGAGATCTCCAAGGATGTAGCCGCTTATGCACAGTTCAGGGAAGACCACGATTTCCGCCGCCTCCCGGCGAGCGGCGTGGATGAACTCCTCCATCCTGGCAACGTTCAGGTCAGGACGGCCGGGCAGCACATCCATCTGCACCAAGGCAACTCTGGGAAGATCGTCAAACGCCATATTCACTTCCTTTGTCCCGCGGTCACCCGAAACTCGCTCCCTGCCCGTGGCCGCCGAAGCAGGGCTGAAGAATTTTCAATCGGCCGCGGCATCCTTCCGAATATAAAAAACCATCATCCTGACCGATGGAAGGAAATTCTATGGATGAAAACCTATTCATATCTTCTGTGGCACTCAATCACCCAGGCATTATCTTATTTAGTCGGTAGCGAACACTTCACACCGGCCTGAATTCGCCTATTCCCAGCCCCACCATCCAGTCAAACAAGGAGATGTCATGAAACGGTCCATTCTGTTCACGGTGATCCCATGCTTGTTCGCCCTCGCCGGCCCGCTGCACGGCGAGTTGAAACTGGGATACATCAACTCGAATATCCTCAAGGAAAGGTTGCCCGAATTCAGGGATGCCCAACGCCAATTCGACCAACTGCGGCAGCAGTACGAGCGCGAAATCGGCGACCGCCAGAGTAAACTTCTCAAAATGCAGGAAGACTTTCAAAAACAGGAACTGCTGATGAGCGAGTCCAGAAAGGCTGAACTGCGCGCCGAGTTCGAGGAGAAGAGGATGCAGTTGCTGGAGTTCGAGGCGAAGAAAATGGGTCCGGAGGGAGAGCTGGTGCAGAAAAACATGGAGTTGTCCGCTCCCATCTTCGAGTGGATCAACGAAAGTCTTCAGGATATGGGCAAAGAGGAAGACTACGATTTCATCTTCGATGTGGGCGGAACCGGTGCCATAGTCTACGTAGCCGAGGAAAAATACGACCTCACGGAACAACTGCTCGACCGCCTCGACGAATCCCGCGCCTCCAGGGACCAGGGAGAAGCCGAGGAGACCGAAGACGGTGGAGAAGAATGAAAATCCGTCATTGAGGACAGGCTTCCCTCCAGCCGGGGATCGAGGATCGGTTAATCGGCCATGCCCAGTTCCATCCGCCGCAGGCGCGGGTTCTCAACCGTTCCCGGAATCCTGCCCCGCTTGGCTGCCGGCCTGCCATCCACCTCCTTGATATCCGCCGTGAAATCCACCGGGCGCGCCCCACTGATCGCACTGCCCACCCCGAACAGATCCACGGGAGCTCCCGACTCGCGGAAGTAGCCTATGCGCTCCGCGTCGAATCCTCCCGATACCATGATCTTTACGTGGCCGTACCCCGCCTTGTCCAACCGCGACCGCACCTCCTCGACCAGGGCGGCCGTCACTCCGCCCCGTTCGCTCGGTGTATCCAGGCGCACACCCCAAAGCCTCTCCCCCATCGCGGCGGCCACGCGCAAGCTCTCCTCGGCCTCGTCCTTGAAGGTGTCGACCAGGGCCATGCGCCTTACCGCCGGGTCGATACGCCGGTCGAAGGCATCCATCGCCGCCACCGTATCCCCCATCACCAGGATGAGGGCGTGGGGCAAGGTCCCGCTCGGGTCAACACCGGCCAGTTCAGCCCCGCCCGGTGTTGCACATCCGCTGCAGCCCCCCACCACGGCTGCGTACTCCATGCAGGCGCTGACCCGGGGATGCACGTGGCGGGCCCCGAAACTAACCACCGGTATGTCTCCGGCCGCCTCGGTGCAGCGCGCCGCAGCCGTCGCCCACCCCGTTCCACTGCTAAAAATACCAAGCAGGGCGGTCTCATAGAGACCGAAGCTCCGATAGGGAGCCCGGACGCGCAAAACCACCTCGCGCGGATCGACCCATTCTCCTTCCTTCAGAGCCCACACCTCTCCCCTCCCTGCCAGGGCCCGCCGCAGCAGTGAGAGCGCCTCGCGCATGCCGCAGAGCAAAGCCCGCTGGCGGGTGAAAAACTCCATGGTCACCACCGGGTCGAGCTTTTCCGCGGCGAGGATTTGCTGGCTGCGGCGGAAGTACAGATCCGCGTTGTGGCCTCTGAGAGTGGTCTGGGTGGGGGCGAAGAGGCTCTCCTCGTCCATCAGCCGCACTCCTGCCCGCGGGTGACGGAGGCACCGAGGACCTTCTCCATGTGGCCAAGGGCCCACTCGTGCTGAGCGGGATCGAAACTGGCCACGCAGTCGGCAGGCACCTCTACCTCGTAGTCCCGGTTGCGCAGTCCGGATACCGTGTGGAGCACGCAGATATCCGTGCAGTCGCCCATTACCACGACCTTGTCCGGCCTGATCTCTGCCAGTTGCTGCGCCAGGTCGGTCTCGAAAAAGGCGCTGTATCGCCGTTTCTTGACGATCTTCCCTTCCCTGGCCAGGGGCGCCAATTCATCGATGATTTCTTCCTCCTCGCTGCCTGTTATACAGTGAGGCGGGAACATCTCGAACTCCTTGTCGCCGGGAGGATGGCTGTCCTGGGTGAAAAAAACAATGGCTCCGGCGGCCTTCTCCTGCCGCACCCTTTCTTCGATCCGCGGAATGATGGAGCGGGCATCGTCGCCGCAGTACAAGGTCCCCTGGGGAGCCATGAAACCCTTCTGCATATCTACCACGATCACCACATTCGACATTGCCTTCCTCCTGTGCCGGCACCAGCAGGCGGCCAGGGAACCGCCACCATGCCGCGACCCTCCCGGAAACCAGGCCTCTCCGGGCTCGACGGGTACCGCAGCGGGTGAAAATCGAATCCTCGACAAATCATATTGTAGAGATTTACCCCGCTCTCACAACCCCCTGGTCGGTTTTCAATGCCGGCAGCAAGGGCTGCCGCAGGGACCAATAAGCTGCCGAGACGCTGGCGGCCAAACCCGCCCCGAGCACCAGAGACAATGACAGGACGAGGGAGAGCCAGGGGACCTGAGAGCCGGATGAAAGCACGCGTGGGGCGACCGCCACGAGTGCGGCCAGGGCGCCCATCGACATTCCTGTTCCCAGGAGAAATCCATTCTCTGCCAGCAGCATCAGCGCCAGCCGCGAATTGCTAAAACCACAAGCGCGCAGGGTGGCGAGCTCTCCGCGGCGTTCGATCGCGTTCCTCAGCAAAAGGACCCCCAACCCCAGGGTTCCCCAGAGCAATCCCAATCCTCCCAGGACCTGGAATGTAGAGAGATATGTATTCTCCACGGCTCGATATTCGGCCAGTCTTTCGGCGGTCGGGGTGACGTCAAATCCGAACGCGCCCAGGGAGCCTTCCAGAATCGAGGACAGGTGGGCGGGCCGCTCCCCGGCAGTCTGAAGCAGGAAGTAGCCGAATCCGGAGCGATTGGGAAAGTAGTGGTTGAAATGGGCCTCCGAAATCAGCAACTCGCCCTGAAAAATACTGTCCTTCAGGAGCCCAACGAGACGCAGCCGCAGATCTCGACCCATCTCATCCTGAACCAGCAGTTCCTCGCCCAGACCCCGATGCAGAATCCACTGGACCGAGTTGTAATCGCCTATAGCCGCAATCACCCCCGGCTCCAGCTCCTCTTCCAGCAGGCTCCATGGATTCTCCACCTCTTCCAGAGTCTGCTGGAAGAGAAAGCCGCCTCGGTGAATCAGCTCGGCGGGGACCCCCAGCAGCTTAGGCCTCCGGGGCTGGTAGAGGTTGAGGCAGCTGATATCCTCCCCTGGCAGACTCCGCAGGGAAAAGATCCGGGTTCCCGTCTGGAAGACGGCACCTTCTCCGGTGAACCCAAGCTCTTCACGCCCCCGGGGCGAGTTCAGGTCGTGGTGAAGAGGGATGTCCGCTTCGGCCAGGAGTGCGAATCCTCCATGACCCGATTCCTTGAGCCCGGAGGCAGCATCTTCGGTTGCAGTCCTGCGGTTGGCCTCCACCGCCACGATGATGAAACAGGCGCAACCGACCAGGGCGGCGCAGGCCATACTGCGCCCGTGATGGCGACTGCTGTTGCGGATTCCCATGCGGACCAGCCTCGCAAAGTCGGACCCGGCTCCTGACCGTCCCCGTCCTCTGTCCCGGCCCAACCACAGGGAAAGGAGAGCCAGCCCTGCCACCAGCAGGAGGGCTCCGCCGGCGAAGAACAGCCCGGCGGCAACCGCCGAATCGACGAAGGAGGTCAGGGCGACCGATGCCCCGCCGGACCCCAGACTGGCGATGGCAACCACCCGCGTCCGGCTCCGGGACCCGGCCTTCCTCCGCGTGACCGTGCCGTTGAGCAGCGCGCGAACCGGCTGCCTTCCGCACTGCCTCACCGTCCACCCGATGAAGACCAGGACCACCGCGACCGAGACCATGTACCCGGAAGCAAGGCTCAGCGGCTGCACGTGCAGATCAAGGAAGGGAGCGCCTGCCGCCGCCGTCCACGAGGTGCGCAGACCCGCCGTCAGCAGCCAGGCGTAGAGGACGGCGCCTCCGACACCGACAGCACTGCCGAGTGCGGCCAGGACCCCGCCTTCGGCCATGAAGCGCCAGCGCACGAACGCCAGGGGATATCCCATTGCGAGCAGCACCCCGATTTCCTTCGCCCGCTGCTCCACCCCGAGCCTGAAAATCAATCCCACCATCAGGGCCGAAGAGAATATGAGGAAGGAGCTGAACCCCATGAAGAGCATGCCGAAGTCGGTGGCTCCGGCGGCTGCTTCCAGGCCCAGGGATTTGACCGGCTGGAACGACATGCCCTCGACCCCGGGACCTGTCCTGCGCAGCAGTTCCCGCTGAAAATGCAGCCGCGCCTGCGGCTCATCGGCATGGGCTGGGGGTCCGATCCACATGCCGGTCAAATCGCCGAAGCGGCTGCGCCATAGACTTCTGCCGGCGCCGGCCGCTATGAAAGCTTTGGGTGCCGCGCCGAACTCATCCCAGTAGGCCTCGTCCTTGCCGCGGATGGCGCTCAGATCGATGGCAAACGGGGGATCCCAATCGGACATGTCGTCGACGTTCTGAATGCCGGGAAAGGCAGGTGTCAACAGGGGGTCGGCGGCCATTCCCCGCAGGGCAACCACTCCGCTCAGGCGGAATCGATCCGTGGCGGTGCGGAGCATCCCCCTCGGTCCGACGACGTGGTAGGTCACCTCGATCAAGTCCCCCGCCTCGGCGCCCAGATCTCGGGCCGCCCATTCGTTGAGCAGGATCTCGTCGTCAGCCAGGAGAGGCGCAGGCGACCCGTCGGTCAACTCGAAAGCCCCGAAGGGGCTCCTTTCCCGTTGAACGGCATCCAATGCCGCAATGGCCGAATAGGGGACGCTGCGGTCTTCGAAATCTATCCTGGTAGCAAGATTGGTCAGAATGGGTTGGAACGGAGCTCCCATTTCCAGCGCCAGCTCCCGGGCCGTTGCAGTGACGTGCCCGGGGAGGATGAAGCTTTCGGCCTCCAGGGCGAAGAAACCGGATCCCGCACGCAACCTCAGGCCCAGGTCTTCCAGACGCAGCACCCGGTGCAGTGCATCCTGCAGAGTGCGCGTGGTCCCGGGTGATCCCGGGGATTCTCTGGCGACGGCAAACAGGGCATTCACCTGTCCTTCCCGCTCCAGCGCCTTCTGCAGATCGGCCAGTGCGACGAATGCATTCAACGGCAGGTTCTGATGAGGATGCAGAGCCAGGCGGCCGAGCCCGCGGTCAGGGACGACTCCCGACAGAGTGAGCCGGAGAGTCTGGGTGACCGCGGCGGAATTGCGCCTGCCGAAAACGTACTCTCGATGGATCTCGCTGCGCCTTTCAATGGACAGAAGAATGGGATCGCCTATCTCCACCTGCAGCTCTTTCTGCAGGGACTGATTGATGACCACCGGCGCGAAATGGCGATCCGGCATTCCGCCCAATCGCTCCAGCACCATGGCCGCCGGCCCCTCGCGCTCTTCCAGGCTTGCAAAGTCCCGGTCGACCCCGATCACCTGGACGCGCGACGCCCGGTTGCGGGTGTGAGCGCCCAGTGCGCTTCCACTCAATAGAATGGCAGGAACGGCACCTTCGAAGGAGGCCGCAAAGGAGGGCTCGGCGGCAAGGTCCGCGCTCAGCCCTTCGCGGAAGAAGGGCTGAGCCACCAGGGCGTGGTCGATTCTACCGAGCCTCTCCAGGGTCAAGTCCCGCAAGCTGCCCCGGACGGAATCTCCCACCAGAAGTGCGCCTGTGAGGACGGCTGTGGCAGCCGCGGAGGACAGCAGCACCGCCGTATGCAGGCCGCGGAAATGAATCAGACTTCGACGCAATTACCGCCCTTCAATTCGATGCGGCGGTCAAAGGAGGCCGCCAGGTCGAGATTGTGGGTCACGGCTATCAGAATGGTTTGCTCAGACCGGTGCAGCTCCAACAGCAGACCGGCCACCGCAGCCGCGGTGTTGTGGTCGAGATTGCCGGTGGGTTCGTCGCACAGCAGCAGACGGGGATTGTTGACCAGGGCGCGGGCTACGGCGACGCGCTGGGATTCGCCTCCGGACAGCTCACCGGGAAAGTGGTGGAGGCGGTGCGAGAGGCCCACCGCATGGAGCAGCTCAAGCGCCCTTTCCTCCACATCTTCGCCCTTGCGCCTGAAGGCCATGGTTGGAACCAGCACGTTTTCGAGGACGGAATATTGGGGCAGGAGGTGGTGATCCTGGAAGACGAAGCCGATGATCTGGTTGCGGAATGCCGCCACTTCGCGTTCGCGGAGAGCGAAGGGGTCCCTGCCGGCTATGGTGATCCTTCCCGAGGAAGGGGGATCCAGGGTGCCAATCAGGTGCAGCAGGGTGCTTTTTCCCGAACCCGAAGGCCCGGTGACGGCAAGGGACTGCCCCTGGGTCAGCTCAAAGGAAACGCCATCGAGGACCTGGACACCTGCAAAGCTTTTGCCGACCTGGGAGACCCTGAGGGTGAAATGGTCATCCATGGGAAGATGGAGCCTCTTCAATCTTTTGGGCGATAAATCCAGGAATGGGAACAGCCCTCATTCTTCCCCCTGGACTGCACATGCAGCAGGCCACCTTCAGCTGCCCGCGAGCAACCTCCACCTCCCCCCGCGCAAAGGAGAAAGCATAGGTAAGGGACCTGGCGCCCACCTTCAGGACCTTCAGAGAGACATCGAGCACATCCTCGAATCTGGCCGGATGCAGGTATTCGCACGAGGTCGTCAGCCGGGGCCAGCTGAGGTGGCCTTCATCCCGTTCCATAACAACGCTCAGCCCCAGGGCGCGGAGGAATTCATGCTCGACAGATTCCATCAGGACGAAGAAGCGGGAGAAGTGGACAATGCCGGCCATGTCCGTGTCGGCGAACTCCATTCTCCGCTGGGTCCGGTATTCGTATGCCACGGCGGTCTAGTTTCCCGTCGCAGAGATAGGTTGACGAAATTGGGCCGCCGAGGCGCCAGGCTCACAAGGCGCCTGAGCGAGTTGTACCAGTGGTGTACGGCGAGTGATGGCAACGCCGTGAGCCGGGATGGATCGGCGGGATAATGGCGACATATTTCTGCGACGGGAAACTAATTTCCAGGTCTGTATAGAGTCACCAGGAAGCCGCCCAGAGCGGCCAGAAGAATTCCCAGCACAAACGGCCAGCGCAGTGCACCCAGCCCGGCGGCGGGAGGATGCACCGCCAGGGCCAGGAATGCGTTGACCACGGGTGCGCCGGCGAAGACGATGGACATGACCACGCTGGGCGTTCCCCGGGCCCCGAAGGCGAGCAGAACTCCCAGGGCACCCAGGGCGCCCGCAATGCCAGCCGCTGTTGACCACCCCGCTCCCTTGGCCGAGAAACTCCAGGAGGCCCCCCCAATCCACAGCAGGACTGCCGACCCTGCCACCGCGGTCAGCATATACGCGACTCCCACGAAGAAGTAGGCCTTGTAACGTCCGAAAACCGGATCTCCCATGGCCAGTTGCCCCGTGTGCAGTAGAACCCCGTAGCACCCCCACGCGCCAACCGCAATCAGAGCATAAATCATCCAGGTCATCGCCGGACTCCCTTCGCTGTTTCTATTCCCCGCGACGCGGCCATGCGCAGCGAAATTCCCTTGCAGACCGGCCAGTCGGGGGATCAGGGTGAACTTGCACTGCCGATTTCAACCTTCCTCCACGGAGGGATACTAGTGCCTGCTTGCGTAAGTAAGCGTACGAACGAGGGCGCAGAAGCGCCCGGCTCGCAAGGCGCCTGAGCGAGTCGTACCTGGAGTGTACGGCGAGGGAGGGCAACGCCGCGAGCCGGGATGCAGCGGCGGCCGAATTCACGCGGAATTGCGCAAGCAGGCACTAGCCCAGGAACTCCTCGTACAGCGCCAAAGTCGCCGCCGCCATCACCTCGTCCCCGAACCTTCGATGCACCGCATCCTTTCCCCGTCTTGCCAACCGCTCTCGCAGTTCGGCATCATTCATCAACTCCTCTATGGCCGCGGCGACTGCCTCAGCGGAGCCCGGCCGCACCAGCAGTCCGCCTCCCGTCGCTTCGATCAACTCGGGGAAGGCCCCGTGGCGCGGCTGCACCACCGGCACTCCGTTGGCCAGGGCTTCCAGGACGAAGAGCCCCTTGGGCTCCTTGTAAACCGTCGGCACGGACAAAATGTGAAGGCCGTTGAGAAATTCGATCTTGCCCCGGCGGTCGACCGCGCCCCAAAATTCAACCTCCCCTCTCAAGCCCCATGCATCAATCCTGCCCATCAGCCTTTCAAAGTACGGGCGGTCCCTCTCGCCGAGATAGCCGGCGATTTTGAGCTTGAGGGCCCCGGGACCCAGGCGCTTGCTCAGCAGGTTAAATGCCTCAACCAGCAGGTGAAGCCCCTTCTCCGGACAGATGCGGGCAAGGTAGCCCACGCAAAAAGCGCCTCCACCCAGGTCCTTCCTGCCTTCGCCGTGGCCCTGCAGGTTCAATCCCAGCTCGACCACCCTCATCCTCTCGGGGGCAATGCCCAGAAAATCGGCCATGAAATCGGCATAGTACCTGCAGGGAGCCACGAACCCATCCACGTCTTGGCAGCGCCGGCGCAGAATCTCCAAAGCCCGAGACCTGTAGGGCTCGACCATCTGCTGCAGGAAGAGATCCTCCCCCTGCAAGGCGCAGAGGACCGGGATCCCCAGCCTTCTCTTGATCTCCCGGGAAAATCCGGCAAACATGGAATTGGTGAGCTGGACCACGTCGGGTCCGTAGTCGTCCCCGAGCCATCGGACCAGCTTGGCCAACTCCTTGCGCTGTCTTCCCTCCTCTCCCCTCAGCACGGAGACCGTGAGCGCTCCCAGGTCCTCCGCCCGGGTGGATGGACTGAAACGGGAAAGCCCGTTCAGCAGGGAGGGACGATCGAAGAGGCGGTCCAGCACCCACGGCGTGTGGCGGAAAAGGGACGCCTTCTGCTGCAGGTAGACGTTGATGCCCCCGTAGAAAATGCGGTCCAGGCTGACGTTGGCGTCATCGGTGCGCAGGGGCGTGTAGGTCGGAATGAGAGCGACCTCGGCGCCCAGCCTCTGCAAGGCCGCGGCCAGAGCGTTGTCGCGGATACAGCTTCCGCAGTACATTCCGGCGGCGCCGGCGGTGATATACGCGACTCTCATTCTTCGGCGGCGGAGAAGAACCTTTTCACCACCTGGGAAGGGGGAGGCCTCGACAGCAGAGACCCGACGATCATGGCAGCGGCCGATGCGGCAAGAATGACAGCCGCCGGCATCACCCCCGCGTCACCCAGGGTATAGCCCGGAGTTCGCCACCCCTGAAAGAAGAAATAGCACCACAGGATCACCACGCTGACCACCGAGGCCAGAGCGCCGTACTTGGTACTGCGCTTCCAGAAGAGCGCGGCCACCACCACGGGAAAGAGCGCGGCGAATCCGCTGAAGGACCAGATGGCCAGTTTGAAGATGCTCCGCGCCGATACCAGGGAAAGCAAAAAGGTCAAGGCGAGAATGGCGACCACGAAGAGTCTGCCCCAGAGAATCTGCTTCCTTTCGCTCATCCGGTCGTGAAACCCGTAGTGACGCACGATATCCTGGGTGAACATGGTCCCGATGGACAGCACCTGCGAATCCAGCGACGACATGATGGCCGCGAAGACCCCCGCGGCGAGGAGGCCTGCCAGGACTTCCGGCGCATGCAGCTCGATCATCCTCACCAGGACCGAATTTGCCTGCGCCCCCTTGAGATCGGGAAAATCGACGCTGCCCAGAACGCCGAGCAGCACGCTGGGGATCCAGACGACGGCGATACACAGCGGGTAGAACATCAGGGGGTAGCGGAAGGTCTGTGCGCTCCTGGCGGTGAGGCAGTGCATGAACATGTGGGGGAACATTCCCACCGAAAGCGGAATGCATGTATAGGTCAGCAGCTTGAGGGGCTTTATATGCTCGCCGCGAACGAGAAGCTCGGGATGATGTTCGGCGACCGATGACATGGCCTGAGTGAATCCCCCCATGCTGGAAACAATGGTGAAAAAAGCCACCCCGCCAAGTACCATGAACACCAGGGTCTGAAATGTATTGGCCCACGCCGTTCCGCGCAGACCACCGTAGCAGACGTAGGTCACGACCACGGCGCAGACCAGGAGTCCGCCCACCCACTCGGGGACCTGCCCGCCGCTGATCTGGTGCAAGGTGATTCCACCTCCCATTACCCCTATCAGGAGGTAGGGAATCACCAGGGCGATGAGGACGGCGAACAGCAGCAGGCCCAGGGCATCCGAATCCCAGCGCGCCCTGAAGTACTGCACCTGGGTGAGGAAGCCGTGCTCCTTGCCGAGCGCCCACACCCGCGTACCCACGAAGAAGAAGACGCAGGGAATGATCAGAGCGGAGGCGGAAGCCATCAGCCCGAAGACCCCGATTCCCTCATGGTAGGCCTCCCCCGAAGCGCCCAAGATAGCGAAGGCGGTCATGTTGGTGCCGAAAAGGGACATCAACAGCAGGAAGGGTCCGATACTGCGGCTGGCGACGAAGTAGTCTTCCCCGGTGCCGCGGAAGAACCGGTGGCTCAGGTTTCCCACCAGGAGCACGATGGCCAGATAGGCGAAGATTATCGCGACAGTCACTGCTTTGCCTCCCCGTCGGAGTCCAGATGGCCGGGCCAGGCACAGGTGACCAGCAGCACCATCAGCAGGGCGGCCACCAGGCAGAAGCCGATGTGATAGAGCAGGCCGATGGGCAATCCCAGAACGAATCGAGAATCGTGCCAGAACCACAAGTCGTTGTGCAGGAAATAAAGGACGACTAGGGATAGATAAAGTAGTTTGCGGATAGATGAATTCTTCAATGCAACTCCTTCCAGTGCCCCTTCAAAGGCCCAGCTCCCGACTTGCAGGCAGCCGGCACATCTGTGCCATCGGAGCGAATATGGAGTTCACGTCATCCTTGAAGATATCGCCGCTGAGGATGTCGATGACCCCCTGCTTGCACTGCGGATACTGTCTCAAGAACCCGGCGAAGCTGAACTTCCTGGTGTAGAATGCGTAGACCAGCTTGCGCACGGCCTCCATCCCCGCTGCGAACTCGGGGCCGAAGCCGCCCAATTGGGCTGGGCCGAAATCCCCCTTTTCAAAGGCGCCGAGAATGGCGTCCGCCGCCCATTCCCCCGACTTGAGGGCCAGGAGAACACCAGAGGAATAAATGGGATCCAGGAATCCGAAGGCGTCGCCGACAAGGACCCAGCCATGGCCGGCGATGCGGTCGGCTCGATAGGAGAAGTCCCGGGTCACCTTGACCGGAAATACCTGCCGGGCACCGGCCAGGCGCCGCTTCAGAGCGGGACACCTTTCGACCTCCCGGTCGAAAATTTGCTGTGGTTCCTCCCGGCGGCCCTGCAGCAGATAGTGCAGCGACCCGACCACCCCCACGCTCACCCGGTCGTCCGGAAGGGGTATGTACCAGAACCACGAATCCTCGTTCCTGGTGTGGAGGACGAGGGTGGCGCCGGCGTCCATGCCGGGGTCGCGCAGGCCCCCTTCGAAGTGGGTGTAGATCGACGCCTTCTTCAGCTCGGGCTCCGTGGTCTTGATCTTCAGCTTGCGCGCAATCAAGGCGCTCTGGCCCGTCGCGTCGACCACCACCTTCGCCCCGAACTCCTCCGAACGGCCCCCTGCGCCCCGGGCTAGCACCCCAACCGCCCGGTCCCCTTCGAATCGCACCTCCCGGACGTTGACCCCGCGCCGCACCTCCGCGCCCTTCCCGGCGGCGTTGTCGAGCAGAATCTGGTCGAACTCGCTGCGCAGGACCTGCCAGGTCATCGAGCTTTCGTGGGGATTGGTCTCGAAGAAGTAGAAGGGCCTGGAGCCTCTGCCCGTCCGGGAGAAAAACTGGACGCTGTATTTCTCGGGGAAACGGCCGGCCTTCAACTTGTCCAGCACACCAAGCCTTTCCAGGGTCCAATACGTTCCCGGCATCAGGGACTCGCCGATCTTGAAACACGGTCCCGGCGCCCTCTCCAGCAGCATCACCCTGAGTCCCTGCTCGGCCGCGAGGGCCGCCACGGTGCTTCCCGCCGGCCCGCCCCCGACGACGACGACGTCATTCAACGACTGTTCCTCCTCATGGGTGCTCCATCCGGCTCGGCATTCCAGCGGCGGTCCACGACACGCCTGGCCTTGAATTCAAAGCGCGGCAACGACCCTCCTGGAACGATCTCGACCTCCACCCGCAACCCCAGGACACGGCGAAACTCCCTGGCGATGGCCGGTCCTGTCCCCTCCCCGTTGCCCCCGGCAACCTCCACCTGGATCCTGAGCTCGTCGAGCTCCCCGCGGCGGTAGGCCTCCACCGCGAACTCACCCACCACTGGAAAGCGCCGCACGATATTCTCGATGGCGCTGGGATAGACCACCGTGCCGCGGATGACGAGGGCGTCGTCCATGCGGCCGACCACTCCTCCCGCAAGGCGCTGCAACGAGCGGCCACAGGAACAGGGGTGGCTGTGCAGCCGCACCCTGTCACCGGTGCGATAGCGAATGGCAGGCATGCCTGCGCGACCCAGGTTGGTGATCACCAGCTCGCCCTCGGCGGCCGCCTCTCCCGTACCGGGGTCCACCACCTCGAAGATGAACTCGTGCTCGTTGAGATGCATACCTTCTCTCGCCCCGCACTCGAACCCCCACGCCCCCACCTCGGTGGCACCGGCGTGGTCGAAGCACCGGGCGCCCCAGGCCTCCTCGATGCGCTTCCTCGTCGCCCCCATACCGGCTCCGGGCTCACCAGCGTGAATGGTAGTCCGCACCCTGGAGTCCGCGAGGCTGATGCCCGCCCCGGCGGCGATCTCGGCCAGGTGCAGAGCATAGGTGGGGGTGCAGACCACCACCGTGGCTCCTTCCTCCACAATGGCCCTCACCCGCGACTCGGAGTCCATCCCCCCGCCCGGAATGGCAAGGGCCCCGACCAGCCGCGCGCCCTCATATCCGCTCCAGAAGCCGATGAAGGGGCCGAAGGAGAAGGCGAAGAAAATGCTGTCGCCCGCCCCCACTCCGGCGCCCGCGTAGACCGCCGCCCAGCAGCGCGCCCACCACCGCCAGCAGTCTTCCGTATCCAGCCAGCGCAGGGAGGACCCGGAGGTTCCCGATGTCCGGTGAATGCGGACGTAGCGCTGCAGGGAATAGGTGAGGTTGGAGCCGAACGGGGGATGGTCCAACTGGTCAGCACTGAATTCATCCCTCGTGGTGAAGGGCAGAGAGCGGTAGGTTTCGAGGCTGTGCACATCTTGCGGTCTTTCGATTCCCGCCCCATTGAGCTTGCGGCGGTAGAAGGCATTGGTCTCCAGAATGGGGGCGAGCATTTCCTGCAGTCGGCGCAACTGCTCCCGCTCCAGGTGTTCGCGATGGGAAGGCACCACCATAGCGGCGCTCATTCGACCCACATGGCCCTGCCGGATCCATGGGCATCCACCACGCCGGGCGAGGGAACCATCAGCCCGATCCCTTCAAATCCAGGCAGATGATCTGCTCCTCGTTGCGCAGGTAGAGCCTGCCCCTGGCCAGGGCCGGCATGGTCCAGCATTTTCCGCTCAGCACCTGGGCACTGGCTTTCTCTACAAATCCCTCCGGGGTCGCCCGGGCGAGGGCCAACCTGCCACTTTCCCCGAGGATAATCAGATGTCCGTCGGCGACTATCAAGGTGCCCTTGCCAAAGCCGCGGTGCCTCCACCGCTGGGCGCCGCTGGCGGCATCGATGCACTTCAGAATCGCGTTGTCGAAACCGTACAGGTGATCCTCGTGCAGCACCGAAGAGGAAAACTGGTTCTTCATCACCCGGCCGCTCCAGACTTCCTGGACTTCAAGGCCGCCTTCAACCACGTCGACCTTCACCATGGCAGCCCCCTTGTCGTATCCGGAGGAAATGAAGATTCTGTCGGGGGGGACGAAAATCGGAGTGGCGGCATTGACATCGTAGCTCGTGTCCCAGGGATAGGTCCAGTAGACGCGGCCTTCCGCCGGCGAGACCGAAGCCAGTCCCATGGCGGTGAAAAAAACGATCTGGCGAACTCCGCCCGCGCTGACCGAAATCGGCGACGAGTAGGCTGATTTGCCCGCCGCCGCAGTCCAGACCAGGTCGCCGGTTTCCTTGTCGAAGGCGGCGATGGTCTGCCCCGCGTCCGACCTGGCCAGAGGGTTCGCCCAGGACCTTCCCTCCGGTCCACCTGTCTCGACCAGGAGGAGTTCTCCTTCGACCAGTGGAGAGGCGCAATATCCCCACCTGGGAGTTTTGCCGCCGAACCTCTCTTTCAGATCGCACTCCCACAGCAACTGGCCGCTTTCGGCGTTCAAGGCGGTGAGCCTGCCGCGGGCGCTGACAGCGAAGACCCGGCCGCCGTCGACGGCCGGGGTGGAACGCGGGCCATGGCCTCCCTGGTGGTCCTCGAAGATTTCGTCCGACTCGAACTTCCAGATCTCCTTGCCCGTCTCCGCGTCCAGGCCGATGACGTATTCGGCGCCATCCCGGGCGAACATGGTAAAAGCGCGTCCCCCGTCAACCGCAATGGCGGAGAAGCCTTCTCCCGCCTGAAACCGCCACAAAGTCTGCGGTCCCCCAGGGGGCCACGTCTTGAGCAATCCGGTCTCGGGAGATACTCCGTCCCGTTGGGCGCCGCGCCACTGCGGCCATTCATCTCCGGCCTCGGAACGGGACTCGGCCACGGACAAAAGGACACCTGTCAATCCAATCAATAAGATCCTTCGCTGCATTGCGACCTCCCGGATTCTCCTGCACCGCATTTCAGGTATAGCGGGCGTTGCGGTAGCGTGGATGATAGAACTCAGGCAACAGCTGATCCACCCGGAGCAGCCCCTCGCGCGTCAGCTCGACTTCTTCCGCATCCCAGGCCAGCATCCCTTCGTCATGCAACTTTGCGAATGCCCTCCGGTAAGCTTCGAGGACATCCACGCCGAACTTATCCCGGAAATAGCTTCTCGCCAGCTTCCCGAGCTTCAACTGCAGGATCATTTCCCGGGTAAGGCGCTCCTCGGCGCTGGTGGCAAAGGCGCGGTCGAGGGGCAACCGACCTTCCGCCAGGGCGGCGATATAGCCGTCCCAGTCGGCGGCATTCTGATAGTGCAGCCCTCCAAGGTGAGAGAAGGAAGCCACTCCGGCCCCGATCATGTCGCTGCTCCGCCACAGCGCATCCCGGTATACGAAGGAGCATTTCCGGCCTTTTTTCACCATGGTATAGGCGCTGGAAACCTCGTATCCGGCCGCCTCGAGACGCTCGAAGGCATGGTCGTGCCACGACCGCTTGGTTTCCCAGTCAGCAAACCGGCTCTCCTGCCCTCCCCCCGCCAGCGCCGCCCTGGAATAGATCGTGTTGAAGGGCAATTCCATCTGATACACGGTCACGCTGTCCGCATCCATCTCGATGGTCTTCTCCACCGTGTCCTTCCAGGTCTCCCAGGTCTCTCCCACCATCCCCGCAATCAGGTCGACGTTCACCTGATCGAATTCGAGGGCCTTGATCCACGGAGCCACGGCAAAGACTTCGCCGGAGAGATGGGCCCTGCCGTTTTCCCGCAAAATGTCGTCGTTGAAATTCTCCACTCCCAGGCTCAGCCTGGTGACGCCGATGTCCTTTATGGCTTCCAGCTTTGCCCGGGTCAGGGTCCCGGGCTCGCATTCGAAGGCCACTTCCTCCGCCCCGTCCCAGGGCCGGGCCGCTTTGATCCGCCGAACGAGGCCCCGCAAATCTCTGCTGCCGATGAAGGAAGGGGTTCCTCCCCCGAAGTAGACGAAGCGCAAGGTCCTCCCCGCAGTCCGCGGCATGGCTGCGTAGATCTCCACCTCCCTGGCCAGGGCATCGAGGTAGCTGCGGATCTCGGCGCCGGTCTTGTCGACGTAGACGCGGAAATAGCAGAACTTGCAGCGCCTGCGGCAAAACGGAATGTGCAGATACAGTCCCAGGTCCGGCGGGGACGGACCGGGAGGAGATCCGAGGACCTCCTTCACACGGGGAAGGCTTTCCCTGCTCCAGAATGAATAAGGCGGATAGTTGGAGACGAAGACGCTGCCGACATCCGTCTCCACCGCCGCAGTCGGCGTGGTAGCCGGATCCGATTGCACCTGGGGGTTACTCATTCTCTGGCTCCAGCTCGCCGAAACAGAAGAGGATTCCCTCCTCCGAGCCCACGACCAGCCTGCCTCCCGCGATACTGGGCGAGGCGGTTATGGACGATCCCGTCACGAATTCCCATACCTGCTCTCCAGACTCCATGTCGAGGGCGCCGAGCACCCCTCCCGTGGTCGCGAAAAAGACCCGCTCGCCGGCGATGACAGGAGAGGAATCCAGCCTCGTCTTCGCCGCAAAGGACCACAGAAGCTCACCGCCGGGGGCATTGAAGGCGCGCACCATCCTGTCCCTGCCCGCGACGACGATTCTCTCCCCGGTTACCGCGGCCGACGCGTAGAAGGGAAAGGACCGCAGGGGATCCTTGAAACGCCAGAATATCCTGCCGCCGGTCAAGTCGATGCCCAGCACCTCGTCGGAGAAGGTTCCCACGTAGACGCGGCCGCCGGCCACCGCCGGAGAAGCGCCGACGTAAGCTCCCAGGTCGATCCTCTTCTCCTCGGTGCCGTCTTGCAGGTCGACGAGGTGCAGAAAACCGTCGCAGCCTCCGACGACGACCGTGTTTCCGGACAGCGCCGGCGTTCCATGAATATATCCATCCGTCTCCAATTTCCAAATCAGGGTTCCGGCCCCGGCGGACAGACAGTACAGATGGTGGTCATAGGATCCGAATATAATCCGGCCGGCCGAAAAATTCGCCGAAGAAATTATGCCTGCATCGGTGTGGAAGCTCCACCTGGGCTCGCCGGACCCGGCATCCACCGCGTGGAAGAGCCCGGACTCGTCTCCAAAGTAGACCGCGCCGGAGTGCACGGCCGGTGAGGACTTTATCTGGTCCGATGCCCGGTATCTCCATTTCAGCTCCCCGCTTTCGAGATCAATGGCATATAGATAGCCATCCAGGGAGCCGACGTAGGCCGTCCCTTCCCATAGCGCGGCGGTCGACTCGATGCCCTCTCCCGCCGCGAAGGTCCACAACAGCCCGGGACGGGAGGTCACGCCTCCTTCCGCCACCCCCGTCAGCTGGGGATTGCCGCGAAAACTGTTCCAGCGGTCCTGGGCGAGGACGATTTGCCCCGGAATGGCGAGAACGGCGATCCAGAGGAATTTCCCGACCATATCGCTCCCTTCCGCCTTTCCCTGAAATGAGGTTCCGGAAGCGGTTTCGACGCGGCCTTCAGAACGACGATTCGAAGAGTTGCAGCCAATCTTCCTCATCCAACGGACGCGGATTGAACTTCCCGGTCCACTGAGAGGCGGCCTCACCGGCCAGGCCCGGCAGGTCGGAGCTGCCGACCCCGCAATCCCCAAGGCGCCGAGGCAGCGCAGCCGCAAGCTGCAATTCAACGATGCGCTCGACCAATTTCTCCGCGCTGCCTTGCAGGTCCCGGTACAATTCCTCCACAACGGCGCTGTTGAAGCGGACCACGGCAGGAAGCATGATCCCGACGGCTTCCCCGTGGGGGATTCCGTACGCGGCCGTCAACGGATTGGCGCAGGCGTGGGCCGCGCCCAGCATGGAGCTCTCGATGGCGGCGCCGGCCAAGTGCGCCCCCAGCAACATCCGGCCCCATGGCTCCACCTCCCCAGATGGGTCCAGGACCGACTCGAAACTTGGTTCCAGCAGGCGCCAGGCCTCCCTGGAGAACATGGCGGAGACCGGGTTCCTCCGGGTGGTCACGAAGCTCTCCAGGGCGTGAGCGATGGCGTCGATCCCGGCGGCCGCGACCACCCGCGGCGGCGCGCTTTGGACCAGCAGAGGATCGAGAATGACGGCGCCGAACCGCGCCTTCTCGTCGCCGCAGGCCATTTTCCGATGGGTATCCGCCTGGGCGATCAGCGCGAAGGACTGAGCCTCGCTGCCGCTGCCCGCGGTAGTCGGGATCCCCATGGACGGCAGCATGGGAAGGTCCGCCCTGCCCGCGCCCCAGTAGTCCTCCATGCGGCCGCCCTGGGTGAGGAGGAAGTTTATTCCCTTGGCGCAGTCCATGGCACTGCCTCCGCCGAGACCTGCAATGAAGTCGATGCCATCCTGCTGCCTTGCAAAATGGACGCCCGCTTCCACCTCGCGCGTCGTCGGGTTTTCCACCACCCCGTCGAACACGAAGTGCTCGATGGATTCGCGCTGCATGGACCGGATGGCCCTGAGGGCAATGCCAGCCCGGGCGACGCCGGGGTCGGTGACGAGCATGACCCGGCGCCCCCCCAGCTTCCTGATCAGGCTCCCCAACCCATCCAGGGTATTCGCACCGAAAACCAGGTGCGCGCCAGGATGAAGGACAAATGGACCCAAGGGGGAATCAGCTCCCTAGAGCCTGGAGAGCTCTCTGGCGGTAGAGAAATTCGAAGAGGTTGCCCTCGTGGGGCTGGTCCCATGAAACCCGGTTGGTGCCGATGGGACCCAGGTTCAGGCGCTCGATCTGGGCGCAACTCAGCAGCTCCACGATCAACTCCCGGTTCCCGGTGATCGCCGTGGCGACCAGGGTCGGACCGATGCGCTTGAGGATCTGCTCCTGGGGGACCTGTACCACGCTGACGAAGGGGAAGAGAAATTCCGCGTTGGCCAGCGGGTGCTCGCCATCCTCGCACCAGAGGACGGTGGGCAGCAGAAAGGTGCAGCCCTCCCTTTCGACTATCCGGTCCCCACTCCTGAACCGGGCGGTAAGGTCCTCCGCGCCCCCCATCTCGAGCCGGGCGTCGATCAGCTCCGTCAGTCTCTGCGCCACCTCCGGCCGAGCGAAGGCCGCGACCCGCGCCTGCGGATGGTCCAAAGGCAGAGCTTCAATCCGCGCCAGGCGCTGCGCCAGGGCGGTGGCGATCTCCAGCCCGTGGCGCGGCACCCAGATGCCGGAAGCGTTGATGCACGACCTGCCCCCGTTCTCGGCCACCGAGGCCACCATGAGATCCAGATGGTCTTCCCAGCTCTCGGCCTCGTCCGTACCGAAAATGATCTTGCTGCGCCCCGGCCCATGGATCTGCACCCGGGGATCCCCGGCCCAGGACTCCACCGTGGCGTCGCCTCCGAACAGCATGGAACGGCCGCAGCGCAGGAGAATTTCCGAGGCTCCGGCATAATCGGTGGGGTAGTATCCGAATGCCTCGGGAGGACAGCCCGCGGCCATGAAAGCCCGGGCAAGACGCAACGGCGTCCAGGGTTCCTCCCTGCCGGGTTTGAGCATCACCGGGACCTTCAGCGCTAACGAGGGGGCCCAGAGAGAGTGCACCCCGGGAGAATTGCTGGGGAGCACCACCCCCAGGGCGCGGGTCTGGCAGATGTAGCTCAGGGGGCGCCCGTGATCGAGGTCCCATCCTCCGTCGAGGACCCCGAGGTGGAGCCCGCGCGTCAGACCGTCCAGCACCGCATCCATCTGCGAGAGAACCTGGTGAATCTTCTCCATGTTGCCGCGGCAGAGGGTCTCGGGGAGACCCGTGGTGGCCGAGGTCTGGCGCACGTAATCCTCCGGCCCCTGGGCATCCTCGTCCACGGGAAGGTCCGCCTCCATGAACAGGCGGGCGGCTTCCCCGCAGATTCCCAGCAGCTGCGCCGCCGAGAGGTCGGCGAGGGCGCGCTGGTTCTCCGCCGCGGAGGCCAGGTCCCTCGCCACCAGTCCCCTGTTGGCCTGGCTGACCAGGGCGACGGGCTCACCCGAGCCCAGGTGGCACAACCTGGCCGTATCCAGGCTCCTGTAGGGGGTCCCCGCGCGCAGTATGGGGATGTGCAACATTCTAATATACCCCCACCACCACCGACTCCTGCAGCTCCGACAGCAGGCGCAGATTCCTCACCCCGTCCCAGGGATAGGGAGCGATGGGCGCCACCCGCTCCGCCTCGTCGCGCTCGAGAAAGCGGGGCATGAAGAATTCCTTCGTCAGGGTGGTCAGCATGACCCGGCCCCTCTCGCCGTAGCCCACCGCATGGTGCGGAGGAGCGGTGGAGACCAGCTCGATGACCGCCCGCGGCTGGGGGGGATAGTAGGTGATGGCGTATCCGTCAGCCGGGTCGAAGGGCCTGGAGCAGGCCAGCCCCATCAGGGTGTTGCCATACGCGGGCACGAAGTCCACACCCGGGGCGAGCTCCTCGCGGGCGAAGCGATGGAACTGGGCGTCCATCTCGGTGCCGCCGCAGAAAATCCCGGTGATCCCTGCCCTGGACAAGGAAATCTTCCCGCCCAGGGACTCCAGAAGCCTCGGTGTGGTGAACAGGCAGCGCACATTCTCGTGGGAGCGGAGGACCTGCAGGGCCTGGTCGACGACGTGGGTTTTGTACTCCTCCAGCTCGCGGTGCTTGCCGTGCTTTATCAGCTTGTTCACCCAGCGCGGGTCCAGGTCCACCATGAAGCAGATCCCTCCCCTGAGCTGGGCGAGATACTCGACGGCCAGGCGCAGGCGCCGCGGCCCGCTCGGTCCCAGCATCAGCCAGTCTGCCCCGCGCGGAAAGGCCTCCTCGGAGAGAGTCGCGCTGAACAACTCGTAATCGATGCGGAAATCGCGGACGTTGAGGCGGTACTTGGGTACGCCGGTGGACCCCCCGGTTTCGAAAACGGAGACAGGCTCGCCGGCCAACCCCCGGGGCAGCCAGCGCCGCACCGGCCCCCCGCGCAGCCACTCGTCCTGGAAATGGCCCAGGAGCTTCAGGTCGCGGTAGCCGCCGATCTCGCGGACAGGGTCGAAGTCCAGTCCCGCGGCGAACTCTAGCCAGAAGGGACAGCCGGTCCGCTCTCCGAAGTGCCAGCCGACCATCTCGCGAACGTGGGCGTCCAGGCTTCGCCTCGCCGCCTCGATCTCCTCCGCCGAAGGGCCCTTCGCCCCGTTCATGGCCCGATCCCCCTATTCCCCCTCGATAGCAAATAGCATGTTGCGGCTGGCGATGTAGAGCACCCCGTCGCGGGCCGTCGGCGTGGTGTATACCGCACTGCCCATATTGACCTCGTAGAGCAGCTCCAGCTTCCTGCCCGCCCTCAGCACGGCCACGTCGCCGTCCTCGTCGCCGATGTAGACCTTGCCGTCGGCCACGAGGGTCGATCCCCAGACCGCCGCGAAGGTATCGTAGGTCCAGTATTTCTCCCCGCTGCGGGCGTCGAGGCAATAGACGAATCCGCTGAGGTCCGCGGTGTAGAGCAGCCCGTCGCTGATGGCCGCGGTGGACAGGGTGCGGTTGTAGTCCCGGTCCCCCAGATGCCAGACCACCCCGCTGGCACTGACGTCCCCTCTCCCCTTCGCGTCGATGGCCCACAGGTGGCCTACCCCTTCCCCGTGCTCCGGATCCTGCCCCACCCCGACGTAGACCTTGTCATCATAGAACACGGGGGTCGAGATAATGGCGTTCCGCGTTCCCCTTCCCCCCAGTTCCCACACGGAATCCTTGGGATTGCAATCGAACTTCCAGATGAGCTCCCCGGTTTCCGGCTCCATGGCGTAGATCCAGCCGTCGCCTCCCGGAAAGATCACCTGGCCCTTGCCCTCGACCACACCGTAGGCAGGATTGGACCACTGCCCGTGAAGGATGCGGTCCGCCGGGGAGTTGTCTTCCCACACCACCCTGCCGCTCTCCTTGTCCACCGCGACAAAGCTGGGGGCAAACGGAGTGGGAATGTGGACATGCCCCTCGTCCACCCCGTTTCCGGTGACGACGAAGATCAGATTGCCGACGCCCAGAGGCGAACAGGTGGCCAGGTTGTGGGGAAAGACATCCAGCTCCGCGATCATGTCCAGCTTCCATATCACGTCGCCGTCGATGGCGCTTGTGTCCTTTTCCGAGACGAAGGGACCATCGTTTTCGCCGTCCAGGAAGCCTTCCGTATCGACGCACACCAGCTCGCAGCGGTTGGAGACATAGTAAAGGCGGTCGCCTTCGATGAAGGGGGTGGAGCAGACGCCCTGCCTGGGCCAGTCGTTGACTCTCCCCGCGGGGAGCTTGGTGTGGGTGGACTGCCACAGAAAGCGGCCGTCCGCCGCCCCGAAGGCCATGATCACTCCGCGGTCGCCCTTCAGCCCCGGGTTGCGCATACCCTGGTTGTTGGTGCCGACGAAGACCTTGTCCCCGATGATCACGGGACCGGCGTAGGTTTGCGACCCCAGGGGCGCCGTCCACTTGATATTCAACCCGGTGGCCGGGTCCCATCTCTCGGGCAAACCTCTCGCCTCCAGCGCCAGGTTGCGCGCCGGTGTGAACCCCCACATCGCGGTTTCCTCGGCGGCGGCGCCCATGGCCGCGGCGCAGACCGCGCCGATCGCCGCCCTCGCAAATCGTCCCATGGTCAATCTCCCGCCCATACCTTGACGTTGTCGTAGTGGATTTCAGCGGGTGAGTATCCGTACAACCCCGGACTCCCCTCCCGGTTCGGCAGGGGGTCCCGGGCGGTGATCGTCCACTCCCCGGGCTCCTCTTCGTTCCGCCGCCAGACCTTGCCCCTGACGATGGCCACTTCATCCCCCACCTCCACCTCCATCTTCATGGTGTACCAGACGCCGGGCTCCCAGTCGAAGGGGGAGGTAACGGCCATCCTCAGGTCCGAAGCCCAGGACCGGATCTGCAACTGCTGGTGGTTCCCCATCATATCCAGGGTGTAGCGGTTGGCGATCAATCCCATGTCAGGGCGCCTGCGCTTGTCCCAGGTTCCCATCAAATCGGCCTGAACGGTATACCCTCTCATGCCGGGAGGACCGAGGTAGACATTTGAACGGTGCAGCCCCACCCTGGCCGGCGGCTTGACCAGCACCTTGTTGCCGTGCAGGTCGCGCACCTTGAACTTGGTTCCCGCGCCGACCCAATGCGCCGGATTCCCACCTTCCTCCACCTCCTCGAAATCCTCGCTCCAGGGCAGCCCGGGGACGACCCGCACCCGCGCCCTGCCGCCTGCTCCCTCGGCCGCGGCCCGGACTATCCCCGCCTGGGCGCCAGCGCTACCGTTCAGAATCAGCCTCCCACCCGCGCCCATACTTCCCTCCAGACCCTCGAGGGTCCACTCGACCGCCGGCGCCTCCACGGAACGCCCTTCGTGGTCGAAGGCGAGCACTTCGAAGCGGACCGTATCCCGAGGCTGCGCCACCACCTCCGCCGGAACCACGAGCAGGGAGGCGGCCGGCCTCTCTTCGCCTGCGGCCTCCACTGGGAATTCCGGCACCACGGCCGGCCCGGCCACCGGCCCGGCCTCCCTATCCCCCAGGCAGTACAGCCCCTCTTCGGTGGCAAAGTAGATGCGGCCATTGGCCAGAGCCGGAGAACCGAAGATTTCGGCGGGGCGTCCTTCCCTGGTCCTTATCTCATCCCTGTCCAGTTTCAGGGGATGGCCTCCCCGGACTTCGAGAATGTGGAAGGATCCGTTGACCTCGGTGGCGTACAGCTTGCCGTCGGCCCAGACGGGGGATCCCCTGCCTACGGTTCCCAGGCCATACTGCCAGAGGTCCCTCCCCGTATCCGGGTCGAGGCAGTGCAGGTTGGCGCCGTTGTCCACCAGGTAGAGGCCGCCGCCGCCCATGGCCGGAGAGGAGTAGCCCACCGCGAACTCGTCATAGCGCCAGATTTCATGGGTGGCGGTGACGTCTCCCCTGCCGCCGCCGTCGATGCATACCACCCTGCCCATGGCGGTGTTGTCCACGTTTTCCTCGCTGTGGGCGGCATAGACGCGGCTGCCCTCCACCAGCACCGATGAATTGATGCCGCGCCTGCTCAGCCGGAAACCCCACACCTTCTCCCCCGTTCGCGCCGCCATGGCGTAGATGGCGCCGTCGGCGTTGCCGCCGATCAGCAGCCGCCGCCCCCCGATGGCGGCCGCCACCGGAGTGGAGTAGGTGGTGTCCAGCGGGCGTCCCCCCGGCGCCGCAACCCACACCACCGCGCCGCTGCGCTTGTCGAAGGCAAAGTACCGATGCCTGGGCACGGCCTGGTCTCCCCAGCCGAGATTGAGAAAACTGATTATTACCTGGTCTTCGTGTACCACGGGAGTATGGACCCGCCCGCCGTAGCCGGAGATGCGGCCGAACTCCTCGGTGAGGGAACGGGACCACAGGACCTCCCCCTCGGGGTCGAGGCACAAAAGGAGGCCGCCGACCCCGTGGACGTAGATGTTCCCGGTCTCCGGATCACCGGCGGGGCTGGCCCACCCCACCCTGTTGAACGGAATGGTCGTGTGAAAGACGTTGAAGCGGTGTTCCCAGAGCAGCTTCCCGCTCGCCGCGTCGAAACAGGCCACCAGCTCCTGCTCGGTGATGCCCTCTCCCCCGCGGCCGGTGACGCATACCCTGCCGTCGAGGACGACCGGGGTTGAGCGGCCGCAGAAATCCGCCTTCCATATCAGGTTTTCACCCTCGGCAGACCAGCGCGAAATAAGGCCCGTTTCCATGGACGCGCCATTCTGCCAGGGACCCCTCCAGCCGGGCCAGTCGGCAGCGCCGGCGGCCGGGGGACTCGCCGCCGCGGAGAGGAAGAATACCAGAGAAACTGCCTTGATTCGCATGACCCGCTTCCCTACAGGCTCAGCCTGGTTTGACATGGATTTGGGGACTGGATATACTCGGGGTCCCAGCCCCCCGGGTTGGGGCAGGCAGACGGAGGGCATGGTCCAGGCCTGCCCTCTGCCGCCATCTGGATTTGCCTCAGGTTCAAGTGCCTTACCTGGAAATCGGGGAGAGAAATCATGTCGCCTTCATCCGCTCCAACCTGCAAGGTAGTTCGATCTCGGGAGCTATACACCGGCAAGCAGGCCCTCACCTATCGCACCGGGGTCGCCGCGGAAAACACCGGATCCCGGGGAATCTGCATGCACCTCCTGGCCATGCCTCCGGGCCAGCGAGCCAGGGCTCACCTTCACGAAAATCACGAGACCGCCGTCTACGTAATCGACGGCAGGTCCGGGATGTGGTACGGCGACGAGCTGGAGGAGCACCTGTGCGTCGAAAGCGGCGACTTCGTCTACATCCCCGCGGGAGTGCCGCATCTTCCCTACAACCCCAGCGAGACCGAAACCTGCACCGTGGTCATCGCCCGCACCGACCCCAACGAACAGGAGAGCGTCAGACTCCTGCCCGAGCTGGACGCCATCCGCACCACCACCTGAATTGCAGCAGTTCGGCACGCCGCGCAACCTCCGCCTACCCGCCGAACTGGAACTGCTCGACCCCGCGGCAACCTGGCCTGGCCGCGAACAACCCGCCGGCGTGAGGCTCCCTTGCCCTCTCCTCGTCCGTCAACCCCAGGGAACCACTGGTTACATAGAGGGTATCGAGGTCCCTGCCTCCGAAGGCGCAGGAGGTCACCTTGGAAACCGGCAGCTCGATGGCCTGCAGAATTTCTCCTCTGCCGGGATGCCAGCGGCACACCTTGCCCCCATCGTAGTGCGCTATCCACAGCATGCCTTCGGCATCTATGGCCATCCCATCGGGCAACCCGACTTCCCGGGGGACCCGGAAAGCAACCCGCTCGTTGGCGATGTCTCCCGTTTCCACATCGTAGTCGTAAGCCCTGACATCGTACCTGAGCGAGTCGATATAGTACATTCTTGCACAGTCCAGGCTCCAGACGATGCCGTTGGAGATGCCCACATCTCCCAGCATCCTGCGCACCGCGAAATCGGTGTCCATGCAATACAGGGAGCCTGCTCCCGCCACCGGATCCATGGCCATGGTGCCGGCCCAGAAGCGGCCGGCCGGATCGCACTTGCCGTCGTTGAAGCGGTTTTCCGGCAGGTCGGCCTCCGGATCGTGAATCAGGGTAAGCTCTTCCCTGTCCAGGTCGAAGGCCCCGAATCCCCGGTCCACGGCGACCATGAGGCCTCCGGCGGCCCGCACCACAACCGTTCCCACCTGCAGTCCTACGTCCATTGCCCGGTCAGGGGCCCCGGCGGGATCGTGGACGTGCACCTTGCACCCCATGATATCGACCCAGTAGAGCAACTGTTCGGCGCCGTTCCAGAAGGCGCCTTCCCCTAGCGCGGCGCGGGCGTCCACCATCAGTTCGACTTTCGCACTCATTCCCTTCCTCCTGCGAACAAAGTGCCTGCCCCACCCCCGGGGGGACGGCCGTCGCAGCGGCGCTGTCCCGCGGCTCCCCACTCCCGCCGGTTCGCGTCCGGGAGGACCCCCGCCCGGCGGGTCTACAGCAGCCTGACCACCTTCAGTCCGCCTCCGATCTGCCCGGATGCGCTATCCAGGGTCTCCTGCGCTCCCATGGCCACAACCTCCCCCTTATTTTCCACCCATCTCAGCACCTCGGCGAACTTTCTGAAATCTTCAGCGGTCGTGCCGAGGATCTCATCCCGCATCTGCTGGCGGAACTCGTCCCCGATGCCGGCGAGATAGCGCAGCAGGGAAGTGTAACCCTTGGCATCGGGCAACTGGCAGAGGTCCAGGTCGCCGATGGCGCCGATGATGGCCTTGGTGAGCTCGTCCTCGCTCAGGTCGAGCTCGGCGAGGAACCTGCTGCTGCCGTCATAGACCTCGAGAGTGCCCAGAAGATCGGGATCGCGGTAGGACAGATAGGATAAAACGCCGGAAAAATGGTCGAAGGAGCAGAAAGCGCCGTAGGCGCCTCCCTGCACCCTCACCCGGTCCCACAGCCAGGTCGTGCCCAGGTAACGGGAGATGACCCCCACCGAACCGTGGAGTTCGTAGCCCGCGTCGTAGAGGTTGGCGGCCTTTCCCACGTAGTTGACCTGGGCGGGAACGGCCAGCCCTTCACCGCCGCGGACATGGGCGGGCGGCTTCCAGACAGCGTGGCGCGCCGCCGCCGCGGGAATGGCCGTGAGGAAATCGGCGACAGGACGCTGGAAAGCTGCCCTGTCCGCCCCATCCAGGGTGATGTTCACCAGCATGGAGCTGCGATTCACCAGGAGACGCCTGATCTCCCCGAGCCTGGAAGCCACCGCGGGCCAGTCTTCCTCCACCTCCTGCACCAGCCGGCGCAGAAAAAACAGGTAGCTCACCCCCCTCAGCTGCTCCGCGACCCAGCCGGTCTCGTCAAAGCGGGAGCGCAGGCGCACGTTGACCAGGCGGTGTCCCCCGGGCACCAGACCGGCTTCCTTGGCGGCCTTCTCCTCGAGGGCCATCTGCTGAAAGCGTTCCTTGTTGTCGAGCTCGACGTCCAGCAGGACATCGCGCAGGATATCCAGCATATCGGCGGCCCGGGCCGACATGGCCTTTGCCCGCAGCAAAAGGCGGCCGACCGGTGTCGCCTTCCCATGCTGCGCACTGACCAGCACCTCGACTCCGATTCCCCCGGTGCGGGAGCCGATGCGCTGGGCCAATTTTACAAAGTCCTCCCTGCTTGTGCCCATCTCCAGCAGGGCGCGGCCGAAGAGGGGAAGGTATGGGAGATATTCCTGGGGAAGGACGCGCAGGTCGAAGCCCACGTCCAGGTAGACGATGCCGTTGGTGAAGATATCGTGGTAGAGTGTGCGGACACCCTGCTGCTCAACGACTTCCAGGGGCAGGGTGCTGATATTGCGCTCCAGGTCGCCGAGCTGAAGACGGGGCAGGGTGGCCAGAGCCTGGGGCGAATCGGGGGTCTCCTGCAGCCGCCTCAGTTCGCGGCTGGCCGCTGCAACCGCCTCCAGGCCCTTTGGGTCCATGGCTGACCGGGCGCGTTCCAGCCGGGTGCGCTCGTCCGCCTCCTCGCGGCCCCCGAGGTGGGCATCGGGCTCCAGGACCAGGGCGGTGCGATGGGGGTTGTCCAGCAAGTACTCCCGGATCAGGTCGGGGAATCCCAACCCCCCGTCTCTCAGGCGGGAAGCGATGCTGTTGAGGGGGCGTTCGAACCCCAGGTGCGCGAAGGGATCGCGGTCATAGATCCAGGTGGAAAGGGAGCGCAGCATGAGCGCCAGCCCGCGGGGAAAGCTGCCGGTGTTGTTCTCGCGCAGGCGGAACTCCGCCGTGTTCATGGCCGCCGCGACCAGGTCGCCATCGATGCCTTCCCGGGCGAGTTTCCCCAGGGTATTCAGAATGAGCTCCTCCACCTCGTCGGCGCGCTGGCGCCGCACTCCCCTGAGGCCGACGGAGAAGTAGACCTGGCGCAGCTCGCTCTCCATGCCGGCGCCTACCACCTCCTCTCCGAGCCCCGAATCGATCAGGGCCTTGTGCAAGGGAGAGGCGGGGGTGCCGATGAGAATGTGATCCAGGATGTGGAGGGCCATGGTGGTCTCGGCGTCGAGGCCGTCCTCCAGCAGCCAGTTCACCGCCACCATGCTCTGGTTGTCGCTGTCGCCCTCCTGGCTGACCGCGTACGGATGCACCAGGCGCCGGGGCGCGGCGAATGGCCTCTGGGGGGCGATGGCGGAATCCACCAGGCGCGGCTCGAATTCCTTGAAATATTCCTCGAGGAGGAGGAGGCGGTGCTCGGGGTCGTCGTCGCCGTAAAAATAGACGCGGGCATTGGCCGGATGGTAGAATTTGCGGTGGAACCCCTCGAACTGTTCGTAGGTCAGATCGGGGATGTGGCTCGGGTGCCCGCCCGACTCCACCCCGTAGGTATTGTCCGGAAAGATGGAATGCTGGGCGTATTCCAGCAGGAGGTGCTCGGGATCGGAATAGGCCCCCTTCATCTCGTTGAAGACGACCCCTTTGTATGCGAGGGGATCTCCGGCGTCTTCGAGTTCGTAATGCCAGCCCTCCTGCTGCAGGACCTGGGGGGTCAGGCGGGGATGGAAGACGGCGTCGAGGTAGACGTCGACCAGGTTGTAGAAATCTCTCAGGTTCTGGCTGGCCACCGGGTAGCAGGTCCTGTCGGGGTAGGTAAAGGCGTTGAGAAAGGTATTCAGCGATCCCTTGAGCAACTCGACGAAGGGCTCCTTCACCGGGTACTTGCGCGAGCCGCACAAGACCGCGTGCTCGAGGATGTGGGCGACTCCGGTGGAGTCCGTCGGAGGGGTGCGGAGGTTGATGCCGAAAACCTTGTTCTCGTCCCCGTTGACCAGGGAAAGCAGCTCGGCCCCGGTCCGGTGTTTGTAGAGAATCCCCCGGGTATCGAGCTCGGGGATCGTCTCCTCCCGAACCAGTTCGAAGCCATGATCCTGCATGGAGGTCCTCTTTCTGGGGATCTGCTGTCTGTTCTCCAGGCCGGGGCCCGGGCGGCCCCCGGCTCCGGCGTTTGGAGTATTGATCCTAACCAACTAGGATGCCCTGATCAAGTTGCGCCGCCTGCCGGGACGATTTTGCCGAGGACCACCGGCCGCCCCGCCCCGGTTGCCGCCGGCAGGTTGCCGCAGCGACCCATCAGGGTCTCGTTCGCAAGCACTGCAAAAGCCAGGGCTTCGCGGCCGTCGGCCGGAATTCCCAGCCCCTCGATGGATGCCACGCGCAACTCCGGCAAACCCGTTCTCAGCTGCTCCATCAGCACCGGGTTGTGGACTCCGCCGCCGCCGACCCAGAGCTCTTCCATTGCCGCCTCGGGGACGAAGGCGCGAATTCCGGCGATGATGGCGCCGGAGGTGAAGGCGGTCAAGGTGGCCGCCAGATCGTCTGCCGCCAGATCCACCTGCGCCATAATCGCGCCCAGGAAGGTTGCCCCGAACTCCTCGCGCCCGGTGGACTTGGGCGGAGGCTTGTGAAGGAATCCGTGCCCGAGAAGGCGGCCCAGGAGCTCCTGGTCCACCTTTCCCGCGGCCGCCCTGCGCCCGTCGCGGTCGCAGCGCTCGGCACCTCCGCTGAAATGGGATACCGCCCCGTCCACGAGCATGTTGCCCGGGCCGATGTCGAAGGCCATGACCTGGTCAGGGGAGGCGGCGGCCGGCAGCACCGTCAGGTTGGCGATGCCGCCGATGTTCAGCAGCAGGCGGCCGCGCTCGGCGTCGCCGCACAGCAGGTAATCGGCCAGGGGAACGAGGGGAGCGCCCTGGCCGCCAACGGCCATGTCCGCCGGGCGGAAATCGGCAATGGTGGTGATCCCGGTGCGCTGGGCGATAACCGCCGGTTCTCCGATCTGCAGCGTAGCCGCCGGGCTCGCCCGGGGCAGGTGGCGAACCGTCTGACCGTGGGAGCCGATCAGGTCCACCGCGGCCGGCTCAAGTCCCGCCGCGGCGATAACCTCCAGTGCGGCCTCCGCAAAAGCCTCCCCCAGGGCGAAATTCAGGCGGCAAAGCTCGTCGAGACCGGCGTCCGCCTCGAAGAGAGAGAAGACCCGGGCCCTCAGGTCCTCCTTCAGCTCCACGGTCTCGAATGCCAGAATCTCGCAGCGGGTATCCCTGCCGCACCCCTCGACATCCACCAAAAGAGCATCGATGCCATCGGCGGAAGTGCCCGAGATCAATCCGACGATGCGGCGCCTTTCCCTGGCGATCAGTTCTTCCATCCGTGCGGCCATCATGTCTCCCGGGGCATCGATGGAGGGGGAAGCGGGGGGCGGCCTCCCCCCGAAATGGCGGGAACCCTGCGGCCGACCACTGCGACGAAGCCGAAGATCATGGCGAAAACCAGGGCGAAACGTCCGTTCACCATGGCGGCGTCACTTGCTCCCAGTACCGCCATGGCCAGCAGCACGGACACCGCGCCGGCCGCGAAAGCTCTGGCCTGGGCATCCCCGCTGGACCGGAAAACGGCAAGGGCAAGCCGCAGCACCTTCAGGTACAACCATCCAAAGGCCAACAGGCCGGCAATCCCCATCTTCAGAAGCAAGGTCAAATACAGGCTGTCCACCGTCCAGGTTGTGGTGCGCTCGAATCCCATGAATTCCTCGTTGAAGGTCAACACCCCGATGGTCTTGCCCTGTCCGCTGCCGAGAATGGGGCGCCGTTCGATCTCTTCGAGTGCGACCATGTAGGAGGAGATGCGGCCCAGCACGTGCACGTCCCGCTGGATATCCACAAAGGTGCGCGACCGCTCCAGGGCATGGGCGCTTATGGCCGTTCCGGTGAAACGCTGAAAAAGCAGGGCCGTGGCCCCGACGAACGCCAGGATGGCCACCAGCAGAGCGACTGTGCTCCAGACCCTGGGGCGCGGACCCCGGCGGGCGAGGTGCCTCAGGCACACCGCGGCGACGAGGCCCGCAGCAAAAGCGACCCACATGCCCCGTCCAACCGTGAGGACGAGGGCGAGACCCATGGGTACCGAAAGACAGGCCAGAACCAGACGGCCATAGCGCCGTGGATCGTGGATGAATTGGTTGGCGACGAACAACAAAGCCACGGGCAGGACCAGGCCCTGAAGGCGGGCGACCCGCGCAAACCGGCTTCCCATCGAGAGGTCGACAGCGCCGAGGAACTCGAGGACGTACTCTATCCCGACCACCAGGCCGGACGCCAGAAGCAGCGGCAGAAAGAGCCTCAGGACCGCCCTCTCATCGACAAAGTGGGTGACCAGGAAGAACGCCGAGTAGTAGAGAAGGAAGCGCCCGTCGCGCAGAATCACCGAGGTTGAATTCTGGTAGATCAACCCGACCGCCATTGACACCAGGGTCAGCGCCAGGAAGGCGAGAACGGCGCGGTCCAGGGCGCTGCTGCGCAGCCGCAGGCCGCGCAGGTAGAAGACATCAATGAAGGCGAAGCCGAAGGCGGCCAGCATCAGGCCCTCCTGGATGCGAAGCCCACCGGGCAGCACCAGCATCATCAGCACCGTGCCCGGCAGCACGATGGTCCCCACCAGGAGAATAGCGAGGGTGCGGCGCACCGAAAAGAGGGCCAAGGCGAATCCCAGCAGCAGGGCGCTAGACATCCAGACAAAGTGCGGCGCGACAAACGCGGGAACGGCCACCAGGAGCACCAGCCCCGAACCAACCGCCAGGATCAGCCGGCCGTTGCCCGGGTCCAGCCAGTCGAAAGGAGGACGAGCCGGGGTCATCTGTTCCCTCCTCCATCCCGGCGCTGCCGCCACCGGGACAGCTGGCCATCCAGGATCAGGGCCGCCGGCCCCATCAGGGCCGCGTCCACCGGAAG
Organism: Candidatus Latescibacterota bacterium; assembly: GCA_965208105.1. Classification (GTDB taxonomy): domain Bacteria; phylum Latescibacterota; class UBA2968; order UBA8231; family UBA8231. Next base: position 1,854,866 of record OZ242318.1, read on the forward strand.
GCGAAACCTGGTGTGAGCGAAGAAGACGACGTGGACCAGCGACAACGACAGCAGCAGGGTGCCCGCGACCCAGGCCTCCGGACGGCCCCGGAGCCGCCAGAGACCCCAGCCCCCCAACATCAGCAGGGGACCGCTGGAGAGCAGTGCGATCAGGTTGCGCTGCATGGACTCGCCCAGGGCCAGCGGGCTCCAGAGATAGATGAGCTTGCGCAGGGCCAACCGGGCGAAGCGCAGGGGCGACTCCGCAATTTGTTCCACCACGCTCCCGGCGAGGGCGCGGTCCCGCGCCACGGCAGGCTCTATTCCTCCCACCAGTTCCCGGGCCATGCCCAGGTAGTCCGTTCCCCGGCGGTAGACTCCCGTGGCCTGCGGTTCGTTGCCGATCATCAGATTCATTCCCAGGTTCGAGGAGAAGGGAACGAAATAGCCGGTGACCGCCGCGTTGCGCGCGGTCCATGGCGCGAGGGTCAGGGCGGAGACGCCGAGCACCAGCGCGACCCGGGCAGCCCGCCGGACATCCCCCTGCGGGCGTCGCCGCCACCAGCCCCACAGCAGCAGGGGCAGCCATGGGAGGACAACGGGCTTGCACAGCAACGCCAGCCCGAAGACGAATCCCGTCAACGCGGCGTTCCTCCAGGTAGGAAGGGACTCCATGCGCAGCGCCAGCAGGACGACGGCGGTGGTCAACAAGACGAGTAGAGTCTCTGCCATGAGCGCCGAGCAGAAGAACACCATCAGCGGATAGAGTGCGCCCAGAACGGCGGCGATCAGGCCGCATCTCTCCCCTCCGAGATACCTGCCGATTCCGAAGAGCAGGGCGCAGGTAACGGTCCCCAGAAACGCCTGCCACAGCCGCACCGCCAGGAGATCTTGGCCGCAAACATTGTAGATGGCCGCCAGCATCAGGGGATAGAGCGGCGGACGGTAGGTGCCGGAGTCGGGATGGAGCAGTCCGTGGTGCAGGTATATCTTCGCCTGGGCGTCCCAGTTGGCTTCGTCGGTGGAGGCGGTCAGGCCCTCGCGGGTCAATCCGAATCCGGCGCGCAGGGCCAGCGCCGCGGCGAGCACCAGCCACAGCATCCGCCGCCCTCCCGCACGGGACGCGCTCATTTCTCGGCCCCCGGCTTGCGCGCCACCAGGATGAAATTCCAGGCGTCGCTCTCCACCCGGTGGAGGCGGTCCAGACCCCAGACCAGGAGCTGAACCAGGGCGTACAGGGGACGCACCAGGAAAGCCGCGCCAACCTTCTCGAAGTGCTGGAGGTAGTAGCAGAACCGCGCCCCGGCCGTGACCCAGTAGCCGGCCATCGGCCGCACGCTGAGCGTTTGCAGTCCCGCCTTGCGGGTGAGATGGTCGAGCCCGTAGCGGGTGAAGCGAAAGTAGTCGTGGGGCTCCTCGTGGATACCCCAGATGTGCGGTGCGGTCAGGATCAGGAGACCACCGGGCCTGAGCACCCTGCCCATCTCGGAGATCATCCGCGCAGGCTCGGGCACGTGCTCCAGGACCTGAGAGGAAAAGACGGTGTCGAAGCTCGAGTCCTTGCAGGGCAGGCTGGCGGCGCTGCCCCACACGTCGGGAGGCACGCGGGCATAGCGCCGGCGGTCGCTTTCCAGCCCGGTGCAGGATCGGGCGTGGGCCTCAAGGAGAGCGGCGTAGGGCCGGCGCCCGCAGCCAACGTCCAGCAGGCGGCCCCCGGCGTGGTCCCGGAGGGCGGCAGCGATGTGTCGGCGATTGAGCTTGTGGACCAGCCAGTTGACCGAAAAGGGAGAGGCCATGTCCTGGGCTGTTACTGCCGGTCCCGCGCCGTGTGCGGATAGTAGTCCACCACGTCGCCGGCGGCGTCTATCACATAAGACCCTGGATAGCGGATGGCCGTCGGGCACACGTGCCCGGGCACGGCGAGGAGATAGGTTCCGACCTCCGGGAGCTCACCCGGCCATGAAAACACCCCGTGCTCCTCGTTCTGCAGAACCAGGCGGGCATCCTCCTTGCCCAGCAGGTGCGCCCTCCTCTCCAGAGGAAGGTCCGCGGGAACGGCCTTGGAGCCCAGGTCGGTGGTCACGGTCTCCTCTTGCGGGTAGCGGTCCACAACCTGGTTGAGAACCAGGGCTGCCCAGTGAAATGGCATGTCCTTCATGGCGGCCCCGTAGTCCCAGTCCCAGTAGACACAGGTTCCCGGGGAGCCGCGCATGCCTTCGGAGCGGGCGTAGTAGGGGAAGGAAAAGGTGTTCCCCGCCACGATCTGAGGCACGGCCAGACCGGCGTCAAGCAGCCTTCCCTCGAAGGCGCGGGCCGCGTCTATCTGGCCCTGCGCCGCCTCCTGGCGCTCCCGCGGATCGCTGCGGTGCTCGTGGCCGTCGTACAGGTGAAACCCCACCGCCTCGAGATACTGGTCCTGGCAGGCCGCCCGGTAGAGCTCCACCGCCTCCTCCCCGGGGCCGATTCCAGTGCGGTGCATGCCCACGTCCAGGTCGAGCATGACCTTGAGAACCTGCTTCCTGGCCGCCGCAACGCGCGACAACTCCCGCAGGTGCAACGGCGCGCTGACCAGGGTGCTGACCTGGGCCCGGGGATGGGCGGCCGCAAGCTCGGCAAAGCGCTCCACCTTGCACCCCTGCACCATGGGATAGGCCAGCACCGCTTCCGCGGCCCCGGCTGCGAGCACCATCTCCAGCTCCTTCAAGGTGGCGCATTTGAAGGCGCTGATGCCGGCCTCGATCTGCTTGCGGGTGACGGCCTCCGACTTGTGGGTCTTGACGTGGACCATCAGATTCTCCCCTCCACCCGCCAGATCGCACAGTGCCTCGATGTTGTGGTCCAGCTGCGCCTCGAACACCAGCATGGCCGGAGTCTCCAGCCCGTCCGGGTCGCCGACCTTGTAGCCTTCGTACTCAATCATGGCGCGTCCTCGTCGTTCCATCGGTCGCAGAAAGCCGGGGAATCCCGCGGTTGGTCAATTATCCTTCACCTCTATGCTGAGAGTCTGGATTCCTTCGAGGACCAGGTCCACCTCCTCCTCCACCGAGACAGTGGGCGGCGGTCCTTCCGGAAACGAAAAGAGGCCGGGGAAGATTCCCGGTCCACCGGGTCCGGGCGGAGCGCCCGCGCCGGAATCATCACCGGAACCTTCTTCCGATCCGTCCCCGGAATCATCACCGGATTCACTCTCCGATCCCCCGTTCGAACCATCCTCCGGGCCATCACCCGAACCGGGCGGCGAAAACCCGCCGTCCCCGGACGGCATCTGGAAGGTCAAACGGGCTTTCAGGATGACCTTCTTGTCAGGTTCGTTGACCCTGGCGAATACATCATCCAGGCTTTCATCGCCGTTGAAACCGCCTCCCGGACCGAAGAACCCGAACCGGGGGTCACCTCCCCCATCAGGTCCGTCACCCAATGCCGAAGCGGGTCCCACCTCGAGCTGGTAGATACCCGGTGGCAGGGTGTCGGGCACGCCGAGGGCAAGCTCGATGTCGCGGTCCTGGCGCCTCCCCACCCGCAGGGAGGTGGTGATTCCCAAGTCGCTGCCGAGGCTGACCACCGTGTCCGCGGCAACCTCGGCCACCACGGCGAAACGGGGCTCGGGCACCAGTGCAACCTGGACCTCGGCGGAGCCGACCTGCAGGGCGCGGTCGTCCCTCGTCATGAGCTGGAAGAGAGCATCGGACACGTCGCCGAAGGCGGCGGAAACCAGGTTCAAAAGCCTGCCGTCGGGATCGGCGTAGAGCCGGGTGCGGGAGAGGGCCGAGTCGGTTTCGACGAATGAAACGTTGGCCGTGACCCGGATGCTGTGGTCGGGCTCGTTCTCGATCCGGTTGGACAGGGGGGCAAAAAAAGCATTGGAAAGCAGGCTGACCGAAATTGACGGCTCCAGGCCGATGGTGGGCATGCTGTGGGTGAGCTCGAGCTCGCTCCCCGAAGGGAAGGTATACCTGCTCGTTATGGGCACCAGCTGCGGCTCCTGGTCGAGAAGGCCGCGGACCGCCGGAAAGCGGTCCTCGGTCAGAGTCCCGCGCACGGTGGGGTTCAGGGTTGCGAACTTGAAGGGAATGAACACGCTGGAAATCTGGCCGAGGACCTGCGCCTCGATGATTGGAAGCTCGACCGGGCCCAGGCTTTCGAATGGATGCCCGAAACCGTACACCCGCTCGCCATCCAGGTAGGAAACCGTTCCCAGGGCCCCAAAGGTGAGCTCGCCAAGGAGCAGGCCCACCGCCAGCGGCCTGCCGGCCTCGAAGCTCTCCTGGGGATCGCTGGAGAGGCCGGCGGAAACCGCCTCGCCCAGGAAGGTGGAACCTGCGTCTGGCGGCTGCATGAAATCGCGGCCAGTGCTGAGCAGCGGAACCTCAAGGGGAAGGATGCGATTCCCCTCCCAGGTGCCTGCCGGCTTGGCCAGGGGCGCCGTTCCCCGCGACCCGATTACCCACTCTATGGGAGTGGCGAAGAAGTAGTAAGGCGGACTGTCCTGGGAACCGAATCCATAGGCGATGGCCGCCCAGGTTCCCTGCTCGGTAAATATGGGCGAGCCGCTCATCCCCTGGGCGATACCCCCCAGTTGGATCAGGACCGGATCGGAGGCTTCGACCATGTAGACCGGCATGGGGGGAAGGAAATCGTCCACCACGCGCACGAATGTCATGGCGAGGTCTGCCAACTCGCCGTTGGCGAACTCCGTGCGCATGTATACCGGGGTGCCGGCGGGCATGGCGCGGACCGAGTCGACGGGAACGATGGGGGCGAGATCCCAGGGCTGCAGTTCCCCGCTGGGACGCAGAACCGTTTCCTGCGGGACGATCGGCGGCGGGTCCTCGTCGTCTCCACATGCCCAGAGGCCAAGGGTTGAAACGAGCAGCGCGAATCGGATCGCCATGGTCAGGTTTCCTCCATTTTCAGGTTGGCAGGGACTTCACTTACCGCGACTGAGACGACCCAAATCCATACGAGGTTCCCTTTGCCGAAAGGCCGGTGGAGCCTCGGTCACCGGGACCGGGACCACCAGATCCGTTCCGGGATAGGGATAAACTTAGGAGACTGCGAAGTTGCGTCAACGAAATGCCAGTGGGAAAGGGGAGATCCAAGCTCGAAAGGGGAAATACCCAGGGGGACCAGGTGGGTCCGCGTCAACTGGGATCACCAGCGGCCGGGATGTATCCAGGAAGGTCTGCCACCCAGCCTGTGGAGGGTCTGTACGCGCCGGCGCCGCGCCGCGCGCGATGCCGGCCCGGGTGAAACGGCATCGGACCCCTCCGCAGGATCTCAGCGCTCCCCGACAGCGGCGCGTTCGGCGCGGTGGCGGGAGGCCAGTTCGGCCATGCCGCCGAAGTGGAAGTCGGGCGCCACCTCCTTCTCCGCCGCGGGAGTGGCTCCGCCCCGCCGGCCGCCGCGGCGGTCGATCCACGCCGTGGTCAGTCCCATGTCCTTCGCCGGCGCGTGGTCGTGAAAGAGGCTCTGGGCAACGTGCAGGATGCTTTCTGGTCCGGCGCCGAAGTCCTGCGCCACCCGACCGAGGAGGAACTCGAAGTTGGCCGACGCCGGTTTGTAGGAGCCAACTTCCTCGGCGGTAAGAACCGCGTCCCAGGGCTCTCCCAGGCGGGCGGCGCTGCCGCGGTTGCTGGCGCGGTCGCAGTTGGTCAGGGTGACGAGCTTGTGGTGCCCCTTCAGGTAGGCGAGCGCGGGAGCGGCGTCGGCGAAGGCCGGCCAGTCCCCTACCGAGCGGCCGAAGCGGAGGCTCTCGCCATGGTCCGGCTCGCACTCCCAGCGGCGCGCCAGGTTGCGGTGTGTCGCCGCCAGGAGACGGGAATAGATCAAACCGGGAGTCGCCGCCTGGCATGCGGATTCTTCCAGGGCGAATGCCGCCAGGGCCTCCTCGCGGTCCGGTGGACCGGCGACGCGGGCAAGGAGGGGCTGCAGCGCGTTCCAGATTCCAGTCTCCCAGTCGATCAGGGTGCCGTAGGTGTCGAAGCTAAAGACGGAAAATTCGCGGAGGAGCATTGGATGTTCCCGGGATTGGAGGTGCCGTTGGCGATTTGAGGACAGGACAGCAAGTCCTCGAGACAAACGGTATGTCACCTCTTCCCGCCGGGCAACAGGTAGGGAAACATTTCTTCCAACCCGGCGTTCACAAGGAGGGATGGCATACTTCAGGCCGTCATCCTTTCTGGCGCCAGTCTCTGTCGGCTCCTTTGGGCTAGTTGGCTTCGCGGCCATTCCACCGAACCCTCCGGCCTCGACAGGCCCCATATGGCAGGCGGGTCCGCGGGGTAATCCAATTGGGTTTTGACCGGGGAATGGGGAAGCTTCGCCTCATCACGATCTTGACGCGCAAACGATCTGCAGGCTTTTTTTACTCTTACTTGGCATAATGGAATTTCTGGCCTGCCGGCCGCCCTGGATCCGCTGGCGGGCGGCTGGTTATCGCGTGGGGAAACTTCCCCGAATCAGGGTCTGCATGGCGGCCTTCCGCGAAATGCGCCGGTGACTCGACCCGGGCGGGGGAAATGGCAGCATGAACTGCAATAGACCAAGGAGGCAAGAATGACACTGGACACCTATCTCCATTTCAACGGAAACTGCCGGGAGGCGTTCGAGTTCTACCGCGAAGTTTTCGGCGGTGAGTTCACCGTGATCGAGACCTTCGCCAACGGTCCGGACGACTTCGAGGTTGCGGAGGACGAACGCGACGACATCATGCACGTCTCCCTTCCCATCGGATCTAGCGTGCTGATGGGCAGCGACATGCCCTCCTCCTTCGGACCTGTCAATATGGGAAGCAACTTCTCCATTTCCTGCTCTACGCGGAGCCGGGAGGAGACCGACGCGCTTTTCGCCAGGATGTCCGAGGGCGGGACCGTGACCATGGCGCCGGCGGACATGTTCTGGGGATCTTACTTCGGCTCCTGCAGCGACAAGTTCGGCATCAACTGGCAGTTCAGTTGCGAGCACGAAAAGTAGACCGGCATTCCGGTTGTCATTGCCGGCCAACCCGTATCCAAAGGTCTGAAACATGTCGGACGAAAGCCGTTCCATCGAGCTGGCGATCGAGGTGCCCGGGCGCCCCGAAGAGGTATGGCGGGCGGTTGCCACGGGACCGGGAATTTCCTCGTGGTACGTGCCTCACAGCGTCGAAGAGCGCGAGGGTGGAGCGGCCATGGCCTCCTTCGGCCCCGAGCCCGAGATGCAGGTCCCGGGACGGGTCGCCGCCTGGGACCCTCCTCGCCGCCTGCTCTTCGACGGCGGCGAAGGAGTGGAGGGTCTGTCATTCGAGTGGTCGGTCGAAGCCGGGGCCGGCGGCGCCTGCACGGTGCGGCTGCGGAGCACCGGGTTCAGCGCGGGCGAGGAAGGGAAGGCTCAATGCGAAGGCATGATCGAGGGCTGGCAGCTGTTCCTGCTCAATCTCAGGCTGCACCTGGAGCACTTCCGCGGCCAGACCGCCAGGGCCGCCCTCCCCACCGCGACCTGGACCGGCCCGCGCCAGGAGACCTGGTCCAGGCTCACCGCTGCGCTGGGCATCCCTTCGGCTCCCGCCGTTGGTGAGCGCATCGAGGTCAGCGCCCCCGAAACGCCGGCCCTGGCCGGGACCGTCGCCGACGCCGCCCCGTGGCGGCTCGCCCTTCTCCTCGACCAACCGGCCCCCGGAACCGCCTTCCTGGCGGCGGAAGGAAGCGGCGAAGAGGTCAGTGTCTCGGTTTGGTCCTACCTCTATGGCCGGGACGGATCCGCCGCTGCGCAAAGGGACGAGCCTCGGTGGCGGCAATGGCTCGCGGAACGAGCCTCCCGCTAGCCGCTCGCGCCGAATTCAGAGCCCCCCGTCCCGGGGTTTCCCGATCAACCGGGTCTATTTATACTTTCCATATCAGGATCCGCACAACAGGATATGCGCCCGCGTCCTCAATCGACGGCGCGGAGCCGCCAATAATCTAAACGCCAATCGGCAGGAGGAATATCATGGCGAAATACCTGTTCCGCACCAAGTACACCAAGGCCGGACTCGAGGGTTTGCTCAGAGAAGGCGGCACGGGAAGGCGGGAGGCTCTGAGGCAGACCATCGAGGGGACGGGGGGCAGCCTCGAGGGATTCTATTACGCCTTCGGAGACGACGATCTCCTTCTGATCGCCGATCTTCCCGATAACGCGGCGGCAACGGCCGTATCCCTCAACATCGGCGCCGCAGGCGCCCTCGACGTGGCGGTGACGGTCCTGATATCACCGGAGACCGTCGACGAGGCAGTGAAGAAGAACGTGTCCTACCGGGTTCCGGGAGCATGAGGCCGGCGCCGGGGCCGCATGGCTCCGGCGCGCCCTGCCCTGCCGGTCAGGCTGTATATAATCTCCTCGGGGACCACGTCCCCTCCTCCGGGCAAGCCCGTAATCTCCCCGTATTCTCTTCCCGCTGACATAATTCCCCCGGCGTTTCCGTCCAGCATGGTCCCCAATCCTGACTCGCCCGTTCTTCTGACCGGAGCCACCGGATATATCGGCGGACGCCTGCTGCCCCTGCTTGAATCAACGGGGCGACCGGTGCGCTGTTTGACCCGGCGTCCCCTGGAATCGCGCCGCCCCCTCGCGCCGGGCACCACCATGGTCCGAGGCGACGTCCTCGACCGGGAAAGTCTGAAGGGATCGATGGAGGGTGTCGAAGCCGCCTTCTACATGGTGCACTCCATGGGTTCAAAAGACGATTTCGTGGCGCAGGACCGCCGTGCCGCCCTCAACTTCGGGGCGGAGGCGCGCCGGGCGGGCGTTGGCCGGATCATCTACCTCGGCGGTCTCGGTGCCGGGGCGGAGACCCTCTCGCCCCATCTCAGAAGCCGGCTGGAGGTCGCCGAAATTCTGCGCGACTCGGGCGTGCAGGTCGTCGAGTTTCGCGCCTCCATCGTCATCGGCTCGGGCAGCCTGTCCTTCGAGATGATCCGCTCCCTGGTGGAGCGGCTGCCGGTGATGATCACCCCCAAATGGGTGGAGGTTACCGCACAGCCCATAGCGGTATCCGATCTGCTCCAATATCTCTGCTCCGCGCTCCTGCTGGAAACCGATGTCAACGAGAGCTTTGAAATCGGAGGCCCTGACCGGGTCACCTATGGCGGTCTGATGCGTGAGTACGGGCGCCAGCGCCGGCTGCGGAGGCTGATGATCCGGGTGCCCTTTTTGACCCCCCGCCTCTCGAGCCTCTGGCTCGGCCTGGTGACCCCCCTCTACGCCCGGGTCGGGCGCAAACTCATCGACAGCATCCGCCACCCGACGGTCGTTCGCGACAGGTCCGCCCTGCAGGCCTTCCCCCACATCCAGCCCATGGGGGCGCGCCAGGCCATCGCCAGGGCTCTGCGCAGCCAGGGCGGTTAACGGGTTGAAACCGCGCTGGCCAGGTCCCCTCGACAGCAGGGCGATTTCAGGGATTATTTGACCATGCTCATGGCTCTGGTCATTATATTCGAGATATTCGAGGAGGAAACCGGAACAAAGGGGGCACCATGCCTGAGTCGCACTTCGGGATAAAGCCGGAAACCTGGCGCAGCCTGCCTGCCAAAAACGAAGCGGGCGAGGATGAACCGGACCTTTTGGACACCTCGAGACGGAACTTTCTGACCGCAGTGGGCAAGGGGGCCGCGCTCGCGGGTCTGGGTCTCTTCGGGGCCGGCCAGGACGCCGCCCTGCGGGGACTGTTCGGCCGCGGCCTGATCCCCCGGGCATGGGCCGAGGGCCCGGCAGAGCTTCTGCCCAAGCCGGACATGATCGTCCACTCCCGGGACCCGTTCAACGGCGAGTTTCCTCCCCACCTGCTCGACGCCGAGGTCACCCCGACCATGCGCCACTTCGTGCGCAACAACGGCGCCATTCCCGAGCGCGCCCGGCGCGGGGACCCGCAGGACTGGAAACTGATCGTCGACGGCGAGGTCCGCAGCCGACGGGCCTTTTCGCTGGAGGACTTGCAGGGGTTTCCGCAGGTCACCATGAAGGTGGTGCTGGAATGCGCCGGCAACGGCAGGAGCTTGTTCGCCCCCGCCGTGGGCGGCACCCAGTGGATTCGCGGGGCTGTGGCCTGCAGCGAGTGGACCGGAGTGCGCCTGCGCGACGTGCTGCAGGCCGCCGGAGTAACCGAGAAAGCCGTGTACCTGGGCAACTACGGCGAGGACCCGCCGGTGCGGGAAGGCGCCGCGTTTTCCCGCGGCATCCCCGTGGAAAAGGCCATGGACCAACACACCATGATCGCCCTCGAGATGAACGGGGAGTCCCTGCCCGCAGCCCACGGATTCCCCGCGCGGCTGCTGGTACCCGGCTGGATCGGCAGCTCCATGCAGAAGTGGCTCAACCGCATTCAGGTCCGCGACACGGTCCACGACTCCAGGAACATGAGCGGGTATTCCTACCGCGTACCGTCCTATCCCATCGCCCCCGGCCATCAGCCCCCGGAGGCGGACATGACCATCGCCACCGAGTGGGGGGTCAAATCCCTGATAACCGCTCCCCAGGCCAACGCCGCGGTCCGGGCGGGTGCTCCACTCGCCGTCAGGGGACACGCCTGGGCAGGTGAGGGCGAAGTGGCGAAGGTGCTGGTCTCCACCGACTTCGGCATCCACTGGCGCGAGACCTCGCTGACTCCCCCAGCCAACAAGTATGCCTGGCATGGCTGGTCCACCCAGCTCGCGTTCGCCAGGAGGGGCTACTACGAAATCTGGGCGCGGGCCTTCGACCGCGCCGGCAATGCCCAGCCTTTCCGCCAGCCCTGGAACCCCAAGGGATACCTGGGCAACGTCATTCACCGGGTGCCGGTCCTGGTATCGGTGTGAGGCGGCCACTCTTCACCTGAAAACAGGATCCTGAAAGAATGAACATCGGCATCGCGGGAGCAGGCATCTTCGGCATGGCGGCGGCCCTGGAGCTGCGCCGGCGTGGCCACAGGGTGACCCTGATCGAGCGCGGCGAAATTCCCAACCCGGAGGCCTCGAGCACCGATGTAGCCAAGGTCATCCGCCGCACCAGCTACCCCAACGAGGTCTACGTGGAACTGGTTACCCGGTCGGCGGCGCAGTGGCGGGAATGGCACGAGCGCACCAGCCGCTCCATCTACTTCCGCACCGGCAAGCTCATCGCGGTGCGCGGGCTCGGTCCTGACCACGAGGCCCTGGCCGGCCTGGAGACCCTGAGCCGGATGGGAGAGGATATCTCCGAGCTCACGGCAAAAGAGGTGAACGAGAGGTTTCCGCAGTTCGCCGTCAGCTGCGAAGACAGGCTGTTCTTCGACCCCTGGGCCGGCTACCTGCGCAGCGGTCAGGCCCTGGTTGACCTGGCGGCACTCGCCCGCGGCGCGGGGGTGGATATCCGCGAGAACACCCCGGTGACCGCGGTGGAGGATTCCGGTTCCGGCGCGAGGCTGAGGCTGGGCCCGGAGTCGCTGGAGTGCGACCGGGCGGTGGTGGCGGCCGGCCCCTGGGTGGCGCAGCTGCTGCCGGTCATTGCAACCAGGGTGCGCCTTACGCGGCAGCAGATGGCCTTCTTCGCTCCGCAGGATCCCTCCCCCTTCGAGCGCGGCCGCTTTCCGGTCTGGACGAGCCTGTCGCCGGGCAACCTCTGGTACGGGTTCCCCCTCCTGCACGAGGGCTACGTGAAGGTGGCCGAGGACAGCAAGGTCGACGACACTACGGTGGATGTCTCGCGCCAGCCGACCCGGGCGTTTCTGGCCTGGGCGCGCGAAGTCGCCGCCGACCGCATCCCGGCACTCGACGGCGCCGAGGCCGTCGGCGGCCGCTCCTGCCTCTACACCAACATGGCCGACATTGAGGACGAGCAGTTCGTCATCGACTGGGCTCCCGGGTACCAGCGAGTCCTGATCGCCGGATGCGGCTGCGGCCACGGCTTCAAGTTCGGCGGATCCATCGGACCGGTGATCGCCGATGCCCTTGAGGAAAAGGAGAACCGCCTCGGAGACCTTTTCCGCATCGGCACGAGGTTTGCATAGAAGGCAGGGCGAGGGCGGCTGAAACTGGACACTCACCACGATTGGTGCATCGAGGCGAGACACAGAAGATCTGCGCTCTTGGAACTTTCCACGGGAGGACTTTGCGAGATCATTACACCATTTTCAGGCACCTTATCAGACCCTTGCCTGCCACACTCCCCGCCTTGACAGAGCATCCAAAACGGCGGCTTGTATGTCTGCCTTGGATTATCGAGTCATGGTTGGATGTATCTCCTTTAAGGGCCCTTTGTCTATTTTTCCGTTGTAAAGGTTTGATAACACTTTGCACACCCTTCGTGTTTAGGTTAGGATTCTGGAATAAAGGGAATGAGCAAGTTCGAGCCCCAGGTATTCATCTCTTACGCCGCCCAGGACGAGTTCGAAGCAGACCTGCTCAAGTTCGCCCTCGAGACGCTCCTGGCAGATGTTGACGCGGGCGCCTGGATGGAGCTTGCCTATGCAGACGCCTTTGAGGTTGGGACGTTTGTGTTGCTCCATCACCTTCAGTATGGGGACTTGATGACTTCCGATAGTAGCGTTCCACCGCTTCTACTGGCAGGTCAATGCAACGCCGCCAAGGATTGGCGCACGGTGGTGGAGGATATTCGAAACCTCATCATTAAAGGAGCGACAGATGGCAACTAAGGTTTTTGTTTCCTACGCCTATCAGGACAAAAAGTTTGTTGAGAATGTCAAGCATGAACTGGCGAGAAAGGGACACTTGCCGCCTGACGCATTATTTTTCGACGCGCAAGACATCTCCGCCGAGGAGAGTATCCGTACGCAACTCAGGTCGGAAATCAGGGCAGCGGATACTGTTGTTATTGTGATGTCCAAACATGCCGAGACGTCTCAATGGGTCAACTACGAAGCGGGGCTTGCCGACGCTCTTGGCAAGAAGATTCTGGTTGTCGGAACAAAGGCCTCAGGAGAAGCTGCCTTGTTGGCCAACTTGGCCGACTATCAGCAAATCGAAATCGAAGCATCAAACTAGCGCGAGTGTTCAGAGGGTCATAGCAGTAAGGAGGCTATTGTAGCAACGAGAGGTCGGCTTCCGTCCGTCCGGGAAGGGCTCAATGGCGTCCGTCAACCCCGAAAGAGATCATTAGTTGCCCAACCCAGGCGGCATCCATCCGAACAACTCTGAAAGACCGCAATCGATTATCAGGAACTTTACCAATGGAAAATCAGACCGGAGCGATCATCGAACGCGGCCCGGAGGACTGGCAGATCGCACAGCAGGACGATGGCGGAACCGGGAGGATCGAGCTTGGGGGCAGGTGGAGGTCTGAGACCCCAGGACAGGTGGAGCTGCGCCTGGTGTGGGAGGATACGGGAGTGGCCGTCGCCGCCGGCCTTGACTGGCGGGAGGCTCTGACCGCTGAGGACGGCACCTGGAAAGCCGTGCTCGACGGCATCCCCGCAGGAGGGCTCTACCGGCTGGAAACGCGGCTGCGCACGGCGGAGAATCCGGCCGGGGAGTGGTCGCCCCGAGGGGACATGCGGCACTTTCTCGGAGTGGGCGACCTGTGGGTCATCGCCGGGCAGAGCAACTCGGCGGGATACGGCCGCGGGCCCTGCCAGGACCCGCCGGAGCTGGGAGTCCACCTGTTGCGCAACAGCGAGCGCTGGAGCCTGGCTTCCCACCCCATGAACGAGTCGACGGATACCCGGCACCCGGTCAACCGCGAGAACGCCAACCCGGGGCACTCGCCCTACCTGCAGTTCGGGCGAGTGCTCAAAAGGACGCTGTCCCATCCGGTGGGACTGGTGCAGACCGCCCTGGGCGGCTCGCCGCTCACCCGCTGGAACCCCTGCGAGCCCGGCCCGGCGGACCTGTTCGACAACATGGTGCGCTGCGTGGCCATGGCAGGGGGAAGAGTCCGGGGAATCCTGTGGTACCAGGGTGAGAGCGACACGGGCACCGACGCCGATGCTTCCACCTATGCCCGGCGCTTCGGACAGGCGGCGGCCGCCTGGCGCGAAGCCTTGAGCGACCCGGACCTGCCGGTGCTCACGGTGCAGTTGAACCGCGTCTACCAGCCCGCGGACCCGGACGCCGACAGGCGCTGGAGCCAGGTGCGCGAGGCGCAGCGCAGTGCGGCCGGACCGTCGGCGGGCACAGCGGTGGTGCCGGCCCTGGACCTGCCCCTGTCGGACCACATCCACACCAGTCCCGCCGGCAACATGCTCCTGGGCGAGCGCCTGGCGCATGCCGCCCTGGGGCTGGTCTACGGCCGGGAGGTAACCTGGAAGGCCCCTGACCTGGCGCATGCCCGGCGGCGCGGTGACCGGGTCGAGCTGGAGTTCGAGAACGTGGCGAGCCGCATGGACGCCGTCGACCCCGAGGCCAACAGCTTCCGGATCGAGGACGAGACCGGAGAGGTGTCCATCGCCGAGGTGGCCTATCCCCAGGATCACAGGATCGAGCTGGTCCTGCAAAGGCCGCTGCAGGGGGCTGCCCGGGTCCACGGCGGCTACGGCATGGCCCCGGCCACCGTGCCGGCTGACATGGAGCGCTTTCTGCCCATGCTGGCCTTCTGGAACGTGGAGATTCCCTGATGATCGCACGCCCGTGTCCCGGGCTCGCTCTAGTCGGCGGGAGGCTGGTTCGGGACCCCGAAAGGGCGGAACTGCTTACCTCGGAACATTCGGCGGGCAAGGACTCGAGCCATGAATAGAGAAAGAGCAAACCCGAACCACCTGGACCAGGAAATTCTCATAGAGCGGATCGAGAAGATTTTCTCGGACGGAAGATGGAACGGCCGCGCGGAGATCGCGTTCTGGAACGGCCATTACTACATGCCGTTTCGCTCAGGTTCGGAGCACGAGTCGTCGGACGGCAAGATCATGATGCTGAGATCCGTATCCCGCGAGCCAAGAGGGTGGAGCCTTCACAGCATGATCGACACTCCCGGGGACGATGACGAGGTACATATCCTCACCGATTCCGACAGGATGGTTGCATACATTCCTCACGAGGAGGAAAACTCGAGCATTGGTGTCGCCAGCTCCACCCTGGTCACCCAGAGCAAAGACGGCATCACCTGGACCGATCCACTGCCGGCCTACGAGGAGGGGTTCTCGTTCTGGAAGCCGATATCCCGCGCGGGAGCGCACTACCTGGCCGCCGACACCGCGGCGGGAGGAGGAAGAGTCGATCTGCTGAAATCCGCAGACGGGGTGAACTGGCAGAAGGTGTCGACCATCATCGAAGGCGGCTTTACCGAGACGGCCCTGGTCTTTCTCCGGGACCATACCCTGGCCGCCTTCATCCGCCAGGGCCGGGTTGCCCTTTCACCGCCACCCTACGTGAACTGGACGATCCACGAGATCCCGCCTCTCGGAGGTCCGGCGGCGGCCCGGGTGGGCAGCCTGATCCTGGTCGGTGGACGCACCTCCGCCCGGCGCTTTCCCGACGACCAGCCAGGCGAGTCGCGCACCGGGCTGTTCGCCTTCGACCCGGACGCGAAAAAGCTGAACTGGAAGATGAACATGCTGACCCAGTGGGGAGGCGACGAATCCTATCCACATTTCTGCAGGATCGACCAGCGGCGGGCGCTGATGGTCTGGTACAGCGGCGAGGAGTACGAGCGCGGAGTTCCCAAACAGGCCGATCTTCTGCTGGCCACCCTCAGGGTTCAGTAGTGAATGTCCGGGAGGGGATCAGGGCAGTACCCCATTGCCCAGGCTCTCAACCTGGCATAAGTTATTGACCATCAATAGGTCGCTAACCGGAGGTTTCCTACCTCATGGTGAAATTCATTCCATATTTTATCACACTGACCTTGCTTTTTTCAGCAGGGTATGGCACGGAGCAATCACCTTATCGGATTTTCTTTCTATCCGACCGCGATCGTCAAGGTCAGGGTCAGGCCGGGGGACCCGGTTCATTTGTCAGTTTATTTGACTATTTTTTAATGAATCCGAATGGGACCGATCAGGTCAAATTGACCGAAGCCCAGCGTTCGAACCTTTGGGTTTCTCTCTCGGCCGAGAGATCGCCCGATGGAAGCAAGCTTCTCTTCATGACCTTTCATCCAAATGGTGCCGCGGATGATATCGTTCTGCTGAATCCGGACGGGACTGTCCAGGCCAAGTTGACCGACAACCAGTGGAGAGACTTTGACCCTACCTGGTCTCCGGATGGGAGCAAAATCGCCTTTGGCTCAAACCGCGATGCATATGCCCACAAAAAGGGTGAAGATATTTTCGTGATGGACGCCGATGGCACGAACCAGGTTAATTTGACCCAGAGCCCCGACAGCCGCGATGTTGACCCCCAGTGGTCTCTCGACGGAAGGAAAATCGTTTTTGCCTCCGATCGCCATGGGAGCTGGAATATTCATATTATGAATCCGGATGGAACCGGCCAAACCAATCTGACCTCAGGTCTGGACTCGGATAAGCATCCCCAATGGTTTCCGGATGGAAGCAAAATCGCTTTTACCAGATTCTATCCCGAAAGCGGCCCAACAAACATACTGGCGGTGGACCAGGACGGGACGAACCTGATCCATCTGACCAGCCACGAGGGGAATGACATGAGGTTCTCGTGGTCTCCGGACGGAAGCAAAATCCTCTTCGATTCGGACCGCGACGGCAACAGGGACATTTTCGTGATGGACTCGAACGGAATGAACCTGGTCAATTTGACCGGCAACTATCCTGGAGAAGATTTAGGGGCAAACTGGGTCGCAGCCGGGATTATCCCCCCGACAAATGTCACCACCAATTCATGGGGGCAGGTGAAGGCCGGATTTCGCTGATCCTCATTGAAACGGCCGAAGCTCCGCAGCCATGACGGCCTGGTATCAGCTTGGAAAAATCCGGATCGGACCCGGAAGACAGGAAGGCAACAGAGTCCGAATCCGCAACCGAGAGGAAGACACAGCGGCAGACAATCTGCAATGAACGTCGCCAACCATCGCCTCGCCGACACCGCCTTCATCGAATCGCCCAACCAGGGCGGCCCCTTTGCCCCGGGGCTTCCGGACACCATCGTCATTCACTTCACCTCAGGCGCCAGCGCCGAGTCGGCTGTTCAGACTCTCTGCGACCGCGAGCGCAGGGTCTCTGCCCACCTGGTCGTCGGCCGCGACGGCAGGGTGACCCAGCTTCTGCCCTTCAACATCGTCGGCTGGCACGCCGGACGCAGCCGCTGGGGCGAGCGCACCGGCCTCAACCGCTACTCCCTCGGCATCGAGGTAGACAATGCCGGCCAGCTCTGGAGGCGGGACGGCCGCTACCAGTCCTGGTTCGGACAGACCTACCCGGCGGCGGAGGTGGTGCGCGGGACTCACCGCAACCAGGGTTTGCCCGGCGCCCATCCGGACATTCTCCAGCCGGTATCCTATTGGCACCGCTACGGGCAAATCCAGCTTCAGGTGGTGGAGGACACCTGCGCCGCGCTGATTGCTGCCTACGGCATTCGTCACCTTCTCGGCCACGAGGAGATCGCCCCCGACAGAAAGGTCGATCCCGGTCCGGCTTTCCCCCTGGACGAAATGCGCGCCCGCCTTCTGGCCATCGCCTGAATGGCCAACGAACGTCAACCGAAACCCCGGGAGACCCGGAACCCTTGGTCCAACATACACCTGCCATCGATGTCCGCGAGTTGAGCAAGACCTATGCCGTGCCCGTGCGCGAAGCGGGCCTGGGCGCGGCGCTCAGGAGCCTCCTCCGTCGCCGCACCCGCCTGGTCGAGGCGGTCAGGGAAATCAGCTTCTCGGTCTCACCTGGTGAGATCGTCGGCTTCCTGGGGCCCAACGGCGCCGGCAAGACCACGACTCTCAAGATGCTGTCGGGCCTCCTGCATCCCTCCGGGGGCCGGGGCCTGGTACTGGGCTTCGAGCCCTTCAAGAGGCAGCGCGATTTCCTGCGCCGCATCACCCTGGTGATGGGCAACCGCAACCAGCTGATCTGGGACATCCCCGTGCTCGATTCCTTCGAGCGCAACCGGGCAATCTACCGCATCGAACGCGGCGCCTACCGGCAGACGGTGGAAGAGCTGACCGAGCTGCTGGACCTGGATGACCTGCTCGACAAGCCGGTGCGCAACCTCTCCCTGGGCGAGCGCATGAAATGCGAAGTAGCCGCCGCCCTCCTGCACAAACCCCAGGTCCTCTTTCTCGACGAGCCGACCATCGGCCTCGACGTCACCATGCAGCGCCGGATTCGCGCCTTCCTGGCCGAATACAACCGGCGCTACGGCGCCACCGTGCTCCTCACCAGCCACTACATGGCCGACGTCGAGGCTCTGTGCAGGCGGGTGGTGGTCATCCACCGCGGCCTGCTGCTCTTCGACGGCCAGCTCACCGGGCTGGTGCGGCGCTTCTCGCCCCACAAGACCATCGTGGTCGAACTGGGAAACGGGCACGAAGACCTGGGCGAATATGGCGAGGTGGTGTCCAGCAGCGAGGGGCGGGTGGCGTTGCGGGTGCCCAAGGAGGAGGCCGCCCAGGTGACCGGGCGGCTCCTCAGGGAACAGCCGGTCCTCGACCTGACGGTGGAGGACCCGACCATCGAAGAGGTGATCGAAGAGGTCTTCGAGGGGGCATGAGAGGCCTGCCCGACATCTACGCAACCCTCTTCCGCACCGACCTGGCCCTGCAGCTCCAGTACCGGGCGGAGATGGTGATCTGGCTGATAAACCGCATCGTCGAAGCGCTGGTCTTTCTGTCGGTGTGGAGCGCGGTTGCCCGCTCCCAGGGCGGGCAGGTGGGGGGCTTCTCCAGCGCCGACTTCGCCGCCTACTACATCACCATGATGATGATGGGACACCTGACCTTCACCTGGTTCATGTTCGAATTCGAATACCGGGTGCGGTCGGGGGCCTTCTCTCCCCTGCTTCTCCAGCCGCTCCACCCGATCCACCGTGACATAGCCATTAACCTCGCATACAAGTTCCTGACCCTGACGGTGATGCTTCCGACAATGGGCCTGATGGTGTGGATCTTCGATCCGGCCTTCGACCCTCCGGCCTGGGCGGTCTGGGCCTGCATTCCCGTCGTCCTGCTGGCTTTCCTGATGCGCTTCTTCGTCGAGTGGGCCCTGGCCCTGGTGGCCCTGTGGACCACGCGCACCGCAGCCGCCAACCAGATCTACTTCGCCGCCCTGCTTTTCTTCTCGGGGCAGATGGCGCCCCTGTCGCTTTTGCCCGGGTGGCTGCAGACCCTGGCCGCGATGTTGCCCTTCCGCTGGATGCTGGCCTTCCCCACCGAACTCCTGCTCGGGCGCCTCACCCCGGCCGACGTGCTATGGGGGGTTGCAGCCCAGGTCACGTGGCTGTTCCTGAGCTGGGGACTCCTTGCGCTGGTCTGGTCGCGCGGCCTGCGCAGATACTCGGCGGTGGGCTCGTGAACTATCTGCGCCTGCTGTGGGTTTTCCTGCGCGTCAGCGCCATGAACGAGCTGGCCTACCGGGCCAACTTCTGGGTGCAGCTTCTGCAGAGCCTGCTCAATCTTGGGGTGGCGCTTGCGGGTCTGGCGGTGATTTTCTCGCACACCGATGAACTGGGCGGCTGGCGCCCGGCCGAGCTGGTGGCTCTTCTGGGGGTCTTCTTCCTGATGAGCGGCCTGATCGGCGCCCTGATCCAGCCCTCCATGCAGCGCTTCATGGAGGATGTGCGCATGGGCACTCTGGACTTCACTCTCACCAAGCCGGAGGACGCGCAGGTGCTGGTAAGCATCGGCGAGATGCGGATCTGGAAATTCCTGGACGCGGTGCAGGGAGCGGCCTTGATTGCGGTCGCCCTGGTCGAGATCGGGATGCGGACGGGTCTGGCTCACGCGGCGGGGTTCGCCCTGACCCTGGGCGCCGGGGCCGCCATCGTCTACAGCTTCTGGCTGGTGCTGGCAACGACTACTTTCTGGTTCATCAAGGTGGAGAACATCCTGGTGATCTTCCAGTCCGTGTACCGCGCCGGCATGTACCCGGTGACCATCTATCCGCGCTGGCTCAGGATGGCGATGACCTTCCTCGTGCCGGTGGCCTTCGCGGTGACGGTGCCCTCGGAGGCGCTTGTGGGCCGGTTGACCCCGGAGGTATTGGCGGGATCCGTGGCGATGGCGGCGGGCATGCTGGCGGGGTCGCGGGCGTTCTGGTTGTGGGGTGTGCGTCGCTACTCGGGGGCATCGGCCTAGGGAGGCTGAAACAGGTCACTTTGTTGAACGAGGATCAGCAGCTCCGAGTCCTCTGCCTGCCGAACTTTTTCAGGGTCTCTTCGAACACCCGGCGCATACTCGTCCTGGCCAGGCCGAGCTGCGTCCCTTCCACCAGTGCCTTTTCCATCAGCTTGCGAACGATATTCAGCCGCTCTTCGGCGCTCATGGAGACCCCCTTTTCAGCGACGTATGTCCCCAGACCGCGCCTTTTGTAGATGACCCCCTCGCGCTCCAATTCCAGGTAGGCGCGAGCGACTGTGTTCGGGTTGATCAGCTGGGCGCTGGCCAGGGTTCGCACCGAGGGCAGTTCGTCGCCGGCTTTGAGGGTGCCAGTGGCAATGCGGTACTTGATCTGCTCGATCAGTTGCAGATAAATCGGCACTCCCCCTGTGGTTTCGAGGCGCAGATGCAGCGCGTCACCTCCGCGTGCGAACTCGCTTTTCCCGCTTCTATCCATCAAGGCCCCCAGGGCGGAAAGGTCTCCCAGTACAAAACAAGTGATTCACTGTATTAATTCATTAATACAGCGAATGTAGTATAGTGCTATGGCCAAGCCTTGTCAAGCTTTTTGGCAAAGCTGCCATGGCGAGAGTTCTCCATCAAGTGGTAGAAATCGAGCCAGGAACGATACTGGGGACGGCAAAACCTAGGACATCATGAGATTTTCACGAGCCAGTGGCTGTAATTCGCCGGAGTCGGAAAAATTCCGCCCCAGTCGGACAGCCGAAGGGGGCAGGGGCAATGGAGTTGCCCAAGGCGTTTAGCCGCGGGTGTGCGGGCCGTTGTCATTCTCCGATCCGGCTTTTGTCTGGTCATGCGTCTAGCCGCGGCTGCGCGGACCGTTCAGCATGGTCCCGATCAGAGTATAGCGCACTACCAGTTGATAGACGCCGAGGAGAATGGCTGCGGCCGCGGCGCAGATCAGCGCCACTTTCAGGTGGACGTTGACGGACCGGCTCACAACCAGCATCTGTCCGCCGATCACCAGGGGCAAATGCCACAGGTACATCCAGTAGGACGCATCCGATACGTAGCGCACCCAGTATCTCTCCCGGGCCGCGACGCAGCGGAAGAGCCCCATCAGTCCGAAGCACATGGCCCAGGTGAAGGCAACCCGAAGTACGGTGGATACCGCCCTGGCCCCTTCCATCTTCTCCCCCGGTGGCGGTTCGACATGAAGGAAGATCAAACCGGCGGGAAAGATCAGGATCAGGGCCGGGATGAGGGCGGCGGACCACCAGCGCCGCACGGCGATTTTGCGGCGGTTGAAGAATACCCCGAAAAGGAAGAAAATCAGGTAGTAGGCAAACACCTGGGGGGTCGGCATCAGGCCAACCGGCCTGTCGGCGCCGAAAACAGGCTCGTGCATGAGGTGCTGGGGCACCAGGGTGAGAGGGACGAGGAGCCACCAGAGGGTATGGCGAAACTCGAGGCCCGCGCGGGCCGCGATGCTGAGCGCCGCCGCCATCAGCAGAAGATGCCAGAGGAACCACAAGTGTGCGAATCCCCCGAACCAGGCAACCGGCCAGTAGGTCAGCCTGAAGGCGCTGCCCATGAAGAGCCAGACAGTGATCGGGATGACCGTGAACATCCCCACCAGCAGAGGGATTCCGATGCGCCTGAGCCGGTGCCGCCACAGGCGGCGCAACCCGCGCGACTCCCACAGCATGCCCGAGAAGAATCCGCTGAGGAGGAAAAACAAGGGCATGCGGAAGCCGTGGATCACCGCGATGAGATATCCGTAAGGGTTCTTCGCAGGTTCCACCGAGTATCCCCATTTGTCGTGCACCGGCCAGAATTCGGCACCGGGCAGGAGGAAGATGGCGGCGTGCAGCACGATGCCCAGCAGCATGGCGAAGGCGCGCAGGGCGTCCAGGTCGTGCAGTCTGTTCCCGGGATCCCTGGAGTGTGACACCTCTTCACTTCTCATAATCCTGAAAGTGGTCCTGGGGACGGCTCCTGGGCCTCAGGGGATCCCCAGCCGCTCCCTGAGGGCCGCGTCGCCGTTCCCGCTCAATTTCCAGTAGGGTTCGCGCAAGGTTTCGATCAGCCTGCCCCGGCCTCCCCGGGAGTCCTCCCAGGCCAGAATCCGGCGAGGGTATTCCTTCTCCACCCAGACCGCTTTGGGTCCCTCGCCAGTATCCCAGCGCCAGGGGATGGCCTCGAAGGACCTCTCCCCTATCACAATGGTCTCCGTTCGCCCCTTGGTCAAACTCGCCCGGACGGTTTCGTGGGGGCGGTGCCGCTGGCGCAGGGACCAGAAGCTGGGAAGCAGCGCCACTTCGACCTCTTCCCCAGCCGCCATGATGGGACCTCGGAGCTCGCGAATGCGGATCAGCAAGTGGTCTTCGCTGGCGAAGTCCGGCGGCAGGGCCATCTGGTAGGAATGGCGCCCCTCCCTCTCGAAATAGCTGTTGAGCTGGCCCTCCAGTCGGCCCCCGCGCACCTGCGCTTCGTCGTATACGTGGCCGCACCACTCCTGGGCGCTGAGTGAAATTTTGCGCAACTCGAAGGGCTCGTCTCCCCCTCCCTCCACCGCGCTGAAAACCGAGGTCATTACGGCGTAGTCATAGATTCCGGTGGCAAACTTGAGCAGGTTGTTCAGCTTGAGGACGTAGATGCGGTCCCCGGGGGAAGTGCGTGGCGACTCGACCTTGATCAGGGTATTGCGGTTGATGTCCTCGGTTACGAAGATCAGCACCCCGTACCCCTGCCTCAACTGACCGTAGCGCGGCTGCACCACTTCGTAGCTGGATATCTCCGCCTTTCCGTCTCCCCAGTGGGCGTAGAAATCCTGGCCCTCGGCGGCAACGGCCACCACGGCGCCTGAACAGGCGGCGGCCAGCCCCATCCCGATCATCGATACAAATCCCGTCATATCTCTTCCTTTCAACGCGAACGAAGGAACCTCCATTTTGGTGATGCCACAACAGGCCTCCCGGTTTCCACGAGGGCGCCTTCGGAACCGCCGGCCCGCAGGAAATATTTCCTGCAGCGGGGCAGGCCACATATTGTTGGACTTGCTGACCTTCTGTCAATCCCGACAAACGAGGGAATGGCGGATCAATCAAAAATTCGCCCTTGCAAACATTTCTTTGGTGAAGCGAACATGCAGTGGGCGCGGCTCCGGTCCTCCTGCGGTAACTAGATATCGAAACAGGAGGTTATCAGATTCCCTCGGAAGAAATGTGTTGACTTGCCCGGGAGATGTCCTATATTTGTAAGTGCAGCCAATCAGATGTTAGGTTGGTCAAACAATATGTTGCCGCGCCAAACACAGGTTTCTTTCGAATCGCACTCGCCGGAACCACGGGGGGTGCGCCACCAGGTCTGCCGCAAAGCGCAGCGTCGGAACCCCCATTTTCCCGCAATCCAGGAGGTCTGATATGGGTTTCTGGAAGCGCCCCGATGCACTGCGTCCCAGCAATATCTCCGATGCCATCCCCGGGCCCCTGTCCAACTGGCGCTGCGGCGCAGAAGCCGTGGTGACCGCGGTAACCGGGGCCTCCCGCTTCGCTTGCCGCCTGCGCGAAATCGGCGTGGTACCGGGCGTCCGCGTCCGCGTGCTGCGCACCGGTTCCAACCTCGTCATCCAGGTCGGAGAAGACCGATTCTGCATGCGCCGCCGCGACGCCTTCGCCATTCAGGTATGTTCCGCCGGTTCACCTCTACCAGTCCCCACACTTCCTTCCAGCGCGATAGCCGTGGCAGTCAGCTGAAATTTTCCGTCGTGGCAGTACTTCCTGGAGTGCGGTGCCATGGACGTTGGAGTGCAGCGAGCAATTTCCATCAAAACCCTGGCCCTCATCGGCAATCCCAACACCGGTAAGACCACACTCTTCAATGCCCTGACCGGACTGTCCCAGCAGGTAGGCAACTACCCCGGCGTCACCGTCGAGTACAAAGTCGGCAAGCTCAACCTGGAAGGAGGTCCCGAGGTGCAGGTTCTCGACCTGCCCGGGGCCTACAGCCTCTCCGCCCACTCCCCCGACGAGATGATCGCCGTCGACGTATTGATGGGCAACCAGAAAGGCGCCGCACCGGTAGACGCCATCCTCGCAATCGTCGATTCCTGCAACCTCAACCGCAACCTCTACCTGGTCTCCCAGCTTGTTGAGACGGGCCTGCCTCTGATTATCGCCCTCAACATGACCGACCTGGCAAAGGCGCGCCGGATCCACATCGATGCGGACCGACTTGCCCGGCGCCTTGGCGTTCCCGTGGTTGCGGCCTGCGCCACCCGCGGCCACGGCGTGGAAGAGCTGCGCCGCACAATTGCCGGGGTGCTGAGCGGAGCCGAACCGGCCCTCGCCCGCACCCGCCCGGACTTTCCGCTGGAGATGACCCGCCAGGTGGAAAAATTGACGGGCCACGCCATTCCCGCCGAAGGGGACGGTGAGCGCGTCCTCTCTCCTCCAGAGGCCTTTCGCGTCCTCGTGGATCGAGGCGGATACGCCGAACAGCGCATGTTGGATGTCCTTGGCCCCGCCTTCTCCGTGGAGCTGCACCAGATGCGCAGCCGCATCGGCAGCACCGATCCGCTCTCCGCCCTGGAAAGCGAATTCCGCTACTCATGGATTTCTCGACTGTTGGAAGGATGCGTGCAGCAGCCTGCCCAGCTCCGTCCCCGCCGCTCGGACAGGATCGACCGGGTGCTGACCCACAAGCTCTTGGGCACCCTGATCTTCGTTGCCGTGAATATGCTCGTGTTCGAGGCCATATACACCTGGTCCGGGCCCCTGATGGACCTCATCGATGCCTGCTTCGCCACCTTGGGCGGCTGGGTCGGCGCCGCCATTCCCGCAGGGGCCTTCCACAGCCTGGTGGTGGACGGGGTGATCGCCGGGGTCGGAGGGGTGCTCATCTTCCTTCCCCAGATCGCCATCCTCTTCCTTTTTCTCTCCCTGCTGGCCGACTGCGGCTACATGGCGCGCGCCGCCTTCCTGATGGACCGGCTGCTCACCCGCTGCGGCCTGTCGGGCAAATCCTTCATCCCCCTGGTCTCCAGCTTTGCCTGCGCCGTGCCCGGGATCATGGCCACTCGCACCATCGAGGACCGCCGCGACCGCTTCGCCACCATCCTGGTTGCGCCGCTGATGAGCTGCTCCGCCCGCCTGCCGGTCTATATCATCCTCATAGCGGCATTCGTCCCGGACCGCCCGCTGCTTGGCACCTGGATCAGCCTTCAGGGGTTCACCCTTCTGGCCATGTACGGAGTCGGCGCCCTCGTGGCCGTTCCGGTAGCCTGGCTTCTGAAGAAAACACTGCTCAAGGGGGAGCCTCCTCCCTTCCTGCTGGAGCTGCCTTCCTACAAGTGGCCCAATCCGCTCACCGTGGGCCTCAAGGTATACCAGAGCGCCAGGGCCTTCGTGGTCCGCGCCGGCAGCATCATCCTGGCCACCACCATCGTCATGTGGGCCCTGGCCTACTTCCCGCGGCCGGGTGCCATCCTCGAGCATTACGAGGGCATGCGCTCCGAGGCCATCGCCGCCCACCACGGCGAGGCAAGAGAGGATGCGCTGCTTGCGATCGACAGGGAGGAAGCGGCCATCCTACTCGAGAGGAGCTACCTGGGACAGGCCGGCCACTACATCGAGCCGGTGGTGCACCCCCTCGGCTGGGACTGGCGCATCGGAATGGCGACCCTCGCCTCCTTTCCGGCGCGCGAGGTCATCATCTCCGTCCTCGGCACCATCTACAGCCTCGGGGGCGAGGAGGACGAAACCTCGGAGGACCTGCGCCAGGCAATGCGCAATGCGACCTGGGAGGACGGAAGCCCCATCTTTTCCATCCCCGTTGCCCTCTCGATCATGGTATTCTTCGCACTTTGTGCCCAGTGTCTCTCCACCCTGGTGATCATCCAGCGAGAAACCCGCTCATGGGGATGGGCAGCCTTCACCTTCAGCTACATGACCCTGCTTGCCTACGCGGGGGCCTTTGTCACCTACCAGGGCGCAATGTTCCTCGGATTGGGTGGTTGAAAGGTTGCCATGGACTGGCAGACCACGGCAGCCATCGCCATTGTCCTGGCAAGCGCGGCGTTGGTGGCGCGCCACATGCTGCGACCCTTCCTGAATGGTCGGAACCGGCCGTCCGCGGACGACGGCCCGGGCGGCGCTGGGCAGGACCGGGAAGAACTGGTGCAGATATCCCCTGCCGACGATTCCTCCTGAGGGGTCCCGCCTTATCCTTTCCTCAATTCGGGGGTCTCACGGCGCGCGGCGCACGAAATGCTTGCCGGGCAACTGCTCCACCCGGCCATCCAGCTCCAGCCTGAGGAGCACGTCGAGCAGCCGGGCGGGCGCCATTTCCACGCCCTGGGCAATATCGTCCACGTGACAGGGGTCGGCGCCGAGCTGATCGAAGACCTCGCCTTCCGCACCGGTCAGCGCCGGGGCGGCGGCGGGAACACCTGGTGCGCCCATCCTCCACTGCCCCAATTCCTCCATCACGTCATTCACGTCCTCCACCAGCTTCGCCCCTTCCTTGAGCAGTCGGTGACACCCTCTGCTGTTTCCCCGCAGCACGTCGCCCGGAACGGCGAAGACCTCGCGGTTCTGCTCCAGGGCATAGGAGGCGGTGATCAGGGCTCCGCTGCGGGCCGGCGCTTCGACCACGATGGTCCCCAGGCTGAGTCCGCTGATAACCCGGTTGCGCCGGGGGAACCAACCCGCGGCAGCAGAGCTTCCCATGGGGAACTCCGAGATGACCGCGCCCCGGCGCCGGATGGCCCTGTAGAGGTCCGCGTGCCTCGGGGGATAGATTACATCGGCTCCGCATCCCAGTACCGCCAGGGTCTGTCCGCCTCCTTCGAGGGCGCCCGCGTGAGCGCTGGCATCGATGCCAAAAGCCATCCCGCTGACGACGCAAAATCCGGCGGCGACCAGGTCCCGCGCCAACTGGTGGGCCATCCGGCGGCCGCTGTGCGATGCGCCCCGCGTTCCCACCACTGCTACGCAGGGCAGGACGTCGGCAAAGTCTCCGAGGACGAAGAGCACAGGCGGATGCGCCGCCGTTTCCGCCAGCAGCCGCGGATAGCGGGGATCTTCCATCGTTAGAAGCTGCCCATTGCAGCGCTGCAGGGCCTCCCACTGGGAAGCTGCCCATTGCCACGGAACGGGCACGCTGCGCGCGCGGCGGCCGGCCACTCCGATTGCTTCCTCCCATGATGCAGCCGGCGCCTCCAGCGCTGCCCGCACCGTGCCGAAGCACTCGAGAAGGCGGCGGCAGCGGCCTCCTCCAACGTGCGGCAGGCCGGTCAAGGCAAGCCAGGCGAGGTGATCCTCGGACACAGATGTTTCAGTTCCCGCCATTGCTCGACTCGAGGTTCCGCATCTGCTTCAGGGCTCCTCCCAGCTTGGTGACCATCTCCCCCAGCCCCAGACCGCTCACCGAGGAAATCCGGAAGGGGGGCGACTGCAGATCTTCGAAGGCGAAAGAGAGGGGGACATTCCGCTCCAGCAAATCGCACTTGGTAATGGCGACCGCGTAGGGCTTGTCGAGGAGGTGGGAACTGAAGCGGCCCAACTCGCCGCGCAAGGTCTTCAGGTCCTGTTCCGGGGAATCACTGCTGCAATCCAGGGTGAAGAGAAGGCTGCGGGTGCGCTCGATGTGGCGCAGGAAGCGCGTCCCCAATCCCTTCCCCTCGTGGGCACCTTCGATCAGGCCGGGCAAATCGGCCATCACGAAACTACCCTCCTCGCTCCATTTTACGATGCCCAGGTTGGGTTCGAGGGTCGTGAAGGGATAGCTCGCGATCTTGGGACGGGCGGACGAGAGGCGCGCCAGCAAAGTGGACTTACCCGCGTTGGGAAACCCCACCAGGCCGACGTCGGCAAAAAGCTTCAACTCCAGATACACCACGGCATGCTCTCCGGACCG
This sequence comes from Candidatus Latescibacterota bacterium, assembly GCA_965208105.1. Taxonomy (GTDB): domain Bacteria; phylum Latescibacterota; class UBA2968; order UBA8231; family UBA8231. The sequence goes on from OZ242318.1 coordinate 1,882,865, forward strand.
CCCGGGCTCGGCAAAGTCCGGTACCTGCCGAAAAGGCCTGGCGAATCGGGCGTTGCCGCGGCCCCCCCTGCCGCCCTTGAGGAAGAGGAGCTCCTGCCCGTCATCCACGAGGTCGACGATCACCTCCCCCCATGCGGAGCGCACCAGGGTGCCCGGCGGCACTCGAATGAGGGCATCCGCACCGCGCCCCCCGGTCATGTTCTTGCCCTTGCCGTGCTCGCCGCGGCCGGCCTTGACCGAGGATCTGTAGCGGTAGTCCAGCAGGGTGGCAAGGCCCCCGTCCGCCCGCAGCACCACGTCGCCCCCGTCACCGCCGTCGCCCCCGTCGGGACCGCCGCGGGGCACGTACTTCTCCCGGCGAAAGCTCCTGCAGCCGTTGCCACCGGCACCCGACTCCAATCTAATGGTCACCTCGTCAATGAACATGGAGCCCCAACCCTATTTCCCCGGCGCGAATCTTTCCTTGAGCCTGCGCGCCACGCAGGGTGGCACGAACTGGTCTACCTCTCCTCCCATCTCGGCGATCTGGCGCACCACCGACGAACTCAGGTACATAAAATCCGACCGGGTCATGAGAAAAACCGTGTCGAACTCCGGCCAAAGACTGCGATTGGTCAGGGCCATGGCGAACTCGTTCTCGAAATCGGTCACCGCCCTCAGCCCGCGCACGGCAATGCGTATTCCGCTGGACCGGGCATAGTCCACGATCAGCCCCTCGGTCCGATCCACCTCCACCTGGGGCCAGTCGCGGGTGGCCTCGAGAATCATCTCCATGTTTTCCTCGGGGGTAAACAGGGACTGCTTGTGGGGATTGACGGCCATGAGCACGGTGACGCGATCGAAGACATCGAGTGCGCGCTCGATGATATTCAGGTGCCCGTAGGTAATCGGGTCGAAGCTTCCGGGATAGAAGGCGGCTTCCACTGTAGCCCTCCTTAGCGGACTAAAACGTCAACTGCGGTGTAGAGACGGGCACGGCGCGAACTCCTGCCCACCGGCACCACCACCATCTCGCCCAGGGCCAGGCGCGCGCCGGCCTGCTCGAAAGTCTGCAGGAAAGCGCCGATCTGCCGGTAGGATCCGCTTGCCCACATCTTCTGCCGATGCTGGCCCTGGGACGCCGGCGAGTCTGCCATAATGGGCTCCTCCACGGCCACCGCCCCCAGACCGCTTGCCCTTGCCCAGATGGCAACCTTGCGGAACATCGACTTGGCCTCGGTGGAGGAGAGTGGCTCCAGCCTCCCCGCGTCCTCTGCGGCGATATGGCCCTTCATGGCAAATTTGTATCTATTGCTTTGCTCTTCCCGACCCTTGTTGCAGAGCCAGGACAGCTCTGCCCTGGAGGGCAGTTGATTCAAGGTGTCCAGGAACAACTCGGCCAGCTCCTGAGAAGAGCTGGACCCTTCGATAATGTACTCCCCCGAGGCATTGCTGATGAGGGCGGTAAAACGCATGCCGGACGGCACGCGCCCAAAGAGCCTGAAAGCCTCCATGCACACCTCGCTCAACCGCGGGGTGCGCCCAAAATCCCTGCGGACCCCCTCCCCTTCCACTGCCATGTGGGCTGGTTCAGACGCCTTCTCCGCCTGGCCGGCCCCCGGCGGCTGGGGAGGGACTGGAGCCTCCTTCGATTCCTGCGGCTTCTCGGAGTCCCCTGCCGTCTCATCCTCCGTAGGTACGGTTTGCTCCGCCGGGGCCTCGACAGCATCGACGGACGCCCTTTTCTCCAGAGGATCGGCCGTCCCAGCCAACTCTTGCGACTTCTCCGCCTCCGCCGCCATCAGCACCGGGGGAACCTCCTTCACCCCTCGGGCATTTCCCTCGCCGGGTTCCTCGGCCTCCTTCCCTTCCCCTGGTACCAATGCAGGAAGACCACCCTGACCCCCGCCTGCCTGAAGATCCTCGCCGGGGGCACCGGCAAAAAGATCGTTCAAGGCCTCGTGGAGGGGAAAGCGCTGATCGACCCAGTAAATGCCCGTGAGCAGGAGAGCGGCCGCAAGCAGACCGATAGCTGCCACCAGGATGCGGCGGCGGTAGCCTTTGCGCCCGGAGAGCAGTCGGATGCGGATCATCTCCCGGCCAGTCCCCTGTAGGCGAGTCCGGCCGCCACCGCGAACTCGGAGCCGTTAGCCAGCAGGGACTGCTGCGCTCCCTGGCAACGGTCGGAAGAGAGGTTTCGAAACGGGTCGAGCAACGCGCTACTGGCGGAGTAGCGATCCGCCAGTTCAGCTTCCCGCCAATCTGAGCCCCCGGTAAGATCCGCAACCCAGAAGCGCTGGGGATCTTCACCGCCATTTTCCTCTCCCAGCAGGGCGTCGATGCATTTCACCACCGCCTCGATTGGGGCCTCGTGTTTCTCTTCGGGGAAGGACCGGATCAATACCTCGGCCAATTCACCGTCGCGCACGAGAAGGATTTGGATCTCGATGCGGGACAGACCGACGATAACCTCCAGTTTCTCCACGGGCCCTGGCCTGGAAGCCTCCAGGGCATTGTGGAGAGCAAAAGGTACAATATCCAATTCAGGCGAATCGAAGCCGGCCTGACGGCTGAACTCCAGGTAGCGGTCCAGGACCCTGCGATGGACCGCTACCACGTAGCCCCACTCTCGTCCCAGTACGGAATCGATGCCGTAGTCAGCGGGGTCCCCCGACAGGAACTGGCCCGCCTCCCAGAGGAGGTTTTCCCGATTGATCTTGACACCGGCCCCTTCCACCAGGGGCCAACGCTTGAGATGGAACTCACCCCTGCCCAGGGCGATACAGGTATTTGCAAATCTCAGGCCAAGGTCCCTCGACGCCTGCCGCAGCACTCCCCGCAATTCCTTTCCCAGGTCGGGGCTGGCCAGTTCGGCGCGAAAGACGGCTCGCAACTCGACCGCCCTTCCGGATCTGCCCAGCTCGACAATGTGGAGGAGGCCGTCTCCGATATGAACACCTGTGGCTCTCTTTTTACCCATGCCGAACACGGCAACATCCAACTTTCGCTAGGGTTTCGTTGCAGAGATAGGTTGACGCAATTGGGCCGCCGAGGCGGCCAGGCTCACAAGGCGCCTGAGCGAGTCGTACCAGTGGTGTACGGCGAGTGAAGGCAACGCCGTGAGCCGGGATGGATCGGTGGAATAATGGCGACATAATTCTGCGACGGGGCACTATGGTTTCTTTCCCACCACCACCAGGGGACGCAATTTTTCGATGGTACGGACTCCGATACCCCGCACCTTCTGCAGCTCCTCCAGGGATTTGAAGGGTCCGTGGGCGCCCCGGTACTGGAGTATGCGCTCCGCCATCTTGGGGCCGATGGAAGGCAGGAGCTGCAACTGCAGGGCGGTGGCCTCGTTCAGCGGCAGGGGTCCCGCCTCCTGGAACTCCGCCACCGACTCCAGAGGGGGCGGCGGCTCGACTGCACGGGCTATGACCTGGAACTCCTCCAGGCTGGAGGGCCGGTAATAGTCCACCAGGGCGAGGCCACTGCCCGCCAAAAGGGCTCCGGCGAGAAACAGCAGAGCCAGTTGTTCGCGTCGATTGAACATGGAATTTACCCCGATTCGCGGCCTGCGGCAACCGCAGTGGACTCAGCGGAAGAACATGGTCCCGGAGAACTTGACCTCGCGGCTCTTGCGGGTTTTTTCGGTCAATTGGTTCAGTTCGTCCTGGATCCGGATGAGGCCGTCGCCGCGGAAACTTTCGCTGAACTTATAGGAAGCGGTCAGCGACCCCCGCCACTTGCGCATGCCGCTTATGGGCACGCGTTCGGCGTAGCCGGTCCCCTTTGAACGGGTCTCGGTCTCCCGGGTGAATTCGAATTTGAGATCGACGTCGCTCTTCAACTTGCCGAAGAGGGGTATGCTGCGGGGCCTCAGGTTGTAGTTGACTCGAAAGGTCGTGGACCGCTTCTGGTTGCTGCCGCTGCCGCGCAGGGGCCGTTCTTCCTCCGCTTCCGCAGCTTCCCCCTCTCCAGCTGCATCGCCGACCAGTTCAAAATCCAGTTCTGTTCCCCGGGAAACAACGGTTTCAATCTTCGTGCTGGGACCAATTCCCCACTTCCCGTTCCAGGAGACACGGATCTCCCTGGAGTTACCCTCCGTGATAAGATTGCCGGGCACGAGGCTGCCTTCGCCCTCTTGGGACCTGGTTTCCTGGTAGGAGACATTTACATGGGCGCTGTGGATGTACCTCTTGATGAAGGGCAGGCGGTTTGCTCGTCCCCAGGTCAGACTGGTCTTGGGAAAACGGCGCTCCTTCAGAAGCCGCAGGCGCTTCTGGGTGCTGCCGCTGCGCCGGGTCAACTTCTGGTCGAGATTGGTCTTGACGCTGACCCCCATCGGCAGCTTCACCCCCGATCCTATGTCCAGATTGCTGGTGTGGTTGAACTGATCCTGCTGGGTGAGCCCCACGGTTGCCCTCTCCACCTCGAGGCTGTCCTCCAGGCCGATCTGGTAAAGGACGGAAGGCCGGCCGTTGAGGTTGAAGCTGCGCGCCGAGCCGTTGCGCCGCCAGGTCGCGCTGACCGGCTCTATGAATCCGCCGGCGAAGTGAAACAGGCGCCACAGGAAGAACGGGCCGCGCTGAATCCGAGCCTCGCCAGCGGTGGCCGTGTCACCATTCTCGCCGTTCCCGCCGTCCCTGCTTCCTGCCACCCTTCTCCCGCCTTTTGACGAGCCCGACGAGCCCGCGATACTCTTCAGAATGGCCGGCAGCTTCAGGTTGAACCGGGCAGAAAGATTGTTTCTCGTGGTTACGTCCCGGGTCTTGAACGGCAGCCCGGTGGTGCTGTCGACCACGACCTGTGCGCGGCGCTGGGAAGGGTCGCTGTTTTCCTCGTAATTGGCTCCGAAGGTGTAGCTCTGATCCAGCCACCTGACCAGGCGGGGAGTAAACTTCACGTCCGCTTTCTGCCGCCTCCTTATCTCGCGGCCGAAACTCAGTCTGTCCACGGAGTACTTCTTGCGCAGGTCGCGGTCGATCTGGAGATTGTAGTCTCCGGTCGTCCCGGTGAAGGGATTGACCTTTGCCACGTAAGTCTCCTTGAGCCCGAAGGTTTCCTGAAAGGTGGTATCGGTTTCGGTGCGCTGGCGGCTGGATTTTTCCCTGCGGCTGGCCGCGACCGAATAGGTGAGGTTGGAAGGCAAGTAGCGCCAGCGCAACTTGGCGACCGACTGAGGCATGAAATCGGGCAGCCAGGCGAAGATGGACAGCATGGGGCTGGGCAGCGGCATCTTGTAGTTGAAATTCATGGTCTGCGCGTCGGTGCGGTCCAGGGGCCGGATCTGATCCTTCCTGTGCTCGCTCAAGTGCGACAGGCGCAGGTTGACCTGGTCGATGGTCCAGCGCAGCAGCCAGTTTCTGCCGCTGCGCTTGCTTAGGGACAGCTCGTAAAACTGCCGGGCGCTCCGGCCGCGCTGGCGACGTTTTTCTTCACTGGTCAGCTCCACGTCGGCGTTGGGACCGAATCGCGGCAAACTCTCCTTCTCATTGAAAGTCGCCTTGAGCGGTATGGCGAAACCCCAGCGTCCCGGCAGAAAACGGTTGAGGTGGGCGGTAGTCGACAGGGCGGTCGTCAGATCCGTGGCGGTGCGCTCGGTGGAGTTGAGGGTGCGGAAATTCCCTCCCATCCACTGCACCTCACCATCGAGGTTGACGAAATCGGCCATTTTGGTGTTGACCTTGGCAAAGGCGGCCAGACCGGCATCGTTGCGCACGTCCTCGAGGCGCAATTCGTCCACCAGGACCTGGCCGCTGTATGCCTGCATGGGTCCCTTGTTGCGCAAACCGATGGTCAACTGCCTGATCTGCTGCATGGAGGGATTGCCCCGCACCCGATAGGTGGCCGGTACTCCGTTGCGCCGGTTCGGACGGGCGATCACCGTGTCCAGCACAGAGGGGTGCTGGCCGGAAGAATCTGAGAGAAGGTCCTGCAGCCTGGCCTTGAGCTGGGCAATCTCCAACAGGTCGATGTCCACCTCGTTCTCCTGACCCGGATGCTCACCTTCCCAGCCAGGGAATACCTCGCCGGCGAACTCGTAGTAATTGGTGCTGTCCGCGCCGAAGCGGACGAACAGCTCCAGATCGCTGGAGTCGCCCTGGACGTATTCCGTGTTCACGTCGTCTCCGTGGACAAACATGCGCAACCGGGTGTACTTGGTGTAGTTGGCGTTGCGCGTCAAAATCTTGGTGGCCGAGGCCTGGTGCCCAGGCTCGAGGTTCTCATAGGCCAGGACCAGTGACTGCTCGGTCTCCCTCGCGAATCCCTGCGCTTTGCGCCTGATTTTCACCCCTGGAGGCGGTTTGTACTCGGTATTTTCGGCGGTGCCGATCACGGTTACGTTGAAGGCTTCATCCGCCCCCACCTCGAAGCCTTCCTGCAGGATGGCGATGTCGTCCTCCTGCCACTCGTTGCCGACCACTTCCATCAGCGCAATCTCGACCATGACGGTCTGCTCCGGCCTTGCTGGACTGCCGCTGACCATGAGGCGGGCGTATTCCACCAGGCTCGAGTCCGGGTTGCCAGCGCGCTCGGTGTCAGCGTAGAGTGGCAGCCGGAAAAGGCGCCAGCCGTTGCTCTCCGTGCCCGGAACGTGGGGGTCGTTGGCCAGGTCGATGGTGTAGTGGAAATAATCGTTACGAAGGTTGAGAACGGTGTCGCCGTTCAGATCTTCGCTGTCAGGTCGGCCGTCGACTCCGGTCTCACGGTCGACCCTGTTGCCTTCCGTGCCGTTGATGCGGCTGTAGTCGTTCTTGTTGCTATCGGGATTGTAGCTCCAGTTGTCTCCCTCGGGGTCCTCCGGGTCACGTTCGGGATAGATCTGCCGGAAACTCTCTTTTTTGTCCGGCGTGGACCCGGTGGTATCGGCTCCGGCCAGATTCAGGTAGTAATTCAACTCCGTCTGATCGTTGCGCCCGTCGATGCCGATGTCCTCTTTGGGGGCCAGTATTCCATCTCCAGCGGGGAGCCCGGGCTTGGACTCGTCCTCGGTGTCGATGACTCCATTGGCGATGAAATCCTCGCTGATCGTGCCCAGATCGATGTGCAAACTGCCCTGGGATCCGCGCACCCAGAGGTCGAGAAACTTGGAGCGGGAGTAGTCCTTGGCCTCTCCGTTGGCCCCCCCGAGAGATGACATCACTGCTCCCCAGGAGGTGGGCGCTTCCGGCCGCGGAGTCAGTTCGAGAACAAGGATGTCGGTCTGCTTGTCCTGACTTTCGAGCTGTTCCTCCTGGCCGGGCCAGATTTCCGTCCTCAGCACCCCCTCAAAGGGATTGTACCAGATCAGCTCGCCGCGGTTTTCCTCGCCATAGGCGGAATTCGCCGGCAAACTTGCGGGGGTCCACTGGGTGCGCCCGATGCGCAGAGTGCTGGGGTTCTCACTGCCTTCGAAGTCGTCGATGAAACCCTTGCCCCTGGTATTGAGATTGGGCCGGCCCTGGGCCACCTCGGCGCGCACTTCGAAACTTGATGGAGTCGCGGTTTTGAGCAAAGGTAGGGCATCCACCACGCGGGTGAGAAAAGGCGCACCGAATTTGGCCCTAACGTCCATGCTCCAGACCACGGTGCGGGCCGGCTCCTGCCCGACCCGCACCCGGCGCTCGCTGCTGCGCTCGTTGTTGTAGATCATGGTGCCGCCCCAGTATCCGTCTCCGCCCAGAAATTCGTACTGGGTACGCAGGCCCAGAAGGGTCTTTTGCTGGGAGCCGAAACTCAGCAGGTCCTTGCTTTCGTAGGAAATCTCCAGCTCGGCGCCGGGGTCGGCCACCTCCTGAGCGGTGCTGCCTACAAAAGTGATGTCGCCTCCGCTACTGATATTGTAGTCCACGTCGAGCTGCTTGCGCTGGCCGTTGAGCCGCACTACCACAGTTTCGGGTCTGACCCCCAGCCCCAGATTAATGCGCTGCTGGGTCGAACTCGAGCGGACCTCGATGGTGTAACGGCTGGCCTCGTCCCAGTCGCGCCGCTGATGGCTGGTATAGATCCGGGGAATCTTGTCCTTCAGGAGCTTGCTCCCCGGGTCTTCGGCCTCGGTAGGATTGAAGGGGGTTCGCGCCGGAAAAATCAGGTGTCCGCGCAACTCGTCCAAGCCAATGTAGCCTTTGTCGATGAGACGGTCCGGCCGACTGCCCGGATCCTGGCCGTGTTCGTCCAGGCCCAGGATCTGCAAATAGGAAGAACTTCTTCCTTGGGAAGGCTCAGGCTCCTTCCCGGGAATCTCCTTGAATATCTGCACCTCGATTGTAGCCGTATCGAACTTTCTCCCCGGGGAATAGCTCGTGGCGATGCGGTAGACATTCTTCCACTCCAGGTCCCAGGTGGGAAAATCCGGCCGCGCGGCGCGAGCCTTGATGAGCTTGAGCTCCAGAGGATCCGTCTGCGCGTTGCCGAACTGACGCCCGTCCTGGGTGCGGTAGATCACCGCCAGGGCGTGGCGACCCGGCACCGCGCGGTGAAGGACAATAAAGCCGGCGGCGAGGACCACGGAATAGTCGTTGTCCGGATCAAGGCGATGCCAGGTACCGCGTTCGACCCATCCGCTCTCTTCTCTGAGATCGTTGAAGTCCGCCCAGGCCACGCCCTCCTTGGCGAGAAGCTCGGCATCGTTCTTGGCGTCGAAATCGTTGACGTAGACCTGCAGGCTGTTGGCATCGATGACGTCCTCGTTGCGAATCTGCTGCCCCTGCGCCAGACGGCGGTAGTCGGGCAGATTGTCGCGGTAGAACTGGTCGAGGAAAAAATAGGTGTTGCGCAGGTACTGGTGGTCCTTGAGTGAAAGGGTGTCCTGGGCGGCGCCTCCCTTGAAGGTCTGACGGTTGCTCTTGCTCTTCTCGTGGCTGGCAATTGCGGTGAAGTCGAGTGGTCCGACCACCCCTTTGGCGCGCACCCCGAAAAGTCCCTTGTGCTGCTGGCTGAAGTCGACAAATCTGGACTGGGGCAGGGACAAGGTGGTATTTCCGGCCTGGATCTCCTTGAATATGGCGTCTTCCTTGCCCTTGTAGTCGAGCTTGATCTGGTTGGCTATCTGGTCGCCGAAATTGGACCCGAAGGCAGAGTCCAGATTCTCGGTATCCTGGTCGATACGCACATTGATCAATTCGCCGACCTTGCCTTCGACCGTGAAGCGCTGTTCCTGATCCACCCCGAGGGCCGGAAATTTGGAGGGCCGCCCGGAAGTCGTCTGCACCTCATTGGAGGTCCATTGGCTCTTGCCTGAGATACCCACCTTGAGCTGGCCTTTCATGCGCAAGGTGGGACCCTCGTCCCCGATGAAGCGCCGCAGAGGTTTGGGCGTGGTGAAAGGCACGCTCCACTCCAGCCGCCGCGCGCCCCTCTGACGCTTTTCCGCGGCGGCAGTCCGGAAGCCGCGGCGGATTTTCTGGCGCCAGAGCTGCCGGCTCTCGCGCAGGTATGTGAGGTCCAGATGATGCTCTTTGTGCATACTCACATCGGGTCCCCGGTGAAATCCGCCGGAAAAACTTTTGTATGTCACCAGCAGAGAATCCACTTCGACCCTGTTTTCGAAGAGATTGGCGGACATCCGCATGCGCAACAGGGGGTCCCCCGGCTGCAGCATCGAAGGGGCCGAAGCCTGCTCGAAAAAGGAAGCGAGTGGACCTATGATGGGATCAGGATGCAGTCCGGGTTGGGCCGCGGCGAGAGGCGAGGACTGCATCGGGACGAGAGACCACAGAAGCCAGAAAAGACCGACGAACCTGCAAGGATACCCAACCCTGAGGAAGGTAAATCTGAAACCAACCATCTCGCCGCGCATAGAGAAAATGATTCCGTACCTCGAGTTGAAGGTGCGGACAAAAAGCAAAAACAAACCTGCTAGCTATGCGCGATAAGCTGTCTCCTGGAACCGGGTAGTTAAGGGGAAGATCGCCGGGGGGATTTCCTGGTCTTTTGTAAAACTCTCAAAAACATAGCACAAGACCCCGATTAATTCAAGAAAAATGCCTGCAAAATCCGTTCCCACCGCACATCGGCGGGGAGATTCTTCTCAAAATCACGCAAGTGTGTATATTCAGGAGGAGTTCGCTTCTGGTCCACTCCATCGGGCGGCGAACGTCCAGGCCACCGCGGCGCAACAGTTCCGTATCTTCCCCTTCACACTTCTTCCAGCTTGACCACCTTATCGCGCTATCTGATCAAAGAGCACCTGGGCCCGTTCGCCCTCGCACTGCTGCTGATCGTCTTCGTTCTGGTCATCGACCTCGTCCTGCAGACCATGGACCAGGTGCTGAGCAAGGGTCTTTCCCTGGGGCTGGCCGCCCGGCTCTTCCTCTACAACCTGGCCTGGATCATCGCCCTCGCCGTCCCCATGGCCGTGCTGGTGTCCGTTCTGATGGCCTTTGCGCGCCTAGCCGCAGACAACGAAATCATGGCTGCCAGGGCCTGCGGGGTCGGTTTCCCGCTCCTGCTGCGTCCCGTCCTTGCGGCCGCGGCCGTCCTGACCGTGCTGATGGTCCTCTTCAACGACCTGGTCCTGCCGGACTGGAATTACCGGGCGCGCAATATCGCCTCCAACCTGAAACGTCTCAAGGCCGCCGTCGTACTGAAGGAAAAAGAGGGGGTATTCCTCCATAAATTGGGCAACAGGTACAGCCTGCTGATCCGCCAGGTGGACGAAAGGAACAATACCCTGAAAGGCATAGTTCTCTACGACAGGAATCGCCCCGGGCCGCCCACCACCCTGCACGCGGACGCCGGGCGGATTGAGATTTTCGGCGACGGCAGCTACATCCGGCTGACCCTCTACGACGGCGAATTCCACCGCGTCGAAGGGGGCGATCACACGCGCTTCGTCCGCGGGGTCTTCGGGCGTCAGGTGGTCCACATTCAGGACCATCAAAGGGCCTTCAGTGAGCGCAGCTCGACTTACCGGGGCCAACGGGAAATGAACGTCCGCGCCATGTTTCACGCCGTGCAGAAGCACCGCAGGGAACGCGCGCAGGCCCAGGCGTCCATGGACTCCGCCCTGCAATCCTTCATCGCGGACTTGAGTGCGGGCCAGGAGGCCGGCGCCGAACCGGGGACCCCTGATCCTTCCGCCGCCGGGCGCGCCGAGGCGCTGGAAAAGAACTTCCGCCAGCAGTGGCGGCTGGACGCCCATCGCACGGGGCAAATCGCCGAATTCATGGTGGAGATCCACAAGAAGTTCTCCATTCCCTTTGCCTGCATTGTATTCGTCATGGTCGGCGCTCCCCTGGGCGTTCTGATCCGACAGCGCGGTGCGGCTGTTTCCGTGGGGGTCAGTCTGGTCTTCTTCCTGGTGTACTGGATGTTCCTCATCGGGGGCGAGGAGCTGGCCGACCGCGGCTTCATTCCACCCTCCCTGGCCATGTGGACGCCCAACCTGTTTTTCGGCCTTCTGGGTGCCTATCTGATTCGAGCCGCCGCAACCGGCCGCCACCTGGGAAACCGGCATCCGAGGAGGTGATGGCACCGGTGAGACTTCTGGACGCATATCTGCTGCGGCGCTATATCCATTCACTTTCACTCAGTATTCTGGGCCTGCTTCTCATCGCCGCGGTGGTGGACCTGACCGAGAACATCGACACCTTCATCGACCACGATGCCCGGCCCGGCCAGGTCCTCTATTACTACCTGTACCACACCCCGTACTGGATCATCCTGACCCTTCCCGTCGCCACCCTCCTGGGTACCCTCTTCGCCCTTTCCGCCATGGCCCGGCGCAACGAGATCACGGCAATGAAGTCCGCGGGCATCAGCCTCTACAGGCTGCTCCTTCCCATCTTCGGCTGCGCCCTGGTCTTCGGCGCTCTTGCCTTTCTCTTCACCGACCGCATCGTCCCCGCCGCCACCTACCGCTGCAACACCGTGCGCGACGAAATCCGCTCCCAGAGCCGCAACGACGGTTCGCGGCGGCAGGTGCTGTTGCAGGACGTGGACGGCCAGTTGATCTTTGCGGGGTCGTACGACGCGGGCACCAGGCAGGGCAGGGACATCCTGTGGGAACGGCACCGCGATTCCCGCGTCTTCGAGCGCCGCAGCGCACGGCGTCTGGAGTGGCACCCCGAGGGCTGGCTGCTCCTGAATGGCCACACCTACCGCTTCGCCGATTCAGGGATGCAGGTCAGCTCATTCGACACCCTGGAGTTGAAGCACCTGACCCTGGGACCCGAGGATTTCGCGCGGCAGCAGAAAAAGCCCGAGGAGATGAATTACCGCGAGCTGCAATCCTACATCCGGCGCGCGCGGGCCAACGGCGAGGACACGACCCGCCACCTGGTCGATCTCCACCTCAAGATTTCCTTTCCCGTCACCTGCTTCGTCATCGTCCTCCTCGGCGCTCCTCTCGGCGCCAACGCCCGCCGCACCGGACTGGCCAACAGCTTCGGCATCGGCATACTGATCTGCTTCGTCTTCTACAGCTGCGTCAAGATGGGACAGGCCCTGGGCTGGAACCAGGTCCTGTCTCCGCTGCTGGGAGCCTGGCTGGCCAATATCATCTTCGCAGTGCTGAGCCTGATTCTTCTGTGGCGGGCGCACAAATAGGGGAATCCTGCCAGTGCGCCGGAAGGGAAGGGTTATCTGACGGAATGAATCGAGAGGAACAGGCGGGGCCCTCAGGCCAGTCCCTGCTGCAGGTGGTAAATCTTCAGGTTCAGCGTCGCCGAGCGGCTCTTCCACCGCTCCAGCAGCGCCGCAGCCCTGGCTTTCGCCTCTCCCTCCAACCTGGAGTCGAGTTCGACCAGTAACTGCGCCATGCGCGCGACCTTTACCTCCGATGCCTGCTCGGTCAGGCGTTCCAGGTCCTCCAGCAGCTCGGAGCCGGCGGGCGCGTCGGTGGACTGCAGCGCAGCCCGCATGAAGTGGACATGGCGCCACGCAAAGGCCTCGTCCTCACCGCTGCGCTTGAACAGATACTGCAGCAACTCGACGCTGGGAGACCGTTGCAGGACTTCCAGGGCAATGCAGCCGAGCAGGCGCCACGCCCGCGACCTCGCCGCCTGCCTCGCGTCCTGATGGGGATCCCAGTCCGGCGCCCCCCGCTTGTCCAGAAGGACCTCGAATAGCGCCACCTGGGGAAGGCGGGCGCACAAAGCAGCCAAGCGGCCGTATTCCGCGCCTTCTCTCTCGAGGAGGTCTTCAATGAGCCCTCGCACCAGGGGCGGATGGATGCCGCCGAGTTTATCGAGGAGGATGCGCTCGACCGGTGCCCGGCGGCTCTCCAACAAGGCTTGCAGCAGGGACCCCAGGGTATCGCGATTGACGGGCAGACCGAGCGCAGCCTCGCGAGCCACGTGGTCGTCTTCGTGCAACAGAAACTCCTGAATTTCGTTCCTCTGGCGCAGGCACCAGGCCAGGCCGACCCCAACCCGGGGGTCCCGCTCCCGGCGCAGAAGGGACAGCAACCTGTTCAGGCTGGACTGAGAGGAGAGCCAGCGGCGGTGGTAGCCCAGCATGCGCGCCGCCACCAGCCGCCGGGGGTCCCCTTCCATCTCGAGGATACCCCAAAGCACATCCATCCCCGTCGGGGCGGGCACGACCTGACGCAACTGCTCCACCGCCCGGATGCGCTCCCGGGACGTTGCCCCGCAGGCGGCCTGCACCAGGAGCTCTTCCAGACCGACTCCTTTATCCTGGTGGGCCATTTCGAATTTGCCGCGGTTCTGGCGGAACTGGTCGCGAATATCGAGAACCATAACTTGCTCGCTCCTCCCTATTCGGAGTTTTCTGGTTCGGGCCTGGCGAGAAGGAGGAAGTCCTCCAGAAACTTGTTCACCTGTTCGAGAGCCGCGCGCGCCTGGCCGAGGCCCTGCGGGTCGGAACTGTCGAGGAATCGCCGCACCTGAAGCAGCGGTTCCACTATCTCCTGGCGCATTTTGAAAAACAGCTCTTCCTGCACCTCGGCCTGCGCCTTGGCGAGCTCTTTCTCCACCGAGGCATCCCGCAAGACAATCAGGATGCCCGGTTCCGGGGCCAGGCGGCAGAGATGCATCTCCACCTCGAGGGCGAGGGGCTCTTTGAGGGAAAAGGACACCGGACGGTCTCCTTCGAGAACCAGGGAGGGACTGTAACCGGTGATGCGGGCGAAGGTGTCGGCATCCAGATCCTCGGCAGATCTACCCAGCCACGCCGCAGCCCGCTGGTTGGCCAGTTCCGGTGTTCCGTCGGCGCGCAGAAGGATCACGCCCACGGGCATACTCTCCAACAGGCCTTCCAGCATCGACCCCCCCTCTCCGGGGGATCCCGGGTCCTGCTTCGGCGAGCCCGGATCCTGCACCCCGGCGGTGGTCGCTTCCCCGGAACTCTTCTCGATGTCCAGCATATATCCGCGCTTGCCGGCGTCTTTGAGAAACGGTCCAAGACAAAGCTCGCCGAGCACTTCTTCCAGCTCGGTTCTGGGCAAGCCCAGGCGCAGGGCAAGCCCCTGGAGGTCGTCGTCCAGGAAGGGATTTCCCAGAAACTCGCTCAGAACTCTTTGTTTCACAGCGGCCCCTGGACCGTTCAAAGCCGGCAAGTCGGAGAACTGCGCCACCCTGTAGGCAGGGAAGGACATGGCAAAAACCCACCTGAACATCAGACTTGGGGAAAGTCCGGAAAAAGGAAGAAGGCAGACAGGGGAGGGAAAAGAAAGAAAATATATGTTTTATATACTCTTACAGAATATAATCAGTGGCCGACCGCGGCGCAAGCAATATGAAGCTCTCAAGGTTTTGCGGCTTCAGTTTCCGCACTCGTCACCTGGATCAGGACGCTGAAAGGATCGTTGGCAACCTCCAGACTGAGGCGAACGATCACCTCGCCGTCGATGGTCACTTCGGCCTTCCGCCGCACTCTGTAACCCTTCTCTGGGGGCAGCAGGAGGACCAGGTCGAGCTCGAGCTCGAGACCGCCGGGCAGGATCTCCCGGGATACGTCCTGGATCGAGCCCGATCCGACCCGGGTGCGCACGATGCGGGGGGCATCAGCCCTGACCTCGTTCAAATAGGTCACCTCCACCGGGTAGAGGGTCCGGTTGTCCATCATGACGCGTCCGTCCCTGAGCACTTCCGGCGGGGGCGGATCGGGCCCGGGCCCGCCTCCCGTCCCTTTGTCCGAGCCGCCGCAGGCCAGCAGCCACGTCAACAGCAACAGCGAGCGGCGCATCAGGCGCCTTCCCCCGCCGCCCCGGCCAGAGCAGCGGCCAGCAAGCCCACCTCGCCGTCCCCCACGGTGCGCATGTCGAGCAGCAGGTTTCCGCGTTGTATGCGCCCTATGACTGGCAATCTGCCGCGGCGCAGGCGCCGGGCAAACTCTTCGGCGCTGCAGAAATCCGGGCGCAGCACGACCGCCACGCTGGGCAACTCCTCCAGGGGAAGTGCGCCGCTTCCAGCCTGGGCGGTTGACGGCGCGATTCCCGGCTGCAGCCGGTCCCGCGCGGCGGCGGACAAAGCGGTGACCAGCCTGCGGCCCCTCTCCTCGAGGGAGGCCAGGGACGCCGTCATCATTCCCAGCACCGGGTGGGAGCGAGTCAAGGCAGCGGGCGCCAATCGCTGGAGGCGCAGACTTGCCTCGAGGGCGGCGAGAATGAGCTTGTCGCAGCGCAATGCCCTCATCAGCGGATTGCGGCCGATGGGCTCCACGTATTTCTCCCGGCCGACGATGATTCCGGCCTGCGGTCCGCCGAGGATCTTGTCTCCGCTGAAGCTCGCCAGATCCGCCCCCTGGGCCAGGGTATCGCGAACAACGGGTTCGCGCGGGAGACCCCACTGGCGCAAATCGGACAGCACCCCTCCGCCCAGGTCGCAGGCAAGGGGCAGGCCCGCCTCGCGGCAAAGCTCTGCCAAATCCTTCAACTCGACCCGCGCGGCAAAACCCTGCACCTTGTAATTGCTGGGATGAACCCGGAGAATCATGGCCGTCCCCGCACATATGGCCTCCGCGTAATCGCGCAAATGGGTGCGGTTGGTGGTGCCCACCTCCCGCATCCGCGCGCCGCTGGCTGCAATGATGTCCGGAATGCGAAAGGAGCCTCCGATCTCGACCAGCTCCCCGCGTGAGACCACCACCTCGCGGCCGCGGGCAAGCGTATCGAGCATCAACAGCACGGCCGCCGCATTGTTGTTCACCACGGAGGCCGCCTCGGACCTCGCGGCGGCGCATACCAGGCCTTCGACATGGGCCTGGCGCGAGCCTCGCCCGCCGCGGTCGAGATCGATTTCCAGGTTGCAATAGCCCTGGGCGGCATTTTCGATGGCCCTCCGGGCCTCCGGCGCCAGCGGCGCCCGCCCCAGCCCGGTATGCAGAATAACCCCGGTGGCGTTGATCACCCGCCGCAGACTGGCCTGCTCCCCATGCTCCACGGCGGCCAGCACCCTTTCCCTCACCTGTTCCAGCAGTTCCACGCGGCTTCGGCCCTGCCCGGATTCCTCGACCTCCCGGCGCAGCTCACCTATGACCTGGCGGACCAGGTCCACGATGTATTCGCGGTCGTAGCGCTTCCCCAGATCGAGGATGGGCTGCAGGTTCAACACCTGGTCCACCGACGGCAATTCCCTGACACTATTCGACATAGGGGGGGATAATAACCTGCGGCCGCTCCACCATCAAGAAACGGAGGCCGGACCTGCCCTGGAGCACCTCTCTCCAACTTCACCTTTGCCCGATCACCCGATTGCCCTTATCTTTCAATACCCCACTTCTCCTTCTTTCCCATTCCACGTCAAATGCCCTGGCTTTACCGTACACTTGCGGCTGCCCTGCTGTGCCTGGCGGCGAGCGGCTACGCGGAAGCGCTCGTCCACAAGGTCAAGCGCGGCGAGAATCTGAGCACCATCGCCCGGCGCTATGGAGTCTCCACTGCCCAGATACGCCATTGGAACAAACTCCGCAGCGATAAAATCCTGGTCGGGCAGCGCCTGCTGGTGCGGACCTCGGCGTCCAGAAGCAAGTCCTACGTGGTGAGAAGAGGAGACACCGTTTCCGAAATCGCCAAGCGCTTCGGAGTCTCCGTCTCCCTGTTGCGCCGCCTCAACAATCTTCGCAGGGACAGAATCTACCCGGGGCAGAGACTGGTCCTCCGCGCGACCGGGTCCGCTGCAACCCACCGGGTTCGCAGAGGAGATACTCTCGGGGAAATCGCCCAGTCCTACGGCACGAGCGTTGGCCGCCTGCGCCAGCTCAACAACCTCAAGAGTCATCGCATCACCACCGGGCAGGTGCTCAAGGTGGGGGAGTCCGCAGGGGGAAGACCGCGCAGCGCAGAAGAACCCCTGGAATATACGGTCAGGACAGGCGACACCCTCACCGGAATCTCCCGGCGCTTCGACGTAGGTCTGGGTCTCCTGCGCCAGCTCAACAACCTGAAAAGCGACCGCATCCACCCGGGGCAGAGGCTGAAACTGCGCCCTACCGAACTCGACGTCGGGGTTCATATAGTCCGCTCCGGGGAGACATTGTCGAGAATCGCGCAGAGGTACGGAATCAAGGTGGGCAAGCTGCGCGATCTGAACGGCATCGTGGGAAGCAGGATCCTGGTCGGCCAGAAACTGCGCCTGAAGTCCACGCCGACCGCAACCCACATCGTCGAACGCGGCGATGCGCTGTGGGAGATTGCCCGCGCCTACGGAATGAGGGTGAGCGAGCTGAAAGCCATGAACGGCCTCAGCTCCAACCGCATCTATCCTGGTCAGGAGCTGAAGCTCAACTTCAAAAAGGCCCGGCGTCACGATGTTTACCGGGTCGAGAGAGGCGACTACCTCAGTGAGATAGCCCGGCTCCACCAGATGAGCGTCGCCGAGTTGAAAAGGATCAACAACCTGCGCAGTTCGGTGATCCACCCGGGAGACAGGCTCAAGGTGAAGCCCCTTTTGGGCAGGGGAAGGGAATGGCTCAAGGTCTCCGAGATAAACTGGGACAAGCTGCAGGTCTCTCTGGGAGGAATCCGCAAGATCCGCGCTGAGAACGGGCCCTACTACTACAGCAGGCCAAAGGCTCGGCGACAGAAACACTCCCGCTACTACGAAGGCCACCCGTCGTCGCCGCTGCGCACCTACAACCAGGCCCGCAAGCTGTGGAAAGCATTCGAACGCGAGGTCGATGGTCTCGGCAGCCTGAGCAACACTCTCCGGGGCTGGCACCTGGTCCTGGACCCGGGCCACGGAGGACTGGACCCGGGGGCCGTCGTGCGCACCCTGGACGGCCAGGGCAACAAGCTGTACGTGGTGGAGGACGAATACGTCTACGATATCGCCTTGCGCACCTATGTCCTCCTGCGCCTGCACGGGGCACAGGCAACCATGACCCTGCTGAGCCCCAACCATCTCATCCGCAGCAGCCCGCCGAGCCAGACCTTCGTCAACGAGAAGAACGAGGTATACAACAGCTATCAGGCCAACAAGACCAACCGCAGGCGGGACTGGCCCCGCGGCAGCAACCTGGCCGTACGTGTGCGCATTGCCCGGCACGCCTTTGCCAATACGACCAAAAGCCGCCGCATCTTCCTCTCCTTCCACGCCGATATCGACCCCCGGGCTCCCGAAGCGCCCCTGGTTCTCTACTACGAGAGCAGAAACGGACGCAAACGGGACCTGGCTTCAAGAAATTTCGCCCGCATTCTGCTGCCGGCCCTGGGAGCCGGATCCCGCCTCCGCGGCCAGGGCCTGGGGGTCCTGCGCAACAATCCGGCCGCCGTGAAGGTCCTGGTGGAACTCCGCAACCTGGCCTACACCGATCACGCCTGGGCCCTGCGCTACGAACAGCTGCGCCACCGCGACGCCGAGAAGCTGGTCAAAGGCATTCTGGACTACGTCCGCTACCAGACCCGAAGCGCCCGGCGCTGAAAGCAAAAAGGCGCCCCGGGAAACCATCCCGGGGCGCCCATACTCTTCTACCTGGAAGGTGGTCGGGTCAGAAGGATTTCTCCTCCACCAAACGCCGGACCGCCTGCCGCACCACCTCGGGTTCGAGGCCGGCAAGCTCACACCAGGGATCTATCCGGGGACTTTCCACGAATACAATTTCAGGCGGGCTGTCCTTGCAGAGGATTTCCGATTCCATCTTGGAAATCTCGCGCAACGTACTGAGAATCATGGCGTTTGCCAGACGGCGGTAGGCCATGGTAATGCGTTCGGACTGGGCTATATCCTGATCGGCTCTCATAGGGTGGAATCCTGGCGGATAATTTGATTCGGGGTGAACAGTGGTAGCGTCCATCGCCACTCCTTGCAACAGTCGCCGCATGCGCGGCCGACTCTCTGCAGCGGCACCTCAATTCGCCGAAAAGGGCTCCTTGCAACCTTGCCCTTTTACAATAATGTACAAATTTTTCAGGGGAAAATGGCAGATTTTTAAAAAAAAATTCATCCAGCCACCTGGATCATTGAAGGACTCAACCATAACTATCACTTGGACAGGAAGTTGCAGGAAAAATCCCCGGTCCGGATCATACCGGCACCGGCCGTCCCGGTCCAATCCCGGCCCTGTCCCCCCGCTCTCCATTGACCCGCATATGGTATTATTCTAATTTTGAATAGATGTCACTTGCACTTACAAAGCCCAGTCCCAAGGAACTCTGCCTCTGCATCAACTCCCGTTCCCCTGAAGGTGGCCTCTTCCAGGGGGACCGCAGCAACCTCCACCCCGACAGCCGCCTGCCCTGGCGCATCTCGCCCGAACCATTCCGGCTCACCGCCGCCCAGCTGAGATTCCTCGAGGAGCTCGGCCCTCTCCTGCTGGCTTTCTACAAGGCCTCCAACCTGCTCTACAGCCACAGCGTCAAAGGCCTTCAGCCTCCGTGGGTGCATCAATACCTCGATCAGGGCAAGTCCGAGCGCGTCGTCGAGCTGGGGCGCATGAACCGCTTCAAAACCCACCTTCCCCTGGTCATCCGCCCCGACCTCCTGCTCACCGACGCCGGCTTCCGCATAAGCGAACTGGACTCCATACCTGGAGGAATGGGGTTTACGGGGCAGATTTCGCAGCGCTACGCCGAGCTGGCCTGCGACATCGTCGGCGGTTCAGACGGGCTGGTAGATGGATTCTACGATGCCATAGAGGCCAGCCTGGAGGTGAAGCTGCCCACCGTGGCCATCGTAGTTTCGGACGAATCGGATAATTACCGGGAAGAGATGCAGTGGTTGGCCGCCCAACTCAGGGAGCGCGGCCGGCCTGTCCACTGCCGCCATCCCTCCGAACTCCACTTCGACGAGGACGGCCTGCTGGTCGAAGCCGAGGGCGCCATGCTGAGGGTCGACGCCATCTACCGCTTCTTCGAACTCTTCGATCTGGCAAATATTCCCAAGGCCGAACTTGCGATCTACTTTGCCAAGAAAAACGCGGTCCGCCTCACACCCCCCCCGAAGGCTTTTCTCGAGGAGAAGATGGGATTGGCCTTCCTGCATCACCCCCTGCTGCAGTCCTTCTGGCAGCGCGAGCTGGGTGAGGATGCCGCGGCCGCCCTGCAGGGCGTCGTCCCCAGGACCTGGATCGTCGACCCCCGGCCGGCGCCGCCGCATACGGTCATCGCCGATCTGCAGGTCGCGGGCAGCTCCGTCAACGATTGGAAGCAGCTCAGGCACCTGAGCAAAAGAGAAAGGGAGCTGGTGCTCAAGCCTTCAGGATTTTCGGAGCTGGCTTCGGAGAGCCGCGACGTCGCCATAGGGCACGACATGTCCGAGGAGGCCTGGGCACGCGCTCTCGACCACGCCCTCGAGCACTTTCCGGTGAGGCCTTACGTCTTGCAGCGATTCCACAAATCCGTCCGCACGGAGATTCAGTACTACGATTTCGAGAGCGACGAGATTCGACTCATGCACGGCCGCTCCCTTCTGCGTCCCTACTATTATGTCGTGGGCTCCGCCCCGAGGCTGGCCGGGGTTCAGGCCATAGTCTGTCCCTCCGACAAAAAGATCCTGCACGGAATGGCCGACGCCGTTCTCGCCCCGTGCTCCGCGGACCCGGGAGAGGAGTAGGGGAAGGGACATGAGTGCCATCACCGCCGCCGTCGCTCCCACCCCCGGTCTCGAAGAGAAGCTCCACGACCTCAACGGCATTCTGCGCTCCATGGGACGGGTCCTGATCGGCTACTCGGGCGGTGTCGACAGCGCCATGCTCGCCCTGGCCGCGCACAAGGTTCTGGGCGCCAACGCAATTGCCGTCACCGCCGATTCCGCCAGCTATGCCAGCGGCGAACTGGAAGCCGCATCCGCCATCACGGAGCAGTTCGGCATCCGCCACATGGTGGTCAGCACCGCCGAGCTGGACAATCCGGACTACGCCCGGAATCCCGTCAACCGCTGCTATTTTTGCAAGCAGGAGCTCTTTACCCACATGCAGCGCCTGGCGGCGGAGCTGGACGCGCCCTACATACTCTATGGACAGAACGCCGACGACGGGTTCGACTTCCGCCCCGGCGCCCAGGCAGCCCGGGACCACGGGGTGCGGGCCCCCCTGCAGGAGGCGGGATTGACCAAGGCGGATGTCCGCGCACTGGCGCGGCGCTGGGACCTGCCGGTGTGGGACCGCCCGGCCATGGCATGCCTCGCCTCGCGCTTTCCCTACGGCACACCGGTCACCGCCGAAGGCCTCGACCAGGTGGACCGGGCGGAAAGGTATCTGCGCGCATGCGGCTTCGATCAGCTGCGGGTGCGCCACCATGGCCGCGGGGAACAGTTCGAAGCCCGCATCGAAGTGCCGGCGGCAGAAATTCCCCGTTTCTTCGGCGGACCCGACCTGCGGGAGAACGTCACCCGGGAGTTCGCCGGCATCGGCTACGCCCGCAGCAGCGTCGACCTGCGCGGCTTTCGCTCCGGCAGCCTCAACGAGGCGCGGACAGCCGGAATTCCGAGCGGGGAGGAGATCGGACCTCAGATCCAAGACTGCCTGGCGGCGCTGGAGCTGGGACCGTTCGAATCCGCACCTCTCGGCAGAATGATAACCCTTCGCCTCCAGTCGAGGTCCTTCGAATCCATGCTGGAACGGCGCCTGCAGCTCGTGGAGCGCATGGAGGACCTGGGGTTCCGCTACGTGGCCGTCGACCTGCATCCACTGCCCTGAGGAAGGCCGTGCCCCAGGAAATCGTCAAATACGGCTCCAGGGTGCTGCGCCAAACGGCAGCTCCGGTCGCCTCGGTTGACACCGCGGTTCTCTCTCTGATCGATGACCTCTTCGACTCCATGCATGAAGCGGGGGGTATCGGGCTCGCCGCACCTCAAATCGGGATTTCACGGCGGGTCATCGTGGTCGACATTTCCTCCCAGGTTCCGGTCCATCCTCCCACCGCCCTGGCAAATCCCCAAATCCTCAGATCCTCCGGCTCCGCCACGGCCGAGGAGGGCTGCCTGAGCCTTCCCGAGCTCTACGCCGATGTCGAGCGAAATACCTGGATTGAAGTCGAGGCGCTCGATATCAGAGGTCAATCCGTCCGCTTCGAAGCCACCGACTTCTTCGCCCGGGTCCTGCAGCACGAGATCGACCATCTCGACGGCACCCTCTTCATCGACCGCATCAGTCCCCTGAAGCGCCAGCTGATGCGCGGCGCTCTCAGACGCCTGAAGAAAGAAGGCAGGAGGTGGGACGACCAATACGCCGGAACCTACGGCTGAAGCAGGGCCTCATCCCTCTTCCATGCCTTCCAGCGCCGATTGTGGCGGAGTCATCAAGGGCAGGTTGTCCGGCGAATTATTTCCCCGGGATTATTGACAATACCAGCGCAAGCATTTAGTTTTTCTGATAGAATACCGCCCCATCGAACCAATCGAAAAGTACTCGCGGGATCGTAGTTCAGCTGGTTAGAACGCCGGCCTGTCACGCCGGAGGTCGCGAGTTCGAGTCTCGTCGGTCCCGCCATTTCGGCTCGAGTCCACCCTGCCCCGAGGACTCGAGCCCTTGTTTTTTTCATCTCCGCCCCTCCGCTTTCCAGGGACCTGCCGACCCTCCTTCACCAGGATCCGACCCAGCCATGAAAGCCGCTCTGGCCCAATTCATCTTCGAAAGCAACACATTCGTCTCCGACTTGACCGAGAGCGACCTCTTCAGGAAGGGCGGGACCTGGCTGGACAGCGAAGAGGAGGTCCGCGCCTGGGCCTCCGGGACCGACTCGCAGATGGCGGGCAGCCTCCAGGTCCTCGAAGCCGCTGGTTGGGAAACGGCCCCCTGCTTCGTCGCTCTCTGCGGCTCCCCCGCCGGCCGCATGAGCCGGGCCTGCTTTGGCGAAATAGCCGGCACCCTTCTTGCCCGGGTAGAGGCGACTGCGCCCTTCGACCTGCTCGTCCTTCACCTGCATGGGGCGTCGGCCGCGGTCGGCGAGGACGATCCCGAGGGACACATCCTCGAAATGCTGCGCACCGAACTCGGTTACCGGGGAAAGCTCGTTCTCTCCCTCGACCTTCACGCCAACCTGACCCGGCGCATGCTGCAGCACGCCGACGCGGTCACCGCCTACCGCACCTACCCGCACATGGACTTCACCGCCACGGGGGAACGCGCCGCCCGTCTTGCCCTGCATCCCGGGCCTCTCACCCGGGCCGCGGCGAAAGTCGCGGCCATCATGTCTCCGGTGGACAGCACCCATTTCGAGGGACATTTCCGCGATCTTCTCGGCCGGGCGCGCCAACTGGAACGAAAGCACGACTCGGTCCTCGATGTATGCATCCTGCCCGTCCAGCCATGGATGGACGTGGACGAAATGGGCTCGTCCGTGGTGATTACGGCCACGGAGGACGGCGTCCCCCTCGATGAGCTGCGCGGGCTGGCGCGCCACTGGTACGGCCAGCGGCACCAATGGAAGAACCGGCTCTCCTCGTGGCCGGCCATCATGAAGAAGCTCGATCGCAGGGAATCCGAGCCCTGGATACTGGTCGACCCCGGTGACGCCACATCCGGAGGCTCCCCCGGCCGCAGCGCGGAGGCACTGCGGCGCCTGTTGCCTCGCAGGCACGATCTCCCCGGCAAGGTGCTGCTCTGGGTCGTCGACCCGCAGACCGCCGCCGCCGCCGAGGCGGGAGCGACCCGCTTCGCCACAGGGGACCCTCCTGTCGAATGGGAAGGACGGGTGCTGTGGACCGGAGAGGGCAACTACACGACCCGCGGAGGCGCCTACACCGGACAGAGCTTTTCCATGGGTAGAGCGGCGGTTATCGAGTCCGGGCAAATTCAGCTCGTGGCCTGCTCCTATCCGGCGCTGACACCCGATCCGGCATTCTACGAGTGCGTTGGTCTGCACCCCGACAGCGCGCTGGCGGTCATGTCCAAGAGCATGACGGGATGGATGGCGGCGTTCGACGCCGGATGGGATCGGGGCCTGCTGTTCGACGGTCCGGGAGCGTGCTCGCTGGATTTTGCCAGTATTCCCTTCAGAGGGAGCGGCAGGGGAATCTGGCCCGTTGAAGCGCGGCCGAGCCTTCCGATCGAAATCTGGGAACCGGACCCGGCTGGTTGATCGATGACTCGTATCCCTGACTTCCCGGGACGATCGGGCGGAGGTTGGCGATTACCGCTGCCGAAGGGGGCGGAGGAAGGCGTGGAAGGGATCGGGAATGAAAGGTGGTGCACCCAGAAGGACTCGAACCCTCAACCTCCTGATCCGTAGTCAGGTGCTCTATCCAATTGAGCTATAGGTGCACATTTTTCTGTGGAGGGGGAAACAAGATAGCCATTACCCCAATTCCGGTCAAGGCAGGCCGGGCCCATTCCCATCCAGCACTTCGAGATACTTGTATCCCGAGCCGGTATTGAACAGCACGATGCGCTCGTCCGCTTCCACCAGGCCGCGCTCCTTGAGCCGGCGCAGTGCGGCCAGGGTGGCCCCGCCCTCGGGCGCCGCGAAAATTCCCGTATAGCGCGCCATCCGGCGCGTTTCCTCCAGCAACTCCGCGTCGCTGACAGCCACCGCACAGCCGCCGGTTTCACGCAGGGCACGCAGCATGAGAAAGTCTCCCACCGCAGAGGGCACCCTCAATCCCGCGGCGAGGGTATGCGCGTTCTCCCAGGCCTCGGCGCGGTCGGCGCCCCGGTCGAAGGCGCGGACAATAGGGGCGCAGCCCTCCGCCTGCACCGAGACCAGGCGGGGCCTGCGGCTGCCGATCCAGCCCATCTGCTCCATTTCGTCGAACGCCTTCCACATTCCCACCAGGCCGGTGCCGCCTCCCGTGGGATAGACAACCACGTCGGGCAGCTCCCAGTCGAACTGCTCGGCCAGCTCGTAGCCCATGGTCTTCTTGCCTTCGAGGCGGTAGGGTTCCTTCAAGGTCGACACGTCAAACCAGCCGGCCGCTTCCTTGCGCTCGGCGATAACCCGGCCGCAGTCGCCGATGAGGCCGTCGACCAATTCCACCTTCGCATCGCACGAACGGCATTCGATGCGGAAAGCGAGCGGCACGTCCCGGGGCATGAACACGTGCGCTTCGAGTCCCGCCGCCGCCGCATACGCCGCCAGCGCCCCTCCGGCGTTGCCCGCCGAGGGAATGGCCAGCTTCTTCGCTCCGCGTTCGCGCGCGGCGGTAACTGCAGCGGCCTGTCCGCGGGCCTTGAAGGAGCCGGTGGGATTGAGTGACTCGTCCTTTATATAGAGCCTGTCGAAACCCGTCGCCGCGCCCAGGCGCTCCACGTGGTGCAACGGCGAATAACCTTCGCCCAAGGACACCACCTCGCCCGCGTCCTGCACCGGCAGCACCTCCAGGTAGCGCCACATGTCTGACCGCCGGCGCGCCAGATCCGTCCTCTTCATCGACGCCGCGACCGCCTCCAGGTCGTAACGCGCCAGCAGGGGAGCGCCCTCCCGCGAGAGGTTCTGCAGCTCGTAGGCATCGTAGCGCTCGCCGCTGCGGCCGCATTCCAGGTGGGTGAGATACCGTTTCATCTCTCCAGGTACAGACCTTTCTCCTCGATGTAACCCTCGACCTTGTCGGGCACCATGGCGCGGACCGAGAGTCCGAGCGCGCGGCGCCTGCGGATCTGGGTAGAGGACAGATCGATCACCGGAGTGTCGATGGATACCATCCTCCTGCCCAGGGCGGGATCGACCTGCGCGGTCGCGCTGGAGCGCGACCCGGCCACCACGGTGCACAATTCCAGTATGCCGGCCGGGTTGTACCAGGTGGCCATCTGGGCCGAATTATCGGATCCGAGAATCAGGAACAGTTCGCTCCGGGGACAATCGGCGCGAAGCTGCTCGAGGGTGTCGTAGGTATAGGATTTTCCCGGCCGGTCCAGCTCGATGCGGGAGCTTCGAAAGCATGGAAAGCCCTCGATGGCCAATTCGACCATGGCCAGGCGGTCGGCGGCGGGGGCCATGTCGCTGCGATCTTCCTTGTGGGGAGGGTCTGCAGCGGGAATGAAGAGCACTGCGTCCAGCAGCAGCTTCTCCTGGACGAACTGTGCGAGAAGCAGATGGCCGATGTGGATGGGGTCGAAGGTGCCGCCCATGACTCCCAGGCGCCGCATGTCATCAACCTCCTTGCGCCAACTCCAGCTCTTTCAGCTGCACTTCGACCTTCTGCTTGAGCTTCTCGTCCTCGTTTCCGTCTTCCAGGACCTCCTCCCAGTAGGTTCGGGCCTGCTGAGGGTCCTCCTGCCTCAGGGCAATTTCGCCCATGCGAGCCAGGGCCTTGTAGTACCACTGGGTGTCCGAATAGTTGCGCAGCACCTGCTTGAAGGTGATTGAAGCGGCCTCCAGATGGTTCTGGCGAAAGTAGAGATCGGCGTTCAGGTACTGCTTCTTTGCCAGGCGGCTGCGGCAGGAAGAGATGCGCTCGCGCGCATCTTCGACCAGGGGACTGTCGGGATTGTCCTCTATGAAAGCGCGGAAACGGACGAGCGCCTCATAGGTCTCCGTCTGGTCCAGCTCGGACCGGCGCAGCTGCTCGAAATAGGACTCGGCTATTTTGAACTGCGCCTGCTCCACCCACTTGCTGGAGAGGTAGACGTCCATGACGCGCTGGTATCCGACGATGGCGCTCATGTAGTCCCTGTTGCAAAGATGGGCCTCGGCCAGGTGATACTGAGCATCTGCGACCAGGTGGAATCCCGGGTAGTTGGTCACTATGCGCTGGAAATGCTCCGCCGCCTTGGTGCATCTTCCGGCCTCCAGGGCTTTCATGCCTTCGTCGAAATAGAACTCGGCGGTCTTCAGGTTGGTTATCCCGGAACTGGCGCATCCCCACAGCACGCCCAGGCCCAGCAGCAGGAAAATTCTGAAATTCGATCCCATTTTCGCAGACTTCACTCCATCACTCGAGCGCGCAGGCGCCTCAACGATTGGAAAAAAAGAGATAGACCAACCCCCCCAGAACGGTGGAGACGATCACAGGTTCGACGAACTTGCCCAGGCTTTGTTCCTCTACTTCAGTTCGCGCAAAAGCATAGCTGGAATGCTGCAGGAACTCCATCTTGTTCCTGGGAATGCGGTCCTGTCTTTGCACGGTCTCCTCGCACTGCCCGTAGAGGACCTCGTTTCCGCGGTCGCTCAGGCGCAATGCCAGGGTCGCCCGGCTCCGGCGCCGGACCTCCCCGCCGCGCAGGCCTGAGCTGCCGGCTATGCCGAGGTCGACGATGCGGTAGGACAGCCGCATGGTCTCCGAGGGAGCCGAGGTGGAATCCAGGACGACCTCGAAGCCGGACTGCAGCAGGCGCTCGCACAGAATGTGGTCCGCCATCCAGTTCGCCGAGTGCTCCGACTGCGCCTCGATCAGCAGAGGGCCGTGCAGGGGCTCCGCGCCCTCCATGGACTGCAGCTTCGCCAGGGCCCGGGCGGCGGCCTGGTCCAGCGTCTCGGCCACGAAGTCCAGGTTGGTTGGCAACGGCACCGCACCGAGGGTCGGGGCCAGGGCCAGCAACAGGATCAGGACGCGGATGGAAGCCACGGATGGATTCTCCAGGCTGAGGCTCATGGGCCCTGCAGGTGGCCGATCTCGCCGCGGGCAGTGGCTGCGTACTCGCTGTCCGGGTATTCCTCCAGGAGCTTGCGGAAAGCCTCGATAGCCTTCTGCGTATCGCCCAGGGCCAGGTGGCAGCGGGCGATCTTCAACTGGGCATCGTCGGCTTTCTCCGTCCTGGGGAATGCGAAAATCTTGGCGAACTCGATAAGACCCTGGCCGTACTTGCCCATGCCGTAATAACATTCGCCCTTCCAGTACTGGGCATTATCGGCCCACTCGCTGTAGGGCGCCATGTTGAGAATCTTGTCGAAAAGCTTGACTGCATCATCGTAGCGGCGCTCGCGGTATGCGTCCCGGCCCGTGCGATAGATCGCATGGACCTCGGATTCATCTTCGAGGAGGGTTTCCTGCCCCCCTGCCAGGTTCGGCAACCGCACTGCCTGGCCGGAATCGAATCCCCCCTTGGAGCCCGTTGCCTGCGCGCTCAGCTTCGCCATCTCTTCGCGCAGCCGGCCGTAGGACTCCTCGACCTTGGCCAGGCGCGCCGCCAGGGACCGCTCGCGCTCGTAGGCAGCATCCAGAGCGCGCTTCATGGACTCCATCTCCTCCCGGGGAGTCGCCTCGCCCGAGGCCGTGCGCTGGCCCCCGGCCTGGTTTGTGCCGGCGCAGGACGCCAGGGCCAGGACGAGCACTGCTCCCAGCGGCAATAGGGCCGTTCTTGCGATTGTGGTCATGATTATCCTTCGCTCGATGACGGGGAGCGCGGGGAAAACGACGGAAGATTCCGGCGTCGGGAAACAACCCGATGAATTGGGTGCCATGGCCGTTCGGCTTGAGTAACAGGGA
Source organism: Candidatus Latescibacterota bacterium (assembly GCA_965208105.1). Taxonomy (GTDB): domain Bacteria; phylum Latescibacterota; class UBA2968; order UBA8231; family UBA8231. The sequence continues at coordinate 1,911,526 of OZ242318.1, forward strand.
CCACACATTGCGCCCGGGAGAAGGGCGGCAATGGCCCTGTTCGTCCGGGGAGAGTCCGGCTGACGACAGCGAAATCAATCCCCTGTCTCTCTGGCCTTTTCGATCAACGTCGATGTGGAAAATCCCGGGCGCAGGGAAAGGGCGCAAACCCTGCCGCCGGATTCCTCAACCCTCTCGCGGCCGACGATTTCCTCGATGCTGTAGTCCCCTCCCTTCACCAGGATGTCTGGCAGGACATCCGCCACCAGGCTCTCGACGCTCACCTCGTCAAATATACACACGTGAGACACGGATCGCATCTCCGCAAGAAGGGCCGCCCGGTCTCCCTGGGACACGAGCGGCCGGCCGGGGCCCTTCAGGGCCCTCACGCTGGAATCGCTGTTGAGTCCCACCACGAGCACGTCTCCCAGTTCCCCGGCCTCGCGCAGGTACTCGACGTGGCCGCGGTGCAGGATTTCGAAACACCCGTTGGTGAACACCACCTTCTTGCCCTGCCGGCGCCAGAGTCGGCGCAGGGCTATCAACTGCGGACGGGAAACGATCGCGGCAGGGGCCATTTCAGACCTCTCCCGAACGGTCCGTCCATGCCCGTGGTGCTCCGGGGAGGTCCACTCTGAGGGAGGCGGAAAGGGGGAATTTCGACGGGAAGGCGCCAGCGCTGAAATCTCTCCGCCCGTGCCCTGGCGGCGGCAAGGCCCGGACTTCAGGCACCGGCGGCAGGCGGAAAGTATGGGGTGAGTGACGGGACTTGAACCCGCGGCCTCCTGGGCCACAACCAGACGCTCTAACCACCTGAGCTACACTCACCATGCGATCGGCTGGAGCCCTCCGGACTCCAAGGAAGATAAAATGACTTGCAGCAGGGATCGCAAAGCGCTACTTCTTTTCTTGATAAGCGCCGAAATATAGGTATAATTGCAGGAAGGAGCAAGCTGCGGCCTGCCGCGAAATGGATCCCCTGAGTTGAAGAGAAGAGACCTCATGGTCGGAGCCTTCAGGCTGAGTCTCCCGGTCTGGGCGCTTTGCATCGCCGCTGCCGGGGGACAGGAGGAGATGGTCCTGAAATCACCTGCCGGTACCGAACACCTGATGGTCCTGGTGCCGGCGGGGGAGTTCACCATGGGATCCGACCAGGGTGAGGCCGACGAGCGCCCGGAGCACGTGGTGCACCTTAACGCGTTCTACTGCGACAAGTACGAGGTGACCAACGCCCAGTACCTGGCTTTTTTGAACGCCACAGCCGCCAACGCCGACGCCGAGGGCCACAGGTTGATGGAGCTCGATGACAGCGGCGCGCAGATCCGCGGCGCCGGCGAGTCGTTCGAGCTGAAGTCCGCCGCAGTAGCCCGGCGTCCGGTCGTCGAGGTGTCCTGGCAAGGTGCCATGGCCTACTGCGAATGGATGGGCGGACGCCTTCCCACCGAGGCGGAGTGGGAGAAGGCGGCGCGGGGAACAGATGGACGAAGGTATCCCTGGGGAGCCCGGATCGACCGTCCCAAGGCCAACTACAAGGGGCTTTTCAGCACGGCCGTGGAGGTTGGCAGCTATCCTCAGGGAAGCTCCCCTTACGGGATCTGCGACATGGCCGGAAACGTGTGGGAATGGGTGGCGGACTGGTACTCCAGCGCCTACTACGCCGAGAGCCCCCAGCGCAATCCGGCAGGTCCCGAGAGCGGCACCTTCCGCATAATCAGGGGCGGAGCATGGGGGACGGACGGTGCCTATCTGAGAACCTCCTACCGCATGGGACTTTCTCCTGAGAGTACGGACGACTCCATAGGCTTCCGCTGCGCGCGCGACGCGCCCTAGTGCCTGCTTGCGTAAGTAAGCGTACGAACGAGGCTCAGAAGCGCCCGGCTCGCAAGGCGCCTGAGCGAGTCGTACCTGGAGTGTACGGCGAGGGAGGGCAACGCCGCGAGCCGGGATGCAGCGGCGGCCGAATTCACGCGGAATTGCGCAAGCAGGCACTAGCATGCGCCTCGTCCGGCGCACCGGTTCCGTCCGCGGGATCCATTCCGTTCCCCGACTTTCCAGGCAGCCGCATCGGGCACCGCGAAGAATCCGGGATCGTCTCGAGCGGAAATAAAAAGGAGAATTCAATGAGCTCTATTGAGAGATGGATCATGGCAGTCATCCTCGGCCTCGGAGCACTCTACCTGTTCGGATATAATGCCCTGTACTTGTTCGCCGTCGCCGCCCTGATATACCTTTTCACCCGGGCCAGGAGGCGGTGACCCGCCCCTTCAATGGAGAGGACAATGCGGTGAAGTTGAAAATCGCCACCTGCCAGTTTCCCGTCAGCCGGGACATAGAGCGCAACTTCAGCTACGTCGTGCGCCAGGTGAAGTACGCAAGGCAGCGGGGAGCCCGTCTGGCGCATTTTTCGGAAACCTGCCTGGGAGGATACGCCGGAGTCGACCTCCCCTCCTTCAAGAACTACGACTGGGACCTTTTGCGCCGGCGCACCCGGGAGGTCGCCGACCTTTGCCGCGAGTTGAAGCTCTGGGTCATCCTCGGGTCCAACCACCGCCTCAGCGGCAGTCACAAGCCGCACAACAGCCTCTACGTGATCGACGACCGCGGCTCCGTAATAGACCGCTACGACAAGATGTTCTGCACCGGAAAGTCGGGCTCGATTCCGGGCGATCTGGACTTCTACAGCCCGGGGTCGCGGCTGGTCACCTTCGAGATCGGATCGATCAGGTGCGGCCTGCAGATTTGTCACGACTTCCGCTACCAGGAGCTGTACAGGGAATACAAGAAGCGCGGCGTAGATCTCGTCTTTCACTCCTATCACAACGGGGGCATGACTGCCGCAAAGAAAAGGGACTTCAGGGACGTCTGGGGGGTAATGGTTGCGGCGACCATGCAGACCTACGCGGCCAACAACTACATGTGGATCAGCGTCAACAACACCACCAGACGCGAGAGCAGCGGTTCCAGCTTCGTGGTCCGGCCCGACGGCCTGATCGGAGGCAGGCTGCCCCTGCACCGGACCGGGGTATTGATATCCACCATCGACTCGAGGAAGAAATTCTACGATGCCTCGGAGGCGTGGCGCGGGCGCGCCATGAGAGGATTGTACCACAGCGGAATCCTGGTGCGCGACAGGAGATCGGCGGACAGGACCGCAATCTAGTGTCCCCTCGCAGAGATAGGTTGACGCAATTGGGCCTCGGGATAACACTGAGGGGAGGACCTCCATGCTGATCGTCGATTCCCACCTGGACATCGCCTACAACGCCCTCGAATGGGACCGGGACCTGTTCCAGCCCATCGCCGGGATACGCGAGGCCGAGGCCGGGATGGGGCAGAAGGGCCGCGGCCTGGGTGTGGTGAATTTCTCCGAGCTGCGGCGCGGCGGCATCGGCCTCTTCTTCGCCACGGTGAACTGCCGGCTCGCCTCGATGGGAAAGCGCTTTTCCGGGGTGCGCACCCAGGACATCGCCTACGCCAGGTGCATGGGCGAGTTGGCCTACTACCGCCTGATGGAGGCCAAGGGGGTCATGCGCCAGATCCGCGGTCGGACCGAGCTCGACGCCCATCTTTCCGAGTGGGACGACGACCCCCAGGCGACCCCGCTGGGGTTCGTCCTCAGCATGGAAGGTGCGGACGGCATCGTGGGGCCCGAACAGGTGGGCGAGTGGTGGAACGAGGGCCTGCGCATCGTGAGTCTGTGCCACTACGGGGTCAGCTCCTACTCCCACGGCACCCAGGCTCCCGGCGGCCTGACCGCCAGGGGCGGCCCCCTGCTCGAATCCCTGGAGGCGGCCGGGGCGATCCTCGACGTGAGCCACCTGGCCGAGCAGGCTTTCTGGGAGGCGCTGGAGATCTTCGGCGGTCCCGTGCTGGCCACGCACAACTGCTGCCGGGCCCTGTGCGACCACGACCGCCAGCTCGACGACCGGCAGATCAGGGCCCTGGCCCGGCGCGGCGGCGTCATCGGCACGGCCATGGACATCTGGATGGTCTCCCCCCTGTGGGACCCGGCCGCCATGGACAACACCGGCATCACCCTGGAGACCGTGGTGGACCACATGGACCATGTCTGCCAGTTGACCGGGAGCTCCCGCCACGCCGCCATCGGCACCGACCTCGACGGCGGCTACGGCAAGGAGCAGAGCCCCTCCGATCTCGAAACCATCGCCGACCTGCGCAAAATTCCCGCCATCCTCGAGCGCCGCGGCTACTCGCAGGCCGACGTCGCCGCCATCATGCACGGCAACTGGGTCCGGCTGCTGCGGGCGGCGTGGGAATGACCTCGTCCTGCAGGTCCCTTAATCTTCCACACCATTCCCGATCGGATGAACCACGATGAATCCAGCACGCCCACGCGAAGGCGAGCCAGGTTTCCGCGTCCCGCCCGGCCAGCGCCAGCTCTTCCTCGACGGCACCGGCGTTGCCGGGATCGAGAACCTGGCGCGCAGCATGCACCGGCCGGCCAAGAGGGGGGCGGTCATCCGGCCCGATCCGGGCCTGGGCATCCCCAGCATTCAGATCCGCATGACCCCGATCTGGTGTCCCGAAAAGGAGGTCTGGCAGATATGGGACTGCGCCGGAGAACCGGTTGAGCTGGAGGGCAGCGGCTGCGGATTCAGCGCCTACTACGAGAGCGAGGACGGCCTCCACTGGTCCAAGCCCGATGTGGGACTGATCGAGTACCGCGGCTCGAGGGCCAACAATTTCGTGCCCGTCAAAATGGGGGGAAAATACCACCGGGCGGAATGCATCGTGCGCGACCCGCACGATCCCGATCCCTCCCGCCGCTACAAGACGGTTACGCCCAATGTCTTCGACGTGAGCGGGGGCGGCACCGCCGCCTCAGCCGACGGCATCCACTGGATAGAAATCAGCCATCCGGGGATTTCCTCCTCGGATGAATGGAACCTGACCCTCGACGAAACGGAACACCTGTTCCTGCACTACATAAAGCGGCGCGGCAGCCACGGCCGCGCGGTCTGGCTGACCACCAGCAGGGATTTCAGGGATTGGAGCGAACCGGAGCTGATCTTCGAAGCCGACGACCTGGACCAGGCCCTCGGCGCCCGGCGCATCGAGACGCGGTTGGCGGACCCGACCCGCCAACCCCTCCTCGGCGACGATCCCACGGTCTACAACGTGGACGTCTACCACATGTGCCCCTTCCGCTACGAGTCGGTCTATCTCGGATTGCCGGCCATGTACCACGCGGTATGCCCCGCCTACAAGAACGTGAACACCGACGGCTTCCACGTCGTCGAGCTGGCCTGCAGCCGGGATCTGAAGAGCTGGACCCGCCTGGGCTCCCGGGAGGCCTTCATCGAGCCGTCGCGGCTCGGATGCGGAGCATACGACCTGACCCAGATCATGAGTCCTGCCGGGGCGGTGGTTCGCGGCGACGAGCTGTGGTTCTACTACAGCGGCCTGAAGTACCGCGGCTTGATGGGGCTTCCCGCTGAGGAGCGGCTCCAGCTCGACCCGGACGCCAGCGCTATCTGCCTGGCGGTGTTGCGGCGGGATGGGTTCATCTCCCTCGACGCGGACCGGGACGGTGGGTCCGTTCTCACCGAGGGGTTCGACCTCGCAGCGCCGCGGTTGTTCGTCAACGTGGATGCGCGCGGGGGTGAATGCCGCGTCGAAGCCCTGGACGCCGAGGGCAACCGGGCGGCCAGGTCGGCCCCCATAAGGGAGGATCTGCCAAGCTGCGAAGTGGAATGGGAGCAGGGCGGCGTGGCGCAGCTGCGGGACAAGCAGGTATCCCTGCGGTTCACCATGCACGACGCCAGGCTCTACTCCTACTGGCTGCAGGCTGACTCCGGCCAGGAATGAGTCCGCCATTCCGATCGTTCACAAATTCCCCCTTGCCCGCGGGGACTCCGCCGCCACCCCTCCATTGGTTTACGACCTCGACCTTCCTCCGGGGAAATCCGCCGCCACCCCACCCTTCGCCCCGCACCCTCTCGCAGCCCCCACCCCAGGACAGGCCGCCGGCATCAGCCTGATCATCCCTCCCCGCGCGCGGCCTTGACCTCCCTCCGGCGCGCGTGCAGCACCGTCTCGGTATAGCCGTTGGGCTCTTCTCTGCCCCTGAAGACCAGGTCCAGGGCGGCCTGGAACTCGATGCTTGCGGCGAAATCGGGGGCCATGGGACGATAGGCCGGATCGCCGCGGTTCTGGCGGTCGACCACCGCGGCCATGCGTTCGAAGGTCGACCGCAGCTGCCCCTCGGTGACGATCCCGTAATGGAGCCAGTTGGCCATGTGCTGGCTTGAAATGCGCAGCGTCGCCCGGTCCTCCATCAACCCCACGTCGCGGATGTCGGCGACCTTGGAGCAGCCCACCCCCTGGCCGACCCAGCGCACCACGTACCCCAGAATCCCCTGCGCGTTGTTGTCCAACTCCTCCTGTATGTCCTCCGCCGTCAGCTCCCGGTCCAGAAGGGGCGGAGTGAGAATGTCCTCCAGGCTTGCCCGCCCCCTGCCGGCCAGCTCGGTCTGGCGCCCGGCCACGTTCACCTGGTGGTAGTGCATGGCGTGGAGGGTCGCCGCCGTCGGCGAAGGCACCCAGGCCGTATTGGCGCCGGACTGGGGATGGCTCATCTTGGTATCCATCATCTCGCGCATATTGTCGGGCATGGTCCACATACCCTTGCCGATCTGGGCCTTTCCCGCAAGCCCGGTCTCCAGGCCCACGTCCACGTTCCAGTCCTCGTAGGCGTTGATCCACGGCTGTCCCTTGATCTCCATCTTCGGCAGCACGGGGCCCAGCTCCATGCTGGTGTGAATCTCGTCCCCGGTGCGATCGAGGAATCCCGTGTTGATGAAGACGACGCGCCGGGCGGCGGCGCGGATGGCTTCTTTCAGGTTGACGGTGGTGCGCCGCTCTTCGTCCATGATACCGATCTTGAGGGTGTTGCGCTCGAGCCCCAGGGCATCCTCCACCCTCTCGAACAACTCCACGGTCGCCGCCACCTCCGCCGGTCCGTGCAGCTTGGGCTTGACGATATAGACGCTTCCCGCGTCGCTGTTGGTGAACCTACCCTTCCCCCCGAGGTCGTGCCTGGCGGCCAGCGCGGTGACCATGGCGTCGAGAAACCCCTCCGGGATCTCCTCCCCTTCCGCCGTGGTCACCGCGTCGGTGTACATGTGCATGCCCACGTTGCGCACCAGGAGCAGACTTCTGCCCTTCAGGACCAGGGGCTCTCCGCCGGGGGCGGTGAAGGATCTGTCGCCGTTGAGCCTGCGAGTCAGCGGACGTCCGTTCTTCTCGAAGGTCGCCTCGAGCCCGCCCTGCATGATTCCGTTCCAGTTGCGGTAGACTCTCACCTTGTCGGCGGCGTCCACCGCCGAAACCGAATCCTCGCAGTCCTGGATGGTCGTAACGGCGGACTCCAGCACCACATCCATGATTCCCGCCGCCTGCTCCCTGCCCACGGGGTGCTCCCGGTCTATCCGAATCTCGACGTGCAGCCCGTTGTTGCGCAGCAGAATGCTCTCGAGCCCGCCTTCCCCTTCCTTGTAACCGGCGAACTTGGCGCCGTCCGCCAGGCCTGTGCGGGAGCCGTCCTCCAGCTCCGCCTCCAGTTGCCGCGCCCCCTCGCCCGGCGCCAGGGTGAAACGGGTGACGCGGGCATGGGAGCCGCGCTCGAGAGCGGCTGCCTGGTCGAGGAACTCCAGGCTGCGGGAGATCACCGCGGCGCCGCGCACCGGGTTGTAGCCTTCCCCCTTCCCCGCGCCGCCTTCACCGGAGATCACGTCCGTGCCGTAGAGCGCGTCGAACAGGCTCCCCCAGCGCGCGTTGGCGGCGTTGAGAGCGTAGCGGGCGTTGTCCACCGGCACCACGAGCTGTGGTCCCGCCAGCGCGGCGATCTCGGGATCGACGTTGGCCGTGGCCACGCGGAAGTCCTCCCCTTCGGGCATCAGGTAGCCGATCTCCCCCAGGAAGGCTCCATACTCCTCCGCATCGAGCGGCAGGCCCTTGCGGGAGCGATGCCACGCGTCGATCTTTGCCTGCATCGCGTCCCGCTCTTGCAGCAAAGCCCGGTTCCCGGGACCCAGGTCCGCGGCGATTCTTCCCAGGGCGGTCCAGAAGGCATCCGGATCCACCCCGGTGCCGGGGGCGATCTCGTTCTTCACCAGCTCGAACAGCTCCGCGTCCACGCACAACCCGCCGGCCTCGATTCTTTCCCTCATGAAAGTTCCTTTCGCTCTATCCCGGCGATTCGTCCGCCGCCGGTAAACGGCATGTCATTTCCTCATAGCCCGGGTTTCCCGCGCTACTTCCAGTCGATGCGGAAATACTTCCTCATGATCTTCAGCGCCACCCACTCCGGCACGAAGCGCCGCAGATGCACCACCAGCCGCGCCTCCTTCCCCACGTTGTAGCGCAGCCGGGGCGAGCGGCTCTCGACGATCCTGCCCACCACGGCGGCAACGAACCCCGGCCCCGGAGCCCCCTCCAGGTAGTCCCGCATGGACCCCAGGGCCGCCTCCCGCGCCCGGTCATAGGCGCCGATCCGGCCATCGGCGGATTGCTCGCCGGCCGCCAGCAGATTGGTCTTCACGAACCCCGGCTCCACCAGGGAAACGTGGATATGGAACGGCCTGACCTCGTTGAAGAGGGCCTCGCTGTATCCTTCGAGGGCGAACTTGCTGGCGGAGTAAAACCCGAGGAAGGGCACCGCGGACAGCCCGGCGAGGGAGCTTATGTTGATGATGCGGCCGCCTCCCTGGCCGCGCATGACGGGCAGCACCGCCTCGACCATCCGAACCAGGCCGAAGAAATTGGTCTCGAACTGCCCCCTGGCCTCCTCCAGGGCCGTTTCCTCGACGGCCCCTCGGAGGACATAGCCGGCATTGTTGACGAGCACGTCCAGGCGCCCGGCGCGCTCCAGCACCGCCTTCACGCAGTCGGACACCGACTCCCCCGAGCGCACGTCGAGGGGCAGCATCTCCACGCCGTCCATCATCCCGGTGCGCACCCGGCTCGTCCCGAAAACGGTGCAGCCCGCGCGCTGGAGCAGGCGGGCAACGGCCTGGCCGATGCCGGAGGAGGCCCCGGTGACGAGGACCACCCTGGAGCCCGGCCCGTCCTTCACCTCCGCCGGCGGCCGGGCTTCCATTTCCTCAGCTGCCGTTTCCACGCCCGGTCCACCTCTGTCATCACCGCCTGGGCGTCCTTCCAGCGATTGCCGAAGACCGAGAGGGCGTAGCCGGCGGGAATCTGCTCGGGACAGACGAACATCTCGCGTCCGGGAGCGGCGGCCTGCAGCCAGCAGGCGATGACCTCCTCGGCGAACTCGAGCCAGTCGAGGAATTCCGGGGTCAGCCTTCCGCCCCTGCCCAGGGCAGGGATCTGGGCGTGGTGGCCGTTGAAGGGCCTGAAGTGAAACTGCTGGGCGTACTGGATCAGATCGGGACGCTCGGCCAGGCGGTCCCAATAGGGTGGCGAGAGGTGCTTTATGACGGCCGGATGGGAGAAGTCCCAGGTCATCTTCAGGGGCCGTTTCTCCGCCCTCTCGAATCCCGAGGCCAGGGCATAGGTTTTCTCCGGGGTCTCGGTGCAGGTATCGCGATGCACCTCGATGGCTACATCCATCCCGAGCTCGTCGGCGGCGGCCATCACCCGCCGGGCAACCTCCACCGCCCGCCTGGTGGGGGTGTCGTGGTCGAGCATCTGCACGTTGACGCAGCGGGCGCCGGCCTCCTGGATGGCCCTGAACTTGGGTTTGATCTCCCGGATGCCGCCGATATCGGAGGTGGCGGCGAAGAGCATCCCCGATTCCTCCACCATCTCGCGGGTAATCATGGGCACGCGCCCGGTGAACCCGTCGAAGCCGGCTTCCTTGATGCGCCGCAGCTTCTCCTCCGTACTCCACTCTCCCTTCCTGCCGCCGTATTCCGCCAGGCTGCCGAGACTCGCCATGTGGCGAATCACGGGTTTTTCCACCCTCTTCCGGGTCTTTGCCATTACTCGCTCCTTTCACCAGGTGAACTTGCGTTGCCCCTGAAAACCGCTCACTCTCGCAGTACCCTGACGTCCCCCCTCCGTTCGGTGAATCCCTCGCGGTCGAAATAGCCCAGAAGCGCCAGGGCGTACCTGCGGTTGCCGGCGATCAGGTCGCGAAAATCGGCCACCGTGATCTCATTCTTCCGGCGCAGATAGCGGCGCAGTTTCTCCCGCATGGCCTCCAGGGTCTCGGCGTGCAGGATCAGGCCGCCCTCCAGGGTTGCCACCCGCCCCAGGCTCTGCATGGCGCGCAGCAAGTCTTCCATCTCCGAATGGTCGACCCGCAGCCGTTGGGCCAACTCTTCCGCCCCGGGCATCTCGGCGAATCCGGCGGTTTTCAGGGCATTCTCGATCTGCTCCTTCAGTCCTTCTTCCTCCGCGGTCAGGCGGATGCGGTGCGAAGCTGCGCGCACCACCGCAGCATCCACGGCGATGCTGCCGGCGTCCTCCATGGCTTCGAACAGGCGGTCGAAGAGGACCGGGTGCAGACTGCGCGCGCATAGGTTGCGCCACTCCTCCCGGCGCAGGCCCTGCTTCAGCGGGTTGCGACGGTGGAAATTCCGCAAGCCGGCCTCGACGCGCCGGCTCAGCTCATCCCAGACCTCGGAGTGCAGCGCGCACAACTCGTTGTCGACCTGCATCAGCACCGCCCGTCCGCCGCGCTCCAGATCGTCAAGCACCTCTTCGACCCGCTCCAGGCCCTGTCCCATGTCGCCGGCCAGCCCACTGCGGGAACTCAGCCTCTCCGCGGCCAGGCGCAGCTTTGCCTCGACCGCCTCTTCGAGAGCGCTGGTCTCGAGGGCGGCGAGTTGCCCTCCGAGGGCAGGGTCGAGGCGCCTGTGCTTCTGCGGATGCGGCTCCAGGACCAGCCCGCCCCCGATGGTCAGGGCCGGCGAGTAGCGCCGGATCACGAAGCGGTCTCCCCAGACGGCGACCACCGGCGCCTCCAGCCGCAGCTGCACCAGGGAATCCGCCCCCGGGGCCAGGACCTCCCCCTCGAGCAGCACCACGCGGGCCATGATCTCCCGGGTGCCGAGGTGCAGCCGCACCCGCGTGCGCTGGGTCAGCTCCCTCGGGCTCGAGGGCAGCAGGCGCAAACGCGCGTCTATCATGTGGGTGGGCCTGAAGTATCCTGGACTGGCGACCAGGTCGCCGCGCCTCACGTCGGTCTCGTCGACTCCGGGCAGGTTGACCGCGGCGCGGTCTCCGCTGCGGACCGCCTCTACCGGCGTGCCGTGCTTCTGCAGTCCGCGGGCGCGAATGGGGCGGCCCGCCGGCTGCAGCTCAACCCCCTCGCCCTCGCCCAGGCTGCCGGAAACCACCGTACCCGTGGCCACCATGCCGAATCCCTTGACCCGGAAGGTGCGATCCACCGGCAGGCGGAATGGGCCCGCGGCGCGTTTCTCGACCGTGGCCTCGACCAGGGTCTGGAGACGGCGCTCGAGGGCCTCGATCCCGGCTCCGCTCAGGGCGGACACCCGCATGATGTCCTCCCCTTCCAGGAAGCTGCCCCGCACCAGCTCGCGGATATCCTCTTCCACGAGCTCGATCCACTCCTCTTCCACCAGGTCGATCTTGTTGAGCACCACGAGACCGCGCTTCACCCCCAGGAGATTGAGGATATCCAGGTGCTCGCGCGACTGCGGCATGACCCCGTCGTCGGCGGCGATGACGAACAGGCCCAGGTCGATGGAGCTGACCCCGGCCACCATGGTCTTGACGAAGCGCTCGTGGCCGGGCACGTCGACGATGGTGGCTTCGTCGCCGAAAAAGGCAAAGCCCAGCTCGATGGTTATGCCGCGGGCCTTTTCCTCGGGAGCCCGGTCGGTATCGACCCCGGTGAGCGCCTTCACCAGCAGGGTCTTGCCGTGGTCGATGTGTCCTGCGGTACCTATAATGGTGTGGGGCATAACTGCTTGCGAGAACTCAATTTTCCTGGGGAACGGACTTCGAGGTAAAATATCTCGGTGGCCCATTCCGCACAATAGCTGTTGAAGCCAGCTTCCATCTGCGTATATTCCTTCGAGAACCCGGGAGGAGAGCATCATGGCCGAGGTACTGAGCATCGACCCCCTGCACCTCAAAGGGCGCCACATCAAGCGCGCGGTGGACGTCCTCAACGACGGCGGCGTCATCGTCTATCCCACCGACACCATCTACGGCCTGGGCTGCGACATCACCAGCAAGAAGGCGGTGGAGCAGACCCGCCGCATCAAGGGCCGGGACTCCAAGAAACCCATGTCGTTCGTGTGCGCCGACCTGGCCAACATCAGCCAGTACGCCCGGGTTTCGAACTTCGCCTACCGGATACTGAAGCGCTGCCTTCCGGGTCCCTACACCTTCGTGCTGCCCGCCACCAAGGATACCCCCCGCATCCTGCAGACGCGGCAGAAGACCGTGGGGCTGCGGGTCCCCGACCATCCCGTGCCGCTCGCCCTGGTGAGCCAACTGGGGCGTCCCATCCTCAGCACCAGCGCCAACTACACCGACCACGAGGTCATCACCGACCCGGGCGAGCTGGAGCAGACCCTGGGACGAAGGGTGGACCTCATCCTCGAATGCGGCCAGCTCCCCGTCCTCCCCTCCAGCGTCATCTCCCTGGTCGACGACGAGGTGAACATCCTGCGCGCCGGCAAGGGCGACCTCGGTTTTTTCAAGGAGGAGCATGAGGACGCTTAGGCTCGTTCCGCTCCTGTTTCTCGGCGCTTCGGCGCTGGGGGGACAGTCCTTCTCTCCCTATTCGGCGCAAAGCGAGTTTCTCCCGGGTCCACCGGGGGCCCTGGGATCGGGGCTGCAGGGATACGTCAATCCCGCCCTGCTGGCATACGTGGAGCAGCACGAGACCAGCCTGGCCTGGACCACCGGTTCCGCCCGCGGAAAGTGGGGCCTGTTCAGCGCTTTCCCCCACCTGGGATTCGGCCTCGTCCACCGCGACCTGCCGGGGAAGAACCTGACCGACTACCGGCTCTCCATGGCCGCCGGCGACCGCCGCGCCAGCCTGGGATTCGCCTACGGATGGTCGGCCGGCAACACGCGATACCTCGGACGCCGGAACCACCTCGTCAGCGGCGCTCTCCTGCGCCCGTCCAGACACCTCTCCGCCGGCGCCACCTTCACCGCCACCACGGGCTTCTCCGAGCCCCAGGGCACCCTCGATCTGGCTCTGCGCCCCCTGGGCGACGAGCGCCTGACCCTCTTCGCCGACGGCGGCATGGCAGATCGGGGGGTTGAGGATGCGGAAACCTTCTGGAGTGCCGGCGCCGCCCTGGAGCTGTTGCAGGGCGTGGTCATCAGCGGCCGCTACCTGGACGGCGGCAGCATCGGCCTGGGCCTGGACCTGAGTCTCGGCACCCTCGGCTATCAGACCCGCTCCCGCTTCGACGAAGAAGGGGAGCGCGGCCTGTCCACCCATGCTCTCCGGCTGGGCCCCCCCGAGTCCAACTTCCTCCGCAGCCGCCTGCAATCCGGGCGCCGCTACCTGAACCTCGACCTCCTGGGTCCGACCCACCACCGGCGCTTCGTCCTGTTCGATGACGCCCGCACCCTCTCCTCCCTCCTGGACCTGATCGGCCGCGCCGAGGACGACCCGGCCATCGGCGGCATCGCCATCAATCTCTCGGGGATGAGGATAAATCCCGAGATGGCCTGGGAACTGCGCTCCCGGCTCCTGGAGTTCAAACAGGCGGGCAAACACGTGGTGGCCTACCTGGACCGGGCCTCCATCAGGGGCTATCACTTCGCCTCGGTGGCCGACCGCATCGTCATGGATCCGGCGGGCACCATCGCCCTCGAAGGCTTCGTCGCCGGTCAGACCTACTTCAAGGGCGCGCTGGAGAAACTGGGCATCGGCTTCGACGAATGGCGATTCTTCAAGTACAAGTCCGCCTTCGAGTCCCTTTCCAGGGAGGGCATGTCCGCGGCAGACCGCGAGCAACTGCAGGCCCTGATCGACGACTTCTACGGGCTCGCACGCGAGGAGATCTGCGCCCAGCGGCGGCTCGACCCGGAGGAGTTCGACCGCCTGGTCGACGAGGAGACCTTGTTCCTGGCGCAGGACGCCCTCGAGAAGGGGCTGGTGGACCGGTTGGGACGCTGGGATGAGGTGGAGGAAGCCATAGCGGAGCTGGAGGGAGGCGAGCGCGAGCTGCTCGACCCGGAGTCCTACTCCCGCCCCAGGGACGAGAGCTGGGGCCGCAAACCGCGGATCGCGGTGGTCTATGCCCTGGGAATCTGCGCCCTCGACGAGGGCATCAAAGCGCGGCGGCTGGCAAGGGAAATCGAGGCGGTGGCGGACAACTCGAGCATCGAAGCCATGGTCCTGCGGGTGGACTCCCCGGGGGGAGACGCGCTGGCTTCCGACCTGGTGGCCCAGGCATTGAAGAAGTGCAGGGAGGAGAAACCCGTAATCGTCTCCCAGGGATACGTCGCCGCTTCGGGAGGATACTGGTTATCCATGTACGGGGACGCCATCGTTGCCGCCCCGAACACCATCACCGGCTCCATCGGCGTCATAGGCGGCTGGATCTACAACCGGGACCTCAAGGAAAAACTGGGGATGTCCACCGACCACGTCAGGAGGGGGGAACACGCCGACCTGGGATTCGGCCTGACCGTGCCCTGGGTCGGGCTGCAGCTGCCCGACCGCAACCTGACCGACGCCGAGAAGCAGAAGACGGAACGGACCATCCGCACGCTCTACGCCGACTTCGTCGCCAAGGTGGCGGCCGGCCGCGGCAGGTCCCCCGAGGAAATCGAACCCCTGGCCCAGGGCAGGGTGTGGTCGGGGATGCGCGCCCTGGAGCACGGTCTCGTCGACCGCCTCGGCGGCCTCGACACCGCCATCCACCTGGCCAAGGAGAAGGCCGGGCTCGACCCCGATGAGGAAATCAGCCTGGTCGAACTCCCCCGTCCCGCGCTCCTGGACCCCGGGCTGCTGCAACCAGGACCCGTAGCGGGTCCCGGTCCCCTCTTCGACCACCTCCGCTACCGCCTCGACCACAACGGCCGCCCCCTTCTGCTGATGCCCTCCACCAGCCTGGACCAGTACAGCCTGGAACCGCCGCGAGACTAGGGACCCTAATTCCCCTCAATCCTCCCCCAGGGTCATCCCTCCCGTCTCGGACTCCGCCCAGGCCCCGATCGCCATCATCCCGCCGTCCACGCACACGTACTCCCCGGTCATGAACGATGCCTTGTCGCTGGCCAGAAAAACCACCACGTTGGCGATCTCCTCGGGCCTGCCGATGCGATTCATCGGGTGCGCCTTGCCCAGCAGCTCCTTCATCTCCGCTTCATCGACCCCCGAGGCTTCGATGGACTCGGCCACCATATTGGTGTCGATGGTCCCGGGATTGACCGCGAGTACGCGGATGTTGTTCTTGGCGTATTCCAGCGCCAGCTGCCGGTTCATGGAGAGAATCCCCCCCTTGCTGGCCGCGTAAGCCGACACCCCCAGTGCGGACTGCAGCCCCTGGACGCTGGCGGTGTTGACGATCACCCCGCCGCCGTGCTCGATCATCCCCGGCACGCAGAGCCTGGTCATCAGGAAATAGCTCTTCAGATTCACGTCGATGATGCGGTCCCACTGCTCCTCGGTCAACTCGTGGGCGGGCACGTAGCTGGCCAGGGGTTGGATCCCCACGTTGTTGCACAGCACGTCCACCGGTCCCCACTCCGACGCCACGGCCGAGACCAGCCCCTGGCACTCGGCGTTCCTGGCCACGTCGGCCTTGTGAAAGCGGATCTCTCCCGCCAGGTCCGCACCATCCTCGACGACCTTGCCGCCGGCATCCTCGTCGATATCGGCGCAGGCCACCCGGGCGCCCTCCCGGGCAAAGCCCAGGCAGATGGCTCGGCCGATTCCCATGCCCCCGCCCGTTACGATAACCACCTTGTCGTTGAACTCCGCCATGACGCGCTCCTTTCTCAAAAGTTTTCCGCCGGAGCGAGGCCCGGGGGAATCCGTCGCGCTCCCCCGAAGTTGACCTCGCGGCAATAGCCCATATTATAACAACGCGGAGCATACTTTTTCCAGGAGAAAATCGATGCAGTGGGCCTCGGCTCTCTCGTCCCAGCCGGACGCGGGCATGGCTCTCACCGAATTGAAGCGCGCCCTCTCCGAGCAACTGGACGGAGCCCGCCCGGACCTGGTGTTCGCCTTCGTCTCGCCGCAGTACAGCTCCAGCTATGCCGCCATCCCCGACCTCGTCCACAACCATTTCTCCCCCGCGTGCTTCATCGGCTGCACCGCCATGGGAGTCATCGGCGGAGGCCGGGAAATCGAGCAGCACATCGCCGGCAACCCGGCCTTCTCCCTGACCGCGGCCGTGTTGCCGGATGTCGACATCCGCGCCTTCCACCTCGAATCAGGGGACCTTCCCGACGCCGACGCCGGCCCCGAGGTGTGGGTCGAGGCCCTGGGAGTCCCGCGGCAGCCCCGGGCCCACTTCCTGCTCCTCGCCGATCCCCACTCCTTCGACCCGCAGCCCCTGCTGATGGGGCTGGATTTCGCCTACGGCGACGCCACCAAGATCGGCGGCCTGGCCTCGGCCATGGAGGCGAACTGCCTCTTCCTCGACGGCGAGTCCCATGGATCCGGACTGGTGGGCCTGGCGCTGCAGGGCAACATAGAGGTGGATACGGTGGTGGCGCAGGGCTGCCGCCCCATCGGCGAGCCCATGACCATCACCGAGTGCCGGCACAATCTCATCATTCAGCTCGACGAGCGGCCGGCTGCCCAGGTGCTGGTGGAACTCTTTCAGACCCTCTCGCCCGAAGACCAGGAGCTGCTGCGCCACGCACTCCACCTGGGGATCGCCTCCACCGAGTTCAAGGTGAAATTCGAGCAGGGCGACTTTCTGATCCGCAACGTCCTGAACCTGGACCAGGAGAAGGGCTTCATAGCCGTCGGCGACGTTCCGCGCAACGGGCAGACGGTGCAGTTCCACCTGCGCGACGCCCGCACCGCGGCCGAGGACCTGGAACTCATGCTGGGGAACTATGGCAGGAATCCGGCCCCCACCGCGCCGTCGGGCGCCCTGCTGTTCACCTGCAACGGCCGCGGAGAATACCTGTTCGGGCAGGGCAACCACGACTCCGGGGTCTTCGTGGACAAGGTGGGGGAGGTTCCCCTCGGCGGGTTTTTCTGCGGCGGCGAGATCGGCCAGGTGGGATCCTCGACCTACCTGCACGGCTATACCAGCTCATTCGGCATTTTCAGGCCCCTCGAAAGCTAGAGCCTGCGCCGGCCGCCCAGGGCTGCGCTGTGCAGGGTCGCGTACTCGGCCCCCCGCGGCCGCAGCCGGCTCTCCATCAGGTGCAGCGCCTCGACCTCGAAGGAGCAATCGGGCGGCTGCCGCATCCAGTCCCCCGCGGGCGGCCGGGCCCCGTCGCGCACGCGCCCCAGGGTCAGGTGCGGCCGGAATGCCCGGTCTTCCCCTTCCCAGCCCAGGGGCCGCACCATCCGATCCACCGCTTCCTTGAGATGCACCAAGCGCCCTTGCGGATCCTGCAGGCCCACCCAGATGACCCGCGGCCGGCGCAGGTCGGGAAAAGTCCCCAGGCCCTCGAGCCGCAGCATGAATGGGGCGGATTCGGCAGCCGCCGAATCCAGGCCGGCGCCCAGGGCGGGCACCAGGTCCGGGTCGGTCGCCCCCAGGAACCTCAGTGTCAGGTGAATATTCCGCGGCCTCACCCAGCGCACGGCGCGCCGCGGCCAGCGCTCAGCCAAGGCGTCGCTCAGCCGCGCCAGCGCAGCCAGCGCGTCGTCCGTCAGGTTGACCGCGATGAAGGTGCGCAGGGGAGCCACCGCTCAGCGCGCTCCGCAGGCCTTGAGGCAGGCGTTGAGATATCCCCTGCTCTCGGCGGCGATCGCCGCGACCCGGGGCAGCTCGTAGCCGCCGGCGCCGATGATCTCCAGGTTGGCGGCCACGTCGGTCCCGGCACCCTGCAGCACCCGGAGGTAGCCGAAGAGGTCTATGCGGCCGCGGCCGCAGCCCTGCATCTCGGGCGCTCCCGGACCCTGCTCTTCGCGGCTGAGGCAGTCGCGGATGTGGACGTGGCCGACCCGGTCCAGCACCGCCTCGAGCGCCTCCACCGGGTCCTCTCCGGCGCGGTAGATGTGGCTGGGGTCCATGTCGACCCCGAACCCCGGAGAGTCGATGCATTCCATGGCCCTGAGGGTGGTGGGAGTGTCGTAGATGCACTGGCCGACGTGGGCCTTGACGCAGAGTTTCACCCCGTACTCCACGGCCTTTTCCGCCATTCTGGCGATCAGTTCGGTCTGGACCCGGAAATCCTCCTCCACCCCGCTCTTTCCCCCCGGGCCGATATTCACCACCGGAATGCCCAGGGCCGCGGCGGCGTCATAGGCCCGCATCAGCCGGTCCTCGTCCAGGGCCGCCTCTTCCATGGCCAGCAGTTCCAGCCCGTATTTCTCCGACAGCTCCCGTATCGGCCGGACCTGGGAGGCGTAGCTGTCGAGCTGCAGGTGCTCGCACATGCCCTTGATGGCCGCCAGCTCCACCCCGTCGTACCCCGCCCAGGCAATGTAGCGCATGGCCGTCTCCAGATCGCATCCGGCAAACAACACTGAATTGGCGCCCAACTTCACCATCGCCGCATTTCTCCCATGTTAAATTTGAAATAATTGGTTGATTTTACTGAATTACCGTCGAGGTAGTATAGGAGGGGACAACGGGGCCGTCAAGCACGTGCTTCGGCTCTGCTTGATGGGGCCGGAGCGGTCGTCTATCTTTGCGGGACCGCGCTTGGATCTACCCGCAGAGCCATGGTTCAAGGCAAGGAGAAAAGGAATGAAAACCGGAGCCATCTTCGAACCAGCGACCACCCCCGCCGCCGGCATCATCGACATCGGGGACCGCAAGCAGCACTTCCTCGACGACCTGCTCGTGGACGAGGCCAGCCGCGTCTCGCGCTACGCGAACAGGCCCGACAAGTATGCCGGCAACCCCATCATGGTGGCCGACCGGCCCTGGGAACAGGGCAAATACGGCGGGCGCGTGGAAGGTGTGGAGATCGTCGGACAGACCGTGCTCTACGACGAGGAGGAGGGAATCTTCAAGATGTGGTACGTGCCCTGGGCCTGGGAGGACCGGCGCCGGCCCTGGTGCTACGCCACCTCGGCCGACGGCTTTCACTGGGACAAACCCGAGCTGGGCGTGGTCGAGTACGAGGGCTCGACGCAAAACAACATGGTCGGCATTCACGGCGAGCCCAGCTACTACAACGTCTTCAAGGACCTCCGCGACCCCGACCCGCAGCGGCGCTACAAGGCCCAGGGCGAGATGCACGGCCCCGGCGGCCACGTGCCGCCCGGAGGCATGGTCAACGCCTACTCTCCCGACGGCATCCACTGGACCTGCCACAAGAAGGCGGTGGTGCTCTACGGTCCCGACGTGGCCGACGCCTCGTCGGTTTTGGGCTGGGACCCCAGGCGGCGGAAATACGTCGGCTATTTCAGGCCGGGCGAACCCCTGGCCCACGAGATCGACGGCATCGGCAGGCACCGCCACATCCGCACCGTGGGCTACGCCGAGAGCGACGACTTCGAACACTGGACGCCGACGCGCCTCATGCTGGCGCCGGACGACAGAGACCGGGTCGACCACCAGTACCAGTACTTTACCGCCGCCCTCTACGGCGAGTTCTACGTCGGCTTCCTCATGGTCCACAAGACCCACGACCAGGTCTGGGACACCTTCCTGATGAGCAGCCGCGACGGTTTCCACTGGACCTGGGTGGACCGCCACGATCCCTTCCTCGGACGCGGCGAGGTCGGCACCTACGACGCGGGATACATGATGCCCTCGGGCCCAATCCTGCACGACGGCCGGATCTGGATCTACTACAGCGGCTTCAGCGGCGCCCACAGCGCCAATCCCAGCAGGCTGGGCGACAGGGACGTAATAACCGTTGCCCTGGCCACCCTGCCCGAGGACCGCTGGGCGGGGCTTTTGGCCGGCCCCAACCAGGGGCGGATAACCACGCGGCCCTTCACCTTCGAGGGATCGAGGCTCGTGGTCGACGTCGACGCCTCCCTGCCCCAGTCCATTCCCACCGAGACCATGAACTTCGACGAGTGCGAGGTGCGGGCGGCCCTGACCGATCCCTCGGGGGGCGTGATAGAAGGGTTCACCTTCGAGCGCTCCAGCCAAATCCTCAAGAGCGGCCCCCACGAGATAACCTGGGGGGAGGCGGACCTCTCCCGCCTGCAGGGCGAGGCCGTGCGCCTGCGCCTGGAAATCCGCAACGCCTGCCTCTACTCCATCCAGTTCAAGGGATAGACCTCCCCTCGGGCGAGAGGGTCAGACCACAGGAGATGAGATATTGTCCGCAGAGAACCTTGTAACGCAGCCATTCCTGGACTGGTACGGGGTCTGGCCCGGCCATACGGCCATTGATGAGAACGGCGAGGTCTGGAGCCAGGACCGACCCCTGGGCGTGTCCCTGAGGGTGCAGGAAGCCCGCAAGTCCGAAATCTTCATTCACCCGGAACATCCCTGGGAGCAGCGCAGCCTGTCCCCCATCTGCGTGCTGGCGGATGAAGGCATGCTGAAGCTGTGGTACTACAGCGGCGGGCCTGACGGCGAGACGAACTACGTGGCCTATGCCGAGAGCGAAGACGGCTTCAACTGGCGCCGCCCGCAACTGGGGCTGCAGCAATTCGCCGGCTCGACCCGCAACAACCTGCTGTTCAAGGTCGAGGACTTCGAGATGCAGTCCGTCTTCATCGATCCCTCGGCTCCGCCCGGGGAACGCTTCAAGGCCATGGGCCGCAGCTCCATCATCTACCACAAGGGCAAGGTCGTGCCGAAGATGAGCAGGGATGAAAAATGGGCGATCCGGCGGCAGATGGACGAGGCGGGGCTGACGCGGGAGCAGAAGGCGGAGGAGCTCTACTTCCACGGCCTGCTGCGCGGAGCGGTCTCGGCCGACGGGTGCCGCTGGAGCTTCCTCGAGGAGCCGCTGCTCAACGTGGGCAGGACCGGCCTCGACAGCCAGAACATAGCCAGCTATGACGAGGAGACCGGGACCTACGCCGCCTACCTGCGCGGACACAATCTCCGCCGCCGCTGCGTCCGCCGCACCGAGGGGAGCGAATTCGGCAACTGGTCGCCGACGCGGCTCGTCTTCGGCATGGACCCCCAGGACCCGGCCGACGACGACGTCTACAGCTCCGGATACTGCCGCTGCCCGGACAGCGGCCGCCACCTGATCTTCCCGGGCATCTACCACCGCACCTCGTCCTCTACCGACGTGCAGCTGGCCACCAGCCGCGACGGCCAGCTCTGGAGCCGCCCCGAGCGCAGGCCGGTGATCACGCGGGAAATCGGTGACGACAGCTACGGAATGGTCTTCGCCTACCCCAACCTGGTCCCCCTGGCCGAGGAGCAGTGGGGCCTGATGTTCTGCGGCATCTACGATCTGCACGATTGGCACAACCGCTACGACTCCGGCAAGCCATCGGAGTGGCGCTGGGCCCTCTGGAAGCCGAACCGGCTGGCCGCCCTGGAGGCTCCCGAGGAGGGCAGGGTGACCCTGGCGGAGCGGGAATGCAGCGGGCAGCAGTTGAGACTCAACTACCTGACCCAGAAGGAGGGCGGCTGGATCAAGGTGGAGCTGGTGGAGCCACCCGTGTCGCCGCCGGCGGAGGTGAAGGCCATCGAGGGGTTCGGCCTCGAGGAGGCCGACGTGCTCAGAGGCGACGAGGTCTCGGCCCCGGTCACCTGGAACGGCAACGGCGACCTGTCGGCCCTGAAGGGAAGGACGATCTCCATCCGCATCCGCATGGCGCGGGCAAAGGTGTTCTCCACCGCCATGTGACCTCGGCCCGACGCTCCCACCGGTGCCCGGGGAGAGCCCGTCCTGCCCTGATCTGCGGAAATCTCAGAAGGATTGGAAGGGTGGCGGCGAGCCCATTCAGAGAAAGAAACCCACTCAACCACAGGAGGGACAGCATGTCTCCAGGCAAGGAGGCCCTGGCCTCGGACCTGGTCAATCGATTCGTCAACGACGCCCACGGCGACCTCGAGAGCGTCAAGGAGATGCTGGCCGCCGAACCCGCCCTCGTCAACGCCGCCTGGGACTGGGGCGGCGGCGACTGGGAGACCGGGCTCGGGGCGGCCGCCCACATGGGCCGCCGGGATATCGCCGAGTTCCTGCTCGAGAACGGGGCGCGCCTCGACCTGTTCGCCGCGGCCATGCTGGGCAAGCTGGATATCGTGCAGGCGGTGGTGGCCGACGATCCATCCGTCATCGACCTCCCCGGACCGCACGGAATCAAGCTCCTCGTGCACGCCCGCAAGGGCGGCAAGGAGGCCGCGGAGGTGGTGAAGTTCCTGCAAGCGGCGGGCAAATCCGCCGGGGCCGGCAGCTAGCAGCCCCGGTCTGGCGCCGACCTGGGCGCGCAGGCGCTAGGCGCCGATGCGATAGGAGTAGAAGTTGGCCGCGGCGTCCGCGTGGAAATGCAGGCGCACCTTGCGCCCCGCGAAGCGGGCGAGGTTGTCCCGCTGCGGTCCCCAGGTGACCTCGAAGCTGGTTTGATCGTCGCGCACCAATCCATTGCAGTCCTCGAAGGCGAATCCGTCGGGGACCTCGATGTCGCTGATGACCCGCACCCGCAGATTGCCCAGGTCGGCCGATCCCTTGTTGCCGAAGACGCCGGCATTCAGATACAGCCTGGGACCGTCCACCTTCACCGGCTCGGTCATCACCTCGCCTCCCTGGGTCCCGCAGCGCAGGGAGACGAAGCCGTCCTGGCGCAGGGTCAGCAGGCCGATTCCGCCGCGATGGTTGCGGGCGTCTCCGTGGCGTCGCTTCCCCGAATAGAAGATGAGAAGCCTGCCGTCCTTCAGGATGGGCCCGTTGGCGGCGCAGGTGGCCCAGCCATCGTCCCAGGAGCCGGGCGCGCCCACCGGGAGGAAGGGCTCGCGGCGCCCGACCCGCTGCCAGCGGTCGATACTGCGAGCCGAGACCAGCTCGGTGATCCCCTGGTCCCGGTCGGTGAGAAACATCCAGACGAACCCCAGGTACTGGTTGCCGTAGGCGAAGGGCACCATGTTGTACATCTGGTCGCGGCCGGCGTCGAAATCGTCCGGCTTCAGCACCGTCCGCAGCGGCGACCAGGTCTTGAAGTCGGCGCTGGCCGACACGGAGATCACGCGCCGGTAGCGCTTCCACATGAGGACGAAGTGATCGACCACCGTGTTGTAGCGCCGGGTTACCGCCAGGAACCGCTTCTGGGCGTAGTCCCAGATCATGGCGCCGGCATCGCCGCCCCGGGGGACGAACAGCTCGTCGTCCAAGGTCCAGTGGATTCCATCCGGTGAGAAGGCAGCGTACATGCCGTGGAGGTCGCGGATGGAGCTCAGGTAGGCCCGGCGTTCCTCCGGAGTGTTGGTGTGGTCGGCCCGGGGCACGTCGGCCTTGCGCTGCTGGTAACCCCCCATCTTGTAGCGCCGGGCCGGATCGGGGTCGGCCGGGTCCTTGATTACACCCCAGGGGTCCATGCCCAGCTCGGGAGTCGAAGGCGCCGGGAAGACTATGTTGGTGGCCGCGGACCCCTGCCATGGCACGATGCCCAGCTCGGGCTTGTCCCAGTGGAGGCCGTCGGCGGAGGTGGCATAGCACATGAAGTGGGCCTCGTCGCCGCTGTCGGTGGGTCCGAAGGTGTAGTACCACATCTTGAACAGGTCCTCGTCCCGGTCGTAGAGCACCGAGCCCCAGAGAGACACCGCATGCCCCTCCCAGGGACGGTCGACGCGCACCACCGGCTGCAGTTGGGCGCGGGCGGGCTGCAGCACCTGGCGGGTGAATCCGGGATAGTCCTGGACCTCGGCATCGTCGACGAACAGGTGCAGGCCGGGGTCGTGGTGATTGTCGGTCATGGATGGGCCTCTTTCCGTTTGATGCAGCGAAATGGCGGATGCGCCGCTCCCATTCAGGGACCGGCGGGGGCAGGTGAGAAGGTAGGCGCAGTTTGCCCTCCCTTCAATATTTTTCTCCCGGGACCCAGTTCCGAAGCACGGGCGGCGCGGCGAAATCAGCCCCCTGGAACCGCGGCTCGCCTGCCTTGCGCCTGGATATGCCCAAAACTATCTTGGTCGCGGCCTCGTCGCGGCCGCGAGGAGACCATGGGACCGGAGGCAGCTCCAAGTCCCCTGATGAGGTGAATGGGCAGAGGCGGCGCAGGATGGAGAGTCTCCCGCCGCCTGACGGCGGCACCCTCCTGCGGGCTGACAAACGACGATCGAAGCCTTCGATGGGCCACTCATTCTTTCCCATGCGCAGCATCTCCTTCGATTCCGCCCACGAGGGAAGCGGGCGCCAGATCTACCGGATGGACATTTCCGAGGCCGTGGGGTAGGCCGCCGCCATCATGCAAGACCTCGAAACAGCAAGGACACGCGAAATGGATGCCCGCCCCGGCCAGGCCGATCGCGCCGGGAACGGGCGCTGGATCACCTGGCGCGCGGTCCTGCTGTCGCTGCTCTCCATAGCGGTGATGTTCGTCTACGTCATCCAGGTCTCCGAGCGCCAGCGCTCCGGTTCCTTCACGCACTCCCAGTACCCGCTCACCGCCTTCATCCCCTTCGTCACCTGGCTCGTGCTCAACGTGGTGCTCAAGCGCGCCTGTCCGCGGTTCGCCCTGAGCCGGGGCGAGCTGCTCACCATCTTCTCCATGACCTGGGTGGCGGGGATCATCCCCTCGTGGATCAAGAGCTGGGCGACCCTCCTGACCTCGCCGACGGTCTTCGCCGCGCCCGAGAACCAGTGGGAGACCATCTTCGACTTCCTGCCCTGGCACGTCTTCGCCCCTCCCACGCACCAGGTGGTGGTCAACTTCTGGTACGGCCTGCCCCCGGGCATGGGAATCCCATGGGAGGCATGGATAGGGACCGTGCTGCAGTGGCTGGGGGTATCCATCGCCCTGGTGGTGTTCGGGTTCTGCCTCTTCCTGGTCTTCCAGCGCCAGTGGGAACAGCACGAGAAGCTCACCTTCCCCCTGGCCCAGCTCTCCCTCGATCTGACCCAGGGATTCGACGGGCGCAGGCGCATGCCCGATCTCTTCTGCTCCAAACTGTTCTGGATCGGCGCCGGCCTCGTCCTCGTTCCCATGTGCTACCGCATCACCACCTACTTCTATCCCACCCTGCCCGAGCTCAACATCCTGTGGGAGCACTACTACGTCAGGCTGGGGGACGGAGGCCTGTTCATCCGCGTCATGCCCGTGGTCATGGCGGTGGTCTACCTGTGCCCGCTGGACGTCATGGGGAGCATCGCCCTCTTCCACGTGCTCGCCGAGGTCAAGTACGCCTTCATGCGCCGCTTCGGCACCCCCGACTTCGGCTTTTCCGGGGACACCGTCAATCCCGTCTTTCCGGAACGGTTCCAGATCCTGCAGTGCGAGAGCTATGGAGCGCTGATATTCATCGCCGCGTGGACGATCTGGCTGGCGCGCCGCCATCTGCGGGAGGTGTGGCGCAAGGTGAGGACCAGCGAGGGCGATCCCATGGACGTGTTCCGCTACCGCCTGGCCCTGGCCGGCATGGGACTGTCGGCGGCCTACGTGATCGTCTGGGCCGTCGCCATGGGGGTGCACCCGCTGGCGGCCGCCCTCTCCTTCGGGCTGATGACCCTGACCTACCTGGTCACCGTCAAGATCGTCGCCGCCACCGGCTTCGCCTACATCCTGCCCAACCGCCCCCACCTCAAGGGGGAGTTCTTCGTCGTCGAGATGATCGGCTCGGCCTACATGTCGGCGCGCAACCTGGTCTCCTACAAGATCTTCACCAGCTACGCCTTCTTCGGCCACATCCTCATTCCGGCGTGGCCCGCCCTGCCCCACCACCTGCGCATCTTCTCCTTCAGGAAGCAGCCGGGCTGGGTGGTGGCCACCGTGCTGATCGCCTTCGTCTTCGGCTTCCTGGTCGCGTTCTGGGCCTTCCTGGACCTGTGCTACGCTGAGGGGGCGCTGGTGATCTCGGACAACAGGATACCCCGCTTTCTCGACACCGCGGTCAACCTGATCAACCACCCCATCGCCTTCCACTGGGAGAAGTGGATGCTGTGGTTCATCGGGTTCTTCGAGGCGGCCGCCCTGGCCGTTCTGCGCACCCGCTTCCACTGGTTCCCCATCCATCCAATCGGCCTGGCGTTTCAGATGACCATCGGCACCTGGGTCTACTGGTCGACCCTGGGGATGGTGTGGATAGTCAAGTTCACCCTGCTGCGCCTGGGCGGGGTCAAGTCGTACGTGGCCGGCAAGCCCTTCTTCTACGGCATGGGAATCGGCTACATGATCGGGGTGATCCTCGGCACCGTGGTGGACCTCATCTGGTTTCCCGGGGCCGGGCACCGCATACACTGGTGGTAGGGGGATTGGGCAGGGGGGAAGTTTTGCGGATCAGGGCGGGTTAATTCCTGGGATCAATTCGAACGCCGTGTGGCGGCGGGGTAGGTCAGGAAACCCCTGATTAAACTCCTCAGGTGAGCTTGCCGCGCCCCAACAGGGGCCAGACCTTCTCGACCTTGCCGTTGCGCAGGCCGATGAATTGGTTGTGGAGGAAGTTGGTGGAGTCGCTGTAGCCCACGTTGAACTCGATGCGGTCTCCCAGCCGGGGGGCCTCGTGGCCGGGCTTGACCTTGAGGATGCCGTGCTCGGCGGAGAGGCCGCGCAGCTCCAGCTCGTCGTGGCCGATGGGCCGGGGCGGAGGCTCCTTGCACATGGTCTTGAAACCGCCGTCCACGACGATGTGTCCGGGGTGCCTGCTGACCACGGTGGTCACCACGGTCAGGGCAAGCTGGAGGTCCTCGATCATGCACTCCTCGCGATAGAACAGGTCCATGAAGATGCCGCCTCCGGCCTGCAGCTCGGTGATGCCGGGATAGGCGACGGTGATGGGATAGCATCCCGTTCCCCCGGCGCTCACCACGTCAACCGGAATCCCGTCGGCGGCGAGCAATTCGCTGGTCTCCACCAGGAGAGCGAGGGCCTGGTGGCACGCCCGCCTCTTCACCTCGAGCGGTTTGATGTCCAGCACCTGGCCCTCGTATCCCATGATCCCGGCCAGCTCAATCCCATCGCTGTCGCGGATCTTGCGGGCCAATGCCAGCGCCGGCAGGCCGGGCGCGACCCCGGTGCGGTCCATGCCGTTGTCGAGCTCGATGTAGACCGGGATGGTGCTGCCCTCGGCGAGGGCCGCCCGGGAGATCAGGTCGACCGCCTCCACGTCGTCGACCGCGCACATCACGTGGGCACGGCGCTGCAGCGCGGCCAGCCGGCGCAGCTTCGCCGGCGAGACGATTTCGTTGGCGACGAGAATGTCGGGGATGCCGTGCTCGACCATCACCTCTGCCTCGCTGAGCTTGGCGCAAATGATCCCCTGGGCCCCGGCCGCCAGTTGCATCTGAGCGATTTCGGGACTTTTGTGCGCCTTGGAGTGCGGCCTCCAGGCCACCCCGTTCTCGGCGCAGACCCCTGCGAGGTGGGCGATGTTGGCCTCGAAGCGGTCCAGGTCCACCAGCAGAGCGGGAGTGTCGAGCTCGTCCTTGTCGATTCCGATGAGATCAGTCATGGAGGGAGATTCGTTCCTGTTGAAGTTTGGTACGTTCGCGGCGCAAAATAGCAATTCTAGTCGGAAGAAGCTAAACAGCGGGGGTTCGAAAGCGCAAATAATGGACCCGGGGAAGGGAGGTCAAGAAGCTGCCTTTTTTCATACATTGGATACATTGGAACATGAGGATGGTCCTCGCCCGTTCGGATGGGAACCAATATCTTTCGGCAATCCAGGCCGAGCTCCCGCCACCCGGTTTCGATCCCTGAAGTCTTATATAATTGAACTAGCGCGAAAGGATTAGACTGTGCAGAAAATCGTCACGAACCTGTGGTTTGACGGGCAGGTGGAGGAAGCGCTCGAGCTGTACACATCGCTCTTTGCCGATTCGCGCGTCAAGCGGATCTTGCGTTACGTCGAAGGGGGCATGGGAAAGCCCGGCGACATCATGACGGCCGAGTTCGAGATGGCGGGGCAGGAATTCTGCATCATCAACGGGGGACCCCACTTCAAGCACAGCCCGGCGATGTCCCTCCTGGTCAACTGCGCCGATCAATCCGAAGTGGACCGGCTCTGGGAGCGGTTGACGGCCGACGGCGGTGCGGAGAGCCAGTGCGGCTGGCTGACCGACCGCTTTGGCATCTCCTGGCAAATAACCCCGGTCGCACTGAGCGAGATGATGAACAGTAGCGATGCAGCAGCGGTCGAGCGCGTCACCGCGGCCTTTCAGGAGATGAAGAAGCTGGATGTCGCCGCCTTGGAAAGAGCCTTTCGCAACGAGTAGTCAAGGCGACGCGGCAACCTCCCACCTGCGCAATGCGCACGCCTCGCATCTAGTTCCGAAAAGGACGGAAGAATGTACAAAGCGGCATCCATGAAACGTGTGTTGATCTACCTTCTCGGTGCAGTGATTGTCGCTGCCGCTATTTTCGTCTACCTGTTTTTTCGCCCCGATATTGCAGCCCGGGTATTTTTTGGAGCGGCTCCCTCACCAGTAGAATTGAATCTCAAGCACGCTCACGACGTGCCTGTAGCAGACGCGAAGACCGTGGCCATCGTAGCGGCTGCGAATCTCTTCCTGGACTCACTGGACGACGATCAGAGACAAGCGGCGACATATCGGTTTACCGATAACGCACAGCGTTCAAACTGGTCCAACTTCCCCGAGGGCATGGTTCCGCGTGGTGGCGTAAAGCTCGGTATTCTCTCTGAATCACAGCGGGCGAATCTCGACAAGCTCCTCGGGGAACTCCTGAGTGAAGCCGGCGTGAAAAACATCACTTATCAACTGGCCGCAGAGGACATGCTGATCTCGGGGGACATGTCCGGCGTTATGAAATACGGCAGTAAGTACTATTACGCTGGATTTCTCGGGGAACCGTCAACTACAGAGCCCTGGATGTTTCAGTTCGGCGGGCACCATCTCGCAATAAACGCCACGGTATTCGGACCGAACGTTTCCTTTTCGCCGATGCTGACAGGCGGCCAACCGCTGCACTTTCGCCTTGACGGTAATGACATCTTCATTACACAGAGGGAAACTGCGGCGGCGCAAGCGTTCATGGACAGCCTCACGGACGAACAGCGAGAACAAGCCGTTCGTGCCGAGCAGCCCATCGACCTCTTGCTGGGGCCGGGGAAGTATGGCGCAACCGTTGCGCCGGAAGGCATCAAGGGAAGCGAACTTACAGCTATTCAGAAAACGCTGCTCCTGGATGTGATCAAGGCCCGCTTGGGTTTCATGAACAATGACGACTATGTCGAAAAAATGAAGACCGTGGTGGCCGAGATCGATGACACATACTTTGGATGGTGGGGGCGGCAGGGTGTCTTGGGCGCTGCGTATTTCCGCGTGACCAGCCCGTCCCTGGTGCTCGAATACGCCGTTCAAAACGGCGAAGGCAGGGTAGATCATGCCCACAGCATGTATCGTGAGCTTGACAACGACTACGGTTCCGCGTGGATCAGGGCCGAATGAATCATCGATGCGTCGGGTGGTGACCCTCCTCACCTCCGTGTCGTCCGCCAGGACAGGGACCCACCGTAGCCATTGCTGGTTGGAGTTGCGATGAACCCTGGTTTGATGCCTGCATCAGACGGTCCGAGAAGTGCCCGAAGAAGATGGCCGGCCCTCGGCCAACCCGCCTTGGCCTGGTGCCCAATAGGTGTCTTTCCAATAGGTGTATTACTGTATTAATACACCGAAGGTCATGACCAAACCACACCCTAACCTGATCCTCATCGGGGGATCATCTCACGTCGGCAAATCGGCAGTGTCCAAGGCCCTCGCAGCCACCTTGGGCTGGGACCATGTCTCCACCGACTCTCTGGCGCGTCACCCCGGCCGGCCGTGGAAGCTGGCGCCGGAGAAGGTGCCGGATCACGTGGCGCGGCACTACCTCAGCCTGTCAGTCGACGAGCTTGTCGAGGATGTGCTCCATCACTACAGGGTCAATGTCTGGCCGCAGGTTGAGAAGATCATCGCTTCCCGCTCGAACGATACCTCCACAACCGGAATTGTCCTGGAAGGATCGGCTCTGTGGCCTGAGTTGGCGACAAGCCTGGATTTTGACAAGGTGGCAGCAGTGTGGCTTACAGCCAAAGAGGAGATCTTTCGGCAGAGAATCCTCGCAGGAAGCCTGTACAGCTCGAAGTCTCCTCGGGAACGGAATTTGATCGACAAATTTCTCCGACGCACTCTCGCCTACAACGCACGGATGATAGACGCCGTGAGCCGGCACGGCTTCATCCTCGTTGGTGTCCTGCAATCCGACGTGGCGGGGCTTGCCGACAGGTGCCTGTCGGCACTCGGAATTGACAACCGTACCGGTACGCGATACATTGACCCATGATTCGGGCGTTGCGGCACCGGGTCTTGAACGGTTGTACGAACAAGGTTGAGGCAGAAACCATGGCCATGAAAAATCCCCCGCATCCTGGGCCTAGCATCAGGGAAAATTGCCTGGTCGCGCTGGGGCTGAGCGTCACCGAAGCCGCCAAGGTGCTGGGTGTAGTCCGCCGCAGCCTGTCGCCATCAGAAGGCAGGGTGGAGGTCTCTTCTGCCTTGCTCCGCATGGCGTCTCTCTTCGGCTTTGCATTTGGCGTAGCCGCGCATGGCTTGGCCCCGGAAGGGAGAAGTGTGCCCATGCGTTTCGAGGAGTCGAATCCTTAATTTGCCGTAGCTGAATTTTTTACAATAAGTTAGGCCGTGAGGATGCTTCTCGCGGCCTTTTTGTTTTTCGGCTTTGAAACCGTGGGTATTCCGTCTGAATACTCGCGGTTTTTTTTGTAATAAGGATGTGGTGACCATGACGATTCTGGAAGTGAACAATCTGACGAAGGCCTTTGGGGCCGATACGATCCTGGAGGGCGTTTCCTTCAAAATCAACCAGGGAGAGAGGGTGGGGTTGATCGGGGAGAACGGCTCGGGAAAGTCCACCCTTTTGAAGATGATCGCCGGGATCGAGGAGGTTACCGGGGGTACGATCACAAAGCCGAAGGGCCTGAGAGTCGGTTACCTCGCCCAGCACCTGAACTACCGCGAAGGGAATACGGTTTACGAGGAGGTCCTGGAAGTCTTCGGCGCTGTCAGAAAGCTGAGAGCGGAACTCGAGGATCTCGAAGCCGAGATGGGCCGTTCCGAAATCGCCTCAGATGAGGACCGTCTTCAGAAGACCATGGCACGCTACGGCCGCCACGTGGAAGCATTCGAGCGCATGGGAGGATATACCTATGAGCAGCGCATCGAGGCTGCCCTGGAAGGACTGGGGATTTCCGCCATGCGGGACCGGCGGATCGGGTCGCTCAGCGGGGGAGAGAAGAACGTCGTGGCCCTGGCCCGAATGCTTCTGGAGGAGCCGGATATCCTGCTTCTGGACGAGCCGGGGAATCACCTGGATTTCGAGGGGCTGGCCTGGCTCGAGGAATTTATCCGGAACTACGGCAAGACCGCGATTCTGGTCTCGCACGACCGCTATTTGCTCGACCGGACCGTGGAGCGCATCGTGGAGCTGGAGGACCGCAAGGCCGCGGCCTATTCGGGCAACTACTCCACCTACCGGGCCGAGAAGCTGAGGAACCTGATCAAGCAGAAGGCGGCCTACGAGGATCAGCAGAAGGAGATCCGGCGGATGAAGGAGATGGTCCGGCGGTTCGAGCACTGGGCGCATATTGTGGACAATCCCAGGCACGCCAGACAGGCCCGAAGCAGACAGAAGATGCTGGACCGGATGGAAAGGATCGAGCGGCCGGACCTGGACCGGGGGCGCATCGATCCCGGCTTCGGATTCGAGGAGCGCAGCGGCCGGATTACACTGGAGCTCAGGGGATATTCGAAGGCCTTCGGAGACCGGGTGCTGTTTCAGGACGTGGAAATGCTCCTATCCTTCGGCGAACGCGCCGGCCTGCTGGGCGCCAACGGCAGCGGCAAGACGACCCTGTTCAAGGATATCCTGGAACAGGGCGCCTGGGAAAATCCGGTCTTGCGGATCGGGCCGAGGACGAAGATCGGGTATTACGCCCAGGAACACGAGACCCTGAACCCGGAGCGTTCGATCCTGGAGGAGGTGCGCCGTGAGAAGGGCCTGACCAAGGACCAGGCCTTCACGGTGCTGTCCAAATTTCTCTTTCGCTGGGAGGACATGGACAGGAAGGTGAAGACCCTGAGCGGAGGAGAGAAGAGCCGCGTGCAGCTGGCCAAGCTGATGGTGTCCGACGCCAATCTCCTGCTCTTGGACGAGCCGACCAATCACCTGGATATCCAGTCGAGGGAGCAGGTGGAGGAGGCGCTGGAGGAATTCGACGGGACTGTCCTGGTCATCTCTCACGACCGCTACTTTCTCGACCGCATCGTGGACCGCATCGTGGAAGTCAGAAATCCCGGCCTCGTGTGCCATGCGGGAAATTTCTCGGACTTCTGGGAGAAGAAGAGTTCTGAACAGAGGCGCGCCGCTCCGGCGAAGAAGAAGCCGACCGCTGCCAGGAAGGAGACTGTGCAGCCGCCTTCGGACGATTCGGCGGAAATCGAGGAGAAGATCGAGAAGATGGAGGAGGAGAAGCTCAGGCTGGAACGGGCCCTGGCCGAGGCGTATCGGAATCGAGATTACAAGGAAGGGGAGAAGCTCAGCCGGCAGCTGCGCATGCTGGAGGACCGGTTGGAGGAACTATTTGATTTGTTGTAAATTCTGCTCCGGACCTACTGCATTTTGAGGAAAGTTGACCATGTCCGTACCCCAACCGCGGGGGGGCCAGCAAGGCCGGGGGCAGCATGGAGATCGCCGATGCGGTGGAGGCACCGCGACATTCGGGATTCCATCGCCACCACCAACGCCACCTACACCCCTGGCACCTCTCCATCACCTTGACCGGGTGCCCGAATCGTGCCTCATTTTATCTTATATCTCATTTTCCAGATTTCCAGGAACTGGCGGGAATGGCCTGTGAGCCCATCATGACCGCCATTACCAGGGCAGAAATTGATAGTCGTCGGTAGTCGTCCGATAACTGCTGGACCTTAAATTCAGACGAGGTAGCCATGAAACTGAAAGTTGTGATTCATCAAGCGGAAGAAGGAGGATATTGGGCGGAAGTACCCTCCATCCCTGGATGTGCAACGCAAGGGGAATCCTTCGAAGAGTTGCTGACTAACCTCTACGAG
This sequence comes from Candidatus Latescibacterota bacterium, assembly GCA_965208105.1. GTDB lineage: Bacteria > Latescibacterota > UBA2968 > UBA8231 > UBA8231. The sequence continues at coordinate 1,944,745 of OZ242318.1, forward strand.
GCCGTTGAAGGATGCCTTTCCGTAGAAGTCCATGACGTCTATGTCTCCGAGAAGGACAAAGTGATCGAAATCGCAGTATGAAAGCTATCAGCGGCAAGGAGTACCGATTTTTTTGGGCCGGGAGACCTGAATCAATGGCCCAACTAAAATCGAACTATACCAAGGGCGGCCAGACGAGGAATGCACCGTAGCCATCGCTGATAGGTGCGGCAATGAATCCAAAGGTCGATGCCTACATCAGGCGGTCCAAAATGTGGCCGGAGGAGATGGCCGGCCTGCGGCCAACCCTGCTCGGCTGTGGGCTGACCGAGGAGATCAAGTGGGGCAAACCCTGCTATGGCCATGGGGGGAAGAACATCGCAATCCTCCAGGAGATGAAGGAGTTCCTCGCCCTCATGTTCTTCAAGGGCTCCCTGTTGAATGATCCTGAAGAAGTTCTCGAGGAGCAAGGGCCCAACTCACGATCAGCACGCCGAATCCGCTTCACCTCGGTCGAGGAGGTCGCCCGGCTGGCCGTCACCGTCAGGGCATACATCGGCGAGGCCATCGCTGTCGAGGAGGCGGGCCTGAAGGTGGGACCGGCACCCGAGCTCATCCTGGCCGCGGAGCTCCAGAGCCGCCTGGACCAGGACCCCGGGTTTAAAGCAGCCTTCGAGGCGCTGACTCCTGGCCGCCAACGGGAGTACAACCTGTACTTCTCGGGTGCCAAGCAGGCCGGGACCCGCACGGCGCGAGTCGAACGCTACGTTGAGAAGATCCTGGACGGAAGGGGCTTCCGCGACAGGTGATTCCCGGACCGGCCAATGTCGGGTCGCGTTCGATGTCTCCGGGGCCAGGCTTTCCGGAATTGGTTCGGTAATCGCCCGTCAGAGACCCGAGTCGTCGAGTCCGGCGTTCTCGAGCATGCGGCGCACCTCCTCCACCGACTTTCCCGTCACCGGCAGGTCCCAACCCAGGTTGTCGCCGTTTGGGGTGAATCCCCCGCCGTCCACGTCGACCCAGATCGGATTGGTATACGCCAGCGGCTTCATCTCCGCCTGCCAGCTGCTTCCGTACCCGGTCGAGAGATCGTGATTCTCTCCCGTGGCCACGACGATGAGATGACTGTCCTGGCTCAATGGCACGTCGATTGTCCGATTGAATTTCTCGATCCCGTCGCCAAACCACTCCGCATGTGATTCTCTGGTGAAGTTGAGATCGGTTCGCTGCCGGCCATTCACGAGAATCTGCACCCGGTCCACATCGATCCAGTCGGTGCACTGTACCTTGACCTGGAGAGGCACCGACCCTTGAGCCCGGCTGCTGCCACCGGGCAGCGTGCCATCTCCTGTTTCCACGTTCAAGAACGGACCATTGGTGACGAACACCTGACCCGCCTTGGCGGTGAGCACGATCTCCTCCCAATCGACCTCCGAAGGCCGGTCGGTGCTGCTGATAACGTAAGACCGCCAGCCACCGACCCCGTTGCCGTGCACGGTGTGGGCGTCCGAGACCGCGATCAGCGAATAACGATGGCCGCGATTGAGCATCTGGAGCCAGACGAACTCGCGACGGTGTCCAACCCTTTCCTCGCCTCTACGCTCGTAGATGGTCCACGGGGAGCGGGCCAGGATCTGATCTCCCCACGCTTCGATACCATCGATCAGATGAGCCAACCCCTTGTAGCCGCCGTCTTCGCGGGCGTCGCCATCTCGATCGACGAAATCCAGCGACATATTGGGGTGATTCAGGTGGACCCACCGCTCCGGCATGAGGTCCTTCCACGGCCTTTGATAGTCGCGCAACACGATCGCATTTATCCGGGGATCGAACTGCCACTCGGGAGCCCCTCCGTCCTGGGCGTAGGGATCGGGTTCGTACGGGAATGCGTTGAGGTGGGCCCCGGAACCGGTGAGCTCGATTCCTGGTATTGTGGCCAGCTCCTCCGACAACCCCAGCTCGTCGATGAACGGCTGCCAGTCGTAAAACCGGTTGTGCTCGGTGGTCGGAGCGAATTCTATATGCTCGGCCGCCAGATTGATCACCCGGTCGCGGGAGTTGGTCACGTTGTCGCCGCTGGGCGTGGAGTGGTTGTGGAAGTCGGTGCTGACCCAGCCCCGGCTGTCGACGAGCCGCCGCAGCCTCCCCTTCACCCGCTCGGTTCGGCCAGGCTGCAGGCGAATCTCGGTGGCCAGGTGGCTGAACTCGATTCCGCGGGTCACCACCACGCGGTACTCTCCGGACGGGACCTGCACGCTGAAGCGGCCGGTCTCCGAGTGATACTGGTCGAGACAGCCATGGGCGCGCGTTGCGGGTCCCAGATACGGAGACTCGGTGCCGTTGATTCCGATGAACTGCACCTTGCATGGAGTTGTCTCCCCATCCTCGCCGCGAATATCCAGGGCGACGCGGGAAGCCTTGGCCATTTCGATATGCAGCGACTGCGAGCCGCCGGCAACCACCTGGACCGACTGTTGGATCTCCGAGCGCCCCAGGTCGGTGACCTCGAGGTCGTATGGACCTGAAGGCAGCGCGAGCTCGAACCTGCCTGCTCCGTCCGGATAGGCGATCAAAGTGTCCGAGCCAGTGCTGAGCAAAATGCGGGCGGTGGTCACCGGACTCCCCTTCGGACCAGACACTACACCCGACAAACTCCCCGTCTCTCCCTGCTGCATCGCGACCAATCCGTACGCCTCGGCGGGAGAGGTGCCGACCGCCAGAAAGCGTTGGAACATACGCTCTCCTCCCGGTTCCAGCTCCAGCGTGTCGGCCGGCGGGCTGCCGATCCAGCCGAAGGAGTACCCCGCCTTGTCGGCCGGATCGATGGCGTCGGCCACCATGTTCGCGCCCACCATTCGCAGATCCGCCAGCCAACTGATCTGGTCATGGGTGGCGATCTGATGGGTTGAATCGGCCTCGTTGCGGACGGTCGTCTCTATGAGCAGGCCCTGTGCACCATCCTCGAGCCTGTAGAGGTGCCGTTTGTAGAGGCCGTTGTTGTTGGCGGCGGAGACGACCGCTTCGATGCTCGCCTCTCCCGACTCACCGCCTTCAATGATTCGAACGTGGGTGACATCCCCCTTCTGACCAAAAGGTGCAAATAGAGTGAGCTGGTCGTTGCCGGCGCCGCGCAGCGAAAGGTCGTACAGGCATCCGGGTGTGATATCCCCCCAATAGGTGAGCATGTTGGCTTTGCGTCCGGGCAGATCGCCGGAGATGGTCGCCTCGATCAACTCGTTGCGAATCACAAAATCCCCCAGAATGCCGTCTGCTTCCTTGCCGGAAGGCAGCTCCAGTTTGTTGGCTTCACCTACTTCGAAGGCTTCCGCAGCCCTGGCCGGCGAAGCGGCCAGAAGCAGCAGGGCGATCGATATGGGAATCGCGATTGACGCGATTCGCAGCATCGAAAAAACGGGTTCATTGTGGTTGGATGGGAGCTGAAATACCGAGGCATTCATGGCTATTCTCCGGGGTGGGAATGAACGGTTCCTGAAAAAGGTCGCCAGCGGAAAAAACAATCGCAAGATGAATCTCTGGAGGATGGGGGTAGACTGGGTAAGCCTTCTATTGGGGGCGGCTGCGAAAGGGATTGCAGGCAGGATAGTTGGCTGGGAAATCCCTTCGGGGATCCATCCCGCCCAGTCTAATTGGAATCTGGTTACCAGGCCACACTGGGAGCCTTGCCCAAAGACCGCAAACGGTCCTCAGAGCTTGCCCGCCCCTGGCGTGGCTCCATCGCCTTGACCGAGCGCCCAAATGTCACCTCATTTCACCTGTATAGCCATCGAAATGGAGCTTGATCCCATGGCAGGCAAAGCGAAGAAGAAGGCCGAAGACGAGGCCGCGGTGCTCGAGAAGATTGCCGCGATGCCGGAGCCCTTCCGGGAAATAGGTGAGCGCATCCACGCGCTCATCAAGGAGAGCGTGCCGGAGCTCAAGCCCAGGGTATGGTACGGCATGCCGGGATATGCCCTGGACGGACCGGTGCTCTGCTTCTTCCGGGCGGATGAACGCTACATGACCTTCGGCCTCACCGAGAAGGTGAACCTCTCCGTCGAGGAGGGCGCCCCGCACCGGCTCATGGGCTGCGCGTGGTTCTTCACCGAACTGGACGATGCAACCGAGGCCAGGATCGCCGGCATCGCGCGCAAGGCCACCGCCTGAGCGGCTAGGTGGTATTTGCGCAAGAAAACTGGGCTAACCGCCCGGTCAACCTGCCTCCGCTACCTGGCAATCACATGCCCGCACCTGGGCCTGAATAAAAGGAGACCACCATGGCTCTGATCGAGATCGGCTCACAGAAGCAGTTGTTCCTCGACGACTACCTGATCGAGAGCATGACCCAGGCCAGGCAGAGCGTCAATCCCGCCGTCAAGGTGGCTCACAACCCCGTCATCCGGTCCGAGCGCCCCTGGGAAGGCAACCACGTCGCGCTGTCCTCGGTGGTGTTCGACGACGAGGACGGCCTCTTCAAGATGTGGTACTCCGCCAGAAACCTGAAGGTGGACCCCCGGTTACTCCCCGGCGGGGCCTCGGGAGTCGTGATCGGCGGCGAGGACGACTCCCCCGTGACCTGCCTGGCCACCTCCGAGGACGGCATCCACTGGGAGCGGCCGGTGCTGGGGCTGGTGGAGCATGCCGGGTCGAAGGAGAACAACATCGTCCCGCCCGGCATCGTCGAGTCCCCTTCCTTCCTCGACCGGAACGAGCGCGACCCGGCCAGGCGCTACAAGGCGATGAAGTGGACCATGGACACCACCAAACCCATGCAGTCCAGCCTCTACTACTCCCCCGACGGGTTGGCGTGGACGCCCTATTCCGGCAATCCCGTCATCGACACCACCCCCGTCGCCGGCCGCTGGGGGCCGACCTACTTCATGGGCTGGGACCCCATCCGCGAGACCTACGCGGCCTACGTGGAGTGCAGCCACCACATGCGGACCCTCTACGGCAGGCGGCTCATCGGCCGCGCCGAGAGTCCCGACATGGTCCACTGGACCGAGCCGGAGACCGTCCTCGTTCCCGACGCCGACGACTATCCCGATACGGAGTTCTATCGCCTGGTGGTTATTCCCTACGCCGGGATCTACGTCGGCCTGCTCTGGATCTTCCGCACCACCAACCTGACCCACCACCCCGAGGTCATCGTCAGCCGCGACGGGTTCCACTGGGAGCGCCCTTACCGGGAGCCGTTCATCGTCCGCGGCGGCCGCCGGGAGGACTTCGATTCCAGCAACGTCTACCTGGGGCAGGCCATCGTGCACGACGGCCGCGTCCTTCTCTACTACCACGGCACCAACCACCGCGCCGCGCAGCAGATGCTGGAGCTGGGCGAAGCCGCCACCGCGGCCGTCGGGCTGGCGGTCTGTCCCCTGGACGGATTCGTGTCGGTGGACGGCGGCAAGGGCTGGGTGGCCCCCCCGGCAGACAGGACCGACCTGGACGGGCTGCACCAGGAGGCCCTGATGCGGGTGCTGTCCAGCCCCGAAGCATTTGGCCGACTGGTCACGCGCTCCTTCGGCTTCACCGGGTCGAGGCTGCATATCAACTGCGCCGCCACCCCTGTCGCCGCCGGCCCCGGGCCCGCCGAGCTGCGCGTGGAGGTGCTCACCGCCAACCACCGCAGGATCGAGGGGTTCACCTTCGACGACGCCGACCCCATCACCCGGTCCGGGCAGGACCACGTCGTCTCCTGGAACGGCGACCCCGAGCTGAGCCGCCTGGCAAACAGGCCGATCAAGCTGAGGTTCTACTTCAAGAACGCCAAGCTCTTCTCTTTCCAGTTCAGGACGCCCCAATAGCCCGGCACGGCCATCTCCCGCCCGCGCCATGGGAAATGACGGCGCCTACCCGGAGCAGCAACCTTCGGCCGGTGACTCGGTTCCCACCGGACCTCGGCCCCCGCCTGCACATGCTCGTTCTCGACCGTTTCTAAGTCGGTGGGACGCTTATTGTTCCTATTTGATTTTTCTTGATTTTCAGTGCCGGGAGTGTTTTATTCCCTTGATAATGCAAGCTGGGTGAAAGCGCAGGACCCAGGTTTGCGGGTTCTCATTCAAACCGACCGGTGAACGGTTGTTCATTTTCCTGCACTTAATTATTTTCCCTGCACCAAATCAGAGAGAAGAAAGGAGGTAGATGCAGGAGAGTTTTTCGATGGGAGGCGGATTGGTGGGCAATTTGATCGCCAAATTTTAACCAGGAGGAAAACCATGCGTGCATTGCGCATCAGTTTATTTGGACTGGCCCTCGGCGTGCTGGCCGCGGGCACGGCTTGGGCCGAGGAACAGGCACCGACCTTCCCCTCCTCACCCGACTGGGATGGCAACTTCTCTCAGCCCGAGGTTTCCGGGGTGTTCAACCCCATGCGGATTACGGTCGAGGACGTGGCCTATGACGGGCAGGGCAGTGCGACCATCCCCTTCAGCCTCAACCAGCGCGGCCGGGCCTGGGTGGCCATCTACGAGACGGGCAACACCGAGACCGGACGAACCGGACCCTTCGGCGCCTGGTGGCGCTTCGAACCGCAGGACAAGTTCGTGGCCATGACACCGGACCAGATCTTCGAGGCGGGCAGGAACACGATCACCTGGGACGGGAATGACTGGGAGGGCAATGCCGCGGGGGCCGGCCAGTACGAATTCGACCTGATCGCGGTCAACAACATCGACAAGCCCGTCCTGGCTGGTCCCGGCTCCGGCACCGGTTTCGGCCACAACCGCATCGACACCCGCCATGACCCGGCCGAGATCTGGTGTCAGGAAGCCGACCGCGCCGGAGGCGACGGCCTGTACGGGGCCGGCGACATCATCCGCGGCACCATGGGCACCGACTACCTTGCCAACCCGAACGCCTGGGAGCGCTGGACCTACAACGACGTGCTGAATTTCGAAGGGGCGCGCACCCTGGGCGGATTCCGCCCTGACGACGCCAGCACCGAGATCTTCTGGACCACCCAGCACAGCGGTGAGTTCGGAGGGCTCTACAAGATGATCATCAATCGCTCGGCCAGAGCCTGGGACCGGGACGAATCCTTCGGCGACAACGGCTTTGCCGCCAACAAGGAGGACAGAATCGTTGGGATCGAGCCCTGGGAACCTCTGGGCATCGTCTACGCGGGGCACGACAGCAAGGGCGATGTGCCCTTCCCCTCCATCGAGTCATGGGACAAGACTTCGGGCGAGATCAGCCGCGAGTTCGACATGTCCGACATCTATATCCTCTCCAGGACCGATGACGAGGGCAATGAGGTGGTCTTCGCAACGGGTCCGCGCAATATCGCGGTCAATTCCCTGGGGATTTGGACTTCTTCCTGGTCCTCGCAGAAGATCGCGCACGTGAACCACAACGGCGACCTCATATGGATGAACGACAATGGCGATTTCAGAGGGGACAGAATCTCCAACGAGGATGCGGCCGAACTCGGCATGTCAGGCGGGTCCGTTTCCACCAACATGCAGATGGGGGTCCGAAGCACAGGAGCTACGCTCTTCATGGCCTCCTACGGCAACGAGCGGGGCGCGGACTTCAGCGGCTATGGGCGCGACGGTGCCGGCCTCATGGACGTCATATTGCCGTCCTCCATCGGTCCCTTCCGTCCCGAAACGAGCTGGTACCTCACCATCGTCGACGACGGGGACGGCCCCTACGACGGCGCCTACACCAGCGGTCATTACTATCTGATAACCAGGGAATTCAGCGCCCCCGAGGAAGGAAAACGGGGTCCGGGCGCGTTGATGTACATCCCCCTGGATTTGGAGACCGCCAATCTCGGCGCAGGCGCGACCGCGGTTGAGGCCGTCGAGAGCGCCGGCACGCCCGACAGCTACAGCCTGGGCCGGGCCTATCCCAACCCGTTCAATCCGGAGACCACCATCGAGTTCAGCGTGCCGTCTGACGGCTACGTCGAGATCGGGGTTTACAACGCGGTCGGCCAGCAGGTGGCCAGCCTGGTGGACAAGGAACTGAGCGCGGGCAACTACAAGACCACGTGGGATGCGCTCGACCGCAGCGGTCAGAAGGTGTCGAGCGGGGTCTACTTCTACCGGATGCAGGCCGGCGACTTCAGCGCCACGCATTCCATGAGCCTGCTCAAATAGCCTTGCCCGATCCGGGTAAAGCTGCAGATGCCGTGCGGAAGTAGATTCTCTGTCTGAAATCGCGGGGGGCGGGCCGAAAGGTTCGCCCCCCGCAGGCATGCCGGCTGAGTTGCGCGTGCTTTTCGGTTCAGCCGGCTCGCCTGGGGCACGGCTGCCCGAGCCCCGCCCGGATCACCACCAGTGCACCCGGTGGCCCGAGGTGGGGAACCAGATCATGTCCACGATGGTGGAGAGCACCACCCCTATCACGTAACCCACCCCCAGACCGTAGAAGAACGGCTTGCCCGCCAGGTAGGCCCTGATCCCCCCGAAACGCAGAAGCGACGCCTTGATGATCAGGATCAGCAGGAAGTTGATCCAGTACCACCACGCCGTGTGCGTCATCTGCACGATCAGGCCGATGGGATGGAGGGGCAGCCAGTGGAAGCGGTTGCGCAGCAGGGTGAGGACCCCCGCCTCAAGGAAACCAGCCCACCACAGGACCCACTTGCCCAGACTGGGCGCGGTGGGATTGTTGATGAGGTGGACCAGGTCGTTGAACCCCCAGGTGGTCCTGCGCCACAGATAGATCGCTCCTCCCTCGGTGTAGGCCAGGTCGAGCAGCGCCCACAGGGCGACGACGAATCCCACCGGAAAGCTCACCAGCACCACCGCCGCCACCCACCCCGGCTGCCGTTTCAGCGAGAAAATCCGCAGGTGGTGCGCGATCGCCGGCCACGCCGGAATGGTGAAGTGGCCCAGGAAGGCATAGCTGGTGAAAACCTTGAAGGGCACCAGCCGCCGCGCCGGCACGTAGATCGAACCGACCAGCTCCAGGAAGAAGGCGTCTCCCTTCAGGTAGACCCGCGGCGGGTAGAGATAGGCGATGCCGCTGGCCGCCACCATCTTGACGGTGACGAAATAGGCGATCACCATCAGCCCGAAGCTGCCCACCGCCATGGGCAGGCTCACCCCCATGCTCACCGCCCACCCCACCACGTAGAGCCCCGAAACCACCAGGCCCACCAGCGCCATCCGGTAGTTGAGCACCTCGCGTTGGTCCCCATCGCCCGAGAGCACCTGCCGCCATATCCCGCGCAGATGACGGCGCGCGATCCAGATCGACCACAGACCCACGAAGACGAGGGCGCCGTGGCTCTCGGTCCACAGGAAAAGCCGCATATCGGTGGAGGCAAAGCCGATGTCCGGCGCCCCGTAACGCCGGATCAGCCCCATTTTGAAGGTGGCCAGGACGTGGAAGATGACGATGCTGCCCAGGATGTGGACCGGACACAGGTAGACCACCATCAAAATCAGGGGCATCACCCGGATGAAGCCGTAGACGAGCCCGTGGTCGAACCAGTAGCGGTAGTAGTCCCAGAACAGGCCGAAGGTGGGCAGCCCCGGGACGAAATAGGTGACGATGTTGTGGATCTGCGGCAGGACGACCACGGCGAAGCCGATCCAGAACAGCCTCGAGCGGAAGAGCTTGGGCAGCCGCCGTTTCTGCTCGAATCCCTCGGTCAGGTCCCGCGGCAGCTGCGCCAGCGGGTAGGGGAGCTTCTCGTTCTCCTGCCACTGGTGCCGGAAGACGACGAGCAGGCAGTAGCCGAAAACCGTCGCTGCACCCGTGGCTCCCAGCCATTCGACCACCGTTTCCACCCAGCCGTCCCAGGGCACCGACATCCCCTGGGGCAGCCCGTTCCACAAGTTGTCGACGACCCTGGAGGTGGGAGGCACGAAGACCTCCCAGGGCAGGTGGCCGAAGAGGATGTCGGCCCAGCGGTTCTCGTCGTCGGCGAAGTAGGTTGGAGCCGACAGCAGGGAGGCCCAGAAGTTGATCCACATGGGGGTGACGGCCACCACCCAGGTCATGCCGAAGATGGTGAGCATCTCGCCCCGGCGCAGCGACAGGCGGGGCAGGATCAGCGCCAGCGCCGCGTTGAGGAAGAGCCACAGCACGAAGGGCATGAACGCCGACATCGGATACTGCGACTGCACGTAGGTGCCCGAGCCCTGCTTCTGGGCGATCTGGATGATGTAGTAGAACGTCCCCGCGATGGTCACCAGGCCGAGGAGCATCGCCCGCAGGGTGATCAGCGGCGGTGTCTCATCTCCTTCGCCCGGCGGAGGGACGGGGCCCTCGGGGCGCGGCATTGTCGGCGCCGCCTCATTCATGTGCTTGGACTCGTCGGTCCATGGACTGCTTCATGGACCCGGTGATTCCAGATCGGAAGGCCGCAGCGACTTGGTCGCGAACATGAGCGCACCGAGCAGGATCAGCAACAGGACCGTGCCGACGAGCAGCGCGTATTCGTCCAGTTGAAGTATCAGGTAGAGCGCCGAATAGAGGACTATCAGCACGAGTCCCAGGGCAGCGGCGACGGACCTCATGCGGCTGGCGAACCAGATGTAGGAAACCGTCATTGCCGCCAGGATTATCACCGACAGGGCGTATCCAGCCCCGAACCCGATATGTTCCGAGAGGGACAGCACGGTGAGGAAGAACAGCACCAGTCCGGCGCCGACGACCCCGTACTGGATGATGTGGAACCGAGTCTTTGTCACCAGCTCGATGCAGACAATGCTGACCATGGTCATCACGATGAACAGGACACCATACTTTATCGTGCGTTCGACCGCGCGGTAGGGCGTGTTCAGGTTCAGGATGGAGTAGCCTAGATCCTTTGCCCACCCCGAGCTGCTGGCGATGCTTCGCAGCGCCAACTCGAGCTCCGCCGTGGTCACGATCGCGGGAAACCCCCGCGACAACGCATGGGTGGACCACGATGCCGAAAACCCGCCGCCGCCGACCTCGCGCGCGTCAGGCAGGTACCTTCCGTCGAAACTCGGGTCCGGCCAATCCGACTGCATTCTGACTTCGGTGTTCTCCCCCACCGGCAGGACGGAGAAGCGTTCCGTTCCGCGCAGTTGGAGCTCGACGGTGACGGTTCCCCCCGCGAGCAGCGCATCGGGATCGAGCTCTGCCTGCACCGCGTTTCCGAGTCCGCGCAGCTGTATCGAGGCAAGGTCCTGCAGCTCGTCGCCGTTCCATCGAATGGCGGCGTCGCGGACGCCCCGGCTGTCGGAAACGCCCAGGACTACTGCGGCCTGCTCGATCTCCCCGTCCAGCTCGCTGGCATCGATGGGACCGACCTCGGCTGTCGCGGAGACGGTTGCGGTGAACACCGGAATTTCGAAGATGCCGCGGTTGCGCATTTCGTGAGAGGACTCGTGCGTCACCGTCAGCCGCACGGGCATGCAGACCACGTCCTCGCGGCGAGTTGCGGAATCGCTGGAATCCTCCCCCTCCTGCCTCAGCCTTACCAGCAGGGCCGGACCCGCAACGGCCTGCGGCCCCGACCAGGCCTGGGCGACGTCGGAAAGGGCCTCCTCGTAGTAGCTCTTGCGTTCGTTGACGAGAACCATTACCGACACCAGCGGGATCATGAGCGCGGCGATGATGCCGATGACCAGTACGAATCGAATGCTGACGGGTTCTATTCTGAACATGTGTTCGTTGTCCCTGGGAAATCAGGTTGAGTGTGTGGCCGCTGCAGACCTATCCGGATCGAGGCCCGGTTCGGTGGGATCGCAGGGTGCGCCCGGAAGCCCGGGAGCCGGCGGCGGAAGACGGCGATCGGGATGGGCGGCCCCCCTTGCCCAATGCCGCAACCATCACGAGCTCGCTCTCAGTTTGGCCAGCTCCGCGGGCATGTGGCCCTGGTGCGCCAGCACCTGCTCCAGATGGGTGCGGCGCCGAGGTCCCGCCGTGGCCAGCATTATTTCGTCGTACATACTGTCGATGCCGTAGCGGACGTGGGCGCTGATGCACCACTTGAGGATGCCGATGTGCTCCTCGGGCACCCTTTCGCAGCAGTTGATGGTGAACATGCGGCGGCGCCGGCCGCCGCCGAAGGAGGCGTGCTTGATGCTGTGCATGAAGACCACCACGTCGCCCGGTTCGGTTTCCACCGCCAGCGACGGTACGTCCTGCGCTTCTATCCCCCACGCATCGGTCGACTCCTTGATCACCTCCTGGAGCCGCGACGAAAAGGTATCTTCGAGCCGGTGGCTTCCCGGAATCAGGCGCAGACAGCCGGAATCCCGCTTCACCGGGTCGAGGTAGAAGGCGACCTTGACGAACCTCACCTCGCTGATCCAGCGGTCCGAATGCCACGGCGTATCGCCGACGTAGAAGTTGCCGTCCGAGCCGACGTAGTTGAAACCCTCGCCGACGAGCCCTTCGACCAGGCCTTCGATCCGGGGATCGTCCAGCAGGGCGCAAAGGCGCTCGTGCTGGTCGATGAAGGGAACGATCTGCGAGTTCCTGCTGCCGTCGTGCCGCTGGCCGTTGTTGGCCGGCCGCCGCGCCCAGACCTCCTCGAAGGCATCGATGATCTCGCCCACGCTGTCTTGCAGCAGGCCGGGCAGGACGAGAAAACCGAAGCTCTCGAAGAATGCCTTCTGCTGCGGAGAAAGCTGAAAGCGGTCCATTATGCTCCAACTCCTTCATATGAGTCCGGGACGGCCGGCCAGCCTCCTGCCGCGCCGACCATGGATGGGGGAATGGAGTCGCGGCCCTCACTCCCGCGAGTCGACCCGGGCCTACTTGGGCGAGATTCGCAAATGAGGGAAGGTGGCGGCAGCGCTCATTCCCACGAGTCCACACCGGCAAGTTTGCGGCCCAGGGGCGTCAGCTCGGCGGTGGGCGACTCGTGGTGCTCACGCCCATCTCTATAGCGCCCCCCGAGAGCGTACCTTCCCGTCAGGCGCCGGCGCCAGAAGTCCACCCGGATCCGGCGTGCTTCCTTGCCGTCGTCGCGCGCCGGCTCCATGGCGATGTATTGAGCCACGCGGGGCCGCACACCCCGGTTGATGCCGGCCGAGTGCGGCAGGGCCGTGCGCCAGATGATCAGGTCGCCGGCTTCGGCTCCGATGCGCCGGGGCGGATCGTCCCCCTCGTAGGTCCTGCCGCCAGGAGGCAGACGTTCGAGCCAGTCCTCCAGTTTCCTGTGGAATCCCGGGACGCAGACAAAGGCCCCCTGTTTCGCGGGGGTGTCGTTCAGGTAAAGGACGCCCTGCACTCCGAAGGCCACCGGACGGTCTTCCAGGTCTGCGTCCCAGTGCAGTCCCTCTTCCTGCTGGCCTGGGTCGCGGCTCGGGGGATTTATGCTGGCGCGGTCGTGGCTGACCCACAGCTTTTCGCTGCCGAATATCTGGCTGAAGGCCCGGTGCACGCGCGGGGCGGTGCGGTTGTTCCACAGGGTCTGGTGGTGGTAGATCTCGATCATGATGGTGCCCTTGCGGGCCGGGACCCCGGGGCCATCGGGGCCGGCCGGCCCCGGCGGCGGCTCCGCGTACCAGGTGCCCGGATCATCCGGGTCCTTTTGCGCAAACGCCCAGATGGCGCGGGCGGTTTCCTCGGCCTGTTCTCGTGAGACGGCCTGGCGGGCGATGACGTAGCCGTTTTCGTCGAAGAATTCCAGATCTCTGTCGCTGAGCACGGACATGGAAACTACCCTCCGGTTATGCGTTGGCACCGGCCTGCCCTGGAGCCCCTTTTTCCCCTTGGCAAAATCAACCTGGGCCCTGGTAGAACCCCGCCAGGTTTGACACAGGAGGAGACGAGTATTCAATCCCTTACTTCTGTCCTTTACTTTAGATAGTGGCGCCCCCCGGTGCAAGGCGAACCCGACCTCCCTGGCGAAGTGGATGGCGCGCATCCTGCCAAACGTTTTAACCCGCCCTCAACGCCAGTGGATCAGGTCCGTTGCCCGGGTTTGCCGGGATGGGCGGGAAGACTTTTTTTATGGACAGACCCTTGCAGGCCAGCGGAGCATGATGAAGGAACTCACTCTTCTCCTCCTGACGTTCTACATGGGCGCCGCACCTGTCTTTGCGCAGGAAGCGCAGGCCGATTCCTCGCGGAGCGAACGGCCGGTGTTTTCGATGACCCCCAGCTGAGTGGGCTGACCAGGCGAAGGCGCACCGCTCCGGGGGAGCGGCATCCATACGAAGATTTCCTTCTCGGGGCGTTTCGTGGATACGTCCAGGGACCGCCCGCGATGGCGGTTCACCGCCAGCTACCGCCTGCATCGGCGCCTGCAGGTCGGGGCCGAGCTGAATCCAAAGGCGAAGGAGGCGGGACCTCTTGTTACCCTGTTCCTGTTCACCGAGACCCGGACCCGTCCCGCGCTCTTTCTGGGCACGAGCTCGGACCGGATCGGCTCGCCGGCGGGGGAGCAGTCCTACTTCGCGACGACAAGCAAATTCATCCCCCGGCTGCGCGCTGCCTTCTACGGCAGCCTGAATTACTCCGAGTGGGACGGCAAGCTCAATCTTCCCCTCGGCGCCGAAATCGAACTGGGCAGAGGCTTCTCGCTGCGGCCCATGTACGACGGCGACCGCGGGCATGTGATGCTGAATTATTTCGCGGCGCAATACGGTGTCAGCCTGATGTACGTTTGGTTCGAGACCCCGGGTATTTCGCTATCACTCGGATTCTAGTGTCCCGTCGCATGGAGGACCGATGCGTTTTCGCAAGATTCTATTTCTGATTGTTCTGGCAAGTTCAGCTTCCCTTGTAGCTGAAATCTCGATTCCCGAAAAGGCCCTCTGCAGTGTCTGTGCATTGAAGGGCGGCGAGACGGAGCTGGAAAAGGTCAAGGCCCACTCCGAACATGAAGACACGCCCTACTATTTCTGCTCCGGAGACTGCAAGGAAGAATTCGACTCTGACCCCCTGGCCTATATCCCACCTGAGTTTCCACGGCCCGCCCCGGCCTTCACCGTCGAAACTCCCCAGGGCGGGGACAAGGCGCTGGAGGACCTGAAGGGCAAGGTCGCGATCGTGGACTTCTGGGCTACGTGGTGCAAACCTTGTCTCGAGGGCATGCCCCGGCTGCAAAAGCTCTACAACGCCTATTCCGGCCAGGGCTTCGAGGTTTGGGGCGTGGCCATAGACGAAGGTCAAAACCGGGTCGAGAAGATTGAGCGAATGGTGGACAAGTTGGATATCTCCTATCCCATCTTCCTCGAAGCGAAACGGATGCCTGCCTGGTACCTTTTCAAGGTCAAGGCGATTCCCGCCATGTATCTCCTGGACGGAGAAGGCCGGATCGCGGCGCAGTGGACGGGAAAGATAGATTTCGAGGCTGCAGAGAAGGAAGTCCAGAGATTGCTGGAAGAAAGGGCCCAGGGCGATGAGCCGTGAGCAGGTCCGCGGCAAAGAATATGGAAAGCCGAGGTTGAGGCGCCCTGAGCGAATCCCTTGCGGTGAGTACGCTCGTCCGTGTTGCTCCCGCTCGATCCACACCATCGCAGTTGAGAACAGGAGCCTGATATGAGACGGTTCTGGATGCTGTCCCCTGTTGTTCCCTTGCTGCTGTGCGCCTGCGCCGGCACCCCGAAGGCACCCGCGTCGCGGCCGGAAGTGGAGAAGACGACCGCGGAGCCGGAGGACCCGAAGCTGGCCATCGACCCCCTGGTGACCACCGGCCGGCTCGACAACGGCCTGCGCTACGTCATCCGCAAAAACCAGAAGCCCGAGAACAGGGTCGAGCTGCGGCTGGCGGTCGACGCGGGATCGGTGCTGGAGGACGAAGACCAGCAGGGCCTGGCGCACTTCGCCGAGCACATGGCCTTCAACGGCACCAAAAACTTCGCCAAGCAGGAGCTGGTGGACTACCTGGAGCTGATCGGCATGCGCTTCGGGCCGGACCTCAATGCCTACACCAGCTTCGACGAGACCGTCTACATGCTCACCGTGCCCACCGACAGCGCCGAGGTGGTGGAAACGGCCTTCCAGATTCTGGAGGACTGGGCCCACCAGATCAGCTTCGAAGCGGAGGAGATCGACAAGGAGCGGGGCGTGGTCATCGAAGAGTGGCGCCTGGGCCGCGGCGCCCAGCAGCGCATGTTCGACCGGCAACTTCCCATCATCCTCAAGGATTCGCGCTACGCCGCGCGCCTGCCCATCGGTCAAAAGGCCGTGCTCGATACCTTCGGGCACGAGACCCTGCGCCGCTTCTATCGCACCTGGTACCGGCCCGACCTCATGGGTTTCACGGCCGTCGGCGATATCGAGCCGGCGGCTGTGGAGGCGCTGGTGCGGAAGTACTTCGGGCGCATCCCGGCGGCGGAAAACCCGCGCCAACGCACGGTTTTCCAGGTGCCCGACCACGAGGAGACCCTCTTCGCCATCGCCTCCGACCCGGAGGCCACCCACAACAGCGTCAGCATCTACTACAAGATGGACGTGCGGCCCCAGGGGACCGTGAGCACCTACCGGCGCTCGCTCATCGAGGGCCTGTATCACCGCATGTTCAACCAGCGCCTGCACGAGCTGACCAAGCTTCCCGAGCCGCCTTTCCTGGGAGCCTATTCGGGGCAGGGGCGCTGGCTGCGCTCCAAGGAGTTCTTCGTCCTCGGCGCCGGGGTGCAGAACAACGGGTTGGACGCCGGACTGGAGGCCCTGCTGCTCGAGGCGGCGAGAGTGCGGCAGCACGGCTTCACCGCCTCCGAGCTGGAACGCGAGAAGAAGGAAATGCTGCGCGGCGTGGAGCAGGCCTACCGCGAGCGCGACAAGCAGCAGTCGAGCGCCTTTGCCGCCGAGTACGTGCGCCATCTGCTGACCGGCGAGGCCATCCCCGGCATCGCCGGGGAGTACGAGCTCTACCAGGAGCTGGTCCCCGGCATTGCGCTGGAGGAGGTCAATGCGCTGGCCAGCGAGTGGACCAGCGAAGAGAACCGGGTGATCGCCGTGGATGCTCCCGAGCAGGAGGGCATTGACGTGCCCGACGAGCAGGACCTGCTGTCGATCTTCGCCCGGGTGGCGCGGCGGGAGATCGCGCCCTACGCCGACGAGGTGTCCGACGACCCGCTCGTGGCCCAGGTGCCGGCTGCGGCTGAAATCGTCGAGCGCAGTGAAATTCCCGAGATCGGGGTGACCTGGTGGACCCTTTCCAACGGCGTCAGGGTGTGCCTGAAGCCGACGGACTTCAAGAACGACGAGATCCTCTTCAATGCCTACAGTCCCGGGGGGCACTCCCTGGTCCCCGACGCCGATTACGTCGCCGCCTCGACGGCGACCGCGGTGGTGGGAGAGGGCGGCGTCGGGCCGTTCGACAAGATCGAGCTGGAGAAGAAACTTGCCGGCAAGGTGGTGGGGGTATCACCGTGGATCGGCAGCCTGCGGGAGGGGATTTCCGGCTCGGCCTCGCCCGAGGACGTGCGCACCATGTTCGAGCTGATCTACGCCTTCTTCACCGCTCCGCGCCAGGACAGCACCGCCTTCCAGGCCTACCGGACGCGCATGCGAGGCTCCATCCAGAATCGCAGCGCGCGCCCGGAGACCGCCTTCGGGGACACCATTGCGGTCACCATGTCCCAGTACCACCACCGCGGGCGCCCCTGGTCGCTGGAGCTGCTCGACGAGATGGACCTGGCCACCTCCATGGCCGTGTACCGGGACCGCTTTGCCGACGCCGGCGACTTCTCTTTCTTCTTCGTCGGCAACTTCACCCTCGAGGGCATGGAGCCGCTGGTGCGCAGCTATCTGGGCGGTCTGCCGTCCGCGGGACGGGAGGAGACCTGGCGCGACCTGGGCATCGATGCCCCGGAGGGCGTGGTCGACAAGGCGGTCCACCGCGGCATCGAACCCAAGAGCCGGTCGCGGATGATCTTCACCGGCCCCTTCGAGTACGACGGCTGGAAGAACAACCTCGAACTCGGGGCCATGACCTCCGTGCTGCAGATCAAGCTGCGCGAGGTTCTGCGCGAGGACCTGGGCGGCACCTATGGAGTCTGGGTCGGCGGCACGGGCTCGCGCTACCCGGACGGGGAGTACCGCATCTCCATCACCTTCGGCAGCGATCCCGACCGCGTCGAGGAGCTGACGCAGGTGATATTCGCGCAGATCGACAGTCTGAAGACCGCCGGCACCACCGGCCTCTACATCGACAAGGTCAAGGAAATGCGCAAGCGCCGGCGCGAGATCGACCTCAAGGAGAACGGTTTCTGGGTCCGGGCCCTGGAGTCGGCCGACTTCAACGGCGTCGATCCGCGGCTGCTGGTTCGCTACCCGGAGCTGGTCGACTCGCTGACCGCGGAGATGGTGCAGCAGGCGGCGCGGAAGTACTTCAACATGGACCGCTACGTGCGGGTGGTGCTGTATCCGGAGGACCCGGGCGAGCCGGGAGAGGAGTAGCACATCGAGGCAGCGCAAATGCGCGGCCCCAGTTTTTGCGAAAGGCAAAAATCATGGAAAACACCGAAACCGTCCGTCTCACTCCGGCGCAACGGCTGCATTTCGACATCTACGGTTTCGTCCTCCTGGAGAACGTATTCTCCCCCGGCGAAGTCGCGCGCATGAACGACGCGCTCCACCGGATGAAAGCCGATCCGGACCTGGAGTCCAAGCGGATCTATGCCCGCTGGCACGGCGAGCACCACCTGCGGCTGGGCAACCTGGTGGAGTACGATCCCGCCCTGCTGGAATATGCCGCCCACCCCAGGCTGGTTCCGCTCGTCGAGGAGGTGGTCGGCGGCAAGGTGCGCCTGGAGGAGAGCGAGGCGATTATCAACCGCAGGGACCCCGAGGCGGATATCGAGGCGCTGCGCGGAAGGCGCTTCAACCCCACCGGGTTTCATCGCGGAACGAAGCACGGATGGGGCACCTATTTCGAGGAGAGCAAATTCCACTGCATCTTCGTCAAGACCCTGACCTATCTCACCGACGTGGGGCCTGACGACGGCGGCACCTGCGTCATACCCGGCAGCCACCGCCTCACCTGGCCCCGGGAGGAGATGATCGAAGCCGCCCTTGCCGACGACCGCCTGATCCACCAGGTCGAGGCAGGCGCCGGCTCGGTCCTCCTCTTTCCCGAATCCCTCATCCACAGCTCGACCTCCATCCGCAGCGACAGGGAGCGCACGATCCTGATCGCGGGCTATACCCCGCCCATGCTGCGCGAATGGCCCGGCAACGAGGTCAGCCCCGAGTTCGTCGAGACCCTGCCCGAGGAAATCAGGCCGATCATCTCCGGAAGCGCGAGCTGGGGTTGGGAGAGGCCCTATGAAAAATAACCTCCACCTGGTTTTGCCCGGCGCCCCCTCGAAGGGGTCCGGTCGACGTGGGGGCCCGCCGCTGAAGCCCTGAAGGATCGCCGGCAGCCCGGCGGCCGCGTTTCGCACCTCCGCGATAATGCCTATCTTCAGAATCCAGCCCATGCAGCCGGAGGTCCCATGGCATTTTCCACCCACGGTGAAAACGCCGAGTACATAGAGGGTCTCTACGCCCAATACCAGCGCGACCCCAGCTCGGTCTCCGAGGAATGGCAGCAATTCTTCCGCGGCTTCGAATTCGGCTTCGAACGCTCTATCGAACGCTCGGAGGCGCCCGACGGCGAATCAGAACAGGCGGAGTTGCAGACCATCGAGGCCAACGAGGGCCTGCTGGTCTTCGTCGGCGTCCAGGCCCTGGTGCAGGCCTACCGGCAGATGGGCCATTTCGTCGCCCGGCTCGACCCGCTGGGGCACAAGCGCCAGGACCTGCCGCTGCTGGACCTGATTGAATTCGGCCTCGCCGAAGAAGACCTCGAAAAGACGGTGGGAACGGGTGGATTTCTCGGGAGCACCGACGGGACCTTGAAGGGGCTCCTGAGCAAGCTGCAGACCACCTATTGCCGCTCCATCGGCGTCGAGTACATGGACATCCCGGACAAGGACCAGCGCGACTGGCTGCAGGAGCGCATCGAACCCTGCCTCAACAGGCCCGATCTGTCCGCGGGAGCCGCCCGCCGGGTGCTGGCGCGGCTGATCGCCGCCGAGCAGTTCGAACATTTTCTGCACACGCGATACCTCGGGCAGAAGCGCTTCTCCCTCGAAGGGGCCGAGTCCATGGTGCCGCTGTTGGACGAACTGGTGGACACCGGCTCCAGGCTGGGCGTCGAAGAGATGGTCATGGGCATGGCCCACCGCGGCCGCCTGAACGTGCTGGCGCACATCCTGAACAAGCCCTACGAGGAGATCATCGCCGAGTTCGAGGGTGCCGACCGCACCGACCGCGACGACGACGAGGGCGACGTCAAATACCACAAGGGGTATTCCTGCGACCACGTCACCGACGCGGGCCGCAAGATCCATCTCTCCCTCAGCTTCAACCCCAGCCATCTGGAGCTGGTCGACCCGGTCATCGAGGGCATCGTCCATGCCAAGCAGGCCTACCTGCGCGACGACGACGGGGAGAGGGTGGTCCCGGTGATCATCCACGGCGAGGCCGCCTTCACCGGCCAGGGGATCGTCTCCGAGACCCTCAATCTCTCCGAGCTGGAGGGCTACCGCACCGGCGGAACCATCCACATCATCATCAACAATCAGCTCGGCTATACGGCCACGGCCGGCGAGACCCGCTTCACCCCCTATCCCACCGATGTGGCCAAGGAAATCCAGGCGCCGGTCTTCCACGTCAACGCCGACGACCCCGAGGCCGTGGTACAGGCCGCGCGCGTGGCGATGGAGTTCAGGCACCGCTTCAAGGTGGATGTCTTCATCGATCTGTGGTGCTATCGCCGCCACGGCCACAACGAGGCCGACGACCCGACCCTGACCCAGCCGCTGATGTACAAAGAAATTGCCGGACATCCGACGATCCGCCATCTCTACTCCTTCCAGCTCATCGCCCGGAACAAAATCTCCAGGGAGGAAGCCGACGACATCCGCGCGCGGATCCGCAACCGGCTCGACGAAGCCCAGGAAATCGCCCACCGCCTGCAGGTACAGCCCGACACCTCGCCGTTCGGTGGCGTCTGGCAGGGACTGACCTGGGCCCCCGAGGACTGGAGCGCCCAATCAGCGGTCGATGCCGGAACCCTGAAGCGGATCGTCGAACGGGCAACCCAGGTCCCCGAGGGGTTTTCCCTGCACCGCACGATTCAGCGGATGGCCGAGGCGCGCCGCGCCATGGCCGCCGGCCGGGCCCCAGCCGACTGGGGCTGCGCCGAGGTGATGGCCATCGGCTCGCTGCTGCGCGAGGGGGTGCCGGTGCGCCTGACCGGGCAGGATGCCCAGCGCGGCACCTTCGCCCACCGCCACGCCGTCTGGCACGACACCGAGACCGGCGCGCAGCACATTCCCCTGCAGTGCCTGGAGGATGGGCAGGGAGACTTCGTCGTGCTCAACACCATGTTGTCGGAGCTGGCCGTTCTCGGTTTCGAGTACGGGATCAGCTCGGCTGACCCCAAGCGCCTGGTCCTGTGGGAGGCCCAGTTCGGCGACTTCGTCAACGGCGCCCAGATGATCATCGACCAGTACCTCTCCAGCGGCGAGGCCAAGTGGCAGCGGATGAGCGGCCTGGTGCTGCTGCTGCCGCACGGCTACGAGGGCATGGGTCCGGAGCATTCCAGCGCGAGGGTGGAGCGCTTTCTGCAAATGTGCGCCAAGAGCAACATGCAGGTGGCCTGCCCCACCACTCCCGCGCAGTATTTCCACGTCCTGCGGCGACAGATGCTGCGCAACTTCCGCAAGCCCCTGGTGCTGATGACCCCAAAGAGCCTTCTGCGCCACGAACAATGCGTCTCGGAGCTGGGAGAGTTCAGCTCGGGGACCTTCAGGCGGATCATCGACGACGCGGAGGCCGCCGATCCCGCGGCGGTCGGCCGGGTGGTGCTGTGCACCGGAAAGATCTACTACGACCTGGCAGCCGCCCGCAGCGAGGACAAGGGGAGGAACGAGGTCGCGGTGGTGCGCGTCGAGGAACTCTATCCGTTTCCGGCCGCCGAGCTTCAGGCTGCCTTCGGCCGCTATACCGCGGCCAAGCAGTTCTACTGGGTGCAGGAGGAATCGCAGAACATGGGGGCATGGGACTTTGTCCGGCCTCTCATCGAAAAACTGTTGCCCCCGCACGGCGAGCTGAGCTACCTGGGCCGCGACGAAGCTGCCAGCCCGGCCACGGGGTCCGGGCACCTCCACGAGACCGAGCAACGGGAAATCGTCAAACAGGCCCTGGGCGGAGGCATCGAAATGGTGCTGCACCAGCGGCGACAATCCGGTTAGGAGCGTCGGCATGTCGGTTCAAGTCGAGATTCCGAGCATGGGCGAATCGGTCAGGGAGGTGATTCTCCTCGAGTGGCTCAAGGGCGACGGCGAGCTCGTCGAACGCGACGACCCGCTCTGCCTGCTGGAGACCGACAAGGCCAGCGTCGAGCTGCCGTCCCCGGCCAGCGGTTCTCTCAAGCACCTCCAACCTGCCGATACCACCCTGGCCATAGGTGCGGTGATCGCGGAGATAGCTGAAACGGCGGAATCCCCCGCTCCGGCTCCCGCGCCCAGGCCCGCTGCCGCAGAACCCGCACCCGAACCCGTCCTCAGCCCGGCCGTGCGCCGCCTGGTCGAAGAGCACGAGTTGGACCCGGCCGCGATCGAGGGCAAGGGCAAGGGAGGCAGGCTGACGAAGAAGGACGTGCTCGCCCATTTGGAGACCCAGGCCCCGGCCGAACCCGCACAACCACTGCCGCCGGATGATCCTGGGCAGCCGCCAGCCGGCGAACCTGCGCGGCCGCCCGCTCCCGAGCCCACCCGGTCCTCCCGGGCACCCGCTCCCACCCCTCCGGCGGCCCCCGCAGAACCCGATCTCGTGCGCCGCGAGCCCATGAGCCGGCTGCGCCAGCGCATTTCCGAGCACCTGGTCGCCGCCCAGCACAACGCGGCCATGCTCACCACCTTCAACGAGATCGACATGAGCGCTGTAATGGAGCTCCGGGCAAAGTACAAGGAGCGCTTCGCCCAGGTCCACGGCGCCTCGCTGGGACTGACGTCCTTCTTCGCGCGGGCGGCCGTCCGGGCCCTCGCCGAGTTTCCGGCGCTCAACGCACAGATCGACGGAACGGACATCCTGTATCACGACTTCGTCAACCTGGGGATCGCGGTGAGTACAGACCGCGGCCTGGTGGTGCCGGTTCTGAACCGCGCCGAGGGGATGTCCATCGCCCAGCTCGAAAGCAACATCAAGCGCCTCTCCCGCGGCGCCCGCGACAACAAGCTCGCCGTGGACGAGCTCAGCGGCGGTACCTTCACCATCACCAACGGCGGGATCTTCGGCTCGCTGCTTTCCACCCCCATCCTGAACGCGCCGCAGAGTGGAATCCTGGGAATGCACGCGATCCAGGAGCGCCCCGTGGCGGTGGAAGGCCAGGTGGCGATCAGGCCGATGATGTACGTGGCGCTTTCCTACGACCACCGGCTGGTCGACGGCCAGCAGTCGGTCTCGTTCCTCGTGCTCATCAAGGAGCTTTTGGAAGACCCGCCTCGGTTGGTCCTGGATGTCTAGCCGCCTCATTCTTCGATTAAGGGAATTACCTTGACCGACACTGCATTCGACCTGGTGGTCATCGGAGCTGGACCGGGCGGCTACGTGGCCGCGGGCAAGGCAGCCCAGCTCGGCATGAAGGTGGCCTGCATCGACAAGAGCTACCTCGGCGGCACCTGCCTCAATGTGGGCTGCATCCCCAGCAAGGCCCTGCTCGAGTCGAGCGATCTGTTCTACAGAGTAAGCAAGGGATTGGGACACCACGGAATCGGGCAGGGCGAGGTGGGCCTGGACCTGCGTGCCATGATGGCGCGCAAGGAGAAGATCGTGCGGACCATGACCGGGGGAATCGAGGCCCTGTTCAAGAAGGGTGGTGTGACCCATTTCGTCGGCAGAGGCCAGGTCCTCGGGCCCGGGAAGGTGGCCGTGCAGGGCGCGGACGGCGAGCAGCTGCTGTCTTCCAGACACATCCTGCTGGCCACGGGCAGCACTCCCGTGGAGCTGCCTGATCTGCCCTTCGACGGCGAGCGCGTAATCTGCTCGACCGAGGCCCTGACCCTGGAGAAGGTACCCGAGCGGCTCGCCGTCATCGGCGGCGGCGCCATTGGCCTGGAGCTGGGGTCCGTGTGGGCCCGGCTGGGTGCCCGAGTCCTCGTGGTGGAGGCCATGGAGGGGATCCTGCCGGAGACGGACCGGGAAATGGCCGGGCAGCTGGAGCGGCTGCTGAAGCGCCAGGGCCTGGAATTCCTGCTTGGGGCCAGGGCCAAGGGGGCCTCGATCGAAGAAGGCCGGGTGACGCTGACCATAGGAGCCGGCGACCAGGAACGCGTCGAGACCTTCGATCAGGTGCTGGTGGCCGTGGGGCGCAAGCCATGCAGCGCGGGATTGGGGCTGGAAGACGCGGGCGTGGCCATGAACGAGCGCGGTCAGGTCGTGGTCGACGCGCAGGGGCGAACCAACGTCGAAGGCATATGGGCCATCGGCGACCTCGTTCCCGGGCCGATGCTTGCCCACAAGGCCGAGGCCGAAGGAATCGCGGTCGCCGAGCGGATGGCCGGGCGCGCCGGGCAGGTCAACTACGAGGCCATCCCCTCGGTGGTCTACACCCACCCGGAGCTGGCCTGCGTGGGAGCCAGCGAGGAGGAAGCCGCGGAGGCCGGCCACGAGGCCGCCGTCGGCAGGTACCACTTTCGCGGCAATGCCCGCGCCCACTGCATGGACGACATCGACGGCCTGGTCAAGGTCGTCGCCGACGCGCACACCGACCGGCTCCTGGGAATGCACATCCTCGGACCGCAGGCCTCGCACCTTATAGCCGAAGGCGTACTGGCCCTGAAGTTCGGCGCCAGCGCCGAGGACGTGGCCCGCACCGTCCACGCGCATCCGGCGCTGTCGGAGGTGGTGGGCGAGGCGGCGCGAGCCGCGGAGCGGTGAAGCTCCGGGAACCGGGCCCTAGCAGCCCGTTGAAAAGTCCATCCGGGCTGCTAGACCTTCCTCCCTCCGAAAACCGCCAGCTCGAAAAGCTTGAAATAGCAGTCCACGTCCGAGAAGCCGATGGCTCTGAGCCATTCACACTGATCTTCGACGGGGGCGAGGATATTGGCCTGCTTGTCATCGCGGTAATAGTATGCCCTGGCGACTTCGTCGCGAGACACATCGGGCTCTCTTTGCCTGACGGATTCATGCAGGTCGTCGATGAAGCGGTCGGCGAAACGCGACTCAATCCACTTCGACGGCGAGCTGACATGCTCGACGTTGACGAAAACCCCGTTGGGAGACAGCAGATCGAAAACCTCTCCATATATCCCGCGTTTGCGCTCATCCCCCTGGTGATGTATCGAAAAACCCGATACGACCGCGTCGTAAAGCCCCTCATCCGCAACCAGGCCGACCCAATCGGAGGCCGCAAAATCGCCGATGACAAAACGATGCCCTGATGCCCTTCCTCCAAACCTCCTCCGCGCCGCCTCTATCATAGCCTCCGAAAAATCCACGAACACACCCCTTGCATCCGGGTGATCTTCAATGACCGCGGCGCCGAGGATGCCATCGCCGCAACCCAGGTCGAGCACGGTACCGACTCGGTGATCATCCGCATTGATCACCTGGCGCATAACGGCAATCTGTTGGTCAGACAGGGGGATGGCCTCCCGAATATTCTCGAGATATTTCTGCGCCAGGTCTGGCGCCTGCCATGCCCTGTCCTTGCGATTGCCCATGGTTACAACACCTTGTTCCGGTACAGAAACAAGAGCGACAACATACCGAAAATCAAAATTGAGACGCCGGATATGAACAGTGCCGTGCCGAGTGAATAGGTGTCATGGATCCAGCCGATCACGGGACCGATTACTACGAACATCAGGCGCATGACCAGACTTTTGACCGACAGCACAGTGGCGCGAATATCCGAACTCACCAGGCGATTGACGTAGTCATTGAGCACGGGACCATTTATACCGCGCACAAGTGAAAAAGTGAGCAGAACCGGCAGTGCCCAAAGGGCTTGAATTTGGCTCAAAACCAAATATGCCGACGACGACAAAACAATCAAAAACACCAATGACCGCCTGCGGCCGAGCAGACTCTCAACCCGATAGGCCATCAGGGCAAACACGCCCACCGAAAAATTCAGAACCGCCCACCCGATGCCGAAATACCGCAGCGGCAACTCGACCGCCTGAAAATACGGCTGCACGAACCAGACAATTACAAAGGTAGAAAGCCCGACGAGCGACGAGTAGAGGATCAGCCATTTTACCTCGGCGTGACCGTGAAGCGCGTACCTGACAATCCTGAGTATGCTTGCAAAGCTGCTCTCGCGCCTCTCCAGCTTGTGACGCGCTGGCTCGACAAGGGTAAACGCAACGGGAACTGCAAGCACCATAAGAACGGCTTCGACATAGAGCGGCGTGCGCAGACTGATAAGCGCCAGCTCTCCGCCAATGACGGCAGCGATAGCCTCGGAAAAATTGCCCGCCGAACCCAGGCGCCCCGCGTATTTTGCAAACTGACCCTTTCGCTTCAGTTCCAGCAAGGTATCGTAGAGCAGCGCGGTGTCCGCCCCCGAAATCAGGCTGCCGGCAATGCCGAGCAACAGTTCGACGATCAGAAATTCGTAAAACGAATAAGCAGTCGCATACAATACGAACCCGGCAGCCCCGACAGCGGTGCCTATGATCAGGGTAAATTTGCGCCCCACCACATCAGCGATATACCCTGATGGCACCTCGAACACAATTATCGATATGGAAAACGCCGCTTGCAGGACAAGGATGTCCTGCATATCTAGCCCATTCTCCTGGAAGAACGGAATGAGTACGGGCATGATGAGCAGCATCCATCTCAACGAAGTGTAAACGTAGAGCTTCCAGATATTGTGGTGCAGAGCATTCATTGCTGTTCATCGCCTGTCATCATTTCCGATGCCCGGTAGCCGGACCATTCTCCCTGCATGTCATTTCCCCTCAAGGGGCTGGCGGACCACAAAAAAACCCGCCGAAGTATCTTCAGCGGGTTGGTTATTTCAAGACCATTAATTGTTCTTCAGTCTATCGTCTCATCCTCAACCCGCCGGTTGATCGCTTCCCATGACCTTGCAATTCGCGAGATTGGTTCCACTTCCGGACGAATATGACCGATTGCACCGTTAAGCGACATCTGCCCGATTGCGCTGCCGGCGCAGTCATCAATTATCTGCAGGGTATTGTTTTGGCGGGTTGCAAAAACCATGTCACACTCTCTATTGTATCTACGAACGGAGCTGCAAACGCGCGCGAAAGATAGGCCCGGATATTGGTGAGGTCAAGGTCGAGGATCTCCCTCCTGCTGACCGCACCGGCTTCACCTAACATTCAAGGAGTGGAGGCAAATGCCCGCCAGACGAGTTAACAGGACAGTTGAACTGCTCGCCGCCGACCAGCCGGTCTACTACACGGGCGGTCACACGGGCGCGATTCTGAGCCGCGAGCAGGGGGAGGAGGACTCTCAGACCTGGGCGGACTACATCAACGTGGGGATGGAGCACGGGTCTTTCGACCTGGCCGGTCTGCAGGACTACATGGATGGATTGGCGGCTGGCGGTCCCACTGCCAGCGGTCACCGGACTCCCACCGTGATCGTCGAGGCGCCGGTGGACGGGACCTCGGAGGCGGCGGTTCGATTCAACTCCTGGCAGTTCAGACAGATTCTGGCGCGTGGGGTTCACGGCATCCTGCTGTGCCAGGCGGAGACGGCCGACGCGGTGCGGGCTTTCGTGGAGTCCTGCCGCTACCCAAGAGCTTCCCAGGGGGTCGGTTGTGGGTTGCAGCGCGGCACCCGGGGGGTTGGCTCGGAGCCGGTTTGCGCTCCCATATGGGGTCTCGACAACTCGCAGTACATCGACCGGGCCGACCCGTGGCCGCTGAACCCGGAAGGCGAGCTGATGCTGGGCATCAAGGTCGAATCGGCGCGCGGCGTGCAGAATATCGAGAGCATGCTCGCGGTGCCGGGGTTGACCTTCGCCGAGTGCGGCCCCGGCGACCTGCACATGTCCTACGGTATCGATATCGGGGCGCCGGGCACGCCCTTCGATCCGCGCGTCGAGGAAGCCGGCGAGCGCGTGCGCAGAGCCTGCCACGAGAACGGGGTCGCCTTCCTCGGCGGCGCGACCCTGGACACCATTACGGAAAAGATCGACCGCGGAGTCCGCGTGGTTTCGGGTTCGAACCCGGAGATCGCGGCCAAAGGTCGCGCCTACTCCAACCGCACCATGCCAGTGTAATGCTTCCCGCCGCCTGGTCGGGAGACAGGTTGATCGGGCGGCGGCTGGCTGAGATTATCCCGCTCGACGGCCCGGGGTTGTTCCAGATCGAAAAGGAACGGCGCAAGGGACGCCCCTGGCACCCCGCATCTCCCGGCTGGATGCGGCTTGTCGCCGGGCGGCACGCGTCCGGTGCCGCGCCCTAGCAGCCCGTTGAAAAGTACATCCGGGCTGCTAGGCGAGAGCCTCGTTGTACTGCAACTGGTGCAGGCGGGCGTAGATGCCGTCCCGGGCAAGAAGCTCTTCGTGGCGGCCCTCCTCGCGCAACCGGCCCCGATGCAGCACGAGGATCTTGTCGGCGTTGCGGATGGTGGACAGGCGGTGGGCGATGACGATGGATGTGCGGTCGCGCATCAGCTTCTCCACCGCCTCCTGGATCCAGCCTTCGGTCTCGGTGTCGACGTGGGCGGTGGCCTCGTCCAGCACCAGGATGTCCGGGTCGGCTGCCAGGGCGCGGGCAAGCGACAGAAGCTGGCGCTGGCCCGCCGACAGCGCCCCGCCGCGCTCCTGCACCTCGTGCCGGTAGGTGTCGGGCAGCTGCTCTATGAAGCGGTCGGCGTTGACATAGCGGGCCGCCCGCGCCACCGCGGCGTCCGACAGCCCGGGAGCGCCGAACCGGATGTTGTCGGCGATGCCGCCGGCAAAGAGAAAGACGTCCTGCTGCACCAGGCCGAAGCGCCGCCGCAGCGCTTCCACGTTCCACTCGCTGATGTCGATGCCGTCGACCAGGATCTGCCCCCGCTGAATCTCGTAGAAGCGGCACAGCAGGCTGACGATGGTGGTCTTGCCCGAGCCGGTTGCCCCCACCAGGGCGAGGCTCTGGCCCGGCTCGGCGCGGAAGGAAACGTCGCGCAGAACCCACTCTTCTCCTTCATAAGCAAACCATACCCGGCGGAACTCGACGGCTCCGGCGATGCGGTCCCGGCGCACGGGACCGCCGGTGGGCTCCGGCTCGCCATCCAGCAGCTCGAAGATGCGCTCGGAGGAGGCCATGGCCACCTGCACGGTGGCGTATTCCTCGGCGAGGTTGCGGATGGGAATGAAGAAGCGGGGCACGTATTGCAGCATGGCCACCAGAACGCCCCAGGCGATCTCCTCGCGCATCACCTGGCCGACTCCGTACCACAGCACCAGCGCTATCAGGGCGGCGCCGCACAGCTCCATGAAGGGGAAATAGGCCGAGTGGTAACGGGTGCGCACCAGGCGGGCGTCGAGGTATTCGCCGGTTCCCTGGTTGAAGCGCCGGGCGCTGCGCGGCTCGCAGTTGAACAGTTTCACCACCTCGATACCCGACAGGGTTTCCTGCAGATCCGCGCTGAAGCGGGCAAAGCGGGTGCGGGCGTGGCGGAAGGCCTGGTAGGTGCGGTTCTGCAGCCACAGAGTGGCGGCGAAGGCCGCCGGCAGGAAGGCGCAGGTGAGCAGGCCCAGCTCGACATCGAGGTAGAAGAAGATGTAGAACAGGATGGAGGCGATGGTGATGGTTTCGGTTACCAGGGAGACGGCGCCGAAGGTGAAGAACTCGTTGAGCGCATCGACATCGCTGGTATTGCGCGCCATGAGCCGGCCGATGGGGGTGCGGTCGAAGAACCTGAGCGGCAGACCCTGAAGGCATGTGAAGATGTTCAGGCGCACGTCGCGCATGGTCCACTGCCCCACCATGCCGGTGATCCAGCTTTGGGCGTAGCCGATTGCGAACTGGCCCAAAAGCAGCGCGGCGAAGAGAAGGACGAGGGAGCCCAACCCCTCCAGGTCGCCGGGAACGATATGCTCGTCGACGGCTATCTTGGTCAGCACGGGACCGGCCTGGCGGGCGAGCGAGGCGGCGAGGATGAGCAGCAAGGTCAGGGCCGCCCAGTGCCAGTAGGGCCGCAGGAAGCCCAGCAGCCTGGCCAGCAGGCGGAGATCCATGGACTTCTGGTCGATTTCCCGCTCGTCGCGGATGGCCGGCGGCATCAGAGGGTGCTCAATTCATCGGTGAGATGCTGGCGGCGGTACATACCGGAGTAGAGGCCGCCGCCTGCGAGTAACTCGTCGTGGGTGCCCTCCTCGACAATGCGCCCTTCGTCGAGCACGATAATGTGGTCGGCGGCCATGACGGTGGAGAGGCGATGAGCGATGAGGATGGTGGTGCGCTCGGCCATGATGCCGCGCAGGCGCTCGAGGATCCGCTCTTCGGTGCGGGTATCGACGTTGGCCAGGGCGTCGTCGAGAATGAGGATCTTCGGGCGCCGCGCGACCGAACGGGCAAGGGCGGTGCGCTGCTTCTGCCCCCCCGACAGGGTGACGCCGCGCTCGCCGACGATGGTGTCCAGCCCCTGGGGAAAGGTCTCGATGTCGGCGGTCAGCTGCGCCACCTCGATGGCGCGTTCGACCTCGTCGGGGTGGACGGAGTCGAGGGCGATGTTGTCGCGGATGCTCTCGGAGAACAGGAAGGTGTCCTGGGGCGCGTAGCCAATGGCGCCGCGGAAGGCGCGCAGCGGCATTCGTTCAACGGGTCTGCCGTCGATTAGAATCTGGCCCTCGCCTGCCTGGATCAGGCGGGGGATTAGCCGGGCAAGGGTGCTCTTGCCCGAGCCCACGCGGCCGACGATGGCCAGGGTGCTGCCGGCCGGAACGTGGACGTGGATATCGCGCAGCACGGCCTGCCCGTTGTATGCAAAGGAAGCCCCGCGGAACTCGATTTCGCCCCGGACCGCCAGGCCGTCGTCCTGGTACTGGTCGGCCTGGGGCTGTTCCTTGAGTACGGACTCGATGCGCAGCATGGAAGCCATGGCGCGCTGGTATTCGTCGACGATGCGGCCCATCATCATCATCGGGCGGCTCAGGCGGATCAAGTAGGCGTTGAAGGCGACGAAGGCCCCCAGGGTGAGCGTCCCCTCGACGACGCGGGTTCCACCCAGCCACAGAACCAGTACCATCGACAGCCCGCTGATGAGGAAGGTGATGGGGAAGAAGGTGCTGTAGAGGTAGATCAGGCGGCGGCTGCGCTCGACGTACTCGTCGTTGAGCCGGGTGAAGCGGTCGATCTCGCCGCTGCGGCGCGCAAACGCCTTGACCACGCGCATTCCGGCCAGGCTCTCCTGCAGGCAGGTGCTGATGGCGGCGAACTGCTCCTGGACCCTGCGGTAGCGCCGGCGCACCTTGCCGCCCACCAGGCGCAGCACCAGGACCATGACCGGCATGGGCAACAGGGCGTAGAGGGCCAGCTCCCAGTCGTAGAGACACATG
Organism: Candidatus Latescibacterota bacterium; assembly: GCA_965208105.1. Classification (GTDB taxonomy): domain Bacteria; phylum Latescibacterota; class UBA2968; order UBA8231; family UBA8231. Next base: position 1,976,138 of record OZ242318.1, read on the forward strand.
GCCGTCATGCTGAAGCCGAAACCGAGCAGGGCGCTGAGGAACATGCGGAAGCCGTGGCTGAGGTAGCGCTGCACCGCCTCGACGTCGTTGGTCGCCCGGGCCATCAAATCGCCGGTGCGGGACTGTTGGAAATAGCCCAGGGGCAGGGTGAGCAGGTGGGCGAAATAGCGCTGGCGGATGTCGCGCTCGACGCGGTAGGAAGTGGCGGCCAGGTGCCAGCGCATACCGAAGGCCATGCCCCACTGCGCCAGGCCCAGGCAGACGATGAGGCCGGCGCAGCGCGCCAGGAAGGTCATATCCGGCCCGGCTTGACCCAGGCTGTCTCGGGCATGGTCGACGGCGCGTTCGAGGACCAGGGGGATGGCGACGGCGGCAAGCTGTTCGCCGAGCAGAAAGCCCAGACCGGCGGTCAGGGCCCAGCGGTAGGGGCCCAGATACGAGGCGAACGGTTTGAAGGGATTGAGGCTCATGCGCTGTCCGGTGGACCGCAGGAATCAAGCTTAGGCTATACATGTATGCAGAGCCTGTCAAAGCGAGACTGCCTGGAGACCCGCCCCGCTGAACAGGGGGAGGGGCCAGAGCAGGGAGGCCGGCGGTCCGTGACCGATTTGCCTTTGTGCCGGATGGGACTGTTATTTTTAACCGGCACCAAAATCACCTCATCAAGGGAAACGCCCCATGAGCGCTGAACCCGCAGCCATGGACTGGGACCTGACGAGTTATTTCGCCGAGTTCGACGGCCCCGACATGCGGCAATTCAAGGACGAACTACAAAAGGATCTTGCGGCGGCACGCGAGCAGGCCGCCGCCCTGGCGCCGCTTTCCGAGGACAACGCCGGCGCCTGGGAGACCGTATTCCTCCTGACCGAGGGCCTGACCGACCGCCTCTCCCACCTGGGTTCCTACCTGGGGTGCCTGACCGCAGCGGACGCCCGCAACGAGGACTACGCCCGCGAGGAGGCCGCCTTTGCCCTGCTGGCGTCCGAGGCCGAGAAGCTCGATGTCGAACTCCTGCGGGCGCTGAAGGAGGCGGCGGACGACGTTTTTTCCGGGTTCGCCCGGCGGCCGGCCCTGGCCGACTGCGCCCACTTCCTCCGGCGCCAGCGCGAGGACGCTCAGCACACCATGAGCCCGGAGAAGGAGGTGCTCTCAGCCGACCTCGGCGTCGACGGCCTCCACGCCTGGGGCCGCCTCTACGACTCGGTCTCCGGCAAGCTCGAGTTCGACATGGCCTTTCCCGACGGCCGCACCGAGCGCCGCCCCATGTCGCAGCGCCGCGCCCTGATGGAAGACCCCGACCGACGGGTCCGCCAGGCCGCCTTCGAAGGGGGTAACCGGGCCTGGGAGAGCATGGAGGACGTCGCCGCCGCCGCCCTCAACGCCATCTCGGGGACGCGCCTGACCCTCAACCGCCACCGCGGCGTGGACCACTTCCTCGACATCGCCCTCTTCCAGGCGTCCATTTCGCCCGGGACCCTCGAGGCGATGTTCGCCGCCATCGCCGAGGAGATCGAGCTGCCGCGGCGAATCCTCGCCCTCAAGGCGCAGCTCATGGGCACCGAGGGCGTGGCCTGGTACGATCTGGGGGCGCCGCTGCCCCTTCCCGGCCAGGGGGGGCTCTCCTGGGAAGAGGGAAGGGACCTGGTCGCGCGCTCCTTCGCCGCGGCCTACCCGCGCCTGGGCGAGTTCCTCGGCCAGGTCTGCGATCACCGCTGGATCGATCACGCCCCACGCCCGGGCAAGCGGCCCGGAGCCTTCTGCACCGGCTCGCTGTTGACCCGCGAGTCCCGCGTCTACATGACCTACAACGACACCCTCGGCGACGTGCTCACCCTCGCCCACGAGGTCGGCCACGCCTTCCACAGCCGCATCATGCGCGACGTGCGCACCTACGCCCACTTCTACCCCATGACCCTGGCCGAATCGGCTTCCACCTTCGGCGAGATGATCCTCACCGAGGGCATCCTCGCCGATCCTTCCTTCAGCCCCGCCCAGAAGGCCGCCGCCCTCGACCAGGAGATCGGCCACGGCGCGGTCTTCCTTCTGGACATACCCGTGCGCTATCGGTTCGAGAAGAAGCTCTACGAGGAGCGCGCCAACGGCGAACTCACGGTCACCAGGCTCAAGGAGCTGATGGCCGGGACCCAGCGCGAAGTCTTCGGCGGCGCGCTCGCGAAGGGAGGAGAAGACCCCTACTTCTGGGCCTCGAAACTCCATTTCTACATCACCGGCGTCACCTTCTACAACTTTCCTTACACCTTCGGCTTTCTGCTCAGCCGCGGCCTGTATTCCATGTTCAAGCAGGAAGGGGCCGGCTTCCTTCCCCGCTACGAGGAATTCCTCCGCCTCACCGGCAGCGACAGCGCCGAGGGGGTGGTGCGCCGGGCGCTGGACCGCGATCTCGAAGACATCGGGTTCTGGACCGAGGCCATCCGCACCCTGGAGTCCCCCCTGGCCGAGCTGGAGAAATTGCTGCCCGGGGTGCTGTCCGTGCGGCCCTAGCGCACCCCTCCATCGCAATCACTACGTCGAGGCAGCGGCTTTGAAGTCCTCAACCTCGATTTCCTTCGCTCGATCCCGCGCCTGCCAGAGATCATAGGCCGTCTGCATACCAAGCCATGTCTCCGGCGTGGAGCCGAACGCCTGGGACAGGCGAAAGGACATCTCTACAGATACGCCTGCCTTCTCATTCACCAGGTCCGACAACGCCTGGCGAGTCACTCCCAGCCCTTGCGCCGCCCGCGTTACGGTCAGCCCCAGCGGTTCGAGGCACTCGTACCTTACGATCTCGCCAGGATGGGGAGGGTTGTGCATACCCATTAGTCCCACCTCCTCAGTGGTAATTCGTGTAATCGACGTCAACTGCATGTCCATCCTCGAATCTAAAGGTCACCAGCCAGTTTCCCGACACGGAGACGGCGTAGTAACCACGAAGCTGACCCGCCAGTGGATGCAGTTGAAACCCGGGCAGATTCATGTCCTGAGGCGCGCTGCTACGATCAAGCACCGCGAGGATGCGCATCAGCTTGCGCACATGCTCCGGAGCCACTCGCCGTGCATCACGGCCGCCGTAGAGTGCCCTCAGACCCCGATGCTTGAACGATAGAATCACCGCAGTATCCTATAGTGTAGCCTGTCGCCTGTCAATAGACAGCCGCACTTCGGCGGTGAGCGCCGCGCTCTCACACCGAGGAGCAGTTGGCGGCCGCAACCCTTTGGAGTTAGCCGGTCGCGGCGCGATCCAAATCGGCAGTCCATGAGAACCGTATTTTTTGTGTATATTGGCAGACAAAGAACGACTCATCGAGTTACGGTCTCCGCAGCCGAAAGGAAATCGATGTTGCGCTTTTCCCTGGTCTTTCTCTTCTGCACCGGCCTCGCCCACGCCGGCGACAATCCCCCTGCCCCCGGATTCGACGCCGCCGGTTCCGACCCCGAGGCCATCTCCCTGGCCGACGAGGTCATGGCCGCGATGGGCGGCCGGGCCCACTGGGAGGCAACCCGCTACGTCACCTGGCGCTTTTTCGGGTTCCGCCTGCACGTGTGGGACAGGTGGACGGGGGACATTCGCTTCGAGCAAGGCGATCTGACCGTGCTGATGAACATCCACAGCAAGAAGGGCAGGGCCTTCTCCGCCGGTGTGGAAATCAGCGACCCCGACACTCTCGCGGCCAGGCTGGACCACGGCTACCGCGCCTGGATCAACGACTCCTACTGGCTGGTCATGCCCTACAAGCTCAAGGACACCGGGGTCACCCTGCGCTACCGGGGAGCGGAAACCACCGGGGACGGCCGCCCTGCCGATGTGCTGGAACTCACCTTCAAGGACGTGGGCGTCACTCCGCAGAACAAGTACGCGGTCTGGATCGACCGGGAATCGCGGCTGGTGACCCAGTGGGCGTTCTACCGCGAGGCCGCCGACGCCGAGCCGGCCTTTACCGGCCCCTGGACCAACTGGCAGCCCCACGGATCCATCCTGCTATCCGACGGCCGCGGCGAGCGCCGGCACACGGACGTGGCGGTCTTCGACGAACTGCCGCGCCCGGTGTTCATGAGTCCAGCTCCCGCTGCCCTTCCCTTGCCCGGCGAGTAGAGGACACTGATTTGAACCCCTCACCGTACGCGGTGCAGTCGATGGACCTGCCAACCACCACGGAGATTGCCCTTCCCCTTCGGCAGTCCGGGGTCCAGCGCGAGGACCCTGGAGGTGCCTGACCATTCATACTGTTCGCAGAGGTAATTGTCCCATGCCCTACATAAACATCGTTCCCCTGGAGCGGGCAACCGGCCTGCTCAAGAAGCAGTACGAAGCCGCCCGCGCCCGGGCCGGTCGCGTCTGGGGCATCGTCTCCGCAATGAGCCCCAACCCCGGGGCCCTGAAGACCTCGATAGATTTCTACAAGGCCCTCATGTTCGGTCCTTCGCCCCTGAGCCGGGGCCGGCGCGAAATGCTGGCCGTGGTCGTTTCGGCGGCAAACCACTGCGTCTACTGAATACGCGCCCACGCCCACGACCTCCGGGCCGAGGTCGCCAGCGATTTTGCCGTCGAGGAAGGGCCTGAGGCCGACCGCCTGGTGCAGCAGTTGTCCGCGAACTGGCGCCGGGCCGACCTGTCCCCGGCCGACGGCGCCCTCTGCGCATTTGCCGATAAACTCACCCGGCGGCCTCAGGACTCGACCGCCTGGGACGTCGAGCGCTTGCGCCGGCACGGCTTCGACGACCGCGGCATCCACGACGCGGTCCAGGTCATCGGCTATTTCAACTATATCAACCGCGTGGCGGACGCCCTGGGCGTCGAGCCTGAATCCTTCGTGCGGCCCTGGGAGAGATCCGCGGCCGCACCCGACCAGCCCAATAGTTGAAGCAACCTGCAATGGACCTGGTTCGGCCAGTATCCGTTATTTGCAATCATGCCCCAGATCGTCGTTGAAGACCTGGTAAAGACCTACCGCATCGCCGAGCGCCGTCCCGGCATCTGGGGCGCCTTGCGCGGCCTCGCGCAGCGCTCGCACCGCACGATCCGGGCGCTGGACGGCATCTCCTTCTCGCTGGAGGCCGGCGAGCTGGTCGGCTATATCGGCCCCAACGGCGCCGGCAAGTCCACCACCGTCAAGATTCTCTCCGGCATCGTCGTCCCCGATTCCGGCCGCTGCGAGATCCAGGGCCGCGTCCCCTGGTCGGACCGCATCGGCCACGTCAGCCGCATCGGGGTGGTCTTCGGCCAGCGCACGCAACTGTGGTGGGACCTGCCGGCCATCGAGTCCTTCGATCTGCTGCGCGACATCTACAAAATTCCTGCCGATGCCTACCGCCGCCGGCGCGACGTCCTCATCGACATGCTGGAACTTTCTTCCTTTCTCGACGTGCCCGTGCGCCAGCTCAGCCTGGGCCAGCGCATGCGCTGCGACCTGGCGGCGGCCCTGCTCCACGGCCCCGGCCTGCTCTTCCTGGACGAGCCCACCATAGGCCTCGACGCCGTTGCCAAGCTGGCGATGCGCGACTTCATCAAGGATCTCAACCGCCGGGAGGGAACAACCGCCATCCTGACCACCCACGACATGGACGATATCGAGGCCCTGTGCGACCGGGTCATGGTCATCGGCGACGGCGCCATCCTCTCCGACGGCAGCCTCGCCGACTTGCGCGCCCGCGTTTCGACCGAGCGCCGCCTCATCGTCGACCTGGTAGATGCCGCCGCGACCATAGAAGAGGAAGCCGCCCGCGTCGTGCAGCGCGACGGCCACCGGGTGCATCTCAGCTTTGCGCCCGAGCGCATCTCGGCCCCGGCCCTCATCAGCCGCATCACCGCGCGCCACGAGGTGCGCGACCTCATCGTTGAAAACCCACCCATCGAGGAGGTCATCGCCCAGCTCTACCGGAGCCGCAGCTGATGCGGCCCTACCTGGCCGTCCTCAGCGCCCGCATCCGCATGTTGCTGCAGTACCGGGCGGCGGCCCTGGCAGGCATGACCACGCAGTTGTTCTGGGGACTGATCCGGGTGATGATCTTCGAAGCGTTCTACCGCACGGCGCTGGAGCAGCAGCCCATGACATACGCCGAGGTGGTCAACTACGTCTGGCTCGGCCAGGCCCTGTTGGCCCTGCTGCCCTTGTTGCCCGACGACGACGTGCGCACCATGGTGCGCACGGGCACGGTGGCCTACGAACTGGCGCGGCCGGTAGACCTCTACGCCTTCTGGTACAGCCGCGCCCTCGCCAACCGCATCGCCCCCACCCTGCTGCGCTCGGTGCCTTTGTTCTGCCTGGCCTTCCTCTTCTTCGGCCTGCAGGCCCCCGCCTCGCCGGCCGCGGCCGCGGCCTGGGCCCTGGCCATGGTGGGCGCCGTCCTTCTGGCCGGGGCCCTGTCCAACCTGGTCAACGTCACCTTGTTGTGGACCATCGCCGGAGAGGGCTCCTCGCAGATCCTGACGGTGTGCGTCCTCGTCTTTTCGGGCATGATAGTCCCCCTGCCCCTGTTCCCCGACGCGCTTCAGCCCCTGCTCGACTTCCTGCCCTTCCGCGGCCTGGCCGACACCCCGTACCGCCTCTACATGGGGCACATCCCCGCATCCCAGGTGTGGTCGGTGGTGGGCCATCAGCTCGCCTGGACCTTGACCCTGGTGGGGCTGGGCCGCTTTCTCCTCCACCGCGGCACCCGCCGCCTGGTCGTCCAGGGAGGCTGAAACCGTGCTCGACGGACTGCGCCTCTACGGCCGCTATATCGGCATTTCCTTCCGCAGCCAGATGCAGTACCGGGCCTCCTTCATCATGCTTTCACTGGGCCAGGGGGCGATGACCGGCCTGCAATTCCTCGGCATCTGGGTGCTCTTCGACCGCTTCGCCGCACTCGACACTTGGAGTCTGCCCGAGGTGGCCTTCTTCTATGGCCTGATCAATATCGCCTTCGCCCTGTGCGACGCCTTCTCGCGCGGCTTCGATTTCTTCGCCTCCATGGTAAAAAACGGCGACTTCGATCGCCTGCTGCTGCGCCCGCGCAGCACCGCCCTGCAGCTTGCCGGACAGGAACTCACCCTCAAGCGCGTCGGCGCCTTCGCCCAGGGCCTGGTCGTCCTGCTGTGGGCTTCGCATGCCCTGGAGCTGGTCTGGACACCTGACAAGGTGTTCCTCGCCCTGCTCACCATCATCGGCGGCGCCTGCCTGTTCTACGGCCTCATGGTCCTGCAGGCGACCCTGGCATTCTGGACCACCGAGACCCTGGAAATCGTCAACACCGTCACCTACGGCGGGCGGGAGACGGCCCAGTACCCGTTGGCCATCTACCGCGGGTGGTTCCGCCGCTTCTTCACCTACGTCATACCCCTCGCCTGCGTCGGCTACTATCCCGCCCTGGGAATCCTGGAGCGCCCCGACCCCCTGGGTTCAGGACCGTGGTTCCAGTGGCTGTCCCCGGTCGTGGGCGTACTCTTCTTCGTGGTCTGTCTGCAGGTCTGGCAGGTGGGGGTGCGGCACTACCGCTCTACGGGAAGCTGAGTTCGTCGATGCGGCGGAGGCGGGCAGCCTGCCCCGTCGGTGGGATGGGCGACGGGGCTGCCTCTACCGAGGGGCAGCTCTTAGGATGGAGAAAGGTCCCTCGCCTCACTCGAACAAGGCGGCGTATTCGCCGTAGCCTTCCCTGGAAAGGTCATCGGCGGGGATGAAGCGCAGGGCAGCCGAGTTGATGCAGTAGCGCAGCCCGGTGGGTGGCGGTCCGTCGGCGAAGACGTGCCCCAGGTGCGAGTCGCCGTACTTGCTGCGCACCTCGGTGCGGGTCATGAACAGCGACCTGTCGGTGTGCTCGACGATGTGGTCCGGCACCAGGGGCCGGGTGAAGCTCGGCCAGCCGGTGCCCGATCTGAACTTGTCGCGGGAGCTGAAGAGGGGTTCGCCGGAGACGACATCGACGTAGATGCCGGCGGCCTTGTGGTTCCAGTACAGGTTCTTGAAGGGCCGCTCGGTGGCGTCCTGTTGCGTGACCCTGAACTGCAGGTCGGTGAGCTTGCTGCGCAGGATGTCGATCGGGGGTTTGGTATACTGGATTCTCGCTCTTGGCGCCGGGAGGTCCTTGCCCCAGGTCTTCTCGATGAAGCGGTCGCGGCCCGATCCCCGGCGATAGCGCTTGTAGTGCCGGGAATTCTTCAGGTAGTAGTCCTGGTGGTACTCCTCGGCCGGATAGAAGGTGGTTGCCGGACGAATGGGGGTGACGATGGGTTTGTCGAAGCGGCCCGAGGCGTCCAAGGCCCGTTTGCTGGCTTCGGCCAGGGTGCGCTGTTCCTCGTCGTGATAGAATATGGCCGAGGTATACTGATGGCCGCGGTCGTAGAAGGACCCCCCTGCGTCGGTGGGGTCGAATTGACGCCAGAAGACCTCGAGAAGCTGGCTGTAGGAGACGACCTCGGGGTCGAAGGTGACCAGTACGGACTCGATGTGCCTGGTCGCCCCGGAGCTGACTTCATCGTAGGTCGGGTTTTCGCGCTCGCCGCCGGTGTAGCCGGAGACCGCCTCGGCGACCCCCTCGACCTGGTCGAAGGGAGCTTCGATGCACCAGAAACACCCCCCCGCGAACGTCGCCTGGGCGAGGTCCTGTGCGCGGCTGGCTTGAATGCCAGTCAGACATGTGGTCAGGGCGGTCAGAACGACTAGTCCGGCCTTCATGGCTCCTCCTTTTGGGCTTGTTTGATCAAGAGACGCTCCGGTATGCCAAAAGGTTCTCACTACCTGGAAGCATGGGTCCCCATGGCAGCGTCAGACCAGCAGGCCGCGGCCGGCCTGAAGACTCGGCCCCTTCTCCTGCGACCTCAGGGGTTTTTGCTATCAGCCCCCAACAACTCCCGCGCATGCGCCAGGGTCGTCGCCGTCTCTTTGCCGCCTTGCATCCGGGCGAGCTCCTCCACCCGTTCTTCCGCTGCCAGCAGCTTCGCCGAAATCGTCGTCCGATCTCCTTCCACGGCCTTGTCAACCCGATAGTGCTGGTCCGCAAAGCGGGCAATCTGCGGCAGGTGGGTGATGCAGAAGACCTGGCGGAACCGCGACAGTTCCTTCAGCTTCTGCCCGACGATATCCGCGGTGCGTCCGCCGATGCCCGCGTCGACCTCGTCGAAGATCAGCGTCGGAATCGGATCGATTTGGACCAGCACGGTCTTCAATGCCAGCATCACGCGGGAGATCTCCCCGCCCGAGGCTATCTTCGCCAACGGCTTCGGCTCGGACCCGACATTGGGAGAGATGAAGAACTCGATTTCATCCATCCCGTCAGCCCGCAGCTCGTAGCGCTTCCCTTCCATCTCCAGGGGACCCTCTGCGGACTCGATGGGGGAAACCATGATTCGGAAAACCGCTTTTTCCATGCCCAGCGTCTGGAGCTCGCCCTCGATCAAGGACTCGAGCCGGGCCGCGGTCTCCCTCCGTTTCCTCGAGAGTTCCGTCGCCAGTTCTCCCACCTGCCGCGTCGCGATCCGGACCTGATCCTTCAGCTCCTCGATGCGGTCGGACCCCACCTGAAGACTCTCGAGTTTCTGCGAGGCCTGCGCCTGGTAGGATAGAATCTCCGAGATCGAAGCCCCGTACTTGCGCTTGAGCCGGTGGATGAGGTCGAGACGTTCCTCGACCTCGGCAAGGCGGTGCGGGTTGAACTCGACCCTGTCGCGGTAGTCGCGAATCTGGTAGGCGATGTCCTCCAGCTCGTAGAGGGCAGACTCGAAACGCGTCTTCAACTCCGCCAGGCTTTCGTCCAGCTCGCCGAGCCTGGAAATGGCGCGGCCAGCCGATTTCAAGCCGTCCAGGGTCGAAGCCTCGGACAGATCGCCGCCGTAGAGCTGCTCATAAAGCTGATTCGCCGATTCAAAGAGGGTCTCCGCGTTGCCGAGGAGATGGCGCTCGTTGTCGAGCGCCTCCTCTTCCTCCTCCTGGAGCTGGACTTCATTCAGTTCCTCGAGCTGAAATTCCAACAGGTCCTTCTCCTGCGCCGCCTCGCTCATTTCCCTGGAGAATTCTGCCAACTGCGACCGGGCGGCGTGGAGTTCATCGTACTGTTTGCGCAGCTCCGACCTCAGCGCCTCATGCCTGCCGAAGGTATCGAGGAGGTCCCTGTGGGTTTCAGGCCGGAAGAGAGATTGGTGCGCATGCTGCCCGTGGATATCGACGAGCAGATCGCCCACTGCGCTCATGAACTTAAGACTGACCAGTTGCCCATTTGCGTGGCAGCGAGCGCGGCCGTTTGCGTTGATTTGCCGGGACAGGACCAGGGTTTCCTCTTCATCCAGGATTTCGGCCAACTCCGAGTCGATGAGACTGTCCCCTGCCGCATGATCCGGCAGCGGAGCCACCGCGATCTGGACCTTGGCGTTGACCGCCCCGTCCCTGACGATCCCGGAGGTGCCGCGTTCACCGAGCGCGAGTCCCACCGCGTTCAGGATGACGGATTTCCCCGCACCCGTTTCCCCGGTGAAGACATTGAGCCCGGAGGAGAACTCCATCCGGAGCTCGTCGATGAGGGCAACGTTGCGTATGTAAAGTTCCTCGATCATGGAATTATTGAAATGAGGGGTCACCCCTGATCGATTCCGGTCTGGTCCAAATGGGTGAACAAGCTACTCCTCGCCCATCTCCGCCAGCAGCCGTTTCACCACTCCCTTTTGCATTTGGCACCCCGACATCTGCAGCAGTTCGCAGACGTCATCCGACAGCTTGTCCTTGTGTTCCTCGATGGGTCCATACCCGGGCGACCATGAAGCATAGGAAGTGCCGTAGCGGATGAAGTAGGTGCGCCGCGGATCGTCGAGGGTCCAGCGCCGCCCGCCGTGGCAGAGCGTTTCCGTAAACAGGACCACATCCCCCGCCTTCGCATTGACGTTGGCAACCGTGGGCGGGCCGTCGTAGATGTTCACGTGCTCAGGCCTGCGGAAGTTCGACTTGTGGCTGCCGGGGATGCAAACGAATCCTCCGCCGGCGGGCACGTCCACCAGGGAAACGGCGGCGTTGAGGAAGTTTGCAAACACCCTCCCTTCGCTGGCCTGGTAATCGTTCGCCGGGTTGCGAAGCCCCCCCTCGAAGCCGCCGTGGAAGGCAATTTCGTCCGATTCCTTCGTGTTTCGCGTGAGTCCGGTCGAGAGCAGTTGGGGATGGTTTCCCGTCAGCGCCAGCACCACCCGCATGATTTCGCGATTGAGAACCGTCCGCTGGAAGACCTCGTCGGCATACGGAGCGTTGTTGATGGAACGCGGGGTAGTCGACTTGGTGCTCCAATGGCTATAGGTCTTCAACGGCGGCGGCAGCTCACTGTCGTCGAGAGCGTGCCAGGTATCGCACAGCTCGACCATCCGCTTTACGTCCTCCTGCGGAACGGCCTGCTCTAGCACAATATAGCCCTGGAGATCGAACCACCATTTTTCTTCTTCGGTCAGCATGAAGTGTCTCTCCTTTTTCTCGATTCGATGGTGAAAATTGGGCCTGAGACGACCGGATTCCCTGTTGCATCAGGGGGAACCCACAGGGGTCCAGGTCTGTGCGCCCCCCGCCTTCAATATGAAAAACGCAAATTTCACGCCAACGGACAATTTTTCCCGGGAAAACCTCGCGCCCATGGGGCAGCGACCGCGGGATTGCCCTGCCGAGGCCCGCGGCTGCCTGCCTCCGGGCCCGGTCCGCACGATGCTGCTCCGACCGATATTGTTCTGCCGGGTTCTCCCGCCGCTGGCGGGATTGCCCGCCTCTGCCCCCGCTCTCTCCCGCTGTCCCGGGGGCTGCTAGGGACGCGCCCGGCCGTAGCGCGGCCTGACCCCGCCCCCGGCGCTGGACTCGTAGGCTGCTTCCACCACGGCCATGGTACGGTACGCATCCTCGATGGAGGTGGGCAGCTCCCCGGCGGAGCCTTCGAGAAAGCACTGCAGGCTGGCCATGGTGCCCACGAAGGCATCGGGATACCAGTTCCCTTCCGGCTCCACGGTGATCCACTCGCGCTCGCCGCCCTCGCCCATCACGCAGTACTCCAGCTCGTCCGGCCTGCCCCGCGGATAGTCGAGAACCACCCCGATCTGGGTGCGGACGGCGCCCCTGGTGCCTTCCCATTTCACGTAGCTCCACTGATGTCTGCCGCCGAAGTCGTGGCCGTGGTTGGTGGTTACGCTGGCGCGGACGTGGTCGCCGTAGTCCAGGATCACCGACGAGCGCGTGGCTTCCATATGCGCGGCGGAAGGATGCCTGGTGGTTTTGGCGTACACCCCTGCCGGATCGCCCAGGAAGGAGCGGACCAGGTCGAGGTAGTGGATGCTGTGGTAGACGATCTCCACCCGCGGAATCTGCGCCAGCCAGCCCCACAGGTGCCAGGGGGTGTGCGTGTTGACGTTGATCTCCATGTCGTGGATCTCGCCGATGGCCCCTTGATCGATCAGGCTGCGGGCGCCGGCGTTGCAGGGGGCGAAGCGAAGCTGGAAGTTGACCGCCGCGGTCAGCTTCTTGCGGCCGCAGAGGCCGCGAATCTCCCGCGCGTGCTCGAGATCCTCGCCCATGGGCTTCTGGATGAGTGCCGCGGCTCCGTCGGGCAGGGCGTCGACGATCCCGGGTATGGCGGATGCCGGTGTGGCGATGTCGAAGACGGCGTTCTGCTTCACCGCCGCCTCCACCGCCTCCTCCAGCGAGCCGTGCACGCAGGGAATCCCGAAGTCCGCGGCCAGCTTCTCGGCGGCCCCCCGGTCCTTGTCGTAAACACCCGCCACCGGAAAGCCGGATTTGCGGTAGGCCGGCAGGTGGGCGTCGCGCATGATGCCTCCCGCGCCGATACAGACGATGGGACGAGGGTCGATGGGAAGCCGGGGCTGCTGCTCGATTTTCATGGTGGCCGTCCTGTAATTCTAATCTATAGGAGTGAGTCTATAGGAGCGAAAGCCTGCATTGGTGTGGTGGTCCTAATTAAATTAAGCTCGATTTCGCCAGAAAGTTTTTGTATTTATTGGTTGAGGAAAGGAGCAAGACATGACCCGGAAAGACAGAGACAGCATGGGAACCGCACCCCCCGCATCCGCGTTCGGCCGCTACGAGGGCCGCTTCGAGAGGATCGAAACCCCGGAGCTGAACACTGACGTGCCGGCAGAGAACCAACTCGCCGAGTGGGAGGCGCAGCTCTACGACATTGGATACCTCATCATCCCCGATGTGCTGCCGGCCCCGGCGGTCGAGCATTTCCGCGAGCGCCTCCTCTCCTTCGAACCTTCCGCCGGCTATTTCTCGTCCTCCCTGGTCCGCATGTTCGAGAGGGGCATGGACTTCGTCGACTTCCTGCTGAACCAGCCGGTCTTCTCGCTCATGGAGCGGGTCCTGGGAGAGCGCATGCACATCGTCAGCATGCAGGGGCACCGGATCGTCGCCGGCAACGAGCTGTCAGGCTTTCACTCCGACGAAATATACATCCAGCGGCCTGACCACGTGGGCGATGATGTCGAATACCCCTCCGTCGTCAATGCGATCAACTGCCACTACTACCTCGTCGATGTGCCGGAAGAACTGGGACCGACCCAGGTGGTGCCCGGCAGCCACCGCGCCTGCCGGATGCCGCGGCCCGACGACGGCGATCCGCCGCGGTGGCGGGGGCAGGGACCGGTGTCACTGACCTGCAAGGCCGGAGACTGCGTCATGTACAGCAACCAGGCGTGGCACCAGGGAGCGCCCAACCGCAGCGGCCGCGTCCGGCTGTCTGTCGTGCCCACCTATGCCCGGCGCTTCGTGGCCCAGCGCTTCTGGCCGTTCCTCAACTACACCCTGTCGCGGGACATCCTCGATCGGTGCTCGCCGCGCCAGCGGGAGCTGCTGGGCGAGCATCCGCGCGCGACCTACGGTTAAAGCCCGTCACCGGGCGTTATCAGCCCCAACACCGCGCCTTGCGGATCGGCGACGACCGCGATACGGCCGATGTCAACTCGTGCGCCCGAGCGGCTCCACGAGGCAAAAATCCGCGCCCTGGGGGTCGCGCGCAACCACGATCCTCCCGACATCGGGCACATCCAGGGGCTCGGCCATCAGACGTCCACCCTGATTTCGCACATACCCGGCCGAATCTTCCAGGTTGCCCACCTGAAAATAGACGTACCACTCCGATTCCACCCCTTCCGCCATCATCTCTTCTGGCATCTGCATCACACCCCCCACCCCTATGCCGCCGACCAACAACACGGTGTACTCCTCCACCTCGATATCGGCCTGGGTCTCGGTCTCCACACCGAAAACCTGCTTGTAGAACTTCACCGATCGCCTGCTGTCCGTGCTCAAATGCTCGGGCCAGGTGAACGCCCCGATCTCCGCCCGCACGCCGCTGCCCGCGAACTCGCCCGGTTCCCAGAGCGTGGTCATGCAGCCGGTTGGATCCGCGATCACGGCGACTTTGCCCGCCCGATCGACCTCCGTGGCCCCGGCGTGAACCGCGCCTCCGCTGTCTCGCGCCCTGCCGAGGGTCTTCTGGATGTCGTCGACAGTGACGTAAACGTTCCATCCAGGACCGGCGGCCTGGCGCAGCTGCCCCGGCCCCAGCCCGTAGACCGCAGCCGTGGGGACACCGTCGATCATCGCCATCGAATAGGTCCCGATGCCCATCTCTCCCATCTGCTCGTCAACGAAGTCCCACCCGAATAATCCGGAGTAGAACTCCCTGGCCCCGGAGAGGTCCGTGGTCGCCAGATCGATCCAGCACGGGGTGCCGTGCTGGTATTCATTCACAAAAGGCATTTGATGAGAAATTCCTCAATCAATCTCCATCAAGGCAAGTTCCTGTTTTAACATGGGATATACGAGTTATTCCCTACCTGGACGCTGCTGGACCGCGATTTAAATTTGGTGAACCTCCCGGGGAAAAATGGATCATTTAATGTGAGGGTGCGAAAAAAAATGGACAATACGACAGAAACATCGGATTCGGAGCTGGTCCTTCGTGCAAATTCGGGAGACCAGGAGGCGTTTGGCATCCTCGTCAACAGATATTGGGCAGAAGTGGCGGCCAATACAAGGAAAATCCTTCATGGGCAGGAGGACGCTCACGATGCAACCCAGGAGACTTTTCTGAGAGCCTATCGGCACTTGGGTGAGCTTCGTGACGCCAGGAAAGTCGGCCCTTGGCTTCGAAAAATCGCACAAAACGTGGCGAGAAAGTCAGTTCGCCAAAGCGAGCTCGCGCAGAGACGGCTTCCGCCTCACGAACTACGTGAAGATCTTGCCCGGATTGCCGACAGCGGCCTTCCAATTGGATACAGGGAGGCGAAAATTGTCCTGGGCACATTGAGGCCTCCTGATAGAACGGTCGTCAACCTCTTCTACCTCATTGGCTTCGACATTGCGCGGATCGCAAACACACTCGACATACCGGAGGGCACGGTGAAAAGCCGCCTTCACAGAGCCAGGAGGCAACTAAGGGAAAGGATCAAAGCCATGAACGAAGAAGCACGAAGCACAGCGGAGCAGGACCACGGAAGAGATGTCATTTGCGGGATGAGGGGACAAATCAACTGGAGCAAAATTCCGCTGGACGATGAGTTGTCAGCCTGGAGGCCGCCGCTTTCGGCTGACGAAAAAGAAATAAAAAGTACCTGGAGCCGCAGCGGTGATGCTATTGTGGGAGACAGCAGGGAGCTGGGCGAATCGGCCCCGGTGTTGATCGGAGGAGACCAAAGCTGGTCGGACTTCGAGCTCTCAGTGTTGATTACGCCGGTTTCCGCCTGCAACGCCCAGGTAATGTTTCGCTATTCAGATGTGGAAAAAAACTGGTACATGTTCGATATGCTGCTCGGCTGGCAGGCGATTGCGATCAGCAGGATGGAGGGTGGCCGCCTGACCAAGCTGAGCGTGGTGAACTATCCTCTGGAATGTGGTCAGGAGTACGAGGTGGAGATCGCCGCACGGGAGAACTCGATTACCACGTATGTGGACGGGAAGTTGGTCAACCAGGTGACGGATGAGAAGTTTCGCTCTGGGTCAATCGCCTTGAGCGCATGGAACAGTACCGTCGCCTTCAGGGATTTGAGATACAGGCTGCTGAACTGATTGCCTGGTGCCACCTGATCCCCATTCAGGAGACGATGTGCATGGTGTGCGCACCCGGGGCTTGTCGATGAATTGCCCGGCAGGTCGAAGGCCCGGGATTGCTGCCCAAGCGCAAGCCGTTCATTTACAGGAGATACCGATCCTGACCGGCTACTGAGGCTCCTCCGTCCAGGGGATGGAATCGGTCTCGACTGCCCGCCGGATATTCCCAAGCCAGACAGGCCAGAACCAGGAAGTATCCCGGTCACCGGGAAGCAGCCTTCCTTCAATCGGGGACCTATTCTCTGAATTGACCGGACCTTTCAAGTATGGCACGAGTTCCGAGTACGGGACCCATGCGTACGGACCTCTCTCAGTGTAGGATTTATCTTCCTTGGGCAGTGGATTGTTTGTCACAACCTGCGCTGGAACAAATGGAATTTCTGCGAAGTACAATGCGAAGCCATTGTGATCCATCACTGGCTCCTGCTCACTGATCGCATTGAGCAGATCAGCTCGCAGAAAGTAGCCTCTGGTCTCTTGCTCGGTTTCCCTCGCGGCTGTTTCTTCCGCGCTCTCGCCCTCCTGGGAGCCACCTCCGAAAGCTGCCCAGCCTCTTTCACTTCCAGGGTGATCGGCAAGAAGCAGATATACCTGGTCGCCAGATTTGAAATAGAGCACAATACCCCCACCCGCCGCGCGCTCCGCTCGGACTCCCAAACACGAGCCGGCAACAACCACGCATATGACGAAAAGTCTTCTGATCAATTGCATTCTCCCTAGAATTAAGGAAATAATCTTGCCTGACGATCCAGGTTTGCGACACCAGGGCGAAGGCCCGGGATTGCCGAATTCCAAGCCGCCTTCAGGCACCTGGGGCAACCCATGCCAGTTTCACATCAGGCACTGAAGAAAGGAGTTGCCTTCAGCGGTTCTCAATTTTGCCTTCAGAGGAATTCAAACAAATTCTTCAAGATAAAGCCGCTCAATTTTGGAGGCTAATGCTGCCTGTTGCGGATCTATCTCACATACCTGCCGGATCAGTCTCAAAATATGTTCAGGGGCAAATTCACCGGGCACTTCACATCCCACTCGCTCGAACCCGCGATCGAGAATCTCTCCGGCCATCTCTCTCCTGCTTCTGAGAAGAGCCTTGATCGCCGCAAGCGCATTCATCAATGCACTGTGGGTGTTGGACCATTCAACTCCTCTGGCAGAGGCATTGTCCAGATCGAACTCGGGGTCTCTGCCGATGGATTCGGCGAATATTTCGATGTCCACTCGCCAGAATAACGGCACTCCCTCGAATTGGACAAAGTAGAGACGGCGTTTCTGCGAATTCTGAAACTCGGGAGAAGACCGAAGCGATTCCACAGGTTGAACTTTGATCATTGTGGGAAGGAACCGGGCCGTGGCTTCATTGAAATTTCTATCTGGAATCTCCCAAACTATGTCAATGTCGCTGTAAATGTCAGCGGTCCCTTCAGCCAGTGAACCTTTCAATTCCGCGGTCGATCCAGGCACAGAATTCTTGAGTGAAGATAGGATGCCTTGAGCTAGCGAAGTTCTGACCGCAGGGTTCAATTCCAATCGCTTCATTCGGGGACAATTGAACATTTCGGCAAAGTAGTGCCGAAAATCGAAGGCGCCATCCTATTGGACGGACGGCACCCAGCTCATGGCAGGCCCCTGGTAAACGAGGTCATGGGAACAGTGAAGCATCCTTTGTCTTTCACTTCTTGCTTCCAATGTGCCTGATTGGCCCTTGTAATCTCGTCATTCACTAACAGTTTCCCTCCTCCAGATTGGAGAATGGCTGCACTCGATACCAATACCGGTACGTTTCGCTGAAACCATACTTCCGCTGCAGAGCCAGGGCAGGCTCGTTGTTGGCCATCACCTGCAGGTAAGCAAGGCGCGCCCCCTGTTCAAATCCCCATTTGAGGCGTGCCTCAAGGAGCCCGCTACCGAAGCCCCGACCCCGATACTCTGTATCCACCAGCAAATCAAAGAGCCCCATGATCGAGCCCGAAACAACTGCTCGCGCGCAGCCTACAGATCTTCCCTCAGCCCGTGCGATAACATAGGCCGCAGGAGTGGAGACCGCGTTGAGTAAACTGCGGGCTACCTCCGAGTGCTGACTGCGATCGGACAGACGTCTCCAGGTTTCGAGCCACTCATCTGTCGCACTTTGGTATAACGATATGGCAGAGGAACAATCGGAACTGGTATCAAGCGGCTTGGTTAGAACCAGTGTATCCGCGTCTCTGGAGTACTGAAGCATGGCCAATTTCTCCTCCAAATCCACGGGTTGACAAGCAGGAAAAATCTTGAAAAGACAAGGTAGCGACGCCCGCGAGAACGCTGATTCACAATGATCCAGCTTCTCCTTGAGCGGGGTTGTGGATCCATAGAGAGGGACTACACAGTTGGCACGGCGACTGTATCCCGCGGACATTCGAACGATCCAGCCGTCGAAGAACTCTGTTTTCAGCGCGGGCAGCCCGTTCAGCGCCGCCTCTTCCAGAGCTACTACAAGCTCTGGACTTTTCAATGAATCAAGTACTATTGCCATAGGTTTCGATATGCCTATTTGGTGCTTCGGATAACGTTTCGCATTAGCCGAGGCCACATAGCGAGCTGCCGAAGGCCTAGTGTCCCGTCGCAGAGATAGGTTGACGCAATTGGGCCGCCGAGGCGCCAGGCTCACAAGGCGCCTGAGCGAGTCGTACCAGTGGTGTACGGCGAGTGAAGGCAACGCCGTGAGCCGGGATGGATCGGCGGAATAATGGCGACATATTTCTGCGACGGGACACTGATATGTATTGACGGTTGTCAACCCCCTCCGGGGTGGTCATTTCGGATGTTATCTTTGCATGAGTTTGTTCGGGGACAGAAGGGACGCTGTAGCGACGGTTGATCCGACTGATATTCGCGGGTTGGCTACCGCCTGTCCTGGGTGCGTCGCGGAGCGGCCTCAATCTAGAGTCGAGGGTCAGCCTGAAAGGCGCCTCATAGTGTCTTCGAGGATTCTCCTGACCGGTCCCTTCTGTCCCGTTTCGATTTACATGAGCAAAGGTCCTATGCCGGCTTCTGAGACGATGAGCTTATCAGGCGGCGATCCGAGGTCTCCTGGCCACGAGGCGGCCGGGGCGTTTCTGCTCCCAGGCGATGGCCTGTATGGGGGGTGCGGTCTGTTCGGCGCGTCGTTGCAAGGCGGCCGTCTTGCGGGCGGGAAAGCGATAGCACCAGGCCGCTTCCACCAGCACACGCCGCACGTGGGCGTTGCCCGCCTTGGTGATCGCCCCTCGCTTTTGCCGGGAGCCGCTGGAATGCTCGCTGGGGACCAGACCGACGAAGGCCATCAGTTGGCGCGGCGAGTCAAAGCGGGTGAGGTCCCCCAGCTCGGCCAGGGTCGTAACCGCGGTAAGCGTGTCTACCCCGCGCAGCGCCCTCATAGCCCGCGTCTCCCCTTCCAAAGACCACCCCTCCAAAGTCTGCTGCAGGGCCTGGTCCAACCCCTGGATCCGACCTTGGGCTTCCTGTACCGCGTCCACGTATTCCTGAAAGACGATCTGCTGGGCCGGATGATCGAAGCGCTGGGTCTCCAGCCAGCGAAAGTGGGCTTGGGTCCAGCGACTGCGCCCGGAGTAGATCCGGCCGTGGCGCTGCAAGAAGCTGTTCAGCCGCTGGCGCACGCGGCGCTCGGCGTGCTTGAAGTCTTCCCGGCAGCGCTCCAGGTCACGCATCGCCTCCTGCGCTTCGTCGGGCACCCACACGGGGGTCAACTCGCCGTGTTGGAAAAGCCGCACCAGAGACAGCGCATCGCGCCGGTCGGTCTTGATGCGGTCGCCCGGCCGCCGCGGGATCAGCGAGGGCGCCACCACCGTGCAGGCGTGCCCCAGGGCTGTGAGCTGACGGTAGACGCCGTAGCCGCAGGGTCCGGCCTCGTAGCAAAACCGCAACGAGGTCCCACCACGGGCCAGTTGGCCCGCCAGCTTGGACAACGCGGCGTCCGTAGACGGTATCGTTCCATACAGGGCTGGCCCTTTTCGGCCTTCACCGGCCAGGGCGACGGTGATCGAATCTTTATGTATGTCCAAGGCGACGAATTTCGTAGATTTACGCATGGCCTCCTCCTTCTCGCTGGGGATAGGTCTTTGGGTGAACTCCGTTTTCCCAAAGATAACCCCCGACAACCGAGTCGGAGGAGGTCTTTCATATCTCCGTCAATACATAAGGTCTAGGCGGCGCAGAATTAGCCCGATATTATCGCTTCGAAGCTTCGTGGCTGCTCGACTACAGCCGGGAAACAAGCTGCTCGTAACCAGCATGAGAGCCGATCCAGAACCAGACTATGAGACCTTCTGTTTGCACGCCCAAGGCACGGTAATCTCGTGTGACCCTGACAGCGTAGATCGGTTTGGTAGGATGAATCTTCTTGAATCGCAGACTCGGATGGTTTGGATTATCCCGAAAACGGGCGTACGCTGCGGCCGCCTGAACCTGGACGTGCTGAGGAAGTTCGCGTAACGCTTTCCGAAAACGATCGGTTGTCCGGGATATCATGAATCACGAGATTCGAAGGGCTCGGTCTTTCCTGATTGGTATTCAGCTACAGCCTCATCCGCCAGGGCAGTCAACTGCTCCGCTGTCGAGTCAAATGCGCGCTCCCACCGGCGCTCTGACTCCAGCTCCGAAATCAAAACAGCCGCAATCGCATCCTGCTCATCATTCGAGAGCTTCTTGATTTCCAAGATCGCCTTTTCCAGAAGTTGAGTCATCGGAGTCCTCCTAATCAGGTGTTCGGCAAACTGTCGGGTTAAAGTAAATATAAGGAAGTCGCTCATGGAAGGTCTTGGTGAAATTCCATACAGATGACGTTTTCCGAACCAGATTCGGAGGCGCTGAAGGACAGCCCGCTCTCAGGAGGCCTCTCCGATATCCACTCCAACTTCTACAGCCGCTTCCTCAGCGGTTGTCGGCACCCCGGTACATTCCCTTCCTCACAAAACAGTAAATCAGCATCTCGTGGAGAATAGTGAATTGGTCCGGGACACGACGCTCCAGCAGGGATGCCAACTCTGAATCGAACTCGGCGATCTTTCTCGGTGGCAAGCTAGCCCCTATCCCCCGGCACGCCCTGATCCGACCGCGCCACTGCTCTCGGGTAAACTGGATCGGCTCCCTCAGTTGGCAGAATGACTGAACATCGAAGTGCTCCAGGGACCAGGATGGAACAGGGTTGGGCTGGTCATAGCCGGCGCCACTCCAGTCAGGGTTGTATTTGAGCACCAGTTCTTCGGTCATCTGCGCGGTTTCGTCGAGTTTGGGAAGCCATAAGAGGGATGTCAGAACGAGCCTTCCCCTCTCTCGCATTATGGAAAGAACTTTCGGAATCAAAACCGCACGATCGAAGTACAACCATGATTGGCCCGCGGAAACGACATCGAAGGTGGCTGGAGGATAGTCGATCTGCTCTGCGGCGATGGCGTGAAATTCGGCATCGACCCCCTCGGATGCCGCAAGTTTCCTCGCCTGCTCGATCTGCTCAGCGGATATGTCGACGCCGACAACACTGGCCCCGCGAGCCGCGAATGCCCTGGCCAATACCCCCGTTCCGGTACCCAAATCCAGGATCTCCTGGGTTGGGCAGCCCACTCCCAAAGATGACAGCGTATCGAAAAATGAATCGGGATACCCTGGCCGAAACCGGGCATAGTCGGTGGAGGTCCGGCCCCAATTGAACTCTCTCTCCCCATCGATTCCTGTGACTTTCAAAACAAGACCTCCCAAGGACCTGGGAACGCCCGCCGCGATTGTCAATTACATCGACCCGCCGGCGGGTTCATCCCTTCGCTTTCCTGAATCGCCAACCGTACAGGATGCTCCCGAAATAGTTGAACCACCGCCTTGCATCGTGGTCGCCGAAGGGATAATCGGCACCGATCTGTGTCGCGGCGGCGATCCCGCTGACGAGGCAGGTCTCCTGGCTGTTGACCAGCGTATGGGCGCCGCAGTGCCAGGTTTGCCTCCTGCCCTGGATGAAGCGGAACAAAGGAACGAGGAATGCAACGTGGCGCACGTCGTGAACGATGTGCTGGAACCACCACCTCGCGATAATCTGCCGCCCATCGATCTGGCTGACCGGGTTGTAAGTCACCAGGCAGGGCTTGTCGGAGCGGTTGGCCCACGGCTGCTGGTTGTGCATGATGTAGGTGATTTCATAGTTGTCAGGCCTGGCACCGTATTGTTCGATGTGGTTGCTCCGCGTCTTCAGGGGATTCACCTCGTTGTCCGGAAGGACCGAGGAGTCCGAATGCACCACCGTATGGTTGTGGAGCTCGCTCTCGTAGCGAACCGACGAGAGGAGGCAGCGCTCCAGCAACGTGGGTTTGTCGAGGCTCATCAGCGTCTGGTTCGCGTTGCACGCGAAAATCACCTGGTCGAAGGTCTCCTTCACTCCGTCCTCGTCCTCGACCACGACGCCGGACGGCCGGCGAAACACCTTCCTCACGGGACGGTTGAGGCATATCCTGTCCCTGAAACCGGCTGACAGGTTTTCGTAGATGCGCCGCGTCCCCTGGTCCCAGGTCTGCATGGGGGTAGCCGATTCGATATCGAAGAACTCGAGGTACCTGCTGAAGAGAGCCGCGGGCATGTCGAACACGTTCGTCGCCATGAGGAAGTTGACGAACATGGGCTTCAGGACCTTGTAGCGGAAGTCCCCGGAGAAACCGCACAGATTCAGGACCGTCCCCATGCTGATGTAGTTGAAGGGGTTGAGGGCGTTCAACAGCTTCGATCGGGACCGGGTGAGGCCGCCGAACCAGTGCAGGCGCCCGAGAAGGCGTTGAAACTTCGCGATCTCCGGTTTCAGCTGCTGCCTGATGTCGGAGTCGAAGTCGTGGGCGTACACCTGGCCGCGGTAGTGCACGCTGTAGCTGAATCTGGTATCGATCAGTTCGATGCCGAACCTCTCCATCAACAAGACCATGTGCCGATACACCGACGGGATGCATGCGGTGACCGAGATGTCGAAGGGAATGGTGCTGCCGTCATCCTGCGGCATATCGGCCGTGATCGCATTTCCGCCGATGCGCTCCCTTGCTTCGAACAGCCGGAAATCGAACCGGTCGGGGTGGTGGTGCAGCGTCCACGCGGCCCCCAGCCCTGCAATGCCGCCGCCAACGATGGCTATGCGCCTTGGTTTTGTCCCTGTCCCGCCACTTTCCATGACCTTCTATTCTACGATGGTCGTTGCCTGCAGGCCAATCGACGATAGATCTCCACGGCGGCTGATGCCTGGAGACGGGGTGTGGCCGGCGACCCGGAAGAGGCCCGGGTAGTTGCCCCCGGCCCTCTTTATGGCTAGCCTAGGGTGGTCCCCACAAAGGAGATTCCTGCATGAATGAGCAATGGCTGCGCTTCGACGCGGCGACCAATCCTTATGGGCCGTCGCCCAGGGTGCGGCAGGCGATGGCCGCCTTTGCCCGCACCGGAGACTTCAGCCGCTACGACGACGAGGAGCGCGCCGAGTCGCTGCGCGGCGACCTGGCGGAGCATTGGGGGCTTTCGCCCGATAACTTCATCGTGTACAACGGCTCCGGGGAAGCCGTGGTCTGGCTTTTTCTGGCGCGGTTGCTGCTGGAGCGGCAGCGCCTGCTCATCCCCTCTCCGTCCTACGAGCGCTTCGTGGCCCTGGGACAGCGCTGCGCCGCCGAGGTGATCCCGGTGCCGCTGCGCGAGGACGACTTTGCCCTGGTGCCCGAGCGCTTCATCGAGGCGGGTCGGCAGTCCGGAGCGCGGGTTCTGCTGATGAGCAGCCCCAACAACCCCACGGGCAACCTCCTTTGCGGTGAGCGGGAGATGGCGCACCTGCTCGACGAGTTGCCCGACTGCCTGTGCATCGTCGATGAAGCCTACGCGGACTATGCCGGCGGCAGCTTCGTGCCCTGGGTTCGGGAGAGGGGAAACCTGGTTGTGCTGCGGACCTTCTCCAAGGCCTACGGCATGGCTGGCCTGCGGGTGGGCTACGCGGTTGGACCCGAACCCGCCATCGCCGCCCTGGCTCGGATGCAGGTTCCCTGGGCGGTCAACGGGCTGTCGCTGGCGGCGGCGCAGGCCGCCCTCGCCGACCAGGAATATCTGCGGAAAACCGTCGCCCGGATCCGCGGCGATTGCCGGGCGCTCTACGACGGGCTTAACCGGCGGCGGTGGTTGCGGGCATATCCGAGCGCGGCGAATTTCTTCTGGGTGCGCTCCGATGGGGTCGGGCCGGAGCGGCTGCGGGCGGGCCTGGAGGAACGGCGGGTCCGCGCCCGCTGGCGACAGGACGCGCCTGGCTTCGTGCGGCTGACCTCGCTGCGCCCTGAGGACAACGAGTACCTGTTGTCGGCGCTCGATGAGGTCGTGAAGCCGTGCTGATACGGGGGGTCAGGAATTTGGCAGGCCCGGGGACCATTCTCTTCGAACGCCCCCCGGGAAAGTTTGACCGCAGCTGACAAATGGGCAAATTTGACAGAATTTTTTCAGGCTTGGGCATATCTTTCCTGCATTATCCACCTCTTTCTCATCCTTGTGCCAGGCCAGCCGGCGCGCACGTTGGTGGACGAGTTTCGTGCCACTGGCTCCTGTCAAGTTTTTAGTTAAGGAGAACCGTCATGCTAAAGGATCGAACATTGCTCGCTTCGGCACTCATGATTCCGGTCGTCGGCCTGCTCGCGCTGGCCGGTGTCTTTTACGACGCGCGCCCCGCCCTGGCGCAGACGCAGCAGGACTGTCCAATTCCTGCCGGGGAGACGCCCCCTGAAGCTGTTGTGACGGCACAACAGGTGGAAGACGGCAGCGCTACCTTGAGAGAATTCGGGTTGGCAACGAGAAACCTTTTCATTCAAGGTGCAGGTTCTCGTGCAATGCAGTTATACGTCGGTTGTATCATGAGGCAGGATGGGAGCGATTTTCACTCTGGTTCTACCTATCTTGTGCAATTGACGCCTGACGGCAGGGTGTTTGTGCACTCAAAAAACATGGCGCTGTCGGGTAGGCTGCTCAACCGTTTGATTTATGTAGCAATTCTTCAAGCATTGGGTATCGGTTTGGATGATTTGCAGAATCCTGCTGCGATAACTGCCGCTTTCACGGAGGCTGCAGGCAGGGATGGCGCCGAATTCAACGTACCTCGTATCCCGGGGGCTTCAGGTTATGCTTCTGTTTATTTTTCGAAAAATTTCAACCTCCCTATGGTGTTGCTTGCCGGATTCGACCTCAATGAATCTCACCTGGCCGAAGAAGAATTCGACTTTCGCATTCCCGCCGTTACTGCACGCGACGTGGTGGACCGGGAAACTCTAAAAGCCTTTGTTACGAACGTAGGAGAGCTTTTTCTCGCACAGCAGGATGGCGGCGACCCGGCCGGGACCTCGAAAGGCAGGGTGGCCTTGAGAGACCCGAACGGGCCCTACAGACACGGTTCCGTATACATCTATATCCTGGATCTTACCAGCGACATCATCCTGGTCCACGGCGCGTTTCCGGACCGATACGAACTGCGGCCTCTGATAGCGACCGTCCGGGACGTGGTTACGGGAGAGCTTGTTTTGCCGCAGGTCATCGAGGCGGCGAAAAGCAGCCCGGAAGGCGGCTTCGTGGAGTATTACTTCGACGACCCGAACGACGACACCGACAGCGCCGATATTCCCAAGGTGGGTTATGCCCGTCAGTTTACTGGTGAACGCGTGAGAGCAGACGGCACTGTACTCCCTGTAAATTTCATTGTAGGGTCTGATTTTTACGTGCGTGTGGCTGATGAGGTCACGGCCGCCGACGTGACGGACGCGGAAACGCTCAAAGCCTTCGTAGACGGCGCGGCAGCATGGTCGGCGACCTTTACCGATCCCAACGATTTCCCCTCTTATATTGCCACCATCAGCACCGAGGGTCATTGGAAGCACGGGAACACCTATCTCATCCTCATGTTGCCGAACGGCGCGGTGATCTACCACACCGATGACCCGACTGTGAACGGCAAGAGCCTGTACGAGGCAGAAGACTCCCGTGGAAACAAGGTCGTGCAGCAACTCCTCGCGGCAGCCGACATGGGCGGCGGTATTGTCGAGTATTACTGGGACGATCCGGAGCAGGAGGGGGACGAAGAGACCGCCAAGATCGCCTATGCCACCAGCTACCTTTCAGGAACGACGGGTACCGCGGTGGTCCTCATCGGCGGCTATTACCAGGACCCCTCCCAGGCCGTTTCGGCGACCTTCGATCCGTCGATCATTGTCCCCCCCGAGGTAACGGCCGCCGACGTGGTGGACCGGGAGACCCTCAAGGCTTTCGTAGAGGGCTCGAAGGAGAGTTATTCCAACGCCCTGGAACAATTCGGGGCCGATGAGCTCCTGCAGCATCAGGATATCTTCAGGCAAGAGGGAGGGCCCTGGAGGCAGGGTTCCATCTACTTCTTTCTCTTCACCACGGATGGCCATGTAATCTTCCACGGTGCCGACCGGGCGAGAGAGCTGAGGGATGCGACCCTCTGGGAGGATATCAACGGAGTCAAGGTCGCCCAGGAACTCCTCAAAGTGGCCAAGGCGGGCGGCGGCTACGTCGAGTATTACTTCGACGATCCCGCGGTGACAGGTGACGAAGACCTCGGCTCGCCCAAGGTGGGCTATGCGGAGCTGTTGACCTTCCAGGGCCGGGAATACGTCCTCGGTGCCGGGTTCTATACCGGTGACGCCGATATTGCCCGGAGGACCGTCACCCGCACGGAAGTAGAGGCAACGGTCCTGGGCGACGCCGTTCAGGGGTTGGCCCTCGAGTTCTCCCGCGCCACCTCGGGCCGCCAGGCAAATTACGCCTGGAACGCGTTCACCGATGCCAACGGCCAGGTGTCCCTGACCATCTCCAGCACGAGGCTGGTGAGTGGTTACTACCGCGCCCGCGCCCGCAACGCCGCCGGCCAGGTCGTCGGCCAGTGGAACAGCATTCCCCTCAACCAGAACAAACGCCAGGTCCTGGAACTGACGCTGGGTGCCGGCATGAGGGTCGTGCGGGTCGAGCAACTGGCAGCAGCCAAGGCCGTGGCGGCAACCAGCGGTCTGGCACGTAATGTGCCCAATCCCTTCAACAGCTCCACCCAGATTCCCTATCACCTGTCCAGCTCCGGACCGGTGAGGTTGGTGATCTACAATGTTCTGGGCCAGCCCGTGCGCACGTTGGTTGACCAGTTCCAGGCTGCCGGCTCCTACCGGGTCAGGTGGGACGCCCGCGACCAGGAAGGCGCCTCGCTGTCATCCGGGGTCTATTTCACCCGCCTGAGCTATCCCGGCGGGGTGCAGACGCAACGGCTGCTCTACCTCAAGTAGCGCTGCACGGTTCCGCAGCAAACGTCAGCCTGAGAAGCCGCCTGAGAATTCGTAGTGCCGAGCAACCGTCGGGAATTTTCAGGCGGCTTCTCCGTTCAGGGCTGCCTGACCTGGCGCCCGGAAAGGCAGGGAGACGGCTATGCTTCACAAGACCAGAAATCTCGTTGAAGACTGGCGCAAGGGAGACGCGGAGAAGCTCGCCATTCTCGAGACGGAGGCGGATTCTGCCTGGCCGGGGGGCGGGGGGTGGCAGACGACAGCCGACGAGCAGGAGCGCGATATCCGCGAGAGCAACCTGATGGGGGCCTTCGTCACCGAGAACGAACAAAGGATCATCAGCATCTGCACGCTCAGGGCCGATCCGGGGCAGAAAGCCCATGTGTTCATTCCTTACCTCAACTGCCACCCGGATTACCACGGCAAGAAGCACGGCAAGTCCGTACTCTGGGCAGCGGTGGACCGCGCCTGCGAGGCGGGGTTCCAGAAGGTCGATCTGGTCACCTGGCCGGGGAACCTTAAGGCAGTTCCCCTGTACAAGAAGATGGGGTTCATGTGGCGGCCCGACTCGTCCGTGCACATGGAAAATTTCACCCCCGCGGCCCGCCGCCATCCCCTCGCCGCCGCCTTCTTCGCCAGACACGATTGGTACGAGACCCACATCCGGGACCTCGCCCTGGAGGAGGACGTGATGACGCGGGGGAAGGTGAAGGTCTACGAGTATCTCTGGCGGGCGCCGGAGGGTGGCTTCCTCAGACTGGTGTTCGACCGCCAGAGCTGGGGACTCATCGAGATCGAGAACGAGGACCTGTCGGCGTCGTGCAGCCTTTCCGGGGAAAAGCTGGTTGCGGGGGTCCCCCACTCGGTGCACTGGCGAATCGTGAACAAGAAACCGGACCCGGTTCGGGTCTCTCTCTCCGCCTCGGGCGATCCCGGGGTCGAGGTCCGCAAGCGCGAGGAACTGGAGGTAAAGGCCGCCGCCGAACTCGCGGGGACGTTCGTGATCGATCCGGACATCAAGGAGAAAACACACCAACCCAAAGCGGCGGTGCTGCGGACCGACCTGGTGATCGACGGCGTGGGGATCGACCTGGGGGCGGGGGTCGACGTTCGCCAGGCGGTGGAGGTTTCCATCGATGCCGTGCGCTCGATCCTGGTCCCCGGGGCGCCACAGGAAGCGCTGCTGACACTACGCTCGAACCTGGACGAGGCCTGTAGCGCGAAGCTGCGGGTGAGGCCGGCGGGTGGCGCGGATGTGAAGGGGGGCAAGCGCAGGGTGGAACTGGACCCGAAGGGCGGAGCCGAGTTGCCTGCACGCCTGACCGCCCCGCGGTCCGGACCCGTGGCGCTGGACGTCGAGACGAGCGCGGTGGCGGGAGGGAAGACAATCCCCGTCAAGACCAGGCGGATCGACCTCCTGGCCGTCGAGCGGGGGGGCGTTTCCGCCGGGATAGGGGAGGAGAACGCCCTGCTCTGCGGCGGCGGCCTGATGCTCAGCGCCGATCTGCGCACTGGGCAGGTCTCGATCTTCCACCGGCTGCGCGCCTTGAGGTCCCCCCGGCTGGAGCTGCATTGCCCGAGGCTGGGACCGCCCTTTGCGGGAGGAGACCTGTTTCAGGAGAAGGCCGAGGCGTCGGTCGAGGAGGACGCCCTCGGGGTCGTGCTCCGCCTGCGGACCCGGTCCGCGCTGCGGCCGGGTGTGATCCTGGACAGGCGGGTCGGCCTGGGGCAGGGCCCCCTGGTCAGGGTGGTGGATACGGTGATCAACGGATCGGCCCAGGCGATGGACCTGTCACTGCTACATGGTTGGTCGATGAGGATAGGTCCCCGGGCGTCGCCCGTCGTGCCCCGGAAGCATGGGATTTACCGGCAGGCCGCCGGCTCGGGGGGACGCGAACTGGACGATCTCAAACTGCCCGGAGAGGGAGCGGCGTGGCCGGAGGGATGGATCTGCGCCGAAAAGGAGGATGGCTGCGCCGCCGGAATTCTCTGGGAGCGGGCCGAGAGGGTGGAACCTGGCACCTGGGGCAGTCTGCGGATTGGGGCTGGACGTGTGAAGCCGGGGGAATCGAGACAACTGGACCCGGTCTACGCATTTGCCGGGGATGGTAACTGGCAGACGATCCGGGGCTGGTGGCGGACCCTGTTCGGCACCGTTCCGGAGATCGAGTCCTCCCCTGACCCGACCCACAGGGCGATTGAATTCGAGATCGAGCCCGCTCCCCTGCTGATCGCCGGCGGGAGGACCGAGGCGACCCTGCGCCTCCGCCACCCGGGTGAATACAAACTCGACGGGGAACTGATTCTGCAAGAATCCGCCGGTCTTCGTCCGGACCCTGCCTCCGTCAAGGTTTCGGGGCTCTGCGAGACCAATCCCGTCGTGCGCAAGGTGGGGTTTCGCCCTGCGCAGCGCGCCCGGCCGGAAACGGAGGAAATCGGCGTGCGATTCGAGACCGGGGAGGCGGTCTACCGATTTTCAGGAAGGGCGCTGGTCCTTCCCCGGAAGGCGCCCCAGGTCCGGGTGTCGCGCCTGGAGAAAGGCCGCGTGCTCGTCGTGGACAACGGAGTTCTGACGGCGAAGGTCGCGCCTGCCTTCATGGGGTCCGTCATCTCCCTTCAGCGCGAGGGCAGGGAGTATCTCAACAGTTCCTATCCGGACACCGTACCCCGCGGCTGGTGGAATCCCTGGCACGGCGGCATTTCGCCCGCCTACGACCGCTTGGAAGATACACTCTACAAGGAACGGTTCCGCTACCGCGTTATCGAACGCAAGGGGCGCCAGGGCATGGTATGGCGCGGGGTGCGCGTCCACTGCCGCATCGCGCAGGAACATGCCCGCGGCCAGTCCATCGCACTGGAGTACCTGCTGGCCCCCGGCGCGGATGTGCTTGCGATTCTGCCAAGCTGCCGCGACGAGCTCGGAATCAGCGCCGAGGGGGACCTGGGCTTCCACATCTGGCCGGGGTTCGCCGCCTCGCCAGGGACCGCGTCGTTCCACAACGCAACCCATGAGTCGACTGCCGCGCTTGCCGCGCCCCACTGGGCCTGGGCCGGACGCTGGAGCTGGGGCGGGATGGTGGGGAAGAGCGGAGAGGCATTGTTCCTGAGCGCAATAGGTGAGGGGGTGGAAGCGAGCGGCACCTCCCTGGGGGGCGATGGATGCATGCTCGAAGGCAACCTGGAGCGGCGGATGTCTCCCCGCGAGCGGATCGAAGGGCTGTTTTTCCTTCTGCCGACCACGGGCCTGGAGGAGGGAAAGGCCGGCGCGGTCTGGAGTGAGTTCGAAGCGCTGCCATAGGGATTTCCTGGGAATAAAGTGGCCGGAATCAGGAGAGGGGAACCTCCGCCTGCACTTATAGCGCGCTTCACCAGTCCGGGTGCCCGGGACTGCATCGCGCCTGCCGGCGGCGCGGCCGATAGCGGATCGCCCACCCCGCAGCCGGGTATCCCCCACCATCACCTGGAGTACAGACGATGACGCCACGCGCAGTCCCCTCCATCGCCGACCTGCGCCATACCAGGCTCTGCTATCGGCAGGACCACTACTGCGGCCATCCGCGGCAGCTGCCGTTCCGCAACCATGGCAACGGCGAGATCGTCGTCGGGCACTACCACGCCCCCTCTCGCTATGCAACCCGCGACGACGTCAGCCACTCCTCGACCACCGGCTACTTCAGCCGCGCCAAAATGCTGCTGCAACGGACGCTGAATCACGGTGAGACCTGGCGCCCGGAGGACGAGGTGGTCATCGGCGACAACAGCCGCTCCCTGGCCGAGCGCCGGGCGATCATGCGCCGGGCCGATGACCCGGAGGTGGCGCGCGAGACCATCGACATCACCGGTCCCGACGCCATGGTCTCGTTTGCGCGGCAGGTCACCGGCCCCGAGGACGACCGCGAGCAGGCCACCTTCGAGTGCCTCGCCTTCCGCTCAGGCGACCGCGGCCGCACCTGGGAAACCGTGCCCACGCGCGTGGCGCCGCCGCCCGGCTACAGCTACATCGCCATCGACGGCGCCGCGCCAACCCGGTTTGCCGATGACACCCTGGTGGTGCCGGCCTGGCTGGACAACCGCAACACCGGCGGTCCGCACCCCTTCGACGCGGCCATCGTGGCCCTCTACGGCTCCGACGATCAGGGGCTCAGCTGGCAGTTCCTGTCCGAGGTGGTCCGCGAGCCCACGGGGCGGGGACGGCCCGGCTACGCGAACCTGCTCATGCTGCCCGGCGGACGGCTGCAGTGCTACTTCAACAGGATCGGCGGGCTGCGGCACTCCCTCGAGATGACCGCCTCCGACGACGGCGGCTACAGCTGGTCCACGCCCCAGCCGCTGGTGGTCTGGGGACAATCGCCCTGGGCAGCGCTGGGCCGGCAGCATGTCTGGGAAGGGGCGGCGCACAAGGGACCGCTCTACCGCTCCCCCTGGCCGCTGCGCCTGCGCGACGGACGAATCGTGGTCCTCTTCGGCCGCCGCAAGCAGCCCTTCGGCATGGGTCTGATCGTGAGCGAGGACGACGGCGCCACCTGGTCCGCCGAGGCGGTCATTCGCGCCGACGCCAGCGACTGGGACCTGGGATACCCGGTGGCGACGCAGTTGGATGACGGCCGCATCTTCACCGCCTACTATTTCATGGAGGATGACGGCAACGGCTTCGGCGGCACCCGCCACATCGCCGCCAGCTTCTTCCGCCTCGTGTGATAGCGGGACCGATGCCGCCAGTTGCATTGAATATGTGGCCCGACCGACAACCAGGCCCAATTGGGCTGAAGGATCGGCAAACGATCATCAGAGGGCATGTCCTTACCCTTACGTGGGCCCAGCGCCTTGACAGAAAGTCCAAATAGGGCCTTAATTTTTCACAAGCTTGATCGCAACTCTTTCACCCATTTCGTCTCTGGACACGTGCACCCGCATCTGATCGGCGAGAGCGTCCCGCAGGTCGTCGACGCGGCTGGGCGGCTATAGCGGGTTCAGTACGATCACCACCGACGGCCGTGCTCGAGTGGGCAGTCGACTATCGTGAGGATCTGCTGGAGAACTGGGACCTATGCCATCAACTGAAGCCGCCGCGACCGATCCCACCGCTGGAGTAGTCCCCCCGCCTCGACCCTCCACGCCATGGCGGGTCAAAAGCGTCGAACCCCTGCCTGGACTGCGATTGCAGGTCCACTTCGGCGACGGTACATCGGGTCAGGTGGACATGAGGAGTTTCCTCGGGAGCCCCGCGGTCCATAACACCGTTTTCGAGCCGCTTGTTGATGAGAGTTTGTTCCGCCAGGTCCGGGTAGACCTGGGAGCCCTCGTCTGGCCGACAGGGGCTGATCTTTCTCCTGATTCCATGTACGACGCCATTCGCGATTCAGGGGAGTGGGTCGTCAAATGATTCGAGAAAGCGCAGGAAGAATTGAGGAAAGCTGAAAGCAGGCCTCCGCGTCACCTTTGACGACGCGGAGGCGGATTGGCCACTACAGTGGGTCGCCCTCGAATTGCACGTACGCCGGCTGCTCGTTGGCCACGGCCATATCGACCGCCTGGCCGAAAGCATCCAAGATTTTCTGGCCGTCCGAACCAGGGGGTACGGTGACCACCGACTCGGAATCCACACCCTCCGAGGACATGTCATCGGCGGCACAGGTAACCGTTATCTCCATCGAGCTGTACAATCCCAGGGTTATGATCGATCCCACGATGGATCCAAAGCTCTGGGTTGCCTCTATTTTCGCTATGCCGTTGCTGCATTGGTTTTGGGCCTGAATCACCTCTGACGCAATCTTGTGAGACAAAAACCACACACCCCAGCCCTTTGACTCGATCGTCATGGTCTTATCGCCGGGTGGGCGTCTCATATCGACGGTTGCGCAGCCGGCATAAAGAATAATTCCCAAACAGGCGGCGAAGACGGAACTCCCCAGCAATTGCCTGGTCATTTTATCCCTCCTTATGGTTGACAAAAATGGACTGGCTGGCTCCCTCTTTCCAGGTGGGCCAATATAGGAGCATCGCCGAAGCCGCACAATGGAAGGCGATTCCCGTGTGGTGGTCCCCATTTCCGCACAACGGTACGGCATGGCTGCTGACCTCCGGCCGGTCGGGAGCCCCGAGATTCAGGAGGGGCTGCCGGAAGCCAAGGCCCGTATGCGCGGAGGCCAGGTGAATGTGGAAGAAGACGTGCGGACCAGGTCTATACTGCAAGGGAATCGCAGTTCTCTCTCAGCCACTTGTTCTCTTTTTCCAGTTCCGCAAGGTCACCGCGTTGGTAGAAGATGGACCATGGGTGGAGTCCCTGCCTGCCCAGGGTATCGATCCTGCGGCATTCTTCCAATTGCAGATCGCTCAAGGTGTCCAGGATTGCTCTGGTCTCCGTGCCATAGGTGTCAGCAAGAACCATCAGCCTGGCCCTGAGATCTGGCTTGGCGGGAAATCCAGCTTTTTTCCAGTGGTCTTCGCCGCGGAGAGGCACCGCGTGCCAGGCAAACTGACTGACATCGCAGAGAGGATGGCCTGGTTCGGCAAAGTCCCAGTCGATTATTCCATTTAAGGATTGCCCTTCCCAGACAGTATTCCAGGGTCCAAGGTCCCCGTGTCGGATGATCATTCCCGGCCTCCAGGCGATATGAGGAACATGCCATTCCACATTCTCCGGTGGCTCGAAGTCTCTCACCGCATGGTGATACCTGCTCAGGAAACGCGCGACCTCGGAGAGCCCCTTTTCCTCCAGCATCACCTGCGGCCAAGGTCGCAGAGCCACCTTCCCCGGGATGAACGATAGCACCTCTCTTCCGAGCTCGTCGAATCCAAGGACGCGAGGAGCTCCTGAAAAGCCAACTTCCTCCAGGTAGCGCAGCAAGGAATGGACGGCCGGGGTCCACCTATGGACAGGCCTGCGCACGGTGTCTCCAATCCGCGCAACGGAATTGACACAGCCTTGGGCGGATTCACCTTCCTGTACCATCTTCAGATCCTCTCAAGCCACATTGCGGTTGACCTGTTTCCTGGCCGCATACCTTCCAACCCCCACCGCGTTGCGAGTCCAAACCCACCGGTCATTTCCGGTAATGTTGTCCCCTCTTGCGAACCCGCCTCAGCGGATTGGACCGAAGCCCCTTGGGCCTGAGCCGCAAGCCGACGTGTTACGTGCTGGTGCGGATCACGACCTGGCAATCTCAGGTAATTCGAGTCTGAGAATGCCGCAAAACCTGAACGATTTGCTCCTGCTCTCGAGGAAATCCTCGCCGAAAACCAGGGACCCGAGGGCCCGCATGACGCCAGCGTGGGTCACCACCAGGACTCCTCCAGTTTCAGCCAGGCTTCTGACGGCTTTGAGGCCACGTTCCACTCTTGCCATGAAGTCGTCGATACGCTCAGCTCCTGGGATTTCTGCAGGATTCACCAATCCGGTGTCCTGGTCAAAGGCATCCGGATACCGTTCAGCTTGTTGTTGCTGCGTCAGACCCTGAAAGTCCCCCTCGTGTCTTTCGATCAGGTCGTCCGACAAACGTAAATCGGGAATGCCCAGCAGGCGGGATAGGATCTCCGCTGTCTGAATTGCGCGGCCGAAAGAAGAGCTGAGAATCGCGGCAAGATTTTCTCGTTCGAGTTCCTTGGCAAGTTGATGCACCTGGCCGATGCCAACATCGGTCAGCGGTGAATCCAACTGACCTTGCGAAAGTCCCTGGCGCTTCCACTCCGTCTCACCATGCCTCACACATATGATGCTATTGCCAAATGCTGCCATCATCGATCCAGGTTACAGAATCGGAGACCAGTTTACCGGCGCTTACAAAAAACCATTGCCGGTTTGCGTACCCGCGAAGCGGGTTGCCGAAGACCGAGGCGCGAACAGCGCCGCAGCGCAAGAACCCGCTGATATGCGGTGCGGGCTTCACTCCGACAGATGGAAGTTAACCTGCCTTCAGCTGCGCCGGTTGCGGATCGGCTGCAAGGCTTGTCCTCGCCTCAATAGTCTACGCCGCGCACCCCGTCGAACACTCTACCCAGCGTATCCAGCCGGGAATGGAGGTCCGGTGGAAGAGGGCCCATAGCTGCGCAACCGACATTTTCCTCAAGTTGTTCCACCGTCGCCGCGCCAGGGATCACGGTGGCCACATCCATGTCCGCCAGCAGGAATCGAGTCGCAAGCGCGGCCAGACTGATCCCGGTCTCTCGATGGATCGAGTAAAGCTCTGCAAATCGAGTCCGAAGGTCGTCGTCCATCCAATCGGGAGGATGCTCCAGCCACTCTTCACAAGGAACGGCAAGCAGCCCCTGCTGCAGAGGCGCTCCGAGGACCACACCCTTGCCCAGTTCGCTGGTCAGTGGCAGAAGGAACTGCCTGGCATTGCGCCAGATCAGGCTGTACTGAAACGCAACCAGCACGACCTCCACCGGGAGAGCTATCTCGCGCAGTACCTTTGCCAGGAGATGAGCGTTGTTGCCGGAAATGCCCAGATGCTTCGCCATTCCCTGCTCCCTGGCCCACCACAGGAATTGGGTCACCGGCGCCTCGCCGTAGTCGTAAACCCCGTCTGCGCTGATGTGCCGCGTCTGGCGCGGGGGGGCCTCGTCCTGCCAATACACACTCCAATCAGCCTCGTGGATGTAGAGAATGTCCACGCAATCTCGCCGCAGGGACCGCAGCGTCTGCTCGAACTGCGCCTTGAAGGCGTCCAACTCGCGGTACGGTCCGGTGCGCCAGTCCCATCGCCCGCACTTCGTCCCCAGGAGACAGGGTTCCTTCCGTCCCTGGAGAGCTTCTCCCAGGACTTCCTGAGAATTCCCGTAGAGGGGAGCAGTGTCGAAATAGTTCACTCCCAGTTCCAAAGCGCGATGGACAACGCGAATACCTTCATCGCGCGCCGTCTCTCCCTCATGGATGAAGGCCCCGCCCAGGCCAATCTCGCTAACCTCAAGACCGGTCTTTCCCAACGCCCGTTTATTGATCACTGTCATACCTCAAGTAGACTTCGAATGAAATTCCGGCTGGCCTTTGCGCACTCCAGAGGCGTCTTGCCTGCCCATTGGGCCTTCTGCCCGGCCGTGTTGCAGCCGGAGTGATGGTTTTCGCATTCCATCTAGTTAGCTCCGGGAGTTGGCGCTCCATGCCGCTTCAAGAGCTCGACGACCTCACCATGCCCTGCTCGCGCGGCCACTGCCACTGGCTGCGCCCAGGGCGCCCCGGCCAGATTCGGATCCGCTCCCTTCTCCAGGAGAAATTCGGCCATCTTGCAGCTCCCGAATCGGGCTGCCCACCCAAGCGGCGTGGCGTCATGGTGAAGCTCGATGGCGTCGATGTCGGCACCGAACCCCAATGCCAGCTCCGCTCTCTTCATGTTTTCATCTTCATCCTCGTATCGACCTTCGGGATTGCAGTTGTGCCGGCTGGCGGCCAGACGATGCAATGGGGCAATTCGCAGGAAGTTAGGAAGATTCGGATCCAATCCACGCTCGAGAAGCGTTCGAAAAATGGCAATGTCGCCTTTCCAGAGATTTCCCTGGCACACCGTGACTGTCGATGGCATCGGGATACCGAGCTCCAACAGTCGGTCCAAAAGCTCAGCGTCATCGCGAATCCGAACGAACAGCTCACTCATCAATGGATCGTTCGGGTTGCGCTCGAACATCTGTTGCAGCCGCTCGGTGTACGTCCAGTCCTGATCCTCTCCGCCGTATCTGTACAACAGCTCCAGCATCTTGCGGTTTTTCCCCTGAGCTCGATTCCTTGTCGCTGTCGCGGCCGAGGTGGCTGTGCCATGGGAATCCTGACCCTCGGCATTGGGATCCGCGCCGTGTTGCAGCAGGAGCTCGGCGACATCGTAGTGGTCGTACCATACCGCAGCCCACAGGGCGAATCCCCAACGCCCCTCACGACAGGTCGCGTCTGCGCCGTTATCGATCAAAAAACGCAACATCTCGAGATATCCATGCTGGGCGGCGGCAGCCTTTGGCGTCATGCCCATGGGGGACTCGTAATTTACCAGGTCAGGGTTGGCACTCACCATCGCCTTGACCCTCTCGATGTCGTTCCTTGCCACCGCAACCTCGATGGTGTATTCGGCCCCCTTTGACAACAGCAGGTCCACCAACTCCATGTCCTCGGAGCCATGAATGTATATGTCGTTCCAGATGGCGTGATCGATGGGGCGCATCCGCGCTTTTCCATCCGCTTGATTGAGGTCGGCGCCCCGGTCGATCAGCAGCTCGATCAATTCAACATCCCGGTTGACGACCGCCTTGTGCAGCGGTGAGATCCCTTGACGGTCCGATTGATCGACAAGCTCCGGGTGGGCCGCCAGCAACTCGGCAACGCGCACGCCGTCCGCCTGTGCCACGGCATCGTGAAACCGTTCGGACCCCTCGTCATAGCGGTGCAGCTGCGCAACCGCCCGCCGAATGGCGCTTGCCGTCTCCTGGTGGCCGCGATCTTCGGCCAGTTTGAGGATCGTATCCTTCCCGAACCAGGAAGTAGCGGTCGGTCTGGCCCCGCGCTCGAGCAACACTTGAACCGTTCGCGTGTGTCCTTCCTGCGTTGCGAAAACGATCGGAGAGCAGCCGAAAAACTCAGCGTTAACGAGACTTGAATCGGCGTCGAGGAGGGATTCAAGTGATTTCGTGTTCCCTGCCATGGCCGCGACGATTAACGGCCAAACCTCTTTGGAAAACGAATCGTGGCATCCATGAGTCACCAGGAACGGATCCTCGATCAGGAGCCGCGCCTTCTCCTTGCTGCTCAACCCCACCGCCGGCCGCCGTTTGGCGATTCGATCTACGAGCTTCTGCCAGCTTGCAAGACCGTATTCGCGCGCGATGACCAGCTGGGCGTCGCTCAGCTTGAACGAGACCCTGGCAATCTCATCGTCGGTGGCTTCAAGAAGCTTCGGATGACTCTCGCGAATGCGCTGGAAGGCATCCGGAGCCGCATCCCTCCAATGCTTTCGCAGGGTCTTGGCGAGGGTTTTCTGCTGTTGGAGACTGGGGACTACGGGCAGGCGGCGGCGCATGGCGGACCTCCTTTCGACGGATTGCCTGGCCCGCATACAGGCAGAAAGAAGGTTCCCCAAGGATAAAACGAAGAGCGAAGTTCAGGTGAACGTGGTTCTTCCCGCGGGTTGGGTGCACCCTGATGTGCAGAG
Source organism: Candidatus Latescibacterota bacterium (assembly GCA_965208105.1). Classification (GTDB taxonomy): domain Bacteria; phylum Latescibacterota; class UBA2968; order UBA8231; family UBA8231. The sequence goes on from OZ242318.1 coordinate 2,014,628, forward strand.
CATAACCTAAGTCCTGTCAAAGGCTATGTCAATTGTGCTCGGCGACCGCTTTGGAAGTGGCTTAGCCAGATGTCCACTTGCAAGCATGAACCTCATCTCTCTCGTCCTGTTAAGTGAAGTCTGACCTCGGAAATGCTCACTTGCCCAGCATTACGAAACAATAAAGGGATCATCCAAATCATTGTTGTCGAGTACTATTGAAGCCCGTTTTCTGGGTTGGCAGTTCTGGATGTATATTTTCTGGCCTTCTATGTAACGCCTATTCTGCTCTGCATCAGGATCCGGATTGCCCTCTCCACGAAGAGCGCATCTGGGAATCGAGTTTTCGAAATCCACGTCCAAGTAGATTGAATAGTCCCAGAGGTCCCTGAGTTCAGCCCTGTGCAAGAAAATCCCGTCCAACAAGAGAATCGACTTCGGCTCCGCGTACAGTTCAGGCGACTCAACACAGGTATCGATCCTGTGATCGAACGCCTTAGTATGAAAACGCCCGGACCCTCCAGGACCTAGAGGGTTGAGAAGTAAGCCGAAAAGTTGATCGTAGTTGTACGAGTCTTCGAAAAAACCTGACGGCGAATATTTCCCCTGACGGTACCTGATTGCCCTAGGATTGTGAAAGAAATCTACTGACGCACGGATGATCGGCCGACTTTCAATGGTGTGGGCAAGCTCATCCGCGAATGTTGTCTTGCCGGCACCATCTACACCGTCGATGGCGACTCGTACCACATTGCCAGGGAAGATCGCGCAGATTTCCGCGGCGATTTGCTCGAGGATCACACCCCGCTTTGATGGCATGATATACGTAAAACCTTAGTCGCATTTCCCATAACGTGCTACCTGTCTGCGACGTGGGCCTGTCCTTCACGTTCGAACGTGATGCTTCCCTCGTCGGCGTCCAAGATGACTTCGACGCCTAGCGGAATTGTCAGGCAGCTTCTTCCGTGTCCAGACGGCAGCCCTGACGCGATGGGGATTCCAAATTCAGAAAGCAGCTCGGAGACACTTCCCCATAGCATGTGCAGGTTCGAACACTCAAACATGTCGGAGAACACCATGCCGCGAACGCCGTCTAGCTTTCCGGCATTCCTGAGGTGTGTCACCATCGCGTCAATTTGCCTAGCATCCTTTCCCGCATCCTCAAGAAACAAAATCCGCTGATCCGTCTCAATTTCATGATCTGTACCTATCGACTCGACCAGCCGCGTGAGGTTGCCCCCCACAATTTCGCCCTGGGCCATGCCCTCGCGGAGACATGTGAGTCCGTTGATCGGGCGAAACTCCCAATAGAAAAGATGATCGTGCAAGGAGACCTGAGACCCTGTTTTCTCTGGATACTCGAGCATTCTAGCTGTAGCGATGTTTGGGCCGTGGAAAACAACAAGGTCACAAGCACGTTGTAAAAAAAGGAGAAGACTGGTTACGTCACTGTATCCAACGACTGCCTTACGGACATCCCTTATTTCTGGCTTTCCCACATGGAACAGATGTGAGCCGACTTTAATTTCATGCAGCGATGAGAGGTCAGGCATGTCAGCTGTGTTCCGTACGATTTGCTCGACTTGAGCATGTCACATAATGTTTTCACCGGGCCCGAACCGCGAAGCTGTTGCGCGAAGGCGCGTCAGCGCCGAAGCCCGGGCACGGTTGTGTTATATGCCCTGCCTCCGTCGCACCGAGGATCAATTGCTCTCCTCCAGTCGATGCAAGTGGTAGGCATTGTTGTATTGGACAAGGGTCCAGATTCCCTCAGACAGAGACCATTCGGTAATGCCTGTATTCAAAGGTTGCAGCCAGACCTTGGTCTCGGTTCCTGAAAAAAGCCTTTTCGTTGAGCCGGCGATGAATCCGCCATGAGTCACTGCTACTACTGTTTGTCCGGCGAATCGTTGCGAGTAGGACAACAAGGCCGAATGTGCTCTGTCAGACAGCTCCTGGAAGGTTTCGGCGCCCGGAGGCGTGGAATCTCCATACTTTGCCTGGATCTGAGAGGTGGTGAGACCCTCGGCTTGTCCCATTCGCAGCTCACATAGATCTGGATCCTCCATTACGCATTGTGCCGGCAATACATCCAACAGAATCTTGGCGGTCTGACGCGCTCGCGCAATAGTGCTGCTGAGCAGTGTTTGACAATCGGAGAATTCGCCTGACTCTCGCAGATGTGTCGCAAGCGCATGAACTTGCTCCCTGCCCAGGTCTGTGAGGCCTGAGCACGTGCGCTCACCCGAGTTCGTCTCGGTAAGCTGGTCTTTGCCTTGTCCGTGCCGGACGAGTACTATCCGCATTGGATGCTAGCTTCACGAAGATTCTGGCATGACATATAACGTCTCCACGGTTGCCAACAGGCCAAGCCACCGAAGGCGGCGCGGCGGGAGCCGGTTGTTTGAGGAGGTGAAAACCTACCAAACCCCCGTGGCGCGTTCCGGACTTGCGACGCCTTCAGGGAAAAACCTGTAGCCTCGTTCCCAGTTTTCCCGCTGGCGACTTCGTGCACCCCACTCCAGTTCCCTCATCGCTCGCCCAAACCAGAACCAACGGCCTCTTTGCTTCAAATCATCCGTGTTAAAGCAGTAGCTGGAGAGAACCCCGTCGATGAACCCCTCTCCAAGCTCCCATAGCCATCCGAAGTCGCATGCGGGGTCCCCAATGACCACATCCCCGAAGTCAATTACCCCGGCAAAGCGACCACCATCCACCAGAATGTGCGGCGGTTCGATATCGGCATGGATTACACTGCGTAAAATCTCGCTTGAGAGGTCTGCCGCCATGATCTCCCGGACCACTTTGTCACAGTACGACAATTCGTCAGGGGTCAGAGTGCCTTGTCTCACGATCCGTATGTAGTCGAACAAGAAACCTCTCACCTCGTCATACCACGGATCGTCTTGAGGGATGCCTAAGGATTCGGCTTCCCCCAGGGGAAGGCCGTGGAGGGCATTGAGAACCGCTGCGACACCACCCGCGAGGCCGAGGCGTTGATCCTCTGCCAGGGAGATGAATTCTTCATACGTCAGGGAATGTCCGGGAATCGAAGGATATCCAGCGACGCGGTACTCGCCGTCAACGTGTGTATAGTCGGGAACTGGCAATCCCGTCTCTCGAAGACGCCTAAGCAGCTTGACCTCTTGCTCAAGGGGTTCGTGCTCCGGATCTTCACAGGCAAATCGAAATACGTACGAGTCGTCAAGGAGCACTACATCGTGATCGTAGTGCAGTAACTCAGCCTCCTCCCAATCGAGATCAGGCCACAGTCGCCGCAATTCACCTAGACGCTGTTCGAGTTCCACGTGGATTTCTGTCCTTTGTCTACGCTTCCATGTCCTCTAACGTTATGCCGATATGCGAACCCGCGTCAGCGGGGTTGAGCGATGACCGCCAGGCCAAAGCCGGGCACGGTCGTGTTGACCGATGGCGGCACCCTCAACATGTCTCCACAACCGTTTCATGCTGCTCCTCGGAATAGCGGACCATGCCTCAATTTCCAAACACACTCATCAACCTCAGACTCATTATCGGTCTGCAAGAAACACATTAACCCCGAAAATTCACGAAGGATCCACAGCTGGCGCACGCGATGTTCAAGTAAACCGTCCATCCCACCACATTCCTGTGTGTAGGCCGCCAAAACCGCCTCGGCGAACTCTTGACCCAGGTGATGCTGGACCGCCAAATCCTGGGCGGGATCCCCCAAAGTGGCATCCTCGAAGTCTAGAACAGCCGCAACTTCTGAAACATCCTCGTCGACCAGGACGTTGGCGTAAAACAGATCGCCGTGAACAAGAACGGGCTCGTAGGTCTGCATTCGCTCGTCGGCTACAAACTTTTCCCACCAGCGACGCACCTCATGGTATTCGCCCAGCGATAGGGCAGTCTCAAGATGCGGCAATACGTTCTGTTGCATCGGGTTGAGGGCTTCCGGCCTGCTGTGAAAGAGCGGGAGATCGAGATCGACAAATTCCTCTACCGGAGTGCTGTGGAGCTGCCGGAGAAATCTGCCCAGGTCATCGGCGATCCGGTGCCAATCGAGAATTTCCAGGTGGCCCTTGTGCAAGGGCACGCCAGTGAGTTTTGGATAGCCCAAAACTCCATACGGAGCCAGCTTGGAAGGCGAGGCGCACCACTTGGGATTGGGGACTGATAGATCGAGGTAGGGCGCTGCTCTCAGAAGCACCTGGGCTTCCCTATCGTAGCCTGCGGCAACAGACTCATTCTTGCTCAAGCGAAACACAATGCCGGCGGCGGATTCAACTACCAGGCTGGACACGCCGGCATCCAGCCGCTTCAGTGGAGCAATGCGTCCTAAATCCGGAAAAAGATCGCCCAGGTCCTGTTGAACTCTGGTGAGGTCGTTGAAATGATCCTGGTCGTCCAACAACTCTGTCTCTCTGACGCGTATGCCGTTAGCCGCTTTCGCTTAACTTCTCAGTGCCCCCGAACCGGCGCGGCGGTTGGGCGAAGGGCCTGGAGGCTGGGGCACGGGATTAGGCGAGGTCGGCCCCCCTGGAATTTCCAGGACTCGCTATCCCACTTTTTCGTAAAAAGACCATCAGATCTTCACGCACCCCAACACTTCTTTGGACAGGGCTGTGTGATTCATCCGGATACATCCGAAATTCGGCTCCGGGAATCCTCATTGCAAGATCCCGGCCCCAATCCACGGGCACTTCTCTGTCTTTATCCCCGTGAACGACAAGTGTGGGAGCCCCTATCCGACCACATTCGACAATCACATCTCTACGAAGGTATGCGCCAATCGCTTGCAACTGGGTTCCATACCATTGCACACGCTCTATCAAGCTGGACCTCTCCACAAGTTTCTGTATTCGTTCTTCGTATTCTCGCAAGGTTCCTCGCTCCTTCATCTCCTCGCGTTCCCACAGGATGTCTAGAGAAAGCTCAACACCCTTTGGTCGATTCTTCCAAGCTGCCGCCGCATCCTGTTTCTCAAGGATTTCGACCTGTTCTTTGACAATTGCGGTAATCGGGTCTTCCTCGGGCCAAAGATTCGCAGCGGTACCAGCCAAAACGAGTGTATTGACTCTCTCCGGATAGATCGTTGCAAACAACACTGCAACTGGACCCCCTGCAGAAGAACCAATCAGGTGCGCCCTTTCCACTTCAAGGTAGCCTAGCAGCTCAGACAAATCCCGCACCTGATTCTCAATATCATAGCCACCCTCCGGACGAGAAGACAGCCAGCAGCCCCGGCGATCGTAGATCACAAATCGGAAATCTGAAGTGAAATCCGTCTCCCATCCCCACATACCACTCGATTGCGCACGGAGATGCATGTCAAGAGAGGGGAATCCTCCGTGTATAAACACGACGACCTCGCCCTCGCCTCGTGCATCGTAGAACATCCGGAAGCCGTTTACAGACGCATATGGCATAGTTCCATCTCAGTAAGCTTTGCGGAGCCGACTTATCGTATAACCTACCAGGGTTGCAGACGCCTGCCGCGGGAAGGTGTGCCGTCAGCGCCGAAGCCCGGGGGCTCAGTGTTAACTGATGTTGTGGCCGGTATTGACTTCAAAACGCAGGGGGCGACGTACACTACTTCTCCACGACAAAGTGAACATGGTCTGTTGCATCCCTGAACTGAGGCAGCTCCGAAGTCTCCGATGCGAATTCCACGACGTTCTCATATGCCGCTTGTTCATTCTTCCTGAGCGACTCAAGAAGTGGTGCCATGCCTCCGACGAAGCTTTCTACACCCGCATAGCTGACGATTCGCAGCCCTACATCTTGGATTTCCTTGCCAGCGACCTCAGGGTTGGACCAGTGACATTCGGTAAAACCGGAAAGCTCACAAGCTTGGAAAGTCTTTTCGTCGAGCATGCTCCTCAGAAAGGTAGAATTCCTGAAGCGCTCTGGGAAATCGACTACCCCGGTTCTGATCAGCCCCCATGAATTGAGGAAGGCCACAATCGCCCTACTGTCCGGCTTTAGAATGCGAACCAGCTCGCTCAGAGCCTGAGATCGATCATCACTTTTGATAAAGCCCTGCATCCAACCGATCCCACTCGCTTTCAGGCGCTGAGTCGTAGTGGGTTTTGACGTACTTGCTCATTCAAGCACAATTTCAGTTAAGGTTTTCCGCTTTGCGAACTAGGCGCGTCCCGAAGGGCTGGTGCGAGCTTTGCGAACCGAGAATCGGTTGCCACAGGCCCAAGGCGCCAAAGGCGCCGCAGCGCAAAACGTGCTGTTAAGTGAGGTAGCATCAACTAACTTAGTCTAAGCTCCTCATAACACGTCACTTAACGTTTCAGTGCCCCCCAACCGGCGCGGCGGTTGGGCGAAGGGCCGAATTGCCCGGAGCAGGGAGCACGGACGTGTTACCTGACCGGGACAGTCTCAATTTGTCGCATTCTCGCCACAAAAGCCCATGGAATCTCCCTGAACTTTGACTGGCCTAGCTCCCTCTCCTCCCGAGGTTCAAATACGGGCTCGGCAATACCGTCCATGACTAATCCGGCATCGAAGAGGATTGAGAGCAGTGCAGACAAAGGTCTGTGGTAGTAGTGCTGAATGTCTCTTCCGCAGATGCCTCTTCCCACGCCTGCCACAGGCGTGATATAAGAGCTAACCTTTATCGTGTGAATCTGCTGTCTTCCTTGCTCACCGTAACTTTCCTCAACGACCCTGGAAGTACCAGCGACGTTGTTGAAGCATGGATGCATAACTGAGAAAACAAATCTCCCCTCCGATTTCAGGATTCGAGGTATGGTCTGAGCAAGGGGACGAAGCTGGGCCAAATCCATTAGGGCCATGTTGCAAACAACGGCGTCGTAAGTTTCTCCATTAAGCGCCGCCAGCTGCTCCTCTGAGGTGACATCCATCACCTTGTATTTGATCTGTTCCTCATTCTCGCGGGTTCGCCGCCTGGCCATATCGATCATTACCTGGCTCACGTCAATCGCTGTGACCAAAATGCCTAACCGTGCTAGATGGCGAGCATAGATACCATTTCCGCAGCCGACATCGAGAATAACCTCTCCATTAGTGGGAAATAGCAGTTCATCGACCGAGGGTCTCACAAGCTCCAGATGGAAATCATTCCCTTGGTCTCCCATCCGGCTGTCCCAAATGTCGGCCTGCTCATCCCACTCTCTCTTGGCAATATCAGAATTTTCGGGCCACTCGTCCGGGGGCTGATCCATTGATTTCAATCCGCGATTCCTCTCTCAAGGATGATTTGCCTCATTCTTCAACGGCAGGTAAGGTTTCGCCGCTTTGCGAACCAGCGAAGCGGGTTGCCGAAGGCCAAGCCGCGATCATCGTCCTTGCGCAAAACGCGCTGTTAGCCGCCGTAGCTAAGCAATGATCCGGGATCAAGTTGCTCTACTCAAATAATCGCCGAACCGCAAGGGCATTATGAACGAAAGTCTCTTCGAAAGGCGTGCGCCCATTCAAATTCCTGGACTCCCGTTCAGCTCCCCGATCTAATAGCAACTCCGCCACCTGTCGTTGGTTGCCGTGTGCAGCAGCATGAAGAGGTGTTGTGCCCCAGTGGGAGTTTTGGTTGTGCGCATTGATGCTTGCTCCTTGATCGAGCAAGTACGCCACTACCTCGGCATGACCCTTCCACGCGGCGCAGTGGAGTGGCATTGAACCATCCTTGTCTGTTGCGGCTAGAAGGGCTGCATCCCTGTTTATCAACAGCTTGACCGTCTTGATGTCGCCTCGCTTGGCCGCTTTGATTACCTGTTTCTCTTCCTCGGTTCCCATTTTTATCCTCTAAAAGGTGGAATGGTGATGAACCCCAGCCCGATCGTCAAAATTCGCTATAGGAGCTGGGTACCCGGAGGTCGGCGCAGCGCAAAACCGTGATGTTGTGGGAAGTGCGCTTTTCCACCGGCGCATCAAAACATTTCTATTTGCGCGGAAGGATCCAGGTCTCGTACGCCAGATGCCAATCCTCCAGATGATTGAGAAGGACTCCACTCTTGATCGATCGATCACAACCTGTAAGCCTGTGGATTTCTGCCTGTCGTGTCTCGGGATGCTCACGATTCAGTAAGTTGCGTTGAAACCAATCGAGTCGCGTGCGGTCTATTTCGCCTATTTGAGTGGTCACCCAGCTTTCAAACGCCATGTAGGTCGGTTGGTTCTCCGTGACGAAGGAGATCATCGCATCACGGTCGAGGCCAAGAACGTCCAATACGTGCTGATCCAATCCCCTGCCACATGCCGGGTAATCAGTGCGGAGCAATCCCCTGGACTTCAGGAGAACTTTGTGCCAGGTACGGGCAAGTTGCAGGACATCGAGGGGACCTACGTCGATACTGCTGACCAAAGGAGGAATTCCAGCAGGAATCTGACCTTTGACAAAGTCATTGGCGTGAAATAGATGCCAGTCCTGAAGCGTATTCAGCAACAAAACAGATGTATAAGTATCTGCTTCGGGATCGAATCCAATATCTTCATAGGTCTCCGTAATTTTGTGTGGCCGAATGTGGCGCCGATATTTGACGATTTCATTGAATCTCGCGATCTGAGCTGTGGGCAATTGACCGATTTTTCTAGTGATGATCCACCGTTCGAACGAAACATAGTCGGGTAGTTCTGATCGGAGATAGTCGTATATCTCGTCGACATCCAAATTCATCGCCTGGAGACAAAAGGTGTCCAGGCCACCACTATTGTCCGGGTAACCGGGATCAAGAAGATCAACAGCCCGTGTCACCGCCTTCCACCACGTTCGAGGCAGCTGGCAAACGCCAATGCTGCCCCTGCAGATACTACTGATCAGGGGGACCATAGTAGATTCGTCCGGTCTGAAGCCTTTTGATAATCAACGGGCCTATCACGCATTTCCCATAACTTTCTCGCCGTGCCCCTTCCGCGAAGCGGTTGCGCGAAGGGCGATGTCCCGAAGCCTGGCACGAAGGTGTTACGCGATGGCGTGCCTGATACGTGCTTGCCGGGACGGCAAGTACGCTCGCTCACCTGAGTCACTGTAACTTTCCGCTCACTGCACAAGATTACGTCTTGTCGCCGTTCAGAGAGACTGAATGCTCCTTGACGATCATCCTATCTGCAAGAAGGGTGACAAAGTTGAAGCAAGGCGGATGCTCTTCGTCAAAGTTCACTTCCTGTTCATGGGGCCAATAGTTGAGTTGGCAAAAGGTGCTGCCTACACTGATATAGGCAATGCCATCCTTGTGGATATGGGTCCCCCGATGAACATGACCGAAGAAAACGCCTCGGAGACGCTCTCTTGCCGGCAACAGTGCTTCATGTAAATCAGTGCCATTAAGCATGCCCACGTCTCTTGAATACCACTTGGAATCCAAATCGAGGGGCGAGTGATGAATAAAAACAGTCAATGAGCCGTTCTGCCGGCTAACCTCCGCTCGAACAAAATCAAGCTGGTCTTCTGTTACTTTACCAAAGTGGCCGACCTCTTCATATGGCTGCTGGGCATCCAGCACCAGAAACCGTTCGCCCTGATACGAGAATCGATAGCAGTTCAGGTCCGAATTGGATAGAACATCCTCTTTAGGACCCATTGTCAGATGCTTGCGCATATAATCACGCGTGTCATGATTGCCTGTTACAAAGTAGGTCGGGATGTTGATTTGAGAAAATGCTTCCGCCGCCAGTTCGTAAGCGACCTCAGTATTATGATTCGCTACGTCCCCTGTATGAATCACAAATTGGGGGCGTGTCGGCAGGCTATTTATGGCTTCAAGGACCCGCAATAGATTACGGAATGGATTGTTGCCTAGCGCGATCCAATCTCTCAAATGTCCTAAGTGTGTGTCACTGATATGGACGAAATGCAGGGAATCTGCCATGTTTTCCTCCTCCACCAGGAGATGGGTCCAATGACTTATACAAGGGGTCCGAGGCCCATGGATGGGCCGCGCCAGCTGTTCAAGGGCACACTTGCGGGTAACGTTCTCGCCACTTGCGAATCCGCGTAGCGGGTTGCCCTCAGGCCGAAGGGAGCGAATGCAACCGAAGCGCAAGTGGACGTGATATAGGAAGTGCCAGCCGGAGTGGTAGGGTGACGCCCTGCCACAGACGACTGGATCTAATGATCCTGGCCTGCGTAGATCCACATCGGTTCCGTTTTGCCTGCCCTGGCGAACCCGCACTTCTTGTAGAAGTCGATTGCCCTGCCATCTGCAACAAGCATATGTTGATGAAAGCCCTCATAATTTGACATCAGCCTCTTCATCAATTCCGATCCTACTCCTTGCCCCTGATATTCGGGATGAACCAGCAAGTGTGGATAGTACACAACGAGATGGCCGTCAGAGATGGCGTTGCCCAATCCTATCAGACGGTCTCCGTCCCAAGCAGTCAGCAAGGAATGTGAGTTCAGTAACGCATTACGAAGTTCGGTCGGCTTTCTTGCTGAAGACCAATCATTAGCCGAATAGAGTCCCAGTATGGCATCAAGTGGAATATCCCGTGTTTCTCTGTATCTAATCGAGGAGCCACTCATACTTACCACCTGTTCTGCGATTACTTTCTAGGGAAAGCCGTTCTGCTCGCCCAAAAGGCGTTTCCACCACCTGCCCATGGGGGCTTTAGGTTGGTATTACCTATATCGCTTTCACCGTGCCCGAACCGCGTAGTGGTTGCGCGAAGGGCGTTAGCTCGAAGCCGGGCACGGACGTGTTAGACGTTCGTGCCGCTTCATTCGCATTATTGGCTGGCGATGTAGTCACGTAGCTTCTCGATCGCCGGCGGGTCTACATCTCGAAGTGGTGCGCCAGCTCGGTGCTTGTGAAAATTGACTTTCTCGTCCAGTTGCGCTTCAGCGCTTAGGATCGGGCAAGTAAGAGCGCCCAATTGGCCATCTGGAGCAGAGAAAGCTCCTTGTGGATATGGCCAATCGGTCCATCGGCCAGAGGTCACAACTTCGCCCGATCCGGTCCTTTCGAGAAGCCCAAAACTGACAAACTGATCAAGTTTGTAGAATCCAATGTGTTCTTCCGGATGACGTAGCACTTGGGGAACATATCCAAGTGCTGTAAGACAGGTGGTTACTGTGGAGACATCTGCCTTCCAAATCGCCCAATCTATGTCGCTGTGGACGCGCAAGACTTCGCCTAACAAGAAGTCCACAGCCCAACCCCCACCCAACCAGTGCTGAGCAGAGCAAGCAGTCAATGCCTCGTGGATCTCTCTAATCAAGCCAAGCTGGGTGGGGTTCGGCTCTTCCATACACCCACGGATTCCAGTCTCAGACATAGGTTCAACTCAGGAAAGAACAATTACCAACACTCTGAAGCGGCATGACGGCTAACTGCCTGTATTCGAACCCACGAAGTGGGTTGCCGAGGGCCAAGGCGCGTAGCGCCGCAGCGCAACACCGTGCTGTCAGCCGTTGGCGGGTCAATCCTGTGCCTTTCGATAGTAGTCGATCGGACCTCTGAACTCGAACGTTGCCTCTTTTAACGGAAAGTATGCGGGAACTTCACTATCTAACCATGCAGAAACCGATTCGAGGGACTCTTTTCCTTCCTCCACCGCGGCAATCACGTTCGTTTGGCTCAGGAGGTACTCGATGAGATGTGAGGATGTAAACGTGACATCGTTCTCGTACTTCTCGGAGCCCAACAAGAGAAATCCCTCCTCTTGGGCTTCTTCTTCCGTGAACTGAGTCATGTTCCGTGGCGGAGATGGATACCTCTTGAGATGAGTACCGTGAATCCAGTCGTGGAATTTCGGATTTTCCTTCATGTTGCCGGTGAACGTGTTGTTGTAGATGACCATGGGCGACGATTGCCGTAAAACCCGTCGTGCTTCTGCCAAGAAGGGTGGTCGATCGAACCAATGGAATGCGCAGGCCGCGGTAATGAGATCGACACAGTCTCCGTCGATCGGAATGTCGTCGGCGGACGCCACGTGATAGATTATCTTTTCATCCAGTTCTGCGAGAGCTATCATCTCTGGGGATCGATCAATTGCGACGATTTTGGTGGCGACTTCTCGCAGTGCGATGCTCGACTGACCAGTGCCGCAAGCTACATCCAAGGCTGTGCCGACCGGTCTATCGATGCCCAGGAATGCCTTGATGCGGCTGATTACGACTGGATGGAAATAGGGCCGGGCATCCCTGTATCTTTTGGCTGCGCTTTTATGATCGAAGTAACCGGGACTCAACTGAAACCTCCAATACGAACCCGCTTACGGCTAACGGCTGGCCATTCACGAAGCCGCGTAGCGGCTTTCAGCGAAGGGGCGTATGCCCCGAAGCCGTGAATGGGCTTGTTAGGTGTCGTCGCAACGTTCTATCATGGCCCTACAGTGGCCCTCAAGATGGCGAAGATCGTCCTGATCCAGACTGCAATCGCTGCTGCAGACATACGAATCAAGATCCATTTGAATCAGTTGATGAAAACGGGCATCCAATACTCTCAAGCCCCATTCGCCGGCCTCTATCTTAGTGCAGAGATGACATTCCACCAGGGTAAATGCAACTCGGCAAAACATCAACGCAGGATTCTTGAATTTGGTTCGTATCTGCGGAACTACGTGCCGAATGCACTGCCGCAGTAAAGGCCACGGAACGCGTTTCAGAATCCTGTTGTGAGGTGTACCGAGAAGATCCCTCCCTGATTCAAAAATATCTTGCCTGAATAAAAGAAAATCTTTGCTACCATCAGGCTTGAGGATAATTGTATTGTTCATCTTGAGAAGGAAATCAACAGGAGTGGGGAAAACGTCGGCATTGATATGGTCTATCGTTGCTGCTGTTATGTCGTAAGACAGAGACTGTGATTTTACGAGTTCCAGGAGATGTACCCTTTTCTCCGACGGAGTGAGACGCTTCGTGGCAAGAAGAAGGTCAACATCACTCGTCTCAGGGTTGCCAAATTCCCGAGCGCGTGAGCCACCCATCCAAACCGATTCCAGTTCTCCTTCGTAAATCTCACCGAGTCCCTCCACAAAGCCATCTATTGCACTTCTCATAGCAAGAAATTCCGGGGAGAAATAAATCGGGCTCCTGTCCGACCTCTATCTAACATCGAGGAAGCATATCCTGGAGTGATGTCAATAAGGCCAGCTTCACTCATATGCGATGACACCAAACGTTCAGTGGCTCACGAACCCGCGATATCGGGTTTGTGCGGAGCGAAGCGGAGCCGTGAGCCACATGTTATGCGCATGTGAGGTTATCTGGACCCGCCAAACACGAGGGGGACGAAGCTTAGCATCCGTCTTTTTGAAGCACAATCTGCCGGAAGCCCCATTCTATCTGAGTGGTTCCCCCGCCCTCAGAGACAATTGCTTCCAACTCACGTTCCAGCGCTCCAATTTCTTGCTCCCCATAGTTCGCTTGAATGAAAGGCTCATTCTTCCACGACTGGATGTTCAAGGTAAACATAGTCGCTGCCTGGAAGTTGGACACGCCTATACGTGCGACGTTACTTGTGGCCTTGTCCAAGCCGTCGGGAATGTCCATCTTTTCCAGCGTAGGTCCGACACAAAGTTGGGTAGATTGGTCGGCCAAAAGAGCCTCCACAATACCGACATACTTGGAGAAAACGTGGTGACTGGTTTCAATCCATTCAACTTCTTCCAACAGCAAGAGCCCATTGTGTACCATCTGGCTGGCCCAATTTCGGATTACTTTTCTCGGCTCTCTAAAATGCGTCAGCAAGAGCCGGCAGAATAGGAAATTGGCAGCCCCGACGGGAAATGGAACCACAGTTATATCGTGCAGTTGAAACGATACCCTATCGGTCTCTCCCTCTTTGGCGAGGGAGATGAAGCGGTCTGAATTGTCAAGGCCAACGATCTTATCCGCGTGCGTCGCTTCTGCGAGCATATGTGTCGAGTATCCGGGACCGCATCCCAAATCTAAGGCTAGCTGAGGACGGTTTCTGAGAGATCTCAGGATGAATTCTCGGGACGAGGCTGCGTATACTTCGGCCAGATACTTAAGGCGCCTAGCAGCCAGATCCGTGTCCGTGAATTGGTATTTCACTGTGCTTATGGTCTTTCTGAACTCAATGTCCCAACTGTAATCCCTTCGTTCCCTCTCTCCTACCGCCCTATTTTCCCGATACCACCATTGCGCATAACGTTCTCGCCGTGCCCGAACCGCGAATGCGGTTGCGTGAAGGGCGCATTCCCGAAGCCGGGCACGGACGTGTTATGCGGAGCTGGTGACGTCCAGCCTCGAGCTACCTATGCAGGTGTGTAGTTGAAATAGCTATAGGTCAAGTCAACGACCTGAAATCCCGTATTGCTGTAAAGCAACTGAGCTCGATAGTTATCAAACCGGGTGTTTAGAATTGCGTTTTCGTATCCGCACTTGTGTAGTTCATGCAGTGATCTTCTTAGGAGAAAAGCACCCACTCCTTTTGACCGGTCGGCTTTGGATACGTTTAGACTTGCAATGTAGGCACACTTCTGAGCTGCTGGTGCATGAATCTGCATACCCGCCGAGAAGCATTGTATTTCGGCCACCGTCTTGCTATCTCGGCAAAGCTGGATATTCAGACTGGGCAGGTTGCTTTCTCCATTCGACGTCCTTACAAGTTCTTCCAATCTTGAAACGATTCCAGGGGGCTTCGGAACAGAGTCAGTCTCTACCAGACTGCGATTCATGAAATACCACCCAGAGTACTTTTTATATCCGTTTGCACCGAATAGTCCGTGAACATGAGCCAATCGGTCAGACAAACTGGGCACGTCAAAGCGATAAAAAGAGTAGATCTTCGGAAAAAATGCCTGTATCCGGTCAAAACCCAATTCTCCGAAGTAATTTTCGGCGGCTTCGAGGATCAGCTGACCCAGTTTGCGATGGCCGGGCTTGTAAGAAAGAAAACGAATCAATCCCGCGTCCGGGCTACCCTTTCTCTTTTCTTTTAGTCCTGCAAGGTGCGCGAAACCGACGATTCTGCTGTCTGTAAGCCCAACGATAAGCTTCTCAGAGTAGAGATCGTAGTCCGAAGCTTCTTTTTCCCAACTCCACACGTCACGTCTGAGTTCCTCACCCGTTACCGGATAACAAAACGGTATACTAGCAACTTGCTGGTTGTAGGATTCAGCAAGCTGCGCAATGTCGTTGATGTGCCATAGCGATATTTCCATTAGGCCTTCAAATCCTAGCTTCCATCAAAAACCCAATGCCGAGTTTCGAGACCCGCCGAAAGTAGAAGCGATCTCTTGCCCAAACCGATCCTCAGGACGACAGTTTCGCATAACGATTTCGCCGTGCCCGAACCGCGAAGCGGTTGCGCGAGGCGGCCTGGCGCCGAAGCCGGGCACGGACGTGTTATGGGCCTGTGCCTCGCTTGATTGCCCGCGCACATCGCCGCTCTACAGAAAAGCGAATTCCGTCGTATTCGCTCTTTGGCCGATAGCCTCCAAGGGAATCTGCCTCCTCGAGGCAACGCAAAGCCTTCTTCGGTTCGCCCGTTTTGGAAAGTGGACTCGCAAGCCAAGTCCATGCCCGTGCTGCCTTTGCAGTTGGCAAACCAAGCTCAAGTGCTTTCCTGTAAGCCGGTATCGCATCGACCTCCTATCCCCGATTGTCCCTCGTTACAGCGAGCCAATACCAGGCATCCGACGAATCCGGTTCGGCAGCGACTGCGGATTCGAATTGATCAATCGCAGCTTTCCACCGACGAGCATCTCGAAGCCTAAGTCCCTCTTTCAGAGGGAGTGCCGCCGACCCCATTGAAGGCCCCTTTCTTTACCAAGTCCCCGATAGCTCGCCAACTCAATAGAAGCATGGCCTATAACGCTTTCCGGTTGCCGAAGGCCAAGGCGCCCGAGGGCGCCGCAGCGGCAACCGCGCTGTTATCGGCTGTCGCGTCTGGGCTCCTTTTGGATATTCAATGTGCGATACGATCGATCCAATCACCTACATGCTCGAGAGCAATCAATGATATACGCTCTCCAAGCTCTGCATACTCCGCTGGTGATCCCGTTTTCGCAAGTTGCAAGCGATGGTTTAGACCGGGCAAATCGGCGATCTGACAATTGACCCTCGTCTCTCGCAATATTCTGAGAAGGGCTTTCTTGTTCTGAGGTGGCAGGACTTGCCAGTCCTTTTCAGCGTACAAGGCGAGCAGCGGGCACCGAATCTTCTTGAGATCACTGGATGGTGCATAGTCCGGAAGAAATCTGAACCAGGGAGACCGAAGCTCCGCAACGAACTCCTCATCTAAGGAACGTTCCACCTCGGAACGCAAGCCTGAAACTGCGTCGAGGATCTCAGCGTTGGTTTTGTTTTGCCGAACGCCGTTGACAACAAGAGCCAGGTAGCGTCGCTCATTTTCGAGCTGCCGGTCACTTGCCCCTTCATGCTTGAGATGCAACTCCTTTTGCAATTGCAGCGTCTCCTCGATTCCGACTACTGGATACGCCAGTAGGACTGCGAAGGAAACATCTTGCCTCCGTGCTGCAACCATAACCGCAACCAACGACCCCTCACTGTGACCAATTAACCCGACGCGATTTGGTCTAACGCGCTCGTCTTGACGAAGCAAATCAAATCCTGCCGCCACATCGTTTGCAAGATCCCGTGTTGTTGCCTCTTCCAAATTACCTGACGACTTCCCAGTACCTCGCTTGTCGGCTCTCAGGACAGCCCAACCACGACCTGCGAGATACTGGGATGTGGCAACGAGCATGGGTTCGTCTCGTGTTTGCGGACCGTCTCCGCCAATTAAGATGACTGCGGGATGGGGTCCATTTGATTTGGGAAGCTGAAGACTTGCGGACAGTTCAATACCGTCCGCAGGATTCATGAAGGACACTTCAAGGACGTTCGCGACAGCTTGGTCTCCCATGCTGCCCACTGCGAACGCTACCAAGATTCCCATCACACTCAAAATACGGAACTCCGCATTACGCGATTGCCGATAACGTTTTCGTGCCCCCGAAACGCAAAGCGGTTGGGCGAAGGGCCGAACGGCCCGAAGCCGGAGACCCGGTGTTACCTGGAGTTGTGGCCTGGGGGCGAGCGGTTGAAGGAGCCCTATACTTTAAGCCCTATGTCACGTGGCTCAATCGCCTCTAGTTCTTCGGCCTCAGATCGGGTGGCATGATACAGATCCCAGCGAAGTTGGAGATTCAGCCAAAACGCGGGCGACACATCGAAATATCTCGCTAGACGCAGGGCTGTGCTCGGAGTAATACCACGTCTACCGTTTACCAGTTCGTTGACCCTTTGATAGGGAACATGAATGGCGGCAGCCAATTCGCGCTGCGTTAAATTTAGAGGATTCAGAAATTCCTCCAATAGCATCTCACCCGGATGAGTCGGAACACGATCTGTTGGAATACGCACCATGATCGACACCTCTCGTTAGTCGTTCGTGATAGTCGACAATCTCGACATCCTTAGGACCAGCATCCGACCATACAAAGCAAATTCGGTATTGGTCATTGATCCGGAAACTGTGTTGTCCAGACCGCCTGCCCCGCAAGACCTCGAGATGATTACCAGGTGGACTGTGTAGATCGCGCAGCTCATCAGCCGAGTCCAGTTGTTCGAGCTTTCGTGCAGCTACAGTCCACAATTGCGATGGACAAGTGCCACGTGCGGCGCGTGTGTCCCGTCCATTGAAGATATCCTCTGCGCCGGCACGCCGAAACGATTGAATCATGATAGCATAATAACACGGAATCCATGCTAGGTCAATGTATCAGACTACATTCGCGGTTGGTGTTTTCAGATGACCATGCAGCCCGGCCACAATTTCAGGTAACGTTCCGCCGGTTTGCGAACCGCGAAGCGGTTGCTGATGGCCAAGGCGGCAAGGCCGCCACAGCGGAAACCGGATGTTACCTGCCGTCACAGCCGGGGATTCCGAAAATCGAAGGTCAATGGCCCGACTAATCCAGTTTCATCGACATCCCGCCAAACCCCAAATACCAGTATCGGTATCCTACAGAATGAAGAATCGACCGAACAGGGCTATGGACACTTGACACTTCGTAACCGCACTCGGCGCCTTGCCGAACCATTTCTGCTACAGCATGATGGTAGAGGACTTTCCCAATACCGCGTCTACGGAAACCCGGCACGACATAGAGACCGCATACCCTTGCCATCACTTCACGTTGCTGCCGGTCAGGCTCAACGTGTCCGAGCCACCCTACCAGATCTTCATCTACCAACGCAGCAAAGGTCGTCTGTGTAGTTGGCACCAGATCAGCCGGTGGACCTCCCGTATCCATGCGCCTTAGACTACCAAGTTCGTCCACCGTGCAAGATCTGACAGTGATACCCTCGGCGCCGAGAAACTCGATCATCTGCCGGATCTCGGACGACAGCCCGAAACCTTCCAGAGATCCACCCATGAAGACCTCATATCCCGCGTCCGTGTAAATCCATGACCTTCCTTCCTCGACCAGAGTTTGCTCCCAATTCTCTTCCCACGAGAACCCCGCTTCGAGAACAGCCATGTGGATTGGAGATTCGACCTCCACCGCTCCGCTGGGGCCTACCAGGGCCTTCTTGAGCCCGAATCCACGGAAAGATTTAAGAGCTTCGCCCAGGAGAGCATCCGCGATTTGCTGCCCTGTGTGATCTTTGTGCATAAACGCAGATAGGATATACCCAACAAGCTCTTCCCTGTTTACCGAACAGATAAGGATGCCAACAGGCACATCCCCCCTTCGGGCTACAATTACTGTTTCTGGAAATACCTCGCCTCTCCACTGTGAAACGGCCCGACCCTCAAGTGCTTCTTCCATATAAGACGTAAACGTATGGAGACCAACCGAGGCCACATTTGGATGCTCGTACCCATCGGGACGGATCACGTATGGCCTTTTTCCATAGAGTTGCCACCAGAATTCAGCACATTCGTCAGATATGCTTTCGCGATATTTAACCAAAGTCATTGAAAGACCTCCACGATTGAACAGGTCCTGACTTCACAAGATGTCCCTCCCCCCGGACGGGGCTTAATGGCAGGTAACGTCTTCGCCGTGCCCGAACCGCGAATGCAGTTGCGCGAAGGGCGAATGCCCGAACCCGGGCACGGACGTGTTAGGCGTAGTGCACCCTCTAGCGATAATGCCTGACTTTTGGATCTCGAAATCTCATCGCCGAGGTATGCCATAGATTGAAACCGATTCCTCCACTGTTGTATGAGTCATCAGTAAGCCGGTTTACCAGATGCCCATCAATGTAGCTTGTCAGCGATTGGCCCCGAGCAGCGATCACGATTTCGTATTCGCGGCCAATTTCAGTGGGAAAATCAATCACATCAAGCCAGATAACCCCGCCTGTATCCGGACCCCGCTTGCTGATAGCGACCGATAGCGGTGTCCAGAAGTCCAGCATATAGAAAGACTTGCCTCGCGCAGCAGGGACTCCCATTCGAAGGGCTGCTCCGATTCGTGGTGGACGGCAGCTGCTGGTATGGCAAAAGCCAGCAGACCCACGGCCAACAGTGTTCCCCATTCGAATGTCATGATGCCCTCCATCTGTGCATTACGCCTTGTTCTCGCCGTGCCCGAACCGCGAATGCGGTTGCGCGAAGGGCATAGCCCGAAGCCGGGCACGGACGTGTTATAGGAAATGCCAGCTGGTGCGCCGAAGTAATTCTCAGAGGATTAAGCCTAACTCCTAATCTGGATTTCCCAGTTCGATCTGGCCATAACATAGATCGCGCCCTCCCACCACTTATCAGACCGGAGTAGGCACTTCTCCCTGATTTCGGCCAGCCTGAATCCAAGACGTTCAGGTATTGCCCGACTTGCCTGGTTGACAGTCGCAGCGCAGACCGTCACTGTGCCCAAACGTAGCTCCGTAAATGCGATATCAAGTAGTGACTTGCAGCACTTGGTTATGATCCCCTTTCCTCTGTAGGATTTAAAGAGCCAGTAGCCAAGGTCCCCAGTATCTCCGACTTTGATTCCAGAAATCCGACATGTTCCAGCGACTTTCCCTCCTAGTTCGACCGCCCCTCCGAGCCGGGTGGAGGTCTTCAGGGCTTCGTTCACACGATAAATCTCCGCATGGAGGTCCGCAATGTTTTCCATCGTGTTGATCGAATGAATCCAAAATAAGTCATCTTTCTCATTTTCGATCAGGTGATATAACTTGGCAACATCAGTCTTGGAATAGGGCCTGATGCACAGCCCATCCTCGACTTGAATGGTTTGCGTGCAATCGTATGTAGTCGCGGCCATGAGATCCCCTCAGTCAGGAGGTTTTAAAAGATCGCATATGTCCAAAATTTGGCTTTCCTATAACGTTTTTTGGCTACCCGACCTGCTCAGCAGGTCCCGAAGGGCCGGGCGAAGCCCGAGCGGGTAGACGATGTTAGGCGACGTGAGATTTTACTTTCATAAACCACAGTGATCAAAGACCTCTCAAAATCTATTCATAAAACTGAAGAAATACAGATAGCGGCGCTTCCAAGGCCAGAATGGGGCAGGGGAAGGCACGTTGCAGGTCCGAAAAGGCCTCTACCTCAGGTGCGTTTATCGAATGCAGAAATTGATCGACTAGGTCGCGCTTTACTTCGCCTTCATGATTAAGGAATTGCCCCCAGTTACCATAATACTTCAGTTCCTTCAAGGGCGCCGATGTCGCCGTGTCCAAGTAGGACGGTGGGAAAAGCCGGCGGTAGGCCTCAATGCTGTAGAGCCAGGAACATCCAACCACTGTACGAGCATTCGGCACTTGCTTGCTGATGTGATCAATGAGGGCGTCCAACTCCGACTTGCGGACCGAGGATCGGACTATCGACAGCGGCCCATGTCCTGACGTGTCGCTGTTGCGAAAGTGCAGGCGTATTCTGCCACCGTCCCGCACCTCATAGCGGAAACAGCCAAATGTGGGCTCGTCCGAGGAGGTATTGGACGAATCTCTCTCCCGATTTTTGAGATATATCTCATAGATGCACGCAAGCGGGTCGGCCGCCGTCTCGATGGTTTTGCAATAATCGGTCCAGCGTCCCTCATCTTTCGAGTCTTATTCGGCAATCCCCAGACGCAGCGGAATGTTGGTCCACTCCTTTAGGACCGTGGCTATAGGCCCGTGTATAATCCGGGCGACTACTAGACCGAAAGCGTAGTTCACCTCAAAGTATTCGATTGGTAGTGCCATCTGCTATTTCTGTTTTTCAGGAAGTCAGAAAAAATGGCGATTCGGTGTCTCACTTCAATTCACACCTTACCTTCATTTCACCAGATCCCCTCAAAGAAATCCACCGCTTTTTTCATGTTGCCAAACGTTATGCCGGTTGCCGAACTCGCGAAGCGAGTTGCCGTAGGCCAGGGAGCACCTGCGCCGAAGCGGCAAACATGCTGTTAGCCGACGTTGGTCGACTCTTCCTTGAAATGGCCTCAAGAAGACATACCCTCGAGGTGATCAAATAGATCGTCGATGCAGTCGACCGAAGCCAGCTTAGGGGCAGTCTCCCATGCAATGTCCCGAGATGCATACCATTTGGCTTGCACCGGCCGCATGCCCACAGCCGCAGCACCTTGCAATTCATCAAACCCACCGTCGCCCACAAAAACGCCCTCTTTTGGTCTGAATTGGAGGCGCTCGCACGCTAGATGATATATCTCGGCTTCGGGCTTCATGGTATTCACTTGGCACGAGAAAACATGATCATCGACAACATCCCGCAGGGGGCACTCTGGCCAACAGACGATCTCGTCAGGTGTCGCATTACTCAGGATTCCGACCCGCCAACCGCTAGCCCGAAGCCGTGACAGCAAGCGTATCGTCTTGGGCTCGACCTCAAGCAAATAGTCTCGCTTACGTGACTCCCTATCCTTGCTGAGTTCATCTAAGGTTGCGGCATCCACTGAAGTGCATAGTGCCTCGCACAACGCTGATAAGGTTTCCCTATACGATGCAAACTTGCCGGTCATTCGGTCTCTGCTGCTAGTTCGCCACCATGCCCTGACGTCTTCCAACTCCAAACCGAGCCGATCAGCAAACGACTGCTGCGTCGGACGATCCGGATACTGCTGTGTTACGAGCGTTTCGAAGAGATCGAATAGAGCCGCTTTCACAAGGTCTCTAATTCACATGGCTGGAGCCATCAAATCGAGGGTCTCCCAACCCAATGTCGGCTAACGTTCCGCCGGTTTGCGAAGCCCGAGCTTGTCGAGGGGTTGCCGAAGGCCGGGCGCCAAAGGCGCCGCAGCGCAACACCGCGCTGTTACCTGAAAGTGGAACACGAATCCGAACTATCCATCTGCAGTGTCTTTTGTCAAGTAAACGTAAAGTTCCTCGTCGCGTTGAGGCTGGCCATCTGCATCATAGTACGTGTAACCTGAAAGAAATTCTCCGTATCCAGCATCTTGGTAACCAAGTCTCCTATATAGTTCACGTGCCACATCCTGGCTTGGATTGTGTGCTGTGACCTCAAGACCGACGAGTTTCACGCCCCTGTTTCGAACAAGGTTTTCAGCCGACTCCATTAGCAATCTGCCAAACCCCTTTCCGCGAGCGTCTTCCGAAACCGTGAGGTCGCCAATCTCCGCACAGCCAAGTTCACCTGCCTGATATGTCCGGTCGCAGCGCCCACCCGGCCATCGTACAAGGACGTATCCAATTGGAATGCAATCATCCCACGCAACAAGGAAGGATAGCTCACCGGACCTCTGCCATCCGAAATACTTGATATGACGATTGCCAGGTGTACCAGGTTTCTCAGGAAAAGCCGCGACTAAGTGAGGTATGTCGGCTTCTTCTGCAACTCGAACCATTGACGTTTTCATCCATTTCAGGTAACGATATCGCCGTGCCCGAACCGCGAATGCGGTTGCGTAAAGGGCGTAACCCCGAAGCCGGGCACGGACGTGTTAGCCGTTGGGCCCCGCTTTAGAGGACAACCATTGAGCCAGAATCTCGGCGACACTGCTCATTGCCATCTGAAGATTTGTCTTGAAATCATCAGGTGCGGATTCGTCGGCATCGTCCGTGACTCCTCTCATCTCAAGGTACGGGACTTCGCTGAACCTGCACGCGCGCGCCCCGCCGGCGCCCTCCCAGGCGACAACCAGAGCTTGAGTCCGCTCACGAACCTGCACTCTCCGACTGGGTTCGACGATGTCCTCATCACCGCTTGCGATTACACCGAAGTGGACTTCGTGGCCCTCCACAGCCGCCGGCATCCCACGCAAACTCTGGAGCGCTGTCGGATCACCCTCGAATGAGGGCACCGGACTGTCGTTGAACCTGTTGATGTAATCGTGCTCAACCGTTCGGGTGCCGACCACCACATCCCCGACGCGCAGTCCATCCGCCAGCCCCCCAGCGGCACCTGTGCAAATCACGAGGTCCCAACCTGATCCCGCATCCAGAAGATGCTGCAGCTGAACTCCGAACTGAGCCTTGCCTGTGCCACCCACCGCAAGAGTGAGTCCGAGGTCGGGGAACTGGGTGACAGGCAGCCGCCCTATGGTCTTAGCTCGTTGATCATGCCCGGCCGCCACGAGATCGTCGCGAATGGCTTCCAGCTCTTCTAGCATTGGTGCTACAGCGGCCACTTGCATCTAATTCACATCCCAAGTGTCCCTTTGTGCTTCCCTTAGGGGGCCTTACGGCTAAAGTTTTCGTGCCCCCGAGCCGCGCTGGGGTTGGGCGAAAGGCCGAATGGCCTGAAGCCGGGGGCAGGGTGTTATAGGCCGTGACAGCCTGCAAACAATCAATTAGGAGCGGCTATAGCACCTGTATTTTCGATGCAAATCTCTGAAATCGATCAAGTGTTATATTCGCCCAACCGACAACAGTCTCAGAGGGTTGCTCAGTTTGCAATTCATTTAGCGCAGAGACTTCGAAATATGAACCATAGATAGCGCCGCAGATATAATAATCGCGCACGGGATCTGTAGACTCAACCGAAAGCCTACCCATGTAGGATTCGATCAGCGATTCTATGTTCAAAAGTTTTGGATACGGCGTAACTTGCGCTCCGGTCCGGAGGACCAGATCGGCAAACGGAGAACTCAACCAGGATAGGCCCAAGTCGAACGCGACGATCTTCTTGCCTAACATGCCTAGATTGGAATTGGCCGGATCACCATGCGAGACGCAGGTGCACCGGCTTGCAACCATTTTCTGAAACTCACGGAATATGTACGAGGCAGAGGGTAAGGCACCGAAGTCACTGCGATAAAGCCGCGAATTAGGGTCCCCCGCTTCGGCAACGAGCTGCGACATGACCGTCCAGTATGATGAAAAGTAGCCAAGATTGCACGGCGGATACTCTACCACGCTAACAGAATTGAACTCCACGACCCAATGGAGAACGCGTTCGAAACCAGCTATTTCGGACGTGTCAAACGGCAAGGGCGCGGCCTTTTCCAGGACTATCTTCCGCCTACAGCCGTCTTCAATCACGTCAAGCAACTGCACAACGGGCGCACCCGCATCGTTGAGGGCTTTATACTTCTCGACCTCTGAAAACCCGGGTCTCTCTGGCTTGATCACGTAGGTGCCACAGTCTTGAACCTGAGACATTTGATCGGCTTAGTACACAGCGTCATCTGGTATGGCCTATAACGTTTCCGTGCCCCCGAACCGCGCAGCGGTTGGGCGAAGGGTCGAACGGCCCGGAGCCGGGGGCACGGTGTTATAGGATGTGCCAGCCGAGCTTGGAGTACACACGGCTCTGAGTTCCACCATCACGCTTCAACCGCTTCCGCGATAAAATGGGTGTATGCGTCGCGGTAATCAGGCTGCCATTCTGTCAGATCTGATCCCCATTGACGAGCAGCCATCCAACCAAGAGCAATCTTCCCTGCAGTAACCAAGTCGGGCCCTTCAAGGCTTCTAAGTCCTGCCTCGCTGCGCTTGACGGCCATTCTGTGAATGAGATCTCGATGCCCCGGCCGACCGCTCTCGCCCGAATTGAGAACCTGAAGATAAGCTGGATCCAGAATCCAGGACTGACGCTTTGGGTGAATATCAATTAGAACCACACGCTCTCCATCCGGAGGCGGATCTCTCACCAAGCCGTTGCAGAGGTGGAAGTCATCGAAGCAAATGTCAGATCCGCACTTCTCTAGGAGAAAGCGCCAATGGAGGTCGACTTTTTGTAGAAGTTTATCAACGGATCCCGGAGGGTTCCGGTCAATCGATCCCTGAAGCCAACGGGAAACTTCCATCGGAGTTGTCTCATTCAAACTGGGGTCTTGTATTTTTTCTGCCTGTTGGTAGAAGCGAATTCCCGCGTCAAGCAGCAATTCGAACTCCCTGCCGTTCCAGGCACTCCCCAAAGGTCCAAATGGAATGGCTTCCAAAGCGAGCCAATGCACATCAATTCTTCCCAGCCGAGATCCTGAAGCGTAGACCTTGGGCACTAGGTCAGGTGCAAAGCGATTGAGTTCATTACACCAGAAATTTTCTCGTGTACTGGTACCAACTTTGATAATCACTACGAGGCCTGTCTTTCGATGTAGACCTCGGAGATGAACAGCGACCATTCCATACTCTTGAAGGAAAGGCTGGATATCGCTAGCGATCGCAGTGATTGCTTCTGTTTGGTTGGCGGCTTTGAGAATCTCACCCAAGACCGCGCCTGATCGGGATACCCGGCCGTCGCCTTCAAAGATTTTCACGTCTGCACTCCTCTTGGATCTGGCTGGCATTTCCTATAACGTTACGCCGATTGCCGAACCTGCGAAGCAGGTTGCCAGATGCCAAGGCGCGACGAGCGCCGCAGGGGAAAACGAGTTGTTATGCGATCGGCACTCGTCAAGAAGATCGAAATGGTCCTCCATATCTGACCAAAACGTGCCACAAGTATTTCAGGAGTCCGCGCACTTTCCGAGGATCACCCCAGTTGCTCCACTCAGAAGGATTTCTCCCCAGGTCCATTGCCGCAGATCCAATCACTCTTGGATCCACGCGGCCATCAATGGCCACGTGTGTGGCAAATGGCGGCATCACGGGACCCCTGAAATCGCTTGGCACCTCATCAGCTGGCAACGTGAAACCCATGTGCCAGAAACAATCGATGGAATACTCGGAACACACTTCCTCGAGAACTTCGCCGATATGTGTATTCTTGAAAGAAGGATCAACAACCATTATGTCGGCATCGGTGCGCAGACAAACGTCACCGTGAACCTGTGCCTCGATGTAGTGATTCAAATTGCGGTTGGCCTCTCGTCCAGATGGATCCTTGAAAGGTTGCTCAAGTTCAGTGAATAGATGCTCGACAAGCCTCCCAGTAGTCAGGTTCCGTTCACCTATCGCAAAATCGCTGAAGAACGCGTCTTTCATCATGGCGGCAAGTATGCCGTCGAAAGCCTTGTACGTACCATTGGAGCCCGAGTGCGATGAATCCAAGTACGTAAACGTCGTCCGAGTTGAGACCTCCGGTTTTAAGAGCAGAAAGCAGCATCCAAACCGAGGTGAAGGTCCGTCAGGATGCAACATTAGATCGAGCGCCCCGTACTTGGGCCGTTCCTCGTCGGAGGTTTCGTTATTGTGATACGCACCACCGAAGAGCCTATCTTCCCACCTGTCGCGCTCACCACCGGAATAAGCAGTTTCGCCACCGCTCGACATTTTGGTCACGAACTGGTTTCGATAGATTCCCTGTTCTAGCAACGCCTGGGCTACTGGTTTCAGGTCTGGATCTGGTCTGTCCGGATGGAAGTGCAACCCGACTCGGGCGTGAGACTTGAGCTTGGCGACAGTCTGGTCGAATCGTTCCGGGGCAATATCCGATTGGTAAAGGATGTCGGACAGCCATTTCAGCGCCCAGTCTCTTTGCTCTCGCCCACAGTGGGTGAAATGATCTAGAGCGGCTAATTGCGATTTTGTCAGATTCATAGAACAATCGGTGCGGGCACTATTCAGACTTGAACTTACCTAGTGCTCTGTTAAGGATTCAGGCTTGTACTTTTTCGTACATGTTGGTATCATGGGGACATATGTCCATTTTTCTGGGAGGGTCCTGCCATGTGCCTCCATGCTCGAACACCGGATGCTGCCGAATCGAAAGAACTGGGCCGATGGCTGAAGCGGCCACGCAATGCCGTACAGATGCGACGAGGGCAATTGATCTCCCTCAGTGCCCAGGGTATGCGGGTCCAGGAGCTGTCGGCGACGCTGCATCTGCACGAGGAATACATCCGCTCCCTGGTCCGACGATACAACGAGGAAGGGCTGGCGTCGCTTCGCACGCGAGCCCACCCGGGGCGCACCCCAGCGCTGACGCCCGAAGACGAGTCCGTGGTGGTGGAGATCGCCAAGATGCCCCCTCGGGCTTTCGGCCAACCCTTCAACCAGTGGTCGCTGCGCAAGCTGACCGACTGTCTGGTCGGGCGCAAGATGATCCCCAAGGTCTCGCACGTGACCATCGCCAAGGTCTTGGACCGGCATAAGGTCACCTACCAACGTACCCGCACCTGGAAGGAGTCGAAGGATCCGGATTTCTCCTCGAAAAAAAACGCATCGACCGCCTCTACCGGCGTGCGCCGAAGGACTCGGTCGTAGTCTGCTTCGACGAAATGGGGCCCGTGCAGATCAAGCCCCATGCCGGCTCCTCCTGGGCGCCGCAGAAGCACCCGGTGCGGCACCGAGCCACCTACACCCGGCACGCCGGGGTCAGCTATTTCTTCGGCGCCTACAACGTCCACGAGGACGTCCTGTGGATGCATCACAAGCGAAAGAAGCACGCCTCGGAGGTGCTCACTTTCCTCAAGGCCATCCGGCACCGCTACCGCAAGGCCCAACGCATCTACCTCGTTCTGGACAATTTGTCGACGCACGCGACCCCAAAGATTCGGCAATGGTGTCGGCAGCATCGAGTCTCCCTCGTCTTCACCGCTACCAACGCCTCCTGGATGAACCGTCTCGAATGCCATCTGACCGCCGCCCACTACTTCGTCATCAAGAACAGCGACCCAAGGGACCATCGAGACATCGGCCAGCGCATGCAGGAATACCTCGTATGGAGAAATCGAAACCAGGACGATGCCAAGCTCGCCAAAATACAAAATTCAATGCCCACTCTTTAACAGCGCACTAGTGCCCGTTCGCATAACGTTTCCGCCGTGCCCGAACCGCGCAAGCGGTTGCGCGAAGGGCGTAGCCCGAAGCCGGGCACGGACGTGTTATCTGACGTGCGATTCACTGCGTAGTCCACCAGGAACTTCGAGCGTGCGTCTATTTGGTGACCACCCAGTAGGTGTCGGTCTCGTTTTGAGATCCTATGTACGGTCCACAGTCGTGGCTCCCGTAGAGCTCCCAACGCTCAAATCCAGCTAGGCGCAGCGGCAACTGGAACTCTGCCGGATAGATCCATCGTGCCTGCATCGGTACTTTCGACGTTTCCCCACTGTGCCTGAAGGTCCACGTATAGCTTTCTCTTTGAGATGCAAGATCGCAGCTCTTGGCGTAGCTAACCTCGATCTCTTTACCTGTCTCGGGATGAATGAATACACCGAATTCCTCCTCAGGAGGAGTGGAATCCAGGTGGAGGAGCAAGTCGCCGGTGTAAGAAGGAACGTAGAAATTCAACAACAAGCGTCCTCCAGGATGCAGACAATTGTAGACTCTGCTCAGGCACGCGATTTGGATCGCCCGCGTCGATAGCATCATGATGGAACTGGCAGGGATCAGCACTGTTCTAAACCGGTTATCGTAGGTGAAGTCCCCGAGGTCCTGATGGGAAATTCGCGTGGCGATGTCCGCGATGCCCAGATCGATTCCTTTACCTATGAGCACGTCCAACATGGGCAAAGAAGAATCAAACCCGAAAACATCAAATCCGTCCGCGAGCAGAGGCAGCATGATCGAGCCCGTTCCGCAAGCCGCCTCCAAAGTAGCACCTTGCGTGTCATGCAGCTGACCTCGGTAAAACGCCAATTCGTGTTGACGCTGTGCCGATCTTCCACCGCTCTCACTCCACTGGTCGTAGATCAGCGACCACCACAGGCTGTTATAGCCAATTTCGTTCTCCTGCAAGGCGGTTCCGATATTCGGTCGATCTAGCATCGCATGTCAGATAACGTTCTCGCCGTTGCCCGAACCGCGAATGCGGTTGCGCGAAGGCGCCTCAGCGCCGAAGCCGGGCACGGACGTGTTACCTGCCGTGGCCATCCTGCGCGGATGAAAATTCCTCGTAGCACCCGATTCACACCTCTGGCTTAAAGCCTACGGCGCGACACCACGCAAAGGCCGCATAGGCATCGGGAGATACCGACCACTCCTCCCAGGCTTCGGTTATTGCTTTCAACTCGTCATCTGTTGCAAGTGCGTGTTCTTGCGCGTTCTGAACAAAGGCTCCGTCCTGGAAGTAGTGCACTTGTCTGGTCCCAAACGTCTTCACTTTGTCCTCAGTTCCATAGCAGAGATACTTGGAAGTGACAGTCACATCTTTAAAACTCGCGCCATTCAATAGACCGCGAAGTTCGCGGCCGCAATATGGACCGCCTGTGCCTTTGAGAGTCCAGAGCTGCTCTCGAATTGAATAGCTGCGTCGAAGTAAGGACGAACGTGGTCCGCCGACGATGAAACCACCGTATTCCACGTCCGCGATTCCTAATACCCCACCGGGTTTGAGGACGCGCTTCACCTCCAGGAGTGCGTCTTGTGGGCGATCCAGGGTCTCGACCACCGAGTGGCAGAGGCAGGCATCGAAGCTATTGT
Source organism: Candidatus Latescibacterota bacterium (assembly GCA_965208105.1). GTDB lineage: Bacteria > Latescibacterota > UBA2968 > UBA8231 > UBA8231. Next base: position 2,044,197 of record OZ242318.1, read on the forward strand.
CTGCGAAATCGAGTCCGTAGACATCACCGACGCAAAAGTCAACGTTTCCAATCGCGTGGACGCGAGCATACGTTTCAGCATCTCCGAAACCATCATCACTATGATCAACACCGACTACGCTACGCACCTTCTCGGCCACACCCAAAGCAATGCTTCCGCCACCGCATCCTACGTCCAGGACTTTGAACTCTGGTGCCAAGTGTGGAAACAGGAACTCGGCATAATCGTCCGCGTTCCGGCCGGCCATGTAGTCTTCAAAGCTCATGCCAGAGGTGTCTTCCAATGCGGAAAGCCATGGCAGGTAACGCTTTCCGGTTGCCGAACTCGCGAAGCGAGTTGCCGGAGGCCCAGACGCCCAGAGGGCGGCGCAGCGGCAAACGTGTTGTTACATGAAGTGCAATCGTGGAGTGTGGCCAGGACGGCCACCTCCATTCCCCTGAGTTGCGAGGCCTGTGGCTGCAACACTCAGGCCGCAGCAGTCTGCCTCACTTCCCATCCTGGAAACACCAGAACTGCCGGATGGCACTGCAGTGCTTGAGCCAAAACTTTCGCACGTTCTACTCCCAGCTGCACCCGATCGTTCTCAATGGCAGAAATAGTGGATTGAGGAATCCCAGTTCGGCGTGACAGCTCGTTCTGGCTCAATTCCTGCAGCTCTCTGACTATCCGTACTGACTCACCCACGGACACTTCAATCCGCTTCCTGGCTGGACGGTAGTTCTTCATTTCACTTTCTCCGATAATCGTGGACTGTAATATCCACTACCTTCACAAGGATCTCGCTTGCAACAACCTCATAAATGACTCGAAAATGAAGACCAAGCCTCGATGATCTGTGGCCCTTCCATTCGCCCCGCAGGGCTTCGTCGTGAAACCCCTTGATGAGCCTCAGGCCAGCGGGGCCGGACACCGCAACGATGTCCTTCCACTTCTCGTAGCGTTTGAGAACCTCGTCAGGCATGGTTCGGAGTCTTTTCTCGACTCTCCGATGCTCAAGGAGGGTCCACATACCAGGTAAGATATATACTCATTTAGATATGTCAACATGGGATCGGTTCATGGGCGGCCATGGATGGCCGACCTACATTTCATGTAACGTTCCGCCGGTTTGCGAAGCCCGAGCTTGTCGAGGGGTTGCCGAAGGCCGGGCGCCAAAGGCGGCGCAGCGCAACACCGCGCTGTTATACGACGGCGTGATCATCCCCGCCCTCGACGCTCCAGCATGTCTCGACCACACCGAAGTCAGGCCGAGACAGGACGATCCAAGATGGCAGCCCCAACTGTTTCCACAAAGCAAACGGTTCCAGCGCTGAAATGCGGCTCACGAAAAGGCTCAGCACCGTCCCGTGAGTTATGAGAGCCAAATTCGCCTGTGGAAATCGGTCTGATAGTTCATACACGGCCTTCGAAAATCTGTTGTACGCTGTATCCGCCGTCTCCTCGCCGAAAATAAATTCAGTTGGTCGAGAGAAAAAACGACCGATCGACTCCTCAAAGCGCTCCTTTTCCAGGAAGCCAACGTTGCATCGTTCATGTTCTTGCAACCCATCAACGACTTCTACCGGCGTTTTCAGAAAGCGCGCTGAGATTTCAGCTGTTTCTACGGCTTTAGGTTCGGTGCTACTGACAATCACATCGAGATCATATTGGACCAATTTCTCAGCGAGTATCTGAGAACGGACGCGGCCTTCCCGCGACAGATGCCATTCATTGGCTGGGACCGTAGAATCGATCTCCGGTAGCGAATGCTTCACCAAAACGATCATCTGCATCTTCTCGGTTCTTCTTCTCGTCTAATCTGCTGTCGTATAACGTTTTCGTGCCTCCGAGCCGCGCTGCGGTTGGGCGAAAGACCGAATGGCCTGAAGCCGGGGGCACGGTGTTATAGGCCGTGACAGCCTGCAAGCAATCAATTAGGAGCGGCTATACCACCTGTATTTTCGATGCAAATCTCTGAAATCGATCAAGTGTTATATTCGCCCAACCGACAACAGTCTCAGAGGGTTGCTCAGTTTGCAATTCATTTAGCGCAGAGACTTCGAAATATGAACCATAGATAGCGCCACAGATATAATAATCGCGCACGGGATCTGTAGACTCAACCGAAAGCCTACCCATGTAGGATTCGATCAGCGATTCTATGTTCAAAAGTTTTGGATACGGCGTAACTTGCGCTCCGGTCCGGAGGACCAGATCGGCAAACGGAGAACTCAACCAGGATAGGCCCAAGTCGAACGCGACGATCTTCTTGCCTAACATGCCTAGATTGGAATTGGCCGGATCACCATGCGAGACGCAGGTGCACCGGCTTGCAACCATTTTCTGAAACTCGCGGAATATGTACGAGGCAGAGGGTAAGGCACCGAAGTCACTGCGATAAAGCCGCGAATTAGGGTCCCCCGCTTCGGCAACGAGCTGCGACATGACCGTCCAGTATGATGAAAAGTAGCCAAGATTGCACGGCGGATACTCTACCACGCTAACAGAATTGAACTCCACGACCCAATGGAGAACGCGTTCGAAACCAGCTATTTCGGACGTGTCAAACGGCAAGGGCGCGGCCTTTTCCAGGACTATCTTCCGCCTACAGCCGTCTTCAATCACGTCAAGCAACTGCACAACAGGCGCACCCGCATCGTTGAGGGCTTTATACTTCTCGACCTCTGAAAACCCGGGTCTCTCTGGCTTGATCACGTAGGTGCCGCAGTCTTCAACTTGAGACATTTGATCGGCTTAGTACACAGCGTCATCTGGCATGGCCTATAACGTTTCAGTGCCCCCGAACCGCGAAGCGGTTGGGCGAAGGGCCGAATGGCCCGTAGCCGGGCACGGACGTGTTATAGGAAGTGCCAAACCTCTTGCCTTGGCACAGCAATCTCAATTCCTCGCACATCCTCGCCAGACGGCTTTGAAAGGCTCGCCTGTGATTCTATCGGGTACGAATAGGTGCTCGATCTGAAGATGCGTCCACTCTTGAAAGTGACCTTCAAGCTCGGATTGGGAGAAGAAGTGAACTGTTTGGCCACCCGCTTCAAGCACCCGGTTTGGCCCTAGCTTCTTGGATACGCGCCTTCGGCGTGCTCGAAGCTCAAGGTCATCAACTGAGTTCACGTGAAAGATGAAAATCCCTGAGGGGCGCAGAATGCGCCTTACCTCCTGAATGACGGTCATCGTCGTCATGTCGTCGAACATGTGAAGCGCCACGTTGGAAAAAACGGCATCGAAGCACTGTTTGGGAAAGGGAAGCCCTCTGGCCATATCAGCCCTCACAAAATCGGCCCCGGGGATCCGCTTTGAACGGGCGATGTCTAGGGCCTTTTCAGAAAAATCCAGGCCCACGGCTTGGAGGCCTAACGTTGCAAGACGACGTACGTCGTTCCCAGTCCCACATCCCAGATCCAGAACCTTTCTGCATCTACACGCGGCCAGAGTGCCCAAAAAAGGATCTATCCAGAGCCCGCCCCAATTCAGATCACCTTCGCGTTCGAAGCGGTCATTCCAAACCGCGGAATCCCCGTAGAAAGTATCATCGCTTGGGGTCAATTGGCATTTCCTATAACGTTATGCCGGTTGCCGAAGGCGCGAATGCGCCGCAGCGGTAACCGTGCTGTTAGCCGCTGGCCAGTCCTCACTTTTACCCTCGTGGCATCCTAAGATCAAGTGGCTTCGCTAGTCTGAGAAAGAAGTAACCTATCACGACTTTCCGCCGACCCAGCTCACTAGGGCGGGCAGGAGCTTCCTCTCCACTTCACCTACGGGCGTCTTGAGCCCGTGGTGGAAGCCTGTCACCGCAACTCGTCCCTTGCCGACCTTGCCCGCAACCCCAACCGCCTCGCCCGCACTGTTTCGCAGCAGCACGGTTCCCGCCTTGCCGGGTTCGAACGCCAAACCGACCTCCGCCCGTGTCGAGAACCGCTTCCCTTTCGGCAGACTCGTCGCAGGATGCTTGTCGCCGGACACAAGGTCCTGCTCGACATCTTTGGTCCTCCCCGAGGTGTGGAATGTCCGAAGCGAGACCTCCGGAAAGGGGTGGCTGTTTATGAGCCAGCTTCGCTTGCTCTTCTGTCGGGCGTCGCCGATCCACAGGCCGCCTCCCTTTTCGACGAAACCGCGCAGCTTGCCTAGAAAGGGGTGTCCAGGCGCCATCGCCCGCGAATGATTCAAAAAGAAGGCCACGTTCGCGGTTTCCAGGTAGCCCTCGATGGTTTCGATCTTGCAAGTGCCGTACGCCGGCACCTCGTCGATATCGAACTGCTCTCCTTCGGATAGCACCTTGAGAACGGGATGGAACCCCGTAACCACCCTCAGGCGAGCCGACTGGTCGGGCTTCCACTGAAGCTGCGAACACAGAACTCTCTGGAGGGCCGTCTTCTCCTGGTCGCTCAACCTGTGGACGGTATCTGCTCCGTCCACCGAGTTCTGGCGCGCCAAGTAGTCGACCCTCGCGTTTGCGAACTCTGTGAAACGTTGCTTCTGTTTCGGCGCGATGTGCGGAGCGAAGCTGACGCCCCATTCCCCGTCCTTAAGTCCGATGACGTGGCTTGGGAACAAGAAGTGTTTCCCCCGGTAATTCCAACGGAAGACGCTCATGCCGGGCGTGTGGCCCGGAAAGTAGAACGCTTCGAGGTCAGAACCAAGCTTCAGCCCCTCGTCGCCGAACTCCTTCGCGGGACACTTCGTCTTCGTGCGAATGCCGGGGCGCTCGGCTTCGTGGTAGCAAAGCTCGCTGCCGAACCGGTCGTAGAGCTGCTGGTGCAGATCGCCGCGCTTGGCGTCGTGGAAGTGGGGGACAAGCTGTAGGCTGATACCTCCGAGCTTGTCGATCTCGTCGTAGTAATCCACAACGGACGAACCATTCTTGCAGTGACACACCAGGATGTTCCCCTGTTTTCGGACGAGCAGGTATGTGTGACTAATGCCCCTGTCCTTGCGCCTGTGGGGGAAGTCGAACCGGTAGATGTTGGACAAGACGCGTTCCATGGGTCCTCCATTATAGGGCGAAACCGCCGAGTGAAGGATGCGGCCCGAGGTGCCGGCAGCTCCGCAGCTGCGGCTTGGACGCTCTCCTGCTGGCGGCTAACGTTTTCGCCGTGCCCGAACCGCGAATGCGGTTGCGCGAAGGGCGCATGCCCGAAGCCGGACACGGACGTGTTAGCGGCTGTGGGCAACCCGGCACATCGGGTTTCTGCACCAGATGGATAGTCCCAGAGAATCCACGATGAAAGACAACGGAACACTGCAATTGAGTGTTGCCGTTGCCACATGTGATCTTGTTCGATCCACTACTGTGGTTACTCGGGTATCTCGAACACTTTGGCCAAGAAGTCATCTTTGTACCCGTTATTAGCGTCAGCCGTAGGAATTCCCTTGTTTACTGCACTCATTTTCAACGCGGCGTATTCATCAAATAAATCAGGATCACTTAGCATTCTGTCTCTGAAAATCATAGCATCTCGGTATCGCTCCGAGTCTCTCGAGGTAATGTGAGCATGTATATTGAATTGGTTGCCGTCTGTTACGATCCCGGCGAACATGACGGGGGAGCTGTCATTACCCGAAGGCTCTCGCCAATCAGCATCGTGAAAGCCAAGTGATTTCAAAGTAGAGATGACCGCTGGTATCCTGTGTTCGTCAATGAGGACGAAGATGTCAATGATCGGCTTGCTAACCATGCCGGCAATCGATGTGCTCCCGAAGTGTGCAACTTTACATGAAGTGACTTCCGATTCAACCAATTTTTTTATTCTGGAGAATACTCTCCCATAGATTGGATTGTGTGGAAGCATTTTCACGGGTTCGTATCGGTACCTTACAAGTTGTGTCACCTCTCACCCTTTCTAACGTCCATTTCTATGCCCATTCCCGCTAACGATATCGCCGTGCCCGAACCGCGAATGCGGTTGCGTAAAGGGCGTAACCCCGAAGCCGGGCACGGACGTGTTAGCCGTTGGGCCCCGCTTTAGAGGACAACCATTGAGCCAGAATCTCGGCGACACTGCTCATTGCCATCTGAAGATTTGTCTTGAAATCATCAGGTGCGGATTCGTCGGCATCGTCCGTGACTCCTCTCATCTCAAGGTACGGGACTTCGCTGAACCTGCACGCGCGCGCCCCGCCGGCGCCCTCCCAGGCGACAACCAGAGCTTGAGTCCGCTCACGAACCTGCACTCTCCGACTGGGTTCGACGATGTCCTCATCACCGCTTGCGATTACACCGAAGTGGACTTCGTGGCCCTCCACAGCCGCCGGCATCCCACGCAAACTCTGGAGCGCTGTCGGATCACCCTCGAATGAGGGCACCGGACTGTCGTTGAACCTGTTGATGTAATCGTGCTCAACCGTTCGGGTGCCGACCACCACATCCCCGACGCGCAGTCCATCCGCCAGCCCCCCAGCGGCACCTGTGCAAATCACGAGGTCCCAACCTGATCCCGCATCCAGAAGATGCTGCAGCTGAACTCCGAACTGAGCCTTGCCTGTGCCACCCACCGCAAGAGTGAGTCCGAGGTCGGGGAACTGGGTGACAGGCAGCCGCCCTATGGTCTTAGCTCGTTGATCATGCCCGGCCGCCACGAGATCGTCGCGAATGGCTTCCAGCTCTTCTAGCATTGGTGCTACAGCGGCCACTTGCATCTAATTCACATCCCAAGTGTCCCTTTGTGCTTCCCTTAGGGGGCCTTTCGGCTAACGTCCCCGCCGTGCCCGAACCGCGAAGCGGTTGCGCGGAGGGCGTAGCCGGGCACGGTCGTGTTAGCTGCTGGCTCTGTTCTCTCTCAGCCAATTTCTCAAGAAATCTGCTCTATCTGACCTGCCAAGTGCTTCGTACGCCGAACACTCGTAAGCCAAGTTTAGCACAGGAACCTGAATGCCTTCCGTTTCGACTGACAGTCTGTGCTCTGCAGGATCAATTGGGTCCTCCCATGATCCATCTGAAAGAAGTTTTTGCACATCTCCCATGATCTCTACTCGTACTCCTCCGATTTCAAGCACACCAAAGTGAGATCGGATATTGCCAGAAGTCGAAAAACCTACCTTCTCGGTGGAGTACTCGCACAAGAGGTCTTCGATTTTGTAGGCCCCCGCGCCATCTGTTTGGAGATCAATATCGTGGACATCCACCGGCACTCCTTGCAATCGAAAACCCAAACTGCCGGTGATTGCCCAATTCACGTCGGCCCCATCGAGGCGCTCAACGACCTTGGCTAATGCTTGTCCGATCGTAGTAGGAACTGTAACCATGTGCTTCGGAGCTTGCAGCTAACGTATTGCCAGTTTGCGAACGCCGAGCTTGTCGAGGCGTTTCCCGAAGGGACAAGGCGCCAAAAGGCGCCGAAGCGCAACACCGTGCTGTTATGCGAAGATCGCCCTGACCCTAGTTCCGAGAACGTTCCAAAGCCAATCTTGCTCCCAATCCAACAAATATCACCCCTGCAAGACGCTGAATGGCCATCATGGCCCGAGTCGATGGCCGGAGCGCCCTTGACATCCTTGCAGCAAAGGTCGCCACAACTAGGCACCAAACAGTACCAGTGAATACGAACGTGCTACCCAAGACAAAGAATGCGAATGGTCTATAAGAGCTACTAGCGTCGATAAACTGGGGCAGAAATGCCAGAAAGAACATTGCAACCTTCGGGTTTAGGAGATTCGTGACTATGCCTCGCCGATATGTTGTCGTGACCCCTCTGAGATGCATTCCTTCGTTCGAACAAATGTCTGTCGACTGTCGGCGAAGCAGCATATCAACTCCCAAGTATACGAGGTACGCAGCGCCGAGTAGCTTCACTGCTGCGAAGGCAGCTGGCGACGTGGTTATTATGGCCGAGAGTCCCAGTGTTGCTAGCGCAAGATGAATAACGCCACCCGTGCTGACGCCGAGTGCTGATGCAAGCCCTGATATCCGACCCTCCGCGACGCTGCGCGTGACGATGTAGATGGTATCCTGACCTGGTGTGATATTCAGAATAATGCCCGCCGTTACGAACACCCAGAAATTTACAATGCCGAGTGATTGGATATCCATGTCCACCTCACAAATATGTTCCAAAATTTGACGAATCTACGGAGCGAATTCACATAACGTTATGCCGGTTTGCGAACCCACGAAGTGAATTGCCAAAGGCTAAGGCGCGAACAGCGCCGAAGCGCAAACCGTGCTGTTACCCGATGTGTCAAACCACCCGACGCGCCGGCGCTACTTCACTGGCTCTCGAGGAACGGCACGAATTGCATCATCTAGCTGGCGCGACAATGGCGAAAATTCGGCACCAGATTTCGGATCAATCACTGCAATCGTGTAGTCAACTGTGGTATCAGCGTAAACCTGAACAACCTTGTAGTCGATGGACGGGTTCGGATCCACAACGCGGATTGAATACTTAGCGCCCAACTCAGGAACATGCACATGGCGCATTTGTTTCAAAGCGTGCTCGACCCTTCGAACCGAAGACGAGTCACCTTGAACGACCAGCGATAATGGCTCTTCAGCGGGCTCGTCGCAGCTAGTCACCAGGAGTGCCCCTACTGCTGAACAGATAATCCAGAGTCGTGGTCGCATCATGTTCTGATCTCGCATTTCCTATAACGGGTTGCCGATGTGCGAACTCGCGGAGCGAGTTGGCGAAGCCCCAAGGCCCGAATGGGCCGCAGCGCACAACGCGCTGTTATACGGCGTGAATCTCTGCTTCAGATTGAGCGCTATTTTCCTTACTCAAATAGAGCAGTGTTGAGCCACGGGCACGACATCCGCCTGGCTCCGATCGTCCGAACCGGCCAGTCGAATCATCGTCGACTCATGGAGGAAGTCGTCGATGTCAAACCGTCTTGTAGGCCCGGGCAAGCCAAAGGACTGCTGCTCGAGCCCCTTCGCGAGTGAGGACTTGCCAGCGCAGTTCATCCCAGGGATGCCAACGAGGTAATGCCGGGCGACTCCCTCAGCTCCTTCCGCGATCCGCTGGGCCACATGGTTCAGCAGGCCCGACTGTCGGACGCGAACGGTCGTGGTGTCTTGATCCGTCATCTCGCTTCCGATCTCACGACTCGGCATGGGCCGCCATGCCTGATGGTTGCAAATGGATAACGTCGCGGATCAGGCGCGGCTACTCGCCGTCGCCTGCATCCGGCTGGTTCGGCGACCCTTCGTTCACATTTCGGAACCTGAAACTGTAAAGATCGGTATCCTTCATCTCGAATCGCAGACGAATAGTCTGTCCAGCCAACCGCTTCACATCGCTGCCGCTCTTCCAGGCAACGACGCAATCGATTTCGTCGCCTTTTAGGAGGCGGCATGCAACCAGTCCAAAGCCGTCGAGCGGCGTGCCTCTTTCGTCCTGGACTTCCACTCGCAGACTGCCGCCTTCCCGTGTAACGAAGTTCAGGACAAGTTGCCCGCCATCGAACGTGATGGGCTTGGTCACCAATTCGCCCCCTTGGGTCCCGGCCCGGACTGATGCAAATCCGTCAACCCGGTACGTGAACCGGCGCAGCCTGGACTGTCCGGCGTCCTCGTACCCTTCGGAAGCATAGACGGAGACCTCCTTGTCTCCGGTCCGCACTATCCCCCACTGCATGTAATTGCCGCGATTGCCCTGGCGATCTTTCGGAGCGGTACGCGGGATCACCGGTTCCTTGCCCCAGAAATAGAACCGACGCCCGTTGCGACTGGCCATCAAGTAGGGCTCCGTCGATTCATCTTTCATCAGCCGCGTCGGAAAGCCGATATAGATTTGCGGTGCCCGCTCGTACGGCAGCACGGCGTTCGTGTACAGTTGAAACCCATCGCCGTAGACATCGGTGTTGGCGTACGACAAACGTTCTGACCGGTCGTATTGCCATCTCTCGAAATCGTCTGAGGTAACAGTACGAATCATGCGCTGCTGGCCGTCCCACTCACGAAAAAACATGACGTATGTCTTACGCAATGCATCCCAGAAAACCAGGTTCTGGGAATCGAAGAAGTGGCGTTGCCCCACGTGGATCTTTCCATCCGGAACAAGAGTCGGGTCACCCTTATTGACCGGATGCCAATGAATGGCGTCCGACGACACGTAACCGTAAAGGGCGGCACTCCCCCGCTCCGCGATTGCCTTGTACCGGGCATGGGACGGGCAGTCTGGATTGGTGTCTTTGAAGGGCGTGAAAGCGCTCGTGCCCAGCCTGGGATCGGAACCCAGAATCAGGTTGTTGGTTTTCGAGCCGGCGAACTCCACTAGTCCAAGACTTGGCTTATGCCAATGGATACCATCAGTACTTTGCGCATAACCCACACGGGGATTCTTCCAGTCGTCCCGGCGGCGGCCGGAAGCGCGATAGTACATCCGGTACGTCTCTGCATCTTTGAATATGGTAGCAGACATCGATGTGCAACCCTCCCACTGCGCGTCATACACCGCCGCCACCTCCCGCGGCACGGGTCTATGCAAATGCAGACGGACATCGTCCCCAATCCTGTCGATCAGCGCGTCATCTACAAACAACTGCCTGCGGTCCGCGATACTCTTCGGTTGTGTCATTTCTCCTCCTTGTGCCATGGCGGTCTGGCCGCCCAACAAGGCCAAAGCGACTTTCAAAATGCATTATAATAACACCAATTCGTTTTTTCTCATGCCGTATAACGTTGTGCCGGTTTGCGAACGCCGAGCTTGTTGAGGCGTTGCCGAAGGCCAAGCCGCCGTAGGCGGCGAAGCGGAAACAGGTGTGTTAGATGAAGTGGGATTCAAACCAATGCCAAATCTGCATAGAAAACATCTTGAGATCAGTCGCCGGTGCCTTGTCCGGTCAGTTGCGTCGTTTGGTTCAACGGCTTTCTCGCCACGGCCTTGTTGATTGGGTGCGTGTGCCGAATACTACCCGGATGCTCATCCTCAATGGTGTAGCTCTCTTCTAATTCGATGTCCCAATCCTCATAGAGTGAGAACAATTTGCCTTCTTGGAACAGTCCGAGGCAGTGCGCTTCCAGATCCGCTGGCGGAGGAATCCTGTCAGTGAAAACGACAACGACGTTCGTGCCGCCCGGAATTGTATGAGACTTGAATTCCGAGACTAACTTCATCCATTGTTTTCGAGCGATCAGATGCAGACACCCGTGCGAGACAATGAGGTCGAACTTGCCAGAGAATGAATACTGACGCATATCAGCGACATCGGCGCGTATGCTGATTCCATCACGGTCCGCCAGCATTTGCAACTTCCGGATGCCTGACTCCGAAATATCGACTGCCGTAACATCAAACCCCTGCTTCGCAAGGAAGAGTGCATTCCGTCCTTCTCCGCAACCTAAGTCCAAAACTTTTGCTCCCTGCACCATCTGATTTGCAAGTTCTAGGATCTCAGCACTCGGATCGCCAAATGTCTTAGCCTCAAGATCCGCGTACCCTTTGGTCCATGGAAAATCAATCATCGAATTCACTGGCTGTCGAACTTGCGCTTGAGTGGCGACTATGAAAGTATATCTCCAGAAAAATATTGGGAGATACACTGCAAGGCCCCGACTATACTTTTCCCATTTCATCTAACGTTCTCGCCGTGCCCGAACCGCGAAGCGGTTGCGCGAAGGGCGAAAGCACGAAGCCGGGCACGGACGTGTTACCTGCCGTGGCCATCCTGCACGAATGAAAAATTCCTCGTAGCAGCCGATTCACACCTCTGGCTTAAAGCCTACGGCGCGACACCACGCAAAGGCCGCATAGGCATCGGGAGATACCGACCACTCCTCCCAGGCTTCGGTTATTGCTTTCAACTCGTCATCTGTAGCAAGTCCGTGTTCTTGCGCGTTCTGAACAAAGGCTCCGTCCTGGAAGTAGTGCACTTGTCTGCTCCCAAACGTCTTCACTTTGTCCTCAGTTCCATAGCAGAGATATTTGGAAGTGGCAGTCACATCATTAAAACTCGCGCCATTCAATAGACCGCGAAGTTCGCGGCCGCAATATGGACCGCCGGTGCCTTTCAGAGTCCAGAGCTGCTCTCGAATTGAATAGCTGCGTCGAAGTAAGGACGAACGTGGTCCGCTGACGATGAAACCACCGTATTCCACGTCTGCGATTCCTAATACCCCACCGGGTTTGAGGACGCGCTTCACCTCCAGGAGTGCGTCTTGTGGGCGATCCAGGGTCTCGGCCACCGAGTGGCAGAGGCAGGCATCGAAGCTATTGTCTGCGAAATCGAGTTTGTAAACATCACCGACGCAAAAATCAATGTTTCCAATCGCGTGGACGCGAGCATACGTTTCAGCATCTCCGAAACCATCATCGCTAAGATCAACACCGACTACGCTACGCACCTTCTCGGCCACACCCAAAGCAATGCTTCCGCCACCGCATCCTACGTCCAGGACTTTGAACTCTGGTGCCAAGTGTGGAAACAGGAACTCGGCATAATCGTCCGCGTTCCGGCCGGCCATGTAGTCTTCAAAGCTCATGCCAAAGGTGTCTTCCAATGCGGAAAGCCATGGCAGGTAACGTTCTTAAGTGGCCGAACTGGCAAAGCCACAACTCATCCTAACCGCTGTGCCGCTCGGGCAGCCACTACTCCTTCCCAACGTCCGCACGTTAGGGCCAGTTGGGACGGAGGCCGCCGCAGGGCGGCCGCAGCCGGCCACTGTGTGTTATGCGAAGGTGCCCCCCGAGGCTACCCGCACCGCGTTCCACTACCCTCACAATGCTGTCATGTCGAGGTCCTCAATAGATGACGAACGGGCTCGTCAGACCACAGCTGCACCTCAATGAACCGCTCCACAGGTGTCCCCCAGTAGTTGTCGTATTCAACTCGAGGCATTCCGTACTCCCCGATCACGGCCTCAAGTTCATCGATGAGGTACACGCGATCGTGATACGGTCTCGCCTCCTGGCGCGGGATTCCGAAATCCGCCCCGAAACCCATGGCCTCGAAACTGTCAGAATAGGTGAAGCTAGTGACGGGTGACGGGAGGTCGTTCAGAGCGACCACGACTTCCTTGGTGTCGGGAGCGAGCTGCTTGAACCACTCGGATCTACCCAGGACAAAGTAGTGTGGAGCGCTCCGCTCGGGCCGTCCGCCCCGGGCGACGAAGAGGCCTCGGAGCCGTTCCTCCGTCAGCCGTCGCATTTCAATATACTTGCGGCCGAACGGCCGCTTGTGATCACGGACTCGTCGGAGTTCCTGAAGCCCCTGCCGCACACCCTCAAGGTCTGTCTCAGCGAGGTCTGACAGGTTCAGAAACGGATGTCTGTCGGACAGGTGATAGTGCGTTACGAATTCTGGAATCTTCAATCGCGCCATCTCCGACTACCGCTAGGACCCCTCCCTTCCAAATACGTTCCTGGCACTTTTGCATAACGTTCTGCCGGTTTGCGAACCCGCGCAGCGGGTTGCCGAAGGCCAAGGCGCGTCTGCGCCGCAGCGAAAACCGATGTGTTATCTGACATGCAATTCGGTGAGCTCCAAGTCGAATAGATGCATTCCTCTATACGAACTCCTGAGCACGTACAGTGAATGGTGAAGTTGTATATGACTGAAACAAAACCCGCCCATCAAATGACAGAAGCTGCCGAAGCCTTCGGCTGTAGCCAGGGTGATCTATCATCTTATCGGCATCTGTCTTCTGAACCCACGAAACATCAAGAGTCTCCTCTCCAATCCGGGCGTCGCCAGACAACCAAGATCCAAGGAAATCGAAAATAACTCGACGCTCACTAAGGTTGGTATACACCCCAACAAGTCGATTAGCCGAGGCCAGGATGTTGGCCTCTTCTCTGACTTCACGGATGACCCCATCGAGGATGGACTCACCTTCCTCTATTTGGCCACCTGGAAACTCCCACCCCCTTCGTGGGGTTTTAACCAGAAGGACATCGTCTCCTCGTTCCACGAGAATTCCAGCAGCGACGATATGTTTCGGTGGGTTCGGATGCATTTGTTGCCTTCAGGATGACCTTAAATTCCGGTCGATTCGGAATATCCAACCGGACGGGGATGGTAAGATAGTAGCCAAAAAAATGCATGTCAGATAACGTTCTCGCCGTGCCCGAACCGCGAATGCGGTTGCGCGAAGGGCGAATGCCCGAAGCCGGGCACGGACGTGTTATAGGATGTGCCAGATTGGGTGGAGGGGAAAGACATTCCACCAGCACATTATGTCCAATATTTTCGGCAGATAAAGGCCAATTCATAGAGAGCCGCGAAATCCTGGTCGTCAGCGGAAAACAGATCTGTTGCCTTATCGTACTCGATAGTCCGCACTTCAGTGATCGAACCTCCCGCACATGAATGGGGTGGGGGAAATGAGGTAGCCTGGGCTGGGCCTCTTGTGAAACGCAATGGTACATCCCGATCGGTTTGACGTGGCTCAAAGCTGCGCCCGTTTCCTCCATCATTTCCCGATGTGCAGCCTGCAACTAGCTCTCCCCAGGTTCCAGCGTCCCGCCAGGCAACACCCACCTGCCATTCTCGCGACGGGTCACGAGGCACTCAGTCGCCGAGACAAATGGAATTACATAGGACGAGCCGCAACACGAATCTACGACTTCGCGATCGAAATTGACGAAATCAATGCCCTGCCTCCCGCGATCCCGCAATGCTGGAAGATCTCGGACAAATCTGTCGAAATCTGAGTCATCCAGAGATTTCACAGCACTTCCCTATCTGGCATTTCCTATAACGTTCCCGCGGGCTGCGAACCCGTGCAGCGGGTTTTCTGCGAAGGCGCGAATGCGCCGAAGCCGTAGCCCGTCGTGTTAGCCGTGTGTGCAGCCCGCACTGGCCTTGCCAGGACGGCAAGGCCTCTTGATTTGCTTAGGCATCCGTGGGACCAGGCGACCAGCCGATCGATTGGGCCCAACCGTCCGCACGGGACATGATTTCCCAGATTATTGGATTTTTTGAATCGGTGTACCTCTTCCTGTCCTCTCGGTACTTCATAGCCAACTCCCGTTTAACCTTCTCGTAACGTTTCTGCTCTTCCAAGTGTTCTCGGAGATAGTCACGAAACAACAAGGCGAACTGCTCAGACCAGCTGCCAGCCTTGCGGACGTGGATATGTGTTCGTCTCTTCCCTGGCAGTTCTCGAAAATACCGCTTTGTCCTTTCAGGGTTGTCCTTCCGCCAGATGTAGCCAATTTGCTCCAGCGGAACTCGAAACGGATCAACGGGGTCGAGTTCCTTCACTGAAATCTGCACATCAATGATGGGCTTGGCTGCCAGACCTGCGATTGAGGTAGATCCAATATGGTCAATCCGGATCGCCACGTTCCCAAGAGCTTCCTTCATCCTGATCCCGAGCTCGCGGAAGAGCATTGGCCACTCATCCGAGTAGTCCTTGATCTCAATCACGTAAGGTGTCGTCATTGATCGACTGCTCAGTTCATGGATTTGGCGGCGCAGGAGGCGCCGCCGCATTCTTTGCGGGCTGCATTACGGCTAACGTTCTCGCGGGCTGCGAACCTGCCGCAGGCAGGTTTCCTGCGAAGGCCGAATGGCCGGAGCCGCAGCCCGCCGCAGCGTAAACCGCTGTGTTATCGGAAGGTCAATACATCCCTCGCGTGCCTACTTGACCGCCAAAAGGTTGATCCTGCGGAAGGTTTCGAAACACGTGCCATCCGTTTGACGCGTCTCCTCAACCATTCGTTTTGTTACAACCTCGTGAAATCGACTCCCTGTTTCAGAATCGAGGTACTGCTTGAATGGTATCACTGCCGGATGGTCAACCCAACCTAACATTGTCTGCGTATCGGGGAAGAATCGATCAGCGTTCTCTCCCCATACCCGCAGACTCGAAAAGGATGAGTTTCCTACGAGCTTCTCGTATGCTTCCACTGAAGGCATGTACCAAGGCCATTCGAAATCTGAAAAAGCTCCGGAAAATTCCTCGCTGGCCATTACCTCCAAGGCTACACGATTGAACGTGCCGCAGTTCCCCTCACCTGCAAAATTAACCCTAACTACGCCAGAGCGTTTGAGAGCACGACAAAAGATCTCGAGGAGCATCTGGTGGTCCTTGATCCAGTGCAAAGTGGCATTGGAGAATATCACATCGAACTCGTCCTGAAATTCTGCGTCGAGAATATCGATCAGTCGGAACGAAAGATTGGCTCGGTGGATATTCTGTGCCGCCTCGATCATTCCTTCAGAGGTGTCGATTCCAACAACTGAACCGGCGGAAACTGCGTCAGCGAGATTCGCGGTGAGGGTGCCGTCGCCGCAACCTACATCCAGAATGCACTCGTTGCCGGCGAGATCAAGTTCGTCGATCAATCGCGCTCCCCATTCTTTCTGGTGAGCGGACGTCTCCTGGTAGCGCTTTCCGTCGAAATCTACTCTCAACTCACTTTGACTTTCCGATAACGTTCCGCCGGTTTGCGAACGCCGAGCTTGACGAAGGGTTGCCGAAGGCCAAGGCGCGACAGCGCCGCAGCGCAAACCGTGCTGTTAGATGAAGCTCTCTCAGAAGTCAGATCTTTACGCGTCAATGGCTTCACGTGTAACGGATGGTTCGAAAAAACGCTCCTGGAACTCCGTCAAAGCCAGGATCTGCTCGTCTGAGTAGTCTCTACCGGCAGGTACGACAATGAGCTTATCATCATCGTCGTCCGATCGTTGAATGACGGCGATACATCTGCCTGTAAAAGCCTCTATCGGTTTGAAGACACCCAGGATATAGGCGTCCATATTTTCTCCGTCAGGCGCCGGAACGTCCGGAAGAAATCCGTAGTTGACAGGATAGATGAAGCCCGCTTCAGGATGCCTGGAGCCAAGGGGTCGATCAATCGTAAGATCGACCATTTCTCCGATGAACTTCCTCGCATCCACGAAATTCCCCGCCATGGTCGTTTAATCTCCCAGCCATGTTGAAGTGAGGCAACGCTGCTCCGAGTTTCATCTAACTGCCTGTATGCGAACCATTGGTTCGTATAATGGCCGCCAAGTGCTACCTATCTGAAACGAAGGTACCTATTGTTGTGAACAGTCGCAACCAGTATCCTCGAGGTCGTATATTCTCGTAACTCTTTGCGACTGTTCGAGATATATCGATTCTTCTGAGGTCCGGCGCATCTGGCATGCATTTCTCTGGCAAAGGTTTGGAGTATGCACGCAATGCGGAAATATCGCGGACACCCGGGCCTGACCGATGAAGAGGTAGCTGTCCTCAGCCGGGTCGAGTTGGAGCTGAAGCTGAGGGGATACGCCAGGAAGACGCGGAAGTCGTACATGGGCCACTGCCGGCGATTCCTTCAATGGAAACGGGGCTACCGCGGCTAAGGGCAGGAGGAAGTGCGGTCGCATCTGGGTTGGCTCCTCGCCCGGGGGGTGAGCCGCTCCGCCTTCAACACCACCTACAGTGCCTTGAGCTTTCTCTATAGGGAAGTTCTGATGCAGCCCGCCTCCCTGGAGAGGCTGCGAAGACCGAGGGGCGGACGGCAGCTTCCCGAAATCCTCAGCCAGCGGGAAGTGCTGCGTATCCTCGATTCTCTCCGCAATCCGAAGCACCGGCTCATCCTTGCCCTGCTGTATGCCGGGGGCCTGCGTGTGGGAGAGGTCGTGCGTCTCAAGGTGAGCGATATCGACAGCGATCGCATGCTGATCCGCGTTCGCCAAGGCAAGGGACGAAAAGACCGATATACCTTGCTGCCCCGGTCGATTCTCGAGGATCTCCGGTCTTACTGGAAGGCGTACCGGCCGTCGACATGGCTGTACCCCGGAGCCCGGGAAGGACGGCATCTCACCGAACGGTCGGTGCAGAAGATGTTCTCCCGTGCGGTCGTCGCCGCGGGAATCCGCAAACGGGTGACCGTGCACACCCTGAGACACAGCTTTGCGACGCACCTGCTCGAAGGGGGAACCGATCTGCGCTACATCCAGGAGCTCCTCGGGCACAGAAACTCGAAAACGACGGAAATCTACACCCACGTGCAGCGCAAGGACCTGGTGCGCATCGAGAGTCCGCTCGACGCGCTGTTGGGTCACGGCGGTAGCCCTGAGCAGGTTAGAGGACGCACCTTTCCGCGCCACGGCGATGAGAGGTGATGGGTTAAACGATCGCTGGTCCTCGTTGTCCTGTAGCTGTCCATCTGGTGATAGATGATTCCGGTAGGCTAGACGACGGATATGCAGACCTCGTCGAGGTCGATAGCGGGTTCTTCAGCACCCACTGACCTGATGCCCTTGAGACCAGGAGCGAATTGGGTTTAATTTCCCATCTTCCATGCAGGTTACGATCTTCCATGTTAGGAGGATGACGCCATGTCGGTCCAATTCGATCCCGCATTCAAGGCCCGGCCGACTCAGGACGAACTGAGCCGAATGGAGCGCGACCTGCGCTTCTTCCCGAGCACCGTCGATGACCCGTCCACCCTCACAGCCGGCCAGGTCGCCGCTTTCAACCGGGACGGTTATCTCAAGGGCTTTCGCATTTTCGACGCCGCCGGGATCGCCGGGCACCGGGCATTCTTCGACGGCCAGCTGCGCAAGGTCCAGGCCGCCGGCTACGGCAGCTTCTCCATCAGCTCGGCGCACCTCAAGTTCGCCAAGGTCTACGACCTGATGCTTCATCCCGGTATCCTCGCTCACGTCCACGATCTCCTCGGCCCCGAGCTCGTCGGCCTGGCCTCGCACTACTTCTGCAAGCTGCCCAGGGACGGCACCACCGTCTCCTGGCACCAGGACGCCAGCTACTGGCCGCTGACCCCGTCGAAGACGGCCACCGTCTGGCTGGCCATCGACGACGCCGATACCGGCAATGGCTGCATGCGCTTCGTCGCGGGCTCGCACCTCCACGGCCAGCTCGAATTCCGCCCCAGCGACGCCGCCGAAAACAACGTCCTCGATCAGACGGTGGACGAGGTGGAGCGCTATGGCGAGATCGTCGACGTCGAGCTCGAGGCCGGCGAAATCTCAATCCACTCCGACCTGCTGTTGCACAGCTCGCACTACAACGAGTCGGACCGCCGCCGTTGCGGCCTGACCCTTCGCTACTGCACTCCCGACGTGCGCGCCATCCCCGGCTACGCCTGGGAGAAGGAGGGGGTGCTGATCAACGCCTCCGACCCGTCCGGCCACTGGGGCAATCCGCCAAGGCCCGCGAGGGACTACGAGGCGGCCTGAGCCGCCTGGCGCAAACCGCAGGGACTTCACCTCCCCGGGTCTGCACAGACCAAGCCGTCGGAGCGCCGTGAAACCAGGCAATTTCCTCTTCATCCTGTCCGACCAGCACCAGCGGCTCGCCAGCGGCTGCTACGGCCATCCGCTGGTGCAGACCCCGCACCTGGACGCCCTGGCCGCGCGCGGCACCCGCTTCGGGAACGCCTACACCAACTGCCCGATCTGCGTCCCCGCCCGCGCCTCGCTGGCCACCGGCCGCTACGTACACCGGATCGGCTACTGGGACAACGGGCATCCCTATGACGGCACCCCCGTCTCCTGGCACCGGCGCCTGCGCCAACAGGGCTTCCGCTGCGACTCGATCGGCAAGCTGCACTTCAAGGGGCAGGGCGCGGACCACGGATTCGGCGAGGAGATCGAGCCCTTGCACGTGGTGGACGGCGTCGGCGATGTCCTCGGCTGCATCCGCGATCGCCCTCCCCTCCGCGACAAGCACGGCGAGCTTGGACGGGCGGGCCCGGGCGATTCGACCTATCTGCGCTACGACGCCCGCTGCGCCGAACACGCCCTGCGCTGGCTCGCCGCGCACCGCGGCGATTCCAGACCCTGGGTGGTCTTCCTCAATTTCGTCTGCCCCCATCCACCCTACATCGCGCCGCCGGAGATCTACGCCCGATACCCGCCCGCTGACCTTCCCCTGCCGCCGCAGTGGACGCCCGACACCTGGCCCGGCCATCTGGCGATGGACTACTTCCGCCGCTTTTTCCGCTTCGACCAGGGGCACAGCGAGGAGACGGTGCGGCGAGTTACAGCCGCCTACTATGGGACCACGACCTATCTCGACCGTCAGATCGGCCGCGTGCTCGCCGCGCTCGACGACTATGGCCTGATGGACTCCACCCGCGTGCTCTATACTTCCGACCACGGCGAGTGCCTGGGCGCCAGGGGCATCTTCGGCAAGTTCACGCTATACGACGAAGCCGCTGCCGTTCCCATGATCATGGCGGGGCCTGAGGTTCCGGAGGGCAAGGTGGTGCAGACTCCAGTCTCTTTGGTGGATTGCTTCCCCACGGCCCTGGAGTGCGTCGGGGCTGAACTGGCCGGCGAAGACCTGCCCGGCCGCTCGCTGTGGCAGATCGCGCTGGAGGACGATCACGAGCGCACGGTCTTCAGCGAGTATCACGCCCTGGGCACCGAGCACGGCAGCTACATGCTGCGCCGCATGCGCTACAAGTACAACCACTACGTCGGCGCGCCGCCGCAGCTTTTCGACATGGCGGAGGATCCCGAGGAGCTCAACGACTTGTCAGGCAGGCCGGATCACCAGGACCTGCTGCGGGACTGCGAAAGGGAATTGCGCGCCATGCTCGACCCGGAAGCGGTGGACGGGCGCGCCCATGCCAGCCAGCGGGCCACCATCGAGGCGGCGGGAGGGACTGCAGCGGTAATCCGGCGCGGCGCCTTCGACCACTCGCCGACCCCTGGGGAAAAGGCCGCGTTCAGGGCGCACGGATGACGATGGGCAGCAACCGTTGATCGAGCTGATGCGCGAGCGTTGGGCGGAACCGCAGGCCGATTCGCCCGGACCTATTGCTCCGCCTTATTCCGCCGTCATCACCGGCGACTCGGCGGCGCGGGCGTGGAGGTCGGCGAATTCGGCGCTGCCGTCGTCGTCGAGCAATTCGGTGCTCGATCCCCATTCGTCGACGGGGTGGTTGCCGCCCTCGAAGAAGGTCCACTTCTGTGCGGAGTTGGCAAAGTAGAGGTTGATACCGCCGGCGCGGGTGACCTTGACCAGCCGTTTGGGCAGGCTGTGGTCGGCTTTTTCCACGCGGTACTTCGCCAGCGCCCCTTCGTCGATCTCAACGCCCAGACCCGGCGCTTCGGGCACCCGGGCGTGGCCGCCGATGACCTCGATCCGCTTTTTGAGCAGGCTGTGCTCGTAGAGCTCGTGGCAGGTGATTGTCGGCCACTGGGCCTGGACCAGCACTGCGCTCAGGTGCAGCGAAAGTGCGGTGGTCGGCCCGGCACCGACCATCTGCAGGAAGAAGGGCATGCGCAGCGCCTCGCAGGTGCAGCCCTGGCTGGTGATCCCGTTGACGCCGCCGACCAGGATCCAGCCGTCGCAGACGCCGCCCAGCTCCATGGCCTCGCGGGGGTGGATCACGCCGTAGTGATGGGCGATGGCGGTGCTGATCTGGGTGCGCAGGAAGCGGTTGCCGGATGCGTCGTGGCGCGGTATCGGGTCTTCGAAAATTTTTATCTTGGGGAAGGTTCCCTCCAACTCGCGCAGCAGGGGGATGGCGTTGGAGGCGTTGTTCAAAAAGGCGTTCCAGTCGGCGTCGATGCGGAAGTGGTCGGGAGTGACGGCGCTGATCTGGCGGATGGTCTCGCGTACGTCGAACCACGGCCGGGTCTTGATCTTTATGCAGGTGTAGCCGAGTTCGACGGCGGTTTGCGCCTCGATGGCGTACCGTTCCGGCGACATATCGTGGTCCCAGAACGAGATGGCGCACCAGTCGCGGCACTTGCTCCCCAACAGCCTGTAGAGCGGCACGCCGGCCAGTTTCCCCGCGGCGTCGAAGAGGGCCATCTGCAAGCCGGCGCCCAGGGAGTCGTCCCACATGACGGCAAAGGGCGACTGGCCGAGAACGCGCTCGTGGGTTTGGACGCGGCCCCAGGTGTAGTTCTGAATGGTCTCGCCCCAGCCGACGACGCCGGCGTCGGTTTCGACCCGGGTGATCTCAATCTCGGACCAGGTGTGGATGCCGGCGCGTTCCATCTCGCGCCGGACGCGCTCGACAAACGGCACCTGCAGGGTGAAGCGTTCGACGTGGGTGACAGTGGCAGTCATGGGCGGGCCTTCCTTGGTGTCGGGTGATATGGAGAAGGTAGTGTCGAACGGGGTAGCGGGGGTGTCAAGGCCGGAGGCCCCGGATCGGGCGCGGAATCGATCTAAT
Organism: Candidatus Latescibacterota bacterium; assembly: GCA_965208105.1. Classification (GTDB taxonomy): domain Bacteria; phylum Latescibacterota; class UBA2968; order UBA8231; family UBA8231. The sequence continues at coordinate 2,066,225 of OZ242318.1, forward strand.
GGACCTAGAGGACATGAGGTCGGCCAACCGCGAACCGCGCTGACCGGGGGAGGGGCAGGCTTTATCCGCCCGGGCCGCGGGCCATCCGCGGCCGCAAGGTTCCACAATCCCAGGAGCTGAGGCCGCCATGCATACATCTGAAGAAATGGAATTCTTTCTCGAGCACGGCTACCTGCACGTGCCCGGCGTCCTGGACGCAGATCAACTCGCCCGCTACCGCTCGGCATTCGACCGGGTCTGGGAGCGGGAACAGCCGAGGGTCAATCAGCACAAGCTTCTGAAGTACCGGGACTTCATCGACCTTATCGAACATCCTGGCATTCTGTCGCGCCAGCAGGCCGTATTCGGCAACCAGACCCAACTGCTGCAGTACGATCTGCTGCGCCAGGGCCCCCGCAGCGATGCCCCCGCCCGCCGCTGGCACCGGGATTTCGCCTTCCCGGGCGACAGGCCCCTGAGCGTCAACTCCATCGTCTACATGGATGACATGACTCTTGAACGCGGTCCTACCTGCGTGGTGCCCGGCACCCATCGCGGCGAGGCGCACCCTCCCCCGGACCGGACCCACGAACACCTGCCCGGAGAAGTGGAAGTAACCGCTGCCGCCGGCGACGTGGTCTTCATCAACGGCGCCGTCTGGCATTCCGGAAGCGCCAACCGTTCCGGCGGACTCCGGCGGGGCATCTTCCTCTATTTCGGCCACTGGTGGATGAAGCGCTATGAAGCCGAAACCGAGTTGCCCTGGCAGATTTTCGAGAACGCCAGCTCCCTGCGCCTCCAGCTCCTGGGCATCAGGATGCCTGACCGCGACCTCCATATGTACGATCCCCAAGCCCCCATCGAGGGGTCCTCATGACGAGCCCGCCTGCCATGTCGCCACCCTCGTGGGTCTGTCGGCCCGGGGCCTGGACCATGGCGTTGAAGTTGCCCCGGGGAGGCGAATTGTATTTCCAGTAATCCGATTTACCTGTTGCGCTACGGGTTCGGCGGGGATGTGCAGATCAAAACCTCCATGGACTCGTCGCCGGTATTCTCTATTCCATGCTCACACCACGGAGGCAGATGGATGAATGTTCCTGCCTCCACGGGCACCTTCTCACCGGCGAGGGTCATCGTTCCACTTCCCTTCAGGATCACGTAGCATTCCTCGGTGTGGTGGCTCCCGGGCTCGAGAACCACGTGGGGCGGCACGAAAAACACCACCATGCCCAGGTTCTGCGCGGGAGCATTCGGATTGGCGGGATGCACTACGCGGACGCCGATACCCTCACAGCCGGGGTACTTTACAGGCACCCCGTCCTGGACCGTGACTACATTCGCCAGCACCTGGTGCGCGGGTTTCGGAACAGGCGGTTCCCCTTGATACCCTTTGAACATGGTGATCTTTGCCATTTCCTCTCCTTTGCAAAAATAAATTCCCGGCACTCGCCGCGTGCGGTCACGCCGGGGCTGATCTACCAGTCTCGCGCATAGCCCGCGGTCCAGCCCCCGTCTACGGTGATGATGGAACCATTGATGTAGCTTGCATCCGGCGATACGAGAAAGAGCACCGCCGCCGCGATCTCGGCCGTTTGTCCCGGTCTCCCCAGGGGGATATGCGACAGCAGACTCGCCGCGTTTTCGGTGTATGCGCCGTCCTCACCGTAAAAAAGCGCCTCCGTGCCAAGCGTCAAGGTAGATCCCGGAGCGACGGCGTTCACCAGGATCCCTTCCGGTCCAAGCTCCAATGCCATTGAACGCGTCAGGTTGGCGACCCCTGCCTTCGCCGCTACGTAGGCGCTCTGCAGGCGCAGGGGCACCAGTCCTGCGACGGAACTGATGTTCACGATGCGTCCGGTGGCATGCCCGGCGCCGGACTCGCGGTGGGAATCGAGGATGTGGGGAATAACCGCACGGCTGGCCGCAAACACGCCGGTGAGGTCTGTTTCCAGGATCCGCTGCCAGTCGTCCAAGGAGTACTGATGAATGGGAACCCTGTCACTCCGGGTGTTGATTCCGGCATTGTTCACCAGGATGTCGATTCCGCCGAAATGCCCTGCAATCCGAGCGGCCACGTCCTTCATCTCCTCGGCGTCCGCTACGTTGCCTTCCACGAACTGGCAGGTCCCACCCGCGGCCTCGATTTCTTCGGCGCTTCTCCTTCCCGCCTGTTCGTCGATGTCGACGATGGCCGCCTGTGCTCCACTGTCGACCAGCGCGTCCACAGTGGAGCGGCCGATGCCATTCGCGCCGCCCGTAACCACGGCCACCTTGCCCTCGAGTTCGACTTTCACGTGAGTTCTCCTTTTCCTCCCCCGTTCTCCGCAATGGCGGGAGGTGGTGAAGCGCGCCCTTTCTACGGGCAGTGGAACCGGGAACTGATCTCTCTGAAGGTAGGGTCTACCGCGAATCGGTTCAGGAAGCTATGACCGCCGGTGGCTGCGCGGCGGACTGTGGGGCAGGCTTCCCCTCACACGGCATCAGGCGTCCAGATGCGGCTCTCCCGGGCTTCCAGAAAACCCTGGTTTGCGGGCCGCAGCTTCCAGATCTCGACCCTGCGGATCCTGATGGGAGGGGTGTCCTGCCTGCGGCCGAAGAGGTATGTCCTCATCTCGCTGCCCCCGTCCCGGTAGGCCATATGGGCGCACAATGCCGCCTGGCGGCCGTTGGCGAACACCTCCACCAGGTACTTGTCGATGAAGACGCGCAGCTCCACGTCCTCCCCCGGCGGGAGGTCCGCCACCGCGAACGGCGCCTCGGTTTCGCCCACGCAGAGAGTGCCGGTTTCGGGCCTGAGCATGATCTGCAGCCCCTCGTCGGTGTCATCGGCGAAGAGTTGGATGCCGAAGCGCTTGCGCTCGGCCTCGGCCCGGTCTACCACTATCCGCGCCTCGAAGGCGTCGCCCTCCAGGTCGGCGATTCTTGCCGAGGTGTGGTAACCTTCGGCGGGAGGCGACAGCACCACGTCGTTGAAGGTCCGGGGGTCGTAGCGGAGCGTCTCGAGCTCGCGCAGCGGCTCGATCCTCAGGCGGCCGTCGGCGCCGAGGCTCAACTCGCGCGGCAGCGACTGGACCGTCCTCATGGTGATTTCCGCATCGAGAGTTCGGAGCCAGGCCCACATCACGCGGCGGCCGTCGCTGGTGAGCACGCTCTCGGGCGCGAAGAAGTCCCGGTAGTAAGGCTGGGTCAGCGATTGGCCGGGGCGCCGCCAGTTCATGCGTCCATGCTTCTGTGGCACGAACTGCTCCGCGGTCGCGTCCCAGTCGCCGATGTAGTAGCGGCAGCCGACGAAATGACTGATGCACAGAAGCACCCACTTGCCGTCGAGCTGAAAGAAATTGGCGCAGGAAATGTCTTCCCCTATGGCCACGTCGGGCATGTCGTGCCTGAGGAAGGGCCCTACGTAGCTCCACTCGACGAGATCGGCGGACTTGCACAGGGGAACGTTTTCCGCCGCGGAATAGGCGTAGTAGCTGTCGCCGACGCGGAAGCAGTCCGGGTCGGCGAGCAGGCCCACGTCCCGGCCGTCGGGGCCGCCCTTGGGCAGCACGGGATAGGGCTTCTCCCAGCTGCCGAGGTCGTTGTCCCTGGCGATGGCGATGTAGGAATGCCCGGGCTCGGACAGGCCGGCGTAGATCGCCGCGGGCCGTCCTTCTTTGGTGAGGAAGCCAGTGCCGCTGAAGGTTCCGTGGCCGGTGAAGGAGGGCTGCAGCCTGGTGGGCTGCCATGACCAGTGCAGCATGTCCGGGCTGGTCACGTGGACGAAGGAGTAGGAAAACTCTCCCCGCCAGGGGTGCCGCAGGATGTAGTGGAGATGGTAGGTGCCGTTTAGACAGAAGGCGAGGTTGGGGTCTCCGGGCGCGCTGTCGCCGCCCGGATGCATCAGGTGGTAGTTGAGTGCCAGTTCGTCGGAGACCACGGTTTCGTCGGTTTGTAGCATCAAGGCTGCCCTCCCGGACTCAGGCGGTTCTTTCCCGGAGCGCCGCCTCGACGGCGCGAGCCAGGGCGGGCAGCAGCTGCGTCACTTCGCCCTCGAGTCGCATGTCGGCGAGCCGGTCGTGGGCGGTCTGCCCGCGGTTGATGATCGCATAGCGGGCGCCGGCCGCCGCGGCGGCCAGAGGCACGCCGGCAGCGGGATGCACTTCCAGGGTGGAGCCGATCGCCAGCACGAGATCGGCGCGGCGCGCGGCGTCCAACGCCCGCTGCAGCTCCGCCTGCGGCATCGGCTGACCGAAAGACACTGTCGCGGTCTTCAGGACACCCCCGCAGGCCCGGCAGCGCGGACAGTCGCCCGTGGCCTCGAACTCCTCCAGGGCCGGCTCCGGCGCGCTGCGCTCTCCGCAGGAAAGGCATTCGGCGGCCCGGTTGGTGCCGTGCAGTTCGACCACCCGCGCGGGGTCGTGACCTGCATCCTGATGCAGGCCGTCCACGTTCTGAGTCACCAGGGTATCCAGCTTGCCGAGCCGCTCCAGCGCGACCAGCGCCAAGTGCCCGGCGTTGGGACGCGCCCGGGCGAAATCCCGGTGCCCGTCGGCCTTGTAGCGCCAATGCTCGCGGCGCGCGTGTTCCGAGGCGAGGAAGTCCTGGAACAACACCGGGCGGCGCTGCTTCCAGGTCCCCTGCGGGCCGCGGAAATCGGGGATCCCCGAGGCGGTGGACATTCCCGCCCCGGTGAACGCCAGCACTCGCTCGGCCTGAGTTACCGCCGCCGCCAGATGGTGCATCGTTCCAGCTTCCGCCGCCATCATCAACGCCTCGTCTTCCTGGCCCCGTCCATGATCGTCTCCATCGAGGCTGTAACAATCCCCTTTTCTCCATAGACGGTTCGGGAGGGTGACCCTGCAAAGCGAAAAAACAACCTCGCGCAGGGGAGGTCAAGGCGGCCATTGTTGGCCCGCAGCGGAAATTCTATATTTCGCCGCAGACAAAGGACGGAATTCCAATGATCATCAGGACCAGGGCCTACGCGCGGGCGGGTCTGGTGGGCAATCCATCGGATGGATACTTCGGCAAAACCATCAGCATAATTGTGAAGAACTACTGCGCCGAGGTGACCCTCTACGAAACCCCGCACCTGGAGATTCTGCCGGCGCAGCAGGACTCCCTGCGGCACGAATCGATGAAGCAACTGGCCTCGGAGGTCGAACTCTACGGTTACTACGGCGGCGTGCGCCTGCTGAAGGCGGCCATAAAGCGGTTCTACGACTATTGCCGGGAGAACTCGATCGACCTGCCGGAGCGCAACTTCTCCGTCGAATACCGCACCGACGTGCCGCAGCGGGTCGGGCTGGCTGGCTCGAGCGCGATCATCACCGCCACCCTGCGCGCCATGATGCGGTTTTTCCAGGTCTCAATCGAACTGCAGCAACTGGCCAACCTCACCCTGTCGGTGGAGACCCGCGAGCTCGGGCTGCCTGCCGGGTTGCAGGACCGCGTAATCCAAGCCTACGAGGGCTGCGTTTACATGGACTTCTCGCGCGAGCTGATGGAGAGCCGCGGCTACGGCGACTACGAGGCCGTAGACCCCGAGCTGCTGCCGCCGCTGTACGTCGCCTGGCTCGGCCGCCTCTCCGAGGGAACCGAGGTGTTCCATTCGAACATCAAGGGGCGCTGGGAAGCCGGCGAGCCCGAGGTTGTGAATGCCATGGACGACTTCGCCGCATATACCGAGGAAGTCCGCGGCCTTCTGCTGGATGGAAGGGGGGAGGAGATCGGACCGGTCCTCGACCGCAACTTCGACCGCCGCGCCTCCATATATCAGATCAGCGCGCAAAATCTCGAAATGATCCGCCGCGCGCGGGAAACCGGCGCCAGCGCCAAGTTTGCCGGCTCCGGAGGCGCCATCATCGGCACCTATCCGGACGAGGATGCCTACCGCGCCCTGCAGCGCACCCTTGCCGCCATCGGCGCCACCGTCATAAAGCCGGAGATCGCCTGACAACCAGCTAGACCTGGTTGTCCTCGTCGCCATCCGATCCCTGCCGTGGCTCTCCGGGGATCGTATTGCCCAGCGGCCATTCCCCACGCGCTCCCTCCCTCCGCAACTCGTCCGCCTCCCGACGCGGGCATCCGCTTGGCCCTCCGCCTCGAATGGATTCCGAGAGCGGCCTGTTCGGGAGTTCGATCGTCGCTTCAGAAGCCCTCAACCATGGCGCTCGCGCAGGATCTCCGCCGCCCGGCACATGGCTTTGAACTTCCGGCAGGCTTCGTCCAGGGTAACCGGGTTGTCGGGGTCCGAAGGCACAAAGCCGCAATCGGGATGCAGAACGATGCGCTCCTTGCCGACATAGCGCATGGCTTCCTCCACCCTCGCGGCCACCTCTTCCGGGCGCTCGACCCTGCGCTCGTAGCGGTCGATACATCCGAAACCCAGCCGCGGTCCTTCGGGGAAACGGGTCAGGGCCTCCAGCGGGCCGGCGACCGCTGTGGCGTACTCCATGGAAATGATGCCGGCGCGGAGCCTGGCAAGGGCCGGCATGATCAGCTCCGGATGGCCTACCTGCACCCGGCCCCTGTGGGCGTGGCACAGATGGACCCCGGTGTCCATCCCCTCGATCCCTTCCAGCGTCTGGTTTATCAGGCCGGCGCAGCGGTCCAGCTCTGACTGCACGTCGCCAATCCCCTCCCTCTCCTGGTAGCGGCGCTGGACGAGCCGGCTGAGCCAGGGTTCGTCCAGCTGTATCGTGTCAGCCCCGGCCTCGCGAATCAGCTCGATCTCCCGGCGCAGCAGGGGCACGCATGCCTCCATGAACCCCTCGCGGGTAGGGTACGCCGCCCTGGAGCGCTCATGGTCCCACAAGCGCCTGCCCACGAGGTAGGGCCCGGGCAAGGTGGCCTTCACCCGCCGCCGCGTGCGCCGGCGCACGAAGCGGATCTCCTCGGCGACGATGGGGCGGTGGTACTCCATCGGAGCCACCACCACCGGGGTTTGTGATCCTTCCTCGAAACCGCGCACGCGCTCGGCGAACACCGCGACGTAACTCAGGCGGCGCCACTCCCCATCGGTGATCTCGTCCAACCCTGCCCGCTCCTGCAGCGCCAGGGAGGTCTCGACCGCCCCGTCGAGGAGGCGGCCGGCATCCTCCTCTGAAATGCGGCCGCACCTGCGGTCGTCGATGACTTCCCGCACCCGGGCGGGCTGCGGCAGGCTGCCGATTACGGTGGTAGGAAAAAGCGAGTCCACGACGATGAGTCCCTCCTTCAAAGCTCGGCAAAACCGGTGTGCCGCGGCAGGAAGGCAATATTGGTCTTTCCCCCGTCAAAGATCGGCGGCAGAGCGCCGCGGGGTCTGACCGTTCGTGCCCCAGTCGAGCCCGGGACGCAAATCCGCCACCGCTTCGGCCACCTGGCCCATATGGGTGCCGTCCACGGTTGCATCCAGGGTGAAAGCCTGGCGGCGGTAGGTTGCAGGTTGGCCGGCGGGCACCCGCAAAACGAAGTCGACCACCTGCTTATCACCGGGAGCCGCCGTGATCCTGCCGCGGTCCGGGCTGGCGGACCAGCCCGCGGGCAAAACGAGGTGGTACTCAAGTGTCGATTCCCTGTCGAAGATGTTTTCGTACCAAACCTGCATCCGCACCTGCCCGCCGGGTGCCACCGGCGGCTGGTAGGGATAGAGGAAGATGTAGTCGGGATAGATGGCCTGCTCGAGCACTGCGGGCGCGGCCAGATCGCGCCAGTGCTCCTGCTCCTTGAAACACCAGTCGTGAAAGCCGCGCCAGTCCTCCGGGCCCATCTCGTGGGGACCGCCGTGGCCGGGGCAGGCGATCTCTGGCTGGTGCTCCAGATAGAGCCTGCCGGTTATTTCGTGGGAATTCGCGTGCACATGGTTGCGCCAGACATTGTTGGAAACATACCGTCCTTCGCCGCGCAAACCCACCTCATCGCCCGAAAACGCCACCCTCCTGCCGTCGATCTCGCCAAACATCGCCATGTGGTAGTCGGCGTGTCCCGGCGAATGAAATACCTGAAACTCGTACTCCTCCCATTTGAACCTCTCGCCCTGGGCCAGGCCCCGTTCGATCGCCACCGGTTCCGGGTAGGTGCAGCCCAGCTTGTAGCCGTGGGGGTGGCGCATGATGTCCACCATGTTCTCGAAACACCAGACGCGGGTGCCGTGGTGCCGCTGCAGGTAGGGCAGGCCGTTCACGTGGTCGTCGTGGTAGTGGCTGGGCAGGGCCAGGTCGATCTGCCGGACGCCGAAATTGGCGCGCAGCAGGTCGAGGTTGTGCTCCTGCATGCGCAGCCGGTTGCCGGCCTCGAAAAAGACCGAGAACGAGTACATGAAGGTGAGGCTCTGGGAGCCGTAATCGACGAAAAGGGCCTTGCCCGAGTCGCTGACCACGATCCAGGTATTGGAGCAGCCGGAGATTTGCAGTAAATGGGGCAAGATGGCCCTGGGCCCAATGTCGTGGGTAGGCGTGTCGATGCTCCAGCGATGCTGCATGTAGGCGCGGAACTTCTCTTCCAGCGCCTGCAGCGCCGGTCCGGTGTCGCGCAGGGGGTCGCCGTGGGAGGGACAGAGCAGGCCGCAGCTCTGCTCGCGCATCTTGGCCAGTGAATAGACCATGTAGTCGCAGCCGTCGGCGGACCCATAGGCGAATTGCAGGTCGTAGAGGGTCTGCACCTTGCCCGGCGCCGCGATCAGATCGCCGCTGAAGCCGACGCGGACACCGTCGATCTGGGCAACCAGGGCAATCTGGCCCAATGTGTGGCCCGGAGCAGGCTGGATGAAGAAGCTGTAGGAACCCCATGTAAAGGTCTCGTAATCCTCCAGAACCCGCGCGGTGCGCACGCTCTGCGCCAGGGTGAAGAAGGTCTGGCGCACATCGTAGATACCGTAGATCTGGCGCGAGCCCCAGAATACCTCCACCTCTTCGAAATAGGGAAGTTCGTGGGCCGGCACAGCAATGGGGATGTTGCGCTCGTTGGCCAGATGGTCTCCCTGGCACTGGTCGCGGTGGTGGTGGGTGTGCAGAATCCAGTCGACCTGCGCGATCCCCAGCGTGGCGAGCTCGTCGAGCACGGCGCCGCTGCCGAAGTCGATGAGCACGGCCCTGGAGCCCTCGCGGACCACGTAGACATTGCAGACATCGCGGAAGAGAAAGAGATTGTCGGATAGTTTTTCCAGCATAGGTCCGGCTCCTCAGGCCTGGGGCCGTAGATTGGGTTAAAGCTGCAGGCAACCTTAGTTTCTTCTCGACACGATGGCTCCGATTCCATTCCCCGGACAGCGCCACGGCGTCTTGCCCGGCGGCAACCTATTGTATACACTCGAAACCGCACCTCGTCAACCTGCCTGAGAACTCCCCCGCCGGTAAGCCCGGGATGGCCTGATTCGGGGCCTCGAACCCCCTGTTTTCTGCGAAAGGAAGGCGAAAATGAACGCTAGATTCCGCGTCGGCGTCATCGCCAGCGGCCGCATCGCCAGGTCCCACGGACGCGGCTGGAGCCAGTGCGAGCACACCGAGATTGCCGCGATCGCCGATACCCACCCCGAAGCGCTGGCCAGCTATGCCGAGGACTTCGGGGTCGAGTCCCGCTACCACGATTACCGCGAAATGCTGGACAATGAAGACCTGGACATCGTCAGCGTCTGTTCATGGGATCCCCACCACGCCGAAATGACCATTGCCGCCTGTTCCCGCAAGCCCAGGGCGGTCCTCTGCGAAAAGCCCATGGCCGTCTCCCTGGGCGAGGCGGAGGCCATGATCGTTGCCGCCGAACGCAACGGCGTCAAGCTGGCCATCGGCCACCAGCGCCGGTTCTACCCGCGCTGGCGCGAGGCGCGGCGGCTGATCGCCGACGGGGCCATCGGCAGGCCGCAGCGCCTGTGGTCGTCGGTCAGGTCCGGACTGATGAACACCGGCACCCACTGCCTGGATTGCCAGCTCTTCGTCCTTGGAGACCCCCGGGCCGAATGGGTCATGGGAGCGGTCGAACGCCACAGCGACCATCACATCTTCGGGCATAGAGTGGAGGACCGTTGCGCCGGTATTATCGGATATCCCGGTGGGGTGGAAGGGGTGATCGAGAACGAGATGAACGATGCCAACCTGGTCGGCGCCGCCATCTACGGCGAAGAGGGAATGATGGTGGTGGACGACGACAGCCTGCGACTGATGACCGCAGCCACCGGGGGTTGGAGGGAAACCGGACCCGGCGGGCAGGCAGGAGCCGGCAACAGCGACGCCTTTGCCGAACAGGCCAACGGCATCTGCAGATGGATAGATGGTGAGTTCGACGACTACCCCGGCAAGGCCGAATACGGCAAGTCGGCCACCGAGATCATGATGGCGCTGTACGAGTCTGCCCGCCTGCACGAGCGCGTTATCCTGCCATTGCAGACCCGGGCAAACCCCCTGGACGTGGCCGTGGAGGAGGGCGTCATCCCGGTAACCCGCCCGGGAGTTTGGGACGAGCGCTCTTTCCTGGTTCGAGGCGAAAGCATGAGCTGGATCGGGGACAAATGACGCGGAGAGCCAGGTGTTGAGCGACCTGATCAATGGTGAGCAGGACCCTGGAGACCCTCGCCGCCGCCGAAGCAACCGCCGGATTCGGGCTCGGGAACACAGTGCAGGCGAACTCGGTAGCCGACGCCCTCCGTTCATCCTTGTCCGGTTGCCCCGCATGGCTGCCCCTGTAGATGAAATCCAAATGACGCACCTATCAATGCCACCGAGCCTGTACCCAGCCAGGTTCCAAGGCCTACGGGCTCAGAGGCAGCCGGAATAGAAACCAAGGAACTCCTCCTCGATTTGTAGGCCAGCCTCTCAACTTCGAGCGTCCAGCCGCCCCGCTCCTGTTCGGTCAGCGCCCAATAGCACCAACTCCGTGTGGCTCATGCCTGAGCCCCGTTCATCTCCTCCGCGCTCCATCTTGAGTAGCGTTCCTCTTCGGAAAATCGTATATTCAGATGATAATATCTGAGTGAGGTCAAAGATGGATGGTTCAGGTCCATCAGATGGTTCCCAATAGATAGTAGCGCATGCTCCTCTCCCAATCCGCACGGTACGCCCTGCGCGCCGCCATCTATCTCGCCAAGCGCGACGGCGAGTGGCATCTGAGTCACGAAATTGCTGCTTCCCTTGGCGTGCCAGCCCAGTATCTTGCAAAGATCCTGAAGGACTTGACCCGTCATGGGGTGCTGACTTCCACCCGAGGACGGGGTGGCGGGTTCCGTCTGGCCCATCCCGCGGGGCAAATCGACTTGCTGCGTGTTGTCCAGGCCATCGATGTCCAGCGTTTCGACAAGCATTGCGTCCTCGGACTCCCCGACTGCTCCGATGAGAGGCCCTGCGTCCTGCACGAGTCGTGGAGCCACCTCCGCGATGAGATCTTGCGGATGCTGAAGGACACCTATCTTTCTGACCTATCCCGAGGACATCCACTCCGCGCCTGAAGCCAGCCTCGCCAACCGCTTCTCCCAATTCGGTCTCTGAGGGTCCGGCAGCTCAAGAACCAGATCCTACCACTTGAGTTCCATGACAGGCCCACTCGAACCTGATTAGAGACCACTGGGTAAATAGACAAACATATCCGAATATATTATATTAATCTTAATCTCTCAACTCATTTGAAGGGGACAACCGTGCCTGTCTGCAGCTATCTCGTCTTCCCTCGGCCCGGCGCCTCGGGCTTGGCTGGGCGGCTAGCGACCTTGCCGGGGTGTTTGGTGACGCCGGCCGAGAACGCCGAGGTGCTCATCCTGGTGACCGAGACCGCCGACGAGACCGCCGATGAAGAGCTGCGCGACACGTTGCGATTGGAGGATGACATCCAGTGCCTGGTGCTGACCTTCGGTGAGGTGGACCAGGATCCGGGGCCACGGGCTAGATGGAACCGGAACTGCCAAAAGGGACACGCAACGGCTCACAGGAGAGGCCGATGACCGAACCACTGACTCGCAGAGACTTCATGCTCCGCATGGCACACTCTGCCGCGGCCGCGGCGGCGATGAGCCTGATCCCCGGGGTTTCCTTCGCCGCCTGGGAAGAGCTGGACGCCGACACCAGCGACATCGATTGGCGCAAGACGCCGTGCCGCTTTTGCGGTGTCGGCTGCGGCCTTCTGGTCGGTGTCGCCGCTGGCCGAGCCGTGGCGGTAAAGGGGGATCCGGCCTCGCCAGTAAACCGGGGGCTCGCCTGTGTCAAAGGCTACCACTCAGTGCAGGCCCTGTATGGCAGCGACCGGCTGAAGACCGCCTTTGTGCGGCACCAGAGGCGGCTCGTGGAAGTACCCGTGCAGGAGGCCCTCGACCTGGTGGCGGCGAAGATGCGGGAGACGATCGAGGATCACGGAAAGGACGCTGTCGCAATCTACGGTTCGGGGCAGTGGACGATCCCCGACGGTTACGTCGCCAGCAAGCTGTTCAAAGGCGCCATCGGCACCAACAACGTCGAGGCCAACGCCCGCCTGTGCATGGCTTCGGCGGTGACTGGGTTTCTGACGAGTTTCGGCCTCGACGAGCCGATGGGCTGTTATGAAGACATAGACCACGCCGATACCTTCGTCATCTGGGGCAACAACATGGCCGAGATGCACCCGGTGCTGTTCTCGCGCATCCTCGACCGAAGGTTGAAACACCCCGACACCGTGGTCGTCGATTTCGCCACGCGTACCACACGGACGAGTCACGCCGCGGACAAAGCGATCCTGTTCCACCCGCAAACCGATCTGGCCGTGGCCAACGCTATCTGCCATGAGATCATCGTCCACGGATGGGTGAACCGCGACTTCGTCCGACGCCACGTTGCCTTCAAGGCGGGAAAGACAAAGATCGGCTACGGCCTGGAGGACCACTTCTCGTTCAGCGACCAAGCACGCGATATCTCCTTTGAGGACTACCGGCAGTTTCTCGCACAGTACACACCCGAGAAGGTAGAACAGATGTCCGGTGTCCCGGCCGATGACATCCGCTACCTGGCTGCCCTGTACGGCGATCCGGCACGCAAGGTGGTCTCCTTCTGGTGCATGGGCATGAACCAGCACACCCGCGGCACGTGGATCAACAACCTGGTCTATAACATCCACTTGCTCACTGGGAAGATCTCCCAGCCGGGCAACGGGCCGTTCTCATTGACCGGCCAGCCGAGCGCCTGCGGCACGGTGCGCGAGGTCGGCACCATGACCCACAAGTTGCCGCACGGCGTGGTGACCAAGGCGGAGCACCGGGCCCTGGCGGCCAAGATCTGGGGCGTACCCGTAGACAACATCCCGGCCAAGCCCACTTACCACACGGTGGAGATGTTCCGCGCCCTCGACCGCGGCGATGTGCGCTTCCTGTGGGTCCAGGTCACCAACCCGATGGTTACGATGCCGAAGCTGAACCGCTACCGCGACGGAGCGCGCAAGGAAGGGCGCTTCGTCGTCGTGTCGGACGTGTACCCGACGCCCACGACCCAGATCGCCGATGTCATTCTGCCGTCGGCCATGTGGATCGAGCGCGAGGGCCTGTACGGTAACTCGGAGCGACGCACCCAGCACTTCGACCAGCTGGTGGCGCCGCCGGGAGAGGCCATGTCGGATACCTGGCAGCTGATCGAAGTAGCGCGGCGTCTGGGATTCGAGAAGCAGTTCCCCTGGTCCTACGAGACCCACATCGGCGCCATCTGGGAGGAATACCGCCAGTTCCACGACACCCCGAAACACGCGATGGCCTCCTACGACGAGCTGCGCCGGCGACCGGGCGTAATGTGGCCGTTCGTCGATGGCAAGGAGACCCAATGGCGCTACAACAGCGCCCTCGACCCGGCGGCCGACCCGTCCCGCGGCGCCTTCGACTTCTACGGCAAGCCCGATCACCGGGCGTGGATCTGGCAGCGCCCCTACGAAGAGCCGGCCGAGACGCCGGACGCGGAGTTTCCCTTCTGGCTCAACACCGGCCGCGTCCTCGAGCACTGGCACACTGGGTCGATGACCCGGCGCGTGCCCACCCTGCACCGCTCGATGCCCAGCGGCTACGTCGAGCTGAATCCGGCCGATGCCCGCCGTCTGGGGGTACTGGACGGAGAGGTCGTCCGGCTCGTGTCCCGCCGCGGCCAGCTGGAGCTGCCAGCGCAACTGAACGGCCGCGGGCAACCGCCGCCAGGCCAGGTGTTCGTGCCGTTCTTTGACGAAGCGCTGCTCATCAACGAGTTGACGCTGGATGCCTTCTGTCCCATCTCGAAGCAACCGGACTACAAGAAGTGCGCCGTGCGCGTCGAACGCCTGTCACCTGTGGAGAGGGGTCGTGGCGAAGGGTAGCAAGTCTCGCGGGTCGAAGATTCTAGGCGCCGTGGTGCTCATGCTCGTCGCCATCTTCGGCGGGGGCGAGGTGCTGCGCGGCCGCGGCGATGGGGGTCAGCCGCATCAGCGGGACCCGACCCACGGCGTGGGCATCCTCGCCGTGATTCGCGCCGGCGATGCCGCCCCGCGCACCGATCCCCATGCCACCAGCCTGAGTCCGCAGATGCCCGTCGCTCCCGGCGTGCCGGAACGGACCCTTTCGGCCTACTACGAGCGCCGTGCCTATCCAGGAGCTCCCCCTACCGTTCCCCACCCCGTCGACCCAGAGACCAACCGCACGCAGGCCTGCAACGTCTGTCACGCAAAGGGTGGGTTCACTCCCAAGTTCAACGCCTACGTTCCGGTGACCCCCCATCCGGAGTTGGGCAACTGTCTGCAGTGCCATGTCCAGGGGGCGGTTCCGGCCGCCTCCTTCGTGCGCGACGAATGGCTCAGCGTGCGCCCCCCGGCGTTGCAGCGGCCCGCGCTGCCCGGAGGCCCACCACCCATGCCGCACGGCCTGCAGCTGCGCCAAAGGTGCCTTTCCTGCCACGCTGGACCGGCGGCGGTGGCCGCAGTGCGCACCAGCCATCCGGAGCGCGTCAACTGTCAGCAGTGTCACGTGCCGCGGCGTACGCAGCGCCTGTTTCGCCGCACGGGGATGGAGTGAACGATGCGCAACGCCTGGACGATCATAGGAGCGTTGTTGCTGGCCGCCTGTGGCGACAGCGGCGGTCAGGCGCCGGCACCACCGGCCTCGCTCGAGACCAACCAGCAGCGCTCGCGGCAGCTGCACATCCTCGCTGCGGTCGATGTCCAGGAATACACCGGCCCTGGGGGCAAACCGTTCCGCGTGGCACAACGACGGGGACGCATCACCCAGTATCCCTGCGGTGCGTGCCACGATAGGCCCGTCGTGGAGGAGAGGCCCGGCGGCCTCTCGCGGCGCTGGTCGCACCTCGACGTTCACCTCGAGCACGCTGCGGCCCTGCACTGCGCAACCTGCCATCGCTACGAAGACCTCAAAGACCTGCGTCTCATCGACGGCGAGCCAATCGACTTCGACCACAGCTACCTCGTCTGCGCCCAGTGCCACTCGCAGAGGGCGCGCGATTGGGCCGGCGGCGCCCACGGCAAGCGCCTGGGCGGCTGGCGCGGAGAGCGGGTCATCGAAAACTGCACCGGTTGCCACGATCCCCACGATCCGGCCTTCCCCCGGCGCATGCCGTCGACCTACCCGCAGGTGCCACGCACGGGAGGGAGACGATGAAGAGACGCTTTCGCTTCGCCAACCTGCGGCGTCTGATGGCGCGTTTTAAAGCGCCCTCTACCGAGGAAGTCGCTGGCTGTGGCACTGGATGCGAGTGTGCTGGCGAAAGCCGCCGGCATTCGGTCATGGACAAGCCGGTCGGCAGGCGCCGCGCCTTACGCATGCTCTTCAGTGGCAGCACCGCCGCCGTTTCAGCGACCGCCGCAGCAGTGAGCGCAACGCAATCAGAAGAGGAGAAGGACGAGAAACTGCTGCAATGGGAGGAGCGGCTGAAGGGAAACTTCCGCCTCATGTCGGATGGCGAGAAGGCCGAGACCATCGAGCGACTGGAGGAACTGGCGCGGCTTAGGCACGGATTGGACGTACACATCAAAGCCGACGCCGCGATCCCCGGCGTGCTTTATGGCTACGCCTTCAACATCTCCAGCTGCAAGGGCTACCGCAATTGCGTCGATGCCTGCGTGCGCGAAAACAACCTCGATCGGCGAACTGGGACGCAGTACATCCGCATCTTCGAGATGGAAGGCGGGCAGGTCACCTTTGAAGACGGCGACGCCGAGTATTTTCACCAAGTTCCGGCGGAGGGCCACTTCTACATGGGCACCCAGTGCTTCCAGTGCGCCAATCCGCCCTGTGTCCCCGTCTGTCCCGTCGGGGCGACCTGGCAGGAGCCGGACGGCATCACCGTCGTCGACTACGACTGGTGCATCGGCTGTCGCTACTGCGAGGCCGCCTGTCCGTACTGGGCGCGCCGTTTCAACTGGAGCGAACCGGAGGTGCCGGCCGAACAGATCAACCGCAACCAACACTACCTGGGAAACCGGCTGCGACCGCGCGGTGCGGTGGAAAAGTGCACCTTCTGTATCCAGCGCTCGCGACAGGGCCAGTTGCCGGCCTGCGCGGAAGCCTGCCCCACGGGGGCTCGCGTGTTCGGCAACCTGCTCGACCCCAACAGCGAGATCCGCTATGTGCTGGAGAACAAGCGCGTCTTCCGTCTCAAGGAGGACCTCGGCACGGAGCCGAAGTTCTGGTACTATATGGACTAGAAGTGGGCGAATTACCATCCAGAATCCCGAGCAAGCTCACCTTATTCGGAAAATTGGGTGAGCCTTGGGCGGCATCTAGATTCAAGGGGGTCAGGTGAAGCTTCTGACCTTCCTGCGCGATGCCCTGGAAGTGGCGACGACGGGCGGTCGCGGCTATCACACCTGGATGGGTGCGCTCACCTTCGCGATCCTCCTCGGGGCGTACGCCTATTCGGTGCAGCTGCGCGACGGTCTTGTGGTCACCGGTATGAGCGACCACGTCAGCTGGGGCCTTTACATTGGCAACTTCACCTTCCTCGTCGGCCTGGCGGCAGCGGCCGTGATGCTGGTATTGCCGGCGTACGTGCTGCACGATATCGACTTCTCCCGCGCCGTGCTCATCGGCAAAGGCGTCGCCGTAGCGGCGCTGACCATGTGCCTGTGCTTCGTCGTCGTGGATGTGGGCAGACCCGATAACTTGTGGCATCTGGTGCCCGTGCTGGGCTATTTCAACTGGCCGCGGTCGCTGCTGGCATGGGATATCCTCGTCCTCAGCGGCTACCTCGCGCTCAACCTGCTGGTCCCGCTCTACATCCTCTATGAACACTATCGCGGGCGCGAGCCGGACGAACGGCGCTACGTTCCATTCGTCTACCTGTCGGTCCTCTGGGCTATCAGCATCCACATCGTCACCGCCTTCTTGCTGGCTGGTCTGCCGGCGCGCCCTTTCTGGCATTCCGCGCTTCTGGGTCCGCGCTTCCTCGCCTCAGCGTTCGCCGCCGGCCCGGCTTTTATCCTCGTGACGCTGCACCTCATCCGCACGACCACGGGCTACCGCATCGCCGACCAGACGCTGTCCAAGCTGGCGCTGATCACCACTGTGGCTGCTCAGGTGAATCTCGTCATGCTTGGGTCGGAGATCTTCACCGAGTTCTACTTCCCCACGCATCATTCCGCCAGCGCCCGCTACCTGTTCTTCGGACTGCACGGCCACGCCAGCCTGGTATCCTGGATCTGGACGGCGCTAGGCCTCAACCTGCTGGCCACCTTGTCGCTGACGCTGCACCCGCTGCGGCGCAACCCGCGCATCCTCTATCCCGCTTGCACGGTCCTGTTCGTCGCGGTGTGGATGGAGAAGGGGATCGGGCTCATCATTCCGGGGTTCGTGCCGTCGCCGCTGGGTGAGATGGTCGAGTACTGGCCCACGTGGGTGGAGTTGGCCGTCACCGCCGGCATTTGGGCCCTCGGACTGTTTGTCTTTACCACCCTAGTGCGGGTGGCGCTGGCCGTGGAAACCGGCGCCATGCGCTACCTGGATCCAGAAGCCGAAAGAGGCCGTCCATGAATCGGAGCCTGATCGTCTTTGTCCTCGTCATGGGGGCCACTACCGTCACTGCCGCCGACGTTTCAGTGGGCGGCCAAGTTCGCAGCCGCTGGGAATTGCGAGAAAAAAGCGACGCTGGCAGGGACAACCACACTGCAATGCGCACGCGCCTGCACCTAAGAGCCCAGCACGAAAGCGGCCTGCATGCCTTCGTGCAATGGCAGGACGTGCGCATTTGGGGAGAGGAGACGCACACGCTGGGTGACTTCAGCGGGGATCACTTGGACCTGCACCACGGGTACGTGCAGTTTGACGAGTTGGCCTGCCGATCTTCGCCTAGGTCGCCAGGAGATCAGCCTGGGAGGACAGCGCCTGGTCGGCGCCGTGACTGGACGCAAAAAGGCCGCCCCTTCGACGCAGCGCGGGTGACTTGGCGCTATGCCGGGTCTTCCATCGACTTGCTGGCAGCGCGCCTCGGCGACGCGACGGCAGGGCCATCGATGCTTCCTTTTTCGGCGTCTACGCATCTCCGGCGCCGCTGGGAGACAGCCAGGTCTATCTGCTGTTCAACTCCGTCGATTCCGGCACAGACCAACTCACCCTCGGTGCGGGCCGCGCCAGCCAAGCGGCGGGGTTTACCTATCGTTTGGAAGGAGCGCACCAGACGGGCAGGCGGACTGATTCCGACATGGCCGCCGTCTTCGCTGCGGCGCGCGCTGGACGCGTGCTCGGCAGGATGCAAGTCGAGATGTGGAACGACTACCTGTCGGGCGACGACGATCTGGACGATGACGAGATCAAGGTCTTCGACACCCTTTTCGCCACCAACCACAAGTTTTACGGGTACGTGGATTTCTTCCTGAATATCCCCGAGGACACGGCGGGCCGGGGGTTGCAAGACCCTGGCGATGAAGGTGAAGACAACGCCGCTCCCTAGATGGACCACAGCCGTCGATCTGCACTCCTTCCGCCTAGCGCAGAAAAGTGGCCTAGGCGAAACCCGTCTGGGAGAGGAGGTGGACCTTACGATCGGTGCCGACTACCGAGGCGTTGCCCGCTTCACTGGAGGTTTGTCCTACGTGCAGTTCGGAGAGAGTCTCAATGAGATCGATCCCCTTTCGGACGATGCCCTGTTCGTCTACGCCATGACCGACGTGCGTTTCTGATAACATCCTCGACCAACAATATGGAGTCATCTCATATGGTAGGAAAGGAGGGGATCAATTTGATTATCGGACTTCCCAAAGAGATCAAAAATCACGAATACCGGGTAACGCTGACACCTCATGGGACAGCAAGCCTAGTCCGGGAAGGACATGAGGTCCTCGTTCAGGGTGGAGCAGGAGTCGGTAGCGGCTTTCCAGACGACCAATACCTGGGTGAGGGCGCGCGGGTCATCGACGGCCTAGAAAGAGTGGATACAATCCAACCCAACTCAGGAGGAGAAAGATGACCAGTACCTGATTGATCGCTGTGATCTTTGTCGGGCTGATGAGTGGCCCCGCCTTCGCGGCCGACGATCCCAGCATTTAGGGGACGACCCGGGCTGACGTGCAAGAGGCCGTGAAAGGGAACCGGTCTTCATGCGGCTACCCGGAATCCGCCATTCGTGGGCATCAATGTCGATCTCGTCCCACCTCGCACCTCGAGCCTCTCCGCTGCGCGCCGCAGTCAGGACGAGGAACTGAAGGCACAATTTCACCGATGAAGATGCCCCGGACTCCTCGACGGTTCCCTGGGCCTTGGCGCTTTCCCGGTAGGGTTGCGCAGGGCCCGGTCCGGCATATTGCATCAGTTACGGGATTTTACGAAACAGGAAGGAAACTACTGAAACGGGAAGGATGGTGCCGAGGGCCGGAGGAAAACCAACAACGTAGGCCAATAATTTACTAAATGATACAAATCCACCTTGCCGACTTTTCCCACAATTTTACCCACTAAATTGTCCTAATTTCCCGGATGCAAAGCGCCATTTTGCACAGCTTAGAAAATCCTAAAACCGCTATGTTTACATATTGGAACTGTCCCACTAATATTTCGTCTAAGGATGTCCTAATCATTGCAACAAGTGGTCGTTTTACCCTCGAATGTGGAGTTACCCCGGTTTGGTGGGAGAAGTGGACCCCATTCTTTGGACAGCCAGGCAGCCTGATTAAGGTGGATTCCTTGTGGTTGATTTGCTGCCCTGTCCTGCTTTTTCCTGGTTTCTCTGAGGCCACCTTTCCGACTTGGCTGGAGGGCCGTTTTGCTGGTTGACGGGATAGACCACCCGGGCTTCAGCACAGCGCGGTAGCTATCCGCGCCCTCCATGTGGCTTATTCATTGGGGCTCCCGGCCTTCATTGCGATTTATTCTCTCGAGTCAAAAGCGGAGCTTGGCAACCGCGGACAAGCCGCCGTGGGACATAGGAGACAAGCCAACGGATACGCGGCTATCTTCAGGGGGCCTGCGGGAATATTCAGACATAATCATAGCTCCTGCAATGTGGCCGACGAGAAGAGACGGCCACAACTCCTCGTTGCTGATCGTCAACGCCACAGCCGTTCCGAAGCCAGCCCAGCCGCCCGCCAATGCGTATAGGAATCGATCCGTTTTGTCTACGCTGCTTATGCCAAAGGACACTCCGGTCGAATATCCGATCAGAGTGCCCAATGCATATTCAGTTTCTATCCACTGACTAGGGTCGTTCTCGCCTAGGTTCCCTAGTCCAGCCCCAAGCATTGCGCCAAAGATCCCGAAAACAGATCCGGCAATCAACTTCACTGCAACTCGGTGGTGAGCGCTCGTCATTAGGCTGTCTATCTCATCGCCTTCAGCCTGCGCATTGTGGGGAGCTGCAAGCAGCATAATTGCCGTGAGAAGGTATTTAGTGCCTGAGACCACGATCCGCCTTCTTTCTGCTTTGCAAAATAGACATAGCTTCTGTCCCATTTAATTCGATTTTCTATCAGGACACATAGGTAGACCCCAATCTTTGGACAGCCTGGCAGCCTGATTAAGGCGGATTCATCGAGGTTGATTTACTCCCCTGTCCTGCTTTTTCCTTGTTTCTCTGACGTGTCCTTTCCGACCTGGCTGGAGGGCCGTTTTGCTGGTTGACCACCGGGATAGACCACCTGGCCTGAGGCAAGGGTCCACAGCGTTTCTTCCGCGTTCATGCCGCTTTGCGCCCTGTGTAGGCCTCCATCGGCGTCCGGTTCCCCGCCAGGCTGGAATGAGGTCGATCTTCGTTGTAATACCGCAGCCAGTTCGCGATGGTCTGACGCGCCTGACGCCCATCCTCGAATTCGTGCAGATAAACACACTCGTATTTGAGAGAGCGCCACAAACGCTCGATGAAGACGTTGTCCCTCCATCGGCCCTTGCCGTCCATGGAGATCTCTACCTCGGCCTGCTCGAGGATCTCGATAAAATCGCGGCTCGTAACCTGGCTGCCCTGGTCGGTGTTGAAGATCTCCGGTCGGCCGTAGCGCTCCAGCGCCTCCTGCAGAGCCTCCGGCAAATGGAGCTGTCCTGGGTGTTGGACAGCCGCCACGCAAGCACCGTGCGCGTCGCCCAGTCCATGACCGCCACCAGGTAAAGGAAGCTCTCGCCGAATCGGAATGTAGGTCACGTCCGCACACCACACCTGGTTCGGCCGCTCGATTTTCAGATGGCGAAGACGATACGGATAGACCTGATGGGATCCATCCGGCGAGGAGGTCTGCGGCCGGCGGTAGATGGCCGTCAGTCCCATCTGTCGCATCAGGCGGCGTACCCGCTTGCGGCCCACTGGGTGCCCTTGGCGCCGAAGATGACGGACCATCTGCCGGGACCCAACCCACGGCGTGGCCAGAAACTGCTCATCGATGCAGCGCATCAACTGCCGGTTGAAGGAACTTTCCCCGCAACCCGAGTAGTAATAGGTGGATCGAGACAGGGCGACCAAGGCGCACTGGCGCACGACAGGGAGCCGGGGATGATTCGGATCGATCATCGCTTCCCTCCGGTCTCGGCTCAACGACCCAAGGCGCGAGACAAAAAATCGTTCTCGACGATCAGTTGGCCGATCTTGGCGTGCAGCGCCTTGATTTCCGTCTCATGGTCTGCGCTGCCCCGAGAGGTCTTGCGGGCGAACACCTCGGGCAGGCTCTCCCTGGCCTGCCGCTTCCATTGCGCAATCATGTTGGGATGCAGGTGATGCTTGGAAGCGAGCTCGGCCATCGTCTGGTCGCCGACCAGCGCCTCCAAGGCGACTTTGGCCTTGAATTGGGCGGAGAAGCTAGGTCGTTTTCCCATGTCACCCTTCCTTCCGTAGAGGGGTTGGACCCACCTAACATAACTGTCCGATTTCCGGGGTCCACCTCTAAGCGACACCACTTACAACGTTTTGGAAGTGGTGGAAAAAAGTGTGGATATTATATGGAAATGGGGGAATTATGGCCCTGAATACGATTTCAGGGCAGAAGTGGTCAATGTTTCCGATTTGGTTCTGACGGACCTTAAGATTTGTCTCTGCTTGTATAGAAAAACAGGAAAATCATGGCGTGCACTATCGAACGTCCCCGGACACGCTATCGATACGGGCACCCATCCCGACCGAGAATAGTCCACCCAGGGGAAACTATAACAATCAGGGAAACATTCGATGTTCAGGATACGCCCTCAAATGAACAGCCCTTGTTCCCGGCCTACACATTTGAGTTCTCATACAGCATTGTCCCCCCTACAACAATCAAAGCCACAAGCTGGGGAACCCTAAAATCGAGAAAGGTGGCCCCCTATGTCTACTGAAACTCTGGATGCAGGGCGTCTATACTTCGGAGACTGGCTGCAGGTCATGCGAGAAGATATTGCATCGGAAACTGTTGATCTCATCTACCTGGACCCCCCCCTTCAATTCCAAGCGTCTCTATAACGCCTATATCGGCGGTGCTCAATGGGTAGCTTTCACTGATACGTGGAGGTGGAGCGAAGCCATAGGCGACTTTGAAGAGATGGCTTCCCGCGTTGACATGGCCGACCTGATGGAAAGCTTGCGGACTATTTTGGGAGAAGGCCCCAATCTTGCCTATTTGTCCTACATGGCGAATCGGCTGTATGAATGCCGCCGCGTGCTCAAGGATACGGGCAGCATTTATCTCCATTGCGACCCCACCTTTTCGCACTATCTCAAGATAGTAATGGACAGGATTTTTGGGTGCGAGAATTTCAAGCGAGAAGTTGTGTGGAGCAACGAGGATCAGTCAGGCTTTAAATCCCTCGCCTCGAATTGGGTCAGGGGACACGATACACTGCTCTTCTATGCCAGGTCAAGAAAAAGCCTGAAATTTCACAAACAATATAGGCCTCTGGACGAAAAGACAATAAAGCGATACGACAAAGTGGATGAGAAAGGCAAGAGATTTAAAATTTACAGAAACAAAGATGGGTCTGAAAGATGGGTCTGAAAGATGGGTTTACTTGAATGAAGATCGCGGCGCACCCATAGGGAGTGTGTGGTCTGATGTTCCTGGCTTTCAAAAGGAAAATAATACAGGGGAGTATATTGGTTAGGGAATTATAAACTGTTGCCATTAATTTCCAACCTTGCTCCCGAGAGGAATCCCTCCCTGGGTTTCGGAAGTGTTCAAACCCAAGTGCCCGGCAAGCGTCCAGGACGGACCTTCTCAACCGCCAATCGCTTTCTTACCATTCTTGCCTTTATCCCTACCTAGACCTTATGTATTGACGGGTATATGAAAGACCTCCTCCGATTTCGGTTTTCGGGGGTTATCTTTGGGAAAACTCAGTTCACCCAAAGACCTATCCCCAGCGAAAAGGAGGAGGCCATGCGTAAATCTACGAAATTCGTCGCCTTGGACATACATAAAGATTCGATCACCGTCGCTCTTACCGGTGAGGGCCTCCAAGGGCCAAAGCTGTATGGAACGATACCGTCTACGGGCGCTGCGTTGTCCAAGCTGGCGGGCCAACTGGCCCGTGGTGGGACCTCGTTGCGGTTTTGCTACGAGGCCGGACCCTGCGGCTACGGCGTCTACCGTCAGCTCACAGCCCTGGGGCACGCCTGCACGGTGGTGGCGCCCTCGCTGATCCCGCGTCGGCCGGGCGACCGCATCAAGACCGACCGCCGCGATGCTGTGTCTCTGGTGCGGCTTTTCCAACACGGCGAGTTGACCCCCGTGTGGGTGCCCGACGAAGCGCAGGAGGCGATGCGCGATCTGGAGCGCTGCCGGGAAGACTTCAAGCACGCCGAGCGCCGCGTGCGCCAGCGGCTGAACAGCTTCTTGCAGCGCCACGGCCGGATCTACTCCGGGCGCAGTCGCTGGACCCAAGCCCACTTTCGCTGGCTGGAGACCCAGCGCTTCGATCATCCGGCCCAGCAGATCGTCTTTCAGGAATACGTGGACGCGGTACAGGAAGCCCAAGGTCGGATCCAGGGGTTGGACCAGGCCCTGCAGCAGGCGCTGGAGGGATGGTCTTTGGAAGGGGAGACGCGGGCTATGAGGGCGCTGCGCGGGGTAGACACGCTCACCGCGGTTACGACCCTGGCCGAGCTGGGGGACCTCACCCGCTTTGACTCGCCGCGCCAACTGATGGCCTTCGTCGGTCTGGTCCCCAGCGAGCATTCCAGCGGCTCCCGCCAAAAGCGAGGGGCGATCACCAAGGCGGGCAACGCCCACGTGCGGCGCGTGCTGGTGGAAGCGGCCTGGTGCTATCGCTTTCCCGCCCGCAAGACGGCCGCCTTGCAACGACGCGCCGAACAGACCGCACCCGCCATACAGGCCATCGCCTGGAAGGCACAGAAACGCCTGTGTGGACGCTATCGACGGCTGAGTGGGCGAGGGATGCCGAAGAACAAGGTGTGCTGCGCGATCGCGCGGGAGCTTTTGGGTTTCATCTGGGCCATCGCCTGGGAGCAGAAACGCCCCGGCCGCCTCGTGGCCAGGAGACCTCGGATCGCCGCCTGATAAGCTCATCGTCTCAGAAGCCGGCATAGGACCTTTGCTCATGTAAATCGAAACGGGACAGAAGGGACCGGTCAGGAGAATCCTCGAAGACACTATGAGGCGCCTTTTCAGGCTGACCCTCGACCCTAGATTGAGGCCGCTCCGCGACGCACCCAGGACAGGCGGTAGCCAACCCGCGAATATCAGTCGGATCAACCGTCGCTACAGCGTCCCTTCTGTTGCCGAACAAACTATGCAAAGATAACACCCGAAACGACCACCCCGGAGAGGGTTGACAACCGTCAATACATATCAGTGTTGTGTCCTGCAAATAACTTCAATAATTGGAGGGCGCTGAAAGCGTCCATTCTCTCTAGTATTTCAAAAATTCGGCGCCGCGAAATAATGCAAGGAATTTCCAGGACGCAACACTAGTCTCGAATTTAGAGGCAAAGTCCCCTTTTTTTCGTACTGGACAGACGGACTGTAGTGCCTTTGGCCAGGCCCCGATAGCGTACCTTGCGATGGCCCCAAAGGTGCTTGATGACCCCACTTCCACGCTACTACGCACCCATCCGCCACCCTCTCGTCGGTCCCCTTCCCGGTGTCTCCGGTTATAGGACCTACCCTGCTCCGGCGGTTTCGCGCCGGGACGAGGAGGGCTTCTCCAGTTGCTCGGCATGTCCTTGCCATCATGCCGTCGCTGCCACCCCGCCGAAGTAAAGCAGCCGTCTCATTCAGCCTTCGGCTGCCCATGCTGCCTTCGCCGTACGGTTGTCGGCTCGGCCTTCGGGGCTTCGCATTTTCGGGGCCATCTCTGCGTTCACTTTCGTTACGGCCCGATGACTCGCAGTCTCCCCAGGGAGACTCTGTCGATAGGCTTCAGGATGTTGGTTTCCCGCCACCCTGCTATCCAAGCTACGGGGCCGCTGACTCCTACCCCGGCAGGACTGTCCTCCTGGTGAACATGCCAGCCTTCGCTGGACACACAACCGGACATGTGACTCTCGGCGCATTCGGCTCTCCCCATATCCACTCCTATATGTGGCACCTAATCTCCCGTCCACTGGTGCAGCTCCAATTGCATCCCTCGTACCCGGGACACGGGCACTTCGAGGTCGGGCCACGGTGCGCCCATGTTCATCAGCGACCTCCATGGTATTTGTCGTTGCTGGGAATACGCTGTTGGGTCCTTCGCCATGTGACCGGCTTCCCCGGCCTCGAACTACTACGACCCCTCCGCCACCTCCCCTCGGTATCGACTTGCGACGAGCCTTCCCGCCGGTCCGCTCGCGAAGCGGGTGGAGGTGGGGCCGCAGGGAAGGTTCCCACGTTAACTGTCCTACCGTTCGACAGGGGAGGTACCCAACTATGCCTCTGCGGTATCGCCACGGCTACGCCGAAGGCTTTCACCGTGGCCTCCCTACCGGCGACCTTTACCCGGCACAGGAGTTCCCAGCACCATTCAAGTCACCGCACAGGGGGCGACCTCGACAAAGGCCTGCGGGATGCCGCCCCAGCCGACGTAGAGGGAGAGTTTCTGCTTCTCCTCGGGGTCGGCAGCCGGTGGTTTTCGGCAGGGCTCTCGCCCTTCAGAGGGTTGGGTGCGGGTCCCCGAGGTTCGGATGTTCCTCCTCGCTCGGGAGAAATATCTCCTGATTCGCCAGTTCGTCCGCCGTCTCGTGATTCGCTCCGTTCGCCCTCGCGCGGTAATACACTTTGGCCGCCCTCTCCTGCGCCCTCACCACCATCGGCACCAGCTGGCCGTCCTTCTCCAGCTCCCGGCACATCTTCGGTCGGGCCTCCTTCCACTGCTGCAGGGCCTTCCAGCCCCGCCCGATCAGCTTCTCCCTCGTGTCTTCTTGCTCGTTCATCTCTCTCCTCCCGCCTGGTAGTGGTCGTTTCAATCCACGCCCCCGCACGGGGGGCGACTTGACGAAGCTGACGGTTGATGGACTGATTGACGTTTCAATCCACGCCCCCGCACGGGGGGCGACTGTTGCAAGTTAATTCCTTGCGTACCAACACAAAAATTGCGCCACTGCGCGAACCACCAACTGGTGTTTTAGTTTCGCTAGCTACCGGCACTATCGTGACTCGAATCCCTTTAAGTTCCAATAAGTTATATAGTGCGCGGACCTCCCCGTGTTTACCTGACCGCTTGTGGTTCGCACCAGCCTTCTCACACAATCAATGTTCCGTTCAAGTCGGTGGCCGGCTTGGCA
The DNA here is from genome assembly GCA_965208105.1 of Candidatus Latescibacterota bacterium. GTDB lineage: Bacteria > Latescibacterota > UBA2968 > UBA8231 > UBA8231. The sequence continues at coordinate 2,093,242 of OZ242318.1, forward strand.
CCGATGTGCTCTACACGTCGCTTCCCATTAGCACCGAGAAAATAATACCTGAGACTGTCGGTTTCCGGATTGATGATCGCCTCAAGTTGGACCTTCAAGGCGGCCCATTGCGCCGGCTCCACCTCAATCTCGAACACTGAAAACTGCACTCTTTGTCCAAAATCGCGACAGGTCTTAGCGACACGTCGTAAACGACGTGCGCCGCCATCGGATGTCGTCGAGACATCGTACGTAACGAGAACCATCATGGTTGTTTGTTTTTTCTTCCTCGCGGATACGGCTGTCGTTTAAGAGGGTATGTTGAGTAGCCTTATTTCCATAACCACGGCGGGTGGGCGTCTAAGTCACCTCGAAGATGCCGAGCCAGCAATTGCGCTTGGAGATATGGAACCAAGCCGAGTGGTGCCTGCTCCCCAAGAAAAGGATGACGGCGCCCTACACGCTTTCGCTCCTGCCAAGCACTGAGAACGGTCTTGCGAGCGGCATCGCTCATTGAAACGCTGCCGCCTTCTCGGATTTGGAAGTCTTTAGCGCGTACTTGCCGACGATTGACTAGCGATAGCGCGAGCCGGTCAGCCAAGACTGGCCGTAGCTCTTCCATAAGGTCTAACGCCAGACTCGGACGGCCGGGACGATCTCTATGAAAGAAACCCACGGCCGGATCCAAGCCTACGCTCTCGGCGGCAGAGTTGCAGTCGTGGACGAGAAGGGTATAGAGAAATGAGAGCAGGGCATTCACAGGGTCACGTGGTGGCCGACGGTTGCGGCCAGCAAATGCCATCTCTGGTTCGGGTACGCGGATCAGGAGACCAAAGACCGAAAAATAGAGCCGTGCGGCCTCGCCTTCAAAACCTCGTAGCCTGTCAATACTGTCTTGGCCGTCGCTGATGCGTTGCACAATCTGCCGCAGACGATTCGTCGCGACGGACATAGCTTCGCAGCTAGAAGACTCAAGTTCGTCGCCATAGTCACGCTGTGCTCTTTGCAGGACGCTTCTCTGATTAGCGATCTTGCCGACGAGAATGCTGCGGACGATTTCTTCCGGTGTGTCGCTGGCTCCATACTGTGCACGACGCAGCAGTACATTGCCAGAAACTGGTCCCTCGACTCGGGCTTGGAATCGGCCGAATCGACTTAGGAGTACTAAAACGATGCCACCGGCAGCACATGCTTGGATCAGAGGTGGAGATATATAGATGCTGCCGAACACCACCACGGACCCAAGCATGTGGAATGGCACCCTCACACGTTCCTCGCCCTCTACTTCCGCGACCAGATTCTCGCCGTCCTTGGTCAGACGTGCTTCAGGCGTAGTAACGTATAGCGTATTGAGCAATCGCCTCATGGTTATTCTCCAGGCTCGACAAGATGCGATGCTAGAGTACGCGTTCGCCAAGCGAGAACCGAACGCTCCATTGCCTTCGGGCGACACTGGTCGAGCAGAGAACAGCCACGGCACTTGGCCGCTTCATATTCGGCTGGGGGAGTGCAGCCTTGTGCAAAGAGTGCGGCAACCTGCTCGACGGTCGTCTCGGTCAGGGCGCGGAGTGCGGCGTCAAAAGACACTTCTTTCCGCCGCTTGGTTTGGCTGTAGTAAAAGGCCCCCATCGGCACCTCTGTACCGGTCAATTCTTCAAGGCACAGTGCCTGAGCGCAGAGTTGCACCTCGTCGGCTCGATGCACTTTGGCCTTGCCGCGTTTGAACTCGACCGGGAACGGGGTCGTGCCTGTCCGGCTTTCGCGGAATTCAACCATATCGGCGACGCCTGTAAGATTGAGCCGGATGCTGTAGATCGGGAGTGACATCACCTGACGCACACTCGCCTTGCGCCGGTGCCCTGCCTCGTCAATGACTTGATGTAGCACCCGACCTTCGGCGGTAAACCGATTTTCCTCCCAAAGCCGTTCTAATTGGATCAGAGCGCATTGTCTCATACAGTACACCGCATGTTGCAGAGCCGACACGGGTATTGACTCCATTCTATGCTCTGATCCACGCACCTGCACAGGAGGAGCTCGCCCGGACTGTGTTTCACTCATCGTCATATCCACTCTGTTTGTTTCATTCAATGTCCCGCACGAAGGCAGTTATGAGATCACCTCGATGGCCTCGACATTTGCTGGTATATCGTCTAAGTCGAGTTTCACGCGATAATCGGCAAAACTGCGAGCAGGCGGCAGGATGCTTTCGCTGCCATTCGTTTCTGTACGCTTCACACTTACCCTCTCAAAAAGCCTATGCGCGGGCGCGTTGCCCAAGGCACTAGCGTGCTTAAAGGCAATGAGCCGACGGGCAACCATTTCGCCGCGAGCAGCCGAATGGTCGTGCTCAAACATTTGCGTCAGGGAATCCCAGAGAACATCGAGATCATCCGGTGAAAAGCCGGTGCGCTCGGCGAGCTTGGCGGATACAAAACCGTGCGCCCTATATAGCCCGTAGGGCACAATGTGTTTGCGGCCCATGGTGCGGTGCTCGATTCGCTCGTCGCCCTCGTTTGCGTCGTTGGTCTTTCCGCGCTCCTCCTTTTCCTTCTCGTTAGTCGCTGCCATGCGCGTAATGGACACTTCGAGTGGTACGATCGGATCAATGGACCGCGCAAAGGTCAGCTGTACTGGGCCGCGTACTTGGCCACAGTTGATACCCATGCCCATTACCGCACCGAAGACGCGCACATCAAAGAAATTGTTGCACATGAACCTACGCAGGGAGTCCATTTCCGCGTCGTTTTTTGGGCTTAGTTTCTTGCTGCTCTCGACATTCTTGTCATTAGGACGCACAACTTGATACGCCTTTCGGTGTTGCTCGTTGAGCACAGCACCTTCTTGGACGTAGATCGCATAGCCGGACTCGTCGCCTTTTGCCAGCTCAACGAAATTGCGTATTTTGCGCTTGAGGCAAACATCCGTAACCAAACCGTGGTTGGTTTCCGGGTCGAGGCGCGGGAGGTTTCCCGCATCCGGATCGCCGTTGGGATTGCCGTTGTTGACGTCGAACAGATAGACGAAATCATAGCGGTGGTTAAGTGCAATCATTCTTCGTTCTCCTTTTCTTCTTTTTTGGTGAAGAAAGCGTTTTTCTGGTGGTAGTAGCCAATGGCGAAGAGTGCTTGACGCTCCATCGTAAGCGTTGGCACAAACAGCTTCTCGGGTGTGGAGCATTCGTAAATTTGGGTGATGTCCCGGTCAAGGCGAATCTCCGCCCCTCGACTTTTTGGGTCCTTCCGAAGTTTGGCCAAGTGGTTCATGGCGTTGCGTTGCAAGATAGGAAATACAGAACGCGGCGTGGCCGAAGCCGCCCCATAGTACTTATCGCGTATCGTGGCGTTGACATTGCCACCGAGAGCTTGCCTTTGCGCGTGCTCAAAGCAAGAAAATAGCCGACCAAGCAAGTAGCCAGGATCGACGTTTGTAGGATCAAGAGACACGAGATCATCCTCCTTTGTTGAGTTTCCAGCCGTGCGCCGATCGCGGCAAACCACGGCTTTGAGTAAGGCTACGCGCAGGTCCGTTATGGCTTTGTCTGACCGCAGGCGCATGAGAATCGTAGATAACAAGGTCTGCGGATAGGAACGACCCGTCAGGATGGCGCGCAGCATCTCCCCAGCGAGTTGGGGAGGGATATGTTCGTATGGGTTTTTCACCTTCGTCGTGGCGACCTCACGTAGGCAGCGCCGAACGCTCGGCTGCTCTTGGCGTGGCGGCGGGTCAATACGCATATCCCGATAGTGCCAGAGGATATGCTCTGCAATCGTCGCAAAGTCGTCCTCCAGCCAGAAGCGAATCGAAATACGAGCTGCATTGGGGGCCAATCCCAACACATAAAAGCGCACACCTTGGGGCAAATCTGGACGGATTTCCTCCATGGGGCGGCCTCTTTTTATTTTTTCGAGGATAGTCTTGATGGCCTGCTCGCTTATTTCGTCGTCTGCGTCATTAGCGTCATTGACGGCGAAGGAAAAAATGGCCTCGCATTGCGCCTCGGCTTCTGCATCCGAGGCAACAGCCCAGAATACAGTCGAGGCGTCGCCGAGTTGGACTTTGTTTTCGTTGGTACGGAGAAAGTGGTTGAGCACAGTTGTATAGGCGGCGGCAGCATCCTCACTTACAGGCGCATTATCGCCCTGTTTATGCCCATACGACTCAAAGGCATCTAGATTGAAAGAGACGATGGACGCGCCGGCAGACTGTGCGCCACGCACCCCCTTGATCGAGGGATGCAAACGGGCGATAGGGGATAGATCTCCGGTCACCAAGCAGACGGCTTGGCCCGACTCGTGATCCTGATTCATCTGCGAGGACCAGAGTTGACGTGCGGCCTCGCGGTCATGTATGAAGTTGTGCTCTCCCTTCAACCGGAACACCACATTGGCCCCCTTCATTTCATCTGGCCAGCCGAGGGCGTCGAAGTACTCTGGCTTCCACCATTGCAGGAAACGATAACAAGCCACAAGTCCTGCGTCGCTATCGTTTTGTAGGGCAAGGTGCCTGTTCTGAAAAGCCTCGTACTGGTTTTTCACCCGCTCGGCACGTCGCTCTCTGGTGTCTGGGTCCTCGCCTTCCAAGTCTTCCATAGCACCAAGCGCATACGACGCCTTGTCCCAGAGGAAGCTCGGCAACAGCGTTTTACCCGCCCGCTTTTCTGGTCGCGGAACTGAGTATCGCGGGGCTACAGGTTTCTTCCCTGAGTGGTCTCGTAGGTCCATAGGCTGACCGTCGGGCTGGCCATCGGCTTTCAGGACGACGCAATAGTCGATCCCCTGGTCGGAATAGCCGATGGGCGGTACTTTGTCCTCTTTCTCGAGCCGGTGATAGGCTCGCTCAAGAGAAACTAGAATGCTCATCGCAATACCTCCGGCGAACTGGGAGAGGGAATTTCGACAACGCCCTGTTTCATCTCGGCCCAAAAGAAGAGCGGCTGTCGCTCGTTTGCGTGGTCAACATCCAAGAGCATCCAGCCCAAGTCGCGGCTTTCATCAATTGCCGGCGGCAGGTCGTCGTTCTCAATGAGTGTGTAGTCTGCGACAAATTCTCTCGTTCCGAGACAGGGCTGGTGAAAGCACTGCCCGTTCCTAGCTCGGCGATTGAAGATGTCGAGATGCTTGCCCACGTTATCGCTTTCACTCGCTTCGTCCGTTAGGTCAAAGTGCGCTTCAATAGCGTAATCTACCTCGACTAGAACGGTGGCGGAGCGTTGCTGGCGATCATCCTCAATCTTGGTGTACAGGGTTTCAATGGATCCCTTGTTTTTTGCTGTGCGGACGGTCCCCGTGGGAATTTTCTTACCGACTTCGTTGCGCCGAATTGACTGGAACTGAATTGGTTTGAGGACGTGAATACGGTCAATGCGCCAGACGATAGCCGGCTTCCAGTGAATGGCCTCCAAGATGCCGCGTGCCGCCGAAGGTGTCATTACGTCGTAAGACACTCGCTCGACCTTCATTTCCGGCCGAGTGAAACAGGCGTATCTGCCTCCCACCCGCAGACGTACTCCAAACATGGACTAACTCCTTTAATACGGTAATATGGTATTTCGATGCCTCCCGCAGGGAGGCCCTCATCATTATATCAGCATCGCTTCACTGCCGATCGCATCCGCATCTTCCCAAAGAAGGCCAACATCTTCTCGATAAAGGCTCTTAGTTAGAAGAACGGCAAATTGATCGCCGAGGCGTTCTCGTTCCGCAAAATTTACGTGAATATTTTTTACAAGTTGTTCCCGGAAGCGAGGAAAAACTTGCACAATATAAGGCTGGAGCCGCCGTGCCGCCGTGCCACCCTGCCCAGCCGTTTAGAATCAGCGAGATCACGAACGGCCTTACACGCTTCCTCTTCTCGGGCAACGATCACCGGCTCAAGTCCGCTCTGGATCAGACGAAACGTCTCGCCAACCTCTCGGAAGGAGAAAGAAGTGCCGTGCTTACTCATCTTGAACTTTTTCAAGAACTCATCGCCAAGCCCTTCTCCTTTGCGCCAGTACACCTCTTGGAAGTAGTCTTCCATAGCCTCCGGTGACAGCAGGTCATCGTGGCGACCCGTGATGCGCTCCATATCTCCGGCGAGTTGGCTCAACTCAGCCGGACTGGAATGTTCCGCTGGCCGGAACACGGTAACGATACTGTCTGCAATATCTCGTCGTCCCTCCCTATTGCACCGCCCGGCGGCTTGAGCAATCGAGTCAAGCCCTGCTTCGGCCCGCCAAACCCTCGGAAAGTCCAGATCAACACCCGCCTCAACCAGCGAGGTAGCAATCAACCGGCACGGCCTTCCTGCCTTTAACCGCTGACGCACATCCGCAAGAATGCGGCGGCGATGCGCTGCGTATTGCCGCGTACTCAGATGCACTACGCCATCAATGTCTGCTTCACACGCTTGCCGAAAGAGGTCCAAGGCGTGTTTCCGACTGTTGACAATAACCATGCCTTGCGCCGTTTGCGCGAGGGTATCGCATAGGCTCTCGTCGGTGAGTATGCCCTCGTTGGAGATAGTGACGCGAGCGAGCTTCTGGTGCAAGAGCGGCGGGTCAGGTGCGAGTTCGTGGACTTGGACGAAGCCCCCTTTGAATTCAGGTGCCTTGAGTGCCGGTTGGGTCGCGGTGCAGAGTACGATGGATGAGCCATAGTTGCGAGCCAGTTCCTCGAGGACGGCAACCGATGGCCGCAGCAAGTGCAGCGGGATGGTCTGCGCTTCGTCGAGGACGATGACCGCACGAGCTAGATTGTGCAGCTTACGGCATCGCGATGGCCGATGGGAGAACAGGCTTTCAAAGAGTTGGACATTGGTGGTCGCGACGATGGGAGCGGCCCAGTCCTCCATGGCGAGCCGCAATTTTTCGGCACCCTCCCGCTGTGTGAATTTGGTTTCGTCAATCGCCGAATGGTGTTCGAGGGCGACACCCTCCCCCAGCACATCGCGGAAAATCTCCGCAGTCTGATCAATCACTGAAGTAAAGGGAATCGCATAAACGATGCGATCAAGCCCGTGTGCTTTGGCATGATCAAGAGCAAAGGCGAGGGAAGTCAGCGTCTTGCCGCCGCCGGTCGGGACATTGAGCGAGAACAAGCCCGGAGGGTATTCTGCTTGAGTCCGAACATGCTCCAGAATTTCGCGGCGCAGGCGATTGACCTTACCTATGCTGGCAAGTCCGGTGAAGTGATTATTGAGTCTATCACATAGCTTATCAACTATTTCGGGAACCACGGGCCAGTCACGGTCAATGGTCTCACCTTTTGCGACAGCGTAAAAGCGTTCGGTGTCGCGGAAGTCTGCATCAACAAGACACGAGAAGATCATCCGCGTCAGGAAGGAAAGCGAAAATGCTCCGCGATCAGGAGTTATGGTAAAATTTTTTGGGAAGAGACCGGATACGTCAGGCTCAATTTCTGCCCTCCAGTCTAAAGCAAGGGGATCGAGTGTCTTCTTTAGCCGTTCATCAAGCGAATCAAGCGTGCCGGTATTGCTGTGCATATCTGGGAGGCCAGCGTGGTGTCCGGCGATGGCATAAGCAATGAGTTGCCCCATTGCCCGATCCTTATTGGTTTCTGCCAAAGTATTTACCAATTTTGCTCCGGCAGTCGCGTGATCAACCACAGGGCCGCCGTGTAGGCGCTTTTGGAATGCTTCTGTGTACTTGCCAAGATCGTGCAAAAGCCCAGCCAAGCCCACGGCCTTACCGGCTCCAAACTTGGCACCTAGTGCCTCCGCCTCGGCCTGAACCTTAACTAGGTGCTCCTTTAGTGGCTGCCATTTTTTTTGGTGACATTTTAGGGAATGTGCATAGTACATTCTATGTCCTTATTCATCCTATTCAAGACTATTGACCTGCCCCCACGAATGGTGCCAACTACTTGTATCTTCCAAATGGGCTGAAGAGGCTTGCCTCTTGGGCAGGAAGTCCTACGGCGCCGGAGGAAGGTCCAGTAGGACTGATCTTCCAACCTTTACATCATGCACTGTTACTCGAAGGGTTGTAATGTGCCATTTTTTACAATCAGCACCTTCGGCTCATAAATTGCATCCCCGTTGGGGTCAAAAGAGAACTTGCCCAAGATGGTGTCGAGGTCTCTGAGGGCCGCGAGGGCGTCTCGAATTGAAATTGAATCGATTGATGGGGCCTTCTCCATGGCCGCGGCTAAAATATGAACCGAGGCATACGAAAACGCAGCGAAGGCGTTCGGCTCGGTGCCGAAAGTCGCTTTATAATTCTCAATAAAGGCTCGATTTCCGGGGGTTTTATCCGTTGGGAGCCACCCTGTAAAGGTGATTGCGCCTTCAGCGGCGGCACCTGCCGCTTGCACCTCGAGGTCGGTCAATGAACTGACAATAAAAGGAATGGAGATGCCCAGTTGGCGCCCTTGAGTCAGGATTTTTGGTTTTTCGGGGGGCAAGGCGGAGACGAAGACCACATCGGGATTCACCTCCTTGATCCGAGTTAATTGGGCCGAGAAGTCGGCGTCGCCACTTTGGAAGGATTCCGTCGTGAGCACCTCAATATTGTTGGCAGTGAATACTTCCCGCAGGGTCTGGTCGCGATCAGTGGAGAAGAGATCGGTTTCGTCATACATCGTCGCCACCTGTTGATAGCCGAGGGATTCCTGCGTTGCCTTGACTCCTCTGGGAATCACCACATCCGTCGTGAGCGGAATGCGAAAGACGAAGTCGCCAATCGCGCTCAGTCCGCTGGCCCCAGATGTCGGGCTGATGGCCACGACTTGATGGTCTTGCGCAATCGGAAACGCGGCCTGTGTCGCACTGGAGGACGCGGGGCCGAGAATGACGGACACGCCCTTTTGGTGGATCAGTTGATTGAAAGCATCTATCGCACCCTCTGGGGTGCTGGCATCATCTTCCATGATGAACTTCAGGGGTGTCTGCCTGAATTGTGCGGTGTTGACTTCCGCGAGAGCGAGGTTAAAGCCTTGTTGCATGAGTTGGCCTGTAGCAGCCAAGTGTCCAGTTAGAGGCAAAACGACTCCGATGGCAATCTCGCCGCTCTTATCGGTGGCAGGATCGGTGGTTGGCGGCGTTCGCTCACAGGCGTAAAAACCTATGAGCACGGTGATGATTGCCGCAACTAATGCGAAGATTTTCACTGGTTATTCCCTTGTGATCTTGAAGCGCCTACGCCTTCCCGAGGACCTCAGATATATCCGCCTCCGGGCCGCCGCACACCTCAACGGAATTCAAATTCTTCCTTGTGAACACGACGCGCCGGCACGCCCCGTTTTCTCAACCCGCCGGAGACGGCGGTGACCATCGGCCGCGGACCGCAGAGGTAATAGCTCCAGTCCCCAAGCGCTCCGCCAAGGTCGGTCTCGATCGTGTCAGCGTCGATCCGTGCGCCGGCGTCGGAGTCGACCAGCGCGATGGTTACGCTGTCCAGTTCAGCCGAGAGCGACTTCAGTTCGTCGAAGAAAAGCGCCTCCCTGGCCGCACGTACGCAGTAGTAAAGCCGGACAGTCTTGCCGTGCCCCGGTTCCATCGTGCGCAGTACGGACAAAAAGGGCGTGATCCCTATGCCCCCTGCGACCCATATCTGCTTGTCGGAACCCTTCAGCGGATTGAACCGTCCATAGGGTCCCTCGACAGCGACATCGGCACCCGCCGCCAGATGGTCGCGCACCCGGCGGGTGTAGTCCCCTAGCACCTTCATGGTGATGCGAAGTCTGTCTTCCTTCGCCCCGGACGAGATGGTGAAGGGATGCGCTTCCCTGAAACCAGCCGCGTCAATAGTGATGAAGACGAATTGCCCCGGCTCGAAGGAAAACATCCCATCCTTCGGTTGCAGCACCACTTCGGTCGCACGGTCCAGCCTGTGGACCGCAGCCAGGGTGAAGTGGTGTTTCTCTTTCAGCGGATGAAGGAACTGCTTGTATAAATAGGCCGCCAATCCGGCCAGCAGCAGCACCGCGAGAACCACTCCGGGAGCGGAGAATAGCGCGATCTCTTCGCCGTCGTAGAGCACCAGGAAGACGTGGACGCTGACGACGAAGAAAAACACGCCCATAAACCGGTGAGTCGTGATCCAGCGATGATAGGGAATTTTGCGGTTCAGGGTGAGGAGAATCAGGAGGGTGAAGCCGATCATCGCGATCAGGCCGAATAGGTCGATGGGCAAGTCTTCCTCTTCATCCAGAGACCCGTTTTCACCGGATACGGCACCGGTCGCGGCCACTTCTTCCTCCGGCCCGCCGGGGACGGTCGCGAAGTGGGCGATGAAAAGCAGCAGGGCGGCGACGCCAAGATACTTGTGCAGCTTGTACATCCGGTCGAGACCACCAAAGGATGTCTCTACTGCACGTGGGCGCGCCGAAAGAAACAGGCCCAGCGCCATGCAGATCACCGAACAGGAACCGACGAAATAGGAAAACTGGGCGGCAAACGGCATGGCCGCCGCTATCACGTGAAACCAGTACAGCGCGGAGTATCCGGCAAACAGCGCCGCGACGCCCCACACACCTTTTCGCAGATTCATGTAGTCACCGTGAGTCCCTTGTTCATTAACCCTGCCTCTCAGGAAATCAGAGAGGTAATCCAAAGAAGATGCAGACCAGGATTATCGGCTTGTTTTTGATAGTATTACGTACCCCGGTTTGCAACCTTCAGCGCAATGGATTAGTCCAGCGAGGGGTGAATGCTGTTCTACTGGGGATCTCGGATCATTTCCATGGGATTTTGCGATTTCGCTCCTCCCTTTTAGCTCATTTCTTCAGAGGGAGTCATTCCCGTCTCAGGTCCGGGTTGTACCAGAATTGGACGGCCAATGAGGGTGTCTAACCGATAATTCACGTTGTCGATGCGGGTATTGAAGTCACCGCTCAGGTGGTCAAGGCGCTGATGGATGCCGTCGATTCGACCATTTAAGCTACGGCTCAGCACAACGTACATGAACCACTGAAAAATCAGAAAAACCACCAAAAAGACTGGGATAACCAGGATTTCATCACTCATGATGTTGTTCTCCTTTCTCCATTAGATTTGTCCCTCCAGGTGCCGATCAACGCCCTCATTGATTCGATCGATCTTTCCGTCTAGGTCTTTCCAAATGAACAGCGTCCACCCCGCCACAATGGCTGGGGTCAGATAGGCCTCCATTTCGCGGTCATTTCTACGGACCTTATCCCTATTCGGTTCCCGTCAGTTGGATCTGGAGACTCCGGGTCCCTTCGATATACAGACCGATTTCCTCCTCCGTGGAAATCGCTGCCACCGTGTTATCGGGGAAATCCGTTGGCCCTGGGTCACCAAGGGAACCCGGCGGCGCCGTGACACCACCGTCAGTAACGCCCCCCTCGTCCAGAAGATCGGGGGATGCGGAAAACCTCAGGCGCGCCTTCAAGATGATGTTCTCATCGGGTTGGTTCAGGCGGGAGAAGACCTCCTCCAGCGTTTCTTCTCCATCTCCGAGGTTCACCAATTCAAACGGACCGCCGCCGAAAAACCCTCCGTCCTCATTTCCCAGGGTGGCGGCGGAAGCCACCTCGAGCTCGTACCGACCCGGAGGGATCGTATCCGGTAGGGCGAGTTCCAGCCCGATTTCCCGGTCGATACGCCGGCCCACGCGCAACGAGACCGAAAGGGGCAGCGTGCTTCCCAGGCCGGCCACGGTGTCTGCGGTGACCTCCACCACCTGGGCGAAGCGAGGTTCCGGAATCATTTCCAGGTGGACCTCCGCCTCGCTGACCTCCACGGCGTAGTCGTTCCTCGTCATCAGTTCAGATAGCGCGAACGACAAATCGCCGGAGGCCGCGCCGACCAAGGAGAAAAGTCTTCCCTCCGGTTCCGCGTAGAGGCGGGTGCGGGCAAGCACCGAGTCGGTGCCGGAAAAGGAGATATTCGTTGTAATCTGGACGCTATGGTTCGGTTCGTTCTCGATCCGGTTGGTCAAGGGATTGAATACGGCAGTCAGGAGAAGACTGGCTGTGAAATACGAGTCGAGGCCGAAGGTGGGCATCCGGTGGGTCAGTTCGAGCTCGCTTCCGGAGGCGAAGGTGTATTTGCTCAAAATGGGCACCAGTTCGGGCTCCTCGCCGAGCACGCCGCTCACGGCGGGCAGGTGGTCCTCGGTCAGGATGCCCTGCACCGTCGGGTTCAAGGTCGCAAACTTGAAGGGAGCGTAAATGTTGGAGACCTCTCCGAGCACCTTGCCTTCGATAATGGGAAGCGCAGTGGATCCCAGGCTGGACAGAGGATGTCCGAACCCATATACCCGGTCGCCGGCGATGTAGGATATGGTCCCGAGTGCCGCGGAGGTGGTTTCACCGAGCAGCAGGCCGACCACCAGCGGCCGGCCGGCCTCAAAGCTTTCCTGGCGGTCGAGAGTAAGGCCGGCCGAGAGGGCCTCCCCAAAGGGGAACGAGCCCCCTCCGTTCACCGGTTGCAGACCGTTGGCTCCAGTGCTCACCAGGGGGATTTCCAGTGGAGTGACCCTGCCGCCGTCCCACGTGGCCGCGGGTTTGGCCACCGGCACCGTTCCCCGGGAGCCGATCACCCATTCTATAGGGGTAGCAAAGCTGTAGTAAGGCGGCTTGTCCTGAGCATTGAATGCATAGGCGATGGCGCCAAGAGTGCCCTTTTCGCTAAAGACTGGGGAACCACTCATGCCCCGGGCGATGCCTCCGAGTTGGATCAGCACCGGGTCCGAGGATTCCACCATGATAATGGGCATGGGCGGCAGAAAATCGTCGACCACCTGGACAAAGAGCATTTCCAGATCGGCGAGCTGGCCGTTGGCGAACTCGGTGCGCAGGTACAGGGGAGTCCCTGGGGCCATGGCGCGTACCGAGTCGATCGGAACGACCGCCGAGAGATCCCAAGGCATCAGTTCACCGCTGGGACGCAATATCGGATCTTTCGGCGCGACCGGTGTCGAATCCTCGTCGTCTTTTCCGCAGGACCAAAGGCAAATCACGAACGCGAGCAGGGCCCATCGAATCGTCATGTCCGTTTTTCCTGTTTTCTCATGAGGTTATGTCAGGCAGATTCGGAATGATACGTTAGGGGCTTAAATCTTTCAGCATCTGCAATATTTCAAGCCTGGCCCTACCTTCTTCCACGCCAAGTCTATTGTTTTCGGAATTTCCTACTTTGAGGTATTGACAACGAAAAAGAGGAGCGGAATGAATAAGATTACTCGCAAGCATCAATATAGAGAGCCAAAGCCCGAGCAACTTCTTCTTTCTCCACGAGAGGCGAAGCGTATTCTTGATCTGCCACCACTATCCCCAGCAAGTGATCCTTCAAACGCTGCTTTGTCTCCCAATCCAGGCAAAGGATTAGCTTCATCAATGCCAGTGAAGTAGCAACGCTAAATTCGGGGTCTCGTAAGGGCCTATCATCGTTTCTTGGGTCCACGGTTTTCCTACTCCTTCTTTCATTATGGATGGCCCAGCCAGGCGCGGAGTGCATCCCCATAGAATTTACACTCCGCGGAGAGAATGGCCTGGCTGGTGGGAATGGATGGGGCCTGCGACACCCCCAAGAAACTCCCCCGAGTCCTTTTCGCGCCGCATTGCTGGTCCCATCCCTATTCAAAAAGGATATCAAGCATTGCCTGAATTACTTACGGCTGAAGCCGTGCGGAAGAGAGCGGTAGGCCAACTAGTGCGCTGTTAATGAGTCGGCATTGAGTTTTAGACCTTGGCCAGTGATACCACGAAGAAAGAAAAATTACAAGTCTGAATACTTAACAGCGCACTAGAGATTAAACCCGATCCGTCTTTTGCTGTCCAAAAGAGAATTGACTGCCTCGATAAGCGCCTCAACAACCTCATTTTGTTTATCAATTCTTTCCTCCAAGACTTCAACGCGGGACGCAAGGCCGCCGGGCTCCCACCCATCTAGCTTCTTCAGCCGTTCAATGGCTTCGGTGATCAGCTTTACGTCTTCGGGAGTTTTGCTCTTGTAATCCCATTGCAGTCTTTCCTGAAGCCTCTCTATTTCCTTGTCAAATTGCCCCATTTTTATTGATTAGCCAGAAACCAGAATCGCTATCTCCACATTCTCGGTTTCTTCAGAGTAGCCTAACAGGAAAGCAAGATCCAGCAAGTACAGGTTGGGATCGCTTATAACGATAACCCCATCGGATACGGCAATTATCGGAGTCAGCCATTCATCTGCCTCTTCTGAAAACGCTACGTCCGCCAGTAAGAGATAGCCCACTGGGACATAGGCTGCTTGTCCTGAAGTCAACTCTACCTTGATATAGAGACCCAGAAAGCTTTCCGGCGTTATCCTTGGGTCTGCTATGCTGATATTGCCATTCAGATCATAGGCAGACGTAGACAGAGTTATTTCGATCAGAACTCCATCCCTGGGTGGTCCGGTTGCGCCTCTTGGACCTGTCTCCCCTTGCGGACCTTGGGGGCCAATTGGCCCCGCAGGTCCTTCGGGGCCTTCGCAGGCTACTACTCCCAAAGCAAAGCAAACTAAGAGAATGATATTGCGCATGGTTCTTCCTTCCTTGGAGTGGGAGACATCGGAAAGATATCCGGCAAGTGCACTTGTTTTCAATCTTGGCGAGCCCCCCGATGAATGGTAGGGCGGCTTCTTTTTAGTTAGGGGCCTGCGGTGCGCCACGTCCCAACTACAGGATGGGGACGAGATTGTGTGACGCACCGCCCGACTAGCCCCCAATCCACCATATGGCCCCTGTGACCGTGAATAAGTAACTGCGGAGGACATGCGGGGAACCATTGCCCCCGCTTCATGTTCACTTTAGGATTTCCGTGTTCCTTGCACTCGCATTGATAGACGCCCGATTGCTGGAAGGTTTGCCAAGTAGACGCATCGCGACCCATGTTATTTCCTTTGAATGGCAGGCCGGCTATCCCACCAGTAACCATATAACGAAGGCGAAAATTGCTACTACCATAGCTATTCCAGGCAGAAATATGATCCACACGGCGATATAATCAACGATGTCCCTTATGCTTCCTTTTTTCCCTGGGCCCCTTTGCTCGTCCAAATACCTAAGAATAGTGATAGCCGCGATGGCAACTAGTGGCCCAACGAGCAGGACCCAAGCAGCGATTTCACCAAGAACGTCCATTCAATAGATTTTATTCATATTGGGCTTCAAGAAGACACTACCTTAGGTGAAAGCCAGCCCATCCCCGTTTAGGGTGTAATGGCCCAGTGTTCCGGAGTCTTCGGTCAAATCAACGAAGGCCTGCGACGCCTCCTCCGGCACCCAGGAAGGGCGCAACTGCTTGGGCCTTTTATGCGGGACCTACCTCCATTGGTCCCAGTAGATGAAGATTTGATAGAGAATGATTTTCGGGACCATGGCGTGGCGCACGCTCCCTTGCACTCGAACCCGCTTCCAGTCGTATCCAGCGCCCACCCAGGGCAAAACTTCAAGCCCGCCTTGTTCCCCTTCCCATTCATACCACCTGTATTGTTGCATTACTTCATGGATTAGGCCAAGGTCCATATATAAAACAGTCCCTGCCCGATCTTCTCTCCTGGATAGCGTAAGGCACTGAGCTTCAGGTTATTCACATCCACTCAATTTCCTGAAATTCCCATTGCCTGCTCCATCCCCTCAGGTTCTTATGGCCATAGGAGCGATAAAGTCCCGCATTGCCCCCTATTTGATCGAACAGGGGAACGTCGGTCCCTTTCATCCCTCCATGCCGACTCTTTAACAGCGCACTAGTTGCCTCCCCCTTGGCGCTCTTCGCGCCTCTCTTTTCTTCTCCTGAAAAAATCAAACCCTAGTCCGAGGATCAGCACGGCAACCCCAATCAGCAGCAATACCGCAATGTAGTCCCACAAAGGCTCCATACCTACGACCTATCCACCTTCATCTGCCACAGTTCATGGCGTAGCTGTCTGACCCAATGCAGAATCAGAAAGATGACGACCAATAGGGCCAAATAGAACAGGCACTTGATCGACGCGCCAATCTTGAAAAACCATTCCAGAAATTCCGGTGGGTTTTAAATTTCCTTGTTTCCTTCAATACACCTCCATCGTCTTTGGCCAGCGCTGTAAAGCCGGTAGGGGAAGGCAATCGATGGGCTCGGCAGGCCATTGCTTTGCCCATCCCCCGCGCGAATGGTTCTTTGCCACCTTGGAAGGTGACCTTCTTGATCGCTATCCCTTCCGCTCTCAGGCCTAGGCTCGCATTGCCCTTTTCCGTTGTGCTGAGTGTATTGAGGGTTGATACAACCTCCCTCGCCGCCCCTTCACCAAAGACCAGGGGAACTCCAATGTTCGGCGATCCACGTACCTGGAGGGAATCGATAGTGTAAATTGGAATCCCCTTGATATTCCTTCTGGTTAATTTACATGTTCTTGAATGATATTTTTATGGAAATTGGCCTTGGTTTGGTGGTATTTTGGTGGAAATGCGAGAATTCATCTATTTTTGGTTGTCGGGTCCAGGCGACGGGGCATCCCTGCTGCGGCGGAAGCGCTATTTGACGGTGGGACCCCCAAGGATCAGGATCCTCACTCAGGAGGAGAGCCATGAGGCCGGCTGAAGAATTGGAACGAGAAAACAGGGCGTTGCGGGAGCGTCTGGCCCAATCTATCGAGGTCAGCCTGCGCATCAACGAGAGTCTCGATTTCAACACCGTACTGCAAGGGGTCCTGGACTCGGCCCGGTCGCTGACGGGGGCCCGGTATGGGGTGATTACGGTGGGAGACGGTTCGGGGCAACCGGAGGACTTCCTCTCCTCGGGGTTGACGGCCGGGGAGGCGGACCAACTGTGGGACCTGCCCGACGGCCCGCGCCTGTTCGAGTATCTCGGCGGCCTTTCAACACCGCTGCGGCTGGCGGACCTTCTGGTCCACCTCTCCTCGTTGGGCCTTCCCGACCATTTCCCTCTCGTGGCGGTGACCCCGAAGTTCTCCTTCCTTGGCGCTCCGATTCTCCACCAAGGCCAGCGGGTGGGGAACATCTACCTGGGCAAGAAGGAAGCGGGCGAGGAGTTCACCGAGGCCCATGAGGAGACCCTGGTCCTGTTCGCCGCGCAAGCCGCCATGGTCCTATCCAACGCCCGCAGATACCGGGATGAGCAGCGGACCCGAATGGATCTGGAGACGCTGATAAACACCTCACCGGTGGGGGTGATCCTCTGGGACGTGAGGACCGGCAGGCCGGTTTCGTTCAACCGGGAAGTCCGAAGGATCGTCGACGGCCTGCGCAATCCGGACCAGTCGCCCGGAGATCTCCTCCAGATTTTGACCTTGCGGCGCGGAGACGGGCGAGAGGTCTCCGTTGCCCAGACGCTGAGCGACTGTGAAACCGTGCGGGTCGAGGAGATCGTCCTGCGGGTGCCCGACGGCCGGTCGGTCACAGTGCTTCTCAATGCGACGCCGATCCGCTCGGAGGAGAACGGCGAGGTGGAGTCGGCGGTGATGACGCTGCAGGACATGACCCCTCTGATGGAGGTAGAGCGCCTGCGGGCCGAGTTTCTCGCCATGGTGAGCCACGAGTTGCGCGCCCCTCTGACCTCCATCAAGGGTTCCACGGCCACGGTGTTGGGCGACCCCTCTACCCTGAGCGCGGCCGAGATGATTCAGTTCTTTCGCCTCATCAACCGTCAGGCCGACCATATGAGTGGCCTGATCAAGGACCTGCTGGACGTGGGCCGCATCGAGACGGGCACCTTGCAGATCGATCCAACCCCCACCTCGGTGGCCGGCCTGGTGGACCAGGCCCGCAACACCTTTTTGGGTGGGGTGAAATCAGGAAACCTTCGGATCGAACTGGCGGTCGATCTTCCCCGGGTGATGGCGGACAGGGGGCGCATCGTCCAGGTGTTGGGCAACCTGCTGTCCAACGCGTTCCGGCACTCTCCCCAATGGGGGGCACCCGTCCTGGTTTCGGCGGTGGAGGAGGAGGTTCACGTGGCGGTATCCGTTACGGACCGGGGCCGGGGAGTTTCGGCCGAGCAGTTGCCGCACCTGTTTCGCAGGTTCCCCCGCTTCAACGGGGAAGACGGGGAGGGGAAGTGGGGGGCAGGCCTGGGCTTGGCCATCTGCAAAGGCATCGTGGAATCCCACGGGGGCCGAATCTGGGCCGAAAGCGAAGGGGAGGGCCGGGGGACGCGCATCACCTTCACCCTCCCCATCGTCGAGGAAGCCGCCATGGTCGTTGCGGGGGAAGCCGAATCCGGCTCCCCTCGCCGACAGGGCGGGAAGAGGCCGACCCCCATCCTGGTGGTGGACGATGACCCGCAGACCCTGCTGAGCGCGCGGGATACCTTGTCGAAAGCGGGGTACCAGACGGTGGCCACCGGCGATCCGGCGGAGGTACCCCTCCTTCTGGAGGAGCACCGTCCCCACCTGGTGCTTTTGGACCTGATGCTGCCCGAGGTCGACGGCATCGAGCTGATGCGGCAGATGTTCGAAATAACCACCTTGCCGGTCCTCATCCTGTCCGCCTATAGCCAGGAAGAGGTGATGGTCCGGGCCCTCGACGCCGGGGCGGCGGATTACGTGGTCAAGCCCTTCTCTCCGAATGAACTGACGGCCCGGATCCGGGCAGCCCTGCGCCGGGGCGCCTCACGAACCGAGCCGACCGAACCCTGCCTCTTGGGAGATCTGGCCATAGACTACGTGGGACGGCGGGTGACGGTGGGAGGGCGGCGGGCGCGGTTGACCAACATCGAGTACCGGTTGCTGGTGGAGCTATCGGTCCATCTCGGCAGTGTAGTGACCTACCGGGAGCTGCTGCAGCGGGTCTGGAGGGGGAAGGCCCCGTCCGACCTGCGGTCGCTGCGCTCCGCGGTGAAGAGCCTACGCCGCAAGCTGGGCGACGACGCCCAGAAACCCGCCTACCTCTTCAACGAAGCTCGGGTCGGCTATCGGTTGGGAGGGGCTGAATAGGAAAAATCTGCGGGCAGGCGACCCCTCGTCACCCGCTCACCCATCCGGTCGAATGATCGGAAAATCCACCGCTGTCCCGATGGCCGGAAAGGAGGATCGAGGCCGCTTCGATCTGGGCGAAATGGCCCAAGCTCCGAAGGCTCACCAAGTTCATTGGAGACCCATAAAACGCCTTCGGTGCCGATCATCTTCCCCCAGGTCCCCTTTGGCTGTTTCGAATCCAGGTTAACCAGGCATC
This sequence comes from Candidatus Latescibacterota bacterium, assembly GCA_965208105.1. Classification (GTDB taxonomy): domain Bacteria; phylum Latescibacterota; class UBA2968; order UBA8231; family UBA8231. The sequence continues at coordinate 2,112,317 of OZ242318.1, forward strand.
CTCTCCAATGACCGTCTTCCTGTCCTGAATCGCACCGCCCTCCTACGACCCCGTACCGGGCTCCCTTCAGCATCCGGGTGGGGCATCTGGACCGCAGTATACCCCCACTTCAAAGATGTACAGGCCGACCTCGCTCCATCGAGAAGGCCCACCGGCAGCGCAAGGTTTTCTCGTTCGAGCTCCTTGGCCGGCCTCCATTAGCTCCTCTTGGCCGAGGGTCCTGCCCTTAGGGGCTCCACCCTCGGATAGGGATTCGGAGGCCACCTGGAATACCCCATCGTGTGGAAGGGGCAATTCTAAACAGGCGGATTTAAATTTTCCACCAAAACACCATCAAAATAAAGCTAATTCCACCAATATTTCACTTAAAGATATGTATCTTAGATTGACGATAATTTCTGGCTACGCCCAAGAGATTAGACCTTGAGGAAGAAGCTGGAGACCTGGAAGAGCCCCATTCCCCTTTCGGTCCATATCATGTGCGCCGGGGAGGGCAAAATGGGGGATTTGTGGCCTGGGTCGAACGAGTTGATCCGAAAAACATACGGAGGATGAAAATCACCATGAAATCAATCCCCATCCTGATGGTCATGCTTCTTTCCCTCGCCGTGGAAGTCCTCGCCCGAGATTCTGAACTGGTGGGACGATGGGAGACACGCACTGAGGAGGAGGCCGGAATCCTTTCAAGTATTATGAGCCTGGGGCCGGACGGCGCATACAAGCTCGAGCTGTTTGCCCAAGATGAAACCGGCGGTGCGCTCCCTCACACTATCGAGGTCCTCGATGGTCGGGTATTCACCGGCGAATGGAATACCACAGACAGCCTGCTCGTCATCCACATTGAACTGACCCCGGATGTAGCCATGTTTTTTGCTTTGGTGGTAGCCGGTCTGCAGATGGATCTCACTGGCGAGGAGGTCAGTCCGGAGGAATTGCAGGAATTGGCGGCCCAGGTCGAGGCCGACCTGCGGAGTTTCATCGAGGAGACGGGTAGCAGTCTGGTGCCCTTCATGGAAATCACCTACGAGCTTTCAGGCGATACGCTCGTTTTCCATGACGAGGACGGCCCTACCATCTGGCATCGACTATCGCGGACGGCGGTTCAGAGGGCAAGCTGGGGCCAAATCAAGGCGGATTGGTAGGAAAAAGGCATGCAAGGGTCCCATTCGAAGTGCTCCGGTAGGGCCGATTTGGTGGGCCTCCTAACCGTCGGTCGCGCTGAGGGTCGCGGTCCGGAGCACGGCAATCTCTGATGGTCAATGTGTTCAAGCCTCGCTTCTGTCTGCGTTGCCAAAGGGATATTACTTACTCGCACGGCAACGCAAAGTATTGCACTCGGTGTAGACCAATAATAAAGCTGGAACAGGTGTGGAAAAATCGATCCCTCAAGAGGCCAAAGAAACAAGAGTGAACATTTGAAAACCAGGGGTGGTTTTGAGGGGACTCCCAAAGCTGAATCACCTTGGATGTGAGGGTGGAGGTATTTTGCTTATTCCGTTTACAATTCTCTGGTTGATCGAGGCCATGGCCATATTGACCAGAAATGGCATGTATACGAGGAAAATCTGCTCGAGAAGGCAAGGTGCGATCCAAGCAAGCATGCCCTGATGATCGACCTGAAGCCAAATAGCGAAGAAATTGACATGTATCGGATTCGGAATGTATGAGGAGATTCCGATGAATTCTGGAATCCAATACTGCTTGAATGGTAACAGCCTTCAGGGCCGCTTTCTTTTGGCTCAAGGACAGAAAAGGAGGGGATGATATGTGCACCATTCTGTTACTTTTGTTTTTACCTCTGAGCGCCGCCTGGGCTCAGGCAGGGTTTATCGGCACCTGGACGGGAGTAGTTGACACGGAAGACGTGGGGGTGGATGAGGTGGAAATCCAGTTCAAGGAAGATGGCGTTCTGGTCTACATCCAGAAGGTCACATTGGACGACGAGGGTTCCGAGCCGGTCGAACTGGCTCTGGAAGGCACCGGCACTTGGCGCACCGCCGGCGAGAATATCTGGTTGGAAGTAACCGAGATCGTCCTCGACGACCACACTCTGGCTCTGTTGACCGAGTTCGCCAAAGGCATAGCTCGAGCTGTGGCCGACATCCTGGGCATCTCAGACGAGGATTATCCGGCTTTCGAGGCGGACGCTGTGGCGGAGTTCATGGCTGAGTTTGAGCAAACGGCAGAGGGAGTGACCGCCTCCGGGACCTTTGCCGTGGAAGGCCATACCCTGACCCTGGAAATGACCGACGAGGAGGGGAGCCACTACACCTTCGAACTCCAACGAAAGTTGACGGCCGTCAGGAAAATCAGTTGGGGCCAGATCAAATTATCGAGGAATTGAATTATACAAGCTATGAAACCAAGCGGACTGTGGTGGACGTGCTGGCAAGTGGTTTGACCGGAGGAATCATCACGTCTCGCACCGTGAAAGGCACCTGGAAGGTGCCCAAGTAATGCATAAAGCAGCACATCTCAACAGATGGGGCTAGTCGAGCGGCGCGTCACGTAATCTCGAATCCTCGTCTCCATTGACGGGAATTGTGGCTTGCCGAAGACCCCTTATGTCGCGTCCCGGTAGGGCGATATCCTTGCAGCGCCACCTATAACGCAAATCCTGGCGGGAGCGACCGGGACGCTTTAACAACCCTACCTATTTTCAAGGAGGAAATCCAATGGACGTGATTCCCTATCTAACCCCCGTCCTCGTCCTGGCCGTCGGTCTTTTTCTGTGGCAAGTGATGGGAAGACGGATGGACGACATCAGTGCCGGTCTGAATACACGACTCGACGATATCAGCACTGGGCTGAACAAGCGCCACGACGATACTACCCGGTATTTGCAAGACTTGCGCTCCGATATGCAGGATTTGCGAACCGAGCTGCATGGCCTGCACTCCAACCATACGCGGCATCTGGAATCCCATATACAACAGCTCGAACGAAGAAAGGAAACAGGGGGTTAATGAAAGGGTAGGGTATAGTCGCGGCGGTGCGAGAAGGCCTATCAGGTGTCCTATTTGCGCACTCGCACCGCCAGGCGTCCCAATTCAGATGAAAGGTATTGCTGGTCTCATCGGCTTGGTGTTGAGCGTCACCTGGAGGGGCACCCGTGAAAACGATCATCGAACTCATTTTGCTGTGGACCTTGCCTGCGGCCGTCATCAGGAATGAAGTGGTATTAAGTAGGAAGAACTACCATCTCACTCCGGCCCGCCTGACGGGAGGGTGCGGGTAGCAATCCGGACGAGAATGACATCGGTAACGAACAACATGGCGGGTCCGCCGATACCCAAGCGCGGAAGCGAGCTGGCCATCGGCTGGATGCAACGGGCTCTGGAGGCCACGGGCGGGACCGCCCGCCATCACAGACATGCTGATGGAGGACATCGGCACCGGATCGGGTGCCCTGGCCGAAATCCCGCGCTGCACCATGGAGTACCGGCAAGATGGGGGAGAGGCGCCCGGGTCGTGGTCAAGCTGTGCAGTTCGGACAGGAGAAACGCCCATGTCGCCAGATTGTTCGACATGTACAGGCGGGAGTACGGCTGTTTCCGCCTGCTTGCGCCTCACATTCCAATCCGTCTGGGTGGGACCGCAAATAGGCGCAACCAACGAAGGAGGGCTTCGGTGGTCACAAAACTCTCTCAATGAACATGAGGACGTGGGAAATCCCGAGATCTACACCAAGACCCGAATGAGATACTGCTATCCAAGTGTGAACGAAGACGCCTGGGATGCGTTCAAGGAGAAATTTCTCTTCGAGGACGTAAACGACGAGGACAAGTGGTACAACTTCTCCGGCTACGGACTTCAAATCTATGACCATGCTTCAGAAGAGTGTGATTGGCCCAACTGGAGCAAAAACAGCAAGAAGGACCATGCCAAAATAGCTGTGTGGGGGGAGGATCTCGGGGCCAATCCCGACGACAAGGTGGCCAAGTGGATCAAAGTGGCGACCGAAACTCCTGTAACCGGGCGTCATCTTACCAAAACGGATTTTCTTCTGGAGAGGAATACCGGGTGGCCCTATCCGGGCGTCGGGAACGACGGGGACCCTGACAATTGAAAGCCGCGGGGTTGGTACTCGTGCTGGTCGGGGGGCTGGCCGCCTCCCGACCAGCGGTCGCCGGATGGTATGTCGGCATGGACAATATCCTGTTCAGGCCCTACGACGGCAGGATGCTCTGGTCTCATACGGATCTTCCTCTGGAGTGCGATCAGTGGTTCCCAGGCCACCTGGAGCTCAACGACAGCCATTGCCGCCCGAAAAGCGACATCTACGTCAATCATCCAGAGAGTTTTCACTCGAACAGCCTGTTCCACGGCCTCCACGCGGGGTATCGATGGAGCCACTTCCGCCTCGAGCTCGAGTACTATTTCCGCGAACACCATGCCTACGAAAGGATGGCTCCGTTCCACCGGGCCGGGACCCACATAGACGTATTGGGGTACGACGACGAGGACCATCCGTGGAGGCGGGGTCTTTCGCAGGAGCTCTACTTCTCCGTCGAACGCATCGCCGAGGTCTGGGCGCATTGCAGCTTTTTAAACGTCTACTACAATTTCGAGGGGCTCCCAGGGCCTTTGCTGCCGTATGTCGGCATGGGCGCCGGATGGGCCTACCAGCACGTATACTACTGGGGACTGCTTCAACGCAGCCACGACGAGGAAGCCATCGAGAGCCTGGGCGAGCCGGCGGCTGCCGCCGGCACCCTGACAATGACCTACAATGACCTGTATGATCACAACTGGGCCTACCAGTTCGTCTTGGGCATGGACTGGAACATGCGTCCGAAAGTACAACTGGGCCTGAAGGTCGGCCTTATGGATATTCCAGGAGAATTCTCCGACAGCGCATCGTTTCGGCTGCTCCGGTCCCACGAATCCCTCCGGGAGCCAGGGGCCCGGCCCGAGTACGAAGAGCCCATCCAGTACACTCTGCAGTTGAACGAATGGCGGACCTGGCGCTTTGCTCTCAACGTGAAAGCCCTATTTTGAAAAGAATGTCCTGTACCAATCTTCATCTCCATTGGCCAATGGAGATAGCGCCATGACGGAACAAACCGTAACGGGCGGAGCACAAGCAGCCGGGAGCATTCGCACCCTTCGGCCTCGGCACGCATCGGTGCCTGGGCAGCGGTTTCGCGGAGACTCAAATCGCCTTGACGCTCCTGACCATCGTACGCGATGTGGAAGTCGCGTTGTCCCCGCCTGGCTACAAACTGAAGACGAAACATACGCCCACCCCCGCACCCGGACCTCGTTCAGGTTCCGCGTCAAGGACCGCGAAGCGGACCCGGACAAATCCTGGCGGAATGGCAGCAGGGCGCACAATGCACACAATGTACACGAAAGGAAGGAGGGGAGATGAAAGTCCATTTCAGACCGGTTGAAATCAGGCGGATGGCGCTCCTGATGGGGTTTCTCGCCGTGTACGGATGCGGCGAAGACGAATCGGCACTTGAGCCGTCTCCCCCCGAGGTCAATGTGGTGGTCGCTGACGGGCGCGACTGGGGCGACGACCCCTACGTCGTGAACTCGGCCGCCATCGACGGGCACCTGCTGACCATCGTAGTCTCATTCAGTGGCGGCTGCCGGAGGCATGACTTCACTCTGGTGATCTCGGAAACGTTCAGGGAATCTAATCCGGTGCAGCTTCCTGCTGTGCTCGCTCATGATGCGAACGGGGACACCTGCGAGGCGTATCCGACCGAATCCCGCGTTTTCGACCTCGCCCCGGTCAGGACGCGCTATCAGCAGTTCTACGGACCCGGTCCGGGCCAAGTCGCTCTGCACATCGCGGGCGTTTCCGGCGACGACCTCCTCTACGAATTCGACTAACGGGCCAGACGCGGAGGCGCATGGGGAAAACTCCTGCACGAGTTCCCCATTCTCATGAGCGCATTATCACCTATATCCTTCCCACTCAACGGTTAAGAGGAATCATCACGGCTCGCACCGTGAAAGTCACCAAGAAGGCGCCCAAGTGATGCATCATAGGAAGGGGCTTCGTGCTGCCATCACTTTCGCAAAAATCTCAGGAGTTGACCGCGGTTGACCCTCACGTTCCGGGGTTCAGAGGAAAATACGCCAGGTGACTGGTATTGCTCGTGGGGGAGGCCGAGGAAGCCATGAGAAATTTTACACCCATCCTATCCCTTGTGCTCTGGTCATTGAGTTGGCCTGCGTTCTCCTTGGCCGAAAACCCGCACTTCCACCAGCCGCTCGATCCGGAGAGGCTCGAGCGGCTTCTGCAACACGCTGCGGCCAAGCCTGCTCTCCAGGATGCAGGAGAACCACGCACCGTGCGAATGATCTACTTCCTGTCCGATCCGCAGGGCTTCCGGCAGGAAGTGGTGGACCGAATGAAGACAACGATCCGGGAGGTACAGCGCATTTTTGCCGATCAGATACGGGCGCACGGATTTGAGGAAACTACATTCCGTTATGAGAAGGATGCACAGGACGAGCCCATGGTTCACCTCATATATGGGACCGGAGGCCATTACGACCCTTGGCGCGCCCTTGGACGTATTCATCAGGAATTCGATCTCAACGCGAACGTCTATTTCATCGTCCTTGGCAGCGAGGAAGATCTTCCATCTCGAAACACCATAGGAGGACTGGGACAGCAGTATACAAGGACCGGGGGCTGGGCGATGTTGAGGCAGGATCTCTTCCCCGATTTCGTTGCCTCGGCGGCCCATGAACTGGGGCACGCTTTCGGATTGAAGCACAATTTCAATGACGGGGAGTACATCATGTCCTATGGCCCCGGACAAAACAGGTTATCCGAGCTCAGCGCAGGCCACCTGGCCGTACACCCCTATTTCAACCCGGCCAGTCCCACGGACCAAGAATGGTACACCGAGTTGCCCACGGGGCAAGTTGTTTCCTCGCGTACCTACCCGACAGATGCGACAAGCGTCCCCATCCGGCTCGAGTTCAGCGACCCGGACGGTCTTCAGCAGGTATCTCTATTGGTTACCACGCCGGAATCCCACTTTTCCGCGGGCTTTTTCGAATTGAAGACAGGCCGCCTGCTGAGGGGCGCGACGGAGGCCGTCGTCGACTTCGAGTATGACGGGATCATTCCATCGGACAGGGACTCTACGAGTCTCTCCGCCCTCCTCACGCACAGGATAGAGTTCGAGGTCGTGGACATGCTCGGAAATATCGGCAGGATAGGCCTGTCGCTGCTGCATGAGTCGACCCACAAGCTCGTCATCCCCCTGGACCGGCGGGAAAGGATCGGAGCCTATGGGGTGACCTATTCTCCCGATGGCAAAATTCTTGCCTCAGGGCTGGAGAACCAGACCGTTGCCTTGTGGAACGCCGAGACCGGGGAACATCTGACCACACTAGCGAGGTATGAAGGGATGGTCTGGTCCCTGGCCTTTTCCCCTGATGGGACGGTTCTCGCCACGGGGACCTGGGAAGGCACCATCAAGCTATGGGACACGGCGACGTGGACGGAGATCGTCACCCTACGGCATGGAGGCGAGGCAGGTCGGATCTATTCCCTGGCCTTTTCCCCCGATGGCAGGACCCTCGCCTCCGCGTTGACGGATGAATGGACGAGTCCGGCCAACACGATCAAGCTGTGGGAGGTGTCCACATGGGCCGAGGTCGCCGAGCTGAAAGGGCATGAGTATGGTGTCAGGACCGTAGCGTTCTCGCCGGATGGAGGGACCCTGGCCTCAGGTGCTTTCGACGGCACGATCAGGCTGTGGGACGTGGCCACAGGAGCGCAGGTCGGATATATCCCCTATGAGGCCGCGGTCACTTCCGTGGCCTTCTCGCCGGATGGAAAAACCCTCGTTTCGGGAGCTTTCAACAACATGGTCGCCTTCTGGGACGTTGAGCAGAGGACCTTCAAGGCTCAGTTCGAGGTAGCCAGACAGAATCTCCTGCGCTATGTCTCCTTCACCTCCGATGGCGGGAAAGTCGTCTCCGCGACACAGGGAGGGGCCATCGAGCTCTGGGAGGCGGATCTGCAGGCCGGGAGAATAGAGAGAGTCGCGGCCTTTCAGGCGGCCAGCGGCGACCAGCTGTACAACACTTCGGGGGCATTTTCTCCCGACGGCACGATCCTGGCCACGGCCCTGGGCAATTGGGGACAGGGGGATTACACCATCATCCTGTGGGACCTGTCCCCTTACGTCACCCCCGTTGTTCACGTGGCCGACTTCAACCTCAAGGCGGCGGTTCGAGAAGTCCTGGGCAAGTCCGATTTCGGCCCCCTCTTCAGGGAAGACATGGAGCGGTTGACCACACTCGACCTGAGGAACCGGGAGATTCGCGATCTCCTCGGTCTCGAGTGGGCCACGCGACTGACGCGCCTCGATCTCAGGGGCAATCCTCTGAACACATCTGCCCTCAGCGCCTATATTCCAGCTCTGGAAGCCAGGGGCGTAGAGGTTTTGTTCCCACCTACCCCGCTGGTGGTGGCCAAGCTCTCGGACGACGGCCAGCAGGCACGGTCGGGCCGTCGAGTTCAGGATCCTCTTGTCGTCGAGGTGCTTGATCAGAACGGGCGGCTCCTGCCGGGAGTGGTCGTGGAGTTTTCGGTTACCGAGGGGGAGGGCTCCCTTTCGGCATCCACTGACACCACCGACGCCATGGGCCGCGCCTCCACGGTCCTGACCATCGGGGAGGGGACAGGTACCCTCACCGTGGCGGTGAGGGTGAACGGCCTTGACCCGGAAGTCTTCACCGTCACGGCTTTTCCCATGGGAGACTTCAATGGCGACGGAGTAACCAGTTATGACGACTTCTTCCTCTTTGCCAAGGCGTTCGGCAGCAGCGACCCCCGCTTCGACCTGGACGGAAATGGCAAGGTGGGTATTTCCGACTTCTTTATCTTTGCCGATCATTTTGAGCAAGGACCCCGGTCGAAGCTTGTTGCCCTTGCGCGGGAGTTGATCGGTCTGCCTGAGTCAGCTACTCTGCACCAGAACACACCCAATCCATTCAACAGCCAGACCGTGATTTCCTGGTTCCAGCCGGTGCCGGGGACGGCGCGCCTTGAGGTGTTTTCCCTTGCAGGCCAAAGGATAGCGGTGCTAAGTAGGGGAATCCGAAAGGCAGGCACTCACCGGTTGCCCTGGGACGGCCGGGATGATCAGGGACGCCCGGTTGCTACCGGCGTCTATTTGTGTCGCCTGGTGACCGTCGATGGGGTGCAGACGCGCAAGCTGTCCCTGCTACGGTAAAATCGATAACCTTTGGAAGTTTAACGATCCCTGCTTGAAGAGGAAGGGCTTGTGAGTTTCCGAGGAAGAGCAGCCATACTACCTCAACAAGGGGAAAGAGGACCTGATAGGTTCCTGAACCAGCTCTGGAGCCGGCTTTTCAGTATGTTGCTGATTGTAGGGTTCATCGGGATTTTGGTAGGGTCTCTGCCCGGCCAGGAATTACACAAAGACCATGTATTGGGAGACCTGGAGCTCGTGGAAGGCAGTATGCGGCTCGAATATACAGGGTACACGAATGGGAATCACCGATTTTTCTGCTCTGCGCGGCTGGTCAACAAAACCAATGCGGTCGTTCAATGGGTCCGCGGAACTTTGATTTTATTCAGAACAGATGGGAAGAAGATGTGGTCCGAGGTCTGGGTAAACGAACCCGTCGACCAGGAACTTGCTCCAGGAGAGACCCTGCCATTCCATCTGGATTTTTCTGTCCCCCCGGAGGCGGTCGGGAGAGGGGGCATTCCCACTCCCCTGAAGTACTCTACCGTTTTCTGGTTTTGGCCTGTGCGATGGGTGAACCCCACATCCGTTGCCTCCACCAGTTGGGGAAGGCTGAAAGGAGCGGTCAAGTGATGATGAGTTTGAATTGCCGAATGATGATATTGACGGCTTCGGTCCTTATAGTGTGGAAACTGTCCCGGAGCGAACCTTATGTACTCTTGGTTTTCTTGTTCTTCATGTGGGGTAGTGTCTCAGTTTGAAATTGGCCTATGGGTTAGGCAATAGCAAAGTGGCAAAGACCTTTACTATTTTCTTATTCCTGGTTTCTTGGAACAGCGTCCAAGGAGAGGAATGGAACGGCCTAAACGTGGCCCCAGAGGATAGATGCAGTCGGTATGACCGCAGAGACTATCCGTATCCACAATCAATTGAGCTTGCCCTCATTGAGCGCGACGGCCTTATTTCTCGCTACACAGGGCGGGTTTTCGCATCGCGTGATTCGTCAAATATAGAGCATATCGTAGCCACCAGTGAGGCCCATGATTCGGGCCTATGTGCCGCCTCCGATTCGACGAAGAGGGCATTTAGTCGCGACTTGCTCAACTTGGCACTGGCCAGTCCACAATTAAACCGCTATGAAAAGAGAGATAAAGACGCGGCTGACTGGCTTCCGCCTCTAAATCAATGCTGGTTCGTCCAGACCATCATAGCGGTGAAACAGAAGTACATGTTGACCGTATACGAAGCGGAGCGTGACGCATTGCAAGCCGTCTTGGACGAGTGCTCCGCCACCACTACAAGCTTTAATAGCTGGGGTCGCCTAAAAGCATGGTTCAGACGCTTGATGCCAAACCCATAGGCCAATTTCAAACTGAGACACTACCAGGAAGAATGTCTCCCACCCAAGGAAGGATGAATTTATGATCAGACGTTGTTTTATTTTCGTCGTATTTGTAGCAATCACGCCGCTTTTCGCCCACCAGATGGAAGATGTAGTTTACCTGAAGAATGGAAGCATCGTTCGGGGCACTATCGTCGAGGAGGTTCAGGGCAGATCGCTGAAGATCCAGATGCAAGACGGCAGCGTATTCGCATATGAGGAACACGAGATCGCCAGAATCGGAAGGAAGCCTGCGGCGAGGACGGTAGAGGGGGACAATGGGATCGAAATCGGCACGTTATTCGGGTTCTTTGATCTCTCTGGAGGTGGAGGAACTATGATTGGAGCGCCAGGTGGAGGGTTAATAGGTGATTTGATTGGAGTCCCCTCACTTTACGTTATGTGGTTTTCGGATAAGAAGCTGTCCCTTGGGCCGGAATTCAATCTTATTCGTATGTCAGACAGAGGAAATTTAACTTCCCTATATTTGGGGGGTCGAATTTCAGTTTTCCGCAAAACCAATGCGGTGTCCGGTGCCTACATGTCGGGACAGGTTGCTCTACGTCACCTGAGGGTTGAAAACTCTGTGGGTCTGGACGATTCCGACACCGATTTCTCCATGGGAGCCGGTCTGGGTTATCAGTGGCGCATTAGATCTGCATTTGTCCTAGGGATGGAAGGCCGGTATGGACGATGGTTTGAGGAACAGGTTAATGTATTCTCGCTCCTTCTCAGGATGAGTACCCGGCTTGGAGGAAGGTAGACAATTTCAAATCGTCCCATGGCCAATCTCCGCGAAGAAACCCTGAACACCCATCTTGCCCTGCTGCTCGACCAGTATGACGGGATCTCCGCGACCGCGGAGCGCCGTTCCGGACAACAAGCGATTGACATAACGGTGACTCACGAGCACGCGACCGCCGCTATACCCATCTTCATAGAAGCCAAAGTGGGCGATTCCCCGTCCAAGCGCCGGGCGGCCGAGAAGCAGGCGCGTAAACGATTATCTCCCCGGCCACGTGCGCTCGCTTGGGGCCTTTGTTATCCGGTCCACCTGCAGGACGGCTCGATCTCGGCTCGAGCTACCCAAAAGGCTCTCGCCAAAGCAGAGATTGCCTTCGCGCCCGTGTCGCGCTTGCCTCAGACCCTTTCCTGGCGCAAAGGCACGGTTGCCGACCTGGCCGACGAGCTGCTGAACTCCGAATTGTCCCAAAAGCACGTGGCCGATGCCATTGAGTACACCGTCCACAAGGCGGCGGAGATACTCTTCAGCGCCGGATCGGCTCCCGCCCTCGCCGAGGCCCTGGCCCTCCCCAAAACGTCTAAGGAGCTTCGCGCAGCGGCTCTCATCGCGTCGCTGATGTTGTCCAACGCGGCCCTGCTCCACCACCGTCTGCGGCTCGTGGAGCATCTCAGCCATATCGTTTCCCTTAAAGAAACCCTCCTGCATCCTCCGATCTTCGATCAAGAGGACATGGCGCCGAAGGCCCTCCAGGCGGCCTGGGAGGCCATACTCCGCATTGACTACCATCCTGTCTTTGTCCCGGCTCTGGCCGTTTTGAAGGTCCTGGCCGACGAGCTGGCTTCGTTGCGCTTCGACCATGCCGGCCCGCTCTATCACCGGCTGCTGGCCTCCGCCAAATACGACGGTTCCTTCTATACGAACAATGTGTCGGCGCTACTGCTGGCAAGGCTGGCGCTCAACGAAGGCGCGGCCGAATGGCAGGACGCCAACGCGATAGCCAAGCTCAAGGTGATCGACCCGGCCTGCGGCACGGGGACGCTGCTGATGGCGGCAATGCACACCATGCGCGACCGCCACCAGCGCACTGCGGAGACGGATCTCGACCTGCTGCACCTGGCCCTGGTGGAAGACGTGCTGCATGGTTTCGACATCAATCGCCACGGCATTCAGCTGGCCGCCTGCAATTTGACCCTGGGAAATCCTCGGGTCGATTATTCGCGTATGAACCTGTTTACGATGAAACACGGCCCCCTGCCCGACGACGGGACCACCAAAGCCGGGTCCCTGGAGCTGCTAGCGACGGCCAGAGACGAAACAGACGTGGCCAGCCTCACGTCACCGCTGCCGACGACAGGTGCTCTGGGCGCGGAGCACATCGAGGCGGGAGGGGCGGGACCGACCGAAAAGCTCCTCGGGGAGTTCGACCTGGTCATTATGAATCCGCCCTTCACCCGGAACGATATCCGCAACCGCCAATACGACAAACGCGCTCGCCGAGCTGTCCAAAAGCGGGAAATTCAAATCGCCCAATCCGTCAAAACCTGGGAAAACGAACTGGCGTTCAAGGCTATCGACCAGACGAGTGTGAGGACATTTTTCTCCCCCCTGGCTGACGTACTGTTAAAGGAAAAAGGCGCTGGACTGGCGGAGGTTGTACCGACGACGGCTTTGACCAGCTCCTCGGGCATTCCGGAGAGGCAATTCCTTGCCCATCGCTTTCAGATCGAGACCATCGTCACCAGCCATGACCCGACGTGCATCAACTTCTCGGAGAACACGAGCATCCACGAATCGCTGATGATCGCTCGGCGCCCAGAAGCCGAACGCAAGCCCACGCGGTTTATTTCGCTCGCCCGGATGCCCCGTGACGCCCACGAGGCGCTGCAGCTTGCCGATGTAATCAATGGAGACCAGCCGCTCGACGATTGGGGCACCCAACATCAGTGGCCGTGGCCGCGCATTCGCGAAGGCGACTGGAGCGCCGCGCAATTCTATGATGGAACGCTCGCTCATGCCGTCCGCGACCTTGAAGCCCTGGCCGGAACAACGCTCAGGGCGGCCGGGGAGCTATGCCATATCGAGCCGGAAGGGCGGAGAGTTCGCGATGCTTTCCAGCGCGATCCGCCCAAAAACGCGCCATGGACTGCGCCTATTCTTTGGGATCACTCGACGGATATTCAGGTGTCGATGGAAGCTGAACCTGACGTTGTGGGTGCTCCCAAGCCCGGCAAGGAGGACTACGCGCGGGGGAGGCTCACCGGGAAAGCCAGCCGGTTGCTGGTCGCTAGCCGGCTACGAACGAACCTGGTGCGTATCGCGGCGTGTTACGCGGCAGTGCCTCTGCTGGGTTCGGCCTGGGTTCCGGTGCGGCCCATAGCGCCGGATCTCACCTTTGAGCAAGCCCTCTGCGCATGGTGGAATTCCACGCCTGGCATTCTCACACTGCTACATTGCCGGGCCAAAGCTCTGGACTATCCACGGTACGCCCTCGAATCGCTCCGCTCCTTGCTCGTCCCGGATCCAAAGCGTGTCGATCTCGCGCCCCTAATGGACGCCTTCGCCCAAACTCGCGCGGAAACGCTACTGCCCTGGCCGCACATGCACGAATGCCCGGCCCGCGCCGTCCTCGATCAGGCCACCGCGCAGGTCCTTGGCATCGACGGCCGCCTGGTCGCCAGCTGGCGTGAGCGTATCGCCGGCGAACCCACGGTATGCAATCGCCGGCCCTTAAAATAAATTGACACAGCCCACTGATGGTTAATTATATTGGGTGCGATATTGGAAGGAGGAACATGTCAGGCAGGGTGGCGGTGGCCGGAAGCTATGCTTGGAGTGCTTGGATCATAGAGGTTGAATCATGCCAAATTATTGGTTGGTAAGTGCTACTTTAGACCGAGAACCGTACGCACAATTATGGGTCCCTAATGGAGTATGGATGGTGTGGTATAGTGAAAATGAAGGCATTGACTTTTACAAAATGGCTAAAAGGATAAGGCCGGGAGATCGTTTTGCCCTAAAAAGTCAAAATATCCATGAGGAGGTGTTGATCATTCAGCATCTAGGTATAGTTAAGGAAATATTGACGGTAGAATCCTATATGGCCGCATTTGCCGTAGATTGGCTTCAGGAAAATTTAAATCGCGCCATTCCAATCAAAGGAATTCAGAGTTCCTGGAGACTGTATGGCATTCCAGAGGGTCACCCTCGAATCCAGGAAATTTTCCATCTTTAGGAAAATGCGGTGGTCACATGGCCTCTCCTTTCATCCCAGCATCAATTATTGCATCGACATAAATTTCCATATTCCCTCTCCCACATAATTCCCAAAAAACGCGGCCCGGATGTATCTAAGGCCGTGTTTTTGCAGCTGAAGATTCCTGATTTGGGGTCCGCAAGCTACGGGGAAGGTTCCAAAGGCTACTAAGAGGCCATAATCAGATCTACCTGGGGAGATTTTTTACAGCGAATTCATCTCAGAGGACTTTAACACCCCGGTCCCCCGGCAATGATGCGACGGGTAGGATTAGGAACCGTGTTTCCCGTATTGCTCCAGGCCCATGCGGATCAGCCGCATGGCTGTTCTCGACATCGAGCGATCTTCCTCCTTGGCAATCTTGACAATCCGATTATAGGTCTCCGTCTCGATCATGAGATACAACTTTTTGGTTTTGGATTCCTCTTTGGATTGGTCCATCGGTCCCTCCAGTAGAAAATCTTCCGAAAGCGATTCGGCGTTGCTCGTCAGTGCAGGCGCAACCTGCAGACCAGGGCCCTAGATAATGGCCCTGGTCTCTACTCAAAGTTGCTGGAACAACTGCCGAAGCAGCATATTAGAGGCATACCGCTCGAAGGCGCGCCTGCGGTATTCAATCCGGCTCTGTAGCCTACTGCTCGGGGTGCTGCGACACCAGGCCCTCGTGATAAAGCCTTGCCCGCAGGAAACTCCCGATCTCGGCGGCGGGCAGCTCCCACTCGTCGTCCCACAAGGCCACGTACTGGCGCTTGAAGTCGTGGTAGTAGCGGAACACGAAGCGATGGATGCCCACTTCACCTTCCTCGTCAAAAACGGCAGCCTCCTTGCCGATGGGGTCGCGCAGGTCCTCGTCCATCGGCAGGTCCTGGTCGAGAATGTAGTCAAGCAAGAGCGTCAGGGCGAGTTGCGACGGCCCCGATCCGCTGTATCCCCACTTGAACCCGGTGGGCGAATGGTTCGCAGACTTTCTGGGATGGCTTGGGGTCCAGGACCTCTCCGTTGGGCCGCAGGACCTCGACCTCGGGCATACCCTGCCCCTTGACTTCGACCCTGCGGCCTGGCACAGCCACCAGAAGCACCGCAGCGGGCTTTCTACGGTCGTCTGCTCCGCTCTTCTCATTTCACCTCCTAGTTGAGTGTGGACGTTCCCATCAGGGCGCACAGCCTCTCGCCCTGCCTCACCTTCCCCTCCCAGTGCTCCGCGTGTCTATCCCAGAGTGCGGCCAGCGCCTCCTGGTAGGCTTTGTCGTCTCCCAGGGCTCTTTTGTTTCTGGCTCGACGGGGCTTCTCTGCGACAGAAGGCAGCCTGCCTGCGCCTCAGCGCCATATCTGGCCTCTTCCTCATACGACTAACCTCCCTGAGGTGCGCTTGCGCGCCACTCTGGCAGGACCTCGCGCACAACCAGCCCATAGCGCCTCTCGCAATCCTTTTGCAACACAAACCCCTAGCTGCGCTTACTTCGCCGCACAACCCTATTCGGAGCATCCAGCGAAGCCTGGAAGCACTCAGCGTCCTTACGAGCCAGGGCCGCCGCATGAGGGTTTCTGCGCGCATGAGCCTCCGCGTAGGGCCCAGCCAGCTCCGCGCCAGCCGCTCCATCTGCTGGTCGTCCTTGGCCCGTCTCGCGAAAGCTGTCCGCATAGGTCTCTTCCTTTCTGCCGGTAAGGACCCGGCGTAGCGTCATCAGTGCGGTTGCGGTCCGCAGACTCAGGGCCCTGGGGTAGTGGCTTTGGTTTCTGCTAAAGCGGAGGTAGCCTGAGCGTCTCCAGCTTATCCATCAGCCGTCGAAGCTCCTCCTGGGTCTGGTAGTATTCGCCATCCGGTCTCAGGTTGTGGGTCTGCAGGGTAACGAGCACAGGGTTATCCAGGCTCTCGATCCCCTCGCGCTACTCCTTCGCCCTGCGCCGCACAGCGCTCAGCCTCATTCTCATCATGTCCTCGACCCTTTCTTCGAGTTGTTGTAGGACCACACGGCCTTGCCGGTCCTGGCGCAGAAGCGCAGCCCATGCCCCGGACAGCGGATCACGCCATGCTCGTCCGGCTCGATCTCCGATAGGTCCACGGCCCAATGGGGGCATATCTTCGTCCGCAGATCCAGCTGAGCGTCCTGGTATTCCTCCCGGAGCATCCCCCCAGCCTCGATTCCTGCGATGGGCAGCCCGGCCACGGTCTCAGATATGTCCGCTTCATCTTTCGTATCCAGGTCCTCCGCTCGAACTTCGACAGCCAAGCCAGGATTTTCCGGTTCTGCTTGGGGTAGTGGTCCGGCTCGCTGCGATACAGGCACAGGTCCTCATATCTTGGTCTCCTCGCCCTCGGGGACGATCAGCCGTCCCATCAGGGGCGCATGGTAGCAGGCCGTCGGAATAGGCTTTCCGTTGCTGCCGTTGGCCTCCACCCTCGATTTCAGCGCCTGCGGCTCCGTCAGAAACCGATAGTCCACATGGTAGTGGATCGGCGGAAAGTCCTGGCTCTCGTCCGTGTGAAACGAACCCATCACCGGCCACCAGTGCGGGTTGTAATTCGCGCCCGGCGTCCAGATGGCCCGCACACACAGGACCTCGACCTTATCTTCTATCTCCACGACTCCCCCCTTTCCACGGCAGCACCGGATTGATCTCCTGGCAGTGAAAGCACTCCACGCCTCTGCCTCCGTCCCTGGCAGCCCGTATCCCCGCCAGCGACACGTCGAACCAGCGCATACAGCCTTTCACGCACTGGAACTTGTTCAGGAACGCCTCTTGCGAGGTCTCCCACACGATGACCTCGATGCTGCCCCTCGGCCTCGCCAGTAGCTCATCCCGGCCTACCGC
The DNA here is from genome assembly GCA_965208105.1 of Candidatus Latescibacterota bacterium. GTDB lineage: Bacteria > Latescibacterota > UBA2968 > UBA8231 > UBA8231. The sequence goes on from OZ242318.1 coordinate 2,129,707, forward strand.
GTCGTCGAACTGCGTCATGAACAGAATCAGCGTATCCGGCGTAGGGGCCTGGTAATACACGCCTTCGATACTCCCCGAGATGATCGAGTAATGCACCGAAGGACACCACACGCCCGCCGCCTCCATCGAGAGCGCTCCAGGGCAATGCTGATTGTCGCAGTCAGCCCCGGTCCGGATCATCTGCTCTGTGATCGTGAAGGTGATGTGATTGCTCAAGCGGCCACCTCCTTTCCCTGGCGGGGTGTAACTACATTCAGCTTCCGATTCAGCGGCAGCCGCACCGTCGCCACCTTGTAGGTCGATGGGGCTCCTTGGCTGTCAAACTGGTCGGCCCAACCGATGCCCACGATTCGATGGCAGGTCTCCCCCACCCAGATCACCCGGCCCATCTGCGCCTGTTCCGTAGCCACGGAAAAATTGCCCTCGCTCCCTGGGTTTGATTGCAGGATGCGTATCCACCGCTCCACCCTCGACAACTGATCGAGCAGGAACGATGCCTTCTCGCCCGCGTGCGCCGCCAGATCCATGTCTCCCTGGCGTCGGTGGCGCCGATACTCTCGGAGCACTCGAGCTCGCTCCCCCCGGTAGTAGCGCCGCAATGGATGTGCCTCTCGTAGCTCCATAGCCTATCTCCTTGTGTGATTGTGTGCGACGGGACGTGAACCCCGGCAGAAGGCTTAACCGCAGAGGAGCCATATACGACTCTCTGCGGCCCCTCACCGTTACCACAGTATCTTCGCTAAGTGCTGCTCCCTCGACCTCTCCGCGATCTCCACCACCGTCAGGCCCTCCTTCTCCACCCGGTCGGCCACAGCGGCCCACCACGAGTAGAAATCCAGAAGGTTCATGTCCTGCTCCGGCGTCCGCCCGAATGCATGACGCGAACCGAACATCATATCCCCACCCTCGCAGCCCCACAGATGGGCATTGCGCCTGGCCCACTCCATCAACTGAAGGTCGGTTTCCAGGCCCAAGTCCCGCGCCATTGCATACGAACCCCGGTGATAGCTGGCGTCCGTGTGCGTCTGCGTATCCCGCAGCACTCGCGGCCGCTTCGGATTGTCGCAAGGGAAATCAGGCAGCTCGAAGGCCCAATCATGCACCCCGCCGCACTCCTCGATCTCCTCCAGGGTAGACAGGAAGTAGTAGCCCGCATGACAAGCCACCGTTCCGCACAGCGCCTCGAAGCGCAGGAAGTAGCGGTTGATGGTCCCCGTGCTCATGTCCACTTCTGCGTCCGGATTCCTCTCGTGCATGTCTTTGAATCGCGCCGCGACACGGCGGATCGCCGCAACTCCTGGACGGAAACAAGCCATGCAAACCCGCTCCTCCTTGCCCTCGCACTCGACCTTCACCACGGTCTGGCAAGGTCTCAGTATCTCGCACCTGCTACACAACAACATGTCTTCTCCTCGATGTGAAGCTGGGGACGGCTACCCACCGCCCCCGGCAGTTTCTACGGATGGAACAGCCGCGCCAGGCCCAAGCGCCGGAATGCCTGCTCCACCTCAGAATTGAGCAGTGTATCAATCCCCAGCCAGTAGCCCAGCCCCGAAGTCCACTCGTGCAGCTTCTCCAGCGTTTTCGCGAACTCCTCCGGGGTCTCGCACTCCTGAACCTCAAGGTCCCCCTCCTGGAACTTCACGACCTTCAAGGCCATAGGGTTGGCCCACTGCCCGAAGTAGCTGGCATCCTGCGTTGTGTCGATCTGTGCATAGCCCTTGGAGACATGACACGCGCCGAAGTCGAAGCGGTAGCGGTCCCCGTGCGGCTCCAAGTGCTGCCGTGTGATCTTCATGCCTCCCCCTCCTCGACACGAGCAAGGAAGTCCTTGTCTGTCTCGATGTGCTCAGGGTAGTCCTCGTCGAACTCGAAGGGCCGGAACACCAGTCGCGCCTTGATCGGCATCACGGGTTTCACCTCCGAGACAGGGACCCCGCGTTCAGGGTGATAGTCGTCGAAATTGCGAATCCAGGCCCGCAGCTCAGCCGGGAGCAGGAATGTTGCTATGGTCTCTCGGTTGTATGGGGTGGGAATGTTGAAGTAGATATGGAGGCGCTCCCCACCCACAACCACATTTGATGCGCCTAACGGTTCGGCCACTCGAAAGGTAGCCCGCGCCGTTGGGCACTCGCCGCTGTCGCACTGAACCCCGTGCTTGATGTCGGATTGCTCAATGCTGATGTCGAGAGAACGCGGTATCTTGCGCCGCACTTCTCGATGCACCTGGAGATAAGGGCCATTGCTCATTACTCCTCCTCGTGATGGGTAATAGCGGGGCTTGGGGTACCGGCTCTGCGCTTTACCCGGCGAGACTGCCCCGACAGTCTCGCCGTCCCCTCAGCTACACTACTGGCTCGGGTTCCTCCGGCGACAAATCCCTGAAGGCGACAAGGTGATAGTTCGATTTCGGAAGCTGTGCCTTGATCGGCTTCACCTGCTGACAGTGATCGAAATTCCTCACCCATTTCCTCAGCACCGCAGGGAGCACGTAGCACACTCTCAGCCTGTGCCTCGGCTCCACTCCGTCAAAGCCGAACATGACGCTGATGGAGCCCACTGAGACGGTAACGGTGCGGGATTCCAGAATTCTCATGGTCCGCAATGCTGCCAGGGCTGTGGGGCATTCACGGCAATCCGCCGTGACTCCGGCGTTGATGTCGTGTAGCTCGATGCTGATCTCAAGCTGCTTCGGCAGCTCGCTGAACAGCTTTTCGGATGGTGTAGGTTGCACTGTGGTTCCTCCTCGACACGAATTGAGGGAGGAGACCGAAGTCTCCTCCCTCGGGGTTAGATGTGGATGCTGATGTGGTCGTAGAGCAGCTTATAGGCTCGTTCGCTCAGGAAGTGCTTGTCTGCCGTGTTGGCCTCGGCCCAACCTTTCTCGGCCTTCAGATCCAACACGATCCGCACCGGCGATTTGCCCACCTTCAGCGAGACCTTGAAATCCAAGGCGATGGGCTCAAGGTCAAACTTCCGGATACTCCCGTTGTTCCACTCTGCAGCGGAGATGCTGCTGATGACGTTGCACTCCGTCAGCGGCTTGTCTATAGCCTCCTGCAAGGCTCCATCGACGTGATCGGCGTCAACGATCTCTCCTACCTGCTCCCAATCGAGATACTTGGTCGTGTTGAATACATCAGCACGATACAGGGTGATTTCCCCTGCGACCCAACCCTCGATCAAGGCAAGGTCCTCGAAGTAGTCGATAGCCTGACAAGCGTCCTCGGTGGTCATAGGCGCTTGGGCCTGCTTTGTGGTCATGTGGCGTTCCCTCCTACTATGAACAAGCGATTGTAGAGCAGGGCTAAGGCCCACACGACGGGGAAGTAGAACACCGTCATGGGGAGTAGCCACCGCTCCCGGTAGAAGCCCACCGCGACTACCGCAAGGCGCAGCGGCAGGACCACGGTCAAGGCGAAAATGGCCGAGTGAGGCATGGTCTATCTCTCCTGTTTCAGGGGCTGCAGCCTAAGGAATGGTTAACGTTATGCCACATAATACCACATTTAGCCACGTTTTGCAAGGACAATGTTTGGTGCGTGGCAGGAGGGGTTGAACGGGGGTGAAGCGGTAGGGTTTCGTTCGCTAATCTAACGAGGCATCAGGAGTGCAGGGGCAGGTAGCTTTCTGCAACTTGTGAGGGACCGATTTGTAAAGGGAAGCGGGGGCCTTGCTCGGACGGCGGTGCGGCGTGGAACTCTCCTGTCCTGCTCTAAACCTCGCGGCCGTGTCGCATGCCATACATTACTCGCGCCCATTTCGGCATCCCTGGGCGAGGGGTGATCGACGGCCGCTCAGGACGCCTCGACGCCCGCCAAATGACCCAACGAGGCACCGCTTGCGCACCGCAGAGCGGAAGGGGGGTCCGAGGTCGAAGAGAACTCCTGTCTGGCTCGCTATTCGTGGGGCCGGATTTCCACCAATGTCAACCTTTTTCCACCAAATCCCACCTACAAGGCGACCCCAGGAGTCTCGCACAGGGTGGAAGTAGGTCTTGCGTCCGACGCTGATACACGCACAGATTTTGCCCCCTGGACCAAAACGCTGTCCAGGAGCTTGCGGATTTGGCTTTGGAACTCCTCATAATAGGGGTTATCGATACTACTAAAGGGAGAAAAAACAATGGTTTACGGAGCAATTAGGCAAGCATCGGGCAGCTCCTCGGGGCCGATGGACGGCGCACTGAATCCCAGCCGACGCCCGTTACCCCGTGGGTCATGGCTGATCACTTCCCATAGCCCCGATTAAAGGAAGTGATCGACCAAACCAGCGGCGGCGGCAGCCCGCACGACCCGCACGAAATGAACGCACGCCCATCGACGGCGGCCGTGGGGGGGGGGTATCCCCAGATTCGCGCCGGCGCAGCCGCCGCGGAGTCCTAAGAGCCTCTTGCACAAGGGGATACGGAAATTTTTCAGCCAGGCGAAAATTTTTTTTTGGGGTAGAGAATTGCAGGTTTGGCCGGTTGGGCCGGAGGGCGGGTTTGGACCGTATCCCACCACTTCCCACCAAAATCAACCACGGAATTGGGGGGTATTTTCACCGGAGGGCCGAAAAGGCCGGATTTTCGACTCGAAGTAGGCTCGGATCTGGTCGCGGCGCTTCGATTTCAGCAAAATTCCGCCGAGATTGCAGTTTCACCCGCGCCAATCCGGGCAGGCAATTTTCGCCACGGTCGCGGAGGTATTCGACAGATGATTTTGGGGCCACAAGCACCTCAAAAACCTCCTCGACACTCCGGCGATCCGGGCCGAGTTTTACCTGCCAGGTCGAGGAGGTTTTCGACAGAGGAGAGAGGGCAGTGGCCACCGTGGCTGGCACGGAGGCCGAGAGCTATCCGCAACCTAACAGGCAAGGCGGCACGGACTGGCGTAGGAGCTAGACTGATTCCGCCGAGAGGGGGCCCTTCACCGCGCTGCAGGGGTCTGCAACCCTGGAGTGTCCACTGACCACAAAAACTCCCTCTCCCCATGCAAGAGTTCTCTACATGACTCCTTCCGACCAGAAAGGTAAATATCATTCCTTTCTGACCGTCCAGGTTGAATCGCCGTTGCTGTTGATGCTCCAGCAGGCAGAGTGGATAGCCATGGCTCATGGACAAATGGCGGAGTATCTGGATGGACCCGGCGACGACCCAACGCAGCGCTGATGCGATAGAGACGACCGGCCGTTAGGATCAGGGGATGACCCTCACCTGCACCTTCTCCAGCGAATCTGGAAGCGGCTTTCCATTGAGATGGTCTTCGAATAAAGTTATGAGAGTGCTTGTCAGCATGTGGACGCGGGGCAGATTGTCCAGCGAGTCGTAACGCCCAATAAGCACCGCCGTAACACCTGATGCCTTCATGAAGAAGATGGACACGTCTTGGGCCGGGAACCGCCACCATTCTTCGGCATACTTGTGCGCGTCTTTCCGATCGCCCTAATTATCCTGATGACGTCCGCTTGTTGTTGAATGGAAAGCAAATTTTGATGCTTTGAAACATTCGCAGCGTCACGGATCAATCCCGTCACCAATAAGGTACCAGGCTTGGCGCGGTAAGGCTGGTACCTTTATGAAGTTCCGCTCATCGTCCGTGGGATATTTCAGTCCTTTCTTGGTGGTCCGATCGAAGGCGACCTTGTTGTCGGCGATCATGAACAGCGTCCCGCCGTCTCCGTAGGGGCCCGGTTTTGAGATTGATTTCACCTTTGCTGCCGTCAGCTTTTCCATAATTTATCCTCACGGTTTAACCGACGGAATAGTAAAGGATATAACGGAATCGTCGGAAAACCGCAGACCAAACGGAGATCGACAACTTGTTTATGGGAAAGAAGTTAAGAGCACTAAAGGGAACAGAAGGGAATCGAGAGAACGGGCAGGATGGTGCCGAGGGTCGGTGGCAAACACGCGGGCGAGCAGGGCCACCCGTACCAGGCGATGGGCGCTGGGTGGAGCGCTCAAAGCGCGGTCCGCCACCGTCGATTCGGCTACCGTTTGGGCGGGCACGGCGTTTTGAGCGCGATGGAAAGCTGTTGCGAATTGAGGAGGCGCAGGCGCCCGGCGGACAGAGACGGTCGGGCCACGTAGCAGCATAAGCGTTCGAGCCCACGCCGGTCCGGGCCTGCGGTCCGCGTAGCTGCATGCAGGGATAACCCCTTCGAAGCGAAGCACATGGGCGCCGTTCGCACACCGGTGGCCGGATCTTTCAAGGCGCGTAGCAAGCGCTAGCCGCCGCGTGCCCCGGTGGCGATTGTCCCCCGCACCGAGGCTGCCGTGAGGGCAGCCAGCACGGGCTCCTCACCGACGAGCCGATCGGCTTGAGTTGTCGTCAAGCAGGCCGCGTTTCGTGCACAAGCGGAGGATGCGGCGCACACTCAACTCCACGATCTGCTGCACAGCTTGGTCGGACAACGGCGGGGCCGGAACGAAAACCGGAGCTTCCTCCCCGTCCGAAATAGACCCGCCCCTTCGCTCCCTGAGTGCCCGCTTCCCGCCTATCGCGGGGATGGGTGCCCGCCGCCATATTCGCGATCCAGATCGCGATAGATCGTGTGCACATGATCCACGGGATTGCCGCCCCTGCTGCCTCCCCGCGCGTCATTCGCATATTCGATGATGATGGACGGCCCCTGGATGGAATAAGACATATCGCTTCCAGCCACAATGGGGCCGCTCCAGGCGAACCAGGTCTCATCAAGCGCCTCAAAAAACCGCTCACCCTGCGCTCGGGCATGGCTCCGTGGCATGATCTCGAACCACTGCGAGGCCAGAGCCAGGAGCTTGTCCTTCTGCACCTCATCCAGCGAGTTGCCGCGGATCCCGATCGGCTCCGGGACGACCCCATCCTGCCCCGCCCCCACCCGCAGGGCCCCGCGCTGCTCGCTGATCACAGCCAAGGTCCGTTGCGCCGCCGTCAGGCTGTGGACTAACTCATGCGCAAGGTCGGTCGCTCCGGCCATCGGTCGCCTTTCCACACCCGCGACGAAGAACGCCTGCGGAAAGGTGCCGATGAAGCTGGGCGACATCGAATAGGCGGCGCCCTCCAACGTCAGGTTCAAGGCAATATGATGCCCATCGAGTTGCACCGCCCATCGGGATGTGACCGACGGCTCGCCAAAAACGGAGACACGACAGGCCTCGATCCCGACTCCCGCATTGATCTTGCCGTCGATACGGGCGCGGAGATCATCTCCCAGCATCGTGTCTCGTATCTTGTGGTAGCCGGTCTCACTGAGCACGGCCGCAAGCAGGTCCGAGAAGGCGCGAAGCTGAGCCTCGTTCAGATCGCCCAGGGCAAGGCCCCCCATCTCCCCACGAGCCGGGGCATTGCTCCACCGGGTTCTTTCAGCACTCGTCAGACGATAGTGCGCCGACCGTCTCTGCCCGTCATTGAGCGACCGAAGGAAACGGTTGGCCGCACGCACCCTATGCGCCGGCGAGTGATCCGACCGGGGTGGCCGGTAGGTGCCCAGAAGGGCACCGGCCCGAGAGGCATAACCCGAGGGAGGGAGGGCGGTGTCCGCGTCGGCGCTCTCGGTTTTGCCTTTTCCGGTAGAGTTGCTGGCCGCGATGGTGAGTGCGAAGCACGGGCAGAGAAAAATCGCTACAAATAACTGTCTCATTACCCCTCCGGTCGGGCTCGAGCCCTGGTGGCCGAGGCCTTGGGCGACGTGTCGGACCATCTTTCTGGCCTCCGCTAGAAAATGGAATTATGTACGTGAGTAACTGGACTTTTGCAAAATGAGGATTTCCTGCTGATAAGTCCAGGTTTTCGGTAGTGTCTCAGTTTGAAATTCGGCGCTTGTAAGTTTTTGGGCGCTTGGGTTTGGGTGCCTTGGCATCTATCAAGCTGATGATCCATCCCATATTGCGCGGGGAGGAGCTGAGTCCAGCCTCCATCGCGGGCGTCACCCTGAGCGTTTTGTGAATCCGGCAGAAATTGTAGTGCAGAAAATACAGGCTCAGCATATGCAGGTGATTGTCCAGCTTCTTACTAAACGCGTTGGTCAGCCTGGTAAAGCGACGCATGCCCATCCTCATACTCAGGTTGTGGCGCTCCACATGCGACGTACTGATGGCTGCTTTGTCCGGCTGGCCCTGAATCCGCCGCTTTCGGGTGCCAGTGCATCGAGATGGGCTGTACCGCTTCTCCTCTTTCGGCGGGTCCTGGAAAAGCTTAATTAGCTGGGCGAAATCTACTGTATCCCCAAAGGCCTCCTCGACCGCTTCCAGATAGCTATGTAGTCCGTCCGTGGTAAGCTGGACCCTGCCCAATAAACGGCTGCGCAGGTCCAGCATGAAATCCCTGGCCGTATCCAGCGACCTGTCTCCAATGAGGTAGCACAGGATCATCTTGCTGTCAGAGTCCAGGGCCGTCCAGGTCCAGACATCGCCCGACCCACCAGGGGCATTTTTGGCCGTCTCGACGTTTTTGTCTTTGGCGTAGCAGAAGGACCAAATCTCATCACACTGCACCCGTTTGGCCTGGATGCCGCGCACCATCTCATCATGGTATTCGGCGCATGCCCAACCAGCGTCTACCAGGAGCTTTGTGACTGTGTTGATGGATACGTCAGCCGTGCGGCTGATGGAGCGCATGGACATCCCCTCGACCAGCATATTGAGGATCATCACGCGCTTGGATAGGGGCAACTGATTCATGCCCCTAATATAGGAAAGGAATAGGAAAGGAACCGCTATTTGTCAAGCATTTATTTCATTTTATTTTCTATATTGGGTTAGATCTTCCAATCATCAAATCAGCGGCAGAGTATTCAAACTCGCTGTTCAGCATTCGAACTTGGAGCGTTTTTTCCTTTTTCTCATTTGGTTCTGATACCGTCAACTGGGCTGCCAGTTCTATGATCCTATCTAATTCTGTTTCACTAACAAACTTTGAAACTGCCGTCTCAATATCTGTGTCGCTATGAGTCAAATCCACTAATTTTTGCAATACCTTTTTAAGTTCGGAAGAGTAAAATCGAACCTCCTCGCTTAGGTTCCTAGGTTGATGTATGTGCATATTAACCTCAAACCCACAAGCAACAACAAATGAAAAAAACGTAAAAAGTGACAACTTATCGCTAGTTGCGTCCTCAATCTTTGAAATCTGGCTTGGACTAACTCCAAGCCTTTCAGCAAGGCTGGCCTCGTCCAAATTCTTTAAATTGCGCATCTGGAATAGTATGGAACTGAAGTGCTTCTTCGCACAGGTGTTCTTAAATTCTTGAACGAAGCTCTCATCGTCCGAAAGTTCTTCGATCATCTCCATAACCGAAGAAAATGATTTACCCATTGTTTTCTTCCTCTCGTTTCCGGTTTAGCTTTTTGACAAAGGAGCGAGCCTCTGCGATGTCTCTTCTTTTTTGAGTACTCTTATCTCCAATTGTGATCTGCCATAAAATTTCTTTTTCCAATTCGAGAAATGCGTAAAGTCTGACTGGAGCCGCCACTCTTCCACTTCCCCTACCATCAAAAGCTATAACTCCCTTGCCCTCAGGGCGAATCCCCTTTTTTTTCGTAATTTCCAGGGAATTTTTGCCCAATATTAGAAGATCAAAGAACTTTCGAAAATTCTCTAAGGCTTGTATGGCCTCGAATCTATGCTTTTTAATAACTTTTTTATACCGTGACTCGAACTGGTCGGACACCTCTATTCGCCAAGCCATATCTTATCAGGTTATTGACGGTACTAATCAGTGGATGCCTGTGAATCCCATCTAGCCATGGCTGCCTGTCTCGCAATCTCTGAGCGTCTTTTGGGAGATCTTTTCGCTTGGGCAATCGTAGCACCCCGCTTGCCTCCTTTGACCTTGTTCGGTTGCTTATATCCCTCATCTTCAATCTCGCCAGTTGCGATCTTTGCAACATGCACAGCACAGCCCACTACATCGCCAGGCCTACGTTCTCCTTTGGGTCCCTTGGGCATAAGAGCTTTCTCCCTTCGCCTGATCTAACCCAATGATGTGATTTATTTTGATGTGGACAAGGACATCCCGCGCAGATTGTTGATCTGTGGTTCAGATTAGGATGTCCAGGCAATATTAATGGACGGAGGTTACAACTTTATTGGACGCCGCAAGTATTACTTTGTTTCTCTACAACCCATTGTGCACTCAAGCCAATAAATTTCAATATGTTGCGCATGGCCTTAATTTCAATGACTAATATACGAAAATTTTCCGCGATTTGTCAACAGCAGTAAACATATTCTTAATTCCTTTAGAATTCAAACTGCGACACTGCCAGGTTTTCGGTAACAGATTTGCCGCCCGAGTAAATTGGCGAGGCAGGGTCTCCCCGCCTTGCGCGTCCCCTGACACGGTGAAAGGGTTCATGCCGGGTATTGTTGCCTTTCCTACGATCGTCGAGGAAGCCGTGGACGAGTTCGGCTGGATGTTCGCCAACACCCCGGAGCGCTGGCACTTTGCCGAATATCTGACCGGGCTGATGGTCGCCGAGCGCAAGAACGTTTCGGCGATCAACGCCGAGTTTGCCCATACCATCAATCCATCCTGCCTGAACCGCTGGATCACCCAGATGCCGTGGGGCGTGGGACAACCCAACGACCATCGTTTGGCCTGGTTGCAGGGTCATTGACCCGCTGTTCAGCGCGGGGGTGATCGCCAATTACGTGTGTTCGTCAGGGGAACATGATCCTTTGGAGTTTCGCCATTTTCGCAAGCGGTAAGAGGGCGTCGAAGGCGAGTCGGCTAAGCCCTTCAAGAATCACACGGACCTGTTCAAGGAATTGATAGACTGGGTGATGGAGCGAAAGATTCCGAGTGATTTCGCCTTTGACTGCTACTTTAGAAGTTATCTCAAAAATAGGACTATATTTTTTGGCCACACTTAATTATAGAAAGGAGGAGACCGTAACCAAGGAGGCCCACGTTGGATCTTACCGACGAGCAGTGGAACGTGCTTGGACCTTTGATCAAGGAGCCCCCGCGCCGTGCGGATGTCCGGGGCCGCCCGCAGGTGCCGCCTCGACCGATCATAGACGCTATCTTGTGGGTGCTGCGCACGGGGGCGCCGTGGGCCGATCTGCCGGCTCGTTATCCGCCCTATCAGACCTGTCATCGCCGTTTCCAACAATGGGCGCGCGACGGGACGTTGGAGCGGCTCTTGCGCGCGTTGGCCGAGGACCTGCGCGAGCGCGGTGGGATTGACCTCAACGAGTCTTTCATCGACGGGACGTTCGCGCCCGCCAAAAAAGGGGGCGGCAGGTGGGAAAAACCCGTCGGGGCAAGGGCACCAAGATCATGGCCATTGCAGACGGCGCTGGTCTTCCTGTCGCCCTGTGCACGGAAAGCGCTTCGCCCCACGAAGTGACCCTCGTCGAGAGAACGCTCGATGCCCGCTTCCTCGGCGAAGAGCCCCAGCGGCTGATCGGTGACAAAGCCTATGACAGCGATCGGCTGGACGCCCATCTCAGGCATCAGCGTGGCATCGAACTCATCGCGCCGAATATCCGCAACGCCGCACGTCGCGCGCCACGACAGAATGGCCGTCCCCTGCGCCGCTATCGACGGCGATGGAAGGTCGAACGCCTCTTTGCATGGCTTCAAAACTTCCGCCGCTTGGTTGTGCGTTACGAATACCACGTCGAGAACTTCCTCGGTTTCCTCAGGCTTGGTTGCGTCGTCATACTCCTTCGACGCTTTTTGAGATAACTTCTATGCACCCTCCCCCAGGGGACCACTGCCCACATGCGCCTTCAGCCCGAAATGCCAATTCTTCCCTTTCCTCGTTGAGCCCATCTAAGGGTCCCCTCGCCGAGCAGCAACCCGCGCTCGGACAAAATCTTTTCTGTAGGCCGAAACAAGGCTGAGGTCAACCCATGGCGCTCGAGAAAGTGTGGCGAAACTTGCAGATCGTGGTCTCATCCGGAATGTGGTCCGGATCTCCCCCCAAGCGACGCATCGATTCCACGTCATACAGACTATCTTCCATCGCCGGTCAGGTCCTGCACTTTGATGGGCGTTTTTATCACTCCGCCCGTGCCTCCCGTTGTTGTCGGAGGCCTCGGCCTCCTGGCCTTTCAGCACCATCAGGGTAGAAGCCAGACCCACCTGCTCACTGAAAGTCTGAATTTCGTTGCGTAGTCGATCGCTGGGTTGTATTATGCGCATGATAGCGTGAACTCCTTCCTGCCCATCGTGGGCACCAAAGGTTATGGGATTATTCTCTTGGAAGGTACTTCACGCGGTCACTTTTTGCAGAAAATCTCCAGCGCAACCGTCCGGGAAGTGCGCCGACGGGGCATGGCCGTCAACCCGAAGCGCATCCAGCGTATCATGCAAGAGGAAAAGTTCCAGTCCTGGTCAAACGCTATGTGCGTACTACCTATTCAGCCCGGGGTCTGGCTCCCTATCCCGACCTGATCAAAAGGCTCATCCCCAGCCATCCCAACCAGATTTGGTGTGGCGACATCACCTACATTCGGCTGCCCTCCGAGTGGGGCTATCTGGCCGTTTTGTTGGATCTGTTTACCTGCGGCATTCGCGGCTGGCACCTGGGCCGCAGCTTGACCGAAGAGCTGGTCTATGTCGCTCTGGAACAGGCCCTGGCGCACCATCAGGCGCCGCAGATCTATCACTCCGACCAGGGTATCCAGTATCTGGCCAACGGCTACGTGAACCGGCTCCAGCCCCAGCAAGTACGGATCAATCTAGCCGCCAAAGGCCGCCCTACGGAGAATGCCTTTGCCGAGCGCCTCATTCGTACCCTCAAAGGAGAGGAGGTTTATCTCAACGAGTATCGGTCCTTCCAGGAAGCCGATCAGCACATCGGCTAATTTCTGGAAGAGGTCTACATGAACAAGCGAATCCATTCTGCTCTGGCGTATCGGACGCCGGCTGAATTCGAGGCCCAGTTTAATGCCCGGGGTTAGTTATAATTCCGGGTCAACTCCATTCCACTAAATGTGTCTAGCTATATGGGGGCACTTCAACTTCCGCTGGAGGTGTCTCATCCCAATGAACACGGTCCGCAGCCCTATCAATTATTTCCAGAGAATGGCTGTATCTTATGTTCTTTGCCACGGAAGTCCAGGCCTACCCATGTGGATCTATGGCTCCCCTTGCTTACCAATTTTCCATCTGCTACAAACCATTCGCCTGCACCGATAGATTCAAGCTCTTGGTAGTACCCATAGGCGCTGCGGTAGGTGCGGTCCTCATGAAGCGTGATGCCGGAGATCACGACGCTTTGTGAGTTGAGTTCATCTTTACGAACCCATAGTCCAACACCTGATCTTCCAGGTTTCTTTCTTTTTGTGAAGACCAGGGGTCTTATCCGCAAGCAATCAAACCCCATAAGCTCCAATTTGCTACGAAAAATATGATGAATTTCACAGCAAGTCCTCCTCTTAAAATATACAGGTGCCCCAACCGGGGAGAAATTGGGGCACCTGCACAGAGAGATTTACGGGCACTCTTTACAACAATATCGACCGTTCTGGCCCAATCGCCGCCGTCAGCCGATGGAAAAGCCGAATATTATGCACAGAATGGCGAGATAGAAGCCAATGCCCGCTACCGTCGCCCATACTACGTTCAAACGCTCTTGGGGGGTACGCATAATGGGGTCTCCTTCTTTGTGGTACGCAGGTTGCCCAATGCCCGTCTTGCCAACCAAGGACCATTATCCCCCTGGTCGGCGGGGCTTATCCAACTCGCTGAGAATCAGAAATGTGGATTGGGCGAGAAAGAAGGAGAGGAAAGTTTGTGCTTGACAAAGCTCCAAACTATCCGTAACTTGGCAGGAATTCATACTAAACCCTCCGTCTAAGGGTTAAGTATTCGGGCTGGAGGCGCTTTGCCCGCGCTTCCAGCCTTCTTTGTACCCAAGGTAGTATCTGCGCTGGCGCAGGTCAAGTTCTTTTTGGGTACTTTAGCATTTTAATAGAACCGGGGCGCCCAACTCCCCAATAGAGCGCCTCGCACAAAGGGCCTAGCAGTCGCGCTCAATGAGGGCAAGCTCAATTGATTGTAGATACGGATAGTCTCAGCGGTCATACGGACTGCGTCTATCCTCTGGGGCCACGATTAAGCCGTTCCATTCCTCATCCAATGGATCACCAAACGCGGCCGATCCGCCCGGGTGGGTCTGGAAGCCACCGGGGTCTACAGCTTGGAGGTGGCCTTGGCCCTGGACCGCCATCCCCGGACCGAGGTGATGGTCGTCAATCCCAGGGCGATCAAAAACTATGCAGGCGCTCGTCTGCAGCGCGCCAAGACCGACCCCGTCGACGCCCAACTGATCCTTGATTTTGTCCAGCGCATGGACTTTGTACCCTGGCAACCGCCCCTCGACGAGGTTCTGCAGTTACAGGCCATCACACGGCGCATGAACCAACTGAAGGTCGAGGTCAACCGCGAAGCCAATCGTCTACATGCCGAAGGATATCGCTCCAGCTCCTCCGCACTGATCGAGCGCGATATCCACGTCCATATCCGCCACATGCAAAGTCGCATCCGGCTGTTGGAAGAAGAAGGGGTCGCGCTGGTCCTCTCGGTGCCCGAGCTGAGTGAAAAATTTCACCATCTGCTCTCCATCCCCGGCATAGCCCAAACCAGTGCGCTGCGCCTGATCGCTGAGTTGGCGGTGTTACCCGCCGATATGAAAGCACCCCAATGGGTCGCGCAGGCCGGCTTGGATCCGCGGCCCAAGGAGTCGGGAAACTCCATCCATCCACCGAGACGCATCACCAAGGCCGGAAATAAATATCTGCGTGCTGCTCTATATATGCCCGCCCTGGTGGCCATTCGTTTTCAGCCCCAGGTCAAAGACGTGGTAGGATTTCCTAAGGGGAGATCTGTAGTTGAGCGAAACTGTGGTTAGGCAAATCAATTACCTAACCACAGTTTCGCTCAACTAGGATGTCCTTCTAGATGGCGGTCTATATTTCCATCAAGGCGATCCAGTCGTTCATCAAAGCGTTGTACTGCTCGGTCAATCTCGCCTTTCAAATCTCTCCCGACAAATAGAATAAACCAACTCGATTTCCCCTGAAAGATTTATTGATGCGTCCTACGAGATAGGAGCTTCCAAAGAATCTCACTCAGCGGGACGGTCGCCGGTTGCGCGCGGCCTGGATTTAAGCCAGCGTTCGACTTCGGAGGCCTTCCATCGGACCGCTCGATGCCCGATCCGCAGGGGTAGGGGGAATTCACCTTGCCTTAGCAGCCGATAAAGTGCGGATCGGCGAAGTCGGATACGGTCTTCGACCTCTTTCCTGGTCATTAACTTGTCTTCCATTTCACCTCCTCCTTTGTTGGTTTCTTCCCCCAAGATGCCGAAAACAGATGTAATAACAAGGTTAAAAAATACGTCTATTTTTTTACTACGAAATAAGTAAAATTTGACTTGCTGGATTCCCCATGCCGCTTAGTATACCACGAGTCAACTGCAAAAAATCTTTAAAGCAGGAGGCTTTATAATGCACCACGCACTTATAGCCGTAATTTTGATAGGATGCACCGCTATGAACGTAACGACCCGAGGCAATTCCATAGTGCTTGGTGAGTGGAGTTACCCCGGTTTGGTGGACAGTTTTGCACCTGAGATTTCCGGGCGTTCCTTCCATCTCATTTCATAGCTGATGGGCGACAAATAGTCTATGGCCGAGTGGCTACGATGGGGGTTGTACCAACCCTCGAAAAACGGAAAAGGGCGATGGAGGTGTATTGGCAGCCTTGATCGGAATGATGAATCACGTCCTGCGGTCGACGCTGAGCCAGGGCCATATTGAGGGCATCCAGCACCAACTCGGCACCTAAATGGGCGGCCATAGCCCAGCCGATGATGCGCCGACTGAAGGCATCCAGGACGACGGCCAGGTAGGTGGAAGCCCGCCCAGGTAGCCACGTAGGTGATGTCGGCCACCCACAAACGATCGGGGCCGTCCGCGCTGAAATCCCGGTCCACCAGATCAGGGGCTGGACGCCGATCTTTGGCCCGGCGGGTGGTGGTAACCCAGGGACGACGACTCACCCCTTGCAAGCCCGCTTGGCGCAACAGGCGCGCCACCCTCTTGGCGCCCACGTGAACGCCTTCCTGACGCAACTGAGCAAGGATGCGCGGGGTGCCATAGGTGCCATCCGACCAGGCATGGATCGCCTCGATGTGGGCTTGGAGCCGGGCATCGGCTTGGCGACGAGCTGAAGGATGCCGTACGCGCCACGCATAGTAGCCGCTGGTGGAGACACCCAGCACACGGCACAGCGTGGTCACCGGATAGAGGGCCTGATACGCCTTCACGAATTCGAAGGCTCTGTGGGCATCGAATCGGTCTCCCGAGCGAACCAGGCCGCTGCTTTTGCCAGGATGTCGCGCTCGGTGCGCAACTGCTTGATCTGGCGACGCAGGCGTCCGTATTTCGGCGCGTTCGGAGGTGGTCAAGCCATCGTGGCGCCGGCCGCTCCGGCCGCTATCGAGGTCGGCCTGTTTTACCCAGGTTTGGATCGTCTGAGCGGAGGGCTCGAACTCTTTGGCCAAGGAGCCAGGCGAGCGTCCGGAGCGGACCAGCTCGATCATCTGCTGGCGAAATTCGGGGGGATAGGGAATACGTGATTTAGGCATGGGGGGCTCCTTTTCATCAAGTGATAAGGTACCCACCAAACCGGGTCAGCTCCGGGGGCATGACCTGCCCGGCATTGCGGTAAGCAAAATATTCATCGGTGACCAGGGCGGATTTTGCAACCTTGGACTTCTCCTTGATGAAGCCCAGTAGGGTGCGGCTCTTGGTGTCGTGGGTCACCCTGGCTTGACTTCCCCGCCGCGCGGGACGGCACCGGCCACGGAAGCCTTGCCCGAAGCGCCCGGCGGCGCATGGTGCGGGAATTCTTGTAGCAGACCTTCCCGCCCACCTATTTCGATAATGCCTTGGACCAATCCGCCCTCGTCTGTGACCATTGCGGACCGAATGCACTGTTGCATCCTCCATGCGGTTTTCTGGTTCAACTCCAGACCCCGGGCAAGCTCATAGCTGGACAGGCTTTCACTTTCATTGGGGTCGGCCATAAGGGCTATGGCCAGGAACCACTTTTTTAGTTCAATATGGGTCCCCTGGAAAATGGTCCCTGTAAGCACATTGAAACTGTTGGTGCACTCGTTGCAGTTCCACCGACCCAACCGGTTGCTTTCGTTCTTCTGTCTCACCCTTTCACTGCCACAGAAGGGGCAATAAGCCTGCATGGGCCAACGGACTTTTTCAAGGTGATCGATGCAGGCTTGCTGGTCGGGGAACTGTTGAAAAATGGTAGTCAGGCTCATCATTACCCCTTCAACTACTACAAATATACTATCCAAAGGGGTTGTGTTAAATCATTTTCTCCTTATTTCCTTTTACTAAAAAAGAAAGAACCTATTTGCTTGCTATAGCGCTCTCGTTGACCATTGCCATCCTGCCATGCTTTCTGTCTTGACGCATTCAACCATGGTCTTCGGAATCCTGCAACAAGCCATCCAGAGCTCGCCCTATGGAAGTACGGCAAATTGGGTCGGTAAATTAGGCTGTTTGAAAGGGGACCTCGATAGACGAGAGAGTGTTCGCATCCTGGAAGTCGGCAACGGACCGCAAGGGAGTAGACATAAATTTTACAGTAAGGTTGGCCGATCCTTGCCTCCTGTCCAATCCAGGGCTCCCAAAACCAGGTGGGTGATGGGCCTTCCATCCTGATCAATAGAAAATTGCAAATCCAGACCTCCCCATACAGTAAAGAGTGTGTTCTTCCACCCCTGGGGGTGGTCCTACCGAAGCCATGGAGTAGCCATATCCGGGCCGCTTCATCGAGGGGAGGCGGTCCTTCTTCACCTTTTGGATAGCCGCCCGGACCGCATCGGGGGATAGGTATAATACCTCCGCTATTCTCTCGATCGCTTCCTCACCCGTGAGTCCATCTGCCCGTAGCAGCCGATGGCCATACACAATTCGATCGTTGCGATCATCATTTTCGGGCCGACCACGCGTCTTCGGCTTTTGTAGTTTTCCCACGGTTACCCAAAGGGACCAACCCACCAAGATTTTGGGTACCCTTTCTCTTCGTTCTAAGAGCCTGGATATCAGATTGACCAAACCTTCCCAAGCCCAGATCTTGGTAAGTGCCCATTCCATGTACCAGACCAGCAGGTCATGGCGAACGAGACAATGTGGCTCCTCGGCGTAGCACTGGTTGGGTGGGATTCGCAAATACCGCGTGGGCAGATCCGCCAGGGTCGGGTACCAAATATTCTCCATGCGTAAAAATGCGCGCATGTCCTCGTCCAATTCCCTCTTTTTATCCATAATTGTGCTCCAGAAAAGCCGCCCACTTATCCATCAACACCCGGCGCCGGTCACGCAGATCACTTCGCGCGTAAGCTCTTTCGACGGGGCTTCCCGCCAAGTGGGAAAGTGCCAGCTCCATGACGGCGTTCTCGGTATCCGTGCGCTCGGCGGCCCAATCCCTGAAGGTCGAGCGAAATCCGTGGACCGTCGCCCGCTCGGCGAGCCCGTTATCCCTTAATACCTTGGTCAGGGTCATATTGCTCAGTGGGTTTCCTGGTCGCGTGGGAGACGGAAAGATCAGCCCGCTGCCTTCGTCAAGGACCTGGGCCTGATCGAGCACGTCCATCGCCGCATCGCTCAGCGGCTGACGATGCTCAACAGGCCTCTTCATCCGCTCGGCGGGGATCCGCCATTCCCGAGCCTCGAGATCGATCTCCCCCCAGGTTGCTCCCCGTGCCTCCCCGGACCTTGCCGCGGTCAATACGAGGAACCGAAGACACAGCTTCGCCGCCGGAGAAGCCCTCGACTCCGCAATCACACGCAACGCCTCGGCGGCTTCCCTGTAGGGAAGCGCCCGGTGGTGCTGATTGACGGCTCTCATGGTTGGCAGGGCGCCGTCAATGGCCTCGCCGGCCGGGTTGTGGTCGACGAACCCGTGAGCCTGGCACCAGCGCAACGTGGCCTTGATGGTCCGTCGCACCCGTCGCGCAGTTTCCGGCTTGACGGACCAGATCGGCGTCAAGACGGCCAGCACATCCTCGCCCCGGATCTGGTCCACCGCCATATCCCCCAGACGCCCGAAGGCATGGCGCTCCAGTTGCTGCATCCAGTTGGTCGCCACTTTGGCGCTGCGCCAGCTCGGCTTTTTCGCCTCGAAGGTCCGCACGGCCGCTTGTCTGAAGGTCGGAGTTAGAGCCCTTCGCTTTAGAACGAGCGGGTCTCCTCCCGAGCGGGCGAGCCGGCGATTATCAAACGCCTTGTCGCGAGCCTCAGCCAGACTCACCAAGGGATAGCCGCCCAGCCCGAGGTCCCTGCGGCGGCCTCCGATGGTTAGTCGCTGTATCCAGGACTTGGACCCGCCCGGTGCGACGTACAGGAACAGCGTCCCGCCGTCTCCGTACCGGCCCGGTTTTGAGATTGATTTCACCTTTGCTGCCGTCAGCTTTCCCATAATTTTTCCCCACAATTTAACCCACGTAATAGTAAGGAATATAACGGAATCGTCGGAAAACCGCAAACCGAACGGAGAACGACAACTTATTTATGGAAAAGAAGTTAAGAGCGCTAAAGGGAACAGAAGGGAATCGTGAGAACGATCAGGATGGTGCCGAGGGCCGGACTCGAACCGGCACGGCCGATTGCGGCCAACGGATTTTAAGTCCGTCGCGTCTACCAATTCCGCCACCCCGGCGCCGGCTCTGACGAAAAATGGAGGCGACGCCCGGACTCGAACCGGGGAATAAGGGCTTTGCAGGCCCCTGCCTTACCACTTGGCCACGCCGCCTCGTCAAGATATCTTCAACCGCTGGCGACCGAAAACATATGGAGTGGGCCGTACTCTGTCAACCTTCCCGCGCTTTGCCCTCTTCCAATTTTTGCTATATTTGAGCCGGACGAAATGACCCATCCGCCCGGGGAGCCCCTATCCATGCAGCAATACCTGGATCTTGTCCGTTATGTCCTTGACAACGGCATCGAGAAGGACGACCGCACCTGCGTCGGCGCCCTGACCGTCTTCGGTTACCAGATGCGCTTCGACCTCTCTGCGGGCTTCCCCTGCCTGACCACCAAGAAAATCCACCTCAGGTCCATCATTCGAGAACTGCTGTGGTTTCTCAAGGGCGATACCAATGTCGCCTACCTGCAAAAGCACGGGGTCAGCATCTGGGACGAATGGGCCGATCCCGGCGGCGACCTGGGACCGATCTACGGCAAGCAGTGGCGCGCGTGGGAATGCGGCGACGGCCGCTCCATCGACCAGATCGGGCACGTCGTCGACCTCATCAGGAACGACCCCGCCAGCCGCCGCCTGGTCGTCAGCGCCTGGAATGTGGGCGATCTCGATCACATGACCCTCACCCCCTGCCACTGCCTCTTTCAGTTCTCCGTCCACGGCGGCCAGCTGAGTTGTCAGCTCTACCAGCGCAGCTGTGACGTGGGCCTCGGGGTGCCTTTCAACATCGCCAGCTACAGCCTCCTCACCATGATGGTGGCCCAGGTCTGCGGCCTGGAACCGGGCCATTTCATCTGGACCGGCGGAGATACTCATATCTATCTCAACCACGTGGAAGCGCTACGTGAGCAACTCGAACGCCAACCCAGACCCTTGCCCACAATGCTCATCAATGATCGCGGCCAGGATATCTTCCACTTTCGCTACGACGACTTTCAGCTCCTCGACTACAATCCACATCCCCCCATATCCATGGAAATAGCCGTCTGAGCACCACCCTCCTTCATCGCGACATCACCGTGGCTGTCCAGGGCGAGATGGGCTCGTACAGCGAGCTTGCCGCCTACGAGTTCTTCTCCCCCAAGGTCTCCATCCTGCCCTGCGAAACCTTCGAAACGCTGTTCGACGCCGTCCAGTCGGGCAAGGCAGACTTCGGCATGGCACCGGTCGAGAACTCCCTGGCCGGCAGCATTCATCCGGTCTGGAATCTCCTGGGCAGTAGAGGACTGCCCATCGCCGGCGAGATCAGCATGCGCATCGTACACTGTCTCCTGGGGCATCCGGGCGCCCGCATGCGGGATATCCGCCGAGTCTTCTCCCATCCACAAGCCCTGGCCCAGTGCCGGGAATACCTCTCGGGCCTTGCGGGTGTAAAGCAGGAAGAGGTCTACGATACGGCCGGTGCGGTCAAGATCATCCGTAAAAGAGGGAGAAAAGCAGAAGCGGCCATCGCCTCGGCTCAGGCCGCCGTGGATTACGACATGGAGGTCCTGGCTGAAAGCATCCAGACCCACAACGAGAATTTCACCCGCTTTCTGGTCCTCAGCCATCAGCCCCGCCACTTCGAAGAAGAACCCCTGAAGACCACCCTGGTCCTCACCCTGGAGGATGGAGCCCGGAACCTGCCCGCGGTCCTCGGCAGCCTCGCCCGGCGCAACGTCGACATTCTCAGGATCGACTCGCACAAGCGCGTCGGCTACCCCTATGAATACCTGTACTATCTGGAGTTCAGGGGGAGCCCTGCCGATCCGGAACAGGAAGCCGCCCTGCAGGAAATCGCCCGACAGGTTGCCACTCTGAATCTCATCGGTTCATTTCCTCCCGGCCGCAGCTGCGAAGCCCGCCCGCATCAGCGCCGGCAGGATTCCGCCTCCTAATCCTCCACCAGCGTCCGCACCCCGGGTTCTTCATGGTCAATGCGCCAGATACCCACCTTGCCGTCCCCGTCCAGGTCCGCCCTCACGTCGATCCTGTAGGCCGCATCCCGAACCTCCACATCCCAATGGTATACGTCAATCCAATTCCATTCCAACCCGAAGGATGCATCCGTTGGGTCGAAGTAGCGGTTATGCTCCCTGAAATACGCTGCCTCCAGCTGGCTGAGCTGTTCCAGGCCCGTTACCAGTTCGATCTCGCGCTGCTGCTCCAGTGTGATGCGGGAAAACTCTGCAATCCCAAGACCGATTAGAACCAGCAGGAGGACCAGAATCTCCAGTCGCAGGTACCAGTTTGAAGACATTGAGTCGGCCGCCTTCTACCTGAATTGCAGATCGATTTCGGTAGCACTTTCACCCTCGGCCAGGTTGACCGTCTGGGGGAAGAGAGAGTAGGGCTCGGACGCTCTCGGGGGATCGAGGCGTCCCGGGTCCAGAACCTCGTTCCCGTTCCGGTCGACGAAGGCATGAACCGTGTAGGATCCGGGAAGCAACCCCTCCATCAGGAAATTTCCGGCCCCGTCGGCGCGGGCGCGGTATGACCTGTCGTGCCCCCGGTGCCGCGCTACCACCCATGCATCTCCTTCCTGGGCGCTCCCCGCCAGAGACCCCATCTCCTGTTCTCCCATCACCTCGAACTCGAATACCACCAGGCTGTCACCCGGGCTCAATCCACTCAGGTCCTCAAACCTCTCGCCGCGGCCCCTCAGGCTGTAGACTCCCGGCTGCAGGGGAGATGTGGGCACGAAGGCCGCCACGGTTCCATCCTCCCAGTACCAGCTTCCCTCCAGAAACCGGGTCGAGTCGCTCTCTATCCAGAAGTCCTCGGGCGCCACCTGCCGCATGGCCTCGCTGTAGACCAGCCTGAGGGTATCGCCGGCGGCGATTTTTCCACCCCGGGGAAACTGATCGTACAACTCCGGTGGGACTCGATCGGGCCGGCCGCTGCCGCGAACCGGCTCTTCCCAGTCCAGGGGCTGCCCTCCCACCCTGAGCTCGGCGAAGGAATAGGCCTTGCCCGCCTCCTGCGGCGCGGTGAGGATATAGATCTTGCGGCCGTCGGCGGGTCCTCCGTACAACCCCTGGACGTCCAGCCCGTCGAACTCTACCTCCACCTCTTTCGCCTCCACCTCCGCACTGAAGTAAAGGAGTACCCTTTCCCGGTTCAGGGCCTGGACCCGTTGCAGACGCGGCGCCGTTCCCGGAATCCTGAAGAGCGCCAGATCCCCGCATCGCACCCCGCCGCCCTCCTCCAGCAGCAAATCCCCGGAGGCCAGCGCCAACCATTCGCCTTCTCCGTAGCGTTTGTTCCTGTTCTCGTCCACGAAGGCCATAATCCGGTAGCGGCCAGGGGAGAGCCATGAGAACTCGTAGGCACCATCCCCCCCGGTCTGAGTGCGGTATTGCGGAGCATCCTCGCCCACCAATCCGGTGAAGCCCTCCAGATCGTAGGCCCACACGTGCACCCCGCCGAGGGGTTGGTGGTCCTTGAACACGTGACCGTATATGCGCCCCTGGTTGAGCCGGTCCCCGGTGGCAAAGGCGAAGGTGAAGGACTGCTCCAGGGGATTGCCCCGCAAATCGCGCGCCCCTGTCCCCACCGTGACCACATAGGTGCGGTTGGCGCTCAGGCCTTCTCCCGCCTCCAGCACCAGCCGCCGCCCCCTCCATCGAAACCTGGCATCGAGCTCGGGCGCAAGGAAGATCGCCTCCTGGGTCAGCGTCCTCTCCATGCCCTCGCTGAAGACGATCTCCACCCGCGCATCGAGCTTCACCCCGATGGCGTCAGCCGCCGGAAGGTGCTCGATAATCCGCGGCGGCAGTCGATCCGCCTCTCCTCCCTGGGGGGGGCCGACCTTGGCACACCCAATCAGGAGCCCCAAGAAAATGTGGATCAAATAGATCACCGGCGCAGGCTTTTGCGGTTCAGAGGATATAGCGGCTCATGTCTTCGTCCTCGAGAATCTTCTCCAGCTTCCTGGACACGTACTTCCTGGTAATGCGCATGGTCTTCTGTTTGAGGGCCGGCGCATCGAAGAGGACCTGGTCGAGCAGTGCGGACATGACCGTATGCAGCCGCCGGGCGCCGATGTTTTCCATGCGCATATTGATTACGTAGGCGATGCGGGCGATCTCGTCGATTGCCTCCGGTAGGAAGGAAAGCTTCAGGCCTTCGGTGGACAGCAGGGCCACGTATTGCTTGATGAGAGCATTCCGGGGGGCCGTCAGGATCTGCACGAAATCCTCCTGCCCCAGGCTGTCCAGCTCGACCCGTATCGGAAAGCGGCCCTGGAGTTCGGGAATCATATCCGCGGGCTTGGAAATGTGAAATGCACCGGCGGCGATGAACAGAACGTGGTCGGTGCGCACCATGCCGTAGCGCGTGGCCACGGTGCACCCTTCGATGATCGGCAGAAGATCGCGCTGCACCCCCTCACGCGATATGTCCGGACCGCTCTTGGCGTGCTCTCCGGCGATCTTGTCGATCTCGTCGAGAAAGACGATCCCCGAATTCTCTACGCGGTCAATGGCCTCGGCCACCACGCGGTCCTTGTCGATGAGTTTCTGGGTCTCCTCCTGCAGTAAAAACCGGTGGGCTTCCACCAGGGTAAGCTGGCGCTCCTTGTTCACCGCCGGCACCATATCGGTAAGAACCTCCTGAATATTGATGCTCATTTCCTCAAGGCTCCCCACCGGAGAAAGCACCTCGATCATTGGAAGACGCTCGCGCGGAACCTCCAGCTCAACCAGGCGTCCGTCCAGCTTTCCGGAGCGCAACTGCCTCCGCAGTCTCTCTCTCCGCTGCTTCACCTCCTTGGAAGGAGGGCCGTCCTGGGGCAGGGAACCGCCCAGCAGATCCAGCAATCTTTCCTCCACCCTCTCCTCGGCCTGTCCCGCCACCGCGGCCCCATACTCCTCCTTGACCATGTTGAAGCTCAGGTCCACCAAGTCGCGGATGATGGATTCCACGTCGCGTCCCACGTAGCCAACCTCGGTGAACTTGGAGGCTTCAACCTTGATGAAGGGGGCATGAGTCAGGGCGGCCAGCCGGCGGGCGATCTCTGTCTTTCCCACCCCGGTGGGACCGATCATCACGATATTGTTGGGCGCAATCTCGCCGCGGAGGTGCCTGGCCACTTGCTGCCGCCGCCAGCGGTTGCGCAGTGCGATGGCGACCGAACGCTTGGCGCTCTCCTGGCCGACTATGTAGCGGTCGAGCGCGGAGACGATTTCCTTAGGAGTCAGTTCCTTCACGCATCACCTTTCTCAAATTTCCACAACCTCGATTTCGTCATTGGTGTAGACGCACAACTCGGCTGCAATCTTCATGGACCGGCGCGCTATCTGCGCCGCGCTCAGCTTTGAAGCATCCAGGTATGCCCGCGCCGCAGCCAGTGCAAAAGACGCGCCCGAGCCGATACTTATCACCTGATCGTCCGGAGACAACAGGTCCCCTTCTCCCGAGATTATCAGCGAGCGCTGAGCATCCATGGTGGCAATCATGGCCTCCAGGCGGCGCAAATAGCGGTCCGCGCGCCAGTCCTTTGCCAGTTCGTGGGCAGCGCGCTCGAGGTTGCCGCTGAATTCCTCCAAACGCATCTCCAGGCGGTCGAGCAGGGTCAGGGCATCGGCCGTACCTCCGGCAAATCCAGCCAGGACGGAGTCGTCATAGAGTTTGTGAACCTTCGTGGTCCTGTGCTTGAGCACCACATCCCCCCAGGTCACCTGGCCGTCCCCGGCCATGACCACCTTGTTCTTGTGGCGAATGCCCAGAATGGTGGTGCCGTGGAACTTTGGGCTCATAGTGGAATCCTCTTGAAAGCGGTTGAATATTTCTACCAATCCATTTGCTTACTTCGATGGCCGCGGCCCTTCCTGCGGGACCGGCCCAGACGGTTGAACCTTGCACAAACCCCTTCGACTCCCACCCAGGCGCAACAGCCTCCAGGGACACTGCGGTATGGACGCTCAGGACCTGGGATGCGAGCGCTCGTAGACCTGGCGCAGGTGCTCCAGGCTGGCCTGACTGTGTGCCGGTGCCGCGGCAATGGCCACCTGTCCCAGCATTTCCTGTACCGCCCCCAAATCGGCGCCGGCCTCGAGCAGGTGGGCGGCATAGGAATGGCGCAATAGATTCGGACTCAGGTTATCGCCTTCGCCCACCCTGCTGAGGTATCGCTTGACGATGCGCTGCACCGCGCGCTTGCCCAGGCGGTGGCCCCTCCGGTTGAGGAAGAGCGCACCGGCGTCCACCTGGGAAATATCCAGGTCAACCAAAAAATCTGTCCGCTTCCCCAGATAGCTCTCCAGGGCTTCGAGCGCCTGACTGCCCAGTGGCACAACCCGCTCGCGCCCGCCGGAACCGGCGACCCGCACGCTGCCTGCGCCGAGGTCGAAGGCGGACAGGTTCAGCTCCACCAGCTCGCCCAGGCGGATCCCACCGCCGTAGATGACCTCGAGGATGGCGCGATTGCGGGCTCCCTCGAATTTTTCCACTGGCGGCAGGCCGATTGCCTTTTCGACCTCTTCCAGGGGCATGCTGCGCGGTGGGCTGCGGACGACCTTCGGCAGGCTGATGGAGCTCGAAGGATTGACCGCGAGCACTCCCTCCCGGCATAGATACCGGAAGAAGGAGCGGATGGCGGCCAATTTCCTTGCCTTGCTGCTCTGTTTCAGTCCCCGGGAGCCCAGCTCGTTCAGAAATTCGGAGATCGAGGCGGGCTTCACCGTATTCAAAGACAACCGTCCGGCTTCGATCCTGAGATACAGGTAGCGCACGAACTGGCGCAGGTCCCGCCCATAGGAATCCAGGGTGTGCCGGGTATAATTTCGATCCTCGTTCAAGTGCTGCAAAAATCGATCGATACCCTCCTCCAGGCTGGAGGAGGAGCTGAAATTCCGGGCAGAAACCGCCCGCCGTGAAGGAAGCATGCTTCTCCCTGGCTATGGTCCGTTCGGTGATGAGGGGGGAGGAAGAAGGGGACTCCCTGGTGAGGATCCCAGCCCGGCGTAAAGCCGGTTGCGGGCTTCCAGGCGGGAAGCCGGAGACTTGCCTGGGGGGAGGCCCGCTCAGGCCACCTGTTTTGCCGGAGGCGAGTACCCGCACTTGCGGCAATAAATCGACCCCTGCTCACTGCGGCCGGCCTTCTCGTACAGAAGGGACTCCTTGCATTGAGGGCAGGATTGGTTCACCGGTTTTTCCCAGGTGGCGAACTTGCAGTCGGGATAGCGGTTACACCCGTAAAAAACCTTGCCTTTGCGAGTCTGCTTCTCCACCAACTGGCCATCGCAGGTGTCGCCGGGACAGGGAATCCCCAGGGAAAGCGGTTTCACGCCTTTGCATTTGGGGTAGCTGCTGCACGCCAGAAAACGGCCGTATCGTCCGGTCTTCACCACCATCGGGGAGCTGCACAAATCGCAATTCTCTCCAACGGGAGGCTGCTCCTGCTCACCCTCCAGAGGCATGGTATTTCTGCACTGCGGATATCCCGGACAGGCCAGGAAGCGTCCGTTGTAACCCCATTTGATCACCATGTTGCGGCCACATTCCCCGCAGACAATGGTCGACTCCTCCTGCAGAGCCCGCTTCAATTCGCCGCGGCGATTGTTGGCATCGCGCAGGACATCGCGCCAGGAAGCGTAAAATTCCCTGACCGTATCGACCCAGTTTTCCGAGCTCTCCTCGATGAGATCGAGTTTGTTTTCCATTTGTGCGGTGAATTCCACGTTGAATATGTGGGGAAAGGTATCTACCAGGAGCTTGTTGACCGTGTGCCCGCGCTCGGTTGCGGTGAAGGACCTCCGGTCGATCTTCTCCACGTACTCGCGGTCCTGAATTGTGGTGATAATCTGCGCATAGGTGCTGGGCCGGCCAATGCCCTGGGCTTCCAGTTCCTTTACAAGGGTCGCCTCGGTGTAGCGCGCAGGAGGTTTGGTGAAATGCTGCTCGGGCAGCAATTCCTGCAACTTGAGCTGATCGCCCCGGGCGATATCCGTAGGGATCTTGGCCGAATTTTCCTCCTCCTTGCTCTCGCTGTAGAGAAGTGAAAATCCGGCGAACTTGGTCGTACTGCCGGAGGCCCGGAAAAGGTAGTCCCCGGCCTGGATATCCACCCCAATCAGGTCGAGGATCTGGGGTTTCATCTGCGAAGCTACGAATCGCTTCCATATCAGCTCGTAGACACGCGCTTGATCCGGATTGAGCAAATTTTTTGCCTGGTCCGGCCCCAGGCTGGAATCGGTGGGCCGAATAGCCTCGTGCGCGTCCTGCGCTCCGCGCCTGGTCTTGTAGCGGTTCGGGCTTTGGGGCACGTACTCGGCTCCGTAGCGTTCGCCGATCTGGGTTCGCACTTCGCTTATGGCTTCGCCGGAGACTCGCACCGAATCGGTGCGCATGTAGGTAATCAGGCCGCGGGTTTCCCCTTCTACTTCCACTCCTTCGTAGAGTTGTTGGGCTACCGAATCCGTTCGTCTGACCGAGAAGCGCAGCCGCCTGGCACACTCCTGCTGCAGGGTGCTGGTGGTAAAGGGCGGAGCAGGCCGGCGCTTCTGTTCCCGCCTTTTTACCTCCTTGACCTCGTACCCCTCCCGCCGCAATGACGCCAGGATTTTCTCAGTCTCCTCCTCCGTGCCGATTTCGATTTTCTCGCCGTTGCACTTGAAAAGACGGGCGGTCAAGGACCCGCCTTCCCCTCTCTCGAGCCGGGCGTCAATGGTCCAGTACTCGACCGGCTCGAAGGCCTCGATTTCCTTGTCCCGTTCGCAGATAATCCGCAAGGCAACGGACTGCACCCGGCCGGCAGACAGGCCCGAGTGGATGACTTTCCACAGCAGCGGGCTGATTTCATATCCCACCAGGCGATCCAGGACCCGCCGTGCCTGCTGCGCGTTGACTTTCTCCATGTTAAGATCGGCGGATTTCTGGATCGAGTCGCGCACCGCCCTCGGGGTTATCTCGTTGAAGAGGATGCGCCTGACAACGGCGTCCTTGCGGGCTATGGCATGGGCTACGTGCCAGGCGATGGCTTCTCCTTCACGATCGGGATCGGTAGCCAGATAGACCACCTCCGCGCGCTTGGCAACCCTGCGCAGTTCGGCGAGAATCTTGCCCTTGCCGCGAATGGTCACGTATCTCGGTTTGAAACCGTTGTCAATATCGACCCCCAACTCCTTGGGAGGCAGATCGCGCACGTGCCCCATGCACGACTTTACCACGAAATCCGCTCCCAGGATTTTGTTGATCGTCTTTGCCTTTGCGGGTGACTCGACCACTACCAGCGATTTTCCCATGTCGGAACTCTCTGTCTGAGTTTGTGCGATCCCGGATCTCCACTGTTTCCGGGTTGACCATAGATAATTAAATCATGGCTTCATCAATTGCAACTGCATCTGCCTTGACAAACCATTCCATCGACCTTTTCGTAGGCAACCAATCCGATCGGAGAACGGGTATTTCATGGCCATTGAAATAAAAGGTCCTGCAGAAATCGAGCGCATTCGCGCCAGTTGTCAGATCGTCTATCAGGTCCAGAGGGCCATCGAATCAGCTCTCGAGCCGGGAATTACGACTCTCGAGCTGGATGCTATCGCCGCACGCACCATACGGGACCACGGGGCCGTGGCAGCCTTCAAGGGATACCGCGGCTTCCCCTCATCCATCTGTACTTCGATCAATGCGGAGGCAGTCCATGGACTTCCCGGCGAAACCCGCCTGCGCCAGGGCGATATTATCAGCGTCGACGTTGGCGTCCTGCTCGAAGGCTACTACGGCGATGGCGCCTTCACACTGGGGATCGAGCCGATCGACTCCCCCGTCCAGAGTTTGATTTCAACGACCCGGACCTGCCTCCACATCGGCATCGAGCAGGCGCGGACCGGCCACAGGGTATCGGACATCTCACATGCCATTCAAGAACACGCCGAAGGGAACGGATTCAGCGTGATCCGCGAATTCGGCGGGCATGGCATTGGTCTCTCCCTGCACGAGGACCCCAGCATCCTCAACCACGGGCCTCCCGGAAAGGGTCCCCGTCTGCGCGCTGGATTCGTGCTGGCCATCGAGCCCATTCTCACCTGGGGCAGTCCCCAACTGGTCACGGCCTCCGACGGGTGGACTGCCGCCACTCGTTCCGGAACTCCGGCGGCACATTTCGAACACACCATCGCCGTGACGGGCACTGCGCCTGACATCCTGACCCTCCCTCCGGACCACCCGGTGTCCCCTGCCTTGTTCACCCTCCAGCCTTGAGGCCTGCGGAATGAAGATAACCTTTCTGGGCACAGGGACTTCCGTAGGCGTTCCACGCATAGGCTGCTCATGCCCCGTTTGCCTGTCCGACGATCCCAGGAACAACCGCTTGCGCTCTTCCATTCTCATTGAATACAGGGGGCGCAACGTTCTCGTGGACACAGGTCCCGACCTGAGGACGCAGGCCCTGCGCTACCGCATAGACAAACTCGATGCCGTACTCTTTACCCACGGCCATGCCGACCATCTGCATGGGCTGGACGATGTCCGCGCATTCTGCTTTGACATGGAGAATCCGCTTCCCTGTTACGGAGACTCCTTCACTGTAGAACGGATTGGCCGCGTCTTCGACTATGCCTTCAACTCACCTTACAGGTACGCCCTGCCCCAGCTCAGCCTGCACCTGATCGAAGGACCTTTCAATCTCTTCGGCGAATGGGTCGAACCGATATCCGTCTACCACGGGAAGCTCCCGGTGTTTGGATTCCGCCTTGGCAGATTTGCCTACCTGACCGATTGCAACTCCATACCGGATGCTTCCATGGACAAGCTCCGGGACCTCGACGTCCTCGTCCTCGATGCCCTGCGCTACAAAGAACATCCTACCCATTTCAACGTGGAGCAGGCCCTGGTCGTCATTGAAGCCCTGCGACCCGGAAAGACCTTTCTGACTCACATCGCTCACGAATTGGACCACCGGGGCACCAACAGAAGACTGCCCCCGCAGGTGGAACTGGCCTATGACGGCCTCGTGCTTGAAGTCAATTGAGGGATTCACAGGAAGGTTCACCGGCTCGTTGCAAACCCAGGGGCGCCGAATGGGACTGCGCGGGCCTCCGGCGGGCAAGCCGGCCTCAGGGACCGCCGGTTTCGTTAGCCTGCCCGCAACTCCAGAGCAAATGGAGCGAGTCTCTCCCATGCACATCCCCAAAGAGCCAGGAAAAGAGGGACGCGGCAACTGCCAGCCACGTCCCTCTCACTTTCCGTAGAAACCCGGTCTCAGCCTAGGGTCCCGCCGCGGAGACAGGTTGGCAAAATCGGGCCGAGGAGGCGCCCGGCTCACCAGGCGCCTGAGCGAGTCGTACCTGTGGCCTACGGCGAGTGAAGGCAACGCCGTGGGCCGGGATGGATCGGCGGATCAATGGCGGCATATCTCCGCGACGGGATCCTAGCATTTGGACCAGCCGCAGTGTCTGCAGGTGAGACAACCCGCTTCGTGTGCAACCGTGGCCCCACATTCCGGACATGTGGTCAGGATTTTCCCCTCTCCACCCAGGTGCTGTCCAGGGGGAGCCTGCCCCTGATCTCCGGGAATCTGCAGTTCGCCGGAGCGCCGCTGCATATAGCGCTCCAGCGCCTTGCCGATGGCGTCCGGCGTGGAAAGGATGAGGTCGCCGTTCTCCCAGATCGGATTAGGACCTGAAATCCCCTTCAGCTCGCTGATGATTTCCTCCGGATCACACCCCGACCGCAAGGCCAGGGAAATCAATCGGCTGATGGCCTCGGACTGGGCGGCGGCATTGCCTCCCGCCTTGCCGATTGCACTGAAAACCTCGCACAAGCCTTTGTCATCCTCGTTGATGGTAACGTAGATATTGCCCTCACCTGTGCGAATCCGCTCGGTAACCCCGCTCGTGACGGTCGGACGCTGACGCCGGCGCAGCGGGGGCCTTACTCCCTCTTCCTCATTCTCCTTCTTTTCACCCTGCGAGGTTTCGGTCTGGAGGATACCCTGCCGGCTACCTTCCCGGTATACTGTCACCCCCTTCAGGCCCTCTTTGTAGGCCGTGATGTAGATGTCGGCCACCGTCTCGATCGGGATGTCTTCAGGCAGATTGATAGTGGATGAAATGCTGCTGTCGGTGTACTTCTGGATGACCCCCTGCATCTTGACGCGAAAGTAGGGATCGATCTGGTGCGCGCTCACCACGTACTCCGGAAGGTTCTCATCGTCGCCGAACACTTCTTTGATCAACGGGTGATAGACCTTGTACTCGCGGAAGGTTTCACCGTCGGCCTGCTTGACGCGCCGTTTGTAGCTGGTGCAGAAGATCGGCTCGATCCCCGAAGTGGTCTGGGCCACGATGGAACCCGTGCCAACCGGGGGCATGGTAACCAGGGTGGAATTGCGCATTCCGAACTTTTCGATTTTTTCCTGGAGCTGCGCGGGCAGACTCTGAATAAACTTGCTCTTCGATACCCCCTTCCAGTCAAAGACCGGGAAGGCACCCTTTTCCTGAGCCAGATCGATTGAAGTTTCATAGGCGCTGTAACAGACAGTCTGCACGATCCGGTCAACGACCTCGAGCGCCTCGCTGGAGTCGTACTTGAGGCCCATGAGCACCAGGGCGTCGGCCAACCCCGTGATTCCAAGACCGACCCGGCGGTCCGAGGCCACGGCCTCGCGGATGACCGGCAGGGCGTGGCAGTCCATGTTGTATTCGATCACATTGTCGAGAAAGCGGGTTGCGAGCCGTGCGCTTTCGCCCAGGTCGTCGAAGTCGAAAGCACCGTCTTCCCCTACGAATTTGAGGAGGTTGAGATTGCCGAGGTTGCAGGCGGTATAGGACGCCAATGGCTGCTCTCCGCAGGGATTCGTGCTGGTGAGCGGATTGGCGTATTCGACATTGTGATGCTCCTTCATCGTGTCCCAGAAAATGATCCCCGGCTCGGCGCTGGAGTAGGCATTGGCGATGATCTTGTCCCACAACTCCCGCGCCCGGACTGTGCGAAACACCTTTCCATCCCAGCGCAAATCGAAGTCCCCGTCGTCGAACACGGCCTTCATGAATTCGTGGGTGATCAACACGCTGATATTGGCGTGCTGGACCTTGGTGCGGCCCGAGTCGTTTTTGATGGTGATGAAATCCTCGATGTCGGGGTGGTCCACCCGCAGAGTCAGCATGAGGGCGCCGCGACGGCCTGCCTGGGAGACCGCATTGGTGCTCTCACTCAGAAGGTTCATAAATGCGGTACACCCTGGCGATGAATCCACGGTAGCGTTGACCGGGGCTCCCTTGGGACGCAGGATCGACAAATCCGTGCCCACTCCACCCCCCGTCCGGTAGACCATGGCCGACTCGCTCAGGCAACGGTAGATCCCCTCGAGGCTGTCTTCTTCAATCGGGATGACGTAACAGTTGGAAAGAGTGGGCTTCCGGCGCGCCTCCTCGCGGCCGGCTCCGTGCATTACGCGGCCGCCGGGAATGAATTTGAAGTCTATCAGCAGGGAAAAGAAGCGGCCGTACCAGTACTCCTTGTCAGCCTCGACGGAAGCCATCGCCCGGGCGACCCGATCCCACACCTGCAAGGGGCCTTTTTCTCCCGGAGCCAGGTATTTGTTGCGCAGAACATCGATAGCCAACTCGTTGTCGCCGTAATAGATTTCAGCATCGACCGAGCGCGCCAGCAATTCGTCATGGCCATTGCGTTCCAGCCCCCGGCCTTCCAGCTGTGCCAGCAAATCCTTAAGGGAATGGGAATTGGCTGGGGCATCAGAAGAACCAATGGCTCTCTGGGGGCGATCAAATGGCATGACACTCTCCCTTTGGTGACACTCTCGCTTTGGGCAAAAATAATCCCCGCCGTACCTGGGGAAGATACGCAAAAAGTCGGGGAAATCCCTGTAAATGAAAGATATGCAGTGAGAACTGGAAAATACAGGCTGATTCTCCAGGACCACACTATCTCAGGGCGTTAAATCTGCGACCTACAATATCTTGTAGGAAGCTCCCCTAAGATATCAGCCCATGCCGGGCTTGTCAAGCAGTTTTTTCGCACCGCGGGGCGGGCCGGACTCACCGGGTCAATTGCTCCAATTCGCGCACGAAATCGCTCTTGTCCTTGAACTGGCGGTAGACGGAAGCGAAGCGCACATAGGCCACCTCGTTGAAATTGCGCAGGTGTTCCATGGTGCGTTCTCCAACCTCCTTGGAATCCACTTCCTTTTCCGACAGGTTTCCCAGTTCGGTCTCTATCCGGTCCACCAGCCCCTCGATCTGATCGACCGATACCGTAGTTTTGTAGCAGGCAAGGCGGATCTTCTCGAGCAACTTGCTGCGGTCGAAGGGTTCTCTCCGGCCATCGGCCTTGATGATGGTCAATGGCACATTTTCGATATATTCGTAGGTAGTGAACCGCCGGCTGCAATTGATGCACTCCCGCCGCCTCCGGATAGCCATGCCCTCCCGGCACGAACGAGAATCCACGACTTTATCGTCCTGATGACTGCAAAATGGGCAACGCATGAGACAAAACCTCCAGCCCGCAACCAGAAGAGGGTGGTGGCAGGCACCAAGGAGTAGTTGAACAGTGGTGGGCTGTTCGGGGAGTAGTTCGGGGATTGGGTTGTGAAATAGAAGAAGGGGGAATTACCGGAGAATTTGCGCTTTTAGATATAAGGTAGAAAATCCGGGGGAATATGTCACCTTATTTTTGTTGTCCGTATCATTTGAGTTTGAAAGTAAAGGGCAGGCTGACCCAGACTCGTACCGGCTTGTCGTTTTGCATGGCCGGCGAAAACACCCATTTCCATGCCGCGGCCTTTGCCGCCTCGTGAAATACCTCCGGTCCGGTTACCTTGCCGACCTGCTCGACCTTCCCGTCCTTGCCAACCAGAGCGAGGACGAAAACCCGGCCCTCGATGTTTGCCTTGAGTGCAATCTCCGGATAATCGGGCTTGGCGCTCTCAATCACCTCCGGCTGCTTCTCCACCTTCCACAACTCCACCACTTCCTCCTCCTCTTCCAACTCCACCTCTTGGAGCTCTTCGAGAGGTGGCGGTGGCAGCAGGTCGTCCAAGTCAAGGTCCAGGTCGGTTGTTTCTATGGTGGCATCGTCCGGCACGTTTGGATCTTCGGTCGCGATAGGCACTACCGGCCGAGGCGGCGGCGGCGGACGTCGTTCCTGGCGGGTTTCGGGGATCTCCTCCAGCTGAATGATAATCTGCTCTTGCTGCTTGGAGTAGGCGGAGACATCAATGTTGGGGAACAGGACAAAAACGACCAAGTGCAGCAAGGCGGAAATCCCCACCGAAGTCCAGAATATCTTTCGGTAGCGGAGCTTCAAGTTGGCTTCGGGCTGCTTGCCGCGGATCATAGGTCCCGCTCCCTGTCGGTAGCGAAGTTGACTCGCAAGGCCTCCACCTTGCGCAGCTCCTGCAGAACATCGGAAATCAGGCCAAATTGCGCCCCACCGTCACCCTTGATTGAAATAACCGTGCGAGGGTTTGCACGCATCTTGGCATGGATCATGGGTCCCACCTGGTCCAAAGGCACGTTCTGGTCGTCGATGTTGATGATTCCTTGAGGGCCGACCCAGATGTTGGTCACATCCCGACGGCTCTCGAGCTTTTCTATCTTCTCGGCCGCGGGAAGATCGACCGGGATGCCTCGATAGCGCACGAAAACGGTCGATACCATGAAAAAGACCAGAAGCAGAAAGGAGATATCGGCCATCGACGCGGTTGGCACTGCACTGCCCACTCTGGATTTGCGTCCGAATTTCACGGTCTACTCTTCCGGATTTGCAATCGAAATCCTCGTGGCTCCTGCCAGCTTGAGCTCGTCGAGGACGTCGACAAACATGCGGTAGGTTGCGCCGCGCTCGGATTTGACCGAGACGATCAGCTTGTCGTTCGCGGCGAGGCGCCTCTCGATCTCCGCCCTGAGGCCTGTAAACTCGATCGGGGTCAACTGAGCGTCTTCAAAGAAGGCAATCTGGTCGCGGGCATTGATCCAGATATTGCAGATGTTCTTCTGGGGAATTTCCTTGCTCTCGGATACAGGGGGCAACTGAAGGGACAGACCCTTGTCCTGGTTCATGGTGGTGGTCACCAGAAAGAATGCGATCAGCAAAAATGCGATGTCCGCCATTGAGGCGGTGGGAATTTCGGGCCCCACCCGGCGTTCTCTGGTCTGCAGCATACCTTTATTTCTCAGCCTGGCCCATCTCAGCGAGGACATCGACCAGCGCGGCGGTATGCTCCTGCATATCGGCGATGATGCGGTCGATGCGCGAGGCGAAAAGGTTGTGGAAGAACTGAATGAGAATGCCCACGATCAGGCCCGAGGCTGTGGTTATGAGGGCCTCCGAAATACCTCCGGCAACTTCGGCGGGGACCACGTCCCCTCTCTGCTTGATGGCCTGGAAGGCATTGATCATACCACTGACCGTGCCCAGAAACCCGATCATGGGTGCGAGGTTGGCCACGGTCGAGAGCCACACCATGCCGCGTTCCAGAAACGCCATCTCGACAGCGCCTGCGTTCTCAATGGCCTTTTCCACATGGTCGATGCCGCGCTCCAGGCGCAGCAGGCCGGCGTGGATCACGGAAGCTACCGGTCCCTGAGTCTGGGAGCATAGCTCGGCTGCGCTGTCGGGCCCTTCGGATCTCAGCCTGCCCTCCAGGTCCTCGAAGAATTTCTCGGCGTTAATCGCCGCCTTCGAAAGGTTGTACAGCCGCTCGATGGTTATGGCGATGCCAAAAATGAGCAACACGAGCAGGGGCCACATGGCCCACCCACCGTCTTGGAAGAGTTGTAGTAACATTTTTCCTCCTTTACCCTACTGATTATCTATTTTATCTATTCTTTATCTTCTCCATCTCCTCCGAAGAAAGCTTTTTTCAACTTCTCTTCTTCGGTCTCCGGAGGCCGGAGGTTCCAGATGCGCTGTTGCGCAATGCGCTCCCACTCGGGATCTCTTCTGGCTATTTCGAATGCGGCCAGGGCCTCTTCTTCTGCCCCTTGGGAGGCCAAGGCGTCTCCCTTCAGCAACTGCAAATGAGCGTTGTCTCCATCCAGCCGCAGACCGTGATCCAGTTTCTGCCATGCGGCCTTTCGATCGCCTTCGTTGAGGTGCCATTCCACCAATTTAGCCAGGGTTTCCAGGTCCCCGGGATCTGCCCGGAACATCCCCTTCAAGCCCTCGAGTTTCATACTCTCGTCACCGTGCTCTTCGGCCAGGGAAACCATGCGGCTGTAGTATGAATGGCGATTCAAAGAATCGATCTGGACCAGTTGCATCAGTGTTTCGAAGGCGGCATCGACATCGCCCGTCTCCCGCTGCAGCTCGAATATTGACTCCAGAGTATTGACCCTCTGATTGACTCCCCTCTCCGAAGACGCGGTCCCCACCGAATCGGGCGCCTCCAGCAGACGCTTGCGCCAGACCAGGGACTGCTCCGCCTCCCCCAGGTCCCCATAGAGATCGGCAATCAACTTGACCAGTTCCCTGTTGCCCTCCTCGCCCTGGGCAAGCCGGACATAATGACTGGTGGCCAAGCGGATCTCTCCCTTGTGCTGATAATAGTCGGCCATCTTGCGGAGATACTTCGAGTCATCCGGACGCGCCACCAGTACCCGCTCGAGAAAATAGGCCGCCGAATCGGGCGGGGAGTCGCCAATCGCCGGGTCATGCTGGTAGTCGCCCTTGTATATCTCGTGGAGAAGGAGGTTGGAATTGACGTGCAGGGTGTCGATGGCCACGGCGCGATGGAGGGCATCCCGTGCCGCTTCGACGAACTCCTGCTTCTGGTCGGAGTCTATCGAATGGCCGCGGCTCTTTTGATAGTAGATCTGGCCGATGAAGAAATGCGCTTTATGGTCGCCCGGCCTGTATTTCAAATACTCCTGGTAATATTGCAGGGCTGTATCGTATTCCTTTTTCTGGCGCTTCGTCTTGGCCAAAAAGCGGTATTTGCGAATGGAATCGGCCTCGACCACTTCCGTTGCAGTGGAACTGCCCGCGAGTCCGACAGCAATTCCTATGATCAGCAAATACAACAAGCTCATAAATCGCGTTGCCCCAATCGGCTGAAAATTCCCCCTGAGGAAAATCTCGTTCTTCAGGGCGGAAATTCGTTCTAATATAGCAAATGGCGGCTTGCCGTGTCAACACGGGTCAAGAGCTCACCACATTCCAATTGTGGTATGTCGAACCTTACTGGAGCAATGTTACAGGTCCGTTTCAGGCTGGTGACTCATGCGCAACAATCTTCTGCCATCCGCTGCCGCCTGACGGTCCTCACCGGACGCCTGCTTCAGGCCACGCCATGCCCGGGAATGGTTCCCCTGGGCCGACCCCGGGGAAAGGCCCGATCCGGCTGCAAGTTGCCGCGCCGCCGAGGCCCCGTTCCTTGACAGCTGCGCTTCCCAGACTCAATTTTTCGAAGAAGTTCGTGGAATCCGGTGTCTCACAAGGGGATCAGAACATGAAAATGGAGGTGTTCAAGTCACGGGAAAACCAGCGCGTCCGGCAGATCGTCGCTGGCGATATGGAGGCCTTCCGCGGCCTGGTTCAGGATTACCACCCACTGGCCTACGACCTGGCCTTCAAGACCCTGAACGATAGTCAAGATGCAGAGGAAGTCGTCCAGGATGCCTTCGTCAAAATCCATCGGGCTCTCGGCGGTTTTCGGGGCGAGGCCGCTCTCAAGACCTGGATCCTGCGAATCGTCTTGCGCCTGAGCCTGAACCGGCGGCGCGACCGCGCCCGCAGCTCCTGGCAGCGCCTGGGATTGCACCTGGGTGAAGATGGAGAAACCCGGGATACGGCGACGGTGCCCAATCCCGAGACTCTGTGCATCTCCAGGGAGACCAGGCAGCTTCTGCTGAGTTGGATCGACGAGTTGCCTGATCATCTGCGCCAGGTCCTCGTCCTGAACAGTCTGGAGGAGCTCTCCTACGAAGAAATTGCGCGCATTCTGCAAATTCCATTGGGCACCGTGAGTTCGCGCATCTATACGGCCCGCAAGAAGCTTCTGAACCAACTCGAGCAGCATAAGTTGCTGAGTCTGTGAAAACGCAAATTACCCTTGTCCGCGACACGAGCGAGGAATCCCGTCGGAACCTCCGCCTGGGCACCGCCAATCCGGCCTATTCCTTCCTTTCACCATCGTAGAGGTAAACTAATGCAGGCTCCGTGGCAGAAACGCAAGACAGAGCGTCGGCTATCCGCCTATATTGACGGAGAGCTGGACGAGAGCGAAGCCGCAGAGGTGAGAGATCGACTCGTCTTCGATCCAAGCTTCTGCGACCGCATGCAGCGCTATGAGCAGGTCGGCTCCCTCGCCAACGCCGCCCTCGCTCCAGCACAACCTCCCGATTCGCGCGCCTTTGCCGCCCGTCTCATGGATGCCCTGCATGCGGATCCGGGCTACGACGCCATCGTCTCCGAGCCGTCATCCCCCAGCATGCTCAGACCCGCCCTCCTGGCTTCCGCCGGAATCCTCCTGACCGCAGGCCTGGCCTTTGCAGGATTGCGGCGTCGCAACCTGATTTGAGAGGATCGATTCCATGAACTGGTTCGAGAGGATGAAGAAGGGATTCAAGTCCCGGATCAAGCGCGAGATCTCCGACAATATCTGGAACAAGTGCACCGGGTGCGGCCACACCAGCTACAAAAACACCCTGGAGCGCAATCACTGGATCTGTCCCCAATGCGGCCACTACTTCAGCATGGGGCACGGAGACTACGTCGATCTTCTCGTCGACGCTGGCTCTTTCGTGGAACTCGACCCCGGCATTAGCGCCGCCGATCCTCTGGGGTTCAAGGACGACAAGCGCTACATCGACCGCATCAAGGCAAGCAAAAAGGCCAGTGGAATGAACGAGGCGGTCCACACGGGAACGGGACGCATCGGCGGTCATCCCGTAGCCCTGGGCATCATGGACACTCGATTCATCATGGGCAGCCTGGGAGGCGCAACAGGTGAAAAGATCGTTCGCCTCATCGACAGGGCCATTGCCGATCGCCGCACTCTGATCCTGCTGTCGCAATCGGGAGGTGCGCGCATGCAGGAAAGCGCCTATTCCCTGATGCAGATGGCCAAGATAAGCGCAAAACTGCACCAGTTGGCGAACGAGGGCCTGCCCTATATCTCCATTTTGACCGATCCCACCTACGGAGGCGTCACGGCCAGCTTCGGCATGCTGGGCGACGTCATCATTGCCGAACCTGGAGCCCGAATCGGGTTTGCAGGCCAGTCGGTCATCAAACAGTTTCTCAACACCGAATCGCTGCCATCCGGCTTCCAGATCGCAGAGACGGTTCTCGACCACGGATTCATCGACTGCATAGTGGGACGCAAGGAAATGGCAGCGACCCTCGCCCGGATCATTGCGCTGCTAGCTCCTAAGGGAAAGGGCTCCCGTCCGGCCTTGGCGGGTAAGGCCGCCCCGACTGGTTCCTGAAGATCTCCAATGGCGCCAGTGGTCGAAGTGTGGTGGCTGATGCAACCGGCACTGAACTGCCAGGTGAAATCGGCTCCCCGGCCTCCAGGAGGGAATCTTCATCAGAAGATGTTGCGGTACTTCAGACCCAGATAGACCTGCTCGGCGGAAAAACCCAGGTCCGCGCGAATTACGAAGTCAGAATTCCAGTAAACCCTCATCCCCATCCCCACCGTCCTCTGCATTCCCCTCGGAGTCAGGCGATCCAGGTCCGGCCATACCCTCCCCAAATCCAAAAAGGAAACCCCGTGCCACTCGAAATACTGCTTGAAGGCCCTCGTGCTGAAAAGTTGACAGCGCAATTCAGTGTTGGAAAAAAAACGGACATCATCGGTAAACCGCTGCCGGTCAAACCCTCGGAGTGAATCGCTGCCACCCAGTCCCTTTACCCTCCTGCTTCCCCCGACCTCTCCATAAGCGTACAGGGGCACCGAACCATTGAGAACTTCAAAAACCGATCGATGGGCAAGGTTGAGACGCCGTGAAAGGGGGAAATAGCGCGCGTCCGTAATGGTATACCTCCTGAAGTCGATCTCTTCGAAGATCAGGGCCAGGAGGGAATTGCGCGAGTTCTCGTAGGACCATTCGTGAAAGACGCCCTTGCGCGCAACGGCGTCGTCGTCGCGGGTATCCCAGTTGAAGGTGAGGCTTCCGAAGCTGGTAAATCCATCTTTTACCCCGTCCGGGGTGCCTTCCTCGACGTAGAAGGACCTGCGGCCGCGCCTGCTGACCTTGGTTCGCTCGATACCCACTCCAATGGACAT
Organism: Candidatus Latescibacterota bacterium; assembly: GCA_965208105.1. Taxonomy (GTDB): domain Bacteria; phylum Latescibacterota; class UBA2968; order UBA8231; family UBA8231. The sequence continues at coordinate 2,170,598 of OZ242318.1, forward strand.
GGAAACCGGGCCACCGAGGTGCCGCAGCAGATTGAAGATGAATCGCGGTGCCTCGAGATTGTAGTGGTAGTAGTTCTCGTCCCTGAAATCCGGGTGATTGCGGTCAAGGTAGCGCTGGTTTAACCTGCTTTTGTTGCCAAGTCCATAGTAGCGGGTGCGTATGTCGTTTCTGAAGCTGGCCAGCAATTGTACTCCGAAGCCCGTCCCTGAGATTCGCGGTACCCTTATCCGGTAGTAGAACCTCGCGTCCCCCTCTTCGGAACGCAGGGTGTACAGGGTCATCTTGTAGCGATAGGGCCGGCGGCGGTAGTCCGCCCACTGCAGACGCCCACCATAATTCCACCCCGTGTTGGGGCTGAAGTAGACAATGGGAAGCCCGGTGAATCCATAGGGCACCCCGTTGATGGAAAACTGCCGTCGCCGGGCCATCCAGCGCACCATGTCCGCGGTCTGCTCGGTCACCGCCAGCGGGGCCTTCGTCAAGGTGGCCGCCAAGGCCTCCTCCCGTCGAACGGAGTCTTCCCGAGCTTCTTCACCCGTCCCCGGGTTGACCCAGAGGAAAGGTGACAGAACCAGGATCATCCACGGCCTTCTGTGACTCGGCGGTCCTTTCTGCACCTCGACCTTCCTCAATGCCGGCTCACTACTTTCCTTCGAATCGCCGGCGGTCCTCCTCCCCGCACTCCGCGGAAAGGGAAAAGCGAATCGGGGTCATGGCCACCTCACCGCGCTCGAGGGCGGCGATGTCGCCTGGCGTTTCGCATTTCCGGGTCCGCAATTCGACACCACCGTGTTCAACGTATCCCGAGCCTTCGTCGAAATCGAAAAACGATCCGTACTCCGTCGGCGTCAATGCAGCGAAGCGCCTGGTCGTATCGGGCGTTGTATGGGGGGGCATGTTCACGCTCAACAACGAAACCCCTTGAGGCAGACCCCCTCGGAGAACCTCTTCCACGATCTCGCGGGTCACGAAGGAAGCATTGCGCCACAAGACCTCCAGGGACCGGCTCACCTTCCTGTGTCTCCACCACCTTGCGTAATCTTCGGGCCGCAACTGGGCGGAGAACGCGGCGGCGGGCAAACCGCTGAGGACGCCCTCGATGGCCGCTCCAACCGTGCCCGAACTCAAAAAGTAAGCCAATCCCGCGTTGGCCCCGATGTTTATGCCCGAGACCACCATCGCCGGCCGGGTATCGAACAGGTTGTGGACCCCCACATTGACGCAATCCGCCGGATATCCATCCAGGGTCCAGACCTGGAAGCCGCCGCATTCCACTTCGCGGAGCTCGAGCCTGGAAACCCTGCTCAGGATCTTTCCTGTCCAGCTGCACTCACCTGCAGGCACAACCGCCCTCACCTCCACCTTGGAGGAGAATTCCCGCAACAAGGGGACCAGGGCCGGAGAATCCACCCCGTCGTCATTGGTCAGCAAAACCCATGGTTCTGATGCAGCCACGGCCTTACCTCAAAATCTTCCCATGGAAGATTTTCTTGTAACATCGAAATTTCAGAGGGAAAGCAATCCAGTGAAAATAATAATATATCCGTATAATAATATACCCGTGCACAAACAGCCGATTTAATTATTTTTGTAAGGTGGACCAGGTAGCCATTCTGCAAGAACTCGAGACCCTGGCGGCAGATCTCGCCGTGGAAATTCGCTACGAAGAACTGGATGGCCGCGGCGGCTTGTGCAGGTACGGGGATAAAACCTGCATAATTGCCAACCGCGCGCTGCAAGTATCCGAACGCGTCCACCTGCTCAGCAAGGAACTTTCCCGTTTTCCCCTTGACGACATATTCATCCGGCCGCGCATCCGCGAACTCCTCGAGGACCGTGTTCCCGGACCTGCGTCCGGACTTATATAACTCCTTGACAATATTGGAATTTTATTGTATTTAGGAGAAGCCCCCACGCCCGTCCCCTTCCCAATTTGTTCTCCGGTTACCTGGTTTTCAGAGAGGGAGGACTGTTTTATGGTTTTTCGCGCCACCGCTCTGTTCCTTGTCCTCGGCTTCCTCGTGGTGGTACCCGCCCAGGCGCTGCGCTTCTATGTCGACGGCAGCCCCGCTCTCAACGATACTACTCCCCCCAAGGGGGACGATCGTCGAAGCGTGCAGAGCGCGCAAAATGACTCCACCCCTTTCCGCACCATCGCCCATGCCCTTCGGGTTGCCCATCTGGTCAAGGAAGGACGCCCCCACGTCATCTCCGTCGAGCGCGGCACCTATTCGCCCAGCCGGGGAGAGGTCTTTCCCCTGGTTTTCACCGAGCCCGATATCTACATAAGCACCAGGGGGCTGACCATATTCGACGCAGAGGGAAAGTCCAACTTCTTCCACCTCACCGGCTCGACCTCGGACTTCGTCATCTCGGGCATCAACTTCATCAACGGCCGCGCTCCACAGGGGGGTGCGATTTATGCAAGGTCCTGCTCCTTGCGCGTCGTCGACAGCCGCTTCTTCAACAACCAGGCAACCCGGAACGGCCACGTCGTCTACGTAAGAAACGGCAGACTCAAATTCATCAACAATGTCGTGCGCAACAGCGGCAGTTCCACGGAATCAATCGGCGTCATCGAAACCCACAATGTCTTCCCCGACACGGTCAACCGGGACGAAATTCGCAACAATACCTTTTACCGGAACCCCTCGCCGAACATCCGCAGTTCCAGCACCAGGACCGACATCAACAGCAATATTTTTCTGGGTGAGGCCACCCTCCTGGACGCCGCCTCCGAAGCAGATCCAATGGTGCGCTACAACCTTTTCTGGGAAACCGATGTCCTCTACATCTCCGACAAAGGCGACACCATAGGGGTTCATCGCACCGTTTTCGACACTCTGGCCTTTACGGAGGTCGGGATTTCCGTACCCCCGTTCATGACCAATTCCCCGCCCGTCAAGAAGCTGACTTCAGTCGGGGACACTCTAACCTTCGAAGAGCTCGGGATAATGATTCCGCCCCGGGTGACCAACATTCCCGACACCCTGGCCACGGTGGGACAGCTCTACACCCATACCATCGAGGTCGAGGGCGACCCCTCCGAGTTCTCCTTCGAATCGCTCACCCTGCCCCCCGGTGCCTCCACCACGGGTCTGCGCAGCATCGAGTGGAGACCCACATTCAACGACACGGGCAGCCACGCGGTGGTGGTCGAGATCGAGGATCCGGAAGGAAGAGTCGATTCCCTCGACTATTACATCACCGTTTACAGCGGCCAGAACTTTCCCGACACCACCGATTTTCTCGCCGTCAGAGACGCCACCGGCAGAATCGTCGGCCAGGCCATAGCGACGACCAAGGTCGAAGTTCCGATCACCGTGGGGGATCTCCATTCCTTCCGCATCGAGGTGGAGGGCAACCGATCCGCCTACCACTTCCACCCCCTTGTTTTCCCCATTGGCACCTCCACTGAAGATGTGGAAAATCTGGGCGAGATCCACTGGACACCGACGATTGCCGACACGGGCAGCAACCAGGTCAGGGTCGAGATTATCGATCCAACCGGAGATCTTGGCTACCTCAATTACAATATCAGCGTTTTTACTCCGGAAAGCTTCCCGGACACAACGGCCAAAGGTCCTGTCTTCAGATCCACGGCGGTCAGGGACACCACGGCTGCGATCGAGGCGCTCAACGCCCTTATCCCCAGTTTTTCGAAGCCGGACAGCGCCATGGGCAACCTGTTCGCCGATCCCGCCTTCCTCGACACCACCATCAACCGCTTCGAGCTGCTGAACCATTCACCTGCCCGCCACGCGGGCGATCCGGCCACTCATCTTGACAATAGATTCGGCGGCCGCAACCACATCGGCTCGGAGGGAGGACCGGTGAATCCCGGTTCCCGCCATCCAGGCACCTTTCTTGAACTTGACATCGTCAACGTGCCTGACAGTCTCGCGGTGGAGGGGCAGGCCTACGGATATGACCCCATTCTGGATCCAGGCGCCAAGATCAGTCTGGTCGATCTGCTCCAGGGGCCTCCCTCCATGTTCGAGGCTTTCGGGAAACTGCCTCCCATCACCTGGACTCCTACCCTTGCCGATACCGGTACTTATCTGGTAGGAGTCAAAGTATTCACCAATTCCGGCCAGGGCCGGCAATACTATCCCCTGCGTGTCAGGCCTCTCAACGCAAGTCCGGTCGTCACCAGTGTGCCGGCGCCTGTCGCCTTCGAGGATTCCCTGTATTCATACTCAGTGGCAGCTACGGACGAGGACGGCGACGCCATTACCTTCAGCCTGACCAGCGGGCCCGAGGGGATGAAGGTGGACAGCCGGACGGGCCTGCTCCAATGGACCCCGACCCAAAGCGATGTCGGCAGCATTTCAATTCGGATAAAGGTCGACGATGGAAAAGGGGGTACTTCCCACCAGCAGTTCACCCTGGAGGTGCTCGATACCAACGATCCACCTCTGATCACCAGCACTCCCGACAGCACCGCAACGGAGGACTCACCCTATCAGTATGTTCTTGAAGCAACAGACCCGGACCCGGCGGATACCTTGTCCTACAGCCTGGTGTCAGGACCGAGCAAAATCAGCATAGATTCGCTCGGAGTCATGCGCTGGACTCCGCCGCAGTCCGATGTGGGAACTCAGACCATCACCTTGCGGGTTTCCGACCGCAGGGGGGGGACTGCAGATCAAAATTTCAGAGTGGTAGTCTCCCAGGTGGACGATCCTCCCGAAATTGTCAGCCAACCCGGTACCACGGCAACGGAAGATGTCCTCTACCGCTATGACCTTCTGGCCAACGACGAAGAAGGGGGTACCCTCACCTACGTCCTCAGTGTGGCTCCCGAGGACATGCGCATCGACACCACCGGAGGTGTGGAGTGGACCCCCACTGCTGCCGACACCGGGCTGCACGCCATCCGCATCGAAGTGGCAGATCCGGCCGGACAGACCGCCGTCCAGAGCTTCGACCTTCGCGTTCTCTGGGTCAATGATCCACCCCTGATCGTCAGCCGCAGTCCAGGCGATTCCATTCTCGTAACCGACCCCGGCGCAGAAGCGGACTTTGTCGTCTCGGTCAGCGATGAAGAGGGCGATCCTCTGACCTACACCTGGACCCTGAACAATGTCCCGCAGCAGGGGACATCGGACACGAGCCTGACCTTTCAACCCAGTACGACCGGGGTGGACACCCTGACCTTCCTGGCCGCAGACCCCTCCGGCACCACCGCGGTCTCCTGGTTTGTCGACGCCCGCAGGATCCCGAGAATCTACCTGCCTACCGAAACTGTCCGTTTCGGCGATGTAGCCCTCTCGGACACGGTCAAGGTGGCGCTCGAGATCACCAACAGCGGCCATCTCGATCTCGAAATCACCAGCCTCCAGGTAGGCAATCTGCAATTCGTCGCTACCTTTGGCACCAGCGTGATTTCTCCGGGGACCAGCACGACTCTGGAACTGAGCTACATACCGTCCAGACGGGGCCCGACTGATAGCAGCATAGGGTTTGCCACCAATGATCCCGACAACCCCTCGGTGCGGATTCCACTGCGTGGAGCAGGAGTCGTACCGACCCGGCTGGCCCTCGATCTGGATCCTGATCCGGGGTTCCAGGCACTGCAGGACACTACCCTGGCTCCGGGCGCGGGGGTTTCTCTGGCTTTCTTCGTCGAGGAGGCCTTGCAGCTTGTAAACTTCGAACTGCTCTTGAGCTTTGACCCCACGATCTTCAACCTGGCAGGATTTGCCGCGGACGGTCCCGGTGAGGCCAATTTGCTGAAGTCGGGGGGGAACTCGGTGCTGCCTTCCGCTGCCACGCCAACGGACACCCTGTTGCAGGTTGGTGCCCGTACCCAGGAAGGAGCCCAGGGCGTCTCAGGTGACGGCCTGCTCGGCGTTCTATCCCTTGTAGTCGACCCCGCTGTAGTCGCCCGGGGACAAACCAGCTCCATCCGCCTGGTCGAAGCTCGGTTGCAAAGCAGCGACCAAAGCAATCCGGATACCCTGCGTCCGGGATCAACTGCGAGTTTCCGGATACGGCCGGCGCTGGTGAGCGACTTCAATTACGACAACGTGGTCGACTTCGAGGACTTTTTCCTCTTCGCCGACCAGTTCGGCACGACCCCGGACTCGCCCAACTGGGATTCGAGGTTCGATATCAACCAGGATGGAGCTTCTCTGAACAGAGTTGACTTCGAAGACTTCTTTGTCTTTGCCGAACAATTCGGCAGCGCGGCAGCCAAGCCCCTGGCCGCTCAGGTTGCCTCCTCCCGACACCTGCTGCTGCAAACGGTGCCCGCGAGTGGCGACCTCGACCGCGCCCGATTCGAGCTTCTCTGGCAGGGATCCCCTACGCCCCGCGGGTACGCCATTGCCTTGGAGTACGATCCGGAGGTGCTGCGCTTCGACGAGTTCCAGCCCCGTCCCGCCCATGACCCCCTGCCCCTGATCAGGCATGACCACTCCGGTCTCCTGGTATTCGCCGCCGGCCTTGCCTCAGGTCAGCCGCCATTTCAGGGCGACGACCTCGGCGTCCTGGTTTTCGAGCGTCTCTCCACCGGGACTACTACCCTTCGGTCCAGCCGCGCTCTGGCCTATACTCAAGGCAGGACGACTGAACTGGCCGCTCCACCGTCGGTGGTGCTGGCGGAATTGCCAAGGACCTATGTCCTCTTCCCCGCCTTTCCCAACCCTTTCAATCCCCAGACAACGGTGTCCTTCTTTCTACCCGAGGAATCCAAGGTCCGACTCCGAGTCTATGACCTTCTGGGCCGCCCGGTTCGCAACCTGGCCGCCGGGCGCCTGTCCGCCGGGTACCACACCTTGACCTGGAAGGGACGAAACGAGTTCGGGCGCACGGTGGCGGCCGGGGTCTACCTGCTCGAATTGCGCGCCCGGGACTTTCGCCAGGTGCGAAAACTCCTGTTGCTCAAGTAGAAACTCCTCCAATGGCCCTGGAGACCTCCCTATCTTGACAGCCCGTTCGGGGCAGCATATATTCTAAGTTTTCGCAGCCAACGCCTTACAACACAGTCAGGTATCGAGAGAACCATGCCCAAGATCAAGACGCACAAATCCTCTGCCAAGCGCTTCAAGAGGCGAGGGTCGGGCAGCCTCAAGCGCCGCAACGCCTATGCCACCCATAACCTGGCCAAGAAAACTGCCAAGCGCAAAAGGGGGTTTCGCAAGTCCGAGCCCATCGCCCCTGCAAACAGCGCCAGCATTCGACGCGCGCTCGGCATGAAGTGAGGAGAGGGATAACGTGCCAAGGGCGAAAAACAGCGTCTCATCCAGGAGGCGCCGGAAAAAGGTCATCAAGCTGGCCAGGGGATATTGGGGAGCCCGCAGCCGTCTATTCCGCACTGCCAGGGAGGCTGTGGACCGGGCTCAGGTTTACGCCTACCGGGACCGCCGCAGGAGAAAGAGGGACTTCCGCCGCTTGTGGATCGCCCGGATCAACGCTGCCGCCCGCCTCAATGGCGTTACCTACAGCCAGTTGATCAATGGCCTGGATCGGGCAGGGATTGAAATCAACCGGAAGATTCTGGCCGATCTGGCCGTCAACGATGAGGCGGCATTCTCCGCCGTCGCAAAGCAAGCCAAGGCCCATCTCTAACCGGTCTCGTCCCCGAGGAAACCGCCGGCGCCTTGGCGCAAAGGAGGGCCTTAGGAACTCGGGCCCCGCCGCGCTCGACTAGCAAGGCCTGCCTCCCAACCAATTCGCACATTCTGGAGAGCATGGGCGTCGGTCGTCCAGGCGAATGGACCGGCGCCGGCATGCCGGCCCACCGTCGGAGAACGGCCGCGACGGAACGACCTCCCATTCTTCCATGTGAAGCCGGGCTGATTTTGCGGCCAAATATATGCTTGAAGAAATAGAAGAGTTGCGCCGGGCTGCCCTAGCCGAAATAGAAGCTGCCGCAGACCTGCAGGTGCTGCAGCAGTTGCGCGTACGTCATTTGGGCCGCAAGAGCCGGCTGCGGCAAATCACGAGCGCAATCGGAACCCTCCCCCCCGGACAGCGCCCCGCCCTGGGCCGAGCCTCAGCCGAGGCCCGGGAGGTCCTTCAGACGGCCCTTGAAAAACGGCAACTGTTCCTCGCGGAAGCGGAAGAAACCGGCCCGGAGATGGACCTTACCCTGCCGGGACGACGACTCCTTGCCGGCAAGCTCCATCCGCTCACATGCATGAGCGAGGAACTCATCGAGGTCTTCCAAGGCATGGGATTCGGTGTTGCCGAGGGGCCGGAGATCGAGGATGAGTATCACAACTTCGACGCCCTGAATACGCCTGCCGACCATCCTGCGCGAGACCTGAACGACACCTTCTACCTGGAAGACGGCCGTCTCCTCCGCACCCATACCTCACCCGTACAGATCCGCGTCATGGAGACCACCCAGCCGCCGGTCCGTGTCGTCTCACCTGGACGCTGTTACCGCAAGGAAACCGTTGACGCCACTCACCACTATGTATTCCACCACTTCGAGGGACTCTATGTGGACCGCGGGGTATCGGTGGCCGACCTGAAGGGGACTCTCGAAGTAATGGGACGCCGGCTCATGGGAAAGGAAACCCAGGTCCGCTTTCGCCCCCACTTCTTTCCATTTACCGAACCCAGCATGGAGTATGATCTGTCCTGCTCCATCTGCGGGGGGTCGCATCCAGGCTGCAAGATTTGCAAAGGTAGCGGCTGGCTCGAAATCGGAGGCGCGGGCATGGTCGATCCCGCCGTCTTCGAAGCTGTGGGCTACGACCCCGAGATCTACAGCGGCTTTGCTTTCGGCATGGGAATAGACCGGATCGCCATGATCCGCCACGGCATCGATGACATCCGCCTTTTCCTGGAAAACGACCTGCGCTTCATCAGGCAGTTTCATGGCTCATGAAGATCACCTATAACTGGCTCAAAGAGTACATTGATTTTGCCTGGGACTACCCCGAGCTGGTCGACCGGCTGACCATGAGCGGACTGGAACGGGAATCGGTGGAGGATCTGGGGAAACGGTACCGCGGTGTAGTGGTCGGCGAAGTGCTGGAGTGCGTCCGGCATCCCAACGCCGACCGCCTGAAGGTGTGCAAGGTGGGCATTGGCTCGACCGCTCACACCATCGTCTGCGGCGCATCCAACGCGGCAGCGGGCAAGAAGGTCCCCGTCATCCTGCCCGGCCATTCTCTTCCCGACGGGACCCTGATTGGAAAATCCTCTATCCGCGGAGTCGAGTCCGCCGGCATGATTTGCTCCGAGGTTGAACTGGACCTGGGTTCAGACGCCAGCGGGATCATCGAGCTGCCCCCCGAAATGAAGACCGGGAAGTCCTTTGCCTCCCAGATGGGTCTCGACGATGTGGTCATTGACTTCGAGGTTACCCCCAACCGCCCTGACTGCCTGAGCGTCTTCGGCATAGCCAGGGAGGTTGGCGCTCTGGCAGACGCCGACCTGAAGTTGCCGCCCCATTCGGTTGCGGAAACCGGTCCGCCCATTTCCAGCTCCATTTCCATTGAAATTGAAGATCCCCAATCCTGCAGGCGCTACGTCGGCCGGGTCCTGCGCAATGTCCGGGTCGGTCCTTCGCCTCCCTGGCTGCAGAGGCGCCTCCGCGCCGTAGGCCAGCGGCCGATCAACAACGTCGTCGATATCACCAATTTCGTGCTGCTGGAACTGGGCCACCCGCTGCATGCCTTTGACCTGAACAAGCTGGAAGATTCCCGGATTGTGGTGCGCCGCGCCAAACAGGGCGAAGTCCTGGAAACCCTTGACGGAGTCCGCCGCGAGCTGAATCCCGAAATCCTCGTCGTCGCCGACGGCAAACGGGCTGTCGCCGCGGCCGGCATCATGGGCGGCGTCAACTCCGAGGTGACGGAAGAAACGGTGGATATTCTGCTCGAAAGTGCCTATTTTTCAGCCCCGCGGGTGCGGCGGGCAAAATCACTGCTGGGCATCAACACCGAAGCCTCCATGCGCTTTGAGCGCGGCGCCGACTTTGCCATTCCACCACTGGCCATCGATCGCGCCGCCCACCTGATCTCGGCGCTCTGCGGCTGCCAGGTTGCGCCTGGCCGCCTCGATGTATGTCCGGCTCCTCTGGCCCGGACCCGGATCAGGGCCCGCGTCGGACGGATCAATCGATTGCTGAGCACTGACCTTGACCCAGGCACCGTATGCCACATCCTCAGGCGACTGGGATGCGAGGTGGAGAGAGAGGGTGAAATCCTGACCGTTGCCGCTCCCAGTTTCCGCCCCGATCTGCAGCGCGAGGTCGACCTCGTCGAGGAGGTGGGACGTATCCACGGCTACGAGCACATAGTTTCAAGTTCGTCGGCCGGTGGACCACTGGGGACCGCCGCCAACTGCCCCTACAGGCTGCAGGGCATCATACGCCACCGCCTCGCGGGTCTGGGCCTCGACGAAGTCGTGAGCAACCCCTTCATCGAAGGGAAATGGCTTGAATTGCTGGAGGTCGACCTTGGTTCGCTCATTCAACTGGCAAACCCGCCCGCAGAGGACCAGGGTATAATGCGCCCTACCCTTATTCCCAGCCTGTTGGATATCGCGCGCCGCAACTTCAACCAGCGGGCCCCCACGGTGGCCATCTTCGAGGTGGGCAAGTGCTTCGCCAAATCCCGGGAGGCCTTGCGCTTGGCCGCTCTGTGGTCCGGCCGGTCCACCGCCTCGTCCTGGCAGGCCGACCACAGGGAAGTCGAGATTTGGGACCTGAAGGGATTGCTCGAGACCTTCCTCGATTTTTCGCCCGTGAGCTTCGTAGCAGCCAATCACCCGCAATTCCGCCGCGGCCAGGGCGCCCAGGTCCGCATCGGGGACCAGCCAGTGGGATCTCTGGGCACGATAGCTCCAGCCCTGAGTAAGGCCTTTGATATCGAGCGGCCCGTGCATATCTTTGACCTTGACTTCCAGAGTCTGGCACAACACTGGAACCCGCATGGTTCCACCTTCAGGCCGCTGCCCAAGTTCCCACCTATCGAGCGCGACCTGGCCATCGTTCTCGACGACGGCATCAGCGGCGCTGATGTGGTCGCACAGATCCGCGCCACTGCGCCCCAACTTATCGAGACAGTGGAACCATTCGCCCTTTACCGGGGAGACCAGATCGCCGCCGGCCGCAAGAGCCTGACCTTTTCCATTCGGCTGCGATCCGGTGAAAAGACCCTGAAGGACGAGGATGCGGACGAGGTAATGGAGGCCATTCTGGATCGCCTGCGGAATGCCTTCGGCGCCGAATTGCGCTGACTACACTTTTGAGATAAAATTATTCAAGACCTAGACAGGAGCAGATTCGATCATGGTTGTGGAGAGCAACTTTGAACGCTTGGAGAGGGAGGTCAACCGCCTCGTAGAAGGGTTGGCCCAAATGCGGCAGGAAAATGCCGCGTTGCAGACCCGGATCGAGAACCTCAGAGCCGAAAACGAGCAACTCAAGACCAATCTACAGCTGGCAGAAGCACATTCTCAGGAAAGCCTCAAGAACCGCGAGGAAATCAAAGGTCGGATAGAGAATATTCTGACCAAATTGGAGGGAGTAGAGCTTTAGGACTCTGCGCCAGGACGATTTCAGGTTTTCAGGCCGGACGCGGTAAATCCTTCCCGAAACAGTTACCAAAATGGCAGATGGCGATCCTACTAATGTAGCTGTCAATATATTCGGCAAGACCTACACTTTCGCCTCCGATCGAGATTTGGGCGCGGAGCACATCCTGCAGGTCGCCCAACTCGTGGACGAAAAGATGCGTGCCATTTCCCAATCGCACCGTCACCCGTCCTCGCTGCAAATAGCCATTCTGACTGGACTGGAACTGGTAGACGAGCTGTTCAAGCTGGAGAGCGACTACCAGGATGCCGAATCCGATATTGTCCGGCGCACTTCCAGGCTGGTGGCTTCTCTCGACCGCGCCTTTCGGGAACCTGAGACCAAGTCGTCCAATCCAGCATAAATCCCCAAACAAGGGAGAAAAGGTATGGCCCCCGTGGGCGAGGTGGTCCTCGCATTCACCATCTCTGCGCTTGCCTTCCTCCTCGGCTGGTTGGCGAACGAACGGATACGCCGGAGAAAAATCGACAGCGCTCAGGTAGCCGTCAGGAAGATTATCTCAAATGCCGAGGAAGATGCGGAGACCCTGAAAAAGACCGCTGTCCTGGAAGCCAAGGACGAATGGCGCCGCGAGCGCGACCCTTTGGAAAAGGAGTTGGAAACAGCCAGCCGCTCTTTGCGCGACCTGGAGGCCAAACTTCTCGAGCGGGAGCAGCAACTCGACCGCAAGGTCGACATCCTGGACGGCAAGGAGCGCAGGTTGCTGAAAACCGAAAAGACATTCGAGCAGCACAGGGAAAAGGCCGCGGCGGATGAGGCCATGATTGAGGAAATGATCCGCGAGCAGCAACAGCGGCTGGAATCCCTGGCCGGCATGGACCGGGCGGAGGCGCGCGAGATGCTCATCTCCCAGCAGGAAGAGAGCGCCCGGCAATTTGCGGCCCGCAAGGTGAAGGAGATCAAGGACAACGCCATTGCCTCCGCCAACCGCGAGGCCAAAGACATAGTGGCTCGCTCGATTCAGCGCTTTGCCGGCGAGCTGAGCGTGGAAAGCACCGTCTCGGTAGTCAACATCCCCTCCGACGAAATGAAGGGGCGCATCATTGGCCGCGACGGGCGCAATATCCGGTCTTTCGAGATGATAACCGGTGTCGAGGTCATCGTCGACGACACACCTGGAATGGTGATGCTCTCGAGTTTCGATCCGCTGCGCCGGGAGGTGGCCAGAAACACCCTGGAAAAGCTGATTCTGGACGGACGCATCCACCCTGGGAGGATCGAAGAAATCTACGAAAAGGCGCGGGCAGACGTCGAAGAGCTCATCCGTGAATCCGGTTCAAAGGCGGCCTTCGACCTGGGTATTCACGATTTGGCCGAACCCTTGCTGGAGCTGCTTGGCCAGCTGCGATTTCACACGAGCCATGGCCAGAATCTACTCACTCACAGCAAGGAAGTGGGCTTTCTCGCCGGCATGATGGCCGACGAGCTCCGGCTGAACGCAGCTCTTGCCCGCCGTGCGGGCCTCCTTCACGACATTGGCAAGGCCATAAGCCACGAAGTAGGCAGCGACCCGGTCCAGGCAAGTGCTGCCCTGGCGCGCAAATGCGGCGAGAACCCCGATGTTGTCCAGGTAATCGAAACGCACAGCCACGACGTCCCTTCGCGGTCGACGATCGCCATACTGGTGGACATTGCCAACGACGTGTCAACCAGCCGGCCCGGAGCCCAGAACGAAAAAGGTGAACAGTACGCGAGGCGCCTGGAACACATCGAGAAAATCGCCCTGAGCCTGTCGGGAGTGGAAAAAGCCTATGCCCTGCAGAACGGCAGGGAAATCCGGGTCCTGGTTGACAGCGCCATCGTGGACGATGCATATGCCGATCAAATCGCCGATGAGATCGCCGACAAACTGGAACAGGAATTGGATCAGCCTGGGCAGATAAAGGTCTGTATCATCCGCGAGGTCCGCGCAATCCACTATGCCCGTTGACCAGGCCAGCAGGCCATCTTGAGAATACTATTCGTCGCTGATATCTATGCCCGCGCCGGACGTCGGGCGGCTGCAGACCAGATTCCCCGACTGATCAGGGAGCACAGCGTGGACTTCTGCATAGTCAACGGCGAAAATGCCGCAGGAGGTTTTGGACTGACGGGGAATATCGCCCGCAAACTGCGAAGCTACGGCGCTGACGTGATCACCACGGGGAACCACGTGTGGGACCGCAAGGACTTCCTTCCCTTCCTCAATAACTCGGAGTTTGTCCTGCGTCCATTCAACTACCCTGCGGAGGCTCCGGGTGCGGGTTCCATCGTCGTCACGTCGCGCCTGGGGAAGCCGGTGGGGGTCCTGAACCTTCAGGGCCGCACCCACTTGCCCAGCACGAGCTGCCCCTTTCGGCAGGGCCACAGCGAAATACAGCGCCTGAAAAGGGAAACCCCCATCATCTTCGTCGATTTTCACGCTGAGGCCACTGCCGAGAAGATTGCCATGGGATGGTACCTGGACGGATTGGCCTCTGCCGTAATCGGCACCCACACTCACGTGCAGACGGCCGACGAACGGATCCTGCCCAAAGGGACGGCATATTTGACCGATGCGGGCATGACCGGACCGCATGATTCGGTGATCGGAGTCCGCTCCGAAATAGCCATCCAGCGCTTCCTCACCCAGGTCCCCATCCGCTTCAAGCCGGCAGAATACAATGTCAAACTTTGCGGAGCGTTGATCGACGTGGACGATGAAAGCGGACGCGCCTTGAAGATCCAGCGCCTGCAGATCAGCGCCCGACTCAACCACATGGAAGGAGATGGAGAAGGCGATTGAACCAATCTCCGCCCAGCGAACCAACATCCTCCATTCCCCCCCGGTTCGATACCTTTTCCCTTTTCCAGATTCGCACCCATAGTCCCATTCCCCTGTACCCTGAATGCGCTACGCGATCCTGACCAACCCGGTGTCGGGTGCCATGACCGTCGACCAGAAACGCCGTGCCCTGGCGCCGGCCGCCGAGATTCTCGACGCGAGGATATATGGATTGGACTCCGGAAGGGCGGCTGAACTGATCCAATGCGCCCGTGAACTGGCCGACACCTGCGACGTGCTTGTCGCAGCCGGTGGAGACGGCACATTTTCCGACATCATCAATGCCATCGACACCTCGCGCACCCCGGTTGCCTACCTGCCCCTGGGCACCGGCAACGCCCTGCACCATGCCTTCAGCTACAGGGGAAAGCTGGCGGATATCGCGGCGCGGATCAGGCGAGCGCAGGTCCGCGCCTACGACCTGATCGACTGTGACGGAAAAAAGCGCGCCGTCATGGCCTCCACGGGAATTGACGCGACCATAATCAGGCTTCGCGATGCCTACCGCATGCGTGGAATCTCCGGGTTCAGCGCCTACCTGCGCGGAACTCTCGCTGCATACTTCAGGGAATACGAGCGGGTCCGCGCCGAAGTCGTGGTGGACGGGGTTGCCTTCGAGGTCCGCAATCTATTGAGCCTGATGGTCGTGAAGCAGCCGTTCTTCGGCTTCGGCATGAAGGTGGTTCCCAATGCGCGATTCGACGGAGGGCAGTTGCATGTTCTCTGGATCAATTCCGGACTGTTGAAATTCGCCCTGGGCGGATTGGCCGCATTCACCATCGGCAATCGGGTTGGCATCTATCGCCCATGCCGGCATGTGGAGGTAAGGTTGGAACGGCCACTGGCGCTGCAGATCGACGGCGACTCTGCCTGGGAAGCGAGTGCCTTCAACTTCACCGTCATGCCGGGGGCACTGCGGATCAAGTGTTGAGAATGTTCATGGATCGAGGCGATTGACTGGAAGCCAATTTTTCAAATCGCCTTGACCACAACCTTCCATTGACCTACCATGTCTGACCGAACGCGGGCAAGGAGGGACCGGGCAACCATATCGGCGTGGCCTCTGTGACCCCGCGGTTGAACTCGGCCCGGAACACCAATTATTCCAGTTATTCCAGAAGTCTCGATCCCGGACTCACATGACCACCTCAGACCACAGTTCGAGCAGCGGCCACCCCGATACGGAAAGTCCTCTGAGTGTCTCCGAGGTCACCTCCCGGATAAAAGAGGTCCTGGAGGATTCTCTGCCAATGTGCTGGGTGGCCGGCGAGATCTCCGACTTCAAGCATCACTCTTCCGGGCACCGCTACTTTACCCTCGTCGACGAGGCCAGCCAGCTCAGCTGCGTAATGTTCAAGTGGCAGGCGCGCAAGCTCTCCTTCTCACCCGAGCCGGGGATCAAGGTCATGGTCCACGGCCATATCTCCGTCTACGAGCGCGGCGGCAGGTACCAATTCTACGCCGCAAAGCTGCAGCCTGCAGGCATCGGCGCCCAGGCTCTGGCTTTCGAGCAGCTCAGGAAACGCCTCGAGCGGGAGGGCCTGTTCGCGCAGGAGCGCAAGCGCTCACTTCCACCCTTCCCCCAGGCCATCGGAATCATCACCTCGCCCACGGGCGCCGCCATCCGCGACATAATCCAGATCCTGGGCCGCCGTGCTCCGGGCATACAACTCATCCTGCGGCCGACCCGGGTGCAGGGCCCTGACGCAGCGGCAGACATCGCCCGGGGAATAGCCGATCTCAACCTGCACGGCGGCGCCGATTTGTTGATCGTCGGACGGGGGGGCGGCGCCGCGGAAGATCTTTGGCCCTTCAACGAGGAGGCGGTTGCTCGCGCAATCTACCATTCAACCCTGCCGGTCGTCTCCGCGGTGGGCCACGAAATCGACTACAGCATCGCCGACTACGTCGCTGACCACCGCGCTCCCACCCCTTCGGCAGCGGCAGAGATCGTGGCGCAGGAACGCGGGGACCTGCTGCGGCGAGTGTTCGAACAGCGGCAACGGATGCGGCGCGCCATGCTCAACAGGCTGAACACCTGCAACCAGCATCTGCAGAACCTGAGGCCCGAGCGTCTCTTCAGACGCCTGGGTGATCGGCTCGACCAGAGGGGCCAGTACGTGGACGAACGCCGCAACGCCCTGGCCAAGGCCTTCGATTGGCAGCTGCGCACCAGGGTGGAGTCCCTGCGCCGGGCTTCCCTGCGCCTGGAGGCCCTGAGTCCTTTGGGCGGACTTGCACGCGGCTTCTCCCTGTGCGAGCGCATGGAGGACGGCCGCCTGGTTCGCAGCAGCAAAAATCTGAACGCGGGAGACAAGTTGAGGTTGCGTTTCCACCACGGAGGCGCCATCTGCAGCGCCGAGGAGATCATCGATGAGTGAACCAGCTTCCTTCGAAGAAGCCCTCGAACTACTCGAGGACAGCGTCGAGCGCCTGGAAAGCGGCGACCTCAAGCTCGAGGAGGCGCTGGAGGTATTCGAGCAGGGCATCGCCGCCGCGCGCGCCGGCGCCAAGTGGCTGGACAAGACCCGCAAACGCGTCCAGGTTCTCGCCACCGACGAGTTTGGCGACTTCCAGCTTTCCTTCCTCGACGAAGAAGGCGGCGAAGGCGAGGACTGACCCACCGGTCCCCCAATTTTCCAAACCATGCCCGTCCGGACTTGCACCCTGCCCCGGTGAGACCGGCACTCATCCGAAGACCCCTGGGCCTCAGGTCGCAGGACAGAGGAGTTTAATCGGTGCTGGCCAACCTCTTTTCCATATTGCGCATAGTCCTGGTTCCCTTCCTTCTTTACAGCCTGAGGCATGACGGGGCGACAGTCTCCGCGGCCACCGTCACCCTGATCCTCCTGGCCGCATTCACCGACTTTGCGGACGGCTACGTTGCGCGGCGCTTGCACCAGGTTTCCCAACTTGGCCGGATCCTCGACCCGGTGGCCGACAAGATATTCCTCGCCGCTGTGGTGGCCGCCCTGGTCGCCTGGCGCGACTTCCCCCCCTGGCTCCTTGCCATGTTGGTGATCAGGGATGCGGGAATCCTCCTGGCCGGGCTCTTCATTCTGCGCTCGCGCAAGCAGGTCATCCCGGCCAACAGATCCGGCAAGTACACCACTGCCTGCATGTTCGCTGCCATCCTGGGTCATATTGTGGGAGTACCTGCAGCTGCCAGGGAGGTTCTGAACGGCGCAGCGGCCTTGCTTCTCCTTGGCTCGAGCCTGAGCTACGTCTCTACTCTGCGCCGGATCCTCGCAACCGCCCCGGTGGAAAGGCCGGCGGAGGAAGAGAGTGCGGGCAAACGAAAAGCCGGGTGATACCGGTCGGGCATCACTCCATCCTACTACCGGCGCCTCAGCTCCTGAAGCCGGACAGAGAAATCGTGACCGTACCGTGAGTTCGTCCCGAAGCGGTCGAGGTAGTCCCTCAACACCCCCCCTTCCCCTTCTTCGTCCTCGAGGTTCCTGTAGGTCATGGCCAGGTTGACATAGGCCTCGGGAAAATCGGCCTCGATCGCAATCGCCTGCTGGTAGAGCCCAAGGGCCTTTTCCAGCTCATTTCGCTCCTTGTAGACCTGACCCAGGTTGTTGTATGCCTCGACAAACTCCGGGTCGAGGTCGATGGCCTTCCTGTAGGCCGCCTCCGCTTCATCCAGCTCACCAGTCTTCTTGTAGATGAACCCCAGATTGTTGTGCGCCCTGGCGTCGTCTCCGCGGTAGCGCACGACCTGCTTGTAGCCATCAATGGCCCCGGCCGTATTCCCCTCGGCGTAGTGAATCTGCGCCAGATGGAAATGAGCTTCGGGAAAGGCATGGCGCAGGGCAATACTGCGCTCGTAGGCGCTTCGGGCCGAATCGAGCAGGCCGTACTCGTGATAGATCCGGGCAAGCTGGAAGTTGGCGACAGGATCGGGTCGGACCTCTATCTGGCGGTAGTATTCCCTGGTTTCCTCCTCCATCCGGGCATGCACCTGGTCCACGGGTTTCTCCTCCTCGCCGCAGCCAAGGGCGAGGCCGGCGACCAACCCGCCGCAGGCAATGAATCTGGATGGAAGCATGGAGTCTCTCAATCCGACCGGTTAAACCAGAGGCAGCATGCCGGCGCCGGGGGCGGCAACCAGCTTCGGACATGGACGAGGATGACCTCCGGGACCTTCAGGAGCAAGGAGAATGGGTGCGAGCTCATCCTCTCCCATTTCCTCAGATGCTGAAGCCGAAGTAGTAGCGCCATTTGTCTATGAGGGGCTCGTCCGGATCGCGCGGAACCCGATCGCGATTTAGAGGATGGGCAACCTGGATGAACGCGTGCATGGGAACCCGGTAGAAGGTGAAGAGCTGCACCCGCAACTCCGCACCCACGTCGGAGAGGAAATCCTCGGTCCCCAGAGCGCCGATATCGAAACCGCCTGAATTGCCCACCGCGCCGGCCTCGGCGAAGATCTCCCCGTAGAGCTTGGAGAAGGAGAAATTGAAGAAGCGGGTATTGAGGCGCTGGATCAACGGAAACTTGTAGCCGATGCGAGTGTAGAGCAACTTTGATCCCCAGGCGGTAAAGTAGGGATAGCCGCTGAGGAAGTCTCTGCCGCCCAGGTAGTAGCGCAATGGCCAGTAGAAGCGGCCTTCGAAAAAGCCCCCATCCGGGTCGAACCGGGGCTTGAGCTCTATGTTGCGATAGGCTCCCAGGACTTCCAGGGAAAGGGTGTTGTCGAATGGAAGGCCGATATGCTCGCCATAGTAGCCGACGTACTCATTGACCCTCAGGCGCCGCTTTGCCGGTGCGTACATGTCGCGGGGAACCCCGTCGGTGGAAGTGCGTTGTGCCAGGGAATCCGCGAGTGTCGGCATGCGGTAGCGGTAGAGCAGGGAGAGCACGCGCCCGTTGGGATTGATGCTCCGGTCCGCCGTTGGCTGCCACTTGCTGTACTGCCAGCCGAAACTCAACTCGTGGGTGTCGTAGTAATCCAGGTCATCGTAGTAGATCTGGGGGTCCGAGGCGCTCACCAGCATGGTGTCGGCCGGGACCACGCAGAATCCCGACGGGCAGCGTGCGACCAGAACGTTCTCGGCCGTCTGATACAAAGTATCGACACTGACCGCTTCGGCCGGCAGGTTGGCGCTGATGTCGCGCCCGTTCTGGACGACGAATACCTTCTGCCGCAGGCGATACTCCCTGAGCTTCCAGTTCTCGTCATAGTTGCGGTACATGTACTGGAAGGAAAAATTCTGTCGCCGCGTGAGGGGCATGTCGATCCCCGCCGCCGCTATCTTGTAGACGTCCTTGAAAAGGTCGGCGCGGCTGTCGACCCGCACCACGTGCTGTTGCACCTCCCCGGGGATCAGCAAGGCGTTCTCCCTGTCGACCATTACGGGATATATTTCGTCCCCCTCCAGGGTATCAGCCGTGGTCGTCTGCCCTTTGAGAAGATTGTCGATTTCCAGGCGCCTGAAGTACCCGTAAAAGGAGGGATTGAAGGTGCGGTTGTTGCCCACCATGGGCCGCAGCCGGCGCTCGGCGAAGAGAACGAAATCGGTGTTGAAGTCGGTGTCTTCGCGCAGGTTCTTTCCCGCGGTGCCCCGCAGCACGAGCCGCTGGCCTCCAAGCATCTCCTCGGTGGAAAGCCACAATCCGCCGTTGACCTGGTTGAGGCCGAAGCTGTCGCCTATGAGGGTGGGTCCGACGCTGAGGAGGGGGATGGCGAGCAGACTCTTGCGGCCCCTGTAGGCCTGGATGTCGAACTCCTCGGAGAGCTTGGCTCCCCGGAACACGGACTGGTAGTCCCGCAATGCCACCTGTTCGATCTGGGCATCCCGGCGAAAAACCCCGCGCTCGAACTCGTAGAGGCTGTGGTCCGAAGTGTGATATCCGACGTAGGCCACTCTTCCCGAGGGAGACACCGTCGGAGAAAAGGCCCCACCCAGGACGTTTGTGAGCTGCTCCACTTCGCCGTTTTCCAGGAGATACTGGTAGAGGTTGAAGATACCGCTCCGGTCGGACGCAAAGACGAACCCGCTGCCGTCGGGCAGCCAGCAGGGGTCGCGCTCGTCGGCGCGCGATGCCACCAGCGGTCTGAACCCTGAGGTATCGGGGTGGGGAAAGGCGAGGCTGTCGGGAAAAACCACCAGGGTGTCCGCCTCTGCCGACAGAGTGCCGTCCGCAGAAGGCTTCCTGCGGACCCACTTGCGGTCCTTCTCCTTCTTGGAGCGATCGCGGAGGCCATAGTGCTTGAGCCGCGGCGGACTGTCGGACCGCATCAGGGCGATGTCGCGGTCTTCGCCGCGAAAGATGCTGAAGAGAATCCAATCCCCGTCCGGCGAAAACCGCGGGGCACTGTACAAGGTGGCGTCGTTGTTGTTGGTCAGGTGGGTCAGACCGGTGCCGTCGCGATTGATCATGGCCAGGTTGTTGGTGCCGTCCTTGATCCGCACGAATACGATGCGCTCGCCGTCCGGTGAAAAATGGGGATCCTTGGCGCGCAGATTGGCGCTGATCCGGCGCTCCTTCTCGGTATCGAGATGGTAGACGTACAGGTCGTTGAACCCGTTCTTGTTGCGCACGAAGAGGATCTCTTCGCCGTCCGGCGACCAGGCCACCCTCGTGCTCACATATCCATCCAGTTCCTTCTTCTCACCGGTCTCGAAATCGTAGATCTTGAGCCGGGGTATGGCGAAATCCCTGTTTTCGCTGGTGATATAGGCCAGCTTGCTGCCGTCGGGTGAGTAGGAGGGGTAGAACTCCAGGACGCCCTCGTTGAGCTCTTCGAGGGAATCGCCTTCGAACAAGGACTGGCTTCGGACCTCCGCCGCCTGCTGTCCGTAGCGCTCCTCCAGAAAGCGCACCCAGTCGTCGTGGAGCTGGTCAGCCGAAATCCCCAGCACCTTGCGAATGGCCGGGTCAAAGCTCAGGTTGCCGCTGTTGTGCGTCAGCTCCTCCACCTTTTCGGATCCATATTGCTCATGGATGTAGAGCAGCAGCGCATATCCCTGGTTGTAGATCATTTCGGCGTAATAGCCTCCGGGCCGATTGCCGAAGGCGCCCAGTTCGGCGTAGGAGTGCAGATCGTCCTCGAGCACGGCCATGCGCAGCAGCATGTCCCGGTGGGTGTCCCAATCGTCAAAGCCGAATTGATGGGTGGCGTACTGGGCCACCCCTTCGACCCACCAGGTGGGAGTATTGAGGTGATAGAGCGGAAAATTGAAACTGACGTCCGGGTTGGAGTCGTAGCGCGACACCGAGAACATGGCGAACATGAAGGGCCACTTCTTGCGCGCCTTGTTGAGGGTCATGATGTGCGTCAACTCATGGGTCAATACGTTTTTGATCCAGTCGTGACTGCCGCGCAGATCAATGTCGAGGGGGGTTGCCCAGATTATGATGAGGTTGCTGTAGTAATCGGCCAGTCCGTTGCCCAGCAGGTCGGAACTGTCGAGCACCAGGACGTGGATGAGGGAGAAATCGTCGTAGTACTCGTAGGACGCAGCCAGGGAGGGGAACACTTCTTCGGCCACGTCTGCCACCCTGCGGGCAGTGCCCTCGGCGCCGCCGGTGTAGTGGATGCGAAAGTGGTCGGTGACGATGGTTTGCACCTGGGCTTGGGCCAGGCCCCAGGAAAAAGCGACAATCAGTATCGCACTCGGAACAATCGATTTGAATCGCAACGTAGATT
Organism: Candidatus Latescibacterota bacterium; assembly: GCA_965208105.1. GTDB lineage: Bacteria > Latescibacterota > UBA2968 > UBA8231 > UBA8231. Next base: position 2,192,622 of record OZ242318.1, read on the forward strand.
TTCCTTTCCGATAACAGGGAAGAAGACACCGGGCAGTGCCTCCCGGCCACAGAATTCGTGTCGATCTCCCTTTTTTCAGATCGACGAGATGGGAATATATCAAAAGAAATGGTTCTGCCCTGGCAGACCTCCTTCGATCAGGGCTGACCTTCGTTCTTCTGGTTTGTGCCCACCCCGGTTCGTATATTCAATAAATCAAATTGCGTCTATAAATCAAATGGGGTTCCCCCGGGAATCCGGTTCAGAAGGTTGGACGGCCCTCAACAGCTCTGCCCAGACATGGACCCAATCTTCGCACTTCCCCTCCTGGCCATCGTCGCACTGCTCATCACCGCACTCACCATTCCCCCCATTAAACGCCTTGCCTGGCATTTCGATCTGGTGGACCATCCCCAGGGGGGCCCTCACAAGTCCCACCCTCGCCCCATAGCCTACGGAGGCCTGGCCATTCTCCTTGGATTGTGCCCGGCCCTCGTCCTGGCCCCGATTACCGGCCCTTTTTGGATTCTGCTGGCCTGCGCCGCCGCTCTCTTCTGCGTGGGTCTGGTCGACGATTGGCGCGGCCTGGCGCCGCTGACGCGCTTCCTCCTTCAGATCGCGGTCAGCGCCTTCCTGGTGCTGACCGCGCCCGAATTTCGCCTCGCGTTCCTCGCCGGCCATCCCTCCCTGGCGGCGGCCCTCACCATTTTATGGATCGTGGCCTTGACCAATGCCTTCAACTTCCTCGACAATATGGACGGGCTTGCCGCCGGGCTCGCCGCCATCGTCCTCCTCCTCCTGGCACTGATGGGTCTGACTGCGGGCTCGATTCCCGCCGCTGCCCTGGCCCTGGCTCTGGCCGGAGCCTGCGCCGGATTCCTGGTCCACAATTTCTTCCCCGCCAGAATCTTCATGGGTGACGGGGGCGCCTTCTTCCTGGGGTTCGCCACCGGCGCGCTCAGCGCCTTCCTGAGCAGCCAATGCCATTCGGCCGCTTCTCCAGCGGAGCTCCCACTGCGTTGGGCACCCCTGCTGCTGCTGGCCGTGCCGCTCTACGACTTCCTGTCGGTAATCGCCATCCGCCTCAGAAACGCCAACCCCCCCTGGGTGGGAGACACCAATCACATCAGCCACCGCCTGGTCCGCCTGGGCTGGTCGCCCCGCCAGGCCGTGCTGACCCTCTATCTCCTGACCCTGCTGACCGGCCTTCCCGGCCTCTTCGTGCCGGGCAGCAGCCCGCGGACGGCCTGGATCCTGCTCCTGCTCGTGCCTGCCTTCGTCTTCATCCTGGCCGCTATCGACTTTACCGCCGCCCGCCGTCCAGGTCCTTCCTGCCCCGCGGATCAGCGGAAGGCCGAGATCGAGTCCGCATGACGGATGTAACTCGGCTGGGCGGAGGTTACGCCGAATCCCGACCCGACCCCCTGCCCACAGTCGAGGCCGTGCTGCGGGCTGCCCGGCCTGGCTCTCCGGCGGCCCGGCTCGCAGTCCTCTGCGGTCCACCGGGGGTGGGCAAGAGCGCAGCGGCCGCCCGCCTGAGCGCGCTGGTTCCCAACTCCATGTTGATTGAAAAGGACGCCACCGCCGCCGGCTTCATCCTCGCGGCCGCCGGCTCCGAGGGGGTCTCCACCAGCCAGGCCTACGGCACCGCCCGCTACTGGTCGACCCTGCGGCCGCTGGAATATGCCGGGCCCACCGCCCTGGCCTGCGCCAACCTGGAGGGCACGCGCCTGGTCCTCCTGGTGGGAGGATGGGGACCCGAGCTCGCCGTTCCCCGCCTGTGGACGGGCCTGCTGAGCCAAATCGCCCCCTCCCTCCTGAGCGTCATCCACCTCGATCCTCCCCCGTTGGACGCATGGCGATCGCGAATGGTTGCCCGCGGCTCGCGCGGCGACTCTCCGTGGTTCGAGGATTTCGCCGCAGCGGTAACCTCCCACCCCGTCTGGGAGGGGGCATTCCGAATCGGCACGGACCGCCCCCTCGAAGCCGTGGTCCAGCACATTCTCCTCGCTCTGGATCGCTGATATCCGAAAATCCTCCCCTTCGAGGGGCCGTTTCCAACCCGTTTCCTGCCACCTTTCCCAGCGGGAACAGAGGCAATCTTTCCTTGACAAAATACCCCTTAAATCAGTTCTTTTAAGTTTGCCCTTTTTGTCGCTTTTACGTCTTTTCGGACTTTTGGCCTGTATGTACATAGTCCACAGCATCTCGGGTTATTTCGCCCTCCTCGCCATTACCTGGCTGGTAGGAAAGCGCTCGCGCCGGATCCCGTGGAAGCTCGTTGCCAGCGCCACCCTCCTGCAGGTCGCCCTCGCCGGGGCCCTCCTGCAACCCGGCATACGGACTCCGATCTTCGGCCTGGTCAAAACCTTGACCGACCTGCTGAAAACCACCGCCCTCCAGGCCAACGAATCCCTGCTCTTCGGCGGCATCACCAGTGCCGGCTTCACCCGGGCCTACGGTCCCGTCATTGCCCTCGAGATAGCCGCCATCCTGATCTTCGTGGCCTCCCTGTCGCGCATTCTCTACCACTATCGCGTCCTCCCCTGGGTCATCTCCCAGCTCAGCCGGTTCATGCAGCGCGTTCTGGGCATCTCCTCGGCCGAGAGTATAGGCGTGGCCGCCAATATCTTCCTGGGCATGACCGAGGCCCCCCTGCTCATCCGTCCCTACGTCGCCCGCCTGACCGAGAGCGAGCTTTTCTGCCTGATGGTGGCCGGCATGGCGACCATTGCTGGCACCGTCATGGTCATCTACGCCACGCTGCTGGGCACGGCCCATCCCGATATCGCCGGCCACCTTTTCACCGCCTCGCTGATCAGCGCTCCGGCTGCCATTGCCGTGGCCAAGCTCATGATTCCCGAGACGGAGAAAGCTGAAACGGCGCAGGCACAGGCGGAGTTGCCGCGGCGGGACACCATCAACGGACTCGACGCTGCTGCGCGGGGGGCCTCCGAGGGCATGCGTCTGGTGCTCAACATCGTCGCCATGCTCATCGCCTTCATCGGGCTCATCGCCCTGGTCAACCACGTGGTCGGCTGGGCGGATGGCTGGATCAACGGCGCCGCGGCCGGGTCCTGGAGCCTGCAGGCCTCCGCCGGGCACCTCTTCAGGCCCTTCGTCTGGCTCATGGGGATCCCCTGGCAGCAGACGCTCCTGGTGGGCGAGTTGATGGGGTTGAAGACCATTCTCAACGAATTTGTCGCCTACGTCGAACTCGCGCGCCACATGGAAGGACCGCAGGCGCTCGGCGAGCGCTCTTTCATCATCACCTCCTACGCCCTGTGCGGCTTCGCCAATTTCGGCTCAGTCGCCATAATGATCGGGGGCATAGGCGGAATTGCGCCGGACCGCCGCGGCGACCTGGCTCGGCTGGGACTGCGATCTCTGATCGCCGGCGTACTGGCCACCATGCTGACGGGCTGCGTCATTGGAATTTATGTATAGATCGAAGAAGAGTAGACGGGAACGTTCTGGTCCCCCGAGCGTCTAAAACTGATGGATTAATCCACTTGAATCTCTGACAGAACTGCGAAAGCCAGAATGGCAAAAAAACGCAAAGTCTCCTATCGCTCTCAATTTGACGGACATCGCCGCCTCGCCGCGGCCGTGATCCTCCAGGCCATAAAGGACTCTTCCAGGGCCGATACCGACCAGGACCGCCAGACCGCGGTGGAATTTCTCGAGGGCGACATGTGGCCCTTCTCGGATATGCTCGACCTGCCCAACGACGGCAATGCCCTGCAGAATTATATCGACAGGCTGCGCAATATGTCCCCGCAAATGAGCCGATGAGCTGATTGGCCGCGCGGCTACTTCCCGGTGAGGAAGTGGACCGCGAAGCCAACCATGCTGCCGACGGCGGCGCCGGCGGTCAGCACCAGACCGATCACCTTCCACATGGTTTCCACTTCCATCTTGTTGCCGAGCCCGGCTTCGAGGGCCTTGAGGTCCTCTGCCTGCCGGTGCAGGTCCTCCTGGACGCTGTGAACCAGCAGGTCCACTGTCTCCTTGTCCGATTTCTTCTCGATCTCGTGTTCGATCTTGTCGAGGAGAGCCTGAATCTCTCGGCGGTGATCCTCGAGGAGGCCGCGAAACTCGCCGCGCCAGGCTTCGAAGGTCCGCACCAGCAGGCGCTCGCTCTGGTCCCAGTCAAAGTGCTGTCCGGGATGCAGCTCATCCATGGGGAAGCCTCCTTCTCCATGCCGCGGACAAGAGATTTTGCAAGCGGTTGGTAACGGACCTTTCCATTTCCTAGAGTTCCTCCGTATTGTTTTGTTGCCGGAGCCGGACGAGATGATCCCGGCGGCTGCTTCAGGTCGGGACGGAAACGGCGGGGCGGAAGTATTCCGGATCCACGCACCGGTCGGCGCTCGACCGGCGTCCCGCGGTTTCAACGGATACTTACCGGAAATCAACCGGAAACGTCGGCCCTCTCACCCCAGGTACTCTTTCAGTCCCGCCTCTTCGCAGATCTTGCGCAGCTTCCTGATGGACTCGTAGAGGGTGCCGCGTGGAACGCCGGTGGCGCTGGAGATCTCGGAGACGGTTTCCGCCTCGAGACGCCGGCACAGTTCGCGCAGCTCGGGCGGCAGCGTTTCGAGGAGGGCGGCCACGTCGATGGCCAGGTCGCGCAACTCCTCTGCCGGACGCGACCGCGTTCCGGTGCGCAGCATGTAGTCGTCCTGGTCGATGGTCTCCTCCCGCTCGAGGGAACGGCCGTCGGCGTCCTCGATGCGGTCGTTCAGCGACCAGCGGCAGCGGCGGTAGTCCCGCATGGCGGCCTTCTGCGCCTCTATGAGGCTGGCGATCTTGTGCTCGACCACGCGGGCGATGAAGGTGTTGCGCCGGGCGCGCGCGGGGTCGTAGCGCGGCAGCCGGCGCCAGAGATCGAAAACCAGCTCCTGCTCCAGGTCGTCGCGGTCGGAGACGCGGAATCCGGCCTTCCCTGCCAGTTGTCCAGATTTGTACCTGATTAGCTGAACCGCATACTCGTCGATGCCGCCGTCGCGCTCGTCGAAACCCACTGATCCTCCTCCTCCGAGCCGAGATTTTGAGGCGAACCCGGCGAGGAGTCCTCCCCCCGAGCTCGCGCGGAATATCCTGGAGCCCCGATGCGGGGATGAAGCTCCCGGCCCGGGGTTCACTCTTTACTGGCGAAATTTCGACGAGAGGAGGCCGAGACTTCGGAGGGCGCGGCGCAAGGAAGGCTTAGCTTGGGGAAATCAGGCAGTTGTGTGGTCTACCTGGAAAAGAGATTTTTTTAAAATTCTTTCCACTTCCTCGGCGAAAATTCGCAGAGGAGGGTGGGAGGGGACTCGGCCCGGGACGAGGGAGCCGGCGCTGGTGCGCAACCGGCGCCTTGCCATTTGAAGCCGTAGATGGGTAGGTTGGAAAGGAAGAAGTCTTTAATTTTGGCGTCCTGAGCACATGCGTATGGGAAAGGCGAGCGTAATCTATGCCACCAGTGCCAGGATTTTATTAATCAAGACTTGAAGCAAGTGTTTAGGAACACATCATCTTGATATTCTTACTTCTGCTACCTCTGTCTCTTTTTGCCCAGGAAGAGATTTCCGTTTCCCTGCCTGGAGGGGAGCCGCTGGTAATGATAAAAGTGGAGGCAGGAACATTCCTGATGGGAACAAGCTATAAGCAGATCGAGGCCTGGAGAAAGGATAACGCCGAACGGCGAAAAATCCAGCCTACCAGCGCTGTCACCATGCCGATAAGCGGTGAGTGGCCCCAGCATACAGTTACCATAACCGAGCCCTTCTATCTGGGAAAGCGGGAAGTGAGTAGAAGGCAGTGGTTTGCTGTTATGGACCCGAATAGAGAAGAAGAGGACATTGGGGAGCCTATGAGCCGGATAACTTGGGGAGAAGTGCAGGATTTCATTGCTTTGCTCAACGCCCGATCCGGCCGGTTTTTTCGACTTCCAACGGAAGCAGAATGGGAATATGCCGCACGTGCCGGAACCACTACCTGGTGGTGGATGGGCAACGATGTCCGTGAAGCAGCTCGTATTATTCTTGGTCCTTCCATGCCTAATCCATGGGGTTTTCTTGGCATTAGTGGTGGGGTGTGGGAATACATGGAGGATGGGAAGAGGGAATATGGGAATAGCGATGAAGTTGATCCGATGGGGCCTGATCCGCGTGAGGGCAGAGAAGTAGTGGTGAGAGGCGGAGACGATGGAGAATATTTCTCATTGACGGAATCCCCCCACTGGCCCCATTACTGCAGGTCTGCTTATCGGATGACCTGGAATGTAAACCATAGGGCCAGCTATGTCGGATTCAGACTTGTCCTCGAAGGCGACTCGTCTACAAACTTGGGAGGGGCTCGGAGTTGGGGAGTAATAAAGAAGCAGCGAAGTTTGCCCTGACTGGGAGTATTGGGACTTACATCGAGAACTTGACAATCCGGATCGGGTCTCGGTAAATCAATGCCTAATGCGGTAGCAGCCGCAGAAGGCCGACACAGGAGGTCACATCTCCCATGCCAAGACAACATACCCCCCTATCTACCCATTTCTGTGTGGTTTGACAAAGAAATGAAGACGCCAGCTCGTTTTTTGGATACGAGCTGGCGCCTTTGATAATCGGGCTGTATAGTGGCTTTTCAGGGGCCTCCTTCCTGATCAGGTGAGCGCCAGAGCGACCTCATCCATGTAGGAATTCTGCTCCTCTACGGTAATCCAATCGTCCCCATCGTCTTCTCTATCGTCGCTGCGCCATTCGTTCCAGAAGGCGAAACTGTTCTGCCAGGGATCTCGAGCTGATCCGCCCGGATCCAGGCAGTTTTCGACACTGGATTGAATGCGATTGATACGCGCATTGATGCGATTTGCGGCAGGGCTATCCTCAATATCTTTGCTGCCCTGCTGGATCACAAAGAAATACTTCCTGTTCCCCTGATCAGCCGCCAGCCTGTTCCTCAGCGTATTGTCATACCCCTCCAAGTCCCAAGTGGCAATTTCTCTCACGGCGTTGGAGGCCGTTACCTGGTTGGTGCGAATGGTATATTCGGCGCCCGTTCCCACGTGGCTGTCTTCCCTGTGTGCAGGATAGATGATCAATGGGTGGCTGGTACCCAGCTTGCCAGCCAGGATATCCACCATACGTGCTTCTGCCTTGCACTGGAAATCCACGAAATGCCGATACAGCCGTCTCACATAGTCGTAAGGCGGAGTAGTGTAGGGATGGTCCACAGCAGGTCCGGTGCCGTTGTAGGCACTCAGCGGACTCGTTTTGCCCACACCGTCTAGATAGTTCCCCCACTCGGTCTGGTAGGTGGATTGCACAGCATCGTAGTCGCTCTGAGCATGGTCGTTTGCGTAGGCTGCCCACTTGCTGCCTTCTCTGAATATGCGCGGCTGGTACTCATGGTTCCAGCGCAACCCCTTGAAGCGGCTGCCATAGGTGGACTTCGCATAGTTGAGCAGATCTCGCCAACCCGTATAGAACGCATGGTTGGGGTTGTCATACCAGGGATCCCGGTCAACCGACCCCCTGGCCCCGCTGTCGCTGTTACTGCCGCAACGCGAATCCCCCTGAAGATTAAGCGACAGCACGAAATCCAGGTTGGGATCAAAATGATCGTCCGGAGGTTGCAACGCCTGCCCTATCTTCGAGTTGGGAGTATCTGAATACATGTTCTCTAACTGCATGGTGTCAAAGCCAAAGTCGCCTGCATCGGCACAGCCGATGTCTACCAGCAAACCACGGCCGTAGATGATTCTCATAAAAAGCCTCCTTTTGGAAATGGTGTGGTGGTTGTTCGAGTATGGTATACAATACTCCGGGACGAACCTCATCCGCGGGGTCGGGCCTTGCACGCTCCCGTCCCCTTCATCCATTACATACCGGAGAATGCCCGAAAACGTCGGCCCTCTCACTCCAGGCATTTCTTCAGTCCCGCCTCTTCGCAGGTCCCCGCAGTCTCTTGATCGACTCGCGGAAGGCGCGCGCAACGTCCCTTGCGGCGGGAAGCATGGAGGGCCCGGGTCGGAGAAAGCCGGCAGTTGTTCCGTTTACCTGGGAAGGGATATTTCTATTTGGGGCGTCCCCGGCGAATACTCGCAGGGTAGGATGGGGGGAATGGGCCCGGGACGAGGGAGCCGGCGCTGGTGCGCAACCGGCGCCTTGTCACATAAAGCCGTAGATGTGTAGATTCGAAAGGAAAAGCAAATGATGAAATACCTGATTCTCGTACTCGCGGCCGCTCTTGCGGACCCGCTTGAAGCCCAGGAAGAGTTCATGCTGGCCTACGCCTCTTGGAGAGAGGGTCCGGAGGGAAGGGTGTTAGAGCTCTACCTGATGCGGGGGGACGGCTCGCGCAAGACGCGCCTGACCTTCAACGAGGGGCCAGAGAGAGATCCGGCGTGGTCGCCGGACGGCCGCCACATCTACTACTGGTTCAATCATCGCTGGCCATCGAACGACTTGTCGGGCAAGATATTTCGCATGACCCTTCCGGACCGCTCCATCGAACGGATAACCTTGGCGGAGGGCGACTGGGGCCGTCCCAGCGTCTCACCCGCCGGCGACAGGCTGGCCGTGACCTTCCATCCCTACGACTCTTTACCGCCGTATCAGCTTCTCTTCATCGATATCGCCAGCGGACTCGCCACGACTGTGTTCGATATCGGTCTCACCCCCGACGACAATGATTTCTACTTCTACACGCCCGAGTGGTCCGATACAGCGCCCGCCTGGTCCCCCGACGGCGAGCGATTGGCTTTCTCCTCCAATCGAGGCGGCGACTATGAAATATTTGTCCTGCACCTGGAGACCGGAGACCTGCTGCAGATCACCGACAACGATGGGGATGACTCGCATCCCGCCTGGTCCCCCGACGGCCGGCGAATCGCCTTCAGCTCCAACCGCGCGGGCACCTGGGAAATCTTCGTCATGAATGCGGACGGCAGCGCGCCGGTCCAACTGACCAACACCCCGGTTTCGAAAGGTTCTCCCGCCTGGTCTCCCGACGGCGCCTTCATTGCCTACCACGGGGTCTCCGACGACACCGGCCGCCGCAATTTTGACATCTACGTGATGAACGCGGACGGCACTGACATCAGGCGTCTGACCACCAACCCACTTGGCGACGGTGACCCTGCCTGGTCCCCCGTTCCCCTGCCCGAGTCGTTCCTGCCCTCGGCGGTGGAGGTCCAATCCTGGGGCGCGATCAAGAACGCCCGGCGGCGCTGAGGCCGGGCAGGTTTCAACTGCAAGGGCAGTCCCGGAAAGAGCTGTCCGCTCCCGGGACCACCGTTCTGATTGCACCGATCCAGGATCAGAGACCACTTTCCCTGCACAAGAGTCGGGGCCGATTTCCTCGGAGAAGGTGGACGGAAGGTTCCTATCCGCCGCAGAGGAAGCGGTACAACCTCACCTCGCCCCGCTGCAATCCAAAGCTGCTCCCTTCCTCGTTGAAGGTCGCCCAGGACCCGTTCCGGGTCACCGGAACAATGCGGCCGGGCTCCGTGTTGTTCTCGGTGAAGTAGTCCGCGTAGCGGTTGTTGAGCACGATGAAATTCCCCGAACGATCGCCCAGGTTGCACTTGAACTTCACCTGCTTCGGGTAGGTATCGAGGGCAGCGGTGGAAGGGAGGAAAGTCGTGAATTGGGCATGAGACTGGGAAGTTGGGTCGTGGCCACCTCGGAGGTCGAGCCATAATGGAAAGGGCTTGAAACCTTCCCGGAGGTCTTGTAGGAATCTCGTCGATGCGTGCGAACTGTGAATTGTTACACCGCGTCCATCAACCAGATATTACTACAATACAAATTTGCAATTTTACTGCCGTCGGGAGACCACGCAGGCCATCCTCCCCACCGACCATCTTTGAAAAGGTTCACCGGACTACCAGCTCCATCGGCATCGATCACCGAAAGTTCCTCCGGACACCTCCGGTTGTAGAGAATCCGGCTGCCGTCCGGCGACCACGGCCATCGTCGGTGTCCTTACCCTAATTTTCGCCGATAGTTGGGGAGCCTTCCCGGTTCCTGGAAAAAAAGCAGCTTGAGCATCCCCCAACTTGAGGACCGCATACTGGTAGGACTATGGGGCCCAATGGGGATGAACTGAATCCATTTTTCGTAGTTTTCTTCCTTGACCTCTTCTATTATTTGGTCCTGACCTTGCCCCCTTAAACGAGTCCAGGTACTGTGATAGTAACTGGACCATTTGAAGGAGGCAAGAATGGCAAGGAAGCGATTTACGACCGAGCAGATTATCACCAAGCTGCGGGAGGCGGAGGTGCGCTTGGCCCAAGGGAAAACGGTGGTCCAAGCGTGCAAGCAGATGGGGATCACCGAGCAGACTTACTATCGGTGGAGAAAGGAATATGGCGGCCTGAAGATGGATCAGGCCAAGCGTCTCAAGGCTCTGGAGAAGGAGAATGGGCGGTTGAAGAAGCTGGTGGCGGACCTGTCTTTGGACAACCAGATCCTGAAGGAAGTTTCATCGGGAAACTTCTAAGCCCGGCCAAGAGGAGGCGAGCCGTGACTTGGGTCCAAGATCGATGGGAACCTGGGCGCGTCTCCGAACGTCGGGCCTGCCGAGTGTTGGGACAGCCGCGATCTACGCAGCGAAGAGTCCGAGAGGTCCCCGAACAGGAGGCAAAACTGGTGGTCCGGATGGTGGAGCTGGCCAGCGAGTATGGCCGATACGGCTATCGCAGGATCACGGCCATGCTGCGTGGAGAGGGATGGGAGGTCAATCACAAGCGGGTGGAGAGACTCTGGAGGCAGGAAGGGCTGAAAGTCCCCAGCCGTCAGCCTAAGCGAAAGAGACTTTGGTTGACGGACGGCTCCTGTGTTCGCCTCCGACCGACCCACAGAAACCATGTGTGGAGCTATGATTTCCTTCATGATCGGACCGAGGACGGCCGGGCCTTTCGACTGTTGGCCATCCTCGATGAATACACCCGGGAATGTCTGGCGATGGATGTGGCCCGGCGGATGAGCCACCGGGATGTGATGGACCGGTTGGCCGAGCTGTTTATCGATCGGGGCGTACCGGAGTGTCTTCGTTCAGACAACGGCTCGGAGTTTACAGCTCAGGCGATCCGGGACTGGCTCAAGGCCATTGGGGTCAGGACGCTCTACATCGAGCCGGGCAGTCCTTGGGAGAATGGCTACGTGGAAAGTTTTAACGGAAAGCTCAGGGATGAGCTGCTCAACCGGGAGGTGTTTGAAACCCTGAGGGAAGCCCAGGTGCTGACCGAGAGATGGAGAGAGAGTATAACCAGATACGGCCTCACAGCGCATTGGCCTACCGGCCTCCAGCGCCGGAGGCCTTTCTGCCCAGGAGGCAGGCTGGGAATTCTCCCCTGCGGAATGGACCCATTATGGTTCCGGGACTAACTTAAAAACTGGCACCACTCTTGGGGGCAGGTCAGCAGTAACTATTAACTTTCTCTTTTGTATATCAATTTCTACTCTATTTATGGTTAGGTTTTCCAACCGTCTTTCATTCATTTCATTTCCTTCCGTAGAAATGTGATTGTGATTGATTAAATGTGTCCCGGCCTCCTGAGTGGGAGATTCAGGCAACGGAGACCAAGCCGCCGCCTTAGCCGGGACACATCATTTTGTTTCCTTCTTGACCTTCCCCCAGCTTGTTTTCTCGATGGCGGTTGAGTTATCTTCCTCAAGTAGCATCCTGAATCCGAAATATGGCAAGGTAAATTTTGTCGGTGGGGCCATCCGATATGCAGAGCGGGTGTACCAGGGATGAGTAGGCCATTCAACAAGGTATCCATAGCCTCCATCGTCTCCGCCGCGCAGCAAAACCCGGCCTCCTGGCTTGGGACTATAGGGGTTGGTTGGATCTATTAAAGGCTGATCTTTATAATCTCTTTGGTCATCACTGGTGAATTCCATTACACCTGCATTCATATTATATAATCCCCACGGGTTGGGGAAGAGCTGCCAATTTTTCTCGATCCATTTATCGCCAAACCACCACAAGGTAGTAGTCCCGGCCCGCGCGGCATATTCCCATTCGGCTTCTGTAGGCAAGCGGAAAGTTAGATCGGTTTGGTCGTTCAAGCGGTCTAAATATTCCTCAATATCAAAAATTGTGATATCATTTATAAAGTGTTCAGGTTTTTCTACTTCTTGGTCTGGGTCCATGATAGAAAACCATTGACCTTTATTCACTTCTCTTTTGCCCAGATAAAAGCCCTTGGTTATAGTTACTCGATGCTGCGGGAATTCTAAAGAATAAGGAATGGCGGCGAAGCTGAGGGGATGTTTATGAGAATTGTATTCGTCCCATTTCTCTTTCCATTCTATGGGCGTTCCCATGAGAAATGTACCGGGTTCGATCCATATAAATTCCATAGACTCGCCCCCCGGTAGAGAGACAGTAATTTCTTCGGCATAGGTCCAGGCAGACCATGCCAGAAAAAGGACTACTATTGATTTTGTCATTTTGTTTTCTCCTTCTCTATCTTTTTTACCCTTCTGAGTATTTCGTCTAATCTTGCTACCATATCGCCATATCTCTTTATCCTCCACACTCCCCGGATTCCGGTAGTCTCGATTAGTCCCTTTCCCCGTAGGCGAGAAAGTGCGGTAGTGATGGAGCAATTAGGCCAATTTCCATTTATCCCGGCTTTTCTCCCGGTGGCCCGCTTGTTTTTCAATAGTGCCTGCTTGCGGAAATAGCCCTGTCCATTGGCTATTTTCTCGATATGCGCCATAACTGCATCTTCCAAAGAAGCCACTATACTTTCTCCTATGTATTTCCCTCACTTTCTGGTATCCCGGACCAAAGGGAAGGGCTATAAATTAAATATCAGAAATTCCCCTGTTCTCCATATTTAAATTTTTCTATATTCAAAAGAGCCGGGAACCACGTGATAGCTCAGTGTCTTCGCTCGGGAGCGGTTGTTGCCTTTCAGCAACGTGCTACGGAAAAGCTCGCTCCTCCGCGGTAGCTACTAACGACAAAGAGCCGTGCGGTTCCCGGCTTTTTCTTCGGAATAAGAACATACTGAATCAGATTAGAAAATCTAATAAAAAAAGGCGCTACTTCTTTTATGAAGTAGCGCCTTGTCTTTCTTGGGGTTCAGGCCCGGTTAGGTTAGTTCGTTCCTAACCCTGTTCATATAGGCCCTTTGCTCGGCAAGGGTGATCTCGGGATCTCCCCTTTTGTCGGGAATTACATAGGAAGGTTCCATAAGTGCAATTATAGCAAGGAATTAGAGAAAAGGAGGATAGAAATGGACCAGGAAGTTAGCAGGAATCTTGAGGAGAATCAGGAGGAATATCGCCGCTCCTCATCTGAGAATCAAACCGATCAAAACCAGAGCCCTGGAGATCCCCAGGAATTGCCTTTACAAGATCCCGGGCAAATTCCAGCATCTTCTGATCTGAAGCAGAAATTTGATCCCCCGATACCAGACGGGCTGAATTTAGGTGAATTTCATCTCGCAGTGTGGGATAGGCTTCGTGAAGCGATATTAAGAGAGCGGCAAGATACGTAGCTGCTAATTCTTTGCCTGGATCACTGAAAGTACATTTCATCTCATTTCCTCCCGTAGAAATGTGATTGATTAAATGTGTCCCGGCTGGCCGGGGAGAGTTGGCCTTCAGGCAGCGGATTATCAGTCCGCTATCTTAGCCGGGGCACATTAAAGTATTTTACCGAATATGAGAGAGCTTTGAACAAATATCTTTGTAAGCCACTTCGCGAATTTTTTCTAAGACTTCGGCAAGCCCTAAAAGATTGTCAGGAAGAACAGAGATGTTTACCAATACATCGAATCTTTTGTCACCTTGGCCACAAGAGGCAGTAACTTTTAATTTTCTCTTTTGCATATCAATTTCTACTCTATCTATGGTTATATCTTCCAATCGTTTTGCATTCATTTTGTTTTCTCCTTGATTTTCCCCCAGCTTGTTTTCTCGATGGCGGTGGGGTTATCGCCTTCAAGTAGTATCCTGAATCCGTACCATGGCAAGGTGGTTTTTGTAGGTGTGCTATACCGAAACGCATGGCGGGTGTACCAGGGATGGGTAGGCCATTCAGCGACGTTTTGAGCGGTACCATCGTCTCCGCCGCGTAGCACAACATAGCTTCCTGGCTTGGGACTATAGGGGATGGTTGGATCTATTTCAGGCTGATCTTTATAAACTCGATAGCCACGATTGCCATCCCTATAGCCATCACTGGTGAATTCAAATACACCTCCATGCATATCATATAACCCCCACGGGTTGGGGATGAACTGCCAATTTCTTTCGCTCCATTCATCCCCAAACCACCATAAAGTAGTAGTCCCGGCCCGCGCGGCATATTCCCATTCGGCTTCTGTAGGCAAGCGGAAAGTTAGATCGGTTTGGTCGTGCAAGCGGTCTAAATATTCCTCAATATCAAAAATTTTGATATCAGTTATAGATAGATCGGGTTTTTCTACTTCTTGGTCTGGGTCCATAATAGCAAACCATTGGCCTCTATTCACTTCTCTTGTGCCCATATAAAAGCCCTTGGTTATAGTTACCTGATGCTGCGGGAATTCTGAAGTATAAGGAATGCGGCCGAAGCTGGTGCGAGATTTATAGGAATTATATTCGTCCCATTTCTCTTTCCATTCTATGGGCGTTCCCATGAGAAATGTACCGGGTTCGATCCATACAAATTCCATAGACTCGCCCCCCGGTAGAGAGACAGTAATTTCCTCGGCATAGGTCCAGGCAGACCATACCAGAAAAAGGACTACTATTGATTTTGTCATTTTGTTTTCTCCTTCTCTATCTTTTTTACCCTTCTGAGTATTTCGTCTAATCTTGCTACCATATCGCCATATCTCTTTATCCTCCACACTCCCCGGATTCCAGTAGTCTCGATTAGTCCCTTTCCCCGTAGGCGAGAAAGTGCGGTAGTGATGGAGCTATTAGGCCAATTTCCATTTATCCCGGCTTTTCTCCCGGTGGCCCGCTTGTTCTTCAATAGGGCTTGCTTGCGGAAATAGCCCTGTCCATTGGCTATTTTCTCGATATAGTCCATCACTGCTTTTTCTAAGGAAGCCACTATACTTTCTCCTATGTATTTCCCTCACTTTCTGGTATCCCGGACCAAAGGGAAGGGCTATAAATTAAATATCAGAAATTCCCCTGTTCTCCATATTTAAATTTTTCTATATTCAAAAGAGCCGGGAACCACGTGATAGCTCAGTGTCTTCGCTCGGGAGCGGTTGTTGCCTTTCAGCAACGTGCTACGGAAAAGCTCGCTCCTCCGCGGTAGCTACTAACGACAAAGAGCCGTGCGGTTCCCGGCTTTTTCTTCGGAATAAGAACATACTGAATCAGATTAGAAAATCTAATAAAAAAAGGCGCTACTTCTTTTATGAAGTAGCGCCTTGTCTTTCTTGGGGTTCAGGCCCGGTTAGGTTAGTTCGTTCCTAACCCTGTTCATATAGGCCCTTTGCTCGGCAAGGGTGATCTCGGGATCTCCCCTTTTGTCGTCTTCGTCTCTCCAGCGATTCCAGAATGCAAAGCTGTCGTCCCAGGGGTCTTCTGCCCCGGTCGGGTCCAGGCACTTGGAAATAGTCTGCTGTACGCGATTGGTCCGCGCAGTGATGTGATCCTCGTCGGCGACGTCTTCCTCATTATCTCGGGCTTGCTGTAGCGCGAAGAAATACGGCCGGCTGCCTTGCTGTTTTGCCCATTCGTTACGATCTGCGATTTTGTGATTATATGTATCCCAGGTGCCAATCTCGCCAATGACGTTTCTATGGGTAACTTTGGAAAAATCCACGGCGTACTCGCTTACAGCATGCACCAGATTTGGCCCATCCTGTACGGGATAGAAAATCACCTTGCGGTTGCCAGCCAATTTTCCGGCAAGTATGTCCATCATACGTGCTTGCGCCTTACACTGAAAATCGACAAAATGCTTATAGAGGCGCTTGACCTCTGTATAGCGTGACGTGTTGTAAGGGGCTTTCTGTGCTTCGCCGATGTTCTTGTAGGCGTCACGGGAATGCTTCCCGGCGAGGTCGGTCAAGTACTTTGTCCACTCTGTCTGCCGACTATCCCGCACTTTCCTATAATCGGAACTTGCGTTATCTTCGGCATATTCCCGCCATTTGGAACCTTCCCGAAACTCTCTGGGGCGATGTTCGTGATTCCAGCGAATACCCTTGAACCGGTCGCCATACTCAGAGGTCACGGAATCGAAGATATCCTCCATGTCTTCGTAGAAAGTCGAGTTTGCATTGTCATACCACGAATCCCGGTTGATCCATCCTACTCCTGAACCGCCGTCCATCCTGGGATCTCCATCAGGCGTAAAGGAAAGGACAAAATCCAGATTGGGGTCAAAATGGTTGTCCATATTTGTTACTTCGCTACGCACTTTGCTTACTGGTGTTCCGCTGTGCAAGTTCTTCAACTGCGCTGTATCAAAGCCGTAGTCTCCCGCGTCCGTAATATTCAGATCGACGAAGATTCCACGACCATAAATGAGTTTCATGGCTGCTCCTTGGATGTTTGATTGTGAGGAAAGAAAATGTGTGCCGACCCAATCAAGGAAAATATTCCCACCTGGGAATTGTTCCGATTCCGCAACCTTCGTATATAATCCCTATCACAAAATGTCCGTGAAGCACTTGCACCGCTACGTCAACGAATTTGCCGGCAGGCACAATGTCCGGGACAAAGACACTGTTGAGCAAATGGCCCTCTTGACAATCGGCCTTGTGGGTCGCAGGTTGAAGTATCAGACTCTTACACGGCAGGCAGCGGCCTAATGACAGAGCAAGAAAAAAGCCAAGCCATAGGAAATTTGGTCAATAGCCTCAAGAAAGCAAAGGCCGAGGCCGACTGCATTCAGTTGAAGGGAGATCAGATTGCCGAGAAGCTGAAAGTTTTGTGTCAAGTACTCGAATCAAGAGAAGTTCTTTGCAGGGCCGCGGGCGATGGATTCCAGCTTAGAAAATGTCCTGCCACCAATCGCTCCGAGCTTGGATTTACGGTTTTAGGGGAACACATTGAACTCCCTGAGACGGCTGAAATCGTTGCGCTAATCCAGAAAAAAAACGACGCGCTTGTAAGGCTTTGGGAATTGCAAGCAAAATGGGACGAAGTGAAACCATGAAAGGAGAATACCACGAGTAGGCCATGAAAAAAAAAAGCCGGGCGGCCACAAACGCAGCACATGCCGCGTATCGAAGCAACGCCCGAAGAAGTAGCCCGCGCTCTGTTCGCCGGGGTCAAGCCGCCCGACCCATCGAAGCGAACAAAGAGAAAGCGGACTGCCAAATGATCTTGAAAGAAGCGCCTGGGGTCTAATGCCCTGGGCGCTTCTTTCTATTAAGTTTAACTCCCCCCCAACTCATCTTTTGAACTGCAGTCGGCCCAACGACATTAAAAGACAGCAAAAAATCGTAGGCGGGATCAAGAGGAACCTTCCGGGCATACACATCATAAACGCGCATTTTGGCCCGGAACTTGATGGTTTTCCCCGGCGAGATGTCGCGTTGAGGGTAGTAGACCCCCCGAGTCATGGGGCTTCCGTTCTTCCAATACAGCTGGATCATGATCCGAATGTCCGTCAGAACTAAATCAGAAACATTGGTCACGTCTGCTCGGCAATCAAAATCTATGGCATAACCGGTTTTGGAGCGCTTGATGCTTACGCTTTCTTCCACGACCTTCAGGGTGTCGCCCACCGGTGGGTCGGCGGCATCGGCAGTGGCCCACCACAGCAGACAGAATAAAAAGAAGAATTTACAAGTCATTGTTGACGCCTTCCTGCACGCTTGCTTCAAGTAGAGGACGGTGGAAGTTTGGCAATCGCCCTGTCTAAGGGGGCGATTGCGTTTACATCCCGATCACCAAAATATTTTTGAGCACGCCCATCTCTAAGCCACTGTTCAAGTTGAACATTGAATTCTGTGATCAGCGCATTCGGATATAAACGAGCTTGAACCGCAGGTCTGTGATCCAGGAATTCGTGGTCGTAGGTGGGAAACCTATCCGGCTTGTATCCTGCCTTTCTTGCCCACCCGGAAAACATCCGACCCAAAGAGATATCTGGCATCATATGGTAAGGCAAGATGTATCCTTGCGCTTCCAGCGGGGCCAAGAGGCGCAGGGTCATTTGATCCAACATGGAAAAGTGAGTATTGGGTATTTTGTGGCGATTCACCAGATAGCGTCGGACATGCTCGGGAAGTCTTCCGATCCCTTGACCATTCATCCACTCAAAGACCCACTTGGTTACTTGGACGGAGAACTCAGGCGAGAGCCACTGAGCCAGGTGAATGGCAATTTGAGGATGGACCCAGGTGCCCTGAATTTCGGGAATACCTCCTTTAACTTGTTGCAGGAGTTTCGATACGGGAATTCCCGTATCGGTAGAGAGCGCCTTTAAGTACTCCTGCGTGAAGGCTAACCTGGTATAGTCATTCATCTTCTTCCCGGCGATTTTGCACATCGCCGTGGCATTGATGTAGCCATCCGTGGCCCGCTGATCTATGGGCTAGTTCTGCACTTCATGTTCAATAAGAGCAAGCTGTTCTTGATATGCCATCAGTGCCTCCTTGACGAAGAGGAGTGTGTTGCACATAAAAAGAGAGAGCCCAAGTGTAGGGCGCCTCGGGCTCTCTCCATCAATTAAAGAATCTCAGTGGACAGTGTCAATCTTCCTCATTGAGGGCCTCAGCGACCTCGTCCATGTAAGCCTTCTGCTCGGCTTTGGTGATCCGTTCGTTTACGGGGATATCGTAGTCGTCGGAGTCATCATCGTCCGCGGTGACGTTCCTCCACTTGTTCCAAAAGGCGAAGCTACTGCCCCAGGGATCTTCGCCCTCGCCGGGATCGAGGCAATTTTCAATCGCCGCCTGGATTCTGTCTTTGCGTGCGCCGATGCGCTCTCGACGTATTTTCTTCAGCTCCTCCTCGCTCTCGCCGCCCTTGGGCTCGAGGTCGCGTCGACCCTGCTGGATGACGAAGAAGTACTTTCGCGAGCCCTGGTCATTTGCCAAGTCGTCGCGCACCGAGTTGTTGTATGAATACAGATCCCATGTCGCAATCTCCCGCACCGCGTTGCTTGCGGTCACCAAGTTGGTGTTGAGAGTGTATTCAGCTACGGTGTGGACGTGACCGGTGCGTTGAGCAGGATAGATGATGAATGTATGGCTGGTTCCCAACTCCTGGCAGAGGATGTCGACCATGCGGGCCTGGGCTTTGACCTGGAAATCCACAAAGTGGGGATAAACCGCCCGCACCTTCAAATACTTGGCCGTGGTGTAGGGCGCCTCAGCTGCTTTGCCTTCGTTCAGATAGGCGTCCCTGGAATGGTCCATGGCGACGTTGGCGAGAAAGTATTCCCATTCCGTCCGGGCATTGGCCTGCACGTAGTCGTAGTCGCTCCGGCAGTGAACCCGGGCATAGGCGGCCCACTTACTGCCCTCCTTGAAATGGGCTGGCTTGTACTCGTGGTTCCAGCGCACACCCTTGAAGCGGTCGCCGTAGGCTATGTCGACCAACTCGAACAAGGCGCCCCAGTCGTGGTAGAAAGCATTGCTAGTACTGTCATACCACGAATCGCGCTCAATGCAGCCCACCTCCCTGCTGTCGCTGTTCTCTCCACACCTGGAATCTCCGAAAAGGTCGATTGAAAGAACGAAATCGGGGTCAGGATTGAAGAAATCGTCCGGCGTTTCCAGAGCCTTGGTAACTGCGGCGAGGCCGTCGGTCGAGTGCATGTTTTCCAACTGTATCGTATCGAATCCGTAGTCGCCGATATCCTTGATCTTCAGGTCCACCAACAACTGACGGCCGTAAATGAGCTTCATAAATTCCATCCTTCCTTTTGGTTATGTTCTCTTTACAGAATTGGGCAACTTTAGTTTATAATTCCCAAAAAATTTCTCCCGCCTCCGGAGGGTTATCCTCATAGTAGTCCTCCCTCTGCCATGCCTGCATGACGTGCCAGAAGCTGCTCGGCTTGGCGTTCTTGAGCTTGGCCAGGGCGCTCATGTTTTCGATCCCCGTCCAGGGGTCGGTGTCGTCTAGCAGCACATAGTCGGGCGCCGCCAGGACGTCGCACTTGCTCCCCCAGGTGTTGTACACCGCCTGGTTGGAACGCATCTTCAGGTTGATCACGAGGTCCTTGGACAGACTGAGGTTAAGATCCTGGACGTGATGCGGGCTGTAGCCGAACTCGTCCGGCTCCTCCAGGTAGAAGCCCTCTACCTTGGAGTGATTGCCGTAGGCATTGTTGATACTGGTCGCGAATGCCCCGTTGCCGAGCGCCGCCGCTGGAATCTCGAGCAGCACTTTGACCCCCGTGTCGCCGACCTTGTTCAGGAATTTATCGGCCTCCTTTTTGTAGGCGGCAAATGAGGCGGCGCTTCTGAGCTTGAACGGCATGTAGCAGGTCATGGCCGTGTTGGCAATCTTTTCGCTTATATCGCTGCTGGATGGAACTTCTCGGTTGCCAAATCATCCGTACTTCATGGACATGATACTACCTCCTTGAGATTGTGGTTGTGGACTTGGGCAGGTCGATCCCGGCTTCGATGGCCGAGACCGTTCCGCCCCCGGGTCCATTCCTTCTTGCTGATGCTCCGGCGGCCGCCGTTTCGACAATGGGGACGAACCTCATCCGCGGGGCCGGGCTTTCCACGCTCCCGTCCCCTTCATCCATTACATACCGGAGAATGCCCGAAAACGTCGGCACTCTCACTCCAGGCACTTCTTCAGTCCCGCCTCTTCGCAGGTCCCCGCAGCCTCTTGATGGACTCGCGGGAGGCATGGAAGGCCCGGGTCGGAGAAAGCAGGCAGTTGTTCCGTTTACCTGGGGAAGGGATATTTCTATTTGGGGTGTCCCCGGCGAATACTCGCCGGGTAGGATGGGGGGAATGGGCCCGGGACGAGGGAGCCGGCGCTGGTGCGCAACCGGCGCCTTGTCACATGGACCTGTGACGTATAGGTTGGAAAGGAAGGGCAATGATGAAATTCTTGATTCTCGTACTCGCGGCCGCTCTTGCGGGCCCGCTCGAAGCCCAGGAAGAGTTCATGCTGGCCTACACCTCGACGATAGAGCGAGGCGCGTTTGCGCTCCACCTGATGCGGGGGGACGGCTCGCGCAAGACCCGCCTGACCTTCAACGAGGGGCCTGAGAGAGATCCGGCGTGGTCGCCGGACGGACGCCACATCTACTACTGGTTCAATCATCGCTATCCATCGAACGACCTGTCGGGCAAGATATTTCGCCTGACCCTTCCAGACCGCTCCATCGAACGGATAACCTTGGCGGAGGGCGACTGGGACCACCCCAGCGTCTCACCCGCCGGAGACAGGCTGGCCGTGACCTTCCATCCCTACGACTCTTTACCGCCGTACCTGCTTCTCTTCCTCGATATCGCCAGCGGACTCGCCTCGACCGTGTTCGATATCGGTCTCACCCCCGACGACAATGATTTCTACTTCTACACGCCCGAGTGGTCCGATACACATCCCGCCTGGTCCCCCGACGGCGAGCGATTGGCTTTCTCCTCCAATCGGGACGGAGACTATGAAATATATGTCCTGCACCTGGAGACCGGAGACCTGCGGCAGATCACCGACGACGATGGGAGTGACTCACATCCCGCCTGGTCCCCCGACGGCCGGCGAATCGCCTTCAGCTCCAACCGAGCGGGTCAAAGTGACATTTTTCTCATTGACACGGACGGCGGTGCGCCGGTCCAATTGACCAACTCTCCGTTCGGAGCATATGACCCCAACTGGTCTCCCGACGGCCGCCGAATTGCCTATGTCGCGGCTTCCGAAGCCGCTCCCTATGGCAACTTGGACATCTACGTGATAAACGCGGACGGCACTGACATCAGGCGTCTGACCACCAACCCACTTGGCGACGTTGACCCTGCCTGGTCCCCCGTTCCCCTGCCCGGGTCGTTCCTGCCCTCGGCGGTGGAGGTCCAATCCTGGGGCGCGATCAAGAAAGCCCGGCGCTGAGGCCGGGGAATTTCACCGGCAAGAGTAATGCGGGCCGCCAAGGTCTTGGGAAGGTTGTAAAACTAGTAACCGTCCGGCGAGATGCGGAAGCGCGCCTCCCAGCCTTTGCCGTCCTCGGTCAGCCGGAAGGGATCGCCCTCGAGGTGGAAAAAGTCCCGCAGGTTGCGCGCCAGGATTTCGCGGCGCTTCTGGTTGCGGCGGTGGGCCCGGCGGCTGTCCCAGGCGATGACGCCGCCTTCCTCGGCGAAGGAGCGGAGCAGGTCCCATTGAACGGTCGGCTCCCCGTTCTTCCTGTTGGCCATGCCCATCTGGGTGTAGTTGCACACCCTGCGTTCCGCCTTCGCCTGCACCGAGACGGTGTGGCCGTCGGTGAACCGGATCGCCACGTCGCGCCAGGTGGCCCCGGGCGGGGTCGGGAAAAAGACCGTGGGACCTTCTTTTTTGGGTGACGGGAGGTTGGCCGCCCGCATCGGAGAGAGGACATGTTCGCGGGGCCGGAGGAGATGGAGCTTGCCGCCCCCGCCGACGACCACCTCTTCCGACAATGGAACGAACGCCGACTTCCGGCCCGTCAGCAGGCTTTCCAACCGCGGCGGGCAGAGATCGCGCGTGGGCGCCAGCAGGACCAGGGGCGTATCCGCGTGGCTGAGGAGATCGTGGACCACGCGGACGAAATCGTCCGGTTCGACCTGGACGGTCAGATAAACGGGAAAACGGAATCCGGCGCAGGGCGAGTAGGCCCCGGCTCGCAGGGTCTGGTAGAGACCGGTCTGGCAGTCCGGTTCTTCCTCCAGTTCGAAAACGCCGGCGAGCGCCCTGGCGACGACCGCCACATCCAGTTCGTAGACGGCGACGTCCGCTGGCTTCAGCGCGAAGGTCGGACAGCCACACTCCCATCGGCTGACCGCCACAAAATCGTCCCGCCCATGCTCGACCACGTCGTGGGCCCACCCGCAGCCGCTCCGCGCACAGGGATAGGAGCAGGCGCGCTTGCCGTTCGGCCGCAGAAACGGCCCGGCCGCGGCAGCGTCTTCTCCGAGCCGCGCGCGCCATTCCGCCTCAACCGCGGACAAGGCGGGCACGCTCTCCAACGCCTGCCAGAAGCCCGTTTTTGCCGTCATTGTCCAGAATCCGTGCAAATGAAGCCCCGTTTCCGCAGCCAGGTCTCCACCACGTCGGCGTCGCTGTCCCTGGCGTACTGGACCGTATTCGATGGGCTGATGGTCACCGAGCGGGCGGTCTTCGAGTCGTTGAACTTCACCTGAAAGCTGGCTCGAATGATGGGCGCCCTTGCGGGAATTCCGCGGCCCCCGCCTTCGAGCACGACGAAGAGATCGTTGGCCCTGCGGACCTCGACCTCCTTTTCCGTACCGCCGCGAAAGTAGCGGATTTCCTGGAGCCGCACCCAGTCCATCCCGTCGACGTCGGTGCAGACCACCGAGGCGGGGCCGTCGCGCCGCAAGGGCTCGAGGGAAAATTTGCAGGTGTCGGGAAAAAAGTCTTCGTCGGCGAACAGATGACGGCCGAACAGCACCCGGTAGATGTCCCTTTCGCCCTTGCTGCAGGCGTGCATGCGGATTTCGCCCAGGACCGGCTCATAGACCAGCACGTCGTGCTTTTCCGGCCTGTAGAACACGCTCGAGGTCCGGCCCTCCTCGATGCTGCCTTCGCGCCGGAACGGATCGCCGTGGCGCACCAGAAACCAGATCGAATCGTTCTTCGAGTAGGCGAAAACGCGAGAAACCCGGCCGCGCTTCCTGCGCTCGAACCAGTCGTCCAGGTCCTTCTCCAGCGCCGCCAGCCTCCGTCGTGAAGGCCATCTGAACGGGGGCACCGGCCGAACCGTGGTGCGAAAGTACTGAAAGCACCGCGGTCGGACGAGATAGCGCTCGGCGTGGGTGCGCTCCAGGAGCACCCGGTCCTGGAGGTAGACCTGGACCGCGACGTCAGCGGCGGTCGGGTCTGGAGGTCCTTCCAATACAACACCATGGTTCTCGGCCACATCCAACAGGACCTCCATGCCTTCTTGGGTGGCCATCTCGTGCACGAGGAAGAGAGCCTCGAGCAGCTCTTCGGGCGTGTCCCTCCCCGGACTCATGAGCACGGCAACCAGTCGGTCGTAGTCCAGGCCGGCCTCGGACGATTGAGGCAGCGTCAATTCCCGGCCGCCGAGGTAGGACCGGTAGGGCTCCAGGAAGGCCAGAAGGCACCCCGGCGAGATGGCCTTGAGACCGTCGGCATGGGCGAAGCGGCGGAGACTGTATACTGCCATCGGTCGATACTCTCCTGTCCGAATCTTCAGGTTGATTTCTTCGTGGGGGGGTTCGTCCCGGGCCGGCTGACGGCGACCACCTTGCCCAGGATGCGCAATCCGTCATCGGGCCCGATGGCTCTGGGAGGGTATTCCGGATTTTCGGACCGCAGCTCGATGCGTTCGTCGTGGATGAAGAGCCGCTTGACGGTGGAATCTTCACCCAGCAGAGCCACGACGATGTCTCCGCTTTCCGCCACCGGCTGTTCCCTGACCACGACCAGGTCCCGGTCGTGGATGCCGGCACCTGTCATGCTGTCGCCCTGGACTTCCAGCGCGAAGCAGCGACCGGAGCGGGCGGCGCGGCTGTCCACCAGGACCTCGCCGACGATATTCTCCTGCGCCAGGACCGGCTGGCCGGCGGCCACCTCGCCGACGATGGGAACGGCCAGCAGGTCGAGCACCTCATCCACCGGCTCGCGCGCGATGGCGAGGCCGCGGGCCTTTCCCGACTCCCGCCTCAGGTAGCCCTTGCGCACCAGTTGATTGACCTGGTCACGCGCGCTCGGAGGTGATATCCCCAGGATATCCGCAAGTTCCTGGATGGTCGGAGGAAACCCCTGCCGGCCGATGAAAAGTCCCAGTTCCCGCAGTGTTCGGCGCTGGGGACCGGTGATTTCCTCAACGCGGGGTCGGCCTCTGGTCGGACCAGTCATGGCAAATCCTCCCTCAAGAGAAATCGCGGTGGGTCGTGGCCATGGATTGCAAGCAGGGAGCATCTGCCGCACCGGCAGCGAACCAGTAGTGCCGCGAATACGGAGAGCAAGCCTGCTCTCCTTGCCCTGTCTACGGGGAATGACAATAAGACCTTTCATATAAAAGGTCAATATAAAAATAAAAAAGGTTGGCAGGTTGCGCGCCAGGATTTCGCGGCGCAATTCTTGCCCAATACATGAAGGCGGAAGGGAAATGAAAAGCCCCCGAGAATGCTGTTCTCGGAGGCTCAAGCTGACCGGAAGGTGCCGCAACGGGCGGGCGGTTTTCTGGTGCGCCCACAGGGACTCGAACCCCGGACCCGCTGATTAAGAGTCAGCCGCTCTACCAACTGAGCTATAGGCGCACTGCATTTTGAAGGGTCCCGAAAATAGCCGAAGATCACCCCATTGTCAAGAGTCCCCCCGGCTGCGCGGGGCGGCTGGCAACGGCCCCTCGAGCGCTCGGCACGGGCTGCGAACTCTTGACATTCATTGCCCCGCACCGTAAAATAGGCGCCCAAAATCAACTTCAGGCCTCTCCTCCGACCATGGCTTTGAGACTCTCGCAACTGAAAAAGACCTACCGCCGCTATCCCAAATCGATTCTCTTCGCCCACCTGGCCGATCTCTACCTCCACAAGAACCAGGTATCTCGCGCCCTTTCCTTGTGCAGGGCCGGGTGCGAGCAATTTCCCCACTACGCCACCGGCTTTACCATTCTGAGCAGGTGTCACCAGGCTCGCGGCGACCTCGAAGAGGCCCGGGCCGCCCAGCAAAGGGCCCTGGACCTGGATCCGGAAAACCCTGGCGGCCTCGTGCGCCTGGCCGAAATCTTTCATGACCAGGGACGCTCGGCCCAGGCCCTGGAGTCCCTGCAGCAAGCTGCCAGCCTCGCCGATCTCAGCCAGGAGGCCATGGATCTTATGGACCGGCTGACCTACGCGCAGAGGGTGGAGTCCACCCGCGCCGGAATTGATGGCCTGCTCGACAACGAAACCCAACTCGACGCCCTGGCTCTCGAGATGGAACGCGAAGAACCGGACGGAGGTGATTCCCGGATTAGGGAACCGGATCCTGCTCCAGAGAGCGCTCCCCCCTCGGCGAACAGTTCCGACAACGGCACGGCCCCGGGGCCGGATGCGGGAGACCAACCCGAAGCTGCCGACCTGGCGGCCGGCAGTCTCACGGACCCTGTCGAGGAAGGGGATGGACATGCCGCCCATCTGGCGGACTCTGCGGAAGAGGCGGACCTGGACTTCCAGGACGGGCAGCTCGCGGACTCTGAAGAGGATGCGGCTTGCGAATCCCCGAAGCCTGGAGACGACGAACTGCTCCACCTCTTTCAGGAGATCGAAGACCGGGAAGAGGGAGAAATGACGGCGGAGGCCGCCAAGCCGGCGAGCCAGGATCACCCCATCCCCACCGCAACCCTGGCGCAAATCTACTCCGACCAGGGTATGGTTCAGCGCGCCGCCGACACCTACAGGCAGGTCCTGGCAAGGGACCCTGGCAACAAGGAAATCAGGCGCAGGCTGGCCGATTTGGAATGATCTGACAGGAGAGTTTCACACCACATGGCGGACACAAGCAACTTCAGAAACGGCTACACCATTCGTCTGGGAGCGGCGGTCTATTCCATCTCCGAATTCCAGCACGTGAAACCGGGCAAAGGGGGCGCTTTCGTGCGCACCAAACTCAAGAACGTGCAGACCGGCGCCGTCCTCGACCGCACCTTCCGGTCCGGAGAGAAGGTGGAGGAGGTGCGCATAGAGAAGCACGAGATGCAGTTCCTCTACCGCGAGGGAGACCTGTACTACTTCATGGACAACCAGACCTACGAGCAGCTGCCCGTCGAAGCGGGCCTGGTGGGGGCCTGTTCCGAACTGCTCAAGGAAAACGATACGGCCTTCGTGCTGCTGGCCGAAAACGAAACCATCGGAGTCGAGTTGCCCAATTTTGTTCAACTTGAGGTCGTCCACACCGAACCCGGGGTCAAGGGCGATACCGCCACCGGCGCCGTCAAGCCTGCCACCCTGGAGACCGGGGCCGTGGTCTCGGTCCCCCTCTTTGTCCAGCAGGGAGACACTCTCAAGATCGATACCCGCACGGGCGAGTACGTTGAACGGGCGTAACCGCTGCCATTCAGGGTAGAGCGGAGGTATGCAATGAGCGCGACCCACATACCGGAAAATCTGACCTACAGTGAAGAACACGAGTGGATATCTCGTGAAGGCGACATATGCACGGTCGGCATTACCGACTACGCCCAGTCGGAGCTGGGTGACATCGTCTTCGTGGAGCTGCCCGAGGCGGGCGACTACCTCAAACTGGGACAGACCTTCGGAACCGTAGAAGCCGTCAAGACGGTGTCCGACCTCTTCGCACCCGCATCCGGCGAGGTAGTGGAGGTGAACCACAGCCTTGAAGAAGATGCCGAGCAGGTCAACTCCGATCCCTACGGAGTTGGGTGGATGATCAAGATCCGCTGCGAGGACGAGGACGAACTGAGCCAACTGCTGAGCCCCGAGGATTACGCCCAACTGGTCGCCGGGTCCTGAAAATCCGCCCGGAATCCCCTCCGCAGCTCCGCGATTCTCCTCTTCCCGCCTGCATGTGCGATCTTGTTTTCCCGCAATATAATAGGTATAATATTAGCTTTTGTTTCGCTGCGCTCTCCTCACGCGGGTAATTCCCATGCTGTTGAGTAAAAGCGTACTGGTGCTGAACCAGAACTACGAACCGCTGAACGTCTGCAGCGTGCGCCGCGCCCTGATCCTAATTCTGCGCGGCAAGGCCCAGGCGGTTGAAATTGCGGAGGAAGTCATCCACTCGGTGAGGCAGAACTTCCCGGTCCCCAGCGTGGTCCGGCTGGAGCGCTACATTCACGCGCCCCGCCGGCGCGTGGTGCTCTCCAAGCGCAACGTGTTCAAGCGCGACAACTACCAGTGCCAGTATTGCGGGGGAAAAGAGGCCAAATTGACCCTCGATCACGTCGTTCCCCGCAAATTCGGCGGTCAGTCCACCTGGGAGAACCTGGTCTGCGCCTGTGCCCGCTGCAACAACAAAAAAGGCGAGCACCACCCCGAGTTCGTCGGGCTGAAATTGAGGAGCAAGCCCAAGCGTCCCAACAACGTGAGCTTCATCCGCAACTTCGTGGGGATCAGGGACCACAACTGGAAGCCCTATCTGTTCGTGGACTGAGGAGAGGTTTGAATGGAGCATACCTTGGAGGAACGAGCCCCATACGAGATTAAACTCGAGGTCTTCGAGGGGCCACTCGACCTGCTGCTCTATCTCATCCGCAAGGACGAGCTCGATATTTACGACATACCCATAGCCCGCATCACGGCGCAGTATCTCGGATTTCTGGGACAGATCCACCGCCTCGACCTGGAGCAGGCCGGGGACTTCGTTCTGATGGCTGCGACCTTGATGAAGATAAAGGCGCAGCTACTGCTGCCGCGCCCCGAGACCGCGGACGAAGAAGGGGGCGAGGACCCCCGCGCCGAGTTGGTCCGCCGGCTGCTGGAGTACCAGCAGTTCAAGGAAATCGCCGACTGGCTGGGCATTCAAAAACAGGCCCGGCGCGGCATCTACCTGCACCGGAGCCAGGCACAGCCGACCGGAGAAGAAGGTGCGGGCCTTCGCCCGGTGTCTCTCTTCGAGCTCCTGAGTGTCTACAAGCAGGTGCTGGAGGCGGTCCCGGACGTGCTCGTTCACCGCATTGTCGAAGCGGAGGTCTCGACCGAGGAATGCATCGAGCGCGTCCTGGCCTTGCTGGAGCGGCGCTCCCGCCTGCGCTTTCTCGACCTGATTCAGGGAAGGGGCCGGGAGACTCTGATCGCCACCTTCATCGGCCTGCTGGAACTGCTCAAGTCGCAGCGAGTCCGGGTCCAGCAGGCGCGGCCCTTCGATGACATCTGGATCGAAAGACAGGCCGGATTATCCGTTGCCCGGGAAGAAGGCGGGAGAACGACTTGACAGCCCCTGCCGTCGAAGCTGATCAGGTCCGGTCCGTCATCGAGGCGGTCTTGATGAGCGCCGAGAACCCGGTAAGCCCGGGCAAGCTGGCCGCGCTCTTCGACGGGGTCGACGGAAGGGACGTGCGCGCCGCCATCGACGCCCTCAAAAGTCGCTACGAAGAGGGCGGGCACGCATTTACGATCGTCGAACTCGCGGGCGGCTTCCAATTGGCCACGCGCAAGGAATACGGAGCCTGGGTGCGCAAGTATCACAGGGGCCGCAACCAAGAGGTCCGGCTCTCTCAAGCAGGTCTCGAGACCCTGGCCATCGTGGCATACAAACAGCCCATTACCCGCATCGAGGTGGATCATATCCGGGGAGTACACTCCGGAGGGGTTATTCACACTCTGATGGAACACAACCTGGTGCGCCTCGTCGGCCGTTCCGACGGCATCGGCAGGCCCATGCTCTTCGGCACGACAAGGGAGTTTCTCGCACACTTTGGCCTCAAGAGCCTGGCAGACCTTCCCAAGCCGAAGGAATTGGAGGAACTCCTCGGCGGCGGCGAGGGCAGGGTCCTGGAGCAACTGGGTCTCGACCTGCCCCAACAAGAGGACCTTTCTGCGCCCGGCGAGGCTGAAAATGACGGCGGCATGGAAAATGAAACCGGATAATTCCACGGCGCCGCCCATGCGTCTGAACCGCTATTTGGCGCGAGCCGGAGTCGCCTCCAGGAGAAAGAGCGACGACCTGATTCGCAGCGGCACCGTGGCAGTCAACGGAAACGTCGTGGAGGAGCCGGGCCACAGCATCGTCGACGGCTGGGACCACGTCGCCGTTGACGGCCGCCCGGTCGTCCTTCCGGCCTCCTTCGAGTACATCGCCATGCACAAGCCGGCCTCGTGCCTGACCACCCGCCGCGATGAACGCGGTCGTCCCACGGTCTTCGAGTATCTCGACGGCCTGCGCCCGGGCACCGTGACCGTGGGCAGGCTCGACCTCGACACCACGGGGCTCCTTCTGCTTACCGACGACGGAGAGCTCGCCTATCGCCTCATGCATCCCCGCTTCAAGGTGGAGAAGCATTACGAGGCATTGGTCGAAGGGGTTCCGACGGATGATGCTCTGAAGCATCTGCGCCGCGGCATCCGGCTGGATGACGGAATGACCGCCCCCGCCCAGGTGCGGGTGCTCCGGCGCCGGCACGGTCTCAGCGGCATGGAGACGCGGCTCGAACTCTGTATCCGGGAAGGCCGCAAGCGCCAGGTCAAGCGCATGTTCAAGGCGCTGGGCCACCCGGTCGTGGAACTGGCGCGAACCCGGTTCGCGGGCCTCGCCCTGGACGGGCTCGAGGCCGGACGCTGGCGGCGCCTCAAGGCCGGTGAAATACGGCACCTGCGTTCCCTTGTGGGCCTGGAAGTAACGCAATGCGACGCCCGGGGGGCCTGACCATTGCCATAGACGGCGTCGTCGGAGTGGGTAAGACCACCACGGCGCGGCAGGTTGCCGCCGCCCTGGGCTACAGTCATATGGACACCGGTGCCATGTACCGGGCGGTAACCCTGGCCGCCATGCGCAGGGACATAGCCGCCGACCAGGAGGAAGCCCTCGGCGGCCTCCTCGCAAGCCTGAGCATCGAGCTGCAACCGCGCGGCGAGTGCAGCCGCGTCCTCCTCAACGGCGAGGACATCAGCTCGGCCATCCGCCAACCAGAGGTGACCCGGCGGGTGGGACCCTACGCCGACGCCCCCGTCGTGCGCCGCGCCCTCGTAGCCCAGCAACGGAGAATGGGCGACCAGGGCGGGGTGGTAGCCGAAGGCCGCGACATGGGCAGCGTCGTCTTTCCCGAGGCCGAGCTCAAGGTACTGATGGTCGCCGACTTGGAGGAACGCGCGCGCCGGCGTCACCGGGAATTAAGTGAAAAGGGGGTGAAACTCTCTCTGGAGCAAGTCAAGTCAAGTATCCGCGCGCGCGACCGCGCCGACAGCGCGCGCGATTACGGCGCCGAGCACGACCCGGACGAGACCATCGAGCTCGACACCACCCACCTGACGATGGAGGAGCAGGTCGGCCGCATCGTCTGCTGGGCGCGCGAACGCGGCGCTTGAAACGGCAATTCAATCGCGAAACCCACACCATAAGGAACCGACAATGACGGAAAAATCTCCCCCCGAGGAAGAAGTGGTGTACGGCAATGTCCGAGCCGAGGAGCTCGACGCCCCCGAGTACACCGAGGAGCAGATGAACGAATTCATGGCTCTCTACGAGGAGAGTATCTCCGGGATCGAGGAGGGCCAGATTGTAAAGGGCAACATCGCCTCCGTAGGGCCCAGCGAAATCCTGGTTGACATCGGCTTCAAATCGGAGGGCATCGTCCCCATCAAGGAGTTCAGCGATCCCGAAAACATCGAAATCGGCCAGGAAATCGAAGTCTTTCTCGAGGACATAGAGGACCAGGAGGGCCAGGTCATCCTGTCCAAGCAGAAAGCCGATTTCATGCGCGTCTGGGACAATATCAAGGAAGCCCACGATACCGGGTCGACTGTCACCGGCAAGCTGCAGCGGCGCATCAAGGGCGGAATCGTCGTCGATCTGTTCGGAGTAGACGCCTTTCTGCCCGGGTCCCAGATCGACATTCGCCAGGTCAAGAACTTCGACCAGTTCATCGGACAGGAGTTTCCCTTCAAGATCATCAAGCTCAACAAGGCGCGGCGCAATATCGTCGTCTCGCGCCGCGCCGTGCTCGAAGAAGAACGCGAGCGCATGCGCAAGGAGATCATCAAGGAGCTCGAGGAGGGCCAGGTGCGCGAGGGCGTGGTCAAGAACATCACCGACTTCGGCGCGTTCATCGACCTGGGCGGCGTGGACGGCCTCCTCCACATTACCGACATGTCCTGGGGCCGGGTCGGCCATCCTACCGAACTGGTCGGCATCGGCGACCGCATCAGGGTGAGGGTGCTCAACTACGATCGCGAGCGCGAGCGCATCTCCCTGGGTCTCAAGCAGCTCACCGCCCATCCCTGGGAAAACGTCGAGCAGAAGTATCCGGTGGACACCCAGACCCGGGGCAAGGTGGTGAGCATCACCGACTACGGCGCCTTCGTGGAGCTGGAAGAAGGTATCGAAGGCCTGGTCCACATCTCCGAGATGTCCTGGACCCAGCACATTCGCCACCCCTCCAAACTGGTAGCCATCGGCGATGCCGTCGAGGTCATGGTGCTCAAGATCGACAAGGAGCACCAGAAGATCTCCCTGGGTATGAAGCAGACCGACCCCGACCCCTGGGAGAGTCTCAACGAGAGATATCCCGAGGGCACGCGCCTGGAAGGAACGGTCCGCAGCCTGACCAATTTCGGCGTCTTCGTGGAGATCGAGGAGAACATCGACGGGCTGGTGCACATCTCCGACATGTCGTGGACGAGGCGCGTGCGCCAGGCCAGCGAGATGTTCAAGAAAGGCGACCTTATTCCGGTGGTCGTCACCGAGATCGACAAGAAAAGGCGCCGCATCTCGCTGAGCCACAAGCTCGCCTTCGAGAACCCTTGGCCCCGCCTGTCAGAGCAGTACGCCGTGGGCACGGAGACCACGGGCACGGTTTCCCGGCTGCTCGAGCGCGGAGTCGTCGTTTGTCTCGAGGATGAGGTGGACGGCTTCGTCCCCCTTTCCCAACTGGCGATCGAAGAGCTCAAGTCTCCGCGGCAGAGCTTCGAGGAGGGACAGGAGCTGCCGCTCAAGGTGATCGAGGTGGACGAGGACCAGAAAAAGATCGTCCTCAGCGTCCGCGAGTACCTCAAGGACAAGGATCAGGCCGAGTTCAACGCCTACCTGGAGAGCCATCCCGTCAAGGCAGTGACCATCGGCGAGGTCGTTGCCGACCAGGACGAGGAAATGGAAAGTTGGGGCGACTCCGCGGAGAACCCCGGTGAGAAGGCGGAAAGGGAATCCGGCGCTGGCGACGGCGAGGAGGCAGGTGGGGAGAAATAGCCTCATACCCCAAAATCCTCGGCAGCATTTCCCACACGGCCCGGGTCCTTCCCCTGTGCTACCCGGATCAGTCCTGTACGGACGGGATTGAAGTTGAGTCGATGACGATTTTTTCCTGAGGACGCAACATTCCGTCCATCCGCAAAGACCATGCCCGCTGCCAAGCTCACTCCCGCGATGGAACAGTACAGGCGCTTCAAGCGCCAGCACGAGGACGCCATACTGTTCTTTCGCATGGGAGATTTCTACGAGATGTTCTACGACGACGCCAGGGAGGCCTCCCGTCTGCTCGGCCTCACCCTGACCGCCCGCAACCACGGCAAGAGTGCGGGCGAGGTGCCTCTGGCGGGGGTGCCTTACCACGCCGTGGAAACCTATCTGGCCAAGCTGATCCAGATGGGCCGCAAGGTGGCCATATGCGAGCAGGTGGAAGATCCGAAGAAGGCCAGGGGCGTGGTCAAGCGCGACGTGGTCGAGGTGGTCTCACCGGGAACGGCTCTTTCCGACTCCATGCTCGATCGGCAGTGCAACAATTTCCTGGTCGGTCTCTACCCCCATCGGGGTGAGGTGGGTCTTGCCGTCATCGACCTGTCCACCGGCGACTTCACCCTCAACGAAATCAGCTCCTCCCGGCTGCCGGACGAACTCGAGGCAGTGGCCCCGGCGGAGCTGCTCATCAGCGACGGCGCCGACGAGCACTGGGTCAAGGAGCTCCGCGGGCTCCTGTCCAAGGTGGCGATCAGCCGCATTGAAGAATGGCAGTTCGAGTACCACTCTGCCTACGAGACCCTGATCGAGCAGTTCAAGGTGCAGTCGCTCAAAGGTTTCGACTGCGACGACCTGGAGTTGGCCATTCGCGCCGCCGCCGCCGTGGTGAACTATCTGCGCGAAAACCAGCGCGGCGGCATCGACCACATCAACCGGCTGGTGCGCAAGCGCAGTAACGAGTTCATGATGCTCGACGCCACCGCCCAGCGCAACCTCGAATTGCTGCACAATCAGCAGGACGGCTCCAGGACAGGTACACTGCTGGAGGTCCTGGACCGCACGCTGACCCCCATGGGCGCGCGCCTGCTGCGCCGGTGGATCCTCGCTCCCCTCAGGGACCCGGGGGCCGTCGGCCGGCGTCTGGACGCGGTGGCCGCGCTGCGGGGCGCCGGCGCAGCGCGCGACATCCTCGGCCGGATCGGCGACCTGGAGCGGATCATGGCGCGGGTCTGCTGCCATCGGGCCAATGCCCGCGACCTCGCCGGCCTCGCCCGCTTCCTCGACACCGCGCCCTCCCTGCGCCGGGAGCTGCAGACTGCGCGCAGCGCCCTGCTCGAGGAGTTGCGCGCCGAAGGGCTGCCCGAAGTCGGCGAGCTCGTGGAGCTGATCCGCCGGGCCCTGGTCCCCGACCCTCCCGCCACCCTGACCGATGGCGGGCTGATCCAGGACGGATACAACGAGGAGCTGGACGAGTTGCGCCGCACCAGCAAGGGCGGCAAGGACTGGATCGCCCGGCGCCAGGCCCACGAGCGCAATCGCACCGGCATCGCCTCGCTCAAGATCGGCTACAACCAGGTCTTCGGCTACTATATCGAGGTCAGCAAGGCGAATCTCGACCGCGTGCCCGACGACTTCATCCGCAAGCAGACTCTGGCCAATGCCGAACGCTACATCACCCCGGAGCTGAAGGAATACGAGGCCAGGGTTCTGGGCGCCGAAGAGCGCATCAAGGAGCTCGAGGGCCGGCTCTTTCTCGAACTGCGTTCCCGCACCGCGGGGTGGACCGCACAGGTGCAGCGGATCGCCCGCACCGTAGCGCAGGTGGACGTTCTGGCGGCCCTGGCCGAGGTGGCGCAGGGCGAGAACTACGTGCGCCCCGAGGTCGACGACAGCACCGTGGTCGACATCGAGGCCGGTCGCCATCCGGTTGTCGAGCGCATGCTCCAGGAGGGACGCTTCGTACCCAACGATATGCACCTGGATTCCGCCGAGGACCAGATCCTCCTGATCACGGGCCCGAATATGGCGGGCAAGAGCACCATCATCCGCCAGGTGGGCCTGATCGTTCTCCTGGCCCAGATGGGCAGCTTTGTTCCCGCTGGCCGTGCCCGCATAGGCGCCGTGGACCGGATCTTCACCCGCGTGGGCGCTTCCGACGACCTGGCTCGGGGCGAGAGCACCTTCATGGTGGAGATGAACGAGGCATCCAGCATACTCAACAACGTCACCTCTCGCAGCCTCATCCTCATGGACGAACTGGGGCGCGGTACCAGCACTTTCGATGGTCTCAGTATTGCCTGGGCCATCGTCGAATTCCTCCACGAGCGCGACGGCGCCCGGCCGCGCACCCTTTTCGCGACCCACTACCATGAGCTCACCGAACTCGAGGGGGTCCTGGCGCGCACGAAGAACTACAACGTGGCGGTGCGCGAAGAGGGCGACCACGTGGTTTTCCTGCATCGCCTGATCCCGGGTCCCTGCGACCGCAGTTACGGCATCAACGTCGCCCAGATGGCCGGCATGCCCGCAGCGGTCGTGGCGCGCGCGGGCGAGATTCTCCGGCGCCTGGAAGGGGGACAAATCGACACCGGGCATCTCCTCGGCTCCGACCGCCAGGTTGAGGTCGAGGAGCAGATGCACCTATTCAGCCCTCCACAAGAACCACCCCGCGCACCTTTCGAAGAAGAACTGGCCCAGCTCGACCTGAGCCGGACCACGCCCCTGGAGGCGCTGGTCAAGCTGACCGAATGGAAAGACAGACTGGGCGGCGAGCGCTAGTGTCCCGCCGCAGAGACAGGTTGACGAAATTGGGCCGCCGAGGCGCCCGGCTCACAAGGCGCCTGAGCGAGTCGTACCAGTGGTGTGCGGCGAGTGAAGGCAACGCCGTGAGCCGGGATGGATCGGCGGAAAAATGGCGACATATTTCTGCGGCGGGACACTAGTTCGGGACCGCCTCGATGAGCAAGGAAAGTAACAGCGCCGAGGTAATCTTCGGACGTCACCCGGTCCTGCAGGCCCTCCAGGCAGGGCGCCCGGTGGAGCGTCTCGTCATCGCCAAAGGCGCGCACGGAGCGGCCATCGAAGAGGTCTTTTCCCAGGCCCGCCTCCGCCGCATTCCCTATGACCTGAGGGAGCGGTCGATCCTGGACCGCAGCGTCGGCACCCGCCACCAGGGAGTGGTCGCCTACCTGGCCGCCCGGGCATACACTGATTTTGCCGATCTCCTTCCCGCCCTCGACCGGCGCAGTGCCTTCCTTGTCTTTCTCGACCTCATTCAGGACCCCCACAACCTCGGAGCCATCATCCGCAGCGCCCACGCGGTCCGGGCCGACGGGGTCGTCCTTCAGGAGCGCCGCGCCGCGGGCATGGGCCCCGGGGCGGTCAAGGCAGCGGCCGGCGCCGCGGAACACATACCCCTCTGCCGCGTCTCCAACCTGAGGCAGGCCCTGCACCAGGCCAGGAAGCACGGCCTGTGGATCGTCGGCCTGGAACCCGATGCCGAACAGAGCTTCACCGAGTTCGACTTCACCCAGCCCTGCGCCCTGGTCATCGGCGGCGAAGCCCGGGGACTGCGGCGACTGGTTGGGGAAACCTGCGACGCCCGCGTGTGCATTCCCATGGGCCGGCGCGAAGTGGGCTCCTTCAACGCCTCGGTGGCGGCCGGACTCGTCCTCTACGAGGTATTCCGCCAGCGCAGCGCCGGCGGCGGGTCCTGATATGCTCCCTGTTGCCTTCACCATCGTCGTCCTCGCGCTCCTCGCCTTCGCCCCCGCGGGCCGGCTCCACGCCGAGACCTCTGCGGCGGACAGCTCCGCAGCCGGCCTGACCGCCGCCCGCGACCTGCTGGGTTCGATGCATGCCCGCGACGGCAAAACAGGCTTCCAATATACCGCGGATTCCTTTCTGGGCGATGTCCGCGGCGACTCCATTCTCCTGCGGGGAAACGCGGTGGTGACCCACCAGGGGGTGGTGCTCGAAGCCGGTCACATGGTCTACGCCCGCAAGGCTGGCATGGTCACCGCGCGCGGGCTCGTGGACAGCAATGGAGCAGCGGTGGGAGAACCGTTGCTCAAGCGCGGCTCCGAGACCCTGCGGGGGACCCACATCTGCTACGACACGAGGAGCGAAGAGGCCTTCATACGGGAGGGCATCATCCGCCGCGACAAGGGGATTTACAGGGGCGAGGGTATACGCACCCTTTCCGCCGGGGAATTCCACATAACCCGGGGGTCCTACACCACCTGCGACTATTCCAGTCCGCACTTCGACTTCTACAGTCCGCGCATCAAGGTCCTGGTGGACGATATGGCCATTGCCCGGCCGGTCTACGTCCGCATCAAGGGCAGGCGGGTGATGTGGATTCCCTTCTACATCTTCTCGCTGCGCCAGGACCGCCAGTCCGGAATCCTGACTCCCAGCTTCGGGCGACGGCCCGTCAGCTTCGGCAGCCCCCAACGCGAGTGGGAGCTGCGCAATCTGGGTTACTACATCGCCCCGAACGATTACTGGGACCTCCTCCTTGCCGCCGACTGGCGCCAGCGCTCGGGCTGGCTGGCCCGGGTCAAATCGGCATATGCCCGGCGCTATCTCCTGAACGGCCAGGTCGAGACGCGGCTGCAAAGGCATCAGAGTGGAGGGACCGGCCGTCTGAACTGGTGGGCGAGCGTAAACCACAACCAGGAGTTGGGGGAAAGCATGGGGCTGCGCGCTTCGGGAACTTTTCAGAGCAACAAGAACTTCCACCGCGACAACAGCGCCAGCCTGCGCGACCGCCTCAACCGCACCCTGCGCTCCAACTTCAGCTTCAACAAGCGCTGGCGCCGATCGGGCAACAGCCTGAGCATAAACGCGAGGCACACCAGGAACCTGGATTCCGAGCGCTCCGACCGGGTCCTTCCCGAGGTGAGCTTTCGCAAGTCGCGCAAGCCGCTGTGGGGCAGCGCAGGCGCCAGGGGCGGCAATTCCGCCGATCAGCCCTGGTACAGCCGGATCTACTACGACGGCTCCACGCGCCTGCGCAACATCCGCCGAAGCACCGCAACGGACACCACCACCCGGACCAGCGCCAACGCCAATCTGAATCTCGGCTCGCAGCACGCACCCCTCACCTGGCTGCACTTCACCCCGCGCCTGGCCACGACCTGGAGGAACGACGACCTGCGCTCTTCGAGCGGGTCAGTCACGGGCGTGCGCAGCGACCGCCTCGACGCCAGCCTCAGAGTCACCCAGACCTTCTACGGCATGTTCCACCCTCAAATCGGCGCCGTAACCGCCTTTCGCCACGTGTTCAGGCCCAGCCTGTCCATGCGCTACCAGGCCACCCATACCGATGCCGGTGGCGTTCCGGTCACGGGGGGCGGCGGCAGGTGGAGACAGAACCGTCCGATCAACATCAATCTGGACAACACCTTCTGGGTCAAGCTACAGGAGGGGGAGGAGGAATCCAAGCTGCGCCTGGCCCAACTGAACTTCTCGACCTCCTACGACGTCGACCGCAAAGAC
Source organism: Candidatus Latescibacterota bacterium (assembly GCA_965208105.1). Classification (GTDB taxonomy): domain Bacteria; phylum Latescibacterota; class UBA2968; order UBA8231; family UBA8231. The sequence continues at coordinate 2,231,027 of OZ242318.1, forward strand.
CGCCCTCTCTCCGACCTGCAGTCCACACTCGGCATAGCGGCCAGGCGCTACCTGGACTCCCGGCTGACCCTGCGCGCGGGATTCTACGGCGACGACGGCAAACTGCGACTGCTGGCGCCGCGCCTCAGTCGATTCGAGGTCAGAACCAGTGTGCGCCTTTTCGAACGCCGCTCTCCGGAGCCGGCATCGGGTACTTACGGACGCGGCTCCTCGAGCCTGGCATCCGGTGCTTACGGACGCGGCTCCTCGAGCCTGGCCTCCGCGCCATACCAGCGCGGTATGGCGGCGCAGACCTTCGGCTACGAGAGTGGCCTGCAGCGCGACATCCGGCCCCTGGACCGGGGCCGGCGGCTGCAGGTAAGCCACTACTACTCGCGCTCGCGCAGCGCCTGGAGTTCGTTCACCCGGTCCTGGTTGCGCGCCGCGGTGGGATGGAGTCTGCGCCGCCACTGGAACCTCAACTACTCCCTCAACTACAATCTCAGCCTCGAGGGAGAAGCGCTTTTATCCTCGGGGCGCATTACCTCCGAGCTGCTTTCGGTGCAGCGCCAGTTCCACGACTGGACCGCTACACTCAACATTGAGCCGAGCCACTTCCATCGCGGCCGCACCTTCTACTTCAAGGCCCAACTCACGGACATCCCCCAGATAAAGTTCGAGCGCGGCGACCGCCGCCTGTAAACCGGGCTGCAGGCGGTGTCCAGGTCCCTGCCGACGGGTTGACAGCGCAGGGTTCACCATATTGCTTTCTAACACGACGTCGCCAGCAGATCTTCAGCCTCGTCCGCAAAGAGGTATCCGCGGCGTCCCTTCTCCAGGCAATGGGCGCAACCCTGGGGCATTTCCGCTGACTCCCGGCAAAAACAGGGACCGGATTTGATGCCGGGGTTCGAAACTCCTTATCTTGCCATAACCGGGGAGCTGCCGCCGTGACGAAATATCTTTCACCCGCACAGATGGAACGCTGGTCCGAGGATGGCTTCCTCAAGGTGAAAGGCTTTTTGTCGGAGGCCGAAACGGCCAGCCTGCGCAGTTGGGTGGCCGACATTGAAGAGGCGGATGCACAATCCACCGGGATCATGCACCACTTCGAAAGGACCGCGGAGGGGATCAGACCTTCCCGGACCGAGAATTTCCTGCCCAGTCACCGCGGACTCAATGACCTCCTGACCCGGGGGAAAATCCTGTCCCTGGTATCGGAGTTGATGGGTGAGACCGCGGTCGTCTACAAGGAAAAGATCAACTACAAGTATCCGGGCGGCGGTGGCTATATCGCCCATCAGGACGCGCCCGCCTACGAATTCATCAGCTTCCACGTGACCTGTCTCATTGCCGTCGACGCGGCCACCGTGGAGAGTGGTTGCCTCTCCTTCTCGCCGGGCCTTCACCGCCAGGGACTGATCGCGCTGGACGAACGCGGCTGTATCGAACCGCAGGCCGCGGCGCGGATGGAGTGGGTTCCGGTGGAAAAGGTGCCCGGCGACGTTCTGTGCTTCAGTTCCTACGTCCCTCACAAGAGCGGAGGCAACCACTCGGACCAACCGCGGAGAATCATCTACGTGACCTACAATGCGCTTTCCTCCGGCGATTTTCGCGAGCAGTACTACGCCGACAAGCGCAGGACCTTCGCCGATCATGCCAGGGAAGGTCCTGAAAAAGGAGAATTGATCAGTAAAATCGGCCACTTCCAGGGAAGGACGGTGTTGAAATGAAGAAAAGTGTAGACGCGAGCCTCGCTGCCAGATTGGCTGAAGGGAGCCCCTCCCAGAAGGTGGACGCCTTGTTCGCCTACATGGAAGAGAAGGGACAGTCGAACTACGACGAAGTCGTAACACAGATGGAGCACGCCCTGCAGTGCGCCAACCAGGCCAGGCTGGCCGGCTCCGACCAGATCCAGGTGGCCTCCGCCCTGCTCCACGACCTGGGCCACTTTCTGATCGACGAGCACAACAAGGAGGTGGATTTCCTCGCCGACGACTTCTTCCACGAAGAGGTGGGAGCCGAATACCTGGAGCCGTTCTTCATCGAGGCCGTAACCGAGCCGATGAAGCTGCACGTTCCCGCCAAGCGCTATATCTGCAGCACCGAGGCCGCCTATTACGACAGCCTGTCCCTGGCATCCAAGCGCAGTTTCAAGCTGCAGGGAGGTTTCATGTCCGACGAGGAAAAGAGGGGATTCGAGCAAAATCCCTATTACCGGCAGGCGGTGCAACTGAGGAAGTGGGACGATTTGGCCAAGGTTCGGGGTCTCGAGACCGCGGGGCTGGAAAGTTATCGCCAGGATGTCGAGAGTTGCTTGAAACCATGAGACGCCGGAACTGCCCATTTCCCGTAGGGGCGCTCACCCGAGGATCCACCTGGTGTCCCGTCGCAGAGACAGGTTGACGAAATTGGGCCGCCGAGGCGCCCGGCTCACCAGGCGCCTGAGCGGGTCGTACCAGTGGTGTACGGCGAGTGAAGGCAAGGCCGTGAGCCGGGATGGATCGGCGGAAAATCTGTCAGAATTTTCATCCCACCGGATGCCTCGATCCGGTAGTCCTTCCCCTTCTCAGCCGTAGACCAATCTGGGCAGCCAGAGGGCGATCTCCGGCAGGGTCAGGACCAGCATCAGCCCTGTCAATTGGAGAATGATGAAGGGCCACAGGCCGGCAAAGATGTCCTGGAGGCTGATCTCGGGGGGCGCCACCCCTTTGAGGTAGAACGCCGCCGGTCCGAACGGAGGCGACAGGTAGGAAACCTGCATGTTCATGCAGAAGAGCACGCCGAACCACACCGGATCGTAGCCCAGCGCCACGATCACCGGCACGAAGATGGGTACCGTCAGCAACAGAATCCCCACCCAATCCATGAACAGGCCCATCACGATCAGAATACCCATCATGACGAGGATGAGGACGATGGGAGCGACCTCCAGACCGGTGACCACCGACCTCACGAACATGGTCCCCCCCAGCAGATTGTAGACCCCGATCAGGGCCGTGGCACCGAAGGTGAGCCAGAGCAGCATGCCGCAGGTGTTCATCGTCTGCAGCACCGACTCCCTCACCACCTTCCAGCTCAGCTCCCGGCGCAGCAGCGCCGCGGCCAGGGTGCCAACCACCCCCATGCCCGCCGCCTCGCTGACCGAGGCGATGCCGGAGTAGATGCTGCCCAGCACCGACGCGGCCACCATGAGGGGGAGGACGAGATTCTTGAACAGGGCCAGTTTCTGGCCGAAGGACATGCAACGCTCTTCGGGAGGAGCCGGCGGTCCGAGGGCGGGATCGAGGGCGCAGCGCACCAGGATGTATCCCAGGTAGAGACCCGAGAGCAAGAATCCGGGCAGGATCGTGGCCAGGAAGAGGTCCCCTATGGCGACGTTGGCGGTGAGTCCGTAGATGATCAGCACGATGCTGGGAGGAATCATGGTCCCCAGTGACCCCCCTGCGCAGATGGTGCCTATGGCGATGTTCTTCTGATAGCCCAGGCGCAGCATCTGGGGCAGGGCGATCATCCCCAGGAGCACGATCTCCCCTCCGATGATGCCTGTCATCGCCGCCATGATAATGGCCGCAAACAGGGTCTGCACCGCCAGCCCTCCCCTGAGTCCGCCCGCCCACACGTACATGGCCCGGTAGAGTTCCCTGGCCACCCCGGTGCGCTCCATGAGCGACGCCATCAGGATGAACATGGGCACGGCCACCAGCACGTACTCGTTCATGAAGCTGTAGATGCGGCTCGCTATGAGCCCCAGCACATTCGGGCCGAACTCGATCAATCCCACCGTCACCGCCACCGCGCCGGTGACGAAGGCCAGGGGCAGGCCCATCACCAGGAGCACGGCCATGGCGCAGACGATGACGAGAGTGAGCAGGCCGATATCCACGCCCGGATCCCCTCAGCTCCGCCCGCCGGCGCTGCGCCGCAGCTGCGCCGCGGCCTGGAGGATCATCAGAACTACGCCGGCGACGAGAAGGGACTTCAAGGTCACGGGTAGGGGCAGGTTGGAAGCGGTTCCGGTGCGCTCCACCACGGCGATGGCCTTGCCGGCCTGAAGCGCCGCCCCGTATCCAAGGGCGGCCAGGAAATAGATGGTGAGGACCAGGTTTACCACGTTCAGCCGGCGGCGCACGGACTGCGGCAGGGAGTCGAGGACGAGGCTGATGCGAATGTGATCCTGGCGCTGCAGGGTGTAGGACCCGGCGATGATGAACGCCGACGCGGTCAGGGCGACGCTCATCTCGTGGACCCAGGTGGTGGGAGCGTTGAAGAAGTAGCGCAGCACAACCTCGTAGAAGGTGAGCGCCACGGCAACGAGAAAGACGAAACTCGTTTTCTCGCCGAGAACGCGGGTAGTGAGGTCCACCCAGCCATCCTGCGTTTCATTCCTCCCGGACATGGCAGGGCCTACTCCATCAGACCGAGTTGTCTGAGATAGGCCAAGTGGGAGTCGTAGATGCGCTGGGCCATCTCGCTGCGCCTGGCGAAATCCTCGAGCACCGCGGCGGCCAAGAGGCGAAAGCGAAGGCGCTCCTTCTTGCTCCAGGTAACCAGTTCCGCCCCTTGCTCCATTGCCTCCTGCGCCGCCCTGGCGTCGGCCGCGGCCATCTGCTGGATCATCTCCCTGGCGAAGTCCCGCACCGCCATTTCCACGATGGCCTGAATGTCGGCCGGCAACTCGTTCCAGCGATCGGAGTTCACCGCCACATCCGCCATGGGCAGAGAGTGGAAGCCGGGATAGATCTGGTAGGGCGCGATCTTGTGGTAGCCCAGGTCGACGTTCATGCCCAGGGTACCCCAGTCGGTCGCGTCGATGACCCCGCGATCGAGGGATGTGTAGACCTCACTGCCGGGAATATTGACCGGCGCCGCCCCGATCCGCTTGAAAATCTCCTGGTTGAGGCCCTCCGGAATGCGCAGCTTGACCCCCTTCAGGTCTTCGATGGACAGAAGCGGTTTCTTCGACGGGATCGACTCCATGCCGTGCCACGCAGAGCCGACGTAGTGGACGTTGAAGCGCCCGTAGAGTTCGCGCGCCAGTTCCCTGCCGCCTCCGTACTCGAACCACATCTGCATCTGGTATGCCGTCTCGTAGCCGCCGGGAAATTCCGACAGCATGGCGAAGCCGGGGTCCTTGCCGGCAAAGTAGCCGGGACCGCTCTGATGGCCGTCCAGGATTCCCGAGCCGACGGCGTCCAGGGTCTCGTTATAGGCCACCAGGGTGCCAACCGGCACGGGGTTGATCACCAGCCTTCCCCCGGTAAGCTTCCCGACATCGGTGCAAAACTCCTCGAAAACCCGGTGGTTGATCGACCCCGCCTGCCAGAGCGACTGCATGGTCCAGCGGTGATCCTGGGCGGTTGCGCGCTGACAGGCCCCGGCCGCGGCCAGGGTCAGGGCCAGACAGTATATCCAGCGGCGCTGCCGCGCCGGACCTGGCCTCGTTCGATCCCACTGCATGGGCAATACGCTCCTGGGTGATATTATTTCAGATTGAGAACCTTGTCCTGCACCCGGTAGTGGGGAGGATCCCGTCCATTGCCCGCGCGCCCGCGAATCCGGGGTGGAATTCCCCGGGCGAACCTTTCAGCTATCGCCCCTCGCATAGATTTCGGGATTGACGCACAGGGGCAGCTCCTCTCCCCGCAGACCGGCGAACAAATTGCGCGCGGCGGTCATGGCGACCTTCAACCTCGTTCCGTGGGTGTCTGTGCCCAGGTGCGGGCTGAAGACGACGTTATCCAGGGCCACGATGGGGTCGTCCATGGGAACGGGCTCCACTTCCAGCACGTCCAGCGCAGCCCCCAGGATCCCTCCCCCGGCAAGGGCCTGGTAGAGCGCCTTCTGGTCGACCACCGGTCCCCGGGAAGTGTTGACCAGGATGGCGTTCCTCTTCATGTGGCCGAGCTCTCCGGCGCCGATCAGATGCGTCGTCTCGGCGGTCAGGCGCACGTGGAGGCTCACGAAGTCCGACCGCTCGAGCAACGCGGGCAGGTTGTCGACCCACTCCAGTCCGAGCTCCTCTTCGAGGTCGTGCTTGCGCGTCCTGGAGTGGTAGAGAATCTTCATGTCGAAGCCGCGGGCGCGCCTGGCGACCTCGGCGCCTATCTGCCCCAGACCCACTATCCCCAGGGTGCTTTCGTGGACCTCCTGGCCGACCAGGTGCATGGTCGCCAGGTCGTGCACCCACTTTCCGTCCCGCAGAAAGCGATCGACCTCGGGGATGCGCCGCGCTGCGGCCAGAAGCAGGGCCATGGCCATGTCCGCCGTTCCCTTGCTCGCCGCTCCGGGGGTGTTTCCGACGGCAATTCCCCTGCGCGTCGCCGTGGCCACATCGACGTTGTCGGTGCCGCTGCCGATTATGGACACGACCTTCAGATCGGGCGCGGACTCGAGCAGGGCGCCGCCCACCTTGTCGAAGACCTGGACCATGATGCCCTCCGCCTCCTTGCCCTCTTCCATCAGGATCTCAGGGGGAACCGGAGAGATCTCGGGCCAGTAGTCCATTACGGCGACTTCCGAGATGGCATCCAGCACCTCCTGCTGCAGGGGAGTGCTGACATAGACCCTGGGTTTGGACACGGGAGCTCCTTTCATCCATTCGGCCGGCGGCCGTAGCGGGCGGGATCGGTGAAGCGCAGCGGCGAAAAGTATTCCTCGGGGTGGTAGTCGGGATCGCATGGTTTTCCGAGCATGCGGCGGACCAGGGTCTCTCCGGCGTTGAAGGACACGGCCGAACCGGCTCCGGCGAACCCCCCGAGCATGTAGATGCCGTGCCCGTCCAGAAGGCCGACGAGGGGAAACTTGTCGGGGCTTTGCGCCGTGGTCCCGGTCCACTCCCGGGTCACCCGCATGGGCTCAGGGTCCCAGTGCTTCTCCATGGCGGCGGCGGCGTAGCGGGTGATGAAACGGGATGGCCTGGCTTTTCCTGCGAGTGACGGCGCGACCGGGGTATGGTCCGAGCCAAAAACGATGCCTCCGGAGGCAACCTTGACGTACCAGCCCAGGTAGCCGCTGATGCCCACCCGGGGCGCCATGGAGGGCGGCCCCCCTTCGCCGTACATGCCCTGTTCCTTGTGGGGGCTGATGAGGTCCGGAAAGGGAGCCAGAAAATCCTTGAACAAGGTGGAAGTGTGGGACTCGGTGGCGTTCACGACGCACCGCGCCCTGATTGCTCCGCGGGAGGTGCGGACGATGTAGTGTTCGCCGTCCCGCTGCACCGAATTCACCTCCGTGCGGGTGAAGAGCCTGACCTGCGGTTTCCGCAGGGCCGCCTCGAGGATGCCCCATACCCACTTGGCTGGATGCCAGGTAGCGCTTGCCAGCGATTCGGCGCCGTCCAGCTCGGTGGCCGCCCCGCTGCGCCGGCGCACTTCCCCCGGAGCGCGGCGGACCCAGTCGGAGTGGCCCAGGCGGCTGCCCAGGGCCAGCGACGCTTCGAGCTTTTTGCTGGCCTGGCTATCGACGAAAAACACCCATCCCCTGCGGGCGTAGTCGCAGTCGATGCCTTCCTCCCTGATGGTCGCCTCGATGGACTCGTGGCTGGCCTGCACCGCACGGACGTAGACCGCCGCAAAGGACGCGGCCAGCTCGTCCCGGTCGGCAGCGCTCATATCCGGCCGCGTCGCCCTCAGGTACTCCAGCACCGGCTCGTAGACGTAGAATCCGTGATAGTTGCCGCCGGCCATCACCACTATGCCGCCGTTGCGGCCCGCCGCCCCGTTGGCCGCTTCGCCGCGCTCGAGGACCACCAGGTCGTCCGACCCCTGCCTGGACCAATGATAGGCCACCGAGGCACCGCCGAATCCCGCGCCCACCACCACCACGTCCGCCGACTCCGGCAGAGAGGTCCCCGGTGCCCGCGCCCAGGGGTGGTTTTCAAGGGGATTTTCGGCGCTGAGCCAGTAGGGCGTGTGCGATATGTTCTCGTCGAGCTGGACCCACGCCATGGATTCGGGAATCTGCCGCCACATGGCGTCCACGGACCAGTAAAGCAGCTTGACCAGACGCAAAGGCATGGGATATTGCCCGAACCTCGTCTTCATGAGCTGCCGCGCGGAGCAGAGGTCGCGCCAGCGCAAGGCGGCCAGCAGACTCAGAACTACCCGCAGCCTGGTGGTGAAAGTTGGACTGTGCTCTTGTCTCGTCATAGGAGATTTCCAGGGGTCGGCAGGCTCCCGGGCCGGGACTGACTGGAAGAAACCGGCGGCGTGTTCCTGCGGCGGAACATTAGACTACCGGGGTAGTCCAGGACTCTTCGTCGTGAACCTCCCAGTAGCGGCGCCGCAGCCGCGAGGTGACGGGCCCGGGCCGGCCGCTTCCCACCGTTCGTCCGTCAAGGGTGGTTACTGGCATGATGCCACCGGCCGTGCTGGTCAGGAAGATTTCGGCGGCGGAGCGCAGCACCTCGACGCCGAAGAGGTCCTCCCTCGCGGCGATTCCCAGCTCGGCCGCCAGTTCGAGTACGGTCCTCCGCGTGATCCCTTCCAGAACACCGGAGGCAGGTGTCAAAAGGACGTCGTTGCAATAAGCGAAGATGTTGAACCCGGGCCCCTCGCTGATGTTGCCGTCGGCATCGGCGAGAACCACGGTCTGGCCGCCGCGCTGGTAGGCCTCGAAGAGACCACCCACCATATCCCCCCAATGGAAGTTCTTGACCCTCGGATCCACCGCGCGGCTGGGAATGCGGATGGTTTCCCTGCAGACCACCAGGTGGGCTCCGAGCTCCTGGTCCTCGGGCTTGAAGATCCAGACGAAGGGCGCGGCATAGGCGTAGAACCTGTTCTCCATCACCCTGGGGTCGCGCACGCCGGGCAGCGCCACTCCCCGGGTGAGAATCATTGCAACGTATGCATTTTCCAGCCCGGTGCGCAGGACACACCCCACCAGGATATCTTTCATCCCATCCCTGGAGAGGGAGGGCGACATGTGCAGGCTCTTCCAGCCGGCTTCGAAGCGGTCCAGGTGGTCCTCCAGGCGGAAGAACCTGCTGTTCCACACCGAGACCACGTCATAGGTGGCGTCGCAGCGCAGAAACCCCATGTCGATAATGGGAATGCGGGCTTCGGTCAGGGCCACGTATTCGCCGTCGACCCACGCACAGCCACTCTCGAACCGTTCTCGCTCCTGCATTGTACCGTCCTGACCTCCGGCGCCGAACCCGGAACCGGATTCGCCCTCCGGGAGCGCTGCGACCGGCCGCAACCGCCGTTTCCCGGTCGATTCTCCTCAGCGCTCTCCGGAATGTTTCACATGGCTTCGCGCAGGGTGTTGATGAAGCGAACATCGATCCGGGTCAGATCCACCACCGTCTCCACGTCCTCGCCGCTGTACTCGCTGTGAAAGCTAATGGCCCCTTCGAAATCCAGCCGCTTCAGCGCGTGCAGCACGGCGGACCAGTCCACCAGTCCCTGACCCAGGCGCACCACACTCTTCCCCCAGGTGTATCTTCCGTTGCGCACGCTGCGCCGCTGCACCATGTCCTTGAAGGCCACTACCGCCAGGTAGTCGCGCACGATGTCCAGGGCCATGGCCGCGGGTTCGCCGCAGATGGAGAGGTGCCCCGGGTCGGAGAATACACCGACGAGCCGGGGGTCGAATCCCCTCACGATATTCATCGCGGCGCAGGAGTTCAGGCCCATGGAGTTCCCCGAATGATTGTGCACCACGCTTTGCACTCCATGCTTGCGGGAAAGCTCTTCGAAGCCTTCGACCCAGCTGCGAATCTGGTCCACCTGATCCCAGTAGTGCTGCTCCGCGCTCCAGTGCCAGTAGCCCAGCTTGATGTGCCTCACCCCCGCTTCTCCGCAGGCCCCATAGAGCCGGTCCGCGTAGTCCATGTCGGGCCGGACGAAGTCTCCGGGCGCCGTGACCAGGGGAATCTCGAGACCTGCCTCAGCGAACTGCCGCGCTGCCCGGGGCAGCGCGCTGGCGACATTCTGCGGATCGACCGGATATCCCGGACGCACGCACAAGTCCGCTCCATCGAGGCCGAGACCCGTCAATGCCTGTATGAGGCCCGCCAGGTCCAGCCCTTCGAGATGCTTGGTGAACATGATGAAATGCATGAACTCGTTCTCCGGTGGCCGCGGAGCAATGGACAAGGGACCGCAGGTTTTCTTATTCTAGGTGGTCGGCCCCGCCGAAATTCCTGGAATCCTCGCTCGCGTGAATCCCGGCCTTCGGCTTCGTGCGCTCCGGCGCCCGGGGCAATATAGATGCGCCGGGGAACGGGTGTCAAGAGCGGTCGCGCGGGCCGGGGAACCGTTCCGGCTGCGCTTCTGGCGCTGCCGTCCCGAGGGAGAAAACCGTGCAGCAGAGAAGCGAATTGGCAAGCCGGATCGACCGATTCAGCAAAGATCCAGGCGCTGCACCACCCCCCGCCGCCATTGTCGAATCAGGCCTGGAAGTGCTCCCGGTTGTGCGCGATCTACTTTCCGCCGATCTGCCCCTGGAGGAAGCGGAGAGACTGGAGATGATCGCCAAGGCCGTGCTCAGGAAAAGCATGTCGGCGGGGACTTCCGGCGCGGTGGCGCGGCAGATCGCCCTATTTCAAAAAGAGCTCGGTTTCATCTTCAAATTCAAGCCCTACGCGGTCAAAGCCTCGGTCCCCCTGGGATACTCGATCTTCCTGCAGAACCCGGCCGAGGGCTTCAGCTTTCAGCAACATATCACCCACAAGGTCGAGGTTTTTCACGTCCTGGAGGCCAAACCCGGAGGCTATGTTTTCCTGTGCGGCCTTTCCGATTGGAAAAGCCACTACGATCCATCCTCCTTTCGCCGCTGGCTGGAGGGCGAGCCGCACCATTTCTTCGACCGCTGCAGATTCACACCTCAAGCGGGCGACGTGTTCATCATTTCCGCGCTCGCTACGGTGCACACGGTCATCGGCTGCGTGCTGGAAGAATTCGCCACCGTTTCCACCGATATGGTCGACCGCCTGCACGACCAGAACGCGGGAAAATCCATTCCAACCCACTTCAACCGCGAATATGCCGAAATGCAGCTCGAGACCCTGGCGCTGCCGGGGAAAAACCGCGTGGTAGACATGTTTTCGCGCGGCGGCGGAATCCGCAGCCTCCATCCGGCCCGCGTTCCCGGAGGGACGGAAACGGTTCTCACCGACTCGTTTCTTCGGGCTTCCCACCGCACGGTAGAGCCGCGCAAAGAGAGCGCGATGGAGAAAGACCCCGGACGCGCCGCGTTCGTTCGCGTACACGCCGGAGAGGGAAGAATCTTCATTGCCGCGGAGAACGAACTCGATCGTCCAGGCCGGACTTCGATCCCTCTTGCCGCGGGAGACCTGTTCATGATACCCCCCGGGATACACTACGGCTTCAAGAACGAGACCGACGATCCCCTGACCTGCTCCGAGCACCGGATCGAAACAGAAAAGGCATTCATATGAGGCACTTCACCAGGACACGGACATGAACGCGACTTCGGACCGCTCCGCCACCAGGAATCGCAGCTCGCGGCCCACCACCATGGGGGAACCTTGCGGGGGAAGAATTCCATGAAATTCGTCATTCGCGCCGGCGGCATCGGCACCCGCCTGTGGCCATTCAGCCGGGTCCGGCGCCCCAAGCAATTCCACGCCATGTCCGGAGAGCGCACCATGGTCCAGGATGCGTTCGCACGCCTGAAGCCGCTCGCGGCGCCGGAGGACATCTACGTCTCGACCGGTGCCGACCTGGCCGGCCTGGTGCGGGACCAGCTTCCCGGCCTGGCGCCGGACCACCTCATCGTCGAGCCTGCACTGCGCAACACCGGTCCCGCCGTGGGCCTGGAGTGCGCCCTTCTCGAAGCGCGCCATCCCGGCTGCACCGTCGCCAGCCTGGGATCCGATCACCACATAGGGAAGGAAGAGGAGTTTCGCCGCCTGCTCGAGATTGCGGCCGCCGCCCTGGAGCGCCATCCCCGGTACCTCTTCGCCCTCGGCGTCGCGCCCACCCGGGTGGAAACCGGTTACGGCTACATCTGTAAGGGAGAGCTGCTCGACGAGGTCGCGGGTGTGCCCATCCACACCGTTGCCCGCTTCACCGAGAAACCGGGGGAGGAACAGGCCCGGGCTTACCTGGAGAGCGGCCGCTACCTGTGGAACACCAACATGTTCGCCTGGAAGGCTGCGACCGTGCTCGATCTTTTTTCCCGCTTCGAACCGGAGATCCACCAGGCTCTCATGCGCATCAAGGCGGCGGCCGGGTCTTCCGCCGAGGAGGCCGTTATCGCGCGGGAATACCCCCGCCTAAAGTCGATCGCGGTGGACCACGCCATTCTCGAGCGCGCCGGGCACGTGGCCGCCATAGAGGCCGAAATGGCCTGGGGCGACATCGGCAGCTGGGCGGCCCTCACCGACGTTCTGCCAGCGGACGAAGACGGCAATCTCTTCGCCGGCGAGGTCCTCGCCCTGGACACGCGCAATGTTACCGCCTACGGGGCAAGGGACAAGCTGGTTGCCCTGGTGGGAGTGGAGGACCTGGTGGTGGTTGATACGGAAGACGCCCTGCTGGTGTGCCGCAAGGAAGAGGCGCAGCGCGTCAGGGAAGTTCTGGAGCGCTTGCAGCGCCGGGAGAAGTTCCGCCGCTATCTGTGACCGGACTGACCGCCGATCCTGCGGCAGCGGGAAGCGCTTCCGCCCGCGGGATGCCCCCTGTATACCTCCGCCCGGCTCGACCTGCCTCGGAGGCGGAGTCATCAATCCTCGCCAACCTCCTCGTCCGTCTCCTGCCGCGGCCGGGATACCTTCACCACCCAGATGCTGATTTCGTAGAGCAACAGGACGGGGAGCGCCATCAGGATCTGGGACAGCGGATCGGGCGGTGTGAAGATGGCTGCCACGACGAAGATTGCGGCGATGGCATAGCGCCGGATCCGGCGCATGTAATCGGGGGTGAGCAGCCCGAGGCGGGAGAGGAAGAGGGCCACCACCGGCATCTCGAAGACCAGGCCGAATCCCACCAGCAGCCTTAATACAAAGCCGATATAGGTGTCCGCCGCCCATTGCGAGGTCATGTCCGGCGGTTCCAGGGCAAGGAAGAAGCGCAGCCCCAAGGGCAGCACGATCCAGTAGGCAACCAGGGCGCCGGCGGTGAAACACAGGACGCTGAGGCCGATGAGCGGCAGGGCGATGCGCTTCTCGCTGCTCAGCAGGCCGGGTGCGACGAACCGCCAGACCTGGTAGAAGACCACCGGCAGGGCCAGCACGAGGCCGCCTATGAGGGCGATCTGCAGACTGATGAAAAAGTAGGTCATTGGCTTGAGCGACTGCAGCCGGCGCGAGTCGGGCAGAGCCTGATCGGGCTCCGAGATCCCTGACTCGGCCCCGGGAGACGGCGAGCCCATCCACTCCTCCAGCAGCTTCCGGACCGCATCCACGGCACCCGGAGGGCGCTCGCTCTCCAGGCTCCGGACCGCTTCCTCGTAGGGGTAGGTCAAAAGTTTCAGGAGTTGGTCGGAGAAAACGAAGCAGACCACAGCTCCCACGATGACCGCCGCCAGGGCTTTGAGGATGCACCAGCGCAGCTCCTCGAGGTGGCCCAGGAAGGGCATTTCCTTGCGATCTTTCTGCCTGGACTCGTCCAGAAGGTTCTCCAATCTCTCGAAATCGATTTCCCCGGCGGCGGCGACTCGGAACCCCGTGCTTGAATCCCTGCCAGCTTCGCCCCGGGCGCATCCTACCCTCCCGCCTCGCGCACCCGGGGGGCGCGGAAGGAGCGAGTTCCCTAGACCTTATGTATTGACGGAGATATGAAAGACCTCCTCCGACTCGGTTGTCGGGGGTTATCTTTGGGAAAACGGAGTTCACCCAAAGACCTATCCCCAGCGAGAAGGAGGAGGCCATGCGTAAATCTACGAAATTCGTCGCCTTGGACATACATAAAGATTCGATCACCGTCGCCCTGGCCGGTGAAGGCCGAAAAGGGCCAGACCTGTATGGAACGATACCGTCTACGGGCGCCGCGTTGTCCAAGCTGGCGGGCCAACTGGCCCGTGGTGGGACCTCGTTGCGGTTTTGCTACGAGGCCGGACCCTGCGGCTACGGCGTCTACCGTCAGCTCACAGCCCTGGGGCACGCCTGCACGGTGGTGGCGCCCTCGCTGATCCCGCGTCGGCCGGGCGACCGCATCAAGACCGACCGCCGCGATGCTGTGTCTCTGGTGCGGCTTTTCCAACACGGCGAGTTGACCCCCGTGTGGGTGCCCGACGAAGCGCAGGAGGCGATGCGCGATCTGGAGCGCTGCCGGGAAGACTTCAAGCACGCCGAGCGCCGCGTGCGCCAGCGGCTGAACAGCTTCTTGCAGCGCCACGGCCGGATCTACTCCGGGCGCAGTCGCTGGACCCAAGCCCACTTTCGCTGGCTGGAGACCCAGCGCTTCGATCATCCGGCCCAGCAGATCGTCTTTCAGGAATACGTGGACGCGGTACAGGAAGCCCAAGGTCGGATCCAGGGGTTGGACCAGGCCCTGCAGCAGGCGCTGGAGGGATGGTCTTTGGAAGGGGAGACGCGGGCTATGAGGGCGCTGCGCGGGGTAGACACGCTCACCGCGGTTACGACCCTGGCCGAGTTGGGGGACCTCACCCGCTTTGACTCGCCGCGCCAACTGATGGCCTTCGTCGGTCTGGTCCCCAGCGAGCATTCCAGCGGCTCCCGCCAAAAGCGAGGGGCGATCACCAAGGCGGGCAACGCCCACGTGCGGCGCGTGCTGGTGGAAGCCGCCTGGTGCTATCGCTTTCCCGCCCGCAAGACGGCCGCCTTGCAACGACGCGCCGAACAGACCGCACCCCCCATACAGGCCATCGCCTGGAAGGCACAGAAACGCCTGTGTGGGCGCTATCGACGGCTGAGTGGGCGAGGGATGCCGAAAAACAAAGTCTGCACCGCGATCGCGCGGGAGCTTTTGGGTTTCATCTGGGCCATCGCCTGGGAGCAGAAACGCCCCGGCCGCCTCGTGGCCAGGAGGCCTCGGATCGCCGCCTGATAAGCTCATCGTCTCAGAAGCCGGCATAGGACCTTTGCTCATGTAAATCGAAACGGGACAGAAGGGACCGGTCAGGAGAATCCTCGAAGACACTATGAGGCGCCTATCAGGCTGACCCTCGACTCTAGATTGAGGCCGCTCCGCGACGCACCCAGGACAGGCGGTAACCAACCCGCGAATATCAGTCGGATCAACCGTCGCTACAGCGTCCCTTCTGTTCCCGAACAAACTCATGCAAAGATAACACCCGAAATGACCACCCCGGAGGGGGTTGACAACCGTCAATACATATCAGTGTCCCGTCGCAGAGATAGGTTGACGCAATTGGGCCGCCGAGGCGCCCGGCTCACAAGGCGCCTGAGCGAGTCGTACCAGTGGTGTACGGCGAGTGAAGGCAACGCCGTGAGCCGGGATGGATCGGTGGAATAATGGCGACATATCTCTGCGACGGGACACTAGTTGCGCGCGAAAACCCCCTTCACTCTGACGGCAACCAAGCCGGCCAGGCAGACGACCGCGCCCAGCAGCATGGCGCGGGCGAAGAGGTCGCCGTGGCGCGTGTAGAAGGTGAGACCGCCCCCGACGTCAACGTCTCCCACCCGCACGGCCGGCTCGAAAATCCCGGTGGCCTGGTAGGTTCGCCCGAAGGGATCAATGAATAGGGAAATCCCACTGGTGGCGCAACGGGCGATGGAGGTGCGGTTCTCGACGGCGCGAAGGACGGCCAGTTGCGCGTGCTGGTATGGTCCGGCGGTGCGCCCGAACCAGGAGTCGTTGGTGATGTTGATCAACAGCTGCGCCCCCGCCTGCACGCGCTGCCGCGCCAGATCGGGAAAGACGGATTCGAAACATATGAGCACGGCGAAGGTCGCTTCGGAATGGCTGAACAAGGTGTGTTCCCTGCCCCTGGCGAACTCGGCCGGACCGAGATCGCCGGTGAGGGCGGTCCAGTCGATCCCGCGCAGCAGGGGGATGCTGTCCCGGAAGGGGGTGCGTTCGCCAAAGGGGACCAGGTGCATTTTGGCATAGACCTGCAGATCGGGGTGCCCGGGACTGGCGAAAAAGGCTGAATTATAGGGCTCGCCGCCCGATGGACCATAGTCCGAGGCCCCGGTGAGCAGGGGTATCCGCAGGTCCTTCACCAGTCGCTCCACCCTGCCCCTGCAACCGGGGCGCCAGCGCAGGTAACAGGGCAGGGCGGTCTCGGGCCAGACGAGAAGGGCGGGATTCCGGGCAGCCGCCTGTCGCGACAAGCTCTCGAGGGTGGCAAAGCTGCGGCCGAGGCCGCCGGGCCCCCATTTCTCCTCGCGGGACAGGTTGGGCTGGACCAGGGCGACCCGCATTTTCGGGCCCGGCAGGGACGAGGGCGGTATCGAAGCGCGGCCGTGGACCCAGGGTCCCGCTATCCACAGAACCAGACCACCCAGCAGCGCCGTCCGCCGCCGGATCCCCATGGGAGCGGCGAGAATGAGAAATACCAGCACATTGACCAGGGCGAGCCAGAAGGAGACCCCGTAGACCCCGGTAATCGAGGCGTACTGGATCAGGGCGGGAAAGACCGCCTGGGTGTTGCCCAGAAGCAGCCAGGGGAATCCCAGCTCGCCCAGCGAGAGCAGGTACTCCTGGGCCGACCACAGGACGGGAGCCAGGAGCAGGGCGCGCCGGCCCCAGCGCTGCATCGAGCCGCCCAGCAATCCGGCGAATACGGCGATGAACAGGCCCAGGTAGGCGGCCATGAGCACGGTGCCGCCTACTACGGCCGGTCCTCCTCCCTGGGTGTGGGCGACCCAGTAGAGACTGCACAGATTGAAGGTGAAGCCGGTAACCCATCCCCGCCGAAACCCCTCTTTGAAACCACAGCCCTGCAGGGCCGCGAACAGGGGGATCAGCGCAGTCCAGGCCCAGCCGCCGTGATAGAGAATGGCCAGAGGATTTTCGGGATGGCAGGGAAAGGACAGGGCAAGCAGCATCCCCGACAGTATGGGGAGTATGCATCCGCGGAAATGCCGGTTGGAGCCGGTGAGGGCCAGGCTGGCTGCGGAGATCTGGAGCATCGGCTGCCGGGGTGGTGAGTTATGAGGCCGTGGAGAAGTGCGGAGACGGGCGCGGGCAGGGATGGAGCATGGCCGGCAAATATAGACCGGTGCGCGGCGGCGGGCAAGGAAGGTGGCACGAATTCTGCTTCGACGGAGGTTGCCCGGTCCGTCCCGGATTTGGTGAAGGACCCGATTGCAATGGTAGCTGCAGGGCAGTGAGCGGGCTGTCCCCTTGAACCCCTTCCGCTGCCCCGGTCTTCCCCCGGGCCGGCGCAAATGGAGGAAGGAAAATTCGCCCGGAAATTTCCTCATGGTTTCTTCCGGGTGCTATGTTGGCAGGAGAGGAGAACAGGAATGGTTCGTTTCTTACACGCATCGGCCGGAGAGGCAGGAGAATCATGCACTCGGAAGTAAGCTGGGAAGAAAAAAATTTGAACAACGGGGTCGGATGCCTGCCGCCAAGGAAAGGTTCCCCCATGGCAGAAGTGGCTCCGGTGGAGCTGCCGAGGGAACGCCTGGCCAGGCACGGGGTCGAGGCGCTGAGGGACTGCGAGCTGCTGGCCATCTTGCTGGGCACGGGCTACCGGGGTCACAATGTCATGCAGGTGGCACAGGCCGTGCTCGACCGGCATCCGAAGGAGGAGCTGATCGCCATGCGACTGGAGGAGCTGAGCCGGCTGAAGGGACTGGGAAAAGTCAAGGCCGCTACCCTCGTGGCGGCCTTCGAGCTCGCCCGCCGTGGACTGCAACTGGGAATGGGGATCATGCCGGCCATTTCAACCCCGGCGGAAACCGTGCACCTGCTGGCTGAGATCAAGGACCAGCGCAAGGAATTCTTTCTTTGCCTCTACCTGAATGCGCGCAACCAGGTGATCCACAAAGAGGTCATCTCCATCGGCAGTCTGTCGGCATCGATCGTGCACCCGCGCGAGGTCTTCCAGGTGGCGGTGCAGCACTCGGCCGCCGGGGTCATCCTGGCTCACAACCACCCATCGGGCGACGTGTCGCCGAGCAAAGACGATATCGACCTGACCAGGCGCCTGGTGCAGGCCGGCGACATCATGGGCATCGAGGTACTCGACCACATCATTATCGCCGCGGCCGATTTCCTCAGTCTCAAGGAGCGGCGGCTGATGTAGGCCTGGCAGGACCGGGTATTGTATGCGGATTCAAATTTTATTATTGTCTTTGAACAGGATGTTCGAGACAGGATCCGCCGTTCCCCCGTCCATTCGTCAGACCGAGGATTTGCTCCCGGCCAGGTAGGCGCCCATGAAACACGATGAAAAAGACCTGATACCGGTACAGATTCTCAGTATCTATCCGCAGGCTGAGCTGCAAAACGAAACCTTCATGGTTTTCCTCAAAAGCGAAAAGGATAAGAGGATCGTTGCCATTACCATCGGCCGCAACGAAGGGCAGGCCCTGGTTCTGGCGGTGAAGCAGATCCCTCCTCCCCGCCCCTTGACGCACAATCTGTTGAGCGACTTCCTCGAGAAGATCAAGGCCAAGGTGCACAGGCTGGTCATTCACACCATGAAGGACGGAGTTTTCCACGCCTACTTGCTCGTTCAAACCTCGGAGCAGGTCCTCCATCTCCAGTGCCGGTCGAACGATGGGATAATCCTGGCCATCCTGATGGAGGTGCCGATCTACCTGAGCCCGGAGGTAATGGAGGAAGTCGGCCTTGAGTTCGAGCTGCCCGAGGTCTCCGAGTTGAACGCGGGTCTTGCCGGATTGATGGAAGGGCTGCAGATGAGCTCAAGCGGAGAGGCCGGCAAACCGGAGAAGCCAGGGCTGGAAGCGGAGGAGGGGAAGGTCGAGCCTGCCGGCGAGCCAGTCGCCGAAGTCGAGGCCGAGGAAGTGGTCGCCGGCAAGGACGAACTGGAAATACTCAAGGCCCAGCTCGACCGGCTCGTAGCCGAGGAAGCCTACGAGGAAGCCGCCAAGATCAGAGACCGGATCAGCGCCCTGGAAAGCAAGTAAGGCGAGGCAGTCCCCCCAGATCCTTCCGGTATCACATCCCAAAAATTCATCAGACCCGCCCTTCGTTCCCGGCACCGGGTCGCGACCTGAGAACCTGCTTGCTTCCGGGCTGTCAGGGGGCCGAATCAGTCGCTGCCCTCCAGCAGATAGGTCAGCACATCGGCCATCAGGCCGTTGATTGCCCGGTACCTGCCCCGGCCGGCCCCGAGGATGGTGGTCTCGGACTGTACATATCTGGACGGCGACAGTTCGTCGCGGCAGTTGGAGACCAGCGCCCGGGCCGATTCCGGCGTCGTCTCAAGGTGGAATTGCAGGCCGATAACGGAGCGGCCGAGCTGAAAGGCCTGGTTCTCACAGCCTGGGCTCCTGGCCAGCCGCACCGCCCCCGGCGGCAGGTCGAAGGTCTCGCCGTGCCAGTGGAATACCTCCACGGAGGAGGGGAAGCGGAATCCCGACCCCGCGCCGGACCCCACTCCCTGGATGGGAAACCACCCGATCTCCTTGAAGCGATTCCCGAATACCCTGGCGCCCATGGAGCTGGCGATGAGCTGGGCCCCGAGGCAGACGCCCAGCACCGCCTTGCCGGCCTCGATGGCTGCCCCGATGAACTGTTTTTCGCGGACGAGCCAGGGGAACTTCTTCTCATCGTTGACGCTCATGGGTCCGCCCATGGCAACGACCATATCCACGTCATCGAGATCCGGCAGAATCTGAGATTCGAAAAAAGGGGTGCTGGTTATCTCGTAGCCCGCCTCCATGAACCAGGGCTCCATGCTCCCCAGACCTTCGAACGGGACGTGCTGCAGGTAATGAACGCGCATACCCCACCTTTCTGTTGAATCGCCGCTCCCATTATTTCAGATTGACGCTGACCACCTCGTGGATCTCCACTTTGGGCACCACGATGCTGCCGTCGCCGGCGACCTCCAGCTCCCGGTCCCTCATGGGTAGGGAAGCGCTGCGCACCTCGAAGGCGGGAAGGCGCACGATTACGTCGTGGACCGGTGGGATCTCGTCCAGGTAGAAGTGGGTGCGGTGCTGCGCCACCGGCTGCGACCAGGGAAGGAAGGCGAGAGGATTGTTGAGCAGGTGAATGTTTATGGTCCCGGGCCCGAGCCGGGTCGCCGTCACCTCTATGGCTTTATGCGCCTGCACTTCTATGGGCTCCCGGGCCTGGCGCACCAGATAGGAGAGAAAGCGCCGCAGTTGGGGCAGGGGATGGCACTCGTAGCCCGCCCCCACGTCGCCGCAGATGTAGACGGCCGTGCCGCGGCCGAAGCTGTTGCTGGTGACGGCCGGTTCCCCCGAATCGTAGTCCATTCCGGCGTAGAAGTTCTTGAGCGGGGCATCGCTTGTCCACCTCAGACTGCTCTTGGTGCAGAGGACCTGGGCGGCGCTGCCCGCTGGAACGGATACGGAGGACTGGGGCGCGCCGAAACAGACGGCCAGGCCGAAGCGGTCGCGCAACTCCCCGGTCTGGGGAACGTAGATATTGCTCTCGTCCGCTTTGGCGATGCGGCCGTACCTCATCTCCTGGACCTGCCTGGTCTTCGCGTCGATTTCCTCGCCTTCGGCCGCCTCCGCAACGTGATCGACGCCGAAGACGTCCGCGAGCAGGAAGTTGTCCCGTGCTTGGCCGAGCTCGTCGTAGAGCGAGGTCTGGTGCGTGGCGATCACCCTGCCGCCGCGCTCCACGAAGCGCCGGACGGCGTCTCCTTCGGCGCTGGAGAGACAGGCGCTGTTGGACAGGAAGAGGACCTCGTAGCCCTCCAGGGCATCGCCTTCCAGTTGGCGGTCGAACACGTACTCCATGAGGAACTGGGAGCGGCTCAGGATTTCGTGGCCGCCGCGCAAAAGCTGCCAGTAGCGGTCGGGCTCGTTGCGGTAGGCCGGGGCGAAGTCGCGGGTCTGCTGCGATACGTGCAGGGCGAGATACTTTACCGTCTCGTCTCCAACGTGGTCGCGCAGCCTGAGGAGCTCGGAGAAGACCGATTTCAAGGTGTCGCCATAGAGGGTATGCTCGCCGGCATCGAGGCAGGTGGTGACCGAAGCGCCGCCGTGGGCGACCGCGGTCAGGCCGTAGATCATCGCCGAGTAGGGCTCGGGATAGGGCGCGCTGTGGGAGACGCAGTCCACCAGGGACTGGGTCGCCCACAGCCAGATGCCGAAGGGGACCCCCGTGGCCTGGCAGATCTTGGTCGGCACGCCCGGACCCATGTTGTCGAGGCCTGCCTCCACGAACAGGCGGGTTCCCATGTCCATGGGATTGAGCGGGTGGCCCGTCATCCAGCCGATGTCGGGTCTGCCGTAGGGGCGGCAGTAGTAGTTGAAGTCGACGATGGCGTCGGGATGGCGCTGGTGCAGCTTCCGGGTGAAATGCTCCATAGCTTCGACGAATTTTTCGTAGCGCCAGTTGACGAAGCGCCTGAAATCCGCCGAGTCCATGTCCACCTTGACCTGCAGCTCGCGACCCGTCTCCCTGCGGTAGAGATCGCGGCAGTAGGAGCAGTGGCAGCCGCCGGTGCGGCGCTGGTTGTGGTCCGAGTGCGACCCCCAGTTCATGTCGTCGAAGTAGATCCCGTCGAAGTCGAGATGGTCGAGGATCTCGCTCAGGTACTCCGGCAGCCAGTCGCGGAAGGGCGAGTTCCAGCAGAACCAGCCCTCGTTCCAGACCTCTTCGCCGCCGTCGTCGAGCATCTGGATCATCCACTCGGGACGGAGATCGGCCAACTGGTAGTTGAAGATGAAAGGGTAGTAGGTCAAAACGATCATGCCCTTTTCGTGGGCCATGTCCAGAAAGCGCGGAATCGCCTCCAGGTCCAACTCGTCGGGCGGGGTGAGAATCTTCGACGGGTAGAGGGGGATTCCCCGGGTCCTGAATCCGGATATGGCCCAGACCTCGGTGCCCGCCGCGTGGATGGCCTCGACCTCCTCTTCCATGGAAGGACAGGGAACGGACTCGTCCACCGGACCCAATATCCTGTCCGGGGCGAGGCACCTGGGGTAGTGCTCTATGCGGCAGACTCGTTTGTCGTAGGGCATCGCCTGCAGACGCTGGGCGGTTGATCCTTTGCCATGCTCCATGTCTGGTCCTTCCGGGAATGGAATCCGGCTCGACTGCCGGTTTCAGGCGCAAGTATATCCCGGCCCAGGAGCAGCGTCAAGTGCGCTTTCCGGATGGGTGGAAGTATTTACATTGCGCCGGAAAATGGCCAATATCTATCTCACCCGAGCACCGCGAAACACACCACCACTCAGCCGAGGGGCAGCGCCCAATGACCGATCCCAGGCCCGTCAAATGGGGCATACTCAGCACCGCCAGAATCGGCGTCACCGCCTTCATCCCCTCGGCCCGCGCAACTCCCGGCGCCTTGGTCCAGGCGGTGGCCAGCCGCAGCCAGGACACCGCCGACGCCTTCGCCCGGAAGCACCAGGTCCCGGTCGCCCTGGGCAGCTACCAGGCCCTTCTCGACCACCCCGAGGTCGACGCGGTCTACATCTCCCTGCCCAACTCGCTGCACGCCGAATGGACCATCAAGGCCGCCCAGGCCGGCAAGCACGTCTTCTGCGAAAAGCCCCTGGGCCTCACCGCGGAGGAGGGCCGGCGGATGGTGGACGCCTGCCGCCGGGCCGGGGTGCTGCTCTTCGAGGCTTTCGTCTTCCTGCACCATCCCCAGAGCCGGCGCCTCAGGGAAATCATCGCGGCGGGAGAAATAGGCGCCCTGCGCCACATCAACGCCGGCATGACCTTCCTCCTGGACAGGCCGGGCGACATCCGCCTCAACCCTGAGCTGGGCGGCGGCTGCATCTACGACGGCGGGGTATATCCCATCACCTTCTCCCGCTTCATCGCCGGCGCCGAGCCCCTCAGCGTCCAGGCCCACATGCGCTTCCACCCCGAGGCCGGGGTGGATGTGGCCACCTCGCTCATCCTGGAGTACCCCGATGGTCTCACCGCCACCCTGTACTGCGGCTTCGAGGGCCGCGGCGGTTCCCACGCCCATATTACCGGGGACCGCGGCCGCCTGGTGGTGCCCGTTCCCTACCATCCCGGCACCGAGGACGGATTCGAGGTGGTCATCGGCCCCAACGAGAACTGCCTGAGACGCACCGAGACCCTGCGCACCGGCGTGCCGCCCTTCCAGCCCGCCATCGACTTCTTCCAGCAATGCCTGCGTGGAGAGGAGACCCCCGCCTACATGGCCGACCACGCCGAAGGCACGCTCAAGGTGGTCGAAGCCGCCTTCGAGTCGGCGCGCAGCGGACGGCGGGTGGAGCTGGCCTGAGAGAACGGGGAAGATCGTTACCAGGACCGGAGGGAGCGGGACGGGGGAACTTCAATCGGAAGAAGAGGGCCCGCTACTCCGCCACCTCGACCAGGAGCACCTCGTGCAGCTCCACCTGCGGGACCACCACCCGCGCCGGCTCTCCACTCACTTCCAGAGATATATCCTGCAATGGCAGCCGCGCCGACTTGACCTCGAAGTCGTTGAAGCGGATGGTGACGTTGTGAATGGGATTCACTTCCTGGAGAGCAAAGAAGGTGGTCATGTCCCTTCCCACCCGCGAATCTTCGCCGATGCGCCAGGGCAGCAGGGGGGTGGGATTGTTCACCAGGTGGACCATCAGCTCCCCCGAGCTGCGGCGGGCGGCGGTGGCCTCTATGGCCTCCGGGGCCTCAATCTCGACGGGGGGCCTGGTTTTCCGCACCAGGTGGGCAAGAAATCTCTTCAGCGGCGGGTAGGGGTTGTTCATGTAGGCGCTGCCCACGTCGCCGCCGATGTATATGGCCCGCCCCCTGCCGCAGCGATGCAGGGTGACGGTTGGCTCGAAGGTGTCGTGGCCCCCGTCGGGTTCGAAGTTGTCGAGGGGGTCCTTGCCCCAGACCGTGCCGTTTTTCCACGGCGGTTCGGCCTTGAGGCTGCTTCGGGTGCAGAGGACCTCGACCTCGGCCCCGGGGCGCGGGCGCACTGCCGACTCCTCTCCTGAAAAACAGACCACGTGGCCGAGCTCCCGGCGCATGTCCTTATCGTGGGGCAGGTAGATGACCGGGTGGGCTTCCCCCTCGTTCTGCCGGGCGCCCCTGTAGTCCACTCCCAGCACCTCGGCCAGGGCGAAGTTGTCCCGCCTGCGGCCCAACTCGTCAAGCAGGGAGGTCTCGTGGGCGGCAACGAGGGTACCGCCGTCTTCGACGAACTTCCCGATCGCCGCGCACTGCTTCTCGGAGAGGCAGGTGCTGGTTGAGAGAACCAGCACTTTGTACTGGGACAGGGTCTCCCACGCGAGATTCTCGTCAAGGACGAGGTCGAGCAATACGTGCGAGCGGTTGAGCATCTCGTAGGCGCCGAGGGCGTCCTTCTGCCCCAGCTCGCCGCGGTGCGCCCGCCGCCAGTTGCGGTGCAGCTCCGAGGGCCGGAAGTCCCTGCTCTGCTGGGAGTAGTGCAGGGCGGCGTACTTGACCGTGTCCCCCTCGATGTAGTCCGCCCTCTGCTTGAGCTCGGTGAAGAGCCACTGCATGGTTTCCTTCTGGATGGCGAGGGGATGCCCGATGGGAAGACCGCAGGGCTGGCCTCCGTTGGCTACGGCCGAAAAGGAGAAGACCGCCGCGGAAAAGCGCTCGGCGTAGGGGGCGGCGCCGAATCCCTCCAGGGTCTGGCAGAGGTTGCGGAAGACGGAGAAGGGCGCCCCGGTGGACCGCAGCACCTTGGCCACCAGGCCGGGCTCGCGCAGGGACCGCCCGGTGCAGTCGAAGAGGTATGCGCCGGCCTTCTCGATGTGGAGGGGGTTGAGAGGATGCCCGAGGGACCAGTCCGCGGTGGGCTCCATGTAGGTCTGCACCTCGAGGATGGCCTCGGGATGTTTCTCCCTGATCCTGCCCAGCAGGTGGAGGATGAAGTCCCTGAACTTGGCGTAGCGCCAGTTGACGAAATGCCTGAAATCGACCGAGTCGAAGTCCACCCTGCGGGGTATCTCCAGCCCCGTCTCCGCGGCAAAGAGCTTCTCGCAGTAGCGGCAGCAGCAGGAGGGATACCACGGTCCCTTCTCGTGCGACCCCCAGTTGAGATCGTCGAAGTAGAGCCCGTCCAGGTCGAGATTGTCGAGCGTCTCGTTGAGGTACTCGGGGAGCCAGTCGCGGAAGGGAGAGTTGAAGCAGAACCAGCCCAGGTTCTCCTCCGGCGGCCTGCCGTCGTCCAGCATCTGCATCAGCCACTCCGGGCGCAGGAGCTTGAGCGGCTTGCAGTAGTTGACGGCGTAGTAGCCGATGAGGATCATGCCCTTGCGGTGGGCCGCCTCCAGGTACCTGGGCAGGAGCTCCTGGTCGACGTTGGGATGAGGCGGGAGCATGCGGGAGCGGAAACGGGGCGTGCCCCGGTCGATGACCGGGAGCACCACCTGCACCTCCAGGCCCACCTCGTGGATGGCCTCGACGAAATCCTGAATGGCTTCTTCCGCGCCGGGAGCGGCGCAGGCGGGCGGCAGATAGGACAGGCATTCCGGGTAGAACTCCGCCCGGCACACTCGCTTTTCGTAGGGCAACTGCCGCAACCTCCGGGAGGTCGAGCCGACTCGCTTCATCTCTCACCTGTCTTTCGGGAGCGTTGGGTATTCAGGCGGACGGCCATCCTCGCCCGACTGGTATCCGGTTACCGATAGCGTTGGGTATTCAGGCGGACGGACCTTGTCCTCCGGATTGTAGTGCCCGCTGGCCTGGCTTCCCTTATCGCGGCAGCAGCTCGCGCAGGTGGGCGGCGGCGCGGGCGATGACCTCCCGGTCTCCGCAGGAGTTGACCCCCCTGCCCTCGAACACCACCTCCATGATGCCGTTGAACCCGGCGTCCGCCAGAATCGCGACGATGCGCTCGTAATCCAGCCACTCCTCCCGGCCGCTGTCGATCTTGAAGAACTTTGCCCGGACATGGGTGGCGTAGGGCGCGGTCTGCTCCATGAAGCGGTAGATCCGGTCCCCCGCAGTCGGTCCGGGAGGATCGCCGTAGGCGGCGCAGCCGGTCCACTGTCCGGTGTCCAGAATGTGGGTGAAGTTGTCCCGGTCGACCTGCTCCAGGAGCCGCAGGATGTTGTCTCCGCTGCATGGGTGATTCTGCAGGCCGACGATGACGCCCCTGTCGGCGGCGATGTCGCAGCACTCCCGCAGGCAGCGGATCTCCGCTTCCTGCTCCCCTGTGCTCCCGGGTTTCTCGCCGCAGAACACGCGGATGGCCGGGGCTCCGAGAAGGACTGCCCTCTCGATATCCTCCGCCACGAAGTCGATCTTGGCCCGGAGCTCCTCCTCGGGACCGGTGAAATGCCCCCGCGAGGCCAGGTAGCCGATGGGCAGTCCCGACTGGTGGCAGCGCAGCTTCAGGTCCAGCAGCTGCTGCCTTCCCCCTCTGCCTACGCTCCCGAAGCCCACGTCGCTGCGGAAGTCGATGGCGTCCAGCCTCAGCTCGCGGGCCAGATCGACAAAGCCGTCGACGCTCTCCAGCTCCGGGGAGTCCCCCTTGCCGAACATGGACGAGTAGAGGCCCACCTTAATCACGATGGCACCACCACCGGGGCCCGTTCCAAGCCGCCATGTCCGGAGAGCCGCCCGCGGAGCAGGCCGGCAGATCCTGAAAGAGCGCTTTCACGCCCACTTCTCCCGCTCCCACTGCTTCTCCGATATCCGTTCCACGTACTCTTCACCCTTGTGCTCCAGCAGCCACGCCTTCAGCGGCACGTCGGCGTCGGTGGGCTGCCACCACCCTTTCACGTCGACCCCGTCGCCGAGCAACTGGCGCCGGATCGGGCCGCATTTGGCCAGGATCTCCGGGGGCATGAGGTTGTAATCGAGACCGCGCAGCCAGCGGTAGCTGTAGCCCAGGAACAGCACCTTGCGGGTCACCTCGGAGGTGTTGGTGCCGCGCGCGTGCCACATGCGCCGGTCGAAGAGCACCGCGGTTCCCGCCTTTACCTGAACCTGCAGCGCCCCCTCCGGATCGGCCTGGGGCTCGGAGTCCGGCGGGCGGTCGCGCCTGTGACTCCCCGGGACGATGCGGATGCCGCCGCGCTCCGGCTCGTCGATGTCCGTCAGCCAGAAGGCCACCTTCAACGACAGGCGCGGATGCGGGCGCTCCATTTCCGGCACCGGGCGGCCGCCGTCCTGGTGCCAGTGGCGGCGCCGGTCCGGTTTGCCGTCGGGCTCGGGGGGATAGTAGATCAGGTGGGAAATGTAGTGCTGCACGTTCCAGCCGAGAATGTCCCAGATCAGCGGAAAGGTCCGGGGCCAGTCGAGGAGCTCCAGGAAGACCTCGTCCTCGACGATGGCGCGGAACTTGCTGAGGACGCCGTGGTCCCCCAGCTTTCGAGTCCGGCGCTCGCGCCGGTCCACGCGGTCGGCGGCCGCGGTCAGGCGCCCGATCATTTCGGCATCCAGGGCGTTTTCGATGACCAGGTATCCTTCCTGGTCGAAGAAGTCGCGTTGCGCCGCGGTCATGCAGTACTGCAGGCAGCCGGCATCCATACTACCTCCTCTTGACCCTCGTGCCCGAAGGCATTTAATAGGTTCCAGCTTGCGGCCCTCGAACCGCGCAGCCCGACCTTTGCTCGAAGGGAGAAGAACCCATGCAGGTAACGGATATCAAGGTATATCCCGTCAAGTCCTATCGCAACAGCGGCATCCCCTCGCCTTGGATTCTGCTGCAGGTGTTCACCGACGAAGGCCTGGTGGGGGTGGGGGACGCGACCAACTGGCCCGGCGGTCGGATCATCGCCAGGGCCATCGAGGAACTCGGCAGCCTGGTGATCGGAGAGGACCCCTTTCACATCGAGTACCTCTACCACCGCATGTATCACGCCCTGCACCAGATCGGCCAGACCGGGGCGGTGATAGCCGCCATCAGCGGCATCGAAATCGCGCTGTGGGACATCGTGGGAAAGGCCCTAGGCCGCCCCATCTACGACCTCCTGGGCGGCCCCTGCCGCGACCGCGTGAGGTTCTACAGCCACGCCGACCAGCCCCAGGGCTGCGTCCGTCTGGCGCAGAAGGGTTGCACTGCCATCAAGGCCTACTTCCCCGGCGGGCGGCCGCGCCGGGGCGAGCGTATCGAGATTCCGACCTCAATCACCCTGGGCGATGAAATGAAAGCCCTGGAGCACATGCGCCACTGCCGCCGGGCGGTGGGGGACGAGGTGGACATCGCCACCGATCTGGGGGCGCGCTACACCACCAGCGCGGCCATCCGCCTGGGGCGGCGGCTGGAGGAGATCGGGCTGCTGTTCTTCGAGGAGCCCGTTGGACCGGAGAACATCGATGCCCTGGCCAAGGTGAGGGCGGCCATAAACGCGCCCGTCTGCGTCGGCGAGCGGCGCTACACCCGCTTCGGCTTCCGCGACCTGATCGCGGCCCAGGCGGTAGACATGATCATGCCCGACGTGGTCCGCGCCGGCGGCATTCTGGAGACCAAGAAGATCGCCGCCATGGCCGAGAGCTACTACATGCAGGTATCTCCCCACAATCCCAACAGCGCCGTCTCCACTCTCGCCAGCCTGCAGTTGATGGCCAATATCCCCAACGGCCTGGTGCTGGAATACGTCGATGACGAACAGGACGCCCCCTGGCGCAACGATCTGCTCAGCCACCCTCCGCAAGTGGAAGACGGCTGCCTTCTCGTCCCCGCCAGGCCGGGCCTTGGCACCGAGCTGGTGATGAAAGAAGTGGAGAAGTACCGCTTCGAGGGCTGAAGTAACGGGAAAGCGCGGGGAGGTGTCACAGCCAACGGGACCAGGTTGCGGGCCCCGCGGTGCTCAGTGGCCGCGCCTTGGCTGCCACCTCGCCCGGGCTCAGCGGCAAACGGAAAATTCGCTGCTCTCCCGGTCGTAAATCAGCTTCTTGCCGGCGCACAGTTCGTCGGCATCCACCCCGATCAGGCGCAATGGATTGTAAAACCCCAGAAGATGGAGATCGGCCCCGGTGAGAAATCCCAGGGAGGAGAGGTGGTTCATCGCCGCCAGCATGTCCATGCCGGCGCCGGCGAGACAGTCCCGCTGTGGGTTGTAGACCCGCCCCGACCGCTCCAGCACGACCCGGCTGCCCCAGTAGTGGTATTCTCCGGGAGGAAGCCCGGCCAGGGGCGACAGGTCGCTGGTGACCACCGTGGTGTCAATGCCCTTGGCGCGCAGAACCACCTTGAGCAGGGACGGAGGCAGGTGATGGCCGTCGGCGATGATCATGGCCATCAGGCCGTCGTTGGCGAGGCCGGCCCAGATGGGATTGTGGTGGCGGTGGAGCTCGTTGGCCAGGCCGTTTCCCAGGTGGGTGAGGGCCCGGGCACCGGCGCCGGCCATTCGGGCGAGATCCTCCTCGGAAAAGGCGGAGTGCCCCACGGACACCACCATGCCCAGGTCGCGGGCGCAGTGGGCAAGCTCCTCCGCTCCGGGCAGCTCGGCCGCCAGGGTGAGCATGCGGATGTTCCCCCGGGCCCATTCCTGCATCCGCAGCAGCAGCGAAGGATCGGGCGGGCGCACGTGGCGCCCATCGTGGGCGCCCACGAAACCAGGTTCTCTGCTGATGAAAGGACCCTCCAGGTGGATGCCGGGCAATCTGCCGCGGAATTCACCGGACTCGATCGCGTCCGCGATCAGGGCGAGGTTGCGCCTGTATACCGCCAGCGGGCAGGTGACCAGGGTAGGCAGAAAGGCGGCCGTGCCCCTCTCCAGGAGATAGTTGCAGGCCTGGGCGAATTTGTCCCTGGTGAGCTCCGGGCTGGAGAAATCCGCGCCCATGGCGCCGTTGACCTGCAGGTCGACGAAACCGGGAATGGAACCTTCGGCGCTCATGACCGCCGGCTCAGCAGGGACAGGGCCGGCTCGTCGGCAAAGAGCCGGGCATCGGGGTGTCGCTGCAGGATGGAGGCGGGGACCGTGTCGACCACCTCTCCTTCGAGGGCATGCTTCAGCGCCCGCGCCTTGCGCCGGTCGGGAACGGTGCATACGATGCAGCGCGCCTTCATGATCTGCCGCACGCTCATGGAGATGGCTCGTTCAGGCACATCGTCCATGGAGGAAAACCAGCCCTCCCCCACCTGCTGCCGGCGGCAGGCTTCGTCCAGCTCCACGACGATGAAGGGATCCTCCACGGTGAAGTCAGCCGGGGGATCGTTGAAGGCGATGTGGCCGTTCTCGCCTATGCCGATGCAGGCCAGGTCGATGCGCGCGCCTTGAATGAGGGCGCCCAGGCGGCGGCACTCAGCGACCGGGTCGGCAGCCTCGCCGTCGATGTAGTGGAACCTGCGCAAGGCCGGGACCTTGGCCGCGAAGCGGTCGCGCAAATACCTCCTGAAGCTGGCGGGATGATCCAGGGGGAGTCCGACGTACTCGTCCAGATGGAAGACCGTCACCCTGGACCAGTCCACCTCCCGCAGCACCAGGCTGGAAAGCATCTCGAACTGACTGGCGCCCGTGGCCAGCACCAGGTGGGCTTCTCCGCGGTCCTCGACGGCCTGGTTGATAATCCCGGCGGCGCAGGCGGCCGCAGCCCTTCCCATTTCATTCTTGGTGGTGAACGCGCGAACTTCCACCGCGACGGTCTCCCTCTCGATACGGTGAAAAAACGTGGGGTGTCAAAAGACTCCCGAATCCTGGTGGAAATGTAAGAGGCGTCCCTGCCGGGTCAACTAATCCGCAACGGGGCGGCTTGCAGCGCATCGGCGGCGACCGTGGAGAGATCGCCATCGATACCGGGGCCGGCGGGGTGCGCCTTGCGGGCAACTGACCCTCGCGGTCCTGGAGGGTCGAGGATCTGTGCCGTACCACGAATCCCGTTCCGGGCGGCGGTCGAATTAGCGGTCAATTATGCTGTCATAAAACGGTGTAATTTGTCTCGTATACTTGCTTTTACGATATAGATACTATTAATTTTAAATAGGTTACAACTTTATGTTTCCCGCCAGGTTGATTGTCAAATAAGAGGCCAAATATGAACTGGGAAAAGTTTTCTTTTGACTTCCGCTTCGACCCGAAAGATCTCTTTCACGATCTTGTCGCCATAGAAGCCTATAAAGAGGCTTCCATGAATCTGGCGTTTCCCCAGGAGTGGCAACGGCAACTCGACCGGCTGAATCGAGTGCGCGCGGTACATGGAACGACTGCCATAGAAGGCAATCCCCTTTCCGAGGCAGAAGTCGCCCTGCAGATGGAGCGTCTCGAACAACAAGACCATGACGACAGAAAAACTGCGACAAAGGAACAGTTGCAGATCAGGAATGCCGGGGAAGCTCAGACCTGGGTGAGACAACGGTTCCTTCCAAACAGTCAGCCTGTTGGCCTGGGAGACATCTGCAAGATGCACGAAATGATCACCCGGGATTCGGATACGGTCAACAATATCCCCGGAAGATTCCGCGATTTTCCAGTGGTGGTGGGGACGGATGATCTGGGAGGAGTGCACAGAGGCGCCCCACACGAAAGGCTGCCGCGCTTAACGGAGGACTATATCCGCTTTATCAACTCTCCCGACCTCGAAGGTAATCATCCGGTTATACGCGCATTACTCGCCCACTTCTTCCTGGTGACCATTCACCCCTTCGGAGACGGAAACGGCAGAGTCTCCCGGCTCGTCGAAGCGGGCATCCTCTTTCAGCGCGGGTATAATGTCCATGGATTTTACGGGCTCTCCAACTACTTCTACCGTCACGAAGAGCAATACAAATCAATCCTCCAACAGTGCCGGAAAATTCAGCCCTTCGATTTGACGCCATTCATCCGCTTTGGGGTGGTCGGCTTTGCGAGCGAACTCAAAGGTATAAACAATTTCATCAAAGCACGGATCAATCGGCTGGTATACCGGACGATGATTGTCCGTGCTTTCAATAAAAAGACGGGGGTCCGGCGCCGGCTCCTGAATCAAAGAGAATACAATCTCCTCGACTTTCTCCTGAGCGAGACCGAGCCGGCAGATCCCTTCTCGGATATCCCGTCCCGCAGAATCGAGCTGTCAGAGTTAATGGAATCCAGTTACGTGCGGTCGGCGTACCAGAATGTCACCTGGCGAACTTTTCAGAGGGAGTTGATACGGCTGAGTGAATTGGGGTTTATCCGCTTTGCCAGGGATGAGTCGGTTCAGGACTGGGTCGTGGAATTGGATTTCGCCGCCATCTCAAAATACTGACGGCGGAACGGCGTCCCGGCGTACGCAAGCTCCGCCTTAAAACCTCAAGGTGAAAACCGTTTCCTGGTCGGCTCCGGAGCGGGCGCTGATGGTCCCCCGGTGCAGACGCATGATCTGCCGGCACAGGCTCAACCCGATTCCGGAGCCCTCCCGCTTGGTAGTGAAGAACGGAATGAAGATCTTCTCCAGGGCTTCCTCCGTAATTCCCGCACCGTTGTCGCTAACTTCTATGGCGATCCGCCCCCCGGCGTCCATCCTTCCCTTCAGTGCGATCCGCGCCCGGTCCCGTCCTTCCACGGCCTGGATGGCATTCTGCAGCAGATTGATCAGAACCTGGTCGATCTGCTCGGGGTCGGCGCTCAACTCCAGACTCTCGGGCTCGACCTCGCTGCGGAAGTCGATGTGAGCCTGCCTCAACGAGGTGCGCATTAGCTGCTCTACCCGGTCGAAAAGCTCGGTCAGGGGAAAGATCTGGAAGTCGGGAGTGGGCAGGCGGGTGAGCTTCCTGTAGTCCTGGACGAAGTGGAGGAGGCCCTCGCTGCGCCGCTGGATGGTGTGCACCGCGTCGCGCACGTCGCCCACGGTTTCGAGATCGAATCCGCCGTTTTCGGCCTCACTGTTCAGCATGGTGTCCGCCGTGGATGCCAGGGAGGCGATGGGGGTGATGGAGTTCATGATCTCGTGGGTGAGGACGCGGATGAGGTTCTGCCAGGCCTCTACTTCCTTCTCTTCAAGCTCGCTCTGGATGTTCTGCAGAGAGATCAGAGTGTACTGCTGTCCGTGCAGGCGGAAGGCGGTGGCGGACACGGCCAACTGCAGCGGCTCGCCCCTGCTTTCGATTTTGAGCAGGGTCTTCTCCTGCGGCTTGAGCTGCAGCAGGGTCCGCACCTGGTCGGCGCTGAGCACCTTCAGGGCGCGCATGTTCTTCACCTGGCCCACTTCCAGAAGACGCTGGGCCGCGGTGTTGATCAGGTCCACCGCGCCGTCCGGGCGGAAGGCGACGAGGCCGACGCCCACGTGCTGCACCACGGTCTGCAGGTAGCGGAAATGCTCCTCTTTTTCGGCGCGGGTGCGGCGGAAAGCGTCCAGGACCTCGTTGAAGGTATGGCGCAATTCGTCGAAGGACGATCCCGCCCCGGCGCCGCCAAAGGTCTGGGAGAAGTCGGAGTATTTTATGGTCTCGAAGAAGCGGCTCAAATCGCGGTTGGTGGTTTCAACGTAGCGAATCAGAGCGTAGATCTGGTAAACCGCGAGCAAGCCCGCGACCAGGGCGGCGACGCGGGAGCCCTCGAGCAAGACATAGAAGAAGAGGCCGAGGCTGGCGCCGAGGAGCACAATGCGGCCGACGCACTGAATGCGGAAGCGCCTATAGACCATACTTCTCCATGCGGCGGTAGAGGGAGGTGCGAGTCAGCCCCAGTTCCCGCGCCGCCCGGCTGACGTTGCCCCTGTACTGCTGCAGCGCCATGCCGATCACCTGCTTTTCCATCTCTTCCAGGTTGTAGCTGGCAAAGCCCGTGTCTCCTTCCACCTTCTGGTCCGCGGCCGAGAGCAGGAAATCCTCGGGCCGCAGGGTGGAGTCCTCGTTCATGATGAGGGCGCGTTCGGCGGCGTGCTGGAGCTCGCGCACGTTGCCGGGCCAATGGTATTGCTCCAGCTTGCTGCGCCCCGCCGAACTCAACTTTTTCTCCGGCTTCTTGTACTTCATTGCGTAGACCTTCAGGAAGTGGTCGAGCAGCAGCGGGATGTCCTCCGGGCGCTGGCGCAGAGGCGGCAGGTGAATCTCCACGGTGTTGATGCGGTAGAGCAGGTCCTGGCGGAACTGCCGCGAGGCGGCCATGTCGCCAATGGGCATGTTGGTGGCGCAGATGAGACGAACGTCGACGGCCACCGGCTCGTTGGCGCCCAGGGGAGTGATCCGGCGATTCTGCAGGGCGCTGAGGAGTTTGGCCTGCAGGGACAGGGAGAGGTTGCCGATCTCGTCGAGGAAGAGGGTGCCGCCCGAGGCAATCTCGAAGCGCCCGGCGCGGTCAGCCTTGGCATCGGTGAAGGCCCCCTTGACGTGGCCGAAGAGCTCGCTTTCGAAGAGGGTCTCGCTGAGACCTCCCATGTCCACCCCGATGAAGACCTCGTCGGCGCGCAGTGACTGGCGATGGATCTCGTGGGCGACCAACTCCTTGCCGGTGCCGTTTTCGCCCAGGATGAGGACATTGGCGTCGGTGGCGGCGACCTTGCGGATGGTGGCGAAGACCTCCTGCATGGCGGGGGACCGGCCGATGAATTCGCTGAAGGGCTGGGCCAGATCGGCGCTGAGCTGCCGCTGACGGGAGCGCAGGCGCTGGGCCTCCCGGCGCGCCTGGCGCAGGCTCACCGCCGCCGAGAGGGTGGCCAGGAGCTTTTCGTTGTTCCAGGGCTTGAGGACGAAGTCGGTGGCCCCCGCCTTGATGGCGCGCACCGCCATTTCCACGTCCCCATAGGCGGTGGTGAGCACCACAACCGCTTCCGGGTCCAGGGCGCGGATCTCCTGGAGCCAGTAAAACCCCTCGCGGCCGCTGCTGGCGTCCTGGGTAAAGTTCATGTCCAGCAGAATGACGTCCCAGGACGCGGCCCGAAGCCGAGCCGGAATGCGGCGGGGATCTTTTTCGCAGTGGACCTCGTAGTTGTGCTGCTGGAGCAGAAGACGCGCGGCCAGAAGTACGTCGTCGTCGTCGTCGACGATGAGGATTTTTTCAGCATTCTGGGTCATGTATATTCCTCTGACAGCAAGATAGCACGGATTAGAGCGCAAACCAAATCCGCGGAAGGCACGTGGAAATGTCCGCAGGCGTACACCGGATGTATCACCAGCGGACACCCCGGCAATGGGAGCTCAAAGTGATATTCTCTGTAAGTCTTTTAAAAACAGATGCAGATTGATTATGGCACGGTTGTTGCAATAGATTGCAATAGCTATCTCAATCAGATATGCTCACAATCCTCAAGCACTCAACGGGGATTCGGGAAGTTACCCTATGTGGAAGAGCAACCTGATCATTGCCCTGCGCGTTTTGAGGCTCAACAAGACGATCTCGCTGATCAACATCGCCGGCCTGTCCGTGGCCTTTGCCGTGGCGGTCCTGTGTCTGCTGTTCGTGCGCCACGAGACATCTTTCGACGCTTGGCACGAAAAAGGGGACCGGATATTCGCCATCTATCTTGATCGGCTTGACGCCGACCCCAGTAGTGGCTCTTTCAACCGCATGATGATGATGGGTTACCATCTGCGCGAGGCCGTGCGCAATAAAATCACCGGCATCCGCGAATCGGTTTCCATGATGGAGGGATACGGCAAAGTCTCCTATGGCGATGCGGACCTTGACGGGGACTTCCTCGCTGTCGATCCAGCCTTCCTCACCATGTTCACCTTGCCGCTGGCCGCGGGCGATGCGGCGACAGCCCTCGACGATCCCCAGAGCGTTGTTCTCGCCCACGAGACGGCGCATAAGTACTTCGGCCCCGATGTCCCTGCCCACGCCATGCTGGGCGAGCGCATCCGGCTGCACCTGGTCGAGCGGGACTACTCGACATCGCCATGGAAGGAGACGCCTATCGAGGTGGAGCGCACCATTGCGGGTGTGCTGGCACCTCTGCCGGGGCCTTCTATTTTGCATCTGGATATACTCGTGCCCGCAGTAGCGGCTGAGGCGCTGCACTTCAGCGGCCTGGAGGGGCTTTTTGTCGAACTTGAAGAGGGCGTGGAGCCTGCCGAAGTGGAAGCGCGGCTTGAGCATACCCTGATCTCGCGGGAGGACCGATGGAAGTTGCAGCCTTTTTCAGGCGCTCACTTAGGACCCAGAATAGCGGGACCCGCCGGCTTCGGCTACGGCACGGTCGAGCATGTCAATCTGCTGGCAGGACTGGCCGCGCTCGTCCTGCTGGTCGCTGCCATCAACTTCGTCAATTTCGCCATGAGCCGCGCCATGACGCGGACCTTGGAAGTCGGGGTGCGCAAGGCGATCGGCGCGACACGCCACCAGCTTTCCAACCAATTCCTCGCCGAAGCAATCGTGGTGAGCCTGATCGCCATCGTCGTTGGTATGGTCCTTGCCGAAGTCCTGTTACCGACCTTTAACGCGGTCGTGCATCAGCGGCTGGACATCGAATGGCTGTCGGTCGAGACCGGGATAGGCGCCTTGACCCTGGCCTTGGTAGTCGGCGTACTCTCGGGCTTGTATCCTGCCCAAGTCGTTGCTCGGCTTCATCCCGTCTGGGCACTGGCCGGAAAGACCCCCCAACCCGGTCGCGGTCTGCTCGGCCGCAGTCTGATTGTCGTGCAGTTTGCTCTGTCGGCCCTCCTAGTCGTCGTGACGATCACTATGGAGCGACAGCTCGATTTCATGCGCACCAAGGACTTGGGCTTCGACGGCGACCAGGTCGTGCTGGTTTACTCCTCAAAAGGCGATCAAAATGCTTTGCAGATCGAGCACCTCGCCCACGAGATCAAGTCCCGGCCAGGACTTGTCAAGGGAGTCTCCGGTGCCTCGCCAGCACCCGGCTTTGGCGCCTCGAACCTCAAACTACTCCAGTCCGGTGAGAAAGCACTCCGCGCCAAGCCCTTCTACGTAAGTCCAGACTTTTTGAGCGTCATGGGTATCGAGATCCTCTCCGGGCAGGACTTCGATCCCAATCTGCCGCACGGTGTCCTGCTCAACGAGACCGCCGCACGCTTCTTCGGCCCTGAAGATCTCATCGGTCGCATCTTGACGCTCCCTGATGATAACGACGAGCCGGTGACGGTAATCGGCATCGTCGAGGATTTCCACTTCGTAGATATGCGCCATACGATAGGGCCAGCCTTCCTGACGACGCTTATGCCTAAGACCGACTTGCGGGGAGACTGGTTCATGCACACCCTGTTCCGGCTCGACCGTGCCGACCTGCCCGCGGCGGTCGAGGAGGTGAAGGCGCTGTGGAAGCGGGTCCTGCCGGAATATGAATTAGACGGCGTGCGCTTCCTCGACGAAGCTTTTGCAGCGAGATACGAGACCGAGCGGCGCGTCGGTCGTGTCCTGGGATGGATGAGTGCCGTCGCCATTGCGATCTCTTGCATGGGGCTTTTTGGCTTGGTCGCCCTAGCGGCCGTGCGGCGCACCAAGGAAATCGGAATCCGCAAGGTGCTCGGAGCTACGACCGGCAGCGTGCTGCTGTTGGTGTCGCGCGAATTCGGCTGGCTGGTGGTGGCTAACGTCATTGCCTGGCCGGTTGCCTATTTCATCTTGAACCACTGGCTCGCGTTCTACGCCTATCGCATCGACATTGGCTTGTCTTGGTTTGTGCTGGCGGGGGTGGGGGTACTCGCCGTGGCGCTGGTCACCGTCAGCGGCCAGACGTGGCTGGCTGCGCGGGCAAATCCGGTGGACGCGTTGAGATACGAGTAGCAGGTGGAACTTCCGCCAACATTTGCAGAAATGAATAACGACGGTTACCAGGATCCCCCGGAGGTGGTCTTAACGAGATGATTGGAAACTATTTCAAAATAGCCCTCCGCAACTTCATGCGCAGCAAGACCGTCTCCATGTTCAGTCTGCTGGGCCTTTCGGCAGGAATGGCCTGCTGCATTCTGAGTTCCATCTATGTGCTGGACGAATTGAGCTATGACCGGCACCACGAAAACGCCCACCGTATTTTCAGGGTGGCCGAGGAGATCACTACAGCAGGAACAACACGTCAAGTTGCCATCACGCCATTTTCTTTGGGACCTACCCTGGTCGATGATTATCCCGAAGTGATCGATGCCGTCAGGTTTTTTCGACAAATATGGAGCGCGAAGGGAATGCTGGTAGGGAACCCCCCGCATCTCTTCTTCGAAAAAGGTGTCGCATGGGTCGACCACAACGTATTTGACCTGTTCGATTTTCCCTTGAGTGCTGGAGACCCCCAGAGCGCCCTGATGCGTTCATTCTGTGTCGTACTCTCCCAGGAGATGGCGGATAAATATTTCGACGAGCAGAATCCGTTGGGCCAGACGCTATCGATGGGTGGACAGGATTTCGAGGTCACAGGTGTTTTGGCCGCAACGAAACAGAATACCCATCTCGAATTCGATTTCTTAGCGACGGCATCTCTAGAACCACCTCCGGGGAGAAAATGGGAAACTCATCAGTATTACACTTACCTGCTGTTGAAAGACAAAGACTCTGCAACAGACCTTGAAGCAAAATTTTCCAGCTTTGTCGATCGACACATGAAGTCCCTGAATGCGGTCGGTTTTCAAGCCAAGCCGTTCTTGCAACCTTTGACGGATATCAACCTGTATTCCGATCTGGAATTCGAGTTCAGTCCAAATGGAGATGTTCGCAGAGTCTATCTATTCATCGCCATCGCCTGTGCCGTTCTCCTACTGGCCTGCGTCAACTTTGTCAGCGTATCCACGGCCCGGGCGCCGCGGCGGTCCAGGGAGATAGGGCTGCGCAAGGTGCTGGGTGCCCAGCGCCGGCAATTGACCGCACAGTTTTTGTTCGAGTCCGTCCTGTTCGCCCTCGTCGCATTATCTGTTGCCCTGGTAGTGGTCCACTTTACCTTGCCTCTGTGCAGCGCAATCCTCGGCTATGACCTGACCTACGATGCGGTAACCCACTGGAAGATGGCTGCGCTATTTGGAGGCATTGTCCTTCTAGCCGGTCTGTTAGCGGGAAGCTACCCCGCCCTGGTGTTGTCGTCCTTTCAGCCCGTGCAAACGCTCAAGGAGCACCTGGCTGCTGGGTCCAGCAAGGCAACCCTGCGCAAAGTCATCGTAGTGTTTCAATTTGCCCTGGCCATTCTGTTGCTTATCGGAACGGCGGTCATCTATCAACAGTCCCGCTTCCTGCGCCAGATGGATCTGGGGTTGGATAAGGAGCACGTTGTCGTGATGCCCGTACCCAGAAATGACAGCGACCTGATCGAACGCTATCGTTTGAGTTTGTCGGGATATAAGCAGGTCGTAAGTGCCTCGGTATCGTCGGCAGTTCCCGGCCGAAAGACTACCGCCGAGCTTTTCCGTCCTCCGCTCGCGCATGATGACGAGACCCAATTACTAAACGTTATTTATGCCGATTACGACTTCGTTCAAACCTTTGGCCTCGAAATTGCAGAGGGGAGAAACTTTTCCAAGGAAATTGCCAGCGATAAAACGGGAGCATTCATCTTGAACGAAGCCGCCATGAAAGAACTGGGGTGGACCTCAGTCAGGCAGAAGGAACTTGATGAGGTTGATATCCTAAAAGGAGAAGTGGTCGGGGTAGTCCGGGATTTTATCTTTCAACCGCTGCATTTATCGGTCAGTCCATTAGTCATTGCAATGAAGAGAGACTGGCCAAATTATTTTTCCATCAGGATCGCACCTGGAAATCCGGCCGACATTTTGACCCTGCTGAAGACCAAGTGGCAGGAAACAGCTCCGGACGAGCCATTCGATTACTTTTTCCTGGATGAGACCTTTGACGAGATGTATCGCACCCAGGACCGCCTGGGCCAGCTCCTGAGCGTCTTTGCCGGCTTTACCGTTTTCATCGCCGGCCTGGGCTTCCTGGGATTGGCACTGCAGACGGTGCATTCGCGCCTCAAAGAAATTGGCATGCGCAAAATCCTCGGGGGCACAACCACCAGCATCATCGGCCTGTTGTCCAGAGAGTTCCTGGGGCTCATCGTTCTGGCCAACATCATTGCCTGGCCCCTGGCCTACTACGGCGCCCGCTCGTGGCTCGACTACTTTGCCTACCGCATTGACATAGGGTTCGCCCCCTTCGTGTTCGGCGCTTCCCTGGCCCTGCTGGTGGCCGTGGTCAGCACCAGCTACCAGGTTTGGCATGCGGCCCGCATCAACCCCACCCAAATCCTGCAAATGCAATAATGACCGTCCACAGGATCCCCCGGAAGTAATTGCAACAAGATGATTCGAAACTATTTCAAAATTGCCCTCCGCAACCTCCTACGCAGC
The DNA here is from genome assembly GCA_965208105.1 of Candidatus Latescibacterota bacterium. Classification (GTDB taxonomy): domain Bacteria; phylum Latescibacterota; class UBA2968; order UBA8231; family UBA8231. The sequence goes on from OZ242318.1 coordinate 2,271,110, forward strand.
AAGACCGTCTCCATGTTCAGTCTGCTGGGCCTTTCGGCAGGAATGGCCTGCTGCATTCTGAGCTCCATCTATGTGCTGGACGAGTTGAACTACGACCGGCACCACGAAAACGCCCATCGCATTTTCAGGGTGGCTGTGGAAGCCACTACAGCGGGAGCAACACGCCGGGCCGCTATCACGCCATTTCCTATGGGCCCTGCCCTTGTCGATGACTTTCCCGAAGTGATCGATGCGGTCAGATTTGATAGACGAATATGGAACGCAAAGGGAATGCTCGTAGGGAAACCACCCCATCTCTTCTTCGAAAAAGGTGTCGCATGGGTCGATGAGAACGCCTTTGACCTGTTCAACTTTCCTTTGGGAGCGGGAGACCCCGAAAGCGCCCTGGCGCGTCCAGCCTCTGTCATAATCTCCCAGGAGATGGCGGATAAATATTTCAACGACCAGAATCCGATAGGCCAGACCCTCTCGATGGGTGGACAGGATTTCGAGGTTACAGGTGTTCTGGCTGCAACGAAACAGAATTCACATCTCGAATTCGATTTCTTATCAACTGGAATAGTAGGAGAAAAGGACAATTGGAGAAGTCACGAGTACTACACTTATCTGCTATTGAAGAACAAAGCCTCTGCAAAAGACCTTGAAGCCAAGTTGCCCACCTTTGTCGATCAACACAGAAAATCCGCGAAGACGGACGGTTTTCAACCCAAATTTTTTTTGCAGCTCTTGACGGATATTCACCTCCATTCCGACCTGGAATTCGAGTTCAGTGCAAATGGAGATATTCGGAAGGTTTATCTTTTCACCGCCATCGCCTGTGCCGCTCTCCTCCTGGCCTGCGTCAATTTTGTCAGCGTATCCACGGCTCGGGCGCTGCGGCGCTCCAGGGAAATAGGCCTGCGCAAAGTTTTGGGGGCCCAGCGCCGGCAATTGGTCGCCCAGTTTTTATTTGAATCCGTCGTGTTCGCCCTCATCGCATTATCTGCAGCCCTGGCTATCGTCCACCTCACCTTGCCTCTATGCAGCGCAATCCTGGGCTATGGCCTGACCTACGATGCGGTAGCCCACTGGAAGATAGCCGCGCTATTTGGAGGCATTGTCCTTCTGGGCGGCCTGATAGGGGGAAGCTATCCTGCCCTGGTTTTGTCGTCCTTTAAGCCCGTGCAAACGCTCAAAGAGCACCTGCCCGGTGGTTCCAACAAGGGGACCCAGCGCAAGGCCATCGTGGTGTTTCAGTTCGCCCTTTCCATCCTCTTGCTCATAGGAACGAGTATCGTCTTTCAACAGTCCCGCTTCCTGCGCCAGATGGATCTAGGGTTGGATAAGGAACACGTCGTCGTGATCCCCGTACCCGGAAATGACAGGGACCTGATCGAGCGCTATCGTTCGAGCTTGTCGGGATATAAGCAAGTCGTAAGTACCACGGTATCATCTGCGGTGCCCGGCCGGCAGACTACCGCCGATCTTTTCCGTCCTCCGCTCGGGCATGGTGACGAGACCGTGTTGCTGAACGTTATTCATGCCGACTGCGACTTCGTTCATACCCTTGGTCTTGAAATTGTGGAGGGAAGGGATTTTTCAAGAGATATTACCCACGATAGAGCGAAAGCCTTCATCTTGAACGAAGCCGCCATGAAGGCGTTGGGGTGGACTTCCGTCAAGCAAAAAGAACTTGGTGAGGAAGGGAATGAGGTCGTGTCCAAAGGAGAAGTAGTTGGAGCAGTCAAAAATTTTGTCTATCAACCGCTGCATCTGTCGGTCAGTCCATTGGTTATTGCAACACCGGGAAACTGGGCAAATTATTTCTCCATCAGGATCGCACCCGGCGACCCGGCCCACACCTTGACTCTGCTGAAGACCAAGTGGCAGGAGACAGCTCCGGACGAGCCATTCGACTACTTTTTCCTGGATGAAACCTTTGACGAGATGTATCGCACCCAGGACCGCCTGGGTCAGCTCCTGAGCGTCTTTGCCGGGTTTACCGTTTTCATCGCCGGCCTGGGCTTCCTGGGGCTGGCCTTGCAGACGGTGCATCTGCGCCTCAAGGAGATAGGCATGCGCAAAATCCTCGGAGGCACAACCGCCAGTATCATCGGCCTGCTGTCCAGAGAGTTCCTGGGGCTCATCTTTCTGGCCAATATCATTGCCTGGCCCCTAGCATACTACGGCGCCCGCTCATGGCTCGATTACTTTGCCTACCGCATCGACATAGGGCTCGCACCCTTCGTGTTCGGCGCTTTCCTGGCCTTGGTAGTGGCCGTTGTCAGCACCAGCTACCAGGTCTGGCATGCGGCCCGCATCAACCCCACCCAAATCCTGCAGATGCAGTAAGGGCGGGAACTTACCATGACCCAAAAGGCCGGTACAATCCTCATCGTCGACGACGACCGCGACGTGCTCCTGGCCGCCCGCCTTCTACTCAAGCAGCACCACTATCAAGTCCACACCGAAAAAGAGCCGCGCCGCCTGCCGGCCCTGCTCCGGGAGCAGACCTACGACGTCATCCTCCTCGACATGAACTTCACCCAAGACGCCAGCAGCGGCGGCGAAGGGTTCTACTGGCTACAGGTGATCCGTGCCCTGGACCCGGAGGCCGAGGTGGTTCTCATCACCGCCTACGGGGACGTGGAAATGGCGGTGCGCGCCATGAAGGCGGGGGCCGCCGACTTCGTCCTCAAGCCCTGGCACAACGAAAAGCTCCTGGCTTCCCTCGCCGCCGCGGTCACCCGGCGCCGGTCCGAGCCCGCCCTCTAGCGCCGCCGTCGGCCCTCCGGCAGAAACGTCCGCTGGCGTACACCTGCTGTATCACCAACGGACATCCAAAAGCTGAAGTTCAATGGAAACTTCTACTGTAACTCCTTTAAAAACAGCCATAAGACTATTATGGCCCAATTATTGCAGTACCTCATCATACAGAAACATAATTCAAGGTGGCAGCGCATGAGCACGGGAATGGATCGCCAGTTAAAAAAGAAGAAGTGGCCGCGGCGAAAGATCGCCGGGCTGGGATTGGCCGCCCTTTTCATGGTCCTGTCCCTCTACGGGTTTCTGCGCAACAGCGGCGTATCCAGGCTCAACGTGGAGCTCGACAAGATCACCATCTCCCGGGTCGAGCAGGGGCCCTTTCAGGAGTTCATCCCGGTGCGGGGGAGGGTGCTACCGCTGCACACCATCTATCTGGACGCACTGCAGGGCGGACAGGTCGAGGCGATCTTCGTGGAGGAGGGCAGCATGGTGGAGCGAGGAGAGGCCATCCTCGAGCTGAACAATGCGGACCTGCAACTGGAGGTCATGTCACAGGAGGCCAAACTGGCCGACCAGATCAGCGCCCTGCGCAACGCCCAGTTGAGCGCCGAGCAGAGTCTGCTGCAGTCGCGCCAGCAACTGGCGGAGATCGACTTCAAGGTCCAGAGCGCCCAGCGGCGCTACAAGCGCTACGCAACCCTGTCGGAGAGGGATCGAATCGCCATAATCTCGCGCCAGGAGTACGAAAAGCTCAGGGATGAGTACGAGTACCACCGCATGCGCAGGAAACTCACCATGGAGACCCAGAAGCAGGACTCCCTGCTTTCGGCTCTGCAGGTCCGGCGGCTGGAGACCGCGGTGGAGCAGATGCGCAAAAACAGCGAGATGGTGCACAAAAGTCTGGGCGATCTCATTCTCCGCGCCCCGATTGCGGGCCAGTTGAGCTTGCTGAACGCGGAGATGGGCGAGACCAAGAACCCGGGAGAGCGCCTGGGTCAGATCGATGCGCTGGACGGATTCAAGGTGCGGGCGGCGATCGACGAGCACTACATCGCCCGCATCTACAAGGGAAGGCGCGGCACCTTCGAGCCGGCCAACTCCGAGACTTCCTATGGCCTGGTCATCCGCAAGGTCTACCCGGAGGTGCGGGAGGGACGCTTCGAGATCGACCTGGTGTTCGACGGGGAACCGCCGGCGGGGATTCGCCGCGGTCAGACCTTGCACATCCGCCTGGAACTGGGCGACATGGAAGACGCGGTGCTTTTGGCGCGGGGCGGATTCTACCAGCAGACCGGAGGCCACTGGGTCTACCTTGTGGACGAGTCAGGAGAGCGCGCGGTGAAGCAGCCCATCCGCCTGGGACGCCAGAATCCACGGGTCTTCGAGGTGCTGGAAGGACTGCAGCCGGGCAATCGAGTGATCACCTCGAGCTACGACAATTTCGGCGATATGGATCTGCTGATCCTGCGCTGAAGGGGATAAAGGAGGAAATCATGATCAAGACCAGAGAGTTGAAGAAAGTCTACGCCACGGAAGAGGTGGAGACGACCGCCCTCAACGAAGTAGACCTGGAGATTCAGGGAGGTGAGTTCGTGGCCATCATGGGGCCATCGGGCTGCGGCAAGTCCACCCTGCTGAACCTGCTGGGCCTTCTGGACAATCCGACGGAGGGGGAATACTACCTGCTCGACCACGAGGTATCGAGATATTCCGAACGCCAGCGCGCCAACCTGCGCAAGGCCAACATCGGCTTCGTGTTCCAGAGCTTCAACCTGATCGACGAACTCACGGTGTACGAGAACGTGGAGCTGCCCCTGCTCTATTTGGGCATGTCGTCCTCCGAGCGCAAAAAGCGGGTCACCGAGGTGCTGGACAGTATGGAGATCACCCACCGCAGAAATCACTTCCCGCAGCAGTTGTCCGGCGGCCAGCAGCAGCGCGTGGCGGTGGGGCGGGCGGTAATCGCCCAGCCCAAGCTGATTCTGGCGGACGAGCCCACGGGCAACCTGGACTCCAAGAACGGCGAGGAGGTGATGACCTTGCTCACCGAGTTGAACGCAGCCGGCACCACGGTCGCCATGGTGACCCACTCGGCGGCCGATGCGGAATACAGCCGCCGCATCATTCACCTCTTCGATGGACGCATAGTCAGCGAGGACCTCAAGGAGTAGTCCCGTGTCGAGGAGAATTGGCAAGGTCCCCTGACGAAGAATTGCAAATAGGGGTTCCATAGCACACCCTGTGGCGCAATACATTTTTGCAAACCTGATCCAGAAAGGAGTAGACCGTGGCCAAGATCGAAAGGGAACGGGTGGAGCGCGTCGCCCGGATCTATTCGAGCAACCAGGAAGCCAGCCAGGCTCTCGGCATCGTCATGCAGAGCTTCGGACGTCTCTGCCGCGAGTACGGCATAGAATCTCCCTATGCGCGCAGGCGCCGGCTGCGCCAGCGCCCGTCAGTCCGCAGCGAATCAACCAGATCCAGTAGAAGGAGGGAATCGTGATTCGTCTGCAAGGCATTGAGAAGTACTACTCGTCCGGCCTGGTAAAGACCTTTGTGCTGCGCAGGGTCAATCTCGAAATAAGGGAGGGGGAATTCGTCTCCATCATGGGACCTTCGGGTGCCGGCAAGTCCACCCTGCTCCACATCACCGGCATGTTGGAGAGCGCATCGAACGGAGAGTATTACTTTCTGGACCAGCCGGTGCACAATCTGAAGGAAAGGGAACGCACCGAGCTGCACAAGCAGTACATCGGCTTCGTATTCCAGGCCTACCACCTGGTCGACGAACTGACGGTGTACGAAAACCTGGAGATGCCCCTGCTCTACAAGAAGGCAAAGGGCTCGGAGCGCAAGAGCCTGGTCAGCCGCATGCTGGACCGCTTCCAGATGGTGGCCAAGAAAGATCTCTTTCCGCATCAACTCTCCGGCGGCGAGCAGCAGTTGGTAGGAATTGCGCGTGCCCTGATCGTCAGCCCGAAGCTGATCCTGGCGGACGAACCAACAGGCAATCTGAACTCCGGGCAGGGCGAGGAGATCATGGAAACCCTCAAGAAGCTGAATGAAGAAGGAACCACCATTGTCCAGGTGACCCACTCGGAGAAGAACGCCGCCTATGGGCAACGGCTAATTAACATGGTAGACGGCTGGATTGAGGAAGGCGAATAGGGATGTTCAGAAACTACCTCGTCATTGCGGTGCGGAATCTGCTGCGGCATCGCCTGCCCACGGTTATCAACCTCGCGGGACTGGGACTGGGCATGGCGTTCTGCCTGCTCGCCTGGCGCTTCGCCTCCCAGGAGTGGTCCTTCGATCGATTCCACGGTAAAGCGGATCGGATCTATCGCGTCTACCTGAAGGCCGTGGGCCCCGAGGGGTTGGTGCGTACTGCCGACGCCATTGAATTCGCATTCGCGCCCGAGCTCGAGGCGATCTCTCCTCAGGTGGAGCGCACGACACGTCTCAGCGCGGGCCGGGGGAACGACAGGACTGGTCGCGTTGCGCGCACGACCTATGGAGACATCTCAAGCGACGAAGAATTCCTCCTCGTCGATCCCGCCTTTTTCGAGATCTTCGACTTCCCCTTCGAGCGGGGGAACGCCTCCACGGCGCTGGCGGAGCGCAACTCCGTCGTCCTCAGCCACCAGATGGCCCGGCGTCTGTTTGGTGACTCCGATCCGCTTGGCCGTAGCCTGACGATCGCCTCATTGAAAAGCCACGACACCGAGGACTTCACCATCACCGGGGTTGCTGCCCCTGTTCCGCGTACTTCGTCGATTCAGTTCAATATGCTGCTGCCCTTCAACAACACGGTCTTCTTCTTCCACCGCTCCCCGAATGCGCGGGAAGGCTCGTGCAACACCTACGTCCTCCTTGCGCCAGGAACTGATCCCGCTGAGTTGGCGCCTCCCCTCGCACAGATTGGACAGATTTATCTCCAACGCTGGAAAGATGAGATTCCGGTGGAACTGCCGGAAGACTTTTCTCCGTTTCACCTGCAGCCGCTGACCCACCTGCGCTCGGATACCGGCCTGCTGCAGTGGATCGGGCACGGCGTGGTGGAGCCCAAGGACCCGTACATCTCGTACGTGCTCGGCAGTATTGCCCTGGCGATCCTGCTGATGGGGTGCATCAACTTTGTCAACATGGCCATCGGCCGGGCGTCCCTGCGCGCACCCGAAGTCGGTGTGCGCAAGGCGGCAGGTGCCGGACGCGGACAGTTGATGTGCCAATTCATCGGCGAGACTGGGGTGCTCTCCGTTTTCGGGTTGGGCACCGGGTGTGCGCTGGCGGCTCTGCTGCTCCCGGCGTTCAACACCACCTTCTCCCGGGAGTTATCCCTCGGTTTGAGCGAGCCGAGTACGCTGGGCGCCTTAGTGGCGTTGCTGCTACTCGTCAGCCTGGCTGCGGGCTGGTATCCGGCCCTCGTTCTCTCCCGCCTGACGCCCATGGACGCCATCCAGCGAAGTGTGTCAATGGTCGGGATAACTCGGCTCAGCCGCGCGCTCGTCGGTGTCCAGTTGGCCATTTCCGTGGGGTTGATCACCTGCACCCTGATCATTTACCACCAGCTCGACCACGTCATGGCCCGCGACCTGGGGCTCGACCAGGAACGCATCATCGCGGTGCACACGTCCTCCCTTTACGACTCCAAGCCCGATCATCCCCTACTTGTGGAGGCTTTCCTCCGCCATAGCCGGATCTCCTCGGTCACCCTTGTGGAGGACGACTTCCTGCAAGGGCGTCACCGGCCCGACTACCGAGCGGTAACCGCGGACGGCCGGGGGACCATGGTCCGGCCCTACGTTGTAGACCACAACTTCGTTCAGACCATGAGCCTCAAGCTGGTTCGCGGCCGGGACTTCTCCCTCGCGCAGGGAGACAAGCAGAATCTCGCTCTGATCTCCGAGACCGCCGCGGCACACCTGGGACTCACGGACCCGGTTGATGAGATGATCAATGTGGGGTGGATGTCGGAGTCGGACCTCAAGCCGATGAGTGAGGCCGGTGGATCCGGGACACGCATCATCGGCGTCGTCGAGGATTTTACCTTCGAGTCAGGGTACGAAGAGGTTCCCCCGGGGCTGCTTCTCCTCAATCCCTACCTGGGACCAAACCACTTCGAAGCCGATCTCATGCTCGTGCGCCTGAGACCGGGGGACCTGCAGGAGGTCATCCACTACATGGGGGAAACCTGGAGCAGCATCGTCGATTACGCCGACTTCGACTTCTCCTTTCTGCAGCAGGATATTGAAGCCCACTACCGGGACGAGCTTCGCTTGCGCCGGCTCGTCACCTGGACTGCGGCCGGAGCCGTGTTAATCTCCGCCCTCGGTGCCTTTGGGCTCACTGCTCTCGCTGCCGGTCGCCGCACCAAGGAGATCGGAATCCGCAAGGCTCTGGGCGCCACCGTTCTTGGCCTCACTACAATGATGACACGCGAGTTTGCCTGTCTCGCCATGATCGGCTCGGCCGTGGCTTGGCCACTGTCCTGGTGGTGGATGCGAGACTGGCTGAACGGCTTCTCCTTCCGCATCGACCTGTCGGCGTGGCATTTTGCCGCCGGCACTGCAATCGCGCTGGTGGCGGTTCTGGTCAGCTCCGGCCATCAGGCCCACAAAGCCGCCAGAGCGAACCCAGTGGAAGCCCTGCGCTACGAATGAAAAAATGAAGGAGGAATGAGATGCTGCGCAACTACCTGCTCGTCGCATTGCGCACCCTGTTGCGGCACAAAAGCTACAGTCTCATCAACCTGTTCGGGCTGAGCATCGGGGTTGCCTGCTGCACGTTGATTTACCTGTACGTCGATCACGAGTTGCGCTTTGACTCCTTTCACGAAAAAGGCGACCGGATCTATAGGCTTCTGCTCGAAGACCGGACAGAAAAGAACACCGGAACACTGCTCCCCGGTGCCATGACACGGGCAGTTGGCAAGGATGTCGCTGGAGTGAGCAAGGCGGCGGCATTCATTCTCTCCTCGGCGCGCGTGCGCTGGAAGGACTCGGTACTGCACGAGTCGATCGGTCTCGTCAACCCGGAATTTCTCGAAGTTTTCAGCTTTCCGCTCTTGCACGGCGATCCGGCTACAGCGATGGAGCGCCGTGAGGCGGTGGTGATCAGCAGATCCGCAGCGGCGCGACTTTTCGGCGAGCAGGGAGCAGGACTCGCCGATGTCATCGGTCGAACCATTTCCGTAAAAGGCCGAAACCACGTCGTCACCGGCATCGTCGAGGACGTGCCGAAGTTCTCGAGCCTGCGCTTCGATTATCTCGTCTCCTACGAGAATCGTTGGGGTTACTTCCTCGACACGAACAACATTGGAGAGACTTCGATCTTTGTCGAGCTCGAGCCGGGAATCGATGTCCAAGACGTCGAAATTGCAATGACCCACCTGATTCGGACACAGCTTATTTCGCTCATTCAAAGCGGATTCTCTTCGCAAGTGGCTCCCGAGGTTCTGTCAGAGGTGTTGAGGCGCTTGAGAGCCCACTTCACCGACGAGCGTCTGGGGGGATATACCATGCGTCTGCAGCCTCTTCCAGATATTCACTTCGACCAAAGTGTCGAGAGCCACTATATCTCGCTGGGGAGCTCGACCTATGCCTATTTGCTGGCGGGGATGGGGCTGTTGGTGCTGCTGGTGGCGTGCATAAATTTCACCACCCTGTCCATTGGCGCGTCGGCGGGTCGTACATTGGAAGTGGGTATCCGCAAGGTTCTCGGGGCGCAACGGGAGCATTTGGTACAGCAGTTTTGGGGCGAGGCACTTTTGCTGGTCCTCGGGGCGGCTGTTGTCGGCATGGGGTGGGCAAGCTTGGCATTGCCCACCTTCACCGCGCTGGTCGAGAAGCCACTTTCGATGGCGCAATTGGAAGGTTGGGGCGGTCCCGCGTTCCTGCTTGGGATGCTCCTGGCGACAGGTGTGGCCGCCGGGTGGTATCCGGCGATGGTAATGTCCCGGCCTCCAGCGGTAGTGGTACTAAAGGGGCAAAGCGGCAAAGCGCGCCGTCGGCGTTTCACTCAGGCCATGCTGGTGGTCCAGTATGTTTTGGCCGTCGGGTTGATAGCAAGTTCGGTGATGGTACTGCGCCAGTGGGATTTCATGCGCACCGGGAATTTGGGTTTCGACTCCGAAGACGTGCTCGTCGTGCCGGTTCCGGGGGAGAAAGCGGCAAAGCGTTTCCAGGTCGCGGCCAAGGGGCTGAGCTCGGTAGTGAGCACAGCAGCCAGTGATCGCTCTTTCACCAGCGGGTGGCGATTACTCTCGCTGGAGAATCCAGCCTCGGGCGAGAAACAGCATGCCAGAGTTATCCGCGTAGATTCGGGCTACCTACCTACCTTTGGGATGGAACTGGTCAGTGGAAGGAACTTCGAGCAGGGGCGTTCCGGGGAAATCGAGAGAACGGCCATTATCAACGAACGCCTTGCCGACATCCTGGGATGGCCCGATCCCCTCGGGCGCACCTTGCCGATCTCAAATGTCGAGAACCTGCCAAGCCCGACCGTTATCGGCGTTGTGAAAGACTTCCATTTCGACCCGCTGCACCGGGACATTCAGCCTCTCTTCCTGACCCAAGACCCGGCCTTTCATGGATTGTACTACGTGTTCGTGCGCTTCCACCCCGGGGCCAAGGAGCGAGTATTGCGCGAACTCGAGGAGGCCTGGGCCGGTGTGGCTTCCGGAAATCCGTTCGCATGGTCTTCCCTCGATACCAACCTGGAAGCGCAGTACGGGGAGGAAGAGCGCTGGACCAGAATCCTCAGTTTTTCAGCCGCATTCGTGGTCGCAATCACCTGTCTGGGCCTGTTGGGGCAGGTGACCATGGCGGTGACGCGACGCGCCAAAGAAATCGGTATTCGCAAGGTCATGGGGGCAACGGCCGCTCAGGTTGTGACGCTGATGGCAGCAGAATCCGTGGTTCTTCTCGGCCTGGCGAGCGCCGTGAGCTGGCCGCTGAGCTACGTGGCGCTGCAAAACTGGCTCGAGCGCTTTGCCTACCGGGCCGACCTGACACTCTGGGTTTTTGTTCTGGCCACCGGAGCTGTTATGATACTGACCCTGCTCCTGGTCACTTTACAATCGGCCAGAGCGGCGCTGAGGTCACCGGTGGAAAGTCTGCGATACGAGTGAATCCATCGAGCGACGGTAAATAGTTCGCATCCAGCCGCGCAATGTACAATTGGCTTCAGCAAATATTTACCCGCACTCGATCCGACTTGTGCCGAAAGGCACCAATATTAGCCCGAGTGAAACCACAGCTCTCGTGTTGCCTGGAAAAGAAGGAGAGAGAAAATGCTAACCAACTACCTTGTTACGGCCATACGCCATCTTTTCAAGCACAAGGTCTACACCCTGATAAATATCTCGGGGCTGGCAACTGGCATTGCCTCATGCTTATTGGCCTTCCTTTATGTCTACAGCGAATCGAGGTACGACGTATTTCACCAACACGCCGACAACATCTATCGAATTTATGAAAAAACGAAATCCCCCCAGGGCAGCGTATCCTACCACGCGCAAACCTCAAACCCCCTGGGCAACGCCCTTAAAAGCCATAATCCCGGTCTGGCCGTAGCTCGCCTGTATGAGAAAGAAGGATGGCTCGCGCGCAACGGCCGTGCCTTCAAGGAGAAAATCCTCTTCATCGACCCGGAATTTTTCGACATCTTCACCTTCTCCCTCGAGCGCGGGAATTTCCGCTCCCCTCTGCCCAACCTCAACTCCCTGCTCATCAGCGAGAAGATGGCCGAAAAGTACTTCGGCGACTCCGACCCCATTGGACAGGTACTGACCATCGACAGCCACTACGACCTCACAGTCACGGGGGTATTGCAGCCGGCGCCGGAAAATTCCAGCATTCGCTTCGACTTTCTGGCCCCTTTCGCTGCCCTGGTCAAGGTGGATCCAGAGATTCGAGAAGAGATTCAGGAGGCTTGGGGGTCATTGGGCACATATACCTACGTGCGGTGCTCGGACACTTTTACGGCCCGCGAGCTCCAGGCGGAACTGGACCGCATTAAAAAGATATATTTGCCGGAGTTCTTGAAGGAGAGGATCGAATTTCTCGTACAGCCGCTGACCAGCGTTCACCTCACCCCCGGCATCATGGGGGAAATGGTCGAGGGTAACACCACCCTGACTCTGTACACCGTTCTGGTGATTGCTCTCTCCATTTTGCTCATTGCCTGTTTCAACTATTTGAACCTGTCCACCGCGCTCTACGAAGAGCGGTCGAAAGAAATCGGCCTGCGCAAGGTTTTCGGTGCTTACCGTCCCCAGCTCATTCTACAGTTCCTGGGTGAGACCGCTTTTCTGAGTTTTGTCTCCCTGGCTGTCGGCATTGTGCTGGTGGAACTGGTCCTTCCAGGTTTTAACGCGGTCATGGGCACGCACCTGCTCCTGGTGGATGCGCTGGATCCGTCCAAGGTTGCGGCGGTCGTCGCTCTCGGCCTTTTGATCACCCTGTGCGCCGGCATGTATCCCGCCTTTATTCTCTCCTCTTTCCAGCCCATGTCCGCCTTCAAGCAACGCCAGAAAACGCAAAGGAACAGATTCACCCTCCGCCAGGTGCTGATCTTCATCCAATTCGCCATCGTTATAGCTCTGCTCATCTGCGAGTCGGTCATCATCGCACAGGTGAACTTCATGCAGGCCAAGAATCTGGGTTTCAACCCCGACCGGGTGGTCGTCGTTCCGACCACCTCGACATCCCGTGCAGACTCGGCCAAAATCGCCAACTACGCACACACCCTGCACGTCAACGGCAGCCGGGTGGGGATTCAGTCCGTGAGCGTATCGGAAGATGTTCCGGGCCTTAACTTCCGCAACACCTTTGGGATCATACCAGAGGGTTGGGACGACGAGGACCCGCTGGTTATGGTGGTCACCGCCATAGACGGCAACTTCCTCGATCAGTACGAGATAGGGATCGCCGAGGGGCGCAACTTCTCGCCGAGCTTCGCCACCGACACGAAGCGGTCGGTCCTTCTGAACGAGGCGGCGATGCGCAAGATCGGCTGGTCTTTCGCCGTGGGAAAGAGCATCAGATACGTGCATGACTACGAGGATTTAAGCGTCGTGGGCGTAGTGAAAAACAGCCATTTTCGCTCCCTCCACAACGAAATAGAGCCTCTGGTTTATCGCTTCGCTGACGACGTTTACCGGACAAACTATATCTCAGTTAAAATTAGCGACAGGAATATTCCATCTGCCCTTCTCTTCATGGAGAGACAATGGTCGAATGTGCTTGGAGACACCCCTTTCGAGTATTTTTTCTTGAGTGATGCATTGCGCGCCAACTACGAGGTAGACGAAAAGACGGCCTGGATTGTCGGCGGTTTCTCTTGCCTGGCCATCCTCCTCAGCGTTATTGGCCTGCTGGGATCGACGGCCCTTAACGTCACTCAAAGGACGAAGGAGATCGGAATACGCAAAGCATTGGGCGCCTCGGCCACACAAATCGTCCTTTTGATTTCCAGGGACTATTCCTGGCAGGTCGCTATCGCCACCTTGATCGCCTGGCCAGTGGCCTTCTATGCGATGAGAGACTGGTTGCAGGGGTACGCGTATCGGATCGATTTGGGACCGGGAGTCTTTGTCTTCTGCGAGGTGGTAGTAGTGCTGATAACCTTTTTGGCTATCGCGTCCCAGGTGCTCAAGGTCGCCATGGCCACTACCATTAAAGCATTGCGCTACGAATAGACCCATAGCACCAGGAACTTGACGGAAACCGAGGCGGCCGGCCACATTTTTGAAGGAGGAAAACGATGACAACGAAACGCTTGTTGTTGAGCTCAATGCTTAGCGTGCTGGCGCTGGTGGCAGCGGCGCGGTTACCGGCCCAGGAGGTGGAGCGGCTGCGCGGATCGGAGGTTGCGGTCTACAACCTGGCGGGGCGCATGGAGATCGTCGCCGGAGAGGGCACCGACGTGGTGGTGCACGTCAGCCGCGGCGTCGACGACGCTGCCGCGTTACGCATCGAAACCGGCGAGATCCGCGGTCGCCAGACCCTGCGCGTCGTTTATCCGGGCGACGAGATCGTCTATCCGGAGCTCGGCCGCCGTGCTAGCACGAAGGTGAGGGTAGGCGACGACGGCACCTTTTCAGATGGAAGCGGGGGAGGAGACCGGGTCACCATCCGGGGTTCCGGAGACGGAATCGAAGCCTGGGCCGACCTGGTGATCGAGTTGCCGCCCGGGCAGCGTGCAGCGGCCTTCCTTGGAGGAGGCACCATCGACGCGCGCGGAGTCCGCGGCCGCCTGGAAATCCGCACAGGAGTGGGGGCCGTGACGGCGACAGACATGACCGGCGCCCTTGCCATCGACACCGGCTCGGGGCAGGTGCGGGTGAGCGCCATGAGTGGAGACCTGAGCGTCGATACCGGAGCGGGAAGTATCCACGTCGAGAACCATAGTGGAGGCGAAAAAATCGAGCTCGACACCGGGTCGGGAGACATCGAGGTCAAAAACCTGAGGGATGGCGGCGATGTCGAGATCGATACCGGATCGGGGAGCGTGAGCACTCGCGGGCTGCATGCCCGTCGCTTGCTCGTGGACACCGGAGCCGGCAGTGTGGACCTGGAGGGTGTCGCGGCGCCCGAAATCGAGGTCGACACCGGAGCCGGGTCGGTGGAGTTGGAGCTCCTCACCGACGTCGACGCTCTCGAGGTCGATACCGGGGCGGGGTCGGTCACCGTATCGGTTCCCGCCGAGCTTGGTGCCACCGTCGAGATCGACAGCGGCATCGGCGGCATTGACGTAGACGGCGTAATCATGGAAAAGCTCTCCATGCAGCGGGACCATGTCAGCGGCCGCATCGGCGACGGCAGCGGCAAGATCGCCATCGATACCGGCGCCGGCAGCGTGCGCCTGGTGGGTAAATGAACCTCGCGCTTTCGGCGGACAAGGACTTGACCTGTCCGAGGAGGAAAACAGTTGGCGAATCTGGCAATCAACGGCGGAACTCCGCTCCTGGCCCGGAGGCTGCAGCCGCGCTGGCCCATATTCGGCGAGGCGGAGAAGGAGGGGCTGCTCGAGGTGCTGCACAGCGGGCGCTGGTGCAGCATGGGCAACAGCGAGGGCAAGGTGGCACAGTTCGAGCGCAGCTTCGCCCGGTTCATCGGCACCGAATACGCCACCGCCGTTCCCACCGGGACCGACGCCCTCGAGCTCGCCTTCAGGTCATGCGGCCTGGAAGCCGGCGACGAGGTCATCGTCCCGGCGGTGACTTTCATCGCCTCTGCTTCAGCCGTGGTGCTGGCTTCGGGTGTGCCGGTATTCGTCGACGTCGACCCCGAAACCTACCAGATCTCCCCCGAGGCGGCCGAAGCCGCCATCACCTCCCGCACCAGGGCCATCGAAGTGGTCCACTACGGCGGCTACCCCGCCGACATGGACCGCATCATGGAGATCGCCGAAAAGCACGGCCTCCTGGTGGTGGAGGACTGCGCCGAGGCCCATGGCTCGGAGTGGAGAGGGAAGAAGGTCGGCTCCTTCGGCTCCATGGGCTGCTTCAGCTTTCAGATGGGCAAGCCCCTGACCTGCGGCGAGGGCGGCGCCGTCACCTACAGCGACGAGGAGCTGGCGCTGCAGTGCTACTCCTGGTCCCGGCTGGGACGCAGGCCCGGAGGTGAACAGTACGAGCACCACATCCCGGCGGGAAATTTCCGCATGTCCGAGTTCCTCGGCGCCATTCTCCTGAGCCAGCTCGACCGCCTGGAGGAACAGACCCGGCTGCGACACGAGAACGGCGAGTACCTCGCCCACGAGTTGGAAAAGATAGAGGGCATTTCCGCCTTGAAGAGGGACCCCAGGGTGACCGGGAGGGGATACTACTTCTATTTCATGCGCTACGACTCCTCCGGGTGGAACCAGGTACACCGCGACAGATTCATGGCCGCCCTCGAGGCCGAGGGCATTCCCTGCGGCACGGCGCACAGCTCCCCGCTCTACCGGAATCCCGCCTTCCGCGACATTAAGAAGAGCCTGCTGCACCGCAGCCAGATCGACTATTCCACCATGCGATGCCCCGAAGCCGAGCGCATCTACGCCAACGAGGTGGTGGCCCTGACCAAGGACCTGCTCCTGCAAAAGGAGGACGTGGACAAGGTCCTGGAGGGGATAGTCAAGCTGCGCGAAAACCTGGATGAGTTGAGCGCCCCCTCCTGATTGCGGCGACCATGCCCATCTCTTGATGGGGGGCAAGCAAATTCCTACCCTAAAAATTGGATCCGCCGCAAAGGCGAGCCTGGACCAGGCGGAGTCTCGCAGGAAACAGGAAAAGGAGGAAGTCTCTTGCTCTCTTCCGGCCTCGCTTCGGTCACCTTCAGAAAGCTGTCCCCGGCGCGGATCATCGACCTCGTGGTCCAGGGCGGGCTCGACGGCATCGAATGGGGCGGGGACGTCCACGTGCCCCACGGCGACCTTGCCGCGGCGCGCCAGGTGCGGCGCATGACCCTCGACGCCGGACTGGAGGTACTTGCCTACGGCTCCTACTACCGGGTCGGCGACGACGATCCGGCCACCTTCGAGCCCATCCTGAGCACCGCCGTCGAGCTCGGCGCCCCGACCCTGAGGGTGTGGTGCGGCAGCCGCGCCTCCGCCGACGCCGACTCCGGATACCGCGGCCTCGTCGCCCGGGACTCGCGCCGGATAGCCTCCCTCGGCGCGGCCAGTGGGGTCTTCGTCGCCTACGAGTACCACATCGGCACCCTGACCGATACCCCCGCCTCGGCCAGGACGCTGCTGGAGACGGTCGCGCACGAGAATCTGGGGACCTACTGGCAGGTCTACGGCAACGCCGAGCAGGCCCTGCATTCCCTCGACACCATACTTCCCTGGCTGCGCAACGTCCACGCCTACCACACCGTCGAAGGGGAGCGCAGGCTCATGGCCGAGCGCCGGGAGGACTGGGAGCGCTACCTCCGCAAGATAGAATCCAGCGGACGCGACCACGCGGTGATGGTGGAGTTCGTCAGGGACGAGTCGCCCAAGATCTTCCTGCAGGAAGCCGAGACTTTGAGGGGCTGGATCCGGTCCTCCTAGCTGCCGCGGGAGAAGCGGGAATCGCTCGAGTTCGCCCCATTCACCCACGTCAAATACATCTCAAGCTGGAAGTCGTTACCCTGAACCGAGGAGCCCGAAATGAGCGATAATGGCAGGGAAGTCGAGGACCGCGGATCGCGGATTCGCGTAGAAGGGCTGCGCGCCATTCCCGTGGGACCCAAGGGCTACGTCAAGATCGAGACCAACATGGGAGTGGCGGGGTGGGGCGAGATCAACAATGTCGAAACGCAGGTGGCCTGCGCCCTCGCCGGCTCGCTGGGCAGGCTGCTGGAGGGCGAAAATCCGACCCGCATCGAGCATCTCTGGCAGCTGCTGTTCAGGGCCCACCGAAACCTGCGCGGCGGCGGCTTGATGCTGCACGTGATCGCGGCCATCGATATGGCCCTGTGGGACATCGCCGGCAAGCTCTACGGGGTTCCGGTCTACCGTCTCCTCGGCGGCCCCTGCCGCGACAAGATCTGGATGTATCCGAGTCCGAAGGCGGTCAAGATCGGTCCCGGGGGCTCGCATCCCTTTGCCGGCACTCCTGCGCAGATCGAGCGTCTGGTCCGCGAGGTGCACCGGGCGCGCGAGAAGGTCGGCCCCGACGGCGCCGTGATGTTCGACGCCCACAGTTGCCTGCCCCCTCCCATCGTAGCCCAGTTCGCGTCACACCTGGAGGCCGACGACCTTCTCTTTCTGGAGGAAGCGTGGGTGCCCGGCAACATCGAGGTCATGCGCAAGGTGCGCGAGTCGGTGAGCGTACCTCTGGCCACCGGCGAGCGCGACCGCACGATCTGGGAGGTCCGCGAGATTCTCGAAGCCCAGGTGATCGACGTGCTGCAGCCGGATTGCGGCCACGGCGGCGGCATCAGCCAGATGAAGAAAGTAGCCGCCCTTGCCGAAGCCCATCACGTGCCGCTGGCTCCCCATTGCACCATGTCCTATCTGGGTCTCAGCGCCAGCCTGCACGTGGCGGCGTCGGTGCCGTTTTTCCTGATCCACGAGGGCTACAGCGACCGGATGAGACCGGGGGTGGCGCACAAGACCTGGGAGATGGACGACGAGGGGTACGTTTCGCTGCCCCAGGGGCCGGGCCTGGGAGTGGAGGTGGACGAGGAGCGCGCCGTCGCCGTGGGCAAGGATCCGGCCCTGCAGTTCCGCTGGGAAGGCCACTTCCTGGAGGACGGCTCGGTGGCGGACTATTGATTTTGCCCCGGCAGGTCGAACATGCCGGCCGCCGGGCAGGGGCGCCCTATATTGGTGATGCCGGTCTCCCCGTTGCTGCAGGTGAAGCGGGATGGGATTCCCCCCGCTGGCCCCCTTCCTCGCCTTTACCCCCTGGAATTTTTGGCATATTTTGTCCAAAATCGAGCACCGAAGACCTGGCCAGAACCTCAAAAAAAGAAGGTGACTCCATGGACGAGCAACGGCAGCAGGCCCGCTGGCGGAGAAGGCGGATCATCTACAACAACGACGGCGACGATGCCCTGGAAGCCCGATCCGGGATTGAGCACGAGCACGACGTAGCGGAATCCCTGGCCGTACGCGCCTCGGGGGACCTGGTCCAGGACTTCCTCGACGCCCGCAGCACTCCCCTGATCGGATCCCAGGTGGACAGCAACTGGTACGCCAGCTGCATGGCGGGACTCACCTTCTCGCACCACACCAAGCTGGGAGGGTTCTACGGCAAGGAGATTCCCCTGGAGCTGGTCGAGAACTACGGCCGCGACGCCCTGCAGGTACAACTGGATTTCAGCCGCGAGCACGGCATGGAGGCGGTCTGGGCCCTGCGCATGAACGACTGCCACGACGCCTATCCCCCCGGATCGCGCCGCTGGACCTATGGCCTCGCCCCCTTCAAGCGCGAGCACCCCGAGTTCATGATGGGCAAGGAAGGCGACTGGGAGAAGAACAACCCGCCCTTTCCCTGGACGCGCCTGGACTTCGCCTTCCCCCAGGTTCGCGACCACATCTTCGCCATCATCGAGGAGGTCGCGCTGAACTACGACGTGGACTGCATCGGCATGGAGTTCTTCAAATATTACCCTTTGTTCCGCGAGTCATTGCAGGGAGACCCGGTGGAGCCTCAGCACCTGGACCTGATGAACGATCTCCTGCGCCGCATCCGCCGAATGGCCGACGAGGTCGCCAGGCAACGGGGCCGCCCCCTCCTTCTGGCAGCTCACACACCCTTCAGCGCCGCCGACTCGCTCCACGTCGGCGTCGACCTGGAGACCTGGCTGGCGGAGGGGCTGATCGACCAGCTCATGCCAGGGGGCAACGCCGAGTCGCCTTTCAGCAACTCCTACAGCGAAATCATCGCCCTTGGTCACAAGTACGAGGTCCCGGTTTACCCCTGCCTGTCCTGGGGCTTGCAGGACCGCTGGGCTTTTCTCGACCTCAGCGCCGGCAAATACCGGAACTTCCTCTCCTGGATCGAGACCCTCTACGGCGGCCAGCCGGACCGCCTCGGCAAACCCTCCTACATCCTGGTCTTCAACGGCTGGGAAGGCACCTTCCCCGCTTGGCGCGGTGCGGCATTGAACATGTTCAATGCCGGAGCCGACGGCCTCTACCTCTTCAATCCCGCCCTCGGCGAGCCCCAATGGTGGCGGGAAATCGGCGAGACGAAGACCATGGCCGGGAAAGACAGGATCTACGGGATCACCTCATTCGAGGGCGAGAACAGCTTCAAGGGGGTCGACAAGCTGACCATTGAGCCTGGATCCAGCGCCGAGGCCACCTTTCAGGTGGGGGAAGATCCGAGAGCCGCCAGGACGGAGAACCTGGATTTCCGCATCCACCTTTGGGACCAGGTTGCCGGCGACGACATCGAGGTCAGCCTCAATGGCGGGACCCTCGGCGCCCTGGAACCGGCGGACCCTGGAAGAAGTCCCCGCGAGGGGCAGTGGCTCCAAGGCAGGCTCGATCCCTCCCAGGTCAGACAGGGAGAGAACCATCTCCAGGTGGTCCTGAAAAAGCGCGGGGAGTCCGCTTCGACCGCCCTCGTCCTCGACGCGGTGCAGTTGCGCTTTCGCTGCGGGTAGAGGTTGGGAAGCGGCCCGATCCAGGTTGCACCGCCGCAGGTGTCGGCTTAAGATTTTTGTCACGCCCCGGTTGGCATTCGGGGCGAGGCCGTCACGGCGAACGGCCCCCAGGCGCACAACTCCGCAGTCCAGTACCTCCCACCCACTGATGCCAGAATTGGAGGATGCCATGCAAGCGACCCAAGTAAAGATGGAGGGGCATGAAGAGATCCCTTTCATGAACATCGATGAAACCGATTTCGGCGCGCTGACCCTGGGGCAAAAGATCCGTCATCTGGAGGTGGAAGGATACGTCGTCCTTCCAGACGTGCTCGACCCCGAGTCCATCGAGCGCATCAATGAGCAGATGGCCGATGCACCGATGCAGACCAAGGATTACAGCGATGCGCAGACCTACTTTCTGGAACCGCAGTGGCACAGCCAGGCGCTGGCCGAGGTGATCGCAAACCCTCCGATGATCGAGTTCCTCGAGGTCTTGATGGGGCCGGATATCGTCTTCACCCGCGGGTTCTTCACCCGCACCCTGGCCGGCTCGCCGCCCATCTCACTGCACACCGACGGCCAGCCCTTCGGCTCCTCCATCTTCGGATACGAGGGCAGCTCCCCGCGCCTGCTCCGGGTGCTCTACTACCTGGACGACCTGACCCCCGACCGCGCTCCCTTCCGCCTGTTGCCGCGCTCCCACCTCTCCTTTCACGCCGAGGCCAATCCCTACGTACGCTACAAGTGGCATCCAGGCGAGATCACCCTGTGTCCCCGGGCCGGAACAGCGGTGATCATGCCCATCAACCTGTTTCACGGCACCCATCCCAACAAATCCCAATCGCAGCGAACCCTCGTCCAGTTGGGATACCGTCCGGCCTGGGCGGGACCGATCAAGCCGATGGAGGAGTGGAACCCCGAGCTGGTGGCCGCGGCGCCCCCGGCTGCGAGGCGTTTTCTGCAGAGCCCGAATACAACGGGCCTCGAGTGGGAACAGGCGCACAAGCCCAAGGGAATGAGGACGGACGCCGCCGCCATCGACCCCTGGCGCTGGGACAATTGAAAAGGGAGAATCGCCGCGCATGCCCCGCACCAGATCGGCTTAGACACCATCGTAGCCGCCTTCGTCCAATTGCGGCAAATCTTCGTCGACTTCCTCTCTCCTGTGCGCCGCACCAGGTGCAGGGCATCTTTCTCAAAACCGACCATGCACTCCTCGAATACATAGTGGCGGCGGCGAGACGGTGGAGACCCACTTTGCTGAAAATGCCGCTTTGTTCAGCGCGGTGATGAACCGGCTCAAAGCGCCATCTCCCACACATCCAGCGATGCCAACCGTATCTTGCCTCCATAGGCGAAGATTCCGATCCTGTCGCTCCGCGGGTCCGAGGGATAGACCCTGTGGGTCAGCGCTACTCCATTTTCCGCAAAAATCTCCAGAACTGAACGATCGAGGAACACATCGAGGACGACCGTGTCGCCGCGAGCTGTGAACGATGTTTGGCTGTCGCCCGGCGCCGCCGGCCCTGCCCCCATACTCAAATTTTCAGATAAGGTGCGGTTCGCCACCACCAGCATTTCCCGAGTCCGATCGATCGTGATCAGCGTGAACTCACGAAAATCGGGAGCGCAGAACACGACGAGTCCGCCCTGTTTGGCAGAGCACAACTCGAGTTTTGCGAGAATCTCGACACTGGTCCCGCATATGTTCTCGAAGATCTTCACAGCGCCGGTTCTTCAACGAGGTTCGACCCCAATTCCTCAAACTCGCCGCGGAGTTGAACAGCGACCTCGTTCGCATTGTGGACTTGTCCCGATATTTCGCCGACCATGGCGAAGATCTCTCTTCTACGATTATTGCCACTACACCGACCGCGGAAACGAACTCCTTGGCCAGGCCTTCGCCCGCGAGCTCAGACACATGGCCGTTCCCGGCCTCAATCCCCCACGAAGGCTGGAACGACGATGACCGCAATTGGCCGGCGATGACCTTCCTGCATTACCACCTGTGCAGGCGGTGGCCCCTTACTGGAAACCAGATCATGTCCACCCACATCGAAAGCACCACCCCGAGCACATAACCGATGGCCAGTCCATAAAATAAAGGCTTTCCTCTCAGGTAAGCCTGCACCCCGCCATAGTACAGCAGCGTCCCCTTGACGAGCCACACCAGCAGCAGACTGAACCAGTAGAGCCAGGCTCCAAAGGAGTACTGGAAGGCCAGCCCCAGGGGATGCAGCGGAAACCAGTGGAAGCGCGCCCGCAAAAACGTGATCCCGGCCGCCTCGAAAAACCCGAAGAGCCACACCCCCCACTTCTCCCAATCCGCAACGGTGCGGTTGTGCATCGCCAGGACCATCTGATCGAAGACAGGGTTCGCGCCCGCGAAAAGTACCGCCCCCTCCTCATAGCCCCGCTCGATGGCCGCCCCCGCAGCCACAAAAAAGCCCACCGGAAAGGCCACGACCACCGCCGCGGTCGTCCACGCGGGCTGCTGCCGCAGGGAAAAAATGCGCAGATGATGGGCCATCGCCGGCCACGCCGGCATGCGGATCGTGCCGAAGAAGGCCTGGCTGGTAAAGAGCTTGAAGGCGATCAGGCTGCGAGGCGACAGGTGGATCGAACCGATCAGGTCGACGATGAAGGTCTCGCCCTTCATGTTCGTAAAGTGGGGAAAGAGGTAGGCGAACCCCGTGGCCGCCATGAGCTTGACCGTGACGAAATAGACCAGCGTCATCAGCAGGAACGCGCCCACCGCCAATGGCAGGCTCATCCCCAGGCCCACCACCCAGTGGATCACGTAGGCTGCCGATAGCACCAGACCGACAAGGGCAAAGCGGTAGTGGGCGACCTGGCGGCGGTCCCCTTCCCCTTTGCGCACCTGCCACCACACCTGCCGCAAATGCCCTCGCGCCAGCCAGATCGACCACAGGGCCAGAAAGATCAGGGCCCCGTAGCTCTCCATGAAGAGGACTTCCCGCCCCTCGATCTGCTGGCCGGCCATGCCCGCGGAAAACCCCGTTCGCAGCACAGCCCAATCCTTGAGTACAGCCAGCCAGTAGAAGACGATCAGGCTGGCCAGGATATCCAGCGGACACAGGTAGGCCACGGCCAGCACAACAGGCATTAACCGCATTCCTATATCCCGGGAAAGGGATGCGGGCGATGTAAGAATATGACGCTGCCAGAAGACATCCAGCGGCGGCAGCCCCGGCGCGAAATAGGTCGCGATATTGTAGAGCGTTGGCAGGAAAACCACTCCCACCCCGATCCAGAACAGCGGCGAATAGAAGATCAGAGGCATGCGCCGCGGTCCGTCAAAGCCCCGGGTCAGGTCCAGCGGCAACTGCGCCAGGGGAAAGGTGAGCTTCTCGACCGCCACCCACTGGCGCTGAAACAACACGAAGAGACAGAAGCCGAACACCACCAGGCCCAAAGAGACTCCCAGCCACTGGCCGATCACGCCCAGCCAATCCATCCACGGCACCGAGGCGCCTTCCTCCGCCCCGAACCAGAACCCGTCGATCACCCGGGGTGACGTGGGGGCAAAGACGTGCCAGGGCAGCAAATCGAAGAAGGTCTCGACCCACTGGTTTTCAGAAGAGGCAAAGTGAGACGGCGCGGCCACTACCGATGCCCAGTCGAGGATCCACCCTTCTCGCGGCATGGTGCCCACCACCCAGGTCATGGAGAAGATGGTCAGCAGTTCGCCCCGCCGCAGGGCCCTGTGGGGGAAGAGCCGTTTGAGGCCGACATTGACAAAGAGCCAAAGCACGAACGACGAGAACGCCACCATGGTAAACTGGGCTGTGACATTGATATCCATCCAGTAGAACATGGCGGCAATGGTCAGGGCTCCCAGCACGAGGGCGCGCAGAGTGATGAAAGGCGACCCTTCACCGGCCTTCCTTCCGGGCAGAGGCTGCCGGACCTCTGCTGCTTTGTTCTGTGACAGAAGAGGATTCTTGACCATGGTATTGCCCGTCACTCGGGGGAATATTAGCAAGAATGAAAGACAGTTCCAAATTCCAATGGATAACCTGACCAGTTTGCACTGCGGGCTATTCTTTCACCTTAATTCGAACATACAGGAGAGAAACGATGCTCACCGGCGATCAGTTGAAAGAGAAGCTCCGCGGTCCCGTCGTGGCGATGACTACCCACTTCAAGGAAGACTATTCGGTGGATCTGGATGCCATGAAGCGCCTGACGGAGTTTTACGTTGAGCAAAAAATCGCGACGGTCATCGTCACCGGCAGCACGGGCGAGTTCTTCTCACTGACCGACGACGAACGCAGGCAGGTGCAGAAAACGGTCATCGATGCGGCGAGAGGAAGCGGGATGATCGTCATTGCAGGCACCGCCCATGCCGGGTCCCATATGACCATCGAGTTGACCAGGTACGCCGAAGACATCGGCGCGGACGGCGCCATGCTTCTGCCGCCCTACTACGGCACCAGCGGCGGCGGGCTGGTATTGTACCTATTGATTTTTCCAGTCAGGGTGAGGATTCCCCCTGATCCCATCGGTGCAAGAGAGGGGTGCTTCACGGAAGGAGTGAGTTCAGAAGAGTTCCACCCAAGGGTTCTGGAGGTGAACGAGCTAGGAGGCAACGATCCACCTGAGGAGGTCCGGGCTTAGTTTTGATCTCGGCATCTCTCAATGCCAAGAGGGGAAAAGTAAGCCGCGCCCTCGCTTTGTCTGCTGTCCGGACCTTTGAGCGGCTGTCCTTCCTGCGTCGCCTCGACAAGCCCCTTGTCGTTTCCGAGTGGGACGAGCCGTGGCCGAACGAATAACGCCCCCAGACCTCCATCCCCATGCCTGCAGTATAGCCTCCTTCCAGGGCTGGACCAGATTCACCAGGCGCGCCGGCACTCGTTACCTCAAAGCCAGGCGTGCAACCCTTCCTGGCGCACCGTCCACGATCCATCTGCGGGAAAGCCCGGCGCGTGGCTCTTTGGACCTCCCCGCCAGCCGGCCGCCATCAGCGCCACCGCGGCCAGCAGGCCACAATTCCCGGGCAGGTAGACCGAATACTGCCATCCCGCATTGTGGCCGTTGGCCAGGTAGGTGTTCATAGGTGTATCCATCAATAGCATATCAACCGCCATCCGGGGCTCGCCCACCCGCGCCGCGGTCATGGCCGCCGTGAAGAAGTCCGTACCCCAGTTTTTCTCCCACTGCCACACATGGCGAACCTTCCGCAAAGTGCGGCGCATGATTTCGCGATCCACGCGCGGACCGGGTATCACGCCCATTGCATTGAGCATTACCGCGTGGTCCCAGTTCCTTTCGGTGTAGGTCTGCGGGCAGTTTTCGTGAGCGAGGTAGACGCCGTCCTTCACTGGCAGGGGCGCCAGTTTCGTTCTGACCTCTTCCCAGCTTGAATCCCGCTCCATGCCGAGGCGGTGGCGCCATTGCTGCGCCAATTCCAGGCCATAGACCCAGTACTCCAACTCATATGTGGGATTCCAGGTCTCCCTTGGCGGGTGATTTTCCTGCATGGGAATGACCGGCGGCCCCAGGTCGTAGTACCCGGTCCGTGGATTCAGAACCGCGTAAGAGGCCATGAAATCGGCCGTTGCAAAGACGATCTCCCGGTAGTTTTCCAGGGTATGGCGATGGGGATGCTCGCGGTAGAACAAATCGGCAAAAACGATGGGATGGGGCTGCTGCCAGATCAGTAGAGGAGCGATTGAGGAAGGACTGTCGCGTCCCTCCGGCCCGACCATCTTGGGCCAGCGCGCGCCGGCATAACCCTGGGACTGTGCCCGCTTTCGCGCTTTGGGCAGGATCTCTTGGTACCAGGGCATCCACCTTTCAAAGAGGTGGGTACGTCCCCACAGAGCAAAGTGGACCCCATGCCACCAGGCCATCTCCAGGTGAAACTTGCCATGCCAACTGTTGCAGGTCAGCCCTGTTTCCTGCGGCGGCAGCGAACCCGAGCACTGAATCGTTGCGAGGTATTGCGACAGTACGAGGCGCCGCTCCAGTTCGGGCGCGCGCTCATCGCGACTGCCTGCCACTTCGACGGCGCCGCCCGTGGACCAGAAGCGGGCCCAGTGTTCGGCACTTGCGCAGAAGGTCTGCTGCGGCGACGGCAGGGATTCCACCGCTTCCCTGGAGGAAAAAGCCACTTGGAACTCGAAGCAGCGGCCGGACTTGGCCGGACGCAGAAGAAAATCGTGCGCCTCTTCCTGCTGAAAATCGGCTTTCCCGCTCCAGGCGAGGCGAACGAAATACTGGTCTTCGTCCAGGCGGCGCTGCAGGCGGGCCGTCTCGGAAGCGCGTCGGAAAAGGTGGGTTGCGTGGCGCTCTGGGCGGGCCCAGTCGGCAGTGATCATATCCTTGCGGGGCGAGCCATAAGGGAAGGCCAATACGATTTCCAATTGTCCGCGTTCGATCAGCGCCGAATCGATGCGCACCGCCAGCATATCGATCCGCGGATGAGAGCATGTCTCCACGACCACACCTTCGCCGCCGGCGCGAAAGCGGCTTTCCAGGAGGCCCGTCCACAGGTCCAGCGTCTGCTTGATTTCATCGAGTCCCCCCGCTTCCAGCACGCCCCCATCCCGTCCCCGCAGGCGCAGGCCAATCCGCCCCAGATGCAGCCTGTGGGGATTCTGCCGCAGCCAGTTGTGGAGTTCCTCCTGGCCTTGGGCGCGTGTGGGGTACCCCACCGGGCGGCCATGCGCGTCGTAGATCTCCATCTGGTAGTCCGAGGGGCTCTGTCCTTCCGGCAAGGGAAAGGTATGCCAGCCCCACTGGGATTGGGTGCACAGTGGCACGCTATCATGGCTGGTTTGTCCAGGTCCCTTCAGATGGGACCGTGCGCCGGATATGACGCTGGGGTCATAGAGCTCGGGAAAACTCTGCAGACCAGTAGCGTCGGCCGTAAAGGCGAACTCGCCATTGCCTACGGAGAGAGGCGAAACAGGATCGAAGTCTCGAAGCACGGGATTGTGCCGGCGAACCAGGGCCTGGCGGTCAATGCAATCCATGGTCCTTTTCCTCGGGTTAGCCTTCTTCGCCGACCGCGCGGAACTCGTATGAGCCAGACCCCACTTCAAAGGTCACATAGTCGTGAGATTCTCGGCCCCCGGTTATGCCTTCGACAGCGGCGATGTAGCCGCCGTCCTTCCAGATAGTTTCATCGCCCTCTTTGACGCTGACATTCCGCAGGCCGATTTTTGGGACGCTTACTGTCGACTTGCAGTTGACCGGAATAACTACCCTCATATCCATTGCCGAGTCTCCCCTCTCCCACTGCACCGCCACCATCCCCCTAACGGTGCGGGTCCATGCCTTGACCCAGGTCAAGTCGCCCACGGGGCTGGGTTTGACCGCCAAGCGCCTGAAGCCGGGTGCCTCGGGGCGGATGCCGGCCAGATCTTTGTAGAAGAACTTGTCGATGCTGCAGAAGATCTTCATGTTGCAGCTCAGCCGCTGCCGCGGGTCCCCGTCCCAGGTTTCCCAGACCGTGGTGGCGCCGCGCTCGATCTGATAGCCCCAACCGGGAAAGGTGGTCTGGGTGGCAATGCGGTACAAGACGTCGGCGGCGGCGCAGCGAGGCAGGGCGTGTGCCAGGGCGTTGGTGCCGACCAGGCCGGTGGACAGGTGCCCGTTGTGCCGCTTGGCGATGTCGTCGAGCAGATTCTTTGCCACCGCTTCCACCCGGTCTTCGGGGACCATGTCGAAAGCAAGGGGCAGCGCGTTGGCCGTTTGGCTGCCGGAAGCATATTGGTTGGTGTCTCCGTGCAAGAATTCCCTATTGAACGCCTCCTTGATCTCCGCGGCTAGTGCTGAAAAGTCTTCGGCGTCTCCGTTCTTGCCGAGAATCTCCGCCGCACGGGCCGCGATGCAGGCGTCGAGATAGTAGTAGGCCGTTGAAGTGAGCGCCGTCGGCGTGTGAAGAGGGCGGTGGCTGGTGGTGCCGTCGGCTTGGGGTTCCATGTGGTCGCCGAGTCCTGCGGAAATGATGTGATCCGTCGACTGGGCCCGCAGGAATTCCACCAGCTTGACTACGCCGTCGTAGTGTGTCGCCAGGATGCGTTCGTCGTCGTAGAATTGGTAGACCTGCCAGACCACGAGCGGGTAGGTGCTCTTCCACACGGGCATCATTCTGAAAGCATCGTGGGTTCGGCGCCAGTGCAGTGGACAGATGACTGGAATGTCTCCGTCGGGCTTCTGCGCATCTTTCAAGTCGTCTGCCCATTTCGTCCAGAAGCTGGCGGTATCGAAGTTGAAGATGTAGTCCTCGGGTATGGGATCGCCCAACCATCCGACCCGTTCGGCGCGGTCCGCCGCATCCTGGGGAAAGCCCTGCATACTGCTGGCAAGGGTCCAGCAGATGTTGTGGTGAATCTGGTTGACCAGGGCGTTGGAACAAGCGAAACTTCCGGCGGTATCCACCGACGAATGGACGACCCGCCCCTCCACGCTGTCCAGGTCCGCCGCGCCTGAATATCCGTCCAGTGCTACATAGCGAAAGCCGTGCAGGGTAAAGCGCGGTTCCCACACCTCGGCGCCTGCGCCTTTGGCGATATAGGTATCGGTCTGCCTGGCAATATGGTCGGTGCGCCCCTGGTCAAAGAGGTTGCTCCTGGCATCCAGGGTTCCATCGTCGTAAACCCTGGCGCCGTGTCTCAAGCTAATCCGCGAACCCCTTGGTCCCCGCAGGCGCAGTCTGCACCAGCCGCTGAAATGCTGGCCGAAATCAAAAACATGGGTGCCCACCCCCGAATGGAAGCACCCCACCGGCTTCAGGGTCCTCATCACCCTGATCGGCGGCAGCGCCTGCGCGGTCAGGACCCCGCCTGGCGCCTCTGCAGATTCAGCCGGTCCCCAGGCCGAGTCGTCGAAGCCGGTCCTGTCCCAGGCAGGCGCTTCCAGGCGTGCGTCGTAGGTTTCCCCGTGGCAGTAGTCGTTGTAGGTGATCGGCCCGCCCACCACTTTCCAAGTCTCGTCGCTGGCGACATAGACCTGCGTTCCGTCGACCAATTCCACGTTCATCTGCAGCAGCAGACGAGGCCGTTCGCCATAGGGTTCGCGGTGCATCGGCGCCTGGGGGATATCGGCTTCGGCGCTGTACCATCCATTGCCCAGCATTACCCCGAATGCGTTGGCCCCGGTCTGGAGTTGGTCGCGCACATCGTAGGTCACGTAAAAAACCCGCGCACCCAGCTCCACGGGCTGGTCGTTGTTGTAGTAGGTGGTGGCCGGGTCGAGGACGTGATCGCCTATTCTCTCACCGTTGATGTGGAGTTCGTAGTATCCCAGGCCTGAGATGTAGACCTTTGCGGTCTTGACTTTCTCTTGGAGGGTGAATTCCTTGCGCAGGAGCGGCGCGGAGATTTCCTCGGGGGCGGCAATCCATTTGCCCATCCAGTCGCCAGCCTCCAACAATCCCATGCTGAAGGTGGCCGATTCGCTCCAGGGACCGGGGCCGTCTTCTGTATCCCACGCCCTCACCTTCCAGCAACAGGTTTCGCAACTACCTAAGGTCTCCCCAGAATAGACCACGTTCACCGACCGCTCCGACCCTACCTTGCCACTGTCCCACTTGTCGCCCTTGGCAGAGGCCACGGCCTTTTCAGTGGTGGAGACGAGGATTTGGTAGGCGGACTGCATTTGTCCGCGCCGCTCCGTCTCCAGCAGCCAAGAAAATCGCGGCCGCGGCACGTCGATGCCCAGGGGATTGACGGCGTACTCGCACTTCAACTTTACGGGCGTCAGCATGGAGGGAAAATAAGACCTCGCTCTGGTGCGGTGTCAACGAACACAGCCTTTGCGCGTTTCTGCTGAAAGCTCGTCGTTTGCGGGGCACCCCGCATTGGACCATTCGGCGTGTACGCTCCTCGCTCTGCGGCTTCTTATCCACTTGGGGCTCAAAGAGATTTGCCCACCTGAATACAACCTTGACAATTTCATACCGTAGATCATATTATATTCTGTCTTGTGTGACCAGTCCGTCGCCGAAAACCTCATTGCGCTACTAGATCGGAAAAACTTGAGCATGCGCATGGATTCCAAACCCTCAAGCCAAGGAGGAAGCCTCATGCATAGATTGCGCGCTAGTTCGTTCGGATGGATCCTGTTCCTGCTGGTCCCGGGGGCTGTGTGGGCGCAGGAGTATCCCCAATCGACTACGTGGGATGGTGTAACCATCGTACCGCCCACGGTATCCGGAGTGTTCAACGTCCTGGAAATCGCTACCCAGGATGTGGAGTGGGATGGAAGCGGCAGTGTAACCATTCCCTTCACCATCAACCAGCGCGGCACGGTGTGGATGGCGGTGTACAGGAAGGGCTCGAACGAAGTCGGGCGGAGGGGGCCCGGCGGCGGCTGGCTGCGGCTGGAGCCGCAGGATTTATTCGTAGCACGCACTCCTGGGATCTCCGTGGAGGCCGGCCGGAACTCCATTACCTGGGATGGGATAGATTTCGAAGGCAATCCAGCCGGCTCCGGCGCCTACGAATTTGACCTGATCGGAGTCAACAATGTCGACAATTCCTCTCTGGCCGGTCCGGCATCTCCTGGTGGCGGTTGGACCGAGAATTCCATCGACGTACGCCTCGACCCCCCCGAAGTCTGGGTCCATGAACATCACAATCCCCAACCCGATATTGGGCGCTCGGGAGCTGATATGATCCGAGGCACCCTTGGCACGGACTATATCGCCAATCCCAGCGCTTGGGAGCGTTGGAACTACAGGGAGGTATTTGACTTTGAAGGCGCCCATACCTGGGGCGGCACCAAAGTCGACGACGTCGATCCCGAGATCTGGTGGACGAATCACCGGCGGGGTGAAATGGCCGGACTCTTCAAGATGCAGAAACAGGCCGCCACCAAGACCTTTTCCCGCGTCACCGATTTTGGAGAAAACGGCTGGTCCAAGGCCGTGGAGGACAACCGCATCGTGGGCATCGCGCCCTGGGGAGAGGCGGTTTACCAGGTGAACTGGAGCGTGGCCGACAATCCCACCACCGGCATCCACAGATACGACAAGGCTACCGGCGAATTTCTCAGCTCCTGGGATACCAACGAGTTCTACACTTTTGTCGCCGTCGACGATCAAGGGAATGAGCAGATCAGAACGCTGGGACCTGGAAAGATACACGTAAACGAAAGGGGAATGTGGATTTCTGCCTGGAGAACCACCTCTCCCGTCCTTCACATGAACCACGAAGGTACGCCGATCTGGGCGCACTTCCCAGGCGATGGGGTCGCCGGCTCGGTCTCCTTTGAGCAGGCCGAAGAGTTTGGCGTCGCCGCGCACATTGGAATTGTAATACACACGCGAGCCGACCGCAGTGGTAAGGTCGTGTTTCTGAGCGAAACCGAAAGGCCTGACGAAGCCGTGTTCGCCATGCTTGGCCGCGATGGCAGCGGCATCGCACCGGTATCCATGGCGCCCGGGACGGGACCATGGCAACCCGGACCCTATGTCTGGTACCTGAATATCGTTTCCGCAGGCAGCAGCTGGGACGGCCTGTACAAAGGCACGGGCATGAATATTCTCACCCACGACTATGAACACCCGGAGGAAGGGAACGCCAACCCGGGCATGATGATGTATATTCCCTATGGGGTAGGTTCCGGCAGGCTTGGTGACGGGGCGACGGCAGTGCAAGAGATCCAGGCTTCCGGTCTGCCCAGCAGCTACAGCCTGAGGGCGGCCTATCCAAACCCGTTCAACCCGGATACCACCATCGAGTTTGCCCTGCCGGCTGACGATTTCGTGAAGATCCATGTGTTCAACACAGCCGGCCAGTTTATAACCCGCTTGGTGCATGAGTCGCTCAGCGCAGGTGCGTACAAGACCACGTGGAACGGGCGCGACCAGCTAGGCAAGCCGGTTGCCAGCGGGGTCTACTTCTATCGGATGCAGGCGGGGGCGTTTACTGCAACGCACTCGGCGACTTTGTTGAAATAGGCCTCGCCGTGTTGGGGCTGGAGACCGTTGGCGCGAGGATGCCGCCTCTCCGCTGACACTGTTGAAAGCCGGGTCGGAATGCGGCTCTCTGGAAAGGCCAGTTCTGAGGGAGTGAGTTGGATGGGTTCACTTCCCGCGGAACTGGCTTTTCTCTGGTGTGCCGACAGGAGAATAATTTGCCAGGCAGGATGCACCGAGCCGCCCGGCTGGCAGTGCGCTCGAGCCAGGAATACTGGTTGGTACGGCGAGCCAAGGCAACGACCCGAGCCCGCGTGGATTGGCGCCGGAAAGCGCGCCCTAGCCAGGCGAAATTTTCGGCGGCGAAATACAACCAATGCCGCAAAACGGCGCAATAGAGCCTTCGCGTCCAAGTCGCGATCAGAGCGGTAGGCAAAAACATGCGATCGGTCGAACGGAACTTGGTCTCCAAGGGTGGACACTGGTCCGGGATGGAGAGCTGCCGGCACCAGGTTTTTTCCGACAAAGGTGTGTGCGGACCATGAGCTACAAAAGCTGGGCCTGGCTCCTGCAGCTATTGGGGGCCATGTGCGCCAGTGCCGTGGGAGGACAGGACCAGGGAGACCGCGTGCGCCTGCGCGAGGTGGAATCGTCGAGGCCCTTTCTGCGCCTCCAGCGCCCCGCTTACCGCAACTTTGCGCGAGACCCTTTTGAAAACTACGACAACCACACCTTTCCCTACTCGAGTACGCGCAGGGGTTTCTACGACTTCATGGGCGAATACCTTATCCGGGGCTACGAACTCTACAA
Source organism: Candidatus Latescibacterota bacterium (assembly GCA_965208105.1). GTDB lineage: Bacteria > Latescibacterota > UBA2968 > UBA8231 > UBA8231. The sequence continues at coordinate 2,303,633 of OZ242318.1, forward strand.
CTGGACGGAAAGGCGTTCGCCAGGGCTGCAATACGGTAGCGCCGCTGCAAAGGATCTGCTCATGTTCCGGGACGTCATCGATCACCTGGTGGTGGCCCGGGACGGATATGGTTCGTGGGGCTACAGTGCCATTGTTGGCGACGCCCTGATCGCTCGCTTCACGCCCCTGACCCTATCCATGACCACCTTCAACGGAGCGCGCTTCGATCTGTCCATGCCCCGCTACAAGCTCACCCTGCTGGGATCGCGCATTGAAAAACCCGTCGACGCCACGAATACTTCCCTCGTTTTCATAGGCGGCGATCCTTCGATCAGCCAGGAAGACTACTGGTATACCTTCTTCGCCGATGCGTCCGTCATGCTTCTTGGCGGCCGCCTGCAGGCCGACGTCGGCAACCTCAGCCTGGGACTGAATGGGGCCAACGTGCATATCTACCAGAGTACCCGGTCCGGCGGCAGCCTCAAGGGGGTACTGCATCCCCAGCAATTTCTCATGGATTACGTGGTGGTGCGCTTTTCCGACGACTCGCCCCGGGACGGCCGCGGCGGTCCAGCGGTGCACGAGGTGCAGATCGCGGTAAACGGTCAGCTGCGTCCCGAGATCAGGCCGCGAGTGATCCGCCATCGCAGGGGCGTCGACACGCAGGTGGGAAGCTTCTCGCGAGTGGCCGGCGGGTTTCGCAAGATTCCCTACAACCTCCTCACCGCCGATCGGGGCGGAGGATATTACCGGGCTACAGCCCCTTTTTACTTCGGGCGCATAGATCGTCCGCTCTATGCGGATTTTCTCTACCGGCTGGACCACGAGGCCGGCGTGGATGTGAGTAATATCACCAATCTGGAAGGACTCCTGGACAACTTCAAGGTGGAATCACCGGCCGAGATCCTGCAGGTGGACGGAGACGGACAACTGGTCTACATCTTCGACCTATCCCGGGAGCCGCTACTCAAGACCGTGGAGATAGAGGCCCTGGTGGGCAACGACTACCATATCGAGGTAGCTACCTTGGCGGAGGTCAATCCACGGGCGGTCAACCGAACGACGCAGCTGATGAGCACCTTCTACCGAACGGTGCTCAGGGCGCCGGACAATGTGCAGGATCTGTCCAACCTCCGGCGCGTCCGTTTCCACGTTGGCGAACAGACCGGCCTTTTCACCTACAGCGCCGATGTGCAACTGACCATGGCGGGGATTGAGATTCAGGGCGAATATGCGCGCTCGGCCCTCTACTCGCGTTTCCCGGCTCGCATGGAGCGAGTGCCCATCTTCAACAAGGCGCCGAGTTTTCTGGAACAGGGATCGGCCTACTACATCAACGCCACCCGCTGGTTCGGTCGGTGGCGCCTGGGAGGAGAATACTTTGCTATTAACCCTGACTACCAGACCACTCTGCGCGCCTTCCAACCGATCGACTTTCTGTGTTGTTATCGCGGCCGCATGGGCGGCGTAGTCAACGAAACCATGTACTGGGATCTGGTGCAGGACAACGAGGACGCCGATCCCTTTCCCGACCGCTCCACCGGCGATACCCTGGGTTTTCCCGAGAATCGCTTTGGCATCGACAGGGATGGAGTTTTCATCGGACAAGATGAAGACCGGGACGGAATTATGGATGCCAACCGAAACTTCAACGGCATTCCCGACTATGAAGAACCCTTCCTCATGTACAACGTGGAATCCAACGCCTACGCCTATGGCCTGGATCGCAACAACAACGACGAGCCGGACCAGCGCGAAGACGACGTGGACTGGGATTACCCCTACGACTTCGACCAGCGCGGCCTTCATCTCTTTGGAGAGGTGGATCTGAGTCGTTTCTGGTCCTTCGGGCTCGGATCCTACGGCGTCGAAGAAGTCGCCGGTCCGGGGCGCAACAAGGCGACCTATGCGCTGCTGACCTACCAGCGGCGAGGCGTGGAACGCCTTTGGAAGCTCTTCTTTGAAAGCCAATTCCGCCGGGTGCAGGACGATATCGCCGACGAGTACAACGTGGTGAATGAACGCACCGTCCGCGCCGGATTCCTGGACAATGCGGAAAGAGGAGTTGATACCCGCCTGCGCCCCGACCCCCTGTTCTACCAGGACAGTTACGTGCACGAGAGTTACCTGGAAGGATGGGTCAATCCCTGGTCCACGCTTCTTCTAGCGCAGAAGTTGCGCCTGCGGCTCAACTGGCAACAAGGGGGATCCCTGCATCCGGGCATCGGCCAGCCGCAACGCCGCCTGGACCACTGGACCCTGGTCAGCCAAGCGGACTATACCTGGTACGTGGGCAAATTGAGCCTTACGCCGCAGTTCAAGTTCCTTCTCCTGAGGCTGCGGGACCGAGATGCTGGGAGAAATCTACTTTCCGAGTGGAGTGCGATTCCCATCGTCAAGGCCGCATATCCCCTGCTGGCCAGAACATGGCTGCAGGCCGGTATTCAGGGTCTGGGTGCGCTGCCCTACCGTTTCCGAGACCAGGGGGCCGGGCGCAACAGCTTTGAGCGCCGCACTGCCTTCGTCACCCTTGTCAACCGCACCCGTTATTTCGGCTACGATCTGTACACGATCGTGGGCATCGATAGAGACCGCAAGGATTTCGACAGTCCCTTTCAGCAAGATCTGGAATTTGATGCGTGGCGGTTTTTTGTGCGCGCGCTCGTCGGCTTTACCGAGTACGCCCAGCCCATATAGGCGCGATCATGTACCGGGGCTCAAATGGAGGCTTGTGGAATGCGGGGGCCGGGGCGTTTGCCGACGGCGTGTCGGGCATTTACGCCGCCAGGGACACAGGCGATGAAGTGGTATTCGATGCTGGATCAGGGTCCTATGTCTTCCAATTGACCGGTCGGTAGGTGCCGTTTACAAGGAGAGCAACAATGACCCAAGCGAACAGGAAACGCGCCGAACTCGATCCCATTCCCGATGGGCTGGTTGTTCTGACCTTCGACGACGGAGCCAAATCGAACGGCACCTTCGTCGGTCCCCTCCTCCTGCGCTACGGATTTGGGGCAACGTTCTTCATCACCGAGGGCCTCAATTTCCTTGAAAACAAGCAATACTATATGACCTGGGACGAAATCCGCGAGCTGCACGCCGCCGGCTTTGAGATCGGCAACCATCTGGGGCGGCACGTGGATATGCGCAAGCACTCCAGGGAGGAAATCGAGGCCGACGTTGCACAGATCGAGCAGCGCTGCCGGGAACACGGTATCCCGGTGCCGCGCTCATTCGCCTATCCCGGGGGACACAGCAGTCCGGAGGCGGTGGAGGTGCTCGCCCAAGCAGGCTACCTCTTCGCCCGCCGCGGCTGTGAGCCACTCACCGTCAGCGTGGACTACGAATGGGGCGGGCGTGGTCCGGCTTACGAACCACACCGCGATCATCCCCTGCTCATTCCTATCACCGGCAACGCCGGTCCACACTGGACATTCGACGATCTGGTCTGGGCCGTCGAGCAGGCCAGAGACGGCAAGATCGCCGTCCTGACGTTTCACGGCGTGCCGGATCTTGATCATTCCCATTGTACCGTCGAGCCCGAAGAATTTATCGGCTATATGGACTATTTACGAGACCGCAATTGCACTGCCATTGCCACGCGCGACCTGGTCAGATACGTCGATCCCAACCAGCCCTTTCCAAGGGACCTGGACTTCAGCGCGGTAAACGACCCCAACTGTTAAAGGTGTTGACATGATTCCGCCACGGAGAGACAGCAGAATAACCAGCCAGCCAGAACAGGTGACGCGAGAAGATTGGTGCAGGGGATACTTCGAGTACCCCGGCTTGACGGTGCAGGTCCTGGAGACACAGATCATCATCCCCGCAAGCTACACCGTCAATCCGGCCGCATTCCTCTTCAAGCTGGCCAACGGCGAACTGGTAGCTGGCGCCCGCTATGGTGAATACAACCAGTGGAATCGTCCCGATGCAGAGAGCGATATCAAAGATGAACCGCCTTGGATGCGGTCGACGGATGGGGGCAGGAACTGGGACGAAACACCTCCCTGGCCTTCTTATTCTTCGTGTCAAATGCCCGGCGGTGAGATCATCTCGCTGGGGCGGACGCATCTGGAAGTTGGAGATCGGGAGGGGGAGTATACTACGTGGCTTTACAGCTCTACTGACAATGGCTACACCCACGAACAGGGGGTCGCCACTTTGGTGGGGGTGCCCAAAATGATCTTGATGCATCACGACTCGGGCCGCACACTTCCCTGGGGCTGGGTAGACCATTCAGTGACTGTTCTTCCCGACGGAAGTCTGCTGGCCGGCCTGCACGGGAGATTCGAGTCCGATGTGAAGTACCGGGTATTCGTGGTGCGCTCCACCGACCGGGGTAAGACTTGGCATTACCTGTCGACGGTCGTCTTCGATCTAGATCCCGGGAGCGACCGTCGCCAGAACGGCTTTTGCGAACCCAAACTGCTCGTGCTGCCCAGCGGCGAAATTCTGTGCTTCATACGCTCTGGAGGCACCTACAACGCCACCTTCTCCCCCCTCTACCTGAGTAGGTCCATCGACGGAGGTAGGAGCTGGAGTCACGCCGACGAGATCGCCGACCGCGGAGTGTGGCCCCAGGCTTGCAGGATGGACAGCGGCGTTCTTGCCTTGGCCTATGGACGCACCGGCGACTGGTTGGCCTTCAGCATCGACGAGGGTTACCACTGGATCGGCCACTTCTGCTATTTCCACGGTCCCCAGTCCCTGGACGGCTGCAGCCACGGGGCGGTAGAGGAGGTAGAGCCCGGCACGCTGCTGGTCGCCTACGCCCGAACCGATTTCAATGATCCCTGTCAGAGCGAACTGCTGGGGACCGTCGTGCAGGTCTGCCGGGAACCCTAATCCGCTGTTCGTTGGCGCACTGGCGCCGATCCGTTTGCACCCATCGTATCAATCCGGCCTGGAGCAAGACTGTAAGCTTTGTCGGAGGCCGAGGAGAATGAGATGATACCACCAGCAAGAGACACCAAAGTAACCAGGCAGCCCAAATCCGTGACGCGCTTCGACTGGTGCAAGGGATATTACGAGTATCCGGGACTGATCATCGAAGTCGGCGAAACCTATGCCCTGACACCGTCCTGCGTCAACGAGTGTCCGGCCGCATTTCTGTTCGCGCTCGCCAACGGCGATGTAGTAGTTGGCTCCCGCGCTTGCATGAAGGACAACGAAGATATCGTCGGCATGGGCGCCTGGCCTACGTGGAAGCACTCGATCAACGCGGGCAAAACCCGGTTTGCCGGAGCAAAAGGTAGCTGGGAGAATATGCCGCCGTGGCCCTCCTATTCCGCCTGCCAACTGCCCGACGGCGAGATCGTCTCCTTGGGACGCTCGCATTTGCGGGAGACCGACCGGCCGGGGACATACACCCTCAGGGTCTACCGGTCCACCGACGACGGCCACACCCACCAGGGGGAAACAGCCACCATGGTCGACCTGCCCAAACTCCACCCTGACCGGACGTGGGTGGACCATTCCGTGGCCATTCTCCAGGACGGCACCCTGCTGGCCGCCCTGCAAGGCTGCTTCGAAAATGACGTAAAAACACGAACCTTCGTGATGCGTTCGCGCGATCGGGGCAGGACATGGCAATACCTCTCGACAGTTGCCTTCGATCTGGACCCGGGGACGGACCGCCGCATGGACGGTTTCTGCGAGCCCTACTTGCTTGTCCTCTCAAGCGGTGAAATTCTTTGCTTCATGCGCTCGGGAGGGACTTACAACGCCACCTTTACGCCCCTCTACCTGAGCCGCTCCATCGACGACGGGCAGAGCTGGAGCCACGCAGACGAGATCGCCGATCGCGGGGTCTGGCCCAATGCCTGCCGCATGGCCAACGGCATCCTCGCCGTGGCCTACGGGCGTCCCGGGGATTGGCTGGCGTTTAGCATCGACGAAGGGCACCACTGGATCGGCCACTTCAACTTCTATCACGGCCCCCAGTCGCTGGATGCCGCCAACTACAACTGGGTGGAGGAAGTGGCGCCGGACATATTGCTCGTCGCCTATTCCCGCACCGACTTCGAAGATATTCGCCAGAGCGAGATCCTGGGCACTTACCTTCGCGTCCGCCGCGAAAGCTAGCGCTTTGCCGGAGAAGGAAAGCGAGATGATACCGCGTCAAAGGGACGGCAGAATCAACAGGCGGCCGGGCCACGTAAGGCGGGAAGATTGGTGCAAAGGATATTACGTGTATCCCGGCTTGACAGTGCAGGTCGGAGAAACCCAGCTCATCACCCCCATGAGCTATACCGAAAACCCAGCCACGTTCCTGTTCAGGCTGGCCAACGGCGATCTGGTGGTCGGCAACCGCGCCTGGATGGAGTACGATGAAGCTGCACGCGACACGAGCGCTTGGCCGGCGTGGAAGCGTTCCCACGACGCCGGCAAGACCTGGGAGGAAACACCGCCCTGGCCTTCGTGGGCGGTGTGCCAACTGCCCGATGGCGAGCTCATCTCGCTAGGGCGAACACATCTGAAAAAGAGCGCTCGAGAAGGGGAATATACAACCTGGATTTACCGTTCGACCGATCACGGCTACACCCACGAGCAAGGAGTCGCCACCCTGTATGGGGTGCCCAAGCTTCACTCCAGCCGGCCGGCGCCTCATACGTGGGTAGATCATTCCACCGCGGTCCTCCAGGACGACAGCCTGCTGGCTGGCCTTCATGGCTTCTTCGAGAATGACGTAAAGGTTAGGGTCTTCGTGATCCGCTCGCACGACCGGGGCGAGACCTGGCACTACCTGTCGACGGTTGCCTTCGACCTCGACCCGGGGCCTGACCGCCGGCTGAACGGCTTTTGCGAGCCCGGGCTGCTGGTCTTGCCAAGCGGCGAGATCCTCTGTTTCATTCGATCAGGCGGCACCTGGAATTCCACCTTCACTCCACTCTACCTGAGCCGCTCCATCGACGGGGGACGGAGCTGGAGTCACGCCGACGAGATCGCCGATCGCGGCGTTTGGCCCAATGCCTGCCGCATGGCCAGCGGCGTACTGGCGGTGGCCTATGGGCGCACCGGGAATTGGCTGGCGTTCAGCGTCGACGAGGGGCACCACTGGATCGGGCACTTCTGCTATTTCCACGGTCCCCAGTCGCTGGATGGCTGCACTCACAGTTGGGTGCAGGAAGTGGCGCCGGATACATTGCTCGTCGCCTATTCCCGCACCGACCTCCGCGACCCCTGCCAGAGCGAGATCCTCGCCACTTACCTCCATGTCAATGCGGGGCACTAACTATGGGAGAGTGAAATGGAGACATCAGTATCAAAACAAGGCGACTACCTCGAACCTATCCCGGATCGCCTGGTCGTCATGACCTTCGATGACGGGGTCAAGTCGCAGGCTACCTTTGCAGCTCCGTTGCTCAGGCGTCATGGTTTTGGCGGCACCTTTTTCATCACCGAGGGGCTGCGCTTTCTGACCCACAAGCAGTACTACATGACCTGGGACGAGATCCGTCAATTACACGAGGATGGTTTCGAGATCGGCAATCATCTGGGTCGGCACGTGGATATGCGCAAGCAGACGAAAGAAGCGATCAGAGCAGGTGTGGAACACATAGAGCAACGCTGCAGAGAAAACGGTATTCCCGTGCCGACGACCTTCTGCTACCCAGGGTCTCACACCAGTGCTGAGGCGGTAGAGGTCATTGCAGAAAAGGGCTATCTCTTCGCCCGTCGTGCATGCGAGCCGGTTACCGCACTGCCCGACTACCAGCGCGGAGGCAATGGCCCTCCCTACGATCCGACGAAAGACCATCCCTTCCTCATACCGGCGACGGGTCACCCGGGTTCGGACTCGACCTTTGACGAATGCGTCGATGCAATGGAGCAGGCGCGGGACGGCCAGGTCTGCGTCCTCACCTTCCACGGAGTACCGGACCTCGACCATCCCTTCTGCAGCACAGATCCCAAGCTCTATGAAGCATGCGTAAAGTACCTTGCCGACAATGACTACACCGTTATTGCCCTTCGCGATCTGGTAAAGTACGTGGACCCCCACCAGCCGTTTCCCGCCGATTTCGACTTCAGTACAATCAACTGGTGGAAGTAGTAGGTATCTTTTTCCTCAATCCTCAGATAACCCTCGTTGCCCGTGGCGAAGACGACAGTGGTCACTCGAACTCCGGCGTTGACCAAGCCCTCGTAATCCTGCTTTTGATAGGCGCACCAGAACACAAGCCGCGCTGGCCGCCGTGGGGAAACCGTATTTCAGGCCCAAATCTGCTGCGAATCCGCCTTAAAGTCGATCAGAAGCCACTTGACCTACTTGCCGTCGTTGCGCAAGATGGCCGCGCACCGCTTTGGCGGGCCAAAGAGTTGTTGCCCTCGTCAGCGCCGCAAATTGTGCTGCCATCCCCCGTTCCTTGCCGGAAAGGAGATACCCCGGGCAATGGGCCAGGAACTGCGGTCGGTCCCTCCAGGCTCTTCTAGCGCAAACTTCCTTCACCCTTTGGCTCACACCGTCAGCGTGACCCGGTCCTTTTTGACGATTTCTTTGACGTGGGTGTGGAAGGCGGGCTCCGCGAGTTCCCGAGTTTCCGGGGAAAGTCGCTCCAGGATTGCCGGCGGGAACGATCCTTGGCCCAGGTACTGGGGCTGGTACCTGAGGATGAGAAAACGGCGGTCGCGGTCCCTGGGCCTCCAGTGCAGGATGCCGTGGGTCAGCAGCTCGGAGATGAGGACAACGTCTCCGGCCCGGGGGATGACGTTGGCAAAGCCCGGATTGGGATCGGGATCGCTGTTCCCATCGGGATGGACAAAGAGACTTTTGGGCCGCTCCACTTCGGCTTTGTGCGAACCGGGAATTACCAGCAGGCCGCCGTCGCCGGGAAAGACGTCGGTCAAGTAGACGAAGGCCACGAACATGTCGCAGTAGATGCGGTTTTCGCGGACCTCGTAGCGCGTCGTCTGCCAGCGGTCTTCGCGGGCACAGTGCCACATACCAAAGCGAGCGTTTTGGTGTGTATTGACGGCAAGGCTGCCGTTGTAGAGCCTCGGCCTGTCCGAGGTCAGCTCCTTGACGATAGGCCAGGTTACCGGGTGCAGCGTCAGGGCTTCCAGGGCTTTGTCGAAGGCGAAGCCATAGACGAATTTCTGACGGTCTTCGGTCTCGAAGCCGGGGGGCCGCTCCTCGTACGGGGTGCGGACGTAGCGCTCGGCGGCCTTCTGAGCGTTCTCCAACTCCTCGGCGCCGAGGACGTTTTTCAAATGTAGGTAGCCGGTTACGTCGAAGAGATAGCGCTGTTCGGGAGTCATATCATTCCTTCCCGTTGAGCCTCCGGCAGCGGGCTGCGGAAGGGGCGGAAGGCGGTAAGGATAATCTCGGCCGCGGGGTTGCCAGTGACCCTGCGGAGAGGAGTTCGAAGGCGGGGGCGTGGACTCGGCCCTGGAGGCCATGAAGCAGGTATTCTACTTCAAGAAGCTTCGGCACCTCGCTGGCCGATTTTGACGCAGGTATCGGAGGTGGGGGCGTGCCGGACGGGTTCACCACGGGCCACGACCACTCCTGAAGCTGCAGAAACCCAACAGCCCGCTGAAAAAAATCCATCCGGGCTGCTAGGCAGCTTCCCAGGCTTGCTGCAAAGCCCGCCTGGCGTAGACCCTGGCCAGGTGGCGGCGGTAGTCTTCTCCGGCGAAAGCATCGCTGAGCAGCTCAGCCTCCGCGGCGGTTCCGGCGGCGGCAGAGGCGATAGCCTCCGCGCTGGCCGCCTGGCCTTCCAGGGCTTCCTCCACTCCACTATCGCGGAAGGCGGAGTTGGCTATACCGGTGATGCCCAGGCGCACGTTCCGGCACCTGTCTCCGTCCCTGGTCACCACGGCGGCACAGCCCACCACGGCGAAGCGCGAGGCCGGATGGGGAAATTTGAGATAGCAGGAGCCGGTGTGAGCTCCCTGCACCGGGACGCGGACCTCCGTGATGATTTCGCCAGGTCCCAGGCTGGTGAGGAAGAGATCGAGGAAGAAATCGGCGGCGGCGATGGCGCGCTCCCCGTCGGGGCCCTTGACCTGAACCTCGGCCTCTGCGGCCAGGAGGGAAGCTGGGTAGTCTGCAGCCGGATCGGCGTGGGCAAGGCTGCCGCCCATGGTCCCCATATTGCGCACCTGGACATCGCCTATGAGCCCGGCTGTCTGGGCCAGAAGAGGTGCTTTTTGTCCTACCAAATCCGACGATTCCACCTCCCAGTGGGTGGTCGCGGCGCCGATGGCCAGATGATCTCCCCTGTCCTCGATGTACTTCAGCGCGTCCAGACGGCCGATGTCGATCAGGTTGGAAGGTTGTGACAGACGCAGTTTCAAGGAAGGTATGAGGCTGTGGCCTCCGGCCAGAAGCACGGCATCGTCTCCGTGCTCATCGAGCAGCTGAATGGCCTCGTCCACCGAGTTGGCGCGATGATAGTCAAATGCTGCAGTCATTTCTACTCCTCCTGTTTCCGGTCCGCTAGCCGACTTACTGCATTGCCTGCCACACCCGTTGCGGCGTCAAGGGCATCTCAAGGTCTCTGACTCCCAGGTGCCACAAGGCGTCCACGACCGCATTGACCACCGCGGGAGTGGAGCCTATGGTCCCGGTTTCCCCCGCCCCCTTCACTCCCAGGGGATTGTGCGGGCAGGGGGTGACGGTTCGATCCAGCTCGAACGATGGCAGATCGTCGGCGCGCGGCATGGCGTAGTCCATGTAGGACCCATTGAGCAATTGCCCGTCTTCGTCGTAGATGGCTCCTTCCATCAAGGCCTGGCCGACGCCGTGGGTAACCCCCCCGTGGACCTGGCCGTCGACGATCATGGGGTTGACCACATTGCCCACATCGTCGCAGGCCACGTAGCGCTTGAGATCGATCCTGCCGGTCTCGGGGTCCACCTCGACCATGGCGATATGGGCACCGTAGGGAAAGGTGAAGTTGGCGGGATCGTAGAAGCTGGTGAACTCCAGCCCGGGTTCCAGGCCTTCCGGATAGTTGTGCGGCACGTACGCTGTCAGGGCGACATCGCCGAACCCGATGGATCTATCCGTACCTTTGACCGTCCACTGGCCCCTGGCGTATTCCAGGTCCTCCTCGGCTGCTTCGAGCAGATGGGCGGCGATCCTGGCCCCTTTCTCCTTGACCTTGTCGACGCTCTTGGTGATGGCGACGCCGCCCACGGCCAGGCTGCGGGATCCGTAGGTCCCCATGCCGAAGGGAACGGATTCGGTATCGCCGTGGATGATTTCCACATCCTCCATGGGAATGCCCAGTTGGTCGGCCACGAGCTGAGAAAAGGTGGTCTCGTGGCCCTGGCCGTGAGAGTGGCTGCCGACGAAGACCGAGACCTTCCCCGTGGGCTGAACCCGGACCCCGGCGCTCTCGTAGAGACCGGCGCGCGCTCCCAGGGCGCCGACCACGGCCGAGGGGGCAATGCCGCAGGCCTCGATATAGGTGGAAAGGCCGATGCCCACCAGGCGGCCTTCCCCGCGCGCCTTCTCCTGCTCCCTGCGCATGTCGTCGTAGGAAGCCATTTCCAGGGCTTTTTTGAGGGAAGTTTCGTAGTCCCCGCTATCGTATACCAGGGCGACCTGGGTCTGGTAGCCGGCCTCTTTCACTCCGTCAAAGGGGGGAATGAAGTTCTTGAGTCGCAGCGCAGCCGGATCCTCGCCCATTTCGTGGGCGGCGGTGTCCAGCAGGCGCTCCAGCAGGTAGGTCGCCTCGGGGCGGCCTGCCCCGCGCAGCGCGTCGACCGGGGTGGTGTTCGTGAAGACGGCGGTCACGCCTACGTGAACGGCCGGAGTGGTGTAGAGCCCCTGCAACAGGGTGCCGTATAGATAGGTGGGTATGCACGGTGCGAAAGTGGAGAGGTAGGCCCCCATGTTGGCGTGGGTCTCGACGCGCAACCCCACTATCCTGCCCTCCTTGTCGAAGCCCATCTCGGCCTTGGTAACGTGGTCGCGGCCATGGGCGTCGGTGATGAAGCTCTCGCTGCGGTCGGCGGTCCACTTGACGGGGCGGCCGATCTGCCCGGAGCACCAAACCGCCAGGACCTCCTCGGCATAGTGAAAGATCTTGCTGCCGAAGCCACCGCCCACGTCTGGAGAGACCACCCTCACCTTGTGCTCGGGCAGTCCCAGAACGAAGGCGCAGAGAAGCAGGCGGATGACGTGCGGATTCTGCGAGGTCGTGTAGAGGGTGTAGTGGTCGCGCGAGGCGTCGAAATCGCCGATGGCGCTTCGGGGCTCGATGGCATTGGGGATGAGGCGCTGATTGACGAAGTCCAGGGTGGTGACATGGTCGGCTCCCGCGAGAGCCTCGTCGGTGGCTGCCTGGTCTCCCAGCTCCCAGTCGAAGGGGATATTGCCGGGCACATCGTCGAAGAGTTGGGGGGCACCCTGTGCGGTGGCCTTGACCGGATGGACCACCGCGTCCAGGACCTCGTAGTCAACCGAAACCAGCTCGGCCGCGTCCCGGGCCTGGACGCGGGTTTCGGCTATGACAATTGCAACCGGGTCCCCGACGTGGCGCACCTTGTCCACCGCGAGGACTGGATGGGGAGGCTCCTTCATCTGGTCGCCGTTCTTGAAGTCCACCTGCCACCCGCAGGGCAGCCCGCCCACCCCGGCAGCTTCCAGGTCTTTGCCCACGAAGATTGCAACCACGCCGGGGGCCGACCGGGCGGCCGAAACGTCGACATTCCTGATCAGGGCGTGCGCATGGGGGCTGCGGACAAGGGTCGCCCAGGTCATCCGGGGCAACGAGATGTCGTCAGTGTACCTGCCGTGTCCGGTGACGAAACGCCTGTCTTCCACCCGTTTTACAGATTGGCCGATTAGATCTCCCATTGCGACCTCCTAGGCTGATTGTGCGGCGTATTTGATGGATTTGACGATGTTGTCATATCCCGTGCAACGGCAGTAATTCCCTTCCAGGGCATGGCGAATCTCCGCGTCGCTGGGGTTGGAGTTGCGCTCCAGCAGTTGCCAGGCGGTCATGATCATGCCCGGCGTGCAGAATCCGCACTGCAGGCCGTGCTCGACGTTAAATCCCTCCTGAAGAGGATGAAGGGACCCGTCGCTTGCCAAACCTTCAATGGTGGTGATCTCGGCGCCGTCCGCCTGGACTGCCAGCAAGGTGCAGGACTTTACCGCCTGGCCATCGACGACGATGGTGCAAGCTCCACAGTTGCTGGTATCACAGCCCACGTGGGTGCCCGTCAGACCCAAAACCTCCCGCAGGTACTCGACAAGGAGCAGGCGGGGCTCCACCTCGTGCTCGTGGGCCTGGCCATTGACCGTGACTTTGATGGGTATCGCCATGAGGCTACCTCCTGTAGAAAATGCAGACTTGCTCTGCTCGATCAGTTCGGCGCTCTGCCCTGAGGAGAGACCGGCTCCAGCGTCTTCGCATCGGACAGCTCCTGCTCCAACGCCTTGAAGAACTGGCTGGTGAACAGGCGGGCAACCCCGCTCAGCACCCGCTGACCCATGCGCGCAAGGAGGCCGCTCAACTTGGCGTCGGCCTCGAAAAAAAGCGCGGTGCCATCCTCCCGGGGCCGCAGGGCGATGCCGGCCTGAGCCGAAACCGTGCCGATCTTGGCGTCGACATCGATCAGCAGCCGGTAACTCTTCGGTTCTTCCTTGTCCACCACCTCGAGGGTTCCGTTGAACAGGCTCTTGATGGGACCCATCTTGATGTCCATCACCGCCTTGAACCTGTCTCCTCCCAAGGGCTCGAGTTCCCTGATCCCCGGGGTCGTCCTGGCAAGGACTGCCGGATCGTTCAGCAGGCTCCACAGACCCTCTTGAGTAGAATTAAACGTGTGATTACCTTCAAGATGCACGCCGGAATTCTCCGCGGATTGTTAGAGTGAAGTAATATATAATAAGTAGAATTGCGGCTGTCAATCACGTCGGAGGCCAACAGATCAGGCCTCCTGCTTGGGGAGAATTTCCAACCGCAGCGATGCTTTCCCGGTTTCCCCACGAGGTCGGCCATGGAGGATATCTGGAGCCAGTTTTCCGGGTGGAAGGCAGCCGGGAAGCCCTTTGCCCTTGCCCGTGTGGTGAAGACCTGGGGATCGGCCCCCAGGAAGGCAGGCGCGGCGATGATTGTCGGGGAGGACCTGCAGGTCGCCGGCTCGGTCAGCGCCGGCTGTGTCGAGGGAGCGGTTATCGAGGAATCCCGCCAAATTTTGAAAAGTGGGACCCCCAAGCGTCTCACCTTCGGCGTGGATGATGAAACGGCCTGGTCGGTTGGTCTCTCCTGCGGGGGAGAACTGACGGTTCTGGTGGAAGGACACCCGACTGTCTCTGAACGTTCAGGGGGCCGGTCTGCCTGGACCTCCCTGGTGTCCGCCGTGCAACAGAAGGAACCCGCGATCCTTTTGACCCACCTGGAGCCGGCGGAGGAGCCTCACCTGCTGGTGTACACGAACGGGAATACGGTCGGGAATTGGGGCGCCCTGGGCGACCGCGCGGTCGATGCCGCCCTCGACGCCTACAGCCAACGATTGAACCAGGTGGTCGAGGTGGAAGGCAGGCCTGTCTTCGTTCAGGTCTTTCCCAGGCGCGACCAGCTTCTGATCATCGGGGCAGGGCATATCTCCATTCCCCTGGTGCACTTTGCCCACGCCCTCGACTTCGAAACCGTGGTGATTGATCCCAGGAAGGTCTTTGCAAACCAGGACCGCTTTGAGACGCCGCCCCATCAACTCCTATCCGCCTGGCCACAGGAGGTGCTGGACGCGGAGGAGCTGACCGGGGATACCTATGCCGTGCTTTTGACCCACGATCCAAAGATCGACGACCAGGCCCTGCACATCATGCTCAGGTCGACCCTCCCTTATATCGGCGCTCTTGGCAGCCGGAAGACCCATGCCAGCCGTTGCGAGCGGCTGCTCCGGAGCGGATTCTCCGAAGAGGATATCGCCCGCGTCAAGGGCCCCGCCGGCCTCGACATCAAGGCCGATAGTCCGGCGGAGATCGCCCTCAGCATCATGGCCGAAGTCGTGGCCGCCAAACGGGACCGCCAGCAGTGAGCGAGCGGCGCTCACGGCGATTGTCCTGGCTGCCGGGTGCTCCAGCCGCATGCAAACCCACAACAAATTGCTTTTGCCCTGGGGCGAAAAGCGCATGCTCCAGGTTGTCGTGGATACCCTGTTGACCGTTCTCTTCGAGAAGGTGGTGGTCGTGGTCGGACACCAGCACCTCGAGGTAGAGGAGCTGCTGCGGGGCTACGCGCTCAGCACGGTCCTTAACGAACAGTACGCCGAGGGGATGTCCACCTCGATTCGAAAAGGCGTCGAAGCGGTAGAGGATCCGGGATCGGGCTACCTGTTGGCCCTCGGCGACATGCCCTGGATCAAGCAGGATACGGTGGAGCGCCTGTTCACGACCTTTCCCCCCCGTGACCCCTGGGCAATCACCGTGCCCACCGTGGGAGGGCGCAGGGGGCACCCCGTCATCTTCGGGAAGTCCTACCGCGGGGAGTTGTTGCAGTTGGAAGGGGACCGGGGAGCCGCGTCAATATTGCAAGAACACGCCGGCATGGTGGTGGAGGTGCCCGTTGATGATTCCGGTATTCTCAAAGATGTGGATACGCCGGGAGCCTATCGTCCCGGGGGTATCGCTCGATGAAATTCCTCCCGGTGCAGTGGCGCGATAGACTCGCCTCCACGAACACCGAGCTGCTGGAATGGATCAGGGGCGGACGTCAGTTGCCTTCCGGGTTCGTTCTGGCAGCGCGCGAGCAGAGCGCAGGCCGAGGCCGCTACGAGCGGCGCTGGATCTCGCGGCCGGGACGCGACCTCACCTTTTCATTTCTTATTCGCACCAGAGCCGGATACCCCCGGTTGGCCTCCCTGTCCATGGCTGCGGCACTTGGAGCGGCATGCGCCATTGAGACCTTCGGGATACCGACGCGCACGAAGTGGCCCAACGATATCCTGGTGAAGGACCGCAAGGTGGGAGGAATCCTTGCGGAACAGTGCGATGTCTCCCCGGCGCCAGGGAACGCCCTCGTGGTCGGTATGGGAATCAACGTGAATTCCACCGAGGCCGAGACTTCCGCGATCGACAAACCGGCGACCTCCATGCGCCTCGAGGCGGACAGGGAATACGAGGTCGATGAAGTCCTCGAGCGGGTCCTGGAAGCTCTGTCCGGGTGGATCGGCAGGTGGGAGCGGGGCGGTTTCACCGCCATCAGGAAAGAGTGGGAAGCCCGCTGCGCAGGGTTGGGCGGCGTCGTTTCAGTGGAGGAAGGCAACCACCGCAGGTCCGGGACCCTGGACGGTTTCGGAAAAGAAGGACAGCTGCTGCTGCTCGGCGATGACGGAGCGGTTCGCGAAGTCTGGGCGGGCGACCTGTCGTTCTAGTTTCCCGTCGCGGAAATATGTCGCCATTTTTCCGCCGATCCATCCAGGCTAACGGTGTTGCCTTCACTCCCCGTGCACCACCAGTACGACTCGCTCAGGCGCCTTGTGAGCCGGGCGCCTCGGCGGCCCAGTTGCGTCAACCTGTCTCTGCGGCGGGGCACTAGGCGATGGAAGCAAGGACCTGGCCAGTGGATACCTGGTCGCCGCTGCTCACGGTAATACTGCTCACCGTTCCTCCGACCGGAGCGTTGATCGGCATCTCCATCTTCATCGCCTCGAGTACCAGAATCGTCTCACCCGTCTGGACGTGGTCGCCGACGCTGACGAGGTTGCGAATGACCTTGCCAGGCATCTGAGCGGTCACGGGAGTTCCTTCGTCGCTCTGGACCCTCGGTATGACCTCCGCATTCCGGGGCTGGATATCGACATCGTACTCGCGGCCGTCCACGATGACCTTGTCCTCCTCGATCAGGACCGAGTATTCCCTGCCGTTCACCGTTACGCTGTACCCCGCCGGCAGCCCCTCTTCGGGCCGCTCTTCCGAGGCTACCGCAGGCTCTTCCCCGGAGGGTCGCGGAGGAGGAGGCACAAAAAGTTGCGCTGCCGCCGGCACGCTCACCGGCGCCTCGCCAGGTTCTCCGTCGGCCTTGTAAACCTCGATCTCGGCTTCTCCACGCAAAAATGCCAGTCCCTCCTCCCTGCACACCGCCGCGATGAAGACATTTTCCTCGGTTTCATCCAGTTTGTATTCATTCAGCAACTGACGCGCGGCCTCGACCCCCTTTTCGGGATCGGCATCGCTCAACTCCAGCGGAGAGCGCTCAGCGGGGGAAAGGTCGAGGTGGGTGGATGCCAGATCGACGATCTCCGGATTGGGGGGCACCGGTGTCTTGCCGAAATAGCCCAGAACAAGCCTCCCGTAGCCCGGGTCGATCCTTTCCCAGGGGCCATATTCCACATTGTCGTAGGCCTGCTGAAAGTAGAACTGCGAAACCGGAGTAGCAGAGGTTGCGCAGCCGGCGAATTGGATTACCTCTCCCATTCCCTGGAGGACCTCGAGGCACTTCTCCTCGTTCCCCCAGGCGCGCATCATCCTGGTATTCGCCGATAGAGCCCTTCCCGACATGGGGCTCCAGGCGACCAGGGGATTGACCGCGAGGGCATCGGGGGACAACCGATAGGCGCCCATGCAGTCCTTGAAAACTTCCTCGGCCTCGCGCACCTTGCGGTGATCAATGTCGAGATCGTACTCTGAATGCCGCAGGGCATGCCACATGACCAGGACATCCGGCTGGGAGCCGGCGCCGGAACATGGAGCCAGGGATAGGTCGATGGCGTCTGCCCCCGCGTCCAGCGCCGCCATGTTGGCAGAGACGCCGGTGCCCGCCGTTCCATGGGTGTGAAAGTGAATGGCCGCACCTTCAGGTAGAATCCGGCGCGCCTGCTTGATGGTCTCGTGCACCTTGAGTGGCGATGAGGTGCCGGTGGGATCCTTGAAACAAACGGCATCGAAAGGAACGTCGGCGTCCAGGATTTTCTGCAGGATCAGAGTATAGTATTCTGGATCGTGGGCGCCCTCGAACCCTGGAGGAAGTTCCATCATAGTAATGCACACCTGGTGCCCGAGACCCGCTGCCGAGATACACCGGCCGCTGTAGACCAGGTTGTCGACGTCGTTGAGCGCGTCGAAGTTGCGGATTTTAGTGATCCCGTGCCTTTTGAAGAGCTTGGCGTGCAGCTCGATGACGTCGCTCGGCTGCGGTTCCAGTCCGACCAGATTGACCCCCCGCGCCAGGCTCTGCAGCTCCGCATCCGGACCGGCCGCTTCCCGGAACGCATCCATCATTGCGAAAGCATCTTCGTTGCAATGGGCGTAGAGCGCCTGAAACCGCTCACCTCCACCCGCCTCGAAGTAGGTGATCCCCGCATCTCGAGCCGCTTCGACGGCCGGCAGAAAATCCCGGGTGAGAACGCGGGCGTCATACATGGACTGGAGCCCATCGCGGAAGGCTGTACACATGAAGTTTACTTTTTTGCTCACGCCCAGTTCCTTTTGTTCCGCCAGTTCATTTTGTCAAGTTTCCCGGACAAAAAATCAATTGACCAGCACAGACCAGAGAATGCCGGCGCCGATGGCCGACCCAATTACTCCTGCCACATTGGGAGCCATTGCGTGCATGAGAAGGAAGTTGTGGGGGTCTTCCTGTTGGCCAATCATCTGCACGACGCGGGCAGAGTCCGGTACGGCGGACACCCCCGCAGCTCCAACCAATGGATTGATCTTGTCCTTTAGAAAGAGGTTCATGAGTTTGGCAAAGAGAACTCCGCCCGCCGTTGCAATGGAAAAGGACAGCGCACCCAATCCAAAAATGAGAATGGACTGTGGAGTCAGAAATGTTTGTGCATGGGTGCTCGCCCCAACCGAGAAGCCGAGAAGGATGGTCACGATGTCGACCATCGCCGTTCGCGCGGTATTTGCCAGACGCTCGGTGACCCCGCTTTCTTTGAGCAGGTTGCCGAAGAAGAGCATGCCGATGAGGGCTATGGAACCAGGAGCGATCAGTGCGGCAATCAAAAACCCCGCGATGGGGAAAATGATCTTCTCCCTCTGAGAGACCTCACGCGGCGCCTTCATCCGGATCAGCCGTTCCTTGCGGGTGGTCAAAAGCTTCATTACCGGCGGCTGGATGACCGGGACGAGCGCCATGTAGGAATAGGCTGCGATGGCAATGGCGCCGAGCAGATGAGGTGCGAGCTTGGCGGAGAGGAATATGGCTGTCGGTCCGTCGGCGCCGCCGATGATGCCGATCGCTCCGGCTTCGTATGGAGCGAACCCGAGATACAGAGCCCCGATCAAAGTCAGAAAGATCCCCACCTGCGCCGCTGCACCCAGCAATACCAGCTTGGGATTGGACAGCATGGTCGAAAAATCGGTCATCGCGCCAATGCCCAGAAAGATGAGCGGAGGAAAAAGTCCCTGGCTGACACCAAAGTATATGTAGCTCAGCACGCTGCCTTCATCATACACGCTGAGGGACATGCCAGGTATGGAGGTGATGTTTCCCACGACTATGCCGAACCCGATGGGAAGAAGCAGCAAAGGTTCGTAGTCCTTGATGATGGCAAGGGAAATGAAAACGATACCGATGGCGATCATGAGGACATTGCCCCAATCCATCGTTGCAAAGCTGGTCGTGGAGAGAAAATCGAGTAGAATGTTCACCTGTTTCTCCCCGTGTGCAAGGCAAGACCGATAGCCGCCACGACCTCGTCTTCTTCAGGACGGGAAAGGTCCTGGCCGGCAGTGGAACGCACAACGGCGGAAGTCTCCGGGGACCACATGGCCAATATTCGCGGCAACGCGAAGATGAACAGGCTGATCAATGTCAAAGCCGTGAACACAATCGACATCCCCGTGATGGCAATGTCCACTCCCTGTCCCTCCGCGATGTTCTGAAAACTGTAGACCATCTCCGACGGATTCTTCATCGGGATATTCCAAACCTTTCAAAAGCGGTCTTCTGCGCAGTAGTTGCCTCGGGTATCGGCGCATCGGCCCGGTCGGTTCCGGCCGCCGGCCCCATGCGGTGGGTTGACCTGGGGAATCCGATTCTCCCCTGGATCCTGCCCAACCGGTGCGCCAACTGCCTCAGGCTGGCCAGGTTGTGGGCGGGCGCAAATATATCGATGAATGGCAGTGCCGCCTGCATGCCGCGGCAGGAGGGCTGATAGCCGGGATGTCCCATCAGCGGATTGAGCCACACCAGGCAGCGGCATCGTTTTTGAATTCCACGCATGCTGTCCTCGAGCAGGTCGATGTCTCCGGTGTCCCAGCCGTCGCTCAGTATCAGGACCACCGTGTTTCGGTCCACCATGTCCGTCCCATGGCGAGTGAGGAAGTCGTGCAGGGAGGCGCCGATCCTTGTTCCGCCCGACCAATCCGGCACCTCCCTGGACAATGCGAGCAGAACCTCGGGCAGGTCACCCGACTTCAGGGTGGATGTGATTCTGTGAAGAGAGGTGCTGAAAACAAAGGTTTCGAGGCGGCGGTAGACATTCTGGAAGGAATAGATGAATTGAATGAGGAAGCGGCCGTACAGGTCCATGGATTTGCTCATATCGCATAGTAGTACGAGCTTCAATTTCTGCCGTTTGCGGCGCCGAAAGGACAGATCGAAAAGATCCCCGCCTCGCGGCAGGTTGAGGCGCAGTGTGCGGCACAGGTCAAGGGAGCCTTTGCGGTGAGAGTGCCGGTAGCGCCGGCTGAAACGCGTCGCCAGGATTTTGGATAACGCGGCTACCAGCCTGCCCATTTCATCGATTTCGGCGGTGCCGAAGGAGCTGAAGTCCCTGCTGGTAACCACTTCAACGGGGCTGTACCCCGCGACCTCTCTCTCCTCCTTCGCACTCCCGTTCCCTTTCAACCAATCGCTGATAGTCACCGAGGCCGGACGGCCCGATTGACGCCGGTCCCCTCCGCCATCTGGCTCCTCCACCCTTTCCTGGGTAGCCGCGCGATTGGACCCCAGGGCTCGATCCCAGACCTTCCAGTAGGGGTCGAAGTGCTGATCGAAAATCTCCTGCTCCTCCCGGCTCTTGGCCAGGGTTGTGCGCAAAGCAAGATAGAATTCCCGTGAATCCTTCAGGTCGATCCGCTCAAGGGCAGACAGTGCATCGCAAAATTCACCAGGGCCGGGGTGGACACCCCGCCGCCGCAACAGGCGTCCGAAACCGACCAGATTGGCGCTTAGCTCGCGATTCAGAGCAAGCTCCTCGGCTGGGGCGAGGTCGATTCGGTCAGAATCCATCGGGCGCATTCTTTTCCGCTGTCCGGGCTGGAGCCGCCTTGGCGTGGATACCCAGGCCCTCGAGGAAGTCTGCCAGGGACTCTTGAACCATGCTCATGTCGTGCCAGTCCTTGAAAACAATCCCCAGGGTATCCTTGATCATATCGGGATCCAGGTGAATTTGATGCAGCGCCACCAGGGCTCTCGCCCAGTCCAGCGTTTCGGCTATCCCCGGGGTCTTATCCAGCTTCTGCTCCCGAATCAACTCCATGAACCTGCAGATCTGCTCGGCCAGATTCACGTCGATGTGGGGTACCTTGGCACGCACGATGGCGACTTCCTTCTCGAAACTGGGGTAGTCGATCCACAAATAGAAGCAGCGTCGACGCACCGCATCCGACAGCTCACGAGTGCGGTTACTCGTGATCACCACGTAGGGGAGATGAAGTGCGCGTATCGTGCCGATTTCGGGGATGGTGATCTGCCACTCCCCAAGCACTTCAAGCAAAAAGCTCTCGAACTCTTCATCCGCCCGGTCGAGCTCGTCAATGAGCAGAACCGGTGGCTTGTGATGGGTGATGGCCTGGAGCAATGGGCGTTTGAGAAGAAACGAATCGCCGAAAATGGATGCTTCCTTTTCTTCGGTCGTTTTCTCACTGTTTTCTTCCAGCTTGAGATACAGAAGCTGGCGCTGGTAGTTCCATTCGTAAAGAGCGGTGCTGGCGTCCAGACCCTCGTAGCATTGGAGACGGATCAGGTCTGCCCCCAGGGCGCAGGC
This sequence comes from Candidatus Latescibacterota bacterium, assembly GCA_965208105.1. Taxonomy (GTDB): domain Bacteria; phylum Latescibacterota; class UBA2968; order UBA8231; family UBA8231. Next base: position 2,325,522 of record OZ242318.1, read on the forward strand.
CATGACCTTGGCAATCTCGGTCTTGCCGACCCCGGCCGGGCCTTCGACCATGAGAGGTTTGTGCAGGGATTTGGCGAGGAAAACCGCCATGGCAAGACCGCGGTCGGCGACGTAATCCTGCTCGTCCAGCATCTGCTGGATGAGGGCAATGTCCCGATCACTCATAGGATTCATATGACCAGTAGGTTGAAGGCCAAGCTCAATAATATGTCTCTTCGGCACCGAGGTTGCAAGAAAGGGGAATGTGGAGGACATGCCTGCCCGGGCAAGATTGCCCGGCGGTTCGCAATTCCTATATTGTATATTCCTCTATTGTAAATTCCTCAAGAGGACCATACGCTACTACTGGAATAGTACAATGACCGTCAAACTGCCTGCGGAGCAGGCAACTGCCATCCTGGACAGGATGGATCGGCCTCTGAGCAGTCTGCGCGTGTCCGTCGTTGACCGCTGCGATTTGCGCTGTACCTACTGCATGCCCGAGGACGATTATACCTGGCTGCCGAAGAAGGACATTCTCAGCCTGGACGAGGTCGCTACCCTGGTCGATGCCTTCGCTGAATCGGGGGTGGTAAAGGTGAGGTTGACCGGGGGTGAGCCATTACTGCGCAAGGGATTGACGGACTTGGTTCGACACCTGTCCCGGAACCCGCGCATCGAGGATCTGGCCCTCACCACCAACGCCACCCAACTGGCGCGGTTTGCGGCGCCTTTGTGGGCGGCAGGTCTGCAGCGAGTCACGGTCAGCTTGGACTCCCTGGTGCCCGACCGGTTTGCCAAACTGACTCGCAGGCCTGTCCTGGATCAGGTTTTGTCCGGGATCAGGGCCGCGGCCTCGGCGAATTTCGAAGAATTCAAGATCAACACGGTAGTGATGAAGGGCTTCAACGACGACGAACTCGTCGACCTTATCGAGTTTGGCCGGGAGGTGGGTGCTGAAGTGCGATTTATCGAGTACATGGACGTGGGCGGCGCCACGCAATGGACGAAGGAAAAGGTGGTCTCCAGAATGGATATCCTGGCCCATCTGGAGGATCACTTCGGCAGGGTGATCGTCGAGGACGACCAGGGGTCCGCACCGGCTCAGCGCTTCGTGCTGGCGGATGGAACCCGCTTCGGCATCGTGGCCTCGGTCACCAGGCCGTTCTGCAGCACCTGTGACCGCAGCCGGCTCACCGCAGACGGAATGTGGTACCTCTGTCTTTACGGACGGGACGGAGTGGACTTCAAGGAGATCCTGCGCAGTGGAGGGTCCAGGGATGAACTGGTAGCCGCCATCCAATGTGGCTGGGAACAACGGGCTGACAGAGGGGCAGAGGAAAGACTGGCAACTCCTTCCAGGGGGGTATTCTATCAGGTAGAAGAACTCAAACTGGATCCACACAGGGAGATGCACACCCGGGGAGGATGATGAGCCGCAGGGGAGTGCAAATGTGTCGGGAGGCGGCAGGGGCAGGTGGAATAGCAGGGCCGGTCGCTGCCGGCAACCATCGCCTTCCGTCTGTTGGAGGACATGGACTACTTCCACAGTAGACGTTTCTTAGATTCTTTGCCCGATTGGGAAACCGGGCGACCACTCCTGGGCCCCTTGGATGATTACCTGCCGCGCATGCGTGCGCTGCTGAAACGCCTCGAAGATCCCCAGTGCTGCTTTACTTCGATAATAGTAGGGGGCACCAATGGCAAGACCACGGTCTGCCGCCTACTGGCCTCCATGCTGCAGGCCGCCGGCAGGCGCGTCGGGCTCTATACCTCTCCCCACCTCCATACACTCCGCGAACGCATCCAGGTCCAGGGACAAATCCTCAGCAAGGACGTCTGGGCAGAGGGAGTGACCCACCTCCACGAAAGGAGCCGAAACTTCGAATCCGAAGGCCGCGGGGCATTCAGCATGTTCGAAGCAGTTACGGCGCTGGCCGCATACACCTTCGCTCGGGAAGACCTGGAGTACGGCATCTTTGAAGTGGGCCTGGGCGGCCGCCACGATGCTACCAATGCCTGGGATTCGGATGTTGCGATCCTTACCTCGGTCGACCTCGACCACGTGGAGGTGCTGGGTGATGACCTCCTCGGGATCGCCGCTGAAAAACTGTGTATCTCCCGGTCCCGACATCCGCTTTTCACCTCGTCGGCTCAGCATCCCGAGGTCTCGGACTATATCCGCCGGAAGAGCCGCGAGCAGAATATACAACTCTACGTGGCCAGCCCGGAAAAGATCGAGGTTCCGGTGGGAGCTTCAATCCTGACCTACCCCTGGAAACCGGCAGAACGGTCCAACCTCCCCCGTACTTTTCTGGACAATTCGCGCCTGTCCCTGGCGGCGGCCACCTACTTGGTGGGTCCCGGGCTCTCAAAAAACCTGGCCCGGAAAACGGTCGACGCACATAGGCGGCCAGGGCGCCTTGAGCGAGCGCGGGACTGTCCCCTGGTTCTACTGGACGGGGCGCACAACCCGGCCGCCGCCGTAGCGCTTGCACGGGACCTGAGGGCAATGCGCCCCTCCTGGACCTTTGTCGTTGGGGTCAACTCCGGACACGATGCGACTGGAATCCTGAATGCTATTGGAGCCCTGGCCACAAAGGTCATACTGACTTCCTCCGACCATCCCAAAGCCCTCGGTGTTGAAACCCTGGGGCAATATGCGCCTTCCAATCTGAAAACGGAGAAAATTTCGGCTTGTCACACCGCCTTTGGACAAACCGTTGCCGGCCTGCATGGACACGACTCTCTCTGCATAACCGGCTCCCTCCACCTGGTCGCCCGGGCGCGTGAATTCTTCAACCTGCCCCATGAACAGGATGGCCCCAGCGAGGATGTTGCCCTGGAGAGCCTGGAATGTGTCGAGGAGGTGTGCCGGAGAAGAGGGATCGAATACGGGAGGGCGTCCGACAATGGAAATGTCCTGCGCCTTAAGTTTCGAGGACGTTCAATTTATTTCCTGCGCAACAAGCATCCCTTCAACGACTACGTTGGAGCGCGCATAGCCGAGGACAAAGGCTACCAGCACGAGCTGTTCGCGCAGGCGGGACTTCCCGTCCCGGTTACTTTACAGGTTTTCAATCCGCTGGCGGACGAACGTTTCAATCGTTATAAAACCCATCGTTCCATTGAAGACACGATCTCCCATATCGAGGAAAGATTTGTCTATCCTCTCCTGGTCAAGCGCTCGCGAAGCTCCGTGTCGCAGGGCGTCTACCTTGAATACAATTCCTCTGCCCTGCAAAGGCGCCTGAAGCTCCTGTTCGAAAACGGCGGCTTTTCAGATAATACATTGCTGATTCAGTCGTACCTGCAGGGAAGGGAATACCGGATCGTGGCGAGCGAAAACGAAATGCTCCTTGCCTATGAAAAGCAAAGCGAGGAGATTGACGCTCAGGTAGACCTCAATCCCTTGCACCATTCCAGCGGCCGCGCCGTAAAGGTCCGGACTCCGGAAGTCCTTCAGCCCATGCAGGAACTGGTGGAACGAGTAGCTGGGGTCATTGACCTGGGATTTTATGCACTCGATGTAATCCTGGGAGAGGATGGACCCTTCATTCTGGAAATCAACCCCAATCCCTTCTGCTTTTTCTACAACAGGGACAACGGACGCGGAGACTTTGTCCGGATTTACGAGCACCTGATCGGGAAATACATCGAAACCGGGAGAAATCGCACGATCAATTGATGCATTGGTGGAGGTCCGATTGCTCCCAGCGGGCGGGCTGGACCAACTTCCCGTTCCATTGCCGTCCATTTTCCATCAGCCCCAGCCGGAGAACATGCCCATGGGCAGTGTCACCCACATCATTGAAGCACAGCAGTTCGATATCGATCTCCTCTCTGAAATTTTCTCCCTGGCCGAAGAGATGGAGCAGGTGGTACAGCACTACGGCTCCAATATCCTGAACCGGCGGGTCATGGCCACGCTCTTCTACGAGCCCAGCACACGCACCCGGCTTTCGTTCGAGTCGGCCATGAAGCGCCTTGGAGGTGAGGTGATCACTACCGAGAGCGCACAGGAATTTTCCTCTGCGGCCAAAGGAGAAACCCTCGAAGATACCATTCGAATCGTGATGGGCTACGCAGATGTCATTGTTCTGCGCCATTTTGAGAGCGGTGCAAGCCGGCGGGCGGCCGAGGTATCAGAAGTACCAATCCTCAATGCGGGCGACGGGGCCGGTCAGCACCCGACCCAGGCTCTCCTGGATATCTACACGATCAATCGGGAAATCGGAAGGTTGGACGGAATTTCCGTAGCCCTGGTCGGCGACCTTGCCAACGGACGGACAGTCCGGTCACTCTGTTATCTGCTGGCCAAGTACAAATCACCCAAGATATACCTGGTAGCACCCTCCGTGGTGCGGATGAAGGACGACATAAAGGACTACCTCAGGCGCTACGGGGTTTCTTTTGAGGAGACGGAGGATTTGTATGCCGTTGCCTCCCAGGTGGATGTCATCTATCAGACCCGCATACAACGAGAGCGCTTTGGAGACCGCACCGGTGACTACGAACAAGCCAGGGGAAAATACATCATAGACCGATCCATTCTGAATTGCATGCGCGAACACGCCATCATCATGCATCCATTGCCCCGTGTAGACGAGATTGTTCCAGAGGTTGACAGCGATCCCCGGGCGGCCTACTTCCGCCAGGCCCACAATGGCCTGTACGTGCGCATGGCTCTGTTGAAAATGATCCTTGAGGGCTGATGTCCCGTCGCAGAGATACGTCGCCGTTTTTCCACCGATCCATCCCGGCTAACGGCGTTGCCTTCACTCGCCGTACACCGCTGGTACGACTCGCTCAGGCGCCTTGTGAACCTGGCGCCTCGGCGGCCCGATTGCGTCAACCTGTCTCTGCGACGGGACATTAGGCTCCTTGACCCGTATTGCGCCTTTGGATATATTGGGACCCGCTAATTCATGATCATTTCGCCGCAATTTTCAGGAGGAAGTAATGCCTTCCAGCAAAGGTAGAATCAAGGAGAAGGAGTTGCGACGGCGGCGGCAACGTCGGCAGAAGCGCCTCAAACAGCGGATCCAAAAGGCCAAGTTGGCACCTTCAAAAATAAGGCAATCCAGAAGCAGTTGAAATTTTCCATTTAAATTTTTCTCTTCAGCGCTTTCTCACCGGTAGTCTTCCCGAGCTGAAGGAAATACCGGAATGAGATTGCTCCCCTTGCAGAAATTCCCCCGTTTCCTTGCACAGTCATTGGCCGGTCCCATCATTCCATTGAGCGGTATCGAACAGCTATCATTGGTCGCCGGTTCGGCCCGCCCGAAATCATTCTCCACATCTTTCCAGCACTTACTTGGAATCGACTGCCTGAACCCGCCCCTTGAAGACTGTCCATCGCTGTGGAATCGACGACCACTGTGGCTGAGGATATCTACGGAATTCCTGATGCATGACGGTAAAGATTCCTCCCCAGGCCTGAATGCCGGCCTTCGGAGGTCGCCTTCTGGCGATGCTTCAACCAGCATTTTCCGAGCAGGATTTTCTTCCTGACGGGAGGTCCCTTCCCCTCGGGGATTACCATCCCGGCACCGCAAATTCATGACTTCCAGGGACCGTAGCTTAGACAAGGTTCATCTGTTGTGGCTCGTTCTCATCGTCCTGGTGGGCTTTGTCCTGCGAATCTGGGGAATTTCTTTCGGCTTGCCCCATGAGCACTGCAGGCCGGATGAATCAACCTTGGTTCACAAGGCCTTGTCGATCGGGTCGGGTGACCTCAACCCCCATTTCTTCAATTATCCCAGCCTGCATTTCTATGTTTTAGCCATTCTGTATGCAATTTATTTCGTCATTGGCTGGGCTGGCGGGGTTTTCTCCGACCTGGCAGAATTTCAGCGTCAATTCTTTCTCGACCCTTCCCCATTTTATCTCATTGGGCGCTTCCTCAGCGCATTCCTGGGAACCGCCTCCCTCTATCTGACCTACCTGGCGGGACGGGATCTGGAAGGCAAACGCGCGGGACTGTTGAGTGCAGGCTTTCTGAGCCTGGCTTTTTTGCACGTGCGGGATTCACACTTCCTCACCGTTGACGTACCTGCCACCTTCCACCTGCTCCTGGCCTACGTATTCATCTTGCGCCATTTTGCCGCACCAGCCCGGAGGGATCTTGTCCTGAGCGGGATTTTCTTGGGCCTCTCCGTGTCGACCAAGTACAGCATCGCCCTCTTCTCACTCCCCGTAGCTGGAGCTGTACTCTCGGGCAAGGGTCCCCGCAAGCTCAGGACCTTGGCCTGGAAAGACACATTGTTGTTCATGGCGATAATCTTCGTCGCCTTTGTGGCCGGCTCACCATTTTCCCTGCTGGACTTTAATTCCTTCTGGCGCGACCTATCCTACGAGCGCGCCCACCTTGCCCTCGGACACGGCCTCGACCTGGGCTGGGGCTGGGCTTACCACCTGGGATTTACCTTGCCTCACGGTCTTGGCTGGCCGCTATTTGCGTCTGCGCTCTTCGGATGCATCTGGTTCCTCCGCCGCCATCACCTTCGAGATTTGTTGCTGCTCAGCAGTTTGATCGTCTATTTCGGTGCCGCGGGTAGTGGCAAAACCGTTTTCATGCGTTACATGCTGCCTGTGGTGCCATTTCTTTGCCTGGCTGCGGGAACCCTGATCGGCCGGGTAACGAAGGCATGGAAGGGAAGGTGGGTAGCCTTGCTGGCAGGACTGCTATCCGTCCCATCGGTCCATGCGATCTTGCAGCACGACCGGTTATTATCCCGCACCGACACCCGCCTGCTGGCTGCCCGGTGGATTGAAGGCAATCTGGCTGGCGGTACCCGAATCGCCCTGTATGGAAGCAGTGATTTCGGCTATCCCCGGATACACCGCAGTCGGAAGGACCTGCTGGAGAAGCAAGCCGACCTGCGTGCGGCAGGGGTGGAAGCCAGGCGGCTGAAACGCGCTCTGGAGCTGGGCGCCTATCCGATCGAACCCAATTACCAGGTAGTTGAATTGCGCCCCCTGAACCCCTTGAAGCTGC
>OZ242318.1:2337500-4846116 GCA_965208105.1 Candidatus Latescibacterota bacterium
GCGCCCAAGCGATCACAGCGACGGCGCAGTTTGGCACCTCGATGTCGGCTCAGCGCATCCTGGGGCTGGAAAAGGTCCCAAGGGTTGGGCTGTTCGCCCATTAAAGCGCTACGCGAGCTGGGTTCAGAACGTCGTGAGACAGTTCGGTCCCTATCCGCCGTGGGTGTAGGATATTTGCGGAGATCTGTCCCTAGTACGAGAGGACCGGGATGGACGAACCTCTGGTCCGCCAGTTGTTCCGCCAGGAGCATAGCTGGGTAGCTACGTTCGGAAGGGATAAACGCTGAAAGCATCTAAGCGTCAAGCCCACTCCAAAACTAGATATCCCGTGGGGTAACCCACCTGAAGGCCCCTCGTAGACTACGAGGTTGATAGGTCGCAGGTGAAAGCGCAGTAATGCGTGAAGCTGAGCGATACTAATTGGCCGTGCGGCTTGACCGTTTTCTTGATAATTCACTCGAAGTCTCACAAGGAGAGTCCAGAGTATTCTGGCCAGATTCGGGGATAGGATCTGTATTCGATTGGAAATTTTCGGATTCTTCCGGTAGTCACAGCGGAGGGGAAACACCTCTTCCCATTCCGAACAGAGCAGTTAAGCCCTCCTGCGCCGATGGTACTGCTGGGGACACCCGGTGGGAGAGTAGGACGCTGCCGGATTTATCACAAAGCCCACCTTACAAGGTGGGCTTTTTCTCTTTCTGCCCCTCGTCTTGCCGTCCCACACTGATGCGCGGGAAGTTCTCCCAATAGCCATTTTTCCCCCGCCAATTCAATATCTTTTGTCCGGATTTCTCCCCCTGCCGACGGACTTGACAGTCATTTTCATGAGCTTTAATTTAACCGCCGTCAACCGGTTAAGTTCTAATTTTTTTCATCCATCTCCTTACTTTTTCACAGAGAGTTTTTGATGCCCCACACGACCGAACAAATCAGGAATGTCGCCCTCACCGGGCATAGTGCCACGGGCAAAACTACCCTGGCCGAAGCAATTCTATTCAACACGGGGCGGATCAACCGCATGGGAAGCATAGAGGATGGGACGACCGTCTCGGATTACGACAAGGGAGAAATTGAAAGGCAGATCTCTTTAAAAGTCTCGTTGCTGAACGGAGACTGGAATGAACATCACTTAAATATTATCGATACTCCAGGCTATGCAGATTTTATCGGTGAAGCCCAAGCCGCCCTGCGCGTAACTGACGGAACCGTTGTGGTGGTAGATGCGGTTTCAGGAATTGAAATCGGCACGGAAAGAATCTGGCATTTTGCCGAGGAATACAGGATACCCCGCTTTTTGTTCATTAACAAGATGGATCACTCCAATATCGACCTCGTGAAAATCTTGGGGCTTGCCAGGGAACGGTTTGGGCGTGGGGTCGTCCAGTTACAGCATCCGGTGAATTCCGGGGAAGGTTTCGATCAAATTGTCGATCTCGTTCAAATGAAGCTGCTGACCTATAAAGATGGCAAAGCGGAGGTCGGAGAAATTCCCGGCGGCCTGGCATCTCAGGCACAGGAACTCCACGAGCAATTGGTGGAAGCTGTTGCGGAAACTGATGAAGAACTCATGGAACAGTATTTCAGCGATGGGGAACTCGCTCCTGACCTTCTAGGCGCCGGATTGCGCAAGGCTATCGCTCGCCTGGAACTTTTCCCGGTATGCGTTGGAGATGCACGCAACAACGTTGGGGTTGACAAATTATTGGATGACTTGATCGCCTACTCTCCCTCTCCTGATAACTCTGCAGGACTGGAACTCCAGAACGAAGGAGATGAAATTGTTCGGCTGCAAGGATCGGAAGACTCTCCTCTCGCGGCCCTGGTGTTCAAGACCATAGCAGAACAGCACGTGGGGGAACTGACACTTTTGCGCCTTTACGCCGGCAACCTGAAGTCTGGAGACGAAGTTTCCAATCCATCAAAGAAATCAAACGAACGCATAGGACAGATATATTTTCTAAATGGGCACGAGCGCATCGAGGTCGGCAATGCAAGGGCAGGTGATATAATTGCCTTGGTTAAGCTCAAAAATACGCATACGGGGGACACCCTCTGTCAAAGAGGAGGGTCGCTGGTCCTGCCAGGGATCAACTTCCCCGAACCACTTATTTGCGTCTCAATTGCAACCAAGGAAAAAGGCAACGAAGAACGCATGGCCACCGGTTTATCGCAATTGCACGAAGAGGACCCGAGTCTTGTCACCAGATACGACGGGGAGATCCGCCAACACCTAATGCTGGCTCAAGGGGAACTCCACCTCAACACCATCATCCAGCGTTTGATCGAACGATTTGGCGTCGAGGTCAATACCGAATCGCCAAGGATACCCTACAGGGAGACAATCAAAGGCAATGCCGAAGGCCACTACAGGCACAAAAAGCAGACCGGAGGGCGTGGCCAATTCGGCGAAGTATTCCTCCGGGTTGGTCCCAAAGGGCGAAGCGAGGGTTTCGAATTCGGCAACGAAGTCGTGGGCGGAAATATTCCCAGCAACTTCATTCCGGCAATTGAGAAGGGCATATCGGAAACGTTGACCCAGGGTCCCCTGGCAGGGTACCAGGTGGTAGACGTGAACGCCACCGTCTACGATGGAAAGTACCATGCCGTCGATTCTGACGAAATCTCCTTTAAACTGGCAGGATCAAATGCCTTCAAGGATGCCTTCCTCAAAGCGAAGCCCGTTTTACTAGAACCGATTTACACCCTGGAGGTCACCATACCCGAAGAATTTTTGGGTGACGTCATGGGCGATCTCTCCTCGCGGCGAGGCCGCATCAGCGGAATGGACGCCGATGGACATTTCCAAGTTATTCACGCCGAGGCACCTCTTGCCGAAATCGACCGCTATGCCACGACCCTGCGTTCGATGACCCAGGGCAAAGGAATGCATTCGCAAAAATTCGAGCGCTACGAAGAAGTGCCGGGCGATATAATGCAGAAAATCGTTGAGAGCTCCAAGAAGGAGAAAGAAGCCGCCTGATTGTGGTGATCTCTCCAGGTCCTCCCGCACAAGGATCCAAGAATGTCAGGTCACTCCAAGTGGAGTACAATCAAGCGCAAAAAGGGCACTAACGACGCCAAGCGCGGCAAGTTGTTCACCAAACTGATCAAGGAGATCCTGGTCTCTGCCCGCAGCGGTGGAGACGAGAATGCCAACCCCCGCCTGAGGACGGCAGTGCAAAACGCCAAGATGGCGAATATGCCTCAGGCAACGATCGATCGGGCTATTCGTCGCGGCACCGGGGAAGACGACGAGGTGGAGTACGAGGAAGGTCTCTTCGAAGGGTACGGACCGGGCGGCGTCGCCATAATGGTGGAAACCCTTACGGACAACAGGAACCGCACAGTTGCCGAACTACGCCATGTCTTCAGCAAGTACAACGGCAACCTGGCAGAAAACGGGTCCGTTTCCTGGATGTTCGATCAAAAGGGTCTTGTCGAGGTCGAAAAAAGCACCATTTCAGAAGAAGACCTGATGTTGGCGGTTATGGATGCCGGAGCTGAAGACATTCACGATGCCGACGAAGTCTATGAAATCTCCGTTTCCATCCCCGATTTTGAGGCTGTCAAGAAGGCACTGAACGTCAGTGGCCTTAACTACCTTCAGGCATCGCTGGTCCGGACCCCACAGAATTTGCTCGAACTGCAAAGCAGTGAAGCCGAGCAAATAATTCATCTGCTGGAGGCATTGGAGGATCTAGATGATGTACAAAAGGTTTTCTCTAATTTCGATGTTCGGGAAGATGATCTCCAGAGGCTCATAGGGTAATCCTGGAGTCTCCAGAACACTTTCTGAATTCCCCTGGCCCTCCTTTCTCCGCCTTGATTGTTCTAGGAATCGACCCAGGAAGTTCGAGCACCGGCTATGGCGTGATCGACTGCCAGCGCCGACAAATCCGTTTTCTGGAATGCGGATGCATTCGTCCACCGCATGGTCAGGCATTTGAGGATCGGTTAGTGTTCATCTATAATCGGCTCCGCGAGCTGACAGCGACGACCACACCTGATTCCGTGGCTTTAGAAAGTGCCTTCTATGGGAAGGACGCGAAGGCTGCCGCCAAGCTGGAGGGGACCAGAGGGGTGATTATTCTGGCCCTGAAGCAAGCAGGATTGCCGATCGCACATTATTCGCCCGCGGAGGTTAAAAAGGCAATCGCCGGCCGCGGGCAGGCAACCAAGGAACAGGTCCAGTTCATGATCGTCAAGATGCTTTCTTTGGGCGAGATTCCTCGACCTCTAGACGCTTCGGACGCCCTCGCCCTCGCCCTGTGCCACGCGCACCGTTCCGCATCGCAACCCCCTCAGGAGACCCGGCAAGCGAGGCCTGAAATCAGAGCGTTGCTCAACCGCATGAGCAACCACTAGGTTGCATGACTTCACCTGCATGCCTTCGGGGCTCCCGGTTTTATTGGCATGATAGCGCACCTGAGCGGGAAACTGGTTCATAAGACACCGACAAATGCTGTCCTCGATGTGGGTGGGGTAGGATACAGTCTGGCAATTTCTCTGCCAACCTACGAACAGTTGCCAGAATCCGGCGCGGAGACAAAACTTTTGACCCACCTTTACGTTCGGGAAGACCGCCTGCAATTGTTTGGATTTTCGGACGCGAGGGAGCGCGAAATTTTCGAGCTTTTGATTGGAGTCTCGGGAATCGGCCCCAACTCGGCTCAAACCATTCTTTCGGGGATGTCGGTGGGCGATCTCCATGAGTCCATACTTCACGACCGTATCGATTCCCTGACCGGCATCAAGGGCATTGGCAGGAAAACAGCTGAGCGCATAGTCGTCGAACTCAGGGACAAGGTTCGAATGGATGCATTGAGAGATGACCTTGATTCTGAGCAGGAAATTAAAGCCGGTTACAACTCGGTTGAAGAGGCAATCCTGGCCTTGATTACCCTGGGAATTCCTCATGTAGCCGCACGGAAGGCGGTGAATAAAGTGGTCAAGAAGGATGGGGAGGAGCAGAGTGTCCAAGAGCTGATCAAACAGGCCTTGCAGGAACGCTGAATATGGACGGCCGCATGGTTAATCCCGGTCCTGACGACGAAGACCAGAAATTCGACCAGACATTGCGCCCAACCTCACTGGACGAATTGTACGGTCAGGACAAAATCAAGGAACAGCTTCGGATAGCCATCGAGGCAGCCAAGCAGCGCGGAGAGGCAATGGACCACGTCCTGCTCTATGGTCCTCCGGGCTTGGGGAAGACGACCATTTCATACGTGATTGCACGCGAGCTGGGAGTGGACATCCATCCTACTTCCGGTCCCTTGCTCGAACGCCCCGGCGAACTTGCCGGCATCCTCACCAAATTGGGGTTGCGCGACGTACTCTTCATCGACGAGGCGCACCGTATCAATCGCGTCGTGGAAGAGTATCTCTACTCGGCCATGGAGGACTTCAAGATCGATATCCTTATCGACCAGGGACCACAGGCTCGCTCCGTCAGCATTCCACTCGAACCATTCACCTTGGTCGGAGCGACCACGCGGCAGGCTCTGCTGACTTCGCCCATGCGCTCCCGTTTCGGCATCACCTTGAACCTCGATTACTACACAGTGGACGAGTTGGCCGCGATCGTCCACAGGGATGCTCGCCTGCGCAGATTCGAGGTCGACCTGGAAGGCGCCATGGAGATTGCCCGGCGCTCCCGGGGGACCGCCCGGATTGCCAAGCGCTGGCTGCGGCGCGTCCGCGACTATGCGCAGGTAAGAGGGGATGGTCTGGTCAATAGCGCGGTGGTTGCCCAGGCCCTGGACAACCTCAACGTAGATGCCCTGGGATTGGAGGAGTTGGATTTAAAATTGTTGGAAGCCGTTGTTGATAAATTCGACGGCGGCCCTGTCGGACTGGGCAATCTGGCCGCAGTCATCGGCGAGGACGAGGATACCATTCAGGATGTTTACGAGCCCTATTTGATCAAGGAGGGATTTTTGAAGCGCACACCGCGTGGGCGCCAGGCCATGGCTCGCGCTTATGAGCATCTGGGCCGCCCCCGTCCCAGGCGAGGAAATGGAGACCAGCTGGAGCTCTTGTGAATGTCCTGGACCTCATGCGAAGATTCGACCCGGCGGCCTCGAGCTGCGGCGAGGAGATGAGGCAGAGTAAGCTGCACAAATGACAATCGGGCTCCTCCTTTGCCGCCCCATCCTTTGAATCCGGAAGGAATCATTCCCACCCGGGGCCCTCGGGATCCACTGGACCCTGGGAAAGAATTCCCTTGGGTTCTGATCAGCGACTTCGCCACACCACAGCTTCAGTTGCGTTCGACGGGTCCAATGCCGTTTCTGTTCTGCGGAGATTCAGCGCCCGACGAAAGGACAGGCTCTTGTCAATTCTAGCTCTGGACACGGCTACACAGGCGGGAAGCGTGGCTCTGATAAACCACGGAAAGACGCTCCAGAGCCGCTATTTCGACTCCGGCCTGCAACATTCGCAGCGCCTCTTCATCGAGATTGAAGAGGTCCTGGAGGCCTCGGGATGCTCGCTTCAATCTCTCGAGGCCATAGCGGTTTCCATTGGACCAGGCTCTTTCACCGGTCTGCGCATCGGACTGAGTGCCGCCAAAGGACTGTGTCTTGGCAGTGGAGTTGAACTCGTTACTGTTTCGACCTTGGACGCGGTTGCCGCACGCCTTCCCTTTGCTCGTTGCCCGGTGTGTGTGATACTGGACGCCCGCAAAATGGAGGTTTATTCGGCGCTCTACGATATGTCCGCCGGGGACCCTCAACCATTGTCGGCACCCCAAATCCTCGGACTGGCGGAAATCCTGGAAACCCGCGAGGGACAAGAGACAATCTTTATCGGAGATGGAACGGTTACCTACACAGAGCACCTTGCAACACGTCCCTGGGCCCGGATAGCACCGGTTTCGTGCAGCCGGCCCGATGCATCTATCGTTGGCCGCCTGGCGCAGATGAAGCTGGAGTCAGGAGAAACAGCAGACCTGACCACCGCGGAGCCTGAATACCTGCGCCAGCCCAGCGCTCAACCGGTGAATCGATGATAGTGCACTGGAATGCAGATTGGCGTCGGATGATCGGCTGTTGATCAGGAGTCCCAACCTGCCTCCCCCCTGACGCCATTCGCGGCGGAAATTTTTCGAGATATCGGGAATCGATATAGTGGCTGAGGTATTGCTGAAAAACGTACACAAGGTCTACGGGAAGGAAGTTGTGGCCGTGTACGATGCGACCTTGGAAATCGCCGACAAGGAATTCGTAGTCCTCGTGGGGCCTTCGGGATGCGGCAAGTCAACCATTTTGCGCATGGTCGCCGGGCTGGAAGAAGTAACCAGGGGTGGAATCTACATAGACGGCAATCTGGTAAACCATATCCCGCCCAAGAACCGCGATATTGCCATGGTCTTTCAAAACTACGCCCTTTACCCGCATATGACGGTTTATCAGAACATGGCTTTCGGCCTGAAACTGCGTAAATTTTCCAGGACCCATATCGATTCCCGCGTGCGGGAAGCGGCCGATATCCTGGGCATCGAGGAACTGCTTGAGCGAAAACCCAGGGAACTGTCCGGAGGACAGCGGCAGCGCGTGGCGGTGGGCCGTGCCATCGTGCGCAAACCCAAAATTTTCCTCTTCGACGAACCCCTGTCCAACCTGGATGCCAAGTTGCGCGTGCAAATGCGCACAGAGATCAGCAAGCTTCATTCCCGACTTGAAGCTACCATGATCTACGTGACCCACGACCAGGTGGAGGCAATGACTATGGGCAATCGAATCGCAGTAATGGACGAGGGCCTTATTCAGCAAATCGACAAACCCCTGAATCTCTACAACAACCCGGTAAATAAATTCGTCGCCGGGTTCATTGGCAGCCCCTCAATGAACTTCATTGAGGGTCGATTGGATTCAAAAGGCGTCGACAGCCTGGTTTTTGATGCAGGCTCCTTTCAAATCCAGCTCTCCTCACTCCACCGGGTTCAGTTGCGCAGTCATATTGACAGGGAGGTTGTTCTCGGCATTCGTCCCGAAGATGTTCACCATCCCGATTCAATGCGCCAGGACATCGAAACCGCCGAGATCAACGCCAGGGTCGAGGTAGTCGAACCAATGGGGAACGAAGTTTTCCTGTACCTCGCCGCGGGAACATCCTCCTTCGTCGCCCGGGTGGCCCCACTGCAGATTCCCACTGTGGGTCAGGAATTGACGCTTGTTGTAGAAGTGAACAAAGCTCACTTTTTCGACAAGGATACTCAGGAAAGTTTGATAGAACCTGAAGGGTAAATCAGCAAGGACCTCCTTTTGTCATTTGAGCACATCAGGGGCCAGGAACGGGCGATTGCCCAGGTGCAGGCATGGTTGAAGACCCGGCGTCTGCCCCACGCCATCCTTATCTGTGGTCCGGCTGGGACCGGCAAGAGGCGGCTGGCGATCGAGCTGGCCAAGGCCATAAACTGCAGGGAGGGGTTTGGAGAGGCCTGTGACCGCTGCGTGTCCTGCCATAAAATCGAGACCCTCATACATCCCGACGTCCTTGCCCTGCTGCCGCACCCTCCGCGGCGGGGAACAAGGGGTGAATCGCGGCTGCCCGAAGGCCTGCGCAAGGCACTGCTCGAATATGTCGGGGAGGGAGGATCCCTTCCCCGGGTCAGTGCCAATATTCTGCGCGATCACATCCGGATCCTGCAGCGCGAGATGTCCTATTCGCCACTGGAAGCTGCACGCAAGACAGGCCTGATATTCGAGGCGGAATGCATGTCCTCAGCCGGCGCAAACTCCCTGCTGAAGATCCTGGAGGAGCCACCCGGAAACGCCATTTTCATATTAGTCTCCCCTGCCCCCCATCGGCTGCTGCCCACGATTCGCTCGCGCTGCCAACTCCTGCCACTAGGCCGTCTGAGTCAGGAGGAGGTGATAAATACCCTGCAGAGCAAAGGTCTGGAACCCCATCGCGCCGAGCTGGCCGCTCGCATTGGCGCAGGAAGCCTGCAACGGTCCGCACAGGTAATCTCCGAGGATTTCGACCAGACGCGTGATCAGGTAGAGGCGTTTTTGTGGGACGGCCTGAACAGAAAGGACGAGAGTTACTGGACCGTGCTGGACCGGCTTGGGACCAGGGAAAACCGGGAGCGCATAGAGTCATTTCTGGAGATTTGCGGACTTTACCTGCGGGACCTGTTCCTGTTGGCCCATGGCCGGGAGAAGGAAATAGTTCACTTCGACCGGCTGGATTTTTTGCTAAAATTGCAATCCATTTTCGACCTGCACCGCATTGAGGCTGCAGCCATGGAAATAGACCGGTCCCTGGAGAGTCTTGCGCGCAATGTGAATTCCAGCCTGGTGCTGGTCGATTTGTGGAGGCAGCTGCGGAACCGATCGAGCACGGAAATTTAATTGACCAACAGGTCCCGGGATGAATCCATTGGAAAAAACCGTTGATTTTCCAGGCAAAATTGAAAGATAGAAAACTCCCCGCCGGATTTCCCAGGCCGCGCCGGCGTTTTGGCCAGCATTTCTTGATCGACCGGGCGGTAGCAGGGCAGATTGTCCGCATGGTACGGCCACGGGAAGGCGATCTCGCCATGGAAATCGGGCCGGGCCGCGGGTCTCTCACAGCCTCCCTGGCCTCCTCTCTCGATCGCCTGGTAGCAGTCGAAATCGACCGCGATCTTGCAGCATTCCTGCGACGGCGTTTTGCTGAAACCGGCCTGCGCCTCATAGAGGGCGATATCCTTCAACTGGACCTCAGGCAGATACTCCGGCAGGAAAACAAGGATAAGCTGTTTATCGTGGGCAATTTGCCCTATAATATCACTGCTCCATTGATTTTTCGGCTGCTGGAGCAAGCACCCTGTATCAGAAACGCCATCTTGATGCTCCAGTGCGAGGTGGCGCGCCGATTGGTGGCTCGGCCTGGCTCCAAGGACTACGGATTGCTCACAGTACTTCTGGCCATGCGGGCTGATGCCCGGGTGTGCCTAGAGGTGGATAACCGGGCATTCAAGCCCGCTCCCAAAGTCCAATCCTCCGT
Source organism: Candidatus Latescibacterota bacterium (assembly GCA_965208105.1). Taxonomy (GTDB): domain Bacteria; phylum Latescibacterota; class UBA2968; order UBA8231; family UBA8231. The sequence continues at coordinate 2,347,497 of OZ242318.1, forward strand.
GGTTCAACTAAGCTTCAGGGAGGCATGCCGCTATCCAGTGCAGGACGAGCGCATGTTCGCCCGGTTGGTGCGCACGGCCTTTGGACAGAGGCGCAAGATGATGCGCAATTCACTTCGGACCCTTGAGCATCGGTCGGGACCTCCCCTGGAGGATATAGCCTCGCGGGCGGGGATTGACCTGAGTCGACGGCCCGAGACCCTGACCGTCGAGGAATTCGGGAGGCTCAGCGATGCATTTGCCGCCATCGGTAAAGGACGAGCGGCCTGGGCGGACCTGAGAGGCTGAACCTTGCGGAGGCAATGGATCGGGACTTGCATGGCGGTTCTGCTGCTCCCGGAGGCATTCATCCGGTCCGCATCAGCGGAACAGTACACCCTGAGATTTGGCAAGTCCAGTACGCGGATGTCCTGGAGTCACAGGCTGCCCAATTGGCAGTACTCGGTGCCCGTGCGCATTTCATCGCACGGAGACTCAACCTCCATGCTGCGAATTTCCACCTCGGCTAGTCTGAACTACATTCTCGACGAGCGCAGAAGAGGCAGGAACTGGCAGGACAACGGCTCGGTAAACTGGTTGGTCAACTATCCGATTCTGGGTCCGAAGGCCGCCATCGGAATTTCGGGCCGCGTGTCCACCCGAAATGCGACACTGCGAAGGCAAAAAATCCGGAACCAGACATTCGGTTTCAACTTTCAATACAAGCCCTTTCAAAGGGGGCCTTTCCGATCCTTGAGAGCGACCGTGACCCCCGGTCTCATTACTTCCAGCCGTGTCAGCCGAGCCAAGCTCGACAGCACCATTCAGGAAAAGGGAATTCAGTACAATGCTCGTCTCAGCGTAGCACCGGATGGCAGGATAGCCGGGAAAAAAGTGACCAGCTCCTTGCGATTGTCAAAGAGGGACAACACTCTCAAGAACAACAAGGACCGCAGTGAGACGCTCGGCATGAACTTCGGCTACAGTTTACCGCACGATGTAAGCACCAGTTTCAGCATTCATGAATCCCGCACCCAGCGAGGAGTGACCCGCTCTGTTATCAGCGAGAAGGAGTCGGACCAGGTCGCGCTGCAGGATACCGCCGTTGTAGCTGACATCTCTCAAAGCCGGAATACCAGCCTCTTGTCCAAAGTGGACTTCAGGTTGGGCAGGTTCAAAGTCGACAACAGCGTCTCTTACGCGGAGAACCTCAACACGAATACGGCCAGTGACGACCAGGACGCGAGAAACAGGTACTTCGGGACAGACCGCCAGAGTAAAAAATGGAGCATGACGGCCGATGTGTCCGGCAAACTGGTCGAGCGACTAGTCAGCCGCACTTCGCTGATCTACACCACGAGAGAGCAGCGATTTCTGCCCGTAAAACTGGCGGACGAACGGATCTATCGCGACGACCGCGAAGATCGGGAGGATCAAAGTCTGTCCTTGCAAGGTTCACTGGACTGGCAACCGGCGGAACAACATTCGATCACTCTTTCAGCCCAGGTCCGTTCCACCAGGGATGAGAACCCCGGCGCTCAGAAGCAGGACAGGGACACCTTCCGCAGCGCTTCCAGGCTGTCTTACGATGGCACCATGGCCAGCGGGCTCAGACTTACCGTGGGACTTGGAACGAGCCTCCTCCACAGGGTTAATTTGCACGCGAGCCGTTCGAGTGACAATTCTCGAAACCGGGATATAAGCTTGAATGTGAACACCCGCTATGAACGGCTGGCTGCGAGCATTTCCCACAGTTTCGGCATATCCGCCAGACGTACGATCTTTGATTTCGACCGCCAGATCAACAGCGGGGAACTAGACCGCAAAAGCAATATCCGGCGCGGCTGGAACATGAGGCACTCCATTCGCCGCAAAGTCCTGGAGCATCTTCAACTCAACCTCACCTACGCCTACAAAGCCGACGATTTCGGAAAGCTTTTCGTAGAGTCGCAAACACAGTTGGTGGAAGAGGACAACAACGATCACACCTTTGGCTTCGGAATGTCCTTCACGCCCAGCAGCATCTTCTCCCTGGGGACCAACTATACCTACCGGCTGGATAGGAAGTGGGACCACGAGTTTGTGGATCTTCGCGAGCAGCGGCTTTTGAGTTTCCGCAACAGACACGAGAACCTGGGGATGAGTATTACCTATAGGCCCAGCGAATACACCAACCTCGATATGAGGGGAAGCCGCTCGCGTCAAAGAAGCGGAGTCTTCGACAGTTTCAACGTATCTTACAGCCGGAACATATGATTTTAACCTGAAAAAAGTTTCCATACCAAGTCCTCATCTGGCCCTCTGGCACAGGAGAAGCCGGACGTTCTGCTTTCCCGGCCGGCATATCGCAGGTGATAAGCCACCTCAGGGAATATCTTCAGCGCCGCTATTCCCGGTTCCCCGGCGTAGATGCGGATGTGAGTACGGAATCCAAGGAGTCCAGATCATGGCCATGCCTCAATCCGAAAAAATCTGGTTCAACGGAAATTTCCTCAAATGGGAGGACGCCAGGATACATGTCCTCTCTCATGTAATACACTACGGCTCCAGTGTATTCGAGGGCATCCGGTGCTACAGTACCCTGCGGGGTCCGGCGGTCTTCCGCCTCAAGGATCACGTGGACCGCCTCTACGACTCTGCCAAGATCTACCGGATGGAGATTCCCTACACCAGAGCTGAATTCACCGAGGCCATTCTGGAAACTGTCCGGGAAAACCATCTCGAGGCCTGTTATATCCGGCCGGTTATTTTCCGCGGCTACGGCGCCTTGCAGGTCAACCCCTTGGGTTGTCCCATCGACTCCGTAATCGCAGTCTGGGAATGGGGACAGTATCTGGGAGAAGAAGCTATTGAAAGAGGAGTATCCGTCTGTACTTCATCCTGGAGCCGCATGGCTCCGAATACCTTCCCTTTTCTTGCCAAGGCGGGGGGCAACTACCTGAACTCCCAGTTGGTGAAGATGGAAGCCAATGCAAATGGCTACGAAGAAGGAATCGTGCTTGGGACGGATGGATTGGTAAGCGAAGGCAGCGGAGAAAATATCTTCGCGGTGAGAAACGGTGTTATCTTCACTCCATCGTCCAGCTTTTCCATACTTCCTGGAATCACCCGTCACTCGGCCATCACCTTGGCTCGAGATCTGGGTTTCAAAGTGGAGCAGCGGGCCATCCCGCGCGAATTCCTCTACATGGCCGACGAGATATTTTTTACCGGCACTGCGGCTGAGATAACCCCGATTCGGTCAATCGACCAGATTCCGATCGGCAGCGGCGAAAGGGGACCGATTACTCACAAGATGCAGCAGGCATTTTTTGCAATGACCAGCGCCAAGGCGGAGGACTGCCACGGCTGGCTGACTTTCGTCTGAACCGGGGAGTGGAACAGATGCGAAGCAAGATACACCGATATTCGGGATCGAAACTCTGGTTGGGATTCTGCATGGCGTGGATCGCCACTCAGGCCGGGGCCAATACAGCATGGGAGAAGGTGCAGGGAATTTTGTCGGGAACGCGTGATGTTATCGTTCTGGACGGCACCGACCAGGCACCGCTGAAATACTCTGGCGAGGATAGCGCGGAGTATGGAGATTGGATGGTTCGGCACCTGCTCTCCGACCCGGAAAAGCTCAACCCCTATACTTCCAGCGATAGAAGCGCTACAAGAGTCCTGGGATATGTTTTCGAGAGCCTGCTCTACGCGGAAAACGAGCCGCCCTATCCTCTGAAGGGGCTGATAGCCAAAAGCCATCCGACCATTTCCGAGGACAAACTCTCCTATTCCTTCGAAATCAGGGAAGATGTCCAATTTTCCGACGGCCGGCCGCTCACCGCCGACGATGTACTTTTCAGTATGAAGGCCATCAAGAACCCCCATGTCCTGGCGCCCCATATGCGGAATTACTTCGCCACCATCAGAGGCGTTCGACAGGACGGAAAATTCAAGGTCACCTTCATCTGTGATGAGCCATACTTCCGCAATGACCTGGCACTGGGGAGTTTCGAGGTCTTGCCCAAACACTTCTATGACCCGGATGGCCTGCTCGACCCCGTAAGTATCGGCAACTTGATCGACGGGTCCTGGGAAGAAGGGCAGCACGCGGACCGGGTGAAGAAATTCGCCGAGCAGTTCAACCAGAATTTCAATCGCAAGGTACTGGGAACCGGGCCCTACTTCATCGAAGATGTGGAACGGGACGTGATTACCCAACAGAAGATCGTCCTGACGCGCAGCTCGAACTATTGGGGCGCACGCCAAGAAGAACTGCCCTCGTCGGGCTATGTCGACAAGATCATCTTCAAGATCATCAACAATACGGACGCTGCATTCATCGAGTTGACCAACGGCAACCTCGACTATCACAGCCTGCGGCCGCTGGAATTCAAGGACAAAAGCTGGTCCTCTGACTTTACCAGTCGGTTTCTGAAGGGGATCGAATATCGCAGTGGTTATACCTATATCGGCTGGAACAATATTCATCCCATTTTCCGCGACCGGCAGGTTCGGTTGGCCATGACTCATCTGACCGACAAGGAATCGATGGTAGAAAACCTGCTCTTCGGCCTCGGCGAGCCGGTCGAAGGTCCGATCCACAAGTTCCGCCCGGAATACGACCACGACCTGGAACCCTATCTCTACGATCCGGAAGGCGCCCTGGACTTGTTGGAGGAAGCCGGCTGGAGTGACAGTGATGATGACGGCATATTGGACAAGGTGATCGACGGCGAAAGAGTCCCCTTCAGGTTTGAATTTCTGGTCAACTCGGGGAACCAGATCCGCAAGGATATCGCCCTGGTTCTTCAGAGCGAACTGCAGGATATCGGCATTGTTTGCGAGGTGCGCGAGCTCGACTGGTCCGTCTTTCTCGACCGCGTCAAGAACAAAGACTTTGCAGCCGTTACCCTGGGATGGTCAGGCAGCCTGCGGTTTCCTCCGGATGGATACCAGATCTGGCATTCCTCCCAGGCACAAAGCGGAGGATCCAATTTCGTCAGCTTCAAAAACGCAGAGGTCGACCACATTCTCGAAGAGTACCGGCGCGAATTCGACATGGAAAAGAGAATAGCGCTCTACCACCGATTCCAGGAAATCCTCCACGGGGAGCAGCCCTACACCTTCCTGTGGAAAGGGCGCAGAGCCCATGCCTACAGCCGTCGCTTCCGCGGTGTGAACTGGTACCCCATAGGAGCCGACACCCAGGAGTGGTGGGTCAACCCTGCGGACCGATTCTACCCCTGAGTAACGGGGATTCCTCAGATTTGCCCCTGCCTGTTTCGTTCCCCCGCGCCAGAATGGTTTTCATATCATGTTGCAATACACATTACAACGCCTCCTTCTGGCCGTTCCCACGCTCTTGGGTATCACCCTCATTTCCTTTCTCATAATGCACCTGGCCCCCGGGGACCCGGTCGACCTCTTTCTGGGCGGTGCCGCGGATAGTGAGGGGATCTCCACGGACCGGCAGTCCGACTTTGAAAAGACCCGCCAGGACCTGCGGCGGCAATTGGGCCTCGACAAACCACTTTTCATCCAGTACTTGAACTGGCTCTCCAACCTGGTCGCCAAGGCTGAAAACCTGAACGAGTTCGACCGAATGGCCCTGCTGGCAGACCGGGTATTGGGCCAGCTCAGCGAAAGGCAGCGGTCCGAGCTCGCCGACCTGGAATATCAGGCGCTCAAGCAGCGTTTCCTGGAAAATTTTCGCCGGATTCTTCCTCAACGTGCAGACGAGTTCGAGGCATCGTCCTTCTGGCAAGGCAATACCTTCAAGCCGGAGGCCAACTACGAGTACAACGGAGCCGGCCTGGAGCTGTTCCACCTCTTCGACCACCGCTTCGTGACCCTGAATTTCGGGCGTTCCTTCAAGGACCAACAGCCTGTGATCAAACACATCCTGGGTCGCCTGCCCGTCACGTTGGAGATCAACCTCCTTGCCCTCCTGGCAGCATATTTCATCGGCGTCCCTTTGGGCATGCTGTTGTCGGTCAAGCAGAATACGCCCACGGACCGCCTGCTGACCGGGGGAACCTTCATGCTCTGGTCCATGCCTTCGTTCTGGGTGGGAATGTTGTTGATCATATTCTTTTGCAACAAGGAATTCTTCTACTGGTTCCCGGCCGCGGGAATTCAATCCCTGGAGGCCTCCGAGGACTGGGGATTCTGGCGTCTGTTCACCGATCACGCCCATCACATGGTGTTACCCGTGTTGGCCTCCACCTATGCCAGTTTTGCGGGAATTTCGAGATACATGCGCACCAGCATGCTGGAGAATCTTCGCCTGGACTATGTGCGCACGGCCCAGGCCAAAGGGCTTCGATTTCCCCTTGTAGTTTTTCGCCATGTCCTGCGCAACTCCCTGATCCCCATAATAACTCTGATGGCTGGGCTGCTTCCAGCTCTTATTGCCGGATCGGTATTCATCGAGACGATCTTCACCATTCCAGGCATGGGTTTTCTCGGCTTTCAGTCGGTTATCGTACGCGACTACCCGATGGTCATGGCCCTTTTCACCATCGGCTCGGCCCTCTCCCTCCTGGGGATCCTGGTTGCGGATATTCTCCTCAAGGCGGTGGACCCTCGAATCGAGTTCGCCCGCGTGCAGGGATGAGAAATGAAACCCCCGGAACAACCAGAACCGATTGAAGATTCCGCGCCCGAAAAGAGGTCGGAGTCATATCCCAGGATCGTCTGGCGGCAGTTCAAGAAAAATCGCCTGGCCATGGCCGGCCTGGCCGCTATCGTCTTCCTGGCGCTGGCGGCCATCGCGGCCGATCTCATAGCCGGCAACAAACCATATTACATGAAATACAGGGATAAGACCTACTTCCCCGCCTTTCGCCAATACGCGGTTTACCTGGGAGTGGTGGACTGGCCCAAGGAATTGAAAAGGCGGAAGAACTTCAAAAAACTCAAAACTCAAGAAGCCATTTTTCCCCCCATACCATTTGGGCCTGGGGAAATCAGGCTGCGTGAGAAATACCAGCCTCCGAGCGCGGCACACCTTCTGGGCACGGACCGCCTGGGTCGCGATGTGCTGGCCGGCTTGATCCATGGAACCCGCTACGCCTTGACCATCGGCCTGGTATCCGTGGGGATATCGATGATCGTCGGCGTCTTCCTGGGAGCTCTGTCCGGATATTTCGGAGGGTGGATGGACTTGCTGCTATCTCGGTTTTTTGAGTTGTGGGCGGCCATCCCCTCCTTTTTTCTCATCCTCACGGCTGCGGCATTCTTTCCCCCCAGCTTGTTTTTCATAATGGTAATCATAGGCCTGACCGGATGGGTCTGGATCGCGCGTCTTACCCGCTCCCAGTTTCTTCAGGTTCGAAGCTATGACTTCGTGGCCGCGGCAAGAGGATTGGGGTGTTCAAACCAGCGGGTCATGTTCCAGCATATCCTTCCCAATGCCATGGGTCCCATCCTCGTACCCGCCGCGTTCGGAGTAGCAGGGGCAATCCTGGCGGAGTCTGGCTTGAGTTTTTTGGGAATCGGAGTCCCCGCGGAGACCATCACCTGGGGATCTCTGCTGGCGGGCGCGCGCAGTAACGCCGCAGCCTGGTGGCTGGTTGTGGCACCGGGCGCCGCCATTTTCCTCACAGTGACCATGTACAATTTACTGGGCGACGGGTTGAGGGATGCACTCGACCCGAAAATGAAATTCTAGGCGCAATGTTCCCCTGGTGAAATGATAGTCGAGGGAGGCTTTTCCGGTTCTGCCATAGGTACTGCCACGGAGAATAGGCAGGCTCAACTGCCGCTGTATTGAGCAGACAAAGGCCAATCCAGATCCTGGATTACGCCCTGATGGGGCGGGGAATATGCCTTGATATTGTGGGTAGCAGCCGTTATATTTATTCGCTTTGGGATTAAGCCCGGGAACCGGCCTCGAGACAGTTCAAACGGAAGGATTCGCACCTCTCCAGCCACAGGCATGGCGACCACCGATACCTACTGGATGCGCCAGGCAATCGCCCTTGCGCAGGAAGCCTGCCGAGGAGGTGAAGTCCCCGTTGGGGCACTGATCGTAAGGGATGGTTTCGTGGTTGGGAGCGGGCGAAACGCTACGGAGTGTGAGCAGGATCCCACCGCGCACGCCGAGATGCAGGCCATCCGGCAGGCCGTAGCTGCCCTGAACTCGCGCCGGTTGTCGGACACAACCATGTATGTAACCCTGGAACCATGTGCCATGTGCGCGGGGGCGGTGGTTTTGGCTCGCATCCCACGATTGGTCTTCGGGGCTTTCGACCCCAAAAGTGGGGCTTGCGGCTCGTTGAGAAACCTGGTCCGGGACCACCGCTTGAACCATCGATGCGAGGTGATTGGCGGAATCCTTGGTCAGGAATGTAGTGTATTACTTAAAGATTTCTTCGAGGAACTCAGGCTTTCTGGCAAAACGGCATAATTTGAGGAGAGGTGCCTGAGTGGTTGAAAGGGGCGGTCTCGAAAACCGTTGTGGCCGTACGGTCACCGTGGGTTCGAATCCCACCCTCTCCGCCAAACCAGCTCGTTCGCAACTGGAGAGATGACCGAGTGGCCGAAGGTGCACGACTGGAAATCGTGTGTAGCGCAAAACGCTACCGAGGGTTCGAATCCCTCTCTCTCCGCCATGAAAATTTCGAGACGCGGTTCTGGGGCAGTAGCTCAGTTGGGAGAGCGCTAGGTTCGCAATCTGGAGGTCGTGGGTTCGAATCCCATCTGCTCCACCAAATTTCTAATGGCTGAAGGTCGTGCTAGATGGGGAGGTAGCGGTGCCCTGAACCCGCAATCCGCTATAGCGGGATTGAATTCCCATCCAGAGATTCTCGGTCCTCCAATTCAAATGGCGAAAAGCAGCGTAGAAGGCTGGATCCTGCGCAACGGTTGGCTTCTGAACCCCGTCAGGACCGGAAGGTAGCAGCGGTAAGAATGTCTCTTCCGTGTGCCGCAGGGAAGTCCGGCCGGAGCTGACTGGCGCCAGGAGAGTTGGTGGCCAGGGTCGAAGATGGGTGCACGACCCAATTTTTTTCGATCCCCCTTCCAAGGGCTGGTTGGCTTCATCCGACAATTCCGGCAGAGGAATCCTGCCCTTCTTTCTCGCTCCAAAAATTCCAATGGCCTACCTGGTTACAGCAAGAAAATGGCGCCCGGATCGATTCGAAGAAGTAGTGGCCCAAAATCACATTACTACGACGCTGCAGAATGCCCTGACTTCGGGACGCATCGCCCAGGCCTATCTGTTTTGTGGTCCTCGCGGCACCGGCAAAACCACCATGGCGCGGATCCTTGCCAAAGCCTTGAACTGCAGCCACAGGTCGGGTGCAGATCCGTGTAACGACTGCAACTCGTGCCGCAGCATCACCGAAGGTTCCAGCATGAACGTCCTGGAAATCGATGGAGCCTCCAACAACAGCGTCGACGATGTTCGCGAATTGCGCGAGGTAGTGCGCTACGTTTCGACCGAAGGCCTCTACAAGATCTATATTATCGACGAAGTACACATGCTTTCGACAGCAGCTTTCAATGCCTTGTTGAAGACCTTGGAAGAACCGCCCGCACATGTGGTGTTCCTCTTCGCGACCACCGAAGTCCAGGAGGTTCCCGACACCATCCTTTCCCGCTGTCAGCGTTTCAATTTTCGCCGTATTGGAACTGGCCAGACCGCCGCGCACCTGAAGAAAATCGTCTCCGCTGAAGGAATGGAGGCTGAAGAAGATGCCCTGTATCTGCTGGCCAATCGGGCGGATGGTTCGCTGCGGGACGCCGTGAGCCTGCTGGACCAGGTTGACTCTTTCTGCCAGGGGACCATTACCGTAAAAATGGTAGAGCAGGTTCTGGGGCTCGTGAACCGCAGTTTCTATTTCGACTTGTCCAGTGCAATCGCCGCGGCGGCCCCGCAGAAGGTCCTGAACCTCGTCAACACGGCAGTAGAGGAGGGGGCCGATGTTGAAGAGTTTGCCCACGGTTTTTCCGAGCACTTGCGTAACCTCCTCTTTATAAAAATTCAAGGCTCGGCAACCAAGTTGGAGATAGCGGAATCCGAGCGGCCGGAATATGAAAGGATGGCTGATGCGTTTGCCGAGGAGGACATTGTTCGAATGCTGCAGGCGCTTCTGGACCTGGACCCCGAATTTAAGCGCTCGGTTCAGCCCAGGTTTCGTCTCGAATTGGTTCTCGTTCGCCTGGCTTTGATGGGCAGGGCCCTGGACATCGGGCAATTGCTTGCCCGGATTGGCACCCTTGAGAACGCACTGCAGGCAGGGGTTGCCGAAGGGAATTCAAAAAAAAAGGAAAGAACTCCGAATCCCGGACGTCCCCCATCAGAAGTGGCTGAGAAGAAGGACGCCGGGGGTACGAATTCAGAGCCTGGTCAGGCTGCAGGTCCGGATCAAGAAACAGACGAAAGGCCGGATCAGGCGCAGCAGCCCCTGACCTCCGAGATGATCAGGTCGGACTGGGACAATTTGGTCGAGGCCGTCGGCGCATCGCAGCCGGCACTGGGAAAATTCCTGGGTGGAGCCAGGTCGGTCGAGATAGAGGACAAAGTCCTGAAGCTCGTTTTTTCATCCGCTGATCGTTTCCCCATGATCCACGTGAGCAAGAGCCGGGACGTGGTGGAAGACATCTGCGCCAGGAGATGGGGCCGGTCTCTGCGCCTCAACTGCATCCTCGATGACGAAGGCGAGGTTCGGCAAGGGGGGGCAAAGGCGCCCTTGCACACGGAACCTACGGTCAAATCCGTCCTCCAGGTCTTTGACGGTGAGTTGATTTGACCGCCTGGTTCAGCAGCGGCGCGGCCGACGGACCCGGGCGGGCATATTCTTTGAAATCGGAAATCATATGGGGCCTTTGCCTTTAGAAGATCTGATCACTGCCTTCTCCCGGCTCCCCGGTATCGGCCGCAAGACGGCTCAGCGCCTGGCGTTCCATGTCATCAAGAGGCCGAGAGAGGAAGCCGAAAAGTTGGCCCGAGCCCTGGTAGAGGCCAAGGACAACATCCAATACTGTTCGAAATGCTACAACTATACCGAGCGCGGCGCCGACAGTTGTGAGGTATGCAGGGACCCACGCCGTGACCAGACCACCATCTGCGTGGTTGAAGATGCCAGCGACGTGCTTACTCTCGAGCACAACCAGTTGTACCGCGGGATTTACCACGTTCTCGGCGGGGCATTGTCCCCGCTCGACGGAATCCGGCCCGACGATTTGCGCATAGGCGAATTGGTGGAGCGGATCAAAGGAGAAAGGGTGGAGGAAGTCATAATAGGCCTCAATCCCAGCGCCGAAGGCGAGGCGACCGCTGAATACCTTCTTCAGCAGATAGGAACATCTACCAGGGTGACTCGCCTCGCGCGAGGCTTGCCGGTTGGCTCTGATCTCGACCTGGCCGACAGAATAACCTTGGCGCATGCATTGGAGGGGCGGCATGCCTTCTAAACGATCGGGCGACGCCTATGGATAGCCGGAAGATTATCAATTTGCCCAACACTCTGACGGTTTTGCGAATCTGCCTGACTCCTCTCTTTTTGACCATGCTCTTTGCAGAAACCTGGTATTACAAGAGCATGGCCTTTGCTGTTTTTGGAGCAGCGTCCCTGACGGATTTTTACGATGGCAGACTCGCGCGTTCTGCAAACCAGGTAACAGCCCTGGGACGCTTCCTCGATCCGCTGGCTGATAAAATCCTTGTAACCTCGGCGTTGATTGCCCTTGTTTTCGGCCGCATGGTCAATTTCTGGCTGGTGGTTCCCATTGTCTGCCGCGATGTTCTGATTACCTGCCTGCGGCTCTATGACCTTTACCACGGCCGGCAGATGATGACATCGCGGCTTGCAAAGTGGAAAACGACTGTACAACTGTTTACCGTGGTATTCATCCTCTTCATCATGAGCTTACAGGAGTTCCTGAATCGATTCAACCAGAATGGCGCCATGCTTTTGGACGGAGGACAGTTTCAGGTTTTGGCCAACGCTCTGATGACGGGGGTACTGTTGCTCACCCTGCTGTCGGGATTCAACTATTTGCGGAAAAGACAATTCTTCCTGAGATGAGTTTCACAGGGGATGGAGGTGGTCCGGATTAGCCGACAAAGAGGTTCATTCCCGGTTCACCCCTTGTTTGTGAGCAAGGTGAAATGGAGGCTGTAAGGAAATATTTCCCGCCGTAAAAAAAATCGCCGCCACCCTTTTTTTCTCGGGATATGCTCCAGTTGCTCCAGGTACTGCCGGTAGTGCGCTGACGGCGGTTGTTTATTATTATCTATTTCCGTCTCTGGAGGCCGTGGAATGGTTTGTTGTTCTCACGGCCGTTTTTTTTGTTGCCGTATATACCGCAGGCGAGCTGGAACGGACCTGGGGGAAGGACCCGCGGCGGGTCGTGATCGATGAGGGGATGGGCTTTTTGGTGACGGTGGCCTTCCTTCCTCATGGTTTCTGGACCGCCGTGGTCGGGTTTTTGCTTTTCAGACTCCTCGATATCCTCAAGCCGGTGCCAATCCGGCGGCTCGAGCGACTGCCAGGAGGTTGGGGAATCGTCGCAGACGACGTAATGGCCGGCCTGTATGGAAATGCCATAATCAGGATATGGCTCCAACTGGAAGGCGGAATGTAGTCCGAGCCGGAAATTGCTGCCCGCATTGTTTGCCATCAATCTTTCACTCGAAGGAAGATCATGGCCAAATCGAACATGCCTGACAACGAAAGATCCAAGGTCAAGGCCCTTGAACTGGCCATAGCGCAGATAGAAAAGCAACACGGCCAGGGTTCCATCATGCGCCTGGGTGAAAAGGGCGGCATCGTGGAAATTGAAACCATTTCCACCGGGTCCCTGGCTCTGGATGCCGCGCTGGGGATAGGTGGATTGCCCAAGGGACGGATCGTGGAAATCTACGGTCCCGAGGGCGCCGGAAAGACCATGCTTTCCCTGCACTCGATCAGGGAAGCCCAGAAAACAGGGGGAACGGCGGCATTCATCGACGCCGAACACGCCCTCGATCTGGCCTTTGCCCAGCGCATTGGAGTTGATGTAGACAACCTGATCATCTCTCAGCCCGACAGCGGCGAACAGGCCCTGGAAATTGTCGATACCTTGGTGCGCAGCGGAGCCTTTGACGTCATTGTGGTGGATTCGGTGGCCGCCCTCGTGCCACAGGCGGAGCTGGAAGGCGAAATGGGAGACTCCCACATGGGCCTGCATGCGCGTCTGATGTCGCAAGCCCTGCGCAAGCTCGCCGGCTCTATCAACCGCTCCCGGACATGCCTTGTCTTTCTCAACCAGTTGCGCATGAAAATCGGGGTTCTATTCGGCAACCCGGAAACCACGACGGGAGGCCGCGCCCTTCCCTTCTATTCTTCCGTGCGGCTGGATGTCCGCCGCGTCGCGCGCATTAAGGAGGGAGAGAACGACATCGGCAGCCGGACCCGTGTCAAGGTCGTCAAGAACAAAATGGCCCCTCCTTTTAGAGAGGCGGAATTCGATGTAATTTTTCATGGGCCTGAGATCGGTGTTTCCTGGGAGGGAGATTTGCTCGACATGGGCGTAGAAAAGGGGCTCGTGGAAAAAAACGGGGCCTGGTTTTCCTATCGGGGGAATCGAATGGGGCAGGGACGCGACAACGTCAAGAAGTACCTGTCCGATCACGCTGACCTTTCCGGGGAATTGGAGCAGAAGCTGCGGCGGGAACTGGGGTTGATTCCTCCTGCCGAGGACAGCGGCCATGGCACGAGAGGATGAAGTCCGCAAGGCCCGGAAAATCGGCCTTACCTTCCTGGGTGCCAGGGATCGGTCCCTCCAGGAAATGCGGGAACGGCTGCGAAAAAACAGGTTTTCACCAGAGGTTATCGACGAGACCATCGCTGACCTCCGGCGCCTCAATTTGCTGGATGACCGGATATTCGCACGCCGCTGGGTGGAATCGCGCCTGCAGGGCACGGCCGCGGGTCGGAGAAGATTTGCTCGTGATTTGCAGCGCAAGGGGGTAGATCCCGAAATAATTGCGGCTGTTCTGGAAGAATTCAAAGATTGTCTCGATTCCGAGGCTGCCGCCGTCAACCTTCTTCGCCGGGCGGCGAGGCGGTATCGAGGACTCGACAAGGTAAAAGCCAGGCGCCGCATGTTCGGACTCCTGGGCAGGCGTGGATATGAAGGCGAAACCGCAATCAAGGCAATTGACCAGGTCTGGGAAGAGATAGAGCGCAATGATCTCAAGGGAGATTAGGGAGACATTCCTGCGGTTTTTCGAGGAGCGCGGACACCATCGGGTCCCCAGTGCTCCCGTGGTTCCCGGAAATGATCCCACCCTCCACTTCACCAACGCGGGCATGAACCAGTTCAAGGACGTATTCCTGGGCACTGGCAGGCGCAGCTATACGCGGGCGGTGGACACGCAAAAATGCATCCGCAGCTCCGGCAAGCACAACGATCTCGAAGAGGTTGGCAGTAGCCCCTGGCACCATACCTTTTTTGAAATGCTGGGCAACTGGTCCTTTGGAGATTACTTCAAAAAGGAAGCCATTGAATGGGCCTGGGAACTGGCAACCGAACACCTGGGCCTGGAAAAGGAACGTCTCTGGAGCACTGTCTTTGAAGGCGACGAGGCCGCGGGCCTCGAAGCGGATGTAGAGGCGGAATCACTCTGGACCGAATGCACCGACCAGCCCCTCGAGCGGGTGGTGCGACTTCCTGGTGCGGAGGTATTCTGGGAGATGGGCTCCACCGGTCCGTGCGGGCCCTCCTCGGAGTTGCACTACTACCTCGGAGCCGATCTTTCCAGGCAGTCCAGAGCGGACTTCGTTCGTGGCGAAAAGGACTACGTGGAGATTTGGAATCTGGTATTCATTCAGTACAATCGGGACGAGACCGGCAAACTTCACCCTCTTCCTTCGGTTCATGTGGATACGGGGATGGGACTGGAGCGAATGTGCAGTATTCTTCAAGGGGTGCACAGCAATTACGATACAGACCTCTTTCAGCCCCTGATCGCCCGCATCGCTGAGTTGACCGCCAAGGATTGCAGCGGCGAATACGTCGTACCCATGCAGGTAGTTGCCGACCATGCTCGTGCCTTGTGCTTTGCCATCGCCGATGGTGCCCTCCCATCAAACGAAGGCGCGGGCTACGTTTTGCGGCGCCTGCTGCGCCGGGCGGCACGCTACGGCCGTCAGCTGGACCAGCAGGAGCCCTTTATCCACCTGTTGGCACCCACGGTGGCGGATGTATATCGCAATGTATTCCCTGAAGTAGCCGATAAATGCGCCCATATCTCCCTGGTCCTCCGCTCCGAAGAGGAGAGCTTCGGCAAGACCCTGGACCGCGGCCTGGAAATCTTCGACCGATACAGCCAGAAAGGTGAAATTTCGGGTACTGATGCGTTTCAACTCTACGACACCTACGGCTTCCCTCTCGACCTTACCCAACTGTTGGCACGCGAGCGCGGGCTCGAGATATATACGGAAGGGTTCGATCGCGAATTGGAGAAACAGCGGCAACGGGCGAGGCAGGCGGCCAAAGCCCAGGTAGCGGGAACCGGGGAAATGGGGAGCATGCTGGAAGGGGCGCATTCGCGCTTCATCGGCTACGGGGAATTGGCGGCCGATTCCAAAGTGCTGCATGCCGAAGAGGACGAAAAAGGGAACATCCTGTTCTTCCTGGACCAAACGCCCTTCTTCGCCGAATCCGGCGGCCAGGTCGGCGATAAGGGCCTGGTCAAGGGCTGCGACTTCGCCATCCAGGTAGAAAATACCCTGAAGGCCCGCGGCGGCCACATGCACATAGGCAGGCTGCAGGAAGGAGAGAGCCGGGCAGTAGAGGGAATGGTGCAGGCTCAGGTGGACCCGGAGGTCCGCAAAGCCACGGCACGCAACCATACTGCCACCCACCTTCTGCACGAAGCTCTGCGCCGGGTCCTGGGAGACCACGTTGCCCAGATGGGTTCGCTGGTAGCCTCCGAGCGTCTGCGCTTTGACTTCTCCCATTTTGCTTCCCTCGAGCCGGAACACCTGCGCGAGATCGAATCCATGGTAAACGACAGGGTCCGCGCCGGCCTGGAGGTCTCCACCTTCGAGGAGAATCTTGAAAAAGCCAGGGAGATGGGGGCGCAGGCTCTGTTCGGAGAGAAATACGAAGACCGGGTGCGGGTGGTGCGTATCGGGGACTTCAGCCTCGAACTTTGCGGTGGAACCCACGTGGATTCAACTAGCGAAATCGGCCTTTTTCACATGTCCGCCGAAGGGGGCATCGCGGCAGGTATCCGCCGGGTCGAAGCCTTCACGGGCCAGGAAACCGAGCAAATCATGCGCTCCCACCACGGACTGATCCTGCAGATGAGCAATCTGCTGAACGTTCGGGCCGCGGAACTTCCCCAAAAGCTCGAAGGACTGTTGCATCGCAACCGGGAGCTGGAGAGCAGGCTGGAAGCTCTGCAGCGGCAGGACGCCCGCCAGCTCGGAATCGAACTGGCCGCACAAGCTCGGGAAATGGAGAAGGTCAGGGTGCTCGCTGCCAGGGTTGAAGTCGAGGAGGCAGGGGCCTTGAGGACTTTGGCCGACAACCTGCGCGAGCACCTGGGCTCGGGGCTCGGGGTGGTCGGCACCGTGCTGAATGGCAAGGTATCCCTCATCGCGGTCGTCACCCCGGACCTTATCGAAACCAGGGGCCTGAAGGCCGGCGACATCGTCAAGCGCGTTGCCCGGCTGGTTGGCGGGTCCGGAGGCGGCAAACCCCATCTGGCCCAGGCCGGCGGCAAAGACGCGGAAAAATTGGATCAGGCCCTTGCGGCCGTGCCCGGCATCGTCAAGGAACTGCTGGCTGAGTAAGGGAGGGAACTTGGCTACAATACTGGATTACCTTCTGGAAGTAAGGGAAAAACGGGGGGCAGGTTTTTTGCCGCTGCTCGACCCCGACCGCCTGATGCCGGAAGAACTGGAACGCCGGGCAACGCTCTGCGCAGAAGCGGGCGCCGACGCGATTCTGGTGGGAACCAGTCTGATGATGAACGATTACACCGCGGTTTTCGAGCGCATCAGAGACGCAGTAGACATTCCGGCAATCAGCTTTCCAGGAGGCGCCGGACAGGTAGTACCTGGTTCCGCTGCGATTCTCTTTCTTTCCGTGATCAGCGGCCGCAACCCCGAGCTGCTGATTGGCCAGCAGGTCAAAGGAGCTCCGCTGCTCAAGGAATATGGAGTGGAAATCATATCGACAGGCTATATGCTCATTGAGTCGGGCACCTTTACCTCGGTGGAGTTCATGAGCAACACCCGCCCCATACCGCGCAATAAATGTGACATTGCCATGGCCCACGCTCTCGCGGCAGAATACATCGGCATGAAGCTGATCTACCTGGAAGCGGGTAGTGGGGCCTTGGAACCTGTGCCTGACGAGATGGTGCGAGCGGTGGTGGACTACATTTCTCTCCCGGTCATTGTCGGGGGAGGGATTCGGGATGCAGAGAGCGCCCGCTCCAAGGTCGACGCCGGAGCGGGCTTCGTGGTAACCGGAACCGTCATAGAGGAGGACCCCGGGCGCTTGCGCGAATTGAGTGCGGCCGTCCATACGAAAGAATGAAGGGAACCCTGCGCCAGCGGCGCCGGACCCCGGGGGATGGCGGATTGGGGTGGGCAGGGACCGTCCCACCGGAGCCGGAGAGGTGAAAACAGGTTGCCGGGACGTGTAAATGTTCGCCAAAAAAGTTACGATCAATAATCCCCTGGGACTTCACGCCCGGCCGGCGGCCCTGGTTGTTCAGCAAGCCTCCAGATTCAAGGCGGAGACCTTTCTATCCCGGGAAGGAGTCGCGCGCGTGAACGGGAAAAGCGTCATGGGCGTCATGACCCTTGCCGCCGAACAGGGATCGGAAATCACCATCGAAGCCGAGGGCAGGGACGCGGAAGAAGCGGTGGAGGTCCTGGCCAAGCTCCTGCAAAGCAACTTCGAGGAACAGGCTTGATGCAATCCACAGGATACAAAAGACTCAGGGGAATTCCTGCCTCGCCAGGGATTGCAATTGGCAGAGCATTCATCTACCGCAAAGAGACGCCCCGCATTTCCACGCGGAGGATTCCCGCAGGCCGGGTCGAGGCGGAAGTCGAGCGTTTTCTCAACAGTTTGCACCAGGCCGGCGAAGAAATACGCCGCATCCAGCATCTGGTCGAGGTGGAGCAGGGCTCGGACATGGCCCAGATTTTCGAAGCCCAGCGGGCAATGCTCGAAGACGTGGAGGTGAAGGACCAGACCTTGAAATTGATTCGCGAAAGGCATTTCTCCGCCGAGCAGGCCTTCTCGGTGACCCTGGGGCAAATGAAGAGAGTATTCGAAGACATTGAGAATGAATACCTGCGAGCCCGGTTGAGCGATGTCGTGGACATCGAGCACCAGGTGCTGGTCCGCATGGCCGGCGGTGAACTCAAGGCCTTGCATGCCTTGCGGGCAAATACGGTGGTCGTACTGCACGACCTCCTGCCTTCTGAAGTGGTGCAGTTGGGACGGAGACCGGTCAAGGGAATCGTCACCGATGCCGGTGGAGCCACGTCTCACACCAGCATTATCGCCCGCTCCATGGGGCTGCCCACAATCGTCGGCGCGGGAAATGGTTCCAGGGAAATAAAATCCGGCGACCTCGTCATCGTGGACGGCAATGAGGGCGTCGTCCACGTACGTCCCGGTCAGGAAGTTCTGCGTTTCTACCGCACCCAGCGGCGGCGTCAGTTGCGGCGCGAGCGCGACCTGAGTGCGCGCCGGGAATTGCCTGCCGTGACCCTGGACCACCAGGACATCGTATTGATGGCCAATGTCGATGTGCCGAATGAGCTGCAGCTTGCCATCGACAATGGCGCCCGCGGTGTGGGGATGTACCGGACGGAATTCCTCTACATGGGCTACCGCTTGCCAAGCGAAACTGAGCAGCTGGATTGCTACGCTCATATTGTCGAAGCGGCGGCTCCTCACCCCGTGGTGATTCGGACCATAGATCTGGGAGGGGACAAACTTGCCCACATCCTGAATACGGCCCCCGAGTCCAACCCGTTCCTCGGATGGCGGGGCATCCGGATCTGCCTGGATACACCGGACCTGTTCAAAACGCAACTGCGCGCGCTCCTGAGAGCGGGCACCAGGGGTGAAGTGCAGATTCTCCTTCCCATGGTCTCGAGCATCAATGAATTGCGTCGCGCCCGGGCCATCCTCGAAGAGGCAAAGTACGAGCTTCGCGCCGAGACCAGCTCATTCCAGGAGGAATGCAAGGTAGGGGTCATGGTGGAGGTCCCTTCGGTTGCGCTCATGGCGGAGCAGTTTGCCCCCGAGACTGATTTCTTCAGCCTGGGGACCAACGACCTGACCCAGTACACACTTGCGGTCGACCGCGGCACGGCGCGGGTGGCCAACCTCTACGACCCCTATCATCCGGCAGTCTTGAAATTGATGAAAATAGTGGCGGACACTGGTAAAAGGCACCATATTCCGGTGAGTATATGCGGCGAAATGGCCGGCGATCCATTGGCTACAATTCTTCTCCTGGGCATGGGTATTGAATCACTGAGCATCAGCCCGGGAATGATCCCGGAGGTCAAGGAAGTCGTTCGTGCGGTGAACCTGGCCGAAGCCCGCAAAATAGCCAATCACTGCCTGGATCTGGGAACCGGATCGAAGGTGCGTGAATTCCTGAAAGACGCCGTGCAGGCACATCTGGACATTCCGCCTTCATGGCAAAGCTGGAAAGAATCCCGATAGATCCGACCAAGTCGATAACACCACCGGTTCCCCCACTGACCCTTTTCCAGGCAAGCCAGCTTTTCGGACCTCATACCCGCCAGTCCCAACAATCGCGCAGCAAGGAGCAGATATGCCCAGATTTCTTTTCACCTCCGAATCCGTATCCGAAGGACACCCGGACAAAGTCGCCGACCAGATTTCAGACGCCATCCTGGACGCCATGCTGGATCAGGACCCTTCTTCAAGGGTAGCCTGTGAGACCCTCGTCACCACCGGGCAGGTAATGGTCGCCGGAGAAATCACGACCCGGGCCCAGGTGAACATTCAAGGCCTGGTCCGCGAAACCATCAAGAAGATCGGCTACACCGACCCGGAATACGGCTTCGACTATCGCTCCTGCGGCATCCTGGTGGCACTGGACAGACAATCACCCGATATTTCCCAGGGGGTCGACGAGGCTGCCGGCCTCCACAGCGAGCAGGGAGCCGGCGACCAGGGTATGATGTTTGGCTACGCCTGCCGCGAGACTCCGCAGTTGATGCCCCTGCCAATCATGCTGGCGCACCGGCTTCTGGAGCATCTGGCGAGATTGCGCAAACAGAAGAAGCTGCCCTACCTGCGACCTGATGCAAAGTCCCAGGTGACCGTCGAATATGTCGACGGCAAGCCCCGGCGCGTGGATACGGTCGTGATCTCCACCCAGCACGATCCCGGAACGGGGCACAGGAAGATCGCCGGCGACATGATCCGCCAGGTCATAAACAAGGTCATTCCTGCCAGGTACCTGGACCAGGACACCATTTTCCATGTGAACCCCACCGGCCGTTTTGTCGTGGGCGGCCCCCAGGGGGACTGTGGGCTGACCGGGCGCAAAATCATCGTCGACACCTATGGCGGCATGTGCCCCCACGGCGGCGGGGCATTCTCTGGCAAAGACCCCAGCAAAGTTGACCGCAGCGCGCACTACATGGCGCGCTACATCGCCAAGAACATCGTCGCCGCCCGCCTTGCTTCTCGCTGCCAGGTGCAACTGGCATATGCCATCGGCGTGGCTCAGCCGGTGTCGGTGCTTGTAGACACCCAGGGCACGGGAACACTGGGAGACGAAGATCTCGCCGCCCTGATCGACGATGTATTCAATCTGACCCCCAAGGGAATTATCAAGACATTGAAATTGCTCCGCCCAATCTACAAAGATACAGCGAACTATGGGCACTTCGGGCGCAAATTGGCCAATTTTACCTGGGAAAAGACCGACAAGGTCGATGTCCTGAGGAGAAAAGCGGGCACCGGCTAGTGTCCCGTCGCAGAGATAGGTTGGACGAAATTGGGCCGCCGAGGCGCCAGGCTCACAAGGCGCCTGAGCGAGTCGTACCAGTGGTGTACAGCGAGTGAAGGCAACGCCGTGAGCCTGGATGGATCGGCGGAAAAATGGCGACATATTTCTGCGACGGGACACTAGCGCGAGCCTGGATGATTGGTCCGCATGCGGGTAATCGGGCTCCTTCGCGGCGGGCAGCATAGCGAATTCCGAGGGCAGATCAGTAATTCCATTGCGGGAAATCCTCCCGCGGTCCACAGATGAGGGTCGCACCATGCTGACGACTCGGGGTTCCGGGTGGGGAAAGACCCGGAATGGCACCTCGAGTAATGTCGCCGTTCCCATCCTGCTTATCCTCCTGGCAATGTGGGGATGTACGGTAGGCAAGCCCCAGGTGCCCAGCACGAACCTTACCATCAGCATCCCGGTGGCCAACGATACCACCACCCTTCAGGACATTGTCGACGAACGCTCCGATTTCCTGGGCGCAACCGAAGACGGCGGCATAGAGCTGAGCTTCGTCACCGAGTTCGGAGAGAAGGATCGCCGGGAGGTGGGTGATCGCCTGAGCCTCGCCCCTGTCCCCAACAGCTTCGCGATCCCGATCGGCGACATCAAACTTCCAGGACAATCCCTTCCTTCCCTCAGCATCGGCGCCGACTTGCTCTCGGGTCGAAAGGTCCCCTCCGGCCAGGCTTTCGAAAAAAGGCTCGAAGCGGCCCTCGCCGGTTTTCAATCCCTGGCAATCAAGGAAGGGGTCCTGACCCTTTCCCTTGACAACGGGCTGCCATCGACCTTGTCGAGCCTGAGCATCGCCTTGCTGGAACCCGGGCGCGGCAACGCTGCAATCGACGGTTTCGACATCGGCAGACTGGACCCCGGCGGCCAGGCCGTGGTGACCTTCGTGCTGGATGGAAAAAGTATTTCCGGCGATCTCCTTTTCGCCTTGAGCGGAATTGTCGAGGATGGGGAAGACTCCGGAGCCGGAGATAATCCCACCCTGGACATCAGTGGATCTCTGAGCGATCTGATCGCGACCGAGGCCACCGCCGTCATTCCTCCTCTGGAGTTCTCGGACCGTGGAGTTCTCGATTTTCAGGACGACCGCATCGAGGTCACCAAGGCAACCATCAGGGAAGGCGAGTTGGCCCTTCAGGTGCGAAACGACCTTCCGTTGTCCATGGAATTTCAAATCAGGCTCGACGACCTGACGAAACCTGACGGGACCGCCTGCCATCTTTCCATCGACAGGTTGGAGCCCGGCCAGGACCGCGAGGTGTCATTCGACCTGGCCGACTATTTGCTTGAGCCGGCAGATCCGCTCAGTCTGCGCTTGTCCTTCGCAGGGAGGACCTTTCCAACCAACTCCCCCGTCAGCTTGAGTTCCAGCGGAGAGGTCCGGGTGACCGCGGCGACCGACTCCCTGGTTTTCAGTCGGGTCGAAGGCAGGCTGAACCGGCTTCCCCTGCGGTTGAACGAGGACAGCACCGAAGTCGATTTCCCGCGCGGGCTCGACAATATCGAATTGGACAGATCTACGGCGGCGATGTATATCAAATCGGGGATCGGATTCAGAAGCGAAATGGAACTGGATATCCTCGGAATCAATAAATCCGGGACGGAAGGCCGGCTC
The DNA here is from genome assembly GCA_965208105.1 of Candidatus Latescibacterota bacterium. Lineage (GTDB taxonomy): Bacteria > Latescibacterota > UBA2968 > UBA8231 > UBA8231. Next base: position 2,370,105 of record OZ242318.1, read on the forward strand.
ACCATCGCCGGGACCTTCGGCCGGGGCGATCCGGATCATCCGAAAGACATGATCGTTGTCCCTGATTCCCGCTCCCTCACCGAGTTTCTCAATCTGCTCCCAGCCAGGATCAAGGTGAGACCCTCGGTCTTCGTGGGAGACGGAGTGTCCCCCGAAGTAATCGAGCCCCACCATTGGGTCCAGCTCGACAGCGTTGTCCTCAAATCGGATGCCCGCTTCAGGGTCAAAGCCGGAACCCGGATTCAGCCGGAACCCATTCACCGCGAATTGAAAGACGAGCGCGAACGCATAGACTCCCACCTGGTCAGCGCCCTGGTTTTCATTACCATTGAAAACCATACTCCTCTTGGAGTGCGGATTCGACTGCACGCATCTTCCCGCAAAGGCGATGTCTACACCAACCCGCAGCTCACCATTCCGCGGCAGGGAGACTCCGCACTCGAGGTGCCTCCCGCAGCGGTCGGTTCCGACGGTCGCGTAGTCCGCAGCGTGGTCAACGAACAATCTATTTCCATCTCCAGGGAAGAGTTGCGGGTTTTCACCCAGGAAGGGGGAGTATTTACCGGGGTCCTCGTCGAGATCGATGCTACTCGGGGAGATGTGGAGCTCCGGGCCTCGGATTTTGTCGCGGTACAGGCCGCCACTCAAATTACGGTGGAGCTGAACGAGAGTCTGGTCGAGTAAGCAGAGGGAAGCGAACCTATGTGCAGAATCACTCTATTGGCAGCGGTCCTCATTGGCGGATTTTCGCTGGAAACCCACGGATTGGGCGATACCGACCCGCGCGCCATGGGCTTGGCGCAGTCCTACACGGCCCTGGCGCGGGGACCCGCAGCCGTCTTCTGGAACCCGGCCAACCTGGCCCTGAAGGGAAGCCCCGGCTTCTCCTGGTACTTTCTGGGTGCCGGGACCTCGTTCATCGTCGAAAACAACAGCTTTTCCGTAAAGACCTACAATGACAATTTCACCAGGTCCGACCATTTCCTTACCGATAAGGACAAGAAGGACCTTTTGAACGATGTCCCCGGGGAAGGGTTGAAACTCAACCTGGACATCGACCCCAACCTTTCCCTTCTCGTCCCGGTCAATGGTGGCGTTGCCTTTCAAATGCCCCGTGGCATCAGCTCCGCCGTGAGCATCGGCTTTACCTCAGGGCTGGAAGGCGAAATCCCCAAGGATATGTTCGAACTTCTTCTATTCGGCAACGAGTTCGAGCAGCAACGCCTGGCCCAGGGAAAAGACGGAGATTACGATATCGCCGAGTGGGAGGGCTCTCGTTGGATGGTGGCCAGCTTGAACTGGGCTTGCGCCAAGTCCTGGATGCCGGGCCGGCTCGACCCATATCTGAGCGAGTTCAGCGTGGGGGGAACAATCAAGGTCACCACCGGGGTGTATGGCGAGATAATGCGTTCGAGCGGCAGCTTCGTTTCCCGCATCCAGGGAGCCGAACTGGATGCCTACCTGATTACGCGGAATGCGGGTAAAACCGGATTCGCCATAGACCTGGCCGCCCCGGGGGACTCCGGCAACGGCCAACCAGCCTTCAGCCTCGGCTTGCCCGACCTCGGCGGAACCGGAATTGGGCTGGACCTGGGGGTGGCCGGGGTGACCAGGGACCGGAAGCTAGTTTTCAGCGTGGGATTGCTCAACCTGCTGGACGTCTTTTCATGGAGCCGGGATGCGAGCCAGGATTCGCTCTATGCCGAAGCTGCGGACCTCCGCGTGACGCGCGTCCTGGATGTGGACCATATTGAGGAAATCCTGGAAAACGACGATGTGGATGGAGACGGAGACATCGACTTTCTGCAGAAAATCGGCGACAGGAGCTTTTCCCGCTCGATGCCGGCCCTGCTCCGGGTGGGAGGGTCCTACGAGCTTTCGCCTCGATTGACCGCGGTGGGAAACTGGGATCAAGCCTTCAGCAGGGGGTTCGGCTTTTCTACCACCCCCCGGATCTCGGGTGGCGCCGAGTATCGTCTGGTGCCCTGGTTCCCAACGCGTGCAGGACTGTCATTGGGAGGGCGGGGCCATAGCGCGGCCATCGGCTTTGCCTTCGGTCCATTCAAGTTTTCCCGTCTGCGCGCCAATCTCTTCGATCTTGCCCTGGTCACCAGGGGCGGCCTCCTCGCGGGAATCTCCAAGGGCACCGCCATTTCTCTCCAGCTATTCAGGCTGGACATGGTTTAAGAAATTCTGCCCGTCCCAGGGCTGAATCAGTTCCCCTCTGCCAGACAATCATGCCATAATGGCATTTATGGGCCCCTGCTGGAGCACTCGACTGTCAAATATTCATCATTATATGGAAATGCGAATGGTACGAAATTTGCAGATTGAAGTGTCGAACCGGTGATTATCAGTCCAGTCAGACCGGATAACCGAAGTACGGCAGCGCGGCACTGGACCTTTCTCCTGGCGGTCTCTTTCGAGCAGCCTCCGAAGGTCCCGGAAAGAAGAGGTATGCCATGGGAATGGACAAACTGACACAGAAGGCCCAGGAGGCCCTCCAGTCATCCCAGGCCAGGGCCTTGCGCCTTGGCCATGGCGAGGTCGATGGAGAGCATCTCCTGCTGGTGCTGCTGGAACAGGCCGATGGAATCCTGCCGCGGGTGCTCGACCGCATGGGCGTGAGGGCGGCAGATTTTGCCAGAGAGGTTGAAAAGGCACTCGAAAATCGGCCCCGGGTATCGGGAAGCGGCGCGGAGACCTACGTCACCCGGAGGCTCCAGGAAATTTTCCTCAAGGCAGAGGACGAAGCCCGCAAGCTCAAAGACGAGTATATCTCGACAGAGCATCTCGCCCTCGCTTTAATCGACGAGATGGAGTCCAGCGAGGCCGGTCGATTGTGCCGGCGATTCGGCATCACCCGTGAAGGATTTCTCGCCACCCTCGCCGGGGTTCGCGGCAGCCAGCGGGTCACCAGTGCGACCCCCGAGGCCTCCTACGAGGCTCTGGAGAAGTATGGAGTGGATCTGGTCGTACAGGCCAGGGAGGAGAAGCTGGATCCGGTCATCGGGCGCGACGCGGAGATACGCCGGGTCATTCGTATCTTGTCGCGAAAAACCAAGAACAATCCGGTCCTTATCGGCGAGCCCGGGGTTGGCAAGACCGCCATAGTTGAAGGGCTGGCCCGGCGCATCGTTCGCGGGGACGTTCCCGAATGGCTGAAGGGAAGGTCCATTTTCTCCCTGGACCTGGGGGCACTGATGGCCGGCGCCAAGTACCGCGGCGAATTCGAAGAACGCCTCAAGGCCGTGCTCCAGGAAATCAAGGCAAGCGATGGACAAATCATCCTGTTTATCGATGAGGTCCACAACATCGTTGGAGCCGGGCGCAGCGAAGGCTCCAACGACGCCGGCAATATGCTCAAGCCCATGCTGGCGCGCGGCGAGCTCCACTGCATCGGGGCCACGACCCTCGATGAACACCGCCGGCACATCGAGAAGGACGCGGCCCTGGAACGCCGGTTTCAGCCAGTGCTGGTCGACGCTCCCTCAGTCGAAGACAGCATCTCCATTCTGCGAGGACTCAAGGAACGTTTCGAGGTGCATCACGGGGTGCGCATCCAGGACAACGCCCTGGTCAGCGCAGCCCTTCTTTCCAATCGCTACATCGCCGACCGCTTTCTTCCGGACAAGGCCATAGACCTCGTGGATGAAGCCTGTGCCATGGTGCGCACTGAAATCGACTCCATGCCCGCCGAATTGGACGAGGTGACCCGGCGGGTTATGCAGTTGGAAATCGAGGTTGCCGCCCTGAAAAAGGAAAAGGACAAAGCCAGTGAGGAACGGCTCTCAGACCTGACCAGGGAGCTGGCCGATTTAAAGACCCAGGCCGGTGCCATGCAGGCACAATGGGAGTCTGAAAAAGCGGCCATCGGCAAGGTGCGCGCCATTCGGGAGAAGATCGAGCAGGTCAGGCGCCAGACCGAGGCTGCCGAGCGCCAGTACGACCTGGACCTGGCCGCCGAGCTCAAGCACGGCCGGATGCCGGAGTTGGAGAGACAACTGCAGGAAGAGGAAAAACTGCTGAACATGAACCAGGCCGACAAGCGCCTCCTGCGCGAGGAGGTCGCCGAAGAAGAGGTTGCCGAAATCGTCTCGCGCTGGAGCGGGGTCCCGGTGGCGCGTCTGGTGGAAGGGGAGCGCGAGAAGCTTCTGCGCCTGGACGAAATCCTGCACCGGCGGGTGATCGGCCAGGAGGAAGCCGTAAAACTGGTGGCAGACGCCGTGATTCGGGCCCGGTCCGGAATCAAGGATCCGCAAAAGCCCATCGGCTCCTTCATCTTCCTAGGCCCCACCGGGGTGGGCAAGACCGAACTGGCCAAATCCCTGGCGCAGACTCTCTTCGACAGCGAGGAGAACATGGTGCGCATAGACATGAGCGAGTACATGGAAAGACACGCCGTCTCGCGATTGATCGGTGCGCCACCCGGCTACGTAGGCTACGAAGAAGGCGGCCAATTGACAGAGGCGGTGCGGCGGAAACCATATTGCGTCGTCCTCTTCGATGAGATCGAAAAGGCCCACCACGACGTTTTCAACGCCCTGCTTCAGTTGTTGGACGACGGCCGTCTCACGGATGCGCAGGGCCGCACCGTAGATTTCAAGAACTCGGTGATCATCATGACTTCCAATATCGGCTCGACCTACCTGACCGAAGGCGTGAACTCAAGCGGGGAGATTGGCGCCGGCGCGAAGGACGCGGTCATGGCGGAATTGCGCCGGCACTTCAGGCCGGAATTCCTCAACCGGGTGGACGACATTGTTTTCTTCAAACCACTGACCATGGATGAGATCGAGGCCATTGTGGACCTTCTGGTCGAGGAGCTGCGAGGGCGCCTGCGCAACCGGCAGATCGATCTGGACGTGAGTGCCCGGGCAAGGTCCTTCGCAGCGCGGAAGGGGTTCAACCCCGTATTCGGGGCACGCCCGCTCAGGCGCTATTTGCAGCAGGAGCTGGAGACGCGAATCGGCCGCGCCCTGATATCGGGATCCATTTCCGACGGATCGTCCATCTCCGTCGACCTGGAGGAAGGCGAGCTGACGGTACGCCACCGAGCGACCCGCCACCCCGGGGAAGAAATCATGGGCAAGGGAGTGGTTGAGGTATAACCGGGAACCGGGAACTCTTTTGCCCTCTCCTGGTCTATTTTAACTCAGGAAAGCTGCTTCGAGCCGCAAACGCGCAATCAGTTCCAGCATCAGAATCCAGTAAGGAGATGTATGACAAGAATAACCTTCTGCCTGACCATGATCTTGGCAGGGCTGCACGGGATCGAAGCCCGGGCACATGAGAACGCGCGGGAGAGTCTGAGGGGAGCGCATCAATTCAGCGAAGCCTTTGCCGCCGTGGCTGCCAAGGTCAAGCCCGCAGTGGTAGCAATCATCACCGAGAAGACGGTGGATCTGGCCATCGACAATCCCTTCCGCGGCACTCCATTCGGTGACTTCTACTTCAGAGTGCCAAGAGGCCCGAGGTCCAGGCAGTACCAGGAAGGCCTGAGTTCCGGGGTCATTGTGCGCTACCTGAGCGAAAGCTACATCCTTACCAACAACCACGCCATCCGGGGAGCGGAAAAGATCCAGGTGGGCATGGCGGACGAACGCTATTTCGAGGCGGAGATCGTCGGCACCGATTCCCTGAGCGATCTCGCCGTTCTGAAAATCGATTCAAAGAACCTCCCGCACCTCACCCTGGGAGACTCGGATTCGTTGAAGGTCGGCGAATGGGTTCTCGCCCTTGGAACCCCCTTTGGCCTGGAGCACACCATCACTTCCGGGATCGTCAGCGCTCTCGGGCGGGACAGGTCGTCGGCCAGGGAGTACGGCTCCTTCATTCAGACCGATGCGGCAATCAACCCGGGAAACAGCGGAGGTGCCCTGGTCAATCTTCACGGGGAGTTGGTGGGCATCAATACGGCCATCGTCAGCCGCTCGGGCGGGTACCAGGGTATTGGTTTCGCCATTCCGGTGAACCTGGCCAGAAACGTCTTGGAGCAACTGGTCGAGCACGGCGAGGTAAAGCGCGGTCTGCTGGGGGTTACCATCGATGACATCGACCCCGTCACCGCGGAAGCCCTGGGCCTGGAGAATGCAAAAGGTGTTCAGATTACCGGGGTGACCCCGGGTAGGGCAGCCGACAAGGCCGGGGTGGAGAGGGGCGATGTGGTGGTGGAACTGGACGGCGAATCCATCAGGAACACCACCGACCTGAGGAGTCGAATCGGTGCTACACCACCCGGGACCCAGGTGGAATTAGGAGTGCTTCGGGACGGTGAAGAAAAGACCGTCATCGTGGTCCTGGAGCAGCTTACCGAAGAGGTCCTGGCCGCACACTCCTCGAAGCCTCGGGGCACTGAGAAACTGGGGATGAGGGTGCAGACTCTGACGCCGGAACTCAGCCGGCAGCTCGGATATGAGGAAATGAGCGGCGTGGTGATCACCGAGCTTCTGCGCGGAGGCGAAGCGGCGCGCCGCGGACTGCGGCCAATGGACCTCATTCAGGAAGTGAACCGGCGCCCCGTAAAGACCGAATCGGATTTTTATGAGGCCATCGGCAAACTGGAAGGCGAAGAGGCTGTATTGCTCCTCGTACGCCGTGGAAACATGACGCGCTTCATTGGCCTCAAGCTGCCCGGATAAGGCTCCAGGTTGCTCTCTTCACAGCAGCAACATCCGGTGGAAACGACGTCCCCCAGGCGGCTTCGATTGCGCTGATCCGATCCCCTGTTAAAAGCCTCCTTACCCCCGGACCCATCGGCGGCCTCCCGCCGGCGGCCCCCCGGCGCATTGCCTCGGCAAATCAGCCCTTGGCGCCTCCATGCCCACCCGGCTTGCAGCAGAACCTGCGCGTGCAAGTACAAAGGCAGCCAACTGCTCTCGCCCGGCACCCCGGTCAGTTGCCACCGTCCTCGCCTTCGAGGCCCGGCTCCCGCTTGCCGGACCCATTTCGAAGCTGCACTCTTCCAATTGCATCGAGGTTGTGACGAGCCCCCCGGTGCTGCGGCGCCAGGAGCAGGGTCTTGCGAAAATAGCCTGCAGCCTCATCCAGGCTGCCCTTTTCGAGGGCAATCACCCCAAGGTTGTAATAGGCCTTGGCGTAGTGCGGATCCAGGATGATCGCCCTCTCCAGGGCCTCTCTGGCCATCTCCACTTCACCGAGGCGATAGTAGGTCAGACCGAGGTTGAACCAGCCAATGGGATAATCGGCGCGGATTTTCAGACATCTGTAGAGGCTCTCCCGGGCGGTCGAGTACTCTTCCCGGGCGATGTGGAAAGCGGCGAGATCATTATAGACCTCGTGATAGTCGGGAAGAATGTCCAGGGCCTTGCTCCACGAGGACAGGGCAAGCTGATCCTCGCCGCGCTCCAGTGCCGCTTTGGCGAGACCGCTCCACGCCCTGGCACTGCGAGGCTGTGTCTCTACCGTCTGACTGAAAAGGGCGTAGTTGTCGTGCCAGTCTCCGCAGCGGGCATGGGATTGGTAGCAGTAGGCAGAGAGCAAAATAAAGATGGGCGGCCAGAGAACAGCGCGCGAGTGCCTCCTCCGCAGAGCTCCGAAGACGGCAGCCATGGCCATGGCGAAACCCATCGAGGGCAGGTAGAGCAGGCGTTCCGCCATGATCGTGCCGATGGGCAGGAAGATGTTGGCCACCGGCGCCAGGCTTACGATGATCCAGGACAGTCCAAAGGCGGCTGAGGGAGCACGGCGCCAGGAAAGGAAGAGCAGCAGAGAACCAATACCCAGGCCGGCGGCAACCAGGGCCAGATCCACCGACCATAGCTGAAGAGTCAGGTGCAATGCGTCGAAGGAATAATCTGCCGAAAGGGAAATCGGCAGCAGCAGCTGGCCGAGGTATCGGAACAGGATCTCTCCGGCATTGAGCAGACGCAGCGGCCAGGCCAGGGTGATGAGAGGATTGTCGAGGGGATCGATTACGGCAATGGTCAGGCCTCCGAGCACATGCCGGCGCCAGGCGAGATAGGCCAGAAGCAGACTGGCGTAGAGCAGGTACACCTTCCCATAGCATTTTTCCGAAAAAGCCCGATATTGAATCAGGTCGGTGAGCAGGAAAAGCGCTGGCAGGACCACTGCGCTCTCCTTGCTCAGGAGGGCGGCAATCATGGCGAATCCAGCCCCCAGGTAATACCAGCGGCTTCTCTGCAGGTGCAGACTCAGGGCCACCAGGCTGAAAAGGGCGGCCAGGATGTCAGCCCTTCCCACCAGACCGGCCACGCACTCGGTCTGGACAGGGTGGGCGGCGAAGAGCAAGGCACTCAGGAAGGCCAGGTCCCGGCTGCGGCTGACCAGGCCGCAGAAGACATAGAGCAGCAAGGCCGTGGCGGCGTGGAGGAGGATATTGGTCAAATGGTAGAGAGCGGGGGAGGTCCCCGAATGCAGGTAGTTCAGGGCAAAGGAGAGTACCGTGAGCGGACGGTACAGACCTGAGCGGTCGTTGTGGAAGCCGGCCCAGTAATCGCTGGTGAAGATTTCGACCAGGTTGCCGCGATGGACGATCGGATTGTCCCGGATGGCCGCAATATCATCCAGGACGAAGCCATTCTCCAGGGTGGCGGCATAGAGAAGGGTAGGCAGAATAAAGGTGAGGGCGGCGCGGCGGTAGGCGAGGAGAGTCATGGCTGCAGAGCGAAATTACTACTGATCGGGCCTCCTCTCGGCTGTTCTCGATCAAACCCAGCCCAAACTTAATAAAGCGGTAGTATGTCTGGAAGTGAAATGTCATGAGAGCCGAGCCGATCTGGCATGCCGCGCAATCATCGAGGTTCATTTACGCCAGGTGCGATTTGGCGGCTCCCGCAAACTTCCGCAGCGGAATTTTGCAATGCTCCGGCAGCGGACCGTACGAGGTCTTCCTCGATGGGCGAAAGGTGATAAGAGGTTTGGGAGGGGCACTGACCCAAGTGCCGGTCTGGCAGGAATTCGAAATCGGCCCTTCCCCGCATTCTGGCAGGAGTACCCTTCTGGTCTTCGCCGGAGGCCATCCCCACGACAATCTTTCCTGGTTTGCGGCGAAAGGCGAGATAACCTGCGAAGACGGCAGCATTTTGAAGGTGAGCACGGGTCCTTCCTGGAAGGTTGTTGAAGCCCTGGCATGGCGGATCAACCCGGAGGCTCCAATTTCACCTGTCTTCTTTGCGGCTGCTGAACCCGGGGGAGAGTTGGCCGAATGGATCGATGCCCAGATTTGGGAGGATGCAGTTGTCGTGGAAGGACTCTCGATTCAGGCGCAGTGGGGTCCGCGGCCGGTTCATGAAATCGAGGTCCGGCCAAGCGAGGTAGGGACCTTCGGCGAGACAGGCGCGGAGGGTCCTCTGCGCTTTGTCCGCGAGCCCGGAAAAATGAAATCCTGCAAGTGCGTGCATCGGGAGGGCTTGCTTTCGCCGGGAAGGAGGCAGACCCGGGTGCAGACGGGCAATCCGCAGCGGGCGGTGTACCTGCTGCTGGATTTCGGCAGGTTGGTGCACGGGTTTCCCCGCCTGCGTCTGCGCGGAACAACGGATAGCCGGATCGACCTGGGATTTTCCCGGACATGGGGAAGAATCGAGACCTCCGTACGCTATGTCTGTACTGACGACTACCGGGAGTGGACCGGGATCTTCCCGCACACTTGCCGCTATATGGTCCTGCGCCTGAGCAATTGTCCCGAGGCGGTGGAACTGGATTGCGTATCCATGCTGGAACGCAAGGTATCGGTTCAATCCCGGGGGACATTTTCCGCCGGCCGGGCCCGGGGAATAAACTGGGAAGCCGGGCGGCGCACTCTGGATATCTGCCGGCAGGAAATCTACTCTCCGTCGCTCGGTCTGGGTTCCTACGATTGGGTTGGAGCCTATGCTTTTGCACTGAACGACTATTACCTGAGCGGCGACTGTCACACTGCCGCAGCTACCCTCGCAGGCGCAACTGTATCCCGTCAAGATCCCCTGCATTCCCTTGCCTACCTGCTTTTCCTGGAGACCTATTTCCACTATTCCGGCGACGTGGAACGGACCGCGGATCTGCTGCCGGGCGTACGCCAAATCCTCGCTGCCTTCGCAGAACGCGGGGATGGGAGAGGCCTGCTGCAGCTTGATGGAGAGGGCGCAGCCACGGCGGTGAACGCACTTTACGCAGGAGCATTGGCCGCCGGCAGCCGGCTGTTCCACGGCCTCGGGCGACTTGATATGGCCGCCTCCTGCAGACATGAGTACGGACGGGTGAGGAAGGCTCTGCAACAGTACTGGTCGGAAGACCAGGGTCTGTTCGTGGACGGTCCCGGAGAAGATGGGATCAGCCAGTGGACTAACGCCCTCGTGCTCTATTTCGGTCTTGCGCCGGGGCCGCAGGAGCAGCGGATCGTCCGCCGCATCAGGGCTGCGGACGTCCTCCGGGTAGATTGTATGTCCCAGGCTTTTTTCGTTGCCGGGGGTCTATGGCAGGCTGGAGCGGGAAACAGATCGATCTCCTACATTCAACAGCAATGGGGACGGGATGGATTGACCGGGACCCTGCGAATGGAGGAAAAGGGAAAAACCGGGGCAATCGGTCTGGCCCCGGGACCGGAGTACTTCCTTGGATCGAAGGTTCTGGGCGTGGTTCCCGGAAAGCCCGGATACGAAGTCGTCGAGGTGCGGCCACATCCAGCCGGGCTCGACGGCGCCACAGGCTGCATTTCTACCCGGCGCGGAAACGTGGAGGTGCAGTGGCAACGAACGGCCGAACCCGCCCGGTTTACCCTTGGTATCCGGCTGAGCAAGGCCGGCGAAACCCAAATTTGCGTCCCCCGCCTGGGATTGCCTTTTCCAACCTTGAGCCTCAACGGTGAAACGGTGTGGCGAAACGAAAAGATCCATCCCAACTCATTCGTACAGGAAATCAGCAGCGAGGAAGACTACGTAGCCCTGAAAGTGCGCGATGCGGGGCGCTATGAAGTAGCGGTCGAATAGCTGAAGACGTTCATGCAGTCGATCCGGAGGGAGGCGAAAATTTTTTCCCCATGACAGCACTGCACCACATTGTCCGGAAGCCGGCAGGAGATGCCCCGGACGGAGGATTTCCCCTGCTGGTTTTGCTCCACGGCTACGGCAGCGACGAGAGGGACTTGATGGGATTGGGCCCCTTTCTCGATCCTGGCCTGCTGATGGTCAGCGCCCGGGCGCCTCACGGCCTGGACACGGGAGGCTATGCCTGGTTTCCGATCACCATGGGAGAAGGTGGGATAGTCCTGCATTTCGAGCAGGCCTGGACATCCTGCGCACAGGTATCCGAGCTGGTTGACAGCTTGAAAGCTGACTATCCCGTGGACCCCGGAAAGGTATTTCTGCTGGGTTTCAGCCAGGGAGCGAGCATCGGCCTGGCCGTGGTTCTGAAGTACCCCAAGCTCTGCACGGGCGTTGCTGCAATCAGCGGAGCCTGCACGGAGGAGATGCTTCCCGCCGATCATTCAACCCTGAAACATCTGCAGGTCCTGGTAGCGCACGGCCGCCTGGACCAGGTCATTCCGGTCGACCAGGGCAGGTTGTCGCACAAGTTGCTCGGTTCCCTTCCCCTGGATCTCACCTACATGGAATACGAGATGGGACACGAGATCAGCCAGGAGTGTTTGCGGGACCTTCGGAACTGGCTGGGCAGGCGGCTGTAAGGTGCTTCGCCCAAGTCTCCCTGGGCACCGGGGCGGCCTTCTCGGGCACCCACCTGGACGACGATCTCAATCGTCAATCCATCCGGCGGTTTCTCGGCCGGCGATGGTGGCCATGGCATCCAGCCAGGCCGGGTGGCTGTTCAGGCAGGGTGTCAGGTGGAATTGGCGGCCGCCGCCCCGGTGAAACTGGTCGGCCCCTTCGTTGCCGATCTCGTCCAGAGTCTCCAGGCAATCAGCGGTAAAACCGGGGCAGGTAGCCACCAGGGCGCGCATTCCCTTTCCCCCCAGTGTCAGAAGCAGGTCTTCGGTATAGGGCTGCAGCCACTGCTCTCTGCCAAAGCGCGACTGGAAACCGGTAACCCATTCTTCGGGTTTGAGCCCGAGGGCATCTGCAAGAAGACGGGCAGTGGTCTCACAGTGCCGCCGGTAGGGGTCGCCTTCGTCGACGTAGCGCTGGGGTATGCCGTGAAAGGTGATCAGAAAGCAGTCGGGAGACCGCTCCAACCGGGCGATGTTTTCCTGGATACCGACCTTCAACGCGTCAATATAGGCCGGATGGTCGTAGTAGGGAGGTACAAAGCGCAAGGTGGGCATGAGGCGCCGGCGGTCGAAGAAGAGAGGGCATCGGCGTCCCAGGGCGGCGCGGACAACGGCGTCGTAGATCGAGCCGGTAGTGCTGGCGGAAAACTGGGGGAACATGGGAAAGACGAGAATGCGCTCGATGTTTTCCCTGGCCAGGGTCCGCATTGCCTCGGCAATGGATGGTTGGCCGTAGCGCATTCCCAGAATGACGCGGTAGGAGTTGCCGAGGCGCCGCTGCAACCCACTTTCCTGGGCGCGGGAATGGACCATGAGCGGGGAGCCCTCGGGCCGCCATATCCTCCCATAGAGCCGCGCCGAGCGGGAAGGGCGCCGGGTGAGAACGAAAAGATGGAGAATCGGAAGCCACTTCAGGGGATTGAGGTCGATGACGCGACGGTCGGAAAGAAACTGCTTCAGGTAGGGCCGCAGGGCCGCGGCTGTTGGAGCTGAGGGCGTGCCCAACTGGGCGAGGAGCACGCCGATTTTGGATGGAGGATCTGCCTTCAAGGTTTGCATGGAGATCTTCAGCCATGAGAACCGGCGTTGGCAATCCCCTATCCGCTGTCTTTGCCTGCAGGGAATCGTTCCAGTTTCTCAGCGCCCCTCGAGCTTTATCCGACCCCAGCTCCTGGCCTCGACCGCGGTCAGGTCGAAATGGACCTCGAGCACCGGACGGTTGACTTCCTCGCCGTTCTCGCGGCTGTCGAAGCGCTTGGCCGACGGGTTGGATCCCTCGACACCCAGCATCATCCAACCGAAATTGCTCGAAGGATGATCGAGCCAGGCCTGTACATCGGACGCCATTTCCGGTGCCGCCCAGGAATATGAGCCACGACCTCCAACCTCTCTGGAAGCACTGGGAACTTCCGCGAAATCGCCTCCCGGGATATTCCAGGTCCTGGTTGCGAAGAAGGTGTGTATCCAGGTAGCGTCGCCTTCGGTGGCGGAGGAGCCGCGGTCCTCCTGGCCTGAAGGTGCCGAAGTACCCTCGCCCCAGTCGGCCAGGACCCGGTGCAATGTCACATCCGCAGTCTGCTCTGAGCTCCCCGACATGTTGAGAGTGAGCTTGACCCTGTTGATAGTGGCGCCTTCCGGGATGTGGGCGGCGATGTCGAAGGTAATGAGAGCCCGCCTGGAGGTGCCGCTATCGCTGTTCCCCACGAAGAGATGGCTTCCGGCGCCACTGCTCAAGGTCCCTTCGTCGTGTTGGAACAGGGTGTTGTCCTTGCTCGGAAAAATGGTTACTTCCGAGGCCATGGCCACTTGAGCGGCCAGGAACACAAGTGCCAGGCCGAAAGAAGCCGTTACCCATCGTTTCGAGTCAAACATTTTTCTTTCACTCCGAATCCAGGCGATGGTTCTATACCATAAATTATATAATTTACCCCCATGTTCACAAATTTTTTGCAACTACCGCCATTGGATTTCCTTTTCATGACCATCAGTTGCCAAAAAATCGACAGGATTGCCCCGAATCCAGGGGGCCCTCTGCCTTGTTGGCAAACTTCCGGGTGAGTATACTCAGGGAAGAGGCCAACCAGAGTTACGCAACGCTCCAAGAATCCCTTTCCCCATCGGAAATAATGGATAGGAAGCAGGAAGCAAACCCCGGACATCTGTCCGTGATTTTGAACGTCGCGGGGATGAACTGCGCCGCCTGTGCCACGAGGGTCGAGCGCGAACTCCAACAGCTGGAGGGAGTGGAAACCGCAGCGGTCAATTTTGGCACCGAGCAGGCCTCGGTCGAATACGACGGAAACCAGGTTGGGGTCCCCGATCTCCGGCGAGCGGTGGTGAACGCGGGCTACGAGGTCGCCGACGAGGACGAAGAATTGCAGGACCGCAAGCAGGCGGCGATCAAATCGCAGGGTAAAACACTGGCCGCGGTCTCGGGATTCTTCCTTCCGCTCTTCATCCTCGAGATGGGAAGCATGGCAGGACTGCCGCTGCCCCGGTTCCTGTCCTTCGAGCACTATCCCCGCCAGGTTGGTACGATCCATCTGTTCCTCGTCCTCCCGGTGATGTGGATCGGAAGGCGCATCTACTTCGACGGAGTGCGCGCCCTCCTGCGCGGCGGACCCAACATGTTCTCCCTGATCACCATCGGTACGGCCGCGGCCTTTGTTTTCAGCCTTTACGGCCTGCTCAGCATGACCTTCGGCGAGGCCGCCACATTTCAAACCTACTTCCCCGCCGTTTCTACCATTCTCACCCTGGTGTTCCTGGGTCGCTACCTCGAAGCCCTTTCCAGGAACCGGGCCGGCGATGCCATGAGGTCCTTGATGGACTTGCAGCCCAGGACGGCGACCCTTCTTTCCGGCGGCCAGGAGCGCACCATTCCAGCCGGCGATATCGAAGTTGGAGACCACCTGCGCGTGCGGCCGGGAGAGAATATCCCGGTCGACGGCGAGGTCGCCGACGGTCATTCTGCCGTGGACGAGTCAATGGTCACCGGTGAATCGATGCCTGTGACCAAGGACGAGGGAGACACCGTGGTCGGAGGCAGTATCAACGGGCGGGGCATGCTGGTGGTGCGTGCCCAACGCGTAGGCAAAGACACCGTGCTGGCGCAAATGGCGCGAATGGTCGAGGAGGCGCAGCGCGCCAAGGCGCCCATTGCCCACCTCGCCGATGTCGTCTCCAGGTATTTCGTGCCCGCCGTTCTGGCCATCGCCCTGCTCGCCGGCGGAGCGTGGTTGCTGTTCGGGCCGGGCCTGGCCTTCGCCTTGAAAATCTTCGTGGCGGTGTTGATAATTGCCTGCCCATGTGCCCTGGGACTTGCCACTCCGGTAGCCATCATGGTGGGCACCGGGCAAGGCGCCCGCATGGGAATCCTGGTAAAAAGCGCCCAGGCCCTGGAGGCGGCTCGACAACTTGACACGATTGTCCTGGACAAGACCGGAACGATCACCGAGGGCCGCCCGAAAGTCGTCGACCTGGTTGGCTTCGACGGATATACGGAAGAGCAGGTTCTTTGCTACGCGGGATCACTCGAGCTGGGGTCGGAGCACCCTGTCGCCGCGGCACTGGTGGAATGCGCCAGAGACAGGGGAGGGGAATTGTTGCCGGTGAAGGGCTTCGAAGCCACGCCTGGACAGGGAGCCCGCGGGCGGATAAACGGCATTGAAACTGCGGTGGGAAACGAGGTTATGATGCAGGGGATTACCACCAGCGTGGCACAGCGGCAGGAGGCCGGGGAGATGGCATCCGCAGGCAAGACCGCGGTGTGGGTTGCCATGGACGGGAGAATTGTCGGCCTGATCGGGGTGGCCGATGCGTTGCGGGAATCCAGCGCGGAGGATATCGGCAATCTGAAAAAGCTCGGGCTGGAGATTGTAATGCTCACCGGAGACAATCGCAACTCTGCCGCAGCCATCGCTTCCCAGGTGGGAATCGAGCGGATTGAAGCCGAGGTGCTTCCCGCTGACAAGGCCGAGGTGATCCGCTCGCTTCAATCCAGGGGCCGGCGCGTGGGCATGGTCGGGGACGGGATTAACGATGCACCGGCTCTTGCCGAGGCGGATGTGGGCTTCGCCGTGGCGGCGGGGACTGATGTGGCGATTGAATCCGCGGACATGGTGCTGATGAGGAATCGCCTGAGTTACGTGAGCCGTGCATTGATGTTGAGCCGGGCGGTGGTGCGGACCATCCGGCAAAATCTGTTCTGGGCATTTCTATACAACGCCGCAGGTATCCCCGTCGCGGCCGGTCTTCTCTATGCCCTTGGTGTGCCCGTGTTACTCAGCCCCATGCTGGCAAGCGTGGCCATGGCTTTCAGCTCGGTGTCCGTGATCGGCAACGCCTTGCGTCTGAAGCGAATCGGGCCGGATTGAGGTTCCCGGTCAGGGGAAACCGGTCTCCCGCGGCCGCTTCCTCGCCAGGCCGCCCGGACGCCGTCGATGCGCGCGTTCCAGTTCATCCCGTCGCAAAAATGTGCCGGCCTTCTGGCTCTTCACCCCACTATATATCCTGGGCTGCCGGGCCAGGTTGATCGCCTCGAGGATTCCCCGGACAATGGAATGACCCCGGAGGAGGCGCGGATGTCCCCTGAATTGCCCCATGGTGGACGCCACAGCCAAATTTCCGGACCTGAAAACAGCTCACCTGGAGGAGAGTCGAAATGGGTTCAATCAATCAGTCGATCTGTTTTGGCGGCTTCACTCACGGAGCCGAATCCCCCCAAGAGATCATTGCCTGCGCGGCGAAGATCGGATACGAATCGGTGGAGATGCTCGACCGCCAGTACTGGGACCTGGTGCGCGAAAAAGGGATGCGGGTGGCGATCATCATCGGACACGCGTCGCTTCCGGACGGGCTCAACAAGCGCGAAAACCACGCCCGGATCGAAGACGAGCTGCTGGCCAACATGGACGTCGCCGTGGAGAACGACATCCCCGGCCTGATCTGCTTTTCGGGCAACCGTGAAGGCATGTCGGACGAGGAGGGACGAGATAATACAATCGAGGGCCTGTTGCGCGTGAGCAAGGCAGCCGAGGAAAAAGGCGTTACTCTCTGCATGGAGCTGCTCAACAGCAAAGTGAATCATCCAGACTACCAATGTGATCACACCGCCTGGGGCGTTGAGGTCTGCCAGGGGGTGAATTCGCCTCGAGTAAAACTGCTCTACGACATATACCACATGCAGATCATGGAGGGCGATCTTATTCGAACCATCGAGGAAAATATCGGCTTCATCGGGCATTTTCACACCGCCGGAAATCCGGAACGGCGCGACCTCGACGGCGAGCAGGAGATCTACTACCCGGCAGTCATGCGGGCAATCGCCAGGACCGGCTATGATCTCTTCGTAGGGCATGAGTTCCGTCCCAAAGGCGATCCCATCGCCGCAATGCAGGATGCATTCGATACCTGCAACATCACCATCGATTGAGAAGGAAATCAAGGAGGGTGGAATGAAGATTACAGACGTGGAGGTACAATCCTATTCATGGCCGCGGCCAAAGCCCATCAGCAACGGGAAATACACCTACAGGACCGCCGACCTGAACCTGGTTCACGTCCATACGGACGAGGGCCTCACCGGAATAGGCTGGGGAGGCGGTACGGCGGCCACCCGCCCGGGCGGCGTGAACAGTGTTCTGGTGGAACATTTCAAGCATGCCCTGATCGGTGAAGATCCCTTCTGTTACCGGCGTCTCTGGGAAAACATGTGGCTGCCCAAGATAGTCGGCCGCAGGGGGATGACCACCCACGTAATCAGCGCCATCGATATCGCCCTGTGGGATCTGATGGGCAAGGCGGTGGGCAAATCGGTGCACAAGCTGCTGGGGGGATTCAGCGACCGCGTTCCTGCCTACATTGCGGGAGGGTACTACGAGGAAGGCAAAGGACTGAAGGAGCTGGCCCAGGAGATGGAGGAGAATCTCGGTCTCGGAGCAAGGGCCGTGAAGATGAAGGTTGGAGGGGTGTCCATCGACCAGGATGTCGAACGGATCAAAACGGTGCGCGATACCATCGGCCCCGGCATCAAGCTGCTGGTGGATGCCAACAATGCCTACGCCGCATACGAGGCCACGGAGCTGGCTCGCAAGATGGAGCCCTACGACATCTTCTGGTTCGAGGAACCCGTGGCACCGGACGACTACCGCGGCCACGCCCAGGTTGCAAGGTCGACCATAATTCCCATCGCCACCGGCGAGAACGAATATACCCGCTATGGTTTCCGCGACCTGATCGAACACGAGTCTGCCGCAATCATCAACGCCGACGCTCAGATCCTCGGAGGGATCACCGAGTTCATGCACGTCGCTTCCCTGGCTGCCGCTCACGACCTGCGCGTTGCCCCGCACGGGGACCAGGAGGTACATATCCACTTGGTCGCCGCCATTGCCAACGGCTTGATCCTGGAGTTCTACCGGGAGAGCGTGGACCCGCTCCGGGGACGTATCTTTCGAGAGCCCCTGACCCTCGACAAAGATGGCTGCGTGAAGGTTCCCGACCGCCCAGGTCTGGGAATGGAGCCGGACTACGAGCTGATCAAAAGCTACCGCGTGGGATGATCATCCGCGGCGCGGAAACCTCTTTGAGGGTCCCTATCCGTGCTTGCCCCCGGAGAATCCTTGAATCCGGCACAGTATTCATCGCGCAGGACGCGGCGCATGACCTTGCCGGAAGCGGTTCTGGGCAGCGACTCGACGATGACCACCGCGTTAATCCTGAAGAGAGGGTTGAGGTCGCGGCGGATGGCTGCCTGCAGGGACTCCTTCAGACACTCTGCAGGGACTTCTCCCGATACCACAGCGTAAACCACAAGTTGACTCGGCCCCCCCTGGAGGGGAGGGACGGCGATTGCGGCCGTTTCGCTGATTCCCCGCACAGAGTCGAGGGTGCGTTCGATCTCGGCCGAACTCACCTTGATCCCACTTAGATTCATGGTGTCGTCGGCACGGCCGAGGGCGCGGTACTGATTGTTGCCGAGGCGCTCCACCTGGTCGCCGTGGCGGCGCAGGGGGACATCCCCGGGAGGAGGCGGCGTCCCGGCAAAATACACCTCGTGGTGGTCCCTGTTCAGCAGCTCGGTGGAGAGCCCGATGGAAGGCGGGAGGAGAAAGAGCTCACCGCTGTCGGCTGGTTCGCCGTCGCCGTCGAGGACGGCAAAGTCCAGCCCCAGCGCAGGTGTGGTGAAAGTCGAAGGCGCGGCGGGCTGAACCGTGGTCGAGGTCATGTAGCCGCCCCCTATCTCCGTTCCCCCGCAGTACTCGACAACTGGCCGGTAACCCGCCAGGGACATCAGGTAGAGCATGTCGTCCGGGTTGGAGCACTCGCCCGTGGAACTGAATGCCTTGATGGCGCTCCAGTCCAGTCCCTCCATGCATCCGGTTTCCTTCCAGGCGCGCACCAGACTCGGAACCACCCCCAGAATGCTGATCCTCGCTTCCTCCACGAATCGTCCAAATCCCCTCCCCGTTGGAGCGTCGTAGTAGAGGGCCATGGTCGCCTTATTGATCAGGCTTGCAAAGATCAGCCATGGTCCCATCATCCAGCCGAGGTTGGTTGGCCACGCCACCACATCTCCAAGATGAATGTCGTGATGCATATGGCCGTCTGCGGCACACTTTATCGGGGTGGTCTGATTCCAGGGGATGGCCTTGGGTTCTCCCGTCGTACCCGAAGAGAACAGAATATTGATGTGATCGCAGGGACGGCGGGCCCTGGGTTCGAACCGGTCGAGAGGGCTGAGAAAATCCTCCCAGGTGGTATCGCCCGGGCGCAGTTTCACCCCCACATCCGGGGGATGGGCGGGAATCACGATGGCACGGGGCGCATGCGCGGCGGCCACCTTGGCGTACATGGGCAATTCGGCCCCCAGCCGCGGAAGGTTGTCCTGGGTGAAAACCGCCCGTGCATTTGCCAGCCTCAGTCTCACCTCGATCTCGTGCGGCGCGAAACTGTCCGCGATGGAAACCGCCACGCAGCCCGCCTGGATTATGCCCAGGTAGGCCGCGGCGGATTCAGCCGTCATCGGCATGCAGAGGGCGACGGCATCTCCCGGACTGAAGCCGGAATCATCAAGGGCATTCGCAACCCGGCTGGAGAGGGCGAGAAGCTCCTTGTAGCGCATGGTCGAAATCGGGCCCTCCTGCGGCTGATAGACGATGGCCGGAGAGTCTCCGGCAGCCTGAAAGCAACTCTCGGCGATATTGAGCCGGGCGCCTGCCAGCCACCCGGGGGACTCCACGCCCCGGGAAAGATCAGCGATGGCGGTATACGGCCTCCTCAGCCTGATGCCCAGCCGCTGAATCATCAATTCCCAATAGCGCAAGCGGTGCGCGGCAGACCAGGCGTGGAGCTCCGGGTAGGAATCCAGCTTCAGGTACCTGGTCAGCGCGGCGATGTTCGTATTCCCGGCCTGTCCATCCTCGGGGAACCAGGCTGGTGCGGGTCCCCTGGCGGGGTTCCAGCCGCAATATGCGGCCTCGAACAGCAGCTTGTGAAGCCGAAATGGATGTCCCGGTTTCAACAACTCCCTGGACAGTTTCTTCCAGCATTCAGAGGGGGAAGGAGAGGCGAGAATTTCGTTGGCCCGGGGCAGAAGCTTCGCTGCGGCAGGCTCCTCCAAACCGCAGGCGATGAGTTGATCGAGGGTCGTCCTTTTCGCCATTGGGGAAATATATGGTGGATGTGCCCGCATGGAAACAGGCCCTCCCTCCCGGGAAGACAGCCCTATTGGATAAGACGGCATTGACCTCGTTGGACGCAAATGACAAATTGCAAAGGAGCTCACCAAGGCTGCCGGTCTTGCCCTTTGAAAAGAGGTTGGCATGGATGGTCCGCGAGCGTGCCGCGAAGATGACTTCGAGGAGACTGTCGCCCTCGTCAATGCAGTGTTCAGAGCGGGCACTGACCAGGACATACGCACCGACTACCCGCTGGTATTCAACGCGAATCGAATGCACTACATGCGCATCATTCGGGTTGACGGGAAGGTGGTTGCCCACGTGCCGGTCGCGCCACGGGGGGTCGTTGCCTCGGAAGACCGGTTCATCGTGGGTATAATCAGCCCCACGGCTACCCATGCGGACTATCGCCGGCGCTCATACGGGACCCGGTGCCTGCGGGACTGTGTGCGCCTCATGGAAGAGAACGGGTGGCCGGTCTCGGCGCTGTGGACCCTGGAGGAGACTTTTCCCTTTTACCGCAATTCCGGGTGGGAGGCGGTGTCTTCCCAGGGCTGGGTATACCACCTGACGGGGTTGGAGCACCGGCTTTTCAAGGCCGGAGAATTCGATGTCGTTCCATTTGATCCAGGGGAGGCGGGGCATCTGACCGCGGTCGAGAAGCTCCACAACGCCGAGCCCTTCCGCATCGCGCGGTCCCGCTCCGAATACCTTGCCCTTTTCACCCTGCCCAAGATAAGCACCTTCCTGGCGCGAAGGGCAGGAAGAACGGTTTCCTATTTGATGTATGGAGAGGGCAGAAACAAACCCGGACTGATCGAGGCCGGTGGAGACATGAGGGGCCTGGAAGCCCTGGTCAGGCACATCCTGCTGGAGCTCGCGCCGACAGAGCAGATACAGGTGGTGACACCCTTGACCCCGACGGTCCTGCAAAGGCTCATGGAGCACAAGAAGCCGGGAACCGGGCGTCCGGTGGAGGTGGCCGATGGCATCAGCTACCAGATGATGAGGGTGAACAGTCTCGAAGGACTGCTGAGGCGGATCGAGAACCACCTGCGCAGCAAGGCCGCCGGTCTGACCGGCGCCGCCTGCCTGAAGTGCAGTGAATCAGGAGAAGCCGTTACCCTGAGGTTCGGCGCCGGTGAGGTCGAGATCCTCTCCGGCCAGGCAGCGGACCCGCTGGAGCTGACCAGAAGACAGTTGGCGCAGCTCATCTTCGGTGGACATTCTTCAGGCGAACCGATCGAGGCCACCGGAGAAGCGGGAAGAATAGTGCAAAAGGTTTTCCCCTATTACTTCCCCATCTGGGAGCTGGACCACTCGTAGATAAAGGGGATTGGCGTTGCCTCCCGGAGCCGGATGGAACGCCAGGGCGAGTGCGGAAATCCTCTAATCGGCACTCGCCATACGCCGCAATACGGTCTGCAGGATTCCTCCGTTCCGGTAGTAATCGATCTCAACCGGTGTATCTATGCGGCAGATGGCGATGAACCGCTTCTCGCTGCCTCCCCCGCGCACTACAACCTCGAGTTCCTGTCCGGGCCGCAGCTCGTCGTCCAGGCCTCCGATGTCGTATTCTTCCTCGCCGCTCAGACCAAGGCTGTTGCGGTCCTCGCCTTCCTTGAACTGCAGCGGCAGAATGCCCATGCCGATCAGGTTGGAGCGGTGGATGCGCTCATAACTCTCCGCGATTACGGCCTTGACCCCCTGGAGGAAGGGGCCTTTGGCCGCCCAATCCCGGCTTGAACCCGTTCCATATTCCTTCCCCGCCAACACGATGGTCGGAGTGCCGTCCTGCTTGTACCTCTCGGCCGCCTCGTAGATCGACATCCGCTCTCCACTGGGAAGATATCGAGTATGCCCGCCCTCGGCTCCGGGCACCAATTCGTTCCGGATGCGGATATTGGCAAAGGTACCGCGCATCATTACCTCGTGGTTTCCACGGCGCGAGCCGTAGCTGTTCCAATCTCGCCGCTCGACCTCGTGGCTTTCCAGGTATTGGGCCGCCGGACTCTCTGCGGCGATGGACCCCGCCGGCGAAATATGGTCGGTGGTGACGCTGTCGGCGAGCTTGGCCAGGACGCGGGCGCCGACGATCGGTTCCACGGCCGGTGCCTCGCGGCCCAGGTCAGCGAAGAAAGTAGGCCGGCGGATATAGGTGCTTTCCTCGTCCCAGTTGTAGATCTCGCCAGCGGGAACGCGAATGTTGTTCCAGATTTCGTTGCCGCTGAATACATTGGCGTACTCCTCGGCGAACATCCTGGGATGTACCGCTTGGGCGACCTCGGAGCGGACCTCCTCCTGGCCGGGCCAGATGTCGCGCAAATAGACCGGCCGGCCTTCCCGGTCTAGGCCCAACGCCTCAATCTCGAAGTCCAGATCGACCCGGCCGGCCAGGGCATAGGCCACTACGAGGGGGGGCGAAGCCAGGAAATTCGCCCGGGTCAGGGGGTGCACCCTGCCTTCAAAATTGCGGTTGCCGCTGAGCACGCTGCAAACGACCAGGTCATTCGCTTCAATGGCCTTCTCGATCGGCTCGAGCAGCGGACCGGAGTTCCCGATGCAGGTCGTGCATCCGTAGCCGACGGTGTGGAACCCCAGAGCTTCCAGATCCTTGTCGAGGCCGGAAGCCTTCAAATAGCGCGTCACTACACGCGACCCAGGTGCCAAGCTGGTCTTGACGTGAGCCGGCACACTCAGCCCTCTTTCCACCGCGTGACGCGCCAGGAGGCCCGCCCCTACCATCACCGCCGGATTACTGGTATTGGTGCACGAAGTAATGGCGGCGATAACCACCGCGCCATCGCTCAACTCGGCCCTGTTTCCATTCGCTTCCACCTCCACCCGGGCGCCGGGGGTTTTTGCGCCGGAGGATTGCCTGAAGTCCCTTTCGAAAGTGCTCTTCATGGACCGCATTGGAACCCTGTCCTGAGGCCGGGTCGGTCCGGCGAGACTGGGCTCCACGGTACCCATATCCAACTCCAGCGTTTCGCTGAAAACCGAGTCGGGCGCCGTGCTGCGGTAGTAGATTCCCTGGGCCTCGGCGTAGGCCTCGACGCGCTCGGCCAAGGCCGGTTTGCGGCCGCTCTGTCTCAGGTAGCGCAAGGTTTCCTCGTCCACCGGGAACATGCCTACCGTGGCCCCGTACTCCGGGGCCATGTTGGCCAGGGTGGCGCGGTCCGCCAGGCTCAACGTGCCAAGTCCCGGTCCGTAAAACTCCACGAATTTTCCAACCACGCCGTGCCGGCGCAGCATCTGGGTAGCCGTCAGCACGAGGTCGGTGGCCGTGGTCCCCGGAGGGAGTTCTCCCTCGAGCCTGAACCCCACGACGTGGGGCAGCAGCATATAGATTGGCTGGCCCAGCATCACCGCTTCCGCCTCGATGCCGCCTGCTCCCCAGCCCAGTACCCCCAGGCCATTGATCATTGTCGTGTGGCTGTCGGTACCCACCAGGCTGTCCGGGAAGAAGACCGTGCCGCCCTCCCCATCGGTCTGCTCCTGGACCACCGAAGCCAGGTACTCCAGGTTTACCTGGTGTACGATTCCCGTCGCGGGGGGAACGACTCGAAAATTGTCGAAGGCATCCTGTCCCCAACGCAAGAACTCGTAGCGCTCCTTGTTGCGTTCGAACTCGCGCGCGGCGTTCAATTCCAGAGCGCGGCGCAGGCCGTAGTGATCCACCTGCACCGAGTGATCGATCACCAGATCCACTGGAATGAGGGGGTTGACCTTACCGGGGTCGGCGCCCAACTCGACCATGGCGTCGCGCATGGCGGCCAGGTCGACCACCGCGGGCACCCCGGTGAAGTCCTGCATGACCACGCGCGCGGGTTTGAAAGGGATCTCCTCCCTGCCGGCGGTCTGTGGGCTCCACCTTGCTATGCGCTCCACATCTTCAGGAGTGATCTCGAATCCGTCGCATTGACGCAGCGCCGCCTCCAGCAGAACCTTGATCGAATAGGGCAGCCGGCTGGTTGCGGCGACGCCATCCTCCTCCAGCTTTTGAATTCGAAAGATCGAACCTGTACCGGCGCTCGACTCCAGGGTGGTCCTGGCGCCGAATGCATCGTTGCTCCCTGCCATGCTTCAGTCACTCCGGATGTGGGTTTTCCGCTTCAATGAAAGTAGTTTGGACCCCCCGTCTGTCAAGCGGGGCAGGATGGAATCAGCTGCTCGAGGGGGTATCCGCCGGGCTCCTATTCCGGCTTCCCTGCCCACTGGGCATCCCGGCTGGATTCTCCATGAATCTGCCGGTTCGAGGCACGGCCGCCTTTGCCCATTTGGCGGAATTTCGTACTATCTCTCCAACCGCGATTGGCAACCGGATTCGATCAAGCAATGCGTGTCCCCGAAAGAAACCTCCGTGCAAAATCTGGGCAGTTTCCTTGACCTGTTGAGGGCCGAAGACGAACTCGTCACCGTGGAAGCCCCCGTTGACCCGGACCTGGAGATTGCCGAAATCCACAGACGCGTCATCGCCTCGGGAGGGCCGGCCCTGCTCTTCACCCGGGTCAAAGGGGCCGACTTCCCCTGCGTGACCAATCTCTTCGGCACCACCAGACGCGTCGACCTGGCCTTCGGCAAGCGGCCTGAGCGGTTCCTTGCCCAGCTGGTCGAGGCGGTTCAGGATCTGGCCAGCATGTCGGCGGGAAAGCTGTGGAAACACCGCAGGCTGGCAGCCGCGGGGGGCCGGATCGGCCTGAAGACGGTCTCGCGCGGCCCCATCCTCGAGTGCCGCCAATCGCCGCCCGATCTGGGACGACTGCCCTTGCTCAAGACCTGGCCTCAGGACGGAGGCGCGTTCATCACCCTACCCCTGGTCTATACCGAACATCCTGACACCCTTTGCCACAACCTGGGGATCTACCGCATCCAGCGCTACGACGGCCAAACCACGGGCGTGCACTGGCAGATCCAGAAAGGCGGAGGATTCCACTACCATGTCGCTGAAGAGCGCGGACAGGCCCTGCCGTTGACGATCTTCGTCGGCGGTCCTCCCGCTCTGATCCTGGCTGCCATTGCGCCGCTGCCTGAAAACCTGCCCGAGCTCATCCTTGCCTCCCTGCTCCAGGGCGGCAAGCTCCAGCGCGTCAAGAACCCGGCGGGTGGAGCCCCACTCATCGCGGCGGCCGAATTCGCCATTCAGGGAATTGTTCCACCGCATATCCGCCGCACCGAGGGCCCTTTCGGCGATCATTACGGCTACTACTCTCTGCGCCACGACTACCCCATCTTCCAGGTCCAACAACTATTTCACCGCAAGGATGCCGTCTTTCCCGCCACGGTGGTGGGCAAGCCGCCACAGGAGGACTTCTTCCTTGGCAACTACATCCAGACCCTGATGGCGCCGCTGAGCCGGATGGTGATGCCGTCCATCGAGGCCATCTGGAGCTACGGAGAAACCGGCTACCATTCTCTTTGCAGCATCGTTGTGCGGGAACGCTATCCACGCGAGGCCATGAAGTTCGCATTCCGGATCCTGGGAGAGGACGGCGGCCAACTGGCCCTGACCAAGTTCCTGGTCGTCGTGGACCGCCACCTGGACCTGACCGATTTTCGCCAGGTCCTCGCCTATGCCCTGGAGCGGGCCCAACTGGAGACCGACCTGTTCATCATCGCCAACCTGGCCATGGACAGCCTCGACTATACCGGCCCCGAAATCAACAAGGGCAGCAAGGGTATTCTGATAGGGGTGGGACCGCCCAGGCGCCAACTTCCCCGTGAGTTCGCCGGAGAATTGCCCGGCGGCGCCCGTTCCGCCGCGCCTTACTGCCCGGGATGCCTGGCGGTCAGCGGGCCCGCATACGGCGCCGACCCCGACTACGCCCAGAGGCTTGCACGCGACACATCCCTCTCAGGATGGCCCCTCGTCTTCCTGGTGGACGACACCGGAATTGCCTCCAGAAACATCGCCTTCCTGTGGAGCACATTCACCCGTTTCGAGCCCGCCGCCGATCTCTACGCGGCCTCCACCCGCCTGCACCGCCACCACCTGTGCTATACTCCTCCGCTGATCCTCGACTGCAGGATGAAACCGGGATATCCGGAGGAGTTGAGCTCCGACCCGGAAGTCTCCGAACGGGTAACCCGGCGCTGGGCCGAATATTTCCCCGATGGCCGCGTGGAAGGAGCTGCAGACTCCCTGGGCTATGGTGGATTCGACCTGCTCGATTAGGGTTTTGGCGGGGAAGGATCTGTCCAGGCGATGACCCCCTTGCCATGGCTTGCAGGGACAGGTTCCGGCCTCTATATTTGATGCCCTTCACCAGTCTCCCGTCGCAGAGATAGGTTGACGCAATTGGGACGCCGAGGCGCCAGGCTCACAAGGCGCCTGAGCGAGTCGTACCAGTGGTGTACGGCGAGTGAAGGCAACGCCGTGAGCCGGGATGGATCGGCGGGAAAATTGCGACGTATTTCTGCGACGGGACACTTGAGCAGCACATCCATTCCTTTGGGCTCCCATCGTCTAGCGGTCAGGACCCCAGATTTTCAATCTGGTAACCGGAGTTCGACTCTCCGTGGGAGCACCATTTTTCTTGTTCCTCTTAGTTTTCCTCTGTTCCATAATATTCTATAACCAGTTGGAAGAGAATAAGTTCCATCATTCCACTTTGTCCTTGACCATTCCATGGGATTCCCCTGTATTCCACATTATTTGTGGGAATAAACGTGGGGAAATGTCATGGGAAAGCTTACAGCAGCCAAGGTAAAATCGCTCCTGAAGCCAGGTCGCTACGGCGATGGCGGGACCCTGTTCCTGTACGTCGCTCCGGGGGGATCGAAGTCCTGGATTCAGCGCCTGACCATCAAAGGGCGTCGCCGGGACATGGGCTTGGGAGCTTATCCCCTCGTCAGTCTGAGGGAAGCCCGGGATAAGGCCTTCGAAAATCGCAGGCTTGCTCGCTCCGAGGGGATCCGCTCGCCGAAAAGCGGAGAGCCCGGACTCCGACCTTCCGGCAAGCTGCCCAGGCGACCTTCGAAGCCAACAGGCCGCGCTGGCGCAATGCCAAGGTCGCCTCGAACTGGATGCAGCAACTGAAGCGTCATGCATTCCCTCATCTTGGGGACCTACCGGTGGACCGGATCATGCGCAAGGACGTGCTGGCGGTATTGACGCCGATATGGACTAGCAAGCCGGAGACGGCGCGACGCGTGCGGAGATCCATCAAGGCCACCCTGCGCTGGTGTCAAACGCACGGGTATATTGAGCACAACATGGCCGGGGAGGCAATTGATGGTGCTCTACCTTCGATGAGGCCTATCAGTCATCACCTTCGGGCTTTACCCTACCATGAAGTCAACGAGGCGTTAGGCATTGTTGAAGGATCCGAGGCATCTCCATCGGTGAAACTGTGTTTTCAAATTCCTGGTATTAACGGCAGCGAGGTGGACCCCATTCTTTGGACAGCCTGGCAGCCTGATAAAGGTGGATTTCTTACCTGCCCAGAAAATTCTCCTTTATTTCCCCCCAAGATAGATGGCCTACGGCGGTAGGAATCCGAGAAAAGACTACGGGTTTGCCTGCAAGAGAGTGCCGGGTGACAGACTTGCTTGAGCCGTGTGCGGTGAAAGTCGCATGCACGTTTCCGAGGGGGCCGGGGGATGGTGACATCCTCCGGCTACCCGACCCTCACCGTGCTTTGGCCCACTGGCCACCGGCGCCGGAGGCCGTCCTGCCCAGGATGCAGGGTGGGAATTCATCCTTTGGAAATGGCCCCTTAATGATTTCTGCACTATTTTCGTAGTTGGCACCATTCGTGGGGGCAGGTCATGGATAGGAAGGGGTTTCGTGCTGTCATTAATTTAGCAGAAATCTCAGGACATGACCGCCCGTCTTACGCATTCAGCCAATTATCGCAAGAAAAGAGTGGAAGAGGTGTTCGGCGCGATTCAGGGCAAAGTCGTCTATCACGAAAACATCAACCTGCCCACCGCCGGAATCCGGGAGCGCACGACGCTGTTGAAGATAGGTGATAAGAAACCCGCACGGCCCATTTGCGCCCTCTCGGCGCCTTGACAGGGTATCGAAACAGGGGCCTTATTATTCGATTAGCCTGCCACCCTGGCGGAGGGACACATAAGAAGGAGCCATGAAAAGAACACACTCGACCCACGAAGCCCCCAGAAAGGCCACGGATCTGCCGGCGGCGTTGGAAAACATAAACGGCCACGTCCTCGACGACGCCATTCTGAAGAAGCTGGTGGACCCCGACGTCTACTACGAATTCGCTCGTTGCCGGGCAACCGGAGTGGCAATGGACAGATATTCGGCGAACGAGCTCGCCAAGTCCATCCGGGAGTGGGCACAGTCGAAAGGATGCATCGGCTACTCCCACTGGTTTTCGCCGATCCGAGGACCGATTCACGGCGAGAATCTCGAAACCTTCGTTGGGGTGGACTTCGAAACGGATAGGCTCGTCATCGACCTCACCGGCCGCGAGCTGTTTCAGACGGAGACCGATGGGTCGTCCTTCCCCAACGGTGGACTGCGTGAAACCCACGAGGCGGCAGCCTACATCGGCTGGGACACGGGTTCCCCCCCCTTCGTTTACCGGCAAACCCTGTACATCCCGTCCTCCTTCGTCTCCTGGACCGGCGAAGCCCTGGATCAGAAGACGCCGCTGTTGCGAGCGGACCTAGCGCTCAGCGAGCAGAGTGTGCGACTGCTGCATCACCTGGGCGAGACCGAGTTGACCGAGGTCGTCTGCAATGTCGGGTGGGAACAGGAATTCTTTTTGATCGATCGGGAAAAGTACCTAGCGCGGCCCGATCTGGTGGCTACCGGGCGCACCCTGTTGGGCGCCACGCCGTTCCGCGGCCAGGAACAGTCGACCAACTATTTCTCGAGAATGTCTCCGCGGGTAAATCGATACATCGCCGAGGCGAGAGAGAAGATGTGGGAACTGGGCATTTCGATTCGCTGCACCCACAACGAGGTGGCGCCTTCGCAGCACGAAATTTCTCCCATCTTCAATCTCGCCAATCTGGCAGCGGACACCAACGTCTTGGCGATGGACGTACTTCGCGACCTGGCTTTTGATCACGGCCTCGTGGCCCTCTTCCACGAGAAACCCTTTGCCGGCATCAACGGCAGCGGCAAGCACAACAACTGGGGGCTGAATACGGACACCGGCGCCAATCTGTTCGTGCCGGGAGAAACGGAGCACGAGAACCGGCGCTTCGCCGCCTTCGTGGCGGCGCTGCTCCGAGGCGTAAACGAGCACGGCGACCTGCTGCGATGCGGCGTATCCACCGCCGGCAACGACCATCGCCTCGGCGCCCAGGAGGCGCCCCCGGCGATCATTACCCTGCATCTGGGCCGCCACCTGGAAGAGCACATGAAGAACGTGGCCAGGGGCGGGCCGATCACCGGATACGGCACCGAGGCCAAGAAGATTGCCGTGTCGGCGCCAGTGGCCGACATCCGGGCCAATCTGGAGGACCGCAACCGCACCGCGCCTTTCCCTTGGTGCGGCAACCGTTTCGAGTTCCGCGCGGTGGGCGGCAACCAGCACATCGCCTTTCCCCTCACCATGGTAAACGCGGCCCTGGCGGACAGTCTCAAGCACATGTGCGAGGAGATCGAGAGCGGCAAGGAAATCGACCAGGTCATCCGAGAAACCATCCGGGAAAATCAGGGCTCCCTGTTCAGCGGCGACGGCTATTCCGAAGAACTCTACGAATTCGCCGCAAAGTCCAACCTTTTCCATATCAAGAGCAGCCCCGAGGCCTACCTCGAGCTCACTTCGACCAAGAATGTGCAGCTGTTCCGCGAGCTGGGTATCTTCAACGAACGCGAGATCAGCGCCCGCCAAAAGGTTCTCCAGGAGGCCTATGCCACCGAGCTCAGGATCGAGGCGCGCACCCTGCTGTCGATCCTCAATACCCGCATTCTCCCGGTAGCCATGGAAGATACCCGCCGCAGCATCGAATCCGGATATACCTCCATACTCTTCGACGAGAAAAAAGACTTGGTTCAGCAACTCCTCGCCGAGACCGAAAAACTGTCCGCCGCCTTCGCCGACTTCCCGGAGGACGACCCCGCGCAAGCGGCTTCCTATGCCCACGCGACCATCAAACCGGCGATGGAATCCGCCAGAGCGGTGGCGGATCGATTGGAGGCGCTGGTGGACGCCCGCCTGTGGCCTTTGGCGGACTGTTCCGAGATTCTGCACAGTCATCACTAACCGCCCTTTGGTCCGAGTCGGTCCGCTGCCTTCCCGATTCCAGCTACAGCCGGAGGTCGTCCCCACTCCACGTGCGTTCACGAGGGTATCTTTCAGGCCGACTTCTGGTAGATCTGCGTGGGGTAGAGGTCTCAATTGTCGGTCGAGAGGGCCGCTGGAGGGACAACGTCTTCATCGAGCGATCGTGGCGCTCTCTCAAATACGAGAGCGTTTATCTGCACGAATTCGAGGATGGGCGTCAGGCGCGTCAGACCATCGCTGACTTGTTGCGGTATTACAACGAAGATCGACCTCATTCCAGCTTGCCGTGGACCCTTGGCTCAGGCCAGGGGCCTATCCCGTAAACCAGCAAAACGGCCCTCCAGCCAGGTCGGAAAGGAGACCTCAGAGAAACCCAGAAAAAGCAGGACAGGGCAGCAAATCAACCACAAGGAATCCACCTTAACCAGGCTGCCCGGCTGTCCAAAGAATGGGGTCCACCTCTCATTGCGGATAATGGACACAGAAAATCATCCCGCCTATATTCAACGTCCATACGGAGAAGACAAACGCATTGCCTCTGGAAAAACAATCCCTGGCGACCCGGGCCATCCGCGGCGTCTTCTGGACCGGCAGCGCCTCCCTGATTCAACTCTTCGTACCACTGATCCTGTATGGGTACCTGCCCCCGGAGGAGATGGGGCGGTTCGAAGGTGCCCTCATCATCGTCATGCTCGCGGCCCTGCTGGGAGGCCTGGGACTTGGCGAGGCCCTGGTGCAGTACCGGCCCGCCGGTGAAATCCACTTCAGCTCGGCGTTCTGGGCCACTCTCCTTTCCGGGCTGGCGGTGACCTTCCTGGTCATCGCCGCGGCTCCGTTCCTCTCCCCCATCTTCTCGCGTGAAAATCCCCCGGAATTCCGCAGGGTCCTCACTCTTCTCTCCTTCCTCATTCCCCTTGCCGCCATCTCGGGCATTTTCCGCGCACGGCTGCAACGCGAACTGCGCTTCCGGTCAATGGCCCTCGCCGAAGTCGTCTCGGCTGTGATATACGCCCTGGTAGTCCTCGCCCTCCTCTCCCGCTATGGCATCCTCAGTCCCGTCGTCGGCAGTATCGCCCGCGAGTTCACATATTTCACCAGCTTGTGGGCTTTCGCGGCGTGGAGGCCGCGCCTCTGCTTCCGCCTGTCGGCATTGAGGCAAGTCCTCCCTTTCGGTCTCAATTTTACCGGGTCGAGGGGGGTAAATTTCCTCAACAGCCATCTGGCTTCCTTCGTCATCATGCCCTTGCTCGGCGAGACCGCCCATGGCTACTACAAATTCGCCCACCGCCTGACCTTGCTGCCGCAAACCCGTCTGGCAACCATTTTCACACGGGTCACCTTTCCAACATTTTCCACTTTACAGGATGAAATCGTCCTTCTCCGTCGAACCTACCTCAAGTCGGCCCAGGGCATCGCCCTCTTTCTCTGGCCGGCTCTCGTCGGACTCCTGGTCTTCACGCCGGAGATCCTGCACCAGTTCCGGGCCATAAACGGACAGGAACTCATGGAGGCCCTGGTTCCCCTGCGGCTGCTGGCCCTGGCCACCCTGCTCAAGGGCATAGGCATGGTTGCCGGTTCGGTCTTCATGGCAAAGGGCAAGGCCGACTGGTCCCTCTACTGGTCCCTCTTCAGCTTTGCAGTCTCGGTCCCCGCCCTCTATTTCGGTACCGCCCACGGAGTGGCCGGGGTTTCCACCGCCATTGCCATAACCACTATAGTCTTCCTGATTCTGACCCAGCATCTGGTCAACCGCCTGACCGGCCTCAGCTTTTCCGCCTACCTGGGGGCATTGGTCCGCCCTGCCCTGGTCGCCCTGTCGGTGCTTGCCGTGCTGGGCGCAATCAGGCCGCTGCTGCCAGCCCAGGAGCTCGCCTCCCTCGTCTTCGCCGTCCTCTGCGGACTCCTGACCGCCGTCCTTGCCCTGCGCCTCTTCGCCTGGGACCTGTGCCTCGAATTCTGGCATGGATTCAAAGGAAGCAGAACAGGCTCCCCAACTGCCCCTTCGGACGGGCCGCGGTCCTCCTGAGAAATACACATTGGTCCTTTGCGCTTGTGACCCTATTGGAGTATTTTTTGTTCGACCCACCAGTTCAGTGGACCATTTCGGAAGGAGTGCGTTATGAGCGACAACGGTCGAACTCTAAAAACAGGCACACTCAAGCTCAAGACGGGTCTTGCGGAAATGCTCAAGGGCGGCGTCATCATGGACGTGGTCACCGCCGACCAGGCCAGGATCGCGGAGGACGCCGGCGCCGTTTCGGTCATGGCTCTGGAGCGGGTGCCCGCTGACATCCGCGCCCACGGAGGCGTCTCCCGCATGTCCGGCGTCGAGAAAATTCGCGAGATCATGGAGGCCGTTACCATTCCCGTCATGGCCAAGGTCCGCATCGGCCACTTCGTCGAGGCCCAGATGCTCCAGGCCCTGGGGGTGGATTACGTTGACGAAAGCGAGGTCCTCACCCCCGCCGACGAGCGCTACCACATCGACAAGCATGCCTTCGAGGTGCCCTTCGTCTGCGGCTGCCGCGACCTGGGAGAAGCCCTGCGCCGCATCGGCGAGGGTGCCGCCATGGTGCGCACCAAGGGCGAGGCCGGGTCGGGCAACGTCGTCGAAGCCGTGCGCCACATGCGTAGCGTCACCGCCGAAATCCGCCGCCTGACCACCCTGGGTCCCGAGGAACTCATGACCGCGGCCAAGGAGTTGGGCGCCCCCTGCGAACTGGTGCGCATGGTCGCCGCCGAGGGCAAGCTGCCCGTGCCCAACTTCTCAGCCGGAGGGATCGCTACCCCCGCCGACGCCGCCCTGATGATGCAGCTGGGCGCCGAGGCCAACTTCGTGGGCTCGGGAATCTTTAAGTCCGGCGACCCGGAAGTGCGAGCCAGGGCCATTGTCGAGGCCACCACCCACTACGAGGATCCGGAAGTGCTGATTCGCGTATCGGAGAACCTTGGAGAGGCCATGGTCGGAATCGACATCAACACCCTGGGCGAGGACCAGCTCCTGCAGACGAGAGGGTGGTAGCTGGATTCATGTCCGTGGGAATTCTGGGCCTGCAGGGAGGCTACGCAGCCCACCGCAGGCGGCTGGAACAACTGGGGGCAGAGGTCCGGATCGTGAGGAAGCCGGGGGAACTGGACCTGCTTGACAGCCTGGTCATTCCCGGCGGTGAAAGCACCACCCTGATCAAGTTGATGGATGCCTATGGGTTCTGGGAGCCTCTGCGGTCACTCGCCCGGTCGGGAAAGCCCATCCTCGGGACATGCGCAGGTTTGATTCTCCTGGCTTCCGAAGTGATCAATCCCCCACAGAAATCCCTGGGCTTGATCGACGTTATGGTCGAGCGCAACAGCTATGGCCGCCAGCGCCAGAGCTTCGAGGCCACCGGTTCCTTCTCGGCCAACGGCACCGCGAAAGAGATGCACATGGTCTTCATCCGGGCACCCCGGATCCGCGCACTGGGCCCCGGCGTTGAATGCCTGTCCACCTGCGGCGGCGACTGCGTCATTGCCCGCCAGGGCAAGATCCTGGTGGCCTCGTTCCATCCCGAACTGACGGACGATCCTGGCGTCCACCAGTACTTCCTGAATATGGCCTGAGCCGCCTGTGGGTCACCTTCCCGAGAGTGCCTAAAACCCAAACTGCAGTTTTGCGGTAAAGCGGTTAATGCCGATACTGTCGTCGGCAAAGACAAAGTCGCGCTGATACCTCAATCCCACCCGCAAATTTTCCCTCAGCGACAACTCCGCGCCAACCCCCGGGACTATGCCGAAGTTGGCGGATCCCTCATCGGGAGAGTAAAGCTCGGTATCCAGCGAGAAAAAATAGATGAAGGGCTGCAGGTGGTAGGAGCTCCGCATTCCCGCCGAGAAGAGATTGGTTCGCTGGTCCCAGATAAAGCCGTACCCCAGTTGGAAGGCGAGCCAGTCCTCTATCTCATATCCCAGGTTCAGTCCTGAAATCAGATCGGTCTCCGAACCGTCCTCGTCCAACTCCCTTCCATTGGACTCCACCGTGGCAGATCCGAAAATACCTTCGACGTAAAAGTCTCCTCCCGTACGCGCATACCTGTAGCCCCCGGTGCCGTACTCGCTGCCTTCCGGTCCGTCGGTTCGACCTGGTTCGGGCTCATCCGCGCCGGCACCAGCGGCCATGCCCGTTGCCAATACCAGCCATATCCAGCGATGCATATTCCCCTTCCCCTTCCTAGAGTCCTATGCTCTTCTTCTTGAAATGTTTGACGATCTCCTTTTGGTCCGTCCACACGATTTCGGTGGTCTCGATGCTGGTCAACTCGAAGGTAGCCTTGTAGTACACGGCCTTGAGCCTGCCCACCTGCTGAATGGTGGAGGTGATGACCCCCCCCATCAAAAACTCCGCTCCCTTCTGCCTGCCTGGCCCCTTGGCCTGACTCGGGTCCACGTAACCCGAACCCTGATACTCGTACTCGCCGGCGATTTCGCCGCGGGCGGCCTTGTCGAGGAAGGTAAATCTGCCGCTCTGGATCAGCGCAGTCTTGATGTGGTCGTAGAGTGCCTGAATGTCGATGTGCTCGGAGGTTCTGTTCTTCGGCGTCTCCAGGATAACCACGGGCTTCGCATCCATTTCCGCCTTCTCCGCCCAGGCCTCCAGGGAAGTGACCATGGTCTTGGCGATCAACTGCATGTCGTTCTGGTTCCACTTGTCGTCTAGCATATTGATCTGGTTCGGATCGCCGTACTCCCCCCTGGTAAAGGCTCGAGGACCACCGCAGGCGGATAGTCCCACCGCCAGAGCCGCCAACCCCAGGAAAAAATATCTCATAGTCTTCTCCTTTCAGTCCCATTCACATTCGAAATGCGTGCGCACCAGGTGCCAGCGGTCCGGCAACATGGCGTCCTGTCTGTGCAATACCTGCAACCTGCAATCCCGTTGCAACGAGCTTTTGGGATAGTCGAACTCAAACTCGCTCACGCCCTCCCGGTCCGCCGGCGGGATATCCGCCGAGGTGTAGATATTGGGTCGGGTCGAGGTGAAGACCATGGCCTTTTTGCGCCCGTAGGACTTCAGTGGTACGGCTGCGGAAAACGCGATGCGCCGCACCTTCTTGGGCAGCAGCAGGTCCGTTTGATCCACCATGCTGTCGCGCTGCCACTTGCCGCCCAGGATTGTCTGCAGGTTGCCCGCGAAAACCCGCTCGCGCGATCCATCGGGGATGATCAGGTATAGATATCCCTTGCGGGCCTGGTTGGAGACCTGGGCTCCGCCCAACCCCTCGAAATCCATGGTGATCGTCAGGTTGACGGCGCGATTGGGAGGCAGGGCATGCAGCGACACGGCCTGGATGACCTCCTCGGAGGCGCCTGCCTCCTTCAAGCCGATCAATGCATCCACCGAGGCATCGCAGGCACAGCGGCGCTCACGGACCATCCGCACGATGGCCTCCGTGCTGAACTTGCTGGCGCTGAGCTTGCGCACCTCGTCCATGGTCAGCGGCAGTTGGTCCGAGCGCTCGTAGAGGCGGGGAAGCTCCCCTCCGTCCCAGTCGATGATATTGAAAACGTATCCATCGTCCAGCACATCGGCCACCTCCCTTGCGGCTCCGCCCGACGGTTCTCTTCGGTCGAGGCCCGGCACGGCTGCCAGAACCGCCATTGCCGCTGCCAGTCCCAGAACAAACCTCCCTGGTTTCATCTGTGCCCTCCCTCTCTCATCTATAGCTCCGGCAACTCAGAATTACCGGCGTGCCACTCTCGATTTCCACACCGGGAAACGGATGGGTCTCCACGACCACGCCACTGTCATTTAAAAACTCCACAACCAGGTCAACCGTTCCCGGGGGCAGGGAAAAACGCGCAATGTCTATCCGGGCGGGCAGCGATACCCAGCCCCGGGTGTCCGCGGCCTCGGTGGCGACGCCGAAAAGGTTGACCAGGGTTCCCCAGAACTCGCTTTTCTCCTCTACCAGCTCAGTGGCAAGAAACTTGGCCAACGCACGCGCCGCCGTGCGCAGCAAAACGGTGTCCATCTTCTCGTCAAGGCTCTTGAAGGCAATGGCATTCAGATCCTGTACCACCTCGGCGTCTGCACTCTGATCTCCGCCCCTTAATCGGGCTCTCCGAATCCGGTTTGAATTCGCCCTGTATTCGGGCAGTGCGACCTTGAGGAAATAATCCACCTCGTAGCGGCGGTAGGGGTTGTGGTAGCGGTAGACCAGCTCGTCGGACAATGCCCAGACCTCTGTCCTGTCATCCTCTTCGAGAATGGGCAGGCTGATCTCCCGCTGGTGCTTGCGGGCAATGAACCCGCTCTCGATGAACACGATGACTTCGCCGCCAACCGGCTGGTGGAGATCTTCGGGATGCAGCGCGTAGCGCTCCATGTATGCCTCCACGTCCTCGGCATAGTCGAGCCGGCGGGCCATTCGGACAAGGTCCTTTCCCAGCATTGCCGGAGTTTCCAGGCCCAGGGCCTCCTCGTAGGCCAGGTAGCCCTTTTCCGCGTCCTTGTAAGATATGTACGCATCGTTCCATTCGCCTTCGGCTTCGAAGAACAGGCCGCTCATATACTGGAGGAAGGCGTCGTTTTTATAGCTGAGCTCGTACTCTGCCGCGGCGGCGTAGTCTTCGAGCATCAGATTCGCCTTGCGGCACTCCACCAGTGCCTCCTGGGGCAAGCCCAGGTACTGGTAGTTCATGGCCCGGTAGTAGTGGATGATCACCCGCTCGAACTCTTCTCCGCTGTAAGCTCGAACGGCGTCGTTGGTCAGGAGCGCTGCAATCTCCCGGGAGACGGAGCGGGCGTAACGCTTGTCAATCAGGCGCTCGGCCTTTTCGAACAGCCTGTTTGACTCCTCGTACTGCCCATTGTAGTGCAGGATCAGGCCTTTTTCGAGCCGGTAGAGGAGTTTGTCCGTCTGCTTGTCACGGTCCTCGAGCCTGGCCAGCGCCCCTTCGTAGTCGCGGTTTCCCAGGCGCTTCAGCGTCCCTCTCATGTGACCCGAGTAGGCAGCCCCGCACCCGGCCGACAGTACCCACAGAAATAGGAAGGCGCAAAGTAGTTTCGCAGATTTCACTCGAGGTCAACCCTGTACTGGCAAATCAAAACTGCATCAACCGCTCGGGTTCTCACCTATGTGTAAGATGCCTTGGGAAGAGGAGATGTTCCCCGCTCCTGCCACAACTGCGGGGATCGGGGGATTCCCCTTCAACCTGTGGTGGCCCATTTCCCCGTGTCCCGCTCAATGAGGATTCTCGGGGTTGCTCCCGTTTGTGGTGCGCCTTAATATAATTTCCTCCTCACACCGTTGCCAGGCAGGGCGCGTGGTCCGCACCGGCCTCGAACAGCCACCGGGCCGCACCTGCGGGACGCCCCGGTGGAGTGCCCAGCACAATCCCGCGCGAACCAATGACCCAATGAAACGACTTGAACCGGGCAACTATGGCAAAGAGACCTCCTTTGCCGTTCGCAATCACGACACCCGCATGACCGCGGAGGAATACAATCGTCTTCCAAAGCATCCCCTCCATCTGATACTGGACAACCTCCGCAGCGCATTCAACGTAGGCTCCATATTCCGCACCGCCGATACCGCCCGCCTTGCCAGTATCGCCACCTGCGGCTACACCGCCCATCCCCCGCACGGAAAGCTGGGCAAGACCGCCCTCGGCACCCTCGACTTCATCCCTACCCGGCACTTCGACTCTGCCCTCGATGCCGTTCGGTTTTTCCAGGACCGCAACACCCCGGTCTGGGCCCTGGAGACCATCTCCCTCAGCCGGGTCTACACCTCCGTTACCTTTCCCCGTCCCATCGCCATCGTTCTCGGCAACGAGGCTCTCGGGGTGAGCAGGGAAGTCCTGGAAGAATGCGAAGAATGGATCGAAATCCCCATGTACGGGCACAAGAATTCCCTCAATGTAGCCTCCGCCTGTGCCGTCGTGTCATTCGAAGTCCTGCGCCAATGGCAAGTTCCCTCACCCAATTCCAAGCCTGGAGGCTGAGTGGTGAAAAACATTGACATGGTCGTCTTCGACATGGCCGGCACCACCGTCGACGAGGGCGGGACCGTATACCGAACCCTGCAGCGCGCCCTCAGGCGGGGAGGCCACGACTTCGAATACGACGAAATCCTCCAGGCAGCCGGAAGATCCAAGTTCTCCGCCATCGAACAACTGCTGGGATTGCGCATGGATGCGGTTGACCGGGAATTGTCCGAGAAGATCCACGAGGACTTCCGTCAACTGATCCTGACCACCTATCTGGAGGAGGGGGTTTCAGAACAGCCAGGAGCAAGCGAGGTGTTCCGCCTCCTCAAAGGAAGGGGGGTTCGGATCGTCCTCAACACGGGATACGACCGACAGACCGCAGACACCATTCTGGATGGCCTGGGCTGGAAGGACGACGGCACGGTTGACCTGACGGTGACCAGTGACGATGTCGCCCGGGGAAGACCCAGCCCTGAAATGATTATCATGGCGATGTCTCGTCTTGGAATGGAGGACCCCGGCAAGGTAGCCAAGGTAGGTGACTCGAAAGCGGATATCGAGGAAGGTCTGGCAGCAGGATGCGGCCTAGTCGTCGGAGTGACGACCGGAGCGCACACCCGGCCGCAGTTGCAGGCGGCCGGGGCGGCCGCGGTGATCGACAGTCTGGAAGAGCTGCCGCCGCTCCTCCGGTTGCAGGTCGGCGGCAGCGGACTCGACCGACCAGATGGGTTGTGAGACAAGGTCCGGCGGCAGAGAACTCTTCCCCGGTCCCCGGTCGACCCAGGGACGAACCGGGACAGAAATCGATCGATGCCTCAATGCGAATGCCGCACTCGTTACTTTCCGCTTCGAGTATAATCTTCCTCTTGTCACTCGGCTGCAAGGACGCCTCCGACGAGTGGTCCCACGCCGCTGATGTGCACACGACCGGGCGAGCCGGCCCACCCTGGTTCGAAGAAGTGGCAAAGGAAAGAGGAATTGACTTCGTCTTCCGCTCCGGACACACCGAGCACTACTACATGCCTGAAATTATGGCCGGTGGTGCGGCACTGTTCGACATGGACATGGACGGAGACCTCGATGCCTATCTGATTCAAGGAGGCCACCTGGACACCGGGGGCCTCCCCGGCCAGGGCAACCAGCTCTACCGCAATTCGGGCGACGGCCGCTTCGAGAACGTCACCTCCGGAAGCGGCGCCGACGACCGCGGCTACGGGATGGGCGCCGCAACGGGAGACTACGACAATGACGGCGATACCGATCTCTACGTGACCAACGTCGGCGCGGACGTCCTGCTTCGAAACGACGGCCGCGGACTCTTCACCGACGTCACCGCCGAATCCCGGTTGGGGAACGGGAGCTGGGGCGCAAGCGCCGCCTTTCTCGACTACGACAGGGACGGCGACCTCGATTTGTTCGTCACCAATTACGTCGGCTGGTCCAGGGCCATCGAACGAACCTGCGTCAACCCTCTGGGAGACCCGGACTACTGCCACCCCCTGGAATACGACGCTCCGACAACGGACGTGCTCTACCGAAACCAGGGCGACGGGACCTTTGCCGACGTGACCGTGAAGTCGGGATTGGCTTCGGCCAGGGGCAATGGCCTCGGGGTGGTTTGCGGCGACTTCGATGGCGATGGCTGGACCGACATCTTCGTGGCCAATGACAGCAACATGGACCATTTGTGGCTGAACAGGAGAGATGGCACTTTCGTCGACCATGCCCTGCTTCGAGGCTGTGCCCTGGACGAAACCGGCAACGCCAAAGCAGGTATGGGCGTCAGTGCGGTCGATGTCGACGACAACGGCGCTCTCGACCTGCTGGTAGTCAATCTCCAGAGTGAGACGGATTCTTTCTTTCTCAACCAGGGAGACTATTTCACCGACGCCACCGCAGTCCTGGGGCTGGCCTGGGGCAGCGATGTATTCACCCGCTTCGGGGTCGGGATTCACGACTTCGACAACGATGGGCTGCTCGACCTCTACGAGGTCAGCGGCGGGATCGTCAAAAGCAGTTCCGCGGCGCCCCATGCGGATCCCTTTGCCGAACCCAACCTGCTCTTTCGGGGCAAACCCGGTGTCCGGTTCGAGGAGGTCCTCCCCAGCGGAGGCACCTCCGATCTCCTGGTGGGGACCAGCCGCGGCGCGGCGTTCGGAGACGTCGACAACGACGGTGGAATGGATGTCCTCGTGGTCAACCGCGACGCTCGGGCCTACCTGCTCCACAACATCGTCGCGGAGCGGGGAAACTGGCTGGCCTTCCTGGTTCTGGGCCCCCGAGACAGTCCCGCCTTGGGCGCCAGGGTCAGGTTTATGGTCGACGGCACCGAAAAGACGCGCGAAATCAGAACGGCCTACAGTTATCTCGCCGCCAACACCCCTCGCCTGCACGTGGGTCTGGGCGCCGCGGAGCGGGTGTCCGCCGTGGTGGTGCAGTGGACCGACGGGCGGAGCGAGCGATTCGGCGACTTTGCCGCCAATCAGGTAGTCACCCTGCGACAAGGGGAGGGGCGCTCCGCTTCCACGAGCAACTCCCTTCCGGAATCCTCGAAGGGGATGACCGGACCAGGTATATCTCCAACGGAAGACTCCGCACAACCGCCAGGGAGCCAGGCTGTCGGCGGGGAATTCCTGCCAACCTCCCCATAACCTCGCCCTTTTCCACCTATCTCCCCAGGACGAGCTGCCCACACATGCGATTGGGGAAAAAATCCATTGCCCTGTTGATCGTGGCTGCCGCTGCCGTTGCAGTCGGGAGCTTGATGTTCGCACGGTCCCAGCCGTCCGCACATACCCTGCCTGAAGTGCTGGTAGGCAAGGACCCCGATCTCGTCGCCCTGGTTGAAAGGAACCTGGAAGCGATTTCGGCAGCTCCGGAGGACCCGCGCCTATGGATGGTCCTGGGCCATGTCTACGAGGCCAATGGTCTCCCCGCTCTTGCCGAGGGAAGTTACCGCAAGGCTCTTTCGATCGACCCTGACCATCCAAAGGGATGGTACCGTCTCGGGCGAATCCGGATGGCCCTGGGAAATCGGGATGGAGCTCTGGAAGCGATTGGGCGTGCAGCCGAGTTGGAGCCCAACCGTGCTCCGCTCCGCTGGCGTCTGGGCCTTTGGCAGCTGGATCAGGGACTCCTGGAACAGGCACGAGGATCCTTCGAGCGCTCCATTGCCCTGGACCCGGAGGACGCGGCCGGCTGGTGGGGCCTGGCGCGGGTCCATCTGCAGACCCATCGGCCCGAAATGGCCCTGGCGCTACTCGAGGACCTGGCGGAGAAGCGGCCCCGGGAAGCCTATACCCACCTGCTTCTGGGGACGGCCTACCGCAAGCTTGGCCGCTGGGAAGAGGCAAGAGCCGAACTGGAAAGAGGGGCGGGAGGCGTTCCCGAGCTGCGCGACGGGTGGGACGAAGAACTGGAACGATACCGGACGGGATATCGGGTAGATGCCGCCGAAGCCAGCCGGCTCCTCGGGCTGGGGAGATTGGACGCGGCCATGAGAATATTGAAAAAACTGCAGAGTCGGCACCCGGACAACCTGGCTGTCCTCAACAACCTCGGCACCGTCTATATGAAAATGAAGCGCCCGCGGATGGCGCTTGAACTGTTCGGCGAGGCGATGAAGAAATACCCGGAGAATATCCACCTCCATTTGAACATGGCAAACGCGTATGCCGGGTTGAATGACCAGACCCTGGCCCTCGAACACCTGGAACACGCGATTGCCCTGGACCCAAGAGTTGGAAAGGCCCATGAGAAGAAGGCCAAGATCCTGATGGCCACGGGCCGTCATCAGGCAGCAGCCGAGGCTTTCGAGCAGGCGCTCCGCTACGACTCCCACAATCCACAACTTCTCCTGTTGTCAGGTCTTGCCTGGTGCGAACTTGAAGAGTGGGTGAAGGGCCTGGCAATGTTCCAGCGGGCCGTGGAAATCGACTCAACCTATGCCCGGGCTTTCGTGGCGATTGGAGAAGCAAAGAGGAGGCTCGGAGAACTCGAAGAAGCCGAGACTGCTTTCAAACGCGCCGCCTTCCTGAATCCCCGGCTCAAACCAATCCTTGAGGACTTCCGGCAACTCGAAGCTCGAGGAGCGGAATAATCCCCGTGGCCGCCAGCCATCCGGGACCGGCTAAATGGACCGGCCGAACTCGGTGAACCCCACCAGGGTGCGCACGAAGAACGACAGGGTGTCGAACTCCGCGAACCCGTAGGCATCGTGGTCGAACTTCATCCTGTCCTGCCCGAACCCTACGATCGTCACCAGATCGTAGCCGAAATAGCGCGACCGGTTGGTGAAGGTAACAAAGGCCGTGCGCTGCTCGAAGCTGCGCTGGCTCGAGACCTTGTCGATGCGCCTGTATGGCAGAGGGCCGATCCCCTGCACCCCCGCCCGCAGCGACGTGCGCGCCGAGAGCTGGTACTCCAGCCGCACTATGGGGATAGAGCGGAACTCCGATTGCAGCCGCAGGTCCCGGCCCCGGTCCACCAGGCGCAGGGCCATCAGCTTGTATTGCCAGATCAGCCGCACCTTGCGCCAATGCCTGCTGTA
This sequence comes from Candidatus Latescibacterota bacterium, assembly GCA_965208105.1. Classification (GTDB taxonomy): domain Bacteria; phylum Latescibacterota; class UBA2968; order UBA8231; family UBA8231. The sequence continues at coordinate 2,413,188 of OZ242318.1, forward strand.
CTGCGCCCGCCCCACCCAGGTCCAGAAGTCCTGCCGCCTCGCGCTCTGATAGAAACCCTGGTTGAGCCGGCCTCCCCGCTGCCAGTTGAAGCGCATCCGGAATTTCTGCACTACCTTCAACTCCTGCCAGGGATGGACGCGGCCTTCCAGATAGGTCTCGTTGACGAAACTGTCGCGATAGTAAAGCGGGTCCAGAACGAACCGGTACCTGATGAAGGCCGGGATCCCGGTGCCAGGGAATTCTTCCCGGATGTAGAATGGACCGCGGCCGCCGAACAATGCATCCCGGGGGCCCGCATCCACGTCGTAGGTCATGATCTCGTCGGGGATGTCATCCTCCACGCGGCGGAGATTGTTCTCCAGGAACAGACGTCGCACCCGGCCCGGTCCCTGCCAGCGCCAGCCCAGCAGTCCATAGGTCACGCGATTGCGCCCGCCCCCGGCCATCTCCTCGACGTCGTAGCGGCCCATTGAAAACGACCAGTGAGGGCTCAGAGACCACCGGCCGAAGAGGTGGTAGCCGCGCTCATCGTGATCATAGGGGTAGTCCACCTCGCGGTCGTCCTCGCGATGGTCCGGCTCGTTGTTGTGGTTGCGGTCCAGGCCGTAGGCGTAGGTGTTGGGATCCACGTCGAACATCAGAAAAGGCTCTTCATAGTCCGGCACCCGGTTGAGATTGCGGTTGGTATCCGGCGTCCCGTCCCCGTCCTCGTCCTGTCCCATCCACACCCCGTTGAAATCCGTGCCCACCCGGTCCACGGGCACGCCCACCGGGTTGCCGTAGCGAATGTCGGGATAGACGTCGCCGTCCTCGTTGTCGTCGACCAACTGCCAGTACATGGTATCGTTGAACACCAGATCCAGGTGCTGCAGCCAGACTCCCTCTCCGTGCAGGTAGTTGCGCATCTCGGTCTGGAAGCCGGGTTTGATGGCGAAGAGCTCGGCGCCCAACAGGCCGCGGCCGAAGCGGTGCACGGCGTTGACGAAATAGGCCGAGCCCCTGTCGACAAACCGGGGAGACGCATCGAAGGCGGGATCAATCCCCATCCTCGCAGGAAAGCGTGAATACACGCTCGATCGCGCGTATTCCCCCGCAATCTCCAACCCCGGCAGACTCAGATGCAGGTCGGCGCCGTAGACGAAGTTGGCCGTGTTCTCCCCCACTTCGAAGCGCACCCGCTCCAGGTTGGACAGATCCCGCACGTTGCCCCGGGCCCGCAGGGCCGTCTGGTAGTAGGTGCTCGAGAAGCGATCGTGATAAGCTCCGGCGCTGCTGCTCTTCACGTACAACATGGCCACGTCCACCTGGTAGTCATTGCCCAGCAGAGCCTCCACTTCCACCGACCGCAGGCTGGTCTCACCCGTCATGTCGAAGAGAAATACCAGCTCGTCGTCCCCATCGGCGCGCAGCCTCTCGTGCGGCGATTCCACCTCGAAGGTCGAGACCAGGCCGTCTATGTCTGCCGACTTGCTGACGTCGATTCCGGCCTCGTGGTCGAGCCGAAAGAGGTAGTCCGAGAAATAGGGCAACTCGCGTTCCAGGTAGAATACCTCGTTGAAGGCAGCAGTGCCCCCGGAAGAGGAAGTGAAATGGGTGTAGTTAAGGCGGGTGAAGCCGCCCAGCGCCGAGGCGAACCCCACCTGGATGGCGGGATTGGAGCGGTGGCGGACCACCTGCGGGGTAAGGTCCGGCCGCGCCTCGCCGTCGATCACCAGTCGCACATCCTGCACGACGGCGCCGCCCGTTCCGTCGGCCGGAGAGTCGTCGGTGAAGCGCACCAGGATCCAGTCCATCAGGGGCTGGTCCGGCTTGAGCCTGCCCTTGAGGCTGTTGCCCGAGGCCTGCGAGCTCCTGTAGATATGCTGGTTTACCCAGTTGACACCCAGAGCCAGGGCTCCCAGCTGCGCCTGTGCCCGGCTCCCCAGGAGCAGGGTCGAATCGTCGGCATAGTCGATCTTCTGGCGAAAGGTCTCCGTGACCCTGTTGTTCCGGTCCTTGGGGCGTTCCACCCTGGAGGCCAAGCCCGTCCACTTCCAAAGGGGGGTGGAAAAGTCGAAACGCAAGCCGTTGAAATTCACCTTCGACAGGGTCAGCGGGGTAAATCGCGCTATGATCGCATCGCCCACCAGCAAATTGTAGCCCCAGTTTCCGTAGCCGTCGCGGCCCGCCACCAGGTAGTCGAAGGTCGAGTGCCAAGGCCCATCGTTGGCATCCTTGAAGATGCTGCTGCCGAACTTCTGCCCCCGGGTGCGCAACTCCTGCCACTCGTAGAGATCGTAGCCGGTCATCAGGTAGTTGCCCATGAAATCGTAGCGGGATCTCGGCGTATCGGTGTAGGGAGTTGTGTGGTTGGGATAGTTGGTGAAATGCTTCAGCGCATAGTTGCGGTAGGCCGGCCCTTCCTGGCGCAGGAAGGGCCGGGACGACACCACCTCGGACAGCAGGCGCCGTTGCCCGTCCTCTGCTGCAACGCTGCCGGCCAATAGCAGCATCACAGGGATCCAAAGAGCAATCACCGTTCGACCGCTCGGCGACCTGGTGATCGAAGCACTTGGGGTTCCACCTCCTGGGCCTTTCCCGGCCAGCGATCGGGCACCACTATATCGGCCTGCCGAACTCGGTGAACCCAACCAGGGTGCGCACAAAGAACGACATGGTGTCGAATTCCGCGAAATCGTAAGCCTCGAGGTCGAACTTTATGGCGTCTTTGCTGATCCCGGCGATGGTCACCAGATCGTAGCCGAAATAGCGCGACCGGTTGATCAGGGTCACGAATGCCGTGCGCTGCTCGAAACTGCGCTGGCTCGAGACGTGGTCCTTGCGCCGATAAGGCAGGGGACCGATCCCCTGCAAACCCGCCCGCAGCGTCGTGCGCTCCAGAAGCGGGTACTCCAGCCGCACTATGGGGATCGAGCGGTACTCCGATTGCAGGCGCACGTCCCGCCCCCTGTCCACCAGGCGCAGGGCCATCAGCTTGTATTGCCAGGTGAGCTGCACCTGGCGCCAACGCCAGCTGTACTGCACCCGCCCCACCCAGGTCCAGAAGTCCTGCCGCCTCGCGCCCTGGTAGTATCCCTGGTTGAGCCGGCCTCCCTGCAGCCAGTTGAAGCGCCACCGGAACTTCTGCACCACCTCCAGCCGCGGCCAGGGATGGACGCGCCCTTCCAGGTAGGTCTCGTTGACGTAGCTGTCGCGATAGTAAAGCGGGTCGAGAACGAACCGGTACCTGATGAAGGCCGGGATCCCCGTGCCGGGGTCTGCTTCTCTTGTGTAGAATGGACCGCGGCCGCCGAAAAAGGCATCCCGGGGTCCAGCGTCGGGATCGTAGGTCATGATCTCGTCGGGGATATCGTCCTGCACGTGCCGGAGGCCGTTCTCCAGAAACAGACGCCGCCAGCGGCCCGTGCCCTGCCAGCGGTAGCCCAGCAGTCCATAGGTCACGCGGTTGCGCCCGCCCCCTGCAATTTCCTCCACGTCGTAGCGGCCCATTGAAAACGACAAGTGGGGGCTCAGGTTCCACTGGCTGAACAGGTGGAAACCGCGCTCATCGTGATCATAGGGGTAGTCCACCTCGCGGTCGTCCTCGCGATGGTCCGGCTCGTTGTTGTGGTTGCGGTCCAGACCATAGGCATAGGTGTTGGGCTCCACGTCGAACATCAGAAAGGGCTCTTCGTAGTCCGGCGTCCGGTTGAGATTGCGATTGGTGTCCGGCGTCCCGTCCCCGTCCTCGTCCTGTCCCATCCACACCCCGTTCAGATCCGTACCCACCCGGTCCACCGGCACCCCCACCGCGTTTCCGTAGCGGATGTCGGGATATACGTCGCCGTCCTCGTTGTCCTCCACCAGCTGCCAGTACATGGTGTTGTTGAGCGCAAGGTCCAGGTGACCGAGCCAGAGACTCGATGCGGTGTTCAGGTAGTTGCGCATCTCGGTCTGGAAACCTGGGTTGATGGCGAAGAACTCGCCGCCCACCAGGCCGCGTCCGAAGCGGTGCACGGCATTGACGAAGTAGGCCTTACCCCTGTCGACAAACCGAGGCGATGCATCGAAGGCGGGATCTTCCCCCATTCGCCCCGGATAGCGCGAATACACGCTCGAACGCGCGTATTCCCCCGTAATCTCCAACCCGGGAAGACTCAGATGCAGGTCGGCGCTGTAGACGAAGTTGGCCGTGTTCTCCCCCACTCCGAAGCGCACCCGCTCCAGGTTGGACAGATCCTGCACGTTGCCAGGAGACCGCAGGGTCGTCTGGTAGTAGGTGCTCGAGAGGCGATCGTGATGGGCAGTGGCACCGGTGCTCTTCACGTACAGCATGGCCACGTCCACCTGGTAGTCATTGCCCAGCAGGGCCTCCACTTCCACAGACTGCAGGCTGGTCTCGCCCGTCATGTCGAAGAGGAAAATCAGCTCGTCCTCGCCGTCGGCGCGCAGCCTATCGTGCGGAGATTCCACCTCAAAGGTCGAGACCAGGCCGTCGACATCGGCCGCCTTGCTGACGTCGATTCCGGCCTCGTGGTCGAGCCGAAAGAGGTAGTCCGAGAAATAGGGAAACTCGCGATTCTGATAGAATATCTCGTTGAAGGCTGGAGTGCCCCCGGAAGAAGCGGAGAAACCCCTGTAGTTGAGAGGAGTGAAGCCGCCCAGCGCCGAGGCGAACCCCACCCGGATGGTGGGATTTGAGCGGTGGCGGACCACCCGCGGAGCCAGGTCCGGCCGCGCCTCACCGTCGATCACCAGTTGCACGCCCTGGACCACGGCCCCGCCCGTCCCGTCGGTCGGCGAGTCGTCGGTAAATCGCACCAGAATCCAATCCATCAGGGGCTGGCCGGGCTTGAGCCGGCCCTTGAGGCTGTTGCCCGAGGGCTGAGCGCTCCTGTAGACATGCTGGTTTACCCAGTTGAGACCCAGGGTCAGGGCGCCCAGGTGGGTCTGCGCCCGGCTTCCGAGGAGCAGGGTCGATTCGTCGGCAAAGTGGGTCTCCCTGCGGAAGGCTTCGGTGACGGCTCGAGTGATATCCTTGGGTCGTTCAATCCTCGACATCAGGCCGGTGAACTGCAGGCGGGGCATACTCAGATCATAACGCGCGCCGTTGAAATTCACCTTCGACAGGGTCAGGGGGGTAAACCGGGCGATCACCGCATCGCCGACGATGAGATTGTAACCCCAATCTCCGTAGCCGTCGCGACCGATCACCAGGTAGTCGAAGGTCGAATGCCACGGGCCCTCGTTGGAATCCTTGAAGATGCTGCTGCCGAACTTCTGCCCCACCGTGCGCAGCTCCTGCCACTCGTAGAGATCGTAGCCGGTCATCAAAAAATTGCCCATGAAATCGTAGCGGGATCTCGGTGTATCGGTGTAGGGAGTGGTGTGGTTGGGATAGTTGGCGAAATGCGTCAGCGCGTAGTTGCGGTAGATCTGTCCCTCCCAGCGCAGAAAGGGCTGTGCCGTGACCACCTCGGCCAGGATGCGCTTCTGCGACGAGTCCTCCTCAGCCCCGCTCGCGGCGAAAAGCAGGAGCACCGGACCCCAGAGGACTAAGACCGGCAGACATGGAACCCTGGCGGTGATATTCATCATTCCTGTGTGCCCCAAAAAGCATTTCTTGAGTCGTGACCACATGGTGTCCCCTCCTCAATCGCGGGCGTCAACTTTGCCTTTTCCGCGTTGCAAGGTAACAATTTGATTGACTGCAAAGGCACCGAAAATTTCGCGATCCCCATCCGGCCAACGAACCACAACCTCCCCAACCCGATCGGCACTTCCCATACCGAAATGTGCCCGTGGGTCGTTGGCCGCCAGGTAGCTGTAGGCCGACCGAATTTCGCGCCGCTTCTTTTCATTCCCTGCCTCGAAGCTCACCTCGGCTCCGAGGGCATCGCTTCCGTGCTGGTTGAGCACCCTGAAAACAATCCAGTTGCCCCTTCCGGTGACGATATTGAACAGCAGGTAAGCCGGTGCATCCCGGTTGACTACCAGCACGTCCACCCCGCCGTCGTTGTCAACGTCGCCAAAGGCAGCCGCCCGGCTCGTGGCCACCAGTGGTCGGGCTGTCCCCCCCATGGGATCCACCTCCTCGAATCGGGGACCCGGCCGCCCCCGAAAGAGCAGGTTGGGCTCGGCAAATGGATCGCCGGAGTATCGCTGGATATTGTTCTGCTCGACGCGGCCGTTGACTTCAAAGATATCAGGCAGACCATCGTTGTCGAAATCGAGGATGCCCACGCCAAAACGGGTAAAGGGATAGCCTCCCCAGGCCAATCCGACCGCGGCAGTGGCATCGGTGAAGTAATCGCCCTGGTTGCGAAAGAATGAATCCGTTTCGTGGCGAAGATTGACGACCAGCAGATCGAGGAATCCATTGCCGTCGAGGTCGTCGGCACTGACCCCCATGCCCGCCTTGACCTGTCCGCTATGGTCCAGGGCACAGCCCCGCAGCAGCGCCTCCTCGGAGAATGTGCCCCCCCCCTGATTCAGCCACAGATGGTTCATGCTTCCGTCGTTGGCCACGAAGATATCGGTGCGGCCGTCGCCGTCGAAGTCGCCGCATACAACCCCCAGGCCGTTTCCACGCGCCCCCCGGATACCGGAATCGCCCGACACATCCACGAAGCTGCCGTCACCCTCGTTGCGATAGAGAACGTCCGGCGTCGGTGCGTCGTATATGCCGGGCAGGCAATAATCCGGCTTGCCCAGGGCGCTGGCGCACTCCCGCTCTGCGGAGATGGACCAGCCGACATAGTTGCTCGCGAACAGATCGAGGTCGCCGTCGGCGTCAAAGTCCAGGAATGCCGCACTGGCCCCGCACCCTTCATCTCCTACCCCCGCGGAGGCAGTTACGTCGGAAAATCGCCCCTCTCCGACATTCTGCAGCAGGACGTTCGCACCGACATTGGTCAGGTAGAGATCGGTGTCGCCATCGTTGTCATAGTCTCCCGCGGCCACCCCCATCCCATAGCCTCGATCGCCGGCGCCGCTGGCGGCCGTGACATCCTCGAAGTACCCTCCGCCCAGGTTGCGGAAGAGCTGGTTGGGAGGCCCGGGCAATCCATCCCCTGTCAAGCTTCCCCCCTGCACCAGGTAGGCGTCGAGATCGCCGTCGGCGTCCATGTCGAAGAGTGCTCCTCCTCCAGCTACAATTTCGGGAAGCAAATGGCGCTCCTTGTGTCCGGACTCGAAAACGAAATCTATCCCCCGTTCCTTCGCGGTCTCTGCAAACCAGGGAAGGGTTCCCGGATTCTCCACGTCCTTTTCAGGCAGGCGCGGCACACCTTCCTCCGGGGCGTTGCAGCACAGGGACAAAAGGCAGATCATGCCCGCGGCCGGCAGCACTCGGCTGCGCCCGACCCCACGGTCCACTGGTCACCCCTTCGAGCTTTTCAAGCGCCGGACTTCCTCCAGGAGAACCTCGATTTTCCGCGAACCGGGATTCAGCTCAGCCGCGCGTTCGAGCGCAATCTCGGCCTCGTCGAACACCCCCAGTTCCTTCTTCGCCCGGCCGATTTCCACAAACGCCTGGGTAAAGGTCGAATCGAGCTCGACGGCGCGCTGCAGATGGCCAATGCCCGCTCCCCATTCCCCGAGCCTGCACCGGACCTGGCCCAGCTGCAAAAGGAGGAATGTATCATCCGGATTGAATCGCAGCCCCTGGGTGAAAACCGAGGCTGCGGCCCGGTCCTGGTGCATATCCGCCAGGACCATGCCCTTCGCCCGGTAAGCCGTGATCAGGGTCGGATCAAGGGCAAGAGCCCGGTCCAGGTGGTCCAGTGCCCGGGACGGATTTTGCATCTCGATGTGCAGGCCCGCCACATTGCCGTGGAGCTTGGCGTTGTCCGGGAACCTGGTCAATCCGGTCTCCAGAATCTCCAGTGCCCTGGCGTAATCTTTCTTCTTCCTGTAGACCTCGCTGATCCTGTTGAGGACGGCCAGGCTTTGGGGATGGCGCCGGTGCAGATCTCTCAGCAAATGCATGGCAGCGTCCAACCTTCCCGCCGCGGCGAGCTGGCCGGCCATGGCGAATTCCGCCTTCAACCCCCTTGTGTATGGCGCCAGCTCCGCGTCCCACCTGTCGCGCCACAGGGGCTTGACACCGGCCCCGCGCTCCAGCTCGGCGCCTGCTTCTTCCCATCGCCCCATCCTCCTGTAGGCGGTGCCCAGAAGCAGACGGGCATATCCATCATCTGGACTTTTCCTTAGAAATTTCTCGAGAACCATGGCTGCTTTCCGGGGCTGATTCCCCTGCAAATAGACGCGCCCGAGGGCCCACCAGCCTGCGGGATCCTCGGGGTTCAGCTCGATGGCGCGTTTGCACGAAGCCCGCGCCCGCTCCAGGTGTCCCTGGGCGAGATACCACAGACCCAGGCGCCAGTGAACCGGGGAGTAACCCGGCTCCAGTTCGGCCGCTCTCTGCGCCGCGGCTATCGCTCCCGCCTGGTCCCCCAACCGCGTCCTTACCCGTGCGACCCGGTACCATCCTTTTGGATGGGAAGCGTCGATGGCAAGGGATCTCTGGTAGCTGTCGAGAGCCAGGGAATCCAGAGCGTTTGCTTCATAGACCATACCCAGGCGCATCCACAGCCTCGGATTGCCTCCATCTGCGGAGACCTGCCCCAGGGTGCTCTCAACGAGTGCGACCACTCCCGGGTCGTGGCCCTTCAGGATGTCTGGAGCCGAAAGGGGACGGCTTGCCGATTGGGAACGGGAGAGCACCACGGCCATGGCTGCCACCGCCGCCGCGGCCGTCAAAAGCAATGCGCAATGTGCTTTCCCGAGTCGCATATCGCCGGCGGCTCCTGATCGCCCGGTGCACCGCCCCCTGCTCGTGGTGGGGAGCCAGAAACGCCGCAGGGGCAGATTTTGCAATCCACCCCCGCAGCACAAAACCCCGAATCCATCCAGCCCGCAGGCTCGGGACAGGACCATATCCGGCAGTACGGCATCTTTACGGGAGGGATTCTGGGATTCCCCCCGGAAACTACTGCGCTACCACTGCCGGACTGCTCGCCTTTCCACCCAGGTCACTGAAATGTTCCGCCGGACCTCAGGTGAGCCTCGCCATGGTTGAGCACCGTACGTTGTACAGGGGCAGATTTCCCAATCCACCCCTGTACAAATCGAGACACTGACTAAGGCCCGCCGGCCTTATTTCAGCAATGTCATCGAATGGGTGGCGGAGAAATCACCGGCCACCATCCGATAGAAATAGACCCCGCTGGAGACCTGCTCGCCATACCGGTCGAGGGCGTCCCAGGTGGCCTTGTAGGACCCCGCGCCCAACTCCCGGTCAACCAGGCTGTTGACCACCTGGCCGGCGGCGTTGTAGACATCGATTCTGACGTGCCCGTAAGCCGGCACGGCAAAGTCGATGGCGGTCTCGGGGTTGAAGGGGTTGGGATAGGCCGCGCCCAGGGCGTAGCTGTCCGGGGTGCCGGCGCTTCCCACTGCTTCGACGGCCGTCACCGCGCCCAACCGGGCGGTCTGCAGATCGAAGGGGACGTGGACCAGCATACCCAGCCTGTATCCATTGGCGCCTTCCTCGATTTCCGCCCCAAGGTCATTGGTCAGGATCTTCCATCCGGCGGCATCCCAGTACATTCCGTCCCACGGTCCCGGGCTGCCGGCATTGGGACCGCGATAAGGCTCGCCGCTAACCCTGGAGATGTCGTTCTGGATTATGGCGCAGCCCGTGTTCAAGGCAGGCCGCATGGGTGCGAAGTTCTTGGAGTCCGCCCACATCCTGAACAACCCGGTACCATCGCGGCCCAGTACTTCGTAGGCGGAACCGAGGTGATTGTGCCGCGGGCTGTAGACGGCTATGTGGCCGGAGAGGTCTGGCTGCAGGCGGATGACGATACCGTTCTGGGCGCCGTTGGTGCCGACGTCTCCACCGATACCTCGGGCGGAGGCGACCTCGGCGGAGATCTGATCGGCATAGACATCGCCGGGACCATTGACCCAGATCAGGTTTCCGTCCCAATCCAGCTTGATCACGTTGGTGGACCTCCAGCCGGCGACCCAGAGGCCGCTTTCATCGGCGACGACGCCGGACGGACCGCCGCCACTGATGGTCTCGTTGTTGTTGTCATCCAGGCGAATTCTGAAGAAGAACTCCCTGATATGGTCCCAGGACTTGAGGTGCTCGCCGGTGTCCCTGTCCCAGAAATTGAGCTTGCCCGCAGGTGGATCGGAACCGCTCCAACTCGGCGAGATGAGCATGTTGTTCCAGATGGCGACCTGCATGGCATTCTCTTCATCCGGAGGTCCGGGGGTACCTGCAAGGCCATTCTCGCCGAAATCCGTAACCGGCTCGAAGGCCCTGGCGGCGCGGTTGGCCCTCATCTTGATAACGCCGGAGTTTTCGTTCCAGCTGGATTGGCTTATGAAGAAAATGTCGTCCGAGCTTGGATCCGGATAGAGGCCCCCGCGGGATTGCGGCTCCAAATCGTTGAGCTCGTTGTAGACGTTTTCGGCGCTCCAGACCTCCCAGGCGGTGGGATTCGCAATGAAGTCCGTGCCCAACTGGGCGCGGAAGATTGAATTTCGGGGCGACCACCCGGTATTGGCGTTGAATCGCTCCTCCTGTATCCCCCAGACCTCGTTGGTGCGCAGGTCGAGGATGGTGTCGTCGAAATCCCCGTAGTTGGTCGGAGCCACGAGGGTCGCCTCGTCGAGGATATTGAACCCGATGACGTCGAATTCATAGCTCCCCGATCCGACCGCGTTGCCCTCCCAGTCATTGCCGTCCCACCTGATCGAGTTGTTGCCGGCCTCGAGGGTGGCACCAGCCGGATTCGGTGCAATGGCGATGAACTTGTCTTGGGGCTGCAGCCGCTGCACGGCGCCGAAGAGACTGGTCGCTCCTGTCTCGTTATTGCCGATCTCGTAGATGGCGACCCACACCATGGCGCGCTGGTTCATGCTGAAGCTGATGTCCACCGCACCGTTTCCGTCCCAGGCCACATCCGAGGTGGAAATCCGCAGGGGATTCACCGGAGGAACCCTGCTGAGGCGGAGAGCCTCGGCTTCGAAGGTCTCCGGCACCGGTGCCGAAGCCGGATAGGTTTCGGCACCCGCGAACCCACTGGCCAGGATGGCCACCGCAAGCCCGGATAGGGTAATTTGCATTCTTCGCATCTCTTTTTTCTCCAAGTGACTGTAAAACAACCCGCCGCTGTCTGTCAGTCCATGTTTAAAAAAAATCGAAAAGCAGCAAGGTTAATTTTGTGAATGTTAACGAGGAAACAAGGGTGCTATCAGCATTAAACCCCCTTGCCTACGAATTTCTGTGATCTACAATGGCCCCATCCGAAATTTACCTCCTTTCTGCGAGATCCGTCTGGGGTCGAACGCTAATGGTGGCAGGATTGCCAAGTGAGTGGTGTAACGGCAAAAAGTTAGGAAGCTGAAGACCTCTCATTCAGGCCATTCGGGCTACAACCCTGCTCTCAAGGTTTATACATTGGCGTAACTTTTTGATATCCCTTGAGATAGGAAATTAGGTAAACTAGCTTGTTCTGGTTCTTTTTCTATATATATCTAACTATATATTAAATTGACCACATGAATGTCAAGTAAATTTTCTTTGGTTTTGGTTTTCCTGATTTAAAGCAGTAAGATATGGACTGGTCCGATCCGGCTTGGATTCAATCCCCTGTCAAGCGTAGACCAGCCAGGTTACGGAACTGTTACCACCGGGTTGCATTGAGTTGTAGTTTGTCCTTCGGCTCCGCCGAAGACCAAAATCCGGCTTTTTTGGAGGGAAAAAATGAGTGTCCAATCGACCGAACAAACCTCTCTGGCCTGCCTCCCTGACGGAACGCTGTTCGGAATCTGGAAGGACAGGACGGACTACGGAAAGGCCTACTACGTCGATCAGCAGCATCCCGAGGCGGCGGACGAAAACCCCGGCAGCGAAGACGCGCCGTTCCTGACGATTCAGCGCGCGGCAGAGGTGGTCGCTCCCGGCGAAAAAGTCCTGATCAAGACGGGAATCTACCGCGAATGGATAAGACCCCGGCGCGGGGGAACCGGAATGGACGGGATGATCAGCTTCGAGGCCGCCCCTGGCGCACGGGCCATCATCAGTGGATCCCGAGTCCTCGAAGGCCGCTGGGAGCTATCCCGATGGCCCGCGCGAATTTCAGTGGATTCCTGGATGACCCGCCTGCCCGGGGAGTTCTTCGCCGGCGATCACCCGTTCGCCCTGGTAAATACGACCGAGGAGGATTTCGAGATCATGCGCTGGGCCAGGGCCGTGCGCGGGAAGGTGCCGCATACGCTGCGGCGCGCCATGGTCTTTCAGAATGGCCGCCGCCTTACCCAGCTTTCATGCTATGGGGACATGCACCGAGTTCCCGGCTCATTCTGGGTGGATGCCGGGGAACAGCGATTGCACGTCAACCCCTTCGGGCGCAGCCATCCCGACACTCAGCAGTTCGAGGTCACCGAGAGGCAGTACCTGTTCAAGCCCATGCTCAATGGGATGGGATTCCTCCGGATCAAGGGACTCACCTTCGAGCACGCGGGAAACGGGTTCGTGCGTTCCGGGAACGGCGCGGTCAATACCTGGGGCGGCCATCACTGGATCATCGAAGCCAACACCGTGCGCCAGATCAACGCGGTGGGCGTGGAGATCGGAGCTTGGACGGACGAGCACGTCGACCGGGGACCGGTGGAGGAGCTTGAGGAGAGAACGGGAGACCACATCGTGCGCGGCAACCACGTCCACGACTGCGGCACGGGAGGCATCCAGGGCACCGTGGTGGCCCGGAGCCTGGTGGCCGGCAACCACATCCACGACTGCGGCTGGCAGGAGGCGGAACCCTACTGGGAAACCGCGGGCATCAAAATCCTCTACACCAACTCGGCTCTAGTGCAGGGAAACCACATCCACCACTGCTACGCCGCCCCGGGGATCTGGATCGATTTCATGAACAGGAATACGCGGGTATGCCGGAATCTCGTGCACCATATCTCGTCATACCACGGGGGCATCTTCTTTGAAGCCTCGAATGCTCCCAACCTGATCGACAACAATATCGTCCACCAGGTGAACGGCAGCGGCATCTACCAGCACGACTGCGACCTCCTCCTCATAGCCCACAACCTGGTGTTCGACTGCAGTACCGCCGGAATCCGCATGCTGAAGAACAAGGACCGGGACAGAGTAGGTCTGGGCAAAAACAACCGGGTTATAAACAATATCGTCGCCGAGTGTGCGGTCCCCGTTGATTATTTCGATTCAGAAAACTCCTCGGACCACAATATCTTCGCCGGGTTGGACAAATCGTTCGACCTGGAGGCCTGGAGGGCAAGGGGCCTGGACCGCAGCAGCCGCGTGGCGAACATCGAAATCTCGGTCGATCCCGCCGACCGAAGCATGGCCTGGTCGGCGCGGACCGACGAGGACCTCAGGGTGCCGCGTCACGAATTGCTGAGCTCCGATTTCTTCGGCCGCCCGCATCCCGAAGGAAAGGAAGTTTCTCCGGGACCGTTCACCGAAGGTTGGACCCCGACCACCCGCCGCCTTCTGGTCCTCCCCGGGGAATGCAGCCGTATCCCATCCGGACCCGGGGCGACCGAATGAAGTCCTTCCCTCAGGTGCCTGCGCCCGGGCGCGCCCGGTCTCCCCGCCTCCTCCCGCTCTCCGCGGTGAGGCTCAATGCGGATCGACGCGAAACTTCTCCACCACGTCCTGGTTCAGCTCGAATCTCAGTCCGGGACGCCGAGGCACGGCATACTGGCCATTCTCGTCCGGCCCGGGGTTGGGCTCCAGCAAATCGGAGATGACGGGCGAGTCCGGAAAGGCCATCGGGGTCTCGATGTAGGGCATATTGGGCAGCACCGCGGCGAGGTGGATCTCGGCGGCCACACCTACCACGTGGCACCACGCATGCGGAACACAGAGAAGGCCGCGCCGAAAGGCCGCCTCGGCGATGCGCGTGATCTCGCGCACGCCACCGGAGCGCACGGAACTGGGCTGGACCACGTCCACCCTGCCTCGGCTCATCAGGTCCTCGAACTCGAAGCGGGTGGAGAAGCCCCAGTCCCCGGCGGCAATGCGGGTATCCACGGCATCGGCCAGGCGCGCGTAGCCCTCCAGGTTGTCAGCTGGCAGCGGCGCCTCGACGAAGTACGGGCGATACTCCTCGATGGCGCGGATGGTCTCCACCGCCTGGCCCACCTCTCCCCACTGGTTCTGCACGTCTATCAGCAGCGCCACCTCCGGGCCGATGGTCTCGCGCACGGCGCGGGTCACCTCCACGTCCCGACGCAGCCCGACCCTGCCGAATCCGCCGGGCCATTCCTCCAGTTTCACCGCCCTGAAACCTCTATCCACCGCCAGGGCAAAGCGCTCGCGAGTCTCCTCGATGGTATCGCCGGGCGCGTACACCGTGGCATAGGGGGTCACTGTTTCCTCGATCTCGCCCCGGTCGCGCACGCTGCAGCAGGAATGCCAGATCAGCTCGCAGACCGGACGCCCCAGGGCCTTCCCGGCGATATCCCACAGGGCCGTTTCCACGGCGCCGATGGCGGCGATCGTCACCCCGCGCCGGCCGAAAAGCCCGGTTGCCGCGTACATCTTCTGCCACAGCCGCTCGACCTGGACGGGGTCCTCGCCAACGAGCAGGTTCTCCAGGCCTTCGCCGCAGTGCAGAATCGCGTCGATTACAAGGGAGGGGGACTCGGCCTGTCCCAGGCCGGTCAGCCCTTCGTCAGTATGCACCCGCACGATGGTTTCGTCGGCCTTGCCGGGATCCCGCAGGGCAATGGTTTCCAGGTCGGTTATCTTCATCTTCGCCTTCTCCTGCCTTTCTCTGCCGCACCGGTGAAATGGTAAAATAGCCGCGCTCCCCATTCGGCTCAACGCAGATCCTGTTCGGCATGACGGCAGCGGCCGGCGCGACCACCCGGGAACCCGGGTCGGGCAGGCGGAAGGGGGGAGGGACCTGTCCGGGGGCCGGCGGCGGACCCACACTGCCGGGTCCCCTGGGCAAATGGCCCGATTTCTCTTGAGGGAGCAAACGCGGCAACCTATTATCAGCATTCCACATCTCGGCTTTCCACCTCGGACCCCATTCCCCGGGCAGGAGTGCTCATGCTAGGCAGGCAAATCCTGGACCTCTACCGCACGATCGTCGACTCCGACCTGCGCCAGATGCCCTTCGATGCTTCATCGCAAGAGGCTTTCCGGAGCTGGCAGACCAAAGCGCGCAGAGTGGTGCGCAAGGTCCTGGGCGAGATGCCCAGGGAGAGAGTAGATTTCGAACTGGAGCGCCGGGTGGTCGAAGAAACGGACCTCTACATCCGCGAGCGCCTTCTCTACCGGACCCGTCCCGGATTGCAGGCCTCGGCCTACCTCCTGACCCCCAGGGGCATGCGCCGTCCCGCACCCGGCATCCTCTGCATTCACGGCCACAGCAGCGGGGGCAAGGACGATTCCATCGATCCCGGGTCGATCTACCGTGGATTCGGGCGTCGCTTCGCCGAGGAGGGGTGCGTGGTCCTCTGTCCTGAACAAATCGGCTTCGGGGAGCGCGCGCTCCCCGAGGACGAGGTCACCTACAACGTCCTGGTGCACGGACTCAACATGGTGGGACACACTCTGATCGGCCTGCGCTACTGGGACCTGGTGCGGGCCCTGGACCTGCTCCAGGGGCTGGAATCCGTGGACGGGAAACGGATCGGCGCAATGGGGCTGTCGCTGGGGGGTGAGATGTGCCTCTTCCTCGCGGGACTGCAGAAGCGGGTGCAGGCCGCATGCATCTGCGGTTACCTGAGCTCCCACCGCAGTACTTTCCTCGACCGGCCGCACTGCACCTGCGGCCACCTGCGCGACCTTGCCAGGTACTTCGAGCACGTCGACCTCGCCGCCCTCATCGCTCCCCGTCCTCTCTTCCTCGACTCCGGCAGACGCGACAAGCTCTTCCCGGTGCGCGATGCCCGGGCCCTGATACGCAATCTCCGTCCGGCCTACGACCTCTATTCCAGGCCGCGGTCCCACCTGGGCATCGAGGTCCACGACGGAGCACACGAGATCGGCGCAGTGCGCAGCATCCCCTGGATGCTGCGCCGGCTGCGGGAAATGTGAAAGGAATTCAGAGGCCGGCAGAGATCTGCCTGCCGCTGCGGAGCGCAATCGGGTGCGGACCTGCAATCAGATCCCGGACATGCGCTCCAGGCCGAGGAGCTGACGGCAGAGCGGCGAGCGCCGGCGCGCCCGCGCCGCCAACTCCGCAGTGGGGACGCAGGGCTCGTACTGCTTCATTCCATAGTGCGCGTAGTTGTAGAGAATCATGCGCCGGTTCCTTGTGCCTGTGTTGTCCATGGCGGTGTGCCAGATGGTCGCGTGCCAGATGAGGGCGGTACCTGCCTTGCCCACCATTTGGACGTGCCCGGGCATCTCGGTGAGAGGGTCGTATTGGGGAACGCTGTCCGCCTCGAGTTTGTGGGTTCCGGGAACCACGCTGAAAGGACCGGTCTCCGCGTCGATATCGTCGACGAAGAAAAACACCTTGAGCTTGGCGCAGGGCCTTTTACACGCCTTTGTCCGCTCCCACGCCCGGGACTCCTCGGCGCTCCATCCATGGCCGGAGTAAACCCCGACGGCGGCATCGCGGTGCCACCGCGTGTGGGTCCTGGTGCCGGCAGGCTTGACGTGCAGGGCGTTGTCGAGCATCTGGATGTCGGGACCCAGAAAGGCCAGGAGAGTGGATACGGTCAAGGGGTATTCCAACAGATCGAGGAAGATGTCCGCATGGGTGACTATGGGCTCGACCACGTGCGCGGTGGGACCGAGGCCATAGGGTTTGAAATCCGGCGGCCGGTCCAGGGATTCCTTCCACGCCGGCCGCGTTTCCTCCTCGACGCGGTAGAACGTCTCCCGGACCTGGGCCAACAGCTCGCCCTGGAGGGCGTCCGGAACCATGAGATATCCCTGGGTATCCAGGAAGGCGTGCTGCTCGTCGCTCAGGCGCATGACCGGGACCGCACGTGCCGCGGACTCAGCGCCCCGGGACCGAAGATGGTGGGGAAGGTGTCGCCGTCGCGGGTCCTGGTAGCGCCTCTCGTATAACAGACGCTGAACGCGCGCCGTGGCGCACCGGTCGCGTTTGTCGCCGACCTGTGCAGCAGGTGGTTGTGCAACAGGACTGCCTCACCGGCCTGCAACTCCAGGAAAAGAGGGGCTGTCTCGGCCGTGGCCGTCCTGGCCTGTTCCTCGGTGATGAAACCTCCGGAAACTTCCGGATTGACAATGGCGAGATGTGACCTGGGAATGACCTCCAGGCAGCCGTTGCGGGCCGAGGCCGGATCGAGGGCGGTCCACACGGTGACAAGCGGGGCGTGGTTGAGAAAGGTCCAGTGGTCCTGGTGCCAGGGAAGATGAGTGCCTTTTCCAGCCGGTTTGTTCATGAACATCGCCCTCATGCAGGAGACCGGAGTGTCGGGGCCGTAGACCCTGGCGCAGATATGGCGGAACAGGGGCCTTTGCATGTAGGACAGGAACAGCGGGTCGAACTCCAGGTCCTGGATCTTGCGATAGCTCAGGGTGGCACCCTTGTGTCCCTTGCTCTGGGGATGCATTTTGCCGCTTTCGCCGACACGGCCATCCAGTTGCATCATCGTGCGCCCGTAGTCGAGGTCCGCCCTGCCCAGCATTATGTCATCGATGCGCCGCCGAACAGCCCCCAACTCCTCCCCTCCCAGTGTCTCCCCAAGGCCAACGTATCCCTCTTCGTCGAAATGCCGCCATTGCTCCCGGCTGAGGTACTCCGCCATGGCTTTGCCTTCCTCCATTCAACTTTCCTGTTTCCGGGCTTCCAAAATATGCAAAAGAGGAAACGGGTATCGATCCCCTGGCCAGCGCCTCATAGAGGCAGGCACGGCCAATCTTCCCATCCTTCCCCTCTCTGGATGCAGAGGAGAAGGTCGCCCTGCCCGACCCTGATTTCCACCGGGTTGTCAACCACCTCGTTGGAGATTCCATCGCGGACCCCCGGGCTCAGGGTCTCTCCACGCAGTGGGAATTTGAGCCCCCTGGTCTCGATTCCACTCACCGGACCCGAGAGGGGGCAGAGGGAAAGCTTCCGGCCTACCGCGGCCCTGAAGCGGATGTATTCGCCGACCAAGCGGGAATCGCAATGATCATCCAATATCCGCAGTTGCAGCCGATTCCCGAACGTCACCAGGAGGCTGAGATTCCATAGAACGTGGTCGATCCTGCCGCCCGTTACTCCCACCATCACCGCCCTGGTGACCCCTAGGTCTCCAAGGTGGTCCAGGACCTTGTAGAGATCCGTGCTGGTGTCGTCTGCATCAATCCGGATGACGCGCCCGGCCTCCACTCCCGACCGGGCATTTTCATCCAATGAATCCAGGTCGCCGATTACGTAGTCGGGGGCATAGCCGTATCCAACCGCGGTGTTGGCGCCTCCATCGGCGCAAACCAGCAAGGGTCCCTTTTGCATGAGGCGGTCGAAGAGGGTTCTGGAAGGAGGTTCGCCGTTGCCGAGGATCAGCGCCTGGATCTTGTTGTGGCTCAACATGTGGCCCCGATGACCTGGAGGTCGCGCAGGTGATCCAATATAATTACCGGCAATTCAGGTGACAATCCTTGTGGCCCGGCAGCCCGTTCATCTTGGCTGCGCTTTCGCCTCCAACTATCTTCTTCCGGGCTTCTCCCCGCTCCAATCAGCACGCCGCCGCGCCGCCCGGGCGGGGCCCGGCGAAAGGAGTCCGATTGAACAGCACGAATTTCTGGCCCGCGTCCATTCAAGGGGCGGTCAGCCTCACCTTCGACGACGGCTGCCAGTCTCAGCTGGACAATGCCATCCCCTGTCTCGACGACGCCGGCCTGCGCGGCACCTTCTACGTAAATCCCGGCCGCTCTCCGGGGTGGGAGCGGAACCTCGAAGGCTGGAGGCTGGCCTGCATCAAGGGCCACGAGATCGGCAACCATACCACCGAACATCCCTGCTCCTGCAACTACGGCTTCCGTCCGGATGGCTATTGCCTGGAAAATCTGACCTTCGCCGACATGGAAGAAACCATCGACGCGGCGACAGCGGAGCTCGACCGCCTCTTTCCGGAACAGCGGGGCAGGAGGACCTTCAGCTACCCCTGCTACCAGACCTACGTGGGCGCCGGGGAAAACCGCCGGTCCTATGTCCCTCTGGTTGCACGGCGCTTCAAAGCCGCCCGCGGGCGCGGAGAACGTCCCAACGATCCAGCGGTCATCGATCTTTCATATACCTGGTCCTACGTGATGGAAGGAAGCATGTGCGAGGAGGTGATCGACTATATCGAGGGAGCGATGGAGCGGGGGCAATGGGCCATAGTCTGCATGCACGGCGTGGGCGCAGATCACATCTCCACCGAGATGGAGGCGTTCCGCCGAATGGTCCTCCACTTGGACCGAAACAGGGATCGCATCTGGACCGGCACCATGCTCAGTGTGGCAGAATACGTCCTCGCGCGGAGGTCGGGGTTGGCGGCCGGGAATCATTGACCGCGGCCAACGGGCACCCAACCTGTGGCACCCTCGCCTTCCCCTTCCAGACCGGTCAGCCCTTGAGCGGAGGACATGACCGGATCATTTCTGCCCGGTCTGTATTGGCCACTACACGAAGAATGTGAATGGTACGGCACACCGGCCGTCTCGCCCACCCTTCCGGCCATCCCCTCCAAAAATTCGCGTCCCCTCCTGAACCGCGGGATTTTGTCTCCTGAACCTCTGCCTGGTCTCTGCACCCGGAGATTGGTACGGAGGTTGCTGCTGACACCCCTCAGGGGCAGGCGATGCAACAGTTCCGCCAGGGGAAACGAGAGGCGGAGGGCAGGCCGGCTACGGGAGGAGGATCGTCATCGTGAAAATTGATCGCGGCGGAATGGATGGGCCGGCAGACCTGGCCGGCGGCATGGGATTCGGGTTTGTACGCCGGTTTTTGCAATCGATCCTCCTGGGGGTACTGGCATTGGGGACAGCGGGCGGGCTGTTGAGCTGGTACTTCGGAATGGATGTGTGCGTGGAGGGCGAAGGCGTGGTCGAGCCCCGGAGCCGGCGACTGGTAAAGACCGAGATCAGTGGAATCGTTCGCGAGATCATCGCAGGACAGGGACAGCAGGTCGGCGCGGGCCAGCGGCTGGTGGTGCTGGACGGCGAGGAGTGGCAAACCGAACTGCGGAAGGTGGAGAAGGACCTCGAGGTCAACGACAGCCGCAGAGCGGAAATCGAGATTGGAATCCAGCGCGAGAAGGCCATTCGCCGCGCCGAGGTCGCAATGGTTCGCCTGGAAAGGGAGTTGGTGGCCCTGCAATTGGAGCAGGTCCGAGCCGAGCAGAATCTATATGCCGGTGCGAGTTCCCTCATTGCCCGGCTGACCAGGAAACCCCTGGAAGAACTGCTGCCCGTACGCCGGAGCAAGGCCGTCCTGGATCAGAAGGAGGCTGAGTTGCGCCTCAGCGCCCAACGGCTGCTGGCCGTGGAAGGCCGCCGCCAGGAGATCCGCACGCTGGAGCGATTGCACGAGAAGTTGCTTCAGGACAGGTCGCTGCTGCAGTACAGACTGGCTCGCACAGTCATCCGCGCGCCGGTGGCCGGCACCGTGCTCACCGGAGATCTGCAAAAGCGGCGCGGAGACCGGGTGCAGGCGGGAGAGGCCTTGCTCGAATTGGCCGAGTTGAACGGATGGCAGGCAGAAATCGTGGTCCAGGAAGCAGACCTGCCCAAGGTGCGGGTCGGCCAGAAGGTGAAACTGTACATCGATGCCTTTCCACACATGGAATACAAGGTATTTTCCGGCGGAGTGAATGGAGTCTCGATCGAGCCGATGGCGGGCGGAAGAGGTTATCCGGTAGTTGTCTCAATTGCCGACCCCGAAGTCGGGAACGCAGGGAAGATTTACTCGCTGGCTTATGGCATGAGCGTGAATGCCCGCATTATCGTTGATCGGGGGCGGATCGCGGCGCTTCTGTGGAGCAGGATCATGCGCAGCCTGGGACATATCGCACAGCACGATTTCCACACCAACGAAGCAGATGGATATTGAGGGGGGTTCTTGACTGCGGTTGTCCGCTTGATTATTAAATGGGTTGCCGCGGACAACTGCGCGATCCGCAAACGCAACAATCCGAAGTCCCAAGGAGACCTCACATGGAGAATTTGCGGGTGTCTATCCCAATAGCGGCACTGCCGCTGCTTTACTTGCTGGTTTTCGTGGCTCCTGCACACCCGGCCGAAACCCCCGAGACCATACTGATACGCAAAGTCATCAACACGGAAAAGTTCGGCAAGCGCACCGGTGATGCGGAAGTCATCCTTCCCCATTACGCCAGGGACATGGCGGTCTACGAAGGCCACAACACCATCGATCCGCGCGGCTGGTCCGTCCTCCACGAAGACTATCCTTCTTTCGAGCGGAATCTCCAGGAGGATCTGCTTATCCATCGCTACGACACCGAGCGCACCGTACCCTTCATTCTCGCCCGCGAGGAGGGCACCGAGAAGAAGGCCATCGTGACCACCATCGACTCGGGCGTGGTGATCAATCGCCAGACGGGCGAAACCCGGCCCCTGAGATCGGAGCGCCTCTGGTTCTTCACCAAACTCGATGACGAATGGAAGGTATCCGGCTATGTTCAGAACCTTGGAGATTCTACCTCCATAGGCGTGACGCGCCCCTCCGATTCAGATGACGAAATCGCCGACCTGCTCGATCGCGAAAGGGAAGGCTGGGAAAACGGCGACAGCGGCAGCATCGTCGGTTTCTGCGATAATACCTTCACCGCCTACAACGGAAACGATAAAATCCTGCCGGCCTCCTGGAAGATTCTGTTCAACGATCCGGAAGAGTTGAAGGAATGGCTGGACAAACGCCTGCGCAACGCGGAATACAAGATCGACCGGCAGGTCGTCCATACCAGCCTGAGCGAGGGAGGCAGGGAGGCCCTGGCCCTGACCAGGGAGTCCATCTCCGCCACCTACGAAGTCGGCCCTGCCGCCCACGAGCTGGAGCGCTACGTGCTGTGGATTTTGACCCGCCGCAGCGGCGATTGGCGCATAACCCACCTGGTCTACAACATCGGGCTGCCCCTGGAATAATCGCAGGGAATTTCTCCCGGCATACAGAAATTCACCTGTAAGATTGCCCCAGGGCGTCGCGAAAAATGGCGGCGGCATCCCCGGGGAGTGAGCGCTGTGTGGCCAGGCGCGGGTCGGAGAGATTGAGCGCGGCCCGGGGACCGTACTGGAGAATGAGCTGGGCCGTGGCGCAAATTGCCTTATTTCCCGGGTCCGTTGCCGCCGCCTTGCGGCCGGCACCGGTCCGGGCGGCGGCGACCATCGCACTGGCCAGAGCCGGCAGGGACAGGAGGTCCGGTTCAATGCCGAAAGCGCGAAGGACGTTCAGAATCTCCGCGGCGCCCAGGGTCTGCAGGGCAAGGTGGCGAACGGGGCGGGCCGGGTCCGCCTCCAAGCCCTGGACCAGCTCCCGGCACAGGACATCTACGGGAGCGAATTGCCAGGCCCAGTCTCCCTCCGGGAACACCCCCGCTGCTGCAAAGGCCCGCGTGGCCGTCGTCAGGCGGTCCTGACCATCGGTGGCTCCCCCCACGGAGTGACCGAGAATGTGGGGGACGCGCACGACGGACACGGGCAGACCCCGTTCAAAGGCGCTCCAGACCAGGAGCTCGGCCCCGAACTTGGAAAGCGAGTAGCCGTCAGCTCCAGAAGTCTCCAGGTCGGCCGCCAGGGACTTCATGGCCTCCACCCCGAAAGTCTCTTGCGGCCACAGGGCCTGACTTCCCAGTGGGAAGACCGCGCTCGACGAAACGCAGTGCACCGGCGTGCCGCACTCAAGGGCGAGCCGCATGACCTCGCGGGTGCCTCCCACGTTGACGGGTTCGAGGTCTCCGTACGAGGCAAATACATCGAGATCGGCGGCGAGGTGAAAAATTGCGTCGACCTCCCTGCCCAGGGATGCAAAGGCCGCGGGGGTGAGGCCCATCAACTCCTTCGCCAGGTCGATGGGAATCGCCTCCACGCGTCGAAACAGGTCCCGCCCGGGAACATCGGGTCCCTCGCAGCGATCCAGGGCTTCTCGCAGGCGCCGGCGGGGGTTGCGGCCGCCTCCTGCCCGGACCGCAGCCACGACGTGCGCGGAGGTCTCCCGCAGAAGGGCATGCACCAGGGACCTCCCCAGAAGTCCCGTCGCGCCCGTCACCAGGATGTTGCCTGGAGGAGTTCGATGACCCCGAACAATGGCGGCAGCGGCTGGGGCGCCCAGCTCGGGCAGGCGCCAGTCCGGCCGCAAGCGCAGGGCTCGCCGTTTCTGCAGATGGCGCGCCAGGCTCGACGGCGTGGGATGGAGATAGATGTCGCGAACCGGTACGCAGCGTCCGGTCCTGTGATGCAAAATTCCGCAAAGCCTGATCGCTCTCAGCGAGTGACCGCCCCTTGCATGGAAGTCGTCCCCCATTCCCACCGTCGCATCGTCCAGGGCCTCCCTGAAGGAAGACAGAACCTGCCCCTGGAGATCGTCCGGCGGCGATCCTGCCTCCGCAGGCGCGGACGACCTCTGTCCGGATGCCCGCAACCTCCTGCGATCGATTTTTCCCGAGGGCAGGAGGGGAAATCGGGCGACGGAAATGAAACGGTCGGGCAGGCTCCGTGCGGGCAATCGAGACGCGGCGAATGAGCGCAAGTCCGAAGCCAGGTCCTCCCCTTCCAGGTCGCCTCGCGGGGTCGTGACGAAGGCCACCAACTCCGTCTGGCCGCGCTGTCCGGTCCCGGCCGTGACGCAGGCCTGCCGCACCTTCGGGTGCCGCGCCACCACTCCTTCCACCACCGCCGGCTCCACCCACGAACCGCGGATCTTGACACCGCTGTCGCAACGCCCCAGAATCTCCAGCTCCCCGCCGGGATGAAACCTGCCCAGGTCGCCGGTATCGAAGACGCGGGTGCGGCGGCGCCCCCCTGAGGCGGCCGGCAGCTCGACCTCCAGAAAGCCTTCCAAGCCGGCCCCGGAGGCGTGGCCAGGACCCCGCGCCAGGGCGCTTCCCCCCACCAGAACCCTGCCTTCACTTCCCACCTCCACCAAGCGGTGAGGACGGCCCGGGTCGCAGATATGCACTTCGGCGAAGTCGGCGACTATACCGCAGGTTACGGCCTGGCCAGGTCTGAGTTCCCCGGCGGCGATGTCGTGACATTCGGCGGTCGAGTAGAGATTGGCGATGCGGACCCGCGGCAACACTTCCCAGGCCCGGTCCATGAGGACCGGTGTTACGGCTTCGCCGCAGAGGCCGAGCAAACGCAGGCGCCGCAGGGCCTCGATGCCCTCGGCGCAGTCCAGGCAGGCGTCCAGCAACGTCGGGGTCATCATGATCCGGGTTATGCCGAAGCGGGTGATGGCGGACGCCAGTGCGAATGGATCGCGCATGGTCTCGTCGCCGATCAGGACCACCGGGGTATTGCGGCAAAGCGCCGGCACCGCGTCCCAGATGCCGAAGATATTGCAGCCCACCACGTCTTCCACGGGATCGTAGGGCCAGAGCCGGCTGCGCCAACCATGGGACAGCACCGACCCCGCGTGATCGGTCTCGACCATCCGCGGGATTCCCGCCCCGCTGCCCGAGGTTAATGCGAGGTGCGCCGCCCGCAGCGGATCGGGGGTGGGAAAGTTCGAATGGATTTCTTCCCGTGGGTCCTCTTCCCCGCACCACAACGTTGCCGTTCCCTTCCTGTGAGAGACGGGCAAAGCCGGGGCGAACTTCCTGGAGACCGCAAGGACTCCGAAAGGGGCGCGGGCGAAAATCTGCTCCATGACCGGCGCCGGATATGGTTCCAGGGGAACGTAGGCCAGCCCCGCCTTCAGGCAGGCAAAGTAGCTGACGATTTTCTCGGTGTTGTTCTCGAGGAGGACGCCGGCGGCATCCCCGCCCTGGCCGCCCTGACAGTGCTGCAGAAGGGCGGAGGCGCGGGACTCGATGGCGTTGCGCAGCGCGGCATAGGTCAGGTAGCCGTTCTCGTCGACGAGGATTGCCCTTTGGGGAGTGCGGTCAGCCTGTGACTCGAGTGTGAGGTGGATACATTCGAGGGAAGCGCTGTCCGCGGCCCGCGGTGGGCGGACGCGCTGATACCAGTCCAGGGCGGTGCTGGACAAAGTCGGGGACATTGCGCACAGTCCGAAGGGGTTATAACCGGGTTATACCGGTCCGGGGTTGATACTGGTGGAAAATATTTAAGATAAGGCCCCACTCGGAGACTACCAAAAGGGCTTCTGTTGTGCTCAGGCCCTCCGTTTCCTATATTCGGGGAAATTTGAATATCCGTCCGTTAGGGGTGCCTCCACGCGAGGCTGAGAGTTGATACCCTTCGAACCTGAACTGGATCGTACCAGCGTAGGGAAATGGGACACCGTCCAATCGAACCGGGTCGTTTCCTCTGCGCAGGAGGAGACGGCCTTTTTCTTTTTTCAGTTGGAAAGGGGACTTCGCCCATGCTTTCATCCCATCTTCGCCGCATTTGGATTCTCCTGTTTTTCTGTGCCCTTCCAGCCCAACTCGAGGCGCAGAGCCTGCAGTTGCAGGGTAGGGTGCTCGACGCCGAATCCGGTGCGCCGCTCGAGGGCGCCAACGTGGCGAGCGCTTCGGCCGCCGCCGCGACCGACCACAAGGGCCACTTCACCTTGACCATGGCCGCCGGCGGCAGCATCACGGTCTCCTTCGTCGGCTACGAACCGGTCACACTGGAGCCGCAGCAACCCGTCATCACCGTGCTCCTTTCTCCCGCGGTGCTGCAGGCCCCTGGTATCATCGTCGAAGGAGGTCTGGTGGAGAAGAACCTGAGCGAATCGACGGCCAGCGTGACCGTGCTGGATCGCAACGGCCTGCGGGAGACCCCCGGTGCCGGGCATCTGCAGGACCTTACCCACGCCGTGCCCAATCTGAACTGGGCGGGCGGATCCTCCAGGCCGCGCTATTTCCAGATCCGCGGCATCGGCGAACGCAGCCACTACGCCGGGGAAGGGCCGCCCAGCTTCTCGGTTGGGTTCGTCATGGACGACGTCGACCTGAGCGGCATGGGCACCACCGGATTGCTCTTCGACCTGGACCAGGTCGAGGTCTTCAAGGGACCCCAGTCGACCATCTTCGGCCCCAACGCCCTGGCCGGCCTGATCAACCTGCGTTCGGCCGATCCCCACCAGCGCTTCGAATGGGTGGGCAGCGCCGGAGTGGGCAGCGATGGCCTGCAACGCTATTCGGGAGTAGTCAACCTGCCTGTTCCATCGTGGACCGGCCTGGCGCTCCGCCTGGGTTACGAGAACGGCCGCGGCAACGGCTTTCGCAGCAACGCCTTCCTCGACGCCGACGATACCAACCACCGCCGCGAGCAGATGCTGCGCGCCAAGATGGGCTGGACCCCCGCAAGTGGCCCCCGGTTGTCGGCCACCTTCTTCCGGGCCCATATGGACAACGGCTACGACGCCTGGGTGTCGGACAACAACGAGGACCTCACCACCTACTCCGACAACCCGGGAAAGGACCGGCAGAAGACCACCGGAGCCTCCCTCAGAAGCACCTGGAAGCTGGGAGGTGGTGGGGCCGAACTGGTGACCATCACCGGGTTTTCGCTCAGCGAGCTGGAACACAGCTACGACGGCGATTGGGGCAACGAAGACTTCTGGAAGCAGGAACCCTATAGTTTCGATCCTGAAGAACAGGGATGGAGCTACGATTTCTTCGACCGCAATCTGCGCGACCGCAGGGTGCTGAGTCAGGAGTTCCGACTGGTGGCCGCTGAACTGGTGGCGGGAGCATTCTGGAAGAGCCTTGAAGAAGAGGATGATGCCGCGGGCTATTTGTTCGGAGGCGACGCCACCGATCTGAACGCACGCTACGAAATCGACAACCTCGCCTTTTACGGCCAGTACGGGCTGCATCTGGCCCCGAAGCTGCGGTTGGAAGTCAATACCAGGCTGGAGCGCAACGACACCGCCTACGAGGGATCGACGGAAAATTACGGGGCCGACAGGACCAGCACCGTATTCGCCGTCGACCAATGGCTGGGCGGCGGCAAGGCGGCCCTGAGCTACGACTGGCGCCCCGGTCACTTGCTCTACGCTTCGGCCTCGCGGGGCTACCGCTCCGGTGGAGTCAACCAGCACCCTTACCTGGCCGCCCGGAACCGCCCCTATGATCCCGAGTATATCGTCGATTTCGAACTGGGTTGGCGAGCCACCGGCCGGCGCTATTCATCCGGACTGAGCCTGTTCCACGCTCTGCGCTCGGACCAGCAGGTCGAGCTCTCGAGCCAGCAGGACCCGGGGGACCCCAACAGCTTTTTCTACTTCACCGCCAACGCGGTCAAGGGCCGCAACAGCGGCCTGGAATGGGAGCAGACCTTCCTCCTCCTGCCCCAGGTCAAGCTCTCCGGCTCCCTTGGTCTTCTGACCACCCACGTCGATACCTACACCTTCCCGACGGAAGACGGGGACATGACCCTGGGCGACCGGGCAACCGCCCACGCTCCGCGCTACACCTTCAACATGGCGGCCGCATATCTCCACCGGAGCGGCCTGCGGGCACGGCTGGGAGTGGCAGGCAAGGATCGCTTTTTCTTCTCCGACAGCCACGACCAGGAATCGGACCCCTACCGGGTGGTCGACGGCCACATCGCCTACCACCGCGGGGGGTGGTCCGTGCAACTCTGGGGCCGCAACCTTCTCGATCAACGCTATGAAGTGAGGGGGTTCTACTTTGGCCTGGAGCCTCCCGGGTACACCGACAAGCTGTACACAACCTACGGCGACCCGCGCCAGGTTGGACTGCGCCTGACACGGCGGTTCGTGGCCTCGGGAGACTGAGGCCGGGGCCGGCGGTCCCCTGCAATCGCCCCCAGCGGCCAGCCAGAATTCACCAGCCTCCTGCGCCCGGGAAGCCGGGCGGATTCCCCGCGGCGTTGGCGGAGGCTGGGGCAGCCCGATCCGCTCATGGGCCTATGCGCTCACCTCCGAAGAGAGAGGATCACCGGGCACCGGCGCTGCGCAGCAGGTCGACGATCTCGCCGTAGCCTCTGAAACCAGCAATTTCCAGCGCGGTCTCTCCGTTCCTGTACCTGGAGTTGGGGTCGGCCCCGGCCTCGATCAGAAGCCGGACTATGGCAAGATGGCCGCGGTCGGCCGCGCCCATCAGGGCGGTGGCGCCCTTGTCGTTTTTGGCGTTGACGTCGGCGCCTGCCTCGATCAAGGTTGCGACGATAGCAGAATAGCCGTCCAGGGAGGCCCACATCAAGGCGGTTATTCCGTCCTCGTCCTTGAGGTCGAGATCGGCCCCGGCTTCAACCAGAATCCTGGCGACGTGGGTGTGGCCGTTTTCGGCTGCAAGTATAAGGGCGGTGGCGTCATCTCTGTACCTGGAGTCGAGGTCGGCGCCCGAATCGGCAAGCACTTCGACGATTTCCACGTGACCCTGGAAGGCTGCGGCCATCAAGGCGGTTACACCCTCCCCATCCTTGGCGTCGAGGTTGGCGCTGGAGTCGAGGAGCGACTGAATCTCCTCCAACCTTCCTTCCTTGGCCGCCCTGAGCAACTCCTCGTCCCTCTGGTCCGCAAACCCTACCCTCTCCTCCTCGACACCATTGCCGCAACCCCCCAGAGCCGCCATGAACACCAGGGCTGGAATCAAGGAGGGGACCACCAGCCGTCCGCTGCATCGGAAATCCATCTCACCAGCTCTTGGCACAGCGAAACCCGATGGATCCACTGGAAAGGGTTGGCCCAAGTTCATGACGGACGGAAACACGCGAGTTCTTCAGATTCTCCTTCCACGAACCGCCGCGATGTACTCTGTGCAATCCCGAATCCGGCCCCTCCGGGTGGCGCTTGGGACTGCGGTAATAGTAGTCCTCGGCATATCTGTCCTGCACCCACTCGGATACATTGCCGGCCATGTCATGCACCCCGTAGGGCGACACCCCTCTGGAGAAAAAGCCCACCGGAGCGGTGGAGGGGAAATCCTCCGTATCCTCATTCGAGTTGGCCCATCCGCGGTTGAGGTCTTCTCCCCAGGGATAGGTCTGACCGTTGGTGCCGCGGGCGGCCTTCTCCCACTCCGCCTCGGTGGGCAGGCGCAGGCCGGCCCATTCGCAGTAGGCCCTGGCTCCGTGCCATGACACTGCGATGACGGGGTGGTCCTGCGGGTCCAGGTGGCGGTAGGGAGATTTCACCTTGAACCGCATGCCTTCGCGCTCGATCTGGGCATTGAAACTCCCGATTCGCAGCAGTGGGTTCCCGCTGCGATCGGCGTTCATGCCCACGTCGTTGATGAAGGCCACGAACTGGGCGTTGGTCACCTCGAACATGTCCATGTAGAAGCTGCTCAAAAAGACGGAATGCACCGGCCTCTCGTTTTTGCGACCGGAGTGAGACCCCATCTTGAACGCTCCCGCAGGTACCACCACCATGTAATGCCTGGTGTTCCCCGGTGTGGAATGGGCCAGGTCCGCCTCCCCGGCCAGTCTCAGCGGATCCGTATCTGGAGACTTCTGCAACCCCGTCTGAGGTGCACATCCCAACAGCAGACAGACCGCGAGAAAATTTGAGATAATAGTGATCCGCATCAGGAACTCCTGTCTCCATGGAGGGACGGTGCAGCCGCAGGCTTCGTCGATTTTAATTGGGCCGGCCAAGAGTCTTCTCGATCTTTGCCACAACCCCGTCTACATCCCCTATCTGCCCTGTCTGGCTCTCCACGATCATCCCTTCCGGGTCCACCAGAAAATACGAGGGAATGCCGCTCACGTTGTAGACCTTGGCCACCTCGGCGCCCCAATCGGGGGCGCGCACGTGCACGCCCTGGATCCCATGTTCCTCCACTGCCTTTCTCCAGTCACTCTCTTTCCGGTCCAGGGACAGGTTGACGAAAACCACCTGCCGGGCGGCCATTCTTTCCTTGATTTCCTTCAAATGGGGCAAATCGGCGATACACGGCCCGCACCAGCTGGCCCAGAAATCGAGCAGGACCACCTTGCCCTTGAACTGGCTCAGCGATACCTGCTGGCCGTCGAGGTCGTGGAGAGTGAAGTCGGGGGCCGGTCGTCCGGGTTGCACCTTGAGTGCCTTGTCCAGGGCCGCCTGGACGGCCTCGGAGTATTCCGGGTAGGGGTTGATCTGCTGGAAATCTTCCCACTTCCCCCGTACCTCCGCAAAGGCTTCCATATTGTCTGCGAAGCCATCGATCAACTGTCCGGCCAGAAACCAGTAGAGCACTCTGCCCTCCAGTTTTTCCCGGGCGAGATCGTAATACCTCTCAAACCAGGACTTGCCGATCCTGCTGCCGGGTGCGCCATAGATCGAGTCGGCCCTGGCCTGGGCAGCTTCCGACAACCCCAGTTCCGCCAGATCGAGTTTCTCGGACAGTTTCAGCGGTTTCCGATTTTCGTACATGGAGTCGAGACGGGACCACCCCGATTCCGACAACTTTGATAGATCGAGTCTTTCGGATAGCTTGGGCCACTCTTTCGCCAGGGAATCTTTGGGCACTTCGAGCGGCAAGTAGAACGCCAGGACCCCATCTGTGGTATCGATCCTCGGCACCTCTTCCTTGCTTGAGGAGGTAATGCTATAGGATCTGGACTTTTCATAGAAGGAATCCAGGGCCGCCTGGGCAGTCTCCGAAAGACCGAACGCCGACAAATCGAACTGCTGAGACAGCCTGGGGAGTCTTTTCTTCGCGTAGACCGAGTCGAGCCGTGCCTGGTCTGTCGGCGACAGACCAACCGCTGACAGGTCGACTATTTTCGACAGTCTGGGCCGGCGGCCTTCCTCCTCGTAGATCGAGTCCAGTCGGGCAAGGATCTCATCCGAAAGCTCCAAGCCCGACAGGTCATAGATATCGGACAGCCCGGAACGATCGACAGCTTCGGACGCCTCTCTCAACTCCCTGCCCAGAACGCGCTCCACGTAGGTGCGATAGCTTTCTACACCAATGGCCTTTGCGTCGACCAGGGGAACCTCCTCGAGAAAGTCGTAGTATTCCGGGGTGATATCCCGATTCTCGTGCTCGTTGGCAAAGCGGTAATTCATCGGGTAGGAAAGCATGTATCCAGCCCACTGGTATTTGATCTGGTAGATCGCATATTCGACGAACCCTGGGCTCAGCGTGTATCTCTCACGCCCCTCGGCCAGAAACTCGAGCTGGTCCCGGCGCCACTGTTCCACCTGGCGGGAAAAGTCCTCCACCTGCAGACCCTTGTAGTCCGGGCGGAACGAGAAAGGCCGACGGACCCACTCGGCGAAGAAACGGTTGTTGTCCGCGCTGGGACCGCTGAAGGAGTAGGAGGCACCGAAAAGGCCTTCCTCGGCGACAACGTGCAGACTGTCACCGGGCTCGACGAACAACACCAGGCGATCGTAGTCGAAGAGGAAGGCTCCGAGCCAGCGCAACCACTCCCATCGAGGTTTCCCGCCATCGTAAGACACCCAAACGTGGGACCCTCGGGTCACAGGCAGCGCGAGGACAAAATGGTCCAGACTGTCGAGAGCGGCGCGTTGGTGGGAGAGCCTCCGACCCGAAGGCTGCTGGTATGCGAATGTGATTTCCCGCGAGGAAGGGTCGCGGATCTCCCCGGTCACCGTTGCCAGTCCGTACTGTCCGCCTGATTCTTCTGCGGCCGGACAGGTGCTCGATGCCATTAGTATGACAGCCACAACACCAAGGTATCTATTGTCCATGCGCGCTCTTCCCGCCTTGCCTGCTGTCTGCAGCCTTTGTTTGACAAGTTTTAATTATACAAGACCCCAGGGAGGAAGCAAGGCGGCAAGAGCAGCAGCGGCGCCGCGGCAACCACTCCTGGAAATCCACCTGTCAATGGTGCAGCGGGGGTCCTGGCGCTGAAACCCTGGAGCGGGAACATCCACCGGCGGATGACGAGGCCGCTCCCGGGGGCCATGCCCTGCGCGGCCTCCGCCCCCTGCGCCCGGGTTGGCGCCCCCAACCGGGGGTTTGCTCGCAGCTAGTGTCCCGTGGCAGAGAGAGGTTGACGCAATTGGGCCGCCGAGGCGCCCGGCTCACAAGGCGGCTGAGCGAGTCGTACCAGTGGTGTACGGCGAGTGAAGGCAACGCCGTGAGCCGGAATGGATCGGCGGAAGAATGGCGACATATTTCTGCCACGGGACACTAGTCCACGTGCCCCATGACGAGATCGCGCAGGGTCACCATGCCGAGAGGGTTGCGCTCCGAGTCCACTACCACCGCGCGCGAGAGCTCGAAGCGAACCAGCAACCGCACCGCGTAGCGCGCGAGCATGTCCACCCGCAGGGTCAACACCGGCTTGGACATGATCTCGTAGACATTGACCCGATCGGGGGCGCGGTTCAAGGCGATCACCTCGCGCGCGATGTCGGCCACGACGATCAGCCCCAGCTCGTCCTCCTCGCTGCGCCGGTTGACCACGAGCGAGCTGACCTTGTGCTGCTTCATGAGCGCCATCGCCTCGGCCACGGTAGCCAGCCCTTCGATGCTGTGCAACTCGGAGACCATGAGATCTCCTACCTTGATGGGATCGTTTTCTCTCATATCTCATCTTCCAATTCTTCGAGAATGGTGGGAAGTTGGGTGGTGAGGCCCACGGCATCCTCGATGGGGAGTTGAAATGCGATTCCGGCCCCGGGGTCGGCGTCGAAGCGTCCTGCGTCGCGAATCCGCTCCAAGATGTCGCGCGCCCGCGTCTCGACCACCAGGAACAGAACCACGTCGCGCTTGGCGGCCAGGTCGAGTCCGAAGAAGGTCTTCTCCGGCTTCAGGCCCTCGCCGCGCACGCTGGTGATGGTGGTGGCCCCGGTAGCGCCGCCGGCGCGGGCGGCGTCGATCACGATATCTCTCTTCTCGTCGTTGACCAGGGCGACGATCAGCTTCAGTCTCATAGCTCAAGCCTCCTCGGGTTGGTTGGGGATTCGACGGCGCCGCACCCAGGACGCGGCCATGGAGTAGGCCAGCACCGACATGATCGGGAAGACGCTGGCGAATGCAATGAGCCCGAACCCATCGATCAGCGGGCTGCGGCCGGGAACGCTGGAGGCAAGGCCAAGGCCCAGCGCCGCGACAACCGGCACGGTTACGGTCGAGGTCGTGACGCCGCCGCTGTCATAGGCAAGCGGCACCATGGTTTGATTGGAGCGGAAGGTCTGCACGATAACAATCAAATAGGCGGCGATGATGTACAGGGGAAGGGGGGTTCCGGTGACGATGCGGAAACAACCGAGGGCAACCCCGGCCGCCACCCCGATCGCCACGGCAATCCTGAGGCCCCAGGCGCCGGTGGCTCCACCCGAGACCTGCTGCGCCTTGAGCGCCACCGCGATCAGCGAAGGTTCGGCGACGGTGGTGGCAAATCCGATGGCCGCGGCAAAGAAGTAGACCAGCAGGTAGTCATGCCAGTCGACCCCGTCTTCGAGGCTCGCCTCGCCGATGGTCTCGGTGGCGGTGAGTTGGCGCGCCATGGTCTCGCCGATGGGGAAAAGGGCCTCCTCCAGCCCGATGAGAAAGAGAGTGAGCCCCAAGAGGACAAGGACGAACCCGAGGATCATGTTGCGCAGATTGGGCAGCCTGCGGCGCAGCACCGCGATCTGGAACAGAAGCAGGACCCCGACGATTGGCGCCACGTCGAAGGCGGTGGAAAGGGCGGTGGAGACCGCGGACCCGGCAAAGGCGTGCAAGGAATCCACCTCAGACCACCATTCCGTATGCGAGCACGAAAATCATGGGAGTCAAGCTGGCGAAGGCGATGAGGCCGAAGCCGTCGATCAGGGGGTTGCGCCCCCTGATGGAGGATGCCAGCCCGACACCCAGGGCGGTGACCAGGGGAACCGTGATGGTGCTGGTGGTGACGCCGCCGGAATCGTAGGCCACGCCGATGATCTCCGCGGGCGCGAAGGCGGTCATCGCGCTCACCAGGACATAGCCCCCGATGATCAGGCGATGGAGCGGCCAGCCTTTCAGTATGCGGATCACCCCCAGTACGAGGGCCGAGCCAACCGAGAGCGCCACCACCATGCGCAACTCGAAGGCGTAGGCCGCCCGCGCCTCGGCATCGGCGGCGATGGCGCCGGCTTCCGCCGCAACCTCGGCCGCTTCTGCCGCCACCGCGATCAGGGCAGGCTCTGCGACCGTGGTGCCGAACCCCAGGCAGAAGGCGAAGGCCAGCAGCGCCGTCAGGCTGCCCTTGCGCGCAAAGGCCTGGGCTATGGCCTCTCCGAGGGGAAAAAGACCACTCTCCAGCCCCTCGGTGAACAGAATCAGGCCGGCGATCACACAGACCAGCCCCACCGCGACACTGCCGAAGTCAGGGAAGGGTTGACGCAGCACCACGATCTGGAAGAACGCGATGACGACGATGATGGGCCCCAGATCGCGCAGGGCTGCGGCGGTCCGCTCCAACACGGCGGCCAGGAATCGTTTCACGGCACCATCCTCAATGTTCCTCGCCTGGTAGTAGCTGGTTCGGGAATGAAATCATCGCGGCCCTCCGGCGGGCGGGCCCGGCGGGAGAAGGTCCAGGCAAGGTCCAGCTCCACATCAAACGGCAAAGGCAGAGCCGGCGATGTAGCGCGTACCACCGAATTTGTTGCCGTCGTCTTCCATGAAGTAGTAGGCCGTGAAGATGCGGCCATCCTCCAGCTCTGTCGCCACCGGGTAGCCGATGTCCCAGTCGCTTCCATCGGCCCGGATCACGGCTTCGCCCGACCAGGAATCCCCCTCGTCTTCACTCAGAATCAATCCCATGCCGTATGGCGGTCTGCGGCGCGCGAAAATCACCACGATGCGCCCGTCCCGCAGCAGCACCGGCCAGGGGGACCGGTAGAGCGGGCCTGGTATCGCCCCGGACCAGACGTGGTCGCGGGTCAGCTTCGCCCAGGGCGATTCGCCCCAGCTCACGATCACCCGCGGCTCGCTCCAGGTGAACCCCCCATCATCCGAGTGGATCATGGTCAGGACGTTGCGGCGCATGCCTGCCAGGTTCAGCATGTAGCACTGCAACCTCCCTCCGGGCAAGCGCAACATGCGCGGATAGGCGAAGCGCCCCACCGCCTCGATGGGTT
Organism: Candidatus Latescibacterota bacterium; assembly: GCA_965208105.1. GTDB lineage: Bacteria > Latescibacterota > UBA2968 > UBA8231 > UBA8231. The sequence goes on from OZ242318.1 coordinate 2,448,279, forward strand.
CGAGGGCGGCCATGGCGAAAAACCCCCATTCAACGCCGTTGTCCTCGGTGGCGTAGAAGCCGAGCTGGCTCTGGTCCAGGTCCGCCATCACTCCCAGGGTTCCGTCGTCGAAGTAGACGGGAGGATAGCCGTCCACCAGCACCGAGCTGTAGCCCTGGGGAGGGGCCAGCCGCGTCGGCACCTCCTCCCAGCTGTGGCCCCGGTCCGCCGAGCGGAAGACGTGGGTCTCGTGGTTCATGTTGCCCCGGGAATCGACCCCCTCGGAGCCCGACCTCTTGAAGAAGGTGATGGCATCTTCACTCCCGAGGTCGATCTCCTCGCGCTGGACCCCGGGCTCCACCGCCGATTCATGGATGGCCTTCTTCTTTTCCTCGGGCCAGCCGTTGTTCCAGAGTACGATGTCGTCCTCGCGCCTCCAGGTCTCGCCGTGGTCGTAGGAGCGCTGGAGCAGAAACACGCCCTCGCGAAAATAGACTCCGTGGCTTACATCTTCCACCTCGCCGTAGACACAGGAGGCGTGGTTGTGAATCACGGCTATCTCGCCGTTGCCGAAATTGTGAATCCCCGACTGGCTCGGGTGTCCGCAATAGGTCTCCTTGCTGTAGCAGACCTTCGTATGGCTGACGTCCCGCAGCCGCGGACGGAATCCTTTCACCTGCGCCCCCTTTGCAGAATTTTACCCAATGGCCTCCCTTGACCCGGGAGATGCCGTTTTAAATACTTGAGAGCCCACTCGATGGCCGTTCCGGGCGGTTTGAGTTGCGCTCGCACAGGAAAAATAATCCATGCTGCACCGCAAGGCGAGGAGGTAGGAACTTATTATGCTGGAACGCCGAGAAATTGCCACATCCCGATCGAAGGCATTTGTAGTCGGGTCTTTTCGCCATCCGGCGACGCCGGCCTTCAAGGCCAACCTCCATTGCCACAGCACTCACAGCGACGGCAGCTTGGCGCCTCAAGAGGTCGCCGATCTCTACGCGGGGAAAGGATACCAGGTCCTCTGCATCGCCGACCACAATGCCTATGGCGATCAGGACGGCGACGGGGTCCACGACTGGAACCTCGACGGCGTCGTCGAGTCTCCCGCCCGGCCCCGGGGCCACGGCTCGAAACCTCACTTTCCATGCGCCGAAGACGCCGGACGCGAGGCATACCTGCGCGACTACGCCCGCACGGCCGCCGAGCAGGGACGGCCCTGGGTCCGCGAGAACTGGGACCTCGCCCGCAAGGGAGAACTGCTTTTGCTTCCCGGTTTCGAGGACCACTTCACCGGACCTCACATCGTGATCAACGGGTTTCCCGTCCTGGAACAGGGGAGCGACATCGCCCGCTTCAGGGGAACCCACGACTACCGGGAGGTCGTGCAGCAGGCGGGTGGGGTGGTCTACCTTGCCCACCCTCACGAATGGGAGGACGATCCCGCCTTCTTCCTGGACCATCCGGAACGGCGCCGCCTCGACGGCATCGAGGTGATAAACGGCTACCTTCTGCGCCATGGACAGCAGGAGGATCCGGCCGGCGAGCGGGGCTTCGCGCGCCGTCTCTGGGACGCGATCCTCAGTTCCGGGGTCAGTTGCTGGGGCTATGGCAACGACGACATGCACAGGACCGATCCCGGCCAGGCCGGACCGTTCGTGGCATGGACCGAGGTCTGGGCTGAATCGCTTGATTCAGCCCACGTCCTCCGCGCCCTGAGATCGGGAAGCTTCTGCGCCAGCACGGGGGTCTCGGTGTCGGCCCTGACCCTGGAGGAGGACAGAATATGCGTCACCACCCGCAACGCCTCGCGCATCCGCTTCGTCGGCAGCGGCGGAAAGGTCCTCCAGGAAACCCGATCCGCGGCCGCCGCTTACCCCGTCGCCGGCGATGAGGGCTACGTCCGGATCGAGTGCGAGAACGACGAGCTGTGCTGGCCCGGGGAGCAGCCCCAACTGGGCCAGTGGGCCCTGTGCCAGCCCCTTTGGATCCTCGGAGAAGGCGACGAAATGCCCGAGGGGCTCCACTGGGAGGAAAAGGACACCTAGGGTCCCGTCGCAGAAATATGTCGCCATTATTCCGCCGATCCATCCCGGCTCACGGCGTTGCCTTCACTCGCCGTACACCACTGGTACGACTCGCTCAGGCGCCTTGTGAGCCAGGCGCCTCGGCGGCCCAATTGCGTCAACCTATCTCTGCGACGGGACACTTAGGCATCCGGCCCCGCGCGTACGCCCGGTAACCAGGCGGCCGTACCGGCTATCCAGCGCCGCAGGGCCGGCGGCCGCAACATTCCCCCACCCAGGCCGAAGACACATCCCACAAGGAGGACAAATGAACGCCAGAGAACCCATGGTCATCCACTACGTCAGGGAGATGGACCGGGCACTGCGGTTCTACCGCGACGTCCTTGGCCTCCAGGTGATGGACGAGTCCCCCGGCTGGACCACCTTGCGCTGCGACGGCTGCATCGTCGCGCTGCACATCCTCGCTCCGGGGATGACCGAAGCCCCCTTCGCCCACGCCGGGTTGAACCTTCGCGTCGACGACCTCGACGCCGCCGTCGCCGAAGTGGCGGCGGGCGGAGGCCTTGTCAAGGTGGTGCGGGAAGCAGGCGGAGGGGTTCCGGTGCGGGTTGCGGAGCTCGGCGACCCGGAGGGCAACGGCTTCGAGCTGCGCCAGTTGGTCGGCACCTGACGACAGTCCCGTCAGGGAAATTTCAGCGGATACCTGCCGCGGCCGGTGGGAACTCGGTCTCGAGCACGGGTCCGGCCGGTGCATATTGAGGGCCGATCCTCAGCCAGGTCCTCCGCCGCCCCAGCGGCTGGGACGGATCCCGGCGGCGTCCCGGGCCATGCCATCCGGGCGGTTGGGCACGTCGTAGTCGATATGCCGCGTGTTGAGACTGCGGAAGAAGGGCTGTATGTGTTCCGGCAGCCCGGCCACCTTCTCCGGATCGCGGTCCTCCTCCACGTCATCGATGGGACCCGCCCAGCAGGGACGGTAGGCAATGGCCAGCATGCGCCTGTCCCGAGCGCTGTGATTGGGGAAGTTGCCGTGGAACACATTCTGGTTGATCACCACTGCCGAGCCGGCCTTGCAGCATACCATCACCTCTTCGGGATGGCTCAGAAACCTGTTGTACGGATTGCCGTCGATGTGCATGGACAGGTGGGACCGGGGGACCACCTTGAATGGCGAGCAGTCCGGAGTCTGGTCGTCGAGGTAGTAGAGGGCGCGCGCCAGGACCGGTGAACTCGACTGCCGGCCGAAGATCTTCGAGCCATAGGGCTGGGCATCGGTGTGTATGGCGATGCCCGGGTGACCGGGCCCGGAGCAGCCGTATCCGCACGACGTACAGATAACCTCGTCGCCGAAAAGGTGGGTCAGGAACTCGACCATCGGGGCCAGTGCGATGACCTCGATGGAGACCGGCGAATCCGTCCACTGGACCTCCTGAGAGCCGCGCTGGTGGGGACTGTAATCGACGCTCCGCGTCGGCAGCCGGCCCAGCTCCTCCCTGATCCTCTCCACCGTTTCAAGCGGCAGCAGGTCGGGCAGGACTACATACCCCTCCAACTCTATGGAGCGGACCTGCTCATCGCGGGTCAGGCTCGACCAGTCCGTCTCGTCCATCCGGGCCCGGGCAATATCCTCTTTGCTATTAGTGAATGATGTATCCATGGCGCAGAATCGTCCTTTTTCGTGTGGCCGGCTCGAGTAACGGCGTGGGTCCCTAGAGCCGATAGGCGAACAGCTTTGCCTGGAACATTTTGACGCGGATGGCCGCCATCTCGCCGACGCCCGAGATATCGCTGTTCCCCTGCCAGGTGACCACCTGGTCTTCGGAGTCGCCGCTCAGGCGGTCGCATTGCGCAAAGGTGTAGCCGTCGAGCGGGTTCGCATCGGGGCACAACATGGTCGGGACCAGCGGCAGCAACTCCACCTCTATCCACCCCCCGGGCGCGCAGCGGTAGTTCAGACGCAGCTGGTTTTCCAGGCGAAACACCGTGGGTATGGTGAAACGTCCTTCCGTTTCCGCCTCCACCCCGCAGAGCCGGTGCGGGCGCCAGCGCGCCCACTGGTTCGTGGTCTCATCCATCTGCGGGAAATAGGCGCTCTTGTACTCATCCTCCACCGTGTGCAGGCTCGAGCGGCCCTGGAAGGGCACCGCCCAATGGCCGTCGGGAAGCTCCACCAGCCCGTTGCGCCACACGTGGATCTGGCCCTCGTCGCCGCTGCCCAGGGGGCCGACTCCGGCCACCGGCCGGCGCTCCGGCCGCGTCCACACCAGACCGTCGCGGCTGAAGGCCACCTGCATATCCACGTGGTCGGTGACCTGGTGGAAGACCGGAAGGAACATGGCGTGCAGTTCCCGCCGGCCCGGATAGGGGAAGTAGCATGCCCCGTAGAAGGAAATGTCCAGCGGGTCCTGGGCGTCGGGATGGAGCAGGAGCTTGGCCGCGGGCCAGTGGCGGAAATCCTTTGTCCGCGTCAGGCCCACCGCACGGCGCACGACCTCGGTTTCGGGAATACTGCTGCCCAGGCTCCGAGGCTCCACCGGGGCGCAGCCCTGGGGCTGAATGTAGGCGAAATAGGTCTGGTTGTGCTCGTCGTAGCCCGGAGAAATGCCGCCGTTCACCGAGTAGTTGGCCAGCGGTTCGTCGATCTTCGTCCATGTCAGGCGGTCCGGGGAGGTGTATCCCTCCAAGGCGCCTTTCAGGACCACCTTGCGGCCCTTGTAGGCTTCGCCCTCGTAGTGTTCCTCCCGCCAGCACCTGTCCGCCTCGTCGGGGTCCACTTCCTCCCCGCTGTCGCGGTCGAGCCAGAACCCCTTGGCACCCAGGGCCTTGAAGCGTTCCTGGGGAGGTGCAGCGGGATCCTCGAAGATGCTTGCAGGCACCGCGGTCCTGAGGATGTTGTTCTCCGTGGACCCGTTGAATTCGGCATGGCCGAGCACCGGGCGCTCCCATTGGTAGCCGTCCTCGCTCACCGCGTAGCAGGTGTTTTCCCCGGCATGGTAGAGCATGTGCAGCCGTCCGTCCTCGCGCCAGACATGGGATGGAGCCATGTGGCAATCGGTCTCCCACTCCTTCTCGGGAACCAGGAACGGGGCCGATTTCAGCGCCTCCTCCACTCGCAATCTCACCCCGACCGGGCCGTCGAACATCTCGTAACTTCCATCCCTGGTGATGCTGCGATGGCCGGTGAAGATCTCCGCCACGTCCACCATGGCCATCCAGGTACCGGGATTGTAGCGCGGTCGCACCCAATCACCCGGAAAGTAGCTCCCGCGCTCCAGGATAGTCTGCCGTTGGTCAGCCAATTTCAGCCTCCGAATCTCACCGATCGAAAAGGGTTCCAGAAAGGTTTCTTCAACGGGTTGGCTCCCAGACGCGAAACTGGCCTGGACGCACCGGCTGCAAGGGCGGCCTGGCGGCCATGCAGCCGCTCCGCCTGGACTCGAGTACCTTGAATGTAGGTTGCCCCACGGCGCCGATCAATAGCTGTCGAACGGCACTCCAGTGTCTGCGTGGGCAAGTTGGCGCATGGACCAGAGCGACGAAAGCTCCCGGCTCGCAAGGCGCCCGGGCAAGTGGTACCGGAGGTGTGCGGCGAGCGAGGGCACAACCCTGCGATACCGGATGCTGCGGCGGCCGAACTCACGCGGAATTGCCCACGCAGGCACCCCAGCAGCCCGTTGATAAAGTCCATCCGGGTTGCTAGTGTCCCGTCGCAGAAATATGTCGCCATTATTCCGCCGATCCATCCCGGCTCACGGCGTTGCCTTCACTCGCCGTACACCACTGGTACGACTCGCTCAGGCGCCTTGTGAGCCTGGCGCCTCGGCGGCCCAATTGCGTCAACCTATCTCTGCGACGGGACACTAGTATGCCATGGCATACCCGTCCTGGCGCGGGTCGACGCCGGCGATCAGCGCCCCGCTGGCGGAGCTGCGCCCGATGAACTGGGCGTTTCCGGGACCGCCCCAGGCGCCCAGGATTTCCAACTTGTGGCCGCGCCTTTCAAGCCCCCGGCGCACCTCCTCGGCGAACCGCGCCTCCAGCTGAAGCCCGTCCTCGCAGGTATGAGGAACGGTGGATTCCAGCGGACTCTGCAGGCTGCGCCAGCGCGGGGCCTCCACCGCTTCCTGGGGGGTCATGCCGAATAGAATGGCGTGGGTCAGCAACTGCAGATTGGTCTGGACCTGGGTGTCGGCCCCAGGGGTTCCGCAGATGATGGCCGCTTCTCCCATCTTCGTGGCGATGACCGGATTCATGGTATGGCGCACCCGTTTCCCCGGCGCCAGGCAGTTGGGGTGGCCTTCCTCCAGGTGCCAGTAGGTCATGCGGTTGTTCAGCAGGATGCCGGTTTTTCCGGCGATCAGGCTGGACCCTAGACTGGACTGGATGCTCTGCAGAACGCAGACCGCGTTCCCTTCTCCGTCGGCGACGGTGAAGCAGGTGGTATCCTCGTTCGCTTCGGGGATGCCCGTGACCACCTGGTGGTTGGCTCGATCCGGATCGATCAGGGCGGCGCGCTCGGCGGCGTAGTCTTTCGATAGCAGGCGCTCCAGGGGAATGTCCCGCCAGTCGGGATCGGCCACGTGGGCTTCCCGGTCGGCGAAGGCGAGCTTCTTCGCCTCCACCATGATGTGAACGCTCTCGGCCGTCAGGCAGCCCATGGAGGCCAGGTCGAACTGCTCCACCAGGTTCAGTTCCTGGAGCAGGACGTGGCCGCTCGAATTCGGCGGCATTTCATAGACGCGGTGGCCGCCATAGTCGACGTAGATCGGCTCGTCGCGGCGGGCATTGAAGGCGGCCAGATCGTCGCGTGTGAGCAGGCCGCCGTATTCCTCCATGAAACGGGCGATTTCGCCGGCGATCGCACCTTCGTAGAAGGCGGCGCGGCCCCCCTCGGCGATGGCCCTGAGGGTCTGCCCCAGGTCGCTCTGGTAGAGAATATCGCCGGGCGCGAGGGGCTTTCCCTGCGGGGCGAAGATCGCCCTGGTGTAGGGATCGCCAGCGAAGCGCTCGTGCTCCTCCTGCAAGGTGGCGGAGAGCTTGTGGCTGACGGGGAAGCCCTGCTCGCAGAGTTCTATCGCCGGCGCCAGGACCTGGTCGAGCCCGAGCCTGCCGAAGGGGCCATGCGCCAGCAGCCAGCCGTCGACGATGCCGGGCACCGAAACGCTCAGAACCCCCTTCATGGGGATGCCGCCGCGCTCGAGGTAGAACTCGCGGGTGGCCGCGGAGGGCGCCGGCCCGGTGCCGTTGACCCCGTGGACCCGGCGCGAAGCGGCGTCGTAGAACATGAGGAAACCGTCGCCCCCCACGCCCGAGCTGGGGAGCTCGACCACGCCAAGCGCCGCAGCGGTGGCAATGGCGGCGTCCATGGCGTTTCCGCCCGCCTGCAGAATCCGGAGGCCGGCCTGGGAGGCGAGCGGATGGCCGGAGGTCACGGCCCCGTTCAGTCCCATGACGTTGGGCCGAAAGGCGGGATAGGTAATTCGATGGGGTGAAGACATGGACATTCTCGAATGAACAGCCGCGGATACTAGGGTTCTTTGGTGTATTCCGTCTCCTCGGGTGCGTCGGTGTCGCTCTCGAAATAAATGCGATAGCCGTCGGGATCGGCCAGAGAGGTTACCCACATCCCGTTTCCAACCTGGGGTCTGGTGGCCTCGATTCCTCGCGATCTGATCTGGCGGTAGATCTCCACCGCATCCTCGCAGATGAAATATATGGAGACCCCCTCTCCCACCTTCCCCTTCGGGACCCAGGCGTCGGATCCTTCTCTGCGAAACTCCTGCAGCATCAGGCTGGCCCCTCCATGCCGGAGCCAGCACCACCGCAGCTTCCCTTCGTCCATCCATTTGTCGCTGATCTCGAAGCCCAGCCCGCCGACGTAGTAGCTAAGGGACTCCTCCATGCTCGAAACCGCGAAGAACGGGACCGCCTCCCTGACCTTCGCAGCCGATTCGCCTGAGGGTTCCATTTATCGCCATCCTTGGAAAGGTGGTTCACTGCAATGGGGCGGTCGCCGCCTGGAAAGGCCATCTAATCCCCGGACAGTCCGTGCCAATCACCGCCTTCAAACCAGCGCGTGAACTGGATGCGGTCGTCCTCATCGGCAATGGCATCGCCCGCCGCCCGCGCCTTCTCCCTGGCCTCACCAGCCGCTTTCTTCTCGCCGATGGCCGCGTAGGCCCTGGCCAGGGCGTCGTAGGCGAAGGCAAGGTCCCAATCGGCCGTCTGAGCATCATCGGCCTGCGCCAGCTCCAGATAGCGGCGGGCATGGCCCAGAGCTGCCTCTCCCATACCGGCGGCCGCATAGACATTCGCCACCAGGCACTCCCCCCGGCCCTGATTGGCGACGGTGCCCGCTTGCATCCAGTGATAGCAGCTGGCGTGGGCCGCGTGGATGTATCCCTCGCCGGTCTCCGGTGTCACCAGCCCTGATTCGAGCGCGTCCCAGGTGCGGTTGTTCAGCTCGACGGCAAACCAGCGGTGGGCGCCGGGCAGATCGAAAGAGGGCTCAGCCATGGACTGCCTTTCGAGGTTGGGGATGACGCCGCGGCTGCCCGGGCAAGGATGCGGCCCTGAGCGCAGTAGCGGACGTCCCGCCGCCGGGGACGCAAGGCGGAATTCTACGAGAACCGCCGGGCGGAGTCCGGCCGCGAGCATTGTCACGAGGTTTGCAGGCGTGCCGCTGCCGCATGCCTACCAAGTTGTCAGTCCCGATTTCTGGCCCTCCCATCCCTGGTCCGAGGGAAAGACCGTCTTCATCTGGATGCGCTGCGGGTCGCCGTCGAAAAACGGCTGGACCTTCTGCCGCCACTCCAGAAAATGGGGCGCTTCGAGGTGCGCCTGGAACGCATCTTCGTCGCGGTATACTTCGTAGAGGTAGAACCGCGACGGCACCTCCTCGTCCTGGTTGATGTCGAAGCGGAAGCATCCCGGCTCGTCCCGCACCGATCCCCGGGCGTCGCCCAGGCTGGCCTCGGCGAACTCCTCCACGTGCTCGGGTCTGACGTCGATGGTCACGAAAATCGCGAACATGGCCTCTCCTCTGCGTTGCCTGGTGAAATCCGGACTGGAGATTATATATTCGCTTCCCGAAGCCGGTCAAGGAGAGGCCAGCCCTCCTCTAGTCGAGTTCGTCCAGGGTCAGGGTGAAGCTTGGAACAAATCGCTCCATGAAGTAGCGCACCTCCGGCAGCCCCAACCCCTCTATGTCCTGCTCCACCGCCTTCTTCGCCTTGGAAAATTCCTGGTTGCCGGCCTTGAGCTCCTCCAGGCATTTTACATAGGCGCAGATCTTGTCCGCGGCCTTGACCAGTTTCCAGTTCTCCACATCGGCCTCCTCGCGGAACAGCAGGGGGCGATAGTCTCCTCGCAACCCTGCCGGGATCATATCGCACAGCTTCTGACTGGCCACCTCCTCTATCTCGCCGTAGGCTCTTTTGATCTCGGGATTGAAGTATTTTATCGGGCTGGCCAAATCGCCGGTGATCACCTCGCCTACCTCGTGGAACACCGCCAGAGTCATCACCCTTTCGGGGTCGAGCTCTCCCGCGAACAGGCGGTTGCGGATGAGGGCCAGACCGTGGGCGATCATGGCCACCTGCAGACTGTGCTCCTGGATGTTCTCTGCCCGGATGTTGCGCATCAGGCCCCAGCGCTGAATGAACTTCATCCTCGACAGGTAGGCGAAGAAATGACTGTTTTTGTCCATGCTGTCTATCACCCCGATCTCCGGTTGATTGTGGATGCGCCGCGCTCGCCGGGCGCCGGTTGCATGGCCGCCGTGGGGTCGCGCTCGCAGACCGGAAGCGCCGCCGCCGAGAGAATTCCGCCGAACCCCACGCGGTCGCGAATCGCCTTGATGGAGCGGCCGAGGGAATAATTCTTCCTGTCGCGGACCGACTCGAACAGGTCCAGCTGGGCCGTCTCCGGGCGCGTGCGGGAGGCGCTGATCCTGATGGACTTGACGGCGATGCGGCGCTGGCAAAGCTGCTCGAACAGCGCGGCGGCCGCGGCGGCGACGGCGGCGTACCTCTGCGTCGGCTGCGCCAGGGACCTCGACCTCCGCGCCCGCACGCCATCCGCATAGCGCAGCGTCAGCGCCAGCGAGCTCAGGTGCACGTCCCGGCTGCGCAGCTCGTAGCACAGCTTGTCGGCGGTGTAGCAAACGCACTGGACGAGGAGATTCCAGTCCACGATGTCCCAGTCCAGAATGGTCTCGGCGGACAGTTCCTCCCGCCCCCGGCCGGAGGGAGGACTGCCTGCGCCGCGAACCAGCTCGAACAGCAACTCTCCCTCCGCGCCGAACCGCTTCACCAGGGACCTTCTGCCGAGCAAGCGTATCTGGCCCACTTTCCTGAGGCCGTACTTGGCGAGCAGGGCGCGGCAGGACCGCGACAATCCGGGCAGAGAGCTGGCCTCCAATCCGGCCAGCACGGAGTCCTCCCGGCCCGGTTCGCAGACCCGAACCTCGTCCGCCTGGGCGGCGCCGGCCTGCATTCGGGCGAGCAGCTCCAGGCGCGAGACCGCGATGGCGACGCCGTCCAGCCCGACGCGCTGAAACAGTTGGCGCCGCAACGCCTCGGCGAACGCGCCCATTTCCCAGTTGCGCTGCACCGGTGTTCCGCTCAGATCGAGCATCCAGATCTCCCTCCCGTCGCAGCGGCAGGCAGGAGTTATGGTCTCCACCAGGCGCAGCAGCCGGCCGCGGGCCTCCTCCTCGAAGTCCGGGCGCCGCAGCAGGACTTCCAGCCGCGGCAGGCGGCGGCGCGCGATGAAGACGGGCATTCCCGCATCGATCCCCATCTCCCGGGCTTGCCGCGAGCGCGCGAAAACGCTGCTCTTGTGGCTCGCCGCGCTCTGGCGCACCACCACGAAAGCACGGCCGCGGCGGGCAGGTTCCCGGGCCTCTATGGCCTGGGCGGCAAAATCGCCGATCTTGAGCGCCAGGTGGAGGGGCTCGGGCTCAGGCCGCGCCGAGGCGCCTGACATCCGCATAGGTGAAGTCCTCGCCGAAGGAGTTTTCCAGCCGCCGGGACGCCAGCTCGAAGTCCACCAGCGCCGGCGACCACTCCACCGCGCGCACGGAGTCGGCCTCCAGGCTGAAGGTGTCCCAGTCCTCGCTCACGGTGCCCCAGACTTCCAGGGGCCCCGGTTCCACCAGCTCGTCGCCGCAGCGCTCCAGCACGTCGGGCCACAGAATGACGTCGGCGCACTCGCTCTTGTCCTCCAGAGTGATGAACAGCATGGGCCGCTGCGAGCGCGCGACGCGGTGGCTGCGCTCGGCGATGGGCCTCCCGAACAGCTTGATGCGGCGGCCCACGTGGGAGTGGATCGCTCGCGCCGGCACAGCCCCTCTGGAGGCGGGATGCAGGTCGAGAATGTCGAGAATATTGCCGGACAGCATGTATCCCAGGAGGCGGAGCTCGTTGAGGCAGCGCTCGCTGAGGGTGAAATCGCCGAGGCCGCGCTGGAGCTCCGGCAGCGGCGATGCGGAGAAGGGAAGCTGGGCCTGGCTGTCGTCGGCGGCGGCATCCAGTCCGTCCAGGTGGAAGAGCAGCTCAGGCTGGGTGAATCCAAAATGGTCGAAGGCCCCGACGAGAATGAGATTCTCGATCTCCCGCCTGTAAATGGGGACGCGCCTGACGAAATCCTCCAGGCCGTGAAAGGGGCCGCCCCTCTCCCTTTCGCCGGCCACCGCCTCCATGCTGGAGCGCCTGAAGTTGCGCACGTGCATCAAGCCGGGGCGAATCCAGTTGTCGCGGCCATGGAAATGGACCTGCGAGCAATTGACGTGCAGAGGCAGGATGCGCACGCCCCAGCGCCGCGCTTCGTTCAGATACACTTCTTTGCGATAGTACCCATGGCCGTTGCTGACGACGGCGGCCAGGAACTGGGCCGGATAGCGCGTCTTCAGGTAGGCGCACTGAAAGGACAATTGGGCGTAGGTGGCGCTGTGGGACTTGCAGAAGCTGAACCCGGTGAACGAGCTGACGCGCTGCCAGAGCTCGCCGGCCTGGCCGTCGTCGAGGCCGCTGTGACGGCGGCAGCCGTCGAGGAACTCGCGGCGGGTGCGCTCCCACTCGTCGGGCGGCACCGCGCCTTCGTGCAGGCTGTTCATCATCTTCCTGATCCTGTCCGCCTTCCTGTAGCTGAGGCCGGCGACCTGGTGGCAGATCTTCGTCACATCCTCCTGAAAGGCGCACACGTCGTGGGTGGCGTCGAGGATCTCCTCGAGGGCCGGGTGCACGAACTCCCAGTCGCGCACCCCCTCTTGCGCCTTGCGCTGGCGCTCCACGTAGGTCTGGGCGTAGGCCGTGCCCGCCGGCCGGATCAGGCTGGAGGTGACGGTGATCTCCTCGAAGGTCTGCGCCCGCGCCTTCTGGTTCAATCTGATCTGGGCGGGGCTCTCGATGTAGAAAATGCCCCGGGTGCGGCCGCTCTTCAGGATGCTTTGGACCTGGGGGTCGGCATAGCACTTCTCCAGGTCCCACACCCCGGGGTCGTCGATGCCCTGGCCTTCCAACTGCGCCAGGGCGTCCCGCAGCACGGCCAGGGAGCCGTTTCCCAGGATGTCGAACTTGATGAGGCCGAGCTCGTCGATGCCGTTGTGCATGTCGATCTGGGTGATCAGGCGGTTCTTCTCTCCCCCCGAATACTCGCAGGCGACGTGGCGCCAGATCGGTTCGTTGGTGATGATCACGCCGCCGGCGTGCTGCCCCAGAAAACGGGGTTTGCCGACGATCCTTGCCGACAGCGCCAGAATCTCGCGGATTTCGCAGTCGTCGATCTTTTTGGTGCGCGAGCGGTGGCTCCTGAGGATGGACGAAATCTGTTCTTCGCTGTAACCGAAGACCTTGGCGGTCTCGCGAAAGGCGGCTCGGTGGCGGAAGTGGTTGGTGGTGCAGGTGACGGCGACCCGGTCCTTCCCCCACCTTTCCACCATGTACTCGTAGACCTCTTCGCGCTCGTCCCAGGCAAAGTCGAGGTCGGCGTCGGGAGGGGAGGCGCGGTCCTCGTTGAGAAAGCGCTGAAAGTAGAGATCGTAGCGGATCGGGTCGAGGTCACTGACCCCGATGTTGTAGAACGTTATGGAGTTGGCGGCGCTGCCCCGGAGAATGGAGCAGTCCTGCAGCTGGCGGTAGGTGGAGCGGAAGCGCTCGTTGCCCCAGTCGCGGATCTCTTTGACGAAGAGAAAGTAGGAGGCGTATCCCAGCTTCGAGATCACCTCCAACTCCATCTCCTGCAGCGCCCGCGCGCGCTCGTACTCTTCCGTGCCGGTATATCTTTCCCGCAGGCCCGCGGCGGCGAGCTCCGCCAGGTGCGACTCGGGAGTGGCACCGGCGGGGACCGCGATGGTGGGCATCTTCCACTCGCCCAGCTCGAGCTGAACGTCGCAGAGGTCGGCCACGCACTGGGTGCGGGCAACGGCGTCGAGATGGCCGGGAAAGGCCCGCTCCATTTCCGCCGCCGACTTGAGATAGGCGCCGGCTGGCTGCAGCTCCCCCTCGCGCAGGCGGGAGAGGGTGGAGTTGAGACCGATGGCGCACAGGGTCCTGTGGACTTCCCAGTCGGCCGGGGCGAGGAAGAACGAGTTGTTGGTTGCGACCAGCGGCAGGCGGAGGGCGCGGGCGCGGCGCTCGAGCTCGCGGCTGCGCGCCCTCGTGGCCGGGGAATTGTTGACGAGCTCTCCGAAAAGGCGGGTGCGATTGGGCGTCCGGGAGAGGAGCTCGAGAAGGTCGGGCGAAGAAGTCAGCAGGACGAGGTCCTCCCACGGGCGGGCCAGGACTTCGCGAAAAGAAAAGGCGGCGGGATCGGTCTGCCGCCTGGTGACGATCTCGCAGAGGTCTCCGTAGCCGGCCGCGTTGCGCGCCAGGACGACAACCGTTTCCCCGGGGCGTCCGGGCGCGGTGATCTCCACCCCCAGGATAGGTTTCAGCCCCTCCCTGCGGCATTCCAGGTAGAACCGGATCAGTCCGCTCATGCGGTCGGTGTCGGTGAGGGCGAGCGCGCGCATGCCGAGCGCCCTGGCCCGCGCCACCAGCTCGCCGATGCTGCAGACCCCGGCATGGAACGAGAATGCGGAGTGACAGTGAAGGGGCACGAATCCCACGAGCGCTACCTCGGCCAGGAGCAGGTGAAGTGTCCGAAAACAAATACCTGCACAAATATATACTATTCGGGGCCGAAGTCAACAAGCTTCAACAGCACCAGCTCCTGAAGATTCAACTCGGGGACGACGATCCGCTGCGGGTCCAGCTCGGTGGCGCTGAACGGCAGCCAGGCGCGCGCGACGGCGGCGCCGTTGACGCCGATCCGGATGTCGCGAACGGGTACGAGCTCTTCCACGTAGAAATGGGTGCTAAGGACGCCGCGTCCGGTGGACCAGGGGGCGCTTCGGGTAGGATTGTTGAGGAGGTGGACCGCCGTCTCGCCGCCGCCCCGCTTCCACGCCGCCACCTCCACCACCCCCGGCGCCTCGATCTCCAGCGGCGCGCCGGCCCATCCCACCAGGTGGGACAGCAGACGCTTCGTCTGGGGAAGGGGGTTGCGTTCGTAGCCGGACCCGATGTCCGCGGCGAGGTAGATGGCGCGCCCCTTGCCCACCTGGTTCACGGTGAGGGTGGGGACCCCGGAGTCCTGGTCCCGGGCGGGATTGAAGCCGTAGAGGGGCGGATTGCTGGTCCAGGCCAGGGTGCTCCTGGTGCACAGCACCCTGGTTGCGCCGCGGGCGGTGATTCTGGACTGGGGCGCGCCGAAGGCGATGAGCCGGCCGCACTTCTCCTCTATCCCCTTGTCGCGGGGCAGGTAGGTGGCGCAGTGGGAGCGATCGACGACGCGCCCGAACCAGTTCTTTTCCCACAGGACATCCTCCTCGCCGGCCGCTTCCTGGCCGCCGGACCCGGGGCCCTCGTAGTCGATGCCCAGGAGGTCGGCGAGCAGGAAGTTGCGCCGCCGCTGGCCGAGCTCGTCGAGGAGCGAGGTCTCGTGGGTCGCCACCAGGGTCCCGCCCTCCTCGACGTAGCGGCGGACGGCATCGCCCTGTGCCTCGGAGAGACAGCGGCTGTTGGGCAGGAGCAGGACCGGGTAGGCCGAGATATTGCCGTAGGTGAGCTCGCCGTCGAAGACATAGTCGGTGAGGCACTGCGAACGGCCCAGCATCTGGTGATAGCCCTTTACCGCCCGCCAGAAATCGTCGGGCACGTCCGGATAGCCGAAATCCCGCGTTTGCTGCGACAGGTGCATGGCCACCTGCTTCACCGTCTCGCCCCCCACGTAGGGGCGCAGCCTCTTCATCTCGCCGTTAACGAACCCGGCGGACTCCGCGTAGAGGGAGTGCTCGCCGCCGCTGGTGATCTGGATGGAGCAGTTGATGTAGGCTCCCCCGTGGGCAACCGCGGTCAGGGCGCACAGGGCGGCGGAGTAGGGCTCCGGGTAAGGCGCGCTCTGGGAGGCCCCCTCGGGAAAGGATTGGGTCTGGAACTGCAGCACCCCGAAGGTGGAGCCGTGGGCCTGGCAGACCTTGGCCGGCACCGACCACCCCAGGTTGTCCAGGCCGGCCTCGACGAAGAGGTAGCTGTCCAGGTCGATGCGGTTTAGCGGGTGGGACGACTTCCAGCCGATGTCCGGGGCCCCGTACGGACGGCCGTAGTAGTTGATGTCGATGACGGCGTGCGGGTGCGCCTGGTGAATCTTGCTGTTCACGTGGCGCACCCCCTCGCAGAACTTCAGGTAGCGCCAGTTGACGTAGCGCTTGAACTCCAGGTCGCCCATGTCGACCCGGGCGGGCAACTCCTTGCCGGTCTCCTCGAGATAGAGCCGCCGGCAATAGCGGCAGGTGCAGCCGCCGGTGCGGCGCTGGCCTTCGTCGGAGTGGGATCCCCAGTTCATGTCGTCGAAGTAGAGACCGTCCAGGTCGAGGCAGTCGAGGAGCTCGACCATGTAGTCGGCGAGCCAGTCCCGGTAGGGGGAGTTCCAGCAGAACCACCCTTCGTTCCACACCTCCTCGCCGCCGTCGTCGAGCATGCGGATGAGCCAGTCCGGATGCCTGTCGATCAGGGGTTTGGTGAAGATGAAAGGGTAGTAGGAGAGCACGACGATCCCTTTTTCATGGGCGAGATCGATGAACCTGCCGATGAGCTCGAAGTCCACGTCCTCCGGCGGCTCGACCATCTTCGACGGAAACAGGGGCCACCCCCGGCCCCGTTGGCCGCCGATCACCCAGACCTCGACCCCGATGGCGGCCATGGCCTCGATCTCTTCCTCCATCGGGATGGCGACCGCACGCGCCTCGTCGCGTTTTTCCTGGCTGCGATGGATCGCCGGCAGGCAGTCGGGGTAGCGTTCCAGGCGGCAGACCCGCTCTGCATAGGGCTTCTCCCGCAGTCTCTGTTCGGTGGAACCGACCCCAGCCATGAGTGCCTCCGTCTTTCAGGGTTTTCGCGCTGCCGGATTGCTCCCGCAGGCGTCGGTGCGGGCGCCGTGGGAGGGACCGGAAAGGTGGACCGTCGCCGGCGCCGCAAGCGGCGGAAAGGGGAAATATCAGGAAGTATAGAGGAGCCCAGGGTGGTAGGTCAAGGGAATCGGCACGCCCCGTCCGCAGAAGACGAGGGCTCCGGTTGGCCCTCCAGGTTATCCCCATGCCGTGACCGTCCGGACCGCCATTGGCGCCTGGGAAATATCCCGCGCAGCCGGCAATTGCACCCACCGGCTGCGGCACCTATCTTGCTGGAACTCACAAGAAGCGGCCATGGGTCCGCGCCCCCCGGCGCGGCAAGGACCCTCGACGGCAGCTCGGGGAACGCATATGAACGCAAGGCGGCGAACCTTGCCGAAACTCAGGGAATCGATGGAGATGGCGGGGTTCAATCTGCTCGACATCCTCTCGCCGGCATACGACTACATGCCGCTGTGGAACATCAAGATCGACCGCGAGACCAAGCAGGCCCGCTGCAAAATGGACTATCCGGCCCACAACATCGGCAGGTGGTGGGACGCGATGCTGCGGCTGCAGGCCGCCACCGGTTTCGCCATTCCCGCAAAGCTCGAGAAGGCCATGCTCGAAAACCTCGAAAGATGCCTGGCCAACCCCCTTTCCATCTGCGGCCTGCTCCTTCCGCTCGAGCACCGGCCGCCGGGTTGGGCCGACGAGCATTCGCAGCGGGAGATCCTCCTGGCCCTGGCGGGCCTGGTGCGCTGGCGCGGGAGCGGTTGGGCCGCAGAGCAGGGAGAGAAACTGGTCCGCGCCCTGGACCGCTACATCCAGGAGGACGGGCACTGGGACTATGCCCTGATGGTGGATCTCGCCCGCAAGGCCGGCCTGCAAGTCGATGCGAATACTCCCGGGCAACGGGAGAGAAAGGGCGCACGGCTTACCGAGAACCACGGCCGCGCCCTGGAGGGGGTGCTGGAGTTCTATGCCGCGACGGGAAGCGCGGCGGCCCTGGCGCTGGCCGACCGCCTGGCGCGGTTTCATCTGCGGGTGGCGACCCGGCCCGACGGCTCGGTGCCCGAGTCCGACTTTCTCCACACCCACTCCCTCTTCGGAACCTACCGCGGCCTGTTGATGTACGGCCGGCTGACCCGGCAGCGCGACTACATCGACCGCATCGCCGCCACCTATACCGCCACCGTGCGCACCAGCGTCAAGCGGTCCGGGTTCATCTCACACGACTGGGAGCTGGATACGAAGGGGGAAACGGCCTCTCCGGGCGACGCCGCCCAACTGGCCCTCTGGCTCGCCCGCCTCGGATACGGCGAGTACCTGGACGACGCGGAGCGCATCGTCCGCTGCCGCATCCTGCCATCCCAGATCACCGAGCCCCTCGGCCTCACCCCCATGGAGGACGACGGCCGCGACGAGCACGCCAACCTCGACGCCCGCACCGTCGGCTCCTTCGGTGGAATGCACCGCCATCCCCACGGCGAGACCTGGCCGACCACCGACATCACCGCGGCAGACCTCCACACCCTGTGCGATATCTACCAGGGGATCGTGGACTGCACCGAAGCTGGCCTCAGGGTGAACTTTCACTTCGACTACGAGGATTCGCGCCTGCGCATCGCCAGCGAGCGGGACCGCGTGGGGCGGCTGCGAATCTCCCTGAAGACGGCGCAGGCCCTGTTCATCCGCATCCCGGGATGGACAGCGGACGATTCGGTAAAGCTGGAGATAAACGGAAAAGCGGCCACCCCCGTACCCGTGGGGAGGTTTCTGTTCGTGGAGAAACAGGAACCCGGGTCCCTGGTCCACCTGAGCTACGAACTGCCCGAAGCCACCACCGCCGAAACCACCGACGGGGTGGAATACCGCATGCGGTGGCGCGGGGACGAGGTGGTGGGAATCAGCCCCAACACCGACTATCTGCCGTTCTACCCCGACATGGCCGCCGACCAGGCGCCGGGGCAAGGAGAATAGCTTGGATCCACGACACCGGGAGGTAGCCGCCGAGTTGTTCCGGCGGGGCCAATCTCCAGCGAACTAAGGATCACAGGAGGCTTATTCCGTTGGCTATCGCAAAGAATGTCGTAGATGCATCAAACTTCAATTCCGCTGCCTTTTTACCATACGAACTCCGCCATAAGGACTTCGAGATGGCGATGCAGGACATCTATGACTTCTTCTACGACATCAATTCGCACCTCCTTCAAAAGGGTCTCCAACGTCTCGACGATATGCTACGCCCAGCAATCATGTCCGGTGTACTTTCGGACATGGTGACGGCCAGCCTGGCTAAGCATTCTCGAGTACTTGCGGAGAACAAGTACTTCAATGGCCATCCCGACCTGGTCGTGCAGGGTGTCTATCCGGGAAATGAGGTAAAGGCAGGCGACAAGGGGATAGAAATCAAAACAACGAGGAAATCAGGCGGGGCGGTTGACACTCACGGCGCAAGAGACCAGTGGATGTGCGTTTTTGTCTACAATGTGGACATTGAATCGGAACCGGCTTCAGATAGAAAACCAATGACGTTCACAGAAGTCTATTTGGGCCTTGTCACTGTTGACGACTTCAGGAAAAACCCAAGAGGAGAACTCGGGACTCGGACCGCGACCCTCCACAGAGAAGGTATAAAAAAGCTTCGCGAAAACTGGCTATATAGGACATAGCTCAAGCTTTGACGTCTTGGCCGGGACATGCGAACCTGGCAAGTTTTGGTATTGACTTGACCCCCATCTCGAAGTAGTGGGGGTCTTTTTCGATGCCGATAGATTGATAGCCCACTGCCTGGGCCGCAGCAAGCGTCGATCCTGCTCCGGCAAATGGGTCAACGACTACCCCTTCCCCAAGCGGCAGAACACCTCTGACCAACCGCCGCAGGAATTCTTGCGGCTTGAGGCTCGGATGAGGGGCGAGTACCCTCTCGTTCTTTCTCGTTGGCGACGATCTTATCACATCGCCAAACGGTCTTTCTTCTGATGGCCGACGAAACCCGCCCGTCTTCCATCTCCGAAGGTTATCCTTCACTCTGCCCTCGATTGGCTTCCTGAAAAGGATCCATGGCTCCCACATGGACCTGGGCATTACACTGACGCCCTTGAACTCCTCGTGGGCAGCCTTAGGGCGGTCACCCCCTCGCATTGTCATAACCAACCTGATGACATCGCCCCTCCTTTCGAGACCAGCATCCGATAATGCATTTGAAACGATGAAGGAAAGCAACGGATTGGAGGCGACGACCAGGTTGGCTCCGGGAACCAGTTTTGGCATCAGGAGACGGGCCCAAACGAAAAAAAACTCGCGCAAATGCCCACGTTGCGAATCGGTGAGGGTCGTAAAGCGGGGCAACGGCGACCTGGCGTGTCCATCGAAGGACGGTGGAATTCGCCATAGCCCTCCCCTGCCTTTTCTCAGTTTTGACTGTTCTTTTTCCGTGTATTCCTGAAGACCGTAGGGGGGGTCTGTCACCACCGCATGAATTGTCAAGTCTTCTTGTCTATCGAGCCAGTCAAAGCAATCGCCATGAATCAGCCGAGCTTTTCCATACTTGAATGGCGCCTTCCATTCCGTCGCACCCTCGATCGAGCGCTGCAAGCTGCCATTGTAGTCTGGCCGCAGCCGGTAGATACCCCGTCTCTCTCTGACGAACATCTCAGGAGTATTCAGCCTCAAGTAGGATCGAATTGAGGATTCCGGGGTGGGTCCTATAACTTTCGCCACACGTTCCTCAATCTGCTTGATGGATAAACTCTCAGAAGTCAGTGTCAGAATCTGAAGGATGGCATCGCGGACTCGTCCGGGGGCATATCTTGTGGAGTCTTCGCTCATACTTACATTATAGACGTCCAGACGTCATTGTCAAGGCAGGAGGAATAGCGCCAGTACGAAAAATTGACCCAACGGCGGCGGACTGCGGGCCAATGCTGCCACAAGCCTTACTCATGTACTCGCAACGAGGCCAGACCAATCAAGGTTTCCTTCCGGGTCTCTGAAAAGAGCGAAGATCACTATCCCCGGAATCGCGGCCGACCAGGCGCCAGGACAAGCGCAGTAGCCTGCCGCCATTGCGATGGGTTAAAAGTTGACCACCCAGCTGAACCGCGAGTCCCCCTCGTCAAAGCGATAGGCGTAGCCCAGGCCCATATCCAGGGGGACCGGCACCGAAAAGAGATGGAAGTCCGCCGTCAACTCGGCGCCGGCGGACTGGTAGGTTCTCGGAGGCCGGGAACCGCCCTCGCCGCGGCCGTGGTCGTAGAAGAAATCGACCTTGACGCGCTTGAAGTAGGCCAGCGCCCCCAGGTTCCAGTCCGGATAGATCAGCGGCAGGGCATAGCTGGCCGTCCCCTGGAGAAAGCGGCGGTGGAAGCGGTAGCCGTAGCCGCGGACGAAGGGCTGTTCGCTCGCAAAGCGGTAGGCAAGGGCATCTGCCGCCCCCGGGTCCTGCCATTCGTAACCACCCGCCAACCTCAGGCTGTGATGGGCGGCCAGACCGGGAAAGAGCAGCCCCAGCTGCCCAGACAGCAAGGTGCCGACGTAGTCTCCGGCAAAGGGCGTGTGGCGGCAGGCCAGCTGCAGGCTCTGAGCCCAGGCCGGGGCCAGGTCGCGCCGGGCCGAGTCGCGCTCCCGCTCGAAGACCAGCCGGTAGGTCAGCGGCGCAAAGCGCCCGTTGTGGTTTTCCGCGGACAGTTCCTTTGCTTCTTGAGCCACACTTGTCGAGTCGGGCCAGAAGAGGTCGCCACCCGGCCGGTTCAGGTCGTCCCTGCCGGCGATGTCGGTCCATTCCGCACTTGCGCTCAAGTGGATTGCGGACAGCCAGGGTCCGCGGGAAAGATTCAGGGGCAGCCCGACGCCGGCGCTCAGGCTCTTCTCACTCCACCTGTCCGTCTCTTCTTCCTCCCTGACCTCTAGGCCGCCGCCTTCCATTACCCGCCGCCGAATCACGTACTCTCCCGCCCGCTCGCCCCAGCGCCCGCCGAGGCTGAGAACGGGGTACCACGCCGCCAGGCTGAAATCCCCCAGGACGCTGAAGGCGCTCTCGTTGCTGTTGTATTCGACTCCTGCGCTCGTGCTGCTGAGACCGAGCAGGTCGCTGGAGCTGAGATTGAGGGCATAGTTGGGCGGCAGGGGGCTGAAGGACCAGCTATGGATCTTGAGGAGATGGCCCAGCGGCCGATAGGCGCTCACCGGATAGACCCGCCGTGGGATGTCCGCCATCACCGGACCGCCCTGCTCCTGGTCTATCAGCGGCTCGTAGTAGCGCACCTGGCGGTCTGCCACCTGCTCGACCGGCGTCCAGGCCGCCGGGTCCAGGGGCATGGCGGCGATGCGGTAGCCGTCAAGGGTGTACTCCTGGAAGAGGAGCGAATCGCCGGCCACCGCCGCGCGGGTGGCCGCAAGCGGGCGCGAGGTCACCTGGTAGCGGGCCCCGCTCGGAAGGTGGACGGCGTGGATGTTGTCGATGCCCGAATAGGGAGCGTCGAAGAGCAGGTAGGAACCCCAGAAGACCGGCCAGCCGATATTGGCGTGGGTATGCGGCAAAACGATCTCTCCCCGGCCATCGCCAGGATCGATGCGCTCGAGTGTGTTGCCGCGTTCGTCCTGCCTCACCACGGCGATATGGCGCCCGTCCTCCGACCATGCCGGGGTGCGCCAGAAGACCCCTGCGGGGGCTGAGAAGCGGGCCTGCTCGGCGCCACTGGCGGTCTCCAGCAGCACGAGGTGGCAGCGCAGATCCGGTCCGAATTCAATGGCGGCAAGGCGCCCGCCATCGGGAGAAGGGGCCGGGGCGAACAACTTGGCCTCGTGGGTGAGCTGGCGCATCCGACCGCTGTCGGTGTCCAGCACCACCACGTCGGAGTAGCTGCGATAGCCCCAGCGCCGGTCCGGGGTGGAGCGGTTCCAGGCCGCCTTGCCGCCGGATGCGCGGATTCCGCCCAGCGATTGATAGAAGCGCAGGCGCTCCTCGCGGCCGTCGGGGTGCAGCCGCACCAGGGCCGGCGGGTCGGCCAGGCCGCTCTTGCTCGCCAGCACGCTGCCGTCGGCCAGTAGATGCGGATATGAGTAGTTGGTCCAGACCCCCTGGCGGCTCTGCCCGGCGAGCACCCGCAGGGGCGTCGTGGACAGGTCTTCTTGCTGGGTCTGCCAAAGCTCGGTCAACTCGTCCATCGTCCGCTCGTAGGTGCGGGCGGCGCTGGCCCCGGTGTGCTGCCTGAGGGCAAAGCTGAAGGAAAAGGGGAAGGTGGGGACGAGGAACGCCCACCTGGTGGTGCTGCCCAGGACCTTGTCCCATTTCTCCGGACCGTAGCGGCGCTTGACGTAGGTGGTCATGAAGTACCCCAGCGGATAGTGGCTGGGGTACCAGTCGCGGTACGAACCGTGGTGTGCCTTGTAGTAGGAATAGCGCCGCCCCGCCAGAAGCAGGGAGCGGATGTGCAGATCGAACCGGGGCATGCGGCCGCGACCGGCCTCGCCCAGTGCGGTCTCGACTCCCACCGCATCTCCCTCCCAGAACCACGGCGGCACCAGCAACCACGCCATGGCATAGCCCTGTTCGCCGAAAAACAGCGATGCCAAGCGGACGAAGCCCCGGCGCATGCGGTCGAACTGCACCACGTGGCGCATTTCGTGGACCGCCAGCAACTGGTACCAATCGCCGCTGAGCAGCCTCGCGTTCTGGGGCGGCGTGCTGAACCACACGCTGCGGCGCGGTGCCAGGGAGACGAAACCGTTGGCCTGAGTCGACTGGTTGACCAGCACCACGTCCATGGGCTTCTGCGGCCCCCGCAGCGTTTTGGAGACCGGGCCGTAGATGTGCTCGAGCGTATTGGCCGCGCGCTGGGCCTCGCCAGTGATCGCCGCGGGAAAAATGACCTTGAACCGCTCGGTCCGGATCTGCCGCCAGTCCAATCCTGGCGGGCTTTGTTGGGCGAACGACGGTCCGGCGATCAGGGCCGCCAGCGCAACGGCTGTCAGCACCTTCCTCGTCAACATGACTCCTCCGTGGTGATGGCCTGCAAAGTTCCTGCCTGCTTCTCTGGAATGGCCCGGCCTTCTACCACGCGTCGACCCCGAGCAGCTTGCGCCCCAGCGGGGTCAGCTCGGCTGTCATCCCTTTGCTATAGTCAGCGGGGAACTGTCGTCTTTTAGGAAGTGCAGGCGGCTTGAAGACGATTCGTAGAGGTTGGGACGAAGTGGCGAACCGATAGATCTGCTCCACTCCAACCGGATGGGGCAAAAAGAGCGAACCGTCATGGTCTGTCAGAGGCTCGGCTCAGAGCTTGATCACAGCGATGAGGATGCCGGTCAGCGCCACCATGGTGGTAATGAGCCAAGTAAAACGGGATTCAATGCGCTTGTTCGTCTCGGCTATCTGTTGGCTGAGCAACCGGTGAACTTCGTCAATGCGCTTGTTCGTCTCGGCTATCTGCTGACGCAGATCCTTGATGTCATCCCGCACCTGCTGGCGCAGGTCCTGGAGGTCTTCCCGCAGATAGGCGACGCCCCAGTGGGTATTGTCGGGGGACGGGTTGGCTTGAGACTCGGGCGTTTCTGACACAAGGAACTCCTGCGTAGAAGGCGAGGGTTGCGAGAATATAGTCCCCGACCATGGGACGGGCAAGCCCACCGTCCGGCATGTGAGTGCCGCGACCCGCCGACCGCATATACCCGCTGTTCCCTGAGCGTACTCAATCCTTTGGCGCAAAGGCGAAACTGCATGGTGTATCTCCCCAATAGCATGGGAATCATTGCAGAATCCCTACCTTCCACCGGCCATGGTCCGGCCTTCTACCACGCATCGACCCCGAGCAGCTTGCGGCCCAGCGGGGTCAGCTTCGCCGTGGTCCCTTCGAAATGCTCTCCGGCCTTCTCGTTCCTCCCCAGGCCGGTCAGGCGCTGGCGCCACCAGCGCTCGCTCTCGGCCCGCGACTCGGGGCTGAGCTCGTCCGGAGCGGGGGTCATGGTGACGTACTGGGAGATTCGGGGGACCGCGGCGCGGTTCGGACTGCTGCCGTGGGGCAGGGCGCTGTGCCAGATCACCAGGTCGCCGGCGCCACCTCCGACCGCCACCGCCTGCTCGCCGAATTGCTCGCGGACAAGCTCGCGAGGCTCGGCGCCCGCGGGCAGTGACTGCAGCCACTGGCGCAGCTTCAGGTGAAACCCGGGCACGCAGGAGAAGGCCCCCTGGTCGGCAGCGGTATCGGTGAGGTAGAGGATCCCCTGAACGCCGATCCGCTCCGGGAGATCCTCGATCCCGATGTCCCAGTGGAGCCAGGGCCCCTGGAACTCCTGCCCGGGCCGCTCCGGGGGATTGATGCTGGCGCGGTCGCGGCTGACGAGCAGCTCGTGGGTGCCCCAGATCTGCGAAAACACCTGGTGTACGCGGGGATACTGGCGGTTGTCCCACAGCGCCTGGTGCTGGTAGATCTCCTTCATGATTCCGCGCGGGGGATCGAAGTACCAGGTCTCCGGGTCGCAGGGGTCCATCCCGGCAAACTCCCACACCGCCTTCTCGGCGGCGCGGCAGTTCTCCGGAGGCACGACGCGGCGCGCGACAACGTAGCCGTTCTCCTCCCAGAACTGGAGGTCGGCGGGACTCAGGGGTGGTTCATGTGCGGTCATAGCTCATCTCCCGGCGCAGAAAGATCCGCCGGAATCAGCCCTTCTCCCCAGCCTCGTCAACCAAGCGAGTGGCGGGCGAGTCATGCGCTGGGCTCCTTTTCGGCAATGAAGCGGATTACGGCTTCTTCCCCGGAGGATGCGCCGCCATCCGGCCCCAGGATTCTGTCCTCGTAAAAGAGCAGGCGCAGGCTGCGGATGCGCGGCAGGATGTCCTCGGGCTTTGCCAGGTGGCCGGGGTTGCGCGGTCCCCGGGGAAACGCAAGCTGGCCCTGGGAGAAGGTCTGGAACATGAACCGTCCGCCGGGGCGCAGCGCCGAGCCGATGCGCTCGAAAAGCTGCGGCTGGTAGTAGTAGAATTTCGTGATCAGGTCGTACCTGTGCTCGCCCATGGGCCAATCCCCCAGGTCGGCCAGGATCGGCCTTAGGGTTACCCCTCGGGCCTCGGCCAGGAGCCGGCAAAGTCGGAGCCCCGCGGCGGAAATATCGACCGCATCCACCTGGAATCCCCGTTCGGCAAGATAAACCGCGTTGCGTCCATTGCCCGCCGCCAGGCACAGGGCGCGTCCCTCTGTCGAGAGGTCCAGATGATCTCTGAGGAACGGAATGGGCTCGAGGTGGGGATCGAAGGCCTGGGCGCCGTAGCGCCGGTCCCATTTTTCACGGGCTGCCTCGTCGGTCATGCCGCTGCCCTCCAGTTCGGGCATGATAGCACATGGACAGTCGGGATGCAAGGGTGAATGGCGGGCGGGCGCTGCACTCTTGCTCGCTCCGGATCCATGGCGTACCATGTGAGACGCAAATCGAATCGGGCCCTGCCATTCTCTTCGACCGCTTTGAAGACTGACTCGTGAGCCAGCCATCCCCCCTCATCTCCGCCCCGGACCTGTCCGCCCACCTGAACGAACCCGACTGGTGCATCCTCGACTGCCGCTTCGCCCTCGATGACCCCGGACAGGGCCGCCGCGACTACGCCGACGCCCACATCCCCAATGCCCTCTACGCCCACCTCGACGACGATCTCTCCGGACCGGTGGCCGCCGGCAGGACCGGGCGCCATCCGCTGCCCGCCCCTGCCAGCTTCGGCGCAACCCTTTCGCAATGGGGGATCGATTCGAAGGTGAATGTGGTGGCCTACGACTACGGAGATGCGACCATCGCGGCCCGGCTGTGGTGGATGCTGCGCTGGATGGGGCACGAGAAAGCCCTGGTGCTGGACGGCGGCTGGTCCGCCTGGCTGGCGATGGGCGGCGCCGTGACCGGCGAACCGGGACGCCGCCGGGCGCGGTCCTGCCAGGTGCTTCCCAATCGCGCCATGGTGGCGACGAGCGCCGAGGTGGATGAAATCCGCGGACGCAGCGACTGGCTGCTGATCGACTCCCGCACCGAGGAGCGCTTCCGCGGCGAATCAGAGCCCATCGACCCCGTCGCCGGCCACATACCCGGCGCCGTCAACGCCCCGTTCACGGCCAACCTCGGCAGCGACGGCCGCCTGCTGCCCGCTGCAGGGCTCAGGTCCCGTTTCTCCGGAATTCTCGGAGAGACCGCGCCCGACAGGGCCGTGTTCTATTGTGGATCCGGAGTGACGGCCGCCCACCAGCTTCTGGCCCTGGCGGTTGCCGGCGTGGAGGGGGCGCGTCTGTACGCGGGGTCCTGGAGCGAGTGGATCGCCGATCCCCGGCGGCCCGTTGCCGGTCCGTAGCGATGATGCTGTGGCTGGAAGGACCAAGGTGCCTGGTCTTTGGATACTTTCAATGGCGCAAACTCCAGGCCGCGGATATCAAGTCAAGCCCAACTACAAATCTTCCCTGGAGTTTCCCCGGTTCGGGGGATAAATCTGGACTTGAAACTTCAAGAAGTACGTAGCCATTCCATACGTCTTCGATATACAATACACTCTCGAAGTGATTTCAAGATGAGGATCTCTCCATTTTTGGTGAAATTTTGGTGGAATCTATTCCTTCCTTTGAATTTCGCAAAAAAAGAACTTGACCATTCCATTTTAGTAATCTAACTTCGGTACAAATAAAGGGCGGGGCGCCTTCCACGCGCCACCGCCCCAATACTTAACCCTTTCGCAGGAGGGTTAAGTATGTATTCTTTTCAAGTTACAACATCCTCGGGCAGAAGTCAAGCCCAAATTCCTTCCTCCTTCTTTTTATCTCAAACCACCTTCAGGGTACTTAGCGAGTTGGAATGACATGGCCAGGCGGGAGACCCACCCCGTCGCGGTCGTGAGGAATCCCGCCCGGCTTCTGTAGGGTTGAAGGATAAAGGGGAAACCTGTCATTTCATTTCAAAAAGAAGGGACCTATCGTGAAAAGCATAAAGAACCACCTGCCCAGAGAATGGGTAGGAATCAGCGTAATCCTGTGCTTTCTCGCCATTCTGTGTATGACTCTAAGCGTTCTCAATATCTGGGGATGAAGCGAAGACTATCCGTCCAGGGAACGCTGCTGGGATCCAGAATCTTCAAGGAAAAGCCCGTGGCCAAATCCATAGCCGGTCGTCCAATCTTCTCAATGGAATGGACGAGCAGGGACTTATGGCCGCCATTGGCAGCGCCGGGAACATGAAAAAGTACCCACAAGTGGCTGCTTTGGTGAGCAACGGCTACATCCGCTTGAAACTATTTTGATGAGGTGGCGCAGTTATGCAGTTAGAACAACAAGACGGCGGAGTTGGGGAGATTCTTATCAGGCTCTCAGGAGTTGCCAACAAGCTGACCCTCCATTCAAGCACAGGATTGAAGCTATCGACATTGGAGGGCTGCTTCCTGAGAAATTCAAGGGGGACACTTTCCACATGGAAGCCCTCCTGCAAGTATCTGGGTCTTTCTACAGTCTCCAGAAATCGCAGGGCAAATGGATGCAACGCCTAACAGAGAGATCACAAATTTTATCAACAAAAGTAAAAATTTTAAGATGTTGTATTTTATGAAGTTTATCAAGAAAATTTGTATTCACTGCCTGGGTTGCCTGGTCATTGGTTTGATAGTGATCCTTAACCTCTCCTGTTCGCCTCCCAGTACCAGGCAATCGGCGCCGGAGTTCGTCTTTAAGAATCTGAATGGCGAGCCAATTTCGCTGAATTCGCAACGCGGAAGGATTGTGCTGCTCAATTTTTGGGCTACCTGGTGTTCTCCATGCAGACAGGAACTGCCAATACTTATTGACATTTTTAACAAATTCTCCGGAAAAAACTTCAACGTGTTGGGGGTGACGCTAAACTCCGGTGAACTTGCGATAGACCTTTGGATTGAAAACTTCAAGGTCCCCTATCCCATTCTGGTGGCCAATGACACTGATAAAGAAATCCTGGACCAGTATGGTGTGGATAAGGGGATCCCAAGATCCGTTCTCATCGATCGCGAGGGGTATATACACAAAACATACCGAGGGCTCATCGAGCTCGATGAATTTGAGAAGGACATCGACAACCTCCTGACCATGGAAAAGAAAATTTGAGTCCGCCGATGCGAATTTTACTCCAACCTGCTCTCCACGTGCTTGGATGCATCATGCTCGCCGGTTGTACACCCGAACCCAAATTGGATAATGTGCGTCTCAGCTATTCGGTTCGGTTGGGTCCGGCTGGTTCCGATACGGTCTCGGTCGCCCTGAGCACCAGTGGTTTAAAAAACGAAAGCGTTCTTTTGAGGAGTTATGAACCTCGGAATTTCATGCGTCTTTCAGGTCTTGAAGTTTTCGACTCCGATGGGAGTCGGATTCTCCATGAAACCATCGAGACTTATCCCGGCGGCTCCAAAGAGCCTCTGCTGCACTACCGCCTTACTCCGCCAGATCACAAAGAGACAAGGGTAGTCTATCGGGTGCGACCAGGCATGCAGATCGGGATGAAGCACGGCAGACATCCTACCCATGTCAGTGGCTACCTTGGCGAAGATTTCGGGCTGATATCTGGACGCAACCTCTTTCTTGTCCCGGATGCCCCTCTCGGTTTCGTGGAAGTCGAGGTCACAGCCCCATCCTCTTGGAGGGTAGTCAGCACCTGGCCGCAAATCTCGGAGACCAGCGAAGGTAATGCAGTTTTCCAGCCCCGTATCTTCGAAACACGAAAGCCAGAGGATCTGGTCAACGGCCTGCTTGGCCTTGGAAAGCTCGTCACCTATGAAGAAGAGGTTGAGGGCGCGACAATATCCGTTTCGGTTTACGAACGATGGCCGGAGCATTTCAGGCTGCACTTGGCTCGAAGTGGTTTCGCACTTTACCGCAATATTGCGACCATTTTCGATTCCCAGATCAAAGATCCCTACAACTTGATTTTTACCCCCAAGGGACCAGGAGTCCCCAGCATTGCGGTTGCTGCAACCGGTCATGGAAATGGCCGGGAAATGTGGCCGGCATCGAAAGGCCGCTGGATCTCAGCAGCTGAAGAAATGGCCTATCGCTGGCTCCGCTATCTTCCCCACAGGATGGAGTTCAAGGTTGCAGATGATATGTGGTTCATCGACGGCACCGC
Source organism: Candidatus Latescibacterota bacterium (assembly GCA_965208105.1). Classification (GTDB taxonomy): domain Bacteria; phylum Latescibacterota; class UBA2968; order UBA8231; family UBA8231. The sequence continues at coordinate 2,477,817 of OZ242318.1, forward strand.
CATGTATCTTGCTCTCCAAGCCTGTGAGGACGCAGGGATCATTGACGGCATCCGTCCGTACCTGGCAGAATCTTACCGTTCGTACAACAGCAAGCGGTTGCGTTCGTTCACCGAGGATAAAACACCGGTTCCAGCGCGTCTCTACGACCAACCGGACCGGATCACCAAAGACCGAGGCCGGCGAATTGGTCCTGCTCTGGCGCACCATTTAGATATGCTGATTCAAAGCCATTCGAATCGAAAATTCGATCTGACTACTGTCCTGAAACACGCAATGAAGAAAAGAGACAACTTATCCTTGCGTAATCTGGTTGCCGACGCGACGGGATTCGACCCGGAGGGCTTCTTCGAGCGGCATATCCACCCTCAGACCATGCCTATTATCCCGTTGCATTTCACAAGTTCAAGCCTCCCGCTTGAGCCTGTGGTCCCACGTCTACCTCTATTTCGTTCGGGGAATGCAGCCGTGGTGGATACCATTTCTCTGGTCCTTACCGGCAAGACACAAGGTTATCTCGAGGCGTGCGGCTGCAAATTCAACATGTCGGGAGGTATCACGCGCCGTGCCCGACTAATCAGCCAGATCCGGGAACGACGCCCCAATGTACTGGTACTCGACGCGGGCAATGCTTTCCCGACGGAGCAGGATGTTCCCTACATGGACAACCTGACATCAGCCGAGATAGATGCTTACCTGGAGGCCATGAGATTAATGGGCTATCGCTTCGCCGCGATCAACGAGTACGAGCTGTACTATGGTGGCGAATTTCTGAAATCCAAGGTTGAGAGCACCGGATTCCCCTTTCTCGGCGCCAACGTATTCCACGGTGGGAAGCTTATAGCCGCTCCTGCGGTCTCGGTCCGGGTAGCCGGTTATCGCATCGGCTTTGTCGGTATCCTGGAAACCCAGGCCCGGTTCGAGCCTGGCCGCTTCGGAGACAATACCTCGGATATTGTCGTTGGGGATCCGATAACCGCAGTGCGACAGTATCTCCCCGGGATCACCGAACGCAACGACTACGTGGGTGTCATCGGTGGTTTCAGCAAAGACCTGGTCTACAAACTGGTTCAGGAATTTCCCGAACTCGACCTGGTTATCAATACCGGTCCGCACTTCAATATCACCGAAGACATCCTGAACGGAAGAGTAGTCCTCAAAAAGGATGTCCTCTATGGTTTTCTGCAAAACACGTTGGTGCTATACGCCGAAGGGGGGGTTTACGGTCTGCATCATGTCGACATCGGAGTCGACCAAAATGGACAACTTGGAAAAGTTGACATCAACTATTTCGAAGTGGAGCGGCGAATCGAAGAAGACGAAGAAATGCGAGTTTTCCTGAACCGATTTTATTCAGACATGGCGAGTCGGGAGAGTCTGGTTTCCGGTCAGGTGGAACCCCTCTTCCGGTGGGATGACGTTCACGACCGCGGGTCCTACGTAGGCACGAATAAATGCGCGACGTGCCACGTTGGCCAACACCGGCAATGGTCGGCGACAGGCCATTCCACCGCCTACAAAACCCTGCTGGCCGTGCATCGCCAGTATGCTCCCAAGTGCGTCAAATGCCACGTGGTTGGCCTCGGCCGGTTATCGGGATTTGACATTTTGGAACCGAGCATGGATCTGGCCAACGTGCAGTGCGAGGTCTGCCATGGACCGGGCGAGCATCATGCACAAAGCCCGTCCAGCGCCAATATCAGGCGCAGTCCGAGTGAAGAGACCTGTACTGAGTGTCACAACCCTGAGCACGACGATGATTTCGACTATCTTCGAGATTGGAAGATAGTGAGCCACTGAAATCGCGGCGGAGAAAGGAGACCATTTTATTGGCTTCAAAGCAGATCTGCCCATGTCGATCGGTAGGACGGTTAGCTCACACCTAAATTCGGAGGAAGAATCATGTCGCGTCGACTCAAGATAATTGCAGCTACCATGCTCGTTTTGGGACTGACCTACTTCATTCCTGCCACCAATCAACCAAACAGCACCTACTCCGTGCTCGACCCAGTCTTGGTTGAACGGGCTGAAGCAGGTTATTGGAAAACGAACTATGTCTGCGTAAGTGGGGAGTATTGCGAGAGCAGTCCAGGTGAGTTCTGCTATTATATCGATCCGCTGCATTGCTACTAAAGGCAAACAACTCACTTGAGGAAAGCTGTGGTGGTTTCTCCAGGTGAACGGCGGGTCGATCAGAGCACAATCGAGGGTCGGCAGCATGGCTGCCGACCCTCCTATTCTTTGTCCAATGGTTGCACTTATTACCAACAAGAAAAAAGTTGTACAAGGATGAATTCCACAACCTGCTTGCGGATTTCTCTTTTCCTTCTAGTTATGAGTACCATGTTGGTCGAGGCTATTCCACCTCAGCGCGTAAGACTACCGGAGGTGACTCCTGGGCAATTCTACCTCAGAGCATCCCTGCCATCCTACCGCAACTTCGCATTTCAGCCCTACACCAACTACCCAGGGCACACAGCCTCTCGCTCTTCCGGGGTTCCGTATTCCGACTCGCCACGAGCCCTTTTCAACTCCATGGGAGATTATCTCGCCACAGGGTACGATCTCTACGACTGGAACGAGAAGCGCAATTCGGAAGCATCGTCCAAAAATGGTCAAATCTTTGGTAGCTCCATCTATAAAAACTCCAGGGATTTTACCTGGGCCTTTGGTGACCTTGTCGTGGCTCGAGACAGTCAGGGTTCGTGGGGATATAGTGCGATCGTGGGGGATGGCCTGATCGCGCGGTTTACCCCGCTCACTTTGTCCAGGGTCGATTTTGATGGGGTACGATTGGATCTGACCACCCCTTCGCTGCATGCCACCTTGCTGGGTTCTCGCCCGGAGCGTCCGGGAAATAGCAAGGCCATTGCCAAATGGATCGTTGAAAATACCGAGTATGCGGATGATTCTCCGCTGCTCCTGGGCGGCCGCTTGCAGGGAAACCTCGGCAGGTTGCAACTAGGAATGACCGGGGTCAACCTGCACATGTTCCGCAGCACGGCGAGCGACAACACCCTGAAGGGCGTACTGCGCCCCAGCCAGCCTCTCATCGCATGGGTTCTCTTTCGTTTCACCGACGATTCTCCCACAGACGGTCGCGGAGGAGCCGTGGTCCAGGACCCCGTGCTCATTGTCAACGGCGTGTCCAGGTCCGACCTCCAGGCGCAGGTGATTCGCCATCGGGCAGGTACCCCATCACAGGTTGGAACCGTCTCTCAAGCTACCGGTGAATTCCGCCCTACTCCCTACTACGTTTTTCGCAGCAGTGTCGGTGGTTTTGAGTACGCTCGTTTTTTCCGGAACCGGGAAATTCCTTTGTACGCCGACTATCTCTACCTCATCGACCACGATCGCGGGAAGGACGTGAGCAAGGATACCAACCTGGAGGAGTTGCTCAATCTGTTTAAGGTAGAGAAACCCAGCCGGATCCTGCATGCCAACGGTGACGACCAGCTTATCTACCTATTCGACGTTTCCCAAGAGCCCTACATCGAATCGGTGAAACTGGAGGTTGTTCTGTCCAACGACTACAAAGTCGACGTGGCTACCCTGATAGACGAGGACCTCCGCGCGCCCAAGCGCCACGCCCAGTTCAAGACAACCTATTACCACACGACATTGCGGGCTAAGGGCAACGTCCAGGACCGCTCCAACCTTCAACGGGTGAAACTGCATGTCGGAGAGAACACTGCCCTGTTCACCTACAGCGCCGATGCTCATCTAAGCCTTGTGGGTATGGACGTGCATGGAGAAGTGGCTCGATCACGGCGCTACTCCCGCTACCCGGCCGAAGCCGCAGAGACACCTGTTTTTGAAAGGGGTGCTCGCTCCAACGATAGGGGAACGGCCTTCTACATTAATGCCATTGGCAAACTGAGCCGAGGCCGCTTGGGGCTGGAGTACTTCTCTATGCAGCCGGATTTCACCACCGAGGTTCGCTACCATCTTCCCGCCGATGCGGACCATACTCAACGCCATCTTCGCGGTGTGAGGAACCGCACCATGTACTGGAAACTCGTGCAGGACAACGATGACGGCGACCGATTCGCCGATACGCGCGTAGGCCAACCTCTGAGGAATATCCCCGATGGTTCGACCACCGACCCCGACGGGGTTTTCCCCGGCCGCGACGAGGACCGAGACGGGATTCCTGACACCAATCGCAACTTCAACGGTATTCCCGACTACGAGGAACCATTCCTTATCTTCGACGTGGAACCCAACGAGTATGTTTATGGATTGGACCGCAACCATAACGACGAGCCGGATGTCCGCGAAGACGATCTCCATCCCGACTATCCCTACTACCCCGACCAGAAAGGATATCACCTTTTCCTGCAGCTCGGACCGAGGTCCGGGTGGTCGGCGGGCATCGGCCGCTATGCGGTGGAGGAAATCGCCGGTGGCGGGCGCAATCGCTCCACCTATGCCCTGCTAGCCTTCCGCGCCAGGGGTACCAAGGAGCACTGGCGACTCTTTCTTGAAAACCACCTGCGGCGGGTTGAAGACGATATTGCCGATGAGTTCGGCGTTCAAGTGGAGCAACCCCAGACCGGCCTCGAAGAGATCCCCCTGGTCTTCGTAAGCCAGATCCAGCCCGACCCCCTGTTCTATCGGGACAGTTACGTCAACGAGACCTATCTCGAAGCGGAGCTGCAGCCGTGGTCCGCCCTGCGGTGGGTGAACAAGTGGCGGCTACGGCTCAACTGGCAACAGGGTGGAAACCGACAGCGCGCCAGAAGGCTGGACTACTGGACCCTGGTCCAGCGCGCCGAGTATTCTGCAACTTGGGGAAAGTTAAAGGTACGGCCGCAGTGCAAAGTCTTGCTCCTGCATCACGTGGACCAGGATGCGGACCGCCTGATTACCGGTGCCTATGCCCGTCGCACCTTGCGCTCAGAACTCAGCCTCATCCCCATTTTGCGCATCGAGTATCCCATTCTCCGGCGCACCACCTTGAGGATCGGGGTGCAAGGTTGGGGGCCGCTTCCCTACCAAAGGCATGACCGGGTACGGGAGCGCAACAATCTCGAGCGCCGCACCGCCTTTGCCACCCTTGCCAACCGCTCCGTCTACCGCGGATACGATCTTCACACCATCATCGGTCTCAAAGGGGACAGCATGGACTACAACAACCGGTTGCGGCGGGGAGAGGAGTACGATACCTGGTCGTTCTTTGTGCGTGTCTTGACCGGATTCACCGAGTTCGGACCACTCATATAGTGGATTCAGCCGCTGCTTTTGCCAGGATGTCGCGCTCGGTGTGCAACTGCTTGATCTGGCGACGTAAGCGTCGTATTTCGGCGCGTTCGGAGGTGGTCAAGCCATCGTGGCGCCGGCCGCTGTCGAGGTCGGCCTGTTTTACCCAGGTGTGGATCGTCTGAGCGGAGGGCCCGAACTCTTTGGCCAAGGAGCCTGGCGAGCGTCCGGAGCGGACCAGATCGACCATCTGCTGGCGAAATTCGGGGGGATAGGGAATACGTGATTTAGGCATGGGGGGCTCCTTTTCATCAAGTGATAAGGTACCCGCCAAACCGGGTCAACTCCAGACCTGTACTGAGAGTCACAACCCTGAGCACGACGATGATTTCGACTATCTGCGGAATTGGAAGATAGTGAGCCACTGAAACCGCGGCGGAGAAAGGAGACCATTTTATTGGCTTCAAAGCAGATCTGCCCATGCTATCTACAGCACTGTTAACCCACCACGAAAATGGGAGGGAAAAACCATGACTCGTCGACGCAAGATCATAGCCGCTACCATGCTCGTTCTGGGTCTGACTTACTTCATTCCGGCAACCAACCAACCAAACAGCGCGTACTCCGTGCTCGATCCAATCTTGGTTGAACGGGCTGAGGCAGGATGGCAATTCCATAAGATCTGTCGGTCGGGTAGCTGCTGCCCTGAACAAAATGAATTCTGCTATGAAGTCGATGAAGATACGTGCTATTAAAGTCGAGTAGAGCTGAAGTCACTACGTGTGGTCGAAAGTCTCTACCGCCGGAGATATGGCACAACCTTCCATTTTTGTTATTCCAGGGTGCACCTATTTTAATTGTTGACACCAATCGCCTTTCGATCAGGGGAAATGATGTCAACAATTTCTGGTCCCGGAACTAACGTTCACCAAGCGCAGGCGCGCCTTGGAGGGTCGGCATATACTGTCGACCCTCCTTTATGAGATAGTTGCAAAATAGTGCGCGTTTTGCAAACAGACAGGATCAGTCCAGACATGCACTCTACAACCTGCTCGCGGCTTTTCCTACTCACCGTCGTTTGCTATTCCATACCGACCCAGGCAACTCCGCCCCAGAGCGTCGAATTACCCGAGGTAATTGCCGGACGTTTCTATCTGCAGATGCCGCGGCCGGCCTATCGCAACTTCGCCTTTCAGCCCTACACTAACTACCCAGGCCATACCATGTCGCGCTCCACCAAGTTGTACTCGGACGCACCGCAAGTCTTTTATGGAAAAATGGGGGCCTTTCTTTTCACAGGCTACGATCTCTATGCCTGGTCTGAACGACGCGAGCCTCAACCCGTGGCCGCAAAGGGTCGGCTCTACGGTAGTTCCATTTTCAGGAACCGCAGTGTATTTGAATTCGCCTTCGACAGCCTGGTTGTAGCTCGGGACAGTCAAAGTTCGTGGGGATACAGTGCGATTGTGGGGGATGCGCTGATCGCGCGGTTTACGCCGCTGACCTTGTCCAAGGTCGATTTTGATGGGGCCCGGTTTGACCTGGCCACCCCCTCGCTGCAAGCCACCTTGCTAGGTTCCCGCCTGGAGCGTCCGGGGTTTACCCTGGGACTGGCCAGGTGGCTCGTGGATGACACCGAGTTTGCGGATGATTCCCCGCTTCTCCTGGGCGGCCGCCTACAGGGAAAACTCGGCAGATTGCAACTCGGATTGACGGGCGTCAACCTTCACATGTTCCACAGCACCAGGAGCGGCAACAGCCTGAAGGGCGTGCTGCGCCCCAGCCAACCTCTCATAAGTTGGGTCCTCTTTCGATTCACCGACGACTCTCCAGCAGACGGTCGCGGCGGAGTCGTAGTCCAGGACCCCGTGCTCATTGTCAACGGGTTGCCCCGGTCTGACCTCCAAGCGCAGGTGATTCGCCATCGGGCAAATGCCCCCTCCCAGGTTGGAACCTTCTCTCAAAATACCGGTGAATTCCGCACCACTCCCTATTACCTTTTTCGCGGCAGGGTCGGAGTTTTCAACTACACTCGTTTTTACCGGAACCGGGAAGTACCCTTGTACGCCGACTATCTCTACCGCATCGACCACGCCCGCGGGAAGGACGTGAGCGCGGACACCAATCTGGAAGGGTTGCTCCGTCTGTTTCGGTTAGAGCCATCCAACGGGATCCTGCGGGCCGACGGTGACGACCAGCTCGTCTACCTGTTCGATCTTTCGCAAGAGCCCTACGTCGAATCAGTGGCACTGGAGGCCCTGCTGGCCAACGACTATAAGGTAGATGTGGCTACTTTGGTCGACGAAGACGTCCATGCCTCCAAGCGCCACACTCAGTTCAAAACGACCTATTACCACACGGCGCTGAGGGCAAGGGGCAACGTGCAGGACCGCTCCAATCTGCAACGGGTGCGACTGGAGGTCGGCGAAAACACCGCCCTGTTCACCTACAGCGCCGATGTCCACCTGAGCCTTGTGGGCATGGAAGTGCATGGAGAAGTGGCCCGCTCGCGGCGCTACTCCCGCTATCCGGCCGAAGCCGCAGAGAAACCATTTTTTGAACAAGGCCCGCGGTCCAGCGAAGAGGGAATGGCCTACTTCGTAAATGCTACTCGAAATTTTGGTCACATCCTCTTGGGGTTGGAGTACTTCTCGATGCAGCCGGATTTCACCACCGAGGTCCGCTATCATCTTCCCTTAGAGGGCCAGTTTTTTCAACGCCACGTCCAAGGTGTGAAAAATCGCACCATGTATTGGCAACTGGTCCAGGACAACGACGACGGCGACCGCTTCACCGATACGCGCGTAGGTGACCCGTTGGATATCTCCGATGGCTCAACAATCGACTCCGACGGGGTTTTCCCGGGCCGTGACGAGGATCGCGACGGTATCCCCGATACAAATCGCAACTTCAACGGGATACCCGACTACGAAGAACCCTTTCTCATGTTCAACGTGGAACCGAACGAGTACGTCTACGGGTTGGACCGCAACCACAACGACGAGCCGGATGTCCGCGAGGACGATCTCCGTCCCGACTACCCCTACTATCCCGACCAGCAAGGATATCATCTCTTCCTGCAGTTCGGACCCCGGTCCGGGTGGTCGGCAAGTGCAGGCCGTTACGGGGTCGAGGAGGTGGCCGGGTTTGGGCGCAATCGCTCCACCTATGCCCTGCTGACCTTCCGCGGCAGGGACACCAGGGAGCGCTGGCGCATTTTCCTTGAAAACCACTTGCGACGGGTTGAGGACGATATTGCCGATGAGTTCGCCGTTCAGGTGGAGCAACCCCAAGTGGGCGGCGACGAGGTTGCGCTCGTCTTCGTCAGTCAGATCCGGCCGGATCCCCTGTCCTACCGCGACAGCTTTGTCAACGAGACCTATCTCGAAGGGGAACTGAAGCCCTGGTCCACCCTGCGATGGGTGAACAAGTGGCGGTTGCGGGTCAACTGGCAATCGAAGAGAAACCGTCAGCGCGCCAAAAGACTGGACTACTGGACCCTGGTCCAGCGCGCCGAGTACACTGCGACTTGGGGCAAGCTCAAGGTACGGCCGCAGTGCAAAGTCTTGCTCCTGCATCACGTGGACCAGGATGCGGACCGCCTGATTACCGGTGCCTATTCCAGCCGCACCCTGCGCTCGGAGCTCAGCCTTATCCCCATCCTGCGCATCGAGTATCCCCTTCTCCGGCGTACTACCCTGCGGCTTGGGGTGCAAGGTTGGGGACCGTTGCCCTACAAGAGACATGACCGGGTACGGAATGGCAACAATCTCGAGCGCCGCACCGCCTTTTTCACCCTGGCCACACGCTCTTCCTACCGCGGATACGATCTTCACACTATCATCGGTATCAAAGGCGACAGCCAGGACTACGACGACCGGTTGCGGCGGGGAGAGGGGTACGATACCTGGTCGTTTTTTGTGCGGGTCTTGACCGGATTCACTGAGTTCGGACCACTCATATAGTGGATTCAGCCGCTGCTTTTGCCAGGATGTCGCGCTCGGTGCGCAACTGCTTGATCTGGCGACACAGGCGTCGAATTTCGGCGTGTTCGGTGGTGGTCAAGCCATCGTGGCGCCGGCCGCTGTCGAGGTCGGCCTGTTTTACCCAGGTGTGGATCGTCTGAGCGGAGGGCCCGAACTCTTTGGCCAGGGAGCCTGGCGAGCGTCCGGAGCGGACCAGCTCGACCATCTGCTGGCGCTGGCGAAATTCGGGGGGATAGGGAATACGTGATTTAGGCATGGGGGGCTCCTTTTCATCAAGTGATAAAGTACCCACCAAACCGGGTCAACTCCAAATGCCAAAAAGGAACCTCCAACGTCTGCTGGAGGAGACGTGCGAGCGTCGACTTTCCTGCACTTGATGCGCCGTTGATGAGAATGATCTTGCCCTGTTCTCGATCGTTATCCAAGTGTATCAAGAATCCTATTTCAGCGTTCTTTGACCCAATTCACATAACGGTTTCACGGTTTACGAACCTGCGTAGCGGGTTGCCGAAGGCCAAGGAGCGCAGCGACGAAGCGAAAACCGGACGTGTTATGTGTTCGGGCGATCTCTTCATTCAAATTTGCCAAATGCGATCTTGTAACTGTACGGATCAATAAAGCCCAGTTTCTCTGCAACTCTAATCGAGGGCTTGTTGTCCTCCCAGCAGTCCCAGTACGGACTCAACCCCAGTCCTTTAGCTTGTCTCGCTACCTGGGCGCCAACAGTAGTAGCGATGCCTTTACCTTGATAGTCCTCTATCGTTTCGATGCCCATCCCACAGTGCTTCTCGCTCACATATTCCGATGTGCACCAACAGATAACTGAAGTTCCATGCAGCATTGCGAATCCAAATCCCCGCTCGAGAAAGGTATCGATGGACGGCCAGCCACCCAGAATCTCGTCGAACACCGAGTCAAGATGACCAACTTTGCTATCAAGGAGCTGTCGATCTATTTGCCGTAGGGAAAACCCCGTTGGGACAACTGGAAAGCTGGCCGGCGACCTGTCGGAAAGGGCACAATAGATCCTCCTATCGACGTTTTGCTCGAGCGGACCGAAAACAGTGTCGATTATCGAGCTCCAGATTTCCGGTGAATAGTGCAACTTGAAGAAACCGATTCCACGCGAGCGGCATTCAGGTGCGATCTCGGCTGAGAAGATCTCTGCAAGTTGCCTGTTCGTCTCTTCGTTGTTGGCCGCGCCAGAGAGGTGGATATTCCGGCCTTCGTTGGCTAGCACAGTGTTTGGCCTGAACGGGTCGTCTACCCACACTCTCGCCGGGGTCAGCCCCAAAATGATACTGCTCCCAACCAGACGGAAGATCGGTGTGTCAAGGAGCGGTTGGATCGCGGCAAGATGCTCATGCTCTAGCTGTCTCATGGATCACAGACCTTCCGAGGTACTATGGTGACGTGACCGGAATTGTTTGGTAACCAGGGAGAGCCGATGAATGCCGTAACATCGTCGTTCCGTAAATATAGGTAAAACGAGGCGCCTTTTTGGCTCTCGCGTCAAGGCGCCGAACACACCCAAGGGGCAGGGTAAGCTTGCTGATGATCGTTTGCAGGTCGTTTGACAGGGCTCGCAGTACGGTTTGGTTGCCTGGGGGCCCCTAGCGGGTCCAATCCGGTACTCGATGAGGCCAATCAGGACGCACTTCTCCCTACGGCTCACGGCGCCTGCAGCGGCGCTTCGTCGCCGGTGCGTTCCTGCCAGCGTGCGATCCTCCCTCTGAGATCGCGGATGCGCTCTTGCTGGCCCGGATCGTCGAAGCGGTTTATCGCCTCGTGCGGGTCGGTATTCAGGTCGAAGAGCTCGCACTGATCCTCCGGACTCAGGTTGAGTTTCCACCGGTCGGCGGAAATCACCGTCCGCCACGGCAACCCCAGCACGCGCCTGGTCTCTTCGTCCGCCGTGGTGAAGGGCGGCCCGGGACGGTTGTGCCCGCCGTGGCACTCGATGAAGACGTCCTCCTGCTCCAGACGCTCCTCGCCGCGCAAGACAGGGACGCGGCTCTGGCCCTGCAGCCCGCCCGGAACGGCCTCTCCGAGCAGATCCAGCAGCATCGGCACCAGGTCGATCTGGCTGAAGTTCCCGCGGATTCTCCTTCCCGCTCTCTGGAGCCACGGCACTCGAATTAAAAGCGGCACTCGCACCGCCTCCTCGTAGAGCACCCCCTTGGCGAAAATACCGTGGTCGCCCATCATATCGCCGTGGTCGCTGGTGAAGACCACGATGGTGTTCTCCGCCTGGCCGCTCTCCTCCAGCGCGTCGAGGATCGCGCCCATTGCCCGGTCCACTAAAGTCACCAGCCCCAGGTACTGCGCGCGCATCCTGCGGCACCCCGCCTCGGTGCTCAGGTTCTGCCCCTCCCACTCGGCCTGCATGAAGTAGCCGGCCAGCATCCGGTTCACCAGGGAGGCATTTTCCGCCGGCTTCTGCAGAAACTGTGGTCCCACGGGAATCTCGTTCGGATCGTACATATCGTCGAAGGGTCCGATGAAGGGCATGTGCGGCTCGAGCATATTGACGTAGAACACAAACGGCCGCCGCTCGCTTTCGCGCAGCAGTTGCGCCGTCTGCTGCCCGACGAAGGTTGCCTTGGTATAGGGTTCGTCTAATTTCGCGGCGAAGGGCCGGCTGAAGACCCGGGTGTCCCCCTGGTCCACGTCGGGCTCAAAGCCGTGCTCGACGAGGAAATGGTGGTAGTCGCTCAGGCGCGAACGATATTCCGGCTTCGAAAGGTGGGCCCGATACTTGTCGTCCAGACTCACCCAGTGCTCGAAGCCGTGCTGGGGAATGACCTCGTCGCCCAGGTGCCATTTCCCTATGTACGCGCAGAAATAATCGTCGTCCACCATCTCGGCGATCGTCTTTGTATCGGGTTTGAGCGCCATATTGTTCGACAGGCACCCCGTGGTGTGCGGGTAGAGCCCGGTCATAATCGTCGAGCGCGAGGGCGTGCAGATGGGCTGCGTCACGTACGCGCGCTCGAAGACAAAGCTCTCCTCGGCCAACGCGTTGAGCCTGGGCGCTTCTACGAAGTCGTTGCCGTAGCACTTCAAGGTGTCGAAGCGCTGCTCGTCGGTGAAGATGAAGAGTAGATTGGGCTTGTCCATGATCAGTACTCCACGGAATTCGGAGGATATGAGGCAAGGGGTGGAGTCATGGGATCACTTACCGGATCACCCAAGATAGAAAATTGTGCGGATGGTATCCGACTTGCGCGGAGAGTAGATCCCATGCAAAGCGGTGAATGAACGATGGCGAATCTTAATCTCTGTCGGACCAGATCGTTCTGGTTTAGTTTTCACCGTTTGTGGTAAGCGACCAACCATCCAGCCCGTCCTCTTCATCGGGTTGGGCAACTGAAAGGAACTGAACATGACTGCAGTAGGCGAAGGGGCAAAAGGCGAACGCGGACGGGTGCGCATCACCGGCATCAAGGCTATGGAGCTCAGGAATTCTACGGGGCAAAGCCTGGTGCGGGTGGAGACCGACGCAGGTTTGTACGGCGTCGGCGAAGCAGGAGTCGCCGGTCCTGCGTGCAGGGCGAATCTGCAATGGCTCGAAAAAGTGCTCATCGGGGCCGACCCGCTCAACATCGACAAGCTCTATCACCAGATGCTGGGGCTGCAGCATTACTATCAGGCGCATGTGCCGACAGTAAGCGGCGTCGACATTGCGCTGTGGGACCTGGCTGGAAAGATCCTCAACCAGCCCGTTAGCCAGCTGCTGACCGGCCGCTATCGCGAGCGCGTCGAGATCTATTTTAACGGGTCGCCATCCGACTGGTCAGATCGCCCTGCCGTCGACGACTGGGTAGCCGAATTCCGCGCCCATCCCCACGGCTACCGGACGTTGAAATGTAGTTTCCCGAAGCCCGACGACGCGCTCCTCTCACGGCCCTTCGAAGCGACAGCACCAAGTCAATCGCTAAAAGCGAGTGACCTCAAAGTTATACGGGATGGATTCGAGACCATGCGCGACGCCCTGGGGTGGGATCTCGACTTCATCGTTCACTGTCACAACGAATGGGACGTGCCGACGGCTATCGGCCTTAGTCAGGCGCTGGAAGAGGCGCGTCCCATCTGGATTGAGGATCCGCTATCGGTTTGGTTCAACGACGGCTACAAGGCGCTCAGAGCGGCATCGCGCGTGCCTATCTGCACGGGGGAAAAGATTCAGGGGTACCGCGATTGCTTCCCCTTTATCGTCGATGGCGGCATCGACGTGTTACACCCCGATCTGTGCTGGTGCGGCGGCATCAGCGGCGGTCGCAAGATTGCCGAGCTGGCCGATCACTACGGCCTGCCGGTGGCGCTGCACAACTGCGGTACGCTGGTGCACAATATGGCCAACGTCCATTTCGGAGCCTGTGTGCGCAATTTCAGCATGAGCGAAACTCGACTCTACGAACGTCGGTACATCGCCGAGATGGGGGGGCTCGATGGCTTCGATCTGATCGACGGCAAAATGGCGGTGCCCAACGGGCCGGGACTGGGTATTGAACTGGTGCCCGAAGTATTGCGCGCCGAACTCAAGGAAGGCGAGCCTTTCTGGGAATGAGTTTCCGTCCCCTGATCTACTCGTATGAAGCCTCGGCTTGCGGCCCGGGTACGATGTTGGCGCGGTCAGCGGCATTGTGGGCCAACACTCCGTGATCAGGTTAGTAGAGCTTCCTGCCTAGCGGATCTCTTGCAGCCCATTGAACAGGCAGTAGTGCTGCTCAACGCCCATCGCCTCCATCCAGGCGCGTACCTCCAGAGTCTGCCATGTGCCAGATCCCTTCCCCTTGCCGCTATTGTTGTCCCACAGCCACAACGGTGTGGGCCAGATGCAGCGTCTGGCCGCGACGGCCTCGTAGAACGCTCTCTGGACGCCGTTCTGGCCGTGATGGGCCATCTGGACGTAGTCGGACTCGAGACGATTCCCGTACGGCCCCGCCAGGAGCTTGCGTCCGGCTTCCGCCCCCAGATCGGCGGGAAAGAGGACGGATCGGGTCTCGTCCCGCACTCGCATCACCACACTCGAGTTGTTGATCGCGTTAACGGTGATCTCCGGGTTCTTGATGCCCAGCACCTCGAAGTGCACCCCACCGAAGGCCAGCTCCTGGCCGAGTTCGAGCTCTGTCACCCCCCGCCCCGCAGCGGCCAACGCCTCATTGAGCTGGACTGTGGTCTCCACCCCGTCCTTCTCATGGGCCTCGACCCACGCCGTCGTGTTCAGTGAGCCATAGATCCGGTCTATCTGCAGATCTCCAGGCATTCTGAGGATCTCAATCAGCGCATCGACGTGGTCGAGGTGTTGGTGTGTGATGAACCAGGCGGTGACTCGGTTGCCAAGGGCGGCGAGAAAGCCCTTCAGATACCCGGCATCCTCGGTATAGCCTCCATCGATGGCGATGACATCGCCGTGCACTGTTCGAAGGACGTAGCTGTTCATCTGTTTGGGCGTCTGTGATGGCAGTTGCCAGAGCGTGAAGGTCTCCAAGTCAAAGCTCCTTTTGGTGGTCATGCCGACCTCTTCCCGTAGATGAATTGTAGGGAATCGGCGTTGTTCGGGGGCATTCGCAGTTTATGGGTGGCGGATCTCCGGAAACGGCCGCGCAGGGCTAGCGCGGATCAAATTTTTGGCGCCTGAACGCCGTTTCTATACAGCCGCTCAAAATAGGTAGACAGACTGCGCCCACGGAGAATCAGGCGTAGTCGAATTCAGTCTGCGGCTGGGGTCGCGCGATGCCGAAGTATAGGTAAAATGAGGCACCTTTTTGGCCCTCTTGTCAAGGCGCCTAGCGCGTCGATGAGCGTGTCTTGCAACAGGTGGAGCTGCTGATTGAGTACACGTAACCGCCGATGCCCGTCGGCGGACAGATGTAGAAGCAGGAGGCGCGGTTTCACTTACCGGATCCGCTTCTCGAAACGAGCGAACCAGCGCTTCGTCGGGTGTTCTCCCAAAGGCTCGAACCCGCCATCCACGTAGTACTGCCGGAGCCTGTCGTTCGCAGCCATGCAGTCCAACCTTACGAATTCCTTCCCTTGACCGTGCGCAAGCTCCGCGACCTTCCGCAGTATTTGGTAGCCAAGCTGCTTTCCCGAAAACCGTCGCAGCACGGCCAGTCCGCTGACATACAGCGCTTCGCCGCGCCTGTCAGTCCACATATCACCGCCGTCCGTGCTGATCCGCAACACGCCGACTGGTTCCGTCTGGCCTTGAACAATGTGCAGTTCTCCTGAGTCAATCCACTGATGCACTTCCGGTTCGGGCACCTGACGGGACCATTGTCCTCGGATCCCTTTGACATCGTGGAGCCAAGCACTCACATCGTTGTAGATCTGCGCCACCAGGGCGGAATGCTCAGAAAGAGCCGGACGGAAGCTCAGGCTCGTTTGATGTGGTCTTGCGCTATCAGCCAAGTCTACAGCAGTCTCAGATAGACGCCCTTGGCGATGCGCCACGGGCGTTCAGCCGGCCCCAAGGGCCGGCCACGGCACGGATACGCCAAGCGGTCTGGCGATCTCTTCGAGTAGGCGACAGGTCTCCGTGGCCAGCGGGATCCCCTCTCGTTGGTAAGCCTGCTGTCTCTCGGCCTCGAGCATGCCCGGCAGCAGGGCCCGATCCGTTCCCGGCATGGGACGCATCTGCGTGCACATCTCACCGACGAAGCGGTCCACTACCCCACCGAATTCAGACGCGGAGGTGAAGTGCTCGACGTCGATCGCCAGCACGAAGGCGCCGATGCCGGCGGCCGGCCAGGCAGGGTCAGCCTCCCGCGTGTAGCGGAGCATCTGCCCGCTCAGGCCGTCCCCGAGCAGCTTGGCTACCACCGTGAAGCCCAGACTCATGAAGAAGGCGGACGGCACCCGCTCGAACAGATCGAGATGCTGTTCTCGAAAGAGATTGGCGCAGCCGTCGACGATGATGGGCGGCCGGTCGCCGGCGGGGATGGCAAAGCTGATGGGACGGGAGCCCCACAGGGCGATGGGCAGGTCCGGGAAGTCGAAACCGGAGACGAGCCCTTGAACGGAGAAGCCGATACAGCCCGCCTCCGCACACATGCTCGTATATTGGCTGGCGGAGCCGTAGTGGCCTATGTGCTGCAGAGATCCGGCAGCCACCCCGCGATCCCGCGCCTTGCCGATGATGGTCTCGGTGACGCTCGCCGTCGGCACGTATCCGTAGCCGCCGTCACCGTCGACGACGATCATCGCCTCTTCCTCGCACACGACCTGCACGGATGGTGCGGGATTGACCGTGCCCGCCCTCAAGTCCCTCACATAGCGCTCCAGCAACGGGGCGCCGTGGCTGTGGATTCCCCGTAGATCGGCCCACGTCAGGCGCGCGGCGATATGCTCTGCCTGTGCGTCCTCCAGGCCACAGGCCTCGAGACAGCTCTCCCCGAACTCCCGGTGAGCATCGGCTTCGACGCGGATGAAATCGACGGGCGGTTGATTCATCGTCTACTCGTTGGGGCCGAGTGGGGCACGTTACCAGTTCGTTGGTTGGACATCCGGGAACGGCTCTCCTCTCCCATCACAGGTTTGATACCGACATCACTGCGGTGGCCGCCACCTCGGACCTGGTATCCGGAGGGTCATGCCGAGGCCACCGTGAGCTCCCGCATCCTGTCCTCCGTCCAGCACCATGCCGAGTCCCGGACCTTCTGGCGGATACAGGTGGCTCTCCTCAGCCCGAAGTATAGGTAAAATGAGGCACCTTTTTTGCCCTCTTGTCAATGCGCCGAACACACCCAAGGGGCAGGGTAAGCTTGCAGATGATCGTTTGCATGGTCGTTTGACAGGGCTCGCAGTACGGTTTGGTTGTCTGTGGGCCCCTAGCGGGTCCCATCCGACCACGGCGTTTTGAGCGCAAAGCAAAGCCGCTGCGAAGCGAGGAGGCGCAGGCGCCCTGAGGCCAGGGGCGGCCTGGCCACGTAGCGGCACAAGCGTTCGAGTCCTCGCCGGTCCCGGCCCGCGAGGCGCAACCTCAAATCAGCGGACCGGGTGCCCGAGGTGGTTCCAGCGGATGGAAAATCTGGCAAGAGCTAGTCACGTCCCTGTCCATTGCGGGTCTTTCAGGTCAAACTCCCGTACTTGGAGCGATCGCTTTGACTGACATCTCACAACAGACCGCGGCGCTAGTGACTGCTGCCATCGACGGCGACGAGGCCTCATTCACCCGCCTGGTCGAAAACCACAAGGACGCGGTCTTCGCAATCGCCCTGTCTCGGACAGGCGATTTCGACGCGGCCGGCGACATTGCCCAGGAGGTGTTCCTGCGCGCCTACCTCGGACTCGACCGCCTAAAGGATCCGGCCCTGTTTTCAGGCTGGTTGCGAACGATAGTGGAAAACCGCTGCCGCACCTGGGTAGACCGGCGGCGACGCCAACCAGCGCGGGAGGTCTTCGATTCCACTGCTCCCCACTTGGCGGGCGACGATGCCCCGGACCGTGATCTCCGGCGCGCCGAGCGCCGCCGGGTCGTGCTGGATGCCATCGAGCGGCTGACGCCGAACACCCGGGAGACCATTGTCCTCCACTACCTGGAAGGAGTGCCGACCCCACAACTGGCGACCTTGCTGAGTATTTCCGAGGCGGCAGTGCGCCAACGTCTGCATCGAGGCCGCGAACAAATGAGAAGAGAGGTGACCCACATGATCGATGAAACCCTGCAGGACGAATCCCCAGGCGACACCTTTGCCGCCGAGCTGGAGAACCTGCTAGCCCGCAGTCGCACCCGCTTCGGTGGCGTGCGCTACCGCGATGCCGTGAGCGACCTGGAGCGCGCCGCCCAGTTGAAACCGGACGATCCAACGACGGCCCTGCTGATCGCCGATGCCTATACTTTTGCCCGCCCGCCGGAAGAGCTTGCGGAACAGCCGCGGGATGCCAGGCGGGCGATCGAGGTCCTCGACGAGGCCATCGCCAAGACCGACGGGAAAGACCGCCTGGTTTTGCGGCTCAAGCGGGCCTCTGTGAAAGCTGCGCAGGCGTTTGCCGGAGAGACCGGCTCGAGGATGCTGGCAGTGCTGAAAGAGAATCGCACCCTGCTCAAGGAAGCGGAGAAGACGACCCTGGAGCCCGTCGCCGTGATGGAGCTCGCCCGCCGCTGCGTCTTCGCCGGCCAGTCCGCAGAAGCAGTCGAGCTCTACGAGCGCCTGGGAAAGGAGAAGGGTTGGGAGAGCCTGATGCTGTCGGAGATCGGGATGGCCAAGGCGTCCAGCGGTGATGTGAGCGGCGCGATCGCAAGCTTCGAACACGCGGTCGCTTCCACCACCCAGGCCACCATGAAAGCTCTCAACGACGCCTACCGCGCAGCCCTCGGCGACGCCTACTGGTCATTCTGGGGGTCGGTGGAGATTCTCGAGGTCCGCCAGTGCCAGAACCACGCCTGGCTGGCCGGCCTGCGCACCGGGATGGGCGAGGCAGAGCGCGGCCACGCCCATCTGCGCAGCGCCGTCGAGCTGCTCGATAGCGAGGCAATGTCTCCGATGCGCGCCGTCCTGGCGCCGGAGATGGTGCGGCGTTTCGATCAGATGTTCCCGTTCCTCAGCGATGCGCCCGAACTGCAGACCCTGCGCGAGGAGTGGTTGGAGTGAGGCGCGCCTCGCCGGTCAGGGCCCGCGATCCGCGAGTCCTTGGCCGGCAAAAAGGTAGTTGGCATCTTCAGCGGTGGGAACGCGCCCGCCGACCACTTAGCGAGGATTTTGCAAAATGTCTAAACAACCCAAGCGCAAAAAGAGCCGTCGCCGGGGTGCCACCGCGCGCGCCAACGCCGAGTTCGGCGCACACATGGCATCGCTGGGCCTAGAGGCCATTGAATCCTATAAGGTCTGGTGCCGTCAGCACGGATTTAGCGCGGCTCTGAGCAAGACTTGGCAGGAGCGGCGGCAAGAGCGCGCCGCGCACCAGCACGACCAACAGGCCGCCCAAGCCGAAGAAGCCGTGCGGCAACACGTCGCACAACTAGGGCTAGACGAGGTGGCCGCCTACCAAGCGTGGTGTCGGCAACAGGGGCTCGGCGACGCCATCCACAAAAGCGACGCCCAGCGCAGCAAGGAGGTCAAGCTCCACCAGCAGATCCAGAGCACCCAAGCCCTACACAAGGGCCGCAAGCACAGCCGGCGCACCAAAGACATCATTCACCAACTCTGGGCCGGAGCCATCGCCGAGAAAGAGCTGCGCACCGAGGTCTTGCGCCTAATCCATCGGGCCTTTGTCAGTTTGGCCGGCGACCAGCGGGCACAGCTACGGGATTTGCTCTTGCACGTAGAGAAACGGGCGTCCAGCCTGCTCGACGCGCGTCCAGCCCTCCAGCGCTTGGGACGAGTGGAGGGCAATACCTTCGTCGAGGCCATCGGCGCTTTGGCTCGGCACAACGACGCGTGGCAGCAGGTGCCGTCCGAGTGGAAGCCAGACAGCCGCAACCCTCGGCGACAATTCGCCACACTGGTCCGATTCCTATTGGCCCGCTACGACGTGCCGTCCTGCTTGGATTCGGCGTGGTTCGGCGGCTGGGACAAAGAGGCCCAACGCCAGCAGGGATGGTTCGTCCACGTGGGCAGCGGGCAGAACATCCGCACGGCCGACCTGCCGCTCGTGCTCTCCAAGCGCATGGCGCACGTCTTTGCCGAGGCACCGAGCGAACTGACGGCGACCGAGGCCCTGCGCTGGGCGCAAGTGATGGGACAGGAAGGCAGCGATGCACTCGCGCAGGCAGTAATAGCCACGGAATTGGGTCGCAATTTCGCGGACGAATCCTTCTGGAGCACAGTCGTACTCTTCCTCGTCGAAAACCCCATGCTCGACCCGGACATGGTGGGGCCAATCGTCGATTATATCAACCATCAGAAGTACGTCCCCACAGAGGAAGGCGAGCCACCCCAACCCAACTACACCATGAAGGGACGCAGCGCAGTCAAGCTCCTGCGCCAAGTCGAGGAATGGCACGAGCGCTTAGCCCGCGATAACCGCCAGCCTGGGGGAAGTTGGGAGGCGTCGGGCATAGCGGGATTTGAGTGGGAAGACGACAAAGAGGAAGGGTTGCGTTGGACTATCCGCGAGTTGACTTCCAAGAGAGACCTCACGCTCGAAGGACGGGCGATGAAACACTGCGTCGCCTCCTATGTATCCAACTGTCGGCGGGGCAGCAAGTCGGTGTGGTCAATGCAGGTGGCCGATCCAGAGGGCTACAGCGCCCGCGTGGCGACGATCGCCATACACAATCCGAGCCGCAACATCGTCGAGGTGCGGGGGCGTTTCAACGCCGTGCCACGGCAGTCGGGAAAAAATCCAAAAAACAAGACATTGGAACGGCCTTATCGAGAGCTGCTGGCGCGCTCTGGTGCTATGTTGCGGAAGTGGATTGAGGCCGAAGAGTTGGGGCGGACGACGCGGGCGTACTAGGCGGGCGCACGTTGCATCTGGAGTGGCATTGACGCGCAGTTGCTTTTTGGGGCGCTAGGATTCGCTCAGGATACGCCTTGATCTCGATTATTCCAAGCGTTCTTCGCTCACGATCTTTGCCATGGACCCTTTAAACTTAGATGTGATTCTGAGCACTGCCTCCATCGAGGCCGGGGCCTTCCCCTCCCGCAGTGTCCGCGCCAGAATGTGGTTGAGCGAAGTATAGGTAAAATGAGGCACCTTTTTGGCCCTCTTGTCAATGCGCCGAACACACCCAAGGGGCAGGGTAAGCTTGCTGATGATCGTTTGCAGGTCGTTTGTCAGGGCTCGCAGTACAGTTTGGTTGTCTGTGGGCCCCTAGTGCGCTGTTAATGAGTCGGCATTGAGTTTTAGACCTTGGCCAGTGATACCACGAAGAAAGAAAAATTACAAGTCTGAATACTTAACAGCGCACTAGCGGGTCCAATCCGGTACTCGATGAGGCCGTTCAGGACGCACTTCTCCCTACGGCTCACGGCGCCGGGAGCGAATGGAGGGGAGGGCAGGCCGCGGCTGGAGGCTGGATTCCGAGCCCTTCATCATAATGGCTCGCAAGGGATGCGGTGGACATGGCCTTCACGGCTACACCAGTCGCCACTTCGACGGAGCTCAGTGCTACACTTTTACAAACGGTCAGTTCCGATTCTGCAGCTACTCACCGAGTATCTACGAGACGGAAATGCCGGAATGGTTCGACGAACCCACCGAGGTTCAGAAAGCGGTTCTGGAATCACCTTACGTGCATAGCAGACCCCTGATAGAGGATGACGTCGAAACACTGGTCCGTCCCGGTGCGGAACCCAAGGACCACATTCCTCGCAAGCGCCACGAATTCTAGGTAGGGAAATCCTCGCCCCGACGCGGGTTGACTCGCTGCTTTATTCTCCGCACCGCCACGAATTCTTGCCGCTAATAGACGCGTATATGATTGCCTCTCATGCCCGTAAACGCGTCCACCAGCAGCCAGAAACCCGCCGCCACGAACTGGCCCAGGATAATCCCTATAAAAAACGGCTTGGTTCGTTCGTAGAGCGAAGGTCCGCCGTACTTCAACACCGCTAGCTTGATCAGCCACGCGCACAGCGTCGACATCCAGGTGGCGGTCAAGACCCACGAGGTACTGATGGCGAAGCCGACGGGATGGAAAGGCCACCAGGCAAAGGTGTGGCGCGCGATCATCAAGCCGGCCATGACCGCTGCCCCGATTCCTGACCAGATCCACCCATATACGTTGGCCTCCGGGGCGCCACCGATCGCGACTTCGGCGTAGCGGGGCGCCGACCGCGAGTAGACCTGATAGTATCTGCCATTGAGGTTGAGACCTCCGTGCTTGTAGCCCAGATAGATCCAAAACCAGGTACCAGCCGCTATGGCAATCGCCGAAGCCGCCATGATGGCGATCGCCAAAGCCCGTCGACGCCGGGTGATCTCCGACCCCAGTCGTAGCGCGTTGGCCATAGGAGCAGTCATGAAGGTGAGAAAACCGCCGGCCCAAACCAGCGTGTAGCCCGCTGCCACTAAACCCTGCATGCCCAGTGCCGTCGCGCCGACGCTCGACATCACGAAGGTGGCCGGCCCCATGGAGGGCGTGATGGTGGGTATGCCGGTTTCGGCGATGACCCTCGCCAGTCCGATCATGATAACCAGGATGGCGAAGATGAAAATCGGCGCGATCCATGCTGGGAAACCCGTCTGCCACAACCAGACGAAGACGACAGCCGCGCCGCCCAGGAAGCAGAGTACGGCGCCCCGATACGACATGATTTCCCGCGAGTCGTCCACCGGTGCATCGCTGTTCCAGGCCTTGCGAAAAACATCCTTGAGGTGGGACCGTGCGGTCCAGAGACCAAAGAGCACCATGACTATCAGGGCGCCCATCATCTGGTGGCCGAAGATGGAGCCGCTAACGGAGGCCCACCAGGGACCCATGCTTTGGTACGGATCTATTCCCACGGTTGCGAAGAGACCTTGCTGGGCGAGCTTGAGGAGGTAGAAGAACCAGATGCTGAAGGCGACGCCGGTATTGATGAAGTAGGCAAAACCCAACATGAGAAAGTTGATACGAAGTTGGACCTCGACCTGTTCCCGAAAAATCATGAACTCGGCTTGTCCCATGAAGGGGGGAATCCAGGGGACATAGTTGTGCAGAATGTTGGTGCTGTTCATCAAAAAGGAGAAGAGGAAGCCGGCCCACACGACCGGATTCTTGAAGAACGGTTTGATGATCGAATTGGGCCTGCCATTGTCCTGTACCATGGCCAGGGGCACCTGGGCCATGGGAAACGCCAGGCGCTCGTTATCCACCCACTGTCGCCGCAGGATCACCAAAGCGCTCAGCAACATGAGGTGGTAGGCAATAATGAGGACAAACCAACGCGACAGAACCGGCAGCCACAGGTGCCAGGGAATCCGGTCGACGTCCCCGCCGTAGTACAAATCGCTGACCGCCCGGTCATCGCTGAGCGCGAGCCAGTCCGGCCGTATCAGCTCGACGAGCTCCGTCCAGTTGTTTTCGGGGCTGGCGTAGAAGCTACTCCCCGTAACCCCGACCACGAGCCTCCCCGAAACGCCGCGGTTGGGAATGTGCGTCGCCACCGCCATCATGCTGAAAATCAGTACGAGCTCCCCGGGGCGCAGATGCCAGTTTCGCTTCAGCAAGGTGAGCACCACCTGCACCGTCAGCACAAGGACGAAAAAGAGGATGAATGCGGCCGGCGTGCAGGAGCTGAGCCCGATGCGCGACCCATGGATGACGTTGATGGTGTAAGGCAGGATCAGCGCGACACTCAGGGCTGAGAATGCGCCTATAACCAGGCTGCGCAGGGTGATCGCCCACCGGTCTGAACGGTGTGATGAACCAGGAGTGCTCACGGATCTAGATGGGCCGCCCGAACTCGGTGAAGCCAACCAGCGCGCGCAAGAAGAATTCCAGGACATTCACGTTCCGGTGGTCCCTGAAACCGCCTTCGTACTGCAGCTCGTCCCTGGCGACCACAACGATGGCCCATAGGTCGTAGCCGAAGTAGTGCGTGGAGTTGGTAAGGGTAAGGAAAAGCGTACTGCGCTCGAAACTCCTTCGATCGGAGGTGTCGTCGCGCATCCGGTACGGGAGCGGACCAAATCCCTGAACACCTGCCTGCAGCAGCGTCGTCGTCGGATTCCATGAACTCGTCGGCGATGTCGTCCACCGTCTGCCAGTACAAATAGTCGTTGCGCATACCGTTGAGATGGTGTCGCCAGAACATAATATCCGTATGGAAAAATTCCAGGTAAAATGAGGCACCTTTTTGGCCCTCTTGTCAAGGCGCCGAACACACCCAAGGGGCAGGGTAAGCTTGCAGATGATCGTTTGCAGGTCGTTGGGCAGGGATCGCAGTAGGGTTGGGTTGTCTGTGGGCCCGTAGCGGGTCCCATCCGACCACGGCGTTTTGAGCGCAAAGCAAAGCCGCTGCGAAGCGAGGAGGCGCAGGCGCCCTGAAGCCAGGGGCGGCCTGGCCACGTAGCGGCACAAGCGTTCGAGTCCCCGCCGGTCCCGGCCCGCGATCCGCCTAGCCGCATGCAGCGAAAAGCCGCGCGAAGGCCAAGTCCGGTAACTCCGCTGAAGCGGCCCGGCGACGCACCCGCTCTTCGTGACTGGCCGCTCAGTCCGCCTGTCCCGGGAACGAGGTCTCCTCACCGACCTGAAAGCCGAACAGGGTAGCCCGGTGGAGGTGGAACCGCACCTTCATCACGTGCCCCACCCTTCCCCCGGCGTCGCTGGTCTGGCCGGGGATTCCGCGCAGCTCCGGTCTCTCCCACCACAGGCGCAGGCGGCCGTCGGCTGCCGCGATCGATCCTGAGGCCGCGCGGTCCCAACCGGGCACCACGCTGCCGAACGGGTCCAGTATCTCCGCGCGCACGCTTCCCCCGGGGTCGACGTCGGCGACGGCCTGCACCCCCGTCTGCCCGTAGTTGCAGACCCACCGGGTCTCCACCACGCCGTCGTGATCCGCCCGCAGACCGCACAGGGCCTGCAGCGGCAGTCGCGCCAGGCCGGTGCGGCGGGTGGCGCCGACGGTCTTGGGGTTCACCACCGGCGGCTTGGGCCCGCGCTTCAAGCGGTGGTGTCGGTCCACTCCGTTGTAGTAGACGAAGAGCTCCTCTCCCACGGGCAGCAGCCGCACGGGACAGACCTGCCCGCTGTCGAAGGAGCCTTCGGGACCGCGGGGAATCCACTCCGCCCGCGGCAGGGCGCGGTGAAAACTCCGTCCGTCCCGGGAGTACACCAGCTCGGTAGTCATGGGAGAGTCCTCCGGGTGGTCGTGAAAGACCCAGAGGGCGCCGACGTGGAAGGTGCCGACGACGGCCGTCGACAGGGAGTAGAACTCGGTGAACTCGTCGTCCCCGGAGTCCGGGGTGAGGAGCATCTCCGGGGGGGTCCAGCGCAGAAAGTCGCCGCTTGTGCCGCGGCCGACGAAGCGCCGCTTCGGCTGGGTGCGCGGTCGCAGGAACGCCACCCAGCTCCCGCTGTCCCGGTCCCGGTAGGGCTGCAGGCAGTTGGCGTCCGTGATCTCCTCGAACCCCATCACCAGGATCGGCTCCTCCGGCCATTCCAGGCCGTCACGGGAGAAGCTCACCGTCACCCCGGTGCCACCCCCTTCCGGGAGGCCGGCCGCGGCCCGGGTCGCGTGCTGGTAGCCCAGGGCTTTGTACCGCCGCCGCGGATCCGGGTCGTCCGGATCTTCGACGATGTTATGGAAGACCGAATCCCCGGCATCGACTTCCCGGATGATGTTGTTCTCCAGGCTCCCGGCAAAGGACAGCCGCCGGAGAGAAGGCCGTTCCCAGGTCAAGCCGTCACCGCTTTCCGCATAGCAGAGAAAGTGGCGCTCCGGCCCGTCGCCCTCGCCGGCGGGGCGGTCCGCGCCGCCGATGGAAGCGCGGTACCAGAGTCTGAAGCGACCGGAGGCCCGGTCGCGGAGCACCGCGTGGAAGGCGGAGCTGCCGGCGGTCTCCCACGGCATCTGCGGTTCCAGAATCGGGTCCGGCTCCTTCTTCGGGGAGCCGAGCACCCTGCGGACGCCGGCAGTTCGGTCGATGTCGTCGTCGTCGAAGAGCAGCTTCATGGGGCGAGTTTCTCGATCAGCTCGAGCGGAGAAAGGACCAGATGGGTGGTCCCGTCTGCCCATGGCTCACGGCCGGCTAATGTCTTTGCCTGCGCGCATCTGGATCAACGATTCCGGGCTCGTTCGAGGACCGGTCGGTAATATTCGAGGTCCGGGACTTTCATGTCAGGGATTTTGCCAGCCTCGTCGTAGAGGCGCAGTTGGATGGCTCGTTCGAAGTATGGGTTGGCTTCAAATTCGCGCGCCTCCTCCTCTTTGAACGGGCCTCCCTGTACCTCGAGACTGAGCATCGAGGCAGGTGAAACAGTCTCCAGATACTCTGCGTCCGTTGCCACAAGATACCGCTTGGCCGCGACATGCAGGCGCATCGGTTCGATCACCTCAGGAGGGAAGTGATCGCGCAGCGCTTCGGCTCCCAACTCTTCATGAGTCGCGTCAATACCTCTTTCGGCGACATCTTCGCCAAGGTCATGTACGAAATGGCCGTAGTCATGCAAGAATGCCGCTGCAATCATCAAATCGTCGGCCCCATCACGCTCGGCAGCTACCGCCGTCTGTAGGCTGTGAGCGACAATGGTCACCCGCTCTCCATATTCCGCCTGGGCATTCTTCCGCATGCTGTCAAAAATCTCGTCGATGATGGACATCCTGTCTCCCTTATTCTCTATCCAGCACAGCCAGCTTGCTTAGCAGGCTGTCAATGTCCGCATAGCAACCCTGAAAATGGCGATCGCCTGCGCTTTGATAGCCGATGCGGCCATGGAGAATTCGCTGATTGTCGAAAAGCACCCCATCGCCAGGACCCATTTTGAAAGTGACCTTGAAGCGCTCGTCTTCCAACATGCCCGCGAACGCGTGATAGGCGGCATAGAATGCCGGCATCTTCTCCGTTTCGACGTAGAACGCCTGTATTGATCGATTGTTGAAATGAATGCCAACGACCTCGCCGCGAGGGTTGGTCTGGATTATCGTCGTTTCTTGATGTAGGTCGGTGTCCTCACTACTAAAGCGGAAGGTGACCAATGTTGAGGTCAGCAGGGCAAACTGGTCCGGTGCCTCCTGACGTAACGCTTCCGCCGCGCGAAAACCATCAACCAGGGTACTGTCGCCTCCAGCAACGCAATTGCTCAACACATGCAACATCTGCAGTGTCGGAACGGGACGACGATAGGGGTTGTCGGTGTGACCGGCGAGCGGTGCGCTCGTATAGGCGAGATTATTCGGGTTGGCCACCACCTCTATGTCGAAGTAGGGACCATAATTTGTATGGCGCACGTAACCAAACAGGTCTATCACCTTGAACAGCGACTCAGATTCGACAGGAATCTCCGCTATCGTGGCAAAGCCGTAATCGCGCACATGAGCCAGCATCTCTCGTAAATAACTATCGTCCTTCGTCAATTGTGGAAGCACAAAGGGCAGCTTGGGAAACGTTGCCGCATCCCACAACCGCTTGTGGCTGCGACGGGCCTCCATCTCTGACCGCTCATAGGCGTTGGACCGCAGCCATTCGGGGGTGAACTCCGTCACGTGCCCGTCGTTGGCCCACTCTATTTTGACGGTTTCGCCTACAGTGACGCTGTTTGCTCTTAGATCAAGCGGGATCGACAGAGTATCAACGAGTTTCTGTCCATTGGCATGCCGGTTCTCGGGGGCGTTGTCTCTGAGCCAGATATAGTGGAAGATACTGCGATGGCCGTCTTCCCACTCAATGACAAGCTGGTTTTGTTCCGCGCTATGACCAACAATGACGTTTTCGCTCACCTATAGCCTCCTCAAGTGTGCAGGTCGGTTGACCTCGCCGCTCGCGGACAGAGACACACAATGCGGCACGGCGCGCGACCCGATCAATCAATGTCTTGTCCGACAGAGAACTCACCATTCTTGCGAAAGGTTGGACTCCCTGCCCAACTCTCCCCGTACCGCGTCCAAGGCGACGGAGTTTCCGTGTATATCAGCAATGAGCGCCAATTTCATTGTATCAACCTCGAAAAACCGATCTGGACGAACACTTCTATTCGTTTTCACGGTTTGGGGAACCGCGAAGCTGTTGCGGAAGGCTAAAGTACGTCAGCGGCTTCACGACTTGCTCAGATTCATCGTTGCACCATGAGCCATCTCAAAGCCATGCCGCTCGTAAAATGGGACAGTGTCTTCTCGACAACGTAACAGAACCTGCTGGATTCCGATTTCTGTAAGACGTTCCACGAGCCGCCGCATCAGCTCCGAACCGATGCCCATACCACGTTTTGACTCCTCCACCACCACATCATCAATCAAGGCGCGATAGATTCCATCGCTAATAGCTCGTGCAAACCCAACGAGGTGGTCATCTTCCCAAACGCCCAAGATTACAGCAGTTCCTTCGAGCATCGTGTGAATTTGCTCGGAGTTTCTGTCTTTTGCCCAAGCTGTTTGCCGGAGCAGGACCTGCAATTGCTCAGGTTTGATGGACCGTTCAAAAGAATATTCCACTGCGCGGAGCATCCCCTTGCCTACGTCTGGCTAACGTGTGTATACCGAAATGAAGCGCAGGTTAATAGTCTATACCCCTCACTCCTTATCAAAGCGAGGGTGCGAAACCCAATAGACTTTTTCATCCCTGGCGCACCTTTGCACCGGCGACCAATGGGCCCCTTGTATGCCGCCATTGAAACGGCAGACTCTTACACTTCGTCGGGTCGCCGCCGGCTACACTGTTCCTGGCGAACGCTTGATCTTCCCGTGACTTTACTCGGCGTTGCGGCTAGAAAACTCCGCCATCTCCTGGAACGAACCCTTGAGCTGCGGATACAGAGAACGATACATCTCGAAGGCGCGTTCATACACCTTGTGAGATTGAGGGTTCGGATCTGTTGAACCGGTAACGACGATCGTGGCTGCCGCAGCCTCGGCTGCATTCCTGAACACCCCGGCGCCGATCCCTGCCAGCATCGCCGCTCCAAAGGCGGCCCCCTGCGTCGCATTGGTCGTGACGATCTGCGCATCGAAAACGTCCGCCAGCATCTGCCGCCACAGCCGGCTCTCCGAAGCGCCGCCCGATGCGTAGATGCGCTGAATCTCCATGCCGAGGCTACGGATGATCTGCAGGAGATCGTACAGACCGAAGGTGATGCCTTCCATTACAGCCCGGACCAGATGCGAAAGCGAATGCCGCTGCGTCAATCCAATCCAGCCTCCGCGGGCAAGAGGATCGTCGTACGGCATCCGTTCGCCACTCAAATAGGGCAGAAAAATCAGCCCGTCGCTGCCTGGAGATACATGGTCGGCAAGCCCGGTCAGCTGATCGAAGCTGATCTGCCCGTGCGCGCTCAAGGTGTCCCTGAGCCACTGGAACGAGCCGCCGGCCGAGAGCATGACACCCATCACGTACCATTGATGACGCACACTGTGGCAGAACGCATGCAGCAGCCCGTCGGGGTGGCGGATATGCCGATCGGCCTGGGCGAATACGACGCCGGATGTTCCGACGGTTACCGAACAGAGCCCGGGTTCGACGATCCCGCAGCCCAACGACTGAGCAGGTTGGTCGCCCGCCCCGCCTACCACCGGCGTCCCCTGCAATAGCCCGGTCGCGGCCGCCGCCTCAGAGCTCACCTCGCCAACTACCTCATCGGATTCCACGCAGCGCGGCAGCCACTCTCTTGGCATGTCCAGCGCACTGACCATAACATCGGACCAGGCGCGCCGCTCCATATTGAGAAGACAGGTTCCGGATGCGTCGGAAACCTCGGTCGCGACGTTGCCGGTCAGCATATAGGTGATGTAATCTTTGGGCAGCAGAACATGCCGAACTTGGGCGTAGACCTCGGGCTCGTGGCGCCGCACCCACTCCAGCTTTGGCGCCACAAAGGAAGCAAACAACGGATTGCTGGTCTCGGCGAGAATCGTCTCCAGGCCGATCTGCGCGGTCAGGTCTTCGGCCTCGTCGACACTGCGCTGATCGTTCCACATGATACAGGGGCGGAGGATGTTCCCGTCGCGGTCGAGCAGCACTAGTGCTCTGTTAAGGATTCAGGCTTGTACTTTTTCGTACATGTTGGTATCATGGGGACCTATGTCCATTTTTCTGGGAGGGTCCTGCCATGTGCCTCCATGCTCGAACACCGGATGCTGCCGAATCGAAAGAACTGGGCCGATGGCTGAAGCGGCCACGCAATGCCGTACAGATGCGACGAGGGCAATTGATCTCCCTCAGTGCCCAGGGTATGCGGGTCCAGGAGCTGTCGGCGACGCTGCATCTGCACGAGGAATACATCCGCTCCCTGGTCCGACGATACAACGAGGAAGGGCTGGCGTCGCTTCGCACGCGAGCCCACCCGGGGCGCACCCCAGCGCTGACGCCCGAAGACGAGTCCGTGGTGGTGGAGATCGCCAAGATGCCCCCTCGGGCTTTCGGCCAACCCTTCAACCAGTGGTCGCTGCGCAAGCTGACCGACTGTCTGGTCGGGCGCAAGATGATCCCCAAGGTCTCGCACGTGACCATCGCCAAGGTCTTGGACCGGCATAAGGTCACCTACCAACGTACCCGCACCTGGAAGGAGTCGAAGGATCCGGATTTCTCCTCGAAAAAAAACGCATCGACCGCCTCTACCGGCGTGCGCCGAAGGACTCGGTCGTAGTCTGCTTCGACGAAATGGGGCCCGTGCAGATCAAGCCCCATGCCGGCTCCTCCTGGGCGCCGCAGAAGCACCCGGTGCGGCACCGAGCCACCTACACCCGGCACGCCGGGGTCAGCTATTTCTTCGGCGCCTACAACGTCCACGAGGACGTCCTGTGGATGCATCACAAGCGAAAGAAGCACGCCTCGGAGGTGCTCACTTTCCTCAAGGCCATCCGGCACCGCTACCGCAAGGCCCAACGCATCTACCTCGTTCTGGACAATTTGTCGACGCACGCGACCCCAAAGATTCGGCAATGGTGTCGGCAGCATCGAGTCTCCCTCGTCTTCACCGCTACCAACGCCTCCTGGATGAACCGTCTCGAATGCCATCTGACCGCCGCCCACTACTTCGTCATCAAGAACAGCGACCCAAGGGACCATCGAGACATCGGCCAGCGCATGCAGGAATACCTCGTATGGAGAAATCGAAACCAGGACGATGCCAAGCTCGCCAAAATACAAAATTCAATGCCCACTCTTTAACAGCGCACTAGACCGACCATCTGACCGGACACCCCGACGCCTTTGATCTGGCTGTTTTTCGTTCCCGACGCGTCCAGCGCCCTCTTCACCCCGGCACAGCCTGCGTCCCACCAGTCGGCCGGTTGCTGCTCGGACCATAGCGGGCCCGGAGTGCTGGTTTCGTATTCCTCGGTCACATTCGCCGATATGGAGCCGTTCTCCTCCAGCAGGATGACTTTTGCCCCCGTCGTACCAATGTCGATTCCCAGTAGACTCAATCTTTTCCCCCCTCTGTCGATCTCAGGCCCCCGGATTCTCGCACTTCCAGCGTCAGGCCGCCGTATGACGCAGCGCGCCCTTTCCAGCCTATCTTGATTCTACACCTTCCCACCCATCAGAATCGCCACCGCCTGCGGGACGGCCTCGAGAACGGCGGCAGAATTGCGTTTTCCCGGATCCAGAAGTCCGACTCGGGCGCCGCCCAAGCTGGTCAAGCGGATTGCGGGTTCGGTTCCTGACATAGCACCGCTCCTTACGTTGGGAGTGTTCGGGTCGCGCTTCGCGACAAATATGGTGAATGATGCAGCGATAGCAAATCCAAATCAATATCGCCTTTTCCACCTCCAGCTATCGCCGCCGGAGCGGCATTGATCATCTCATCAGCTGACCAGGTCAGGCGATGTGAGCCTGGAATCACACACGTGCCACCATCGGCAGGACCGACGTCGGTCAAAGCGGCAGTTGGTGCTCGAAGGTTCGGGCTTGCTGGAGAAAGGTTTCCAGATGCCCGGCGAGGATCTGGTAGAGGGGCTCCTTTTCCGGTTGGCGGCGGCGGTACGCGGGGGTGCGGATAAGTGCTGTGGCCGGCATGGTATCGGTCCAACAGCAATGGCCGGACCACCCGTGCTCGCGTCCGTTGTATTCCGGCACCACATATCGTTCAAGGTTGGCAATGTCGACCGCAGCGCAGGCGAGCTCAGGGGAGCGGGCGTGGACATTGCCGTCGAGCCCTTCGACGCGGAGGGGACCGATATCCGCCTGAGCTTCTTCAACGGCCCGAATGACGTACTCCTACAGCTCTTTCAACGTGAGTCCGATCCCGCCTGAAGGGACCTCTTCTTACTCCAAAGTCGGCAAAAACGAATAAAAGAAACCGTACGCCCGGCGGCGTACGGTTTCTCACTGGCGTCTCCGCATTGGCCAAGGACGCAGTGATTATTTCCGCGGATCCATCACGCGTCCGACAAACAGGATCGCATCCGTGGCATTGTCCCTTATGAGGAAGATGAACGGCCGGTCGGCCGTGAAGGCCGGCGGCAACGAGGTGACACCGATCGTCCCGCCCGTGGCCGCGCCTGCCTCGGTACCCCGTTCGTCCAGCTTTACAAACGCCTTGTGAACGACCGCCGAAAGGTAGAGGCCCTTCCCATCGGCCATCCCGGAAAAGTCCGCTGATTCGGAGTCGAAGGCGTTGGTCATCCCCATACCGTCGAGCGTATCGGCCAACCTGAATTCAGACGTGAACTCGAAGGACGGTACGGAAAGCCTGAGGCGGATGGGTCTCATTCGCTTCGAAATCTCACTGACGAGATCCGCGCTCAACGCGTCTTCGAACTGGTCGTATTTGCCCTTAGCCGGGAGGAGGATGATCAGCGACGCCTCCTCGCCGGCGTAAAGTAATTCCACGGCCTGGATCTGGTGCGTTTCGTGCAGCGCGTAGTTGAAGGTCTCCGTCTGGCGCATCATCGGTACGTCGACCCGATTGCCGCCTGGCAATTGGAATGGTTCACTCGACGTCCGTCTCTCGTCGAAAGGGAGGTGCCAGGCCGAATTGAAATAAATGGCATTTGTCAGTACCAGCCTCGTCAGGTGGTCGATGACGCCCTGTGGAATCAGGTCCTGGATTGTTTCCTCGGTCCTTTCCGCGACCCAGTCGTTGATGGCCGTACGCGACGCCTCCGGATTCTCCACGAATTCCACCGCACGCATGCCGGCGCCGTAGTTTTCGGCCAGTGTGTCGAGAAAGCGCGGCAGAAACGCGTACCCCTTCTGTCCCCATATGGAATTCGCGATGTTCAACCGGAATTCGCCACGCTCCTGGCTTCCGCTGTTTTCGCCGCGGGATGAAAGCGCGAGGTCAAGGACGTTGAAGGCGGGGTGCAGCTGATCCGGAGGAAGCTGAAAACGAAGGACCTCCTCCATCTGCCGCGCCGTCTCGCCTCTCGCACCGGCGTACATCATGGCCAGCGCCACGGAGATGCTGTGCGGCGAATAGAACAGGTTCCCTTCCCGCTCTCGCAGTGTGCCGTATAGGTCCAGCGCGAACGCGCTGTTTCCCCGCACGAGATCGTCCAGCTTCACGTCCGACGCGGACAGAGAGGTCTTTCGCGCCTTTTCAGACCGCAGCACTTCGGTCGACTGGCCTTCCCTTTCATCCTCCGTCTCGTCAACTGGCGACTTCCCTCCGCATCCCGGTTGGGCGGTGATCACTGCGACAGCAAGTACAGGTACAAGCATCGATTGAAACAACACAGAAGATCTCATGCGAGTTGGCCCTCTCTTCGATCTGTCTGTTTCGGGCTGAGAGATGATGGGAGGGATCGTCTTAGCGGACGGGGATCCAGGTGCCTCAATGGGTCGCTGATGGATTCTTGTGCAATCCTTATCCCGAACACAACTACGGGTCATTGGTATTGGACGCCTGGCGCGGCGGAGAGTTGCCGATTGTGGTGCGAGACGGGGGCTTCATCCGTCGAGATCAACTGTCGTAGCACGAAAGTATAGGTAAAACGAGGCACCTTTTTGGCCCTCTTGTCAATGCGCCGAACACACCCAAGGGGCAGGGTAAGCTTGCTGATGATCGTTTGCAGGTCGTTGGGCAGGGCTCGCAGTACGGTTTGGTTGTCTGTGGGCCCGTATCGGGTCCAATCCGGTACTCGATGAGGCCCTTCAGGACGCACTCCTCCCTACGGCTCTCGGCGCAGGGAGCGAATCGCGGATGAGATCAGGCGGCGAACTCGAACTGCGGCTGCGGCGGGGCCCTCGGCGGAGGCACCGCCGGCAGCCCTACCCCCTCCAGATAGGTCCGGATCGGTCAGGGCGGGGGGACCAGAGCCGCCAGCTTCTCCAGCAGTTCCATCGGAGAGAGCAGGAGATGGCGGGTCCCATCCGACCGACAATCAAAACCGGAAGGAAAGCAACGACCAGGGCTCCCGCCACCGAATTCCGGAGAAACCGGTAGTCGCGGCTTCCGAACAGAATCCCGTCCTAGACAAAGGTGAGTGCGTTGAAGGGCGCCGTTACGATAATGATCCACCAGTACTGATCGATGATCGTCGTCAGCGAGGTGTCGTTGGTGAAGATCATCTGGATTGGGCGCGCGCCTGCGTAGAATAGAAGAGAAAACGCCGCTCCTGTGACAAAACCGATCAGCAGTAGACGTTTGCCAAGCGTTTGCCATTTGTCTGGACGGCCTGCGCCAAGAAATTTGCCGCCAAGCGACGTTGCTGTCACGGCAATTCCATCCACGAAGAACGAGGTGAACACCCACACCTGAAGGCCGATCTGGTGCGCCGCGACGACGTCGGATCCAAGTCGCGTCGCAATGGACGTGGCGATGAAGTACGACCCGGTCAAACATCCGGTGCGAACGAACATGTGTAACGCTTCAACGCCGAAACTCAAGATTTCGGCGAATTCGAATCGCACCTTCTCGAGCACGGCGGAAGTGGCGTTGTTCTTCACCAGCCAGCCAAGCCCCAGCAACGTCGCGAGTGCAAACGACCCCGTAGTACCAACGGTGGCGCCGATGAGCCCCGTATTCATGATGTAGAGGGCGAACCAGGTGGTGAAGATGTTGCTCACCGTTAGCACGGCAATGAGCGCAAACGAGAAGGGGATGCGCTGCAAGCCTCGAAGGATGCCGAGCAGAGCCGTGGTTATCATCACGAATGGCACCCCCAAACAACGCACCGAGTAGTACGGGTACGCCAATGCGACCAGTTCGTCAGAGGCTCCCATTACGTGGACAAAAAGCGGCGCCCGGATCGCGTACAGGAGTGCGCCGACCAGGACACCGAGGACCAGTGCCGTCGAGAGCGCTAGACGAATCTGCATCCCAAGTAGCTTGCGGTCCCCCGCGCCGACGGCCTGCGCGACCCGGGCGTTGACGGTGTAGACCAGAAAGTTGAATGCCCAGGAGAACGTCGTGAGCACACTGACCGAGACCGCCAACCCGGCAAGCCACATGGTGTCTTTGCGACCGACCAGTGCCGTGTCCACCATGGCCGCGACAGGTTCCAGCGCGACCGATAGGATCGCGGGCAGTGAAATTCTTATGAGATGGGAATAGCTGAGCTCAGACGGTGAGGAGCAAGTAGCGGTCATTCGAGCCCATCGATGTGTCGCTGATTGTCTCTTGGACCGAATGGACGTGGGGGCTGTGCCGTCAAGTTGAAAGCTGCCGAATACATTCGCACAACAGGGGAATTCCTTCGCGAATGTCCTGCAGCGATGGCAAGCCGAAGGCAAGTCGAAGGCTCGGAATGTCTTCGTTGCGCACGTGGAACCTGGCACCGGAGGCGTAGCGCACATGGCGAGCGGCCGTCATTTCTGCCAGCCGCCGCCGATCGACCGAGTCGGGAAAGCTCAGCCAGATGAACAGGCCGCCCACCGGTCGCGACCACGTACAGCTGTCCCCAACACCCCGCTCGAGCTCGCCGAAGACGGCGTCGCGCTTCTCCCTCAGCGCGGCGTTGGTTCGCGCGCAGTGCTCCCACAGGTTGTCGCGGAAGAACCGGGCCAGGATCGACGCTGCCAGCAGACTGTTGCCGCCGTCGTAGCGCCGGTCGAGAATCCGCGTCATCATCGGTGGCCGCGCCATGAAGTAGCCCATGCGGACACCGGGACCGAGGATCTTCGACAGCGAGCAGATGTAGACCTGGTTCGGGCTGTCGTCCAGGGCGTAGAACGCGGGCTCTTTTTCCCCTTCGAAATGCACGTCGCCGTAGCAGTTGTCCTCGACGACGATGCAGTCGAACTGGCGTGCTACCTCGATGAGCTCGAGTCGACGCGCTCGCGGCATGACCGATCCCGTCGGATTCTGGTAGCTTGCCAGGGTATAAATGAAGCGCGGCGGCGAGCCCTGATCGTGCAATCGCTGCAATGTCGTCTGCAGCTCATCGACCCGCATGCCGTGCTCGTCCAGTGGCACACCGACCATCTCGATGCCCAGTCTGCGGTACGCCCCTATCGTCCCGCTGTAGGTCAGCTCTTCGGTGACGACCACGTCGTCCTTGCCCTTCATCAATGCTTCCGCGATCAGGGTCACCGCCTGCATGGACCCGTTGGTGAGCGCAACCTGCTCCGGAGAGACATCGATTCCCTCGCGGTCCGACTCGCGTTGCGCCATGACTTCGCGCAACCCGAGGTGCCCGAGTTCGCCAGGGTAGCGCACGAAGGCCTCTCCGACATCCGGAATCGCCGCTGCCGCGGCTATGGCCAATGCCTCGGCCGGAAAGGTCTCTGGATTGGTGCAGCCACTGGCGAATTCGAACTCGCTCATGTCAGTGCTCTTCTTCGTTGATGTGATCGCAGATACAGGCTGCCGTTCCTGTAATAGCCGTGGTCCGTCGCGAACGAACAGTTTAAAAACTGGCGCCGAATTGGACAATACTCAAGATGGGTTGCCGGTAGCGTCGAGGCGTCGGATTCGAGTCGAGGCTTGACAAAGGCCAAGCGCGCGTCCCAATATTGACCACCGCCCAATCAAAGCCAAACAAGATGGAAAGCCAAATGAGCGCAAAACCGTTTCAGATTCCGATCCGTCAACGCCAACTCTTCCTAGACGATCACGGAGTCGCCGAGATTCGAGATCTCCAGCGCACCATGCACCAGCCCCAAAAGAGAGGTGCGGTGATCGAACCGCAGGATGGCGAGAAGAATGTGCAGATCCGCTGCGCGCCGGCCTGGGATCCCGAAACGCGCAGCTACAAGCTCTGGATTACCTGCGAAGGGGGCATGGGGCTAGCGGAAAGCGCCGACGGCCTCCACTGGGAGCGTCCCGTGCTGCGGGTGCGTGAGCACAAGGGTTCAGTGGAAAACTGCCTGGTGGCAGGACCGTGCGGCGAACAGGTAGTGTTTGACCCGCAGGAAGCGGATCCGTCGCGGCGCTACAAGAGCCTCAAGCTGCGGGGAGCGTCGGAACGGGTGGTGAGCCCCGTCGCCGACCACTGGAAGATCCGCCACAACCCATGGCGCCTGGCGTACCCCCGCGGCCACGTGCTGAACAATCCGCGCCAGTACCAGCTCAGCTGGGTCATCCAGGTCAGCGAGCGTCAAGGCGCGCCAGCCGGGGAGCGATTCGAAGGCATGGGTCGTTTCCAGACGCAGGACCTGGTGGTCAGCGCTGACGGCATCCACTGGCGCAAGCTGGACAGGCCCGGATTACCTACCGGCGATGAGGCCAATCTCAGCATCGACGATGAGGCGGGGATCTACATCGCCACGCTCAAGGAAGGGGAGATGGGTCCGTACGGACGCTCGATTTCGCTGGCGACAAGCAAGGACTTCGAGCACTGGAGCGATCCGGGGCTGGTATTCCACGCCGACGAAAAGGACCAGGAGTTGAACCGCGAGGTGATCGCGGCGCGGTACGACAACCCCTCGCTAACGCACCCCAAATACAACGTCCCGGACGAGTATTTCGTCGACGTTTACAACATGGGGGTCTTCAGGTACGAGGGATTGTATATCGGCCTCCCAGCTTTCTTCCACCACACCGGGGACCGGAATGAAAACTCGGATGGTTTCCACCGGGTGCAACTGACCTGCAGCCGCGACCTGCGTGCCTGGACCCGGTTGGGTGGGCGGGAGCCGTTCATCGGACCGTCCACGATCGAATCCGGGGCATTTGACCTGAACGGGATCATGCCGCCATCGAACGCAATTTTCAGAGGGGACGAGCTCTGGTTCTATTACAACGGCTCGAGGTACCGCACGACTCCTGCCGATGCCGACCCCAGACATAGCGCCGCCTGTCTGGCTGTACTGCGAAGAGACGGATTCATCTCACTAGATGGCGGGGCGGGCGGAGGTTCGGCGTTGACCAAGTCATTCCTATTGCCGACTCCGTGGTTGTTCATCAATGTCGATGCGACGGGGGGCTCGGTCGAGGTGGCGATATTGGACGAGTTGGGCAGTGTTGTTGCAGAGTCGGAGGCGGTCAGGGGGGATCACCCACGTTACCCGGTGCAATGGAACCGCGGCGACCCGGCCGCATCGGTCAATCGTCCGGTGCAACTGCGCTTCAACGCGAGCGGGTCTTCGATCTACTCCTACTGGTTCGACGAGGTGCCAGCGCCGGCGCCCCACTGAACGCGCAGCCCCTGACGCCGGAATCACCTTGTCAGTCGGGAAAGCCCCGGCGCCCCGGTCGGCCGTGGCAGCGGTCGGCGGCTGTCCAGGTCGACGGATTGCTCGCGCGTTAGCGCGATCAGCGCCGGTCAGGTCTGATGTACTGGAGCGGGTTCAGAGACCGCTTGCCCTGGGTAATCATGTAGTGCAATCCGGGGGCCCTGGTATTTCCGGATTTTCCGATCTTGCCGATGACATCGCCAAGATCGACACGCTGTCCCCTCCTGACGGTGGAAACATCCAGGTGTCCGTAGGAGGTCTTCACATTGGCGCCGTGGTTGATGACCACGTAGTTCCCAAGACTATTGTTGGTCCCGACCCTCTCGACGACCCCGGGGCCGGTCGCGAGAACCTCGGTGCCCGGCGGGCCATTGAAGTGGGCGCCATGGGGCGAGCCGCAAATCGCCTTTTCTCTGGGCGTCGGACCCTTCAGTTTGCATCCGACGCCACCGTCGCCAACCGGCTTCGAGGCGACCGAGCATCCGGAATTCTTACGAACCGGCGAGCCGTTCGGCACGCCGCCGTTATAGGCAGCATGCGCGGCTTGCAAGAGGGCAAAAATGCTCAGAAACGAAATAAGTCGCATTGGGCACCTTCCTAAGTTTCGTTCCTAAGATTTAGATATTGTGTGCGCAAGAAGCAAGTGAATCTTTTGAACTCGATTCGTACAGCTCAACTCGTTCTTGCGACTCTTCATATGAAATCTCTAGTGATGGATCGATTAATCTCCGTACACCGATTGCTTCAAGGGCTCCTTCTATTGTTTCCTTCAATCGAGACCCCCCGTTGTAGGAAGCCTTTTCCTAGGCACAGGTTATGGTATTCGTCAAGCCCTTCCGGATATCGTCGTATTTCTTCCGTATTGGTAGTTGAGCAGCATAGAAGTGTATCTCGCCAATGCGTCTTGCGCTTTTCCAGGTTGCTTAACGATCAGTCCGTGCGGACGGCTGGAGTCCATGATCAAGCTTCATGCTCCAGGGCAGCGAGGCGCCTATCGATCTGCTTCGCTTTCAGGAAGAAAAGGGAAGGGTTGCGAGACTCCTTGGATAGCTCAATCCCGTTTTCGCGTTCCAAGATCTCGATCTCCCTAACAAGCCCATCGATTATCCTTCCCGAAGAAAATGCACTGACGCTCAGCCTGCGAAGACTCCGCACCCGCTCTTTGGCATTTCCCGAGGCAATCTGCTCTAATCTGGAAGCCAGTCCCTTCAACTTTTCTCTTCTTCGATCCAGATCCCACATGAAGTACACGATGAGTGAGAGAGCGGCAAGAAAACCTAAAGCAGCTGTCATGGTTTGCATTCCCCTTAAGTCTTATCAATGAAATAAACCCCTGATCATTGCAGGGGGAAAGACAAAACTGCAGGGGAGTAAACCCTCTTCAACAAAAAAAATTGGGAGCGGAATCAACAGACCAATGCGCATTGTCATTTCAACGCATCAATCGCACAGAAGCGCATAGAGAATGCGTGCCCGAAACAATCGCTGCCGCCTAGAGGAACTGGAACGAATAGAGACACGCGCTCCGAATTTCCAGGTGCAGACGCACGGGCTTCCCTTCCAGTTGAGAAAGATCCGCGTCGCCCCACGTTATTTCGTGAACGCCGCTCTCCAGAATCTGGCTTGACCGTTCGAATGAAAAACCCTCGATCTGGCCGCCGGACTGATCGGTTATGGAGGCGCGTACCTCGCATTCATCGAAGTTCATCTCTTCCGTCGGAATGCTCTGGGGCACCGACGCGTCTACGTCGATCAGCAGCTTCGAGCCTTCGAAGATGACGGGCCTGGTGATGATCCGGCCTTGATTGGGCCCCGCCAGCAATCCCGCCCAGCGGTCTTGTGGCGTCGTGGCCAGGTTGACGGTCATGACACAGCGCTCCCCCAGCCTAGTGGGATTGGCGCTGTGGGCCCCGCTGAAGCCGGTGTAGTAGATCCAGATCTGGCCGTCGTGCAAGATCGGTCCGGAAGGCATCAAATAGCCGGCATCGTAGGAGCCGACCTCGCCACGGTAGAGAAAGGGCATTTCGCGGTCCACCCAATTCCAGTGGAAACCATCGCGGCTGCTCATCAGGAAGACATCCCAGATCTGGTCGTGGGTTTTGTGGACCATGAGAAAACCCAGGTAGAATTTCCCAAAGATGCCCGCGGTGAAATACTGGTACTGGTGGTCCACCCGGTCCTTGGCGTCGGGTGCCAGCATCATACGCGTATCGGTCCAGTCTTCGAAGTCATCGCTTTCGGCATACCCGACAGTGCGGATGTGACGATGGCGGCCGATGTTGTCGATTTCATAAGCAAGGGGGTGGCCGGGTCTAAAGTATCCCACGTACTTCTCCCGCAGGTGATCCCACCCGAGAACGGAGTTTGCATCGGCAACGTTGGTAGGATAGAGCACGACAGCCTTGTTGTTGTAGGTCCAGTGGATTCCGTCGGGTGAGTAGGCGTTCACCATGCCGCCGGGAGGGTTGTGTCCTCCGGGGCCGTGCATCTCACCCTGGGCTTTGTAGCGCCGTTGGGGATCGGGATCACGCAGGTCTTTGAAACAATTGTAATAGCTGGGTTCGCCGTGGATGCCGAGCAGGTTGTTCTGCGTCGAACCTTCGAACTCGGTGATGCCGAGCTCCGGTTTGTCCCAATTGTAGCCGTCCTTCGAAGTTGCGTAGCACCAGGGCCGACGGCCCTTGTCCAGCGCCCACGGCACGTACCACATCTTGAAGATTTCTTCCTCCTCGTCGTAAAGAACCGTCTGACCGACGATCTCCACGCCCTCGTTCTTACCGCCGTATTTGCCTTGCTCCCAGGGGCGATCAGCCACCATGATCGGGTTGTCAGCGCACTTGGCGGGTCGATACTGATAACGCGAAATGCGGCTGGCTTCATCGACCAGCAGATCGTCGACGAACAGCTGTTTGGTGCCGCCGATATCGGCAATGCCCGAGACCGGAGTTGACGCCGGCTCGAATATGGATCCGGTTTTCACGGTTTTTCTCCTCTTCTAGTTGCCACTGTAAAGCCCGCTTTGATTTCCGGGACCAGTGAAACATACCATTGCCATTGTATTGGTCAAGCGCTTTCCGGCGATCACCGAACACCCCGAACTTTTTGCTTGACTTTGCCATTCGGGCAACGTAGGATTCCGTTTAGTGCGCTGCAGAGCGCCACCCGTCCGCGGCAAGGGAATAACGCCCATCTGTAATCAGACCTTCTCGTACCTCCTTTCGGCCTGTACCAAGCGGACAACGGGCACAATGCGAAAGGCGGTGCTGCATGACCCCCTCCAATTCTCGTTCCGTCAAGGAACTCCCGTCCAATCCCAGCCTCGGCCTGTTGGCGAACCTCGCCAAGGAGCTCCGCAAGGACCATCGATCCGGCGCCGGGGAGGCGTTTCGCCGGTTAAAGGCCGGACACCCGCGATTCGCCTCATTCACCGACTCTCAGCTGGCGACCATAGATCTCACGCTGCGCGATGCCCAGCTGGTCATCGCTCGGGAGTACGGCTTCGACAACTGGGTCGAGCTCAAGCGCCAGGTTGTGGCGCTCCTGGAAGGGGGCGCCGCAGACGTCGCTATGAAGGATCTGATCCAGGCGGCCAACAACGGCGACGACGCCACTGTGCGCCGGGTGTTGGAGGACTTTCCGGAAATCATCGACGAGCGCGGCGGAGAGTCGACCCGAACCGCATTGCACTTCGCCTCCATGAACGGTCACAAAACAGCCGTAGAGTCACTGCTCGGGCGTGGCGCGGATCCGAACATCCGCTGCGAGGGAGACAACGCCACGCCGCTTCACTTCGCCGCGGAGAAGGGGCGCCTCGACATCGTTGAACTGTTACTGAGCCACGGCGCGGATCCGAACGGTCACGGCGATGTACACGGATTGGATGTCATCGGCTGGGCTCTCTGTTACGAACGGGTGTGGGTCGAGGTGGCTGAGTGCCTTCTGGCGCACGGTGCGCGGCACAACATCTTTTCGGCGGTGGCGATGGGGGATACGGAGGAAATAACGAGGTTGGTGTCGGTTTACCGCGACGCGCTGGAAAAGCCGATGGTGGTTTGGGAAGAACGGAAAAGTCCCCTACATCTGGCAGTGGTCAAAAAACAGCCACTAGCGGTGGCCAAGCTGATCGAGCTCGGCGCCGGTCTTGAGATCACCGATGTGAACGGGCTCACCCCGTTGGACCGCGCTGCGCTAAGCTCCGCATCGGAATGCACTCGCTTGCTGATAGAGGCTGGGGCGCAGGTCCCGTTGCCGGCGGCTTTCGGTTTGGGACAAGAGGATCGGATTGAAACGCTCATGAGCGAGGACCCCGACTGCTTGAAACCCGGGGGAAGGTGGGAGCGCCTCATGGGCATTGCCGTCCAGTTTGCGCGAGGAGAGGTCATCGAATCGCTGTTGAGATGGGGTGCTTCGGTAGACCAGATCATCGATTCCGAAGCTTTCGGCACGAGGGGGTATACGCCGCTCCACGAGGCGGCCTGGTTCGGCAATATGGAAGCGGTCGAGGTGCTGGTTGAACATGGTTCCAGTCTCCAGGCCAAGGACGCGACCTACGACAGCACTCCACTCGATTGGGCCGATGTGGCCAAGCGGGAAAAGGTCGCCGAGTTCTTGAGGGGGCAGTCATGACAAAAATACCGGTATTTTCAGTGCGCCGAGCGGCTCGACTCTACGCGACCAACAAAGATGCAGCCGCCGCGCTCGGAA
This sequence comes from Candidatus Latescibacterota bacterium, assembly GCA_965208105.1. GTDB lineage: Bacteria > Latescibacterota > UBA2968 > UBA8231 > UBA8231. The sequence continues at coordinate 2,520,795 of OZ242318.1, forward strand.
TCGACATGCGCAGTTTTGCGCGCATCTGCCGACGCCATGGCATCCCAACGCCGTACGTGAGAAAACGGCGGCGCAGGCGCGAAGTTTGAGTGCCAGCGCTGATCTAGACTGCCAACACGCCCCGTTTAAGGAGATGATCATGTCCTCTCAAATGGTGGAAAACATCATTCCGATTCTGCCCTGTGGTGATTTTCAGGCCAATCTGGAGTACTATCAACGCGCCCTTGGGTTCAAACTCGAATGGACCCACGAAGATTTATTCGGCTGCGTATCCCGCGATGGACGGTTTGGTTGTCTGTGGGCCCGTATCGGGTCCAATCCGGTACTCGATGAGGCCCTTCAGGACGCACTTCTCCCTACGGCTCTCGGCGCCGGGAGCGAATCGCGGATGAGATCAGGCGGCGAACTCGAACTGCGGCTGCGGCGGGGCCCTCGGCGGAGGCACCGCCGGCAGCCCTACCCCCTCCAGATAGGTCCGGATCGGTCAGGGCGGCGACGATCCTCAGGCGCCCGCCACAGGTCGCGCATGCGCTGAGGTCGGAGGAAAACACCCGCGCCAGCAGGGCCGCCCACCCCAGGCGATGGGTGCAGGACGGAGCGCTCGTATCGCCGTCCGCCGCCGGCTCGGCAACCGGCTTGGTCGGCACGATGCGGCCGCGGTCGCGGGCACGGGGGGCCAGGACCCCGTGGCAGCGCAGGAGATGGAGCCGGGGCGGGGGGACCAGAGCCGCCAGCTTCTCCAGCGTCTGGATTGTCGGGTTTCCACTTGCGTCTGTGTCAAACTTTCCGTGGCAGTTCCAGTTGTAGATCAGGCGAAGGGAACGGACATCTCCGATGGCCTTTGATGCCAACAGTTCTCGAATCTTAAGTACGCAGGGGCTGAAGCGATAGCAAAATGCCGTATACAGGGACACGCCGGCCGCGTCTGTAGCCGCAACCATCTCGGCGGCCTCGCCGCGATCCATGGCCAGCGGCTTTTCGCAGAGGATTGGCAAACCACATCGGGCCGCATCCAACACGTTTTCTTTGTGGCAGGGGGCGGGTGACGCGATGGCTACAGCCTCAATGCCGGAGTCAAAGAACATCCCGGCGTCGGTAAACGCTTCCGGTATGCCATGCGGCTTTTGCGTGCGCTCGAGTGCATCCGCTCTGGGATCGTAGATTGCGTGCAAGCTAAGTCCGTCTGTTCGCTGAATGGCCGGAATATGGCCGTAGTCCGCAACGGTACCACAGCCCATCAGTCCGATGCGTCGCGGCTGTCCAGTCATGAGGTCTCCTCGCAGAACTCATAGATGACCTGCGGCCAGATTAACCGGCCAAGTTCAGGTCATCTATGAGGCCAGCTTCAGTTCGCTGGGCTCACTCGTGGTCAATCGACTCTCGGTAAGAGCGCCAGCCCCTGAATTCGGTGATCTCTTTGTGCCCTTCGCAAAGGACGGGTTCGCCAATGACCCCCAATACGCGTTCGCCGCTAGCAAGTTCTACTTTACCGACACTGAGTCCAACTGCTTCGCGGTTCAAAATGGCAACAAATCCAGTCGCTGTCAGTTGCCACACTTCAAGTGCTATGGCTGCACCGCCTTTGCTGACCCGAACCATGGCAGGAAACTGGTCGTCGATGGACCAAAGGCGGTAACGTTTGGCCGTTTGGTCGTTGCGAAGGAACTCACCACCTGCATCGAACATGGCATGGTTACTGCGCATACCGCTCATCAATCCGCCGTTTACTGCAAGCAGTACTCGGTCCATATGCAAGTCTCCTCATCACTCTTTGCTAATAACCTTGGAGCCGTAACCAGCCAGCCACCGAGGGCAAAGCCGCCGAATGGTATTCTCCTCCGGGCCGCCAGGAGCCTGCATGACGCCATCCAACGTGAGGAAAGCCGTTGCGGTCAATTCACCCATATGCCTGCTACCCCTGCAGTGGTTGTTTTGCGCCCAACGCAGAGATGACCTGTTGGCGGACCACCAGCCATTTCATGTGATCAGTTCGTAGCCGACTCATCTCGGCATATGTCGAGGCGATCGACCGGCGCCTCCACACTCAGGCTCCGGTGAGGCGATGGACGTTACGCAGGCGCACGGTCGTGAGTCCACAGGAACATGGATCGTCAACAAGAGTGGCACCATCGCCGTTTGCCAGCCGAAAGAGCTGTGAGCCTCGGTGAACTTCTGATTGGCCAGTGCTGTCTGCTCCAGAGAGACGCGTGACAACGAGCCGGCCAGACTGCCCGCTTTCCACCCGCACACCCAGATCATCGACGACCTCTACAAGAACGTAACCTTGAGCAACGTGATAGTCACCGGGATGATCCGGGCACGATATGGCGAAGACTCCGAACTCAGATGAACCGTACAAGTTGCTTACGGACTCGACTCCCTGGCCCTTGGCCCTGCTCACAGTGTCTTCTGTGAATCCCCCGCTGGATCCCACCCACCAGCGTACGGCAAACTGCTTGAGCAAGTCCGGATTACCGGCTAGAAGCTCGGCCAAACCAACACCCTTACCTCGCAAAGTTTGCTCCGGAAGAACGAGCGTATCGAACTCGAACAGTGACATCTGCTCGGCCGTCGAGAATTGCTCTTCAGGATGATGACTCCGGTCGTAGACCGTTCCGCCCAGTCGCTGGAGGGCCGCATGATACATTGGCCCCGTCAGATGTCCCTGGCCGTAGCCGTTGAAGACTGTCGGCGACTGCATCGGACTCTGTGGCCGGAGCATACGCGCGGCCGACACCACCAACCCCGCCCAATCGGTCTTCGTCCACATGGAAACGGTCGATCGGCCTGTGGTCCCACTCGTCCAGCGACAGACTTCCACTTGGCCGCTGCTGCTTGCTGGCAACAGCTCGCCTGGAGGCAAGCCGCGGAGCTCTGCCTTCTCCAGAAGAGGGAAGCGCCCAAGATCGGACAGCTCCCCAAGCTGGCTCTCATCGATCGAGACCGCTTCAAGACGCTCGGTCCAAAAGGGGACACTGTCCCGCATGAAGGCGATCTGGCGTCGTACGGCATCGACGAGAGCAGCGTCGCGATCTGCGGGTTCGCAGGTGTCCAGCGAGGGATCGTCTAGTCGCATACTGACTCGCATCAATCCAGTGGAAGACTCGCCTCGAAGCGCTCGACTTCGGGATAACTCGTGTTGCCGCGCAAAAGGCGACCCAGGCGGGGCTTGCGATTGTTGTAGACCTCGACGGCGTCAGCATCAGCATACCGCAAAAATAAGATGCGTCGGTCATGATCTTTTGATCGGTTACCTTCAGAGTGATGGAGTAGGTGACAGTGTAAAAACAAACATTCACCGGCCTTCATCGGGATCGGAATCGAGCCGCTTTCCTCTACCTCCAATTCGACGGGACGTAAGGCACGGCGATCTTCATCAGAAAGATCGAATTCCCTCTGCCCTTCCTTATGGCTGCCGGGAATGAGCCACAAGCAACCGTTTTCGAGGTTCGCGTCATCTAGAGTGGTCAGGCAACTTATGGCGTTGCTGGGATCCAGCTCACCGTAGACATTGTCCTGGTGCCAAGCGAACGGCATCGTGTTGCCGCGCATCTTGAACGTCAATTGTGACGTCGCGGCCTTGATGTTTGGCCCCAACACTTGCTCTGCAGCGTCCACCATAGGCCCACTGAAATAATACTTGCGGACCACGTCGGACTGGTGATGGATGTCGGGCAAAAGGGCGTTCTGTAGCCATGTCTTGTTCGGATCAAAGGGCCCCTTCTCAGCGACCCAGGCTTCCATGACCTGACCCAGCATTTGCTCTAAACCCTTGTTCGTCAGAGTTCTTCCGACATTCAAATAGCCCTGCTCAGAATACTGTTCCAATTGCTGACCCGTGAGCTTGGGATAGATGAATAGATCGGAATGTCGTCGGCTAGAGAGTTCGGCCATAGGCGTTAATTTTGGGTGTTCAGCGGCGGCGAGAAGCGCCGTCCGGCTGCTGTAACTAGTTGTGCGAAATCAGTCTCTGCTCGATGCGCCTGACGGTGCCAAGCTTTCCCAAAGCCAGCGCATTGAAACTATCCAATTCGTAGGGCCAATCATTGGCGAGTAATCGCGCGAATCGATGGCACTCCATGTGAAAGTTCAGCACCTCGGAATCATCCCTTACTCCAAACTTCCTACCGTAGGGAGTTCGCTTAAACGCTGATAGATGCTCCTTGAAACGCACGCCTCGCTCTTCAGCAAGTTTGGCAATTCTATCTAGCCAATCGGGTTGCTCCAAAAAGATCAGATACGGACAACAGGGACGAATGGCGTCAACAAAGCGACGATAATAATCTCTGCAATCATCGCGCGTGCCAAGCATCTTGAGCATGTTTCCGATGGTCAGATGGAAAGGATATCCTTCCATGACCACGCAGAGGTCTCCACTTCGGACTGTGTCAACCAATGCTGACGTCTTTTTCAGGATGCGTCTGATAAACCTTTGTGAATCGTATGGCGCCTCGATCACCTCATTCTCAATTGCACCATCCCCCCAAGTCCAAAACGAATTCAGGGGGTTGTCGTGTTCGTTGTAGAATTCGACCTTCGTGCCGATCTGCGCGATCTTAGAGTGCTTGAGCGCCTCGACGGTAGTGGTCTTTCCTGCACCCGACAGTCCTTCAATGAAAACCAACCTTGAATTCATTTGTAGCCTCATGACTCGGCCTATATCTCGGTGGCGAATCGGGCTTCGGTGCGGAGGTAGCTGCGCCATCCCCCTGGCACCTTCGCAAGGATCGCTAAGTATAGGTAAAATGAGGCACCTTTTTGGCCCTCTTGTCAATGCGCCGAACACACCCAAGGGGCACAGGGTAAGCTTGCTGATGATCGTTTGCAGGTCGTTGGGCAGGGCTCGCAGTACGGTTCGGTCAGGGCCCGTCGCAGGCGCTGACCCGAGCGTGCCCCGGTGGCGATGAGTCCTCGCACCGAAGCCGCGGTGAGAGCCGCCAGCACGGGCTCCTCGGCGGCGAGCGGATCGGCTTGAGTGTCGTCGAGCAGGCCGTGTCGGCTACACAGGCGGATGATGAGGCGCGCACTCGTCTCCACGATCTGCGCTCAGAGCGGCATCGCGCGTGCCTATCGGCACGGGGGAAAAGATTCAGGGGTACCGCGATTGGTTCCCCTTTATCGTCGATGGCGGCATCGACGTGTTACACCCCGATCTGTGCTGGTGCGGCGGCATCAGCGGCGGTCGCAAGATTGCCGAGCTGGCCGATCACTACGGCCTGCCGGTGGCGCTGCACAACTGCGGTACGCTGGTGCACAATATGGCCAACGTCCATTTCGGAGCCTGTGTGCGCAATTTCAGCATGAGCGAAACTCGACTCTACGAACGTCAGTACATCGCCGAGATGGGGGGCTCGATGGCTTCGATCTGATCGACGGCAAAATGGCGGTGCCCAACGGGCCGGGACTAGGTATTGAACTGGTGCTCGAAGTACTGCGCGCCGAACTCATGGAAGGCGAGCCCTTCTGGGAATGACGGTCGGGTCCGAGCTATGGTTCAGAACAAAACACCAGCAGCTCGCATTTTTCCACCGACGGCCAATTGGGTCCCACCCCGGGTCCGATTCGGTGCCAGCCGCTGGGGGATTGGATGCCTTCGAGAAGGACCAGCACCCGGTTTTCTCCGTTGATCAAGGGCGGATCGTCGACGATCAACCAGGACGCGCCACTCGAGTTCTCGATGCTCCGCGCCGCGCCCAGGTCGAAGCTGGTTCCATTCACTTCGCAGGTGAGTCGATCGAGACTCATCTCGTGCTCGCGCAGCTGCAGGCGGAGCTCGGTCTTGCGGATGCGGCCGCTGGCCAGCCCTTCTTCCACGTCGTCTGCCACGCACAGACGCATGGCGTGAAGCGGTCCGGCGCCGCGTCCGCGAATCGCAACCTTGAACGGAATCTGCGCTTCGAAGTCGCCGGCATGCTTCAATGCGCACAGGTTGTAGCAACGGTTCAGCCGTGACAAGCGTTCTGGATCGGCGAGATCGCGCAACAATTGGAGATCTTTGCGGGTGAAACGGTCCGATCCGTGCCCCCCCATGCGCCCTTTGAACAGCGGCGGGTATTCCACCTCGGGAAGATCGCACGGGTCCTCGGGATCGACTGGCCGGGCCCGAACGTTGCCGTAGTCGTAGTTGAACAGATGCACGCCAGCAGCGCCCTGTCGATAGGCATTCAGGGCGATACCTCGCCTGACTGTTGGCTGGCCTGACTCGTACCCTTCCTGCGGCGAAGCGGGCGGGACCGCGGTGGAGCCGACATAGACCAGGGCTCCGGTGCTCTTGGCGGCGGCCACCGCCCGCGGAACATCGTTCTCCAGCTTGCCCGTGTGTGAAACGGCTACCATGTCCACGAAACCCTCCCGGATCCAGTGTTCAGCATCCAGACCCTGCTCGGCACACGCGTCAAAACTGGACGCGATCCGACAAAGAAGCCTGATCTCGCTTCCTCTGCGCTTTTCATGTGCGCGCACAACCTCGCGCGCGCGTCCCATGAACCTGTTCATGGTGCCGATATGTTTGAATCCCTGAAAGCGCCGGAAGAAAGGGAAGTTGCGACAAAAATCCAGCTCCAGACCATCGACCTCGTAGCGGGTCAACACCTCGTCGAAGCGGCCGAGGAAGCGGTCGTGCACTTCGTCGAGGGCCCAGTTCCACTGCCAGCAGAAGTTGAATCCGCGGCCGTTCCCTTCGAGCTCGCCAGCCCCGATCATGAGGTGTTGGTTTTCCAGCGCGAACTTGGAGCGCCGGCCGTCGGCCATGCGGTGTTCGGTGTTGGCGTTGGCGGCGTTCATGCGGAACGACGCGAAGATCCCCAAACTGAGTTCCCGGGCGCGATCGACGTATAGCTGGTAGACGTCGTGACCATCGTCGACCATCGCCCGCAGAGCCATCTGCAGCAGGTCGTTGGGTTCGAGATTAAGGGCAGCCTTCGATCGCGGCTCGCCGCTTTCGGTGAGCAGATCGTCGATACTGTAACCAAGCGTGTCGCCCCAAAGCTCGCCGTACGGGCTGCCGCGCCAGCTGAGGTCGTCGTCCACACCGACGAGGGCGCAGATCACGTCGACCCCAGTGTCGGCGAGAGGGATCATCAACTCGGTAACATCCTCTGGATGGCGCCGCCGCAGGTACTTGAAAGCCTGGCAGCCATCAAAATTCATCAGGATGCGCGGGGGCCAACGATACAGTTGGTCATTGGGACTCATACGTTCTCACAGTGACATTCTCGTCGAACTAATGATCGTTCAACCAGCCTCGCCCCCACGCCTCTGCTCCCTGCGTGTGCAAGCCCATTATCCAGATGTGGCGTATTGGCACGAAAACGTTGGTTGCCTCCAGTTCACGAGTGCTCAACGTTCTCGCTGTGCGCCTATGGGTATTGTTACAGCGTTTCTGCGAAAGGAAATAGCGTGAAGTACCTTCCAAAGGAATCGACCCGCCCAAGCAGGGGCGATTGTCAGGTATTTACTGTAACTGTACAGCACTTCTTTCATGAGCGATTCTTCTCCATCGATACCGGGTAGACCACTTTGACAAGACCTGTTATCTCTCAGTGATTACCCAATATTGGGTCCCGTCGGTTTGAATTTCAATATGGCCATATTCCCAGGTCCGATAGATTTCCATGCTGGTCGCCTTCAACTGATTGTAAACCCGCTCCCCGTTTGGGTTGTTCACTGAAAGACCCCGAGGCATAGAAGCCACGCCGACTCTTGCATTCACAGCCTTAGCCCATGCTTCGCTGGTGCTACCGGCTCCGGCATGATGGCCTATCTTTAGAACGTCGGAGGTCAAATCTTTTCCCAACGCCATGATACGGTCTTCTTGTTCAAAGCCCGAATCCCCTGCAAGCATCATAGAGAAGTCCTTGTAGATGAGCCGCGTGACAATTGAATTATTGTTAATATAGTTTGGGACCTCCAACTCCGGCTCTGCCACTGACAAAACATCACCGAAAACACCGTCACCCAGGTCGAACATCTCTGCCTGTTTAACTTCAATCATAGGTATCTTCTTTTTCGCACAGCCCTCTCTTATCTCCTGCACCATCTTTATGTAGATTGGCGCCCAACGCTCCGCCTCCAGGAGTTTCTCATCGGGTACAGGCGACCACAGAAAAGCCTTAACCTCCACATCTTCTGACAGAAGGATTTCTGGCATTCCCCCAATATGGTCATCATGAATATGGCTGGCCATCATCCAGTCTATGGTGCTGATGCCCCGCTGTCTCAGAAAGGACAATATCAAGTTTGTGCCATAACTGGGCTCTTTCCCGTTCGGATGAACAAAGTCAGAGGGCCATGAGGAATCGATGAGCATAGTTTTGCCGCCAGGTGTAAGTATAAGAATCGCCTCGCATACAAACCCTTCAGGTGTTGCTGCGTTTTCATTATTGACGTTGAGCGTGATTATCCGCAGCAGGCTTTCTTCCCCGCCTTTGCTGAGACGTGGTGGCTCTTGGACCAGTTTGGCGCCCTGGTCTCTCCCATCTAGCAAGGTATAATTCATGTTGGCTTTATTTTCTCCTTTTTCAGCTTCTCAACTGCTTTGTTTCCACGAATCGAGGACCACATTGGTCCGATTCACGAGCCGAATCTGTAAGAGTAAAGAACCCCGGGGCCGTCGACGCGGAAATGCAATCGCACCGTTTGATCTACAAACCGTCCCGGGTTGTTGCGTTGCGTTCCCCAGGTAATCTCGAAATCGGTCTGGTCGTCGCGCGTAAGCCCGTTGCAGGCCTCAAACCCGTATCCATCTGGCACCTCTGCGTCGCAAACGACACGAACGAGAATGCGCCCGTTCTCGCTTGACCCCTTGGTGCCGAAGACGCTGGCGTTTAGGAACAGCCGCGGAGCTTCGACCCGCACCGGTTCGGTCATCAGCTCGCCACCTCCCCCCGTGCACATCCCCACGAAGCCATCCTTGCGCAGAGTCGCAAGACCGATGGCCGCCTGAAATCTGTCATCGCTGCCGTGACGGCGCATGCCCGAATACCAAATGTGCAGGGTATTGTCTTTGAGTATGGGCGGATTCAGTGACGAGGATACCCAGCCGTTGTCCCATGCACCCGGGGATCCGATGGGCAGGAACGCTTCGCGCCGTGCCACCCGGCTCCACTTCATGATGTCGCGGGCGGTGGCAAGTTCCGTCGCACCCTGGCCGGTTCCGGTGTAGAAAACCGCAAGAAACCCCAAGTACTGATTGCCGTAGACAAACGGCGTCATCAGCTCGAATTGGTCGCGCTCGTCGTCGAGGTCGTCCGGTTTCAGCACCGTTTGCATTGGCGTCCAGTGTGTGAAGTCTGCGCTCGTGCTCAGGGCGACCACTTTGCGGTACTGCTTCCACTGCAGAATGAAGTGATCAGCGATCGTGCCGGCGCGCCGAGACACTGCTATGTAACGCCGTTTCCCCGGATCAAAGAGTACGGCGCCGCCATCTCCCGATCTGGGGATAGCCGGTTCTTCATCCAGGGTCCAATGGATGCCGTCGGGCGAGTGGGCGGTGTACATTCCGTGCCTGTCGAGAACCGATTCAAAGTATCTCCGGCGCGCTTCTGGTGCAGCGCCTATCCCCGCTCTGGGAACATTGCCGGGGCGCTCCTGGTAATACCCCATCCTGTAACTCCGTTGCGGATCCGTTGCGTCGTCATCCTTGATGATCCCCCACGGATGCAGCGAGCTGTGTTCCGGGGGCGTTTCAGGCGTGGGATAGACGATGTTGTTGGCCTTGGAGCCGCGCCATACGCAGATGCCGAGCTCGGGCTTGTGCCAGCCAACGCCGTCCGGGGACGTGGCGTAACAGATGTACTTCTGCCCCTCATTCCCTGCGCCGGCGGGACCGTGAGTGAAATACCACATCTTGAAGAGGTTGTCGTTGCGGTCGTAAAGGACCGAACCCCACATCTGCACCGCTCTGCCCTCCCACGGTTGGTCGGCGCGCAGCACCGGCTCGACCTGCATCCGCGCCGGTTGCTGCACCTTGCGCACGAAGCCGGGATGATCCTGGATCTCGGCATCATCCACGAAGAGGTGTAATCCTGGATCGTAGAGATCGCGGACCGTCATAGGCGCTCAGATAATTTCGTGGTGTGTAACCCAGTACTCGATGAAGGCGAGGTCGGCATCGAGGCTGCCGTCGATGACCCAGTTCCGGCCCCAGTCCTCTACCTGCGCTTCCATGCCCAACCGCCACAGGAGCCGCACCGGCACGAAGAGCTCAACGGCTCGCAGAAGTATAGGAAGAATAAACACCGTTATCGGTAGTCGCGGCAAGCCAGCGGGTATGTGATCCTGTCCACCAGGCATTTGAAGTATAGGTAAAATGAGGCACCTTTTTGGCCCTCTTGTCAAGGCGCCGAACACACCCAAGGGGCACAGGGTAAGCTTGCTGATGGTCGATACCAGCGGCCCACCACGCGCAGAAACACCGCCAGTACCTTCGAGACCCACTCGCCGTCGTAGGCGAGGCGGTAACGAATCGAGAGGGAGAGGTTAGGGTACCCGCTTGCCGGTGCGCAGAAAGGTGATGTAGCGGCGCCGGTACTCCGCTTTGTAATCCGCGACGGCCTGCTCGTAACTCAACTGAGGTGCGTCGGCGATCGTGGCACCAACCAGTACCAGTTCGCGGGCCGCCAGTGGGAATAAGACGTGGCCGTCCTGCACGCGAATCTCGCTGCCGTCCAACTCGGCACGCTGCACATCGAAGAACCACGGTACCCGCACCCGCACCTGCTTCGGCGCCCAACGATATGCCGCGGGCAGGCGGATAATGATACGGTCGTTGTAGCGCTTCACCGTGAAGCTGAGCGGCCCGAACGAGGTGGGGGCATCACGGACCTCGAGGGGATTGTCCGGCTGCAGCCACTCGGGCGACAGGGCGGAGAGCAGGACGAGGTCCTCGCCCTGTTCGCGCACCAGCATGTTGCGAATCAGCTCGATGGTCTTTGCCCCGGTAAGCCCCTGAGGTAGAAGATTGTGGGCGTGGTTCACCTCGCGGGTGCTCCACGGTATGGTGCCAAACTCGCCCGGTAGATGGGTCGAGGTCGTGTGCAACAGCAGGGCATACAGAATGCGCACCGCTTCTTCCTGGTCAGCCAGGTGTCCCCGCACCAGCAGAGTTTGCGCATTGTTGGGCGACTGCCAGTAGTGGATGCCGGGTTGTTCGTTGTAGCGGATCTCATCGCCCTCCTCCGCGATCGCCATTGGCCAGGTGTAGGCGAGCAGACCTTCCTGGTAGCGTGCACGGGTGGTGTTCAGGGTAGCGTCGACGCGCGGGTCCTCCGGATCAAACAGTACCTCGGGGTACAGCGTCAGCAAGTTGTCCCAGTCGTTACCCGCCGTGGTGCGATCAAGTGCCGGCGGGATGTAACCACCGGTCAGCGCCGTCTGCTTCTCCAGCAGCCGCTCGAACGCCGCACGGAAGCGCTGCGCCTGCGCCTCGAAACGAGCCGCCTCGTCGGACCTGCCCATCTCCCGGGCCATGAAAACGGCGTGCCGCAGACCGATAAGGGCCCAAAAGTGCTGGCCCGTCTGGCGGCAATCCTTGAGGTAGGCATCGTCGGAAATCGTGGTCGTTGGAAAGACCCCAAACTCGTCGGCAGCGGTGATACGCTCGTGCCACGCCACAGCTCTCAGCACCCCGGGATAGACGGTCTCGAGAAAGGTTCGGTCGCGGGTGAGCTGGTAGTGGCGACCCCAGTTCCACAGGTTCCAACCGAACAGCTCCCAGTACCGCGGTTCCTCCTCGTCGTCGAACATGGGAAAAACTCCGTCAGGACGTTGCCTGGAGAGGAAGTACAGGAGCGCTTGCCGCGAGTCGTCGAGCAGTCCCATCAGTTCAAACGCGTGGACCATGGTGCCGGTGTCGCAGCCGCCGTACCAGTGGTGATACTGGAACTTGTTGACGTTGACGACCGTGTCATCGCCGATCTGATCGATGGCCAGCAGGTTCGAAACGGTGTTGGCCAGCAGATACTCCTGCACCTTCGCCTCGGGGAAACTGAACGGAGCGACCGCCGCGACCTTACCCTCCCAGAACGCCATCGTCTCCCGGAAGAGGGCATCGATGTCGGCGCCCCGGACCTGGCTGGCCGCGGACGAGTCGCCGGGTAGTGGCGTCAGCGGCAACCTGAAATCCAGCGACCTGCTCTGACCGGCCCCCAGCGGCAGGCAATAGATCGTCACCCCGAGCGGCGCGTGGGCGTCGAAGTGGTATTGCCGTTCCGACCCCGCCACACCAGGGCCGCGCTCGCCCTCGACCTCACCGGAGAAAAACCGCACCATGCGGACAGCCGCATCCCCCAGCGCCATGGTTCGTTTGGGCGCCGGGTCGGTCGGGAAGACGTATAACATGCGGTCGTCGCGCAGCAGCGCGTCGCTGCACCATGCGTAAGTCCAGGACGGGTCATAGTCCGTTTGTCCCTCGACCAGCTCTCGCTGGAGATGCTCCGTTTTTTGTCGAAAGCGGTAATCGGGCACGCCCCGGCTGTAGATCGTGTTTGCCGGTGCGCTGAATCGCCAGGCGGCGCTCACGTGCGGCGTGCGCGGTTCCGAAGTCAGCGTGTTCGTCACCGTGACACGCAGGAAGCTGACTGGCATTCCCCGCAGATCCCCGCCAAGGTCAGCGGCAAAACACTGGAAGAAGTACCTGACTCCGTCCCGATCGAGATCGTACTCGATCACGGGCAGGTAGCCGCGGTTACGGGTGCGGATGCGGGCTTCGACCGGCTCGGGCGGATTCCCGGTAAAGACCATCAATTCGCCGAACCCTGTGTAGAGATATCCTTCCGGGGTAACCTCCACCGCCACCGGCGCCCCCCAGGCACCCAAAACATCGTTCGGGTGTGCGAAGTACGAGAAGGGCTTGTCCGGAGGATCCATCCGTTCGGGATCCACCATGCCCAACGATTCGGTATTTATCATGGGTTGATCCCCTGCGAATCAGGCGGGCGACCGGATCGCTTTGACGATCTCCTTGGTGTTGGTGATGTGGGTTATTGCCATCAACTCCAAGGTTTCCGGGGATAGACTCGCTCGGGTCTCTTCCGACAGGTCGACAACATCGATGCCGTAGTGCTGCGGATAGTACCGCAGGGCCAGGGTGCAACGATCCCGCTCGGCCGGCTTCCAGGGCAGGGTGCCGTGAGTGAGCAACTCGGAGATGATGACGAAATCACCGGCGCGCGGGGTAAGATTCACTACGCCGGGAGGGATGTCTGCCGTGATTTTATTGCCGCCATAAAACAGGTCGCGGGGACGTTCGAACTGTGATTTGTGGGAGCCGGGAACGACAATAAGGCCGCCGTCGCCGGGGAAAACGTCCGTGAGGTACGGGAAGACCACCAGATTGTCGCAGAAGATGCGGCCGTCTTCGATTGTATAGCGCGTGCCCGGCCCCTCCCAATCTTCGCGGGCGCAGTGCAGGTTGGTGCCCTCGTTTTTTCTGTCGACGAGCAATGTGCCGCTGCCGAAACGCGGCTTGTCGTGGGTGAGATCGCAAATGATGGGCAAAGTAACCGGATGTCTGGTCAGGATTTCGAGAGCCTCGTCGAAGGCAAAGCCGTTGTCGTAGCCGTAAAACCCCGGCTCCAGCTCACGACAACCAAAGTCATGAGGCAGCTGCTCGGGCGGGGTGCTGACATAGCGCTTGACCGCCTCCTGTGCCCGGCGCAGTTCCTCGTCGCTGAGGGCGTTTTCGAGATGCAGGTAGCCGGTCACGTCGAAGAGATAGCGCTGTTCGGGCGTCATTGCGGGTCCTTTCGTTGTTGGCCGCCGCGAGCTCGTTCGGTTACTCAAAACCGCGACGCGGTGTGATCATCGAGGGTCCAGAAGCCCCGGAGCTACAGAAAAATCGGATTCGACCACGCATATCCGTCTTCGCCGTCCCAGATCTCGCCGCGGAAATAGCACCCTGCCGGCATCGGGTTGCTGATGAAGCCTAGTTCCCGCATTCCCGCGATCAGGGCCTCGGTCCGCGCCGGCGTCGCCAAGTATAGGTAAAATGAGGCACCTTTTTGGCCCTCTTGTCAATGCGCCGAACACACCCAAGGGGCACAGGGTAAGCTTGCTGATGATCGTTTGCAGGTCGTTGGGCAGGGCTCGCAGTACGGTTTGGTTGTCTGTGGGCCCGTATCGGGTCCAATCCGGTACTCGATGAGGCCATTCAGGACGCACTTCTCCCTACGGCTCTCGGCGCAGGGAGCGAATCGCGGATGAGATCAGGCGGCGAACTCGAACTGCGGCTGCGGCGGGGCCCTCGGCGGCGAATATCTTGACCATCGGGGTGATGAGGCCGTACATTCCGTAGGCGCAGATCTTTGTTGGCATCCGTGATCCCCTCTCCTATCAGTTCAAACGCAGACCCAGAGAACCGTCTGACCCCTGTTGCGACCAATCTACGCGGCCGGGATCGGCCAGGGCAGCGGCTGCGGATTCCACGCCTGCGCTTTCAATGCCATAGAAAGCTTGGCGATTTCCGGCATCGGCGCCAGTGAGCGCGAGAATCCCGCTGCGAGGTAGCAGCGATGTCGGGGTTTTGGCACTTTTGAGTGTTCAACCGGGGCCGGCGACGGGTTGACGGCGCAGCGACTCGAACTGCAGGATGAACCTGCCAGACAGAAAGCCGTTGCCGAGCAGGATTGCGAATGAACGAAAAAGAGCGGTTTCTGTTCGACCTGCGGGGTTACGTGGTCGTGGAGGATGCGCTCGCTCCTTCCGATTTGATCGCTGCCAATGCCGCGGTCGACCACCACCTCCATTTGATCCGGAAGCGGGAACCCGGACTCGCCCAGGGCGGGGAAAACCTGGTGGCGGCGACCGGTAGGGGGGAATTCCGACAGGATCCGCTGACGTTCGAACGTCCCTGGTGCGAACCGTTCCGGGAGATGCTGACTCATCCGGCGATCGTCGACATCTTCAACGAACTTCTGGGCCCGGGATTCCGTCTGGATCACGGTCCCGGTCTCATCCAGATGGACAATACCACCGAAGGCCACCGGCTGCACGGCGGCATGACCTTCGATCCCAGCCAGTACCATGGTTTCAGTCATGGCAGAATGCACTGCGGGCTCTGTGTCGCCGCCTGGCAGTTGACCGATGTGGAGCCCGGGGATGGCGGGTTCGCCTGTATTCCGGGCAGCCACAAGGCCAATTACAAACCGCCGCTGGAGGTGCTGAAACTCGACCAGGACTGGGGCTGCGTCGAGCAGGTGGCGGCGCCCGCCGGGGCACTGGTCATCTTCAACGAGGCCCTGGTTCACGGCACGCTGCCGTGGAGACCGCCCGATCGCCTGCGTCGCTCGGTCCTGTTCAAGTATTCCCCAGGGTTCATCTCCTGGGGCGCCCCACACCAACAATGCCCGATCGCCGATGCGACCCCCGAGGAAGCCGCACTCTACGAGCCGCCGCGGCGAACCGACCGCCCCGAACTGGGGGGAGCTTGAGGCGCCGCCTCGTCTGGCGTACTCGACCGACAACCGGAGCTTGCCGGGTGGTTGCTTTTTTGGTTAGGTATGGCCCGCCTCGACGTCACCTTCATCGCCACCAGAGCCCCCGCGGAGAAGACCGGAATCATGCCTCAACCCAACATCCTTTTCATCCTTGCGGACGACTTGGGATGGGCTGATTTGGGAATGCATGGCGCTCCCGTATCGACCCCCAACATCGACCTGCTTGCCAAAGAGGGCGTGGAATTGATGGCCCACTACGTCTGCCCCATGTGCACGCCGACGCGGGCGTCGCTGCTGACCGGACGTCACCCCAGTCGTTTTGGACCCAACCCCACTTCGCCAACAAACCTACCGGTGCTGCCGGACGGGTACGAAACCCTGGCGACACTGCTGCGAGACGCCGGCTACGATACCGGGTTGTTCGGCAAGTGGCATCTCGGCTCCAGCCCCCAGTTCGGACCCAACCACTACGGGTTCAACAGATCGTATGGCTCGCTGGCCGGCGGCGTGGATCCATTCAACCACTTCTACAAGGAAGGCGAGTATTCGACCACCTGGCACCGCAACGGCGAGCTTCTGGAAGAGCGCGGTCACGTTACTGACCTGATCGTGCGCGAAGCCCGCGAGTGGATCGAGAGCCGCGAGCAACCGTGGTTTTGCTACGTTCCGTTCACCGCGGTGCACGTACCGATCAAACCCACCTCCGAATGGTACGCGCGATATGCCGGGGAGCAATTCGATGAGGACCCGCTGCGCGACCTCTCCTACAAGAAATACGCCGCCTATACCAGCCACATGGACCATGGGGTCGGTCTGTTGCTCGACAGCCTGGAGATCACCTGCCAACGCCAGGACACTATCGTCGTGTTCGCCTCCGACAACGGCGCTATAAACGATTGCCCGCTCCACGGAACGGACAAATATCCCGGCTGGCAGGTCGACTACCCGCGACTGGGTTCGAACCTGCCCTTTCGCGGTGTGAAGGCGCAACTCTACGAGGGCGGAATCCGCACTCCAACCATCGTCAACTGGCAGGGCAAGCTCGATCCTGGCGTGCGCGACCGACCGGTGCAGGTGGTGGATTGGATGCCGACGTTCATGGCTATGCTGAACCTGCAACCCCAGCGCGAACACCAGTTTGACGGCGTCGACATATGGCCGCTGATCTCTGCCAACAAGCCGGGGCCCGCACGCAATCTCTTCTGGAATTTCCGCGGTGATCGGGCATTGGGTTTGAGACACGGCGATTGGAAGCTGATCGACACTGCCGCGGAGAACGGTCGTGTGCGGGAGTTGTTCAACATCGCCGAGGATCCCGGGGAAGAAAAAGATCTGGCCTCAGAAAGGGCTGACCTGGTTGCGGAGCTGAGCGAATTGATCGAACAGGAACGCCGGCTGGACGGCAGCGAAGCGCGACCCGACGTGACCGACTACGAGGATATGTAGAGGCGCCGGGGCTTCTTGCCGTTCCCGTTTGTCCTGTCCACGGGAAGGCTCCATGAAACTTCAAAGCAAAACCGTCCAGCATCTCTTCATCCGGTTGCTCGGGGAAGATACCTCCTTTGGTGGCCCCGGCTGCGTTTATCAGGATGTCGCATCGTCCGATTGCCCCGAGCGGAGCTTTGGTGGCCTCCTGGCAGCTGGTCAGCTCGCGCAAGTCGGCGGCATGGAACGCCGTCTCCACGTACGGAAAGGTGTGATTCGGGTAGTTGTCGTAATAACGGAGGGCGTAGTTGCGGTACTGAGGTCCGTCCTGGCGCAGAAACGGTTGGGATGGATGCTCTTGTTGTAGCCTGACACGTTCGCCAAGCGCGTCAGTTGCCGCCAACCCCACCCATGACACGAGAATGAGGGCGATTATCATCGGTCTGTCATGCTTCTTGTTCACACTCGGACCCTGCCTGCTAGGCGGCGGCGAGACTGGTTTTCACGATCTCTTTCACATGCTTGAAACCCTGAAACTCGATGAGCTCGCGGGTCTCCGGCAGCAGCCTTTCCAGAACTACGTCAGGAATGCTGGTGGCTCCCCCTTCGTTCTGTGGTTTGTAGCGAAGTACCAGCGTCCGGCGATCGCGATCAGGCTTCCAAGGCAGGGTTCCGTGGGTCAATAGCTCGGAGATGATGACGATATCCCCTGCCTTCGGGGTTATATTCACCACCCCTTCTGGAATCTCATCGGTAATCTTTCCGTCGGGATAGAACATCTCGAGGGGTCGATCGAACTCCGCTTTGTGTGAGCCCGGCAACACTATCAAACCGCCGTCGCCGGGATTCACGTCGGTGAGATACGGGAACACTACCAGATCGTCGCAGAAAATCTGGCCATTCCTGACTTCGTAACGGGTGCTGGGCCAACCGAAATCCTCGCGGGCGCAGTGCAGGCGAGTTCCGTGCTGCTTGCGGTTCACCAGAAGGGTGCCATTGGAGAGTCTGGGTCGTTCTCGCGTCAGCTCGAGTATGATCGGCCAGCTGGCTGGATGCATGGTGAGCTTCTCCAGTGCTCGATCGAAAGCAAAGCCGTACTCGAACCGGTACCATCCGTCGTCCTTGTGGTCGATGTTGAAACCGGGTGGAACCTCGTCGGGTTTCGTGTTGACGTAGCGCTCTGCCGCCTCCTGCGCGGCCGCGAGATCCTCGGGCTCGATGCCTCCCCTGAGGTGGAGATAACCGAAGATGTCGAAGAAATATCGTTGTTCGGGGGTCATGGTCTCCTGCTTAGGCAGCGGGTCTGCTCTTGTTCACGATCTTTTTTATGGTGTTGAAACCCTCTTCGGCTAGCAGCTCGCGCGTCTCCGGCAGCAACCGTTCCTGCACCGGCTCGGGTATGATAGTGGCGCCTCCCAGGTGCTGCGGCCGATAGCGGAGAACCAACGTGCGGCGGTCGCGATCTGGCTTCCAGGTGAGGGTACCGTGGGTCAATGCTTCGGAGATGATGACGATGTCCCCCGCCTTCGGCGTGATATTCACGATGCCGTCGGGAATCTCGTCGGTGATCCTATCCTCGTCGTAAAACATGCCGGGCGGACGCACGAACGACGCCTTGTGGGACCCCGGCAGCACGACCAAACCGCCGTCGCCGGGATTCACGTCGGTGAGATACGGAAACACCACCAGGTTGTCGCAGAAGATCCGGCCGTCCTTGACCAGATAGTGGGTGCGCGGCCAGGCGATGTCCTCCTCCCGCGCGCAATGCAGGTGCGATCCCGGATCCACGCGATTCACCAGCAGCGTGCCGTTCATCAGCCGCGGGCGATCCTGGGTGAGCTCGCAGACGACGGGAAAGCTGGCCGAGTGCATGGCGAGCTTCTCCAGGGGCCGATCGAAGGCGAAGCCAAACTGAAAAAGGAGAAAGCCTTCCGACGGCTCTTTGATGCCGAACCCGGACGGCATCTCATCCGGCGGGGTCCTGACGTACCGTTCCGCGGCTTCCTGAGCCGCCTTCAAGTCATCCGGCTCAATGGCTCCCTTGAGGTGGAGGTAGCCAAAGACATCGAAGAAGTACCGTTGTTCAGGAGTCATCAGTCGATTTTTCCTCAGGACCCTGCGAATGGCTGCGGAGCGAACGGCCGGCATGCCTGGTCGGCAGAGATCGCCCAGGGCCAATAAGGTGGAGCCATATAAGCAAAGTTATAAAACAATGGATGCAAATCCGACCGGGACCGTTGCCGCTTCATTGCGGACGTCGGCACCGGGGACCGACCAACTGCTTCAACTACTGGTCCGGGTCAACGCAGTGCCTATTTTTTGGTTCGCTTCCCGATCGCGTCAGGAGGCCCGCTCAACGACCCCAACAGGATCGACGCCATGAAAATCGAACAGCAGCCTCAGCTTCCGAAGACCCTTCGTCCAATCGTCTGTATTGGCGGTGGTGGCATCATGCGCGATGCCCACCTGCAGGCCTACCGAAAATCAGGTTTTCCAGTAGAAGTATAGGTAAAATGAGGCACCTTTTTGGCCCTCTTGTCAATGCGCCGAACACACCCAAGGGGCACAGGGTAAGCTTGCTGATGATCGTTTGCAGGTCGTTGGGCAGGGCTCGCAGTACGGTTTGGTTGTCTGTGGACCCGTATCGGGTCCAATCCGGTACTCGATGAGGCCCTTCAGGACGCACTTCTCCCTACGGCTCTCGGCGCAGGGAGCGAATCGCGGAGGAGATCAGGCGGCGAACTCGAACTGCGGCTGCGGCGGGGCCCTCGGCGGAGGCACCGCCGGCAGCCCTATGCCCTCCAAATAGGTCCGGATCGAGGCCGGATCGGTCAGGGCGGCGACGATCCTCAGGCGCCCGCCACAGGTCGCGCATGCGCTGAGGTCGGAGGAAAACACCCGCGCCAGCAGGGCCGCCCACCCGTGCTCGCGTCCGAGTCTGCTCAGCGCAACAGGAGCATCTTGCGGACTTGTGACCGTGAGCCGGCGTGCAGGCGGGCAAAGTACACCCCCGTAGCCAAGTCGTGGCCGCGGGAGTCGGCCCCGTCCCATGTCGCATGATGAACGCCGGCTTCGAGCAACCCGCTGCGCAACACTCGCACTTGCTGGCCCTGCAGATTGTAGATTGTCAGCTCTGCCCACATCGGTGCCGGCAAGGCAAAGCGGATCTTGGTTGCCGGATTGAACGGGTTGGGGCTGTTGGCGTCGAGCTGGAACGACCGCGGATTTGTGGCGGTGTCGGTGATCGACGTCGGCCGCACGCGATCGGCATCGGGCGGCAACTCAGCGAAGAAGACATCATCGAAATAGACCTCGTCGCCCTTGCCAAGGCCGTACATTTCCAAGAAGATGAACGCGTGGCTGTTTACCGCAGTGAACTCCGGCACCACCAGCTGTGTCCATTCGCCATCCGAATTCTCCCACGAAACGTAGATGTCGTAATCGCCACTGGCCTGGTAGAGGCCGATGCGTCCATACGACACCGCGCAATTGGCCTTCACCCACAACCGCGCGGTGTACTTCTTTCCCGGGGTGATCGGAATATTGGACCTGCTCCAGCGGCCCTTGTTGGTCGAACCGTCGCGATAGACAATTCTGAACGACTTGTCGCCGGTATGCCCCGATCCAGAGGGCGTGTCAATCGTATAAGACCCACCCTGTATTCTTTCGGCCGACCAACCCATCGAGCCGCGTTCGGCGCCGGGATTGATCACCAGATTCTCCCCGATGCCGGGTATCGTGGCTGGATCGACAGATATCGACTTCAGCCTGTCAAAGATCTCCTGCTCCGCCTGCACCGCATCGATATTGCTTTTTGAGCCTCCGCGCGCAGTTGCTGCCGCCTCATCGAGGTGACGCTGCAGGCCGCCCATGGCATCGCGAAGGGCGGCAGGAAAGAGCTGGTAGGCGGAGGTATACATCGCCAGCGACGGCATGTTGCTCCGCAGGGTCGTCTCGTAGAGCGCATGGTAGGCCATCATGCTCGCCGCCGCCGGGCCGTACATCCTGGCGCTGTAATCGTCGAGAAGACCGTCATACCCGAGCGCTGTATCCCAGCCGCACTGGGCCAGAGCGTAGGCCGGCAGCCGCAGGCTGTCCCAGTGCCGGGGCTGCGTTTCCGCCACGATCCCTTTGAGTCCTGCTTCGAGCAGCTCCGGGTATTCCTCGCACAAGGTGCGGGCGATGGGCGATGGTGCGTAATCGACGCCCGAAAAGTAGTAGTATTCGTAGAGCGTCACGTGCTTGGCCTTGTTCAGCCAGCCCCGTAACTGCCGCATGATCGGGGCATTGCTCGGGTCGCTAGGGTCGGTGAGTTTTTTCAGGAAATTCCGGCCGGTGGTGGTCAACCGGATCGCCACGTTGGGCGACACCTCGATGTCCGCCGGCTCGCGGTAATTGTCGTAGGCCAATGTCAGGAACAGCTTGTCAGGATATTCCTCCGCCAAGGCATCGGCCACCGTATTGACCAGCCGGATCAGACGATTGGAGTAGATCGCCGTACCCTGCTGGTCGCCGTCCCACGCCAGGCAGTCCGGGTTCTGGCACCATCCGTAGCTGCCATCATTCGGAATGATGCCGAATGTTGTTAGCGTCGGATAAGCATCGAAGAGACCCCGCGCCTTGTCGATGATCACCTGTGCAACACCGGGTTGGGAAACACAGATCTGCATGTTGACGCTGTTCGAGCCGCTGCATTGTCGCTTGCCGCCGATCTCGGGGAAATATTCTGGATGGCTGTCGAAATACTCGTCGCACGGAACCAGCCAGTGAAAGGTGTGCTGGCCGCCGTCCGGATCGATGCCGCGCGCCGCCAGGCGGCCGGCTACCGAGCCCATGTGATACGGCAACGTCGGCTTGTAGTTGAGCCGGTTGTGGGACATCCAGGCGACGATGCGATTTTCGTAATGGGGACCATCGACCTCACCGCCGATATGCAGACCTCGAAAGTCAAAATCGGGTGGTTCCCGGGTCATGTATATCTCGTCCACCGCAACCGTGGTCTGAAGCGGACCCAGCCGCATCGGACCACTGTCGTACGCCGGCCAGGAAACCTTCAGCACCTGCTCACAGAAGTCCATCGTTGCCCACATCACCTCGCGGTGCTCGCGGCCCACGATGTTAATGTCATCGCCCGAGCGGAATACGCTGATGTCCTGGTCGGCGGGAATGTCTATACCTGTTTCCGCAAATGCTTCCACGGTGCCCAGCCGAATTTCAGCCAAGCCGTCGATAGGACCGGTCTCCGGCCGCACGCCCGTCGCCGCTTCGAAGGCATCCGTCAGCTTGCGTGCGGCATAGGTTTCGACGGTGCGATAGCCGTACAGACGGCTGGGCTCGTCTCCGAGAATGACGATGCAAACGTTGCTCCGGCCATTGTCGATCAGGGTAAGAGGTTCGGGAAAGGTGGGGGAAACCACGGTCAGAAGCGCAACCAATGAGCCGAAGGCAATGAGTCTGCTGTTCCTCAACATGGCGATGTCCTGGGAGCGAGGGCGCTGGGGCCGGGAGAAGTATAGGTAAAATGAGGCACCTTTTTGGCCCTCTTGTCAATGCGCCGAACACACCCAAGGGGCACAGGGTAAGCTTGCTGATGATCGTTTGCAGGTCGTTGGGCAGGGCTCGCAGTACAGTTTGGTTGTCTGTGGGCCCGTATCGGGTCCAATCCGGTACTCGATGAGGCCCTTCAGGACGCACTTCTCCCTACGGCTCTCGGCGCAGGGAGCGAATAGCGGATGAGATCAGGCGGCGAACTCGAACTGCGGCTGCGGCGGGGCCTCGGCGGAGGCACCGCCGGCAGCCCTATGCCGGCACCGTAAGGTGCGGTCGCACTGTTTGAAGACGATCCGCCGGAGCCACGGGGCGAAAGCCGCCGCGCCGTAGACCTTTTCCTGCCCGGCGAAAGCCTCGACGAACGCTTCCGGGGCCGCATCCTCGGCCAGGTGGAAATCGCCGAGCACCGCCCCGGCGTACCCCACGGCCATGAAGCTGTTTCGTTTGGGCGTTTCGTGGCAAAAAACGGTATGGTAGGCGCGTTTTCATTTTCCCCCAGCATCCAAGTCAACCCCGTAGCATGCGATCCATAGGCCATCAGACAAACTGAATGGTGTACAGGCAGACGCTGCGCATGTCCAGACGCAGGCGCACCGGCTCACCCTGCAGGCGCGACAGGTCCGCCCCTTCCCAGGACACCTCGTTAACCCCGCTCTCCAGAACGGTGGTTGAATTCTCGAAGGTGAAGCCCTCGATCGGGGCCCCCGACTGGTCTGCCAGGGCCGCGCGCACCTCGCACTCGTCGAAATTCCTCACCTCCCTGGGAAGCGCTTCCCCTATCGCCGCATCCACATCGATGAGCAGCTTCGAACCCTCGAAGGTCAAGGGATGGGTGGTGATCCGCGCCTGCTTCGGTCCGGCCAGCAGGCCGGCCCAGCGGTCCTCGGGCAGGGTGGCCAGGGCGATGTTCGTCTCGCAGGTATCGCTGAGCCGCGTCGGGTTTTCGGCATGGGCGCCGCTGTATCCGGTGTAGTAGATCCAGATCTGGCCGTCCTGCACGATCGGTCCCGACGGCAGCAGGTATCCCGCGTCGTAGGTGCCGATCTCGCCGCGCCCGAGGAAGGGCACGTGGCGGTCGACCCAGTTCCAGTGGAAGCCGTCGCGGCTGCTCATCAGGAACACGTCCCACACCTGGTCGTGGGTCTTGTGGATCATCAGGAAGCCGACGTAGAACTCGCCGCAGAACCCGGCCGTGAAGTACTGGTACTGGTGATCGACCCGGTCGCCGTCGTCAGGCGCCAGCATGATCCGCGTCGGCGTCCAGTGCTCGAAGTCGTCGCTCTCGGCGTAGCCCACGGTGCGGATGTGGCGATGGTGGCCGCTGCCGTCGATCTCGTGGGTGAGTGGGTGGCCGGGGCGGAAGTAGCCGACATACTTCTGCTTCTTCGGATCCCAGCCCAGCACGGTGGAGGCGTCGGCCACGTCGGTGGGGTACTGCACCACCGCCTGGTTGTTGTAAGTCCAGTGCAGGCCGTCGGGGGAATAGGCGTTCACCATACCGCCGGGGGGCTGATGGCCGCCCGGACCGTGCATCTCGCCCTGCGCCTTGTAGCGGCGCTGCGGGTCCGGATCGCGGGGATCCTTGAAGACGTTGTAGTAGTTGGGTTCACCCGCGTCGCCGCCCCGGCGGAGCATGTCGACGATATTGTTCTGCCTCGAGTCTTCGAACTCGATCAACCCCAGATCGGGCTTTTGCCAGTAGAAGCCGTCGGTCGACGTGGCGTAGCACCAGGGCCGGCGGCCATCGGGGAGGGCGGATGGCAGGTACCACATCTTGAAGAGGTTCTCTTCTTCGTCGTAGAGGACCGTCTGACCTACGAGCTGCACATCTCCAGTCTTGCCGCGGCCTCTGCCCTCCTCCCAGGGCCGGTCTGCCACCATGATGGGATTGCCGGCGTGCTTGTTGGGCCGGAACATGTAGTGGGAGATGCGGCTGGCTTCGTCGATGAGCAGGTCGTCGAGGAAATGCTGCTTGCGCTTGCCGATGTCGACGATGCCGGCTGCCGGGGTGGAGGCGGGTTCTATCATGGATCCGGTTTTCATTGGATTGGCTCCTCTGCGTGATGCCCCCTATGGCATGGACCGAAGAAGGGACGTTGTCTGTTGTCTGGGTCGTGCCGGCGCCAGCCGAAGACGCGGCCAGCCGGCGGGTGCGCAAACGGGCAATGTTCCTAACGGTCGAATGACTCCAACTGGTCAGGTACTAGTCGACAATGATCTCCCAGGCGCTCCCGGATGTCCTCACCCAGGGAGCCTGCGATTTCATACTGCGGCCGCGTATTCGGGCAGCTGAACCCGAGGTGAATCGCCCGTCTGGGCGACGAAGAAAAGTTCGCCCGTCCACCGTGCCAGACGTCTCCATGCAGTATGATCGCGGATCCCGCGGGACAGGTGGCATATATCTCTCCAGGAATATCCGCCTTGGGATCTGAGACCACGTCTCGCGGCCAGGGGCCTTTGTGCGAGCCAGGAACGAGACGAGTTGCTCCGTTTTCCTTCGTCATCTCATCGATGGCCCAGACGACATTCAGATAGCCCGTGCAATTGGGGAAAAACGATCGATCGGCATGAATGGCCTGATGAGGACGGGGATCGCCCGGTATGGGATCGTGGAAATTCATCGCTTGCCAACGCACATCGCTCCCAATCTCTACTTGGGCGGATTCCAGCGCGAGTGGATCGGTGGCCAATTCCGCCAGCGAATCACCCTTGCCAATGAGGTTGCACAATCGCCGAACACCAGGCTGACTTGATCCTTCCGAGCCCGCCAGGTCACCCTCAAAGACGTACCTGTTCTCCAGCTCCTCTCGCAGTGCTTCCAGCCGTCCTTCTGTCAGCCAGCATTCCACGATCAGGTAGCCGTGCTCCAGGTAAAACTCCCATTGATGTGAGGATATCATCTCATCCATGTGCCTGGACTTCAGCCAATCCGGCGACTCGGGAAACGCGTCGAGGCGGAGCGGTGCTGGCAAATCCTCATCTTGAATGGATTCCTAAAGCAGGCTGTCCAATACTTCCGCATAGAGCATTTCTGCTCGAACGACGCATTTTTCAGGGAGTGGACCGGTCGTGCCACCACATTTTTCGCGTAATCTGGTAAAACCTTCTATCTCATAAGCCGCGGGTCGAAAGTTGTGTTCTGGTGGTACCGGTTGCCAGAATGCTTTCATCATGCGACTAGCAATTCGCGTATTTTCTTCGTCATCGAGGTACAGGCCCAGTGGCAGACCAGGACGGGCACGTTCGAGCATGAGCGTGCCCGATTCTTCATCGTAGTCGAGTAATTGAACGGCGCTATTTCCATCACAAAGTTGCAGCGCATGGCATTCATTTTGTTCATTCTCCAATCTTTGAACGGGCGAGTTAATTTTGAGAATTACTTCCTGGCCGTCGGCGCGCCTTGCAGGTGCAATGTAGCTATAAGACATTTCGACATGTTCTTCGGTCATAGGTGCTTCCATGCGAAGTTCCCAGCGTTTCGAAGTATAGGTAAAATGAGGCACCTTTTTGGCCCTCTTGTCAATGCGCCGAACACACCCAAGGGGCACAGGGTAAGCTTGCTGATGATCGTTTGCAGATCGTTTTACAGGGCTCGCAGTAGGGTTGGATAGCCTGTGGGCCCGTAGCGGGTCCAATCCCGTACTCGATGAGGCCCTTCAGGACGCACTTCTCCCTACGGCTCTCGGCGCAGGGAGCGAATCGCGGATGAGATCAGGCGGCGAACTCGAACTGCGGCTGCGGCGGGGGCCTCGGCGGCAGCCCTACCCCCTCCAGATAGGTCCGGATCGGTCAGGGCGGCGACGATCCTCAGGCGCCCGCCACAGGTCGCGCCTGCGCTGAGGTCGGAGGAAAACACCCGCGCCAGCAGGGCCGCCCACCCCAGGCGATGGGTGCAGGACGGAGCGCTCGTATCGCCGTCCGCCGCCGGCTCGGCAACCGGCTTGGCCGGCACGATGCGGCCGCGGTCGCGGGCACGGGGGGCCAGGACCCCGTGGTAGCGCGGGCACTGGCATCTGCTCCGGCGAAGGGGGCATGTTACCCGAAGAGCAGGCGGAGAACAGTCGTTACTTTTATGAACTCGCCTCTGCATGCTTCGGCTATTCGTGGGATAAGCTGCATCTGGTTCAGGCGTTCCACTTCAAGGGTGGGCAGGGTGCGAAGACAGGCACCGGCGGCCACCTTCCCGGTGCAAAGGTGCAAGAAAAGATTGCTGAGGTTCGTGGTCTCGTTGCAGGGCAGCCGGCGATTTCTCCTGCACGCTTCCCAGACTGGCACACCTTGGACGACTTCAAAAACTTTGCCGAAGAAGTCCGCAAGGAAACCGATGGCATCCCGATTGGCTTTAAGTTATCTGCGCAACATATTGAGGAGGATATCGAAGCCGCAATCCAAATTGGGGCGGATTATATCATTCTTGACGGTCGGGGCGGCGCCACCGGTGCAGCACCGCTCATCTTTCGTGATAACATTTCGGTCCCAACGATGCCAGCGATTGCACGAGCGAGGAAGTACCTTGATGAAACAGGCAATGGTGATATAACCCTGATCGCGACGGGCGGATTAAGATTGCCAGCGGACTTTGCTAAGGCACTCGCGCTTGGCGCAGATGGTGTTGCCATTGCGAACTCAGCGCTGCAAGCAATTGGCTGCGTGGGTATGCGTGCCTGCCATACGAACAGTTGCCCGGTCGGAATTGCCACGCAAAAAGAGTATCTCCGTGCCCGGCTCATTGTTCATCAAGCCGCCCGGCGGCTCGACCGATTCCTCGGAGCAGCGGTTGAATTGATGCAGGTAATGGCGCGTGCCTGTGGGCATACCCACCTGAATCAATTTTGCATTGGTGATCTCACAACGTGGAAGCGGGAGATTGCATATCTGACCGGGGTTAAGTACGCTGGGGTTGTTCCTCTATAAGGAAGTGCTAGGGCGTGTTGATATTTATGTAACACGTGCCCATAATTCGCCAATAAGTATCCAATCGTAGGGGCGAGGTTTCCTCGCCCAATCTCGATTTCATTGAGGATTCTCGCCTTGCGGAACAGGTTGGGCAACCCAACCCCTACGGGAATTGACCTAATGTAGGGGCAACCCTTGTGGTTGCCCAAAATACTACTTTATCAACAAAACCTAGGTAAACGTAGAAAACGCAGATCTGCGTTCCCTATAAGGTAAAAGTTGAATAGGAGGCAACTATGCCCGACGAATTGATGACCACCTTTGAAAAACTCTGGGTTGCCCTGCGCGCTGCGTGGTGCGACAATCACGACCTCAATGGCGCATTGGCTTTCAGCCATGACCGCGCAGCGATGGACTTCTTTCATCGCATTGTGCAGGTGAGCGTGGACGACGCCCAAGTAGACAGGATGATTGACGATGCGATTCGCCTGTTTCAAGAGCAAAAATACGATTGCATGTTCACCCTTTCGCCGCTAGACCGTCCCACTGATCTTGGCGAGCGGTTGGAGAGGCGCGGTTTCACAGAGGGTATGTTGGCATCGGCGATGGTCTATGATCCGCCCACGACACCGCCCCCTGTCCAAACTGTCGCAGAAATCGATGTCTCACCCGATGCGGAATATGACCTTTGGGCGGAGGTCATGTGTCGTGGATTCGGTCATGACCAAACGATGGGAGAGGTCGGACGCGATGTGCTGATCGTGCCCGAAGTGCGCCGCTATCTAGCGCGTGTGGACGGTGCGGCGGCGGGCACAACGCTGGTCTACTCACAATTCGGTATGGGCTACGTTGATCATGTCGCAACACTACCAGAACATCGCCGCAAAGGGATTGCCTCTGCCATGGTTGCACGAGCGGTTGCGGATTCACAGGCGATGGGCAACCGCTGGACGACGCTGGAGACGACAACGGGCAGCAACGCCGAGCAGATATACCAGCGACAAGGCTTCCGCATTGCCTATCATCGAAGGCGCTACATCATGCCTCATGGGTAAGGGTAAGGTAGAATCCTTAGCAAAGAAGGTCTATCAAGCAATATTTCGACAAAAAAGGAGTTCATAACATGGCACTGCAAGCGTGGATACGCATCGGTCAACCCCTTGAGCCGGTGATGGACGATTACGAACGGATCTTTGATGCTTGGGAAGCCGGTGGAATCAAAGGCTTTGTTTTTGGTCGCACACTTTTTGCGGATACGCAGGGTCAATTTACTATTCCCGCTTTCCCTTCCAACCCGCAAGCCTATCGCAATCGCGGGTTAGAACCGAATGTCCGAGACACAGAAACCGATTCCGCCAAAGAGAGAATGCTCCATGCGATGCTTGATAACGCCAAGTCACGCGGTTGGGAGATTTTCATTTTTGCCCCCGGCAGCGGGGCAACGGGTGCGAAATCACTTCCACTAAAGGAAGATCCCTACGGTGCAGTTGCTATGGCAGCAGTTTGGGATGAGACATTCGGCAGCTTCCCACAAGTCGATGGTGGTATCATGGATGGTTGGACAGAGTCCGCTTATGAACTGGTATGGCATCACGGCAATGCCGTATTTGCGGATATACCTGAATCGACCAAAGCCCAAGCTGCTGTCAGAGGGTACGATCCAGATAGGCTTGAACGCGGCAGGCGACATCTCCATGAGCGTTTTCGTAGTTTAACCCCCGCTGAAGTCCGCTATTATGGCACCTACGGCGTACTGTCGGAGATGAATCTCTTTGATATCAACGAGGCTGCAGTTTACTGGCTGCGTTGGCGACGGGAGGGATGAGGCCCTTCAGGACGCACTTCTCCCTACGGCTCTCGGCGCAGGGAGCGAATCGCGGATGAGATCAGGCGGCGAACTCGAACTGCGGCTGCGGCGGGGCCCTCGGCGGAGGCACCGCCGGCAGCCCTACCCCCTCCAGATAGGTCCGGATCGAGGCCGGATCGGTCAGGGCGGCGACGATCCTCAGGCGCCCGCCACAGGTCGCGCATGCGCTGAGGTCGGAGGAAAACACCCGCGCCAGCAGGGCCGCCCACCCCAGGCGGTGGGTGCAGGGCGGAGCGCTCGTATCGCCGTCCGCCGCCGGCTCGGCAACCGGCTTGGCCGGCACGATGCGGCCGCGGTCGCGGGCACGGGGGGCCAGGACCCCGTGGTAGCGCAGGAGATGGAGCCGGGGCGGGGGGACCAGAGCCGCCAGCACGGGCTCCTCGGCGGCGAGCGGATCGGCTTGAGTGTCGTCGAGCAGGCCGTGTCGGCTACACAGGCGGATGATGCGGCGCGCACTCGTCTCCACGATCTGCCGCACCGCTTGGTCCGACAACGGCGGGGCCGCTACGAAAACCGGAGCTTCATCCCCATCGGCGTAGACCCCGTCGAGCATGAGCACGTGTACGTGGGGATTGAGGTTCAACGAGGAACCGAATCTTTGGACGAAGGTTACCGAGCCCCAACGTGCGCGGTCATGACCCATGGCCTGCGCCTGACGTCGATACCAGCGACCCACCACGCGGAGAATAAACCGAACTGGACAATTCAAGCACCACCGGGAATTAGGTCAAAACTTCGGGGGATAAATCAAGTAAATCCCAGCTACAACTTTTCCCAATCTGACCGACTGACCTCGGCCTGCTGCAAAATCTTGTTCAAAAGACCACGCCCAACGTCACCACGATGTGGGTTGGGCAAGACCAGACGTATTGTTTCTCGGATCATATAGTGATGATTGCCCCAGGATACGGGCCTTCAAATCCCAATTGCTTCAAGTATCGAATTAGGTCGCGGCGACTGATCGGCCCAAATTTGGGCATCACACAGGCTCCGATACGCGATCCAGGCGCAACCCATCCACCTCCGGAAGCCGGTGGTCCATTCTCAATCCGAGGATGATCCAGCCCTCAAGCACGGATTGCAATTCTTCCCTGCACTTTTCCAATGTATCCGCATTTGCATACACGCCTTGAAATCCTGCGATTTCTCCATAGAACGATTGATCTTCGAGGATCTCGTATCTCGCGTGCTTCATAGCCGCTTGGATATATGCGGTCAACATATAATGCTCACTTTCATTTGATTTGCACTATAGCCTCTCGCGCGGGAGTGATTCGCCCCACCTCGAACACCAACAGCGCAACTACCCGCGCGCGGGCTCGCTCATCTTCTCCTTCGCCCGGCGCACGAGTTCGGCGAGATGGGAATCGTTGGCCATCACCTGTTCCAGGTGTATCCGCCGTTCGGCCGTCGCGGTGCGCACCATTATCTCGCCGTATTTGCGCTCTGTCCAGAAGCGAGCCGCTCCGCCGATGTAGTCCCGGAGGGCGTCCAGCTTTTCTTCGGGATAACGCTGGCAGAGGTTCATGGTGAACATCCGCCGCCTCCTGCCGCCGCCGAAGGCCGCGTGCTTGGCATTGTGGTTGAACACCACCAGGTCGCCGGGCGTGGTCTCGAGAACCACCGCCGGCACGTCTTCGCCGCTCGTGTCCCACTTGGTCTCGCTTTCCCTAACATGCGCGCTCAGCGAGTCCGCGTAGCTGTCGCCGATGAGATGGCTTCCGGGAATCAGCCGCAGGGCGCCGGTATGGCGCGTGAGCGGATCGAGATAGAAGGCGATCTTGACGTGCATCGGGTCTTCCGGTTCATGCCTGCCATCGGAGTGCCAGTGCGTATCTCCGACGTAGAAGTTGCCGTCGCTTCCCATATAGTTGAAATCGTCGCCCAGCAGGGCCCTGGCAATCCCCAGGATTCGCGGGTCGTCCAGCAGGGAGGACAGCTCCTCGCTCTGGTCGATGAAGGGTACCAGACACGAATGCGCCGCCCCTTCGTGGGGCTTGCCGTCGTGGCCGCCACCGTGCTCCACCCAGACCCTTTCAAAGGCTTGCTGGATCGCCTCGATGCGGTCCGCCATCAACCGGGGGAAGAGGAGGTAACCGAAGGTCCTGAAAAAGGAGATCTCCTCCTGGGTGAGCAAAGGGTGCTGCTGATTCATCGAACAAATCTTCCAGGTTTACGGGATGAGCTCTGAGGATTCCGTTTTCCCCGGTTATCCGCCGACCCTGAAACTGCCTGAACCTTCATCCTTTGCTCCGGTCAGCGCAGGAATACCATCTTGCGCGTCAGCGCCAGGGCTCCGGCCTCCAGGCGGTAGAGATAGACCCCGCTGGCGACCACATGGCCGCCCTGGTCGCGGCCATCCCAGACCACATTGCGGCGCCCCGAGGCCACCAGTCCGTCGACGAGAGTGCGGACCCTCTGTCCCTGCAGGTTGTAGACGTGGAGGGCGGCGTGGGCGGAGCGCGGGGCGACGAAGGACAGGACCGTGCCCTGGTTGAAGGGGTTGGGAAAGTTCTGCGACAGCGCCCAGTTCTCCGGGACGGCTGCCGCGGTGCCGGCGGTTTCCACCTCGGTGAGGCGGCGGATGGTCTCGGGGGGTCCGGAGGTGTGGAGCCGTTCGATGGCGGCAGCGGCGGGTTGGCCGGCCGGCAGCGGGAAGGGGCGATCGCCGTCGGCAAAGGGGCGGGAGCGGACTTCGCGGCCGTCCGACAGGGTGACAATCAGCTCCCATTGCTCCAGCGGGGTGTCCTGCGAGCCGCCGCAGTCCCAGCGGGCGCCGGCGAAGCGGATGTTGCCGACCTGGGGCAGGTCGGGGTTGTAGGCGAACATGGGGTCGACGGTCATCTCGTCGGCCGAGAGGGTGGTGTAGAGCCGGGTGAGATAGGGCTTCTCGGCAAAGAGCTGCTCCACCTCTTCCAGCGGCTCGACGACGATGTCATCCAGGTCGGCGGCGAAGGCTCCGGGATTGAAGGCGAGGTCGGCGGTCCAGCGGTCGTAGGCGCGCATATTGTTGTAGAAGGAGCGCTCGGCCAGGTCCTGGAGCCGGCCTTCATTCCGCGCCTGGTCATAGGCCTGGCGGTCTCCGCCGAACACAACTTCGAGCACCCCCTCCTCCAGCACCGCGGCCGGCATCGGGATGTGGCGGCGGACCAGGGTCTGCATCTGGGCATCGCGCGGAAAGCCCTGGCCCAGGGCGGCGTCGAGGAAGTCGGCCGGATGCGCCTGCCGACGCAGTTGCTCCAGATCGAACCTCCAGAAGAAAAAGTCCTTGACGATGCTGCTGGGGCCGGCATAGTCGGTGACGAAGGCCTGGCCGCCGGCCTCGTTGGCGGCGGCGGTGACTACCTCCGGATAGTTGAAGCCGCCGCTGAACCAGTCGATGAGGGCCTCGTTGATCTGCACGTGAAGGTAGTTCTCGGGGATGGCGCGCTGCTCTGCGAGAATCCAGGCGAGGACTCCCAGGTCGGGCACGGTGGCCACGGCGGTAAGGCGGATGGGAATGCCCGGGGTCTCTGCCGCGTAGGTCATGGCGATGGGCTGCAGGTCGCCGACTTCACGGTCGGCGGCGAGCTTGAGGGCCAGAAAGTAGAAGCCTCCCTCGACGTAGGGGGCCAGCAGCGGAACGCCCAGGTCGCCGAGCTGGTATTCGTTGTCGACGAGCCAGTCGACGATGGCCTGGGGATCCTCGGAGGTGATGACCGCGGTGTCGTAGGGGCCGATCTGTTCCTGGGCTACTACCTCGACGCCGGCTGACTCTACGGTTACGGCAACATCAGACCGGAGGATAATCGGCCGGAAGACGCAGTCGTCCTGCTCCTCGAAGTCCAGTTGGAAGCCGGGCCGGGTGGCGAACTGCAGGTTGGTGAAAATCTGGTTGTGGCTGACGGCCAGCTCCGGCACCGAGGGCAGGGGCAGGATCCAGGCGAAGTCCGAGGCCGTGCCGCTGTAAAGAAGCTGAACGTGGGTGGTAACCGTGCCCTCTCCCTGGACGAAGAGAATGTTCTCGGCCACCTGGTTCATGGGGAAGGTGGTGCAGAAGAAGCCGCCGCAGGCGCGGGAGGCCGGAACGCTGAATACAAAGGAGAGGAAGGCAGCGAGCAGCACTCTGGAGATCATTGCGTTCATCCTTCGTTGGCGGTGCCGGGCTGGTACTCGATGCGGCGCAGGAAGCGCTCGCCGATATCGTAGTCCGGCTGGCCGGAGACGAAGCGCCACAGCCGCACCCGCTGCATGACCTCGTAGCGGTGCTCGTTGCCCTCCCAGCCGTGGTTGGTCATCAGGATGCCCCCGATCTCCGGGTCGTCCAGGTCCGCGGTGTCGAAGTTGCGGATCTGGGGCCGGGTCGGATTGAGCCGCAGCTTGTACATGAAGCGGTCCTCGCCGGTGTAGTTGCTTCGCGCCCCGTGCCATACCCGGGTGTTCCACACGTAGATGGTTCCTCCCGGACAGGTCGCCCAGATCTTGCCGCGCATGTGGTGATAGATGGCGATCTCCCCGGTGCGCACGTTGCGGAACTGGGTCCCCGGAACCAGGAAGGTGCCGCCCATCTCGTCCGTGGTGTCCGCCGGAAACAGCGACAACTGGATGTCGAAGTAGTTCTCGCGAAAGTCGATGACCGAGTCCTGGTGCATGTTGGGGCCCTTGGTCTGCTCGGCCAGGGTCAGGTGCGGAAAGTGGTGGTCGTAGAGGGGCTCGGGGCCGACCAGGGAGTGGATGAGGCTCCGAACCCGGGGCAGGCGGAAGGCATCACCAAGAGCGGTGCCCTTGGGCCAGGTCTCCTCGAAAGGCGTGCCCACCGCGAGGTATCCGCGATTGTGCTGCATCTCCTCGAGGCAGGCCCGGCACAGGTCTACCGGCACCATCTCCTCGAACTTCAGGTAGCCGGAGGCGACGAACCGCGCCATCTGCTTCGAGCTCAGAAGATGTTCGCTCATCGCCCGGCTTCCTCCTCTTTCTGCAGCTCGTTGAATTTCGCCAGGACGGTCTGGTAGGGCAGCGGACCCAGCTCGTATCCTTCCCCGGGCGAGCGGTGCTTGAGCTCCGACATCTGGATGACCTGCCAGCCGTCGCGCATGGCGGCCATGGCGTCCTGGTATGGTGGTTCACTCTCCTCGACCAGGTCGTCGATGCCGGCACCTCTGGAGGCCTCGTAGCGGGCCCAGGCGACGACCTGGGCGTCGAGCGCCGGGGTGGTCTGGAAGAATACAAGGATGTCCTGCACGAGGGGCATTGAAACGCCTTCCTGCAAAGAGAGTCGAAAATTCAGGGGAGGTCGACAGCAGTACTGCGGTCGACTGAAAAACAATAATTGGGGCAGGGATGACGGTCAAGTGGAGGCCGCTGCAGTCAGGGCGGTCTGAACGGGATTCTTCCCTCCACCCTTATTCCTCCCACGCCCACCCGGGCGCGGCAGGCGATCACCTCTACCCCCGCGGCGACCGCCCTGGCCAGCTCGGCGGCGTAGTTGGGGTCGATGTCGGCGGCGGCTTCCATGCTGGTGCAGTCGCCCCGGTTGACCAAGAAGAACATCACCGCGCGCTGCCCTCCCCGGACCACCGACCGGAGCTCGACGAGGTGTTTCGCGCCCCGGGCGGTCACCGCATCGGGGAACAGGGCAACATCGCCGCGGGCAAGGGTCACGTTCTTGACCTCGACGTAACACCGTTCGGGGTCTTCCAGGCACAGATCGATCCGGCTGTTGCGGCCGTAGAGCACCTCCCGGCGGACGCTGCGGTAGCCTGCCAATTCCTCCACCCGGCCCCTGGCCACGGCTTCCTCGACCACGAGGTTGGGCATCATCGTGTTGACCCCCACCCACCAACG
The DNA here is from genome assembly GCA_965208105.1 of Candidatus Latescibacterota bacterium. Taxonomy (GTDB): domain Bacteria; phylum Latescibacterota; class UBA2968; order UBA8231; family UBA8231. The sequence continues at coordinate 2,555,790 of OZ242318.1, forward strand.
CCCCACCCGCACCAGCTCCCAGGTGTGGCTCAGTTTGCGCTTCTTGTTCGGGCTCTCCGAAATCAGCACTTCCGATCCCGGGTCATCGCACCCCAGCATGGAGCCGGAATTGGGGCAGTGTACGGTCTGGATTTCGCCGCTTTCCACGCGCACGTCAGCGAGGAAACGCTTGTATCTACGCAGTAGCCGGGCGCGGCTGGTCTGACCCTGAAACCTCACCATGGACACCTTCCCAAGGCTGATCGGCCCGCTTCACCAGGTGATTTTTTTCGCGCTGACAATTGCCTCCACCACTTTTCACGAGCGCAGCAGGATCAGTTTGTCCCACTCGGTCACGGTGTTGAACTCCTCCTTCATGATAGGGGCGAAGGGGCTCCGGCTCGCGGGCTCCCCGTTGATGCGCTCCATCTCGATTCTGGACAGAGGATCGACCCTCCGGCCCAGCAGATGCCGGAACAGGTCCAGCCCCTGGCGCAGGCGGGAATCTTCGGGCCCGACCCCGATGACGCTGACGGCGCCATTGCGCTCGGAAGAAAGCAACAGCTCCGCTCCGCAGAACACGAGGTGGGAGCTGGAGCGCCTGGGAGGAAGCCAGCCTCTGAGCTCTTCCAGCGGCGCGCCGGCGAGCGACAGGGGGTCGGCGGCGTTCATCCAGTAGACCTGGTCGGGGCAGGAACTCCCCTGAAGGAGGTCCAGGCTGGCCGGGGCGAGGAACTGGGGACCTGGAATATCTTCGAAGAAGTAGCCCGAAATCAGCTCACCGGAAAGCTCCATCAGGCGCAGGGTGCGGAAGAGCTCGCTCCAGCGGAAGGCCTCGGCTTCCCGCTGCAGCAGCTCGCGGAAGAGGATGCCGTAGCGCCCGATCAACAGCCGCACGCGCTCCTTGTTGCGCTCCTCGCGCGCGGTGAAATCGCTCTGCCGCGGCTGCGCCCCGGTCATGAACCAGTTCCCCGGAGCTCTTGTGGTACGCCGGCCCCGGCGCCGGACGGGGCCGGCCTCGGGCGCGCGGAAACGGGTCTCGATCCCCTTGCGGATGGAAAAGAAACTGTCGTTGGAAAGCTCGCCGCGCCAGGCGGCCTCCCAGACGAGTTCCCGGACCCGGTCCTCTGAAAGTCCGGACTTCCGCGCCAGGGCCGCGAAGCTGTAGCGGGCGTCGCTCTCGCTCCAGAGGTCAGTCACGAAGGATTGGCAGTCCTTTCCGGGTTCTTCCCCTTCACGGGTCATCAGCTCCGCGTCCCGGTCGAGGCAGAAGGCTATGCGCTCGCGGCCGCAGCCGATCCAGTGCCAATCCTCGGTTGCCATGGCCGCATCCACCCACTGCGGGCGGTAACCGGGACACCGGGCGGGGAACAGGTCGCGCTCCCAAAGCGATGCGGGCGCGGGCAGACAGGCGAGGCGTTCGAGCAGCAAGGCGAAACCGTCTTCGTCGCCAGTGCCGCTCAACAGGCCCCCCTGGCGCGCCAGGAACCACTGCAGGTAGCGCAGGGGCAATGCTTCCGGGCTGGGCCGTCTGGCGCCGCTGCGGATGATGCGCTCGAGATTTTCGGCGTCGCACAGGTACTGCCCGCTGACGGAATCCAGGAGCTCGCCCACCACCACCTTGCGCGAGGCCTGCAGCGGCTGCAGCAGGCGCTCGAGTCCGGGCTCCGAGAAGCCCAGGGAGCGCGGGGGGAAATCGAGGGGGCGGGGCCCGTAGAATTGCAGCCACTGGTGCAGGAGCTCCGAGCCGCCATTCTCACCCACCCCGGCAGCCTGGAGGGGGAGCGGCGCGCCGGACAGATAGGCGGCCCTCGGCTCGGCGCCGGGGAAGAAAGCCGCCGCAATGCGCGCCACGTCCTCCACCGCGCATACAAGGGTCACTTCGACTGTGGCAAGGTCTACCAGACAGGCTTTCTTCCCGACCTCCCCCAGCAGGTCTTCCTCCACCAGCTGGTGGTCGCGCTCCATGCCCTCCAGCAGGCTGCGCCATTCCACCAGGGGGATCGCCACCCTTTCCTTGAGCCAGTCCAGGAGGGCCTGGCCGTTTTCAGGGGTGAAGCCCGGCGCCAGACGCTGCAGCCTGGCTTCGAAGGCGGCCACGGCCGCAGCCCCGACACGGGGGCGCAGCTGATCCGTGAACACCACCTCCTGCAGCCAGTCCGACCCGATGCTGGAACGCACCCTGCCCTGAGGGCTGTCGTCCATGTACATGTACTGGTTCACCTGGCGCCAGGCGGAGGCGCGGACGAAGGGACTGCCGGTGGCGGTGGCAACCTCCGTGCAGCGGATCTCTCCGGATGCGATTTCGTCGAGCAGCCGATAGAGCGAGGCCATCTCGAACTCGTCGCGGAGACAGGTGCGCCAGGCTTCCAGGAGGATGGGAAAGTCCTCGTAACCGAGCACCGCATCCATGAGCTTCCTGGACCGCAGCCGATTCATCCACAGCGGGGTGCGCTGACCGGGACGACCCCGCCCCAGCAGGAGGGCGCGGCCGGCGCATTCGCGGAAGCGGGCGCCGAAGAATCCTGAAGATTCAATCTGGTTCCTGATGAGACGGTCCACGTTGCCGCGGTGAACCAGGTTCGTTACCTGGTGCCCTTCCACCCTCTCCGGAAGAACGAGATAGACCCCGTCGTTGGTGGGGTAGGACTCCAGGGACAGGCCGAAGCTCTCCTCCCACGCCGCCTCCAGGGCAAGGGAAAACGGACGGTTCACCCGCCCGCCCCACAGGGTGTGGAGCACCATCTGGTTTCCCGGCACCCCCTGGGGCCCGCTCTCCATGTGCTCCACCACCAGGTGATGGCGGTGGGGCAATTCCGCCCCGGAAATCCTCACCTGCGACCGCAGGTACTCCAACAGCTGGAGGGCCGCGGCGGGGGTGAGGGCGTAGTCCGTCTGCAGCTGCTGCTCGAAGGCCGGCTCCTCCAGCCGCGCCCCGGCCATCTCGAGAAACCTGCCTATCTCCTGAGCGAAGTGGAAACCGCGGTCCTGCCCATCGGCCTTCCAGAACGGCGCGGCGGCGGCATGGGGAGATGGCGAGACGAAGACGTCGCTGGGGGTGATGCGCTCCACCCGCCAGCTCTGCGCTCCCAGGGAGAACCGCGACCCCTCGCGATTCTCCCACACGAATTCCTCGTCCAGCTCTCCCAGCCGCGCATTGGAACGGACGTGGCGCATCTGGAAGTACCCCCTGTCCGGTATGGTCCCCCCGCCGGCGTAGATCGCCTGCTCGGCCCCACGGTTTGAAGCGGCGGTCCCCTCCAGTCCGTCAACCGAAAGACGGGGCTTCAGCTCCCGTATTCGAGTGCGGGCGAAGCGTCCCGCCAGCATCTGCACGACGGCGTCGAATTGCCTGCGGGCGAGGTTGCGGTAGGGATGGCTGCAGCGGACCTCGGCGAAGAGCTCATCCAGGTTCCAGGTCTCCGCGCAGGCCATGGAAACGATTACCTGGGCGAGGACATCCAGAGGCGCTGCAATACTTTCGGTGGCTTCGATCTCGTGCCGCAGCACAGCCCGGCTCAGGACCGCGAGGTCCAGAAGGTCGCGCTCGTGGGTGGGCATGAAGGTACCCTCGCTCGCCACCCCTACCTGGTGTCCGGCGCGGCCCAGGCGCTGGACGGCGGAGGCCACCGTCGGAGGGGCCTGCACCAGGACCACGTGGTCTACGGCTCCAACATCGATCCCCAGCTCCAGGGAGCTGGTTGCCACGATCGCCCTCAGTTCTCCCCCCTTGAGTTTCTGTTCCACCTCGAGCCGGGTTTCGCGGGACAACGAGCCGTGATGCGCATACGCCAGCGGCGGGTTGTCCTCCCCGTTGATTCTGCTGGTGAGGAACTCGCACAGGCGGCGGCCGTTGACGAAGACGAGGGTGGACCGGTGGGCGGCGAGGGTGCGGCGCAACTCCTCCACCACGGGGGCCCAGAGGTCGACGGGGTCGGCCTCCTTCATCGAGCTGGCCTCCACCGAGATCCCGTACTTCTTGCGCCCGGCGGATCGCACTACCGACACCGGCCGGCCCCGGTATGCGGCCATGTCTCCCCTGGTGGACAGAGCATAGCCTCCCACGAAGCCGGCGACCGCGTCGATAGGACGAATGGTGGCCGACAAGGCCACGCGCTGAAACTCTCCCGCGAGCCGCACCAGGCGCTCCACCGCCGTCATCAAGTGCACCCCGCGCTTGTTGCCCACGACGGAGTGGACCTCATCCAGCACCACACAGCGCAGCGAGGTAAGCACATCCCTCCCGCTGCGCGCCGTCAACATCAGGTTGAGACTTTCGGGAGTGGTGATGAGGATGGCCGGGGGATGCCTGGCGATGCGGCGGCGCTCGGCCGCGGTGGAATCACCGCTGCGGGTGAGGACCTCGATCCGGGGAAAGGGGATCCCGGCGGTGGAAAAGAGATCCCCTAGCTCGGCGAGGGGCTGCAGCAGATTCTGCCGGATATCGTTGTTCAGCGCCTTCAGGGGCGATACGTAGAGGACGGAAGTCCGGCCGACGGTCAGTCTGCCGGCGATGAGCTGGTTGAGATACCAGAGGAAGGCGGCCAGGGTCTTACCGGTGCCGGTGGGCGCGGAGACCAGGACATGCTCGCCGCGGGAGATGCGCTCCCAGGCCTGGAGCTGAACTTCCGTGGGTTCGGAGTAGCGCTGGTAGAACCATTCCCCCAGGAGTGGGTGGAACCCCAGCCGCGATACCCATCCGGCGTCGCGGTCGGCGCCCCGTTGCCCGGCGCCGGCGGCTTCGACGCCACCCTTCCCTTCACCGCGCCGCGCCAAGCCGCACCACGCCCTTGATATAGCCGTCCACGGCGCCGGCGGCGACCGCCGCCAGGAAGGCTGGGTAATCGTCGAGGGACACGACGTGAGTCACGAGCGGCTCGAGCTCGATCACCCCCTTTTCGAGGAGGCGGATGGCCGGGGGAAAGGGGTCGCGCAACTGCGCTCCCGGAGACGAGTTGACCACGGTCAGCCCCTTGAGGTGCCAGACGCTGGGGTTGAATGCAGCGGTGTCGCCTTTGATCCAGCCGAACAGGTTGATGCGTCCGGCGCGGCGGACGATGTCGGTGGCCAAGTCGAGGCCGGATTGGGAGCCGCTGCTGTCGACCACGGTGTCGATGCCGCGGCCGCGCAGGTCCCGCCTGACGGCGCCGAAATCCTGAGCGGCGACGTTGTGAGCTTCGGTGGCCCCCATCTGCAGAGCGAGTTCGAGACGCCTGTGGTCCATGTCCAGAGCGATGATCTGATCCGCCCCGGCCCCGGCCAGACCCTGCAGCATCAACAACCCCATGAAACCGCACCCCACCAGCGCCAGGCGCTCTCCGGCGCGCAGGCGGCAGTGGTCCATGCCGGTGACGGCGCAAGCCACCGGCTCGACGATCCAGTGCGGGTCCACGAGGTCGGACTCGGGAATCCGGTGGACCCGGTCGGCGGGCAGGTTGCGCAACCGCGCGAAACCCCCGCCGGCGACCCGCTGCCCCACTTCGAAGCCGGTCACCCCCGGGCCCAGCCCGGCGACGTAGCCCACACCTTCGTGGCCGGGCGGTGCGGCATGGGCCGAATCGCCGCCGGCCTTGAAGGTCTGGATGTCCCATGAACAGATGCCGCAGGCAGCGCCTTCGACCTGAACCTCGCCGGGGCCCGGCGGTCCGGTCTCGACCTCCACGAGCCGGACGCCTCCTCCCGACATGTAGCTCACGGTCTTGACCTTCATGGTTGGCTCCGGCCCGGTCATGTCGCTCCTCCAACAGTCAAAATACATACAATTCCGCCGCATCGAAATAATCATTATTCTGTTGCTGTCGCCAAGGTTTTCTCCGGGCCTTCCCCGGGCCGCTGCGGACTTTCAGGCCCCAACGGGGTCCGTAGCAACTATCGGGAATTATTTCGCGCCAAACCCTTCAATCACCTTTGCGAGGGACACCTTCGGCCCTCGAGGAAAGGAGCTGAGCAATGTCATCCAGAGCCAGCAAGGAATACCGCTACGAAAAACTCACCTGGCCCGAGATCTGTGACGCCATCGACGACGGCCAGGTCTGCATCGTTCCCTGCGGCGCGGTGGAGCAGCACGGACCCCACCTGCCCCTCGACGTCGACGTTCTGTGCTCGACCCAGGTCGCTTTGGGCGCGGCGGCGCGAACCCCGGCGAACTGTCTCGTTTTGCCCACGGTCAATTTCGGCTATACGGGGCACGTTGTCGATTTTCCGGGCACCATCAACAACGACTTCGAGCATTTCATCCATCACGTCCTCGACATCACCAAATCCCTCGCCTACCACGGCTTCAAGAAAATCGTCCTGCTCAACGGACACGGATCCAACATGCCCAACCTGGACCTGGCGGCGCGGCGCGCCAACCTGGAAACGGACGCCGAGTGCGTCCTCATGGCGTGGTGGAACCTGCTCACCGTCGACAAGGACTTCATGCCGGGATGGAGGGAGAGCAAGTTCCCCGGCGGCTGCTCCCATGCCGGGGAGCTGGAAACATCCATGTATCTCTACCTCGACCGCGAGAACGTGCGCGAGGACCTGATCGAAAGCGGCACCATCTCGTTCAACGACGAGGACAGCCCCTTTCACTACATGGACCTCTTCGCCCAGGGCCCGGGCACGGTGGTCTCCTGGACCAGCAGCTATTCCGAAACGGGGGTCCTCGGCGACGCCGAGCTGGCGAGCGTGGAAAAGGGGGAACGAGCCTACAAGGAGGCCGTCCGCCAGCTCGTCCGGTTCGTCGAGTGGTTCAAGGAAAGGCCCAGGGATCAGAGGCGCGAAAGGCATCGCCGCGCTCCGACGATGCCGACTCCCTGGGGACAGACGAGCCTGTGACGGCGGTGGAAGGATGGTGGCCTGCTGCTGTTCCCTGGGCCGCACCCGGGCAGAGCAAGGGGCGGCCTCAGCTGGCGGGAAAGCGGAGGAATCTCTGCGCCGTATTTCCCATGATTTCCGCGTGCTCGGCGTCGCTCAGAGAGGGAAGCAGCTCCCGCACCACCGTGGTCAGGGGGCCGTATCCGGGATCTTCGCATATCCAGGGAAAATCGCTGGCCCACATCAGCCGCCGCGGGCCGTAGCAGGCCAGCAGGCGCTCGTGCCAGCGGGCGAGGTCGCGGTAGGGAAATGGCTCGCGGCTGAAAGCGTAGTGGCCGGAGAGCTTCACCACCACATTCTCGTAACCGGAGAATCGGTAGGTGGTGTGGAAAGCCGGACTGTAATGCGGGGTATCGATCCGGGGCCGGCCCTTCTCGTCGCGGGAGGCTTGGCCTTCCCCCGGACACACGCCCAGATGGTTGAGCACCACCCGGACCCCGGGGAAGGCCTCCAGCAGATGGGGGACCAGGTGCACCTCGGCGGCCGGCGGATAGAGCCAGATAACGTGATCGTTGGCGGCGGCGTGCTTCCAGATGCGGTAGGTCTGCAGCTCCTCCGCCGCCACGGGGGCAAAGGGGTCCCGCGGTCCGCCCACCGCGAAGAGACGGAAACCGATCAGGCCCGGGGCCTGCGCCAGGCGGTCCATCAGCGCTTCGGGCTCGGGGTGGTCCGGCGCAATGGCGGCAATGCCGAGGAAACGAGGTCCGTGGCGCTCGAGGCAGTGAAGCAGGTAGGCGTGGTGCTCAAACTCGTTGCCTCCCAGTTGCACCAGGACCGCCGCGTCGATCCGCTGGGAATCCATGGCCGCGATCAGCTTTTCCACCGGCTCCTGGCGCTCGGCCGGGCAGTAGCTGTCGGGGAGGCGGGGGAACCTGTCCGAGGCGCGGGCGAAAACGTGGACGTGTGCGTCGATTCGCGCCATCAGGCCTCCAGGCAGAAGAGCCGGCGCCGTTCATCCCCGGCGCAGCGCTCGCGCAGAAACTCGAAGGGGCTTCTCTCCACCCTATCGGCCTCGGTCCTCTGGTGATAGGTGAGTATGATCGACTTTCTCGGCACCGAGCCGTCGTTGTCCAGGGCGGTGTGCCAGCCGTAGCAGTTGAACATGATCGCGGTCCCCGCCCGGCCGGTGAAGCGGACCATGCCCGGCATGTCCTCCTGGCGGGCGGGAATTCCAAAAGGCCCCGAACCCGGGCGGTGGCTGCCGGGGATGTAGGCGAACTCGCCGCCGCCTGCGGCCAGGTCGTTCAGGTAGACCTGGACCTTCACGTGCAGGGGACGATTGCGGGGGGTATCGGGATGCCAACCGCTGTAACTGACCGGCGCGGGGGGGACGATGCGCACCTGGGTCGCCTGAAAAATCGGCTCGCCGCCGCAGAACGCCCTGAGGCAGCCGTAGTAGCCGGGGTGGTCGGCGATCTCCCAGAACAGATCATCCCGCTCCAGTGAATCGGGGATATCGTAGAAGGAAGAAGCCACCTCGCCCCTGGCCACCGCCGCGAGCCAGTCCTCCTTGCACCTGGCCGACCAGTGGTCGACCGCCTCTTGCAGCCTGCGCAGCAACCCGCCGCCGATGGCGTTCTCGAAAACGAGATAGCCGTCCTCTTCCCACTGTCTGCGCTGTCCCGGAGTGGGACCTTTCATCTCGACCTCCTCCTGTGCGCCTCGACCGCGGCGCCCCGGTCAGCTCGCCGGCGACTGGCGCTCTTCCGCCCGGCGAAGGTTCAGCGCGCGGTCCCGGCCGCCTTGCCTGCCTTTCCGGGGGCGGCCGCTGAACCGGCCAGGGAACAGCTTTTCCTCAGAAGCTGCCGCTCAGGGCAAGGCGGTGGACCTCTCCCAGCTCCGGAAGAGAAGAGAAGGCATAGTCCAGGCGGTATCCCTGCACCAGGAAGCCGGCTCCACCAGTCGGACCCAGAGGTTGGCTGCCCTCGCTGCCAACCTGCCGGGTGCTGTACCCCGGCCGCAGATAAAGGCCCCTGCCGACGCGAAACTCCACCCCGGCGGCCAGGTAGGGATCGTTGTCGTTGGGCACGTTCAGATCGGCGAGGACGATCATGGGAAGCGGGGTATGCGCCGGACGGTGGGACAAGCCGAGGCGGATATTGACCGGAAGGGAGTCCTTGGAACCGCCGGAATATCCGCTGCGCACCGTCCCGAGGTTGGTCAGGGAAGCGCCCATCGTCATCCCGCCGATGGGTGTTGGCGCGAGGACCCCGATATCGACCATATAGGCGTCCGAAGAATAATCGCCGATTCTTGAGTAAACCGCCTTCAGGTTGAGTCCCAGGGTGATCCTGTCGTTCCACATGCGCTGAGCCACGGTGGCGTAGGCGGCAAGGTCCGCGGGGCTGAAAGTGCCCAGGTCCGCCCCTTCCTCGTCGGTGCGCCGCATTTCCCCCGCAGAAAAATAGTTCAGACTGAAACCCCAGACCCGCTCTTCACCGGGGAATGCCACGCTGAGGAAACCTGCCTGGGTATCGACCAGGTACCGGGTCATGGAGATTGTGGCCGCCCTGCTTGGAAGACCCAGTAGGCCCGCCGGATTCCAGTGGGTGGATTCGAGGTCGCCGGCGACGGCGGCGAAAGCGCCTCCAAGAGCGGTGGGCCGGGCCCCGACGCCGATCTTGAGGGAATTGAAGCCCGTGGTCCCGGCGTTTTCGTTGATGGCGGAGACCGGTTGCAGGCTCGCGAGGAGCAAGGCCGCGGCGAAGACGATATTCCTGAGCATGAGGTACTCCAGCGTTGGTGAATTTTCCCCGGGGTGGCCGGCGGGATGGCAGGCCCGCATCCTCCGCTTCACTCTCCGGGATCAAATATAGGCCATCGAAGGCGTTATTGCAGCGACTGCTCCAGGACGTGGGCGGCGCGCAGAAGGCGTTCCTCCTGAAAGGGGCCAGCCAGCAGCTGCACGGCAATGGGCAGGTTCTCACTGTTGGTGGCAACGGGAAGGGCGATGCCCGGTATGCCGGCCAGGTTGACCGAGACGGTATAAATATCGTTGAGGTACATCTGCAAGGGGTCATCCATATTTTCGCCGAGGCGAAAAGCCACCGTCGGTGCAACCGGTGATAGCAGCACGTCGCACCGGGAAAAAGCCCGGTCGAAATCTTCCCTGATCAGGGTCCGCACCTTCTGGGCCTTGAGGTAATACGCGTCGTAGTAGCCTGCGCTGAGGGCATAGGTACCCAGCATTATGCGCCGTTTCACCTCTGCGCCGAAGCCGGAGCTGCGGCTCTGGCAGTATAGCTCCCGGAGGTTGCGGGCCTCGCCGGAGCGGTATCCGTACCTGATTCCGTCGTAGCGGGTGAGGTTGGCCGATGCCTCCCCCATGGCAATCAGGTAGTATGCGCCGATGCAGTACTCGGGATGGGCGGCAACCGGAAGGGAAACGTCGACCAACTCGGCCCCCGCTTCCCGCAACCGCTCGGCGCTGTGCATCACCGCCCGGTGAATCTCCCCGTCCAGCCCTGCGCCAAGGTGCTCTCTGGCCATGCCCACCCTGAGTCCTTTGATTTCGCCCCCGAGCGCCGCCCGGTAGTCGGGCACGGCAATATCCACGGAGGTGGAGTCTTTCGGGTCGTGCCCGGCGATGGCGCCGAGAAGGAGGGCCGCATCCTCCACGTCCTTGGCCAGGGGGCCTATCTGGTCCAGGGAAGAGGCATAGGCCACCAGGCCATAACGCGAAACACGTCCGTAGGTAGGCTTGAGGCCGACCACGCCGCAGTAGCCCGCGGGCTGGCGCACCGAACCCCCGGTGTCGGACCCCAGCGCGAGGATGGTCTCGTGGGCGGCCACCGCGGCGGCCGACCCGCCGCTGGACCCTCCGGGAACGCGCTCCGGGTCCCGGGGATTGCGAGTGGGACCGAAGTAGGAGCTCTCGGTGGAAGAGCCCATGGCGAACTCGTCCATGTTGGTCTTGCCGACCAGTACCGAGTCGGCCCGGCGCAGCCGGGCGACCACGGTGGAATCATAGGGGGCGACGAAGTTTTCCAGAATGCGCGAGCCGCAGGTGGTGCGGCCGCCCTCGACGCAGAGGACATCCTTGAGGGCCATGGGAATGCCGGCCAGTGGTCCGAGCCGGTCGCCGGCCGCCCGCTTCCGGTCGATGGAGCCGGCCCGTTCGAGGGCCTGTTCGGGATCGACGCTGATGAAGGCGTTGATGGTGGGGTCGGTCTTGTCAATTGCCTCCAGGACATCCGCGGTGATCTCTCGAGACGAGATTTCTCCTGCGGCCATCCTGTCGCTCAGCTCGTGAGCCGTCAACTCGTTCAGGGACACTTCTGCGCAGCTCTATTGATTCCTGGACGTTCCCGCCTCTTTATCCGCCGATTCTGAATCCGCTGTCCCAGAGCCGGCGGGTTCCTGCGCTACTGATTGGGGCGGCGCAGAGACGGCAGGTTCCTGCGCTGCCGATTGCGGTGGCGCAGAGGGCTCGATTCTCTTGTCGGGCTTGCCGGGGGAAGGGGCGTTGACATCGATTTCTTCCTGGACGTCTCGCATGGCGCTTCTGAACTCCCTGATCCCCTTGCCCAGCCCCTGGGCCATTTCGGGGATGCGCTTGGCGCCGAAGATGAGCAGAATGACCAGAAGGATTATGAGTATTTCCCAGTGACCCATGCCGAACATGGCTCAACCTCCAAATTTGAAACTCCGCTTCAATAGGAGTATTTGAAATAGTACCAGCCGACGAAAATGCCCAACAAGGTAATGACGTTGAATTTCAGCAGCAGCTCGAAGGAGAAGGAGAGGACCACGAGGTCGAACATGTGGGGGCCGATGTGGTAATCGAAGTAGGGCAGGAGCGCCCGTTCGACAATGCTGTCTTCCCCGGCCACGTAGCGAAGGGTGACGCGCAGCGCCTCGCCGATGACATTGGCCCCCATCATGCTGATGAAGAGTATGATAATCAGGTGCACGACCCCCTTGTTTTCGTTGCCGAATCCACCCTTTTGCCAACTAGGCATGCTGGGTAACCTCGTCGCTGTGGAAGCCGATGATCCAGCGGTAGATGCCGGAAAGAATATATGTCATCACCATGGGGAAGAAGAGATGCTGGGTAGAAGGATGAATTATCAATGAAACCGATCCGATGAAATATACCTGCTTGAAGCGATTCCAGAACCCGGAGTTGCGGAAATTGGGCAGTGGATCGTAGGGCATTCGACTTACCATCAAGGCGGAGAGAAGCAGCACGAGAAGGGCGGCCATGGCCGCGGCGTGGGCGCTTTCCCAGGTGCGCTCGGTGAAGGCCACGTACTGAGTGAGGCAAACCGCCGCCATGGGAATGGGCAAACCCATGTAAAAGGGTCCTCTTTCTTCGTTGTTCAGGCTGAGCGTGTTGAACCGGGCAAGACGCACCGCGCCGCAAAGGAGATATGCGAATGCAAGGCCCAGGCCCCAGATAGAATGCAGCTGGCTGTAGTAGATCATCAGCGCCGGCACCACTCCAAAGGTGCAAACGTCCACGAGCGAGTCGAACTCGATTCCGAACTTCGAATCCTTGCCGACGAAGCGGGCGATCTTGCCATCCATCTTGTCGAGCACCGCTCCCAGGAGAATGAGCCAGGAAGCCGATATGAAATTGTCCTGAAGGACGTAGCGGATGGCGAGGAAACCGCAGAACAGGTTGCCTATCGTAAACAGGTTTGGAAGCACGATTTTATACATTGTCGATCGCTCCGATAATGGTTTCGCCCGCCCTGACCCGATCCCCCACTGCGACGCGGAGATCGGCACCCGACGGTAAAATCAGGTCAACCCGGGAGCCGAAGCGGATCAGGCCGAATCTCTCTCCCGCCCTCACTGTTTCTTTGCCCTGCAAACGGCATACGATGCGGCGAGCCAAGATCCCCGCGATCTGCTTGACGACGATTCTGGTGGTGCCGCTGCGAATGCCGATAATACTCTGCTCGTTCTCGGTGGACGCCTCCGCCTTGTAGGCGAGGAGAAAGCTGCCCGGGCGCCACCTGACGAAATCCACGACTCCGGAAATGGGTATGCGATTCACGTGGACGTCGAAAACCGAAAGAAAGATACTGACCTGCACTGCCCCTCCGCCCAGGTAATCATTGGTCCCGGCATCTTCTATGCAAACTACCTTGCCGTCGGCGGCGGCGACAACCACTCCTGGCTCGGACGGAGTACTGCGGTCCGGGTCGCGAAAGAAGAAGAGCACCAGGAGACTCGCAAATCCGCAGATCCCCGAGGCGTAAACAAGGACGGGGAAGAGATCGGCTCCGAGCCAGAGCAGCAGGGTCAGTGCCGCCCCCCCTCCCAGGAAGGGAAGCCCCTCGCGCGCCACCCTCACTACCACCTCCGCCGTGACCGGGGACGTTCTCCAAAGCGCAAGATGATATTCTCCAGGCCGCCGTTGCGGGCGACGGTCAGGGTGCATTCCTCGTCCACCCGGAAGGGTTGCAGCAATCGCACTGCCTCGTCGGCGCCGCGGACCTTCTCTCCATCGATGGCTACGATTACATCGCCTTCCTCCAACCCGGCCAGATACGCGGGACTGTCGACATCGACAATGATCTTCACTATCAGCGCCCCCTCCGTGGAGGAAAGCGAAAGGTACTCGGCCAGTAGCGGGGTGAGATTCTGCAGGCTGAGGATGCCGGTCCAGGGCCGCCGCACCTGGCCGTGCCGGCGAATTTCCTCCAGGAAGCTGCGGGCGGCGTTTATTGGGATGGCGAAGCCGATCCCGATCGATCCTACACTGAATTCACCGCCCGTGTAAATGAAACTGTTGATGCCGATGACTTCCCCCGCGGCATTTACCAGGGGGCCGCCGCTGTTTCCCGGGTTGATGGCCGCATCTGTCTGGATCATGTCGCGGTAGTAGTAGTTGCCCTTGGGCTCCTGAAAGTCCCTCTCCACGGCGCTGACCACGCCGATGCTGACCGTGGGGCCCAGATCGAATGGATTGCCGATGGCAATCGCCCATTCGCCCACCAGAATATCGTCTGAATTACCCAGGGGCGCAACCGGGAGATCGTCCTCCTCCACCTTGAGAATAGCCAGGTCGAAGGAGGTATCGTGGTCGATATACTCGGCCGCAAAGGCGCGGCCGTCCGAGAGAGAAACCACAATCTTGGTGATACTTCGGGAGTTGCCGATTACGTGGCCGTTGGTGAGGATGTAGCCCCCTTCGGTGATGATCCCCGATCCCCCGGAGGTGCGGTTTCTCTCTCCAGGTATGACGCGATAGTAAGGGAAAAAAAAGTCCATGAAGGGATCCCGGGAACGGTAAAACACCTGTTCCCGGTGGGTGACGTGGACGCTCACCACGGCCGGCCGCACCTCCTCGACCGCCCGCACAACGGCGGTTTGCCTCGACGTGGTGATGGGGTCGCTCCACGCAAGGCTGCACAGGAACAGATTCAGGGAAAGTACGGGAATGAGCGGACGTGTCTTCGGATTCAGAAAATCTGTCATGACCGCTAAACTAATATTAATGAATATGGGATTCAAGCTGTTCCGGCTGCTGCCGGCGGCCCGGCCTCATGGGTAGGAAACGCGGAGGAGGCAGAGGCCTTGGGGGGGCGCGGTTGGTCCGGCCTGGCCCCGGTCGGCGCCGTCCAGGAGGGTGGACAGGGACCCGGGGGGACGTCGGCCGGCCCCGATTTCCACCAGAGTGCCTACGAGGATGCGAACCATGTGGCGCAGAAAGCGGTTGGCCTCAATTTCGAAAACCAGCTCCCTGCCACGGCGCTGCCAGGAGCAGTGGGTGATGTGACAGAGGAAACTATCCGGAGGCGGAGCCTGTTTGCAGAAGGCTTCAAAGGAGTGGGTCCCCGGAAGGAGCCGGGATGCCTGCTGGACGGCGTCGAAATCGAGGCGGCGGTATATGGTCCAGACCCTGCTGCGATCCAGGGCGGCTTTGCTGCAACTGATGCGGTATCGATAGCGCTTGCTCGCGGCGCAGTAGCGGGCGTGGAAGTCCCGGGCGGCCTCCTCCACCTCGAGCACCGCAATATCGGAGGGCAGCAGGCCGTTGAGAGCGGCCAGAATGCGCTCCACGGGCTCCTCTGATTTGGTGTGGAAATGAGCAACCTGGCCCGCGGCATGGACCCCTGCGTCCGTCCGGCCCGAGCCGATGGGACATGTGGGCTCGCGCAGAAAGACCCCGAGGGCCTTTGCCAGTTCTCCCTGTACGGTGCGGTCTCGCCGCTGAATCTGCCATCCCGCAAAGTTGGTGCCGTCGTATTCGAGCAGCAGGCGAATATTGCGATGTTCTAGGGCAGCAGGCGAGGCAGGCATAACAGGGCGGCAACCAGGGAAAGCACGGCGAGGGCGGCGCGCCGGTCGCGGCCGGCAAAGCGCAGCGGCCGAAAACTGGTGCGGCCGACGCCTCCGCGGTAGCACCGGCTCTCCATGGCCAGGGCAAGGCGGTCTGCCCGGGCAAAAGCGGATATGAAAAGCGGGACCAGAAGAGGAATCAGGGTCTGGGCGCGGCGGATTGGATTGCCGCCGAAACTCGCTCCTCGAGCCAGTTGGGCCTTGTAGAGACGCTCGGCTTCTTCGACCAGGACGGGTACGAACCGGAGGGCGATGGTGGCCATCATGGCCAACTCGTGAGCGGGAAACCCGATCCTGCGCAAAGGGCTGAACAATTTCTCCAGGCCCTCGGTCAGTTCCGCGGGCGAGGTCGTCAAGGTCAGGAGGGAAGCAGTGATGATGGCGGCGGCCAGACGCAGGCAATAGAAGGCGGCGCGCAACAGGCCGTCGGCAGTGATGGCTGCGTCAAAGTAGGGCAGGCGCCACAGGACGTTCCCCGGCGTCAGGACGGAATGCAGCACGAAGGTAAAGAGAAAGAGCCAGATGAACGGGCGCAGATTCCTGAGGACCAAAGTGGCCGGAAGTCCGGACAAGGAGATGGCAACGGCCAAAAAGAGGAAAAAGAACCCCAGGGGTGCGAATCCCTCGGCGCTGAAGACAGTGACCATGAGCCCCAGGGCAGAGATGAACTTGGTTCTCGGGTCCAGGCGGTGCAGCGGCGAGTCACCGGGAAAGTACTTGCCCAGGGTGATGTCCTGCAGGAAAGCCATGGAGGAACTGCTCAGGGAAGAAACCGCGTGGTGAACGCTGAGGTCTCGTCAAGGGTATCGGCGGTGATGATATCGGCTTCGACCATCTGCTGCAGCAAAGCCTCCCAGCGCCGCTCGGACATGTGGCCGAGACCCTCCCGGAGGGCCACCTCGTCGAGAACCAGCGGCACCGACTCGGCGGCGCCGAATGCCAGGATTTCCAGGCTCATCTCGGGATTGAGCTCGCCGATGTATTCGTTTGTTGCCTCCGGCTCGCGCAGGTAGTGTTGCCAGCCTTGCACCGATGCCAGGACCATGGCGGAGACCACCTGCTCGCGCCCGGCGACGCTGGCCTCGTCGGCGATCAGCACACTGGCATATGGATTGAAGCCTGTGTCTGCCACCAGCAGGGCCTTGGGGTCCGCGCCTTTGCTGCGCGCCACAAATGGCTCGCTGAAGATATACCCCTGCTGGCCGAACATCGGGTCCGCGAGGAATTGGGTGACGTTTCCGAGATAGGGAACGATGGTGACCCCGGACAAAGGGAACTTCTTGCGCAGGTAGTGGGAGAAGGCCGGCCGTTGAGAAAGGGCAAGGGTCATGTTCTCAATGTCCTCGATGCTCTCGATGCCGGAGCCGGCGTGCACCATGATGCAACGGGGATTGATCTGGTAGGGCGCCATAAGGGCTACCACAGGCGCCTCCTGGGCGCGGGCGCTGAGGACATCGTCGGCGTTGGTGACGCCAAACTCCACCGCCCCCGTGGCAACTCGCTGGATGACCGGAGCATCCGGCCCCCCACCGAGAATTTCCACTGCCAATCCGCGTTGCTGATAATATCCGTGCACCGAGGCGGCGTAGAACCCTCCGTGTTCCACTTCAGGAAACCAGTTGAGGGCAAGCCGGACCCGGGCAAGACCCGAGGTCGACTCCTGCCGGCCGTTTTCGCCGCAGGCTGCCAAAAGGCCGATCAGGCAAAAAATCAGGCTCTTGAGCATAATTTCAGATTACTCCTTTCCCCCTCCCAAGCGATCCTGAAGAAAGTTACTCAAAACGCCCACAACAGTAAATATGCTCAGACCGAGCAATGTACAGAAGAGGATGCAGGCGAACAGGTAGTCGGTCCTGGCCTGGCCATTGGTCAGGATGATCAGGTAGCCCAGGCCGAAATCCTCGGTGCCGTATCCGGCAAAGAACTCGCCGACGATGGCGCCGATAACCGAAAGGCCGCTGGAGACCTTGGCACCCGTGAGCAGGTTGGGAAGAGCATGGGGCACGCGCAATTTGAACAGGATTTGCCAGCGGCCCGCGTCGTTCATGGCGAAGAGATCGAGGAGGTTCGGCTCCACCGTCGTCAGCCCCGTGGTGGTGTTGGCGATTATGGGAAAGAGGGAGATGATGAAAGATACCGCCACGACACCGTAGAACCCGTGGCTGATCCAGAGGATGACCAGGGGCGCAATGGCGACGATCGGCACCGTCTGCAGAAAAATGGCATAGGGGTAGAGGCTGCGCTCGATAATCTTCGACTGGGAGAAGACCAGGGCGGCCAGAAATCCTGCGGACAGGCTCAGGGAAAAGCCGGCGAGGGCCGCCGACGCCGTGAGCCACGCCGCACCGATGAGGGAGCTGAAGTGGAGCTTGATGGCTGCTGCCACCTGCAACGGTCCCGGCAGGAGAAAGGGCTTGATGTCGAACAGCCCGACCACCATGTGCCACATTGCGAGGACGAGGGCGAACAGCAGCAGCGGCGGAAGGAGCACCCGGGCCGCCCGGGAGATCAGTCGAATCATTGGGGCCGCACCTCGCGCAGGTGGTGCGATACCTCCCCGACGACGGCGTTGAAGGCCGAATCGGTGCGCAGGTCGGAAACGCGGGGATAGTCAAAGGGCACGGTAACGGCGGACAGGATGCGTCCAGGACGGGGACTCATGACCAGGACCCGCCGGCTCAGGAACACGGCCTCGGGAACGCTGTGAGTTACGAATACACCGGTCCAGCGGTCTCTCTGCCAGAGGTCGAGAACTTCCTCGTTGAGGCGCTGCCGGGTGATTTCGTCCAGGGCGCCGAAAGGCTCGTCCAGCAGGAGCAGACCGGGCCGGGTCACCAGGGCCCTGGCAATGGAGACCCGCATGCGCATGCCACCGGACAACTGCCGCGGATAGGCCCTGGCGAAATCGGCCAGGCCCACCATTTCCAGGGCGCGTTCGACCAGGGACCTTGTTTCCGCCCGGCCGTGGCCGCGGAGCTCGAGCGGAAGGGCGACGTTCTTCGCCACCATGCGCCAGGGCAACAAGGTGGGATCCTGAAAGACATAGGCCAGGTCCTGGCGCCTGCGCCGCGCCGCTGGAGGCGGCAACCCGGCGATGGTCAGGTTGCCCGAGGTGGCCCGGGTCAGCCCGGCGATCAACCGCAGCAAGGTAGACTTGCCGCAGCCGGAAGGACCTACTATGGAGACGAACTCGCCCGCCCCCACCTCCAGGTCTATCCCACGAAGGGCCTCGACTCCGCTGGCAAAGCGCTTGCCGACATTTCGGGCGACCACCTGGCCGGTGCCTTGAATCATGGTTTTTCAGCCACGGGGATGGTAGGTGCGGTGGACTTCCTTGAGATCCTTGTGGTCGAGCCGGGCGTAGACCTGGGTGCTGGATATGTCCGCGTGGCCGAGAAGCTCCTGCACCTCGCGCAGATTGGCCCCGCCTTCGAGCATATGGGCGGCAAAGGAATGGCGCAGTGTGTGCGGACTGATCTCCTTTTCCATCCTCGCTCTGGAGGCTGCGCCGCGGATGATTTTCCAGATCCCCATGCGCGAAAGCCCACCGCCCTGAGCATTGAGAAAGACTATCTCGCCCGAGTGGGGCCGAACCAGCCGAGGCCGCACATCCCGGGTGTAGCTCCGCGTGTAAAAGACCGCCTTCCTCCCGATGGGCAAGAAACGCTTGCCGCTGCTCTTGCCCTCGATGCACAGCAGGCGGTCGTCGAGAAGCAGCGAGGAACTGACGAGGGCGATCAGCTCGGAAACCCGCATCCCGGTCGCGTAGAGCAGCTCGAGAATGGCTCGGTCGCGCAGCCCGAGTGGCTCCGCGCTGTCTACCGCCTGCATGAGCTGATCTATTTCACCGACGCTGAGAAAACCGGGGGGCTTGCGGTCGAGTTTGGGCGGGTCGAGGTTTGCCGCAGGATCCTCCCGGCACATGCCCCTCACCAGGAGGTAGCTGTGGAAGCGCTTGATGGAGGTCAGGTTGCGGGCGAGGGTAGAGGGACTGAGACCGGCTTCGCGCAGATGGTGGAGCAGTCCGGCGACGTGCTGCGGCCGCACCTCGTCGGCAGCATGGACCCCCTGCCGCGCCAGACCCTGGAGGTAGC
The DNA here is from genome assembly GCA_965208105.1 of Candidatus Latescibacterota bacterium. Classification (GTDB taxonomy): domain Bacteria; phylum Latescibacterota; class UBA2968; order UBA8231; family UBA8231. Next base: position 2,575,019 of record OZ242318.1, read on the forward strand.
GCGACAAATCGCGGCGGTAGGCCTCGAGAGTATTAAAAGAGAGACCTCTTTCCCTCTCCATGGCGGTGAGGAAGAGGCCGAGCGGGTTCCCGAGTCCAGGCGGCAGCGGCGCCGGGTGAACCGTTTCCTCAGATTTGAACCCGGCCATGCTCGACAGAGATCCCTTCCAGCTCCAGCAGGGCTTCTTTCCAGGCCGTTCCGGCGGAGTAGCCGGTGAGGCTCCCGGTAGAAGCCACGACGCGGTGGCAGGGGAAGAGAATGGGAAGGGGATTGCGGCCACAGGCACTGCCCAGGGCGCGGGCGTTGCCAGGCGGAAGGCCGATTCTCTGAGCAAGGCCTCCATAGGATTCGACCTTGCCGTAGGGAATCTCCTTCAGAGCCGTCCAGATTTTGCGCTGGAACCGGGTCCCCGACCTCTCGGGTAGACTGCACTCGAAGTCTACCGGCTCGCCGTGGAAGTAGGACAGGATTTGAGCCACCAGATCCCGGGCCCTTTTGCCGGGTGGTGCCTGTCCTCCGATCCGGATGGGGCGGCACGGATCCTCCGCAAAGGGACCGAGGCAAACACTGTACAACTCCTCGTCCCGCCAGTTCAGACGCACGGTTCCAAAGCGGCTGGAGACCTCTGTAGAACCACTGATTACAGGATCATTTGACATTTTTCCTCGCGTCTGCGCCCTCGAGGTGGGACTTGAGTTCGGCGGCGAGCTTCATACCCACACCTTTCACACTGGCGATCTCCTCGACCCCGGCCTCCTTGAGACGCCGGACGGAACCGAAGGTTTGCAGCAGGACGGCGCGGCGGCCCGGTCCGATTCCGGGAATGTCGTCCAGGGCTGAGCTCATGGTGCGCTTGCCCCGCAGATTGCGGTGGTGCCTCAGAGCGAAACGGTGGGCTTCGTCGCGAAGGGCCTGCAACAGTCGCAGGGAAGCGGAAGTCCTGGGCAGCAACAGGGGATCGGCGCGACCGGGCAAGAACAATTCTTCCAGCCGTTTGGCCAATCCGACCACCGGCTGATCCTCGAGGCCGAGTTCGCCAAGGGCTTGCAGGGCACTCGACAACTGGCCCTTGCCGCCGTCTACCACCAGAAGATCGGGGAAAGACTCGCCCCGTTCGCGCAGGCCTCTGAAGCGACGCAGGACCACCTGGTGTATGGATGCGAAATCGTCGGGGCCCTCGAGATCGGCGATCTTGAACTGGCGGTACTCGCTTCGGCGTGGGCGCCCGCCGACAAAGCATACCAGTGAGCCCACCGAATCCTCCCCTTGCAAGTTGGAGATGTCAATGCACTCGATGCGGTCCGGGGGATTGACAAGGCGCAGGTCGCGCTGCAGTGCGGATACGGATTGCGAGACGCGGCCCTTCTGCAGTTCGCGCCTCAGGCGGCGTTCTTCGAGCAGGTGCTCCGCGTTGCTGCGTGCCATTTCCAGCATCCTGGCCTTGTCCCCCCTTCGAGGCACTGAAAGGGCGACCTTGCGCTGAATCTTCGAGGACAGCCAGGCAGAGATGGCGGCGGAATCTGACGGAGCGGAGGGCAAGTGAATCTCGGCAGGAATAAAATCGGTTCGCAGGTAGAACTGGCAAACGAAGGCGGAGACGATCTCGGCATCCGCAGACTCCATGACACCGCTGAGAAAGTGGTGCTTCTTGCCCAGAAGGCGGCCTTCGCGAATCTCCAGGATGCTGCAGCAGGCATCGTCGTCGCTGCGGGCGAGGCCGATCACGTCGCGGTCGATGGGCCGGTCCAGCATGGCCTTCTGCCGGGCGCTCATGGATTCGAGGGCCCTGATCTGGTCGCGCAGCTTGGCAGCTCTCTCAAAGCGAAGTTCCGCCGCGGTCTGCTCCATGCGCTTGCGCAGTTCTCTCAGGATATCGGAGTTTTTGCCCTGCAACAGGCGGACGGCGCAATCGACGCTTCGGGAGTAATCGGCGGCCCTGACCAGCCCTTCGCAGGGACCTTCGCAGCGATTGATGTGAAAGTCGAGGCAAACCCTGACTTTATCGGAGGGCAATTTGTAGTCGCAGCTGCGCACGGGGAAGATCTTGTGCATCATGTCCAGGGTGGTGTACATGGCACGGACGTTGCTGAAAGGACCGAGGTAGCGCGAGCCGTCCTGGACCAGGTCACGGGTGGCGAAGATGCGGGGAAAAGGTTCGTTGGTTATGCGTATATAGGGATATTTCTTGTCGTCCTTTAAGTGGACGTTGTACCTCGGCTTATGCGCTTTTATCTGATTGGCCTCGAGGATGAGGGCCTCCTGCTCGCTCTGTGTGACGATGCAGTCGAAATCGGCGATGTTTCGCACCAGAGCCTTGAATCGAAGGCGGCCGTCGCCGCCTGAGTCCTGAAAGTAGGAGCGGACGCGATGGCGCAGACTCTTGGCTTTGCCGATGTAGATTATGCGCTCCTTTCGATCCTTCATCAGGTAGATGCCCGGTGCTGCCGGCAATGCCTCCAGTTTGAGGCTCAAGTTCTCGAGGATGGGCTGCTTCATGGATAGGCGTCGTACCAGGAGTTTTGCCGGGATCGGGTTATTATGTAAAGTATGGCAAGCGACTGCGCAGCACAACCCCGAACGGGGTCCGCGGTGATACATGCCGGAAATTCCAGGTCCGGCGGGAAGCCGGAATTCCGCCTGGTGCCTGCGCTCCCGCTCAAGCCAACGAACCGGGGCGCCTCAGCACCCGCCTCGCCAGACTCTTGAACGAGTCGTACCTGGAGCGTGCCGCGAGCGGGGGCGAAGACGCGGAACGGGATGCAGCGGCGGCCGGATTCACGCGGAAACCCGCAGGAAGGCACCGGCCATGGAAACCCCGGATCTGGCGCTGATTTCAGGCGGGGCCCCCTGCCGGCTTCGATCGGCCGGGATTTCGGCGTTCCTTTCCCCGTGCTTGCCCAGTGGTATCACGCCGGGTGCGCCCGACTCGATCAAGCAGGTCGAGGACCAGGCTCAAATTTGTGGACACCTGCAACAGCTCGGAGACTTCGGTGCCACTGGCAGGATCGTTAAACCGCCGTTCCACCTCGCGGAATTTTTCCAGCAAAATTTCGTGGAGGCGGCGCAGGCTGCGCGGATCCTCGGAGGGCAGAAGGTCGCCTTGAAAGAGGGTTTTTGCGAGGTGGATGGCCTTGAGCTCGGCAGCGGAAAGACCAAGGGCGTCGAGCAGCCTGCATTCCTCGCAGGTGTAGGCGGGCCCATCCAGACCATGGCCGTCACAGCCAGGCGGAAGCAGCCAAAGATCGGTGGCCAGGGTGCGGCTGTGGATCTTCAACGGCTGTTTCAGTTGGTCGAGGCTGCAGAGGAGAATGTCGCTCACCGGATTTCGGCCCGCGTCGGTTCTGCTGCTGACAATGGCATGGAGCCGGTCTGGATTGCATCGGCGGGGAAAGAGCCGATGCGGCCCCTGGTTCAAGCTCTCAATCTGGGACGCCTCAGTTCAGATGGCGTTTCACCTGGCTTCTGACCAGTTCTCGAAGGGCGGGATCGTCGAGGCAGAATATACGGAAGATCTTGGCCTGATCTTCGAAGTTGAGAAGAAGGGAATCGCGCAGCCGCGAGACTTCCGGATCGTCGAAGGTCAGGGGGTCCGCCTTGTCGCCGGGCATCTCCTTCCCGTAGAAAACCTTTAGATCTACCTCGGGGCTTTTGTCGAAGCTGGGGATATCGATGAGGATCTCGTGGCCTTTCAGGTCGCGTCCCAGGCGCCGGCCGAATTCCCGGCACAACTCGATCTCCTTGGCGCGCCGCTTGTGAGGGTTGCGGTAGAGATCGTAGAAATAATGCACCAGGTTTTGTTTGCGCTCTCCAGGAGCGATAAAGCTTCCGACTTTGTGAAGACGTCTGAGGAGGGTAATCCTTTTTAGCAGCTGGGCAGACCCTTCGAGGCCGAGGCGCTCTTGCTCCTGGCGCAGTATGAGGAGCAGTTCGCTCTCGGTAACCCGGTGGAAATCGGAAATTTGCAGGCCGCAGTCCGGGTGCAGCAGAATGTCCTGGACGGCGCGCTTGAACATGGCCGTCGCCGATCGCACCGAGTGGTGCCAGTAGACGTTGCGGTAGGTCAGGTAATTGGCGAAAATCAGGGCTTCGACCGCCGACACGCCTTTGCTGGTGATAGCCAGACGCATGTGGCTGGGGTCGAACTTGATGGATGCGATAAGCCGGTCGCGGTTGACGCTTTCGCCAAAGGGAACCCCGCAGAATAGCGCGTCGCGCAGCAGGTAGTCGATCTTGTCGGGATCGAGTGTGCCGCTCAGAATGTTGGCCAGCAGCATATCGCGGGGTGGGATGGTGCAGTTTCTGTTCCTGTAGTCGATGACGTTGGCGACGTGCACGGGATCGACCCCGAACTCCCTTTCGAGGATCGGGTATATGCTCCCCTTCGGGTCCATGATGAGGTGGCGCGCCCGCTCCTCGTGGTGGACGAAATAGGAGGTCAGCTCCTCCAGCGAGTGCGAAAACGGATAGTGTCCGATATCGTGCAACAAGGTGGCGGCGACGAACACGCGGATATCCTCGTCTTCCAGCACGAGGGGAGGTTCGGATCTGAGCAGGCGGACAAGGAACTGTTTAGCCAGGTGGTAGACGCCCAGGGAATGTTCAAAGCGCGAATGGCGCGCCCCGGGGTATACCAGGTGGACGAAACCAAGTTGGGTGATGTTGCGAAGGCGCTGGAAGTCTTCAGTGTCTACAAGGGATAGCACGGGCTCCGGAACGTAGATGTATCCCCACACAGGGTCGCGTATGGCTTTGCCCCGGTTTTCCAGAAGAGGATGATCCATGGCCGGCGAATGTAGCTCTGCCGCAAAGCCCTGTCAAGTTCAGGTTCCCCATGGAGAGCGGTGGAACCAGACTGGATCCAGAGGCGAAATTTAATGGTTAACTATATATTTTACTCCTATTTATGATATATTTTCCAGATTCCGGATAGTTGACGCAGCGCAGATGATTCCTTATTATAGACGGTTTCCCAAAACGGTGTAGACCTGTAGCCACCTGCAGCCCGGGTTCATCCATATGGAACGCACATTGATGATCATCAAGCCGGACGCCGTCGCCAGAAGCGCGACGGGCGAGATTTTGCGCCGGGTCGAGGCCGAGGGGTTCGTGCTGCGCCGTTTGCACATGAGGCACCTTTCCAGGGAGCAGGCCGAAGGATTCTACGCCGTTCACAAGGAACGGCCGTTTTTCGCCGACCTTGTCGAGTTCATGATCTCCGGACCAGTGGTCCCCATGGTGCTGGAACGCGAAAATGCCGTAGCCCATCTGCGGCGATTCATTGGTGAGACGGACAGCAGCAAGGCCGCCGCGGGCACGATACGACGGGATTTTGGCACGGACGTCCAGTGCAACGCGGTCCATGCCTCCGATTCGGTTGAGAATGCGGCTCGGGAGATCGCCTATCTCTTTGCCGGAGATTCCTGATGCCTGCACGGAAGATCGACGCTGCTTCCACCACCCTTGTGCTCGACGAATTGGACGAAGGGACCTCCCTGATCGAACTGGAGATATCCCCTCCGGACCTGGAGCTGGAAGACAGCTATTTCAACTTCCCCGGGTCCCTCCGGGCCTCTCTCGAGGTAAGCCGCAGCATCAATACCTATACAGTCAGCGGCAAGATCAGCGGCCTGATCCAATCCGAGTGCTGCCGCTGCCTGGCCGAGGTAGACCAGATTCTGGAGGCCCCCATGCGCATGCTGTTTCAGCGCAGGCAGGCCAGCGAGGAAGAGTTGGAGGCTGTCGCCGCGGACGAAGATATGGAGATCTACGATCCGGGAACCCGGGAGATCGACCTGAAGAGCCAGATCTGCGACGCGGTCGTTCTCGAACTCCCCTTGAGAATCTTCTGCAGCGATACCTGCAGGGGCCTCTGTCCCCAATGCGGCCAGGACTTGAACCAAGAAGCATGCAACTGCAAGGCCGAAGCCGAGGACCCGCGCTGGGCGGCCCTCAAGAAGGTTAAATTTTCCTGATCCTCCACCTCCTGAGGTGTGGGCCCATTGCCGAAAGGAAAAAGTCAAAATGCCTGCCGTACCTAAAAGGCGCATTTCGCGCACGCGCCGGAACAAGCGCCGAACCCACTGGAAAATGGCCGCGCCGGCCACCACCACCTGCTCCCATTGCGGCCAACCCGCCGTGCCCCATCGAGTCTGCAGCAGTTGCGGGTTCTATCGCGGAAGAGAGTACGTCGAAGCGGAGGTTTAGCTCGGGCACATCCACTCCGGGGCACGCGGATTTCTGAAATATCCACTGGTTCCAGAGCGAGGCCGGGAGCGTGGCGAATGCCGCCGCGGCTGTCCCGCCGATTCCCCGGGGATGCTGACAGCAATGAAGCCGATTCAGACGAGAGGGATTTGAGTGCCCGCGCGCGGGAAAAAATACAACGCCATCATCTCGGCTGTCGAACACAGCCTGCCAGAAAAGGTCCTGACCAACTCCGACCTGGAAAAGATCATCGATACCTCCGATGCCTGGATTCGCGAGCGCACGGGAATCGTCGAACGGCGTATCCTTCAGGGGCAGCCCACATCGGCAATGGCCGTCGAGGTCGCGCGGAAGATCCTGGAGCGCCGGCAACTGGATCCAGGGGAAATCGACCTCATCATCGTGGCGACCATCACTCCCGACATGGTCTTTCCCTCCACGGCATGCCTCGTGCAGGACAAGATCGGGGCCACCCGGGCATGGGCTTACGATCTGTCCGCCGCCTGTTCGGGTTTTGTCTATGCCCTGGCCGCAGGAGCTCAGTGCATAGAAAGCGGAGCACACCGCAAGGTGCTGGTCATAGGAGCCGACAAGATGAGCGCCATCACCGACTTTGAGGACAGGTCAACCTGTATCCTCTTTGGAGACGGCGGCGGCGGCGTTCTGCTCGAGCGCTCGGAGGACCATGGGCTGGGCCTGCTCGATTTCGAGTTGCGCGCCGACGGCTCGGGAGTCGAGTGCCTCCACATGAAAGGTGGGGGCAGCCTCCACCCCGCCTCGCACGAATCCGTGGACCAGCGCCTGCACTACATCCGGCAGGAGGGACGCACCGTCTTCAAGTTCGCCGTGCTGAAGATGGCGGAATCGTCCATGGAGCTGCTGGAAAGGAACGGCCTGACCAGTGCAGACCTGAGCCTCTTCATACCCCACCAGGCCAATTTGCGCATAATCAACGCCACCGCCGAGCGCATGAACCTGCCTCCCGAAAAGGTGGCGATCAACATCGACCGCTACGGCAACACCACCGCCGGCACGATTCCCATCGCCTTGTCCGAAGCTCACGAGGAAGGACGGCTGGACGTAGGAGACCTCCTCCTGATGACCGCGGTCGGCGGTGGGCTGACATGGGGGAGCGCACTCTTCCGCTGGGCGATATGACCGACTTTGCCTTTTTGTTTCCGGGACAGGCCTCGCAGTTTGTGGGCATGGGGAAGGACCTCTACGAAGATTCCGCGGCAGCCCGCGCCATTTTCGATGAGGCCGACGAAGTGATGGGAACTGCGCTGACCGAGCTGTGTTTCTCCGGACCCAGGGAGGCCCTGCAACAGACAGCAATCACCCAGCCGGCAGTCTTCGTGCACAGCGTGGCCGCCTGCCGGCTCCTTCAAGCCCATGGGTTGGAGCCCGCCTTCGTGGCAGGGCACAGCCTGGGGGAATACTCGGCCCTGGTGGCCGCGGGTTCCCTCGCCTACAGGGAAGGGCTGGAACTGGTCAAGAGGCGCGGACAACTGATGCAGCAGGCCGGCGCGGACTCCCCCGGAACCATGGCCGCCATTATCGGCCTGGACGACGAGGTGGTCAGCGCGCTTTGCCAGCAGGCCGGGGAGGCGGGGACCGTGGTTGCTGCCAACTTCAATGCACCTGGCCAGGTGGCCGTATCGGGGGAGACAGCCGCCGTTGAGCGGGTACGGGAATTGGCCCTGGAAGCCGGGGCCAAGCGGGCTTTGGAGCTGGAGGTCAGCGGCGCATTTCACTCACCCCTGATGGAGCCGGCCGCCCGCGAGATGAGGGAGATCCTTCAGGAAGCGGAAATAAGAACACCCGGCTCCCCGGTAGTTACCAACGTCGCCGCCCGCCCCGTAGGCCATCCGGAGGAACTGCGCAAGCACCTGATCGCCCAGATTACTCAACCGGTGCGCTGGACCGAGTCCATCCTCTCCCTGCACGCCAACGGCGTGGTGCGCGCCGCAGAGGTGGGACCGGGGGCCGTGTTGAAGGGGCTGGTACGGCGCATCGAACGCCGCATGCGGGTAATTTCGGCAGGCACGGCTGCGGACCTCGCCGCCGCGGCCGCCAACATTGGAACAGGCCAAGCTTCGCGCCGGTAAACCCCGGTGGATATCCTTCCCGGAGCCAGGAGACCGCCCGCCTTCCGTCCATGTCTTTCACCTGCACCGGCCATTCGCCATCAGGCCAACGAGGACAATTATGCAACCACTTCTTGGAAAGGTAGCCCTGGTAACGGGAGGGTCGCGCGGCATCGGCCGGGCCATCGCCCTTCGCCTTGCCGAGGCCGGCGCGAGTGTGGCCGTTTGCTCTCGCAATCTGGAAGCGGCCCAAGCCGTCGGGGACGAAATATCGGCCGGGGGGGGGAATTTTCTCGCACGGCAAAGCGACGTGGCCGATGCTGCCCAGGTCGACCAGCTTATCAAGGATATCACGGCTACCCTGGGGAGTCTGGACATCCTCGTGAACAACGCCGGGATCAACCGGGACAACCTGCTGCTGCGCATGAAGGAAGAAGAGTGGGACAGGGTAATGGACATCAATTTGAAAGGCACCTTCAACTGCTGCAAGGCTGCCGCCCGGCCCATGGTCAAGGCCCGGGGCGGGCGCATTGTCAACATTTCTTCCGTCGTGGGCATCAGCGGCAATCCCGGACAGGCCAACTACGCCGCCTCCAAGGCCGGCTTGATCGGCTTTACCAAGACTCTGGCGCGGGAATTGGCCTCCAGGAGCATCACCGCAAACGTCGTGGCTCCGGGCCTGATCTCCGAAACCGGGATGACCTCCGACCTGCCCTCACAAGTGGTGGATCAAATGTTGGCGCAAATTCCACTGGGACGCCCCGGCACGCCCGACGATGTCGCCCGGGCCGTCCTCTTCTTGACCTCGGACCACGGGGCATACATTACAGGGCAGGTAATTCAGGTCGACGGCGGCATGGCCATGTAGCTGGACTTTCTCCATCTTTTTTTTATACTTGCTTGTGTTGCCGAAAAAATTACAACCCAAACTCAATTTTCACGGAGGTTTCAAAATGTCTTCTATCGATGAGCGCGTAAGCGATCTGGTCGTCGAACAACTGGGTGTAAGCCAGGATCAGGTTACTCCCGAGGCTTCGTTCATCGATGATCTGGGGGCTGATTCCCTGGACACCGTCGAGCTGGTCATGGCCTTCGAGGAAGAATTCGGAATCGACATTCCGGACGAGGACGCCGAGAAGATCGTGACCGTTTCCGACGCCATTAAATATCTGGACGAGCACAGCAAAGCCTGAGCTTATCGGGGAGCGATTCCTTGTCTAGACGAAGAGTAGCAATCACAGGGGTGGGCGTTCTGGCGCCCAACGGCAACGATTTCGAGTCCTTCTGGAACAACCTCCTCAACGGCCGCTCCGGCATCGGTCTGATCACCCACTTCGACACCTCGGACCACGCCGTAAAAATCGCCGGCGAGGTCAAGAATTTCGACCCTTCGGTTGCGCTTGACCGCAAGGAGGTCCGGCGCAACGATCCCTTCGTCCATTACGCAGTCTATGTCGCGGACCAGGCCGTCGCCGACGCCGGGCTCGATATGGCCGCTCTCGATTCAGATCGGGTCGGTGTCATCTTCGGTTCCGGCATAGGTGGGATCAATGCACTGGAGAATCAGCATTCCACCCTGATGCGAAGAGGTCCCAGGCGAATAAGTCCGTTCTTCGTGCCCATGATGATCAGTGACATGTCGGCGGGCATGATCTCCATGAAATTCGGCGCCAAGGGACCCAACTACACCACCGTATCGGCCTGTTCGTCCGCGGCTCACGCCATTGGCGAGGCCGCCCGCAAGATTCAGTACGGAGAGGCCGACGTCATGATCACGGGCGGCTCCGAAGCAGCGATTTCGCCCATATCGCTGGCGGGGTTTACCTCCGCCCAGGCCCTGTCCCCTCGCAACGACGAGCCCGAGCGCGCCAGCCGCCCTTTTGACGCCGAGCGCAATGGCTTCGTTATCGGCGAAGGAGGGGGCGGCCTGGTGCTTGAAGAGCTGGAGCAGGCTCGCCGCCGCGGCGCCAGCATCTGGGGCGAGTTCCTGGGGCTTGGATTCACGGCGGACGCCTACCACCAGACTGCCATGGCTCCCGGGGGCGAAGGAGGGGCGCGGGCAATGAGAGTGGCTCTCGGCGACGCGAGTGTATCCCCTGGAGACATCGGATATCTGAATGCGCATGGAACCTCCACGCCACTGGGAGACAGCGAAGAAACCGCAGCGGTCAAGACCGCGTTCGGCGCGGACGTCAACTCACTCGCCATTAGTTCGACCAAGTCGATGACAGGCCATCTGCTGGGTGCCGCGGGAGCTGTCGAGACCATTGCGTGCCTGGGCGCGCTCAAGCTCGGCGTCCTGCCGCCCACCATCAACTACGAACATCCGGACCCGGCCTGTGACCTCGACTACGTCCCCAATTCCGCCCGGGAAGCCGACGTTCGCTATGCGATGAATAATTCCTTCGGCTTCGGCGGACACAATGTCTCCCTGGTCTTCGGGCGTTTTGATGGTTGAGACGAAATGAGCTGGCTTGCAGCCCTCAGAAGCCGTCTCATACCCCCACCCGGCCTTCGCGCAGCCGCCAAAGCGGTTTCCCGGCGCCGCCTTCCCTCGCCCTACCGGCGAGGATACGGCCCCATCGGTCGCCTGGCCCACGGGCTTTTTGCCCGCCCCCACGGACCCCAGAGGATCTCGGCAAGGTTTCTCCTTGGCCGCCGCTACCGCCTGACCATACCGGACGGATTGTCTGCCGACACCCTGCGGGAACTGGAAGAGAAGATAGACTACCGGTTCGGCGATCTTTCGCTCCTGGTCACCGCCCTCAAGCACCGCTCGTACGTCTACGCGCTGCATGGGCACGGCATCGAATCAAACGAAAGGCTCGAGTACCTGGGAGATGCCGTCCTGGACCTGGTCGTCGCCGATTTCCTCTTCCGCAGGTTCAATGACAAACGCGAGGGGGACCTGACCCAGATGAAGTCCCTGATCGTAAGCCGCGCAATCCTCGCCCAGAAAGCGCGCAACATCGACCTGGGTCGATATGTCCTCCTGAGTCCCGAGGAACACAGCGCCGGTGGGGCGAAGCAGCCTTCCATCCTCTGCGATGCCTTTGAAGCCCTTATCGGGGTAATCTACCTTGACGGCGGGATCGGAGCTGGACGAAACTTCGTCGAGCGCTTCGTGTTGAACGATTTTGACGAAATGATCCGGCGCGACGACTACATCAACTTCAAGAGCAAATTGCTGGAGCACACCCAGAGCACGGGCTGCGGACATCCCAAGTATATGGTCCACGCCGAGGAAGGGCCGGACCACCGCAAGGTGTTCAGCGTCGAGGTGAGCGTGAATACCGAAAAGCTGGGCTGGGGAAGGGGGCGCAGCAAAAAAGAAGCTCAACAGATGGCAGCCAGGGATGCACTCCAGCGTCTGGGCACACTGTGATGCGGGCATGGCGCTTCGTCGATTCCGGAAAGGCGCGCGGCGCCTTCAACATGGCGGTGGACGAAACCCTGGCGGAAGGACTGAGAGACGGGGAAGGAATGCCGGTCCTTCGCATGTTCGGCTGGAATCCCCCTGCGGTTTCCCTTGGCTATAATCAGCTTCTTCACAGGGAAGTTGATGTTGAAAAGTGCAGGAGGGCTGGAATCGACGTGGTTCGGCGTCCAACAGGCGGCCGCGCAGTGCTGCACTGGGAAGAATTGACCTACAGCGTGATCTGCCCGGAGGGCGATGCGAAGCTGGGAGGCACCATCGACCTCACCTGCCGGATCGTCGGTGAATGTCTGGCGCTCGGGTTGCAACTCTTCGGAGTCGACGCCACCCTTGAATTGGCTGGGCCTAAAAGGAATGCCCTGCGGCCGCGGACCGCGGCGGCGCCGTGTTTCTCCAGCATCTCGCGATGGGAAGTAACCTGCAAAGGCCGTAAATTGATTGGCAGCGCCCAGCGCCGCATGCAGGGTGTGATCCTGCAGCATGGATCGCTGCTGCTCGGGGCGCAGCACAGAAAGCTGGTGGAGCTGCTGCCGACCTCCGCTCGACCCGTTCGCGCGCAGTGGACAAGGAGGTTGGAAGAGGGCAGCATTCACCTCCAGGCCTGCACCCCGCAAAAGGTCGACACCTCCGCCCTGGCAGCCTGCCTGGCCGAGGGCTTCCGCCGCCACTTGCAGGTGGAGATGCAGCCCGAGACTCTGAATTTTCCGGAAAGGCAGCGTGCCGAAGAGCTGATGGCCGAGAAATACGACGACCGCGAATGGACCTGGAACGCCAGCGCCGGCGCGCAAGAAGCGGCGGCCGGCAGGCCGGGAGTGGAGTCAGGGTTGAATGTCTGAAACTCCTCTATTACGGGTTCGCGACCTGAGGACCTATTTCTACACGGAAGAAGGCGTCGGCCGTGCAGTGGACGGAGTCACCTTCGAGGTGGACCGCGGGGAAACCCTGGGACTGGTAGGGGAGAGTGGTTGCGGCAAGAGCGTGAGCGCCCTGTCGGTAATGCGCCTGGTCCCCGAGCCTCCCGGTAAAATCGAATCCGGGCAGATTCTGCTGAAGGAGCGAAATCTGCTGGAGCTGACCGAAGACGACATGTGCGCCATTCGCGGAGACGACGTGGCCATGATCTTCCAGGAGCCCATGACCAGCCTGAATCCGGTTCTGACCTGCGGCTACCAGATTGTGGAAGCCGTACTGCTGCACCAGGAGGTTTCAAAGCAGGAGGCCCGGGCAAGGGCCATCGAGATGCTGAAGATGGTCGGCATTCCCGCTCCCGAACAGCGCATCGACGACTACCCGCATCAATTGAGCGGCGGGATGCGCCAGCGCGTCATGATCGCCATGGCGCTGTCCTGCAATCCGGACCTGTTGATTGCCGACGAGCCCACCACGGCACTCGACGTGACCATCCAGGCTCAAATCCTCGAACTGCTGGAGCGTCTGCAGGAGGACCTGAGCATGGCCATACTGTTGATCACCCACGACCTGGGAGTGATCGCCGAAACAGCCGACCGGATAGCGGTCATGTACGCGGGGAAGATCGTCGAGTACGCGTCCACGGAAAAACTGTTCGGAAATCCCTCACATCCCTATTCCGAGGGGCTTATGCATTCCATTCCCCGCCTGGGCCAACTCCGGGAACGCCTGGAGATCATCCCTGGCATAGTTCCCGATTCCAGGTACTTTCCAAAGGGGTGCCGGTTCTCTCCCCGCTGTCCCCTCGCCGATGCGCACTGCAGGGAGGAGGAACCCCGGCTGGAAAAACTGGAAGAAGGACACTGGGTCAGCTGCTGGAAGGCAGAATCAGGAGGGGGTTGAGGCTCGCAGATGGATGGATCCGGAGTACTCCTGCAGGTAAACGAGTTGAAGAAGCACTTCCCTGTGCGCACGGGACTCTGGGGACGGGTGCGAGCCTATGTCAGAGCGGTAGACGGGGTGTCCTTCAATGTGCGCCAGGGAGAGACTCTGGGAGTTGTGGGAGAAAGCGGATGCGGCAAGACCACGCTGGGACGGCTTCTCCTGCGCCTGATCGAGGCCACCGCCGGAGAGGTCTTCTTCGATGGAGTGGATCTGCTGCAGCTGGACAAGGGGACGATGCGCTCGAGGCGTCGGGAGATGCAGATCATTTTTCAGGACCCCTACAGTTCGCTGAACCCGCGCATGACCGTGGGACGCATTATCGGCGAAGCACTGAAAATCCACCGTCTCGCCAGAGGCAAGGATCTTCATCGCCGCGTCAGCCAGTTGCTGGACATGGTCGGACTGCCGGCGAGCCATTCCCGGAGGTATCCGCACGAATTCAGCGGAGGCCAGCGCCAGCGCATAGGCATTGCCCGGGCCCTGGCGGTCAGCCCGCAGTTCATCGTCGCCGACGAGCCAGTGTCGGCCCTCGACGTGTCGATTCAAGCCCAGATTATCAACCTGCTGCAGGATTTGCAGCGCGACCTGGGGCTGACCTATCTTTTCATATCCCATGATCTCAGCGTTGTGGGGCACATCTGCGACCGGGTGGCAGTCATGTACCTGGGCCGAATTGTAGAAATGGCAACCCGCGATCAGCTCTACGCGGCACCCTCCCATCCCTACACTCGAGCATTGCTGTCCGCCGTTCCCGTGCCCGATCCGGGTTCGAAGCACCAGCGCCAGGTACTGCAGGGGGACGTCCCCAATCCAGCCGCCGTACCTTCGGGCTGTCCATTTCATACCCGCTGCCCCGAGCGCCGGGATTTCTGCAGCGAGATCGTCCCCGAGCTCGCCAACCTCGGCAATGGACACCAGGTGGCGTGCCTGTTGCGCTATCCGGATAAGGAAAAACTCCGGGTGGGGGTTCCGGTGGAAGCGGCGGCCGAATAGCTTGGCACACACTCCAAAGAAGAAGAAAAGCTTATGATGACCAAGTTGCGGGAACGCACCGCAATAATCCTATGGATCGTGATTTTCGCCTTCGTCGGCCTGATCGTGGTAGAGTGGGGGGCCGACTATTCCGGCTCGGGCTCGAACCCCGCCGGCGACGCCGTCGGCGTGGTCAACGGCGAGAAGATCACCCTGAAGCAGTTCCAGCAGGCTCTGCGTTTCGCCGCCCAACGACAGCGGGCAGCCGGAGAGGCATCAGACCAGGACGGACTCGTGCGAGAGTTGTGGGACGAGTTCGTCCGCGACGTTCTGGTGAGCCAGGAGATTGAGAGGCTGGGGATCGAGATAACGGACAAGGAGCTCGCGCTCGTCACCAGGACTCAACCTCCGCCGGCGGTGCAGAACATGGAAGTATTTCAGACCGAAGGAGTGTTCGATCCCGTCAAGTACAATCAATTTCTCAGCGATCCGACCACCTACAGCGATCCCAGGAACAAGTTCTTCGTCATGCAGGTCGAAGACATAGTCCGGCAGCAATGGCTCAACTACCGGCTGCAAAACATCCTCAAGGAGACCGTGCAGGTGAGCCCCGCGGAACTGCGGGAGTACTTCGAAGACCGCAATGAATTGGCGGAAGTGGAATACCTGTTCGTCCCCTCCAGCTCCATACCCGACGGCGAGGTGACCCTTAGCGAGGGAGACCTGGAAGCATATTTCCAGGAAAACGCGGAGGATTACCGCCACCCGGAGCAGATCCGCATCGAATTCGTGGCCTATCCAAAGACAGCCAGCGCCGAGGATTCGGCACTCGTCGCCAAGGAAATCAGAACCCTGCGCAAGGAGATCCTCGCCGGCGCAGATTTCGAAGCCCTGGCCAAGTCGGTGTCCGAGGACGAGGGCTCGGCTGTAAACGGTGGCGACCTGGGGGTATTCGGACGCGGACGCATGGTGCAGGCCTTCGAGCAGGTTGCTTTCGAGCTGGAGCCGGGACAGGTCTCCGACCCGGTGATGACCCCCTTCGGATGGCACCTCATCAAGGCCGAGGAACGCCTGGAGGAAGGGGGCCAGGAACAAATCCGGGCGCGCCACATTCTCCTCAAGATCAGTTCCTCCCGCCGGACCCAGGAGTCCCTGTCGGAAAAGGCCGAGGAGTTCCGCGAGGTTGCCGAGAACCTGGGATTTCTCGAGGCCGTCGGGGTTACCGGGATGCAGGTTCGCGACAGCGGCTATCTGCAAAAGGGCCAGGCCGTACCCAGTCTGGGGCCCGACACGGCCTGGCTGGTCAACCAGTTCTTCGAAAGCGAGATGGGAATGGTAAGCCAGGTCCTCCAGAACGAGCGGTTTTTCTGGGTGGCGCAACTGAGCGAGCGCAGGGATGAGGGAGTGGCAGCCCTGGAAGAGGTGCGCCAGCAGGCCGAGCGCATGGCGCGACTGCAAAAAAAGGCCGAGATCTGCAGCCGCAGGCTGGAAGGGGTGCGCCAGCAGGTCCTGAGCGGCCGCACCCTGGACCAGGCCGCGGCAGAGGAAAACCTGGAGGTGAGAAGGCCGGAACCGTTCGCCCGCAGTGAATCCGTTCCCGACGTAGGCCGCAGGAATGCCTTCGTCGGCGCCGCATTTCGCCTGGAACCCGGGGAGTTGAGCGAGGTCGTCACCCTTCCCCGGGGGGCTTATCTGCTCAGGTCGGTGGACAAGGTTGCCGCCGACGAGGACCAGTTCCAGGCCGAGCGCGAGCAACTGGTGCAGCAGCTCCTGATGGAGCGCCAGAACGAGGTGCTGCAGACCTGGTTCACGCAGATTTTCCAATCGGCCGATATCCAGGATAATCGGCATCGATTCTTCACATTTTAGTTTTCAGTCAAGGAGGAGAGCAAATGCCAGCGGAGCCCGAAAATACCAGGATCGGATTCGTCGGCCTGGGAATCATGGGCAGTCCCATGTCGAAGAACCTGATGAAAGCCGGCTACCGGCTGAAAGTATACAATCGCAGCGACCGTCCCGCCGTGCAGGAAGTGGTGGATGCCGGAGCGGAGCGCGTCGCCACCCCCAGGGCGGCGGCGGAAGGAAGCGATATCACCATAACCATGGTGACGGATTCTCCGGACGTGGAAGCCGTAATCATGGGCGATGACGGCATTATCCATGGGGCCGGCAGGGGATCGACGGTAATCGACATGAGCACCATTTCCCCGCGGTTGACCCGGGAAATCGCATCCGCGCTGAAAAAAAAGGGCGCGAACATGCTCGACGCACCGGTCAGCGGGGGCGATGTAGGAGCTATAAACGGCACCCTCTCGATCATGGTAGGCGGCGACCAGGCGGTTTTCGACGAATGCCTGCCGGTCTTCGAAGCCATGGGGAAAAACATCAACCTGATCGGCGGGCACGGCGCCGGACAGACCACCAAGCTGTGCAACCAGATTGCCGTGGCGGTGAACAACATGGGCATGGCGGAGGCACTCATGCTGGCTGCAGCCTCGGACCTGGATGTCGCCAAGGTCGTGGACGCCATCAGCGGCGGCGCCGCGGGTTCCTGGCAGCTGAGCAACCTGGGGCATCGGATACTGGCAGGTGATTTCGCCCCGGGTTTCATGGTGAGGCTGCAGCAGAAAGACCTGAAGCTGGTGGTGGGGGCCGCCAACGACGTGCAACTGGCCCTGCCGGGGGTGAGTATGGCGCACCAGTTTTTCAATATCGTCGAACGCGCCGGGTGCGGGGATGAGGGCACTCAGGCTCTGATCAAGGCCTACGAGCTCCAGGCCAACCGCCAGGCCCGCTCCGGTTGAACGGCACCGTCTCCCCGGGAATGAGACCTCGTGAAGCACGGGTTTAAAAAGGTCGGAATTCTCCTGCGCGACCAGCAGCAGGCCTTTCCCCTGGGCGAGCTCCAGGGGGCTTTTGCAGAGCAGGGCATCGGCGTTGTCCTCCTCGACGGCGCAGGCCAACCCCCCCCGGTGGACCTCGTGATGGCGATGGGGGGCGACGGCACCGTCCTGCGCGCCCTCGCCCGCTTTCCCCGGTGCCCGGTGCTGGCGGTCAATTTCGGCAAGGTCGGCTTTCTCACCGCCGACGACCAGAAGAACCTCGAGCGCATCATCCAACGGCTGATGAAAGGCAAGTTTCTGATGAGCGAGCGCCTGGCGCTCAACTGCGAGTACCCGGGCGGCGCGGCGCGGGCCATCAACGAGGTGGAAGTGCGCACCATACACCGCCTGGTCTTCCTGGACGTCTTCGTCGACGACACCAAGATCCGCACCATCGTCGGGGACGGAGTGGTTGTGGGTACGCCAACGGGGAGCACGGGGTTCCTGCTGTCCACCGGCGGACCCATCGTAATGCCGGACGTGCGCTGCATGATTCTCGACGGAATCAACGAGTATACCTTTTCTTCGCGCGCCCTGATTCTGAATCCGGGTTCGCGGGTGCGCCTCCATATCAACGAGGAAACCCGAGCACCTCAGGTCTACCTGATCGTCGACGGCCAGCGGCTGTGCCGCCTCGAGCCGGGACAGGAGGTGCACATCGACCAGTCCCAGGACACGGCCAAGCTGATCTATTTCAAGAAGAACTACTTCTTTCGCAATCTTTCCTCCAAGCTTTCCTGGTGAGCCATGAAAATCGTCGTGACCGGAGCGGACCGGGCGCTGGGCAGCCTTCTCTGCCACCGTCTCACCCGGTGCGAGGTTGTTCCCGTGGGAGCGTCGGCAGAGTCGGACCTGAAAGGGTACCGCCGGGTGGACCTGTTCGCCCCCGGTGAGGTGAAATCGGTGCTTGATGGATCCGATGCCGTGGTCCATGCCCTGCCCTTCGACCTCGGCGTGGACACCGCCGGAGCGCCGGGGGAAGGAGAATTGCTGGACCTGGCCGCCCGCGGGACCTACGTGCTGGCGACCACGGCCATTCAGGTCGGGATTGAACGCCTTGTCCTGCTCAGCAGGATGGATTTGATGGAGGACTATCCCGAAGAGTTCCTGGTGAATCCGGACTGGAAGCCCCTGCCCCGTGCCGAGGCCGGGTCCCTGGGTCCTTACATGGCCGAGCTGGTCTGCCGCGAGATTGCACGCACCGGCAAGATCGAGGTGGCGTGTCTGCGGCTGGGAGCGCTGGACGCAGAGGAGGGTACCTCGGGCCCGGATGCGGTTGATGCGGTCAGAGACGCGTTGGAGGGCGTGGGGGAGACCGTGGGATATAACTGGGACCTGCGCCACGTGGTTTCGAGAGGTCGGTTTGCGCGGTGAACAGCCCTGTGCGGACCCGTCTCCCCGCGCTCCGTGGACGGCGGGAGGGAGGTAATCATGGCAACCGTTCGTGAAGGGAAGGTGGTCATCTTCGGCGCGGGAGGGCCTGTGGGGGCAATGGCCGTCCGCTTCCTGAAGGACCAGTACACCCTGCGGGTGACCGACTTGCGCCCCCTCGAGGAGATCGTCGGCGGAGAGCAGCGCCAGGGTCCCCGGGCTCCGGTTCTGGAATTTCCCGGGGCGCCGCACGAGACCAGAACAGTCGACATCACCCGCTACGATCAGGTCCTCGACGCGTGCAGGGGAATGGATGCCGTCATCAACACCAGCGTCCTGCGCCAAGACCCGGTCCTGTCATTCCAGGTCAGCATGGTTGGGGCCTACAATGTCGCCAAGGCCGCCGCCGCCTGCGGGGTGAAGCGGGTGATTCACACCGGACCATTTCACGTCCAGCTCTATCACAACGCGGACTTCTGGAACGACTTCGACGTCGGCGAGGTGCCTCTGCATCCGGGAGACGACATCTACGCCCTGACCAAGTATCTGGGGGGCGAGATCGTCCGCGTCTTCTCCGAGCGCCGCAATCTGGAGGTGCTGACTTTCCTCTACTGCCACTTCCGCCCCGGCAAGGTCGACGAAGACGAGAAGGGCAGTGGAGTGGGGCCTTTCACGGTTTCATGGGAGGACACGGGCAGGGCTTTCCTCTGCGGTTTGCGCGCGCCGGAGATGCCCAGCCCCTGCGAAGTGTTCCTGATCTGCGCTCCTCTGCCCCACGGAAAATACCGGGCGGACAAGGCCAGGCTCCTGCTGGGCTGGGAAGCCCGCGACGTATTTGCCGATCTCTACCGCGGCACCAGTTGAAATCCCACCTGTAAACGGAAGCGCCGCGCACGGGCGCCGACGCGCTGAGTGCTTGCGGCGATGCCCTCGCGCCGGCGGATCAGCGCCCGTTTCCCATCAAATGATACCTACCCTGTCACTGCTGCAATCCTCCAGCCTTTCCAGGGGAACCACCAGGTTGAGTTCGCCCACCTGAGCGGGACTGAGGCCGATCAGGCCGTCCACCAGGGTTAGAAACCGCTCCTGCTCGCCATCCTCCGTCAGACCCGCTGCGAGGGTGCGCAACTTGTCGACATAGTGGGAGCGCTGAAACGGCCGCGCACCGAGATAGTGAGCGTTGGGGTTGTCGAGGCGCTCGACGATCCGGGCGCCGCCCTCGAAATGGACCACCACCTCCGCTCCAAACTTCTTTCTTTGCGGATCCGGATCCAGGTATTCCCGGGTCCATGCCTCACTTTCCTCGGTGCGGATCTTGTGCCAGAGCCGGACCGTGGAAGCACGATGCGCGCGCTCGCGGCTATAGCTCGCCTCGTGGTGCCAACTCCCGTCTTCCCAGGCGACCGCCAGAATGTACATGGCGCTGTGGTCGAGGGTCTCGCGCGAAGCGTCCGGGTCCATCTTCTGCGGGTCGTCGGCACCTGTGCCGATGACGTTGTGAGTGTGGTGGCTGGTATGGACGACGACCTCCCTCACCCCCTCCAGGTCAAGCTGGCGCGCGTGCAGTTTGAACCCGATGTCGATCAAGGCCTGGGCCTGGTACTCGGCGGAGTGCTCCTTGGTGTAGGAGCGCATGATGAGGCGTAGAGGCTCTCCCGCCTCCGGCAGGGGGACCCTGTACTCGGTCTCGGGACCGCCGAGCATGGTGGCGATTACGGCGTCGCCGCCTTCGTAGATGGGGGACGGTGCGCGCTCGCCCAGGCGCGCGCGGCCGACGGCTTCGATGGCGGTCTTGCCGGTCTGGGCCGGTGCATAGGCCTTCCAGGAGGTGATATCGCCCTTGCGGGACTGGCGCGTCGCCGCGCCCAGGTGGACGCTCTGGTTTATGGCCTGGAAGATCTGCTCCACCGGCAGTCGGAGAAGAGTCCCCAGACCGGCCGCGACGGCGGGGGCGAGGTGGGCGACGTGGTCGATCTTGTGCTCGTGCAGGCAGATTCCGGTGACCAGGGCCATCTGGGTTTCGTATGCCGTCAGTATGCCCAGAACCAGGTCGCGGCCGCCGCAGCCGGCCTGTTGAGCCGCGGCCAGGAGGGCGGGAATGGTGTCGGCGGGGTGGGAGTAGTCGGCGGCAAGGTAGCAGTCGTGCATGTCGAGCTCGCGCACCGCAACGCCGTTGGCCAGGGCTGCCCACTCGCAGTGGAAGCTGCGATCGCTGCCCAGCCCCAGGAGACGGGCGCCTTCATTGCGGGGGTGTGGGTATCCCAGTGCGAGCAGGCGGGCGCGGCGAACGGGAACGCGGTTGATGGCGGCCATGGCCACGGCGGAGTTGTCGATGAGGCGGTTGCCGATCATCTCCACGGCGTCGGCGTCGGCGTCCCGGTTGCGCGCGGCCATGGAGGCGATCTTCCAGGCCAACTGCTCTTCCCTGGGCAGGACATTGCCCGCGGGATGGGTTCTGACCTTCGCAAGTGGCATCTCAGACCGAGTAGACTATGGACTGGTTGTAGGGAATGATCAGAGGCCGGGGGCCCCCGGCCGGCAGGTGGGCAGCCCACTCCAAAGGATCGTAATTGCGCTCGACGAAGCAGCCGTAGTGGGCGGGAACGGCGGCTCCGAGGCCGAGGGACGCGGCCATCTTGGCCGATCCGGGGAAGAAGGGGAATTCTCCTTCGCTCGGATGGGTGGTGAGCAGGCCGATGTGGGGCTCGAGGCGGCGGATGGGCTGGAGCAGGGACTCGTGTTCGGCAAAGGTATTGATCGGGTCTCCGGAGAGATAGAGGCGCACGCCGCCGCTGTCGATGACGTAACCCAGGTGGCGGACACCGGGTGCGGGGATCCCGTCCGCTGCAACTCCCCCGGGCGGCTTCGCCCACACCGCGTGCGCCTTCATGGATCCCAGATCGGCCTCGTCTCCCGCGGTCAGGACGGTGTAATCCACGGCAATGCCGGCTTTGCGCAACTCCCCGGCACTCTCCTCGGGGCCCACGCAGTGCACCCGGGGGAAGGCCGCCTGAATCCGCCCGATCGACTCCGGGAAGGTGTGATCGAGGTGGTTGTGGGTCAGCAGTATGTAGTCGGTGCGCAGGGTGGCTTCGTCCAGCGGCGGCCGCAAATGCACGAAGCGGCCGGCGGGGCGCTCCCTGGGAAAGTAGGGATCCACCTGGACTATGGTGCCGCGCGGAGACTTGAGGGCATAGCTGCTCTGTCCGAACCAGTGGATCCCGATGGCTTGCGGGGGAACGACGAGATCTTCGAAAGGATGCATGGCGTTTCTCTCCGGGCATTCCAGCCTTGTTGTCCGTGTGCTGCACTCCCCGTATATTCTTCCCGAATTAAGATAGTCTCTCTTCGGCCGCCGGACCAAGGAGAAAATCCGCGTCTCCCACATGGAATTTCAGGGGAATCGAGAAGCCGCAGACATGAGTACGATGACTCTTTTTGACAGCACCTACGAAAAGCGCAAGGGAGCTCTGCTGGAGCTGGTGCTGCAACGACTGCAGCCAATCTATTCCAGCGAGGAACTGGAGGCGCTGCAGATCGACCCCATCGACCCGGCCATACTGTCTCAGCGGTCGGGGCGCGGTTTCGTCAACCGCGATATTCTTGAGACGGTGCTGGGCAACCTGCTCGAGTGCGTGGCCCCGGGGTCGCACAACGCCCTGGACAGCCGATACCAGAAACGCGAAGTGGGCGCAGTCGTCGAGGAGATGGCCGACCAGCTCTATGCCATGATCGCCCAGTCCCTGCTGGCGGCAGGAGAGGAGAAGGCGGTGGAGGAAAGAGCATTGCTGGCCAGCTTTGCCTTGCTGTGGGAGATGCCGGTCCTGAAGGAGCGGGCGCGCTGGAACCGCTTCGCTTCGTTGAAAGACCCGGCGGTGTGGGACGCCTACCTGCTGCACCGCTGCGGAATGTCAGATTCAGAGCTGTCCGGTCTCGAGTTCGGCTCCCATATCGAAAGAGCCATCGAGGAGCGCGATATCGATCTCTACCGCAGCTTCCTGGCGACCCTTGACTGCGAGTTCGTCTTCTCCTACCAGATGCAACTGGTCATGAGCACCTATCCCGGCTGGCGCGTGCTGTTCTACCACGACATCGCCCACGCCCTTACGCGCTCTGGCGAGGTGGAGGACAATCCCCGGCTCAGCTACACCCCCGTGCCCCTCCTGCCCCGTGCCATCGCCGAGCTGGGCGGACGCTACTACCAGGCCGACCTCCATCCCGAGACCCGGATCGGAGACGCCAACTTTCTCGATCACCCGCACCGCGGCATCACCACCGGGCAGACCGGGATCATCGGAAGGGGATGCCACCTGTTGCCCTGCACCATGGGCGGACTGAGCGAGAAGGTGCAGCAGCGCCATCCGGTCATAGGGGACCATGTCTTCATCGGCACCGACGCCGGTCTCTTCGGCCCCGTGGTGATCGGCGACCGCTCGATAGTGGGACCGAATGCGGAGATGCGCGGCCTCGTGGAGGTGGGACCGGGGTGCCACATCGGCTCATCGGTGGTCATCGCCACGGTCAAAAGCGGGGACCGGACGCCGGGAAAGGTCCGCCTGGGAGCGGGGGTGGGCATAGGCGACGGGACCATCGTCGAGAACTTTTCCGAACTCGACCTGGTCCTGCCGGAAAAAGGCGAGATCCCGGCCCGCAGCCACGTGACCAACGACGGATTCGGACACCCGCGACTCGTGCGCGAGTGAAGGGTTGCCCCATCGGGAGGACGTGCCGAGACACCTCCCGCCTCGGGCTGTGCTTCACCCCTCCAGAAGGCCCCGGCTGGCAACCGTGGGGCACCAGAATTTTTCGATGTACTCCACCACCAGCCTGGTGCCTTCCGCGTGGCTGACGTATGGAGGCCGGGCCGGATTGTACATGGCGTCGGTCAGGTCGCGCACCAGCGCTACCCGCTTCCCCCACCTCACCATCTGCTTGATGGCAAACGAGCGCTCCAGGACGCACATATTGGTGTGCACCCCCATGATGAGGACATTCTCAGCCCCGCGCTCGGCCATGAAGCTGTATACCTGGCGCCCGTCGTCCGAGATTCCGTCGCGCTCCTGGTCGATGTAAATGCCCGGATGCTGCCGATGCCAGGCCTGGCGCCGCTCGTCCCCATCGGTATCCGAGCCATGGTCCGAGGCGTCCACGGGCAGCGGCGGATCAGGCCGCTCAGCTTCCGCCGGAGGCTCGGCCGCGGCCGCGTCCACCATGCGCCGGCGCGCCGGGGTCCCTTCGTAGAATCCCATGGTGGCCGAAGGAGCGTGGACCACGTGCACCCCGCGCCTCCTGAGGGATCGGGCCAGCAGGTCCATGCGCCCCGCCATTGCGTCCAGGCGGGCACTCGCCCCTCTGCTCCAATGCCTGTCCCAGACGTCGCAAAGCAGCAGGATGGTTGCATCGCATTGCCATTGCCGTCTTTCGATGACCGGGCGCCAGTAGTTGTGCCCGCCCTCGTCCCGATCGAGCACCTGTGACCTCAGATTCAGAGTCAGCAGGTCGCCCACCGCTGGTCCCCGCTCAGGTCCCGCGCTCACGGTCGAGCCCTGCGGACATCCGGGGCGAAGCGGTGCAGTTGCCAGCGGTCCACCCACGTTCTGTCCAGGCGCAGGCGCAGGAGGACCTCGTCGTTGTGGAAGTCCTGTTCCAGTACTTCGCCCTTGGCCCGCAGCCGGGAAAGCAAGCGGCCCTCCTGTTGTGGAATCTTCAGATCCAGAGTGATTGAATTCCTCATCAGGATCTCTTCTATCTTCTCCTTCAGGGTGTCCATGCCGAATCCAGTGAGAGCGGAAACGGCGACGGCCTCGTCGGAGCGCCTCGCCGAACCATGCAATGCTTCACCACCGTGCACCTGGTCGATTTTGTTGTAGACGAGGAGAGTTGAGTCCGCCTTGAACTGCAGGTCCCTGAGAACTTTTTCGACCGTTTCGACCTGGGAGGCGTAGTGCGGGTGGCTGAGGTCCACCACGTGGAGCAGGAGATCGGCCTCCGCCGCTTCCTCGAGGGTAGCCCGAAAGGAAGCGAAGAGGTGGTGCGGCAGGCGCCTGATGAAGCCGACGGTGTCGGTGAGGAGGATCTTGGAACGATTCAACCGCACGGTGCGGGTGGTGGAGTCGAGGGTGGCGAAAAGCTGGTCCTGGACCAGCACCGCGGTTCCGGAAAGAGCGCGCATGAGGCTGGACTTGCCGGCGTTGGTATATCCGACCAGGGCGACCTTGAACTGGTCCCGGCGACTCTTGCGGCCGGTGGCCATCTGGGTTCCGATGCGGTCGAGCTTGGCCTTGAGGCTGCGGATGCGGTTGCGGATCATGCGCCGGTCGATCTCCAGCTGGGTCTCGCCGGGGCCGCGGACGCCCGCCGCGCCCATGCCGCGAATGGCCCCACCTCCCGCCTGCCGCGAGAGGTGGGTCCACATCCGGGTCAGACGCGGCAGCAGGTAGGTGAGCTGGGCCAGCTCGACCTGAACCTGCGCCGTGTGGGTGCGCGCGTGGAGGGCGAATATGTCGAGGATCAGGCCGCTGCGGTCGAGGGTGCGCACGCCGGTGAGCTCTTCGATGTTGCGCATCTGAGCCGGGGACAGGTCGTTGTCGAAAATGATCAGGTCGGCGCCGCAGCGGCGTGCCAGAGATTTGAGCTCGGACGCCTTGCCTCTGCCGATGTAGAATGCCGGATGGATTTCCTCTCGGGACTGGATCACGCGCTCGCCTGGACGCAGGGTGGCGGTGGCGGCCAGGCGGGCAAGCTCATCGAGAGAATCCTGCGCTTCCCATAAGGGAATGTGGGGCAGAGCCATTCCGACGAGCAGGGCGCATTGCCGTTGCCGGGAACCGGAATCTACCTCCAAATACCCTCTCCTTTGAGAGCGGAAACGCAGAGTGAAGACCTTTACGCGGACAATATTGCACCTATCTTTGCACCTGTCAAGAAAAACTCCTCCCAGGGAGAGCCCGGCTTGAACGAACTCCAGCCCGACGATGACGAGTTGACAGAAGACCTGGCCAGTTCCATGGAACTGGGCATTTTCCCGCTGCGCAACTCGGTGGTCTATCCCTACATGCCCCAGCAGCTCACCGCTTCGCGGCGGCGCTCCATCGAGGTGATCGACGGGGCGGTGAAGGAGGAAAATCTCATCGGCATCTTCGCGCAGCTGGATCCCGAGGTGGAGGCTCCGGCGATAAAGGATCTCCACGCGGTGGGGACCATCGCCAGGATCCACAAGGTGTGGAGGATGCCCGACGGCAGTGTGCGGCTCATCGTGCAAGGAGTGGCTCGCGGAGTTATGGGCGCCATGGTGCACGATGACCCGTTTTTCAAAGCCGTGGTCGATCGCCTGGACGATGCGGGGGACCCCCACGCCATGGATGTCCAGGCCAGGAGCCGCACGGTCCGCAACCAGTTCCAGGCCATCATCAAGCTCGGCTCCCACCTGCCGGACGAACTGCAGATCATGGTCATCAACATTGACCACCCCGGGCGACTGGCAGATTTCATTGCTTCGAACCTGGATTTGCAGATTGAAGAACACAAAAAGATACTGGGGTTGGTCGACATTGGTTCTCGACTGGAGTACCTCGCCGAACTTCTTGCGCGCGAACTCGAGATACTGGAAACGGGAGCCGAGATCCAGTCCCAGGTCCAGGAGAAGCTGGGCAGGTCCCAGCGCGAGTACTTCCTGCGCGAACAGCTCAAGTACATCCAGAAGGAATTGAGCGGCAGCGATCCGCACATGGCGGAAGTCGAGGAGTTGCGCGCCAAGATCGAGAAAGCCCAAATGCCCCCGGAAGCCAGGGAGGCAGGAGCGCGCGAACTGGACCGCCTCGAGAAAATGATGCCCGGCGCGCCGGAGTATTCGGTGGCGCGCACCTACCTCGACTGGCTTGTGGCCCTCCCATGGTCCTCCTCAACCGAGGACCACCTCGATATCGCCGCGGCCGGGCGCATCCTCGATGAGGACCACCACGGACTCGAGAAGATCAAGGAGCGCATCCTCGAATACCTGGCGGTGCGCCACTTGCGCCGGGAGTTGAAGGGACCGCTGATTTGTTTCGTCGGACCGCCCGGTGTGGGAAAGACATCCCTGGGACGTTCCATCGCACGTGCCCTGGGACGCAAGTTCGTGCGCGTATCTCTCGGAGGCATGCACGACGAGGCCGAGATCCGCGGCCATCGCCGCACCTATATCGGGTCCCTGCCCGGACGCATCGTCCACGGGCTCTACCGAGCCGGTTCCAACAATCCGGTCTTCATGCTGGACGAAATCGACAAGATAGGCATGGACTTCCGCGGGGACCCCGCAGCCGCCCTCCTGGAGGTCCTGGACCCGGAGCAGAACAACACCTTCGTCGACCACTACCTGGACGTGCCCTTCGACCTCTCCAGGGTCATGTTCATCGCCACGGCCAACCTGGTCGCTCCCATCCCCGCTCCCCTGCTCGACCGCATGGAAGAAATCCCCCTGCCCGGGTACACGCCGGACGAGAAGCTGAAGATCGCCCAGCGCTTTCTGGTGCCGCGCCAGCTCGAGGAGCACGGGCTCAGCTCCAGGCAACTGGAATTCCAGGTCGATGTCCTGCAGCGCCTCATCGAGGCCTACACCCGCGAGGCCGGCCTGCGCAATCTCGAGCGCCAGATTGGAGCGCTGTGCCGCAAGGTGGCGCGCAAATTCGTCGAGGGCCGCAAGCGCAAGATCAGGATTGCCGCGGCAGACCTGGAGGAGTACCTCGGTTCCAGCCTCTACTTTTCCGAAGTGGCCGGGCGCAAAGGCGAGATAGGGGTGGCCACGGGCCTGGCGGCAACGGCGGCGGGAGGTGAGATTCTATTCGTCGAGGCGACGCGGATGAAGGGCCGCAAGAACCTGATCCTGACCGGACAGCTGGGGGAGGTCATGCAGGAGTCGGCCCAGGCTGCGCTGAGCTATCTCCGCAGCCAGACCAGGCGGCTGAAAATCGACCCCCTGGAGGTGAGTGAATCCGACATCCACCTCCACGTTCCGGCAGGTGCGACCCCCAAGGACGGCCCCTCCGCCGGTATCGCCCTGACCACCGCCCTGGTGTCTCTGTTCACCGGGCGCCCGGTGCGCAGCGACGTGGCCATGACCGGAGAAATCACCTTGCGCGGAAGGGTGCTACCGGTTGGTGGAATTCGCGACAAGGTCATGGGGGCACAGCGCGCCGGCATCTTTACGGTCATCATGCCCAGAAAGAACGAGAAGGACCTGGACGAAGTGCCCGGGGAAATCGGCAGGCAGATGCACTTCGAACTGGTTGAGCACATCGACGATGTTCTGCAGGCAGCGCTCACCAGGAAGAAGCGGCGAAGCAGCGCATCAGCGAGGAGGACGGCAAGGAAGAAATGAGCTCGGGGATGAATCTGGCAGGTGAACTTGCGCGCCGCCGTGCCCACAGTAAAGACGAGCCGCTCAGGGCCGTCCTCGGCGATTTCTGGGCGCGGCAGATCGGCAGGCTGCGCCAGGAGCACGCCGATGGAGCCGGGGGAACGGAAACCGCCCGCGCCATCGCCGCGGCGGTGGACGCGGTGGTCCTGGAGGCCTACGCCGACGCACTGCAGCAGGGCCGTGAGGAGGGACATTCACTTGTGGCGCTGGGCGGATACGGGCGCCAGAAGATGTCCCCCCATTCCGACATCGATCTCCTCTTTCTCTTCGCCCGGGAAAAGCAAAAGGATCCCGCCTTCATATCCGGTGTGTTGCACCCGCTCTGGGACGTGGGCTTCGACCTGGGGCACAGCAGCCGCACCGTGGCCGAGGCGGTCCGGCTTCTGCGTGACGACCTGGAATCCTGCACCGCGATGATGGACGGCCGCTTCCTGGCCGGCGACCGGGGCCTGTTCGAAGAGTTCCAGGAACGCCTCTACAAGCGCATGCCCAGGAGCATGGTGGCGACGCTGCAGAAGATGTGCCGGACTCGCTCGAGGAGAAATGGCACGGTGCAGTTGCTCGAACCCAACGTCAAGGAGAGCCCGGGCGGGCTGCGCGACATCCACGCCCTGGAATGGGCCCTGAAAGCCCACTCGCGGCAGCCCGGGGTTGATTCCCTGTGGTCACGCCACCTGGACGAGCAGGACGTCAAGACCCTGGAACGGGGGCGCGGGTTTCTGTGGTGGGTGCGTCACGAGCTTCACTTCAATGTCGGCCGCCGGCGCGACGTTCTCGGACACGAGCTCAAACCCGAGATCGCCCACGGCCTGGGTTACGAAGACCGCGGCCAGGAGCTTGCTGCCGAGGGCTTCATGCGCGACTACTACCTCCACGCCCGCGCGGTCCACCACCTTGTCGAACTGGCCTTCGAACGGCTGACCAGCAGGCGGCGGGTCAGCCACCGCAGCGTTCTGCTGGAGCCTGGTGCGATGGCGGTAGACGGCGAAATCGTGCTGCCCCGGGGCAAGCGTTATTTCGCCGACAAACCCTTGCGGCTGCTTTCCATCTTTCACCTGGCACAGGTCAAGAAACTGCGCCTCAGCGAGGAGGTCCAGCGCACCATCGGCGCCTCCCTGCACCTGGTCGACGACGAGCTGCGCCGGTCGGCCGAGGCGCGCGACATCTTCATGCGCATCCTCAGGCGCAAATTCCGCACGGCCGCTACCCTGCGCCGCATGCACGACCTCGGCGTCCTGGGCGCCTATCTTCCCGAATTCGGCTCCCTGACCTGCCTGGTCCAGTACGACATCTACCACCTGTACACCGCCGACGAACACACCCTGGTGGCGTTGGATAACCTCGAGGCCCTGGCCCACGCGGACAAGCCGAGCAACCTGAAGCAGGTCTTCTCCGATCTGGAACGCCGGGACCTGCTCTTTCTCTCGCTGCTCCTGCACGACATCGGCAAGTCCAGGCGCCAGGACCACATCGTCTGCGGCATCGAGATGGCCACCCAACTGCTGGAGCGCCTGAATCTTCCCGACGAGGACCGCCGCTTCGTGCTCTTCATGGTCGAGCACCACCAGGACATGGTGGTCATCGCCCAGCGCCGCGACCTGGACGACTACAAAATGATCGCCGAGTTCGCCAGGCTCTTCGCCAGCATGGAATGGCTCAAGGCGCTCTACCTGCTTTCCTATGCCGACCTCTCGGCAGTGGTCAGCGACGCCTGGACGGACTGGCAGGGGGCACTGCTCTGGGAGCTCTACTACAAGACCTCGGAGCAGTTTCAATCGGGCATGAAGACCTTCGAGGACAAGCAGCACGCCCGCCAGCTGCTGGACCAGTACCTGAAGAGACTCAGGGGCGTCTGGCCCGCCCTCAAGATCGCCGCCTTCCAGGAGCACGTTGAGCAACTGCCGCCGCACTATCTGCTGGCCTACGAGCAGGACCAGGTCGAGCTCCACCAGTCCCTGCTCGAGCGCTTGGGCGACAAGAACGTGGAGGTCGAGTTCATCGAGCATCCCGGCCACACCGAGATCCTGGTCTGCAGCCGGGACCAGAGACAGTTGCTGGCCAAGATCTGCGGGTCCCTGGCCGTCAACGACATCAACATTCTGCGCGCCGACGTACACACCCGGGACGACGACATGGTGCTGGACATCTTCCAGGTCACCGACGTGGACGGAAGCCCGGTGCTGCCCGACTGGAAGAAGGCGCGGGTGCGGGAGCGCCTCGAGGAGGTGGTCACCCTGCGCCTGAAAGCGCGCGAGCTCCTCGAGCGCTACAGCGTGCAATGGGACCGGCGCAAGCACAAGACGCAGAAGCGGACGCCGGAGGTGGGCATCGAGAACCAGGTTTCGGACCGCTATACGGTGATCGACGTCAGCATGCCAGACGAGGTCGGACTCCTCTACAAAATCACCCACGCCCTGGCGGAACTGGACCTCGACATCCACATGGCCATCATCAACACCGTGGCCAGGCGCGCCGCCGACTCCTTCTACGTGGTGGACGACCAGGGCCGCAAGATCGTCAACTACGAGGTCCTCGAGGACGTCCGCCAGAGCCTGATCGAAAAGCTGGGCGCCTGAACCCCGGTTGACCCCGCCTATGTTCACCGCCACCAGGGACAAAATACTGCCCACCGCGATCGTGGGTTCCTATCCCCGGCCCCAATGGTACGGGGAGAATCTGCGCGGCCGTCCCTTCAAGGTGGCGCTTGCCGACGCGGTTTTCCGCGAGCAGTACATCGATGCCGTCGGCGCCATCCTCAGGGACCAGGAGCGCGCCGGCTTGGATATTCTGACCGACGGCGACGCCCGCTTCGACACGGACGTCGGCGGGCGGTCTTGGTTCTTCTATCCCCTGGAGCGGATGGAGGGGATCGAGGGGCATCGCGACTCGTCGCCCGGGTGGTCGCGGCGCCTCGACCTGCGCCCCGGACAGATTCTGTGGGAGGTGCAGGAAGCCTACCAGGCTCCGGCGGCGGTGGACAAGCTGGGACGCGGGCCCCTGGAGTACGCCGCGGTGTGGCAGACCGCCCAGCGCCTGAGCGGGCGCCCGGTAAAGTTCGGCTCGGTCAGCGCCCAGACCCTTTCGAGCATGCTGTGGAACGAGGCCTACGGCGACGAGCGCGAGATGATCGAGGACCTGGCGGCCATCGTCAATGCGGAACTGCGCGAGGTGGCGGCGGCGGGATGCCAGGTGATTCAGGTGGAGGAACCGCAGCACCACCTTCGCGCCCTGGACCCGGCCGCCAGGGGGGAGGATCTGGCCTTTCTGACCCGGGCATTCAACCGCGAGGTGGAAGGAGTGGAGGCGGAGATCTGGGCCCACACCTGCTGGGGCAATCCCAATCAGCAGGCCCTGTTCTGGGAGCGGCCCAGCTACGAGAAAGCCCTGCCCCACCTGTCCGAGCTCGACGCCGACGTGATCACCTTCGAGTGCGCCAGCACCGGGGGTAAGGACCTGCACCTCTTCGAACAACTTCCCCCCGACAAGAAGATCGCCATCGGCGCCGTGAGCCACACGAACACGGTGGTGGAGCCGGCGGAGGTCGTGGCGGACCTGATCCGCAAGGCCCTGCGCCACGTCGCCCCCGAGCGCCTGATCGTCACCACGGACTGCGGCTTCGGCCGCGAGGGACTGTCGCGGCGCATCGCCTTTTACAAGTGCGTCGCCCTGGTGGAAGGCACCAACATGGTCCGCAGAGAACTGGGGTTGCCCGCCGCCGAAGTCCGGGCCTCGGATGCGGAGCTTGCCTTCGTCCGGGGCGACCGGTAGAAACCGCGGTCCTCCAGTGGACGCCACCTACCTGAACACACTGCGCCGCTTCCCCGCCAATGTCCGCTTCTATCTGATCAGCGCCGCCCTGTGCGGGTTCACCGTTTCCAGCAGCGGCATCTTCGGGGTCCTCCCCAACATCTATCTGCTGCGCCTGGGCTACGGTCCTGAATTCATCGGCATCGTCGGCGCCGCCGGAGCCATGGGATTCGCCGCCTGCAGCCTGCCCGCGGTGGCCCTGGGAAGACGGTGGGGCAGCCGGCGGGCGATGCTCTCCGGCCTCGTCCTGATGATCACCTTCAGCGCCCTGTTCTGCAGCGTCCAATGGGTGCCGACGGCCATCCACGACGAGTGGCTGGTTGGAACCCGCCTGCTCAGATCCCTCGGTTTCGCTCTCTACATGATCAACGCCACTCCCTTTCTGATGGCCTCCGCCGGTCCGGCCGACCGCACCTTCGTTTTCTCCCTGCAGGCCTCACTGGTGCCCCTGACCGGATTCGCGGGAAGTTTGAGCGGAGGCTTCATACCCGGGATATTTTCGGACTTCCTTCAAATTCCCCTGGACAGTCCCGCACCCTTCAGCTATACCCTTCTGCTTGCCAGCGCCCTGCTCGCTCCCGCCCTGCCGGCCCTGCTGGCCACCCGCGAGGTGGAGGTGGAGCCGAAGCAGGAGACCAAATCCGAAGCGGAACCCGCGCCCTATGCGCGGATCGCCGCCGTAATGCTGATCGCCTTCCTCCAGGTGGCGGGAGCTTCGGTGGTGGTGACCTTCTTCAACGTCTACATGGACGCCGAGTTGAACGAGTCCACCGGCCTCATCGGAACCCTGATCGGGACGGCGCAGCTGGTGGGTGGAGTAGCTGCCCTCTCCACTCCCTTCCTGGCGGCGCGCTGGGGCCACAAGCGCGTCATCATGCGGACGTCCCTGGGCATCTCCCTGAGTCTGGTGCTCCTGGCCCTGGTTCCGCACTGGAGCGCCGCCGGATTGGCTTACGTAAGCATCGTCTCCCTCACCATGATCCGCTTCGCCGCCTTCTCGGTCTTCCACCAGGAGCTGGTGGCGGCGCCATGGCGCCGGACCATGGCCGGGGTTTACGCCATGGCGGGAGGATTGGGCTACGCCGCCAGCTCGCTGGGTGGCGGATTCATCATCACCTCTATGGGGTACGAGAAATTCTTCCTGTCGGGATTGGGACTGGCCCTGGCGGGCGCCCTGCTCTTCCGCATCTACTTTCGCAGGCCGCGGTGATTACTGCGGCTGGGGAAGCGCCGGGGAAAGCTGGTAAGCAGCGCCTGCCGCAGTCTCGAAGGAAACAATTCCATCTGAACCATTCCTAATCTCGACCTCCGCACCGTCCTCGCCTACAACCCTCACACCTTCGGGCCAGGGGGAAGCGACGCGGCATCCGCCGCCGCACTCGCTGAGAATGACAGCGGACTCCACCTGGCCGCGGCGCCACGAGGCGCTGACCAGGAACGCCCCTTCGGCGCGCAAGGTCCTGAAGCTGCAGGCCAGATCCCGGGGCCAGGAGGGGAACAGGCGGATGGCCCCGTCCCAGCTCTGCAGCATCATCTCCTGCAGGGGTCCCAGAATCCCGGTGCTCTCCAGGTAGGCCCCCATGAAGCCGCTGTTGCCGGCGGCCATGGACTGCAGCACCCCGTTGGGCATCCTCCAGCGCCGCAGGCTCGCGCGCACCGCGTCGAGGTCGCGCTCGGGGTCGTAGACCCGGTTGCGCAGGTGGATCATCAGGCACCAGGGAAACTGGCCGAAGTATTCGAGCCACAGGGCGTTGGAGCGGGACGGGTCGAGAAAGGCGGGCACCGTTCCCGGGCGCGGAATGCTGCCGCTGTCCCACGAGGTGAACTCGGGGGGATTGAGTCTGTAGCGCCGCTTTTCCTCGGCGCTGAAACCCAACTCGTCGAGGTCGTCGACGGCCACGAGGTGGTCGAGGCGCTCCAACCACTGGCTCCGCAGGTCCTCGTCCAGACCCAGGAGCTCGGCGGCCTCGGCGGCGCACTGGAGGCAGTAGCGCGCGTGGCGCACCACCTGGGGCTGGTCGGTGTAGTCCTCGGGCCGGCCGGTGAAGGCGTACTCGCCCTGGCCGGAGGGGAAGGCGTGGTAGAAGCCGTCGTCCCCTTTCTCGAGAAAATCCAGGTAGAACAGGGCGCAGTCGCGCATCACCGGATAACCCTCGGTGCGCAGCCAGCCGAGGTCCCGGGTGTAGAGATAGCGCCACCAGTAGTGGTTGGCTATCCACCCGGTCATGTAGGCCAGGCGGCAGAGGCCTCCGCTGCCGTACGGGTCCCCCTCGGTCTCGAAGGGATAGCCCACCAGGTGAATGTAGGTGCCGCGGCAGTTCCAGTAGTCGCGGGCGAGTTTGCGCCCGAGCTCAACCATGTACTTCATCCCCGGAAAGAAGGCGCCGGCCAGGTCGGGGTGGTTGGCGGCGTAGTCGCCCCAGAAGGGGGACTGGTAGTTGTAGTTGGTGTGGTAGTCGCCGTGCCACAGGGAATAGTCCCGCACCGTGCTGGGCAGCGCCAGGCCCGGGGCGATCACATCGGGGCGGTTGGTGCAGCGGCGCACGTGCAGGGTCTCGTACCAGGTATTCTCCAGCAGTGCATCGTCGATGGCCACCGAAGAGCGATTCCAGAAGGCGGCCGCCGCGGCCTCGCTGTCCCGCTCCCACTGCCGCATGACCGCGGCGGGGTCCCCTTCCAGGAGCCGGGAGACCCTGCCCAGCTCCGCTTCCATGCCGCCGGGGTCGGTGCTGGCGGGGACCGCCACCGCCAGCCAGCCGTCCTCCACGTCCTCGTCCGAGTAGAGGTGAAGGCAGGCCTCGTTCCTTGCGGGGACGTCCACCGGTTCGCCCTGCAGGCCGGTCGCGAAAGGGGCGAGGGCGTAGCGAAAACCTTCGGCAAAGCGCAGGTCCGGATAGAAGGTCTGCTCGACCACCGCCCGTCCCTCGATCCGGCGCACGGCCGGCGGCGGCAACGAGGTGGCTTCTCCCGCCTCGAGGACGCCCTCGAAATAGCGCATGTGGGAGCGGGCGAAGAGCTCGGCGGCGAAATCCTCGATCCCGGGATCGGCCCAGCGGTAGAGCGAGAACCACACCGGAGGGCGGCGCCCGGTGGCGCTGCGGTCGGTCCAGTTCTCCACCTCCCAGTGAAGCGCCAGGACGTTGGGGGACGGGGGGACGAAACACCCGCAGCGGACCCTGACCCCTTCCTCCCAGGTGATTTCCACCTCCACCCGGCCTTCTTCGATGTGGAGACGCTGGCGGACCCGCTGGCCGCGCTGGTCCACCGGCAGGTGCATGGCCAGCTCGCCCACCGGCTTGGGGCAGGGATATGGACGCCGGGCGTAGGCCGGCCAGCCGTCGCACAGCTCCTTCATCCGGCGCGGGTCGGCGCTGCCCCTGGTGGCCTCGCCGCGGCCCTCGACGTACGAGTGGCTTACCCAGCCCTCGTCGCGGATGCCGCGGGCGATTTCGTCGATGTGAGCCGCGGGGGGGCAGGCGTCGAGATCGAGGCGGCGGTCCCAGACGTCGTTCTTGCCGAAGCGCCACACGAGCCGTCCCGGCTTCTGGTAGATGCTCACCGACAGGTCCCCGTTGCCGAGGAGAAGCCCTTCATCCGGCTCGAGAACCGGATGATCCAGTTCGATAGTGTGCATGGTATTCCTTCCTATCCGTCCAGGTACAGGCCAAGCCCGGAGGAAACCTCGTCGAGACGCCGGCGCAGCGAATCCTCCAGGGTCCACCCGATGCAGCCGACCACGTCGTCAAGGTGCTCGACCCTGTCGCTGCCGGAAATGGCCGTGGTGACCTCGGGGTGGGACAGGACCCAGGCAAGGGCGAGCTGCGCCGGTGTCCTGCCCGCCTCGGCGGCGAGATCGTGGAGGGTGGAGACGACCTCGGAGACCTGCCCCTGCATGGTGGCGGCGAAGCGCTCCTTCCTGTGCCCCACGGCGGACCACAGGGACCCTGGAGGGGCCGGAGCGTCCGCCCTGTAGGCCCCGCTCAGAAGACCAATGGCCAGGGGGCTGTAGGCCATCACCCCCAGGCCCCGGTCGCGCACCAGGCCGAACATCTCCTCCTCGATG
Source organism: Candidatus Latescibacterota bacterium (assembly GCA_965208105.1). Lineage (GTDB taxonomy): Bacteria > Latescibacterota > UBA2968 > UBA8231 > UBA8231. The sequence continues at coordinate 2,611,089 of OZ242318.1, forward strand.
CGGCGATTCAGCAGGCTGTAGGGATTCTGCACGCAGATGTAGGGCGCGGCATTGGCATCCTCGGCGATCCACAGTGCCTTGCAGACCTGCCAGGCGGCGTAGTTGCAGCAGCCCGGGTAGCGGACCTTGCCGCTGCGCACCAGGTCGTCCAGGGCCCGGACCGTTTCCTCAAGCGGAGTGGAGGGATCGAAGTCGTGCATCAGGTAGACGTCGATGTGGTCGGTGTCGAGACGCCTGAGGGAGCGCTCCACCTCGCGCATGAGGTGGAACCGCGAAACCCCCTGGTCGTTGGGGCCGCTGCCGATGGGACCGGCCGCCTTGGTGGTGATCACCACCTCGTCGCGCCTGCCCTTGAGCGCCCTGCCCAGAATCGTCTCCGAGTGCCCCACCCAGGGTCCGTCCTCGCCCGTGGGACCGTAGATGTTGGCGCAGTCGATCAGGTTTATCCCCAGGTCCAGGGCGTGCTCTATGACTCGCTGCGCCTCGGCCTCGTCCTTCTGCCCCCTGAAACCCAGGCCGAAGGCCAGGCGGCTGACCTTCACCCCGGCGCTTCCGAAGTTGACGTACTCCATGGTCTTCATTGCCTTCCGCTTCGTGGTGGTCCATCCTGCTGTTCCAAATTCTATATCTCCACAGGTGAGACTGCAAGCTGCCGGGGCAGTTGAATCCCGCGCCAGGCTGAGTTAACTTTAGATTCTTTTTGACGCCGCGGCGACTCGGAGCTGGAAAGGAGTACACAAATGGCTTCCAAACCTCGCGTTCTCATTACAGGGGCGGCGGGAAAGGTCGGCACCACTCTCTGGCGGGCGTGGGAGCGGGAGGACAAATACGACCTCACCCTGGTGGACCTGAATCCGATCGATGGGGCCAGGTCGCGGGTCGAGCAGGGGGACGTGCGCGACCACCATCGCATGCGCCGGCTCTGTGCAGGCCAGGACGTGCTCGTGCACCTGGCCTTTCTTCGCTCCGGCGAATTCGGCGACGACCCGGACGAGGTGACCGACATCGAGGTCTCCATGGGGCTCTTCGAGTCGGCGCGCCGGGAAGGACTGGGCAGGATCGTCTACGCCAGCACGAACCACGTGAGCGGCTGGAACGAAAGACAGTCCCCGACGCGCTTTTCCACCCCCGACCAGATCAGGCCCGACGGTTGGTACGGGGCCATGAAGGGCATGGCCGAGGTGGCCGGGCGCTATCTTTCCGACGCCTTCGGCATGCGCTTCATCGCCTTCCGCATCGGCACCTTCCACGGAACCTCCGAGCCCTCCAAGATGCGCCTTTGCAGCACCCTGCTGACGCCGCGCGACTGCGTCCAGCTATTCGGCCTGGCGGTGGACTACGAGGGGCCGGTGAAATTCCTCGTGACATACGCTACCTCCGGGAACTGCACCGAGCATCAGGTTGGGTTCCTCGACATCAGCGCCGCCATGGACGTCCTGGGCTACCGGCCCCAGGACAACGCAATGGCCGAACACCTGCACAAGTTTCTGTAGCATGGAACGGAACATGGGACCTTCCTCCGGCAAGAGCGGCATGCCAGCCGATCTGGACATCGCTTCCTCGGCGGCCATGCGGCCCATCGAGGAGATCGCAGCCCGCCTGGGCATCGCCCGGAGCGACCTGGAACTATACGGGAACTACAAGGCCAAGCTTCCGCTGCACCTCATCGACCGCAACCGCATCGATCACAGCAAGCTGATCCTGGTCTCGGCCATTTCGCCCACACCGGCCGGCGAAGGCAAGACCACCACCTCCATCGGCCTTGCGCAGGGACTGAACCGCCTCGGCAAACCCGCCACCGTCGTGCTGCGCGAGCCGTCGCTGGGCCCGGTATTCGGGGTCAAGGGAGGGGCTGCGGGGGGAGGATACTCCCAGGTGCTGCCCATGGAGGATATCAACCTGCACTTCACCGGTGACTTTCCCGCCATCGAGAAAGCTCACAACCTGCTCGCAGCCCTGATCGACAACAACCTGGGGAGCAGGAAGAACTCGCTGGGGATCGATCCCCGCACGGTTCAGTGGAAGCGGGTGCTGGACATGAACGACCGGGCCCTGCGCAACCTGGTCACCGGCCTGGGAGGAAATCCCACCGGGACTCCCCGGGAGACCGGCTTCGACATCACCGCCGCTTCGGAAATCATGGCCATCCTCTGCCTGTCGGAGGATCTGACCGATCTCAAGGAACGCCTGGGCAACATCTTCGTAGGCTTCACCTTCGCCGGCAAGCCGGTGCACGCCCGCGACCTGAAGGCCAACGGCGCCATGTCCGCGCTGCTGAAGGATGCGATCAAGCCCAACCTGGTGCAGACCCTCGAGGGCACTCCCGCAATCATTCACGGAGGGCCCTTCGCCAACATCGCCCAGGGCACCAACACCGCCATCGCCACCCGCCTGGGCATGTCGCTGTCGGAATACGTCGTCACCGAGGCCGGATTCGGGTCCGACCTGGGCGCCGAAAAATTCTTCGACATCAAGTGCGCCAGCGCCGGGCTTGCGCCCGCGGCGGTGGTCCTGGTGGCCACCGTGCGCGCGCTGCGCTACCACGGCGGGTCCGAGCTCAAGGCCGTTCACGCCCCGGACCCGCGGGCGCTGGAGAAGGGCCTGGTCAACCTGGAGAAGCACATCGAGAACATGGGTCACTTCGGCATGGACTGCGTGGTCGCCGTCAACAGGTTCGCAAGCGACACTGGCGAGGAGATCGAACTGATCAAGGAGCGCTGCGCCGGACTGGGGAAGAACGCCGTCGAGTCCGACGCCTGGGCCCGGGGCGGCAAAGGCGCCGAAGCCCTGGCACGGTCGGTGGTTCAAGTCGTCGACGGCGCCAAATCCAGCTTTCGGCCCCTCTACCGCTGGGATTGGCCGCTCAAGAGGAAGATCGAGACCATTGCAAAGAAGATCTACGGCGCCCGCTCCGTCGCCTACACCGCCAAGGCCAGGAGGGACCGCCGCACCATCAGAAAGCTGGGGCTGGAAGGCCTGCCGGTGTGCATGGCCAAAACCCAGAGTTCCCTGTCCGACGATGCCCGGCTGCGGGGCAGGCCCGCGGACTTCGTGGTGACCGTCCGCGAAATCGAGGTGGCCGCCGGCGCCGGCTTCCTGGTCCCCCTAACGGGGGACATCGTGAGGATGCCCGGCCTGCCCCAGGTGCCGGCCGCGGAGAAAATGGATATCGATGCCGAGGGCAGGATCACCGGGTTGTTCTAGCAGCCCGTTGATAAAGTTGCTCTGCAGGCGAGGCCGAGGCATGGCGGTCGAAGGCAAGGCGTGCGACCGAGGCGAATCGAGGGGATTCGGGGAGGGAGCGCAACGCCGTATTCGAACGCCAGGGCCGGCCGCAGCCCGGATGGACTTTTTCAACGGGCTGCTTGTGCCCGCGCGTGAGCAGACACCAGGGTCTGGCGGGCCCCGCCGGGACGGACAACTCCCGGCCTGACACCGCCCGCTAAAGGAGAAGCTCGATGGACATAATGGAAGACCTGCAGTGGAGGGGTCTGCTGCACCAGGCAACCGACCAGGATGGTCTCGCCCGCCGCCTGCAAAGCGGCCCGATCACCCTCTACAACGGCCTCGACCCCACGGCCGACAGCCTGACCATCGGCAACCTGGTGCCCATCCTGGTGCTGCGCCGCTTCCAGCTTGCCGGCCACGCGCCCATCGCCCTGGTCGGCGGCGGCACCGGCCTCATCGGCGACCCCAGCGGCAAATCGGAGGAACGCGGGCTCAACCCGGAGGAGACGGTGGCGGCGTGGACGGAGAAGATCAGGAAGCAGGTGGAGCCCATCCTCGACTTCGACGCCCCCGGCAACCCGGCGCAAATCGTCAACAACTTCGACTGGCTCACGTCGGTCAAGGCCATCGATTTCCTCCGCGACGTGGGCAAGCACTTCCCGGTTCCCTACATGCTGGCCAAGGACTCGGTGGCCTCCCGCCTGAAAAGCGGCATCTCCTTCACCGAATTCAGCTACATGGTCCTGCAGGCCTACGACTTCCTGCAGCTCTTCGAGGCCCGCAACTGCGAGCTGCAGGTGGGCGGATCGGACCAGTGGGGCAACATCACCGCCGGTTCCGACCTCATCCGGCGCTGCACCGGAAAGAAGTCCTATGGCCTTACTCACCCCCTGGTCACCAGGGCCGAGGGCGGCAAGTTCGGCAAGACCGAGTCGGGCACCGTCTGGCTCGATCCCCAGCGCACCTCGCCCTACCAGTTCTACCAGTTCTGGATCAACGCCGACGACCAGAGCACCCTCGAATACCTGAGATTCTTCACCTTCCTGGAGCGCGGCGCCGTCCTCGACCTCGAAGCGGCGACCCGCAGCCACCCGGAAAAGCGCGAAGCGCAGCGCACCCTGGCGCGGGAAACCACCACCCTGATCCACGGCCGCGAGAACGCGCGCAAGGCCGAGAAGATCTCCCGCGCCCTGTTCTACCAGGAGCTGCGGGAGCTCGAGGAAGACGAGATCGAGCAGGGTTTCAACCACGTCCCCTCCTACACCATGGAAGAAAGCGGGGCTCCCCTGCTGGAGCTCCTGGTGGCCGCCCGCATCTCCTCCTCGCGGCGGCAGGCGCGTGAGGACGTGGGCAACGGCGCCATCTACATCAACGGCAGCCGCTGCACCGATCCGAACCTCCCCGTGCGCAGGGAGGACGGCCTGCACGGCAAGTACGTCGTCATCCGCCGCGGCAAGAACAAATACTTCCTGATCCGCTGAAGGTCCTGTCCTCCGTCTCCGGGCGGGGACGGCTGCCGCTCACTCCCACTCCACCGTGGCCGGCGGTTTGTGGGTGATGTCGTAGAACACCGCTTCCACCCCGTCCAGATTCATCAACCTGGCGGCGATATCCTCGAGAAAGGCGCGCGGCAGGCGGCTGAAGCGCGCGGTCATGAAGTCCTCGGTGGAAATCGGCCGCAGCACGACGCTCTCCCCCGCCCCGTTGGGGGACAGGGGCGCCAGCACCGTGGGCATCTGCGCCACCTCTTGCATCAGGTCGTGGCGCTCCAGCGCCTCCATGGCCAGGGCGTCCGCCTCGCGCAGCAGATCGAGGCGGGCGCGGGTCAAGCAGGCACGCTTCAGGCGCAGCCGCGGCTGCTCCCCGGGGGCGAGCAGGTAGACCACGCGGTTGATCTGGGCGATCTCGTTGGTCAGCTCCGTCGACACCGCTTCGAGCGCGCCCCAGTCCGCCTCGCCCCAGACCGCTGCCGGGTGGGCGTAGGTGCGCGTGTCGCCCTGCACTCCGACGCTGCGCAGCGGCAGAATCTCCGCCTTCAGCCCCGCTCCTGCCGCGATCCGCTCCGCTTCCCGCGCCGCATCGCCTCCCAGGTCCTGCCCATCGCGCCCGGCCTCCGAGCACAGGGCCCGAACCGCCAGTCCCGGCCCGGGGAATGGATGGCGCCAGACCAGGTGGTGGGGCAGCCCCAGCTTTTCCCCCAGCTCGCGCACCTCGTCCTTGTAGAGCTGGGCCAGGGGCTCGACCACCCGGCCCGAGGCCATCAGCTCCTCGATGGCCTCCACCCGGTTGTGGTGGGTCTTGATCACCGCCGCGTGGTCCGTTCCCCCCGACTCGATGGTATCCGTGTAGAGCGTCCCCTGTCCCAGCAGCCATTCCGCCGGATCGAGGTCCAGCGCCTCCAGCGCCCGCGAGCGCGAGCGCACGAACTCGGCGCCGATGATCCGGCGCTTCTCCTCCGGGTCCACCACTCCATCGACGGCGCGCAGGAACGCGGCGCTGTCGTCGGCCACCTCGAGGTTGTCGAAGCCCGACTCGTCCAGCAGGCGCCGCACCATCGCCGTCTCGTTCTTGCGCATGAAGCCGTTGTCGATGTGCAGCCCCAGGACCCGGTCCTCTCCCAGGGCCCGGTTGAGCAGCAGAAAGGAAACGGTGGAGTCCACCCCGCCGCTGACGAAGAGGAAGACCTTGCGGCCCGCCGCCTGCTCCTTTATCCGCGCCATGGACGCCTCCATGTAGTGCTCCATGGTCCAGTCCCGCGCGCAGCCGCAGAGATCCACGAAATTCTCGAGAATCCTCATGCCCGCTTCCGTGTGGGTGACCTCGGGATGGAACTGCAGGCCGTAAATCTTCCTCTCCTCCGAGCCCATGGCCGCCACCGCGCAGTCCGCCGTCCTTCCCAGCACCTCGAACCCCGGCGGCGGCATCTCGACGCTGTCCCGGTGGCTCATCCAGATCGGCTCGTCGGGCTCGAGCCCGGCAAGCACCCCGCGGGGCCGGTCGACCTGCAGGCGGGCTGCTCCGTACTCCATGGTATCCCCCGGCTGCACCCGCCCGCCGAACTCCTTGCAGATCAACTGGTGGCCGTAGCAAAGCCCCAGCAGCGGCCGGCCGGCACGGAGGATGGCGGCGTTGTAGGCCGGCCGGTCCTCGGCGTAGACGCTGGAGGGGCCTCCGGAGAGGATGAGCCCGTCGACGCCCTCCAGGTCATCCAGCGGCATGGCGGGAGAGCGGATCTCCGCATACACGTGCAGGCGCCGAATGCGATTGGCGATCAGGTGAGCGTACTGGCCGCCGAAGTCGAGGACTGCGATTCCCACCGCCGGCTCCTTTGCAGAAGGAGGAGGATCTCGAATGGGTGAACAGGGTTATGATATGAAGAAAAGAAAAGACAGACAACGCCGGGGCAGTCCTGCCCGATGGTTCCTCGAGTCAGGGGACCTCAGCGAGGGAAAGGGACACCAGTATGCCCACCAGGGCCTTCCCACTGTCCAAGGCGCAGCGACGGCATTCTGGTCAGGCTGTGGGTTAAAAAAGATTCCAGCCGGTGATTGGTTATTGCCCGAATCGAGCCGGACAGGGCTGACGCCATTCTATAGCATGCGCCCGAATCCGGGCCAGCCCACGGCTGCGCGCACGAAGAAAGACCCGCTGCCGTATTCGTCGGCGGCCTGCAAGGGGTGGTCGAATTCCAGTTTATCCCTTTTGAATCCGACGCTGGTGTAGAGCTCATAGCCGAAATACTTCGAGAGATTTATCAACTGCACAAATGATGTGCGCTGCTCGAAGCTGTTCCGCCTCCTGGTTCGGTCCTCGAGACGATAGGGCAAAGATCCCACACCCTGGACTCCTGCCTGCAGACCGGTCCGCGGCATCAGCGCGTAGTGCAGCCGAAGAATGGGAATCAGGCGATAGACCCAGCGCAACTCAACCGCGCCGGCACGGTCCACCTCGCGCTGGAAGAGGAACTTGAACTGCGGCTTCAGACTCAGCTTTCCCAGGTACAACGCCCACTCCACCTTGCTCACCGAGGTCCACAAGTCCAGCCGCCGCCCGCCCTGCCAGGTACTGCCGGGCAGGCGCCCGCCCTGCTGCCAGTTGAGCCGCAGGCGCAGCTTCTGCTCCAGATAGAGAGTGGACCACGGCCTGAGCGTGGCTTCCACATAGGACTCGTTGACGTAGCTGTCGCGGTAGCGCAGGTAATCCTCGCGCACCTGGCTGAGATTCCTTCTGGCGCTGCTGTTTCTCTGCCGGATCAGGCGCTCGGGAGGGTCGACAAAGGTAAGATACAGATCGGCGATGTCGTCCTGGACGAGGCGGAAATTATTCTCAATGAACAAACGGACCGGGCGATCTGCTTGCCCGTATCGGTAGCCCAGGAGGGCGTAGGTGGATCGGTTGCGCCCGTCCCCGGCAATCTGCCGCAGGGAGAAACGGCCGGCGCCGAATGACCAGTGAGGGCCGAGGCCGAACTGGCCGAAGAGGTGGTATCCGCGTTGGTCGAAGTCGTAGGGATAATCTTCCTTCCAATCGTCCTCGCGGTGATCGGGCTCGTCGTTGTGGTTGCGGTCCAGGCCATAGACGAAGGTGTTGGGCTCGACGTCGAACATCAGGAAAGGCTCTTCATAGTCTGGAACTCCATCGAAGTCCCGATCTATATCAGGAATGCCGTTCTGGTCCTCGTCCTGGCCCGGAAAGACGCCGTCCAGATCGTAGCCAACCAGCAGGATATCGGGCCAGATGTCGGCTTCGTCGTTGTCCTCCACCAGCACCCACTTGAACTGCCGGTGCTGGGCGGTTCTGTAGGTGCTGACGACCGGGTCCATGTACTGGCGCATCTCCGTGCTGTAGTCAGGATTGAGCGCAAAGAATTCGCCGCCAACCAACCCTCCCTCGAACCAGTGGGTGGCGTTGATGAAATAGGCGGCACCGCGGTCGGCGAAGCGCGGACTGCGGCGGAAAGCGGGGACCCGGTCGACGTGGGCGGGATAGCGCAGGTAGGCCGCAGAGCGGGCGTACTCGGCATTGATTTCGATGCCGGGCAGAGCCAACTTCAAATCCGTGCCGTATACGAAGTGAGCTACCTGCTCGCCGACCCGAAACCGGACCTTTCGCAGATTGGACCCGTCCTGCACGTTGCCCGCGGCGCGAAAAACCGTGCGGTAGAAGGTAGCAGAATAGCGCTGCACGTAGTCGCGGGAGCGCGGAGACACCTCCGCAATGGTCGAAACACCGATACGGCTGTCGTTGCCCACAACCGCCTCCACCTCCGCCTCGAGTGTGGCGGCCTCCCTTCCGACCTCGAAGAGGAACACCAGTTGCTCTTCGCCGTCGGCGCGTAGAATTTCCTCAGGCGACTCGAAGGAAAAGGTCTTCAGCAGCCCATCCAGGTTGGTGTTTGCGCTCACGTCTTCGCCTCGCGCGTGGGCGATGCGATAGAGGTAGTCGACGTAGTTGGGAACCTCCTGGCCGCGGTAGAAGGTCCCCGAGATCCTGGAATAGGGCGAGGGCCGGAAGCTGCCGTCCGCCTGAAAATAGCGGCCGGCCTGGGTCGCCGCGCCCGTCCTGTGGCGGATGACCACCGGCTGGATGTCCTGACGGACCTTCCCGTTCAGGATCAGGGTGACTTCGTGCACCTGAGCCCCGCCCCCACCGTCCCGGGGCGAGTCGTCCTTGAATCGCACAACGATCCAGTCTGCCAGGGGCTGAAACGAACGCAGCCTTCCCCTTATGCTGTTTCCCGGCCGGGTGCTCTGAAACTGGTGCAGATTGACCCAGTTCAGACCCATGGTGAGGACCCCGAGGTCGGCCTGGACCCTGTTGGCCAGCATGAGAGTCGAGTCGTCGACCTCGATGCCGTGGACGTGCTCGACGCGGGCAGCGTGGGCGGTAGCCTTCAAATAGGGAGTGGAGAGGTCCAGGCGGAAGCCGCGCGAGTAGGTCCGCGACAACGTCAGGGGAGTAAAGCGCAGGGCGCCGGTCAGCCCTACTACCGCACTGTAGCCCCATCCGCCGTAACTGTCGCTGGCGACCACCTGGCAGGTGGTGCAGGGCCAGTTTATCACACTGCCGCACTGCTCGCCCCGGCGCCCACCGCAATTGAGGCCCGGCATGCGCAACTCCCGCCAACTGTACCAGTGGTAGCCCCTGATCTGCTCGTACCCCAAAGGGCCATAGAATAACTTCGCTGCATCGTCGTAGGGATGGGTGTGATTGGGATAGTTGGCGTAGGTCTCGAAGGCGTAATTGCGGTAATCGGGACCCTCCTGTTTCAACAAGAAGCGCTGGGCTGCAACCTGGTTCAGCGCCAGGTGGGAAGATTTCTTCCCGTCGTCGTCCGCCGCTGCCGTGCCCCATGCAAAGAGCACGAGCGCCAAACCCCGCAGTGTAACCGCACTGTAGCTCCGCATCAATACCTGCCTATGCCTGCATTGTCCGAGCCCTTCCCCACAATCTCCCAACCGGGGGTACTGGGATCCTTTTTGGGTAAGGTGAATCAGGCCGAATCCCCATAGAATCATGTATTTCCTGATTCCGGGTCAAGTTCCACCTTTAGTTGAAATAGGTCTCAGGCTCGGGGGAAAACCAGCTCGATTTCGCCTGACCGTTTTTGTATTTAGTTTTCCTGCCAGAAAAGGGCCTGATCAACCGAAAGGCAACACCATGGGATCTGGAAGAAGCCGACCTAACGTAGTGCTGATGATCAGCGACCAGCAGCGCGCCGATACCATGCCGGGCGTGCGTCGGTTCCCGATCCACACGCCGCACCTGGCGTGGCTGATGAGCAGCTCCGCGCACTTCGAGCGCGCCTTTTGCACGAGCCCCATGTGTTCGCCCGCCCGGTCGTCCATCCTCACCGGACTCTTCCCCCACGCCACGGGCATGGTGGCCAATCACCAGGAGCGTCCCATCTCAAACGAGATCCACCTTGCAGCGGACGTGAAGATTTTGGCCGACTACCTCAAACCTCTGAACTATGTCTGCGCTTACACCGGGAAATGGCATCTGGGTACGGGCGCCGACCGCCGCGGCTTCACCGATTTCGTTACCCGCGCCGGCATGCATGACTGCGATATCGGTCACCCCGCTCAGAACCAGATGCTGTCCTTTGCGCGCAAAATCGGGGTACGGTTGGGAGGTAAACTCACTGGCAACGACCTGGACAAGGACACCTACGACCAGCGCACCGATGTGGGGACGTCGCTGTTGCCTCTCGCATTTCACCGCTCGATGCGCGAAGCCAACCAGGCGGCGGGGTTCATTCGAAGCATGCGGGGCGAGGAACGACCGTTTGCCCTGGTCTACTCGTGCCACGAACCCCATCCGCCGTTTGCATGTCCCCGGCCGTTCGACAGGATGTACGATCCGGAGACGATGCCTCTTCCGGAAACGCGGCGTGACCCGGCAGCATTGCGGCTACAGCAGGCACGCAACGACTGGCAACTGAAACCAGTGGCTGAGTTCAGCGACGGCGACCTCCAGCGCATGTGGGCTGCCTACTGCGGGTCCGTCAGTTACGTGGACCACCTTCTCGGCATCCTGCTTGAAGCACTGGTCGACAGCGATCAACTGGAGAACACCCTGCTCATCTTTACATCGGACCACGGCGAAATGCTGGGCAGCCACGGCTTCCTTCGCAAGGGCTCGGCCTTCTACGAGGAGTTGGTCAATGTTCCGCTTCTCGTGCGTCCTCCGGGAGGGCTCGACGCCGGCCATCGCACCCGCCAGCTGGTCTCCCAGGTTGACTTGGTGCCCACCATCGTCGGCTGGTGCGGCGGGGACTCGCCCGCTGGCTTGCACGGCACGGATATACGCACGCTGTCGGAGGGCGGAAACGATCCGGTGCGCCAGGGACTGGCCATGGAGTTCCACTCCTCCAACTGGGGCGAACCCCCAACTCCAATGCGCGGCTGGCGGACTGACGATCACAAGTACATCGAGACCGTTGGCGGCGATGACGAGTTCTACAATCTGTCTGACGATCCGCTGGAGACCCGCAACCTGATCTCCGAGGCGGGGGAGGCGGCCTTCCTGCAAAATATGATAGATCAACTGCGCACCTGGTTGCGCTGCAGCGAGGATCCCTGGCCGGAAGTGCCTCAACCCGAGCGCCTGGTGCAGAGGAAGTGACCTTGCACCCTTAAACGAGTGCAGGTATGGCCAAGTGGAGAGTTTTGACGGAACGTTCAGGGGTCAGTTGCTCAACCGGGAAGTTTTGAAGCCCCGAGGGAAGCCAAGTCTCGGGCAATTCCTCTCCAATTACCCCAAGAACAGGAGTGCCGGAAATAATCTGCTGCACACGAAAAGGCGCCATCAATCGAGCTTATCAGGCACGACTTGACGGAGCCAACTTTCACAGCAAATCAACAACAAGGAATCCACCTTAATCAGGCTGCCTGGCTGTCCAAAGATTGGGGTCCACCTCTCTTGATTTCGCCTGACAGGTTTTGTGTTTATTATTCCTTTCAGAAAGGAGTCGAGCATGACTCAAGACGAAAGAGATATCCGTCGTAAAATCAGGGCCTTAGAGCATGCTTGCTCAACTGGCAATGTGTCCAAGACCTGTCGATACTTCGGAATCTCCAGAGAGACCTTCTACTGCTGAAGGCCGAAAGTCTCAACCATATCCAGGGCCATAAGCGCGGCTACGTGGGGGATTTGAAGATCATCCGCAAGGTAACAGTGGTATTACACCCGGACCATGCGTCTTCCCCAGGTCGATCACCCCGTTCGCTTGGTGATTCTGTGGGATTGCAAGAACGGCAGGAAGCCGGTCAAGTACCTGGTGACCAACCGGGTTTTATTGTGAGATCAGCCGTATATTGAACGTCTACCGCAAACGCTGGACGGGCACGGAGACCTTTCACCGGGACGGCAAGCAGCATCCGGGCATGGGGGACTGTCAGCTACGCAGCGCCACGGGCCAGACCCGGCACCTGTATCTGGTAATGCTGGCGCACAGTCTCCTTATGGTCCGGATGGGGCAGGGCAGTGCGCGTGACTGGGCTCATGGTGTGCTGACGACCATCGGCCAAGCCTGTCGAGCCGTGTCGCGGGAAACGCTCAGTAAGACCATCCATTGGGCTGTCGAACAAGCCACCACGTTGGGGTGGAATCAGCAGCGCATCGTCACATATCTTGAGCTGGCCTGAGCCGAAGTTTGCAAAAGTCCAGTTATTAGGTCCGGAGCCGGGCCCCCGGGCCCCGAGGTTAACGTGGTGGTCGCCGACGGGCGCGACTGGGGCAACGACTCATACGTCGTGAACTCGGCCGCCATCGACGTTCACCTGCTGACCATCGTAGTCTCATTCGGTGGCGGCTGCCCGAGGCATGACTTCACTCTGGTGATCTCAGAAACGTTCAAGGAATCTGATCCGGTGCAGCTTTCGGCTGTGCTCGCCCATGATGCGAACGGGGACACCTGCGAGGCTTATCCGACCGAATCTCGCGTTTTCGACCTTGCCCCGATCAGGACGCGCTATCAGCAGTTCTACGAACCCGGTCCGGGCAAGACCGCTCTGCAAATCGCGGGCGTTCCCGGCGTCGAACTCCTATACGAATTCGACTAACGGGCAAGATAATGAGAATTCTTACACCCATCCTATCCCTTGTGCTCTGGTCATTGAGTTGGCCTGCGTTCTCCTTGGCTGAGAACCCGCACTTCCACCAGCCGCTCGATCCGGAGAGGCTCGGGCGGCTTCTGCAACACGCTGCGGCCAAGCCTGCTCTCCAGGATGCAGGAGAACCACGCACCGTGCGAATGATCTACTTCGTGTCCGATCCGCAGGGCTTTCGGCAGGAAGTGGTGGACCAGATGAAGACAACGATCCGGGAGGTACAGCGCATTTTTGCCGATCAGATACGGGCGCACGGATTCGAAGAAACTACTTTCCGTTATGAGAAGGATGCACAGGACGAGCCCATGGTTCACCTCATATATGGGACCGGAGGCAATTACGACCATTGGCGCGCCCTTGGACGTATTCATCAGGGATTCGATCTCGACGCGAATGTATACTTCATCGTCCTTGGCAACGAGGAAGATCTTCTATCTCAAAACGCAATAGGAGGACTGGGACAGCAGTATACAAAGACCGGGGGATGGGCGATGTTGGGACAGTATCTCGACCCCGATTTCGTTGCCCGGGCTGCCCATGAATTGGGCCATGCTTTCGGATTGGAGCACAATTTCAACGACGGGGAGTACATCATGTCCTATGGCCCCGGGCGAAGCAGGTTATCCGAGCTCAGCGCAGGCCACCTGGCCGTACATCCCCATTTCAATCCTGCCAGTCCCACGGACCAGGAATCGCACACCGAGTTGCCCACAGGTCAAGTCGTTTCCTCGCGCACCTACCAGACAGGTGCGACAAGCGTCCCCATCCAGCTCGAGCTCAGCGACCCGGACGGTCTTCAGCAGGTATCTCTATTCGTCACCACGCCGGAATCCCACTTTTCCGCGGGCTTGCCCGAATTGAAAACAGGCCGCCTGCTGAGGGGCGCGACGGAGGCCGTCGTCGACTTCGAGTATGACGGGATCATTCCATCGGACAGGGATTATACGAGTCTCTCCACTCTTCTCACGCACAGGATAGAGTTTGAAGTCGTGGACCTGCTCGGCAATATCGGCAGGATAGGCCTGTCGCTGCTGCATGAGTCGACCCACAAGTTCGTCATCCCCCTGGACCGGCGGGAAAGGACCGGGGCCTATGGTGTGACCTTTTCTCCCGATGGTAAAATCCTTGCCTCAGGGCTGGAGAACCAGACTGTTGCCCTGTGGAACGCTGAGACCGGGGAACATCTGGCCACCCTGGCGGGATATGAAGGGAGGGGGTGGTCCCCCCGGGTCTGGTCCGTGGCCTTTTCCCCAGATGGCACGGTTCTGGCCACGGGGACCTGGGAAGGCACCATCAAGCTATGGGACACGGCGACATGGACGGAGATCGACACCCTCCGGCATGGAGGTGCTGCAGGTCGGATCTATTCCCTGGCCTTTTCCCCAGATGGCAGGACCCTCGCCTCCGCGTTGACGGATGAATGGACGAGTCCTGCCCACACGATCAAGCTGTGGGAGGTGTCCACATGGACCGAGGTCGCCGAGTTGAAAGGGCATGAGTTTGGTGTCCGTACCCTAGCGTTCTCGCCGGATGGAGAAACCCTGGCCTCAGGTGCTTTTGACGGCACCATCAGGCTGTGGGACGTGGCCACAGGAGCGCAGGCCGGATACATCCCCTATGAGGCCGCAGTCACTTCCGTGGCCTTCTCGCCGGATGGGGAAACCCTCATTTCGGGAGCTTTCAACAACATGGTCGCTTTCTGGGACGTTGAGCAAAGGACCTTCAAAGCTCAGTTTGAGGTAGCCAGACAGAATCTCCTGCGCTATGTCTCCTTCACCTCCGATGGCGAGAAAGTCGTCTCCGCGACCCAGGGAGGAGCCATCGAGCTCTGGGAAGCGGATCTGCAGGCAGGGAGAATAGAGAGAGTGGCGGCCTTTCAGGCGGCCAGCGGCGACAAGCTGTACAACACTTCGGGAACATTTTCTCCCGACGGCACGATCTTGGCCACGTCCCTGGGCAATTGGGGAGAGGGGGATTACACCCTCGTCCTGTGGGATCTGTCTCCTTACGTCACCCCCGTTGTTCATGTGGCCGACTTCAACCTCAAATCGGCGGTTCGAGAAGTCCTGGGCGAGTCCGATTTCGGCCCCCTATTCAGGGAAGACATGGAGCGGTTGACCACACTCGACCTGAGGAACCGGGAGATTCGCGATCTCATCGGTCTCGAGTGGGCCACGCGACTGACGCGCCTTGATCTCAGGGGCAATCCGCTGAATACATCCGCCCTCAGCGCCCATATCCCAGCCCTGGAAGCCAGGGGCGTAGAGGTTTTGTTCCCACCAACGCCGCAGGTGGTGGCCAAGCTCTCGGCCGACGGCCAGCAGGCGCGGTCGGGCAGTCGAGTTCAGGATCTCCTGGTCGTCGAGGTGCTTGACCAGAACGGACTGGTCCTGCCCGGAGCGGTCGTGGAGTTCGAGATTACCCAGGGGGAGGGTACCCTTTCGGTATCTACCGACACCACCGACGCAATGGGCCGCGCCTCCACTGTCCTGACCTTCGGGGAGGGGGCAGGTACTATCACCGTGGCGGTGAAGGTGAATGGCCTTGTTTCCGAAACCTTCACCGCAACGGCTCTTTCCATAGGAGACTTCAATGGCGACGGAGTAACCAGTTATGACGACTTCTTCCTCTTCGCCAAGGCGTTCGGCAGCAACGACCCCCGCTTCGACCTGGACGGAAATGGCAAGGTGGGTATTTCCGACTTCTTTATCTTTGCCGATCATTTTGAGCAATGACCCCGGTCGAAGCTTGTTGCCCTTGCGCGGGAGTTGATCGGTCTGCCTAAGTCAGCCTGGAGTTGACCCGGTTTGGTGGGTACCTTATCACTTGATGAAAAGGAGCCCTCCATGCCTAAATCACGTATTCCCTATCCCCCCGAATTTCGCCAGCAGATGGTCGAGCTGGTCCGCTCCGGACGCTCGCCAGGCTCCCTGGCCAAAGAGTTCGAGCCTTCGGCTCAGACGATCCACACCTGGGTAAAACAGGCCGACCTCGATAGCGGCCGACGCCACGATGGCTTGACCACCTCCGAACGCGCCGAAATACGACGCTTACGGCGCCAGATCAAGCAGTTGCGCACCGAGCGCGACATCCTGGCAAAAGCAGCGGCCTGGTTCGCTCGCCAGACCGATTCGATGCCCACAGAGCCTTCGAATTCGTGAAGGCGTATCAGGCCCTCTATCCGGTGACCACGCTGTGCCGTGTGCTGGGTGTCTCCTCCAGCGGCTACTACGCGTGGCGCAAGCGGCGGCCCTCAATATGGCCCTGGCTCAGCGTCGACCGCAGGAGGTGATTCATCATTCCGATCAAGGCTGCCAATACACCTCCATCGCCTTTGGCCAGCGCTGTAAAGCCGCGGGAGTACGGCCGTCGATGGGCTCGGTGGGCGATTGCTTTGACAATGCCCTGTGCGAAAGTTTCTTTGCTACCTTGGAATGCGAACTCATAGATCGCTATACCATTCGCTCCCAAGCCCAGGCTCGCATCGCCCTTTTTCGTTTTATCGAGGGTTGGTACAACCCCCATCGCAGCCACTCGGCCATAGACTATATGTCGCCCATCAGCTATGAAGAGAGATGGAAGGAAGGTCTGGAAATCTCAAGTCCAAAACCGTCCACCAAACCGGGGTAACTCCATAGAGCGAATTCTTTGCCCTCCTTGATTCGCTGATTAATGAGTTTCTTGCGCAAGGCTCCGGTTCCGGCCAGTGCCACCTCGTCATCACGGAGCGAGAACCATTCCACTTCCGGTTGCTCGATCAGGTCCCACGGCGGGTTGCCGATGACCGCGTCGAAGCCTCCCCGGGGTCGGTCGCTCTGCCAGTTCCGCCACACCCCTGGAAAGGCCGCCTCCCAGTGCAGGAAGCCTTCCTGGCCGGCGAGAGTGCAGGCTTCGTTCCAGCGCTCGCTAAACATCGTCCAGGTTTCGACGTCTTTATCGGGCGGCTCGCCGCCCAGGTGGTTTGGTCCCCGCGCCAGAAGCTTATACGCTTCCGCCGGCTGGCGGCCGAGCGTAAGGTCCAGCGGCCCCTCGAAGGCGTCCCGTTCCTTCTTCTTCATCCCCGCCGTCAGCCAGCGCCAGCCGCAGAGGATATCCAGCAAGCCGCGGAGGTCCGCGGTCGTCTTCTCTACCACCTCGAACAACTCTGCCGATTCCCGCACCTCGGTCACGTCGGCATCGGACATTTCCTCGATGCGCTGCATGCCCTCCGTGGCCGCCTCGGCCCCGGCAATAGCACTTTGGGCGAACATCCTGGCCAGGCGGTACAGGTCCTTTACTGCCTGCCCCACCCGCAAGCCCACGAGGGAATCGCCGCAGCGCAGGTGGTGGTCGAGGAAGGAGAGGGGCGCGCCCACGGTGAAGCTGTGCAACCACAGCGACACCTTGGCCAGCTCGACGGTCAGACGGTTCTTGTCCACCCCGTAGATGCAGCGCTTGAGCACCATGCGGCGGATGATGGCCTGGTCGGTGAGCTGGGCCTCGTCCAGGACCCACCGGGCCTCAGCCGCCCGTTGTTTTATTTCGGCCCGAATCTTCGCTACTCGCTGCACCAGCGGCGAGGCGTAGTCTCCGTCGAGCCACTCCGGGACCGCCGGAACGTACTCGATGAGCTCGGCGATGTAGTCGGAGAGGAAGTCCACCGCGGTGACCAGGAAATGGCCGCTGCCCATGGCGGGGTCCAGGACCTTGAGGTCGAGGACGGCCACCGCGGGGTCGAGCATCTGGAGTTCGGCCTGGCGTTTCTCCCTGGAACGGCGGTCCCTCTTGAGGTCTGCGGCCTTGTCCTCGAAGGCCCTGAGACGCTCTTCTGCCAGCGGCTTCAGGGTGCGATCGACTATCAGGTCAACCAGGTCCTGGGAGGTGTAGAAGCTGCCGCTGTCCTTGCGGGCGTAGGGATTGGGGCGGATGACGGTCTCGCCGTTGTCGTCCCGCACCGGCTCGCGCTCGAGCAGGCGCTCGTAGATCGAGCCGAGCTGCTGCACCGACATGTCGCGGTAGTTGATGAAGCGGCGCCGGCCCTGGGCGGAGGGGGCGTGACTCAGGTCGTAGATGATGGGAGCGACCTCGTCGTCGGCCAGACGGACCTCCTCCAACAGGGGAGCCGCCTCCGTAGCGAACAGCCCGCCATTGTAGGGCGGCAGACCGATGGATGGATCGCCCTTGTCGATGAGCGAGAACAAGGTCGTCAGATGGTTGTAGTAGGTGCTGGCCTGGGTGGAGAAGATATCGTTCGCTACCATCCTGGAGGCGATGTGATCGCGAACCGGCTTGCGCAGGCCATAGTCGTCGTAGCGCGCGTCGTTGACCGGCAGCAGACCGCGGTCCTCGGCGTATAGCACGAAGAGCAGACGATAGAGGAAGATCAGCGCCGCCTCCCGGCTATCCGCGAGGCCCCTCTCCGATTTCCGGGCGAGAGCATCGACCAGGCGGGGGAAGACGCGCTCGAACACCACGCTGGATAGATCCTGCGCCACCTGGTCCTCGTAGCGCCGGCCCTCGGCCAGCGCCGCTTCGAGAAAGGTGGTCGTCGCACCGTCCCTCAGGGTGAAGGAGTTGCGGTGAAACAGCAGGAAGAAGGTCCTCAGCCCATCTTCACCATCTCCTTCCCGCAGCCCGAGCAGAGATCCCAGGTCGGCTTCGAAATAGCCGCTGGCGCGAGGCCGGGCGCGGTAGTCGTAGAGACGCCACACACTGCCGTTGGTGAGGATGCCCCATCGCATGCGGCTCTCCGACTCGATGTCGGCTGTGGAAAGGTACCTGAGGATTTGGCCGTGCGGCGTCCTGGCCTGGACTTTGTCGTCCCGGTCCCGGTCGTCCAGGGACAGCCCGAAGCGCTTGCTCTCTTCAACCGCCGCGGCGAAGCGGAACCGGTCTCCGGCCATCGGTTCGGCGGCGGCCGCCTGCTTGGCGGCGGAGTCGGCGAAAAGCAGACGGTCGGGTATGTCCTCGTTGCGGGCAACGCCCTGCTGCGGCAGGTAGTCAGACCACCCAAGAAGCTCCAGCGCCGGGCGGATCAAGTCCTGCTCGGTGACCGCTTCGTTGGGGCCATGAGACCGGCGCAGGTCCTCGTGGCGCCGGGCGACGCCGCTCCTGAACGCGGCAAATGCCTGCGGCCGGTCAACCGAGGCTTTCCACTCGGGCGTTTCCTTAATGCCGTCAGTGAGGAAGTAGTGAGTGAACAGCTGACCAGGCATGTCAGCTACCAACGCTGGCGCTCAGAATTGCTGCGCATAGATGTCCAGAACTTTGCGGATCATACTTTGGTAGGGGACCCCGTTCTCCCGCGCTTTTACCTTGAAGAAATCAACGCTCCTTTTGTTGAGGTTGAGCGTGACCCGCACGGTTTCCTCTCTTGGAACGAGTTGGTCGGGCGGCGGCAGGAAATCAGCAACCACCTCTGCCTGATCGATCGCTTCTGCAATATCAAGAGGTGCTTTCTCATATTTTCTTTTATTGTTCATAACGCTTCGCTCCTTCGCGCCAGTAACCGGCACCAAAAATGCGGATATTGCCTCCTCGATAAGTAAAGAGTGCATATTGATACATATTTTTATACATATATTTTAAGCCCATGTCAAGATCTCACAAGTCGACCGGGGAACCTGGTCTTTCGGGCAGACCTGTTGGTACTTCGGCATTTCCACTTACATCAATGATGCAGACCGAGATTCTGCGCGCCTCCTCTGGAGAAAGAATCGCTTGCAATCGCTCTTTCAACTCTATGGCGTTGCTCGGAGAAGTGCCTGAGGGAAGGGACGCCGCGGCGGGTCAACCGGTGGATATCCAGCGGCAAGGATAGGGCATCGTGCCAGTTGCCTGTACATCACCGAGGCAAGTGCATCACATGCAGGCTGTCGATCAACTGAGGCCCTGTGTTGGAGTTGTTCGATCAAGGCACGGTTTTCTCATTCGTCCTCGACCACATGCCTGTTCATCTGTTGGACCAGGGGTGGCATCCGGTCCCGCACGCTGCGCTTCATCAAATGCCAATCACCGGCCCCGGGGTCCATCCACGACGCGTAATACGTAACTCCCACCCCCACGCGGTGCTTGTCCGCGGTGACATTGGCCCCGCCGCCATGCCAGATAGAGCCGTGAAAAATCACGGCGGACCCCGCCGGCCCCTCGGCGGCAACCAGGTGTTTGTAATCCACCCCGGCTCGAGGCACTCGGCGCGAATGGTGGCTGAAGGGCATCAGCCTGGTCGCGCCGTTCTCGAAGGTGAAGTCGGTCATCATCCACATACTGTTGACGATGAAACAGGCGTCCGGTACCGGCAGGCCGGATTGGGAGAACCAGCCTATGGGCACATCTGCGTGGAGCTTCGGCTCTTTTGCGCCCGGCTTGATCCAGATGGCGCCGACTGAACCGCCCAACTGAAACTGCGGTCCGAGCATATGCTCCGCCAGCTCCAGGTAGACCGGGTTGGTGACGAGCGGAACGAAGGTGTCCTGGTCATCGATATTCAACAGGCCTTGCTGACCCTGGTTCAGTTGATTCGCACTCGGTTGCCGGTTCAAAATTTCCATCACCCGTTTTGCCATGCGGTCTGCTTCATCGGTGGGAATGAGGTTGGGTATGATGACGAAGCCATATTCTTCCAGCTCGATCTTCAACTGCTCGACGTCCATACCTTCCTCCTTTCCAAGATACAAGGTCTAGTGTCCCGTCGCAGAGATAGGTTGACGCAATTGGGCCGCCGAGGCGCCAGGCTCACAAGGCGCCTGAGCAAGCCGTACCAGTGGTGTACGGCGAGTGAAGGCAACGCCGTGAGCCGGGATGGATCGGCGGAATAATGACGACATATTTCTGCCACGGGACACTGATATGTATTGACGGTTGTCAACCCCCTCCGGGGTGGTCGTTTCGGGTGTTATCTTTGCATGAGTTTGTTCGGGAACAGAAGGGACGCTGTAGCGACGGTTGATCCGACTGATATTCGCGGGTTGGTTACCGCCTGTCCTGGGTGCGTCGCGGAGCGGCCTCAATCTAGAGTCGAGGGTCAGCCTGATAGGCGCCTCATAGTGTCTTCGAGGATTCTCCTGACCGGTCCCTTCTGTCCCGTTTCGATTTACATGAGCAAAGGTCCTATGCCGGCTTCTGAGACGATGAGCTTATCAGGCGGCGATCCGAGGCCTCCTGGCCACGAGGCGGCCGGGGCGTTTCTGCTCCCAGGCGATGGCCCAGATGAAACCCAAAAGCTCCCGCGCGATCGCGCAGCACACCTTGTTCTTCGGCATCCCTCGCCCACTCAGCCGTCGATAGCGTCCACACAGGCGTTTCTGTGCCTTCCAGGCGATGGCCTGTATGGGGGGTGCGGTCTGTTCGGCGCGTCGTTGCAAGGCGGCCGTCTTGCGGGCGGGAAAGCGATAGCACCAGGCCGCTTCCACCAGCACGCGCCGCACGTGGGCGTTGCCCGCCTTGGTGATCGCCCCTCGCTTTTGGCGGGAGCCGCTGGAATGCTCGCTGGGGACCAGACCGACGAAGGCCATCAGTTGGCGCGGCGAGTCAAAGCGGGTGAGGTCCCCCAACTCGGCCAGGGTCGTAACCGCGGTGAGCGTGTCTACCCCGCGCAGCGCCCTCATAGCCCGCGTCTCCCCTTCCAAAGACCATCCCTCCAGCGCCTGCTGCAGGGCCTGGTCCAACCCCTGGATCCGACCTTGGGCTTCCTGTACCGCGTCCACGTATTCCTGAAAGACGATCTGCTGGGCCGGATGATCGAAGCGCTGGGTCTGCAGCCAGCGAAAGTGGGCTTGGGTCCAGCGACTGCGCCCGGAGTAGATCCGGCCGTGGCGCTGCAAGAAGCTGTTCAGCCGCTGGCGCACGCGGCGCTCGGCGTGCTTGAAGTCTTCCCGGCAGCGCTCCAGATCGCGCATCGCCTCCTGCGCTTCGTCGGGCACCCACACGGGGGTCAACTCGCCGTGTTGGAAAAGCCGCACCAGAGACACAGCATCGCGGCGGTCGGTCTTGATGCGGTCGCCCGGCCGACGCGGGATCAGCGAGGGCGCCACCACCGTGCAGGCGTGCCCCAGGGCTGTGAGCTGACGGTAGACGCCGTAGCCGCAGGGTCCGGCCTCGTAGCAAAACCGCAACGAGGTCCCACCACGGGCCAGTTGGCCCGCCAGCTTGGACAACGCGGCGCCCGTAGACGGTATCGTTCCATACAGGTCTGGCCCTTTTCGGCCTTCACCGGCCAGGGCGACGGTGATCGAATCTTTATGTATGTCCAAGGCGACGAATTTCGTAGATTTACGCATGGCCTCCTCCTTCTCGCTGGGGATAGGTCTTTGGGTGAACTCCGTTTTCCCAAAGATAACCCCCGACAACCGAGTCGGAGGAGGTCTTTCATATCTCCGTCAATACATAAGGTCTAGGTCAATGTTTGGTTGATCTGGGTGTTATCCGATTGTCAAGTCCGGATTTGTGAAACAACGCCATCGCCCTAACTATCACTTCCAAATGTTTATCCTCCATTTGGTCCAATAGCCCAATAATCCGCTGTCGGCCCAAGCGCCAGAATTGTTCCAGCTTCTCTCTTCCTTTGTGCGTGAGTTGGCAGACTACGACTCTGCGGTCATGTTCATCCGATACGCGCTCCACAAGCTCTTGTCTTACCAGGCGGTCTACAGTGCTAGTCGTAGCCGAGAAAGTACCGCCCAGGTATCTGGATACAGTGCCCATTCGCATGGGCCCCAATTGTTCCAAAATTACCATAGTTTTTATTTGAGGAACGGTCATGTCGAGGCCAGGCCAATTTTCCAGATGGCCGCTGTACATCCATCGGCACATATTTTCCGCCTCATTTGCAAGCCGCTCGATTATTTCCTTCCGGTATTTACCTTGCATCAACTCCCTTCCTTAGAGGACAGTTTGCGATGATTATCATTTTTGATTTACTCTGTGCCTTCAAGCCCAGGTCAAAGCCTTTTATGACAAGCTCATCACCGCCGGCAAAAGCCGATGCAGGCCATTGTCGCCGTGATGCGAAAGCTGTTGCACGCTATCGGGGGAGTATGGAACTGCAACCAGGATTTCGACGGCCGGAAATTTCACAGAATGGCCGCATAGTCCCCTTACCTATTAGAGAGTATCTTAAACAAGCCCAGGTATGAGGTAAGAGGGAAAGGTCGGTTAGAGGCCATATACGGCCTCACAGCGCTTTGGCCTACCGGCCTCCAGCGCCTGAAGCCGTCCTGCCCCCTCCCTTACATCGACATCAATCCGCGCAAATATACGACTCGAAACCGACCATGATGTACCAGCAGCTTCGAGTCGTTAATTTTATGCTACCCTTGCCGCGCCCTGACAACCCGGGCACTCCTCTAAAATTTATGAATTTAGACCTTATCCGAAGTGAAGAATTACCTCTATCTGCGACTGTCTCCTGAGCAGCTTGGTGATTATCTGCTCGGTCGTACATCGTTTTCTGGCCATTCTGCCTCCCTGGCCATCCTGTCTCCCTATTGAAGTCCAATCTATAACCATCTTATCTTCCTACTGCGCCGTAGGAGGTGATGATTGACCGTCATGGTCACTGCCCCAGCACACTACTGAGGCATCATCCAGTATTCCACAGTTATGGTAGCTTCCTGAGCTGATTTGGGAAAATTTACCCTGGGGAGGTGAAGACTGGCCCTCTTCATCATCACCCCAACATTTGACAGAGCCATCGGTCATTACTCCGCACGTATGATGCTGTCCCGAGCTGACCGAGACAAATTCACCTTCAGGAGGACTCCCTTCTCCGCTCAGGTCCTGCCCCCAACAAACGACAGTTCCGTCCGCTCTTACCCCACAGCTATGAGCAAAGGAGGCGGTAACATCAATGAATGACCCCTCTGGTGGAGTAGCCTTGTCGAGAAAATCATCTCCCCAGCATTCAACGGTGCCATCAATCTTCACGCCACAGACATGATCTCCTCCTGCACTGACAGAGACAAACACACCCTCAGCAGGATCAGTTTTTCCATCGTCTTCATCTCCCCAGCACTCAACCGAACCATTGGGCCTCACTCCACAGGTAAATTGCGTTCCGGCGCTGATCGAAGAAAACTCCCCAGAAGGAGGAGATAATTCTCCTGAAGAATCGCCTCCCCAGCAGACTACCGAGCCATCCATCCTGATTCCGCAAGCATGGGCCCAGCCTGCACTGACGGAAGAAAAAATTCCTGGTGGTGGGGTGGTCAGATCAAACAAATCGTCTCCCCAACAAACAACTGATCCGTCCACCCCCACTCCACAAGTAAAATCATCCCCGGCGCCAACGGAGATGAATTCAGATATTACCGCCTCATCCTCTGTCTCTGAAACCTGGGGTCTTTCCTCTTCAGGCAAAGCCAGCTCAACCAATTCTTCATCTATGCAGTCTGCATTCACCATACGGGAAAGAACGTCCTTATCCATTGCCACAACCGCTCCGGCTAAACTCTGCTGATGCTCCAGGGCAAGGATAAAAATAAGGCTGATAAGGAAATCGTCCTCCGACTGACCCTCCTGAGGACCTTCGTCCAATCTCCTTCCCAGGTCTCTTTGATAGACTAGTAACGCCTGGTGCCAGTCAGAAACCTCGACTGGAGGCTCTACCGACTCCAAGCTCTGGTGATACTGCTGCAACACGGAAGAAAAATTCTCAAGAGCATCTCCTCCTGCCGGAACCGACAAGGACGCAAAACCCCCACACACCAACAGGTATTCATCCAAAGACAAAGGAGAGCTCGATGGCTCCTCCTGGACTACCTCTGGCTCAGGATCCTCCGAGGACGACGGACTATCCAGGCAAGAAGCCATAGAAAAAGCCAGAAACAAAGATAAAATGAATCTCATGGTTTTCTCCGGGTTAAAGGCCGTCATTAGACGAAATCCTTCCCCCCTAAGGCAGTTTCTCAATCTTCCACCTATCGCTATCTTCAATTATGCTCGCTACAAAGCCTTCCAAGTCAATGCCTTCGCCATCGCATTGCCACCTTTCTCCGCCATCTGCATAGTAGATTTTATAGCATCCGGTCCCTCCCTCCCAAACCTCAAAAATATCATCATCTCCTACCAAGCATTTTTCCCCTGGCCCAAGCTCCTGGCCTACGGTGCAAGGCGACGGCAATACTTCTTCCGTTTCTCCCACTTCCTGCCCCTGCTCTTGTTCTGGCCCATTTTCAGGTTGGGTTGAACTATCACCTGAGCAGGAAATCAGGAAAATCATGGACAGAAGGAATAAATAATTTTTCATTGTCTTCTTCTCTCGTTGTAAGGTGAATGGCGAGTTCTTTTTTCCATTGCCATTCGCCATTTCTTCAACATACGGCGCCGACAACCGAAATCGGAGGAGGTCTTTCAATTGGTGTTTGGAAAGAAAGGCAACCACCCTCCTCGCCAAGCGAGGGGACGGTCGTACCGGAGGTGGTGATCAGGATGCCAACGGAGCTGTTGGCACCCCTCGGCAGAAGGCAATTTCCTGCCCAAAAATTCCGTAAGGTTGAAAATTGCCACATGTTGAAATTTTAAATTCCCCGTAATATCAAATGAACATAAATATTTTATTTTCACATAGTTGTGAAAATAATTATTGACTTGAATTCTAGCAATAGATGGAAAAGTACAGTGTGCTTTTTTGCCACGGATTGGGAAATTTTGTGGATGAGCGAGATTCATTCTCAAGTTGACGGGTGACCTGCCCCCACGAGTGGTGCAAGCCCTGAGTCAGAGAGGGAATCACAGGGGTCCATCCCACGATTAGAGCACATGGACAAAACATGCGATTTCTCTACTTTTTCATCCTGCCCATCGCACCCGCACCGGAGGAGCCCCGTCCATGGACCTGGAATTCGTCAGAGAGACGCCCACCGTGATCAACCTGCGCGCCGGCGAGCGCCTGACCCTTTCGCGCTACGTCTGGCACGCCGGTCAATACCCGCACGTCACCTGCCTGCTGGGGCCGGGGGGGCGCAACGTCCTCGAGGACCAGCCCGCCGACCACCTCCACCACCACGGGGTCTGCTTCTCCCACGGGGTGGTCAACGACGATCTCGATTTCTACCTGTACCGCCAGAAGCGCAACCGCGGCAGGATCCAGGTGGCAGGGGAGGTGGCCACCGAGGCCGAGGGCAACGTAGCCGCCCTGTCCCATGACAGCACGTGGATAATGCCCGACGGCAACCCCCTGTTCACCGACTCCCGCTCCATGCGCTGGGAGGTCCTCGACAACGGCGAGCTCTACCTCGACGCGGCCATCGTGCTGCGCACCCTCGACACCCCCGCCACCCTGCATCCGACCAACGAATCGGGCATGCCCCTGGTGCGGCCCGCCGACTGGCTCGTCGCCGTTCACGGTGGGGTGCTCACCGACAGCGAGGGGCGCCGCGGCGAGAAGGAAATGTTCGGCAAGGCGGCGCGCTGGATCGACGAAAGCGCGGAGACCAACGGGCGATGGCTCGGGCTGGCCATCTTCGACCATCCGTCCAACCCGGTCCCGGCGCACTGGTTCGCCCGCGACTACGGTCCGCTTTCCCCCAACTACAACTACTTCACCGGCCCCATCGAGCTCGGCAGCGGAGACCAGCTCTCATTGAAATACCGCATCTTCGTCCACGCCGGCCCGGGGGACGCCGACCGTCTCAACGCCGAATGCGACAAATTCGCCGAGGCCTAGTTCTCCTTCCCGCATTGCAGGGTCTTGAGCCGGTGCCTGCCAGGGCCCCATTCTCCGCGGCAGCGAAGGATTCGACCACGTGAACGCCAAAATGCAGTGGGGCATTCTCGGCACCGGGCGCATCGCCGCGGTCTTTGCCGCTGCGCTGGCTCGATCGAGCACCGGCGGCCTGCTGGCCGTCGCCAGCCGCAGCCGGGAAAAAGCCGAAGACTTCGGCGCCAGGTTCGACGTGCCCAGACGCCATGGCACCTATGCGGAACTGCTCGCCGACGGCGGCGTGGAAGCCGTATACATTTCCCTTCCCAACCACATGCACCTGCAGTGGACCATCCGCTGCGCCGCGGCGGGCAAGGCCATCCTGTGCGAGAAACCCCTGGCCACCAACGCCGCCGAGGCCATGGTTGCGGTGGAGGCCGCGCGCCGCCACGGGGTCTTTCTCATGGAAGCCTTCATGTACCGCTGCCATCCGCAGACCGCCCGCCTGGTCCGCCTCGTCCGCGAGCGCGCAATCGGCGAGCTGCGCCTGATCCAGGCCCACTTCAGCTACAACATGGGCCCCCGCTACGAGAACATCCGCCTCTCCAACCCTGCCGCCGGGGGTGGCATCATGGACGTGGGATGTTACACCGTATCCATGTGCCGCCTGCTGGCGGGAGCCGCCCTGGGCACCGATTTCGCCGACCCGGTGGCGGTCAAGGGCGCCGGCCACGTCGGCGCCGCCAGCCGCGTCGACGAATGGGCGACGGCGGTGCTGCACTTCGACGGAGACATCGTCGCCAACGCGAGCTGCGGCACCCAGGTGGAGGTGGACCCGGCCCTGCGCATCTGGGGAAGCGAGGGCCGTATCATCGTCCCCAACCCCTGGTTTCCCGGCCGCAGCGGCGAGCCCGGCCTCATTGCCGTGCGGCGCTCCGACAGGCGCCGGACCTGGAATATCAGGGTGCGGTCCGACGCCCCGCTCTACACCGTCGAGGCCGACGTGGTGGCCCGCAACCGGAGAAAAGCGCGGCAGGCGCCGCCGCCGTGCATGACCTGGGCCGACTCCATCGGCAACATGCGCACCCTCGACGCCTGGCGGCGGGAGCTCGGCCTCGTCTTCGACCGCGAGCTCGACGAGGCCCTCGCCACCCCGCTCTCGGGGGAGACTCTCGAGCGCCGCGCCGAGTCCGCCATGCCCTGCGGCCGGGTCGCCGGGGTCGACCTCCCCATCTCCCGCGTGGTCATGGGGTCCATGGCCCTGGCCGCGGGCGACATGCCCTTCGCCTGCGCCCTTCTCGACCACTACTTCGAGCACGGCGGCAACGCCATCGACACCGCCTACCTCTACGGCGGCGGCGCCTGCGAGCGCGCCCTCGGCAGGTGGATCGAGCTCCGCCGCCTGCGCGGCCGCATCGTCATCATCGACAAAGGGGGGCACACTCCTCTCAACTATCCCGAGTACGTCGACCGCCAGATCCGCGAATCCCTGGAGCGCCTGCGCACCGACTACATCGACATCTACTTCCTGCACCGCGACAATCCGGAGATTCCTGTCGGCGAGTTCGTCGACTGCCTCAACGACCACAGGGAGGCAGGCCGCATCCGCGCCTTCGGGGGTTCCAACTGGACCCCCGATCGCATCGATGCCGCCAACCGCTACGCCGCCTCGAAGGGCATCGGCGGATTTGCCGCCAGCAGCCCGAACTTCGCCCTGGCGCGCTGGAACGAACCCATGTGGAGCCCCGACTGCACCACCGCCAGGGACGAGGGCGCCTTCTCCTGGTATCTGCAAAGAAAAATGCCCGTGTTCGCCTGGTCATCCCAGGCCACGGGCTTCTTCAGCGGCCGCTTCAAGCCGGGCGACGAGAAGAAACTGCCTCCCAAGCACCCGGCCAGGGTATGGTTCAACGAGGGCAACTTCCGCCGCCTCGAGCGCGCCCGCGAGCTGGCGCGGAAAAAGGGCGTGACCCCCACCCGGATCGCCCTGGCCTACGTCCTCTGCCAGCCCCTCGACATCTACGCCCTCATCGGCCCCTGCACCCTGGATGAATCCAGGGATTCACTGCAGGCCCCTGGCCTGAGCCTGAGCAGCGCCGAAATGCGCTGGCTTGACCTCGAATCCTGATCGGCCTCGCCAAGTGGCCGGAACCCGCCAGGCGGTTATGGAGTAGAATTGCGGCGGCTGCGGCACACCAGTGAAGAGCGGGCGGCCGCAGCCTGTCGCCGCGCGCGCAAGCAAGCCTGCGAACGAGGACGCTGAAGCGCGCGGCTCGCCAGGCGACTGAGCTGGTCGTGCGGGAGTGCAGTGCGAGAGCGGGCCACGCCGCCGAACTGGGGATGGAGCGGGCGGCCGCATTCACGCGGAATGGCGCCGGCGGGCACTAGGCGTAGCGCACCGCCACCTTTATCACCTCGTCAGGCGCCTGATATATCTTGCCGTAGGTACGGGGCAACTCCTCCGGCGTCACGATGGAGTGGGGCAACCCGTGAGGCACCAGATCGCCGCGCGCGAAGAACTCGGTCAGCGCGGCGAAGATCCGCTGATTGCTCCAGAACAGGTCGCGCTGGGGCGCGCTGCAGGCCCGCGCCGAGATGATGTTGATCTGGTTGAAGTGGAACTCCGCGCCCAGGTCCAGGCCTTTGGACTCGCCCGTATAGAACGCCAGCGGCACCACGTTTCCGGCGTAGCGGGCGGCCTGGATCGCCTGGTCGAGGGCGCCGTAGTGGCCGCTGGCCTCGATCGCCACGTCCGCACCGTCGGCGAACCATTGGCGCGACGCCATGGCGAAATCCCCCACTTCCCCCGGGTCCACCGCCACCACCTCCACCGCCCCCGACAGGCGCGCCAGCTGCACGCTCAGAAGCCCGATGGCGCCCATTCCGAAGACGATCACCTTCTCGCCCACGCGCACATTGCCGTCCCGCACCGCGGCCATGGCGAAGCTGGCCGGGTCCATGCAGCAGGCCGCCTCCGGGGTAAACCCGGAGACCAGCTTCTCGAACTGCGCTCCCTGGTGCACGGTCTGAAAACCACCGTATCCCCACACCCGGTCACCCTCCTTGAGGTCCTTGACCTGAGCGCCCACCGCCATCACCGTACCCACCGTTGTATTGCCGCATCCGGCCCAGGCGGCCGGGTCGTAATTCCTTTGCCGGCTGCGGTCGAACACCTTCTCTTCCCTCAGATAAGGGGTGGTGGAATAAATCGCCTTGCCGAGAAACTGCGACATCTCGGTACCGTGCTTGGCCGCGGTAAGCTCGCTTTTGACCCTCACCTGCTCCGGTCCCAGGGGATCCAGGGAGCAGGGCTCCCAGCGCGGCTTGAATTCGTTGTTGCACACCAGCCTCTTCAACTCGACGCCATCTATTTCCGCCATCCGTATCTCTCCTTTTCTCCTCGCCCTTCCATTTCGCCCGGCTCAGGGATCGTAGATGAGTACTTCCTGGCGCAGGCGGGCAAATTCCTTCAGATCGCCTTCCCACGAGGCCAGGATCTCGCCCACCGGGGCTCCGCCCTCCATGGCCCGGCGGATCCGGTCCGTGCCGGCCAGTTTGTCGAAGTTGTGGATGCCCCGGCGCGGCAGGTTCCAGGCAAACTCCCGCGGCCAAAGCTTTCGCACCATGGCAAGGGCCTCGAAGCCGGTGCGCACCGGCTCGAAGCCGGGGCGCTCGATCACGTGGACCTGGACGCCCCGGCAGGTCTGCCCCGCGTACTTGCCGGCGGCGGGGCAGAAGTAGAGCGGCCGGAAGTGGACGCCGGGCAGGTCGAGGGAATTCAGGTGCCCGGCCAGCAGGTCGCCGTCGATGAAGGGGGCGCCGACCTGCTCGAATGGCCGGGTGGTCCCGCGGCCCTCGGAGATGTTGGTGCCCTCGAAGAAGCACATCCCCGGATAGACCACGGCGGTGTCGACCCCGGGCATGTTGGGAGACGGAGGCACCCAGGGCAACCCCGTTTCCTCCCAGTAGAAACCGCGCCGCCAGCCGCGCATCTCCACCACGCGGAGGTCGGCGCCGGGGACGAATTCCCGGCGGATGAGGCAGGCTAGCTCGCCGATGCTCAGCCCGTAGCGGATGGGGATGGGGTAGAGCCCGACGAAGGAGGCGAAGTCAGGGTCGAGGAGGTTGCCTTCCACGGTCTCTCCGCCGATGGGGTTGGGACGGTCGAGGACGACGAAGGGAAGGCCTCTGGCGGCGCAGGCCTCCATGGCGAGGCTCATGGTGTAGAGGTAGGTATAGAAACGCGCGCCGACGTCCTGGATGTCGAAGAGCATCACCTCGATTCCGTCGAGCATGGCGTCGTCGGGCCGGCGCCTGGCGCCGTACAGACTGTAGGCGGGGACCCCGGTTTGCGCGTCCCTGGTCGTGGGGACCTCGGCGCCGTCGGCGGCGCAGCCGCGGATGCCGTGCTCGGGGCCGAAGAGGGCAACCAGCTCGGTCCCGGCCTCCCGGTGAAGGCGGTCGGCGGTGAGGCGCAGGGAGCCGTCCACTCCCGAGTGATTGGTGATGAGGCCGACGCGCCTGCCGGCGATCAGGTCGAAGGCCTCCTCGAAAAGACGCTCATTGCCCGGAACCACCCGCCGGCGCGGCGTCTTCCTCATGGCCGCGCTGCGCCCGCGGTGGAGGAGCAGGAGGACCGGCGTCCGCGAGACCGCCGACGCGGCTGCGGGGCCGATTGGAGCAAACCCGTCAAGACGCGCCCTCTTCCGGCATAAGGGCGCTGGCCTCGCGCACCCCGCGCACGAAGTACTGGTAGAGGATGCTGCCCTGGTAGACCCCCTCGGCGACGGACGCCGCGCCGCCCTGGAGCAGAGATTGGCTCTGGCGCCGCCGCCGCCGCAGGTTGAGGGGATGGGCGAGGCACCACAGCAGGGCGGCGAGAGGGGCCGGGACCTGGCGCCATTGGCGTCTCAGCAGATAGCCCAGGCTGGCGAGCACTTCGAGGCAGCAGCGCAGCGGCAATATGCGCAGGAGGGATCCGGCGCCCAGGTTCTTGCAGACCATGACCAGGTTGTTGCGGTGCTTGAGGTAGGCCCTGCGGAAGGTGGCCGCCGACAGGGAACGGCCCGAGTGGTGATAGACCACGGACGAAGGCACCGCCATGACGCGGTAGCCCGCCAGGTGCAGCCTCCAGCACAGGTCTATCTCCTCCATGTGCATGTAGTACTCCGGATCGAGAAATCCGATCCGGCGCACCGCTTCGAGGCGCAGGAGCATGGCCGAGCCGCAGGCCCAGAACAGGGGCACCTGGCGGTCGTACTGGCCCCGGTCGCGCTCCAGATGGTAGAGGAGCCGGCCCCGGCAGAAAGGAAATCCCAGACGGTCGATATAGCCGCCGGCCGCCCCGCCGTCGTCCAGGCGCCAGGGCTGCCCGGCCGAGAGAAGCTTGGGCTGGCATGCGGCAACGGACGGATCGCTTTCGGCCGCGGCCACAAGGGGCTCGAGCCAGTTGGCGGTCACCCGGGTGTCGTCGTTGAGCAGGACCGCATAGGGGGTGCGCACCGCCTTCAGGCCGCGGTTGCAGGAGGCGCTGAACCCGAGGTTGCGCTGGTTGCGCAGGACCTCGATCCGGGGGAACTCCTTCCTCGCGCGCTGTATGCTGGGGGCGTCCGGACCGTCGTCCACGACGATGACGCGCAGGGCCGGGCCGCCGTGGGAGAAGAGGGCCCGGAGGCAGTCGCACAAAGTCTCGGCCCGATGGTGCGGAATGACGATGGTGGCGGCCGCGCTCACGGCTGGGCAGCGGAGCTGTCCGGGGGTGATTCGGCGCCCTCCTTGGCCTCCTGCCGGCTGCGCAGGGCGTTGCCCAGGACCTGCTCTGCCTCCACCAGCTCCTTGACCTCTCCGAACTCTTTCCGGTACTCCTCGAGGAGTTCGAGGCCGGCCTCAGCGGCGCCCTTGGCCTGCAAGGTCGCCGCCAGCTCGTAGTAGGCTTCCCAGCGATGCGGCTCGCGGGCAATGGCCTTGCGGTAGAGATATTCGGCCGGGTCAAAGGACGAGTGCGGCGGATTGAGGAGAATGCCCGCCAGGGTCACCACGTTCTCGTAGGTGGCGTGGGGACCCTCGCCGTAGGAGTCGAGCAGCAGGTCGCCCGCCTTGGAGATGAAGGTGCTGGCCGCCTCGATGCGGCCGCTGTCCTTGAGGTAGTCGGCGGCGGTGTAGTAGCCCTCCCAGTTGAAGAACAGGCGCTCCTCCGCCCAGAGCATCAGCTTGGCCACCTCCGCGTTTCTGCTCTCCCTCTGGTAGATGTCGGCCAGTTGCATGACGCAGGCGCGGTAGTTGGCCAGCAGCCGCCGGGTGTTGAAATCCTTGTAGACCTCGGGGTCGGTGAGGCTGCGAAAGCGATAGACCTCGAAGAGATTGCGCTCCAGCGCCTCTACATCCGGTCCCAGATCGCGCTCCTTCACCAGCTTCAGGGCCATGCCCTGCATGCGCAGATAGGGGTCGAGCCCGAGGCGGCCGCTGCCCGCCACCGTGATGGCGAAGTAGATGGGACGCTCCCAGTCGTTCCAGAGGAGCAGACCGATGATCATGAGGTCCTGGACCCGCAGCAGCTCGCCAGGCCCGGCAGGCTTTACATCGACATCGAAGCCGGCGTCGGAGAGCGCCTTCTTCACCTGGGAGATCACCGGCTCGCGCCAGGCGCGCCGGTAGAGGTCGACCAGCTGGGTGTCGGTGAGCACCGAGTCTATGTAGGTGTCGTCGAGCCGAATGGGGACCTTGGGCTCGCGGTCGCGCAGCTGCTTGATGTACCAGTTGGTGTTGAGCAGGCTCAGGTTGATGACGCGCACGTCCCTGCGGACCCCCTCCACCTCCTGCAGATACCACAGGGGGAAGGTGTCGTTGTCGCCGTTGGTGAAGAGCAGGCCGTTGGGCTCGCAGGTCTGCAGGATATTGTAGGCATAGTCGTAGGCAACGTAGTCGCCGGTGCGGTCCTCGATGTGGTAGAGCTTGGCGCCGATGCCCGCGGGCAGGGCCAGGCCGCAGCAGGCCAGGACCCAGAGAAGGGCCCCGCGCAGAGCGAAGCGCCGGCGCAGGTTCTCGACGATGGCGATCCAGCCCAGTCCCATCCACAGGGCGAAAGCGAAGTACATGCCGCCGAACACGTAGTGGCGCTCGCGCGGCTGCGGGTCGTGCATGTTCAGATAAAGGGACAGGCCGAACCCCATGATCAGGAACATGGAGAGGATGGCCAGGAAGCGCTTCCAGTCCCGGCGCAGGTGCCAGAGCATGCCTCCCACGCCCAGCAGGTAGGGAATCAAGGAGACGCTCACCAGGTCCCTGGCATTCTCGGTGGCGCGGCGGAACTCCACGCCGCGCTCCAGCAGGGGAAAGGGAAACTGCTGGAAGAAGTACTTCATCTGCAGGTGCCAGAACTGGTAGGTGCGCGTTGCCCGCGCCTGCAGCATGCCCAGCAGCTGGCTCTCGCTGCCGTACTGCTCGCGATTGAGGAATTTGACGAAAGCCGCCCACGTTTCCGGGTTGTTCTGGTCGACGGCGGGTTCGAGCCCCGAGCGGATATAGAGGGCCGCGTAGGTGGAATACCCCAGGGCGAACAGGATCGCGACCCCCAGCAGCAGCCAGCAGGAGCGGCGGTCGTGGCGATAGAGGTAGTAGAGCAGGACGGCAAGGGCGGCCAGGGTCGAGAGGTTGCTTCCCGTCCCCGGCCCCAGCAGCAGCAGGGAGGCGAAAGCCCAGACCCCCACCGCCAGGATCAGCATGATCGGGCGGCGCAACTTCTCGTCGGCGAACCAGGCCAGGATCAGGATGGAAGGTATGATCAGCAGGCACAGCAGGTGCAGGCCGCCCCCCAGGCCGAAGACGTAGGCGATGAGGAAGAGCCACTTGTCGTTGCCGGACCCGTGCTGCGTGCCCTCCCAGTACAGAACGAGCCAGACCCCGAGACAGACGAAGAAGATGGAGTAACCGTAGACCTCCGCCTCGGTGGCGTTGAACCACATGGTGTAGGAGCAGGCCAGAACCAGCGCGGACACCGCGGCTCCCAGGACGACGCCGATTTCGCGGCCGTCGTCGAAGGGTTGCAGGGAGACTCCCCCCAGGGCCCGGCGGGCCAGCACCACCGTGCTCAGGTAGACGCACCACACGGACAGGGCCGAGGCCAGCACCGACATGAACACCACGCGCCAGGCGATGTCGGCGAAGGGCAGCAGGGTGAATATTCGCCCCAGAAGGACGTAGAGGGGCGAGCCGGGTGGGTGGGGGACTCCGAGAATGTAGGAACAGGTGATGAACTCGCCGCAGTCCCAGAAGGTCAGGCCCGGTGCCATGGTCCTGGTGTAGAGGCCCAGGACGACCACGAACACACCCATCCCGACCCAGCGATGCAGCGATTGAATTGATGGCATATGGACTCTTTTTGAGGAGGAAGTGCAGCCCCGGAAAGGTCCGTCGGAGCCTGCATCAGAGTAAAAGTAACAAATTCTTCAGCAACGGCACACTTTGGCGATGGATCCTACGTCCCTGTCCCGGTCTCCGCCCGCAGGTCGACGCTGCCCCAGGTGCTGGGGTCGTGGGCTATGGGCTGGCCGCTGCCGGCGGACCAGGATTGCACGCCCCTTTCCACGTCGTGAAGGAGGTAGGTGAATCCCAGGCGGCCGAACTCGCGGGGTTGATATCCTTCCAGGCCGGAGGCCGGCAGTTTTATCTCCATCTGGCAGCTCCTCTTGAGACGGCGCAATCCCACCTCCATGGAGTCTTCAGGACACGGGGGCGCCTGCTCGCGGGCATTTTCGATGGTCGTCTGCCGGCCGATGGGCTTTTTGCCGTCCTTGCCCGCCCCTCCGGGAAGAAAGTAGAAATGGTAGCAGTAGCGGTTGGCGCGGTGTGCATCCTTCAGGTCGCGGGTGTCCAGCCAGAGCTCCAGGCAGTCGCCCCTCGCAGGGTTCCCGGGGTCGATCCGGTAGCGCGATTTCCGGCGGACGCGGAGAGCGAAGTAGAGGCCGGAGTCGTCCCAGGCCATGTAGAGGTCGGCGAAGGACTCCAGGCCTTCCACCGCCATCAGGTCGGGGATGCGGAAGGCGTCGTCCCAGTCGCGCAGGTTGCCGTCTATGCGCGGAGGTTCGCGGCGAAACGGGCAGGCGAAGGAGAAGTTGAAGAAGGCGCGCTGGGGGATGTGGAGGTTGTTCATTTGATGTGGATTTCTTTGCGGGCCGGGCGGATCCCGGGGCCGGAGACGGCCCCGCGGAGACCCTGCGTAAACGCGGCCGCGCCGGTCTGTTTATCCGCCTCCATCCCCAAGGACCTGGCGCAGGATCCGGCCGGTGTGAGAGCGCTTGGCGGCAGCCACCTTGCTGGGTGTGCCGCAGGCCACGACCCGGCCGCCGGCCTCTCCGCCTTCGGGTCCCAGATCGATGATGTGATCGGCGTTCTTGATGACGTCCATGTTGTGTTCCACCACCACCATGGTATTGCCGGAGGCCACCAGGCGGTGCATGACTTCCAGCAGCTTCTCGATATCGGCGAAGTGCAGGCCGGTGGTGGGCTCGTCGAGAATGTAGAAGGTCCTGCCGGTGCTGGGTCGCGCCAGTTCGGCGGCCAGCTTGAGGCGCTGGGCTTCGCCTCCCGAGAGGGTGGTGGAGGACTGTCCCAGGGCCATGTAGCCCATGCCCACGTCCGCCATGGTCTGCAGCTGCCGGTGGATCCTTGGGACGCTGGCGAAGAGCTCCACCGCCTTGCTGATGGACATCTCCAGGACATCGGCGATGGAGTGGCCCTTGAAACGGAGCTCGAGCATTTCCCTGCCGTAGCGCTTTCCGCGGCAGTCGTCGCACTGGACCCAGACGTCGGGCAAAAAATGCATCTCGATGCACCTCCAGCCCAGTCCTTCGCAGGCCTCGCAGCGACCCCCCTCCTTGTTGAAGCTGAAGCGGCCGGGACCGTAACCCCGCACCCGGGATTCGGGAAGCTGGGCGTAGAGCTGGCGGATGAGGTCGAAAACTCCCATCACCGTCGCCGGAGTGCTGCGCGGCGAGTGGCCGATGGGGGACTGGTCGATGGAGATGATCTTGTCGAGATGCTCCAGCCCGAGGATCTCGTCGTACTCGCCGGCCGCGCCCTGGCTGCCGTGAAAGGCAGCCGCTAGAGCGTTGTGCAGGATATCCTCCACCAGGGAGCTTTTGCCCGACCCGGAGACTCCGGTGACGCAGATGAGTTTTCCCAGGGGGAACTCCACGTCGATGTTCTTGAGGTTGTTCTGGCGCGCCCCGAGAAGCTCCAGCTTGCGGACCTTGCGCCGCCGTCTGCGCGCCGGCGGCCGGTCCAGCCTCAGCGTCCCGCGCAGGTAGGCGCCGGTCTTCGAATCCTCGGCCCCGCGCAGGTCACGGGGCGAACCGCAGGCCACGACCTCCCCCCCCTGGCGCCCTGCCCCCGGACCCAGGTCGACGATGAAGTCTGCTTCCTCCAGGGTCTCGCGGTCGTGCTCGACCACAACCACGGTATTGCCCAGCTGCTTGAGGTCACGCAGGGCGCCCAGGAGCCGGCGGTTGTCCCGCGGATGCAGGCCGATGGTTGGTTCGTCCAGCAGGTAGAGGACTCCCGTGAGGCCCGAGCCTATCTGGCTGGCCAGGCGGATGCGCTGGGCCTCTCCCCCCGAGAGGGTGGCGAGGCGGCGGTCGAGGCCGATGTAGCCCAGGCCCACCTGGTTCAGGAAGTTGAGGCGGGTGCGCACCTCCAGAAGCAGCTCCGCGGCCACCTCGGCTTCGCGCCGGCTCAGCTCGAGGGCGGCGAAAAAGCGCAGACTGGCCGCGATGGGCTGGCGCACCAGGTCGACGATGGTGACGCCGCGCAGGCGCACCGAGCGGCTCTCGGGCTTGAGACGGCTGCCCTCGCATGCCGAGCATGGAACGGGCTGCAGCGACCTCCTGTAACGCTGCGAGGTGCGCGCGAACTGGTCGACGGGAGGAAATACGCCGCGGTAGTAGAACTCGAGGCCGTCCTCGCGGACGAGCCGGTGGTTGGGAGCGCCGTAAAGCAGGGCGCGGCGGGATTCGGGGGAGAGCCGGGCAAACGGCGTATCCAGGTCGAAACCCAGTGCCTC
The DNA here is from genome assembly GCA_965208105.1 of Candidatus Latescibacterota bacterium. Classification (GTDB taxonomy): domain Bacteria; phylum Latescibacterota; class UBA2968; order UBA8231; family UBA8231. Next base: position 2,648,605 of record OZ242318.1, read on the forward strand.
CGCGGCGATTTCCAGGACGCGGGAGAACTCGCCCTCCTCGAGCGCTCCCCACACGCCAATGGCCCCGGCGCGGACGCTGAGGCGGTGGTCGACGACGATGAGGTCCCTGTCGATGCCTTCGTCCATGCCCAGGCCCTGGCAGAGCTGGCACATTCCTTCCTGGTGATTGAAGGAAAACCGCTGCGGGACCAGGGGATCGAAACTGCGGCCGCAGTCAGGGCAGGAGAAACGCCTGCTGAAACGGTTTTCATCCTCGTCGTCGGGGGAGGCGACGACCACCTCGCCGTCGGACAGGTCCAGGGCCCTCTCCACCCCTTCGTTGAGGCGGCCGCGGGCGGCGGGCCGGACCCCGAGGCGGTCCACCACCAGTTCCAGGCGGTGGCGGTGGCGGCGCTCGAGGTGGATATCGTCGTCGAGACCGTAGACCTGGCCGTCGATCCGGACGCGGGCGAAGCCGTCTCCCCTGGCCCGCTTGAGCAGGGTCTCGTAGCCTTCGTTCCGGTGGGGCTCGAGGGGTGCCAGGACCATGATGCGGCGGCCCTCGGGCATGGCGAGAATGCGGTCGACGATCTGCTGCGCCGTCTGGGCACCGGCCGCCGCGTCGCAGCGCGGGCAGTACTGGGTGCCGATAACCGCAAAGAGGGCGCGCATGTAGTCGTATACCTCGGTCGCCGTTCCCACCGTGGAGCGCGGATTCCTGCTCGGGCTCTTCTGCTCTATGGAGATGGCCGGCGACAGCCCGCTGATGCGCTCGACCTTGGGCTTCTGCATCTGCTCGAGGAACTGGCGCGCGTAGGCCGACAATGATTCGACGTAGCGCCGCTGGCCCTCGGCGTAGATGGTGTCGAAGGCCAGGGTGGACTTGCCCGAACCGCTCACCCCCGAAATGACGGTCATGCTCTCCCGCGGGATCCGGACATCGACGTTGCGCAGGTTGTGCTGGCGGGCACCGACCACCTCGATCTGCCGAATCAGGCCGTTCCCGCCGTTCTTCTCGAGCTGCGGCGCTCTCTTCTTCCCGCGGCCGGCCTTCCTTCCGGAAACCGGACGCGAAGGACCGAGTATGGACTTGAGGATGCTTCCGGTGTAGGACTTCCTCCGCCTCGCGACTTCCTCCGGGGTGCCGCAGGCGACGATCTCGCCGCCGGCTCCGCCGCCCTCCGGTCCCATGTCGATGATGTAGTCCGCGGTCTTGATCACCTCCATATTGTGCTCGATGACCACCACGGTATTGCCCTGATCGGCGAAGGTGTGGAGGATGCGCAACAGCTTCTCGATGTCGGCGAAGTGCAGGCCGGTCGTCGGTTCGTCGAGCAGGTAGAGAGTGCGTCCCGTGCTCCTGCGGCAGAGCTCTTTTGCCAGTTTGACCCGCTGGGCTTCTCCCCCCGAGAGGGTGGGGGCCGGCTGCCCCAGCTTGATATAGCCCAGGCCCACGTCGTTCAGGGTTTGCAGGACCCGCCGGATGGGTGGCAGATTCTCGAAGAAGGCCAGGGCCTCGCCTACCTCCATGTCGAGGACGTCGGCGATGGACCTGCCCTTGTACTTGACGGTGAGGGTTTCGCGGTTGAAGCGGCGGCCTGCGCACGCCTCGCAGGTTACCCAGATATCGGAGAGGAATTCCATCTCCACCAGGTGGGCGCCGTTGCCGTCGCAGGCCTCGCAGCGGCCTCCCCTTACGTTGAAGCTGAAGCGGCCCTGGGCATAGCCCCGCACCCGGGCCTCGGGCAGTTGCGCGAAGAGCTGGCGTATAGCGGTGAATACATTGGCGTAGGTGGCCGGGTTGGAGCGTGGAGTGCGGCCTATGGGCTTCTGATCGATGCGCACGACCTTGTCGAGATGCCCCACACCCCTGAGCTCGTCGTGGGGTCCGGGCTCGGTCCGGGCTCCGTGAAGGTCCCGGTCCAGGGACTTGAAGAGAATGTCGTTGATCAGCGAGCTCTTGCCCGAGCCGGAGACTCCGGTGACACAGGTGAAGATCCCCAGGGGAATGGCGACCGTGACGTCCTTCAGGTTGTGGTGGCGGGCGCCGACGATCTCGAGGGACTTGCCATTTTGGGGCCGGCGCTCCGCCGAGACCTGAATCGCTCTCCGCCCGGAGAGGTAGTGGCCGGTCAGGGAATCGGGGCACTCCCGCACCTCCTCGGGAGTACCGCTGATGACCAGGTGGCCGCCGCGCTCGCCGGCGCCCGGTCCGAAGTCGACCACCAGGTCGGCCTGGCGCATGGTCTCTTCGTCGTGCTCGACCACGACCACGGTATTGCCGATACTGCGCAGCCGCTTGAGAGTGGAGATCAGGCGCTGGTTGTCGCGGTAATGGAGGCCGATGGACGGCTCGTCGAGGATGTAGAGCACCCCCACCAGGCCCGAGCCGATCTGGCCTGCCAGCCGGATGCGCTGCGCCTCGCCCCCGGCCAGGGTATGCGCGCCGCGGTCCAGCGAGAGGTATCCCAGGCCGATGTCCACCAGCAGGTCCAGGCGCGCGCGGATCTCCTTGAGGGCATCCTCGGCAATGATCTCCTGGGTGGCGCCCAGGCGAAGTCGCCCGAAGAAGTTGCGCGCGTCTTCGATGGGCAGAGCGGCCAGTTGCGGCAGGCTCCTGCCTTCCAGCCTGACGGCCAGGGATTCGGCCCGGAGCCGGCCGCCGGCGCACCCGGGGCAGACCTGGGCCCCCATGTACCGCTCCAGGGCTCGCCGCACCCGGTCCGAGCCCTTGTGAAAGCGATCTTCGAGGTGCTTTACCGCGCCCTCGTAGCGGTCGTTGTGCGACCAGGAGTTGCCGCGGGTATTGGTATAGACAAGCTGGATCTTTTGATTTCCCAACCCGTGGAGGAACCCCTCTTTCTGCCTGCGCTTCAGTTTCTTCCACGGGGTGTCCAGGGTAAATCCCAGATGCCTTGCGGCCCCCTCGTAGAGGTGCAGGCGCCATCGGTTGCTGGCCACGTCGCCAAGGGGCTCGACGGCTCCGGCGCGGATGGACCTTTCCGGGTCCGGGACCATCAGGCGCTCGCTCATCAGTATCTTGCTGCCCAGCCCGTGGCAGTCGGGGCACATCCCCTGGGGATTGTTGAAGGAGAACATCTGCGGAGTCGGCTCCTGGTAGGAGATGCCGCAGTGGGTGCAGACGAAATCAGCGCTGAGGAGAAGGTCCTCCTCGTCCTGGCGCGCGACGATCAGGGTTCCCTGGCCCATGCGCAGGGCGCTGTCCACCGCCTCGTCCAGGCGCGAGGCCATGTCCCCGCGGAGGACGAGGCGGTCGATGACCACCTCGATGTTGTGGCGGCTGTAGCGGTCCAGGTCGGGCGCCTGGTCGAGAAGGAAGAGCTGGCCGTCGACGCGCACGCGGATATATCCGGACTTCTGCAGGTCCTCGAAGAGTTCGCGGTACTCGCCTCTGCGTTCCTGCACTACCGGAGCGAGAATGTGCAGCCGGGAGCCGGACGGCAGCCCGCCGATGCAGGCGGCGATCTCGGACCGGCTCTGGGCCCCGATGGGACGGGAGCACTCTGTGCAGTGGGGGGTGCCCACGCGCGCGTAGAGAACGCGAAGGTAGTCGAAAACCTCGGTGATGGTGCCCACCGTGGAACGGGGATTCTGGCCGCCGCTCTTCTGGCCGATCGAGATGGTCGGAGCCAGTCCGGTGATCTGGTCCACGTCGGGCTTCTCCATCTGTCCCAGAAACTGGCGGGCGTAGGCCGAAAGGGAGGCGATGTAGCGCCGCTGGCCCTCGGCGTAGAGGGTATCGAAGGCCATGGAGGACTTGCCCGAGCCGCTGACACCGGTAAAGCAGATGAGCTGGTTGCCGGGCAGCTCCAGGTCGACGTTTTTCAGGTTGTGGACGCGCGCGCCGCGCACGGCGATGTTGCGGGTTTCCATAGGTCCTGCAGAGTTTGAAGGCGTTCGCCGGATCGAGTGGCTCTTCCCGTCCGCTACTTTCCTCGGCCACTAGGCGGCGTTTTTGCGTGACTTGACGATTTCCTTGACGTGGTTGTAGCCGGCCACCTCCATGAGCTCCAGGGTTTCCGGCGACAGACGCTCCCTGATCTCCTGCGGCAGAGGGAGGGAACCGCCGTAGTGCTGCGGCAGGTAGCGCAGCACCAGGGTGCGGCGGTCGCGGTCAGCGGGTTTCCACGGCAGGGTTCCGTGGGTCAGCAGCTCGGAGATGATCACTACGTCGCCGGCTCGCGGACAGATATTCTCCACCCCGGCGGGCACCTCTTCGGTTATCTCGTTGTCCGGGTAGAAAAGATCCAGCGGGCGCTCGAACGCGGACTTGTGGGAGCCGGGTACGACGATGAGACCGCCGTCGCCCGGGTGGACGTCGGTGAGGTAGGGGAAAACCACAGGACAATCGCAGAAGATGCCGCCGTTCTGTACCGCATAGCGGGTGCTCGCCCAGCCGTAATCTTCCCGAGCGCTGTGCAGCCGGGTTCCTTTCATCCGCCTGTTGACCAGAAGGGTTCCCCGCAGCAGCCGCGGTCTGTCCTGGGTGAGTTCGCAGATGATGGGCAAGGTGGCCGGATGGGTGGTCAGGGACTCCAGGGCCTTGTCGAAGGCGAATCCGTTGGGGTAGGTGAAAAAGCCCTCCTTGTCGGCATTCTCACCAGTGCCGAATCCGGGGGGCATTTGTCCGGGCGGGGTGCTGACGTAGCGCTCGGCCGCCTCCTGGGCCTGCTGCAACTCCTCGTCGCCGAGGACGTTCTCGAGGTGGAGGTAGCCGGCCACGTCGAAAAAGTAGCGCTGTTCGGGAGTCATTCAGTAGCCTCCTGCAGGTGTCGTGGGTCGGTGAAAATTTCCGGATTGTTTTCAGTTCCAGCTCTAACAGCGGAGGTCCATACTCGGTGATTCCGATGAGAGTGCGCACGAACATGCTCCACGATCGGCACCGTAAATCAGGGCAGTTGTGGCGGGGTTGCGAGCGGAAATCGCCGGGATGGCCGGAACCAGGAAAGATAAGAAAAAACAGAGAGAGGAGAAACATCTTGCCGGAGTTGCGCCTGGTTTCGTCCTTGAACCATAATATGGTTCTGGAAGCCATCCGGGACCGGAACCGATCGGCATTTTTTGAATTGTGAGGAGTGAACCCATGTCCAGGCCCAACGTAGTCATCGTCATCATGGACGACCTGGCCTACGGGGATCTCGCCTGCCACGGCAATCCCCATACCAGGACCCCCCATCTGGACCGCCTCCATGGAGAGAGTACCCGGCTGACCCGTTACCTCTCCGGACCGGTGTGCACTCCGGCGCGGGCGGCCCTCTTCACCGGACGCCATGCCTATCGCACCCGCGCCATCGACACCTACCTGGGGCGGTCGATGATCGACCCGGAGGAGGTGACCCTGGCGGAACTGCTGCGCGACGGAGGCTACGCCACGGGCCTGTTCGGCAAGTGGCACCTGGGCGACTGCTATCCCTGCCGGCCCCTCGACAAGGGTTTCGAGGAGTGCGTCATGCACCGCGGCGGCGGGCTGTGGCAGCCGGCGGGTCTGGGGCGCGACAGCTACCATGACCCCGATCTGATGCACAACGGCGAACTGCGGCGCTACCAAGGCTACTGCACCGATATCTTCTTTGACGAAGCCCAGAAATTCATCGAAGAGGAGGCGCGAGGGCCCTTTTTCGCCTACGTCGCTACCAATGCGCCGCACACTCCGCTGGAGGTCGCCGAGGACTGGAGCCAGCCCTACCGCGACATGGGCCTCTGCGAATCGGAGTCCCGCCTCTACGGGATGGTGGAAAATATCGACTACAACGTCGGCCGCCTGAGCCGCAAGCTGGACGATCTCGGCATCGGCGAAAATACCATACTAATCTACACCTCGGACCACGGCCCATGCGGATCGTCGCGGGACGCATCGGGCAGGGTCCGCTTCAATGCCGGCCTCAGGGGCATCAAGGGCGGACTCTACGAAGGGGGGATCAAGGTCCCCTTCTTCATTCGCTGGCCCGCCGGGATTGCAGCCGGCCGCGACCTCCGCCTTCTGGCCAATCCCATCGATCTGCTGCCCACGCTGTGCGCCGCCGCCGCCGTCGACCCTCCCGCGGACAGGATCATCGACGGCAGGAACCTCCTCCCCCTTCTAACCGGGGAGATGGAAGTCGAGGCCTGGCCGGAGCGCAGCATTTGCATGCAATGGCACCGGGGGGACGAAGCACGGCGCCACCGCAACTATGCCGTCATCGGTCCGCGCTACAAGCTTCTTCGTCCCGAGGGCTCCGAAGTGGACGAGCTCTACGATCTAACCGAGGACCCGGCGGAAGAACGCGACATATGCGGCGAGCATCCCGACATTGCCGTTTCAATGCGCCGGGAGTACGAACGCTGGTTCGACGATGTGTCCTCCACGCGCCCCGACAACTACGACCCACCGCGCATCGTCATCGGCACCGAACGCGAGAATCCCACCGGGCTGACCCGGCAGGACTGGCGTCTCTACGGCGTGGAGGAAGGTTGGAACTCCGACAATCCGGGGTACTGGCTGGTGGAAATCGCCGCGGAAGGAGACTACTCGCTGCGCATCGAGACCGATATCCTTGAAGGCATGGAAAACGCCGCGTTGCATTTCAAATGCGGCGGGCTGCACATCGAGCGCAGCATCACCTCGTGGGACAGGACGGAAATCGCCTTCGCAAGGGTCGCGCTCGAAGGCGGGGCGCACACCCTGGAGGCATACGTCGAGCACGATGGGAAGAAATGGGGAGTAAGGAGGGTGATCGTAGGGAAGCCTGCCAAGTGGAGCCTGAAGGGAGAAACTGCCTGAGGTCAACCGCGAGACCTCCCCTCCCTCCTTCGGTCAAAGCACCTGCTGGATATAACCCAGACTGCGCTTGTCCAGCAGGTCCAGGTCCTCGATCTCGAAGCGGTTGCCGTCCACGTCTACGATCAGCAGGCGGCGGGCGCCGAGCCACTGGACGTTCTCCGCCACGTTCTGCACCACGAACTCGCGCTGACCACGATTGGTTTTCACCTCCCAGTAGGAGGTTCCGAACTCGCTGCGCAGGGAGTCGATTCGCTCGACGACCGAGGTCAGGTAGCGGCGCTCGAGCTCCTCGCCGATGATGGCGCGCGTCCCCTTGTCCAGGTCCCTGAGGTCGTCGACCATGCAGATCTCCTCGTCCTTGGCGTCGAGGATCGAAATGAAGCGGTCGGGATAGGACAGGGGCGCTGCACGCACAACCTTCACCTTGAGATAGGACCGGTCTCCGTCGATGGTCAGGCGCAAGGTCCACGGCGGTTCGCGGAACAGCCGGATTTTGTCCGCCTCCACCTTGTCCGGGTGGGTCACCACAATGGGGGTGATCGATTTTCCCTCGCCCTCGCGGCCGCCTGCGGCCTGTTCATTTTCGCCTGTCATTCTCCATTCTCCATCTTCGCGCAAGCAAGGCCGACACGCCGATCGAATCGGACCCTACTCCTTGCCACCCCCTACGGCCATTACCTCGGAGGTCTGTTGCTGGGTCTTCACCAGGTTGTGGAATATCCCCTCGCGCGCCATGAGCTCCTCGTGGGTGCCGACCTCCGCCACCCGGCCTTCGTCCAGAACCACCAGCCGGTCCGCACTGCGGAGCGTGGAAAGACGGTGGGCGATGGCCAAGGTCGTTCGACCCCGCACCAGGCGGCCGATGGCCTCCTGGATCTTCTTTTCCGTCGGCGCGTCCAGAGACGAGGTGGCCTCGTCGAGAATGAGGATCCGGGGGTCGTGCAGAATGGCGCGGGCGATGGCGAGGCGCTGTTTCTCTCCCCCCGCCAGTTTGCTTCCCTTCTCTCCCACCTTCATATCGTAGCCGTCCGCCTTGGCGACGATAAACTCGTGAGCGTTCGCCGCGCGCGCCGCGCGAACCACCTCCTCGAAGGAGGCCCCTGGTTTGCCGTAGCTGATGTTTTCGGCGATGGTGCCGTGAAAGAGAAAGGGTTCCTGCGCCACCAGGCCGATCCTGCCGCGCAGGTCTTCCAGCCGGATCCGGCGGATGTCCACTCCGTCGATTCGCAGGCAGCCCCGGGTCAGATCGTAGAATCGGCATACCAGGGAGATCAGGGTGCTCTTGCCCGCCCCCGATTTGCCCACCAGGCCGATCATCTCTCCAGGCTCGATCTCGAGGTCGACGTCTTTGAGCACCGGTTTGCCCGAATCGTATCCAAAGGTCGCCTGCTCGAAGGTCAGCCGTCCGGAGAGCCGGGGCATGGCTACGGCATGGGGGTCTGCGACGGGTTCGAGCCTGGTGTCCATCACCTCGAAGATGCGCTCTGCGCCGGCATATGCCCGCATCATGAAGCCGTAGAAATCTCCGAACCACTTGAGCGGCTGGTAAAGCATCCAGATGTAGGTGATGAAAGCCATCAACGCGCCCAGTGTCAGCTCCCCGTCGAGGATCTGCCCGCCGCCGATGTACCATACGAAAAAAACGCCGAAGCTCATGAAGAAGTTCGTCACCATGCTGAAGACCACCCAGTTGCGCTCGGCGCTGACCATTACACGGCGCAACTCGTCGCTGCGCCGGTCGAAGCGCTCACCTTCCCGGCGCTCCTGGGAGAAGGCCTTGACAATGCGGATGCCGCGGATGGACTCGTTGAGGTGGGAAGAGAGCTGCGACCACTTGACCGACCAGCGGCGCCAATGGCTTTCCATGCGCTTCCACACCAAGCCTCCCCCCACCGCAATGGGCGCCACCGGCAGCAGCACGTAGAGGGTCAACTCCCAGTTCATGTAGAATAGAAGCCCCAGGATACCGGCCAGCATCATGGCGTTGGAGACGATGAACGGGATGTCGACGATCAGGTACTCTTCCACCAGGTCGGAGTCGTTGTTCATTCTCGATATCAGGGAGCCGACCGTGCGCCTGTCATAGAAGCGCAGAGGCAGGTACTGAAGCGACCGGTAGAGATGGGCCCGCATGTTCTCGGTTGTGCGCAGGCCCACCCATGTGCCCAGCCACTTGCGCGCGACATCGGCCGCCCAGGACAGCAGTCCTATGGACAGCAATCCCGCCACCAGCCAGACCAGGAGGTCGAAGTTGGCGCGCGGCGTGAGGACATCGTCGACGATGTGCCGGGTAATGAGCGGAGGGACCAGACCCAGCAAGGTCGAGATGGCAGTGGCCGCCAGCAGCAGCGCTACTTTGAGCCGATAGGGCCGCATATAACCCAGGAGCCTGCGGAGAGTGTCGAGCTTCCTCACGCACGCCGGACAGATTCCGTCTCTCTCCGGCAGCACGCGGCCACAGCGCGGGCATCGGCTTCGCTCCATTTCGGTTGCCAGGCCCGGGTCCCCGCCCTTGGAGAGCCGCTTGATGCCCTCGGCAACCTCGGAAAACTTGGGTGCGAGGGAACTGGAGTAGTAGAGGTGGATCGCCTCGTCATTGCGGGGTTCCACCTCCAGACGTCCGCCGCCCACCAGAGGCTCGACGCGGACCTCTTCGACCTCCTCGACCGGCAACTGCACGGTCCCGCCGGCGCCGTCGGGGCCGAAGAAGAAGAGGTGCCGGTCGGTCACCGCCAGCCAACGCTCTCCGAAGCGGTCCTGGCCGTCCATGTCCGTGGCCACCTGGATGATCACCTCCTCCTCCGGCGTTTTGCTGCGGCGCAGCAGGTGGCCTATCCCGGCAGGCAGGTTTTCCATGAATGGCTGCATCGTTCTTCCCCGCCTCTAGTGTCCCGTCGCAGAGACAGGTTGACGAAATTGGGCCGCCGAGGCGCCAGGCTCACAAGGCGCCAGAGCGAGTCGTACCAGTGGTGTTCGGCGCGTGAAGGCAACGCCGTGAGCCGGGATGGATCGGCGGAATGATGGCGACATATTTCTGCGACGGGACACTAATCCCTTACCGCAATGATTTCGGAGGTCTGCCGCTGCAACCGGACCAGGTCGTGGAAAGCGCCCCGTCGCCGCATCAGTTCGGCATGGGTGCCCACCTCCACGATGCGCCCTTCGTCCAGGACCACTAGCCGGTCGGCGTGGCGCAGCGTCGACAGCCTGTGGGCAATGGCAAAGGTGGTGCGGCCCTCGATCAGGCGGGCGATGGCCTCCTGGATCTTCTTCTCGGTCTCCACGTCCACCGACGAGGTGGCCTCGTCGAGGATGAGGATGCGGGGGTCGTGAAGGATGGCCCGGGCGATGGAGATGCGCTGCTTCTCGCCCCCGGAAAGGTTGTTCCCGCGTTCCCCGACCTGGGTGTCGTACCCGTCGGGTTTGGCTACGATGAAGTCGTGGGCGTGGGAGGCGCGCGCCGCCGCCACGATCTCCTCAAACCGGGAGCCGGGCCGGCCATAGCCGATATTTTCGGCGACCGTGCCGCTGAAGAGCACCGGCTCCTGCAGCACGATGCCGATCTGCCGGCGCAGGTCCTCAAGGCGAATCCGGCGCAGGTCCACGGCGTCGATCTCGATGGCCCCGCGGTCCACGTCGTAGAACCGGCAGATCAGGTTCACCGTGGTGGTCTTGCCCACCCCGGATTTGCCCACCAGGCCGATCATTTCCCCGCTCTCTACGTCGAGGTCGATGCCCTCCAGGACCGGTTTGCTCCTGTCGTAGCCAAAGGCAACCTGGCGGAACCGCACTCGCCCGTCCATCTGCGGCATGGGCACGGCCTGCGGGTCCGAGTAGGCCTCGGGCGAGGTGTCGATGACCTCGAAGACCCGCTCGGCGCCCGTGAACGCCCAGGTCATCCAGGAATTGACCATGGCAAACCACTGCAGGGGCCCATAGACCATCCACATGTAGGAGTAGAATGCCAGCAGCGTTCCCAGCGTAAGCTCGCCGGCAAGGACTTCCCGGCCACCGAGGAGCCAGACGATCAGGACGCCCAGGCCGGTCAGAAAGGCCATGGTCGAGAAGAACACCTCCCTGTTGACCTCGGTCTCCACCCCCGCCTGTCTCGCCGCCGCATTCACCCGCGCGAAGGCGGCCACTTCCCGCTTCTCCTGAGCGAAGGCCTTGACCACCCGTATACCCGAAAGCACCTCGCTGGTGCGCTCGGTGAGGGCGGACCAGGCCCGGTTCCACCTGCCGTATTGGTGCCGCATTCGCTTCCAGAACAGTCTGCCCCACAGGATCAGAAGAGGTACGGGCAGCAGGATGTAGATACTCAAGCTCCAGCTCATGCCGAAGAGAAAGACCAGGATCCCCAAGATCATCAGGCCGTTGATCACGAGGTAGGGCAACCCGTCGACGAGGAACTCCTGCAGTCTTCCCGTATCGCGGGTCACCCGCGACATGAGGGCGCCTGCCTGGCGCTTGTCGTAGAACTGCAGAGACAACATCTCCAACCGGCGGTATAGCTCGCTGCGGATATCGGCGGTGACCTGGGCGCCGAGCCAGCTGGCGACCCAGCCATGAACCCACTCGGCCGCCCAGCTGACGCAGCGAATTGCGACAAGGGCGAGGACGAGCAGACCCAGCAGAGCAAAGCGCTGGTCGACGGTGGCCGTACTCCCCTCTGCCGGAACCAGGACATCGTCCACGATGCGCCTGGTGATCAACGGCGGCAGCAGCTCCGCCCCGGTGGTTGCAATGGAAGAAAAGGCGAGGACCGCCGCCCGCGCCTTGTAGGGCCGCATGTAGGCGGCGATGCGCTTCAGGGTGGCCAGCCGCGATATACACGCCGGACAGATTCCGTCCTTTTCGGGGAGCAGCCGATTGCAGCTCTTGCAGCGGGTCGGGTCCAGTTGCGTGCTTATAACCAGCGGTGCTTTTTTTCGCAGCTGCTCCAGACCCAGCGCCACTTCCGAGAACTTCTCGGCCATTGAGCTGGAATAGGGGACGAAAAGGGTCGGCGCGGAGAACCTCTCGATCTCAAGCTGGCCCCCGCCAACCAGGGATTCGGTGCGGACGGCCTCGATCTCCGCGATGGGCACTTCCACCGGACCTCCGGAGCCCTTCTCAGGAACAATCAGCACCCGCTCCGGAGTGACCACCAACCACTGGCGGCCAAAGCGCCTGTCCTTCTCCAGGTCGCTGAAAACCCGGATCAGCACCTCTTCGTCAGCCCCGAGCACTTCCCCCACACTGGCTTCGACCCGGGTCTCAACGGCCTCCAGGAGTCTGGTCGGCGAACTCATTCCCCGCCCGCCTAGGAATCCTGATTTACCTCTGGACCATCACCCAGATCATCCAGCTTCAAACGCCGCGGCCGGTGCCTCCTGGCATGGGGCGTTTCGATGCCGTACTGGCGGCAGAGCCGGCCGAAGGTGCCGGCGGCAATTCCCAGGGCCTTGCTGGCGTCCTTGTTGCTGGAATAGATGCGGGCGGCGCGCTCGATCCTTTCTCTGGCGATCTTCTCCATTCCAATCCTCCAAACCGGATGCACATCCGATTCAATCCATCGATGAAAAAAAAACTGCAAACCCCCGAACTGGAGTCTGCAGCTCAAAAAAAAACCGCAGGGAAAATCCCTGCGGCGGTGAATCCTTGCTTTCGATTCTCTCAACCTCCGGAACTTTCCCAAGCTGCAGGATATATCTCCGACTTTCTCTCCCTGACTACGGCGGCACACGGGGTCGGACTCGCTGGCATCGCAATGGTCCCGAACCGCTGTCCGCGCCGGCTGGCAGCCACGGGAAAAGCGCGGCTCATACCTTTCATGCCCCTTTTGTGTCCTGCCTCAAAGGGATGAGGAGACATCCGACTTTCTCCTCCGGGTATGTGAATCCATCCCGATTTACAAATGAGCCTCATGGCTGTCTCGAGTCAGATTATGATGGTGATGTTTGCCATTGTTCACGAAAAGTTGAGAGCAATACTGGAATTTTCAAACAGGGTTGAAGATAGGAGCAGCATTTGCACAATGTCAAGAGCAAATATCTTTTGCCGGCCGCAGCCGCCGCGGCTGCATTCCGCAAGTCCATCTTTCCATGAACGCCACTTTCCTTATATTCAATGTTTCCGTGGGAGGGCTCATACTCGGCCGCCAAGCGCCGCATGGTGCAATCTGCAGGAAGAACATGACCCAGACAATAGCCGGATCGGAGAAGGAGTCCCGGGAAAGGTCCTGGATCGGGCGAAGTAACCGGGAGATGGACCATTGCCTCCAGGAAGTAGACTTCGAGTCCCTGCCGGCAGAGGAGATCCTGTCCTGGGCGGACGCAAGATTTCCCGGAAGGGCGGTGATCAGCACGAGTTTTCAGTACACCGGCGTTGCCCTGATTCACATGGCCACCTCGATGGGCCTCGGACTCCGTGTCGCGACGGTCGACACTCTGCGCCTGCACCCCGAAACATATTCCTTTATTAAACAGATCGAGGACCGTTATCAGTGCGGCGTCGAGGTCTACCAGCCCGAACCCGAGCAGGTGGAATCCATGATCGAGCGCTTCGGGGAGTATCTCTTCTTCGACTCGATGGAGAAGCAGGAACACTGCTGCAGGGTGCGCAAGACCAGGCCCCACGACAGGCTCGTCAAGACCATGGACTGCTGGATCTCGGGGACGCGCCGCGATCAGTCCGACCATCGCCGCGACCACACCCCAAAGGCCACCGTTGTTCCAGAGTACGGGACCCGCCGCAAGATCTTCAAGCTGAATCCCATGGCCGACTGGTCCGAAGAGCGGCTGCTGCAGTATATCGAAACCCACCGCATCCCCACCCATCCTCTCTACGAGCGGGACTACCGGAGTATCGGCTGCATCATCTGCTCCACTCCCACTCTTCCCGGGGAGGACAAACGGGCAGGCCGCTGGCGCTGGTTCAACCTCAAGGACCGCCCTGTATGGGACCACAAGAAGGAATGCGGCCTGCACTACAACATCTGAAACCCCGCCAGCCGCCTGAACTGCCGGCCCCTGTCGGCATAGTCGGCAAACATCCCGAAGCTGGCGCAGCCCGGTGCCAGCAGCACCACGTCCCCCTCCTGCGCCAGCCGGCGCGCCGCGGCCATGGCCTCGGCCATGCTCTCGCACCCCCTCACGAGTTCGCCCCCGAACCCCCCGCTCCCGGCAATCGCCTCCTCTATCCGCCTGCCCTCCTCGCCCAGTAATATCACCGCCTTCACCCCGCGGGCGGCTATCGCCGCTCCCATTCCGGCGAAGTCCGCCCCCTTTGCCGAACCACCTGCAACGAGAATGAGAGGCTCATCGAACGCCCGTATCGCAGCCACCGCCGCTTCCGGTGTGGTTGCCATGGAGTCGTCGTAGTATTGAATGCCGCCGCGTTCGCCTACCTTCTCCAGGCGGTGGGGCAACCCGGCAAACCGCTGAACCCCGGAAGCGACCTGGTCCGCACCCGCGCCCACCACTGCGGCGGCTGCAGCCGCCGCCGCGGCATTGCCGTGATTGTGGCCCCCCCTCATCGGGATGGCCTCGATGGCGCAGATTTTCTCTCGTTCTTCGCCGGGAAGGCGCAGCCACAGGAAGCCGTCCTCTATCCAGGAACCTGTATCCACCTCCCCGGCCGTACTGTAGGCGAACCGGCGCGCCCGGCTCCCGGCCGCAAAGGCCCGCGACCGGGCACAGTCCTGGGAGACGATCAGGCTGTCGCTCTCTGACTGGTAGCGGCAGATCGGCTTCTTCGCTTCCACGTATTCAGCCTGGTCCGCATGGTAGTCCAGGTGGTCCTCTGTAACGCCGAGCACAACCGCGATTTGCGGACTGCGGTCCAGGTCCTGCAGCTGAAAACTGGACAACTCCAGGACGGTTAGGTCGGCGGAGGTGAGCTCGTCCACGAATTCAATGGGAGGCACCCCGATATTGCCGCCCAGTCTGACGCAGCGCCGCGGACCGCCCCGCAGAATGCCGGCGCAGAGGGCCGCGGTGGTGCCCTTGCCCTTCGTCCCCGTGATGCCCAGGATGGGGGCGGGAGAGAGCTCGAAGAAGAGCCGCGTCTGGCTCGAGACCTGAGTTCCCCCGGCCTTGGCTCGCTGCAGTTCAGGGAGCAGGACACTGACGCCCGGGGTGCGAAAAATACAGTCGAAACCACCGAGGTGCCGGAGGTAGTGCTTCCCCAGATGCCAACCATCTACGCTTTCTCCCCACTCCCTTCTCAGTTCCGGGAATTCACTTTCCCTCCGGGCGTCGAATATGGAAAACCGCAGACCCTTTGAGAGAAAGAACCTTGCCAGGGCGCGATTTTCCAATCCCATGCCCAGCAGCGCGACCTTGCGGTTTCGCAAAAATTCCAGGGAGGGGTGCGCATCGGCAGGGAGGTCCGGGCGTCTCATTCCCCCTATCTCCCCATTTCTTGACAGGTCCCTCGCATGCTTCGATATTAAACCATTTGGTGGCCGCAGCAAAGAAATAGCGATGAGGGAAAATGGCTGAAGTGAAGGCCGCAGCACCCACGGAAGCCCCGCGTCGTCGCGTCCGGGAAATGGAGGTCGAAGTCGTCCGCGTCCGCCGCGACACTCCCGACACCAGTACCCTTTTTCTTTCCTCCGACACCTGCGACTATCGGGCGGGACATTTTCTCACCATCGATCCGCACCAATTCGTTCCTCTCGAATCCTTCACCTCCTTCCTCGAGGACGTCAAAGGCCAGAGGGAGAAACCCCGGGCCTATTCCCTGGCCTCGGCGCCGCACGAGCCCCACCTGGCCATCACCATCAAGGCCGAGACCTACATCAGGGGGGAGACTCCCTATCCGCCGCTGCTCTCTCCTTTGTTGACCTACCAGATTACAACCGGCACCCGTCTGAAGGTGCGGGGCTTCACCGGCGCCTACACCTGGCCCCCCGACATCACCGCGCGCACGGAGCGCGTTGCCCATGTCTGCGCCGGAAGCGGTATCGTGCCCAACTTCGCACTGATCAAGGACAGCCTGCACCACGGCGACGGTCTGCATCACACCCTGCTCTACAGCAGCAAGACCCGGCAGGACATCATATACTTCGACGAATTGGAAAAATTGCAGCGAGATCACCCAGCTCATCTCCGGGTGATCCATTGCATAACCCGGGAGGATCCCGCCGGCCTTCACAACGGACGCCCCGGCCGGATCACCAGGGACCTTCTGGCCGAGGTCATAGCCGACCCGCGCAATGCGTTCGCCTTTCTATGCGGGCCGGGAATCAGCCCGTACGAGCGCAAGGCAGCCAGGGGAAGAGGGGAGGAGCCGGCACCTCGCTTCGTCGAGCACATGGCCGCCCTGGTCGAGGGAATCGGCCTGGGGAAACAGCAGGTCAAGCGGGAAAGCTGGGGTTAGCCGATGAAGCTGATCGTGCAGATCCCCTGCCTCGACGAAGAGGGGACCCTGGCGCAAACCATTGCAGCCATCCCGCGCCGGATCGAAGGCATAGACCAAGTCGAAGTCCTCGTCATCGACGATGGCTCCACCGACCGCACCAGCGAAGTCGCGCGCCAATCCGGGGCGGACCACATCGTCAGGTTTCCCCGCAACCGCGGCCTGGGACATGCCTTCAAGGCGGGTTTCGACACCTGCCTGAAGCTGGGCGCCGATATCATCGTCAACACCGATGGCGACAACCAGTACTTTGGCGGCGACATCGTCCAACTGGTCAAGCCCATCCTGGCCGGCAGAGCCGAGCTGGTCATTGGCGACCGCCAAACCCATACCATCGCACATTTCTCCCGGGCAAAACGCTTCCTGCAGCACTTCGGCAGCCGCGTCGTCGGCCGCCTTGCCCACCTCGAAGTGCCGGATGTCGCCAGCGGCTTCCGCGCTTTCAGCCGCGATGCCGCGCTTCAACTCTCCACTTTTACGGACTTCGACCACACTGCCGAGCACGTGGTCGAATCGGGGCAGATCCGGCTGGCGGTGGTCAGCGTTCCCGTCCGCACCAATCCCAAGGCCCGCGAGTCCCGGCTCTTTTCCAGCGTCGGCGAATTCGTCTTTAAATCCAGCCTGATCAGCCTGCGCGCCTATGCCCGCTACAAGGCCATCAAGATCTTCACCGCCCTCGGTCTCCTCGTCTTCGCGCTGGGGACCCTGCTGGGGCTGCGCTTTCTCTATTTCCTGGCCTTTACCGACGAGGGCCACCTGCACGTCCAGTCCGTGATCCTCGCCGCAATCCTACTCCTCGCGGGCTTCCAGATGATTCTCACCGGCATCGTCTCCGACCTGATCGCCACCAACCGCAGCCTGCTCGAGGACGCCGTGACGAGGATCAAGAAGATCGAGCTCGACCGGCTGGCGGAAAAGGCATCGAAAACCGGCAAAGCCGCCGACGGCAAGGCCGCAGAATCAGACCGGGCGCTGCCGACCTCAGCTCCTCCCTCCTGAATACCCGGCCTCCATCTTGACAGTTTTCCCGGCTATCCTCGATATTTTCCTCACCAAGGATTTATTTCCCATAAACCATGGCCATACCGAAGATCTACATTGACGGGCAGGAGGGCACCACCGGCCTGCGGATTCGCGAAATGCTCGGGATGCGCACCGACGTGCAACTCCTCTCAATTCCCTCGGAGGAGCGCAAGAATCCACGCGTGCGCGCCGATTTCCTCAACAGCGCCGACCTCGCCATCCTCTGCCTGCCGGACGAGGCAGCGGCCGAAGCCCTGGAATTGATCGACAACCCCGACACCCGGATCATCGACACCAGCATCAGCCGCCGCGTCCACCCGGACTGGGTCTATGGCTTGCCCGAGTTGAGTCCGGAGCAGCGCCGGTCCATCCATTCCGCCGCGAGGGTGGCAAATCCCGGCTGCTACCCGGCCGGATTCATCCTGGCCGTACGCCCCCTGGTCCAGGCCGCCCTCCTGGACCCGGCAACTCCCCTGACGGTAAATGCCGTTTCCGGCTACTCCGGTGGGGGACGCAAGATGATCGCTGCCTACGAGCAGGCTCCGCAGGCCCGGAACTCTGGTGACGCCGCCGTGCCCCTGGCGCTCTACGGTCTCGACGGCCGCCACAAACATCTCGCGGAAATGCAGAAATTCAGCCTGTCGGACCACGCCCCGCTTTTCGTTCCCTCGGTGGACCACGTCTACTGCGGAATGCTGGTCAGCGTCCCCATTCCGGCGCCAGGCTTCAACAAGCAAGGAACCACCTCCCGTGAGATCCACGAAGTCTGGAAGGATCACTACCGGGACTGCCCCATGGTCCACGCCGTTCCTCCCGATGGCGCCGCCGCCCTGCGCAATGGCATCTTCCTCGACCTTGGCGGGTGCGCATACACCAACCGGATCGAGCTATCCGTCTTCGGCGACCCTGAACGGGGGCTGGTCCTGGTCGGATGCCTCGACAACCTGGGCAAGGGTGCCTCCGGCAATGCCGTCCAGTGCCTCAACCTCATGCTGGGCTTTGACGAGACGGCCGGACTGTAGTCCTGGTCCCTCCATCCATGCTCGTAGACTCCCACTGCCACCTCGACCAGCTAGCGGACCCCGCCGGCGTTATGCGGGAAGCGGCGGACCGAGGCGTCGAACGCATCGTTGCCGTCAGCGAGGACCTTCGTTCCATGCGTGCCGTCCTCGATTTGAAGAAGCGCCGCGGCGGCGGGGTGATGGCCGGCCTCGGGCTCCATCCCGCCTGGATCGTTCAGTGCGGGGATGGGGAAATCGCTCGCTCTCTCGAATTCCTTTCCGATCACCTCAGCGCTGCCGACGAGTTGGGCGAGGTCGGACTCGACCACAAATGGGCCGGAACTCCCGACCAGCAACGCCGACAGGAAACAATCCTCGAAAGGCAGTTTGCCCTTGCCGCCGACTGCGGCAAGCCCGTCAACCTGCACTCGCGGCGCTGCCAGCGCCAGGTCATGGAAAGGGCGATTGACTTCCACCGAAACACCGGCCTCGGCGCGCAGTTGCACTGGTTTACCCAATCGAAGAAACTGGCTCGGATCTGTAATGAAGAAGGGATCTACATATCCGTCGGCCCTGCCATAATCGACGACCCCCAGGCCCAGGAAGTCGCATGCACCGTCGCCGATGATCTGCTTCTCTTGGAAAGCGACGCTCCCGCGGGGATCGGCGGCCGAGCCAACCACCCCGCCCTGGTCCGTGCCGTGGCCGAAAAAATCGCCGCGCTCAAAGATTGTGCATTGGAAAGGGTCGCTGAAATGACCAGCGCCAATTTTGACCGCTACCTGGGCACGAGCAGGCAGGGTGCAGGTTTGACACCTTGATTTAAATGACCTACCATTGGATTCATGCCGTATTCACAGCAAGGCCCGCCATCCCGCGGTCTTACTGCCGCTCAAAGCATTCTGACCGATTCCGCAATTTCAATTTCCCCCAGATCGGCATCGTCCTGAAAGAATCCATTTGTTCGCCTTTCGAAGTCCTTCTCGTTGCCCGCGTGAGCTTGCAAAAGCGGACTCCGGGCAAATTCCGGATGAGTGCCGTCAGGCGCCGGTTGGGAATTGGACAATCGGTGAGTTACTGATTTAAACCACGTATCGAATTGGATGGGAGATGGCCACAGTCCTGGTCACTGGAGGATGCGGTTTCATCGGAAGTAACTTCATTCGCCATATGCTCCGCAAATATCCGCAGTACCGCATCGCCAACCTCGACAAGCTGACCTATGCCGGCAATCCTCAAAACCTCGCCGACTTGAACGGTGAGGAGCGCTACAGTTTTACCCAGGGCGATGTCTGCGATGCCGAAGTCGTCGATCCCCTGGTGAAAGAGTCGGAGATTATCGTCAACTTTGCCGCGGAGAGCCACGTGGACCGCAGTATCCTGGGGGGAGCCGAGTTCATCCAGACAAACATCCACGGCACCTGCGTATTGCTCGAAAGCGCCCGCAAGCACGGGGTGGAGCGTTTTTACCAGATCAGCACCGACGAAGTTTACGGCTCCATAGAAAACGGAGCCTGGTGCGAGGACGAGCCTCTGATGCCGCGCAATCCCTACTCGGCCAGCAAAGCCAGTGCTGAGCTGATGGTGCGGGCCTACCACCTCAACTACGGGCTTCCCACCCTGGTCAGCCGCGCCTCGAACAATATCGGGCCCTACCAGTACCCCGAGAAGCGCGTGCCGCTGTACATCACCAATGCCATCGACGAGTTGCCTCTGCCCGTTTACGGCAATGGCCTGCAGGTGCGGGACCACCTCTATGTGGGCGATCACTGCGCAGCGATCGATCTGGTGCTGCACCAGGGCGCTGTCGGCGAGACCTATAATATCGGGGGGGACAACGACGCCACCGGACTGGAAGTAGCCCGGTCCATACTGGAACGACTGGAAAAATCCGAAGACCTGATCGAGTTTGTCGACGATCGGCTCGGTCACGACCAGCGCTACGCCATAGACTCCAGCAAGATCAAAGCGCTGGGCTGGGAATCCCAGTGCGACTTCCAGGCCGCCATGACGCGGACCGTAGACTGGTACGTGGAACATGGGGATTGGTGGCGGGAGATCAAAGCCGGAAACGATTACCGGAGCTATTATCGGCGCCAGTACGGACGAAGTATATAGGGTGGATCAATTACTGCAAAAGCCGGGATCTGCGGCGACAGGTTTTCAGAACGCCGACCCGGCGAAATGATTTTGAAACAATTTGATTTGGTGTGACAACCTGAATAATGGGGGAAGCGATGATCCATTGGAAGCTGAATTTCCTGGGGAGCCTTGCGCTTCTGGCCCTGATGGGGCTTGTATCCGCAGCCCTTGCCCAGGACCTGGACGAGTTGCTGGAGGAAAGCGAAGAGGAGCAGCTGGAGTTGCGGCAGATACCTCGCGACGAAATCCCGGGACAATCCCTGGAAGATCTCTCCCGCGTCCGCCTGCCCCGGGGAGAAGAGGTGGAGAAACTGCGCATCAGTCAGGACCGCGAGATCGATCCGGAAGCCTACATCGTCGGTCCCGGCGACTTGCTGCAGCTCTATATCTGGGGAGAGTGGGACCGCGCATATCCCCTGCAGGTGGATCCGGAAGGTTATATTCTCATTCCCACCATCAATGCCTTGCACGTTTCCAACCTGAATCTGGCCGCAGCCAAACGGCAAATAGTTGCCGCCGCACAGGAGAAATATCCCAACGTACCCATTACGGTGACTCTTTCGAGTATGCGCTTCTTCACGGTCTACCTTACAGGCGCCGTGGTGAACGAAGGCAGCGTCACCGTTCACCCGCTGACGCGCGTTTCCGACCTGATGGAAGAATCCGGAGGCTATCTCGACGAAGTCCAGGGCAGGACCATCGAAGAAACCGTGGAGGGCAAAAAGATCACCCGGGCCAGGCGCTTGAGCCTCCAACCCACGGCGAGACGCACCATTGAGGTAATCCATCGGGACGGCACCTCTGATGACATCGACCTGTCCATGTTTCAGGCCACCGGTGATATCCGTTTCAACCCTTATTTGAAGATGGGCGACGTCGTCCACGTGGGCTTCCGGCGCGATGAGATCTACGCATACGGCTCGGTCAACAAAACAGGCGTACAGGAGTTCCGACCCGGCGATACCGTTGGAACTCTGGTGAAGCTGGCCGGGGGTATAAGGGGCAATGCTCCACTGGAAATTGTCGAGGTCTGGCGCTTCCGCGAAGACGGTAAAACCACCTACATAATTGACCTGAGTGACACAACCAGGACGGATGGCAGAATCGACCTCGAGGATGTGGAGCAGTTCCCCCTGGAGGCCCAGGACATGCTGTTCGTTCGCACCCGTGCCGATTGGCAACTGACGCCCACGGCAGTTATCTACGGCGAGGTTAAATACCGCGGACACTATCGCGTTATCCCCGGCCATACGCGTCTGCGCGACGTCATTGAAAAGGCGGGAGGGTTTACTGAAAACGCTTCGCTGACTCAGGCCAAAGTGCTGCGCTCCCGCACCCGCGTTCAGGAAGATCCGGAACTGGAGCGCCTGCGTGCTCTGCAAAGAGTTACCGGTCTGGCCGATATGAGCCCGGAAGACAGGGCATATATCAAAACCAAAGGGCGAGAGGAACGCGGACGCCTCGCTGTGGATTTCGAACGCCTGTTCCTTGTGAACGATGAAAGCCAGAACCTTTTGCTCGAGAACGGCGACGTCATCTTCGTGCCGGAGCTCCGCCGGACAGTCACCTTGAGCGGCCAGTTCAAAAAGCCGGGGCTGATCGACTACGTGAAAGGCAATGAGGTTGCCTATTACGTCGAGAGAGCCGGTGGATTCGCCTGGGGTGCCAATGAAGGCGGCGCCCGCCTGATCCGGGCGCGCACCGGGGTGCGCGAGAAGCTGGAGGGGGACCTCCCCGTCGAGGCAGGAGACGAAATCTGGGTTCCTGAAAAAGAGTACCGGGACTGGTGGGATTTCACCCAGTCTACCATGCGCACAATTGCAGAAACTCTGACCCTCGTGGTCGTCGTACGTTCTTTCCTGTGAAGATTCAAGGAGCCCCGAAAAATGAATAAAAATACTATCGACATTCTCGATCTGCTGGCCGCCCTGAACGCAGACAAACGCCTGATCCTCGGCGGTACGTTGCTCATCTGCCTTCTCGCCACCGGCATCAGCTTTCTGCTCCCAAAGGAGTACGAAGGCGAGGTTCAGCTTTTGCCTCCGAAAGAACAGAAAAAGGGCTTTGGTTTTGCCGACCTGCTCTCGGCCCTGCCGATTCCCTCCTTGCGATTGGGAGAGAAAGGTACGCCGGCCGATATCTATGTGGCCATCTTGACAAGCCCGACCGTGCGGCGGCGCATGGCAGAGGACTTCGACCTCATGCAGCTCTACGATGTCGACTACATGACTGACGCCATCGAAATCCTGGAAAGCAAAACCGAAGTCAACAAAAGCGAAGAAGGCACCATTATTGTCACAGTACTGGATCGAGACCCCCAGCGCAGCATGGACATCGCGAATCACTACGTAGAACTACTGGACGCAACAAACCAGCACTTGACCCGCCGAGAAGCCCAGGAGCGCTATGAGTTCATTCAGAAACTCAAACAGACGGAAGAAGCCAAGCTCGAGAACGCCATGCGGCGCCTGCAGGAATTCCAGGCAGAGCACAATGCCATCTCCATCGAGGACCAGGCCAAGGCCGTGATCCGGGCGGGAGCGGACTATCAGATGACCGCTACCCAATTGCTGATCACGCGCAACAGCCTCCTGCTCTCGGGCTTCTCTCCGAGCCACCCCGAGGTACAGAAAATCGAGCGGGAGTTCCTTCTCTGGCAGGAAGCGCTGGCCTTTCTGCGCGACGGAGGTGAACTCGGGGGAAAGAGTCAACTGGGAGAAAAGATAGCCGACAAACTGAAGCTGGAAGAAAACCTCTTTCTGCCTTTGCGCAAGATTCCCGAGATGGCCCAGGAGTACGCGGTGGTCGAGAAGGACGTGCTGGTGCAGGCCGCCCTGATCAAGCTATTGCTCGAGCAGGAAGCCGAAGCCCTGATCGAAGCCAACAACACCACTACCACCGTCCAGGTTCTGGACAAAGCCACCCTGCCTGAGAAAAAGGCTCGGCCCCGGCGATTTCTGATCGTCTTCGTCGCCGGCGTTCTCAGCCTCTTCGGGACAGTCTCCTTTGTAATTGGAGGGCAGTACATGCGCGGGCTGAAGACGCGCTGGGAGAACGAATATAGAAGGGAAGCGTAACAGCCTTTTACCGGAGGATGGTTGGAGTCAATCCGGGGATGTGCTCGTCGAGAGGAAAGTAAGGACGTTCAAGTCTTCTGTACGATAAATGCTTGACCGTAGGGGGCGTGGGACCAGGCGTATCGAGAATGAAGATCGCCTTGGCCATGCCACCGTAGGCACGCCGGTAGTTCATCGGGTTCTTGGCGACGACGAACTTGGCGGTGGCCGGGTCGAGCTGCACGGACCTGAACTGCTCATCCATCCAATCGTAGGTAGCGTAAGTGGTGACAAGTATTCGAACCGCTCCTGCTGTCAACACTGCAGTCGGCCCCATTTGCCCATCCACCCCCTCCCACATTCCGCCTGTGTAACGAAAACGCCCATCGCTGAGCCGAGTCACCCGGCCCCTCACCTTGACGGGGCGGCCCCACTGCGGGTCGCAGCGATGACCAAGATCGAGAGTCACCTCGCGACCTTCACCTGCCCGCTGACACGCTGCCGCCGCCTGCGGATCAACCACCGGCACCAGGGCAGTTTCTGCAACCTCCGCAGCCAGCAGGGCCCTTAGAGTCGCCACGCTGTCCCCGGCGGCGCCACCGCCGATGCAATCCGCCGCCTCGACCAGAACCACCGGCCCGCCCTCAACCGCCTGACCCCTGGCGATGGCCTCGTCCGGGGTGCAGGTCTCCGGTTCGAGCTCAAAGCGCCCGGCCCAATACTGCTCGGCGATCCGCTGCGCCAAAGAAACGGCCCCGTCCATGTCGTCATCGGTAACCACCAGTCCACCGCTGCCCAGATCCGGCTGATCCAGGGGGAAGTGAGCCAGGAGAACACTGGTGGATACAACGCTTCCGCGACCTTCCTGTTCCTTGGCAAAGCGCATGATCCTGGCAAAGGGCCCATCGCCTTCTGTCGACGCACATATGGCGCTGGTTATGACCGGAACCTTGGCCATGGCCATGGTCGGACGGCAGCGCCCCTCCAGGGTATCGAGGAGCAACCTGGCGCCGCGGCCTCCGGTGGCAAAGGCATCGCGGTGGGGATAGGTCTCCCAGGCAAGCAATGCATCGGCGGCGGCGACCATGGCGGCGGTGACGTGAGCGTGCAAATCCAAGGTGGCGACGATAGGCACGGCAGGACCGACCACCTCCCGCACGGCGCCGATCAAATCGCCTTCCACATCATCCACGTCCTCGGCGGCAGCCCCTCCGTGCAAAGGCAGCAGAACCCCATGGACGGGCATGGCAACACCCAGGGAATCCAGAAGTTCGGCCTTGAGCTGCGCATAGCAATCCGAAGACAGGAGCCCACCTGGACAAGTGCTCGCATGGACCAGCGGAACCACATCTGCCCCGCGTCCGCGCAGAACCTCGAGCATTCCTCCGAGCACCCCGGCATCGCCCTGCAACAAGTCCTCTCCCCGAAGCAACTCATAGCGCTCGAACCAGCTCATATCAATGAGCATCCCGCCGAACTGGTTGCATTCGGTATATACCGAGCCAATTGCAACGCGGTATGCGGTCTTCGGATTGTTCATGTTAAAAGGGTAAGCGATCCTCCCTGCTCTGAACATGGTCCGTCGTTGACACTGGTTTTCCTCCAGATGATATTCCCCGAGATTGTTCTTCCACGAGAAAGAAAATCCCAGGAACAGGAGGAAGCCTTGCAACACTCCATCGTTGTCCCGGTCATCAGCAGCACGGAGAACCCTCTCCCCGCCTACGAAACTCCCGATAGTGCCGGCATGGACCTGCGCGCTCACCTGGGCGAACCTCTGGTCCTGGCGCCGGGGGAACGCACTCTCGTACCTACCGGTCTACGCCTGGAGATTCCCCGCGGTCACGAGGCCCAGGTGCGCCCGCGCAGTGGTCTGGCCCTCAAACGAGGTCTTGCCGTGCTCAATGCGCCGGGTACTATCGATGCGGACTATCGTGGCGACATCGGCGTCATCCTCATCAATTTATCCCGAGAAGAGCAACTCATCGCACCCGGAGACCGCATTGCCCAGCTGATCTTTGCGCCAGTGACCCGGGCCGAGCTGAGCATCGTGGACCATCTGGCCGACTCATCCCGCGGCGCCGACGGTTTTGGTTCGACGGGAGAACGTTAAGACCTGGCAAGCAGCAGAACCGGGACAAAACCAAAGCCCGCTCGTTTGCAGCGAGCGGGCCCCAAATCAGGATTTTTCAGGGAATCTACAGGTCCTGCAGGAGATCCGGCAGCCTTCGCAAAACCTGCATTGAACTCCGGGCGCGAAGAGAAGATCTACACGGCTCCGGTGACGATGGAATCCCCAGTGGCGGCGACCCGGGTCAACTCAGGTCCGACGGCGGTTCAGGCTCCTCCACTGATCGCCGGCAGGAAATGCACCTCGCTGCCCGATGACACCTTGCGCCGCATCCCCTCGTTGGAAATCTCGCCGTCCACCGCCACCGCCAGGGCCGGCCGAATCCGACCGTTTTCGCAAAGGCGGTCCCTGAAGCCGGGATAGGCCGCCTCGAGGGCATCGATCACCTCGCGAACGGTGCTCCCCTCCACCTGAACCTGAGCCTGGCCATGGCTCAGCTTCTGCATCAAGGACGGGATCCACACGGTCGGCATGACGTTACCCCGCAGCGATGGGTTCCGCCGCCTTCTTCCTTTCAAGAGCCGCAACAATGCGGTCGGGGCGCATGGGCAACTCGCTCAGGTGTACTCCCACCGCGTTGTAAATAGCGTTGCAGACAGCCGCCGGGGGAGGCGCGATATTGGCTTCGCCCACACCGCGCACCCCATACGGATGGCCCGGATGAGGGACCTCGACAATTATCGTCTCGATCATGGGCAGATCCAGGGCGGTGGGAATGCGATAGTCGAGAAAGGTCGAATTGACCATCTGCCCCTCTTCGTTGTAGAAGTATTCCTCGTTCAATGCCCAGCCTATTCCCTGCACCGAACCACCTTGCATCTGGCCCTCCACGTAGCTGGGATGGATGGCCTTGCCGGCGTCCTGAATGGCTGTGAAACGCAGAATATCGACCTTTCCGGTTTCAGGGTCGACCTTCACATCGACGATATTTGCCGAAAATGAGCCGCCGACATCCATTCCCGGGTCCACGCTTGCACGGCCGACAATGGGGCCGCCGGTCTCGTCCAGCTCGGGCACCAGCTCTTTGAAGCTGAGCTTCTTTGCCGGGTCGCTGACGTGCTGAAAGAAACCATCCTTGAACTCCACCTGGTCGGCAGGCGCCTCCCAGAGCATGGCTGCCCGCTCGATCATCTGGTTCTTCACATCGTGTGCCGCCTCGTAGGCTGCCCAGCCAGTGGCGTAGGTCACCCGGCTGCCTCCGGTCACGTCGGTATAGCCTATGGCGCTGGTGTCCCCTACCTGGGGATTAATGTCTTCGGCCGCCAACCCCAGGACCTCGGCGAACTGCATGGCCACCGAGGTGCGGGTGCCGCCGATGTCGGTGGAGCCTTCCACCAGGTTCACCGTTCCGTCCTTGTTGACACTGGCGGTAACCGCCGACTTCAGCCCCACGTTGAACCAGTAACCCAGGGCGATCCCGCGGCCAATGCCGGGGCCTTCCAACGGAGCCTTGAAGTGTTCGCTGTTCTTTATCTCCTCGAGGACTTCCCTGCAGCCGATGCGCGGATAGACCACGCCGTCCACTCGCCGGGTGCCCTCCTTGGCCCCGTTCTTGAGGCGGAACTCGAGGGGGTCCATCGAAAGCTGTTCGGCAAGTTCCTCCACCACCGTTTCGGTGGCAAAGGCCACCTGAGTCGAAACCGGAGCACGATAGGCAAAGCTTCGCGGCTTGTTCACCACCACGTCGTACCCATCGACCACGGCGGCGGGAATATCGTAACACGACAAAACGCACATGGCACCTGCGAACATGGGGGAGCCCGGATAAGCGCCCGCCTCGCAGGCCAGATAGGCCTCGGCCGCCACCAGCCTGCCGCTCCTGTCGGCGCCCATCTTGACCCGCACGTAGGATCCAGGCGTGGGGCCGGTGCCTTCGAAAACGTCCGCCCGGCTCATGATTATCTTGACCGGACGACCCGATTTACGCGAAAGCAGAGCCGCCGGCGGTTCCAGGTAGACGGGAATCTTGCCGCCAAATCCCCCACCAATCTCCTGGGGAACCACCTTGATCCTGGACACCGGATGGCCGAGGATTGCCCCGGTTTGCTTCTGGGCGACAAAGGAACCCTGGGTGCTGGTCCAGATGGTCAACTGTCCGTCCGGGTTCCACATGGCCGTGGCGTTGTGCGGTTCGATATAGCCCTGGTGTACGGTAGCCGTATCCACCTCGCGCTCGACAATGACGTCGGCCGCGGCGAATGCCGCTTCCGGATCTCCCAATTTGTGGCGGACGTGGATGGCGATATTGCTTTTCCTGCCCGTGTCTTCGCCGTCTTCCTGGGTGGTAATATCCTCGTGGAGCAGAGGGGCGTCGTCCTTCATGGCATCGTGGACGCCAACCGCCGGCGGCAACACTTCGTAGTCCACTTCGATCAGGGAAAGGGCTTCTTCGGCAATGTGTGGGCTGGTAGCGGCCACCGCGGCGATGGCATGGCCCCTGTACAGCGCCTTGTCGGAAGCCAGGACATTGTCGCGCAAATATTTCAGGCGCGCGGGACCTTCCCCGAGGTCGATAATTTCGTCCCCTTGAATTGGCGGAAAGTCAGAATTGGTGACAGTGGCGCGGACGCCATCCAATGCCTCGGCCTTGCTGCAGTCGATCGATTTGATCCGGGCGTGGGCGTGAGGGCTCCGCAGCACGGCGCCGTAGAGCATGTCCGACATGCGGACATCGCCGCCGTAGACCGCCCGCCCGGTAACCTTTTCCGTACCGTCGTGGCGAATTGGGCGGGTGCCGATGACTTTATAGGACCCGTTCTGTCCATTGGTCGACATGGGATTCCTCCTTTGGCAGGATGGGAGGTATCAGGCGCCGGCGCTCGCAACCTCGGCGGCGTCGAGCACCGCGCGGACAATCTTGTCGTAACCGGTGCAGCGGCACAGGTTGCCGGCCAACCAGTGCCGAACGTCGTGTTCAGTGGGATTGGGGTTGTGGTCGAGCAAAGCCTTTGCCGCCACCAGGAACCCGGGTGTGCATATCCCGCACTGCAGGCTGGCATGCTCCAGGAACTTCTGCTGCAGGGGATGCAGCCCCGTGGAGGTGGCCAGCCCTTCGACCGTGGTTATTTCCTTGCCCTCGGCCTCGACCCCCAGCATCAGGCAGGTGTCCACCAGTACTCCGTCCACAATGGCGGTACAGGCACCGCAGTTCCCGTCGTTGCAGCCTTCCTTGGTGCCGGTAAACCCCAACTCTTCCCGCAAAACCTCGAGCAGACTCTGGCGCGCTTCGCACAGGAGCTCGACTTCCTCTCCATTGATCTTGGTCCTCACGTGAACTTTGCTCATCGATCCACTCCGTTTCAGATTCCAGGTCCTTCCGAAGGTTCCATCAGCCGGCGCAAGCCTTGATACAGCCTGGAAGCCCGGCAGGACAGCCGTTGATTATTTCGTCAATCCATTCAACAATCGAGATCTGCCGTTCGGTAAAAATCCGGCCGCGTCCCATTCGGGATTCTCGGCACCATCCCATTCCCGAACCCGGGCGAATCACCCGGCGGCTTCCTGCACCGCATTGGCCACGAACCCGCCGCGGGCTCGCTGTACGGCGCCGTGCAGGGCACGCTTGGTCAGCACCCCGACCAGGTGGATGCGAAAATCCGCCGGACCCCGCATGTCGGAAATCGGACGCGCAACGGCCTTGGCAGCCTCGGCGGCTTCTTCTATCGTCTCGTCGCTCACATGACGGCCGCTGAGAAGGTCTCCGGCTTCGCGTGCAAACAGGGGCGTCGGCGCCACCGCGGCCAGGGCGATGCGGACCGCCTTGAACTCCTTGCGGCGGTTGGCGAGCTCGACGTAAGCCCCGGCCCCGACCACGGCGATATCCATCTCGTTGCGCGGAATGAAACGCAGGTAGTGGCAACCCGAGCTCTTGCGGACAGGAGGAACCTGGATGGCGACCAGCAGCTCTCCCGGCTGCAGCACGTTCTGTCCCGGAGCCGTGCAGAATTCCTCGACCGCAACCCGGCGGCGGCCGGAGGGACCGGCAATTTCGCAGGTGGCGCCGTAGGCGATCAGGGCGGGAATGCTGTCTGCGCTCGGTGAAGAGTTGCACAGGTTGCCGCCCAGGGACGCGCGGCCCTGGATCTGAATACCGCCGATGATGGCGGCGCAGTCGGTGATTCCGGGATAGCGGTCCACCACGTCGGGGTCGTTGTAGAGCCGCCAGCAGGGCACCGCCGCTCCGATGCGCAATCCTTTCCTGGGACCGTAGGAAAGTTCATTGACCTCGGGGACGTTCTTGACGTCGACGACGCGTTCGGGCTGGAAGCGCTTCACCCTGAGCTGCACGATGAGATCCGTGCCCCCGGCGAGCACCCGGGCGCCGCCTCCCTTTTCGGCCAGAAGGTTGATGGCCTCGCGCAGGGTTCGCGGAGCTGAATATTCGAAATCTTTCAAGGATCTTCCCCCTCTCCATGAGACCTGAATGAGAGAATCAAACACCGAAAATCGGATGGCGAAAGTTAAGATAGATCAATCGCGCAACCCATGTCAAGTTCCCGCCTCGGAGAGTCCGCAGGCTTCCTTTTCCCCGGGGCGGGCGCCTGCTCCCAGCCATTCCTGCAACTGCGACAGGAGCTTCATTCCCGCCGGCACGCCTACGAGGATGATCGCGGTGGCGAAAAGGACGCCGAACCCCAGACTCGCCGCCATGGGAATCAAGAACTGCGCCTGCACGCTCCTCTCCAGGATCATGGGCAACAGGGCGAAGAAGGTCGTAAGCGAGGTCAGCAGGATGGGGCGGAATCGCTGCCTTCCCGCCTCCACAAGGGCCTCGTCAGTGGGTATTCCACGCTCCCGCAACTGGTTGAAAAAGCTGAGCAGGACCAGCGAGTCATTGACTACGACGCCGGACAGGGCAACGACCCCGAACATGCTCAGCAGGCCCAGATCCAGGCCCATGAGCACATGTCCCCAGACCGCGCCGATCATTCCGAAGGGGATGGCACTCATGATCACGAACGGCTGGGTATAGGAACGGAAGGGAATGGCCAGCAGGGCGTAGATGGCAAACATGGCAACGGCGAAGCCGCGCAGGAGACTGGCGAACGAGTCCTCGCGCTCGCGTTGCTCTCCCTCGTAGCTGTAGCGCAACCCCGGATATTCCCCCATCAGCACCGGCAGGAAGCGCTGCGCCAGATCCTGATTGATCTCGTTGGAGTTGGCGATCTGTGCATCCACATCCGCGGTGATGGTGACGGTGCGCTGGCCGTCGTAGCGGCTGATGGAGGCATACCCGTGCCCGACCTCGACTTCAGCCACCTGGGAAAATGCCACCTCCGCTCCCTCAGGGCTGCGAATGCGCATATTCTCGATATCGCCGGACGAGCGCCTCTCCCCAGCCGGATAGCGCACCATGACCCGTACGTCGTCGCTGCCGCGCTGGACGCGGAGGGCCTGATCTCCATAAAAACCCTGGCGCACCTGGCGGGCGAGATCGGCCAGGGTGATTCCCAGAGTCCGGGCCTCGGGCCTGAGGCCCAACTTCATCTCCTGCTTGCCTTCCTGAAAGCTGTCCCTGATGTCTCCTACTCCCGGATATTTCCCCAGCTCGACCTTGAGGCGCTCCGCTGCCCGTAGAAGCTGGGAGAAGTCATCGGCCGACAGTTGTACCTCGATGGG
Organism: Candidatus Latescibacterota bacterium; assembly: GCA_965208105.1. Classification (GTDB taxonomy): domain Bacteria; phylum Latescibacterota; class UBA2968; order UBA8231; family UBA8231. The sequence continues at coordinate 2,679,739 of OZ242318.1, forward strand.
ATTGCCCGCCCTGAACAAGGCAGCTGAAAAGCTCAGCGCCTCGGCCCCTGGGATTTCTCCGACCTGCGTCCGCAGACGCGAGACGATCTCTGTACTGGGGACGGGACGCACCTCCGAGGGCAGCAGCTCGATGGTGATCTCGGCCAGGTGGCCCTGCGCTCCGGCTGCGGCCGAGGCCGTAGCGCTCGACCTGCGGCCCATGGGCTGGTCCCCGATAAAGGTGAATACGTTGCGATAAATCGATGGCTGGTCCGCGCTCCTCCGGCCATCATACTTGTCCCTGACCATCAACGCGGCCGTCTCTATGCGTTTCACCGCCGCAGCGGTCTGCTCCGCCGTGGTGCCCTGGGGCATTGCGAGTGAGATTACAATCCAGTCCGCTTCCACCTCGGGCATGAAAACAACCTTGATGTGGCCGCCGGCGATCCAACCCAGGGTTCCCAGCATCAAGGCCAGCCCCAGGGCGGCGGTAGCCAGAGGGTTGGCCAGAGCAACCCTGAGACTGGGACTGTACCAGCGCTCGATGAGTTTTCTCAACTGCAGATCCACCAACTTCTGCAGCCTGTCGTGCCAGCGGAGGGGCACCCTCAGGACCCGGTCGAAGGTGCGGCTCAGCAGCCCATCTCCGCGCGAGGAGAGGTGGGCGGGCAAAATGAAGAGGGCCTCGATCAGGGAGACCAGGAGCATGGAAATGACGATGACCGGAATCACCGCCATGAACTTGCCCATCATCCCCTCCACGAAGAACAGGGGCGTGAAGGCCGCCACGCTGGTGAGTATTGAAAAAACCACCGGCTTGCCTACCTCCAGGGTCCCGTCGATGGAGGCCTGCAGCAGGCTTTTTCCGCGCTCGCGGTGGGCGAATACGTTCTCGCCCACGATGATGGCGTCGTCCACCACGATTCCGAGGGCAACGATGAAGGCGAAAAGTGAAAGCATGTTGATTGAAACATCGAAGGGCTGCATCAACAGAAAACTGCCAAGGAGAGAGATGGGAATGCCCATCATGACCCAGAATGCCAGGCGCAGATCCAGGAAAAAGGTCAGCAGGATGAAAACCAGCAGCAGCCCCAGCCGGGCATTGCGCAGCAGGAGGTCCAGGCGGCCGCGCAGCAGGCGCGCATCGTCGCGGGCGTAGTCGAGATGAACTCCGGCAGGCAGGTAGTCCCGCTGCGCCGCCATGTAGTCCTTCACCCATCGTGATATCTCAAGGGAGTTCTGGTCACCGGTGCGAAATACGCGCACGACGGCCGCCGGCTGCCCGTTGAAGCGCGAAATCAGGTCGCTGTCCTCGAAACCGTCGACAATGGCCGCGATCTGTCCCAATTTCAACGTGGTGCCGTCCGGCCGCGTCAGCACTACCACGTCCTCGTACTCTCTCCCTGTGTATTTCAGGCCCCTGGTGCGCACCAGCATCTCACCGTCCTCGCTCTTGACGCTCCCTCCGGGCATATCCAGGCTGGAGCGCCGCACGGCCTCGCTCACCTGGGCCAGGGTAAGGCCGTGCCGGCGCAGGACTCTTTCGGGAACTTCGATTGAAATCTCGTCGCTGCGCACGCCCGCCAGCTCCGCCTGGGAGATGCCGTCCACATGGCGCAGGTCGTCGCGTATGCGTTCGGCTGTCGCCTTGAGAACCTTCTCCGGCACATCACCGTAGACCACCAGGTCAATCACCTGAGTACGGCGCACGAGTTCCTTGATGACCGGCTTCTCCGTTTCCTCCGGAAAGGTGTCTATGCGGTCGATCTCGTTTTTTATATCATTGAGCATCCGGCTCATCTCCACCCCCAGCTCCAGTTCCACCGACACGCTTCCCATTCCCTCTGCCGCGGTCGACCGGATGCTGCGGATGCCCTCCAGTCCCGAGAGCCGCTCTTCTATTCGCGCGCACACCCCTCTCTCCACGTCCTCCGGGGTGGCTCCAAGATAGGGGACCAGAATCTGCACCTGGTCCAGGGAAAACTCGGGGAAGGTTTCCTTCTTCATGCCCAATATCCCCAACAACCCGGTCAGCAGCAGAAAGACCATCAACAGGTTGGCCGCCACGTGGTTCCTCGCCATCCAGACCACCGGTCTTCTCATTTTTCCGAACCTTCCGCAACCCGCACCTGCATTCCGTCGGTGACCCCGCTCAACTGAGACACCACTATGTTCTCGTCGGGTTCCATATCGACGCGGACCAGTACCTCATCTTTGCGGCTGTGCACTATCCCGGCTTTCCGCACCCGCAAAATGCCGTCCGCGCCCACGGTCCAGACCGTATTGCCGGGACGCAGCACCAGGCGGGGGACCACCCTCACTCCTTCCACCGTGCGGCCGCCAACTTCTACGTCCACAAAGAGCCCCACCACCAGGGGGGTTTCCCGGGCGCCATAGGGGTCGTCGACCTCGACGACCAGATGCGCCATGCGGCTGCGCGGGTCGAGTTCGCCCTCGACGCGGACCACCCGTCCACTCCAGCTGTGCCTGCTCCCGGCGTACCAGCCCCGGACCACGGCCTGAGGTCCCGGGCCGGGACGCGGGTCCAGGCGCCCGCCCTCCCCCGGACCGTATATCCTGGGCCCTGGCGGGGTCGGGGCGGCCTCACCTGCCGGTTCCACCTTGGACAGCCGAGGCATATCGAACCAGGCCAGGTCCTTGTCGGCAATGGGCACGACGATTTCGGCCTTCTCAATGCTGTAGAGCTGCGCCACGGGCCTGCCCGGTGTGACGAACTGCCCCGCGTCGAGACCGGTATCGCGCACGCGCCCGTCGAAGGGGGCCAGGAGCCGGGTGCGCGCGAGATGCAGGCGAGCTTCCTTCAGGCGCGCCTCGGCGGCCGCGAGAGCTGCGCGAGCCGCCCGCAGCTGGGGAATGTGCAGCACCAGGGAATCGGGTGCGGTCCCGGCCACGGAGGCCGCCGGATTGATCAGCTCCCATTCCCTGCGGGCAACGCCCGCCTCTCCCCTCGCCAGATCGAGCCGGTAGCGGGCCTGGGCGACATCCGCCTCCGCGCGCGCCACCGCCAATTCGTAGTCTTCAGGGTCAATCCGGGCCAGGAGATCACCCTGAAGGAAAAAGCCTCCGCGTTCCAGTTGGGGCGACTTCCACACGACCGTCCCCGATACCTGGGGCACCAGATCGATCTGGGCGCCGGGCTGCACCGTGCCCTGTCCTTCCACCACGACCTCGACCGCGCGAGGATCCGCCTTCACGACTTCGACCAGGGGACCTCCATAGGGCTGTTCCTCCCTCCGGGGTGGTTCGCTCAACCCCGCCAGCAGAGCATAGACGGCCACGCCGGCGAGTGCGATCGCCAGCGGCAATACCCCCTTGATCAATACCTTCCTCATTCTCTTCTCTCCGGTTCTGAAGAATCAACTGGCTCGAAGCCGCCTCCCAGGGCAAGATGCAGGTCGATCCGGGCTTCGAGGCGCTGGCGCCTCACTGCCAGCAGCTGACTCTCCGCCTCGAAGGCGCGGCGCTGAGATTCAAGCACGGTGATCAGATCGGTCAGGCCAGTGTCATAGCGATCCTGGGCCAGGCTGCCGGCGGCCCCTGCCTGCCGGACAGCCTCCTGCAAAGCCTCCTCCTGCCGCGCCAGGAAACCCTCGGCCGCCAGGGTGGACTCGACTTCAGCATAGGCTTTGAGCACGCTGGATGCATAAATGGCCAGGGCTTGCTCCGACCCGGCCTTGGCCAGATCTACTCCGGCGCGCAGCCGTCCGCCCTGGAAGAGGGGCAGAGTGAGATTGCCGACCAGGTTCCACACCGAGAAATCGCCCTTTAGCAACTCGCTCAGCTCGTCGCTGGAACGCCCTCCTGAAGCGGTCAGGCCGATGCGGGGATACAGAGCGGCGCGGGAAGCTGCGAGCCGGGAGGCCGACGCCGCCAGACGGCGTTCGGCCGCTGCCAGGTCTGGTCTGCGCGCCACCAATCCGGCGGGCAGTCCAACCGGAATCAGAGGAGGTACGGGCGGTAGCTCCCGGCTCAGTTCCACGGTGGCGGCCGGATAGCGCCCCAGCAGCAGTTCGAGTTGGCGGCGCATGGCGTCGAGCCGGCGCCGGCGCTGATGCAGAAGGGCCTCGGCCACGGCCAGGTTGGATAAAGTCAAACGCAGATCGAGGGAGGGCCGCAGGCCGCGGTCGTAGCGCTCGCGGATGCGTTCGCTGGAAAGGCGATAGTTGTCTACGGTCGATTGAGCCAGTTCCACCTGGCGCCCGGCTTCCACCGCTGACAGATAGGTCCGGGCGGTCTGAGCCGCCAGAGAAAGTTGCGCTCCCCTGAAGTCCGCCTCCGCAGCCCTGAAATCGGCCGCAGCAGCAGCCTTGCCGGCGCGCAGGCGGCCCCATAGGTCCACCTCCCAGCTCAGATTCAATGAAACCCCGTAGTTGTTGGTCGTGGTGACCAGGACCTCTTCCCGAAAGCCGGGAATGGGAAAGCCGACAAAGTTCTGCCTCCGCCGCGACCCGTTGGCGCCGGCGCCCACCTGGGGAAAAAGCTCGGCGCCGGCGATTCTCGCCTGCGCCGCGGCAGCCTGAAGGCGGGCCGCCGCGGCCTTCAGGTCATAGTTGCGCGACAGGGCTTCGGCTACGAGATCAGCGGCGGTTGAATCGGCGAAGCTCGCCCATCGCAGGGTCTTTGCCGGGGCGCCGCCGATGCTCCCGGCCGTCCACTGCGCTGGTGGCTCGACCCCGAGATTGGGATGCTTTATCGGTGGCGGGGTAGAACAGGAGAGAAGCAGAGCAGGCAGCAGGAGGCATCGAAGTTCCCTGGATCGCCGCCGGAGAGAAGGCGACCGGCGGCCGATCCCCGGCCGCTTCGGCGCCGCCGGGCAAGTCCTCCCGCGCCGGCCGGAGCTGTCGATTATTGCCATCATCGAAACCTCACCGGCGATCGACCCCCCGGCGCAGCACAGTCACAAGCCGTTCGGCGCTGTGGCCGTCCCACAGGTCCGGGATCCTTCCCTTCTTCGACTTCCCTTCGAGTACGCGAAAGGCCTCCCCGACGATGCGGTCGGGCTCGGACCCCACCAGGACATTGGTCCCCATTTCCACCGTTATGGGACGCTCGGTATTGCTCCGCAAGGTCAGGCAGGGAACCTTGAGAACCGTGGTCTCCTCCTGCAGACCGCCCGAATCCGTGAGCACCATGCGGGCATTCTCCAGGAGTTTGAGCAAGTCCAGGTATCCCATCGGACCGCTCAAGCAGACCCGTTCCATTTTCGCGAAGGAGGGGGCGAGCCCCGAGGACTCGATGCTCTTCCGGGTGCGGGGATGTACTGGGAAGACGATGGGAATCCGCTCCTGGATCCGGGCGAATGCCTGCGCAATGCCCTCCAGAGTCTGCACATCGTCAACGTTGGAGGGACGGTGCAGGGTGGCCACGGCGTACCCGCCTGAAGCCAGTCCCAGATCCTCCCTGACGGTGGAAGAGGCGGCGCGCGGACGCATCCTGACCATCGTATCGATCATGACGTTGCCGACCCGGAAGATACATGACGCCGGCACGTTCTCCGCTTTGAGATTGGCGTCGGAGTCTTCAGAATAGGTGAAAAGGACATCGGCCAGAGCATCCGTGGCAATGCGGTTGAGCTCCTCGGGCATGCGGCGGTCGCCGCTGCGTAGTCCGGCCTCCACGTGGGCGACCGGGACATCTCCCTTGCTCGCGGCCAGGGCGCAGGCCAGGGTTGACGTGGTGTCTCCCACGACCGCGACCAGGTCGGGCTTTTCGGCCCGCAGCACCGAATCGAATCCGGTCAGGATATGGGCAGTCTGTGCGACGGGGTCGTCGCTGCGGGCTCCTAGGTGGAAATCGGGCGGAGGCAGCTCCAGGTCGCTGAAGAAGATGGAGGACATCTCATGGTCGTAGTGCTGGCCGGTGTGAACAAGAATGGGGACGAACTCTTCAGGGTAGCTGCGCAACTCGGCGAGGACAGGGGCGACCTTCATGAAGTTCGGCCGCGCTCCGGCCACAAGGACGATTTTCATATGGCTCCTGGCGCAAAAGCTCGTCCTGCTCAGGGGTGGGTTCGAGGCGGAATCAGTAGTGCGGACGGTAAATATACCCACCCTTCCAGAAGCTGTAAACAACTGCAGGAGGCCCGGGCTGAAGCGGCGGGAAGGAAAACTGTTTATCAGGGACCTCTGCAGGAATTGCCCGTGGTGAGGGTATGCGAGGGTCCCAGCTGCGCATGGGTGACCACCGCGTATTGCAGCCACCGGCGGCGCGCTCCCAGTTCCAGCCCCATGGCGAATCGGCGGGGGCTGGAGCGGGTTGCGGCCATCAGGCGCAGGCGCCTGTGGAGGCGATGCTCCGCGGCCAGAGCCAGGCGCGTGGGGCGCCCGCCCCGTTTCTGCATGCGGGCGTAGAGAGGATTTGATGCGCCTGGTCGATGCTCCACCTTGGCGAAGATCTGGCGCCGCGCGAGGTTCCCCGCCCTCTGCTGCCACCAGGCGCTCAGCTTCAGACCCTGGACCAGGTCCAGGCTGAATCCCAGTCCCAGCCTCGTGTCCTGCAGCCCCCCGGCACCGTCCTGCTGCAGACGCAATGCTGTGAGCGATGCGCCTGCCGAGAGTCGCCGGGTCAATTTGCCGCCCGCTCCCACCCAGGCACTCAGCTCGCGATGGAGATCATACCCGGTGGAGCTGACCCCCGCACCTCCACCCCAAACCCCGAAGGACCGCGTGAGCCCCAAACTGTGCCGGCGGAGCTGACGCAGGCCGAAGGGCAGGTGCTGCCCCAGGCTCCATTGGAAGCATGAGGCAGCTTTCAGGTCGGCGGGGTTGGCGTAGAGACCGTGGCGGGCGGCGAACGGCAGCGATGACTCCGGCCCGTCCAGCTCGAATGCAGCCTCCGCATCCACCGTGCCGAGCAGAACTACGGTCCAAATACGACTGAAAACCATCCGCCACTCCCCGAAGCCTGGTTGCCTCCGCATGAAATAGCAATTCGCAGGCCAATTCCAGGGCACGAGGAGCCGGAGCAGGTGGAGAAGGCAGGACGACGAGGCAACACCGCGGTGCCGTGGCCGGGCAGAACCGCTTCCCTCCCTTGACGATGGCCGTTCCGATCATAGCTTCAGCCACGTGCAGACCATCATCCTCCAGGAGCCGGAACAATTCATTCGCACCGAGTCCGACGCCCCCACCGAACCCGCGCCGGGACACGCATTGGTTCGCGTCCACCGCATGGGGATTTGCGGCACGGACCTCCATGCCTTTCGCGGGCGCCAGCCTTTCTTCTCCTACCCGCGTATTCTGGGACATGAGCTCGGAGTGGAGGTGTTACAGGTGGGAGAAGGGGTGGAAGGCCTCGAACGTGGAACCCTTTGCACGATCGAGCCCTACCTGCATTGCGGACAGTGCCTGGCCTGCCGCCGCGGCCGCCTCAACTGCTGCTCCCGGCTGCAGGTGCTGGGCGTACACGTCGACGGTGGAATGCGGGAGTTGATCGTCGTTCCGGGAGAGAAACTGCATCCCTCTCCCCTGCTTACCCTGGACCAGCTGGCTCTGGTGGAGACCCTGGGTATCGGCGCCCATGCCGTGCAGCGCGCCGCCCTGGACCGGGATGAAAACGTCCTCGTCATCGGTGCCGGACCCATCGGTCTTTCAGTTGTCCAGTTTGCCCAGATCGCCGGCGCCCGGGTGATGGTCATGGAAGTCGACGACGGCAGATTGAAATTCTGCCTTGAACGTTTCGGAATAGATCGCGGTGTTGACGGGAAGAACGATGGGCGCAGGCAAGTGGAGGAATTCCTCGGAGGGGAACTGCCCACAGCGGTATTCGACGCAACGGGCAATGCCGAATCCATGATGTCCGCCTTCGACTACGTTGCCCAGGGCGGCCGCCTCGTCTTCGTGGGCCTAGTACAGGCCGATATCACCTTCCACGATCCCGAGTTCCACCGCCGCGAACTCACCCTACTCAGCAGCCGCAACTCCACCAGAGGTGACTTCCTGCGGATTATCCGGCTGCTCGAGGAGGAACGCATCGATACCCGGCCATGGATCACCCACCGGGCCAATTTCGATAATGTAATCGAAGAGTTTCCCACCTGGCTCGACCCCCGCACCGGGGTGATCAAGGCCATGATGGAGTTCTGAGCCCGACCTTGTCCCCGGCGCGGCTCGGCAACTTCAACCTCGCCAATAGATTGCGGTCTTGAAGCGGATTTCCCCGGGGCGAGCATCCACGGCCATACCCTTGAAATTCGCCAGGTGCGCGTCCACGTAGGCATCGAGGGCGGCGAGAATTGTGGTAAGTCCCAGGAAGAGAAAGCGAGTATTCCGCCTGGAGGCCCGGTCTTCGCGCTCCCAGGAGGTTTGCAGGCGGCTTGAAGAGCGAGTCTCGACCACGGCGGCGGTCAGAAAGCCGGTGGCTGCCGCGCCGAAGCCGAGGGCCTTCCATGGCTTCCCGTTGTAGTTCTGGCCCCAGCCAGGCAAAACGGCTGATCGCAGCATGGCGCGGTGGGGATCAGGCCGCCGCAGACTATCCCCGGCCGCCGGCTCGGAGCCCGGTTGCGCCGCAGCGATGCAGACCGGCGTGAGAAGAAGGGCCGACAGAGCCGGCAGCAGCGAGCACCGCCCCATCGGCCGCGCGATGCTTTCAGCGCAACGGGCACCCGAGCCGGATGCCTTCCTCGATTTGATAGCCAAGTACGAATGCCTTTCCTTCCATTCTGGACTTTCCCGGCGGCTGTACTTCGGTGAGAAGCAAGGCCCCGTCTCCAGCCCGCACCACCAGGCCCTGGCGCGAGTCTGCCCTGAGTACCGTGCCGGGCTCGCCCTCCAGACTGGAATCCAGCCTCAGGGCGCGGTGCACTTTCAGCAGACCCGTACCCCATTCAGTGAAAGCCCCCGGCACGGGATTCGCGCCTCGGATAAGGTTGCGCACGACCTCGGCCGGCTGGCTCCAGTCGATGCGGCCGTCTTCCTTGCCCACCTTGGGAGCCCAGCTTACTCCCGACCGGGGCTGCGGCCTGGGATTCAGAGTACCCTGTTGGAGTCCATCCACGGATTTCACCAGCAGGTCGGCTCCCAGGTCCTGCAGGCGCCCCTCCAGCTCACCCGCGGTTTCCTCCGGGCCTATGGCAACACTCTGCTGCATGAGGATGTCCCCCGCGTCCAGCCGCGCGTCGATCAGAATGGTAGTTATCCCGGTCGTTCGTTCGCCGTTGACCAGCGCCCGGATGATCGGGGCCGCTCCACGGTAGGCCGGCAGCAACGAAGGGTGCAGGTTGAGCGCGCCAAGGGCGGGGATTTCAAGCAGTTGGGGTGGCAATATGGAGAAGGCCACGACCACGAAGAGGTCGGGCTCGTATGCGGCCAGCCGCGCTGCCAGCCCGGGATCACTCAGATTTTTTGCCTGGAGTAGCTCGAGGCCGAATTCGCGCGCGCTCAGGGCGACCGGAGGAGGGGTCGGCCTGCGCCCGCGCCCGCGGGGTCGGTCGGGATTGGTCAGAACTGCCGAGATCTCGTGCGCGCTGGCAGCCAGCCGCTGCAGGGAGGGAACAGCAAAATCCGGCGTGCCCATGAAAACCAGCTTCATCCTGCCGCCAGTTGCTCACTTGTTTTGGGCGCCGGATCTAACCCGCGAAACCGCGGAGCGCGAAAGCTCGATCCTCACGTTTTCGGCGATTTTTACTACGATGACGTCGTCTTTGAGGTTGGTGATGATGCCGTGAATACCGCCGCTCGTGACGATGGCGTCGCCCTTCTGCAACTCGTCGATCATCTTCTGCTGGTTCTTCTGCTTCCTCATCTGGGGGCGCAGAATGAACAGGTACAGGACCAGGAACATGAGGACGAAGGGGAGCAGCGAAGCAATGGGGCTTGCGCCTCCCCCCTCTCCGGGAGACGAGCCCATGGCATGTGCCGCGTCGATAAGATTGAACAAGGCATGATCCTTTCTGTGGGCGGGGGACTGGATTGGACTATGCAGGAAATTTAGGAAAAATCAACCCTCCTGGTAAGAGGCCATGAACCCGGTCTGCCACTCGGAAAAACACCCCTTGACAATGGCCCGCCTCATTTCCCGCATCAATTCCAGGAAGAAGTGGACGTTGTGATAGGACGCCAGGTGCAGCCCCAGGGTTTCGTTGCTCTGGAAGAGGTGGCGGATGTAGGCGCGGGTGTAGCTGCGGCAGGTCTTGCACCGGCAGTCCGGGTCGAGGGGTCCGAAATCCTCGGCCAGGACGGCATTCTTGAGGCGCAAGCGCCCCCGTCTGGTGAACGCGGTACCGTTGCGGGCGTTGCGGGTGGGAATGACGCAGTCGAAGAGGTCGATCCCGGCCGCCACTGCCTGCACCAGATCCTGGGGAAGACCCACGCCCATGAGGTAGCGCGGCTTGGGTGGGGGCAGATGGGGCAATGTAGCGTCGATCATTGAAAACATCTGGTCGCGGGGCTCGCCCACCCCCAGTCCTCCAATTGCGTAGCCAGGCAGATCCATTGCCGCCAATCGGCCGGCGCAATCGGCGCGCAGGTCGGGGTAGACACCCCCCTGGACAATGCCGAAGAGCGATTGAGGACAACGCTGTCCTCGATGCGACTCGAGCTCCCGGTGGCGGACCAGGCAGAGTTCCGCCCATCTCAGGGTTCTCTCCATGGACTCCCGGGCGTAATTCCGGCTGCACGGATATGGGGTGCACTCGTCAAAGGCCATGATGATATCTGCGCCGAGACCGAATTGGATGTCCACGATCTTTGCCGGCGTGAAGAGGTGGGAGGAACCGTCGAGGTGAGACTGAAACAGGACTCCGTCATCGCGGATCTCGTTGCGAGCGGCAAGACTGAAAACCTGATAGCCGCCGCTGTCGGTCAGGATTGGCCGCGGCCAACTCATGAACCCATGGAGCCCGCCGGCACGGTCTACCAGTTCGTGGCCGGGACGCAGGTACAGGTGGTAGGCATTGCCCAGGATGATCTGGGCGCCGAGCTCCTCCAAGTCCTGCTGCGACAAGGTCTTCACCGTTGCGCGGGTTCCCACCGGCATGAAGACAGGCGTTTCGACGCTGCCGTGGGGAGTGTGCAACAGGCCCGCCCGCGCTCCACTGCGCTCGTCCCGGGCGACTACTTCGAAGGTCGGGTTCAAAACCTCAGCGAACGAGTTTGGAGACGGGGACGATGTGGAAGCCGCGCGCCTCGAGGCGGGGAAGGACTGCCTCGAGGGCCAGCAAGGTCTGCTCGCGGTCGTGCCCGATGCCGATGGCCCTGCCGTTTCTGGCGGCAAGGGTGGCGAGCTCCCAAAGTCTCTTCTCCACGCTCGCCGCGTCGTCCACCGGATCGATGAAAAGGTCGCGGCTCAGGGCTGAAACCTCCATCCTCCTGGCCACGGCGAAGGCTACCGAGGACGGGGAGGTGCGGCTGTCGAGGAAGAACATGCCCTTCCGGTCGACCTCCCGCAGAACTTGCTCCATTGTCCGGGCATCGGCCGTCGCCCGGGATCCCATGTGGTTATTGACCCCGACAGCGCCTGGAACGCGGCGTATGGCGTTGCGCACGAGCTTGCGAATCGTCTTCTCATCCTGGCTGACGAGGACGGCGTCGTCCCCGGGGTCTTTGCCGGGGTAGTCCTCCGGTTCCATGGGCAGGTGGACCAGCACCTCGTGGCCGTTCGCCCGAGCCCGATCGCTGAGCGAGCGAACCCTGCCCTCGTTGGGAAGAATGGCCAGGGTAAGGGGATAGGGCAGGGCACAAAAGCGCTCGAAGAGCCACTCGCTGCCGGCCGCGTATCCGAAATCATCCAGCACGATGGCGATCTGTCCCGTTTCGCGAACCGTCCGGGCATCGTGGTCGAGGACAAACAGGGTCGTCGCCACCGTGTCGAAACCACAGCGCATCTCCACCCTCCGCGCTTCCTCGGACTCGGTGGCAGCGAACACCCGGCCCTGGTTGCGGCGCACAAATCGGGTGAGGTGCAGATTGACCGCGGCCAGGGGCAGGTCGGCGGGAACCCGCACCCTGATGAGATCGACCCAGCGGGCGGAAAGCTGCTTCGTGCCCCGGCGCTTGGAGATGAGCTCCGGCCCTATTCCCAGTTCCTGCAGTGCGGCATCGGCTTGCTTGAAGATATTTTCCGACATGGCAACCAGGCTCTCCCTGTTCCTTGCCTTGGGCACCGATGGAGGTGCAGGGGGATTGAAAGCAGGCCGTTTTTCAACCTGGGCTGCCGGCTCGGCGGGGGGGGCCGGAGGCTGATTCCTCCAATGCAGAAAGGGGACGAGGAGGATGGCCAGCCCCACCAGGGAACCGCTGAGGGCAAGATGCCACAATGGCGTGCGCCGACGGCGTGTCATGTGGGAACGTTTCGCCATTGGAAATCTTCGGAGAAATTGAACTCAATTCTGAAGGGTATCCGAAACCACCGGACAAATCACCAGTTGTGAGTTCTGTGATGGTTCTTTGCAGCCCCCCAGGAGATTGAAGGGGACATTGGCTTGGCCCCTCCCTGGAACCCGCCGCAGTCCCCGCTCAGGGGATCGTCGATCCAGCGGATCATCTTCCAGAGACCATCTTCGGCCAGGCGCAGCTTGTAGTTCATGATCTGGTCGACGTCGAAGCCGTCGCCGTTTTCGTCGAGCAGGGTCATGATTACCCTGCCGCGGAATACCTCCCAGTCCTCGTCCGGGTGTCCGTCTGGATCATCCTCGTGCTGTTTGGGGTACTCCGGTCCAAGTTCGCGGCTGCGCTTGATGGGCTTGAACTCGAAGTCGAAGGTGACGAATATGTCGAAAATTCCGGGTTTGTCACTATCGCGGCTTCCACCCATTATCTCCAGTTCTTCCTCTTTTCCGTTCTCCAGGACGATATCTCCCTGGCAGTCCTCCTCGGTGAACCAGAAATCCTCGTCCAGCAGCGTTTCGTACAGATCCTTGTCGCGGTCGCGCATGGCCCGGTTCAGGTTGTCCATGAGGATCTCGGGGGTCTCGGTCGAGGGCGCCGGAGGCTTTGTAATGCCTGTCGAAGTGTGCTTTTTCGGGGCGAAGGGGTTGGAGCATGCGCACAGGACCAGGAAAGAGAGGAGAATTTGTAAAACGATGAATTTCATGATGCTCAGCTCTTCCCCTAATGGCCAAACTCTGCCCGGAGTTCGCCCCAGGAGCGCTTGGCCGGTGCGGCATCGCGCTGGTCCTGCCAGCGCTGTATCGCCCACACCGGGTTTTCCACCGTCGGGGTTACCAGATCCACCGCCATCCGGCCTTTGATCGAGATGATTCCGCCAGGCTCCCCCGTGTCCAACAGCTCGGGGAAATCGACTTCATACGGGAATACATAGGTTTCGAGCAACCCTTCCTCGGTGAGAATTCTTTCGTCCTTCGACGCTTCGTACCAACGGTGGAAGCGGATGGCATCGACGCTTCGAGGATCGAGCAGCGCAAGTACGAAGCGGCGTTCCTGCTCGCGTGTCCACAGGGTATCGCGGTTGGCATTGTAGACTTCGGGATGCAGCTGGATGTCCTGGGCGTCCGGCAAAAAGAAAAAGTCCTCGCTGAGCTGGTCCATGTACTGGTTCGGACTGCGGGCTTGGGGCCGGGCTTCGAAGACTATCCGGACGTTGGCCAGAACGTTTTCCGGGCGCGTCGGCTCCAACAGCAAGAGACGTTCTCCGCTGGGACAATCCGGCGTCTGGACGGAAAAGGGATTGCCTCCGGAGGTCCTCTCCACTGGGATTTCGGCGCCGCGGCAATGGGGAAAAAGGTTCGGGTCGGTGTCCTCCGTGCAACGGCAATCCGCCTGGACGCCGTCGTCCAGGCCGCAGCCGGCAAAGGCCATGGCCCACCCGATGACCAATGGAGCTGAGAGGAGGTGCGACCGGACACCCATTTCCCATTTCAGAATCTGAATGGAACCGGAGTAAAGCAAAGAGCGAAGACAGCCAGGCAAAGGTAGCCGAGGCGTCGGCGTCGGGGGTCGAGGGGAGTGCCGGGATCGCGCGTCGATGGATGGTCCCTGCCCAGCAACAGGAGCAGGAAAGCCAGCGCCAGCCAAACGGGCGATCCCTGCAGGCCGCCCCACAAAGGTGATAAAATATTGAATAGTCCCAGACCCAACAAGGCGGCAAAAGTGAGGCGTCCGATGAGGCGGTGGCGGCGCCCGAAGAGGGCGTAGACGATATGACCGCCGTCGAGCTGCCCGACGGGAAAGAGATTGAATGCAGTGATGAAAAGGCCGACCCAGCCGGCAAATGCCACGGGACTCAGCAGCACCATCTGGTCGGGAACGACCTCCGGCAGGAAGAGGGCGGACAGCCCCCTGAAGATGAGGGGAGCTCCCAGTTGGATCGGCTCCCAGTGGAAGTATCTCTCCTGGACGAGGGTTGACTGAGGAAGGCCGATCACGCAGGCAGCCAGGGCAATGACGAGGCCGGCCAGGGGGCCGGCGGCGCCGATGTCGAGCAATGCCCTGTTGTTCGGAATCGGGGAGCGAATTTTGATGACCGCTCCCAGGGTTCCGAGAAACGAGAAGTAGGGCAAGGGTATGAAATAGGGCAGGGAGGCCCTGACGCCCCATCTGCGGGCGGCAAAGTAATGACCGAACTCGTGAGCCGTGAGCACGCCGAGCAATGTCGCCGCAAAGGGAATGCCCTCGACCAGGTGGGGAAGCGAAGCCATGCCTGCAAATACATTGGCACCCTGCTGCATGGCTCCGGCTGCGACCATGGAGAAGAGGGTCAGCACGAAGAGAACGACGTGCTTCCAGGGCCGGCTCCCGCCGCTGGCGGGCGGCTTGCCCCGGGACCTGACAGCGGATGCAATCTCTGCCTGGACGGACCCCAAAATAGCAGGCCGGTCCTTGCGCCATGGATTCAAGGAATCTCAACCTCCCCGGTGCAACTGCAGCGCGAAGCGGTGAGCTTCGCCCAGGGCCGATTTGAAAGGGGGGATGAAGGCGTATTCCAGAGTCCAGTTACTGGACCTGAGACCCATCCCCAGGGTCAGTTTCCGGTGGTGGGTGTTTTGATATCCCGCCCGCAGCACCAGGCGGGATCCGAGGGCAGTCTCGCCTCCCATGTGCAGGGTGGTCGGACGACCGGCGGCGCGATGGGTTGCTACGCTGAGGAGGATTGGGCCGAATCCGGCATAGGTCAAGCCCAGGCGCCCCTGCATCGGGAGCCTGGTCGCCGTTCGATTCAGCTCGCTCATGCGTCCGAGGTTCCGCAGCGCAACTCCCGCGCGCATATGGGGAAGGAAGGTGTACAGCAGGCCGAAATCCACGGCCGCACCAGTGGCTGTGCTGGTAAAGACACTCTCGCGGATCAGCTTGAAGTTGGCCCCCAGGCGCAGCTTTTTATTCCAGGCCCGGGCGTAGGCCATATTGATCACCCCGTTGTAGACGCCGAACCTTCCCAGGGGCCGGGCGCTCGGACCGGTGCGATGCTCGAGACCCTCCGCCTGTGAAACCTGGGCGGAAAATCCCACCACCCCGCGCCTGGAAACAAGAACCAGGGAGAAATGATCGTGACGAATGCCCTGGAAAAACTCGCTGTGAGTAAGCCCCACGCTTCCCCGGCCCCGGCCCTGCAAGGCCGCCGGGTTGTAGCTGATCGCCTCCATGTCCGGCAGCGCCGTCGAGGCTTCGGCCATGGCCGCGTTCCGCGCTCCGGAGCTGAGCAGCAAAAAGGGCAGGCCGCTGCCGATGGCCGAGCTCTGGACCGGCAGCCCCAGCATAGCGAGGGCAATCAGAAGGCATCCAGCTCCCGTGCTGGAACGCGCATTCAGTTTTGTATTCCTCCGGGCGCAGCCCTTTGGTTTTTCGCAGTCCAATGGTTACCTCAAAAATTGGAAGTAAGGCCGAATATGCTGCCACCGCCGGCGCCCAGTTCTTCGGTGGCATAGGTGTAGTGAAACTGGAGCTTCTCCCGCCGCATGGGGCGCAGGGTCAGGCCCGTCGTGATCGAGCCCACCCCGCGGTCCGATCCCGGCACCCGGTGGAGACCGCCGCGCAAGGTCAGGGAGGAGTTGACTTCCCACTCCGTCCCCAGGTCGAGGTAGGCAGCGTCTCCAAAGTGGAGGTCGGCGGCCAGCAGCAGACTTTCCCGGAGGCGATGGGCAACCCCCACGGCAAACGTGGTCGCAAGGGGGTCATTGCTGGTGCTGACTCGCTGCCCGCCGCGGGGGACCTTCCAGCTCAACTCGGCGTTCAGGTTGCGCGCGGTGGCGGCCAGGATGGTCCGCCGGGTCAGGTGGATCTGCGTGCCCAGGTCAAATCCGTGGCCCTTGCCGGAGGCATCCTTGACGAAGGATGGGACCTTGACCCTGTGGCTGATAATCTTCATGGCTCCGCCCACCGCGATGCGGCCGCCCAGGCGCCTGCCCACCGCAACGTGGAAGGCATTCTCCAGGTTGTCCATCTCGCCGATGATGACGCCGCTGGCTGCCCTTTCCTCCAGTCCCCCCACACTGGCGTGCAACCAGGTGAAACCAAAGGCCAGCTCTCCGCGCAGGTTCAGGGTGCCGGAGATGCTGCTCTGGCGGCGGTCAAGGGAGAGGGGGCTGATCGACGTGGATAGGCCCCTGCTCCCCGTGCGGACCAGACCGGCGGGGTTCCAGTAGGGAGCGGAAGCGTCGTCGGCGACAGCGGCGAAGGCGTTGCCCATGCCGCGCCCGCGGGCACCCACGCCGGTCTCCAGAAAGGCGGCGGCGAAGCCGTCAGCGTGGGACGAAGCCGTGGAAAGCAGGCAGAATACCGAGGCGGTGAACTTCGCCCGCATGCGGGAAGATTTTTTCAATCCAGGACCACCACTTTCCCGAAGGCCTGTTTTCCGCCGCCCAGCTCGACCCGGTAGAAGTAGACCCCGTTGGCCACGGCGGCGCCGTCGTCGCCGCGGCCGTCCCAGTTCTCCCCGTGGTTGCGCTGCCCCTGGCGCTCCTCTGCGTCGATCAGCGTGCGCACCAGGCGGCTGGCGAAGTCGTAGATCTTTATGGTGACCTGGTCGCCCTGGGCCATGCTGTAGTGGATGCGGGTCTGCTCGTCCTGCCTTGGAGCAAAGGGGTTTGGAGCGGCATAGGTGCGAACCCGGCCGCCCAGGGTGTAGAGGCTGTCGAGGGCATTGCCCCCGCCGATGAACCCGCCGGTATCGATGGACAGGGTCTTAACCGGGGACTTGACGATCCTCCAGCTGACACCTTCGTCGGTACTGCGGCCCATCCCGGTCTCTGCCCCCGCCCACAGGAGCTCGTCCACCGTCTCCAGACCGACGAAGACGCCGCTGAGGCGGTCGCGGCTGACGGAGTCTTCGACCAGGACGTTCGACCAGGTTCGGCCCTGGTCCATGCTTGCATACAATCCCTGGTTGGTGGCCGCCCACACCGCATTGTCGGTAAAGGCGAAATCCCACGCATAGGCCGAGTCCGTGCTCCCCTCGAGGACCGGGCCGACGATCTCCCAGGTTTCGCCGTGGTCGCGGCTGAAGCTGATGGAGTTGATCTGGCCCGGGACCATGACCCGGTCGGTGACCTGCGCGCCGGCCCAGATCACGGTGCCGCCGTCCGGGAGGACCTGGCGGTCGAGGCTCACCACCCAGTTGGCCCCGATATTTCCAGGAATCGGGCTTCCTTCCTCGTCGAGGCGGACCTTGATGTTTTTCCAGGTGGCGCCGCCGTCGAAGCTGCGGGCGATGCCGCTGGATGTGCCGATCCAGACCGTGTCGCCGTAGGCCAGGACCGCGAAGGTGCGGTGGAGCAGCTCCTGGTTTCGCAGGCTGTCGCTGGCGGCGCGCAGGCTTTTGACCTCTTCTCCTGGCCCCCCAGCCTGCTCCAGGCTGTCGGCCCGGGCGGCGACGACGACCGCCTCGGTTTCGTCGTCATCAAAGATTATTTCGCCGGCGCCGTCGGGAAGGACGCGCTCCCAGGTTCGGCCTGCGTCCGCGGAGCGAACTGAAGAACCGGAAAAGAAGGCAGCCCAGACCACGTCGCCCACCAGGGCCAGGCCGAAGCAGGCATTGTTGATTTCCGTAGTGGGCCCCCTGCCGAAGCCCGCTCTGGTGATGTCAAAGATGGCAGAGTTGGGGACGTGCTGCCAGGTGGCGCCGCTGTCGAAGGAGAAACTCAGGCCGCCGCTCACCTGCTTCTTTCCGATACTGGAAATGGTGGTATCGAAGAGGGTGGCGACCCAGACCGTGTCGCCCACCGCGTCCAGGGCGCTGACCGCTCCCCGGCCCAGGCCATTGGCCTCGGTGAAGGTCACCCAGTGGGCTCCTTCGAGACCGCTGGCCCGGTTGGGATCGAGGCGGGCCAGGCCGTTCTCGGTGCCCACCCACAAGTAGCGCCCGCTCCACTTCATATCGCCGATGTCGGTGCCGATCAGTCCCGCGAATGGCTCCGCCGTTTCCCCGTCCTGGGAAAAGCGCAGTGGAACGGCGGCTTCCGCGCCGGTGGTCAGCCGGGGAGTGCCCGATGCACAGCACAGCAGGGCAGCCGCGGCGAGAAAGAACCGGAGGATGCCCCCGGGATTGAAATCACGGGTGCGGAAGTAAAGCTTCATCAAGCTGAGCTGGGTTCTGAAATCAAGGAGAAAGGGGTCACGCAATTCAGGAGTATATCGCCGCGCGGGCGCGCATTGCTTCAATGGCTTCGTAGCCGATTCCGTAATCGCCGATGCGCGCCCCCTCGACATCGCCGTGGCTGTCGGACCCGCCGGACTTGAGCAAGCCGTAGCGGTTGGCGATCTGGGTATAGTAGTCGATCTGGGTGCGTTGGTGGCTGGGGTGGAAGACCTCGATGCCATCCAGGCCGCCGTCCACCAGCTCGGCGAGCAAGGGCTCCGGCAGATTGGCTCCGGGGTGGGCAAGGAACGTGACCCCTCCGATCTGGTGAACCAACTCGATTACTCCCTGCGCCGCAGTGTAGGGCTTGGGAACAAAGGCCGGGGCGCGGTTCCCAAGATAGCGATCGAAGGCCTCTTCCTTGCTGGTCACGAGGCCGCGATTTACCATGGTTGCGGCGATGTGCGGCCTGCCCAGGGGACTGGCGCCGGCCTCCCCGAGAACCTCCTCCAAGGTCATCTCCACGCCCAGGCTGTTCAGACGCTCCACTATGGAACTTCCGCGCTCGTGACGATGGCGGTGCAGGAAACCCAGGTGGTCGGCCAGCCGGGGGTTTTTCCACTCGAAGCAGTAGGCCAGGATATGGACCTCGCGCTCCCTGACGTGGGCACTGAGCTCGGTGCCGGGAACGACCTCGATGTTCCGCCTGCGGCCGGTTTCCACCGCCTCGTCGATGCCGGCAACGGTGTCGTGGTCGGTGAGGCTCAAGGCCTGCAGGCCCGCGCCGTGGGCTTCCTCGACGGCCTGGGAAGGTGTTCGCAGGCCGTCCGAGCAAAACGAATGGATGTGAAGGTCGGCCAGGTTGTAGCGCACGAATCGCCTTTGCAGCTCGGGATATGGCCGCTCTTCGGTTTGCGGCTGTATATCCCAGAAAAACCATTGGATTACGAAATGCAAAAATAAGCACAAAACCCCTTTATCGCCACTTCACCCGCCAGTGCAAACCGTTCCGGAGATTTCCGGCCCCATATAACCCCGATTCTACATGACGGTGTTTCAAATTGCCGCCGCTGCCGTCTTCTTCAAGATCGAACATTGCCAGGGGGCACCCGGCCGGGAGTATTCTTCCCTGCCATCCAGATCAAATTCCGGCTCCCTGGATCAGATGTAATTCAATCCCAGCTCCGCCACCAGTTCCCGGGTTGATTCGTCGAGAAGCGAGCAGATCAGGGTGACTCCCAGCTCGTTCTCCAGCCTGGCGGCAAAATTCTGCTGTTCGTCCCTGTAGTTGAGACGCTGAAAGCCGAGAACAGTTTCCTTGAAATCATTCGGCCGCTCATAGAGCAATAGCTGTGCCATTTCCGGCTGGTTCAGGGCGTCGGCGACGAACTCCTGGCCGAAAATCTCTTCGAGGGCTGTGCGAAGCTGGCGATGGAGCATCAGAAAGGATAGACCTCGTCCAGTTGTTTGATCAGGCGGGGCTGTTGGCGGCACCCCGCCCCATGGTCGATGACGACGGCAATGGCGGTGCGGTGGCGCCACAGGGCCACCACCAGGCCCGGGTCAATGGGCAACTGCCGCATTTCCAGGCGAAAAATGATGAAGGCGCCTATCAGATTCTTGAGCATGGCCGAGATTCCCTTCAGGACCTGGAGATGGGCAGCCGGCTGGGCAGGGCTCGTCCCGGACAGCCTCTCCGCGTCGTATTGTTGCCCGCCGGACCGCCGGCGGCCTCTTCAGGAGAAATAAGGCGCAATGTTCTTCTCGATGCGATCGGAGATCGGAACTGTGTCCAATTCGGAAGAAAAGGACTCGCCCGTGACGCGTTCGAACAGATCGATGTAGCGCGCCGCCACCTGGGTGCGGATTTCCTCATCCAGCTCGGGAATGTTGTCGTCGGAGATGTTGCGCTCTTTGAGCCAAAGGCGCAAGAACTCCTTGTCCAGGCTCTCGGGCTCCTCACCGCGGGAGTGGCGCTCCTCGTAGGAATCAGCCACCCAGTAGCGCGATGAGTCCGGAGTGTGGATTTCGTCGGCGACCGTGACCCGGCCCTGCCGGTCGAGCCCCATTTCGTACTTTGTGTCCACCAGAATAAGGCCCTGCCGGGCGGCCAACTCCGTTCCACGCGCAAAGAGGGCCAGGGCGATCTCCTCGACCTGCCCCCAGGTGTCCCTGGACACCAGCCCGCGTTCGAGAATCTGCTGGGGAGAAATGGACTCGTCGTGGTCCTCGGCCTTGGTGGTCGGCGTAATGATCGGCTCGTCGAAGGGCTGGTTCTTCACCATGCCGTCGGGCAGGTCGACGCCGCAAAATTTGCGTACTCCCTTGTTGTAGTTGGTCCACACCGAGGTATCGGTACTTCCGGTGAGGTATCGGCGCACGACGATCTCCACGGGGAGCATGTCGAGTTCCTCGGCAACGGTGACATTGGGGTCCGGAACCGCAATCACCTGGTTGGGAGCAATATCGGAGGTTTGGTCGAACCAGTAGCGGGCGATGCGATTGAGGACCTGTCCCTTCAAGGGAATGGTTCCGAGAACGTGGTCAAAGGCACTCTGGCGATCGGTGGCGATGAGGATGCGTTTGTCCTCGAGCAGGTACATGTCTCTGACCTTGCCCTGCCTGTAGTACTGCTGCCAGGATTCGTAGCGGGCTTCAAGCAGGCAGTTGTCGAGCTGGGATTCGATTTGCTCCTTCGATATCATGGTTCCGGGCTCCTTGTTGTGTTTGTGCAGCACGGTGCCGGCAACGGGAGGATTGCGGCTGTTCAACCTTGATTTTCCCGGTTAATATAGGAGATTTGCCGGCGAAATCCACTCGGCTGCTCCGGTTGCCTGCTGCCCTCTTCTGGCTTTCCGGCCCGCTGCCGAACCGAATTCACCCAACCCTGCCGGGAAGTCGGCAACGCGGCAGCCGGGCTGTTTTCGGCGCTTGATCAATCTGGGGCCGGTCCTATGTTTCCCGGAGTGACGCGTACCGAGCCCTGGAGTAGATTGCATGGACCCATTGGAGGTGGCCGGTCCCCAATTGCGGCATGCGGTGACCGTGGGCCTGGCCGCAGGCTCGCCGCCCGCTGCTGGATCTCGAGCCAAACCCCGCAAGGATAAATGGAGGCATGAATGTGGTCGCGGATTTCGGCGTCTGTGATGATCGCCGCTTTGTGGGGCTGCGCGGACAGGGCGGAAATCGGTGAAACCGCAGCCTATGTCGCCCGGGTGAAGAAACTCCACCATTACAACCAGGAGATCCAGACCCGCATCGACTACTTCGCCGACCTCCATCTCGATGCCGGAGAAGCAGAGATGGAATCCGTGCGCACCTTGATTGAAGATTACGCCAGGGAGGTGAAATTATTGGGGGGACCCGATGATCCGGCTCTCCGGAGAATTCACGAACTGTACGTCCGCTCCCTCGAGGAATTCCTGGATCCGGGCAAGGATCGATCGGAGGGACCTGGGCAGCGGCGCCGTGCAGTCGCCCCAGGGTTGCGGCAGTTGCGGCGGAATATCAGAGACCTGGTTCACCCGGGTTTAAGGGTGCTGCTGGCGCGACGCAACCTGGATGGGGACGAATACGATTTGCGATGGCCCTAGACCTTATGTATTGACGGAGATATGAAAGACCTCCTCCGATTTCGGTTTTCGGGGGTTATCTTTGGGAAAACGGAGTTCACCCAAAGACCTATCCCCAGCGAAAAGGAGGAGGCCATGCGTAAATCTACGAAATTCGTCGCCTTGGACATACATAAAGATTCGATCACCGTCGCCCTGGCCGGTGAAGGCCTCCAAGGGCCAAAGCTGTATGGAACGATACCGTCTACGGGCGCTGCGTTGTCCAAGCTGGCGGGCCAACTGGCCCGTGGTGGGACCTCGTTGCGGTTTTGCTACGAGGCCGGACCCTGCGGCTACGGCGTCTACCGTCAGCTCACAGCCCTGGGGCACGCCTGCACGGTGGTGGCGCCCTCGCTGATCCCGCGTCGGCCGGGCGACCGCATCAAGACCGACCGCCGCGATGCTGTGTCTCTGGTGCGGCTTTTCCAACACGGCGAGTTGACCCCCGTGTGGGTGCCCGACGAAGCGCAGGAGGCGATGCGCGATCTGGAGCGCTGCCGGGAAGACTTCAAGCACGCCGAGCGCCGCGTGCGCCAGCGGCTGAACAGCTTCTTGCAGCGCCACGGCCGGATCTACTCCGGGCGCAGTCGCTGGACCCAAGCCCACTTTCGCTGGCTGCAGACCCAGCGCTTCGATCATCCGGCCCAGCAGATCGTCTTTCAGGAATACGTGGACGCGGTACAGGAAGCCCAAGGTCGGATCCAGGGGTTGGACCAGGCCCTGCAGCAGGCGCTGGAGGGATGGTCTTTGGAAGGGGAGACGCGGGCTATGAGGGCGCTGCGCGGGGTAGACACGCTCACCGCGGTTACGACCCTGGCCGAGTTGGGGGACCTCACCCGCTTTGACTCGCCGCGCCAACTGATGGCCTTCGTCGGTCTGGTCCCCAGCGAGCATTCCAGCGGCTCCCGCCAAAAGCGAGGGGCGATCACCAAGGCGGGCAACGCCCACGTGCGGCGCGTGCTGGTGGAAGCGGCCTGGTGCTATCGCTTTCCCGCCCGCAAGACGGCCGCCTTGCAACGACGCGCCGAACAGACCGCACCCCCCATACAGGCCATCGCCTGGAAGGCACAGAAACGCCTGTGTGGACGCTATCGACGGCTGAGTGGGCGAGGGATGCCGAAGAACAAGGTGTGCTGCGCGATCGCGCGGGAGCTTTTGGGTTTCATCTGGGCCATCGCCTGGGAGCAGAAACGCCCCGGCCGCCTCGTGGCCAGGAGACCTCGGATCGCCGCCTGATAAGCTCATCGTCTCAGAAGCCGGCATAGGACCTTTGCTCATGTAAATCGAAACGGGACAGAAGGGACCGGTCAGGAGAATCCTCGAAGACACTATGAGGCGCCTTTTCAGGCTGACCCTCGACCATAGACTGAGGCCGCTCCGCGACGCACCCAGGACAGGCGGTAGCCAACCCGCGAATATCAGTCGGATCAACCGTCGCTACAGCGTCCCTTCTGTTGCCGAACAAACTCATGCAAAGATAACACCCGAAATGACCACCCCGGAGGGGGTTGACAACCGTCAATACATATCAGTGTCCCGTCGCAGAGATAGGTTGACGCAATTGGGCCGCCGAGGCGCCCGGCTCACAAGGCGCCTGAGCGAGTCGTACCAGTGGTGTACGGCGAGTGAAGGCAACGCCGTGAGCCGGGATGGATCGGGGGAATAATGGCGACATATCTCTGCGACGGGACACTGGCAGATTATCAGGGAAGCAGGCGAGGTCGGATGAGAGGTACCCGGAATTGCAGTGCGGACATGAGACCGCTATAGAGAAAGCCGGCGTGGAAGAGCAGAAGGAAAGGCAGACCCAGGTAGAGATCGACCGACCATGCGCTGTAGAGAATGAAGCCGAAGTAGACGGCCATGGACAACTCGAGGAAGGCCTGCGCGTTTCTGCGAGCGCTGTATTTCCATTTCCTGACCGAGCTGTCCCGGTGAACCACTCCGTATTTGGGAGTGCGTCTGAAATCGCTCTTATGGCCGATCAACCCCTCGACCACCGCCCGGGAGTTGTTGATGCACAGGCTCATCCCCAGGGCCATCAGCAAGGGCAGATACTTGATCTGTGCCTTCCAGTTGGAATAGAGAGCCCGCTGTGAGGCAATGTAAAAACCGGAGATGGCCATGGTCGCCAGGGTGAACAGGGGCAGGTCGACGATGAGCAAGCGCTCCCACCCCAGGTGTGAACGGATATTCACCACCGGCAGGCTCAGCAGGGCCACCAGGAGCATCAGGATATAGCAGATGTTGGTGGTGAGATGGAAAGTCGCCTCGATTTTCACCCTGAGGGGGAAGCTGCTGCCCCAGATTCGCGGCAGCAGCTTCTTTGCCGTCTGCGCCGAACCTTTGGTCCAGCGGTGCTGCTGCAACTTGAAGGCGTTTATTTCGACGGGGATTTCTCCAGGAACCGAAATCTGGGGCACATAGAGAAACCTCCAGCCTGCCAGTTGGGCCCTGTAGCTCAGGTCCAGGTCCTCGGTAAGGGTATCGTGCTGCCAACCTCCGGCATCGACGATTGCCCGCTTCCTCCAGATGCCGGCGGTGCCGTTGAAATTGAAGAAGCGACCGGAGCGGTTGCGCGCCGTGTGCTCGATCATGAAGTGGCCGTCGAGGAAAATCGATTGTATTCGGGTCAGCAGGGAGTAACGGCGGTTGAGATGGCTCCAGCGCATCTGCACCATCCCGATCCGGGGATCGGTGAAATAGTGGATGACCTCGTGCAGAATCCCGGGTGGAGGAACGAAGTCGGCGTCGAAGATGAGAACAAACTCCCCCTTGGCCTTTTCAAGGCCGGCCGCCAGGGCTCCGGCCTTGAAACCCCTGCGCGAACCGCGGTTCATGTACTCGATGTCGAGCCCCTTGCCGGCGAGGCGGCGGGTAATTTCGCGGGCCTTCTCACAGGTCTCGTCCCGGGAGTCGTCCAGGACCTGTATTTGCAAGCGGTCGCTGGGATATTCGATTCTGCTTACCGCTCCAAGAAGTCGTTCTACGACGTGAAGCTCGTTGTAGAGGGGAAGTTGAATGGTGACGGAGGGCAGGGTTTCGAAGCGCTCGCGGGGAAGAACGGGAGCGTCCTGGTGCTTGTAGAACAAGTGCAGAATCAGGTAGCGGTGGGCACCATAAATAGATAGCAGGCCTATCACCATGCAGTATAGGATCAGGATGGAACTTTCCCAGAATGTCATCTTTCTATCATGGGAAATGAGGTGTGGATAGTGTCCCCTCCCGATACTTCCATGCGGCTACCCGGCAACGGCATCC
The DNA here is from genome assembly GCA_965208105.1 of Candidatus Latescibacterota bacterium. Lineage (GTDB taxonomy): Bacteria > Latescibacterota > UBA2968 > UBA8231 > UBA8231. The sequence goes on from OZ242318.1 coordinate 2,705,076, forward strand.
TGACCGGAGGCGCGGGGCTGATCCGCCCGAATTCATCAACGCGGCTCCTCCGCGCGCCCCGCATGCCTGGCGTCTTCAGCCGGTCAGATTCTGCAGCTATTCCCGAGGCGACGCCCTAGTGTCCCGTCGCAGAGATATGTTGCCATTATTCCGCCGATCCATCCCGGCTCACGGCGTTGCCTTCCCTCGCCGTACACCACTGGTACGACTCGCTCAGGCGCCTTGTGAGCCGGGCGCCTCGGCGGCCCAATTGCGTCAACCTATCTCTGCGACGGGACACTAGGCGGCGCGGCCGCAGCATTTTTTGAACTTCTTTCCGCTGCCACAGGGACACGGCGCGTTGCGGCCCACTTTGGGCTGGGCACGCACCGGTTGGCGCACGGCCGGTGCCTCCCGGGCGCTGCCCGACGCGGAGATCCGGCTATCGTTGCGGGCGGTGCCAGGGCTGGCCGGAGTGCTGCCGAAACCCAGGTTTGTAGCCTCGCGATGGGTGGAGCTGTAGTCACCGGCGGGAATCTGGCGCTGGCCCAGGTCAGTGGCATCAAAATCGATACGCAGCCTGAAGATGTGCCGCAGGGTCTCCTGCTCGATCCTGGCGATCAGACTTTCGAAGAGATCGTATGCCCCTTTCTTGTACTCGATCAGGGGGTTTTTGCCCCCCACGCCGGCAAAGCCCACACCCTCCTTGAGCTCGTCCATTTCATACAGGTGCTCCTGCCAGCATGTATCGATGGTGTGGAGCACGATGGCCTTCTCCACCTCCCGGAAAGAATCCTCGCCGACCAGATCCAGGCGCCGGCGGTAGGACTCCTGCACGCTGTCGTTGAGTTGGCTGCGCAACTCGTCGTATGAGATGTTGGCGCGCTCTTCCTCCGCCGTGGGAAGCCCCATGAAAAAGGTATTGCCGATTTCGCCCTGCAGGCCCTTCCAGTCCCACTCTTCCGAGTAGACCTGTGGATCCACATATCCCTCCAGGCACGAGTCTACCGTGGACTCAACCATCTCGGCGACCTGTTCGGCGGCGGTATCGTGCTCCAGGAGATCGTTGCGGCGGTTGTAGATGACCTGGCGCTGCTGGTTCATTACGTCGTCGTAGTCGAGCAGGTGCTTGCGGATCTCGAAATTTCGCGCCTCGACCTTTTTTTGCGCCCGCTGGATGGACCTCGTGACCATCGAGTGCTCGATTACCTCCCCCTCCTCCGCCCCCAGGCGGTCCATGACCGAGGCGATGCGTTCGGATCCGAAGAGGCGCATCAGATCGTCCTCGAGAGAAAGAAAAAAGCGCGAGGAACCCGGATCGCCCTGGCGGCCGGCTCGACCGCGCAGCTGTCGGTCGATGCGGCGAGCGTCATGGCGCTCGGTACCGATCACCTGCAAGCCGCACGGGTTCTCAACCAGGTGAGCGCGCAGGGTCTCGCCCGAGGGCATGCGGTCGTCCAGGGTAAGCGCCGACTCGAGCAGTTGTCGGTCCACCCGGACCACCGAAGGATCCAGCTTGATGTCGGTTCCGCGGCCGGCCATGTTGGTGGCAATGGTCACGGTGCCGGGTTGTCCGGCCTGGGTGATGATCTGGGCCTCCTTTTCGTGGTAGCGGGCATTGAGGAGCTGATGTTTAACCCCGTTGCGCGTCAGCATGCGGCTTAGAAGCTCGGAGACCTCCACCGAAATGGTGCCTACGAGTACGGGCAGCTTCAGGTCATGCAGCCGGCCGATCTCGTCGATGATCGCATTGTACTTCTCGCGCTTGGTGCGGTAAATCAGATCGTCCATGTCCACCCGGCGGACGGGCCGATTGGTCGGCACGACCACCACTTCAAGATTGTAGATCTTGTAGAGCTCCTCCGATTCCGTTTCGGCAGTCCCGGTCATTCCGGCCAGCTTGTCGTACATGCGGAAGAGGTTCTGCAGGGTAATGGTGGCGATTGTCTGGGTTTCCTGCTGGATCTTGACCCCTTCCTTTGCCTCCAGGGCCTGGTGCAGGCCATCGGAAAAACGCCGCCCCGGCTGCGGCCGGCCGGTCGACTCGTCGACGATCACCACCCGACCGTCATCCGTGACCATGTACTGGACGTCTTTTTCAAAGAGGGTGTAGGCGCGCATGAGCTGGTTGATATTGTGAACCGCCTCGCTTTTCCGGGCGTGGTTGCGATAGGCTTCCTCCTCCCCGAGCGCGCGCTCGTCAGGGTCAAGGTTCTCGTCGCGCTGAATTCGGTCGATGTCAGCGCTGATGTCGGGAAGTATGAAGAGGGCCTGTTCGTCGGGTGAGAGCAAATCCCGCCCCTTGTCGGTCAGATCGATGGTATGGCTCTTCTCGTCGACCACGTAGTAAAGGGCCTCGTCGAGCTCGCCCATGCGCTTGTCGCGCATGTAGTCGGCTTCCACCCTGGCAATCAGGCGCTTGGTGCCCTCCCCCTGCAGGATCTTCATCAGGCGGCGGTTCTTCGGAGCACCGCGCACCGCCCGGAAAAGGTCAATCCCCACATCGTAGTCGTCCTCCTCCTCCAGGCGCTTTTTCTCCGTGTTGGCGATGACCCTGTTCACCAGGGAAGTCTGGGCACGCAGGAGCTTCTGTACAAGAGGCTTGAGGTCGCCGTAGCGGTTGCTCGATTCCGGCACCGGACCGGAGATAATCAGGGGGGTGCGCGCATCGTCGATCAGGTTGGAGTCCGCCTCGTCAATGATGGCGAAGTTGAACTCCCGCTGCATTATGTCCTGGCGCCGGGAGGCCATGTTGTCGTAGAGATAGTGGAAGCCTACCTGGTCCTTGGTGGCGTAGACGATGTCGGCGGCATAGGCTTCCTTCCAGGTAGACTCCTCCCAGGAGTACTCCTCGGGGACACCTTCCGGCACGGGCAGGTAATAAGCTTCGGCACCCCCCGTCTGGTGCGCGTCCTGGATAATTCCAACGGACATGCCAAGGAAGTTGTAGATCGGCCCCATCCACATGGCGTCGCGCTTGGCCAGGTAATTGTTGTGAGTGACCAGGTGGACACCGCGTCCGGACAGGGCATTGAGGTATAGTGGCATGGTGGCCACCAGGGTCTTGCCCTCGCCGGTGGCCATCTCGGCTATCTTCCCCTGGTGCAAAACCTCGCCGCCGAAAAGCTGAACGTCGTAGGGGACCATTTCCCACTCCATCGTTTCACCCATCACATCCCACTTCCGCCCCAGCAGCCGGCGGCATGTCTCGCGCACGAGGGCGAAGGTGCTGGGCAGAATTTCGTCGAGGACCTCAGCCTCAATCCGGCGGATCTCCCGCTCCAGAGCGTCGAATTCGTCGTTGAGCCGCTCGCGCTCGTCGGGGTCCATGTCGGAACGGAGTTTGTCCGCCAGGGCGCTGGATTGGCCGGCGCGGTCTCCGATGCGGGCTCGAAGCCGGGCTCTGAACTCGGCGGTTTTGGCCTGGAGCTGTGCTGGGCTCAAGGGCGCGTATGCCGTTTCGAATTCCTTGATCGCCTCGATTCGGGGAGCGCTTTTCCTGAACTGGCGATCAGCCTGCGATCCGAACGCTTTTTTAAAGATTGCTCCTAGCATTTTGTCACCTCTATGGTGACTCCCGGGAAAGCTGGCGTCCCGGGAGCGATCCATTCAGGCCTTCAGCGTCCACTGGCCAGGCGCTGGGCAAGCACGGCGGGCAGGCCTGCTGCGAGAATTTTTCTTTGCGCCGCGCCGATGTCGTAGGCGACGCGGACGAATTCCAGGGTCTGGCGCTCGTCGTCCCAGATCAGAAAGCAACTGCGCGAGTCTCCGTCGCGGGGCTGACCGACACTGCCGACGTTGACCAGGTAGCGCCGGTTCTCCTCGATTGCGAAGGCCTCTGCCGGAATTCCGGCCATTTCCACCTGGGTCCGGTCCTGGATACATGCAAAGGGATGGTGTGAATGACCAACAAAACAAAAACGGGCATCGGTGGCATTCAGGGCGTCTATGGCGTCGGCGCGGGACAGCACGTATTTCCAAAGGCCGGGACAGCGCGGTTCGGCATGGACAAAGAGGGCGTCCCCGAAGGACCTGGTCAGGGGAAGAGCGGCCAGGTAGTCGCGCTCGGACGGTGCCAGTTGATCCGCGGTCCAAATGGCCGCCTGGCGAGCATGCTGGTTGAAATAACCCAGGTCCACCAGGCCGACCGCCGCAGCGTCGTGATTGCCGAGCAGGGTCTGGTCGGTCAGGCGCCTGATCTGTTCGAGACAGGCCTTGGGATCAGCCCCGTACCCGACGATATCCCCAAGGCAGATCCACCTGTCGATGCAGTGCTGACCCGCCGCACCGCAAACCGCCTGCAAAGCCTCGAGGTTGGCGTGGATATCCGAGAGTATGGCCGTGCGCATGGATCGATATTCCACCAGGATTCAGAGCGGCAGTCCTTTCTGGCGGACAATGGCGTCGAGGATGCCGTTGATGAACGCATAGGACTGTTCGGTGCTGTAGGTCTTGGCCAACTCGATCGCCTCGTCGATGGAAACCCGCACAGGAATGTCGGTGAAGTAAAGTATCTCGGTCAGGGCAAGTTGCAGGATGATCCAATCGATCCGGGCAATGCGCTCCTTGCGCCACTGGGTGGCGGTGGAGCTGATCAATTCTTCCAGCTCAGGGGCGTGGGCGCCAACCCCGTGAATGATTTCGGAGGCGAAGGCGAGCACCGGGACGGAAAGGTCCAGGGACCCCGCCAGTTGGCCCATGCTCGCATCGATGTCACCGGGCGAAGAGGCGTCCCAGTAGAGTGCCTGCAGGGCAAGCTGGCGAGCGCCGCGGCGGTTGTCCGGGGGCGCCTCGTCCACTCCCAACAACGCTTCGATTTCCCCTTCTACAACCATGTCAGGAGAGGTTATCCATCAGACTGGCCATCTCGATGGCGTTGAGCGCCGCGTCCCAGCCGCGGTTGCCCGCGCGGGCACCGGCGCGCTCGATGGCCTGTTCCACGTTGTCCGTGGTGACAACCCCAAAGGTAACCGGGGTGCCGCCATCGAGCCCTACCCGGGAAATTCCCTTGGCGACCTCGGCGGCAACGAAATCGAAGTGGGGGGTGTCACTGCGGATGATTGCGCCCAGGCAAATGACGGTGGCAAAGCGACCGGTGGCAACCATTTTCTGGGCTACTACGGGTAGCTCGAAGGACCCCGGGACCCAGGCAATCTCGATGTCCTCCTCCACTGCGCCGTGGCGCTGCAGGCAATCCAGGGCGCCATCGAGGAGCTTTGCAGTGATAAGCTGATTGAAACGGCTTACAACGATGGCGAACCTTTGCCCCTGTGCGGCCAGGTTGCCTTCATGCACTTTTGGCATTGTCTCGGTCTCTCCTGTCGTCCAGTTCCATTTCCGCATCCGCGTCGGTTTGCAAGAGAGTGGTATGTCCCATGCGGTCGTACTTGGTGCGCAGGTAACGGAGATTGTGGGGATTGGGCGAGGCCTGGATGGGCACTTGCTCGACAACCGTGAGGCCGTATCCCTCAAGTCCTACGCGCTTTTGGGGGTTGTTGGTCAGGAAGCGGACCCGGCGCAACCCCAGGTCATAAAGCACCTGGGCGCCAATGCCATAATCCCGCGTGTCCACCGGAAGGCCCAGGGCGCGGTTGGCCTCGATCGTATCCAGCCCCTGGGTGCGCTGCAGTTCGTAGGCCTTCAGCTTGTGAAGAATGCCGATGCCGCGCCCTTCGTGGTGCTGGATGTAGACAACCACTCCCCTTCCCTCCGCGGTGATCATTTCCAGGGAGCATTGCAGCTGGTCGCCGCAATCACACAAAAAGGATCCCAGGGCATCTCCGGTCAGGCAGCCGGAGTGCATTCGCACCAGTGTATCCTGGCCGCTGCTGACGTCCCCCATTACCATGGCGAGGTATGGAGTGTCGTCCACCAGACTGCGGTAGGCATAGAGCTCGAATGTGCCGAACCGGGTGGGCATGGTGGAGCTGGACTCCAGTACGATCAGCTTCTCACTGCGGCGGCGATAGGCTATCAGGTCCTTGATGGTGGAGATTTTGAAGTTGAACCTGCGTGCGAAATCAAGCAAGTAGGGGGTGGAGGCGAGGGCCCCGCTGTCGTCGAGAATGGCCGAGATCAGACACGCCGGCTGGCACCCTGCCATCAAAGCCAGGTCAACAGAAGCCTCCGTATGTCCGGCGCGCTTGAGCACGCCGCCGTTCTGGGCCTGAAGCGGGGTCATGTGACCGGGCTGGACAAAATCGGCGGACCTGCTGTTCGGGTCGGCCAGGGCCTTCACCGTCAGGGCACGCTCCCTGGCGGAAATTCCCGTGCCCTCGACCTTCACCGCGTTTACGGTCCCCATGACCGAGGCGCCTCTGGGCCCCTGGCCTCCGGGCATCCTCTCCAGCTCCAGGGACTCAATCCGTTCCTTGCTGAGGGTTACGCTGAGGGGTCCGCCTGCCCGGCGCATCATGAAGTTGACGGCCTCGGGGGTGGCCAGTTCGGCAAGCATTATCAACTCACCCTCGCCGACGAGTTCGGTGCCGTCGACGTCGAGAGCGCGCTCGTCCACCAGCACGACCATGGTTCCGTTCTGCAAGTCGTCCAGGACTTCCTCTATGGTATTGAAGTCAGGCATGGCATAAGGACCCGCGGCAACCCGCCGGCCCATCCTGTTTCAAGCGAACCCCGTCTCGCGCAACTGTTCGAAAGTCAATCCCCGGCCGGACTCTCCCCTGGTTTGAAGCAGTCGCTCGACGTAGCGGGCGATGATATCCACCTCCAGGTTGACCGGATCGCCCTTGTGGCGGCGGGACAGGTTTGTATGGCTAAATGTATGTGGAATAATGCTTACCGTAAAGCCCTTGCCACCTGCCTCCACCACCGTCAAGCTGATACCGTCTACGGCAATGGAACCTTTGGAGGCAATGTAGTGCTGCAACTCCGAGGGGGTTTCGATTTCAAGGATCCAGCTGTTGCCTTCGCGCTGCAAGCGGCGGATGCGGCCGACGCCGTCGACGTGGCCGAGAATCAGGTGGCCTCCAAGCCGGTCCTGAAGCTGCAGGGAACGCTCCAGATTCACCCCGGTACCGGCCCGCAACCCTCCCAGCGTGGTGCGCTTAAGTGTCTCCTCCACCGATTCCACGGAAAAACTGCAGGAACCAAGGTCGACCACTGTCTGACAAACCCCGTCGATGCAAATGCTGTCGCCGACGCGAAGATCCGCCAGGGTGCGGCGGGCGCCGATTTCGAGGCGCTGAAACTCGCCCCGGCGCCGAAGCTGGCGGACCACTCCGACTTCTTCGATCAACCCTGTGAACACGGGTACCTTACCTTTGCAGTGTAGAGAATATCGGAGCCCAGACGCCGGGTTTCAACTTCTTCCAGTTGGATGGCGTCTTCCACCTTCCTGATTCCCAGGTCGGCAACGGCGCCGATGCCTCTACCCAGAATGCTCGGTGCGAGGTAAACCATCACCTGGTCCACCACGCGGTCTCGCAAGGCAGCAGCGGCCAGTTGGCTGCCACCCTCGATCATGATACTCGTCATGCCTTGCGCGGCCGCCCTGGCCAGGGGCAGGTGAAGATCGATGCGCTGGTTTTCATCGGCATCGAAGGTCCACACCTCTACCCCGCGGGCGGCGAAGGACCGGCGCCTCTCCGATGGAGTGGAATCAGCCGTAAGGAGAATGGCCCCCGCGCGCCGAAAGACGCGGAAGCCAGGCTCCAGGGTCAGGCGGCCGTCGACGACCATGGGCCGGGGATCCCTGCCCTTTGCGTGGCGGACATTCAACCGTGGATCGTCGGCGGCCACAGTGCCTGCGCCTACCATGACGGCGTCGACCCAGCTGCGCCACCGGTGGGCGTGGGCGCGAGCCTTCGCACCGGTGATCCAGCGCGCCTCTCCGCCACATGCGGCGATTTGTCCGTCCAGGGTTTGGGCAAGCTTGAGGATTACCTGTGGCATGCCCGAGCTGCGATGCTTGACGTAGGCGGCGTTCTGGCGCCTGGCCTGGGTTTCGAGAAGGCCGACCTCGACGGCAATGCCAGCGTCCCGCAGTTGCCGCAGGCCGGCGCCATTGACCCTGGAATCGGGGTCCTGCATGGCGCAGACCAGGCGCTCGATCCCCGCCGCGATCAGGGCATGGCTGCAGGGGGGAGTGCGGCCGTGGAACGAGCAGGGCTCCAGGGTACTGTAAAGGGTGGCGCCGCGAGCCCGGTGCCCGGCCTGGTCCAGCGCATGGACCTCCGCGTGCGGTCCTCCCACCTGGAGATGGGCGCCCTCTCCAAGGACCTGGCCGGCAAGCACGACCACCGCACCTGCCAGGGGATTGGGGCTGACCCGGCCGCGGCCTCTTTCCGCCAGGCGCAGGGCCCGGCGCATGTAGGCCTCATCCTCCCTCACTTCGCGTGCAGGATCAGTTGTTGAGCGCCGATGTTGTCGAGCTGGTCCCAGGCCTGCACCGCGATGACATGTTCACCGGGAGACAGATCCGTCAACGTGAATTGCGCGGTCTCGACGCGGCTGTCGAAGACCCCATCCGCGGGGGCGATCTGGTGGACGCGCTCGCCGTAGTCAATGGTGTACTGCGCCTTGCGGACGGGGGTGATGCTGTCCTCGATTTCCACCTCGATTATCGTCCCGCCATCACCCCCGGAGCGCAGAACAATGACGGGAGGACTGTTGTCTATGGGGAAAGGCTGGCTGATGCGCTCGGACTCCAGTGCATCCCTGTCCGGGTTTTCCGGCCGGTCCGAGGCAACCAGCCTGATCAGGGTGGGTCCCTCGGGCATGGTTTCCGTATCCCAGATCACCGAAGTCTGGGTCAGGCCCTCCTTTGCCAGCTTCCACTGCTTTTGTCCAACGCTGCGCAGGTAGATGCTGTAGGTCAGTTCGTCGCCATTGGGGTCCTGTGCCTGCCAGCGCACGAGGCGCAGGCTCTTCGGCTGAGGTGGAGCCCGGCGCGGGGGCTGAGCCTGGCCGGGGTTGGCTCCGGCGGCCTGCTGATTGCTGTTGTTCGCTCCGCCGGGGCTGTGCCGGTAGGGATAGGTTTCCAGCTTGAGGATCTCAGGTCTTAAATTGGTTTGCTGCCCCGATATCGTGACCTCTTTGAGCACGGGTGTCGTATTTTCGTCAGACGACTTGAGAAGGGCGCGGTACTGCAGAAAGCGCGCGGCAGGGCTGTCGATCGGCATCCCGCTCCGAGCCAGCTGCGGCGACCACTGGCTCCAGGTCTCATCCGGTTCGGCGCTGTTGCCGGAGCGGGTCTGAAAGGCAATCTCGGTACCCCCGGGAATCTCCGCGCGCCAACTCAGGTGCCCCCAGCGCGAATGCAGCAGAAAGTCTTCCACCGACGAATCGAAATGGCCTTCGCTGCGGTGCCCTGATTCCAGGCGCCAGAGCTGGCCGGCCTGAGCCATGCCTGCGTATGTAATCCCCATGGAGGATTGCAGCAGGCGGCTGGGGTTGTGCTCTTCGAATTGCACCAGGGAGGTGGGATCTCCCGACCGGTCGAAGCGGAGGAGCTGGGCAGGCTTGGAAACTGCGGCCATCAGGCTGCCCCGGCGGTCCACGATCAGGTCGAAGATGGTGGTCTCTTCGTCCTCCCAGACGGGGTGGACCGCGCCCCGCCGGTCAATGCGGTAGAGGACGGAGGTAATTGGAGGCCCGCCATCTTCTCGGACAGGCGCCAATGCACTGGCATAGAGATGGCCGTCAGATGCGGCGACCAGGTCGGTCACCTCCTTCTGGTCGACCTCGCCGAGGAGACGGGTCTCGCCATCGAGATCGATGGCATAGATGCGCCCGGCCCCCGACGTGCCCGCATAAAGGCGCCCTGGCCCAGCCTGCAGGGTCATTACGTGCCGGTCGGGCGGGTCGTAGAGGACCTCCGCTTCGCCGCCAGGCGGTATGGAAAGCACCTTCCCTCCCTCGCCGGTGGCCGCGAAGAGCCGGCCTTCCGCCCCGAAGGCAAGGTCCCAGACATAGTGCTCGCCGGTGTGGGTCAGGGTAGTTGCTCTGCCTTCGAGATCGATCTTGTAGATCAGGCCGTCGGGAGCCGTCCCGGCGTATAGATGTCCGTCGGGACCCATGGCCAATGCGTGAATGGCGATTTCGGGCGAGTCGAAGAGAAGCTCGCTCTGACCGGCCGCATCCACCTTGAAAACCTTCCCCGCGTCGCCTGTGCCTGCATATATGGTCCCGTCCGGACCTTCCTCCAGGGACCAGATGCGCTCGGCATCGAGTGCGGCAACTCTCTTCAGCTCAGGTGCGAGTCGCAACAAACCGTCTTGGGAAATCGAAATCCCCATGGCCTCACCTGAAGCGAACGCTTTCAGGCCGTGCTGTTGCCAGATATTGGGGCGCACAGCCTGAGCCGATGCGGTCAGCGCGAGAATTGAAGCCAGCCCGGCATAGAGCCCCATGGAGATGTCCGCTCCCAGGCACCGGTCCCTCAAGCAGGTGATGAAATTCATGGATTCACGGCTTTCCCAGGGTCAGATCCAGGGTCTGTGCCCCGGAAAGGACGTACTCGGTACGGATGCGCTTTCGCAGGACGACTTGACCGTGGACCGGCCCAAGATGGCCCGAGGAACGCTCCTCCTCGAGAATGGAGCGGACCGAGGGCGGCAATCCGGGGAGCTCCCTGCCCTCGAGGGTGAGACTTGGTCCGCTGCGGTAGAGTTCGACGATCAACTCGTCGTTGCGTTCGTGGTACTCCATCAATTCCAGCAAATGGCCACTGTCCCTAGGCCGAAAGCCGTCGGGCAGGCGCGCCCGCTCCCACCTTTCGCCGGCCGCGCCGCTTCCGACGCGCAGAAGCAGAGGCCCTGCCTCCAGGTCTGAGGGCAAGGCGAGTTCCAGCCGTTGCTCGACAGGCGGGCGGCGGTAAGGCTGCAGGACGACCTCGAGGTCAAGGGTCTCACCAACTTCGAGGTCCGGATTTACAACGCGCACGGAGCGCACCACGGCGCCTTCGATATTTTCGCTCAGCTCCAATTCAAATCGCAGCTCATCCAGTTCCAAGCCATGGAAAGGGGATTTGGCGAGGATGTTCAACGGCCTCATCACTTCCTCTGCGGCGTTGAAGACGGCGGCGGGTCCACCGTAGACCTGCTCCCACTGCACACTGCGGCCGTCGCTGAGTTGAATATGGGCACGCATCAGCAAGGTGGAGGCGCCGAACAGCTTCTCCGCGGTCTCCACGGTTTTGAGCAATACGAACCAGGCAAGGCGCGGCGTCAAGTCCCGGTGGCGAAGGAGTTCAAAACGGTAGGGCTCGACCATTGCGCTCGTGGCGACCCCGATCTCCACCGGCAGCATGTCGGGAACGGCGCCCAGCATCCCGGCAATGGCGGCGACGCGATCCTGGCGAATGGCCCCCACCGGGCGGGTGGCGGCCCCGAGCTTGAAGGAAAGAAACCGGCTGGGAATTACGTCGTAAATGTAGGCCTGGGTCATCGGCATGTCCGTGGAGCCGCTGAGCATCATGGGATGGCCAAAAGCGAGGATGCGGTCGCCGTCGACATGGGTCAGGGTACCGATGCCCGTGGCACTGAGGTCGCCGGCGATCAGTTGAACTCCGATTGCCGCCCCGGGTAGGAAGGGAATCTCTCCCTTGTCCTGGGCCTGCCCGCCCGGACTGGCCTGGACCCGCAGGCCCAGAGGCCGCAGGATATCTCCAAGGACCGCGGCATCGCCAGCGCTGATACCCGTGACCCACACGGGGGTGGCCAGAGGTTCGAGGGCAACCGGGCCGTGAACCTCCAGGTTTCCGAGGGTCTCTTCTACGAGGGCGGCCGCGGTTGAATCCAGCTCGAGATGCGCCCGGACGCGCTGCTCCTCGGGAAGAGGATCCATGCTCCGATCCATAACCTGGAGCATCTCGTGGACAGGAGTGATGCCGCAGATCGGAACTTTGGAAAAGGGAAAGGCATAGGCCACTGCGCCGATCATACGGCCATCGATGTAGACCGGACTGCCGCTCATTCCGGCAATAACCCCGGTTCGCCCCAGGGGACCGCCGGAGAGACGGGCGAGAATCAGGTCGCGCTTCGGACCGAGAATGCCCTGGGCGACACCGAGAATCTCCGCCGCGAAGGTGTCGATGGCGGCACCTTGAAAAACTGTTTTGCCGATGCCCCGCATACCACGGCGCAGTTCGCCGGCTGCCATGAAATCGGCCGCCGCCGGGAGCTGCGCGGGGATTCCCGGACCGAGCGACAGAAGGACGAGCATCGAGATGCCCTGGCGCAAACGCAAAGTGGAATCTCTCCCCTCAAAAGGCTTGAAATCTATGCAGCACCATCCTGAAAGTCAAGCTCTGCCAGAGCGGATCGAAAGCTGTAACAGCTTGATAAAAAGCAAGATGTAACCCTCCTCCGTTTGCCTCCGGTGCCATTCTCCCGCTTCCAGGATTACCTGGGGGCAGCCGATTTCAGGACTCGAGGCGATGTTGGAGATTTCCGCCGCCCCGGGGACGAAGAGTGATCGGCAACGGCAGCAGCCATCGAGGCGTGGACAAGGTTGCCGGTGGACCCCATTTTTCTTACAGGCTCTTTGCAGCAACTCGGCCACATTGCGCCAACCCAATCCACCCGAGGTCGTTTCCTCGCAGCTCGGCCCCAATGAAGACTCGAATACGGTGAACCCCCTTCTGGAAAAAATAAAACAGGGCATGGCGCGGACCAGGAAGGCGATGTCCGGGAGGATTGCCGCCCTGGTGCCTGCGGCAGGCCACCTGGACGAGGACGCCGTAGACGAGATCGAAGCCCTTCTCATCGCCGCGGACGTGGGGCTCGATACCGCGGTGGAGATCATCGACGAAGTGCGCGCCCGCCGGGACAAAATCGTCCGTCCCGAAGACCTGACCGAACTGCTGAAAGCCGAAGTTGCCCGGGTCTTCGCGCCGGATCCGCCATTCTCCTTCGCGGCACCTCCGGCGGGAAGCCCTTGCGTGATCCTCGTAGTCGGGGTGAACGGGACGGGCAAAACCACCACTGCAGGCAAATTGGCCAAGCGCTACGTTGGCGCCGGCCGAAAAGTCCTGTTGGCAGCCTGCGATACCTTCAGAGCGGCGGCCATATCCCAGTTGGAAGTGTGGGCCGAGCGCGCCGGGGCCGACATGGTGCGCCCCCGGCCGGGGGCCGACCCTGGGGCCGTGGCATTCGACGCACTGGCTGCGGCACGGGCAAGAAAGATGGACGTGCTGATAGTGGACACCGCCGGCAGGCTCCACAACAAGGTAAATCTGATGGAGGAGCTGAAGAAGATCCGGCGGTCACTGAGCAAACAGGATCAGGCTGCGCCGCACGAGACGCTTCTGGTACTGGACGCAACGACGGGGCAGAACACCCTGTCGCAGGCACGCGAGTTCGACCGTGCTACTGGATTGAGCGGATTCGTGCTGACCAAGTTGGACGGCACGGCAAAAGGGGGAATCGCCATTGCCCTGCGGCGCGAATTGCAGATTCCCGTGAAACTGGTAGGGGTAGGGGAAGGATCGGATGATTTGCACCCCTTCAACGGAGAGACCTTCGCCCAGGCCCTGTTCGAATAGCCCGGGAATTCCACCCGGAGCGCCGCCTCCCGGCCCGGTTTACCTCCCACATGCCCGACCCCGCGCCCTGCTTTTCGGCAGCTTCGGCGCCTTCGATTCTCCATCGGATTTCCGTTGAGGCGCATCAGAGGAGCTGCGCGGTTGTTTCAAGCGCATTGCCGATCTCCTCTATGACAGTTGTATCTTCCTCCTCCTGCAATGCCTCCCGGAGCGCCAGGCGCGCTTCCTCGCCCCCCAGTCTGCCCAGGGCCCATGCCGCGTGACCTCTCACCAGGGGCTCTTCATCTCCCAATGCCCTGACCAGAGCGGGAACCGCCCTCCGGTCTCCCGAATTGCCCAGGGCCACCGCCACGTTGCGCAGCAGGCCGCGGCGCTTGGGCCGCTTGGCGGGACTGCGGCGAAACTGGGAATTGAAAGCTTGGGGATCCATGGCGAGCAGGCGGGTCAGGGAAGGGACGTCGAGGCCGGAGCGAGCTCGGAAAGCCGGCTCGGACGCGGCTTCCGCTTTGCGATTCCAGGGACACACGTCCTGGCAGATGTCGCAGCCGAAAATCCAGTTGCCCATCGCGGACCGCAGGCCGGGGGGAATGGGACCCTTGAGTTCGATGTTGAGGTAGGCGATGCAACGGCTCGCATCGAGGACGTAGGGCTCGGGAAAGGCCTGGGTGGGACAGGCCTCCAGGCAGCGGGTGCAAGTTCCGCAGTGGTCCGTGGCCGGTTCGTCCCACTCCAATTCGAGATCGAGAACTATTTCGGCCAGGAAGAAGTAGGACCCCTTCCGGGTGTTTATCAGGCAGGTATTCTTGCCCCACCAGCCCAGGCCGGCGCGCTGCCCCAGCTCGCGCTCGAGGACCGGAGCCGTGTCGACATAGACCCGGCCTGATACCGCTTCCCCGGCGGCCTCCACGATGAAGTCCCACAACTCGAAAAGGCGCTCCTTGACCAGGTCGTGGTAATCGTCGCCGCGAGCGTAACAGGCCACCGAACCCCGCAGTGGAGATGCCGCAGCCGGCGTCTCCTGGAAATAGTTCATCCCCAGGCAGATCACCGTTTTCGCACCGGGCACCAGTTTCCCCGGGTCAAAGCGCTTTTCCATGTTCCGTGCCAGGTAGTCCATTTCCCCGGCGAATCCCAGGGCTACCCACCTGGCGTAGAACTGTGCTCCGGGGAGAGGATCCGCGGGAGCAAAGCCTACCAGGTCGAAGCCCAGTCCTCCGGCCTGGCGCCGAATTTTCTCAGTGAGGTTCACGCCTGGACTTACCGGAACAACCCGGTGATGTGGTGAAAGACCATCTGGTTGAGATCGTTGAAAGTGACCAGCACCATGATGAAGAGCAGGATGACCAGGCCAACCTGCTGCACGATTTCGCGCTGGCGCAGGGAAAGGGGGCGGCGCATCACGGCCTCGAGAGAGAGGAAGAGAAGGTGACCGCCGTCGAGCACTGGTATGGGCAGGAGGTTGACCACCGCCAGGTTGACGCTGAGGATTGCCAGAAAGCTGATGAAGTGTTCCAGTCCCCTGGCCGCCGTCTGGCCGGCCAGCTGGGCGATGCGCAGCGGTCCGGCCAATTCGCCGGGGGAGCGTTCTCCCTGGAAGAGCTCAGCCAGGAAACCGAGTATGAGCCACGAAAAGTTGTATGTGCTCCTGGCTCCCATCACGAGGGCATCCGCCGTCCCGATGGAGGCGCGGGCAGCCGGAACGCCGATTCCGATCTGACCGATGGTTTCACCCCCGTCAACCCGGGCGACCGGTGTGACCTTGGCGCGCATCATGCGGCCGCCGCGCTCCCAGACAAGCTCGATCTCCTCATCGGGATGGAGACGGATCGCCGTGCTCATCTGGCTCCAGCTGTATACCGGCCTGCCGGCTACCATTGTGATGCGGTCCCCCTCCTGCAGGCCGATTTCGGCGGCCGGCATATCCATTATCACGCGGCCCACTACGGAGGGCGGCACGACCTCAAAACCGTAGGCCTCGGATCCTGCGGCCGGCAGTTGGAAACTCAACACCTCGTCACTGCGTTCCACATCCACGAAAACTTCTCCGGAAGACGCCGATTCAAGCGCTTTGAGAAGTTCGTACTCATTGCGGACCATTCTGTCGCCAACGCGAAGAACCCGGTCGCCTTCTTGAATGCCGGCCGCCGCACTGGCTGATCCTGCGCGAGGCACGACAACCGTACTGTCGATCGTATCGATTCCGTACGCCAGGAAGAGGGCGATGAGGGCGACGAAGGCAAAGAGGAAGTTCATGAAGGGGCCGGCGGCAATCACCGCCATGCGCACCCAGATCGGCTTGGAAGGGAACTCCCACGGCTCGCCCTTGGTTGTCTCGGAGCCCACGTCGGCCATGCCCGCGACCTTGACGTAACCGCCGAAGGGAATCCAGGAAAGACAGTACTCGGTCTCACCTACCCGGACACCCACCATCTTCGGCGGAAATCCAAGGGAAAAGCGCTCGACCCGGATGCCGGCCTTTTTGGCCACCAGGAAATGGCCCAGCTCGTGGACGAAGACGAGGATCCCCAGAGCGACGATAAACCAGATAATCGTTTCAATCATTTTTTGTCAGACCTCGAAAATGGCGAGGAGCTCTATGTACAAATACGCCAGCGGAAAGGCAAAGAAATAAGAATCGAACCGATCGAGCATCCCCCCGTGACCCGGAATCAGCGGAGCCGTGTCTTTGACTCCCGCATCGCGTTTGATGGCCGATTCGACCAGATCCCCGAGCTGTCCGCCGACGCTGGTCAGCAGGAGGAGACCTGCGAGTTGAACGGTCCCCGTCGAAGGCAGAAACTGGTGGAACAGCAGTGGAGTCAACCCGCCTGCGACCCCCGCGGCGAATCCGACCAGAGTCTTTCCCGGACTGATGGCCGGCGCCAGTTTTCTCCTGCCCCAGAGACGGCCGAAGATGTAGGCTGCCGTATCGGTGAGCCAGATACAAATGAACAGGGCCATCACCAGATGTGTGGCCTCGGTGCGCTGTTCGGAACCGGCGGCGCTCATTATCAGGAGAGGAGCGCTTCCCAGAAATCCCGAGTAAATCGTACCTCCCAGGGTGAGCGAGGCGTTGCCGGCAAAGCCTTCGGTACCCTGCCGCAGGGAAACCACAAAGCAGACCAGGGCAATGGCCACCAGCACCAGCGCGAACTTTCCCGGGCCGGCGAAATAGATATAGGCGCACAGCCCCAGGGTCAGCAAGAGGCCCCCATACCTGGCCGGACGATGACCCCCTTTGGCGGCCAGCAGGGAAAACTCCCAGTTGCCGCGGCCGGCGATCAGCAGCACCAGCAGAAAGAGAGTCCAGTCCCGGAACCAGACGAGAAAGAGGATGCATGGCACGAAGACGCAGATCGAAGCACAGCGCAACGCCATGTCGGGAACCCGCCCGCCGATGCCAGTCACGCCCGGATCAGGCGCCCCCGAATCGCCGGTGGCGCCGCTGGTATGTCCTGATGGCCTCGTAGAGATGCTGGCGGCGGAAGTCGGGCCAGTACACGGGAGTAACCCAGATTTCCGTATAGACGGTCTGCCAGGTTAAAAAATTGCTCAGGCGCATCTCTCCACTGGAGCGGATAAGCAGATCCGGATCCGGGAGACCAGCCGTGTATAGCGCGCCGCTGATGGCCTCTTCATCTATATCCTGCGCCCGAAGCCGTCCTTTTTCTACAGCGGCAACCAGGTGCTTGAAAGCGTCCACCAATTCGCTGCGGCCGCCGTAGTTGAGGGCAAGGTTGAGCACCAGGCCCGTGTTGCCGGCGGTGTCTTCCAGGCTCCTCCTGAGGGCGGTCCGAACCGATTCAGGCAGGCCATCCAGGCGTCCTATGGCGTTCAGACGCACGTTGTTATTGTTGAGTTCCGGCACCTCGCTGCGCAAGGTCTCGCGAAGCAGTTGCATGAGGCTCTGGACCTCGGTTCGGGGTCGACTCCAGTTTTCGGTTGAAAACGAGTAGAGGGTCAGCACCTGGATGCCCAGTTCTCCACAGGCCCGGACGACATCGCGCACTGATTCGCGGGCACAGGGATGTCCCTCGGTTATGGGCAGGTTGTGCTCCACCGCCCAGCGCCGGTCGCCATCCATGATTATGGCGATGTGGCGCGGCAGGTTGCCCTGCTCTTTGAGCTTCCGTTGAATCAGAGTGTCTTCTTGGGGATCCAACTTCTCATCCATTGCGAAGGTGGCCGGACTTCGGGACAGACAGGGCCAACCCTTGAGAACACGGTCAAATTATTGAATTTATGTACTCTGTGCGAAATAGTCAATCAAGGTCCGGAGAGCCGCGATACGGAGTTGCGGACCGCAACTTGACATCCGAATTGCCCCCTTGTATTATGCAATCTTCAGGGTTATCCAATGGATCCACCATCACGCCAGGAGGCCGTCAGGTGATTTACGAACTGAGGATATACCGCTTGCACAAAGGAAAGAAGAAGATCTTTTTGGAGGAGTTCCGGAAAGCCCGGCGCTTCATGAAGAAATACGGCGTCACCTTCGTTGCTGCATGGGAAAACCTGGACCGGGAAGACGAGTTCGTCTGGATGCGTTCTTTCACCTCCACCTCGGCCCGGGACAAAGCCATCGATGCCTACTACAGCAGCCCGGAGTGGATGAAAATCGTCAAGCGCATACGCTCGACCATCCGTCGGCGCGAAATCCGGATCATGAAGGCCTTGCCTCGTTCGGCCCCGGCAACTCGCAGGTGAAACCTTTTTCCGGCACCTGAAGAGAGTCCGAGATGTCCAGGACAGCGGTTATCTGTGGAGTCGGCCCCGGTTTGGGCGCAGCGCTGGTGCGGCGATTCGCGCGCGGAGAATATAATGTAGGTATGGTGGCCCGGTCCGCCGGCTATATCCAGAGTCTGGCGGCGGAGTTTGGGCAGGGAGGCGCCAGGGTCCTTCCCGTGACGGCGGATATCACCTCACCCAGCCAGGTTGCCCGGGCATTTGCTCAGGTGCGCGAGGAGCTGGGTGCGGTCGACGTGTTGATAAACCACGCCGGCAACGCCGCCTGGAAGGGCTTCTTCGACCTGACACCCGAAGACTTTGAGCTCTCCTGGCGGGTCTGCGCCTATGGCTCCCTGCTCTGCTGTAAAGAAGCCGCCGGCGACATGGTATCCAGGAACGGCGGCGCCATCCTCTTCACCGGCGCTACCTCTGCCGTCCGCGGCCGGCCGGGGGCGCTCGCCTTCAGCAGCGCCAAGTTCGCCGTCCGCGGCCTTGCCTGGTCCCTCGCCCGCGAGTTGGGGCCTCGGGGCATCCACGTCGCCCATATCATCATCGACGGGGTCCTCGATACTCCCCGGGTGCGCGCGGGGGAATCCCTGGCGGAGGACGGTCCTCTTATCGGGGTCGACGCCGCCGCCGGTGCATACTGGGACCTGGTGCAGCAGGACCGAAGCGCCTGGACCTTCGAGATCGACCTGCGTCCCCACGACGAGGACTTTTTCACCTAGTGTTCCGTCGCAGAGATAGGTTGACGAAATTGGGCCGCCGAGGCGCCCGGCTCACAAGGCGCCTGAGCGAGTCGTACCAGTGGTGTACGGCGAGTGAAGGCAAGGCCGTGAGCCGGGATGGATCGGCGGAAAAATGGCAACATATTTCTGCGACGGGACACTAGCGCCTGCTGGCCCGATTTCACCTGAATCTGGCCGCCGCCGCGTTGCCCTGGTTCGTATGCTAACTTTCTCGCGCAGGCAACAGCAGCCCTGATCCGCTTGCCGGAGCGTCCAGGTTTCCTGCCAGTCCCTGCTGAGCGAGTATTCGCCAAGGCCACACCTTCCACAATGGGGAAACAATGCTCGAAATCGGCCCCGTGAAAGCAAATCCCGGCCTGCTGCTGGCCCCCATGGAAGATGTCTCCGGCCTTCCATTCAGGATGGTCTGCAAGAGCCTGGGAGCCGACATCGTCTACACCGAGTTCGTCAACGCCGAGGGCCTGGTCCGCGAGGACCCGGATGGGCCGCGCCGCACCTCCGCCAAGCTGAAGTTCCTCGAGGCCGAACGACCCATCGGAATACAGATCTACGGAGCTTCCGAGCTCTCGATGGAGAAGGCCGCCCGGATTGCCGGCTCGAGGGAACCGGACCTTATCGACATCAACTGCGGCTGCTGGGTGAAGAATGTGGCTCTGCGCGGGGCCGGAGCAGGCCTCCTCCGTGATTTGCCGCGCATGCGGGAGGTGGTTTCCAGGGTTGTGCGGGCAACCCGCCTGCCGGTTACGGTGAAAACCCGGTTGGGCTGGGACGCGGAGAGCATCCGGATAGTCGAGGTGGCGCGCATGCTCGAAGGGGAAGGAGTGCGAGCCCTGGCCTTGCATTGCCGCACCCGGGCGCAGGGCCACAGGGGCGCGGCGGACTATTCATGGATCCCAAAGATCAAGGCCGCAGTCTCCATTCCCGTAATCCTGAACGGCGACGTCACCTCCCCCGAGGACGTCGGGGATGCCTTCGCCGGCACCGGCTGCGACGCCGTGATGATCGGCCGCGGCGCCATACGCCACCCCTGGATCTTCCGCGAGGCGAGGCACTACCTGGATAGCGGCGAACGGCTGCCGCCGCCGACCCTCAGGGAACGCTCGGACCTCTGCCTGAATCACCTCGAGCTCGCCGTGGAGCACGAGGGCGAACGCGGGGCCCTGATCTCCATGCGGCGCCACTATGCCGGCTATTTCAGGGGATTGCACGGGGCCTCCCGGCTGCGCGCCGAGCTTGCAAACCTCCGCGACCTGGGGCAGCTGCGGGATCGCCTCTGCCAACTGCGCGAGTCGGCTTCCGAGCGCGCCACGGCAGCCGCCTGAATTGCCCGGACCGCGGCCATTCGAGTGACGCTTCCACCGCTTCGCACCGACCTGCCAGGTTCCCGGACGGGGTTCGGTCGAGGAGCATCAACGTGGCTCGGTATCGACCGGCTCTGCCGGTCCCCGCTCACCTGAGCTCATCAGGGCCCGCCATTCGCCCACCTTGCCGTGGGCCGAAAGAATCGCCTCCAGCAGGTGGCGCACGGCTGGACCGAAATAGCGCCCGCGGCGCCAGGCCACCCCGATCTCGCGGGCGAAGCTCACTCCGTCCACGCCGACTGCAAGCAAGGCTCCCTTATCCAGCGACTCCGCCACGGTCGCATGCGGCAGAAAGGAAATACCCAGACCGGCCTCGACCAGCTTGCGCATGGCCTCCGGACTGCGCATCTCCATGACGACGCGCGGGTTGAGTCCCGCTTCGGCGAAGCGGTTGTCGACGATCTTGCGCGAGACCGAATCGGCGTAAAAGAGTATCAGTCCTTCCCCTGCCACCTCCTCCAGGCTCACCGTGGAGCGCCCGGCAAAACGGTGCTCGCCCCCTACGACCAGGGGCATGGCGTCCTGAAATATGGCGATGGTTTCGATGCGGGGATGGTGAAAAGGTTGCGAGATCAGGGCAAACTCCGAGCGGCTCATGAGAAGGTCTTCGACCAGGTATCGGGAGGGAGCTACCTGAATCGACAGCTCCAGCTCGGGAAATTCAGCCATGTAGGCTTTGAGAATTTCCGGCAGCAGATAGATCACCGCCGCGTCGATCGCTCCGAACTGAAATCCCTCCCCCGGCCTGGTGCCGCGGCGGCTCAGCCGGCCTTCCACCTCCACCAGCAGGTCTTCGACCTGCTGGGCGTAGGTCATCAAGGTCCGGCCCTCCATGGTGAGAACCACCTGACGGCTGCTGCGGTGGAAGAGTTTCACCCCCAGGCGGCGCTCGAGCTCAGCGATGCCACTGCTCACCGTCGGCTGGGTCACGTTCAGGATTCGCGCGGCCTGGGTAAACCCCCCACTGCGCGCCACGGCCAGAAAGTAACGCAGGTGGTGGAGATTCATATGACCGCCTTTCTTTGAACAATAGAAATTTTTTATTTATAATATAATAATTATTGATTAGATCAATTCATTGAATCCCCTATCTTCTTCTTTCGGATCCCGACAACCGACAATCGAAGGAGAGATGGTCATCATGAACCAGTCTGTAAACATCGAAAAAGCAGAAGGGAAACTCGGCGTACTCATCCCCGGCATGGGGGCCGTGGCCACCACTTTCATCGCCGGCGTCGAAGCCATCAAGGCAGGCCTGGGCGATCCGATCGGCTCGCTGACCCAGATGGGTACCATCCGGCTCGGCAAGCGCACGGAAAAACGCACGCCATTGATCAAGGACTTTGTCCCCCTGGCGGGACTGGACGACCTGGTCTTCGGCGGCTGGGACGTTTTCGCCGACAATGCTTACGAGGCCGCCAGCCACGCCGGGGTCCTGAGACAGGAGACCCTGGACCAGCTCAGGGACCCGCTCAGCAGCGTCGAGCCCTGGCCGGCGGTCTTCAACAGCCAGTACGTGCGCCGGCTGCAGGGCCCTCATGTCAAGAGCGCCTCTACAAAGTGGGATCTGGCCCAGGAAGTCCGCCAGGACATCCGGCGCTTCAAGGACGACGAAGGTCTGGAGCGGATGGTGATGATCTGGTGCGGGAGCACCGAGGTATTCCTCTCCGAGACCGACGTACATGCCGGGGTCGAGGCTTTCGAGCAGGGACTGAAGAGGAACGACGAGAGCATCGCCCCCAGCATGATCTATGCCTACGCCGCCCTTTCAGAGGGCGTGCCATTTCTCAACGGCGCTCCCAATCTCTCCGTGGACCTTCCCGCCATGGTGGAACTGGCGCGGGAAACCGGCACTCCCATAGGGGGTAAGGACTTCAAGACGGGCCAGACCCTGATGAAGACTCTCCTGGCGCCGGGGTTCAAGGCCCGCATGCTGGGATTGCGAGGCTGGTTTTCAACCAATATCCTGGGCAACCGGGACGGGGAGATTCTGGACGATCCCGACTCGTTCAAAACAAAGGAAGAGAGCAAGCTCGGGGTGCTCGAGCACATCCTGCAGCCCTACCTCTATCCCGAGCTCTACAGCGACATCTATCACAAAGTCCGCATCAACTACTACCCCCCCAGGGGCGACGAAAAGGAAGGCTGGGACAACATCGACATCTTCGGCTGGCTGGGATACCCCATGCAGATCAAGGTGGATTTTCTCTGCCGCGACAGCATTCTGGCCGCCCCCCTGGTCCTCGACCTGGTCCTCTTTGCCGATCTGGCACAGCGCTCCGGCCTGCGCGGCATCCAGGAATGGCTGTCCTTCTACTTCAAGAGCCCCATGGCCGCTCCGGAGCTCTACCCCGAGCACGATCTGTTCATCCAGTTGATGAAACTCAAGAACACGCTGCGCTATCTCCGCGGAGAAGACCTGATTACCCACCTGGGACAGGAGTACTACGACTGACGGCGGCGCGGCGCATCTCTTCCGATTCCTGCCACGATTGTAGTGGCCAGTGGCCCCTCGGCTATTAGGTCACGATCCCGCTGCAATTGCCGGCCGGATCGCGCCCTTGTTCCCGCCCCGAACCCCGCTGAACCTTTGCCCGCCGACGTCCGCCTTATCTTATGGAGAGAGGGCAGACGACACATGACCCGTCCGAGTGACCAACTGTTGGCAGAGCAAGTGCGCCAGGGCAGCGAGGCCGCCTTCGTGCGGCTGATCCGGCGCCACGAGCGCACCCTGGCGCGGCTGATTCGGTACCGCACCGGTTTCGGCGACCAAGTGCAGGACGTGCTGCAGGAGAC
Organism: Candidatus Latescibacterota bacterium; assembly: GCA_965208105.1. Classification (GTDB taxonomy): domain Bacteria; phylum Latescibacterota; class UBA2968; order UBA8231; family UBA8231. The sequence goes on from OZ242318.1 coordinate 2,728,190, forward strand.
CCTGGTCCACGCCTGGAGCGGCCTGCGCCGGGACACCCCCCGCGACGTGAAGCCCTGGCTGCTGCAGGTGGCCCGCAACCGCTGCCGCGATTACTTCCGCTCGACCCAGCGCCGCGAGCTCTTCGTCGAGACCGAGGCTCTGGCGTCCATGGTTAACCGCTTTGGCGTGGCCCAGACACGGCGGCGGAAAGCCGCCGCGGCCGTCGTCGAGGCCATGGAGGAGGTCCCCGAGCGCGAGCGGGCCGCCCTGCGCGCCTTTTACCTGGACGGTCTGAGCATTGCCGAAATAGCCGCCCGCCACCGCTGTCCCGTCGGCACTGTCAAGCGCCGCCTGTCCCACGGGCGCGAGCGGATCCGCACGGTGCTGGGCGTCACCCCCAAGACGAGGAGCAAGATCATGAGCACTGACCGAAAGCGGCCCTTCCCCCCGTACCGGCCCGAAATACGGATTGAACCGAGCCGGGAGGAACCTTTCCGCCTTGACCTCAAAGAGATGGCCTGGTGGTTCGTCGTGCCGCAAGTGGGAGACCGCGTCCGCTGGGCCGTCTACGAACCCCTCAAAGAAGGCGACGCGCCCTGGAGGCTGTCTGAAACCGTCTCACTGGCGGCCCAACGACCTGCGGTCATCCACGGCCGTTCTTGCGTCGAAGTCGAGGTGGAGAACCTGTTTTTCTTCCGGAAGGGAATGATGTGCTACAGGAACAAGACACCCCCGGAAGAAGACCGTATGACCAAGGTGTGGGGCTGTCTGGCCGAGAACGCGGTGGAATGGATCGCCGTGGAATCGCTGCGCCCCGACGGCACGCGGGAACTGACGACTTTCCTCGACGAAGGATTCCACGACGACTGGGACCGTTCGCCACGGCTGGTCGAGGACCGCGGCTGCCTGCGGTCACAGGCGGACGGCTCGTTCGCCAGACAGCCCGGCACCTCCCAAATTACCGGGGCCGGGGTGTTCGACGTGCAGATCGGCGGGCAGCACTTTACCTGCCTGCGCGTCTTTGACGTCGAGAAGGAGGCCACCGAGCGCGATGTCATGATCGAAGCCTATATCACCCGCGCCGGACGCACAGTGCTGGACCGCCGCTACAACGGCAACCGCTGGGCTAAAAGAGGCGCCCCACCGCACAATAGGGGCGAGGCCATGACCTGGGAAGAGGACCTGCCCGCCAACGACCGCATAGTCATCGACGGAGTGACCTACGTGCATTTCTACGACAAACTGACGGACCTGGCCTGCGGCATCGCCGGATGAAAAGGCAGGGCCTGGCCGGACTGGCATGGTGTATCCACCGCCTTCGTAGTTCGGTTACATGGCCGGCCGACGGGTAGCCAGGAAATATGGTCATCCGAATCCCGGGAGAAAAACGGCCGGCAAAAACCGCTGACGCGCCCATTGCGCTTCATTTTTGCCCTGTCCTACTTGCCGCATGCGGCGGGATAAATCCAGGACCGCGGGCGCAATTTCCAGAGCTTGACAACTTCAACCTCGGCCGCGTCTTTTTGCTGGTGTCCGCGCCGATACCACCCTCTGTTCCGGTCGCCTGGGCGCTGGCCATTGCTCTTGTATGACGATCAGGTATCGAATATGACGATTGAGTGGCGCACAAGGGTCGGACGCCGCGGCTCTGCAACCCCGGGCTGGTCTGCATGAAGTGGGTGTTGTGGATTGCGCTGCTCCTGGTCCTGGCGGTCCTGGCCGGACTGCCGATCCGCATCCCCTACTCCATAGAGGCTCAGGGCAAGATCGTGCCGCAACGGGAGTGGACCCTGGTGCGCCAGCAGGAGGGCACCCTGGTGGCCACCCTGCGCAACAACCTGCGGGGAGCCGTGGAGCGCTACACAGTAATGGGATTCGACCGCGGGGACCGGGTGACTTTCCAGAAGAATCCGCTGGTGGTGGAAGGGGCCGCCATCGACCTGGGCGATACCCTGGGAGTCTATCGCTCCGAGGAGCTGCAGCGGCAGTGGATCCAGCTCAAAGGGGAGCTGGCCGACGAGCTGGCCCGGACCGCGGTGGACGAGAGCGGCAGGAAGGAGCCCATCGTGTGGGCGGCTCGCATCGAGCTCGAGCGTAGTCGGACCCAACGAATTTGGCAAGAAAGGGAAGTCGATCGGCTCCGCAAGCTGTGGCAGCGCCAACTGATAAGCGACGCCGAACTGGATCAGGCGCGCAACGTCCTGGACCAGCAACGCCTGCAGGAAGAGTGGGCCGAGGCCCAGGTGCAGGTGGTCGAGAGCGGCTCGAAAGAGCAGGAGCTGGAGTGGCGGCGGAGCCGCATCCTGGCCATGCAGGAAGAGCTGGGCATTCTGGGCACGCGGCTCGAAAAAGCGGTGATCCGCGCTCCCATCGGCGGGCTGGTCTCCACCCTGGCCAGCGGAGACACCATCGCCGTGGTCTACGACACCACCTCCTTCATCTCGCTGATGCCGGTGCCCTGGCAGGAGCGCGGCAACGTGGCGCGGCGGCAGCAGGTCGAGATTCCGCTGGCGGGCAAGGTGCTGCCGGCGACGATCGTCCACCTGGGGCGGACGGCCCGCTCCGTCGGCGGCCAGCAGTACTTCGCCACCAAGGCCCTCATCAAGGGCGGCCGCGGCCTCCTGGCGCCCGGGCTGGTGGTCCCTTGCGCCATCGTCGCCGCGCCCCTGTCGCCGTGGCAATACCTCCTGCGTCTGCTCCGCTCCTGAGCCTGCTGGAGGACGCGGAGCCGGAGCCATGACCCGCCTCGAATACAAATACCTGGTGCCGGAGGAAGCTCTGGCGGACGTGCGCCGCCGCATCTCACCCCACGTCGAACCCGACAGTCACGCCAGCACTGGGGAGGGCTACACCGTGCGCAGCGTCTACTTCGACACCGCCGACCTGGACTTCTACTACCAGAAGGAATCCGGCATTCAGCACCGACGCAAACTCCGGGTCAGAGGCTACGGCGACGGGTCCGGCGACGCCCTGGTTTTCCTCGAAATCAAGCGCAAAAACGACATGTCCATCTCCAAGGCCAGGGCCCCGTTCTACTACCGCCACTGGCCTTCACTGTTCGCCAGCGGAGACCTCACTCGTTTCGTGCACAACCCGGGGGCCGACGCCCAGGTCCTGCGCGACGGCCACAGCTTCTTTTTCCACCTGCACCGCTACTCCCTGATGCCCACGGTGCTGGTGTGCTACGAGCGCGAAGCCTTCTTCGGCAAGTACAAACCGGGGCTGCGGGTGACCCTGGACAAGAATCTGCGCAGCGCCCCGTACCCGGGTCTGCAGGACCTTTTCGCCAAAAACCACCAGAAACGCTCCCTGGAGGGACACTTCATCATCGAGGTGAAGTTCAACGAGGGCATGCCCGTCTGGCTGAAAAGCCTGCAGGAGCACCACCGCCTGCAGCGCCAGGCCCTGTCCAAGTACGTGATTGCTCTCGACGAACAGGGCATACCGCGGCGCTCGGGAACATTCTCCACCTGGGCGCACCATCGCCACGGCAACGATGCGGGCAGCAGGAAAATCGGATCTTCTGCGACTGCCGGGCACCATTGGGGTGAGAGCGGATGAACGGCTTCCCCGAATTCCAGTCCCTGCTTTCCTTCGATCTCACCCCGGGGCAGGTCGTACGCCATCTTGCGGTGGCTTTTCTCTGCGGGTTGCTGGTCTCCCGGTTCTACGCCTGGATCACCCGGCGCCCCGTCCACTCCCGCACCTTCACCAGCTCGCTGATCGCCCTGACCATGGTCACCGCCATCGTCATCATGGTCATCGGCAACAACCTGGCGCGCGCCTTCGGCCTCGTGGGCGCCATGTCCATCATCCGCTTTCGCACCGCGGTCAAGGACATTCAGGACATCGTCTTCATCTTTTTCAGCCTGACCGTGGGCATGGCCGCGGGGGTGGGAATGTACGCCGTCGCTCTTCTCGGCAGCGGCCTCATCGGATCGATCATGCTCGGTCTGTCGCGGCTCGGCAGCTATGCCCAGCAAAAACGGGAGTACATGGTGCTCATGAGCTTCGAGCCCGACGGCAGCGACGAGGCGCCCTACCTGCCTGTGCTCAAGGACCACTGCCGGCGCCATCAACTGGTGAACGTCAAATCGCAGGAGGAGAGCGACACCCTGGAACTGTCTTATTACGTCCACCTGAAGGACGAGGACCGCAGCGACGATCTCATTCGGGAGCTGCGCGGTCTCCAGGGCATGAAGAACGCCAGCCTGTTTTTTGACGAAGAGTACTACTGACGGTAAGTGCCGCAATCGAGAGGCCCCTGCGCTCCCGCATGCCGCCGCTTCGCCTGTCCCTTCCCGCGGAAATACCCTCCGAATGCTCCCGCCCCCTGGCTCTCCGCCGCACTCGGCCTCGCCTGCAGAACAACAATATCAACTGTCTGCTAGCGGACTACAACCAACTTGCGCGCCAGCGAACCCATCCCTGTCCGCAAGCGGTAGATGTAGACTCCCGAAGAAACCTCGGCGCCCTTCTCGTCGCGGCCGTACCAGCGCACCGTGTGCGTTCCCCTGGAATGGAACCCCTTGGCCAGGGTGGCGATTTTCTGGCCGGCCAGGTTGTAGAGGGACAGGTCCGCGCGAGCCTCCCGGGGCAGAGTGAAACGGATGGCGACGCTGCCGTTGAAGGGGTTGGGAAAGCCGGCGGACAAAGCGGGTAGAGCGGGATGGCCGGGGCTGGACGAGGAGACCGCCGTGTCGGGCCCGCGGACCAGCACCAGGTCCTCCGGGGCGATGTCGGCCACCCGGCGCGCCTGCTCGATGAAGTGGTCGTCGAGCCAGTCCAGGCGTTGTCCCAACCACTTTTTGAGATAGGCCACCTCCTCGGCGTGGGTGCGGCCAATGAAGTCGTTGGGCCAGACGTAGCGTCCCAGGATGGGCCAGCGCTCGAAGTTGCGCTCCTGGGCCTCCTGCAGAACCGCCGCCAGGCTGTCGATGTGGGAATCCAGTTCGTCCCCGCTCAAAACCCCTCTGCGGTGGGCATGCCAGCGATTCGCCAGGGTGTCGATGAAAGCCTCGTCCTGGAGCAGGCGGCGCCACCAGAACCAGAAGGGAGTTGAAATCCAGGTAGCCCCATTGGCGATTTGCAGGCGGTGGGTGGACGGCCGTTGCAGCTCCAGGCTGGGATGGACGTTGTAGTTGACGTTGCCCAGGGCAATGTTGAAATCCCACACCGGCCCCATGGTCAGCTTGCCTCCGGCGCTGTCCCTGTCCTTGTGCATGAAAAGGCTCAGGCGGTAGGCGTCGACGTTCTTGACTACTTCGTTGACGATGAGATAATCGGCAAAAGAGGCCAGGTCTAGATAGCGGCCATAGTCTCTCCGCGATCCTGCCAGGACCGCCTCCAAACTGTCGGTGTAGGCGCGAATATAGGCTTCCTGCTCGGGATTTATATTTTCCCCCGTGGGGTAGTAATACAGGTAAAAAAGGCGATTCCCCTTGAAGGCGTAGGCCGAGTACCATCCGGGGTCAACGCCTTCGATATAGCGGTCGACCCGGATGATATAGCCCCCGGTCACGTCGTCTCCGTCCACTTCGTCGGGGTCGAGGCGGGCGATGGCGACGCGGTCACCGTCGCGCTTGATTTTTTCAAGAAGCACATAGACGCCGAGATAGTCGCCGTCGATGACCACTTCGCAGAAGCGGCTGCGGCTGGCATAGGCCCCCATCCGGCGCGCCATCCAGTACACAAGGGCGTTGCGAAGGAGTGATTTGTCGCTGTACGGTCCGTAGAGAATCCAGTCGTTTTCCTGGGGCAGCCCCAAAAGGGAGACGTTGCGGTTTTCGCCGTCAGCCTGCCGGGTTTCCAGCGCATAGGATTTCTTTGGGAAACTCTGGGTGCTGGCCCCCCTGACCTCAATGGCGATGGGTCCCTCGCCTCCGTCATAGGGGTCGCCCAGCCTGTTGCGCTGCCCCGGACCATTGTCGATCACCCCCATCCAGGCGTCGATCTTGGGCTCGTCGGGAATGGACCGGCCGCCGGTGTCGATGACCACGATGGGCAGGTTGGAGGAGGTGAGGTCGGCCTCGGCGGCCGCGGGCAGGAGGACGATCAGCAAAAAGATCAAGGGCATGGGACCCGGGGCATTCTCCTTACTTCACCAGCACCATTTTGCGCGTCTGCTGCAGCCTGCGGTGGCTCCCGTGGTCGAGGCGGAGCCGATAGAAGTAGACGCCGCCAGGCCAATGGGAAGCGTTCAGGACAAAGCGGTGGAATCCGGCTCCCTGTGGCGTGTTCTCGTGCAGATCGGCCACTCTCTGGCCCAGCAGGTTGAAGACGCTCAGGCTGACCCGGCCTGCGCGGGGCAAGATGTATTCGATGCGGGTGCTGGGATTGAAGGGATTGGGATAGTTCTGCTCCAGCACAAAGCGGCACGGCAGCCCGGGGCCGGCGGCCGGCTCGAGTACCGAATTTGCCGCCACGATGACGGTGGAATCTGCCCGCCCCAGGGGCACCCCGCCCACGCCGGCGCTGAAGCCGGGGGAATCGGGCAGCAGGAAATAGCGGGCGTCGAAGCGGGGGATCCCCGCGATGTTGCCGTCGCGCCCGTCGAACTCGGGATCGTTGGTGAGCGAATGGGAAATATCCAAGGCCCCCTCCAGGGGGCCGTCGATAAGGTGGACGAAGTTGAGAACATTGTCCCCGTTGCCGTAGAGCACGCTGTTGGTCACGGTCATTTTGTCGCGATAGGTCCATCCGTCCCAGTTATAATCGTCGCCGATGCGTAGTCCCACGTTGTTGCCCACGGCCACCGAGTGGTCGATGAATACGTGCGGGCCGTCGTCGTACTCGTATTCGGTGTATCCGGCTTCGAAGCCCTGGTCGTTGTTGAGGGCAACGGTGTTGAAAATCCGCAAGGTATCGCCACCGGAGGCGGCAATGCCCTCGTGGGCAAAGTCCTCGATCCAGCAGTTGGACACCTGCAGGCGGGCGCCGTGGTGGTCGATGCCGTCGTCCTTGCCGGTGACGAAGTAGCAGTTGTCGATCACCGAGTAGCGGGGGAAGCGGGCGTTGACGTAGTCGACGTGCAACCCGTCCGTGTCGATGTCCTCCTCGTAGATCCCGTCGTCGTTGGGCAGGTTCATGAAGTGGCTGTCGCGGTAGGACAGGAGAGTGAGGACGAATTCGCCACCGTGGTGGACGAAGGAGGAGACGGAGTTGGAAATGGAGGCCACGGAGTTGGAGCAGCCGAAGACCTTGCCCGGCGAGTTGAGGAAGAAGCACTGGTCGAACTCGAAGGTGGAATTGAGCTTGCCGAAAAAGATGTGCTGACGGCCGGTGTGCCACATTCCACGGGTATGGTCGCCGCCGCCGTTGAGCACCATGCAGTAGCGGAAGTCGGCCTCCGCTCCGGTGAACTCCATGCCTCCCCAGGGCTCGGGCCAGTCGGCGGAGGTGAGGACCACCGGCGCCGCGGCAGTGCCTCTGGCAGAGACCCGGCCGCGGACGAAGAAGTTGACCCGCGCTCCCACGGCCACCCAGGCGCCCGCCTCCAGAATCAGGTGGGTGTTATCAGGCACGGTGATATCGCCGGTGACCAGGTGGTCGGCCCCCGCGTCCCAGACCACCTCTCCGACGGGCAGTCTGCCGGCGTGAACCTTCACCGGACGCGCGGAGACGGCGATATCCCTGGAGGCGGAGGCCACTGCTTCGTTTCCCACCTCCAGTACGAAACCCCTTTCTGCCATCAGTCCCACGCCGGTGCCGGCGCCGCGCTTGATGGCGATGGCGGTATCTGCCCTTACCCCGGAAAAACGCACCTGCATGGGGCTTTGCTCGGTGGGCTCAATGCCTCCGTCCGGGCCGCGCAGGCGCACCACATAGGGAAATTGCCGGCCGGCGGGGACGCTTTGCGGAGCAACGAGTTCCGCGCTGATGCCGGCCGCCACCGCGGGAAGGAAAAGGGCCTTCACCTTCAGGTCTGCCGCCGGGGTCAAGGTGATGGCGGGCTGGTCCGGCAACTGTGGGTCGGACCAGCCGGCGAAGCGGTGGCCCGGCGCCGGCCGTGCCTGCAACGGCAGGGGGACCTGGAGAAAGTAGGTCCCCGACCAGGGATAGGCGCTGGGTACGACCGTGTTCACCTGCACCTCTCCGGGGCCTTCCACTTCCACGGTCAACAGGGCTTGTCCGTCGAGCTCGAAGAATTCCTCCATTTGGCGACGCACCACGACAGGCCGACGGTGGACGAAGTCCTCCATGAGCCCCACGTTTCGTTCCCAGGTTGCCACGCTGCTGTCCCAGCGCTCGACCTCCGCGGGAATTTCCGCGGCTATGGTCTGCGCCAGCGAATCGATCAAGACTTGCACCTGGGGTCCGGAAAAGGTCGTGTTGAATAGGTCGGCAAAGCGGTTGATGAACCTGGTCCGGAAGGACTGGTTGGCCAGCAGCCTCTTCGTGAGCAGGCGGTCCAACTCGCGGTTGAGAGGATTGAACAGGGTGGTGAAGCCGTTCCAGTCGGCATTGTCGAATGTCCGGTCCGCGTCCCAAATAGTCCACTGCCACGGGCGGTCCGGATCCTTTTCCCTGAAGGCGTACACCCCGTAGGCCCAATTGCGGTAGTGGATGGCGTGGACGAGGGCCTGCAGGTCGATGAAATTGTCCAGATCGAGGTAGCAGCTGGCCGATGCCAGCAGATCATCGTCCACCAGGCTGTGGTCGGCGAAAAACCGCAGCATTGCGTCCCATTTGTCCTTGTCGCCGTGGACCAGTTCGGTCGAGTCCCAGCGGGTGCGCACCAGGTCGATGGCCTCGTAGCCCAGATGGTCCTGGACGAAATCCTCGTCCACGTTCTGCTTGAGGTCGTAAATTCCCGTGAACTCCGCGTTGAGGTAGAGCACGGCAAAACGGCTCCGCGGAGTCAGGCCGCCGGTCCGGGACCACAGCTCTGAGGCCAGCGGATCGTGCAGCAGGGTCCCCCCGCGGTTGGTGAATCTCTCGGTGGGCTCCAGGCTGTCGTCGTAGCCCGAGCGCAGAACCAGGCGGTTGAACCGGGTTACCCAGTCCCCGGGATGTAGAGGGTACTCCAGGTCGTCGGCCCCGTAACCGCCGCGAAAATAGGCGCGGAAGGATTTCTTGCGGTATTCCCTGGGCCCGGTGTTGCCCTGCAGGCGGAGACCGGCCGGCACCTGGAAACCGAGTCCTCCTTCCTCGAAAAAGGCCAGTTCGACAAAGCGCTCCCAGGCCCGTCCGGGCCGGTCGTTCACCAGGATTCCGCGTTCGGGGTCGTGCAGATTGGCCGGATCGGTGAGAACGGCCATGACCGGCAGGGCGTGCTCGGCGCCGACAAGGAATATCCGCGCCACCACGGTGCTGGGCAGGGCCCCGGCGGCAAAGGAACGTGCCTTGAAAACCACCGTCCGGGTTATGGAGACCGGTCCGCTGTAGAGGGGAGAAGAGGCGGTGGGATCGGAGCCGTCCAGGGTATAGCGCACTTGATCGCCGGAGTCTGCCGGCTGCGCCGAGACCGCCGCTGCATCGTCGAACATGCCGCTGGCCGGGGCTATTGCGGGGGGACGCACAAAAGTGCTGAAGCCACGGCTGTTCGCCGCCCCGGGAGTGGGCTCGGGCATGTAGCCCCGGGAGATATCATTGGAAGGACGGCCATAGGAGACATCCCGCAGTTGCTGCGGAAAAGAGAGGCTGTCCACCAGGCTCGTCCCGTCAGCGGCGATGAGGACGACCTGCTCGCCGTCTTTGCTGAGGCGAAAGGGGAGATGGTCGGCTCCGGCCTCGGGCTCGCCGTCGGCGTAGAGCAGGCGGTAACCCCCCGCCGGTACGGTGGTGCGGTGGGCCTGGCCCGCGGGGATCTGCCAGAGGGCTTTGTCGGGCCAGTCGTCGACAATGAAGTATCCGGCCAGATCCACCTCGGCCTCGCCGCGGTTGTGGATCTCGATCCAATCCTCGTATTGGCCGCGGGGGCCGGCGTGAGCGGTCACGTTCGAAGCCATGATCTCGTTGAGGGACAGGCTCGACCGGGCCGCACCGGGAAGCAGCAGGAAGAACAGGATGAAGGTGTTTCGCCCGTACATTTTGGCCTGGACTTCGAAGCGGCAGCCGCTTCCCGGCGGAAATTTCAGGACCGCTTTTCAGGGAGAAAAGGAGATTTTTCGTACTTCGAGTGAAGCGGGCACAGCTCTTCCCGCCGGAGTGGCGGCTCACCTTCGAACAACTGCCACGAACCTAGCAACAACAAACATGGCAGTCAAGAAAGGAAGCACATGGCATGGCTCATAACGTCTTGCCGATTTGCCAACCGCCAAGCGGTTGCTGAAGGCCAAGGCGCGATCGGCGCCGCAGCGCAACCCCGATGTGTTACATGATATGCTCAACCAATTCAATCAATTGTCTTCATCTACGGCGAGATCTACAAGGAGTTCCAACTCTGTCGTCGATCCACGCACCCAGGTATCCTTCTTGAACTGTTGATGAAAGGCATCAATCTCATGCTTTGACTGCTTGACCACATGGCGGGCGCGCTGCAGGTCTTCGGACCGCATGTACGAGAGGAGATATACCTCGTCATTTAACGTCAGCAAGAACCAGGATTCGACTTTCACTCCTTCTTCGCGTAATGTAGCCAACGCTTCGTCCTTGCGCTCGTTTATGGTGCTTGCCCATGCTACCACCCCATCCTCAGAATTCTCCTTAAGCCTTCTCAATGTTGCCTTTACGTCCACGTCAACCTCCATGTTTTCGGCATTTCAAGTAACGTTCCCGCCGCTTGTGAAGCTGCCGGAGCGAAGCGGAGGCAGTTTGGTCCGGAGTGCCGCAGGCACGGAGCACAAGCGGCGTGTTACACGTTGCCGTGGCCGGGGGAGGGAAGGTTCTGCCCAAACAGTAAGGGCGCTGCCTCTATCAAAACAAGAAGACTTCCATAGAGATTCTTGCCAAATGAGCCATTCAGCGGGCACCTTTTATCCTATCTGCTGACGCACTGCAGAGATGATGTTTTTCATCAACATGACGTTGGTCATTGGGCCAGTGCCTCCAGGTACGGGAGTGATCATGCCTGCAACCTGCACAGCCTCATCGAAGTCCACATCGCCGCACATCTGACCGTCCACGAAATTGACACCGAAATCGATCACCACTGCGCCAGACTTGATCCACCCACCCTTGATCATCCTGGCTTGACCTACGGCCGCACACAGGATATCGGCCGTGCTGCACACCGTAGCCAGGTCCTCAGTACGTGAATGGCATATTGTCACTGTGGCGTTTTCTCTTAAAAGCAGAAGAGCCATCGGCTTGCCCACGATGTTCGAGCGACCTACAACTACCACCAGCTTACCTTGGAGTTCCACATCGTACCGCTTAAGGATCTCTAACCCTCCGGCGGGCGTGGCCGGTACAATAAATGGTCCGACCATAGGTGGCCGACCCACAGGCGCCACTTGGGCCAGTCCTCCAGTGTTCTCTGGATGCACACCGTCTACGTCCTTGCCTGGAGACAACGCATCTTTGACAGCTGCCTCGTCGATTCCCTTGGGCAGGGGCTCTTGAATCAAAATGCCATGTACGGCCGGGTCGGTGTTTAACTTGGCAACCACGGTCACAATGTCATCTTGGGTAGAAGTATCTGGTAAGGCGTGGAGTTGGAAACCCAATCCTTGATTGCCAAAAGACTTCCCCAGAACATTGGCATAGCTGACCGAGGGCATAGCTGACCGAGGCCCGATCCTCCCCGGCACGCAAGACCGCCAGCGTTGGCTTATCTCCGTGCTGCTCTGCGAAGGCGGAAACCTCCGCTTCGATCTCCCTACGCATTGATTTTGCCAGCTTGCGGCCATCCAGGATCTTTGCAGCCATCTTAACCCTCTCCTTCCCCCCTCTCAGGTTAATCTCTGTAAACGTTTTGGCAGCCCTACAGTTTGCTTACCACGAACTCGTAAACCTCGTCGCTCAGAGCTGGTTTGCTTTCCAGCAAAGCGTCCAGCTTGGTCTGATTCTCCTTGACGAAAGCTTCGTCGTTGATCCAGCTCAGGTTGATGAGAACATTAAGAGCAGCACTGCGCAGCCCAATCTCGGCCATCAACACGGCTACCCCAGCGTCGCTGACTACGTTCGTGTTGCCCTTCTCGGCCGCGGGACGACACAAGTCCATCACCCGGATGCATGCCTCAGCTACCTGCATTGGAACGTCAGCAGCAGCCTTTAGGGCTTCCTCCATCGCCGCAGCACGGGCTGCCTTCTGCTCATTGGTTTCGCCTGGCATCTTCATCGCTTGGGAGACTTGGGTATAGGCATGGATGTCGGCCTCCAGCAGATCTGTGAGCAGACGGCGTAGTTCTTCCGACTGCTCCAGCAGGCCTGCGATGTCCTCTTGGACACCGGCGTACTGCTTCTTACCGGTGGTCAGATTGCAGACCATGCTGATCAGGGCAGCGCCCAGAGCTCCTGATAGAGCAGCCACGCTGCCCCCACCTGGAGTTGGTGCGGAACTTGACAGTTCATCCAGGAAGATCCTCACGGGCTTGTCGATCAATCTTTCAGTCATTGTGTACTCCTTCTGGCCACCTCATCAGTCTATGATCATCGAGGGGGTAGTAGGCCACGGTTTCGTATAACGTCTCACAATTCACGAGGTCGCGGATGCGACTTGCCGAAGGCCAAGTGCCGAATGGCGCGCAGGGTGAATTGCTGTGTTATCGGTTGTGGATATCTGAGTACATGGTTGATACCTCTTGGCCACTGTGACATGTGGACCGCAGCGATGGCACTACTTAGATTCGGCGTCTTCAATGAGACGAAAGCCCATCTTAAGGTTCATGGATTGGGACGCACAATTCTTCGAACTAAAGCCAGTACGTATAAACCTATAACCCTGTGAGAGCGCGTAGCTTATACCCTTCCACTTCAACGTAGTGGCGATACCTTGCCGCCTATTTTGGGGTCGTACCCCGGTCATGCACTGACAGATTTCGCATGAAATCCCCTGTGATTTGATCATGTAGCTGTATCCAACATAGTTACTCTCACTTTTTGCTATGAAAATGGTGTTCCAATCATCAAATCGTTCCAGGTATTCTTCTAAGGTCCAATCAGGTTTCACATGGACGACCAGAGCAAGATCGTAGAGACAGAGAAGATGATCAGGATTCCTGCTAGCCTCCTCGGCCAAAGAGGTAAATGAAATACCTTGGGCAAGAACTCGTTGGATAGCCGATTCGCCTTGTGACAGATCGACCGTACCCAGGTCAAGCACAGCCTCGAGTTTTGTGGGCTCAGAGTTGGTAGTGGTCATATGCTATGGTCCTCTATCCATATCCATTGCCGATAACGTTTTCCGTGGCCTCGAACCGCGAAGCGGTTGCGCGAAGGCCGGGCACGGACGTGTTATGTGACGTGGGACAACACTTTTCGCGATTTCAATGCTGCAAGTACTTGGGCCATGAGCTCCTCCAAGCTACACCACCCATCCAAAATGAGATCGCTGTTGGCCTTGTCTCGGTAGGTATCCAAGTACGGATACCGAGCTCGCTCCAAATAGTTCGACATGTCGTCACGCAGTTTCCTCAGTTTCTCGTTGGCGGATTGGCTGCTGCTGGAACCGTAGTCCCGCAAGATGCGCCGAGCCATAGCGACGTCAAGAGGCGTGTCGACAAATACCGCTAAATCAATGAGATCACGGAAACGAGTGTGACCGCGGCCGAATGGAAAATCCAGAACAATCTGTTTCGCAATTCCTCTTTGCACCTCAGCGACAACTGCTGCGTGCATGCCAGGACAGTCGAACTCTTCGACGTCACCACCACGTCGGCCCCACTCGTAAAAATCGTCTGGATACACGTTGGATTCGTCGAACTCATCAAACTGAAAGAGAACCGAGTCCGGCAATTCATCGTGGAGGGCAATCGACAGAGCCGTTTTGCCACCACCAGAGACAGAGTTAACCGAGATAATAAATGGCTTCGTCATCGGCGGTCTAGACAGGAAGTATTCTCAACTCATGTCACATAATTTTTTCGCCGTGCCCGAACCGCGAATGCGGCTGCGCGAAGGCGCGTCAGCGCCGAAGCCGGGCATGGACGTGTTAACTGCCGTTGCTAAGGTCCATCGACATAGCTCGGCGGATTGCAGTGGATCGAGCTGTATGACTACCACGTCCCAATTCCGTTTGGTGGAATGGTTTGGGACGAGATCCATCTATGTCTACAAAACCGTATTCCTTGGCTAATTCACCAACAATCAAGATCTGTCCGGTTTTGTTCAGGATCTCGGGATCAGCTGCCAATGCACGTATCGCTCGCCCCGTGTACTGTGGCGACTCTGTAAACAGCAACTTTTCTTTAAAGATGTACTTCATCACACCCTCGGTTCGCACATAGCCAGGCCAAAGCGAAACGCATGCTACACCATACTCCTTAAACGTAACTGCCATCTCAATCGCCAATTTATCTGTTGCCAACTTTGAAGCGAGATAGTAGACGTCGCCCGGGCCTTCTTGTGAACTATAATTGGAAATATTGACGATCAATCCACTACCTGTATGTATCATGAGCGGTGCGGCATAGGTACTGGCGACGTAATGTGAGCGAAGTCCTACATCGTGCGTGGCATCCCATTGTTCGATAGGGTGCTCCCAGAATGGACCTGAGTAGTACACGTCTCTGTGGGCATTCTCATACCCCGACCAAACGTTGTTCACGAGGATGTCTATATGACCTTGCTCGTCCTCAATCCGTTTGAATACGGCCTTCACCTGATCGTCTTTTCGGTGGTCGCACCGGCAGGGAATCCCCTTTCCTCCCAAACGCGATACTTCACGGGCCGTGGCGGTCAGAGACCCTTCCACAGGAACGGTCTGGTCGCCTGATTTCATGGTGCGACCGGTGATATAGACGGTGGCTCCGGCTTCCCCCAAGGCCAAGGCCACTCCTTTGCCAACGCCTCGACTGGCCCCGGTCACTACGGCGATCTTGCCTGCTAGTGGCAGGCCGCCTGTCTGACTTTTCGGCACGGCTTTGCCTCCTGCTTATCAGCGTAGTGAAGTGAGAGGAGGAAGCAATAAGATTGTTTTCTCCCCATGCAATGGCCGTTAACGTTGTGCCGGTTTGCGAACCTGGCGCGTCCCGAAGGGCTGGCGCGAGCTTTGCCCTGCAAAGCGAGTGACAGAAGCCAGGTTGCCGAAGGCCAAGACGGCGAAGGCCGCCGCAGCGCGAAACGTGCTGTCACCCGCTGTGCGGATAGGCTCTCCTACCAAGGTCCGGTTCATGGCCTTGAATGAGCAAGAGCTTGATTAGTAATTGTCTGCTGATTCCGAAGTATGAGATCCCGCTGCTCAGGCCAGAGAAAAGCTGGCAGATTCTGAATCGGGTGCCACCACATACCAGTGTGCCATTCGCTATCCGTTGGAATGCCGTCGATCTGTTCAGTTAAAAAGAGGAAATAGTGAATGATCAACCATAAGTCTCGATTGTAGGAAAGCCGCTCAAGGACGTCTAGCCTGCCCAGGAGCCTAACCTCATCCAAGCCGGTTTCCTCATGAATCTCGCGGATCGCGGCGTCGACAACGTCCTCTCCTGACTCCACACCGCCTTTGGGTAGGACGAACTCCTCGATGGACTTCTCGCGTGCTAACGCAACAAGCACATCACCTTCGTCGATGCGGACGACAACCCCTCCGCTCGTCTGGCGCTCAGGGATTCCGGCGGGTCTTCGATACCAGGAATCGTCGATTACTGTCATCTAGTGGCTCGTTCGGAATCTCAGGAATGTTTCGATTTCCACAGAACGCATTGCGGGCAACGTTCTCGCCGTGCCCGAACCGCGAATGCGGTTGCGCGAAGGGCATAGCCCGAAGCCGGGCATGGACGTGTTATAGGAAATGCCAGCTGATGCGCCGAAGTAATTCTCAGAGGATTAAGCCTAACCCCTAATCTGGATTTCCCAGTTCGATCTGTCCATAACATAGATCGCGCCCTCCCACCACTTATCAGACCGGAGTAGGCACTTCTCCCTGATTTCGGCCAGCCTGAATCCAAGACGTTCAGGTGTTGCCCGACTTGCCTGGTTGACAGTCGCAGCGCAGACCGTCACTGTGCCCAAACGTAGCTCCGTAAATGCAATATCAAGTAGTGACTTGCAGCACTTGGTTATGATCCCCTTTCCTCTGTAGGATTTAAAGAGCCAGTAGCCAAGGTCCCCAGTATCTCCGACTTTGATTCCAGAAATCCGACATGTTCCAGCGACTTTCCCTCCTAGTTCGACCGCCCCTCCGAGCCGGGTGGAGGCCTTCAGGGCTTCGTTCACACGATCAATCTCCGCATGGAGGTCCGCAATGTTTTCCATCGTGTTGATCGAATGAATCCAAAATAAGTCATCTTTCTCATTTTCGATCAGGTTATATAACTTGGCAACATCAGTCTTGGAATAGGGCCTGATGCACAGCCCATCCTCGACCTGAATGGTTTGCGTGCAATCGTATGTAGTTGCGGCCATGAGATCCCCTCAGTCAGGAGGTTTTAAAAGATCGCATATGTCCAAAATTTGGCTTTCCTATAACGTTTGGCCGGTTTGCGAACTTGCCGAAGGCAAGTTGGGCGAAGGGGCGAACGCCCCGAGCCGCAGACGGCCTGTTATGCGGTCGTAGGGGTTCGAGGTCTCCAACCAGACGCGGGCGGCCACATAGCATCAGTTCTTCACTTGTTCTTGCCCACTGTCAGGAGATGCAGGCTCACGCCCAGAAGTACTGACTCTTCTTCTATCAAGCGGAGGGCTTCCAGAATGATCTCTTGCCGTTCTGGGTCTAACCAACGCTCGTCGAAATCCCCCAAGAGCCACGCTGGCCCTTCTAGCCCGACGGTTCTCAAATGATTAAATCCCGCTTCTTCGATTTCCTCTTGTAGTTCCTCTGGCCTGTGGAAGTATGCTGTCGTGAAATAATGGGGGTCTTCCTTCGGATTAAGGTGTTTTCCATCTCTCAAGTCTCTTTCCACAATTTCACGAAACTCTGGATCAGATAAAAAACCCCGTTTCAATCCGTCGAGAAGGGATGCGAACCGTGAAATGGCAGCACAACAAACCAAGCCACCCTTCTTTAGGACTCGGCGAGCTTCCTTGAGCGCCTGGATCCGATCCGATCGATCTGGAAGGTGATACAGCGGTCCAAGCAGGAGCACTACATCCATCGATTCAGACTCGAAGTCAAGCTCTCTGGCGTCTCCCTGGCTGATGCTGGCAAGAAGTGGTCCGCCTTCCCGGGTCTTGGCCTGCTCCACGTGGAGGGGCACAATGTCAATCAGATGGACTTTGTACGATTCTTCTGCCAGCCAAAAGGAGTAAGCACCTGGCCCTCCTCCGACGTCCAGGATTTGAGCCGGTGGAGGCGGTAAATATCTCAGCAGAACTTCCTTCGTCCTTTCGAACTCCACACGGGAAGTTCCCTCGGCCAGGCGAGTCGCCTCGTCTTTGACAGTCTCGTAATGTCTGACCACCTTCGGATCCATCAGTTGCTCCAATACTGGGCGTCTGCCCGCTACGACGATAAATTAAATGACCCTTCGAACCCCTATGCCGCCTAACGGTTTACCGGTTGCCGAACCCGCGTAGCGTGTTGCCGAAGGCCAAGCGCCGAATGGCGCGCAGCGTGAATTGCTGTGTTATACGACGGCATCTTCACCAAGACCCTCGACAATGTCGGTCACAGCGAAATCTGGATGTGTCAATACAATCCACGATGGTAAACCCAATCGCTTCCATAGCGCGAAGGGATCCAAGTCTGAAATTCGGCTCACGAAAAGTGAAATCACGGTTCCATGGGCAACCGCCACCACGTTCCTTTGTGCGAATTTGCGTAGTACTTCCTCAATGGCCTGGGAAAATCTAGTGTGAGCAGCGTCCGCGGTCTCGTTGCCTAGAACCAGCTCAGTCGGCCGCGAGAAGAGATCGGCGATCGATCGAAGGTCGATTTCTCCAGAAAATCAACGCCCCGACGGTCGTGCTCATGTAACCCGTCGACCTCGTGAAGCGGCACTTCGAGAAAGGAGGCTATGATCTCCCCAGTTTGGGTGGCCTTTGGCTCGGGACTAGTGACAACTACATCTGGGTCGCATTGTGACAATCTTTTCGCAAGCGACTGAGCACGATCTCTCCCCTCGGGTGAAAGTTGCCACTCACGAGCAGGAACTGCAGATTCAATCTGAGGCAGCGAATGCTTTACCAGGGTAAGACGACTCATATGTTGAAGTTCGTCTTCTCAAAAGGCTGTCGTATAACGTTCTCGCCGTGCCCGAACCGCGAATGCGGTTGCGCGGAGGGCGAACGCCCGAAGCCGGGCACGGACGTGTTAGCGGATGGCTGCTCCGAAGTGGCCTGCCGGGATGGCAGGCCACAACACCGCTAATTCGGTGGTTCCTACCACCGCCTTCTGGTACGTGCCAATCCTCTCTTGGTAATACCAATACTCCCAGTCCATTCTTCTCTGTGCAGGGCGGCCAAGCTGTCTACTTCCAGTATGAGTTCCTCCAGCGCCTTGAGACCTTGATCCGGTGCATCCAGAAGGATTCGCTTTAGCCGATGAGCGAAATCAGGAGGTTTCAGATCCATCTCATCGACGATTTCGTCCAGCCTCTTGATGGGTTCCGGGACCGGCAAGTAAATCCGGTTGAGGCCCAACATCGCGCGGACCAAGCGCTTCTCAGCATCTACAATCGCGTCGTAGAGTCCGAGGATATCACCTCTTGCAAGCAGCATATCCACGTTGCTGAATAGCCGCCCAAAGTCCAAGTTTCGTTCCAGCATGACCAGAGTGAGTCCATCAGGGTATGCGTCTGCCCGTGACTTCCAATCGAAAGCCAAGCTTTGCCCTGCAACTGGGACAGAATGTTGGACGGAATACAACCTCAGCTGTGCGTCCTCGTCTGGGTCGCAACGGTTGATCACCCGATCCAGAAAGTCCTCCATTGTTGAGACCAGGAACGTGCTTGTATGTGCGGGAAACCCCGAGAACTCCATCTGCTCTTCCCACTCAATATCGTCCTCATCCAGGCACTTGAGCTCCGCGCCACAGCTCCGGACAGAACTCACTCGCTCTTCCTCGGTAGGTGCCGCAGAGTAGTACACGTCAATCTCAATATCTGAAAACTCGTCTGCGGTACCTCTACCAACGGAACCAGCAACCATCACAACTTCTGTCTTGGGGTTGTTCGAGTAGGCGTAGGCAATCTTCTTAGCAAGATCAAAGCGCCACTTCGTGGCAGGGTTCATGGTCGACAATATCTCGTGTGCCATGGGCGACCAGGACGGTCGCCCGTACTCTTAGCGAGCAGCATTTCCGCTAACGTTTCGCCGGTTTGCGAACCCGCACAGCGGGTTGCCGAAGGCCAAGGCGCGACCAGCGCCGCAGCGCAAAACGTGCTGTTAAACGACGTGCTACTCACTCCCCGCAAGAAATCCCATGTTCGCCGAGGATCAAAGAGGAAACGACACCATTGGTGCTCTTGCTTCGTTTTCGGAGCAACTTGACGTGATCCCGGTGTGGATCTTCACACTGTCCTCTATCCCATTCCACTTGGAACCTGTACCGACCTGTTTCTTTGACGAGGAAGGCTTCATGAGGTCTATGCCAAGGAAAAGGAGCTGTGGTAAGACTCTCCCTTGTGAAATTGGGTTGCGCAGCAAGCTCGACTACGGTCCAATCTTTCACGTCTGGTGCCAGGACCAGTCTTGCTGCAGATCGCAGTGACTTAAAAGTGAAGCCATCCGCATCTCGTCGTATGCCGCTGTGTCCAGACAGGCGACCTCGATCGGCAAGGTGATACCAACGGGCGATTTTGGGTCTGCGCGGATTTCGCAGATCGTAAATAGTGATTTGGTCCATCATAAAGACTATCAAGTAATGTCCGTAATGAGCATAGCCGTCTACGTTGAAGCCGATCTCCGTTTTTACGCTGCCAGCGACATGCAGGTCCGTAGAGTCATTGAGGATCACGACGTTGAACTGTCTTCTAACAGGTTCGGGACCGGCGAAGGTGTCGAAAATGAAAAGATCGTCGAATGCGTAGATATCCAGATCATGATCTGCATGGATGATACTGGGCAGGACTAGATAACCGACAAAAACCCAGCGTTTCATTCACAGTCCCTTATAGTCATGTCTTGCATGTCGTTTAACGTTTCACGGTTTGTGAACCCGCGAAGCGGGTTGCCGAAGGCCAAGGCGCGATTGCGCCGCAGCGCAACACCGTGCTGTTGTGCGACGTGAAACCATCTCTCACGCAACTGCGTTTTTCGCTATCCGAAAGATCTGACTGGAATTTTCGATGAAGAACTCGCTGAAATCGACGACGGCACGTGAACGTTCGAAACCCTCGTCGTGGAGGTAGAAACGCACCACCTGCTGGGGCCAAAGCGCGACGACCGTCCAGGGCAGAAGCTCGCATTCTTGCGAGCATAGCCGACCACCTCCTGTTGCGTAGCATCGCAACAAATTTTCCAAGTACTGCAGTTCAGGGACTCTTGTTGCGGACCACCGAAAATCTTCATAGTGGTCAATTGGGACTGGCCAACCGCACGCGACTCCAAGAAAATGTGCAAGATCAAGAGTTCGCGGCGCCAATCGGGCATGGTCCCAGTCAACAATGCTTGCGACGATGTCGCCAGCAAAGCGGCAATTGAAATGGCAGTAATCGCCGTGAATAGGCTCAGAAGATAGACCCTCCCACCGTAGCCGACTCATCTCTCGCCAAGCGATTTTCAGATGTTCTTCGAGCATGTTGATTGTTTCTAGAAGATCGGACCCGATTTGCCCTTGAGCTTCCTCTAGCCGGGTGGCGGACAACTCAAATGGATCATTCTTCCATCGTTTTCCGCCAATTTGCAAGGTTTTCGTAATTCGGTGAAGTGCACCCAGGCTCTTCGCGCAGCTGCTCACTTGTGCTGCCGCTAGTGCTCTGTTAAGGATTCAGGCTTGTACTTTTTCGTACATGTTGGTATCATGGGGACATATGTCCATTTTTCTGGGAGGGTCCTGCCATGTGCCTCCATGCTCGAACACCGGATGCTGCCGAATCGAAAGAACTGGGCCGATGGCTGAAGCGGCCACGCAATGCCGTACAGATGCGACGAGGGCAATTGATCTCCCTCAGTGCCCAGGGTATGCGGGTCCAGGAGCTGTCGGCGACGCTGCATCTGCACGAGGAATACATCCGCTCCCTGGTCCGACGATACAACGAGGAAGGGCTGGCGTCGCTTCGCACGCGAGCCCACCCGGGGCGCACCCCAGCGCTGACGCCCGAAGACGAGTCCGTGGTGGTGGAGATCGCCAAGATGCCCCCTCGGGCTTTCGGCCAACCCTTCAACCAGTGGTCGCTGCGCAAGCTGACCGACTGTCTGGTCGGGCGCAAGATGATCCCCAAGGTCTCGCACGTGACCATCGCCAAGGTCTTGGACCGGCATAAGGTCACCTACCAACGTACCCGCACCTGGAAGGAGTCGAAGGATCCGGATTTCTCCTCGAAAAAAAACGCATCGACCGCCTCTACCGGCGTGCGCCGAAGGACTCGGTCGTAGTCTGCTTCGACGAAATGGGGCCCGTGCAGATCAAGCCCCATGCCGGCTCCTCCTGGGCGCCGCAGAAGCACCCGGTGCGGCACCGAGCCACCTACACCCGGCACGCCGGGGTCAGCTATTTCTTCGGCGCCTACAACGTCCACGAGGACGTCCTGTGGATGCATCACAAGCGAAAGAAGCACGCCTCGGAGGTGCTCACTTTCCTCAAGGCCATCCGGCACCGCTACCGCAAGGCCCAACGCATCTACCTCGTTCTGGACAATTTGTCGACGCACGCGACCCCAAAGATTCGGCAATGGTGTCGGCAGCATCGAGTCTCCCTCGTCTTCACCGCTACCAACGCCTCCTGGATGAACCGTCTCGAATGCCATCTGACCGCCGCCCACTACTTCGTCATCAAGAACAGCGACCCAAGGGACCATCGAGACATCGGCCAGCGCATGCAGGAATACCTCGTATGGAGAAATCGAAACCAGGACGATGCCAAGCTCGCCAAAATACAAAATTCAATGCCCACTCTTTAACAGCGCACTAGCTGAGGCGAATATCCGCGTCCGACATAGTCGAACAGCGTGAAATGGCGATCGGCGTGCCGACAAACGCGCTGACCATCTGTTGTCTGGTGAATCTTCGGAGTTGGCGAAAATTCCCCACGACAAGATTCCTGAAGGTCCAGACAGAAATTGCGCTCTTCCGCGGATTCGACGAACTGAGGCCATTCCTTGAGGAAGAACCTACCTTGCGCCGTTGAGAACTCTACGACGAGACGGTTGCCCCATACAACTAGCTGAGTCACCCTCTTATTTGTGTCGCCCAGCCCGTACTCGCTTAGAACACGACTGAGAACGTCAAGGTCACTATAGGAAAGGTCGTAGTTGAATTTCTGCGGCAAATTGTAGGAGTCCCCTTGGACTTGAAGCTTGTCCTAAGATTTCATGTCGCACAACGTTCTCGCCGTGCCCGAACCGCGAACGCGGTTGCGCGAAGGGCGCATGCCCGAAGCCGGGCACGGACGTGTTATGCGATACTGGCGTGCGACGTCTATTCCTCACCACTCCAGTAGTTTCCCGTCAGACCTTCTTTGACCTGTGTCCACACTGTCAGACCCTCACGTTCTTCACTCAAAGGTCCCTTATCAACCGCCAATGTACCACTCAGCGAAACCTTATCGCTGTCTGGATAATAACACGTGTCGAACTCAGGATTGTTTGATATTACCAGATACTCGAAGTCGCTGTCGCCGACGTTTGTCAGCTGGTGCGCAACGCCAGGTTGACATTGAACTGCGTCGCCAGCTGCGAGATCGAGTGTCCCTTCCGCGAATCGCATCGTGGCTGATCCCCTGATCACGAGATAAAACTCCCACTGTGTCCCGTGCGCATGATAGGTGAAAGCCTTCTTCCCAGGTGGGACAATGTAGTTGTCTACTTCGAAGGGCCTCTTTGCTTCCAGGTCACCAATAGCCTTGCTCAAGCTCCTCTCGATTTTGCAATAGCGACTCTTGGGAGACTCGAGTCTCCTCTTTTCAATTTCCTCTATGTTGATCTTCTTCATACCTGTTCCAACCTCTGTTGATCTTGAAGGTTACCTTCCGTGCCATCCGCCAGTTCGCATAACTACTTTTAATATGCGAACTATTGGTTCGCATATATGCCATCGCGAGTTACTTATGTGACAAAAAGGTACCTGGTAGCGCAAACAGTCGCAATCAAAATCCCCAAGGCGTATGCTTTACGTAATTCTTTGAAGTAGTTTGGATAGCACGACTTTCCCGAGGTCCAGCACACTTGGCACGCATTTCATTGGCGAGGGTCACATCCGTTTGGCCTGGGAAAACGCACGATGCGGAGCGGATGGAGCACATAAAGGGCGTTACTAGGGAGTCGGTCTGGGGACAGGCCGTGGGGCGCTACGGGGTGTGAGTGCCTGGCACAGGATCGAAGCGGCTACTGCTATGCTTCATTCCAGTTGCGCCGCCAGCTCTTCTGCCGGATAGGTGAGGATTTCGGCGAGGGTCGGGTGGTAGTGGGGCATGCGGGCAAGATCCTCGACCGTGCCGCGGAAGTAGAGGAGGGCGACCAGTTCGTGAATCAGCTCCGCAGCCTGGGGACCGACGACATGGGCGCCGAGCACTTCGCCGCCGCGCGGCCGGCAAAGCAGTTTGACGTGGCCGTGGGTTTCACCCAGGCACATGGACTTGCCGTGGTCGTCGAAGGGATAAGAGGCCACCAGGTAGGGAATTCCGCTCTCCCGGCACTGCTTTTCGCCGAGACCGACGCTGGCAACCGCTGGATCGGTGAAGATCACCGAGATATTGAGGCGGTCGTCGACGCGACGGGCGGGGCCCTCGGGATGGACCGCGTTGTAGGCGGCGACCTCGCCCTGCTGGATGGCGATGTGGACGATTTCGTGAAGTCCGTTGACATCGCCGGCGGCGAAGATGTGGGACTGGCTGGTGCGCATTTCCGGATCGACCAGGATGCGACCGCGCCGGGTCTCCACTCCGGCCGCCTGGAGGCCCAGAGCATCGATGTTGGGCCGACGGCCCAGGGCTTGCAGAACCTGGCTGGCGGCGGCGGTCCTCTCCTCGCCCTGGTGGGAAAAGTGGGCGGTCACGAGCCCGTTTTCAGCAGTGAAGCGGTGCAGCCTGGTCCCGGTGTAGACTTTCATGCCCTCGGCGCGAAAGCGCTCTTCCACCGGCCTGGCTAGATCTTCGTCCCCCTTGGAGAGAATGTGGCCACTGCGCTGCAGAAGCGTGACGCGGGTGCCGATGCGCGCAAAGAACTGGGCCAGTTCCACCGCCACCGGACCGCCGCCGAGAACGAGCAGGGACTCGGGTTGCCGCCGCAGGTCCAGGGCCTCGTCGCTGGTGATATAGCCGGCCTCGTCGAGACCGGCAATGGAGACCCGGGAAGACACGGAGCCGGTGCATATGACTGTGCTGTCAGCCCGGAGAACCTCCTTCCCCACCCGGATCCGGTGCGGGGACAGAAAGGACGCGCTTTCTTCGTAGAGGGTGAAGCCGGGGTCCCGCAGTTGGGCGATGCGGTGTGCGGCGAAGTCCTCGACCAGGCGGTCCTTGCGGGCGATGATCGCGGCCAGGTCCGCCTGCGGCTGCACCGGAAGAAGGCCGAACTCGGGTGCCCGCAGCATCAGGGCCATGACCTCCGAAGAGCGCAGGATGGCCTTGCTGGGCATGCAGCCGCGCAGGATGCAGAGTCCGCCCAGGGGGCCGGGATCGACGATGGCGACATTCGCTCCGGCGTCGCGGGCGGTGCGCGCTGCAGCGTAGCCGGCGGACCCACCTCCGATGATCGCGATGTCGTGGCGCAAGTGCAGGTTCCTCGTTGAAATTTTCTGCAATTCTGTCGATTATAACCTTTTCCCTCTGCCCCAACAACGCCATGCGACTCAATCTCAAAAAATCCCTTTTCCCCATGCTTTTCGTCCTTGCTCCCGGTGCCTTGTGGGCGCGGGAGGACTCCGCCGCGCAGGAGGTCTACACCCTCAGGACCTATGACGCGCGGATCCAGCAGGGCATCGATCTGATCTACAGTCTCAAATTCGAGGAGGCAGACCGCTATTTCGAGGGAATAATCGCCGCCGACCAGGCAAACCCCCTGGGCCACTTCTTCCTCGCCATGGTCACCTGGTGGCGGGTTCTCATCGACCTGGAAAGCCGCGATCACGACAAGGCCTTCTACTCCCTGCTCGAGCGCTGCATCGAGGTTTGCGACCGCCGCCTGGAGCAGGATCCGATGGACTTCGATGCCGTGCTCTTCAAGGCGGGAGCCATCGGCTTTCGCGGACGTCTGCGCGGAGACCGGAACCAGTACTTGCGCGCGGCGGGCGACGGATTGAAATCCCTGCCGCTGCTCGAAACCAGCCGCAAGCTGGAGCCTGCGAACAAGGACATCCTCTTCGGCCAGGGAATCTACAACTACTTCGCCGAGGTCGTACCGCGGGAGTACCCGGTGGTTCGCCCGATCATGTGGCTGCTGCCCGACGGCGACCGCAAAACGGGCCTGCGACAGCTGCAGCAAGTGGCGCGGGAAGGCCGCTACTCGCGCACGGAGGCCATTTACTTTCTCGCCCAGATCTACCGCATTTTCGAAAAGGACAAGCACGCGGCGCTCAAATACCTCGAGCAGCTCTACCGGCGCTATCCCGACAACGCGCTGTTCCACCGCTACCTTGCCCGGACCTTGATCGACGTGGGACAGTGGAACAGGGGGACCGCCCTCTACGAGGAAGCCATCCGCCGCAGTCTGGAGGGCCGCGCGGGCTATCACCGGCGCGGGCACGTGGAGGCGCTCTACTACGTGGGGAGGTCGGCCCTGTACTGGCGCCGCCTGGAGGAGGCTAAAACCGCGCTGGCGGCTGCGGACAGCCTGGGGCCTGAAGCCGACGGCAAGCGCACCCGCCGATTCATGGTCCTGGCGAACCTCATGCTGGGCAAGATCCACGATGTCCAGGGTGAGCGCGGCAGGGCGGTGGAGCGCTATGAACGGGTGCTGGGACTGCCCGATTTCAGCAATTGTCACGAGCAGGCCCGCGAGTACCTCAAGGAGCCCTACAGGGCTCCCCCCTGATCATTCTGGTTCCCCCAGCTGCTCCTTGTAGCGCTTGAAGTTCCGCACGTAGTGGTCGGCGGATTCCCTTAGGCCGGCGATCTCCTCCTCGGTGAGCCGGCGCTTGACCTGGCCGGGGCTGCCTAAAACCAGGGATCCATCGGGAATCTCCTTGCCTTCGGTGATGAGAGTATTGGCCCCCACGAGGCAGTTGCGCCCGATCCTGGCATTGTTGAGAATCACCGACTTGATTCCGATCAGGCTGTGGTCGCCGATTGTGCAGCCGTGCAGCATGGCCATGTGGCCCACGGTGACCCCGCGGCCGACGTCGAGAGGAATGCCCTCGTCGGTGTGCAGCACGGCGCCGTCCTGAATGTTGGTGCCGGGGCCGATGGTGATGAGATCGTTGTCGCCTCGGATAACCGCGTTGAACCAGACGCCCACCTCGTCGTGAAGGACTATGGAGCCTACGAGGGTGGCGTTGGCGGCGACGAAGTAATCGTCGCCGCGGATTTCCACCTTGCGCTCTCCCAGGGCATGGATCATTCCAACCTCCTTTCCTCGCGTGGAGGACCACTCCATCTATTGAAAGCCAAGTTTTGAAATCTAAATAAACTACAACCTGTCCGCGCACTCTGGTATTGGAAGCGGGCCATACTTACTTTATCCTGCCGTTTTTTGAGAACTGAAGACGAGTGGCGTCCTATATGCAAAGTTGGGTGATTGCGCGCACGACGCCGGCCTTCCGGGTCGCATTGATGGCGGCGATCAGTGCCGCGGCGGCCGGAGCTGTTTTCCTTTTGCCGCCCATTCCCCAGGATCCATCCTATCACAACTTTGCCGACCAGCGCCGGCTGGCAGGCATCGCAAATGCCCTGGACGTGCTCTCGAACATCCCCTTCGCACTTGTGGGGGGAATGGGACTGCTGTTTGTTTGCAACGCACGCAAGGCCCTGGCCGGCCACCGGGAGCGCCTGCCCTATGCCGCCTTCTTTCTCGGCGTTCTGCTGACGGGTGCGGGATCGGCTTTTTACCACCTGGCACCCGACAGCGGGCGGCTGGTGTGGGACCGGCTGCCCATGGCCCTGGCCTTCACGGCATTGCTGGCGGCCGTCCTGACGGAGCGCGTCAGCCTGCGGGCAGGGCCCTGGCTGCTGGCTCCGCTGGCGCTTCTGGGCATGGGGAGCGTGGCATACTGGCACTGGACGGAACTTCTGGGAAGGGGCGATCTTCGGCCCTATATTCTTGTTCAATACTACTCTCTTCTTGCCCTGGCGATGACCCTGGTCCTGTTTCCGCCCCGCTACAGCCGCGCCCCAGGCTTCGCCGTGGCTCTTTTTCTCTACGGGTTGGCCAAGGTTTTCGAGCTGCTGGACGCACCGATCTACAACCTGGCCGGCCTGGCCAGCGGCCACACCTTGAAGCACCTCACCGCCGCCGCCGCGGTCTACGTGCTGCTGCACATGCTGCAGCACCGAAAAATACTGGCAGACGCAAACCCTCATAAGGAGCAAGGAAGCGAACCATGAACACACAACTGGACCAGAATTTGTTGCAGGCCCTCAAATGGCGTTGCATCGGACCGCCGCGCGGCGGGCGCGTAGTGGCCGTTGCAGGCCACCCCACCGAGCCCATGGTCTGCTACTTCGGGGCCTGCGCCGGAGGCGTGTGGAAAAGCACCGACGGCGGCACCTACTGGGAGAATATTTCGGACGGATTCTTCAGCTCCGCGGCCGTCGGCGCCATCGCGGTGTCCCAGTCCGACCCCAACATCATCTACGCCGGCACCGGAGAGACGACGATCCGCACCGACGTCTCCTACGGCGACGGAATCTACAAGTCCACCGACGGCGGCAAGACATGGAGCCATGCGGGCCTCAGGGAAACCCGGCACATCGGCAAGATCCGGATCCACCCCGATGATCCGGACCTGGTCTACGTGGCGGCTCTGGGCCACGCCTTCGGCCCCAACGAGGAACGCGGCGTATTTCGCACAAGGGACGGGGGAATCACCTGGGGAAAAGTGCTCTTCCGCAGCGAGAAGGCCGGAGCCGTTGACCTTGCCATGGATCCCGGCAATCCCCGCACCCTCTTTGCCTCCGTATGGGAGGCCTACCGAACCTTCTGGACCCTCTCCAGCGGCGGTCCGGACAGCGGGCTCTTCAGGTCGACCGACGGGGGCGACAACTGGACCGAGATCAGCGACTTTCCCGGCCTGCCAGCCGGCATCAAGGGCAAGTCGGGAGTATCCATTTCTCCCGCGCGGAGCGGCCGCGTCTGGGCCCTGGTAGAGGCGGAGGAGGCCGGCCTTTACCGTTCGGACGACGGAGGCGACACCTGGGAACGGACCACGGACAACCGCGACCTGTTTCACCGGCCGTGGTATTACTGCCACGTCTTCGCCGACCCTCAGGACGCCGACACGGTCTACGTCCTCGACTACAAAATGTGGAAATCCACCGACGGCGGCGTTCACTTCGAGGAGATCTCAACCCCTCACGGGGACAACCACGATTTGTGGATCGACCCCAGCGACCCCCGCCACATGGTCGAGGGCAACGACGGCGGCGCATGTGTTTCCTTCAACGGAGGCAAGAGCTGGTCCACCATCTACAACCAGCTCACCTCCCAGTTCTACCGGCTGGATACCGACAACCGCTTCCCCTACCGGGTCTACGCGACCCAGCAGGACAATTCCAGTATCGCCGTGCCGAGCGCCACGCACTACGGAGTCATCCCCTGGACCGAGTGCCGCGCCGTAGGCACCGGCGAAAGCGGTTTCATGGCCGTGCATCCCGAGGATCCGAACATTACCTACATCGGCGCCGTGGGCAGCTCGCCTGGAGGTGGAGGGGCACTGCAGCGCTATGACCACCGCACCCGCCAGCTGCGGCTGGTCACGGTGTGGCCCGATGCCTACGTCGGCTGGGGAGTGAAGGACCTCAAGTACCGCTTCAACTGGACCTTTCCCATCGTCTTTTCCCCGCACGACTCAAACGTGCTCTATACCGCCTGCAACGTGGTCTTCCGCTCCACCGATGAGGGCGCCAGCTGGGAGGTGATCAGCCCCGACCTTACCCGAAACGACAATACGGATGGCAAGCTGGAGGCCTCGGGAGGCCCCCTCACCAAGGACTGCAGCGCCGCCGAGCACTACGCCACGATCTATACCTTCGTAGAGTCGCCCCTGGAGCAGGGTACCTTCTGGGCGGGGAGCGACGACGGTCTGGTCCACATCTCCCGCGATGGAGCCCGGACCTGGGAGAACGTGACCCCACCCGACCTGCCCGAGTGGACCCTCGTCAGCGTCATCGAGGCTTCGCCGCATGCGCCGGGAACGGCCTGGGTGGCCGCGACCCGCTACAAGCTGGACGAGTACCGGGCCTACCTGTTCCGCACCGAAGATTACGGCCGGACCTGGCAGGACATCAGCGCCGCCTTCCCTGCGGGCGAGATCAGCCGCGTCGTGCGCGAAGACCCGGTGCGGCCCGGCCTGCTCTACGTGGGCACGGAAACCGGAATCTGCTTCTCTATCGATCATGGCCGGAGCTGGCAGCGGCTGCAGACCAACTTGCCGGTAGTGCCGGTCTACGACATCAAGGTCAAGGAAGGGGACCTGGTGGCCGCCACCCACGGCCGCTCCTTCTGGATTCTGGACGATCCGACCCCTTTGCGGCAGCTGTCCGAGGACGCCGCCCGGGCCCCGGCCCATCTCTTCGCGCCGCGTCCCACCTGCCGCCTGTGGCAGCAGTGGGAAGCGGTCACCTTCGACTGGCCCAACAAGACCTACATGCCGGCCCTGGGCACGGCAGCAACCTTCTACCAGACCAAGACGCCGGAAGGCGAACCCATCCGCAAGTGTCTGGATGGCGGGGAGAATCCTCCGCCCGGCACAATTATCTACTACCTTCTCAAGGAAACACCCACCGAGCCCCTCTCCCTGAGGATTCTCGACGATCGGGGAAGGGAGATCAGGACCTTCTCCAGCGCTGCGGGCGATGAGAAAAAGGACGGGAGCGAGCGTTACGCAGCGGCCGAACCCGGCCTGAATCGCTTCGTTTGGGACATGCACTATCCCGATGCGGAGAAGGTTCCCGGGGACCTCACCACGGAGGATGCTACTACCGGCCCCCTGGCGGCCCCAGGTACCTACCAGGTTGAATTGAAGGTGGGAGATCGGACGTGGAACCAGTCCTTCGAGATCTACAAGGATCCACGGGTGGGAGCCAGTCAGGAGGATCTGCAGGCCCAGTTCGAGTTGTGGAGCAGGATCTGTGAGAAGATCGGGGAAACGCACCGGCGCATCAACCAGCTGCGCCGCATCGAGCGCCAGTTGGATGAGTGGAGGCGACGGGCTGGCGAGATGGATGGCATGGCGAGCACGGACCGCAGCGCCATCTGCGACACCGCGAAGGTCCTGCGGGAAAAGCTCAAGGCCATCGAAGTGGAACTGATACAGACCGAGGTGGAATCGCGCCAGGACTTCCTGCGCCTGCCGGTGCGCCTGAACGCCAAACTGGTCTCGCTGCTTGGCGTGCTTGCCAGCGCGGACGAGGCGCCTACGCAACAGGCCTGCCAGGTCTTCGACCATCTCTCCGTCCAGATCGATGCGCAGATCGACCAGCTGCAGAACCTGATCGAGGTGGACGTAGCTGCCTTCAACGAGCTGGTGAGCAAAGCCGGCGTGCCGCCCATCGCGACTTAGTGTCCTGCAAATAACTTCAATAATTGGAGGGCGCTGAAAGCGTCCATTCTCTCTAGAATTTCAAAAATTCGGCGCCGCGAACTAATGCAAGGAATTTCCAGGACGCAACACTAGAGCCGAGATGCAGCGCTCCCTCAACCTCGTCAAGATCACCCTGACGGACTTCATCGTGCGCTCTGCCTACCAGATGGGCAAGACCCCTCTCCTGCCCATCTTTGCGGCCTCACTGGGCGCCAACTCCGCATTCCTGGGCTTCATTGTCTCGGTATCTACCCTGACCGGAATGGTGTTGAAGCCGTTGATCGGCCTTCTTTCCGACCGCTGGGGCCGGCGCTGGTGGCTGGTGGCCGGCACCCTTTTTTTCGCGGGCATGCCCTTTTTCTACCACCTCGTCCACACCCCGGAGCAACTGTTCTGCGTACGCATCGTCCACGGCCTGGCCACGGCCATCTACGGCCCGGTGACGCTGGCTTTCGTGGCCGAGCAGGCCATGCAGCGCCGGGCCGAGCGCCTGGGGTGGTTCGGAATGGCGCGCAACGGCAGCTATATAGTCGGACCTGCGGCGGCCGGGTGGCTCCTGCTGACACTGGACCCGGTCGATGTCTTCACCCTCATCGGGCTCCTGAGCTGCCTTGCCTTCGTCCCCGTATTCCTGCTTTCCGAAACGGGTGTCCGCAACGGGAGCAGCCGCCTCCCCGTCCGCCGCCACATTTCAGCGGCGCTTGGAGCGGGCATCCGCACCCCTTCGGTCTGGCTCTCGGGAAGCCTGGAGCTGACCGTGTTTTTGGCCCTCTATGCTGTCAGGGCTTTCCTCCCCCTGTACGCCCTTTCCCTGGGAGTCAGCGTCGCCCTGGTGGGAGTATTTTTCTCGGTCCAGGAAGCCGCGCACCTTGTACTGCGGCCCCTTGGAGGGCGCCTCGGCGACCGCATGGGCTATTTGGAGGCCGTCATCCTGGGCATGATTGCCATGGGACTGCCCCTGTCCCTGCTCTCCATGACCCATGGCCCCATCGGCCTTCTGTCACTGGCGGTGCTCGTCGGCGGGGCACAGGCTCTGGTCTTCCCGTCCACGGTGGCACTGGTGTCCGAGCAGATCGAGGCGGAGCACATCGGCGCAGGCATGGGATTGATCGGCACCTTCAAGAACATCGGCAAGGTAGCCGGGCCCATCCTGGGAGGAGGGCTGGTCCACTGGCTCGACTTCGCCTCCATGTTCCGCAGCATGGCCGCCCTCCTCCTTTTCGGGGCGGTGGCCATGTGGTACTGGAATTGTCGCCGCCAGGAGGGATCGCTGCATCATCCCGGCGTTTCCGGCAGAACCACAGGATGACCGCTTCCTCCAATCCAGGCCGCCCGATGCCGCTTCACCTGTGAAGACCGGTGTCCGGGCGGTCCCATCGGTCCTGCGGCCCGGCTCCTGAGCCCAGGGACCCGGGCACGGCTACACCACCA
Organism: Candidatus Latescibacterota bacterium; assembly: GCA_965208105.1. Lineage (GTDB taxonomy): Bacteria > Latescibacterota > UBA2968 > UBA8231 > UBA8231. Next base: position 2,760,411 of record OZ242318.1, read on the forward strand.
GCACCACGCCTCCCGTGCACAGGCCCATACCCAAAACGATCCGGGTATTCAGCTTTTCCTGCAGGAAAATCGCCGCCATAATCACCGCAAAAACCGGTGAGAATGAGGTCAGAGTCACGACCTTGCCGGCGCTTGCGTCCTTGAGGGCGACCAGGTACATCAGGGAACCGACGAACATGCCCAGGATGCCGCTGAAGGCGACGACGAGAAACGTGCGCAGATCGATCCCGCGGAGCCTCTCCTCTTTGTCGGGCAGCACCTTGGTCAGAAAGAGCAGCAGAGCGACGAGCGGCATGCGGACGGCACTGGCGTGGACGGCGCTGATGTGGGTGAGGGCGGGCTTCAGGAGCACGGTGCTCAGGCCCCAAAGAACAGCCGCCGAAAGGGCGAGAAAGACGCCGAGCTTCAACTGCCGCGGGCTGGTGCCGCTTGAATCTGGCCGCCCTCCCCAACTGGTGGAGATGAGTATCACCCCTGCGACCACGAGGCAGGTGCCCAGGAGCAGGTTGTAACCGGCGGGTTGCTGCAGCAGGAGCCATTCGAAGAACAGGGTGGTCAGCGGATAGGTGCCCACCAGCGGCATGGTTCGCGCCACGCCGACCTCCCTGAGGGCGCTCAGGTACAGGGTGTCGCCGATGACCACCCCGATGACTACGGAACCGCCGAGCAGGAGCCATTCGTGCAGGGCAACCTGGCCGAGGTTGGAGAGGGGGTCTCCGAATGGAAGCAGGATCCAGAAGCAGCATCCGCCGACCCCGCAACGGGTCATGTTCATGGCCGCGGGGGAAATTTTGTGGGACTGGGTGCGCAGGATCAGGCCGTTGAGCGCCCAGACGAAAGCACAGCTCAGGGCCAGGACTTCACCGGAAGAAAGGGAAAGGTCCATCGCCGGTATCAGGTGCGGGCATGCTGCGATTGGGCGGGGGCTTGGTACTTCACCTGCAGATGAGGAGTCTCCAGGCGCTGGTGGTTCTGCATGCGCGAGGTCAGGCAACTCTCCAGGATGCCACTGACGAGGAGGGTGCGGTCCGCGGGATACGGCGCCCGGCCCGAAGTGATCATGGCCTCGATCTGGGCCACCAGGCAGGCCGAGAAAGAAACGTTGGGGCCGGGAGGGAGAAAGAACTGGGTCGACAAAGGCCCCGAAACGCCCTTGAGGCGAGCCGCGAAGCAGTAGTCCTTGACGGCCCCGTCGATCATGAGCAAGGTGGCCCGGAGGCCGTCGCTGTATTCGACGAGGTAGGTGGCCGAATTCTTTGCAAGCCGGAACAACTCGCCGCTACCCAGCAGATTCTGGACGCGGCCGTCGGTTTCGGTGAGGCCCCGCGGGGTGTCGCTGCGCGACAAGGCCGCTTCGAGAAGCTCTTCGGACCAGCGGCCCCGTGCTCCCTCCTCCCATACTGCATCGCCCTCGATCAGCTGGACGGCGCTCACCCCGGTCTCGCCGCCCAGGCGCCGCTCCACCATGCACTGCATCGCCTCGAGAGCGTGGTAATCCATGGGGTCCGAGGGCCCTACTCCAATCATGAGGGCGCCCTCCACCTCACAGGCCAGAGGCAGTTCGATATCGGGCAGCCGCCAGGTCACCGGCAGCGACGAGCCGGCGAGAAGGGGGAAATTCAGACGCCTCGCGCTGTCTACCATCTCGCGGGCCTTGGCAAAGCTGTAGGAGAGGTGCTTGTCGTTGAAGACGGGGACACTGCGGCCGTCCGCCTCGAAAACCTCGACGCACTCCATGAAGAACTCGTAGCGCGGGTATAGAATCTGCCCCTTTTCGTTCCTTGGGTAATCTCCGTGCTCGGCGATGATGACCACCGCGTCCACGGCCAGTTGGTCGCCGCCGCAGCGAAGAGCCCCGGCAATGGTCGGATATACCTCAAAGCCGAACTCACGCGCCCGGTCCGCACTCTGATCATCCGCCGGCTTCTGGTCGACGTAAAGGGAGACGATCCGGGCAGGGGGGCGGTGCCAGCGCCCGGCGCGGGGGTAGCCGACCAGGAACCGGTCGATGAAGTGCTGGGCGTGAGATTGGTAGCGGTAGACCGTGGCGATGACGGCTATCCGCCGGGGAAGGCAATCCGCCGTCACTCAGGTCCTCCAGAAGGTCGATGCCGCCGGAGGGCGGTAGCGGATTTCCAGGTGGGGCGTAAGCTGGAGAGCCTGGTCCCGGAAGAGACTTTCCACCCCTGCCTCGACCAGGCCTGTGGTCAGCAAGGTGCGCTCCACCGGGTAGGATGCCTGTCCGCTGAGAAACATCCTTTCGATATGGTTCACCTGGGGTGAGAAAAAGTTGGCCAGGGTAGTGCGCACGGGAGGCATGGGCAGGTACATTTGCGTGGACAGAGGCTCGTCGCGGCCCTCCACCCATGCGGCGAAGTTGAAGTCCTGCACCAGTCCATTGAGCAGGATCATGGTCGAAACGAGTCCATCCAGGTGCTCGTAGTGGTAGGCAACGGGATCGGCGGCCACGACCTTCATCTCGTCCAGCGTAGGGAAGATATGGTTGAATCCAGGCCGCGAGGGAGTGAGGGTATGGCTGCGGCAGAGCGCCGCCTCGAACAACCCTGGCGACCACAGTCCCCGGGCGTGCGCCTCCCAGAACGCATCGCCGCGATAGGCCTGCAGCCAGCGGACGCCCTTCTCTCCTCCGCAACGGCGCTCGACCATGCACTGCAGGGTCTCTAAGGCGTGAAAATCATAGGAGTCGACGCCGCCGTAGCCTATGCACAGGGCCTCGCGCAGGCGGGCCCCGAACGGAAGGTCGAGGGACGGCGTGCGCCAGGTGACGGGCAGGGACGACCCGGCCATGAAGGCAAAGCCCATCTCGCGGGAGGTATCGTACATGCGCCTTGCCCGGTCCCAGTTCCACGACAGGTGCTTGTCGTTGAACACGGGCACCGAGCGCCCGCTGGAACGGAAAACAGCGACGATCTGCTCGAAGAGTTCATAGCGCGGATAGAGGGTCTGGCCCTTGTCGTTCTTTGGATAGTCGCCGTGTTCGCCGATCAGCAGAATCCCGTCGACGGCCAGGTCGCTGCCTCCCTGAGTGAGGGCTTCGGCGACCGTGGGGAATACCTTCATGGAGGGAAAGCGGCTGGCGCGCTCTGCGCTCAGGTCGTCCTCGCGCACCTGGTCCACATACAGGGATACCAGGTCCATGGGCGGATAATGATAGCGCCCGTTCCAGCCATAGCCATCGAGGAAGCGGTCGACGATGTGCTGGGCGTGGGACATTGAGTGATAGATCGTCGCCACGGCGGCGATGCGGGGCCGGGCCACTCTACAGACCGATCTCGGGGGCGACCTCGCGCATGGCCGCGATCACGTCCTCGGTGAGCTCGTCGAGCCCGACCCCCAGCATCCGGGCTCCCCTGGCAATGACCTGCCGGTCGGCGCCGGCGGCAAAACTCTTCTGCTTCCACTTCTTCTTCACCGACTTGAGGGTCAGGTCCCGGACGCTCCTGGAAGGCCGCACCAGGGCGCAGGCCGTGACCAGGCCCGCCAGTTCGTCGACCGCGTAGAGGGTCTTCTCCAACTCGCTCCGGGGTTCGACATCGGTGCATATTTCCCACCCATGTGAAAGGACGGCGCGGATGTACTCCCCGGGCCAGTTGTTCTCTCTCAGGATCTCCCCTGTTTTGTGGCAATGCACCTCGGGGAACCTTTCGTAGTCGAGATCGTGAACCAGGCCGACGATTCCCCATTTTTCCTCGTCCTCGCCGCGCTTGCGCGCCATGTAGCGCATGACCGCCTCGACCGCTTTGGCGTGATTGATCAGGGAGATGTTCCCGTTGTATTTTTCGAGCAGCTCGAGAGCCTGTTCGCGGGTGGGCGGGAGCTCTTCCATGCCGGGCTCCAATTTGTTGGCTTCGATTGGGCGAATTGTTAACTTTGTCGAAAGGGCATTCGGGTACAGGACAGATACCGGCCTATTAATTAGGCCGGTTCTCTTTTCATGTCAACAAGGCGCAGGGCCCTCCAACCAGGGGGTATGATTCCCCCAGGTGGAGGCATGGTGAATGGAATTCATCAAGCGACTATCGCCCGCGATTTTTTTGGAGGAAGGGTGCTGCGGTTTCACATCGCGTCCCCGGCAATTTTGCTCTCGTTGACATCGGTGGCCTGATCCTCCCGCTGCCCGGTATCCAGGTGATTTCGCACTGAGCCGCCATTTGCCGGTCCATCAGGGAGGGGAAAACCATAGCCTTGCTACAAAATTTCCCCTGTAATATCATAGCCAACTCCACCCACCATCGGCGAGGGAGCCGATCATGAGCACGGTCATGGAAAGAGAATTCGCCGGGCAACGGGAACGCAATGATTCTCTCCTGGCCGCCACCCGCTACCTGAATGACAGGGTCTCCTCCGAGGTGCTGGCGCTGCACCTCGATATACGCAGTCAGGAGAAGCTCGAGGATGAGCAGGTTCAGGCCCTGGAATCCATGCAGATCGAGGCGGCCCGCACCGCAATCCGCTCCCTGGCCGCACTGGCCAGGATCAACGAGGTGGACCACCTCGGCGGCGGCCTCGAGCTGATTCCCGCGTTGCTGCTCACCCTGGCGGTGACCGACTACGACCGCATCGAGTACACCATCGAACACGCACACACCAGCGTCGGCTACTATGCCGCGCTGAGCGCCCTGGGTTTTATCGATCCCGGGGAGGTCGTCGGCAAGTTCCGCCAGGGGCTGGACCTGCCAGGCCACGTTTCCTGGGTGCCGGGCGGCACCCAGCTAAACGGCGGACGCCTGGGCGTGATAATCCCCGTGGCCGCCGGCCAGGCGTTGGGCAAGCGAGCCGCCTGCGGCGAGGGCGCCTGGGTGCTCACTCACTGCGGCGACGCGGGCTGGATTTCCGGCCAGGCCCTCAACGGCTTCAACGGTGCCGCCGTTCACGGCGCCCCGGCTACATTCGTGATGCACCGCAACGGCATTCAGCTTTCGGGCAGCACCCGGAGCATCATGGACAAGGATCCCCGTGAGGTCATTGCGTCGCTGGGGATCGAAATTCTCGAAATTCCCACACTGCACGACGCCGCCGCTCTCTACCAGGCCTACCGGCATGGCTACGGCCTGGCGCAGGAAGGCCGTGCAAACCTGATCTATCCGGTGGGATTCCGCTCAGCCGGCGGCAAGCCGGTCACCCTCGAGAGCTTCGCCGCCGATTGCGGAATCGCCGCGCAGATGAAGACCCTCGCCACCCGGAACGGCACATCCCTCGATACGGAAGTCTGGGTCCCGGGATCGTTGATGAGCTACAGGGACCCGGAGTCCATGCTGGAGTGCCTCTTTCTGGTCAACGGTCTGCCGGGTGGGAAAGGCCACCACGACGGCCACATGAAGGACCGCGAAGAGGCCGAGGTCCTGGGCAATCCAATGCTCCAGGAATCGGCGGCGCAGAGACGGGCCCTGGACAAACTGCGCCGGCAGCCGCGAAGAACGGTGGTCACAAGGAAGCGGCCCGCGCCGGGCAGCCCCAACCTGGTGCTCCCGACGGAGCACCTCCAGTCGGTGGAGTTGCCCGCCGCGGGAGCAGTGGAGAGCCCCCGGGCCGGCTCCGAGGCCGCATACGCCGCCGTGGCCAGGGCCTTCCCCGACAAAGTGTTCGTGGTCAGCTGCGACTTGGATCCGTCGACCAAGCTGGCCAAGGCGCGCAGCTTTCTACCCGCCGGCCAACAATTCGAGATGAGCATCGAGGAACAGGCCGCAGTCCTCATCGCCGACGGCCTGGCCACCAGCACGCCTGAGCCCCAACTGAACGTGGTGTCGACTTTTGCCGCCTTCTTCGAAGGGATTGCGCGGGAAGGCTTCGACCTGTGGCGCTACCAGCGCAATCTCAACGGAATCAACGAGGGTCTGAACGTCACCTTTCACCTCTCCCACGTGGGAGCATGCACCGGGCGCGACCACTTTTCCGGCTGGGGATTGGACTGGATCAACGTGGGGATTACATACCTCCCCTATCTGCACCGGTTCTACGCACCCGCCGATGCCCGGGCGGCTTTCGTGGCAGTCCGCGACCTGGCTGCCCACTACGGCGGCCACATTATCGGCATTCCCAGGGACAATCTTCCCATCCTGGAGAGAGAGGACGGCTCCGGGGCACTGTGGGACCCCAACTCGGAGTGGGAACCGGTGACCGCCTGCCGCAGCTTTGAAGGGTCCCGGCAAGCCATACTCGCATTCGGGGCGCCGGCTTTTCTCGGCGTCGAAGCCGCCAGGTCCCTTGCCGGCCAGGGCGAGCCCACGGACGTTCATATCGTCAATGGCCTTCCCCTGCCCCCGGGGAGCCTGGAAGAGCTGCTCCAGCGCTATCCCGGGGGAGTGGTGACGGTGGAGGACGGATTCATCGGCACACCTGACACCGGGGTTCGCGGCTTCGCGGGTCTGGTGGCGAGCGCGGCCTTCGGCAAAGGATTGCCCCTGTCGCACCTGGGCATTACCGATCCGCGCATAGCACCGTCGGCCGGCCACATGGAGACCTGGACCCATTTCGGAATCACGGCCGAGGCCCTGGTGCAGGCGGTGAGGGGGCTGCAAGGTTGATCCCCACCTCGCCCGCTGTAGTCGGACCTCGAGATCTCGGTGTGAATCTACGAATAAAAAAAGGGGGATGTATCAGATGGCGCGCTGTTTTGCATTGCTGTTGGCTGCGGCATTTGCGCTCTCGAACTGTGCCGGCGAGCAGGGAGGAGGCCTGGACGAGGAGGCTCTGGCCGACCCGCAGAGCGCGAAGATGAAGCGGAAGGCACCCGACCGATTCAAGGTTGGGTTCGAGACCAGCGCCGGGCACTTTGTGATCGCCGTCGAGCGCGACGCGGCACCTCGCGGGGCGGATCGATTCTACAACCTCGTAATGAACGGGTTCTACGACGGGCAGCGCTTTTTCCGGGTAGTCCCGGGTTTCGTCGTGCAGTTCGGCATCCACGGCGACCCCGGGATCGCAGCCAGGTGGAAGGGCGCGAAAATAAAGGACGATGCGGTAAAAATCGGCAATGGACGTGGAACGATTGCCTTTGCAAAGTCAAGCCTGCCTCACAGTCGCACCACTCAGGTCTTCATCAACTACAAGGACAATTTTCGCCTGGACGCCATGGGGTTTGCAACCTTCGGCAGGGTGGTCGAAGGGATGGATGTGGTGGATTCGATCAACAGCCAGTACGGCCAGGATCCCGATCAGGGCCAGATCCAGAGCCGGGGGAACGCCTACCTCATCGAGAATTTCCCCGACCTCGATTTTATTCTGCAAGCCCGCGTAGTCGATTAGCCCGCACTGATCAGGATTGCCGGAGGGCAGTCTCGACCCCGCGCTTCCGGCCGTATTCCGCCTTCTTCATCTCAGGCGCCTTCCTCCGGCCGGACGACCACCTTCAGTCCACTGCGCTCCGAAGCACAGCTAAAAGCCCTCTGCCAGTCTGTCAAGGTGAAGACGTCGGAAACGAGCTTGCCCGTATCCACCTGGCCACTGGAGGTCAGGCTCAGGGCGCGTCGCCAGGACTCGAGACTCGAGGTGAAGGAACCCAGCACCGTCATGTCCTTGTAGACGATCAGGTCCAGGTCCGCCTGGACCGGCCTGCCGAACAGACCTACCTGAACCATTCGCCCGCCCGCCCTGGCCAGCTGCAGACCGGTGCCGAATGCCGCAGCGCCGCCCGAGCACTCGAAGACGACATCCACTCCATCCCCTTTCAGCACCTCGTTCAAGCGGGCAGACAGGTCGGGCGCCTCGGCCTCGAATACCTCTTCGGCCCCCAGATCCCTGCCCAGACTCAAGCGGGCAGCGTCGCTTTTCAGGCCGACCAGGAACACGCGGGCGCCGGTGGCCATCGCCACCTGGGTACACAGCAACCCGATTGCACCCGGCCCCAGCACGGCGACGCTCTCGCCAGCCTGCAGGCCGCCGATGTCGAAGGCCGCCTTGGCGACGCAGGCCAGGGGCTCGGTCAGGCATCCCGCGACAAAATCCTGGTGATCGGGAAGGCGGTAGAGATTGGCGGTTTTGGCCACCATGTAGTGGGCGAAGGCGCCGTTGACGTGGCTGCCATAGGATCGGCGGGCGGTGCACAGGCCGAACTGGCCGACCCGGCAGTGGGAGCATTGGCCGCAGGTAGACGCAAATGGGTGGGAGGTGACGCGGTCGCCGACGTTCCACCCCTCCGCATCGCTTCCCAATTCGACGATGGTGCCGGCCAGTTCATGGCCGATGGTAACGGGGGGACGGCACGAGGGGTACTCTCCCGCGAGGATGTGAAGGTCGGTCCCACAGATGCCTACAGCCCCGACCCTGAGGAGGACCTCATCGGGTCCAGGTTGCGGCCGGGCGGCACTGCGCAGCTCGAGATTTCCCGGTCCCTCGTCAAATTTGATCAGAGCTTCCATCTGAGCCCGTTTCCATCAACTCCCATGCCTGTCCAACTCGCCGTTGCCCGGGGCCTTGCCGCCAGGATCCAGGGAACTTCCCGCACACCCGCATCTTCGCGTCACTTTCACTCCGGGTTTCATAATGAAAGCATAGAATCGCCGTAAGGCCAGATCAACCGTGGAGCATGTTGAAGGCGGACCCGGCAAGTGGTATTTTAGGGAGAATGTTGCCCTGAGAGCCGCGGCGCTTCCGGCGCTTCCGCCGCTTCCGATTCTGAAGGAAGGATACGACCATGACCATGAAGCTATCGCTGTCGGTGCGGGTGGCCGAGAAGTTCAACGCCAAGCGCGAAGCCTCCATTCCGCTTGAAGAACTTGCCGACCTGGCGGCGGCAGAACACTACCACGCCGTCTGCATGCGGGCCTCCCAGGTGGGCACCCACACACCGATTGAGACGGTGAAGGAGAAACGCAGGCAACTGGACCAACGCGGCCTCGCGGTTTCCATGGTGACCGGAGATTTCCCCATACCCGAAAATACCCCGGAAGGCACTCAGGCCCTGCGCAACATCACCCCTTATCTCGACCTGGCCGATACCCTGGGGGCGGACTTGCTGCGAATCTGCATGAAAGAGGAGGCGGACATCAGGTGGGCCCAACGCGCCGCGGACGAGGCCGGGGAGCGCGGCAAGAGACTGGCCCACCAATGCCACACCGGCAGTCTGTTCGAGCGCGTGGAGGACTCTGTGCTGGTCCTGGAGCGGGTTGGCAGGGAGAATTTCGGCATCATCTACGAGCCCGCCAACCTGGAGTTGTGCGGCGAGGAATATGGAGCTGAGGTCATCAAGCGCTTCGAGCCGTATCTCTTCAATGTCTATCTGCAGAACCAGCAGATCAAGCCCGACGGCGAGGTGTCGATCAACACCTGGTCCAAGGGGGAGATCCGCTTCGACCAGATTCCAATCTGGGAGGACGGAGGAATAAGCCTGCCCCCGATCATGTCCGCCCTCGAGGAAATCGGCTATGCGGGTTACGTGACCGTTCACCAGGCCTTCGGCGGTCTCAAAGGTCCGCAGGAAGCCGCGGCCCGGAGCGCCCGCTACCTCAAGTCCCTGGCGCAATTCGAGCAGTAGACCCCCCAGGGATCGACTCCGGTCCTGGGCAGAATGCCCATTTTTCTTGACCCCGGGCAAATTTTTGCTACCCTAAATGGCGTCGAGCCCACGTCCCAATGGAGAACATCATGAGGAAAAGACTGCTGATTTTTTGCGCCGGATTGGCCTTTCTCGGCTGCGCTGCGGACAATGGAGTAGCTCCGGCAGGTTCGCCGGAGGGCGCCGCGGCAGGCAATGATTCTGCAACCGACCTCAACCCACCTGGCGGACAGGCCGAGGTGGAGCCCAGGGTGCTTTCCCTGGAAACACATTACGTCAGGGACGTCGAGGGCCGAATTGTCGAGCAATACCAATTCTACCGCGAAGGCGCGGATATTATCAAGCACGGATACTACAAATCGTTCTGGCAAAATGGGAACAGGAAGGAAGAGGGGGCATTCAAGGAAGGGAAAAAAGATGGAACCTGGACCTTTTTTGCCGATTCCGGGACTGAAAAGATCAGCGAGGAGGTGTGGGAGGAAGGGCGCCTCCTGCACCATGCGACCTATTACCCCAATGGAAACCCGCGCAGCGAGTCGACCTATTCGGACCGGGGAGAGGCCACTATTTACTACTACGAAAATGGGAACAAGGAAAGGGAGGGCGCCTACAAAAGCGGCCTGGAGGATGGGCTGTGGATCTGGTATTACGAGAACGGCAACAAGAAGGAAGAAGGCTTTTTCAGAGACGGAAAGTGGGACGGAACCTGGACCTGGTACCGCGAAGATGGGACCATGCAGTATGAGAGAGCATACCTGAACGGGGTTGAACGGGGGGTTTGGACCTGGTGGGATGAGCACGGGAACAAAACCAGGCAGGAGATCTGGCAGGACGGCTACAGGGTGGAAGCGGTAGACTGCAGCCAGAATCCCCAGGGTTGCGCCGGATAGCCGGGACAATCGACTTTTTCATTGAAGGGCCTGTGGGAAGTTCATCCCGCAGGCCCTTTTTCTGTGCCCTGCGGCAGGGCTCGGGATGGGCGAATCCGGCGGCTTTCGCGCACTCGCTCGAGCCCCCCTGGCCGCGGCAGGCAGGCAAGCTCACCCGGTGGTGAAAGGCATGCCGCAATCCGGCCGAGGTCGTGTTGTGCCTGCCGCGGCGAAATGCTATACTGAGGCTCGAACCGGGGAGACGCCTCCTCCTCCCGGCCGCGGCAATTCCTGCAGGTACCCGCCCTTCTTCTACCGGAGATTCCATGCGCTTCGCAATCGACGTGCATCTCCACTCGCGCTATGCCCGGGCCACCAGCCGTGACCTGAATCCGGAGAACCTGCACAAGTGGTCGGCGCTCAAGGGGATCACCGTGGTAGGGACCGGGGATTACACCCATCCCGCGTGGTTCGCCGAGCTGCGGGAAAAGCTGGAGCCGGCCGAGGAGGGGCTTTTCAGACTCAAGCCGGAACTGAGCAGGTCCGTCGACGCCGGGTTGCCCCGCTCCTGCCGCGGGGAAGTGCGATTCATGCTCTCGGTGGAAATCAGCTCGATCTACAAGAAAAACGGCCGCACCCGGAAGGTTCACAACGTGGTCATACTGCCTGGCTTCGAGGATGTGGAGAGGCTCAATGCCCGCCTCGGAGCCATCGGCAATCTCAACGCCGACGGACGCCCCATTCTGGGGCTGGACAGCCGCGACCTGCTCGAGATCTGCCTCGAGGTATGCCCCGGATTGCTCTTTATCCCCGCCCACATCTGGACTCCGCATTTCGCAGCCCTGGGGGCAAGCTCGGGCTTCGACAGCCTGGAAGAGTGTTTCGAGGATCTGCTTCCTCACATCATTGCCGTGGAAACCGGCCTTTCCTCCGATCCCCCCATGAACTGGCGGCTGTCGGCCCTGGATTCCTTTGCCATCGTATCCAACTCCGATGCCCACTCCCCGCAAAAACTGGGGCGCGAGGCCACCTGCTTCGACACCGAGCTCTCCTACCCGGCCATTCTCGCCGCCTTGAAATATCGCCACCTCCAGCGTTTCACCGGCACCCTGGAATTCTACCCGGAAGAGGGAAAATACCACTACGACGGCCATCGCAACTGCTCGGTCCGCTGGAAACCTGCCCAGACCCTCGCCGCCGGAGGAATCTGTCCCGGCTGCGGCCGCCGGTTGACCGTGGGGGTGCTGCACCGGGTCGAGCTGTTGGCCGATCGCCCCGAAGGCGCCCGCCCCGAGGGTGCCCGGGCTTGTGAGTATTTGATCCCCCTGGCCGAGGTCATCGGCGCAGCGGTGGGTGTGGGACCCCAGAGCAAGAAGGTAAGGGGCATCTACGAAAAACTCCTCGCGGCTCTGGGCCCGGAGCTGGAGATCCTGCGCTCGAGGCCGGTCGAGGCGATTGCCCGCTGTGACGAACCACTGGTGGCCGAGGGAGTGCGCCGCATGCGAACCGGGGAGTTGGAGATTCTTCCCGGATACGACGGGGAGTACGGCACTATCCGGATTTTCAGCGACGATGAGCGCGGGCAGCTCAGTGGCCAGACCTTCCTGTTCGACCTTCCCGCGCCTTCCGCGGCGGAACCAGGCGAAGAAAAAAGCCCGGAGGCTCAAGTTGACGGGCAGAGTCCTGAAGCAGTATCGGTATCCCCGGGCAGAAATGAGCTCGACCACGGCCAGCAACTCGCCGTCGAGGCCGAGTGGGGCCCTCTGGTGGTGGCTGCGGGCCCCGGCTCCGGGAAGACCCTTACCCTGACCCGGCGCATCGCTCATTTGATCCGGGTAAGAGGAGTGAGTCCGGCACGGATCCTGGCCGTCACCTTTACCAGGCGGGCCGCAGCCGAGATGCGGGAACGCCTCGCGGCTCTGCTGCCCGCCGCCCAGGACCTGGACCCTCTTTGCGTTGGAACCTTTCACAGGGTTGCCCTGGATCTGTTGAACGCCCATGGAAAAGGAGAGGAGAAGACCGTTGTGGACACCGTGGAGGCGCGCCGCATTCTCGCCACCGTCCTCGAGGATGAAGGTCTCAAGATGCGTCCCCGTGCGGCTCAGGAGGCCATCTCCCTGGCCAAGGCGGCGGGAGAGCTGCCGGCTGACGGCAGCCCGCGATTGCGCCGCGCATACAGTGCCTACCAGGAGCGATTGCGGGCCTACCGGGCGCGGGACTACGACGATATCCTACTCGATCTCCTGGAATTGCTCGAGGCGGACAAACAGGTTCTGGAGGCGGTCCGGGACCGGTTCGTCCACCTTCTGGTCGACGAGTTTCAGGACGTCAACGCGGTCCAGTACAGGCTGGTACAGCTTCTGGCCGGCAGGGGTCAAAACCTGTTCGTCATCGGCGATCCGGACCAGGCCATATACGGATTCAGAGGCGCCGAGCCCCGCTACTTCGGTCGGTTGGAGGCCGACTTTTCCGCAGCCCGCTGCATCCATCTGAAATGCAACTACCGTCGTCCGGCTCCATCGTGAAAGCCGCCTCCGCCCTGCTCCGGCGTCCCGCCGCGCCTGTCCCCGGGCGCGGGGAAGGGATGCCGCTCCGCCTGATCTCCGTCCCCAGCGAGGTCGCCGAAGGCATTGCGGTCGTGCGCGAAATCGGCCGCATGGTGGGCGGCGCCGACATGGTGCAGTCCGACCGTCAGCAGGCGGCTGCCTCGCGGGCGCGCAGCTTCGGCGATTTCGGCGTGCTCCTGCGCACCGGACGCCAGGCCGAGGTGGTGGAGGAGTGCTTCCTTCAGGAGGGACTGCCATACCGGCTGGCCGGGCAAAAGAGCTTTCTCGAAGGCGAGAGCGTGCGCGCCGCTTTGGCCTTCAGCCGCTATGTCCTGCAGCCCCGGGCAGGACTGCGCCTGTTGCACGCCCTGGAGTGGCCGGCCTTTCACCCCGGAGCGGCGGCTTTGTCCGCACTGCGCCGGCAGGTGGGAGTGGTTTCAGCCTCGGAGCTGCTCCGCCATCTGCAGGGTCCCGCGGAGAAAAAACGACGACTGCTGGAAGCCGCCGCGGCGCGCTTTCGCCCGATTGCCGCATCCGGAAGCCCTGCGGCATTCCTGCGGCGCTGGCAGGAGGAGTATGGTCCCGATGATGACGCCGACCTGGAACGGCTTATCCGAATCGCTGAAAACGCCCCGTCCCTGGAGCAGTTGCTGGACACGGTCCTGCTGGGGCTGGAGGCGGACTACGAGCGCAGCAGCGGACCCGATGCCCGCGGCGAGGCGGTGCAGCTGATGACCCTGCACGCGGCCAAAGGCCTGGAATTTCCCGTAGTCTTCATCTGCGGGGTCGAGGACGGCCTCATTCCCTTCCGGGACAGGGAGGCGGATCTGGAAGAGGAGCGCCGGCTGTTCTACGTGGGGATGACCAGGGCCCGGGAGGAAGTGGTGCTGCTGAAGACGCGCCGCCGAAAGCACCACGGCAGGACCCTGCAGCCCGAGGCCTCGCCGTTTCTGCAGCGGATCCCCTCCCACCTGCTGAAAAAAGAGCAGGTGGAGTTTACCAGCCGACCGGACCGGGCTGAACAGTTGTCCCTGTTTTGACTGTTGTCTAGTGCCTGCTTGCGCAATTCCGCGTGAATTCGGCCGCCGCTGCATCCCGGCTCGCGGCGTTGCCCTCCCTCGCCGTACACTCCAGGTACGACTCGCTCAGGCGCCTTGCGAGCCGGGCGCTTCTGCGCCCTCGTTCGTACGCTTACTTACGCAAGCAGGCACTAGTCCGACCCCCCGCCCGGACATTGCCAGCGCATGGTCCAATTGCCTTTACCCCGCGGGCCCGGGGTTCAGCAAATTGGCGATATGCACCGCCTGGAACAGGGTGGCCGGCTCCAACTGGGTGCGCAGGGCCCGCTTCCTGGGCAGCAGGGTGGTCTCGGCCAGCATGGGAGGACAGACCACGACCTCGACCAGACCGGGATTGATGTTCTTGTTGCCCCGGGGGCATTTGGGCCACAGCGAATGGATACCGCGGAAAACTATCGGGATGATTACCACATCCTGGGGCAGGTAGGCGAAAAGGGCGTGCTGCATGGGCAGGCACTGGAGCTCAAAGGCGGAGGTGGTCCCGGCTCCGTAGATCACCCCCGGCCGTTCATCCAGCAATCGCGCAAAGCGCTGGATGGGGTTGCCGGCGTCCGAGGAGCGGTCCGCGATTACATAGCCGTCCACCTCCTCAAGAAGGCGATCGGCCATTTCAGGAGGAACGCCGATGAGGGAGAACTGCCTTGAACCAATCTTGAAGCTGGTCGGGTCCATCAGCCGGGAACGGGAAAAAAACACGCAAGGAACCGGTTGTTCCCAGCCCATGGCCGCCAACATCTCCCGGGATTGCATGACATGGTACATGACCGGGTGGTCCAGGAGGCTCTGGTGGGTAGGAAGAAAGATGATTTTGCGTTTCGTCCCCCGCAGGTCCAATTCCGCGGCAATGGAGGAGAAGAGAGGATCGACGAGGGTCTTCACCTGGATGCCGAAAATTTCCAGGGTTCGCAGGCCCCACTCGGTGTTGTTCTCCCACGCTGCCTGCAGGCGTCGTTCCTTGTCGAGTCCGGCGCGGTGCAGCTGTGTCTTGCGCTGGCCGGTCCTGCGGAACAGCTGGACCCAGCGAAGCAGCCTGAGCCTCCGCTGCCAGGAAGAAAACCGCCTGCTACGGCCCACGTGCGGATACTCCACGAACCGCCCTTTGAACCCTCCACGCAGAAGAGCAGGCACTTCGACCAACTGCACCTCGTCGCCGTCGATCCCCCGGGCGCGGCGGCGCAGCGCATTGGCGCGATCGATGAGCTTCAAGGTCAAATCGATCATGTCCCGGGTCAGATAGCTGTACTCCTGTCCGTACCAGTAGTCCTTGGGCCTGATCTGGGCGGGATCTTCAAGATGGGCCTGGAAGAACTTGAGCAGCATTGCCTGGTCCAGGCGCAGGTACCGTAGCAGGGTGTCGTGCCAGCGGCGGCGCATCCGGCCGCGCAGCTGGGCCAGAAGGAGCTCTATCTCGGTGACCGCCTTCCAGATAGAAATGCCGAACCAGATGAAGTTGTTGAAAGTATTGTAGCGAATGGCGAGGTGTTCACCGGCGGAGAGAAAGTCCACGACGCGTTCGGCCTGCCGGCTGAGGATTTGGCGCAGCGGCTCCGAGCGGGGACGTCCATCGCCGGAGCAGGTATAGACCTGATCCCAGCAGGGATCGTCGTCCTCCGGATCCCTGCGGATCTTCCCTGCTACGGACTGGGCGTGTGACAAGGGGACCCGGGCGACCCGCAGTTGTACGAGGGCGGCCTCGCCGGCATCGAGAGCGTAGGGTTCCTCCCGGCCCAGGGCGTCGAGATAGACCTTCTGGTACAACTGCAAGAAATCCTCTTCGCAGCCTGCCCCCCGTTCAAGAAACTGGGCGCGAACCTGCAGATAGCCGCGGTTGGCCTCGTGGTAGGCGGAAACGGTGCGGGAGTAGCCGGCGTAGGCCTCCTGCAGCCGGCTGTCGCGACGCGCCGGGATTCCCTGGTAGATATGCCCGATCAGCTCGGCGCGTTTGCCGAGCTCCGCCGCATCGAGAACGGACCCGTCTCGATTGCTGGCAGGCCAATCCAGTGCCCCCCCCTCCCAGCCTTCGAAGTGTCCGTCCTTGCCCGCCACCTCGAGCAGTTGGCCGGCAGCCTCGTCGTACCTGGTCAACAACTCATTTAAATCAACGCCGTCCAGCAACTCGTCGATATTCAATTAAGCCTCAGGTGGATTTGTCAGGATCGGCTGCGCCGGGCGAGGACGAAGGAGCGGATGCTCAGGGCAATGAAGATGGCGCACAAGAGGGCCATGAGGGCCTGGACGACGGTGGCGGCGGGACGCTCCACGGCGCCGCCGCCAAGCAGGACAAAGGCATCATACAGTCCCGAGGCCGTGCCCAGAAACCCGATCAGGGCGAGCACGGCGGCGACATGCATGGAATGTTTGCGCAGATGGTCCTTGTGCCCCAGGAACCCCAACACCAGAAGGGGAATGCCGAAGAATGCAGGAATGAGGGCGGTCGCGCTGCTGCGCCCGGTGCCGAAATAGGCAGCCAGCCCCAGGAGGATGAGCAAAATGCCGAGGGCCGCGGTAGTTCTGGGCATGGGCAGGAAACTCCAGTTGGAATGAGTTGTAGACGAAAGGACCCGGTTGGGATGAATATGATGTGGCTGAATGTTAGGGGCAAGCCCGCTGAGTGCCTGTCCCCGCCGTCTATCCTGCAGCGACGCTCTCCATTTTCTTCTCCCCGATTCGGTGCGCCGACTGCGGCCGCAGGCTCGAGAGGAACCCCATGGCGGGCACTTGCGCAACTTCCCTGCATTTGCGCAATTTTAATTCATCCCGTTCGCTGGTCGGGGGCCCTTCTGCCCCGACTGCGGGGTGCCTGCCCTGCCCCAAACCGAAACCCGGGACCGGCTTCCGGCGGTTGTCCCGGCCTTCGAACCGCCGGCACCTTCCCTTCACCTGACTTGCAGGCTCCCATGGAGCTCAGACAGCAGATCGAGAAATGGCGCGAGAAGTTGCGCGCCGGTACCCTAACCGACAGTGACTTCCGGGAGTACCTGCAAGCCCTGAACCGCGACTGCTCCAGTGCCCGGCAACGACTGCTCTACCTGCAGACCGGCACAACCGGCGTCGACTCCGAAGTGCTCGGCATGTCCATGGTGGAGGACGGCCAGGTGATAGAGGGGCCGGCCGATGCCGGGGAGTGGCCCTACAAGTCGGTGATGGAGGCCATGCAGGACGGCTGGCGCGTGGTCAAGTTTCCGGAGATGGCCCTGCTTCTCCAGGAAAACGCCACCATCGGATTCGGCTGTGAGTTCATCCTCGAGAAGTGGGTGCCGATATGACGAAAACTGCCCTGACCTCATCCAGGTACGGCCCGACCTACGACTGCGAACCCATCCTGAACGACGAGCAGGTCCTCGAATTCTGCCGTCAGGGGTATCTGGTGCTGGAAGGCGTGGTGGAGAAGGAGATCAACGACCGCATGATGGCCTTCATCGACGGGCACCCGGGGCACCAACCGCTGGAGATACTGGACGAGGAGTGGTTCGTGGAGGGTATCATCAAGAATCCACAAGCTGCCGGGGCGGTTCGCAGTCTCCTCGGCAGGAACTTCGCCCTCCCCACCAACATGTGCAACCACCGGGTCCAGTGCCCGGCCCCGGCGCAGGGATGGCACCGGGACGGCGGCTCCATATACACGCCGCGGCTGGACTACCTGCAGGTCTTCTACTATCCCCAGGATACCCCGCTCGAACTCGGGCCCACCGAGCTGATCCCCGGATCCCACTTCATGCGCGGCAAATCCAACTACATGGGACACGTTCGCAACGTCAAAGTGGCGGTGTCCTCCGCCGCCCCGGCCGGATCCATCTTCGTCACCGTCTACTCCATCTGGCACCGCAAAGGCAAGAGCACCGCCTCCGGCTATCGCAACCTCATCAAGTACAACTACTGGCGCACCACCGACCCGCGCCGCGACTGGATCGTCGATCCCGACTACAGCTTCTCCTGGCCCGGCATGTCCCACCATCCCCACTTCGAGCAATTCAGGTGCGGCATCGCTGCGGCGGAGATGTTCTGCTGGTTGAGCGGCGAGACCTACGAACACGTGGGGGGGCAGTGCTGGCCATGCGAATCCCCGGCCAGGCCCCGCTGCGAGCAGGAGGGGCTGCCGCCGGGGTTGAGCCGGTCGAACTCCCCTGCCGCGAGGAGCCGCCCGGCGGCGAAATGAATCGAAAAAGCGAAACCTGCTACGGAAAGAAGACGAACAGGCCCCTTGCCGAGTACGATTCGCGGTCCGATGCGCTCGAAGGCGCTGAGTACGCCAGGAGGAACTACCGCCAGAACCTCGTTCCCTACCAATGCGGCGAGTGTGGGTTCTGGCACCTGTCTCCGTCGGACCGGCAGACCCCCAGCACGAAGTGTCCCCACTGCATCGGCGCCGATGGCCGGGCCAAGGACTCCTACCGGACCGAGGGACAGGCGCGGCGGCGGGCAGACATTCTGCAACGGGAGCAGGACGTGGCCTTGAAGGTCTACCCCTGTCAGTACGGCAACGGCTGGCACCTGACGCGAAGCTACCGTTGACGGCGTTTTTTTCGATCAGTCCCTCTCAATCCCACCTTTCATTTGCTGCCTGCCGTTCCCCTATCTTCCTCCGATGTCCGCAGGTAAATCCACTTTCTCGCCCTTCTTCAGAAAGGGATCGGCAAATCCTCTGAGGTCCCTGCCGTCCTCGGTCATGATGGGGTAGGACGAATACTGCGCCAGGTAGACGCGGCGCATGCGCTCCGATGTGTTGGTGCCGCTGCGGTGGAAGTTGACGCTGGAAAAGACCACTATGCTGCCGGCCGGCACGACGGCCGCCACTCCGGGATCATCGCCTTCGTATCCCACGAGGTCGCCGCTGGCTTCTTCAGGAGCGTGGGGCTGGCGCCGGCGCGTTCCCGCCCGGGAATACGGCAGGATGTAGACGGTGCCGTTCTCCTCGCTCATATCGTCCAGGGCGCACCAGCAGCTCAGGTAAGGCTCGTGGTCGTATCCCAGGTAGCCCGAGTCCTGATGCCAGGCGAAGGGCATGCCGACTTCGGCGCCCTTTACGACGAACTGCTCGTAGAACAGGTAGACCTCGTCTCCGAGAATTGCCCGGGCGATGGCGGCCATCAGATCGCTGAAGAGAAACTCGTGCAGGCGCCTGCTCTCCTTGTAGCGCCGCGAGACGAAGTAGCGCTTGTTGCGGTGGCTGAGGTTGAGCTTCTCGGCGCCTTCCCGGCCCATTTCCCGCTCCAGCAAATCGATGAAGTACTTGCACTCGTCGCGCAGGAGCCGCAGGTGATCGTCGGAGATCACACTCTCGAGGAAGAAAAATCCTTCGGTTCGGTACTGCTCCTTCTGGGATTCGCTGATCTGAACCTGCCCATTGGTCATCTTTGCTTCTCCTCCTGCTCTCCCTGGCGGCATCCGCTCCCCCGGGAACCAATTCCTGCCTTTGGCGTCTGGCGATTGTCCTAAGTTACTAAACCATTCAGCCCACTCAAAACGGCAAGACTCCCGCGCGACCGATCCCTCCCGGGCGCGGCAGGCGGGCGATGAATCCGCAGTCCTGCTTGTCGAACCGGGCGGCAAAGGCGTTTTTTCTATCGTGGTGGATGCAACATTGATCGGGTACGGCCTGCGCAGAGTCCGGTCTACTTCCGGACGGTTTCGGCGATGCGCATAGGAATCAGGTGGCTGTGTGCATCGCTGGTGGTGCTCGCGGCGGCGGTCTACGCCTTCCTGGCCATCCGCTCCGAGCCCCTCCCTTCTCATCCTTTTTTCTCCGAGGACGAGGTATTGGTCATGGCGCATCGGGGAGGCCAGGGTCTGTGGCCGGAAAACACCCTGTTCGCCTTCGAGCGCGCCGCGGAGCTTGGAGCGGACGTGCTGGACATGGACGTGCGCAGCACCGCGGACGGCGTCCTGGTGGCAATCCACGACAGCAGGGTTGATCGCACCACCAATGGAAGAGGGGATGTCGGGGAGTTGACCCTCGCCCAGCTGAAGACCCTCGACGCAGGCAGCAGGTGGACCGCGGACCGGGGGGAAAGTTTCCCTTTCCGCGGACGGGGAATCACCGTGCCTGCGCTGGAAGAGGTGTTCAGGTCATTCCCGCAGTTGCGCCTGAGCATGGAGATCAAGCAGAAGGAGCCCTCCATCGCCGCTTCCCTTTGCTCCCTGGTGCGCGCATATGACCTGAGCGACCGGGTACTGGTGAGTTCCTTCAGCGCCGAGGCCATGGAGGTTTTCCGCGCGGCCTGTCCGGAGGTCGCCACGTCCGCCGCGGCAAGCGAAGCCCTGTTGTTCTGGGTGCTGAGCCGCCTGTTCCTGGACGCGACCTATCAGCCTGCAGCCCAGGTCCTTCAGGTCCCCGAGCACCTGGGATGGCTGGACGTGGTCGACAGGCGCTTCATCAGCATGGCCCGCGCCCACAACATGAAGGTCTGCGTCTGGACCGTAGACGAGACCGAGGATATGCGGCGCCTCCTGCGCCTGGGCGTGGACGGGGTGAATACCTCACATCCCGACCGCCTGCTGGGCATGCTCGGAGCTATGCATGGCCGAAACGATGAATGAGATAATCCTGGACGTGCACAATCTATCGAAGACTTACCGCAGCGGTGAGCTCTCTCTGACCGTTCTGAATGGGGTGAGCTTTGCGGTCGAGGAGGGCACTACCTGCGCAATAATCGGCCCCTCCGGCAGCGGCAAGACCACCCTCCTGGGCCTATGCGCCGGCCTCGATCAGGCCACCTCGGGATCGGTGGTGCTCGGCGGCACCTGCCTGAACGCCCTCGGCGAAGATGAACGCGCTGAAGTTCGCAACCGGCAGGTCGGGTTCGTCTTTCAGAACTTTCAGCTAATTCCCACCCTGAGCGCCCTGGAAAACGCGATGGTCCCTCTCGAGCTGCGCGGAGACGGGAATCCGCGCGGCATGGCGGTTGAGTTCCTGGAGAGGGTCGGTCTGGGGGACCGCCTGCACCACTATCCGATACAGCTCTCGGGAGGCGAACAGCAGCGCGTGGCCCTGGCCCGTGCTTTCGTCAACCGGCCCCGGATACTGTTCGTCGACGAGCCCACCGGCAACCTGGATGCCGCTACCAGCAGCCGGGTGGAGGACCTCCTCTTCTCCCTGAACAAGGAGGCGGGAACCACACTGCTTCTGGTGACCCACAATCTCGAGCTTGCCCGCCGGACCCGGCGCATCATTCGACTCCGGGCGGGAAAGGTCGAGGAAGATGTCCTTCAGGCAGGCCAGGGAGGTTGATCGTGCAGGTCCTGCGCTCGACGGGAATGAGCAAGAGGGGTCCCTCCGGTGAATGGGAGTCCATAGGTTGAAAACAGGGCGAAGAGGAAGCGGGATCGGCCTGCTCTGGGTACTCGGGATGGCCTGGCGCGACAGCCGCAGCCATCGCAAACGCCTGCTCCTGTTCACCTCCTCTATTGCAGTCGGGACGGGGGCCCTGGTTGCGACTGCAAACCTGGAGGCCAATATGGAGGAGGCCGCAGACGAGCAGGCCAGAAGCCTTCTCGGAGCCGACCTGGCTCTCGTGGGAAGGCGGCCCTTTCCGGCGGAAGTGGAAGCGGTTATCGACTCGATCGGCGGCTCACAGTCCAGGCAGATCGATTTTTCATCCATGGTCCACTTCCCCAAAAGCGGAGGGACCCGGCTTGCCCGCGTCCGTGCCCTGGAGGGAGCCTTCCCCTACTACGGAGAGTTCGAGACGGTGCCGCGGCAAGCGGCCGCCAGCTTCCAAAGCGGTCGGAACGCCCTCGTCGACCAGAGTATGATGCTGCAGTTCGAAGCCCAGGTCGGCGACTCGGTCAGGGTGGGAAAACTGAAGTTTCGCATTGCCGGAAATCTGAAGAGGATACCGGGCGAAGTGGGGGCTATCGGACTGGTGGCTCCGCGTGTCTACATACCCTTGCGCTTCCTTCCCCGGACCGGCCTGGTCCAGCGCGGCAGCCAGGTCACCTACCGCGTCTATTTCAGGCTGGAAGAGGATGTAGACGCAGGCCAGCTGGCGCGGGAGCTGCAGCCGCAATTGACCAAACACAACCTTTCGGCCGAAACGGCCGCCCGGCGCCGGGACCGGACCGGACGCACCCTGGCCAACCTCTACTACTTTCTCAATCTGGCTGGCTTTACCGCTCTGGTCCTCGGCAGTATGGGAATTGCCAGCTCCATACACACCTATGTGAAGCAGAAGGCAAACACTGTCGCCATTCTGCGCTGTCTTGGGGCCGGTGCCTGGCGGAGCATGGCGGTCTACCTTGTCCAGGCCGCCGCCATGGGGCTGCTTGGTGCCGCTTGTGGCTCCCTGATCGGGACCGGGGTGCTGTTCCTGCTTCCCGGTGTTCTGGGGGATTTTCTTCCGCTCGACATTGGGCTCAAGCCGTCCGCCTTGTCGATTGTCCAGGGGGTCGCCATCGGTCTTGGGATGTCTGTTCTCTTTGCCTTGCTCCCTTTGCTGGCGCTGCGCAGGGTCTCGCCGCTGCGGGCCCTGCGCTCTTCCTACGAGGAAAGCGAGCCCCCGTCCAGGGACCCTCTGCGCTGGCTGGTCTGCCTTGCCCTCGGCGCAGGTGTGGTTCTGCTCGCCCTGCTCCAGACCGGGAGCTGGATACACGGGCTGAGCTTTGCCGCCTCCATAGCCGTCTCTTTTTCCTTGCTGGCTCTCCTGGGAAGGATCACAGCCCGCGGGGCGAAGAGATTTTTGCCCTCTTCCTTGAGCTATGTCTGGCGCCAGGGGCTGGCCAACCTCCACCGCCCGAACAACCAGACGGTAATGCTGATCGTAGTCCTGGGTCTTGTGACCTTTCTGATTTCCACATTCTATCTTGCCCGGTCCTCCCTCCTGGAGCGCATCTCCTTCGTCAGCGGTGGAGACCAGCCCAATCTGGTGCTTTTCGACATCCAGCCCGACCAGAAAAGGCAAGTCGCCGGTCTGCTCGACCATTTCGGCCTTCCACTCATGCAGCAAGTCCCCATCGTCACCATGCGCCTGGAGGAGATCAACGGCAGGCGGGTCGAAGAAATCCGCAACGACTCTTCCTCCACCCTTTCCAGGTGGGCGCTACGCTGGGAGTACCGTTCCACCTACAGAGACCGGCTGGTGGATACCGAGACTCTCGTGGGGGGAGAGTGGAGGGGGCGTGTGGCCGGGGCCTCGGATACGGTGTTTGTATCGCTGGAGGAAGGGGTGGCGCTGGATCTGCAGGTGGAGGTGGGGGACGAGCTTGTCTTCGATGTGCAGGGACTTCCCATCCCCGTCGTCATCGGCAGTCTGCGCAAGGTCGAATGGCAGCGAATCAGCCCCAACTTCCTGGTGCTGTTTCCCGCAGGGGTGCTGGAAGAAGCCCCGCAGTTCTACGTAATGGTCACCCGCAGCAACTCCGAGGCGGAGGCCGCCGCCTTGCAGCGGGAAGCGGCGGAACTCCTTCCCAATGTTTCGATCATCGACTTGAAGCTCATTCTCGATACGGCGAACGCGGTCCTGGACGGCGCATCCCGGATCATCCGCTTAATGGCCTCGTTCAGTCTGGCGACAGGATTGATCGTCCTGGTTGCCGTGATCGTCAACGGCCGCTACCAGCGCCTCCAGGAAAGCGTGCTGCTGCAAACACTAGGCGCGACGCGGCGCCAGATCAGGCGGATAATGCTGGTGGAATACCTCCTCCTCGGAGGATTCGCCGCCGCGGCGGGCCTGGTCCTCGCCCTGGCCGGCAACTGGGCCCTGTCCCACTTCGTTTTCGATGCCCCTTTTGCTCCAGCCCCGTTGCCTCTGCTGGTCCTGCTGGCTTTGGTCATGGGCTCGACCGCCCTGGTCGGCACCTTGGCCGGCGGAAATATCTTTCGCCGGCCCCCTCTGGAAGCACTGCGCGCCGAGGCCTAGCAGCCCGGATGGACTTTTTCCAACGGGCTGCCAGGTTCAGGGACCAGCTGGCCTTCCTTCCTCAGCGGTCAAGAGAGGTTTCAGGACCTTCCAGACGTTGTCCGCGGCGATCTTGTGGCCGGCAGGGTTGGGATGAATGCCGTCGGGCAGATTGAGCTCGGAGACGCCACCTACCCCTTCCAGTAAGAACGGAACCAACGCTGCCTGGTTGCGTGCGGCCAGCTGCGGATACAAGGTGCGAAACTCCTCCCCGTACTCAGGCCCCAGGTTGGGAGGTATCCGCATGCCGACGACGACGACTCCCACCCCGGGGTACTTGCTGCGGGTGCGGTCGATAATGGCCTGGAGATTCTTCCTGGTGGTCTCCAGGGCGATGCCCCGGAGGCCATCGTTTGCGCCCAGTTCGAGGACCAGCAGGTCGACCTTCTGTTTCAGTACCCATCCGATTCGCCGCAGGCCTCCGGCGGAGGTTTCCCCGCTCAAGCCAGCGTTGACCACCTCGAAGGGCCAGTTCAGTGCGGCTATCCTGCGCTGGATCAGAGCCGGAAAGGCCTGTTCGGGCTCCACGCCGTAACCTGCCGTAAGGCTGTTTCCAAAAAAAAGAATGACCTTGGGAACCGAGTGCGATGCAGCCCCACTATCCGTTCCGGAGCTATCGGCGCCGAGGAGCCCGGGCGTCGGATTGCCGGCTACTGCCCCGGGCGGGCAAGCGAGGCTCACCGCCACATGGGCCAGGGCGAAGATTGTGAAAAAATGCCCTCGGCGGGGGGAGATCATAGTGGGTCGATCACCCCTTGGCGAACACGCGGCCCTCTTCGACCACAATCTCATAGGTCTTGACCCGCAGTTTTTCGGGTTCGACCACCGAGCGGCCGGTTTTCAGGTCGTACTCGAACCCATGCCAGGGACAGCGCAGAATCTCGCCCGGCCGGCTGCCGCCATTGTCGCCGCTTTTCTCGCTGCAGGCCAGCCATGTCAACTGTCCTTTCCAGAGAGGAGCGCCATGGTGCGGGCACAGGCCGTGGAGTGCGTAGTAGTTGTCGTCGGCGGTCCGCACCAGCGCCAGGGGCCGGTTATTGCTAATCATAAAGTGGTAAATCCGCCCCGGCTCGATCTCCTCCTCTTTGCAGAGAAACACGCGGCCCGGTCCGTCCATGCGAAGTCTCAAAGGTTGTAGAGCCTGCGCGCGTTCTCGAAAAGGATCTTGCGCATGGTATCTTCGGGCAGGCCGGAAGGGAGGGCATGCGCGGGCGAGTCGAAGTCAAAGTGGGGATAGTCGGTCGAAAACACGATAACCTCGTCAGATCCGATCATGTCGATAGTCTGCATCCACTGCCTGGCGCTGAGGTCCTCGGTGGGCTGGGTGGAGAGGCGCACGCGCTCGCGAATGTGCTCGCTGGGCTTGCGCTTGACCCAGGGGATCTCCTGGCGCAGGGACTTGTATTCGCGGTCGAAGCGCCACAAAAGGTGGGGCAGCCAGGTGAAGCCCGCTTCGAGGAACACGAAACTCAGGTCGGGAAATTTGTCGAATACACCGTTGCAGGCCAGGCTGATGATCTGCGCCATTGTTCCCTGGGGAATGAGCATGTGGCGCTCTATGTAGTAGCGTCCCATCCCCAGAGCGCCCCTGGAGAAGACCGTATGGTGCATGGCTATGGCCAAACCATGACGCGCAGCGGCCGCAAAAATGGGGTGGTAGGCGGGATCCCCGTAGGCCATCTTGGCAATGGGCAGCATTACCTGCACCATCTGCGGGTGAGACCCCACCCGGTCGATTTCGCGCACCGCTAGATCGGCCTCCTGGGGTACGACGTGCACACTACCTCTGAATCGTTCATCCCTGCTGAGCCAGTGCTCGATCTGGTAGTCGTTGTAGGCGGCCGCCAGGGCCGAAAAGAACTCGAACTGCATGCGCGCCATGGCGGGGTAGAAATATCCGGTGAGGATGCCAACCTCTATGCCGTACTTGTCCAACAGCAGCTCCTGCATCTGGCCATAGTCGGCCGCGGCCGGACCGCCGCCGCCGGCTTCGATGTCGGCGCGGTTGCCGCCGCCCGGGGCCCAGTAGGCGAAAGGCTGAACGAAACCTCTCCACATGTTCTCTTCGATGAGCCGCCTCCAGGGATCGTCCAGATAGGGCAGGAGATCGCGCATGGAGCTGAAGGCCTCATGGACATCGGTGTCTATTATGGGGATGGTGCCTACGCGATTACTCCGAACCGGCGGGGCAGATTCCCGCACAACATCCATCGGGACAGGTCTCCTGGTCTCGGGGAGTCAAATTTTTTTGGTGAGGAATACGGGACCCGTTCAAATCAACTCTCGTAAATGCGGACCTGCCCGGGACAGGCAGGGATCGAGGCAAGATAAAACTTGACTCCCTCAGCGATATAACCGAATTTATATACTCTTTGCGTTTACCGAAAGTTTTCTTCCCCTTCCGGCAAAGCCGCCCATGAGGTATAACCGATGGCCCCCAAGTCAGGACTTCTCATCGCCCCCGCGTTTCCCGCCGATTCTTTCTGGAGCTTCAAGTACATCATGAAGTACATCGGCCGCAAAGCCGCCTTTCCGCCGTTGGGATTGCTGACCTTTGCCTCACTGATGCCCGAAGAAGAGTGGGAGTTCGACCTGATCGATCTCAATGTGCAGTCACCGAGCGAGGGAGACCTGCACGACAGAATCAAAAATGCGGATGCCGTCTTTGCCGGAGGAATGAATATCCAGCGCAACTCCCTTGCCGAGCTCCTCGACGGACCGGCCAGGGGCACGGACACCCCCTGGGTACTGGGCGGCCCCATGGCCTCTACCTACCGCGACACCATACTCAATCCGCAAACGGAAACGGACCACATCCTCCACGATGGATTGGACTACCTGGTCTGGGGAGAAGCCGGCCTGTGGATCGAGGATCTCAATCTCGCCCTCAGGGAAGGCCCGCAACACCGCGCGGAAACTCCGCAAATTTTCATTCCCGAGCGCGTCCTCAACGAGCCTGACGGATCGCGAAAATATCTGCTGGACAAGGACATTTTCAAATCCCTGGAAAGTATGCCGGTGCCGCGCTGGGACTTGATCAACGTGCACAACTACCGGGCCATGATGTTGCAGTCGACGGCGGGCTGTCGGTTTCGCTGCAATTTCTGTGACATCGTTCAGTTCAATGGCGGGTTTGCCCGCGCCAAGGACAAAGCTGCGATAAAAAAAGAACTGCAGGCCATATACGAGACCGATTTCAGAGGTGGGGTTTTTACCGTCGACGACAATTTCGTGTCAGAGCCTGCGGCCATGGAGGACATCCTCGAAGGCATGATAGAGTTCCAACGGGAAAACAACTACCCGTTCAACTTTTTTACCCAGGCCAGCATCGACTTGGGCAAGGAGTCGCTGGGATACCTCATACCCCTGATGAAACAGGCTGGATTCAACGCGGTATTTCTGGGTATAGAAAATCCGGACCCGGCCGCCTTGAAGGGCATGAACAAGATTCAGAACATCAAAACCGATCCCAAGGAGACCGTCAGCAAGCTGCAGGAACAGGGCATCGAGGTGTACGCCGGCTTTATCTATGGCACCGATTCCGATACGAGGCAGACCGCGGACCTCATCGTCGATTTCGTCAAGGGGAACGGCATTTTTTCTTCCATGACCGGAAAGCTGACCCCCATGCCTCATACGCCCCTCTACGTCGAGCTCAAGGAACAGGGACGTTTGATCGAAGGCAGCGATGCCAGCAACAACGTCGACGATACTCTCCAGTACCGCCCCGTTATGAGCGTCGAGCACCTCCAGGAAGGATTCAGCCACATCCTCAACTCGCTCTTCAACCGGCAGGAACTATACGACCGCGCGCGCAGTGTCTTGGATCGAGTCGACGCGCATATATTCAGGGAGAAATCCATTGCTTCCAGCAAGAGGACGGCCGCTCTCCGCTCCTTCTTGACACAGGGACTCAGAGGCCGCGACGGCCGCATTGACAGCGAGTACTTCAGATTTATCAAGGAGGCCTTCCAGTGGGATAGAAGGTTTGTGCGTCAAACCCGAAACGAAGAGAAACGCCTGGTCCAGTTCTGGAATTCCGTCGCAGCCTCCGCCAATGATGCCATTGAACTCGACGCCCACAGTACAAAGCAATTCTCCCAGATGCTCGACTACGCCCACGAGGTCCAGGTGCGCTACTCCACGGACAAAAAACTCGATGAAATCCACGAATTCGTCCACAGTGTGAGCGACTCCCTCGCAAAGGGCTTCATTGTCCTTGACCACGCCCAATCGGTCTACAAATCTTCCATGGATTATCTCAGCGCCAAGCGCGATCTTTTCCGATTTCCCGGGGCTCATCTGATCAAGGCATTCGAACTGACCGTAATGGGCTCGCATTACCAGATTGTAGTCAACAACGTGCTCGCCACCGGGGATGCGGAAAGCCTGCACATGTCCCTCTGATCTACGTTCAGACCTTGATTTGCTGTTGCGGAGGTCCCAACCTCCCTCCCCGGTGCCTCGGCCGGCAGATTGATCCTGGACGTACCCTCAACCTCAAAGAAAAATGAAACTTGCAGATCGAATTGCCCGCCTGGGCACAGAAACGGCTTTTGTCGTCTCGGGCGAGGCGGCGTCGCACGCGGCCAAGGGAAACAAGGTCTATCACTTCCACCTTGGAGATATAAACATCAGGACCGCCGAAAATATAGTCGAAGCCACGCTGAAAGCCGTGCGGGACGGCAAGACGGGATACTGTCCCAATGCCGGGATACCACAGTTGCGGGAAGCGCTGGCGGTCGATATCAACCGCACCCGGGGCACTCACTACGACATGGAGAACGTGGCCATCCAGCCCGGGGGCAAGCCCAGCATCGGAAAATTTCTATTGGCCCTGATGAACCCCGGAGACGAGGTTCTCTATCCCAATCCAGGCTTCCCGATCTACGAATCCCAGATCGAGTTTCACGGCGGCAATGGTATTCCCTACGGGTTTCGCGAAGGAGAGAAGACATTCGAGATCATGATCGATCAGATCGAGGAAGCCATTACTCCCCGCACCCGGTTGTTGCTCTTGAACGATCTCCACAATCCATCCGCTGCCGAAGCCACGGGCCAGGAGCTCCAGCGCCTGGCCGGCCTGGCCATCGAACACGATCTCTTCGTCCTCGCCGACGAGGCGTATTTCGATATCCGCTACTCCGGCGAGTCGCGGTCGATAGCTTCCCTGCCGGGAATGGAGGAGCGAACCATGATCCTCTATACCTTCTCCAAAAAATTTGCCATGACCGGCTGGCGTTTGGGAGCTTCCATCGGCCCCGAAGATCTGATCGCTGTCATCGCCAAAATGAACGTCAACGACGAATCCTGTTCCAACCATTTTATCCAGTACGGCGCCATTGAAGCCCTCCAGGGAGACCAGTCGGGGTCAAAGCATATTCTTCAAGTCCTGAAAAGGCGGCGGGACAAGGCCGTGGAGATATTGAACGGCATCGAAGGGGTTCGCTGCTACAGACCCGAGGTTTGTTTTTATCTCTATCCCAACGTCACCGGAGCAATGAAGCGGAAAGGCCTTGAAGACTACGAAGCTTTTCGCAGGACAGCCCTGGAAGAAGCGGGGGTATCCTTCTGCACGCGGGCTCACTTTGGCCGCCCGACTCCAGGGGAGAGAGAATACTACGTGCGGCTGGCCTATTCGGGTATCCACGAAGAAGATATTGAAGAAGGACTGACAAAATTCAAAGGGTTCATCGAGAATTGACCCCGGCCTGCCGGGTGGCTGTGGCCGGCACCTGGCCTGAAGCCGGACGGCCATAGGGCTCTCCCCGATTCGCTCCTGAGCTGCAACTCCGCAACACCCACATCCTCTCTTCGCCCGGGTGGCCGCCAGTCGTCAGTCCTTCGAGAATAGGACCCCCACCTACACCCACACACTGCGATCGAGAGAGCGATACTGAATGGCTTCGCTGATATGCTGCGCCTGAATCTCGTCGCTGTCCGCCAGGTCGGCGATGGTGCGCGCCACTTTGATAATGCGATCGTAGGCCCGGGCTGAAAGCCCCAGCCTGGTGATGGCCATCTCCAGCAGTTTCTCGCCCTCCCGCCCCACAACGCAATACTGACGAATGTGCCGCGCCTCCATGTGGGAGTTGCAAAAGATGCCGGCACAACCTGCAAAACGGTCCAGTTGCCGCCGGCGCGTCCGATTTACCCGCTGGCGGATCACTCCCGATCCTTCGCCGGACCGCTTGCTGGCCAGGTCTTCGTAAGCCACCGCCGGCACCTCGATGTGGATATCCATGCGGTCGAGCAGGGGCCCCGAGATGCGGGCCCGGTAGCGCTGTATCTGGTAAGGGGAGCAGGTACACTGGTGGTTCGGGTCCGCATAGTAGCCGCAGGGGCACGGATTCATTGCTGCGATCAGCATGAAACGCGCCGGGTAGGAGAGGGCCAGGGCGGCTCTGGCAATGGTGACATGGTGGTCTTCCAGGGGCTGGCGCAGGGCCTCGATTGCATGCTTGCGGAATTCGGGGAATTCATCGAGGAAAAGGACGCCGTGATGGGCGAGCGACACCTCGCCCGGACGGGGGTAGGATCCTCCGCCGATGAGCCCTGCATCGGAGATGGTATGGTGAGGAGCGCGAAAGGGCCGATGGACTACCAGGGGCTGGCTCGAGGGGAGTACGCCTGCGACCGAGTGGATCTTGGTAGTGGCCAGAGCCTCCTCGAGGGTAAGCTCGGGAAGAATGGTCGGGACCCTCCGTGCCAGCATTGTTTTTCCCGAACCGGGACTGCCTACCATTAGCAAATTGTGTCCTCCGGCAGCGGCTACTTCCAGGGCGCGCTTGGCCTGTTCCTGCCCTCGAACTTCGGAGAAATTCAGCTGGTGGTCGGCCTGGCTGTTGAACACCTCGGACACATCGAGATCAAAGGGGGGCAGGCGGACATCGCCGGCGAGAATATCGACGGCTTCGGCCAAGGTGGAAATCGCATAAATCAGAGGCCCGTCAGCCATTGCCGCCTCATGCCCGTTTTGTTGAGGAACGATCATGCCGTAGATTCCTCGCTCGTGCATGCCAAGGGCCATGGGCAACATTCCCTGCACCGGCCGCAAGGACCCGTTGAGGGAGAGTTCGCCCAGCAATACCAGATCGCGCAGACGGGGAGCCTTGATTTGCCTGGACGCCACCAGTATGCCAACGGCGATGGGCAAGTCGAATGCCGAGCCTGCCTTGCGAATATCCGCCGGGGCCAGATTCACGGTGACGCGCCGCCGCGGCCACTCGTAGCCGGCGTTGCGGATGGCCGCCATGACCCGCTCCTTGCTCTCCTTCACCGCGTTGTCGGGCAGACCGACGACGGTGAAGGAGGGGAGTTGGCGATCGGTGTCTACTTCGACGTGAACCGGGTAGGCATCAATGCCCAGGATGGCTGCAGACATGACAGTAGAGGGCATGGGCTTCCCAACCAGGAGAAGGGGATATTCGGGAAAGCATGGCAAATTTTGTGCCACGAGCCCGTCACCCTGGGGTCGCCTCTTGGGCTGCCAACCACGGGTCAGGTGTCAGCAGAAGAGCCATTAATCCATCGGCCCCGAGTGTAGACTGCCGGCTACGGGAATGTCTCAAAAACTACTCAGCTGCCTGAACCATGGGCAATCCTCCGAGGGTGTGCCAGCCACGGCGATACCTCACCCCGGCTACTGTCCGAACAGGGAGGGAGATTGCTTGACAGACACAGCGATGGAAAGTACTTATTTACGATTGCCTATGGGAGAATCAACGGCGGTAATCCCGGCGTTCGGTGCAGGAAGACATCACCTTTTTTCGGGAGACAGTTATCATGGCGAAGCTCAGAGTCGGCCTGGTTGGCGGCGGCGGTCCCAACAATTTCTTCGGCCAGGTGCATAAACGCGCAATTGCCCTGGACGGCAGCCGCGATCTGGTGGCAGGAGCTCTGCGTAGCGACCCTGACGAAGCCATGGCTGCGGCGGAAGACTACGATATCCAGGGATACCCCAGCTACCAGGCCATGGTAGAGGCTTGCACACAGGGGGGTTTGGCCCTTGACTACGTCACCATCGTCACCCCCAACGACGCCCACTACGCCCCGGCCAAGGCATTCCTGGACGCCGGCATCCCGGTGCTCTGCGAAAAACCCATAACCATGACTGTGGAAGAGGCCGAAGACCTGGCCAGGACCGTCCGGGAAAAGGACCTGCCCTTCATTCTTGCCCACACCTATACCGGCCACCCGATGATGATGACGGCCAGGGAATTCATCCGAGGAGGAAAAATCGGCGCTGTCCGCAAGGTCGAAGCCTGGTACAACCAGGGCTGGCTGGCCTCGTCCCTCGAGAAGGAAGGCCTGCAGCAGGCGGTGTGGCGTACGGATCCCGCCCGTACGGGCATATCCAACTGCGGCGGCGATATCGGCACCCACGCCTTCGTTGCGGCCACATGGACCACGGGGTTGGCCATCGAAAAGGTATCAGCCCACCTCAACATTTTCGGCGAGGACAGGGTCCTGGATGACGACTTCAATGTCATCGGGACCATGGAAAACGGCGCTACGGCCATAATTACGGCGACCCAGATTGCGATCGGCTACAAGAACGACAATGGCTTTCGGATATTCGGGACCGAAGGATCGCTCGAGTGGCACCAGGAGCGGGCGGAAGCATTGCTGCTGCGCCGGGGGTCGGTTGACGAGACTTTCTGGATCGGCGCAAATTTCGATTTCTTCCCGGAAACGGTCCAACCCTATCTGCGCATGCCTGCAGGGCATCACGAGGATTTCTTCGAAGCTCTGGGCAATTTGCACTTGAGCATGGAGCTTCAAATCAGGAAGCGGCGCGGCGAGGATGTGGCGGCTGCTTTCGACCATCCGAATGCGGATACGGGAGTGGCGGGCATGAAGTTCGTCAAAGCGGCGGTTGAAAGCTCAGGGAGGGATGGGAGTTGGACGAATGTGTGAGAGGGATGCCCCAGAACGAACCACCGGGCCCTCCTCGGGCTCGAATTACTGAGCGACAAACCCCCCGTCCACGGGCAAGACTGCACCTGTTACAAAGGAAGCCGTGTCGGAGCACAGCCAGGCAGCAGCTTCGGCGATCTCCTCGGGTTCGCACAGTCGCCCCATGGGGTGGCGAGCGCCGATCCTCTCCTCCTGCTCAGGGGTCCCGATAAGGTGATCTATCAGCTCTGTTCTCGTCCATCCAGGGGAGATGGCGTTGGCCCTGATTCCCTTCCTGGCGTATTCAAGGGCGGCTGTTTTGGTGATACCGACAATCCCGTGCTTGGCGGCGACATAGGGAGATGCGCCCGCGTAGCCTACCATGCCGGCTACGGACGAGGTGTTGACAATGGCTCCACCGCCTTGCTCCAGCATCTGGATGATCTCGTATTTCATGCACAGCCACACGCCTTTGAGGTGAATGCTTATGACCAGGTCCCACATATTTTCCGGATGCACGTGGATAAATGATCTGTCCCCGACAATTCCGGCGTTGTTGAAAGCGCAATCGAGCCTCCCGTAAGCCTCCACGGTCCTGGCCACCATCGCCTCCACGTCCACCGCTTCCGATACGTCTGTGCGCACAAAGATCGCCTGACCCCCCGATCCCCTGATTCTGTCCACCGTCTCCTCGCCGCCCGCCAGATTGACATCGGCGACGGTTACTCTGGCTCCCTCCCGGGCAAATGCCACTGCGGCAGCCCTCCCTATCCCTGAACTCCCGCCGGTTACCAGCGCTACTTTGCCATCCAGCATTCCAGTCAACTGCGTCCCTCACTCTCTGGAGCGCTTGGGCGGAGTGGCCGAGACTCCCGCCAATCCGCCGCTGACCGCAAGCACCTCTCCCGTGATCCAGGAGGCGTCCGCGCTGCAAAGAAAGGCGACCCCCCGGGCTATGTCAAAGGGCTCCCCCCAGCGTCCCAGAGGAATGGCGCCTCGAATGCGCTCGACCATTTCCTCCTCGGTGATATCGAGACTCTTGCAGCGCTGGGCCATGTTGCGGCGATTGAACTCGGTGTAGACCGGTCCCGGGCACAGGGCGTTGACGCGTATCCCATATGCAGCCAACTCCAGGGCCAGGGTGCGGGTCAGGCTGATGATGCCGGCTTTGGCCACGTTGTAGGCGGCAACCAGGGCGGCGGGATTCTGGCCGTTGATAGATGAAATGTTGACGATTCTCCCCGATTCCTGCTCTTCCATAATGCGGCCGGCAGCGCGGCAACAGTAAAAAGCCCCGGTCAAGGTCGAGTCGAGCACGCGCGCCCATTCACCGTCGTCCAACTCGACGATAGGGCTCACCTGCTGGCCCACGCCGGCATTGTTGACCAGGATATCGAGGCGATGGCAGGCTTCGACTATCCTCGAGAAGCAATTCTCCACCGCGGCGCTGTCGGTGACGTCCAGGTGAATAGCATGCACCTTCAGGTTCTGTCCCTGGAGTTTTTCGGCTTCAGACTGCGCTTTTTCCAGTTGTATATCGGCTATCCACACCTCGGCACCTTTGCGGGCCAGTTGTTCGACCATGGCCAGGCCCAGCCCCTGGGCGGCACCAGTAACCACTGCCACATCGCCGTCAAGTTGCAGGGCGGAAATCGGGTCTTCGCTCATGCGGCGGCTCCTGTTGGGCTTGTTCGAGGATGAAAATCCTCCGATAGTATATCAATCCACCTTGGAGGACTCAATGTACGGCGCAGGAGAAAGAGGGGCGATTATGAAATTGGAATTCAATCCCGGAAGGGACAGCGTAGTCGTTCTTCTCAAAGGAGGGCGACTGCCGAGTTGGGGAAAGTTGAGCGAAAAGGAACGCCGGACTTCCTCGCATGAACACGTGGACCTGATGCTCGGTATCGGCAAGGAATTCGGGCTGATGCGCCTGGAGGGCTTCAAGCTGATCGGACCGCAGGGGGACTGGGAGCGTTTCTGGCTGATCGAATTTCCCTCACTGGAAGGCGCCGAAGCCTGGATCGAGGCAGAAATGGCGCCTTCCTACGGCCTCTACGGCTACTACGAGTATTTTCTATCGCGACGGTGCGCGATAGATTCAATCTCGACCATGCCCGCGCAGCCCTCAACCCCCGGAGTCGTTTCGCCCCGCCCGAATCCCGCCAATATCCCCGAGCTTGCCGAGGACCGCAGCAGCGTTGTAGTCCTGCTGTTTGAACGCTGGCGTCCAGGTGCCGAGGCAGTGCCACCCGGGGAGCGCGGCGAGGACGCGCACCTTGAACTGATGAGTTCCCTTGCCGGGGAACAAAGCCTCATGCGGCTGAATGCCTTTCAACTGATCGACCGCCAGAACACATGGCATCGCGTCGTGGTTGCGGAGTTTCACACCTTCACCGCGGCCGAAATCTTCATCAATGCCGCGATGGACCTGCCGCGCAGCCTGTATGCTTCAACGACCTTTTACCTGGCACGCAGGTGGGCCCCGGAATACTTTGCCTCCTGGGTATCTCCCCGCTGATCTGCCCTGGTGTCCCGTCGCAGAGACAGGTTGACGTAATTGGGCCACCGATCCATCCCGGCTCTCAAGAGAACGGCAAGGACCATGGCAATTGATTTGAACGGTTGGTGCCACCCGGGCCGGATTCCCTGATTGACAGGCTTCTTGACGATGGGTCGCGGTTCGACGTTATTTCCCACCATGTCGAAAGGCGGTAGAGTAACCCTGCTGATCGTCCCCGAAGAGGGGGGCAAGACCTTCGAGCTTAAAATACCACGGATTATGGTTGGACTCGGGGGAATAATCACCCTGGCGGTGCTGGTGATTATTGTAGCTGGAATCGGAGCCTTTTTCAAATCCCGCCAACTCG
This sequence comes from Candidatus Latescibacterota bacterium, assembly GCA_965208105.1. Taxonomy (GTDB): domain Bacteria; phylum Latescibacterota; class UBA2968; order UBA8231; family UBA8231. The sequence goes on from OZ242318.1 coordinate 2,796,080, forward strand.
GAAACACCCTTGCCGGCATGCGAGATGAATATGCTCAAATCGAGCACAAGTTCGACCGGATCGAGCAGCTGGAGCAGGTCCTTTCGCGCCTCCAGAAAAGCAATCGGCAACTGCGCGCCATTCTCGGGGAATCGGCAAACTCGGGAATTTCCGAAGATCCCCCGGGAGGCTCAAGCGACGAGTCGTCCTATGTGTCCTCGGTGGAACGGTTGCGGTTGGGCCACATCCATTCCGTGCCCAGTTTATGGCCGGGAAGGGGCGTAGTAACACGCAACTTCAGCAGGGAGTCCCCCGGTGTCGTCATAGCTGTCCCGTTGCGCAGTCCGATCAGGGCAAGCGCAGCCGGGCAGGTGGTAACAAGCAAGTTCGACAAAAAACTTGGCTACGTAGTGGAGCTGGACCACGGCAGTGGAATTGTCAGCCAGTACGGATATAACAGCCATCTCCTGGTAGCCCGGGGCGATTATGTTCAGAAAGGCCAGGTCGTTGCCTTGTCCGGCAATTCAGGCGAGGCCTCGTCCCCTGCTCTCTATTTCAATGTCCGAGAGAATGGCCAATCCAGAGACCCCCTTCTCTACCGCCTGTGGCTCTGATGAACGGCCGCGGCACTGGGAAAATACTGAGGTTCGACCTACTGCGATAGATTTATTCAGGACTGCACCTTCCGGTCCCATTAAAAAGGACTCCCCTCGAGAAGTCGAGGGGAGTCCTTTTTTGACGATCAACGGGATGAAAACAATTACATGCCGCCGTACATATCACCACCCGGAGGGCCAGCCGGCATCGGCGGCTTCTCTTCGGGGATCTCAGCCACCAGGACCTCGGTGGTAAGCAGCAATGAGGCGATGCTCGCGCCGTTTTCCAGAGCCGTGCGCGAAACCTTGGCCGGATCGACCACGCCCTCCTCGACCAAGTCCCCGTATTCTTCGGTCAAGGCATTGAAGCCGAAGGCGTCCTCACCATCGATCACTCGCCGAGCTACAACCGCCCCTTCCAATCCTGCATTGTCGGCGATCTGACGAACGGGCTCTTCCAGGGCTCTGCGCACAATTTGCACCCCAACTCCCTGGTCACCTTCCAGCTCCAACTGTTCAGCGGAATCGGCCGCACGTACGAAAACTACCCCGCCTCCCGGAACAACCCCTTCTTCCACAGCCGCCCGGGTGGCATGCAGGGCGTCCTCGACACGGGCCTTCTTCTCCTTCATCTCCGTTTCGGTGGCCGCGCCCACGTTGATTACGGCGACACCGCCTGCCAGCTTGGCCAGGCGCTCCTGCAGCTTCTCACTGTCGTAGTCGGAGGTGGTCTCGTCGATCTGGCGACGAATCTGGGCAACGCGGCCCTTGATGTCCTCGGCATTGCCCGACCCTTCAATAATGGTGGTGTTGTCCTTGTCGAGAACGATGCGCTTGGCTTGTCCCATGTCCTCCAGGGTGGCACCTTCCAGCTTCAGACCGGCGTCCTCGGAAATGACTCTGCCCCCTGTGAGAACGGCGATATCCTCGAGCATGGCAGTACGCCGGTCGCCAAACCCGGGCGCCTTGGCCGCGGCAACGCGCAGGGTGCCCCGAATCTTGTTGACCACCAGGGTAGCCAGGGCCTCTCCCTCGATATCCTCGGCGATGATCAGCAGAGGTTTGCCAAGCTGGGCGACCTTTTCCAGGACGGGGACCAGGTCGCGCATATTGGAGATCTTCTTGTCGTGAATCAGTATGTAACCTTCCTCGAGTATGGCTTCCATGGTCTCCTGGTCGGTTACGAAGTAGGGGGACAGGTAGCCTCGGTCAAACTGCATGCCTTCGACCACGTCGAGAGCTGTATCCATGCTCTTGGCTTCCTCGACGGTAATGACTCCGTCCTTGCCCACCTTCTCCATGGCATCGGCGATAAGCTCGCCAATGGCCTCGTCATTGTTGGCCGAAACGGTACCAACCTGGGAGATCTCCTCCCGCGTCTTGACCTCCTTGCTCTGCTTCTTGATATTGCCAACTACCGCCCCGACGGCCTGGTCGATGCCCCGCTTCAGTTCCATGGGATTGGCCCCTGCGGTAACGTTCCTGAGGCCTTCACGGAAAATGGTCTGGGCAAAAACCGTGGCAGTGGTGGTGCCATCACCAGCCACATCCGAAGTCTTGGAGGCTACTTCCTTGACCATCTGGGCCCCCATATTTTCATACGGATCCTTGAGTTCGATCTCTTTGGCGACGGTGACCCCATCCTTGGTAATGGTGGGAGAGCCAAAACTTTTGTCCAGGACAACATTGCGGCCCTGAGGCCCCAGTGTAACCTTGACCGTATCGGCCAGCGTATCGACGCCCCGGAGCAGCGCGTCCCGGGCTGACATGTCGAATTGAAGTTGTTTTGCTGCCATTTGTATACCTCCACATGGTTAAAGGTTGGAAAGGTCGAACAAAAGCACTTACCAGGTAGATCCGGCTCATTGGCACTCTCTTTAAGAGAGTGCCAAATTTAATTGCTGAGCTTTTTAATATACGGACGACCCCAATTTTGCGCAAGCTCACAGCTTTTACCTGCCGTCTGGAACTGATGCTCTATGCCGAGGCCTGGGAGCGGCAAAAAACCCTGCATAACCTGCGCCGGCAGGGGATTGTACCCGACTTTCTGCTTACCGTGGAACATCCTCATACCTATACCTGCGGCCGCACTACCCGGTCGGATCACATGGGGTCCGATGGGGGGTCCCTGGAGCCAGGCGCTGCAGAGGTGTTCAGTATAGAAAGAGGGGGCAGTGTCACCTACCATGGACCGGGGCAGCTCGTGGGATATCCGATAATCGACTTGCGCCGGAGAGGACGGGACGTGCATCGATACGTTCGAGAGCTGGAAAAAGTGCTGATCCTCACCCTGGCCGGCTTTGGCCTCGAGGCACGACGGCGGCCTGGTCTGACGGGGGTTTGGGTCGAAAGGAGAAAAATTGCCGCCATTGGCATCTATGTTCGACAGTGGATTACCATGCACGGATTCGCCCTGAACGTCTGCCCCGACCTGGGCTACTTTCGCAAAGTTGCTCCCTGTGGCCTCGACGGCAACTCCATCACCTCCATGGCGGAGCTGCTGTCCCACCCCCCGGTGTTGAGGGAGGTCGAAGAGGAGATGAAACATCAGTTCGCCGCCGTATTCGGATGGGAGTTGGAGGAGGTTAGCCTGGAGGCCCTGCTTGCCAGATCCGGGGAAAACCTTTAGATTAAAACCCCTTGTTGAATAGAGAGTTAGGCGAAGATTTCCACTCCGTCTTTGCTGCGCGTCATCGGGCGGGATTCGTTGCCGCCTCAGGTGGTCCAGCGCCCATCATCGCATTGGAATTGCCCGGATTTTTCCCGTTGCGCAGCAGGCGCGACGGCTCTCGCCGGCCACCCGGGAATTCAGGGTACACCCGACCCTGGTTCAGGGACGGCAGATACAGGCATTATTCCACCTTATAGATTGTAGAGTGAATATGGCCAGGTGGCAGCCCGAAGTTCCCCATGAAGGTCAGAAGATTTCCCTTGAAAAGGGCAGTCTCGTCGTTCCTCCTCGTCCGATCATTCCCTTTATCGAAGGTGACGGCACCGGACCCGACATCTGGGCGGCCGCTTCCCGGGTGATCGATGCGGCTGTGGAGAACGCCTATGAGGGGAAACGTGGAATATGCTGGATGGAAGTATTGGCCGGGGAAAAATCATTCGAGCAACTCGGCACCTGGCTTCCCGACGCCACGGTGGAAGCCTTTCGAGACTATCTGGTGGGGATCAAAGGACCTCTGACAACTCCGGTAGGAGGGGGCATTCGAAGTCTCAACGTAGCCCTGCGTCAGATCCTGGACCTTTATGTTTGCCTGCGCCCGGTGCGCTACTTCAAGGGCGTACCCTCTCCTGTCCTCCACCCGGAAAGAGTGGACATGGTCATTTTCCGCGAAAACACCGAAGACATTTACGCGGGAATTGAATTCGAGAACGGCAGCGAGGAGAACAGCCGGCTCAAAGCGCTTCTGAAAGAACACTTCCCTGACCGCTACGCCCGAATCCGCTTCCCGGATTCAGCAGGCCTGGGGCTCAAGCCGGTTTCACAGGAAGGCACCAGCCGCCTGGTGCGGGCCGCGATCGACTACGCCATCGCCCGGAAGCGCGACAGCGTCACCCTGGTCCACAAGGGCAATATTATGAAGTTCACCGAGGGAAGTTTTTGCGAGTGGGGCTACGAGGTCGCTCGAAGCCAGTACGGGGGCGAAGAACTCGACGGCGGTCCATGGACCCGGATTCCGGCTCCCGGGGGGAAGGAGATCGTAGTCAAGGACGTAATCGCAGATGCATTTCTACAGCAGATTCTAACGCGACCCGCGGAGTACTCGGTCATTGCCACCCTGAACCTCAACGGGGACTACACGAGTGACGCCCTTGCCGCCTGTGTGGGTGGTATAGGAATTGCGCCGGGTGGAAACATCAACTACGACACGGGCCACGCCATCTTCGAAGCCACGCACGGCACCGCTCCCAAATACGCAGGCCAGGACAAGGTAAATCCCGGATCGGTGATTCTCTCAGGAGAGCTGATGCTGCGGCATCTCGGCTGGAACGAAGCAGCCGATTTGATCGTGGCCGGACTGGAGAGGACCATTTCCAAGAAGACGGTCACCTACGACTTCGCGCGCCTGATGAAGGGAGCCGAAGAAGTAAAATGCTCCGAATTCGCCACCGCGATCATCGGTCACATGTAATGGCACAAGGGCTGACCCACCTCGACAAGGATGGTAGTCTGCGAATGGTAGATGTGAGCAGAAAGAAGATTTCCCATCGGCAGGCGTGGGCGAGGGGCGAAATCTGCATGCAGCCCGAGACCTTGAAGTTGATCGTTGCCAACAAGACAGCCAAAGGAAACGCCCTGGAAGCCGCCCGACTGGCAGGCATTATGGCGGCAAAGCGCACCGGAGACCTGATCCCATTGTGCCACCAACTGAATCTCACCGCGGTAGAGATCGAATTCGCGGTGGGCGCGGACCGGATCGAGGTGGAGGCACAGGCGCGCGTCGACGCCGGCACCGGAGTTGAGATGGAAGCATTGACTGCGGCGACTGTCGCCTTGCTCACCATTTACGACATGTGCAAGAAGGTCGACCGGGGGATGGTAATTTCCCGGGTGTGCCTGGTGGAGAAGCGGGGGGGAGCTAGTGGGACCTATGTAAGGGATGAGGGACAGGGATGATTCCAGGACTCACTGCCCGGCCCCCGGGAAGCCAGGGCATTGTCCAGGTACTCCAGGCGAAGAAAAATTCAGGGTCTTGTCACGACCCCCGTGTCAACTTGCCCGAAAGCTTGAGAATGAGTGCTTTCTGGCTGTGCAGCCTGTTCTCCGCCTGCACGAAAATCAGCGACCGTGGATCGTCGAGCAGTTCGGCCTCGATCTCATATCCGTGGTGGGCGGGGAGGCAGTGCAGAATGCGGACGTCGAGCCCGTCGAGCAACTCTCTACTGAGCTGGTAGGGCAATAATTTCCGAAGGCGCCGCTCCTTCTCGGCAGCAAAATCCGGATCGTCAAAATACTCCATGTCCATCCAGGTGTCGGTGTATACTACATCGCAGGAATCCATCGCTGCGCGCAGGTCGGTCTCCGTCTTGTAGAGGCCCATCCGGGAGGCTTCCTGGTAAAGGTCGGTATCGCGTGCGGCAGGATTGGTTTCGGGGGCGACTACGGTAATTTCCATACCCACCTTCAAAGCTGCGGCGATGAGGGAGTTGCACACGTTATTGTGCACCCCGACATATGTCAATTTGACCCCGGTCAGGCGGCCAAATGCTTCCTTGATGGTTGTAATATCCGCCAGGGCCTGCATTGGATGGTATCGATCGCAGCAACCGTTCATCAGCGGCACCTGGGATGCCCGCGCCGCCCAAACCACGTCGGCGTGCTTCAACAGCCGCACCACGATCAAATCGGCATAGGAAGAGATGACGCGGATCTCGTCGCCCAGGTCTGCCAGGCCGAAATTGGTAGCGCGCCAGTCCAGGTAGATCGCATGCCCTCCCATCTGGGTCATCCCGATCTCGCCGGCGCAACGCGTGCGCGTCGAGGTCTTTTGAAAGAGCATGGCCAAGGTCTGACCGCGCATGGAATCGGCGCGGCTCCCCGGATCGTCCTTGAGACGCAAACCGAGCTCAATGGTTTCCTCTACATCTTCCGGGGAAAAATCTTTCAGCGTGACCAGGTGCACCTGCTGTCTCCTTCCAGTGTCGCGTCGCAGAGATAGGTTGACGAAATCAGGCCGCCGAGGGGACAGGCTCACAAGGCGCCTGAGCGAGTCGTACCGGTGGTGTACGACGAGTGAAGGCAACGCCGTGAGCCGGAATGGATCGGCGGAATAGTGGCGACATATTTCTGCGACGGGACACTAATTCAAGGCTTTCCCAACCTCGTCCAGCAACACTTTCAAGGCGCTTTCCCGCGGTCCCTTCAAAGAGCAGCCCGATGCCTTGACATGACCTCCTCCGCCCAACCGGACCGCGATTCTGCCGACGTCCACTTGATTCCGGGAGCGCAAGCTGACGCGATAGTTCCCGGGACTCACTTCCCGCAGGAGCAGGGCTACCTCGACGCTGCGGATCATAAGGCCGTAGTTGACGATGTCCTGGGCGCTGCCTTCGCGCAGGTCCGCATGGGCCAGATGTAAAACGGCGGCCTTGCCGTTGCAGTGCAGTTCCAGCGAGTCCAGGGCCTTGCCGATCAATTTGACCGACGCAACGCTCTTGTTGTTGAAAAGTTGATCGGCGATGTAGTCCAGCCGGGCGCCGCGTCGCACCAGTTCGGCGGCCACCTCGAACGTGGTGGGGGTGGCGAGCGAGTAGCGGAAGCCGCCCGTATCGAAGAGGATTCCCACATAGAGTTGGGCGGCCATGGCAGCGTCGATTTCGCGCCCACTGGCGACTACCAGGTGGTAGACGAACTCGCATGCGGAGCTGACCTCGGTGGACATCAGGTTGACCTCGCCAAAAGCCAGGGCGTCTTCGTGGTGATCTATGTTGAGGATCCGGGTAGCCTCGTTCATGTGCCTGCGGACATCTCCAATGCGCTCCAGGCTGGGGCAGTCGAGGACGATGGCGTAGTCCACCTTGGCCAGGCCCACCTCTTCGACCGTCAGTAGATGTTCCGCGCCATCGAGGAAGCAATGGAATTCCACCGGCAAATTGTGGACCAGGACGAAGGAATTCTTCCCGATCTTCTCCAGCAGCAGTTTCAGGGCGATACAGCTCCCCAGTCCATCCCAATCGCTGTCGACATGCGAGGTGATAAGGAAGTTATCCCCTTCTTCGAGGAAGTCCAAAGCGGCTTGTAGGTCGGGCAATCCCAAGGAAATATCCGGGTTGAAAATTAAGGTACGGTCCGGGAAGTGACCGCCGACTGCGGTATTCGAATTCTATGGGCGGTGAAGAACGAAGTGGATGCGATCTGACCGTTCAGATCCGCTCTTGAAAGTGAAACCGGAAAAGGCGCCGCGCAAGTCAAATGGGCTGTCCTCGATTTGTGCAATGATCTGCTTCAGCGGATAGATGCGCTGGGTGTGGATTTCTTCCCACTCCCCCTCTCGATCCTCGAACCGGATTCGGAAGTGATTCATCTGCAATTGCCCGCTGCGGTCGTAGTAACTGTGGCGGCTGTAAGTAAATCCAGGCCCCACTTCCGTGTCCCGCACCGCGTTGAAATAGCGCAGTGAATTCTGCTCGGTACAGACATCAAAGATCAACAGGCCATCCGGGCTCAGGATGGAGTGAATCTGGTCCAGGGCCTGTCGAATCTCGGCCAAGGTGAGAAGGTAATTGAAGCTGTCGTATATACAAACCGCCGCATCGAAAGTCTCCCCCAGGTCGTCGAGACGGCGAAGGTCGCCTTGCAAAAAGTCGATATCGGCTCCGGCTTGCCTGCTTTTTTCCCGACCTACCTGGAGCATGGAAGCCGAGCGATCCACCCCGGAAACCACATAGCCCAATGATCGAAGTTCCAATGCGATATTGCCCGTGCCGCAAGCCAGGTCAACCAGGTTGCGCGGGCGATATTCAAACCGCTGTAAGATGGCATGGATGTAGGCAGCCCACTTGTCGTACTCCACGTGCCGCATGACATAGTCGTAGATCTGCGCCAGGGCATGGTAAGGTTGGTGCCTGGTGGTATGTGCAGGCATTCGAACTTCCTAAAAGCTGAGATCTTCACTGGGATCGCGATCCTCTCGGCGAAGGATGCTGAAATAGTGTTGGCGCTGGTTTTTGGGAAGCGGGACCTGGGGGATGTTCAACACCTCTACTTCCAGGAAGCAGGTGTCAAGCTCAAGGCTGACGATTTCCCCTGCCCGGATCTCTCTTCCAGGCTTGGCCGGCACCCCGTCCACCTGAACCTTACTCGACTGGCATGCACGCCTGGCATCGCTGCGCTTCTTGATCAACCCTGAATTCTTCAGGAAAAGATCAAGGCGCGCCATTCCCCGCCGGTTCCTTCAAGGCCACATCCATGCGCTTCTCGACGTGTATTTCCGTCCTGTACTCGTCTATATGCTCACGCATGCTGTGGGTCAGTCGCTCCTCGCGAATCAGGGATTCAAGGGTGGACTGGTCGTCGTTGATCTTGACAATGTAGCCGCCGTCCTCCATAAAAAACGGATCGCTGATTTCACCAAGGCTCAAATGCCCTATCTGGGCATGCAAGGGAGGAGGAAGCTGGTCGAGCAGGACTATCTCCCAGAATCCCCCCCGCATTGCGGTATTGCGTTCGTCGGAGTGCTCGCGAGCCAATTGGGAGAAATCCTCACCAGCCAGAGCACGCTGTCTCAACTCGTTCAATGCGACCTCGACGCGCCGATCGTCCAGCCGAGTGGTTGAAGTGCGCAAAAGAATATGGCTTGCGCAAAGTTCGTCCTCGCGCTTCTCGTGGAGGAGAATCAGGTGATATCCGTACTGGGTCAAGACTGGTTCGCTGACCTCGCCCGGCCTGAGATCGAATGCGGCCGCCTCGAACTCGGGCACCAGGCGGCCAACTGCGAAACAACCGAGGTCTCCGCCCTGGGCTGCAGTGCCCGGGTCCTCCGAGTAGGCGCGGGCAAGGCCGGCAAAGTCCGCGCCGGCAGCTATCTTTTGCTGGATTTCCCCGATCTTGTCCCGATTGGCCTTGAGCAACTCCTCATCCGGCTTGCTCTTGATCCTGATGCGGCTTAGAGATATTCGTTCGGGCAGGGAATCCTTGAAGGTTTGGCGATAGGCCTCTATGTCCCTGTGGGTAACGTGGAGCCTGAAGGCCAGCTCCCTGAGCATCTCCTGGTAGAGCAGGCTGTGGCGGATTTCCTTGCGGTAGCGGTTGCGCAACTGGCGCTCGCTGAGGCCGGCGCGCTTGATCATTTCCTTGAAGCCATCGCTACCCATGTCGTTTTTGATTGCGTTGTACTGCTCGCTGAGGATTTCCTCGACCTTGGATTCATCAATCGCGATACTGTCTTCCTGGGCTTTGAGAAGCAAAATCTGTTCGTCAATCATTTCGTCGAGCGCTTCTTCGCGCAACCTGACCAGGTTTTCTTCCTCCAGGTAGGCGCTGTATCCCATCTGCTCGAGTTGGAAGCGAAGGCGGAAGTTGAGTTCCGACCAGAGAATGACTTCATCGTCCACCACCGCCACGATGCGGTCAATCAATTCGGGACTGGCTCCTACCGCAGCAGCAAGGAAATAAGGAATGATACAGCTGTGCAGGAAATGGCGCATGTGTTTCCTGTGGGAAAGCCCGATGGCCTCAGGGGGTCTTCGCGATGCGGTCCTGGTGGACGACCCATTCCTTGGTGGACTTCAACTGCTCTACAAAGCTCTCCAGGCGCTGCCGGTGCTCGCTCCGCACCAGAATCTCGACAATATGCGGCCGCACTTGCTCCAGGTCCTTGACGGTGCCCTCTTCCTGGCGGTCCAGCACCTCGAAAATGTGATAGCCGTACTGGGTCCTCAGCGGTTTGGACAGCCGGTTGAGGACCAGCTCGTGGCAGGCGTCCCACAGCACCGGATTTTCCTCCGGGGAAAAATATCCCAGATCTCCCCCTGAAAATTTGGATTTCTCGTCGAGGGAATGAGCGCGCGCTACCTCCTCGAATGAGTAGCTGCCCTGTACCAGGTCCTGGCGGCGGGCCTGGGCATCGCGCGCGCTGGCCACCAGAATGTGACGGACTCGAAGCTCCTTTTCCGAGCGCAGAAACTCTTCGCGGTGCTCCTGATAGTATCCCTTGACCATTGGTTCGGTGACTGCCACCTCTCTGCCCTCGAATTCCGAATCGAGCAAGGCAGCCACCAGCAGATCTCTCCTGGTTTGCTCGAACAGGTGCTGAATACGCACGTTCTCATCGAGATTGCGCTCGACAGCTTCCTGATAGAGAAGCTCTTGCCTGACCCAGTTTTCGACAAAGTTACTCGATGCCGTCCCGGACCCACCTTCCAAATCGAAAGGAAGCTGGACCGCAAGATCGGCCTTGGTAAGCTCGGCCTCGCCAACTCGTGCAATGATGGGACTTTTTTCCGAGGGGTTGTCGCAGGCCGCGTAGAAAACCACCGCGGTCCATGCTCCAAGCTGAATCTTTTGCAGAAGATTTACCATGTTGCAAGATCTACGCGAATAACCCTCCAGGGATCGAGAATTCGAGAACTATCAGAGAATCTCCTTCATCAGGTCCCTGGCTCTCTCCAGGCGTTCCTGTTCATAACTTCCGCCCAGATCCGCCTCGATAAGGAAGCTCTCCCCCAGGGAGAACTGGAGCTGGAGGGAGCTCTTTTCCACCACGTCCTGGATTTCGGCGCGAGAGAGGTCTCTCCCTTCCGGGAAAAAAAGGCTGAGGCGCGAGCGTTCGAGCTGTACGGCGGCCAAGCCCAGTTGCCGTGCCATGATCTTGATCTCCAACAGGTGCAGCAGGGACTGAGTAGGCAGCGGAGGACGGCCGAAGCGATCGACCATTTCCTCGCGAATCGCGAACAGGTCGACGATTCTGCGGGCTGCAGCCAGGCGCTGGTAGAATTCCATCTTCTGGTCGCCATCGGGCACGTAGCCGTCGGAGATATAAGCCGTGACCGGAATCTTGATCTCGGGTTCGAACTCAGGGTCCTGGGCCTCGCCTTTGATCTCGCGCATGGCTTCTTCCAGAAGGCGGCAATACATGTCAAACCCCACGGCGGAGATAAACCCGTGCTGCTGCGCCCCCAGCAGGTTGCCGGCGCCGCGGATTTCCATGTCGCGCATGGCGACATTGAACCCGGAACCGAGGTCGGCGAACTCCTCGATAGCGCGCAGCCGCATGCGGCTCTTCTTGGCGAGCCTTTTGCCCTTGGGTACCAGCAAATAAGCGAACGCCCGTTCGTTGGAGCGGCCCACCCGGCCCCGGATCTGGTAGAGCTGGCTGAGCCCCAGAGCGTCGGCCCGGTTGACCAGGATGGTATTTACCGAAGGGATGTCAATCCCCGACTCTATGATCATTGTACAGACCAGGCAGTCGTATCTCCGTTCCAGAAAATCGAACATTATCTTCTCGAGCTGGCGCGCAGGCAGTTGCCCGTGGGCCACCCCGAAGCGCACCTGCGGAAGAAGCTCCTGAAGATATTCGGCCAGGCGGTAGAGAGGCTGTACCCGGTTGTGAACGAAGTAGACCTGGCCTCCGCGCTCGACCTCCCGCAGAATGGCGGATGCTATGCGGTTCTCGTCAAAGGAGATGATTTCGGTGTGGATGGGCAACCGGTCCTGGGGCGGAGTATTGATCACCGACATGTCGCGCGAGCCCATCAGAGACATGTGCAGGGTGCGTGGTATGGGTGTGGCCGTCAGGGTCAGCACGTCCACCTGGCGCTTGAGTTGTTTGATCTTCTCCTTGTGCCGCACCCCGAAGCGCTGTTCCTCGTCGACTACGAGCAGACCTAAATCCCGGAAGTCAACGTCCTTGGAGAGAATGCGGTGGGTTCCTATGAGGATGTCGACTTTTCCACTTTGGAGCTCGGCAAGAATCCGCTTCTGCTGCCTGGAAGTGCGAAACCGGCTGAGGACCTCCACCTTCACGGGTGCATTCGCCATGCGCTCGCAGAAGGTGTGGTAATGCTGCTCGGCGAGGATGGTTGTGGGCACGAGGACCGCCACCTGTTTGCCATCAAGCACGGATTTAAAGGCGGCCCGCACCGCGACCTCGGTCTTTCCATAGCCGACGTCTCCGCAAACAAGCCGATCCATTGGCGAAGTCGACTCCATATCCTCTTTAACTTCCTCTACAGTGCGGAGTTGATCCGCCGTCTCCTGGAAGGGGAAGTTGGCTTCCAGTTCGCCCTGCAAAGGACTGTCTGCCGAAAATCTGAATCCAGGACGGGTCTTGCGTTCGGCGTAGAGCTTTGCGAGTTCGCCGGCCATCTTGAAGATCTCTTCGCGAGTCCGTTCTTTGAGCTTTTCCCAGGAATTCCCGCCCAGCTTGCTCAGGTGGGGGATATCTCCCTCGGCACTGGAATACCGGCGCAGGCGGTCGAGCTGCTCGACCGGAACGAAGAGTTTGTCGGTACCCTGATAGGCCACCCGCAGGCAGTCGTGCTCGCGACCGCCGATGCGGAGGCGCTGAATTCCCATGTACCGCCCGATCCCGTGGTCAACGTGAACTACGAAGTCTCCATGGTGCAGAGTATTGAAACTGGACAGGGGAATCGCGGCCTTGAACTTGCGGTAGCGGTAGCGCCGCTTCTTCCGGCTGAATATCTCGTGGTCGTTGAACAGGGCAATCCGTGCTGCGGGATAGACGAATCCCTGGTGCAAGGTGCCCAGACCGAATGAAATGAGGTCCGACCATTCTGCAAAAATCTCCTCCAGGCGGTTGTTCTGGGCCTGAGTCTCGCACCTCATGTGAATTGCGTAATCTTCTTCTCCCAATCGGTCGACCTTGCGGCGCAATTGGGTCAGTTCACCCTGGAAGATTCCGGGTTCCTCGGCTCCAAATCGTATGGACTCACTCACTTTCCCCACCGGCGCCAGCTGAATCCGGGTACAGGCCTCCACCTGGCCTCTCAGCCAGGCGGCGTCCCGGATAAATTTCTCCGGCGGCAAAAGGGAGTCGCGCTCGGCGCGGCGAAGGTATTCCTTCCGGGGGCGATCCAGAAACCTGTCGATGCCATTTTCGACTTCCTCGCTGTCGTCGATAAATACCAGCGGGTGTTCGAAGTAGTCGAAGAGGCCGTTCCCCTCCTCGTACAGTATGGCCATGGCTTGCTCGATCCCCTCGAGCGAAGCGCCGAGCTCCAGCTGTTCCTTGAGACCGGCCAGGTCCATCCCCTCTCTTGCATGGGCATCCTCGACGCGCTGCAGGAAATCCTCGTAGAATGGAGAGAAAAGGAGAACCTCCCTGGCAGGGGGCAAAAGGGCCTCATCGCAGGTAGCCAGGGAGCGTTGCGTTCCCGGGTCGAAAGTGCGGATGGACTCGATTTCATCGCCGAAGAACTCGAACCTGAAAGGATTCTCACTGCCGAAGGGGTAGACGTCGAGTATGCCGCCGCGAACGCTGAACTGTCCCACGCCGTCGATTATGGCAACCCGTTCAAATCCGCAGTCGACGAGATGGCCGCCGAGCTCGTCCAGAGAGTGTTCCTCCCCGGTCTTCAGTTGCAGGGTTCCCAGGTCCAGAGCATGGGGTGGAATCAGTGGATAGAGCAGAGCTGAAGCGGGTGCGATTAAAATGGTGGGCCGGCGGCGATGCAGTTGGATGGCGCTCTCGATGCGCAGGCCGGTGATTTCAGTTGCCGGAGACCGCCCTTCGTAGAGGTCGACATCCCAGGCAGGAAAGTAGTGCACTACTTCTTCGCCGGCGATGGTCTGGAGATCGTCCCGCCACTCCTCGGCGCGGTCTTCGTCGGCTGCGATGACCAGCAGCGGACGCTCGATTGACCGCTTGATGTGGGTGAGGAGAAAAGCCAGCAGGGTCGTGGGCAGGCCATGGAGAAAAAGCTCCTCCTCCCCTGCCCGCAAACGGGCAACGACCTCTTTGAAAGGATCGGTCTGCGCGGTCCTGCGGGCAATGTAGTCGAGCGAAAGTGAGGGATCCATAGGGTCGCGTCGGTCAGATGATAGCCGGGGATGCCGGCATTGCGGAAACCCCCGCTAAATCTGTTCGGGACAAGCGGATTAAGATAACCGGGTGAGACGATTGCTGTCAAGGAAAGGCAGACGTTGGAAGCAATCCTCACACGTGTGTGCCCGGTGGCCCTCTCCGGGATTTGGAGAGTCCCGGCCTGGTCTGTCGGTTGGAAACAGGCCTGTCAGAATTTGACTGTTTGGGAGGAGAAGCTACCAACCATGGATGTGATGCGCGTCGGCGGGGAACCAGGCCAGGTCCACGAGGCCCGAGAGGCCAACTCCGAGGACGTAGCCGATGGCGAGGCCGTAGAAGAACGGCTTGCCCGCCTGATAGGCGCGGACCCCTCCAAAGTGCAGCAGAACCAGCTTGATGCACCACACGAGAAATAGACTGAACCAGTAGAGCCACGTGCCGAAGGTGTATTGAAAGGCCAGGCCAAGAGGGTGCAGGGAAAACCAGTGAAAGCGGGCCCGCAGCAGGACGATTCCGGCTGCTTCCCCGAAACCCAGGACCCACAGGCCCCAGCGGACAGGATCGGGCCCGGTGGGATTCTGCAGCAACAGAGCCAGGTGGTTGTACGCCCCGACTGCATAGGCCCTGACGGCGACGCTGGCTCCCTCCTGGTAGGCCAACTGCAGGGTAGCCCCCGCCGCCACCAGGAACCCCACTGGAAAAGCGATCAGTACCGCCCAGGTTACGTACCCAGGTTGCCGCCAGATTGAGAAGATCCGCAGGTGATGAACCATGGCCGGCCACGCCGGAATCCGGATATTGCCGAAGAATGCCTCGCCGGAGAAAATCTTGAACCCCACCACACTCTGGTTGGACAGATAGCTGGTGCCCACAAAGTCGGTCACGAAAGTTCCGCCGCGCAGAAAAGTCCAGTTCGGAAACAGGTAGGCAAACCCCGTTGCCGCAATAAGCTTGGCGGTTACCAGCAGTACCATCGCCATGGAAAGAAAGCCGAATACCGCCAGGAGGGGATTCATCCCCAGGCCGACCATCCAGACAATTACATACAGGGCGGAAAGCACCATCCCAACCAGGGCCCATCGGTAAACCACCACTCGCCGCCGTTCTCCAGTACCGTTGCGCGCCTGGCGCCACACCTCCCGGAGGTGGCGGCGCCCCAGCCAGACGGACCATGCGGCGATGAAGACGAAGGCCCCGTAGCTCTCGAGGTAGAGGATGTCCCATACCCCGTCAACCATGTAAGTCGACGTCCCCGAGGAACCCAGAGTGTATCCCAGGCGGCGCAACGCCCATTCCTTGGGAACCGAGAGCCAGTAGAACACCACCAGGCTTCCCAGAATGTCCAGCGGACAAAGGTAGACCACGGCCAGGACAAGAGGCATGACCCTGAACCAGAGTCCGCGCCAGTAATAGGGACTGAACTGCAGGTTGTAGTGCTCCCAGTAGAGTCCGAAACGGGGAAGCCCTGGCGAAAAATAGGTTCCGATGTTGTAGAGGATTGGTAAAAAGACGGCCAGAAAACCTATCCAGAACAGACGCCGGCGGAATAAATCGGGCATGCGCCTGGGACCATCCATGCCGCGGGTGAGATCCATCGGCATCTGGGCCAGGGGATATGTCAGCTTCTCATGCTCTACCCACTGGCGCTGGAAGAGGATCATCAGGCAGTAGCCGAATATCACGATGCCCAGGGAAACGCTCAGCCACTGGGCAAGAACTCCTGCCCAGGCAGACCAGGGAAGCTCCATCCCCTCGGGCAAACCGTGGAAGAAGGTATCGATGACGGTTGATGTGGTGGCCGGAAAGAGATGCCAGGGCATGTAGTCGAAAAAGATGCCTGCCCACTGGTTCTCGGAAGTCGAAAAATAGGTGGGAGATGCCAGGGCGTTGGTGAAGTAGTTCATGTACCCCAGCTGGGGAAGGGTGCCCACTACCCAGACCATAACCAGGATGGTCAGCAGCTCACCCCGCTTCAGCGCTACACTGGGGAAAATCCACTTGAGGCCAACGTTGACGAACAGCCAGACCACGAAGGGCATCAGGACAGTCATCGGGAACTGGGAATGCACGTAGCTTCCCACTCCGAGCCCCTGTGCCACATGAACCACGAAGTAGAACATGCCGGCGATTGTAACGGCGCCCAGAAGCAGGGCCCGGCAGGTTACGACCGGAGGTGTTTCAGGATGGGTATGGATTTCGCTCTTCGGTTCGGAGCTCAAAATTTCAAATCAGCTGACGGAAAACGGGGGCTCGGGAGGGGGCTGGCCAACGGCCGGCTCGCCGCCGATCAGGAAGGGTTCGGCATTGCCCCAAAGCCTGCTGCCATCGGAAGAAACCAGGGGCTCGCAGGAGTACTGGGCCAGGTAGACGCGGCGGAGGGCGTCGGTGGTATTGGTGCCGCTGGAGTGGAAGTTGTAGCTGGTGAAGACGGCCAAACTTCCAGCGGGGGCGATGACGGGAATGCCGGGGTCGCTGCCGAAATAGCCGACGAGATCATTGGACCCCTCCTCGCGGACGTGCTTGACCCAGCTGCGGATCCCCGAGCGCGAGAAGGGCAGCAGGTGAACGGTGCCGTTCTCCTCCGACATGTCGTCGAGGGCGCACCAGCAGGTCAGGTAGGGCTTGTGGTCGGGATATCCAATGTAGCCGGAATCCTGGTGCCATGAGAACTTCATCCCTGCTTCGGCGCCTTTGACCACGTATTGCTCCCAGAAAAAGTAGACTTCATCACCGAGAGTCGCCTGGCAGATCTCGGCCATCAGGTCGGAGAAAAGAAACTCGCGCAGACGCGGCTGGTCGCGAAAGCAGTTGGATACGAAGTAACGGCTGCCGCGGTGATTGAGGCCGAGAGAATCGGTGCCCTCGGCATCCATTTGCGCATTCGCCTTGTCGATAAAGGCCTGGCACTCGCCGCGGAGGAGCCGGAGGTGGTGTGGAGGGATGGCACTATCCAGGATGAAATATCCTTCTTCTTTGAATTGACGCTTGTGTTCTTCGGTTATGATGGGCATGAGCGATTGCTTTCCCCTGGATGATTTTCTGGAAGATAGACCGGTGAAAGGGTCGGAGCAAGCTGCCGTGAACCGGAAAAAAAAACGCAACCTACCGGAGACAGAAGGTTGCGCAAAAACTGGTGGAGCTGAGGGGAATCGAACCCCTGACCTCCTGAATGCCATTCAGGCGCTCTCCCAACTGAGCTACAGCCCCAGAGACGGAGGAAGCTACGATATCATCGCAGTTTGGTCAACTGCAGGGTTCACTGCCAACGACCTACTTCTGATTGACCACCACTCCCATGTTCAAGTCATCGGCTTCATAGTTGTCTCGCTCCATGGAACTGGGGCCTACCGAAAAGAAAACCACCTGAATGCTGGCCTGGGCAAGGGTTGTAAAACCGGAGGCGGTCTTCAGGGTCAGGGAACCCAGGTCGAAATCCCCTTCCATGGGCTTGGCGAGGCTGGCGCCGCCGAACCTCACCTTATTGTCATCCACCAGTTCAACCCCATTGCTGGGCAAGGTCACAAAAGCGCTGTTTGGAACAAAGGCGGAGGCTTCCTGATCGAAGGATGCAGCTGGATGGAGCTCGACGATACCCTCGAACTGCTTTACCTCGGAGGCATCTTTGACTTGAAAGGTCAGTACGACATCTTGTTGCGGCCCGGTAGATGCCCAGTCGCCTTCCTCGATGAGGATTGAAGCAATATAGCGACCGCCGAGCTGGGCATTCAGTCCCAAACCGACGGAGTCGGTGGAGGTCTGGCCCGAGCCGGAGGGCTGTACCTTGTTCCCCCCATTCTGGCCACAACTCAGAGCACCTGCGACCAGGCAACAGACCATGGAAATGGCAAGCATTGGAGTGGGTCTCGGCAGGGGAATGGGTTTCACGAAACCTCGCAGGAAACTGATTATTCAGGGGCTGCCCTGGCCTAAGCATTGAATCGGAAGGCGGGCAATGCCCCCTGTGGGCAATCGCGCCTCGTGCTGAAAACCTGCAATGACAGGATGTCCCAGGGCGTTTGGAAGCTTTAAATATAATTTCAGATACCGGAGGCGGCAACTTGCCCTTAGAACTCCCGACTACGGGAAATCCCTTGTAGATTTCCCGTCCGATCGGGATCCAAAACCACTTTTTTGCAACCGTTTCCCAAACCGCCAGAACTGATTCACACCAGCCAGGAGAAAATTTTTAATTTTAATATATACAATGTTTTACAATTTATTCTCTGTCTGATTTCAACCCTTCCAAAGTGATTGACTTCTGGTTTCGATTTGACTATGTTAGGTGCGCCGATGCATTCCTCTCCCGGTTCTCACTCCTCCCCTTGTCCTCCTTGCATCGGCCTGCTCGAAATCGCACGACCGATTTTATCCACCCGACAACCAGATTCATAGATTCTTGATCATCTTTTCTCCCGCCAACCCAAACGCCCAACTTTCATTGCGGTGATCTCACTGCTCTGAACCCGGGTAGGAAAACCGATGGCTACTGCCGGTTTCGTGCATCTGCACGGACACAGTGAATACAGTCTTTTGGATGGGGGCTGTTCGATAGGTGAAATGCCTGTGCGGGCCGCGGAGCACGGGATGCCGGCGCTGGCGATCACCGACCACGGCAACCTGTTTGGCGCCATAGCCCACTACAAGGCCTGCAAGGAAGCGGGCATCAAACCAATCATCGGCTGCGAGGTTTACGTGGCCATAGAAAGTCGGCATTCGCGCCAGCCCGCCCGGGGGCTCAAGCATGCCTCCAACCACCTTGTCCTGCTCGCAAAGAACACCACCGGTTACAACAACCTCACCAAACTGGTTTCTGCGGGATATCTGGAGGGCTATTACTACAACCCGAGAATTGACAAGGAGCTGCTGCGTCAACACGCCGAGGGCCTGATATGTCTTTCTGCCTGCGTAAGCGGCGAAATCCCCCACCTGATACAACAGGAAGGAGTGACTGCAGCCGAGACAGCCGCCCGCGAATACCTGGACATCTTCGGAGAGAATTACTACCTGGAGATGCAGCGCCACGGCATCGACAACGAGTCCATGATCAACGCTGGTCTTTTGGAGGTGAGTGAAAAACTAGATGTCCCCTTGGTCGCCACCAACGACTTCCACTTCCTGCGCGCCGAGGACCACGCTGCTCATGCCGCCCTGATCTGCATCCAGACCGGCAAAACCCTTGCCGATTCCGATCGCATGTGCTACCCCGACGGCCTGTACATGAAATCTCCCGATGAGATGTACCAGCTCTTCGGGGACATTCCCAATGCTCTCGAAAACACCCTCGAAGTTGCCGAAAAGTGCAATCTCGAATTCAATTTCAACAAAATGAACATGCCCGCCTTTCCCATTCCGGAAGGGTATGCCGACGATAATGAGTACCTCGCCCACCTTGCCGAGGAGGGACTGAAAAATCGATACCCGCGCGTAGATGCCGACCTGCAAAAGCGTCTCGACTACGAGATAGGCGTAATCCAGAACATGGGATATGCCGGCTACTTCCTCATCGCGTGGGATTGTGTAAAGTTTGCAAGGGAAAAAAACATTTCCGTAGGACGGGGACGCGGGTCGGCCGCCGGCTCTCTCGTCGCCTACTCACTGGATATCACCGGCACCGACCCCATCAAGTACAACCTGCTCTTCGAGCGTTTCCTCGACCCCGAGCGCGGCAGCCCACCCGACATCGACCTCGACTTTGCCGACACCGAGCGCGACCAGCTCATCCGCTACCTGGCAGACAAGTACGGTGAAGCAAACGTCTGTCAAGTCATCACCTTCGGCACCATGGGCGCCAAGGCGGTGATCCGCGATGTGGGCCGCGTCCTTGGCATGCCTTATGACGAGGTGGACCGAGTGGCCAAACTGGTTCCGGCCGGACCCAACGTCACCCTCGAAAAAGCCATCGAAAGGGTCCCCGAACTAAAAAAGGAAAGTGCCGCCGCAGCCGAGAAGAGCGAGCTCTTCTCCTATGCCCGCAAGCTGGAGGGACTGGCACGCCACGCATCCGTTCACGCTTGTGCGGTGATCATCGCTCCCGGCAACCTGACAGATTTCGTCCCCCTTTACAAGGCCCCGAAGGACGGCCGCGTGACTACCCAGTTCGACGGGCCTACCTGCCTGGACGTCGGGCTGTTGAAGGTGGACATCCTGGGACTCAAGGAGCTCTCCCTCCTGGACGAGACAGTCCGCCTCATCCGCCAACGGGAACCCGGATTCGACCCCGAAGCCATCCTCTGGGATGATCGCGCGACCTTCGACCTTTTCAGTCGCGGCGAAACCATCGGAGTATTCCAGTTTGAAAGCAGCGGCATGCGCGACTATCTCAGGCAGCTCAAGCCGGACAAGATAGAAGACCTCATTGCCATGGCCGCTCTCTACCGTCCGGGTCCCATGGAATCGATTCCCGATTACATCGCCCGGAAGCACGGCCAGAATGAAGTGGTCTACGATCATACCGACATGGAACCCATACTGGCCGAGACCTATGGTGTCCTGGTCTACCAGGAACAGGTGATGTCGGTCGCTCACAAACTCGCCGGATTCACCCTGAGCAACGCCTATAGCATGATCAAGGCCATCGCCAAGAAACAACCCGAAGAGATGGCCAAGATGAGGAAAGCCTTCATCAGCGGTTGCACCGACAATGGGGTTGAAGTGAGAGTTGCCGAGAAAGTCTTCGGCGATGTCGAGGTTTTCGCCGGGTACGGATTCAACAAATCGCACTCGGCTCCGTATTCCGAAATCGCCTACAGGAACGCCTATCTCAAAGCCAACTATCCCCAAGAGTACATGGCAGCCAGCTTGACAGTGGCCGGAAACAATACTGCCACTCTGGCGGTATTGCTCGACGAGTGCCGCCGAATGGAAATCCCGGTTCTTGCTCCCGACGTCAACAACAGCGTCCTCCATTTCACTCCAACCGAGGACGGTATTCGCTTTGGCCTGGCGGCCATAAAGAATGTTGGCGAAGGCGCCGCTCGAGGCATTGTAGATGCTCGTCTCCCGGAAACCCCCTTTGGTTCCATTTTCGACCTCTGCGAGCGCGTGGACCTGCGCCTGGTCAACAGGCGGGTGCTGGAAAGCCTGGCGTCTTCAGGCGCCATGGACGGACTCGAAGGCCACCGCGCCCAGCAGTTCGGTGCCGTGGAGACCGCCCTCAGGAGCGCCCAGAAGGTTCAGGAGGAGAAAGAACGGGGTCAGATCAGCCTCTTCGGCCCGACGGGCTTCGGCGGCAGCGACATCGAACCTATCGCCCTGCCGGAAGCGGAAGAATGGTCGGAAACAGAGAAGCTCAAGCGCGAGCGCGAACTTTTGGGCTTTTATCTCTCGGGCCATCCCCTCAGCCGCTACGCCCGGGATCTGCAAGCCTTCACCACGCCCATCGCCAGGCTCGACGAGCAGCGCGACGGCGCTCTAATTCGGGTGGGCGGCCTGGTCACCCGCATCAGCACGATTGACCGCCGCGGCCAGCAATTCGCCTTTGCAACCCTTGAGGACCTGTCAGGCAGAGGTGATGTAGCTTTCTTTGCCGAGGCCTATGGGGCACACCGGGAACTGCTCGAGGAGGACCGCGTGATCCTGGTCGAAGGACGCGTATCGGCGAGGAACGGCCGCATGAGCCTTCAGGCGGCAAGTGCGATGCCCCTGAACCAGGCGCGCGAGGTTCTGACCAGGGCGCTCAACCTGTCGTTGCCCTACGAAGCGGTGCAGGAAGAAATGCTTACCTCACTGCGTCGTATTTGCGAGCGTTATCTTGGCGAGTGCGAGCTGCTTCTCCACCTCAAAAACGGAGGCCAGAAAAATGCCATAGTGCGCTCGCGCACCATCCGGGTAAAACCCTGCGACGATTTGTTGCGGGAAATCGATGCCCTGATCGGCCCCAAGCGCACCTGGTTGACCATGGCCTCGCAGCAGGCACGGCAAACATCGTCCGTTTACGAAGGGAAACGCACATCGGCCTGATACCAAAACGGCTGAACGTCCAACCTGTATTCAGCCTACCATGCAGGTTCCAGACTGATATCCACTCCCTCCTGAAAGCAGTCCATGAGGAATAACCTCACCCCCAAATTGTCAATCCTCGCCATGGTCGGTTGGATGGTCGCATGGAGTGGATGCAGCTCCCGGGAAATATCGTTCCCTCCAGCCGCAGACCTCCAACTGGAGGACTACAGGGGCAAGGTCGTCCTGCTCAATTTCTGGGCTACCTGGTGTGGACCCTGCAGGTACGAAATCCCGGACCTGGTCAGACTCTACAAAAGCGTTGACCAAAGCAGGGTTGCCGTCATCAGTGTTTCGCTGGACAGGGAGGGTACGCCCGAACAAATTGAAGACCGGCTGAAGGGGTTCGTGGAGACTTACAAGATAAATTACCCGGTTTTCCTCGATTCCGATGGCCGCCTTCATCAGGCTTTCGGCAGCTTTCCGTACGTGCCGGCAACCTTTCTTATCGACCAGAACGGGCAGGTCGAAAAATCCTACGCCGGAGCGAGGTCCTTCGAGACCTTTTCCCAGGATATCAAAGCCCTCCTGGACCGGTCCTGATAGTACCCAGGGGCCCTCGGAGAAATCCAGGGCTGACTTCCCCGGTCGACATTCTCCAAATTTACGGGTTTACCCAGGAACAACGACCTTCAAGAGTGGCTGATTCTGGTGTCCCGTCGCAGAAATAGGTCGCCATTATTCCGCCGATCCATCCCGGCTCACGTTGTTGCCTTCACTCGCCGTACACCACTGGTACGACTCGCTCAGGCGCCTTGTGAGCCTGGCGCCTCGGCGGCCCAATTGCGTCAACCTATCTCTGCGACGGGACACTAGGAATCAAGTGCCTTTCTGTATTCGAATGAAATTTCTGCGAGGATATTGTTGAAGTCTGTGTCGGACAGCTCATGTACATCTCTCAGTTGCCGAGAAGATATCCTTTGGGTTTCAAGTAGCGTCTGATCGAAGATTTTTGATATCTCCTCGTTGCGCAGAGAAGTGGTTGTCTTGATAAATCGTATCAGCAACAATCTCAACATCTGAATCTCGGTCCACACCTTTGCTTCGTTATGCGTCATGGAATTCTCCTGTTTTTATGTAAATATCCTGGATCAGCAGGGAATTGTCAGGGTCTTCAGACAGGATGATATAACAATCTTCGCCAAACTTCAGGACATGATGAAAGTAATTTGAAAAATGGAATCTTCCTTCGTAAGCGTGCGACAAGAGCAAAGGAGACCTGGTCCAAGGTTTTCCCCCAAGCAAAAGGCCTTTCGTTGCGTTTATTGGAAAAGGTCCATGCTTTCCCGGTCAACCCAACGAAAGGCCACGTGCTGTGAGACGAATGAAAACAGATATTAAGCGCCGTGTCAACGGCGATGCCGCCATCGAGTTCGGTGACGAGGGCATGACATCGTACGCGGATCCGGAGCTTTTGATCCGCTAACTGCGACGCATCGGGTTCAATGCCCAGGTGCGCCGGCATTTGAGTGCCGTGGTCAACGGAGGCGAATTCGGAGTAGTGGCCTTGTGCCGAGGGTGACGGGGCACACCTGCACCCACAAGGTCAGTAGCTGGAATACAGTTCCTCAAGCACTTCACGGCCATGTCGCTCAACCAATACTTCCTTGAATTTCTCGATGGTAGTATCGGCACGCAGGTGCTCGAGCATGGCCTTTTTGGACATGACCATGAGGGTGCCGCGACGATAGTCGGGGAAACGGCAAAATGTGGATTCGATCGGTTCGCCGGTAACACAGCAAGTCTCTTCAGGCTCAAGTTCGACCTGAGACCCCGGGTCGAACAGGAAATCGGTGCCTTCGTCATCCGATGCGGATCTCGAAGTTCTACGTTGTGCGACCATAAGCTAGCGCTTCTCCTTCATTAAATTTGACTATCCCAGAAACCGACGAGGGTCCCCCGGGTTCCTCAACGGGTTTAGAACGGAAAATCGTCGAACCTGGAAAGAATATCCGGTCCATTCCTGGTGACTGCCACCGTGTGTTCAAACTGTGCGGAGAGATTGCCGTCTGCTGTGACCGCGGTCCAGTTGTCGTCGAGGAGCCGGGTCTCCGGGTCTCCCTGGTTTATCATCGGCTCTATGGTGAATACCATGCCGGGCAAAAGACGCCTTCCCGTGCCGACCTCGCCGAAGTGCAGCAACTGAGGTTCCTCGTGAAAGGACCGTCCCAACCCATGTCCGCAGTACTCCCTCACGACCGAATATCCATTCGCCTCCGCATAGCTTTGGATCGCGTGGCCGATATCTCCCAGCCGTTTGCCTGCCAGGGCCGCCTCGAGCCCTCGCTCCATGGATTGGCGCGTAGCGTATAGCAAACGCTGCGCCTCCTCACTGGCCCTGCCCACACTGGTAGAGACATTCATATCGCCGTGGTATCCGTCCTTCTTCACGGCTATATCCACGGCCAGAATATCACCCTTTTCCAATACCCGCTCGCCTGGAATGCCATGCACGACCTCTTCATTGACCGATACGCAAATGCTCCTTGGAAACCCTTTGTAGCCCTTTGCACTTGCCTGAGCGCCCTGGCTGCGAATGTAAGCCGCCGCCACCTGGTCCAATCTGAGAGTTGTGACGCCGGGAGCTATCTCCTTCATGACCAGTGCCATCGTCTCGGCTGCGACGCGGCAACTCGCCCTGATTTTTTCGATTTCCCGTGCTGATTTCAGATGGATCATGACAATTGCCCCGCAACCTTCCAACTTGCATGCGGCCAAACCTATCCCGGATAAAGATCGCTGATTAGATTCCATCCTGTCAAGGATACTACCAGCATGCCCGCGCCCCGCGTCACAGTTCTCATGCCCGTATATAACGCCGCCGCCACCCTTGAAGCCGCTGTGGAAAGCCTGCAGAACCAGACGATGAAGGACTTTGAACTAGTGGCCGTGGATGACGGCTCCACCGACGGTAGCAGATCCATTCTGCGCGCCCGCCAGCAGACCGATCCCAGGCTGCGGCCTGCGTTCGAGTCCCATATAGGCCTTGTAGCCGCGCTGAACAGGGGTCTGGAACTGAGCCGGGGTCACCTCATCGCGCGCATGGACGCTGATGATCTGTCTCACCCCCGGCGCCTGGAAAAACAGGTGCGTCATCTGGAAGCCCATCCCGACGTCAGTGTCGTCGGAAGTCTCGTCAGGTGCTTTCCAAGTGATCAAGTGAGGGAGGGGTTCCGCATCTACCAGGACTGGATCAACCACCTCGTGAGCCATGGCGACATCGTTCGCGAGATTTTTATTGAAAGCCCCATCGTCCACCCCACCGCAATGGTTCGACGTCACGAACTTCTCGCCTTGGGAGCATACCAGGACCGCGGATGGGCTGAAGACTATGATTTGTGGCTGCGCTATTTCGCGGAAGGGAGGCGATTTGCCAAAGTAGCGGAAGTCCTTTTGTCGTGGCGCGACCACCCGGGGCGCCTGAGCCGTGCGGACAGCCGTTATTCGGTAGAAAACTTTTTGCGCGCCAAGGCATTCTACCTGGCGAGAGGCCCCTTGCAGAAACGCGATGCAGTGATCGTCTGGGGTGCGGGCAAAACCGGCCGCCGCCTGTCGAAGCACCTTGTCAGGGAGGGTTGCCCCCTTGCCGCTTTCGTGGACATCGCCCCAGCCAAAATCGGCCGAACCCTGCACAACCGTCCCATAGTCCGTCCTGCCGACCTGCCCGCGTTGTGGCGTCGATGGGACCGTCCCCAGCTCCTGGCAGCGGTATCCTCACGGGGGGCCCGCGCTCTCATCCGGCGGCAGTTGGCACGGCTGAATCTCGAGGAAGGAAAGGATTTTTTGTGCGTGGCTTGACTGCCGGGAATAGAGTGAAACTTGTACAGGGGGACATCACGCGACTGCATATCGAGGCTATCGTCAATGCTGCAAACCGCACCCTTCTGGGCGGTGGAGGTGTGGACGGCGCTATCCATCGAGCAGCAGGTCCGCAATTGCTCGAGGCATGCCGTGCCCTGGGCGGATGCGCTGCCGGCGAAGCCAAAATCACCCTGGGGTACAGATTGCCTGCCCGCTACATCATCCACACCGTTGGACCGGTCTACCGCGGCATGCCCGAAGACGCCCGTGTCCTGGCCAGTTGCTACCTCAATTGTCTGAAGTTGGCTTCGCAGCACAGAGTGAAAGGCATTGCCTTTCCCGCCATCAGCTGCGGCCTCTACGGCTATCCCATCTTCGAGGCTTCCCGGATAGCACTGTCGACTACCCATGAATTCCTTGCGCAGAACCCCTTCCCCCAAAAAGCGATCTTCGTTCTTCATTCCCAGGCCGACCACGAGACT
This sequence comes from Candidatus Latescibacterota bacterium, assembly GCA_965208105.1. GTDB lineage: Bacteria > Latescibacterota > UBA2968 > UBA8231 > UBA8231. The sequence continues at coordinate 2,822,426 of OZ242318.1, forward strand.
TACCTGGACTGCCTGAACAGGAATATGGAATAATCAAAGTACCTGGTTGTAGTTCACGGAAATTCGGAAAAAAATATTTTACATTGATATTACAAAAGACCATATTGATAGCTGATGGATTTGAAACGCCGCCCTTATTTTCGATCACGACTTTTTCAGGCCGAATAAAGGCATTCACCCTATAAGCCAGTTGAAGAAAGGAGCAATACATGGCCTTCTCGCACACAAATTCAAAAGGCAAGGCTTACTTCTTGCACGCCAGAGAGACAACCCTCAAAAGCGGCAGCACCCAGACAATCTATTTTTTTGCCGGAGAACAAAAAGAAGGCGCGCTTGATTCCGTCCCCTCCGGCTACGTCGTTTCCGAAACCAAGAACGGACTTCCCGTTCTCAAGCGAGCACAGTAACCCCTCACTTTTCGGTCTGGGCCTGCAACCCAGACGGTCATTCCACCAGCCGGGTCGCTCGGGCGGCAGATAGATCGGCGCCCGGGCGTATCTATGTGGGGACTCGACCGCGTGTGCTCCCGTGCTCGCGAGCCGGTCCCCGCCGTGCCCCACACCAGGTTCCCGGGCAAGGGTGCACACATACTTGCAATAGTTCCCGAAGTTTGTTCCGGTCAAGGAAAGGGGAGGAGGAAGCCTCCATTCCCGGCACGAAAGCAGAGGCCGATTCGTGGCCGCCTTAAACAAACTTGACGGGGTCAGGAGACAGTAACATGGATCAGGTACGTTGGGGAATCATCGGTTGCGGCGACGTCACGGAGATCAAAAGTGGTCCTGCGTTCAATCTGGTTGAAGGTTCCGAGCTTGTGGCGGTGATGCGGCGCAACAAGGAAAAAGCAGAAGACTACGCCAGGCGCCATGACGTGCCAAAGTGGTACGACGACCCCCTGCAATTGATCTCCGATCCGGACGTGAATGCCATCTATGTGGCCACGCCTACAGGATCGCACGCGGAATATACGCTATTGGCTGCGGAGGCCGGCAAGCCCGTATATGTCGAAAAACCCATGGCCCGAAATTTCGCGGAGTGCGAAAGGATGATTGAGGCCTGCGAGAAAGCTGCCGTTCCTCTTTTCGTTGCCTTCTACCGTCGCTGCCTTCCGGCATTCCTGAAGATCAAGGAATTGATTGATGAGGGCGCTATTGGTGAAATACGCTGTATTACTGTTGCACTGTGCAACCCTCCGGCCATCCTGGACCCGGACAATCCGCCCTGGCGTGTTGTCCCCGAAATTTCGGGCGGCGGATACTTCCTCGATCTGGCCGCGCATCAGTTCGACTTCCTTGACTACGTCCTGGGACCGGTAAAGTCTGCCCGCGGTCTGGTGGCAAACCAGGCTGGTCTTTACCGGGCTGAAGACATTGTTTGTGCAGACTTTGTCTTTGAATCAGGCGTGCTGGGCAGTGGCATCTGGTGTTTTACCGTAGCTGAGTTCAACCGGACCGATTTGACCGAGATAATCGGCAGCAAGGGCAAGATCACCTTCGACACTTTTGCCATGGGGCCGGTCAGATTGGAGACAGCGGCCGGCGTTGAGGAGTTTAAGCTCTCCCCGCCAACCCACATTCAGCAACCCTTGATCCAGACCGTTGTAGATGAGTTGCTGGGAAGGGGGAAGTGCCCGAGCACTGGTATCACGGCCGCCCGCACAAGCAGGACCATGGACGAGATCGCCGGGAACATCCGATTACCAGGATGATCGCAGAATCCGCGCTGCTTCTTTGGCGAAGTAGGTCAGAATCATGTCCGCACCAGCCCTCTTGATCGCGACGAGGACTTCCATGATGGCCTTGTCTCGATCAACCCACCCCTTTTCCGCAGCCGCCTGGATCATGCTGTATTCACCAGAGACATTGTAAGCTGCAACGGGAACATCAAATCCCTGCCTCACCCTTGAAATAACGTCCAGGTAGGCAAGCGCCGGTTTGACCATAACCACGTCGGCCCCTTCTTCAATGTCCAGGGCGATTTCCCGCATGGCCTCCCGTTGATTGGCAACATCCATCTGGTAGGTCTTCTTGTCCCCCTTCCTGGGCGCGGAGTCCAGGGCGCCGCGAAAAGGCCCGTAAAAACAGGAAGCGTACTTGGCGGAGTAGGCCAGGATTCCCACCCCCGAGAATCCAGCTTCATCGAGAGCAAGGCGAATGGCTCCCACCCTTCCATCCATCATGTCCGAGGGCGCTACCCAGTCGGCACCGGCTTCGGCGTGGGATACGGACATCCTGCACAGTACTTCAAGTGTCTCGTCGTTCACCACCTCACCCTGAACCACCAGTCCATCGTGTCCGTGTGTGGTGTAGGGGTCCAGTGCCACGTCGGTCTGCACGCACAGCTGCGGCAGTTCTGTTGCCAGCTCCCGCAAAGCGCGTTGGATCACACCGTTGGGATCGTAGGCAGCGGAGGCCTGATCGTCCTTCTTTTCGCAGCAGCCAAACAGGTTTACTGCCGGTATTCCGAGTTCCCAAATTTCCCTGCATTCCTTCACCAGTTCGTCGACGGAATATCGATACTGGCCAGGCATGGTATCGATCGGCGCGCGAATCCCCTGTCCTTCCGTCACGAACATTGGATATATCAAATCATCTGCCTCCACCGATGTTTCGCGGACCAGGGTGCGGATGGCATCGGTTCGGCGCAATCGCCGCGGGCGGTAGGTTAAATCCATTGCAAGGTCCTCAAAGGAAAATGACGGTCACTTTGGTCAATAGCAGGAGGTTTCATCGACAATTCATCAATTACAGCTAAAAATTAATCCGCCCATTCTCCTCCATCAAGCAGAGGACTGAAATCGCACCAGGCGGCGGGTGCTCTTCAAATTCCGAACAAATCACGCCTTCTCCGGGCAGCGAATCCTCGAATTGGACCCAAGGTTGACGAAGGATAAAGGTAGTCCTCATGCTGAAACCAAATTTGGCCGCGTTTCCACGCCACCCCATTTCTTGCTACGGTGCAGAGATGTAGCTAAGTTTCGAGCCTGTTGCGGTTCGTCGGAAACGGCCCAGACCAGGGGACGCCATGCTGAAAATGCTCGCCGCTCGGAACCTGGAGCAGCGCCTGCGGGAAAACTCCTACCCCGGAAGAGGAATCGTCATCGGCAGAAACGAGCGGCAGGATTGGATCCAGGTCTATTGGATCATGGGACGCAGTGTCAACAGCCGCAATCGAATCTTCGTGTACGAGGACGAGATTTTACGTACCGAGACCGTCGACCCCGCCAAGGCCGGGGATTCTTCCCTGATCCTCTACAAGGCCATGCGCGCCAGCGGAAGGCGTTTCATCGTCAGCAACGGGACTCAAACCGATGCGCTTTACCACGGGATGGAACGGGAACAGCCCTTTGCCGAAATCCTGTTGAATGAAAGCCACGAACCGGATGGGCCCAATTTCACCCCGCGCATATCGGGATGCGCGGACCTGAGCCAGTCCGAGGCGCGGGCGTGGCTGTCCATCATCAGGGCAAGCTCTTTTGACACGGACCGGTCGGAACATCACTTCTTCCACTACGCTGCCCTGAAGCCGGGATATGGATATGCCATTACTACCTATCAGGGCGATGGAGACCCCCTTCCTTCTTTTGTGGGAGCTCCTTTTCTTCTCACCTTGCAGGGCAGTGCGGAGCAGATCGCTGAATCACTGTGGGGCGCCCTGGACTCGAACAACAGGATTTCCCTGGCTGTGCGCTGGATCGACCCTTCCACTGCCCAATCCGACGCGGTAGTCATCAATAGATACGGCTGAGCAGACCCCATGGAGCAAAGTCGCTTCATAATGGCCGAACTGGAACGATTATCCTGGTGGACGCCCATCCTGGGTGCGCCCATTGCCTACACCATCGAGCAAAAGGTCGACAGGGAGGTGAAGGAGGCCGAGTTTGTCGAAATTCTGGCCTTTATCAGGATCGCCACCAAGAAACAGGGAGAGGCCAGACAGAGAATTGGAGCCCTGGAATGGGAGAACAAAACCGATGTGGAGTCCATGCAAGTTTCCCTGTCCGCAGTGCGGCGTGAAACGAAACTCATGATTGGAGCGCAGTATGCCGGACTGGCCTTCTTTGCCTTCTTCACTGCGGGGTTCGCGGGTTTTGCCCTCAGTGCCACACTGGCCGGATTCCTGGTTGCTCCCAAAACGGTTCCAGGAGCCGCGCTTGCCGTGGTTGCGGGGGTGGCCCTCGCCCATTGGGTGGCGCGTTCGCTGTGGAGACAGACTGCGGTAAAACGCGAGCGCGAACTGCAAACCCTTCTTGAGCGGCTTGCAGACCGCATAGGGAATGATCACGGGGCCGGGTAATTGTAAAGCCGCAGGCAAATCGCGGGGCTTCTCTCAGGAACCATGCCCGGATGCCTTCATTCCGGGGTCCGCTACCATGCGGGACAAACATTTCAAGAGGTCTCAAATCACCATTCTGCCATTCTGCCCATCTGTTTATCGCCAGGAGATGATGTAAGTGAAACTAGAAGGCAAGATCGCCCTGATTACTGGTGGAGCTACCGGAATCGGACGCGCCACCGCCGAACTCTACGGTACCGAAGGTGCCACTGTGATTGTCGTTGATTTCAACGAGCCCGAAGGACGCAGGGCCGTGAAGGAGATAGAAAAGGCGGGAGGGAGCGCGTCCTTCTATCAGGCGGACGTGCGCAGCGAAGAAGATGTGAGCTCCGTCTTCAAGGATGTCGCTTCGAAGTACGGCCGTCTCGATGTGCTGGTCTGCAGTGCCGGCGTACTCAAGGGGGCGCGAAAGAGGATCGACGCTCTGTTGGAAGAGGATTGGAACGCGACCATTGATACCAACCTGAAGGGAACTTTCCTGACGATCAAGCACTCGGTCGCGCTTTTGGAAAAAGCAGGCACTTCCGTTCTCCTGCTGATCTCTTCAGGGGCCGGAGTCCGGGGAGGCAGCTCTTCGTATGCCTATGCGGCCAGCAAAGGCGGCATGCACGCACTGCACTACAACCTTGAAAGCCAGCTCAATCCTATCGGCGTTCGCGTCCACGTGGTCTGCCCGGGAAGTATCAGCACTCCTCTGAAGCTGGAAAACATAGCCGATATCGCAAGGGTAGAGGGCAGGGATCCGGAGGAGGCCGTGGCCCAGGCACGGCAGGAGTTGGGCCATCCACTAGGCGTAGCGAGGGTATTGACCTTCCTTGCTTCCAGGGATGCAGACTATGTGCGCGGAACCATTTTCACCCGGTAGGACGGCCTGATCGACATCCCCTCCGGGAATGCGCCACCTCCCGGGCTCCTAGTGTCCCGCCGCAGAGATAGGTTGGCGAAATTAGGCCGCCGAGGCGCCAGGCTCACAAGGCGCCTGAGCGAGTCGTACCAGTAGCGTACGGCGAGTGAAGGCAACGCCGTGGGCCGGGATGGATCGGCGGAAAAATGGCGACATATTTCTGCGACGGGACACTAAGGCAGAATTTCCTTGCTGATCACTGCCCTGGTGGTTACCGGAAAGATCCCGGGATCGCAGCACTGGCAGATCTGCACGTCAACAGCTGCACTCATCAGCATATAAGCTTCTTCAAAACTGAAATTCAGCCGGCGCTGAAGGAGCAGGGCCATTTCCTCGGCCGCCATGCGCGTTGCCTGCGCCATCTCCTTGTGTTCACCTGTGGTCACCCAGAATTGGGGAGTCTCGATCAATGGGCGGGCAATGGCCTTTTCCTTGATCAGGCTCACCTTCACTTTGACCTGGGCACAGATTTCCAATCCGACATAGGATAGCTCCCCATCCCCCTGGCTGCCATGGACGTCACCAAGGGCCAGAAGGGCTCCTGCCACGTAAACCGGAAGGTAGATCCGGCTGCCGGTCGTGACATATTTGTTGTCCATATTGCCGCCATGGGGTCCCGGGAAAGAGTTGCCTACTCCTTCTCCAGCCGGCGCCGTTCCGATAACGCCGATCATTGGCCGAGCCTGGAAGCGAATGCGCTTGCCGAAGAGAACCGTACCATCCTCTATTTCGGCGACTCTCGTAACGTGCCTGTCTGCCAGATGACCCAGCAGTCCCTGTCCGGCTTTGACAGCGAGATATCCCCTGTCCGCAAGGTCGATTCCTTCCACCTCGATGCAGAGGGTATCCCCCGGCCCGGCGCCTCGCACGAACACGGGCCCGGTAGCGGGATTGGAACCCAGGGGGTGGGGCCGGTCCAGTAGGTCCGCCTCGCTCTGGATGGTGCCCGTGCGGGCGTCGTAGGTCTCGAATACAACCACGTCTCCTGGATCAACCGCTGTCACCGGGGGGTTGCTTTTATCCATTCCGTAGACGACGTGGTCGCGGGTGATGTGATGCTCCGCCATAATCAACCTCCTACTTGCCAAGAGAAAACAAAGTGCTTTCTTTTCCGCGAACAGCAGTATTCATCAGGCCAGGATTTACCTTTCAAGCACGAGGCAAGAATGGGAAACATAGACTATATCCCTTTCGACAGGGACATCTGGGAGGAAGAGCTGGAGGATTTCGTCCCCGCGACGATATACGATATGCACGTTCATATGTGGTCCGAAAAACACCGGGGGAAGCTGGAGGGACCGGCGGCGGGCCTGCGCCTGGAGATCGATTACAACGACCATCTGGATTGGGCGGCAAAATTGTACCCCGGCCGCGAGATGCACTACCTGGTATTGGGAACGCCTCTGGTCGGGATCGATATTGAAGGCCACAATAGCTGGATGGCAGAACAAATGAGGAAGGACCCTCAATCAGAAGTCAACTTGCTGGTCACTCCGGACTTGAGCCAGGAGTACGTCGCCGAGCAGGTGAAGTCCCATGATTTCTTCGGCCTGAAACCTTACCGGGTTTTCGCTCCGGATCAGAACAATGGCAGGATTCGCGACTTTCTGCCCGAGTCATTTATTGAAGTCGCGGACGACCTCGGACTGGCCATAACCATGCACCTGTCCAAGAAAAGCGGTTCAGCGGACCCTGAAAATTTGAAAGACCTGAAATACTACACCTCGCGTTACCCGAGGGCACAGTGGATTTTGGCGCATTGTGCCCGGGCCTTCAACTCGTTTATCCTGGAAGGGGCCATTCATACCCTTGTCGACCTGCCCAATATATGGTATGACACCTCGGCCGTAAACGATCTGTACACGCATTACCTGCTGATGAAGCACGAGAACCGCAAAAGGGTCATGTTCGGTTCGGACAATGTCTGTGCGGGATGCGTCCGCGGCAAGTACATCACCTACGGTCGTGCCTGGGGGCATATCGATGGATTGCCGGAAGCGGATCACTGCGACCCCGCCGCTACATTTGTGATCTACGAGCAGTTGAGACAGGAAAAACAGGTGGCGGAGATGCTCGGCTTGAGCCGCGACGAAATCAACGACCACTTCTCAGGCAATGCACGGCGTTTTATCCGTCAGGTCCGCGGTTCCCGCCGGACATGACAACCTTTCCAAATGGCTTTCGAGCGGTTTGCGCCGACTGGTATCGTCCCCTGGAAACCGGAAATTAATTTGTGGCCGAGATTTCGGAGGATTGCATGACCCAACCCATTCCCCTTCGCCTCATCAACAGCGTTGCCCCAATCCGGATATGCGACAATGGCGGTTGGACGGATACCTGGTTTGCCGGTTACGGCAAGATTTTCAATATCGGGGTATATCCCTATGCCAGCGTTCAACTCCAGGTATTCAGACGGGACCAGGTGGAAAACCGAATTGTCATTTTTGCTGAAAATTACGGCACGCGCTACACGGTCGAGCCCGAAGGGTTCAAAGAGGACCGGCATCCCCTCCTCGAAGCGGCCATCGAGTACATGCAAATCCCCAGAGATATCGCCCTCGAAGCGACAATTTTCTGCGAGGCGCCGGCAGGCTGCTCCACGGGCACTTCAGCAGCGGTTACCGTAGCTCTTATAGGAGCCCTGGACCTGCTGACCCCCGGTCGGTTGACTCCCTACCAGGTGGCACTGACGGCACAGCGGATAGAAGTGGAGATGCTGAAGCAACAATGCGGCATTCAAGATCAGTTGTGCTCCGCTTTCGGTGGAATCAACTACATCGAAATGTTCAAATATCCCCATGCCGCCGTTTCCCAGCTGCACGTCCCCAATTCAATCTGGTGGGAACTGGAGCGTCGGCTGGTCCTGATTTTCCTGGGGAAATCGCACAGCTCATCAGCCGTTCACGAGAAGGTAATCGCCGATCTGGAAGGAGATGGACCGGAGTCAGATAAACTCGAGGATTTACGCCAGACCGCTGAAAAGTCGCGCGACGCGGTTTACGCTGGTGATTTTACAGCTTTGGGAAGGACCATGATCGAGAATACGGAGGCGCAAACGCGGCTTCACCCCGATTTGGTGAGCGCGGCTGCTCACGTGATCATCGACCTGGCCAGGGAACACGGAGCTTTAGGCTGGAAGGTGAACGGTGCAGGCGGCGACGGTGGTTCAATTACCATTTTAACCGGTCTTCATTCTCATCAAAAACGCGATCTCATTCGGGAAATAGAATCCGCCGATCCTCTCTTTCAGAATATCCCCATCTACCTGAGCCGGCACGGTCTCCGCCTCTGGGAATCTGATTGATCGGGATTTCGTCGATTTTGCCGATGTTCGGAGGGTTCGATCAGCGCGGCCCCGATGGGTTCGACCTCAACTCCCGGACTTTGCTCAGGGCCGGGAGCTTGCCTCTCGCCATGTCCTTTGCAGCTCAGCGATGAGGGTCTCCTTGTTGGCACGGGAAACCTGGCGGCCCCGTATTCTGACACCTGGGGTCTCACGCACCAACTGGCGCAACCGCGCAACCGATGTCGCCTCCAGCTCGATCTCCGAAGGCTTTGCCGATTGTTCCGGAGCAGGATCGGACCCAGGAACTGAATGCCTTTCCAGCAGGGCCTGAAGGTCCGGGTGCGGCCTGGGAATGACGTGACTACTGACCACCTCGCTGAATCGCCGGGCAGCTTCGGCACCAGCTTGAACGGCAGTCTGCACCGAGGCCACATCACCGTAAAAACGCAGGGAAACCAGACCTCCCCCGATGGTCTCGAAGGCAAGCAGGCTGATATTGGCTGCTTTGGCGGCCACATCAGCAGCTTCGACGGCTCCGACCAGTCCCCGAGTTTCGATGAGTCCTATGGCAGTCTTTGCCATTGCGACGCTTCTATCGACGCGGAGATGGTGCTATTATCTTGCGTCGTCTTTAGCGTATGGCAGAAGGGCGAGAAAGCGGGCTCGCTTGATGGCGCGGACGACGCGGGACTGCTGCTTCCGCGACGCCCCCGTGCGACGGGCGGCTTCGATTTTACCGGTGGGCGTCAGAAATTTCGACAGCACATCGAGGCGTTTATAGTCGATTTCTTCAAGCTTGAGCTTGGCTACGATCTCTCTGCGGTTGCGCTGAAATCTATTGATGGCGATTTGCTCCTGTTCAACGTATGTACCGCGGTGGGACAAGAATGGAGGAAAGGACAAACCTTTGCCCCAAATGGACGGCGAAAAGAAGATAGAAAGATAGGTGCCTGGTTGTGGGATGTCAATATGCACACCTAAAGCCATCTCTGTCTACCAGTACCAGGGCATGTTTTGGAATATTCCTCGCATTGGGAGTAGGCGGGCTGATCCTGGCACATCCTGGCCTCTACCCAAGGGAAACCGCATATGCCCTGCTGAGCGCAGCCACGGCCCTGGCCTGGACTGCAGTAGTTGCCCGCAGGTGGCGAACGCGCGAGCAATTCATTCCTCCCCGCATCCTGGTGGGGACGGCCGCCCTTTGGGGCACCGGGGCTATTCTGTCGGTTTCGCTCAATGCCGACGCCTCCTGGAACCCTCTTCTTTTCCTGGGTTCGCAGCTTCTATTCCTTTGGATAGGGTGGTGGCTGGCCGCCGACCGGAACGCGCTGAAGATACTGGCGGTCAGCTTCCTTGCTGGAGCTGCCCTGTCCGGCCTCTGGGCAATTGTGCAGCACTACTACCACGACCCCTTTCTGCACAGCACTCAACCTGAAGGGCGCATTGTCTCGGTCTTCGCCAATCCCAACTATTTCGGCAACTACATGGCGGCCGCCATGCCCCTGGCCCTGGCCAGCGTCATGCAGGCAAGGGACCGGCGCCTGCAGATCGCCTCATGTCTATTGACAGGTCTGGTCTATGCCGGCTTGCTTTTGACCGCCAGTCGCGGGGCCTGGTTTGCTTCTCTGGGCGGTTGCCTGGTTCTTTCCTGCGGTTTTATGCGCACATTCAGCAGGAAAGGGAGGCCTCGACGAATCTTTACCCTGTCGGCCCTTTTCCTCCTGCTGTTCGCTATCACCATCCTCCTGATTCAAAAACCATCTCTCCATCGAGGAGGATATGGTCCTGTTTCCATCCCCGAGCGCTTTATCAGCACGAAAAGCCTGTTTGGCAACTCGGAGCCTTTTTCGACGATCAACCATCGCTTTTTTATCTGGAAGGTAAGTTGGGAGATGATTCGAACATCTCCCATCCTTGGTCTCGGGTATGGAAGTTTTCGGGACCATTTTGCTTTCTTCAGGGACCATCAAAGAGAAACCAAGCAGTTCGAGACACTGAGTTGGGCCCAGCAGACCCGAGAAAGCATCCATGCCCACAACGAGTACCTCCAGGTCTGGGTCGAAAGCGGCCTGTTAGGGCTATTGGGGTTTCTGGGGTTGGTGGGAGCAGGCTGTCTGAGAGCTGTCCAGCATGCCTGGAACGCCGGTAGAGGAGGACTGTACGCATGGGCTGTTGTGAGCATGATCACCGTGATGCTGGTCCACAGCTTGGTAAGCTACCCCCTGCGCCTGACCCTGAATGGCATGGTGTTCTTTGTTCTGCTTGGCATGGGATTCAGATCAATCGGAAGGTTCTCCCTGATAAATTACAGCAATTGTCGAGATAATCCCTCCAATTGAGCCGGTGTGTCCAGCGTCCCGTCGCAGAGATAGGTTGTGCGCTGTGCGCCATACCAGCATTGGCGACTCCCTGGTTTTTCATTACCGGTGGTTCGATCCGCTGGGGAACCGCTACAAGATTTCGAAGAGATTCCGGGGCCGCCTACCGCGCCTTCCCATGCAGCTTGCGCATTATCTGAAAGTGCGGCACGCCACGGGACCTCATAAGGGAATATTCATCTTCGTCGACACCCTGGCGCTGGAGAAATCCGCGGATGTCGTAGGTCCCTGGCTGTTTCGCGGGCAGCGAGCCCTCTTCGAGCATCATTTCCAGGGGATAACCCTTCTCCCTCAAGGGCAGGTGGACAACCTCGTGGCGGCGTGCCGACTCGTAGAGAGCCATCATGATTTCCACCGTATCCCGCGCCCTGCGCCCGGAACCGCGATGCTCGGCGCCGCCTTCGATCCAATCCACGAGTTCGCGCAATTGCGCAGCATGGGTTTGGCCTCCCATTCCGCGGATCTCCGTTTCCGCCACGCCCAGATCGATCTGCTTCCAGCCCTTGGTGGCACCATTGAAGAGCCTGACTCCCGCCTGGTGAACGTCAAGCGCGCCCTCCGAGCCGTGGACAGAAAAGCCCGCGGCCGAAGCATCCCTGGCCCCGAGGTCGGACTGGATGAATAGCTGAATATTTTCCTCCATCTGCACCAACCCCATACAGCAGTCTTCAATAGGGGTGCCGCGCTCGTAGCGTTCGGTCCTGCGTTCCACCGCCCCCATTACCCAGAGAGTTGATGGCTCGCCCAGGACAAATCGAGCTCCGTCGATCACGTGGGTGCCCCAATTGGTCAATCCGTCGGCCACCTTGCAGTTTACCAACAAGGGAGAACCGATGGCCTGACGCCGGATGAGATCGCGCGCCTTTTCCCAGCCCGGTGTAAAGCGCCGCTGGTGCCCTATAACTAGTTTGGTGCCACTATTGTGGCAGGCTTCGACCATTCTGTCTGCTGCGCCCAACCCTATGGCCATGGGCTTTTCGCAGATAATCCCTTTGACCCCCGCCTGGGCGGCTGCGATGGTCTGAGACGGATGCAGTAAATGCCAGGTACACACACTGACAATATCCGGCCGGTCGTTCTCGAGCATTTTCTCGATTGTGGGAAATTGCCGGGGAATTCCGTACTCTTCCACGTACTGGCTGCGGGCCGCCTTCACGGGATCGACAACCGCAACGACATCCACGTTGTCGACGAGTTGGTATCCCTGCATGTGGGAGTGAGCGATTGAACCACACCCGATGATTGCCGCAGTATATGATTTGGACATTGGCAGCCTCTTGAATTTAATTTTTGGAGGGGACTAAAATAAGCAGGTGATCTTTTCGCGGCTATGCCTCATGGACACAATTGAGATTACTTCCCGGTTGAGAATTCCACTCGCCGAATTGCGCTTTTCCTTTGATCGCAGTTCCGGGCCTGGTGGACAGAAGGTCAATAAATCGAATACCAGGGCGGAGTTGCGCTTCATCCCGGGGAACAGTTCAGTCCTCGATGAAGGTCAACGACGGCGGCTTGAGGAGGGGTTGGGCTCTCGTTTGAGCAAGGAAGGGGTGCTTTCCATTCGCTCCGACAGGTACCGCACCCAGCTGCAAAACAAGAATGACTGCCTCGAAAAGTTCGCCGCTTTGCTGGCCGCATTGCTCGCGCCACCCCCACCCAGGCGCCTGCCCACACGCCCCACCCGGGCGGCGGTGGCGCGGCGACGCCGGGACAAGGAGCACCAGGGCAAGGTGAAGAAATTGCGACGGCGACCCACCGAGGAGTGAATCCCTGGCAGCCCGTTGATAAAGTTGCTCTGCAGGCGAGGCCGAGGCATGGCGGTCGAAGGCAAGGCCTGCGACCGAGGCGAATCGAGGGGATTCGGAGAGGCTGCGCAACGCCGTATTCGACCGCCAGGGCCGGCCGCAGCCCGGATGGACTGTTTCAACGGGCTGCCAAATCCCGGCTGCAAATCCCTTGCGATATGGCCCAATGGAGACTATATTTAACCTTAACGTAAAGGTTAATGCCATTGTCGGATCCAGGGCGGGCAATAAAACCGGCAAAAATTGGGTACGGCTATCGAGGGGATTAGCGGAGGGCTCCAGGGCATGCTGAAAAACAAAATTACCGCCGATGACAACTCAAAGAACATTCACAACCCTACCGAACTCTATTGGCGGGATATCAAAGACGCCAAACCTTTGAGCCGGCAGAAGGAAGCCGAGCTATTCAAAAAAGCTCGAGCTGGTGACGAACAGGCCAGACAGTCTCTGATTACGGCAAATCTCCGCTTCGTCGTCAGGGTGGCCAGGGAGTACCGAGACTGCGGGCTGTCACTCATCGAGCTGATATCAGAAGGCAATCACGGCCTCCTCGAAGCCATGAAGCGATTCGACGAATCCCGCGGATTCAAGTTTATCACCTACGCAGTGTGGTGGATTCGTCAAGCCATTCTCAAGGCCCTGGGCGAGCAGGGCAAGATTGTCCGCCCACCTATGAGTCAAGTCAACGACCTGCAAAAAATGGACAGAGAGACAGCGAGATATGCACATAAACTAGGCAGGACTCCAACTTCCGCCGAGATGGAATCCAGAATGGATATCAGTCCTGAGCGCACCCGAAATGCCTTGAAAATTGGCCAGCAGGACATTTCCTTCGACGCTCCTGCCTATCCGGAGGATGATGTTTCTCTATTGTCCGTATTTGCAGCCGAGCAGGAGGGCGTGGACGAAACTTTTGAGAAGGGCGATGTGAAGCAGGCCGTGCGGTTCTGCCTCAAATTCCTCGATGAACGCGAATACCAGATAGTGTCCGCATATTTCGGCCTGGACGATCTGCGCCCCATGACTCTGGAGGAAATCGGCACGGTAATGGGGGTGACGCGCGAGCGCGTGCGCCAGCTGCGCAATCGCGCCCTCGAAAAAATCAGAGTCCAATGCGGCGATATGTTAATGGAGTTTTCCAGCAACTGAAAAGCACCTAACCCCTGGGTAGCCGCAGCGCCAGTGCGGGGCCGGGGACCGCTACAGCCAACGGCCACCGGGTCGCGAAGCCGCAAGAAGTTGCCGCATCGGCGCATATCCGTCGGCTTCCGGGTGATTTGCCGGATGGCCGAACTGTGAATCGACCCTCCCCGTCGTTTTCACGCCGCAGTGCGGCACAGATCCGCGATACGGGCCGTTGACAGAGGACGGTAAACCATTATTATAATTGTCCCAACTGTCTACCACCTGCTTTCCGGCCCCTGCCGCCGGCAACGGTGCTGCGGCCTTCGGCCCACGGGCGCTGTCGTCTTGTCACGGAACGTGTCCATCCTCCACCCTTACTTCTATGCAACGAGACACCCATCAACGCCGGGCGATCCGCCGCGTATTCATGAACGCCGGGCGCCCTCTCACGCCTGACGAGGTCCTAGAGTACGGCCAACAGATCGTGCCGTCACTCGGGGTGGCGACCGTCTACCGGAACGTGAAGATCCTCGTTGGCGAGGGCTGGCTATCGGAAGTGCAGTTCCCGGGCGGCGGGCTTCGGTACGAGTTGGCCGACTGTCCGCATCACCACCACTTCCTCTGCCGATCCTGTGATCAGGCGTTCGACGTCCATCGGTGCCCGGATGAAGTCGAGACGCTGGCGCCCGACGGCTTCGAGGTCGACAGCCACGAGCTGGTTCTCTTCGGTCGCTGCGCCGCGTGTACGTGACGGGCCTCTGATCCAGCCGCTCCCCACGTCGGCCTAGTTTGACTCCGGGGAGAAGCGATACCTCCCCTGCCCCAGGTAAGACTCGAAGTTCAGTCAAGGCAGATCCCCTCCCGCGCCATCGGGAGCGGCGGGGCGTCCGCCAACCTCCCACCGCACCTTGCGTCAATCCATTCCGTTTCGGTCAATCGGGCCGCAGGCGGGGCGTCCTCGCGGGCCGCCGAAGACCCGACGCGTCAGCACAGACCGCAGCCCGGTCACCAAGGCAGCGCACCTCCTTCTTGACTCGATACCGATAATTCATTATCGTTACGGTCGAGATACTCACCTCTTCTTTCCGCTCCTGCCGGAGGCGTGACCCCATTGACAGGGGCAGAAGAGCGGGCGTGAGCAAACCGGAGGTCCAGGGCAAACATGACGCAACGACACATTCCCGGTCCGCGTAGCGGTCGGTCCCGCACCGGGGTCTGGGGCTGGTCCACGAAGCGGCACGGGGGAGTCCCGTTGCCTCTTTACTCCCCTCGCTTTACCCATCTCAACCGAGGCCCGCCTCGGTGCCAGCGCATCCACGCTGGTAAACCGCCCTGGTGCGTGGGTGCCCTTCTCCATCCAATTCGCGTTCCACTAAATTCCCGTCCAGTGCGCAACCCCTAAGGAAAGTGCGCGTGGACGGTCAAACCATTGGAGACTAGCACCATGCTTAAAAGAATAATGTCCGCCTTGAGCATTTTCGCCCTTGCCCTCTTCATGGCTAGCTGCGGCGACGAGGACAATCCCGTCGAGCCTGACTCCCATGATGACCATGCCGAGGCTGTCGGCCTGATCGTGCGCGATAGCGGCACTGAAATTGTCCGCGTTGAAAGCGGCCAAGTGACCGGCGAGATTGAGGTCGGCCACGGCAAGGAAACTGCCCTGCTTTCCGTGCGCTTTATTGCCGAAGATGGCGATCTTTTTACCCCAGATGAAAACGATGAATATTCCCTCGGTTGGGAAATTGCCGACGAGAGCATCGCCGCAGTAGATCAGCACGCCGAGGACGGGGCCTGGAATTTTCACATCCTCGGCTTGGAGGAAGGCGAGACTACCATCCGCATCAAAATCAACCACGAAGGCCACACCGATTTCGTCTCGCCGGAAATCGAGATTCACGTCAGCGAGGACGGACCCGGTGAGGAACACGATGAGCACGACGAGGAAGGGTAAAGTGGTTGGATCTGTTGCGGCCTTCACATGCAAAAGCGACGCGGGACCGGAGGCAAACTCCGGTCCCGTGCACTTATGTCAAGTGCAACTGAATAGCCGACAGATAAAGGCCACGGGCCGCAGGCTGCTATGGAAACTCGCATCCATAATCGGCCTGGCAGTCGGCCCCGTTTGGGGAGACCAGACTGGCGCTCTGGCGGGCCACGTGATCGACGCCGAAAGCGGCCAACCTGTCGGTTGGACTACTGTCGTCATCGAGGAACTCGAGCGGGCGCGGATGAGCGACGCCGAAGGGTATTTCTTCTTCGCCAACCTCCCCCCCGGTACCTACGTCCTGCAAAGCCTGCACGTCGGCTACCACGAGGCCCGCTTTAAAGTGGAGGTCGTCGCGGGAGATACCACCCATGTCGATCTGGCTGTTGGCTACGAGTCCCTGCACGTAGATGAGATCCTCATCGAAGGCGAACACACGCGTCCTGTTTCTCCACTCCAAGCACCCGAAATTGTCTTCAGCGGCAGCAAGCTGCGGCAGAATTTGAGCCGCACCATCGCCGAGACCATCGACTACGAGCCGGGCATTGCCCAGCGCTCAATGGGGCCGGCACCCGCGCGTCCGGTGCTGCGCGGGCTAGGCGGCGACCGCTTGCTGGTGATCGAAGACGGCGAGCGCACCGGTGATTTGTCCGGCACCTCTTCGGACCACGCCGTGGCAATCGAGCCGATGACCACCGAGCGCATCGAGGTCGTGCGCGGCCCCCGGACTTTGCTCTACGGTTCCAATGCCCTGGCCGGGGTCGTCAACGTGGTGCGGGGATACGTGCCCTCCGAGCGTCCCGACGACTTGGGGGGATCCGTGACCTATCAAGGAGAGAGCGTCAACCGAGGGTTGTCCGGCGGCCTGACTCTCGAACAGGCGCTCGGCCCCCTGGCGCTGCGCTTCGACAGCAGTCTGCGCAACGCCGACGATATTGCCACGCCCCATGGGGTACTCGCCAATACGGACATCCGTACGGGCAATGCCTCAGTCGGCCTGAGTCTGGTTCGTCCATGGGGGCATTTAGGTGCGTCCGGTAGCTTATACAACTCCGACTACGGCATCCCTCCCGATCCGGAGAGCGGCCACCCGCACGGCGTATCCATTGATCTCCAGCGCCAGCACCTCGAAGGGCGCGGCGAAATCCTCACCGGTCCGGACTGGCTCCAGCGCCTGGAATTGCACCACTCGTTTTCGCGCTATCAGCACGGCGAATTCGAAGCCAGTGGCAGCTTGGGGCTGGAGTTCGGCGTGCTCACGCACAACAGCGGTGCGCTGGCCCACCTGGATCGCATGGGGCCTTTTGCCAACGGCGCGATTGGCTTGTGGTTCGAGTACCGCAACTATGCCGCGGCCGGGCTCAACTATACGCCGCCGGCCGAGGAATACGCCGGTGCTTTGTTCGCCTACCAGGAGTGGGAGCATGGGCCTTGGGCGGCCAATGCGGCTTGGCGCGTTGACGCCCGCCGCGTCGAGCCGCGCGAGAAGCGCTATTCGCGCCGGGTAGGCCGCATCCAGACACGTGACTTTGCCGGGATGTCTGCCGGTTTGTCCAATCACTATCGCGCCAGTTCGACTTTGACGTTGGGCTCGACCTTGATGCGCACCTTTCGCGCTCCCGGCATCGAAGAGCTTTTTTCCGAAGGGCCGCATCTGGCCGCCTATTCGTACGAGGTGGGCAATGGCGTCCTCGCCAGCGAACGCGGCTTGGGACTGGAGCTGTTCGCCGACTACCACCTCGAAGAAGGCCATCTACACTTGGCCGTCTTCCGCAACGCGATCAATGGGTACATTTTCCCCAAGAATACCGGCGAGCGCAGCTTGCGGCGCGCCGATCTTTTTCTCTATCGGACTGTGGGAGAGCGCGTCCTCATGCACGGTGCCGAAGTTACCTTCGATCGGCATCTGGGGGAGCCCTGGAAAGTGGCCGGTACCCTCAGCTATGTGCGCGGCCACCTCACTGATCTCGACGACGAACCTCTGCCGCGTCTGCCGCCCCTGCAAGGGCACCTGGCCCTGACTTGCGAACCCACTGAGGCGCTGAGTGCGACTATTGACCTGCGCTTGGCTGCGGAACAGGACGAGGTCGGCGAGTTTGAAGAGTCTACGGAAGGCTACGCAGTGCTGGATCTTTCGAGCCAGTACTACGCGCAGTGGGGGGGCCGTCTGCACACCTTCGCCCTGACCCTGGAAAACGCCACTGACGCGGTGTACCGCAACCACCTCAACCGCGTCAAAGAGATCCTGCCCGAGCCAGGCCGCAATCTGCGCCTGTTGCACAAGATTTTCTTCTGAGAATCCGTCAGGATTCACTCAACAGTTGTTCGGTCGTGCCCGTGGTGGCCGGTATCTTTTTCACTGGTCTCATGAGAGACCACCGAGATGAAACCAAGGCAAGCGACCACGATCACTACCAATCAATCTTCGCTTCCGGTTGAGCACGGACGATCGGGACCTGTCAGCGCGGGACCTCAGCAGTGGCAAGTCTTAACCCGAACTCACGTTAAAGAAAGATTCCATATGAACACGCCGCGCAAAGTACCTGAAGTGACCCTGTCAGAGAGACTTCCCGTTACTGTCCTGTCCGGCTTTCTCGGCGCAGGCAAGACCACTCTTCTCAACAACGTGCTCAACAACCGCGAAGGCATGCGCGCCGCGGTAATCGTCAACGATATGAGCGAGGTCAACATCGACGCGGCGCTCGTTGAGCGCGGCGGTGCGCAACTCTCGCGGACCGAGGAGAAGCTGGTCGAGATGTCGAACGGCTGCATCTGCTGCACGCTGCGGGACGACCTGCTGGCCGAGGTCTCACGGCTCGCGCAGGAGGGACGCTTCGACTACCTGCTCATCGAGTCCACCGGGATTTCGGAGCCCATTCCCGTCGCGCAGACCTTCACCTTCAAGGACGAGAACGGTGTGAGCCTGAGTCAGGTTTCGCGCCTCGACACGATGGTCACGGTCGTGGACGCGGCGAGCTTCCTGCGGGACTACAACGCCGCCGAAGCGCTCCAGGACCGCGGCGAGTCGCTGGGCGAAGAAGATCACCGGACGGTGACCGATCTGCTCATCGACCAGATCGAGTTCGCCGACGTCATAGTGCTCAACAAGCTCGATCTCGTGAGCAACGATCAGGCTCTCGAGGTCGAGGCCATCGTGAAAGCGCTCAACCCCGGCGCGAAGATCCTCCCGGCGACGCGCGGCCAGGTTCCGCTCGAATCCGTGCTCGACACGGGCCTGTTCGACTACGAGAAGGCGGCGAGCTCCGCCGGCTGGATTCGAGAGCTTCAGGGAGAGCACACGCCGGAGACCGAGGAGTACGGGATCTCGAGCTTCACCTATCGGACGTCGCAGCCCTTCGACGCCGAGAAGCTGTGGGCGTTCCTGCACGACGACGAGAACTGGAGGGGTGTGCTCCGCTCGAAGGGCTTCTTCTGGGTCGCCGCTGACCATAGGATCGCCTACGAGTGGGCTCAAGCCGGCGGCATCAACAACGTGAACTCCGCCGGGATGTGGTGGGCGGCCGTGCCTCGCGAACACTGGGGGCACCCCGAGGGTCAGCGACCTGACCAGCAGCCGGGCTGGCATCCTCGCTTCGGTGATCGCGCGCAACAGATCGTCTTCATCGGCCGCCAGATGCAGGAGGCGTCGATGCGCACTCGCCTCGACGCGTGCCTGCTCGACGAGCGCCTTGCCTCCGCTGACAGCAAGGCCTGGGCAGAGCTCCGGAACCCGTTTCCAGAGCTTCTCATGGACGAGGAGTCAGCATGACCGAAAATGCCTCATCCGTTTTGGCGAAAGGATCGCTCTACATCGGTAGCGGAGACGGGCTCATGCCGCGGGAGAGACCTCCAAAGCTCCTCCGCGCAAGCATACTGGGGCGTGTGCCGTCATCCGGCCCCACCTTCGGTTTCGCCGTGTCACAGGGAGAAGAGAAAACATGTTGATCAACACATCACCACGTCGCCCGAACCCCGAACGGGTTCGATATATCAAGGAGGCTTTGCGCAAAGCGCTGAACCTTTCCGACGACATGGCGGTCACGGTCACCGAGCTGG
Source organism: Candidatus Latescibacterota bacterium (assembly GCA_965208105.1). GTDB lineage: Bacteria > Latescibacterota > UBA2968 > UBA8231 > UBA8231. The sequence goes on from OZ242318.1 coordinate 2,842,296, forward strand.
CTTGCCTCGAAGAAGGTTGCGCGCCGGTCGAAACCGTGATTGGCCTGCTTCGGCCCGACGCACCTCAGCTTCAGTGCAAGCTGCACAAGCCCGTGGACGCCGTTGACGCCAAAGACCTGGTCCAGGTCTGCACGGCGTGGGGCTTCGACGTCCAGATTGCCGTCCCCGAACCACTCACCCAGGAGAATTAGATGAACACGCCGCAAAAAGTACCTGTTTCCATCCTCACCGGCTTCCTCGGCTCCGGCAAGACGACCCTGCTCAACCGGATCTTGACTGAGGAGCACGGCAAGCGCATTGCCGTGATCGAGAACGAGTACGGGGAGGTGGGCATCGATCAGGCCCTCGTCATCGACGCTGACGAAGAAATCTTCGAGATGTCGAACGGCTGCATCTGCTGCACGGTGCGCGGAGACCTGATTCGCGTGCTCGGAAATCTCATGAAGCGCCGCGACAAGTTCGACTATGTGCTGGTGGAGACCACAGGCCTCGCCGACCCCGGCCCGGTCGCTCAGACCTTCTTCATGGACGACGAGATTCACGCGGAGTTCTCGCTTGACGGGATCGTCACGCTCGTCGATGCAGCGCACATTGATCAGCAGCTCGGCCGAAGCGACGAAAGCACCGAGCAAATCGCGTTCGCAGATGTCCTCGTGCTCAACAAAACGGACCTCGTCGACGGCGAAGCGCTCGACCGGCTCGAAGCCCGGCTCCGAGACATGAACCGGATGGCGCAAGTCGTGCGCAGCGAGCGGGCGAACGTCTCCGTCGACACGGTACTCAACCTCGGCGCCTTCGACCTGGACCAGGCGCTCGAGCGCCGCCCCACCTTCCTCGAGCCAGAGTATCCGTTCGAATGGACTGGCGTCTATTCGCTCGATATCGGCCGCTACGAACTCACTCTCGCCGATGGACCCGATCCGGCGATGTCGCTCGTCGTCGTGTCCGACCAGGGCACGGATGACGCTGCCCTCCGCGAGGGTGCGGAGTGGTGCGTGCGGCGGTACGCCGAACCTGCGGAGCTCATTCGCCCGGGGGAAGAGATCCCTGCCGGAAAGCATGTGAACCTCCCGCTCGATTCCCCGGGGCGCAAGTCGTTCTCCCTGGAGGTCGACACGCAGATGCGGGTTGGCCTCTACACCCAGCACACCGCGGAAGAGTTCGACCTCAAACTGACGAACGCGGAAGGTGCGACAATCCGGCAAGAGGTCGAGCGCACCTGGGTCGCACAGCACGAGCACGACGACGAAGTGGGCTCGATCGCAATCGAGAGGGAGGGGGACGTCGATCCCGGCAGGCTCAACGAGTGGCTTGGCGAACTGCTCCGTGAACGCGGGGTGGACATCTTCCGAATGAAGGGCTTCATCAGCCTCGCGGGCGAGTCGCGTCGCTTCGTCTTCCAGGGGGTTCACATGCTCTTCGACGGACAGCCGGACCGTCCATGGGGGGACGCGCCCCGCCGCAATCAGCTCGTGTTCATCGGCCGCAACCTCGATGAGCAAAGCATGCGGCAGAGATTCGAGGCATGTCTGATTTGAATGCCGACAGCCCGAAAGGTGTTCTTCGCCGGGGCTGGTCTGCGGAGGTCGGCGATTACGCCATCGCCGGAGGTTGGAGCTTACGCGGTGAGGCGCTGATGGTCGGTGACGCCGCGGGTGGCGTCTACGCGTTCGACGGCAAGTCTGGCGCGACCGCCTGGGAACGGCGGGGGATCCATGACGGCGGTGTGCTCGCGGTGGCGATCCACCCGAGCGGAACCGCGTTCGCTACGGCCGGCCAGGACAGCCGAGTCTTGATCTGGAGTGCCGCCGAAGGTCACCTAAGCCGGGCTATCGACGTCGGAAGCGGTTGGGTGGAAAACGTTGCGTGGTCGCCGGACGGCCAATGGTTGGCAGCCTCCTGCGCCCGGCAGGTTCGCGCGTATGGTGCGGATGGAGTGGAAACCTGGCGATCTGATGATCATCCCAGCACCGTCAGCGCGATCGCCTGGTCGAGCGCAGGGGAGCTGGCGACGGCCTGTTACGGTCGGGTGACGTTCTTCGACGCGTCCACTGGCGAGCCTCGCCAGAAGCTGGAGTGGCAGGGGTCCCTGGTGTCGATGGTTCTGAGTCCGGACGGTGATCTCGTGGCCTGCGGCAGCCAGGACAACTCGGTGCACTTCTGGCGTCGCTCCACGGAGCAGGACTCGATGATGTCCGGATATCCTGGCAAGCCGTCGGCTCTGGCCTTCGATGACACCGGCACCCTCTTGGCCACCGGCGGAGGGGAGGCGGTGACGGTCTGGAGCTTCCAGGGAAGGGGGCCCGAAGGCACGCGGCCCGGCGATCTGGATTATCATGTTCAACCCGTCACGACGCTTTCCTTCGCTCCCGGCGCGATGCGCTTGGCATCGGGAGGCCGCGATGGTGCCGTGGTTGTGTGGTCGCTCAGGCGCGATGGACAAGGCGATCCGACAGGAGTTGCGCTTGTGGCAGATGTTGTCGGCGGCTTGTACTGGCGACCAGATGGACGCGCGCTTGCCGCGCTCGACGCGCGGGGTGGCGTGACGGTTTGGCGAGTGAGCAACGGGTGAAGCACGACCGCAACAGCATGAATTGCAGGGCCTTCCCGCTCGTGTTCTCCGCCAACCAGGTCCGTAGAGACCGCCGAGGGCTCCCGAAGGGGGGCCAGCCGACAGTGGCGGTGCGGAATTGGCGCTCCAACCGGTGTGCCAGGGCCCCATTTCGGCGCGCGTAGATACCGTGCTCACGGCCGGCAGTAGCAGGACCGGAGGACCGTGACCGGCGACGTCGTAAGTGATGCCCACCGTTGGGTCACTCTAGAAAATGAACTCGGGAAGATGTGCCGTGCCTGAGACCATGCTCTTGCGCCGAAGCTTCTCTCCTTGCTCTTGAATCTGGCTGATGTTTTGCACTCCGAGCAGTTCCATGGAGCGAAGCAGGTCTTCCTTCATTAACTCAAAGGCTCGGGTTAGACCCAAGTGACCACCGGCTCCCAGTCCACCTGCGGTCACTCTGCCCAAGCCCACAGCCTTCAGGCCGTAGCTCAGCCCAATAAGAACATCCAGTCCGCTTCGGATACCTCCGTCCATCGCGCAATCGAGTTTGGACTTGGCCGCCTCCAGCTTGGGGATAGCCTCGGCGACAATCTGCAGGGACGGAATAGCCTGCCCTAACTGGCGACCGCCGTGGTTGGAAAAAATTACTCCATTTGCTCCCAGCTCCTCCGCTTTTAAAGCGTCCTCCGCGCAGTGAACGCCTTTGACGATAAGCGGTTGCTCACCCCATGTTTCTTTAATCCAGGGGAGGTCGCTCCAGGTAACGGCCGAGGCAGCAAGCTGCTCTCCAATACCGGCATATGGCATGGGCTCGCCGCATTCGTCGATGATGTTGACGAAGGGAAGAAATCCACCGTCGCGCCAATGCCTCCGTAACCACCCCATTCGAGGGACGATCTGTGGTGCCAGCTTCACCTTGTGCAACGCGCGCTTTAGCTTCCTCGGGCCAGAGTAAATGGAGCCCACGGCCTCCATCGGCTTCATCCTGGCATGTTCTATTCTGTTCCCCGACACCGCCGTATCGATAGTAAGGACCAGTGCAGAAAAACCCGCATCTCTTGCCCGCCTGATTCCTCGTTTCGCGGTTTCCACTCCGCCGCACAGGTAGAGCTGAAACCACTTCGGACCGCTCGACGCGTCGGCCACGGCTTCCATGGGTGTTTGTGAAAGCGTCGACAGCGTCATTGCCGTTCCAAATTCCCCGGCGACTTGAGATGCAACTGCGTCAGCCATTGGCCATAGCGTGCGAAGGCTCCCCACCGGCGCGACAAAAAAAGGAAGAGAAAGCTCCTGACCAAATATGCTCGTCGTCGTGTTTAATGTCTGGTGTTTGATGGCTCCGTGAGGCGCGAGCATCGTCTGTTGAAACGCCAGGACATTCGCCTTCAGCGTAGTCAGCTCGTCAGCGCCACCGATAAAGTATTCAGCGGCAATCGGAGGAACCTCCCGAAGCATAATTCGCCAAATATCTGCTGTTGTCAGCGCATCGGCGATTTCGTTTTCCCTGATTCGGAACATGGCGATCTTCTTTTACTTCCCAGCGCTGCATTCGCCGCATCGTCCATAGAGCGTGATCTCGTGCTTTTCGATCTCGAAACCCGGCGGCGCCAGCTCCACCATCTCTCCCGGGCATGCGTGGATATCGAACGCTTCCTCGCACTCGCGACAGAGAAAATGATGATGATGGCCCCGGTCGGTCGGCTCGTAGCGCACATCATTGACGCCCAGGTTCACCGCCCGCACTTCACCGGCGTCTTGCAGGCGCCTGAGCTGCCGATAAACCGTTGCAATGCCCAGCGTCGGCACTATGCGGGACGCCAGGTCGAGGATTTCCAGGGGGCGAAGTGGGCCGGGGGCGTCGCGAACAACCCTCACGATGGCGCTGCGGCGGCTGGTACGTCTGTTGCTCATGAGGATATCTCCTGACAGCGGCGGCCTGGGATGGGTGGCTACATGCAAACGAATTTCTCACTGGGTTCGGAAACAGCGAACCGTTCAAATCGGTGGCGATTCAGTTCAGCGGGCAATTCGAGTAAAACACCCGCATCACGCGAGGCACTGGCCCAATCCAGGAGCAACTCGTATTGCCACTGCTCCTGGACGCCGCCAAACCATTCCATCCCCTGCGCTGAGATCACACAAAAGACATTGGCGAGATCGCACGGGCCAAGGCATCCGGAGAACGTCAGTTGCACCGATTTGTTGAGTTTCCCCGCTTTCCACTGTTGTATGATCCAGCCGCGGGGCAACGGCCTGAACCCCTTGTCCGTCCGACCGCAGCAACAGCCTTCGCAGAACACGATCTGCCCAAGAACGCGGCTTCGTACCGTAGCCAATGCTTCGTGCCTCCTGAGCCTTTCGTCGATGCGTTGTGTCTGAGCATTCATGGGCGTGCCTTCTTTGGCCGCTGCAGGCCGGATTCGGTTTGACCGACTTCGATTGGCTGGCCCTCAGAACGCCGTTTTTTTGTGGTGAGTTGCGATTGTTGGCTGAGCGCTTGAATCAGCGTTCCCAGATTGTGCTCGAACATCTTCTCGTAGCTGGTCGCCGGGCCGCCACGTTCCGAGAGCGCGTCGGAGAACAGCCGGCCACCGATCTGAATTCCAGTTTCGCTCGCGATCTGCTGAACCAGGGACGGGCTGGTGATGTTCTCGACGAACAGCGCCCCGGCCCCGACTTCCTTGAGGTGATCGATCAGCTTGGCAAGGTCCCGCGCCGACGGCTCGGCATCGGTGTCGATCCCGACCGGGGCCAGAAATTTGAGCCCATAGGCTGCCTCCAGGTACCCAAAGGCGTCGTGAGAGGTCACGACTGCGCGCTGGTCGGCGGGCAGTCTTTTGAGTTGGTCGAGCGCGCGGTTGTGTAGCTCCTTCAGTTTAGCGGTGTAGGCGCGGGCGTTGGCCTTGTAGGCTGCCGCGTTTTTCGGATCGAGTTCGGCCATGCTGTCCGCAATATTGGCAACATACTTCATGCCGTTCGTGAGCGAATTCCAGGCATGCGGGTCGATTTCGCCGTCAACCTTCAAAGGCGTTATGCCATCCGTCGCGACGGATACTCCGGCCTTGGTACCGGACGTCTCGATCAGGGTTTGCGACCAGGTCTCGAAGCCCAGACCGTTGACAAAGATCATCTCGGCGTTTGTCACTGCTTTGGCGTCGGCCACGTTGGGGGTGTAAACGTGCGCATCCGCGTCCGGGCCGACAATGGTTGTCACCTCGGCTAAATCGCCGGTGACCTGGCGTACCATATCGCCGAGGATGGAGAAGCTGGCGACGACCTTGATCTTGTCCTGGCCGGCCGCTGGGATTCCGGCCAGGACCAGGCCCGCTAGCAGCAGTGCGCTGAAGAGTCTTTGCATGCGCTTCTTGCTCCTACATTGAGTTTTGATCGATGGTCAGGGGTTGGCGGCGGTACGGGTTGAGGCGCGCGCCGGCATGAAATCCCTGCGGGGCGAAGATCAGGCTCAAGAAGAAAAAGACCGCCGCAACCAGCACGATTGCAGGACCTGAAGGCACGTCCTGCAAATAGAACGAAGTGATCAGCCCGATCCAGCAGCTCAGCAGCGCGAATATGAAGGTCACGACCACATAGCCGGTGATTGTCGAGACCCAGTAGCGTGCCGCCGTCGCTGGCAGGATCATCAACCCGACCGCCATCAGCGTGCCGAGCGCCTTGAAGGCCCCCAACAGATTGAGCACCACCAGAAACATGAACCAGTGAGCCACGATGCCCGGGTGCTTGGACTGGCTCTCATGGAAGACTGGATCGATTGTATTGATGATAAGCGGCCTGAGGATCAGCGCGAAGCTCACCAATGTGACTGTGGCCGTCGTCCCGATCAGAATGAGGCTTTCGTCGTCAATACCGAGGATAGAACCGAACAGGAAACTCTTCAGCGGCACCGCCGAGCCGGCGGCGGACAGGATGAAGATGCCGAGAGCAAGGGCGATCAGGTAGAGCGATGCCAGACTCGCATCCTCGCGGATGATTGTCATACGGGCGAGCAGGCTGGTCAGCGCGGCGACGGTGATCCCGGCGGTCAACCCGCCAACGATCATGGATCCCACCGACAGACCGGCAATCACGAAAGCGATGACGATTCCCGGCACGATAGCGTGAGCCATCGCCTCGCCGGCGAGCGACAGGCGCCTGAGCACCAGGAATGCTCCGACCGGGGCGACGGAGAAACTCAGCACCGTCGTGGCGGTCAGTGCCCGGACCATGAACGCGTAGTCGAGCCACTCAAACATCGTCTGCTTTCCATTGCGAGTACATGTCTTCGATCCAGGCGGCCTGACTTTGCGACAGGTACCGGTGAACGACTAGATTGTCGGGTGTAAGCGTATCTTTCGGGGCGCCGAAAAGCGCGCGGCCGTCTCCCAGGAGAAGCGCTGAGCTGCAATGTTGTAGAACGGTGGAAAGGTCGTGCAGAACGAGGATGATGGTGCGCCCTTCCGCGGCCCAGTGATCGATCAGCGTCAGCAGAGCCGCTTCCGTTGTCTGGTCGACGGCCGTAAACGGCTCATCCAACAGGATCAGCGGCGCATCCTGAACCATGGTCCGGGCAAATAGCGCCCGTTGCAGCTGACCCGCGGATAGTTTGTGCACGGGCATGTCGGCGATCTCGGCGGTGCCTGTGCGCTCGAGCGCGCACCCGATCCGGGCCCGGCACTCACTATCGATGCGGCCGAGAAACCCCAAGTTGGGCCAAGCACCCATTGCCGCCAGGTCGCGGACCCGGATGGGAAAGCGGCTGTCGAACTCGGTCCTCTGCCCCAGATAAGCAATTGTCGGTGGCCGCCCGATGGGCCAGTTGAGCGTGCCGGCAAGCGGCGGCAAGGCGCCCAACAGTGTTTTGATCAGGGTCGATTTCCCCGATCCGTTGTGACCGACAACAGCAAGCACATCGCCGATGGCAAGGTTGAACGCGACGTCCTCAGCGACTGTCTCGGTCCCATAGCCGAGCGAGAGTCCAGTTGCCGAAAGGAGCATTGGATTCGCCATCGGCCTCTGTCGGACTCAGATGCCGAGGGTCGCGATGATGATGACCCAGAGTCCCGCGCAGGCAACGCTGACTGCAATCAGATAATGGAGCGTACTGGCAACTGTAAGATCGAATCTCGCCAAGCTTTGAGTCAGTAAATCCAGCGAGCTCATAATTCTCTCTTTCAGGGGTATGGCCACTGGGTCCCTGTTATGCATTCCGCCTTCGGCCTCAGGACACCAGGCTACTGCCCCCAGCAACCCTCTCCCCCATCGCTCAACCCGAATAAGACTTCTAATGATAATCTATTGTCATTAAGCAGTCAACCTAACTCGGGCGGATAGGGTCCGGTCTCATGGGTTTGAACGCTGCCTCAATTGGAAAATGCCGCGTTCAGATTCTTCCGGTGCAGAATAAACCAAATCACAATGGGAGCGCCCAGAATCGAAGTCACGGCATTGAGCGGCAGCGCTATTTGACTGCCCGGCAAGCGGCCAATGAGGTCTGCAAACAAGGCCAGCGTTGCGCCCATGCACGTCACTGCAGGCATCAGCGCCCTGTGATCAGAGGTGTGCAGCAGGCTCCGGCAAAGATGGGGAACAGCCAGGCCCAGAAAGGCGATGGGACCGCAGAACGCCGTTGTTGCCCCGGCCAACATCGAGGCGCTGATCAGGATATAGATGCGTACGCGTTTTACATTCAAGCCCATGCTTCGGGCGTAATCTTCGCCCAGCAACAGGGCATTGAGCGGCTTGATGCACAAAAAACCCACCAGAAGCCCCAGGGAGATCACAGACCCCAGAACGGGTATTTGTTTCCATGACACCCCTCCGAAACTGCCGAACGTCCATATGATGTAGGATTGAATCTGTTCGGGAATGCTGAAATAAATCAGAATGCTCACAAAAGCGCCCGTGGCATACCCGAACATCAGGCCCAGGATGAGCAGCGTCATGGCGCTTTGCACTTTTCGGGAAACCAGCAAAACGCAACCCAGCACCGTGCCCGCGCCCAGGCTGGCCGCTGCCGCAAGACTCAAATCGCCCAAAATTCCCAGCCCTACGATGAGCGCGCCGCCCGCAGAACCCACCGCCAGCACCACGATGGCCACGCCCAGGCTCGCGCCTGCATTGATGCCCAGCACAAAGGGATCCGCCAGCGGGTTGCGAAACAGCGTCTGCATTTGCAACCCGCCGACGGAAAGCGCCGCACCCGCCAGTACCGCGGTGATGGTTCTTGGCAGGCGGATGGTGTGAACGATGGTGGGCCAGGCCGGGGTGGCGGTTTCTTTCCCCGTCAGGATCGCCAGGATATCCAGAAAGGGAATATGCACCGACCCCAGCGACAGGCTCAAAACAAAGGCTAAACACAGCAGTGGAAATAATCCCAGCATCATGATGGCCTGACGGGAGATTGCCGTTGGGGAGTTATGTGCTGTGATGACAGACATCGGAATCCGTCTCCTGAAGAAAAGCACTATGTGCGCGATGCATGCCGCACATGCAATACTTTTCCAGATTGCCAGGCGCCTCTGCTCAATATCGAAAAAGCACAAATCCGGCGGCGAGAATGGCAAAACGAGACAAACCGGACAGGCAAAATTGCATGTTCCCCTCACATTGCCAGCACTTCCACCCTGCGGGTCTGGGGCATCTGCCATCCCAGGGCCAGCGCATCGCAAACCGCTTCCAGCGGATGTTCAGATCGCACCTCAATTTGCTGGTAGCACAAAACCAGGCATCGGACCGTGCTGCTCGTATTGGCGCTTCCAGCAGTAGTACGCCTCACGGGAGATACCGAAATACCTACGGGTCTTGGAAACATTCCCAGTCTCCTTGGCGTGCTCCGGCACCCTAAGCTTTCGGCTAATGGTTACGCACTGCCCTGCGCCATCCATTCCTTGTTCCGGCGGATGCTCTCCTCTTGCGGAATAAGCGGGCAACTGGCACAATAATTCCCCTCCGGCATGAGATAGTACCGGCAGCAGGCGCTCCTGCGGTGGAAAACTTGCATACAGCCCTGATGCGATACGTCGTAAAACTGTGGACGCATCTGCTGGATCACATCATCGCCATCGAAAAAATGCTCTGCATCGGTCCATCCCGCATTTGGGGCATCCACATGTTGCATCACCTGTGCAAACTGGCTGCCCCAGGAAGACGTGATCATGCCCCAGATTGCGCGAACGGAAAACCGCGACCATGCATGCAAAGCATCGACGACGGGCGTGGCCTGGTCCACCAGCGTTTGGCGCAAATACCGGCGAAGGTCATCCGTTTGGCGCTCGTTCGCACCGATTGCCCCTTCGGCCTGGTGCAGGGCCACGCGTTCGAACAGGCCGTTTTCGCCGAATTTGAGACTGATATTATCAAGCGACATATTGGGCACAGCCCGGCAGAGCAAAAAAGGCGCGATGGCCACCCCGGCAGACGAACCAAAACGCAACGCAAAAGAAGCAGCCAATGACCGGCGGTCTTCGGCTTCTCGCCTCGCACCTAGTGCCTGAAGTAGGCTCCTGAAAGGAACGGCATCGGGAAAGAATAAATCCGATCCACGCAGCCACCCTCTTCCATTGGGCACCCCCAGAGCCACATCCCATTTAGGATGAAGGGTCTTGAGGTATGCATAGGCATTGGGAATAGATGAAACGGGTTGTATGGGAGCGTTCAATGTAATCTCCTGATTGAGCAGAAAACGGGTATTACCATGTTTTTCTGCGCTGTCTTAACCAGCCGAAAGCCACCAGGAGCGCACTGATGATGCCTATTGCGAAATATGTGGTTTTGTGCGTTGACAGATGATCGGCGACCGTGCGTACAACATCCGCCATTTCGTATCCCGTCATCGGCTCTGCAGGTGCAGGCGGCAGATCATAACGTGCCTGGCGTGCAATGTTGATCGCATCCTGATAGGGCTGCGCCAGTGCCTGAACACCTGGTGTTTTGTTGAGCAATTCGGTTACAAACGTTTCAAGGGATGGGCTGTTGCAGATACCCGAATTACAAGCCGGGCCGTGATCAGAAACGGACTGCGCTAACTGCTGGGCAACATCCTGTAAAACCTCATCGGTTGCCTGCCAGTAGCCTTTGTGCGCCGCTTCCAAAAGCGTGGCCATCATCGTCTGTTCGGCATAGGGGTTGTTCTCGGAAAAATAATCCTCTAACCCCAGATCGTATTCGTCTTTCATGTAAACTTGATGAATGCGTTTCCAATCCTCGTCGGAAACCAGATCGGGTGACGTGACTTCCCACACCCACATGGTTTCTGTGAACTCGGTCATATACCGCGCGCCATCATAACCGTGATCCATCATGCCTCGAATCCATTTGGGATTGAAATAGCGAGATCGCAATTCGCGCGAATAAAAACGCTCCAACGTTTCGACGCGCTCCGATTGGGGATTGCGCAAATTGTGGATGTAAAGATCGATTTTGCGGTCCGTGGTGTTGCGCACGGCCATGTTCATGCCGCCAAGATAGGCGGCGACCATGGGATGGTCGAGCACGCCATACACGTTTGATGTGCGTCCGAATGAAGCAATTTCAACGGTTTCAATGTTCTGGCGAAACAAATCCTGAACGTATTCTCCCACGGTATTTTCGCCATAAGCATGGCTCATGCGCGTCATATAGAGATCGGATATTTTGCCGTCGTCCTCCCAGGTACCGCCTGCGTGTATGGCAAACTGAATGGAGGGGGAGTATGCGCCCACGTTTTCGGAAAACACGCGGATACTTGCAAGAGATTGGGCCGACTCGGGGGATGGCCCAGCAGAGGCCAGTTTTTGATAGGCTGCTTCGGTGTGTATGCGTACGATGTTATCGGGTTCATCTAATTCCGAGACCAATTTGACGGCTTTGTGAATCAGACGGATTTTGTCCATGAAATGGTCGCGGTACGTGCCGGACGTGGTGACGAAAACATCCACGCGGGGCCGCTTGAGTTCGTGCGGGGGAATCACTTCAATGTCCGCAACCCAGCCACGCTTATTCCACACCGGGCGCACGCCGAGCAAGTAAAAAACCTGCGCTTCCAGAATGCCTTTGTTCTTTGTGATTTCAGAGGACCAGAGCACATAACCCACCCGCCGTGGATACGCTCCGTGCTTTTCCACGTGCTGGTTGAGCATGTCATCGGCCAGGCGTCGGCCCACTTCCCAGGCTTCGCGGGTGGGCATGGATCGGTGGTCGAAGTGATAGGGATTTCGTCCCGAGGGCAGGGCGTCGGGGTTGCGAATGGCATCATCCATTTCCCCGGGTTCGATGAACCGGCCTTCAAGAGCGGATAAAATGCGGGGCACTTCTTCCCGCGCCGCCTCAATGCGCGCTTTGTAATCCAGTGCGCGCTGCAAATAGATTTCGATATCTTCCGATGCGGCTTTGAGCTGCGTGCGCTGAATATCCTGCGTGGTTTCACCGCTAAGCAGAAGATCTGTGAGAATGATTTTGGCCAGCGTATCGGGAGAAACGTCGGCCCTGTGTGCAACAAGCGCTTCGCGGAATTCACGTCCCAGCATTGAGCGCACCATGTCAACGAGAGGCCGTCCCTCTGGAGGCACGCCGAGGGTATGCGGTCCATAGGGGATATGCTCGCGGTTGATTTCTTCAAGGTAAGTGCGGGTGGCTGTGGCAAGCTGATCAAACGGCGCCCCTTGAATATCCAGTCCCAGGTCGCGTGCCAGATGGAGGCGTTCGCACTCCTGGCGAATGCCTGTTTCCAGTTCGGCGCGCACCGCCGGCGGCAGATTTTCCCCCAAGCGGGCGGTCTTGTTGCGCAACTCGTGCAGGTTTTCATACAGTTCGGATGCGACAATTGTGGGCATGAATCCAATGGTTAAGGCGCTGGCCCGGCGCTTGCTCCCAATGCCCGCATTGCCCTGGAGGGGTGTGGGATAAATGTGGGGCATATTGCCGATGAGCCTGCCCACCCAGTCGGTTCTGGCCGGCCCTTCCATTTTGCCCGGCATGAGTGAAAGCTGGGTGAACATGGTGAGCATGGCATGGGGATTGTACACCTGCTGGAGCCACTCGAAAAAGGCGAAATACTGGTGGTGCGGCGGCAACTGGTCTTTGGAATACAAAACGTCCTCATCCTGTTTATAACCCCAGTCGGGGTGCGGCACCAGCAGCACGTTTCCAAACTGAATTTTGGGAATTGAGATCATGCGCTGGCCGTCGCGCGCCGTATGCACCATGATACTGCCCGGCGGCGCCCCCCAGTTGTCGATCATTTCTCTTTGCTTTTTCTCAGGAAGTTCTCCAAACCAGTTCAGATAGGTGTTTTCGGGAATGGTGATGGCATGTCCCTGCCCCACGCGCTTGCCCATTTCACCGGGCGCCCAGTTGCCCACGTTGGAACCCTGTTCGGCCATCATCCGGCTCAGTGTTTCCACGTCGGGCAGCGGCTTTTCTCCCACGTTATATCCCGCTTCTTTCAGGGCCTTCAGAATGTTCACCAGGCTGGCCTGGACATTTAAATAGAAATCGGGATCGCTGCCGATATTCGCCTTGCCTGCACCCTCGCTGTAATAGGGAATGACGAGCCGCTTCTCGCGATTGGACATGCGCCGCAGTTGCGCCCAGGCCAGCGCGCGTTCCACACGCCAGTCGAGCTGGTCTGGCATAATTTGATTTTTCGGCTGGCCGGTTTCATCCGCAACGCGCCCGGATATGACGATGGGTTCAATGATACCGTCGGTTTCGCTGTAAACGGCCTGAGGGGTCATATCGGGCGATAGCCCGCCGATGTTGTCGCGCCACTGATCCGGCGTGCCGGGATAGAAATTGATACCCGATAAAATGGGCACATTGAGCGCATGGGCATGCTGTTGCCCTTTTCCGTAGTCGAACCAGTTGATTTTCGTGCCGCAAAAAATCAGCGCATCCACCAGGCTTTTCCCATCCTCGATGAGATACGGATCAAACAGAAAACCGCCTTTCCCCATCAAAGGAAAAACTCGGTGGCCCCGGAGCTCAACATTGCGAACCAGGGAATCGACATATGCGGTATTGCCTTTGATATAGTTATCCTGGTAGAAGACGATGCCGATGTTCAAAGGATTTTTAGAGGGGCGATGCCGCTTTTGTCTGGCCTGCTCGCGCCAGTCGCGATAGGCGCGATGGCTAACGAACAATTCCGGGGCATCAGGATGGTAAAAGGCATGTTCCGGATATGCGATGGGCGGCTGCGTCTCGATGGGCAGAGCCAGAAGGTTTGCTCCGAGGTAATGCATCAGCCGCCGCACGTTTTCCCGGCTGCTGTTGGTCCAGTACTGTTCCAGCCAAGGATGGTGGTCCAGAGATACATTTCCCTGTATGTACCGGGGCTTGACAACCACCACCTTTGTCGCTGTTTTGGCCGCGTCGAACTGGTCGATGTGAAACCCGAGTTTCGCACCAATGCCCTCGGCGAAAATCAGGTCATATCTCGTCAAGTCGATGCCTTCAAATGAGGGAAACGGCGGTTTCCCATGGCTGTAAATATCCACATCCATATAGGATTCGAGTTCCCTGGCCGCCTGTTCAAGCTCCCAGAAAGCATGCAGGCTGATGACGGCAACCGCTGACTTTTTCCTTTTTTGCGCCACGTCTTCCGTAGCGGTTTGACAGGCGCTCAAAACCGCCAGGATCAGCAAAAGCAAAACACATCCGATCCTTTTTTTCACGTCCTCATTCCTTTCACTGCACATGGAGAGCTACTCTTTTTCGGGCACGTAAATCACACGTCCATCTTCGAGTTGATAGGCAATGCCCAGCCGGGTGCCGTTCCCGGACAGGGAATTCCCCGTTACCTTCCGGACTTTGATTTCGCGGTCTTTGCGCGGAATGACCTCGGTTTCACCCTGTGGCGTGGTTCGCACCAGGGTCCATTCCGCATCTGGGCGCAACAGCTCGTGCATGGGCAACAGCGCAAAAAGCGCCATGATGACGGCGACCACGAAGGCCATGCTGACATCGAATAAATTGGTTACGCCGGCCATCGGATCATGGCTGTTCTGACGCAACGCCTCCGAATGGTTGATTTTGTTCACAAAACGCATGATGCCTCCCTCTCAAAAGACCTGTTCCGGGATAGATCTCACCTGGTCATTCCGCCTTTCAACGTGAAAGGCAAGGGCCTGAATATCTTCCCGAACCCACTTTTCCTTGACCAGCGCCAGCACATAGGCCACCGTGCCGACCGCCAAACCGAGTACTGTCGTGGAAAAGGCGGTGACCATATTTCCAGACAGCGCGGGCAGATCGCCCTGCGACAATCCCTGAAGCGCGCCCGCCATGGGAATCAGGGTGCCGATCAGTCCGAGGGAAGGCCCCACGCGAATGGCGAACCGGACGCTATCCAGGGCGCGTGTGCTTTGCTGGTCAGCATCGTGAATTACTTCCTCCAGGTCGATTTCCAGGTGTGCGCCTGATTGGGCTTCGATCAGGGCATCGCATTGGGCCGTATATTTGGCACGCACATGAAATCGCTTCTTGCGGCGTTGCAGACTTTCGCGAGCAAATTCACCCAGGCAGACCAACATCCAGCACGCGAGAAGCAACAGGGCGATTATGACCGGATAAAACAGCAGGGAAGAGAGCATGTAAATAACCTGGGTGATTTGCAGGATTTCCATGAACGCCTCGGTCCTTATGGGAATCAGGGAGCGATCTTGCGATAGTATTTCAACGTGTGGTTCGGCAGGATATGCGGATGAAAAATGTGGATCAGATCGGCCAGAATGAGATGCGGCTCCACAACGCCGGATTCCCAGTAATCATTGGCTCCCGAAGCGTTGACCCTGGCATTGAAATTGTATATTTGACCGTTTTGGAACGCTTTGAAGGCGCTGTAGCGCGCATCTTCCAGCAGCATATCGGATCGGGCATGCCATTTGTTGCGCCCGGTGATCCAGAAGTCCGCGGTGGCCGCCTTTTCATAAACCGCCTCAAAATCCAGGGGCAAACTGCCCTGAGTTTCATCTTGTGCCCACACATATCTTGCGCCTGCAGTTTTGAGCAACTGCGCGACATAGCTTTTCCCTCCGGCGACATACCACGTGCCGCGAACCAGCGCCCCGCCAAAAACCAGGGGTTTTGCCGTCTCCGCCAACCCGTTCATCAAATCGGCATAACGCGCATACTGCGCGGCAATATCATCGAACATCTGTTCGGCCAGCGCCTCCTGACTGAAAAACGCCGCCGTGAATTTCAGCCATTCGGTTCTGCCCAGAAGGGTGGGTTCGACATATTCGGCATTGATCATCACGGGCACGCCGGCCTCTTGCAGGGCCGGATGGGAAATGTACCGACCATTGGCAGGGGCCACGGCCATTACCAGATCCGGGTTGAGTTGCAGCACCCTTTCCAGATCGATCTGACTGCCTCTGCCAATGCCGGGCAAATGGCCGGCCTCCACTTTCCGGCGCAGGTCGGAATCGTAAATGCCGTCTGGATTGCCGACCGCAACAAGAGACTCGTATTGACCGAGCAATTTAAGATGCGGCAAATGCGTGGTTGACAGCACGGCGATCGTCTGGATAGGCACGCGAATGATGCGTTCTTTTTTATACGCCTTTGGGACCGGCGTGCCTTTGGGTATCAGCACATAGCGAAAGGATTCGGAAGCGTCCGGCCAGGGTTGGGTCACATCGACAATCTTGACATCCCCCTCATAGGTGATCGCAAAGCATTGGGCATAGCGCACGTGCGCTTTGTCCTGAACGGGATTGGGCCGCGTGGTTGAAAATTCATCGGCCTTGAGGTCCGCCCCCCAAAAGCCCATCGCACAAAACCAAACTGAAAGCATGCGCAGGTTCATCGTTTTCTCTTTCAATGGCAAAACGGGATCACAACGGAATTTGTTGATAGGTTGGAGAAACAGGACGCTGGGCGATGAGGTCCCAATCGAAAATCAGAACAGTTGACCGGGGCGATGTAAATGAGAGCAGGCGCTCGCTTTTTTTGATGACGGCGCTTTCGGCATCGGTGAAATCGAGATGGACATCTTTGCCGGTTCGGTTGCACACCACAAGCGGCAGTCCCGTATCGCACGCACGCTGCTCCCATTCGCCGTTCGGGCCATACAAACCCGGCGCCCACGCAGCCGGGGAAACGAGCAGTTGCGCACCCTGCGTTTTGAGCCTGTTTGCCCAGGTATCCGGATAGGCATCAGCGCAGATCAGCACACCGGCTTTCAAAGGTGCAGTGGGAATGGGCACCGCGTTCACTCCTGGTGTCGCCCATGATTCGGAACCGGGGATCACGCTGATTTTTCGGTGTTTTCCAATACAGATGCCGCGATGGTCGAACACAGAAACCGCATTGTAACACCGCCCGTCCTGTGGATCGCGTTCGGGATGTGACAAAAAGACGACCAGATCGAATTGGGCGCTGATGCGTTGAATTTTTTGCATCCAGGCATCCGGTTGCGGCGCAATCCAGTCCGTTCCAATGCGTTCCGCAAAGGCATAACCACAGGTGCAAAGCTCCGGTGTGAGCACCCAGTTGGCCTTGAAATGCGCCGCAACGGCCAGCCCCGTTTCCACCAGGCGTTGATTGTGCGCCAGATCACCGGGAATGGGTGCCACATGCAAACAGGCTATGCGCAATATTTCGGGCGGTCCTTTAATCAGCGCGCCAGGATTCTTTCTGCATTGCGGCAATCAGATCATAAACGGAATGGTGCTCCCGAACGGAACCGTTGCGCCTGGTACACCAGGTTATGCGCTGGTCCTGGGAAAAAATCTCGATATGCAAATCCGCATGCGCACTGTTCACCTGAAAACCAGCCCGTTCCAGTGCGCGCGCCGTCCAGAAAGCCGGTCGTCCATGCCCTGAAAGCCCAACCGCTTGGCCGATATGGGCATGGTTTTTAAATGCGCCGGTATCGGCGTCAAAACGCACGCCATCGCTGTCGAAAGCCGCTTCAAAAGCGCCATTCAGAATCAAATCTTCCGGCGCCCCAACATGGATCGGGCCACCCGCAGGCATGAGCCAGATGCAGTCGGCGCATCGCAGGGCGAGGTCGAGATCGTGGGTTGACAACAGGATGGCTTTCTGCGTGGTGTGCGCCAGATTTTTGAGCAAAGCCATGATTTCGACGCGGCGGGGCAGATCCAGAAAGGCCGTAGGCTCATCCAGCACCATCAATTCGGGTTCCTGGGCCAGCGCCCGCGCGATCATGGCTTTCTGGCGCTCGCCATCGCTGAGCTCGGCCACATTGCGGTGCGACAGGTGCTGTGCCCGTGCAGCCTGGATTGCCCAGGAAACCGCCTGCTCGTCCGGTTTGGAAAGCCGGCCTGTCCAATCCGTATGGGGATACCTCCCCAGCGCCACCAGGTCTCGCACCGCCAAAATGCCCACGCTGACGCGGTCTGTGAGCACCACGCTGAGTTTGCGGGACAGGTCTCTGGCCGGCAAACGGGCCACATCCTGGCCGGACAGATAAACACATCCCTTTAATGGAGGCTGCATGCCGACCAACGTGCGCATCAGCGTGGATTTGCCCGCGCCGTTGGGGCCGAGCAAACAGACGAATTCGCCGCGATGGAGTGAGACGGATACTGTGCCGGCCACAATGTGCGGAGCCTGCCGGGCTGGCGCGTAACCGATGGTGAGGTTTTCTGCTGTCAAGACGGGTTCCGTCACAAGAGTTCCAGTCTCTTTAGAGACGCTGCACAAACAGACAGGAGTGCTGCAGGAGGCAGGAGAGCAAAGGAGCGAGGCTTTCTCCCTTGCCTCTTTCTCGGTATTTCCTGCGCTCCTGCAGCAGTTTATCCGTGGTGGAATTTCCGGGCCTGCTGATCGAACGGATCGGGAGCAAGCCCCAGGTGCGTTTTGCGAAGCGCGTTCCACATCCCCAGGCGCGGCCAGTCCGGCGGATCGAGCTTTTTGAATTCCGGCACGCTCACAAAAAACGGACTGGGGAAAAACACTGTCATTTGCTGTTCGCCTTTGCCGTTGAACATGTGGAAACCCCAGCTCGAGGGGTGGCCATCGGGATTGAGGAGGCGGTAAAACTCCGCGCGCGATGTCCTACGCCGCCGAGCCAGTTCGGGCGATGCGCCCTTAAATTCGCCGATGCACAGGTGAAAATGCCAGGGGCCAAAATCCACGGTAAGGTAGCCGTTGTTCAACGTGATGCGTTTGGGCGCATTGGGGGCGCCCACTTCCCAGGCCGCGCCCTGAATGAGCGGGCCAAAGTGAATGTCCTGCCAGTAATTTTGAAAAACATCCTCCAGAATGGTTTTGAGATTGTCTGCGGACAGATCGACCGGAAACACCTCCATCTTACCCCCGCCTTCGGCTTCTATGATTTTCCCTCTTGGAGTTGTAAGGTCCATGACAGCCTCCTTTATAGTGGATTAGAAACGCACCGCATATTGCATGCGCGCGGAGCGGCCCGGCAGGTTATAGCCGCGCTTTTCGTAATAGTTTTCGTCGGTTAGATTGTTCAAATAAAGCGACACGGTATAGCGTTCGCCGATTTTGAAAGACGATACCAGATCTGCGACCATAAATGCCGGATATTGTACCTCCGGACGTTTGGCGTCGGTCCAATCCGTATCTTTGCGGTTGCCCACATAGCGTCCGGTCAGGCGCGTGTTGAAAAAATGTCCGTCGTCATATTCCGCGCCCCAGGACAGGCTGGTATTTGCCACATTGTGAATGTCCCGGCGCGTTTCGGCACCCGTGGCCGGGGTTACCGTCACATCTTCGGCATTGAGCGTGTGGGTGGCATTGGCGAAAAAGCGAAAGGTATACGCATAATTGCGACGGGCGCCCAGGTCATAAGAGGCTTTCCACTCGATGCCATGCATGTTGGATCGGTTGGCATTGACAAAGGTCGTGCGGGAGGCAATCGTGTCGCCGGATGCCGTAACCTGTCCAACCGGGTTGGTGGTTTGTCGCGTGATGCGGTCGTTGACGCGGGTGCGGAAAAACGTGATGTCGATATCCAATCCCATATCCGGCCTCGTAAGTCCTGCACCCAGATCAAACGTGATGCTGTTTTCAGGATCTAGATCGGCATTGCCTTCAGTAATGGCCACGTCCCCGGTGCCGGTGCCGGTTTCGGAAAAACCGGCCACATTGAAGGCATCAGGGGTAACAAAAGCTCGGCCTATAGTGCTATGCACATGCAAGCCCGATGATTCTGTGCGATATTTGAAACCCGCGCTTGGATTGAATGTGGTAAAGGTTTCTTCGCCCGGATTAAAGGATGTGAGCAGGGGCGTTTGCTTGCCGTCGAAGGTAATGCGATCTAGCCGTCCTCCGGCCGTGGTCGTGAGGTGCTCATTCAGGAAATTGAAACTTCCTTCGATGAAAAGCGCTTGCGTATAGATGCCGTAATTGGGACTAAATGGGGCACGAGGCGTCTCGGCTGCGCTCCAGCTTTTCCCCTCGGTATTGGACGAGTTCCAATCTGCGCCAAGCGTGAGTAAGTGCGGCCCCAAAGCGAAGGCGTCCTGTATTTGAGCGCCAAACCAGGTGTTGCGCCGGGTAAAGGATATGAATGGTATGCCGCTTAGATTGTAGGACTCGGAGACTTCTTCTGACCCATATGTCTTGAACTGGAGGGCGTGGTTGCCCACCAGCCCCGAAAACTGGACGTCGCCTGATATATTCTCGGCATTTTTCCGGCCGGCTCGTTCGGTGCCGTAAAAAATATCTCCGGGGGTTTCTACATTGCGCGCGATAAAGCGGCTGACCGAACTGTCCAGCCGCCAGATCTCTTCTATCTGATAACCCAGCCGGAGACGACCCTGGTTTTTGCTGAATTTGGTGTTGGGGCGCACCTCGCCGTCTCCCAGTTCGGTTTTGGTGTCTGTGGTGCCATCGGCATAGGTGACATCGGCCTCGTCGCTGCCGACCATGCCCTGGAACACATTGCCTTTTCCAATGCGATAGTCCTTGTTCTGGTCGGAAACGTTGATGCCCAGATCAAAATCGAACCCGTTGCTGATGCGTCCGCCAGCAGACAGGGATGCGCCGAATGTCTCAAAAGATCCGTACGATGCAGAGAGGTCAATGCGCGGCAAATAAGTGGATTTCCGGCTGATGATATTGACCACGCCTCCCATGGCCTGAGTGCCGTACAGCGCCGATCCCGGCCCTTTCATCACTTCGATTCGTTCGATATTGTTGAGATCGATGGTCGCTAGATTCGAGGCCCCGGCATGCCGCCCGTCGATCAATAGCAGGCTGCGCTGATTCAGGCCGGAAAACTGCGGGCGAAACCCGCGAATGCCCACGCCGGACAGTAGGCCGGGATATTGAATAATATCAATGGCCGTTTGTTTTTTGAGCGCATCGGTCAGATCATCGGCCACGGTGCGATCCAGATCCGTTCTCGATATGACATCTATTTTTTGAGGCACCTTTTCAAGATGCTGCGCACTGCGCCTGGCCGTAACCACCACATCCTCCAGTTGCACTGCAATGGGCGTCATGGCGATAACTCTTTCTTTTTGTAGAAATTCTCTGGAAACAATGCGCGTGAGATAGCCCGTGTGGGAAATTGCAATGCGTTGATTTGTCTCAACAGCCAAAGAGAAAGCACCCTTAGCATCGGTTGTGGTCCCCGTGCTGGTCCCCTCAATTCTGACATTGGCTCCCACCAGGATTTGGCGGGTCTGGGAATCGATTACTGTGCCTTGACGCTGGGCAAATGCATTGCCGTGAACAAGGCAGAACAAAAGCCCCAAAATTAAAGGGAATGAAAACGGCCTGATGTCTTTCATAATGATTCCTCCTGAAATCAATGGGATGACGTGAACGGTATGGCCTTGATCGGGCCTGCGGTCACCACTACCTGTCGTTGCCTTCTCTTCCTTCCTTTTTGAACCCAGGATCAGGTTTGCCTGTCATCTGCCGCCATGTTGCACTCCTTCTTTTTTCTCTTGATTTGCTGTAAGCAAGTGGCAACCCATAGCTGATGTTCATTTCCAGTCCGGCCTGCCGCTCGATCTCGGTTGGTCAGAGCTGGGTGAGACCGGGGGCGTCACCATAGACCTTCCGGGGATCAAATACCTTCTGCGTCTCCGTGAATCCCAGTGGCTGGCCGGCCTGGTCGCCGAAGGGCACGGCGCGGTAGAAACAGGAGCGATACCCTACATGGCAACTGGCCCCGCCCTGGACGTCCACGCGCAGCCAGATACAATCCTGGTCGTCATCGATCCGGATTTTGCGGACTCGCTGCACCAGGCCGCTCGTTGCGCCCTTGTGCCAGAGGCATTTTCGGCTCCGGCTCCAATAGACGGCCTCGCCCAGAGTGATCGTTTGAGTGAGCGCCTCGGCGTTCATGTAGGCATGCATGAGCACTTCGCCGGATGTGAAGTCCGTGGTAACTACGGGGATCAGCCCGTGCTCATCGAACTTGGGGGCCAGATCGACTCTTTCCTCGACCTGCTCGACGCTCTGTCTATCCGAGAAGGGCGAAATGCTCATTTGTTCTCCTGCCTCTCCAGCCTTGACTAAAGGGTGATAACCTGATCAGGCAGGTTGCCACTCAAGGCGCCATAGAGCTGAGGGAAGCAGCCTGCGGACACCCCCTCAACGGTTCCCTTCGCCGTGACTTCACCCTTGCCACACTGTTCAAGCGTGCCTTCGGCCAAGTTGCGGCGCACGGCGCACTGGTCACACATCATCAACAGGATGCCGCGTTTTCGTGCGACCTTCGACAAACGCTCTCCTACCGGGTCACCCGAGCGCAGGACGAAGGTGTTGTCATCGAAGAAAAACATCCCGACGACCTCGGCGCCGTGATAGCCGCCTTCGAGTTGGGGCAGGATCATTGTTGCCAGCTGAAAGGTTGAAGCCATGTTGGAGCGGAAGATGTAGGCGACCTTCATGTTCTGTTCTCCTGTTGGTTGTGCGTCTCAGCATTGCATAGGTGAAAGCTCAGGTTTGTTTGGCAGCGAGACACCACCGCAAATTGACCGTGGATCAAGCGAGGGCAGCAATTCGTGAAATGATAATAATAACTCATTATCATTTTTGAGCAATCAAATACCGAACTTTTTTTTACAAGTCGATGAGACCGCCGAGCCCCTTATGCCTGCCCGCGACCAACTTGCAACTCGCCTGCCTCAAGCTGACGCTAACGGCCCCTCATCCTTTTCTAAGCACGTGCCCTTGCTGCCTCGACCAACCGGTCGCCGGCTCGTCTCGCTCCGGCAATGTTTCGGGAAGCGGGCCCCAGTTCGAGCTCTGCGAGAGGGCCCGAGACGTGAATGCGCGGATGCCAGCGAAGCGCGGAGTCCACGATGGGGTAGCCGCAGCGCGCGCACGGCAATGAGACCGAGGCGATCAACGCATCGACCATCGATCCGCCAGGGCGAGTCGATGCGAACCCAGTCGCGAGCAGAACGCGCTCCGCTTCTAGCTCTGCCTGGTTAGCGAGCCGCAACAGGAGACCATCACGGCGCGCATCGAACTCTTCAACCTCGCCATCGTGCCAGCGGAGCAGGTCCCTTCCGATGGCCCGGCGAAGCGCTCGCCGGACGTCGGGGGGCACCGAACCTTTGTGGCGCGCTTCAGCGATCAGGGTCCGACGACGATCGAAGCTCCGTTCGCGGCGGAAGCCCGTCATGAACTTCGGACCGAGCCAGCCCGGATCGCTGTCGAATTGATGCTGACGCAGGGTGTGGCGCGAGACGAGATGGACGCTATGGCCTTCTTCCACAAGGCGGAGCGCTACCTGGCCCGCCGAGATACCGCCGCCGATGACCGCGACGGTCTCGCTTGACGACGGCCAGCCGTCGAACCCCTGCTCGAAAACATGGTGTACCCGAGCGTGACTCCGCGGCGCCCAATCCGGCCACTCGGGCTGTTCGCTCCCGCCGATGGCCAACACGAGGTTCTGCGCTGCGATCTCGCGCCCGCTCGAGAGCTGAACACCGATACCCTCACGGTCGACCGAGCACCTCGTGGCCCGATCCTGGATGTGGAGGTTTGCGAGCCCGAAGGTCTCCACCACCTGGTCGCAGTGCGCATTGAAGAGTGCCAGGGCGGGCCGGTCGAAGGGGGGTGCGAACAGCCCGGTCTTTCGGCGCTTGCGTTTCTTGCGTTTCCCCGCGAAGCGCAGAAGCGAGTAGGGGTCGAGGTCAAGGTGATGGACCCCCGGTGAGCGCAGGTGGGTCATCCCGGTCGTGTCGGCGCAGCTGCGCCAGCGCGCCAGCAGCTGGTTGCTTGGATCCACGATGCGGAGTCGTTCGGGGGCGACACCGGATTCTCCAAGCAGACGCGCGGCTATGTGAACGCCGTGGATCCCGCCCCCGATGATCAGCCAATCCAGTGCCCCCGACATCTCAGTCAGCTTCCGCAGCCACAAGCGCTGCGATGTTGGCCAGCAACCACGCGGACGCAGCAAACAACTGCAACCTCGTTGAGCAGGGCGGTCTTTCCGGCTCCCAAGAATCCGGACAATACCGTGACGGGCAGGCGGGGATCGTAGGGGGGGGGTGTTTCTTCGCGCTTCATCGGGGTTTCGTCCAGATTTGCAGCAGAAAGCTCCGGTTTGCTTGGCCGCGAGACATCGCCGCGGATTGGCGGTGAATCAAGGGAGGGTAGCAATTCTTGATTTGATAAAGATATTTCATTATCATTAAACAAGCAAATCGAATACCGAATATTCGATACCCCCAGCTGATCCATCTCGGTCCCCTGCTCGTCGGGGATATCCTTCAGCATGGATCAGGTAATCCGGCAACGACGCATTCCATCCAAACACTCGATGCAGGTCAACCACATTGCCTCAATCTGACGCGATCATCTGGAATGTCGACCCAGTCCTTTTCCAGATCGGTCCGCTCACGATCAGATACTACGGTATCCTCTTTGCGCTCTCGTTCTTCATCGGATACAACATCATCCGTTCCGTCTTCAAGCGAGAGGGGAAGCCTGAATCCGATCTCGCAACGCTCCTGACGTACATGATGGTCGGCACAATCGCGGGTGCGCGCCTGGGGCATTGCCTCTTCTACGACCCGGGATACTACCTCGGCAATCCGCACAAGATGCTGATGCTGTGGGAAGGCGGGCTCGCCAGCCACGGCGGCGCGATAGGCATTTTGACAGCCCTGTTCATCTACGCCCGGCGCCACCCCGATCAACCGTATCTGTGGCTGCTCGATCGGATGGTCATTGTCGTCGCCCTCGCCGGACTGCTTATCCGACTCGGGAACTTCTTCAACTCGGAGATCCTCGGAACCCCCACCGATGTCCTCTGGGCCGTCATCTTCGACCGAATCGACGATACACCGAGACATCCCGCACAGCTCTACGAGTCGATCGCCTACGGAACGATCTTCGTGGGGTTGTATCGACTCTACATCCAGCTCGAAGCCCGATCGCCGGGCGGTTTTTTGTTCGGCCTCTTCCTCGTCTCCGCCTTCGGGTTTCGGTTTCTGATCGAATTCGTCAAAGAACGACAGGCGGCGTATGTCGCCGACCTTGCCCTCGGGGTCGGCCAGATCCTCAGCATACCCCTGCTCATCCTCGGGATCGTATTCCTGGCAAGGGCGCTGCGCAACGGTTTCTCCGAGACCGATTTGGCCGAATAGGCGGCCTCAGCCGGAGAGGCCCTGCGGGCCTGCGTTACCCATCGGGGTTGGTTCAAGCGAGAATTTCGAGCGCTACCTTGCCCGTGGAGACACGAATCCTTGCATTGGGCATGCTGGCAAAACCCCTATTTCTCTGTAAGCTGCCGAAACAATTCAAAAGCCGCATCCGACGCGCTATCCTGATGAGTGTCATTTTCCGTTTGGCACGCATCAAAGCGCGATTGCAACTCGCAGTCGTCTATTCCACCTTCCTCACCGATAAAAACCAACTGTGTCCCCGGTTTCTCGTCGCCCCACGGCTCACCAGTGATCAGACGCGCCCGTTGGCCGGCAACATGGACGATTCCCTTCTGACCGGGAATGTCGGAAAGGTAAACAAACCCTTTGGCGCGGTAGATAGTCGCAGGTAGAGTTTTCACCGCATCAAGCACGGCCCCACGTGACAGAGGTTTGTCCGTCGTATAGCACCACGTGTTGAAAACAAGCGTATGGTCGGTATGGGGTCCGTGATGATTCTCGTGAGGGTGGTCGTGTTCATGCGCCTCGCCCTCCGCATGAACGTGAACGTCCAGGCCTGACTTCCCCGAAAAGCGGTGGAGGTCGTATGCCCCGACACCGAGTACCAGATCGAGCGGAACCTTGCCATATGCAGCTTCGAGGATACGCGCTCTCGGAACGAGATCTGTGACAAAGTCCGCCAATTCCTCCCGCTTTTCATCATTGACCAGGTCAAGCTTGTTCAACACCACAATGTCTGCCATGGCGATTTGGTCTACCGCGAGTCTACGATGCTTCTCGTTCACCTTGTAAATCTGCTCCGCGTCAACCACGGTCAGCACACTGTCCACTCGCGTCCTAGACTGCAATTCGACAGCCATGAAGGTCAATGAAACCGCCGTCGGGTCAGATACGCCGCTCGTTTCAACGACGATATACTCCGGCGGGTTCGGGTCCTGAATCAACTGAACCGTTGCTTCGAGCAGGTCATCGCGGATCGAGCAACAGATACACCCGTTGGAAAGGTTGATGGTGGACTCCCCGGAGACCCCGGAGACCAACTCGGCGTCAATGTTGATCTCTCCAAAGTCGTTGACCAGCACTGCCACCCGCAATCCGTGGTCGGCGTTGAGAATGTGGTTGAGCAGGGAGGTTTTGCCCGCGCCTAAAAAGCCGCTGATAATTGTTACTGGAACAGGTTCTTTCAAGTTTTGATCTTCAGCCATTGATTCGCTCCCAGGGTACCGCTCACCGAGCTACCGCCGCCTGTAGGGCTCGATCGACTCGACGTCCATCGAGTAGCCAAAACTCACATTGGTGATGGAGTCGTAACCGTCCTCGCCAAGCTTGCTGGTAGCGTGACCAGTCTTCAGGCGGCCGGAGATCCAGACCGGGCGCCACATCTCCAGCAGGTCATGGGCTTGCTCGAGGCTGCCGCGGATGATCTGGTTGGCCGGCGGTGGCGGGGTGTGGAGACAGGCGCCAAGATAGGGCACCAACAGGAATTCGCGGATCCGTGTCCCTTTGTATTCCAGGGGCAATACGAAACCCGGAATCCTGACCGTTTGTCCATCGAGCTCCTTCACCACCGGCGCTTTGGCGACCATTTCTTGGGCCTTCTCCTGCAACGCGAAATACTCTTCGTCGCTGAGTGCGGCGTACTCCTCGTCGCTGAGTTCATCGAACACGGCGTAGGGGTTCCAGCCCTCGGGAACGAGCTGGTCCCACAGGATCTCGCGCGGTGAGTCCGAGGCGGCTGCGCTCGTGACGAGCAGCAACAAGAGCAATCTTTGGCGAAACATGGCCATGGTCCTCCTGATCTTCGACTGAGAGTCTCTCGCGCTCACAGTCGCGTCGACAGTCCGTCGGCGAGCGAGTTCCGGTAACAGCGCCAAGCCGGCACCAGGCCAACGATCAGGCCGGCAGTCATCAGACCGCCGAGCAGCCGCCATTCGCCCGCCGTGGGCAAGGCGATCGGCAGAAGCAGGCCGAAACGCTCGACGATCCAGGGCTGCAAGGCCCGCAGCGTCAGGTTCTGCATCGCTACTCCCATTGCGATACCGAGCAGTGTCAGCAGCGCTGACTCTGCAATGAGCAACTCCATGACGTGGCGATAGCCGGCGCCGACCGAGCGCAGCACTGCCATTTCACGCCGGCGTTCGTTGAGTCCCGCCAGTGAGACCGCCAGCAGACCCGCCAGCGCCGCGGCAGCGACAAGGATCGAGACGGCCCGCAGCGCCTGTTCGCCAACGCGCATCAGGTCCCAGAGTTCCTGCAGCGCCACGCCCGGAAAGATGGCGAGCAAGGGTTCGGCGCCATACTGATTGATGTCGCGCTGCAGCTTGAAGGCGGCGAGTCGGTTGTCGAGGCCGAGCAGGAAGGCGGTGATCTGGCGCGGGGTCAGGTCCTGACCCCGCGCGCTCCGGAGATCGGCCTCGACGCGGTTCCAGTTCATATGCATGGCCTCGATCCCCGCGAGGCCGACGTGAACGGTGCGATCGACGGGCGTGCCCGTCGGAGCCAGGATGCCGGTGACCTTGAACGGGTGGTTGTCGTGGTCGCCGAAGCCCTCTGTCCCGATGCCGTGGGTAACGACCAGTTCGTCGCCCAGCCGGTAGCCGAGCTTGCGCGCCACTTCCGCGCCGAGGACGGCATCCAGCGTCTCGGCGAAGGGTCTGCCCTCCGAAAAGCCGAGACGACGCTTGTCGGCGTAGCGGAAGTGCTCGAAGTAGCCGGTAGACGTACCCATGACGCGGTAACCGCGGTGCGAATCGCCGAGCGAGATCGGGATGGCCCAGCGGACGCCTGGCCAGGTCGAGATGTCCGAATAGCTGGACCAGGCGACATTGCTGGTGGCGTTGCCGATGCGAAACACCGAATAGAGCAACAGCTGCACCGAACCGCTGCGCGCGCCGACGATCAGGTCGGTACCGGACACGGTGTTGGCGAAGCTCAGGCGCGCGTGCGAACGGACCTTTTCAACACCAAGCAGCAGCGCCACACTGACCGCGATCGTCAGGACGGTCAGCGACGCGGTATCGCGCCGGTTCAGCAGACTCTTCCAGGCCAGGCGCAGCACGTTCACGGGCGGGCCTCCGCTCGGAAGTCGTCCATGTCGACTGTACGGTCGAAGCGCGCCGCGAGGGTTGGATCGTGACTGGCGAAGACCAGCGTCGCTCGCGACGCCTGAACCTGCTCAAACAGCAGCTCTATGAAGCGTGCCCGTGCATCGAAGTCGAGTGCCGAGGTCGGTTCGTCCGCGATCACGATCTCGGGATCGCCAATCAGGGCTCGCGCCGCGGCCACGCGCTGCTGCTGGCCGACGGAGAGCCTGGATACGGGTGCCGTCGGGTCCAGCTCCTCCTCGACGAACAGGCGCTGCAGCAGCAACCGCGCGGCAGCGGTCACGCCACCGTGCGCCTCGGCCGCGCGCGCGGCTCGGCGCCGGGAGAAGTGGCAGGGCAGGACGGCGTTCTCGGCAAGGTTGAGGTAGGGGACCAGGTTGAATTGCTGAAAGATGAACCCGATGTGGTCGGCGCGAAGCCGGTCGCGTGCGGCCGCGGCCAGCGAGACCGTATCCTGCCCCATCAGCGACAGGCGGCCCGAATCCGGCGTCAGTACTCCCGCCAACAGGTTCAGCAGCGTCGACTTGCCGCTGCCTGAAGGGCCGCGGATATACAATTGTTCGCCGCGTCGCAGGAGGAAGCTGTCGCAACTGAGCAGAGGCGCAGCACCGGGCCAACCGAAGCGCAGGTCCTCGATCTCGATGAGCTCTTCGTTCACGTCGGGCGTCGGCTCGCGTAGCTATTTCAACCTGATCACCGGGTCATCTGCCTTGGCAGCGCCTCCGAACTGGCCGTCCGGCGTCAGTGCCTGCACGCGGATCTCCTTGATGCGCGGCCAGTAGTCGAAGAGACGAACCTCGATCATCCCGATGGCTGATCCATTGCACTCGTAGTGATAGTGTGCATGGAACTCGGAGTGCGTGCCGTCCTCTTCCTCTTCAGCGTGTCCGTGCTCGTCGTGGTCGGCGTGTTCAGCGTCGTGTCCATGACCATCTTCGCGCTCTTCTTCTTCTCCGTGGCCGTGCTCCACTTCCGCGACATGCAAACTGCAGCTGGCCGCAAGTGGCAGGTCGAACAGCTCGTTGCCCTTCCTCAGCTGTTCGATCGCATCTCGGATCGCTCGACGCTCGGCTGCAGTGACGGCTTCGTGCTCGAAGCCGACGATATTACCGGACGGTGACACGAACTCGATCTCAAGTTTGTTCCCTTCCATTGCCAGATTCAGGGTTGCGATCCCGTGAACGTGTGCGGGTTGTTGAGTTGCCGTCACGCTGGTCAGCATCAACAGGGAGGCCACAACTGGCAGAGATCTACGGCTCATACGGCTCATCCCCCGAGCGGGCCGCAGTCACGTCGGCTTGCGCGGCACAGGCGGTAGTTGCGGAGGTGGGCGGAGATCAGGACGACGGCCGCCGCCAGCGTCGCTGCGCGCTCACCGGACTCGCCCATGACATCATGCAACACCGTGGCGGCCAACAGAATCCCAAGCATGCCGATGGCACCCAGGGCCAGCACCCAGGCATCGCGGTGCTCACGGCAACCCAGGCTGAACGCCACGATTCCGGCCGGGAGAACCAGGCACAGCAGGCCGAGATGGAAGATCTCCTCGCCCATCAGCGTGAGAGGCAAGGTGGTGCCCAGCACCAGGCTCAGGGGGAGGATGGCGCAGTGCAGGGCGCACAGTGACGATCCGACGGCGCCCACAACGTCGGCGCCGAGCTGTAGGGCTGGCGACTTGGATTTCAGCATTTATCCTCGCTGGTATTTGGCGTCTCGGCCCCTGACCGATTCTCTGTAGTCAGGAAGCCCGCTGGCTGCATATTTGGCGTGTGGACGACAGGGGAGTTGCCTGCAGCCCGCGCGTCCGGCCCTGCCGGTTCTCCGCGTTCCGGCCGAGGCCCAGGGACGAAACTGCCGAGCTGAGAACAAGCCTTAATGATAACTAAAAATCGATTGCCATGCAATTCATGCAGAGAGCGAAGCAGCAGATGACCGTCTTGCGAGCCCCTGGCGAGGCGGACGGCCCCTGTCCGCCTCGCCAGGGGACTGGGGAGCGCCTGAGCGGAACCGCGTTCGCTACGGCCGGCCAGGACAGCCGAGTCTTGATCTGGAGTGCCGCCGAAGGTCACCTGAGCACGACTTCAGCCGCGAGGCGAGCGCTCTGATTGATGGCCACGACCATGCGCATGGCCGCGGGGATGAACACCATCACGAGCACCGCCACGAGCACGACCACACGCTGGTCTTTGTCTGATGCCGTGATTCGCGCCGTCCGCGCCTTGCCGGAAGGACAACTAAGCGAACCTGCAACCCTTCAACTCTCTGGTGGATATGCGAATGCCGCCGGCTCTCAAACCGCGCACCGGGTAATCTGCAATGGAAAACTCCTGCCGCAGCACCCGCAGGCGCGGCTTGGGTTTGTAGTCGAGAACGACCTTGCGGTCCAAGCGGGTTGTAAGCTTCAAAACCTTACAACCTTCGGGAACGAGCCCATAGGTCCGGTTGAGGATAAACTTGTCGATGCGGCAGCGCTTGATGAAGGTATAGCCGTTTCTTTCTTTGAAGAGCACGGTGAACACCAGATCCTTGTCGACAAAGCCACAGTGGAGCAACTCCTTGCCCACAAAGAGCCTCCCGGGCGCGTCGGTCACCGAGTAGGTGCCGTCCTTGCGAATGACCAGAACCCTGTCGTATTGGGAAACCTCAAATAGAACTCTGCCCTCCACCTCACAGCCCAGATATCCTGTTTTTCTGTCGTAGCGCAGCTCGAGTTCGCGGTTGGCTGCCTCGCGCACATCTACCTTCGCAAATGAAACCACCTCCGTCTTGCGAGGGAACTCTGACCCGTACTTCTCTACGAGTCTCTCGAGAAATGCAATAGTGTAGGGGATAATTGCTGCGAGGGTGGTCTCGATCTCCCTTAGACGTTTGCGGATCTCCTGCATCTCCTTTTCGGCCTTGCCGAGATCGTAAAGGGAAATGCGG
This sequence comes from Candidatus Latescibacterota bacterium, assembly GCA_965208105.1. Taxonomy (GTDB): domain Bacteria; phylum Latescibacterota; class UBA2968; order UBA8231; family UBA8231. Next base: position 2,873,429 of record OZ242318.1, read on the forward strand.
CGGATGGGGATTGTCAGGAGAGCATCGACATCCTCGCGCGTGACCTCGCGGTCGATCTCGGCAGCGAATGGCTCCAGGCCCTCCAGCACGACCACGGGTATCCCGGGTGCATCGGATACTTCCTCGATAGCCTTGTAAATCCTGTTGGCTATGAAGATTTGCTCCAGGGTTTTGGCGTGAAGCCTGTCCTGCAGCCGCCTTGCCTCATTCTGCAATTCAACCTTGAGGATGTCGACCAGGCGGTCGACATTGTGCTGCAGAACTGAGGTTACGCTCCTGATATCGGGTTTGTCAGCGTCGATGAGCATCATGCTCGTCGATATCGACACCTCGCAATCCGTAAAAGCGTAAAGCGCGTCGATTACTTCTCCGGCATATACCCCCCGTGCCAGCTTGAGTTCAATTTCGACCTCTTCGGCGGTATAGTCGTATATACTGGAAATCTTGACCTTGTTTTTCCTGGCGGCCTCTTCTATGGAGGCAATCAAACTCTCGGTGGTTGTGCCATAGGGGATTTCGCGGATGACGATTCGCTTGGATTCTCTGCTGTCCAAACGAGCTCGCACCCGCACCTTGCCGTTGCCGTCGTCGTATTCGGAAACGTCGACCTGGCCCCCCGTGGGAAAATCGGGGTAGAGCTGAAACGGCTTATCCTCCAGGTAGGCCACCTGGGCTTGAAGCAGCTCGACCAGGTTGTGGGGCAAGATCCTCGTAGCCATGCCTACTGCTATTCCTTCCGCACCCTGCGCCAGAAGTACCGGAATTTTGGCGGGAAAGACCAGGGGTTCCTCGTTGCGGCCATCGTAGGAATCCAGGTACTGGGTGAGTTCCGGGTTGTAAAGCACCTCCCGTGCAAGAGGAGTCAGGCGGCACTCGATATAACGCGCTGCCGAGGCCATGTCACCAGTGTAGATATTTCCGAAATTACCCTGTCTTTCGATAAACATATTTTTGTTGGCCAGAATCACCAGCGCCGCGCAGATGGCAGCATCCCCGTGCGGATGGTACTTCATGGCCTGGCCCACGACGTTGGCAACCTTGTGGAACTTGCCGTCGTCCATTTCAAACAGGGCATGGAGAATTCTGCGCTGCACCGGCTTGAGACCATCGTCGATGTGGGGGATAGCCCGGTCCTTGACGACGTAGGAAGCGTATTCGATGAAGTTATTCTGATACAGGGTATCCAGATATGGCATCAGACCAGATTCTCCATGATATAGGCGCGGCGTTCAGGAGTGTTCTTGCCCATGTAGAACTCGAGGGTCTGGGGAACGGTGGACATGGAGCGGACATTGACTTTTACGAGCCTCATTCGGGATCCGATAAAGGGCCCGAACTCCCTGGGGGAGATCTCGCCTAAACCCTTGAACCGGGTGATTTCCGCGCGGTCAATTTTTTTCAGGGCGTTCTGGCGCTCGCGCTCGCTGTAACAGTACAGGGTCTCCTTTTTGTTCCGCACCCTGAAGAGTGGGGTCTCGAGAATGTATACGTGGCCCGCGCTTACCAGTTCCTCGAAGTAATTGAGAAAGAAGGTCATCAGCAGGTTGCGAATGTGAAAACCGTCGACATCCGCATCTGTGGCGATTACCACCCGGTTGTAGCGCAGATTTTCGACATCGTCCTCTACTCCCAGGGCCATCATCAAGTTGTATAGCTCTTCGTTCTTGTAGACGGCAGCTTTGTTCCGGCCGAATACGTTTTGCGGCTTGCCTTTCAGGGTGAAAATTGCCTGGGTATTGGGATCGCGCGCCGAGACAATGGAGCCGGCTGCCGACTGGCCTTCGGCGATGAAGATGGTGGATTCTTCGCCGTGTTTCTTGTCGTATAGATGGTACTTGCAGTCCCTGAGATGGGGAATCTTGATTTCGATGCGGCGCGCCGCCTCTTTGGCCTCTTTTTTCACCAGGTTGAGCTCTTTGCGCAACTTTTCGTTCTGGATGATTTTTTCTTCGAGTTTTTGGGCAGTTCGGGGATTTTTGTGGAAATAGTCAACCACCGCCTCCCTGACCTGGGCAACCATCCAGGGCCGAATATCGGTATTGCCCAGTTTGTTCTTGGTTTGGGACTCGAAAACAGGTTCCTTGATCTTCACGGCAACGGCTCCGACCATGCCCTCCCGCGCATCGACGCCGTTGTAGTGCTTCTTGAAGAACTCGTTGGCGCCCTTGAGCAGACCCTCGCGAAAGGCACTCTGGTGAGTGCCCCCGTCGCTGGTGCACTGCCCGTTGACAAAGGAAAAGTAGGTCTCGCCGTAATTTGAAGTATGAGTAAAGGCAAATTCGAGGTAACGGGATCTGAAATAAACAGGTTCATAAATCACATTTTCTCCCACCTCGCCCTGCAACAGATCCAGCAAACCATTTTTTGATTCGAACTTTTTTCCGTTGAAAACAAGGCGCAGCCCGCTGTTGAGGCAGGCATAGTTCCACATGCGTTGCTCGACGTATTCGCGGTTGAATTCATAATCTTCAAAAATGGCCCCATCGGGCACGAACTCCACGAATGTCCCGTCTTTCTGGTCGTGCCTCTCACCTCTTTTCTTTCCCTGGAGAACGCCCCGCGTAAAAACTGCTTCACTGAATTTCCCACCCCGATAAGCCACTACCTTGAAATGGGTCGAAAGAGCATTCACTGCCTTGGTGCCCACGCCGTTCAGGCCGACGCTGAACTGGAAAATATCATCGTTGTACTTGGCGCCCGTATTGATTACGGACACACAGTCCACCACCTTGCCAAGAGGAATCCCGCGCCCGTAGTCCCGCACAATAACCGCGCCCGAGTCGATACTTACATCGATGCGCCTGCCATGTCCCATTACGAACTCGTCTACCGAGTTGTCCACGATCTCCTTGAGCAGAACATAGATGCCATCGTCGGGGTCCGAACCGTCACCCATACGGCCGATATACATTCCGGTTCGCAGGCGGATGTGCTCCAGTGAACTGAGGGTCTTGATCTGGCTCTCGTCGTAGGCCACCTTCCCGGCGGCTTTTGCACCGTTTCTTGCACTGCCATTCGCGTTCATTGGTAGCTCCGCTTTACAGGGAGATCTTGGTGCCGCGCCGTTGAATCACGGCAGTAAACAGGAAAACAAGGGGAGATTTCTGAGAAGGAAGTGTTCCGAAAGGGGGGATCGAGAACGGTGCAACACAAAGAACCATGTAGAATCAACCGTCCTCGGAATTAATTTCAAATACTCCTCTCAGTGTAGTCGGTTTAGCAAGTATACTGAACAAATATTCAGCAGTCAAGCCCTGCCTGGGCCGGGGAACTGCCAAACCTGTTGAACAATTCGCCAATCAGGGGAGGGGAAGAGGGTGTAAAGGAAAGATCCGGAACAGGCAGCCGCCCAACTTGCCGCCCGGTTGCTCTATCCGAAGAAAGGGACCCCTTGTCCAGGAGCTCATGCCGTGGCGACTTGCCGCCGGCTGATGGACTCTCCCTTCCTGTTTCGGCGCCGGGACCTTCTCTTTTGGGGAGGCCTTTTTCTGCCTTTCCGGCGGTGGCTTCCCGAAGGTCTTGATAGTTCGGGCTTTTCTCCCCGCCACACCGGATCGATGTGGTTGAGCCGCAGCAAGTCCGCAAGGCTGCCCAAGTCCCGTCCAGCCACAAAGGTCATGGCGGTGCCGAGACGCCCCATGCGCCCGGTGCGGCCGGTGCGGTGGGTGTAGATCTCGGGAGTGCGCGGAAAGTCGTAATTGATAACGTGGCTCACGTGGGTGAAATCGAGTCCGCGACCGGCCACATCGGTGGCCACCATCATCCTGATCTTCTTGCTGCGAAAACGGTTGAATATGGAGATTCTGCGGTCCTGGTCGAGACCTCCGTGGATGTACTCCATGGACTTGAATCGCTTCTGTAGTTCCTTGAAAAGATTCGAACCGCTGTCGCGGGAGTTGCAGAAGATGATTGCCTGGGTTGATTGCTCTGCGCTCAGGTAGTCGACCAGGTCCCGGAGACGATTGTTGCCGACGTGCTGGAAGTGGTGCGCCAGCGACTGGGGGGCCTTTTGATCCTTGTTCAATTCTATGCGCACGGGATTTTCGAGGTAGGAGCGGGCAAGGTTGTCGACCCCGGCCGGCATGGTGGCTGAAAAAAGCAGAGTCTCGTGTTCATGGATCAAGCAGGACATGATGAAATCGATGTCCTCGATGAATCCCATCTTCAGCATCTCGTCGGCCTCATCGAGAACAACCGTATGCACCTGGGAAAGGTCGACGAGGTCCGTGTTCCACAAAAAATCGATGAGACGGCCAGGTGTAGCCACCAGGATATGCACCCCGTGTCTCAGCTTGGCCCTCTGGATACTCATATCGAAGCCGCCGAATACCGCAAAGGGAGCGATGTCCGTAAACCGCGCAATCGTGTCGATCTCTTGAACGTATTGCAGGGCAAGTTCGCGGGTGGGAACAAGAATGAGAACCTGGATGGCCTTCAGACTGGAATTCGTTCGCTGCACCAGAGGGATGCCGCAGGCACTGGTTTTTCCCGAGCCTGTTTCAGCCAGGCCCAGGACATCTTTTCCATTGAGAATATGGGGGATGGATTCTTCCTGGATGGGAGTCATTTCCTCGTAGCCCATCTCTTCCAGGGCCTGAAGGATTTCGGACGTCAGATTCAAAGCAGAAAATTTCATGTATCTCCTTTTTGTATTGGAAATCCGGCTACCAGCTAATGTGAGGTAATTCGGGAAGTTTGGCAAATTGAAGACGGCGCCGGGGCGCGTTGCAGAATTGGGTGAAGATCGTATCTTAAGTCCACCCGGATCTTCAACTGCGTCCGTCAACCGGGGTCAGTTGGAAAGATCAAAACCGCCTTCCACCACGGAATCCCTCATGTCTGACGTTCGGGTGCGCCTTGCGCCTTCGCCGACAGGGCCGCCCCATCTGGGCACTGCCTATACCGCGCTGTTCAACCTGGCCTTTGCCCGCAAGCACGGCGGGCGCATGGTCCTGCGCATCGAAGACACCGACCGGAGGCGCTCGCGCCGGGAGTACGAAGACCGGCTCATCGAGGCGCTGCGCTGGCTGGGGCTGGAATGGGACGAAGGTCCTGACGCAGGGGGTAATTTTGGCCCATATCGGCAAAGCGAGCGCATCGAGATTTACCAAAAGCATGCGCGGCAGTTGGTCGACGCAGGACACGCCTATTACTGCTATTGCACTCCGGAGCGCCTGGACGCACTGCGGTCGGAGCAAAAAAGGCAGAAGCAGAAATTAGGTTACGATGGCCACTGTCGCGGTCTGGGCAGCGATGCTGCAGGAAGGGACCAGCCAAGAGATTCACCATTTGTCATCCGCATGAAAGTCCCCGAGCAAGGCACCATGGTGATCAAAGACAGCCTGCGAGGCGAGATCGGGTTCGATTTCGCCAATCTGGACGACCAGGTCATTCTCAAATCCGACGGATTCCCGACCTATCACCTGGCCGTGGTGGTGGACGATCACCTCATGGACATAACCCACGTGATCCGCGGCGAGGACTGGATCAACTCGAGCCCCAAGCACTGGTTGCTGTACAGGTACTTTGGCTGGGAGCCCCCCGAGCACACCCATTTGCCCCTGCTGCTCAATCCGGACGGCTCGAAAATGTCCAAGCGCCGAAACCCCACCTCGGTCGAATATTATCGCAAAGCCGGCTACTGGGGCCCGGCTCTCCGCAACTATCTGGGGCTGATGAATTGCGCGTCGCCTGGAGAGGAGGAGAAATTTTCCTTTGCAGAAATGGTCGAAAAATTCAGTATCGGCCGCATTCGTCTGGGTGGTGCAATCTTTGATCTGCAAAAGCTGGACTGGCTGAACGGCCGCTACCTGCGCGAGGACATGGCGCCAGATTCCCTGCTTCAGGGAATGAAGAATTGGCTGCTCAATGACGATTATCTCGGCCGCATAGTTCCCCTGATGCAACCGCGCATGGATACTTTTGGCGACTTCATGGCCCGCTGTGCGTTTTTCTTCGCTCGCCAAGTCACCTTCGAAGCGCAAGACCTGGTGCCGAAAAAGCGAACGCCCGAGGAAGTAATTCAGGTTTTGCAGACGGTTTTGTGGTCCTTGGAAGACCTCGATTCCTGGGAAAGAGACCTGGTCGAATCGGCAATAAGGAGAGTGGCGGAGTTCTGGGGCTGGCCCATCCGCGATATCACCTCTCCCCTGTTCACGGCGGTTATGGGCCAACGGGTCGGGCCGCCTCTCTACGAGTCTACCGCCCTGCTGGGCGTTGATTTGACCCGGGCACGGTTGCTGCAGGCGATCGAAGCACTGGGGGGAATTTCAAAGAAGAAAGCCGCCAAGCTGGAAAAAGAATGGAACAGCTCTCGGAGATGATCGTTTTGCGGATTTATTTCTGTGCCGTTCTCCCTTGAGCCCTCTCGATTTTTGTCCATGAGTCGCGCAATGCGACGGTGCGGTTGAATACCAGCTTGCCTGGGGACGAATCGACGCTGTCCAGGCAGAAGTATCCAAGACGCTCAAACTGGTAGGGACTCTCCAGTGTCGCGCCTGCAAGACTGGGCTCGACACGGCATTCACCAAGAACCTCGAGGGACCCGGGGTTGAGTTGGTCCTCGAGGTTGGAACCCTTGGGATCTTCTACGGCGAAGAGACGATCATAGAGGCGCACTTCGGCCTTGAGGGCATGGGGAGCCGAAACCCAGTGGATCGTTCCCCTGACCTTGCGGCCGTCCGGAGAGGAACCGCCGCGGGTCTCCGGGTCATAGGTGCAGCGCAGCTCGGAAACTTCGCCCGTTCTGCCGTCTTTCACCACATCCACGCAGGTAATGTAGTAACCGTATCTGAGGCGCACCTCGCGGCCGGGTGCAAGACGGTGGAACCTTTTTGGCGGATCCTCGCGGAAGTCGTCCCGCTCGATGTAGATTTCCCGCGAGAATGGAACCTGGCGCGTACCCGCGCTCTCGTCTTCGGGGTTATTCACCGCTTCCAGGTGCTCCACCCGGCCTTCCGGGTAGTTGACCACAATGACCTTGAGAGGACGCAGAACCCCCATGACTCTTTGAGCTGTCTCGTTGAGCCCGGTGCGCACGATATGTTCAAAAAGGGCTATATCGACCAGGTTTTCCCGCTTTGCGACGCCGATCTCCCTGACGAATCTGCGGATCGCCGCGGGAGTGTAGCCGCGCCGGCGCATACCCGACAGCGTCGGCATGCGCGGATCATCCCAGCCGCTGACATGGCCATCCTCAACAAGCGGCTTCAAAAAACGCTTGCTCAAAATGGTGTAGCTCAGGTTCAGGCGGGCGAATTCGTACTGCCTGGGCGGATCCTCGATTTCCAATTCGCGCAGGATCCAGTCGTAGAGTACTCGATTGTTTTCAAACCCGGTGTCGCAGAGGGAGTGGGTAACTCCTTCAATGGCATCGGCCAAACACTCGACAAAGTCGTACATCGGGTAGATGCACCACGAATCGCCTGCCCGGAAATGAACCTGATGGCGTATGCGGTAGAGGGTGGGGTCGCGCATCAGGAGATTGGGCGCTGCCATGTCGATCTTGGCGCGCAGGACGTGCGCTCCGTCCTCGAAATCTCCGGCGCGCATGCGCTCGAACAGATTGAGATTTTCTTCGATTGAACGGCTGCGGAAAGGACTGTCCTTACCTGGTTCGGTCAAGGTGCCCCGGAATTCCCTGATCTCCTCGCTGCTGAGGCTGTCTACGTAGGCCTTGCCTTTTTCAATCAGCTTTACCGCATACCGGTAGAGCCGCTCGAAGTAATCCGAGACGAAAAATTCGCGGTCGCCCCAATCGAAGCCCATCCACCTGACGTCTCTTTTGATGGCTTTGACATATTCAATGTCTTCGTCCTTGGGATCGGTGTCCTCGAAGCGCAGATTGCACTTGCCGCCGAATTCCTCGGCAATACTGAAGTTGAGGGAAAATGCCTTGGCGTGGCCAATATGCAGGTAGCCGTTGGGTTCCGGGGGAAAGCGGGTGGCGATGCGGCCTCCATGCTTGTTATCTTCGATATCGGCGGAAACGATTGCGCGAATGAAGTCGGGAGCATGTACCGAGTTCTTCTCCCCCTTCTTTTCACTGTCTTGCAAGACCATATATGCCTTCTTGCGTTTGATTCGGTGCAAAAATCATGGCCGGGCACGGAAACGGACTCGGTAAGTTAAAGGATTTAACCCAGCTTCGCCACGTGAACGTTGAGACAGGGTTCATTCCTCTGTTGCACCTGCGCGCCACTTTTCTGAATATTGGCTCTAGCGGGCACCACTTCTAACCAGGAACGGATCGGGAATGGCACAAATCAACGAGAACTACCTCAAGCTCCAAGCCGGCTATCTCTTCCCCGAAATCGAACGCCGAGTCGACGTCTTTGCCGAGGCCAACCCCTCGGCCCGGATTATCCGCCTCGGGATCGGCGACGTGGTCCGGGGGATCCCCCGGCCTATCGTCGACGCCATCAAGGAGGCGGCTGAAGAATTGGCCCACGACGAGAGCCTCCAGGGATATCCTCCGAACCAGGGATACGATTTCCTGCGCACCGCCATAGTCGAACACGACTTCGCGGCGCGCCAAATCGAGGTCGGCGCCGATGAAATTTTCATCTCCGACGGCTCTAAATGCGACTCGGCAAATATCCAGGAAATCTTCGGCACCGAAAACGTGGTTGCCCTCACCGATCCCGTTTACCCGGTATACTGCGACAGCAACGTCATGGCGGGCCGCACCGGCGCATGTGCCGAGAGCGGCCGCTACGAGGGCCTTGTCTATCTTCCTTGTACAGCGGGAAACGGCTTCATGCCGCCTTTGCCGGATAGGCACGTGGATCTCATCTACCTGTGCGCACCCAACAACCCCACCGGCGCGGTGATGACCCGCGAAGCCTTGAGCGAATGGGTGAACTATGCCAGGGAGGAAAAGGCCGTTATTCTCTTCGACGCTGCCTACGAGGGGTATATCACCGACCCCGAGATCCCCCATTCCATCTACGAGGTGGAGGGAGCGCGGCAGGTCGCCATCGAATTCCGCAGCTTTTCCAAGAATGCCGGCTTCACCGGGGTCCGCTGCGCTTTCACCGTGGTTCCCCGAGAGCTCAAGTGCTATACCGCCAGCGGAGAAGCAGTGGACCTGCACGGCGTCTGGCACAGGCGCCACTCCACCAAGTTCAACGGAGTCGCTTATCCGGTGCAGCGCGGCGCCGCAGCCGCATATTCCCATCAAGGGCGCAGAGCCATAAACGAGCTCATCGAGTTCTACCTTGGCAATGCCGCCTATATGCGCGAGAGACTGTCGGCCAGCGGCATCACCTTGTTCGGCGGGGTCAATGCCCCCTATCTCTGGCTCAAAACCCCTACGGGTCAGACCAGCTGGTCCTTCTTCGACGATTTACTGGAAAAAGCACATGTTGTCGGCACACCTGGCTCCGGCTTCGGGTCGGCGGGAGAAGGCTACTTCCGTCTCTCGGCATTCAACCACCGCGGCCAGATCGAAGAGGCCATGGACCGCATCGCGAAAATCTGATCAGGCCGATCAAGCCCCAGCAGAGAGCATGATTCCAAAGGAGTTGACAAATTAATAATTATTGGATAGCTTATATACATAGCATATTTAAATATTAAACATATTTTATATAAACTTCAAAGAAAGATCTTGTGGCGCCTACAAAATCAAAAAAAGGTGTTCGCGCCAAAGTTCGCACCTTTTCGGCTACGGAAAGAGATCAGGAGATGCTGGATGCCATTGCGCGCTATCACGGCACCAGCAAGAGCGCCATGCTCACCGGGCTCGTGCGCAAAGAGTTCTGGCGAATCTTCCCGAATGGCACGGAGACCGTACCTCCTGACCAAGGAGTTAGAATGAGCGATGAGTGAGATTCAGACCCCCGCCAGGATGGCCCTTCCTTCCTACCATCACTACGACCTTCCCCGGGAAGAACTGGCCCATCGGATAGAACACCTGCGCCGGGAAAAGAACGCGGTCATTCTTGCCCACAACTACCAGGTCCCCGAGATTCAGGACATTGCCGATTTCACCGGCGATTCCCTCGGGCTCTCACTCGAGGCTGCCCGCACCGACGCAGAAATCATTGTCTTTTGCGGCGTTCACTTCATGGCCGAGTCGGCCAAGATTCTCAACCCGGAGAAGAAGGTCTTTCTGCCGCATCTGGGTGCGGGCTGTGCCCTGGCCGACGCGATAACTCCCGAGAGTCTGGACGACTGGAAGGAAATGTACCCCGGCCATACGGTGGTGACCTACATCAACTCCTCTGCCGAGGTCAAGGCCGAGTCCTACATTTGCTGTACTTCGGCCAACGCGGTCTCCGTTGTCCGCAGCCTGGACGGCGACAAGATTCTCTTCACTCCGGACCGCAATCTCGGCCGCTGGGTCGCCGCTCAGGTAGAGGAAAAAAAGGTGGCAATATACGATGGAGTCTGCCCCACGCACGACGTCTTGCGCAACGCCAGCGTGGAGCGCACCCGCGAAGAGTATCCTCACGCGGTAGTCATTGCTCACCCCGAGTGTCGCCAGGACGTGGTGGAGGCTGCTCACGAGGTCTGTTCTACGACCGGAATGCTGAAGGCGATAGAAAAGTATCCACAGGTAGAGACCTTTATCATTGCGACCGAGAACGGGATCATTCACCAGATGAAGAAACGCTTCCCCGGCAAGGAATTCGTGCCGGCCGACGGCTGCATCGGCTGTCGACTCCACTGTCCCTACATGAAGGTGACAAGCTTGCAGGATGTCTACCATTCCTTGAACGATGAACAATTCGAAATCACTCTGGATGACGAGGTGATTGCCGGAGCTCGCTTGGCCCTGGAGCGAATGATGGCCGTCCCTCGAGACAATTGATGTAGTCGCTGCTCGGCAAGAAAGTCCGCCTGGAAGTTTCGCTGTTCCGGGCGGACTTTTGTTCGCTGGCCCCGCGGTGAATCCCTGGCTGCCAGCACCGAATGCGCCTTCCCACCACTTGTGAAGGGAAATTATGCTGAAATCATGTTTTCGGGTTGCTGTCCTTTCAGTTGCCCTGGCCGGCAGCACTCATGCGGACAAGGCCGCCTACCGCAGCCATGCTCTGTCCATGTTCGACGACGTCAAATACGGAGCCGGCTTTGAACACTTCGACTACGTCAATCCCAACGCCCCAAAAGGCGGAGAGCTGCGCCTGGCCACAGTAGGCACCTTCGACAGCCTCAATCCTTTTACCCTGAAGGGAGTGGCCGCAGCCGGAACCTTGCTCATATACAACAGGCTTCTCACCAAGTCGCTGGATGAGCCTTTTACCGAGTACGGCCAGCTGGCCGAAAGCATCGAGTGTCCCGACGATCGGTCCTGGGTGATCTTTACCCTTCGCCGCGAGGCGCGCTGGCACGACGGCAAATCCGTTACCCCTGAGGATGTAATCTTTTCATTCGAAACTCTGACCACCAGGGGGCTGCCCTTCTTCCGCACCTTCTACGCCGATGTGACCGCGGTCGAGAAGATCGGCAACCACCAGGTAAAGTTCTCCTTCAGAAGCGGGACCAACCGCGAGTTGCCCTTGATCATCGGGCAGATGCGGGTGCTGCCCAAACACTACTGGGAAAACCGCGACTTCGGCGAGACCACCTTGGAGCCTCCCCTTGGAAGTGGTCCCTACAGGATCGAGGCGGTAGACCCGGGCCGGTCCATCACCTACAGGCGGGTGGACGGAAACTGGGACCAGGATATGGCGGTGCAGTCGGGACAAAACAATTTCGATCTCATCCGCTATGACTACTACCGCGACGACACCGTTGCCATCGAGGCACTGAAGGCGGGTGAATATGACTTCCGCGTAGTGGGCAACGCCACGGAGTGGTCCACCGCCTACAATTTTCCCCCGGTGGACGCGGGCTGGCTGGTGAAGGAAATGATCCCCCACGAGGTTATCAGGGGGATGCAGGGCTTCTGTTTCAATACCCGGCGGAGCAAATTCGCCGATCCGAAAGTCCGGCAGGCCCTGGCCTACGCGTTCGACTTTGAATGGACCAATGCCCGGTTGCTCCACGAATTCTTTGTGCGCAGCAAGAGCTACTGGAACAACTCCGAACTGGCCTCTTCAGGATTTCCGGAGGGATTGGAACTGGAAATTCTCGAGGGATACAGAGGCCGAATCCCCGACGAAATCTTTACCTCCGCCTTCATTCCCCCGGCGACCGATGGATCGGGTGATATCCGCGGCAACCTGCGCAAGGCGCAGCGCCTGCTGGCTGCAGCCGGATGGAGGGTGGCGGACAACAAGCTCACCCAAACCGCAACCGGGGCGGTGATGACCATCGAATTCCTGTTGGTCTCGCCTGTTTACGAGCGCATCATAGGCCCCCTGCAGAAAAACCTGGAACGGCTGGGCATCGAGTCTCGCCTGCGCACCGTGGACTCGTCCCAGTACCAGAACAGGTTGCAGGAATTCGACTACGATGTGATCGTGGCCAGCTGGCGCCAGACCCTGAGCCCGGGCAACGAGCAGCGCAATTTCTGGAGTTCGGAGACGGCCGAATTCAACGGGAGCAGAAACTATGCCGGAATCGCGGACGAGGTAGTGGATGAATTGGTGGAACGCGTCATAGCGGCGGAGAGCCGGCAGGTGCAGGTGGCACTGACGCGTGCGCTAGACCGCGTGTTGCTGTGGGGGCACTACGTGATTCCGGGATGGTACAGCCGCGACTATCGCCTGGTCTATTGGGACAAATTCGGGAAGCCCGCGGAACCCCCAAAGAACGGACTGGGATTCCCCCGTACCTGGTGGTACGACGCCGACCGGGCTGCCGAACTGCGGCAGCAGAGGTAGGAAAGCACAGAAACCCCGCCAATGCTCGCCTACATAGTACGCCGCCTGCTGCTCATGGTCCCGACCCTGTTCGGGATTATGCTCATCAATTTCGTCATCGTCCAGGTCGCCCCGGGCGGGCCGGTGGAACGCATGATCGCCTCGATCCAGGGCCACTCCACGGATGCCACAGTCCGCGTCAGTGGTGGCGGAGAAATGGAGGATTTGGACCTTACCCGGTGGTCCGGAAGCCATCCTGTCTCCAGCAAGTACCGGGGCGCTCAGGGCATAGACCCCGATCTCATCCTCGAACTCGAGCGCATGTACGGTTTCGACAAACCTCCCCATACCCGGTTCCTGCAAATGCTGGACAGCTATTTGCGTTTCGACTTCGGGAACAGCTTCTACCGCGACCGGAGCGTTGTCGATCTGGTCCGCGACAAAATGCCCGTATCGATCTCCCTGGGACTCTGGAGTACCCTTTTCATCTACTGCATATCCATCCCCCTGGGCATTGCCAAGGCCGTGCGCGACGGCTCGCGTTTCGACGTGTGGTCCTCCGGTGCGGTTATTGTCGGCAATGCCGTCCCCGGGTTCCTTTTCGCCGTCCTGCTCATAGTGGTCTTTGCCGGGGGACACTACCTGGACTGGTTCCCACTGCGCGGACTGACCTCGCCAAACTGGCAGGAACTGAGTCTCTTCGGCAAAATTGTCGACTACTTCTGGCACCTCGTCCTGCCTGTTGCGGCTCTGGTCATCGGCGGATTTGCCGGTCTCACTCTTCTGACCAAGAACTCCTTCCTCGACGAGATCAACAAGCAGTACGTGACCACGGCCTACGCAAAGGGGCTGAGCGACCGCCGCGTGCTCTACGGCCATGTCTTCCGCAATGCCATGATCATCGTCATCGCCGACTTTCCCCGCGCCTTCGTGCACATTTTCTTCACCGGATCTTTGCTTACCGAGATAATCTTCTCCCTCGACGGCCTTGGTCTTCTGGGGTACGAAGCAGCCATCGGCCGCGATTACCCGGTTATGTTCGCCACGCTTTACTTCTTCACCCTTCTGGGTCTCGTGGTACAGCTGATTGGCGACCTGACCTATACTCTCGTCGACCGGCGCATCGACTTCGAAAGCCGGGAAGTATGAAATGAGCAATGCCAGGAACGACCTTCCGCCATCCGCAGACGGCCGCTTTCTCGGTTTTGGCATCTCGCGTCTCAATTACCGCCGGCTGTCGAACTTCAAGAGCAACCGGCGCGGTTACTGGAGCCTCTGGATATTTCTGGTACTCTTCGGACTCAGCCTGCCGGCCGAATTCATCGCCAACGACAAACCTATCCTGGTCCGCTACGGAGGCGAGTTCTATTTCCCGGTGTTTTCGGTATATCCCGAGAGCACCTTCGGCGGAGATTTCGAGACCGAGGCCGAATACCGCGATGCCTTTGTCATGGAGCTGATCGAAGCACAGGGCTGGATGCTGTGGCCTCCCATCCGCTATGCATACAGAACCATCAACTACGATCTGGAGATGCCCGCTCCGGCGCCGCCATCGAGGGAGAACTGGCTGGGCACGGACGACCAGGCTCGAGACGTGGTTGCACGCCTGATCTACGGGTTCAGGATCTCGGTGCTCTTCGGGCTGGTCCTGACCCTGTTCAGTTCGATCATCGGAATCGCCGCCGGCGCCGTTCAGGGTTACTTCGGCGGCTGGCTCGATCTATTTCTGCAGCGGTTTACCGAGATATGGTCCGGCCTGCCGACTCTCTACTTGCTGATTATTCTGGCGAGCGTGGTGGAACCCAGCTTCTTGTGGCTCCTGGGCCTTATGCTGCTCTTCAGCTGGATGAACCTCGTAGGTTTGGTGCGGGCCGAATTTCTGCGCGCACGCAACTTCGAATTCGTGCGCGCCGCCCGAGCCCTGGGGGTGGCCGACGCCAAGATCATCATGCGTCACGTTCTTCCCAACGCCATGGTCTCCACATTGACCTTTTTACCCTTCATCCTCACGGGATCTGTCACCGTGCTTACATCCCTGGACTTTCTGGGCTTTGGCCTTCCTCCCGGCTCTCCTTCCCTGGGGGAACTTCTCAACCAGGGCAAGCGCAACCTGCAGGCACCGTGGCTCGGCCTGACGGCGTTTTTCGTGATATCCGTCATGCTCTCCCTGCTGGTCTTCATCGGAGAAGCCGTGCGCGACGCCTTTGACCCGCGCAGGAGCCTGGCGCCGGAGGAGGTGTGATGAGCCTGCTCGAACTCGACAATCTCGGAGTGACCTTTCACCTGGAGAGCGGCAACATAGCCGCCGTGAACAAAGCCTGCCTCCGGGTCGAACGGGGCGAAACCGTTGCCCTCGTGGGAGAATCAGGGTCGGGAAAGTCGGTGACGGCACTCTCGGTGCTTCAGCTTCTGCCCTACCCCCGGGCCTCGCATCCCCACGGACAAATCCGATTCGCCGGCGAGGACCTGCTCGGATTGCCCCGCAAACGGCTGCGCGAAATTCGCGGCGACCGCATCTCCATGATCTTCCAGGAACCCATGACATCGCTCAACCCGCTGCACACCATCGAGAGACAGATCAGCGAGACGCTGATCCTGCACAAGGGCTTGACCCGCGGGCAAGCCAGGAGACGAAGCGTAGAGTTGCTTGACATGGTGCAGCTGCCCGGCGCCGCGGCCCGCCTCGACGCCTGGCCGCACCAGCTTTCGGGAGGACAGCGGCAGCGGGTTATGATCGCCATGGCCCTCGCCAACGAGCCCGATCTTCTCATCGCCGACGAACCCACCACCGCCCTGGACGTGACCGTTCAAGCGCAAATCCTTGCATTGTTGCGCGAACTTCAGCGCAAGTTGGGCATGGCTATTCTGCTGATCACCCATGACTTGAGCATGGTCCGCCACATGGCCGACCACGTGTCGGTCATGTGGTCCGGAGAAACGGTCGAATCCGGTCCCACCGAACGAATCTTCGATGCTCCGCAACACCCATACACGAAAAAGCTACTCTCCTCCGACCCACCGGATCCGCCCGCACCTGCCGACGAGGATGCGCCCGTGATCGCCAGGGCGAAAAACCTCAAAGTCTGGTTCCCGATCAAACGCGGAATCCTGCGCCGCACCTCGGGGCATGTCAAGGCAGTCGACGGAATCAGCATAAACCTGCGCGCCGGTCATACCATCGGCGTGGTGGGCGAGTCCGGGTCAGGCAAAACCACGCTGGGGCTGGCGCTTCTGCGGCTGGTCGCCAGCCATGGGCCCATCCATTTCAGGGGAGTGGAGACCCAGGGGTTGCGCGCCAGGGAGTTGCGGCCTCTGAGGAGGGATATGCAGATCGTTTTCCAGGACCCCTTCAGCTCTCTGAGCCCCAGGCTTTCGGCCTTCCAGGCCATAGAGGAAGGGCTTGTAGCACACCGAATGGGAGGCGGCTACGAGGAACGCCGACGCCTGGTGGCCGCCACCCTTGACGAGGTCGGGGTCGATCCGGGGACAATGGACCGTTTTCCGCACGAGTTCTCCGGAGGCCAGCGCCAGCGCATCGCGATCGCGCGCGCCATGGTGCTCAGGCCTCAATTCGTGGTGCTGGACGAACCAACCAGCGCACTGGACAGAACCACCCAGGCCGGGATCGTCGAACTATTGCGCGATCTGCAAAAACGCTATAATCTGGCCTATCTTTTCATCAGCCACGATCTGCGCATCGTACGCGCCATGGCAAGCGAACTCATCGTGGTGAAAGACGGATTGGTGGTAGAAGAAGGAGCGGCCGAAAAAATCTTTTCCGCACCGCGGTCCAGGTACACGCGCGAATTGATGGCTGCCGCTTTTGGCCCGGGTCCGGCGACAGGTTGACCTGAATGTATTCTTCTTTCCCGATGCCTTCCCGCCCGAATCCGGGTTCCCAGCCGGGGAGACCGGGTCTCCGCTCCCCCGGTCTGGAGCAGGGGAATACATCGTGAATGAATTTTGAGGATTGGAGAAAAGCACGATGCCACAGCGTATGGTCTATATGAATGGAGCCTTCGTCCCCGAGTTGGAAGCGCGGATTTCGCTCTTCGACAGCGCCTTCATGTACGGCGACATGGTGTTTGAGTTGACCCGTTCCTTCAAGCAAAAGCCCTACCGCCTGCGCGACCACATGGAGCGGCTGTACGGCTCACTGCGATACGCCGAAATCGACTGCGGCTTCGGTATTGCGGAGATGGAGGAGATCACCCGGGAAACCGTAGCGCACAACCTGCCCGCCCTTGAAGGATTGGAATTCCATATATTGCACAACGTGAGCCGCGGCGGCATGCCAATTTACGAGGAACTCATCAAAGAGAGGAGCAGACCGACCGTCATTATCCACACCTATCCGATCATTCGCACCCTCGGCAACATGGCCAAACGCTACAATCGCGGTGCCCACTTCGTGGTCACTCCGCAGCAGTCCGTGCCTTCGCGCTACATCGATCCCAAGGCCAAAAACCGCAGTCGCATCTACTACAAGATTGCTGACCTCCAGGCCTCGCGCATGGGAGAGGATGCAAACGCCCTGCTGACGGACGAACGCGGCTTTATTACGGAAGGCACCGGCAACAACATCTTCGTCGTCCACGAAGGCCGGATCTCGACCCCCAGACCCCACAACATTCTCCGGGGCGTGGGCCGCCACTGCTGCATGGAACTTGCCGACAAGCTTGGGATGCCCGTTCGCGAGACGGATATCGAACCCTATGACCTGCGCACCGCCGACGAAGCATGGTATACGAGCACCACGATCTGCATGATTCCCATCACCCGGTTTAACTTCCAGACCATCGGAGATGGCAAACCGGGTCCAGTTTACCGGAAGATCCTAAACGCCTGGTGCGCGGAGGTGGGTGTGGACATTCCCGCCCAGGCGCGAGAGTACGCCGGATTGGTCGAAACCTGGCACCCCTGATCGGTTGGTGCCGATTTGTAAGGAGGACCGCCGCCCGCACACCTGAATATCTCGAAGCTCCGTGCCGGTTCCAGCGAAAAATTTCCGCCCCCGGCGCTGGCTATTCGGACTTGAACATGCCGAATGCGAAAGCTTCCGGCAGCTCATCGAATATGATGTTTCCCTTTTCGTCACTGGCGAGCAGCCGGGACATGTAGGTGCTCCACCGCTCCAGCACTTCCCCTTTTCTGCTCTCATTCCAGTCTTCTTCGGTAGGTGCAACCGCGTGCAGAAAGAGCCGGTCTTCCCAGCGGTAAATTGCCATGCTCACGTTGTTGACCTCCATGGTCTCGGCCAGATCGGGCCAGAGGTTGTCATGGGCTTCCTTGTATTCATCGTAGCAACCTGGCCTTATCCGCATTGACATACCTATCGAAAACATGATGCCCCTCCTTTCGATTGTAGGGATTGGAGCCTGCGGATCACTTTTTCTGAAGAGAATCCTCCAGCCCCATGAGCGCCGCGTAGAGAGCGCGAGTCCCGGCAAGGGGGACCGAAAGCCTTTCTGCCTCCTCGATCATGGGACCTACGCAGGCGCGGAACTCCGTAGGATGGCCTCGGAGTATATCCACCAGGGCGGAATGGGCGGTTTGGCCCTTGCCCAGAGGTGAGGCCAGCACGTCCTCGACCGCTTCCTCGACACTTCCCCGGCACCAGGTCTCAACGTGGTAGAGACTGAAGTCGATCAGGGGAATCCCCTTTGCCGCGGCCAGAGCGCTGAGCTCGCGAACTACATCCACCAGTTGGGCGGCGAGCATCCTGTTGGTGACGATGCCCGCGTTGTACTGCCTCGAAAGAGTGGCGAGCAATCCAAGGGGTGTCCAACCAATCATTTTTGCCCAGGTAATGGGCAAGATGGAGTCGGAGGCCTGCACCTTGAGCCCGGCTCGCCGCAAAAGAGCCGCGAACGATTCGACCCGCTCCGATCTCGAGCCATCAAGCTCACCCAGATAGTTTCCCCCGTCAAAGGTCCACTCGATAAGCCCGGGGGCCGTGCGCGTCGCGGAGATGACCGTCAGGGCTCCAACCACCTTTTCCCTTCCAAACGCAGCGCTCAGGATTTCGTCTTTGACAACTCCATTTTGCAACGAGGCGACAAAGTCGCGCACCCGCAGGTGCTGCGTAGCCCTCAGGGCCTCTTCGGTGTGCTGGGCTTTTGTCGCAATGATAAGGACATCGCATTCCCGCAATGCGCCGCCATGGTCGACCGCCTCGATCTCAACGGTGAATTCGCGAAGTCCTCTCATTTGGAGACCGCTTCTTCCCATGGCTTCCACATGGGCGCCGGGCCTGCCCACTACCGTGACCGCACATTCGCCTTTATGGGCAAGAAGGGCGGCAACGGTGCCGCCAACTCCACCGGGTCCGACAACGACGATCCTTTTCACGGTGCTCCTCGATCCCCCGTCCTGCTGCGGAATGATCGGCCTTTTTCCCAAGGGACATGGTGGTTCCTCTTGCCCGCCCGCCCTGCTCCAACCTGCCCGCTCGGGAGCTCGCCTGATTCGGGACGTTGACGCAGCGCCTCGAGAAGGCGGGAAAAGTCCGCAGGCAACTCAGCCGTAAATTCCATCGGCACACTGCTGCGAGGATGCTCGAACCGCAAGGTCCGGGCGTGCAGCGCCTGCCTGTGGATCATCTCCTGCAATTCTTTTGCCCGGCGGCGAAACTCCCCTTTTATCCCGCGAATTCTGTTTACTCCTCCATAGAGAGGGTCGCCAAAGACGGGATGGCCTTCGTGCTGCAAGTGCACGCGGATCTGGTGGGTCCTCCCCGTCTCCAGACGCAGATCCAGCAGGCACAAAAATGCATATCGCTCCACCACCTCGAAGTGGGTCACGGCGGCGCGCCCTTCCTCGACTACCGCCATCTTCTTCCGGTCCCGGGGGTTCCGCCCGATCGCCGCATCGATCCGTCCCCGGTCCTGGCGCGGATGCCCCCAGGCCAAGGCCGCGTAGCACCGCTCGACCGAACGGCTCTCGAGTTGGGCGGCCAGACCGCGGTGGGCCCCGTCGTTTTTTGCTACCACCATCAAGCCGGTGGTGTCTTTATCAAGGCGATGTACGATCCCGGGACGCAACAACCCATTTATGCCCGACAAGTCGCTGCAATGGTACAACAATGCGTTCACCAGTGTGCCTTCCCACGAACCGGGAGCTGGATGCACCGCCATGCCGGCACCTTTGTCCAGCACCAGCAAATCGTCATCCTGGTAGAGAATGTCGATCGGAATGTTCTCGGGTTCCACCGAAAGCCGTTGCGGCGGCGGAGGGTCCAGCCGGATTCTGTCACCCGCGCTAACCGGGTAGCTGGGCCGCGTCTTCGCGTCGTTTACCAGGACATGGCCGTCCTTGATGAGCACCTGAATCCGCCGACGCGAAAAGAGGGGGCAGCTTCTGCTCAGAAACAGATCCAGCCGCTGCCCTTCTTCGTGGAAGGAGACATCGAACCACATACTGTGCACAAAGTGCTCACCCCTCCAGCACCTGGTCGCCAGGACGTTTCCGGCCGGGGCTGGTTTTATCTTTTTCTCTTTGCACCAGGTAGCCGGTCGCCAGTAGGAATATCCCCGCGGTGACGAATGAGTCCGCCACATTGAATACCGGCCAGCGCAAAGCTCCGAAACCAAAGTCGAAGAAGTCGACCACCGCCCCCAGGTACAGTCGGTCGACAATATTCCCCAGCGCACCCCCCACGACCATGCTCAATCCCAAACGCAGACACCGGCTTTCCCGGGGAGTAGTAAAAAAAAGCCATCCTACGAAAAGCAGGGCAGCGATGGAGATCAGTGTATGCAGAAGGGAACTGCCCAGATCGAGGCCGAATGCCGCTCCCGGGTTGTGGATGTAGGTCAGCCGGAAATAATCTCCCAGCACCGGAATCGATTCCCGCCTGACCATCGTTTGCTGAACAACAATCTTGGAGCTTTGATCAAAGACCAGAATTACCGGGACCGCCCAGAGTACCTTCACTACGCCCCGGTTGCCTGTCTGGACTTGCAATCGATGCACTGAGTCGCCGTGGGAACGGCCTCCAGGCGCGCGCGCCCAACCTGGCCGCCGCAAACCCGGCATATGCCGAAAGTTCCGTTCTCGATGCGCTCGATCGCCTCGTTGAGGAGTTCCAGATAGTCGCCTTCGCGCTGGGCAAAAAGCAGGGACTTTTCCCGCTCCATGGCATCGGTACCTCGATCGGCCATGTGCAAGGAATAGGCGGAACGATCTTCCGTAGATTCCCGCCCCGCTTCATCGCGCGCGACACGCTCGATTTCCTCCAGCCCGGCAGCAGCCTGGCTGCGCTTTTCCAGGATCAGGTTTCTGAAGAATTTCAGCTCTTCTTTGGTCATTCCAGGTTCTCCGATTATGGAATTTCAACCCCTTTCGATCATCCCCGGGTGGTCGAGGGGATAACCCTGCAAACTTAAATCCGGGCAATACCAATTTTACAAAAGTGCCCGTTGACCTGC
This sequence comes from Candidatus Latescibacterota bacterium, assembly GCA_965208105.1. Lineage (GTDB taxonomy): Bacteria > Latescibacterota > UBA2968 > UBA8231 > UBA8231. Next base: position 2,894,610 of record OZ242318.1, read on the forward strand.
CACTCCTGCGCAAAAAGAGAATCTTCGGTCAATTCTCCAAATTGCAAAGTTAGTGCCAAAGTCTCAGCCGCTACATAATCCTTGTGCCGGTGCACTGCCCGCTCCAGTTCAACTTCGCCCTGGATCCTCAAGCGAATGCGGTCCGCCACCTCCAAACCGGCCTCCTTGCGCATGGTCTGCACCCGGCTCACCAGCTCGCGCGCCGCGCATTCGGCGATCAACTCATCGTTCAGTTGGACATTCAGTCCTACTCCCAGATTATCGTCGAAGGCCACGACCAAGCCATCCTTCTCCTGACGCAAAACCTCAACATCGTCGAGGTGGATCTCACCACCTCCCATTTCTATCCCCTCTCCAGCCCTCAGGCGCAGGACCTCCTGCGGCTCCAATTTCTGAATGCGGGCTGTCACTTCCTTCATTCGATTGCCGAACCGTGGTCCGAGAACCCGAAAATTGGGCCGATAGGTGATGTGGCTGAATTCGGTTTCGTCTTCGACCAGTACGACCTCTTTGATATTGAGCTCGTCGGAGATCAACCCGACCATTTCCTTCAAACTCCTGCGGCTGCCTTCGTCCGGAGGCAGCAGATAGAGATGTTGGAGAGGCTGCCGTGTCTTGAGCTTGTGCTTATTGCGCAACGAGCGTCCCAGCACAACGGCTCTGATTGCCAGATTCATCTGTTCTTCGAGCGCCGTACTGCACCGCGACTCGTCAGCCTGGGGCATGTCGCACAAGTGTACGCTTTCCGGAACATCCGCCGCGCGGGAGCGAACCAGGTCCTGATAGATGGCCTCGGTTATAAATGGCAGGACCGGGGCCAGGCCTTTGACGAGATTCACCAGGACCTGATAGAGAGTGGAATAGGCCGACGCCTTGTCGGAATCGTCTTCGGATTTCCAGAAACGCCGCCGGCTGCGCCTGATGTACCAGTTGGTCAGCTTCTGGGTAAATGACACCATGGCCGGCACTGTCTTGTAAAGGCGGTATGATTCCATTTCGGTGTTGATTTCCCGGATCAGGCTTTGAAGCTCGGAAACGATCCACCGGTCCAGCTGATGGTCGGATTCAGCGTCCGCCCATCCCTGGGGTTCCCACCCGTCGATGTTGGCGTAGGTGACAAAGAAGCTGTAGGAATTCCAAAGAGGGATGATCACGGACCGCAGACTTTCTTTAATCCCTTTCTCGGTCAGGCGCATTTCCTCTGCCTTGAGCACCGCCGAATTCAGCAGGTAAAGCCTGAGTGCGTCCGCCCCGTAGAGGTCCATCATCTCCGTCGGTTCCGGATAGTTCTTGAGCCGTTTGCTCATCTTGCGGCCATCCTCGGCCAGGAGCATGCCGGAGACGATGCAGTTTTTAAACGCCGGTTTGTCGAAGAGAGCCGCCCCCAGGATGGTGAGGGTATAGAACCAACCGCGCGTCATGTCCAGTCCCTCGGAGATGAAATCGGCCGGGAAGTTGCGCTCGAAGTGGTCCCTGTTTTCAAAGGGGTAGTGGCTTTGAGCGTAAGGCATGGAACCTGACTCGAACCAGCAATCGAGAACCTCGGGAATGCGCCTGAGTGTGCCCGACCCGTTCGAAGAGGGGATCTCGATTGCGTCGATGATGTGTTTGTGCAAATCTCCAACAGGATGCTTGCACAGCTCCTCCAGTTCAGCGCGGCTCCCGATGCAGACAGTCTCGCCACTCTCTTCGTTTCGCCAGATGGGCAAGGGCGTGCCCCAATACCGGTTACGGCTTATTGCCCAATCGCGTGCGCCTTCAAGCCACATGCCGAATCGCCCATCCTTGATATGCTCGGGAATCCACCAGATTTCCTGGTTGGCTGCCAGCATCCGCTCCTTGATCTTTTCGACCTTGACAAACCAGGTGGAGACCGCCCTGTAGATGAGCGGTGAATCGCAGCGCCAGCAAAAGGGATAGCTGTGGACAATGGAACTTTTGGAGAAGAGATGTCCGCCGGCGCGCAGCGCGTCTACGATTTGCGGGTCTGTGTCCTTGACGAACTCGCCCTGGTAGTCGCCGACTTCCACGGTGAAACGACAATCCTCATCAATTGGACAGGGAGCGGGCAATCCCTCTCTTTTGCCCAAATGGTAGTCATCCTCTCCGAATCCTGGAGCAATATGCACGATGCCACTGCCGTCTTCAGTGGATACGAAATCGGCTGCCACCACCCGGAAGGCACCGTGCTCGCGCTGGGCCGCAAAGTAGTCAAACAGGGGCTCATAAGTGAGCCCCAGCAAAGCCTCGGCGGGCTGGTCTTCGACCTGGGTGATCTCCTCCTGGTGCTCGCTGAAAACCTGCTCCCGAAGCGCCCCGGCAACAATGAGCTGTTCGCCGCTGCGCATGGTCACCCGTACATATGGAATTTCCCGACCTATGGCCAAACCCGTATTCGAGGGCAATGTCCACGGGGTAGTAGTCCATGCGAGCAGGGATGTATTTTTCTCTTCTCGAACCTTGAAGCGCACCGTAATGGAGGGGTCCCGGGTTTCTCTATACCCCTGGTTCACCTCGAAATTCGACAGCGGCGTAGCGCAGCGCGGGCAATAAGCCAGGGATTTGTACCCCTCGTAGATCAGCCCCTGGTCCCATAGCGATCTGAACACCCACCACACCGACTCCATGAACTCCGTATCCATGGTGCGGTACTGGTTGGACCAGTCGACCCAGCGACCGACGCGCTGGATGACCTCCTTCCACTCACCGGTATATCTCAGCACAAGATTTCGGCAATACTCGTTGAACTCGGCTACGCCGTAGTCGAGAACGTCAGTCCGGGACTTGAGACCGAGTTGCTGCTCGGCCTCGTTTTCGACCGGCAGACCGTGACAATCCCAGCCGAACCGGCGTCCGACCCTGAAGCCTCGCATGGTCCAGTAGCGCGGCACCACGTCTTTGATGATCGAAGCCAGAAGATGCCCGTAGTGGGGCAAACCACTGGCAAACGGCGGCCCGTCGAAAAAGATAAAGGCCTTGGATGCAGGCCGGCCCGCCACCGACTTTTCGAATATCCTCTCTTCCTCCCACAGCTTGAGGATATTCTTTTCCAGCTCGGGAAAGTCGACCTTGCTCGAAACCCCGGCAGAGTCAGGCCGGGGAGATTTCTCAGCGAATTCCATGAGTTCCAGGATCAGAGGCGAAAGTTGGAGAGAAACAAAATGACCACTTGTATTACAATGATTAGAATCAGCGGGGTGAAGTCCAGGCCGGTTCTGTAAAGGAAGTTAGGTACGAAGCGGCGCATTGACTCGATTGCCGGATCCGTCACCGCCCGGAGGAATTGGACGATAGGGTTGTAGGGATCGGGATTTATCCACGAAATCAGTACCCGGATGATGACGACCCATTTGTAGATCTCCAACAAGGAGGTGATTATTCCTATCACTCCTGACGTAAAATTACTATAGTCAAACACTTCGCTGGCTGCTCCCACCAATTAGCCCGGCCGCCGGCCAAAGAGGGCCGACCCCAGGCGCACCATATTTGAACCCTCGGTTATGGCCAACTCGAAGTCTCCACTCATGCCCATGGACAGGTATTTCAACTCCACCCCTTCGATGCGGGCAGCGACGAGGCGGTCGCGCAACTCCCTGAGCAGGGAAAAACAGGAGCGCACAACCTCGGCGTCAGCACTCAGGGCTCCTATGGTCATGAGTCCTCGAATCCGCAGGTTGGGCAACTCGGCGAGCTTTCGGGCCAAGGCCTGAAGACACTGCGGTGCCACGCCTGATTTCCTCTCTTCGCCGGAGGTGTTGACCTGCACCAGAATGTCCAGGACGCGACAGACCTTCCCCGCCTGTGCATCAAGGGCCGCAGCCACGCGCAGACTGTCCACCGATTGCACCAGATCGAATAGAGCCACGGCCTTCCTTGCCTTGTTGGTCTGCAAATGGCCTACGAGATGCCACCGGGCAGGAGTATCCACTTCGGCCTTCTTTGCCTCGGCCTCCTGGACCCGGTTCTCGCCTATTGTGCCGATCCCACAACCCAGAGCGGCCTCGACCTCTGCGGCAGTGCGGCCCTTCGTGACGGCGACCACGGCAATTTCTCCCGCGTCACGACCGGATCGGAAAGCGGACTTCGCGATGCGCTCTCGTACTTTTTCCCAGTTCTTTCGAATATCTTCCATAAAATTTTGGAAAGAAACTTTGAATATACCCTCTCGATCAACAATACACAATTGCGCAAACCCCTCTTGCCGAGGTCATTGCCCGGGTACTCCCTCGACCTCGCCTGAGGCTTCGGATTGAGCAGGAAGTTGCATCAGACGCAAGATCACCAGCGCGAGGGTTGAAAAAACCAGAATGTGCAGCAGCAAATCCACCAAAACCACCTGGAAGAAGAGCCTGGCCCAGGGTTCTGGAATTGCTTCCACCAGGCTCCTCCCACGAGGACTCACAATCAACTCGAAGAGGAGGGCGCCTTTTGCACAAAGGACCCAGCCGTCGTGCTTTCCCATATTCAATGGCGCGAGAAACCTGGATTCCATGGTCAGCATTCCCAGGCCGCGAACCGCGAGGGGAGCGAGGACCAGAACCAGGATGACCTGAAAGATTCCGCCGGCCAACGGCCATAACATCGACAGGTCAATAGTAGCTCCAAGCAGGGGGAAGAATACCATGAAAGCCAGGGGACCCATCGGGCCAATAATACTGCGCACACTTCTGGTTCGAGGCTCATGGTAGCTCAGAGTGAGGCCTGCGCCCAGACCGAGTGGAAGGGAGTAAAGCCCGATAAAACCCACGGCCAGGGCAGCCAGGACAAGACTGCCCCAGAAACCGGCAAGCAAGGTGGAGGTTTTGGCGGAGAAAAGCCCCAGGCGCCGAAGGATTTCCATGCCCGATGCCCCGGCCAGAAGCGCCAGCCAGATCCTTGCCGCTGCATGCGGCGCTTCCACGGGAAGAACTCCCTGCAAGTGCAATGCGAGCAAAACGACGCTCATGATTCCCAGGCTGAAACCTGAGCCAACAAGGCTCAGAAGCCGAGCACTTTTATGCGAGGACAGGGCCGAAACGACCACGGGCCCCCACAGACTCGCTATAGACCCCAGAAGGAGAGCCATCCAGGCAGGCAGTTGACCAAGGGCCATGGCGCCGCCGGCTGCAAGCGCGAAGGTGGCCAGTGTCGAAAGGCCGACGAAGGCGGAAACGGGCAAGCTCGTTGCCCGCGCCCAGGACAGGCCGGTCCCCACCTGGAATCCCACCCAAACGGTGGCGAGAGAGAAGAGGAATTCAACGGGGACCTGCTCTTCAGGCCGGACTATCCGGAGTCCGCTCATTCCCATGATCAGGCCTGCGGCCATCAACCCAACCAGTTGCGGAAGGCGAAAGTAGGCAGCGACCTGATGGCACACGAAGCTCATAATGGCCAAGGCTCCCAGTGCCCACAAGGAATCAAATGGGCTGTCCATACCTTGCTGAGGGCCCAGGGTGCCGAGGGTAAGGACAATGCCGCAGACCACCAGGTATTTCAAAGACAGCTCCGATCTATACAGGTCCCCGGACTCTGGGGACCTCTTCAACCAGTGGATGACTCCGCACAGTGTCCCGTCGCAGAGATAGGTTGACGCAATTGGGCCGCCGAGGCGCCAGGCTCACAAGGCGCCTGAGCGAGTCGTACCAGTGGTGTACGGCGAGTGAAGGCAACGCCGTGAGCCGGGATGGATCGGTGAAATAATGGCGACATATTTCTGCGACGGGACACCAGATCCTTCACGACGGGAATCAAAAAATACCCTGCCGGCCTTCCCCTGCAGGGGAAGGCCGGCGCAGGATTCGGACAGTGCCCCTCACTGTGAAGTCAATAGGTGCCAGGAGCTACTTGTTCTGCTTCTTTTTCTCGGTGTATTCCTGGCCGATATAGAGTGCCGGGCTGGCAATGAAGATGGAAGAATAGGTTCCGACCAGGATGCCGATGAGAAGGGTGATGGTGAAGTCGCGAATTACTTCACCCCCCCAGGTCATCAGAATAAGGACAGCCATCAGGGTAGTCATCGAGGTGACGAGGGTGCGGCTCAGACATTCATTGATGCTTATGTCCAAAATACCGGCAAAGGCGCCCTTGCGAACCGAATGCAGGTTTTCACGGACCCGGTCGAATACGACGATCGTATCATTCAACGAATACCCTACGATCGCCAGCAGGCCTGCAACCACGGCCAGGGTAATCTCGACATTGAGAAGTGATAGCAACCCCATGGTGACGAGCACATCGTGAAAGAGGGCAATCACTGCGGCGATGCCGTAGAGGAATCGATGAAAACGCCAAGCCATATAGATCAAAATCAGAACCAGAGCAACCAACACGGCATTCACCGCTGCTCCGCTCAGCTCGCTGCCGATCTTGGGTCCTACCTTCTCCTGGCGCCGAATCCACTCCAGTTCGTTGGGAATGTGGCTTCCAAATCCTGACTTGAGCACCTGTTTGATACCGTCAGCCACATCTGTCCCCGTTTCACTTTCGACAATGCGGATCAGGATGTCATTGGGGGACCCGAATTGCTTGATCTCACTGGAGCTGAGGTCCAGAACCTTGTCCTCGACGGGCACCGCATCCATCTTGGCGCGGATGTCCTTTACCTCTACCGCCGGTTCGAAATGCACCTCCAGCAAGGTGCCTCCGGCGAAATCGATGCCAAGAGGAATCCCATTGATTCCAACCACCGAAACCACCCCTACGCCCAGGACTACGGCGGAGGTAGCAAAAGCGTGCTTGTAGCGCGAAAGAAATGGTATGCGCGAATTTGACAGCACTCGCACAGGACCCAGGCTCAGAGTCCGCACCCTGCTGCTCCTGGTAATCAGATCGAATACGGACCGGGTGACAAAGAAGGCGGTGAACAGACTGGAGATAATTCCAATACAAAGGGTCAAGGCGAAACCGCGTATGGGGCCCGTGCCGAACTGGTACAGCACGATCCCCACCATCAGGGTAGTAAGGTTGGCGTCGATGATTGCGGACAGAGCATTGCTGTAGCCGCTGTCAACGGCAGCCCGCAAGGTCTTTCCCGAGCGCAACTCTTCACGGATGCGCTCGAAGATCAGCACATTGGCGTCCACGGCCATGCCGATGGTCAGAATGATGCCAGCTATGCCCGGAAGAGTCAGGGTTGCGTGAAAACCGGAAAGCACGGCCATCACAAAGACAATATTGAGCCCGAGAGCAAGGTCGGCAATCAATCCCGCCGCCCGGTAGTAGAGAATCATGAAAAGCGCCACTACGACAGTACAGTAGAGGGCGGCAACCCGGCCCTGCTCGATGGAATCGCGACCCAGGGAAGGACCTACCGTGCGGTCTTCGATGATCTCCACTCTGGCCGGCAGCGCACCGGCGCGCAGCACAATGGCCAGATCCTTTGCCTCTGCCTCGTCGGCGCTCCCGGTAATGATGGCGCGGCCATAGGGGATCCTGGTCTGGATTTCTGGAGCAGAGTAGACCGCCCCATCGAGGACGACGGCCAGACGCTCGCCCACGTGGGCCCCGGTCGTGCGCGCGAAAATCCGCGTGCCCTCGTCGGTGGTAGTGAGGTTGACGATAGGCTGCCCCAGGTTTTCGACGCTTTGTCCAAATGAGACAAAGGCGTCCTCGACGGCGTTACCGGTCATTTCCGGTCTTTGGCGGACAAGGTAAAGAAGATAGTACTGGTTGCCCTGGGGCCCTTGGGGTTTACTGCTGAATACAAACTCCATGTCGCCCGGCACCGCGTCCAGGACGCCGGGATCCTGCAGCATGGCTCTAACCCTGCTCAGGTTCTTTACCGAAAAGGCAAGATCATCCCCTACCGGAGCCAACAGGGCTGAAAGGGTCCTGGCCCTGGCTGACTCATCTTCTTCCGCCCCTTCAAAGAGACCCTTTTCCCCTTGTTCTCCTTCTTCGAGGTCTTCCCCGGAGTCTTTTTCCTTGTCCAGAATCGCGTCGATTCGCTGGATGATGCGGTCGCGCTCCACATAGGGTTCGAGAAGCTGGAACTCGAGGAGGGCGGTCTGGCCTACAAGACCCTTGGCGCGCTGCACGTCCTGGACGCCTGGCAGCTCCACAACGATGCGGTTGGCCCCCTGGCGCTGGATGGTAGGCTCGGCCACCCCGAACTGATCGATGCGATTCCGGATGACCTCTTGTGCCCGGTCCACGGCATCCCTGGCTTCCTCATCCGGCAATTCAGTAAGATCGACCTCCAGAACCAGATGAATCCCGCCCTGAAGATCCAATCCCAGGTTGATCGATCGCCGGTGCAAATCTTCCAGTCGTTCCGGTGCGTTTTGCTCCATGGCCGCCTTGTCCTCAACGGAGAGACCATAGAACGCGATGCTGGGGTACAGGTAGTAAACAGCGACCGCAATCAGCGCCAGAATGAGCAGCGGTTTCCAATTCCTTTTCATTTGACCTGCCTTAATCGAGACTTGGATGCTGACATGGCTGCGATTTCAGCTGCGAGGCTGCAACTGCTCCGGGAGAAGCACCGCAACCCCTCATGCCGCAATTGATATGGCATCCTGTTTATGTCCGTCGTGAAATTGATCCGCTAAAGTGCGCAATTAAAGTCACTCCTTCACAAAGCGAATTCGATTTTGTACTCCGCTCGAGGTTCGGTACTCGGTATTTCCCTCGCGGTCAAAAAATATCAAGGCCTCGGCCTGGGGCAATGACTCGATCCATTTGATACCCTGGTCCGGCCCCAATATAAAAAGCGCTGTCGAAAGAATGTCCGCATCCAGGGCGGTTGAAGCCCACGCCGTTGCACTGATTGCCCTTCGCGATGGATAGCCCGTGGCCGGATCGAGAATGTGATGAAACCGCCTGCCTTCGAATTCTATGAACTGTTCATAATCTCCTGAGGTCGCCACGGCGTTCAACCCCAGGTCTTCAACCGCGATGAATTGCTCCGGATCCCGGGGATGCTGCACCCCGAATCGCCAGGGCCGTCCGTCAGGTTTTCGACCCCAGTAGCGAATGTCTCCTCCTGCTTCGACCATGCCACCGGAAATTCCGGCTGCCAGAAGCGATTCAACGGCCTGGTCCACCGCATAGCCCTTGGCTGCTGCCCCCAGGTCCAGGCGAACGCCATCGAGGACCAGCCTCACCTGCCTGCCCCTCACCTGCAGGTTATCGAAGCCTACAAGAGTTAGAGCCGAATCAATCTGCTCGGCAGAAGGAGGGGCCCGGAGATTGGGAAAATCCCACAACCGCGTAAGAGCACCGACCGTTACGTCAAAAGCACCGGCGGAACTTCGGGCGAAATGCTGCGACCGCTGAAGCACCTGGGCAAGTTCCGGCGAGCAGGTCGCCTCCTCGTCTGCGCTCAGACTCTCGATCAGATTCAACTCGCTAGCCTGGGAATAACGACTCATTAACGAGTCAATGCGGTCGATCCGGTCGAAAGCCAGGCGAACCAGGGAGTCGACTTTCTCTTCTTCCGTGTAGAGCTTGAATGTTACCAAGGTGCCCATTGCAAAATGGGCATGCTCGCTGGGGACTGCGTCCTCTTCCGGGCGCAGGAAGAACAAAATCGACAGGAGAGCCACTGCACCAAGGATTATCCGGACCTTCATCCCCCAGTCAATTTTCCCGCTCCACCACCAACCGTACGGCCATTTCCAGGACTTCTCGAGCTTGTGAAGGCGCCAGGACTTGCAGGCATTTCAGGGCGCGCTCGCCGCAGTTCCGCGCGGTATCGCGGGCGAAGTGCACACCATTAAAGGTCTCGACGAATGCGACGATTCTCTCCCAATCTTTTTCGCTTTTCTCTTTTTGCCGCAGCAGAACCTGCATGGCGGCGCGTTCGTCCTTCGAGGCCATGGTCAGGGCTCGAATCAATGGCAATGTAATCTTGCCATCGCGCAGATCGTGGCCTACCGGTTTGCCCAGGACGGAAACATCGCCGGTAAAGTCGAGGATGTCGTCGGCAATTTGAAAAGCCAGTCCCAACGATTCTCCGTACTTCCCCATGGCATCGACGATTTCAGGGGAAGCCCCTGTCAGAATGGGACCGAGCTTGCACGAAGCCCCGATCAGCGAGGCCGTCTTGTCGGCAACCATGGAAAAATAAGAGGCCTCCCGGGTATCGGCCTGCTGCCCTATGTGAATCTCCAATATCTCTCCCTGGCTCAGGCGTTCGGTTGCCCGCGCCACGGTTTGCAGGGCTCCGAGGTTTCCCAGGCTGACCAGGATGCACAATGCCCTCGCGAGCAGGAAATCTCCCATGAGCACTGCTACCTGCCCACTCCAAACAGAATTAACGGAAGCCCGGCCACGCCTCATGGCCGCAGAGTCAACCACGTCATCGTGGATCATCGTGGCTGCGTGAATCATTTCAATCGCTACGGCCGCGTCGATAATGCGTTCGTCCCACGCCTTTGTAGCCTTGGCACTAAGCAGCACGAGCGCCGGCCTGAGACGCTTCCCCTTCAGGGTAGCCATATAGCGTGCGACTTCGTGCGCCAATTCTACGTCGGACTGAAGAGCGGCATCCAGACCTTCTTCGACGCGTTCCATTTCATTTTGAATCGGGGATAGAAATGGATCCATGGGAGGCTGGCTATGGATGAATCAGGGTTTCCTGAAGGGGGCTTAACTACCAGAATTTACGAAAAATTAAGTAATAGAACAGGGCCTGTCAAACTCGCTCCGGAGACACTCGCGCTCTCGTCCAAAAATGGAATTTCGACTCCTGATCCTTCTAAATTTTCGAGGGGTTGAAAATCCGCTTCGGATCGAAGGCTTCCTTGAGGATTCGATTCATTCGCGCTTCCCCGGCCGACAAAGGCGTAAATGCGGCATCGTTGCAATCTTGTTCGTCGCTGGCAAAGCGCCAGGCGACGCCGCCGTGGCGGATAGCGTTCTGGTGCAGGAGGGACGCTTCTACGTCTTGTGGCATGAGGACGAAGAGCAACCCACCTCCCCAGTCGAATCCAAATCGCCGGGCACCGTGGAGCCGAAGGATATCAAGGAGCCCTGCCGCCTTGGAAGGCGGCAGGGAGAATCGCCACAGCTGCTCGTTCCCGGTCGGCCGAAAGAACTCCAGCTCCCTCAGTTTCTTCCAGTATTCCATGGATTCACCTTCCTCGAGGATCAGCATTTCCCTTTCGATGCTCCCGCCTAGCTTTTTCAATTGGAGGACAAGGGATGGGGCCGATCCTTCGAGGCGGGCAAAAGTCTGCGCTGGTTGTCCATCGCATTTGGGTAGATAGGACAAGCCTGTTATTTCACATGGGCTTGCGGCAAATTCTAGCATCGACTCAAGTGCTGCAGCCGGATCTTGATCGTAGACGACAAGGGTCTTCTGAGTTTCGGACCGGGGCCAGACTCTGAGGCAAATTTCGGTCATGATCCCCAGGGTTCCAAAAGACCCGCTGATGATCTTGGAAAGATCGTATCCGGTAACATTCTTTACCACCTTGCCCCCGGACCGCACGCGCTCTCCGTGCCCATTGACCAATTCTACTCCCAGGAGATGATCGCGAAGAGCTCCTGCCTTGAATCGACGCGGCCCGGAGAGGTTGCATGCCACCGTTCCACCCACGGTCGCGTCCGGACCCCAGTGCGGAGGCTCGAAAGCCAATTGTTGGTTCTCATGGTCGAGAAGTTGCTCAACGGCACTCAAACGCATACCCGGCTGCACTACCATGACCAATTCGCCAGGCTCGTAGCTGACGAGTTCGTTCAGTCCGGACATATCCACCTTGGATGGCCCGTCTATTCGCCGCCCAAGCCGGGATTTGGAGTTTCCGCCAAAAATGTGCAGGAATGAATTGTTTGAAAGGGATTGCCGGACCAGATCCTGAACAGCATCTGCACTACTAGGGCGCTGGAAATGAATTGGAGACTTCATGGGAGTGACTGCTGGTGTCCCGTCGCAGAAATAGGTTGACGCAATTGGGCCGCCGAGGCGCCAGGCTCACAAGGCGCCTGAGCGAGTCGTACCAGTGGTGTACGGCGAGTGAAGGCAACGCCGTGAGCCGGGATGGATCGGCGGAATAATGGCAACATATTTCTGCGACGGGACACTAAAACCGTTCTAATTCGGCAAAGCGCAACTCCCCCTTGTGAACGTGCATGCGTCCACCTTCGGCACATCGGCGCAGAACGGGAAATACCTTCCCTGGATTGAGCAGATGGTGAGAGTCGAATCCCGACTTTATGCGCTCCTGAGTGTCCAGGTCGGCGTCGGTGAACATGCAGGGCATGAGGTCCCGTTTCTCTATGCCAATGCCGTGTTCTCCGCTCAGGACTCCACCTACCCGAACGCAGAGCCTGAGGATTTCGGCGCCCAATTCCTCGGCTCTTTCCAGTTCTCCGGAGGCACCGCTGTCATAGAGCACCAGGGGATGCAGATTTCCATCGCCAGCGTGGAAAACATTGGCCACTCGCAGTCCGTACTCTTCGGAGAGTTCCTGGATGCGGCGCAGTACTTCCGGCAACCTGCCGCGGGGAATGGTGCCGTCCATGCAGTAGTAGTCCGGACTGACCCTGCCCATGGCCGGGAATGCTGCCTTGCGTCCTGCCCACAGCTTCAGCCGCTCTGCCTCGTTCCGCGCTTTGCGCAGTTCCGTGGCGCCATTTTGCTGCAGCAAATCTTCCAGGAGACCGACCTGGTGTTCTACCTCACTGGCCGGTCCGTCCAACTCGACCAGAAGCAGAGCCTCTGCTCCACGCGGATAGCCCGCTCCCACAAAATCCTCCACCGCTTCGATTGACAGGCGGTCCATGATCTCCATTCCCGCCGGGACCATTCCCGCGGCGATAATTTCCGCTACCGCCTGGCCGGCTGTTTCCACGCGGTCGAAGACAGCCATTATCGCACGTGCCAGTTCGGGCTTTGGCAAAATTCGCAGGGTGGCCTCTGTAATTATTCCCAAGAGGCCCTCCGAACCCGTCAACAGGCCCAGCAGATCGTACCCGGCGCAGTCCATGCCCTGGCCGCCTATGCGAACTGCTTCGCCGTCGGCGACCACGACCTCCAATCCCAGGACATTATTGGTGGTAGTCCCGTACTTCAGGCAGTGTACTCCACCAGAATTTTCGGCGATATTTCCGCCTATGGTACAAGCCAGTTGACTCGAGGGATCGGGCGCATAGTAGAAACCGAAATCGGCCACGGCATGAGTGACGCCCAAATTGGTGACACCTGGCTGAACCGTTGCGGTACGGTTCCTGCGATCGATGTCGAGGATTCGGTTCATCCTCGCCAGGCTGATGACTATCCCGTCCTCAAGCGGCAGCGCACCTCCCGACAGCCCCGTCCCCGCACCCCATGGAACGATCGGTATGCCCGTATCGCTGCAAGTACGCAGGACAGCGGAGACATCCTCGGTACAAGCAGGCAGGACCACTGCCATGGGGCACTGTCGATATACCGAAAGAGCATCGCACTCATACACCACCAGGTCCTCCGGGCGATGGATTACCTGATCCGGAGGCAGGACCTCTTGCAGGCGATTGATAACTTCCCCACGCCGTTGCAGGCGCTCGATCCTGGGCTGGGGCAGCTGCATGAAGCAATTTCCTCAAAGATTACGGCCAAATGAGGCGCGGGAAATCAGGCTCGTAAAGCCAAATTACCGAACGGGACAAATCGTGCAAAATTTGCAACTCCATTTGCCCTTGAAATTGCAGGGGCTTAGATTAAAAATGAGATCTCCAATATAATGAATTTCTGCTAGGACGCGCTCCGAAAATGTTGAGGAGCCAACCACGAGGAGGTAGTGGGTGGATTTGGTAGAGCCCATTCCAGAAGAATTGGTGCCTTATCTTCGCGAGGTTCTCCACGACGAACTCCTGCTCGTTCTCCTAGCCACGGACCTGTGCCCCGACGGCACTTATGGGAATTCCTGGTTTGCCCTTACGGATGAACGCCTCATAGTCATTCAACCGGACGGAACGGATAAGCCGAACACTGATGTAGTCCTCTTGCGCGACATCCAGCGGATCCAGACAAAGAACTACGTGGGCAGCGGCGCCCTGGTCATCGATCTGGCGGACGAGACCGTCGAGCTGCTGCGCTTCTCTCAAAGTGCATTCTACAAATTTTCTGCCGTACCCCACATCGTCGAGGCCGCCTCGCTAGGTCTGGTGCCCGAGGTAGAGAAAGATGAAGAAGACTTTGTGGCGACCCCCTCCGTCCAGCCGGTCGAGACATGCCCCAGTTGCGGGCGCGCCTTCAAACCCGGCACCAGGGTCTGCGCCCACTGCATCCGCAAGACAGAAACCTTCTGGCGTCTCTTCTCATATGTCAAACCCTACAAGTGGATCGCCTTGTCCGGGTTGCTGCTGACCCTGGGATTCACCGCGATCAACCTCCTTCCACCCTTGCTGAACAAGATCCTCATCGACGATGTGATCACGCCAGTGATCGCCGGATATGGCGAGATGGGGGAGAATGAACTGGATGCAGCTGCTCCACAACAGGATGTCGTGAACCTGCTGTTCTGGGTTGTCCTGGGTCTTATCGGCGTGTACGTAGGGCGGGCACTCATCAATGGAGTGAGGACATACTGCCTGGGCTGGCTGGGGCAGCACGTGGTCTACGATCTGCAGACCGAAATCTTCAGCCACCTGCAATTCCTGTCTCTGAGCTTTTACAACCAGTACAGCACGGGCCGTATCATGACCAGGGTAACCAGTGATACCGAGCGCATGCGGGGATTCATTACCACCGGGTTTCAGGATATGGTCGTGGCGATATTGACCCTGGTCGGGATCGGAGTAGCGCTCTTCGCGATGAACTGGTACCTGGCCATCCTGGCCTTGATTCCCATGCCGCTCATGGTTATCGGAACCCTTGTCTACACCCGGCGTATTCACTGGGTCTTCCATGGCATCTGGCGGCGCATCTCCGTTCTCAATGCCATGCTGGCCGATACCATTCCCGGCGTCAAGGTGGTCAAGGCCTTTGCTCAAGAGGGCAGAGAAAATCGCCGGTTCGACACCCGCAATTCCGACCTGCGCAGGAGCCAGATGCAAGCGATCAAAATGCGCGCCTATTTTTTGCCGAGCATCGCCTTCACTACCTCCGTCGGCTCCATCATCATCTGGTGGTTCGGCGGCAACCGGGTGCTCGGAGGGACCTTGTCGCTGGGGCAGCTGCAGGCCTTCATCAGCTACATGATGATGTTCTACCAGCCTGTACGCGAGCTGTGCATGCTGTCGGAACAGCTGGAGAGCGCCGCCACCACCGCAGAGAGGGTTTTCGAGATTCTGGACACGGAACCCGAAGTTGCCGATGCAGAGGACGCCGTCGACCCGGGCACGTTGATGGGAGCAGTGGAGTTTCAAGACGTCAGCTTCACCTACGATGGTTTTACACGCATCCTCGACCGCATCAACTTTTCAGTGGAACCGGGAGAAATGGTCGGAATCGTCGGCCCAAGTGGATCCGGAAAGTCCACCTTGGTCAATCTGATATCGCGGTTTTACGACGCCACGGACGGAGAAATTCGGATCGATGGCAAGCCCATCCGAAGTATGCAGCAAAAGAAGCTGCGTGCGCAGATGGGCGTGGTACTGCAAGAACCTCTTCTGTTCCAGGGCAGCATTGCCGAAAACATCGCATACGGTTCCCCTGACGCGACCCGGGAGGAAACCATCGATGCCGCCCGGGCAGCGAATGCCCACAAATTCATCATGAACTTCCCTGACGGATACGACACCGAAGTCGGGGAGCGCGGTGCCCGCCTCTCCGGCGGCGAACGGCAGCGCATCTCCATAGCCCGCGCCTTGATCGGCGACCCGCGAGTCCTCATCCTCGACGAAGCCACCAGCGCCGTGGACACTCAGACCGAATTCGAGATCCAGGAAGCACTTGACCGTCTCACCGCCGGCCGTACCACATTCGCCATTGCCCACCGCCTTTCTACCTTGAAAAACGCCGATCGTCTCCTGGTCCTCGAGAGAGGCCAGATCGCAGAAGTGGGCACCCATGAAGACCTCCTTGCCAGGGAGGATGGAGTATACCGCCGCCTGGTGGACATGCAGACCGAATTGGCAAAGGTGAAGGCTCTTTAGGACTTATGGTCCAGGGACTCGACTACGAAAACGCCTTGCTGGACCCGGGCGAACTTCGATTCTATCGATCGGATAGAGGAAGTCTGGTGATGTGCGTGGGGGAAGAGAAATACAGGGATCTCAACATTCGCCGCGCCTTTCCGTTAGAAGAAACCAACCGGTTCATCGGCTTTTTCCTGGCGGACGGCACTGAACTGGGCCTGCTCGAAGACATCGAGTCGCTCGATGCCGGCAGCCGCATTATCCTGGAAAATGAATTGGAAAAGATTTACTTCCGCCCGGTCATCCTCCGCATTCACAGCATCGGCGAAGAATTCGGCGTGGTTTACATGGACACCGAAACCAGCAGTGGACCACGCCACATAGAAATTCGCCAGATTCGCAACAAGATTCGCCTCCTCTCCAGCTACCGAGCCCTCATCGAGGATGTGGATGGGAACCGCTACGAACTCAGGGACTGGAATAGGCTGCCGAGAATGACTCGAGCGATCTTGAGCTTGTGAATCGCTGCCTGCTCCGGAAGCTATTCAGCAGCCGGCAATCTGTGCATGGCCATTGCCCGGTTCCAGGTCCGACCTCCTGATGACATGGCCCCTCGAGCTTGCCGATCTCAACCGCTCAGCACTTCAGTTTCCCGGTCGGCGCCTTCTTGCAGGGGCAGCTCGACCCATGCTGCCTGGCGGGCATGTGATGCGTGGAAGGCTACAATGGCTTCCAGTGTACGGACCGCGTTCTCCGCCGGGTAAGGAAATGGACTGCCGCCGTCAAGGGAGGCGGCAATCTCAGCTACAGCCAGATCCATTGAACCAATCTCGCCGCGCTCTAAATCCTCCTGCCGGCCGTCGCTGTACTCGATTGCTATTTCGGCACCCACCTCCGCCCTGCCTTCAGTGCCGAAGATGCTGATTCCCGGCGACACCATTCCGTAGTCAGGCGCATGCACCGTCGTCATCAATCCTCCTTCCATGCGCATGACCCCCCAACCGCCCGGGTCGCGGAATTGATCGCCGCGACAGTCGGGTCTTCCAGCGGGGTCCAGAGTCCCGGAAACGGCCTCGACCTCGAGTCCGGTCAACATGCGGATCGCATCGAACGTGTGAGTACCCACGTTGCCCAGGCGCCCGCTGGTCCACTGCGCCGACACCGAGGTCAGCTTGCCAAGCCCGCCTGCGCCTATCAGGCCGCGCAGGCGGCGGTAGTTTTCCTCGTAGCGCCTGTTGTGGTTAATGGCCAACAGCGTTCCCGCTTTTTCACAGACCTCGACCATGCGCTCTCCGTCCTCGATCCGGGTTGCGATCGGCTTCTCACAGTAGATTGCGCGAACCCCCCTTTCGGCACATCCAATCGAAATTTCAGCATGCACCGGAGCGTATGTTGCCACGCTGACGATGTCCAGATTTTCCCTGTCCAGCATTTCCTTCCAATCGGCGTAGGTACGGGCGCCGCCGGATCGCTTTGCAAAACGCTGACGCCTACCCTCGTCGCGGCTACTGCCGGCCACCAGGTCTATCCGTGGATTTTTGGAAAGAGCCGTAAAATGCGTTCCGCCCAGATCCTCGACCCTCTGACCAAGGGCGTCGCCGGAAACCTGGTCCCCTGCGCCGATGAAACCCAACCCGATTATACCTGCCTTGTAACTTGAATCGACCATACTATTCACTCCCTAGACCTTCCAACGCCTGCAACTCAAATTTCTCGAGACAGATCGGTGCCAAGGTCAATTCCTCAACCGATCCGGTTCAGTAAATCCGCCTGCGCATTCAGCACCTCTGCTGTCGATACCTCCCCATCTCCCTTCTTGACGCTGCATTTCATCCCGATAAAGACCGGTTGAGAACTGGACTTCAGCGCCGCGGCGCATGCTTCTGCGTCTCCGGCACTGAACCCACAATCGGGGTCGAGATGCGAGTTGTGCGTGTCCATGAAGCCGTCCTGCGAGGCGCCGGCACCGGACAAGATCACCCCTTCCAGGGCTACCTTCGATCCCATAATCTGATCTACAACGCTCAACGGTTCATCTTCATTGATCAGCAAGCGGCCCCAGTTCAGCATCAGAGAAACCGGGAGACCCGGCAGAGCCTCCCGGTTGACCGCAGCAACCACGTGCATGAGCTCGGACAGATTCAGCGAAGCCTTCTTTGACGCGGGAAAGGCAACGGGATGGTCCAGGGGACGGTTGTCCGTCACCTCCACCGCAAGCCTGCACTTGGGCAGCACCGCAGCCGCTGCCCCGCGTATATCGGCCAGGCTTTGAAAGAAGGCGATGGCATGTGGAATTTTTCCACCACAGCGCTGTCCAGCATGTACCGCGATATTTCGAATGCGGATACCCTGCCTCGACAAAGAGAGGCACTGCTCCAGGACCGAGCAAACGTCCAGTATAGCTTCCCGCCTCGGTGCTTCCTCTGTCGAAGAAAGCCCATAGGCCGGGGTCTGCTGTCCAGCTATCGCCCACTGCGTCACCATGGTAACCACCAGCGACGAGGAAAGCCTCGAAAATACTTCAATCAGTTCCGGAGCAAGCGGTTGGCCCGCCATCAAGGGCAATTCAAAGGCATTGATTCCCCAATCCTCATTTGCCTTGCGATACTGTTCGGCCTGCTCGGCAGCCGGCATGGTTGCGATTGAAGCATATGCTCCCAAAACTTTCTCAGCAATCATTATTCCATTCCTTTCGGCTAGGAAACCTTCAGCATCTGCTCGCCCAATTCCCGGAACAGCCAGGATTTGCTCCTGGCCTGTCTCGCCACCGGATTTGCCTCAGGATCGAATTCGATGTCTGCCGCAAGCAGTTGCTCCTTGTGGGTAGCATATGCCAATCGAGGCTCGGGACCCTGACCGTATGGGGAAATGATGCGGCTGTTGTTTACGTACTCGCTCCTGCCGGCATTGGCGATGACCAGGTGTACGCCGTTATCCATCGCCCTGGTTCGTTGTGCCGTGCACTTGCCCATATACCTCCGCCTGATATCGATCCCGTCGGGATGAAAGTAATTCGTCGGCTGAAACAGGATACTCGCACCCTTGGCTACCAGGAGGCGAGCAATTTCCGGAGATCTCATATCGGCACAGATGAATATTCCGATCTTGCCGTAACGCGTATTGAATACGTCGACTTCGGTGCCGTCCTCAAAAACCCCCTCGGACAAAACCTTTCGATACTTTCCTATATATCCTTCGTCCGGGCCCACAAGAAAAGCTGTATTGTAGATTTTGTTTGAGCGTTTTTTCCGTTCCACCACGCCAAAGATAATGTACAAATCATTCTTTTTGGACTTGTCTGCGAATACCTCTACCATTGGACCAGGGACTGGCTCGGCGTAGACCTCCTCTTTCGGCCGCTTGTTATGAACCCAGTCGAATCCCGTACTGGCGCACTCGGGAAAACACAGAATCTCCACACCTCTTTCAGCAGCCTTGTCGCAATAAGACAACGCCTTCTCGATATTTCCCTCCACATCGCCAACAGTAGAAATCATCTGCGCGGCACCTGCGCGCACCTTTATGGTCCGAGCACCTTTCTTCCTGACTTCAGCCATTCCTCCCACCTCCAATTCAGGACGGCAGCTTCGCATCCAACTCAGCCAAAAGAGCTACCGCTTTTTTGCGCTTGGCTTCATTGCCATCGCGGGCAATGATCCGCTGCAGGGTGGAACGTGCGTTCTGGTCGCCTCTGGCTGCCATCTCAAGCCCCATCTGGTCTCGCCTATCGTGATAGCTGTTGTCGTACTCAACTACCTCGAGATCCCAGCGGCGCCAGTAGTACTTCAGCTCGGTGGATGGCCATTCAGCATAGATTTCTTCCCAGTTTCCGGGCAGGCTGTGCGGTTCGAGGCTGCCGGAAACAATGGGGCCGCTGACCTTCTGATAGCGAGCATCTATCGACATACGCAGCTGCTCGCTCGCGTTGGGCAATCCTTTGTGCACCGCCATACTGTGAAAAATGAGCACGTCTCCCTGTTCGAACGGACTACTCA
The DNA here is from genome assembly GCA_965208105.1 of Candidatus Latescibacterota bacterium. Taxonomy (GTDB): domain Bacteria; phylum Latescibacterota; class UBA2968; order UBA8231; family UBA8231. The sequence continues at coordinate 2,914,589 of OZ242318.1, forward strand.
CCCAGGTGTCTTCGAGAGGGTCAATGACTTCCAGGCCTCCCGCTCCAAGGGCGGGACGAAAATCGTACACCCCGCTGCGGTGCGATCCGGAGGCAATCTGCAAACCACCCATCTCGGGCGGCGCTGCGCTCAACGGAAACCAGGCCGTATATGTCTCGACCGAGCCCTGAATGGGAATAAAATCCTGATGCGGCGGGGTCGTGTAGGCCTCCCTCCTCGGAAATATGATCCGGCCGATTATGCGCGGGTGGGGAATCGCAGCCTCTCCCAGCATGCGTTCAAAAAGGCCAATCAGGTTGGGGTGATGCTGTATGGCGTGAAACGCCTGGAGCTTGTACAATTGGTGATATACCTGCATGTACTGTGGCTGAGGCTCGACGCAAAAACCGCCGAGATCGGCAAAGGCCTCTTCCAATGGCCCATCGGCCTTGACCCAACCTACCTCGCGCAGGATTTCGAGCATCTGTATCCGCAGGTCTTCCAGTATTTCCGCCGGCAACAATGCGCGAACGAAGAGGTATCCATCCCGCTCCATGCGCTCGCGCAACTCTTTTCCATCTCCCAGGACCTCGGTGGAATTGAGAAAAGGTTGCATACGGCTCCTCCTATTGAAATCGTTAAGGGCTTGTACCCGCTATACGCGAAGAATCCGGCGGACCCCGCCTGGTCTTCTCCCGCCTTTGACCGCCACCTACCTGCTGGCTTTTCTAGGCAACTTGACCTGACTGACGCCTTTGCTCCCCCCTGGTCTGGCAACCCGGGATTTGGATTTCTTGCCCTTGCTCCTGCGACGGGTTTCCACATCGGCCTGGGCTTCTGCCTCCTCATCCCGGGCATCCTCACGCGGCTTCTCCTGCGAGATTTTTGATTGGGCAAGGGCGTTATGAGCCGTCTCCTCGTCCTCCGCCAGGTGACACCTCTTGTATTTCTTTCCGGAGCCGCAGGGACACAAATCGTTCCTGCCGGTTTCTTTCAGACGCTTCGCATAGTCCATGTTCGCCATGCAGCTACCCTCTTCTGAAAAGGAGATGCGTCCACTTGCCGACACTTCCGGGGAGCGGGGGGCATCCAATCAAGGCGCCAAATCCACCACTACGCGCCCCACCTGCTTCCCCTGCAGAATTCGTTCGATTTCGCCATCCAGTTCTTCCAGCGAGCACATTGAGAACAGGCGCTCCGGATCATCGACCTTCCACTCTTGGGAAATTTTCTGCCAGATCTTCAATCGCTCCGGCATCGGGCAACTGGTGGAATCGATGCCGAAAAGGCTGATTCCCCGCAAAATAAACGGAAAAACCGTGACCGGCAGTTCCGGAGAAGCTACCAGCCCGCAGCAAGCGGCGGCGCCACCAACCTTCATGGACCGGAGCGCCGTAGCCAAAATTGGACCCCCAACCACGTCGACCACTCCAGCCCAGCGCGTGCTCAAAAGGGGAGACCCTGCTGTATCCTCGTTCAACAGGTCTCTGGGTAAAACCTTTGCGGCACCGAGGCGGGTGAGAAACTCCACCTGGTCCAACTTTCCGGTCGCGGCAACTACTTCGTAGCCTTCCTGAGCCAGCATGGCGACCGCCATACAGCCAACTCCCCCCGTTGCGCCCGTGACCAGTATCTCCCCCATTTCAGGGGAGATTCCCGATCCCTGCAGCTTGAGAAGGGAAAGTGCTGCCGTAAAGCCGGCGGTGCCGTAGACCATGCTCTCCTTCAGCGAAAGGTTTTCGGGCAGTGGAACCACCCAGGCAGCCGGCACGCGGATGCGCTGTCCAAACCCGCCTGGCGTGTTCGAACCCAGGTCGAACCCCGTGACCACCACCTTGTCTCCAGGATTGAATTGGTCGCTCTCACTCTCCTCCACTATTCCCGAAGCATCTATACCGGGGGTGTGGGGGTAATTTTTTGTGACCCCTTTATGCCCCACGGCCGAGAGTCCGTCCTTGTAGTTGAGCGATGAAAAGCAGACCCGGATCAATACTTCACCAGCTGGCAGATCGTCTGTTGAGCGATCGAGGATCTGGCGCGAAAATCTACCAACCCCCACCTCCTCTACGACCAGAGCTCTATATGATTTCAGTGTCGACTTGTTCACGCTGCCGCTTCTTTCCTATCCTTGCTCGCCGCCTGCCTTCCCGCCTCGCCAACCCCCCGCGCGTACCCTGGGTCCATCCACAGGGCAACGGCTTCCTTTTCGTAGCCGCCCCTCGTCCTCAAGCCGCCCACCTGATCCATCGATAACCATTCCGACTGCAATTCACCTGCCCTCAACGGGGACAGGTCCTCCAGGGAATGGGCGAATACCCGGCACAACTGCCCATCCTCCGCAAAGTCTCCGATATAGCTCATCCAGGGGACCTCCAGGCCGAGCATCGCTTCGGCGATTTTTTGGGTGGGGCCTACGAGGTTGACCTGTGGTGACACCCGGTGCTCGGGAGGGAGAGAGCCGCCAGGCAGCGACCATCTCCCATCCTGGCCGCGCACGAACAGGAACTGCTCATCCCGCTCCAGCAGCAGGCGCACCTCGCCGATGAGGCAGTCGCCGTAGTGCGGCAGCAGGGAATTGCCCCTGCACCTGATCTTCTCATGTGCCCGACTGCTGAAAAGGTCGGGGCCGCTGGCCGGTGGTGCATTGAGGGCGCGGTACTTGTTGTAGATCCCATAGCGCTCCCGCTGCGAGAGGTTCGGCCCTGCCTGGTGCCAGGTAAACATGTTCATCAGAAGCAGATCTCCCCGCCTGAGCCTGGCGTCTTCCGGTGCGGCGATCTGGTCAGCACGCGACCGCTCAACGCGCCAGACCCGGCCAGCGCGAACCTTGCGGCTGAATTTGAAGGAACCAGGTGAAACGGCGAGGGCTCCAATCTCTTCGTCCAGGTCCACCAGAGGGGCAATGGAAAAGAGCCAGTTTAGAGAGGACCCGGCCTGCTGATAGGTCTTGTAATCCTGATGGGCCGTGGGGTGCGATCCTTCGTAGTCTCCCGCTGTACCTCTGGCCCCAGGCGTCTTGAGATAGGCCACACTCGCCGACAGAGCCACCGGACCGCCCAGTAGACTCTCCGCCGCCGAGACGACAAAAGGATGGGCGGCAATGTAGGCCAGTCCCGGGTCTTCGATGTAGCGACCATCGACCGTAAATTGAGTAGCCGGCGCAGGATAAGGCTTTTTGCGAACCTCGATATCAGTGCGCTTAACGGAACGAATCACGCCCTCGGCTATTTGCCCCAATTCCCCTTCCGAAAAGAGGTTGCGCACTATGACGAAACCTTGTTCTTCGTACTCCCGGATCTGGTCCCGGCTAAGCCCAGGTGCCATCTTTGACTCCCGTCCTCATTTTTGCAAGTATCCCTTTCTCCCGCGCCCCCCGCGACACTGCCACGTCCCTGCTTTCTACCTCTACTTCCCCTCGATCATCCCTAGGACGAACTCCGCGGTCTTGCTTACCGCCGCTGCCGCCATCGCGCGGCCCTGCTCTGCACTTGCCAGCAGAGGCTCCCTGTCTTCCTGCTCCCGCATGGCGTCGTGGCGCACGTTCTCGGGGAAAAGGGCAAGGGCGAAGGCCGTCTCATACTCCTGTGCATGTCCAGGCACCGAGCTACTGCAATGCTGCTCTGCAATATCCCGGCTCAGGTCCCAGTAGGATTGAAACTGCAAATCGATTTCGGGGTCGACGGAATTAAAGTAAAGGTCCCACTGAGGCTTGACCCCTTCCACGGGAGCCACATTGCCCCCGTGGCCATTCAGGATCAGGACCTTCCTGATTCCGTGCCGCACCAGGCTTTCCACGGCGTCGAAAAGGACGGCCAGCCAAGACCCCGGCTTGGCCGTTATGGTGCCCTTTTGGACCATGTGGTGCTCGGATATGCCGACTGCCATGGGTACGCTCACGATCACCTGGGGATAAAGAAGCTTTGCCGCCTCCCTGGCCACGTAGGTCGAAGAAGCGATATCGTGCTCCATTGCCAGGTGCTCCAGGTGCTGTTCGTTGCTCCCGGTGGGAATAATCGCCGCCTGGAATTTGCCCTGTTCCAGGGCTTGGCGGAATTCCCGCCGCGTCAACTTGGCCAGCATTACCTCTCGGTTGGTCATGATTCTCTCCGCCTATCTATTTCTGGGGAAACCGGAAGAAAATTATATCTTCTGTCCACAGGCCTGTCAAAATCTTCCTCTTACGGGCGGGTTGCCGGGGCTAATTTCCCGAAAAGTACAGCCGCGAGCGCGTATAGTAAAAGAGCGCCCGTCCCTGCGGCATGCAAGCCCCAGGTCATGGCCACCGCAGTGGCCAGTGGGGGAGCAAGAACCGAGGCAAAGCCATTTACCCCCCATGCCCACGGCAAAAGGGCCGGATAGCGGTGCTGCAGGCACCTCAGCGCGAGTGGCATCGGCATACCCATCAAAAACCCCAGAGGTGCAATCGCCAGCACTGCGACCAAAATACGCGCTTCCTCCGGGAACAGGCCTGCCCAAGCCACAACCCGTTCCACCATCCATATTTCCACTAATCCCGCCAGGATCAGGCATGTAAACAGATATCGCACCTTTCCCTCCTGCAACCTTCCCATGGCATGCACTGCCAAACTTCCCGCGCCGGAGAACAGAAGGAATCCCCCAAGGGTCGCCGCTCCGGCCTGCACCGGATCTCCGATCAGGTGAATCATATGCGAGAGCGTAGAGACCTGGAGGGTCAGGTAGGCCAGGCCAATGGCCGCAAAATAGGCCGCGGTAATCCACCGTCCTGCCGCCCCGCGAATCTCCGCTACCAGTCCGATGGGCAACAGGGTCATCAGAGCTCCACTCATGGCGGCGGCCGCGATCGCGGCAAATACGAAAATCAACCCCAACTCGGTGCGCGTCAGCCAGAGATTGCCAAAGGTCTCCCGCAATAATCCAATGGAATCCAGTTTGCCGAAATGGGCAAAATACGGCCGCATATCGGTAGCCGGGCGAATTTCGAAGGGCCACTTCTCGAAAAGCTCCTCTCCCCTGGTGGTAACCAGTTGCCCGATCACGTAATGCAGCCAGTCTCCGCTGGAGCCCGGAGGCCCTGGCAACTGGTCAGGGCGATTCAGCTCTTCGGGACCAATTCCAGCAAAGTAGACAGGCGTCAATTGCCTCTCGGCGCACAGCCGGCGCACCGAGTCGAGCTCTGCAGAAGTCCACGGAGTGGTTTTGACCATAGTACAGGCAGCGAGAAAGTCCCGCACCACGACCAGGTGTCTGCCGGCCTGATCGACGCCGAGTCGGCGCAAGGCCTCCACCAGAGTCGCCGCCAGCTTTGCATTGTCTCTGGGGGGAAATTGAATGCCGCGGCCCACGGCCAGGATCCCATCGGGAGAAAGCCGCCGCAAACAGGCGGCCAGCCCTTCGACCGTAACCAGGTAGTCGTGTCGCAGGCCGCCCACCCCGCCTTGATCAGCAGCCCACGACTCCAGCCCCGCCAGCTGAATCAGATCAAACCGAGCCTGGCTGAAGCCAACAAAGTGGCGCGGCTCGACAAAGTTAAGGGAGACCTCGGGCCTGGAGAAAATTCTACCCCCCTGGCCTTCAAGAGGTCCGCGCAGAAGTTGAATCAAATTCTCGTTCGACTGGACGACCTCGATGGAGGGCGCCTGGTTGCGAACAGCCAGCCAGATGTTGGCACCGCCCGCCTCGCCCAAGAGCAGCACCCGGGGTCCGGGAGGAAGAAATGCGTAGGGGACCGACATCAGGGTTTGTTCCACGACCCGAGCCTCCTCCGCATCCGCCACCTGCAGGACAGAGCCGGCCCAGTGACCGTCCACTACCAGAGAGAGCATCGAGGGAGGGCTCTCTCCTGTCGAGAGAAAAGGCAATTCGTGGAACACAGACCCTCCATAGACCTCCACCTGGCCGCGCGGACCATAGGCTCGGGCTATTCTCTCTGCCTTTCCAGCGGCGCAGAGACGCTCGACATAGGTCTGATATTTGAACGAATCTACTCTGATCTTCGGTGGGTCCAACCCGAGCCACAACACATTGCCCGCAACACAAAGGATTACGGCGAAGTGGCCGCGCAGAGAATGCCGGAAGGCCAGGGGAAGCGCTCCCGCCAGTGCCAGTCCTCCCAAACTGGCACCCAGCCATGCCGGCGGCGCATGGTGCATCAGTAGGGAGGAAAAAATCGCACCCAAGGCACTGCCCGCCAAATTGGTGGCGTAGACTGCGGGCAGACCCTTTCCCGCCATCATCAGCGCCAGTCCAATCGCCATGGCGCCAAGCAGGAACGGCACAAAGAAAACCGCCCAATAGAGTCCCCATGACAGGATCTGCCGGGCCAATAGCGGGGGTAGAAAGCGTGCCTCCGCAGGCACGTGCTCCGCCAGTTGCACCGAAGCGGGCATGGACGCAGCTGTAGCTATGACCAGAGAAAAAAAAACAAAATCGCCTCTGGGCAGCACCCAGCGCCGCAGCAGGCACAGAGCCGTCCCACTGGCGCCAAACCCCAGGAGGGCAATGCTGATTACGAAAAAGGCGAAATGGTGCCAGCTGGCGTAGAGCAGCATGCGCATGAGCGCGATCTCAAACCCCAGAAGGCTGCAGGAGAGAATCCCCACCGGCCAAAGAAGACGAAAACTGGAGTTCAATCTCGTAATGCCCGGCCAGTCATAGGCACGAAGCGAACCCCCATCACCGAATGCGATTCACGCTTGCCATCCTCTGTCTTCTCCACGACCACCAGCCGCTGAACCGAGTATACGCCCCCGATCGGAATGACGATCCGTCCACCTGGCTTCAGTTGTTTCCACAGGGGTGGAGGCAGATGGCCGGCAGCACAGGTCACGATAATAGCATCGAAGGGAGCCTCCTGGGGCCAGCCGAAGTAGCCATCACCAAACTTCGTTTCAATCCTCTCCCCTCCCTGGGTCCTGAGCACTTCGCTGGCCAGGGCGGCCAGCGGTTCGACAATTTCAATGGTGTACACATGAGGTGTCAACTGCGCCAGCACAGCCGCCTGATAGCCCGAGCCGGTCCCGATTTCCAATACCTTGGAGCCTGGGCTGATCTTCAGCAACTCGGTCATTATGGCAACCATGTACGGCTGCGAGATAGTCTGCCCGTGGCCAATCGGCAAAGGCGTGTCATCATAGGCATTCCGCAGCAGGTCCTCTGGCACGAATGCATGCCGGGGCACTGAGCGCATCGCCCGCAACACGGCCTCGTCCGATACCGCTGCACGGCTCCAGTCCGGCCCCTCAATCTGGGTGCGGACCATGTGGTGGCGCTCCCGCACCCATCCAGAGGCGGCCGGCGCTACTGGTGCCTTCCATGCGGTCGTATCCTGCTTCAGGTCCGCCCCGGAATTCTGCCCGGATAAGAATACTGCGGCCACAAGACACCAGGAATATCTCAGCACCAACTCCTCCCAAGCTATGGCGATTCACCAGAGACAGGCTGGACCAGGGGCGGCCTGTGTGCCGACCAGGGCGCCAGGTCCTCGAACGCGGCGGCTGCGCGCAGCACCGTCAAATCGTCGCGCCAGCGTCCTGCGATCTGCAACCCTACCGGGAGGCCGCTCCTGGAAAATCCACAGGGAACCGTAGCCGCCGGCTGTCCGGTGACGTTGAAGGGATAGGTAAACTTGGTCCAGCCGAGATATGTGGTGGGTTGTCCACAAATCTCGGCTGGATGGTCGTCACCGGACGAAAAAGATGTCATGGGAAGAGTTGGGGTCAAAAACAGGTCGTATTTCTGCATAAAAATTCGCCACCCCTCGTAGTAGTCGTTTCGACCTGCATACGCGGCGGCCAATTCCGCTGCAGAATAGGCATGCCCCTCTTCGATAACCGCCACGAGACCGGGGTCGAGGAGGTCGCGAACCTCATCGAAATCGCGAAGGTGAGCCCCTGCAAACGCGGAGGACCAGACCACGCGTACAATTGAATCCCAAGGATCCTCTAGATCGGGGTGGTCCTCCTCGACCCTACAGCCAAGTTCGTCGAACCGAGCCGCCGCCGCCGCTGCGATCTGGAGCACTTCGGCGTCTACTGGAGCATAACCCAGGTCGGCAGACCAGGCTACCCGCAGATTTCCGGCCCAACTCTTCAGATCTGCGCCGAAATCAGGACTCGAGGGCAAGGAGATGCGGTCGCGCGGGTCCGCCCCTGCCATGACGTCGAGAAAAAGGGCAGCATCCCGGACCGTGCGGGCGATAGGCCCCACATGGGAAAACTGCTCCACCAGGCTGGGCGGGTACTGGGGAACGAGACCCCAGGACGGCTTCAACCCGAAAACGCCGCAGAAGGAGGACGGAATTCGAACGGAGCCGGCACCGTCAGTTCCCTGAGCCAGAGGACCCATTCCCGCGGCCACAGCCGCGGCGGCCCCGCCACTCGACCCACCAGCAGTACATCCATGTTTCCAGGGATTGTGGGTAGGCCCTGATACGCGGTTCCCGGAGTCCCCCTTCCATCCCCGTTCAGGAGTATTGGTCTTGCCCAATAATACCATACCCGCAGCATGGAGACGCTCGACAATGGGCGCGTCAAATTCTGGTACCCAGTCCCTGGAGAGCAGGGACCCTCGCGTGGTGCGGATGCCCTTGGTCGGAGTGAGATCCTTCAGAGAGACGGGTATGCCAGCCAGTTGGGGCGGGTTCTCTGTATTTCCGTAGGTCAATTCAGCGGCGCGGGCTTGCTTGAGGGCAATTTCCGGTGTAACCGTGACAAAGGCGTTGATGTTTGGATCGATTTGGTCTATGCGGCTCAACACCGCCTTGGTCACTTCGACCGGCGATACCTCGCGGCGCTGGTAAAGTTTCCGTAAATCCCGGGCCGAAAGATAGCATAAATCAAGCGCGTCCATGTTCAAAACCGGCTCTATCCTAGACCTTATGTATTGACGGAGATATGAAAGACCTCCTCCGACTCGGTTGTCGGGGGTTATCTTTGGGAAAACGGAGTTCACCCAAAGACCTATCCCCAGCGAGAAGGAGGGGGCCATGCGTAAATCTACGAAATTCGTCGCCTTGGACATAAATAAAGATTTGATAACCGTTGCGCTTAACTGCGAGGACCTCCAAGGGCCGGACCTGTATGGAACGATACCGTCTACGGGCGCCGCGTTGTCCAAGCTGGCGGGCCAACTGGCCAGCCCGGAGACGTCGTTGCGGTTTTGCTACGAGGACGTACCCTGCGGCTACGGCGTCTACCGTCAGCTCCAGACCCTGGGGCACGCCTGCACGGTGGTGGCGCCCTCGCTGATTCCGCGGCGGCCGGGCGACCGCATCAAAACCGACCGGCGCGATGCGCGGTCTCTGGTGCGGTTTTTCCAACACGGAGAGTTGACCCCCGTGTGGGTGCCCGACGAAGCGCAGGAGGCGATGCGTGACCTGGAGCGCTGCCGGGAAGACTTCAAGCACGCCGAGCGCCGCGTGCGCCAGCGGCTGAACAGCTTCTTGCAGCGCCACGGCCGGATCTACTCCGGGCGCAGTCGCTGGACCCAAGCCCACTTTCGCTGGCTGGAGACCCAGCGCTTCGATCATCCGGCCCAGCAGATCGTCTTTCAGGAATACGTGGACGCGGTACAGGAAGCCCAAAGTCGGATCCAGGGGTTGGACCAGGCGCTGCAGCAGGCGCTGGAGGGATGGTCTTTGGAAGGGGAGACGCGGGCTATGAGGGCACTGCGCGGGGTAGACACACTCACCGCGGTTAGACCCTGGCCGAGTTGGGGGACCTCACCCGCTTCGACTCTCCGCGCCAACTGATGGCCTTCGTCGGTCTGGTCCCCAGCAAGCATTCCAGCGGCTCCCGGCAGCAGCGAGGGGCGATCACCAAGGCGGGCAACGCCCACGTGCGGCGCGTGCTGGTGGAAGCCGCCTGGTGCTATCGATTTCCCGCCCGCAAGACGGCCGCCTTGCAACGACGCGCCGAACAGACCGCACCCGCCATACAGGCCATCGCCTGGAAGGCACAGAAATGCCTGTGTGGACGCTATCGGCGGCTGAGTGGGCGAGGGATGCCGAAGAACAAAGTCTGCACCGCGATCAGGTGGGAGCTTTTGGGTTTCATCTGGGCCATCGCCTGGAAGCAGAAACGCCCCGGCCGCCTCGTGGCCAGGAGACCTCGGATCGCCGCCTGATAAGCTCATCGTCTCAGAAGCCGGCATAGGACCTTTGCTCATGTAAATCGAAACGGGACAGAAGGGACCGGTCAGGAGAATCCTCGAAGACACTATGAGGCGCCTTTTCAGGCTGACCCTCGACCATAGACTGAGGCCGCTCCGCGACGCACCCAGGACAGGCGGTAGCCAACCCGCGAATATCAGTCGGATCAACCGTCGCTACAGCGTCCCTTCTGTTGCCGAACAAACTCATGCAAAGATAACACCCGAAATGACCACCCCGGAGGGGGTTGACAACCGTCAATACATATCAGTGTCCCGTCGCAGAGATAGGTTGACGAAATTGGGCCGCCGAGGCGCCAGGCTCACAAGGCCCCTGAGCGAGTCGTACCAGTGGTGTACGGCGAGTGAAGGCAACGCCGTGAGCCGGGATGGATCGGCGGGAAAATGGCGACATATTTCTGCGACGGGACACTAGATCGGGGTTATGGATCGGGGCAAATGGCACCTGATAATGACCTGGCAGGGGAAGGCAAAGCCTTTCCAATTCCTGGGCCCGACTCACCGAAGGGCCACATCCGGTCACCGGTGTCTAACGAACAAAGACCTCGAAATCGTAGAAGCGGTTCACCCCTTCGCATCCCGTGATACCAGCGTACCTCGCTCGAGGAAGCGTCTCCAACCAGCATCCTGTTTCGCGGTCTCCCACCCGCATCCTCAATTCTCGGCCCTTGCGCTCTACTTCGAGCACGTGCCGCGTCTTTGGTCTCAGCTCAAACCGCGAATAGGCCGCCCTGACCCAGACCGGCCTTCCTTGCAGGTAGACATGGCGCCAGAGGTTTATCCCCTGGTCGAAGATGACAACCTCGAAGTGTTCGCGGTACTCGAGCCTCCCCTTGGGGTCGACACCCGGCTCAGCGGCCAGAACGACAAGCGGAGCCATGCGGTAGTCGAAAGAAGTGGTGACCCGCACGACCACATCCTCGGGCAATTCTTCCCGGCAGAGCATGCTGGCATAAGTTTCGGGTGCGCGCGAGCCGGTGGAAATCAGATCCTCAGGACCGGCATCCTTCGGAACCTGGTTGCAGATATGGTCGTCTTGTTGTTCCCAAGACCCCATCCAATCCCAACGCGCACTCTTGACAAGCATCCAGTCATTCGGGTGCCAGCCTCCGGGAGCAAAGCTGCAGGCTTGGAGGATCCGCATTGCGCCGAAGACTCAACTCTGTTTGCCCGATGAAGAATCAGGCGAGGGTGTTGGATCGGTTTTACCCCCGAGTATCCCCGGCCAGTTCTCATCCGCCTGGCGGATCATGTTATCTCGGTCTGCTTCCCACCGCGATCGTATCTTCAAGTTGAAATTAAGGTACAGTTTTCCATCTGCGATCGACCATGCCTCCGGCCTGATTCCGGCGACGCGGCCGCGGCTTACGGCGTACGCACAATAGCCGCCGTACTGCGGTGCAAAAGACAGGGGACTTTGCACAAACCGGCTGCGGTTTTCTGCGCTCGCGAAAAACCACTTGGCACCTTTCCACTCGAACTCGAATTCGGGAGAACCTCGCACTGGTTTGGATTCTGTGAAGTAGGCCACCGGATCATAGCCATCAATGGCCAACCTGGTAGCGAATACAGGATCTATTGCCTGGGCCATTGTCACATTGAGCATGACAATGGCAACAAATGCAAGAACCATGGACCTCATAGGGAACCCTCCAGAAGAGGAGCGCAGTGTATATTAACGCCGGGATTGTATTATTCCGGAGCAACAGGCAAAGCCCGCGGCGCATGGGACGTCACCACGCCTGATGGCCTGAAGTGACAATCCGGACTGGACATGGGCGTGCCTTTTCACGGCGACAATCCCGAACCGGCTCACAGGTGGACCTTCTGTCCAGCCAGGTGCTTCTTAATGGGAGCTATATCCTCGCGGCTGGACAGATCCAGCACTGGAGCAGCAAAACAAAGAGCGCGGAAACTTTGTCCTGTTTCATCTATGCAGTACTGAACCGCATCCGTGATCTCCAACTCACCCCGGGACGAGGGCGGAACGGCAGCGCACGCGGGAAAGATTTCAGGATCAAATCGCCAGCAGTTCATACTGACCCAGTTGGCTCTGGAGGAATGGTTTAAAAAATTCGGCTCAGGTTTTTCCCGGATCCGGCTCAAATAGCCATCCGGGTCGATGAGGGCAATGGCGAATTTGGCCAATCTGTCTTCCGAGATATTGCTCATTTCCACCATGCTGCCGCGGTCGAACACGGCCAGTCCAGGTCCACTCAGTTGGCGCAGAGCTTTGAGGGCTTCGACCGGATAATGGTTGTCGGAGTTGATCGCCAGGAAAGAACATCCGTCCACGAACCTTTCTGCAGCAGCAACCGCGTCAGCCGTACCCAGGGGTTCTTCCTGAACTGCAAAATCGATTTCCAGGCGCTCCAGGGCAACCGTCCGGGAGTAGTAGCGGCGCAGTTCGTCGTGCTCCGGTCCGATGACCAGACATACGCGTCGATATCCGGAATCGGCCAGGCTGCTGAGCACGTAGTCCAGAAATGGCCGGCCTACGGGCATCAGGGCCTTGATCCCGGCAGCGGCCATCCTTTTCTCTTCCGAGCCTAAATTCAGCCCGGAATCCTCCTTGCGCATGCGCGTGCCCAATCCCCGGGCTAATATGACGGCCTTGTCCACCTTCCTACTTTCGATAGGGAGCGGCCTTCAGATCAATGGAATCTGCAAATCGGTCTTTGGGCGCGATTGAATCAATCCTGGCGATATCTCTTCGGCGAAATTCCAACCTGCCGGCGGAAGGTTTCACAGAATCGGCGCTGATTCTTGAATCCACACATTTCCGCAATCTGGTACATTGTCAGGTCGGTAGAGGTAAGCAGGTGCTTGGCTTTCTCTATCCGGTAGTAGTTCAAGCGCCGGCGAAAGGTGGTTCCCATCTGGCCCTGGAACAGACGAGACGCATATCCCACTGAGATCCGAAAATGCCTGCAGAGTTCCTTCAGGCTCAGTGAGGGTTCGCTGGCGTGTTCCCTCGCAAACACGTCCATCCGGCTTGCCAGCACGCTCTGGGTTGGGCGACGGCGGTCCAGAAGCCGGCCAATTGCCCCTACAATCTCCGCTTCGTAAGCAGGTTTGGTTAGAAAATCCCGGGCGCCAATCTTCATCGCTCTGACGGCCAATTCGACGCTGGCATCTCCGCATAAAATCACCACATCCGTCTGCATTCGTTTCTGTCGCACCCTCTCGAGTATCTCAATACCGCCGTAGTAGGGCATCTTCACTCCCAGAATGGCTACGTCAAAAGATGATTCATATAGCAATTTCAAAGCCTTGCCACCATCGCTCGTCGTGGTTACGCGCCAACCTTTTTCTCTCAAAGTCTTGCTCAAAGAGGCACAAATTAATTCGTTTTCATCTGCCAGTAGAATTCGGGAAATCATGCCAAATACTCCATTCTTTAATGAATCTGAAAATATCAAATCCTGTCTTATTTCATGGACCTGGCCATTGGCTACAGACTGCAAATCCCGTACCAAATTGGCCTGAAATAAACTCCAGAAATTTCGGTCCCGATATGTCTATCTGGAGCCCTGGCAGGGTTGGCGCAGGGGGAAGCAGGACGACAATGTAAAATATGCACACTTGAAAGTCAAGGAGAATGTTATTCCCCTCGTGCCTCTGCAAGAACGTCCGATCGCCAACAGAAAACTTCAATTTAACTATCTCATTAATATATACTTATAAATAAAATCCGTGACGCTCAACTCCCTTGCCCTAAGCGCCCGTGATGCGTGGGCGAAGTAATTGCAAATTTGAATTTTTTACACTTCGAGCCATGGAGGTGTATGCATTGCCCTGGGTAGAAGGGGCAGGTGATAATTTGTCGATTTTTTCTTCCACACCACCAAAGAATCCGTGATTGTCGAAAAATTGAAGCAAGACATAGTGTTTAAAGAAACCCTGCGCGGACACTCGATGGAATTCCACTCGACCTGGGGGCTGTTCAACCCCAGGCACGTGGACGAAGGCTCCCGCCTGCTGATCGACCAGCTGACCGTGCGGCCCGACCACCGAAGCCTGGACATCGGTTGCGGCTACGGTCCCATAGGGTTGACCCTTGCCCGACTTTGTCCACAGGGTGAAGTCCACATGATAGACAAAGACTTCGTGGCGGTAGAGTTCGCCCGGAAAAATGCATCCATCAACCGTATTTTCAATTGCCATGTCTATCTCAGCAACGCCTTCAGCTGCGTACCCGATATCCGATTCCACAACATCGTCACCAACCTGCCAGCCAACTCAGGCAACGAGATGCTTTCAATTATCCTGCACGACGCCTGGGCTCACTTGGAGATAGGTGGCCAACTGTACGTGGTCACCATCTCCCGGCTCAAAGGGTTTATAGGACGCAATCTCAGGGTGATATTCGGCAACTACGAGAAGGTGAAGCAGGGCAGGGATCATACCGTAGCCCGGGCAGTTAAAGAATAAGCTTGCAGTTGACTCGATTCATATGCACTTCAATAAATTGTGCCTGGAGTAGCTGCATGCTAAATTACTTCCCTGTATTTCCCCATTGAACCCTTTCTGTCATTTGGTGGCAGGAAATAGTTGCGCTTGCAGACCCACAATCCACCAGACTAATTCAGAATCGAATACACTGGAATTCCGTTACGCATAATGCCGCTTGGGAAAACACTCAAAGCACTTCGCCAGAAACGCGGACTGAATCAGAAAAGCCTGTCCCTCCTTTCCGGTGTTTCCCAGGCGACCATATCGCGCATAGAAATCGGTCGCGTCCGCCAATTGCGCTCCAGGGCCCTCAAGAGCCTGGCCGACGCCTTGAATGTCTCCGTCGACTTTCTCATGGGTGATAATGAGGTCTTCGCTTCCAACCCCGATGCTGAGGTCTCGTATTTCATCCCGAAAATAAAAGAGGGCCGATTCCACCAAATCGCTGATGTCCTCGACCCTTTTGCCATTCTGGAGCATGGCCGTTTTCTCTATGTCAACCAAGCCTTTGCTGACATGGTTGATTTTTCCCAGGAAGAGCTCCTCGCGAAAAACAGCATTGAGCGAATCATCCTTCCGGAGTCCCGTGCACTTGTTCGGCATATGATCGCCAACAACGCTTCGGAAGTCTGCGAGGTCCTTCTGATGCGCCGTAATGGCACGAGATTTCCAGTTGAAATCTCGTCGAAAAACATCGCTGGAAACATCCACATCGGCATAGTCCGCGACATCACCGCGCGGCGTTACCAGCAGGCTGTCGGCCGCCTGCAACACGCTGGCCTTGAAATCAAAACGCCTGACGAAATGGGCAAAATGGTCCGCATTATGGCCGACGAACTTGAAGACACGGGCCTGGTCTTTGAAAGCGTGGGAATCAATGTCATAGATGAAATGGCCGACCGTCTCACAATATTCACCGCATACTCCGAGTCCGAAGGCTACCAGTCAACTCACAATTCTCTGGATTTGCGCCACGCCTTGGATTCCCAATCTGCCATTCGGGGACTTTTGAGTCACTGGCACCGCGACAAGATTTGGGAACGGGAAACGGATGAAGAACCTGATCGGATTCCGGGGATGCTTGTCGACGTGCCCTTTGAACAGGGCACCATACGGCTGGGACTTCCCCCGGACAGCCCAGCGCGCAACCCCGAACTCACCTCGTTTCTGCTGGAATTATCAAAGCCTGTCTCCTCCACCCTCAAGCGGCTTCAGGAAATCGAGGTGCTGACCCGGAAGCTTAAACGCGCTCGCGCTGAGATCCAGGGGCTTTACCAAAATTCGCAGGAATAGTTGATCATTTTTACCCTGCCAACCGATCTTCCTGGCACTCCAGGCCCGGGTTCATCCTGATCATCCTCCCGGCCCCACCATCTTATCCGGCCTCACGATTTCGTCAAACTTCTCCGCCTCCAGTAGTCCCAGGTCAACAGCCGCTTCCCGTAGCGTCTTGTTTTCGCGGAAAGCCTTTTTTGCCACCATGGCCGCATTATCATAGCCAAGGTGGGGATTCAAAGCAGTCACCAGCATCAGAGACTCCTCCACGTGCTGCTGGATACGCTGGCGATGAGGCTCAATCCCAGTCGCGCAGTTTTCATTAAAGCTGCAGCAGCCATCCGCCAACAGCCTTACCGAACTCAATACATTGTGGATCATCACCGGCTTGAATACGTTCAGCTGGAAATTACCCGAAGAGCCGGCAATTCCCACGGCAACATCGTTCCCCATGACCTGCACACAGACCATGGTCAGAGCTTCGCACTGGGTGGGATTGACTTTCCCCGGCATGATCGAGGACCCCGGCTCATTTTCGGGGAGGATGATCTCGCCAATACCACATCGGGGACCCGAAGCCAACCAGCGCACATCGTTGGCGATCTTGATCAGGGAGGCCGCCAGGGTTTTAAGGTGGCCGCTCGCCTCCACCAGCGCGTCATGGGCGCTGAGTGCTTCGAACTTGTTTGTCGCGGAGTAAAAGGGCATCCGGGTCAGCTCTGCAATCTTTTTGGCCACCTTGTCCGCGTAACCCCCGGGGCTATTCAGGCCCGTGCCAACCGCTGTGCCCCCCACGGCCAGGGCACAAAGCGGCCCCAGAGCCGACTCCATCCTGCGCTTGCCCTGGCGCAACTGTTCGGCGTAGCCCGAAAACTCCTGCCCCATGGTCAGGGGCGTGGCGTCCTGCAGGTGCGTGCGGCCAATCTTGATGACCTTCTCAAAGGCGTTGGCCTTCTCCTCGAAGGTCGTGGTCAGTTCTCCCAGCGCTGGGAGAAGCTGGCGGGCAATGGCCTCCACTGCCGCAACGTACATGGCTGTTGGAAAGACGTCGTTGGAGGACTGCGAGCAATTGACGTGATCATTGGGATGCACTGGCTGCTTGGACCCCAGCTCGCCGCCGGCGAGTTCGATGGCGCGGTTGGAAATAACTTCGTTGACATTCATATTGGTCTGAGTGCCGCTACCCGTCTGCCAGACCACCAGGGGGAAATGGTCGTCCCACTTGCCGGAAATCACCTCGTCCGCCGCCATTACTATCAGCCGGACGGTCTCAGGATCAAGGACACCCAATTCCCCGTTTACCTGTGCAGCCGCCTTTTTGACCAGACCCAATGCACGAATCATACCTCGTGGAAAGCGGTCATCCCCAATGCGGAAATTCTCAAGCGACCGCTGGGTCTGAGCTCCGTAGTAGCGATCTGCCGGCACGTCAATCCTGCCCATGCTGTCCGATTCCGTTCGCATGCCCATCTCTGGTCTCCTGTTCTATCCCTCACTTTTCGATTGCGAAAGTCCCTTATTTTGCGCCAAGGCCCAGTTGAACCAATCGCCTGATCCCGACTCTCCTCGGAAGGATCTCCATCCAAAATCTTGCAGAACCCGGTACTATGGATTCTCCAGGCTGTTGTTGGCAGCGGACTCCAGGTCCTTCAAGACCTGATCGATGTTGCCGCCCTCGAGAATTTCTACCACTGCGTCTGCAATCTGGCGCCGCACTTGCGAATATCCTACAACAACCGGCTCAGACTTGCCGTAAGCCAACAATCCGTAGGCCGTCTCGTAATTCGGATTTTCCGTAAAGTAGTCTCCCAGACCTCTTGCCGTACTTTTTCTCACCGGGAAGTAGTTGCTCGCCCGCACCCACCTGGCCTGTTGAGCCGGCTCGGTAAACCATTTGACAAAGAGCCAGGCAGCCAGCTGTTGCTCGGGGGTGGTCCGGCAGATGGAAACACTGGCTCCATATATATTCATCGCCGGGGCTTCCCCTTCAAATGGGGGAGCAGCCACCCTCCAATCAAACCCGATTCCGGATTCAACCGCATTTTTGAAAAAGGGCATCCCTGAAGAGGAGCGAAGGGCAAACAGCACTTGCCCCACACTAAACTCACTTGTGTCGCCATATGGCTCACCGAGCAAACCCGCAGCCCCTTCCGTGGTCAGTCCCTGCATAAGAGCCAGCGCCTCCCTGACTTCTTGAGTATCGAGCGTATAAGCACTTCTCTCCTCGTTCATGAAATCGCCTCCTCGACTGAAGGTCATGGAGGCCAGGCGGCTTGCGTCTGCATCCATCAGAAACCCAAGGCTGCGATCTTTGTTCGGAGACCCGCTGAAGGGCTGGCCGCTGGCATTTCGACACATCTCTGCAAATTGGGACCAATTTCCGGGCGGAGCCTCATAGCCCAGTTCACCGAGCCAGTCGGCATTGTAGTAAAGAATCTCCATGGATCGATTTGGAGGGAACCCCGTTTGCACCCCCTGAAAATTGTCCTGCTCGATAAATGCCGTGAAGTAATCCTCCCGGACCTCTGCGGGCAGCCCCCATTTGGGCGAGTCCATGTATTCGGTGAGATCCAGAATCCCTTCTGCCTGGTAATACGCCTGCGCCTGGTTCTGGTAGGCGACGACAAGCTGGGGCAATGAGCCTGCCTGGAGTGCTACCAACATCTTGTTGTAGATGTCCTTGTATGGACCGGCGTACTCTCCACGCACCTGTATTCCATAAGGATTCATGCGGTTGAAGTCCGAGATCAGTTCGAGCAACTTTTCCTCGCGTTGGCGAGTATGCTGATACCAGAAGACAACCTCTTGCCCTGTGGGGTCCAACAGCTCCAGGCTGACGGGGATTTTCGCCTCCCGTTCTCGTCCGGTGTTGCAGGCCCCCATCAAGACGGAGAACGACAAAACGGCGGCGAATCTGCCACTGCGGGCAATATCTTTCAGCAAAGTTCTCATTCTTTAATCCCGGAAAAGGAGATGCCGTCTGTGAATTCTCTCTGAACAAAGAAGTAGATCAGAAGTACGGGAATGGTTGCGATTACAGCACCGGCCATCTGCAAATGCGCCTCGGCGCCGGCCTCGCTGACAAATTGAAGCAATCCCACGGAAATGGGACGCCAGTCTGGTGTATTGGTCACCAACAACGGCCACGCCAATGCGTTCCAGGCACCAATAAACGCAAACATTCCCACCGTGAGCAAAGGAGCGCGACACAGGGGCAGCGCAATCTGAAATAGAAACCGCAGGTGCCCGGCTCCGTCAATCTGGGCTGCGTCCCAGAGCTCCCTGGGTATTCCCCTGAGGAACTGGCGCAGCAGGAAGATGCTGAAGGCGCTGGCCATGAAGGGCACCGTCAGAGATGGCCAGCTGTTCAGCCAGGGGAAAGGACTGTGCCGGTGCAGCCACGAGACAGTGAGAAAGTTGGGCACCAGAGTCACAGTTTCCGGTACCATGAGCATTGCCAGAATGGCGGTAAAGACCAGGCCTCGACCAAAAAATCTCATTCGCGCCAGGGAGTAGGCAGCCAGTAAAGAGAAAAGCATGGTTCCAGCCACTTGCAGACCCGAGATAATCAGGGAATTGGCAAAGTAGAGTCCAAAATCTGCCTCCCTCCAGGCCAAAACATAGTTTTCCCACTGCAGTCTCCCCGGAACGAGAACCCGCCGCAAGGTCTCTCCCTGTTCCATAAAAGAGGTCAGCAACATCCACACGAAAGGGAAAACCGCGACCATGCTTCCGGCGACGAGGCCTGCGTAGATCAACAACCGCCACTTATCTTTTTGACTTCTAGTCGCCATAGAAGACCCTTCTCCCAACCAGCCGGTTCTGTATGAGCGTAAGGGCGAGAATGGCCAAAAAAAGTAGAATGGCGATCGCCGCAGCATAGCCGGCGTTGTGGTATTCGAAGATCAAGTCAAAGACGACAACACTGAGCACGTCCACGGTATCCCGTGCGCCCGCGGTGCGCATGATGTAGACGTGGTTGAAAGCCTTGAAGGTGCCAATGACACCGACGATGGACAGAAAGAAGAGTACAGGGGAGAGCAGGGGCAAGGTAATGTGGCGGAAAGACTGCCAGGTGCTTGCTCCATCCATCAATGCAACTTCGTAGTAGTGCCGCGGTATGGCGCTAAGCCCGGCCAGGAGAATGACGGTGTCGTAGCCAATGTAGACCCAGATATTGTAAAGAATGACAGAGACCAGCGCTAGACTGGGGAAATAGCTCTCAATCCACGGCGGATACTCGCTTACGCCCAGTGCCTGCAACAGCAGAGCGACTACCGAGGTGCTCTCGTAGAGCCAGCGCTGTTCCTCAAATCCAAGCCAACCCCAGAACCTGTTCGCCCAGGAGGAAGGGTGGGGGCTGAAGATTGTCCGGAACACCACGGCTGTGGCAATGGTCGGAGTAACATAAGGCAGAAAATACAATACCCTGAACAGCCCTTTAAGTTGCAAACTCTTGAAAAGCAGGTAGGCCAACCCCAGCGAAATGCACAACTCTGCAGGGATGGTTCCCAACGTATAAAACAAGGTGACCCGGAAACCGTTATAAAGCCTGGCATCTCCGCTCTCCACCATGCCGCACAAGCCCATCCCAAGGGACAGCCACAGGCCTGCCCCCAGCAGGATCATCCATGAAAGTGGAGGTAGAAAAGCAGGGCCCATCTTCCTCTCTTCCATGGCACGCCGCAGGCGAAAGGCTCCCCAGACCAGAAGCAGGCCACACAGGAAATATCCCAAATACCCAAGTTGTCCAAGCGCTCTCAGGTAATGGTCCCATCCGACAAATGCTTCTTGCCTGATCCGCCACTGGTGCAAACTGACGTAGAATGCATAAACGATGGGAAATAGCCCGAACGCCACCAGGCCGGTCAAAGCGGGAGCGAGAAACCCCCAGGCCAGGGCCTGTTCCCTGAAACCACTGTTCATTCGGCGCAAAGGATTCTGATCTGGATTAGGTTGGTCGCCAACCGACAGGGGAATTGATGGGGGTCAACTCCGTAATCCTTCGGAAGGAAAAAGGAGGCTGCACTTTTTCCCGTTTGATTTCGTGGGATGCCAGGTATGGGCCAAGACGAAAAAATTCCTTGAGATCATTGAAATCCCAAGGAATTAAGAGGGTAAAGCTGGCTGCGCCCCAGGGATTCGAACCCCGATAACATGATCCAGAGTCATGTGTCCTGCCATTGAACGAGGGCGCAGCAACTTAAACTGGCGGAGAGGGAGGGATTCGAACCCTCGGTAAGGGGAAACCCTTACAACAGCTTAGCAGGCTGCCACCTTCGGCCACTCGGTCACCTCTCCGCATCCATTTGCCGTTGGCTCGATAAATTCCATATTGGCGGAGGGTGAGTCCGCCAATATGGAGATCCACAACACTCCCTTGCGTTTTTCCTGGTATCTGTTAAATTATTAAAATCAGTGGGTTATATTATCTTTCGATTTCTTTTGGCTTCGCGCGAGTTCTCGTGGTTCCATGTAAAATAATGATAACAGGAGTGATACCCAATGAATCGTCCAATCAAATTAAGTGCTGCTTTTATTAGGACCGTGAACCAACCCGGCCGCTACGGTGATGGTCGTGGTGGACATGGATTGTCCCTGCTGGTGAAACCAACCTCTTCGGGTAGGCTCTCGAAAACCTTTTCCCAAAGAATAAGAATTAACGGCCATCCGTGCAACATTGGGCTCGGTTCCTTTCCGGTGATCTCTTTGGCTGAGGCTCGCGAAAAGGCCCTGGAAAACCGCCGAGCAGTAGCGCGAGGTGGCGATCCTCGTGACAGGTCTGGTGGCATTCCGACCTTTGAACAAGCCGTCGAAAAGGTGATTGCGATTCACGAACCGAATTGGAAGGACGGTGCCCGGTCTGCTGAAATCTGGCGGTCGACTCTCCGAGACTACGCAATGCCGAGACTTGGGCGCAAACCGGTGAACAAAATAACCACTTCGGACGTTTTGGCTGTGCTGGTTCCCATTTGGACTGAAAAGAGGGAAACCGCCAAGCGAGTCAGGCAGCGGATCGGTGCAATAATGAAATGGGCCATTGCCGAGGGACACCGCGAGGACAACCCGGCTGGCGAGGCCATAGGTGCTGCTCTGCCCAACAAAGGCGCTCTCCGGAAGCACCAAAAAGCCCTACCACATGGAGAAGTAGGGGAGGCCTTGAGGAAAGTGAAGCAATCCAATGCCTGGCCAGCTACCAAACTCGCTTTCGAGTTCCTTGTATTGACCGCAGCGCGCTCGGGTGAGGTAAGGGGCGCAAGGTGGGAAGAGATCGACCTTGAAGATGGCACATGGACCGTACCGGGCGAACGGATAAAGGCCGGTCGAGAACACCGAGTCCCTCTTTCTCCTCGTGCGCTTGAAGTATTGACCGAGGCAGAGGAGATGGCAGAGGGTTCAGGCTTGGTATTCCCGTCACCACGAGGAAAGGTGTTGTCGGATATGACTCTGTCGAAGCTGGTCCGTGAGCTGGGCATCCCAGCCGTTCCGCACGGTTTTCGTTCGAGTTTCCGGGATTGGGCTGCAGGCCCACCCATGAGTCAGGTTATTCCCGGCTGCTGTTATTTCCGATTGCCAGCCAATCCCGGAATCCCAGCCGGTTGGTGGCCAAGATAACCTCCTCCAAATCCTTCGATTCGAGGTAGTAGCTTATTTTTTTGCGTAACCCCTTGACCGGTAGCGGCAATCCGGTTATTATTGAAAAGCATTGACCCTGTAACCCTGGAGAGCAGAATGCTCAAGGATCCGATTTGTGTCCTAACCCCCTTTGCCTGTTCCGTACTCTTCAGGCGCTCTGGAGAATCCGTGAGGCGTGCCACTCGCATGGGGTATGTTAAGACTCGGCTTGTGGTAAATTTCACAGGCAAACAGGTTCGCCTTATCGATTTGAATGACGCTTCAAAGTACTGGGGAAAGCCGAATGCCGGGCAGATAAAGGAAATGCGGCGCAATGGGGTTATTCTGGAGGTCCAGGGAAAAAAATATGCTGTTCTACATCCCTTTCCCCTGGTTGCTTCCGAGGGATTGTTGAAAAACTTGAAAGTCGAGGATTAGGCAAAATGGAAGCTAAGAGCATCATCAGACCGTCAGAGCTTGCCGAATTGCTCAGTCTCTCTCGCACAACGATTTGGCGGCGTGTAAGGAGTGGAGATTTCCCTTCTCCCGTCCGGCTTGGCGGACCGGGGTCCCGAGCAGTCGGTTGGTACCGGACAGCCGTTGAGAATTGGTTGCGTGACCGACCAGTCGCCTGAGATTCACCAGCGCGGGACCAGGATTGGCAGAGGGCCAATCAGGCCAATCTCGTAAGGCGAAGGACTATTTCCTGGGCCGAGTGAAGGAGATCACAGCACCAAGGTTATACCACCGGCGATCAGTCAAGTTTTCAATTGGGGCTGTTTTTATAATTCCTGGCGCTTTGAACAGGTAATTGGCCTGCATTCTGCTTAACCTGGTGTCCCAATTTTTCATTTTATGAGCCGATATGGACATAGTCGGCGCCCGCTGCCTTTGTAGAGGAGGAGAAGATGGGTTTACAGCAAAATTTCCAGTTCAACTCAGTTCACTACCAGGTGTTCAGTTTCTGGTGATCTCGGGTCTCGCCCCCATAGCCATAGAGTTTTTACCCATCGTTAAATTTGACCGCCAACAATAAACGACGAAGAGGTAGTACGATGGTGACCGAAATTGCAATTCCCAAAACTTCCACAGCAAGCAGCAATGGCTTTCACGACCCTCGCCAGGAAGGCGCCAGACAACTGCGCCCAGATCACGAGCAGCAACTTCTAGACTCAGGAATATCAAAGACCGTGATCTATCATAGAGGCTACGAAAGCGTCACGGCTGAAGAATTTGCGCACAACCCCAAGCTCGCGAAATTTTCCGTGGCCTCCCGCCTGTCCGGTCTTCTCATTCCCCATTGCAATACTGGCGGCATGCGGTACCAGCTCAAGCCGGACAATCCTCTCCAGGATTCTCGCGGCAAGCCCAAAAAGTATCTGTTCGAGCAGGGGTCCAGGAAATTCATCGACACGCTGCATTCCCCTCCGGGGGTCTTGAATGATCCTTGCCGGCCTATTGTAATAATAGAAGGGATAAAAAAGGGTGACGCCCTGGCTTCGCATCCCTTCGGCCAGGGTCTCTCTATTATCATTTTAGACAGCTGCACCAGCGGCCTATCCAGTGGGGAAAAGAAAGAACTTCAGGAACCTCTGCTTAGCATGGTCCTGGAGGGTCGAACTGTATATGTGTGCCTGGATGCAGATCTCGCTACAAATAAGAATGTGTGGGATGCTGCCAACAAGCTGCGGGAGAGGCTCCTTGAAAAAAATGCTGCTGTCAGGTTCGTGGAGATTCCCCCTGGGGAGACAGGGAAAGAGGGGCTTGACGATTATATCGCCGGAAATGGGGACCCCGAGAATCTGTTCAACAAGGCCAAGGCTGCTCTTCCCCCACAACCCCCGCCCAAGCCCCGGGGGAGGCCCCCCAACCCACGGCCCAAGATTGACTCTACCGGCTGCGTGTTTATTCCTCATGATTGTGCTTCGGGCTACCGGAGCTTCAGGGAGGCCCTGAAGGCCCTGGGGTTAGAGGTTCGGCTCAATGAGCGCGGTGCTCTTACTGAATATCGGGCTTTAAGTAAGAGCACTGTACCCGGGTATCCCTTGGAGGACTGGACCCCGGCCAGCGATCAAATGGAATCTACCATACGCGAAATAATGTGCGAACGGGTCCTGGTGAGGTCGCCAGGAGATGGTGAGCCGGAGCTTTCTCGCTATCGGATAAGCAAGGGTAATTTTCCCGAGTTTTTGTCGGCGGCCACCGCCCGCAAGAGGGTAGATCCTTTCGAGGATTACGTCTTATCCCAAAGTTGGGATGGGGAGCCGAGAATAGACCTGGTACTCTGCGACGCCTTTGGATGCGAAGCGACGGAAATTAATAGAACAATCAGCAGCAGGATTTTTATTTGGGCCGTCGAGCGCACCCTTTTCCCCGGCACCAAGCAAGATATTATGCCCATCCTGGTGGGCAGGCAGGGCATAGGCAAGTCCACCTTTCTGCGAAATATCTTTCCCCATCCCTCTTTTTTTACCGATGCGTTCTCGTTCTCTATGCCCTATACGAGGCAAATTGAAGCCACAAATGGAGTTGTGTTGGTGGAGGTTTCAGAGCTTATCGGGCTTCGCCGTCAGGAGCAGAGTGCATGCAAGGCCTACCTGAGCATGCAGGAGGACAAAACCAGGCCAGCATATGGCAGGCGGACCGAATCGTATCCGCGCAGGTTTATCATAGTGGGGACGTCCAATGATGACGGGACCGGGGTGTTGCCCGACGACCCTACAGGATCTCGTCGTTATGCAGTAGTGGTCTGCAAAGATGAGAGTGAAATTGATTTCGGGGTGAGGAGTCAGTGGTGGGCCGAAGCCCTGCAAAGAGTGCAATCGGGTGAAGATACGCGAATTCCCAGGGAGCTGTATGAGGATCAAGCGGCGGTCAATGCAAAATTCAGGCACCCTCAGACCATCATGGAGGAGAAATTGAGGAAGTTCCTGGGGTCGGAGCAGAGCAGAAATTTCAGTGGCAAGTCCTGGTCTGAGATCTGGAGGAGGGCCTATGAGGATGAGGAAGTCGGCGGCCAGCCTCTCTCTGATAAAAGGGTCGCAAACATGGCCTGCCGTGTGCTGCGAAACTGCCAGTGGACAAAGGATCACAGGCGAGACGGGGACATATGGTGGCATCCAGACCCCAGTCACTAAGGTGATTGTGATTGACGTGATTATGTTTTTTATGGGAGGAAAGAAAAAAAGAAAATACAGGAAGTTGTTGATTTTCTGTAATTTAATTTATTTTGCCCTCATAGAGGAAAAGATGATCACATATTCAGATAATCACACACATAGATCCGCCAGGGCTACCAAGCATTCTTGAAAGGGAAAATTTATGCCATTGAATTTTCCTTTACTCGAAGGGAAAGGACAGGGTGTAGGTTCTCCGCATACCCTCAAAATACGATGCCCGGTCGGGGAAGTTCACCGCCGTGGTGCGGAGGCAAGCGGCCAGTGGAACAAGGCTATGAAGAGCATCGAGGATATTGAAATTCATGGACCTGGGCAACATTGCCCGGGGGTGGTCTGCCTTCATCGACGGAAAGCCGAATTATCAGTATATGCTGGCAGGCGCCGAGTGGCCGGAGGCGAAGACCAAGAACACAAGGAGGAATTCGGCATCCTGGTATGTCCGTGGTCCAAGGGTCAGTTGCCCAACCTTCAACTGAGGTCTCGTCTCACTCTACGAGCATGTTTGAAAATTCGGCCATTCCATGATATGGAATGATGGCCTATATTTTCTGCCAAAGAGACAGCGTGAAGTACCTTCCAATGGAATTTTCCAAAAATCTTGCCGCCCAAATTGGGCAGGAAGGAGACCCCGCTGCCATACGCAAATTACAACCTAGCATATCTCATTTTACCACATGATGAACTCCTTGCCACTGGCTTGGGTAATACACAAAAGGCAGCTTCAAGATTTTTAATTTTTCTCGATTTGAGAAAACGGGAGCTTAGAAGATTTATTTAACATATTGTAAATAAATAATATAAGGCGAATGATCCGCCAACCAAATAGTGACTGAAATGGGAATTATAAATATTTAACACCACTCCGG
Organism: Candidatus Latescibacterota bacterium; assembly: GCA_965208105.1. GTDB lineage: Bacteria > Latescibacterota > UBA2968 > UBA8231 > UBA8231. The sequence goes on from OZ242318.1 coordinate 2,941,107, forward strand.
CGGAAGAGGTGACAGCGGTACCTTTTCTCTGAGGATTTCAAGTGGAACAAATTTTCACCACTCTGCAGTTGTAGCCATCGGTCGAGCCTCCCTGGTGTGAATGAGATTTATGGATCTGAGGCGTACGCTCCAGCCGAAAATAAAACCGGCCAGACCGAAGAACCGCCAGTACGAGATTGGGGAATGGAGGTCTCCGAAAAGCTTGTGAAAGCCACCTACAGGCAGGAGGATTTTCAACCAATCCCACAGGGAAATGTCGCTCAGACCTGAACTTCATCGGAACACTTTTCACTGCACCTGTTTCGTGGTTGGCTCCTTTCTCTAGAACCATTCTCCAAACACAGCGGCGTTGTGCTTTGACGGAATGGGTCCAGGTTTAGGGAACCCCTAGAAATTCGCGATCAGTGGACTGCTACGAATAGTACGGACCTGGAAAATGACGACAGATCCTGCGGTTTTTGACTCGAACCTCCCGGCCTGGAAGCAAGGTCAGGATACACCCTGGGGCATTCTGCGCCGCACCATTGCTATTCGAAACCTGACCGCTCATCTTTCAGAACCCTCCCTCGATATACTCGATGCCGGAGGCGGGAACGCGGGGGATTTTCCCTTTGGCGAAAACCGGCACCGGGTTGACATAGTCGATTACTCTAAGTGATGAGGTTCCCACCAGCCGGGTCCACTCCACTCAGAAAAGGAGTGATATCTTTTGTATTCGAAATAAATTCGTGGGTCATTAATCGGAATTGACTGGAATGGTGAAGAGAAATCCTTTACCTATAAATCCCAGGTCCTCAGGGAGGATGGAAAAACCTTGCAACCGGAATCTAGCCGTCTGCCACCAGTCCCATGGGATGAACTGGTAGTTCTGGAATACTGTGACTACTATATTGACGTCCAACTCTGGGCACCCCAAGGGAAACTGAGACCCAACCAATGGTTAGACAACTTCACAGATGAGGAAAAACCATTTGCAGTGCAAGTACTTGGGTCGTTCATCTACTATCCTGAGCAAATGGTTGACCAGATGCTAAAGGCAGCGATCCTTTCGTTGCAAGCTGTGGACCAGTACGGCGGCGACTTCCAAGCATCGGTAAGGGACTGGCATCGGCTGGTGAACTCATTGATTTTTTGTCCCCTTTCGGGCGAAATTCCGAATCCGTCTGACAGCGGATATGTCTTCGCACGGAAAGCACGACAGGTGTTGGGAGCCCCTCAGAACAACATTCTGGAGCCAAAAGATGTGCTTCAGAGAGTTCGATTCTTTGGTGCAGAAAAGGTCGTTTTCCTTGACGATTTTGTAGGAACGGGAGATCAATGCAAAATAAATTGGAATCGAGAAATTGACGGCTCTGGGATTTCCTTCGCAGATCTCGCCCAAGGAGGTGACGCTCAATTTTATTATTGTCCCCTGATTTGCACTGAGGCCGGATATTCTCGAATAAAATCAACCTGCCCCGAGCTTGAGGTCCGTCCCCTTCATCTTTTACCGAAAAATTATAGTCTTACCTCAACCGATTCGATCTTCTGGCCAGCTAACCTGAGTGAGGACGGCCCAATGGTCTTGCACCAGGCAAGCATGCGTGCCGGACTTGTCGATTCAGGTGGAAGAGATGTGAATGATTGGCAAGGCTATGGTCAGTTTGGACTTGCGATGGCCTTCTACCACTCAATTCCTGATGCTTGTCTACCTATCCTCTATTGGGAGGAAAATGGTTGGATCCCACTGATGAGACGCACTTGAAGGCTTAAATCATGCAAACGACCTACGAAGAGCAACTGAGCTCACTGTTTGGTAGTTACAAGGCGGAGTGGCTCCGAGACCAAATCTTCGATCTCTTTGCAGAACCGTCCTATCTGCCTGAATTAGCCACGGCGCGCCCTTGCGTATTAGTGGGTGGAAGAGGTACCGGTAAAACTACCGTCCTAAGAGGACTTACCTACGAAGGCCAAATGGCCCTTTATGGGGAGGGTCTAAATGACCCGGAAGATCTTCCTTTCGTGGGTCTTTACTATAGAGTGGAAACTAGCAAGGTCTCCTACTTCAACGGTCCTGAACTGCAGCAAAGGGAGTGGGAGAGACTCTTTGCGCATTACCTCAATCTCATTTTCTGCAATCTGATCGCGGACTTTATAGAGTGGTATGGTGAGGCATCTGCAACACCGATTGTTATTTCGGCCGACGAGTGTAAACGGGTTGCGGATAGCCTACATTTGGGTCCCGTGAAGAATGTCTCTCAGTTGTGCGATTCTCTAAGAGTGAGGAGCACCAAGTTTGAGGCGGCGGTGAACAATGTTGCTGATAGCTCGAATTTGGCCCTGTCCATGCTCGGTGCTCCAGTTGAATACTTCACCTCTGCGCTTCTTGACCTACCTCAATTTTCTGGCAAGCAATTCTTCATACTGATTGACGAGTATGAAAACTTCACCGACTACCAACAGCAGGTCTTAAATACCCTTATTAAGCACACCAAACCAGCCTACACGTTCAAAGTTGGCGTGAGGAGGCTCGGGTGGCGCGTACGTTCAACTTTGAACCAAGAAGAACGACTGATCAGTCCTGCTGACTACGTTGTTGTCGACATTGAAAGTAGACTCCAAGGCAATTTCGATACATTCGCAGAATCAGTATGTAACGCCCGCCTGAATCAATTCGAAAAGCAGTCAGGAGAATCTGTCCTGCCCGTGCGAGATGCACTGGCTTCCCTTACCGAAGACAGCGAAGCCGAATTGTTGGGGGTAGGTGAAGTGGATTTCGGTCAACAGTTGGCCGACCCCACCGATGAACTAGCGAGATTTTTCCAAAATCTCACACCCCTTCAGAAGTATTTCCTCTTCTACTGGTCTAGGTGTAAGGGCTCCAGCCTTACAAAATTGACACAGGAAGCATACAAGGAGCCTAGACGGTTTAAAACTAGATATAACAACTATAAGCATGCAATTCTCTATACGATTCGTCGCGGCAAGTCAGGAGTTCGCAAGTATTATTGCGGATGGGAAGTATTTACTAAACTTGCCTCCAACAACATTAGGTATCTTCTTGAGTTGGTAGACCGATCTTACGTGATGCATCTAAAATCGGATGAAACGTTGGACGCCAATATTCGCCCTCAAGTCCAGACGCAAATCTGCCAAGAAGTTGCAAGAAAGAACCTACGTGAACTGGAAGGCCTAAGTGTCGATGGGGCGCATTTGACCAAACTTTTACTTGGACTTGGGAGGATTTTTCAAGTAATGGCGCTGCAGCCGGAAGGACATGCTCCCGAGGTTAACCAGTTTGATTTATCACGCGAGACTAGCGACATCGGAGGAAGTGGAAGCTCGGAAAACATCGATGTGGACCGATTACTAAAGGCAGCTGTTATGCATTTAGTGCTTTTGCAATCGCCTGGAAATAAGCTGGCTGATGAAGGGGACACAAGGGATTCGGATTACATGATTCATCCAATTTTCAGTCCGTTCTTTGAGTACAGCTACAGGCGCAAGAGAAAGATGAAGCTGGCACCTGGGGAACTCGGGGCATTGGTTGCCAATCCCAGGGAGACGATAAGGGCAATACTAAAAAGAATGGGCCGAAATGATAATTCTGGAATGGAACTCCCACCCCAGCTGATGCTGTTTAGCCCATATTATGAGAGCACCTAGCAAGTCGCCAACCTTCACAGTCACCTTCTCTGATCAATCCGAATTTTTTCCAGACGCAGGCAGTGCTTACCTGTATGGCGTGTCGGTAGAGGACCGAAGCACGGTGCCGATGGAACTTGGGGCAAAGGCGAACAGCGTGAAATTTATACCGCTTACAGCGGAGGAGGACAAGCCATCTTTTGCGCTAGAGGGATCCTCACCTCCGCGTTCGTTTTCACTCCGGAGCAATACTAGCCTCCGAACGTTCGTTGATGACTTAGGTACGAATGACTGCTATCTGGACATTAGCGGATTGCGACACCATGTATGGGCACCAGTACTTCGGGGACTGCTAACTGCAGGAGTTCGAGTTAGAGTCGTGTATGTGGAGCCGGGTGATTATGCCCCATTCGCCATCCAGGCGACAAGTTGGATATACGACCTGGGTGGGGCAGGGATCAGAGGAGTTAAATCAATTCCGGGTTTCGCGACCCTGTTTCGCGGATCTCATGAAACTTATTGCTTCGTCCCGTTGCTTGGGTTTGAAGGCGCGCGATTTGCCCATATGCTGGAGCAAGTACAACCTGTTCCGGAAAGAGTGATTCCTATTGTTGGTGTGCCGGGATTTCGACCTGAGTACCCTTATCGTACTTATCAGGGAAATAAGCAGCCGCTAATCGACTCAAAGAGCTGGCGGAATGTGAGATTTGCCGTCGCAAACTGCCCGTTCGCTGCATACTATGAAATTGAAGAAATTGCAAAAGAGTTTCCCGATTGCAGGGTGCAGATAGCTCCTATCGGTACCAAACCTCATGCACTCGGAGGCATTCTCTATACTATTTGCCATCCTGAAAGGGCTGAACTGATCTATGATCATCCGGTTCGCCAACAGAAGCGAACATCAGGTAAGTACCGCGTCCTGGTTTATGATGTGAGTAAGATTGCCAACAAGTATGTCTGAGGGACCTACCTTTCAGGACAGGCACTACACACCTCGCCCTATCGCGGATCTGATGGTGGCAACGGTGCGAAAACGATCACCCAAGATTGTTGCGGATTTTGCGGCAGGCCACGGGGAATTGTTGCAGGCAGCAGTAAGGCGGTGGAAGGACGTAATAATTGTAGGGACGGATATTGATGCAGGCGCCATACCTACTCTACGAAAACAGTTTTCTCATCAGAGATTTGGCAAATGTGATTTCCTGAATCCCCGGTCGAGAGCCCACTGCCATGCGCTCCAGGGCGATACTCCGGATGTCGTTCTTCTCAACCCACCCTTCTCTTTCCGAGGAGGTACGAGACACACTATTCAATACGAAGGGGACCTCTTTCGGTGTACCCCCGCCCTATCCTTTCTGGCAATTTCGCTGTCATACCTTTCTCCCCGAGGCGAGTTGGTGGCGCTGCTTCCAGCGAGTATAGCTACCTCCGAAACTGGTCACGATTTGTGGGAGCTGATTTCAAAGCAGCACAGTTTAAAGGTCATTTCAAGACACGATACTAGCGGCTTTCGTGGGTGTCGTGCCCGGACACTATTGGTGCGCCTAAGGCGTGGTGTAGTCAGACATGATGAGCCAATTTGCACATTGGTCAAGTGTGAAGATGATATCAATGTACAGGTGGTCCGAGGAGTAGTTCCAGTCCATACTCTCAATGGCGACGGTAGATCTGGTCGCCCACTGATCCATACAACTGATCTGCAAGACGGCACGATAGGACCCGGTCCCGGACGAACCAATGACCTAAGAAGGTCCTTGTCTGCTCCTGCAGTCCTTCTTCCAAGAGTTTGTGCCCCCATGATGGGAAAGGTCTGTCTTTACGAAAGTGGTAGAGAAGTTGTTCCATCGGATTGCGTCATCGGCCTCGAATGTTCACGTGTATGCGATGCGAGAGAGGTATTTGATCGAATTAGGAACAATTGGATTTTGTTTAGCCGAGCGTATGATGGAACGTGTGCGCAATATACGACCGTGCAGCGGCTACAGACTGCCCTCGGAGATCTTGGAGTCTTATCTATTGCGCGGGTGAGTTGATTATCACCAACAATTAAATCTGGGCGAGCCTGTGCATAGAGAATATTAGGCACCGAAATCGGTACTCTTCAGTTTGCTGAGAACGTACCCAAGGGTCCAGCTGGATCGATGGAGTTACTTCGGTTTGGTGGACAGGCTGAGCCCGATTGGGTTGAGGCGGACCGATTTTACTGTGGATATAGTAGGCCGTATGAAATCCAGGGTTTCCTTACCCCTCCCCCAATTCGAGCCAACCCCAGTTGCCTGGGTCAACATGGCCCGCATCGTGCAAGTCCTCGCCTGCCTTTCCCTGAGGCTGTCATGGAGCTCAAAGCAACCTGCGTAGGCATTGGTGTAGCCGAGGCTAAAATGGATATCGCCATCATTCCCTCGAACGACCGATGTGAGATCTCCCGTAACCAGTCAGGAATTCGTAAACTGGCCTCCCACCCGAAGACGCTGGATCCCATTCAGGTCATGCTGGAGGATTCAGAGGGCATGGATGTTCCCCTGGTGGCCGCCCGCATGCCCAAGGCAATGACCCATGCTGGTCGCCGGGAAGATACCCCCCAGAGCTCGGTGGTTTCCTGTCCCTCCACCCATCGAAGCCCTCGTGGCTGCCTGGAGGGGGAGTTGGAAGCCTTGGACCAGAGCCTTCGGCAGGAGCTCCACCAAAGTCCCCCGTGGCGAGAATAGGATGACCTCCTGCTCACCTTCTGAGGCCGACGCGCACTGGTTTGCTCCGCATGGATTCGCAGATTCTCAAACCTTGGCAGGGCGATGTCATGGATTTTCTGCAACGGAGACATCGCGAAGTACCTTCACTGGGAATACGGAATGCAGGACAGAAAATTTTTAATTTTTCTCAATTTGAGAAATTGGTGGCCGGAGAATGGCTTATCCTGAATTTCCTGGTTAAAAAAAACCAGGCTGTTTTCAGGACAAACAACCTTGTGTCTGTTTTATATATAGTTGTAATTTATATAGTTATAACGGAAATAAAAGGGCATCACTATTTCGATTCAGGTATGGAGTTTCGCTTTTCTGACCCACATTTAAGCAGCCTTCCGGATTTCGACCGGAGGAAGGAAGGGTTGCAGGCTTCCTCCAAGTTCCGCGCTCACAGGGGCCTGATCCCAAGTTAAAACAGGAAGTTAGCCTTCTTTACTTACAAGGTGAATCTGGATATCTTTGGTATAATTCCCTTTTCGAAAGTAGGGACTGAAATGAGGTCTGTAGAGAGGAAGTCGGTAAGAAAACGATTGAGGGTTTTAAAGCTGGCAGAGAGATTGGGCAACGTTTCCGAAGCGTGCAGGCGCGGGGGCATAAGCCGCACCCGGTTTTACGAGTATAAGAGGCGCTATCAAATCCACAGCCTGAATGGTCTGGTGGACCGGCCACCCATCCACAAGTCTCACCCTCAAACCACCCCGCCTGAAGTGGTCCGGAAGATCCTGGACCTGGCCTTGGCGCATCCTGCCCACGGCTGCCATCGACTGTCCAAGCTTCTCCAATCAAATGGTGTGTCGGTTTCGGGAATTACCATCCGGAAGATTTTGCACAGGCAGGGGATGGGCGCCCGGCAAGAGCGTCTGCTCAAGCTGGAGAACATCACTGGTGCGCAGGACATGCTGAGCCCGGAGCAGATGGCGGCCATGGAGAAGGGCAATCCCTGCTTTCGGGAACGGCATGGGGAAAGCGTGTCCCCGGCTGAGTTGTTGTGTCAGAACACCTTTACATGGGTACCTCCCGCCACATCGGCCCGGTCTACCTGCAAGCCGTTGTGGATACCTATGGAAGCATTGCCTTCGGGTATCTGCACACCGGCAAATCTCCCGAGCATGCCGTGACCATTCTGCACCAGCACGTGCTGCCTTTTTACTTGGCCTGGGGTCTGGAGGTGGAGGCTATTCTGACCCATAACGGCGGGATGTATTGTGGGCACCCATCCCACCCTTTTGAAAACTATCTCAGCCTCAACAACATCGACCACCGTAAAACGAAGGTGGGAAGTCCCAAGCCTCATGGCTTTGTGGAGCGGTTCCACCGTACGGTGATGAACGAATTCTTTCGCACGGCCAGCTTCCCGGTGACCTACAAGCAGGTGCTCGACCTGCAGAAGGAGTTGGACGGGTGGGTCGAGCGACACAATTTCGAGCGGCCTCATAAAGGCTATCGAAATTGGGGCAAGCTACCGGTTGACACGGTCATTCCGTTCAGTAAACCGGTTTGGGAAATGCCTGGGGGTGGAAATCCTGTGAGGATCTTGCCATTAGGGTTTTTGATCGAAATGTTGAACAGAACAAGACGCAAGTGGCCAAGGACAACGCTATAATCAACCTTCCTGAAGTCCAAATCAATATGACTTTTCCTGGACTCATTTAGAAGGGCAAGGTCAATGGTGACGAAATGCATATCGACACAGAGAACGGGAAACTATACTGGCACCACAGCTGGTATGAACTCTTTCGGTCCAACCTCGACGGGACCAACGTGGAAAAGTTAAGGCTCCCGATCAACACCGGCCAAGCAACCGCGATTGTGTTCCCTTGTGACAGCAATTGACAGCCGCCCAGCCGTACAGTGAGATACTTGGACCTTGAGACCAAGCCCCCCTCAGAGGGTCGAGCGCGGTGCCTCGCTGTCCCAATGGTGTTACCAGCACCATAGGACGGCGACACAGAATAGACGGTTTCCGTGTCGCAAGGTTCAAATTTCAGGGACAGTTCCGCGTCAATTCGGAGGAGGTCTTTCATATACCCCTCAATACATAAAGTCTAGCCCAATATTTCTCAGAGAAAATCATCAAAGGCCAGTCCTAAGGTAAGGCGAAGTCGATTGAATGCGTCCGGATCGTGGAACACCCTGGTTAAGTCGGCTGCGAGGCGGATGGATGTGGTCTCTGACAGGTGAAAATCAAGGCCCACCCCGGGTTGAATCATATCGGCCGATTTTGATCCCGATTCCTCCCTGTAAAAACCGCAATAGCCCGGATTTCTGAGTTTGGCGCAGACCACATTGGCCTTCCATGTGACTTTCTCTCTACCTGCATATAGCCGGAAAAAGGGCGTGACCGCCTCGTCTGGGTTCGACAGCTGCATGCCTCCCGCAAAGGTGATCAGGCTAGCGCGGAATTTAACAGGCGAGTCAAAAATGGTTTCCTCCTTAGTATCTGTGCTTCGGTTGAACCCTACCATAAGGTCTACCTTTTCATGGACGGGGAATCCTACGGACAACCAGAATCCAGCCGTAGCGGAGTCGTTGTTCGTATCGAGGAGATATTGATAGCCAGCCGATCCGATCTGGGCATGAGCAGGAAGAATGCCCGCCAACAAGACGATGAGAAAATACGCAGTGTGCAAGTGGAGTTACCCCGATTTTGTGGACAGGTTGGATTTGATATTTCAGGAAGTCGGATAATTTCCTGGTGGCTTCAATATACACTTTCGGTGTGATTTCAAGGTGAAAATCCGCCAAATTATTGTGGTATTTTTATGGAAAATCGTCCTTTCCTTTAATCCTTTAACTCCGACGGCCTGCTTGATGAAGTGAGGCCCCCGGGGATGTGTTCGGACCGTTTAGCGAAGGAGGGCATCCCAAAAAGCTGCCCCTGACCTGGAGAGGGGAATGAAGTCTGCTGAGGAATTTGAACGAGAGAAGGAGGTCTTGTGGGAGCTCGTTGCCCGGTTGAGCGAGGCCTGCCAGCGCATCAACCAGAACATCGACTTCGCTATGGTGCTACAAGGAGTTCTGATCCCTGCCCATTCTGTACAACCACACCGCTACTGCGTAGGACCTACGGACGTGGTTGAAGCAGATTCCCTGACTTCCTCGAATCCTTCGATTGGTTCAAGGGAGAAAATCGAGGAGCTACCCGAGTGCACTGCCGGTGGCAAGGAAATTCCATGGTCAGACTGACGCCGCAAATTCTGCCCACCCTGCACCGCCCGCCGTTGAGGCCCTTGAGGTCGCGCTTACCTGTGTAGAGGTCTCAAATGCGAGTGCGTTTATCTGCACGAATTCGAGGATGGGCGTCAGGCGCGTCAGACCATCGCGAACTGGCTGCGGTATTACAACGAAGATCGGCCTCATTCCAGCCTGGCGGGGAACCGGACGCCGATGGGGGCCTACACAGGGCGCAAAGCGGCATGAACGCGGAAGAAACGCTGTGGATCCTTGGCTCAGGCCAGGTGGTCTATAGCGTCAACCAGCAAAACGGCCAAGTCGGAAAGGAGACCTCCGAGAATCCAGGGAAAAGCAGGGTACCAAATCAACCAGGATGAATCCACTTCAATCCTGCTGCCAGGCTGTCCAAAGAATGGGATCCACCTCTACCCCGGGCATGGAACGCCGATCCCATGAGTTGCTGAGGATCAAATAATTCAATATGCTTTCAAACTACCGCAGGAAGGAAGGTGACATCTTGGGCAGCTTAACCTAAATTCGCGTTCAAAACTTCCGCATTCTCGCGCACCTCCAAGCCATCAATCGCGTGCTCGTGACCAGTCTTGAAGAGTGTGAAGGAGGCGTCGAACCAATCCGTAATTCCAAAGGTAAGCTAAAGAACAGTATCCGGACTTTATGCCTCATATGCTTTCTCGAAAGGAGACGTGTGTTTCCCTGCGGACGATGTGCGCCTGGATGTACCTGGCCATTGGAGAACCCGCAAGTGACAAATACCAACTCTTGGACGGTTGCTACAACGAAGTAACCAAGTCCAAAATCTGCGCTTTGCCTCCAGCGAGGCCAGAGGTGTTGGACTAAGAACACTTAATCAGAGATTCCTATGTTTTCGGCCACACCAATACAAGTGGGCAAGTTGACAATGACATCAAAAAGCCACGAGCAGCTAAATCCCTTCTCGAAACGTCTCGACTCGATCACCGATTCCATTGGGAGGCTTGTCACGAGAGAGGAAGACCTCGTTCGCGACTTGCAATGGTATAATACGACGGACCGGAAAATCCTTGGAGAAGAATTGCAAGAGAAACGTGCTAAAGCCGAAAGTTTAATCCTCAGTTTAGAAAAAAAAGAAGCGGAAATCGCCGCAAACCAGCGAGACATCGATACCCTCTCTTCGAGCTTAGGGTCGCCTTTCAATCCCCGTAACTGGATTGACAATGATCAGAGGGAACTACGGCGAAGGCGCCGTTGGTTGAAATCGGTCGACAAGAAAAGGATAGCAGAATGGCAAGAGATCGAGAAATCTCAACAATCCACACACAAAGATATCGAATCCATCAAGGCAAACATACAACGGTACGATTCTTTTGACCCTGAATGTCGACAAGGGGAATTACAAGCACTTCAAGATCAAATTGCTTCGAAAAAGAAGAAGGCAGAACAAATCGCTGATCAGAAGGCGCGGATCGATCATGCATTAGAGCCATTAAATCACGAACTAAAAGTTCTTGAGTCACGCAGAGAGACCGCAGAATTGAATAGATGTCGGGCTAAGGATCTGGTCGATCAATTATCGACTGCTCGTAATCCTTATGAACGGGCGAAGATACACGAACAATGTGAAGATGAATTCGGCCAAGATAGCCCAAGGCAGGTTGCAAAAATCTACGAGAATGAGGCCGGTCAATTAGACCAAGAACTAAGAAAGGTTGAGAAACGGGCGCGGGAGATTGTCGAGAGAACCTCCCGAAAAATCGAACGAACATATAAGGAAGGCGGGAGTCTGCAGGTTGCAGTAGATCACCTCAATGCTGCCCGTGCACTTGTTTCGAACGACCCACCTAAGGCTGTCGGCATCTGCCGTCTATTAGTAGAGGCCTTGGATAAGGATCTGCAGGATCAAGAGTACGGAAGGATCACCGACTATCTGACGGCATGTACCGACAAAAGACGCGGCGAGCAGTACGGACGAATTGTAGCCTCCATCAAGCAACTGGCCAATATGAACCACCACGATTATGGCCGGAGAAGCGTGTTCACAAGGGCCGAGGCGCTGGCTCTGGTGAGAATATGTGAAGCGTTGCTCCTCATGGTGGGTGAGCTGACACGGTCACTGCCCGCAGGTTTGGAAGAGGACGATCAGGGATAGGACGCCTATACTCCCAAACCCGGCAGGCCAAGGTGCATGGCGAAGCCTCGGGAGCGGACCGGTTCGACCATCTATTGGCGGAACTCGGGGGATTGGGAATACGTGATTTAGGCATGAGGGGCTCCTTTTCATCAGGTGATAAGGTACCCACCAAACCAGGGCGACTCCACTTCATGATGAAATTTGTCTGCAGGGATTGTTTCGGAGATGAGGGGTTGCGTGAGTTTGTAGAGCTCAATGCTGAATCTACAGAATGTAGTTTCTGTAGACAAATTTCCAAGTTGCCTATTGCTGCGGATATTTGGGAAGCTAAGAAGCACTTTCGTCAGTGTGTAGAGTTGGAGTACGACGATGCGGCCAATCATCTGGGTTATGAGTCAGCTGAGGGAGGATATTATGGGGCGTGTAATTGGGATTCGCATGATCTTATTGTAGACGAATTGGAACTTGATTTGCCGAATGATGACTCAGGGGAATTATTTAATGAATTATTAGATTCTTTGGATGATATTAGGTGGTGTCGCGCAGACCCATTCAGCTTAAATCCCTATGAGCTAACCAAGTTCAGCTGGGACGAATTCTGCCGTGTTGTTAAACATGAACGTCGGTTTTTTTTTATGCGTCCCAGGTCTGAACAATCTGAGGAAAATGAAAAGTTGACTCCTGCAAAATTACTTGACAGAATTGTAGAATATTCTAAGCATCAAGAATTATTTGTTGAGCTAACCCCAGATGTATTACTGTTTCGTTCATTACCAAATGACCCTGGTTCCCCTTTGACTGAACCCAGAGATCTTGGCCCGCCGCCAGATGAAAAGGCTCAACAGAGTCGCATGAGTCCTGCGGGAATTTCTATGCTTTACGTTAGCGATAATCCATTAACCGCACTGGCCGAGAAACGTGCTGATTCCGGGGAATTTTCTGTTGGATGTTTTAGGTTAAAAAGGCCTGCCCTGATTTTGGACTTGAGTAGCATCCCTCCGATTCCCAGTCTTTTTGCTCCAATTTCAGATATAGTTGAGTATTTCCCAAGGGAAATCTTGATTTTTCTGCATACATTGCAAGAAGAAATATCTCGATCAATACCGCAAGACAATCTTGTTCACCTCGAATATGTACCTACACAAGTAATAACCGAATATTTAAAATGTTTGCCTCCAATATTCGGACGGTCCGTCGAAGGAATTAAATACCCCAGTTCGGTTGCTTCCGGTCACTGGTCTGCTGCCATTTTCGCTACACAGCGAAATATAGAGGGAATAGAAAGAAAAAGCATTTTTGAGGATGGGAGTGAGAGATGGATTCGACTAGAATCGGTGAAGACCTTTGATTTGTCCACATGAATTTAAGAATACTATAGGATTCCAAGCGACATTCTGGTTTTCACATTGTCATACGCCTTAAAGCTCCAAAGGACAAGACAAAGGTGGACCAATAAATTGCCTGACCAATCATCTCTCGATCAACATTACTTTATAGACGAACATGTCTACAATTGCCCATTTTGCAACCGTGGACATGTGAGCTATTCAGTTGTCGGTGTTAACCCCTTCGATTGGACGAATAGTAAAAGGTGTTACGCTTATTTCATTCGTTGTCGCTCCTGTGAAAAAATTTCGATGCACTTGTCATATACTCAAATTCCATATTTTGAAGACAGATACTCCCCAGGCGGCTTTAACCTGTTTGATTTGACCAAAGTTGATGGCGACTTAGATAATCAGTTCTTTTATTCTGTTCCAACCTCGTTTTTTGTATTAGATCCGCGTATTCCTCGGAATTTACGTGAGTTACTGACTGAAGCTGAAGGGTCGCTGAAAAGTAACTTTCTTACTGGAGCTTCTGCCTGTGCTCGGAAGATTGTGTATGAGCTAACTAAGGATACGGAAATCTCAAATTATGAAGATCGGATTAAATCCCTGAAGGAAAAACGCCAAGATGTTGATGAATTCTATTTCGATACATTATTGACCATTCAGCAAACCACTAGCTCCAAAGTTCATGAAAAGGCTTTTGACCGATGGGAAGCAAGGCATTTGCGGGTAATTCTTGCAGCTCTTCGAGAAATTCTACACGTATTGTTTGTGGAGCCTGCGCTTAAAGAGAACAGGAGGAAGGGAATTCTGGACCTTAAGAAAGAAGTGCTAGAGGAAGGAGGGAGTTGACCTGTCCTTCTGTTCCGGAGTTCTTCTGAGACCTCCATACTGACCTACCGGACTCTCGTATTCCTGGAGGCAGGACAGTCCACCCGCCTTTGGCCAATTGTCCACATTGCCTTCCCAGGTAATGCCGCCCTGCTCCGGATGTAGGCCCCAGGGGCGTCCGGTCAGAGGTGGCAAGCTGGAGTGAGACCGCTCTTCATTGTAAATCCAAAACCGGACCGCGATGAGCTGACCCCTTTCGCTAAACTGTACAACGCTTACCTTGGCGCCTTATTGCATCCGGTTAGGCGCCAAAATTGAAGGCGTAGAGAAAGGGTACGTACTGCCTGAAATCTCAAGTGGAGTGCACCACCGGCAACAAAGGGAGCCTCTATGACCAGGAAGTTTGCATTTTTTACCGAGCTTAGCGGGTGCCACTTCGACAACCCCGATGGGACGAGGAGACTAAATTTCATCAAGAACTGCCAAGTCGGAGACCCTCTCCTCTTGAAGCCAGACCCCGACAATCCCAATGATGAAGAGGCCATAGGTGTTTGTCATCATCAGAACGGTCGAGATTGTCAGATCGGATGGGTGCCCAGGGGCAATGATATAAACGCGTTGATCAATGAGCACTTGGATACAGGCGACGAGGTGTCCATCGAAATCACCGCCCTAGATCTAAAGGAGAACTATACTGGCGTCAGCGTCCTATTCTCCGTGATTACTTCATTCCCGATCACATCTTCTTTGGAGGAGATGATCGAGGATGAAGAACCCAACGAGAAGGGTGAAATCTGGTTATAATTGGACTTTTGCAAAATGATTTTTTCTGCTGATGAGTCCAGGTATTCGGTAGCAGATATGTCGCCCGCATGGACTATATTTGCGAGGCAAGGCCTCCCCCGCCTTGTACGTCCCCTGACGCTGTGAGAGGGGTTCATGCCGGGTATTATCGCCTTTCCCACCATTCATGCCTAAATCACGTATCCCCTATGGCTTTTTGTACTGTTTTTCCATATCGCGGAATATCTCCCCAACTCTATCCAAGTCCAGCTCCATTCCACTTTTGTAATACGCCTTGCACGCATGGCCAAACCCATAGGTGACTGAGGCTGCAATTCCGGCTGCTACAGCCATTACTGCGCCTTCACTTATTGGTCCACCAAGCCATCCCGCCGCCTTCAAGGCTTGAATTCCAAAACGATAGATTTGTCGTCCAATTCCTCCTGTTACTGTAGCAGCAACCAGTTGCATCACGTCTTTCTTTGTCACTTCGCGATCATAAATGAAGGCTATTTTCAATCCGAGGCGAACTTGCAATGCTGTCAGTGGGAGCATATCCGCACCGGGGAAAGGAATTGCACCGATCCCCGCAGCAGTAATTGCTGTACCTTTTATCCATGTGTCCACTTGTTCGTCCTTAAATTTTGATAATTTCAAGTAGAGTAAGTCTTTTCCTCTGGATTCTAAAATTTCGACAATATTTCTGTCCAATAGATCGATGTTGATATTATCACGAGCCGAGATTGGCACAATTTTAGCACCGGACTTTTCTTTTATATCCCGTTTCATTTGATCTTGTTCATCAGAAGTTAAGATGTCGACCTTATTGAGCACAGGAATGATCGGTTTTCCCAGTGACTGTAATTTTTGATAGGCAGAAACGACAGACCTTGAAGCTCCGACGCCAGCATTAAAAAAGAATATGATGATGTCGGTATCTTCTTCAACAAACTCTTGCGCTCGGGCACTGTTTTCTTCGTCGATGTCATCGAGGCCTGGTGTATCGGTTATAAAGACATTTTCCAAAAATTTATATAGCCTAATCTCTTTTGTGTGACCTGCCTCTGCCTGTACGTCAGCCAGGTTTTTTCCGGTTAGGGCATTAATTGTGGAAGATTTCCCGGAATTCACGGTACCATACAGTGAAATGATTAAATGTTGTTTCTTGATTTCCTCAAATTCCCACTCTTCCTTCGAAAATGATTCCTCGAATGCTTTGTTGTAGGCCCCGAAATCGGGTTCAAATCGTGAATCGTCTGAGGATTTATCCTTAGCCATGATTTTTCTCCTGGGTGTAATTTGGAGTGAGGGCTTTCGACAATTTTCAAGGGCGTAGGCGGAAAAAAATAAAGCTGAAATTACTCCCTTCTATTCATCATTTTGTATTTCTTTCTCAGACGACGAGAGGCAACGTCATTATAAATTAGACCGATTAGCACCACTATCAGGGATATGCCGGTCAAAATGGGAAACGACCGTATTACTGCCCATGCAATAACCGGACTACTGCGATGGCCCTCTTCGGTCGGCGACCCTTCAGCTTGTGACTCACTATTTTTGTCACGAGCCCTTTTGCTAAAAAAAATTGTACTTCCCCTCATTGGATTCCTTTCAAGCATTCAAATGTCGGATTTGGTTACGAGATCGGGCGCCTTTGGTTTCCGAAATTTTGGCAAGTGAAGTCAGCGGAACCTGAGGTGGGGCCGTTCCCAGGAGCCGCTACAGGTCTTCCCTCTATCTTCCCCCTGGATCACTCCGCCGCTCCTCCTGACTTTGGGGCAAATCGATATCTTCGAGAGGATCCGTGTGCGAAAAAGCCGCACGTTCGGATCTGTGAGAGTGAAGCCGAATGGCTGAGCTATTCGACCAATCCCTTCAACCCGAGTGAAAATCAAGAAAATTCCATGTTATTCTTTCCCGAATCCAGTCCGAAGCGCTGACAGGTAAAGAATAGCAGGAATGAGTTTTTTGTAATTTGGACCAGAGAGTTTCCAAATTGCGAACAATCCTGCCCCGATCCATCCAACCGGCCCGATGATTACGGCAATGGTACTGGACATGGTTGTATAGAGGGCAAAGGGCAACGCCACGCCCACGGCTCCTGAGAGAAAACCTAATGAGGTAGAGGCAAGCAGATACACGCCAAAGCCTGAAAGCTGAGCGCCGGTCAAGGCAGCAAAGATCCCCGCACTGGCGACAAACTCCCCGCTTTTATTGAATTTCAGAACAGTTTTCTGCAATTGCTTTTCAAATTCTTCTCTTTGTTCAGGATCCATTTTCTCCCAAGCCGTTTTTAATACATGTTGACCAATCAGCTTTTCAAGATCTTCAGTCTTCCACCTTTTGGGCACATCAATTTCTAACTTATAAGCGACCTCCTCGACTATCTGAGAATAGGTCGGCTCTCGTCCCCAGATATATCCAAAAGTAGACTGGCAATTCATCCACAGGGCATCAACTATGGAATCAAGATCAGGCCTCTGGGCACCAAGCAGATCAGCCAAGGCTTTATGATCCTGGTGAGAGGCATTCTCAAGAATGGAACCAATTTCCTCATAAATTGAACTCATAGTATCTTCCCCCTCCATTCCGCATCCATTTCAGGCAGTCTTTGCCCAGGGGAGTAACTGAACAGGCGCAATTATCCCCTGGACAAAAGACCGAGGTTGACAACTGAAGGCGAGTGCGAAAGCAGCCGCCCTCTGGCATCTCAAATGAGATGCCGGGAGTTGTCAACCTTCGCACATATTGGAATGCGGGAAAGTCTGCTTATTTACCCGAGAAATTGGAGCTACCAATCTCTCTTTGTGGGCTCTTGTATTTGGCAGACTCCCGACCAAGGCGGGATATATGCACAAAGGTTGACAGGGTGAAATTAGGGAAAATTTTGAGGAAAGCAAGGGGGAATACAGGGCCGGAACCAATCAGGAGCCATCCCACAGAGATGAATTCCCAGCCTGCCTCCTGGGCAGGACCGCCTCCGGCCCTCGAAGCCGGTAGGCCAATTCGCTTCCTGGCCGTCTCTGACCTTGTATCAACTCGTATCAGAGGAAAAGGAAGGGAGCGATTTCGCCGAAAATCTGGTAAAACATCATAATAAGAAATCTCCATATCCTCTCCTCTTCTTCTGGATATCGGGAATGCCTGCCAATGGTACGGGGAAGAAAAATCATGCATTCTGGAATAGGCCCTTTCTCGATTTCGGATGGAAATAACAGGCATCCCACATTGCCTTGAGGTGGGAAATGTCTAAGTACAGAAAACGAATGCCCGTGTACACCTCCAGAACCCACTACCCCTCGCCTGGCTGAAACAGACTACAGGCAAAAAAAGGATAGACGCCGAGAAGGCCGTCCATCCTTCAGGTTGGGATTCCTGCCGGAATCACTTCGACTTCCAACGATTCAGAATGATCCGAATCACTTCAAGTGCGATCTCCAGCAGTATGTCCAACCCGCGTGTCCTCATGGAGTACCACCCCCCTCCATGTTCCAGATGAACCTGCAGTTTCCCTCCCTTTGACAGCCTTGTGCCACAACACCTTTGGTTTTGGGCTTTTCGGGATCTTCCTCATTCGGACCCTGCCTCATGGTGAAATCGATCAGAATGCAATTCCGGTTTCCTTCATTGAAAGGTGTCGGTCGGGAGGAGCGACAATGATATGGTCGAGCACCTCAATCCCCATAAGGCGGCCTGCTTCGACCAGACGGTGGGTGAGATCGATATCGTCCTTCGACGGTGACGGGTCTCCACTGGGGTGATTGTGGGAAAGTATGAGCGAACAGGCGCCCTTGAGGATAGCCGACTTGAACACTTCCCGGGGATGTACCTGCGCTGCCGTCTGGCTGCCTATCGAGGTGATTTCGTGGGCCACGACCCGGTTACGTACATCAAGGTGGAGGACGACAAACATCTCCCGGTCGGCCATTTTGATATCCAAGGTATCGAGATAGATGGCTACGTCGCCTGGGTTCTCAACGGGTTCGGAAATGACCTCGTTCCAGACCTGTTTGACCTTGCGTTCGACTACTTCGATTTTCATGAAGAATCCTTTCTTGTGAAGAAAATGCCTGGTTTTTGGATTCATTAAATTGGCCGAATTTACATATCCTCTCCCCCCAACCTTTCCTCCTGATTCGATCAAAGGCAGGTAGAGTCCAAGCAGAGGTGGTGGTAGGTGGTGATTCGCAGCAAAACAGGGTGGATGGAGGTGGGACTAACTTGATGGGATTTGAAAGACCAATCTCAGGAGGCCAGCAGGAACGATGGAGAGCCTTGGTAGAGCACTCTGGGCAGCAGGCCTCAACAGGGAGGATTGGAAGGGCGGTTGGCGGAAGAAATTTGGGTGGAAGGCCTTAGGCGGAAGTGGCCCAGGTGCTTTGGAGGGTGTTCGAATACCAGGTTCTGGGGGGCTTATGAGACCCTGGTATTCTTTCCAGGTTGTTTCGGAGAGGAGCTGGAAGAAAAATCTGGATACTCTCAGATCAATCTTTCGATTGAATAGGCTTTAAAAACCGTTCCAGGGAGACTTCCTAACCTGAATTATTCATAAAAAAGGTAGTTTCCTTGCCCAAGTCATTGTGTTATATTATGGTTACGACAAATAACCCAACGACAATAACGTGGAGGAAACTACCGTGTCCGTTCAAGGAACTCATCACAAAGTCTCTTTGGCAAGGCTTGGCGGCAAACGGGTGGAAGCCGCCTTCGATGGGGGCCTGCTCACCAGCGACAGCGGGGTGATGCTTTTGCGGGAGGTGGATTCCCGCATGGGGATCTTGGATCGCATCGTCAAGGCGGTAGGCGACCGTCGGCACCCAGGGTATGTAGAGCACCCGTTGGCGGACCTGGTCCATCAGCGCGTGTTTCAAATTGCCTGCGGGTATGAGGATGCCAACGATTGCCATGCGCTGCGCCAGGATCCTGCCTTCAAGGCGGCGTGTGACCGCTTGCCGGTCACCGGTGCGGCGTTGGCCAGTCAACCGACGATGAGTCGGTTCGAGAACCGGGTCACAAGAAGCCGCCCCAGGCTATCCTGTTGGATATCGATGACACCGAAGACAAGGTCTATGGATCGCAGCAGTTGTCGTTGTTCAATGGGTATTTCAAGAGCCATTGCTACCAACCCCTGCACATTTATGAGGGACAAACCGGCAAACTGATCACGACCCTTCTGCGTCCGGGGGCGCGTCCTTCCGGCCCCCAGATGGTCACCCTGCTCAAGCGCCTGGTGAAATACCTTCGTCAGGCGTGGCCCGACGTGGTCATCTTTTTGCGCGGCGATGCCCATTTTTCTTGTCCTGAGGTCCACGACTTTTGCGACCGGCACGAGGTGTATTTCGCCCTCGGACAGGCTGGAAATGCCCCGCTTTCCGCATCGGGACAGCCCTTGATGGCGCAGGCCAAGGCCCTGTATCAGGAAAGCGGACAACCCGTGCAGCTCTTTTCCTGTTTTCCCTACCAAGCCCATACATGGGCCGGTCCACGACGGATCATCTACAAAGCCGAGGTCACCGCTTCGGGGCAGGCCAATGCGCGCTTCGTCGTCACCAACCTGGACAGCAGCCAGCCCTCATTCATCTACCAAACCATCTATTGCGGACGCGGCAGGATGGAAGGCTTCATCAAGAATCACAAGACCTTTCTCCATTCCGACCGCACGTCTTGTCACACCTTCGAAGCCAACCACTTCCGTCTCTTCCTGCATTCAGCCGCCTATGTCCTTTTGCACGCCCTGACAGAAATCGGATTGGGCGGCACGTCGTGGATGAACGCGCAGTTCAATACCCTTCAGCATCGGATCCTCAAAGTCGCCGGGAGGGTGTGTGAACTCAACACCATCGTGCGCTTCCATCTGCCGAGTTCATTTCCCTTGAAACACCTCTATGACACCATCCTGTGCAATGTGGCAAAAGCCTGTCCATAGCACCACGTCCCCCTCCATGCTTCATCCCTTTCCGATCGCCCCTGCGTACGTACGACCAAGGCATCCGTTGGTGCTTTCCTCACCGAAAACGAGGGCATGGAGACGCCGCGCACCTGCTTGGGCGGTGTACAGACTCGAAAGAGGCGCGCCAGAGAGGGCAGGCCTCTTTTTTCATCTCTTGAGAACGCTTTCTACTTCCAAAAACACGGATCTGTTCCCATTCATGAATTAATCAGGCTAAGCTGGCAGTGGGATAGTTCAGGGAGATATAGAGCACATATGTGGCATGTATAGAAGCGAAGAGACAGGACAAATCCCCATCAGCTCTTACTCATCCTTCATCTCGGGGTGTGATGGTCCTCCCAGTCTGCCAGGAATCCGGGGTCGCCTTTGCGTAGAAAGGTGGTTGCCATTTTCACGTACTCAGTGGCAACCAATTCCTTGCTTTCGACAAATTGTTTGTATCGGTCCAGTCCGCACATTATGGTATCTCTATCGTATTTTTGACAGGCTGATAACTACGATCCAGGCTTGCTTTCTTAACCACGGAATTCGAAACAGGGTTTGGTCTATGGCCTCTAGGGCTTTTCTTGCACCTTTAAACCCTGGGATAGCCCTGAATGCAACACATGCAAGGGACAAAAAATGGAAGTATCGAACCTCCATTCGGTCGAAACTTTCCCCAATCCGTTTTAGATCGGCAAGTGTAAGGGGCTTTTCGTCCTGTGATCTCATTTGAGGGGTTAGCTTCCGGTAAAGATTAATCAAGGGATTGTGCCCTAGGGGTTCGAAAAAGACCGCCCTTCCACCAGACTTTAATACCCGTTTCACTTCTTTGATAGACTTTTGGAGGTCGAGGTGATGCAGTATACCACTACCGCAAATTATGTCAAATGAATTGTCAGGAAAACTCAAAACCTCTGCATCCATAACCTGGAAGCACGTTTGATCCGCGACTCCCAATTCTATTGCCCTCTTGGTCGCAAGTTTCGTCCCGGCTTGTGAGATATCGATTCCCCAGACCTTCGCTCCCCGCTTGGCAAGGGTGAATGCGAAACTTCCCGTCCCGCATCCGTATTCAAGAACTTGTTTCCCGGCACAATCCCTTTCTACAACACGGTGATAGTATTCCTTGCTGGATTGACCAACGACGTAAAATTTGCTCGCCTTCTGTCTGACATTGCTGGTAAAGGCGTGGTTGTGAAACTGGGCTTCTCTCTTAACTCTTGATTTGCACATTTTGATTAATTCCCAAAAATTATTTTAACAAACCATCCATTCAAACAAAAAGAGGTCTCTGTGCCATTTGAACACAGAGACCTCCTTCGGTGGGGTATCGAGGAGCTATCGCAGCAGAAGCATTTTTCTTGATTGGACAAATTCATCAGCCTCCATTCTGTAAAAATAGACGCCATCCGCTGCCCGCCTTCCGGTATTGTCGGTCCCATCCCATTTGAGCAGGTGATACCCGGGTTGCACCTCAGCATTCAACAAGGTTGTAACCAACTGACCCAATTCGTCGTAGATAGCAACTTTGACGGAAATTTGATCCGGAACATGGAAGGAGATGGTAGTCTCGGGGTTGAATGGGTTAGGATAGTTTGGATTAAGGATATAATTCGTAGGCTGGGCGGCAGCAACTGGCTTATTACTTACGGCAACACTTTCTGCAATTACGTCGTCAATATAAACGTACTGGGTTTGTGGTGAGGGAAGGCCTCCTCCAATATGATTGTTCACCCAAAGCTCTGTTATTTTTGCTTCATTATCATCAATATACCGCATATTCGTTCGATTTACTTTCAATACGTTATTGAGCCATACTCTCAAAATGCCATCGTTATTCCCACCGCTTGATGTAACAGTATTCACTCTGACGTACATTTTTACATCAAACCAAGTATTTACTTCTACAGTGCCTACATCAATGTTATCACCGCAATCACCGAAGGAGGAGGGGATGTCATAGTGGTAGACATAAGCAAAGAGCTTATAGTCACCGTTCTCCAACTCCTTATACCCCATCCTAGATGACCACCCTTCGTAACCATTTGTACCTGGTTGCTTGCAACCCCACCCCCCATTCCTTCTGCCTGCCAATCCGGGCATTTTGCCAGCTTTTCCTACTTGAGCGAGATCAAATCCATCTTGAAATTTGAATTTATATTTCAGTGTCACCCAATTGTGTTCTGTTTCCGACTTTAGATAGGAACCCGAATCGTCAACGCCACCGAAATAATGTCTAAGAGACCCGCCGTAAAAAGAATTTGCCTTGTATTTTACTTTTAATTTTCCATTCTCTAGACTCAAATTTTGTGTTTCACCCCCTCGGTTCCAGCCAGTGGTGCTTGATGTATTGTAATTGTTTGAGCCTGGATCTGAGAAGTCTTCAGAGAAGACTATAATGCTAGCTTGTACCTGGGCAACCCAAGCAATCAAGCAAAATAGAATGAGTGAAAATCTTAGCGCCATGATTAATCCTCCTTGTGGAAAGTTAGAAGGATTAACATGGTGATTTAAAACAACCTTGTCAAGTTCTGCAATTTCCGCATCCTTTGGCAAGCGCAAGAGATATTTTCGAAAGTACACGGGTAACCATTTCTCCTCCAATGATCATCTGGAGGAGGTGATCAGGTGTCTGAGATCGAAACCTCGATAAGGATCCTGGGAATGATCATTTCTGCAATCCAGGTATAAATGCACACTCTACAAAGGGTTATACCACAATCTGGCAAAAATCGCGTGCTGGGGGCAGAGAATTACCAAGATGGAGGGTAAGGAAAGGGATGAATGACAATGCAGATTTATCATCAAAATGCGTGCGTTGGGGGTTCGATCCGTCCGAGGGAAGGCTGCGAGCCAAGTAGCAAGCAGATCGGGCGAACCGAGCAGCCCTACTTTCGGAGGAGACGGGAGGTGGCCTCATATCGCCTTGGCCTGCTGACCCTCGGAACCAGATTCGGGCATGATCAACAGGATGGCTGAAAACTCATCCCCTCAGGGTGGCCCCTGTATACTTCCACTTCTACATTATCGACATTCCTCCACCACCCCGGAAACAATTCCGGTCATTGGGAGGAACAAGGCTTCCTCTACTCTTCTGAAAAGAAGATGCTCCACTGCTGTGAGCAAGAATATCGGTTTTTCGTCACGATAAATGAGGAGAGAGAAAACACCGAATACAAACTGCAGATTCCAATCTCCAAGGACGTGTAGGCATGGTTTTCAGCAGATATAGGTGTTTGTTTTTCCTGATCTTCTGTCTGCTCAATTCTCCCCTTCTGGCAGAAACCTGGATGGGCCTGGAAGTCGAGCAGGAGAACCGGTGCTCTGCCTATAACCGGAGCCGGGACTATCCCTATTCCCAATCGCTGGAGCCTGCCATAGCCGCCCGGATGGGGGGCATTCGATGCCGATATACGGGCAAGATCTACCGGAGCTTGCGACAGACCGACATCGAGCACGTAGTCGCCTTGAGCGAGGCCCACGACTCAGGCCTGTGCGCAGCTGATTCGGCCACGAAGCGGAGATTCGCCAACGATCTGTTGAATCTGACCTTATCTGATCCCGCCGTGAATCGCTACCAGAAGGGAGGGAAGGATGCCGGGGAATGGATTTCGAAGATTGATCCACGTGGGTTTGCCGAGACCATAATCCGGGTGAAGCTTAAGTATGGCTTGAGCATTGATGAAACTGAGAGGGATGCCCTAGAGAAAGCCTTGGCAGGCGACTCACTCACAGTCCTTCCTGATTCCCTTGATGCCTTGGCGACTTCCCAGAAGGAGAAGAGTCCTCTCGACCTGTGGGACGATAATGGGAACGGCCAAATTACATGTGCTGAGGCGAGACGGCATGGTATCGCTCCGGTTCCTCGAAACCATCCGGCATACGTCTTCATGAAGGATGGTGACGGTTGGGTCTGTGAGTGGTGGAATCGAAACCTCTATGGCGGCGGTGTTGGGGGTTGGAAATGGAGATTCGGAGGTAGTCCTTCGGATCGCTAATGCCCTTCAATCCCGGTTTCCTGCGGTGAGGGGAGGAGGGGAAAAAATACCTTTCTCTTCATAATGTTATACCACATTTGGTGCGGAATTCGCGCGTGGGTATTGTAGAATATTCTTCGGACAAGGGGAGTTTGGATCCGTTGCCGGAAAGTGCTCTTTTGTACAGTATTGGCGTTTTGACTCGGGCGAGGCTTATATTTCGCCGGTATTCAGTTGCCCACCGAACAATGCCGGAAGGTTTCCCCCGGCTGACGGTGATTTCGGGATTGTAACATTGGCCCATGGAGGACCTTGTGCAGGGGACCCCCCGGGGACCCCCCTATAAGAAGATAAAACCTCAGATGTCGTGCCTCCGTTGAGGAGTATAGGAGTCCTCCATCTGAGAGGAAGCCGAATTGCTCCGGGAATCACCCTGAGCAGGGCAACTGGCTAAAGTATTCAGCATCCAACAATTGATTCCACATCTTTCCCGGGCACGAAGAGGCAGGCGGAGTGGGGCATTGCTAGCGGCAATGATGATGGGATTCCAGCGAGATAAACTCATGGAGAATAATCCATTCCAGACCCGCGAGCCCTCGGTCAGTGACAACCCCCGTCTCCGCACACCCCAGCGGGAGGCATACGCCGAGCTTGCCCGTTTTGCTGGAAACCCGGACGAGCAGGAGCGCGAGGTCGGAATCGTCCTGCCAGTCGGCTGCGGGAAATCAGGCTGCATCACGATTGCCCCTTTCGCCTTTCGCGCCACCCGCACACTAGTCGTGGCCCCTGGCGTCAAGATTGCCCAGCAGCTTTACGATGACTTCGACCCTGCGCGCCCGGATATGTTTTACATCAAGTGTGGCGTCCTGAACCGCCCACCTTATCCCGAGCCGGCGGAAATCCGGGGCGGGACCACAAACCGGACCGATCTGGAAGAAGCAGACGTTGTATTGACCAACATCCAGCAGCTGCAGGGCGACGAAAACCGCTGGCTCCAGAGTCTGCCGGACGGCTTCTTCGACCTCATCCTGTTCGACGAAGGACACCACAACGTCGCGCAGAGCTGGAGTACCCTGAAAGCCAAGTTCAAGCAGGCCCAAATCGTCAATTTCAGCGCCACCCCACTGCGCGCCGACGGCCAACTCATGGCTGGACGCATGCTCTATTCCTACCCGGTGTTTCGGGCTATTCAGGAAGGCTACGTCAAGCGCCTCAGGGCTATTGTCCTCAACCCCCAAACCCTCCGATATGTCCGCCGCGAGGACGAACAGGAGATCGAGGTCAGCCTTGAGGAGGTGCGTCGCCTTGGCGAGGAGGACGCCGATTTCCGACGCAGCATTGTGACCTCGTCCGAGACGCTCAACACGATAGTTGACGCTTCGATCCGTGAATTGGATAAGCGCCGTCAGGCTGCCGGCGACAACCGGCTCAAGATCATTGCGTCCGCGCTCAACTACGAGCACTGCCGCCAGATCGTGGAAGCGTATCGCTTCCGTGGCCGCCGCGCCGATTATGTACACTCACGAGAAGACAGCGTCGCCAACGAGCGGGTTCTACAGCGTCTCGAAAATCACGACCTAGACGTGATCGTCCAGGTCCGCAAGCTCGGCGAGGGATTTAACCATCCCTTTCTTGCCGTCGCAGCGGTTTTCAGCATCTTCGCCAACCTCTCACCCTTCGTTCAGTTCGTTGGGCGCATAATGCGCGTCATCGAGGAAAACGCTCCCGACAGCGGCCTCAACCAAGGTAGCGTCGTCTTCCATGCTGGAGCAAACGTTGCCAGCAAGTGGACCGATTTCCAGGAATACAGCGAAGCCGACCGCGAGTACTTCGATCAGCTTCTCCCCATCGAGGGTCTCGATTTTAGCTCCGGCGACGAGCTTGAAGTGGAGCCCGCGTCCCGTGACTTCGGCGATGGCGAGCGCATTGACGTGCGCGGCCAGACGGCCATCCGGCTTGAAGAAATCCCCCTCATCGACGATCCCCAGGCTCTTGCCGCTCTTCAGATCCTTCTAGAGAAGGGCTACTCTTCAGACCAAGTGAAGCAGGCTTACGAGGAGCTTGAGCCTGTTCCAGTGACCCGCGTCCGGCAACGTCAGGCCATGCGCAGCAGCCTCGACATGCGCGTGCGCACAGAAACCGGACGAATTCTCCAGGAGCGCGGAGTCAGACCGGGGGGTACGAATCTGGACAATCAGCGCCTTGGCAGAACCAATTTTGTCGTCCTGAAGGCTGCCATTGACCGGCAGGTGAACGCTGCCGTTGGCCGGCAGTCAAGGGAGCGTGGCGAGTTCACCCGGACGGAGCTGGACCAGATCGAACGGGATTTTGCGGGTATCGTCGCCCGCGCAGTACAGGAGGTCTTAGGTGCCGCGAATTAGATCCCTTCTAATCCGAGCCAAGATGGACGAAGCTAAGCAAGCTCACAACTGCCAAGGCAATATCCGGCACCGCATCAAACGAGGTGAAAAGCGACTCAAGGTTCGCAACGGGAGGAGTTGGGATCACTACTGCCTCGAATGCGCCAAAACGATTGTCCTTCGCAACCTTGGCGAACTTGAAGCACTCGCTCGCGAACTGGGACTCGACCCGTGAGACAGGGATTCGGCCAGCCTTGCGCGATCCCTTTCACACCTCACGGTGGCGGGATGCCCTCGCCGGAAACCTCGTAGTTCCCCAGCCGACACCTCAATCCATATTCCCTGAACGACTCAGGCACACCGATCCTGACTTCGAACTCCTGGTCATAACCTGCAGACCCCAGGGGGATCATCCTCCCACCGATCAGAGCCAGGAGGTTCCCGCCCCCCGACGCGGATCTGAAATGCTTCCGCAGAGGCTTCGAATTCACCCAAGGAAACCGTCAAAATTCCCAAATCAATCTTGTTAAATTTGCTTCGGTGTTTATTCTTGACAATGAACTCTCGTCCGCCTTCCTTAAAACTGCAAACCATTTTGTTGAATTTCTCTCTCTGGTTACAGAGGTAATTTGCCGTCGGAATACATCATGGCTACATGTAAGGTCCTACCCGATCAAGTATCGGTGTCGCCAGGAAAAATTGGTGCCATTCCACGCCTCATGGAAATTCCATGGGATTTTCCCAACTCTAACACCGGATATCTCACCCACAATCTTCATCCCTACCCTGCGAAATTTATACCTCAGATTCCCAGCTCCCTAATTGAGGAATTGTCGTCCCCAGGTGAAACCATCGCTGACATTTTCTGTGGAAGCGGCACCACCCTTCTTGAAACCCTAAGACTTAATCGAAATGCCATCGGCATAGATGCGAATCCCCTTGCCGTTTTGATCAGCCGGGCGAAGACAACCTCCCTTACCAGGGTTGATTTTCAGCAATTGGCGACTCACATAACGGCCTGCGAGCAACTTTGGCAAAAAGTGTGTCCACCAGTTGGAGACCTTTTCCATAAAGAGAAACCGTTCCGGTCTCTCGGCTGGAGACCATCGCCCAGTGTTTGCGAATTCTGGTTTACCCCCCACGTAGTTGAAGAACTGGCCGAACTGGGTGATCTGATTGATCGACTGAACACCCCCGCCTCCAAACAGTTCTGTGCAGTTGTCCTTTCCGCAATCATCGTCTCAGTTTCAAACCAAGATTCCGACACTCGATACGTCCGCCGGAATAAGGGGTTGGCACCTGGGGATACGGTGCAACGATATCTGGCACAGCTTTCTTCTTCCGTTCAAGCCGCAAAAGAGATGAGCGCCTTAATCAATCGTCAATTTTCCTGCACCGTTCATGATGCCAACCTCTTGGACGCCCCAATTACTGAGCCATTTGACCTTGTTGTGACCTCGCCGCCATATCCCAACGCTTATAGCTATCATCTCTACCATCGCACACGCCTCATTTGGCTCGGGTATGATCCAGAACTGTTAAAGAAGGTGGAGATTGGCAGTCACCGCAAATACAGTGCAAAGGGTCGAAATCGGGCGACTCCGGAGACATTCCGCAACGAGTTTCGAAAGGTTTTCCACTGGTTGAGACACCGCCTTCGAACCCGCCGCCATGCCTGTTTCGTCATCGGTGATTCTACCATAAACGGTGAACTAATCGACAACGCGTCCATACTTTCCGAGACCGGTTCCGGCGCTGGATTTAAGGAGGTCGCACGAATCAAACGAACAATTGCGCCCACCAAGAAGGCGTTCAACCCCAAGATAGGGAGGATCAAAACGGAGAGTATCCTGATTCTTCAAAAGGAATAGATATGAGCGAACTTGCCTGCCAGATCAAAGAGTACATCCAGCCGTTTGAGCGCCGGCTAGCGCTTCAAGAGTTGCACGCTTTGACGGATGGCCCCGTTGCCCCGATCAATGGGAGTCAGGCAACCGCAACTGCTTTTTCCATCCCATCATCGAGCGACGCTGCCATCCTACGAGAGAGACTTGCCTACTGGCACTCAGTTGGCAATGGTTGTAGGGGACTAACCACCCAACTTCGGGTCGAAGCGACCTTGGGAATTGCTTCCAACGGCATGGCCATTGGCGAACTTCGGGAGACCGTAAGAAGGCTGATACCTTCGAGACTACCAAATAAGCGATGTCTTCGCTATGCCACCCACGGTTTGCACGAATACAGGGGCAAATTTTTCCCCCA
Source organism: Candidatus Latescibacterota bacterium (assembly GCA_965208105.1). Classification (GTDB taxonomy): domain Bacteria; phylum Latescibacterota; class UBA2968; order UBA8231; family UBA8231. The sequence continues at coordinate 2,970,253 of OZ242318.1, forward strand.
ACTTGTCCGAGCGTTCATGAATATTGCAAAGCTACCAAAGGATGCTGTTGTCCTTGATCCCATGTGCGGTAGCGGTACCACACTAGTCGAAGCAAGACTGTCCGGTCGAAAATGCTACGGGCTCGACATGAACCCCCTTTCAGTGTTCGTAAGCGATGTCAAGTGTCAAGCTCTCACCTTCCATCCCGAGGCCCTTGCAACTGCCTACGGTGAAATCACTGAGGCACTCAGTGGAAAACATTCGGCACACGAAGACCCCCTACGTTATCTCTCTCTGCCTGATCAAGATCGGGAATATCTTCAACGTTGGTTTCCTCCCCAGACTCTCAACGAGCTTAACTGTATCGAATCCGCGATTAGCCGACTGCCCACCATGCCAATTCGGAACTTCTACCGGATTTGCCTGAGCAACATCCTGCGAGCCGTCTCTTGGCAAAAAACCGATGATTTGCGAATTCGAAGGGAAAAATTTGAACCTTCAACGGGCGACACAATTGACCGCTTTCTCGATACCGCCGGGCGCTCAACAAGAACTGTCCTGGCGTTTTTACTTGAACGAGGGAAAAAGGGTGTAGGAACTCACAAAGTACAAGAGGCGGACGCACGCTCAGCGACGAGCGCGCTGCCGGAATTGGTTGACAAAGTAGATGCAATAATCACCTCCCCCCCCTACGCGACGGCACTACCCTATATCGATACCGACCGGTTGAGCCTGGTTTATCTCGGCCTGCTACGAAGGGCGGATCACCGAGCCCTGGATTCCCTTATGATCGGCAACAGAGAGGTGACGGACCGGATTCGCGCGGCGCAATGGGAGTTTTACGAGGAGAAAAGAACCTTACTCCCTCGAAACACCCGAACTATGATTGAGCGAATTGACCGCCTAAACAAGGAACGCCCTTCAGGATTTCGGAGGAAAAACCTATCTGCGCTTTTGTCCAAGTACTTTTTCGACATGCGTGAGGTATTGCAGCAAATGTTCCTTTTATTGCGGCCGGGTGGTGAAATGTTCCTGGTAATTGGGAACAACCGTACGACGGCTGGCGGCCAGGCAATTCAGATCCGCACAGCAAACCACCTAAAGGAAATTGCTCGCTCTCTTGATTTCCAGGTGGTGGAGGATCTGTCTATGGACATGCTTGTATCCCGAGATATTTTTAGAAATAATGCAGTCGCCTCGGAGCAGATTATAAGGTTTAAGAAACCTCAATAGTAGCCGTACCTTTTTCTTGAATTGCGAACATTCTCGGTACACAGGGAGAGACAGAAGGGGTATTGGCTCGACTCTTTGGGGATTACCTCAACAATATACTCATGGTTAGCCAGACCCTCTCTTTTTTCCATCCACAGAATGTCGCCGATCCTTCCGGCACTGCGAAGTGCCTCGCTTCGCAACCTAAAATCGTGTTTATCAGGCCACGTCATCATATTTACCATGATTGACTTTCCTCTTAGGAGCATTCGGACATCCCGCCGATCAAATTTGCCGACCCTCTGTGGATCCGGTACGAAGCCTTCGGGCCAATTCCAGAATTCTGGGCTTGCGTTTCGGGCGCGGAGGGGAATAAATACCTCGGGTGATCGTTTTGAGGTTCCGGCTGAAGTCTGGCCCACGCCAACATCTGTGCGCTGAAGGATCATCACAAAACCGGTGTGGCTATAGCCTGTGGATGGTGTTTCAGGAGTCCATGTGAGGCCGTCTCTTGCCACGGACTCCCCTTTACCTGAAGGTCTAAGGATTTGCGGAGCCCGGTTTTCAGTCCGGGCCTTGAACGGAACGAGCTTGCCTAACGGTGAGCCCTCGCCCTCCTCCGAGTCGACGGGGTCCCTGGCGGCCACCAATTCCAAGGGGATTAGGCCGATGGCTGTCAGATGATCCAGCAGGCCATGGTCAAGCTGACGAGCGGTACCAGTGGAAAGGTCTGCCCAGCCATCTAACATCTCCTCGACCCCATGAAGGACCTTTGCGTGATCCGGGATCCCCAGATCCAATGAGAGGCGGAGTCCGGCTTCGTAGTTGGTGAATAACCCGCCTTCTGTAAGATTTCCCGACCCGATGATCACATCCGCGTTCGTAGCGGATTTGAAAAGATAGACCTTCGGGTGGAACGTCAAGGGTAGGCGATTATGGAATACAATTACGCGGTTGTTCGGGGAAAGCGCATCTAGCAAATCCCGTAGTCCCTCTGAAGACGTACCACGGTGATCAATACCGGCTATAATCTCGACCTGGGCACCTCGGGAAAAGGTCGCGAGCCTTTCCTTAACATGCCGAGTTCCCGAGAGCTTGACGAAGGCGATGGCAGCCCGAAAGTGAGTCCAAGCTCCCTCGAAGTTATTCAGAAGGTAGTCCCCGAGTCGGTTAGACCCTGATGGTTGATTGATAAATTCCATGAAATCCAAAATCAATATTTAACCCCATTCACCCGTTGGAACCATCGCTTTGCCAGGGAGGTCATCTACTTTTGCAGGAGCTCGGTTTCCTTTAATGACTGTGGAAGAATTTGAGGTTCGGGGAATCCGACATTCTCGATTAGAAAATCCGACACTCCTGAGGACTCCTCTTCGTGATTCGTGCCCTTTGTTAGTTCAACGAAGCGATTACACACGAAGTTATGGTATCCGGCCATCCAACGATATTTCTCGTGTACTCGGGTCGCGGTTAAGGTTTCTTTGAGACTCTCTTCTACGACCCTTTTGTGATCAGCTAGTAATTGATACCAGATCGACTCATTAGGCCAATCATTGAATGCAAGGGATAAGTAATCAAGAAATAGTCGGTCATCATTATCCTGCAAAAGATTCCAGTAGTGTGGTGTTTCTTCGATACTCCCCGTGTAAAATCCAACTTGCCGTTTTAGCCACTCCATGACAGACGAAGCGAGGACAATCCGTGGTGGGCCGCCAGCCTTTTCCATTTGCACAGCCTTGACCAAGGCATCACCAAATGCGAAGTCGTTGTCCATGTAGTGAAGGCCTGCCGCTATACCACCGCGGACGGGAAACCCCTTGCTAGTGAGAAGTGCCTGATACATTCTCATCACCCAAAGGATCCATCCAAGTTCGGGTTCGCCTGCGTCATAGTCCGGTGCCTGCAACTCTTCCGAGATGACCAAGTTGTCGGTAAAAGTCCGTACCTGATAGGATGGTGGCAACGGCCCGAAAATCTTCTTCATTTCTTCCTGCCGAACCCACCGGTGTGCGCTGTTGATAGCAGAATACGCTTCCCTGATAAATTCCTCCCCGCGTCTATCACTGATGGCATTTAGGCTTCGATCACTCCAGCCCAAGATATCTGCGTGGCATACAATTGCCTTCCTCAACATAGGCTTTTCCGCTTCAATTTCCTTATTCATAAAGACCCCCTGTAAGTCCATTCAGCCGGAATCTAAACTGATGGAGGATATTGGCCACGCCCAGCCATCTGGTAGAGTTACGCGGTTTTTGGACAGGTTTGACTTGAAATCTCCAGACATTCCTTCCAGTTGAGTAGCTCAGCCATTCGGCTTCGCCCTCACAGGTAGGCTCCGGTGGCAGTTCCACCGATTTCTCCGTGGGCCTCAGTCCGGCTCCCGGTTTCGGCTCGATGCTGTGCTCCGGTCTCCCTTGCACACCACCCTCATCGTTGACCGGACGATGGACCCATCCGGGCATCCTGGGTTCCGACGATTACCTTTCATAGAGGATGTAGTCCTCGACCCCGGCGGAGTACGGCCATCTCGCCTGGCGATGGCTGACTTGCTGCACCTCATATGACCCCTGTCTACGCTTCGGACCCCACGTTACCGTGACGCCCGCAAGACCCGGTCCCGGCCTACCCGCTACGGCTTTGGCCGGGTGCTGGCAAATGAGTGTTGTACCAACCCTCGAAAAAAGGAAAAGGGCGATGCGAGCCTGTGGGATTGAGAGCGGTGGGGAACTTCGCCAGCTAGCAGCTAAATCGCACGAGCGTGGTAATATAAGTGATAACCGCAGCCTGCCTTCGGCTGCAAACTAAATTTAAACAAGAAGTTAGGGAAATTACATGGCGGAGGGTGAGGGACTCGAACCCTCAAGGGCATGTGCCCGGCGGTTTTCAAGACCGCTGCCTTACCAATTAGGTCTAACCCTCCATTGGTAGAGCCTATACCTCAATAGCTGAATAAGCTTATGGGTTTGCTTTCCCATTGTCAAGCCCCTCATCTTCCCCCTGTTCACCCTGAACCATACGCGTCATGCCGATGACCTGATCGCCGTCATCCAGGGTGATCACTCGAACTCCCTGGGTGTTGCGGCCAATCAGCGAAATGTCGGCCACCGGCACCCGGATCACGACCCCATTGGCCGTTACGATCATCACCTCGTCTTCCTCCGAAACTTCCAGGCATGCCACCACCTCTCCGTTCCGTTCAGTGGCCTTAATGTCGATCACCCCCTTACCGCCTCGGTGAATGGCGGAGTACTCTCCGGCATCCGTACGTTTGCCGTATCCATTTTCGCAAATGGTGAGGAGGGAGGCGTTTTTCTCGATTACCACCATGTCCACTACCTTGTCATCGCGGTGGAGGGTAACTCCCTTTACGCCGGTGGAGGACCGTCCCATTGGACGCACCTCACTTTCGGCAAAACGCACACTCATTCCCCTCTGAGTCGCCAACACAATGTCGTGAGTGCCGTCAGTGATGGCTGCCCCGATCAAGGCATCATCCGCCTGGATTTTCAGTGCGAGAATCCCGTCTCGACGGATGTTCTTGTATGCTGAAAGGACGGTCTTTTTTACAATTCCCTTCTGAGTTGCGGTGAATAAATACATTTCTTCGGAAAAATCCTGCACTGGCACAACCGCCGCGACCTTTTCGTCCTGACCTAGCTGCAGCAAATTGACCGCAGGCCGGCCGCGGGCCATCCGCTCACCCTCGGGTATCCTGTAGACCTTCAGCCAATGGCAACGGCCGCTGGAGTCCAGGAACATGATATAGGAGTGGGTCGATGCCACGAAAAGGTGCTCGACGAAGTCATCCTCCTTGGTCTTCATTCCCGTGACCCCTCGACCACCCCGGCCCTGTACTCGGTAGGCCCGGGGAGACATGCGCTTGATATACCCTGACCGGGAGATGGTTACCACCATCTCCTCTTTCTGGATCAGGTCTTCAAGGTCGAATTCTTCGGCCGAATACACGATTTCCGTGCGGCGATCGTCTCCGAACCTCTCCCTGATGTCCTCCACCTCGTCCTTGAAAATTTGTACCTGCATCTGGCGGTTGTTGAGGACTGAATTCAGATGTTCAATCTCCTTGATCAGGTCCCTGTACTCACTTTCGATCTTGTCTTGTTCGAGAGCGGTCAGGCGCTGAAGCGGCATGCTCAGAATCGCTTGGCACTGCAACTCGCTCAACTGGACCTCGCGTTTCGCATTCTCATCCTCGCTCATTTCAAACCGGACCTTCATGAGCTCTTCTTTTGCTTCCTGGGGGCTGGCTGCAGAGCGAATGATCTTGATAATTTCGTCAATGTTGCCCAGAGCAACGCGCAATCCTTCGAGGATGTGCGCGCGCGCCTGGGCCTTTTCCAGGTCAAAGCGGGTCCTCCGCAACACCACATCGCGCCGGTGGTCGAGGTAGTATTGAAGCATCTCCCTGAGGTTGAGGATCTTGGGACGACCCTCCACCAGGGCCAGCAACATCACCCCGAAGGTGGTCTGCAACATACTGTGCGTATACAGCTGGTTGAGGACCACCTCTGCGTGCGCACCTCTCTTTATCTCTACGACAATGCGCAATCCTCTCCGGCCAGACTCGTCGCGAATATTGGAAATGCCCTCTATGGTCTTATCGCGCACGAGGTCCGCCATCTTTTCCAGAAGGGAGGACTTGTCCACCAGGAACGGGATTTCGGTGATAATGAGGCATTCATCGCCGTTTTTAAACGTTTCGACATCTACCCTCGCTCGCAAGTAGATCAAGCCGCGGCCCGTAAGGTAAGCCTGCTGAACCCCGGCCATGCCATATATGACCCCGCCCGTTGGAAAATCCGGAGCCTTGATATACTCCAGCAACTCGCCAATGGAAATATCCGGATTGTCGATCAGGGCAACGAGGGCATCAGCCACCTCCGCGATATTGTGAGGCGGGATCTTTGTCGCCATACCAACTGCAATCCCGACCGCGCCATTGCACAAAAGGTTGGGAAATCTGGCTGGCAATATCTCAGGTTCTACGCGCGTTTCGTCATAGTTATTGCGGAAATCGACGGTGTCCTTTTCCATGTCCGCAAGCAGCTCGGTGGCGGGCCAACCCAACCTCGCCTCCGTATACCGCATGGCAGCAGGGGGGTAGCCATCAATCGAACCGAAATTCCCCTGCCCATCCACCAGGGGATAGCGCATGCGAAAGTTCTGAGCCATGTGCACGAGAGTAGGATAGACGATCGCCTCTCCGTGCGGGTGGTAGTTGCCCGATGTATCACCCGCGATTTTGGCACATTTCCTGTAGCCCCGGTTTGGCGCCAGGTTCAAATCGTTCATGGCTACCAGAATGCGCCGCTGAGATGGCTTGAGCCCATCGCGCACATCGGGAAGTGCGCGAGCCATGATGGAACTCATGGCGTACTCGAGGTATGAGGTTTTGAGCTCCTCTTCAATTCTGACCGGAAGGACCCGGGATTCTCTGTTTTCCAGCATTCTCTGGCGACTTGTCCTTACTTGCTGCCCGTTCGCCCGGCAGTGAGCCGGAAGAGCAATTCAGATATCAAGGTCTTTTACCTCGAGAGCGTGTTTCTCGATAAAGTTGCGGCGCGGCTCGACTTGTTCTCCCATCAGGACAATGAACATATGCTCGGTTTCAACTGAATTTTCCAGGGTCACGCGCAGCAGGGTTCGGCGCTCCGGATCCATGGTGGTCTCCCACAACTGCTCGGGATTCATCTCACCCAACCCCTTGTAGCGTTGCACCATGAGGCCCTTGCCGTCATCGCCGCCTAGTTCGCGGATGTACTCATCGCGCTCGACCTCGTCGAAAGCATAGCGTTCCTGCTTGCCCTTTCTGACCAGAAAAAGAGGCGGCTGTGCGATGTAAAGGTGTCCGCGCTCGATTACTTCCCGCATGTAGCGAAAGAAGAACGTCATGAGCAAGGTGCGTATATGGCTGCCGTCTACGTCGGCGTCAGCCATGATTATCACCTTGCCGTAGCGCAATTTCTCAAAATCGTAATCTTCGCCTATGCCCATGCCCAAAACGCTGACCAGGGGCAGGAGCTTGTCATTCCCCAAAACCCGGTCTATCCGCGCCTTTTCGACATTCAGCGGCTTGCCAAACATGGGCAGCACGGCTTGGAAGTTCTGGTCGCGGGCCTGGGCGGCCGAGCCTCCCGCCGAGTCGCCCTCTACCAGGAAGATCTCTGTCTGATCTGGATCCCTGAGCGAACAGTCCGCGAGCTTGCCCGGCAAAGATGCCCCATCCAGCACCCCCTTGCGCCGAGTCAACTCCCGTGCCTTGCGGGCAGCCTCGCGGGCCCTTCCTGCCTCGATAACTTTTTCGATTATCCGACCGGCGACCACCGGATTCTCCTCCAAATAGCTATTCAGAGCCTCGCCTGTCAGTGATTCAACCAAACCCTTCACATCCGAGTTTCCCAACTTGGTCTTGGTTTGCCCCTCGAACTGAGGTTCGGGCACCTTTACGCTGATTACCGCCGAAAGCCCCTCTCTAACATCCTCACCGGAAATGGCGAACTTGGCACTTTTCAGCAAATTGTTGCGCGTGGCATAGGAATTGATGGTGCGGGTCAGGGCTGCCCGCAAGCCGGCCAGGTGAGTACCGCCCTCGGTGGTTTTGATATTGTTGGCGTAAGTGAACAGTGTCTCTTGATAGCCATCATTGTACTGCATGGCCACCTCGATTTCCACATCGTTGCGCGCACCCTGGAGGTAGATGGGCTCCGGATGCAGCACCGTTCGACCCTCGTTGAGAAAGAGAACAAACTCGACGAGCCCGCCTTTATAGAGAAAAACCTGGCTTGAACCGGAACGCTCATCCTCTACCCGGATTTCCAATCCCTTGTTGAGAAAAGCGAGTTCACGCAGGCGGTGGGATATGGTTTCATAGCTGAACTCTACGGTCTCAAAGATGCCTGGATCCGGCATGAACTCCGTAATGGTGCCGGTCTGTTCGGTGCTGCCCACTTCTTCAACATCGGCCTCCGGTATCCCCCTGGCGTAGCGCTGCTGGTAGATCTTTCCCTGTTGGCAAACTCTTGTGACACACCACTCGGACAATGCGTTAACCACTGATGCCCCTACTCCGTGAAGACCTCCCGAAACCTGGTAGGCTTTCTTGTCAAATTTCCCCCCCGCGTGTAGCATGGTCATTACGACCTCCAGCCCGGATTTACCCTCACCCGCGTGGTAATCCACTGGAATGCCGTGCCCGTTATCCTGGATGAAAATGCTGCCGCCCTGTCTGATCGTTACCTCTATCAGCGAGCACCTGCCCACCATAGCTTCGTCAACGCTGTTGTTGACAATTTCCTTAACCAATTCGTGAAGTCCGTTCTCTCCGGTATCGCCGATGTACATCGCCGGGCGCTTGCGCACTCCCTCCAGCCCCTTGAGAACCTGAATGGTGTCCGAGGTATAGCCTACCGATTTCGAGGTCGCAGAACCGGATTTCCTTTGTTCATCGACGTAGTCTCTGGCAGGTTCTGACATCTGCTGCGCTCCTTCTCCTACACCTTCTGGTTTAACAAAACCAGCTCGTTTACGACGTCTTTCCCCACTAATTTGTTGATTTTCTTAATTATGTCTTCCTGCAAAAAACTCAGCTGATTGCGCCATACCGCGGAAGCCACGGCCACTTCCAGGCGGCCGCTCCTTACGCGCAAAGGAATGGCTTGCCGGGCTAATATCGGCCCCACAACCTCTCCCCACACGAGTTTGGCATGGCACTCAGCCAGTTTATTCCCCACCCCCAGCTCCTCGACCACCGATTCGAGAAGCTCGTTCAGAGGAAAGGCCCGCTGCACCGCGGTGGATTCAATTCCGGAATTTGATCTCCTCGAATCCATCGCACATTGGGCTTCCGAGCTCCTGCGAAGTGGTGACGATGACCTGGTTGAACTCATCCAGGACCTCCAAAAGTTTGGCGATGCGGCGGCCATCCAACTCAGAGAACACATCATCCAGAAGTAAAACCGGTTGGTGCCCGCTTTGTTGCTCCAGAAATTTGACCTCTGCCATCTTCCAGGAAACGAGGATCGTCTTGAGTTGACCCTCGGAGGCATAGATATCGGCAGGCTGATCGGCCAGCGTAAAAACCAGGTCGTCACGATGCGGGCCGCACAATGTGTAGCCATGCCTTAGTTCCATTGCCCTTTTTTTCGCCAGCTCGGCGAGCAGCTCTTCTTTCAGCTCTTTCTCTTCACTGGACCGGAACCCACAATACTCAATGCCCACAGCTTCCCTGGATGAGAACCGTTGATAATACCCGACGAAAGACTCGGCTGAATGCTGCAACGCCCGTAATCGGCTTGCCCTCAGGCGTGCGCCAAAATGTCCCAGTTGCTCATCCCACACATCCAGGAGGGAATCATCGGGCGGCCTCGCATCCCTTTTGCCTGCCCGCAGCAGGTGGTTCCTCTGCGTCAATACACGGCGAAATTGCTGCAGGTCGTGCAAGTAGGTGGCGCTGGACTGGGAAAGGAGGATATCGAGGTTCCGCCGGCGTCGAGCGGGGAAGCGTAAAACCAGCGATACGTCCTCTGGGGAGAAATGGACCGTGTGAAAAAGGCCTAGAACATCCGACATCCGGGGCAGAGGTGCGTCATTCAAAAAGCACTTCTTACCAGTTCGGCGGTTATAGAAAATGCGCATTTGCTGGTCGCGCCGACCATCGTGGCAAAGGCCGAAAATGTCAAAAAATTGACCTTGATGCGGTACGGCTTGGCGATCGGCATTCCCGCGTACGGACTTTCCAATTGAAAGATACGAAATTGCCTCCAGTATATTGCTTTTTCCACATCCATTCTCCCCAATGATCAGGGTGCGGTCTGATTCGAAGCTTAGGCGGATGTGGTCAAAATTTCTAAAGGGATGGAGGGTAATCTCGCGGATTCTCAATGCGCCCGCTTGCCTCAGCCACTTGGTCTCAGCGGCATCAATAAGCAGAAATAATCTTCGCCCTCTTCTTGATGTTCCGGACGCAGGATGGCGGCTGTAACCGAATTACTCAGGTCGAATATTACCTCCTGGGAACCCATTTTGCGCAGGATTTCCATCAAATAGGTGGCATTATAGCCCACCTCAATCTCTTCCTCGTCATAAATTGCAGGGATTACCTCTCTCGCCTCGCCGCCGATCTCCTGGCTGGAGGCTGTTAGCTCAATGGAGTTGCCCTTCAGGTGCAAGCGAACCTGCCTGGTGTATGAATTGGAAAGAATGGACACACGCCGCACGGCAGGCAACAAATGGTCGTTGGCTACCTGTAGCTTCTTGCTGTTCTGACCGGGAATGACCTGCCTGTAGTTCACATAAGGTCCTTCGATGAGCCTCGAAAGCAGGTAGGTATCGCCCAAATCAAATAATACCTGACTGGCGCCAAAGATGCACCGAACCAACCTGGACTGGCCGTGGCCATTAAAAAGTTTGACCAGATGGCCGAGGGACTTGGGGGGTACAATAACCTCCGTGGCTTGCCGACCGTCCATTTGGCTCTTCAAGTCCAGATTTCGATGGCAATAGGCCAAACGCGAACCATCTGTGGCCACCATATTCATGCCATTTTCTTCAATGCACCAGAGCACGCCAGTGCAAACGGGCCGGGTTTCATCCTTGGAGACTGCAAATATGGTCTTGTTGACCATTTCTCCCAAAACCCGGGAATCCAATTGGGGAAGATTATCCACATCAATGGACAAGCCCTCGAGAGAGGTATCCATTTTTGGAAACTCATCTGGAGGCATGCCGGAGAGGCTGTAGGAGCCTGTTCCATCATCCGAGGATCCCAGGGTCCCGGAAATTACAAGCCGCTCGGACTCTGACTCGATGCTCAATTGAGCTTCAGGCCATTCTCTGGCTATTTCAGCGAAGGTCCGAGCAGGAACGACTGTACTTCCGGACCTCTCCACTTTGGCTGAAACATTTGTGGAGATCGATAGATCGAGGTCGGTGGCCGCAAGGGTCAATTGATCGCGATCCGCGGTAAGGAGGATGTTGGATAGCACCGGCAAAGCCGGTCTGGAAGGCACAACATCAAAGACGGTGTTGACACCGCGCCACAACTCATTCTGGTCTATGGTTATTTTCATAAATTTGAGTATTCGACGAGAAAAAAATGAGGTAAGGAAGCAGGGAGAATAGGCATAATATTCAGATATAAAATATCTGGTAATTGGGATGTATGGTCAAGTATCGAAGAGGCCTTCGAACCTGTTCAGCTATAACTTTCTCCAGGTCCCGGCGTTGGGTCACCCATTAATCTCCCTGGCCATATGAACCAGCAGAGGTTCCAAGGTGCTCAGGAATGGTCATTGATCGGACTTGTATCATTGTGGCCACAGTCAGTACAGCCCACCCTGTCTCTTTGTCCACATCGATTTTTAGATTTTTCTATTCTAGGTTTTTCCTTTAAGGAATTAGCCGTCCTAGTACAGATGTTCATATGTGGATAATGTGTTCATCGAGACATAGAGATCACAAAATATTAAATAAAAACAAATAGTTGGGTAAATTCACCTTATTTGTGGAATTGGATTTGAAATGTGGATAAAGTGGAGGAAGGGGGTGGATTGTGTGGCGGGGACGAGGACGAGACAGTGTTACAACTTCTCCACAATTTATCCACAGGGATGAAAAACCGAGATGTGGATTAATTTGTGGAAAACTTGGCGCTGCCAGAATGGCAGGTTTAGGTGCTCAAGACCGGGAAAATTCCTGCCGGATTGAGTGGGAGAGGGACTCCACGGCAGAGGCGATGCTAGGATCTTTTCGGCATTTCTCTTCAATGGTTTGAATTGCGTGTATGACAGTTGTATGGTCCCGGTTGCCAAAATGCCGGCCGATCATCTTGAGGGGGTTCTGGGTGAGGCGCTTGGCCAGGAACATGGCAATTTGACGGGCTAAGGCAACCTTTTGTTTCCTGGTTCTACTGATGAGTTGTTCCGAACTCATGTCAAAGTGCTCGGCGACCTGCTGCTGGATCGTCTCGATATTTAAAGGAGACTTTACTATTTGAATCCGTTCTTGGACAATTTGTTGGGCGGTTTGTACCGTCGGCTCGCACTGGTTCACTGAGCAATAGGCCATCAAATGTATCAAAGCTCCCTCCAGTTCCCGTATGTTGGAGCTGATATAATTTCCTAAGAAGATGGCCACGTCTTCCGGTAGATGAATATTGTTGATTTCTGCTTTTTGCTTCAGGATGGCGATTCGAGTCTCCAGGTCGGGCGGGTCGATATTTGTCACCAACCCCCATTGAAACCTCGAAATCAATCGTTCTTCCAGTCCTTCAAGTTTCCTCGGCGGGCTATCGCAGGTCATTGCGATTTGCTTGCCGTTTTGGTGTAAGGCATTGAATGTATGGAAGAACTCCTTCCTGGTCTGCTCACCTCTAAGGAGAAATTGAATATCGTCCACCAACAGGAGATCGGCACTTCGGTAAAGGCGCTGGAATTCGGCAGTCGTGCGATTTTTGATGGCCTCGATAAAATCGCTCATGAATTTTTCAGAGGGAACATAGGTGACTTGACGCGTAGTACTTTCTTGCAGGACATGGTGGCCGATTGCCTGTAGAAGGTGGGTTTTTCCCAGCCCTACTCCTCCGTAGATGACCAATGGATTGAACTGGGTTTTTCCGGGTGACTTGGCAACCGCCCAGGCCGCAGCATGAGCAAAGCGATTGAACTCCCCGACGACAAAAGTTTCAAAGGTGTAGCGGTTGTTCAAGGGCATATGAGCTTGCTGCGAATGGATCGCTTCGGTGCGGGGATGCTCGAAGTGGGCCTGCCCTTCGGTGTCCAGGCGAGAAGACTGTGAAAACGGTTCCGAAGGGTTTCTTGTCGGAGGAAGGTAGGCTGGTGATTGGGGGTGATTTTCCTCCGCTACCGCGAAGGAAATCTTCGGTTTGAAATGGGTTTCTTCCTGGACCACTTCCTTGATCAGGGTCAGGTAGTTACTCTCGACCCACTCTGCAGAGTATGAGGTGGGGCACTCAATAACCAGGTTCTCTTCGCTAAAGCTCCAAGCTTTAGTTGGACGGAACCAGGAATTGAAGCTCTGAGGTCGGACACGTCGCTCAATGCTCAAGAGACACTGAGCCCACAGTTCTTGGTGATCCTGGGACATTCCTGAGGGGGTTGGGTTAAGGTCAAGTTAACCTATCAAATGACAGCACGAGGGTCAAGAAATATTTGCCTGCAAACCGGTTGGGCCTTATACAGATTGACAGTAAGGATTTTCCACTTATATTCTGTGGTTCCTGTTTCAATTCCTGAATACATTGGAAACGAGAAACGAAGTTCGAGGAACCATTCGCCAATCGAAAGTGTAATTGTGAAGCGAACTTTTCAGCCAAGCAACAAAAAGCGGCGCAACAAGCATGGGTTCCGCAGCCGTATGCGCACACCCAGTGGCCGTCCAATTATCAACCGACGTCGACGCCGCGGACGCAGGCGGTTGGCTGTGTGAGTTATGGGTTGGGTTAAGGGAGTGCGTCTATGGCTGCGCTCCGGAGGTAAAGCGTCAGGGGTGGTCTTTATCGTGCGGAGAAAATTGGGAACGGCTGTGATGCGGAACCGCTTGAAACGGCGGCTGAGAAGTATCTGTCGCGAACTCGAGTTCCGCCAGGGCAGCGTGGTCATTGCCGCCCAACCTGCGGCCATCGAAGCTTCTTATCGGGAATTGCGCGAAGAATTGAATGTATTGATTTCCAGGTATGTCAAGGGACTTTCCCGTTGATGAAAACCCTTCTGATTTTTCTTGTCAAATTCTATCGCCTTTGTTTCTCTCCCTTTCTTCCTCCATCCTGCCGGTTTCTGCCGACTTGCTCCCAATATACCATCGATGTGCTGAATAAATATGGTTGGCTCAAGGGAAGTCTCCGCGCGTTTCAACGACTTCTGCGCTGTCATCCCTGGGGAGGTAGAGGGGGGTACGACCCCGCCTAAACTCGGTCAGGTCCTTCCGCGTTCAACCTTTTCAAATCCCCATGATTTCTGGATTTACCGCCGGAAGAACGGACTGGATTTACAGCTATTGAGAAGATCTTCGAGGACTTATGGAGGACAAGCGAACGCTCCTGGCCTTTTTGCTCATCGGCCTGATTCTACTGTTAATCCCTTACTATTACGAGTGGATGGGAATGGGCCCAAAACCCACTCCTTTGGAAGAAACCTCCTCCGAACCCAGGCAAGCCGTTGATTCCGCTCCGACAACTCTCCCGGATTCACAGGTCCAGCCCTCCGACAAATTTCAAAAAGATCCATTTTTGAGTCCCTCTGAAAGGGGGTCGTTTACTCCACGGCGCGTCACCGTACAAACCCCTCACCAGGAGCTGACCTTTTCGACTCTGGGGGGAAACATCGTTTCTGCCCGATTGTTGAAATATTTTAAAACCGAAGGTCAGAGTGTGGAGCTCGTTCCTCCAGGAGGGCAAGGGTTTTCTCTTTCTCTGGGTTACAAAGAATCTTCCTGGGACCTTTCTGATTTCGAGTTCGTCCCCAGCCAGGAGCAAGTATGGGTGGATTCGGGAGAAACGGCGGCCTTGAATTTCAGTTGCTTTTTGGAAGGAGGACGAAAAGTTGAGAAGAAATTCAGCTTTTCAGGGGATAGTTACGGGATTGAGCTCGAGGTATACCTGCATGGTTTTCACGAAGACACAGACCTCTGGTTGAGTTGGGACAAAGGCATTGCCAGCACCGAAGCCAAAGAGAGGTCCTCCTCATTTCTCTTTGTTCAACCCAATATGTCCAGGAGGTTGATGGCATATTTGAATGAGGAACGGACGGAATTGGAATCCGGTGACGAAACGAAGACATGGAGTGACAAAGGCCCCCTGAAGTGGGCGGCAATCCGGAACCAATATTTTCTGGTCGCCTTGGCCCCCCGAGACTCCGGCTACTTCCGGGTGGAGCTCGAGGCTCAGGCAGAAGACCAGTTTTCCCCTGAAGAGGGCAATTCATACAAGGTGGGAGCTCGGCTCGGCACTTCTGGACGATGGCGCAATCTCTTGTACCTGGGCCCACTTTCCTATGACGAGCTCGCCAGTTACAATGCAGACCTGGAGCGCGCCCTTGATCTCGGCTTTCCAATCATCCGAGAGATCAGCAAGGGGCTTTTGATCGTTTTTCTCGCCTCCTACAAGCATGTTCCAAATTACGGGGTCGTGATAATCCTTATAGCCGTGGCGATCAAGATTTTGGTATATCCATTAACACATAAATCCTATGAGTCCATGGCCAAGATGCAGCAGCTACAGCCAAAAATGGCCGCGCTGCGAGAGAAATACAAAAATGACAACCAGCGTCTCAGCCGGGAGACGATGAAACTCTACAAGGAAGAAGGAGTTAACCCCCTCGGAGGGTGTCTTCCGATGCTGCTCCAGATGCCCATCTTTTTTGCCCTGTACAATGTTTTCAGCAGTACGATCGAGCTTCGTCAAGCGCCATTTGTTCTATGGATAGACGATCTTTCCCAGCCTGATGTGATCGATTTCGGGGGATTTGAATTGCATGTTCTTCCACTTCTCATGGCGGGGTCGATGTTTGTCCAGCAGAAAATGACCATGAAAGATCCCAAACAGGCTTTTTTGGTATATTTAATGCCTGTTTTCATGATTTTTATCTTCTGGAGTATCTCATCGGGGCTGGTTCTTTACTGGACGATTTTTAACGTGTTGAGCATTGGGCAACAATATTTGATCAACCGCATTAAAGGGTCTTGAAGGTCCGCTTTAAATCGATTCCGCTTACTTATAGGCCCTTACCCGAACTCTTTCCTTCCGAAAGCAACCTTCCTTGAGTTTGTCAGAAACCATCGTGGCTATTTCCACCTCCCGCGGGGAGGGTGGCCTGGGAATCGTGCGATTGAGCGGGCCTGGGGCCATCCAAATCGGGAGAAGGGTTTTCCGCTCCACCCCACCTCTTGGTGAGCGTATCCGCCATATTGAGTATGGCAGAGTTGTTGATGGGAACAGGGAAATCGACACTGGGCTTGCCTGGGCCTTGAAGGCTCCAAACTCGTATACCGGCGAGGATACCATTGAAATCAGCTGCCATGGCAGTTCCCTGGTTCTGGAGACCCTGGTCCAGGTTTCTGTTGCCAATGGAGCGGTGCCGGCCTCTCCGGGGGAGTTTACGCGAAGGGCATTTCTCAATGGCCGCCTTGACCTGCTGCAAGCCGAGGCTGTCGTAGACCTGATCCAGGCGGGAAACAAATTTGATCTTGAAAATGCCTATGGACATACCCGGGGACGGCTTTCAAATCTTGTCAGGCAGCTGAAATCCCGCCTGATAAGATCCTTGTCCCTTCTCGAGGTCGGGCTGGATTTCAGCGATGAAGATGTAGATGAAGTTTGCAGGCAGCAGATCCTGGATGAAATCCACAAGGCGATTGAATCAGGCAGGCAGCTATCTGATACATTTGAGGGGAGCCGTCGCCGGCAAGACGGGCTGTTGGTTGTTTTGGCGGGGCGGCCAAACGTGGGAAAATCTACCCTGCTCAATTCCCTGCTGGGGGAAGAGAAGGCTATCGTCACCCCGATTCCGGGGACGACCAGAGATCTGGTCGAAGGCCGCACTACTTGGGCAGGGGAGACAGTGAGGGTCTTGGATACGGCCGGCTTGAGAGTGGGAGGAGGTCTGGTAGAAAAGGAAGGGATTCGGCGGACTCGGGAAAGCATTGCAAATGCAGACCTGGTTCTGGCCATCCTGGACGCATCGCGTGATTGGCAGGAAGAGGATGGGCAGGTCATGGAGCTTGCCCTGAGCAGACCATGCCTGACGGTTTTAAATAAATTTGACCTTCCACGAAGGTTGGAGGTCCCAGGTCCATGGCGCAAAAAGTGTTCCTTTCTCAATGTTTCGGCCCTTCGGGGGACGGGGTTGAATCTATTGAGAAAACGAGCCATGGAGAAAATTCCCCGGCCACACCTTGTCGAAGGAGTTGGCATTACCCGGCAGAGACATCGCGACTGTCTCCTGCGTGCCGTAGAGCGGGCAGAAATGGCCGGGGAAATGCTGGCAGGGCGGCATCTGGATGAATGCGTCGCGGCTGAGATTCGAGAAGCGGTAAATTTCCTGGGGGAGATGTTGGGGGAAAGAGATCCTGGGGAGGATCTTCTGGATAAGATTTTCTCCGAATTTTGCATAGGCAAATGATATGTTCCACGTGAAACACAACTGGGATGCCGTAATTCCTGGCGTTCCACGTGAAACGAATTGGGTTTGGCTTATTTACTCGGTCTTCAACGCCCTGGTGGTTCGAGGGCCATTAATTGTCCACACCAATGTTGGAAAGGCTGTTGATAAGTTTATGGTGTTGCCATGTCCTCGGATATCGCGCGCATCCACATTAATTTATTGATTTAAAATAAGATACGGGGTTTTTTGAAGGCAATTTCGGATCCGAGTTCTCCGCTTTTGTGGGTATTTGTGGTGTCCCATTTGTGGATAAATTTGAAAAAATATCCCTTGCAGGGAGGTGGAGTTTTGGTCTATATTCTACTCTTATAAGTTGATTTGGGGCCTTCCGCGCCCGGTGGACCTAAGAGTGGGGAAATTTTGTGCTCGACAGGCTATTAAAATCGTGGCTGACATCTGCCCTGCGGCCACTGGCTAAACTCTTCATTCGCCTTGGCATCCGGCCTGACTGGCTCACCCTTGCAGGTCTGCTTTTCAGCCTAGTGGCCACGGCCGCGTTCGCCAAAGGTCATCTTCAGTTGGGGGCAGCGATTATGCTACTGGCCGGCCTCTGTGATTTGTTGGATGGCCAGGTCGCCAGGGAAGGCCGCAAGGAGACCAAATTCGGGGCCTTGCTTGATTCAACGACGGACCGCTATTCGGAGATTTTCGTATATTTTGGTATCGGGACCTATTTGATCACCAGGGAGGAATGGCTTGTAAGTGGGGTTTTGTTCTTTGCCTTGTCGGGATCATTGATGGTCAGCTACGTCAGGGCTCGCGCCGAGGGTTTGGGGGAAAATTGCAAGGTAGGATTCATGCAGCGCCCCGAGCGAATTTCAGCCCTTGGCATCGGTGGTTTATGCGGCCACGAAGGACTTGTTCTGGTATTGGTGTTCCTGGCAGTAACAACAAATTTCACGGTTGTCGCACGTCTCGCCCATATTCGCAACAAACTGAAATCCAGCGCCAGTCCCTCTGCTCAAAGTTCCTAGCTCCACTTTTCTCTCTCAAAAGTTTGGCAATCCCCCCTTTGCGTCAGGCCTTGTTCATCGTATTCGAGGGTATTGACGGAAGCGGTACAACGACCCAGTGCCGGCTTCTAAGCAATTACACCGAAGGTGAAATGGGCTATTCTGTCGTACAGACCAGGGAGCCGGGGGGCACTTTCCTCGCCGAACGCATTCGTCGCCTGGTTCTGGACCCCGAGGTCGGTGGAATCAATCCCAAAGCCGAGTTGTTCCTGTATGCAGCCAGCAGGGCGCAGCATATACAGGAGTTGATCGGGCCTGCACTTCGTTCTGGAACTCCGGTCATTTGCGACCGATTTGCAGCCTCCAGTCTGGCATACCAGGGTTATGGTCGTGGTTTGGAGCTGAAGTTGGTCGAGCAGGTGAATAGACTCGCCACAGACGATTTATCCCCGGATGTCACCATCTACCTCGACCTGCCCGTAGAAATCGCCCAGCTGAGAATGAAAAACCGCGGCGGGGATTTGGACCGTTTGGAGCAGGTCGGCGCGGAGTTCCATGAGCGGGTCCGGCAGGGCTATCGGGAATTAGCCGCTGAAAGGCCGGAGAATTCCATCCTCCTAGATGCTACCCGGAAGCCGGAGGAGCTGGAAAAAAAGATCCGAGCAGAACTTTTTTCTCGATGGCCCAGGTTCCCTCTGAGAAAGTAAAGGGTCTTTGATGGAGACCACCTCTTTCAGAAGTAAGATTCCAAATACCGTTCTTCGGCCAAACACGGCAGATCCAGGTGTCCGGCGCTTCCTCAGGCCGTGGCGGTTCGTGGCAGGGGTGTTCCTGATTCCGGTATGCGCATGGTCCAGTGCAACGGACCCATATGAGGAAATCAACCTTGGTTGGGAGCGCTTCGGAGCAGTTTATTCACGTATCCTGGAAAGCTACTACTCTGACCTCAGCCATGATGAAATCATGCGTGCGGCGATCCATGGAGTCCTCGACCAGCTCGATTCATATAGTCAACTCTACAATGAGGAGGAGCTGCTTCGGCTTCAACAGGAATCCGCGGGCAGATTTGCAGGCCTCGGAATCACTGTAACCATAAAAGACAATTACCCAATCATTACTTCCCCGATGGACGGAAGTCCAGCCCAGCGTGCCGGCCTATTGCCGGGAGACCTGATTGTTGCCATAGAGGGAAGGGATACCTACGGCTTTTCTCTGGATGAGGTAGTAGATGCTCTTCGCGGTGAGGCGGGCAGTGAAGTGAGTATCAGTGTGGCTCACAAAGTCGGGTCTGCCCCGCGCACGGTGGTTATCAAGCGGGAGATAATCAAGATCCGCAGCGTAATCCTCGCGGAGGAGGTTCGGCCAGGTATTGGATATGTCAGCATGCGCCATACCCGGTTTTCAGATGAAACGGCGAGGGAAGTCGAAGCAGGGCTGGTCAGCCTCAGAGAGAAGGGGATAAAAGGAGTAATCCTGGACTTGCGGGGAAACCCGGGGGGATTGTTGACCCAGGCCACGAAGGTGGTGGACCTGTTTCTGCCCAAAGGGCTCCCAATTGTCTCAATTCGGGAGCAGGAAGGTCGGCACCAGGAAACCAGATACTCGCTGCGAAAGCCGATCGTCAGGGATTTGCCCCTCGTGGTGTTGATCGACGGTGGAAGCGCAAGCGCTTCGGAAATAGTAGCCGGCGCTGTACAGGACAATGACCGAGGTGTAATTTTGGGCACGACTTCCTTCGGCAAAGGATCGGTGCAGACCATCTTCGAGCTTCAGGAGCCCCTGGGCAGTGCGCTGAAATTGACCACCGCATTTTACCATACTCCGAGTGGCCGCAGTATCCACAGAAAAAATGCTTCCGGAACTCGTAAGTCTCTGATCAAATTGCCCGTTGGTGGACTGGAGGTGCCCTCCCATGTCCTGATTGACATTCTTCTGGGAGCGCCTGATCATTCACGGGCAACGGAACAGATCCGGGTCAGGTTCGATGTAGGGAAAGAGTTGGCAGAGCAAATCCTCGGCACTCCATTGGGGGAATTGGTTGGCGGGTCAAAGAAAGGGCAGACCTGGTCCGATTCTCCTGCAGATATTCGTTCCCGTACGGATGGGATTTTTTATACACTCAAGGGGAGGAAAGTCCTCGGGGGTGGGGGGATTGTGCCCGATGTCGAGATCAGACCGGATAATCCGCCTTCCTACGCCCTGAATTTGGAGCAAAGGCGATTGCTCTTCGACTTTGTGGTCGACTACTTGCCTGTAGATTCTGTCCTGGTTTCTTCCGGGGTTGTGCCAGAGGTTGACGAAACAATGATGGAGTCATTCCGGGTTTTCCTGGGTGAGGCCGTGCCGCGCTCGGTATTCAGCGACCCGGGGCGCAGAGAAATAGATACATTGCGCAAGGTAGCAGATGAGATGGGCTGGGGGGCCTTGGTCCTGGACTCCATTGACCGCCTGGAACAGGCCATTGAACAGGAGTTCGCTCGCGGATTCTCGCCCAAACTCGAAGGGTATATCCGTGCAGCGCTAGAGCGAGAAATTTCTCTCAGGGTGGAAGGACCTGAAGCTCATCTTCGCACCGGCCTTGACCGGGATCCCCAGCTCGAAGAAGCAATTGATCTGTTGCAGAACCTGAAGCGCTACAGGCAAGTGCTGAAGGGTTGAACTGGCCGGAGTCGAAATGGCTTCTCCCAGTTGCAGCAGAAAATCGATTGAAACACTGTCATAGCGGAACCAGCAAGGCTCTAAGAAGAGCCAGGCTGGGATCGCATTCATTCAACGAAACCAGATATGAAAACAGAAATATTTATAAACGAAGGTATTCATGAGTCCCGCATTGCCATAATGGAAGACGGCTCGCTTGCGGAGATATGGATAGAACGGCCCGATAGCGAACGCATGGTAGGAAATGTCTACAAAGGGCAAGTAGCCTCGGTTCTGCCCGGGTTGCAGGCAGCATTTGTGGAGATCGGCCATGATCGAACCACCTTCCTCCAGGCCCGCGACATGATTGGGACCGAGATCGGAGAATTTGAAGTCGGAGGCAGGTCGCGTAGCGGCCGGCGCTCCCACTATGCCCAGTGCCCCCCCATACAAAAGATGATCAGAAGGGGAGAAAATGTCCTCGTGCAAATAACCAAGGAGCCGATCGGCACGAAAGGTGCGAGAGTCAGCACCCAGATTTCACTGGCCGGGCGTTTCCTGGTACTGGTCCCAGGAGGGGATTGGGTGCGAGTATCGCGCAAAATTTCCAGCCAGCAGGAGCGACGTCACCTGCGGGAGTTGGTTAACGGAATCCGGGCGAAGGGTTATTCCGTAATCGTTCGCACAGAAGGCCGGGGCAAGTCTGAAAAGGAATTCAAGCGGGATTTGAAGAACCTGGTGAAGGCCCATGAGGGGATTGTAAAGCTTTCAAAGAAGGTGGATGCCCCAGCCTTGCTTCACAAGGAACTGGGTATGACGTCAAGTGTAATCCGTGATTTGTTCAACGATGACATAGACCGGGTGGTGGTGGACAAAAGGGACCTGTTTAATGAGATCGTAACCTACCTGCGCAAAGTTTCCCCCAAATTGCGAAAAAGGGTGCAGTTCTATCGCGAACGGCGTCCGGTATTCGATGCCTTTGGAATTGAGGCGGAACTCGAGAAGGCAAACTGTCGCATATTGTGGATGCGCAAGGGAGGAAGTCTGGTCTTTGACCATGCTGAGGCCGGTACTTTTATAGATGTCAACTCAGCGCGTTACGTGGGATCCGACAACCAGGAGACAACCAACTTAAATACCAACCTGGAAGCTGCCCGTGAAATAGCAAGACAGATTCGACTGCGGGACATTGGGGGAATTATCGTTGTGGATTTTATCGACATGAATGAGGATAAGAACCGCAGGAGGGTAGTGGATTTCCTGACCGAGGAGGTCAAAAAGGACCGCGCCAAAATCTCGATCAGCCCCCAAATCAGCGAATTTGGCCTGGTGGAGATGACGCGTCAGCGGGTTCGTCCCAATCTCCTGCACACGCATAGCGAGCCGTGTCCAACATGCCAGGGCACCGGCAGGGTGACAGGTCCGGACACTACCGTAACCGAAATCGAGCGTTGGCTGCAGCGCTCCCATGCTATTTGCCGCGAACGCCGCTTTGTGCTTGAGGTCCATCCAGAGGTGGCCAATTATTTGATGGAAAACAGGGAAGGAAGGCTGAAATCGATTCGCAAGGCTACCAAGGCGCGTCTGCAGGTAGAAGCCGATCCCAGCCTTTCTCCCCAGGAGTACCGGTTTTTTTCCAACAAGCGCAAGCAGGATGTAACAGCAGAGTTCAAGGTTTGACAGAAGGAAGGGTGAAACTTATTTTTACCGTTCTATGTGAAAATTTGAATGAGGAGTGAAAATTTGAATGAGGAGACCCTATCGTGTACGCCGTGGTTAAAATTTCCAGTGAACAAATCCAGGTCGTCAAGGGCAAGCGTGTCCGGGTGCCTAAATTGGAATTGGACCAGGGGAGCAGGCACCAATTCAAGGAAGTGATGCTGGTTTCGCAGGACGACGAGGTCAGAATTGGGAATCCCCTGATTGATGGCGCTTCGGTTGAAGCCACCGTGGTCGAACACGGCCGCGCTCAAAAAATCGTAGTCTACAAGATGCGGCGCCGAAAAAAGTATCGCCGCCGCAATGGTCACCGCCAAAACTACACCGAGTTGATGGTAGAAGATATTATCCTTCCCGACTCGAGTACTCCAAAGCAGGAGGAAAATCATGGCTCATAAGAAAGGTGTTGGTAGCTCGAGAAACGGTCGCGACAGCCATTCAAAGCGGTTGGGTGTAAAGCGGTTCGGTGGAGAAAGGGTCACTGCGGGAACCATCTTGGTGAGACAGCGCGGGACCAAAATCCGTCCTGGCCTAAATGTCAGGAAAGGTGGAGATGACACCCTTTTTTCAATTATTGACGGAGCTGTGAAGTACGAGACCTGGGGAAGGCACCGGAAACGGGTCAGTGTTTACCGCACCACGGATTGACCTCGTACCCCGACCTCGTCCATATGGTTTTGCCGGATTAATTCATGGACGGACCTGTACATGACATCCTGATTCTGGGCGGTGGAGGTGCAGGGCTACGTGCTGCCATTGCAGCAGCGCAGGCTCACAAGGACCTTAGCATCGGCGTCGTTTCAAAGGTTTACCCGATGCGAAGTCACACTGTTTCTGCAGAGGGAGGCGCTGCAGCGGTCATGCGCGGCGAGGATAACTTTGATTCTCACGCATATGATACGATCAAAGGCAGCGACTTTCTGGCTGATCAAGACACTGTAGAGGCATTTGTAATTGAAGCGCGCGACGAATTGGTCCAGATGGAGCACTGGGGCTGCCCCTGGAGCCGGGATGCCGATGGGCGGGTGAGCGTTCGGGCATTTGGAGGGATGTCCGTCAAGCGCACTCTCTATGCTGCAGACAAAACCGGCTTCCACATGCTGCATACCCTTTTTCAAACATCTTTGCAGCATGAACAGATCAAGCGCTACGATGAATGGTACGTCACTTCTCTGCTCGTAGACGAGGACAAGGTCTGCGGTGCGGCAGGCCTGAACCTGCGCTCTGGCGAAATTCATGCACTTGCTGCCAAATCCGTGATCCTTTGCACCGGCGGCGGCGGACGCATTTTTCCCTTCACTACCAATGCTGCGATCAAGACCGGAGATGGCATGTCCATGGCTTACCGGGCTGGTTGCCCTTTGAAAGACATGGAATTCGTACAGTACCACCCCACTGGCTTGCCGGGGACAGGCATTCTGATGACCGAAGCATCCCGTGGGGAGGGAGGGTATTTGATTAACAGCGCCGGGGACCGCTATTTGAGTGAATACTTGCCTACCAAAATGGAACTGGGTCCTCGGGACATGGTTTCTCGTGCCTTTGTCTACGAAGAGCGTGCCGGACGTGTCTTTTCCGGTCCCTATGGGAGCTATGTTCATCTGGACCTTCGCCATTTGGGGGAAAAGATCATAAACGACAGAATTCCCTTCGTCCGCGAACTAACCAGGAACTACGTCGGGATCGATCCTGTTCACCATCCCATACCAGTCCGACCCGTAGTCCATTACATGATGGGAGGGGTGCATACTGACATCAGCGGTAAAACCCCTGTCGAAGGACTGTATGCTGCCGGAGAGACCGCTTGTGTCAGTATCAACGGAGCGAACCGCCTGGGCTCAAACTCTCTTTCAGAGTGCCTGGTATTCGGCGCTCGTGCAGGCAAAGCCGCTGCCCTTCACGCTTTGGAGCAGAAGGCGGGGAGAAGTTCCATCCCGGAGCAGCTTGCCCGGAATGAAATGAAGGAGGTGAGGGGAAGGTTCAACTCGCATGGCAAAGGGAAGGAGCGCATTTCTTCCATTCGCACTGACCTGCAAAATACCATGGAGAGGGATGCAGGCATTTACCGGACAGAGGAAGGGCTTGAAGAAGCCTGTGCAGAACTGGTCACGTTGCGCGAGCGCTATGGG
Organism: Candidatus Latescibacterota bacterium; assembly: GCA_965208105.1. Classification (GTDB taxonomy): domain Bacteria; phylum Latescibacterota; class UBA2968; order UBA8231; family UBA8231. The sequence continues at coordinate 2,995,076 of OZ242318.1, forward strand.
CGTGTAATGCTCGAGGACGGGTCAGAAGTATACAACACGGAGCTTACTTCAGCCCTGGAGCTTGGCTGTATGCTGGACGTGGCAGAAGCAGTCGCTCACTCAGCACTCAGACGGCAGGAGTCGAGAGGGTCTCACGCACGATCGGACTTCGAGGCCCGCGACGACCAACGGTTTTTGCAGCATTCTTTGGCCTACCGCTCCGAAGGTGAACCGCGGATTGAGTATCTTCCCGCCACTATTACCCGCTGGCAACCTGAAGAGCGCAAATACTAACCTGATGGTTGGCATCTCGTGAGTGAAAAAAACGTTACTTTGAAGGTGTTCCGCTACTCCCCGGAGCAAGGAGGGGAGCCCACAGAGCAAGAATACGAGGTTCCTTTCCGCGACGACTGGGTTGTTCTCGATGCCCTTAACTACATCAAGGACCAAATAGATGGTACGCTGTCTTACCGCTGGTCCTGCCGGATGGGAGTTTGTGGCAGTTGCGGAATGATGGTCAATGGTGAACCGAAGTTGACGTGCGCGACCTTCCTGCGTGATTATTTCCCCGATGAAATTCGGGTGGCTCCGCTTTCCAATTTTTCTGTCGTCCGCGACCTGGTGGTCGAACTGGACGACTTTTTAGGAAAAATTCAAGCTGTAAAACCGTGGATTATCCGCAAGGAGGAGAGGCCGGTAGAAGAAGGCGAGTATCTCCAGACGCCGGACCAGCTTGCCGAGTTCAAGCAATTCAGCATGTGCATCAACTGCGCCTTGTGTTATTCGGCTTGCCCGGTTTATGGCCCTGACTCTGACTTTCTCGGTCCGGCCGCTCTGGCACTGGCCTACCGCTACAACCTCGATTCCAGGGATGAAGGCCGGGAGGAACGGGAGGATGTCATTGCCAGCGAAGAGGGGATATGGAACTGCACTTTTGTGGGTGAGTGTTCCGCAGTCTGTCCCAAGGAGGTGGACCCTGCAGTGGCCATCCAGCGCTCCAAGGTGGATGTCACTTCCAACTGGTTCAAATCATTCATCATGCCGTGGAAAAACAGATGAACAGTCACCCTGAAAGGCGCCCGTACGAACCGGGTTACTACAAGTACAAGCTCCATGTTCCTTCGAGACCTCCGACCTGGTGGCTGCGAAATCTCAAGTACTTCCTTTTCATGATGAGGGAAATTAGCAGTGCCATCATCGGCCTTTTTCTCCTTTTCTATCTCTTTGAAATTTTCCTTCTCAGCAGAGGTCCCGAGGCACACGGCGGCTTTCAAGAATTGCTGCGCAGCCCGGGGTTTGTTCTTTTCTATGCGGTTGCATTTATTTTCGCGCTCTATCACTCCATTACCTGGTTTGGCGCCGTGGGTAGAATTCAGGTTGTGCGGGTGGGAGGTTGGAAGGTTCCCCCGGCGCTGGTGACGGCCAGCGCCTTCGTGGGTTGGATTGCTGTTTCGGCGATTATCGGGTTTTACCTCCTTGGTGGCGACCATGTATGAAATGGATAGGAGGGAGCCTTTCTGGTGGGGCTTGTTTTCCCTGGGTGGGGTAATTGCCGCGCTGCTTGTGCCCGTTCACATATTCGTCCATGGACTGGCGGTTCCGCTCGGCCTGGTTGAAGGACAAGTGCTGACATACGAGCCTATGCGGGTTCTGGTCGGTTCCGCATTTGTCAAAGTCTATATCCTGGGACTGGTGGCCCTTCCCCTATGCCACGCTGCCCACCGGGTGCGCTTTACTCTTTATGAATTGGGGCTCAGAAACACTGGTCTGCCTTTGGGGTTTCTCTGCTATGGCCTCGCTCTGACGGTTGCCTGTGTTGCTGCCTATATCCTGTTCCAGCTGGTGTGAGATGGGCAGGCTTTTTTGTTTGAGCCAGAGTCCCTGCAGCCGAGGCTTTCTCAAGTTGGGGTCGGGCGGTTGACGCTTCCGAATTTCGCTCATGACGGGTATCGAATTGCCGGCTGAAGCCTTGATTTGATCTGAATTCCTCTTCCCGGCCGGGCAGAGTTGCCATTCCCCCAATCCATATTTTCGCACGCGCTGGCACTTCGTCGCAAGCCAGGACGCAAAGGCTGGTTGCAGCTGCGGCAGTGAGGCTCGGATTTCATGAGGCAGGGACCTCTATTGGCCCTGGCTTCATCCCATGGATATGTGGTTTCATGGCAGTGCGGAATCCGGACTATCAAGCACTGCCCTGTGTCCGCGAAATTTTTCAGCCATTTGCCTGCTGAACACAGCAGCAAAACCGGAGGATATACTCCTGTGAAGGGAATGCATGGTGCATGAAGATTCATGAATTTCAGGCCAAAGATCTTCTTCGGACATACCAGGTTCCCGTGCCTCCGGGAGGCGTTGCCGGCAGTGCCGATGAGGCCGAAAAAATCGCCGAGGAGATAGGCGGTCCAGTTGTTGTCAAAGCCCAGATTCATGCTGGCGGCCGTGGCAAAGGTGGCGGAATCAGGTTGGCTGATGGTCCAAGGGCCGCCGGGCGAGTGGCAAGCGAAATCATCGGAATGAGATTGGTCACTGCCCAGACTGGAGGCGAGGGGCAAAAGGTCAATCGCGTACTGGTCGAGGCTGCCAGCGAAATTGAGCGCGAGTTCTACATCGGGATTACACTGGACAGATCTCTGAGCAAGCTGGTGGTTATGGCCAGCCGTGAAGGCGGAGTGGAGGTCGAGAAGGTGGCGGCCGAAAGATCCGCAGACATCATCAGGGAGACCGTGGATCCGGGGTCGGGGCTATTGCCCTTCCAGGCTGCCAGGCTGGCTTTTGGTTTGGGCCTGGAAAGCCATCTGGTTCGCCAGGCAGCCAAAGTTATTCTCGGGTTGTACAAAGTTTACCAGGAATCGGATTGTTCTCTGGTAGAGGTGAATCCCCTGATACTTTCCAAAGATGGCAGGATTGTGGCCCTGGATGCCAAGATCAGCATTGACGACAATGCCCTTTTCCGCCATAAGGACCTGGCCGGGTTGCGGGATCTGGACGAGGAAGAAAAGATTGAGGTAGAAGCTGCCAGGTTCGGTCTGAATTACGTCAAGCTCGATGGCAATATCGGGTGCATGGTCAACGGAGCAGGCCTGGCCATGGCCACTATGGACCTCATCAAGCTGGCGGGCGGCAGGCCTGCAAACTTTTTGGACGTTGGAGGGGGAGCTAGCGCTGAAATGGTGGAAAATGGTATCCGGATTCTGCTTTCCGACCCCAGCGTAAGAGGGATATTCGTCAATATCTTTGGGGGTATAGTTCGCTGTGACCGCGTGGCTGAAGGAGTAATCCTGGCATGTGAGAAATTAGATGCCAAAGTGCCAATCATGGTGCGTCTGGCGGGTACCAACGCAGACATAGCGCACGAAATGTTGAAGGGTTCCGGCTTGAATTTTTTGGTCGCCACTGACCTTGAAGGGGCCGCGGAAAAAATTATATCTTCCATCAACTGCTAGTATTTCCGGGCTGCCTGCCGGAGAAAGAACGCTATCTGCCAATAGAAAGCCCACCTGGTTTGGCAAGGGAAAACCAATGAGCATTCTCGTCGATTCAAATACAAAGGTCGTCGTGCAGGGAATTACAGGCAGGGAGGGCACTTTTCATTCCCGGCAGATGATCGAGTACGGGACGAAAGTAGTCGGGGGCGTAACACCGGGCAAAGGCGGCCAGGCATTCGATGGGGTTCCGATATTCAATACTGTTTCAGCTGCCGTTGCTTCGACTGGAGCCGATGCCTCTGTAATTTTTGTGCCGGAGGCATTTGCTGCCGATGCCATTATGGAGGCCGCTGATGCGGGGCTTGATCTGGTTGTATGCATTACCGAGGGAATACCTGCGGCGGATATGGTAGGAGCTTACAGCTATGTGCGGGCTCGATCTGCCCGACTCATCGGGCCAAATTGCCCGGGTATCATTTCTCCGGGCAAATGCAAGATCGGAATAATGCCGGGATTTATTCACAAGCCTGGTAGGGTAGGGGTGATTTCCCGAAGCGGAACTCTCACGTACGAAGTAGTGGACCAGTTGAGCGCGCGAGATATCGGGCAGTCTACCTGCATCGGAATCGGCGGCGATCCAATTATCGGCACTCGATTCGTGGACGCCCTCAAGTTGTTTAAAGAGGATATCGACACCGAGGCGGTGGTCATTATAGGCGAGATCGGCGGCTCGGCAGAAGAGGAAGCATCTGAATATATCAAGAGCAACTTCAACAAACCGGTCGTCGGGTTTATAGCCGGCCGCACCGCGCCTCCAGGCCGGCGCATGGGGCATGCAGGTGCCATCGTTGCCGGACATGGGGATACGGCGGCAAAAAAGATGGAGAATATGGCCGATGCGGGGATCTGTGTTTGCGAAAATTTGGCCGGAGTCGGGGCTGCTGTGGAAATGGCATTGCGCTGATCAGGTTGGCGATGGAAAACCCGAAGCCTGATGGAGAATGGCAAGCGGGAAATAACGCGGATTGGGTTATTGGCTCACCCCGATAAAGCCCCGGGTGCGGTTGTACCACCAGAGGTAGTCGAAAAAAAGATCGGGGACGTAATGATCCATGCCCCGTCGAGTGAGATAAAGCACCGGGTGGCAAACTGCGGGAGAGAGAATCGTCGAGAGAAAGAGACGGCCAGGTGAAAATCGAGGTTTTTGAAGGAAGTCAAGCCTCAGCAGTTTGGCCAGTTCTGGATGTTTCTTTAGCAATAATGGCAGAGACTTCTCTCCATAGGTGTACATCAGCTGGCAGGTCTGTTCAAAGGCCCTCAGGTGGTTGTGAAACGACAGGGCACTGGGGACAAATTGGAACGAAGCTCCCTGCAAATGAAGGCGGTACCCCAGCTCCAGGTCTTCTCCGCCGTAGGCAGTGAAATCCTCGTCGAAGAGGCCCGCCTGCAACAGTTGGCGGCGCCGCAAGGAGGCATTGCCGGTTACAAAGCACTTGAAGGGCACTGGCTGCCCTTTTTTGATCCGGTGAACCCCGCGGTTTTCCATGTAGCGGGTCAACGCGTTGGATGGAACTCGAGTGCCGAAGCGGATATTGCCGATACAGACGGTGTTGGGTTGGATTCGGTGCATGGCGGCGTGGGTGCTTAAAAAGTCCCTCCTTACGGTCATGTCACTATCGAGGAATACCACTACCTCGCCGGTGGCTGTTCGCAGGCCCGTATTTCGCGCCCTGGCGCGGCCCTGATTTACCCGGTGCCGAATTATGTTTGTAGGAAAGGGAGATTTGATACGGGCAAGGCGGTCTGCTTCCAGATCAGGGGACGCATCGTCCACTACGATAATCTCCACGGCCTCGTGGGGGTAGTCCTGATCTGCCAGACTCTTGAGCGTATCGCTCAATCTTTCAGGTTCGTCGTAAGTGGGGATGATCACGCTGAGCGAAATAGGGGGATCAGGTACCATGAACCAACCCTTGTCACAGCGTTGCGTAGAGTTGAATTAGTTTTCCCGATTCTCGTTCCCAGTTGTATCTCCGCGCCGCCCGCAGAGCTGCTTCGGAATACGCCCTCAGTTTGGACTCATCTCCCAGGATGCGGCTAATGCTTCGCCTGATTGCAGCTACATCCATGGGATCTACCACATCACCAGCTCCAGCCTTGCCGACTATGGCCTGCATTTCAGGGAAGTTGCTGGCCAGGACCGGCAGGCCGGCCATCAGATATTCAAAAAGTTTGTTGGGTATGGAATAGAAAAAACTTTTGCCTGTCTTCTTGATCACACACAGTCCCAGGTCAGCCGAGCAGGTATAGGAATGCAGTTCCTGAAAGGGGACTCTGGGGATGAAGTATACCCTGTCTTGGAGCCCTGCCTGGACGACCTGCTTTTTCAGTGCGGCCTCGCAGGGACCGCCGCCGATCAGCACGAACGTCACTCCAGTGAGCCCTGCCGCTGCATCTATCTGCTCCCTCAAGCCGTTTTCTGTCAGGAACCCTCCCTGGTACAGTACGATTGGTGTTTCCGGGGGCAAGTTCAGTTCCGATCGGATTCGATCGCTTTTTTCCGGAGGTCTATAAGGAGGAAAATTCCGCAGTACGGTAACGCAGTCGAGATTATATCGTTCTTGAAGGGAATGGGCAATGGAGGGGCTGACTGTGATGGTGTGATCGACCTTCCTGATCAGAATTCTCTCCATACAAGCCCAAAAAGCTCGAATGCCGGGCCGGTGTACCAGTGAGGATTGCTCAGTCCATAATTCGTGTGAGTCGTAGATCAATGGCGCATCGAAATGTTTCGCCGCGCGCGCGGCCGGCCATAGCGTATCCAGGTCATGGGCATGGTAGGCATCGGCCCCAAGGGTGGCGAGGAGTTGGTTTGCGCGTCGCCAGAAATCGGGGTAGGAGAATTTCAGGGAGGTTGAGAGATTCACCGGGATCGAGTGAATTTCGAAATTTTCCCACCCCCGCAGCGGTGCCTGGTCGAAGGCTGCGGCGACAATTGAAATACGGTGACCGGCGGCATTCAATGCCGTCGCTTCTCGAAAAATTCTGAAGTCGAAGTGCAAGTTGCTGAACGCTATCATGCATATGTGCATAGATTTATACAATGAAGGGGAATGGAGAGGAGAAGCTTTAAAATAGTGACGGGTTGTGGTTCAGACTTGGGGAAGTAGCTGCCGAGCCAGGTCGAATTTCCCCTGGTGAAGGGAGGGAGGCTGGCTTAAGGCCGGCGGAGCGAGACCCCGAATTTACATTGAGTCCTGGTTGGCAGCTCCTGGAGCTGCCACTGCTCCTCCAAATGCTGGGAAATAATTTCCGCATCTTAAACTGAAAAGCAGCCCGTCTTTGGCGACGGGCTGCTTTTCAGGGTAGAGTGTGGCGATCATCTATGGCGTGATCTCAAAGACCGCAAGCAAGATTCTCAAACGAGACGGTGTGGGAAGGATTGCTTTGAAAACCTTAGAGCCCGAAAAGGGGAATTCGGATTCTGCGGTGTATTGAAAACAATCTATCACCCCCAGCGAACCGCCACACTCAAGGCCATTATGTGCAAATCCGCATACTCTCCAGTGGGTGTAGTGAAGTATCTCCAGCCCATAGTAATCTATTCACGCGTGGATAATTTACACACCAGGTCGTGTATTGTCAAGTGGAATAGCTAGGTCCGGGCAAGGTTGAATGCCGGAAGAAATACACAAGCCAGTGTCCGAAGCGATTACACTTGCGCCTGGCTGTTTTTGGGCTAAATTACACATCCCATATGGGCAGAGCAGGCGGAAAAATAATGCAATTGCAGTTTGCTGAGATGGTCAAAGAGGCAAGAAAAAAAGTGGGTTTAAGTCAGGCAAAGTTGGGGGAAAAGATCGGCGTTTGGAATACTTACGTGGGTCAGATCGAAAAGGGAGAGAAAGTACCTTCGGATGAAAAGGTGGTGAAGCTGGCAGAGGTTTTGGAGCTTAACACCGATAAAGTTCTCCTTGTGGCCTACCAGTCCAGGGCAGACTCAATCAAAGCCAAAGACCTGTTTTTCAAGATGGAAACTGCTCTCAGCGATCCAGTGCTTCAACGATTGCTCTCGACGGGAAAGCCACTTGATCCAGGTGTTTTGGAGGCCCTCGGCGATGCTGATATTTGTGAGGCATTGAGGAAAGAAGAATGGCGCCGAATGTTCGCCTTATGCTACAAAGTAGGAAAGAATCGCGATATCCCCGGCCTGGTGGCTCTGGTTTCCGCAATGAACGACCAACAATGGTCGGCGATGATGAACATTATTCAAGCCATGGGACTCGAGCTGCCAGATTGAGTGCGGTGGAAATGATTGTCCTGCGGCCGATATTCAATTAGGTCTGCCATATTCCGGCAGGGAGATATTGAGTGTGAATTGTAATTGTTTTGAAATGAATGTGTCCGCATATATGGATGATGATTTAGGGCCGCAGATGGTTCAGTGCATGGAGCAACACTCGCTGCATTGCATGGCCTGCAGCGACATTCTAAAAGGTATGTGGCAGGTTCGGATGACATTGCAAGGCCTCCGCAAGCAAAGTCCTCCTGCCAGTTTCAAACTCAGGCTGTCAAACTGTTTGCAGGAAGCGTCATTCCCACCAGGCCGGCCTCGGCCTCATTTGCTGGCATGAGGTCCGCCTTCGTCTGATCCCGGTTGGGCTCATCGAGGTTCACCTCACAGGCAGTTTCCCGGGGGCTGACTCCTTGGCCACGGGTCCAGGCAGGCGGCTGTCGACGGCCACAGGCGCTCCCCCCGGGCCCGATTCCTCCCCAACAAGTAACCGGCAGCCCCCGGCCTCGGTTAAACAACCAACGACTTGCCCGCCTCCAGGGGCCACCGTGCCTCCATACCGGCCCTCCTTCCGACAACTCCCGAACCAGGGCAGCAAATTGAGGGCAGCCATAGCTTTCACCCGGCTGTTCAGGATTCGGTGTTTGGGGGGTCATTTTCCAGCAATTGTTCCAATTCTTCTATTTTCTTCCGCAGGCTTTTTTCTCTGAATTGCAAGCGGAAAATATAGGCGAATAGTACAATCCACGTCGCAGTGTAGGCAGCGAAGAGATAAGAAAGATTATCCACCCTATTACCTCGGCGAAATATCTGGATGGCCGTCCAGATTGCGTTTTATCTGAGCAAGTCTTTCTGCTGCCTTCTCAATTGCGTACCTACGCTGAACCAGGTAAAGAAAAAGCAGGGAAAAAGTCAGGTAGCCCAGATAGCGGGCGAGCCGCATTTCAAATGAAAGGCTTACGTCCCTGGGGTGTAGCTGCTGGTCGGGAGACCAGAGGTAGACCGAGTAGTAAACCAGGGGTATGTTGACGAATGCCAATATGCCCAGGACCGCGGCAAATCGTTGCGCACGGTCGGTGGGTGCAAGTTCACGAACCATCAGGTAGGCCACGTAAACCGCAAATAGTATCAGCATGGAGGTAAGACGTGGTTCCCATCGCCAGTAGGTACCCCAGATTGGGCGAGCCCAGATGGGACCTGTAATCAAGACGACAAGCGCGAATATCACCCCCAACTCGGCACCACTCACGGCTAGATGGTCCCACTTGGCCTTCCTGGTCCGCAGGTACTGAATACTGCCGACAAAGACCAAAAGAAATCCCAGGAAGGCGGAAAAGGCCGCAGACACGTGGAAATAGAAGATGCGTTGGACAAGGCCCATTTCCCGCTCGGTGGGAACGTAGATGAACACGGCATAGAGGAGGCTTGCCATACAGATGAAAACCAATATGGCATGCAAGTTGGGAAGCCATGTGGATATGGAGCTCATTGCCATTTCCCAGGATTTTAGTGCGGTCTATTCTTCAAGAATATACTCGAACAAAATTAGCGACAAAACGGAAAATACCACCACGTATACCCCGAGAATTTGAAGGTAGGGCAAGTACTCTTGGGGTGGACTGTTTTCAAAAATCAGGCCAGTAGCTCTTACGCAGGAAATCAGTGCCGGCAATGCTATGGGCAATAGTAGCAGTGGCAGCAGTTGTTCCCTGAGTCGCATGTTCTCTGCCATTGCCGCGAACAGGGTTCCTACCGAAGCAAGGCTGGCCGCTCCAAGGAAGAGAACACCCAATAGAGGAATCAGGTAGAGTCCGACACGGAGGTTAAATAACAGAGCAAAGACAGGCAAACTGAGGAGTTCGACGATTAACAGGAAGAGAAGGTTGCCCAGCATTTTGCCCAAATAGATAGCACCGTAGTCTCCCGGTGACAGCAATAGCGCATCGACGCAGTTGTCTTCCCGTTCGGCAGCAAAGGTATGAATCAGGCCGAGCAAGCCCGCAAATACGAAGGACGACCACAGTACTCCTGGACCGATTTCCTTGACCGGGGTTCCGTCCGAATTGAACGAGAAGCTGAAAACCAGCAAGGTCAGGAACAAGAAAAACACCATTGGAAAGAGGCGTTCTTTGGTGCGCCATTCAGTCAATATGTCTTTCCACAAGATCCCCAGAATTTGGTTGGTGAAGTTCACGGATAGTCTTCTAGGTGTTCCTGGAAGTGGGAGTGGAGATCCTCCGCTGTTTTGCCGGTCCAAGGGCCCTGCTGGCAAAGTTTTCCACGGTGGAGAATTACAAGATGATCCATCAAGTGGACCGCCGCATCTGCCCTGTGGGTTACCAGTACGCAGGTGTGACCCTGTTTTTTGAAGGTGCTGAGTTGGTTCTCAAGAACCGCCGCGGCGCCAGAGTCGAGGCCGGTGTAGGGTTCGTCCAGGAGGAGGATGGAGGGCTGGTGTATGGTTGCCCTTGCCAGAGCCAGACGCTGTTTCATGCCCCGGGAAAAGGTATTTACCTTTTGATCCTGGCGTTCCAGAAGACCCGTCTCGGAAAGAGCGGCGTCAACGCGGTGGGGACGATTTGGCAGATCATAGAGCCGGGCGAAAAAAAGAAGGTTCTCTCGGGCACTCAGGTTATTGTAAAGAAGGAAATTATGCGCTAGCAGGCCAATATTCGCACGCGTTGCAGGCGTGCTCGCCGGATCGGCGCCATCGATGAGGACTTGCCCGGCGGTTGGTTTGCAGATGCCGGCCAGGAGGCGCAGCAATGTGCTCTTGCCGGCACCATTCGATCCCGCGAGCAAGAGGAACTTCCCCCGGCACAGCCTGAGGTCTATTCCGTTCAAGGCCATGACCGGGCCATAGTGTTTACTGACCCGCTTCAGCCTGATGGCTTCAGTTCTCATCCCGTTCGTCCAGAAGGGCATAGACATTCAGAGCCTGGTCAACGAGCTGGTCTCGCTGTGCCTGGTGGCGGGCTGCATCGCCGATCCCTGCTGTATCGTCGAGCTGAGCCAGTTCCTCGATGATCCTCCTGCGCCGGTTTTGCAAGGCTGAACGGTCCAGGGAGGCAGCTGATGAAGCTGTGGCGGCCGGAAGCCGACCGAGGAAAAGGGCAAGAGTTCCTACCAGGACGCAGGCGCCAAGGGAAGCCCATTTGAGGGCCCATCGCCAGGAGGTGAGTAAGGGAAATGGAATTAGGATGTTTTGATTTGGCTGGAGATCGCGCAATTGCAGGTGGCGGTACTGAATGTCGTGGAGGGTAGCCTCCCCCAGATCCTCAAATGGGCCTGCTGGATGGAGATTGCTTGGTTTCAAAAAAATGTTGATAACATCTGTGGGATAGAGAACGGTGTGCAGGTATCCCTCGTCGAGCTGCTGTCGATCCAGTTGATAGGAAAAAGCGATCTGTGAGATTCCCGGTGTAAGAGGCCGGCCGTCAAAAAAGCGGTTGGTGCCGGCCTGGATGATACCTTCAGACAGGTTGAGGGCATCCGCGGGCAGCGATAATTCAGTCACGCGTCCATCTCCAACCTGGCCGTGGCCCACATATGTACGCTCTCCCCGGTTTTCTAGTTCAAGGAACTGGGCGACATTGATCACTGCTGATTCGATGTCAATGAAGAAATTGTGGGTCAGAATGCGGATGTCGTTGTCCGAATCCGTGGTCTCGTACACCTCTATTATGATCTCCTTTTGTCCACCCACTTCGAGTGCGGAAGTAGGGTGGGGAACATCCTTGTAAAAAGCCACCAGGGCAAAGCGAAGCCCTGGAGAAATAAATGGACCTGTAAACTCGAAGCGTCCGCTATCGTCCGTTGGTCTTCGCAGAATTTCGCTCCATTGGCCATCCTGGATGGCGACGAAGGCTACTTCGGTTGCACCAGCAGGAGTTTCGGTGATCGGATTGACGACATAGCCTCGGACCGTGTCGGCGCCTGCTGCAGCTGTGCTCAAAAGGAAGCCGCAAAGGACTTCAGCGAGTTGTGGTCGACAAGCTTTCATGGACTGGCCTGCTGTCCAAGGCGAGTTCCACAACTAGCACAGAAACGGTCCTTCTCCCGGCTCGGGGCAGCGCAGTTGGGGCAACGTTCCGGCGGCGTTAACCGGTTCTGTCTCAGGGCCAGGATATCAGCTTCGATCGACTCCCTCAAGGTCCTCGTGCCGGAAGAATCCCGGGCTTGATCCAATCGCCTGATAACCGAGAGGGCTTCTTTTTCAAGGTCGCGGCGCAGGTCTTCGAAGTCCCCGGTGGATAACTTTCCCAGAGCCTTGTCGAATTCAAGCTCTTTGATTGCGGCGTAAAGTTGACCTTGACGCTCAACCAGCTCTTGGACATGGACGGATGAACTGGATTGCTCAGTGGTCTGCCGGCCAGCGGCGATGAATGGATGGACTACAAATATTCCAAAGGCGAGCATCAGGCCAATGCTGAATAAAAGAACGAGGTACTCCATAACTAGCTGGGGTCGAAGTTGTCCAGGTCGCGGCGCAAGCGATCCTTGTAAGCGTCGGTTCCAGCATCCGCCTGAACCGGAGGATCGGCTTTGTCCGGGGCAGAAGATCGTTGGCCGCGCCGCCATCCAAGCAGCACCGAGCGCAGGATCAGCCCACCGATGACCATGATAGCAATGGGAACGATCCATGCCAGGAGGTTGTATCCCTTCCGAGGTGGAATTGCCAATACCACCGAGCCGTAGGTGCCGACGAATTCAGCGATGATCTCCTCGGGCTTCGTGCCTGCATCCAGGGCTGTGCTGATGCCTTCGCGTTGGGAGGCGGCATAACCGCACACGCAGGTCGCCAGGGATTCGCGGTTGCAGTCGCCACAGAGGCAGACGAGGTTCCGGGCGACCTCCTTCGTTTTTTCGGATGTCGCTGCCCCTGCAGGCACGAAAAGCAGGGCTGAAAGAATGGACAGCAAAGAAAGGCGTTGCATGGCCTTCCAACCCCTTCCCCGGGCGGATTAAGGTGATAGACTTTGGACCGAGACCCGGTCCACGGCTGCAAGCCGGCGTTCTCGTGCTGTGGGCCACGCTGACCAAAGAGAGCCCAACACAAAGACAATGCCGCCTGCCCAGACCCAGTTTACCAGTGGATTGATGTAGACCTGGAACTTGGCGCTTCCATCTTCAGACCAACCCACCATGATCAGGTAGAAATCTTCCCGGAGACTGGAATGGATTGAGACCTCTGTTGTACCCTGATCCACATTTTTGTAAAAGTGTCTCTCCGGAAGAAGAGTACTCAGAAATTCCCCGTCCCCGAAAAGGGCCAGAGAGGCGGTATGGACCATCTTGTTGGCATCCTCGCTGTGAACCAGGTGTTCGTAGGTCAGGGTATAGTCTTCGACCTGGATGGATTCACCCGATTCCAGCACAAATTCCTTTTCTTTAGTGAAGGCTTTACCGGTGAAGCCGACAAAAAGCATTACAATGGCGAGGTGGACCAGGTAGCCGCCGTAGCGCCGCCGGCTTTTTACGGTCAGGCGATACAGGGCAAGAACATAGATTTCCCCCGTACTATTTGAGCGGGCCCGAGCGCCGCGGTGGAACTCGAGGCCTAGTGAGATAACCACAAATGTGCAGAGGGCAAGGGAGCCCAACGCGTAGAAATCTCTTACTCCCAACCACCACAACAGTACGGCGGCGAAGAGAGTTGAAGCGGCCGGAATGGAGAAGTTGGTCCTCAGGTTCCTGGTGGAAGTGTGGCGCCAGGCGAAGAGAGGTCCGGCTCCTGTAAGGAAGAGAAGGATGAGACCGATAGGCACATTTACTTGATTGAAGAAGGGCGGCCCCACGGTGATCTGCTCACTGGTGATTGCCTCGGAGATCAGAGGGAAAAGGGTCCCCCAGAAGACTGCAAAGCACATCCCCAGAAGGACCCAGTTGTTGAGCAAAAACGCCGTTTCGCGCGATGCGAATGACTCGAGGCGGTTCTCGGCGCGGAGATCCTTGAGCCGGGTGTAGAGCAAGCAAAGAGAAAAAACCAGGAGGATGCAGAGAAAGGTGGCAAAAAAGGGCCCAATATTGGAGCGAGCAAAGGCATGTACCGACGAAACCATGCCACTGCGGGTCAGAAAGGTGCCGAAGATGCAAAGGCTGTAGACCAGGATAACCAGCACCATGTTCCAAACCTTGAGCATGCCCTTGCGTTCCTGGACAAGGATGGAATGGAGAAAGGCCGTGCTCACCAACCAGGGCATCAACGAGGAATTTTCCACCGGGTCCCATCCCCAGTATCCACCCCAGCCCAATTCCACATATGCCCATTTCCCGCCCAGCAGCAAACCCGCGCCCAGGAAGGTCCACGAAACCAGCATCCATCGCCGGGCAGCCCGGACCCAGGTGTTGTCCAACTGGCGGGAAATAAGGGCCGCCATGGCAAAGGCAAAGGGCACCGACATTCCCACCATTCCCAGGTAGAGCATGGGGGGGTGGATGGCCATGATGGGATGTTGCAGCAGAGGATTCAAGCCGCGCCCGTCTTCAGGAGTCAATGGCAGTCGCTTGAAGGGGTCTGCCGCAAAGAGATTCAGCAGGATGAAGAAAAAGCTGGTCGCAGCCAGAGTGGCCACGGCATAGGGCATCAGGACGCGATATCGACCGCGGTTGATCAAGACCAGGGCGGCGATGTAAATGGACAGCAACCATCCCCAAAACAACAAAGACCCATTCTGCCCTCCCCAAAGTGCTGCCACGACGTAGGGCAGTGGCATGGCGCGATTGCTGTTTTCGGCTACGTATTGGACCTGGAAGTCGTGTCCGAGGAGGGCGTGCCACAAGGCCAGGACGGAGACGGTCAGGAGCCCGCAAACTGCCAGGGATGAATTTTCGCCGCTGCGGATGAGTGCCAGGTGCTTACGCCGGGCTCCGACCGCGGACGCCACGATGGAGTAGGCGGCGGCGACAAGGGCGAGGCAAAGAGAGAAATAGCCGATATCTACCATGCTGAGGGGTCAGATATCCGCATTCATGGCCTGGACGTGGCCTTCGTAGCTCTGCCCTTCATATTTGGAAGGGCATTTGGCAAAAACAATCTGGGCTTCAAAGCAGTTTCTGCCCGAATCATAATAGCCTTCGAGAACTACCTGAGCTTCGTCTTTGAATGTGTCCGGCAGAACGGCGTTGCCGACGTAGCGTATTTCAAGGGAGTAAGTGCTGTCTTCAACAGTGAAAGTGGGACGATGGCGGTACTCATCCCAGCGAATCGAGCCAGGCACTACCTTGCAACCGCCCAGCTGGATCCGCTTGCCCTCCAGGTCGGTTGCAACCACTCGCTTTGCAAGGTCCCTCAAGGTCATGTGGGTCGATGTGGATTGGCTTAGCCCCGAGGCAAAAAGATAAGCCAAACCAAGTGCGATCACCGTGGACCCTATGATGAACTTAAAGCGTTTCACGGAAGTGTCTTTCACCGTGTAAAATTATGGTTTTCACCATTTGGAGGGGTCGGATCTTCCCAGTTAACTAATCGGCCTGGTTCTGCAACTATGCATGTAAAAAATTCAGCAGGGGCCCGGCTTGCAAATTGACGATGGTTGGTCCGTGGCCCTGGAGAGCATAATCTGCTCAAATTGCCAGTCTTTGGCAAATCAACGACGGCGGACCTGTGGTGAGGAGAATGGGTGGAAGAGAGCGAGTCCCAAGCAGGCAGGGACCGAGTCCCGGATCCATGGCAGAGGCGGTAAATATCGGATCAGATTCCGTCAGGGGATGACGGGGGCGGCAAAACCGGGGACACCAGATTTTGAATTGGAAGAAACGTTGAAAAATGCCCGTCCTCGGCAGGAGGGCATCAAACCACCAAAAAGTGAGGAAAGGTCGTCAGGTTTTCACAACCATTGTCGCGCACTACAACGACATCTTCGATTCGGACTCCACCCAGGCCAGGATAGTAGAGCCCAGGCTCGACGGTTACTACTTGCCCGCTTGCAAGCTTGTCTCCCCTGGAGCTGATGCGGGGTGGCTCGTGGATCTCCAGTCCAAGACCATGCCCTGTGCCGTGGAAGAAGCCCTGCATGCGTCCCTCCCGGGAGCCGGTTTTGTACCCTGCTTCCTCGAACATTTTGAGAATGCCCTGGTGGATCTGGCGGCCGTCGACGCCTGCACCGATTTGCCCCAGGGCCCACTGTTGGCCGCGATGGACAGCGTTGTACAGATCTACAACGGAGGTCGGGGCTTCTCCTTTGACCACTGTCCGGGTAAGGTCCCCGAAATAGCCGTTGGTACTATTCCGGGGGAAAATGTCGATGACAATCGGTTCGTCGGGACGCAGGGGGCCGCTGCCCTCCTGGTGTGGATCGCAGCCATTTTCCCCGCCGGCGACAATGGTGTGCAGGCCGAGGCAGTCCTCTTCGAGAAGGACCTGGTGGATCAAACGCCGGACGCGCTCCGAAGTGAGTACTTCACCTCCCAGACGAAGCACGCGATCTTCGACGGTAGCCTGGCGGAGCGCCGCGATTGCCGCCTCCATGCTCTTTTCGGCCGCCTGAATGGATTGGCGAATGTATTCGATTTCTGCCGGGGTCTTCACCAGGCGCTGGGGAAAGACAGGGGCAGGGACTACCTTCAGCTCGATGCTGAGCCGGCGCAGGAAATCTGCAAATTCGATGGGAAAATCAGGAGGAACCAGAAGGCGTTGCAGGCCGAAATCCCGCAGGAGTTCAAGAAGGATCGGATCCTTTGCGCTCCGATCTTCTTCATTTGCGTTCAGGCGCTTCTCGTATTGCGATCTGGAAATGACATGGTCTACCTTTGCCTGGGCCCTCGCACGGTCGAGTTCGAGATCGCTGGTCATCACGATCTTGGCTTGATTCGTCCACAAAAAAACGAACGGATCCGGGGCCCGGAAGCTGGTTGCGTAGTAGAGATCCACATTGCGTTCGCTATCGCCGATTATGAGCAGCGCATCGGCATTTCCAAGCTCAAATTCAAAATCCATGGGTCTTCCGTTTTTTTGGCTCAGCCTGATTACTCTGTGACTCTAAAAACCCTGACCTCGATACCCTCACGCGGCCGCCACAGCCAGAACAGGGCTGCCCGGCCCCTTTCGAGAGTGGATATGGAGTGGACCAGGTGCTCGATGGACTTGATTCGCTGGTGGTCAATTCCCGCAATCACGTCGTTGACCTGGATTCCCTCCCGGTCAGCGGGGCTGTCGGCCTTGACTTCGACGACGGCAACGGGATTTACATACTCCCCAAGGTTGAGTTCAGCAGCCACTTCTTTGGTGAATCCCAGCTCCCGAGCTCGCTCCATGCCAAGATCTTCCACCTTGATCCCCAGTTGAGAGATGCGCTCCCGTCCCAGAGCCAGAAGCCGGTCTTCCTCACGCTCGCCCAAAGTCAGTTCGAGGTGCTGCTCTGCACCGTCGCGGAGGACTGTCAGTGCAATAATATCGCCGGGGTCTTTGTGGTAAATCAGAGTTTGGACGTGATTGGCGTGGTTCACGGTCTGGCCGTCCACACTTAAAAGGACATCGCCGCTGAGCAGGCCTCCCCGCTCGGCGGGAGTATGGGGCTGGACATTCAGATAGACGCCGAGGGGATGATTCAATTTGAGGTTGTGTCTTCCGATAAGTTCCGGCGTGACTTCTTCCATTCCAACGCCCATATAGCCGTGCACTACCCGGCCATAGGCCAGGATATCGTTCATGGCTTCACGGGCCAGGTTGATTGGAACGGAATGGCCATAGCCGATAAAGTATCCAGTCCCCGTGGAAATCGCGGTGTTGATTCCGACCACCTCACCGCGCAGATTGAGCAGGGGGCCGCCCGAATTGCCGGGATTGATTACCGCGTTGGTCTGAATAAAGCTCTCTATGCCGAATTCACTGTCGATGACCTGAACCTGCCGTCCAAGGGCGCTGACGATTCCATGGGTCAGGGTGGAGCCCAGTCCCAGGGGATGTCCGATGGCCAGAACCCAGTCGCCGACCTCCAACAGGTCCGAGTTGCCGAGAGTTACCCTGGGTAGATTTTTTGCCTCAATCTTCAGCAGGGCAATGTCGATCAGAGAGTCGTAGCCTGCCACCTTGGCAGAGAAGGAGCGGCGGTCAGACATGGTAACAAGGACAGAGTCGGCTCCCGCGATGGCGTGGTAGTTGCAGAGGATATAACCGTCGGAACGGACGATTGTTCCTGAACTCAGGCCACGGCCCCTTTCCAACTCCGGCGGTATTGGAGGATGAAAGGAAGGAACCCACCGCCGAATTGAACGTCCATTTTTGGTTGTGATCATAGCTACCGCCGGGCTGGCCTTCTGGTAGGCGGCGTAAAAGGCACGGTTGAGTGTTTGGAGATGGTCCAGTTCTTCCGATTCGGGCTTCTCGGCAGCAGCTGCGCTTAACCACGCTGCCAGAGCAAGCCCTGTGAAGAGGGGACCGCCCACCGGAAGAAGACCTGGAACAAAGCAACTCCGGCGGCCATGGCCCGAAATTTTTCTCAAGGAGCCCATCACTTCAGCCCATACTCATCCAGCTTGCGGTAAAGGGTGCGAACCCCGATTCCCAGTGCCTGCGCGGCGCGCTTGCGGTTTCCGCCAACCTGGTCCAGCGCATGTTCAATGGCTTCTTTCTCCAGGTCCTTGAGGGTGCGTCCTGATAGCGCAGAGGAAGGAGTTGGGGGCGCTTTTTCCGGTTCAGCAGCAGCGAAGGCGGCGTCCTCCAGGGGATAGATCGGTTCCGCCGCGGGAGGCGGGGCTGCTGCCAGGGACCGCTCTTCCACAATGCGCCTCAATTCCGATACCTCGCGTTTCAGGTCGAGGAGGGCGAAATATATGAGCTCGCGCTCCGATTGGTCGACCGTCTTATTGGTTGGCACGGGTAATTGGCGGTGGACTGCAGAAGGCTTTTCCAGGTGAGAGAGCAGATCGCCCGGCTCCACCTTGCCTCGAGGTCCAAGGAAAATCAGGTGCTCGACGAGATTGCGAAGTTCGCGTACGTTGCCTGGCCAGTCGTACTCCAGGAGGAGATCCATGGCACTGCTGGAGAACCCCTCGAAGCGCGGTCCTTTTTCGGGACTGAGTTGGGTGAGGAAATGCTGAATCAATTGGGGAATATCCTGCGGACGCCGGCGCAACGGGGGAATCTCGAGTTCTACGACTTTGAGCCTGTGGTAGAGGTCGAGGCGGAACTCTCGCTGACTGACGGCTTGTTGCAGGTCCTTGTTGGTTGCGGCAATGACCCGGATGTCCACGGAAACGGGATTATGGCCCCCGATCCGGGTAACTTCCCTCTGTTCCAGGACCCGGAGGAGGCGCACCTGTGCCATGAGAGACATTTCACCGATCTCGTCCAGGAAGACCGTGCCACCGTCCGCCTGCTCGAAAATTCCCCGGTATTGGGCCTTGGCATCGGTGAAAGCTCCCTTCTCATGACCAAAAAGTTCGTTTTCCAGCAGGTTTTCCGGAATGGCGGCGCAATTGATGGGCTTGAAAGGCCGGTCTCGCCGTTGACTGTATTGGTGCAGGGCATAGGCGACGGCATCTTTTCCAACGCCACTTTCTCCAATGAGAAGTACGGTGATCGGCGCGCTTGCGATCTGAAGGATGCTCTCGCGAAGTTCCTGAATAAGGGGTGATCGGCCGACGAAATCCTGGCCGCCGAGAAATCGCCCCCTCTCCAGCAATCTTTCTACCGCGTCTTGAATAAGCTCGGGAGCAAATGGGGTTTCCAATATTTCCTCGAGTGGATTGCCCGGGGAAACCCGGTGCCAATCTTCCGCCGAGGCAGCATACAGAACCAGCACGGGCAAATTTCGGTGTGCATTCAATTCAACGGCACACGCTTCCAGACTTTTCAGGGGTAAGCTCAGGTCGATGATTACAAGATCCGCGCCACGGTCCAGCATCGGCGTTAACATTCCGGTATCGCGTACCTCGACCAGATGCCGGGATTCGTTTTCCAGAGCTGCCTTGGAGTCCTCCAGCAGGCGCCGGTCCTGGGTGAGCAAGAGCAGACGGCGTTTATCTTTTCTCATGGTACAGTGAGGAGAATTCGGGGTTTTCCGGACGGCGGGCAAGACGGCCCTGGCTGACGAACATCTCCACGGCCTCCAGGAAAATAAAAACTGATTGTGAGGACTAACAGCCCCTTGAAAAAGTCCATCCGGGCTGCGGCTGGCCCTGGCGGTCGAATACGGCGTTGCGCTCCCTCCCCGAATCCCCTCGATTCGCCTCGGCCGCACGCCTTGCCTTCGACCGACATAACCTGGCCTCGCCTGCAGGGCAACTTTATCAACGGGCTGCTTAAGGCCCGGATCGGCATGAGCCGGCCTCCAGCTGATGCATCTGATGCCCGGTTGCGGTCGGGTGATTTCAGCTTAAAGGCGCTGGCGCAGAATTTCGATTCTGTCCGCTGCCATCTGGCCTTGTGGGCTGTCGGTCCCCTCTCGGCGGACGATGCGTTCGAAGACGCTGATTGCAGTTGAAAGCTCATTCAGGGCTTCATGGCACTGAGCCCGCTTGAAATCGGCGGAGGAAATCCACTGGCTGAAGCCCTCAGCTCCGTGAAAGCTGACGCGGTAATAAGCCTCTATTGCCTTTCTGTACTCGCCCATGTTCTGATAGGACTCTGCAATGTAGAATCGCGCCTCGGAAGCGTCGTTTCCTCTGGCCCAATCGAGAGTTTTTTCCAATTGGGCGATGGCCTGGGCGTACTGACCTTTGTCCTTTAAGATAATCCCCAATTGCAACTCCGTCTCCCGCGCCTTGGGGTGGTGGGGGAATTCCCGCAGAAGGCGAAGAGCGGCCTGGTGAGCCTCTTCGAACTCGAAGACCCTCATGTAGCAATCCAGAAGATTCCAAACAGCTTCTTCCTTGAGGTCTGCCGCGACATGCTCTTTCAGGACGCGCTTATAGGCTCCGGCAGCTACGAGATAGTTGCGAAGACCGTGGTGGTAGTTGGCCAGGCGCAGATGGACGGCGGCAGAATAGGGACTGTGGGGAAAGTTCTTGATAAACAGACTTTGGGCCTGGAGAGCCTGAACACCCCTCTCTTCACTTGGAGAAGCCAGATTCTGCTCCCATAAGGCCAGGGCAGCGTAGTATGCCCCGTCGTCCGCCCAGTCACCTCCCTTCTTCTCGAGTTGTCGGAAGAATTTAAGGGCCTTTTTGTAGTTCTTTTTCCTCAGATGATGTTGGCCCTCTTCGAGCTGAAAGCGCAGAAGCCAGTCCGCATCTTTGGGACTTCGTCGGGAGAAGGCTGCGACTGCTTTGCGGGCTTCTTCGAGGCGGTCCAGCCTGAAAAGGGCAATAGTGCTCTGGCCGTGAACCTGGGCATCCATGATTTCGGACAAAATCGGCAGATAGGTCTGATATGCCTTGTCCAGGCGCCCTAGTTCAAAATATAGATTCCCGGCCATTTGAGCCGCATCGGAGGCCAAGGGGCTGTTGGAGAATTCGTCCCTGACTCGCAGCAACTGGGGAATGGCCTCTTCAGGCCGTCCCACTTTGACCAACAGCTTGGCCTGGTCGAAGAGGATGCTGTCCAATGCCGCCTCTTGGGAGTCCTCTGCCAGAATCTGGTTGTATAGTTCCCGGGCTGCTGAATATTCACCCCGGCGATGGTGCGCTTGAGCGAGCCTCCGTTTTATGTATCCACGGGTGTCTTCCCCGGGTCCCTGGAGAGCCAGCTGGCGGTAGAGCTCTATTGCGCTGGCGTAATTGCCCAATTGGAAGTGAATGTCTGCGATTCGCAATTGAACGGAGGGACGCTGGGGAAAGGCAGGATGGGACCACAACAGCTCCTGGTATCGGGCAAGGGCGGCACCTGGCCGGTCCTGGCGGATCAGGAGTTTCCCCAGTTCATCGAGGACTTGGTCCGCATGGGAAAAGGCGGGGTAGTCGCGCAGGACGCGTTCGAGGAAGTCGACCGCAGCCTGGAGCTCGCCCCTGCTGCCATGGCAGAGCCCCAGGCCGAAAAGAGCTTCGGCATAGAGAGGACTCTCCCGGTCCACCTGGCGGTAGGTTGTAATTGCCCTCTCGAGTTGGGTCGAATCGCTCTTTCCAAGGTGGCGTCGCGCTGAGGCCAGGTGTAACAGGGCCCTGTCCAGGTGAGGGCTTTCAGCTCCCGCGTGCTTTTCGAGGAGGCCGGAAAAACCACTTTCGAGAAGCTGGTGCCGCAACGAGTCGGGCGCCCTGGCAGCCTGGGCTTCGACGAGACGGATCTGAGCGCGCAGGGCCCACTCCCCCGAATCAGCCTCTGTAATGAGCCGGTATTTCTGCAATGCCACTTGGCGCAGCGAGTCCGTCGCTTCCGGCAGACCTTCGAGTTTGCGCTGACGTGCCAGTCTGAGCAGGCTTTCTCCCAGATAGTACCGGGCTTCAGCGAGATAAAGACTGTCGCGGCCGGTGGCAGTGCAAGCTTCGAAAGCACGGGCGGCATTTGCGAAGTCATGGTGGTCGTAGAGAATCTTGGCGAGCTTCATCTGAGTCTTATGGCGCGGGGCGCCACCGAGCTGGTCGATCCATACCTGGTGCAAGGCACGATTGAGGGCCTTGAGATCCAGGACCGTAAACTCGCGCAGAAATTCAGTGCGCTCGCGTGCAGCTCGGGACTGAGAATGGGAGGGGAACTGCTCCAGGAATTTCACATACTCGCGCAGAGCCAGGCGAGGCTGGTCATTTTTTTCGTGGGCTTGAGCTAGATTGAACCGGGCAGTCGCCGCCAGAGCAGATGATCGCTCCGCCAAATCGCGGTAGGCGGATATGGCATCCTGGTAGTACCCGGATGCGCCGTAAATTCTGGCCAGGGAAAGAATCACAGGATCTCGGTCCGCGTCGCTGTCAACCTTCTGGAGATAGCGTTGGTACCAGGCAATCGCTGGAGGATAGTCCTTGCGGCGCTGGTAGAGGGCGCCCAACTCCCGCAGGGCGGTTATTCCCTCGGGATCCGAAGAATGGGCCCGGATGAGCTCGTGAAAGAGACTGACCGCGAGAGGGAACTTTCCCGTCTGCCCACAGGCCACGGCCAGCCCCAGCTGTGCCTGTGCCCGGTGAGCATGTCCCACCGGTAGTTTCTTCAGCAGGGCATTGAAGTGGAGGACGGCCTGTTGAGGCTGCCCGTTTCGAAGCCGGGAGTCCGCCAGTCCCAGGTGGGCGCGAATTTTGAGGCCCGCATCCTCAATTTGCCTGTAGGCGGCCTCGAAAGCATCGCTGGCTTGCTGGAAGTTGTGCCGCTCGTAAAAGAAGGTGGCCTGATCAAGGTAGGCGCTGTCCGACTGGGACGCTGCACCGAAGCGCCGGTGTAGATCTGCGAACTTTCTCAGGGCCTGGTCGTGGCTGCCTAGAAACAGGTCGATGCGGCCGGCGAAGAGCAAGGCGCTGGGAGCGATGCGGGGTACTGGTTCAGCTGCACTTATCCGGGCAAGAAATTCCTGGGCTTTTTCCGCTTTTCCCATGGCAAAAAAGAGCTTGGCCAGGCCAAAGCGCGCCGCGTGGACTTGGCCGTGGGCCTTGTACTCGGAGATGACTTTGTGGTAGGCGCGCACAGCTTGTTCCAGCTCTTCTGCATGGCTATAATTGACCGCCGCCTCGATCAACATCTGGGGGGCAAATTTGCTGGTGCTGAAGCGGAATTGCACTTCTTCGTAGGCGCGGGCAGCTTCCATGTGCCGCCCCAGTGTGCTCAGGCACGCCGCCCGTTCCATATAAGCGTCGGCAGAGCTCAGGTGCTGGGGATGTTCCTGGAAGAAATCCTGGTAGGCATTGATGGCCAGATCACAGCGGCCGCCTTTCCCAAGGGAGCGAGCCAGCATGAGCCGGGCATCGGCAATGTGCTGGCTGTCGGGGTATCTGCGTATGAAATCGGTGAACAACTCGGCGGCGGTGGCGTAATCGCGGGCATCTCGATATAGGTTGCGGGCAAGCTTGAAGTCATCGTCGGCGCTGTTCTGAGACCAGGCGGCCACGGCAAAATAAGCAACAAGGGCAAAAAGGATCGCGCAGGCTGGAGACCTGATGAGAGCGTTGATGGCCAAAGGATAGAGCCTTGTTCTTCTGTTGTCGGGAGAGACAACCTGAAAATGGTTTGGCGATTGGGCGGAGTGCCTGTGGCTGCCTTGCAGTGGGTAAGGAATTACAAAAGGCTACTTCGATAAACGGCACCTAAGTTCCTGATATTAACCATTATAGAATGAATATAGTGAGAGGTCAAGAGCGCGTGGGAGAAGGCCTGATCGTGGAGAAAGCCTACGCTAAAATCAATCTGGGGCTGAAAGTCCTGAAACGGCGCAAGGATGGATTCCACGAAATTTGCGGTATCGTACAGAGTATTGATCTGGCCGACTCGCTGCACTTCCGCAAGAGTGATGAGAACCGCCTAACTTGCACCGACCCCAGATTGTCCGTCGCCGCGGACAACCTCGTTGTCCAGGCCATGAAACTGTTCAATGCTCACTTGCAAGTGACACCCAGGCCATTGCACCTCCATCTGGAAAAGATAATTCCTTCAGGGGCCGGCCTTGGTGGAGGCAGCGCGGATGCCGCGGCGGCCCTGCGAGGATTGAACCGCCTGTACCGGTTGCCTTTCAGTATGGATGCACTGCGGGAAATGGCAGCCTGCCTGGGGTCGGATGTGCCATTTCTGGTCGATGGTGGTACTGCGTTGATGCGCGGACGAGGCGAAATAGTTGAGCCTCTCAGGTGGAAGGGCGAGACAACCTACCTGCTCGTCTATCCAGGGGTAGAAGTGAGCACGGCCTGGGCATATCGGCAAGTGAAAGCAGGCTTGACACTCGAGTCGCCTTATCTTAAATTTATTGCTTCACTTAGCGGCGGGTGCGTTGACCACGAGTCCCTTGTTCTCCTGCTGGAAAACGATTTCCAACCTGTGGTCGAACGCGCCTATCCCATCGTCGCGGAACTGAGCTCCCAGCTCAGGGTGGCCGGAGCCTTGGCCTGCTCCATTTCAGGGAGTGGTTCGACAGTATACGGCATTTTCGACGATCGGACCGTTGCGTGCCAAGCTCGGCAGGAGATTCAAGGCAAGGGATTTCAAACATTCCTTTGCCGGCCCTTCTGCCCACAATGAATGCAATTCAACAGAACCGCTATTGAGGTTGCCCGGTCGTTCAACTGGCAGGACAACGGATTTTGGTTCCGTCTATCGAGGTTCGAATCCTCGCCGGGCAGCCATAAGCTGATATTGTCGGACTCTTTTGATCTATAGGGAAGGATTACATGGCAGAGATTTCAGTCGAGATCAAGATGCGCGAAGAGGTTACCATGCCGGTTCAGATGCGTGTCGAGCAGGGCAAGGAACAGGTCGGAAGGTTGAGGCGGAAAGATGGCATGCTACCCGGAGTTCTCTATGGCCACAAGCAGAAGCCTCTTCTCTTCAAGGCCGATACACTTTCCCTGGAACGCGCTTTGAGCAAGGGTGGTTCGAATGCCATTTTCATGGTTCAATTCGCGGATGGGGTTCCCCAGCGCGCCATTGTTCGGGAGATTCAGTACCACAAGGTTCGGGGAGAAATTCTCCATGTCGATCTTCTTCGCATCGATCCGGAGGAAAGATTGCGGGTAAGCGTGCCGATTATTCCCCAGGGTACGCCGGAGGGCGTCCGCGCCGGCGGCGGTTTGCAGCAGTCTATCCAGGCCATCGACATGGAGTGCGTGGTGGCCGAGATGCCTAGCAGTATCGACGTGGACATCACCAACCTCCAGGTGGGGGATAGTGTGCAGGTGAAAGACCTGCTGGAGCGAGAGGACCGCATTGTATCGGATCCAGACCACACCATCTTCAACGTGCTGGCTCCCAGAGTGGTTGAAGAGGTCGTCCCCGAGGAGGAGGAAGATGCTGAGGAAGGAGAAGCCGAAGTTGGTGAAGGCGAAGAGACCGAAGACGGGGAAGCGGAATAGCTCATCGAAATGGGAGGCGCTTTGCAGGTTGTCATCGGCCTGGGGAATCCCGGACCGCGATATGAAGCGACAAGGCACAACATAGGATTTGTGGTGGTGAACAAGCTGGCCAGGGAAGCTGGCGGCAAGTGGTTCAATGACCCGGGGGCCCGTTGTGAACTGGCCGCGACCGAGCTTGCGGAGAAGGAAGTGTTGCTCGTTAAGCCCCAGACCTACATGAACAAGAGCGGTGAAGCCGTCGCCGCCTTGTTGGGACGGGCGGATATTGCACCGCATGATTTCCTGATAGTGCTGGACGATTTTTACCTGGACTTCGGCCGGTTGCGATTTCGCCGCAATGGCAGCAGCGGGGGCCACAATGGTCTGTATTCCGTGCTCAGGCATCTGCAAACCGACCAGGTCGAGCGTTTGCGTCTCGGCATTGGTTGTCCCCCGCCTGGTGAAAACATCATTGACTACGTGCTGAGCCCGTTTGAACCGGGTGAGGAGCGAGAGAAACTGGCAGGGCTTGGTTGCGAGGCCGTTGACGTATATCTGAGGGAAGGCATCGAATCAGCGATGAATCGATTTAATGGCCAAAAGGAAGACTCGATAATTTAATGGCCGGGATTTAAAAAGGGAACTCATATGCAAACTTGGACATCGATGGCGCCGTACATGGGTCTGGCGGGTTTGTTCTTCGCCTTGTTGATCTATCAATATATCAAGCGCCAGCCTGGCGGGTCAGAAAAAATGATCGAGATCTCCGACGCGGTGCATGAAGGGGCCATGGCGTTTCTGCGGCGGGAGTACTCGATCCTCCTGGCCTTTGTTGCTGTCGTGTTCGTCTTGTTGTTCTCCATGGTGGACCAGCGTACAGCGTTTGCCTTCCTGGCTGGTGCCGGCTGTTCGATTCTGGCAGGTTTCGTCGGAATGAAGGCCGCAACGCGGGCAAATGTGCGCACCGCCCATGCAGCTGCTGAGAAGGGCCAGGGTCCTGCGCTGAGCATGGCTTTTGCAGGCGGTTCGGTCATGGGATTGGCAGTGGCGAGTCTGGGCCTCCTGGGCGTAGCCACCCTCGCCCAGATTTTTGGAATATGGGACCATGCCGGCAACGCCAAGGCCATAAACGGCTTTGCCATGGGTGCCAGTTCAATCGCACTATTCGCCAGGGTAGGTGGTGGCATCTTCACCAAGACTGCGGATGTGGGAGGGGACCTGGTCGGAAAGGTGGAAGCGGGGATTCCAGAGGACGATCCGCGCAATCCGGCCACCATAGCCGACAATGTGGGCGACAATGTTGGGGATGTCGCCGGCATGGGTGCCGACATATTCGAATCCTACGTGGGCTCGGTAATCGCCAGCATTGCCATAGCGGCAACAGCATCTGCCGCCCTCCTGAGCAAATTGGCACCCGAGCTCGACACTGGCCAGGCGCGCCTGGCGGCAATGGCATACCCGGTCATGGTGATCATGATCGGCCTGGTCGCTTCGCTTGTTGGCGTGCTGGCCGTGCGAGTCCTTCAAAATCGCGATCCGGGGGCTGCATTGAGATATGCCACCTTTGTGGCCGCCGCCCTCATGTTGCTAGGGGCATATCAGGCGGTGAGAATATTGAATCTTTCCAATGGCCCGTTCCTGGCAGTTCTGTGCGGCGCGGTGGCTGGTATAATTATCGGGCTTCTGACCGAATATTATACTGGTGGCAGGCCGGTCCGCTCCATTGCCGAAGCCTCCAAAACCGGGTCGGCCACAAATATTATCACCGGTTTCGCCGTGGGAATGGAGAGCACGGCGCTCCCGATCCTGGGCATCGTCGGCGCAATCTTTCTGGCGCATCACTTTGCCGGGCTCTACGGGATCGGGGTGGCGGCGGTGGGTATGCTTGCCACGGTGGGAATTACGATGTCAGTGGATGCCTATGGACCTATCGCCGACAATGCCGGGGGGATTACCGAGATGTCGGGTCTGGGCGAAGAAGTCCGGAAAATTACTGATGGATTGGATTCCCTGGGGAATACAACCGCAGCCATAGGCAAAGGATTCGCCATCGGGTCGGCGGCTCTGACCGCCCTGGCCCTGTTTTCGGCGTACACCACCTCTGTAATGGTCGGTCAAGGAGGCGTGCCTATCGTCATCGACATAACTACTCCCAATGTGGTAATCGGGCTATTCATTGGAGCCGGCATTCCCTACCTGGCGGGGGCCTTGACCATGAAGTCGGTAGGCAGGGCTGCCTTCAAGATGGTCGAGGAAGTTCGGCGTCAGTTCAGGGAAATTTCAGGGATTATGGATGGGTCAGGCAAGCCCGACACCCGTCGGTGTGTGGAGATATGCACATCGTCTGCATTAAAGGAAATGATTCTGCCTGGTTTGCTGGCTGTAGTTGCTCCGGTTGCCGTCGGATTTTCATTGGGGCCGGTGGCCTTGGGAGGCATGCTGGCGGGAGCTACGATCAGCGGGGTACTACTCGCGCTGTTGATGGCCAATAGTGGCGGTGCCTGGGACAATGCCAAGAAGTGGATCGAGCAAGGCAACCTGGGAGGAAAAGGATCCGAACCCCACAAGGCCGCGGTGGTGGGCGATACCGTTGGAGACCCGTTCAAGGATACCACGGGACCTTCAATGAATATCCTCATCAAATTGATGTCCGTTGTTTCCCTGGTCCTGGTCCCGCTTTTTGTGTGAAGATGGCAATTTCAATTTCAATCGTTTAGGCACTGGAAAATCCCATGAAGAACTACGAGCTTGTCTGCATCCTGGATCCTCAGTTCGGGGACAATCATTTCGCCACAATGGTGGAAAAGTACGAGGGCTACCTTGTGGAGAACAAGGCAACGGTGGTCAACATCGATCACTGGGGAATGCGCCGGATGGCTTATTCTTCCGCAAGTTTAAAGAAACGCCAGCAGGGATATTACGTGCTTTTTCAGTTCACCGCGCAGCCATCCATTCTCAGTGGGCTGGAACACCAACTTGGTCTCGACGAAGGAGTTCTGCGCCATCTGGTCGTCGGGGTCAAAGGAGAATTCATGCGCGTCCCACAGCTGGTTCCGGAAGGATCGGTCTTTCAAGAGTCGTCCCCCCGGGATAGGGATACCGGCAGGTATAGAGGTGCCCCATCTCCAGCCGCCGAGTCCGGTGGCACGGCCCGCGGGGAATCCCGCAAGGATAAACCGGAAGCTGATGATGGGAAAAAGGCCCGGGAGGCTGAAGGCGAAGATAGCCAGAAGCGGACGGAGGGTACGGCCAGCTAGGCGGAGCCCGGAATCAGAATCCCGGAGCAAAGCGGCCCCGATTAACCGAACTGAAGCCGCAGATTCCTGTTGCTGAATGCTTTTACTGACAAGTATCGCCCTGGCTTCAGCCGCGCTTTTGGCCTGCCTCAGGTACGGCCCCCAACGCCTGTTGCTCCCGACGGCCTTGTTTTCATTGCTACTTGCTTCCCTGGTCAGTGGGGGAGTGGGCTGCGCACCCATAATGGGGATTATCGCCGGGATTCAGGTAGAGCGTCGGAGAAGCTTCGGCCAAATCATCGGAGCCGCGGCTGTTCCCGGCGCTGCCCTTGGCCTATGGCTTCTGATTACCGGCCGCGAGATCACGGCGCGCGAGGCCGCCATCGAGCGGTTGGTGCAGCAGTTGCAGGACACCGGGCTTGGGCAGTTGGAGAACGAAGTTTATTCTCTGCAAGAACTGGCGAGCCTGGCACTGCGGCTGCAGCCAGGCATTGAGTTCGTATCAGCATTGTTCACGATCGTCCTGGCCTATCGGGTAAGCCAGTTGGTAGCTGGCCGCATATCACTCGGTATGCCCGCTGCTCTCCCATTGCGTTTGTGGCGGTTGTGGGAAGAGCTGATCTGGGTGCTTGTGGCGGGACTGGCCCTGGGATTGATGAGCAGGGGCCTGGTGGAGGATTTTGCGGTAAACCTCGTGACCGTCATGCTGATTCTCTATGCGGTCCAGGGAGTGGGCCTGGTGCGCTATTACTTCTGGCGCTTGCGCATTTTCTGGATGGTAGAGATGCTCTTTTTCCTGGTTTTGCTGTTTGCATCGGGCATTGCAGCGCTTTTTCTAGCTGGCCTGGGGCTGCTGGATACCTGGTTCGACTGGAGGGGATTACGTGCCTCATCTGCATCCGCCGAAGAAAACGGCAGGTAGACAGTCCGGACTGAAGGGAGGCTCCTGAGTCATTCAGTTGGGAGGTACCACTATGAAAATTATTCTGACCGAGGACGTGGATCGGGTAGGCAATGCCGGGGAAATTGTTCAGGTTGCCGATGGTTTTGCGCGAAACTTTCTGATTCCCCAGCGCCAGGCACTGATTGCTACAGATTCCAACGTGGCGCGTTTCGAGTCGAGACGCAAACAGCACCAGGCCGCAGCTGAAAAGGCTCGGCGAAGGAACACGACCCTGGCTCAGGACCTGGAGAAGGACTCCCTCACAGCGGTTGTACATGTGGGGGAAGAAGATCGACTCTTTGGCTCGGTGACGGCACAACACATTGCTGATCTGCTGGTTGAAAAGGGCTATGAGATCGATCGTCGACAGGTACTTCTCGAGGAGCCAATCCGGTCCCTGGGAGTTTTCAACGTCAGTATTCGCCTGCATGCTGAAGTAACAGCTACCGTCAAACTTTGGGTGGTCAAAGAGTAGAAAACCGCAGGTGCTTCTTCCATTCGATTTTCCCTGACCATAATGCGAATAAGTGGCCGCTTGCCAGTTCAAAGGCACGGCCGCTGCAAACCAGAAAAAATTGGGGAGCGGATGCGTGCCTGGTGGTTGCCGCGGACTTCAAATCCGTTGCGGCGGCGCGAGAGTGCCGCCGGGTGGGTTCGATTCCCACACGTTCCCGCCAACTACAGGCTGTGAAGAAATAATTTGGCGATAAAATGGAAGCAGACCCACCATGGCTTGGCTTCAATTTTTGATGGTCAAGGAAATCATCCCTGAGGGTAAGGCATGAAACGCCGACCGAGTCGTTTGCGGATACTGACATCTGTAATTATTGCCGTAGCAGGTGTCGGTTTCCTTGCTTCGTACTACACGGACTGGCTCTGGTTCCAGAGTCTGGATCTTCAGCCGGTGTTCTGGCGCACGGTGCGAGCGCGATTTTTTGCAGCTCTCCTTTTCGGTATCCCGGCAGCATTGCTGGTTGGTATCAATTTGTGGATAGCCGAGCGTTTCTCCATGCGCCTCTGGCAGACCGGGAATTCTCCCTGGAAAGAAAGTGAGGTCTCGATGGAGACCTTGCGGCACCTGCGCACGGGTTACCGGGTGGTGGGGGCCGTTATTGTGCTGATCCTTGGCACAATTGGATCCTGGAAGTGGCCGCTGCTGCTGCGCTATACACACAGTCAGCCCTTTGGGATCGAGGATCCGATTTTTTCCCGGGATGTTGGGTTCTATGTTTTTTCTCTTCCCCTGTACCGTTTTGGGGCGAGTTTCCTGTTGGGAGGGCTGATCCTGACCGGGCTGCTTTTATTCCTGAGATACCTGGCAAGTGGTGGCATCAGGTTCCAGGAGCGCATGGAAATGTCCCCCTGGCCGCGGGCCCATCTATCCGCGCTGGGGGGTTTGTTCTTGCTGGTAATTGCCTGGATTTACCGACTAAAGATTTACGGATTGTTGTATTCGGAGGGGTCCGTCGCCTTTGGTGCCGGCTTTGTGGATGTCAATGTGCAGGTCTGGGTCTACTGGCTGCTGGTGCTTCTGTTTTTAGGGGCTGCTGGTTTGTTCTTTGTCAACCTACGGGAAAGGGGCACAAGGCTGCCGCTCATGGGCGGAGCACTGCTGCTGGGCGGCATGGTTGTGCTGGGATGGGTCCCGGCTGCGCTGGTGCAAAAGCTGTTTGTTCAGCCAAGCGAGCTTGCACGGGAGGCGCCCTATATCCGGTACAATATCGACGCTACCCGGCGGGCATATGGGCTGGACCGGATCGATGAACAACCCTTCGCAGGCGCGGAGGACCTGAGTTGGAAGGACATCGAGGCCAATCCCCTGACCATCCGCAACGTCCGGATCTGGGATGAACGTCCACTTATCCAGACCTACCAGCAAGTCCAGGAGATCCGACCGTATTACGTTTTTTCCGGTGTGGATGTCGACCGCTATACCGTAGACGGAGTATACCGTCAGGTAATGCTTTCGGCGCGTGAGATGGTCACGGAGCGGCTGCCCTCACAAGCGCGCAACTGGGTCAACGAGAGGCTTCAGTACACCCACGGTTACGGAATTGCCATGAGCCCGGTTGACCAGGTGACACCGGAAGGGCTGCCGGCTTTGATGGTGAAGGATATCCCGCCGATATGGGAGCCCGGTTTGGAGATCGACCGTCCGGAAATTTATTACGGGGAGCAAACACATGACTACGTGGTGGTCAAAACCACCACCCAGGAGTTCGATTATCCAAAAGGAGAGGAGAACAAGTTCGTTACCTATCAGGGAGAGGGCGGGGTGATTTTTGGCGGACTTTTCAAGCGGCTGGCCTTTGCCGTTCGATTTAAAGACCTGAATCTTATCCTGAGCAACTATATCACTGGTGAGAGCCGGATAATGTTCCGGCGCCAGGTGGGCGACCGCATCAGGGCGATCGCCCCGTTTCTCCAATACGATTCCGATCCCTACCTGGTGGTTTCAGAAGGAAGGTTATACTGGGTTCTCGATGCCTATACAACCACCGATATGTATCCTTATTCTGCCCGGGAAGGAAGAGGCCGAATCAACTACATCCGCAACTCGGTAAAGGCGGTGGTCGACTCCTATAATGGCTCCGTGCATTTCTACCGCGTGGACACGAGCGATCCGATCATCGCGGTCTATGCTGATATTTTTCCCGGCCTGTTCCGTCCGTTGGAGGAGATGCCTGAAGACCTGAGATCCCACCTGCGCTATCCCAAGGACCTTTTCAAGTTTCAGGCCATGCTCTACCGCAGCTACCACATGCAGGATGTCCAGCTCTTTTACAACCAGGAGGACCTCTGGGAGATTCCCAACGAGATATACAGCGGCCAGGCGCAGATGATCGAGCCCTACTACATTATCGTCAAACTGCCGCGGGAAGAACGGGAAGAATTTTTGCTCATGGTTCCATTTACTCCCGCCCGGAAGGACAATATGATAGGCTGGTTGGCTGCCCGATGCGATGGGGATAACTATGGAGATTTACTGGTCTACAGGTTGCCCAAGGACCGGTTGATTTTCGGTCCGATGCAGCTCGAAGCCCGCATCGACCAGCAACCCGAGATTTCCAGCCAACTCACCCTGTGGGGCCAAAGAGGGTCGGAGGTGATCAGAGGGAATCTCCTGGTCATTCCCATAGAGCACTCGTTCCTGTGCGTGGAGCCGATTTACTTGCAGGCCAGGCAGCAACCGGAGGAGCCGGAGTATCAGGGAATGGAAGTTGAGAGTCCGCTCGAACAGCTGCGGCGTCCTCCCGTGCGCTCCGTGCGCAATACCGCCATTCCCGAACTGAAGCAGGTAATTGTAGCACTGGGGGGACAGGTAATCATGCGGGGCAGCTTTGAGGAGGCGCTTTCCGCTCTGTTCGCAAGAGATGCCCTGGCACCTGACATTCTGGGCGAAATGGTTACAGGATCGGCGTCTGCCTCCTACTCGGGGAGTTCCTCCCTGACTGTGGCGGAGATGGCCGCAGCGGTGGAGGACCATTTCCGGCGCGCCAGATCTTCCCTGCAAAGATGGGATTGGGCAGAGGCGGGAGAAGAGATGGAAGCGCTCGAAACTACCATCGCGGCTCTTCGAGAGAAGCTGGCGGGAGAACAATGAAAAAGGTTGTCAGCTGCTTTGTTCCAAACACCGGTGCTTCCAGGGGGTGCAGGCAGGAAGGATGGGCAGGCTTTCTCGGCAACCATCCCCCGTTGAAAATCATCGACCCCTCGGTAGACGGCTCGTGAACGGACGGCCCTCAAATGGATATGGCCATTTCATTCCACCGATCGGTTTCCAGTCTCAGGTTCGTCTCGGCGGTTGCGCAAATATTCGACCAGGTAGTATCGTCAATTTCAATGCCGTCGACCTTGCGCTTGCGAGCGTTGCGGAATTCAAACTCTCCGGGCAGAAGGATTTCTCCGATATCCGGGTCTATGCGGCTGGTGCGGATGTGGCGGACGAGGGTCTCTACATCTTCGTAATAAGACTCCAGGTCTGTGAAGTGTGCGATGTCGTATACGGTCAGCAAAACACCGTTGCTCTTCATGACATGTTCTCCCGATGCACAACCCTGGCCGCTCAGGCCCCCTCCTAACAACTCGACTACGAAGCTCAGGCAGTAGCCCTTGTGCCCGGCTACGCCCCCCAGGGGAAGGATGGCGCCGGCCGGATCACCCGTGAATTTCCGGGGATCGGTAGTCGGACTGCCGTTGGAATCGATTACCCAACCTTCTTTCAGGGGCAAACTCCGATTGCTGGTAATCCTTATCTTGCCTTCGGCCGTGGCAGAGGTGGCCATGTCCACCATGATTGGGTCCGAGTTGCGCCTCGGGGCGGCAAAGGCAATTGGATTGGTGCTCAGCTTGCCATCGATTCCTCCGTATGGTGCGACCTGTCGACCCAGGCGGCCGGCGTTGACGAATGCCAGACCAATCATACCCTCGCGCGCAGCCATCAGGGGATAGGCGCCGCAGCGTCCCAGGTGGCAGGAATTCCGCAGGGTAACGGTCCCCATGCCTTGTTCGCGAGCCTTTCTCATGGCCAGGCGAGTGGCAAAGGCACCTCCAACCTGGCCCATGGCACCGCCACCGTCCACCACGGCGGTGCAGGGCCTTTCCTGCACGATTCGCGGGGTTCCCCGGGGATTCCAGGTGCCCTTTTCGAAGCACTGGATATACTCATAGAAGCGGAGCACTCCGTGCGAGTCGTGCCCGAAAAGGCTCGATTCCACCAGGTGTTCCACCAACTCTCGGGTATGTTCGGGAGTGCAGCCAGCTGCCTCGAAAATTTCACATCCGATCTCGGTGAGCGCTACTGGTTTGAAGGTGGGCATGAATCTCTCCTTACTGGTGTTTTATATCAATTTTCGAAAATTCCGGGAAGGTTGGAGTGGCGCATACGGCCCCGATTCCCCGGATTCCAGCAGTAGTTTCAGAGCTGCGACAGTTCGTACATGAGAGACGCGGAGGTGCGGATTCCGCGGTGAAAATCCCGCAGGCAGAAGCGCTCGTTGGGACCGTGCCAGTTGTCTGTCGCTTGGCCCATTCCTAGGAGCAGAACCGGCGCACGGCTGTGGGCTTCGATCTCGGTAACGATGGGAATGGATCCACCCTCGCGAGTCAAGACGGGTTCGATTTCAAATCCGCTGCGGATAGCATTGAGCGCTGGCTCGATCAGGGGATGGTCAAGGTCCAATAGATAGGGTGGAGATTTATGGCCTAGTCCGAACTCGACCTGAATTCCTTCGGGCACGCGGGATCGGACCAGCTCTCTTATCGTGGTCTCAATTCGCGAGGGGTCCTGGCGCGGCACCAGGCGGCAGGACAAAACCGCGGTGGCTTTGGCCGGAATAACGGTGCGAGGGCTTCCTCCGCCCAGATAGTTGATGTCGAGGGTGGGCCGTGTCCATAATCGTTCGAGGATGGAGAAGCCAGTCTCGCCGCTTAAAATGGGTACTCCCAGAGCCTCCCTGTAGAAATTTTCGTCTGCCTCCAGGGAGCCGAGGATGGATTTTTCCCTGCTTGAAAGATTCTCGACATCGTCGTAGAAGCCAGGGATGGCAATCCGGCCTTGTGGGTCTTCCAGGGCGGACAATGACTGGACCAGAAGGTTGTTCGGATTGCAGGCGATTCCTCCATACAACCCGGAGTGGACATCCTGGCGAGGTCCGCTGATCGACACCTCTACGGAAACGATGCCGCGCAATCCGACGGTAAGGGAAGGGCGTTCCGGAGCGTACATGCTTGTATCCGAGATGGCCGTACAGAGAATTGGTTTGAATGGCTCCAACCCACCGTCGGAAATAAACCGGCCCAAAGCCCGGCTGCCGCACTCCTCTTCCCCCTCGACCAGAAAGATGACGTTCAGTGGAAGCTCAAAGCCCGAATCGAGGATGGATTCCACTGCCTTGATGTGCGCAAAGGTGGGGCCCTTGTTGTCGCTGGCGCCGCGACCGATCAAATATCCGTCCTTTTCCAGGGCGGCAAAGGGGTCACAGTCCCAGGCAGTCCTCGGGTTATCTACACCCTGGACGTCGTAGTGGCCGTAGATGAGCAGTGTAGGTCGGTTGGGACGCAGCTCGGCGTTGCGAGCGACTATCAATGGATTGCTGCCTGCGGCAACCTGGATCTTATCGACCTCGAACCCCAGGTGCTGAAGGTTTTCCTCGAGAAAGTCTGCT
Organism: Candidatus Latescibacterota bacterium; assembly: GCA_965208105.1. GTDB lineage: Bacteria > Latescibacterota > UBA2968 > UBA8231 > UBA8231. The sequence continues at coordinate 3,030,955 of OZ242318.1, forward strand.
GCCTGCGCCAAATTTCCCGAAGTGTCTTCGCTGGCGCCGGCACTGATGCTGGGAATGCGCACGAAGTCTTTTAGCTGATTGACATAGGCATCGACGTTCTCGTCAATGATGTGAAAAACCTTGTCCACGGACATGGATCCCTCCTTTGCTCTTGCTCGATTAATGCCCATTTCATTACTTATTACGGAACGGAAAATAAATTTGATCTGGAATCAGAGGAAGTATGGCCTATGAGGTCCACCACAGTGGGCATCAATGGTTTTGGCAGGATAGGACGTCTGGTTTTTCGCGCCGCATTGGACGATTGCGCAATAAAAATCAAGGCCATCAACGATCTCACCAATGCATCAACCTTGGCTCACCTTTTGAAGTACGACTCTGTCCATGGCCGTTTTGACGGCGAGATTCGGACAGAAGGCAACCGACTCATCGTCAACGGGAACGAAATTTGCATCCTTAGCGAGCGCGATCCTTCCAATCTTCCCTGGAAGGACCATGGGGTGGAGGTTGTGCTTGAATCTACCGGACTATTCACCGAGCGCTCTCAAGCCGAGTCCCATATAGAGGCCGGCGCTGGAAAGGTGTTGATTTCGGCTCCAGCCAAAAACGAGGATATCACAATTGTCCTGGGGGTCAATGACCACAACCTCGAACCGGAGCACAGAATCGTCTCCAATGCTTCATGTACCACAAACTGCCTGGCGCCAATGGCCAAGGTGCTCAACGACAATTTTGGTGTCGTCAAAGGCATGATGAACACGATTCACTCCTACACCAACGACCAGAGTATATTGGACCTGCCGCACAAAGATCTGCGGAGGGCGCGCTCGGCGGCAGTGTCGATGATTCCCACCACAACCGGCGCCGCCGTGGCTGTAGGCAAGGTGCTGCCGGAACTGGATGGCAAGCTGGATGGCATGTCCATCCGGGTTCCCACTCCTGACGGATCGCTGACGGATTTTACTGCCGAGTTGGCCCGTCCGAGTACGGCTTCGGAGATCAACACAGCTTTTGCCGAGGCTGCAGAGGATGGGCCACTGAAGGAATATCTGGCTTACTCTGAAGACCCCCTGGTTCTGGCCGACATTGTGGGCAACCCGGCCTCGTGCATCTTCGATGCCATGTCCACCAATGTCGTGGGTGGTAATTTCGTCAAGGTGCTGGGGTGGTACGACAATGAGTGGGGCTACGCCAACCGCTGTGCAGAGCTATTGAAGAAATTGGCTTGATTTGAGATTTTCCATGTTTCGGCTTGGGAATGGGTGGAGGGGCCTCTTCGAATCCAAATGGATTACCCTCCTTTAGGTGGCTCAAGCCGGGATGCCGTCAACTACTCACGCTGGTAAGGTCTCCGATGTTTGAAGACGTCTGGAAAGCTTACGAAGAGAATGAACTGACCCATAGTGCCGCCCATCATTTGATGGCCGTGCACGAGTTGCGCCAGCAAAACGGTTATGCCCGAGTATCGGACATCGCGCAGCATCTTCAAATCACCAAGGGCAGCGTTTCCTCTGCGATGAAGCACCTAAAAGAGCGCAATTACGTCCAGGAAGACCACAACAAGTTCCTCGATTTGACAGAGAAAGGAACCAGGGTCGTACAGGAAACCGAAGCCACTCGTTTGGCCGTACAGAAGTTTCTGAGCGACGCTTTGGGGATGGACGAGGACGATGCCGAAATCGACGCTTGCAAGGTGGAGCATCTGATCAGTTCCGAGGCTCGCGTGCGCATGGTGCGTTTTCTGAACTTTTTGTTTTCCGATGACAAGGTTGCCCGCAATTTCCTCAGCACCCTTGCCAAGGTAGAAGACTATTGAGATTCATTTCATCGCCCTGGACGGATAGGTTCCAGACCAAGCCCTCGACTCCGCCTGGTCTGGATTTTTTTGGTCTTTCCTCCGCATGAGCCGCCTCCTTGGGTTTCTGGCAAAACAATTCCTGCCCGTAGGTCTCGTCTCTGTCGTCCTGATCGGCCTGACTTTTCCCGGTCCAGGCCGCTATTTCGCTTCCCTCTCAACCCAGTATGTAGCAGTCAGTATCATTTTCATTTGCTCCGGGCTGATGCTGCGGACGGAGGAAATTTTTGCCGCCCTTTCTGCCTGGAGAGCGACCTTGTGGGGGAGTCTTTCAATCCTGTTCATCACCCCGGTCATTGGTGCGCTGCTGGCTTTCCAAACACCCCTTGAACCCAGTTTTCAAATCGGTTTGGCCCTTTTCTTCTGTATGCCCACGACGCTTTCCTCGGGCATTGCATTGACACATCAGGCACGGGGCAATGTAGCCCTGGCGGTCCTGCTGACGGCGCTTACCAACCTGGCGGGCATATTCACGGTGCCATTCGTCCTTGCCCATCTTCTTGGGGCGGTCGGCCACGTGGAACTTTCGGGAGGGGACTTGCTGGTAAAACTCTTTTTTTCAATCCTCCTGCCCCTTGCCGCGGGCAAGTTCCTGCGCTCTTTGGTGGAGGATTGGGCGAATCGAAATCGATCCCGGCTGACCATGCTCAGCAGCCTGGCACTGCTCTCCATTCCATGGATGAAGATCAGCGAATCCTCCGAAAGTCTGGGCCAGATAGCCCTTTCCGGCCTGTTGATTCTGGTGGTCTCAGGACTGGTCATCCACGCAATCTATCTGCTGATCAACGATGGAGCCTGCAGACTGTTTCGATTCGACGCGGGGGTGCGCAAGGCGGTTGTAATTCTTGCAAGCCAAAAAACCCTGCCCGTCGCCATGGCGATCCTGGCCTTCCTCCCGGAGTCTGCGATATCGCAAGAAACCAAGGGACTGCTCGCCATTCCCTGTATCACCTCTCACCTGGGGCAGATCTTCATGGATGCGGTTATCGCCACCCGCTGGGGACGTGGTGCGGATTGAGTGCCGAATGCCGGGCAGGCGGTTTTTACCCGAAGAAGGCGGTCAGGAGACTTTCCCCCAGGACCAACTGTACTCCGGTCAAAAACAACAGGGCGTATACCGTCCTGTCGAACCACAATTTCGTAAAGCGTCGATTTAAAAAAATTCCAAGCCGAACTCCGACATAGCACAGGGGGGACAGGACGACCGTGGTCGCCAATATGTCCGTCCTGAGCAGGCCCAACCCACAATAGGGCACCAACTTGATTACGTTGAGGCAGGCAAAAAAAATCACGGTGGTACCGACGAATTGGTCCCGGGGCAGCTTCTGTGCAAGCAGGAAGATGTTTACCGGTGGGCCGCCTGCATGAGCCAGGGTGGATGTAAAGCCTGAGAGGGCGCCCATGAACACTCCTTCGGCTGGAGAAGGAGTGCGTTTTTTCAGGGCCTTGAGAAGAAGGGCGTGCATGGCCTGGACCAGGACGAAGGCCAGTGCCAGGATTCCCATTCCCACCTGGAGTACTCGCTGGTCGTCGTGGAAATGGTCAAAGAAAAAAGCTCCTGTCCCTACGCCAATAAAGGCGCCAGGAAGAAGCAGCTTGAAATTGCGGCGGTCGAAGCACTGTCTGTAGAACCGAACGGCGAAGACATCGCAGCCCATCAAAATCGGCAACATCAGCCCGGCGGCGGTCGTCACAGGAACAGTCAGGGCGAGCAAAGGGGTGGCGACCATTCCTACGCCACCGCCGAAGCCTGCTTTGGCAATGCCCGAAAAGACGACGGCGACAACGGCGCACACCCAGAAGGCCGGGGTGTACTCAGGTAACATCGCGCCGCTCGCTCAGGGGATTTTGCGCTTGGGGTACGCTCCAGGGGATTGCCCTTACTCCCCTTCTACCTGGGTCACCTCTATATCCAGGTCTTCCCGGTTGGCGATGTGGTCTACCCGCCCGTCTTTCACCCACACTACCCGGTCTGACACACTCAGCATTTTGTGGTCGTGGGTGGCGGAAATTACGGTAACCCTGGAATTGGTGTTCATCTCCCTGAGCAATTCAATAATCTCGGTGCCGGTGCGCAAATCCAGGTTGCCAGTTGGCTCGTCGGCTAGAATCACTGCAGGATCATTGGCCAGAGCCCGGGCCACCGCCACGCGCTGCTGCTGTCCGCCGGAAAGCTCGTTCGGCTTGTGGGAATGGCGGTCGCCCAGGCCCACCTTTTTGAGCAAATCCACTCCTTTGTCGCGCGATTCATCACTGCTCAGGCCGGCGAAGACCATTGGCAAAGTCACGTTTTCAAGGGCGGTCATCACCGGAATCAGGTTGAAAGACTGGAAAATGTAGCCGATCTTGCGGCAGCGAAGCCAGGCCAGTTCGTAGGCGTCCAGTTGGGCCACGTCCACTTCGTCGATGTAGACTTTGCCCTGGGTAGGTTTGTCAAGGCCGCCCACCATGTTGAAGAGGGTGCTTTTGCCCGATCCGGACGGTCCCATGATGGACATGTATTCGCCTGAGTAGACCTCCAGGTCCACACCCTGCAATGCGTGGACCTGAATCTGTCCCATCTCGTAGGTTTTTTTAACCTGTTGTGTGCGCACGACCGTGCGCTTTTCTTCCTTGTCCATCCGGATTTGTTCTTCGCTCATAGTGGCAATATCTCCTGCAACTGGGTTATCCAATCTCAGGTATCAGAGCGCATGGCCTCTACCGGCTCCATCTTGGCGGCGCGGTAGGCCGGCAGCATGGCACCGACCAGAGACAGCAGCGTGCCGGCGACCAGCGCCAGAAGAGCCGCTTTCAGGATCCCGGTACCTGGAAAGTAGGCAAACACGTAAGAACCATAGTCCAGGAGTGCCAGACCGAGTGTCATCGAAAGACCAATGAGGATCCCGATAGTGGTGCCGGCGACTCCCTGAAAGGTAGATTCGAGCAGAAAGAGTTTGACGATGAAGGAATCCAGGGCCCCCAGGCACTTCATGGTGCCTATTTCCCGGAAGCGCTCGGTTACGGCCATCAGCATCGCATTGGCAATGCCCACTACGCATACGAGCAAGGAAAGTGCAATCAACCACGCCTGCTTGGACCTTTCTTCCTTTACCCGGTCCTTGGCCTCGGAGGTTTCTGCCGTGCCGGTCTCGATGCCGTTTTGTTGGAGAAGCAGGTTGATCTCGCTTCTGCCTGCGGTCTTGAGGCCGTCGACAATCTGGTTGGTACTCTGCACGGACATGAGAAAGGCAATGGCCAGGATCACGCCGCTGGTGGTGATCATCGAGCGGCCAAAACGAATTTTCAAACTTCTCAGGCTTATCTCTACAGCCTTGCTCAGCGGGAGGGATATTGTCCTGCCTCCGGCAACTTGTAAGGCTTGCTCGGTCATGGTCTATATCCTCGTGCAGGTAAGCGGGTAGAAATCAGTCCTAAATTACAACAAAAGGCAGCAGGCGTCTACTTTCGGAATTACCAGCCGCGGCCTCGGGACCTGGCACCAGTTGATTGGCCTGGCTGGCAGGTCGGCCGACACACCGAATGTGGCCTCCGATTCTGGGTAGAATTGACTCCTCGCTGCTTGTCGATAATATTCCTGACCATGGTTTGCCTGCCGGGAAAACAGTAACCCATGCCAACTGAATCAGTATCGAATTGCCCTATTTGCAGAGGAGATGAATTCAAGGATGTCGTCTCCTGCAAGGATTACACTTGCAGTCAGCAGTACTTCTTTATACAGAAGTGTGCCAATTGCAATTTACACCTCACCAATCCACGTCCCGACGCAGAATCGATTCAGGAATACTATCAATCTCCCGACTACATATCCCACACGGGGAACCCGAACAGCATCCTCAATTCGATCTACCTGGGAGTGAGGAGATTTACCCTCCGGTGGAAGCACGGCATTATTTCAAGTAGGAAGAAGGAGGGCTCATTGCTTGATTATGGCTGTGGCTCGGGAGAATTCCTGGACTACATGGCCAGGAATGGATGGGAAGTTTTTGGCGTAGAGCCCTCAAAAGCGGCAAGGGAAAGAGCCGCTCGATTGGCGGGAATGAAAAATTCCGTTGTCCTGGAGGGAATAGAAGACCTTCAGGGTCCAGGATTCCCAAAAGTTGATTTAATTACGCTTTGGCACGTCCTGGAACACGTCCCCGACCTGAATAACTTGCTTTCTCAGTTGAAGTTGTGCCTTAATGACAAGGGGCTGATACTAATTGCCGTTCCCAATTACCAGTCATTCGATTCTAGATATTATAAGGAATACTGGGCTGGTTATGATCTTCCAAGACACTTTTGGCATTTTTCCCATGCTGCACTAAAGCGCCTATTGTTTAATCACGGGCTTCTGATTCAAGACAAAATACCCATGAAGTTGGACTCGTTTTACGTATCGATACTCAGCGAGAAATACAGGAGAGAAAAATTCCAGATGCTTGCGCCCATAAAAGCGTTCGCAATAGGCCTGATTTCAAACTACATGGCCAGGAAGAATGCAGCCTATTCAAGCTGCATATACGTCATATCCACTGCATAGATTGGATCGTGCGGGAATAACCCTGTATTTCGCAAGGGACTTGAGGAATTATCGACGCGGCAGAACTTCGATCAAGGGAAGGTGGGCGGTGCCGCCTGGGACCGGTCCGGCCTTTAGATCCGTGTCGTTCCCGGCGAGCATGTAAATCTGCAACTTCTTGTTTCTCCAACCCTTCCCCATCTCCTTGAGGGAATGGACGATCGTTCCCGATGTGAAGATCAGGGCATCTATACGGTACTCCTGAACCAGTTGTTGTAATTCGTCCACCAGCCCGATTATCTGGCTGCCAGCCACCATGCGGCCCCTGTTCTCCGGTTCCTGTCCGACAACTCCGACCACTTCGAAAGCCACCCCCTCCTGGGTTGCCATATATTCCAGGAGATTAGCGACGGCTTTATCCGTGCCCACCACCAGGGTGCGGCGCTGACCGAGTTGATAACCGCGATATGTCAGAAGGACCCAGGGTGTCAGCAGGCGCCAGCCGGCTACCAGCAAGGTGTTGAAGCCCCAGGCGGCCCCGGCGGCAAGGCGCGAGAAATTGTAGGCCTTGATGAAGAACACCATGGTTACAATGCCTCCGAAGCCCAATGCCACGCCCAATGCCGCCCGGGCGGCGGAATACTTGCGGCGGTCGTAGATGCCCACGAGATATAACGCGAGCAACCAGATCAATGCAGACACGGCGTAGAAGAGAAACCACTGGAGGTCCGTATATTCAGGCGGTACCAGCCAGAAGGTCGGATGGGCATCCAGGCCAATTTGGTTGGCCAGGCCTTCAATCTTGCGAATGAATGGCACGAGGCTGGGGTGGTAGCGCACGACCAGTCCCAGCTTGAGGCCGACGAGAATCAGAAGGCCATCTGCAATGGGAAGGGAGAGCTTTCGCGCCAGGTTGGCGCCCAGGGAGAGCAGCCCGTAGAGGACGATGGCAACGTGCAACAGCCAGAGGGGAAAAAACCTGTAGCGTTGCTGCATATGCTTGCGCACAAAAATTGCCATGGCTTCGTAGAACCTGTAGCGAAACCGCATCTGCTCGGCTCGACTGCTCTCGCCTTTGAAATGGATTATCTCGGTCTGGGGAACATAGAAGATCTTCCAGCCAGCCTCGCGCATGCGAAAGCACCAGTCCAGGTCTTCGCCGTAAAAGAAGTAGGCTTCGTCCAGCAGTCCAACCTGGTCCATGGCCTCCTTGCGCACCATCATGCAGGAGCCGGAGAGTGCGTCCACTTCGTGAGTTCTTTCCGGATCGAGATAGGTGAGGTTATAGCGTGCGATCCTCGGGCTGTTGGGGAAGAGGCGGCTTAGTCCCGACATTTTGCAGAACGCCGTCATCGGGGTCGGAAGTCCCCGGCGGCACGACAATTGCAAGGTGCCGTCGGGGTTCAGGATCTTGCATCCAATGGCCCCGGCCTGAGGATGTGCATCCATGAATTCAACCAGGCACCTGAGGGTGTCGGGCCGCACTATGGTATCTGAATTCAAAAGCAGCACGTTCCGGCCTTTGATTCGCCTTAATGCCTGATTGTTGGCGGCGGCAAACCCCACGTTTTCTTCATTGCGGATCAGTTGGACCTGGGGAAAGGTCGAGGCAACCATATCTGCACTGCCATCGCGCGAGGCATTGTCCACCACCAGTACCTCCACCTCCAGGCCCGTGGCTGCATCCATCACGGTCCGCAGGGATTGTTCCAGAAGGTCCTTCGTGTTGTAGCTGGGGATTACGATGCTCAAATCCATGGCAGATGGCGTCGCCTTCAGGGTTTTCCCTTACCTGCCTTATCTCCAGGTCGGGACAACTTGATCCAGCTGAAGTAGAGGAGTTGCTTGAGGAAGAGAAGATACTCCTGCCAGTTGAGTTTGCTGCGGCTCGATTGGCGACTGCGAAAGACAAATGGCACGGAGAGGTGTTTTCTGTAATGCCCCTTGATAAGAATTTCCAGCAGGATCTTGTACCCTGCGGAAGTCAAGCTCAAACCGTCGATTACCGTGCGATGAAGGAGAAAGTACCCCGACAAAGGGTCTTCCACTCCCGTGAGCAGACGCGCGGCGCCAACCCCGGCCATGGAGAGCATCTTTCGGTGCAGTGCCCATTCCTCTACGTGGCTTCCGGCTCCGAAGCGGCTGCCGATGGTAATGTCATACTCATTCAGTCCCCTGATGAGCCGCGTCAAAATGGCAGGGTCATGGCTCAGGTCGGCGTCAATTGCTCCCAGATAGGGACGCTTCGAGAGGGAGAATCCCTCCATTACTGCTGAGCCCAATCCTAGTTTCCCGGGTCGATGGATGACCTGAACGGGATAATTCTGCACCAGCCCTTCGGCTACATCGCCTGTGCCGTCAGGAGAGTTGTCGTCAACCACGATCAACTCCAGGTCGATGTCGGATTCTGCGGCCAGGATTTCGAAGATTTCCTCGGCCAGAAACACGATATTTTCGCGTTCGTTGTAGGTTGGCGTGATCAGAGAGACTTGTATGGCCGAACCTCCATGGGTTGGATAATCCTGGTTGAATTAGACAAGATCGGCAAAATCGCGCCTGAAGCTTTCGTCTCGAATCATGCGCTCCAGTCCCTCGGCAAAACCGAGAGGGACGCGGCCCAGGAGGGCAACGAGGGCGTCGTTCCGGAGTCCCGATCGCAGGGGCCGACGAGCTTTTGAAGGTGCAGTTTCAGTGGCAATTGGCCTGACCAGCTCTGGAGAAAAACCAAACCGGTGCGCTATGTGGGAAACCATTTCCCAACGCGTCAAATACGCCGAGCCTCCCATGTGGAAAAGGCCTCCGGCACCGCGCTCACATAGTTCCAACAGTGCCCGTGCCAGGTCTTCTACGAAGGTGGGATTGCCCCACTGGTCGCTTGCGATACTCAGGCTTTCTCCCCGTCCCAGGGTTTCCAGGGGCCAGGTGACGAGATTGCGCCGCGTCCCGGGGATGTATCCATACAGCCACAAGGTCCGCAGGACCAGCCCCTTGATCCCCGTTCCCAGTACGAGATTCTCACTCTCGAGCTTGAGAGCACCGTAATGGGAAAGTGGGTTGGTTGCATCTTTTTCACCATAGGGTCCGGCGCGGCCATCGAACACGTAATCCGTGGACAACTGTACCAGGCCGGCCTCTACCTCGCCACAGGCTTCGACCAGGTGGGACACGGCCTCCAGATTGACCTGGCGGGCGAGATTCCGCTGAGTCTCGCAAAGGTCGACATCCGTCATGGCGGCAGTGTGAATCACCCAATCGGGACGCACGCTGTCGAGCAGTTGAACGACGGCCGTTCGATCGACGATCTCGATTTGTCGATAAGGATATTTCCCCGCCGGCTCGGAACGGCGTCCGCAGCCAATTATCTCGGTGCCCCCTCCCTGCCGCAACAAGCTGCGCCCTAGCAGTCCGTGCGCGCCGGTGACCAGGATCCTCATAGAGATTTTCGGCAAACCCCGCCGCATTGCAGCAGGACCCGGGCATATGAACTGGCTGATAGTCCGGAGACTTCCAAAGGCCGGTTCCCACGCAGAAGAGCACCGGCCCGGGATTGGTCGTCGAGGCGGATATAGAGTTCGGCGGCCAGAACATTACCGGCCGTCAGCATATCGTTGTTATAGGGGGTGAGCTTGTGTCTGGCCAAACCCGACAACTCCGCGCTTTCAGGCCGATCAAAAAAGGCCTCGGTTTCGGGATCGAAGAGATGTTCCTCCATAAACCCAATGGTCTGCCGCGCCTTTTCCCGGAGCTCCTCCTCGCCGCTCAGCTCGTAGAGGTCAAGCAGGGCAAGGCTCACCAGAACCTGCCCCTCCAGAAGCCCCGCCGTTTCCCTATTTTCATCGGTGCATTGATAGTTGACAGCGCCTTCCGGGTCAATGCAGTGGTCCATGAGGTATTTCATTGCCCTGTCAGCCATGAGGGCAGCGCGCTCGTCCCCCAAGTCCCGAACCGCGGCCGCGAAAGCGCTGATCAGCAGGGCATTGCGATCCGCATAAATGGCCGGATCTGTCCACCAATCTCCGCTCTCCATTCTCACCTTACGGCCCCTGAATGCGCCGTGCTCTGGGTCGAAGAATTGGCTTACAATCTGGGCAATGAGGTCGCGGGCCGCGCGTGCATATTCGGGGTTGTCGTACTGGGCTGCTCGAAGTAAAACCTGGACGAGACCGGCCTGATCGATGAGGTCTTTTTCCTGTACCGGCGTTTGCCAGTCCGGCGTGTGTGAATAGGCAAAGAAGCCTCCCTCAAGGGAATCGCGCATCGGGCTATCCAGAAGTGCGTCAAGGCTTTTCTGCACTATCCGCAGCGAGGTCGAATCCTGGCTTTCAATATAGTGCTCCAGCAAAAAACGCAAAAGTTCCACTTCGATAAACTTGGCTCCACGGCCAAAGCCGCCATGGAGAGAATCGAATGCCGCAACTACTGCCTCATGGGTCGCGCCAACCGAAACCTCGATTGCATCTCTTTGCAGGGGCGCCACCGGACCCTTTCCCTGGTTGCGCTCGATGATTCCCTTCTGCTTTCGGTATCCTTCGAGGATACGCAGCAGAAACAGCTCGACATTGCCTGGTGGTATGTCCACTGCCATGGAAAACGCGCGGGCGTCGGGGGTCATGATCACTAGAGCTGGCCAGCCGCCGGAAGGGTAGCGCCGGGCTATATCAGGCCTCCAAAAGGGGTTCACGCGTATGGCGACGAATCGTTCTTCGACCAACGAGCGCACCGAAGGCAGGTTTCTGGAAAATATCCCATCACAGCCGGGAGCGGATAGATATAGCAGAACAGGAAGGTCGTCTCGCCGGGCCCGGGCAAAGGAATCCGCCGTCCAATGTCCCCATGCAATGGCCTGATCGGTGGACTCCCAGACTGAGCGCAAGTGTTGGGACCTTGCATCCGGCACAGGTTCTGGTGGAGGCTCGGGAGCGCAGTTGAACAGGCCGAACAGGCCGAGCCACAAGACCTGTTTTGCATTGCTGATCAGGTGGGGACGGGGGTTGACAGTAGGAACATATCTCATTTATATTCAAAAGGTTTTACAAAAATTCCGGCGGAACATAAAAAGTATGTGGACCGCCGTCAAGCGTTTCTGCGGACGCAGATTCCAACCCGGGAGGTGCCGCTTTCCAGCCTCTCGACTCGACGATTGGAATTTTTCACGGTGCCGAGATTGCATGAATCCCTTGGATAAGAAAATACTGGGCAGCTCAGGGCTGGAGGTAACTCGGCTGGGGTTGGGTTGTGCCCCACTTGGCGACCTCTATGGATCAATTTCCGACGAACAGGCCTGCGAGGTGATGGACCGCGCTTTCTCACTGGGCCTGAACTTGATCGATACGGCTCCACTGTATGGGTCGGGGAAGAGCGAGAGGCGGGTGGGCCTGGGGTTGGAAGGCAGGCCGAGGGACAGCTATATTCTGGCCACCAAGGTAGGTCGCGTGCTGGAGCCTTCACACGGCGGAGACCGCGGCCAGGAGATTTTCGAAAATCCTCCGCCATTCCTTCCCGTGTTCGACTTCAGCTACGATGGCGTGATGCGCTCGTTTGATGAAAGCCTGGCACGCCTCGGTGTCGACCGCATCGATATCCTCCACCTCCACGACCCGGACGACCACTTCGAGGAAGCTATAGGCAGCGCTTATCCCGCCCTGGATAAGCTGCGCAGCGAAGGCGTAATCAGCGGAGTCAGCGCCGGCATGAATCAGTGGGAAATGTTGGCCCGCTTTGCCCGCTCAGGCGAATTCGACTGTTTCCTTTTGGCGGGCCGCTATAGTTTGCTGGACCAGAGTTCCCTCGACGAACTGCTCCCCCTGTGCCTGGAAAAGAACATCGGCATAATGGCCGGTGGCACCTACAACAGCGGCATTCTTGCCAAGGGTGCCCGGGAGGGCGCGAAGTACAACTATGCGGATGCTCCGCCTGAAATTCTCGAAAAAGCCCGGGGCCTGGAAGCTGTGGCACAGCGCCGCCAGGTCTCGCTCAAGGCTGCTTCCTCGCAATTCGTTCTTGCCCACCCTGCCATTACCACCATCATCCCCGGCACTCGCCAGCCCGATCGGGTCATGGAGAACTTCCAACTGCTGCAGGAGGAGATCCCGACCGATTTTTGGGCTGAGCTCAAGGCCGAAAACCTGATCCGCAGGGAAGCTCCGGTACCAGGAGAGTGAGCCAACCGCTGGAGATGGTGAACCGTGGTTGCCTTCAGGCAGCTGCGTGAAGGTTTCCCGATTCGCGCAAATATTCCTCAATACCTGTCGGGCACTATCAGGAAATCCCTCTTGGCGGGTCTCCTGTAGGTTTCCTGGGGCTTCCGCGTAGACAATTTGAGCGGTTTCGGGATGGCGTCCTGGTAGGGTATCGAGTCCAGTATATGGGCGATACAGTTCAGTCGGGCCCGGCGCTTGTCGTCAGCTTCGACCGTGTGCCAACGCGCTTCTTCGATGTCGGTAAAGAAGAACATTTCGTCCTTGGCTCTGGAGTATTCCACCCACCGGTTCCTGCCTTCTATATCCATGGGACTGAGTTTCCAGCGCCTCATCGGATCCTGGGCCCGGGACTGAAACCGCTTTTCCTGTTCCTTGTCGCTGACCGAAAACCAGTACTTGAGCAGGATGATTCCCGAACGCACCAGCATGCGTTCAAATTCAGGACATGAACGCAGGAACTCCCGGTACTCGTTATCGGAGCAAAATCCCATGACCCTCTCCACCCCCGCCCGGTTGTACCAACTCCGATCGAAAATGACGATTTCACCTGCTGAGGGCAGGTGAGCCACATAGCGCTGGAAATACCACTGGGTCTTCTCGTGGTCAGAGGGCGTTCCAAGGGCTACGACCCTGCATCCCCGTGGATTCAGCGGCTCTGTGATCCGTTTGATCACGCCCCCCTTCCCTGCTGCGTCCCGCCCTTCAAAGAGCATCACAATGCGCAGCCCTTTGAATCTCACCCAGTACTGCAGCTTGACCAGTTCCAAATCGAACCTGGATAGCTCTTTTTCGTACTGTTTCAGCTTCATCTTCTTCTTGTGTATGGCCGCGACGTCCCCGGTCGGGGTGAAGTCCGGCTTCTCCATACTCTTGCTCGGCTTCTTGTCTTTGTTATCGTCCATTTTCATTATCTACCCGATGTCGTTGAAAAAAGTTTCGGCATTGTCCCGGGGTTCGAAGCCCAACTTTTCCCGGGTCTGTTCCAGGTCGAAGACCAGGCGGTCGTTGTTGCTTACCGCATAGGCCAAAAGGTATCGAGTTTCCACTTCGAGGGCTCGGCGAAAGGCCTGAATGCCGTCCCTGTGGCTGAGATACATTGCCCGCATGTATTGCTCGGACCGCGTGTTCCGTTTCAACTCCGGGTTGTTCTCCCTGGTGATCCAGCCGATGCGCAGGCCGACGAATTCGAGGCCGTAACGCTCGCTGTAGAGCTTTCCCATGTGTTCGCCGAACAGCTTGGATATTGCGTAGAGCGAATCGGGGTTGGGGGGATCATCCAGTTTCATGCGGATATTTTTTTTCGCGTCGAGAGTTTCGGGGGTGGTGAGGATTGTGTTGCCGTGCTGGGTATGGTTTGTGGTGGCAAAGATCAAGCGCTTGACTCCTGATCTCCGGCATTCCTCGAATACCTGGAAAGTGGCCTCGATATTATTCTCCCTTACGCTCTCCCAAGCTGCCGAAGGACTCGGATCGGCCGCCAGGTGGATTACCGCATCCAGTCTTGCAAATGCCCCCTCTACTGCCGTGGGATCGGACAGGTCGACCTGGGTGGACTCGAATTCCGAGGGCCCGAGAGTGAAGGCCTTGATTCGGTATTCACCTTCCAGTCCCTGTCTCAGGATGCTGCCGATGGTGCCGTCGGCGCCGGTAATCCCCACATGCTTGAGAGCCATCTGAAATCCTTTCTGCAAGGCCGAATTTAGATATGCAAAATTAAATTTGACCGCGCAAGTTTCGGAGCGCCAGGAACCAGAGTCCAATGCCGGCTCGCTTGAAGACGGGTCGGCCTTGCAATATATTCAAGGCTTCTTGTGCGGGACTTCACGGCAAACAACAGAAAGCAAAGACAGATTGGAGAATGAAATTTCATGGACTCCGGATCAATTGTAATAGGTTTGATCGGTTCCCGCTTTGCAGCTTCATTCCACCTGGAGAACTATCGCCGGGTTCCAGGATTCGATCTTCGCATCAAAGGGGTAGCTTCCAGGAATCGAGAGAGCGCGGCCGCCTTTGCAAAGAAGCACGGCCTCGAACACGTATACGGGTCGGCAGAAGAGCTTCTCGCGGATCCTGAAATCGACCTGGTCGATTTGTGCGTTCCCAACTACCTGCATCACCCGCTGACTATCGAGGCGGCTGCGGCGGGGAAAGACATCATTTGCGAGAAGCCGCTGACGGGTTACTTCGGGAAGGGAGGCGAGGCCCTCGTGGGCAGGGAAACGCCGCGCCGAAGGATGTTCGAGGATGCGGTCAGGTCAGCCGACGAGATGGTGGAGGCGGTTGCGCGCCATGGCATCACCTTCTGCTATGCGGAAAACTGGATTTATGCGCCGAGCGTGCAGAAGGCAAAGGAAGTCCTGGGTCAAAGCGACAACACCATCCTGCGCATTGTCGCCGAGGAATCGCACAGCGGCACGCATTCCGAGTATGCAAAGGAGTGGAGGCACTGCGGTGGAGGCAGTCTTTTCAACAAAGGCTGCCATCCTGTCGCCGGCGCCCTGTACCTGAAGTACGACGAAGGAAGGCGCAAGTACGGAAAACCCATCAAACCCAGGAGTGTGGTGGCGGAGGTGTCCAACCTGACAGAGATGGAAAGCTTTGCCGGAGAGAAGGAAAAGTGGATTCAGACCGGGTGGAAGGATTGCGAAGACTGGGGAACGATGATCCTGACCTTCGAGGACGACTCGGTTGCCCAGCTTACCGCGGCGGACATCACCCTGGGTGGGATTCAGAACCTGATGACCATCTATTCCAGCAAGGCCGTGGTGCAGTGCAATATAAATCCGAACACCGGCATGTTGACCTATGCGCCCGACGACCGCGTATTGGGCGATGCCTACATCCGTGAAAAGGTGGAGACCCGTGCCGGATGGCAGCTCACCAATCCGGACGAGGATTGGATGAATGGCTTCCCCCACGAGCTTGGCGACTTCTGCAGCGCCATCTCCAACCAGCGCCAACCCGAGAGCACCGTGGAGCTGGCGCGTGACATTGTCGCGGTATGCTACGGAGCCTACGTCGCGGCCGAAACCGGCGAGCGTTTTGATTTGTCCGAGTGGATGTGATGGTCCTCCTTTCTACCGGAGGCGCCTTCGCCGACCCCGCACGTATTTCCAGGCGCAGAAGGTGCTGAAGATCAGCAGTCCAAGGGCCAGCGCTGATTTCACCCACCACAGTTCCTTCGTATAGGCCAGGGATGCGAGTAACAAGGCCGCGACCACAAAGAGCAGGACCGCCGTATAGATCCACTCGAACTGCCGGGTTTTCCTGCTTTGCTCCAAAGCTTCCACTTTCTGCTTTACCAGAGAACGACGAAGAGCATGAAGCTCGCGATAGCGAGGTAGACAAGAGCCCAAAGCCCAGGACGTTTGAACCAAGGCAGCCCCCTTGCCGGCAGATCAAAGGGATACTGGGGCCGGACCGGCGCTTCGAGCAGGGTTTTCTGCAGCCAGGTTCCCTCCAGCGCTTTCAGGCGGTGTCCCATCAACTCGCGCAGGTCCGAAATTGCTTCACGCCGGGTGTAGACCAGTCCCCTCAATTCGTCATCCGCAACGCGCCGGTGCCGCAGGTCAATGATTTTCGATGCAACCAGCATGCTCGTAGCGGGGAGCACGATATTCCAGAGGTATGCCCACCATGTATTGGTGTACCACGTGGGCAGTGGCCACTCGCCGAGGTCGGCCAGGATGGCCGACACGCCGTAGACCAGCCCCACCAGTAGACCGACGATCCCGGTCGCCCGATGCACCCGGGTGAAGACTCCCATGAGAATTATTGTCATGAGCGGTACGGCAATGGCTCCGGCGAGCCGCAGGTAGAGATTTACCATCCCCTGTTCGAGAAAAGGTACGTAGACGAACCCCAATCCGATGATGAAGGGAATCGAGATGCGGCCCACTCGGGTGTAGTGAGCGTCTGTGGCATTCTTGACGATGAATCGTGCGTAGATGTCGCGAACGAAGAGGGAGGAGATTCCAATGCCTATGGAATCGAAGGTGGAATACCCCGCGGCCAACAGGCCGGCCACGACAAGGCCGACCAGGCCGGCGGGCAGGTAGCGTTCGATCAGCAGAGGATAGGCCTGGTCGACGATCTCCAGATCGGGGAAGTCGGCATGAGCCATGGGTCCCAGGCTGACATTGAACCACATGCAGAGCGCCGAAACCACGCTTGCTACGAGCGCGGCCATCTTGAAATCCCACTCCGAGCGCGCGCCCAGAAAGCGGACGGCTTCATACTGGTTTATCACTGCGTAGGTTGTCAGCACCACTACGAAACCGAATATCACCATCAGGGGCGAGACCCCTGGCGGCGAGTACCCGCCTACGCGCAGAAGGGTGTCCGGCAGGTCCGCGTCGATGGAACCCAGCCGCTGGTTCAAGCCTTCCCAGCCACCCATACTCGACCACACCACCCCCCACACCACCAGGGAGGCCACCACCATCACCGTACTTTGTATGGCGTCTGTGAAGACCCCGGCCTGCAGGCCTCCGCGGACGAGATAGACAACCGCGGTGGTGGCCACTCCCACCACGATGGCCCAGCTCCAACCGCTCCCAATGTCCGCCACCACATTGAGCACGAGGTACATCGAAAAGAAAATATTGCCCAGTACATTGGTGCGCTGCTGGATATTGATCGCCACGGCCAGGAAGCGGGCGGAAGGTCCAAAGCGGAACTCCATCCACTCGGCGTTTGTGAAGACCCCTGACCGGTACATGGGGACTACGGCGAAGAAGCTCAGGACGATCCAGCCTACCGAAATTCCCAGCCACCATGGAGTGAGCTGCGAAAGCCCGAAGTTGTACGCCCCCCCAACGAGTGCGACGTAGTCACCGCTGTCTACGGCGGTGCCAAAGGCCGAAAGTCCAACGACCCACCACGGCATGGACTTGGCCGCCATGTACCAGTCGAAACTCTCTCTCTTGCTTCTGAAGGAAACTATTCCGTAGAAAACGATGCCGCCGTTGATGACCAGGACCAGCAGCCAGTCCACCAGGGTCATGGAGAAACCCTCCTATTCCATAGGAGGCAGGTGATACCCGTCCCTTTCTACCTTGATCCTGTACAGGCTGTGCCCGGCGGTGATGTAGAGGATCTTGCTGCTCATTCCGCGGCCGAAGGCCACGTTGGTGGGCACTTCGGTGGGGATGCGAGCGAGCTCCTCTCCTTCGGGTGAATACACATTTATGCCTGGCCGGGTCAGGTCGCGCACGGCGACGTAGAGGTTGCCGTCTGCATCGCACACCAGTCCGTCGGGGCCGTCTTCCGGGTAGTAGTCCACAAGCACCTTGCGGAACTGGGCCGTCCCATCCGGGTGCAGGTCATAGGCCAAAAGCGCCATGCGACCTTTGTGAGCGGGAGCCTCCAGGGGTATGCGTCCGATGCCCATGTGGCCGTTGTCATTGCTCACCACGTAGAGACTTTTCTGATCCGGAGAAACGGCCACGCCATTTGGTTTGCCCGCATCGGTGATTATGCGGTGGATTTTCCCGTCCGGGTCGATCCGATAGACCGCAAACGTGGCCTGGTCCACCGGTTCGTGGCCCAGATATCGAGGGTCGCTGAAGTAGACCCTCCCCATTTCATCGATCGAAATGTCATTTGGGGCATTGAATGGCCTCCCTTCGAAAAGACCGGCGATTATCTCGGCCTTACCCGTTTTCAGATCGGTGCGCGTGACGCGCCGCCCGCCGAAATCGGCCCCTTCGGCGGCGATCAGGCGGTTCCAGGCGTCGAACTTCAGCCCATTCGACATTCCGCTGGGAGAGCGGAACAAACTGGTATTGCCGGTTTCGGGATCGTACCTCCAGATGTGTCCGGCCTGCATGTTCGAATCGAGAGTGAAGGTGATATCACTGAAGTAGACCGAGTTGTCGGATGCCACGGCCGGGCCTTCGGTGAAGAAACCATCACTGAAAAGCAGCTCCAGCCGGGCTTCCGGGGAGATGATGGACGGGTCGCCGCTGGGGTGCTCCAGATCCTCGATTTTCTGTCCCAGGATGAGGCCGGGAGTGCAGGCGAGCACAAGGGCAATGGCCGGCATCCAACCTGATGAAAATGTCACGTGGCGCAAAAGGTTGGTGAGATACATGAAAATCACTCCTTTCTTTTCATGCGGTTGTTCATGTCAATGCCTTCTTGCAGCACCGCAAAGCCGGGTCCATGCGCTCAACCTTCCGGAAAATTCCGCGAAGTAGGACTTGCAGGACTCGAGAGTTTCTCCCACAAGCAGAGCGCTGGCAAAGGCACGTGCCTGGAATGGGTCCGTGGTGAACAGGACCCCCTTTGAGAGTTGATTGCCTTCCATCTCAGGCGGATAGCGGTTTTCCATGTACTCGGCAAAGGCGCCTATATCCCTGAAGCCAGCGGCGCAGATGTCCTTCCCGCTGAGGATGATCCACACTGCGGTGCGCGCTGAGTTCACTCTATGGGACAAATGCAGTGCTACCCGGCCCATGGTGAAGCGAGGATTGATTTCAACAATGGGCTTGAGCCGCAGCCGCCTCCCGTCGAAATAGACCAGGGCGTCGACCCCCACGGGACCAACATACCCGGCGCCCCCCATGCAGGCGGCGGTATGGTCGGCCAGGCGTTCGGTCAACTCCTTCAGGCGATGACTGTCCCGGCCGTTGGCGTAGAGGAATTTCCTGGACTCGACATCAAGTCCCGCCGCCATGCGCGAGACGACCGAGCCAAGGTACTGACCCCTCCGGTCGGTGAAATAGTAACTCCAGCCTGCAGCCTGAGCGGAGCCAGGCGCTTTGATGTCCAACTGCAAAGACAGGTCAAAGACTTTGTTGAGCCAGGGTTCCACCACCACGCCTCCCTGCCTTTCCAGAATATTCCGCAACCAGTTGGCCTGGGAATGCCGCATTCGTCCTTCTGTGACGCGAATCTGGTTCTGTCCGGAAGCTCCGAAGTTGGCCTTGATGACCACCTCCCTGCTTCCTTCGGCGTGCAGTTTTTCCACATGGTCGACGGCGCCTTCCAGGTTTGTGCACGCCTCGCCAACCGTCCATTCGTCACAAAGCCAGTCTTCATCGGCTCGATGGGCGTGCAGGAACCGGCGCAGTACTTCCGCGCTCCATGCCTTGGAGTAAAGCTGGCGTATCTCGTGGTTCCAGTGCTCGGCCTCCCTCGCAACCTTGTCCGGCGGCAGATTTCCAGCCAGTGGGGCCAAAAAGCGGAGGCTGTCCGGACTCCAGCCCCATGGATGCAAGCTGCCGATCTTGCGGCCGGCAACCTCGAGGTCCTCCAGCCTTTTATCCCCGAATTCGGCGAATTCCGGAATGTAGAATCCGGCGCGCAGCATCTTGCGCAAAAACCCCGACGAAGGACGCCTCTCCACCAGCACCAGGTCGTCCGCTGCACACCAGAGCATGGGCAGAGCCGTAAGATCTTCGGCCAACTGACGCCGAAGCCTGGTCGGTGTCCATCCAGTCCTGTTGAAGGCAGCCTGGCCTTCGCAGTTGGGATTGAACCAGTAGACGCCGGGACAGCGTCCTCTGGAGCGGGTATGGAGTTCCAGCTCGTCGACAAATTCGGCGGACAGGCCTGCCTTGCGCCGGCCTTCGCGGTTGAAACCGATGCCCTTGGCGCGGCTGGGGGTCAGGGGCATCCTCAGGGCGCGATTATAGGCATCCCACTCGGATAGTTCCGGGTTGCGCCAGCGGTTGAACCACAACAGGCCGTGCCTGACATGGCCGATCTCGTCCTGGTAGATGTTCTGCAGGAGGCAGGCCGTCTTGCCGTCGCCCGAGAGCTGGTAGGCGTGGGCGAAATGCAGGGAGTAGTCCAAATTGGCCTGCTCCAGGGTGAGGCTCAGACGGGCAACGAAGTCGAAGGGGGTCTCCATGGAGGAAATGCTCTTCCAGAAGAAATCGCTGACCGGAATCTCGCCGAATTCCACCCCGATCTCCTGCATGCGGGTGCAGTAGAGCCTCAGGTGGTTTTGCTCGTCTATCAAGGTTCCAACCAGGCCGCGGCGAAACTTTGCCGGGGCTGCGGGGAACTTGAGCAGGGCCAGGGCGATCAGCTCCAGCGCCAGAAGTTCGTGGTTGGCGAAGAAGTGCAGTGCCAGGCCTCGTTCCCTCTCGGTCCGCAAGGTCCTTACATCCGAGAAGCGCAGCTTTTGGCGGCGATGCCAGCCGTCGAGGGAAAGTCCCTGCGGACGGCCGGGACAGGGAGGAGTGGCAATGGCCTCACCCGGCTCGTTATCCTCGATGCGGTCCCGTTCGAGCAGCTTTTCTTCCCAGGTAGAGCCGAAGAGGACATGCTCCGCAAGTGTCCTGATTTCCATAGTCGCAACTCAAAGATCCCGAAGGGGTGCCGCCCGTTTCTCACACCGGGGGGCATGGAGATCATGCCCCTGCCTCAAGGCTTCTCCCGGCTGAAGTAAGGCCCGTACAGGACTCCAAGTCTCTCCTTGATTTCATCGGTGATGAATTCCTCCGCGGTAATTATGGCATCGCGGGCGGCCCGCAAACATTCGCAGTCGGACTCTCGAGGCAGCATGCGGGAAACCGTGCGGACAACCTGGTTGGCCTTGCGGGCGTTGCTTTTCAGAACTTCGAGCACCGATCCTATGGAAACGTCTTCCTCGCCATCATGCCAGCAGTCGTAGTCGGTGCTCATCGCCAACATCGCATAACACATTTCCGCCTCTCGGGCCAATTTGGCTTCGGGAAGGGCGGTCATGCCTATGACCGTGGCGTTGACAGCCTGCCGATAGAACTGCGATTCTGCCCGTGTCGAAAATTGGGGCCCTTCCATGCAAACGTAGGTACCGCCCTCGTGTGTCCTTCCATCTACCATCTTCGCCGCCTCGGTTACCAGCTGTCGAAGCTCGTGACAAAAGGGGTCGGCAAAGCTCATGTGGCCAACGATGCCCTCCCCGAAAAAAGTGGAGGCACGAACACCGCGGGTGCGATCAAAGATCTGGTCCGGAACCACCATGTCTCCGGGGAATATGTGCTCTTGCATGCTGCCGACCACACTTATGGCCAGAACATGCGTCACTCCGAGCTGCTTCAAAGCATGGATATTCGCCCGAGCATTCACCTCGGAGGGCAGAAGGCGGTGTCCGCGTCCGTGCCGGGGCAAAAACATCACCATGCGGTCACCGATGCTGGTCTCTGCCACCCTGTCCGAAGGCGGACCGAAAGGAGTTTCGAGGTTGTGCTCAGCGGCCACCTGTACGCCTTCCATTTCATAAATACCGGAACCGCCGATTACTCCCAGAATCACCGATTTCTTTTCTTCCACCATTCATTCCTTTGCCGACGACAGGGGTGTTTTGGACCCGGAGGAAATGCACAATAAGATAAGGTGTCGTATCTTACCAGTCCATCAATGATTCCCGCTATGCAGACGCCTCATTTCAAAATTTCCGTCCGATCCCTGGTGGACTTCGCTCTGCGCTCAGGTGATCTTTCCCGCGCCGGACCCTTGGGCAGGGACCGTGCAGCCGAGGGAGTTCGAGCCCATCAGGAAGTACAGCGAGGGCGTCCTCCCGCCTACCAGACCGAGGTCCCCGTTACATACCTGATCGAAGAGGATGCATTCTCCATTGAAATCGGTGGCCGGGTCGACGGACTCCTGGTCGAAGAAAAGATGGTCCTGGTTGAAGAGATCAAGACTACGCATACTCCATTCGATCCCCGGCATCCGGACAACCCACTGCACTGGGCCCAGGCGCAAACCTACGCATACATCCTGGCGGAACAGAACGACTTCCGGGAAGTCCAGGTCCAGCTTACCTACGTGCAGTTGGACGAGTGGAAGCTCCACGAGGACCGCCGCACTTTCACCTTCGCGGAGCTCTCGGAATTCTTTGGCAATCTGATCGCGGTTTATCTCCGGTGGACACAAATCTATTGCAGGTGGCGCGAGGTGCGCGACCAGTCCATTGCATCCCTTGAATTTCCATTTCCTTCGTACCGCAAGGGGCAGCGCCGGTTCATTCTGGCTGCATACCGATCCATCCTGGGTGGAGGCAGGCTTTTTGCCCAGGCTCCCGCCGGTATCGGCAAGACCATCTCCGCCGTCTTTCCGGCGATCAAGGCAATGGGAAGAGGCCACCTGGAGAAGATCTTCTACCTCACCGCCAAAACCAGCGGCCGCATGGCCGTAGAGAAATGTCTCGACGACATGCGAGGCCATGGAATGAAACTCAAGAGCCTGACCCTGACCGCCCGGGACAAAATCTGTTTCAACCCAAGCGGCCTCCAATCCTGCGATCCGGATCACTGCGAGTACGCAATCGGCTACTTCGACCGCATCAACGCGGCCATTGAAGAGATTTTTCGGCAGGACGCGTTTACTCGCACCGCCGTGGAGGCTGTCGCTTCCAAGCACAAGGTGTGCCCCTTTGAATTTTCTCTCGATCTATCCTTGTGGGCTGACATAATCATATGTGACTACAACTACGTATTCGATCCCAGGGTCTTCCTGAAGCGGTTCTTCCTCGACAGGTCCGGCAACTACGCCCTCCTGGTCGACGAAGCTCACAACCTGGTGGACCGGGCACGCGCGATGTTCTCCGCCGACCTCTGCAGGCAGGATGTCCTGGACCTCGAACGCGTCGTTGAAAGAGACAATCCCGACCTGGCCCATACCCTCCAGGCAATCAACGCATCCATTCTGGAATTTCGCGAACGGTGCAAATCACAAGGGATAGTTGCAGGCGGGGAATGCCTGGATCGGTTCAGGGACTTGACCCCTTTGCTGCAGGAATTTCTCGACCAGGCCGGGGGAAAAAACCAAGGCAATGTATTGGCGCCTCACAGGGAAGAGATGACCGACTTCTATTTTAAGGTCATGGCCTTTCAGCGCACCGTGGATTTAATCGACGAGCACTTCACTGCCTACGTCGAAAACGAGGGTAATGACGTGCGCCTGCGAATTCTCTGCCTCGATCCTTCTCATGAAATTCGCTCTGCCCTTGCACGCGGGATGACGGCGCTCTTTTTCTCCGCAACCCTGACCCCGCTACCGTATTTCCGCGACCTCCTTGGAGGGGAAGAAGGGGATCCCCTCCTGAGCCTGGAGTCCCCGTTCCCTCACCGGAATCTGCATGTCCTCGTCGCCGATCACATCGACACCACCTACAAAAGGAGGGAATTCACCTATGACGACGTATCTGCCTGCATAGCGGCAACGACCGACCGGAGGTGCGGAAATTACCTGGCGTTCTTCCCTTCCTACCGCTACATGGAAGCGGTGGCCGAGCGCTTCCAGAGGGCTCAGCCCGGGGTCGAGACAATTGTGCAAAGATCGGGAATGTCCGAACCCGAGCGCGAAGAATTTCTCCAGTTCTTTGAGCCAGGCAACCGAAAAACCATGGTGGGCTTCGCCGTTCTGGGCGGAATATTCGGTGAAGGGGTCGACCTGGTTGGCGAGCGTCTGGTTGGTGCCGTTATTGTGGGAGTGGGACTGCCGCAGATTTGCCTGGAGAGAAACCTGATCCGCAGCTACTACGATCAGGCCGATCTGCCCGGGTTCGAATACGCGTATACATACCCGGGCATGAACCGGGTTCTGCAAGCGGCCGGCCGGGTTATCCGGACGGCCAACGATCGAGGAGTGGTCCTCCTGATAGACAGCAGGTTCGGCCAGCAACGGTATCGGCGCATGTTCCCCGCCTGGTGGTATCCCTGCAGGATCACCAGTCCAGGGGACATCCAGGTGGAAACCGGGGAGTTTTGGAAAGAAGAGGGCTGACCTTCGGATTATTCCGGGAAGGCCGTCCGGCGGAAGAGGAATTGTTTCGTTCTTTCCAAGGCCTCATTTTTTCATCGTCAAATTTTTCTGTTTCTCGTCCACATGATTTTTCAGCTGAACTGTCGTATTTGGAGGAGCGTAGATGGAATGGGGTGAATTTGAACTGTTCCTGGTGAGCGATGGGACCTTTCGCCTGGACGGAGGGGCCATTTTTGGCACCATACCCAAGGTGCTGTGGGAGAAGACCAATCCAGCCGACCAGCGGAATCGCATCTTGATGGGGCTCAACTGCCTGCTGATTCGCACGAGCCGGGAGACCATCCTGGTGGATACCGGCCTCGGTACAATCTACGATGAAAAGTTTTCATTCCTCTACGATGTCGACCAGTCCAAGGCCAACCTGCTGAGCAGCCTGTCGGCGGCGGGGGTGAGTGCGGCGGAGGTCACCAAGGTGGTATTGACTCATCTGCATTTCGATCACAGCGGCGGTACCTGCATGGAAGACCGCGACGGCCAGATAGTTCCGACCTTCCCGAACGCTTCCTACTATATCAATCGCGGTGAGCTGTCCTGTGCCAGGAATCCGGACCCGCGCAGCAGGCCGAGCTACCTGCGTCATAACTGGGAACCGCTCGAGCGCAGAGGCCAGGTAGTACTCACCGCGGGAGACCAGGAGATCGAACCCGGCGTAACCTTGAAGGTCACCCCGGGACATACCCGGAACCACCAGTGTGTCATGGTAAGGTCGGGAGACTCGACAGCGTGTTTCCTTGCCGACCTCGTGCCTACCCCGTCGCATCTGAAGACGCACTATGTAATGGGTTTCGACCTGTTTCCCCAGTCCACCATGAAAAGCAAGGAGAGGATATTGAAACAAGCCCGGAGAGAAAACTGGCTGCTCATTTTTGAACATGCTCCTGACATCAGCGCAGGCTACCTGACTCCGGAACTGGGGATCGAGCCGGTTGAACTGGCTCCCCGCCGTTGATCTTCCGGGGAAGTGGGCAACCATTGCATAGACATCGTCCAATTGCCGGCAATAATTGAGAATGAGTGAGCACCATCTCCTCATTTTCCTGCTTCAAGTCCTTCTGCTGCTCGGTCTGGCCCGCGGCTTCGGAGAAATCTTGCGCCGCCACGGCCATCCCCCCCTCGTCGGCGAGATCCTCATCGGCGTCTTCCTGGGACCTACTCTCCTGGGCAGGTTCCTTCCACAGGTTCAGAATTTCCTCTTTCCTCCTGACCCCATTCAGTGGGCAATGCTCGAAACGGTGTCCTGGTTCGGCGTGCTCTTCCTGTTGCTGGAGACCGGCCTTGAAGTAGATGTGTCTGCGGCCTGGCGCCAGCGCGGCCCGGCGCTGAGGATCGGGATCATCGGGGTGATAATACCCCTGGTCCTGGGTTTCCTTCTCTCCTACCTGCTCCCCGACCGCTATCTCGCCGATCCGGATCAGCGGTTGATCTTCGCCCTGTTTCTGGGCACCACCATGGCCATAAGTGCCATGGTAATCATCGCCCGCGTGCTCCACGACCTGGATCTGGTAAAAAGCGATCTTGGACTCGTGACCCTTTGCGGCTATGCGATAAATGACATCCTCGCCTGGGTGGTCTTCAGCCTGGTGCTCGCCATGGGAACCCAGGCCGTCCTGCACCTCAGTACCGTTGGCTTCCTCCTGGTATTTACCCTGGCCTTTACCTTCCTGTGTCTCACCTTGGGTCTGCGGGTGGTGGACCGCATCATCGCCTACATCGGCATGCAATTGCCCGGACACCCCGGCGCAGTCCTCAGCTTTGTCTGCTGCCTGGGGTTGTTGTGCGGAGCAGTGACGCAATGGATCGGGCTGACCGCGCTGTTCGGCTTCTTTATCGCCGGCATCATGGCCGGAGAAGCGCGGGCCCTTTCCGAGCGCACGCGGCAGATAATCAGTCAGATGGTCCATGCCATCTTCGTTCCTCTCTACTTTGCCGGGATTGGCCTGCGACTCGATTTCCTGGCCAACTTCGATTTGCTGCTGGTGGTTTTCGTTACGGTGGTATCGATTGCCGGCAAGTTCCTCGGCGCCTGGGTCGGAGCCCTGGGACGAAGACTCTCAGGCCACGACCGGCTGTCCATCGCCATAGCTTTTACTCCGAGCGGTGTTACTGGAATCGTCGTTGCCGGAGTGGCGCTGGAGCACCAGATCCTTTCAACACCGGTGTTCGTGTCCATTGTCTTCTCGGCCATTATCTCGTCGCTGCTCGTCGCTCCGTGTTTGGCCTGGTCTATTCGCCGGCGCCGGGAAGTGAATATCGTAGAGTTTTTCGCGCCTGGCGGGGTAATACCCGATCTGCTTGGCAGCACGCGATCAAAAGCAATCCTGGAGCTCTGTGCGGCGGGATCAGAGAGCGAAGGAATGCCCGACCTCGAGGTCCTGCATGCCGCGGTCAGCAACCGGGAACAACTGATGGGAACGGGAACGGGCAACCAGGTGGCCATGCCGCATGCTCGCCTGGAGATGCTGGATAGACCGGTCCTCGTTTTTGGCCGGTCTGCCGCCGGCATCGAGTGGAATGCCCCCGATGGCCTTCCTGTCCACCTGGTATTCCTGCTTCTCACGCCCGAGAGGGAAGAGGGATTGCAACTTCAGATACTCGCGGCACTTGCGCGCGGCATGAGCAATGCCGGAGCACGGGAGAAATTGCTGCGGGCCGAGAGCGAGGACCAGGTCTGGCATGCCCTGCAGGATGCTCTCAGTGCCCAGAATCTGGTTCGCGTAAAGGCCGGAAGCCATCCCGGGTGAACATCGCCACGGGCGGCTCTTCGAAATTGTAAAGCCGTGGTTTTTGTTGTCGGGAAGCGCGCAATTGCCGGATTGATTTTGCTTGCAAGGTCGGGAAAAATCTCTTTCCTTCTCGATGGATGGCGAATGGAGAGTCACTGAGGATGCCTCGAAGATTGGGCAGTTGAACCCACGCTTGAACTGGGGGTATGCCATGGCAATTATCACCGTTTCGCGGCAGATTGGCAGCGGTGGAGATCTGATCGCCCGAAAGGTAGCCGAAAAATTGGGTTATGAGTACGTCGACCACCGGCTGGTGAAAGAGATCGCTGAAATTACCGATACCACGCCCGATGAAGTCGAACAGTTCGACGAGAAGGCGGAGGGACGCATCCAGTTCTTTTTGAAACGCCTGCTGGTACCTGAAATCGGACCGGGAGGCTTCCCCTTGTCCTCGGCGGCTTATTTCCCCGAATTCGGGCTGGAATTTCCCTATGTAACAGAACGCGATTCCAGTGAGGAAACGTCCTACATAGACCGGGGTACTTACCAGCTGCTGATTACTACCTTGGTGCAGGAATTTGGCGACACCGGCAGCACCGTCATCGTAGGGCGCGCCAGTCAGATCATCCTGGCCGATCACTCCCAGGCTCTTCACGTCAGGATCATTGCTCCTTTCGAGACCAGGTGCGAGCGAATAATGGAGGCGCACGAGGTGGACTTTGAGAGCGCAAAAGATCTTGTGCAGCAGCACGACCGCTGGCGCAAGCTCTACTTGCGCAATTACCACAATTCTGACTGGGACGATCCCCTACTCTACCACCTGACCATTAACTCGGGCAAACTGAAAATCGAGGACGCCGTCGATCTGATGGCGCATTTAGTCGATTAGATCGTCAGCACGTTTCCGTTCTTTGAGTTGAGCGACGGCCACGAAGAGGAGGAACCGCATGAGAACTGCAGAAGACATCATCCGGGAAAAGAACAGAGAAATTCTCTCGGTCAGCGCCGACACGCTCATCCACGAGGCGTTGCAGGTAATGGTTGAGCACAAGGTCGGTGCCATAATGATCGAGGAGAATAATAAGATAATCGGCGTCTGGACGGAGCGCGATCTCATGCGCAACACCCTTGACGAGGGGTTCGATCCGAAATCCGCAGCGGTAGGGAACTACATGGTTACCAAACTTCACTCCGCACCCCATACCGATTCTGTTTACAACCTGATGGACAAATTTCTGGGTCTTCGCGTCCGCCACCTTCCCATCGAAAAGCATGGTGAATACATTGGCCTGCTCTCCATTGGCGATGTCATAAGGGCAAATCTCTACGAAAAGACCCGGGAACTCGAGGCCCTCAACGCCGTGGTCGGCTGGGAGTATTACGAACAGTGGAATTGGACCTCCCTGGTGCAGGCCCAGGAGCAGGCTGCCAGGGAACTGGCCCGGCCCAAGGACGAAATCACCACGTAGTCACGTAGTATCCAGGTACATTCTTCAATCATGCCCAGACCCCGAGTCCTCGTTACCGTCCACGTGGAATTCGCAGGAGAAAAGCCGGCTATCGCCCTGCTCGAAGAGGCCGGTCTGAATGCGGTGCACGACTACGGGGGACCCCACTGGGATGACGAGAGAACCCTGAGCAAACTTGCCGGTTGCGAGGCCATCCTGGCCGGGAACGAAAACTTCAACGCCTACACCCTGGGAAAAGCGGACCGGCTGAGGATCATCGCGCGCAACGGCGTCGGCTACGACCGGGTAGACCTCGAGGCCTGTACTGAGCGCGGCATCATGGTCGCCAATACACCGGGGGTAATGGCGGACGCCGTGGCCGATCAGGCATTTGCTTTGATTCTGGCCCTGGTGCGCCATATCGTTTCGGGCGACCGCAATGTCAAAGCCGAAAGATACCAGGTGGCGGTGGGAGAAGACCTGGCTGCCTTGTGCCTCGGTTTGTTGGGATGTGGACGTATCGGCACAGAGGTAGCCCGAAGGGCTGCGGGCTTCAAGATGCGCACGCTGGTGTGCGATCCCTGGGTGGATGCAGCGGAAATTGCTGCGCTGGGCGCCACTTCCGTATCACTGGACCAGCTTCTGCAACAGTCGGACGTCGTCAGTCTTCATGTCCCCCTTACAAAGGATAATCAAGGCATGGTCAACGCCGATTTCCTCTCGCGCATGCGGCCTGGATCTTTCCTGATCAACACTGCCAGGGGAAAATTGGTGGAGGAAGGGGCCCTGATCGAGGCGCTGCAGAGCGGCCGACTGGCAGGAGCCGGCCTGGATTGTCAGGCGACCGAACCTCCTCAGGGTGTTTCCCTGGATCTGGTGCGGCTCGATAATGTCGTTGCCATGCCCCACTCTTCTTCCAACACCAACGCCGCTCGCAAGGCAATGGGGATGATGGCCGCTAGAGAAATCATCGCCTGTCTGGAGGGAAGGGTTCCTCCCCATGTGCTCAACAGGGAGGTCCTCGGTGGTTGAGGTGAAGAGTCGGCCAGAGGACGGACGCCTCGCCCAATACATCGAGCAAGGCTACACGGTATTTGAAAGCGCATACGACGAGGAAACAATGCGGGCATGGCGCCGGGAACTTCTGCGGCTCGAGGCCTCCTCTCCGGGAATCCATGCGCAGGGACGGAGTTGGTGGTTCGGCAATATGCTGGAACGGGCGCCGGCATTGATGTGGCCGGCGGTGTCCAACCCGGTTATCCTCGACTTTGCCGAGCAGATAGTCGGCCCCTTTGTCCAACTCGATAATCTCACCCTGGCGGCCTTCCCGTCGGTGCCCGAGGAGGAAGCCCGGGGCCGGGTCAGCGGATGGCACCGGGACCGGTGGGCACACATGCCTGCCGGGAACTACGAACGCCCCACGGCACTCAACGCGATCTGCTATCTCCAGGATCTGACGGAAGAGTACGGGCCGCTGAGGGTGGTCCCGAAGTCACACATGCAGCCAGTTTCCATTGACGAGGATGCCAGGTATATGCCCCATGCCGGGGAAGCGCTGATATTCGCCCGGGCTGGGGATATAGTTCTAACGCACAATGGGTTGCTTCACTCGGGTACGCCTAACGTGTCCGGGGAGCGCCGGTTTTTTTTCAGTATCTTCTACAATCTGTCCTGGCTCAAGCACACCGACGTTTTTGACGGCCCGAACTGCCGTCAGCTGATCAGCTGGGCAAAGCAGCACAAAGACCACCGCTCCCTGCGGTTGCTGGGAGTGGACGAGCATCTCCAGGCCCGTGCAAACAGTGGTTTCCAGGAATCCGACGAGGTGCGCTGGGGAAAATGGGCTGCTGAGGACCGGGAAGCCCTGGTTGAACCGGGGGAATGACCCCGCCCGGCAGGATTTCCTTTGCCATCTCCATACTGTCTTGCGGTGGGGTACTCCCTCCCCGGTTGCGATCCCTCTTACTGGTCCTGCCTGCGGCAATTCTTTATCTTGCAGGGAAGGAGAGCAGCTTTGTGAAGGCAACGTCCCCTCCTGGACAGTTTGAACCGGTCGAGCCCGCCATGCTCCACTGGACGATTCATCCCCTCGCCGAGGAACCGCGAGTCAAATCGATTCTGCTGGCCGCCCTCATAATTGGTCTCCCCATCGGGGCGGTCTTCAGTTTCGATGGCCTGATCCATGGCGTGATCTCCCTGGCAGTGCTCGCCGCTTCCCTGTCCCGCTACTTTCTGCCCACTAGCATCACTCTGGATCCTGAAGGGGTCCATACTTCACATTTGGGATGGCGGCGGCAGCGTTCCTGGACGGAGTTCCGCCGGGTGGACGTCCACGAGGACGGTGTCTTCCTCAGCCCATTTGCCCGTTCCAGCCGCATGGATCCATTCAGAGGGTATTTTCTGACCTTCAGGAGCAACCGCAACCAGGTCACTCGCTTTGTGGAGGAATATGTCTCGCAAGGAGCGCCTTAGAGCGTGGTGGGCGCACGCCTTTGCCACTGAGAGCCGGGAGGAATTCGCCTCCGCCGACCGCCAACTGGTGGAGCGCCTTGCCCGGTTCGTGGTGCGGCGGCGCATGACCGTGCCGGTGCTCATGGTCCTGGAAACCGGCAGACCGCTGAATTTCATCGGCAGTCAGTTCCTGGCTTTTTTGGCGCCCTTCCTCACCTTGATCTTCTCGCAAACCGAATACGATCGCTTCGTCAGGCTCCTGGACAAGCGCAAGAGCGTAGACCTGATCATCGATGCCATCGTCGAAGGGGAAAACGGCCTCCGTGGATAACTTGAACGTGGTCATCGCCACCGACTGTGGCAGCACCACCACCAAAGCGATTCTGATTGAGAAGAAGGGAGATACCTATCGCCAGACATTTCGCGGTGAGGCGCCGACGACGGTGGAGGCGCCCTTCGAGGACGTAACCCGGGGGGTGCTCAATGCCATCCAGGAGGTGGAAGAATTATCGGGTCGGAAGATCCTCGAAGGAGAGCACATCATCACGCCTGCGGTGGGGGGCGAGGGGGTGGACATCTATATCTCCACCAGCAGTGCCGGAGGTGGATTGCAGATGATGGTCACCGGCGTGGTGCAGTCGATGACTGCCGAGAGTGCGCAGCGTTGCGCATTGGGTGCCGGAGCCATCGTGATGGACGTCCTGGCTTCCAACGACGGACGGCTGCCCCACCAGAAGATCGAGCGCATTCGACAACTGCGGCCCGACATGGTCCTGCTTTCGGGAGGCACGGACGGCGGCACCGTAAGCCACGTTGTGGAACTGGCCGAATTCATAGCCGCGGCGGATCCGAAGCCCCGGTTCGGGTCCAGTTTCAAACTGCCGGTAATCTACGCCGGCAACCGCGAAGCCCGCGATGAGGTAGCCCTTAGCCTGGGAGAAAAAGTTGACCTGACCCAGACCGACAATATTCGACCCGTGCTCGAGGAGGAAAATCTTGGGCCGGCGCGGAAGGTGATCCACGACCTCTTCCTCGAGCACGTAATGGCCCAGGCGCCTGGATACCGCAAGTTGATGGAGTGGCCCGGCGCTCCTATCATGCCCACTCCCGCTGCCGTGGGCCAGATAATCCAGACCGTTTCCAGGAGGCAGGGGATCGACGTTCTCGGAGTAGACATCGGCGGCGCCACCACCGATGTGTTCAGTGTGTTCGGCGAGGTTTTCAACCGCACGGTGAGCGCCAACCTGGGCATGTCCTACAGTATCTCGAATGTACTGGCCGAGGCTGGGCTCGACGATGTATTGCGCTGGGTGCCTTTCCGGATCGAAGAATCCGACCTGCGCGACCGAATCAAGAACAAGATGATTCGGCCCACCACGATCCCCCAGGTCATGGAGGAGCTCCAGATAGAGCATGCCATCGCCCGAGAGGCACTTCGTCTCGCCTTTGCCCAGCACCTCGATCTCGCCGTGGGTCTGAAAGGGGTGCAGACAGAGCGCACCTTGTCCGATGTATTCGAGCAGAGCGGCGGCGGAGAAAGCCTGATCCGTATGATGGATCTCGACCTTCTGGTCGGCAGCGGGGGCGTACTGTCCCATGCTCCCAGGCGCGCTCAGGCCGCCTCCATGCTGATTGATGCGTTCCAACCCCAGGGCGTGACCCGTCTGGCGGTGGACAGCATCTTCATGATGCCCCATCTCGGGGTTCTATCCACCGTCGACGAAAAGGCTGCCTCGGATGTATTCGAGTGCGACTGCCTGATATACCTGGGTACCTGCGTGGCGCCTGTGAGACGCGGCAAGGCAGGTGATGTGTGCGCCTCCTACGAGGTTGTCCTGCCGGATGGGAAGGAGCGCGGAGAACTGCGCCTCGGCGACCTTCGCCGTTACCATCTGCCCGCGGATTCCGAGGCCCAGGTCGTGGTGCGGCCGGAGCGCGGTTGGGATGCGGGTGCGGGTCCGGGGCAGGAGCTGCAGACCACCGCGAAGGGGGGCGTTGCGGGGCTTATTCTGGACGGTCGCGGACGGCCCATTCGATTCGCCCGGGAAGAGGACGAGCGATCGGCGCAGATTGCGGATTGGAACCGGACCCTGGATCTGTACAACGAGCTTCACGCCCCTCTCGCCGAAGGGTAACTTTTCCAGCGAAGAAATCGACGATATGGCCCATGCCTATACACCCGGCTTGCGGGTGACTCCCTGGACCACGATCCAAAGACAACGCCGCCTTCCACTGAAGGGAAATGTGCTCGTCGAAACAGGCGCTCAAGTGCGCCGCGACGAGATTGTGGCCAGGACGGAACTTCCGGGCAACGTCACCGCCCTGAACCTGGTGAATCGCCTCGGTGTAACGCCTGAAGAACTTCCTGGGTACATGATCGCAGGCCAGGGAGACTCCATCGAGGCAGGTGACCCCATCGCGGCCACCAGGCCCCTTATCAAGTGGTTCAAAACGACGATTGAATCCCCGGTCAGCGGCACTGTGGAGAGCATATCTTCGGTGACAGGCCAGGTCATTCTGCGCCAGCGCCCCAGGCCCGTCGAAGTTCTCGCCTACGTCGATGGCGTTGTGGTCGAGGTGTTCCCCGAAGAAGGGGTTCTCGTGGAGACGAGCGGTGCTTTTGTGCAGGGGATCTTCGGGGTTGGGGGCGAATGCTGGGGGCCTCTGCACCTGGTTGCGTCGGCGCCGGATGAGACGCTGGAGGCCGCAAATATCGGCGCGGAGTGCAGGGGCAAAATTGTCGTGGGTGGAGGTATGGTAACCAGCGGCGCCCTTGCCCGCGCCCGTGAGGTAGGCGCGGCGGGGGTAATCGGGGGTGGAATCCGCGACCAGGACCTGCGCGACCTCCTGGGCTACGATTTGGGGGTGGCCATCACAGGCGCTGAAGAATTCGGCCTGACGGTTATCGTTACCGAGGGGTTCGGGGATATTGCCATGGCCCGTAAAACCTTTGATATCCTGCAAGCCTGTTGCGGACAGGAGGCCTCGATTTCCGGTGCTACCCAGATTCGCGCCGGGGTCGTGCGCCCGGAAATCATTGTGCCCGAACGCCGGGAAGCGGGGGATGCGGATGAAAGGTCCGGGCAAAAGGAGAAGGGCATTCAGAAGGGCGATTTCCTGCGGGTGATCCGGGCGCCCGACTTCGGCCGGATTGGACGCGTTTGCTCCCTGCCTGCCGAACTGGTGGAAGTGGGGTCCGGAGCGAGAGTCCGGGTGCTGGGAATGGAGTTCGAAGACGGTTCCCGTCTCCTGGTCCCGCGGGCCAACGTCGAGGCGATCGAAGGATGAGAACCGGCTGGGAAGCGGCGACGCGCCCATGGCGCGACCGGCGCGGACTATTCCGGCATTCACGGTAGAAAGAAAGCTTGATCATGTCCCGATTGATTTTCCTGCTACTCCTGGGTGGTGTTTTCTCGAACCCAGCCCAGTCGCTGCAACCGCCAGAGCGATTCGAGGCCTTCGACACGCCCAACGATGCCGGCGGGAGCATTACCCTGACCTGGCCCCGGTCGTCCTCGGTACCGGCGGGGGAGGTCTATCTGGTCTCGGTGGCCGTCGCGCCGGACGGCCCCTTCTATCCGGCGGCGGAAGTAGATGCAGACGGGGATCTCGCCTCCGGTGGCGAGGAGGACCGAAACCTTCACCTTGCCCTCGTGAGGGAATTTTTGGTGGGCGAGCGAAAGGTGTCCCTGGAGAACAACAGGCCCTACTATTTCCGTCTTGGACTGCGGGGTGCGGGCGAGGACTTTCCCGGGGGGTCGACGGTAGAGGCGGAAGCCCGGGGCAATCTGTTCAATTGGCTGAAGCTGAACAATCTGATCCTGGGGACCTCCTTTTCCCTCATCATCCTGTGTGCCATCGCCTTGGCCCGGCGTCGAGCTCTTTACATTCGGAGAATCGCCGGTCTCGAAGCCCTGGACGAAGCCCTGGGACGAGCTACCGAGATGGGCAGGGCCGTCCTGTTCATCCACGGCCTGAGAGAAATGGAGCAGATTTCCACCATTGCCGCCGTAAACATTCTGGGGCGCATCGCCCGGCGCACCGCCGAATTCGATACGGCCTTGCGCGTAGCCAACTCCAACCCGGTGGTCATGGCGGTGAGCCAGGAAACCGTGAAGGAGGCCTACCTGGAGGTCGGCCGGCCGGATGCCTACAATCCGGACAATATCTTTGTAGCCGGCACAGATCAGTTCAGCTATGCGGCGGCGGTGGAAGGGATGATGATGCGCGAGCGGCCGGCCGCACACATCATGATGGGTTATTTCTATGCCGAGTCGCTTCTATTGGCCGAAACCGGCTCTACCACGGGCGCCATTCAGATCGCCGGGACCGATGCTTTTACCCAGCTTCCATTTTTTGTTACAACCTGCGACTACACCTTGTTGGGCGAAGAACTGTACGCCGCCAGCGCATACCTCTCGCGCGAGCCCCGGCTTCTGGGCAGCCTCAAAGGGCAGGACATCGGCAAAGGCATGCTGATCGTCGTTATCGTGCTCGGCACCTTGCTGGCTTGCCTGGATCTTCCGCTTCTGACAAGTTTTTTCAGCGCGCATTGAGGAGGAAGTGATGCTATTCCTGAGTCGAACCCTTCCCGTAATCGTCGCATTTGGATTCGGGCTAATCGGCATCGCCATTTACTATATCCCGCATGCCAGTGCGCAGAACCTGGAGAGAGAGCTCGCGTTGTGGCTGCGCATTGTTCTGGCCTTTGCCTACTTCCTGGGCCTCTACAGCCTGGCGAACTTGCACTGGGAGCGTATCCGTCAGCGCGGTTCCGGCTGGGGCTACAGCCTCGTCGCCTATATCAGTTTCGGGGTGATGTTTCTCTTTGTCGTTTTCAACGACGGAAGCGGTCCATTCAAGCCCCAGGCCGAGGCCGGGGGGTATCAATGGCTCTTTCAATACGTACACGTTCCCTGCACTTCGACCATGTTTTCCATTCTGGCCTTTTTCATCGCGTCGGCGGCCTATCGCACCTTTCGAGCGCGCACCCCGGAGGCGGCCATATTGCTCGTCGCCGCGGTGATCGTCATGCTCGGGCGCGTCCCCATCGGCCGGGCGATTGCCGATATCATACCCCTGGCCTCCGAATGGCTCATGGAGGTGCCAAACCTGGCTGCCAAGCGCGGCATTCTCCTGGGTGTCAGCCTGGGCGCCATCGCCACCTCGCTCCGCATTATCTTTGGAATCGAGCGCTCCTACCTGGGAGGAGGTGAGGAGTAATGCAGCGCCTGATGAACATCGACCGCCGCATCATTTTTGTCCTGGTTTTCCTGGGGGTGGCGATACCCCTTCTGGTGGACTTCTACCTTCCGATCAAACCGACCTCTACGGTCCAGGCGGTCTACGATGAAATCGAGCGGGTGGCCGCGATTGACGAGGGTACGGTGCTGCTGAGTTTTTCCTACGGCGCCAGTACCGAGCCGGAGATGCAGCCCATGGCCCGTTCCCTGGTCAGGCATTGCTTCAGCCGCGACATAAAGGTGGTTGCCATCTGCCTGTGGCCCGAGGCCCCGGGTTTGGCCCAGGAGGTGCTGCAAACCACCGCCGCCGAATTCGGCAAGACATACGGTGTCGACTACGCCTTCATGGGCTACAAGCCGGGCAACTACAGCGTCATTCTCAATATGGGGCAGGACTTCCACGACGCATTTCCCCGCGACGCCTGGGGGGCGCGATCGAATACCGTTCGGTTGACGAGGGACATCCGGTCGCTGCGCGACTTCGACTTTGTCATTGACCTGGCGGCGGGCGATTCGATCGAGTTCTGGTGGATACCCTTTGGACAGGAGAAGTTCGGATTCCCCTTTGCAGGGGGTTGTACGGCGGTGATGGCTCCGGACCTCTTCCCCTTCCTGCAGTCCCGGCAGCTCATCGGCCTGATCGGAGGCCTGGCAGGAGCAGCTGAATATGAAATTCTGATGAATCGCCGCGATTCGGCTACCGAGGCGATGCGTGCCCAGTCGATTACACACCTCATCATCATCGCCTTCATTCTGTTCGGCAATGCCGTCTTTTTTCTGACGCGCCGGCGCAGCGTCCACCCGTAGAGGAGGCAGTATTGACTCGCGACACCTGTATATTCCTGGCCTTCACTCTGCTTTTCATCGGCGTCAACATCTATTTCCTGGCTGATGGGACGCTGAGGTTGGATTGGACCGGCTTTGGCATTATTGTGGCGGCAGGCCTTACCCTTGCTCTCTACAGCTTTCTCTACAAGGACAACCCGCTGTTCAAATTTGCCGAGCACATTTTCGTGGGCGTAGCCGCGGCCTATGTTTTCGGCCAGTACTGGTATCCGACGATTTACGGTGAAATCGTCGCCAAGTTTGCCGCCCTTGGGTCGGAGGAGGCGGAGGCCCAGGGGAGCACCTGGTGGCTGCTCGTGCCATCGGGCCTGGGCATTCTGATGTTGACCCGTTTCTCGCGGCGAATCGGCTGGCTCAGCCGCATTTCATTTGCTTTCTATGTCGGTCTGGGCGCCGGCCTTACCATTCCACGATTCACTTCTTCCTTTATTCTATCCCAGCTGGAACCCATGCTGGTGCCCCTGAGTTGGGATTTTGAAGGGTTGAATCTCTTCATCATCCTGGTCGGCGTGGTTACGGTGCTAATCTACTTTTTCTTTTCGGTGGAACACAGCGGTGCCGTCGGTCACGCTTCCAAGATCGGCATCTGGTTCCTGATGGTATCTTTCGGTGCTTCGTTCGGATATACCATCATGGCGCGCCTTTCCCTTCTGATCGGCCGCCTGCGCTTTCTCCTCGACGACTGGCTGCACGTCATGTGACCGGTCAGCGCAACCGGCTCGTACCTGGGCTCGTAAGTATGCGCGTGAACGGGGTCGCCGAGGCGCCCGGACCGCAAGGGGCATGAGCGGGGGCAACGCCGCAGGCTCCGATGCAGCGGCTGAACAATTAAGGCGGAATTGCGCAGGCAGGCCCTAGGTTGAGGGGTCGGTCTCTCGCGGCAGGAAGATCTCGTAGCGCTCCGGGTCATCATAGCCTTCGATTTCGCAGGGGGCCACGCCCGGACTGGCGATGGCCGTGCGCACGACGTGTTTGTTGAAGGAACTGACATTTTCATCATTCAGATAATCGGCCAGCGGCATCCAGCGGCAGGCGGCGATCTCCTCCTCCTGGATGGCGATTTCCGCGCTCAGGGGATGCAGCCTGCAAACGAAGTAGATGTCCGACTTTCCGTAGCGGTAACCGTGCCAGTGCCGGAAACACACCAGGGCGTCGAACTCGGCTTCAACCCCGGTTTCCTCGCGCACCTCGCGAACGACCGCCTGCGCCAGATGCTCTCCTTCGTGCAGCGCGCCGCCCGGAAGCTTGTAGCGCGGCGGCTGGTTGTTCATCCGATGGTATTTCTCGGATACCACCAGCAATTCCTCCTTGTCATTGAGGACTACACCGCCGGCACCAATGTAGTGTGAAGCATATGCAGGAATGAATGCGCCATCCTCCAGGCGCAGAGTGAGCATGAGGTAGTCCTCGCGGCTGTGGTGAAATGAAAAACCCGCCTCCACCGCCACGGGGATCAGTTGCGATCTTACAATGGGGACCTCCAGCCACACCACCCGGAGCCCTTCTTCCCTCCAGGCTTCCAGGGAAGAGCGGAGCCTCTCGGTGAATGTAATCGGGTCCGCGTCCAGTGCGGCCGGATTAGTGAGCACGCCGCCGAAGGGATTGAGGGTCGAATCTATGGGCTGCATGCGCCCTCCTTTGGTCCAAAGGTGAAGGTCCGCAAAAATTGGGTCAGAGATAGCAATCTATCGGAAAGGTGTCAAGGAAAGCTGAAATGGAGCGAGTCCTTTCCAGAAAGCTCATCGGGAAGAAGACCCGGAGGGAGCTCCGGGCATACCTTGGAGACCACCTGCCGCAGCTGCAACAACCGGCGGACAGAAGGGCATGGGTCCGGCGCAGCGCGCATATTCGGCACCGGATCCTAGAATCCTTCTTCCGTGGCCATCCGGCCGACCTGCTTGCCGGAAAGCCCGGGGTGGAGTGGGCGGGAGTCCTGCAGACCTGCCGCGATTACCGCATCCGCAAACTGCGCTACGAGGGCTATCCCGGCATGTGGATCCCCGCCTTGCTCTACGAGCCTGCTGGCAGAAATGACAGGATGCCCGCCGTCCTCAACCCCAATGGGCACCACGCCGGGGGCAAGGCCATGGATTACAAGCAGGCCCGCTGCATAAACCTGGCCAAGCGTGGCATGCTGGCCCTGAGCACCGAGTTTATCGGCATGGGCGAACTTCGCGCCTCCATGGACCATAACCGCATTGCGCATCTCGACTTGTGTGGCGTGGCAGGCGTCGGTGTCTTCTACGTGGCCATGAAGCGGGGGCTCGACGTATTGCTGGCCCATCCGCAGGCCGACCGCGAGCGCGTCGCCATGACCGGACTTTCGGGCGGCGGCTGGCAAACCATTGTTCTGGCCGCCCTGGACGGTCGCGTCAAGGTGGCGGTGCCGGTCGCCGGCCATTCGCCGGTGTGGCAGCGCGCCGGCTGCGAGGACGACATTGGCGATATGGAGCAGGTTCCATCCGATCTGTGCCCGATTGCGGATTATGACAGCCTTACTGCCATGCTGGCTCCGCGCCCGACTCTTTTGATCTACAACCGCAAGGATGACTGTTGCTTCAAGACCCGGAGAACCCGCAAGTCAATATACCAGCCGGCCGAACAGGTCTATTCTTTGTTTGGAGCCGGCCACAAACTGCAGCTGCATGACAACGTGGATCCCGGCACCCACAACTATGATAGCAAAAACCGCAGTCAACTTTACAAGTTCCTCAACCAGCATTTTGGTCTCGACACCCCCGAAGAGGACCTGCCCTGGAAGGACGAAATCCATACCGAGTCCGAGCTGAACGTAGGTTTGCCTCCGGGGAACGCCACTCTCATCTCCCTTGCCCAGCAAGCCTTGCGGCGGGTCCGGGACACGCGCAAGAAGGGGCGGGGGAGGCCAGGGAGGCGCAGACAGCTCGCAGGATTGATCAAGGTCGAGGAGTTCGACCAGGTGAAGGCGAGGCTGGTCAGCGGTCCCTATCGGCGCGGCGGGTGTACGGTGCGCCAATACATCCTTACCCTTGACCACACCTGGAGTGTGCCTCTAACCGAACTGGTCCCCGCCGAGGTTCGGGGAGTGGAATTGATGGTTTCCGACCGGGGCCGGAACGGGAGTGCAAGGCAGGCGGGGGAAGCCCTGGCCGCCGGACGCCGCCTGCTGGTGGCCGATATCTTTGGCACCGG
Source organism: Candidatus Latescibacterota bacterium (assembly GCA_965208105.1). GTDB lineage: Bacteria > Latescibacterota > UBA2968 > UBA8231 > UBA8231. Next base: position 3,071,156 of record OZ242318.1, read on the forward strand.
CGAAGCCGAAATTGCCGCCTCCTATCACATGCTGTTGGCCTCCGCCGGCCGGCGGGCGCTTGGACTGCAGGTGGGTCAGTTGCTGGCCTTGCTGCGCTGGGCAAGCAGGCGGTACCGAAGAAACACGGTTAGTTTACGCGCGAACAGTCAGGCCGTATCGGTAGCGGCCCTGGTCTCCACTGCCCTGGCCCCCAACCTCGTGGCGGAGCTTATCACCTGTGCCATGATGGATTCGTTTGCCCGCCTCATCGAATGGCCGCTTCCCTACGCCAATGCTCCCCCGCTTTTCTGCTTCGGGTTGCTGAAAGAGTTCGATGTCGATGACCTGATTGCACTTACGGACCCGGTGCCCTTGCGCGATTCCCAACGCGGTCCCCTGCGTTCCAGGCGATAATCGGAAAACAGGATGGCCATTGCTCACTCCTGCCCGGCCGCCGATGCGAACGCCTGGGTCCCTGGGCACAGGCCACAACCCGACGCCCCACACCCTCAGGTGGGTGTGGGGCGTCCGCAAAGAGCCCTCTCCCCCTGGATACGCCCACTGGATTGTGTGATTGGTGGATGCTTTGAAGGGCTGGGTGGCTTGGCGGCCGGAGCATTTACACCTGTGCATGTCGCCGCGTCCTGCGCCCCTGCTTTCTTCAGCGCTGATTCATTCCGGGTAATTCCCTGGCCAGTGCAACCGGGGCGGGTTGCCGCCATTGCCGCAGCGCGATGGTCAGCCGGACCTCCCGGAGAAGTCTCCACGCCTCATGCGTACTTGTCGCGCAACCGTCGAGCTGCCTCTACCTCGAATTTGAGCTTGGTGTAGACCTCGTCCATATCTATCCTCGCGGCTGAGCCCGGAGCAAAGCCGCAGTCGGGGTTGAGCACTATCCTCTCAGGAGGCAGGATATCAAGCACTTTCTCAACCCGGTTGACAATGGTCTCGGGTGTATCCACCTCGCCGGGTTGCACCCCCACGCAGCCAAGACCGATCTCGAAGTCTTCGCGCAGGTCCTTGAAGATTTCGGGGCCACCCGCCTCGGGGCTGCTGAACTCCAGGGTCAAATGGTCGATGGCCAGGCGGTTCACATACGGCAGGATTGGAGCGTAGTCCCCGCTGTGGAAGGCCTCGCCGCGGACCCTGGCCCCGGCGCGCCGACAAAGATGCACCGCCACCTTGACTCCGCTGATCCCCGCGACGACCTCGTTGTTCGTCGCCACCGAGAAATCCGCCTCTTCGTCGGGGTCCTCGTACTGGGCTCTCACCCTGGGGTCCACAAGCAGACACAGGTGGGGGTCGTCGATCTGAACAATATCCACGCCTTCGTCGCGAAGCAATTCCACCTCCCGGCGGAGGAAAGGCACACAGGCACGCACGAAGTCCCGCCTGGAGGGGTATGCCCTTGCCGACTTTTCAGGGTCCCACATGCGCTCTCCCAACAGCCCCGGGGCGGGAAGAGTCACCTTGATTTTTGCTCCGGAGACACGCTTCAAATACTGGGCTTCCCGTACGACGAATCCCGGGTTTTTCGGGGCGAGCTCGTCCACCACGACTGTCCAGGGACGTCCGTCCTCAGGATTGTGGCCGACCTCGAAACCTTCCGCCAGTTCAGCAATCACCCCCATGTAGGAGCTGCGGCGCCACTCCCCATCGGTAATCACGTCCAGTCCGGCAGCCTCCTGAAGGGCGGCCACGTAGGGAATGGCCATTTCCAGGATCCGTTCGCGCTCCTCGGGAGGCTGGGAAGGATCGGCCATGGCCGCCGAGCGCACAAAGTCAGAGCGCGGCATCGAGCCAACGACACTGGCTGGAAAAAGCACTCCATAATCGTCTAGCGTGGACATGGAGCACTTCTTTCAGTGACGCCGGTCTCGGGGGGCCAATGGGCATTGGCGAGTTCAAAGTCTTCCTCGGTATCGATTTCCATGTACTCTCCCGCGGTGGTGACCATGTGAATGTCCAGGTTCTGCTCCAGCATATGCTGAAGCAGGTGAATCAGATAGGCTTTCTCGAATACAGTTCCGCCTTTCCAGACCTGTCCGGCAAACTCCTGCCGGAGCCGGCTGTAGTGCTCCTGCAGTTGGCTGGCAGCCGCGGCGCTGAACTTTGCTACTCCGATGAATTCGCCGCTGGCTTCTTCCGGGGGAATGCCGCGGTCTATCCTGACGATTCGATCACCCTCGGCGATTACTTTTTCCGCGTCGTCCTCCAAATGACAGGTGCGAGCGGCATAGCGGCTGCGCCAATCGATGTCGACGCACAGCACCATTTCGCCTTTGTGCTCGAGGGCCCGCCGCACCACTCCGGAGCGAAACAGAATGTCTGCGTAAGAGCACACGAAGCCTTCGTCCATGTGATTGCCGGCATAAAACAGGGATGCGAGGATATTGTTGTTGGGCCAGTCGGTATTGTGGCAAAAGGACAGCTGGGGGTAGTCGGCCCGAAGCCGGTCGATTTGATAGCCGCCGATGAAAACCGGGTGCCTCAACCCTGCCTCGTCAAGGGCACTCAGCAGCCAGTCGAGGATGCGGCGGCCTCCGACGGGCGCATAGCACTTTGGCTGGTTGGAGGTGAGGGCATTCAGTCTGCTGCCTCGGCCAGCTCCGATGATGATTGGTCGCACAAGTCCTCCTGGTGGAATTGAAGTCAATTATAGAATGGCTTGGTGCGGAGCGCAATCCGCTTGTCGCATTTCTCGAGAACGAGCCCCACCATTCGCTAGCGCCGGAGACCCGTCCAACCAGGCATAATGATATCAAAAAAAGACTGCAAATAAGGCGATAACTTGACTTTGATGTCATTTTACGATATCATAGGTATATGAAAAAACGCTATAGAAAGATGGTCCGGGAGATTTTTGCCGAACCGCGCCTGGCTATCTTCAGGTGGGGTGGTGTCGAAAAGTTGCTCAGGAAAGGTCTGGGGGCGACCTTGAGCGAGCGGGCAGACGGGAGGTTTGTGGTTTTGCTGAACGACCGGATAGCCGTGTTTTGCCGGGAGGAAGGTGGTGGCCGGTTGGACGAGGGTTCGGTAAGGGACCTGAGGAGATTTTTACAGAATTCGGGAGTCGGGCCTTGATCGAGTACAGAGGATATAAAGGAGTCCTGGAATACGACTCCGAGATGGACGCATTCCACGGAACGGTGGTCAATACCAACGACGTGGTGAACTTCTACGGAGAATCGGCGGCGGAGCTCAGGGAGGAAATGAAGAAGTCCATCGAGGAGTATCTCGCATTTTGCCGCGAACGGGGAAGAGATCCGGAGAAGCCGTTCTCGGGAAAATTGATGATCCGCGCGAGCCCTGAACTTCACCGCCGGGTGGCCCTCGAAGCGGCTCGCCAACGCAAAAGCATGAATACCTGGGTGCAGGAGATATTGGAGAAGGCGCTCCCGGGATGAACCGCCGGGTCGTATCTCCATTCCTGTACCTTCGGCCCCGAGGCCGACCTGGTGCTGTTCCCCCGACCCTGGTTGACAGCGGCAGCGGCAGACCCTATCTCTCCTTATTCTCTCGAGCCGAAGGGGCAATGGATGTCTGAGCGTTTGCGTTTGGCGATCGTCGGCTGCGGAGGAATGGGCAACCGCCACCTTTTGGGCCTGGCTGAATTGCAGCAGATCGGCCTGTCCCCTTTTGAGCTGGCCGGGGTCTGCGACCCCGACCAGGAAAACGCTCGTTCCCTGGCGGCTCGCGCCGAGAAGTTGTTGGGTGCCAGGCCCGCTGTCGCCGGAAACCTGGACGAGTTGTCAAAGACTGGAGCTATCGACGCCGTTGACAGCTGCACCTTGCCGGCGTACCACCACACCGTGGCGGTGCAGGCACTGCAGCGCGGATGGCACGTTCTCAGTGAGAAGCCCCTGGGATTGACCGTCCGCGCCTGCAGGCAGGTATGCGACGCAGCCCGGGACAGCTCCCTGACTCTGTCCGTTGCCGAGAACTTCCGCCGCGATCCCATGAACCGCCTGGCGAAGGCGGTTCTCGACCAGGGCATCATCGGCCAACCCCGCCTCATGATCCACCACGCCCTGGGGGGCGGCGATCGCATGTTCATCAGCACCTGGCGCCACCAGAAAAATTCCAGCGGCCTTCTCCTCGATGCCGGCGTCCACTATGCCGACATCATGGAGTACTTTCTGGGACAGGCGGTCACCGCCTTCGCCCAGGTCAGGCTCCACGAAAAGATCCGCAAAAAAGCGGAGAACACCGACGTCGAGAGCAGTGGCTTCATCGGTGAGATCTACGGACAGTGGCAGCAGGATATGCCGGACGAGTTCGAAGCCACCGCGGAAGATGCAGCTTATGCCACCATACTCTTTTCAAGCGGCGCGGTGGCCCAATTCATTGAAGACCACGCGGTGCGCGGCGAAAGCGGGTGGAAGCGCGCTCTTTACGGCAGCCTGGGCTCTATGGACCTGCCAGGCGACCGCAGCGGGAGGCGCTTGCGGCTCTTTCTGGAAGGAAGGGACCCCATCGACGGCCACGGGCTCCTGGAGCTGGTCCCCGACTTTCATCTGGATTCGGCCACGGCCGCTCTCTTTGGCGGAGACCGCATTTGCGAGTACCAATTCGACTTCGGAGCGATTGACCGCAAGCTTATCGCGGTGGAGTACAGCGACTTTGGTGCGGCCATCCTGGAGAAGCAGCCGCCCGAGGTGGACGCCGATCAGGGTTTCCGGTCCGTGGCTTTGATTTATGCCGTTCTGGAGTCACAGGTTGCCCGGCGGGCGGTGGAGGTCGCCGAAGTCCTGGAAGACCGAATGAACGCCTACCAGGAAGAAATCAACGCCAGCATTGGTCTCTGAATCCTTCCAATTTCGACCCGGAGCCGTCCATGCCTGCCATCCTTTGCCCCCGCTGCCATAAACTGGTCAGTAGCGATGCCGCGGCATGTCCCCACTGCGGCCAACCCAGGCCCGGCCTGTGGGGGCTCACCTCCAAAGTGCGCAAACTGGGTCTGCGGCTCGATTTCCCCCGTTTGATCGTCCTCGTTTGCGGAGCGATCTACGTTCTTTCTCTTCTTGCCGACCCGGGGGCCATCTTTCAGTTCCGGGGATTGGCCGGCTTCCTTGCACCGAGCGCGGAGGCCAGCTTCAGATTCGGAATGACGGGAAGGATCCCCGTAGTTGGCTATGGCCACTGGTGGACCATGGTTACGGCGATTTACCTGCACGGGGGCATCCTGCACATCTTCTTCAACATGATGTGGGTGCGGCAACTTGGACCGCTGGTGGAGGAGCTCTTCGGACCCTTCCGCCTCTTCGTTATCTTCACGGTATCCGGTGTGGTGGGATTTATTTTTTCGGTTCTCTCGGGCAGCGGCTTTACCCTCGGGGCCTCGGGTTCCATTTTCGGCCTGCTGGCGGCTGCCATCGTCTACGGCCGCCGGGTCGGGAGTTCCCTCTTCACGCGGCAGTTCCTGCAATGGGCCGTTATTCTCTTCATCTTCGGCCTGGTCTTCCCCGGAGTCGACAATTGGGCCCACCTGGGCGGCTTTGCAGGCGGCTACGCAGTGGCCTTCGTCCTCAGCCGCAGGGCAGGCCGCGAAGGCCTGGGGTCCTACCTCGGCGCCGGGATTTGCCTGCTGCTCACCCTTTCCGCCTTCGCGCTGCAGCTATTCGCCATGCTTGGACTCTTCTAGGGAAATGAGCACGGACGACGGTGAATTGCTGGCCACCTTCGACGATGCGGGCAGGCGCCTGGGAGCAAAGCCGCGCGCTGCCGTCCATCGCGACGACGACTGGCACTGGCTCGTCTTCGTATGGTCCGCCTACCTCGATGAGCAGAGGCGGTCCCGGATGGTGCTGCAGGTACGCTCCCGGCCAGGGGACCCCCACGTGGGCAGCGTGGACGCCCTGGCGGGGGGCCACGTGACCGAGGCCGAAACCCATGCCCAGGGGGCGCGGAGAGAGCTGGGCGAAGAAGCGGGGATCGATGTGGGGTGCGAGGATCTGGTCTACCTTGGCGTCAGGGCCCTGGAAAACCCCTCGGGCATCTGCCGCAAGGTGTTCCAGCATTTCTATCTCTTTGTCCGCCGCATCGATCTTTGCGCGCTGAAATTCAACCGGGAGGTGGGCGGGTTCGTAGATGTGGGACTGGAGGACTTTGCGGAGTTGCTCCATGGCCGGCGCGAACAGGTCGAGGCATTCGGCCGCTTCGCCTCCCGCAGAGATGAAATCGTGCCGGTGCGGATTACCCGGGAGTCCCTGGGCTCCTATTCAGACGCCATTTTGGACAGCTTCCGCTACTCGACAGAGGCCATTCGCATCTATCTGCATGAGGACCGCAGCGATCCCGGGCTGTGGCGCAAGCCCATGCTTCCATCGATGTAGGCTTGCAGCCTGGCGAGGGCAAGGCCGCTGTCCACGGCCGCCCGGACATCCTCCAGGGCGTGGCGTGGGTCGCTTGTCAAACCCAGCCAGTAATCGGTCATGGCGGCGTTGAACACTATGCGGTCGTACACGTGGCCCCTTTCCCCTGAAAGCGCGGCCGTGCCGGCTTTTGCAAACGACTCGGGGCTAACCGCCTCCAATCGCGGACTATGGTCGTAGACGAAACCGAATTCACGCGGATTCACGTCTCCGCTGAAATCGTTCCTCCCGTCTCCGACCCGCCTGAATCCCTGGGTGAAATTGACCGCCTTGCGTCCATTGCCGGATGGCTTTCCCAACCGCAGGGCATAGTGGCTCGAGCCCTCCTCTCCTTTGACGACCATTCCTGCGTCGAAGCCCCGCTCCCACATCGAACGCAGCAGGGGCTCTTCGTAGCCGGAGTGAAAGAAACCGACCACCATGTAGCTCGATCCGGCACAGGAAAAGATTTGCTGGGCTTTTTCGGTGGTTGCCCACGGCGGCCGCTTTTTGATGTGGGCTCGCAACTCTAGCATGGCAAAGGCTCTTGGGGCGTATTCGCGCTGGCTCAAGTAGGCGAATCCCACCTCGGGGTTTTCGATCAGGGCCGCCGCATCCGAAGGGGACAGGTTGGTGCGCGCGCCGAGGACCTTGAGGATTTTCTCTTCGGTGATCCCGTTCTTGGGAGGCATTTCTTCTACGCCGTAGAGGATCGACGGCCGGCCCAGGGCTGAGCGCACGGCTGCCACGAAGATTGTGGGCCGCAAGTAGCGCGCCGCACCGTCGAAGGGCTGGCCGAAATGAGTCAGGGAGTCGGTAGAAACGCAGGGGAGGGATCGGGTTTCTCCCACGGCGTCGAGGTAGCCTCGCAGCTCGGCGTAGCTTTCCAGGTTCATGCGCTGTCCGATGAGGGCCGCAGCCTTGAGGGCGGCTGCGACCTCTCCCCTGAGGATGGTATCGAGCATGCGCCGGGTCTCCTCGTAGCTCAGGTGATTTCTTCCCAGGATCTTGGCGAGCGCAGCGGCGACGATACCTTCACCGCTGTTGGCGCCACTGTAGCCGTTTTCGGGGTGAAGCAGGAAGCGCACCTCGGCAGGCAGGCATCGATCCAGTTCGGGCCCGTGGTATTCAAAGGCAGCGGCCTCCGCCGGGCTCCATCCCGTCTTCCCTCCAAATCCCCTGCGGATGGCCATGGCCGCAAAGAAAGCCCCCATCTGGGCCCGTGATGCCCTCCGTCTCCAGGGAATCTCGGCGCGTGCAGATCTGATGATCAACTCCAGGATGCGGCCGGGTTGGGGATCGTCCGGCTTCATTCCCAGCGGACGTGTCTGCTGCGGTCCGGTGCAGACTCGTGCCTGGGCCTCCAGCACTTCCTCGTTGGGTCCTGGGAACTTGTTCGGGTGCATGTCAACGATTGGCGGATGGGGTGCAGGTTCAGCTTATCTGGTCGATCAACCGCCGAATGTTGGCGTAGTTGGTGCTCATCGCCTCGACCGACGAGCCGCTGGCGGGCAGAAAGTGGGTGGCGATGGAGAGTACCACGTCGCAGTTATTGTCCCGCAGGTTGCGGAGAATCGTCGGGTAGTCCACGTCGCCTTCTCCAATCGGGGTGTACTCGAATTCCAGCTTCGAGCCGTCGATAGTGCGCAGGTCCTTGGCATGCACTCCGTGCAGGTAGGGGCGCAGATTCTCGAAACCCGCGGTGGCGTTGTCGGCCTCGCCGCAATTGAGGTTGTCCGCCGGACACCACAGTGCCTTGAGCCGCCGGGAACCGACCGCCTCCACGATGCGCCGGAAGTTCCTGCTGGTGTTGCCATAGTTCCACTGCATCATCAGCAGGGCGACGTCGAGGTCGTGCTTTTCGGCGAGTTCGGCGATCATGGAGAAGGCTTCCACCAGCTTCTCCATGTCCACGTCGGCGATGATGCCCCCGCGAGTGGCCCAGCGCATGGGCCAGGTCGGTTTGCCGGCGGTATACTCGGCCGGCCAGGCGAAGGTGGAGCAGGCAACCGCACCCACTCCCAGGCGGGCGGCGACTTCCATCGAGCGCCTCAGCAGATCGTAGTGCTGTTTGAATTGTTCGTGCTCCAGCATCTTGCCCTGCTCGAGCTCGGCGAGGTGAACAGGTTTGAACAAACCGCCGCCGTCCAGAAGGAAGAATTCAAGGCCGTGGGCGGCGACTTGCCTTGCGGCCCTGTCGATCTCGGCGTCGGGAAGCTGGGCAAGGAGGCGATTTTCGGAATGGGCGCCGCACCAGACGTAGCGGGCACCGAGATCGCGCGCGGTGGCCAGCGATTCCTCGAAGGGCTGCCTTAGTTCGCCGAGATACATCCCCATCTTGAACTCATATGGTTTCGCCGAATCACTCATGGTCGTGTCTCCTTTCAGTCGAGCCGGGGCCCTGTGGTCTGGTCAAGGATAGGCTGCCCATTGCGGCTGGTCAATGGGAAGGAGTGCCCGTGTCCGCCGCACCCTTCGCACCACGCCGAGCGCGGAGCAGGCGCGCAATTCTCCGTTGGTCCCTTTCCCGGAGCGCTTGCACCGGTCATGCTCTCTCCCCATTTTGAGGTCGGTAGGAAGATATCTCATTTGCTTCCACATCCCCTTCAAGCAGTGGTGTGAAAAAGGCTTCATGCTCGACTACCAGGACCTCAAGCGGGAACTCAGCCGTATTGATGGCCGCGGTTACAAATCCTACCAGGACCTGCGCGGAATCTACGCTTTTCCCGACTTTTCGCTTTATATCGACCACGTGCAGGGCGACCCCTTTGCCACGCCGAGCCGCCTTCGCGTCCGCGTGCCCCAGGACAAGGCGGGTTATCCCGCCGAGACCTTCGCCAGCAGGAGCCGCCGCCTTGCATTGTGCACCTATCTGGCGAAGCAATTCGCGGCGGCGGCGCTCCGCCGCGGGACCCGGCGCGGCAGCGGCAGGAGCGGCCTCATCGAGATGGCCGATCCCGCCCAGGAGATAATGGAGCGCAGCTGTGTAGACGTGTCTGCCGACCACGTCGAGGCCCGATTCCTCCTGGGCATGCCGGCGGCCGGCCGCCGCATCCTCGGGGGCCTGGCTGACCAGATGCTGTGCGAAGACCTTCCCGCCATTGTCCGTGCGACCCTCTTTTTCCGGCGCAACGATCCTGCGGCCATTGAGCGCTACCTCACCGCGAGCGAGGACGCCGACCACCTGCGCTCCCGGCTCCCTTCCCTCGGCCTGGTTGCTTTCGTCGCCCGGGACAGCATCCTGCCGCGGCGTTCGGGGGTGGACGACCGGCCCTTGCGCGAACCTCCCGTCGTTCCCTTCGAAGTCCCAGCCCACCTGCGGGTGGAGGTCGACCTGCCCAACGCCGGCCGCACCGAGGGCATGGGGGTTGAGGCTGGCGTCACCCTGATCGTGGGCGGCGGCTACCACGGCAAGTCAACCCTGCTCAACGCCATCGAGCGCGGTGTCTACAACCACATCCCCGGGGACGGCAGGGAGCTGGTCATAACCAGGGAATCGGCCGTCAAAATCCGCGCCGAGTCCGGCCGCAGCGTGGCCGGCGTCGATATTTCCCCATTCATCAGCGGTCTTCCCCACGGCCGCGATACCCGCTTTTTCAGCACCGGCAACGCCTCGGGGTCCACCTCCCAGGCGGCCAATATCGCCGAGGCCATGGAAGTCGGCGCCGAGGTCCTGCTTGTAGACGAGGATACCGCCGCCACCAACTTCATGATCCGCGACCGGCGCATGCAACTGCTCATTGCCGGGGATAAAGAGCCCATCACCCCTCTCATCGACCGGGTGCGCCCGCTCTGGGAACAGCACGGAATTTCCAGCATCGTGGCGCTTGGAGGCAGCGGCGACTACTTCGACGTGGCCGACACCGTCATACTGGTGGAGGATTACGTGTCGCGCAACGTCACCGGGGAGGCCAGAAGTATTGCCGCCCGGGACAGGACCGGACGCCGGCCGGAAGGCAGCGCTGTCTGCGCTGCTCCGGTTCCGCGCATCCCATTGCCTCGGAGCATCGATCCGAGCAAAGGCCGACGGCAACACAACGTAAAAGCCAAGGGTCGGCGAACCATTGTCTTCGGTGGGGAGACCATTGATTTGAGTGCCGTCGAACAGTTGGTCGATCCGGGGCAGACGCGGGCTCTGGCTGCAGCCCTGGTCCATGCCCGGGAAAACCACGTTGACGGGAAGCGGTCGGTGCGGCAGGTACTGGACCTGGTGGAGAAGGACATCGAAGGAGGAGGGCTGGATATTTTGAGCCGGTTTCCCGAAGGAGGGCATGTGCGTTTCCGCAGATTTGAGCTGGCTGCGGCCCTCAATCGCCTGCGTTCCCTGATGGTTCGCCAAGAGTAGACCTTTACCGCATTTTTCCTATAATTGGACCATGATTTCGGTCGAGTCGGTCACCAAGTGCTACGGCGCCCGCAAGGCGGTCGCCGATCTCAGCTTCCAGGTGGACTACGGCGAAATCGTCGGCTTTATCGGGCCCAACGGGGCGGGCAAGAGCACCATTCTGAAGATGCTCTCCACCTATATCCGCCCCACCCGGGGCCGCATCACCGTCGACGGTCTCGACGTCGTTGAAGATTCCCTGGCTGTGCGCCGCAGGATTGGCTATCTGGCCGGCGATACTCCCCTCTACCCGGGCATGCGGGTGGACAAGTTTCTGGCCTTCATCGGAAATGCCCGGGGCATGGGCGGCGGCGGACTGCAGCAAGGTCTCGACCGGGTGGTCGAACTCTGCGGCCTCGAACCCGTGCTGCTCCAGCGCATCAGCCAGTGCTCCACCGGCTATCGACAGCGCATAGGGCTGGCCACGGCCCTGATCCACGATCCGCCCATTCTTCTTCTGGACGAACCCACCCATGGGTTCGACCCCCTCCAGGTACTGGCCTTCCGCGAAATGCTCGGTCGCTTGCGTCCCGGGCGGGTCATTCTTTTCAGCACCCACATCGTCGCCGACGTGGAGGCCGTCAGCGACCGGATCCTCATCATCCATCAGGGACGCATCCTGGGGTCGGGAACCCTCGGGGAATTGTCCGCGGTTTCCGGCAAGCCCGGCAGGTCACTTGAGGAAATATTCGCCCATCTGGTGCGCGCATCCGCAGCCACAGAATCCGCCCATGCCTGATGCGACAAGGCTCAGCCGCGGGGAATTTCTCGACGGGATTCGCATAATTGCCTCCCGGGAGTTGGAAGCCTGTTTCGACTCTCCCATCGCCTATATCTATTCCGCCGTCTTCCTCGTCCTCTCCAGCGCCATGTTCATGAACACCTTCTTCCTTGCCGCGGTGGTGGACATGTCGGCGTACTTCGAGATTCTTCCCTATCTGCTCATCCCCTTCGCAGCGGCCATCACCATGCGGACCTGGTCCGAAGAGATGGCCCAGGGCACCCTGGAGCTGCTGCTGACCCTCCCCCTCCGCCCCTGCCAGGTGGTGTTGGGGAAGTACCTGGCCACCCTTTGCTTCTACGCTTTCATCCTCATGGGAAGCCTGCCCATCGTGATAATGCTTGTCTGGCTAGGAGATCCGGACGGCGGGCTCATCCTGTCCAGCTACCTCGGGGCGCTGTTTCTGGGGGCGTTCTTCCTTGCCTTCGGCCTCTTTGCCTCCTGTCTGAGCAGGGACCAGATCGTCGCCTTCGTCCTCGCAGTGCTCCTGGGATCTGTCTTCGTGCTGAGTGGTCACGACAAGGTGGTCGAGGTGGTAGACGGCTTAACCCCGGGCTGGCAGCTCGGCACCTGGCTCTATGAATCGGTTTCGGCAATGCCCCACTATCGATCCTTCGGGCGGGGTATCCTCGGTGCCGGCGACGTGCTCTACTTCGTCCTGATGAGCGCATTCTTTTTGTGGATGAACGAGATCGCGCTGCAACGGAGCAAATTTTGACCCGCCGTTTTCTCCTGCAGATTGCTGCGGGATTCGTACTCCTCCTTCTGGTCGCAGTTTACGCCATCCGCATCCTGGAACAGGGCGGGACATGGAGCCTCGACCTGGGTGGCCGCGGGGCAGCTACCCTATCTCCGGACACGGCGGCCTACTTCGAGCGGCTGCAGAAAAACCTTGTCATCAGCTACTTTGTTTCGTCCCGGGAAAAGATGCCCTCCCATCTAAGGGAATTGGAAGGGGAAGTCCGGCGCCTTCTCCAGGCATTGCGGAACTGCGCACCTGCGCGGGTCGACATTCGCGTCATCGACCCCGAAGTCAGCGGGGCCCTAGGCCTGGCCTATGCCGCCCGCAAGAAGGTATCCCCTGTCAGCGTGCGCCACCTCCGCGGAGACGCGCCCAGTGAGAAGATGGTCTGGTCCTCCCTGGTTCTCGCCTACGGCGACCAACCCGAAGTGCTGATTCAGGGCGTCGAGATCGCCCACCTGCCCCGCCTCGAAGATCTTGTGGTCGAGCACCTGCGGGCCCTGGAGCGCCCCCGGCGTCCCATCTTCGCGGTAGCTGCTCCTCCTTCCTTCCAACTCCTGTCCGATTTTCTCTCCGAATACGGTCACGTCGTCCAGGCCGACCTGAAGCATGGCGCCCCGATTCCCCCTCAAGCCGACGTGCTGTTCTGGATGCGGCCGTCCAATGTCTCTCAATACCACGTGGACCAGCTGCAGCGGTACGTGGCCTCGGGACGCACAGCCGTTCTGGCGGCCAGCGAGTACGGGATCGACTTCGATTTCCGGGGACCGGAGACCCGGTACAGCACCCATTCACAGGCTCCGGGCTGGAGGACTTTGCTCCGATCATTGGGGTTGCGCCCCCTGCCTGACCTGCTGATGGACCGCAATAGCGCTGCCCTGGGGGTTGATGGAGGAGACGGCTCGGTGCGCCTGGTCCAGGCGCCTTTCTTCATCCGCTGTCTGCCAGGTTTCTACAACATGAAGAGCTTCCTGGGGCCCGCGCGTGGCGCCCTGAGCTTTGTCGCCGCCAGCGCCCTCGAGGTCGATCCTCGTCGGGTCGAGTCCTCCGGCTGGCAAGCCGAGGTGGTGGCCACGACCAGCGCCGACACCTGGGTGAGGCCACTGGACCAAGAACCATTCGGACCGGCGGATCTCTCTCCCCGATTCAGGGTCCCCAAGCAGAACCTGATGGTCCTTCTCAAGTCGGCCGATCCCTGGAAGGGCCAGGTCCTGGTCATGGCAAGCTCCTCGGCTTTCCGCGACGGCATCATCAACATGGAGGGCTATGGCCACCGCCTGTTCCTGCGCAGCCTGGTGCGCACCTTTGCCGGCCCGGAGCGTCTGGTGCGCAACCGGGTGAAGCAGCGGGAGGTCGCGGCCATGCCCCCCTCGAGTGCGGTGGAGCGACTGTTCTGGCGATGGTTCGCTATCCTTCCTGTTCCTCTCACTTTGCTGGCTCTGGGCATGCGGCGCTGTCTGGACAGGGGAGCCCTGGCGGTGACCCGGGGTCCTGTGGCGCGTCTTCTGGCCCGCGCAGGCGTCGGCTTGATGGCCGTACTGGCGGCTAACCAGGTTTGGGCCGGATATGGTCAGCCCTACGTGGACCTCACCTCCGATGGGAGGAACAGGCTTTCCAGGCTCACCCGCGAGGTCCTCTTCCGGGAGCACCAGAATCTGAAGGTCGAGCACATTGCCACACCAAGAGGATCCATGCCGTTGGCCCTCAAACCGGTTGCGCCCAGGCTCAGGGATTTGCTCGGCCAGGGCGAGGTGAAGCTGCGGCAGGTGGGGGTCAGCCAACTTTCCGGGCAGGAGCGCAAAAGACTCCGGGAACTGGGGCTGGGACCGTTCGAAGCAAGGCGGGTGCGCTCCGACTCCCTCGTCTCGGAGCTGGTATGGAGCGGTCTGCTCCTGCGCCGAGGCGACCGCCTGGCGGTTGTTCCGCGGCTCGACCAGCGTACCATGGACAATCTGGAGTTTCTCCTGCTGGGCGCCATGGACCGACTCGACCGGGGCCGGGCACCCCACGTGGCTGTGGTCTCAGACCTGCCCCGCCTGTCGCCGGCAGAAGCCCTGGAGGACTACCAGAAGAAGGGCCTGATTGCGCCCAGGGGAACCGACGTCTACAGCTCGGCCAAAGCGCTGCTGCAGAGCTACGGCTACCGGGTCTCCCATGTCGATCCAAAGGCTCCCCACCTGCCCCCGGATGTCGATGTGTTTCTATGGCTCCAACCCCGGCGGGACTCGAGCCGGATCATTTCGTCGTTGTCCGGGCACCTGGCCGCGGGCGGCCAGGCCATTGTCGCGCTGCAGCACTTCAATATCCAGCAGCGTCAATACCGCGGCGGGGGGTTCCGTACCGTCTACTGGCCCCAGCCTCAATTCCAGGATCTCGATCGCTACTTGAATCTTCTGGGGGTCGAGCAGGTCCGCGAGGTCCTCATGGATCGCACGCACCACCATCTGGACCTGGAGACCCAGGTCAACCGCGCGGCTGTGCGCGAGTACGATCCCCAGCGCGTGGCGCTTCCTTTCCTGATTCGCGCCGTGGGAATGCACTTTTCTCCCGAGTCCGCACTCACCCGCCATCTTGGGGACCTGCTCTTTATCTGGGGCAATCGGTTCGCCCTTGACACCGCCAGACTGCATGCATTGGGCCTGAGACCTCAGGTCCTCGTCGCCTCTTCCCCGCAGGCCTGGTCATACAGGTGGGAGGGGGGATGGTTGCCGCCGCGGGCATTCGAACCTGCCGCCTATCTTTCAGGACCACAGCCCCTGAGCGTCCTGCTTCAGGGGAGCTTCCCTCCCATTGAAATCAGGGAGGAGGATGGCCGCACTACACTGCATCTGCAAAAACCGGAAGCGCCTGGTCCGCCGGGCCGCCTGTTGCTCATCGGCTGCTCGGAGATGTTCAAGAATCCCCATCTCCACGCGGAAGATTTCCAGCACGACCAACTGCTCCTCAACAGCGCGGCCCTGATGGCCTACGGCGAGGAAATGGCCGCGCTGATGGCCAGCGGTTCGCGCCCGCGAGGTTTCGCCTTTCCCAGCCTCGCCGCCAAAATCTGGTGGCGTCTTTTTGTCATCGGCATCGCACCGCTGTGCATTCTTTCCTACGGCCTCTGGCGCTGGGGCCGGCGCCTTCAACCAGCCTGGTTCAGGTGATCCGTCTGCTCGTTGTGCTTACGGTCCTTTTGTCGGTCCTGATCGGCGCCGACCATCTCCTGCGCCGAAACCAGGAAAGCCGGCGGATCCATGAAAGCACCCTGCGGTTCCTTTCCAGGATTCGGGTCGAGCAGGTGGCAGAGCTTGGCATTGCATCGGGCGGCAATTCCTGGAACTACGTCCTGCGCGATGGAATCTGGTACTGCCCTGACTACTTCGACGCCTATGCCCAGGGTGACCGCATCGAGCGCCTGTTGGATGGGCTGCTGCAGAGCCTTGCAACCGTGGTCAGGGCGGACCCGGTGGACCTGAGGCGCTTTGGCCTGACTCCTGAGCGCGCAATGCGGGTCCATCTCATCGGCAGAACCGGCATGCCTTTGCTGGAGGTCTGGGTAGGGCGTGGCGCTCCCGGGCCTGCATCCGGCGAGGCCTACGTGAAGCTGGCCTCTGCGGATACTGTCTTTCACCTTCACGCCAACCCCCGCCTGGCCCTGGACGAGGGCAGGCCGCCAATGGTGGACCCCTATGTTCTGCCCCGTGCGCTGGCTCGCCGTTCCATCAGCAAGGTGATCTTTGAACGGGAGTCGGCCTATCCCCTGCGACATCTTCGCCGACTGCGAATCCCGGCACCTGCCCCTTCCCGGTCGGGGCTTCCTCCCCAACGGCCGACCTACGAGTGGCGGGCTGGATTCGCGGCTGGAGAACAAGCGTGCGTCAGGTCCAGCGTCTTTGCCTATCTGGGTTTCCTGGGCCGCCTCCGCTACGAGGAACTTCGCTATCACATGGGTCCCGCCCACCATTCCGGGGCTCCGGACAGGCTCATCCTCGAAGACTCCAGCGGCCGGGTGGATACCCTCGAGGTCGGCGGCCGGGATGCTGGCGGAAATACCCTGGTGCGGCACCGCGGCTCGGGCCAGGTTCTCGCCATTTCTCCGCACAAAGCCGGCCTTCTCTTTCCGGCTTCCCGGGCTCTCCTCGATACACTGCCCTTGCCCACCCCTTACCAGCTTGCCGAGCCGCCAGTCCACTAGGATAATTAGGAAACAGGATTCGGTTTATCCAGGATAGCCGGCCGTTGATCAGAACCTGTTGAGAAAGGAAGAATGACCATGCAGGACATGCGCATCGCACTGGTGCAAATGAGCAGCCGGGTAGGCGAGAAGTCCGCAAACCTGGCCAAAATCGAACGCTATGCAATG
Organism: Candidatus Latescibacterota bacterium; assembly: GCA_965208105.1. Lineage (GTDB taxonomy): Bacteria > Latescibacterota > UBA2968 > UBA8231 > UBA8231. Next base: position 3,087,741 of record OZ242318.1, read on the forward strand.
GAGGCCGCAGCCCGGAAAGTGGACATTGTCTGCTTCCCGGAGTTGTGCGTTTGCGGCTACAATGCCGGTGATACTTCCACCCCGGAGCCCGAATCACTATCAGGAGACTCGGTGCGAATGCTCGAGGAGATCGGGACCAGGAGCGGCCTGACTATCCTGGCAGGACTATTGGAGCGGGATGTGAGCGGCATCGTATACAACACCCAGGTCATCTGCAGTCCTGCCGGCTGCATCGGCCACTATCGAAAAACGCACGTTCCGACCTCGGAGATCGGGACCTGGCGGCATGGCGGCGAGTTCCCTGTATTCAATCATCCCAAGGCACGCTATGGCATCGAGATTTGCTATGATTCGCACTTCCCTGAGGTGAGCACCATCCTGGCCGAGAGAGGGGCGGAGCTCCTGTTTTTTCCCCATGCTTCGTCGATCACGGGAGAAACGGCGGCAGGCAAGAAGAAGCGCTGGCTGCGCTACGTTCCCGCTCGGGCCTACGATAACGCGGTGTTTGTGGCGATATGCAACCAGGTGGGTGACAACGGAGCGGGCCGCGACTTCGCCGGGGTCACCTTCGTCTGCAATCCACGGGGCGAGGTCATAGCCGAAGCGCAGAGCAGTGTGGAAGAAGAATTGGTCATCGCCGACCTGAAGGCCTCCGAACTGTCCCGTGTCCGCGCCGCGCCGGAGTTCTTCTTCCGCCACTTCCGCCGGCCTGAACTCTATTCTCTGTAGTGTCCCGTCGCAGAAATTGCGGACGAAAGGGCTCCAGGGCCCGGTCAGGGGAGGTCGGTTTGGCCCATCAGGTAGCGGTCGCATTCGCGCGCCGCGCCGCGCCCTTCCTTGAAGGCCCAAACCACCAGGCTGGCCCCGCGGCGGGCGTCCCCTGCAACGAAGACTCCCGGGATTCGCGTAGTGTATTGATCGAGGGCGGCTTTTGCGTTGGAGCGCTCGTCGCGTTCGAGGTCGAGTTCGTCGAGGATGGTAGGCTCCGGGCCCAGCCAGCCCAGGGAGAGGAGGACCAGGTCGGCGGGCCAGACCTTTTCGGTGCCCTCTACTTCCCTGAAAGGCCTTCCATCTCCCCCTGTTACCCACTCCACCTGCCTGGTGTGCAGGGCCTTGACCTCGCCGCTTTCGTCGCCGTCGAACCGGGTCGTGCTGATTAAATAGGAACGCGGATCTTTGCCGAATACGGCCTGGGCTTCCTCCTGGCCATAGTCGAGGCGGTAGACCAAGGGCCACTGGGGCCAGGGATTGTCCGCGGCGCGCTCGGCGGGAGGGGCGGGAATAATGTCGAACTGGACCAGGCTCTTGCAGCCGTGCCTCATCGAGGTAGCGACACAGTCGGTGCCGGTATCCCCGCCGCCGAGGACGACCACGTGCTTGTCCTTGGCGGAGATGTAGCGGCCGTCGTCGAGGTTCGAGTCGAGGAGACTTTTGGTGTTGGCGTGAAGGAAGTCTATGGCCTGGTGAATCCCCTTCAACTGGTGCCCTGGGACCGGCAGGTCGCGGGGGTTCGTGGCGCCGATGCACAGGACCACCGAGTCGTAGCGGGCGACCAGGTCGGCAGCGGGCACGTCGACCCCGATCTGGCAGCCGGTGGTGAAGGTGATGCCCTCGGCTTCCAGCAGGTCGACGCGGCGCTGCACATAACTCTTGTCGAGTTTCATGTTGGGGATGCCGTACATCAGCAGGCCGCCGATGCGGTCGGAGCGTTCGTACACGGTAACCCAATGGCCGGCTTTATTGAGCTGGGCGGCGCAGGACAGCCCGGCCGGCCCCGAACCGACGACGGCCACTTTCCTGCCAGTGCGTTTGGCGGGGGGATTGGGCTGGATCCAGCCTGAGGCAAATCCCTTGTCCGCGATGGCACATTCGATATTCTTGATTGTGACAGGCGGGTTGTTGATGCCCAGGACGCATGCGCCTTCACAGGGGGCGGGGCAAACCCGGCCGGTGAACTCGGGGAAGTTGTTGGTCTTGTGCAGGCGTTCGAGGGCTTCGCGCCAAAGCCCGCGGTAGACCAGGTCGTTCCACTCGGGGATGAGGTTGTTGATGGGGCACCCCGAACCTTTGTCGCCCGCGCTCACCACGTCCCCCAGGTGGCAGAAGGGTACGCCGCAATCCATGCAGCGCGCGCCCTGTTCCTGCAGCTTGAGGTCGGACATGTGCAGGTGAAACTCCTGCCAGTCCTCGATTCGTTCCCGCGGGGAACGGTCGCTGGGCAGTTCGCGCCGGTATTCCATGAATCCGGTCGGTTTGGCCATGCCCTCTCTCCAGGTTAATTCCCGCTCACCCGGGCAAGGTCGCGCTTGTTCTCTTCGAAGGCGACCATGACCGCCTCGTCTCCGCTCAGTCCTGTTGCCCGCGCCTGCTCGAGGGCGGCCAGCATGCGCCTGTAGTCTCGGGGGAAGACCTTGACGAAGCAAGGCAGGGTGTCATCCCAGCGGCTCAGGACCCTCTTCCCCACGCTGCTGCCGGTGTAGCGGACGTGGCGCCGGATCGCCGCTTTCAGGGCGGCGATTTCCTCTTCGACCTGGAGAGGCTCCACGTCGACCATCTCCTGGTTGCAGTGGAGGTGAAAGTCTCCTTCCTCGTCCAGCACGTAGGCGATTCCTCCCGACATTCCCGCCGCGAAATTTCGTCCTGTGGGGCCGAGGATGACCACCTGACCCCCGGTCATGTACTCGCAGCCGTGATCGCCCACCGATTCGACAACGGCGCGCACGCCGCTGTTGCGCACGCAGAAGCGCTCTCCGGCCATCCCACTGATATAGGCCTCTCCTCTGGTAGCTCCATAAAATGATACATTGCCGACGATGATCTCGTCCCGGGCAACGAAGGTCGAGCCTTCGGGAGGGTACAGGATCAGCTTGCCGCCCGACAGGCCTTTGCCGAAGTAGTCGTTGGCGTCGCCTTCCAGCTCCAGTGTGATCCCCGGCGGTATGAATGCCCCGAAACTCTGGCCTGCAGAGCCTTTGCACTTCAGGTGGATGGTGTTCTCGGGCAATCCGTCCGGACCGTAGCGCCTGGTTATCTCGCTGCCTAGGACGGTGCCGACCACGCGGTTGGTGTTGCGCACCGTCAGATCGGCCGCCACCTTCTCGCCATGCTCGATGGCGGGCCTGCAAAGATCCAGGAGGACTTCCACGTCCAGCGACCGATGGATGCCGTGGTCCTGCGGGATCTGGCAATAGCGCCCCACCTCGGGTCCTGCTTCCGGCCGGTAGAGGATTCGGGAAAGGTCGAGCCCTGCTGCCTTCCAGTGGCCGCCTTCTCTCTGTTCGAGCAGATCCGTGCGGCCTACCATCTCGTCCACGGTCCGGAAGCCCAGCCGGGCCATGATTTCCCGCAGGTTCCGGGCCGTGAAGCGCAGGAAGTTCACCACGTGCTCTGGAGTGCCCATGAATTGTTCACGGAGCTTCGGGTTTTGCGAGGCCACCCCGACCGGGCAGGTGTCGAGGTGGCACACCCGCATCATGATGCATCCCATGGCGACCAGCGCCGTGGTTGCAAAGCCGAACTCCTCGGCGCCCAGGAGGGCGGCGATCGCCACGTCGCGCCCGGTCTTCAGCTGGCCGTCGGTTTCAACCACGATGCGGCTGCGAAGGTCGTTGAGGACCAGGGTCTGGTGAGTTTCGGCCAGGCCCAGCTCCCAGGGAAGGCCTGCGTGCTTGATGCTGGTCTGGGGAGAGGCGCCGGTGCCGCCGTCGTGGCCGCTGATCAGCACTACGTCGGCGTGGCCCTTGGCCACCCCGGCGGCGATGACGCCCACCCCGACCTCCGATACCAGCTTGACGTTGATGCGCGCATCGCGGTTCGAGTTCTTGAGATCGTGGATGAGCTCGGCCAGGTCCTCGATCGAGTAGATGTCGTGGTGGGGAGGCGGCGAAATCAGCCCCACTCCAGGTGTGGACTGTCTCACCTTGGCGATCCATGGATATACCTTGGAGCCCGGAAGCTCCCCTCCCTCCCCGGGTTTGGCACCTTGCGCCATCTTGATCTGCAGCTCCCGGGCATTGACCAGGTAGTTGCTGGTCACTCCGAAGCGACCCGAAGCGACCTGCTTGATGGCGCTGTTCCTGGAGTCGCCGTTGGAATCGAGGACGTAGCGCTCCGGGTCTTCGCCCCCTTCGCCGGTGTTGCTCTTGCCGCCGATGCGATTCATGGCGATAGCCAGGGTTTCGTGGGCCTCCTTGCTGATCGAGCCGTAGGACATCGCCCCGCTCTTGAAGCGGCGGGTTATCTCCTCGACCGGCTCCACCTCCTCGATGGGGACTGGCTCTGCCGCGTCCTTGAATTCCAGCAAGCCGCGCAGGGTGGCCATCTTGCGGGTCTGGTCGTCGATGAGCTCGGCGTAGGTCTTGTAGACCTCGTAGTCGTTGTCGCGCACCGCCTTTTGCAGAAGATGCACGGTCTTGGGGTTGAACAGATGGTATTCGCCGCCCTGGCGCCATTGGTACTCCCCCCCCACATCCAGGGTGCCGCCGTCGACCGGGATTTCGGGAAAGGCCTGGCGGTGGCGCATGCGCGCTTCGTGGGCGATCGCCTCGAGGCCAACCCCCTCAACCTGGGAGTCCGTCCAGGTAAAGTAGCGGTCGATTACGCTCTGCCTGATGCCAATGGCCTCGAAGATCTGGGCACCGCGGTAGGACTTGAAGGTGGAGATGCCCATCTTCGACATCACCTTGACCACGCCTTTGACTACGGCCTTGTTGTAGTTGTCGATGGTTTGTTCTGCGTCTGCATCGGTAAGCATCCCCTCCCGGATCATGTCGGTCAGACTTTCGTACACCATGTAGGGGTTGATCGCGTTGGCGCCGTAGCCCAGAAGGAGGCAGAAATGGTGAACTTCCCTGGGTTCCCCCGATTCCACCACCAGTCCTGCACGGGTGCGCATTCCCCGGCGGATGAGATGGTGGTGCAGGCCCGAGGTGGCCAGCAGGGCGGGGATGGGCACCATCTCCGCATCGAAACCCCTGTCGGACAGGACGAGGATGGTCGCTCCCGACTCAATGGCTTCTTCTGCGGCGGCGAACAATTGGTCCAGTGCCTTTTCCAGGCCGGAGGTGCCTTCACCGGCCTTGAAGAGGATGGGCAGGGACCGGGATTCGAGGCCGGGGCGCTGCACCAGCTTGAGCCTGGCCAGTTCCTCGTCCTTGAGAATGGGGATTTTGAGCCTGAGCTGACGGCAGCTCTCGGGAGCGGGAGCGAGCAGGTTGCCCTCCGAGCCCAGGGTGGTTTCCGTGGAGGTGACCAGCTCCTCGCGGATGGGGTCGATGGGAGGGTTGGTGACCTGGGCGAAGAGTTGCTTGAAGTAGTCGTAGAGCAGGCGAGGCCGATCGGAGAGGGCGGCCAGGGAGGCGTCGTTGCCCATGGAACCTTGAGGCCAGATCGCGTTGTCTGCCATGGGCATCATCTGAACGCGCAGATCTTCGAAGGTGAAGCCGAAGACCTGCTGCCGCTGAAGGGTCGTTTGGTGGTCCCGGGCCTTTTCCTTCAGTTCGACCGAGGGCAGGTCCTCCAGGTCGAGCAGGTGCCGGTCGAGCCACTGCCGGTAGGGATACTCGGTGGTGATCCCGCGCTTGAGTTCCTCGTCGTCGATGATGCGTCCCTGCGCGGTATCCACCAGGAACATGCGGCCCGGCTGAAGGCGCCCCTTGTGCAGAACCATCTCGGGCTCGACCTGGAGGACCCCCACCTCCGATCCCATGATGACCAGGTCGTTTTTGGTCACGTAGTATCGCGAGGGGCGAAGGCCGTTGCGGTCGAGCACGGCCCCTACCGTGGTCCCGTCCGTAAAGGCGATCGATGCGGGTCCGTCCCACGGTTCCATCAGGCAACTGTGGTACTCGTAGAAAGCCCTTTTCTCATCGCTCATACCCTCGTGCTTTTCCCACGGCTCGGGGATCATCATTATCATGGCGTGCGCCAGGGAGCGGCCATTCAGGTGCAGAAACTCGAGACAGTTGTCGAACTTTGCGGAGTCGCTTCCGTCTTCCTCGATGATGGGGAAGAGCCTGGACAGGTCTGACCCGAACAGGTCCGACCGGAGCATGGACTGGCGGGTGCGCATCCAGTTCTCGTTTCCCCGCAGCGTGTTGATCTCGCCGTTGTGGATCAGATAGCGGTAGGGATGGGCGCGCTCCCAGCTGGGGAAGGTGTTGGTGCTGAAGCGCGAGTGCACCAGGACGATGGCCGACTCGAGGCGCGGGTCGGACAGATCAGGGAAGTAGGCCTGAACCTGGGCCGGGGTGAGCATTCCCTTGTAGACGAGGGTCCGGCAGGAAAGGCTGCAGAGGTAGAAGTAGTCGCCGCACTCTCCCACATTCTTGCGGACCTCGTGGGCAGCTCGTTTGCCGATGGTGTAGAGCTTGCGTTCGAAGGCCAGTTCGTCCGCACACCCGGAACGCTCGATGAAGACCTGGCGGACGCATGGCTCCCGCGAGAGCGCCGTGGCGCCGAGGTCGGCTTCTCCCGTGGGCACGGTGCGCCAGCCCAGGACCCGTTGCCCCTCTTCCGCTGCGATTCTTTCCAGCCGCCGCTCGCACTGGTGGCTTTGCTCCTCCTCGGGGGGCAGGAAGACCATTCCCACGCCGTATTGGCCGGGTTCCGGAAGTTGCACTCCGGCTTCGTCGTTCAGGATCTCTCTGAAGAAACGGTGCGGCACCTGGAGCAGTACGCCGGCGCCGTCCCCGGTATTGGCCTCGCAGCCGCGGGCGCCGCGGTGGTCCAGGTTGCACAGGACCGTGAGGGCCTGGCGCACGAGTTCGTTGGAGGCGATACCCTTGATATGGGCTACGAAGCCAATGCCGCAGGCATCGCGCTCGCGGCGGGGATCGTAGAGGCCTTGCCGGGCAGGCAACCCGGGATATTTCACTGTCTTTGTCATTTTCGAGCTTGCTCTGGCGCTCGTGGATAGCAGAATTATCGGGATTGAAATCCACGCCTATTCCTGGCTGCAGCCGTTGCGGGCTGGCTTGAAATGGGGAGCCGGGAGCCGGATTCGTTTGTCTCCCGCCCTGCATTCATGGATCGGTTGAATTTGCAGGGCAAGAGTATCAGGATATGAACAGGGATCAACTTTGTCAATCATGATTCTGACATTTTTCTTTGTGGATTTACAATATTTTGCTTTTAAAATCTATGAATATGGCCTAAATTCTTCGATATACTCCTTTAAAAAGGTGGTTTTTTGACATGAGAAAAATCGACGAGCAGGAGCGCCGGATTATTCGCGCTTTGATCCGCAACCCGCGAAATTCGGACAATAAGATAAGCGCCCTGACCAATGTCCCCGTGCGCACCGTCAGCCGCAAGCGCGCCCGCCTCGAGCACGAGGATATCCTGTCCTACTACACCGCGGTGGAGATGCAGTCCAACGGCACGGCGCGCTTCAACACACAGCACATGATTATCATCAAGTTCGAACTGGGGATAACCCGCTCCCAGATAGTCCAGGAAATCTGCAACGAGCCCAACGTGGCCAATGTCTTCAGCGAGTTGATCCGCGACAGCTACATCGCCGAGACCGATGGGCATATCGCCCTGGTCATGGTCGTGGAAGGTGAGTCTGACAGCGATGTAGCCGAGAGTCTCCAGGGTAAAATCATCCCCTCGCTGAAGAAGAACCACGGCGAAAGCTCCATTGTCGAACTCCGCACCATACGCCTGTTGGGGTCGATCAGGCGCGAGCACAACTACCTGCCCATGGTCAATATGGAGGATGGGGTCATGAGGAGGGATTGGCCGGACGAGGCTATCTTCGTGGGGCAAGCCGAGGAAGAGAAAGATGAAGCTATCTGAAGATCATGTGAGAGCATTCGACGAACAGGGATTTGTCGTCGTGGAAAATTTCTATCCGGAGGAGAAGAGGGCGCGCATTGCCGCGGCCATTCGCGAGGATCTTCCTCCCTGGGAATCAGTCAAGGACGATCCGCCTGAAAGGGGTCTATTGAAGGATGCCTTCCCCTACGCCCAGATGTTGTTCAACGAACTGATTGTCGATTGGGACCTCGTCGATTTCGTGCAGCGAGTACTCGAAACCGATGACATCCATTTCCGCTATGCCCACAACTGGGCAAGGTATCCCAACACTCCTCAACATCCGCCCAAGCTCCACATCGACAATGGCAACAACTCCCTGCTTCCGCCCTGTGCCGACAAGAGGTACGCGCAAATCAGCAGTTGGTACTTTCCCGAAGAGGTTGGGGAAGGCCACGCGCCCATGATGGTCATTCCCAAGCCTTATGGCCGGGATACGAGCAAGAGGGTGTTACTGGTGGTGCCGGCTGGAACCCTGATGGTTTTCAATACCCATCTATGGCATTCCGCCACCGAGTTCAGGGCCGGCGACCAGCAGCGATATTCCGTCACGCGGATTTACGGGCGCGGCGATCACTACTGGGAAGGGGTGGGTTTCTTTACGAATCTAGGAAGGAATGAGCATTTCAGGAGGTTCATCGGCACCCTTACCGCGAGGGAGAGAGAGATCTTCAGGTTTCCCCCGGCAGGACATCCCTACTACACCGTCGAGACCCTGGCGCTCCTGGAGGGTCAGTATCCGGGATGGAACGCTAGAGGAGAGTATGCCGGCGGAGACCGCGTTGTTCCCTGCAAGGATGCTCAGGTTGTCGGGAGCCCAATCTGAACCTGTCGGACGGCAGCCTGAATGCAGCTGACCGCGACCTCATTCACGGTGTCGCAAGGGTCTCGGCTGCCCGATTTCGTCATCTTTCCACTGCGACCTGACACTAGCAGCCCGGATGGACTTTTTCAACGGGCTGCTATCGGTGCGCCACCAATTTGTCGTGGTATTTCTTCAGTTGGGTCTCCAGCCGTTCCTTCGCGGTATCTATGGCCTTGTAGAGATTTTCGTCCGAGCAGGAGGCCGCTATGGTCTGATGCGGCACTTTGACGATAATTTCGACATGGGTACTCTGCTTCTGTTTATCGAGGACGACCTCGCAATCCCTGATCCTGCTGAAAAACCTGTCGAGCTTGGCACATGCTTTCTCGATGCGCTCTTTGGTGTCATCCGATATCCTGGTATTGCGCACGCTGATTCGAGGCTTCACACCATGCTCCTTTCTCGGGTCGCAATTCGAATGCCATTTTCCCTTCCCCGCCAGGGCACGCCCCCCGGGTTCCCCGGCTGAGACTGTGCCTGCCCGGGGGACATCCTTTCAACAGCGCTTCTCCAGCGGCACGTAGGCCCTCTGGGTGGACCCTGTATATATTTGCCGCGGCCGGTTGAGGCGTCCCCTCGTGATGAAGCGCGCCTCGCGCCAGTGGGCGATCCAGCCCGGCATGCGGCCGATTGCGAACATCACGGTGAACATATTCCGGGGGATGCCGATGGCGCGCAGAATCACCCCGCTGTAGAAATCCACGTTGGGATAGAGTCTGCGCTGGATGAAGTAGTCGTCCTCCAGGGCGGCCGCTTCCAGCTCCTCGGCAATATCCAGCAGGGGGTCGCGAATTTGCAACCTGGCCAGCACTCTCCCGGCCGCCTTTTTGATTATCGTTGCCCGCGGGTCGAAGTTTTTGTAGACGCGATGGCCGAACCCCATGAGGCGGATCCCGTTCTTTCTGTCCTTGACCTGTCCGACAAAATCCTTGACCGAAATCTTCGCCGCCCTGATTTGCTCCAGCATCTCCACGACCGCCACATTGGCGCCTCCGTGAAGCGGACCCCAAAGGGCGCACACCCCGGCCGACACCGAGGCAAAGAGGTTGGCCTCGCTACTGCCGACCATGCGCACTGTCGAGGTGCTGCAGTTCTGCTCGTGGTCGGCGTGCAGAAGAAAGATCAGATCCAGAGCCCTGACCAGTTCCGGATCCGGTTCGAATTCGCGGTAGGGCAGGCTGAACATCATGTGGAGCAGGTTTTCGGAGAAGGTTTTGTCCGGGTGAGGGTATATCATAAGGTGTCCCAACGCGTGCCTGTAGGAATAGGCGGCAATGGTGCGCACCTTTGACATGATGCGCGCGGCGGTCTCCTGAAAGGTGTCCTCGTCCTCGATCTCCAACAGTTCGGGATAGAAACAGCTGACGACGTTGAGAACGGCCGAGAGAACGGCCATAGGGGGGGAGTCGGGAGGAAACAAGTCGAAGTGGCGCCGGATTTCTTCGCGCAGCATCTGGTGCCTGTCGAGCGAATCGCTGAAGCTTTCAAGTTGCTCGCGAGTGGGCAGATCGCCCCAGATCAGGAGGTAGGCAGTCTCGATAAAACTACTGTGCTCGGCCAGTTCCTCGATGGGAATACCGCGGTAGCGGAGAATACCCTTTTCTCCATCGATAAAGGTGATGGCACTCTGGCAGGATCCCGTGTTGCCGAATCCATCATCCAGGGTGATGTAGCCACTTTGGCTTCGCAGGGCACTGATATCGACTGCGCGTTCGGCCTCGCTGCCGGCGACAATCGGCAGGTCAACCCCTTCCTTGCCTAACTGCAGGCGGGCAGTTTCCTCCATATATCGAACTCCTTCGTTGACGGGCGGCCCTCTCCCCTGCTGCGCTCAGGTGAGGCTGCAATGGCTTCTTTCCACATTTATCCTTAGGGTAATTTCAAAAGAATCCAGCGTCAATACTGGTATGGGGGATACGGGATGCGGGGCGCCTTTCGGCGGGGACCGGATCAGGAAAACCTGGTTGTTCGGCGACGGGCAAGCGATCGATCTGGACAGGAGGGGGCGTGATTTTAGTTTTTCTGCTGATTTGAACCTGCATTCCATGCCGCTTTGCATCCTCTGCCGGAACCTGCCACGTATTAGTATGTTGCGCCTGTTGCCCATGCTGCTGTTGACCGCCTCATCGTCTCTCGAGGCCGGTCCGGTTCGCATCCTCTCCTCAACCCCCGACGGCCTGACCCTGGAACTGGAATTGGATCCGCCCCAATTGGTACAGGTCTCCAGGGGAGGGCGCCAATACCACGAACTTTCGGTGCCGGGGTCTTCCAGTCTGGACCGTTCCGGCCAGCCTGCACTGCCCTTCTTCGCCGAACTTCTGGCCGCTCCCCCCGGAGCTCAGGTAAGGCTGGAAGTCGAGGAAGCCCATTACATAGAGTGGGAGAATATCCTCTTTGTTCCCGTGTCGGCCTCCGATGAAGGAAGCGGCCCGGCCAACGAGCCACATCTCCAATACCACGGCCGCAATGCATTTGCTCCGGTGGAACGAGCCACCAGCGAGTTCCTCGGCATCATGCGGGGTGTGCCTGCCCACAGCCTGTGCATCTTCCCCTTCAGCTACAATGAAACCCGGCGCGTTCTGCGGATCTACCAGCGGCTGCAAATCCGTGTGCGTTTCGCCGGAGGAGGCAGAGCAAAGGCCCTCGACCCGGGAGCGGACCCGCACGCAGCAGGCATCTACGGAGCATTCCTCAATCGTCCTCGGGTGGCAGGTAATGCCGTATCCAGGGTGGAATCCTACGACTGGTACGACCCGGCGTCGCCGTGGATCAAGATTCTTGTCGACGAAGACGGTCTCTTTCGGATCGATCCCTCCTGGTTGAAGGAACGCGACATCGACGCGGCGGGCATAGATCCGCGAACCTTGCAGTTGTACTATCGAGGCGAGGAACAGACAGTTGATGTCCACGGTCAGGGGGACGGCAGTTTCGACCAGGGAGATTACCTGGTTTTTCACGGCCGCTTCCGGCGTGACGACAGGGACTTCGAGAGCATCTTCGGACGCCGCAACACCTACTGGCTGACCTGGGGAAGAGAGACTGGACGGCGGTTTGTCGAGCGCAGCGGCGCCCCGGTCCTGGGCTATCCCTCACCGACTTCGTATTGGACCACCGGTCATTTCGAGCGCGACCTGTGGTTCGAGGCGCTGGAGGATGCCCCGGACAACAGGCGCGACCACTGGTTCTGGCACAGGCCGGTATTTGCCAACAGCCCCAACGTGCCTTCCTCCCGGATTTATGTCGGGGAGCTGACCCAACCAGACATGAGCTCCGACTACACGGCTCACATCCGCCTGGCGGTCCACGGCGCCACCAGCCTCGGGCACCACACGGTCCTCAAACTTAACAACCACATCCTCGACGAGCGCATCTGGAGTGGACAGGTCGAGATGCTGGTCGGCGCAGAAATAGCGAGTGGGCATTTGCGCACTGGCCCCAACCAGGTGCTTCTGCAGGCTTTTGCCGACCAGGCCAAGTGGGACAAAATTCTTTTCAACTGGTTTGAAATCGATTACCGCCGGCTCTACATGGCCATGAGCGGCTACCTCGCCTTTTCCCAGCCTCCATCCGCCGGCCATCGCATCGTGGTCTCCGGTTTCTCCCATCCCCGGATCCAACTCTACGACGTTGCAAATGGAGTCCGGTTTGTCGATCTCGTGGTCGAAGGAGATGGGACGATGCTGAGCGCGACCTTCGAAGACAGGTCGGAAAAGGCCTCTTCCTACGTCATGGCCGACAGCATGAATCTGCGGACCCCGACGGGAATCCCGGACGAAATTTCCTCGTGGCGGTCCCCCTCCAACGAGGCCGATTACCTGATCATTGCGCACCCGCTCTTTCTCGCCTCGGCCCGGCGTTTGGCCGACCACCGCAGCCGCGAAGGCCTGGTGGTGGAGGTTGTCTCTACCGAGGACATCTACGACGAGTTTTCCCACGGCCTGCTCGACCGGGAGGCGATTGCCGCCTTCATAAGGCACAGCTATCACAACTGGCAGCGGCGTCCGGCCTACGTCCTGCTCCTGGGGGATGCCACCTACGACTACCGCAACATACTGGGAGGCGGCCAGCCCAGCTTCGTTCCCACGCTCTACTATCAGGCCAGGGAGCGCGGCCACTCCCCCAGCGATTATCTCTATGCCCTGGTGGACGGCGACGATATTCTCCCTGACTTGAGCGTCGGACGTCTCGCGGTGGGCAGCGCCGAGGAGGCCGAGCAGGTGGTGGAGAAGGTCATTCGCTACGACCGGGAACCGGAGCCGGGGGCTTGGCGCAGCCGCGTTCTCTTCCTGGCCAACTACCACGAGAATGGACTGTTCGCCGGACCCAGCGACGACCTGGCCTCCCGCTACACCGAGCCGCTGGGGCTGGAATCTGTCAAAGTCTATGGCCAGGACGAAAGCCCCATTCCCAACCGAACCGGCAGGAGCTTCGTCGACGCGCTCAATGCAGGTGCTCTTCTGCTCAATTTCAACGGCCACGGCAGCGCGGGCACCATGCAATTCGTCTTCAGCTCGCAACTGCCGGACTGGGACTACCTGAGCCAGGTGCGAAACGGCGGGCGTCTGCCGCTGGTACTTGCGCTTTCCTGCTTCAATGGACTCTTTGCAAACCCGGTGGTGAAGGGTTTGGCCGAGATTTTCACAAACATGGCCGATGGAGGTTCCATCGCCTACATCTCGGCCAGTGCAAAAAGCTTCGTGGCACAGAACAACCTGCTGGCAGAATTCCTGTTCAACCAGTTTTTCGAACGCGGGAACCTGGAGTTCGGTCCGGCGCTAGATACGGCCAAGGGACAGGTTCTTGCAGCCCACTTGAGCTGGAGGACGGCCCTCCTGGGGATGCAGCTACTCGGCGACCCGGCCCAAAAGCTTGCATTGCCCCACATGGCCGACTACACCCCCATCAGCCTGCAGTTCGAACCAGGGGAGGTGTTCGGCCAGTCCACAGTGGAGCTCAAGGCCATTCTGCGCAACAACACCCGGTCGACCCGGGACAGCCTGGAGGTGGTGGTGCTCGCCTACTCGGAGGCCGCCGCCCGGCCCGAGACCCTGTTCCATGAATCCCAGGTTTCATTCGGCGGTGATCGCGCGTTGGCCTTCGATTGGCCGGTAGGAGACCGCCGCGGGCCATACCTCCTGGAGATCCTGCTGGATCCGCAAAACAGGGTGGAGGAGCTGGACGAGGGCAACAACAGCCTGCAGACAAACCTGGAAATCCTCGAGCCACTGATGCCTGCTCCTTTCTTTCCTCCTGCCCATGGAGTTGTCACTGCTGAAGAGGTGCAACTCGAAGCGGGTATGCCTCTGGTGCGGGACCCGATAAGCTGTGAATTTGCCTTGTCCCCGGATCCCGATTTCAAGCCTGGGAACACCCGGATTTCACCACCCGTACCCGCCGCCGAGGGCCTGGCGGTGTATCGGCCGGCCGGGCTCGACAGCGATCAGGTCTATTTCTGGAAGGCCCGCGTCCACACCTCCATCTCGGCGGGTCCCTGGAGTCCTCCTTTGTCATTCCAAGTTTCTCCGAGGCAGGCGGCGCCGCAGTGGCGCCAGGAAGGGCTGCAGTTCCTTGCAGCCAGGGTCAGCGACCTCGTCCTGGACGAGGCGGAGGGGCTGGTCCTGTCTCCGGCAGAGCGCCCGCTGCGTCCATCCAGCGCCACCCGCGAGGACGGTTTTACGGTGCGCGGCCTCGAGGGGGCGGGTGTGCTCTGCACCGACGGTACCTATCTCTACGCCAAGCGCTGGTACAACGATGCCTCTACCATCTATCCGGGCACTGATTTTTTTACCCGAATCGGCACGGGCTTCAACGGGACCCGGCGGGGTGCCTTTTACGGGCCTCTCGCCGACTCCACGACCGCGGGCATCTCGGCGACATACCATGGCGACGGGTACATCTACAACGACAGTGGCCGAGCTTTCGAGCTCGAGCGCATTTCGGTCGAGAGCGGAATACTGGATACGGTAGAAATCCCGGCCGGCCTTCTGGAGTGGAAATACGGCCGCATCGAGGACGGCCATTCCTTGATCACATCCGACGGTCGCCACATCTACAATGCTTCCATGAGTTCAGAGGCGGGCACGAGAAACGAATGGAGAATCCGCGTCTTCGATCCGGCCGCGGACTGGTCTCTGCTGCGCGACTTTACCTCGCCTCCCACGGAAAACGGGTTCACCTTCGAGTGGACCGACGGACTGCTGGCTGACGGCCGGCGCCTTTACCTGGTCGAGTTTTCCGGCCGGCGCCGGATTCGAATGGTGGACGCCGTCGACGGCCGATTCCTCGACGAGTGGACGAGCGACCAGGATACCACCCGGATTATCTCCGGCCAGTACGACTGGGTAAACAACAAGGTCTGGCTCGGCGATCTGTTCGGTCCGGCCGTATTTCGCTACGCCGGGCTGGGAAAGGTCGAAGCTGGACGGCTCACCTCCGGTCCCATCGGTCCGGCTTCGAGTTGGCAAAGTCTGCGGATCAGAGGAGAGGCTGTCGGAGGCGCCCAGCTGAAGGTGGATGTTCTGGGCGAGGATCCCACCGATGCAAGCTGGAATCCCCTGGACGGCCTGGTCGGGCTGCCGCTGGATGAGGAAGTGGACCTGGCAGGACTTTCCGCCGAAGAAAACCGGCGCATCCGCCTCCGGGCGGACCTGCAAGGTACCCCCGGCGATGCGGTTCTCGAATCCTGGGAGGTGGAGTTCGATCCCCTGCCCTCCCTGCAGCTGCTGGAAGCCGAGGCGGCCATCGACTCGGCGCGGCTGCGGGTGCAGGTCCTGGTGCGCAATATTACCAGCGGGGAGGTTTCCGGGGCCCGGTTGCAGCTTCAGCGCAGCGACCTGGATGGGACAATGGCGGACCGCCCCCTGGGCCGGCTGGGGCGTGGTGAAACCCGGGAGATTGTAATCGACAGCCTGTCTCCGCCTCCTTCAGGTGTCCGCCTTTTTGCCCAGGTCGTTACATCCCAACCCGATGCCGAGCCGGGTGATAATCGCCGGGAGATTCTCCTCCTCGGCGACCGGGCACTGGTATCATTCAAGATGTGGCCGGGTGGCCACCCTTTCCTGGATGGCGATCCGCTGCTCCCGGAGCAGGCCCTGTTGGTCCAGGTCCGGATAATGCCGGGAGACGAAGTTGTTCTCAGGGTGGACGGGGACCCCGTGGAAGCGGATTCCGTCTTCGCGCTCGCGCCGGGGGAGCAAGGGATTCAGGTCAAGTACCAACCGAAGGTCTCCTTTGGCGCACACGAGCTCCAGGTGGCCGTGCTCCGGGAGCACGAAGAAGTCGCCCTGGGGAGCGTTCGGTTTCTGCTCAGCGACAAGCTGGCAATCGTGCACCCCCTGCTCTATCCCCACCCGGTTAAAGATCGGACTTCTTTCACCTATTTGCTCTCCCGGGAGGCCCGCGTCACCATTGAGATATACAGCCTCAGCGGCCGCCTTATCAACCGGCTTTCTCCTCTGACTCAGAGCGCAGGTTTTCAGCAGGTCCAGTGGGACGGCCGCGACAGGCAAGGACGGCGCCTGGCAAACGGTACGTATCTCTACCGGATTGTTGCCACAGGCGGCGGCCATAAGGCAGAGTTCCGGGGACCCCTCAGCATATGGCGCTGACGTGGATGAGATTCCTTTGAATGTGGCTGCGAACCAGGGAGGATTGGAGAATCATCCCGCAGTTCTGGAGGGGTTGGCGGTTTCCTGCTCCAGGGCGGAGGAAGGGGAATGGCCGCCAATTTCTCCAGCCCTTTCTGCAGGCAGTGCCGGACCTGCTGACAGGATCAGGATTTCTTTCTCTGGCCTCTAATGGCCTCGATCTTCCCGTCGCGCTCGGCGAAGATCTGCTCTCGCATCCGCCTGATTTCGTCCTGGGACTGGCTTCGGCGCTCGGCAAATGTCTGGGGATCGACCCCGCGGGCCAGCTCTTCGAGTTTGCCTTTCAGCCCGATTTCCTGTTCCGCCCACTTGGCTTCGTATTGTTTCTTGACTTCGTCGATGGCCTGTATCTGCTCTGGGGTCAGCTTGACATAATCTTCGTCTTCCCCGACCATATCGTCAGCCTTTTCCATAGCCAGTTCGAGCGCGGATTTCATGCGACCTCCTGATTATTTGCAGTAGCTTGCCACAACATGTCTCGATCTTGGAGGAATCGGGGCCCAGGTCGGCTTATGGTTGCCCGGGGATGTTCGCCTGAATTTCCTCTGGATGAAAAAGATATGGAACAGGGCGAGTTCGAGCAAAGACTGGCTTGTTGGATCGGGAGAATCTACAACCGCCGGTAAAGCGAGACGCAATAATAAATTTCTTCCATGTCGACGATTGGCTGAGTTTTCGAGAAGGAGTGATCCAAATGGCGAAGCAGTGGAGGATCTACCTGGGAGGAGAGATACACAGCGACTGGCGCCAGAAAATCATCGCGGGAGCGAGGAAGGGGCGGTTGCCCATCAGTTTCTCATCCCCGGTCACCGACCACGGGGCCAGCGATGGCTGCGGAGTCGAAATCCTGGGACCCGAGGACCAGTCCTTCTGGAGAGATCACAAGGGCGCCAAGATCAACGCCATCCGTACCCGCACCATGATTGGCGATGCCGATATTGTCATCGTGCGCTTCGGCGAGGAGTTCAAGCAGTGGAACGCTGCCTTCGATGCTGGTTTTGCCGCTGCTCTGGGCAAGCCGCTCATAATTCTCCACCCCCCAAACCTCACCCATCCCCTGAAAGAAGTGGACAGTGCCGCCATGGCCGTAGCCCAAGAGCCCGAGCAGGTCGTGGAAGTTTTGCGCTACGTCACAACCTGAGGGCTTGTCACCCACCGGCTAGTGTCGCGTCGCAGAGATAGGTTGACGAAATTGGGCCCCCGAGGCGGCAGGCTCACAAGGCGCCTGAGCGAGTCGTACCAGTAGTGTACGGCGAGTGAAGGCAACGCCGTGAGCCGGAATGGATCGGCGGAATAATGGCGACATATTTCCGGGACGCGACACTAGCAGCCCGGATGGACTATTTCAACGGGCTGCTACTCCCCGGTCGTCTGACCGAATACATCGGCAAAGCGAAAGAAGTCCCCCAGGTCCACTACCCCGTTGTCATCCAGGTCAAAAGGCTCAAGCCGCCCTTCGGCGCTTTGCCCGAAGGCATCGGCGAAGCGAAAGAAATCTTCGAAGTCCACCACCCCGCTGCCGTCGAAATCGGCGCGTTGAATCAGAATCCGCAAGTCGGACCCGACACCGGAGGTGACGACCGTGGGTCTGCCAGGGCGCGAATCTCCCTCCTGAACTACCTGCAGGCTGAGGATGCCCTCGCCGGCAAGATCCAGGGTCAAGGCTCCAAACTCGGAGCTCGAATCGAGCAGTGATCCCTCGAAGCTGAGGGTCTCTACCCTCCCATTTAGCGGAATGGAAAGCTGGTACCCAGCGTCGGGGCCCCGTACAAATCCTTCGACTCCCCCGGAGAGGGTTTCCAGACTGACGTCCACTGGGTCTGATGCAGCGAAGACTATGTCCGTCCCATCCAGAAGAAAGCTGCCGTTCTGTACGTTGAACGACCTCAAATCTTCCTCGTCGAATCGAACGAAGCAAAAGTTCCCGTCGCTGCTCAAGGCGCCGAACGGTCCCGCCAATTCTACGGTGTCCACCGAGGTTGCCGACACCCAGGCAAGATCCGACGTCCCCCCCCGATCTATCTGCACAGTCTGTCCGCCTTTGCCTCCAGGGCTTGTGAAGACCGGTTCGATTTCGTCCAGGGCACGGGGATAGAGGACCGCCAGGAACTCTGCATCTTCACCGGTCTGCTGAACTCGCAGCAGGGTATGGGTCGATTCTTCAAGATAATCGAAGGAGTGGAGGGTATCCCTCTCGCTGAAGGTGTAGTCCTTGGTCGCGGACAGGTAGGCCAGGAGTTCGGCCCGGGGCCGGGTCCATCGCGCCAAATTGCCGGATCGCGTGTAAGAGCCACCGCTGGATCCTCCTCCGTTTCCGTGCAGGCGCCATTCGTAGAGGTGGCCGGAGGCGTCCCTCAGCTCGTCGGCGATGATAAAGTAGTCCTTGTAGGCAAACATGACGTGCCGCCGCACGTCGACGTTCTGATATTCAGCCCTGACTTCCGCGTAGTCCATGAAGGAGCTGTTGAAGTACTCCTCTATGTAGGCGTTGTTGCCCCCGCCAATAGCCTGGCCAAGGAGAGGTTCGACATGGAGAGGAGGACCTCTGCCATCCACCAGCACTACGTTGTGGTTGCGGCCCTGGTTTACTTTGTGGTGGTTCTCGAAGTTGATGTAACCTGCATCCAGGGCCAGCATCTCACCGCCGGAGTGGATGATGAAGCTGGTTTCGTCCGGGTGCTCGTGGCTGAATCCCCGGTTGCGGGACTTTCCGTGTTCGCCGCGCAGCAGCATGTAGGTGGCAGTGGCCGACCAGTCGCTGCGAAAGGCCGCGTCACCGGCTCCGGGCATGAAAATCGTGGGACCGCGCCGGGGTTCCCGGGGTGAGATGCCGTCGTCGTAGAAGGCAATGGCGTCGGCTTCCGAGAACTCGCGAACGTAAAGTCCATTTGAATTGTTTTCCCAGTCCCAAAGATGCACGGGGCCGTCATCGTCCACTGCTGCCAGGTAATGGCCGTAAAAATCGTCGATATGCCCATCGTCGATGTTGGGCCTGCGGCCGTTGGGGAGACGGATGTTCACCGACCAGTCATGCATCTTTCGAACCCTGGTGTCGTTGAAGAAATCGATACCTTGGAGATTCTTCAAAGCGAACATGTAGGGCAGGTACACGTCTGCGGCGTAGCGGGCGTAGAATGGCCCTTCGGCATATCCGCCGTCAGTCTCCTCAATCTGGAATGTCAGGGTGCTGTCTACCCATGTGAATGCCTGGTCGGCCCAGTCCTGAGGTGATTTGCCGCCGATGCCCGGGTGGTCCGCCAGAACCAGGGCGGCCATGCCCAGGCCGCTGTAGGCGCGCAGGTGCCAGTTGTTGTAGAGGCCGGTCTCGTGCAGTCTGAGCTTGAGGGTGGTAAATCCCAGGTTGACTTCCTGGATTACGATTCCCTTGCGCAGGCGCTCGGCCTCTTCGGCCAGGATTGTGCGAATCTCCTCGAGGGAGTTGGGATCATTCTGCACGAAGTTGTGGATCATGTCATAGGCCTGGGCATAGAACCCCACGATCTCACCCTCGTTGTGGGGCTGACCCAAATCTCCACCCCGCGGGGGGAACTTCACGTCCTTCAAAAGTTCGACCGCCCGGTCGGCAAAGGCCCTGTCGTCCGTCATCAGGTAGGCAAAGGCCAGGCTCTTGGCGTAGCGAGCCTTGGAACGCTCCACGGCAAGAGTCGCGGGGGTGGACTGTGCTCGTTGCAGCACTATCTGCCACCAGTCGGAGTAAGGCGAGCGCTGTATACGTTCCCTGAGTAGTGGTACCTGCTCGGCGGTGAAAAGCAGGCCTGGATGCCGCTCCGGCGGCAATGTCTGTGCCGTTGCTTGCCGCGAAATTCCAGCAAGGGCCAGGAGGACGACAATTCCCGTTCTGACGACCGTCGCGATCTTCACAGGATCACTCCTCAAATTAGTAAAGGGAGGGTTCTCTTACTTGAACCATCTGCGCAGGTTGAATCCCCAGTGGAGGCCGGCAAACATGTATTCATTTCCAGCGGAGATCTTTATGCCGATCGCACGTCCGGCGCGGGAGTCGAAGTATATGCCGAAGGTGCCGTAGGGAGTCCGAGGATTGAAAAGGCGATATCCGAGACCAGCGAAGAGTTTTCCCGGGTGATCCCCTATCCAAAGGCTCTCGATCAGAATGTAGCTCAGGTCCGCGTTGGCGGATCCCCGCACATCAGTACCGCCGGCACAGCGGAAATCCGCTACGAAAAATCCACTCTGAGAGTCCACGCATACGCGCCGTCCCCCTCCGATGTAAATACTCTCGAAGCGCGAGTCCTTGTTCTTTCCCTGGGTCAGGCCGATGTCCAGCAAGCTCGCGGTTGCGATCAACCGGTAGGGAGCCAGAATCGCGGTCAGACCCATGGGGATTCCGGCTCCGGAACCCTTCTCCAAACCGACGACTCCCAAACCCACGGAGCCGTAGATTGCGTGGGAGCTTCCTCGCGTGGCTTCTCCTCCTATCTCCTGCCCTCGAACATCATCTGCCCGGGCGAGCCCGATGCAGGAGATCAAAAACAGGCTCATGCCAATCCGCCATGAGCTGCCGAATCCAGCCGTGTGCCGCCGCCGCGCAGGCGAGGTCAACCGCATCACTCGACATTCCCGCCGGAAACCTGAATGGGGTCGGCTCGCATGGCGAGATCTGCTTGTCGGAGAACAGGCTCTTCTGATTTCCTTTTCAACCTCCGGTCTTCTCCCGTTCGCTTCAAAGTCAAAGAGAGGGTCTGCCATTCTATGCTGTTTGGGGAAATTCCCTGGCGCAATCCGGGAAAATTTAGACATTGCCGTCCCGTGCTACAAGAAAGCCATCCCTCCAGCCATGCCGGAAAATCCGCGGTCGCCAGTTCAGAATCCTGCGGTATCCAGTTTCCGGGCCCAGGGAAGGCAGTGCTGCCTTGACAAAATTTGACCGCAAAAGTAGATTGAATTTCAACCGACCCCCCCAGTTATTCTTCAAAAGAACTCCATGCTACCGGATATTCAGAGCAGCTCCGACCCACGCGGAATCGACCTAGACCAGGTCGGCGTTTCAAATGTGCGCTACCCCCTGCTCCTGCCCTTGCGCAGCGGCGGCGAATTCAGCACCGTGGCAGATCTGTCGATGGCGGTGCACCTTACCCATGATCGCAAGGGTGTGCACATGTCTCGTTTCATGATAGCGCTCAACGAGCAGAATCAGCACTTCAGACCTGACAGCGTGCACCTGGTGTTGCAGGAACTTCTCGATCTTCTCAATGCCGAAGAGGCCTTTCTAGACATGGCCTTTCCCATTTTTCTCAGGCGAGAGGCGCCCGTCACTTCCAATGCCGGATTGCTCGACTATGATTGTTTCTTCCGCGCCATGATGTCGAAAGACGGGGTCCACGACAAAATTGTGGGGGTGCGGGTCAATGCCGCCAGTTGCTGTCCCTGCAGCAAGGAAATCAGCGCCTACGGCGCACATAACCAGCGCTCCGAGATCACACTCAGCGCGAGGCCCGGACCCGACGAATTCGTCTGGTTCGAGGATCTCATCGACATCGCCGAAAGCAGTGCTTCCTGCCAGCTCTACCCCATTCTCAAGCGCCCGGACGAGAAGATCGTCACCGAGCGCGCCTACGAAAATCCGAAGTTCGTCGAGGACATCGTAAGGGACATTTCGGCTGAGCTCATCGGAT
Organism: Candidatus Latescibacterota bacterium; assembly: GCA_965208105.1. Taxonomy (GTDB): domain Bacteria; phylum Latescibacterota; class UBA2968; order UBA8231; family UBA8231. The sequence goes on from OZ242318.1 coordinate 3,109,724, forward strand.
CGCTCGACCGGGGAAAAATTGCCTGGTTCAGCGTTTCAAGCGTCAATCACGAAAGTATTCATACCCACAACGCCTTTGCCAAGGTTGAGCGCGGCGTGCGCGGTCCGCTGATCAGTGCCCGGGACTCCGCCGCCGAAGAAGCGCTCATCTGACCTGTCCGGCTGCTTCACCTTTCCTGCAGGCGCGGCAGCAAATCCACCAGGTTGCACGGCTGATTGCGGCTGTCCAGCTGATCGCGAATCAGGCGGTCCCACGCCGTGGCGCATGCCCCCGATGAACCAGGAAGACAGAATACAAAGGTGGCGTTGCACACTCCCGCCAGGGCGCGGGACTGGATAGTCGCGCCGCCGATCTCTTCGTAGGAAAGCACCCGGAACACCTCGCCGAATCCCTCTATCTCCTTGTCCAGCAGAGGCAGCACGGCCTCGGGCGTGCCGTCGCGGCCCGTCAGTCCGGTACCGCCCGTGGAGATGACCACCTGCACCTCCTCCGAAGCACACCAGGCGGCCACAATTGCGCGGATCTGGTAGATATTGTCGGCTACGATGCGCTTTTCGCTGAGTTTGTGGCCTGCTTCCCGCAGGCGGTCGACCAGAAGTTTGCCCGAAGTATCGGTCTCTTCGGTGCGCGAATCGGAGATGGTAAGGATGGATACAGCCAGGGGAACAACGGACTTTTTCTGTCCAGAAGATGCGGATGCGGACATGGGAGACTCCTGCATGGAAAGGGTTGAAGATGGGTGCGACCCTGATGGTCCTGAAGAAAAAGTTCTCACCGGAGGGCCGGCTGGGGAGAGGGTTTTAGTGCAGCTCTCACCGCAATTCGATCTCGAAGAGCTTGGGCCACCGCTTGCCGGTGACAAATAGTCGTTCGTTCCGAAGGTCGTAGGCGATTCCGTTGAGAACATCGGCCGGACCGCCCCCTTCTTCCGCGGTCAGCAGTCCCTGCAGGTCTATCCAGCCCAGCACCCTGCCGCTGGCCGGATCGATGCGGGCGATGCGGTCGGTCCTCCAGATGTTGGCGTAGATTTCACCTTCGACATATTCCAGCTCGTTGAGCCGGACCACCGGTCCTTCGTCGTCGCGCACGGAAACCCGGCCGGTCTCGGCAAAGCTCTCGGGGTCCAGAAAGTAAAGGGTGGAGGTGCCGTCACTCATGATCAGACGACGGCCGTCGTGGGTCAGGCCCCAGCCTTCGGTCGAGTAGCTGAATTCTTCCACAAGTTCAAAGCTTCTCCTGTCGTACACAAAGCCAACCTTCGATCTCCAGGTCAACTGTAATATCCTGTCCTGCCATACTGTCACGCCCTCTCCAAAGAATTGCCGGGGGAGTTCCCTGCGCTTCAGGACCACTCCACTTTCCAGTTCCACGCAACGCAGGGAAGACTGGCCGTGCAAACCGGTTCCTTCGTACAAAACTCCATCCGCGTAGACCAGTCCCTGGGTAAATGCGCCAGTATCATGGGGAAAGGTATTTACGATCCGGTAAGTCTGCACGGGGATGAGCTGCGAACCGGGGAGTGGGGCTTCGTCGGCCATGGTGGACCGGCCGGCTTCCGGGGAAGAGGCGCAGGCAAGCCCGCCGGCAGCCGGGGCGAGACAGAGAAGGAGCAGAGTGCAACGGCAGGTCATTGCACCAACTTCCGGGTCTGGTGAATTCTACCAGAAGCAAAGAATGTCCACATGCGAACCATAACCTGAATCTAACCCTCGCCGTCAGTATAGGCTACCAAATCGATACGGTCAAAAGGCATCTTGCTGCTTTCGCCGGGGGGACGATGTGCGCCAAAAGGCCTGCAGCCTATGCTGCACCTGGAGAAATTACCGGTGCCCCAAGGCGGCCAGGTGCAATTCGCAGGTCCTTACCAGAGCATGCTGGACTACCACAAAGATGGCTGCCTGGCTACATTCTAGGACGTGAAGCGGTCCGCTGCCATATGCTTTTTCCTCTGTGTTTTGACGGCCTTGCCGGCGCGGGCAAAGACCCTCATCGAACAGGACTGGGAGGCTGGAGTCCTGGACTTCGAGACGGCTCTGCTCTACCAGTTTTACTCGGTCCGCGATCCAGGGTCTCTGCCCGAGGAGTACCGCGAAACGGCACCTCACGCATTCTGCGGCACACCGGCCATCGTCGCGGTGCAGCAGGCGCGGCGCCACATGAGCCGGGAGGCCCGGGCCAAGCTGGCCAAGGCGACGCAGCGCCCGGTCCTGGAGCATTCATACGTAGCTCCATCCGGACATTTCCGCATCCACTACGAAATCGGCGACCAGCCCGGGTCGGTGGATTCCACCGACCGGGACGGCAACGGAATCCCGGACTATGTCGACACCGTGGCCGCCACCCTCGACAGTGTGTGGCGGCTCCAGGTCGAGGTCCTGGGATACGCGGCGCCGCCGTCGGATGGCGGCATGGACGGAGAGGAGTACGACGTCTATATCAGAGATTTGCCACCAAACTATGGCCTTGCATATCCAGAGCAAGATGGTCCTACCTCTCATAGCTATATTGAAATTGACAACAACTTCACCGACCCTATCTACACCCATAGTCGCGGCCTCGAGGCGCTTCAGGTTGCCGTCGCCCACGAGTTCTTCCACGCGATCCAATTCGGCTACTACCAGGGATGGGAGGGGATCTGGTGGCAGGAGGTCTCGGCCACCTGGATGGAAGACGTGGCCTATCCGGAGGTGGACGACTACCTGCAGTACCTGTCCTACTTCATGCAGCGGCCGTGGCAATCGATGGAGATTAACAGTAGGTTAGACACCCGCGTCTACGGAGCAGCGATCTTCGCGCATTACCTCGACCAGCGCTTCAAGCGCGGTCTGATCCGCTCGATCTGGGAGGAGTTGGGCAGCGCCCGCAATGCCCGCCTGCATAACTTCGACCGGGTTATCCGCGGGCACAATCCTGGAGGACTGAGGGCGGCGGTCAGCGAGTTTGCGGCCTGGAACTACTTTACCGGGGAACGCCACCAGGAAGGACGCTTCTACGCGGAGGGCTACAAGTATCCCGAGGTTTCATCTTTCCCCCTGCACGCCGAAGCGGGGGCGGCGGTGCAGGACAGTGGCAAGGTCGATCACCTGGGCAGCGCCTATATCCGCCTGGAACCGCAGTTGCGCCCTGGAGGACTGTCCCTGGAGATGCAGGCGGAGAAGGGGCTGTGGAGCCGGCAGCTCATCCTGATTTCTCCGGACGGGGCCCAGATACTTCCTCTGAATGGGGATGCGATCCAGGTCGCCGACTGGGACCAGTACGAGGAGATTGCCCTGGTCCTGACGGTCACCGGGCCCGAGGGGAGGGGTTACGAGTACTCGGTTTCCGCCGAGTACGATCCGAATCTCACCGAGGATGGAGTCATTCCTCTGGCCATGCGCCTGGGTCAGAATTTCCCCAATCCCTTCAGGCCGGGCATCCATGCCAGGACGATCATTCCCTTCGACCTGAGCCGGGCGAGCACCGCGACCCGGCTGTCCATCTTTTCTGTGGACGGCCGCCTGATCAGAAGCTATGATCTCGGGGGCCGGGCGCCCCGTTCCTTTGCCGATGCCGGCTGGGATGGACGCAACGAGGCTGGCAAGCTGGTTGCCTCAGGCACTTACTACTACGTCCTGGAAGCGGACGGGAATCGGATCGCCAGGATTCTGGCTCTCATCGCGGACTAGTGCCTGTTGACGATTTTCACGGGATAAACTCGTACTATCCCCCTTGTCAGCCAGGCAAAATGATATCCCTTCGCGTGGGGAGCCCTCGGGTCCACACGCGAAGGGATATCTTCTGCTTGGTGCGTTTCTATGCGGGGGCCTGGATGCCGAGGTTGCCGGTGCGAAAGGCCTCGGCAAGTGCCCGCGGCACCTCGGCCTCGGCCTCTTTGACCCGGGCGCTCATCTCCTCCACCAGGGCCGTCATCTCCTGCTCCCGCGCCTGGGCCATCGCCCGGCGCTCCTCCGCCTTGGCCTGGGCGATCTTCAGGTCCGCCTCCGCCTGGTCGGTCTGCAGCTTGGCCCCGATATTCTCCCCCACGTCCACGTCCGCTATGTCGATCGACAAAATCTCGAAGGCCGTGCCCGCGTCCAGGCCCTTCTCCAGCACCGTCCTCGAGATGCTGTCGGGGTTCTCCAGGACGGCCTTGTGGGTGTTGGCCGAGCCGATGGTGGTCACGATGCCTTCCCCGACGCGGGCGATGATGGTCTCCTCGCCGGCGCCTCCCACCAGGCGGTCGATGTTGGCGCGCACCGTCACCCGGCTGGTGGCCTTGACCTGGATGCCGTCCTTGGCCACGGCGGCGATCAGGGGGGTGTTGATCACCTTGGGGTTGACGCTGACCTTGACGGCTTCGAGTACGTCGCGGCCGGCCAGGTCGATGCTGGCGGCGCGCTCGAAGCTCAAATCGATGTTGGCCTTGTCGGCGGAGATGAGGGCGAGGATGACGCCCTCGACGCTGCCGCCGGCGAGGAAGTGGGCCTCCATGCGGTCGAGGTCGACTGCAAGGCCGGCCTTGGTGGCGCTGATCTTGGGCCGGACGATGGCCGCCGGGGGCACTTTGCGCAGGCGCATGCCGACCAGGTCCTTAAAGATGTTCACGCGCACGCCGGCGAAGAAGGCGGTGATCCACAGGCCGATGGGGACGAAGTAGGTGAACAGGGCCAGAAAAAGGATGATCCCCAATAGGATCAGAAGGGGGAGGAAAGCTTGCATAGGAGTTCCCCTCAGACGTCTTCGGCCAGGGTTTTAAGGGAATGATGCCGCGAAGGGTGGCGCAGTCTGCTCAGGGCGCGCTCCTTGAGCTGGCGCACGCGCTCCCGGGTCACGCCGATCAGGCTGCCGATCTGCTCCAGGGTGAGAGCTTCGTGGCCATCGAGCCCGAAGTAGAGACGGATGATGCGCAGCTCGCGCTCGTCCAGATTGACCAGCACGCTCTCCAGCTGAGCCCGGGCCGAGGCGCTGAGCACCTCCGTGTCCGGCGAAGCCTGATGGGGGTCGGCCAGGATGTTGAGCAGGCTGCGCTCGTCGTCTTCGGTGAAGGCCTCGTCCAGCGATCGCACCGCGCGCGCGCTCAGCAGGGTCTCCCGCACCTCCTCGGCCGACACGTCCAACTCCTGGGCGATCTCCTCCACGTCGGGCTCGCCTTCGCGTCCCTGGCCCAGCCGCCGCGCGGTCTTGGAGATGTCCTTGAGCAGGCTCACCTTGTTCATGGGCAGGCGCACGGTGCGGGCGTGCTCGGCGATGCTCTGGAGGATGGATTGCTTGATCCACCATACGGCGTAGGAGATGAACTTGTAGCCCTTGGTGCCGTCGAAGCGCTCGGCGGCGGTGAGCAGGCCCACGTTGCCGGCGCTGATCAGGTCGGCCAGCGAGAGGCCGCGGTTCTGGTAGTTTTTGGCCACGTCGATGACGAATCGCAGGTTGGCCTGGACGAGTTCGTCGCGGGCGTCCCTGTGGCCCTCCTGGATGCGGGCAGCCAGTTCGACTTCGCGCTCGCGCGACAGCGGCCTCGACTCGGCGATGTCGTCGAAATAGAGACGCAGGATATTCTCTTTGTCACTCAGAGTTTCGTGCATATAAATCCTGTCTTTAGAGGCAAGTCAGCGAGAAATTCAATTCAGGTCAAGGGCTCTTTGCTTGGAAGATGCGGATCTGGGCAATCCCTCCATGTTTATGATACGTTACCGCAGGTCAGATATCAACAAAAACTTGATCTTTCACCCCGGTCCGATCTGCGGATAAGGATATAACCTTTTACATTTATTGATGTTAGACCAATTAGGTCCAGATTCATCACAGAGCGGCGAAGTATTCCTATCGAAAACGGATTCCGAGGTCTATTCGGTCCAAAAGGCGTAGAGATCCGCATTGCGGAGGTAGAAACGCAAACGGACGAGTTGTCCCTTCAGGTCGTTTAGATTCCCTGATCCATTCCAGTTCACCTCCAGGCGCACGCCGTCCTCGCTCAAAGGCAATGCCTGTGCCCGTGACCAGTCTTCCAGCACTGCGCCGTCCTCGTCCAGGATCTCCACCTCTACTTCACCTTCAGCAGCGTCCGCGTTGATCCACAGGGTGGAGCCGCGCCAAGCCAGGGGCCTGGTCAGCAGGACCCCTTCGTCTTCATCGGCGTCGAGGGAGACGAAGCCGTCCCGGCGCAGCACCGCCAGGCAGATCGCTCCCCTGTCTTCATCGTACCCGGGCAGGAGAACGATCTCTCCGTGGGGGAAGGTGCCCTCGTAGCGCCAGCCGCCGCGATACTTGATGCCGGTGTAGTAGAACCACAGCTCGTCGTCGCGCACCAGGGCATTGGAAGGGCCGATGAGCTGGGTGAGATCGTAGGCCCCCGAATCGCGCCGCGAGGGGCCGATGAAGGGCTGGCGGTCGCCGACGCGCTCCCACTCTTTCAGGTCGCGGCTGACGGCCAGCTGGACCAGGTGGAAGCCCACGGTGTTGGGGTAGTTGGGCACCGGCCCGACGGCGTGGTAGAGGGAGGGGGTGCCGATGTAGACCGATTCGTAGCGGAAGACCCCCATGTTGTAGGTGTCGACATTGTAGACGCTGGGATCGTTCCAGGGGGGGTGGTGCAGGCTTTCGTCGGCTAATCGGGCGGCGATATTGCGGCGCCCGAGCTCCTGGTCGAGGTCGTCGGCGTGGAAGATAATCCTGCCCTCCGTCCAATTTTCAAAATCCCTGCTGAGGACAAGGTAGACCGAGCGGCCGTATGGTCCGCTTCGCTTGACGGTGGCGATGTAGAGACGGTCCTCGGCGTCGAGGGAGAAATTCCACTCGTCGGAACTGCGAATGGTGACCAGGACTTCCCTGGTCTGGCCTTCAATCCGGAGCTCCCGCTTTTGAACGCTCCAACTCATGCCGTCCGGAGAATGGGCCGATTTTTTCGGACTGAAAGATTTGTACCGGCGTGCCGGGTCGGGATCGAAAGGATCGAAGACAACCTCGCCGGTCGACTCGATGGGTGGATCCCACAGGGTCCAGTGCAGGCCATCGGTGCTGAAGCGGCAGAGGCGGTCGATGAGCCAAATCTTGAACACACCGTCCAGGGGGTCCCAGAACACCGTGCTCCGCGTCTGCAGCCCGGTTTCCCCTGCCGGCCAGTTGGGCCGGATCACGGCACCCTTCTTCACCGGCTGATGCATTACCCGACGCAGGCGCCTCGCTTCCTCCATGACGAAGTCGTCGAGGAAGAGCTGGCGCTGACCTTCTTTGAGAAAAACGACATTTTCGCGAACATCTTCTTCGACGGTAAAGGTAATTGCGGTGTCAGCGTTCACCGCCACCCCGGCTCGTTCAAAAGGGATGAGCTTGAAGCCGTCGATCATCACGCGGTAACTGCGGCCCTGAACAATTTTGCCTGCCCTTGAAAGTGGCTGCGGCTCGCCTTCCACCAGGTCGAGGCCGGAAAGTCCTCCTGGCAGACTTTTGGCCGATTTTCTGCCGCCCTGGGACCTGGAGAGGCCTGACAGGCCGGAGAGCGTCCCCGGCGCTGGCCTGCTGGAGATACCGTCCACCAGCACCATCTTGCGCGACTCGGTGAAGGAGCCAGCCACCAGGCGGTAGAAGTAGACGCCCGACGCCAGCCCGCGACCGCTGTCGTCGCGCCCATCCCACACCAGACCGTGAGGTCCCGCCTCCTGCAGTTCATCCACCAGAGTCCGGACGCGCTGCCCCAGGCTGTTGTAGATTTCCAGCCGCACCGGCACAGCCTCGGGCAGCTGGTAGGAGATCACAGTGCCGGGGTTGAAGGGGTTGGGGTAGTTCTGATTCAGCTTGAAGGAGATGGGTTTGGCGCGGTCGTCGCCCCCCACGTTGGTAGAGGCGTCAAGATCGATCTCGTAGTTCCCCTGGCCATCGGTGACGGCGGCGAAGAATTCACGAGGGTCGCTCTCGTTGGCGAAAACGATCTCGGCGCCGGCGACGCCGATCATCTTCCTCCACTCTTTTCCCACGATCGGGTCCAGCATTTGCACGCTACCCTTCACCTTGAGACCGGAGACAGGGCCGGCGATCGCCACCAGGAGCAAGCTGGCCACGAAGAGGAAAGCCCGAGCAGGATTAAATTTTTGGGCCATCACGCCTGCTTTATTTATTGGTCAAAGGCGGCCGGACAGGGGCATTCCGGTCGAAGGAGAAGGCCAGGTGCTGCAGCGAGGGTACGCCATGGCGCCGGAAGAAGGTCGCTTCCATTGGTGGTGCCGAAGGTGGGACTCGAACAAAATACGTAACCCATTGATATTTAAAATTTTATAAACTCAAACATTTTTCTTTCCCCACGAATAAACCCACGATATTCGGGCCATCTAATTTGTTTGACTCCTTATAACCCCGACAAATCAGGCTGAAACTCATCGCATGTGGCCGTCATTTTCGCCAATTGAAACTCCGAATCTGACCTGTGCCCACTAGTAATGCCACACTCCAAGGTAGATCCGGAATCATCTGGAGTCCATCCTTCTGGAATGAATTCTTTCCCTGACCACAGAGCATGACGGTCTTGTCCATCAATCTATAAGGACCAGGACCTTAGGAACCAAAATGAATAATCATTAACTTTATGTTTATTTTGGTCTTTTCGGTAATTTCTAATTTTGATTGTCACTATTGATTCTACCATATTGTGCTGTCCCCACTTATGTAGGTTTGCCCGGTTACTTCAAAATGATCCTTATTTCACTACATTCTGCCCAATCGACGTAGCAAATCAACTTGCGCCTTGCCCACCATGAAGTATTTTATTGTGTGTGAGGAGGGACGGTTTTGGATTTATTATGGTCCAGAAGAAGTTTCTTATCAAATCCATCTCTAGTAGTTCCTCGCTCGCCTGTTGCCTCCGATTTTTTGGTCGGAGGCTTCTCTCCCCTCCCAAGTTCCACTGGAATTTGACCTTCCATTAGAATTGGCAAGTTATGTCCAAATTAAGGGGATTGGACTGCTTGAAACCTAGTGGTCTTGGCACCGCAATTGTCTTTTCAATTTGGCATCTGACCTGCTGGCTATCGTATAGTTCCGGCTACCGACTCACACCTCCGCAACTCCTAAGAGCCAGAGCATGGAGCCATCCGAGGTATATCTCGACAACAATGCCACGACTCAGCCGCTTCCGGAGGTTCGTGCTGCGGTTTCGGAGGCATTGGGAGAGGCTTTCGGTAATCCATCTAGTATCCACGCAGCGGGTGAACGAACCCGCCAGCAGTTAAACAAAGCTAGGTCTCTTCTAGCCTCTTTGCTTGGCTGTGAGCCTTCTAAGGTCATCTTCACAAGCGGGGCTACTGAGGCCAACAATACGATCCTTGGTAGTTTTTCTGGTCCTGGCCGAAGGATCGTGACCACTGTGGTGGAACATTCCTCTATTGTGCAAGCTCTGGCAAGGACGGCTCTTGAGGGGACGGATGTCGTCTTCCTACCAGTTGACAGGAATGGGATGGTGGATTTGGACCATCTTCGCAAGGAGATCGCCAAAAAGACCGACTTGGTATCGATCCAGTGGGTAAATAGTGAAACGGGCGTTATTCAGGCCGTCGAGGAAGTTGGTCGCTTGTGCTTCGAGGCGGGGGTCCCCTTCCACACAGATGCCGCGCAGGCGGTTGGAAAATTGCCCGTGAAATTGGAGGCTCTACCGATCGACTACGCATCGGTTGCGGGACACAAGTTTCACAGCCCGCAGGGGGTAGGTGCTATCTACCTGCGGGACAGGACCCATCTTAGCGGACTCATGGCCGGCGGAGATCAAGAATCTGGCCTACGCGCAGGAACCGAGAACGTGCCGGGAATTGTTGGGATGGGATGTGCGGCGGGAATTCGCAAGACTTCCCTGAATGAAACGATTACCCAACTCAGGCACCTCCGCAATTTGTTTGAGAGGGAGGTCATAGCCGTATGTGACGGCGTCTCGGTAAACGGCGGATGCCATGACCGAGTATGTAACACAAGTAGTTTGCTTTTTGAAGAGGTGGATGGAGAGGCGCTGGTAGTGAGGTTGGACCAGCGGTGCTCACTTTCCTCAAGGCCATCCGGCACCGCTACCGCAAGGCCCAACGCATCTACCTCGTTCTGGACAATTTGTCGACGCACGCGACCCAAAAGATTCGGCAATGGTGTCGGCAGCATCGAGTCTCCCTCGTCTTCACCGCTACCAACGCCTCCTGGATGAACCGTCTCGAATGCCATCTGACGGCCGCCCACTACTTCGTCATCAAGAACAGCGACCCAAGGGACCATCGAGACATCGGCCAGCGCATGCAGGAATACCTCGTATGGAGAAATCGAAACCAGGACGATGCCAAGCTCGCCAAAATACAAAATTCAATGCCGACTCTTTAACAGCGCACTAGTGCTCGTTCAATGTAGTGTTGCCGAATAAAGGGCCTAGACAAATCGGTGAGCATGCGGTACCTTTCGAAATCCCCTTTGCTGAGAAAGGAGCACCGCGTTGCCCAAGAAGAAATACATCGTCACACTCACCGCTGAAGAGCGTGGTTTTCTGCGCGATCTCATCTCTAAGGGAAAGGCGGCAGCCTTCAAGCAACGGCATGCGAGAATTCTCCTGAAAACCGATCAAGGGCCACAGGGTGACGGCTGGACGGACGAAAAGATCGAGCAAGCACTCGAGGTGAACGCCAGCACCGTCGAGCGTCTCCGGAGACGCTTTGTAGAAGAAGGTTTGGAGGCGGCGCTGCAGCGAAAAGAGCAGAAGAATCGCCGGGCTAAGAAGATCGACGGAGAAGCGGAAGCCCAGCTCGTGGCCATAGCCTGCAGTAAGCCGCCGGAGGGCCGTAAGTCCTGGACCTTGAAATTGCTAACAGACCAATTGGTGTCATTGGACATTGTCGACAGCGTCAGTCTCGAAACCGTTCGTAAGACGCTAAAAAAAACGAGCTGAAGCCGTGGCGGCAGGAAATGTGGTGTTTGCCGGGTGCGCCCAGCAGCGAGTTTGTCTGCGCCATGGAGGACGTCTTGGATGTCTACACCCGACCCTACGATCCCCAACACCCTACGGTATGTGTGGACGAAACCAGCAAGCAACTGGTGGGGGAAGTGGAGACGCCGTTGCCGGCAGCGCCTGGGTATCCGGCGCGCTATGATCATCACTGCGTCCGCAACGGCGTGGCCAATCTTTTCATGATGCTGGAACCGCTTACGGGCCATTGCCAGGTTAAGGTTACCGAGCGTCGTACCAAGAAAGACTGGGCGTTGCTGATGAAAGATCTGGTGGATCGGCACTACCCCCACGCTGATACCATCACGTTGGTCATGGACAATCTGAGTTCGCATCAAAAAGCGGCTCTGTACGACGTCTTCCCACCGACGGAGGCCAAACGCATCGCCGACAAAATTGATATCCATTTCACACCGAAACGAGGCAGCTGGCTCAATATGGCCGAGATTGGCTTGAACGTGCTCTCCCGCCAGTGCCTCGATCGGCGCATCGCCACGATTCAACAGCTGGGTAAACAAGCGAAAGCATGGCTAAAGCAGCGTCAGACAAACCCACCTATTGTCAACGGGCAATTCACCACCGACGATGCGCGTATAAAGTTGCACCGTCTCTATCCGGCATTACTGCCTAGTTGAACCACTAGTAGATCTGGGCCGGCGTGGTATAGCCCAATGCTTGATAGACCTTGTTGTAGAAGTCAATACACCTCCATCGCCTTGGGCCAGCGCTGTAAAGCCGCGGGGGTACGGCCGTCGATGGGCTCGGTGGACGATTGCTTCGACAATGCCCTGTGCGAAAGTTTCTTTGCTACCCTAGAATGCGAACTCATAGATCGCTATACCTTTCGCTCTCAAGCCCAGGCTCGCATCGCCCTTTTCCGGTTTATCGAGGGTTGGTACAACCCCTATCGCAGCTACTCGACCATAGACTATATTCAGCTACGAAAAGAGATGGAAGGAAGGTCCAGAAATCTCAAGTCCAAAATGGGTCAAATTCTTATCCATCCCGAGGTCATATCTGCGCTCCCGCCTGCGAAACGCGTCCGATCCGCCTTCCAAAATTCGGCACACATGCTGCCTGATGCTGCTATGAGAAGGGCGATCATTTTCAAGAGCACCGGCTTGGTAAGTGATATGGGGAAGTCCGTTTTCTCGTCGTTCGCAGCGTGCCACGATAACCTGCTCAGAATCGGCATTCACAACTAAATTAGGGTTGTGGGTAATCAAAATTATCTGGCGCCTCGACTTAGCGGATTTGAAGCAGGTAGTCAGTAGTTGGTAGATTGATTCGTTGTCGAGGTTTTCGTCTGGCTGGTCGACGATTAGGGGTCGCGTGTCGGAAACATCCATATTCAGGTACAGGATTAGGAGAACAATTCCCTTCGTTCCTGGTGAGAGCTTTTCAAGTTCGACTCCGTTGTACTTCAAACCGTATGTTAGACTGACGTGGTTGAGTTCGTACACCCATTGGAGAAGGTCTTGACCTGTAACCTCAGTGCGAAGGTAACTACGAGGTAAACGGTCCTGCCGTCTGAATTCGGAAAGAAACTTCACCATCGCAGGACGAATTCTATCTGGGGTGCCAGAGGTCCATGCCGGAACCAGTATCCTGGCGGCGGAGGCGGCCAGCTCACTCATTGACCCGTACGGTAGCGTCCGTCGCTGATCAAAGAGGGCGATTCCTCGTTCAAGCCAAATATCGAGATCGGCCTCCCAACGAATGGAGAATTCAAGCTCTTGCTCTGGAGGCGACACCTTAGCCGAAGCCAGATGTGCCTTGACCGGCGCGTATAGCTGCTCAAGGGTTTCTTGTTCTTTTTTTAGGTTCTTGAAGTAAGAAACATAAGCTTCTAACCGTTCCTCATAGGCGGAATCCATGCGCTGCCTGTCAGGCCCTTCGATCTGAGAAATCTCAGTTTTGACCCGCTGAAGCTCAATCCCAATTTTTGCTATCCGGGTCTGGATGACCCGAGTACGCTCCTGCCGGGCCTTGTCGGCCGTTTCCATTTGAGCCAAGATCTTGATCTGCCTTTCCAACCAACGAAGCGAATTCCTCTCCGGGTTATCGGCTGCTCCTTCTTTACGATCAATCGCCTGCTGGATGGCCACCAAACGCCTTTCCAGCGGTGGCTCGGTATCAGCAGGGAAGCAAGGCCGAAACGGACCGCGGTCCTTTTCAGGCACTCCGATTTCATCGAGGAGTCCATCAAGTTCCTTCACAAACCGCTTAATTTGGCCCTGAAAGGTGTTCACTCTCGAACGGATGTCTACAACCTTCTGAAGGCTATGTTTTTCACCAGCAATATTCTGCTGGAGGGTTGCGAGCCTTTCGCGTAAATTCTGTAGGTCCTCCTGTCGCCGCTCCTCTTCCTGGGTAGACGGTCTTGGAATTTGATTAATTAGGCTGTCTCGCTCCTTGGTTAGAGCGGTTATCCGGTTTTTCTTTTCCGGGAGTTTACGAGCGTTTTCCCGAAGGGCACACTCTTCCCGGATCAGCCTGACAACTTCATCGCGTAATTCGTCACCTTGATCCCGGATACCTTTCGTACGAAGGGCTCTCAGCTCCTCGAAGTTGGAAGCGTTCAGGGTTTCGGTCGGATCTAGATTAGAAAAGACAACTGCTTCGATCTCTCCGACCAGTTCTGTGCCGATGTGGTCTTCAGAACAAAGCCGCTCGACGAATTTCTGCGAGAGATAGCGAACTCTGGGACTTCCCAATTGATCGTCCCTGAGTCTTGCCACCGTTTGTCCGCCTTCAGCCCAGGTAAGGGTGACCGATAGTTCCTGAAGGTGATTGCCAGCACGTCTGATGAAGCTAGCGGATTCTTCCGTAATCCAGCTACCAGCCGCATATGCCGCGACTTCCGCTAAGGCTGACTTCCCAGATCCCTTTTGGCCGATGACCGACACAAGACCAGCGTTTAGTGGAATATTCACATCTTCAAACCAGCCATCCGAGCCAGCAAGGGAAATGGATTTGATTATTCGCGCTTTATCATGATACAATGGCGGGGTAGGCCCGATATAAACCCGATCCGCTGGCTCATATAAGATCTGCCTAAGTCCCTCGAAGGTTGGGTCTGCCTTGATCCAGCAGAATCGATCCTGGTCGGGATGAAAAAGCGTGGCAATATCGTGCGCGTCCGAACCATGAAGACATGGGCGCGGCCCCCCAAGACGCTCGACAGTTTCGTGTTCCTCTTGAGACCGCTGTCCCAGCCAGAACTCGCGCTCTCCAGGGCGCCCCGAGAATAGGATCTGGCTGAAGCGGGTAATCTCGTCGCGTAGAGCTGCCCACGCACCATCCCGTCTAAAGCCAGAAAGGCCGTCTGTCCCTGCAGCTACCGCGATTAGGGCGTTCTGCTGAAGCCAATGCTCACGGTTGAACCAATCCCGAAAGGCAGTGAAGTCGATCTTATACTGTAGTGCACCGGCTGAAAGGGCAGCTGCCTCATCCTTGATCTCCGGATCGAATGCCCTTCCAAGGGCCATTAGCTGATCGGGAAGACAGGAATATCGCTGTTGGTTAAACTCCCAATTCAGTCTACCCAGAGCGTTCTTGATCTGGTGCTCGTGCTGAGGGTCATCTGGGGAGATCAGCAGATGAATGTTGACGGCTGTCGCCTTGTCTGTAGGTGGGGCTAGCCTGAACTCGATATTTGGAATCAATAGGTCGATTTCTGGTATCCGACCTCGCTCCTTGTGATCCTTTAGAATCGAGTAGGTCTCAATCGAAAGGTAATCTGTGACTCCAAGGACGCGTACTTCATCCTGAGACTCGATAGCCTGGAGATACCCATCCCAATCGCCAAACCTATCATTGAGTAAGGTTCCTGGAGCATGAACATGTAGATCCCAGCGTCGCCACTCTGATCCTCTTGGATACATTTACAACCTCCTCTCCTCCAACTTACGAGGCCATTCGACCGAGCGGGCCCAACCGTCGATTGTAGATCGAATTTAATCACGGGATTCCACAAGTATTGTAGGTCCCCATCCTTACTCATAGGCCTCTTGATCATCCGTGAAGGTTGCCCCTACGGAAGGAGTACAGGTAAGTAAAATAGGCACATTGGGTGTGATCTCAACTAAAACAGCTATCATCACTCGGAGTGGTGAAGGTCCTTGACCCTGAACTCCTGTGATTAAAACCTATTATCCCAGCGCGTTACTTGGAGGGTCCACCCATCTCTTTCATGGTCGATGGGCAATAAATATGGAGTTACCCCGGTTTAGTGGACAGTTTGGACTTGAAAAGGTGACCTGCCCCCAAGAGTGGTGCCAGTTTTTAAGTTAGTCCCGGAACCATAATGGGTCCATTCCGCAGGGGAGAATTCCCAGCCTGCCTCCTGGGCAGAAAGGCCTCCGGCGCTGGAGGCCGGTAGGCCAATGCGTCAGCGTGGTCGCTGTCGACTGGATCGCCGACCGCCAGCGTTTCTTCTGCATTGCCAATGCTCTCAATCTGTGTCCCCCTCCCTCCTCAATCTGGACCCGCGTAGCATCTCCTCAAGTAGGCCATGGTGGGCCATTGCAGTGAAGAACCGTCGCATCGATTCATACAGCTGATCATCCGTCATTGACATCAACTGTTTGAGCTCAGCTTCCCATCTCCCCGATCTCTCTAGATTCCCTCGGTAGAAGTCTCTAGCACTTCTCTTCCTTACAATTCGCTGAACGTACTCGGCGGGGAACCAATCCTCTGAGATATCTGGAATAGGGGGCTTGGACAGGTACTTCACCTTATATGACCGGTAGCCAAACTCACTTTCAGCAACATCGACGACCTCAGCGAGGTCACCATATGCCAGCACCAGGTCACCGATCTCGTGATCGCGAACATGGCGAGCAGTCAAGAGCTGATCAGCATCGGTAAGATCTCCACCTAGTACCTTGACAAGTGACTCAGATACGTCTGTCGGCTCCTCCCCAGTGAGCTCGTATGCTCTGACGACCAGCTGCGCCGCAATAAGGCACACATGCTCGGAGTTCCTGCGCAGGTCGCCTCGAGTTAGGTCGTACCTGACGCCGCCGACATTCGCATGAAGGGATCTACTGTTGCGTGAATATGAGCGGTCATAGCTTACCCCCAACTGAACCCGCTCGGCCTGATTGGCAAGCGGAAGAGCTTGTTTGTATCGAGGTCTGAAAGGCGCGAACACTTGGGAACTAAGCCTCAACTCGCTCTCCAGGTCGAGACGCTCATGCAGATACCACGGTCGCGTCTTTGCGGCGATCGGCCGAAGCACGTCGATGCAGAGCCCAATCGTCTTGTCGACATTGGCGCTCTTTGACGCGTGGAAGTCACGGAAGTCTTGCTGCAGCCGTAGGTAGGCGGATAGTTGAGCCGCGGCCAAGTAACCTCGGTATTGCTCCTCGTCGTTCGTTTGGGTGAAGCAGATCAGGTCCACGAGGTGCTCGGATAGCTTCCTCTGCCACAGTGCTTGCTCGTCGGCTACGCTTTCAGTAACAAGACGCTCGAGTCGGATCATCTCATCGCTATCTTCGCCTGCGATGTCTTCCGTCTCATCCTCGTCGGAAAGTATCTCCTCCCATCGAATTGCGGCGGTAGCGGCCTTCACAACTTCGTCGAGCACACCGTACAGGTAGTAATCGCGAGGATTACCGACGCCGAATCCAGAAGTGAACCGGTAGAAAGTCTCGTCGATCGCCAGTTTGGAGCGAAGGTCAGTGGCCGCTCTCAATGGCAACCGCGAGCCGAAGACGTCTGAGTCAGCGGAAGCTTGCCGGCGGCCTAATCCTGGGGTAGGGTCCACGTCACGCAGCTGTGATTCACCGTACTTTGAACCACGTCGGCTCAGCGCAGAGACCACTTCAGAGATGAACGTCCGTCCACTCACCGCATTCCTCCCGATGCTTGATCGGCCTCCAAATGGAGGTGGCCGGAGAGCTTCTCGACAATCAAGGGTGCGGCAACTCCGATGGCTGCAGCACCGACAGGGCCGGCCACCTGACCAGAGGTGCCGAATGCTATTGCCAAGCCAGAACCTACCGAGAGTCTGATGAGCTCGGCCACCAGGAAGGCTAGTGCGCTGTTAATGAGTCGGCATTGAGTTTTAGACCTTGGCCAGTGATACCACGAAGAAAGAAAAATTACAAGTCTGAATACTTAACAGCGCACTAGTGTAAACTGTCGGGGCCACCTGCCAGCGTTTGCCCGGATGAGTCGCCAGATCTCGACACCATCCACCGCAAAGCCGCCAAAAAGTCCCCAGATACCATACTCATACCATGCCATAGGGTCTCCCTGCGAAGACTTGCAGCCGGAACCGGCTCAGTGTCATTATTTTGCTCCCAACGTGCGGGCACCCCTGCCCGATCCATGAGGTGCATGATGTGCGTATCACGGCCGAACCCGCGGAAAGGTACATGAGAGTGATTCGATAACAAACGGCCGCGACTTCCGCGTATTCTCTTGCTTATCATCGGCTTCTCTCGTCGTATACGCACGGATGACCAGCTCCGGAAACGCTTGATCCTATACGGCATAGTGTTGAGGCCGCAATGACCCTAATTTGCTGGCAATAAAATTCGTCATTCACATGTCAGGTCTATGAGCGTTCCAACCCTACTCGGCTTTTCTGTACTCCTGCAGTTCGCGCACAATCGATGTCGCGCACTCCGCAGCAGCGCCATCAAGGGATCCTCTCTCTAGGAGTGTTTCGATGGCACCGATCACACTGTCTGTATTAGTCAGCCCTACTCCCCGGAGCGACAAAACCGCAGTTTCTGGATCGATTCCACTCGACAGATTCTGATCGAAGAGATGAAGGACCTGCTCGATGGACACGGGATCAGTATTCTCAGGCTCCGTGAGTCGGAATGCCCGCACGCCATCTCCAAGACGCGTGAGGTCGCATCTCTTTTCTATGAACGGCAGGCTCTCCGAACTGGCCAGATCGAATACGAATTCAGTGATGACCAACTCTGTGTCGTCAATCGAGAACTGGACGTCGCACTCAGCCTCGGAGTAACTCCCAATCTCGACGACCCCCGTGTTGGGAGATGATGCCCTAAATATCAAACCTGCCCCGATCCAAGTGTTCTCCGAAACCCTTGTTGGCTCGTCACCCATGAGGCTCACAGCAAGTATTGCGTCTCCTGCGTACCAGCTATCGAAGCCTCTCCTCCCACTATACAGCACTGCATCGGCCTGTCCCTTCAGCTCTATTTGTCCAAGCTCCCGACTCTCTCTCATCTTCCACTCATGCAGATCCTTGATCGCTATCAGCGTTTCTACTGGGTATACGTCAGGTTGCTCGTCCACCAGCCGATGGTGGGTCGGGCACAGAAGCAGGAGGTTCGGCAGACCGTCAGTATCTCCACCCGGCGGCTCACAGTTACCACGAGGCCCATTTGGCCGCTGGGACACAATGTGGCATTCAGTACCGATCACCACTGCCTCGCTGGTGCTTGACCCAAGGGTCAGTTGCTGGGTGCAACCGGGGAATGCACAGATGTCCCCTGAACGTGCCCACAAGAGCTTTCTGGTTTTCTGCGATATCGCCATGGAGCTTGCTGGTCAACCTACCTTTGATCCCGTGGCGAGCCGAGGAAAGGTTGAATGCCCATTGGGACGTATGGAGCTGCAACCTGGATTTCGAGGGACAGAAATTTTACAAAATAAGCACATAAGGCCCTTGGATTTATGAAAGTATGTTCCACTTAACCCCAATGTTGCATAAATCAGCCCAAGATGTGCTGATCAAGCGGCTTGCTTGAGCGCTTCGAGATCATGCAACAGGTTCTTTTTCACTTTTGGATTCGCACTCAGCGTCAGGGTCAGTTCTCCCTTGGGCTCGGTGAGACGACCGGCGCGTTGGATGAAACGATGGCGTAGCGTCCCCAAGCTTTGAAAGGTCCATGCCGCCGGACGTTGGGCTCTGGAATAGCGGGTGCGCGGATGGGTGAGTATCTGCACTTGGCGTCCGAGGTTGTGGGCCATCATCGCGGCCAAGGTAACCATCAGGTTGGCGACCAGACGCCGGGTCGGGATCAGGTCCAGCCCGGCCTGCTGCTTGGCCTCGGCAAACATCCCTTCCTGAGCCCCGCGGCCGTAGTGAAAGCGGAGCACCCCGCGGGCCGAGCCCGTCTTGTTGGTGACCAACACGCGGTAGTCGTGATCAAAACTCCGGGGTTCGAACAGATCCAGTTGCAGCGGGCTCTTGATCTGGCGTCGCACCTTGCGGCGCACGAAGAGAAAACGATAGGAGGCCGGCCAGTTGTCCGGTTTCCAGTCGCTCTCGAAATAGGAACGTTCACCGTCCAGACAACGCCAGCGTCGCCGCGCCTCGATCATGTGTTTGAGCCGCGGAAACCGTTCGAACGGAACACTGAGGGTGCACTCGACGCCATACAGGTCCATGAGGGTGAGCGTGTGGCGACTGAAGAAGGCGCTGTCCAGTCGAGACTCGAGCTGTGTGTGGGGCAAAGCCTGTCGCACGCGATCGAAGGTGTCCATCATGAAATCATGGGCGCCCTTGCTGTCATGGACGTTGCCCGGGCGGTGCAGGACATCGAGAAACTGTCCGCTCTGAGCCACCGTGCAGAACAGGTTGTAGTAACTGCGGGCGCCCTTCTTCTTCACATTGTAGCCCACCGCGGTCCCTTCGGCATGACCGCGGGTGGAACAGACCGAGCCATCGAAGTCCAGAGTCAAACGCCTGAACCGCTCCCGCCGCAGGGCGTCGATGACCAACGTCGTGCTCACCTGCCGAACCTTCTCGATACTGGCTTGACTCATGTGGCCCACCGGGTCGTCCCGATAGTAGTCCGCCTCGCGCAAGCGCCGGAAACCCAAAAGCAAATGCACGATGAGGAGCAACACGATGCGATGCGGACCATAGCAGGGGCCCTGGGTCAACGGGAAACACGCCTTCAGTCGGGCTTTGAGTTGCAGGCGCTGAAAGAGCGCCTGAAAAACAATCGCTCCACCAAAGGACGTAAGCTGTTGATCTTCGAAGCGAAGGCGTGGGATCTTGTGAAAACGGGCCAAAATGGCTTGTTTGCTATATCTCACTTGCGGTGTCCTCCTGAAAAGGGCTCGATGTTGTTTTCGTCCAACATTATCGATACCCCATTTTCAGAGGCGCCGCAAGTGTGCAGCGGGTTGCCTATAGACTCAGAATAGGCAAATCTTATGCAACAATAGGGTCAAGTATCGTGGTTTCGAAAGCAAGCCTGGATCGTGGTTGTCCGCTTGGCGAAGTTGTAAATAGATTTCTTCCCCGATGACACGGGGGCAACGGTTTCCACGGAGAAGGAGATCGGTCTGTATATCGAAGGGACCCGGAGTATCCAGATCCAACTGACAGAAGAGGAGTAAATTCCCATTTGAAAAGGTGGGATAATCGAGTGGGACTGCCCCGTAATCCGCAAGGCCATAGCCGAGGCCCTGAAACAGGCCGGCTATGGATCCCAGTTGCATCCTGGACCTGGCCGCGAAGCACACCCCTACCCATACAAATTACTTGCACCTCCGATCCTGGTCGCCTATATTGGGTACAAAGCAAAGCCGGGAGCGTGTTCAAGGCGCCCCCGGCTGAATACTCAACCCTTTCACAGGAGGGTTTAGTATGAATTCCTTCCAATTTACCGCAATTCGGGACAGAAGTCAAGTCCCTCCCCTCTCCTTCTTTCTTTCACAGTCTACCTATCTGACGCTCAGCGAATTGGACAAACTTCGCCGACCAGGGGGATAGTGGTCCTTGGCCGGTTCGACGTGTGGCACGGGCACCCCGAACCACAACGCAGGAGAAGTGTGCCATGCAGAGTGCCAGAATGCAAAAAATAAAGAGCAATTCGACCGTAGTATGGGCTACGGTAGCGACCGTCGCCTACTATGTGGTCATTGGCTTCATGTTGATGAGTTTTGCCTTCGGCTAGCAGCGGCGGAGATCCCAAACCCACGGTTGTCTCGTGATCTCCATTGGGGCGCTCTGGCTCTATCCCCTTGGGCCGAGTGCCCCAAACACCTCCATTGCAAAATCACCCACTACCAGCCCTTGAATTTAGTCGGGCGGCCTGCGCTTTCCCTGGTAGCTTCTACGGTAGGGTCGAGAGCTGGCGCGCCAACGGTAGGGTCCGGTGGCGATTCCACCGCTTTGGCGATGGGCCTCAGTCCGGCTCCCGTGATCACGTCTCCAACTCCCGCCACGTCAAACCCGGCATGTCGTTTGCCGACACCGGGCTTTCCTGTTGATTTCTTCTCAAGGGTTATGGGACCTATTGCGCCGGATCGACTTTCGGCACGTGGCAGGCAAATGGCCACGGCCTACTCCACCTCTTCCAGCCAAAACCCTGACCTTGCGCCCACGCATCCGTCGGCGCCTGAAAATGCCAGGCCTTGTCAGCCTTCGCCTTGAGGTATATTCTCCTCCTCAGGTCCTGCGCCGCAATGGGCGTCTTTGTCATTCCGCCCGTGCCTCCCTTTGTTGTCGGAGAACGATCAACAGCAGGGCGTCTTCGCTCCACGGGCATTACCCCGCTTCAGCGCTACTACACACCCATCCGCCACCCTCTCGCCTTCGGCCTCCTTCCCGGTGTCTCCGGTTATAAGGCCTACCCTGCTCCGGCGATTTCGCGCCGGGGCGAGGAGGGCTTCTCCAGTTGCTCGGCAGGTCCTTGTCATCGTGCCGTCGCTATCACCCCGCCGAAGTGGAACAGCCGTCTCATTCAGCCTTCGGCTGCCCATGCTGCCTTCGCCGCCGGGATGTCGGCTCGGCCTTCGGGACTCCGCACTTTCGGGGCCACCTCTGCGTTCACTTTCGTTACGGCCCGATGACTCGCAGTCTCCCCACAGAGACTCTGTCGATAGGCTTCAGGATGTTGGTTTCCCGCTACCCTGCTATCCAAGCTACGGGGCGGCTGACTCTTACCCCGGCAGGACTGTCTCCTGCTGAACATGCCAGCCTTCGCTGGACACACAGCCGGAGTTTGCAAAAGTTCAGTATTGAACACAACGCAGCTGAAGAAACCATAGACGGCGCCCTACCGAAAATGGCGGCCGTCAAACAGCACTTCCGGGCGCTACCCTACCGGGAAGTCGCATGAAGACCGGGATCGAGCACTGCGTGCCCTTGAGTGATGCTGCGATGACCCTGCTCGAACGGGCCCAGCTTCTTGAAGACGGCAGCGGGCTGATCTTTCCTTCCCCATCAAGGCGAGGCAAGGAGTTGAGCGATATGGCACTGACCAAGGTTCTGAAGGACAATGGTCTCGCCGAGAGGACCACGGTCCACGGTCTCCGGAGCACGTTCAGAGTTTGGGCGAGCGAGCAGACGGACGCTGACCACGCTGTCATGGAATTATCCCTCGCGCACCCGGTCGGCTCTGCCGTCGAGAAAGCCTATGCGAGGTCAGACCTGCTCGCTAAGCGACGCCACCTAATGGCAAAATGGGGCACCTACCTGACTGCCTCCTCAAATTGATACCTTCAAAAGCGTGCGGCGTTGGAAAATGAGAGCAAAAAGCGCTTACGTCACCTCCTCCACTGACCTTGCCACCATATTCGAGTCAAGGTAGTGTGTTGGTGTAGGAGGTGTCCAGAATCTGGGGGTCAGTACACTCCTCTGAGGACAGCCAGATGTAGGTGATGATGTCGTCTCCCCAAATCTGATGGGGTGGTTGGGGGTGAGCCATTTGGAAGGTTGGGATAGGGTGCTAGGCCCCAGGCTGAAGAGGTTGTACCAATATATCGTTTGACCTGGATCTGGGGATTTACTACTGCACGATGCATTGGATGCCCTTCGGGTTGACGGCCACACCCCTACAGCCCAATTCCAGGGTCATGCCACGGTAGCCACAGGTGGGACAATCCAGGGCGATGTGCTCGACGAGGCGACGCCTTGGACCCATTTTTCGAGGCCAAAGAGACACGACCCAGCCGCTGGGATGATGGGTCCGAGGAATTGCCAGCTCGGTTGCCCCTTCTTATTGAGCGAACTGTCTTTGAATAGGGGATTGTAGGATGAGCGGCTATGGCTGATGTGGTGACCTCCTTCCGGATGGACTTCCATAAATCGAACCTCAGGAAGGAAGAAGTCCATGAATGGGGCCCACCTCTCACAGATGCCTTCGAAAACTTCAAAAACCAGGATAAAATTCAAAAGAAAATCAGAAATTTTCCAAACTAAAACCGAATCGAATCCGGGGGTAAAATGGCTTGAAATTTAGGATAAGTGGCACGAAAAACTCCACAAATTCGATCTGGGAAACAGGGACATACTCCGGAAGTTTCCCTGGATAATTTAAATGATCTGATCCACCCTGTTCCCCCCTTCATCCATCCCCCGGAATCTACCACCTCCCCTGATTACCCAGATTGAGAACAATACAAACAGCCCGTTGCCGAGACGCCCGGACCCTTGACTGCCCGAGTGGGTCGCTTGAGCATCAGAACAACCTTGAATTTATTACTCATGAGGGGATGCCCCAGAATGATCTATAGTTGGTAATCAAAAAAAATTTAATCTGCCTCTATCCTCCGGCTACCCGACTGCTGGCCTGGGTCATTTATCGCCCGCCGAATCCCTATTCCCGACCCTTTTAAGGTGCAGTCCTCATAAATGGGAACCCCCATGGGGCTGCTTGAAAACCTCCCCTTTGAAGTGCTCCATGGCAGATGAAAGGGGAACCCTTTCCCGCAATCTCCAACCAGTGATGTACCTCCCCCTCGATTAAATCCACCCCAGGATACAAGGAGATTGCCATGTCCGAAGCAGTAGAACTGCCCCGCTGGGTCATCCGTCGATATGCCGTAGTCAAGGACCACAAGGTTGACAAGTTTGAAACACTGCCGGGAGCCACCGCCCACCGCCAGAAGCATGGAGGAGAAGTGCGAGAACTCGTGTTCCGTCTCTCGGAGGTAACCCCCGTCCCACCCGGGGTTGAAGGATGGGTGCGGGCAGACGGGGAATAGGCCGATCATTGCGCTTTCGTACTCACCTCGTATAGGCCTGGAGTCCTCGGAAACGTTTCCAAGGACCCTTTATCCCCTCCAGTTGGAACGCACCCCTTGAATTCGGATGGCGAGGCTGACCTCGTTGCCGGGATTTTTTGGGTCAGCGCCTCGGCGAATCATTCCGGAGAGCATCCCGGGGTTAAGAAATATCCCACCCGAGCTTGTTCCTCGAACCAACCCCCTCCATAGTTCCTGTTCTGTTACTGATTTTCCTTCAGAGCAAAAGACCAGGCGATCATTAAACCGGCGGGCCACCTCCAACCGGGTCGCCTGATCCTTCGCTCTTCTTCGTTCCCTTCGAACTCATTGGCATGATGCTGCACGTCCCATCGGGAAAAGATGTTGGGTGGGGTTAGAGAAAAATGCGGTCACGCCAATGAACCGGAAACTCAAACCATTTCTTCATCAGAAAGGATTCTTCATTAAAATCGAAGTGGTCGAGCGCAAGGTCAAACAGGTATGGAAGAACGTTGTGTCCGAACCGGTTGAGAATCCCCGCGACGTCAGCGCCTATCTCGATACCCTGGATATCAGAATGGCCGACCGGGAGATGTTCGTCGTCCTCCACCTGGATGTCCGCAACCGGGTCGTCGCCCACGAAATCACCTCCATAGGCAGCCAGACCGCCTCGCTGGTGCATCCCCGGGAAGTGTTCAAGTCCGCCATCCTCAAAGGCGCCTGTTCGCTCATACTGTCCCACAATCACCCCAGTGGAGACCCCTCGCCCTCCAAAGACGATATCGATCTCACCAATCGACTTGTGGAAGCAGGCCGGCTCATGGGCATTGACGTGCTTGATCATATCATCGTCGCCCCTCCCGACCGAAACCTGTCCATGAAGGAAACGGGAATGATCTAGGGGGAAGGGAGACCCCCGCTACAGCCGTGGTCCACCCGCCACGGCATGGAAGGGCCGGAATGGAAGGACACGATGCCCGGTCCTGACAGGATCCAAGCCGTTGATCTGCTTCGCGCGATGGCTGCGGGAAAGTGCAGGGTTCTGCGGGAGACCCGTCTCATGCACCCCCGCAGGGTTGCGTAGTGGCGCTCTGCAGTGCCGGTGGAGAGACCTTCTCCGGATCGAATGGGCTCATGATCCGGACAGGCTCCGTAGACCGGCACCGCAGGGCCCACGTCTCGATCCAAAGAGGTGTCCCCCCAGGGGGGGCGTACCCGGGGTGGAGGCCCAAAGTTCACCGGAGGCGATCACTGTCGGCCTCAAGTTCCAAGGGGTATGCCCGGGCGAGGATCGGCGCTGAGGTCTACCCCTTCCAGGACGCACCCAGATCCCGGCTCGAGGTCTATCGCTCCCAGGTTGGGAGATCCCTGGCGGTCCTTTGCGCCGGGGCTTGTGCCCATTCTTCACCTTTAGCCTGATGCGCTCATCGTCCAGGGCACCAAGGGGGCTCCTTTGGTACCGGTCCCAGACAGATCCTTGCTTGCCGGGGAGTTTCAGACCTGAATTTCAGGACCTCTCGCACAGGCTGGCCGTGGTCCGGTTGGAAAGGCCCACACCCAGGCAATGGAGTATCAGATGGAGGACAGACCGAAGGTTCATCCAGAAACAGGGAGGGGGTGATACCTGATGATGCCACGAGGGTTGGCCGCACTGCTGGAGATCGCGCTGGAAGGGATTCGGATCATTCTGAATCGCTGGAAGTCGAAGTGATTCCGGCAGGATGCCAGACCGGAAGGATGGACGTAAATATTTGCGTCTATCCTTTTTTTAGCCGCGAAACTGTATCTGCCAGCCCTCTGGCAGTTGTTTCTTGGGGTGTGCATCGGATTTCCCTCCTTTGTACATACGCACCTTCCGTCCCCAGGCAAGAGGGGAAGCCTGTTTCGTTTCATTAGAGATCGGCTTTGGACCTTTCTGCACGTAACCTGATCTGGGAGTGGTGACTGACCATTGCAGCCATTCCTTGTTTCAAGGAGGATCCAAGAGGAAGTGAGCGCCTTTCTATGCTCTGTTTTACCAGATTCCTGGTGAAATCGCGCCTGAACTTTGACTTCCGAACATACCTCCTCGGGAAATTCGGGTCCGATGAGAATGCAGATGGGGGTACACGTGGAAAAATGAACGTCAGACGATTTCTGGATTGTTACACTAAACGCCTCCTAAAACAACTTTCCTCCAATCTGGGGATCCGCCCTCTTTAATTCTTTTTAGTATCCCTTTGCGACATATGTTTTGAGCCTCAAGGAGAAGATTTTGATTTTCTGGAGTGGCGCCTATGTTACCCGTATGAATAGACTTTGAGGCCTTTGAGTATGCTTTTCTGAGTGTATTAAAAATTCTAACGCGGTCATTATAATTTTTCCCTAAAAACCATGACCCGTTGGTTGCAATTCGAAAACCGTACTCGCTTGGATTGCCGGTATCGATATAAAACAGTGATTCCATTACGATCCTGAGCTCGATAAACTGATCCGAGATGGTTTGGGTTGTAAATTTTGAATTAATCCACCTGAATATTACTGAGGATATATTGTCTTTGTTTTTTAAAGCGATCAGATCAATATAAATTTCTAGGGCCATTTCAAATTCTTTTTTGGTCAAGTTCCGGGATTTAGGCTTTTCAGAGATTGCGTATGCTTTTTTGTATCGATAAGATTCAGATCCTTTAAGTAGAAACTCTCTTAAATACCCCAGGTCTGACCAATCCATTTTAAATCTGACGCAATGATTGTAGGATAGGGCCAAGGCGTCACCAAACACCTCAGCATCTATTTCTGGCACTACTTTCTCGCCAACCCATCGCTTTTTAAAATCAACATTATTTGACAATGGACTGAAAAACACCGGCGCAGCAGTGCAATTAAATGACAACTTGGCATATCCTACTGATAAATTTTCATGTCTAAACATTCTCACAGATTTGTCGTATTCAATGTTTGCCTCTAATCCTTCAATTTCTATCCCTGTTTTTAACTCTAAAATTTGTCCCGGCTCAAGGCCAATGCCGGTCAACAATGCACAGTATTGGTAGTGGAATGGTTCTCCGGCAATCCAACCTTGAAAAATTCCTACTGCACGGTCAGTTCCAAGTGTTGATGCAGCCCTAAGTAAACCTAAAGAAAGATTATCTATAGCATACTCGGGCATAGGTTCCATGTTTGCAAAGTAAGACAACCCAGTCTTGATTTCTCCGGTTGCAGGATCAATATATGGGCTGAGAAATGTCTTTAGTTCGCTGGAAATTAAATTGAGATTTTCCTTTGTGGGAAGGGGAGCTGCTTGTCGTATTATAGAATGAGAGTCTTCAGAATTTCTGTGGTAATGATCTTTTATGTCCTGCGCAGACATGGATTTACACAATGGACTTATTGAAAATTCGGTTTGGGGCAAAATTTCATTTATAAGCTTCACTAGCTTTTCCATGTTTCGCTCCAGTGTGTTGTCATTGAATTTCCGGGACATTTCCGAAAGTTGTGGATCGTGAGTTTTCGTTACTCGGGGTAGCGGCCTAAAGTGGAGTTGACCCGGTTTGGTGGGTACCTTATCACTTGATGAAAAGAAGCCCTCCATGCCTAAATCACGTATTCCCTATCCCCCCGAATTTCGCCAGCAGATGGTCGAGTTGGTCCACTCCAGACGCTCGCCTGGCTCCTTGGCATGCTGGGTCAGGGAGTATAGGAGTCCTATCCTCGATCCTTCTCTTCCAAACTTTGGGGCGGTGATCGTGTCAGCTCACCCACCATGAGGAGCAACGCTTCGCACATTCTCACCAGAGCCAGCGCCTCAGCACTTGTGAACACGCTGCTTCGGCCATAATCGTGGTGGTTCATACTGGCCAGTTGCATGATGGAGGATACAATTCGTCCGTACTGCTCGCCGCGTCTTTT
This sequence comes from Candidatus Latescibacterota bacterium, assembly GCA_965208105.1. Taxonomy (GTDB): domain Bacteria; phylum Latescibacterota; class UBA2968; order UBA8231; family UBA8231. Next base: position 3,137,484 of record OZ242318.1, read on the forward strand.
GTCGGTACATGCCGTCAGATGGTCGGTGATCCTTCCGTACTCTTGATCCTGCAGGTTCCTATCCAAGGCCTCTACTAACAGACGGCAGATGCCGACTGCCTTAGACGGGTCGCTCGAAACAAGTGCATGGGCAGCATTGAGGTAATCTACTGCACCCTGCAGACTCCCTCCTTCCTTCAGGATCCTGCGTATCTCAATTACGTCGAAGTCCTTGTAGCCGGATGCCGACAAAAACGCGAGCCACATGTCGGTAGGCACTTCGAACCGCCACGGGCGTTGGATAATGGGTTCGAGGACTCCATTTATTAACCACGATCCGGTCAAATCCATCCAGAAGGTAGGGGGTGCGGCGCCCCGCTCGACCTCTAAGCGACTCAGGATATGGTGAGGAACATCGCAGCACATCGTGAACGTGTGCTCCAAAGGGTACGCTGCCGAACGGAGGGTCTGAAGACCCTTCGGAATGGATAGATCGCCAATCACGGGGCCGGTTTCGGATTGCCAGCGTAGTTGGCCGCCAAGGGCTGCGATACTGAACCCAACAAGACCATTCAAGGATTCCCCGGACGCGGGTATTTCCTGAATTTGACACCCTGCCGAAAGCTCAATGCGTGGCTGAAAAGCGACATCGGCTGCGATCCGGCTCACCCAGACTGTCCCCAGCCGGTAATTGAGTAGGAGCAAGTCACCCTGGCCCAGTCTGGACATTACTTCGCCTTTGCCGGGAAGATGGTTTCGAACCAACTAGCATTTGCTACGATTTTGGAACCCATCCTCTGAAATCCTTCTATTTTTGATATATAAAGGATCAAGATAAAGGATCAAGGGGTTTCAGCCATGTCAAGCTCTGGAGGATGTGATGAATCGGTGGTGTGATTATCTGGCAAGACGCGAGAGCTAAAAGAAGGGCCGAGAAAACAAGGCGAAATGGGTCCCCCACCTCACAAAAATGTCCAACGAAGGAATAATGATGTGGTTGTTGACCAGCAGCAATATAACCAATTGCTATCGTTACCAATTGGAGGTTGAGCTGGAAATTCGAAGGAACAGAAGGGTAATGTCCTAGGTTTTCTGCAAAAAGCGACAGCGTGAAGTACCTTCCAAAGGAGTTTCCACAAAAACCTTTGACGCCCTCGATGGGCAGGAAGGAGATCACGCTGTCATGCGCAAAATACAACCCAGCGACCGACTTCGCAAAGAAATTCAGACCTTTTTTCAGGACATGGGATCGGCCGAGGACGGAGCGCAAGCCCTCAGCGAGCTCGTGCGTCTGGCCTCCACCCTGATGGTGCAGGAAGGCCTGGAAGCCGAGCAGGCGGATTTTGTCGGCCGCCCGCACTACCAGCGCGGTGAGGGCAACGGCTACCGCAGCGGGTATAAACCGGGGCATCTGGACACCGCCGAGGGACGGCTCCGGATAGATCTGCCCCAGGTCCGCCAAGCCCACAAGCCCTTTCACTCGAAGCTGTTCGAGCTGCTCCAGGGCGATTCCGAAATGCTCGAGCACCTGGCCACCGAGATGTATGCCCGGGGCTTGTCGACCCGTGACATCGAGGCGGCCTTCACCGACGAGCAGGGCGTCTACCTGCTGTCACGCACCGGCGTCAGCGAGGTCACCGAAGCGCTGTGGGAGGAATACGAGGCCTTCCAACAACGGGATCTGCGGAATATCCCCGTGTTGTATGTGTTCCTCGACGGCCTCTATGAGCCCTTGCGCCTGCATGGGATCGGGCAAGAAGCGGTGTTGTGCGCCTGGGCGAACACCACCGAGGGGGACAAGGTGTTGTTGTCGTTGGCCCTGGGCAAGAAGGAGAGCTTCGATGCCTGGCTTTCCTTCCTGCGCGACCTGGTGAGCCGAGGCCTGCCGGTGCCGTTGACTATCACCAGCGACGGCGCCCCCGGGCTATTGCGGGCCATCGACCAGGTGTGGCCCGACAGCTGGCGCATACGCTGCTGGGTACATCGCATGCGCAACTTCCAGTCGAAGGTGCCCGATCATCTCTGGCCTGAGATCAAGGCGCATCTGACCGCCATTCGAGATGCGCCCACGCGCGAAGCGGGAGAGGCGGCCGCCGGCGATGTGTTGACCCGCTTCGGCCAGGATTGTCCGAGCCTGTGCGCCGTGCTCAGCGAGGATCTGGAGGCCCTGCTCAACCACCTGCGCGTGCCCTGGCGCCATCGAAAATACGTACGCACCACCAACCTGATTGAACGCAGTTTCGTGGAAGAGCGACGGCGTACCAAAACCATACCCCGCTTCTTCAACGAAAAGAGCTGCCTGAAGCTCGTCCACGCACCCTTGATCCGGGCGGCCGGCACCTGGCAACGCATCGGGATCACGGCGACGGAGAGGGCCCAGCTGGATCTCTTATACCAGGAGTTGAAGATCGAACCGGCTACCGAAAGGAGGGCGGTAGCCGGATAGGAAGGGGACTTCGTGCTGCCATCACTTTTGCAGAAATCTCAGGACTTGACCCAATGATGGCCGCCAGCATGTAGAGCAGGGTAGCAATGTAGTCCCACAAATCCAGCATGGATACCAGACCTCCCTGTCTCCTGCCTTCCATGGTTTGCCCCCGGCTTCACTTGAGCCGGACCGTTTTGCCAACTTCGCGCCATCCTGCTGGAAATCCTTGCCTATTTGCCCTCGGATGTAGCTGGCTCCCGTCTTTGCGGACTATCGAATCCCGGATTTTCCTGCTACAAGGTGACCCTTAGGAATCTGGAGTTGTCCCGGTTGGCGGGAACCTGACCGCTTGATGAAAGGAGCTCTCCTTGCCTGAGTCACGTATGGCCTATCCCGCCAAATTTCGCTCGCCATGGATTCTCGGTGATTATGATCGGGAAATCCAAGACGGAACGAGTGCCGCCGGACCGCTTGGTGGATAATGAGGTTGAACCAAATCTCCACCTGGTTGGCCTGCCCCATATGTGATGTCCGTCTCTGAGTTGGTTCCGGAAGTTTTGCGCCCCGGCCGCCCACCACGGCGTTAGGGTGGCTTGAAAGGTCGAAACGGACCACCTTACCGGGGCGCTGCTTGCTTTTGAACTACTGGATGTATCTGAGCATCCTGAATGGTTCGTATTTCTTCCAGGCACTGCTTTTTTGTCGACAACGGGTCAGACTCGAGGAAGACCTCCCCGGTCGGAGTCCTCAGCTGCCAATACCACAATATCCCGTTATTCGTGGAGATGTAGAAACGCATCAATCCCTGTCCTTCTTCTCGGCCTTCCGCTTTTCGTAGGACCTCCGGGCGTAAAGAAAGATGCATTGATTCTTCCTCGGAGAAGCTGTCTGGAAGTATAATAGCCGGGACATCGACAACAGCTTGGATGCGTTCCTATACGCTTGCTTCAAGTAAGAAGTCTCGACAGGCCCGTAGCTGTTCGAGTTGCCGTTGGTGCCTCTTTTTTGCCCGACGCCGAGAGTAGGGCTTGGCCAGCCATTTGAAGGTCTTTGTTTGGGGGAAAAGGAATCGGACGATGAGCAGAATTTTTGCTGCGGTATCCGCATCCATAGCGAGGCTCCTCGGTCGGAAGGTGATAAAGGGTCTTGGTTCAGGGAGGCCAGCCCTGTTTCATTGACATGTCCCCAGGATTCGAGAGAAGGCAGTAAAGGTGATGGTGTCATATCCCGACATTTCCGGGGTTTCCAGGAAGGTTCGGACTTCTGTGAAGATGCTGCTCATAGGGGCAATACCCAGGGGGAACGCCTCACATCCGGGACAGGAGATGTACCATTCGCCCAATTTTTGCTTGAAGTACAGCTTGAACTACATGGGTCGATGATGAACTTGTCTATTTCAGCGTCAAATTTTGCATCGGCCACATACCTTTCTTCCATTCGAGGACTTTCCGTGACCTTTGGGATGGGACTTGCGACCGTTGCTTCGGGCTCATGGATCAAGGCCCAGAAGCCGGTCCCGAGCAAGAATCCGATGGTAGTGAAACCTGCGCACATCATTCCTCATTGTGCCCTTTCCATGATCTACTCCTTGAGAAAAATTAATCGCCCCGGCCACATGTTTTCATCAGGATCTTTGTGACGAGGGACCACAGGTAAATCGCTCCACCGGGGCGATGAACAAGCCCTGACTTGGCAGTTTTCTACCTGCCAAGAAAATTCTCCTTTATCTCCCCCCAAGATAGATGGCTTACGGCGGTAGGAATCCGGGAAAAGACTACGGGTTTGCCCGCTGGAGCGGTATCCTTGCCGAGCAGGAAACCATCCATTTCAAGTTGGTTTCCGCTCACCTTGTAGGCAACGGGAGTATTGTCTATCTCCACCTCGAAGAAGTCTACATATATTTCCGTGAATATTTGAATGAAATCTTCCCCATATCCCAGTTGATGGGCAACATCGGCAATAAATTCCCCCGCGTTTATCCCATTTAACAACACTTGATAGTCGGTAAACTGGGTGGATATCATGCCGTTTTCAGTGGTGTAGGGGCTGGAAGAATATAATGACAGGGAGGAAATGGGCTCTACTTCGCTGACATCCACCGTGTCTCCTATCCCCTCTACATAATTCTTCCAAACATGGGGATCGTTTACCTCAAAGACTATTTCCAGCTCCAGGCTATCGGGAGCAAAGCTGAGAGTAGCCGTAAGGCCTTCTACGTCGTGGCTCCAGTTCCAGGATCCCAACAGATTCTGGTCATTTTCCTGGGCCATGGCAGGGGAAGAGACGAGAAGAAACGGCAGAAGAGAAAAAACCTTGAACATGATACACCTCCTTAGAGGAATGGAGACATGGGAACACGAGGTAGCTTCTCCGCCCAATCCAAAGCCAAAGTCGCCTTGGAGGCCTACGCCCGGCGCGGGGCGGTATGAACGGGGTTGGCCAAGCTTCCTTTCGGGTCAGGGAAGGGTAAACGGATCGGCTTGGGTCGGGTCCACTCTATACCCCATATCGGCCAGGGACTGAATGGTAATCGCACTCAGGAAATAGGGATAATCGGCATCTACGTTGGAAGCCATCAACTCGTTCCCGAAGACGCTGCCGCGCCAATGGCCGTCATCTCCTCCATTAGCGACAGGAACCTTGTTCCCCTTGTAGGACTCTCCCCCTGCAGCATTGAAAGCCCCCACAGCCAGGGGACCGGAGAAATGGGTATCGGCGTCCGGGTTGCTCCTGGAGGGCTCTTTTAAAAGGTCTTCTGTCCATGCGGTACCGAATCCCAGGGCATGCCCCAGCTCGTGAAGCAAGACCATTTCCAGGACGTTCTTGGATTCATCCAGCAGAGATTCTGCGAGTATGACAAAGCTGAGGATGGGCAATCCGTTAGCAGCCCGCCACTCGTGTACTCCTCCCCAGGCACCTCCTGTGATGCCCGGATCTGTGGTTATCATCACGGCTACATCATCAACCACGTTGTCGATTACCACGCGGCCGGAGCGGGCGGTTCCCCATTCGAAATCCCGCTCGGTGTCAAAGGGTACGGGGGAGTAATCAACATCGGGGATACCTTCAACAACAATGCTTTCCCATCGCTGGGCTGCCTTGCGCACCAGGGCCACCTGAGAGTCGTTGAGGCGATGGTCGGGAAGGAAGATCAGCTCAAGGGTGAAGCCCTCCTCCGAGGGCGTCGCTTCCTGGGAAGTCTCTTCTGTGGGCGCAGCTTCCGAGACGGGCGATCCTGTGGCCGGCTCGGATGCTTCGGTACTTTCCGGAGACCCGTCCGGAGCTGCCGGCGGGTTGCTGGATCGGTCACATCCCATCAACGCAAGCAAGAGGATGATCCACATCACTTTTTCTCCCATGGCAGTTTGAAATCGGTTTCTGGCGCTTGGACATGTGCTTCATTTTCTTGCGGCATTCCCCGTATCACGTAACCCGGCGTCCCTTCGAACGAAATCGTTTCCCGCAAAGACAGAAGAAACCTCTCTGGGGGAGTAGGATGCGAGTGGCCATTTACTGGAATTTCTTCTTGACCGCTGCCCAGGTAGAGGAGGTGACGGCGGTAGCCGTCGCCCTCTGGATGAATTCCCTCAGGGCGACGGTGCCGTCTTCCAAGGTGTCGAAAACCCACAGCCTACCGTGTTCAATGCGGTAGGTGCCTACCAGCCCGGAGTGTCCCACGAAGAAGAATGTGCGCTCGAAGTTTCCAATTAACTCTGCGACGACTCCCTCCTCGTAGGCAGCCCAGTCCTCGGGCCAGTACCCGGTCATCTTGGCCATATGATGGGCCAGCCATTGGCCTGCTAGCGTCAGGATGGCCGCCAGGGAGTCTCGGTTCAGTGTTTCGTCTACTTCGGTGACGTCGAGAAACAAACTGTCGCCCGCCGTCCGGTAGGTTCCCGAACCCAGGACAACGAGATCCCGGTCAATCTGGACCTCGAACTCTCCGTCACCGGCCGGCAGATCCTGGTTCGGCAGGACGATGTTCTGATGCAGCTCGAAGCGGTTGTCGGTTTTGAAGGTGAACCGAATCGTGGCCTCCATGACAGGCTCGTCCGTGAACAGATCGTCCATGGAGTAGACCGCCTCCCAAACACCGATGAGCTCCTCGTCGGCAAGTGCGAAAACAGGCGACAGGACGATTAACCATGCGAGGGGTTTCATATTTCTGCTTTCGTTGAGTTAACGGAGAACCCGGCCAGGAGGGGGAGGGCCGCCACACGGAAGGCCGATATTATTGGGAATTATACCAAAGGTACCGATTCCTTTCCCACTAATCAGCAATTGAGATAGAACCAGGCTCGACGTACATGTCCGTGAAAATGTCTTCAACGTTGGTGCCATCAAGATCAGCTCGATGCAACCCCTGGACTCTCTTTTGGCCGATGCTGGCTGGGGCGCGGCTACCCCAGTATATCTTTTGAGTGGCCTCGTGGATGTGCAAGGCGGTGACTTCTCCGGGGACTTCAAGCAACGTCTCTGCATTTGTGCCATCTAAGTTGCAACGACGTATCATGTCCCTCCCCGAAGATTTGTATTCGGCCCAGTATACTTTTCGACGCACGGAATCAACATCGATGTGCCAAGTCAGACCGGCCTGAGAATCATGGTCGTAATCTTGCGTGTATACGTCGCTTTTCAGCCCTGTGCCGTCGAGATTCATCGAGTGCAACAAATGGTATCTGCTTAGACTCTGGGCCTCTAAATCGTAGTCGGACCTCACGGCGAACCAATAAAGTTTCTGTCCCATCGGGTCCAAGGCAATGTCTCCGAAATGTTCATGAGTAATAGAAACATGGTTGGCATCCCCGTCCGACCCACTCGTGTCGACCTTCAGAAGGGTGTCTATTTGAGTCCCATCCAGATTTGCCTTGAGGATCAATTCTACATGTTCGTCATATATTCGGTCACTCCAATAGACCTTCCCTTCATCTACATTTAAAGCCATCCCGAAAGGCTCGGAGCAGTCGACCACCTTTTCAGAGTTGGCTCCATCCAAATCACTGCGGATGAGGGCGCTCTGACCCTCGTGATAGTCGGGGGCATCCACCCAGTAAATCTTGCCGTTCACCAAGTCCAAGTCTATCTCCCATGCGCGCGGCCATTCCAGGATTGTAGTGACTTCTGAACCATCCAATTTGCTCCGAAAAATCCTATTCCAGCGCGTCGCAGACCAATAGATGTATCCTCCCAGGATCGAGGAACCAACGTCCTGCTGGTCGGCATGGTCCAGTTCATCATACTCATTGCCTTTTGACCCAACGGTTACGGCGTAGGTTTTGAGGACATCCCCCGAAGCATGATCCTTCAGGATGACGGACGTGCTGCCTGTCGCACAACCGGACAGATGCAGTTTGTAGTTATTTCGACGGGCCCGGTAAGGACTATCCTCTCTCTCCGGACCGCAATACGTTCTCCCGGGTGGGATGCGGCCACCGGCAATTTCAAGGACCATATCGGTGCCTGGACCGTTGACTATGACCTTGAGCGAGTCGGCATTGGTTTGCACGGTGAATGTATGCCAGACATGGACCTCGTTGAAAATCTCAATCGTACTGGGGTCCGGCGTTAAAATCGCAGTCAACTTCATACTTATCACCGCTCCGATCCCATAGGTGTTACTGAAATTCGGGTCGTACAAATAGGAGCCCAACAGGGTAGCATCCACAGGGTCCACCTGGCTATCCTTGTTGATGTCCAGCAGATATTCATTCAGTGCCACCGGGTATTCATCGGGCATCGTGATATACCCGTAGAGGTAGAGAAGATCTCGCACGTCAACCTGGCCATCATCGGTTATATCTCCCAGGAGACGTTGGGGCGACAGAGTTTTGGCAGTTGGGGGAACGGGCGCAGGGCGCTCACGATCTTCCTGCTCAATATCGGGAACGAGAGACAACATCAATTCCGCCGCGGGGGGAATGGATGAAAGGTCTATGGGTACATTCGGACGCGCCGGCGCTGATGGGGCCTTGTCTCCGCAAGCTACCAGACCCAATGTGCACAGAGAAACGAAAAGCGAAAAACGCGCAAGGGGTTGCATTCCCAAACAATACCTCATTTTAACGTGCTTTCACCTTTCATAAATAAATTTTGCCCCGGCCGCGCTCGGTGGGGACTCCTGAATTTTTTTTGAGGCGCTTTCTGCCGCCACAACCGGCTTGGAAGCGGACTCATTGCGCCATGGCTCGATAACACGGTCATAGACCAGGGTATCGCCGTAGCTGTCCGTCATGGTGAGCACATCGCCGACCACCGCGAAAGTGAATTCCTCCTCGTTCAATTCAATGAAGAAGGTCTCCTCCTCGAATTCGGCGGCATAGTCAGCGAGGAATTGGCCGATGAATTCCTCTTCATACTTCTCGCGTTCTTCGGGAGGAATGCCCTCCTGTTCGGCGACTAAATTGGCCAGCGCAATGGCTATCTCCAGGAAGTAGTCGAAGGGGTCCGCGCCATTGATCAAAATGCTGGTGTGCTCGACGTGGGGATAGATGACGTCGCCTTCCACGCGATATGCTCCAGCTCCATGTGCCTGCAGAATCTCCAACACAGGAAATTCGAACTCATCGAAATCATAGAGCTCTTCCAGAGCAAGCTCCCAGAAGTTGATTTCAGAGAAATCGAAGTAGTATTGGACGCGCAAGGCGCTGTCGGCCGCGAAGGTGAAGGTTATATTGCCCGGGAATCCCGCCTCCTCAGATATGTCGACAAACCAAGTGCCGTAGAGGGCATCAAGGCCTGCAACAGTATCGGCGGGCGCGGGAACGGTTATTCTGTGCCCGTCCAGCAACCAGGCATAGCGCCCATCGGGGGCGCTGGCAACGCGATTAGCCGATGCCGTCAGCCCGGGATTGATCTTGGCCGCGGGCTCCCGGGGAGCCGTAGGTATTTCACGATCTGCACAGGCCACCCAGCCCAGAAGCAACGTGCTCAAAAAAAGGAGTCTCATGAGTTTCCGCCTTTATGGGAAGTGATGGAATTTACTGTTCACTCTGGTCACTTTGGGCCCTTGGGGCGTCGATATCCTCTCAGCTGTTCCAGCCTTATTGCAGGTCTGCACCGAGCGCAATACTTTGCGTTGCCGTGCGAGTGAGTTATATCCCTTCGGCAACGCAGACAGAAGCGAGGCTAGAACGGATTGACCATCAGAGATTTCATTGCTCCGGACCGCGACCCTCAGCGCGACGGGCAGTAAGGAGGTCCATCAAAACCGCCCTGCCGGAGCACTTCGAATGGGACATATGCATGCCTTTTTCTACCAATTCGCTTTGATCTGCCCCAGCTCACCATCGGCACCGCCGTTGGCGCTATTCAAGTCCAGATTGTGGGGCTCTCCTCGTCATGGAATGAGAGCGTATCGCCGGCTAGCTCGGAAGTGATTTCCATGAAGGGCATCAGGATACTACCCGTCTCCTCAATGTAATTCCGCATGTCGTCCTCGACTTGGGCCGCCATTTCCTGCAATTCATCCGGGCTGGCTTCCTCGCCGGTGAATACCCTGCCATCGAGAATCTCGACAGTGTAATGGAGCGCACTGCTGGTTTCATCTGGGGCAAATGAGACTCCACGGTTCTGGCGCTTGTGATACTGGCAGCGCTGCACACACCCTCAGCATCCAATTGGTTTGTTTGACCGCGGACTCCAAACTGCATTGCTTCTGGAAAGCCCGGATACTTAGGTTGTTTCCCTATTCTTCGTCTATTTCGCCGCCCTTGCCTAACGGCAACATAATCCATTAAATAGGAAAAGAGACCAATAAGTGATAATCAATAGATGTTCCGTAGTATTTTGATGACATTTTGGAATTATCGGCCCATGCAGGGAATTTTGGTGCCATCAGGGTCCGGGTCCGGCCTGCCAGGGACAGCAGCTCGTGGCCGCATCGAGCCGGATCCTGAGACTCCCCAAGAGGATTGAACGCGTTCAAAGGAGATAGAGAGTTGGAGAGAGCCGACCCGCGCGATCAGGAGTTGCAGGCGTTGCGGGAGCGCCTGGGCCGCCTGAGCGAGGCCAGCCTGCGCATCAACGAAAACCTCGACTTCAACACCGTGCTGAAGGGGGTCCTGGACTCCGCCCGGTCGCTGACGGGAGCCTGCTACGGGGTGATGGTGCTCCTCGACGCTTCGGGTCGTCCACGGGAGTTCCTCTCGTCGGGGATGACGGACGAGGAGACCCGGCAGGTCTGGACCCTGCCCGGCAGGATGAGGTACTTCGAGTACCTCGGAAGCATCACAGCCCCCCTGAGGCTCCGGGACCTGCTCGGCCACTTCCGCTCGTTGGGCCTTCCGGAGTTCCGCCCGCCCATGCCGATGTCCGTCCTCGCTTTTCTCGGAGCACCGATCTTCCACCGGGACGAGCAGGTCGGGCTCATCTTCCTGGGAGCGAAGGAAGCGGGCGAGGAGTTCACCGGTGATGACGAGGAGACCCTGGTCCTGTTCGCGTCACAGGCAGCTCTGGTCATAGCTAATTCCCGCAGATACAGGCAAGAACTACGGGCCAGAACCGACCTGGAGACCCTGATAGATACCTCCCCGATTGGGGTGGCGGTAATCGACGCGAGGACGGGAGTCCCAAGGTTGTTCAACCAGGAGGTGAGAAGGATCATCGACCGCCTGCGGCAGCCGGACCAATCGCTGGAGCAACTCCTCCAGGTCCTGGCCATCCGGCGCGCCGACGGGCAGGAGATTTCCCTGGAAGAGATCTCCCTCAACCACCTGCTGAGCATCGGGGAGACTGTGGTAGCCGAGCAGGTCGTCCTTCAGGTGCCCGACGGAGGTAAAGTCACCGCCCTGGTCAATGGGAGGCCCGTCCCCTCGGAGGACGGCAAAGTCAAGTCCTATGTCGTAACCCTGCAGGACATGGCCCCGCTGCAGGATCTGGAACGGCTTCAGGTCGAGTTCCTGAGCATGGTCAGCCACGATCTGCGGGTGCCGATTACCTCGATCAGAGGTTCGGCGACCGCCCTGCTGGACGCCTTCTCCGACCTGGAACCGGTCGTGATGAAGCAGTTCTTCCAGATCATCATCGAGCAGTCCGACAGCATGCTCGAATTGATTGGCGATCTGCTCGACATGGCGCGCATCAAGGCCGGCACGCTGCAGGTAACCCCCGAACCTGCCGAGATCGCCAGCGTGGTAGAGCGGGCCCGAATCACCTTCCTGAGCGCAAGGAGGAGGAACAACCTCCACATCGACCTGGCGCCGGATCTCCCCTTGGTGATGGCGGACAGGCGGCGCATCGTTCAGGTCATCGGCAACCTGCTGTCCAACGCGGCCAGGCACTCGCCGGAGTCGTCTCCCATCCGGGTAACCGCCGTGCAGGAGGACGTCCATGTCGAGGTCGCGGTGGTAGACGAGGGCAGGGGCATATCAGCAGAGCAATTGCCGCACCTTTTCGTGGGGTTCTCCCGCACCGACGGCGAAGACGGTGCGCGGCAGATCGGTGGGTCAGGCCTTGCCATCTGCAAGGGGATAGTGGAAGCCCATGGAGGCCGCATCCGGGCCGAGAGCGAAGGTCCGGGCAGGGGAGCCCGGTTTACCTTCACGATTCCGTCGGTCGAAGAGTCCGCTAGCGGAGATCCTCCCGGTCCTCCACGCGCTCGCGGCAGGAGGCAGGAGAGGGGAAAGGGGGGCCCTCAGCCCATCCTCGTGGTTGATGATGACCCACAGACGCTCACGTACGTGCGGGAAGCGCTCTCGGAGGTGGGCTTCAAGCCAATAGTGACCGCCGACCCGGAGCAGGTGCCCGTCCTCATGCAGGAGCACAGGCCCCTGTTGGTTCTGCTCGACCTCGTCCTGCCCGGCACCGACGGCATCGAGCTGATGAGAGACCTCCTCGGCATGGCAGATGTGCCCGTCGTCTTCCTGTCTGCCTACGGCAGCGACCAGGTGATTTCTCGGGCCCTCGAGATGGGGGCCACCGATTACATCGTCAAGCCCTTCTCGCCGACGGAACTGGTGGCCCGGGTCCGGGCGGCCCTGCGCCAGGGGGTGGCCTTGACCAGGCCGACCGACCCGTATGTGCTGGGCGAGCTGACCGTCGACTACACGGAACGTCGCGTCACCGTGGCGGGCCGTACGATAAAGTTGACCGCAGCCGAGTACGGCCTGCTCTTCGAGCTTTCGATCAACGCCGGAAAGGTCGTCAGCCACGACCGGTTGCTGCGCAGGGTGTTGGGGCCCAAGCCTTCCACAGACGTGCGGTCGCTGCGAACTCTGGTCAGGAGACTCCGAGGCAAGCTCTCAGACGCCGCGGACGACCCCACCTATCTCTTTGCCGAACGGGGCGTCGGCTACCGGATGCCGAAGGGACAGGAACCGGGGTGACCGGAGGTGCCGGTTGGACAAAAGGTTGATCTCCATGGACGCCAAGGGCCGATGGAGGGACAACGTCTTCATCGAGCGATTGTGGCGCTCTCTCAAATACGAGTGCGTTTATCTGCACGAAGTGGAGGATGGGCGTCAGGAGAGGTGGACCATCGCGAACTGGCTGCAGTATTATAACGAAGATCAACCTCATTCCAGCCTGGTGGGGAACCGAACGCCGATGGAGTCCTAAACAGGGCGCAAAGCGGCATGAACACGGAAGAAACGCTGTGGACCCTTGCCCAAGGCAGGGGATGGCCTATCCCGTCAACCAGCAAAACGGCCATCCTGCCAGGTCGGAAAGGAGATCTCAGAGAATCCAGAAAAAAGAAGGACAGGGCAGCAAATCAACCACAAGGAATCCACCTTGATCAGGCTGCCAGGATGTCCAAAGAATGGGGTCCATCTGCTGGCGAAATTCGGGGGGATAGGGAATACGTGATTTAGGCATGGGGGCTCCTTTTCATCAAGTGATAAGGTACCCACCAAACCGGGTCAACTCCACAACTCCATTCTATCGCAGGTTAAATTCTGCGATGAGCGCGGGACGGGAGGATAACAGGTGCTCTAAATGGCTTTCAGGCCACATTTCGATCCGGGGAGAAGCACCCGTTGCATTGTGCCTCTCAATCCATTCAACCGCATTGAGGCTAAAACGACCACTCGTTGCAATTATTAGGACATCGACTCGTGGATTAGCCCACAGCGACATGTTCTCCTTAGCTGATCCGATGTCTCGTACACCTACACTTTTTGATTGCCAATGCTTGCATTGAATGACTACCCTATGACGGATGGTTCCAGAGAGGGCGTCGCTCATGGTCCGCGTTACAGACAGATCACGACCACGATCTGGAGCGCGCGTCGTCATTAGCCACTCGGGGTTTTCGTATCCGGATTCATTACTGATGAGAACGAATAGAAGACGTTCAAATTCCGCATCATCCAGCGAGGACCATTTAAGCTTTGTAGCTATAGATCCGCTGGGCTTTGTGGTCGCCACCTCGTCTAGGTCTTTGATCCCTACAGGAATAGGTTCGTCCGCGCCGAAAATCCGTTGTTCGAGTGCTGACTTGATGGATGGCCAGTCACGCCTTTCAACATCCTCAAGGTCTTGAAGTGTACCCATTTTGACTTTGTCCAACATATCGGTCCAGCGAGGTGGCTTTGGAACGCTGCTGCCAAGCAGCACCTCTATTTCGGTGATGTGTCTCCGGATGTCAACCCAAAGTTCGGATTCCAACCGAAGGCCTGGATCTCTCTCGTTGGCTTTTTTTCTTAGGTCTCGAATGTCAAAGTCTACTTCGTCAATCAGCTTGACCAATGGACCTCGAATCAGAGCCCGGCGCTTATTATTGAATCGGAAACGATAATCTTGGATCTCCTCGCCTGGCTGAACAAAGGTATCTTCGGTCTCGAAGGTTATTGCTGGCTCGTCTAATTCCCAGGCATCCATACGGTTTTGGGCAATCTCATTCAACGTGAAAGGGGAGGATTTAGGTTTCCAGCCGTCGATCATAGGTAAGGCACCCAGTAGTAAAGAATAGGCGCGAATCTTATCGTTATAGTCTGGATCATCGCCATAGACGATGCCGACAGGAATGTGGCTTTCCAGTTCTGACCAGAGGCGTTCAAGTTTTGCAATATTGGCCTCTGTGGCCTCGAATTTCTCAAGCGCACACATTAAAGGACTTTTCGAATCATGATCTTCTGCTGGCATATGTGCCTTCTGGGATTAAAATTGCACTTGTATGCATGGGTGCAAAGCCCAGCCTCGTGTCTGTCTCTGATGTTTAAGTGATATTGTCGAATCAAGGTTAAGCGTAAATGTCAAACAGAAAATATCCAAGAGTTGTCAGCCTTTGCATCTTGGACGCGAGGCGCAGCTATTCACCTTTCGGATTTGATCTCTCCCCAGCTTGTTCGCTCAACAGCAGTAGGGCTGTTGCCCTCGAGCACCATGCGGAATCCGAATGATCCCATGGTAAAATCTGCGCTTGCGCTCATCCGGTAGGCAGACCTGGTATACCAGGGATGAGTGGGCCACTCAACAAGAGAATGATACTTGCCATCATCTCCGCCGCGCAGCATGACTCTGCCTCCCGGCTGGGGCCGATATGGACTTGTCGGATCCGTCTCGGGCCGATCGGCATAGAATCGCACCGCGTCGCTGGTGAACTCCCATGCTCCGCCTGCCATATTGTATAATCCCCATGGATTGGGCCCGGGTCTGCGCTCTTTCCAGGCATCGCCAAACCACCACAAGGTAGCGGTCCCTGCCCGCGCGGCGTATTCCCATTCGGCTTCCGAGGGCAGACGAAAAGTCTGGCCGGATCGAGCATTCAGGCGGCTCAAGTATTCCTGGATAGCGAAAATAGTTATATCCGTCATAAGAGCCCAGGGCGCTCTTTCTTCTCTGCCCGGGTCCATTACGGCAAACCACTGACCCCTGTTCACTTCTCTCGTGCCCAGATAGAAGCCTTTGCTGATCGTCACTGGATGCTGCGGAAATTCTCTGGAGTAGGGAATTCTGTTGGCACTGAACTCTGACCACCTGCTGTTTTCTTCGTCCCACGCCTCTTTCCATGCTGCGGACGTTCCCATGAGAAATGCGCCGGGTTCTATCCAAGCGAATTCCATGGATTCGCCCCCGGGAAGAGCAACGGTGATTTCTTGTGCGTGAGCCCGGGAGGACCACGCCAACACAAGACACAAGAGTACAGGCATAAAAATAGCGGAACAGGGAACTGAATCCCCGCTCCGCTTCTTGGTCTCCTCTCTAGGTGAGCGCGTCCTTCACCTTGCCCAGGTAAACCAACTGTTCTGAGTTGGTGATTTCTCTGAGGGTTGGGTCGGTGTTGCCGCCCCCGGTAGGCCATTTTGTCCACAGCGAGAAGCTGTCTTGCCATGGATCCTGGCCGCGGTCCGGATCGAGGCAATTCTCGATGCTGCCCTTGATCCGGCCGCTTCTGGCGCTGATGTGGTCCTCGTGATCAGGATCGATCTTGGTGCGCCTGCCTTGCTGAATTGCAAAGAAGTACTTGCGGCTTCCCTGTTCCGCTGCCCGGGCGTTTCTCACCGAATCGGTGTATCCGTGAGTGTCCCAGGTGGCAATTTCCCGGACCGCGTTGTCGGCCGTCACCTTGTGCGTGTTGATGCAGTACTCTGCCGCGGTGTGATTGTGCCCGGCTTCCTGGGCCGGATAGATGATGAGCGCCTTGGATCCCAGCTTGCCGGCCAGAATGTTGACCATGCGAGCCTGGGCTTCAACCTGGAAATCCACGAAGTGCTTGTAGAGCCGCTTTACGGAATCGTAGGCGGAGCTCCTGTAGGGATTCTCCTTCGCTCTGCCTTCGTTTTTGTAGGCGTCTCTGGCATGCGTCTTGGCGATGTTATCCAGCCAATACCGCCATTCGGACAGATGGTTGTCCTGCACGTCCCGGTAGTCCGTGGCGGCATTTTCTTCGGCATACTCCTCCCACTTGCTGCCCTCTTTGAAGAGGCGGGGCCGGTATTCATGGTTCCAGCGCAATCCCTTGAAGCGGGAACCGTAGCGGTCCTCCACGTCTTCAATCAACGCATCCCAGCCGTTGTAGAAAGCATGGGAAGGATTGTCGTACCATGGATCCCGGTCTATGGAGCCTCTTGCCTTGCTGCTGCTGTTGCTTCCGCACTGGGACTCCCCGATAAGATTAAGCGAGAGAACGAAATCCATATCGGGGCTGAAGTACTCGTCTGGCGCCCTCAGATCATCGCTGACGTCAGACAGCCTGCTGTTCGAGAACATGTTCCTGAGCTGCATCGTGTCGAATCCATACGCGCTTGCATCCTTGATGTTTAAGGTCGTCAGGATGCTACGACCATAGATCAACTTCATTACTGCCTCCCATAAATGAGGGTTTAGGTGTGAAATCTTCCTCTTGCTCTTCGTGCGCTTAACTTACCACTCACTTCGAGTTGTTGCGCTTTTCCAGAAGTGAGAATAGCCTGCTGACATTGAAGGCGAATAATGGGAGCCAATAATGAGATGTTGGCCTGCCGCGCCGTACTGAAGATGTGGATTACTTCATGGCACCTCCTTGTTTGCAGAACAGAACATATGAGTAGCGCCACGGAACGCAAGCATCATACTGACGGGTTTTGAAATTTTCTTTAACTGCGCCCCAGCCTGCCCGCTGAATGGGCGTGGCTATGCCCACATGAGGGCCATCGCGCTCTACATCCAGAAATCTCAGGGATCTCTGGTCCCATGATGGAGCCCACCAAACCGCGATTTTGTCTCCCCTGGGGCTCCACTTGGGCAAGGCATACCGGGTTCCCGTCTCCAGATAGGACAGGCTGATTCCCGGCTCGGCCGGGCTTTCGAGGTCCAATACGGCCAGACTGCCAAAGCACTCGAACACCAGAAAGCGGCAATCCGGCGACCAGGAAGGACGTCCGCATGGATGATAGTCCAGGACCTGATTGAGAGTGCCCGTCTTTGCTCCTATGGTGTATATTCCCGGCGCCGGCTGTGTCACGCCCTCGCCCTCGCTCAGGGAGGTGGTGGAGAAGGCCATGAGATTGTTGGCCGGGCAATACTCGCCCACGGCCCGGTAGTTCGAAGTGCCGCTGCTGCCATCCAGGCGGAGCATGTTGTAATATGTACGGTGGGTTTGAATCAGGCCGTGGAAATAGCTGAAGATGATGCCCGGCTCGATCCACGCATAGATGCGTATATGATCGTGGTCGTAGGCATGGAATTCCTGTCGCAGAGTGGTGCCGTCGGGATGCATGGTGAAGATGGTCGATTCTGAGTATTTCGTGGTATCGGAAGACGGGTAGGACTGATTGAAGGCCAGAGCCAGGCGGTCCGCCGCGGGCGACCAGTGGGCGCAGGGCCCATGCCAGCCTTCGGCCCTGAAAATGGAACGCTCGCCGCTGCCATCGGCATTATAGATGAATAGCTCGCTGTGATCGTCCTCGTATTCCATCAGGGCGATATGGCTTCCTGCGGGGCTCCACTTGGCGCAGCCGCTGCGGTCGAATTCATGGCCGGGCCTCATGGGGTCCAGATAGAGAATCTGCGGAAACCCGTCCCTGTGCACCAGAACGGCATCTCCCGAGGGCGCCCAGGAAATAGCCCAGGCCGGAACTCCTGCCATGACTAGCAGAACAGCTGCGATATTTCTCATTATTGCTGGATGACGGCCCATGGATTTATGGATCAGTCCTTTCCTGGTGTTCGGCTGACCCTCGGCACCTATTTAATGTAGCAGTTATCATCTAAAAAGAACAGAGCGCCCAGGTCTCACGTTAAGTGCGGGACATGCTCAGAAGCTTGACGAGGCCTTTCACCTGATAGATTTCCACCTCGCGAGCCATTGCTGTTTCCACTTTGTTCGAGTTGTGATTCGGGCCTGAAATTTTGGGATTGAATTGTTCCGGTGCCAAGAATAACCCCCTTATCCATGAATTTGTCCCTGAATCTCGACACATCAACCCTGATCCCTACGAGCATCTGGCCCTGAGGTAGTGTTCCTGGATTTCCCTGCGGATCGAGAGACGGAACTTGACCCGACAAAAAGCACACCACCGTAGCTTCCGATAGAAGCTTCTGCCCCCACGGGGTTTCAGTAGCATTATTTACCAAAACCATGGCCTGCTCAAAGTCGGAGGACAGGAGTTTGCCTATGAAAGAAACGGTGAGGCCCCTGGCAATGGGGGGGTTGAGCCACACGCTGCCCTGCCACTCCTTTTCAAGTCCCCTGTCTTCCTTCGTGTAGTAATTGTTCGCCTTGATGGTTTCCTGGGCCACCTCGGAAGAAGCAGGATCCAGATCTATGTTGCCCATGACATAACGTGCGCCCTCAATGATATCTGGCGGAGTATACCATTCGTTCTCTCCGGAATTGGATGGCGCACGAGCTCTCCCTGCCTTCTTCTCCGGGTCTGATCTTCGGGCCTCCCGCAACAATCCGGCCTGCGTTATTTCATCGCCGCCCTCCTTCTTCTCCGCAATGTGGCGTTCGAATTCCTCTTTGGGGATGCTGGCAATCTTTTCGAGGCGATGGGCCTGTGGAATGCTGATTCCGGCCTCTCTTATCTGGATGGCCTTGAAACTCTTATCATCATGAGAAGAGTTTTTTTGCGGTCTCCCTCCCCCCGATTTCTCCATAGCCGCGGTGATTTCGCCGATGCGCCGGTCTATCCTCACCTTGGCCTCGGCAAGTTCGTTTTGGGCCTCGTGCAGGCCGGAGCGTTTAGCGTAGAGCTGCCCCGCTTCCACCTTTCTCTGGACATCCAGAAGCTCATTGAGGTCGTCGGCCTTGGCGAGGAAGCTTCTTACTGCATCCAGGGTAATTATTTTTGACATGTTCAATTCTCCTTCCATTTCTATCGAATTTTCTGCGGGCGCCATGGCAGGTCCGGAGAGCCTCCCCGCGCGTGCTCACAGCAAATTCCATAAGCTTTGCCAGCCTCATCGATTACCACTTGCCCGCATCCTCTGGCGCCCACTTGTCCGGATACGAGCCTTCCAAGCCTTCCCTCTTGCTTTGTGTGAGGAATGGCGGGTCGAGGCATTCCAGTTCCATGGAGGCGGAGGCCATGCCGCGGAGCGCTTCCAAGCTTCCCGGTGAAGCACTGAATTGCCGGGAGGAACAGGATCTGGAAGAAGGCTGCTATTTGCTGCTGTGGATTGAGGGACTTGCGGCGGGACTACCACATGCCGGTCCATCGTACAATTTTCCTTCAGGTCGATTATTTTGAGCGATCGATCAACGATGGTGGGTTGCTAATACAATGTATGATTCGTGCCGCCAGAACTCAAACATATCCGGGGAAGATCTGCGAGAAAATTCACGATTTGCCGACCTGATCTGCTCGATTCTCTCTCGATTTTAGGACCGTATAGTTACAGGTTGGTTCATACAGCAACGAAAAAAAATTCCTGAAATCCCCAAATATTCCGGAAATTTTCACTCCAAAAGCTACCACACTGGGGCAAGAAGATGGAGGCATTCACCCAACAAGGTTTTTTCCCGAATGCTCTTCCTTCCGATCTTCAAATTCCACGGGGTAACCTCCGATCTGTAAGGTTGTGGAACTGCTCTTTCACTACAATCATGACATCTGGACCGCCGGCGACGGCCATTGCTCTGTTAAGGATTCAGACATGTAATTTTTCTTACTTCGTGGTAGCACTGGTCAAGGTCTAAAACTCAATGCGGACTCTTTAACAGCCCACTAGCTTCCGGACCTCCGTTTTCCTCAAGAATTTCATCTTGTCCAGCCACACGCGCTTCCTTTCCACTAGATCGATCTACCCATCCTGCCTCTGATTTCCTACCCCTTGTACGAAGAAACGATGGCGCCTTTCGACTGTTGGCCATCCTGGATGAATACACCCGGGAATGCCTGGCGATGGATGTGGCCCGACGGATGAGCCACCGGGATGTAATGGACCGGTTGGCCGAGTTGTTTATCGATCAGGGCGTGCCGGAATGTCTTCGCTCAGACAACGGCTCGGAATCTACGGCTCAGGCGATCCGGGACTGGCTCAAGGCCATAGGGGTCAGGACGCTCTACATCGAGCCGGGCAGTCCTTGGGAGAATGGCTACGTGGAGAGTTTTAACGGCAAGCTCAGGGACGAGCTGCTCAACCGAGAGGTGTTTGAAACCCTGAGGGAGGCCCAGGTGCTGACCGAGAGATGGAGAAGAGAGTATAACCAGATTCGGCCTCACAGCGCATTGGCCTACCGGCTTCCGGCGCCGGAGGCCTTCCTGCCCAAGAGGCAGACAGGGAATTCGTCCTTGGGAAATGGTCCCTTAATAATTCCCGCACTAACTTAGTAGTTGGCACCATTCGTGGGGGCAGGTCACGCGTGCTTTTCCAGTGTTCAGTCGACTGGGAGCTACGAGACTCATCCTCAAGCTCTTCCTCGGTGAACTCGTACGAGTCATGCCTGATGGTTTCCTTGCTCATGCTTGACGGTCCATTTCACCCACCATGAGAAGCAACGCTTCGCACAGTCTCACGAGAGCAAGCGCCTCGGGACGAGTGAACAAGCTATCCTGACCATATTCGTGGTGGTTCAGACTGGCCAGTTGCTTGATGGCGGTAACGATGCTGCTGTACTGCTTACCGCGTAGTTCGTCGGTACAGGCCGTCAGATAGTCAGTGATCTTTCCGTGCCCTTGATCCCTCAGATCCTTTTCTAAGGCCTCTACTATCATACGGCAGACTCCTACTGCGTTAGGTGGGTCGCTCGAAACAAGTGCACGGGCGGCGTTGAGATGGTTTACCGCGTGCTGAAGACTCCCGCCTTCCTTCAGGACACGGCGTAGCTCGATTACATCGAAGTCGTTGTAGCCGGATTCCAACAAGAACACGAGCCACATGTCGGTAGGCACCACGAACGACCACGGGTGTTGGCGAATGGGTTCAAGGACTCCATTAATCCACCACGAGCCGTTCAGATCCATGCAGAAGATAGGGGAAGCCGCCCCCCGCTCGGCCTCTAAGCGGGTCAGGACATGGTGAGGCACATCGCAGTACATCGTGAAGGTCTGTTCGGAAGAGAAGGGTGCCGAACGCAAATTCTGAAGACTCTTCGGGGTGGACAGATCACCGATCACTGGACCGGTTTCGGATCGCCAGCGCAGCTGTCCACCTAGGGTTGCGATCCTGAACCCAACAAGACCCTCCTCGGATCCCCCGGACGGGGGTACATCCTGAAGCTGACACCCTGCCAAAAGCCCGATGCGAGGCTGAAAGGCGGCTTCAGCCACGATCCGGCTCACCCAAACTGTCCCTACGCCGTAATTCCTTATGAGCAAGTCGTTCTGACCAAGTCGAGACATCTCTCCTCCAAAAATGGAATTGACGGCCCCTCAGGGCGCTCTGTATATTATCTGAAGACATGAGCATGAAAGAGCCGGCCTGATCGTTGTTACCAGCAGCGACTGACCTGCCCCCACGAGTGGTGCCAGTTTTTAAGTTAGTCCCGGAACCATAATGGGTCCATTCCGCAGGGGAGAATTCCCAGCCTGCCTCCTGGGTAGAAAGGCCTCCGGCGCTGGAGGCCGGTAGGCCAATGCGCTGTGAGGCCGTATCTGGTTATACTCTCTTCTCCATCTTTCGGTCAGCACCTGAGCTTCCCTCAGGGTTTCAAATACCTCCCGGTTGAGTAACTCATCTCTGAGCTTTCCATTGAAACTCTCCACATAGCCATTCTCCCAAGGACTGCCCGGCTCGATGTAGAGCGTCCTCACTCCTATGGCCTTGAGCCAGTCCCGAATCGCTTGAGCTGTAAACTCCGAGCCGTTGTCTGATCGAAGACACTCCGGTACGCCCCGATCGATAAACAGCTCAGCCAACCGGTCCATCACATCCCGGTGGCTCATCCGCCGGGCC
Organism: Candidatus Latescibacterota bacterium; assembly: GCA_965208105.1. Taxonomy (GTDB): domain Bacteria; phylum Latescibacterota; class UBA2968; order UBA8231; family UBA8231. The sequence goes on from OZ242318.1 coordinate 3,159,649, forward strand.
ACAACCATCGCCAGGCATTCCCGGGTGTATTCATCCAGGATGGCCAACATTCGAAAAGCCCGCCCGTCCTCGGTCCGATCATGAAGGAAATCATAGCTCCACACATGGTTTCTATGGGTCGGCCGGAGTCGAATACACGAGCCGTCCGTCAACCAAAGTCTCTTTCGCTTAGGCTGACGGCCGGGGACTTTCAGCCCTTCCTGCCTCCAGAGTCTCTCCACCCGCTTGTGATTGACCTCCCATCCCTCTCCACGCAGCATGGCCGTGATCCTGCGATAGCCGTATCGGCCATACTCGCTGGTCAGCTCCACCATCCGGACCACCAGTTTTGCGTCCTGTTCGGGGACCTCTCGGACTCTTCGCTGCGTGGATCGCGGCTGTCCCAACACTCGGCAGGCCCGACGTTCGGAGACGCGCCCAGGTCCCCATCGATCTTGGACCCAAGTCACGGCTCGCCTCCTCTTGGCCGGGCTTAGAAGTTTCCCGACGAAACTTCCTTCAGGATCTGGTTGTCCAAAGACAGGTCCGCCACCAGCTTCTTCAACCGCCCATTCTCCTTCTCCAGAGCCTTGAGACGCTTGGCCTGGTCCATCTTCAGGCCGCCATATTCCTTTCTCCACCGGTAGTAGGTCTGCTCGGTGATCCCCATCTGCTTGCACGCTTGGACCACCGTTTCCCCCTGGGCCAAGCGCACCTCCGCCTCCCGCAGCTTGGTGATAATCTGCTCGGTCGTAAATCGCTTCCTTGCCAATCTTGCCTCCTTCAAATGGTCCAGTTACTATCACAGTACCTGGACTCGTTTAAGGGGGCAAGGTCACTACCAAGGAAGGCCAGAGACGAATATTGAGCTACTTGGCCTTCGGGTCTCCATAAGCTGGCGGCTGTCCTGCTCAGGAGCCAAGCGGAAAATTCATCTCCGTGGGATGGACTCCGCATGATGCCGGCTCAAACATAAAGGTTGGCATCGTTCGTGGGGACAGTTCAAGATACGCACCGCCACCCTCGGATGGCGGCCTTGAGGGAAATGAGGAGGTGTTTACCTCAGAGAATTTCCATTTTACGATGGTCTCTCCCACCCGGAGCAGGATGGTCCTACCGCCCACTGCTATCACGCTAGCTTGCTCTGATTCGCTCAATCTGGGAGGATTTGGTCCGCAACCACAATGCACGGCTGGATAACTTCAACCAGATTATTTGCAGCCATAACCCCGGTGGACCGAGAGATGCGGTGGGGGAGTTTGCAGCGTGGAATTACTTTTCCGGGGAGCGCCACCAGGAAGGCTACTTCTACTTGGAGAGAGCTACGAGTATCCCGAAGTTTCCTCTCTTCCCCTGCAAGAGGATGAGATCCAGGTTGCCGACTGGGACCATTACGAGGAATTGCCTCCGTTCTGACGGTCACCGAGTCCTGGGGAAGAGGTTACGATTACTCGGTTTCCGCCGAGTACGATCACGATCCGAATCTCATCGGGGAAGGAGCCCTTCTTCTAGCCTTGCGCCTGGGCCGGACTTTTCCCACCCCCTTCAGCCTGGGGCTCCTTGCCGAAACGATCATTCCCCTCGATCTGGACCGGGCAAGCACCGAGACCCGACTGTCCATCTTCTCCAAGAATGGACACCCGGTAAAAAATGGAGAGAAGGTCCCCCGCGTTCCTTTGCCGATTCCCACCTGGATGGGCGCAACGAGAATGGCCAGCTGGGTGCGTCGGGCACCTGCTACTCGTGCTGTAAGCGCAGGGGCACCGGATCTCCAGGATGCATGCCCTCATTGGGGACTGGACTGTGCCTTCAAATAGGTGTTTTGTCTCGACAGAGCTTATACTATGATCTCAGTCAACGAGCCCACAGGATGTCCCTGTCGCCCTGGGGAACCTTAGGATGCCCCCATCTCCAGGATCTAGACTTTTTTCTTGCCTTTCCCTTTTCTCATCCATAAATTCCCTTTCGTCAGTTTTCGTACTTCCTCCCTTGTGTCGGGAGTATCGCTGAATACAATAGCCTGCTACAAGATACGACTTGCTATCGTATCTGGGTAAATAAGCGATAGTTCCCGCATTTCTTCAAAAAAGTGCGAAAACTGACAGCTCCCGACGCCATTAACCATTTGGCGTCAAGGTGTCGATCTGCATGCTCAGCAGGAAGGGAATGCTATGTGCGATAAGGGGATGAATTTTTCTGATTCTGATTCGGATTTTTGGGGAAAAGTAGAGCACGTAGCAAAGAAGGCAGTCCAGGACTTCTCGCAGACCTGCCTGGGGATGTAGGCATGGCCCGACATTCTATGTCAGGTCGTCTTCTCATTGCCTAGGAGAGGATGCCCGTGCCGCACCCTGTCCCATTACATAATCAGATTGAGATACGGGTCGGTTGGTATCCCTCCAGGCACTAAAAACAACCTTGTGCCAGGGCCGAAGTGCGCCTTGGGGGAGGAGTGTTATGGCAAAAATTGCTTTGGGTGAGGGCGGGTTTGATGATGGTGGGTTTTGGAGAAAGATAAGAAAGTATGCAAAGAAAGTGGGCAGAGAAGGAGTCGAGCAAATTCTGCAATTGTATTATGCAGTCCAAGCACCAACCACCCCCAAAGAAGTAAAGATTGCTATTTATGGCGCCTTGGCCTATTTCGTGTGGCCCCTTGATGCTATGACCGATCCCATATTTGTGGACGATCTTGGCGTCATAGCCGCAGTGGCCTTAAGTGCAAAGGCTTATGTCACTCCAGAAATTGAAGAAAAAGCCAAGAGAAGGGCGGATGAGTGGTTTGGGGAAGAAAATGAGGATGAGAAGTCGTGAGCGGCAGCATATGGAAATATGTGGCAGTCGCCGTATTTGGTGGACTTACGATTGTGGGAGGGCTGGCTGTTGCGGTTGTGGTGAAGGACAGAATACTGCATGGAAAACCAGAAGAAGTGAAGGGGGAAGCAAAAGAAGAAGCTGCAAGGGTCTCTCTTGACTCGCACGATATATATGTTGACTTCGATTTCAATGGAAAATGGAATAATGTTAACTACCATGGCATGTCAACAAAAGAGAAAATAGCATGGCTGAATAGCGTTTCAGAAAAACAGGAAACCTAATTGAAGTAAGGTTGGACAGTCTGAATCGAAGCACTAGTTTTTCTGTATACTTACCATACAAGGACTGCCTTCGATATGTAAGTGGATTCATTGAAACATTTGAAGATGTTGATCGTCCTCTTTATAGCAAAACAGAAACAGAATGGTATGACCAATTCAAATTTCATGGACTAAGAAATGGGAAATCCTTGATATTTACCTGCGGCAAGAAAAACGATACATACACCGCAACTTGTTATAAGAGGGGAGTCAAGGAGACTCTTGAATATATTCTGTCAATGGAAGAATAGGTTCGAACGTGGATTCCTAGCTAAAAAAACAAAAATCCAAGAGCGCCCAAGCAGATCACACTTGGGCGCTTTCTTATTTGTCGACCCACGCGACCGAAAAGATTCGGCATGGTGTCGGCAGAATCGAGTCTCCCTCGTCTTCACCGCTGCCAACGCCTCTTACTACGTCATCAAGAATAGCGACCCAAGGGACCATCGAGACATCGGCCAGCGCATGCAGGAATACCTCGTATGGAGAAATTGAAACCAGGACGATGCCTAGCTCGCCAAGGTACAAAATTCAATTCCGACTCTTTAACAGCGCACTGGTTTCTAAATATAATTTTCATATGTGAGGAGTAGGCGATGAATCCCTTGGCTTATAATGATTTTTTTATGAAAATGTGGGGATGATGCGGCCCCATGCCCATTGCTTGAATGAGTGGAGAAGTGCAACTTCACCCCACATAGGATGGCGACATGCATTCAACCGGGGCCTTGGAACGAGAGATCAATGTCCTTCGGCAACGCCTGTCGCACCTGTTCCGCAAGTTTTCCCGGCAAGAGGCATCGGACTTGGCAGCCTGCGAGGAGGGGCAGGGCCTTGGCCTGGCCATTTGCAAGGGCATTGTCGATGCCCATGGGGGACGCATCTGGGCCGAGAGCGACGGCGTGGGCAAGGGCACCCTCGTCACCTTCACCCTTCCCTTGGCCGAAGAGGAGGGGAATGCCCTCGCCTTAGGTTCCGCTCGGACTGGCCGCAGACCCACGCCGAAGCAGGTCGGAATGCCCATCCTGGTGGTGGACGACGACCCGCAGGCGCTGCGCACCATGCGGGATGTCCTTCGCAAATCAGGCTATGTTCCCATCGTGACCGGCGACCCCAAGGAGGTGCCCAACCTCATGGAGAAGCACCATCCCCAGCTGGTGTTGCTGGACCTGGTGCTGCCAGGCGTCGATGGGGTAGACCTGATGCAGGAGCTTTCCCAAACCTCGAACGCGCCAGTCATCTTCCTGTCCGCCTATGGCCAGGAAGAGGTGATCGCCCGGGCCTTCGATGCGGGAGCCGCCGACTACGTGGTCAAGCCCTTTTCACCTACGGAACTGGCCGCCCGGATCCGTGCTGCTCTGCGCAAGCATACGACCACCTCGCTGCCTGAGCCGACCCAACCATATGTCCTGGGAGACCTGACTATCGACTACGCCGGACGCTGTGTGACGATGGGCGGGGACCGGGTGCACTTGACCCTCCTCGAGTATCGGCTGTTGGTGGAGCTATCGATCCACCCCGGCTGGGTAGTATCCTATGAGCACCTGCTTCAAAATGTCTGGGGGCCTACCCAAGCCGACCTGCGGCCAGTGCGCGCCGCAGTGAAAAATATCCGCCGCAAGCTGGGGGACGCCGCCGCCAACCCAACCTACCTTTTCACCGAGCCTCGCGTCGGTTATCGCCTGGGTGAGAAAACAGAATCCTGGCATAATGGCGTTGGGGGGGAGCCTCATCCCCAATTTTTCATGTTGTTCTTATTCGCAATGCCCATGCCACGTACCCATTCGAAGATATACCAGCTTCTGTTGTGTCTCGTGTAGCAGAACACGCTCTGGAGGACGAGATCGAGCTGACTAATACGGCTTCTGTTGAGTTTGGGCGGCCATGAGTTTGAGTTCGGTGGAATTAGCCTTGATGCCGCAAAGGGGAAACAGCAGGTCTGCCGTTGCGCCGCCTTCGGCGTCTCGGTCAGCGGCAACCCTCTTCCCTGGCCTGAAACCCTGAGCCTGCTACCTGCCTTGGCAGCAATTGGTATGAGCTGGAAATCAGAGGGGGAACAAAGGCGGTTTCCCTGACTGATTACAGCAAGACTCGAGGACATCGTGCCTGCAAGTAATAGAGCTATAGAAACTCTGAAGGAAGTCACGGTCTTCCGTGACTCAGATGGAAAAGTAACGGGACAGAAGGGGACGACATGTACACGGTTCAGTGATGGTCAACAGGAGTGGGTTGAAAAACAATGGGTATCTGGTGACTGGGTTTTCCCGGGTGATTATGAATACGGTGTGGAGAAGCGGGTATATGAGATTGCTAATTCTTTGGATCTTCCCGTGCCCCGTCTTCTTGGTTCCAATGACGAAGAAAGGAAGCTGCTAATTGAATACCTGGAGGGCTCATCTGTTCGTTGGCCCTGCGACGACAGCAGCCTTCTCGTTCCCGTCCTGGTTTTCTTCGATGCTTTCAAGGAGATCGAATTCACCCCCGAATTGACCCTGTATAAGATGGACGGAGAAAGGATCCGCAAATATAGGCTGGATCAGCTTCAATTCATCTTTCCTGAGGAGCCTGTCTGGAAGAAGCTGGACTCCATCTACGAGTCCTTCCTCCAGAACATCCAGTATTGCTCGATTCCTTTTGACCGGATTCTGAAGAATACGATTCTGTTCAAGGGCACCTTATTCTTCCTTGATTTCGAGTGGACGATCGCGGGACCATACGAATTCACGCTTGCCAGGACGGCTGTCGAGTTCAACCAATATGCTCATTCTGAGATCCTATCCCGGGTGACCTCGATGAATCTGTATCATCTTTTTCTTCTTCGATTCTATATGTACGGTCAGGAGCCGGAATCGGTAAGCACGTATCTTCGCAGGAATCTTGAAGATCCCCGACTCCAAGAGATCTTCGAGATCGTAACCACGGAGGAATATGCGGACCAACCATGGGCTCAACGGTTTGGCCGCCCCAATGTGCCCTGATTCGAGTCCTGATGCCGTTGGCAGATAACCTCGAGGGTCCCACTTTCGATTCGCTCCGGGATAATTAATTCCGCGGATTGGGGCACTCTTCGAGGTGGGTGCATTAGGTGATTGTTACGGTTCCAGTGGTTTTGTGAGGTGATCTTGGTGCTGCTGGAAGACGCGGTCCAGCGTTCCGTTGTAGAGGGCGCAACGCAGAGCGAGGACGGCGTTGCTGTTTTCCTGATACCACCAGGCGCCCGAGCGTTTCAGTCGAACGTGGCCGATGAAGCGATGTGCCGATTCGATCGCCCCCGAGCCAATCGGGTAGCCCCCTTTGCAATGGCTGGCGAAGTCGACTTGGTGCAGCCGCTTCTGCAGGTAGGTCACGGCCGCGCCGATCGCTTCTTCGGCCTCTTCCGAGACCGGCTGCATGCGTTGCAGACCCCAGACCACGCCCGTCGCCTCCCCGCAGAACAGGCGGGCCAGCGTCGCTTCCAGCCAATGGGCGGCGCGTGCCCCATCGGCGCCGTACTGGGCCTCGGCCACCCCGTGCAGGTAGCGGCTGCAATGGTAATAGTCGAGGATCTGACGGGCCCCAGGGAACAGGTCCTCCACCCACTTCCAGATCCACGGGGCGCCATCGGCGATGGCACACAAGCGCACCTGATCCTCCGGGATCAGGCCCGCCTCCTTGACTTGGCGCAAAGCCGCTCCGAAAGCCTGTTCGTCGCCCATCTGATGCCAGGAGATCAACGGCTCGATGCGGTCGTCGTCGACCAGGTAGAAGCGGAAGCCCTTGGCCTCGTGGTATGCCCCCTGCCAGCGCCTCTTCGCCGAGCCCGGCTCTTCCGGCGCCCCGGACGGGTTCCCTTGGCGGTCTCGGGACGACTGGGCACGTCGGCCGCGTCGATGGCCAACACTACGATGGGCCGCCACTTGCGGCCGGCGGCGGCCTGGGCAATGCGATTCTGGATGTCGGCGGCGTCCGGACACACCTGCAGCACGTCCAAGGCCCCGGTCTGTTGCAGCGCTTCGTGAATCCCGCAGTCGCTCATCGACGCGTCGGTGAGCTCGTCCAGCAACTTCGAGGCGCGCTGGTGGGGCATCTCCAGCGCCAGCTGGACCCCGGCCAGCTGCACGTCCCACTGCTTGCGATGCGCCGACAGACCGAGGGCTTGATCCAGCGGATGGAACCCGTGGTGACAGGCCGCGCAGTAGAAATAGGGCCGCTCCAGGGTCACCGGCCCCAGCAGCGTCTCCACCGTGCGCGAGCGCGACGGCCGCGCCCACAGGATGCGCTCACACCCAGGACAGGTCGCCTCTTGTTGCACCAGAAACGATCCGTAGCGGCGTTCGACCAAGGCTTCCACCAACTCTGCGGTAAGCCCGGCGCGCTCTTGGGAGACCGCCTCGGTGATCTCCATCAAGGTCGGCGCCCGAGCGCCGGAATCGGCCATGGGGGTCTCCAGTCCATCCAGCAACCTATCCAAAGCTTCATGGGCTCGGGCGCGGAAGCGCTCCCAAGCCTGCCCCTCCTGAAAGACTTCCAAAGAAAAAATCGCACTCATTGCTCCCCACCTTATTTGAACCAGGGGAGCCTGCCGTTGCCGTGGGGAATACGGCAACAGATATCAACATACTGGAAAATATACACATACAAACAGGAATCAGGCCATAACAATCAGCTCAGGCGCCCTTCGAGGTTATGTGCCACGAAAAACAAGGTCCAGCAACTCTAGTTGGCTAGGTTATAGTGGGTACCTTATCACTTGATGAAAGGAGCCCCCCATGCCTGAATCACGTATCCTCTATCCCCCCGAATTTCGCCAGCAGATGATCGAGCTGGTCCGCTCCGGACGCTCGCCTGGCTTCTCGGTCTACCCGCCCTCCATCGCCAGCAGCCGACAAGCCAAAGCGCTATGAGGCTGGTCTATGGCCTCCACCGATAGATAGTCTGCTCGGTTTCCCCATCTGCTTGAACGCTTGGACCACCCTCGTCTCTTGAGCAAAGCGCACCTCTGCCTCACGCAGCTTGGTAATAATCTGCTTGGTCCTACATTGCTTTCTTGCCATCCTTGCTCCTTTCTGAAGTCCAATCTTGGACCCTGTTCCTGGACTCGTTTAGGGGGGTAAGGTCACCACTGGATAATCACATATTTCGATTATTTTTCTATTGCTGTCTTCGTGAATGATTTTCAAAATCTATTCCCTCTTTAATCCCACAACAGCACTATCACACCTATCAGCACCAGTAGCCAGATCCAGCGTCTATTCATCAAGAATCTCCTCTCTTAAAACCCATATTTGAGATTCAGAGTAATCTTCCTCGCCTCCCATCCATTTCAACGACGGCTTCAGTGAAGGTAGTCATGGTTGCCGGCTCTCACCTCTAACTGGACTTTTGCAAAATGAGGATTTCCTGCTGATGAGTCCAGGTTTTCGGTAGCAGATATGTCGCCCGCCTGAGTATATTGGCGAGGCAAGGTCTCTCCCGCCTTGCACGTCCCCTGTCGCTGTGAGAGGGGTTCATGCCAGGTATTATTGCTTTTCCTACGATCGTCGAGAAAGCCGTGGACGAATTCGGCTGGATATTCGCCAACACCCCGGAGCGCTGGCATTTTGCCGAGTATCTGACCGGGCTGATGGTCGCCGAGCGCAAGAACGTTTCGGCGATCAACGCCGAGTTTACCCAAGCCACAGATCAATCCTGCCTGAACCGTTGGATCACTCAGGTGCCGTGGGACGTGGAACAACTCAACGAACATCGTTTGGCCTGGCTGCAGGGCCATTCTTCGACCCGCTATTCAGCGCGGGGGGTGATCGCCATCGACAACACCCTGGTCGGCCATAGCGGGGAGATGATCTAGGACGCGGGTTGGTTCCGGGACCATGCCGAGGGGCGCCATCTGATTGCGCACGACTACGTGATCGCCAACTACGTGTGTTCGTCGGGGAAACCTTATCCTTTGGAGTTTCGCCGATTTCGCAAGCGGGAAGAGGGCGTCGAAGGCGAGTCGGCCGAGCCCTTCAAGAATCACACGGACCTGTTCAAGGAGTTGGTGGACTGGGTGGTGGAGCAAGAGATTCCGGGTGATTTCGCCTTTGACTGCTACTTCACCAGTGCCAGGAGTCTCAACCATATCCAAGGCCATACGTGCGGCTTACGTGGGGGATTTGAAGAGCAACCGCAAGGTCCGCTTCAAGGGCACTGAGATGAAGGCGGTCGAGTGGGCCGCCGAAGTAGCCCCCGAGGAGCGCAAGAGGGTCGACATCGGCGATCGCAAGCAGTGGTATTACACCCGAACCGTGCGTCTTTCCCCAGGTCGATCACCCAGTTCGCCTGGTGATTCTAGCGTAAATTTTTTGTAGGCGACGCAAAATTATCGAGAACCCAAATGCAAAGCATCAACCTTCTGATCCTTCTCAATCGAGAATTAATGACTTGATTTCTGCCCAGCCTGTAATGTACCTGGTTTCACCTGGTGGCGTTCCTTGAGGAGCGGGTGACCACATTGGTCGCCGTCCAGGGGTGAGGACCCTGCTACTGGTTCCGTCTGAGCTGATGACATGCAACATCGACTTTTCTTCTCCAGCTTCTGGCTGTATGGCAACCACGATCCACTGACCGTCGGGGGACCATGAAAGTTCCTGTGGCTTCGATCGTACGTTCCCCTCTAGCAACTGGGATTCCTCATCGGTTGAAAGATCGATAATGAACAAGCCCGGCTGTTGGTATGATGCACCTGTAAAGCCACGCGTGTAAGCTAATCGCTGACCGTCAGGGGCCCAGGCGCCATAGGTTGCCCATGTACGAATGAATCTGGCCTGTCCTGTGGAAACATCGAGTACGTGCAGATCGTGCCAACCGTCGTCTCCTGTCCGGACAAGTACCTCAGTTTGGTTCGGAGCGAAAGGAGAACCAGACGAGTCCTCGACCCACCCATTTTTAAAAATCAATCTGTCCTCACTCCCATCGATCGACCGCACAAACAGGTTCGTCAAAAAAACCCCGACATCAAGGTGATACAATAGCCTTTCGCTGTTTGGAATCCACACCGGTTTATAGCCGCGACCCAACTCTCTCTCCTTCCCAGTTGCAACATCAATCAAGTACAGCATATCCTTATCCTTGTGCTCAATAACCAGTAGTTTGCCGTCACTTGAAAGGGAAGCACCTAGGCCGGCTCGGAAAGTTTTTGTAGCACCGAATCTTCCCAGGAGGATCGAAGTTCCGGCATCTCGAGCAAGTAAAATTCGAATCCCATCGGGAAGCCAGTGATAGAATCGGCCCTCACCGATTTTGGCCTGGCCGGTACCGTCGGGATTGATGATGTGCAGGCCATCTCTTTCGTACAGAATCTGGCCCCCTGCGGGATCGCAGATCCCCAGGGAGGCCATGGTAATAAAAATGATTGCAAATCGTCTAATTAGTCTGGTTTGTGAAATACCTGAGCGGCGTGCCAAACCCCTAAGGAATCTCCATGACAGAATAGGGATGGATGTCGAATGACGATTCCGGTAGGTGGACCAAGCAAGGGGAATCCGAAGCTCCCGGTGGCGAGTGTCCCCCTGCGAAAACCCGCTGTCAACTGACCTCGCCATCTTGGCCCTTTCGTATCCCCTCGCTAACTCTTGCCCGTTCGTGGTTCACCTCCGAAACGGAGCAGGTTGCCGTCCGAATCCAGGACGTGCAATTCGCAAGGGGCGCATTAGCCGATTGTGTAGACCCGCTGATCACTGAGTCTGCCGGGCATGTGCGTGTCTCTCGAATACGGCCTCGAGGGTGCCATTGTACTTGGCACAACGCAATGCCAGCATGTGGTTGCTGGAGGCCTCGTACCACCAGGCGCCCGAGCGCTTCAGGCGCACTTGAGCAACGAAGCGATGGGCCGACTCGATGGCTCCCGAGCCAATGGGGTACCCGCCTTTGCGATGACTTTCATACTCCACTCGAGACAGATGCTCGGTCAGATTGCTTACGGCGGCCGTGATCGCCTTGAAGGTCGTGGAGATTAATGCCGAATTGGGCGGCCTGTTGCTCAAGGATATCCTGTTCGGCAGGGTGAAGCCCATCTGAATGAGCTACCTTGGAGAGGGTCGCGAGGTACAATTTCGGCGAAAATCCATCAAGGGGGTCCGGCAGGAAATTCATAGTTACTTCTCCATAAAGTCATCGAGATCGTCGGTATTTCGAGCCCCATCTGCTTGAACCCTTGGACTGACCGTTCAAAACCAGAGAATCGCTGTATTTTATGTTCTTTGCCGCGGGAGTCCAGGCCTACCCATGTGGATCTATGGCTCCCCTTTCTTACCAATTTTCCATCTGCTACAAACCATTCGCCTGCACCGATTGATTCAAGCTCCTGGTAGTACCAATAGGCGCTGCGGTAGGTGCGGTCCTCATGAAGCGTGATGCCGGAGATCACGACGCTTTGTGAGTTGATTTCATCTTTACGCACCCATAGTCAAACCATTTGATCTTCCAGGTTTCTTTCTTTTGGGTGTAAGTTCTGATTTACGCAGGTACCGACAAAAATGGGATCCCGATTTCGGGCACGAAAGTATATTGGGGTTAGCACCTTAGGCCCCATCCCGGAAGGAGATCCCAGATGAAAGATACGAAAGATTTTTCGGTCTGTGTGGCGAATTTGGAAAAAAATGTCTGTCAGTGGGAAATGCAGTTGCAGGAGCGACCGGACCCGGCGTCGTTTCGAGAGGCGGTCGCCGGGTTGCGCACCGCGCTGGAGCAGGTCGGGCGGACGGGCTTTTTGAAGCTGGCTCAAGCGAGTGAAACGACGGCCGAGACCGTGGTGTGCGAGGGCACCGTGGTTCGCTTCAAGCAGTGGGCTGACAAGCAGTGGTTGACCCTTTGGGGCAAAGTCTCGGTGTCGCGGCGGCTGTTTCAACCCGATCGCGGGGGCTCCAGTTGGGTGGCGCTGGATGAGCACTGCGGTATGGTGGGCCGCTTCATGGTGCCGGAATTGGAGCGCGTGACGGCCGAGGTGGAGGACAGCCTCGCCGAGCTGCTGCCGAAAGGACCCTCGTGCACGGCGATTCAACACCTGTTGGCCGCCGTAGGGCAGCACGCCGAAGAGGCCGCCGACGCCTTGGAAGAGGCCATGGAAGCCCAGGCGCCGCTGGAGGTAGCCGCCGACACGCTGGTGGTCGGATGGGATGGCGTCCACGTGCCCCTGCGCCAGACCGCACCGAAACGAGGGCGCCCGCCGGAGCGGCCCCAAGCCTCGGACCCGCCCACGACCACCACCGCTTGGAGAGAAGCCAGCGTAGGTATGGTGGCCACCTACGCGACCCCGCTGGAGGCGGAAAACGAAGCGCCGTAGCGCGTCGATGTGCGCTACGTCAGCCGCAGGCCCGAGGCGAAGATGCAGCGGCTGATCGACGGCATGGTGGATTTGACCGAACGGACCCTGCAACGCGGCTCGTTTCGGTTTCGGGTTTTCCTGGCCGATGGGAAACGGGAGATCTGGCGGCGGGTGGACGAGCAGCCCGTGTTCGCCGATTTCATTCCCATTCTGGATTTCTATCACGCCGCCGACCATCTGTCCAAAGCGGCGGAGCATCTGTTCGGCAAGGCCTCGAGCAAAGCCAACCACTGGTTTACATCGTGGCGCCACAAACTGTGTCATGAGGAGGGGGCGGCCGATCGTTTGCTGCGCTCGTTGGCCTATCACCGGGGCAAACTCAAGAAGGGCTCGCACCGCTATCGCCAGGTGACCGGCGAGATGGGCTACTTTCGTCACAACCGAGACAAGATGGATTATGCCGCCTTCCAGGCGGCCGGTCTGATCATCTCCAGTGGGCCGGTGGAGGCGGCGGCCAAAACCATCGTCGGACACCGGCTCAAACGCAGTGGCATGCGTTGGACGAAAAGAGGAGGCCAGCACATTCTCAACCTCCGCGTTCACGTGCAGTCCAAGCGCTGGGATCCATTCTGGGAATGGCACCTGCGACATTCAGACCAACGGGTGCCCGCCACAGCTGCGTAAATTCAAGGTTACACCCCTATTATATAGGTCGGCCTTTATTTGTTTCGTAATTCCTGCTTTAAGGTCTTGCCGTCGGTCATCGCTTCTTTACTTCCTCTTCAGCAATCATGAGGGTGGTCGGCCCCGCGACGGAGCGCACGAACAGCCTCGATCCAGCGTCTAGCTTGAACATCGAATGTGGTATCACATCCAGCTCGAACAGGTGTTCGGATTGGGGGTCCAGGATCAGTCCCGAGGTGGCATCGAGGTTCGCGGGAGCGGTCGCGCCAATGTAAAACCATACCGGGTCCTGGTCCTCATCGAGGAGGCTCAGGCCATACTCCACGTTGGCCTCTAGGTCGATGTATTTGCCCACATCGACGGTCTGGGCGGCAGGAACGAGCAATGTAAAGAAGAAAGAGAGTGCCCCCAGGTCAAAGGCAGTGACGACCGGTCGGGGGGATTGAACAGGTCTCATAAGGACTTCCACCTGCGCGAAAGATTGTTATTTGATGGTCTGCGAGTGTTCGTCCGACAACAATAACTTCCCTTAAAGATAATTAAGGGAGAGGTTAAAATAGGGGCAAATGGATGTATGCTCTTTATTTTCTGGGGGAAGGCTCAGTTTCCTGCCTGTTTTCGTCGATTTCTATCCGGATCTTACGATCCGGCCGGACCTCTCCCTACGTCGACCTCAGTCCATGCAGAAAAGCCTTTCCCTGGTCTCAGACGAAACAAAACAGGCTTCCCGCTTTGCCTGGAGACGGAAGGTGCGTAGTACAAAGGAGGGAAAACCGATGCACACCCCAAGAAACGACTGCCAGAGGGCTGCCAGATACAGTTTCGCAGCTAAAAAAGGATAGACGCAAATTTTACGTCTACCCTTCCGGTCTGGCATCCTGCCGGAATCACTTCGACTTCCAGTGATTCAGAATGATCCGAATCCCTTCCAGCGCGATCTCCAGCAGTGTGGCCAACCCTCGCGGCATCATCAGGTATCACCCCCTCCCTGCCTCTGGATAAACCTTCGGTCTGTCCTCCATTTGATACTCCATTGCCCGGGTATGGGTCTTTCCAACCGGTCCACGGCTCGCCTGTGCGAGTGATCCTGAAATTCAGGTCTGAAACTCCCCGGCAAGCAAGATTCTGTCTGGGACCGGTACCAAAGGAGAGACCTTTGGTGCCCTTGAGGGTGGGCACATTGGCTACAGGTGAAGAATGTGCGAAAGCCCCAGCGCAAAGGGCCACCAGGGTCCTACCAACCTGGGAGCGATAGAGACCTCGAGCCTGAATCGGATGCCTCGGGGAGGGGGTAGATCTCAGTACCCACCCTCGGCCGGTCATGCCCCTTGGACCTTGAAAGCCGACAGCAGTATCGCCTCCGGTGGACTTTGGACCACCACCCAAAGTACACCCGGCTGGGGATGACTTCTTGGGTCGAGAGGTGGGCCCTGCAGTGCCGGTCAATGGAGCCCACCCGATTTGGAGAAGGTCTCTACCGGCACTGCAGAGCACCACAGCGCAACCCCTGCGGGGGTGCATGAGACGGGTCTCCCGCGGAACCCTGCACTCTCCCACAGCCATTGCGCGAAGCAGACCAACGGCTTGGATCCTGTCAGGACCGGGAATTGTTTCCTTTCATCCATGGTGCCCTTTCTGGTAAGAAATGGGGGATCGGGTTTGAAGAATCTTTTTTCTGATCCGGCCCTTCCATGCCGTAGCGGGTGGACCACGGCTGTAGCGGGGGTCTCCCTTCCCTTAGACCATCCCCGTTTCCTTCATGGACAGGTTTCGGTCGGGAGGAGCGACGATGATATGGTCGAGCACCTCAATCCCCACAAGGCGGCCGGCTTCGACCAGGCGGTGGGTGAGATCGATATCGTCCTTCGACGGTGACGGGTCTCCACTGGGGTGATTGTGGGAAAGTATGAGCGAACAGGCGCCCTTGAGGATAGCCGACTTGAACACTTCCCGGGGATGTACCTGCGCTGCCGTCTGGCTGCCTATCGAGGTGATTTCGTGGGCCACGACCCGGTTACGTACATCAAGGTGGAGGACGACAAACATCTCCCGGTCGGCCATTTTGATATCCAAGGTATCGAGATAGGTGGCTACGTCTCCGGGGTTCTCAACAGGTTCGGAAATTACCTCGTTCCAGACCTGTTTAACCTTGCGTTCGACTACTTCGATTTTCATGAAGAATCCTTCTTCTGAAGAAACTTCCTGGGTTTTTGATTCATTAAATTGGCCGAAATTACAGATCCACACTCCGATTCGATCAATGGCAGACGCGTCCAAACAGGTTGGGTGAGAGGTGATGAATTGCGGCACCATGGGGTGACTGGAAGTACGACTACTTTGATGTGATTTGAAGAATCAATCGGAGGAGTCCGACAGGCAAGATGGAGAGCCTAGGTACAGCGCTTTGGGCAGCAGAGATCTCAACAGGGAGGATTGGAAAGAGCGGTTGACGGAAGGATCCTGGGTGGAGGGCTTTAGGCGGGCGCGGACCAAGTGCTATGGAGGGTGTTCAATCACCAGGTTTTGGGGGCTTACGGGACACTGGAATGCTTTCCAGGATGTTTCGGAGGGGATCCTTGAGGAAAGTCCCGGGAAGCCTCAGATCAGTCTTCCCAATGAATCGGCTCCCATAATTATCCCGGTGGGAATTCTCAAGCCATCAGGGGGAGTTCGGGGGATATAGAGCACGTATATGGCAGCTATCAAAGCGGATAGACAAAACTATTCCCCATCAGCCCTTACCCAGCCTTCTCCCCGGTGTGTGATGGTCTTGATCTTTGAGAGACGAAACTCAAGCTCTCTGACCTCTCCTCCATACTTCTTGCGGTGAGCGGTAGCACCAGGCAGGGTTTCAAACTTATCCACCTTCTTGTTTTTCACGACTACATATCGGCGGATAACCCAACTGGGCAGGTTTATTTCGTCGGACATGGTGTTCTCCTTTGTAGGCGCAAGGCAGGGAAAAATACTCTACAAAGGGTTATACCACATTATTGAATAAATCGCCCCAGGAGCCTGGAGGGAGTGTCAGCAATCTGGATTTCAGGTAAGGGGTGAGAGGCAGGGATACGCTTTGCCCAAGAGAAGGCGGTGGGCAATAGTACGTGCAGATAAGGATAATGGAGTAGATCTGTCGCCCGTAGTGGCCAGCCAGGCGAGGCCTATTTGCACCTTTGGCCTTACGGGATCCAGAAGCCTGGAGCCCGTTTAGGGGCAGGACTCCTTCACGCTGAGATGCCAGCGCATCTCTGTCTTCGTAGTGCCCGCCAACTCAGGTTTCCGTTGCGGAGCCTCGTTCTTGGTAGGAAGAGGGAGCCTGGACGATTGAGGCCACCACAATGGATCCCTGGCTGAGCAGCAACCCGCGCCCGAACAAAACCTGCCTCGAACGACGATCCATTGCCTCAGTCTAACGATGGTGAAAGAGAAAGTGGCGAAACTTGCAGATTGCCCTCTCCTCTGGAATGCCGTCTATACCCACCCCCGCAAAGCGACGCATGGATGCCACGTCATACAGGCTGTCTTCCATCGCCCTTCCGTATAGGTAGTTCCGCCACTTTGACCTTCCCCACGAGTGGTACCTATTTCAAAGTTAGGTCTGGAAAATTGATGAGTCCAACCTATCAGTCCCTGGTGGACCTCCTCAGACCCCCTTCCGGGTCAACCTGTCCCACCCCAGCTTGTTCGATCAGCTCAAGATCGTCGCCAATCCCGGCTCCGAGCGCCTTATCGAGCTGGGGCTCGTCAGGCCCAACTCCAATACTCGTTCCTACTGTACAGCGGAGGGCAACGATACCGTCCGCCGCAAGCCTGGGCAGAACGTATACATCCAAGTCTGCGGATCCGGGGAGGCCTTCATCGTCATCAAGACCATCGAGGACGTGGCCATCGACACGCTCTCCTTCGAGGTGGGGCAAACGGTTTTGGAGGAGCCGCTTACCGGTCGTTTGGAGCCCAGTCTGTCCCTGCTACATCTCTAGAAGCTCCCACAAAATAATCGACTCGATGCCACCGTAGCTTGCAGGCAATATCGAGCCGAAAATTTCGAGCTTGGCGGCTATTCGGCATCCCACCAAATTGAATTTGCAACAATTGCCTCGCGGATTGGACCTTTCTTGCGACCCTTTATCAGGGAATGGGCACAGTTGGGGCCATGAACAGGGTCCACAACCGGATCGTAAATGACATGCTGCTTCCACTCGGGAACTATCTGGCCCACTCGTTTGGGATTGCGAGGATTCTTGATATTGTCACAAACCGAGATTTCAATCACTCGCGTCTTTCCTTCCGCAACGTGAAATGATTTCGAAGGATCAGGTCGGAACTTCTTCCAGTCACAAGAGAGCTCGATTTCCCAAAAAATTGAGGAGGGTATCTCCACTTGGCCTTTAGGAAAGGCATCCCTGCGACACCACTTGTATAGCACCTCTCCATTTGGAATTTCACTACCGGGAGAGGGTTTCATATTGAGAAATTACCATGCCAAGCAACTCGTTTCCCTTTATGTTGTGTTCGAAATAGCGCCCGCCAAATAGAACTTCCAGATCAACGCGATTATCGTTTGTTATTACCACGTTGATTGCATTTTCATCATCTGCATGAAGTTCGACAATTATTCCTCCGCTTGGAATAGGGCCCATAACTATCCTCGGAATGAGGGCGATTTCCTCAGTGATAACTTTCTGGTTAATGTAACCCAGCAATAATTGGGAAAGGAAAATCGCCGAGTTGGATGGCTTGTCCGCGCCTCCGGAAATCCAATCTGGTTCGAGATTCTGCAATCCTTGGAGATATCTAAATCTGTCGGACACGAGAGAGGAGAAATTCCGAATCCCTGTTTCCTTCCAGTTGCCTGATCGACCACGACCAAGATTGTTATCAGCGTAAAAATGGGAAATATCCGAGACGTCAAGGATGCAGGGCTTCTCACCGAATCCTGAAACAGGAGTTGCATCAAGTAGGTTAACTGCTCGCACGTCTCCACCCCAAATCACTGATGGCGACCACTCATTTAAGTAGGGGACTTGGACAGTGTCTATTCCCATCTTTTTAGAATCTCCGGGGTGAAAATTCTGCTGAAATGATCGTACTGGACCCTGTGTGCCTCACTGAACCAGTCGTCACCCAACCGATCTGGGATGATACCACGAAGGTTGCTCTCAAGCTGAAGAACCTGTTTCCCTGTAACTGCAGTGGCAGTGTTCAAAGAAAAAATGCCATATCCGCCCAAGGGATTACACCTGTAGGTATACCGTGAGAATAGATTGTTGAACCCCTCTGGAGTCTCGATTTCAGGAGGCTTTAGCCTCATAATTTTATGGGCATCACTCAAGCTGTCGATATAATCCTGCCACTCGAAGCGATCATGATAACTGAGGTCATAGTATTTGACTGAATCCGAAGTGATATCTGGCAAACCAAGGCTCAGAGCATCGAGTGTATCCAAAAATTTGCGATATACGGTGGTGTACCCAGGATAATTGCCAACAGGTTCAGGATCCAGACGAATCCAGTTGAGGTACACCTTATTCGCCTGAATTTGGCACAACCACTTGTTGTCCTCGCTTCGCAGTCGAATAAGAACAGTCCCCGACCTTTCTGGACTAATTTCCTGGTTGATCTGAAATTCAGACATTACCTCGTCGACAAGGGGAGGGCGGATCTCCACACGTGGATATTGGTCTGATAAGGCCTGCTGGGCATCAAACAGGCCCCTTAAGGATAGGCGTTCCTCGTTAAAGGTCACGCCAAAGATAACTTCGGAGACTGGTGCCTTGGTGTATTTCTTCACTTTGTCAACAAGGAATTATTATTCGTGGGATGGTTGGAACTGCATGGACCCTGGACGATTCAGAGGGAGAACTCACTGAATTGTTCCAAGCAAAGATTGCTGTTCGTACCAAAGAGTAGAACGATGAAGGTGGGACAGTCGCTCAATTTTGCTAGCAGTAGCAACGGGAGACCTTGAGCCCTTAGCCATTCTTCATCGAAAAAATGAAGGTCGCATTCTCGTGAACTCATGGGAGAATATGACGAGACCAATAGCCAATCTCTTCGAGTAAACCAGACCGTGGCAAATGCCAAGATGGGCCGTACGTCACAGAACTGCTCTCTTCTCGTGCAGGGAGGAAGAATTCTTCTGCTTCAACCGGACCGACGCTCACAGGAAAGTGGAAGTTCCCCAATTTCGTATAATAAAGCTCTTTCCCCGTGTAAAATAAAGCTTTTTTTGGTGTCCCTAGCAAGGCAATGATCGTCCCAAGGACAAAATAACCTCCCTCAGGATGGTTTGCCAGGCCTTCGCCATGATCTCCCCCTGTGTGAGACGGCGACCAAGATAGGGATTTCTCCAACCTACCTTAGACGAATCGAGCGCGACCAGGAGCGTCGGCCGGGGCCAGGGGTGATCAAGGAGCTGCCCAAAATACTGGCGGCCGACCCTGACGTACTGTTCCGTTTGTCCTCGTCCACTGACCCGGAAGTTGACGAATTCCTTAAAAGTTAATCCAGGACCGACAACGATACTTGGTGCGCCCGCTTGTGCTACTTGTTTCGCAATCCTCCACTATCCAGTTTCAAAGTTGATCTCTTTCCAGCGGGCTTGCCTATTCCCGCACGCTGTCGAGGTCTGTGCACATGTCTGGCAGCAGGCACTCAATTCCAGTCATTTTCAATGCGCTACCTGATCCGGAAGAGTGAGCGCGACAGGGAAGTGCAGATGCTCGCCCATCCGCCCACGAGCTATTCCAGAACCCAACAAACAGCTTGATCAGCGTCACATTTTGAGCTGATTCATGCAACAATAGGTAGATCGCTGAAATGGAAGTGGTGGATTTGCGAGGCTAGTGTCCGGTCAATTTGAAACAACCAGCACAGGAATCAGTCAGGATACAATAATGGAAAAGATCAATATAAACAAGTAATTACCAAAGTGGTTTGGCGGAGGGTGAAACGCAGTTTGGACCCCAAGGCCGAGCCGAAAACCCGGCGACGAAGGCTGAATGAGACTGCTGCTCCACTTCGGGGAGGTGATAGCGAGGGCAGGTCCAAAACCTGTTAACACCGGCGGGAGGCTGAAGGTTTGAGGGTGGCGGCGGGGTGCCTAGCAGCGAGAAGGCAGGGTAACACCCGTTGAGCGAAGTGTTCAGCACTTGACCATTCTCCGACAACAAAGGGAGGCAAGGATAGAAGGATAAAGACGTCCATCAAGGTGCAGAACCTGAAGAGAAGAATATACATCAAGGCGAAGGCTGACAAGGCCTCGCGATTTCAGGCGCCAACTCTCGACCTTGTCGAGGGCAAAACCGAATGGCTGAGCTACTTGAATTTGGACCGTTCCACCACTTCCTCCTGAGTTGCGGATCTCGGTACGGGGTCCTAAAGTATAAAGCGCCGGAATCCTTGGGGGAAGCCGGCGATTCAAGAACTAGACAGAGAGGCGAGTTGGGCTATAGGTCTCTGGAGATTGTGGGTGTGGTCGCCGCCTCTATTGATTATAACGCCCATTGCTCCAGTTAAACAGAGCACTTGGTTGCACCTTAAAAAAAGGAGAATTGCTATGAAGTCACAAAAAATCATCAGACTCCCGGCGCTCATAAAGCTTCTCGGCCTATCCCGCACGACCATATGGCGCCGTGTCAAGAGCGGAGACCTTCCTCCCCCCATTCGGCTTGGCGGTCCTGGTACCCGGGCTGTCGGATGGCGACGGACGGCCGTGGAGTCTTGGGTGAGAAGCCGATCTGAGGCGTGAATATCCTCTGGGTGCTTCAGAGACTGACATATATTGTCTGCTGATCGGCTACAACCCGATATCTTCAGTCGTATTCGATGGCATCTGGGTGGGGGATGGGCGTATCCCGCGCTCATCCACCACTGTCTTCGTCGAATACAATACCGAGGGAAGATGTCGTCGAAGCTCTCTTCCTCGCAACGTTCACGTAGTACTGCAGCGCCCGCTGTAATTACATGGCAGGAAGAGAAATGGTGTCGGAGCGATTTTCCAAACAACCAAAGCTCGCCGTAGTTGACCAAGACGGCCTTCCAGATCCTCTAATTTCCGAAGAAATCGAACTCAACTATCCGTACTTCAGCACATACGCTGTTGAAGAACTGGGTTCACCGCTTATGAACGCCACATCGGCGGAGGAATTCAGGGCAGCCCACAGGTTGAAGTTGTGGGCATGGAGTCGGAGGCCAATTGGTTCATTGCCAAATAACGATACCATACTGGCCAATCTGGCCGGATCAGCATACTTCGGTAGCACAGATTTATGGACCGAGCATAAAGACAGCATCATGCAGGAGTTCATCTTATGCAAGGACAACCGGTGGTATCATCCGAGGCTGGTGGGTTGCGCCATGTTCTGCTGGAAACAAAAGATTGGCAAGAGCCGCGGAGGCAAAAATTCGGCCAAACAAAGAGCGGAAAAAACGGCTCGGGAAGCCGCAGGACAGGGGAGGGATCAAGATACTTGCAACAAGGAAAGTAAAGGAAATAAAAAGAAAGCTCCAAATACTATTGTAACAACCAATGATGTTGTTACGGAAAAGAAGCTCAGCAAGCGGGGTGAGTTGGATTTCGAGTCTGAGGAGGAAAAATGGATCATCACCGAACTTCGTAATCCAGAAAATTATCCTCGAGGAAATAGAGCATGGAACTGGAGATCTGCCCTGAAAGCAGTAAGAGCAAGACTGAAAGAGGAAATCTACACGGCATCGGAACTGCTGCAGTTTGCGAAGAATTATACGGTTGCATGCAAGGCCGACAAAAAAGAGCCGGGATTTATCATGATGCCATCCACATTCTTCGGTCCTAACATGCGTTTTGAACAGTATATGGAGGCCGAGCCGGAACAAGAGGAAAATCAGGTCACGGTGCGCCGGCAAATCAACCTGAGTGAGCTCAGGAGAAACCAATAATGGCTACCAAGGAATTCAAACTCATCGCTCCTCCTCATGATAAGGAAATCGAGGAGGCCATACTCGGCTGTTGCATAATCAGTGACGAGGCGCTGTCCATGGCGATTGACAGAGGGATTGAAGATGACCATTTCTACGAAATAAACAACGGCCATATTTTCTCGGCTCTCCATGAATGCGCTCGTCAAGGCCTGGCCAAAGATGCCGCTGTTATCACTGGCATCCTGAGGCGGCGCGGAGTCTTCGATCAGGTGGGAGGAAATCAGAGGCTGGCGACTCTGGGTAATTCTGTTGATTCTGACGCCAACATGGAGTACTACCTAAACCGCCTTGAGGACTTGTCCATGCGGCGCAAGCTCCAGGTTTTGCTCTCCAACGCAGATACCAGGGCAGACGACCAAACCGTCCCCGCCATAGAGGTTGTTGAACAAACTACCGGTGAAATGCAGCGGTTATGTGAGGGCAAGGACTCCTGCGATGGCATGGAATCCATATCGGATATCATGCGGGACGTGCCGCAATTCATTGAAGAGCGCAGGTCGGGTGCCAAAACAGGCATTAAAACCGGCCTTGGGTCCCTCGACTACATCCTGTCGGGCGGAGGATTCGAGCCGGGTTACCACATTATTGCCGCTGGCACCTCGCAGGGAAAGAGTTCTCTGGCCTTGTGCATTGCCAGGGAGGCGGCCAGGAATGAACATTGCGTGGCCTACTTTTCTCTTGAGATGTCGAAACTGAGCCTGGTGCTACGGCTCCTGTCCATTGGCAGCGAAGTGGAGGCTACAAAGATCAAATCTGGGCGCATGGACAGGCAGGAATGGGAGAGGGTGACAGGGGAAATGGCTACTCTGTCTGATTCCAATAACCTTCATATTGACGCCACTCCCGCAATCAGTGCCGTGCAAATGCTGGCCAGGGTACAGAGGCTCAACCAGCTCAAAAAGGTGGATCTGATTGTGGTGGACTACCTTCAGCTTATGTCTTCCCGATCCTCGGATACTCGGGAGCAGGAGGTGGCTCAGATCTCCAGGTCCCTGAAAGGCGTAAGCCAGCGCCTGAATGTGCCGCTGTTGGCCCTGAGCCAGCTATCCAGAAGTCATGAGCACCGAACGGATAGGAAGCTCAGGCTCAGTGACTTGCGCGAGTCGGGGTCGTTGGAGCAGGACGCCGATACGGTTATTTTCCTGAGCCATCCCAACAAGAACGAGGTTGATGTGAATGGCGAGGCTCTCGATGGCGTGGCCGATTTAAATGTGGCGAAGCAGCGCGAGGGGCCCACCGGAACCGCCGTGGTTCAATGGCAGGAGGGTTTTACCAAGTTCAGGAATTTTGCCGGCCAAGAAGTCCCTTGGGATGAGTATTTTGGATAACTATGGCCATGGCAAAGACAGAGAAGATTGTGGGTCTGCTCGTGGATCCAAAAAAAGCAGGTCTACTGAAGCGGAGCCTGGAATCCTGGGAAGTCTATGCCCGGGCAAGGAAATCCTGGTCCACAAAACTCATTACCTGATGCACCAAGTTTTTCAAATAGAGAAAAGTTCTTCGGGCCGTCCCACACGGTGGTGGCATTCTATAATGGCGACATGGATGACCGCGACCTCGAAACCTATTGGATTATTGCCGAGGAATATGACCTGGAGCATGTGAAGACTGCGTTCTGGGCATACCACATAAGGACTGGCCGCCAGTCGAGAAATTTTCCAAGCCCGGTTGAATTCGTCAAGCACATCGCGGTGGGAACGCAAAAATGACCGTGCTCTGCCTCGACATCATCAAAATCCTCCAGAATATGGATTCAGAATCCGTGGACATGGCCGAGAAAATGCTGGATGAGTGTGATATCACCGTGGACTTGGTGATCCCACAGCTGGCGCTAGCGCTGCTTGACCTTGCCCCCTTAGAGGACTCCAGGTCAAGTGTTGTTGATATGGCTTCTGGAGGGTTGGTTTTGGCATATTTCTCGGCCAGCCGCGTCTTACTTGATTCAATAGTTCCATTAAAGTCCAAAAGGGCAAAATACTCACAGGAATTTTAGACATAGGATTTTCCCAGACCGACTTTGCGAACGGCATGACCATGTCGGCCGGTCGTTTCCCCCAATTTGGATATCCCTGATGAGGCCGCTCGAAATTGTAGCGCTCGAGCCACGCATCCAGGTCCTCCTGCAGGGCGGCCAACTGGTTGCGGGACTTCGGACGATCTGCCGTGCTCAAGAACTCGTCCATCACCGTACGGTGAAACCGCTTCACAAACCCATGGGTCTGTGAAGATCTCTCCTTCGGCCTTCTGTGGGAGATGTTGGTTAGGGCAAGGTAGAGTTCGTAAGGATGGGAGGGCGATCCACAGTAGGTCCCGCCGTTATGGGTCAGAACGGCCTCCACCTCAAGACCCCAGCCATTGTAATGAGGAATCACCTTTTTGTGTAGAATGGCCACGGCGTGCTTGGGGGATTTGCCTGTGTGCAGATAGCCGAAGGCAAGGCTGCCATGGGTATCCACGACGGCTTGCAGGTAGACTTTGCCCACCCCCTTGAAGGTGCCGATGTAGAGGGTGTCCTGACACAGCAGTGTTGCCGGCGCCGTGGTTTCCAGGTTCCCTTCCCGGAAGCAGGGATTGATCTTCTCAAGGGCCCCCCTCTGCTCTGAGGTCAGTTCGGTCTGGGCTCCAGCGACCTTCTCTTCCAGCTTGAGCATGCGTTTATACCGGGTGCGCATCCCATTTTTGGCCAATATCTTCTGGATCGTCACTCCCGATACCGATACACCGGTCACTAGGAGGAGATCGGACAGACGATGGCAGCCGTGGTCCGGAAACGCCACCGCCAGATCCAGAATCTGCCGGACGATCTCTGGAGGGGTGGTTTGGGGGTGTGATTTGTGGATGGGAGGCCGATCCACCAACCCTTCCAGGCCGTGGTCCTGAAAACGCCGTTTATACTGGTAGTACTGGGAGCGGCTCACCCCCAGGCGGCGGCACGCTTCCGAAACGTTCCCCAATTTTTGAGCCAACTTCAGAATCCGGAGACGTTTCCGTGCCAGCTTTTTCTCCGAATCGGTCATCTTCTCGCCTTCTTGGGTCGATAGTCGGTAATTGTTTGAAAGGATGGTTAATTATACAAGGGGATCTTCAACGCCATGCACAGGAAGGGCATTGAATTTCCCCGAAGCACTATACATACTAAATATATAGTGAAAGCAGCCTCAGGGTGTAGTCGAAAAATATTTCATGGGAAACCTGGTCGATGCGGTTTGATCGGAGAGGAGACATGTGTATTAGTCATAACTATATAGAAAACAAATAATTGAAATAAAAATAGAACTTGGCCTGAAGAGTGGGGAATCCTCCAAATTCTCGAATTTGAGCCATACAGACATCGAAAAATACCAGTATGGCATAATTCCCCCATGGGAAAACAAAAATCCAAGTTCCTAGTATGCGGTGTAATTTTTATTGAAAATCTCCTTCCGAATGGATATCTTACCTATATCCAGCGTAAAATTCCACAGAATAAACCGGGAAGCCGTCGTTGTGAAATCCTTGAAAATCTTCGAGAAGTTTCCCTCCCGGAATGGCTGCATCGAGTACCTGGAAAAAATACGCTGGGAGGGCCATCCAAAGTGTCCATACTGTGGATCGGATCACAATGTCCGGATGCAGGACCGACATCACTGCTATACCTGCCATACTTCATTCAGCGTTACGGTTGGCACCCTTTTTCACCGCACTCACCTTCCCCTGCAGACATGGTTTTTGGCCCTTAGGCTGATGCTGAAAGAAAAGAAAGGCATCTCCGCCCTACAGCTATCCAGGGATTTGGGGGTCAATAAGAATACAGCCTGGCGAATCCACGGGAAAATTCGGTATGCCATGACCCAGGTTGCCCAGCGAACCATGTTGACTCGCATTGTTGAAATGGACGAAACCAATTTGACGGACATCCAGGACGAAGAATCCGAGGACCCAATCCACCCTGCAGTAATCCCGGTGGTCGTGGAACCGACAAAGCCACTGAAACCGGGTGCAGCGGAGCATCAGGGGAACGCTTCTGTAAGGCGGTAGTGAGAGAAGGAGGACCGTCGGCTGTCGACCTTTGAAACGTTTCAATTGCTGCAAAATGTGCCCACCACCAGGGTTCTACCGAATCGTTGCGAAGGGACCAGGGGCAGGAAAATGACAGATGACCGCAAGCTTCCCAAGGTTATTGCAGGTTCCCAGAATCGTCCTCTTGTAATTGGGAACATGGAGATTCCGTGTTTTGTATTGAGTGACGAGACCAGAGTATTATCCCAAAGGGAGTTCCTGAAGGCCATAGGCAGATCCCGAATCCCCAACGCCGGCAAAGGGGGCAGGGGGAAGGTCGGCGCCTTGCCGTTCTTTTTGAGCCCGAAACAACTTGAGCCTTTCATTACCAACAAGTTGAAATTGTCGGCAAGGCCTGTTTTTTTCCAACATGGATCCGGTCCTCCCAAGAAGGGATACCATGCTGAATTACTACCGCAAGTATGCTCGGTCTACCTCAAGGCCCGGTCTGCGGGAGCCCTTCTTGCCCAGCAAATTCGTTTCGCCGAAAGAGCGGAATACCTCATGGGAGGCATATCCCCGGTGGGAATTATCGCCCAAGTCGACGAGACTTCCGGATATCTGGAAATCAGACGCCGCATGGCGCGGGAACAGATAATCGACAAGTACGTAGCTCCCGACCTTCAAATGTGGGCAAGGGCCATTCCGGATGAATTTTATGAAAAGATCTATGAACTCAGGAATTTGGATGGACCGGAAGGATTAAAGCGACCCTCTGTAATCGGCAGGTGCATATATAAATATGTCTTTGAATACCTTCCCCGGGAAGTCTTGGAAAAACTGAAAAGGTCAAGTCCCACTCCAGAAATAGACAGGCGAAGAAGCCAGCACTACCGTTGGCCGCAGAGAGAGACTGGATGGAGAGAGCTTACAAATCATGCTTGCAAGGTTATCCTGCTGATGCGGGCATCTTCCAATTGGAGAGAATTCGATCGATTATTCCATCGAGCGTTTAATAAGCCGGTAGGCCCAATGATTTGGGATCAGGCCCCGGTCAAGTCCTGAGATTTCTGCAAAAGTGATGGCAGCACGAAGCCCCCTTCCTATCCGGCCACCGCCCTTCTTTCGGTAGCCGGTTCGATCTTCAACTTCTGGTATAAGAGATCCAACTGGGCCCTCTCCGTCGCCGTGGTCCCAATGCGCTGCCACGTGCCAGCCGCCCTGATCAAAGGTGCGTGGACGAGCTTGAGGCAGCTTTTTTCGTTGAAGAAGCGGGGAATGGTTTTGGTACGCCGTCGCTCTTCCACGAAACTCCGTTCAATCAGGTGGGTGGTGCGTACGTGTTTTCGATGGCGCCAGGGCACGCGCAGATGGTGGAGCAGGGCCTCCAGGTCCTCGCTGAGCGCTGTGCACAGGCTCGGACAGTCCTGGCCGAAGCGGATCAACACGTCGCTGGCGGCAGCCTCTCCCGCTTCGCGGGTGGGCGCATCTCGAATGGCCGTCAGATGCGCCTTGACCTCGGGCCAGAGATGATCGGGCACCTTCGATTGGAAGTTGCGCATGCGATGTACCCAGCAGCGCAGGCGCCAACTGTGGTGCCACACCTGGTCGATGGCCCGCAAAAGTCCGGGGGCGCCGTCGCTGGTGATGGTCTACGGCACCGGCAGGCCCCGGCTGACCAGGTCGCGCAGGAAGGAAAGCCAGGCATCGAAGCTCTCCTTCTTGGCCAGGGTCAACGACAACAACACCTTGTCCCCCTCGGTGGTAATCGCCCAGGCACACAACACCGCTTCTTTCTATATGCCATGGTAGGTAAAACTCCAGTAGCTGGTATCAAGGATCGGGCAACCAATGAAGTCCCAGCAAGGGTAATCGGGAAGGTCAATGCCGATACCATGCAAGGATTTGTTGGAGCAAATATCGGTGCCGAAGCTGAGCTTTTCACCGACGAAAGCTCATCCTATACTGGCATGCCAAACCATACATCCTTGAAGCATAGTACTGGGGAGTATGTCAAAGGATTGGCTCACACAAATGGAATCGGGTCATTCTGGAGTACTCTCAAGCGAGGTATAGGAGGTACATACCACCAAGTGTCGTTAAAGCACTTGGGGAGATATGTGGGAGAATTCGAGGGAAGGCACAATGCCAGAGAGGTGGCAAGCACAATTTGGTTTTCTGGAGACAATAAATACGAAAATCAAACCTTTTCTTTTGAGACTCAGGAAATAGTAAGAATACCTTAGTTGGAATTTCAATTTACTGTTCGTCCTTTTCAGAGTATCGGTTTAAATCTCCAGTATAAAAATCCACTTCGTGCAGTACTCCCCTACTGTCAAACCATTTACATGGCACCTTATCTTCTGTGTCATACTGAATTGGAAGATCGACATTTGGTTGCGAGACAGTCATAGTGGGTCCACCTGATTTTAATACAACCATGTCTCCTGGAGAAAATTTAATGTTAGCCATTTGACCACCCTTTCTTTGTGACCATTATCATAATACATATGCAATGGTATTTCAATCCTCTCTCCTAGCTAAAAAGAAAAGGCCGACTCAGAAAATCGGCCTTTGTTACTATTCGATGTAAGTCCCTTTTTATAATTCCAAAGACACCACCGGTAGAATTTTTGATTTTTTTGTAGATTCTCTCAAATTTCCTTTAAATCAAACCACACGAAGTAGAAATGTGCCTGGCCTCCAAGCTATTTTAGTAGTAAGGAAAGGAGCAGGCAATGGATGGGCAACTTGAAATTCTCAGGATTAAAGACGTCCTGGCCATGGTTGGCTTCTCCCGGTCTACCCTGTTGAGGAGGGAAAAATCGGGAGATTTTCCGCACTCGGTTCGACTGGGACCTCCAGGATCTCGTGCCGTCGGATGGCACCGTAAGGACGTGGAGGATTGGCTTCGCAACCGGCCTGGGTCATAACCATTCTCCATTGGGTAGGCTCACTCAGGAAGGCAGCGCTCCGGGTTTCCAAAAGCTGGCAACGGCATTTGTACTGGGTCCTGACTATCCGAAGGAGGAAGTCGCGTGGGCGCCCCATTTTGACAATAGCTCTCGGCGTTTGGCGAGCAGATCTGACCTCGCGTAGGCTTGCTCCACGGCCGATCCGACCGAGTGGGCGAGGGACAATTCCATGACGGCGTGATCGGCGTCGGTCTGCTCGCTCGCCCAAACCCTGAAGGTGCTGCGGAGACCGTGGACCGTAGTCCGTTCGGAGAGCCCGTTGTCCCTCAGGACCTTGGTCAGCGCCATGTCACTCAACTCCTTGCCTCGCCTCGATGGTGATGGGAAGATCAGCCCGCTTCCGTCGTCGAGTTTCCGAGCCAGATTGAGGACGACCAAAGCTGGAGAGGACAGCGGAACGCGGTGCTCGGCACCGTTCTTCATTCGCCTGGCAGGGATGCGCCATTCCTGGGCATCGGAGTCGATCTCGTCCCACTTGGCGCCCCGAGCCTCACCACTCCTCGCTGCCGTTAATACCAGGAATTTGAAACACAGTTTCACCGATGGAGATGCCTCGGATCCTTCAACGATGCCTAACGCTTCGTTGACTTCATGGTAGGGTAAAGCCCGAAGGTGTTGACTGATAGGCCTCATCGAAGGCAGAGCACCATCAATGGCCTCCCCGGCCATGTTGTGCTCAATATACCCGTGCGCCTGACACCAGCGCAGGGTGGCCTTGATGCATCTCCGCACGCGTCGCGCCGTCTCTGGCTTGATCGTCCAAATCGGGGTCAAGACGGCCAGCACGTCATCGCGTCTTATCTGGTCCACCTGCAGACCACCGAGGCGCTTGAACGCATGACGCTCCAACTGCTGCATCCAGTTCGAGGCGACCTTAGCATTGCGCCAGCGCGGCCTGTTGGCTTCGAAGGTCGCCTGGGCAGCTTGCCGGAAGGTCGGCGTTCGGGCTCTCCGCTTTTCGGCGAGCGGATCCCCTCCGGAGCGCGCAAGCCTGCGATTTCCGAAGGCCTTGTCCCGGGCTTCCCTCAGACTGACGAGGGGATAAGCTCCCAAACCCATGTCCCGGCGACGCCCTTTGATGGTCAGGCGCTGAATCCAGGACTTCGATCCCCCCGGAGCGACGTACAGGAACAGAGTCCCGCCATCGCCGTAGCGACCTGGCTTCAGGAGCGATTTTACCTTTGCTGCTGTAAGCTTTCCCATGAGAATTTCCCACGTTTATTCCCACTAATTATATGGAATATAGGGAAATCCTATGGAATGGTCAAGGACAAAGTGGAATGATGGAACTTATTCTCTTCCAATTTGTTATAGAATATTATGGAACAGAGAGGAACTAAGAGGAACAAGAAAAATGGTGCCGAAGGTGGGACTCGAACCCACACGGAGTTGCCCCCACTGGATTTTGAATCCAGCGCGTCTACCAATTTCGCCACTTCGGCCCGAGGTTTGATCTGGGGAATCACAAAGTAGGACTGGCGACTCAGCCTGTAAAGTCAAACCCCTTCGCGGCGCTCGGATTTTGGCCGGCCCAGAATCTCCGCGTAAATCACCGCCAGCCGCGCGCTTTCTGGATCGAGCTTCAACGGAATCCCGGCTGTCGGCAGAGATGCTTCCTTGCGCTGCATGGCCTCCTGGACGGCTTCCCTTGCTCTGCGCCGGGGTTGCGCCTCCTCGGACAGTCGTTCCATCTCCCTTGCCCGCTTTTCCATCTCCTGCGCCCGCTGCTCGGCGGCGAGAGCCTGACGCTCCAGCTCCTCTTCGTCCACCATTGCAAGAGGAGACGGCCGGGGGACCTGTTCAAAGGGATCGTCCATGGGAAAGGAGGGCCAGTCTTCCTCCTCCTCTGGTTCAATCTCTGCAGACTCGCGCTCCCGCGCCCTCCTCTCGGCCTGCTCCCGGGCGAGCCTGCGCTTGCGTCGCTCCAGCAGGGCTGAAACGATACTGAAGAGCACGAACAGGATAATTAGAAGATGTTCCATCTTGGTCAGCTTCCGAGAAAGGTTATGGTCCGGGGTGGTTGTCGCCTTTGCCCGATTCGGAGATGGATGTCCTCATCTCGGTGTCCGCCTGAATATTGCGCAGCCGGTAGTAGTCCATGATTCCCAGATGGCCACTGCCGAAAGCCTCGGCGATGGCCCGCGGCACCTCGGCCTCGGCCTCTTTGACCCGGGCGCTCATCTCCTCCACCAGGGCCGTCATCTCCTGCTCCCGCGCCTGGGCCATCGCCCGGCGCTCCTCCGCCTTGGCCTGGGCGATCTTCAGGTCCGCCTCCGCCTGGTCGGTCTGCAGCTTGGCCCCGATATTCTCCCCCACGTCCACGTCCGCTATGTCGATCGACAAAATCTCGAAGGCCGTGCCCGCGTCCAGGCCCTTCTCTAGCACCGTCTTCGAGATGCTGTCGGGGTTCTCCAGGACGGCCTTGTGGGTGCCGGCCGAGCCGATGGTGGTCACGATGCCTTCCCCGACGCGGGCGATGATGGTCTCCTCGCCGGCGCCTCCCACCAGGCGGTCGATGTTGGCGCGCACCGTCACCCGGCTGGTGGCCTTGACCTGGATGCCGTCCTTGGCCACGGCGGCGATCAGGGGGGTGTTGATCACCTTGGGGTTGACGCTGACCTTGACGGCTTCGAGCACGTCGCGGCCGGCCAGGTCGATGGCGGTAGCGCGCTCGAAGCTCAAATCGATGTTGGCCTTGTCGGCGGAGATGAGGGCGAGGATGACCGCCTCGACGTTGCCGCCGGCGAGGAAGTGGGCCTCCATGCGGTCGAGGTCGACGGTGAGGCCGGCCTTGGTGGCGCTGATCTTGGGCCGGACGATGGACGCCGGGGGCACTTTGCGCAGGCGCATGCCGACCAGGTCCTTGAAGATGTTCACGCGCACGCCGGCGAAGAAGGCGGTGATCCACAGGCCGATGGGGACGAAGTAGGTGAACAGGGCCAGAAAGAGGATGATCCCCAATAGGATCAGCAATAGAAAGGTGATGGACATGGTCCCCTCCTTATAGAATGACTGAATCTGTGCCGCGGCCAGAAAGAAACTGGTTGCGGGCGGCTATTCACCAGTGGGTGTATCTGCCCTGGGGCCCGGCCTTGGAAATTGGCTGCACCAGGGTGTCCTGCGAACCAGGATCTCCGCCGCCGGAATGCCAATCCGCCCGGTTCAGGCAAGCGGATCCGGCAAAACCCTCATTGAGTATCTGCAGCCCCGATTTTTTGAACTACCACCCTGTTCCCTTCCACCGTCAACACTTCGACCGCATCGCCCGTGGAAACAAAATCGCCTTCGGTGACCACGTCGACAATGCGGTCGCCGAACTGTGCCCGGCCGCTCGGCCGCAGCGCCGTCAGCGTTTCCCCGCTCAGTCCCACCAGGGTGGACAGGTCGGGGCGCGAAGAGTCGTACCCCAGTTCGCGGCTGGTTTCGCTTTCCAGCACCATCCGCTGCCACGCCCGCGCCCGGATCAGCAACCGCACCAGGAAAACCGTGCCCAGCAGGGCCAGGGCGGCCACGGCAACTGCAGGTCCCAGGCCCAATTTGACATAGGCGTAGCCAACTCCGGCGCACATGGTCAGAAAGCCGAAGATGCCGAAGATGTTGAAGCCCGGTATGACGAAGATTTCCAGGAGAATCAGGCAGAAGCCCAGAACGAGCAGAGTGAAGGCGAAGATCCAGGGCAGGAATTCAAGATCTGCCAGGTTCAAAGCGGCCTCACAACCACCCGGTTTCCCCGGGCTTCGATAATCTTCACCGGGCGTTGTTGCTCAATGAACTCTCCTTCGGCAATGATGTTCAGGCGCCGGCCGTCGAACACCCCGACTCCAACCGGGCGCAAATCGGTAAGGGTCACTCCCTCCTGATCGATCAGAAATTCGTCGCTTTGGGTGGGGGCGGAGACATATCCCTCCGAAGCCCTGGTCTCGCTTTTCAGAATTAGACGGTTGAAGGCGGCGAATCTGGGTAGAGCGCGCAGAAGCGCCAGTGACAAAACCACCGCGCCGATTGCAGACAGGGCCAACCGCACTACTACCGAGGATATCTCCTCTATGCTCCAGAACTCAAAGTCGCCCAATTGGGTCAGCACCAGGCTGGCGGCCATTATCACGATGCCGGCCAATCCCACCACCCCGAACCCGGGTATGGCGACGATCTCCACCACGAGCAAACCGGCTCCAAGGGCAAAGAGCAGCAATTCCTCCCACTCTGCGAGCCGCACGATCAGGTGGCTGCCGAAGAACAGGGCAAGGGCCAGCAGGGCGAGGGTCCCTCCCAGGCCCCATCCCGGGGTGCGGACCTCGGCAATCAATCCGAACATGGCGACGGCGAGAAGCAGTGAGGTGATGATGGGGTGGGTCACCAGGCGCACCACCCGTTCGGCCCAGTTGAGTTCGATTTCTACGATTTCCGCATCGGTGAGGTCATATATACGCAGCACCTCGAAGAGGGTGTTGGCGGTCTCGTCCGCAACCTGGTAGTGAAGTGCCTGCTCCGTGGTCAATGTTGCCGGCCGCCCGGCCTCGGCGCTCAATCCCGGGATGTCGACGCGTTCGTCGACCATGGCCTCGGCGATTTTGGGATCGCGGCCGGTGCGCTCGGCGGTGGAGCGCATCTCAGCGCGCATGACCGAAACTACCTTGTCGCTGGCCTTGTCACCGCTGCCGCCCTCCACGGGCGTGACGGCTCCGATGGTGGCGCCGCTGGTCATTACGATCTGGTCGCAGGCAAGTGAAATAAGCGCGCCCGCGGAGATGGCCCGCTTGTTGATGAAGGCGATTGTCAGAAGGTCGGTGTCGACGATGATATCCCGGATCAGGGTGGCCGCGTCCACCCGGCCCCCGAAGGTGTCTATGTCAAAGACGATTGCGTCGGCTTCGGAGGTCTCGGCTTCCTGAATCACCCGTTCGAAGAAGGCGGAAATTCCCGGATCGATCATCCCGGCTTGAGTGTCGATGGTGTGCACTTTCACGTGGTACACCGTCTTCGACTGCCCGATTGCAGGAGACAGTAACAAGGCGAATAGCCAGGCAGTATATCTCACTCGAAAAGACCTCATGGCATGGGACGGCTGCAGATGATTCTATTCACCCGGAGGGGTTGTCGCCAACTCGATAAAACCTACTTCAAACCGATGGTCGTTGTCAATGTCGATTTGACTCCTGAACCATTCGATGGAGGATATGGGTGAAGTGGCCGGCCGTATCGCCGGGATCGGGATGAATTTGCCAATCCGATGCAGGGATCCTTAGATTTTCATCTTCTCATCTGTCTATTGGGTCAATACATAAGTGCCTGTAAATGTTAACCAAGGATTCTAAATCCACAGCCTCCGCAGCAGCCGTTGAGGCCCTCCTGCCGAAGTGCATGCTGGAAGATCGCGTCCGCTTCGAAAGGCGCCTGGAGACCCTGCGGCGCCGTCCCCGTCCCAGGGAACTGCGACGGCTACTCGATGGGGCCGCCCGTTCCGCGGAATTGCTCGGGAAGCGCCGCCGCAACCTTCCCGGCACAAACTACCCGGAGGAACTTCCCCTCACCGCCCGGAAGGACGATATCCTGCAGTCCATCAAGGACCACCCGGTGGTTATCGTCGCCGGCGAGACCGGCTCGGGCAAGACTACCCAGCTGCCCAAGATCTGTCTGGAGGCCGGATGTGGACTGGCGGCCAAGATCGCCTGCACCCAGCCGCGGCGGGTGGCGGCTCTTTCCATCTCCAGGCGCATCGCCGCCGAACTGAATGTCCACTGGGGGAAGGAGGTGGGATGCAAGATCCGCTTCCAGGACGAAACCTCCCCCCAGACCTACATAAAAATGTTGACCGACGGCATGCTCCTGGCAGAAATCCAGAACGACCCCGAGCTTTGGGAGTACGACGCCGTCATTGTGGACGAGGCCCACGAGCGCAGCCTGAATATCGATTTTCTTCTGGGTTACCTGCGCCTGTTGAGACGGCGGCGCCCCGACCTCAAAATCGTCATCACCTCGGCCACCATCGATACCGCCGGAATCTCCAGGGCCTTCGACGGCGCCCCGGTCATCGAGGTCACCGGACGCATGTTCCCGGTCGAGGTCCGCTACCAGCCCCTCGATCAACTGCTGGAAGAAAGCGGGGATTGCACCTACATCGACGCGGCAATCAGCGCCGTGGAGCAGATTCTGGAGGAATCGCCCCGGGGCGATCTCCTGGTCTTCATGCCCAGCGAGCGCGATATCCGCGAAACCAGGGAGCGCCTGGAGGGGCGGCAAGGCCGCCAGGTCGAAGTCCTGCCTCTCTTCGGGAGGCTCACCGCCGCCGAGCAGCAGCGCATCTTCGCGCCCAGGGGAAGGCGCCGGATAGTGGTGGCCACGAATATCGCCGAAACTTCCCTTACTGTTCCCGGAATCCGCTACGTAATCGACGTGGGGCTGGCGCGGATCAGCCGCTACAATCCGCGCACGCAGACCCAGCGTTTGCCCATCGAGGCGATCTCGCAGAGCAGCGCGGAGCAACGCAAGGGGCGCTGCGGTCGTCTGTCCGGCGGGGTCTGCATACGCCTGTACGACGAGGCCGATTTTCTCGCCCGGCCACGGTTCACCCAGCCCGAGATCCAGCGCGCAAATCTGGCCGAGGTGATTTTGCGCATGACGGCCCTGAAGTTGGGCGAAATCGAGACCTTTCCCTTCATTGATCCTCCCCAGCCTCGAGCCATCCGGGGTGGGCTTATTCTCCTCGAGGAACTGGGAGCTCTCGACGCTGACCGCCGGCTCACCCCCATGGGCCGCGACATGGCCCGCCTTCCCATCTCTCCCACCGTGGCGCGCATGATTCTCCAGGCCCGCGGGGAAGGGGGGTTGCGCCAGGTCCTCGCCATTGCCGCTGCCATCAGCATTCGGGACCCCCGCGAGCGGCCCCAGGAAAAGCAGGCCCAGGCCGACCAGATGCACAGGCAATTCCTCCATCCTCAATCTGATTTCCTGACTCTTCTGAACATCTGGGAGGCATACCACGACAAGATGGAACGCTTTTCCCAGAACCAGCTGCGGCGGTTCTGCAAAAGCCACTTTCTCTCCTACGCGCGCATGCGCGAGTGGCGCGATATCCATGCCCAACTCGCCAATGCCATGGGAGAAACGGGTGGGCCCGGCAGGATGCGGGAAAGGGAGGACTACGACGCCATCCACCGATCGGTCCTCAGCGGCCTCCTCAGCAATGTCGCCTGCAAGAAGGAGCACAATACCTATCGGGCGGCGCGCGGCCGCGAAGTGATGATCTTTCCCGGCTCGGGGCTCTTTCAAAAACGCCCCTCGAGGAAAAACGGCGCCCCAGTCCCCGGGAACCGGAAAGGCCAGGCGCCCGACTGGATCGTCGCGGCGGAGATGGTAGAGACTTCGCGCCTGTATGCGCGCACCGCCGCCAGCATCCGGCCTGATTGGCTGGCCGAGGTGGGCGGACATCTGTGCCGTTCCTCCTGCAAGGAACCATACTGGAATGCGCGCTCAGGCCGGGTGCTGGTGCAGGAGACGCTGACTCTCTACGGTCTTCAGGTCCTCAGCCGCCCAATTCCCTACAAGCGCATCGATCCGCGGGAGGCCGCAGCGATCTTCATTCGCGAGGCACTTCTCACCGGAGACATCCGTGCGCAGTATCCTTTTTTGAGGCACAACTTGAAGCTGTGTCACAAAATCGAGATTTGGCAGACCCGCAGGCGCCGGAGGGAAGATCTCGATGCCCGGGAGGCGGCTTTTCAATTCTACGCAAGAAGGCTCCAGGAGGTTTCATCGCTGCACGATCTGAACCGCCTGGTGCGCGCCAACCGCGGGGAGAATCCCCGCTTCCTGTTCATGGAAGAGGCCGATCTCCTCGGAGGCGATACTTCGTTCGACCGCGGTGCCTTTCCCGACAGCATGGACATCGACGGGCACGAGCTGGATATATCCTACGCCAACCGACCGGGGAGCGAAGAGGACGGCATCACCTTGAAGCTGCCCGGCAAGCTCGTCGACGCCGTCGACCCCCAGGTCCTGGAGTGGTTGATTCCGGGTATGGTCGAAGAGAAGGTCGCCTTCCTGTTGCGCTCCCTGCCCAAATCCATTCGCAGGAAGCTGCTGCCCATACCCCGGAAAGCTGCTGAAATAGCCGCCGGACTCAGGCCCACCCACCCTTCTTTCCTGGAGTCTCTCGAGGATTTCATCTCGAAGCACTACCGCCTGGAGATCCGCCGTTCAGACTGGGATTCGGAGAGCATGCCGGACCATCTGCGCATGCGCATTCAGGTTCAGGGCGCCAGCGGCAAGCCGGTAGTAGCGGGCCGCGATTTGCCTCTGTTGGTCCAGCGTCTCAGGCGCCACGACACCCCGGTGGAACTGAAGGCCTGGGACCGTGCCCGGGCAGGGTGGGAACGAGATGGGCTGAAAACCTGGGATTTCGACGATTTGCCTGAACGGCTGGAAATCAGCCGGGTTTCCGGCATCCCGCTCTACGGCTACCCGGGTCTCGAGGATGAAGCAGAGAGCGTGCGCCTGCGCCTGTTCAAAAGTAGAGAAGAAGCCGAAGCCGCCAGCAGGAAGGGTCTCTGCCGGCTGTACAGATTGGAACTGGGCGAGGAAATGGAACTACTGCGGCGGCAACTCGGTGGATTGAGCCGCTTCAAGGAGCTGTACCGGTCCATGGGGACGGAGCAGGAGCTGCGCGGCCTTGCCATGCTGCACCTGCAGCGTCATCTCTTCGAGCGCGAGCAACCGCATCCCCTCACCAGGGCGGCCTTCGAGGCTGGTCTGCAAAGGGCCAGGGCAGAACTGAAAAAGGACCCTGCCGGGCGCTTGATGGCCATGTTGCATACTCTGCTGCAAACTCGACGGAAGATCCTTCGCTGTCCCTACCCCTACCCGGAGATGGACGGGGATCTCGAGCGCCTGATGCCAGGAGATTTTCTGCTGAGGATCCCCCTGGTCCGCCTCGGCCACCTGTGCCGCTATCTCGAGGCCGTGCTGGTGCGTGCCGAGCGCGCCCACCTCGACCCCCGCAAGGATGCGCTGAGATGGGACCAGGTGCGGCCATACCAGTGGGCTCTCGACAAATTGCTGGGGGAAGATCCGCCGCCCCCGGCCCCTAGGCGCGGGCAGATTCAGCAATTGCGCTGGATGCTGGAGGAGTTCAGGGTCTCGGTTTTTGCCCAGGAGCTGGGGACCGACCACCCCGTTTCCTCCAAGCGCCTGGACAGGAAGCTCGATGAGATCGAAAGCAGGGAATGATCAGGGATTCTGCATTCGAATCAGGAGACCCCGTGGTGCCCGTGGAGGAGTACGGGGTTGCCGCAGATCCCGGGACAGTCGCGTTGGTGGCCGCTTAGCGCCGGGATTACCCGGGGTGGTTCGCTGGATTCAAAGGTGGGATTTCATCCACTGATAACACTTCTCGTAGCCGGTCCCCTCGGCGTTTTCCGCTCCTTCGTATTCCGCCGTCCACACCCCGTCGTATCCCTCATCCCGCAAGCACCTGACCGCGCGGTCCAGGTGAATCTCACCTTCGCCGAGGGCGGCCCCGACGTAGTTTCCGCGGGCTCCGCGCCCATCCTTCAGGTGGGTATGGAAGACGTGCGGGGCCAGGATTTCGAAAAAGTGGTCGATGCGATCCAGGTCGTGGCCGTACCAGCGGTAGTTCATGGTATCCAGGTTCACTCCCAGGCGCCGGGAGCCAACTCTTTCGATCAGGCTCAGTTGCCACTCCCCGTCATTGGTCGACAGCCCATGGTTGTCGAGGGCGATGCGCACCTCCAGCTTCTCCGAGATTTCGGCACAGCGCTTGAAGGCCTCCAGCAGCATGGCGTCCCAACGCTCCCGCGGCACGTCGTCGTTGCGGTTCCAGCCGCCGTCGGTGCGAACGATATCGGTGCCCGTGTGGGGGACGATCCGGCAAACATAGCGGTAGCGCTCGATCTGGGCTTGCAGGTCCTCCGGGTCGGCCTGCAGGAAATCGTTGCCTGCCGCCACCGCCGCCACCTGCACGCCGTATTTGTCAAGGAGAAGCCTGGTGTTCACGGCCCCCTCCTCTCCATTCCGGGACTCCCCGTCCCAGATGTCGCCGATTTGCAGCTCGCAGTAGCGATAGCCTATCTCGCTGGCGCGGGCGGCAAAGCCCTCCAGGTCGTATCCGGGCCAGTTGTAGTGGGTGGCGCCGATCTTGGGACCAGGCATGGCCATTTCTGGAGCCGCGCGCCCTATTCCTGGTCCGCCCACGGCATGCGCTCGGTGCTCAGGACTTCGATCTCGTAGACGAGTACCGAGTTCGGAGGGATCGATCCTGCTTTCTTTCTTCCATATCCCTGACCGGGCGGAATGACGATCCGTCCTTTTCCGCCCACCTTCATCTGCCTGACGCCCTTGGTGAATCCCGGCATCATCTGGCTCAGGGGAACCTTCTCGGGCTTGTCGCGCTCCAGGGTGCTGTCGAATACGGTGCCGTCGACGAGGGTTCCACGGTAGTGAACGGTGACCCAGTCCCGGCGCTTGATCTCCTCGCCGGTGCCAGGGGTCAGCTCAATGTAGATCACCCCGGACGGCAGTACGACAGCCCCTTCTTCGGCAGCGGCTGCTGCCAGAAACTCCTGCTCTCCCCTGATCCTGAACTTGTCCGACAGGGCGCCGACCATTGGAAGGTACTCCGAGAGGTCCACTTCGGGATCGCGGTTGCGGGCGGCGTCCTCGACACCTCGCATGACGGGCTCGAGCTCCTCCTGGGTCAACTGGCCCTTGAAGGGTCCCAGTCCTTCGGCCACCAAAAGCCCCAGGGCGTAGTGGTTCTTCTCTTCCTCGGTCTCCAGTTTCACCTGACTGCCACATCCAACCAGAGCCAGGGCAGTTGCACCCGCTATCAGGTGTATCGCTTTCATCCTGGTTCAATCTCCTCGGTTATTGATGCGAATCCCTATTCGATACCCAGCAGCTCGACCTCGAAAATCAAGGTGGCTCCGCCCGGAATGGCGGGCGGGCGGCCTGCGTCGCCGTAGGCCAGGTCGGATGGGATGACCAGGAGCGCCTTGCCTCCCGCTTTCATCATCTGCAGCCCCTCGATCCAACCTGGAATGACTTGATCAAGGGGAAAGGAGGTGGGCTCGCCGCGTTGAACCGAGCTGTCGAATACGGTGCCGTCGACCAGGGTTCCGTGGTAATGCACCTTGACCCTGTCCGTCGGTTCGGGTTGGGGTCCGGTGCCGGCGGCGAGCTCCTTGTAGACCAGCCCGGAAGCGGTCTTGACCGCACCGGCTTCGGCCGACGCCTTTTCCAGGTAGGCTCGATCCCGGTCCTTTTGAGGCATCGCCGCCACGGACATGCGCTCCTTTATCATGGCCTCGAGCAGGGGAATGCGCTCCTGCAGGCTCACCAGGGGATCCTTGCCCGCGGCTGCGTCGGAGAATCCGCGCAGTACCAGCTCGATTTCCTTCTCGGTCAACTGTCCCTTGAGCGATCCGATATTTTCGCCGACGGCAAGGCCGAGAGCGTAGAGGGTTTTTTCCTTTTCCGCGTCCTGGTCTGCCGTACTCTCGCCGTGTCCGGCCCCAGCCAGCCCAAGGACGATCCACCCTATGAGCAGCGGCCATGCGGTTGTGGTTTTCATCCAGGTCCTCCTTGTATGTTCGCTAGTATTCCAGGTAATTTCTCAAGGATCCGGGTCGGAATTGATCGGAATTGAAAGGTATCTACAAGTCGATTCGCCAGCAAGGCGGCCGGGTCCCCTAGTGGTTTTGCCGGTAATGGCGCCGCAGCAGGTCCTCGCCGAAATCGTTTCTTAGATCGCGCCAGACGGCGTGAATGTGGTTGGCGTCGTTCTGGGTGTTGTCGTATTCTGCCAGGAAGGTCGGGCCCTGGATGCGGTAGTAGTGAGCACCTCCTCGCTCTTCTGTTCCCGCCCAGGCGAAACAGCTCTCGCCAAGGTCGGTGCTCTCCAGTTTTCCCATCTCCACGGCGGCCACTTCCTCCGGCAACCGTCCGATATAGACCTCCACCAGGGCCTTGAGCAGCTGGCGCTGAGCGGTGCTCATATGCGCTCCCGGGAGTCCCTTGTCTTCAAACTCGTCGCGCACGTGCGGAAGGTTGCGGGTGATGACATCGGCAGGTGCATCGGCGCTGATGACGGCTACTCTCTTCTGCTCACCGTCGAGGGCATGCAGCAGTTCCCGTCCCAGGTCCTCCTCCTCCTTGAGCGCCCGCATCCCTTCCTTCTCTCCGTGGAGGACCCGGGCGGGATTTGCTCCGAAGAAAATGGGCATGGGTCCTATCATGCGGCCCTCCACCAGGGTGAAGTTCAGGGATATGTGGTGGCCCTCGAATCGCCAACCCCACAACTCGGCGCCGGGAGTGCCGAAAATGCTGAGGTAGTAGAGTTCCGGGTCGCGGGCGAAGCGGCGGTCCGGTCCTTCCATCTCCCCCAGGATTTCTTCCAGGGCAATAATGGATTCGACTTTGGCGCGGGCGGCCGGGCTCAATCCGGAGGCTACCAGGGCAAAGGCGTGTTCTCGATTACCCCGGTCCATGTCCCTGAGGGCAAGGCCGGCGCGCGGCCGGGGTATGTAGTGCCAGTTTTCCCGCTCCGCCGTATCCCCGAAGTCGAGTTGGGACCTGGCTCTCTGAGCGCTGTCGAGAGAGGCCAGGAATCCGGCTGCGGCCGCAGTCATGCGCTTTGCCGTCTCCTCCAGGTAGATTTCATTCAAGTCCATGCTTCACCTTTGCGGACTGCGGCCGCTCAAGTCGTCGTGCAGGTCGATGGTCGTGAACTCCCGGTCTTCCTGCGCCACGGCGAGGCGCAGGAACTCCAGATTTTCCTCGGCGGGGTTGTAGATGCCGTGGCCGGTTCCGATGCCCTGCCAGGTCACCGAGTTCGGCCCCACGGCGAAGGTTTCATCGTCGATGGTCATGAATCCCCTGCCCTTCATCACGAGAAAGCATTCTTCGAGTGCGTCGTGGTAGTGGTAGCCTACCGAACTCCGCGATTCCAGGACGGCGTGGTCCACGAAAGCCCAGCTGCTGTGGAAATCTTCCGGGCCCCAGAGGTGCCTGGTCGCGATGCGGCCAGCCCCCTGGTGGATGGCATCGCTCCACCGGAGGCTCTCCAGGTCCACGGGTTCAACACGGAACGGGAGGTGGGCATCGACGCATTCACCGGTGCCCACACTCATGTGAACCAGGCGGGCAGATTCCCCGCCGCGGTTGTTGATGGCGTGCTCTCCGCCGATTTTCGCCAACAGTACGGCCGGACCTTGTACTTCCCGGCCCATTCCACCGCAGACCCACTCCACCACTCCTTCCACTACTATATAGCCGTGCTCGCACAACTCGTCAGCAGCTATCCTGGCTTCCTTCCCCGGAGCCAGGTCCAGGCGGTTGAGCAAGCGCCAGGATGTCTGGAATCGTCTCCCGGGAAAAATCTCTACTTCTCCGGAAGTTATTCCTTTCCCCGGATCGTCGAGTTGCATATGACCGTTTCCTGATCGCATTGCCAGATACCCTTATGCGGAGATCGAAGGGGTGTGAAAATCAGGCGGCGGGGGATGC
Source organism: Candidatus Latescibacterota bacterium (assembly GCA_965208105.1). Lineage (GTDB taxonomy): Bacteria > Latescibacterota > UBA2968 > UBA8231 > UBA8231. The sequence goes on from OZ242318.1 coordinate 3,202,164, forward strand.
GGCGACTCGCGCCGGGTCACCGATGAATACCCTGGACCGGCAGAATGGCACCTATGCCTCCACCTGCAATCGCTTCCACTTCTGCTGGAACCCAGGCCGCTCGAAGACCTCCTCGTTCACCACCCCCGGGGGCACTCGTCCCAAAGCCAGATCGACGACGCTGCCGCAAGCCATCCTGCCTATGTCGCGGAACAGTTCTTCCGTCCATCCGATGGAGTGAGGCGCCAGGACCACGTTGTCCAGAGCGCCGAAGCGGTGCGGCTCCACGATCGGTTCTCCCACGAAACAGTCGATTCCGGCTCCGGCAATCCGCCCCTGGTTCAAAAGCTCGAAGAGCGCGTCCTCGTCGACAATGCCTCCACGGGCGGTGTTTATCAGGTAGGCTTCGGGTTTCATCAGGTTCAGCTCTCTCTCCCCCACCAGTCCGAGAGTCTCGTCGGTCAGGGGACAGTGAATCGAGACGAAATCCGCCCGCTTCATCAACTCGTCGATGCCGACCAGGTCGACGCCCAGTTTCTCTGCCGCGGCGGCGTCGACGTGCGGATCGAAGGCGATCGGTCTGTTCATACCGAAGGTGCTCAGCAGGCGGATGGTCTCGCGCGCAATCCCGCCGAATCCCACGGCCCCGAAGGTGCGGCCGCGCAGCTCGACCCCATGGTAGATGGTGCGGTCGTCCCAGGCCCCCGTGCGAACCAGCCGGTCTTTGGGGATAATTCGGTGGGTCAAGGCGATCATGAGGCCGATGGTAGCCTCCCCCATGGACCTGTTGACTCCGCCCGCGGCTATGAGGACCGCGACGTCGGCCTCGGTGCAAGCCGGCACGTCCACCGCGTCATAGCCCACCCCGACGCGGCTGAATACCAGCAGGTCCTCGGAAGCGGCAACTGTCTCGGTGCTCACCCTTTCGCCTCCCAGGATCACTCCCTGGATTCCGGCGAGCTGGTCGGAACCTAGTTCCGGGCGGTTTTCTCCGAGGACGCAGGATTCGACGCGGGGACAGTCGGCGAAGACTTCCAATCCCAGGTCCTTGAACTTCAGGTTGCCGTCGCTGTCGAAGAAATCGGCGGTCAGGGCCACGCGGAATAGGTTCCGTTGCTGGTTTGACATGGCAGCCTCTGTCATTTCCAGGGATTGCCTTCGACCGTGGCGCACGCCTCGTCGACCACCAGGCGCTCGGGTACCGGGCCGGCGTAGACCCAGACCATGGCCATGGGCTCGTGGGTCTCGTTGATGAAATAGTGAACGCGGCCGCGCGGCTGCAGTGCCGTGGCGTTGTCACCCAGGGTGTAACGGCGGCCCTCCACGATGCAGGTGGCCGTGCCCTCGACGATGGAGATCGACTCGTCGAAGTCGTGGATGTGGGCCGGCAGACGCCCCTGGTGCTGGAAGAGGCCGTAGCCTCCACTCATTTCGATCCCTGGCATCAGATCGCTGTTGAAGAAATCGATGAAGGATGTGTTGGGCCCGGCCTCGTAGCGCGGCGCGCTGCGGTGCCGCGTGACCCGCTCCCGTCCTGCCTGGCCGCCGGCGTCGGCCGCCATCCTGCGGCGCGGGAAGAAGGATTCCACCGTGGTGCGAGCCGGCTGGGTTGCAGGCACGGCCACGTGAAAGACGGCGGGCTCGCGCGCGCCTGGATTCATGGCGGAGTGCGGCAGGTTCGGGGGAATGGTCACGTTGTCGAACGGCTCGAGGGAGTACATCCGTCCTTCCACTTCCACGATGGCTTCGCCGCTCAGGAGAGTGACGGACTCGGTATAGGGGTGGGTGTGGTATGGCAGACGGACTCCGGGAGCAAAGGAGGAAAGGCCGGTGGTCAGGTTGCGCGCCTGGTTGTGGGACCCCACCAGGGCTTCGAAGGTCAGGCCGGGGGCGATCTCGATCACCTCCCCCTCCCCTGCGGCGTTCATCACCTCGGGCCGGTCGGGGCGCATGGCCTCGGGTGGACGCTCCAATGGGCGGACGGCGTCGAGGGGAGTACTCTCGAGGGTGAAGCCCGGCGCTATCCTGCGGTCGCGGCCGATATGCGTCATGGCGCCGCGCAGACTGCGCAGCATCAGCCCGCCGTCGATGCCGATTGCCAGCATTCGGAAGCCCTGTTCGAGCCGCTCGTCGAGGTTGTCGTTGTCCGTGGCCACTACGCCACAGTGCTTGCCTGCTTTGCGGATGGCTTCCTTGGTCTCGAGGATCATCTCGGCTACGCCGGGCCCTTCCCACTGGCCCGGAGACCCTGCGGTGGAAGAGTAGTCGGCCGGGCCGAAGAAGAAGATCTCCACTCCGTCCACCTCGAGCAGTTGGTGAATGTTGCGGCCCCCCTTCACCGACTCTATGATGGGCACCACGAGCACGTTCTCCTCGGCTTCCTCGACGTGCTCCGCAAAGCACTGACCCCAGCAAGTGGCGCGCTCGGCGCCGATGCCGCGCAGCCCCTGGGGCGGATAGTGGGCGAAGGAGACGGCCTCGCGCAACTGCTCGACCTCCTCCATCCAGGGCACCACCACCCCGTCCGCCCCGATGTCCAGGGCGCGTTTGACCAGCCCTATGCTGAGTTCGGCGATGCGAACCAGAACCACCGTGTCGCTGCGCACGGTGGCGCGGATGTGCTCGAGGATGTCGCGCCAGTCGAGGTGGCCGTGCTCGGCGTCGACCACGATCCAGTCAAGGCCCAGGGCCACCCCCATCTCGGAAATGCTGCCCGACTCGAGGGTGACCCAGAGCCCGTAGACCGGTTCGTCGCGGGCAAGTTTCTGGCGCATTTTGCCAATGGCGGGGCTTTTCATTTCACCTCGAACAGGTTGCGGAGGTATCGGCGGACAGAAAAAAGTAGGGCAAACCAGGTCTTGTGTCCATTTCTCCCGGGGACAATGAAGCTGCGTTGGAGAAGCTGTTGAGCAGCCTTGGGTTCTCGAGCCAGGAGGGTTTGGGACAGCCGGGGGACCGGGGGATCTGGATGGCGACCGGGACGGTCGACTCGAAAGACCTCATCCCTCCGGGGCCCAGTCCCGGGGCTGCAAAAACACCTCGTAAAGCCGCGCCTCCTCCGATCCCGGCTCGGGGTGCCAGTCGTACTTCCAGCGCACCAGGGGCGGCAGGGACACCAGGAAGGACTCCGTGCGTCCACCGGACTGCAGCCCGAACAAGGTGCCGCGGTCGTAGACCAGGTTGAACTCCACGTAGCGCCCGCGCCGGTAGAGCTGGAAGTTGCGCTGGCGTTCGCCGTAGGGAGTGTTCTTGCGCCGCGAAAGGATGGGAAGGTAGGCCGGCAGGAAGTGATCTCCCACGCTGCGCGCGAGGCCGAAGCTGTGGTCGAACCCTCCTTCGTCGAAATCGTCGAAGAAAAGCCCCCCGATGCCGCGCGGCTCGTTGCGGTGCCTGATGAAGAAGTAGTCGTCGCACCACTTCTTGAAGCGCTGGTACAGATGCGGGCCGAAAGGATCGCATGCCGCCCTGGCCGTTTTGTGCCAGTGCACCGCGTCTTCCTCGAATCCGTAGAATGGAGTCAGGTCGATCCCCCCGCCGAACCACCAGACCGGCTCGGCATCCTTCCCCGCGGCCGCGAAGAAGCGCAGGTTGGCGTGAGCGGAGGGCACATGGGGATTGCGCGGATGCACGATCAAGGACATGCCCATGGCCTCGAAACCGCGGCCGGTCAGCTCCGGCCTGCGCGCGGTCGCCGCGGCCGGCAGCTGTTTCCCCTTCACCCGGGAGAAATTGACCCCTGCCTTTTCGATGGCGCCCCCATCCTCGATGACTCGCGACAGCCCGCCTCCTCCCTGCGCCCTCTCCCAGGAATCTTCGATGAAGCGCTTCTCCCCGTCTTCCCCTTCCAGCGCCGCGCAAATCCGCGCCTGGAGACCGCGCAGGTACTTTTCAACAGCATCCGGATCCACAGAATAAATGGGGCCTCCGAAACCCCGGCCGCTCGCGGGACCTGCCGCCAGGTGAAGCGCCCGCGCGCCTTGACGCAGACCGCCTGATCGAACACATTACCCGTTCGCCAAAAAAGCAGGCCTTCCAACCGCCTGTCAAGCACATGTGCGCACCAACCAGGAGAAGCAAATGTCTCTAACCATGCGCGTAGGCCTGGGCCAGTTCAAACAGTTGACCGACGAAAAACTCGCCTTCATCAAGCAGATGGGGGCCGATGATTTCCTCATGAACACTCCGGAGCTTCCAGGAGACAGGCAGTGGGAATACGAAGACCTGGTCGCCCTCAGGGAACGGGCGGACGCCGCCGAGTTGCGCCTCATGGCCCTCGAGAACGTTCCCATTTCCTTCTATGACAAAGTCATGCTCGGTCTGCCCGGCCGCGACGAGCAGATCGAGCACATGCGCACCACCATCCGCAACATGGGCAGGGCGGGGATTCCCATCTTCGGCTACCACTGGGTGCCCAACTTCGTATGGCGCACGCCCGAAATGGCTACCCTCAGGGGAGGGGCGCAGTCCACCCGTTTCAACCTGGAAGAGCACACATCGGCTCAACTTACCCACGGCCGCGTCTTCACCGACGAGGAAATGTGGGCGAACTACGAATACTTCCTCGAGCGCATCCTTCCCGTGGCCGAAGAAGCCCGGGTCAGACTCGCCCTGCATCCGGACGATCCGCCGGTTGAGTCCCTGGGCGGCGTCGCCCGCATCTTCCGCAACTTTTCGGCCTTCAAGCGCGCCATGGACACCTTCGACAGCCCAATGCACGGCCTCGATTTCTGCATGGGCTGCTGGTCCGAGATGGGAGGGCACGACAACGTCATAAAGGGGATCCGCCACTTCGGCGGCCAGGGCAAAATCGTCTACGTCCACTTCCGCGATGTCGAGGGCCGGGCTTCCTGCTTCCACGAGTGCTTCATCGACGCCGGCCAGGTCGACACCTTCGAGGTCGTCAGAACCCTGAAGGAGGTCGGTTTCGACGGCTTCATGATTCCCGACCACGTGCCGGAGGTGGTGGACGATACCTCCTGGGGCCACCGCGGCCGCGCCCACGCCGTCGGCTATATGCAGGCCCTCATCCAGGTCGTCGGCAAGTTGGATTCCTGAAAATTCCCGGGTTGACAGGATGTGGAATTGAATTTAGCTTCTATCCCGTTTGAAATTTCGGGGAATGGGAATTTTGATGAACTGCAGTCTACTCACTGTTTTCGATCGGCGCTGGTGGCGCTGCTGGTATCCCTGCGCTGGAGAAAGAGGTGCGTCCACCTGATTGACTGAAGACCGAAATCTGATCTGAACCAATACCGCGGGCGCAACCAATGCGCTCGCGGTATTTTTGTGAATGGAGAGCGAAGATGAGTGCAACACCGGTTACCGGTTCAACGACCGAAACTTTCCGGAGCAGGGGCGGGGTCGATATCCGCCGCACGATAGAAGGGGTGCCGATGGAGGGAGCTCTGGAAGGCGTGCTGGAGAAAATCGATACGCATCGCGGGGCGGTCTTTGCAAGTGGGTACGAGTATCCCGGACGCTACAGCCGCTGGGACGTTGCCTTCGTCGATCCTCCCCTGGAGATTGCCGCACGCCAGCGCTCCTTTGCGCTTCGCGCATTGAACGAGCGCGGCGAGCGGCTCCTGCAGATTTTTGCCGGAGCTCTGAAAGGCCACGATCACCTGGCCGAGCTCGACGCGGCCAAAGACGAAATCCGCGGCCAGGTGAAACCCATGCTGGAGTACTTCGCCGAGGAGGAGCGCAGCAAGCAGCCGACGATCTTCAGCGTTCTGCGCGCCCTGGTCCGCCTGATGTACGCCGAGGCGGACAACAACCTGGGATTCTACGGAGCCATGGGCTATGACCTGGTTTTTCAGTTCGAACCCATTGAACTGCGCCACTCGCGCCCGGCTGAACACCTGGATCTGCACCTCTTCGTGCCCGACGAACTGATCGTCGTCGATCACCGCAAGGAGAGGGCCAGGCGAATTCGCTACGATTTCACTTCGGGAGACCACTCTACCCGTGGCCTGGAGCGCGGCGGTGACGTGCTGCCGTTGCTGCGGGGCGCGACGACGGAGGTGAACAGCGACCACGGTGCGGGCGAGTACGCCGGCAAGGTGGGCGAAATCATCGCGGGCACGGAACGGGGCGACTTCTTCGAGGTGGTGCTGGGCCAGGTGCTGTGCGCGGGCTATTCAGGAACCCCTCGCGACCTGTTCGAGAGTATTCGCAGGAGGAATCCGAGTCCCTACGAGTTTTTGATAAACCTCGGCGGGGAGCAACTGGTGGGCGCCTCCCCCGAGATGTTCGTGCGGATGGAGGACCGCCTGGTGGAGACCTGCCCCATTGCCGGGACGATCCAGCGCGGGGAAACTCCCATGGAAGACGCCGATCGGATTCTGGAGCTGCTGAACTCCGAAAAGGACAATGCCGAGCTCACCATGTGCACGGACGTGGACCGCAACGACAAGTCGAGAGTCTGCAAGCCCGGTACGGTTCAGGTGCTCGGGCGACGGCTCGTGGAGATATACTCGAAGCTGATCCACACGGTGGACTACGTCGCCGGAGAGCTGCGCGACGACTGCGATGGTTTCGACGCTCTGCTCTCGCACATGTGGGCGTGCACCGTGACCGGCGCCCCCAAGCCGGCCGCTATGCAGAAGATCGAGGACCTTGAGAACTCGGCTCGTCGCTGGTACGGCGGCTGCGTTGGAATGGTGTTGTTCAGCGGCGAAGTAAATACGGGCATTACCATACGAACGGTGCACCTGGAGAATGGCAAGGCCAGCGTTCGCGCCGGCGCCACCCTGCTATGCGACTCGGACCCGGTGGAAGAAGAGCTCGAGACGCGGACCAAGGCGGAAGCCTTCATCCAGGCCATTCTCGACCAGGCACCCCCATCGAAGGGTCCACATGGAGCGGTTGCCGACACCGGCAGGGGCAAGAGGGTTCTCTTTGTGGACAATCGCGATTCGTTCGTTCACACTCTGGCCAACTACGTGCGCCAGACCGGAGCCGAGGTGACGACGGTGCGCGCGGGTTTCCCCGACCAGGTCTTTGACCAGGTCCGCCCCGACCTGGTTTTCATTTCTCCAGGACCTGGCACGCCGGAGGAGTTCGGCGTGGGGGAGCTGGTGCACCGCTGTGTCGAGCGCAGGCTTCCAATCTTTGGAGTCTGCCTCGGCCTGCAGGGGATGGTCGAGGCCTTCGGCGGCAGATTGGGAGTATTGTCGTACCCCATGCATGGCAAAAGTTCGATGATAAAGTGCATTCCCCGAGGAATTCTCGAAGGGTTTCCGGAGGAATTTGTCGCCGGACGCTATCACTCGCTCTTCGCCGAGCCCGAGGATCTGCCCGACTGCTTTACCGTGTCCGCCCGCAGCGAAGACGGCGTGATCATGGCCGTGCAGCACCGGGAGTATCCAGCCGCCGCCGTGCAGTTTCACCCCGAGTCGATTCTGACCTTGAAGGACGATCTGGGGCTGCGCCTCATCGCCCAGGTCATGGCCCAATTGACCTAGACCTTATGTATTGACGGAGATATGAAAGACCTCCTCCGACTCGGTTGTCGGGGGTTATCTTTGGGAAAACGGAGTTCACCCAAAGACCTATCCCCAGCGAGAAGGAGGAGGCCATGCGTAAATCTACGAAATTCGTCGCCTTGGACATACATAAAGATTCGATCACCGTCGCCCTGGCCGGTGAAGGCCGAAAAGGGCCAGACCTGTATGGAACGATACCGTCTACGGGCGCCGCGTTGTCCAAGCTGGCGGGCCAACTGGCCCGTGGTGGGACCTCGTTGCGGTTTTGCTACGAGGCCGGACCCTGCGGCTACGGCGTCTACCGTCAGCTCACAGCCCTGGGGCACGCCTGCACGGTGGTGGCGCCCTCGCTGATCCCGCGTCGGCCGGGCGACCGCATCAAGACCGACCGCCGCGATGCTGTGTCTCTGGTGCGGCTTTTCCAACACGGCGAGTTGACCCCCGTGTGGGTGCCCGACGAAGCGCAGGAGGCGATGCGCGATCTGGAGCGCTGCCGGGAAGACTTCAAGCACGCCGAGCGCCGCGTGCGCCAGCGGCTGAACAGCTTCTTGCAGCGCCACGGCCGGATCTACTCCGGGCGCAGTCGCTGGACCCAAGCCCACTTTCGCTGGCTGCAGACCCAGCGCTTCGATCATCCGGCCCAGCAGATCGTCTTTCAGGAATACGTGGACGCGGTACAGGAAGCCCAAGGTCGGATCCAGGGGTTGGACCAGGCCCTGCAGCAGGCGCTGGAGGGATGGTCTTTGGAAGGGGAGACGCGGGCTATGAGGGCGCTGCGCGGGGTAGACACGCTCACCGCGGTTACGACCCTGGCCGAGTTGGGGGACCTCACCCGCTTTGACTCGCCGCGCCAACTGATGGCCTTCGTCGGTCTGGTCCCCAGCGAGCATTCCAGCGGCTCCCGCCAAAAGCGAGGGGCGATCACCAAGGCGGGCAACGCCCACGTGCGGCGCGTGCTGGTGGAAGCCGCCTGGTGCTATCGCTTTCCCGCCCGCAAGACGGCCGCCTTGCAACGACGCGCCGAACAGACCGCACCCCCCATACAGGCCATCGCCTGGAAGGCACAGAAACGCCTGTGTGGGCGCTATCGACGGCTGAGTGGGCGAGGGATGCCGAAAAACAAAGTCTGCACCGCGATCGCGCGGGAGCTTTTGGGTTTCATCTGGGCCATCGCCTGGGAGCAGAAACGCCCCGGCCGCCTCGTGGCCAGGAGGCCTCGGATCGCCGCCTGATAAGCTCATCGTCTCAGAAGCCGGCATAGGACCTTTGCTCATGTAAATCGAAACGGGACAGAAGGGACCGGTCAGGAGAATCCTCGAAGACACTATGAGGCGCCTATCAGGCTGACCCTCGACTCTAGATTGAGGCCGCTCCGCGACGCACCCAGGACAGGCGGTAACCAACCCGCGAATATCAGTCGGATCAACCGTCGCTACAGCGTCCCTTCTGTTCCCGAACAAACTCATGCAAAGATAACACCCGAAACGACCACCCCGGAGGGGGTTGACAACCGTCAATACATATCAGTGTCCCGTAGCAGAGATATGTCGCCATTATTCCGCCGATCCATCCCGGCTCACGGCGTTGCCTTCACTCGCCGTACACCACTGGTACGACTCGCTCAGGCGCCTTGTGAGCCGGGCGCCTCGGCGGCCCAATTTCGTCAACCTATCTCTGCGACGGGACACTAGCGGAACCATGGTGGGACCTGGGCGAGGCACATCAGGATCGGATCCTTCGTTCACCAGGGGCAGACAAGTGATCTTGGTACTTGATAATTACGATTCGTTTACCTACAATTTGACCCAATATCTCCAAATCCTTGGCGCCCAGGTCCTCGTGTATCAGAACGATGAGCTTTCCATCGAGGAGATCGAGGCCCTGGCCCCGGAGAAAATCGTCATATCTCCGGGGCCTTCCACGCCCGACCAGGCGGGCATCTCCCTGGAGGTTGTCCGCCGTTTCGCCCCGGGGATTCCCCTGCTCGGGGTTTGCCTGGGCCACCAGGCAATCGGACAAGCTTTCGGCGGAGTGGTGGCGCGGGCTCCTCGTGTCGTGCACGGAAAGACCGCGGAGATCTACCACGATGGCCGCACCATCTATGAGGGACTGGACAATCCACTGGTCGCCACCTGCTATCACTCACTGATGGTGGAGCGCGAAACGGTTCCGGATTGTCTCGAGATTTCCGCCGAGACCGAAGACGGAATCGTAATGGGGTTGCGCCACAGGAAGTACGCCGTCGAAGGGGTGCAATTTCACCCGGAATCGATTCTCACGACCCAGGGCAAAGACCTTTTGAGCAATTTCCTGCGGGAATAAGGACACCTTCCAGAGCAAAGGGCAGAGGATGATACAGGAAGCCATACAAAAACTCGTCGGTGGACGCGGTCTGACCCGCGAAGAAGCTCGCGGGGTGATGGACCAGATCATGAGCGGCGGAGCTACCGATGCCCAGATCGGGGCCTTTCTGGTCGCCTTGCGCTGCAAGGGAGAGAGCGTGGACGAAATCGCCGGCTGCGCCCAGGCGATGCGGGAGAAGGCTACCCGCGTCCAGACAAGCAGGGACCCGGTGATCGACACTTGCGGCACGGGAGGTGACGGTTCCGGTACCTTCAACATTTCGACGACCGTCGCTTTCGTTGCAGCCGGAGCCGGGTTGTGCGTGGCCAAGCACGGCAACCGCGCCATGTCGAGCCAGTGCGGTTCGGCGGACGTGCTTCAGGCCCTGGGGGTCAATATAGAAATCAGCCCCGACAAGGTGGGGAAATGCCTCGACGAGGCGGGCATCGGCTTTCTGTTTGCACCGCTGCTCCATGGCGCAATGAAGCACGCAATCGGTCCCCGCCGCGAGATCGGTGCGCGCACGGTTTTCAATGCCCTCGGGCCGCTGACCAATCCCGCCGGTGCCAGGAGGCAGTTGATCGGTGTTTACGACGGCGATCTGACCGGGAAGCTGGCCGGGGTGCTGCATGAACTGGGCTCGGAACGCGCCTTCGTAGTCCATGGCAGCGACGGTTTGGACGAGATTACCCTGACCGGCATGACCCGGGTCGCCGAGCTGAACGCTGGAAGCATCGAAACCTACGAGATCAGGCCCGGGGATTTGGGTTTCGATGAAGCCGGAGTGGAGGAGCTGAAGGGAGGCAATGCGGAGGAGAACGCGGGGATCCTGCTGGAGGTGCTCGATGGAGGGAAAGGACCCCGCAGTGATGTGGTGTTGATGAACGCAGCCGCAGCCATCGCGGCCGGTGGCCTGGCGTCCAGCCTGGAGGAAGGGGTCGACCGGGCGCGATCCGCGATTTCCTCGGGCAGGGCGCGGGAAGCCCTCGAGAAGCTGAAAGGGGTAAGCAATAGTTGAACGCCGCCAATATCCTCGAGGAGATTTCCGCCTGCAAGCTGGAGTTCCTGGAACATGCAAAGCGCCTGCGGACATTGGAAGAGGTGCGCAGCGCCGCCCGCGACACCCCCGAACCGGCAGATTTTGCAGGAGCTCTCCAGGGTGATGGAATAGCCCTGATTGCCGAGCTCAAGAAGGCTTCTCCTTCCAGGGGGGTAATCCGTCCCGATTTCGAACCGGAGCGAATCGCCGGCATCTACGCCGAGAACGGGGCACGGGCGCTTTCGGTGTTGACCGACGAGGTGTATTTTCAGGGAAACATCGCCCACCTTCAAGCCGCTCGCCGGGTTTCCGGTCTTCCTGTCCTGCGCAAGGATTTCACCGTCGATCCCTACCAGATCTACGAGTCGCGGCTCATCGGCGCCGACGCCGTTCTGCTTATCGCCGCATTGATGGACGGGGGGCAGTTGGAGGATTTCGCCGGACTGGGAGGGGACCTGGGTTTGGCGGTGCTGGTGGAGGTGCACACGGCAGGAGAATTGAGATGTGCCCTTCAGGCGCAGTCCCGCCTGGTGGGGATCAACAACCGGGACTTGAGGACCTTCGAGACCAACCTGGAGACTACCTTCGAACTGCTTCCACGAATCCCCGGAGACATTACCACCGTAAGCGAGAGCGGAATCGGTCGGCGCGAGGACGTCGAGAGCCTGCAGGATGCAGGAGTCAACGCGATGCTGGTCGGCGAATCGTTGATGGCTGAGGAAGATATCGGGGCAAAGGTGAGGGAACTGCTGGCAAGTTAGATACGCTGCCGGCAGTGCTCTGCCCCTCGTCACTTGCCGCACTGGCCGCCAAAGAAGAAGAGGAGATGGGAAAAAAGCGCGTATTCTCCGGAATTCAACCTTCCGGTTCTCTGCACCTGGGCAACTACCTCGGAGCCATCCGCAACTGGGTGCATGATCAGGACAAGTTCGAGAACATCTTCTGCGTGGTGGACCAGCATGCAATCACGGTTCCTTACGACCCGGGCGATTTGAAGAGAGGTGTTCGCGAAGCCGTGGGCATATATCTGGCGGCAGGGCTCGATCCGCAGCGCTGCTTCATCTTTGTGCAGTCTCATGTCCACGAGCACACCGAGTTGGCATGGCTGCTGACCTGCCTGACTCCCATGGGCTGGTTACAGCGCATGACCCAGTTCAAGGAAAGGTCGGAAGGTCGGCGAGGAAATGTCGGCGCCGGGCTCTTCACCTATCCGACCCTGATGGCGGCGGACATACTTCTCTATCAGGCCCATGGCGTGCCCGTGGGAGACGACCAGAAGCAGCACGTGGAGCTGGCGCGCGATATCGCACAGCGTTTCAACCATCTCTTCGGGGATGTCTTCACCATTCCGGAGCCCGTGATTCCGCCGGTTGGAGCACGGGTCATGGGACTGGACGATCCGACCAGAAAAATGTCCAAATCGGAAGGCAACCAGTACCACCGGATAGGGCTTCTGGACGGACCGGACCTCATCCGCAAGAAGCTTTCGCGGGCGGTGACGGACTCGCAGCGGGACATCGAATTCGACCCCGGTCGGCCTGGCGTCTTCAACCTTCTGACCATCTACCGGGTACTCGCAGAAAAAAGCGCGGAGGAAATCGAAGCGCACTTCGAGGGCAAGGGCTACGGTGACTTGAAGGGCGAACTTGCGGATCTGGTCATTGCGGACCTCGAACCTCTGCAGGCGCGCTACAGGGAGGTGACGGAAGACCCCTCGTACATCGATGGCTTGCTGCAGCAGAACGTGGAAAAGTTGCGGCCGATCGTGGATCAGACCATGGACCGGGTGCGTCGAGCCATGGGCCTTAGGTAGAGGAGCGAAAGATGGATCTGAGCGACTGGCGGGCGCGCATTGACATGGTGGATCAAATTGTTGTGGACCTCCTCAACAAGCGCCTGAGCTATGCCGAGGAAATTGGCAAAATCAAACGCGGCCGCGGTCAGCAGATACTCGATCCCGATCGGGAAAAGGCTGTGCTGCACGGGGTAGTCGATTACAACCAGGGGCCAATCAGAAGCCAAACTCTGATTGCAATTTTCAAGCACATCATCCAGGAGGCCCGAGAGCTGGAGGAAAAGCAGGAGGAGGCAAACCTTCTTTAAGCGCATCGCGATCATAGGCGTGGGGCTGATTGGCGGCTCCATGGGGCTCGGCCTGAAGCGCGCGGGATACTCCGGGGACGTGGTGGGCGTCAGCCGACCGGAGACCATAGAGCAGGCCCTCGAACTCGGCGTCATCGACGCGGGATGGAGCTATGATGAAATGGAGCTCGCTCTTTCGGGCGCCGACCTGATCTTCATCTGCACGCCGATTCAGCGCATTCTCCGACTGTTCGAGGAGGTAGGGCGCTGCGCAGATCCGGGGACCCTGGTCACGGATGTGGGCAGCACGAAGCGCAGCATAATGGCCAAGGCCGCGTCCAGCCTGCGGAGAGATCTCTACTTCATTGGCGGACATCCGATGGCCGGATCTGAAAAGGCCGGAGTGAGCGCCGCAGACCCCTTCTTGTTCCAGAACGCCATCTACATCCTCACCGCCGCCTCGAACGTGCCCCGCGGGCACTTCACTGCCTTTGTCGAGCTGCTGGAGCAGGTGGGAGCCCGGGTGCTCGAACTGTCTGCAGATACCCACGATCAGGTAGTGGCCGCCATCAGTCACCTTCCCCAGATAATGGCTACCTCCCTTGTTGAGATGGTGGGCGAAATGAACGAGGAGGATGGGTTTTTCCTGCCCCTGGCCGCAGGGGGATTCCGCGATCTGACGCGCATTGCTTCGAGTTCCTACGCGCCCATGTGGAGGGACATCTGCCGCACCAACGCGGACCAGATCCGGGCGATGATCGACCGCTACATAGCAGTGCTCGAGGACGTCCGCGACCGCATCGAAGAGGAGAGCCTGCAGCGGGACTTTTCCTATGCCAGGGAAATCCGGGCGAAAATCCCGAGGGACGCCAAGGGGTTTATTCACACCCTGTTCGAAATTCTCGTAGTTGCCGAGGACAAGCAGGGAGTCATCGCCGAAATAGCCGCGGCCCTGGCTGGAGAGCGGATCAATATCAACGACATCGAGGTCATGAAGGTGCGCGAGGGCGAGGGCGGGACGATACGTCTGGGATTCGATTCGGAAGATGCCTGCGAGCGGGCAATGGAGATTCTGTCGGGCCTGGGGTATCAGGCGCGAAGGCCTTGAGTGAAGGAGTGATTCTTTCGGACGAGGGGTAGAATATGGCGCGGACTATACGGCCAGCGCGCAGAATCGCCGGCGAGGTGGTGGTGCCGGGGGAGGTGGAGCCGGCGGCGCAGGCGCTGGTGCTGGCGGCGGCAGCCGAGGGCAAGAGCCAGGTCCGCAATGCTCCGCCGGGCGTCGCTCCAGTCGTGAGAGTTCTGCGCCAGCTTGGCGTCGGGATAGAACAGCGCGGGGACGTGCTGGAAATTCATGGAGAAGGGCTGCAGGGATTCGGCTTCTCCGATCAGTTGCTGGAGCTGGATGATTGGGGAGATGCGGCCCTGTTGCTCGTGGCTCTGCTGGCAGTTCAGGGTTCTTCATCCCGGGTCAGGCTGAAGCACAGGTGGGAGAGCTGCCGCGAGTTGCTCGAACTGCTGCGCCCCATGGGTGCAATGGGCGCCTCTGAAGGTGGGGGAGTCTTTGTCGTGGGCGGCGCCGGGGAACTGGTGGGGATCAGGTGCGGGGCTGTGGATCCGGATCCTGCCCTCAAGCTTGGGGTCCTGGTCGCCGGTCTTCGCGCCCGGGGGGTTACGACTCTGCCGGAGTCCCGGAAGAATCGCGATCCGGCCCTTCCCCTGCTGAGCGCACGCAAGGTCGCAGTAGGCCGGCAAAGGGAGAGCGGGACGGGGATGTACCTGCTGTCCGTCGAGGGGGACCAGGCTATCCAGCCCCTTTCGGTGCAGTTTGGCGGCGATCTGGATCTGACATATCCACTGCTTGCTGCAGCCCTGGTGCTGAAAGATTCGCAGTTGAAGGTCCGGCGGGTGGCTCTGCGTGCCCACAAGCGGGCCTTTCTGGACCTTCTGCGCCAGCTCGGGGGGCAACTGGAGCTGCAGGAGAATGGAGACGGCACGGCGAACCTGCTCGCACGCTACGGGGAATTGAAATCGACCCGGGTGGCTGCCGGGCGCATGGAAAAAGTTTCGGATCAGGTGGCGCTTCTGGCCGTTCTGGCGACCCAGTCCAGGGGAGAATTCGTCATCCGGGATATCGAAGCCCTACGCAAGGGAGACTACGACCAAGTGGCTTACCTGGCGGACCTGTTGCGGCAGATCAATGCCAGGGTCGGAGAGTTCTCCGAAGGTCTCGTAATCAAGGGAGGGGCTCCGCTGCGGGGGGTCAAGGTCGACTGCCGGGAAGACCCGGGGTTGGCACAGGCTTTCACAGTGGCGGGTTTACTCGCCGAAAACGAGATGGTCCTCGAAGGAACGAATTGCATGGAAGAAATCCATCCCGGGTTCTTCGACGTGATCGACTCGCTGAAGGAGGAGCGACGGTGAGAGGGTTTTTCAGACTGCTGCTCATCCTCGTCGGGCTGTTCTGCGCGGTCCTGGTGCTGGTCCGCCAACTCTACGACCTTTCCTGGCGCGAGAGCCTGGAGGTTGTCGACCAGTTCATCGAGGATTTGCTCAGTTGATTTCAGGCAGGACCCAGGTTCTCGGTGTCATTGGACACCCGGTGGAGCATACTTTCTCCCCTGCCATGCACAATGCGGCGCTCAAGGCCCTGGCAGTGGATTCCGTGTATCTGGCTTTCCACGTGCTTCCCGAATTCCTCGGGGAAGCCATGGCCGGGATGCGCGCCCTGCAAGTCAGGGGCCTGAATGTGACCGTGCCGCACAAGCAGGGCGCGATGGAGTGGCTCGACGAAATCTCGCCGGAGGCGCGCGCCATCGGCGCGGTAAACACGATCGACAACCGCGATGGCCGCCTCAAGGGCTACAATACCGACGCCTTCGGGGTCATGGAAAGTCTGAGGCGGCAGGCGGGCCTGGAAGAGCTGCCTCCGCTGGTCGTGCTGCTGGGAGCGGGGGGAGCGGCGCGGGCAATTTTATACGGCCTGCTGCGGCAGAAGGAGGTGGAGGAGGTCCTGGTGCTCAACCGCACGGTTGAAAAGGCGGAAGGATTGGCCTGCGATCTGGACCCGGGAGGCCGGAGAGTCCGGATAGGGTCGCTGGAGCGAGGCCGGCAGGCGCGCGTTCGGGATGCGGGACTGCTGATCAACTCGACATCGGTGGGAATGCATCCGCACGAAGGTGTCCCGCCTCTGGTGGGTCGTGGATCTATGCACCCCGGGATGGTGGTGCTGGATATCGTCTACAATCCATTGCGCACCCGGTTGATGGAAGAGGCGGAGGCAGCGCGGGGGAGGGCGCTGAACGGCCTGGGGATGCTGGTGTATCAAGGGGCTCGCTCATTCGAGATCTGGACGGGAAAGAAGCCGCCCGTCGAGGTGATGATGGAGGTGGCTCAACAGGTCTTTGGACGGCCGCCAGTGTAGAAATTGAAGAAGGAATTGGATGAGGGCCCGGCCACTCTGCCGATCGCGCGGCAGGCTGCGTCGGGTTTCCGGATGAGATGAATCTGTTTGTGGATGAAATCGTAGGCAGAATCGTTAAAGCCTCTGGACTGGGCGATGAGCAGGTGCGCAGCTCCCTGAGCGTTCCTCCGAGGGAGGATATGGGAGACTATGCCCTGGTTTGTTTTGCGCTGGCCAAGCAGTTGCGGGCGAATCCGGCGAAAATTGCCTCGGACCTGGCAGCCAAGGTTGAGCCCGGGGATGGAATTGAGAGGGTCGAGGCGGTCGGCCCCTATCTGAACTTCATCCTGGAACGGGGCCCTTTCATTTCCCATACCTTGAGGAAGGTCCTCGAACATGGGGAAGCTTATGGGAGCAGCGGGCAGGGGAGGGGAAAAACCCTGGTCATTGACTTTTCCTCCCCCAATCTGGCCAAGCAGTTCAGCATCGCCCATCTGCGTTCCACGGCCATTGGCCATTCCATTTACAAGCTACATGCTTTTCTGGGTTGGAATTGCGTGGGGATCAATCACCTGGGTGACTGGGGAGGAAACTTCGGCCAGTTGTTGGCCGCTTACCGGAGATGGGCGGATCCGGAGGAGGTGAAGGCCAATCCGCTTGCCCAGTTTCTGGCCCTCTACACCCGCTTCAACGAGGAGTTGGAGAAGAAACCGGGACTGCAGGAAGAGGCCAGGCAGTGCGTGCGCGAGCTCGAAGCGGGCAACGCGGAGGTGCAGGCCACTTGGCGCTTCTTCGTGGAGGAAAGCCTCAGAGAAGCGGAGCGCATCTATGAAATTCTCGGAGTGCGCTTCGATGCAACCCTGGGAGAAAGCTTCTTTGCCGAGAGGATCGACGATGTCATCGGCCAGTTCGAGGCTGCGGGACTGGCCAGGGAGAGCGAGGGGGCGCTTATCGTCGACCTGCAGGAATGGGACATGCCGCCGTGCATCTTGCGCACCAGCAGAGGGACGAGTACCTACCACAGCCGCGACCTGGCTGCCTTGTTCTACAGGCAGGAAAGGTACAGCTTCGACAAGATGGTCTACGTGACCGATGTCAGGCAGAATCTTCATTTCCGCCAGCTGTTCAAGGCAGTCGAGTTGCTGGGCAAGGATTGGATCGACCGCTGCGAGCACGCCCCTTTCGGGATGATGAGTTTCAAGGGGGAGAAAATGTCCACCCGCAAGGGCAACATGGTTTTTCTGGAGGATGTCCTCAACGAGGCGGTTGAGCTTGTGGGAAGGACGATCGAGGAGAAAAACCCGGGTCTGAGCGAAAGGGCCGGAGTAGCTCAACAGGTGGGCGTCGGCGCGTTGGTTTTCGCTGATTTGGATTCGCGCAGGACCCGGGACGTGGTCTTCGACTGGAATGACGTGCTCAATTTCGATGGAGAGACCGGCCCCTATCTCCAGTACACCCATGCGCGCTTCTGCAGTATTCTGCGCAAATTCGGCAGAGACCCGGACCCGGCGGCCGACCTCGGGGTTTTGGGAGAGGAAGCAGAGATGCGGGTGGCGCGGAAGCTGGCGCAGTTTCCCGGCTGCCTGGAATTGGCATGCGGGGGAAACGAGCCTTCGCTGCTATCGACCTATCTGCTCGAATTGGCAGCGATCGCCAACAAGTTCTACAATGAGTTGCCCGTTTTGAGCGGGGAAGACTCCGCCCTGGTCGAGGCGCGCGTCTTGCTGGTCGGATGCGTGAGCCAGGTGTTGCGAACCGGGCTTTCCCTGCTGGGCATGCAGGCGCCGGTTGAAATGTAACATGGGGGTGAAGGGCGGCATGGTGGTAAAAGGGCCCATCTTTTTGACTGGATTCATGGGGACGGGGAAGAGCCGCGTCGGGAGGACGCTGGCGGCACATCTGGGGTGGGATTTCATAGACACTGATCGAATGATAGAAGCGCGCACGGGCAGAACCATAGCGGAAATCTTCGACGCCTCGGGAGAGGCGGAGTTCCGCCAGGTGGAACACGAGTGCGTGGCATTGGCGGCAGGGCGCAGCGACGCCGTGATCGCCCTGGGTGGAGGAGCCTTGACCGAGGAACGCAACTGGCATCTCATCCGCAAGGCGGGAGTGGTGGTGGCCTTGAAGGCGGATGTCGAGACCATTCTCGAACGGGTCGGCCGGCGCGATGACCGGCCTCTCCTCGCCGGATTGAATCAGGAGGAGAAGCGCGCCAGGGTCCGGGACATGCTGGCGGACCGGGCGCGGTTCTATGACCGCGCCGACCTCGAGGTCTGGACCGACAACGAGCAGGCCCCCGAGGCGACTGCGGAGGAAATTATCGAACTGGCGGAGCAGTGGTGTGCATTGCATAGACGTAGGACTTGAGGAACGAGGGTATTCCGTCCGCGTCGGGTCCGGGATCCTGCCACGGCTGGGCAGGCATTGCAGGGAGCTCGACCTGGGATCTCGCGTGGCCGTGATCAGCGACGAAGCGGTAGCCGAATGCTATTTGCGACCGGTCGTCTCAAGCCTCGAGGAGACCGGCTACAAGGTGCTGGATGTGGTGTTTTCGGGAGGGGAGACGGCAAAGAGCCTGGAGGCCGCCGATTCACAGGTATTCGCTCCAATGATTGACGCCGAACTCGACCGCGGTGCATGGGTATTGGCTCTGGGCGGCGGAGTGGTGGGGGACCTGGCGGGGTTCGTGGCGGCGACCTTTCTGCGCGGCATTGAATATGTCCAGGTCCCGACATCGATCGTGGCACAGGTGGATGCCAGCATCGGGGGCAAGACCGCGGTGAATCATCGCCTGGGAAAGAACCTCATCGGCGCTTTTCACCAGCCGCGATTGGTTTACATTGACACCCAGGTACTTAAAACCCTGCCGCAGCGCGAAGTGGTTGCCGGCCTGGCAGAGGTTGTCAAGCACGGAATGATTCGCGACGAGGAACTCTTTGCATTCATGGAGGAGCATCTGGACGAAGCCCTGGCCATGGAGCTCCGGCCGGAAATGCTGGACTGGTTGATTGCCCGGAATGTGGAGATCAAGGTGGGAGTCGTCGAGGCGGATGAGAAGGAGGGCGGATTGCGGGCGATTCTCAACTATGGCCACACAATCGGCCAGGCCATCGAAGCAGCCACGGAATATAAGCGCTACCGGCACGGGGAAGCGGTGATCCTCGGCATGATCGGGGCAGGCGAGATCGCGCTGAGGAAGGGGTTGTGGCCGGGGGCTGAGCGGCGTCGGCAGGATGCTTTGCTGGAACGCATGGGAGTGCCAGGGGGATTGGCCGGTGTGTCCACCGACCGAATTCTGGCGCGTACGAGGGCGGATAAAAAGCGCCTGGATGGCAGGTCGAGGTTTGTGCTTGCCCGTCGGATAGGCGAGGTGGAGATCGTGGATGGGGTGGAAGAGGAGGTGGTGAGAGCAGGGGTAGAGTACGTAAAGCGCAACTACGGGTAAGCAGCTGGAGACTGGAAGGGAATCTTCGGCCGAGCAGAAGGGGACTGGCCGGCCTTTCGGCGCTTGGGCGCAGGAACTTGGAAGATGTCAAGAATGGATTCCAAAAAGGTACATTTGATCAGCCTCGGTTGTCCGAAAAACATGGTGGATTCCGAGAGGATGCTGGGGCTTTTGCGGGGCAATGCGTACGAGATCGTTGCCGATCCAGGAGAGGCGGAGGTGGTGGTGGTGAATACCTGTGGCTTCATCGGACCGGCCAAGGAGGAGTCGATCGAGGCGGTCATGGCGGCGCATCAGCTCAAGGAAGAAGGACGGTGCGAAGGCGTAATCGTGACCGGCTGCCTGGCCGAGCGCTACGAAAAGGAACTGAAGAGCGAACTGGTTGAAGCCGACCAGATTCTCACTATCGAGGAGGAAAGCGGAATTGTCGGCCATGTGGACCGCCTTCTGGGCAATTCCCGCCAGCGCTATATCGAGAGTGCTCCAAGGGTCCCACTGACTCCGCGCCACTGGGCCTATTTGCGCATTTCCGACGGCTGCGATCACCAGTGCGCCTTTTGCGCAATCCCCTTGATCAAAGGTCCACACCGCAGCGAGCCCGTGGAAAAGCTCGTAGAAGAGGCGCGAAACCTGGCAGGGTCCGGCGTGCGCGAGCTGGTGCTGGTGTCGCAGGATTCGGTGCGCTATGGGGCGGACCTCTATGGCCGTTCCAGGCTGGTAGCGCTGATGCAGGAACTTTCCGAAATCGATGGAATCGAGTGGATCCGCCTGATGTATACCTATCCCGCTTTCTGGACCGAGGAGATGATCGACATCTATGCCTCGAACGAAAAGATATGCGCCTACGTGGACATGCCTCTACAGCACATCTCCGACCCGGTGCTGCGGCGAATGAAGCGGGCGACCACAAAGAGGAAGACCCTGCATCTCCTCGAACGCCTGCGTTCGCGCCTCCCCGCGGTCGGGCTGCGTTCATCCTTCATCATGGGGTTCCCGGGCGAGACCGAGGAGCAGTTCGAGGAGTTGCTGGAGTTTGTCGAGGCAACCCGCTTTGATTACGTCACCGGCTTCCTCTACTCACCCGAGGAAGGAACCTCCGCTTCGGAGTTGGATGGGGAAGTCCCCGAGGAGGTCAAAGAGGAGCGCTACCGCCGGCTCACACAACTGCACGAGGAGATTTCAGCACAGATTAACGCCGAGTTGATCGGTACGAGGCAGGTTGTCCTGGTGGACGAGAACGACGAAGACGAGGGAGTCAGCTACGGCCGGATGGAACGGGACGCTCCCGAAATCGACGGACAGGTCGTGATTGCAGGTGGAAAGGCCGAGGCTGGAAAGTTCGTGGAAGTTGAGATTACCGAGGCCCATCCCTACGAGGTCAGCGCCCGCGCCGTGGGCATGCCCCATTGAGATTCCGGCATGGAGCGGAAAAGGAAACGAGTCGCCAGTGTTGAGTTGAGGGAGAAAGAAGGACGGCTGGTCATCCATTGGCAGGACGGCCACGAGAGCCGGTTTGCCCTCGAGCAACTGCGCAGGGACTGTCCTTGCGCCGTGTGCAGGGAGGCGCGATCGGAAATCGGGTTGCAGCAATCCCGGGATGAGGGCCTGAACCTGATCGACGGAGTCGCCTCTACAGCTACCGCCACGGCGCGGAAGTACGACTATGTGGGGCGCTATGGCCTGCGCATCACCTGGGCGGATGGCCACGATACGGGGATCTACACTTTCGAAGCACTGCGGAAGCTGGACGAGCTTCAGGGGTCATGCCAGGACGAGTGAGCAACCAGGTGGACCGACCTGTCATCCGGCGCCGGAGGCGAGCCGGCCGCTTCTACGGCCTCGTTCGTAGGCTTGAATACGCACTAGGAAGTTGCGGCATCCTCCGCCGCAGAAATGTCGCGAGGGGCGCGGGCAATCCACAGTTCCATCAGGAGCACGGCCAGTGCAAGTGCGAGGAACTCGCGCCAGAGCTCTCGGCCGTAACGGTTGCCGAGGACCTTGGCGGCCAGCTCTTCCCGGGTATGGATGAACCGGGTTCGGTGCGGTCCGAAGATCTCGTCCAGACGCGGTTGGCCGACCGGCGCAAGCGCTGATTCCCGGATATCGACGTTTACCGGGAAGCTGTCGACCTGCTTTCCCCCCGCCCAAAGGCGCCACAAGCCCGACTCACCAACCTGCGGAATCTTCCAGTGGTAGCGTCCTTTGACTAGTTCAGGCTCGATAAATACGCGCCTGCCCGAGGGGGTTTCTGCCTGCACGGCAGATTCGAACGCGATGCCCTCCAGCTGGCGGTAAACGGATTGGCCCACTGTATAGGAATTGCGGTGATCCGGAGAGAGGCTGAGGTAGCGGACGAGGCGGTGGAGGAGGGGGACGAAGATTCCCTTCAATGGAAGATCGTTCCATTGAAGGGAGAGTGGTGCGGCGAACAGGATCGTGCGCCCGAGTTCCTTCCAGCCCTGGGCAAGTGCCAGGTGGCCATCCTCGAAGTATGCAAAGGGCTGCAGACTGCTGGTCGGGGCCAAATCGAAGGATTCGTAGAAGCGCGGTTGATCCTGGGCCACGTCCGTCAACAGGTCATGAAAGACGGAGTGATGCGGTCTGTCCCTGTCGATAAGCTGGAAGCTCGTCTCGTCTTCACTGTCGCCTGTGATCCCCTTGAAATAGGCCGGCAGCAGACCGGGCAACAGGTCCCTGTTGAAGAAATTCAGATCGGCCTGGGTGGAGGGGAACACTACAAGGCCGCCTCCCGCGGCCACAAAGTTGTGGAGGGACCGGGTCTGGTCGGCGTTGAGTCGCTCCAGATTGCACAGCAGGAGGACGTGGACGCCTTCCAGCGATTTTTCGTTCAGATCAGCGAAGAGAGCGCTTTCTATCTCGAGAACGGGATCCACGAGGGCAACCGAATTGAGGGCCTGGCGTGGATAGTAGGTGTCGGCAGGTTTGCCGCCGAGTAGGAGAACCCGGATCACGGACGGTATTTCCAGGGCGAAGAAGCGCCTGTTGTCCAGCCTGAGCTCGTCATCCTCGGCTTCGACGTGGGCGGTCAGGCGGCCTTCTCGCGGAGGCGTAATGATGAACTCGACCTCCGCCTCTTCTCCGGAGTCCAAATTCACTTCACCGTGGCGCACCCGCTCGTCGGCAAGGTAGAGGTCGAGAGCAACGCCGGCGGCCGGCCGCTTTGCCCCGTTGGTCAGGCCGACCTGAACGGCGAGCTTTTTACCCGGTGCCGGCATCCAGCTGAGGACGCGGACGGCGTCGACGTGGATGTTGTCTCGTGCTTCCTCCTCCGGGGCAATGAAGTAAATGGGAACCTCGGGAAGCCATTGCCCCCGATCTTCCACTTCTGACCAGGCGTACGCTGCCAGGTCGGTGAAGAGAAAGACTTCGCGGTTCATGGCCTCCCTGCCTGCGAGCTGTTGCTCGGCGGCGTGAAGGGCAGCGGCTATATTGGTGGATCCCTCCCCCGGGACCAATCCACGCACCCGCTCCTTGAGGTGCTGAAGATCGACGATATCCTCAAGGGGAGTTGCCTCGATGGCAAAAGGGATGAACACAATTTCGTCTCGAGGATCGAACAGGTCCAACAAGGCAAGCGCCTGGTGTTGCAGTTGGTCGAATATGCGTCCCCCGGGCAGGTTGTAGCGGGTGCTGTAGGAATGGTCCAGGAGCACCACGGCCGCAGTGGGCGGCGAACTGCCCAACCAGCCGTCGTTTCCGCTTTGGTAGACGGGTCGCGCAAAGGCACACACGATCAGAAGGATGGCGAGTGTGCGCAGAAAGAGGACCAGCCATTGACGCATGCGCATGCGGCGCATGCGGCTCTGATGCAGCCGCCTGAGAAAAGCGAGGTTGCTGAATGGCCGAGGAGGAGTGCGGCCGCGATTGAGGAGGTGAATGGCGAGGGGAATGGCCGCGGCTACCAAGCCCACAAGGAGGGCGGGATTGAGAAATTGCAAGGTCCAGACGAGGCTTTTTGGGGTTCGTACGAGGATCCCGGGGCACTAGTTTACCCCCGCAGAAATATGTCGCCATTTTTCCGCCGATCCATCCCGGCTCACGGCGTTGCCTTCACTCGCCGTACACCACTGGTACGACTCGCTCAGGCGCCTTGTGAGCCGGGCGCCTCGGCGGCCCAATTGCGTCAACCTATCTCTGCGACGGGGCACTAGGAAGAAGGGTGTTTCTTTTCTTCCATTTCGATGGCACTGATCACCTCTTCGGCAGTGGAAGAAGCGATCAGTCTCTTTTTGAAATCGTCGTTTTTAAGTAGACGCGAGATCCGTGCGAGGGCTTTGATGTGAGGTCCCGAAATATTGGCAGGGGAAACGAGAAGGAAGAAGACGTAGGCGGCCTCCCCGTCCAGGGCTTCGAATTCAACCCCTCTCCTCTGGGTTCCCAGAGCAGCGGCTAAACGGATCACTGCATCGGACTTGCCGTGAGGTATTGCGATGCCGTCGCCGATGCCTGTGCTCATGACCTTTTCGCGCTCGAGAACCGCTTTCAGCACCTTGCCTTTGTCGGTGATGACTTTGCCGACTTCCAGGGCGTCGACCAGTTCCTCGATAATGGCTTCCTTGGTCTCGCCTTTCAGGTCGACGATGGTGGAATTGGGCGAAAGGATTTCCATTAACTTCATTGACGATTCTCCGATATGCCGCGTTTCTCAGAATAATCAGAATAATATGGATATGGCAAGTATTAGTCAACCGTTTCCCCGGGGAGAAAATAAATCGAGACATGAGTGGGTACCTGGCGAGGAAAGAAAAGGAAAGGCTGGAGGCGGATCAGCCCCAATCGCCATCCTCGGTGCCTTGATTTTGCCGGGGCCAGGCACAGAATATCCGGAGTGCATCTGTTTGATGAAATTGACGCCCCTCGCCACCAGGGGATATAATTAAAGTGACTCCGGATTCTGGATTCACAATGAGGACGCAACCAACAGTCTTGTTCATTGCCTATCACTATCCGCCGGTCCGTTCGGCGGGGATTGAACGCACTGCCAAATTTCTGCACTACCTGCCCCGGTTTGGCTACAGGACCCGGGTTTTGACGACCTCTGCCTTTGGAGGAGCGCAGGACGACCAGGTGCTGCGCGCGTGGGAGCCCTTGAAGCTGTACCGCCGACTCTTCAACAATTTTGAAAAGTCGGGAGAGGTTCCATCTTATGTGCGCACCGACCCGGGTGTATTCAGAGGACTGATCAATGGTCTGCGGCACTGGGTGCTGATTCCCGATGTACAGGCCACATGGCTGCCATTTGCCCTGACGCGCGCCTTGCATGCCTTGCGGAGCCGCCCACACCACCTCCTGTACTCTACCTTTCCACCGGCAAGTGCCCACCTTTTGGGTTTGCTGCTCAAAAGGCTCACCGGTCTTCCCTGGGTAGCGGATTTTCGGGATTCCTGGATCTACGATCCGCTTGATCCAGGGTTGTATGCCATGCCCTTCCGCCGGGCATTGGAGCAGCGTTTGGAAGGGGCCGTGGTGCGGGGAGCGAATGCCGTGGTGGCGGCTACGGAGGTGAGTGCGGCTTATTTGCGCCAGACCTATCCCGAAGCCGCCGGCGCCATGGAAGTCATACCCAATGGCTTTGAGCCCGAGATAGTTGGTCCGGCCAGCTCCGTATCCGGGCAGGACCCGCTGTACATCGTTCATACAGGTTCCTTTTCATCCAGCCATCCACGGCGCACGCCGCAGCCGATGCTGACAGCCCTGCAGGGCCTGCTCGACGAAGACCCGGCCTGGGCTCGACGCCTGCGGCTGGTACTGGTGGGCAACCTCAGCCGCGCCGAGCGCCGGGCTGCAACTCCCCTGGAACAGGCCGGGATCGTGCAGGTCGAAGGACCACAAGGGCCCGTTGTCGTTTCTGCCTGGCAGAAGCGGGCACATGTTCTGCTGCTGGTGGATCACGTCCGGGACTGGCCCTCTTCCAACGTGCCGACCAAGTTCTACGAGTACCTCGGAGCTCGACGTCCAATTCTGGCCCTGTGCGGCCCTGGAATGGTCGAGAGGATGGTCAGGGAATTGAAGGCTGGATTCCACGTGGCAGGAGACGATTCCCGGGCCATCCGTCGGGTACTGGTAAAGATCTATGAACTCTTTCGGAGGGATGCACTGAAGGTGGACGTGGACGGGAGAAGGCTGCGCCGGTTTCACCGGCGCGATTTGACCCGGGCCCTGGCCCTGTGCTTCGACCGCGTTCTCGAATCTTCGGGTGCGGAGAAGGTATGATTTCCAGGGCGATGATCCTGGCGAGGGCAAGGTGGCCGCAGGGATGTCCATGGCCCTGGATTCTTTTTTTCACGGCGCTCAGCGCACGCCTCATATATATCCTCCAGGGGCATGAAGTCCCTCCTCAGGACACTCCCGACTACGACGAGATTGCATTGAACCTGCTTCGAGGAGAGGGTTTTGTGGCGCGCCAGAACTGGTTCGGATACGAGATGCGTTCATGGCGCCCGCCTTTCTATCCCTTTTTTCTGGCTTCAATTTACCAGCTGGCAGGCTATAGCCACTTGGCCGTGAAGGTTGCTCAGGCCCTGGTGGGCGCGGGCTCGGTGGTGCTTGTTTACGAGCTGGCTGGAAAGTTGCGGCCGCAAATCGCACCGACAGCCGGACTTTGCGCCGCCTTCTACGGTCCGCTGGTAGCCAGCGCAAACGAGGTCATGAGCGAGGTCTGGTTCACCTTCTGGATATTGCTTGCAGCCTGGCGGCTGGTGGGAGCCATGGAAGGCGGCAGGGGAACCAGAGTCAATTATCTGGCCGGTGGAGCGGCCATTGGAATGGCAGCCCTGACCCGACCGGTGGGCTTGATTTTTTTCCCGGCGTTTGTCATGACAGCCGTCCTGCGGTTCCGCCATAGGGCACTGTGCCGAAGTTTCTGGGTGGCGCTTGCGCTCGTGATCGTGGTAATTCCCTGGACATGGCGCAACTATCAGGTTCACGGGGAGTGGGTTCCCATTTCCACTCACGGGGGATTCATCGTTGGCGGAAGCAACGCGTCGGACCCCGACTGGCGGCAGGACCGGGGCTGGGGCATCGAAAGGACATTTTTTGAAGAAATCCCCGGAGAAGTGGAGCGCGACCGCCACTGGTACCGACAGGGGGTGGATTTCGCAACCTCCAATCCCGGGGCTTATCTGCGCCTGGCAGGTGAGCGCTTTTTGCGCTTCTGGTACTTTCTGACCCCGGATTACAATTTCTGGTTCATGTCGGTATTGCCCTTCTTCCTTGCCGGTGTCTACCGCTATTGGAGCAAGGGGGGGTTCCTGCTGCTGAGCAGTTTTTCAGCTCTGTCTATCTTCGTTTTCACCTTCGTCCTCTACGGGTCGACCCGGTTCCGGCTTCCGCTGGAGCCCCTGTTTATAATTTTTGCCGCCGCATTTTTGCATCGATACCTGGCCGGCGGTTCCCGGGCAAGGATTGTCGCCTCTTTCATCGTTTGCGCCAACGTTTTGCTTTTTTCCTTCGATGAAACCTTGCGCACAGTCGTTCTGCATTTTCTACGCGGGTGGGACCTGAAATGAGCTCCTTCGAGTCCGAATGCCCCTTGCTGTCGATCTGCATCCTCAACTGGAATACGGAAGAACTTTTAAAGGACTGTTTAAATTCGGTTTACAACGATTATAGCAAAGGAGAATGGGAGGTTCTGGTCGTCGACAATGCCTCTGAAGACCACAGTGTCGCAATGGTCGAGGCAGAGTTCCCGCTGGTCCGCCTCATTGTCACCAGGGAGAATGTGGGCTTTGCCAGAGGCAACAATCTCGCCCTGGAAAAAGCCAGGGGCAAGTATCTGCTGCTGCTCAATCCGGACACCCGGTTGGAGACAGGTTCTGTGGCGAAACTGGTCGCCTTTCTGGAAAGTCATCCGGAGGTCGGGGTTGCAGGTCCCAAACTCCTGAACGAGGACGGATCGCTGCAGTTATCATGCGGCGTAGCTCCAAGTTTGAGGACCGAAATCGTCAATAAATTATTGTTGCACAACTTATTCCCCTTCTTTAAATTGGGCCGTTGGAACCACAGCGAAATCCGGGCTGTAGGATGGGTGGCGGGGGCCTGTTTCATGGTGCGCAGGAGGGTGGTCGAAGAGGTCGGGCCTCTGGATCCGAAAATCTTCATGTGCTACGAGGACCTCGAGTGGTGCATGCGGATCGGCCAGGCGGGCTGGAAGATTTTCTACTATCCCCGCAGCCGGATTCTCCACTTGGAAGGCCGGAGTATTCAGAAGGATTTCAGGCGAATACTCGTCGTCAGCCAGCAGAGCCTTTTCTATCTATTTCAGAAGCATTTCAGCCTCTCTCACTTGTACATATTGCGCCTGCTGACGGTGGTGGAAATGGTGTTGCGCATTATGATATGGGCTCACTTTTTTCTCCTGTTGCCAGGACGCCGGGAAGAAGGAAGGAAGCGTCTCCATGCCTATGGGGAGATTTTGTTCAGAAGTATTGCGGAAAAAGCGTATTGGGCGCCTCTAGGAGGTCCCAGGAACTGAACTTGGAGATATTCCTTGGAAGAGCGCATTCAGATATTTAAACCCTGGTTTGAGCAGGATGAATACGAGGCTTTGCGCGAGCCGCTTCGAACGGGCTGGTTGGGAACGGGCCCCAAGGTGCATGAATTTGAAATACGCTTTGCTGAATATGTCGGCGTGAAACACGCCGTCGCCCTCAATTCGGCTACTGCAGCTCTGCATTTGGCGATGCTGGTTACCGGTGTAGAAGGCAGGGAAGTACTGACTACCTCCATGACCTTTGTGTCCAGCAATCATGCCATCCGTTACGCCGACGGTTATCCTGTTTTTTGCGATATCGAGGAAGACACCTTGAATTTGGACGCCGGCAAAATAGAGGCGAAGATCTCAGAACAGGCGAGGGCGATTCTGGTGGTTCACTACGGAGGCCATGCCTGTGACATGGATCCCATCATCGAAATCGCCCGCAAATTCGACCTGGCTGTAATCGAAGACGTCGCCCAGGCTTGTGGAGGCAGCTATCGTGGCCGCAAATTGGGCGGTATAGGGGATATAGGCTGCTTCAGCTTCGAGTCCAAGAAGAATTTGTCCACAGGCGATGGCGGCATGTTGACGACCAACGACGACATAGTGGCCGAAAGGGTGAGACGCCTGAAGTGGATGGGCATATCACGCGGTACCTGGGAGCGATTCCACGGCCTGAAGCCCGGTCGGTCCTGGGAATACGACGTGACCGAATTCGGATTCAAATACCAGATGAACGACATCGCCGGTTCACTGGGATTGGTGCAATTGGGAAAGTTGGACCAGGGCAACGCCATGCGCCGAAAGTTGCTGGACCGCTACCGCGAGGCGTTCGCTCAGTTGGACGGCGTAGAGCTGCTGGCGCAGAGAGATTACGCAGGAAACGCCTGCTACTCCGCCGTGATTCAGCTGAACGAACGCGATGCTCTGTGTGATTTTCTTGCCGCACGGGGCATCGAATCCGGAGTGCACTTCTACCCAAGTCACCTGTATTCAATTTACCAACCTTACAATTCGGCTCCACTGCCAGTCACAGAGGCGGTGTGGGAGCGCATCCTGACATTGCCACTCTATCCCCAACTGACAGAAGAACAGCAGAATAGAGTCATCGCCGCCGTGAAGAGTTTCTCTGCCGACCGCCGAGAAGTAGCGCAACGGGCGTAACCGCTGGATTCCTCCCTGGTCAATCAACTGATTGAAGCATGAAAGTGCTCTTCGTGACGCAATACGGCATGTTGGCGGCGAGCAGTCGAACCCGGGTGTTTCAGTACCTTCCCTACCTGCAGCGCAAAGGCATTCACACCCGGCAGATTACCGTTTTGCCCGACAGCGGGATCGCCGGGTCGCAGATCCTGGTCACCAGCAACCGCTGGAGCAAGCTGGCCTATTACCTCTGGGCATCGTACCGCACCTTGATCTGCGGGTTGCAGGCCTGGTGGAATGCCAGATCCTCCGATCTGATCTTCGTCCAGAAGGTCATCTTTCCCCTGCCGGTTCGGTGGCTGTTGTGGTGGCGCAGGCCTCCCATGGCCTTTGATTTTGACGACGCGATCTTTTCTTCCGAAGTAAGGCGGCCGAACTGGCTTTCATCCTGGAAGCAGCGACGCAACGCGGTTGGACTGCCAGCCATGTTGCGGCTGGCCGACCGGGTGATCGTTGAAAATGACTATACTGCCCGCTACGCCCTGCGGTACTGTGGCGGGGTATCGATAATCACGGGTCCAGTGGATACGGATCGTTTCTGTGAGGCTGCAAACGGCAGGGCTGCGGCGGGGGAGGTGGTGCTTGGATGGATTGGCAGTGCCAGCACCCAGTCGTACCTGAACCTGATTCGCGAACCGCTTGCCCGCGTCGGCAGGCGATTCGACAATGTGAGGCTGAGGTTGGTGGGAGCAGAACCTACGGCATTGGAGGGGATCCCGGTCGAATTCATGGCCTGGAGCCTTGAGGAGGAAGTGGGGCATTTGCGGGGTTTTGACGTGGGGCTCATGCCCGTACCCGACGATCCCTGGACGCGCGGAAAAGGCGGCTACAAGCTCCTCCAGTACATGGCTACCGGATTACCGGTGGTTGCCAGCCCGGTGGGAATCAATCGGCAGATTGTGAGCGACGGGAAGAATGGATTCTGGGCTTGCAGTCCAAATGAATGGGAGAGGTGCCTTTCACGCCTCATCGAGGACCCCCGGCTGCGCCGTGAAATGGGGAGTCAGGGACGCGCGACGATAGAAGAGAGGTATGCGCTGAAATCAAGTTGCCATCGCCTGTTGATGATACTGAGAGAAATGGCACGTGGGGGAAGAGGTGAGCAAAGCTGAAACAGTTGAAAATGCATTTACCGTCGATTTGGAGGACTGGTACCAGGGCCTGGAAATCGATATGTCAGGGTGGAATGGCTTCGAGGACCGCTTGTGGGTTGGTGTCCGGAAACTATTGGACCTCCTGGATGAGTTCGGCGTGAGCGCTACTTTCTTCGCGCTGGGATATGCAGCTGAACGCGCCCCCGAACTGGTTCGAGAAATCCATGCACGTGGCCACGAGATCGGCACTCACGGCTATGGGCATCAGTTTGTCTACAAGATGGGCAAAGAGGCTTTTCGCCGGGATCTATGCCGTTCTCTGGAGGTACTGGACGGGATACTGAAGGTTCCCATCAAGGGATATCGCGCGCCTTTTTTCTCGATCACCCGTACCGCTGAATGGGCTTTCGACGTAATGAGGGACGCAGGCATCGCATACGATTCGAGCGTTTTTCCGGTCTATAACTATCGCTACGGAATGGCGGGCGCTCCGCGCTGGATTTACCAGGCGCGGAATGGCCTGACCGAATTTCCCCTTTCCACCTATCGGTTCGGGAGCCATAATTTCCCCTTGGGCGGAGGTGCCTACTTCCGTATATTTCCGTATAATATTACCAAATACGCCATGCGCCAAATAAATGCCGGTAAAAGGGCTGTGGTTTTTTATATTCATCCCTGGGAACTCGATCCAGAACATCCCCGTCTGGATTTACCGCGGCGCATAAGCCTGCCCCATTACTGGAACCTTGATGGAACCGAGAAGCGCATCCGGAAGATGATGAGCGAGTTCAGCTTTACCTCCATGAGCAAGGTCTTGGAAATGCACTCCCATGCCCTTGAAAACCCGGGATAAAAATTCAGAAGGTCGCGGCGAGGAGGTCCGGCGTTACTTTGATGGAACGGCCGCCGCGCGTTTTGATGTAATTTATCAGGACGAAAAAAGGCTTCTCCAAAAGCTGGTCGACCGGCTTTTCCGCGATGTGGTGCATCGCCGGTTCCAATTGACCTTTGAGTTATGCCGGGAAATTGAAGGCAGCAGGGTACTGGATATCGGCTGTGGTTCCGGGCGCTATGCTGTGGAATTTGCCCGTCGAGGGGCCGAGGTGGTGGGTCTCGATTTTTCCTCCACAATGGTCGAAATGGCCAGGCGGGCGGCCGAGGCAGCTGGAGTAGAGGATCGATGCAGATTTGAGGTTGGAAATTTCCGAAACTGGTGCGATCCTCACCACTTCGATATCTGTCTGGCAATCGGGTTTTTTGACTATGTCGAAGATCCAGGAATCTTCCTGAGGAAGATCCACGAAATTGTGCATGGACAGGTCGTTTTTTCCTTTCCCATACGCTGGACATTGCGATCATTGACGCGGTGGATGCGCCTTAGCCTGAATGGCTGTCCGGTATTCTTCTATGACCAGAGGCAAGTTGTTCAACTGGTTGAGGATGCAGGTTGGGAATCCCCTCAGGTCAACCGCCTTAGCCGGGACTATCTGGTTCACGGACGAACGGACCGGCTCTGTTAACCGAATCAGGAAATAGATGATGGGACTAAACTTATGAGGATTCTGGTTACCGGGGGTGCCGGTTTTATCGGATCGCATTTGGCGGAGCGCCATCTGAACATGGGGGACGAGGTTGCAGTCATCGACAATCTCTCCACTGGCAGCATCACCAATATTCAGCATCTGGAGAAATTCGGGCGATTCAAGTGCGTCATTGACGATGTTCTGAATGTGGAGGTGATGCGCGAACTGGTTGATGGATGCGAATTGATCTACCACCTGGCTGCCGCGGTGGGGGTTGATTTCATTATCGACAACCCTCTTCTCTCCTTGACTACTAATATCCGGGGCACTGAAATAGTTCTCGAGTTGGCCAACACCAAGAAAAAAAAGGTCGTCCTTGCCTCCACTTCCGAGATTTACGGAAAGAAGAACGGGCACGTGCCTTTCAGAGAGGACAGCGATCGGATCCTGGGGCCGACAACGGTGATCCGGTGGCATTATTCCACCTCCAAGGCCGTTGATGAATTGTACGCCCTGGCTTACTGGCGCGAGAAACGGCTTCCCTGTGTCATCGTCCGACCTTTCAACATCATCGGACCGCGGCAAACCGGAGACTACGGCATGGTGGTCCCTCGATTCATCAAACAGGCTTTGTTGGGGCACCCCATCACAGTAAATGGAGACGGGGAACAGCGTCGTTGCTGGACCTATATTGACGATGCCCTGGATGGACTGATTGCTCTCGCCATGAGCGACAGGGCCGTGGGAGAAATATTCAATTTGGGATCCCACTTCGAGTTGAGCATCAAGGACCTGGCTTACAAGGTCAAAGAGTTGACTGGCAGTGAGTCGGAGGTTGAATTCATCCCTTATGAGCAGGCGTGGCCCAAGGGGACTTATGAAGATCTGTTGTACCGCACGCCAAATCTGGAGAAGATTCGCAGGTGCGTGGGTTACGATCCAAAAATCGATCTGGACGAAGCGTTTTCCAGACTCATCGAACACTACGAGCGGTGAGAAGTGAAACTCTGGCAGGATTCAAGGGTTATGGCAGGAATTTCCATTTTTGTTTCCTGGGAAGGCCCCTGAGGATAGTGGCTGTTCTTCCGGGGCGGTTGTGCCTGCCAGAATAAGCGAAGATTCGGTTTTGGATCAGGGTGACCGGAGACCTGATCTTGCGCTTTCACCTCAGGTGTCTCAGCAGGCGCGGAATGGCAAACCACCGCAATTGGCCTTGTGCCTCGTGGACCTGTTCCCAACCGGTAATGTCCAGGCTGAGCGCCGCCAAACCGGCCGTGGGAAGGCGGAGGTCGGCTCCACAAAGCAGGCTGATCCATTCTTCCAGCCCCGGATTGTGGCCGACGATCAAGGCAGAATTGGCCCGGTCGGGCAGATTTGCCGCCGCTGCGGACAAGCCTGCAGGGGAGGCCAGATACAGGCGGTCTTCGCAGCAAAATTTCCCTGCCTCGATTTTCAGGGCCCTGGCCATTGCCGCGGCCGTTCGTTCAGCCCGTACGGCAGAGGAGCTGAGGATCAGGTCCGGAGGATTCTCCGCCGATGCCAGCAAGTTCGCCATGCAGGTCAGGTCTTTGCGGCCGCGTTTGCTCAATGGCCGATCGAAATCGTCGGCAATGGACGGCGGATAGTCCGACTTTGCGTGGCGCATGACCAGCAAGCTTTTCATGTTGGACAGGCTCCCGAGGTTGGCACAGGAGTGTTGCAGGGCGGTTAAGGATGTAGTTGCGTTGGTGGGGCCGGGGTGGTAATTTTTACAGAAGTTTCCAACAAAATTGTTTATTTTTCCTTCCGGGTGCAACATTGAAGTAGAGGGAAATAGGAATGGGCAGTCAGCCTGTTGAAGTCAACCTGGACATAAATCCCAAAACCCGGTTTGAGATAATCGATGTGGCGCGCAAGATCAGAGACGCTACTGACGGTGCTTGGGAGAGTTTCCCCAAGGTTCAATACTGTTCTTTTCACACCACGGCAGGCTATTTGGAACAAGGCGTCTGCGCTCGCCTTGGCCATAGCAGGAAGCAACTGGACCCCCTTTTCCGCTTCATTCAGAAGATCTTCCCGCAAAATGCGGGGTACTTCCACGACCGCATACAGTTGCGAAATGAGCTCAGCGAAAGCGAGAAGGAGACCGAGCCGCCCAACGCCGATTCACACCTGACCTTCATCAGTGCAGGATTGAAGAACTGCGTCACCTACATCAACAAGCCTGAGCAACCGGTCTATTTCATCGAACTTGACGGGGTTTACAAGAAGAACCGCAGGAAGCGGCACACTACCGCACTGGCATATAATGAGGCCGAGATTGTCCATCGCGAAAGAGTGGCCATTCCCGTAGACTCCGATCATGTGATCAATTCGTTCAACCTCAAGGATTCGCGCTACGGACTCTTCGAACAGTTGGGGGAATGGCTGCAGGCGCACGGAGTCGAAAAGGGCCGCATCGATATCCGCCTGGCCGCCGAGGAACGCCATGCCGGCCTGATGGTAAACGAGTATGAGACCTTGCTGATGCGCAATGATCTGCCAAAGGTAGTGCAAGATCCCCTGAGTTATATGGTTCGGCGGGGAAAGAAGTTGCTGCGCCGGCCAGGAACAATTCCAGTCAAGACTCGCAACTATGCGGTTTACGACTTGATTCACCTCTACAATGAGTTTATGGATACTGTCCCCGTCGGGCGTTCGCTGGTAGATAAAATTGTTTCGGTGCTGTCTACGCCTGCTTCCCGTTTCCTGCGGTTGAAACGTCACGCCAGCCTGTTGGTTTCCAACAGCGAAGAGACGGGCCCCGATCACATCGTTCTTGGCAGGTACCAAAGTCCCATTCTCGTGCAGCATCATCCGGCGGACAGAGGATTTCGCTATCTGGATATTACCCTGCGGCGCTTCAAGTAGAAAGCCTAGGACGGCGGGCAGGTGCAGATAGATCCCTCCATTTTCAAAGCCTACGATATCCGTGGTATATATCCTGAACAACTCGACGAAGAAGCGGCCTGCGCCATAGGCCGCGCCTTTGTTGCCTTTCTGCAGGCGGATTCCGCCGTCGTGGGTCGCGACATGCGGGTTTCCAGCCCGCAGATCTTTGCTGCCCTGGCGCAAGGGCTGGCTGAGCAGGGAGCTGATGTCATCGACATTGGCATGGTCAGCACCGACCAGTACTACTACGCATGTGCCAGGTTGGAAAAAGCAGGCCTCATGGTGACCGCTTCACACAACCCCCCAGAGTACAATGGATTCAAAATGGTCCGACGCATGCCGTATTTACTCAGCGGTGACGATGGCATCCATGATTTGCGCCGGATCGTTGAAGAAGAGAGTTTTCCCGTGCCCTCGAGGACGGGGGAAAGAACCCGGAAAGACCTGAGCTCGGAATTCGTCCAGTGTATTTTGGGCCTCATCGACGCGACCGAACTCAAGCCGCTCAAGGTGGTAGTCGATACAGGCAACGGCATGGTGGGGCCAATTCTCCAGCGAGTGTACGAGCATTTGCCCGTCGAACTGACGGGTATGTACCTCGAACCGGATGGCCGCGTCCCCAACCACGGACTCGACCCGTTGCAGCCTCAGAATCGCGAGGAATTGCAGCAGAGAGTAAAATCCACGGGAGCGGATGTGGGCTTCGCCTTCGATGGTGACGGCGACCGGTTTTTCGTCATCGACGACCGCGGTGAATTCGTTCCAGGCGACTTTCTCACGGCCCTGATGGGATGCTATTTGTTGGAGAAATACCCGGGAGCCAGGATTATCCACGATGTGCGCGCGTCCTGGGCGGTGGCCGACTTGATAGGGGAGAATGGCGGAGTAGCGCTCATGGAGCGCGTCGGACATGCCTTCATGAAATCGCGAATGGTCCAGGAAAAGGCGGCATTTGGAGGAGAGGTCACCGGTCACTATTATTTCCGTTCCTTTTTCAATGCTGATTCGGGCCTAGTGCCCTCTCTCGTTCTTCTCGAGATGCTTTCTCGCAGAGGACGGAGATTGTCCGAGTTGCTCGCTCCCCTTGAGAGCAGATATTTCATTTCGGGAGAAATCAATTCTTCGGTGGAAGATCCCCAGGCCAAGATAGGCGCCCTGGCTGCCTTGTACGGCGATGGTGGGATCGAGTGGGTGGATGGGCTCTCGGTGAGCTATGACGACTGGCATTTCAACGTGCGGCCATCCAATACCGAGCCTTTGCTCCGTCTCAATCTCGAAGCCATGAACAAAGGTCTGATGGAAGAGAAGCGGGAGGAAGTCCTGGCAATTATCCGCTCCTGAGCACGGACTGGTTTTGGATGTTGAATTCTACCGGGAGGAAGAAGGGAGCGGGAATGCTCCCTTCTTCCTGTACGATACTAAAATGACTTAAGATTGGCTTGCTCTTGTTTTACGGAGGGAAGAGAAAGAGTTTTTCTG
Source organism: Candidatus Latescibacterota bacterium (assembly GCA_965208105.1). Classification (GTDB taxonomy): domain Bacteria; phylum Latescibacterota; class UBA2968; order UBA8231; family UBA8231. Next base: position 3,238,648 of record OZ242318.1, read on the forward strand.
TTATGGACAAGGGATCGGGTTCTTAGCAGGTGAAATTTTCGCGCGGATTTTCGTGGAATCTGGCCTGTACGGGGCTGGTCACCGTTTTGGGTGTGGCCAACCAGTCACTGCTTGCTCGTGGGCTGGGGCCTGAAGGGCGGGGAAAGCTGGGGATGCTGACTACCATAGTCATGCTGGGAGCATTGCTGTTTGGCGAGTGGTTGAGCCGGGGCAATACGTATGTGGTGGGGCGGAGAGAAGTGGGGGAGAAGGCGTTGCACAACACAGTGATTTATGGCCTCGTCCTGGGGATTTTTCTGGGTCTTGTGGCTTTGGCAGGTTCCCGGGTTTTTCCCCATTTGAGCGAGCTCCAATTCTATCTGGTGGCCGCCCTCACGGTAGCGACTATAGTGCAAAAGGCGGGCCAGGCCATCCTCCTGGGAGAGGACCGGCTCAAACTTTATTCTCTGCTACCGACGATTTTGATCTTTTCATACTTGGCGGGCAATCTACTGGTTCTGAAAGTGTGGAGATTGGGACTGGAGGGCGTCCTGGGAGCGTGGCTACTTGCATCTGTCCTGGTCCTGTTTGTAACGCTGGGTGTTTTACAGAAGCACGGTTCGAGTTCAGGAGGTTTCGACACCAGGATCTTTCGCCACACCGCCAGCGTCGGCAGTCGTGGGGCCACATCGGCAGTATTGATTTTTTTACTATTCCGGAGTGATATTTTTTTGGTGAACCATTTTCTAGGTCCGGAGATTCTGGGGGTGTACATGATCGCTGTCGTCTTTGCCGAGATGATGCAGCGTCTGCCTAATATCGCGGGTGTCGTCCTCCTGCCAAAGATTATCCGGGGGCAGGACGAAGAGGACCGGCTCAGCTTGCAAGTGGCTCGGAATGTATTGTTTTTCTCTCTGGGAACTGCCGGGGGGATTCTCGTCTTTGGCCGCCCCATTATCGAGTTTTTCGCTGGTGCCGTCTATACAGGAGCATATGTGCCTCTACTATGGATGCTGCCTGGCTTGGTCTTCTCCGGCTTTGGCTCGGTTCTGAATACCAAGTTGGCCGGGCAGGGATATCCTCCAGTGACCATGTGGGCCCCCGCCCTTGCTCTTGGAATAAACGTGGTGCTGAACCTGGCGCTGATCCCGGCAATGGGATTGCGAGGAGCGGCTTTGTCGACATCGGTTGCCTACGGGATCTGGTCCTTGGTGGCGACGATCTGCTACTTTCGCCATACTAATCTCAGCTGGGCGGACTTCCTCCATTTGTATCCATTTGGAAAAGCTGTCAAAAAGTAATCGATAGGCATATGGCCGGGTTAACTCAATTAGCGAGAGGTATTCCAAAGCTGGACCCAAGGTGGTTCGCCGCCTTTTTGGTCTTCCAGGCGGTAGTACTGGCCTCCGTCGTCCTGGTTCCTAACAAGATTCTAATAATGGTCGCCGCAGGCATCGGCGGCGGGGTCCTTGTGACCTTGCTCGTGCTATACCCTTGGATATTGGTGCCGGCCATTGTGACGACCACGGCTCTGGATATCACCGGGCGGTTGCTGAAAACTACAATTATCGGCGTCCCCTTGACTGGTTTCCACCTGATTTTGGCGTTGATGGTGATTGTCCTTCCCATCAATATTTTTCTGCGTCGGCGCATGGAATTCCCGGGTTTCGAGTTGAAGGCTCCTCTGTTGATGCTCCTTGGGGTGATGGCCATTTCTCTGACTTACTCGCCGAATCAGCCCGAAGCTACAATTCACTTCGTCCGCATGGTGGTGCTGGTTTTCTTTATGTACCTCACCCAGGTAATGATCGACTCTCGCCGATCCGTCAACATGGTGATCTGTTCCTTGGTATTAGCCGTACCCGTTGGAGCCATAATGGGAGCTTGGCAGGTAGCGACGGGCCAATTTCACTTGCCGGCCGCCATGGTGCATGCCCTAGGCGCCAACGTTCCCAGGGCTACGGGCACCTTTGACAATCCCAATATCTTCGGCATTTTCATGGTAAGCTGTATAATTCCACTGCTGAGCATTATACTGAACTATCGAATGAAGTGGTGGATGCGGATCCTCTTTGGCTTGGTCTGCCTACTAGGCCTTGTAGGGATATTGGCTACGTTCAGCCGCTCCAGCTGGGTATCCGCGATGGTGGGAATTTTGACGGTGTTGTGGCTGAGCAAAAAGCTGCGCTACCTCTTTATCCTTGCTTTTTCGTTTATCTTAATCGGGCTGGCTCTCAAAGAATTTGTTCCCATTGCCGCGTATGTTTTTGACCGTTTTACAACCATTTTTACCATTTTTGAAGAATTCGGGTCCATTGCCCGAACATCAAGTACAGCCCGTGTCTACTTGGTAATGAGCTCCTATGAGATGTTCCTGGACCATCCGATCCTCGGCATTGGATGGCGGGGTTTCCCTGTGCTGCTTTCCGAGTACGCGCCCCCGGGATACCCCTGGTGGAGTTTGGTCAACGAATCCCATACGGTGCTCGCCGCCATAATGGCAGAATTGGGTATCGTCGGGCTGTTGGCGGCACTCTGGTTCATCTGCCGCACATTGCGGTTGGGGATGAAAGGAATCGGGGGGACGCAGGATCCATACCTTCGCGCCGTGGTGATCGGACTAGTGGCCGTGTTTGTCTCCTTCCAGGTCAACCAGTCGCTTAACGGCGATTTTGCCAACAATCTCTTCTGGTTCTTTACTGGCATGCTCTTCGCGGTTATTCGCCTGGATAAAGAGACCGAAGCCAAGTGAGAGTTCTGGTCGCTTCGCACCTCTACCCCAGTTCCCTATCTCTGACGTCCGGTAGTTTCGTCCACAATCAGGTGCGTTTCCTCCGGGCCCATTGCAATATCAGGGTGATTTCGCCCACGCCGTGGTTTCCCCCATTGCCGGGATTTGGCCGTTGGAGCAGCTATGGCAGAATCAGGCGCCAAGAAGTCCTGGACAGGGTGGAAGTAAACCGGCCACCTTATCTGGCTCTACCGCGCCGGATGCTGTTTGCCCACAACTGGCGTTCATATTTGGCGGCTTTGCACCGGGACAATTCTGGACCTCCCGATCTCATTCACGCTCACTGCGCTTATCCAGACGGACTGGCAGCTGTGGAGTACGGCCGCCGTCTGGGCCTGCCCGCTGTCATTACGGTGCATGGACACGACATCAAGGAGCTTCCCGGCATTAGATCGCACTGGCGCAGCCTGGTGGTTCGGGCTTTGGAGCAGGCCGCAGTTGTAATAGCGAACGGCAGAGATTTGCGTGAGCGGGTACTTGATCTGGGAATACCCTCGCACAAGGTGGAAACCATACCTAACGGGGTGGATTGTCAGGTGTTCTGCAACGATTTCGCCCGTCAGCCCGGAGCGGGGGGCTGGCGATTGCTATACGTGGGACGCATTGATCCCCGAAAAGGGATTGGCGAACTGCTCGAAGCAATGGCGGTTTTGCGGAGCAAACGCGATGATGTGCGCCTCAAGCTCATAGGTGGCAACCCGGCTGGTGGATTGCCGGATAGGTTTCGGCGGCAGATGGAAAAACTTGGATTGCAGGGTTGTGCCGAGTTCCTCGAGGAGGTGCCCTGGGACCAGGTCCCGCAACACATGGCCGCTGCCGACGTATTCGTGCTGCCCAGCCTGTACGAGAGCTTCGGGGTGGTCCTGGTCGAAGCCATGGCTTGTGGTCTGCCTCTCGTGGCCACGCGTTGCGGTGGTCCGTCAGAAATCGTCGAAGAGGGGACCGGACGGTTGGTAGAGGTGGCGGACGTCAAAGGATTGGCAGAGGCTCTGGATGAGGTGATACGAGACCACAGGAGCTTTGATCGAATGGCCATCCGCCGTAGCGCCGAAGAAAAATACGACTACCGTCAAGTAGCTGCGCGTATCCACCAGGTTTACGAAGAAGCCCTGGCCGGTTATTCGGGAGGTTGATTCTCTTTCAGCAATTCTCGGTAAAATTTCACCAATTTCCTCCCCTGGGAATCCCAGTTGTATTTGCGGATTACGGCCGCCCGGCCCCGGTCTCCCATTTCCTGCCGCAAAGTACCGTTCTCCAGCAACTGCACCACTGCCTGCACGACCGCTTCCTGATTCAGAGGGTCAACGAGGAAACCACACTCCGCATCCTGGACAATTTCCCGCCAGAGGGGAAAATCGGAGACTACCACCGGTTTGCCCATAATCATATACTCGAACAATTTTGTAGGCAGTGAGTAGAGGTAGTTCGGATCGGGGTGCAGTAGAACCAGCCCGATGTCGGCGTTCAGAATCTGATTGTGCACTTCAAGATGGGAAACCGGGCCGAGGATCTCTACATTTTCATCAATGCCGTATTGGGCAATCAGTTCCCGCGCATGTTCCTTTTCGACGATTGAGCCGAATGGTCCCACCAGGCGCAATAGAAGGTCGGGTTGGGCACCCTTGAGCCGGTGGATCAATCCAAGCATTTCGTAAAGCCCCCTGAGGGAGGTGATGCTACCGCAGTATATCAGAACAGGTCCGCGCCGGCTCTCGGGTCGAGCAGCATGGTAGAGGTGGGAATAGTTTGTGAGAGGATAGTTCAGTACGGTGAGCGTGTTTTTCCCTGGATAGTACTTTTCGTAGGCGCAATCCGCCAGAGTAAGGCCGTCGATAAAGCGCAGAGAAATGAACTCGAGCAGGGAATAAAGGCGGGCAACCAAGGGGCGGAGTGGTGCAGGCAGCCATTCTTTGTTGTGGATTGAAATTGGTACGTCTTCGTGGACGTCGTAGATTACCTTGCATTCGGCAAGCAGCTTGAGCAGGACCCCGGCGGGGAGTAGTTCGGGGTCGTGAAAGGCGTAGATTCTTGCCTTCTGGCGCAGTGCCAGGTTCAATGTGGACAGTATCCGCACCAATCTGTGGAGTCGATTCCTCGGTCTTGGTACGGATATGATGTGAATGCCTTTTGCCCCGGCCTGGCCGGGCTCGTCAAGCGCAATGACCGTCACGCGAAAGCCGGCCTGAGCCAAGGTAAGGGCCTGCTTCCTGACCACGCGTACATCGGAAATGGAATGGACCGTGCTGAGAATGCAGATCCGGTCGGACGCCATCAGGACTCCCGGGAGTTGGCGGCGGAGTAGACCGGGTGGAGGAGTGGCATCTTGACCTTCCGAGCTTCCGGGGGATTTCCGGGGATTAATCCATTGGTCGGACATGCTCCCCCATAATCTTGACATATTTCAGGGGCTCGGTTATTGTGTAAACTTTGAAACCTGCTGTCAATAAAACACTTGAAATACAATCCTTCAGAATCGGGGAAGATAGTTGTGGCAGCGTACCTGGGTCTTTTTGACGGCCACAATGCGGCCGCGTCCCTATTCTTCAACGGCCGCATCCAGAAAGCCGTTCAGGAAGAACGGCTCACGGGAATAAAGGATTTCTATGGTCCTCCTGAAAAGTCAGTACGGGAGGTCATGTCGTTGACGGGTTTACACCCGTCCGATGTAGACCGGGTTTGTGTCGCCTCTAAATACGTTTCACTTCCACGTCCGCCAAAATCTGCAAAGGCCGCATTTGACAACCGCTACCATCGCAATCTTCGCCAGCAGGCCTTGCGCACGCTTGCCTCGACAGGAACCTACAGAAATTTCAGGGCAAGGCAGCGGATGCAACAAAGAGCGGCCCTGGTAGAGGATTGGGGATTCAGCCGGGACAGGGTGGAATTTTTCGATCATCATCAAACCCACGCCGCCAGCGCTTATTTCGGATTGAGAAAAGACGACAGCCCCTACCTGGTTTTGACCCTTGATGGGGGTGGAGACCGCCTATCGGGATCAGTGTGGGTCGGGGCCAGCGGTGAGTTGAAAAAGATCGCGATGATTCCCCAGGAGGACAGCCTTGGCGAAATCTATGCCGTTACCACCCACCTGCTGGGATTCATGCCTCTGGAACACGAATATAAGTTGATGGGCATGGCGCCCTATGCGTCGGAAGAGCATGCAAAGAGTGTAGCGGGAATCTTCCGCACATACCTCGACCTGGATGAGAAGAATCCCTTGCGATTCAAGAGAAAGGTCCCCGAGCCGCTCGCATGGATAGGGCCGCGCCTGCAGAGAGATCTCAAGCGCATGCGCTTTGACAGCATTTGTGCCGGCCTCCAACTGTTTACGGAAAATGCGATTGTAAGGTGGGTCCGCGCTTGTATCGATAAGACGGAAATAAGGCGGATTTTAGCTGCAGGTGGAGTGTTCATGAACGTGAAGGCCAACAAGGCTATTTCCGAATTGGACGGGGTCGAGTATTTCGAGGCCTTCCCTTCCAGCGGGGACGAGTCTTTGGTTTTCGGTACGTGCTATTTGGCGGCGCGATCCAATGGAGAAGAGGTGTTGCCGCTGGAGCACTGCTACCTGGGCAACGATCTGACAGAGGATGAATGCAGGAAGGCCCTGAGTAACTTCAATGAGTTCGAGATAGAAGAACCTGGGGACATGGGATTGAGGATCGCGGAGATGTTGGCATCCGGAGAAATTGTTGCAAGAGCTTCGGGCCCTATGGAATTCGGCGCAAGGGCTCTCGGCAACCGTTCCATACTGGCCGACCCCATCAATCAGGACGTTGTGAGAATCATTAACAGGATGATAAAAAACAGGGATTTCTGGATGCCATTTGCTCCCGTTGTCATGCGCCGGGAGTCTTCGCAATATTTTGCAAATCCCAAGAGCCTGCCTTCGCCGTATATGATGAATACATTCAGTTCCACTGACAAAAGAGATGAATTTATGGCTGCCGTCCACAACGCAGACCTGACGGCCCGACCGCAGCTTTTGGAGCAGGGGCAGAACGGTGCATACGAAGAAATACTGCATCATTTTGGCAGGATGACCGGCCGACACGTCTTGTTGAATACCTCCTTCAATCTGCATGGTTATCCGGTCGTGTGCAGGGCGGCCGATGCCCTCCACGTGATGCTCAACTCGGGGCTCAACAATCTTGCCCTGGGCCCTTACCTTGTTACGAAAAGAAAAAAAGAAGGAATCAAGTAGAGAGATACCGGGTTTTCCTGTACGGCTTCTCCTGCCCTTTGCAGGTTCGCAAATTTGCCCCCTCCATACAGGCGGGCCTTCTTTCTCTGGCGTCCCGTTCGGAGAATTCGCGGGTTCTTTTCCGGCCCGGGTTTTGGGGATATCGAATCCGGTCAGGGCCTCCCTCCCAGTGATCCTCTGGCAAATCTTCAGGTACGAGACCTATGCACTATGATCCTTCAGAATGTGGGCAAGGTTGCTTGCTGAGCCTTTTGCTCTGGGCCTCGGTCCTGGTGATTGGCTATTCTTACCTGATTTATCCCGGGCTTCTTTGGATCATGACCCTTCGCAAGCGTCCTCCGACCTACGCCGAGTTTGTCGAGTGGCCAACGGTCTCCTTGATTCTCGCGGCCCGCAACGAAGCAGCTGTTATCAAGGAGAAAATTGAGAATTCGTTAGCTCTTGATTACCCCAGGGACAAACTGCAGGTAATCGTGGTGTCGGATTGTTCAACGGATGGCACGGACGAAATCGTCAGTGGTTTCGAGGAAAGGGGAATTGAGCTGTGCCGCATGGATGCCCAATCGGGCAAGACTACTGCCCAGAATGCGGGGGTAAGGATGGCATCCGGTGAAATTTTGGTTTTCTCAGATGCCAACAGTATGTACGCGGTCGATGCATTGCGGGAATTGCTGCGTCCATTAAGCGACCCGGAGGTGGGTTGTGTTTGCGGAGAATTGCGCTACCTGAATCCGGAGGACCAGGGGGCTGGGAAGGGGGAGGGGATGTACTGGCGCTATGAGCAATTTCTGAAATGCCGAGAGAGTCTGTTGTGTTCCACCTTGGGCGCCAATGGTTCGATTTACGCCCTTCGCCGCGGGTTGTTCGAAGAACTGGGATCGGACATAATAAGTGACTTCATCATGCCGGTCCGCGTTTGGCGCCGGGGATATAAAGTAGTTTACGCACCTGGGGCCATAGCCACCGAGAAAACCGGAACCAGTTTCCAGGACGAGTTCAGGCGGCGAAAACGCATCGTCTCGCGTAGCGCACACAGCCTGTGGACGGAGGCGGAGATTCTCAATCCATTGAGCAATGGAATCTTTGCAGTTCAAATGATTTCTCACAAGGTTCTGCGTTGGCTGGTTCCAGTTTTTCTGATAGCAATTCTTGTCTGCAATGTTTTTTTGGCAGGCAGCAGGCCGTACAACCTTCTCCTGATTTTCCAATTGGCCTTCTATGGATTGGCTGTACTGGGAAATTTGGAACAGAGATTTCTGGGGCGGCGCATGTTGGTGTATTTGCCAGCCTACTTCTGCGCCACGAATTTTGGCGCTCTACTTGGTCTGTGGAGTTTCCTGACCAGGCGCAAGCACACTGTGTGGCAGCCAAAGAGGCGCGGTTGAGCCATGTCTAAATTTCAAAGACGGGTTTTTCTCCTCCTCAGTGACTTTCTCGCCATCAATGCAGCATCGGTATCCTTCCTGTGGATGAAATTCGCCGGAAATCAGCTCGAAAATGTCGAGCTTGGGTGGCGGCGGCTCCAACCTTCCGCAGATGGCGGCACTCCCCCCTTTTGGTTCGTCCTGAATCACTATCTCTACGACGCAATTCCCGCAATTTGCGTCTGCTGGCTGCTGTTCTTCGCGTTCAACGGCATGTATCGGGCCCAGCCTACCCTTTCTCGATTTGACGAGGTAGTATCCGTCTTCAAGGTAGTCACGGTTGGGACGCTGCTTTGGTTTATCGCTACCTTCAACCCGGAACAACCATTTCCCCTTACCCGGGCGTTAATTTTTTCTTACTGGCTTACTTTGATCGGGCTGCTCTCCGGTGGCCGCGTGGTCATTCACAGCATTCAGCGCCAGCTGCTGGTTCGGGGAATCGGTTGGCGCAACACGGTGATCGTAGGGACGGACGAAAGGGGAGAACGGCTCTCTCACCACTTGAAGCTCTCGCCGGCACAGGGATTCAACGTCATTGGATTCGTGCGCACTCACCGTGGTGAAGAAGTGGCTGCGGTAGGAGAGGTTCCTGTACTGGGTCGTGTATCGGACCTTGGCGAGATCATCTCCAGATTCCAGGTAGAAGTGATTCTGATTGCTTTGAAATCTAACTCACACGAGGAGATTCTGGAGATCGTCGACGCAACGGGTGGAGAGCAGGTCTCCTTCGGCATCACTCCCGACCTGTACGATATCGTCACCGGGCATGTGCGAACCAACCAGATTTACGGTGTGCCATTGATGGAATTGAAGCCCGAGCTCATGCCGACTTGGGAACAGGCAATAAAGCGCCTGATCGATACTGCCGTGGCGGTATTGGTCGGGGTGGGCCTGGCGCCATTGTGGATTTTGGTTGCGCTGGCCATTAAAATTGATTCGAAAGGACCGGTGTTCTTTGGACAGGAACGGGTGGGAAAGGAGGGCAGGATATTTAAAATGTACAAATTCCGTTCCATGGTCCCTGATGCGGAAGAGTCCACTGGACCCGTATGGGTGAAAGGGGAGGATCCGCGGATAACGCGGATCGGCCGTATCCTGCGGGCCCTGCACCTGGATGAGATTCCCCAGTGCATAAACTTTTTTAAAGGCGATATGAGTTTGGTAGGACCGCGGCCTGAACGCCCCTACTTCGTCGAAAAGTTCAGAAAAAACATCCCTCTCTACATGCGGCGGTTCAATATAAAACCTGGTCTACTTGGTTGGGCTCAATCCAAGCACGAGTTCGACATTAACTCGAGCAATGTCGAGGATATTGCCCGAGAGCGACTGGAGCACGATCTTTACTATATTGAGAATATTTCGCTTAAGCTGGATCTCAAGATCATGCTGCGGACTGTCTGGTTCGTGATGGCCGGCAAGAGCACGCGCTAGTGAGCTGTCATCAGCAATGGTCGCCCCTCGCCCCCCGTCCATCTGGACTAATCGACCCGGAGGGAATCCTGCCCACCTTGCACCGCGCCGGCGCCATTCTGGCGCGTCCATGGAAGCCAGGACCTTATGACGACGGTCCTTTGTCCAGTTGTTTCCTCCATTCTTTCCACGTGGCCATAGAAAAATCCGGTGAATTGAAGAACGCGAAAATTCTAGACTCTCTTGCTCTGATTTCACCGGACATGCGCAGAACGTCCTCGGCATGCTCGGGGGGGATGCGGACGCACCCGTCGAGGTCGGCAAAAATAAGGTCTCCAGGTTGAATGCGGACCTGTCCCACGGTAACGGGGACATTGAGCCGGGTCAGGTTGAAGACACCGTGGCCTGGAACGGTCCCCCAGGCGAACATTGGAAGTCCTACCTTTCGAATGCCTTCCAGGTCGCGTATGGTGCCGTCGACGACGGCTCCGACTACCCCGAGGCGCTTGTGCATGGTGGCCATGCCATCCCCGAAACTGGCGCCGCGTCCTGGGCGGGAGTCCGCGTCTTTCATTACTGCGACCAGAGGAGCTGACGATTCGTCCAGGTAGTCGTAGTAGTCGTCCCAGGGCAAGGCAGGAGAATCCGGGTCGTTGGTGGTAACCTCGGTCGTAACTGCATAGCCAACCACCGGGCCGAATTCGGGAAGAAGGTAGCGGATCTCGTGGCTGGTGTAGTCTTCATTGGGGAGGCCGAGTTTTTTCACCATGGCGTTGAACACTGTGGGCGAGTCGAACTCTTTGAGACCTTCCAGGACTTCCGGTTTTACGCGCTGCATGAACGTGCTCCTTTCGAGGGCGGAAGACAGGGTGGAATAATTTCCATCTGAAGGAAAAATTACGCTATACAAGGCCCGGTCTCAACGGGCGGTCTGCGAGAACATCTCATGAGGCATTTCAGCCTGGTGGTATTGTACATGACAATGGCGGGTTGTGCCGTGTTTTCGGGCAGGGAAATAGCACCTGTCCGGGATATGACACTCCTTCCTCCACCGGTGTTGATGGATGGGATAGGCAACAGCCGATTTCCAGTTACCACCCGTTCAAGGGAAGCCCAGGCATATTTCAACCAGGGAGTGTCCCTGGTACATGGGTACTGGTACTTCGAAGCGTGGCGTGCCTTCAGGGAGGCGGCGCGGTTGGACAGTTCCTGCGCCATGGCCTACTGGGGGATCTACCAGTCGAGAACGGGGAACAATAAAAACAGAAAGGAAAAAAGTTCGGCGTTGAAGAGAGCCAAAGCACTGGCCTCAAACGCCGGAGAGCGCGAGCGGTACTACATAGGTGCAATAGCGCTTCTCGACTCATTGGGGGGCCGGGAGGGCCGCCTGGCCTTCATAGATAAAATGGGAACATTGATTGAAAGATATCCGGAGGATGTGGAGGCCAAACTATTTCTGGTGCGCTTCTTGATGAAAAACCGCAAACTGGACGCGGACTCGGGCGGCGAGGCACCCAGCCGGAAGGAGATCCTGCGCAACTTGCTGGTTTCCCATCCCGACCATCCGGCCGTCCATCACTACTGGATACACACAGTCGAGTCCAAGAATCCACAGGCCGGGCTGGAGAGTGCGGAAAAATTGCCTGAGCTATGCCCCAATGCCGGGCACTTGATGCACATGCCTGGTCATATTTACTACCGCATGGGAAACTACGACAAAGCGCGCCGTTCCTTCGTTGCTTCATTCAAGGTCGACTCCACATATATGGCCCAACAGAATATCCCGCCAGCGAGAACCTGGAATTACCTTCACAACCTCAACTATCTGGTCGCAAACTGCGCCGAAAATGGCCGCTACAGGGAGGGATTGCAGTGGGCCCGGGTTTTGCAACAGGTTCCGTTGAATCTCCAAAGGCCCATAACCTTCTTCCAGGGCCGATTGCCCCTGGTCAGGCTGCAGATTCGATATGGATTTTGGAAATCGGCCTTTGAGAGTCTCTCCGAATTAGTTGAGAACGACACTCTGGCTACAACTTTTGCCAGCGATTACTGCTTGGGTCTTCGGGCTTATGTGAGCGGAATGGCGGCGGTGGAAAAAGGGCGGCTGGACGAGGCAATCAGTAGAAGCGAGAAGCTCGAGGAGTTGAACAGGGAGATCGCGGCGCGGAAGAAGGCCGCCAGGGGCAAGTTCTATAGTAAAAGGAGGAAGAATTTTTTGGCTGCCATTTCTCTCGATCTGCAGGGGAATATCCACAGTATCGCGGGAGAGCACGAGCAGGGTTTCGAGGTCCTGGAAGAGGCGATAGAGAAGAAGAAGACATTGGGATACTCAGAGCCTCCGTTGTATTCTCGTCCAGTTTTGGAAAGTCTGGGAAGTGCTCATCTGCGAGCCGGGGACTTTGAAAAGGCCCGGGCGGCGTATGCGCGAGTGATGCAGGAAAGACCCGGAAGTGGACACGCTCTCCTGGGCATTGCCCGATCGCATGCACTTGGTGGTCAGGAAGTCGAAGCAGGCGCCGCATACAAGGACTTTCTGGAGAGTTGGGCCAATGCCGACGATTATTTGCCTCAGGTGCATGAGGCGCGGGAATGGTTGAGAACGCATGGAGCAGACAGCGCGCCGTGAACCTCAGATTAGAAGAATCCGGGCAGGGCGCTATGCGAGCAAATGCACCTCAATGGGTCGCTGTCAAGTGAATTTTCGCGTCAGGGAGCCTGGAGCAAGCGGGCGGTAGGAAAAGGAAAGGTCCCGGCAGAACTGCTACTGCCGGGACCTTTCTTGGATATAGGCGCGGCCTCCATGGAAAAAGGCCGCATTGTTCCAGGCTAATTGCCGCAGCCGTCACCGCAACCGCCGCAGCCGCAACCGTCGCCATCACCGCAACCGTCGCCATCACCGCAACCGTCGCCATCACCGCAACCGTCGCCATCACCGCAACCGTCGCCATCACCGCAACCGTCGCCGCAGCCGCAACCGTCGCCATCGCCGCAACCGTCGCCATCGCCGCAACCGTCGCCATCGCCGCAGCCATCACCGTCGCCGCAACCGTCGCAGCCGTCGCCGCAGCCGCAACCGTCACCGTCGCCGCAACCGTCGCCATCGCCGCAACCGTCGCCATCGCCGCAACCGTCGCCATCGCCGCAACCGTCGCCATCGCCGCAGCCGTCGCCATCGCCATCGCCACAGCCGTCACCGCCGCCACAACCAGCACCCTCGCCATCACCGTCACCGCAGCCGCCACCGCCCTCTTCCGCTGTCGCGGACAGGATGAGTGTGGAGTTGGCAGCAGTTGAGGTCTGTTCCGTCACGTCAAATCCATCAGCCCATGCGGCGCTGCTGATGAAAACCATCAACACCAACGCACAGAAAGAGTTAAGTAATTTTGCCATAAGTATTCTCCTCAGGGGTAAGGGTGGTGGGATTTCGATTCTCTGTTGAGGTACGATGGACTCTATGGCTTGCAATAAAGCAGAGGCAAGACCAATCTTCCGTGAAATATTCACATTTCAGCCAATTCCCCTTGGATCCTGGCGCAGGGTCTCGAGGTTGTCTTGCAGAATCCGGGTTCCATACCCCACGATATTCCCCACATTAAGAAATCGGTAGCCCCAGCGGATCTTCTCCTGGATTTCGCCTACATCCATCAGGGTAGTTCCGGCGACAATACCGGTACCCTCAAGCTTCCTGGGTACATCTTCCATTATTTCCTGGACTTCCCTGGAGCTGGTTTCGGTAATTTTGCCGACAGAAGCCGACAAGTCCAGGGGTCCAACGAGGAGCACGTCTATGCCTGGGATCTTTTTGGTTTCGTCGATGTTTTCGTACGCTTCCCGGCTCTCGACCTGAAGGACGAGGACGGTCTCTTCATTGGCGGTTTTGATGACGTGATCCCAGTCTTCTCCGGCAACGCGGACCCAACCGGGGGACAGACCGCGTTCTCCCTCAGGGGGATATTTGGCATAGCGCACGGCACGGGCTGCTTCTTCCGGGGTGTTCACTTGAGGCACCATTACAGCTACGGCACCGACATCGTAGGCTTTCTTGATGAGAGCAGGGTCGTTCCAGGCCACCCGGATCATGGGTGCCACTCCCTTGGTCCGGGCGAGGACGGGGATGGCATCCAGGGCCTCGGTTCCGAAAGGTGCGTGTTCCGTATCGATCCACAGGAAGTCCGGCCGGGTGGAGAGAACGGTTCCGGCGAGGATCGGGGTGGGGGCGGGAAGGGAACTTCCCAGGACTATTTCACCCTTTTTCAATTTTCGCTTTAGAGGATTTGGATACATTGGTTCTCCTTTACTCAATTCCAAGGGACTTAAAGTAATATGCAGATTGAGTAGTATGTAGATTGAGGATTTCTGTCAAGTAAGAGGACGGGGATTATCTGATGAAACACCAGGAGGCTGCCGTCCATTCGGTTTTTGTTTTATCCCAGGGAGAAAAGGATCAGCGCTCCCAGGGCGATCCGGTAGAAGGAGAACAGGTAGGTGCCGTGCCTCGTCAGGAAGTGCAGGAGGAAACCGATGGCAAGGTATCCGCTCACCGCTGCAGCAGTGATTCCCGCTCCAAGGTAGAAGAGACTTTGACCTCCCAGGCCGTATTCCAGCAAGTTGACGAGTTGCATCAAACCGCTTGCCCCGATGGCAGGCAAGCCCAGGAAAAAGGAGAACCGCGCTGCATCCGCGCGCCTGAGGCCGATGAGGAGCCCGCCCATAATGGTGGAACCTGAGCGCGAGCAGCCCGGGATCAAGGCCAGGGCCTGGCACAGGCCGATGAGTTGGATGTGCCAGAATCCCAGGTCCTGTATGGAGCGGGTTCGGGTCCCCACCAGTTCGGCAAGGATGAGGAGAAGGGCAAGAACAATCAGGCTCGCGGCGATAATACCGAGTCCTCGCGCCTCGGTCTCGATGAAATTCTGGAAGGTCAACCCCAGGGTTGCGATAGGAAGAGTGCCGGGAAGAATTGACCAGGCAAGGCGCGAATCTGGAGTGTGGTTGAGGTTGCGATGCTTGAGGCCTACGAGGGCTGCAGTAAAAAGCCGCCTGATATCGGATGCAAAGTAAGCAAACACCGCGGCGAGTGTACCTAGCTGGACAACGGCGGAGAAGGCGGCGCCCGGGTCGGGCCAGCCCAGAAAATGGGGAACTACGCGGAGGTGAGCCGTACTGCTTATGGGCAGAAATTCGGTCAGGCCCTGGATGAGGCCCAGAAGGAGATGCTGAAGGAAGGTCATCAAGCCTGATCTTGGTTGTTCCCTAACCTACGTTGCCCGCTCTGTCTTGACAAGCTGAAGGCATCGGATTACCCTACGAAATCCCCTCCCTCCAGAGCAGCCGGGCCGCCGCCTCAGCGCGGACGTAAAGAGGAATGAATGAAGATTCTGGTTGCCAATCTGGGCAGTACTTCCTTCAAATACAAGCTCTTCGATATGCCCGCGGGCGAAGTCCTGGCCGTCGGGAGCATGGATCGCATAGGGGACACAGTTTCCGTTCACAAATACCGCTTGGGGGCGGCCGGGGAGGTGGAGCAGGCCTGCCACCTGCCCGATCACGAGAGTGCCATCGACGAGGCACTGAGAAGGCTGGGGGGACGTGGCGGGATTCTGGCGGCCCCGAATGAGCTGAAGGCGGTCGGCTTCAAGGCAGTACACGCACGCAGCATTTCGGGTACAGTAGCCCTGGATGAGGATGCAATCGATCGCATGGTCAGTTACTATCCCCTGGCACCGGCTCACAATCCCGCCTATGTCGCCGCAATCCGCCAGTTCAACCGGGTGGCACCGAACGTGGAGCTGGTCGGCTGCTTCGAGAGCGCATTCCACGGCCGCATGCCCCTGCGCCGGCAGCTCTATGCGGTGCCCTACTCCTGGTACGAAGACTACGGTGTGAGGCGCTACGGTTTTCACGGAGCCAGCCACCGTTTCGCCTCAGAGAAAGCCATGGAGCTGGAAGGTGTCTGCGAGCTCAGGCAGGTCAACTGCCACCTGGGCGGATCCTCTTCCATCTGTGCCGTAAAGGATGGGGTGTCGGTGGGAGCCTCGCATGGCCTGAGTCCTCAAAGTGGGGTGCCTCAGAACAATCGTATCGGAGACCTGGATCCCTATGCTCTTCAGCTGGTCATGCAAGAGGAGGGTATCTCCTTTTCAAAAGCGCTGGAACAGTGTGGCACCAAGTCGGGACTGCTGGGTCTGTGTGGATACAACGACATGCGGGACATCGAAGCACAGGCGGCAATGGGAAACCAAAGCTGCGCTCTGGCCATGGAGGTGTTCGCAGGGGCGATTCGCGACTATCTGGGCGCCTACCTCGTCGAGTTGGGTGGCATAGATGTCATAAGTTTTACGGGCGGCATCGGCGAGCATTCGAGCGCCGTGAGGGAAATGGTCCTGCGCGACCTGGAATTTCTGGGAGTCGTACTGGACCGGGAGGCGAATGGGCAAATCCGCGGTGAGGGATGCCTCCACGCCGCTGCAAGCCGGGTACACATCTACGTAATGCGCACGGACGAGGAGCTTGTCGTCGCTCGGCAGACACATGAATTCCTGACCGAAAGGGAGGGCTAGAGTCAGCTTCCGACACCAGTAAATGGTCGGGAATTGCCGCTTCCATGCGTCCTTGCCAACCTCTTTTTGATTTATTTCCATGCGGATTCCCCCACCGCGCTTCTTTATTGCCAATTTAGTCAGCATCACTACCTTTTTATTGGATCTGCCAACGGCATCCAGCCAAATGAACTGGTTCAATGGACGTGCGCGACGACAAGAAGAGTTCCCCTAGCCGATTGGGTAAAGCCCAAAAGCGGTTGCTGCTGCTGGTCCTTGGGCTGGGTGTATTCATGCTGGCGGACACGCTCTACCTGCTGGCCAATCGCTTGGCCGAGGTCCTGGGAATAAATTACTTTGCCATTACGGAGGTTTCTCTCCCCAGGTTTTATCAGGGGATGGTTTTGTCCCACACCGGGGTCGGCCTGGCCCTGGCTGCGCTCGCCCTTGGATTTGTGGTCTGGCACTTGCCCAGGGTGTGGCGGGCAAACCGCCGCCGGGCAATCACCACGGGAGCCGCAACGGTTACCCTGGGTGGGGTCCTGACCGTTACCGGGCTTTTTATCCTCAGCGAAGCCAACAGCCGCGAGAACGCCTGGGCTTTCTGGATTCACGTCGCCGCCGCGGGGTTGTTGCCGGCTTTCTATCTGGCGCACAGGCGAATCTCCCTGTGGAAGCCCTCGGCCCGCAGCTACCGGGTTGTGCCCGGGGCGATAGTCGGACTTTTCGTGCTGGCGGTGGTACTCCACGGCCTCAGCTATGACCGGGACCCCTACACTCCCGCGGCCGAGAAAGCTTTTGCGGCAGGCTCCTACCTGGGACCAGGTTCCAAGCTGCAGAAAGTGGAAGATTATGCGGAGTCCGCGTTTGTTCCGGCCAATTTCGTACCGACCCAAAGCCCCTTTTTTCCAGCGGCCACGACCACCACGACCGGGAATTACCTTCCTTCGCGCATTATAACCCGTGGTGATCTATCCAATCCTGAGAAGCTGAAAAAGGAGATAGGTCGATACGGATTTGTAGCAGAGGAGCCGATTGGAGCCGAGACCTGTATCCGTTGCCATGCCGATATCGTCGAGCAGTGGTCCAGGTCGGCGCACCGCTTTGCCTCATTCAACAATCCCTTCTACGAAGCAACCATCAACGATTTGCGCGAGACCTCGGTTCACGGCAATGCTGAGGTCCGTGGCCATATCGACCACTTTGCCGGCCTGAAAGGCAAGGAAGGCCCGATCAAGTCCAAGTGGTGTTCGGGATGCCATGATCCGGCCCTGATGCTGGCCGGCAAGATGACCCAGCAGATCGACCGTGAATCGCCCCAGGCCCAGGCAGGCCTCACCTGCCTGTCCTGCCATGCCATAGACCTCATCCACAACCAGACCGGAAACGGCAACTACAATATCGCCGACGAACAGGAGGACCCTTACCTCTTTGCAGAATCCGCCTCGGGCATGGGACGCATGATCCACGACGCGTCCTTGAAGGCGCGGCCTGCAGTTCACAAGCGCCAGATGCTCAAGGGATTCTTTCACACCTCGGAATTCTGCGCTACCTGTCACAAGGTCAGCCTGGATTCGCGCCTGAACGGATATCGCTGGCTCCGCGGCCAGGACGAGTACGACAACTGGCACGACAGCGGGGTGGCGCGCAACGCCGCCCGCACATTCTACCTGCCCGAGAAAGCCCGGGTCTGCCAGGACTGCCACATGCCACCCGAAAGGGCCTATCTGGGCGACGTTGCGGCAAAGGATGGATACGTGCGCTCGCACCGCTTTCTGGCGGTCAATACGGCACTGCCGTTCCTGCGCGGAGACGTGGAAACCATCGGGCGCATCGAGGCATTCTTGCAGGATGAAAAGCTCGGTGTCGATATTTTCGCTCTGCGCCGCGGCGAAGGAGAGATAATCTACTCCCTGGACAGAACGCAGCCGTCACTGCGTCCCGGTGAGTCCTTTCAGTTCGATGTAGTGGTGCGCAACAAAGGTGTGGGGCACACTTTTCCAGGGGGAACCAACGACTCCAACGAGGGCTGGCTGGAGGTCTCGGTGCTGGATGGAGATGGAATCCTTCTGGCGCAAAGCGGCCAGGTACGCGATGACGGCCACGTCGACCCCGCAGCCCATTTCTACAAGGCTCTGCTGGTTGACCACCGCGGCGAGGGCATTCACAAGCGCAACGCCCAGGATATCGTCACCAGTGTCTATACCCGCGTCATTGGTCCGGGTACGGCAGACGTTGCCCATTACAGCTTTCGCATACCGCGGGATTACGATGGTGCCCAGCTGACTCTCAAAGCCCGCCTGCTGTGGCGCAAGTTCGACCGCAAGTACACCGAATTTGCCTACCGCAACAACCCGGAGGGATTCACAGCCTTCGACAGGGTACCGGATCTTCCCGTCAGTCAAATCGCCGCGGACGAGTTGATATTATCCGTAGGTGGAAGTGGAGGTGCTCTGGGCTCGCCGCTGGAGGAGGAATGGGTACGGTTCAATGACTACGGCATCGGCTTGCTCCTGCAGGAAGATACACAGGGGGCGGCCAGGGCTTTCGAGCAGGTGGTCGAATGGGCTCCGGAGCGCCTTGACGGATACCGCAATCTGGCGCGCGTGGCTTTGCGGGACGGCAACCTGGAGGCCGCATATGAATTCTTGCAGCGCTGCGAAGAAAGGGTGGAAGGAGATCCCCAGACCGCCTGGGTCTGGGGGAGGGTGCTGCAGGAGGATGGGCGTTACGAGGCGGCGGCGGCCGCCTATCGCCGCGTCCTTCACGATTTTCCCGACGACCGGGCGTCGTGGCGCAACCTGGGGCGCGTCCTCTACCTGGACAGCCGCTTCGAGGAGGCCCTGGCGGCCCTGAACCAGACCTTGCGAATCGATCCGGAGGACAGGATTGCCCATTACCACCGAATGCTCTCCCTGCGGGCCCTGGGGCGCGAAGAAGAGGCGGGGATTGCGGCAGAGGCCTACAAGTATTACCAGATCGACGAATCTGCACAGGAGTTGACCCGGGCCTACCGATTGAAGCATCCTCACGACAACCGCGAAGCGCAGAGGATACACGTACACCCCTTGACCAAAACTACAAAGGCTGGTGTATGAGATGGTTTCTCCAGGTGCCTCTTGCATGCCTGGCGGTCGCCGCGCTGCTGTCCTGCGACGGCAATGACCGGAAGAGCCCGGCCCCGCCAGCCGACTATGCCCGCGCTCCATCTCTGGACTATGCCAGTTCGGGGGATCAAGTCCCTGCTCCCCGAGTAAATTTCGTAGATATTACCCGGGAAGCAGGCATCGATTTTCACCACGAAACCGGTGCCGTGGGGAGTAAGTGGATGCCCGAGACCATGGGCAGCGGCTGCGCCCTTTTCGACTACGACGGTGACGACGACCTGGATATTCTGCTGGTAAACAGCAACTGGTGGAGGGGGGAAGAGAGGGGAAGCCCACCCACCAGCAGACTTTACCGCAACCGGGGGGATGGCCTCTTCGAGGATGTCACTCTCCAGGCCGCCCTGGATTTTTCGGTCTACGGCATGGGAGTGACCATTGCCGACTACGATGCCGACGGGGACCCCGACGTCTACATGACGACCCTGGGGAAAAATTTGTTGCTGCGCAATGACCAGGGAAGATTTGTGGATTGTGCCGGGGAGGCAGGAGTAGCCGGGTCAGAGTGGACGGATGACAGTGGACGCCGGCATTCCGAGTGGTCCACGGCTGCCGCCTGGGTGGATGTCGACGGCGACGGCTGGCTCGATTTATTCTCGACCAACTACGTCCAGTGGTCTGCCGAGACCGATATATTCACTACCCTGGACGGCAAACAAAAGTCCTATGCCACTCCCCAGCAGTACACAGGCTCGACCTGCCGGCTGTATCGCAACCGGGGCAACGGCACTTTTGATGAAATTACAAGGGAGGCCGGGGTCTATCTGCCGAATGCCAAATCCATGGGGCTATGCGTTGCGGACCTCGATGGAGATGATGCGCCTGACCTGGTGATTACCAACGATACGCAGCCGAATTTTCTATTGCGCAACCTGGGAGATGGCCGCTTCGAGGAAATAGGCCTTGAGGCTGGAATAGGCTTCGACGAAACCGGACGTGCGCGAGCCGGAATGGGAGTGGATATCAGCTCGCTGGGGAATGACGGAGTGCAGTCCATTGCCATCGGCAACTTCAGCCGCGAGGCCCTGTCGCTCTACCGGCAGACGGGGGAGGCCTTTCTGGACGTCGCTGGCAAGAGCCGCCTGGTCCAGCCGACTCTGCCGACCCTGACATTCGGGCTGCGGTTCTTCGACTACGACCTGGATGGTTTCCAGGATCTGATTCTGGCCAATGGCCACATCGAGCCGGAGATCAACAGTGTCCAGCGGGACATAGAGTACATGCAAAAACCCCAGCTGTTCTGGAACGATGGAACTGGTCGGATGATTGACTGTTCGGAACAGATCGGTGGTCCGTTCAGTCAGCCCTTTGTGGGGCGCGGCTTGGCCGTGGGGGATATCGACGCTGACGGGGACATCGATGTTTTGTTTACAACCAACGGTGGCCCTGCGCGGCTTTTGAGAAACGACGGACCGACGGGCGGGTCGGTGGCATTGCACCTGAGGGGAGCGGGGAACAATCCGGATGCCCTGGGGGCCGTGGTAACGGCAATTGTGGGCGGTGGGCGAAGGCGACAGATGGCGCGGACGGGCTCCTCTTATTTGAGCCACAGCGCACCGATTCTGACTTTCGGGTTGGGAAGACAGGAGGCAATTGATCGTCTGGAGATCCTCTGGCCGGACGGGGAGCAGGAAGTAATGGAGGGACTCGAGGCAGGTTTTCAATACTGGATCGAGCAGAGCAGGGGGGTGGTCAGGATGAAGGCCTATTCGACTGTCCCCAGTTCCAATTGACTGATTACAAGGAGTAAGTTATGTCGTTGACTTGGGCGAAATGGCTGCTGGCGTGCTGCTTGATGGCGGTTGTTTTTCTGAGCGGGTGTTCCGATGAAGGATCAACTCTTGGTCCGGAGGGCGCTCCCGACAGCGGAGCACCGGCCACGGGTGGAGAGGGGGAGGGCAGCGACAACGGCGATGGAGGCCCCCAAGGGCCTACCCTTGCTCAGCTGAGTGCCGAGATCTTTACTCCGCGGTGCGCCACATCCGGATGTCATTCGGGGACGGATCCTTCACGGGGCCTATCGTTGGAAGAGGATCGAATCGCCAGGGGAACGATCAACGTGGACAGCAAAGGGTCGGACCTCAAGCTCGTTGACCCGGGCAATCCAGAGGGGAGTTATATGCTGCTGAAGGTGCGTGGAGACGAAGGTATTTCCGGCTCCAGGATGCCGCCTTCCAGGTTTTTGAGCGCCGAGGAGATTGAGAAAATCCGTTCCTGGATTGCCTCGGGTGCACCGGTGCAATGAGGGGTCCGGCGGTTGGAGCACGGGGCTGCGGGCTATCGGTTGCGGAGCAGTTCCTCCACCACAGAGGGGTCGGCCAGGGTGGAGATGTCTCCAATGTCTTCGGTCTCGTCGGTGGCGATCTTGCGCAGGATCCGGCGCATGATCTTGCCCGAGCGAGTCTTGGGCAGATTCGGTGCCCAGTGGATAACGTCAGGTGTTGCGATGGGGCCGATGACCTTGCGCACGTGCTGCTTCAGTTCGTCCCTGAGTTCGCCGGTGTAGTCGACCCCGACGTTTAGGGTGACATAGGCGTAAATGCCCTGCCCCTTCACTTCGTGAGGGAAACCGACAACGGCTGCTTCGGCGACATGAGCGTGGGCCACGAGCGCGCTCTCGACCTCGGCTGTGCCCATGCGGTGTCCGGAGATATTGATGACGTCGTCGACCCGACCGGTGATCCAGTAATATCCGTCCTCGTCCCGGCGGCAGCCGTCGCCAGTGAAGTAGTACCCTTTGTATTGCTGGAAATAAGTGTCCTCGAAGCGCTTGTGGTCCCCGTACACCGTTCGCATCTGCCCGGGCCAGGGCCTTTTAATGGCCAGCACGCCTGCTCCTGCTCCCTCTAGTTCCTTTCCCGATTCAGGCTCGAGGACGGCGGGCTCGATTCCAAAGAAAGGCAGGGTCGCCGACCCCGGTTTGGCGGGAATGGCGCCGGGCAGCGGAGTGATGAGGATACCACCGGTCTCGGTCTGCCACCACGTGTCGACGATGGGACAACGTTCCTTGCCGGCGTTGACGTGGTACCAGCGCCAGGCTTCGGGATTGATGGGCTCCCCCACCGTGCCAAGAAGCCGCAGAGAAGGCATTTCGTACTTGGAAGGCCATTCCTCGCCTTCCCTGGATATGGCGCGAATGGCCGTTGGGGCGGTGTAAAACTGGTTGACCTTCCACTTTTCGATTACCTGCCAGTACCTGCCCGGGTCCGGATAGTTGGGAAGGCTCTCGAACATGATGGTAGTGGCGCCGTTGCCCAAGGGACCGTAGATGATGTAGGAGTGGCCGGTGACCCAGCCGATGTCTGCGGCGCAGAAGTAAATATCGCCCTCGTGATAGTCGAAGACGTACTTGTGGGTGACGGCCGTGTAGACCATGTAGCCGCCGACGTTGTGCTGAACTCCCTTGGGCTTTCCGGTGGAGCCGGAGGTGTAGAGCAGAAAGAGGGGATCCTCGGCGTCCATCTCCTCGCAGGGGCACTCGGAGGAGATTCCCTCCATCAGATCGTGCCACCAGAAGTCGCGGCCTTCCCGCATTTCACAGTCAAAAGTGGGGTTGCCGGCGACGCGCTGCACCACGATACAGGTCTCCACTGGTTTGCCTGTCTTCTTCTCGACCTCGACCATGGCCTGGTCTGCGGTGGGTTTCATCAGCACTGGCTTGTCGCCGCGATGGGTGCCATTGCATGTGATTACCGTCGTGCAGGTGGAGTCGGCAATGCGGTCGGCCAGGGAGTCGGCGGAGAAGCCGCCGAAGACGATGGAGTGGACGGCGCCGATGCGGGCACAGGCAAGCATGGCCACGGCCAGCTCGGGAATCATGGGCATGTAGATGGAGACGCGGTCCCCCTTCCCCACTCCTTTGGACTTGAGAACGTTTGCGAATTTGCACACCTGTTCGTGCAGCTGACCATAGGTCAGGGTGGCCTCCTCGCCCGGCTCGTTCCCCTCCCAGATTATGGCGACCTGGTCTCCCCGATTTTCAAGGTGGCGGTCCAGACAGTTGTAGGCGATGCTGGTCCTGCCGCCCTCGAACCACCTGATGAAAATGGGACCGGCATTCAAATCGTAGTTGTAGGAGTTGACCGTTTCCCACCTTTTGTACCAATGGAATTCCCCCGCTTTTTGCGCCCAAAAGATTTCGGGATCCTCAATGGACCTCTGATATTCCTCATGGTATTGGTCCAGGCTCTTAAGGTAGGCCCGGCGCTGGAAGGTGGGAGAAGGAGGGTAGATTTCCGCCATCGCGATGATCTCCTGGCTGAGTGATTCTTTTCCGATAGGGTGCGATAAGAAATCGGGTTTGCAAACCTTGCTTTTTCACCAAAGTATAATCCCTGCCTTGCTTCATCTCAAGAGGAACACTATCCGTCTGAAAGGGGCCCTCCGCTCCTCAGCCATTGCAGGGCGATGATCGTCTTGGCGTCGAGGATACGCCCCGCTTCGAGCATGTCCCATGCCTTTTCGAGGGGAATCTCGACCACTTCGATATCTTCCCCTTCTTCCTCGAGGCCCCCTCCACTTTTGCCGGAAGCCCGAATGCCCACCTCGGCGTAGAAGAGGTGGATCCTTTCTGAAGAACCGCCCGGGCTCAGGTAGAAGGAGGAGATGGAATCGAGTTTTTCAGTTGTGTAGCCGGTCTCCTCCAAAATTTCCCTTCGCATGGCGGCTCGGGGATTTTCGACCGGGCCGAGGACGCCGGCGACGACTTCCAGGATCCAACCTGAGCCGTGCACGTTGGCCGAATATCTGAACTGCCGCACCAGGACGACCTCCTCCGTGTCAGGCTTGAAGAGGAGGGCGGCGACCCCGTCCCCCCGGTCGAGGTGGAGTCGGCGCAGGGACCTGGTCATCCGGCCGTCGGCTCGTTCGTGGCGGAGGACGACTTCATCTACTTTGAAAAAGTCGTCCAGTATCCGCTTCCGTGACTGAATTTCAACTTTTCTCATGGGTATGTGCACTCTGTGGAATGGTTCGACGGCCGTCGGGAGCGGGGCGCGGGAATGGGTGGCGCAATATTGCCGATCAATCTCTGCGGCGGGACGCCAGGGCGGAATCCCACTGCTTCTTACAGCAAGGCTGTTTCCTGGAACACGCTTCCCACGATCTGGACTTCGGCTTCATCCCCGGCGGGTACTTTCTCTCCGGGGTTCAGGATGACGATGCCGTTGGTACCCAGCATGGAGCTGAGCATGTGCGATCCCTGTTTCCCGTGAACGGTCGCCCACAGCCGGCCGCTCTCGTAGCGCAGGCGTGCGCGGAGGTACTCGCGCCGGTTCCCGTCGTTTTGGAGGTCGTGGTCAATTGCGGCCCGAGCGGTGGGTAGAAGCCACTTGTCCTCGGGATAGGAAGAGGCCTTGCGGATGGCCGGACGCACGAACTGCAGGAAGGAAATTACGCCGGACACGGGATTGCCCGGCAGGCCGAAATAGGGTTTGTCCTGGATGGTACAGAAGAACAGTGGCCTGCCCGGCTTCATGGATACGCGCCAGAGGCCGATTTCGGCCCCCAGATCGTCGAGGACCTTCTTGACATAATCGTGCTCTCCCACAGAGACGCCCCCGGATGACAGGATGAAGTCTGCGCCCGAGACCGCCTCGATGGCGAGGCGGATATCGGATTCGCTGTCGCGGACGATGGGCACCATCCAGGGCAGTGCATGGTGGGTGCGGGCCAACGCCGCAAGAGCATAGGTGTTGCTGTCGACGATCTTGCCAGGCTCCAGGGGCTGACCCAGTTCCACGAGTTCGTCACCAGTCGAGAGGATGGCCAGGGTGGGCATGCGGAATACCGGCACGGAGGCATACTGCTGGGAAGCGAGGACAGCAAGTTCGCCAGGTCCGCATTCGGTCCCTGTTCTGATCAGAGCGGACCCGGTCCGAATGTCTTCGCCGCGGTAGCGGACGTTGGCATTTTCCTCTTCCGACTCCAGGACGAGGACCCGGGATCCATGGGGGCGGGTGTCCTCTACGCGGACTACCGTGTCGGCTCCGGGGGGCAGCGGGGCCCCGGTCATGATGCGGCTGGTCTGGCCGGGACCCAGGGTCTTTTCTCCCACGCGCCCGGCCGGGATATTTTCGATCACATCCAGTTCGACGGGTTGGTGGGGCGCCGCCCCCTCTACGTCGGAATAGCGGACGGCGTAGCCATCCATGGCGGAGTTGTCCAGAGGCGGATTGTCGTAGCGAGCCCGGACGTCCTCGGCGAGAACGCGGCCCATCGCTTCGAGCAGAGGGACGCGTTCCACTCCCAATGGCCGGATTCTGTCGAGGATTGTTCGCTGAGCTTCTTCGGGTGTGAGCATTTCGCTCATTGGCGGCCGGTTTCTCGGGGGAAGTTCCATCTGAACGTCAAATATTCTACCGTGAAGATAATCGAGATTTCCGGGGATACAAGGGTGTGCAGGGCAGTCCATTCCGGGACTCGCCGCTGGCTTGATCCGCTGCCCGGGTTATTATATTATTGGCCGGTGCGGCGCTGATGGCAGGTCCTGGAACAGCGAAAATGCAGGCGGCCAGTTTGGGTTGGATGCCCACCTGGTGGCAATGGAGATGCACTCACCTGCGGACATACCCATGCAACTGCCAGTACCGACGGTCATCCGGACGGCCGGGGAATAGATCGTGACGGATTTGCAGCCCATAGTCTTTACGCGGGGGACGCCGACCACCGATGTATTTTCACTGGACCTGGTGAGCGAAAGTTTCCAAAAAGCCATTGAACGATATGGACTGGAAGCTTTGCAGTACGGCAGCTCCTTTGGATTCCCCCCAATGTGCCGGTGGTTGGCCGACAGATATGGTGTTGATTCGGACCAGGTGTTGACTTCCAACGGCTCCCTGCAGCTTCTGGACCTGCTTTGCCACCCTTTGACAGGTCCAGGAGATGTCGTCTTTACCGAAGAGCCGACCTATGACCGTGCCCTTGCGCTCTTGCGCCGGCACGGAACCCGGATCGTGGGAATCCCTCTTGAACCCGACGGTCCCGACCTGGACCTGCTCGAAGCGGCCCTGTCCCGGCATTCACCAAGATTCTTCTATATCATTCCCGATTTCCAGAATCCTTCCGGAACGACCTGCTCACAGGAGAAGCGCCGGCGGATAGTCGAGCTGGCGGAGCTCCACGATTTCTGGCTGGTCGAGGACACTCCCTATCGCATGCTGCGCTACCGCGGCCATGATGAACCCACTTTGTTCGAGTTGGCTTCCCATCGGGTTTTGCACCTGAACTCCTTCAGCAAGGTGATCGTTCCCGGGACTCGGGTGGGTTTTGCCGTGGGCCCGAAGGAGATGATGGCGCGGATAGCCAGGGTCGCTGAAGACACCTATATAACGCCCGGGATTCTGGGCCAGGCTCTCGTGTGTGAATTTTGCGAGAATGATTTTCTCGAACCCCAGCTGGAGAGACTGAGGACCGCGTATGTGCCGCGCCTTCAGGCAGCGCTCGATGGACTTGACAAGCATCTGCCCGAAGCGCGGACGACGCGTCCCGAGGGCGGTTTCTTTTTGTCGCTGGCGCTTCCTCAAGGCATCACCGGCAAGGAGGTGCGGGCCGCTGCCGCAGCCAAAAACCTGACCCTGGCCGATGGCGAGGCGTTTTTCCCTGGTGGGGGAGGTGAGCATTTTCTACGCCTGCCCTTTTGCGCGATGACTCCAGAGCAGATCGAGGCGGGGATTTTCCGTCTGGGTGAAGTGGTGGCGGATCTGCAAGGATAATTTCCGGTCTGCGGTCAGTCCAATTCATCTATTTCTCAACAGGAGGAAGATCATGATCCGGTATTCTGGAAAGCTCATATCCGCGCTGATTGCCATGGCCCTGCTCCTTGTGGCAGCACAAGGATTCGCCCAGACCAGAGAAGCCGGACCCTGGTGGCCGCACCCGGTCTGGGGCGGGGAGGACCAGGCAGGCGGCTCCAACTGGATAACTCCGGCCAAGGTTGTGGAAGCCGTCAAGCTCGTCGAAAGTGGAAAAATCTACGATATCGGCCAGGTCTACGAGCGTGGGATGCCGCTCTTTGGCGAGCGGACCTATTCCATGTTCATCCCGGGGGCGCCCACAGGCGGTCCTTTTGGAGAGAACAACATGCTGATGTACAACGACGAGTTTCTCTGCGCCGAGATCGGCCAGGTAGGCACCCAGTTCGATGGCCTGGGTCACATTGGAACGCGGATGACGATGGCCGATGGCACGAAGCAGGATGTGTTCTACAATGGCTATACGACGGATGAGATGAAAGGGGCCTATGGTCTGCAGAAACTGGGGATAGAGCACGTTCGGACTTTCTTCACTCGAGGCATTCTGATCGATATTGCAGGGTACAAGGAGGTGGAGACCCTGGAGCACAGCTACGAGGTGACTGTGGCCGACGTGGAAGGCGCCCTGGAGAAGCAGGGCATGGCGCAATCCGGTATCAGGGATGGGGACGCTCTTTTCTTCAACTACGGCTGGTCAAAGTGGTGGACCAATCCTGACAAGTACAACACCAACCCGCCGGGAATCGGCCTGGAGGTGGCAGCCTGGATCGCCGGTAAGAATGCTTCCATGATCGGCTCTGATCAGTGGACCACCGAAGTGGTGCCCAACCCCGATCCGAAGAAGGAATTCCCTGTGCACCAGGAATTGATCGTGAAGAACGGCATATTCAATCTGGAGAACATGGTTTTCGAAGAACTGGTCGAGGACGGCGTCTACGAGTTTCTGTTCGTGCTCACCCCCATTCGCTTCAAAGGGGCGACAGGTTCTCCGGGGAGGCCCATAGCGATCCGTTAGTGTCCCCTCGCAGAGACAGGTTGACGAAATTGTGCCGCCTAGACGCCAGGCTCAAAAGGCGCCTGAGCGAGTCGTAGCAGTGGTGTACGGCGAGTGAAGGCAACGCCGTGAGCCGGAATGGATCGGTGGAAAAATGTTGACATATTTCTGCGATGGGACCCTGGTGCGGGGGTTGGCAGGCAGTTTCTGCAGGACCTTCCTTCCGCGGGAATCGGGACGGCAATCCCGGGTCCGTTTTTCCGTTGCACCAGGGGTCTGGGTTCAAAGGGCAAGGGTAGAAGGGGCGAGGATGATTTCGACCACACCAGTTTGGTGGCCTGGCGAAACGGAAGCCTCCGGTGTGACCTCGAAGTCGTGGCGCACGGCGAGCTGGTTGGCCAGCGCAAGAAGAAAGCCCGCGATAACCAGCCATTTCAGGCGGCTTCCGTGGCGTCCGCTGACCCCGCGCAGATAGAGATAGCTCGCATAGCTCAACCAGGTGGGCAAGGCCATCCAGATCTTGGTGTCGCGCGCTCCCAGGTACTCCCCCGGAGCTCCGAATAGCCAGACGACCCCCATTCCCAGTCCCAGAGTAAAGAGAAAGAAGCCGGCCCCGACGAAGTGATCCGTGGCGCTCGTCGCGGTGTCCAGGGCAGGCAGGTAGCGGTTCAGTCGGCCCTGCTTAAGGGAGCGCGCCTGAATCAGGTAGCTGACCGCGGCGCAGGAGGCCAGGGCAAATCCCACGTTTCCCAGCAGGGTGACTATCACGTGGATGCCCAGCCAGGGATAGTGGAGGAGGACGGATTCCGCCTCTGCAAAACGCAGCGGCATCAGCACGGGGTAGAGTAGCCCGAAAAAGGCAAGAGGCGCCGCCAGAAGGCTCAGGTGGCGGAAGGATGTATAGTTCTCGACCAGTTGATTTACCACGAGCAGGGCGAGAATCGGCAGCGAAATGACGAAGAGCATATTTGAAAAAGGGGAGCTCGATGACACCAGGAAGTGGAGCAGCAAGGCAAGGACGTGAATGCCCATGCCGAGTTGCAATGTCTTCCGGCCCCAGAAGTTCCAGCCGTTCTTGCCCAACAGGAAGTGTCCCTGGAATAACAGGGAAGCGGCCAGGTAGAGAAAAAGAGGCAGGAACAAGATGGCTGTTTGCAATGTCATCGCGGAGTCACCTACTTTTCTTCGTTCCCCTCTTCCGAAGTATCCAGGTTGAAAAGGCGCTGCACCGTGTCCAGTCGGATGTAGCCATCCTCGTCGTTGGCGAATTCACGGATCCTCACCAGGGGATCGTGCAGCAGCTTGTTGCCGTATCCTCGCAGGATCCCTTCAACTGACCTGAGGTCCTGCTCGGACAGATGGGATAATTTGGCCATCCATCGGTCCAGCTCCACCTGCCGGAGGACTTCGGCGCGCCGGCGCAACGCCTTTACCAGGGGTCCGGTTCCCAAGGCGTTGAACCACAGGAGGAAGTCGTGAATTTCTTCCCTGATCAGTTGTTGCACCTTGAGTACTTCCACCTCGCGCTCGCCGCGGTTGGACTCCACTACTTGTTTCAGGTCATCGATGTCGAAGAGAAAGACATTGTCGAGGTCCCTGACCTGGGGATCGATATCACGCGGAACTGCGATGTCGATGAGGAATAGAGGGCGGCTCCGTCGCAGGCGCATGGTTTGCCGCAGCTGGCTGGCAGGAATAACGAAACCTGGAGCAGCGGTCGAGGAGATGACCACATCGACCTCCTGCAGCTTGACTGCCAGGTCGGCAAAGTCCACGGCTTCGCCGTCGATGCACCTGGCCAGCGATCTTGCCCGCTCAGGGGTGCGATTGGTCACGTAGAGGCGACCGATTCCACTATCGACCAGGTACTGGGCGGTGAGTTCGCCCATCTTGCCCGCGCCGATGAGCAGAGCACTGCGGCTGTCCAGGGAATCAAAGATCTGGCAGGCAAGTTCCACCGCCGCCGTGCCGACCGACAGGCGGCCGCGGCCGATATCGGTTTCGGTGCGGGCGCGCTTGCCCACGCGGAGAGAGCGCTGAAAGATTTCGTTCAAGAGGAGACGGGCAGACCCGTTTTTCTGGGCCATTTCCAGAGCGTCGCGCACTTGCTTGAGGATCTGGGATTCGCCGATGACAAGTGAATCGATGCCGCAAGCTACGCCGAAGAGGTGCTTGACTGCATCTCCGTCGCTGAATTCGTAGAGGTGGGGTTTGAGTCGGACAGGGTCGACGCCATGAACTTCGGCGAGGAATGCAAAAGCTCCCTCCAGGCTCTTGCCGGTGTCGCACGCTGCATATATTTCCCATCGATTGCAGGTGGAGAGGAGAGCGGCTTCGGGCAGACCGCAGCGCTCGGTCAACTGTGACAGAACCTTGCGCTGGAAGGCCGGCGCTGCGGCGAACCATTCGCGGATTTCTATTGGTGCAGTCCGGTGATTGAGCCCGAGGGTGAGTATGTGCACGGCAAGGTCGACGTCGGGGATTGAGTCATGCGAAATGTGGATTCTAAAGGTAGTAAAATGTGGTGGGAATACCAGTTAGGAAGGATTGCCGGAATGAGAACCGGTTGCCTGGCAGGGAGGTTTGCCCAAATCTCCGGCTATGCGGTCGCCAAGTGCCCGGGAGTGCTCGATGCAGTTGGGGACCGAGATGCCGCCGCGGAAGTTCCCCCCAAAGTATAGTCGGGGGTGCCTGGCTTCGAAGGCATCGAGGGAAGTCGTGAATTGCTGGTATCCTGGTCGGTACTGGGGGATGGCTCTGGACCAGCGAACTACCTGGACTT
This sequence comes from Candidatus Latescibacterota bacterium, assembly GCA_965208105.1. Lineage (GTDB taxonomy): Bacteria > Latescibacterota > UBA2968 > UBA8231 > UBA8231. The sequence continues at coordinate 3,269,686 of OZ242318.1, forward strand.
CGTCCGGCGAGGCCTGGATGCCCAACAGAAATTCCAGTTCCTTCCGCACCATGTCTATGAGAGGGCCATCCGGCAGCGTTGCGTTTTCGGGTTGTCGAACACCTCCCACGAAGGTCGTAAGGGCGGCGCCTCCCTCCGGCGCACGTCCGGGGAACAGCGTGGAGTTCCAGATGGTGCCCAGAATCTGGCGTTGCTCGCACTGTGGAACGAGGAAGCCGAAACCGTCCAGGGGCCGGCCACCCGGATGGTCCTTATAGCCGCAGAAAACTACGGCAACCGGCGGGTAGTGGACCTGTTCGAGGGCGCTTCCGATGGGAAAGTCGAAAGGGAACTCCAGGTGTGCGTAGGCATGTGCGGGGATGGTGAAGGCAAGGGAACGGGTATGGAGCTGCATTGCTGCATTCCCCGAGTGCAGATCGAGCAGGTATCCCCCGTCCATTGGTTGCACGGACTTCAAATTCGCTCCGGTATGAATGGCATCGCCGAGCCTTTCTTCCAGGGCGTCGATTAATGTCTGCAGGCCTTCTCGAAAGGAGAAGAGGCGTGCTCTTCGCATGGAAGCCGCGCCCCGCCGGTGGCGTTTGAAGGCGGCGAGTATTGCTCCCTTGAGGATGCTTCCGTGTTTCTGTTCCAGGAAATACAGCCAGGGGAAGGCGCTTCTGGCACTTAATTCCTCCGGGACTCCGGCGTAAACCCCTGCCACGAAGGGATTGACTCCGTAGTCGAGGAACTCGCGTCCAAGGCGCCGCTCGACAAACGCTGCCAGGGTCTCCTCGGCATCTTTGGGGGCCGGTCTTGCGAAAGGTTCCCTCAGCAGGCGGGCTTTGGCGCGCGCCGAGAAGAGCTTGCTGGAGACCAGCCCGGGGAGGCTCGTGGGCAGGGGGTGCAGGGCACCACCGCGGACTATATAGCGGAACCTGGCTTCTGAACTGGCGAATAGCCTGGACGACTCGATTCGGAGGTCGGTGAAAAGTCGGTGCAGCAGCGGGGAGGATTCGAGCAGGGCGCTGGGACCGTGTTCTATCAGGAAGCCATTGGCCCGGGTGGTGCGGATGGCGCCGCCAACCCTTTCGCCGCGTTCGATTACGCGAACATTCAGACCCTTGCCGGCCAGGTAGTAGGCGAGTGCCAGTCCGGAAATGCCCGCGCCGATTACGGCCACATCCGTCCTCCGACACCCGAGCCCGGGGTCACCCATCTTTCCTTTTTCCAGCCGGCGGCAGGAGGGTGAGGCATTCCCGTCGCAGAGAGAGGAGGATCTTTTCTCCTGGATCGAGGGATAGGGGTATGTAGGCGTGGCGCGAAAACCGCACTTCCACTTCGTGACCGTTTTTCAGGCGCACCTGGAGGCTCTCAAAGTTGGCGTTGCGGGACCGGGAGGTGATGTTTCCCTCGACCTGATTGTGGCTGACCGCGTCCATCAGCGGCCGGTCCGGGTATATGATCTTGATATCTTCCGGTTGAATGTAGACCGTCACCTCCACATTCCCCGGGAGAGGTTGGACCGGGGCGTGCAGTCCGAGTCCGTCCCAATCCAGTACCAGGCCTGCTTCTCTTGCCGCGACGACCCGGGCGCGAAAGAGGTTCCTGATGCCCATGACCTCGGCCACTTGATGGTCGGCGGGGTAGCGGAAGACCTCGTCCACCGGGCCGATCTGGCGGATGCGGCCTTCCTGCAACACGGCGAGGCGGTTCCCCATGGCGAATGCGTCGTCCAGGTTGTGGGTTACGTAGATTACAACCAGGCGCAGTTCCCGCTGCAGTTGACCCAGCTCCTGCTGGAAGCGCTGCCGCAGGGCGAGGTCCAGGGCGGAAAATGGTTCATCGAGCAGGAGTATCCGGGGTTCGATGGCCAGGGCCCGGGCAATGGCCACGCGCTGCCGCTGGCCGCCGGACAGTTCGTGGGGGCGGTGTCCTGCCAGGTGAGCCAGGCCCATCCTGTCCAGAAGCTCACGGGCGCGCTGATGGCGGTTTTTCCCCCCCGTTCGGGGATAGGCTACGTTCTCCAGGGCCGTCATGTGGGGAAAGAGGGAGTAGTGTTGGAATACGTAGCCTATGCGGCGGCGGCGCGGTGGCAAATTGCAGCTAGGACCGTCGCGATGGCGGCGAAAGAAGAGTTCGCGGTCGAGGCTGATTTCGCCGGCGTCCGGATGGTTGAGGCCGGCGATTGCGTTGAGGGTGGTGCTCTTGCCAGCCCCCGATGGGCCATAGAGAACGAGGACCTCAGTGGCCGCCTCGAACCGGACATTCAGGGAAAATCCACCCAGGCGTTTTTCGATATCGATATTGAGGCGGTTGCGATCTTTGTCATGCATGGGTCCGCTCTTCGGCCGCTGGAACGGCCGCTTCAGCACGCCGGAAGGGTTCCAGACGGCGAACGCACCACAAACTCATAAAACCCAGGACTGTCATCAATAGGACCATCTGGTGAGCCAGACCGTATTGGCTGTCCTGTACGGCATCGTAGATTGCAAGGGGCAAAGTCTGGGTCTTGCCTGGAATGTTTGCGGCGACCATCAGTGTGGCGCCGAACTCTCCGAGGGCGCGGGTGGAGCCCAGGACCAGGCCCGCCAGGATTCCTCTCCGGCTCAGGGGAAGGGTGATGCGCCACATCACCTCGAGCTCGGTGGAACCCAGGGTGCGCGCTGCATGCTCGAGGTCGGGATCGACGTTGGCGATGGCCGACCGCGCGGCCTGGAACATCAATGGAAGGCCAACCACGGTGGAGGCGATCACCGCCGCCGGCCAGGTAAAGAGCAGGTTCCAGCCGAACAAATGGGCGAAGGGACCGTCCCTCCCCAGAAGTATGAGGAGGTAGAAGCCCACCACGCTGGGCGGCAGAACCAGGGGCAGATGGATTGCCGTCTCCAATATTGTCTGACCGCGGAATTGATGGCGGGCGAAGAATATGGCCAGGACCAGGCCGATGGCGAAGATCAGCAGCGTGGCTGCCGAGGTTACCTTCAACGAAAGGAGGAGAGGGTGCCAGCTCATGGGTTCAGTGAATCCCGAAGTGGTAGAAGACCGTATTTTTCCATGATGGATCGAGCCTGGGGGGTATTGACATAGGCGGCGAAACTGCGTGCCTCCGTCGGATGCGCCGAGGATCTTATCACCGCCAGGGACTGGTAGGGAGGGCTGTAGAGATCCCCGGGAACCGCTACCCAGCGGCCCTTGCCCGGTCTGCACAGGGAGCGGGCGGCGAGGGCGGCGTCGACGTTGCCGCTTTCTGCATAGTGCATGGCCTGGCGCACGTTCCGGCCCATGACGAGTTTGTGCTGGAGCCGGTCCCAGAGACCGGCGCGCTGTAGTGCCTCGCGGGCAGCTATGCCATAGGGGGCGTGCACGGGGTTGGCCATGGCAAAGCGCTTGAGCTCCGGTCGCAGCAGGTCACCGAGGCTCTTCAATGGGAGCGGACTGTCCGGCCGAGACCAGATGACGAGCTGGCCGCGGCCAAAGCGAGTGACGGTGTCGGGTGCTATGAGGTCTTTGGCGGCAAGGGTGTCGATGTAGGCGGAACTGGCCGATGCAAAGAGGTCAACCGGGGCGCCTTGTTGGATCTGGTGGGTCAGCTTGCCGCTCGAGCCAAAGTTGCATATGACTCTGATTCCGCTTTGTTGCTCGAAAAGGGCGGAGAGTTCCTGAAATGCAATGGTGAGGCTGGTCGCAGCGGAGACGGTCAGGGTGGGGCTTGGGGCCGTGTGGTTGCGCGAACAGCTGCAGGTGAGAAGAAATGGAAATAGGAGGATCAGGTACAGGTAGATTGTTCGGATGCTATGTAGATTCTCAGGCGGACACATGGGAGTTGGAAACGCAATTGGAATTGGACTCTACGGCCTGCTCCGAAAGCCGATCCGGGGTTGACTGCAACGGAGGTGCTCCGCGGTTTGACTTGCAGTGAATTCCTCAATTGAATCTACGTAAAATTTTCGCCTGCAGAAACCACGGGGAAGGCGGCAAAACCGGCGGCTCGGAAATCTCCGGGCGCCGTGATTCAGTCCATGTTCGAGGAGGGGAAACTGGGTCTGGTCTCAGGGAAAGTCAACGGCATACTCTCGGCGGCGCAAATGGGCTTTTCTCGAGTGGCTGGGAAAAGCTCGCCCTGATGTGCTCTGCATTCAGGGGTCACGAGGAGTGTTGACGGTGCGCAACGAGAGATTTACTTTGCTCGACGCGTATTTCCAAATGGCCGGAGGGACACTAGTGCCTGCTTGCGTAAGTAAGCGTACGAACGAGGGCGCAGAAGCGCCCGGCTCGCAAGGCGCCTGAGCGAGTCGTACCTGGAGTGTACGGCGAGGGAGGGCAACGCCGCGAGCCGGGATGCAGCGGAGGCCGAATTCACGCGGAATTGCGCAAGCAGGCACTAGATGGAATCTTGCCGAGGTTTCTTGGATTGAACCGGCGGTGAGACTCGAGATGGGGTGCTGAAGGTGTGCTGCCGATCCCCCGTGAAGAACAGAGGCAATTGATGATGAAACAGGTGATTGTCTACGACGGCGAGTGCCGTTTCTGTCTGTGGAGTGTGAGTCGGATCGAAAGACTCGACCGCCGGAGGCAATTCGAGTACCTGCCGCGCCAATGTCCGGAGGTGGAGCAGCGCTTCCCGTTTTTGGCCGATGCCGATTTCAACACCGGCCTGCGGCTGGTGGTTGACGGTGAGAATGTCTACGTCGGGGCCGATTCGGTGTACCAGATATATCGCCGCATACCGCCCTTCCATCTGGTCGCCTGGCTCTACCGATTGCCAATCCTGGACAGAATGGTGAAATGGTGCTACGCATTCATTGCCCGCAACCGCCATCGCTTCGGCAAGGTTGAATGTGACACTGGCACTTGCTCTCCAGTCAAATCTGCTTCCAGGACCTGAGGTCCCCCGAGGGAACCCCCGTTGGTTTGCCGCCATCCGAAAATTTGATCACGCCCTTCGATCCGGCGCGAAAGTTCCGGAACTCTCCTGCTGACAAGCCTCACCATCCGAGGGCATAGCCGTCCCGCCTGGGGTCCGCACCACCCATGAAGGATCCTGTGTCTGCGTCGACGGCGATGCCTTGACCGCCTCCCAACATGGCGGACCAATCTCCCACCAGGTTGAATTGGTGGCCCATGCTTTGCATCTCTTCAATAACCCCGGGGGAGATACGTGTCTCTGCGTCGATCGTGTAACCGGGAGAGGTGATTTTTGCTCGCGCGGCCTCAATGGCCGCCTGGATGTTCATGGAGTGGTCGAGGAAATTCATAATCATCTGCGGTGTTGTCTGCAGGATGCCGTAGCTGCCCGGAGTTCCTATGAGAAGGCGCAGGCCGTAGTCGTCCCAGATTTGGACGGGGGACATGCACATTTCGTTCTTCTTGGATGGTCCTATGGCATTGGGGCTGCGGGGTTCCAAATCGAACCAGTTCATGAAGTTGTTCAAGGCGATACCGGTGCCGGGCACGACCATGCCGGAGCCGAAGGCCGAGCCCAGGCTTTGGGTCACCGCGACGGCATTCCCGGCGGAATCGATCGCATCGAAGTGGGTCGTGCACTCGGTGGTCATCCATGCATAGGGGTCGCCGGCAAGCACCTCTCCCGGCATTTTGACAGCCGTGTAGCGCTCGCCGCCGCCGGGCTGGGCGCGGCTGCCGATCAGTTGGCGCCGGGCGTTGGCGAATTTCTTGGAGAGGAGGCCTGCCGCAGGTGGGTCCGGTATGGCCGCGAACTCGGCCCGGTCGGCTGTGGCCAGCTTGGCCGCTTCGATGAAGCGGTGAAGAGTCGCGCTGGAGTTGTGGCCCATTTCGCCCACATCGAACCCCTCCATGATGTTGAGGATTTCCAGATACTGGACGGCCTGGCAAGGGGGTGGAGGGGCATAGATCCGGTAGCCGCGGTAGTCGGTGCAGACAGGTTCGAGCCAGGCTGGCTGGAATGATGAGAGGTCTTCGCTGCCGAGGAGGCCGCCGGCCTCGGCCATATGGCGGCAGATGCGGGCGGAGATCTCTCCCTGGTAGAAGATTTCGGGGCCCTCCGCCGCAACGAGGCGCAGGGTACGCGCAAGGTCCTGTTGCCGCAGCACTTCGCCGGGCCTCGGCGGCTTGCCGTCGAAGAGATAGTTGGAAGCTGAGGAAGAGTGAGCCAGGAGGAGGTGCAGCTGCTGCTCGAAGAATTCGCTGTTCTTAACCGTCAGGGCAAAGCCCTGTTCGGCATACTCGATGGCCGGTGCAAAGACGGTGGCGGCGTCCATGCTGCCGTAGCATTCAAGGGCCTCGAGCCAGCCGCCACAGGCGCCGGGCACTATGGGCGAAAGTGGACCGCGCAGCTCGTTTTCCGTCGGCTCGTAGAGTTTCAGGTCCGCAGACCCGGGTGTCAGTCCAATGTAGTCGAGCACTTTGTGCTCGTTGCGGGCGGCACTGTAGATGTGCATGTAGCCAATTCCGCCGATGCCGGACATGTAGGGCTCGACCACGTTGAGGGCGGCGGCGGTGCCCACGGCTGCGTCTATGGCGTTTCCGCCCTGTACGAGGATGCGCAGACCGGCTGCGGAGGCGAGAGGATGAGCGGAGGCGACCATTCCGCGCCGTCCGGTCACTGTCGATCGATGCGCCGTCCCCTGCACGGAGAAGGCCATTGGACAGATCTCCTTTCGGGATATAGGTTTTCGCAAAGCATAAGTGAGTAAATCGCAAAGGTCAAGTACTCCTGACCAGAGGCGGGAGGGAAATTCATGTCAGGAAAAATCGTGGATCTGAGAAGCGATACCATCACCTTGCCGACGCGGGAAATGATGGAGGCCATGGCTCGGGCTCCGCTGGGTGATGATGTTTACAACGAAGATCCCACCGTCAACCGGTTGCAGGAATTGGCGGCCGCAAAGATGGGGATGGAAGCCGCTCTCTACGTCCCCAGCGGGACCATGGGGAATACCTGCGCCCTGCTGGCCCACACCTTTCCGGGACAGGAGGTCGTCTTTGAAGAGTTTTCCCATATGTACAGGTTTGAATCCGGGGCATATGCCAACATTGCCGGATTGTCCGCCCGCCTCGTCAAGGGCCGTCACGGCATTATCCGCCCCGAACAGCTGCAGGAATGCATCGAGGGATGCGGCGCGCGTTTTTCTGAACTGAGGTTGGTGTGCATTGAAAACACCTATAACTTCAGCGGGGGCTCGGCCTGGACGCCCGGAGAGGTGGAAGCCGTTTCCGAGGTGGCAAGGAGAAACAACCTGAAGCTGCACGCGGACGGGGCGCGCATTTTCAATGCTGCCGTGGCTCTCGGCGTGGATGTGAAGGCTTATTCGCGGCATCTGGATTCGATAATGTTTTGTCTTTCGAAGTCCCTGAGCGCCCCGGTGGGGTCGTTGTTGTGCGGTAGCCGCGCGTTTATCGATAGAGCTTGCCAAATGCGCAGGCGCCTGGGCGGTGCCATGCGCCAGGCTGGTGTGTTGGCCGCGGCCGGAATCGTGGCTCTCGAAAAAATGGTAGACCGTCTGGCTGAAGATCACGAGAAGGCGAGGTTGCTTCGCGAAGGGTTGCAAGCCATTGATGGGCTCGAGTTGTCCATTCCTCCCGTATCGACCAATATGGTCATAGTGGACGTGAAGAAGCTGGGCTGGAGTTCCGAGGACCTGTGTGCAAAGTGGAAGGCCTGCGGCATTCTGGGCGTTATGCGGCCCCCTACCCGGTGCCGCCTGGTTGCCCACAGGCATACTACCATGGAAGAGGTTGACTACGTGGTAGAAAGTACGAGCAGGCTGGTCAGTGCAGGGTGATCCTTGATGTGAGTCCCGGACGAAATGTCCTGTAGAGGCGGGGTGCCTCGCCGTCGGGGGCCATTCAATCAACCGGGTAGAGATCTTATCGGGTCAGTTTTCGAGATGAAGGGATATGGACCAGGCCGGCTTCGAATGGGAAGTCTGGCTGTTTTTTTAGGTTTGGCCGTCGGTGTATGGACCTTGATGGAAGGAGCCGGCCGGTGGGAGGTGCGGGCCGCTGCGGGGGCAGCAGGAGGTAATTTGAAGAATGCGGATGGGTCGTGGAAGTACACCAACAACCTCGCCGGCGAGACCAGTCCATATTTGCTGCTCCACGCGCACAATCCGGTGAAGTGGTATCCCTGGGGAGCGGAGGCCCTAAACCGGGCCCGCAGGGAGAACATGCCCATCTTTCTCTCCGTTGGGTATTCCACCTGTTACTGGTGCCACGTAATGGAGCGGCTGGTCTTCTCTGACGAGGAAATCGCCGCCTTGATGAACGAGTGGTTCGTCAACATAAAGGTGGACCGGGAGGAGCGGCCGGATATAGATCAGATCTATATGAACGCCACCTATCTCATCAGCGGCCACGGAGGCTGGCCGAACTCGGTCTTTCTGACCCCGAACCTCGAGCCGTTTTTTGCCGGGACCTATTTCCCGCCGGAGGATTCGCAGCGTCTGCCGGGTTTTCCGCGCGTCCTGAAGGCTGTGCACAGTGCCTGGAATGATCGCCGCAAGGAGGTCCTGGAGATGGCCGCGCAGATGGTGTCGGAGATACGCCGCCTGGAGGAAGGAGAGCAGGGCCTGGCCGTGGAATTCGATCCGGAGGTGGCGAACCAGGCCCTCGGCAGGATAATGGAACTCTACGATGGGCGCAGTGGTGGCTTTGGAGGCGCGCCCAAATTCCCTCCCAGCATAAGGCTGGAGTTTTTGCTCTCCGCCTGGGAGGAAAGAGGAGACGAGCGCGTCCGCGAGATCGTTTCCCACACCCTCGATGCCATGGCCCAAGGCGGCATTTACGATCAGGTGGGGGGTGGATTCCACAGGTATTCGACCGATGCTCGATGGCAGATTCCGCACTTTGAGAAAATGCTTTACAACCAGGCCCAGCTTGCCCGGACCTACCTGCGCGGATATCGAATTACCGGGGCGGAGCCATGGCGGCGCGTGGCCGAGGAAATTTTCGAGTTCGTGCGCCGCGAGATGACCTCGGAAGCCGGGTCCTTTCATTCCGCCCTGGATGCAGAAACGGAGGCGGTGGAAGGGAAATACTACCTGTGGACGGCGAAGGAGATCGAAGAGGCGCTGGCAGAGGAGGCCAGGCTGTTCTTCGAAGTCTACGAGTTGGCTCCAATGCCCGAGGAGGAGGGTGGAGTAATCTGCATGAAAAGGTCCCTGGAGGAGGCAGCCAAGGGCCTGGGGATGGATTCGGCCGCCCTCCGAAGCGAGGTAGAGATTTTGATGGGCCGTCTGCTGAATGTCCGCTCAAGGCGAACCTATCCGCTGCTGGACGACAAGGTGTTGACTGCGTGGAACGGCATGATGATAGATGCCTACTCCATGGGGTACGGAATCCTGCGGGAGCCAGCCTACCTTGGCGCGGCCGTTGCGGCGGCCGAGTTCGTCCTGGAGAATCTGCGGATGCCTGACGGCAGTTTGAAGCGGGTGTACCGCCTGGGACAGGCAAGGTACGATGCTTATCTGGAGGATTATGCCTACTTCTCTCAAGGACTTTTCAGTCTCTACCGGACCACCGGAGAGGAGCGCTGGCTGAAGGCCGGACGCGGGCTCGTCGACCAGATGATAAGGAGGTTCTGGGACGAGGAAGAAGGAGGGTTCTTCTTTGCGGAAGGCGGCGCGGACCTCATCGTGCGCAGCAAGAACGCCAGGGATTCGGCCCTGCCTGCGGCCAACGCCGTGGCCGTGCACTGCCTGCTGGATCTGGCGCGGTGGACGGATGAGGAAATTTATATGGAAAAGGCGCGGAAGACCCTTTTCGCCTTTGGTGGAATGATGAGAAACCGTCCGTCCAGCTTCATTCACATGATCGCCGCAGCAGATAAACTGATTGCAGGAAAAGTGGTTGAGCCAGATAATGCAGCGATGGACGGGCTGCCACCCGTGGAGGTGATTGGACTGCCACCTGCAGCTGTGATTCCCCCGCAGAATCTGGTCGATGCCCGGGTGGTTCTCTCAGAGGAGAGGCCGGCAGCGGGTCAGAATTTCAATATTGCGGTCCACCTCGATATCAGCGCAGGTTGGCACATCAACGCCCACCCCGCATCCGATGAAATGCTCATTCCTACCTCGCTCACCCTGAACGCGGACCTTCCCATGGAAATAGTCGATGTAGTATATCCGCCATCCGAACCGCTCTACCTGGCGGCCCTGGGTGATACCCTCGAGGTGTACAAGGATCAGGTCGTCCTGCGCGCGGACCTGCGGATGAAGGAGGAAGCGGTAGGCGGACAGAAGGGTGAGTTGCGTCTGCTGGTGCAGTACCAGGCCTGCGACGAGATGCGCTGTTTACCCCCGGCCGAGCTGGACAGGGCGATAGTCGTGGAGGTGGCGGCCGAGGGGAGTGGACCTTAAAAGCCCGTTGAAAAAGTCCATCCGGCCTCGCCTGCAGAGCAACTTTATCAACGGGCTGTCAGGGCAGCCAGGCCGTGGAATCAGGCCCCCGGCAAAGGCGCCCCAGATTATAGTTACGTCAGTTGCCCTGCGCAGGAACTGCCGGATCCGGCAGTGCAGCCATAGCAGTGATCGGCAAGCGCAATGGGGCCTTGGTTGAATATATCAAGGGAATCTGTGGACCAGATAGTACGGGGCTCGTTGGCTGCGGGGATCTCCGCCATCTGGTTGAAGTCGCAGTCGTAGATCCGGCCATCCCAGCCTATGGAGATGAGGTCGCGGCACATGACGTTTTCCAGGGCCCTGGTGTTGAAGTGGCTGACCATCATGGTCATATACTCCTCGAGCCTGTTCATGTGCACGAGGTCATAGAGGAAACGCTTGATCGGCATATTGGCGATGGTGAAGAGTTTGTTGAACTCGATGCCGAAGTCCTCCAGAAGTTTTCCCTTGTAGTCCCTTTCCAGTTCCTCCTGGTCCGGGGGCAAAAAAGGCCCCACCGGATTGTAGACGAGGTTGAGGATGAGCCCCGTGTCCGGTTTGCCGTATCCCAGGCTGTTGAGGAGGTGAAGGGCCCTGATGCTCTTGGCGAACACCCCCTGGCCGCGCTGTCTCTCCACGTTGTCCCTGGAATAGCAGGGCAGGGATGCTACGATCTCGACCTGGTGGTCCCTCAACAATTGAGCGGTATCACCCTGCCCGGGCTCGAGGAGGACGGTTAGATTGCAGCGGTCGATTACCTTCAGACCCCGGCCCCTTGCTTCCCTGACCAGGTAGGGGAATACCGGATTGAGTTCGGGAGCGCCTCCCGTGAGATCCACGGTTTCCAGGTGTTCGCCGCCGGAGGCATCCAGGAGTTCCACGATGCGCCCGGCGGTTTCCGGGCTCATTTGCTCCTTGCGCAGAGGGCTGGCTTCGACATGGCAATGCCGGCAGGTCTGATTGCACCGCATGCCGACATTGACCTGGAGGACGCGCAGAACTCGGCGTCGAAGGGACAACCGGTTCCGGGCGAGGGTATGGGAAAACGACGGCCAACTGCCGGTGAGCAGATGTCTGGATGACCCGGGCGTCTCAGTGTTGGTCCGCGGCAGTGTCTGGGACATAATGACTTTGACCATGGAGGAAGACGCAGAAGGATACCATCATTGATGCCTCGTGGCAAGGATCTCCCTCACCACATTCTCCGGAGCATTCCAGTGAAGACCAGGCTCAGGGAGTAAGAGGTTCCGCTCAGGGAATTTTTCCCGGCTGCCACGTGGAAGGCATCTCCCTGCAGCGCGAGCCCGTTCCCCAGGGAATACACCAACCCCGGATTCAATTTGAGTGCGTTCTGGTCGCCAATTACCAGGTCGGGCAGTACCCCTCCGCCTCCTGGAAGGGGAGTGACCACCGTACTGCCCGCAATGTCGGGAGGCTCGGAGGTGTTGTCGATTCCGTGGATATTGAACTTGAAGAGCGCAGGTCCTGAAGTGAATCCCACTTCGGATGTATAGACGATTTCATCGTTCAGCGTGCCCCCGCGCCGGCGGTAGCCGAGGCCGGCCGTCAGGTAGAGGGGCAGTGGATGAAGGCTTTTCCCCACCAACAGATGTGCTTCGGCATCCACTTTGGAAGTGCCGAGGGAGGGACCACCACTCGCCGGTACCATCTCATATCCCAGTGGAAGCTTGATCCCGCTCTGAACCGAAAAAACCACGGGTTCCGTGCCCAGAATGTGGCGGAGGGAAATGGTCAAATCTCCAGGGCCGAAGGTCCTGAGTGTTTCCTTGTGTTCGAGAAGACCTCCTCCGAACAGGACAATGCGCTCCGAGGTCAGGCCTTTGTAAGGAAGTGAGGCGACCGCCGTCAAGCGCTCGGTCCAGCCGTATTCCAGATAGAGGTTCAGGTTGATATCGCGGAACGAGGCACCATGGAAGGCAGTCCTCTCCTCCAGGATATTCCGGCGCCTGCCGAGGTGATCGAACTCCTCGGTGGTAGAAAAAAAGGAGGAGGTCAACTTCAAATAAAAAGCGTTCTTGTTTTGGACCCAGGCTCCAGCATGAGCGTGGCCAACCAGGAGGAGAAAGACTGGGATCAGCACGCTCGAATTCGGCACCATGCACACGCCCTGACTTCAATATTTGAGAATTCCAGTGTCGGGATGCATCTTCACCCAACTGTTCCAGCGGGTATAGGTGGACTCGAATTCGGGCAGCCTGCGGTCGGCGAATTGGCCCCCAATGCAGGTCAGGCCCTCCTCCCCTTCCAGGTGGTACCACAAACTTTCGGTTTCGTAATCAAAGAGAATGAAGGTGTTCCTATAAGTCCATCCGCTGGCACTCAGGGTCAGTACTTGATCGTCGACTTCGCGGCTGTACACGGCAGCCAGGTTCACCAGGGGTCAGTAGGCCACGGCTGCGTGGATGTCTCCGAACTGCTCGTTGGCCACCTCATGGCGGCTCAGCACTGCAATGGGATAGGCCCTGGCAAAGCCGTTCAGGGAAGTCCCGAGAATCAGGAAATACTCGCTGCTTTCGGGGTAACCCCTGTCATTGGGGAACAACATCTGCGGGTTCATAATCGGACGGATGGCGTAGGGGCCCAGGCCGTACTGGTAGCCCGAGGGTACCAGTCCGTACTTGTCCCGGGCGTGAGTCACGTCCCACCTTTTCCCGGTGCGGTCCGTGATGAAGACCGTTTCCCTCTGTTCGACGGCCACTGTCTGCCTGGTTTGCGGCGTGGAGTGGGTTGCGGTATCGCCGCCACAACCCCCGATGCAGCAGGCGGCAAGAAGTGTGATGAGCTCCATGCTGGTCCGCGATTTCATTTCTTCGTTCCTGTGGACAAGGGTGGTTTGCCTTCGGATGCATCGTCGATGATCGAATTTCAAGAGCCGATTATAGTGTAATAGTTGCGAAAGGAAGTTGCGAATATTTTCTACGAAGCTGCAGACTGCTTGTGGGGGATGTATACGGTTGGCGCCCAGCTTTCTATCAGGGAGGTCCTGCCGTATATTTAGCGGTTGCATCACATCGGGGATCACAGGAGGAGATCTTGATAAAGTGGCTGACCGACTACGCGAAGTGGCTCCACACCCGGTGGCCGGCAGGAGCGGTGGAGAAACTCCCTCAGGTGGACGAAAACGGAGTGAGCAATATTTCCGGACTCTATATCGTCGGAGACCTTACCGGGATTCCCCTGCTGAAATTCTCCTCCGATACAGGGGCCCGGTCGGTGCATCACATCGTGGCCGACGGCGATTTCCAAAAGGAGAGACGGGAGCAGCCGCACGATGATGTCCTCGACCTGGCCATCGTCGGTGCCGGGGTCTCCGGAATGGCCGCTGCGTTGGCGGCGCGCCAGGCCGAGCTGCGATTTGAAATTCTCGAGGCCGCCGAGCCATTCTCCACGGTGGCGAATTTTCCCAAGGGCAAGCCGATCTATACCTATCCCACCGACATGACACCTGCGGGTTCTCTGCAGCTCAGCGCAACGGTCAAGGAACCACTCGTCGAGGAGCTCAAGAGCCAGACCTTGGGCCAGGGGATCGAACCCCGGCTGGAGCGGGTCGAAAAGGTGCAAAAGCAGGGCGGCCTCTTCGAGTTGACCATACCGGGCGGCGATCCCCTGCGGGCGCGGCGGGTGATCGTCGCCATTGGACGCTCGGGCAACTTCCGCAAACTGGGTGTTCCAGGGGAGAATCTGGACAAGGTTTCCAACCGCCTGCACGATCCCAAGGACTTCAGTGACAAGAATGTCCTGGTCGTTGGCGGCGGCGACAGTGCCCTGGAGACCTCCATTGCCGTCGCTCTGGCCGGCGGCCAGGTCACCCTGTCCTACCGCAAGCCCGAGTTTGCCCGTCCCAAGCCGGAGAACATAGAGAAACTGCACGTGCTTTCCGCGGATCCCATGGCAGACGTGGCCGTCGATACCCCTTCCTCCGAGAGGGTGACGACTTCCAGCGGCCGATTCCTCGAGGAGGGACGGCGGCCAGGCGGCATCAGGTTGATGATGGGGAGCTCGGTGCAGGAAATCGAAGAATCGGAGGTGGTGCTCAGGGATGCCGACGGCCAGGATGTGCGCATTGACAACGACGCTGTGTTCAGCATGATCGGACGCGAGGCGCCGCTCGAGTTCTTCCGGCGCAGCGGGGTGAACATCAAGGGCGAGATGCGGGCGCGGCAGTGGGCGGGGCTGGGTCTGTTCATGGTCTTCTGCACCTTCGTCTACAACTGGAAGGCCGGCGGCCAGTTGACCCAGGTATTCCAGGCAAACAACTGGTTCCCATACAACTTACCCGACCTTTGGAGGGCGGGCGCCGCCCTTGCGGACGATCCATCCAGCCTGATCGGGGTCCTGGCCTATAACCTCGGTCAGCCTGGATTTTACTACAGCCTGGCCTACTCCCTCCTGGTGGGGATCTTCGGATACCGCCGCATCAAGCGGCGGCGCACGTCCTACATCAAGGTGCAGACCTTGAGTCTGACAGCGATCCAGGTCGTACCCCTTTTCCTCCTTCCCTATATCCTCCTTCCATATTTGGGTTACAACGGAGTTTTCGACGGAGGTTTTGGAAGAAGTATCGCCGATGCTCTGTTCCCCGAGGTCGACTACGGACACGGCCGCGAGTATTGGCGGGCCTTCGGCCTCATCCTTGCCTGGCCGCTTTTCATCTGGAATGTCTTCACCTCGCAGCCCCTGTGGTGGTGGCTGGGCATCAGTATCGCGCAGACCTTCGTCCTGATACCTCTTGCCATCTACTTCTGGGGCAAGGGGGCGTATTGCGGATGGATCTGTTCCTGTGGAGCCCTGGCCGAAACCCTGGGCGATCAGCAGCGCCACAAGATGTGGCACGGTGCGGTCTGGAACAAGGTCAATATGGTGGGGCAGGCCATCCTGGTTCTGTGCGTGTTGCTGCTGCTGTCGCGCATCGTCAGCTGGGTCTGGCCGTACACCGGTGCCGGAGCCGCGTTTCGCCAGTTTTACGAAGGCCTGCTGTACGGCTGGAATCCATGGGGAATTCAACTCAACTACAAGTGGGTGGTGGATATTCTACTGGCGGGCATTATCGGCTATGGGGCTTATTTCTGGTTCAGCGGCCGGGTTTGGTGCCGCTTTGCCTGTCCGCTGGCTGCCCTCATGCACCTCTATGCCCGCTTCAGCCGGTTTCGCATTCTGGCCGACAAGAAGAAGTGCATTTCGTGCAACGTGTGCACCTCGGTGTGCCATCAGGGGATCGATATAATGAACTTCGCCAACAAGGGGCTGCCCATGACAGATCCGGAATGTGTGCGCTGCAGCGCCTGCGTGGAATCGTGTCCGACCGGAGTCCTAGAGTTCGGGCAGGTGGACCGCTCCACCGGGGAGGTAATCAGGAGGGATCGGCTGGAAGCTTCTCTGGTCCGCCGGCGCGAGGAGTAGCGTGGCTGCCTCCTGTTTTTGGGGGGGTTGAAGGGCATATTCACCGGGAGAATGAATTTATTCGGATTCCGGTGCGGAATCGCGGCAAGGTTCTGACGGTCTAATTATTGCGCGGTGCAATCATTGGATCGGCTGGAGACTACACGAGAGGACAGAGATGAGGCAATCGACGGGAAAGATGCTGCTGGCAGTCGGGACCCTGGTTTCGAGTATTGCGCTCGGGGCCTGTGGAGGCGGGTCCGACACGACCGCAAAAGAGGGTGAAAGGGGGAAGGAGGCCGCAAGGGGAAGGCAGTGGGGAGGCGGTGGCGCGGCCGGGGCGACCGCGGCGATTCCCGTCAAGGCGGAAGCGGTGCAGCGCGGGGACGTGGCGCTCTATGTCCAGACCCACGCCCGGCTGGAAGCCGAGCGCTGGGTGAGTGTGGTGGCGCGCGTCCAGGGGATGGTGACGGAACTCGCCGTCGAAGAAGGGGACCAGGTGGCGGAAGGAGACGTCCTGGCGCGGCTGAACAAGGAAGAGTTGGCCCTGAGGGTTGAGCAGGCAGAGGTAGCGCTGGAGCAGGCTGCCAGCACCTACGACCGCACCAAGGCCCTTTACGATCGCCAGCTGGTCAGCGAAGAGGAGTACGACGCTGCCTGGCACCAGATGAGAAATATCGAGGTCAACCTGGAAGAAGCCCGGATCAATTTGGATCATGCCGATGTAATTGCGCCCATTTCCGGAACCGTGATGCAGCGTCTGGTAGAGGTGGGAGACGTGGTCCGGGCCAACGACCAGGTGTTCGCGGTGGCGGACCTGGACCCGCTGCTGGCGCGCATCCACGTCCCCGAGAAGCGGATGCGCGAGATCAGCAAAGGGCAGGATGCCCGCATCGCGGTCGACTCCGTGCCCGACAGGACTTTCGTCGGCCGCATTCGGATGATCAGCCCGGGGGTCGATCCCCAAAGCGGCACCGTAAAGGTGACCCTCGAGATTCCCGACGCGACAGGGTTGTTGAAGCCGGGGATGTTCGCAACCGTCCGCATTGTCACCGAGCGTCGCCAGGGGACCTTGGTCGTTCCCAAGAAGGCTCTCGTTCTGGAGACGGACGAAGACGATGTCTTCGTATTTTCGCAAGGAACGGCGCGCCGGGTCCGCATTCAGCCGGGATTCGTGGACGGAGACATGGTGGAGGTGGTGTCCGGGCTCGCGGAAGGAGATCTGGTGATAACCCTGGGCCAGGAAGGCCTGAGGGAGGGCACCCGAATAAGGCTTGCGGGCCAGGCCGCAGAGGGCGGGGAAGAAGACCCGCCGGTGGAAAAGGGCAGACCGGGCTTCTCCGGGGAGCGGGGAGCGGGTGAGCCAGGTCCCGCCTCCTCCTTCCGGGGCGGGAGAGCCTTCCCCGATTCTGCCGCCTTCGTGAAACGGGCACAGGAACAACGGGGTTTGAGCGAGTCGGAGGCAGTGGAACGCTGGCGCAGAGTGAAGGAGCGTTTTGGAACCCGGAGCGAAAGCGACTGACCTATGCGGCTGATCGACTTCTCCACCAGACGCCGGGTTACGGTGGCCATGCTCATGGTCGCCATCGTTGCGTTCGGGCTGGTCGGATTTTCCCGTCTTGCCCTCAACCTGCTTCCCGATATCACCTATCCAACGATTGCGGTTCGGACCGAGTACACCGGGGTGTCCCCGGTTGAGATAGAGCGCCTGATCTCGGAACCGATCGAGGGCCTGGTGGGTGTGGTGAGCAATGTGGTGCGGGTGAGTTCGATTTCGCGGGCAGGACTCTCGGACGTTGTGGTGGAGTTCGCCTGGGGAACAAATATGGACTTCGCGGCCCTGGACATCCGCGAGAAGCTCGACCTGGCGCAGTTGCCGCAGGAAGCGGATGAGCCGATTCTCCTGCGATTTGATCCCTCCCTGGATCCAATCATGAGGGTGGCGCTTCATGGCGAGTCCGGCCTGATGGAGTTGCGGCGGGTGGCCGAGGAGCGCCTGCGCCTGGTGTTGGAGAGCCTGGAGGGAGTGGCCGCGGTGCGGGTCGAAGGGGGGATGGAGGAAGAGATCCGCGTGGAGATCGAGACCGCGCGGCTTGCCCATCTTGGCGTTTCGATCGATCAGGTGACCAGCCGTCTCGAGGCCGAAAACGTGAACCTTACCGGTGGATTGCTCAAGGACGGCGAAGCCGAATTCCTGGTGCGGACTTTAAACGAGTTCGAAGACATGGATGAAATCGGCGAGATCGTCATCGCCCGGATCGGCCCTGCCGCGGTGAAGCTCGAGGATGTGGGAAGGGTGATTCGCGGCCACAGAGAGCGCGACCTGATCACCCGGATCAATGGCCGCGAAGGGGTTGAGATCGCCATCTTCAAGGAGGGGGACGCCAATACCGTCCAGGTGAGCAAGGCGCTGCGGGAAAGGCTGGATGAATTTCAGGTTGACTACGAAGACCTGCTCGGCGCCAGCACGGTGGAGGTTGTCTTCGACCAGGCTGAATTTATCCAGCAGGCTGTGGACGAGGTTCTCAACACCGCCATCCTGGGCGCCATCCTGGCCATCGTGGTCCTCTACCTCTTCCTGCGCGACCTCAGGGCCACCGCGATTATCGGCCTCTCCATCCCCATTTCGGTATTGGCAACCTTTTTCTTCATGTTCGGTTCCGAGGTCAGCCTCAATATCATGTCTCTTGGTGGCCTGGCCCTGGGGGTGGGCATGCTGGTTGACAACTCCATCGTAGTCCTGGAGAGTGTACGGCGCTACCGCGACCAGGGCCTCTCCAGCCTGGAGGCCGCCAGGCAGGGCAGCAGCGTGGTCGGCAAGGCGGTAATCGCCGCCACCCTGACCACGATCTGTGTCTTTGTGCCCATCGTATTTGTGGAGGGAGTCGCCGGCCAGCTTTTCCGCGACCAGGCCCTGACCGTGACCTACTCCCTTGTGGCCTCACTGATCGTAGCCCTGATGCTGATACCCATGCTCTCCTCTCTGGCGATGAGCCGCCTGGCGCAGGAGGAACAGGCCCCCGGGGGGATGCTCGTCCGCGCTCCGGCACAGGTAGTTCGCGCGGTGAAAATGGTCCTGGGCAGGCTGGGGCGTCTTCTCGGCTTGCTGTTGCGGCCGCTCTACTGGGGATTCGACACTGCCTACGGCTTTCTTGCCGCGGTTTACCCAAAGGCATTGGACTGGTCCCTGCGTCATCGCGCCTGGGTCTTGATAGTATTTTTCATCTTCTCCGGCCTGGTGCTGCAGCGCGGCCTGTCCCTTGGGGTAGAACTGATCCCGGAGATGAGCCAGGGAGAATTCCTCGTCGATCTGGAGTGGCCTGCGGGCACGCCCCTGGAGAACAACGCCCAACGGACCGCCGAAATAGACGGCCCCATCCAGTCCCGGGACCCGGTGATTGCCGTGTTTTCCCTGATTGGTTCGCTGGGGCAGAGCGGAGGCTATGCCGGCGAGCGAAAGGAGAATATTGCCCAGGTCTACGTACGCCTCGAGGATGGAAGTACCCGGCAGGACGAGGAGGAGGCCATGGAGCGGGTCCGCCGGGATTTGAGCAATGTCCCCGATCTGCAATACAAGTTTTCGCGGCCTTCATACTTTTCCTTCCGCACCCCTGTCGAGGTGGAAATCTCCGGATACAATCTTCAGACCCTTCGCCTCCTGGCGGAAGAGGTCAAGGAGAAGATGGGTGAAGTCCCGGGTCTCGTGGACGTCAAGGCGAGCACGGAGGAAGGACAGCCCGAGATCCAGGTGGTCTTCGACCGCCAGCGGGTGGCAGAGTTGGGAACGACGATTCAATCAATCGGCGAGATACTGCGCAACAAGCTGCAGGGAGTGGTGGCCACCGAATTGACCCGCGGCGACCGCAGGATCGATATCAGGGTGCGGGCGGAAGAGTCCGAGCGCCACAGCTTGGAAGACTTGCAGCGGCTTATAGTCAGCCCGCCGGCACATCCGGTCCCCGTTGCCCTCGACGCGGTGGCGGCGGTGGAGGTCGTCGAGGGGCCGGCGGAGATCCGGCGCGTAGACCAGGAGCGGGTGGCGGTCATCTCCGCAAACCTCAGCGGCAGAGACCTGGGAAGCGTGGTCCAGGAGATCGAATCGTCCATGGCCGGGATTCCCGTGCCCGAAGGCTTTGCCATGGCTGTAGGAGGCCAGAACGAAGAGATGGTGCGTTCGTTCGACAGCATGAAGTTTGCCCTGGGGTTGGCCGTGTTCCTGGTCTACCTGGTGATGGCGTCCCAGTTCGAATCGCTGCTGCACCCCCTGGTGATAATGTTCACCATTCCCCTGGGGCTGGTGGGCAGCGCCCTGGGTCTGGTGCTGACGGGACAGAGCATAAGCGTGGTAGTGCTGATCGGACTGATCATGCTGGCCGGAATCGTGGTGAACAACGCGATTGTCCTGGTGGACTACATCAACCACCTGCGCAGAGATGAAGGAATGGCCAAGGTAGAGGCCGTGTTGCGCGCCGGCACGGTGCGGCTGCGGCCCATCCTGATGACCACCTCTACAACCGTCCTGGGTTTGTTGCCCATGGCTTTGGGGCTTGGGGAAGGCGCCGAGATTCGCGCCCCGATGGCCATAACCGTAATTGGCGGACTGCTGGTTTCCACCATTCTGACCCTGGTGGTCATCCCCGTAGTCTACGCGACCCTGGACCGCAGCGCCTAGAAGGGCCGGTAAATGAAGATTTCCGAGTTCGCCGTCCGCAGAGGGGTTACCACCACCATGATCACCTTGAGCGTCCTGGTGCTGGGAGTGGTTTCCCTGAGCCGCCTGCCTCTGGAGCAGTTGCCGGCGATTTCCTCTTCGGGGATCACGGTTACGGGCTTCTATCCGTCTTCCTCGCCCGAAGAGGTGGAGCGCCATATTACCCTGCCCCTGGAGGAGACCCTCGGGACCTTGGGCAACACGGAGAGGATCAGTTCCACCTCCTCGTCTGACCGGGCATCGGTGCGAGTCGACTTCAAGGCGGGCACGGACATGGATTTGGCCAACATGGAGGTGCGGGAGCGGGTAGACATGGCGCGGAGATTGTTGCCGCCCGACCTGGAGCGCATCCAGATTCGCCGCTGGCAGAGCGACCAGAGGCCCATTCTCTATGCCAGCATGGCCTGGCGCGGCGAGGGGGACAGGCTCCACGACATTGCCCTCAAGGTGGTCGAGCCAGGCCTGCTTCGTCTGGATGGGGTGGTCAACGTTTCGGTGGGAGGCATGGAGGAGAAGCAGTTGATCGTGGAGCTGGATCAGGAGCGACTCCAGGCCCACAACGTGGACCTGCCTGCCCTGGCCTGGCAGGTGCGCAACAACAACGTCAATTTGTCCCTGGGTCGGGTTCTGGATGCGGATCAGCGTTACCTGGTGCGGGCCCTGGGAGAGTTCGGCGAAGTGGACGAGATCGGCCGGTTGCCCCTGATCGGCCGGAACCTGCGCCTGGAAGACCTTGGAGAGGTGAATTACGACTACCCTGAAAAAAAGCGCTTCGAGCGCCTCAATGGCGCAGAGGCGGTTACCTTGAACGTATACAAGGCGGCCACCGCCGGGGTCGTGGAGGTGGCCGCTGCAGCGCGCGGGACATTGGAGGAGATCGAGGCGGAATACGGTGGAAGACTTGATATCGAAATCGTTCGCGACCGCGCCGAGAGTGTATTGCGGGAAGTGAACAACCTCACCGACGCGGCGTTTCTAGGTGCATTCCTGGCCATAGGCATTATCTATCTCTTTCTGCGCAACATCCGCAGCACCCTGGTCATAGCTGTGGCGATCCCTATTTCAGTTCTGTGCGTTTTCGTGGGCATGTACCTGGCGCGCGAGTTCCTCGGCTCCACGATTACCCTCAACATGGTTTCGATGATGGGGTTGATGCTGGCGGTGGGAATGTTGGTGGATCCAGCCGTGGTTACCCTGGAGAGCATCTTCCGCAAACGCGAGGAAGAAGGTCTGCCGCCTGGAGAGGCCGCCCTGGAAGGCAGCAGGGAAATCGGAATGGCGGTCCTGGCTTCCGGTCTGACCACCATGTGCGTGTTCATTCCCTTCTTCTTTCTGGCCAGCGGCCGCATGACCACCTGGCTGCGCGATGCGGGAATGACCATCTGCCTGGCAATTGCCGTTTCGATGTTGGTGGCACTCTCGGTCATTCCACTGGTGTCGTCACGGCTCTTCCAGAGGAAGTACCGGCGCCTGGATCCATGGCTGAGAATGGGATTCCTGCTGGCATTTCTGGCCTTTGCGATGTGGAAGCTGTACAGTGCGGGCTGGGAGGGGGCCGGGTCGTGGGCGATGGCATGGCTGGAGCGTCTCGGTGCCTCCCTGGCGGGAATGGAGTGGACCACGGGTCTCACCCTGGGGACCTGTCTGTTGTTGACGGTCATTGCTGCAAGGTTCCTGCGCCGCCGGGGAATGCGGGACTCGTACGCGAGCCTTTTGAACTGGACCTTGGATCACCGCTGGGTGCCGCTGCTGGCAACAGTGACCTTGCTGGTCACCGGAATATTCCTTTTTCGCCAGATCGAGCAGCGCGGTACTCCCTGGACCCCGGAGCGCCGGGTGGACATTACCGTGGAGGCTGACCGCAGCTACAGCCTGAAGGAGGTGAGAGGGATATTCGAGGAGATGGAGAACGCGGTTCTGGAGAAAAAGAAGGACCTCGACGTAGAGACCCTGTCGACCAGCTTCGGCCAGCGGGGGGGAAGCCTGGCCGTCCGACTGGTGGATGCGGACGACGGCAGCCTGTCTACCATGGAGGCGGCCAGGGCGATCAGAAACCTGCTGCCGGAAAAGGTGGGGATCAGCTACAAGATGGGACGCCAGCGTAGCTGGTCCGGGCCCTTGCTGGGGGTGGAGGTCGAACTCAAAGGGCCGGATCCGGAGGTTCTCGCCCTGCTGGCAGAGGAGGTGAAAGTGAAGTTGAGGAGTCTGCCCGGCGTCCTTGAAGTAGACAGCAGCCTGGAGGACAGCGAGGAGGAAATCCTCGTGGAGGTCGACCGGGAACAGGCCCTGGGCTACGGGCTTTCTCCGCGCGAAGTGGCGACTTCCCTGGCAACGGCCCTGGGTACCCGCCGCACCAGCAGCTTCAAGGCCGAGGAGCGGGAGATCCCCATCGTGCTCCAGTGGGAAGAAGAGGATCGAAGCAATCTGGAGCAACTCAAGAACAGCCGCCTTACAGGACGAAATGACGCGACTTTTCAGCTGGCCGGTCTGGCCGATTTCCAACTGCGGGAAGGACCGAAGGATCTCAAGCGCGAAGACCGCCAGCACAACGTGGTGGTGTTCGCCAACACCGAGAGCCGCGGCCAGGCTTTCCGCCTGATGGGGCCCGTTAGAGAAAAGATGAAGGAAGTGTCCCTGCCACCGGGGTATTCCTGGGATCTGGGACGCGCTGCCCGCTGGGCCCAGCAGGATACCCAGGAAAACACCTTCACCCTGCTCTTCGCCCTGCTCCTGATATACCTGATCATGGCTTCGCTTTTCGAGTCCTTGATCCATCCATTCACCATCATGCTGGCCATTCCCTTCTCTTTGATCGGAGTGTTCGTGGGACTGTATGCCCTGGAAATACCGTTGGATTTCAACGGCATTCTGGGTCTGTTGATCCTGTTCGGAATTGTGGTGAACAACGGGATTGTGATGATAGACCACATCAACCACTTCCGCCGCGAGGGGATGGAGCGGCGCCAGGCCATCCTGCGAGGCGGACAAAACCGGCTGCGGCCCATTTTAATGACTGCGTTTACCACCATATTGAACCTGATGCCCCTTGTTTTGCCGATGATTTACGGAACTTCGGAGGGCTTTGCCAGGCGCTGGGGACCGGTGGGCCTGGTGGTCGTCTGTGGCCTGGCCAGTTCCACGGTTTTGACTTTGGTGCTTGCGCCTACTCTCTACTCGCTTCTGGATGACCTGGCACTGTGGATGCGCCGGGTGGCGCGGGCTGCAACCGTTCATTGAAGCCGGACAACCATTGTATAGATCCGCCCGGCGGGTTTGTGAGGATTAAGATCATGATGATTCCTGCAGGTATTTTTCTGATGATGGTTCTCTACCCCCTGTCCCTCCCGGGAAAGCCCTTGACCCTGGAGGATTGCATTTCGCGCGCACTGAGGCAGAATGCGGATGTGCTCATTGCCGAGCAGGGGATGCGGCGCGCCGCGGCGGATGTAAAGGTTGCGCGTGCGGACCTGTTGCCGTCGATCAACACTACGCTGTTCGGCTACACGAGGGCAAGGACCGGTCCGTCCATTCGAATTCAGGAAAATCCCACCGGAGAGGTCGATCCGCAGAGTGGACGCCGGATCTTCAAGGAAGAGGAGACGAGGATTCCGGCGATAGACCGCAATTCCTTTTCCTTCAGTGCATCGATGTGGCAGAACGTCTACGACGGGGGTTTGCGGCGTAATGCCTACAAGGCGGCTCGGCGGGATGAACGAAGATCGGAGTGGAACCACGAGGCGCGTCGGGCGGCGGTGAAGGCGGCGGTTAAACAGCACTATTTCAACGTGCTCAAGGCCATGGAGCTGGTGCAAGTCCAGGAAGAAAGTTTGAAGTTGAGCGAGAGGCGGCTCGAGGAGGCCAGGACGCGGAAGGAAGTGGGTGCGGGGACACAGATGGATGTGCTCCGGTTGCAGGTCGCATTGGAGAATGCCCAGGCCCAGCTGATCAACGGGAAGCAAGGTCTCATCCTTGCCCGGGCGAACCTCAACCACATAATGGGAGAAAAGGTCACCGCTGAGCTGGAGATCGCGCCTCTGCAGGAAGAAAAATGGCGGAAACCGGAAACGAGAGACGGCCTGGCCGCTTCTCTGGCAGAAGCCAGGGCGCATAATTCCTCCCTGCAGAGTCTGCGCGAATCCAGGGCTGCAGCCGAGTACAACCTGGCGACCGCCCGCGGCTCCCGCCATCCTCAACTGGCGGGAAGCGTCAGTTACAGTCGCAACAACGAGGTCTTTGACAGGGTCTACCAGGGCCTCGACCAGAACTACCGCCTCAATTTCGGATTGTCCTTGACCTACGGACTGTTCGACTGGGGGATCAAGCTGGCCAACATAGATCGGGCGAGGGCTGCCCTCGAGACCGTCAGGATGGAAGTGGAGCAGCATGAGCGCGAGATCGAGCTCGCGGTCGAAACCGCCCACCTGGAGTTGGTGCGGCTGGACAAAATTCTGGAAATCGCCTCCCGTACGGTCGAACTGGCCCAGGAAGATCTGCGCCTGGCTGAAGAGCGCTACCAGGTGGGCAAGGCCCGTCTCCTGGAGGTGCTCGATGCCCAGGTGGGTTTCATCGAAGCGCGCAGCAATCTGGTGAGCAGCCGCTACGACCTGAAGAGCGTCGAGGCGGACCTGGAGCGTCTGTTGGGGGGCAGCCAGTAGAAGCGCAATGGACATGCTGACGACTTGTCTCTCCCTCGCTTGACGAATGTGATCAACGGAGAATAGGAAATGGAAATCTTGGGCGGCCCATTATTTGGAGTGGCCGGCGCCGGGGAATCTCATGGGCCTGCAATTACAACCATCGTTTTTGGTTGTCCGCCCGGCCTCAAGGTGGCGCGGTCCATGGTTCAGCGCTATCTGGATAGACGCAGGCCTGGCGGCAACAGGCTCGGAACCCCCCGCCGCGAGGATGATACGGTTGTCCTGTTGTCGGGCTTGTACTCGGAGGATCACGGCGCCCTGATTGCCGGTCCCCGGATTCAGATCGGCATGGAGAACAGGCCGCAGGGTGCAACCTCCTACGAGGAGGGGTATACGACGGGAGAGCCCATTGCTGCAGTGGTGCTCACCGCAGCCAAGCGCTCCGGCGATTATCTCCAATTTGCCGGTGCCCGGGGCGAGGTTCGCCCCGGGCATACGGATTTGGTGAAGCACTACAAGTCGGGGGGATTCACCGATGATCGCGGCGGGGGACGCTCCAGCTACCGATCGACCATTTCCGATGTGGTCGGCGGCTCGATTGCCCGTACTTTTTTGCAGGAGAACTTCGGCACGGCCATACTTTCTTCCATTTGCCAGGTGGGCCCCTTGCAGGCTGACCGCTCTCTGGCCGACCACGTGGAGCGACTCTCAATGGAATCGGAGAGCCGCGGGCTGTCCACGGACCAGATAGAACAGATCGAGGCCCGGTTGGAAAGCGCCGAAATCCATGCGCTGGACCCGGATTTTTCTCGTGAGGCCAGCTCCTTGATCCAGGCAACCCGCAAGGATGGCGACTCCCTGGGCGCTGCCATAGAAGTGGTTGCGGTGCAGGTCCCTCCCCTGGTTGGGGAGCCCCTCTATCAGGGATTGAAGCTGCGGCTCATGGGAGCCTTGGGAGGGCTGCACGCGGTGCAGTCGTGCGAGGTCGGGGCGGGTGGGGAGGTCGCTGGCCGCAAAGGCAGTCAGAACAACGATCCGATTCGCCGTAGCGGATACAGAAGCAACCATCACGGCGGCTTGTTGGGAGGCATCACCACGGGGATGCCGTTGGTCTGCCGGGTGAGATTCAAGCCTACTTCAACAATTGCCCTGCCCCAGGATTCCGTGCGCAAGGATTTCGAAGAGATCGAGTTCACCTTGAAGAAGGGAAGGCACGATCCGTGCGTGGGGGTGCGCGCCGGGGTCACCCTGGAGTCGCGCCTTGCGATCGAGCTGATGAATGCGGTTCTGATGCACCAGGGGCAACGAGTCGACCCGAAGAATTTCAAGCTGTTTCCCTGAAGGAATGCCAGGAAGATGATACAGACTTACGAGTTCGAGGAAGCGGGCAGGCTGCCCATGCCTGGAGACAATGTAGCCATTGCTGCGCGCAGACTGGAGAGGGGTGCAACGGTTCGCTACAGGGGCAGATTGCTGCGGATGGATTGCACTGTAATGGAAGGCCATCGCTTTGCGGTTCGACCGATCGCCGCCGGCGAATTCCTGCTGTCGTGGGAGCTTCCCTTCGGCCGGGCCGTATGCGATATAGAGCCGGGGACCTATGTCCGCAACGGGGAGATCCTGGAGGCTATGAGCCTGCGCAGACTCGATGTCGAGATGCCCGAAAAACCTAACTTCGAGGACTGTTTAGAGCCTTATCACCTGGACGAAGAGGGGTTTCTCCCTGGCCGACAGGTTGATCGCTACGTCGAGAAGCGGACCTTCCTCGGGTACGGGCGAGATGGTGGACGCGGCGTGGGAACGCGCAACTACATCGTGGTTTTGGGTACCAGTTCTCGGACATCCGGTTATGCCCGGGTCCTGGCCGAGCGCTTGCGAGGTGAAGCTGATGCCCATCCCGGAATCGACGGCGTGGTGGCCGTGGCCCATACGGAAGGCGGTGAGAACGCGGAGCCTAACAACAAGGAACTCCTCCTGCGAACACTGGCCGGCTTCGTGGTCCATCCCAATGTGGCAGCAGTACTGGCTGTGGATTACGGCGCTGAGGCAATCACCAACAAGGTCCTGCGCGACTATATGGCGAGTCAAGGCTATCCCCTGGACCACGTGCCGCATCATTTCATGACTCTGAGAGGTGGGATTCAGGCATTCCTGGAGGAGGGCGAAAGGCGTATCCGGGAATGGCTGGATCAGGCAGGCCGGATTGAACGCCGCGAGCATTCTCTGGACCATCTCAAGATCGCCCTTCAATGCGGAGGATCGGATGCCTTCTCGGGAATCTCGGGGAATCCACTCGTCGCCAGGTTGGCGCGGGAGCTCATCCGCTACGGTGGCGCGGCCAATCTGGCAGAGACCGATGAGTTGATCGGCGCCGAGTCCTACGTCCTGCAGAATGTCAGAAACCTGGCGACCGCCCGGAAATTTTTGAAGTTTATGGAGCATTTCAAGGATTGGTCCGCCTGGCACGGCAATTCGGCCGACGCCAATCCATCAGGGGGAAACAAGCTGAGGGGGATCTACAACATCGTGCTCAAGTCCATCGGCGCCGCCAGGAAGCGGGACCCGGATGTGCGCCTGGACTATGCCATCGACTACGGGGAGACCATGCATGAACCGGGTTACTATTTTATGAACAGCCCGGGAAATGACCTGGAAAGCATTGCCGGACAGGTGGCATCGGGGAGCAATCTGATCTTTTTCGTGACAGGAAATGGATCCATTACAAACTTCCCCTTCGTACCGACCATCAAGGTCATAACCACTACCAGGCGCTACGAGCTCCTGTCAAAGGAAATGGACCTCAATGCCGGTCAGTACCTGGAGGGCGCCCAGATGGACGAACTCGCCCTCAGCGCATTCGAACACATGGTGGAGATTGCCTCCGGGGCGCGTTCCATGGGGGAAAAAGCCGGCCATTCTCAAGTTCAGATCTGGCGCAACTGGCGACAGCGGGACGGCAGCAAACTGGATACATTGCTGGAAGCCGGGTTGCCCCGCAACGAGCCACTGGGAATCCAAAAGGAGGATGCTGCCGCGACCTGGACCATGAAGGCAGTCCGCAACGGCAGCGGGCAATCCGGTGACCAGCTCGGTCTCGTGGTTCCTACCAGTTTGTGCTCGGGTCAAATTGCCCGCATCTGTGCAGACCGTCTCAATGCCAAAGGACTTGGCCGCGAGCAGGGAATCTCGCGCTTTGCCGCCCTCGTTCACACCGAGGGCTGCGGTGCGTCGGCAGGGTCCAACGAGCAAATCTATATTCGCACCCTTCTTGGCTACCTTACCCACCCCCTGGTCAGATGCGCAGTCCTATTGGAGCACGGATGTGAGAAAACCCACAACGATTATATATGGAATAAGCTCGAGGAAGAGGGAATCGATCCTCGCGGTTTTGGCTGGGCTAGCGTGCAAATGAATGGGGGGCTGGAAAATGCGGTGGAAAAGGTCGAGGAATTTTTCACACAGGCAATTTCAACCTCCGGCCCTGCGGAATATTCAGAAACGGGGTTGGAAGGTCTGCATTTGGGGCTGCTGAACTCGGGGCCGATTTCGGCGGATGCGGCACAGAGCATGGCTCGCCTGACGAAACAGGTGGTGGGGGCTGGAGGCAGGGTAGTAGTTCCCGAGAACGCCGGCTTGCTGGAGGCTGCGGCCTTTAAAGAGGAGGTCCTCATTGATCCTGACGGGAAAGCTTCCCTGGCCTATGGTCACCGGGCGCCGAGATCCGGATTTTACATAATGGAAGCGCCCTCCGGCCACTGGGTGGAGACGCTTACCGGCCTGGGGGCCACAGGAGTGGGGATGATACTGGCCCACGTGGGAGAGCATCCCGTGCAGGGACATCCCCTGGTGCCGATGGTCCAGGTCGCCTCGGAAGGGAGAATTCGGGGACTTTACGGTGAGGATGTGGACCTTGAGCTGGAAGGTCCGGTGGACCAGTTGGTAGGGCAGTTATTGGAACTGCTGGCAGCGGTGGGATCGCGAAGATATGTGCCCAAGGCAGTGACCCAGGGGAATATGGACTTCCAACTCACGAGGGGACTGCTGGGGACTTCGGCCTAGTGTCCCGTCGCAGAGATAGGTTGACGAAATTGGGCCGCCGAGGCGCCCGGCTCACCAGGCGCCTGAGCGAGTCGTACCAGTGGTGTACGGCGAGTGAAGGCAACGCCGTGAGCCGGGATGGACCGGCGGAATAATGGCGACATATCTCTGCGACGGGATACTAGTGCCTGTCACGGGCTGCTAGGCTGCGTGCTTCTCCATTAGTTCCGTAAAATATTGGAAGAGATGGAAGCTGTCGTGCGGGCCGGGCGAGGCCTCCGGGTGACACTGAATGGAAAAAATGGGCAACTCCTTGTGGTGCATCCCCTCGACGCAACCATCGTTGAGGTTGACCCGGGTGATCTCCATATAATCCGGCAGGGATTTCCCCTCGATTCCCCAGCCGTGATTCTCGGAGGTGATCAAAATGCGGTCGGTGGTTTTTTCCATAATCGGCTGGTTGGCGCCCCGGTGGCCGAATTTAAGGTGGAAGATCGTCCCTCCACAGGCCAATCCAAGGATCTCATGTCCCAGGCATATGCCGAAAATGGGTTTTTTGCCCATGAGTTGCCTGCAGGTCTCGATGGCGTAGTGCAGTGGACGGGGGTCGCCTGGTCCATTGGACAGGAAGATGCCATCTGGTTCCAAAGCCAGTGCATCCGAGGCCGTTGTGGTGGCCGGTACAACAGTCACCTTACAACCGGCTTCCACGAGTTTAATGATGATGTTGCGTTTGATTCCATAATCAAAGGCAACCACGTGGAAGCGCGGATTGGCGGGACCTTGCACATACGGTTGGGAGCATGTCACTTCTCGCACGAGATCAATACCTTCAAGACCCTTCCAGGTCCGGGCTTTGGCGACCAGGCTATCCGGGTCCAGATCCTCGGTTGAGATTGCGGCGTTCATAACCCCGTGGATGCGCACGCGCCGGGTCAGTTGGCGAGTGTCGACACCTTCAATTCCCAGGATGCCTTGTTCTTCGAGGTAGGCCGGTAAATCCTGGGTCGAGCGCCAGTTGCTTGGCCTCCGACAGCACTCTTTAACTATGAATCCCCTGACATGTGGACGGCTCGACTCCTGATCGTCCGGATTGATCCCGTAATTGCCGATTAGAGGGTAGGTCATGGCGATGATTTGGCCGGCGTAGGAGGGATCGGTGAGGATTTCCTGATAGCCGGTCATGCTGGTATTGAAGACCATTTCCCCCAGTTCCTCACCGGAGGCGGCGAATGCGCGGCCTTCAAATACGGTGCCATCGGCGAGGGCGAGCAGGGCTTTCATCCGGCGAAGGCGCTCCTTTTAGCGGCGACGCGGAACGAACCGCACAGTGGTTTGAGGTTTGTTTTAATCAGCAGGAGTGGTCTGTTTCTGGCGCTGGAACGACCGGTTGAATATAGGAAGTACTCCGGCTTGTGGACAGGCTACTGGTTGGGAGGAAATATGCGACGCTGGCGCCGCCGGGCGCGCTCCTGCATGTCTACGTCGGGATCGAATTCACCCACAATTTGGGCGCCTACAATCTCCTCGAGTACGTCCTCCAGGGTGACGATGCCGGAAAAGACTCCATACTCGTCGACGACTGTGAAGAGGTGTACGCGCCGTTGGAGGAATTCTTTCAGCAACTGGTCGACGCGGACCAGCTCGGGCACTGGATGAACCGGTCGTTCCAAATCCGCGAGTCTGGCATGGTCGCGGCCGTCTACCAATGCATTGAAAACATCCCTGCGCATGACCAGGCTGACGATCTGGTCTTTGTCCTTGTCGTACAGGGGAACGCGGCTGTGAGCCCAGCCACCTGCCTGCTGCCGCGCTTCAACCAGGTTCAGGTTGCGGTCGAGGGAAAGGACTACCGTGCGTGGGGTCATGATGTCGCGAGCGCGCAGGGAGTGGAGGTTGAGAATGTTCCTGATTACCCGCTCCTGGTCCGGGGCAATAGCCCCCGACCTTCTTCCCATGCGGGCTATGACCTCAATTTCTTCCGCGGAGATTTTTGGGGCAGCTTCGGCGCTCCTGGTGATGATGCGAGTAAGAAATTGATTGAGCCAGATGAAGGGAGTGAAAAGCCAAACAAGCCACTGAATGGGATAGGCGATGAGGGTTGCCAGGGAGCGGGCGTAGAGGACCCCGGCCGTTTTGGGGATGATTTCTGAAAATACGAGTACGGAAAGGGCGAGAGCGCCGGTAAAATAAACTTCGTTGCTCCTGCCGAAGACTCCTGCAAAGGCAGCACCGGCGATGGCGGCGCCCCCGGTATTGGCGAGGGTGTTGAGCGAAAGAATGGCCGAAATCGGGCGCTGGATATCGGCGTGGAGGGTCTTCAGGATTTTTCCAGAAGGACGGCCCTGATGGGCAAGGGTCTCGATCTGGCTGGGGGACAAGGAGTATAGCGCTGCTTCCAGGAGCGAGCAGATACAGGATACGAGAAGAACCGTAGCTATAGCCAGGATCAGTGCGGTCATGGTGGAGGATGGCTGAATGTAAAAGAGAGAAGTCCCTCCCAGGGGACCTCTCTCTTCCTTTAAAACGCTATGTTCAGGGAAAGTCCATCCGGGAGTTTTTCCAAGTCCACAATTCATCAAACCGGGGGAACGATGGATCCAGCTGCTTCTCGTTAACCCGGTACCCCAAAGGGACTTTCTTTTAAACTTTCAGCCGTATTGCTGCATTATTGGAGATGTTTGTTGACCAACTTGGTCATTTCGAACATGTTCACCTGCTTTTTCCCCTCGAAGACCTCCTTGAGCTTATCGTCGGCATTGATCATCCGTTTGTTCTGTGAGTCCTGCAGTTCATTCTTCTTGATATAAGCCCAGAGCCTTTTGACCACCTGAGTTCGAGGTAGACTTTTGCCGCCCACTATGGCCCCGAGGGCAGCATCGGGTTGTAGTGGCCTCATGAAGGAGGGGTTGGCCTTGCGCCTGGCCTTCTTCTTTGGGGCGGCTTTCTTCTTAGGAGCAGCTTTCTTCTTTGGGGCGGCTTTCTTCTTAGGAGCGGCCTTCTTCTTGGGCGCAGCTTTCTTCTTGGGGGCGGCCTTCTTCTTTGGCGCGGCCTTCTTCTTGGGCGCGGCTTTCTTCTTTGGGGCGGCCTTCTTCTTTGGAGCAGCCTTTTTCTTGGGCGCAGCCTTTTTCTTGGGCGTAGCCTTCTTCTTAGGCACGGCCTTCTTCTTTGCAGCAGCCTTTTTCTTGGGAGCGGCCTTCTTCTTTGGCGCGGCCTTCTTCTTAGCCATGAGATTTCTCCTTGCTATGCGCGAGGAAGGAAAAGGTATTATTACTTCAAAAATAGCACGTTATGCAGGAGTTAGTCAAGCAAAATTGCAATTGTAATTACGAGGGCAAGAGAGAAGAAAAGCGCATCCTTTCCGCATCCCGATCCTTCGAGACAATGGAGAGTTCTGGCGAGCCTGATGACCCCGACAAGGAGTTGGTCTGACTGTTGGAACTTTGTCGTTTCCATGGAAAGATCATGGGCGATGATTCACTTCCACCCAGGGGCAGGAGATGATTGTATGTATCCGGAATAGGGCTGGTTTCTCCAGGGGGAATTGCGCTCGTTCCAACCTCACGAGAGAGTTTGACACCAGAGAATAAGTATTCTATTTTAAGAGTACTTACAGCCAAATTTTAGCACCGGATTTTACAAGGTCAAAGGCCTTTTTCCTGCCCGAAGAAAATAATGATCGAAAATTGCAAGATAGGGATCGTGGGGGTCGGAAATATGGGGGAAGCTCTGTTGGAAGGCCTCCTGGCCGCAGGGGGTGTTGCGGCGGAGCATATCACGGCCGTGGACATCCGCACCCGTCTCCTCCAACCCTTGCGCGAACGGGGAATCCGCACCAGCACCGAGATCGAGTCCGCGGTGTGCAATCAGGATATCGTGGTCCTGGGGGTAAAGCCACAGCAATCCGCCGCTGTATTGAATGATGTCAGGCAACATTTGAAGCGAGAACAGGTGCTCGTTTCGATGATGGCAGGAGTCAGCACGGCCTGCATTGAGGAGCAGGTCCGCACTCCTGTCGCCGTGGTTCGGGTTATGCCGCAGATTTTGGCTCGCCACCGAACAGCCGCATCCGGTATTTGCGCCGGAAGGCATGCAACAGACTCACAGTTGCAACTGGTTCAGGAACTCTTCGAGGAGGTGGGCAGCACGGTAGTGGTAGCGGAGGCGCAGATGGACGCGGTGACCGGACTCTCCGGCAGCGGACCGGCATTTGTATGTACGGTCATCGAGGCTCTGGCCGATGGAGGCGTCCGCATGGGCTTGCAAAGGGACGTGGCACTGAAACTGAGTGCCCAGACCGTGCTCGGAGCCGCCCGCATGATTTGCGAAAGTGGAAAACATCCCGCCATTGTCAGGGACCAGGTCACTTCACCCGGAGGCACTACCATCGCCGCCCTGCACATGCTCGAGGAGAAGGGCCTGCGAGACGCCTTGATCAGCGCGGTGAAGGTGGCGGCGGACCGAGCCGCGGAGCTGAGTCAATCATGATCGCCATCATCGATTATGGAATGGGCAATCTGCGCAGTGTGGAAAAGGCCTTCGAGTACCTGGGATTTCCTGCAGAGATTGTGCAAAACCCGGCTCAGTGTGACCACGGCAGCCACCTGGTACTTCCCGGGGATGCCGCCTTTGGCGATGCCATGCGCAATTTGCGAGAGAATGGCTGGGTCGACGCAGTCTGCCGAAACATCGAAAGGGGCAAGCCCTTTCTAGGGATCTGCGTTGGATTGCAGTTGATGTTCGGAGAAAGCGAGGAAAGGGGCATTCACAAGGGCATTGGCCTGCTGCCGGGCAAAATCAGGCGGTTCCCTACTTCGGAGAGAGTCCCCCAAATCGGATGGAACCAGATTTCCCTCAAGAGACCGGCCGAAATCCTCGAGGGAGTTGGGGAAGGCAGCTTCTTTTACTTTGTCCATTCCTACTATGTGGATGCTGATTCTGAGAGGGATTGTGTTGCAACGACTGAATATGGCCTCAACTATACCTCCATAGCGGCTCGGGACAACATGTTCGGGGTCCAGTTCCACCCCGAGAAAAGCCAGCATGCGGGGCTCCGGATACTCCAGAATTTTGCCGGTTTGAATTGAGTAGATGTTAGCGAAACGGATAATTCCCTGCCTCGACGTGAAAAATGGCCGAAATGTCCGCGGAGTCAAATTTTCGGCTGATCGCGATGCCGGCGATCCTGTGGAGTTGGCCACCCTCTACGACCGCCAGAGGGCGGATGAATTGGTTTTTTACGATATCACCGCGTCCGCCGACGGCCGCGCCATTGTCATGGACCTGGTCGAGCAGGTTTCCGAAAGAGTCTTCATCCCTCTCACTGTGGGTGGAGGTATTCGGACCTTCAAAGATATCCGTCAGATCCTCAAGGGAGGCGCCGACAAGGTCTCGATAAACTCTGCGGCCGTGGCCCATCCTGAAATCATCGGACAGGGAGCCGAGAGTTTTGGCAGTCAGTGTATCGTCGGAGCGATCGATGCATTGCGCCGGACCGGCACCGAAACCCCCGCCTGGGAGATATACGTAAACGGCGGCCGCGATTCCACCGGAATCGACGCCCTCGAATGGGTAGAGGAGTTGGTGGACCGGGGTGCGGGCGAACTGGTCCTGAACAGCATCGATGCCGACGGTACGCGCGATGGCTACGACATTGAGTTGAACCGTGCAGTTGCCCAGCGGGTGGAAGTGCCGATTGTGGCATCGGGTGGGTGTGGCAGTGCCGAGCATATCTATCAGGTTCTCACCGCAGGCCAGGCCAGTGCCGCCCTGGCGGCTTCCATTTTCCACTACGGCGATTACACGATCTCCGAGGTCAAAGGCTTTCTGAAAGAACGGGGGGTAGTGGTCCGGGAATGATATGACTGATACGGCAAAATCTCCAGGATTCCAGCTCTGCCGAAGATGAAGGCAGCTTACAGGAAGGTATGGAGGAATCATTGGTTTCGACCTTTTCCGAGGACCGCAGTATCCGCATGAGCCAGGTAAGGCGCCTGGTAGTCAAGATCGGCAGCAGCAGCCTCACCACCCCCTCCAACAAGCTCAACCGCCGCGCCGTCCACAAATTGGTGGGAGATGTGGTAGCTCTGCGGAGGCAGGGCATCGAGGTAGCTATAGTCACTTCGGGCGCGGTTGCTGCCGGAATGGGTCGCCTGGGGCTGGAAGCGCGGCCTCGCGCCATCTCCGACTTGCAGGCGGTAGCAGCTGTCGGGCAGAATCTTCTGATGCATACCTACGAAAGCTTGTTCAAGCGGCACGGGGTGCGCATCGGACAGGTCTTGTTGACGGCCGAGGATATTCTGTACGAACGCCGGCGTTACCTGAATCTGGAGAATACCTTTCGCAGCCTTTTCGCGCATGATGCGGTTCCCATCATCAACGAGAACGACAGCGTGGCGGTCGCCGAGCTCAGGCGAACGATCGGGGAAAACGACATGCTTGCTGCCTATGTGTCAAACCTGATCCAGGCTCAACTGCTGGTCATTCTCTCGAATGTCGACGGCTTGTATACGAATTACAGCGGCGGAGGGTCCAAAAGGGAGTTGGTGCGTCAGGTTTCCCATGCCGATACCGGGCTTGACGAATTGATAGGCAAACCCGGGAAACGGGCTGGAAGTGGAGGTATGGAAACCAAGCTGCAGGCGGCAAAACTTCTGATGGCCTGCGGGGAGATGGTGGTCATTGCCCACGCGCGCAAGCACCACCTGGCCGATATCCTGGCGGGCGAGGAGTTGGGCACATTGTTCATTCCGTCGAACAAGCGCCTGAGAAGCCGCGCGCGATGGATCGCGTTTGCATCTTCCTGCAGGGGCAGTGTCGTAGTTGACAAGGGGGCGGAATGGGCAATAACCAGGAAGGAAAAGAGTCTGCTGCCTGCCGGCATCGTCTCCTGTGAAGGCGCCTTCGCAGCCGGGGACATGATCAGAGTGGAGAATGAAAAAGGAGAGGAACTTGCCCGGGGTTTGAGTCGTTATGCCTCCGATGAAGTTCGGCTGGTTTTCGGAAA
Source organism: Candidatus Latescibacterota bacterium (assembly GCA_965208105.1). Classification (GTDB taxonomy): domain Bacteria; phylum Latescibacterota; class UBA2968; order UBA8231; family UBA8231. The sequence continues at coordinate 3,305,818 of OZ242318.1, forward strand.
GAGTTCGCCCGAGATAGAAGAAGTTCTTGGTCGACGGGCACCGGAGGTAATTCACCGCGATGACCTGGTGATCATCTGAAAATGGCAGAATCGCAAATGAGCATTGACATTCCTTGCTTTTCAGGAAAACTCCATGGACCCTAAAATTTCCAATAGGCCGATCTTCTGGAAGGTTGTGACCGGTTCCCTCGTTATCGGATTTTTATTCTATGTATTTTTTGTCGGGAAGGCCGGTTTCTATCAGGTCTGGAACAAAAGGAGGGAATTGAAGGAGTGGGAAGTGCTCGTCGCCAGGTTGCAGGCGGAAAACGACAGCCTAAAGCAGGTCATATCGGGCCTCGAGAACGACCTGGAGTATGTGGAGAAAGTGGCGCGGGAGGAATACGGAATGATCAGGAAGGGCGAGATTCTCTACCGGCTGCGCAAGACTACGCCTGAAGAGGGAGAGAAGCAGGGCAGTGCCCCGAGCAGCGCCGAATAAATCGGGGAGGATGGGCGGCGGGATTGAAGAATTCAATTTTTCCAAGGCCCCGGGCATGTTGGAATTGCTCATGTGGATTCGAGATCCGAAGTCCTCGTCGGCGTTCGCAGGGGCTGGGGAGATATTGCTGCCCTCCAGTCAAAAATCCCGGCCCGTTCGCCGGGAAGTAGCTGGTGCGCCCTTCACGGGCATCGTCGGCTGTTTCGGGTAGCTGCCATGTCCCGATTCATCCTCAAGACAAGGGCAGTTGTCCTCCGCAGCCGGCGCATCGGGGAGACCAGCAAGCTGGTTACCCTTTATTCCGAGGAACTGGGCAAGCTGAAGACCAGGGCCAGGGGAGCTCGCAAGCCGGAGAGCAAATTCGGAGCTGCGCTGGAACTCCTGACCGAGGTACACGCGGTGTGCCATGTGCGCGAGGACCGCGATGTGCAGACTCTGAGCGAATGTTCCATATCGCGATCATTCCCAGGCCTCGTCGCCAGTTTGGACCGCCTGGCCTTTGGCAGCGCAGCGCTGGAGCTGATCGAATACCTGACCATCGAGAACGAGCCAAACAAACGGCTCTACCTTTGTCTGTCGGGAGTACTGGGTGCGCTGGAGGAGGTGGATTTGGACCGGGCGGAGGTGGTGTTCTGGTACTTCGAGTTACGTGTGGCCGAAGCTCTCGGATATCGGCCTGAGTTGACTTGCTGTGTCACCTGCAGCACCGAGTTGGAAGGGAGGCATCTGTGGTTCAGCGCTGCTCAGGGAGGAGGGCTATGCGCGAACTGCGGTCGGACTTCCGGGCGGCGCATAGCTGGTGAGAGCCTGAGGTTTCTGGCTCGTCTCCAATCTCTCAGGGCCTACCGGCGGGAGGTGATTCCGCCAACCCCGCCACACTCTTCCGAGATTCGTTCCATGTTGCGGAGCTTCCTCGAGTACCATTTCGGAAGGCGGGAACAGCTCAAGGCACTCGACTTTTGGGGAGCGGTCAGAGGCAGAACAATGCAAACAGGTTAGAGCATGGGAGGAGAATTCCTCATGTGCGGGTCAGCAGGAGATATAGATGGTTGACATTATGGACAAGCTTGTATCTCTATGCAAGCGGAGGGGGTTTATTTTCCAGAGCTCGGAAATCTACGGCGGCCTCAACGGCTGCTGGGACTACGGACCGCTCGGCGTAGAGTTGTTGCGCAATGTCAAGGAGGTCTGGTGGAAGTCCATGACTTACCGCGATGACATCGATGGGCTGGACGCCAGCATACTGATGCATCCACGGGTCTGGGAGGCTTCCGGCCACGTGGATGGATTCACCGACCCATTGATCGATTGCCGCAGCTGCAAGTCGCGCTTTCGAGAAGACATGCTGAGCGACGAAAGGCGACGGGAAGGTCAGTGCCCGAATTGCGGCAACAAGGACGTGCTCACCGAGCCCCGCGCCTTTAACCTGATGTTCGAGACCTTCGTGGGTCCCGTCAGGGAGGACGGCGGCAGGGTTTACCTGAGACCCGAAACCGCCCAGGGCAGCTACGTCAACTTTGTAAATGTTCAAACAGCCATGCGGCGCAAGCTGCCTTTTGGAATCGCACAGATCGGCAAGGCATTCCGCAACGAGATCAACACCCGCAACTTCCTCTTTCGAACGCGAGAATTCGAGCAAATGGAAATGCAGTTCTTCGTCGCGCCGGGCACCGAGGACGAGTGGTTCGAATACTGGAAGGAGGAGCGCTGGAACTGGTTCCGGGCTATCGGCATCTCCAGGGGGAAACTCCGGTGGCATGAACATGTCGGGGACGAGCTGGCCCATTACGCTCGGGCCGCTTGCGATATCCAGTACGAATTCCCGTTTGGCTGGGGCGAAGTGGAGGGTATTCACAACCGGGGCGACTACGACCTCTCTCAGCACGAGGCGTTTTCGGGCAAGGCCCTCAGGTACTTTGACGACAAGAGCAGGGAAAAAATCCTGCCCGTCGTGGTGGAGACTGCGATAGGGGCCGGCCGCGTGTCCATGGCGTGCCTGGCCAACGCCTACCATGAAGAAGAGGTTGATGGTGAAAAGCGCACGGTCATGCGGTTCCACCCCCAGGTTGCACCTGTAAAGGTGGCGGTCCTGCCTCTGGTCAAGCGCGACAACATGCCGGAGGTGGCTCGCAGGATTGCCGCTGATCTGCGCCCCCATTTTCGAGTGTTCTATGACGAGAGCGGCGCCATTGGGAGGCGATACCGCCGCATGGACGAGGTGGGAACGCCCTACTGTATCACGGTGGACTCCCGGACTTTGGAAGACGAGACCGCGACGGTGCGCGAACGAGATTCCATGGCACAGGACAGGGTGCAGATCTCCAGGCTCAAGGATGAAGTAGACCGCCGGATGGTTGGCTGGCAGTTGCCGGATGGGAGCTGAACGGAACCTTGAGCGCTTGACCCTCGATTTTGTAACGGTATAATTTATTCCGTGTGCTGCGAGAGTGGCGGAACTGGTAGACGCGCCAGATTTAGGATCTGGTGCCCACAAGGCGTGGGGGTTCGAGTCCCCCCTCTCGCACGTCAGAAAAAAGGGCGGCTGCCGTGAAGACGAAGGTGACAGAGAAGGGCGAATGGGAGCGCGAGTTGGAGGTAGAGGTTCCTGCCGAGCGCATCGAAAAGGAGTTCGACCGCGCCTACAGGCACTACCGGAAGCGCGTGGAGGTTCCTGGTTTCCGCAAAGGCAAGGCTCCCCTGAATATTATCAAGGTGCGTTACGGCGAGTCGATAAGGGGAAATGTCATCAACGACTTGCTCCCGAGTCTGGTCGAAGAGGCTACGCGCGAGACTGGCCTGGTCCCGGTTGGTCCACCCACAGTTGCCAGGCTCGAGTATGAGCCTGGCCGGGGACTGAGCTTCACCGCGTTGCTTGAGGTATGGCCCGAGATCGAGGTTGCAAATTGGGAAAAGCTGAAGGTTACAGCGATCGTCCATCAGGTGACCGATGAAGAGATCGATGCCCAGATAGAAGAAATTCGCAACAGGGATGCCACCGAAAAATCGGTGCAACGTGGGCTTGAGAAGGGCGATGTAATGATTGCCGATCTACAGAGGCTGGATGAAGGTGGACTGCCGATAATCGGAGATAAGTTCGAGGAACGCCACTTCATCATCGGTGCTGGAAATGAAGCCAACCGGGAGTTTGAGGAGGCCCTGATCGGAGTGAGGGCCGGCGAGGAGCGCAGGATACGGCTTCCTCATGGAGATGGAAGACCCGGCGAGGAAATGGCCGGGAGGGAGGACTACTTCAGCGTCAGGGTCCGCGAAGTTCGCGAACGCACCCTTCCCGAACTTGACGACGACTTTGCCAGGGACCTAGGCGAACAATTCAGCAACCTGGAGGACCTTCGGGAGCATATCTCCAGGCAGCTTGCCCAGCGTTGGGAGATGATGAGCAGGCACCATATCCGCAGCAGCCTGATTGAGGAATTGATCAAAGCCAACCCGTTCGATCTGCCCGGGAGCATGGTGGAAAATTATCTGCACAACATTCACAAGGAGCGCGGCCATGACCATCGCCATGACCACGGGCATGACCATAGTGAGGAGGAAAGGACGACTGCCGTGCGGCGTCTGAAAAGCTATTTGCTGATCGATGCCGTGGGTAAAATTGCCGCTATTGAAGTAGGCGATGAAGAATTGGACCAATTCCTTGAAATGCGCGCCGGGGAAATGGGCGTAAAGATCGAGGAATTGAGGCGCTCGGAAGGGGTGGATAATCTGCGCCGCGAACTGGTGGAGAACAAGGTTTTCGACTTCCTCATTGAACGCGCTGAGGTGGAGGAAAAGTCGGTATGAACAGCGAAGGCGAAGGCTTGAGCGGTGCATGTCTTCCAGAGGAAGGATCCGATAAATGTCTTTGATTCCCATGGTAGTCGAGCAGACGGGACGAGGCGAGCGTTCCTACGATATCTACTCTCGCTTGCTTAAGGATCGAATTATTTTTGTTGGAACACCCATTAACGACGCGATTGCGAACCTCGTGATAGCCCAATTGTTGTTTCTGGTTTCGGAGGATCCAAAGAAGGACATCGATCTCTTTCTGAACACTCCGGGTGGCTCGGTAACCGCGGGAATAGCTGTTTACGACACCATGCAGTATATTTCTACGGATGTTGCCACCACCTGCATCGGACAGGCTTCCAGCATGGGAGCCGTGCTCCTGGCGGGCGGAGCCAAAGGCAAGCGCAGGGCTCTGCCCAACGCGCGTATCCTGCTGCATCAGCCCATGGGAGGGATCGGCGGCCAAGCCGCGGACGTAGAGATCCACGCCCGCGAAATCATAAAAATCCGCCAGCAACTGAACGAAATTCTGGCATCCAGCACCGGTCAGCCCCTGGAGCGCATCGAAAGGGACACGGAGCGCGATTTTTTCATGAGTCCCGATGAGGCCAGTCAGTACGGTCTGATCGACGAGATCATTTTGCCGCAGGCAGGAGTCGATACCGAATAGGTCGAGGTTATCGGCTGAACTTTCCGAGAGGGAAGCGATTTGCGACGACGCCCCCCAAAAAGCGAGCCGCGCTGCTCCTTCTGTGGCCGTGGTGCCCATCAGGTGGAGAAGATTATCACGGGCTCCTCGGTTCATATCTGCAACGAGTGTGTCAAGCTGTGCAACGATGTGCTCGCCGAGGAGAAGAAGCAGACCCTGCCCCTGGAGACGGAGTCCACTCCCAAGCCGACAGAGATCAAGGATTTCCTCGAGGAGTATGTGATCGGACAGGAGCGCGCCAAAAAGATCCTGTGCGTGGCGGTTTACAACCACTACAAAAGAATTCGTTCCAATGTTGCGCTCGAGGGGGTGGAACTCGACAAAAGCAACATTCTCATGATCGGTCCTACGGGCACCGGCAAAACGCTGCTGGCACAGACCCTGGCCAGGGTATTGCAGGTTCCCTTCTCGATAGCCGACGCCACCATTTTGACGGAGGCAGGGTATGTAGGCGAGGACGTGGAAAACATTCTGGTTGGGCTGCTGCAGGCTGCAGACTACGATGTCGCCTGGGCTGAAAAGGGAATTCTCTACCTGGATGAGGTCGATAAGATTGCCCGCAAAAGCGCCACGCCAGCGGTAAACCGCGATGTCTCCGGAGAGGGCGTGCAGCAGGCATTGCTCAAAATCATCGAGGGAACAATTGCCAACATTCCGCCCAAGGGAGGGCGAAAGCATCCCGAACAGCCCATGATCCAGATGAATACCCGCAACATTCTCTTCATCTGTGGAGGTGCCTTCGAGGGACTTGAGAAAAACATCAGCCAGCGCCTGGGGAAGCGCACCATAGGCTTTGGTTCTTCTACTGATGCGGAGGAGGAGGAGTTGGAGGACATCCTGGCGCAGGTGCAGCCGGAGGATCTGCTTGCATATGGCCTCATCCCGGAATTCGTCGGCCGCGTGCCCGTTCTCACGACTCTGGATTCACTGAGCAGAGAAGATCTGTTCAAGATTCTGACGGAACCCAAGAATGCAATAATCAAACAGACCCAGCGGCTCTTTGAGATGGACGGAGTTGATCTCGAATTCAGCGATGCGGCTCTCCATAAAATCGTCGAGTTGACGATTCAAAAAGGCACGGGTGCCCGCGGTCTGCGTGCGGTGTTGGAGCATGCATTGATGGATATCATGTACGATACTCCCTCAAAGGATGGGATCCGCAAGCTTCTGGTAACGGATGATACAATTGAAAAAGGTGTGGAGGAGAGTGACGATGAGGGCGAGTTGATGCGCAAGAGGGCGTGAATGCCAGGAGTTTGCACTGCCGATTCCCTGCAGGCCGTCTTCTGCTCGCGGCTGGTTTTCCGCTCCTCACAACTTTGGTGAACATTCGACCTGAACTCCGGCCAGCGGCGTCCCGCCCGCTCGCCCTCCTCGATTCTGCGCGTTTTCCCGGGACTGTACTCAAGTGGAAGGGAACCGGCGAGGCCCTTGCGGGTTCGGGTGCATTTTCCCGTGGATACCATCCCTTGGAGTGACCGGGCCCGGTTGAGACCGGGGCTGACAGGCACTGCAATCCGGGAGTGATTCAGGCAGGGGTTGGGGACTCCCAGGCGCGGGCAATTAATTGTTTTCAGGCTTCCGTCGCATGGCGAGATCAATTCAATCATCCTGGTCTGACATGCACATTCGCTCCGCTGAATTCACAATTGGTGCGGTCCGTCAGGCGGACCTGCCCTCGGATGGAATTCCCGAGATTGCCTTTTCCGGGCGGTCCAATGTCGGGAAATCCTCACTAATCAACAGTCTTTTGCAGCGCAGGAAATTGGCTCACACCAGCTCGACTCCGGGAAAGACGCAGCAACTCAACTACTACCGGGTCAATCACAGATTCTTCTTCGTCGATCTTCCAGGCTACGGATTTGTCCAGGGGGGAGTTGCCCTGCGGGAAAAGCTGGGGAGGCTTACCGAGACCTACCTGGAGAACCGTCGAGAGCTGCGCGCCGTGGTTCAGTTGGTGGACGCTCGTCACGGCCCCACGAAACTTGATCTGACCATGATCGACTGGCTCCGAAACTGTCGAAAACCTTTTTTGCTGGTCTTTACCAAGGCCGATAAACTTTCGCGCAGCAAACTTTGCAAACAGCTCGACCTGATTGAGTCGGAAGGGCGATTGGCAGGGATTTCATTCGTGCCGTTCTCGGCTCTGAATGGCCGGGGGAGAGCGGATGTATTGGAGTGGATTTCCACCGCCGTTCAGCCCAGGGAGGATTGAGGCGAAGGAATTGTCATGCCGGCAAAGATAGTTCTGGGAGCACAGTGGGGCGACGAAGGCAAGGCCAAGGTCATCGACTACCTGACTCTAGATGCCGACCTGGTGGTGCGCTATCAGGGGGGTGCCAATGCAGGTCATACCGTCAAGGTGGGAGAAAGTACCTTTGTCTTTCACATGATTCCCTCTGGAATCATGCATCCGGACAAAATTTGCGCTATCGGGAATGGCGTGGTCGTTGACCCCGTAGCGCTGATCTCCGAGATGGACGAATTGGCCGGGAAGGGAATTTCCATTGATGGCCGCCTGTTTATCAGCCAGAGTGCTCATCTGGTTATGCCCTATCACATGGCTCTGGAAGAGGCCGGCGAGGAGAGTCAGGGAAGTGAACGAATAGGTACCACAAGGCGCGGAATCGGTCCCTGCTATCAGGACAAGGTGGAGCGCACCCATGGGGTGAGGGTCATGGACCTGTTGGATGCCGACTATCTTCGCGGGAAATTGAGAACCGTCATCAGTGCCAAGAACCAGATTCTTACCCGTGTCTACGGAGGGCAAACGCTGAACGAGGACGAGATCATCGAGGCCTACATCGGCTACGGGGACCGCCTCCAGGGCTATGTCACAGATACCTCCGTTCTGGTCAACGAGGCTATTGACGCTGGCAGGACCGTGCTGTTCGAAGGAGCCCAGGGGACCTTGCTGGATATCGATCACGGAACCTACCCTTTTGTTACGTCCTCAAATACCACCGCGGGCGGAGTTTGCACCGGAAGCGGGGTTGGACCAACCCGTATAGACGAGGTCATCGGGGTGACCAAGGCTTATACAACACGAGTGGGCAATGGACCCTTTCCCACCGAGTTGTTCGACCAAACGGGCGATCAGATCCGAGCGTTGGGCCACGAGTACGGAGCCACTACGGGCCGGTCGCGCCGCTGCGGTTGGTTTGACGCCCCGATACTGCGCCTGGCCGCCCGGATCAACGGGCTTACGAGCCTGGCTCTCACCCGTCTGGATGTCCTCGATACCCTCGAGCGGTTGCAGTTTTGCGTCGGATACCAGTGCGGAGACACGGTCCTGGACGAGTTCCCCTCGAATCCCAGGATCCTGTCCAGGTGCACTCCAATCTACGAGGAAATGGAGGGTTGGTGCTGTTCGACGAGAGAGATTCGGCGCTTTGCAGACCTTCCTCGAAACGCCCGCAACTACGTGGAGCGCATCGCCGAGCTGGGCCGGACGCCTGTGTCCCTGGTATCCGTAGGGCCGGAACGCGAGTCCACCATCGACATCGCCTGATTGCAGCACTATATGCTCCTAGCCGCAGATGAACCCTCGGTAAACAGACCGAGGGCCCTACGCCAGCTTATCGAGGGAAAAACCCTGGTCTTACCGGGCGTTTTCAATGCCCCGGTGGCCATGTTGGCCGAGCGTTTGGGATTTGAGGGCGTCTATATCTCCGGCGCCGGCCTGATAAACGGCATGGCGGGGTACCCGGACATCGGCCTCCTGGGCATGGATGAGGTAGTGCGGGGAGCGGGCTACATCACCCGCGCCACGAAGTTGCCAGCCGTCTGCGATGCGGATACCGGATTCGGGGAAGTTCTCCAGGTCATGCGCACGGTCCAGGCCTTCGAACGCGCCGGAGTGGCCGGAATTCACCTGGAAGATCAGCAGATGCCCAAGCGCTGCGGACACCTGGAGGGCAAATCGCTCATCGGATGCGTCGAGATGGAGCGTAAACTGGCCGCTGCGGCCGAAGCCCGGCAGGACCCTGACTTCATGCTGATCGCCCGCACGGACGCGCGCAGCGTCGAGGGATTTGACCGGAGTGTCGAGCGTGGCCTGCGCTACCTGGAAGCAGGCGCAGACGCCATTTTCCCCGAGGCGCTTCTTACCCCCGAGGAGTTCGCCCTCTACGCCGAAAAGGTAAAAGCCCCGCTGATGGCCAACATGACGGAGTTTGGCAAGTCCCCTTCGATCACCGTGGAGTCGTTTGCCGCCATGGGCTACAAGATGGTGATTTTTCCGATGACGGCCTTCAGGGTAATGATGAGGGCGGTGGAGGACCTGCTTCGCGAGATCAGGGACAAGGGTACGGCCGACGCCTACCTGGAGCGTATGCAGACCCGCCGGGAATTCTACGAACTGATTCAATACGGGAAGTATTCTGAGATGGATGAGGCCATCAGGGCCCGCTTTCCGCAACGCAAAGGAAGAACCGACCATGAATGACAAAGCGTATAGCCCTGGGCTGGAGGGGGTCGCCGCCGGCGAGTCGGCCATTTCGCAGATCGACATCGAACTCAATCGCCTCGTCATCCGCGGTTGCGACCTGGTGGAGTTGACCGAGCGGGCTTCCTTCGAGGAAGTCGCCCATCTTCTGCTCTACGAGGATCTGCCCGATGAGGAGGAGCTCGGGCAGTTCAAAGAGCTGCTGTGTGCCGAACGCCATCTTCCCGGCAGGGTTCTTGATCTGCTGCGCAATGCCCCGAAATGTGCGCATCCCATGAGCCTGCTGCGGACGGCGGTATCGGCTCTCGCCATCGAGGATGCGGAGGCCGGGGACAACAGCCACGAAGCCAACGTGCGCAAGGCGATCCGCCTGATCGCCAAAATTCCCCTTCTCATTACCGCTGGACAGCGGCTGGCGGAGGGGAAGGAACCAGTTGCACCAAAGGAGAATTTGGGGCAGGCGGCCAATCTGCTATACATGCTGCGAGAGGAGGAACCGGCCGCTGACGAAGTAAGAGCCATGGATACTTCCCTGATCCTCTACGCCGAGCACGGATACAACGCTTCCACTTTCACGGCGCGGGTGACGGCGTCCACTTTGAGCGATATCTACTCGGCGGTCACCGCGGCGATTGGAGCACTGGCCGGACCACTGCACGGTGGGGCGAACGAAAAGGCGATGGAGATGCTTCTGGAGATTGGAGAGAGGAAGAACGCCGAACGATGGGTCCTGGACGCGCTGTCCGCCAGAAAGAAGATCATGGGCTTCGGGCACCGCGAGTACAAGACAGGAGATTCGCGCGTGCCATCGATGAAAAGGGTGGGCAGGGAGATCGCCGTTGCAAAGGGGGGGGCGAAATGGCCTGAGTTGGCCGATATCGTCGAGGCGACCATGGAGCGGGAGAAGGGAATATATGCGAATGTGGACTTCCCCTGTGGCTATGTCTACTACATGATGGGGATTCCCATTCAGCTCTTCACGCCGATCTTTGTCTCCAGCAGGGTTGCCGGATGGGCAGCCCACGTGATCGAGCAGCACGACAATAACAGGCTGATCAGGCCGGGCCACATCTACACGGGAGTGAAAAACCGGGCGGTTCGGGGAGTTGGTGAGAGAGGGTGAGGGGAAAGAATCCTTCCTGCAGGCAGGTCCGGGCAAGCTCTAACCTGGCATCGCGCCGTGAGACCGCTGAGGTGGCGCGCTGCTTCATTGGCGATGGGCATCCTTCGGCGAGGGCGGCCTGCGCTGTTGCAGAAGGTAGGTGCGAACCTCCTGCAGGAAGGATTGCACCGCTTCGGTCCGGTAGTCGGGATAGGTCCAATCAAAAGGGCGGAAGCGTCCCTTCTGGAAGAGAAGCGTAGTCTCTGCGTAGAGGCCCGGGGCGATGCAGATCCGGTGGCCGCTGTACTTGGTGCTGGCCAGCACCATGCTTTCAAGGGAAACCAGGCCCGGGTCGATGTTGGTGCGCCTGCATGTCTTTCCTTCCCTTGTTTCCGCCATTTCCCGTTCCAACTCCATGGTCTTGTGCTTTATCCCGGGAAGCTCAGCCGGGTCCACGAGTGGCTCGAACCATAGTATCTGCTTGATCAGGGAAGGTCCCATTTCCCTCTCGTAGTAGGAGGTGTATTCGAAAGGATAGGCAGGTCCCTGCCGGCGGACTGGATGTATCCGGGATTCCAGCCGGTACCTGGTTTCCTCGAGAATGGCCTGGTTTCGAGCCAGGGTCGCGCAGACCAGGGCGACGGGGCCGGCCCCCTTCAGATCGACGGGCATGGCGAGTTCGGTATCTCCAGGTGAATGATAAATAGTAGGGAAAAGGATAGAAATGAAACAGACCGGTATTCCTCGCAAGGTCCTCGGACAGTTGCTCCTTCCCAGCACGGCGACCATTACCTCTGTATTGAAGAAGCGGGGCCTGAGCAACACCTTCATGCACGATGTGGTCCCCCTGGCGCCCGATATGAAGATGGCAGGGCCGGCGTTTACCCTGCGCTATATTCCCGCCCGCGAAGATCTCGACACGGGCGAGGTGGACAACCTGACGGATGTGCAGCGCATCGGCATCGAGCGCATCGGCCGGGGTGATATCCTGGTAATCGATGCGCGGGGCGACACCAGGGCAGGCACCATGGGCGATATCCTGGCGACCCGGATAATGGTGCGCGGCGGTGCCGGCATTGTTACCGACGGGGCTTTTCGCGACGCTCCCGCCATTGCGAAAAGCGGCCTGGCGGCGTATTCGGCAGCCATGAATGCCCACACCAACAAGACCATTCACCACCCTTCAGAGATTCAGGTGCCGATCGGCTGTGGGGGTGTGGCGGTTTTTCCCGGAGATATTGTCGTGGGTGATGGGGAGGGGGTCGTGGTGGTTCCGGCGCACCTGGCGGATTGGGTTGCCCGGGAATCGGTGGAACAGGAAGAGAGGGAGGAATTTATCCGGGAGAAGATCCGCGCGGGAGCCAGTCTCGTCGGGACCTATCCGCCGGACGAAAGGACCATGGCAGAATTTGCCGAGTGGAAGAGGAAAAGCGGAGGATAGGCCACGGTTCGATGGAGGGGCCAGGGAAGGACATCCTCCTTGGTTGCCCTCAGTCCGGTGCAGTGGACCAGGGTTCGCTCGCGGATTTGGAGGGGTGATCTTCGATTACGCGCATGTCTTTCCACTGGCCGGCGCGAAATCGCAGGTAGAAGGCAATCCCTGCCACAACGATGTATGCGCACAGGATGGACCACAGGCCATAGATTCCGACGTCGAAATAGGATAGAGCCAGAAATCCTGGAATGACCATGAGGGCCCAGCTCAACCCGACTGACAGGCAGAGGACGTAGCGCGTATCGCCGGCCCCTTTGAGGGCGGCCGTGAAGACAATGTACATGGCGTCGAAGACACAGTAGACGGCCACGATGCGCAGCAGGACCAGGGCTGTGGACCGGGCGGCGGTGAAAGCCGCCCCCTGGGCCCGCGCGTCGAAGGGCAGCAGGAACAACTCGGGTGTGAACACGTAAGCGAGAGCCATGCCCGTCATGTAGAGGAAGGCGAAGTGGAATCCCGTCCAGGTGCAGTACTCCGCCTGGTGCGGGCGATTCTGACCCAGGCGTTGGCCTACCATGGTAGATACGGCGATGCTGCACCCGATGAGGGGCATGAATGCCAGGCTGTTGATGTTGGCGGCCAGGTTGCTGGCGGCCAGTTCGACCATGCCGAGCCGGCCCGTGAGCAGGATGAACAGGGAGAAGGCCATGATGTCGAGCATGAAGGTCAGGCCGCTTGGGCCGCCGAAGCGAAGAAGCCGGCGGAAAAGGGGGAAATTGAACCTCCACCCTTGCAGGGTTTTGAATTCCTCCCGGTAGCCTCGTTGCAGCATCAATCCCAGAAACAAAAGTGCCGAGAACAAGGTGGCGATGTTGGTTGCCCAGGCCGCTCCCCGGATGCCCCATGCGGGCAGCCCCCATCTGCCGAAGATGAGACCGTAGTCGAGGACGATATTGAAGGACGTATAGGCGATGTTGACGGCCAGAACCGTCCAGGTTTTGCCGCGGCCGCTGAAAAAACAGGAAGCTGAGGTGGAAACCACCAGCGGAAAGAAACCGTAGCAGAGGATGCGGAAGTAAACTATCTCTTTTTCCCGTATGGCCGGATCGTGTCCGATCAAGTCGAATAGCGGTCTGGCCAGCGCAACCAGAGCCAATCCGAAGAGGGCGGCCAGTAGGGCCAGGTAAGCTCCCTGCCAGACGACGGGACCCACGTTCCGGGGCCGGCGGGCGCCGACGTACTGGGCGACGAAGGTGTTGATGTAGCCGGCGATTCCCAGGAATAGACTGACAAAGGTGAAGTTGGTCATCCCCGCCGGCATGGCGGCGGCAAGATCCTGGGTGGAGTGCCAGGTGAGAAAGACGCGGTCGACAAAGTGCTGGATGCTCCAACTGGCGGTGCTGAGTACGAGGGGGATGGCAATCCCGAAAAATTCGCGGTATCCACCCTCCGCGCCCCATCTATGCTGCAGGTAGCCGATCACTTGACTCCATACTCTAATCGGTTCATCATTCCAGATTTATCGTGGATGAAGGAATTCGGGCCTGGGTGGGAGAACAAGGCCGCCGTGCCGCCTCTTCCAGTGGTTCCCTCCGTCGGGAGCCATGCCCTCGCTCGCTCGCGACCGGGAGGAGGCAGGTTTTCCTGGGGGGTCTCACCTTGTTTCGGTGAGGTTGGATCCTCCTGGAGGAATATGGCAATAAAGTAGAAGGAGGAAAAGAAACCCGGCCCTGCCCACGTTGCCGCGGTCAACGGAAGGGTGATATGCGCCTGCTTCAGCTATGAAGAGCGAGGGATGTATCGCGAGGGAGATGGGGAGCGCCGTTTTCTCCTGTTGGAGCTTGCAGTAGAACCGGATTTGCAGTAAACGAAGCCACAGGGAGGTATCATGGCCGAAGTGAAAATCTACCACAATCCGGAGTGCAGCAAAAGCCGTCAGACTCTCGACCTTGTCAGGGCGAGGGGAGTCGAGCCGGAGATCGTCGAATACCTGGAGAACCCACCGGACGAAAGGACGCTGGAACTGCTCCTGTCGAAATTGGGCATAGAGCCTGAGGAACTGGTCCGCAAAAAGGAGGATTTGTACGAAGAGTTGAACCTTGAGCAGGCCGACCGCCGGGAGTTGATTGCGGCAATGGTGGAGAATCCCGTTCTGATCGAGCGACCAATAGTGGTGAAGGGCGAGCAGGCAACGCTCGGTCGGCCGCCCGAAAATGTCCTGAATATTCTGTAGGCGCTGCGTGCAGTCGCTCAAGCTTGGTTTTTTGGCCTCCCACGGCGGCAGCAACATGCAGGCCATTATCGACGCCTGCAAGAAGGGACGGCTGCATGCCGACCCCAGGGTGGTGATCAGCAACAACTCGAATTCCGGCGCCCTGGAGCGCGCGCGGAGAGAAGGCATCCCGGCTTTTCACTTGAGTGGGCGTACCCATCCCGACCCGGGTGAGCTGGAGAAGGCGATCCTTGCAACTTTGAAGCGACGGGGCGCCGAGGTGGTCTGTCTGACCGGCTACATGAAGCGGCTGGGTGCGGCTGTGGTGTCGGCCTACCGCGGCCGCATCCTGAACATTCACCCCGCCTTGCTGCCCAAGTTCGGAGGCAGGGGGTTGTACGGGCGGGCAGTGCACGAGGCCGTGCTGGCGGCCGGCGAGAAAGAGAGCGGGGCGACGGTGCATCTGGTGGACGAAGAGTACGACCACGGACCTGTGCTGGCGCAAAGAAAGGTGGCCGTGATGGCCGGCGACGACCCGGATGTGCTGTCGGCGCGGGTTCTGCGGCAGGAGCACATTCTCTACGCGGAGGTCCTGCAAAAGATAGCCCGGGGCGAGATCCTGCTGGTGGATGTCGGCGCTTGAGAGGGGGATGGACTAGTGTTGCGTCCCAGAAATATGTCGCCATTTTTCCGCCGATCCATCCCGGTTCACGGCGTTGCGCTCCCTCCCCGAATCCCCTCGATTCGCCTCGGCGGCCCAATTTCGTCAACCTATCTCTGCTAGGGTGGCAAATCTCTGCCGACCTCTATCCTCTTCCCCGTGGTTCCCCTGGTCCCTTTTCAATCGCCCTGCAAATCAGTAAGGGCTATATTATCCATCGGCGCGGTCCCGGCGCCGGACTTCCGCCGATCAGCGCCGCCGCCGGTGAAAAACACTTCCAACACCCACCATCTTCAAGCTCGGAGTCGCCACCATGGTAAAGGAAAAAGACTACAAGGTCCGCTCAATTCCCTGCAGTCACAAGGCTTCCCCCGAGGAGATCTACCAGAGGCTCAAGGCGGTTACCGCCCCGCTCACGCGCTCCTGGGAGAAGATCGAGAGGGCCCGCAATGTAGGGATAAAGGTCAACATGCAGATGCGCACGGAGGACATCCGCCGCATCGGTGGCCGCCGCCAGGAACTGGTGGACGATGACGTGCTCCGCGCCGCCTTGCGCTTGCTGCGAGAACGCACCGACGCACGGATTTTCGTACTCGACACAAGCATGGTACCTGCGGGGCAGCGCCCCGGGGCCGATTTCAACATGGCCCCCGTTTTCGAGGAATTCGGGATCCCCTACGTGGAAGCCGGAGACCCTCCCTTCGAACGCTACAAGGTGCCGGGGGGCGGAGCGATGTTCGCAGAGTACCAGTTGTCGGCAGCTCTCGGCGAGGCCGACGCCTTCGTATCCATAGCCAAGATGAAAAACCACGGCTTCATGGGGATCACCCTGTGCCTGAAGAACCTGTTCGGCCTGCCGCCCATACCGCCCCACGGCCGCTTGCGGACCTATTTTCACCATGTCATTAGGCTTTCGTACGTGCTGCCGGATCTCGGAATGATTACCCGGCCCTGCCTCAATATCATCGACGCACTAACGGGACAGGCGCGCCGGGAGTGGGGAGGCGAAGGACGGATCTGCGACGCGCTCATTGCGGGGGACCAGGTTGTTGCAACCGACGCCTGCGGCACCTACCTGATGGGGACGGACCCGCGCCTGGATTGGCCCAATCCACCCTACCGGCGCGACCGCAGTCCCATTGTGGTGGCCGCCGAGCACGGATTCGGCACGGTGGACCTGGATGAGATCGACTTCGACTCTGGAGGGTTGCAGCCTCCCCTTGCGGAGTTCGATTCGGCGGAGTTGGTCCCCGGTGAAAGAATCGCCAGCCTGCGCCGGACCGCATGTGAACAAGCATTGTTCTACCGCGAGCATCGCCAGCGCCTGTGCGGGCGCTACGGCGGGTCTTTCATATTTCTGCAGGATGGAGAGGTGGTCTGGAGCGGCGCCAAGCCGGAGGAGGCGGGCGCGGTACAGGATGTCAGCGGGGATCGAAAGGATCAGGCGGTGTGGCTCAAGCTTGTCGATCCAGAGGAGAAGGAGGGAGAAAATATGGCGGTATACGAAGAGATTCAGGCGGCCTGAGCAAAGTGCCGGGAAGCTTCATCAAAGCTGATTTGTTCAAGGAAGGATTGGTATGGGGATACTCGACAAGTTTTCATTGAAGGGCCGCATCGCCCTGGTGTCCGGGGGAGCGGGACCCCTGTTCGGAAGCAGTATTTCTTCTGCCCTGGCTGAAGCCGGCGCTACCTTGATCACGGCGTCGAGGTCATTGGAACGCAACCGGGAGTTCGCCGAGAAATTGAACAGCCAGGGTTACGATGCCCACGCCATGGAGCTGGATATCACCGACCTGGAGTCCATCGAAGCCTTGAAAGCGGAGGTCGCGGGGAGGTTCGGCCGACTCGACGTCCTGGTCAACAGCGCCCTGGCGATCAGAGGAGGCGGATTCGACGAGCAGACACCGCAAACATGGGAGTTTGGAGCCAAGGGCAACATGGTCGGACTTTTCGCCATGTGCAAGGCGTTCATTCCCGGCATGGTCGAACGAGGCAGGGGATCCGTCATCAACATTTCCAGTATTTACGGAGTGGTGGCGAACGATCCCACCATCTACGAGGGCACGGAAATGAAACAGCCGCCCGACTATACCTTCGTGAAGGCCGGTATGATCAATTTCACCCGCTATCTGGCCAACTATTTCGGCAAGAAAGGGGTGCGCGCCAACTGCATTTGCCCGGGAGGTTACGACAGCGGCGATCCCGCCCCCTTCAGGGCCAACTATACAAAGCGCTGTCCCCTGGGACGGCTGTTGGACGACGAGGACATCAAGGGGTCGGTGGTCTTTCTCGCCTCCGACGCCTCGGCCTACGTCACCGGGCATGCTCTCATGGTGGATGGGGGGTGGACCACCCTCTGAGCGTGCGGAGGAAGCCCGCACAGGGTAGCGGCCGGCCTTAAAGCAGAATCTCCTTGCGGCAAACCCGGGCACCCGCGGTCGTGGACCAGATTCCCGCAGCCCCTATTGCGCCCGCAGATTGCCGAGCCGGAAGCGCCGCGGGTCTCCGAGGCGCAGGGCCAGATCATCAGCATCCATTCCCGTGTTCTCCACGACCCAGTCCACCTCCGCCGCCAGTGGAGAGTCGAAGATGCCTGGATCGTCGGCGCCGATGGCCAGCTTCACGGTGGAGTCCAGGAAGCGATGCAAGGGATGACGGGAGGCCTCCGGCACACCGCCGATGCGCAGGTTGGAGGTGGGGCAGGACTCGATGACGGTGCCCAGCTCGACCAGGCGGTCGAGGACGAAGTCCTGGCGGCGGCGGATCTCTTCGAGCCGTTCCCGGGTGTAGGTGCTCCGCACCCTGGCTTCGGCGGGGCGCTGCCTCAAGGCGGACCGCTCTCGCTGCAGTGCTGGTCTGTCGACCTTCACACCGTAGCTTCGCAGCGAATCGCCGTAGCGCAGGTCATAGGCGATCTGGTCAACACGTTCGCTGGCGAGCTCCTCCTGGTGAGCATCCCGCCGCCGGGCCAGGGCTGTTTCCGGGTCGAGCCCCAGGGCAATGGCGTGGCCAAGGCGTGAAGCTCCCATCTCGGCTGCCTCGTGGCACCAGCGGATGGCGCTCTCCAGGGACTTGTCGAAATAGACTTCCCCTACGTGGTAGACCACCTGCAGGGCGCGCTCGGGGTTGAGCCTGTTGTCCCGGTTCAGGCGCTCGAAGAGGGGGCGCAAGGTCTTGGGGGGATAACCTTCCTCGAAGGAACAGAAGTCCAGGCCGACGATGGTGGGAATCAAATCCGGGCTCTCGTCGAAAAGCCGCTCTACCAGGGCGTACCCAACCAGGGGGGCCCGGCGCGGCAGGCTGATTATGTAGCGGGCTTCAAAGCCGTCGCGGCTGGCCTCCTGCATGACGCGGGCATTGCGGCGGTGGGAGTTGATGAACCCTTCCGGATCTTCAACGGCGTAACTGTACATGGCGCGGTACTCGACGTAGTCGAGTCCCTCGGCGCGATGGCGCTCGACGATGCGCCGCACTATCTCTTCCTCGCGGTGCAGCACCTGCCGCCAGTGGCGATAGAGACAGAAGATCAGGTTGTACTTGGCCTGGAAGCGTTCGAAACTCGCGCTGTCCGCTTCTTCGACAATGTAGTGCCGGTGGAAGCGCCTGAGCCCGCATGAGCGGCCGGCGAGCGCATCCCTGAACAGAGCAACGGGATCGGGACGTGCGGCGAAGGCCTTCTCGTATCCCTCGATGAACAGATTCCAGTCTACCTCCTTGTAAACGTCTTCCCCCAGTTCAAGCAGGTCCTCGGCATAGATGCAGCCGCCGAGGTGGCAGTGGAGCTCGCAGCCTTTCAATATTCGCAAATCGGCCATAGGCCGGTTCCCGCTTTGAGAGTGGGGCAGGGTTGGGCTGGTCCGCGGCATTCGGAAACTGAGGCGACATGGGCGCTCGAATGCCTGGCCCGCTTTGGGGTGCAGCTCAGCGGACTAGTGGTTCATCCATGTAGTAGTGCTGGATATAGGCGGTGCAGCTTGATGCGCGCATCGTCGGTGGTGAATTGCCATTTGACCCTTGCGGGGCACTTCTCGCGTTGTGCCAGCCAAGCGTGGACCTGTTTGCTCAGTTGCTGAATGCTACCGATGCGCCGGTCGAGACACTGACGGGTGAGCACCCTCAACCCGATTTCGGCCATATTGAGCCAGCTGCCTCGTTTCGGGGTGAAGTGGATGTCGATTTTATCGGCGATGTGTTTGGCTTCTTCGGGCGCAAAGACGTCATACAAGGCGGCCTTTCTGTGTGAACTCAGGTTGTCCATGACCACGGTGAGGGTATCGGCCTCCGGGTAGTAGCGATCGACCAGATCTTTGATCACCTGAGCCCACTCTTTGCTGGTGCGGCGCTGCGTGACCTGGACGTGGCAACGACCGGTGAGCGGTTCCAGCATCATGAATACGTTGGCCACGCCGTTGCGGACATAGTGATGATCATACCGGGCCGGATGTCCGGGCATCGCCGGGAGAGGCGCCTGCACCTCTCCCACCAGTTGTTTGCTGGTCTCGTCCAGGCATACCGTGGGACGGTGGGGATCGTAGGGTCGGGTATAGACATCCAGCACATCCTCCATGGCACAGACAAACTCGGCGCTGGGGGCGCCGGGCAGGCACCACATTTCCTGCCGCCAGGGCTTCAAGTCGTTTTTTTTAGCGTCTTGCGGACCGTTTCCGGGCTGACCCGGTTGACCACCTGCAACGAAACCAGGTGGTCGGCCAACAGTCTGAGGGTCCAGCACGTCCTCCCCTCCGGCGGCGGGCTACAGGCCAGGGCTACCAGACGAGCCTCCGCTTCCCCGTCGATGGTCTTGGCCCGGCGATTCGTTTGCTCCTTGCGTTGGAGGGCGGCCTCCAGGCCTTCTTCGACGAACCGTTTGCGCAGCCGCTCGACGGTGCTGGAATGGACCTCGAGCGCCTGACCGATCTGTTCGTCGGTCCAGCCGTCCCCGTGCGGTCCTTGATCCGTCTTGAGAAGAATCCGCGCATGGCGCTGCTTGAACGCAGCGGCTTTCCCCTTGGAGATGAGACCGTGCAAATAGCTGCGCTCCTCGGCAGTAAGTGTGACGAAGTATCTCTTCTTGGGCAACGCCGTACTCCTTTCCCGACAAAGGGGATCCGTAGAAAAAGATACGGCATGTCCACCAGGATGTACAGATCTTTATTCTGCAATACTACATTGACCGACCACTAGTGCCTGCTTGCGCAATTCCGCGTGAATTCGGCCGCCGCTGCATCCCGGCTCGCGGCGTTGCCCTCCCTCGCCGTACACTCCAGGTACGACTCGCTCAGGCGCCTTGCGAGCCGGGCGCTTCTGCGCCCTCGTTCGTACGCTTAATTACGCAAGCAGGCACTAGGGACTTTCCTCTTCCCGGTAGTATCGCATGAGGATTTCGGCTACTTCCGGGCGGGCGAACTGCGGCGGCAGAGGTTGCCCTGCCGCAAGTATTCGGCGTACCTGGGTGCCCGAGAGAAACAGGTGGCTGCCCTTGTCGTGGGCGCAGTCGCGCATCATGACGACGGCGCCGCATTCGTTGCACCAGACCGTGTGGTCGCCGCGGAAAATCTCGATGTCCAGGGAACCTTCGGGTATCCGGTCGAATATGGTCTGGGCGGCAAAGGGGTCATAGTAGTCGCCGATGCCGGCGTGGTCGCGGCCCACTATCAGGTGGGTACAGCCGCTGTTCTGGCGGAAGATTGCATGCAGCACGGCTTCGCGCGGTCCGGCGTAGAGCATGTCGAAGCCGTAGCCGGCGATGTAGACCGTATTCGCAGGGAAATAGAGGTCCACCATTTTGCGGATGGCTGCATCGCGCACGCGGGCGGGTATATCGCCAGGCTTGAGCCGCCCGAGGAGCATGTGGATGAGGATGCCGTCCGCACCAACCGATTTCCACGCCATGCGGCACAGCTCCTCGTGGGCGCGGTGCATGGGGTTGCGAGTCTGGAAGGCCACCACCGTGTTCCAGCCCCGGGCGGCGAACTCGCGGCGCAACTCAGGGGCCGTCCGGAAGGTGTCGGGAAATTCGGCGCGGAAGTAGGAGTGGCTCAGCACCTGGATGGGGCCTGCCAGGACCGCGTCGCCCATGGCCATGAAGGCGGCCACCCCCGGGTGCCGGTGATCAGTCGTGCCGAAGGTCTGCTCGACCAGACAGGCCACGTCGCCCTCGGAGAGCGGCTCGATGGACCGCAGTTCCTGGATGGCGATCACCGGGTTGTTCTCCAGGTTGGGGTCGAGCAAGGCGACCCGGCTGCCGGGCCCCACCGCGGGTGGGATCCTTTCCCGGGGAACGATGTTGACTACGGGGACGGGCCACAGCATGCCGTTGGCAAGCCTCATCTGCGCGGCGACTCCGAGGGCCTCTTCCAGGTCCATGTAGCCGGGGAGGGGATTGAAATAGCCCGAGCCCAGCATCACGGCGGCCGCGGCGGAGCCCGAAGAGATGGTCAGGGAAGGCAGGCATTCGGCCTCCTCGAGAAGCTGTGCGCGCTGGTCGTCGTCGCCCACGTAGAGAGGATTCAGTTCCTTTGACCCGTACGGATCGATCATGGTGTCGCCATTCAATGGATTTCGATCCCGCCGGCGGCCGCCAGGCGATGGACGTTGGCGCTTGCCAGAGGATACATTTCGTCCGGCAGGTGCTCCAGAAGCATATAGCCATCGGGATGCAATCCGTGCCAGCAGCGCAGGGCGGTGGTCAGGTCCAGATCACCGTCGCCGGGAACGGTTTCCTCGATGTGCAATACCAGCCCGTCGGCCACCCTCGCGTCCTTGCAGTGTCCGATGGTGGAGATGGGTCCCATGACCTCGAAGATTCGTTCCATTCGTTCCTTGCTGTGATAGACCTGGCCTAGGGACTGGAAGTGATTGACGTAGTCCATCACGACCCGAAGGCGTTCCGAACCCACCGCCTCCAGGACATCGCGGTTGGTTTCAGGAGAGTCCATGATGGTGAGCTGATGGGTCTCGATCACTATGGTGACGGCTTCGGCTTCGCCCTTGGCGGCAACCTCGGCGAGGGTTCCCAGCAGGCGTTGGCGGCAGGCCGGATCGAGATTGCGGCGGGTCGGGCTGTAGCTGCCCCCGGGGCTGAGGCTTCCGGGACGGATCAGGCAGGCGTGGGCGCCCAGTTCTGCTGCGAGTTCGATGCCGCGGCCGATTTTGCGCAGGAGGGCTGTGCGCCGGTCCGCATCCGGATCGAACAGGCATTCGCCGTAGCCGATGCTGAACTGCACCAGGTCCATCCCCGCGGCGGCGAAGATCCGCCTGGCATTGCGGCACTCCGTGGTTCGAACCTCGAAGAGGAGGTCCCCCGACACGCCGCAGCTGGCCCCGGTGAGTCCGAGGGCGCTGACGGCCTCGAAATCCTGGACGGTGATGGTGCGGAAGTCAGAAGGCAACATGCCTACGACGCCGAGGCGCATGATTACCCTTTCAAAATGGGGGAAAGCAAAAATAAGGCAATATGTCGCGAAGGCAATATCGACCAATCTTGCCCGGGGAAAAACTGAAACCCATATTGTAGGCTCCGTTGCGGATCTTCTCAGGGTTGGGATAATTTGTGAATTTTCTGCTTGGATTTGGCATCTCCGTCGTCTCGGGACTCTATACTTCCTTGTGGGGAGCCTTCAAGGACTCCCCGTATGAAGGGTTCAAGCCGGCAACATTCCCTCGCAGCGTCTACTTCAACGCGGCCATTTTTCTCCCGCTCTATTTCCTTCCTTATTTTCGCGAGAGCTTCAGGGACCTGGGACTGGTGCAGATTTTTTTCCTGATCATGGGCCTGGAGCGCTTCATAGCAGAGCTATACAAGGGATTTTTCAGGACCGAAGACCAGGCCAAGTACTTCGTACCCTCCAGGATCACCTTCTTCGGCCGGCCCATCCGCAGCGAGGGGCTGAGGTATGGGGCCGGAACAGTCCTCGTCGCCATCGTATTCTGCTTCCTGTTGATCGGCGTCAGGATAGAAAGCTTTGCAGGTTTTGCTCTTACCGCCTATGCGACCGGTCTGCTGGTCGCGCTTGGAGGGGCCTACAAGGATGCTCCGTTCGAAGGATTCAAGTGGTTGAAGTTTCAACGGTCCGCCGCCGTGCTTGTCCTCCTGTCTCCCCTATTCTATTTTCTCAACAATCCTCACACTCCGGTTTCTCTGGGATTTCTCATCTACATGAATGGCGGTCTGGAGCGTTTCGCGATCGAGTACTACAAGACCTACGTCCAGAGGAATATGTCGGGGAAGTTCAGGCCGGATCTGGACCGCATTGAGGAACAAGCGGACAAGCGCGAGAAGTACCACTACATGGCCCTGGTAATCATCGTTGCTCTGGCTTTCCTCTGCGCCTATGAAATCAGCGCGTTATGACGCCCTCATAATCGGTTCGGGCTTTGGAGGGTCCGCCGCCGCCCACGCTCTGGCACAGGCGGGGCTGAAAACGATCCTGTTGGAGAGGGGGGGCTGGGCGAAGAGGGATGAAGGGGACTGGGACCAGCGCAAAATTCTACTCGAGCAAAGGTATAGAAGCGCTTCTCCCCTGCTCGTCAGGCAGTACAATGACAAAAAGTTCGAGCCGGTCTATCCCAACGAGGCAGTGGGAGGGATGTCGGTTTTCTACGGCGGAGCATCGCTGCGCTTGCGTGAGAACGACTTCGACAAGTGGCCGATAAAATACGCCGACCTGGAAGAATACTATTGCAAATCCGAACGCCTCCTCGGGGTCCACGGCGAGTCCGGAGAGGATGTATGCGAACCGCCGCGCTCCCAGGACTATCCGTTCGGCAGCATTGAGCTGTCCCCTCCGGCGCAGCGGATACGCGCTGCTGCGCACAAGATCGGCTACAGACCCGGCCGAATTCCGCTGGCCATCAACTTCGCCGACAGGAGAAGACCTTTCTGCGTCAGGTGCAACACTTGCGATGGGTTTCCCTGCAAGATAGAAGCCAAGAACGACCTCGCTGCGACTGTCCTGCGGGAGGCCCAGGGCTTCGGCCTCGAGATCATGGCGGGTGCGATGGCAACGAAACTCCTGGAAAAAAAAGGCCGGATAGAATCGGTGGAATGCATCGACAAGGAGTCGCGGCGGCCGTTTTCCCTCTCGGCCGGAATTGTGCTCGTCTGCGCCGGCGCCCTCCACAGTCCGGCCATTTTGCTGAGATCCAGACTGGAAGGTGAGAAGAATCGCGAATTGGTCGGGCGCTACCTGATGCGCCACTGCAATGCGGTGGTGGGGTCCGTCTTTGCGCGCAGGACCAACCCGCAAAACACCTTTCACAAGCAACTTTGCTTCACCGAGTTCTACGAGGACCTGCGCGAAAAGCTGGGTACGGCTGCCGGGATAATCCAGGACATCTATACCCCTGCTCCCGAGGTGATAGGACACCATGCTCCTCGGGGGCTCAAGAAGCTGTCCGGGCTCGTCGCCCGGCACATGCAGAATTTGCTCTGCATCGCCGAGGACGACCCCCAGTACGACAACGGGGTCACGCTGGCCGGGGGAAAGGACGTCTACGGAGTGGAAAAAATCCAGATTTATCACAGGTACACGAGAAACGACCGCGAGAGGCTCAACCATCTCATGGGCAAGGCCAGAAGGGTGCTGCGGGCAGCGGGCGGCGTCATTCCATATACCTATGCCATTAACTCGTTCTCTCACGCGGTGGGCACCCTGCGCTTCGGGCACAGCCCCGGACATAGCGTCCTGGACGAGCACTGCCGGCTCTGGGGGCTGGACAATCTCTTTGTTCTGGATGGAAGTTTCATGCCTACCTCCGGGGGGGTCAATCCCAGCCTGACTATCGCGGCCAACGCATTCAGGGTGTCAGACCACATAATTTCCCATTCCGGAAAGCTCTGAAATGAACGAGGTCTGTCTGGTGGGGTGCGGGAGCATCGGCAGGCTGCACGCGCGAAATTTGTCCGCGATGGCGAAGCTATCTTTCTGCAGCCGCACCAGGGCAAGCGCGGAGAGGCTACAGGGTGAATTCAAAGGGGGAGGGGTATTCGAACGGCTGGAGGACGTCCTGGACTCACCCCGGATCAAGGCCGTGGTCCTTGCAACGCCTCCCCAGGTACACCAGGAGCAAACGGTCGCGGCCTTGAGAGCGGGCAAATCGGTGCTGGTGGAGAAGCCCATGTGCCTCACCGCCGGGGAGGTCGGCGCGATCGAGGCGGCTTTGAAGGAACGGCGGGACTGCTTCCTCATGGTCGCCGAAAACTACTACTACAAACCGTCGCTGGATTTGATGAAGAGATTGATCGCATCGGGCAGCATCGGCCGCATCGAGGTTGTGGATGTCAGGAAGCTCTTTGCGCTGGAGGCCACGGGGTGGAAAGGGGAATGCGGAGCTCTCCTCGAAGGCGGGGTCCACTTCGTCGCCCTCATTTCCGCGCTGTTCGACGCTGCTCCCGAGATGGTCAAGGCCGAGTTCCCCGGCCGCACGGCGGGGCAGGCGGAACGCAGCTCGATCGTCGACCTTGCCTATGCCGGCGGAGCCGCGGCCAGGTTGCGCTACGCGTGGAACGCGAGGAGTATCACCAGGGGTGTTTTTCAGCATTCCCGCATCTGCGGAGACCAGGGTAAAATCACATTCGAGAGCAATGGAATCTACGTGTGGCTCAACTCCGGGAAAAGGAAAAGGCTCTTTGTTCCTGGGTTTTCGGACCTGATGGGCTATCGCCGCATGAGCCGCGATTTCATCCATTGCCTGAACGACCCTGCAAAACAACCTTACTCGGATTTCCGCAAGGCCAGGAGAGACCTGGGCATCGTCTTCAAGGCCTATGCCGGACTGCAGGATGGAGAAGATCCATGAGCGCGACAGCCGAGAAGATCATCTACTCCATGGTCGGAGTGAGCAAGTACCACAACAAGAAGGCGGTGCTGAAAAATATCTCCTTGTCCTACTTCTACGGGGCCAAGATCGGCGTCCTCGGGGCGAACGGAGCAGGGAAAAGCTCATTGCTGCGCATCCTTGCGGGGGTCGACGAGGAATTCGAAGGCAGGACCGCCGTTTCCCCCGGACACACCGTGGGCTTCCTCGAGCAGGAACCGCAGTTGGACCGGGGAAAGACGGTGCGCGAGATCGTCGAGGAGGGCGTGCGGGAAACTGTGGAGTTGCTGGCGGAATACAACCGGATCAACGACAGCTTCGCCGATCCCATGACCGATGACGAAATGAATGCGCTGATAGAGAGGCAGGCTGCGGTCCAGGAGAAGCTCGACGCGATCAATGCCTGGGACCTGGACAGCCGCCTCGGGATGGCCATGGACGCACTGCGTTGTCCTCCGGAGGACATGTCCGTGGACCTGGTTTCCGGCGGCGAAAGGAGGAGGGTGGCGTTGTGCCGGCTGCTCCTCAAAAAGCCCGACATCCTGCTGCTGGACGAGCCCACGAACCACCTGGACGCCGAGTCGGTCGCCTGGTTGGAGCAGCACCTGCAGCATTATGCGGGCACCGTCATCGCCGTGACCCACGACCGCTATTTCCTCGACAACGTGGCCGGCTGGATACTCGAGCTGGACCGCGGAGAGGGTATCCCCTGGAAGGGGAACTACTCCTCCTGGCTGGAACAGAAGAGAGAGCGGCTGGAGCGGGAAGAAAAGGCCGAGGTCGAGCGCAAGAGGACCCTTGAGCGCGAATTGGATTGGATCCGGATGGCGCCCAAGGCGCGGCAGACCAAGAGTAAGGCCCGCATCAGAGCCTACGAGGAGCTGCTCAACCAGGAAAGCGAGAAGCGCGGCCGCGACCTGGAAATCTACATCCCTCCCGGTCCGCGCCTGGGGAACGTCGTCATCGAAGCCAGGGGCGCAGGCAAGGTCTACGGGGATCGAATCATTTTCGAAGACCTGAGCTTCGTCCTGCCGCCCGGCGGCATCGCCGGTGTGATAGGCGCCAATGGCGCGGGCAAGACCACCCTGTTCAGGCTGATCACCGGCCAGGAGGAGGCGGACGGCGGATCGGTCCGCCTGGGGGAGACGGTTGAACTGGCCCACGTGGACCAGAGCCGCGAAACCTTGTCGGCGGAGAAGAATGTCTGGGAGGAGATCTCGGGAGGAGAGGACGAAATCGCCCTGGGCGGGAGGCGGGTCAACTCGCGGGCGTACGTGGCGCGCTTCAATTTTGCCGGTGCCGATCAGCAGAAGCCGGTAGGGTCCCTTTCCGGGGGGGAGCGCAACCGGGTTCACCTGGCCAAGATGCTCAAGCAGGGGGCGAACGTGCTTCTCCTGGACGAGCCTACCAACGACCTGGACGTCAACACCATGCGCGCCCTGGAGGAGGCCCTGGAGAATTTCGCCGGTTGCGCGGTGATCATCAGCCACGACCGCTGGTTTCTCGACCGCGTGGCCACCCATATCCTGGCCTTCGAGGGCGACAGCCGGGTGGCCTGGTTCGAAGGCAACTACTCCGAGTACGCCGCCAACCGCAGGGAGCGCCTGGGCACCGAGTCGGAGGTCCCAGAGCGCATCAAGTACCGCCAGCTTACCCGCGATTGAGCCGGCGCGGCCGAGCTCCTCCCGAAGCTGCGGCCGCCGCTCTCCACCCCTTTCCTCCTTTGACTCCGACTACCTGCCGGTCTAACTTTTCCCTGTCGCTCCGCTTCTCACCGTGAACGGAACGCAGCCGAATCTGATTGGAGAGCTTTCCCGTGCCGGGAAACGACAACGCCTACGTCGAATTCGAGGGCGTCAGCAAGAGCTACGACGGGCATACAACGGTGGTCGGAAACCTCGACCTGAGGGTCCGCAAAGGGGAATTTCTGACCCTGCTCGGACCCTCCGGCTCGGGCAAGACAACCTGCCTGATGATGCTTGCCGGATTCGAGGTGCCTAGCTCCGGCGCAATCCGCATCGACGGCCGCTCGGTGCACGCGCTGCCGCCGCGCCGCCGCGGTATCGGCATGGTATTCCAGAACTATGCCCTCTTCCCCCACATGACCGTGGGCCGCAACCTCGCTTTCCCGCTCGAGGTGCGCGGGCTCGACGCCGAGGAGTGCCGGGAGCGGGTGGAGCGGGCCCTGCAGCTGGTCCGCCTCGAGGGTCTCCAGGACCGGCGACCGGCCCAGCTCTCCGGCGGCCAGCAGCAGCGGGTGGCCATCGCCCGGGCGCTGATATTCGATCCCGCCCTGGTGCTGATGGACGAACCGCTCGGCGCCCTCGACCGGCGCTTGCGCGAGGAGATGCAGTACGAGATCCGGCGCATCCACCAGAGCCTCGGGGTGACCGTGGTGTACGTCACCCACGACCAGCAGGAGGCCATGGTGATGTCGGACCGCATTGCCGTGCTGCGCGGGGGGGACATCGAGCAGATCGCCGAACCCGAAGCCCTCTACGAAGAGCCGGAGTGTTCCTTCGTCGCCCGTTTCGTCGGGGAGAACAACCGCCTGCAGGGAAGGGTCGCCGCCGTCGACGGGGACATTTGCACGGTGGAAAGCGGCGATCAAATCATCCGGGCCTTGCGCGTTGCGCCCTGCGGTCCCGGCGACCGCACCACCCTGTCCATCAGACCCGAGCGCGTCGCCATTGCCCCCGATCCCGGCCTCTACACCAACGAGCTCGACGCGATCATCGAGGACATCACCTTCCTCGGCGATCACCTGCGCCTGCGCCTGACCGTGTGCGGCTGCTCGGACTTCATCGCCAAAATCCCCAACGTCGTCGGCCACGGCGGCGTGCTGACCGGAGACCGCGTCCGCATAGGCTGGACTCCCACCGACTGCCGGGTCCTCGACCCCGACGATGAGGATGGGGCGTGAGGGCGTAAAGAGGGCAGAGTCGGTTCTGGTGGAATGGCAGAGTCAGAGAGATCAAGAAACAATCAGGGAAGCCTACCTCGGATGGGACGCATTGATTCGTGTTTGATCTGCTCCACTCCACGTACAGGCAGTACCTTGTTGTGTGGATTGCTGGCGTCCTCCGAAGTCGCGGGTCGTCCTGAATCATACTTCCGCCAGCCCGATGAGCAAAGGTGGGCGGCCCGATGGGACATTGTCCGCTCGTCCGACAGGGGCTTCGAATATTCCGAATTCGTGCGAGCGGCCCTTGCCGCGGGCAGGACCGAAAACGGAGTATTTGCCGCCAGGATTATGTGGGGAACTTTGGACTATATGGTCGCCAGGTTGGGGACGGTATATCCAGCTCTCATTGGTAGCGATATTGACCTGTTGACCCGTGCGTTCGGCCATACGCGCTTTGTCCATTTACAGCGCGACGATGTTCTGGCGCAGGCCGTGTCGTGGCACCGCGCCGAGCAAACCAACGTTTGGTTTGAGACCGATCAGTCGAAATCGGAACAGCCGGAACAAGAGCCGCGCTTCGACTTCGGTCAGATCTGCAAGTTGGTTCAGGTGATTGACGAGCACAATGCGGCATGGCGGGAGTGGTTTGCTTCGGTTGGTATTCAGCCGCACCGGGTGTGGTACGAAGACCTTGATGCCGACCCCGTAAGTGTGACCTGTGGTATCCTTGACTTCCTCGGCCTCCAGCTACCACCCGGGCGAGAGCTCCGGATACGCCACAGGCGCTTGGCTGACCAACTCAACGCCCAATGGATCGACCGCTACCGAGCCGAGT
Source organism: Candidatus Latescibacterota bacterium (assembly GCA_965208105.1). Lineage (GTDB taxonomy): Bacteria > Latescibacterota > UBA2968 > UBA8231 > UBA8231. The sequence continues at coordinate 3,335,209 of OZ242318.1, forward strand.
TGGCAGAACGCTTGATTGTATCCTCGGAGTCTGGAAAGAGCCAATTCGCATAACGCGACCGCGCCTGGATTTGGGCTGGGCCCTTCGCGCTACCTCTGTGCGGTCCGGGCACCCCCAGACGTTAGCAGCAAGCGGCTTTAGGGAGCCAATCAAAGTACTCGAATTTAAAAAGGAATTTTCGATATGCCAGGTGTCATGTCATGGGAGGAAATGAACTGGCTTTTGCCTGATTTTGATGAGACTGGGTTGATCTATCACGGAAGTCAACCTGAGGACCTCGTTAGTATATTCCAAAATGGACTGATCCCCCGGTACAAATGTCCAAGGGATCGTGCTGAAACTATCTACAATGCGCACTACCGGAACCGGCCAAAGTCCATTCCTGACTGGGTGGATCCGAGGCAATGCATTTTCGGTTACATGAACAGGGACAGGCAAGGAGGGTTCGACGGAATTGTGGACGGCAGAGTCATCGGAGTAACAATTGGCATTGAAGCGACCGCTCGTGTACGGAATCGGACCTGGACAGCCTGTTTCCTGTTTTCAGATATGGTGTACTGTCCAGAGGAAGCGGGGTACTTCGACACGCAGGAGAGAAAAACCTTTTTTAAGGAGAGGATCGAGCCGATTTCCTGTGGAGCATACTGGAAGACCAGCCTTTCCTTTGACGAAAACCTGAAGATTCGCTGGGATCACCTGCTTACCATGCAGCAATATCATGAGCTATTGATCTGTACGGAGATCGATCCTGAGTTGCTAAGTCTCCAAGGGTTCAAAGTACGGGGGCGTAATGGGATACGCGAGGTTCTAAAAAGTGACCTGGGCGAGGTGTTTGAGAATGCCGAAGAGAAGCTCCGGAACAACATGGCAATTGTGCAGGAACTGAAGGAAGTCACCGAGTTCAGCGGGAGGGCAGCCAGTGCCTGACAACACGGTTCGCGCTGCGCCGCCCATGGCGCTATGGTCCTGCGGCAATCTTTTGAGGTTCGAACACCCGCGAACTCTACCTGAAATGGATCGACCCTGACAGTGCGAATGGCAACAACCATGATTGATGATTTCTATAGTTCGGGAGCAGAGCATTACGACGCGGCGTACAGCGTCAAGGACGATCTGGTGGACAGATACTTCTACCTCGACCTGGCAGATGAGTATGGAGGACCTGTTCTCGAGTTTGGCTGCGGTACCGGGAGAATCACCTTGCCTCTGGCGCGAAAAGGTGTGAACGTCACGGGGATTGATGCTTCTCATTCCATGCTGGAGGTCCTGCGCGCAAAGCTCGCCGGAGAACGCGAAGGAGTACGGCGGAGAACGAGGGTAATTGAGGGAGATTTTCGAAACCACAAAATCGGTGACCGGTTTCCCCTCGTAGTAATCCCATTCAGGCCCATGCAGCATATGTACACTGCGGATGACCAGCTATCGGCTCTGAATAACGCCGGGAGACATTTGGCAGATGGCGGGGTTCTCGCGTTCGATGTGTTCAATCCCAGTTTCGAAAAAATTCTCGGGGGCATCGGCGAAGAGTACCTGGACCTGGAGTGGCCTGTAGAAGGTGCACCTGGCCGGATGATACGACGCTACTTTGTAAAGGACGAGATCGATCTGATAAACCTGAATTTCTCGGGCAGGTTCATCTTCAGGTTGTGCGAGGGTGACCAGGTTCTCTCTGAGGAAGTGCAGCCGTTGAAGATGAGCTTCTATACCTATCCTCACCTCAAGGCACTTTTCTGCGCTGCAGGTCTTGAGAGTGCAGGAGAATTCGGAGCATTCGATCGGAGACCGATAGGGCCGGAGGCACCCGAAATGATATTTCTGCTGAAGCGTCGGCGGTAATCCTTTTTGGTTCCACTTTCAATGGCATCCGGTCCAGGTAATCTCCCCCCTCAGCCTTAGAGGCTAAACGTAATCTGAACTGGAGGTCTTCATATCGCAACTTGCGCGCCCAAAATGGACCTGCCTGACCTTCTCCACATCGAATTCGAGACGAACGGAGTTGGATGGATAGGTTACGTCGCTGAACTTCCCGGAGCATTTGTCCGAGGACCCACCGAAGAGGTGAGCTTGTCCAAGGGCGAGAAGGAGGTACGGCGATACGCGCACTGGCTTGGGCTCGAGCCCAAGGTCTCTTGTTCGCTGCTGCGAACCAGGGTTCATCGAAGCGGACTGTGTGTCGAAGACGCGGACAACGAAATCCTTCTGGAGTACGACAGGGGGAGGCTGAATCGGTCCACCTTCGATCGATGGTTTCAGATAGCTTTGTTTTCCGGTGCCTGCTTCCAGGAACTGTACGATGCTGCGACGCTTCGAGACTGGAGAGATCCGGCTCGAGATCGGGAGACTTTCAACGGAACCGCGCCTTGCTCAATCCGGGAGGTGTATCAGCACGTGGATCGCGTACAGGGATACTACCAGCAGTGCCTGGGACTTACACCGGATTTCGGGTCGTGTTCATTCACAGGGCGCAGACGTGAATGCTTGGCGCGCATATCCGAGTTGTACGGGCGCAACTCAGGACTAAGTGTGCGCCGGGAGGACGGTGAGGAGTGGACGACAGCAAAGGCCCTGCGGCGGTATATCTGGCACGATCGCATCCACGCGAAGTCAATCGTCCGTACCTTGCAGAGGCAAATTGAAGAGGGACTTCTCGACCAGTTCCACGATCCCTTCAAGTTCGGAGCCCTGCAGACGGGTATCCGTTCAGATCTCGTCTGACACCTCCACCTGCGCTGCGCCCCTTCCGCTTCTTGTTGTCCTTCGGCAACCGCTTCGCGGGTTGCAAGTTGAGCATGTCATGGATTTCACAATTGAGCAAATTGACGAGGGGCACCCGCGGTGGGCGGAATTGACTGCGTTCATTGAGGCAAATGAATTATCACGAAATGGAGTTTACGCGGAAAAGTCGGCTCGGTGTCTGCTTGCGGCAATCTTGGGTGACAAAATTGTCGGGTTCTTGATGTTTCGCGTTCAACCGATCGGCCCCGAAGCAGGCTGTCCGGTTTTATGCGATCGGAATGGAATTGCGCTGACCGAGGCAAAGATACGTTCATTTCTGGTAATTGAAGGTTACAGGGGAAGAGGAATTGGTACGGCATTACAGAGGGGAGCGTTGGTGCGAGCTGCCGACATGGGAGTGTATCAGGTGAGGTCACGCAGTGATGTTTCACGAAAAGCGAACTACGCTATCAAGCTAAAGCTTGGCTACGCCGTCAGCCCGGAAATCACCGACGTAAAGGACGACAGCAAGCCGGGTGGTATACGTCGTACCCAAGGTTACTGCTTTGTAAAGCGGACCGATTCATAGTAGAATCCACGTGGGTTTTATCGCGCATCCTCCAACAGCGTGTTTTGCCCTGTGTAACTACGGCGGCTTGGCCTTTGGCAAAACCCGATGTCTGGATTGCAGCTCGGCATAAGCCATTCGCAGCAGGGGATTGGGTTTCTATCGTTCCTGCGTTACGTTTCTGCAAAGGAGGGCTTTATGAAAGCTTTCAGCGTTCGCGAACTGAAAAACAATCCGTCCGCTGCACTACGCGCTGCACGGACACATCCTGTCATTGTACTCAACCGGCATCAGCCGGAGGCCGTTCTGTTTCACCTCGACGATGATTCGCTACTCGCCGAACCGGGAATCCGCCTCGCGCTCGCCACGGCGTTGTATCGTGACCAAAGCGTCTCACTCGGACAAGCGGCCCGCTTTTCCGGTATCGGGACTGCCGCTTTCATCCAGCACGTATCCAGGCTTGGCATTCCTGTGGTGCGCGGCAGCCGGGCTTCGGTGTGTGAGGACACCGAGGAGATTGAAGCGTTGCGGAAATATTTGTCGCAGCCGACGCAAGCCCCCTGAGGTGCCTTCAGTTTCTGTACTCATTGGCCTTGACCAGGTCACGCCGTGGACCGCTCGAGGTTGTCCTCGTTCGCCGGTTAAGAAGGAATGCAACTGTCCATTTTCCTGGCGTTGCCATCACTGAGGTGCTGCCAAATACCTTCAGTACGACTGCGGAACAAAAGTAGGGATTGCTAATGGGAGAGGGACACCGAGATGCAAGGGCGGCGAATCCGGTCCCATACAGAACCAGTTGTTTATCGTGTCTTCAGGTATGACTGGATCTTGGCGAGAAGGCTTGCAGCAAAATTGTGGAAGGATAGTTCGGGAGATGGCTCGCTGTAATCTCCTGTCTCGGCCGCGGTTGCTGGTGATTTGAGAAGGCATGTGGAGTCGTATTTTCGTTCACGAACCAGCTTGGTAAGCAGGATTTCGGTGCGCTTCACGTAGCTTGCACCACGGAACTCCTCAAAGACTCTGAAGTGAGGCTCGTAGACGCGCACTGGAGTATTGGCCCGATATGAATCGCCAATCAGCATCAAGTATCCAAGCCACGGTTGAGGAGAGTCACCGAAAGCTCCATCTCTATACGCAGTCCAGAAGTCCTCGGCGTTACCAAGTGACTCTTCCGTCCTGTTATTCAGGTTGTTGCCATATGAGCTGGCAATCGATTTGAACTCGATGGTTGCAAGCAGGCGACCATCGAGGATAACAAGCAAGTCCCATTTCTTTGCTGAGCGATAATATCCCGGTAGTTCGAGCTTGGTGTCCCGGTAAATTGAACTCGAAGGCAGTCCTTCTTCGGTTAACAGTTGCGTGACGAGATTGATGAATCCATTCATTTGTTTGCCGCCGGTTGCCTGCGACCTGCGGCCTCGGTCCCGGGCTTCCTCATCTCCTGATCTGCCCTGCCTTTGGCCCTGGCGCTCCAGAGTCATCCAGTAATGTCTGACAGCGGTTCTCACTCGGCCTTTCAAGTCCGTTCGAGCCATTACTTTCTTTCCTGGCAAGCGATTTCGGCCGTGCTGAACAGGCCATCCAGGTCTCTGGAGATTCGGGATCGGGCCAGTTCCATGTACTCGGGGTCCACCTCGTATCCGATGCTGTTTCTCCCCCAGCGGGCAGCCGCTACGGTGGTTGTGCCTGTCCCGAGAAAGGGATCAAGAACGGTGTCACCGACGAAGCTGAACATTCTTACCAGACGTTCCGCAAGCTCCAACGGGAAGGGAGCCGGGTGTCGGCGCGTGGACGCGCCGGCTATGTCTGACCAGATTTGGCGGAACCATTTCTGGTAGTTCTCTGCGGAGACTATACTGAGAAGACGTTTTGCCGGGCCAGGTTTACGATATCCCCCCGGTTTTCGTTCCATCAGCAGAAACTCCACATCGTGTTTGATCACCGCATTAGGTTCATAGGGCTTGCCGAGAAAGCCGCCGCCGGTACCTACTTCGTAGGCGGCATTGGCGATCTTGTGCCAGAAGATGGGCGCCAGGTTGTCGTATCCCACTCTCCTGCAGTGCTCCTGAATCGACGCGTGCAGGGGCACTACCTGATGACGGCCGTTGTTTTTTCTACGAGAAAGGCATACGTCTCCCACGACGCAAACCAAGCGTCCTCCGGGAACCAGGGCCTTGAAACACCTGCGCCATACCTTGTCCAACTGGCGGAGAAATTTCTCGTAGTCGTTCCAATGGCCAAGTTGGCCGTCGCACTCCCGATATTTTTTGAGGGTCCAATACGGTGGCGAAGTCACCACCAGGTGCACACTATTCGGTTCAAGCTGGATCTCGCGAGCATCCCCCACAACCAGTCGGTGCGTGGTGGGCAAACGCCTGACAGCCTCTTCGACTTCTCTCATGCGCTTCTCGTCACGCGCTATAGCAGGTATAGCAGTCTGGAGGTCTCCAAGTTCTCGCAGGCTCACCGGGACATAAGAGTCCAGGGCGGTGAACTGGCCAGAAAATTTTGCTGCTTTCACGTGTGATTCTCGGGATGGGGCTGAAACTGATTTGAAGGACATCTGAGCCGAAAACTATGCCAATCAAGGTGATTTGTCCACTTCTGGTTTCTAATCGCTTCCAACCCAAACATGTCCGAAAATAACCGCGTCTTGATCCAGTGTCCGCCACATTGCGGCGGGAGACATCGGCCATCCGTGCCGGTCGGTCTCTGCCCCACAAAGTGGGCATGAACAGGGACGGATGGCGATGGGCATGGCGGCTGCCGGAAGAGGTCGTTGCCCCGGAAGGATGTAGAGTGTACGTTAAACTTTTCGGTTTGTGCCGAATGGCAAAATCCATTGAGACCGGAACAACGAGGAGGAGAAAAATGAAGGACATGCATGGGAAGAAGCTCCGCATTGCTGCTCTTATTTCCATGGCCGCATTGCTGATGGCTCAAACCAGCACCGCGGACGAGGCGATTACCGTGGTTTCCTGGGGAGGGTCCTACGCGCGCGCCTGCGTCAAGGGCTACCACGAGCGCTTCACCGCGGAAACGGGAATAGCCATCAACCTCGAAGACTACAACGGCGGGCTGGCGCAGATCCGCGCCCAGGTGGACGTGGGCAACGTGTACTGGGACGTGGTGGACCTTGAAATCCCCGACATGGTGCGGGGCTGCGACGAGGGACTGCTCGAAGTCATCGAGATCGACTCGTTGGCGCCCGGTCCCGACGGAACGCCGGCGGCAGAGGACTTTTTCCCTGAAACTGTCACAGACTGCGGCCCGGCCACCATATTCTACTCCACCGTATACGCCTACAACGAGAAGAATATCCCGGGCGAGAAGCCTGCTACCATGGCCGACTTTTTCGATCTGGAGAAATTCCCCGGACGCCGCGGGATGCGCCGCTCGCCGCTGGTGAATCTGGAGTTCGCCTTGATCGCCGACGGGGTCCCCCTCGATTCGGTTTACGCCACGCTCGATACGCCCGAAGGCGTGGACCGCGCTTTCCGCAAGCTCGATACCATCAAGGAGCACATCGTCTGGTGGGAGGCGGGGGCGCAGCCGCCCCAAATGCTGGCCGACGGCGAGGTGGTGATGAGCACGGCCTACAACGGCCGCATCTTCAATGCCCAGGTGCTGGAGGACCAGCCATTCGTCATCGTCTGGGACGGCCAGGTGCTGGATTTCGGCGGGCTGGCCATCGTCGCGGGAACGCCCAAACTCGAGGCTGCGCGGAGGTTCGTCGCCTTTGCAGCAACCGCCCGGTCCATTGCCGATGTCGGCCGCTACATCGCCTACAGCCCGACGCGGAGATCAGCCGTGCCATTGATCTCGACCCACGCCGAAAAGGGTGTGGACATGATTCCGCACATGCCCACCAGTCCGCAGAATTCCAGCCGCGCTCTGCACAACGACTGGGAATGGTGGAGCGACCACGGCGACGAGATGAACGAGCGCTTCAGCACCTGGCTGGCCAGGTGAGGGAAGGCAAGCGGTTCTCTTGAAGATGATGGGGAGGATGGGGGCATCTGCCTCTCTCTGGTTGGATTGCGCTCAATCGGACTGGCGCAGAGATGCGCCGGGTGCAACTTCCAACCGTTCACCACAAGAGCCGCAGGAAATACGAATTTCTATTAGTACATTCGCCAATCGATTTTGAGCCCCACAGTGGGGACAACTAAAATGGCGCGGCTGCAGAGGTTGCGGCAGGAAGCCTGCACGGGACGTTTTCCCCAACTGGACGGGAAACATACTTGCGGCGGCGTCCATGGCGTGCACAATTTCAGGCAAAGGGGCCTGAAAGAATTCTTTGTTGGGATTGACCCGGTACCCTTGCAATGCCAGGTGGGCTTGGCCTTCTGCGGGGTCCCGATCTGAAACGTGGACGAAGTAGACGAGTTGAAAATCTCTATAAACCGCACTGGAACTGCTCAATTCGGCTATCCGGACATGGGGAGGCCGTGATGATTGGCCAATTTTGAATACAGGATCAGTAAATGAACGGTTGCGGCATGCGTAGATCCAGCCCAAGCGTCTGTATTCCCGACGCCTTCTGTCAAAGGAGGCAATTGCAGCAAAACTTCCTATGACCGGATCAATTTTTCCCACCATTGCTCCGTGCCTTCCCATCTTTCGTCAACTATTTTTTAGAATAGGTCAAAATGGTTCAGTATCCTCGGCCCTTAAAGGTGGACTTGCCCAATTGACAGCCGGCCCTCCTGTGCGAGCAACTGATCCCACAATCCGAGGAGTTGCTGGCACACCCGATTATCTTTGACGAAAAAGGTTGAATGGATATATCTAATTAGTTATAGTCAATTATGGAGCGTAAGGGAGTACCCCTCAGAAAAGTCCGGTGGGTTGGAGATTGTAGAGAGCAAATACTGCGGTTTCCCAACCAGGTCCGCAAAGATATCGGGCATGCGCTCTACCTGGCGCAGACCGGACAAACGCCGCCCTCTGCCAAGCCAATGAGAGGCATTGAGCCGGGCGTATTCGAGATTGTCAGTAATTTTTCTACAAACACCTACCGTGCCGTCTATACGGTCAAGATTGGCAGAAGCCTTTACGTGCTTCATGCATTTCAGAAGAAATCAAAAAGAGGGACCGCCACCCCTAAGAAAGATCTCGATTCAATCAAAGGACGGTTGAGACGAGCCAAGGAGCTGGATAAACAGGAGAGGAAAAACCATGACAGGGGAAATTAAGGTTCGACAGAGCAGTGGCAACATTTTTGCCGATTTGGGATTTAGTGAAGAGGAAGCGAAAGAAGAGTTGCTCAAAGCCCAACTTGGCGCGGAGATTTTTCGGATTCTCGCACACCGCAAGCTCACTCAGACGAAGGCAGCTGAGATTTTAGAAGTTAAGCAGCCAGAAATTTCCCGGCTTAAAAGCGGCAAGTTTTCCTATTACAGCGTCGAACGGCTGATGCGGTTTCTGGAGCGCCTGAATTGCGAGGTGAGCATTCATATTGCCTGGCCCGAAAGTGAAGGGGCCAAGAAGGTCATAGCGATATAGTCAGAGTCCCCACCCGACGACGAATCGCAGCGGTGCCGAACATCGCCTACAGCCCGACGCGGAGATCAGCCGTGCCATTGATCTCGACCCACGCCGAAAAAGGGGTGGACATGATTCTGCACATGCCCACCAGTCCGCAGAATTCCAGCCGCGCTCTACGCAACGACTGGGAATGGTGGAGCGACCACGGCGACGAGATGAACGAGCGCTTCAGCACCTGGCTGGCCAGGTGAGGGAAGGCAAGCGGTTCAGGGTAGTCGGCTGGAGTGTCGTCTACAAAAGTTGATTCCGGGGTATTTAAGGAGAGTTCCCAGAAATGGAAACACAGCAGAGCTTTGCTTTCGATGATCCACATTCCCGCACCCGGAGCGAGGGACTGGAGGTCGTCCATGCGTCCGCAAAGGGTTCGGAGAGATTCGACAGGGAATCTCTGTTCGGAGGTTTTACGGCTATGCGTGCGCTCACTTATACTCCGAGCATCCCTATGATTCTGGGCCTACTCAGAGATTACGACTACGAGGATTTCGAGTGTACCTTCGGGCACAGCGGCATATTGTCTCGGGACGCTGCCGACCTGTTGGGGTTCCAGTCCGTTGTGGACGAAAAACTAAACAAAGGTTTTGTCGGGATCGGAGGTTTGCCCGAAGAACGCAGAAAGATCCTCTATGACCGCGCCGCGGAGGAAAGGGCCCGATTCTTCGTCGTCAAAGACGCTATAGCCCACGCCAAAATTTACCTTTTGAAAAAAGAAGGATTCAGGAGGGTAGTTGTCGGTTCCGCCAATCTTTCCGAGACCGCCTTCTCCGGAAGACAGGCCGAGACTTTGATTGTCTTCGACAACGATGAGACGGCATGGGAGCACTATAGCCGCCAGTACGATGCTGTCCGCCAGATTGCTTCGAGCAAAGTTCCTCTCCGGGAAAAGCCCATCCTTGCAGAGCATTTGCCAATTGAAGAGACTCCTGCACTGAAGCAGGCTGAAAGCAGCAGCGCCGACGTGGCACTATATGTTCCATCCGAACAGGAGAATGAGCGTGACTTCAGTATCCCTCAGGTTTTGTCCCAGGTGGAGCACATCAGGTCGGTCCGCCGCCGGGCCTTGGCTGATATTCACCCTGACAAAAAAGGCAATGTCAAGTTCACTGCGAGCATCATCAAACAGATGACTCGAATCCACACATCCAGACATGAGGATGAAGGTCCGAAGACATACCTCTCATACAACGGCGGCGTCTTTACCCTCTCCGGCAACGAGATTGGCATGGAGGCCGATCCGTCTCAAGTCCGCAGTGATGTCGGAGCCTGGTTGGAGTTTTTCGGGAATTATGCCAATGGCTTCGTGGGTGATATTCCAAGATTGCAGCGGGATTACTTCACGTTCATGTGCTGGTTCTATTTTTCGCCCCTGATGTGCGATTTGAGAAATGCCGCACTGCGCCAGAACCGCTTCAGCTTCGACCAGCCGATGTTCGCGGTACTCTATGGGCAAAGCAATTGCGGCAAGAGCAGCCTGATCGAAACTCTCATGACCTCCATGTTTTCACACCCGAGAATAGTTGAAACCCAATCTTTTACCCGCAGGAATCTTCGCGGTCTGCAAGAATCCTACAAACGGTTCCCCGTTGTCTTTGATGACGTCTCACGTGAACGGTTCAGCCGCCATGCTCCAGAGATCATCAAGGACGAGGCAATTTATTTTTCAGAGTATCCTTGTTTCGCCCTTTCCATGAATGCCGATGCGCGCAGCTTTCTACCCGAGATCGTGAAGCGCTGCCTGATGATTTACACGAGGACATCGCTCCCGGGCGACAACCCTACAGCCCGCCGAAAACTGCAGAGATCGGTCGCGTCAATTCGCGACAGGATGACCACCGCACTGTATAGGGAGTATCTGAGGCAGATTGTTGAAGAATTGGATTCCCTGCGTGAATCTAACGCATCGGAAAGCGGTGAAGTGGATGCGCTCGAACTTTCCTCCAGCGTGTTGTGCCGCATCATGGAGGAGAACCTGCCGCCCGGAGCAAGAATGCCCGACTGGTGTTCTCCGATGACCTTGAGTGAATATCAGAGCCGGGCATTTGAAAGGCCACGCCTTGTCCTGGGGAATCTCCTGCATCCAGACAGATACAGCGGCCAGCGCAAACCGGCCGCTGGAAGCTGGACCATAACGGGGGATACGGTGATCATAGCGGGTGATATAATGGCGTCGAGCCGTATAAAAAGCGACATACCGGACTGGATTCTGGACGATACCGCGAGCGTATCGGACCAGATCACTCTGAAACGCGACCAACTGGAAGAATTTCTGGGCAGGCGCATGAGGTCTCCCCGGCGCTGGCTGCGGTTTCTACGAACTTGAATCGATTCTGACGTGGCCAGGCGCATACAAGAAATCCGGTCGACAAACGCCGGCGGATTCCCTGGTAATCGCGAATTCGGCTACTCGCGAAGTGGTCTGCAACTGTGCAGGATTGTTAAAGGCAAACAGCTTAATCTGTGAATTAGATGCCTTTACGCAGGAGAAAGGCGGAAAAAAGTATAAATGTCAGAGAAAAAGGAGATTTGATGGACTACCTCGCGGAAAAAAACCTCAAGAAGACCAGGGAACTATGGGAAAAGCTTGCCAGTGAGCGGGAGTTGGTCATCACCCCAGGGATGGCAAACCTTTGGCCATGATGATCAGCATCTCTACTGAGACCGTAGAGGAGTCTCTGGCGGAGATTCGTCGGACGCTCTTTTCGGCCGCCATAAGGAGGGTTCGGAAGAGGGCTGAAAGGGAGGGGATACCGGACGACGCCGCGATAGCAGCAGAGATCGATCAGAGTAGAAAGGGACGTGGTCTGTTTGAAAAATAGTGGATTAGAGTGATAAACCACGACACCATCATCAAATTACGCGCTGCGGGTCTGGTCCTGCCGCTGCTGGCTTTCATCGGCCTGACCTTCATCGCGCCGCTGGCGACGATGCTGGTGCGCAGTGTTTACGATCCGGTGGTGGCGGAGGCGCTCCCCGGGACCCTCGCTCTGCTGCGCCAATGGGACGGGGAGGGGACGCCGGGAGAGGCGGTGTACGAGGCCGCCGCCAGGGAGCTGGTCAAGGCGAGGGCGGAGCGCACCCTGGGCCAGGTCGCCACCCGCGTCAACCGGGTGCAGGGAGGTCTGCGCAGCGTCCTGACCCGCAGTGCGCGGAAGCTGCAGAAGGTAAGCGAGGGGCCCTGGCGCGAGGCCATGATCGGGATGGATGCCGCCTGGGCCGAGGGGCAGACCTGGCACGCCATCCGCCGCACCGGAGATCGTTTCACCCTGCGGCACTATCTCAACGCCCTCGACCTGCAACGGCTGCCCGACGGCTCCATCGGCGGCCAACCCGAGGAGCGCCGCATCTACCTTTCCCTCCTGTGGCGCACCTTGCTGGTGAGCCTTGGCATCACCGCCCTGTGCCTGCTGCTGGGATATCCCATCGCCCACCTGATCGCCCACGCCCCGCCCCGGCGCTCCAACCTTCTCCTCGCCCTGGTGCTGGTCCCGTTCTGGACCTCGCTGCTGGTGCGCACCACCTCCTGGATCGTCCTGCTCCAGAACCAGGGCGTGCTCAACAATGCCATGGTGGCCCTGGGGCTGATCGGCGACGACGGCCGGCTCGCCATGATCTACAACATGACCGGCACCTTCGTGGCCATGACCCACGTGCTGCTGCCCTTCATGGTGCTGCCCCTCTACTCGATCATGCGCGCCATCCCCCCGGTCCAGATGAGCGCCGCCGCCTCCCTGGGAGCGAGTCACCTGCAGGCCTTCGTGCGCGTCTACTGGCCGCAGACCCTGCCCGGGGTGGGAGCCGGCTCCCTGCTGGTGTTCATCCTCGCCATCGGCTACTACATCACCCCCGCGCTGGTGGGCGGCAGCCGCGGCCAGCTTATTTCCAACATGATCGCCTACCACATGCAGACCTCGCTCAACTGGGCCCTGGCCGCCGCCCTGGGCGGCCTGCTGCTGGTGTGCGTGATGGCCCTGTACTGGCTCTACGACCGCCTGGTGGGGGTCGAAGGCATGAGGCTGGGCTGAAATGATGGAGCAGGGGCTGGGGCCGCGAATTGGCAGATTCTGCTACCTGGGGCTGTGCGCCGCGGTTTTCGCCTTCCTGGTCGCGCCGATTCTGGTGATCGTTCCCCTGAGCTTCAACGCCGAGCCCTATTTCACCTTCACCGAAGGCATGCTGCGCCTCGATCCGGAGGCCTACTCGCTGCGCTGGTACCGGCAGATCGTCGAGGAGGATGCCTGGACCCGGGCGCTGGCCAACAGCCTGATCATCGGGGCGGCCTCCACGGCGCTGGCGACCGCGCTGGGCACCCTCGCCTCCCTGGGGCTTTCCAGCGCCGCCATGCCGGCTCGCCGCCTGGCCATGGGTCTGCTGATCTCGCCGATGGTGACCCCGGTGATCATCTCGGCGGCGGGCATGTTCTTCTTCTACTCCAGCCTGGGTCTGGCCCAGTCGTACTTCGGACTGATCCTGGCACACGCCGCCCTGGGCACGCCCTTCGTGGTGATCACGGTAACCGCCACTCTGTCCGCCTTCGATGCCAATCTGACCCGCGCCGCCGCCAGCCTGGGGGCGGGACCGCTGCGCACCTTCCGCAGCGTGCAGCTGCCGCTGATCGCGCCGGGGGTCGTCTCCGGGGCCCTGTTCGCCTTCGCCACCTCGTTCGACGAAGTGGTGGTGGTGCTCTTCATGGCCGGGGTGGAGCAGCGCACCATCCCGCGCCAGATGTGGGCGGGCATCCGCGAGCAGATCAGCCCCACCATCCTGGCCGTGGCGACCTTCCTGATCGTCTTCGCGGTGTTGCTGCTGTTCGTGGTCGAATGGCTGCGCCGGCGGTCGAGTGCGGGTGCGGCCGCTTGAGCTACTCTTCCGGTGCCCCCTGGCGAGAACTACCGGGCGTCAGGCGTCGAGCAGCGTTCTGGCGGCCTGGCGCGCCTCGTCCAGGGTTGCGACGATGCGCTCCGGCGGAACGTTCCGCAGGATGTCGAGGGTTTGCAGGGTATTCTCCACCGAGCCGGAGAGGCCCATCACGATGCATTCGGTCTTCTCTCCCCTGGCCACCCCAAGGAGTTGCTCGATGACCATGGCGGCGCTGTCGTCCAGGTAGGAGGCTTCCGAGAAGTCGAAGATGACGGCCTCGTGGTCCTTGATGTCGGCGCCGATCACCCCGACCAGCTTGTTGGACGAGGCCACGGTGAGCCGCCCCCTCAGGGCAACGAGACCTACCCGGGCGGCGAAGGGGTCTTCTGCGGCAGCCTCTTTCTTCTCGGCCAGAAAGGTCTGGTCGAGCATGGGCACGGAGACCACGCTGTCGAGTTCCAGGCCTTCCAACTGGCGGGAGTTGGCCATGCCCGCTGCGATCAGTCCTATCGCCACGGCGGTTACCAGGTCGACGAACACCGTGAGGCTCAGGGTGATCATCATTACCAGAAGGTGCTCGCGCCGGATGCGGTGGACCCGGGTGAGAAGGCGCCAGTCAATAATGTCCCAGCCGACCTTCATGAGAATGCCGGCCAGAACCGCATGGGGTATGGGCTCCACAAATCGGCCCAGTCCGAGCAGCAGCCCCAGCAGAATCAGCGCGCGCATCGCGCCGGAAACCGGGGTCCGCCCGCCGGCGCGGATGTTGACCACGGTGCCCATGGTTGCCCCGGCGCCAGGCAGGCCCCCGAACAGTCCGGCAACCATGTTGCCGATGCCCTGGCCCACCAGCTCCCGGTTGGGGTTGTGGCGAGTACCGGTGAGGGAGTCGGCTATCAGGGAGGTCAGGAGGCTGTCTATGGAACCCAGCAGGGCGAGGATGACAGCGGGCTCCAGGGCCCTGGCCAGGAAGCTGGCCGAAGGCAGGGAGAGCTGCAGGCTCGGCAGGGTGGTCGGAATGGGTCCGATTATCGGTGCGTTGCTCAGCCACAGCACTCCCAGCATGGTGCCGACAACCAGCGCCATCAGAGGAGCGGGAAGGTATTTCGAGAAGCGGCGGGGCCAGAGCACTCCCACCGCGAGAGTGACGGCGGCTATGGCGAAGGCACTGGTGTTGATCTGGGCTGCAGCCTCGGGCAGGGCGGCAATCGCGCCCATAGGTCCGCCCGACGCGGTGGGCGCTCCAAGGAACGGCAGGGCCTGAATCAGCATGATGATGATGCCGATGCCGGACATGAACCCGGAAATGACCACGTAGGGAGTATAGGCCACAAAGCGGCCGATTCTCAACAACCCGAGGAGGACCTGCAGCAGGCCTCCCAGAACAACCACAGTCAAAGCTTCGGTGAGGGTGGAGGCGTGGGTGGTGACGATGACTGCCATGGCGACGGTCATCGGACCCGTAGGACCGGAAATCTGGGACCGCGTACCGCCGAACACCGAGGCGAAAAAGCCCACGGCAATGGCGCCGTACAAGCCTGCGGCGGCCCCCAGACCCGACGCTACTCCGAAGGCCAGGGCCACTGGCAGCGCCACCACGGTGGCGGTCAGGCCGCCGAAGAGATCCCCCCGCAGGGTATGGAAATCGTATTTCATGGAATGGTCTCCTTACAGTGGCTGGAGCGCGCCGGACCGGAGCAAGGCGAAGGAATAATTCACCTCCATGATTCAGGCCGGGTATATTCCGGATGAACGGGACCCGGCCGATTCCATCCGGCCAGGCAAATGGGAATTAATGCCACGTTCTCCGGTGACGCAACAACTTCGCAGCCTTCTCCCTCCGTTGGCGGACTGGAGAGGATGTGCTTGACTCTCAGGTCGTATATGGTATTTTCCAACGAAAAAGGAATGGACGATGCTGAGGTTCCCTGAAGAGCTCATGCTGCTGATCCTCGACGATGAGAACGGGAAATTCGCCCACGTTCCCGAGCGCCACCTGCGCTACGCGATGGCGGGTGGAGTCCTCATGGACCTTGCCCTGGAGAACCGCATCGACACGGACCTGAAGCAGCTTATCCTCGTCGATTCGAGTCCGGTCGGGGACAGTCTGCTCGACCCGACCCTCGCGGATATTTCTCAGGAAACCGGGAGCCACGATGCGCGCTTCTGGGTGGAGCGCACTGCATTCCAGAGCGCCGACGCGATTCGCGAAGAGGCGCTCGACCGGCTGGTGGAGCGCGGAATTCTGAAGCGCCAGGACGACAGGTTTCTGTGGGTCTTCCGGTCTCGGCGGTACCCGGTCATAGATGACCGGGCAGAACGGGAGGTCAAGCTCAGGATCATGGAAATTCTGTTCAGCGACGAGCTTCCCGACCCGCGCGATGTTGTGATCATCGGGCTGGCGCATGCCTGCAACCTGTTCAGGCAGATTCTGTCTGCTCGTGAGTTGGAGCATGTTGCTCCTCGCATCGATCAAGTGCGCCGGCTCGACCTGATCGGCCAGGCCATGTCCCAGGCCATAACCGATATTGAAGTGTCACTTGCCCTCGCGGTGCAGATGAGGCCATATTAGCCTTTGCCACAGGACGGGGCTCTGCAGGTTTCGCGGCGTGCCCCGGGCAGGATCCAGGGCCCGTATTGTTGGTTGGAGGGGTCAGTGGCCGGCAGGCAAGCAGGCGGGGGTGAAACCGCGCTTGCCGTCAGGGATTTTCCGGAGAATTGGAATCAGGTCGTCAATCATTCATCAAGGGAGACTTGGGAAAGATGGAAATTAAGGTCGAACGCGAGAACGGCACTCTGATCGCCCAGGTGGAAGGCCGGGTCGATAGTGCCAATGCCCGCGAATTCGAACAGGTACTCACTGAAGCCATCGGCGATGCCCAGGCCGTGGTCGTCGATTTCGAGGGTCTTTCCTACATCAGCAGCTCGGGCCTCCGCGTCCTTCTGCTGGTGGCCAAGACCTTGCGGCAGCGGTCGGCCAACCTGGCCCTGTGCGCCCTTTCGGAGTCGATCCGGGAAGTTTTCGAGATCAGTGGCTTCGACAAGATTATTGAGATTCACGATACCCGCGCCGAGGCCCTGGCAGCACAAGGCTAGTGCCCCCGGCGCAATCCAGGATGCCGCCCGGGACCCCGGGTGAGCCCGAACAGGCGCTTCCTCGAGGATGCAGTGGGAGTGGCCTTCCGCTGATCGAACAGGGGCTGCTGAATCAGGCGGACATCCGGCGGGGAGGGCGCAGGAAGCTGCCGCCGACCGCTCCCCGAGACCTTTTCATCCCCAGAATCATGTCCCTTATCCTCTTCCCCTCCGATTACTTCCAGGCCATACAACCCATCTGGCGCCGCAGCGCCCGGAGTTGAACCCAATGGAAACGTCTTACAAGATCCTCGTAGTGGACGACGAACCCGACCTCGAACATCTCGTGCGGCAGCGCATGCGCCGCGACGTTCGCGCCGGACGCTACTCTTTCACCTTTGCCCACAACGGCGTCGAGGCACTGGAACGGCTCAACGAGGAGCCGGACATAGACATGGTGCTCACCGACATCAATATGCCCCAGATGGACGGGCTCACCCTGCTCGAGCAGATCCCCAAGGTCGACCCGGACATCCGTTCCGTGATCGTCTCGGCATATGGAGACATGAAGAACATCCGCACCGCAATGAACCGCGGCGCCTTCGACTTTGTCACCAAGCCCATAGATTTCCAGGATCTGCGCGTCACCATCGACCGCACCTTGCACCACCTTACCCTTTGGCGCGAAGCCCTGGCCTCCCGCGACAAGCTGGTGGCGCTGCAGAACGAGCTGCACGTGGCCAGCCAGATGCAGCAGTCGATTCTGCCCACCAGCTTTCCCGAGCGTCCCGGCTGTCAGGTCTTCGGCAACATGGAGCCCGCCCGCGAGGTGGGAGGAGACTTCTTCGATGTAATAAGCCTGGAGCACGGCCGTCTCGGGCTGGCTATCGCCGACGTCTCCGACAAGGGTGTTCCCGCGGCGTTGTTCATGATGTCAAGCCGCACCCTGCTCAAGGGAGCGGCCATTGGAGACTCGAATCCGGGAACGGTGCTGGCGGAGGCCAACCGGCTGCTTGAGCAGGAAAACGAAGCCTCCCTGTTCGTCACCATGTTTTACGCAGTGTTCGACCCTGAGAGCGGCGAACTGGTGTACGCCAACGGCGGGCACAATCCACCGTTGATTCTCCACCCTGACGGCAGTTCGACTCTGCTGCCCTCCACCTCGGGGATCGCCCTGGGATTGCTGCCGGACTTCGACTACGAGCAGGACACCGTCATCCTGTCGGCCGGCGATATTCTCGTGCTCTACACGGACGGCGTCACCGAGGCCATGAACAGCGACGACGAGGAGTTCGGGCTGGAGCGCCTGCACCAGGTGCTGGCCGAAGCGCCGCAGGAGGACGCCCGCGCGGCCAATCAGGCTGTTTTCGCCGCAGTGGGGGAGTTCGCCGGGGAAAGGCCGCAGTTCGACGACATCACCTGCGTGACCTTGCGCTACAGCGGCCAGGGCCAATGAGCACAAAGAGGTCGCTGCGGATCGCGACGGATCTCGGCGAGCTGGAGCGCATCCAGGCCGCAGTGGAAGAGCTGGAACAGGAGGCGGGCTGGACGCCCGACTTCGTCTACCAGGTCAACCTCGCTCTCGAGGAGCTGGTCGTAAACGTCATCAACTACGGCCACGGCGGCGACCCCAATCACGAAATCGAGGTGGTCTTCGACTGGGACGCGGACAGGCTCACCATCGAGATGGTGGACGACGCACCTGCCTTCAATCCCCTGGAAGATGCCCCCGACCCCGATCTGGCCTCGGAGCTGGAAGAGCGGCACGTGGGCGGCCTGGGAATCTACCTGGTCCACACCCTGATGGACGAGTTGAACTACAGGCGCGAGCGGGACCGCAATCATCTGACACTGATCAAGCGCGTGAAGGGTTGAGCAAGGGGTTCACCTTGCCCATCTCTCCTCTTCCGCACCCTCGTTGAAGAGTCTGGCAGCCCATTGAGAAAGTCCATCCGGGCTGCTAGGAGGCGCTCTCGATCCGCACCGCAATTATATCCATGTCGTTGTACTTCTGGTGGCGCACCGAAGAGGCGTAGTGCCGCAGCAGGCGGAACGAAATCTCGCGTTCGTCCACGAGCTCGGGCTGTTCGCTGAGATAGGCCAGCCGGTCCTCGACGTTCTCTCCCGCGGAAGAGGCGAGGAACTCCAGCTCCGCGGCGCCTTCGGCCACACGCGCATTGAGGATCAGCCGGCCTCCCCCGGCACCATCCTCGCCCCCATTCTGTTGTACCAGGATTGCCAGCGTCTCTTCTCCCGCGGCGCGCAGACGTTCGGTCGAGGCTTCGTTCCAGCCTATTTTCGCGGAGAACCTCTGGAGGAAGCTGTCGATCTCAGGCAGGGAACGGTCGGCCAGCTCGACCTCCAGCCGCCGCTTCCGCGCTCCCGTCCACTCCAGGAACGCGGTCAGCAGGATCGCGGCCAGACCCCCGGCGGTCATGCCGTTGCCGAGCAGGTTGCCCCAGGTACTGCCCAGCAGGTCGGCGAAGATCACCTGGTTCTGAAAGCCCACACCGATCCAGAAGGACAGACCCGCGATGGCGGCCTTGCGGTGATCGAGCCCGCTTTCGACGACCAGCTTCATTCCCTGTACGAAGAGCAGAGCGATGAGGAGGGTGACATAGGCCGCGCCTACGGGATTGGGAATGGCGATCAGGAGGGCCGTAACCTTGGGAGACAGGGCCAGGAGTATGAAAATGATGCCGATGTAGACCCCGACGCGGCGTGCGGCGACCCCGGTCAGCTCTGCTAGGGAAATGCTGGTGGAGTAGGTGGTGTTGGGCGGGGTCCCCGCGAGCCCGGAGAGCAGGTTGCCCATGCCGTCGGCGTTCAGGGCACCCTGGACCAGGCGAAAATCAGTTGCCCTCCGCTGCCGCCTCGAGACCCTTTGAATTGCGACGCCGTCGCCGATGGTTTCAATGGCGCCCACCAGGGTCACGACAATGAATGCCGGCAGAAGGGCCCAGAACTCCGCACCCAGGGAAAGGTCCAATCCGGGCCAGGAACTGTCGGGGAGTCCGATCCAGGGGGCCTGGATCACTGGCTGAAGGTCGAATAGTCCGAAGGGGGCGGCCACGGCGCATCCCGCCGCGATGCCGATGAGCGGCGCCCACAGCCGCCAGGTTACCGGTGCCCGCAGCGTAAGGACCACGAGGACGGCGAGGGTCGCTCCCGAGGCGGCGGGGGCCGCCTCGACGGGGGTGCCGGCGGGAACCTCGGTCAGCAGGCCGAAGATGACCGGCATTACGGTGACCGCGATCAGCATGATCACCGTTCCGGAGACCACCGGAGTGATGATTCGGCGCAGCAGCGAAAGGCGCGCGGCCAGAGCGAACTGAACCAGGGAAGAAGCTACTATCAGGGTCGCCATCAGAGACGGCCCACCCTTCACCAGAGCAGCGATGCAGACCGCAATGAAAGCGCCTGAAGTGCCCATGATGAGCACGTGCCCGGCCCCGATGCGGCCGACCCGGACCGCCTGCAGGACAGTGCTGACTCCACTGATCATCAGCGCTGCGAAGGCCACCCAGGTCAGGTAGCTCTGGGGCTGTTCGGCGGCCCTGGCGATGATGACCGCGCTGAGCACCACCGGCGCCAAGACGACGACCGCCGCCTGAAATCCGGCCCCTGCGGCTACCGAGTGGGGTGGCCGCTCCTCTGGCTCGAAGCGGATGTTTCCGGTTCCCTGCGCAGTTTCCAAGGCCATCTCCCTGATTCAGGTTGAACAAATCGCCAGAAAGGCCGCTGCCGGGTGCTGCAAGCCGGGGAAGGAACCCCGGCAACCTGGCCGCGGACCACCTCTTTCCAGCCGATTTGAGACAGGATCTTTCAAAGGCGCCATACCAGCAGCAACTGGGCCGTGCTCTCGTCCTGGTCCGTGCCGAGCTTGTTGAGCCAATACTGGTATTCCACTCCCACCATGAACTGATGGGGAACTCCGGCTACGGCCCTGCCGAGATCCCAGGTGATTTGCGGCTGAGCGAGAACCGACCCTTTGAGGTCCTCGTTCAGCTCGTTGGTGCGACCGCCCAGGTACTCGGCATGGCCGACGACGGCCAGAGACTGATCCCCGATCCCGAAGGGGAGGGCCCAGTTGAGGTCGATCATGAAGCTGTTGTCGGCCTTGGGGGCGCCGCCACCCGCCAGGCCGATGTTGTCGTCCATGTAGGCGGTAAGGTCCGTGTTCAGAAACAGGAATCCCGGGATGTCCCAGGATACCCTCAGGCCCGGAAGGTACTTCAGGACTTTGGCCGCACCGCCCACGTTGACTCCGCCTATGATGGAAAAGTCAGCAACGGGGCCGAGGCTCAACTGCTCGTTGGACAGCTTGCCGAGACTCAAGGTTGGATACCACTCGGCGTAGAAGTCCCTCTCGTTGAAGCCGTCCTCCCCGCCGTCATTGAGGTAATCCAGAAAGAAGAAGCTGTCACCCAACTTCCATCCCGAAGCCTGTTGCATGGTGAATACGAAGGTCCGATCCTGGGTTGCCGAGAATGGATTTTTCAGTTTGCCGTACTGCAGGTGGAACTCCGTTTGAGCTGGAATTGCGGTCCGGGTCACCAGGACCGCAGCCATCAGAAATCCGGCGTATGCTGTTTTCATTGCCAGGCCTTCACCCTTTCATTGATGACGCACAGGCTGGAGTTCAGGACAGATAAACGACCTTGCCCCGGGGCGGGTCAAGAAATTTTTTGGTGCTTTTTTCACGGTGGAGGGATGGTGCAGGCAGTATTACTTGACCCCGGTGCATGGAAGACGCCATATTAATTGAATCGGATTGAATTATATCGGCAATAACCTACAACCCACGAGACTCTGGAACTATGGAAATCAATGTCGAACGTGAGGACGGAACCATGATCGCCGTGGTGAAAGGCCGGGTCGACAGCGCAAACGCCCGGGAATTCGAGCAAGTGCTCACCGAAGCCATCGGCGATGACCACAACGTAGTTATCGATTTCGCGGGGCTTGCCTACATCAGCAGTTCGGGTCTGCGCGTCCTTCTGATGGTGGCCAAGTCGCTGCGGCAGCGGTCGGCGCACCTTGCGCTGTGCTCCCTTTCGACGGCGATCCGGGAGGTTTTCGAGATCAGTGGCTTCGACAAGATCATTCCGATTCACGACACTCGCGCCGAAGCCGTTGCCGCGCTCGGCTGAGGCTGGGCTTCGCGCGCCTTGCTGGGTCCTGCCCCTCCCGCCTCATGCCGGGGTGCCGCAGGTGTGAGCCATGAACATTAACCGCTTACTGCGCATAGCGACTGACCTGGGTGAGTTGAAGCGGATTCACGCCCTGGTGGAGGATGTGGGGAAGGAAGCCTCCTGGTCCCCCAGTTTCATCTACCAGGTCAACCTCGTCCTCGAGGAGTTGGCCGTCAATGTCATCAACTACGGGCACGGCGGCGACCCCAATCACGAGATCGAGATCGTCCTGGACTGGGACGATGACCAGCTCACCATCGAGATGGTGGACGATGCCCCCGTCTTCGATCCCCTGAAAGACGCCCCCGATCCCGACCTGACCTCGGCGCTCAAGGACCGGCCCATTGGCGGCCTGGGGGTTTATCTGGTTTATACCTTCATGGATGAGTTGAGCTACCGCCACGAGGAGGGCCGCAACCATCTCACATTGGTCAAGCGGAGGAAGGGATGAGGGCGGCGGCCGCCTCACTCGCAGTTTTTACTGCGGTTGTGGCGATTGACGCCGAAGAAACGGGGGTCTCCCACCAGCGCATCCTCTTTGGCCAGTCGGCGGCATTCAGTGGCCCCGCCCAGGAGCTGGGCAAGAATATGCGGCGCGGTATCCAGGCCGCGTTTGCGGAAGCCAACCGGCAGGGCGGCGTGCATGGCCGGCAGTTGGAGTTGCAGTCTCTCGACGACGCCTACGAACCCGAGGCCGCCATCGCCAACACCCGCCAACTTATCGAGCAGGAAGGGGTGTTCGCGCTCATCGGCGCAGTCGGCACCCCCACCTCGCGCTCGGCCACTCCTGTAGCCGCCGCCGCCGCCGTTCCCTACATCGCTCCTTTCACCGGCGCCGCTTTCCTGCGCCAGCCGATGTGGTCCAACGTGATCAACCTGCGGGCCTCCTACAACCAGGAGACCGAGGCCATGGTCGCGCGCCTGACAGCGGACCTGGGCATCGAGCGCATCGCGGTGATGTATCAGGACGACTCCTTCGGACGGGCTGGCTACCGCGGGGCGCGCCAGGCGCTCGAGCGCCGAGGCATGGAGCCGGTGGCCATAGGCGTGTACCCGCGCAATACCACGGCGGTGAAGACCGCCCTGCTCGACTTGCGCAGCGCAGATCCGGGCGCCGTCATCCTGGTGGGGGCGTACCAGCCTGTGGCGGCCCTTATCGCCTGGGCCCGGCACACCGGCTGGGACCCGGTCTTCATAACCATCTCCTTCGTGGGCAGCAATGCCCTGGCCCGGGAGCTGGGCCGCGGCGGCACCGGTGTCTTCGTCACCCAGGTTGTTCCCTTTCCCGCCAACGACATCCCTCCGGTGGTCGCCGCCTACCGCCGCGCCCTGGCCGCCCATGCGCCTGAAGCCGCGCCCGGCTTCGTATCCCTGGAAGGCTACCTGGCAGGCCGATTGGCCATTGCCGCCCTCGAACGCTGCGGTCCCGAGGTTGACCGGGCTCGCTTCCTGGAGAGTCTGCGCCGCGACGGTCTCATCGACCTTGGGGGCTTCGAGCTGAGCTACGGGGAAGCAGACAACCAGGGATCGGATGCCGTCTTCCTGACCGCGATCGGCAGCGACGGCACCTATTTCCCGATCGATACCCTGCGCGAGGCGAAAATGCCATGACCGGCCTGCTCAAACGCCTGCTCAAGGGCCGTTTCCGCATCTCGGCGCAGCTCTATTTCGGCATCGGCGGCGCCGTCGCCCTTACCATGGGGGCGAGTCTGGTCGGCTGGTTCGCTTTCAACAAGGTGGGCGACTCCCAGCGTCTGGTAAACGAGGACAGCCTTCCGGAGATGGCGGCCGCCTTCGCCGTCGCCCAGCAAAGCGGCACTCTGACGGCCGCCGCTCCTCGCCTGACGGCCGCGGCCACTCCCGAGGATTTCGCCAGGGTGGCCGCCGGGATCGCCGCGGAGCGGGAGGCCTTCGAGACCCGCCTGGAGGAGCTGACCCGGCAGGGAGGGGAGGATGAGCGCTTCGTGCGCATTCGCGCCCACGGAGACTCGCTGATCGCCAACATCGCCGCCATCGACAGCTCGGTGGCCGAGCGCTTCGCCCTGGCCGCCCGCAGCGAGGCGCTCCGCGCCGAATTGGCCGCGGTTCGCGGCGGGTTGGTGGGGATTCTGGTCCCCGCCATTGACGATCAGCTATTCTATGCCATGACCGGCTACCGGAACCTCGGTGAAGCCCCCGTTTCCCGCGCTCGCCATTTCTCGGAGGTGGAGTTCGACCGCTATCGTCACCTGGCCGAGCTGCAGGCGGACGCCACCATCGCCATCCAGCTTCTCGCCAGCGCCTTCAACCTGTCTGACGCCGCCCTGATCGAGCCTCTGCGGGAGCGCTTCGAGGCCGCAGCCGGCAGGATCGAGCGCCGCCGGTCGGTCTTCGGAGCTACCCCTTCGCAGGACCGCATCGCCGGGGCTTTCGAACGCTTGTTCCGCCTGGGGTTGGGCGAGCAGAGCGGCTTCAATTTGCGCGCCAGCGAGCTCGGGCTCGCGGAGCAGCAAAGGGGGCTGCTCGGCCGCAACCGCAGCCTTGCCATCGACCTCGTCGCCGAGGTGGAGGGTCTGGTGAGCGAGGCCCGCACGAGCGCCGAGGAAGCCTCCCAGGCCTCCACCGAGGCGATCCTCACGGGACGCCGTCTGCTCCTTGCCCTCAACGTGGTCAGCATCGTGGGGGCCCTGCTGATCGCCTACCTGTTCGTAGGCCGGGTCCTCCTGCGCCGCCTGGAGCGGTTGTCCGACCGCATGCGCGGGATGGCCGGAGGTGATCTGGAGACCAGGGTCGATATCGGCGGCCACGACGAGGTCGCCGACATGGCTTCGGCGCTCGAGGTCTTCCGTCGCCACGCTCTCGAGGTCCAGCGCCTGAACCTAGTGGAGAAGCTGGCCGAAGAGCTGAAGGACAAGAACAGCCAGCTCGAAAGCGTGCTGGCGGACTTGCGCCGCGCCCAGGACCAGATCGTGATGCGCGAGAAACTGGCCGCCCTCGGCGAGCTCACCGCCGGCGTGGCTCACGAAATCAAGAACCCGCTGAACTTCGTGAAGAACTTCTCGGAGGTATCGGTGGAGCTGTTGGAGGAGATGCAGGAAGTCCTGCGCGAGGATGAAGTTCAGCTGGGCGATGAGCAGCGCGAGGTGGTCGAAGAGATCTGCGGCGACCTCAGTGCCAACCTGGGACGCATTTGTCAGCACGGCGAGCGCGCCAACGGAATCGTGCACGATATGCTGTCCATGGGCAGGGGCGGGGGAGAGCGCCAGCTGACCGACATCAACCGGCTACTCGACGAGCATGCACGGCTCGCTTACCACAGCGCGCGGGCGACCGATCCCAATTTCAACCTGACCATCGATGAGAATCTCGATCCGGGGGCAGGACAGATAGAGATCGTGCCCCAGGACCTTGGCCGCGTCTTCCTCAACATGGTGAGCAACGCCTGCCACGCCACCGACGAAAGGCGCCGCGCCGGGAAAGATGGAGAGAAATACGAACCAACCCTGTCCATGGCCACCCGCCGCCTGGACGAGAGCATCGAGGTGCGGATCAGGGACAACGGCAGCGGGATCCCGCCGGATGTCATCGATAAAATTTTCAACCCCTTCTTCACCACCAAGCCGACCGATCAGGGAACGGGGCTCGGTCTGGCGCTGTCCAACGATATCGTGCGCCAGCACGGGGGCACCATCCGGGTCGAGTCCGAACCCGGCGAGTTCACCGAAATGATTGTCGACCTGCCTCTTTCCCCTCCATCCGAGGCGCTGGCCGATGGAGAAGGAGAGCCGGAGGGGGCGTCCCTGGGCGAGCCGCTGGGAGAGGGAAGAGAGCAGCCGGCGTAGATTCCCTTTGCTCCTTCTCCACACTCCCCATGAAACAATCGCGGTCGAAAATGTTGATGAAAGGAAGCTGACAGGTGGCAAGCCCGATGGAGTCCTCGTTGGCGCTGCTCGCTTCCGAGGAGGTGTTCCCGATCCCGGACCGGATGAGCAGGAGGAAATGGGATGGTCCGTGGTGGCACATGGCCACTCTCTGCGAGATGGGTGAATCCAACAGGATCCCCCGGTCGGCTGCCGAAGGGGCCCTGGAACTGCTCAAGCACGGGGCCTGGCCGCGGTTCGTTCTCACCGAGGAAGAGGCTCCCGGGAGCGAGGCGGACAGGGCGAAGATGGACTGCTGCCACTGCGAGCTGGGTGTGTTCTACATGATACTCTCCGCGTGTGGGTTCGAGGTCGACGTGGAGCTTCCCTGGATCCGGGCGTGGTTCCTGGAGCACCAGCTTCCGGACGGTGGACTGAATTGTGAACCCTCGGCCTATGGCGGGTCGCGCAAAAGTTCCGTCGTGTCGACACTGCCTCCGCTGGAAGCCGTGCTCTTTTTCACGAGGCGGGAGTATACGGCTGCCGAGGCCGAATTCCTCGACGAGGGCGCGCGCTACCTGATCGAACATCGCCTGGTCTGCTCGAAGAAAGACGGTGCTGTCATCAACGGGGAATGGCTGAAACCCTTCTTCCCGCGGTTCTTCGAGTACGATATTTTGCGAGGGATGTACTTTCTCGTGGAGTGGTCGAGGCGAAGAAGGAAAGTCCTTCCCGGAGATTTGATTGAAGAAGGTCTTCACCGGATTGGAGGCTATACGGGGAAATCAGGGGTCGTCATCGGCAGGCACGTGAACGACGAGAGCGGCGGCTGGTACGGAAGTTCTTTTCCGCTGCTGCAATCGGTGAGTCAAGTGGGCAAGGAGTCTCCCTACCTGACAAGGCAACTGGACGCGGTAGTAGCAGCCGCGCAAACAGGCTAGCCTCCCGCCGCGGTTTTTTGACGCACCAGGGGGGATCACTCTTCTTCCGTTGAATAGAAGGAGGCGGAGAATGTTTCCATGTAGCGTCCGGATCTCCCTCTGCACAGGTCCGATCCAGCGGTCTGCATGGGGCCATCCCGCCCTCACCGGTAGCGATAATTACCCATCTTGATAGGAGAACAGCCATGGGAACATTTCGAAATATATTATTGAACCATTGCCGCAATCTTCCGGCGGTCAGGAGAACATTCGCGGTGATCGGCGGCCTGGCCTGCGTCCCGACAGTTGCCCATGCCGCCGTCAGCGAGGAGACCATGTTCGTTTTCAACACCTTCTCCTTCCTCGTCTGGGGAGCCCTGGTGATGTGGATGTGCGCCGGTTTCACCATGCTCGAGTCCGGCTCGGTGCGCACCAAGAACGCCTCCATGATCTGCCTGAAAAATATCGGTCTCTACTCTATCGCCGGGCTCGCCTACTACTTCATAGGCTACAACCTCATGTACGTCGACGTAGGAAAGCTGATTGGTTCGTTCAAGCTGCTTTATGGACCCTCCGCCGCCGACCTCGCGCTGGTGGCAGGGAAGGAGGGGGCAGCGGCCGCGGCGATCGCAAAGGGCCATTCCACCATGTCGGACTGGTTCTTCCAGATGGTATTCGTGGCCACCGCGGCCTCCATCGTCTCCGGCACCCTGGCCGAGCGCGTCAAGATGTGGTCGTTCTTCCTTTTCACCCTGGTACTGACCGCCGTTATCTACCCCGTGGTCGGCGCCTGGACGTGGGGTGGGGGATGGCTGAGCGATATGGGGTTCAAGGATTTCGCCGGCTCCACCATCGTGCACAGCACCGGCGGCTGGGCTGCTCTCGCCGGCGCCCTGGTGGTCGGTCCCCGCCTCGGCAAGTTCCGCGGCGACGGTTCGGTCAGGCCCACGCCGCCCTCCAACATCCTGGCGGTGACCCTGGGGGTCTTCATCCTCTGGTTCGGCTGGTTCGGTTTCAACGGGGGTTCGCAACTGGCCCTGGGCAGCGCGGCTGACGTGGTTGCCATGAGCCACGTGTTGGTCAACACCAACCTTGCCGCAGCTGCCGGGGTCATGACCGCCCTGGCCATCTCGCGTCCCATCCTTGGGCGCGTGGATCTGTTCGCCGGCCTCAACGGCGCAATTGCCGGTCTGGTCGCGATTACCGCGGGCCCAGATATCGTCCAGCACTATTGGGCGGTGATCATCGGCGCCGTAGGCGGCGGTGTGTGCACCATCGGGATCAAGCTCTTAGAGAGGGTCAAGCTGGACGACGTGGTTGGGGCGGTACCCGCCCACCTGTTCTCCGGCATCTGGGGTACTCTGGCTGTCTGCATAGTCGGAGGAGGCAGCTTCGGCGTGCAACTGCTCGGCGTGGTGGCAGTGGGAGTGTTCGTATTCGCAGTTTCGTATCTGCTGTGGCGCCTGCTGGAGGCGACTATAAGCGTCCGGGTATCGCGCCAGGTCGAGCGCCTGGGCCAGGATGTGGGAGAGCTGGGAATCGAAGCCTATCCCGAATTCGTGCTCATGCCGGAAGAGGAAGACCAGGAATGAGGGGCAGTGCGGTCGTTCTCCACTGTCAGGTCGGGGAAGGGCCGCACCGCATCCGTCTACTCCGTTGGTGTATAATAAGGAGGCAAAGGAGTCAATCTCCCCTTTTGTCGAGGTGAATAGTGAATTTGCCTTATTGCCAATGCTGTAGTACCTTATGTGCCGGACAGTAATTCACTATCATCCCTCCGAAGATTTCCACGCGTCACCATCTCGCATTTCGGTTCAGATACCCAAACGAGAGAAGCCGCCAGTTATCTCGGGTATCACAGACAGGACGAAATGCAGACATTCGACTCACTTCCGCTCCATCCTTCCATCCTCCAAGCCCTTTCTGAAGAGGGCTACGAAACACCGACACCGATACAGTCACGGGCCATTCCCGTTTCTCTCGGTGGACGTGACGTGTTGGGAACCGCGCAGACAGGAACCGGTAAGACGGCAGCATTCGCTCTTCCTATCCTTCATCTGCTGGACGAAGAGCGCCCCCATAGCGACGAGGGGCCGCGCGCGCTGATTTTGACGCCGACGCGCGAACTGGCGCTCCAGATCGACCGCAGCTTCAAGGCCTATGGCCGGCAGTTGAGGTTGCGCACTTCGGTTCTCGTAGGCGGCATCCCTGTCCAAAAACAAATTAGCAGCTTGCAACGGCGCCCCGACATCCTGGTCGCGACACCCGGCCGACTGCTGGATCTGCTCAGCCAGGACAAAGTCCGTCTGAACCGGGTCCGCAAGTTTGTTCTGGACGAAGCAGATCGAATGCTCGAC
The DNA here is from genome assembly GCA_965208105.1 of Candidatus Latescibacterota bacterium. Lineage (GTDB taxonomy): Bacteria > Latescibacterota > UBA2968 > UBA8231 > UBA8231. Next base: position 3,364,282 of record OZ242318.1, read on the forward strand.
ATGGGTTTCATTCCCGACGTTCGCAGGATCGCCGCGCAGCTCCCGAGGAAACGGCAGACATTCTTTTTTTCAGCAACGATGCCGCGCGACGTCGAAAAACTCGCCAATACGCTGCTCGGCGCTTCCGTCCGGATCGAGATCGACCCGCCGGCCGCGGTCGCGGACAGAATCACGCAGGCAGTGATGTTTGTCGAGAAGGCCAACAAGCGGGCGCTGCTGACCAGCATGCTCAAGGACACCGACGTGAGCCGTGCGCTTGTTTTTACCCGAACCAAGCATCGGGCGAATCGTATATCCCGGCAACTGAAGGATCGCGGCATTGCGGCAGACGCCATCCACGGGAACAAAACACAGAAAGCGCGGGAGCTGGCATTGAGCAGGTTCGGCCAAGGGCGTGTGAAGGTTCTTGTTGCGACAGATATCGCGGCGCGGGGCATCGACGTCGATGGAATCTCGCACGTGATCAACTACGAATTGCCAAACGACCCGGAAAGCTACATCCACCGCGTCGGGCGCACTGCCAGGGCTGGAGCCGCAGGGCGCGCGGTGTCCCTGTGCGATGTGGATGAAGTTGACTGCCTGGCCGACATTGAGCGACTGACGAAGCTGAAGATTGCGCCGATCGAAGATCATCCCTTTCACTGCGGCAGAACCGCAGCGATCTATGGTGAATTGTCCCATGGAATCCGTGGCGGCAAGAAACCCGTATCGCGGCAGTGGCAGCCCAGAGGACGGAAGGGAAAGCAATTTCGGGGCAAGCTCTCCGCGGCAATCTCCCAAAATAAGACAGCCTGAGACAACGAGTCGGGTTCGGGTGTCGCTTGCCAGGATTTTAGCTGCGATGGCCTCGGATTCTTCCAGTTTCTCGGGTTTTTGATCATATCCGCCTCTTGTCGATAGACTGGCCCTGGCACCTATTATTCCCGCATCTTAACGCCCGGGAATGGTGATAGGGCAAATGCATCCCAGGCACACGTGCCCGATCCGCTCCCGCACCAATAACCCAAGGAGGATTTCATGACTCGTTCCAATTTGCACCATATGGCATGGGTTGCCGCCCTGACCTTCGCTCTTGCCGCCGAGACGGCGTTGGCGGAAACCTACGTGGTCGATGCATCCCACTCTTCGGTCGATTTCAGCATCCGCCACCTGGTCGGCCGCACGAAGGGCCGTTTCGGTGACTTCAGCGGAACCATCGGCTACGACGCCGCCAAGCCCGAATCCTCCACCTTCTCCGGCATCATTCAGGTCAAGAGCATCGACACGGGCAACGAACGCCGCGACGGCCACCTGCAAAGCGTCGACTTTTTCGAAGCCGAAACCTATCCAACCATCACCCTCGAATCTACCGAGGTGACCAGCACGGGCGATAACACCCTCAGCGTGAAGGGCAAGCTGACCATGCACGGCACCACCAGGGAGGTCACGCTGCTGGTCGAGATCCTCGGCACCGGCACCAACCCGCGCAGCGGCAAGGCGCAGATCGGCCTGGAAACCAACTTCACCCTTCTCTGCTCCGACTACGGAGTCAATAGCTGGGCACGCTTCAGCGCGGTTCTCGGGGACGAAGTGAAAATTCAGGTGCTGATCGAGGCCAACGCGGAGTAAGCCGCGAGGGGCGGTCGATGGCTGGATCCATCGACTCGACGCACCGGGCTGCCGCAGTGTTTGCGCTTCTCGGGGGCAATGGAGAATCGTTGCGGGTGTTGGCAGCTAATGCGACCCCAGCACCGCCAGGTCGACCTCCCCCAGCAGGGGTCCAGCCGTTTCCAAAAGCGACCGTCTGGTGTCCTCGATCAGCAGCCTGCCATCCATCACGGCCAGTCTCGGCGTCTCCCACTCCTGGTCTTCGCCAAGCAGGGATACGTCGAAGACAATGACATATTCAACCGGAAGGTACGCGGCCGTACCAACGGATCCGAAGTTGTTCAATTTCAGGTAGAATGCACGGAAGGTCACAGGTGTTATGCGCTCATCCTCTATGATGATGTAGTTGTCCTCGTCATAGAGGGATTCGGACAAACGCCGCTCGATGATGATCCCCTCCCTGGGCGGTCCCGTTTCCCCTTGAGGCCCTTGTGGTCCCTGGGGTCCCATTTGACCCTCCGGCCCGGCCGGACCCTGGCAGGCGCCGAGGTAAAAAGCTGACAGCGCTGAAAGAAGCAGGAGAAGCCATGTGCACATTGTGCATCTCCTTCAGGTTGAGGTAGGAAGCTGGTTTTATACTAATCTACGAAAATGAGAAGGTTTGTCAGTCAGGTCATTGGTGCTTCCCTCCTTCAAGAACCCGGATAGCAGAAACGAAGAACCTGACGGATCCCCGGTGCCAGAACAAAAAATCGGCTGGCCTGATCAACCCAGGCCAGCCGGTGGTCATTTGCGATCTTCCAGGATCTGATCAGTTGCTGGAGTTGCGCTCCAGGGTTTCCAGCCAGCGATAGCCGTAGGTGGGAATGTTGGCGGACGAAGGGGAGATGCCATCGGTGAACATGCTGAATCTTTCGACCCGCAGGCGATAGCTGTAGTCGTGCCAGGGCTGGAAATTCACGATCTCACTGCGGAGCGCCCCGCCGTTGACCACGTTGCAGTACACCGGGTGGCTGTCGTCGCACTTGATCCTGTGCGGCCCCACGCTTATTTCCTCTTCTCCCACAGCCGCCGCTTCGGTTTTTGAGCTGATTTCATTCAACACGTAGCGGCCGTCGTTGTATCTGTTTGCACTGAGGGTATAGTGGTAACCGGCCTCGTAATCGAAGTTGGTGATCATATCATTGTAGGGCGCGCCGTCGATCAATAGGCAGAAATCGTCGACCCGGGCGCATTTCACCCGCGTCGGTCCCACTGCCAGGGTAACGGGCGTGGATGGAGCGCGGGTCTTTTCCAGTTCTTCCAGCAGGCGATAGGCGTAGCGTCCCGCATCCTGGGGCGGTTCCTTTCCATTCCAGGGGTCATATACTCCGATGCGCAGGCGGTAGTTGTAGCCTGCCTCGAATTCAAAGCCCTCGATGCCGTCGTAGAAAAGTCCGCCGTCGACCATCATGCAGGACTGCAGGCCGACGCCGTAGCATTTGGCCAGAGCCGGACCGACGGTTACTTCCCGAATCTCGATGTACTTTGTCCATGCCGGTCCCGCCGGGTCTTCGCAGGCGGCGAAGACCAGGAGCAAAGGAACGAATAGAACAGAAAGTTTGGATTGCATTTGCCCACCTCATTTCATGATGTGAGATTCGGTGTGGGTTAACCCTCGAACGAAGCAGAATAAAAATACCGGGGAAACTCCGGCCAAAGCGTCACCGGGCCCGGCCTTTCGCATGAATGCGGTAACGGTATCAGCCATTCATTTATTGACTCGATTGAAGGCGGTTGGGTTCCTTCGCAAGAAACGCGACCATCCGGAAGGAAAGAGCGGGCAGGCACTGACTCGCATTCTTTTCCAGGTCCCTAGTGCTCTGTTAAGGATTCAGGCTTGTACTTTTTCGTACATGTTGGTATCATGGGGACCTATGTCCATTTTTCTGGGAGGGTCCTGCCATGTGCCTCCATGCTCGAACACCGGATGCGGCCGAATCGAAAGAACTGGGCCGATGGCTGAAGCGGCCACGCAATGCCGTACAGATGCGACGAGGGCAATTGATCTCCCTCAGTGCCCAGGGTATGCGGGTCCAGGAGCTGTCGGCGACGCTGCATCTGCACGAGGAATACATCCGCTCCCTGGTCCGACGATACAACGAGGAAGGGCTGGCGTCGCTTCGCACGCGAGCCCACCCGGGGCGCACCCCAGCGCTGACGCCCGAAGACGAGTCCGTGGTGGTGGAGATCGCCAAGATGCCCCCTCGGGCTTTCGGCCAACCCTTCAACCAGTGGTCGCTGCGCAAGCTGACCGACTGTCTGGTCGGGCGCAAGATGATCCCCAAGGTCTCGCACGTGACCATCGCCAAGGTCTTGGACCGGCATAAGGTCACCTACCAACGTACCCGCACCTGGAAGGAGTCGAAGGATCCGGATTTCTCCTCGAAAAAAAACGCATCGACCGCCTCTACCGGCGTGCGCCGAAGGACTCGGTCGTAGTCTGCTTCGACGAAATGGGGCCCGTGCAGATCAAGCCCCATGCCGGCTCCTCCTGGGCGCCGCAGAAGCACCCGGTGCGGCACCGAGCCACCTACACCCGGCACGCCGGGGTCAGCTATTTCTTCGGCGCCTACAACGTCCACGAGGACGTCCTGTGGATGCATCACAAGCGAAAGAAGCACGCCTCGGAGGTGCTCACTTTCCTCAAGGCCATCCGGCACCGCTACCGCAAGGCCCAACGCATCTACCTCGTTCTGGACAATTTGTCGACGCACGCGACCCCAAAGATTCGGCAATGGTGTCGGCAGCATCGAGTCTCCCTCGTCTTCACCGCTACCAACGCCTCCTGGATGAACCGTCTCGAATGCCATCTGACCGCCGCCCACTACTTCGTCATCAAGAACAGCGACCCAAGGGACCATCGAGACATCGGCCAGCGCATGCAGGAATACCTCGTATGGAGAAATCGAAACCAGGACGATGCCAAGCTCGCCAAAATACAAAATTCAATGCCCACTCTTTAACAGCGCACTAGCGGTGGACGTCGGCGGCATGCAGGGCCCCGACGCCTCTCTCCATGCGCAGCAGGTGCCTCTGACGCTCGTTGAGCAGGGCGAACCACTCCGCCGGAAAACCGTCGTGGGGATCGACCTGGAAGCGCATCATGTGCTTGCGGTAGTGCCCGAAGAGGGCGTGGCGGTGCTCATTCGAGCGGTTGGCGCCGCCGCCGTGCCAGCACTGCCCGTTGAAGACCAGAACGCTGCCAGCGGGGGCCTGGGCATGGTGGACGTGCCTGACCTCGAATCCCTCGGGAGGCAGGGCAAGGCCGCTCCGGTGCGAACCGGGCACGATGCGGGTGCCGCCGTTTGCGGGCGAGAAAGGGTCAAGCATCCACACGGTGTTCATCATCACCGGCGTGGCCATGTTGAGCATGGCCGCGGGAATGTCGCTGTGCAGCTCCTGGTCGCCGTCGCCCGGTCGCACGATGCGCGCGTTGAGGCTGCCCAGGATGAGGCTGTCCTCCAGGTAGTGCTCCAGCAGGGGGAGGACCCTGGGATGGTCGAGGCATGGGAAGAAAACCCTGTCCAGGGTCGGCAGGTTGCTGACGTGCCGGGCCGTGCCCCTGTGGGTGTGCTCGGTGCCCACCTCTTCGGCGCAGCGGATCAAGGCTTCCTTCATGGCCGCCACCTGACCGGGGTCCAGGACCTCCTCGACGATGGTGAAGCCGTAAATGTCTATCTCTGCAAGGGCTTGTTCATGCGCTGTCATGCCGGTCCCTCCGCCGTGTTCCCGAGATCCATCTTTTGCTTCCCGACCTGTGGAAAGGAGAAATATAACCTCGGCTGTTCTGGCGCAAAAGATGGACGCCCGCGCTGCCGGTGTAGAGGGGACAGGAAGGTCCGAGCAATCTGCAGGCACGAGACGAGTTGCCGCGGATTCGCCAGACAGTAATTTTGTTGGCAGTGAGCTTGACCAACATGGCTGCGATTGAACTGTTGCCGAGGAAGGAGCGCGAATGACTCCAGGTCCATCCGCCCCCCCGGGCGACTTGATTCTGCTGGTGGGAACCCGCAAAGGTTCCTTCATCCTCACCGGCGACGCCGACCGGCGGAAATGGGAGATCGGCCCCCTGCACAACCCGGGAGCCGAGGTCTTCCACATGTGCTTCGACGGCCGCGACGGGGGCCGCATCCTGGCCGCCGCAAATAGCGAAATCTGGGGCCCCCAGCTGCAGTACAGCGACGACCTGGGTTCCTCCTGGGTTTCGGCACCCGGGCAACCGAGGTTCTCCAAAGACGGCGGCGCCACCGTAAAACGGCTGTGGCACATCGAACCGGGACCCCCCTCGGAACCCGGTGTGCTCTACGCCGGCGTCGATCCGGCGGCCCTCTTCAGGTCGGATGACGGCGGTGCCAACTGGCAGGAGGTCGCCGGCCTGTCAGGCCATCCCACGCGGCCGCAGTGGGAGGGCGGCTTCGGCGGGCTCTGCCTGCACAGTATCGTCGTCGATCCCCGCAGCAGCGGGCGGATGTGGGTCGGTATTTCCGCGGCAGGGGTGTTCGGTACCGACGACGGCGGAGCCACCTGGGAGCCGATGAACCAGGGGGTGAGGGCCGATTTCGCGCCGGAACCCTTCCCGGAGTGGGGCCAGTGCCCCCACAAGGTCCTATCCTCCAGGTCGCGGCCGGAGCTGCTTTACCAGCAGAACCACTGCGGCGTGTTCCGCAGCGACAGCGGCGGCAGAGCCTGGAAGGATGTCTCCGAGGGTCTGCCGTCCAGGTTCGGATTCGTCCTGGGGCTGCATCCAAGGGACCCGGACACCATCTACGTGGTGCCGGAGGACGAGGCTGTGGGGACCGAGGTGGGGGGTTGGCTGCGTTTCGTGACCGGCGCCAGGTTCCGGGTCTATCGCAGCCGCAACGGCGGCGGCGACTGGGAGGCGTTGACCAGGGGATTGCCCCAGACCAACGCCTACCTGCATCTCCTGCGCGAAGCGCTGGCGACCGATACCCTGGAACCTTGCGGGATCTACGTCGGGACCACCAGCGGCCAGATTTTTTTCAGCCGCGACGAGGGGGACAGTTGGGAGCTCCTGGTCGAGTACCTGCCGCCGATCAACTCGTTGACCTGCGCCCAGGTGCTTTAAGGTTGGTCCCCATGCCGACCTGCCCCGCCTGCGGGGCTTCCCGGAATGGAGGTTGGCCTTGCGCCGAATTCAGGGTTTTGTGAGAATATACCGCTTTGGTGGTACAGCTCCCCGCGAAGTTGGGGGAGGACCGCCGCTGGCAACCGACCATCTACTTCCGTTACACGCCGTATCCCAGGAGCCTCCATGATTGCCTCGCCCACCGGGGTCCGCCTCGCCATCCGGGCGCTGCCGGTCCTCCTCGCCACCTGCGTCCCGGCAGCAGCCCAGGGATTTCCACCCGCCGCGGTAATCGTCACCGAAGTCCTGCACCAGCCCGTCGAAGGGGAAATCCGCCTGGTGGGTACGGTGCGTCCCCGGCGCGTCAGCCTGGTGGCCGCCCAAACCGATGGGCTGGTGGTCGAGCGCCGACGCGAGGACGGCGACTACGTCCGCGCGGGCGACCCGATCTTCCTCCTCGCCAACGACCGCCTCCAGGCCGCCCTGGTAGAGGCCCGCGCCGACGTGGAATTGCGCTCCTTCGAGCACCGGCAGAGCGAGGCGCTGTACCGCACCGAGGCCGCTTCCGAGGAGGAGATGCGCGCCGCCGCCTACCAGCTCGCCCGCGCCCGCGCCAAGCTCCAGGACCTGAGCGACCAGAACGACGACCTGGTCGTCCGCGCCCCCTTTTCCGGCTACCTGACCCGGAGCTTCACCGAGGTGGGGCAGTGGCTCAACCGCGGCGGCCAGGTGGTGCGGCTCATCAGCACCGACACGGTCCGCGTCTATGCCGACGTGCCCGAACGCCACATCGGCGCCCTGAGGGTGGGAGACGCTGCGCAGGTCTTCGTCGCCGCTCTCGGCGGCGAGCCCCTTGCCGGCCGCATCGCGGTTCTCCCGCCTGAAGGATATCCTGAATCGCACACCTTTCCGGTTGTTGTCGGCGTGGACAATCGCGCCGGCCGTCTCAGAAGCCACATGTCTGCCGAGGTGGGCTTTGCGGCGGTGCGGGCCGATTCCGCCATCCTGGTCCACAAGGACGCCCTGGTGAGCAGCCCCATGGGACAGGTGGTCTACCTGGCTGTCGAGGGCAAGGCCGAGATGAGGCCGGTCAGGGTCGGGCAGGCGCACCAGGGTTACGTCGCCGTGGAGGGGGACCTGCCCGCTGGCGCCCTGGCCATTGTGCGCGGCAACGAAAGACTGCAACCCGGCCAGGACGTGCGCGTCGTGCGCAAGCAACCCTAGGGAATCGGGATGAAGCTGGTCCATACATCAATCATGCGTCCGGTCAGCGTGGCGGTCGGAGTCCTTCTGGTGGCGTTGTTCGGCCTCGTCTCGCTCTTCCGCATTCCCATCCAGTTGATTCCCGACGTCGACCGCCCCGTCGTCACCGTGAACACCCTGTGGCCCGGTGCCAGTCCCGAGGAGGTGGAGCGGGAGATCGTCCAGCGCCAGGAGGAACAGCTCAAGTCGCTGCAGGGGCTGGTTGAGATGACCAGCGAGAGCGCCGACAGCTACGCCACGGTCAGGCTCGAGTTCGCCGTGGGGGTCGATCCCGACGCCACCCTGCTGAAGGTCTCCAACAAGCTCAACCAGGTCAGCGGCTATCCCGGCGACGCCGAGCAGCCAACCATCGCCCTGGGCGAGGGGGCCACCTCCGGCGCCATTGCCTGGGTCATGCTCGACCAGAGCCCCGATTTTCCCGGCAGCCTCGACGTGGAGAGCTTCCGCGATTTTGCCGAGGAAGTGGTGGAGACCGCCCTCGAGCGGGTCCCTGGAGTATCCCAGAGCAACGTCTACGGCGGTTTCGAACGCCAGTTGCAGGTCATCGTCGATCCCCAGGCCCTGGCCGCCCGCGGGCTCACGGTGGACCAGATGGCAGCGGCCATCCAGCGCGAAAACGCCAACATCAGCGCCGGCGCCTTCGACGAGGGCAAGCGGCGCTACATCGTCCGCACCGTCGGCCAGTTCCACGTTCCCGGGGATGTAGAGGAGGTGGTCATCCGCGCCGGCGACGGCACCCAGGTGCGGGTCGGCGACATCGCCAGGGTGCGCCTGGGATACGAGCGCCCCACCGCCATGGTGCGGCAGCAAGGAAGGCCGGTAATCGCGGTCAATGTCCAGCGCGAGACCGGGGCCAACGTCCTCGAGGTCATGGCCGGTATCCGGCTGGCCATCGCCGAGCTCAACGAGGGTCCTCTCGCCCGCGAAGGGCTGCGCCTGACCCAGGTCTACGACGAGACCATGTACATCGAAAGCGCCATCGACCTGGTCCAGAACAATATCGTGGTGGGGGGCCTGCTGGCCATCGCCGTTCTCCTCCTCTTCCTGCGCTCGGTCAGCAGCGTCGCCATCGTCGCCACCGCCATTCCCATTTCCGTGGTCGGGACCTTCCTCTCCATGTTCCTTCTGGGGCGCAACATCAACGTGGTCAGCCTGGCCGGCATGAGCTTCGCCGTGGGCATGGTGGTGGACAACGCCATCGTCGCCCTGGAGAACATCTTCCGCCACCGGCAGATGGGGAAGTCCCGCTTCGAGGCGGCCTATGACGGCGCCCGCGAGGTCTGGGGGGCCCTCCTGGCTTCGACCCTCACCACGGTCGCGATCTTTCTTCCAATCGTCTTCGTCCAGGACGAGGCCGGCCAGCTCTTTCGCGACATCGCCATCGCCGTTTCCTGCTCGGTGTCCCTGTCTCTCCTGGTGGCCATCACGGTCATCCCCACCATGGCCAACAGGATCATCGGAGGCGGTGGCCGGAGCTCCGGGGGGGCCGGGCTCGACCGCCTGGGGAGCGCGGTGCGGGCCTTTTTCGCCGACAGCGTCTACCGCATTTCCAGGAGCACGGTTCTGCGCCTGCTGGTGGTCTTCGGCCTCATCGGCTCTTCACTGCTGGTTGCCTGGCAGCTCGTGCCCGACACCGAGTACCTGCCAACCGGCAACCGCAACCTCGTCTTCACTATCCTGCTGCCCCCGCCCGGCTACAACCTCGACGAGCTCATCGACGTGGGCCAGCAGCTCGAAGACGTCCTGCTCCCCCGCTGGGAGGCCGAGCCCGGCAGCGAGGCGGCCGCGGCCCTCGACGACCTGCTCATAGAAAACCATTTCTTCGTCGCATTCGGACGCCTGGCCTTCATGGGGTCCCAGGCGAAGGATCCCCAGCGCGCCAAGGAGCTCATTCCCGTCATTCAGGGCCCCATTTTCGGTGTCCCCGGCCTGTTGGGTTTCGTCACCCAGCGTGGTATTTTCGCCGGGATCGGTGGAGGCCGCACCATAGACGTGGTGATCAGCGGTCCCCGGCTGGAGCGGCTGATCCCCCTTGGAGGGCAGGTCTTCGGCCAGGTCATGCAGGTTCTGCCCGGGTCCCAGGCGCGGCCCATACCCAGCCTCGACCTGGGCAACCCGGAAGTGCGCGTCGTTCCCGACCGGGTGCGCGCCGCCCAGGTAGGTCTGTCGGCGCGGCAGATCGGAACGGCGGTCAATACCCTGATGGACGGGGCGCGGATCGACACCTACCAGTACCAGGGGGAGGAGATCGACCTGGTGCTCAGGGGCAGCGAGGACTGGTTCCGCACCCAGGAAATCGGTCAGTTGCCCCTCTATACTCCCGGCGGCCGCATGGTGCCCCTGAGCGCGGTGGCCGAGGTGGATCTCACCTCCGGCCCCGAGCAGATCAACCGGGTCGAGCGCAGCCGCGCCGTCACCATCCAGGTCTCTCCGCCCGAGGAGGTGCCCCTAGAGACGGCCCTGGAGACCATCCGCAGCCAGATCGTTCAGCCCCTGAGGGACCAGGGCCAACTGGTGCCGCCCTACGATATCCGCCTGGCAGGCACCGCCGACGACCTCGAGCGCACCCGCAGCGCCCTGCAGTGGAATTTCGTCCTCGCCCTGGTCATCACCTACCTGCTGATGGCGGCCCTCTTCGAGAGTTTCCTCTACCCCTTCGTCGTCATGCTCTCGGTACCCCCGGCAACCGCAGGGGGGATTCTGGGGCTGCGAGCGATCAATATGGCCTTCGGGCTGCAGCCCCTGGACGTGCTGACCATGCTCGGTTTCGTCATTCTGGTAGGGGTGGTGGTCAACAACGCCATCCTCATCGTCCACCAGACCCTCAACAACCTGCGGGCAGATGAGGAGGTGGGTTCCAAGGAGGCCATCCGCGACGCGGTCTTCGCCCGCGTGCGGCCCATCTTCATGTCGGTGATCACCTCGGTGTGCGGCATGATGCCCCTTGTCCTCTTTCCGGGTCCCGGCTCCGAGCTCTACCGCGGCCTGGGCAGCGTGGTCATCGGCGGACTCCTCGTCTCGACCCTGTTCACCCTGTTGCTGGTGCCGACCTTTCTGAGCCTGGCCATGGACCTGCGCGGCTGGGTGGGCCGGGCATACTCACGGACCTGATCGGACTCATCCCTCCAGATTGGCCAGGGCGCAGACGGTCATGGCGCAGTCGGCGGAGTAGGAGAGCCGGGACCAGGCAGGCCCCCCGGAAACGTCGCCGGGCTGCGGATTCCAGAGGCCGTCATCGCTTTGGCGGGCGGCGAGAACCTCGCCGAGCTCGAGAGCGCGCTGCAGCAGGTCCGGGTCGCCGGTCTCCTCGTAGAGATTCAGCATGGACCAGCCGAACTTGGTCGATCTGCCGAAATGGGCGGGATTGGAGCGGTGGCGGTAGACCAGGTCCACGTAGCGGCGCGCTGTTCTTCTTCCCCCATATCGTAGGCCATCTCCCAATCTCCTCCCGCCTTGCGCGCCAGCACGGAGCCGTCCCGGCGAAAGCGATTGTAGAAACAGGGGGCCCGCTCCTGCTCGTCGATCAGGGCCCGGAAGGTGTCGCACATGAGGCGGGCGGATTGTAACCGTCCGACCGCAGCCAGGGCCATGCCGGCGCCTCCCGAGAAGCAGACCTCCGCCACCTCCTCGCCGGCGTCCTCGTCCGCGAGAACGATGCCGCCGCAGCGGGCGTCCTGGAGGTGTTCGAGGCGGTCGGCCATCAGGTGGGCCAGATCGAATCGTTCGGCCGCCGCGGCTCCGAGGGCGATCCATCCCATGGCGTAGACCCGGTTGGCCGGCGCAGCCGCCGACTGCAGTTCGCCGTCCCCCGCCACGAATTTCTCCATGATCTGCCGGGCGACCCGGCCGCCCCGCGAGCGCATGCCCGCCATGGTCATCAGGTACGGCGTTTTGTAGTAGTAGCGCGAATCCTCGGGATCGATGGCGCACAGTCCGTCCGCGTCGAAGTTGCGCTGCAGCCAGTCTCCGAGTCTGGCGGCGGCGTCGTGGAAGGATTTCATGGCTCTTCTCCAGTCGGGGGAGATGGAAACTGCAGGCAGACATGGAGAAATATCAGGGCGGGGCAATCCGGGCACAACCGGGTATGGGTGCTACGGCCGGGGCGCATCCCTTAGAGACCCCGCCGCCGAGTCTCTCGAGACCGGGGGCCGGATCCGTCCGCCTGCGCCCCGACGAAGTCAACAGGTTGACCCTCCGTTTTGAGGGAGCTATATTCCCCCGCTGCCCATGAAAACATACAACGTTGCAGTTCTGGGCTGCGGCAGCCGCGGTGCCGCCGCCGCCCGCGCCTACTACGACCATCCGCGCACAAATCTGTCAGCGCTCTGCGACCTGGTCCCGGAACGCTGCGACCCCCTGGGGGACGAGCTCGGAGTCGAGTCCCGTTACGACGACCTGGACCGCATGATAGGCGAGACCGGCCCCGACATCGTCGCCATTCCCACCGGCACCGAGTTCCACCACCCCCTGGCCCTGCGCGTGCTCGACTACGGAATCCACATCGACATAGAGAAGCCGCTCTGCGTCGACCTGGAGGAAGCCGACGAGGTGGTGGCGAAGGCGGCCGCGAAAGGGGCGCGCATCGCCGTTCATCACCAGGGCCGCAGCGGAGCGATCATGCGCGCCGTGGAGCGGGCCTACAGGGCGGGACGCATCGGCGAGCTGCGCCACATCTCAGGCTACGGCAAGTCCTACTACGGCGGCTACGGGCTCATGAACATCGGCACTCACATGATCAACACCATGCTCAAGCTGGCCGGCCATTGCCGCAGCGTCACCGCCACCGGCATGACCGACGGCCACCCGATCACCCCCGCAGACGTCATTCCGGCGGCCGGAGGCATGGGCATCGTCGCCGGCGAGCACCTGACCGCCACCCTCGACTTCGACAACGGGGTCACCGCCAACATGCTGCAGCACCGCTATCCCAAGGCGGTGAATCCGGTGATGGAGTTCTGCGGCAGCGAAGGCCGCCTCATGGTGGGCAACCTGCTCTACATGGAGGACAGGAAAGGGGGCATGCTGCTGCCGGAAACCCACTACGCCCCGGGAGCCACGGCGGCGCAATGGGAGGACCTGGACCCGATCTTGCCGGACTGCAGGAGGGCGGACGGCGTAAGCCATGTGGAAGACCTCTGGTTCGTGGAGGAATACGTCAGGGCCCTGGACGAGGGCCGGGACCACGAGTGCAGCGGCAAGGAGGGGCTCCACGTGGTCGAAGTGATGATGGGGATTCTCGAGTCGGCCGCCTACGGGCGCAGGGTGGACCTGCCCCAGGAGGACCGCTCGCAGCCGCTGATGCGCTGGAGGAGGGAGCACGGCCTCGGAGCGCCGGAGACCATGCCGCGGGGCTACGCCGAATGGCTGCAGGCCGAGGACCGCAGGCTGGGGAGGTGCTGAGCGCGGCGGCAGAACCTGGGTGGTGATGCGGAGTTCCATGAAGGCTAGATTGGCAAAGGAGAGCAGATGACATCCCTGAACTTCAGCGCGCGGGTGCCGGTGATGGACGCCAACGTCGGCGTCGGCCACAAGGCCAAGCGGACTGCCCCATTCGACACCCCCGAGGAGCTGCTGGCGGAGATGGGGAGGCATGGGGTGGAACGGGCCCTGGTGCACCACCAGGCGGGAGAAACCACCAGCACCATCGACGCCAACGAGCTGCTCACCCAATGGTGCGGCACGGGCGGCCCGCTGACCTACCAGTGGATGGCGGGCCCCGAAGCCGACTCTCTCGCGCAGCTGCAGGAGCTGCGCCGCGACGGAAGGCTGGACAACGTTCGCCTGCACGACTGCGCCGCCGCAGGCCTCCCCTTCGTCGACTGGCTCTACGGCGATCTGCTGGAATGGCTGCAGGCCGAGAGGATTCCGCTGTGGGTGTCCATGGCCAACGAGTGGGATCCCACCTGGCTCTCGCCCATGCCCATGACCCCGGTGACCGAGATCATGGACACCCTGCGCAAGTTCCCGGACCTGGTCACGGTGCTGGTCGGAGCGCACTACTCCCACGCCCACTTCGTGAGGCCCTTCCTGAAGCTGCTGCCCAACTGCTACATCGAGCTCAGCCGCTACGAGGTGCTGTGCGATCTGGAAAAGGTGATCGAGGAGTACGGCCCCGGGCGCTTCGTGTACGGCTCGTTCTATCCGCGCTACGCCATGGGTCCCATGCTCTACTACATCCACAACATCGGGCTCGGCGACGCGGACCTGGAAGGAATCTGCGCAGGGAATCTGGAACGCATACTACAAGGGGGCGCGCAATGATCGAAGGCGGCATTGTAATCGATTTTCACGGCCACCCCGGCCACTGGGGTCTGACGGAAAGCTCGCCCGAAAACCTGCTGCACGCCATGGATGCCATCGGCGTGGACTACTCGGTGCTGTTCAGCGTCTGGCACCCCGAGGGCACCCGCGGCAACGACCACACCGCCTCCGTGGTCGCCACCCACCCCGACCGCTTCATGGGCTTCGCCTACGTCTCGCCGCTCATGCCCGAGGCCATGGTGCCGGAGCTCACCCGGGCATTCGACGAGCTGCATCTGAAGGGGATCAAGCTCTACCCCCCATTCACCGGAATCAACCTCAACGAGCCACCCTGGTTCCCGATCTACCAGTTCGCCGACGACCGCGGGCTGGCGGTCATCTGGCACACCGGAATCGAGGCCCCCGCCCAGCCCAAGTACGTGGCGGACGTGGCGCCGCGCTTCCCCAACGCCATTTTCGTCTGCGGCCACTCGGGCAACTGCCCTCCCATGCGCGCCATGGCCATCGACGCCGCCCGCAACAACCCCAACGTCTATCTGGAGACCTGCTCCACCTTCCGCACCCCCGGCGCCATCGAGGAGCTGGTGAACGGGGCGGGCGCCGACCGCGTCCTCTACGGCTCGGACGTGCCGCTCATGGACCATCGCTCCCAGGTCGGCAAGATCGTTACCGCCGACATCAGCGACGAGGCCAAGCGCCTGGTGCTCGGGGAAAACGCCCGGCGCATTCTGAACCTGCCCTAGATCCGGCCGTTTGCGCCGGTCCTGGCCCCTTAACCCGATGGTGAAGGAGGGCCCCGTGTCCGCAGCAAGTCCGCCCTACCGCTGGCCCCCGAGAATCCTCTTCAACACCGACGGCTGCCACGCCTTCAAGTACCTGCGCCGGCGCGACCCTGACGACGTCACCGAGTTGATGGTCCCACTGGCTGGAGCCGGGGTCGACGTGGTCTGCGCCCTGGTGGGAGTCAATGACGATCTGAGCTGGCGCGGCAGTCCCTACGGCGAGGTCTGGGGCGACACTATGGGGGCGAGCATCGACGACCTGTTCGCCGCAGACGGCACCGTGCGCTCCTCGGTCGCTCTGAACATCGAGCCCAGCGACCTGCTGCAGATGGGGCTCAGGGCCATGGTCGACGACGGCCACGACGTGCTGCAGCTCTACGTCGACCGGGCCCGCGCACTCGGCCAGGGGACCTACGCTTCCTTCCGCATGAACGCGGCCAACGCCAACCTCGAGTACCGCATGGCCGATGGCAGGCGCTCCTCGGCGGTACTGAAGCGCCAGGACCTGCTCGTCGGGGCCGGGGAGCTGAGCGGCAACGGGAGGGGGTTCAATTTCTGCTGGCAGTGGGATTACGCCCGTGACGAGGTGAGGCAGCGTTTTCTCGGCCGCATCGACGAGGTGCTCAGGCGCTACGACGTGGACGGCCTCGAGCTGGATTTCTGCCGCAACTTCCCCTTCTTCAAGCGCTTCCAGGGATTCAGGCACATCGGCACCATGAACCGCTTCATGGAAGAGGCAAGGGAGATCGTGAGAGGGCACCAGGAGCGCAAGGGAATGGAGATCAAGCTGGCGTGCCGGGTGGCGTCCAGCCTGGATGCCTGCGCCGAGCAGGGCCTGGACGCGGAACACTGGATCCGCGAAGGCCTGGTCGACGTGGCCGCGATCTCGTCCATGGGGCACTGGGAACTGGAGAACGATGTCTCCAGAGCGGTTGTCGCGGCAAAGGACAGCGGGGTCCTGATATACGTGGGGTCTTCGGTTGTGCCCCCGGCGTCGCCGCAGGAAGGCTACGAGAGCGGGCAGCCGACCATCAGGAGGGCGATTGCCCTGAACGCCTACCGCCAGGGCGCGGCCGGGGTCCACCTCTTCAACTACGATTATGCCCACGAGCGCGCCCTGCCCCTGGCGCCGGACGACGAGAGCGACCTCCCCGAGGTGGAATATCCCCCTGTCTTCAGCGGTCGCATGGGACTCTACGCCTCCGACCGTTTCACCCGGAGGGACCTGCAGTTGCTGCGCGACCTGGCCGACCCCCGCAGTCTCTCCGGCTTGAGCCGCTGCTACAACCTGAACGCCAGGAAGTATCCGGGGGATTTCGAAGCGCAGATCCCTTTCAAGATACCCCTCCGCGGCAGGGGGGCGGGGCCCCTCCACGCCATGCGCCTGCCCTTGCATGACGACGTGCAGGAAGGTCTGGCCGGCGGCCGCATCCGCAAAACCGAGCTGCGCCTGCGCCTCGGCGAGCACGAGCAGAACCTGGACCGCCTCTGCTGCGAGGTGAACGGCAGGAAGTACGGGTTGAAGGGTGCGCGCGCCATTTCCAATTCAAGCGGCGATACGTGGCTGGTGGTGGATGATCCTCCCCTGGTCAAGGGCGACAACACCGTGCTGGTGGTTCTTGAGGGCACTCAATCCCCCAACGGCTGGCACCGCGCCGGAACCGGGGTGGGGCCGAACTGGCCGACCCTGGAGCAGTGCGAGCTCCTGGTGCTGTGCGGGGACCCCTAGTCGGGCGGGAATCCGGGGCGTGGGAGGGAAGTTGGACCGGGGCTTCGCAGGCGCATGAAATTATCTCCAATCGTTGTTGCAACTGGGGGCACTCTCTTTCACCAGCGCATCCGCAGCGATTCTCCGGGTGGACCTCGCAGCATACCCGGTCAGACCGTCTCCCCCAGTGACCTACCTTTCTCGTCTGCGCTCACCCCAAATACGTTTCCAGAGAAGCGAGAGGACTTGGTCCCGGCCCGAAAAGCCTGGAGAACGGCGGCGGAAGTCGGCAATCTTGCCGGGGTCTCCGGGGTCTGGGAGCAGGCGGAAGGAAAAGACGTAGCTGCCCGAGGAGGTCAGCCAGCTGTCCGAGCGGCCGAAGCGCAGGTCGTTGAAGTAGAGGTCGCCGTCCTCGGCTGTAACCGTGTAGTAGCCGCGCGAGAACCAGATCAGCTTCTGCACCGGCTCCTGGTCCAGCACACCGGCGATGAGGCCGGTGTTTTTTTCGATTCGCTGGAACCGTATGTGGTCGTCCGGGTCGAAGACCGAGTGGAGCCCGACCAGTAGGTGGTCGCCGCCGTCGGCCATGCCCATCCACAGCAGGTTGTTGAACAGAGTGGGGGTGGCGAAGAGGCGGGAATAGGGATGCCGGCCGTCTTCCAGGGCGGCGGCAAATGCCGCTTTGGCCTGCATCTGGTTGATCAGACCCAGAAGCAGGTATGCGGTGCTCAAACCCAGGCCGATCAGATTGAGTGCCCGGCGCCTGGCCGAGGTGCGCCGGAGAAAAAGCGCGGCGAGCAGTCCCGCAGCCACCGGCGCGGTGTAGAGTGGATCGATGATGAAGATGGAAGAGAGGGCGACGGGGTGGGAGCTGAATGGACTGAATAGCTGGGTGCCGTACATGGTGAAGCAGTCGAGCAGGGAATGGGTGATGAAACCCAGGAAAGCCAGAAGGCCCCACTCTCTCCAGGTTGCCCCGCAGCGGCGGTGAATCGTGAAAAGGAGCCTGCCTGAGCCCGCCCCGGCCAACACCGCAAAGAGGATGGAGTGGGTTATGCCGCGGTGGATGCTCAACTGCATCGACTGGGACACGAACGGTGAGACCACCACGTCCAGGTCGGGCAGGGTGCCGGCCACCGCCCCCCACATAGCGGCCCTGGCTCCAACCTTGCGGCCGAGCACCGCTTCGCCTACGGCGGCGCCGAGGGCGATCTGGGTTACCGTATCGATGATGGAATCTCCACAGGTCCTTCAGAGGCGGATTGCATCGCCTGTCTTGAATCGGGTGGTGGTTATTCTCGGTTCTTCTCCCGATAATGCTAATACTTGGCTGCGCTAAGGGACAACCCGGGGCGATGCCTTACGCGATTCTGCCCTGCAGGTTATGTTCAGGCATGCGGGAGCTCATGCCAACGAACAGCTGAAAAATAGGAGCGAGACAAGATGAAACCTGCGAAAGCGCTCGCGCGCGCCGCCAGGGCAGGCGACCTGAAAACCATGCGTGCCATGATCAAGGAGGACAGCTCCCTGGCTGCCGACTGGCAGCCGATGATGGATGCATGTTACGTCGGACAGGCGGAGGCCGTGGCCCTTCTGCTCGAGAACGGCGCCGACCCGAACGTGAAATCCAGGTCGGCCCACCACTACCGGCCCCTCCACCGCACGGTGGAGCACAAGAAGACGGCGCCCAAGCACGACGGTCATCACGAGGTGGTCGATCTGTTGCTCGATGCCGGCGCCGACCCATTGATGCTGGGAAGCTACTGGCTCATCAGCGCAGTCGCCCTCTGCGCCACCGGCGATTCGACCGAATTCCTTCCGGCGCTGCTGGAAAGGATCCCCAGGCAGCACGACATCTTCCACGCTGCCGTGCTCGCCGAGGCGGGGCGGGTGAATTCCCTGTTGAAGAAGGATCCTTCCCTGGCGCAGGCGCATCACGAGGGTACCAGGATCTGGATGAGTGACAAGGGCTGGACACCCCTGATCTACTGCGTCAGTTCGCGCGTGGGAAGAGACAGCGGGAAGAAGCGCAAGGACCTGGCCCGGACTGCGCGGGCCTTGCTCGATCACGGAGCCGACACCACCGGCTCCGTCGACCGCGCCATCTACAGCGGCAACCCGGCGGTCCTGGAGATGCTCCTCGAGGCCGGCGGCGCCTGCGCCGACGACGACACCCTCAACCACGCTGCCTGCGAAGGACATTTCGACGCCTTGGAGCTGCTGCTGAAGTACGGGGCAAGGTTGGACGGAACCCGGGGAACCGATCACCATGGCGGCTACACCCCCCTCGGCTGCGCTGTCTCCTGCCGCAGCATGCAGGGGACGCGGTGGTTCCTGGAGAAGAACCAGGATCCCAACAAAATCAAGAGCAAGTCGGGGGAAAACTGCCTGCACGTGGCGGTGCATTTCGGCGCCAGCGCCAAGATGCTGCAGCTGCTGCTCGATCACGGGGCCAGAATCAACCAGAAGGACAAGCTGGGACGTACTCCATTGGCTCGGGCTCGGGAGAAAGATCACGGAAAGGCGATTGCCTTTCTGGAAGCCACAGGCGCCAGGGCCTAGTGACCCGTCGCAGAAATATGTCGCCATTATTCCGCCGATCCATCCCGGCTCACGGCGTTGCCTTCACTCGCCGTACACCACTGGTACGACTCGCTCAGGCGCCTTGTGAGCCGGGCGCCTCGGCGGCCCAATTGCGTCAACCTATCTCTGCGACGGGTCACTAGCAGCCTTATTCAACATCCGGGGCCTGTCCGCCACAGACAGTCCTCCGTTCCACTGACAATCATCGACCTTTCACCCGGGAGAATTCCATGCGCCTTCCCCTTTCCTTCGCCCTCGCCCTCGTCCTCTGCGCCGCGGAGTCGAGATCAGCCTCCGCCTTCGAGTTCGCCGCCATCGGCGATCTGCCCTACAGCGAGGCCGACAGCCTTGGCTTCGGCCTGCTGCGCGACCGCATCAACGCCGAAGACCTCGCCTTCGTTCTGCACGTGGGAGACATCAAGGGCGGCGGGAGCTCCTGTGACGACGCGGCCCTGGAGTCGCGGGTCCGCATGTTTTCCACCTTCCGCCATCCCTTTCTCCTGTTGCCGGGAGACAACGAGTGGACCGACTGCCACCGGGGTCAGGCCGGCGGCTGGTCGCCGCTGGAGCGCCTGGCCAGGCTGCGCTCCTTGTTCTTCTCGCCCCCTGGCCGCACTCTCGGGGGAGGTTCGCTGCAGGTGGTCTCCCAGGCTGCCGACCCGGCCTACGCCGAGTTTCCCGAGCACACCCGCTGGACCCTGGGGGGTGTGGTGTTCGCCGGGCTGCACCTGGTGGGAAGCAACAACGCCATGGCCGACTTTCCGGACCGCGGTCCCGAAAACGACGCCGAAGTCGAGCGCCGCACCCGGGCGGCCATCGCCTGGATGGCCGCGGCGTTCCAGCAGGCGCGGGAGACGGGGGCTGCCGCCCTGATGGTGGCCATGCAGGCAAATCCGCGCTTCGAGACGGACCAGCGCAAGGATCCGCCGCAGATCTTCACCGAGTTTCTCCGGGTTCTGGCGGAAGAGACGGCGGGTTTCGGCAGGCCCGTCGTTCTCGTTCACGGGGACTCGCATTACTTCCGCGTCGACAAGCCTCTGGCTGGGCTGGCCAGCCAGCGCAGCCTGAGCAACTTCACCCGGCTGGAGGTTTTCGGCTCGCCCAACATGCACTGGGTCCGGGTTAAGGTCGACCGCGATGATCCCCAGGTGTTTCGCTTCCACCAGGAGATAATCCCGGAGCACGCCCAGCTCGACTGAGAGTCCCCGACCGGGGGGTCCGGCCGGGCTCGGTGCGCGGAACTGCCGCCGTGAACTGGCCTTTCTACCTGCCCCGGCGAGCTCCCCTCAGAACGAAACAGTCACCGTCATCGAGACCGTCCGCGGAGCTCCGAGCCAGGCCGCGTTCTCCGTGATGGCGGACAGATAGGCCTTGTCGAGCAGGTTGTTGGCCACGACCGAGAACTCCGTCGAACTGAGCCCCGGTCCCAGGGCCTCCCCTGACAGACTGACATAGGCGTCCGCCAGCCAATAGGCCTCGGTTTTCCAGTCGGCGGTCAGGCTGACGCGGCGCGGGGATGTGTACTTGGCCGTCAGTCCGGTGCGCAGAGGCCCGGTCCGATCGAGCGACACCACCCACAGCTTGTCCGCTACTCCGGTGACGTCAGCTCCCGGAACGATGTTCTGGTTGGTATCGACGAGGGGGTCGCCGCTCCCGATGTACTCCGAGTCGTTGATGGTAGCGGCCGTGTAGAAGGACATCTGCCGTGGCAGCCGCACCGTTGCCGAGAACTCCAGGCCGTTCGTCCGGAGGCCGCCGGCGTTGAAGTAGGCGCCTCCGCCCGGAATGAGGTAGTTGGGACCGGCCGTGGTTTGCGGGCCGAGGTAGAAGATCCTGTTCTGAAAATCGATGGCGTAGCCAGTGGCACTCAGGGCAAGCAGATCCCCGGTATACTGCAGCCCGACATCGATGTTGGAAGCGGTTTCCGGCTCGAGGTCCTCGATGCTTCGTCCGGGCACCTCGAGGAGCGTGCTGCTGATCGCCTTGAAGTTCTCGACATATCCGCCGAAGAGGCGCAGACCCTCAACCGGGGTCTCGTAGGTGAGGCCTCCGGAGAAGAGCAGCTTCGAATCCGAGTCGGCCTCTAGGTCGGGATCGATGTCGAACAAGTCCTCGCGCGACACCCTGACCAGGAACTGCTTGACGCCGCCGCTCAGGGAGAAAGCTCCGGCGTAGACCGTCTCCTCGACGTACCACTTCAGCACGCGCTGCGGGAAATCCCACTCGTACTGGTGCCAGTAGGCCTGCTCCTTCCATTTGAAGCTCAGCTCCGGATCCAGCATCTGGTGCCAGTCCCGGCCGAGATCGCGGCGCGAGCCTTCGTACCAGATGCCGGCGCGCAGCGAGCTGGCCGCCCCGCCGACGGTGGAAAGCCACTCCTCGTCGAGGGTCAGGCCGACGCGGTCCTTGCCGTAATGGCTGTGGCGGTAGGACTGCACCGCGGTGGCATCCGGGTGGCACGCCGGGTCGACTTCGGGTCCGCCCGCTCCGTAGTAGTTGAAGATGTAGGAGGACGTGCAGTCAGTCCTCGGTCCGACTGCGGCGCCGTCCCGGTCCACGAAGCGGATCAGGCCGAGCTGGGTTCCGCCTTGCACCGGTGTCCCGTCCATCAGCTCCGATTCCGGGCCGCCGCCGTCGTCGGCGATGTCCACGATGTAGGGGGGCAGCCAGTCGCCGCGGCCGCGGTTGCGATGGAAATATACACCGCCGCTCAGGGAGATGGCCGCACTCAAGGGCCAGTCCGCCTTGAGGTAGGCAAAGGTGTTGTTGCGCCGGGTCTGCCAGCCGGGCCGGTAGAACTGGTTCAGGTAGGGGACGCCGGGCCAGTCGCCGACCAGGCGGTCCCAGCGCGGGTTGGCCAGGAAGTCGGCCTCGCTGTAGAGCCGCTGGTAGGTGTCCTCGTGGATGCTGTCGTAGGAGATGTGGCCGGTGAGATCGAGGCCCCCGTGCGTGGAGACAAGCTTGGCGGCCACGTGCTCCCGTTCGTTGCGCGCCGAACCCTGGACCCAGTCGGTCGCCTCCTGGCGGACCGCGGCGACCCAGGCGCGGGTCTCACCGCCGAACAGCGGCCCCGTGTCGACGCGCATGTAGAACCGCTTGCCGTCGTTCTCGCCGATGGTGGTCGACGCGGTGTAGCTGCGCTCCGCCGCCGGATCGTCGGTCAGGTAGTCGAAGGTGCCGCCCAGCGCCTCCACCGAACGGGAGGCGATGTCGGCGGTCCCCTGGGAAACCTCGACGCCCCCCAGATTCATCGGGTCGATGAAACGATTCGCCTTGGCGCCGCTGAAGTAGTCGGAGGTGCCGTTCGGGAACCCGTCGATGGTGGTGCCGATCTGCGCCTCGCTGATGGTTACCTGGAAGCCGCGCACGGCGACGTTGCTCGACCAGTCGTCGAAGCCGTAGGCATCGCCTTCCTGGATGGATACCCCGGGCAGGTTGTCGACCACCGAGGTCACGCTGGTGATGTTCGACTGCTGCTGCAGCATGGGCTCGGCGACGACGTTGCTGGCGAAGATCCGGGGCTCCTCGCCAACGACGCTGATTCCCTCGAGTCCGACGGCGCTCGGTTCCAGACGGGCGTCGAGAGTGGTCACGCCCGGATTCACCTTCAGTCGCATCGCCCGGTATCCCACGAAGGAAAAAACCAGAATGTCCTCAGGCGACCGGATGTCAATCGCGTAGGCCCCGACCTGGTCCGTCACCGTCCCGATGAAGGTGCCCTCGATGACTACGGTTGCGCCCGGCAAGGCCTCGCCGGTTTCGTCCGAGACAACGGTGCCGGAAACCGCACCCTGCCCCTGGGCCTCCTGGGCCATTTGTACGAAGAAGACGGCGGCGATGGTGAGTGCGAATTTCATGAGACCTCCTGCCGTTTGTGGAAAGTGCGAATAAAATAGAAGATAGCGCTCTGTGGAGCGAGAGCGGGTTTCCATTCTATTGACCCAGGAGGAACTCGAAATGGCCCTGGTAACCATGGAAGCCGGGACTCGGCGCAACCCGCGGCACCGGGCGGGCGCCAGCGTACCCTGATCGCCCTGATGGGCCGCTCCTCCCACCTCAACCCCGTGCTGCTCCAGGCCCTGATCCAGGTGCGACTGGGGCCGGCGGCCCGGAGCCTCCTCCCGGCGCTACTCCACCCCTAGCAACCGCGCCGCGGTGCCTCCCATTATCTGCGCCAGCTCCCCGGCGTCGAGTCCGGACCATTGCGCGAAGGGGACCTCGACCCACCTGCGCGACTGGCGGTAGGTGCAGAAGCGGTTCTGGAACGGCATGTCGGTGCCCCAGAGAAGGTGATCGGCGCCGATATGTTCCACCATCGCGGCCAGGGTCGGCCACACTTCGCGGTAGGGATAGTCGAAGATGTCCCCCAGGCGCACGGGGAAGCACACCTCGACGTGGCAGTTCCCTCCGGTGAACGGCTCCCATATCTCCTCCGGCAAGGCGATGGCTTTCTTCTCGTCGTCGAGGAAGGTGCGCCAGGGGAAGCCGTGGGTCAGGCTGCACACCGCCTCGGGATAGCGCTCCATCCAGCGCATGAGGATGCGGTGCTCGCCGAGATAGCCGCGCTGCTCCTCGCGGCTGGAACGCCGGCCGCCCTCGAGGTCGCCGGGGCCGGCGCCCAGGGTGAAGAAGACGGGCACCCCGAGGCCGGTCACGGCCTCCCAGAACGGGCGGTAGGGACCGTCGTCCCAAGCCTGGTCGCCGGCAAGGTAGCACAGTGGAGGAATGAACTTGACCGCGTGGAGCCCGTCCTTCTCGACCGCGCCGACGGTTTCGGCGATCACGGTGTCGGTCTCGGCGATGATGCGCCACTCGTCCACCGGGGCCATGGAGAAGATGCGCCCGGGAAACCTCCTCACGATCTCCCCCAGGTACGAACTGTCGCGCACCAGCGCCGGATCGGTGTGGAGCAGGACCGCGTCCACCCCGGCGTGGTGCATCTCACAGTCGAGCCCGAAGGGGGTGAACTCCGCACCGCGCAGATTCGGCGGCAGGAAGTACTTGGTGTACTCCCGGCCCTCCCAGGTCCACAGCGCCCGGCCCCTCGCCTTGTCCACGCGGAAACCCAGGTCTGGAAGGCGGTCGAGGTCGCGGGTTCCCCCGGGGTCGAGAACATCGGAAGGTCCCACCCTTCCGTCGGCAATGCGCAGGGCGGGCTGGTGGTGGGTGGCGTGGGCGACCTGGACCCAGCGCATGTGCTCCTCGCTGGAGGCGTAGCCCCGGGGACCGTCGAGGGGCTCGAAGCAGTAGGCATGAGAGTCGAGGATCACGGCTGTTCGGCCACGTCGTCCTTGAAGACACCGCAGTGCAGCATGGCCCCGCCGAAGTAGGGATTCATCACGGTCCCCTTCTTCTGGATCCAGTGGGCCCCCTGGGCTTCGTTGGCCATCGGGCAGAATGCAAGGCCGTAGCCCTGGGGAATCTCTCCTTTGGCCATTTGATCCGAAATGGCGATGAAGGCGCTGCGGAGGGCTTCAATTTCATCGGCGGCGGCGGCCTGGGAAGCCAGCATCGCAATCTCCTCGGAGCCGTGCTCCTGAAGATCCGCCAGGGCCATGCGGGCTTCGTCCAGATGGTCTCCGGCCAGGGCCTCCTGGACGGCGATATAGGCGGTGAAATCGGCGCTTTGAACGGGAGGTACTGTCTGCGCACTTTCTCCGCATCCGATCCAGACAAAGCTCAAACTGCACGCGGCGGCTATGAGATACTTTTTCATCTTGTTCTCCTCCTTGGTTGGTTTGCCGTCAGCAGAGGCGCGACGGCGAAGGCTGTCACTTCCGTTTACCAGGTCTCCTGTTCCATCTGGCCCCGGTCGTTTTTTCAAGCACGGCGCCAGGCTTCCCGCCAGCGCAGCTTCTGCTCCTCGACGGCGCAGTAGAGCACCGGAACCATCTGCATGGTGAACACGGTTAGGACCATGCCGCCGAAGGTGGGGATGGCCATGGGCACCATGATATCGGCTCCTCTCCCGGAGGCGGTGAGCACCGGCAGCAGCGCCAGGATTGTGGTGGCCACGGTCATCAGGCAGGGCCGCACCCGGTGCACCCCCGCCTCCAGGGCAGCGCGGCGGATGGCCTCCCGGGTGGACGGCTGCTGCCGGGAGAAGATCTGGCGCAGGTAGGTGGCGGTGATGACGCCGTTGTCCGAGGCAATTCCGAAAAGTGCGAGAAAACCCACCCACACGGCCACGCTCAGATTTATCGGCTCGACCTGGAACAGGGCGCGCATGGAGGTGCCGAACACCGAAAAGTCCAGAAACCAATCCTGGCCATAGAGCCAGATCATGATGAAGCCTCCGGACCAGGCCACCAGGATGCCCGAGAAGACCAGCATGGTGGCCGGGACGTTTTTGAACTGAAAGTAGAGGATCAAGAAAATAGTAAGCAGGGCGAGCGGCAATACCACCCGCAGGCGCTCCTGGGCCCGCACTGGTTTTCGTAGCTGCCGGCGAAGACGTAGCTGACTCCGGCCGGCAGGTCCAGTTCGCCGCCCGAGATTCTGGCCTCCAGCTCGGCCCGGCATGCTTCCACCACGTCCACCTCGGCGTAGCCCTCCTTCTTGTCGAACAGCACATAGCCCACCAGGAAGGTGTCCTCGCTCTTGATGACCTGCGGACCCCGAACATAGCGGATCTGCGCCAGCTGCCCCAGGGGGATCTGGGCTCCGTCGGGGGTGGCCACCAGTATGCGGCCCAGCGACTCCATGGTGTCGCGCAGCTCGCGCATGTAGCGCACCCGGACCGGATAGCGCTCCCGGCCTTCCACCGTGGTCGTGATGCGCTGGCCGCCGATGGCCACCTCGACGACCTGCTGCACCCGCTGCAGGGGAATGCCGTAGCGGGCAATGGCCTCGCGGTCGACGGCGATCTCCAGGTAGGGCTTGCCGACTATGCGGTCGGCGTTGACCGACGAGGGTTCCACCGAGGGGACCTGCTTGACCAGCTGCTCGATCCGCAGGCCCACTTCTTCAATGGTCTCCAGGTCGGGACCCCTGATTTTGATGCCCATGGGGGCCCTCATGCCGCTTTGCAGCATCACGAGCCGGGCTGCGATGGGCTGCAGCCTGGGTGCCGAGGTGGTGCCCGGAAGCTCCGCCGCAGTGACGATCTGCTGCCAGATGTCGTCCGGGTCGCGGATGCCCGCCCATGGCCGCCTGTCCTCGTTCAACGCCGGGTCCAGGGGCGGGCGCCAGAGGCGGAACGGCCGTCCCTCGGAGTCGGGGATCAGGCGGCCCTCGCTGTCCCGGGCAAAGCGGCCCCGTACCCGGTAGGGTCGTCCGTCCGCCGCCGGAAGGGGTGTTCCGTCTTCCGCCCGGAACCAGTCGGGGGTATCCGGCTCGAAGCGAAAGGTCGCCGGCCGGCCGCGCGCGTCGGGCAGGTACTCGGGCCGGTAGTTGATCACGGTTTCGAACATTGAGATGGGCGCGGGGTCCAGGGCGGTTTCGGCGCGTCCCAGCTTCCCCACCACCGTTTCCACCTCGGGCAGCCCGCTGATGGCCTTGTCCTGCTTCTGCAGCACGTCGAGGGCCTCCCCAATGGAGGCGTGCGGCATGGTGGTGGGCATGAATAGAAAGGAACCCTCGTCCAGGGGCGGCATGAACTCCTTGCCCAGGCCGGGGAACTGATGGGCCATGAAGGACAGCGGCCGCGAGGAGACGGGCAGCCACCCGAACAGGCGGTCGAACCCGAGCCAGACCGAGGCGCCCCAGATCAGCGCCAGGAGCGGAAACGACACGGCCGCCGCCTTGTGGTCCAGGCACCAGCGCAGGATTGCAGGGTAGGCCCGCTGAAACAGGGCAAAGGCACCCAGGAGGCCGCCCAGCAGCAAAACCACGAAGAGGAAATTGCGCGGGGTGCCCTGCTCCTGCCCGAGGGGCAGCCAGCGGCCTGCGAGGAACCCGGCCACCAGCAAGGCGGTCAGACCGATACCCAGGTGCGGCATCCAGCGGCGAACAGCCTCCGGGATCCATGGCGCGGTCAGATGATAAATGCCGGTGCCGGTCAGGAGAATGGCCGCCCACCACGGCAGGACTGCAAGGGACGACAACCCCGCAAGGGTCAGTCCCGCGTAGAGTAAACGCCGTACCATGAGGCGTCGCAGGCCGGGGGCGAAGAGGAGATGGGCGAGGGCGGGCAGAGCGGTCAGGGCCAGGAGAATGGCCGCGACCAGGGCGAAGGTCTTGGTGTATGCAAGGGGTTTGAAGAGCTTGCCCTCGGCGCCTTCCATGGCGAAGACCGGTAAAAAGCTCACTACGGTGGTGGCCACCGCGGTCAATACGGCTCCTCCCACTTCGGATGCGGCGCGCAGCACGACCTCCAGCGCGTCCTCGTCCTCACTCCTTCTTTCGAGATGGCGTAGAATGTTTTCGGAAAGGACCACACCCATATCCACCATGGTGCCGATGGCGATGGCGATTCCGGAAAGGGCGACGATATTTGCGTCCACCGCGAAGATTCTCATGGCGATGAAGCACATCAGCACCGCGAGGGGCAGGAGCCCCGAGATGAGCGCGGCGCTGCGGAAATGGGCGACCATCACCAGAATGACCGCGATGGTGACCAGAATCTCCTCCTCCAGGGCCTTGTCGAGGGTGCCCAGGGTCTCTTCGATCAGCCCGGTGCGGTCATAGAACGGAACCACCGTCACCTGGCTGGTCCGCCCGTCGGAGAGGGTCTTGCGCGGCAGGCCCGGGGCTATCTCGGCGATCTTGTCCTTCACGTTCCCGATTACCTCGAGCGGATTGGCGCCGTATCGCGCCACCACGACTCCACCCACGGCCTCGGCCCCTTCCTTGTCGAGAGCGCCGCGCCGCAGGGCAGGACCCCTGGCCACGGTGGCGACGTTTTTCACGTAGACCGGCACATGGTCGCGGGCGGCGACCACCGCATTTTCGATATCCTTCTGGCTCTTGACGAATCCGACGCCGCGGATGACGTACTCCACCCGGTTTATCTCGATGGTGCGGGCGCCCACGTCGCGGTTGGCCATGCGCACCGCATCGAAGACCTGCTCGATGGACACGCCGAAGGCGCGCATGGCGTCCGGGTCCACGTCGATCTGGTACTCCTGCACGAAGCCGCCCACCGAGGCCACCTCGCTCACTCCCTGGGCCCCCATCAGGGCGTAGCGCACCTGCCAGTCCTGGATGGAACGCAGCTCGTGCAGGTCCCAGCCCCCGGTGGGACGCCCGCTCCGGTCGCGGCCTTCGAGAGTGTACCAGAAGATTTGCCCGAGGGCGGTGGCGTCGGGCCCCAGGGCCGGCTGCACCTCGGCGGGCAGGGTCCCGGGGGGCAGGCTGTTGAGCTTTTCCAGCACCCGGGAGCGGGACCAGTAGAAGTCGACCTCCTCGTCGAAAATGATGTAGAGGTTCGAGAGGCCGAACATGGAGTAGCTGCGCACGGTCCTGACCCCCGGGACGCCCAGCAGGGCAACCGTCAGGGGGTAGGTTATCTGGTCCTCCACGTCCTGGGGGGAGCGCCCCGTCCACGCGGTTGAGACGATCTGCTGGTTCTCGCCGATATCGGGGATGGCATCCACCGGAACCGGGTCGCGCGGGAACCCGGCGATGCGCCAATCGAAGGGCGCGACCATCGTCCCCCACAGGCCGATGGCGGCGAGTATCAGAATCACGACCAGCTTGTTCTCGATGAAGAAACGCAGTGGCCGTTCCAGGAGAGAGGTCGAGTCGGTCATGGCCGGTGCCCCTCCTGGTCATGGCCGGCAGAGGGGGCTCCCTCCTCAGGCTCCCGGTGTTCTCCGTGGTGGTGGTGGACCGGGGGAGGGCCGCCGCCCTCGGGGTTCATCATGCTGGGGCGCGCTAGAATCTGCAGGGCGCTGTCGATCTTGAAGTTGCCCTCGACCACGACCTCCTCGCCGGCGGCCAGCCCCTCGTGGATCACGTAGAAATCGCCCGCCCGAGGTCCCAGGACCACTTCGCGGCCCTCGTAGAGGCCCGACTTCCCGGCGACGGCTACGTACACCACCGCCCGCTCGCCGGTCTGCAGCACGGCCGAAGCGGGAACCACCAGCGGATCCTGGACCGCTGCCGGCTCCCCGGCCAGACCCAGGGCCTCGGCCGGCTCCAGGTCCATGCCGCACACGGGACAGGAGCCCGGCTCGTCCCGCACGATCTCCGGGTGCATCGGGCTGATCCACTTGCCGGCCAGTGAGGGAGCGGCGGCGCGGCCGTGGGCCGATACCTGGGCGTAGGCCACGGCGCGGGCGAACAACCCCGGTTTGAGCCGTGCCCGGGTGTTGTCCACGTCCACCCGCACGGTGACCGTGCGGGTGGGCTCGTCTAGGAACGGAGAGACGAAGGAGACCCGGCCGCTGAAAACCTCCCCGGGATGGGCGGGCGTGGTAAACCGCACTTCCTGGCCGTAGTGGATCCAGGGCAGGTCAGACTCGTAGGCGGCCAGCTCGAGCCAGACCCTGTCCAGGTCGGCAAGGGTATAGATGCGGGTCCCGGTCTGCACGTAGGCGCCCTCGTTGACGTGCTTGTCCACCACCGTGCCGCCGACCGGTGAGTATATGGTCAGGTGGTCGGAGGGCTGCCGGCTCTGTTCGATGGCGGCGATCTGGCCGGGGGTCAGGCCCCACAGTTGCAGCCTGTCCCGGGCCGCGGCGGCCGTGGCCAGTCCTGCGGGCCCCAGTGCCTCGGCTCCCGCAAGTGCCTGGATCAACTCCTGCTGGGCGGCCAGCAGCTCGGGACTGTAGATATAGACCATGTGGTCGCCCGGCTCCACGGCCACCCCGGTGTAGTCGACGTAGAGCCGGTCGATGCGTCCGGGCACCCAGGCGGTGACGTACTTGAGCCTGGTTTCGTCATAGGAGATCTTGCCCACCATGCGGGTCTCCACCTGCACCGGCCGGCGTTCCACCGGCGCCAGCCGCAAAGCGGCCAGGCGCCGCGCCGTCTCCGACAGCTCCAGCTGCCGCGGTCCGAGGTCGTCCCGGGCGCCGGGCATTGCCACCGGGATGAGGTCCATGGCGCAAATCGGGCATTGCCCCCGGTTGGGCAGGCGGATCTGCGGGTGCATGGAGCAGGTCCAGACCTGGGCGGTTTGCGCCGGGATTTCTTCGTCCGGAGGTGTCCCGCGGCTGCTCAGACCCGAGCCCGCGATCAGCCCCGCGACCCCTGCACCCACCACGAGCGATATCCAGCTCATCGTCTTTCTATTCAAGCGGAATTTCATCGGAAGCATCCTTCATTTCGGATTGGGCGGGGCGAGCCGTCCGCCGGTGAGGAGGTCGATCTCGGCCCGGCGGCGGGCGTGGTCGGCCAGGGCCCGTTCTTGCGCCAGTTGGAATTGAAGCCGCAGCCGTTGGGCGTCGATCAGGTCGAGGAAGGAGCCCGTGCCGGCGGCAAATGCCTGTCGAGTCACGTCGAGAGCCTGCTCGGCCCGGGGCAGCAAGCTGTCCCGGTAGAGGTCGATCTTGCGCCGGCTGTCGTGCCAATGGTAGAGGGCAAGCTGCAGACGAGCGCCCAACTGGTTTTCAATTTCCCTGCGCTCCAGCTCGGCGGCGTTCTGCCGCGCCCGCGCCTGCCGCACTCCGGCCCTGTACTGGCTCCGGTCCAGGGGCAGGTTCAGCGAGAGCATGGCAACCAGGGGGTCCCTGCCCTCGGCCGCGACGGGGTCGGCGGCCTCCCGCCCGCTGGTGGCGATATAGTCGAAGCTCAATGTCCAGGAGGGATATCCTTCCTTTTGGGCCCTTTCCACCGCGGCCCGGGAGCGCTCGATTTCAAAGTCGTGGGCGCGCAGGTCCGGATGGCCCTCCAGGACGAACTGGTCGGGCAGGGGCGGCACCGGAGGGAGTTCGACGACGAAGGAAACGGCGGCCCCCGCGGGCCGGTCGAGCGCCGCGTTCAAGCGTGTCCGTACCGGGGTCCTGCGGTCCCGGAGGCTTTGCAGTTCGTCCGCCAGCTTGCCGAGTTCCATCTGGATCTTGAGCACGTCGGCCTGCGATCCCCGGCCCGTGCGGTAGTTGGCCCGGGCAACCTTCTCCAGGGAGTTGAGCCATTGCAGGTTGCTTGTCTGGATTGCGATGGCGCGCTCCAGGTAGTAGAGCTCGTAGTAGGCGCTTTCGACCTGGAATACGAGATCGAGGCGGGCGGCTTCGTAGCGCTGCCGGGCGGCCTGGGCAGCCGCGGTTCTCATCTTCCCCTGCAGAGCCAGGCGGCCGAACCAGGGGAAGGTCTGGGCAAGGCCCAGTCGCCACTCCTGGGGTCCCACCCTGGTCTCCACGGGGCGGACAAAATAGCCGGCTGCCAATCGAGGGTCGGGCCGGGCCCTGGCCGGGGCGATGCCTTCGAGGTGGGCCTGCCATTTCTCGAAGGCCGCCCGGATGCCCGGATTGTTTGCCAGGGCGTAGGCGACGTATTCTTCCAGCCCCGGATCGCCCTCGAGAACGAGGTCTTGCCCGGCCTCGGCCTGCCGGTCTCCCCGGGCAAGGAGCTGGAGAGGCGAACCCGTTGCGGCTGCCGTTAGAAAGAGCCAGACCGGCAACCACGCGATACGAACGTACTGCATTGAAGGCCTCCTCCCTGTAAGGATGGAAAGGTGTAGTACCAGGCAGGGGCATTGGCCCCGGAGGGCAGCCCCTGGAGTGAACAGGGAAAGAGGGGTTTAAATCAGGTAGGAATGGTGCAGCAGGTAGAGCGGCGGGGAACCGGCGCGGTCCGCACCGCCGGGCGGGATGGGAGCAGGCCGGTGAGGAGCGGATGCATGGGCTGGACGGAAGCCGGAGTCCCTGGCTCCCTGCTGCTTGACCGGTTGGTCGGAAGCGGCAAAGCCGAGGAGGGGCGCCTGGCCGGGAGCGGAGATGCACTCACTGGCCGCGCAGCAACATCCCTGCTGCTGCAGGGCGGAAGGCGCAGGTGGGGGGTCGGCCTGGTGGCAGGCCGGCTGCTCCGCAACCTC
This sequence comes from Candidatus Latescibacterota bacterium, assembly GCA_965208105.1. Classification (GTDB taxonomy): domain Bacteria; phylum Latescibacterota; class UBA2968; order UBA8231; family UBA8231. The sequence continues at coordinate 3,396,513 of OZ242318.1, forward strand.
TAGCCGGCAGGGCGCACACGCCCATCCGAAGGCGCCCTGAGCCGCCAGATTGATCAGCAGGAAACAAAGTAGAAAGACGCGCAGTGCGCCCATGGCTGTAGCTTTCCTCCAGCGGCCGTCAACACTCGGTAGACTGCAGGTGAATATCACGGGTTCCCGGCAAAGTGTCAACCTGGCGGGGGAGGGCGGGTCCTTGCGCCGTGATTCATGGCGAGGTGAACGCATCGGGAAAAAACAGCAGGTTTGCCCGGGCCCAGGATTGACGGGCATGCCGGCGAGGTCCCAGCCCGACCGCCGAGAAACCCCCGCCCCTCTTGACGGAACTCCCATTCCGGGCAGGTCCGGGGCAGATTTCCACCGGCGCTGAAAAAGGCGGGGTCTCTACTTGACCGGCCACCGAAAGGGGCTTAATAATTTCTATTGCTCCACTCGGTTGCCGGGTCTCCTTCCAGGGGGTCTGACCCCCCGGGGAATGGGTCCATGGGAGGTCGGCAAGCGGACAGGCACAGGTGGTCAATGGCGCCCAGATTCGAGACGAAAGGACGGTCAATGCGCGACATTGTGGTCTTCAGCGGCAACGCGCACCGGCAACTGGCGGAGGATATCTGCGGGCACCTGGGAGTCCCTCTCAGCCGCAGCACGATCAACCGTTTCAGCAACGACTGCATTCAGGTGCAGCTGGACGCCAACTGCCGGGAGGCCGACGTCTTCCTGATTCAGCCCCTGGTTCCACCGGTTCACGACCACCTGATGGAGCTCCTGCAGATGCTGGACGCCGCCCGCGGCGCATCGGCCGCCCGCACCACCGCGGTAATTCCCTACTACGGATACGCCCGCTCGGATAAGAAAGACGCGCCGAGGATTTCCATTGCGGCGCGGCTGGTGGCGGACCTGATCGACGCCGCCGGCGCCAACCGGGTGCTTACCATGACCCTGCACGCGCCACAGGTGCACGGGTTCTTCAACATTCCCGTCGACCACCTCAATGCCCTGCACGTGCTGGCAAGCCATTTTCAGGGCAAGGACCTTCAGGGGACAGTGGTCGTTTCACCCGATCTCGGGCGCGCCAAGGAGGCGGCGCATTTCGCCAGGCTGCTCAACGTTCCGGTAGCGGCCGGCAGCAAACGCCGCATCAGCGACAAGAAGGTCGTGATCGACGCAATAGTAGGTGATGTGGAGGGGAGGAGCGTGATCGTCCTCGACGACGAGATCGCTACGGGGGGGACACAGGTGGAGCTGATCGACCGTCTGCGCGAGCGCGGCGTCAGCCGCATAACCGTGTCCTGCACCCACGGCCTGTTTACGGGGAATGCCATAGAGCGCTTCGGCTCCATCTCCGAAGTACGGGAGCTGCTGGCGACCGATACCGTTCCCCTGTCCCCGGATGCCCGCTGCCATCCCAAGCTCACCACCCTGTCGGTCTCGCCGCTCCTGGGCGAGGCGATTCGCAGGATTCACCACGGAGAATCGGTCAGCAGCCTCTTCACGGCGCCGGACTGGGTCGCCGGACGCGGGGTGGAGTCGGCGGAGCCGGGCTGATCCCGGCCGGGCCGCGTCAGGCGGTGCCGCCGGGCTGGAATTGTCGGCTGCCGTTGTAGATCCCCTCCATGATTGCCTGGTCCGTCCACATCTCCCCGGTGGTGATCAATGGCTCGGCGCGGCCGATGACGCAGTCGACGAAGTGGAATATTTCGCGCTGCATGCGCACCCTGGTGTCGCGGAACGAGGCCGCGAGCCCCGGTGCCACCGCCTCGGTCTTGTCGACGAAATCGCCGTTCTCCCAGGTCAGCAGCCGCAACGGCGAGAGGCCGGCATAACCTCTGCTTCCCCAGACCTCCACGTTCATCTTGTTGATCTGGCCGGGGCTCATCCACATGCTCTCGCTCGCCAGGGAGACCCCCCCGGCAAAGCTGGCAAATCCCACTGCCATGATTTCGATGTCGCAGTCGCCGCGGATGTTCTCCAGGTTGGAGGGCAGGGATGGAAGCTCCGCAAAATGCGAGCTGGCGTGCCCAGTGGCGGAGAGAAGGGGAGGGTTGCCCAGAAACCAGACGGCCAGGTCGAGGGTGTGGATTCCGGTGCTGGCCAGGGAACCACCGCCGGCCATGGAGCGGACATAGTGGGGAGCATAGCTCGGGATGCCCGGTGAATGAGCTCTGGCACAGGCGAACAGGGGTTTGCCGATGCCGCCATCGCGGATGAATCGGTGCACCACCCCGGCGTCGTCGCGAAAGCGGTAGTTGTACCCCACCATGAGTAGCCGGTCCGCCTTCTCGGAGGCCTCGATCATCGCTTCCGCCTCGGCCAGGGAGGGTGCCATGGGCTTGGCGGCCAGCACGTGGAGGCCGGCCTGGAGGGCGGCGATGGTGCTTTCGGGCCGCGCCTGGGCTAGGGTTCCCGCTATGGCCATGTCGAGGGATTCCGCGGCGATCATTTTCCTGTAGTCGCTGTAGATGGCGGGGCGCGGCTTCCTGTCGTGCGCGTCGTAGAATTCCGCGGCAAGTGCTTCGGCGCGCGTCGGGTCCACGTCGCACAGGGCGACCATTTCGGCGTCGGGGCAGGCGATGATGTTCGGCACCCAGGCATGGCGGGCCCAATGGCCGCAACCGATCTGTCCGACGCGCACAGGACCCTCTGCATGTTTCATGTTTTCCTCCGGTGGTTTGATTGAAGTCCACGCTCGCTGGCCGCTTCAGGGAGAGGACCGGTGCTCTTCCTCCCATTCCGCCTTCAGGACGGCGAGGACGAGGCTGTCGCTCCAGCCGTCCCTGCCCGGCTCGTATTCCCTGAGGATTCCCTCCTCCTGAAACCCTGCCTTCTTCGCCACTTTGACGGCGGCGAGGTTGTGGGGATGGCAGGCTGCCTGTATGCGGTGAAGCCGCATGGTGGCGAGGCCGTACTTCACAACCTCCCGCACCGCTTCGGTGGCCATTCCCCCGCCCTGGAATTCTCTCGAGAGCCAGTAGCCGATTTCGGCCCTGGATTTCCCCGCGAAGTCGAACAGAGAGCAGGAGCCGATTACCCTGTCTTCCTCCTTGGTGGCGAGGGCCCACCAGAGGATGCGCTTCTCCATGTATTGCGCGCGTATGATCTCGATGTGCCTGCCGGCCTCCCCCAGGTTGCGGTGCTGTAGATTCCAGTGAGGCGAGGAGCGCAGGGTGGCGAAGTGATGGTAGAGATCGGCGCAGTCTCTCTGCTCTATGGCGCGCAGAACCAGGCGGCTGGTTTCGAGCCTGGGAAAACGGGAGAAGGCCCTGTCGAAGCTCACGGGCCGACGGCCCCCTCCCGGACCTTGGGCGGCGGGGCAGAGCAGTCAGCACCCGCGGCGTGGCCGCGGGCGGGATGAAAGATCATCTGGAGGCCCCCCGATCAGAAGGGCAGGAGGTCTCCGTTCCGGTCGAAGGCCATCTCTCCGGGAGGGTCGACCACGGTCAGATCAGGACGTTTCTCCACCTCCGCGGAATAGGCCTCGGAGGCCAGGATTTCGGCAACGTCGAGAGTGTTGTGGATCCGCACCACCCTGGTGTCCTCCGGCTCTACGAGGCCTACGGTCTGCAGGGCGAGTTCGATAACCCTGCGGTCGGTGTCGCAGTAGAGCGGGATGGCGCCCGAAGGGGGATGGCCGCCGGTGATGACGTTCACGTAGGTGGTTTCCCTGTCCATCTTGTCGACGACGCGCTTGTGGGTGAACTCCGCCGTGCCCAGGCCCGAGGCATTGCCATGGGTTTCCTCGGTGAGGTCGCGGACGAAGATGCGGGTAACCTTGGGGAGCTCCTTCTCGGCGGCGCAGTGGTCGAGGAACTTGCGTCCGATGACGTTGGTGTCCATGCCGGAGCCGCTGATGTTCTTGCCGATCTGGTCGACGATGAGAAGGTCGATGCGCTCGAAGGGCAGGGTCGGCATCCACCTCTTGGCCAGTATGAGGAGTTCCTTTTCGCGCTCGGCAAACTCCTCGGGCGCCACGCCTTTGACAAGGGCGGTCTTGTCGTAGGGGTTTTCCACGATGCCCAACCCCATGAGCACGCCGCACTTTTCGATCACCGTCCGACCCACGGCGCGGATGATGCGGTCGAAGCTGTAGTTGACTATGGCGCGGTGGTAGAGGGAGGCGCCCCGGTGTTTGCCGAGGCCGATGAGCATCATCTTGTGGAGTCCGCTCTCGATCTCTCCGACGAAGCCCGTGTGCGGCTTGATGCGGCCGACAACCACTACGTGGTCCGCTTCCGATGCATGTTTGTCGAAGAATACGGGTACTCCCTCGTCGATGGCGCCTACCTGGACTGTCTCCATGCTGGAGCGGATGGGGGCCCCGGTGTAGTCTTCGGTGACGCCGTAGCCTTCAATGATGGCGCGCTGGCCTTCGGCGCTGCCGCCCCCGTGGCTGCCCATGGAGGGGACCAGGAATGGTTCGAGGCCCAGGGCCTTGAACTCTTCTACCAGGGTTTTGATGATCAGGGCGATATTGGCGACGCCCCTGCTGCCCACGGTAATGGCCGCGGTTTCCCCGGGCCTGACCTTGGAAGAGAGGTTGAGCGCGGCTACTTCCTGGCGGACGGCACCGGCTATGTCATCCAGTTGGGGAGCGTCGAAATGCTGGCGCACCCGCATCATTCGCGGATAGGACATGAGGGTCTCCTGGGTAGTGGATGGCGAATAAATGTCAAAAAGTGCTTCATTGCGCTAGTCTGGCGATATGGCGGCCTCGGGCGAATCCCCTGCAGCGGGTTGCCCCGCCCGCCTTTTGCCACGGAAATATAGGAAAGATTCGAGATTTGTTACAGGAAGCATGGTCAAATGGCCTTTTTGAAGATCCCTTCCAGGTCTTTCCGGGTGGTCTTGCGCGGGTTGACCTCCACGTTGCCGCTCTTCATGGCGTCGCGGGCCATGGCGCCGATGGATCCGGCCTTGACTCCCGCGGCGGCCAGCCTGGCAGGGATGCCGAAGTCCTGGTTGAGCTCCAGGATGGCGTCGATGGCCGCGTGCGCCGCTTCGTAGCTGCGCAGTTCGGCCGTGTCGACTCCGAGGGCGGCGGCGATATCGGCGAACTTTTCGAGGCGCGAGGAAAGGTTGTACTCGACGACGTAGGGCAGGAGGATGGCGTTGGCGAGGCCGTGGTGCACGCCGAAGTGGCCGCCCACCGGATGCGACATGGCGTGCACGTTGCCCAGGCGGGTCTGGGAGAAGGCCAGCCCGGCCATGGCGCTGGCGATGAGCATGTTCTGGGTCGCTTCGAGTTCGTGGTCGTTGGCGCATGCCCGGCGCAGGTTGGCGCCGATCAAGCGCATGGCCCCCAGGGCGGTGGCCTCGGTGATGGGAGTGGACAGGAGGTTGACGTAGGATTCAAGGGCGTGGGTCAGGGCGTCCATTCCGGTGGGCGCGCCCACCTCTGCGGGCAGGGCCAGGGCCAGCTCCGCGTCGAGAATGCCCACCGAGGGCGCGATCTTCCAGCTTATCACCGGGTCCTTGGTGCGGCTTCTGGCGTTGCTGAGGACGGCGAAGGGAGTGACTTCGCTGCCGGTGCCGTAGGTGGTGGGGGCACAGACGAGAAAAGGAAGGTCGCGCTCGATCTTGTCGTTGCCGTATTGGGCGCCGAGGTAGTCCTCGATGCGGCCGCCGTTGGTGGCCACAATGCCGATCATCTTGGCCACGTCCATGGAACTCCCGCCGCCGAGTCCGAGAAGGGCGGTGCACTTTTCCCTGGTGTAGAGACGATGGCCGGCGTTGACGCAGCGGGCCGGAGGATTGCCGAGGACTCCGGCGTAGACCGCGTGGTCGATTCCTGCCTTCTGCAGGATGGAGGCGACGTGGTCGACGATGCCCGCGCTGCTCAGGCCCTTGTCGGTGACCACCAGGACCTTGTGGCCGGACAGAAACCTGGGTAGACGGGAAGCGGAGCCGGGGCCGTATACCAGGTGCGTGGGGATGCGTTGGTGGAAGGTGGTTCGGGAGGCCATTGCCTGACGTCAGTTGAGTTGGTGTGAAGGGAGAAAGATATATCCATGCGGGTCGGAGGGTCAAGTTGAAATGGCCCCCAATGGATCATGGGGAGAAACGGGCCGGGGGAATGCTTACAGACCGAGGTGGGGCAACAGTTCGGACAGCGAGTGAATGATGGGTCCGTCGACCGGTTCGAGGGGGTCGTGGGACAGGTGGATGTAGGCGACGCCGGCCTCCCGGCTCGCCATGCGGTCATAGAGGCTGTCTCCGATGAAGCAGGCTTCTGGCGGAGCCAATCCGAGCTTTTCGAGGGCAAGGAGAATCAGGTCGGGGGCGGGCTTGAGGAGGGCGTCCTCGCGGCTCAGGAGAAGGTCGAAGTGCAGATTGAACTTTTCGACTACCGCATTCATGGCGCGCCGGTTGTTGTTGGTGATCAAGGCCAGTTTCAGCGAGCGCGGCCGCAGGTTTTCGAAAAGCTCGGCGGCGCCGGGATTGAGGATGGCCTGGCGGGCGGCCTCTTGTTCGGCGGCTTCGAGGATTGCGTGGGCCCGCTCCCGCTCGTGCATTGGAAGGCTGTCTATGTAGCCGATGATTTGCGCGCCTTCGGGGATGTCGATGCGGTCGCGCAGATCTTTCCAGTCGATGTGAGGGCAGGTGATCGTGCCGTCCATGTCGAAGAAAAGCGCCTTGAACATGCCTAGTTCGGGAAGAGCCGGGTCATTTCGTCGGCGGCGAATTGCGGCAGGGGGATCAGCCGGCCATCCCTGCGCAGTTGCAGGCCGAAGCGGGATTCGCGAACAGTGCCGATGCGGCAGGCGTGGATCCCCTCCTTTTCCAGGGCCGCGACAACTGGCGGGGCGCTGTCCTCGGGGCATCCGATCAGCAGGGCCCCCGAGGAAATGACGCCGAGAGGGTCCAGATCGAAGGCGCTGCAGAGGCGCGCGGACTCGGGGGAAATGCGGAGAGCGTGGGCATCGATCTCCAGGCCGACATCGGAGGCGGTTGCCAGTTCGGTCAGAGCGGTGGCTACGCCGCCTTCGGTGGGGTCGTGCATGGCGTGGACCTGGCCTGCCCGGCAGGCGATTGCAGCGTCGCGCACGACACTGATTCCCGGGTTTTCGAGGTAGCGCGAGCACAGGTCGAGAAAGCCGGCCGCATGCCCTTGCCGCAGTAGTTCAGCGCGTTTTTCCCGCGCTATGATGGCGGTGGCCTCTATGGCCAGGCCCTTTGTCAGGAGCAGGGCGTCACCGGGCCGCAGGCCGGAGGAGCGCACCAGGTTGCCGGGTTCGACCTCGCCGAGCATCTGGCCCACTACGATGGGGCGGTCGATGCCGGCGGTGATTTCGGTGTGTCCGCCGCAGACGGCAATGTCCAGCTGCCCGGCGGCGGCGTGGATGGAGCGGAAGATGGACTCGATCAGAGCGGGTGTGGCCTGCTCTTGCGGAAGCAGAATGGTAGACAGGAAGAACCTTGGACGCCCGCCCATGGCCGCGATATCGTTTGCGTTTACGTTGACCGCGTACCAGCCGATGGCGTCGGAGGCGAAGGTAATGGGGTCGGTCTTGGCCACCAGGTAGCGGTCCCCCAGGTCGATGACGGCGGCGTCCTCCCCCACCCCGGAAGGAACTACCAGGTCGGGGTGGAGGTGGGTGTAGCTGCGGATGAGGCGGGCGAGGACCTCGTGGGGGAGTTTGCCCGCGGGGTAGGTTTGGCCGGTCATGGTCGCCGGCCGCGGTAGTGGTTGCAGATCGAGCGGACCAGGGCCGGGATGCTGCTCTCCTCAGGCTGGATGTGCGTTTCCAGACCCAGGTCGAGAATGGCCCTGGTGGTGGTTGGGCCGATCGAGGCAATGGTGCTCTTTGCCAGGATGGCCTGGCTGCGCCCGGCACCCAGGACTTTGCGGAAATTGTGCACACTGGAAGGGCTGACAAAGACGATGAGATCGATATTTCCTTCGACCAGGGCCGCCGGCAATTCGACCTCGCCGGGGTCGGGGGGACGGTTCCGGTAGGCGGTGACGCGGCGGACGCGGGCACCGCGGCGCTCCAGTTCGGTGGCCAGGAGAGCGCGTCCTATGGAGGAGCCGGGCATGAGGACGTTGCATTCTTCAACCTGGACGGAGGCGAAAGCTTCGACCAGGCCATCCTGGGAGTGCCGGGTGGGGATGAGGTCGGGCTCGATGCCCTGATCGCGGAGATGAGCGGCGGTGGACAGCCCCACGGCGGCCACCGAGGCGGCGCCTAGGGCGCGGGAGTCCCGGTTCAGCCGGCGCAGGCGCCCGAAAAAGAAGTTGACGCTGTTGGGGCTGGTGAAGACGAGCCAGTGAAACCGCTGCAGTTCCGCTATGCACTTGTCCAGCTCGGCCCAATCCTCTGGAGGCTGAATGTCGAGGAGGGGCATCGCCGAGACCTCTGCGGCTTCGGCCTCGAGGAGAAGCTGGAGACTGCCGGCTTGCTCGCGGCTGCGGGTGATGAGGACGCGGCGCCCGAAGAGGGCCTTGTCCTCGAACCAGTTGAGATGGGAGCGCAGGCTCACGACATCGCCCACCACGATGAGGGCGGGGGACTGAATGTTTTGCCGGTGTGCTTCCCCGGCGATGCGCTTCAGGGATGAAATCAGGGTGCGCTGGTGCGGCCAGGTGCCCCATTCGATGGCAGCGGCCGGAGTGTCGGGAGAGCGGCCGTGTTGCAGCAGGGTCGCGCTGATCTCGTCGAGCTTGCGGGCACCCATGAAGATTACCAGAGTGCTGTCGAGTCGGGCGAGGAGAGGCCAGTCCGCGGTTGCTGCGGATTTGGCCGGGTCTTCGTGCCCGGTGACGAGAACGGCCGCGGCGGCCAGGCCTCGGTGGGTGAGCGGAATTCCGGCGTAGGCCAGGGCGCCCGCGGCGGCCGAGACTCCCGAGACGATCTCGAAGGGAATGCCCGCTTTTTTCAGGAGCAGGGCTTCCTCGCTGCCCCGCCCGAAGATGAGGGGGTCGCCACCCTTGAGGCGGACGACGCTCCGGCCCCCGCGGGCGTGCCGGATGAGCAGGCCGTTGATTTCCTCCTGGGTGTGGCTCTTTTGACCCCCGCGCTTTCCCACGTAGATCTTCTCGCAGCCGGGCCGGGCAAGGTCGAGGAGGCGTCGGTCCAGAATTTCGTCGTAGAGGACCACGTCGGCTGCTTCGAGGCAGCGGGCTCCCTTCAGGGTGATGAGTCCGGGATCGCCGGGTCCCGCACCGACGATGTAGACGTGTCCCGGAGTCAGCTCCAGTGCGTTCATGGGAACCGGACCGCCGGATCCTGCAGGATGGCATCGGCGCCCAGGCCGCGGAGTTTGGAGGCCACCTCGGCGCCGAGACGGTGGGCCGCTTCCGGGCCGGTGCTCGAGGTTGCGCGCACGAGATCGGTGCCATCGGGCCGGGCCACGAGGCCTTCGAGAAGAATGGAATTTCCCGCCTGACGGGCCCAGGCTGCGATGGGCGCCCTGCAGCCTCCGCCCAGGTGCTTGAGGAGACTGCGCTCGGCCGCGACGGCGGCAAAGGTCGGAGGGTGATTCACCGATTCCACCCAGGACAGGAGTGGGTGGTCGCGCTTCATCTGCAGGCCGAGGGCCGCCTGGCCCGCTGCCGGAAGCATCTCCCGGGTTTCCAGGTAGGCGCTGATTTCGCTGTGCTGTTCGAGGCGATGAAGTCCGGCGGCGGCGAGGACGACCGCGTCGCACCCGCCCTCCCTGGTGTTGCGCATGCGGGTGTCGATATTGCCGCGTATGCAGGTGAAACGCAGGTCGGGGCGCAGGGAAAGAAGCTGGGCCTGACGGCGCAGGCTTCCAGTGCCGATGAGGGCGCCCTCGGGCAAGCCCGCCAGGTCACGGTCTTCCCGGCTGACCAGGACGTCGCGCACGTCTTCGCGCACCGGGGTGGCGACCAGGGTCAGATCGTCGTGGAACCGGGTTGGCAGGTCCTTGAGGCTGTGAACTGCGAGGTCGATGCGGGCGTCGAGGAGGGCGGTTTCGATTTCGCCTGTGAAGACTCCCCGGGCGCCGGTATCGCGCAAGGAGCCCTTGGTTGAATCGCCCCGGGTCTTGATGACCTCAACCTCGATGCGAAGGGAGGAGAATTGCTGCCGGAGCAGGCGGCGGACAAAGTTGCTCTGGACCAGAGCGAGTTGACTGCCGCGGCTGCCGATGGTGAGAGTTGGGGCCAAGTCCAGGTCCTGTTGAGTCCTGTGGCGGATGAAAGACGGACCCGAAGGAAAGGCGTTTCGCGCCAACGCATCTCCTGGCGCCGGGATCATTCGGCTGCAGTATTTTAAATCGAATCCCATCTGGCTGCAACCGGCTGCAACCAGGAGCGGTGAACCCCATTCCCCGGTCCCGGCTGCGCCGTGGATCCGTCCAGAGATCCTCGAGGTCCAGGAGTCGCCCCAGTGCCTGCTAGCGCAATCCCGCCTGAATTCGGCCGCCCCCTCCAGCCTTGCGTGCACAGGCGCGGGGGCCGAAGACACCGTCTCCAGCCCCCGCACGGATGCTCAGGAGTTTCCTGCGCTAGATATCGAAGTAGAGGGCAAACTCGTGGGGATGGGGCCGCAGGCGCACCGCCTCGGCCTCCTCCTCGCGCTTGTAGTCGATCCACGCCTGGATCACCTCCTCGGTGAACACGTCCCCCTTGAGCAGGTAGTCGTGGTCGGCTTCCAGCGCCGCCAGCGCTTCCTCCAACGTGCCCGGGGTCAAGGGCACCGAGGCGCGCTCCTCGGCCTCCAGGTCGTAGATGTCCTTGTCCATCGGCTCCCCCGGGTCGATGCGCTGCTCGATGCCGTCCAGACCCGCCATCAGCATCGCCGTCATGCCCAGATACAGATTGCAACTGGGGTCGGGACAGCGAAACTCCACGCGCTTGGCCGCCGGGGAGGCCGAATACATGGGAATGCGCACCGCCGCGCTGCGGTTGCGCTGCGAATAGGCCAGGTTCACCGGCGCCTCGTAGCCGGGCACCAGGCGGCGGTAGGAGTTGGTCGTCGGGTTGGTGAAGGCCAGAATGGAGGGGGCGTGGTGCAACAGGCCGCCGATGTAATACAGCGCGGTCTCGCTCAGCCCGGCGTAGCCCGACCCGGCAAACAGCGGCCGGCCGCGCTTCCACAGACTCTGGTGGGCGTGCATCCCGGTGCCGTTGTCCTCGAACAGGGGCTTGGGCATGAAGGTGGCCGTCTTGTCGTGCCGGCGCGCCACGTTCTTGACGATATACTTGTAGAGCATCATGCGGTCGCCGCAGGTGACCAGGGGACAATACTTGATGTCGATCTCGCCCTGGCCCGCCGTGCCCACCTCGTGGTGGTGCACCTCCACCTCCACGCCGCAGGCGATCATGGTCAGAATCATCTCCGAGCGCAGGTCCTGCAGGGTGTCGTGGGGCGGCACCGGGAAGTAGCCGCCCTTGTAGTCGGGCTTGTAGCCCAGGTTGGGGTTTTCCTCGGCCCCCGAGTTCCAGCGCCCTTCCTTGGAGTCGATGAAGTAGTAGCCCTGGTGGCTGTTCTGGTCGAAGCGGATGTCGTCGAAGATGTAGAACTCGGCCTCGGGTCCGAAGTAGGCGGTGTCGGCCAGGCCGCTGGCCTGCAGATAGGCCTGGGCCCGGCGCGCCACCCCGCGCGGGTCGCGGCCGTAGTCCTGCTGGGTGATGGGATCGACGATGTTGCAGATCAGGGAAAGGGTGGGCACCTCGGTGAAGGGGTCCATGAAGGCGGTGGCCGGATCGGGCATGACGAGCATGTCGGACTCGTGGATGGACTGCCAGCCGCGAATGGAGGAGCCGTCGAAGCCCAAGCCCTCGTGAAACATGTCGGCGCTGAGAGCGGCGGCGGGAATGGAGAAGTGCTGCCAGGTGCCGGGGAAGTCGACGAACTTGAAGTCGACGATCTGGGCCTGGTGCTGTCGGACCATGGCGACCACCGATTGGGGCGAGGGCGCGGCGGCGCGCCGGGTCGACCGGGCCCGGGATTTGGCTTTGACTTTGGCTTTGGCCATCTAAAGGCTCCTTGGTTGAAAATATGGAGTGGGTGAGGACAACCACAGGCGGCGCCGCAACTCAACCGAGTTGCGGCGCCGACCTTGGTTTACAGAGGCCGCAGGGCAAGAAAGATTGCGGTGATCTCGACTGCGCTGGGGAAGTCTGAAGAAGCCTGGCTACTAGAAACTCTTCCCGAATACGAGAAAGGTGGACTCGCGGTCCAGGTTGACTATATAGGAGGCCCAATAGTCGCCCTTGGCCATGGACACACCCGCATTGGTCACCGGAATCGGCCCGTTTTCGGTTATGTAGTCGTCGGTGCCCCCACCGGCGAAAATGCTTACCCCGATACCCTCCATCTCGCCCAGATCGTATCCCAACTCGGCGTAGATGGAGCTCTGGCTCTCGCCTGCGTCATCCTCGGGCTCGAGCACGTTGACCGCCCCCGTCAGGCTGATGGGGCCCGAAGCGTAGGAGATCATGAGCTCGATGGTGTGAGCGCCGGTTGCGCTGTAGTCGAGGAACCCGTCGTCCTCGCCGAGGGCGGGGAAGAAGTAGTCGGTCGCGGTAATGGCCAGTGGCCCGGCTGCATAGGTGATGTAGAGATCGTTCTCGTTGGCGCCGTTGGCGGTGATCCCCCAAGAGGACCAGGCGCCTATCTCTACCGATCCGGATCCATAGGAAAGATAGGGCTGGATGGACACGCCGTCGCCGAAATCCAGGCCGCGCCAGACGTAGCGGCTCACCAGGTCCGCCCCCATGCCTACACCGGCCTGGGCCGGAACGGCGCCGACAAGGGCCAGCAGGATTGCGTGGAAAATGAATTTCTTTGTCAAGATTCCCCTCCTTTGCTTGCCGGGCGGGAGAACATGCCCGCCCGGCCGGGTGGTGACAGCAGTGAAATTACAGCCGTTCACAGCGCGCTTTCCCCGGTCTCTCCGGTGCGGATGCGCACGGCTTCCTCAACAGGGACGACAAAGACCTTGCCGTCCCCCACTTTTCCGGTCTTGGCCGCCTCGACGATCGCGCTCACGGCCTGGTCGCGGTCGCCCGGCTTGACGGTGACTTCGATCTTGATCTTGGGTACGAAGTCGACGCGGTACTCGGCACCCCGGTAGACTTCGCGGTGGCCGCGCTGGCGGCCAAAGCCGCGTACTTCGATGACGGACATGCCGGCGATGCCCAGACCAGCCAGGGCGTCCTGCACCTGTTCGAGCGCGGCCGGGCGCAAAAAAGCTTCAATCTTGTACATTGTTTTCCTCCTGCCGCATCAATTGTGGATGGGGTGAAAGTCCGCATAGGAAGGCTGGCCGTGCTCGCCGGCGTCGAGGCCTTCCTCCTCTTCCTCCGCGCTGACGCGAATGCCCACAGCAGCTTTGATGAGCAGGATCAGGATGGCAGAGGCTGCGAAAGCGAAAAGGGAAATAGAGAGAGTTCCGACAATTTGCTTGAATAAGGTATGGTCTGCGTTGGTGCTGAACAGACCGACGGCAACCGTTCCCCAGACGCCGCAGATTCCGTGCACGGAGATGGCCCCGACCGGATCGTCGATTTTAATGCGGTCGATGCCCACGATGGCGAAGACAACTATGATGCCGCTGATGAGACCGATGGCAATGGCGCCGATCCAGGTAACGCTATCGGCACCTGCGGTAATGCCCACAAGCCCCGCCAGCACGCCGTTCAGGGCCATGGTGATGTCGGGTTTTTTCAGGTAGGCCATCGAGGTGAACATGGCCGCAAGGCAGCCGGCCGCCGCCGCAAGGGAGGTGGTGGCGAAAACCAGGGATACGGCCGCGGGGTCCGCGCTGAGAACCGAGCCGCCGTTGAATCCGAACCATCCCAGCCAGAGCAGGAACACTCCGATTGTGGCAAGGGGCATACTGTGACCGAGAATGGGTCGGACCTGTCCATCCGCGGTGTACTTGCCGTTGCGGGGTCCCAGGAAGATAACGCAGGCCAGGGCGGAAAAACCGCCAAAAGCGTGGACGATGCTGGACCCGGCGAAATCGTAGAAACCGAGTTGGTCGAGCCAACCGCCTCCCCACTTCCAGGAGCCGGCGATCGGGTAGAAGAAGGCGACCAGCAAAGCGGCATAGACCATGAAACTGGTGAGTTTAACGCGCTCGGCTACCGCTCCCGAGACGATGGTGGCGGCGGTGGCCGCAAACATGGCCTGGAAAATAAAGTCAGACCAGTAGGTATAGTCGGCATAGGCGGAGGTGAGATTGGCGACCTGGTCGGTAAAACCGAGCGTTCCACCGATGGCGATAAAGCCGTTGAAGTCGCCCGGGTACATGGTGTTGAATCCGGTCAGGGCGTAGGTGATCAGACCAACGGAGATGATGAACAGGTTTTTGAAGAGGATATTGACCGTATTCTTCTGCCGCGTAAGGCCCGATTCGAGGGTGGCGAAGCCGAGGTGCATGACAAATACCAAGGCTGCGGCAATCAATATCCAGAGGTTGTCTACTATGAACTTGGGATAGACCAGTGGTGTGTTCTGGAACTCCTCCATTGACTTGATCTCGGCGCCCACTACCTGAGTGGCTCCTCCAAAGACCACAATCAATGTCAATAACTTGAAAAACAACATCTTTGTCCCTCCCTTGGGTGATGGGTAATGGGGTCTGCTGCTTCAGGCCCGAGGTGAAAGGTGCGCGCTTGGGATTTTTCAGCAAGGACTATGCCAGCGGCGGCACCAAAGCCAGGGAGGGGGGTTATGAGGCTGGTAATTAAAGGGTTATGCGAAATGCAACGGGCCATGGAGGAAGCTTATAAAGAGCGACAAAAATGGAAGTTATATCAAAAATATAACCAAATTTGTTGTTTTAACAATTTTGCAGTCTACTTTTTGTAGTGCTTGGGATCAATTTGCAGCTTCTGGGTGCGGTAGGAGATTATCCGGGTCGTCGTGCCCAGCATGCGGGACGCTCTGGCCACGTTGCCGCGAGCGTTTTTCAGGGCCTCGATGAGAATTTCCCGCTCGTAGGAGGCCATCAACATCTCGAAAGATCCGGAAATGGGCGTTCCCGTGGCATCTGCGGTCTGCAGGGAAGGAGGGAGGTGGTGGCCGTGGACGACGCCGTCGGTGCTGAGTATGACGGCGCGTTCAATGCAGTTTTCCAGTTCGCGCACATTTCCTGGCCAGTGGTAGCTCATCATCATGTCGATGGCCGGGGTGGAGATGCGCCGCAGCTCCTTGCCGTGGTGGCGGGCGTACTTCTCCAGGAAATTGTCCGCCAGCTGCAGGATGTCGGACTTGCGCTCCCTCAGGGGGGGGAGGAAGATCGGAAACACATCGAGGCGGTAGAAGAGATCCTCCCTGAACCTGCCGTTGGACACGGCTTTTTCGAGGTTGACGTGGGTGGCGGCGACTATGCGAACGTCGATGGGGATGGGCGCAGAGCCACCCAGGCGCTCGACCTCCTGGCTCTGCAGCACGCGCAGGAGCTTGACCTGGACCGCGGGGCTCAACTCTCCGATTTCATCGAGGAAGATGGTGCCGCCGTGAGCTCGTTCGAAGCGTCCCGCCTTGCTCGCCGAAGCTCCGGTGAAGGCCCCGCGTTCGTGTCCAAACAGCTCGCTCTCGATCAAGGTTTCGGGGAGAGCGGCTATGTGGACTTTGACGAAGGGCTCGCTGGCGCGCAAGCTGTTGTAGTGCAGGGCATCGGCTACCAGTTCTTTGCCGGTGCCGCTCTCCCCGCGGAGGAGAACAGTGGCCGCGCTCGGGGCAACCTGTCCTACGAGTTCGCAGACCTCCTGCATGGGGCGGGAATTCCCGATGATGTTGGCCGGATGGAAGCGTTCGCGCAACTTTTTCTGCAGCCGCTGGTTTTCGTCCATCAGACGGGTCTTTTCCTGGCGTGCCACCTTGCGGGTTGCCACCGCCTGGCTGATCATGGTCGTGACGATCGACAGCAGGCGCACGTTTTTCTCCAGCAAGTCGTCGTCCCTGTAGGGAGTGTCGACGCTGAGGGTGCCGATGACCCTCTGCTGCAGGATTACGGGTACGCAAATGAAGGAGGTCTGGGATTTCTTGGTTCTTTTGCGGGCGCCCGTGCGGTCGAGAAATAGCGGTTCGCTGCTGATGCGGGGCACGATGACGGGTTTGCCCGATTCGACGACCTTGCCGGTGATTCCCTCGCCTATCTTGTAGCGGCCGCGTTTTATCTCGGACCGTGAGAGGCCATAGGCAATGTCTATGGCCACTTCGTTTTCTTCCTGTCCCAGCAGGCTGATGGTCCCCAGGTCCATCTCCATGCGGTCGCAAAGGAGTTTGAGAATGGACCTGAGGGCCTCTTCGAAGAGGATGTCGGTGCCGAGTATCTGCCCTATATCGTGCAACACGGCAACCTGGCGCTGGGCGTGGTCTAAGTGCAGAGCTGCAGGCATGAGATACCAGTTCGCTTTACGCGGTTCGCGGGGAATTCAACCGTTTCAGAACAGTCTCAGGAAAAAATCAGGCAAGTTTCATGCCAAGAGCGGGAAGGGACTTGAGCTTTCTACCTGTAAAAAGTAGTGTGGGGGAGTCCAGAGAGTGATTCCCAGGGGGAAGAGCGATACAATAATCTACAAATTTGTAGTATAAAATGCAACAAGATTCATTATTGTGTGAAATCAGCTTGTCCAGAGTCTCCCCGGCAGGCGATGGTAAGATAGGTTAACAACAAAATGGGACCTTTGGCCATTACTGGAAGAGTCATGGTCTTCAAATGGTAGTTGTTGCAGTATTGTCAAAGAATGGCTTGGGAGTCCTACCGGGTCTCAATGCCTGCCCACTCCCCCTTATCGCTGGTAATATCCAGAATATTGCCGTCCGGGTCGAAAACCTTGAAGGCTCGAGAAGGCAAGTCGCTCGGGTCCATCTCCCGGCGCCCCTTGACGGTCTTTGCGGGAAATTTCGCACCCCACTCGTGCAGGCGTTGCCAAACTGCCGTGAGGTCTTCGACAAGGACCCCCAGATGAATGTACTCGTGTCCCTCTTCCAAAAGCGGGCGGTCCGCCTGGTCCCCATAGGCGAGCAGCGTGATGTTGTTGGTGCCGTCGCTCATGTCGAGGCCCAGGCGGTGCCTGCGGTATCCTATGAACTTCCAGCCGATTACCTCTTCATAGAATCGCCGCGATTTCTCCATGTCCTTGCACCAGAGAGCGACGTGGCGCAGCAGAGCCATTTTCTCCTCCAGGTTTTGTTTCAGGTCCGTTTCACCTCGTGCCGGGAATGATAGGATTCGGTGCAATGGCTGTCAACGCGATTGGTCCAGAAATGGCTTGAACTTTACGTGCCGAAGAGATATCTTGTCGCCCAAGTTGGAATTCCAACTGGGAACGCCGCCGCGGCCGCCGCAGGCGCGGTCACCGGCCAGCCGGAAGGAGATCAGGATGGATCAGGACATCAGCAAAGTGCTCCAGGCCTGGAAGTACGATCCCACGGCGAACGTGCGCAAAATCTGGGGTGAAGACGGAGTCCAGAAGGTGCAGGTTCGGATCGACCAGGGCGCTTTCCAGGGCATACTGCAATTGAATCTCGACGGCCGGCCGGACGGCAAGAAACCCTATGGATTTGACTTCGCGCTGGACTATTTCCGCAGCGCCCTGGAGAAGTACCGCCGGATTCACAAAGGCGATGAAAAAGGATTCTCCCTGGACGGGGAGGCCTGCCGGGAGCTGTTCGACGAGGGGACGCGCGTGTACGGGCGTTACTCCTTCCTGCTGCAGCTCCAGGACTATGACCGGGTGATCCGTGACACCGAGCGCAACATGGCCCTCTTCCGCTTTGTCAATACTTATGGGGAAGAGGAAGAGGACAGAATGAATCTGGAGCGGTGGTGGCCCTATATTCTGCGCCTCAATGCCACCGCCCGAGCCATGCAGTCCAGCCAGAAAGGCTGCTACGATGATGCGCTCGAGATCGTCAGGGAAGCGCGAGACAAGATCGACAGGCTTCCGGAAATGGACGCCGAGGAATTCCACGTCGAGCGCGCCCGCTCGGAGGAGAGCCTGGAGGAGTTGGAGCAGGAACTGCTTTCCAACAAGCCGCCGAGCCGCCGGGAACGATTGCAGAAGGATCTGCAGATTGCAATCGAGGAGGAAGATTTCGAAAGAGCGGCTGCCATTCGAGACGAGCTGCAAAGGCTGGAGAGGTCCGAGCCCTAGGGTCCCGTCGCAGAAATATGCCGCCATTCTTTCGCCGATCCATCCCGGCTCACGGCGTTGCCTTCACTCGCCGTACACCAATGGTACGACTCGCTCAGGCGCCTTGTGAGCCTGGCGCCTCGGCGGGCCAATTTCGTCAACCTGTCTCTGCGACGGGACACTGACAGCCCGCTGAAAAAGTCCATCCGGGCTGCGGCCGGCCCTGGCGTTCGAATACGGCGTTGCGCCCCCTCTCCGAATCCGATCGAATCCCCTCGGTCGCACGCCTTGCCTCAGACCGCCGTGACTCGGCCTCGCCTGCAGAGCAACTATATCAACGGGCTGCTGGCCTGGAAAACGGAAGTACAGGCCTTGCCGCCTCGCCAACCGCTCTTCCAGTTTCCCGCGCAGCCTGGGTGGGAAATAGCCGGTCGAGGGACCCACTGCCTCCTGGTCCCGTAGAAGTGCTACTCTCCCCCCGGTATTGCTTTCAGCGGAAGATTCAGCCTCAGTAAGCCGGAGATTCCTCGACCAGGGACAGCAGCGCCTCGTAGCGGGCGGGGTGGCGTAGCTTGCTCAGGGCGCGCTCCTTGAGCTGGCGCACGCGCTCCCGGGTCAGGCTCATCATGCCGCCTATCCGCTCCAGGGTGAGAGCTTCGTGGCCATCGAGCCCGAAGTAGAGACGGATGATGCGCAGCTCGCGCTCGTCCAGATTGACCAGCACACTCTCCAGCTGAGCCCGGGCCGAATCGCCGAGCACCTCTGTTTCCGGCGAAGCCTGATGAGGGTCGGACAGGATGTTGAGCAGGCTGCGCTCGTCGTCTTCGGTGAAGGCCTCGTCCAGCGAGCGCACCGTGCGCGCGCTCAGCAGGGTCTCCCGCACCTCCTCGGCCGACACGTCCAACTCCTGGGCGATCTCCTCCACGTCGGGCTCGCTTTCGCGTCCCTGGCCCAGCCGCCGCGCGGTTTTGGAGATGTCCTTGAGCAGGCTCACCTTGTTCATGGGCAGGCGCACGGTGCGGGCGTGCTCGGCGATGCTCTGGAGGATGGATTGCTTGATCCACCATACGGCGTAGGAGATGAACTTGTAGCCCTTGGTGCCGTCGAAGCGCTCGGCGGCGGTGAGCAGGCCCACGTTGCCGGCGCTGATCAGGTCGGCCAGCGAGAGGCCGCGGTTCTGGTAGTTTTTGGCCACGTCGATGACGAATCGCAGGTTGGCCTGGACGAGTTCGTCGCGGGCGTCCCTGTGGCCCTCCTGGATGCGGGCGGAAAGTTCGACTTCGCGCTCGCGCGACAGCGGCCTCGAGTCGGCGATGTCGTCGAAGTAGAGACGCAAAGTGCTTTCCTCATCATTGAGGGCTTCCTGGATGACGTACCCCATTTCGTTTCCTGCTTTCGTTTGAATTTTTATCCGCTGCTGCTAACCGGCGAAGCCTGTATCAGCCTCGGGCAGGGGAAACCGGAAAAGCGCGCTGGAATCCCGCCTCGCCGCAAAGGTCAGCCGAAGCATCCGGAGCAGGGATTCGATTCCCCTGAACATTCTCTCACAACTGCCGGAGGCAATCGACAGGAGTGAAGACAAAGTGCAAAAGTTGCATCAAGATCGGCAGCGCCGGAGGCTTGCCCGCTGGTGCCAGGCAGCATCCGATGATTGTACCGGGGCGATTGGAAATCCAATCCAGCCGGATCCGCTGGCCTGCCCCGGGCATTCATGCGGCATCAGGCTCAGGAGCGCCTTGAAACCAGGCGCCGCGGGAACCTGCTACCTCCAGCCGCCTGCTGCAGTAAAAATATTTTGACCATGATCCACTGGCGGATAAAAGTTCGAGAAAGTGCATAAATTGCACAGGCTCCTCAACCTTACCCTGCAGCCCGGCGATCTCCATGGGCACTTCTGTCCGGGAACTGCCCGATCAATGGACCTCGATTTCAAAAGGCCCTTAGAACTCCTCGGGTTATCTTCTAGAACCTTTGACTTCACCCCGGGGTTCCGTGGCCTTCTGCGCCCTCTGCAAAGAATCCTGCAAATTCGGTGCCAGAGACCGAATTATTTTTTTAACTTACTTTCTCGCCATAGGTTAGGAACTTGGCAAGCTGTCTCCGGGCGGGCATGGGCGACTCGAGAAAGGCAAATAATGCAACATTTGCATGCCCCTCCCAAGTGGCGGAGCAAGCGCGGAAGGCGGATCCGGGTCCGGAGCCGGGGGGAAAGGCCGGTGGATTGGCCTCAGTGAATCCCGTACTGCTTCAATTTGTACTGGAGGGAGCGCAGACTGATTCCGAGGATGGAAGCGGCGCGGCGCCGGTTGGAGGTGACCCGGTGCAGGGTCTGGCGGATGAGTTCGGCCTCCGCTTCCCTGACCGAGGTCCCCAGTTTGAGGGTGAACTGGCCGAGAGCCTGGTCAGTTGCGGCAAGGATGCCGGGAAGGTGCTCGGGTCTGATGGTTTTGCTCGGGCAGGTGACCACCAGGCGCTGGATCAAGTTGCGGAGCTCACGCACGTTGCCCGGCCAGGAGTGGTGGAGAAAATGCGCCATGCTCTCAGGAGCCACCTGCTTGAGGGCCTGGCCATGGGCTCGACATGACTCCTCGAGGAAGATCTCCACCAGCACGGGGATGTCTTCATGGCGCTTGCGCAGAGGGGGAATGTCGAGGGGCACCACGTTGAATCGGTAGTAGAGATCTTCGCGGAAGTTGCCCCGGTCCACGTCCGTTTCCAGGTCGCGGTTGGTCGCGGCGATAAAGCGGACATCGGCACGGTGGAGATGGGAGTCGCCGACGGGCTGATATTCGGAGTTCTCGAGGGCCCGCAACAACTCGACCTGGTTCTTCAGGGGCACCTCGCCGATTTCGTCGAGAAAGAGGGTGCCGCCTTCGGCCAGGGCGAATCTTCCGGGCTTGTCGGTGAGAGCTCCGGTGAAGGCGCCGCGGACATGCCCGAAGAGCTCGCTGGCGAAAAGCTCTTGGGGGAAGCCTCCGCAATTCACCGCCACGAAGGGGCCGTCCCGTCTCCTGCTGCGCTCGTGAATTGCGCGGGCGATCAAATCCTTGCCCACCCCGGTCTCGCCGCGCAGGAACACGGGGACGTCGGACATGGCCACCTGCTTGATGGTTGTCGCCGCAGCCTGCATTGCCGGGCTGTGCCGCACGATTTTGCGAAAACTGTCCCGGTTCTCCAGGCGGCTTTGCAGCTGGCGGTTGGCGGCGACCAACTCGAGGCGGCCCAGGGCGCGCTCGACCAACAGGCCCAGGTGGGAGAGATCCAGGGGCTTGGCTATGAAGTCGTAGGCACCTTTCTTCATGGCCTCCACGGCGGTGGAGATATTGCCGTCCTTGGTCAGGACGATTATGTGAGTATCGGGATCGGAGTTGCGGATCTCTTCGAGCAGCTCCATGCCCCCGGGACCGGGAAGGCCGAGGTCCATGACCACCAGATCGTAGGATTTCTCCCGGATCATCCTGCGGGTTTGATGCCCGTCCGCGGCCATCTCCGCCTTGAGCTTGGTTTTGTGCAGGGCTTTCCTCAGTCCATTGCGGATAAAGGCCTCGTCGTCGGCTATGAGAATTTGAACTTTGCGCTTTGTCATGCCTGGCAGATCTTTGAAGGATTCGTATGAATGACGCAGATCGGATAGAGGAACGCAAGCGGCGGATCCGGGAGATGTTCAATGCCATTGCCGGCCGCTACGACTTGTTGAACCACCTGCTCAGCGGAGGCGTGGACATTTACTGGCGCCGCCGGGCATTGAACGAGGTGCGGCATCCCCGGCCGCGGCAGGTTCTGGATCTGGCGACCGGAACGGGTGATTTCGCTCTTGCGGCGAGCAGACTGCGTCCGCGCCGGGTTTTTGGAGTGGACGTTTCCATGAGCATGCTGCGGCTTGGCGCGGCAAAGGTCGGCAGGCGACCGCAGGCGGGGTCCGTATTCCTGCTGGCCGGGGACGCCGAAGAGCTGCCTTTCGCCGGGAACAGCTTCGACCTGGTAATGGGTGCATTCGGCGTTCGAAATTTCGGTCATATTCCCACTGGCATGAAGGAGGCCTGGAGGGTGCTCAGACCGGGAGGAGAGATCCTGGTCCTGGATTTTTCAGAGCCGGCACTTCCCCTGTTCAAACAGGCCTATCGCTTTTATTTCAAGCGGGTCCTGCCTCTTTTAGGGGGGCTCGTTTCAGGGAACCGCCGGGCCTATTCCTACTTGCCGCAATCGGTAGATACTTTTCCCCAGGGGTGGGCGTTCGAGAAACTGCTCGAAGGGGCCGGATTCGTCGAGACCAGGACGACGCCTTTGACCCTTGGAATCTCTGCCGTTTACCAGGGCAGGAAGCCCGGGAAGCCGGTTGACTAATGTGAGGCCGGTAGGTATTATGTGGTCGCGTTTCCAGGGGGAATACGGAGCCTATTCGTGCTATTCGAAGAACAGATCGACAGGGCTGGACTGGCCGAAGTGCACCGCACCATACGGGAGGGCGGACGTCTCAGCATGGATCAGGGGATGCAGCTCTACGCCTGCGACCAACTGCCGGTGCTGGGATACCTCGCCAATATGGTGCGCGAGCGGTTCAATGGAAATATGACCTACTACGTCCGCAACCAGCACATCAACTACACCAATATCTGCAACAAGCTTTGCAGGTTCTGTTCCTTCTACGTGAAGCCCAAGGATGAGCGCGGCTACGTTCTCTCCCCGGAACAGATTCAGGACCGTCTGGCCGAGTACTGCGACCTCCCCATAACCGAGATCCACATGGTGGGCGGCGTCAATCCCAGGCTGCCGTACGAGTATTACCTCGATGTCCTGCGCGCGATGAAGGAAGCCCGTCCCGATGCGCATCTGAAGGCGTTCACCATGATCGAGTTGGCCCAGATTCAGCGCATTGCCAAAAAACCCCTGGAAGAGGTGCTGGAGGACCTGAAGGAAGCCGGACTAGAAAGCCTCCCCGGCGGCGGAGCCGAGGTGTTCAGCGCGCGGGTGCAGGGCGATCTGTTCTGGACCAAGAGCGACTCGGAGGAATGGCTGCGAACCGCGGCGGCAGCCCACCGGGCCAAGTTGCCCACCAATGCCACCATGCTGTACGGCCACATCGAGAACACCGAGGAAAAGGTCTATCACCTGGTCCGCCTGCGCGAGGTGCAGGATGAGACTGGTGGATTTTTGGCCTACATCCCACTCTCCTTTCATCCGGAACGCACCGAGCTGGAGGATTTGCCCGGACCCACGGGCGCGCTCGACCTCAAGGAGATCGCCGTCGGGCGTCTGATGCTGGACAATTTTCCTCACGTCAAGACCTTCTGGATCATGAACACCATCGAGATCTCCCAGACGGCGCTCTGGTACGGGGCAGACGATATCGACGGCACGATCATGGACTACGAAATCACGCGGCGCAGCTACGAGGAGACCCGGCAGCGCCTGACTCAGGCGGAGCTGCTCGAGCGCATCGTCGAAGCCGGACGGGTTCCGGTGGAACGGGACAGCCTGTACAATCTGGTTGCCGGCGGTCCCGGGTTGCCCCGGGCCGTTGCGGGCTGAAGAAGGAAGAAATGATCGAGGATATTGCCGATAAGATTTACCGCGGAGAACGTCTCGAACTGGACGACGCGCGCCGCCTCTACCACCACCCCAATCTCGCCGAGCTGGGGATGATGGCCAGTTGGGTGCGCCGGAGCAGGCATCCGGAGCCATTGGTCACCTACAATGTGGGACGCAACATCAACTACACCAACGTATGCTGGGTCAGGTGCGACTTCTGCGCCTTTTACCGTCCCCCCGGGTCGGAGGAGGGATATGTGCTTTCCCATGAGGAAATCTTCGCCAAGATCGACGAACTCGTCCTGTTCGGAGGCGACGAGCCGAAGTCGTGCGAGATCCTCATGCAGGGGGGACTGAATCCGAAGCTGCGGCTGGAGTACTACGAGGAACTGCTGAAGGCCATCAGCACGCGCTATCCCATGGTCCAGTTGCACTGCCTGTCGGCCACCGAGATCATCTACATCGCCCATATTTCGCGGCTTCCGCTGGAGGAGACCGTCCGGCGCCTGGCCGCGGCGGGCCTCGACTCCATCCCCGGAGCCGGGGCGGAGATCCTCGACGACGAGGTGCGGGATATCATCGGTTTCCGCAAGGACCGCAGCGACGAGTGGCTGCAAGTTCACCGCGTCGCCCACGGGCTGGGCATGCGCACCACCGCCACAATGATGTACGGGCATGTGGAGTCGGTTGACCAGCGTTTGGGACACCTGCAGCGCCTGCGCGATCTCCAGGACGAAACCGGAGGTTTCCGCGCCTTCATCACCTGGAGTTTTCAACCCGACGAGACCGCCCTGGCCGCGGACAAAGACCGCTGGAACGGCCTGAAAGCCACCGGCTACGACCACCTGCGGACGGTTGCCGTCAGCCGCCTCTTTCTCGACAATGTCGACAATATCCAGGCTTCCTGGGTCACCCAGGGCCCCAAGATCGCCCAGGTCAGTCTGCATTACGGGGTCAATGACTTCGGCAGCACCATGCTCGAAGAGAACGTGGTGAGCGCCGCCGGCACAAGCCACACCAACGAGATGGATCTCGAAGCCATGGAGCGGCTCATCCGCGGCGCAGGTTACGAGCCTCGCCGCCGCAATACCCGCTATGAATTCGTCTCCACCTCTCCGCGCCCGGAGGCGCTGAGAAAGGCGGCCCTTGCGTGAGCGTCCGCCTGCGGGCGGTGTCGTATTTGAACTCGCGTCCGCTGACTATTTCCCTCGAAAACAATCCGGCCTTCGAGTTGAGCTATTCCGTGCCCTCGGTTTGCGCCGCCGATCTTGAGGCCGGACGCGCCGACCTGGGACTGATCCCTTCCATCGAATACGCGCGCAGCCGTGAGCCATATTACATTGTCCCGGATGTGGCAATAGTCAGCCGTGGCGAGGTACTGACGGTGCGGCTGTTCTGGCGAGGCGATTTGCGCAGGGTGAAGCGCATCGCCCTGGATACGAGTTCGCGGACCGCGGCGGCCCTTCTGCACATACTCCTGCGCGAGAAGTTTCGCCTGGCGCCCGAGTTTGCGGAAGCAGGGCCTGCACTCGAGACCATGCTCGAGAGCGCAGACGCGGCGCTGCTCATCGGCGACCCCGTATTTCAGTTCATCGACACCGACCTGGACTGCATGGACCTCGGGCAGGTCTGGACCGAATTTTCGGGGCTGCCTTTCGTATTCGCTTTTTGGGCAGGCCGGAGAGGGGTTGTGAATCCCGGGCAGGTCGTGGCATTGAAGGAAGCCAGACTCGCCGGGGAGGAGCAGGCAGCGGCGATCGCCCGCAAGTACAGCCGGGACTCCGCAAGATCTGCCGGGTTCTACGAGCGCTATCTCACCGGCAACATCTCCTTCGATTTCGGGGAAGCCGAAATCGAAGGGTTGTACGCGTTCTACCGCCTGGCACAGCGGCACGGCCTGATCGAGGCAGTGCCGGCACTCAGATTTTACGAGAGCGACGAGGTCCGTGCATAGATGATGAACCCACTGAGCGCGATCGCCGTCTACGGGCGCATGATCAAGTTTTCGCACAGCATCTTTGCCTTGCCCTTCGCCCTCAGCGGTGCCGCCCTGGCTGCTGCCCAGGTCGGGATCCGGCTCGATCAGCTGGGTTGGATCATCGCGGCCATGGTCGGTGCGCGCAGCGCGGCGATGGGATTCAACCGATTGGTAGACCGGGGTATCGACGCGGAAAATCCGCGCACCCGGAACAGGGAACTGCCCCGAGGGGTTGTTTCCCCTCCGGCCGTGGCGGTATTTGTCCTGCTTTCGGGGGGAGTCCTGATCTGGGCGGCCCGGGAGCTCAATCCCCTCTGCTTTTACCTGTCGCCTCTGGTCCTGGCGGTCCTCCTCCTGTATTCCTACACCAAGCGTTTCACCTGGGCTTCCCATCTGGTTCTGGGCTTGTGTCTGGGGGGGGCGCCCGTGGGCGCCTGGATTGCCGTTACGGGTGGCTTCGGGCTTGCTCCCTTCCTGCTCGGCCTGGCCGTACTTTCCTGGGTTGCCGGGTTCGACGTAATCTATGCCTGCATGGACCGCGACTTCGATCTGCGCTCTGGTCTGCACTCGATTCCGGTGCGGTTCGGCATTGCCCCCGCCCTGCGGATTGCGCGCTTTCTTCACGTCCTCGCCACCCTGTTTCTGGTGGCCGTGGGGCTGGTGGCACAGTTGCACGCGCTCTACTTTTTCGGCATCGCGGTCATCGCCGGACTTCTCGTGTATGAGCATCGCCTGGTGAGCCCCCGGGACATGTCCCGGGTGGGAATGGCCTTTCTCACCATGAACAGCACAGTCAGTACCGTCTACCTTGCCTTCACCCTGGCGGACCTGGTGATACTGGGCGACCCATGGACTCTCTTACAACTCGATTGAACTGAAACAAATCCGAGGGAATGCCGGAGAAATGAGCAAAGACAGCGATCGCCGGGGAGGGTTTGGCCCGATCCTCGACTCTGAAGACGAGTCCATCTTTTCGACTCGCACCAAAGCCCCGGGTCCCCAGGGGAAATTGCCGTTGCAGGCCGAAGAGGTCGTCAACTCGCCCAGCGGCCATATCTTTGCGTACAGCCAGAACGCCGGCATGGGCTGGAATCCTTCCGAGCTTGGCCGCAGGGAATTCCTGATCCTCAGTACCCTGGGCGGCCTGCGGGCAGCGGATGGCCGGCCTATCGCCCTGGGCTATCACACGGGCCACTGGGAGGTAGGCCTGCTCGTGGAAGCGGCAGCCGAGGAGATCCACCGCAGGGGCGGGATTCCCTATGCCGGGTATTGCTCCGATCCCTGCGACGGGCGCACCCAGGGGACGGCCGGCATGTTCGACAGCCTGCCCTACCGCAACGATGCGGCCACGGTACTGCGTCGCCTCGTCCGCTCCTTGCCGACTCGCAAGGGCGTCATGGGGGTGGGCACATGCGACAAGGGGCTTCCAGCCGTGATGATCGCCCTGGCCGGGATGCGTGAACTCCCCGTGATCGTGGTGCCCGGCGGAGTTACCCTCCCCCCGGAGCATGGAGAGGATGCGGGCAAGATTCAATCCGTGGGCATGCGCCTTGCCCATGGGGAAATGACCCTGGATGAAGTAAACGACCTGGGCTGCCGGGCTTGCGCTACCGCCGGCGGGGGCTGCCAGTTCCTGGGAACGGCGGCCACTTCCCAGGTTGTGGCCGAGGCCCTGGGGTTGAGCCTTCCCCACTCCGCCCTGGCACCCTCCGGCCAGGCAGTCTGGCTCGATATGGCGGTTCGGTCCGGACGCGCGCTGATGGAATTGGAGGCTGCAGGCGTTGCTTCCAGCCAGATTTTGACCGATGCCGCGTTTCAAAATGCCATGGTGGTTCACGCCGCCTTTGGCGGCTCGACCAACCTGGTCCTTCACATTCCGGCGATTGCCCATGCCGCCGGCCGGAGGCGTCCGATGGTGGAGGACTGGGACCGGATCAACCGGCAGGTCCCGCGGCTGGTGGACGTCCTGCCCAATGGGCCCCTGTTTCACCCGACTGTCCGGGTCTTTCTTGCCGGCGGGGTCCCCGAGGTCATGCTCCACCTGCGGCGCATGGGTCTTCTGCAAGAGGACGTGCTTACGGCGAGCGGCCGGACTCTGGGCGCGAACCTCGATTGGTGGGAGCAGTCCGAGCGGCGGCGGAAGTTCCAGCAAAGGTTGGAGGAACTGGACGGGGTGCCCTGCGAAGAGGTGATCATGGGGCTGGAGCGGGCCCGGCGCAGGGGATTGACCAGCACCGTCTGCTTCCCCAGGGGCAACTTGGCTCCCGAGGGTTCGGTAATCAAGAGTACGGCCATCGATCCGACCGTGGTGGATGAGGACGGGATCTATCGGCACAGGGGCCCGGCCAGGGTCTTCGCCACCGAACGGGAAGCCATGGCGGCGCTCAAGTCCCGCCAGATCAAAGCCGGAGACGTGATGGTGCTGCTCAGTTGCGGTCCCCTCGGCACTGGAATGGAGGAAATCGCACAGATCACCATTGCGCTCAAGTACGTGGACTATGGCAAACACGTTGCGGTGCTCACCGACGCGCGGTTCTCAGGGATTTCCACCGGCGCCTGCATCGGCCACATTGGACCTGAAGCACTGGCCGGAGGTCCCATAGGCAAGGTCGTCGACGGAGACCTCATCGAGATCGAAATCGACCGCGGCCGCTTGCGGGGCCGCATTGACCTTGTCGGGCATGGGGACGAAGTCTTCGGCCCGGCCAAAGGGGAACGCCTGCTCGCCCGGCGTCACCCGCGTTCCGACCTGGCGCCCGAAGAGCTGCTTCCGGACGACACCCGGCTCTGGGCGGCCCTGCAGAATGTCGGCGGCGGAACCTGGGGCGGGTGCGTTTATGATGTGGATGCGATCATCGAAACCCTGGAGGCCGGGCGCAAAGCCCTCGCCCCGCCGCAGGTCGACGGAGAGGCTTCATGAGTGGCAGACAGGTAATCGTCGGCGTGACCGGGGCGAGCGGCGCGCTCTACGCCGGCCGCCTTTTGCGAGCCCTTCTGGTTCTGGGACACACCGTCCACCTGGTGCTTTCCAGGTACGGGCGGTTTCTGCTGCACGAGGAACTGGAGTTCCGCCCCGACCAGGAGTCGGTACTGCAGTTTCTGGTGCGCCTCTACGGCCGGGAAGTTCAGCAGGGGGAGTTGCGGGAGTACGGCTTCAACGATCTCGCCTGTACTCTTGCCAGCGGCTCCGTTCCCGTCGACGGCATGGCGGTTGTCCCCTGTTCGGCCAAGACCCTGTCGGGAATTGCCCGCGGCGCCGCAGGCAACCTGATCGAGCGGGCAGCGGACGTCACCCTGAAGGAGCGCCGTCCCCTCGTTCTCGTTCCCCGAGAGACACCGCTCAACCTGATCCAGCTGCGCAATCTCGCAACGGTGGCAGAGGCCGGTGGAATCATTGTGCCCGCCATGCCGGCATTCTATCAGAAGCCTCGAACCTTCGATGATTTGGGAGATTTCATCGCCGGCCGCGTGTGCAACCTTCTAGGGATCGAGCATGACCTCTTCCCGAGTTGGCCAGGATCGAAGGGGTAGGCGGGAGGGTTTTCGGATTCCGATGGTCCGGGCGGACTCTTCCGAAACGCGCTTTCAGGGTGCCGTCGATTTTTGCTTTCGGTAGATGCCGGGAACGGGCGGGCAGCCCAGGTATGGAAGGGGGATCCGGGGGCTCCATCTGCGTGAGGAGTGGCAGACGGTTAAGGAGGGAGACCTTGCCCCCGGATCCCTTGCTCCCCGTTCCGGATGCAAAGAGGGTGCCAGAGTTGATCCCCGTTTCTGTCAAATTCCTTTAACTTCTTGTTTTTCAATCACCTAAAAAAATGAAACTCTTTGCAGAACCATGTGATACTACATGGTTTTTCGTGATAATGAAGGCATTATGTTGTGCAGGCGATGATCGGTCGCACAAAATGTGGACGTGGAGGCGAGGACCGGGAGGGAGAGCGCGGGGAAAGAGGAAAATCTGCACTTCAGAGCTGAAAATATTTCCCACCCCGGTTGGATTCAGGGCGAGTAAGGTGCCTGGGATCGAGGGCAGGGACAGGGGTGCCGGGGAATGGAATCCGATCTCACCTGCGTGCAGGGAAAAAATTTCTCATGCCAGGATGAGGACAGGTTTGCAGGGGTTCACATTTGCAGTTTGGCCAGCTGCGGGCGGAGTAGTTGGCGCGGCAGCATGGCCTTGAGGAGGGTAGGCCCTCCCAATTGCACCAGGCCGCGGCACAGGGTCCAGCAGCCGTGGCGGCAGAGGACCTCCCCTTTGAAAGGTGATCCCTGTTTCAGTTCCAGCGATTCACCCCGGAAGAGAGTTTGCACCTGCGGCCAGGTCAACTCCAAAGACGGCCCCTGCATTTCTCCTCCCCACATGGTGACGGCTTGTTGGCTCAGGTAGTAGTGGTCCTTGTGGCTGCGGGCGATCCGCATTCCGCCCCTGACGTAGAATGGAAATTGGCGCTTGAAGGCAGCTGTTTCGCGGGGCTGAAGGCAAAGGTGGCGGCCGTCCATCGCGAGGAGTTGACCCGGCGGGCAGGGCGGCTCGAAATTCCAGTGAGCTCGCAAATGACGCCTGGCCCGATCCGCTTCGGGGTCGGACTCCGCGGCGGGAATCCACGAACCGTTGTCGGCGTCGCACCTGGTCCAGGCGGTCTCTCCCAGTTTTCGGATGCGGGCGACGAAGGCCCCCTCGGTGTCGTGCAGGTGAGGCCAGACCCGGGCGCAGCCGGCCAGGGTTGTCGGGTAGCGCATTGCAAATTCGGAGGGCAGCGGAACCAGGTCGATGCCCTCGACCTTCAGGACTTCGGTTATGTCCGGATTTTTTTTAATCAGCCCCAGAAGCACGTCCTCGTTTTCCTCCAGGGAAAGGGAGCAGGTTGAGTAAACCATCGTACCGCCTGGGCGCAGCATGTGGAAGGCCGCCCTCAGCAGCCCGGTTTGCTGCTGGGCCTGGCGCCGGGAGTCCGCAACCGACCAGTAGCGCAACATGCCGAGGTCCTTGCGCACGATGCCGTCGCCGCTGCAGGGAGCGTCGAGGAGGATGCGATCGAAGAAATTGTGGAAATAGCGTGCCAACAGGGTGCCCGGGGCCTTGGTCACGATGGCGTTGGCCACCCCGCATCGCTCGAGATTTCCCACCAGCCCCGGGATGCGTTTGCCCTGGGGTTCGTTGGCAACCAGCAGTCCGCTGTTTTCCATGCCGGCGGCGATCTGGGTGGCCTTGCCTCCGGGTGAAGCGGCGAGGTCGAGAATGCGTTCGCCCGGACGGGGATCCAGGGCCGTTACCGCCAGGGTAGCGGCCTTGGCCTGGATGTAGAATCCCCCCAGGGCGTACTCGAGTGTGTGCCCGGGGGAGACGAGGGAGCCGGGCAGATCAAAGGCGTGCTCGCACCAGGGCGCCTGCCCGCCGTCCTCCAACAACCCAGGCAGCAGATTCGCGGCCGGGGGCATCAGTGGGTTGAGACGCAGGCTGGAAGGAGGTGGGGTCAGCGAGCAGCGGCGGAAGGCCTGGCGCTGAGCGCTGTCCGGAAGCAGTTGCTCGAGGTGGTGAAGGAGGTCCTGCAGCCGGGTCTGCTCCCCGTCCTCTTTGCGCATCTCTCGGCGCGGTTCTTTATTCTCCACAATGATTTTTATCTTAGGCACGCCCCTCGAGCAGGGCAAGAAGAATGGGTTCCCAACATTCATTCATAATCAGTGATCTGCACCTCGGCTCGGAATTTTTCTGCAGGGAGAAGTTCCTGTCCTGGCTCGACGGTTTGGAGCCCGAGGCTCAGTTGATCCTCAACGGCGACATCATCGAGGATTCCGCCGCGGCTCTCTGTGCCGGGCATCGGGCCGTTCTCGAACGCCTGGTCCAGGAGTCACACCGCCGGCCTCTCGTGTGGATCTACGGCAACCACGACGCCGACGTGGTCCTGGAGGACTCAGGCCGGATCAAGTTCGCCCACCAGTGGGCGATCGGGCAACGGTTGCTGGTCATGCACGGAAATTCTCTGGACAAGATCATGCCCAGGCACAGGGTCTTTAAGAAGCTCTTCAGTTTCTTTCACCACGTGCTCATGTCCCTGGGATTTCAGAGAATGCACGTTGCCCAGTACGCCAAGAAGTGGGCTTTCCTCTACCAGTTTCTGAACAGGCACGTGGCGGAGGAGGCCCTCCGCGTAGCGCGGGAGAAGGGATTCGAGGCCGTGACCTGCGGGCACACCCATGCGGCCATGGAAATCAGGCAGGATGGACGCCGCTACCTCAACACGGGTGCCTGGACCGAGGAGCCTCTGCATTACGTCGCGGTCAATGCGCGGGAGATCGGATTGCACATCTATGACGGCAGGCTGGCGTGAATTCGGTTGAAAGGCAGGACAGGCAGAGTTCACCCCTCCTTCCTCTTCGGTTCATTGAGCCCATTTTGAGCGCGGTCAAATTGATTCAGTCCGGTCCGCGGACGTGGATGCTCCTGGCCTGCCTGGCGCCGCCGGCGGAGGCGGTGGGCGAGAAATTGAGTTGGCCTCTTGGCATGGGAAGGGCACTGTCCTCTACCTTCGGCGAGTCGCGCTCCACCGCTTTTCATGCCGGCATCGACCTCAAAACCTGGGGCAAGACCGGGTACGAGGTGCGGGCCGTGGGCAGCGGCTACGTCTGGAGGCTGCGCACCTCGCCCTGGGGATACGGCCGGGCAGTGTATCAAAAATTGGGAGACGGCCGCATAGTGGTTTACGCCCACCTGGATGGTTTCGCACCCAGGCTCGACGGGCGCGTAAAGCGGGCACAGCGGGCCAGCGGGCGCTACAGCGTGGACCTCCGGCTCGGGGAAGGAGAAATCCCCATCCGCCGGGGCGAACTCATCGCCTGGAGCGGAGCGAGCGGCGCCGGCCCACCGCATCTGCACCTGGAACTCCGCGATCCGAACAATGTCCCCTTCAATCCGCTTTTAGACGAATTCGAGGTGAAGGACACCATCGCGCCGACCATTCAGCGCCTCGGCCTGGTGCCGGTTGGAATGGAAAGCAAGGTGAACGGCGGCCATGAGCCCGTTTCCACCGCTGTGCGCTGGAACCCTTCCAGGGGGGACTATGAAGGCGCTGAAATCCTTGCGGCCAATGGACGGATTGGGGTGAACGTGCTGGTTTACGACCGCGCCGATGCCGCTCCCAACAAGCTGGCCCCCTACCGTCAATCATTGAAGGTGGACGGCCGCCCCGTATTCACCGCGGCCTATGATCGGGTATCCTACAGTGAAACCCACCAGATTTTTCTCGATCGCCTGCTCCTGGAGCTGCCGGGGGGGGAAGGACGATTTTTCAATCTGTTCCGGTTTCCCGGCAACCGCCTGAACTTCTACAGCCATGCTCCCGGAGAGGATGGGCTGCTGGGTTGTGGCATGGGCTCGGGAAGCGGATTTCTGCCAAAGGGGACTCACGAGCTGGTGATTGAATCGGAAGATGCAGCAGGGAACAGGAGCCGGGCACGATTGAAGCTGCGGGTGAATGCGCCTCCCGCGGTTGTCAGCGCTCGATTGTTTGAATCTGCCGCGGGTCAATCCTTGCAGGCGGTGGTGGACGACGCGGACGACCTTCGACTTGAAGCGGATCTGTCCTGCTCCGAAGACGGCGAACGGTGGTCTGCAGTGGAGCGCCGGCGGCTGGCCCTCGGCAAAAGCGAATGGCTGCTGCCGTGCCAGGCGGGACTCTGGCGCCTGAGGGTGCGGGACGGTTCAGGTGCGGAGAGCATTGGAATCGGGGCTCTGCCACAAGCCGATGCCGGACCCCCACCCGCGATCGACCATTCCAGCCGGGCCTATCCGGATTTCGTCGAATTGAACATCGGCACTGACCAGGTCCTGGCCCGGGCTCCCCTCATAGAGGTGCGAGATGGCGGCCGGTCCTACCAATTGGTCCCGCGCCAGGTGGCCCCTCGCCGGTTCAGCGCCGAGGTGCCCCTGCAGCTTGGAGGTGCAGAGCTGATCACCCTCGCAGTGGCCGCCCGCGGCCGCAATGGCGACCTGGTCGGGGAAGAGCTGGTGCTGAATCAGCGCTACGTCCTGCCCGAAGGCAGGGGGAGGCTGGATTTCGACGGCGGCCGGGCAGTCCTCGTCTTTCCGGAGAACAGTGTCTACGAGCCGCTCTGCCCCCAGGCTTCCTACTTCCAGCCGCTGGACACGGGTCACCTGAAGAGCGCGGGAGTCGGCTACGAATTCGGGCCCCGCAGGACGGCTTTCAATCGCAGGATACTGGTCCAACTGCGCATCCCCGAGGGGATGCGGAATCCCCGGAAGCTGGGTATCTACCGCGACGGAGGCGGCGGGAGGTGGAGCTTCGTGGGCAACGAGATAGACCTGCAAAAGGGGGTAGTAGGGGCTTGGACCCGGAACCTGTCGCGCTACGCTCTGCTGGCGGATGAGGAACCGCCGGTGATAAAGCGCCTGGAACCGGCTTCGGGCTCGACCATCGAGGCAGGAAAGCCCTTGTTGCGCGCCTGGATCGAGGACCGGGGCTCGGGAATCCGGCGAGAGGAGGACATCTCCATGGAGCTGGATGGCCGCCGGCTGATCAGCGAATACGATCCGGACGCTCGAACCGTGAAATACCAGGTCGAAGAGATCCTGGGGCCGGGGCCGCGCCGGCTGGTGGTGAAGGTGCGGGACGCGAGCGGCAACCAGGCCTCGGCCCACGCGGAGTTTACGGTGAAATAGGGCCAGGCAGGGCAGCCGGCGTTCCGGCGCCCGCCCTGGGACGGCGAAGCTCCCGGTTGCCGGCCTTCGGCCCCGGCGCTGCGCGCCGATCTCATTTCTGCGCCAGAGAGTGCGCCAACTCCGAGGCAATGCGGAACAGAGTCTTGCTGGTGGGACAATCCGGGGAGAGATCGACGAGTGGGGTTCCGGCATCGGCACAGCTGCGCATTTGATTGTCCAGCGGCACCTTGCCGAGGAATGGCAGGTCGAATTGCCGCGCTACCTGCTCGCCGCCTCCGGAACCGAAGATGGGGGTGGGATGATCGCAGGAGGTGCACCTGAAATAGCTCATGTTCTCGATGAGGCCGAGTACGGAGATCTCGCTTTGCCGGAACATCTCGACACCCCGCCGAACGTCCGCAAGGGCGATTTTCGAAGGGGTGGTGACGATGACGGCGCCATCGAGCGGAGCTGACTGGGTCAGGGTGATCTGCACGTCGCCCGTGCCGGGAGGCAGGTCGAGCACCAGCAGATCGATGTTGCCCCACTCCACGTTGAAAAGGAATTGATTCATCATCTTGGTCAGCATGGGACCGCGCCAGATCACCGGCATGCCCGGGTCGATGAGCAGGCCCATGGAGATAACCTTCAGGCCATAAGCGGCCACCGGCAGGATGCGCCCTGATTCTCGATCGGCCGCGGGCTTGTCCGTCACTCCCAGCATTCCCGGAATATTCGGGCCGTATACGTCGGCGTCCACCAGTCCGATTCGGAGGCCCCTGCGGGCAAGGGCAACGGCCAGATTTGCACTTATGGTGGACTTGCCGACGCCGCCCTTGCCGCTGGAGATGGCCAGCATGCGCTCTACGCCCGGAAGGGACTGCCGATCGTGGGTCGGGGGGCTGCTCACGATTTACTTTCGGAAGGAGGAGATGTGAAAAGAAAGCAAGAATATCCGCGTTCCGGGCAACTCCGGCAAGGTCGATGAGCGGTTGACAAATTTTCGGGGAACTTCTATACTAAGGCGATCCGCCGCTAGTCAATCAGCTCTAAGCATCGACATTTTCAAGATGTTAAGCAATATGCGGACCGGGATTTCGAGGGGGAATTTCCTCCCGGGGACCAGTTCGCGCCAGGGATTGTGGGGATTGACCAGGGATCTGTGATTCAAACTCACTGCGGGCTCCACCGCCATTTCTCGAGACATGCCCGCCTCTGATGTCCAGCTACGTTTGAGAAGTCTTCTTCCCAAGGCTTTCGCTGCACAATGCCCGGATGCCGTCGAGACGCACCGTCGTTGCCGTCGGTTGCGGGAATCCGGCGGTTGCACCGGCATTGGAACCCCTGCCCATGTCGATTATCATCGCGCCCCGTGCATCCCCGGTGTCCTCGACAGGCTTCACGGACCTCGGTCAGCGGCAGCGCCAGGAGAGGTCTTGCAAGCTAGAATAGGCGGCCGAGCAGGATGAAGAATCCTTCCCGGGTCCTATGGCCGACTGCGTCATGGGCTCTGGTAGCAGCGGCGATGGGTTGCGGACCGGCGCAACTGCCGCAGCAGGTGGAATTCGGCGTGGAAGTGGTCCACAAGAAGGCGCCGGTAGTGGGCCAGAATCAGTTGTCTTTGCGCCTGTCCATCCCGGCCGGTCGTCCCCAGTCCCTGGTCGCCTCTCTGGAATTGGTCTCTCCCGAAGGAGAGCGCCTGGATTTCGAACGTGCAATCCATGCGAGGTCCAAAGATGAGGATCTGTTCGACCTTCCCTATGTAGTGCACAAGGAGGGGCTGTATCACGCTGTCCTCGAGATCCATGAACAGCAGGGCGGGGAGCTGGTCCACGCCAGGGAGGACCTGCACCTGAACGTGCGGCCCCGCTGGGAGTTCAGCAACGACCGGTCCTACTATACCAGCGAGGAGGTCATTCGCTTCAAGGCTAGGCTGAACCGGTCCGAAGAAACCCGCCTGGTCGTGGCGGTAGAGCTGCGGCAGGGAACAATTACCTGGGACAGAAGGGAACTGATTTTCCGCGGCCGCGAGGTCGAAGGTGAGATGGCCGCGACTTCGCTGGCACCGGGGGCCTACACCCTGTCGGCCCAACTCCAGGGCGAGAAGGGACTCGAAGATTCGATTCAGTGCGAATTCCACAAGCACCCCCCGGGCGAGCGCGAGGTAAAGATCGACCTGTTCAGTCAGATGCTTCTGGTCGACGGCAAGCCCTTCTTTCCCATCGGGCTTTACTGGCTGCGCACAGAAGTCTTGAACGAGGTGAGGCGCCTGAACTTCAATTCCGGAGATTATTTCTACATGCTCGATGCCGGGGAAATCGCCGAGTTGATGGATGCAGCGGCCGCGGAGGATATGGGGATCCTGCTGGAGTTGACCAACTTCGTCGGACGGAAGCCTGAGCCCGACTACGGTGGTATCGAAGCGACGATCAAGCGGTATCGCCGGCATCCGGCCCTGCTGGCCTGGTATATCGTCGACGAGCCGCTGGAGAAGCGAGTCAAGCCGGGACCAGCCAATGTGGTTTACGAGCGAATCCGGGAACTGGATCCCTATCACCCGGTCTATCTGGTCAACAACCGTCCCCATGCTTACGAGGACTTCATTGGTGCCAGCGACATTCTGGGGATTGACGTCTATCCCATCCCGAAATATCCGATCGCACGCGTGCGAAACTTTATGGATAAGGCGCGTTGGGCATCGCGGGGAAGCAAGCCGGTGTGGCTGGTTGCCCAGGCATTCGGCGGAGTCGAGCACTGGCCGCGCGCTCCCTCGGCGGTCGAGTTGCGCAACATGGTCTACCAGGGTCTGGTGCAGGGAGCGCGCGGGCTGCTGTTTTACCGCTACTGCAGAGAGAATGAACGCCACATTCAGCCCCTGTCCCTGTGGGCCGAGGTGCGCACCCTGGCAACGGAGTTATCCGAGTTGTCACCCGTGCTGGTCGAACCCGACTGCAACGATTGTGTGCGCAGCCTCGAAAGGGACGAGGGTGTGGACATTATGCTGAAGAATCACCGGGGCGAATACTACTTGTTTGCGGTGAACTCCTCCCAGGCGTGGAAGCAGGTGCGCTGCCGTTTCTCCGGTCTGCGCTCCTTCAGCCAGGTGGAGGCGATGCATCACAGCCCTTCCAGCCGATGGCGGGGTGATGTCCTCGAGATTCAGCTGGCCCCTCTTGGCGTGGGCGTTTACAGGCTGGCGCCGGTCGGAGTCTAGTGGTCCGCCGCAGAAATATGTCGCCATTTTCCGCCGATCCATCCCGGCTCACGGCGTTGCCTTCACTCGCCGTACACCACTGCTACGACTCGCCCGGGCGCCTTGTGAGCCGGGCGCAGCCTCCGGGCTCCGGACGGGCATTCGGCAAGGTCATCCATTTTGCTCCGCAATTGACACAGCCTGGGAAGAACCGTTGAAAAGAAGGGGGTAATCCATGGCCAAAAAAGTTGCGCTGAATAAACGGGAACGGGAGAAGGTCAAGAAGGGTCTGCTGCAACGCCATTCCAAACTTCTCAACGATCTGCGCGGCACCGAGCACGAGATCGACGAACTGCAGGAACCCAAGACCGACGTCCTGGATCGGGCGGTGGAGGCCGGCGCAATGGAGTTGCTGGTCACCCTGGGCGATACCGAACGGCGCGAGCTGGAGGAGATTACGCTTGCACTGGAAAAACTCGAGACCGGAAGCTATGGCAAGTGCGAGGCCTGCCTGGAAACACCCCTTCACCTGTGCGCGTCCTGCCCCTTCATCGCCAAGCCTCGTCTCGAAGCTCTGCCCACGGCGAGGCTGTGCGTGGCCTGCCAGGAGGCTGAGGAGAAGAATCAGATCCCCTCGTACACCCGCCTGCGGCCACGGCGCCCGATTTTTGGCGAGGAAATGGATGAGTTCCGTCATCCGCTGATGGAATCGAGCGATGACAACTGAGACCGCCTGGGGTCGATCAGGGCGGTTCTCCGCTGCCGGTCCTTTGGTTTCTCATCACTTCAGGGAAGGGATCAGGGTGCCGGAACTTGAGCCCATGGGCATGGATCTAGTTTCCCGTCGCAGAAATATGTCGCCATTTTTCCGCCGATCCATCCCGGCTCACGGCGTTGCCTTCACTCGCCGTACACCACTGGTACGACTCGCTCAGGCGCCTTGTGAGCCGGGCGCCTCGGCGGCCCGATTGCGTCAACCTATTTCTGCGACGGGAAACTAGCGCAGATTCGATCTGCCGGGATTGCCCGTTTCTTCCATCCCCAACATCTGAGACAAATCAGCCATGGTCACCAGGCGCAACTTCTGAAGGTGGAGCTGGTAGCTGACGAGGGCGTCCAGGGTACTCACCCGGGAACCGGTCAGGTTGGCCTGGGCGGTGAGCAGGTCCTGGCTTTGGATCAGCCCTAGCTCGAACCGGCTCTGTTCCACCTGATAGGCGCGTTCCGCCACCGTGAGGGCAGCCTGCGTGAGGTCGATCTGGCGCTCGGCTTCCTTCAGGTTGAGCACGGCTTCTCTTATCTCCCGGATGACATTCTGGCGCACCTGGTCGCGCGCGAGCTGGCTTTGCCGGACTGCGACCCTGGCCTGGTGCAGCTTTCCCCGGAGCAGGCCGTTGTCGATCAGGGGCAGGTTCACCTCGATGCCCACGCTCCACAGATTGCGCTCGAGATCGGTGCTGATGGCCCCGATCTCCGGTCCGCGGCCGCTCATGCTCAGGTTGCCGACGAGCCTCGCCGTGGCACCGTTGAGCCGCTCGGCGCCGTGCAGGCCGAGTTTGCTGATTTCCGCCATGATCGCGGCCTGCTTCAGGTCGGTGCGCTGTTTGAGTCCGATCTCGAGGGCCCTTGCCTGGCTGATGGGGTATTTGCGGGAATCGACCTCGGTGACGACCTCCAACGGCTGGTGAAATTCCATCCCCAGGATTTGGCGCAGAACGTCGCGGCTGAGCTCTATCGCGGTCTGAGCCTGGGCAAGGCTCGCTTCGGCCTGGAGAGCGGCTACCTCCAGGCGAAGGGGCTGGACCTCGGCGACCAGGCCGATCTCGAATTTGCGGCGGGCAAGTTCCAGGGATGAGCGCGATTGATTGAGCTGCAGTTCCTCGATCTCGAGTTTTCGAATATTGCGGACCAGGTCATAGTAGGCCGCGGCGACCTGGTGTTCGAGAAGCATCTCGAGGCCCGCGAAATCGATCTCGGCCTGGTCGAGGTCGAGTCTTGCCCGCTCCAGGGCGATTTCTTCCTGGGGCCGAGTGAAGATCTCATGGATGAATCCGAAGTTCGCGGCGCCGAAGTACTCCAGAAAATCGGTGCGTACATTGGAGCTGAAGTCCTGGCGGAAGGCGCTGGAAGTGAAGGTGAGAAGTCCTATATGGGGCACGCGTTGAGAAACCCTGAGGTTGCCGGCGTAGGTGAAGTTGGTGGTTTCCTCCCTGAAACGGGTAAGCAGGGCAACACTTTCCTGGGTGTCGCGGGACTCGTTGAAGCTGGGCAGGCGGAAATCGGCATCGGCCCGGATTTCAAAGGGAGCGAGGGCTTGCTGCAAGCGGGCCTGGGCGTCCCTCAGCTTCAGATGCGAATGGAGGTGCTGCAGGTTGTGCCTGAGGGCGAGATCGATGCACTCCTCCAGGGAGAGTGGCTCCTGGGCCGGGGAGGCAGGCACGCCGCACAGCAACAGCGACAGGCAGATGGCCCGGATGTTCAATCTCTTCGCACGCGCAACAAGCCGTATCTCGGCCATGGGTTGAAGTCCCGCGGGTTGAAATCGCGAATTTTACTTATTCTTGATCAGAATCTGATTTTAAGCGAGGAGGTGAACAATATCAAGTCGCGGCAACGGGAACGGGAAGCAGGGGCCCAAAGGGATGGCAGGCACATTATCACAGCGGAGCGATCCAATGCACGGTAGTCTTATCGAAAAAATCGAAGCGCGGGACGCCCAGGTGGCCATCATCGGGCTGGGGTACGTAGGCCTTCCGCTCGCCATCGAATTTGCGGGCTCAGGCCTGAAGACGGTGGGCATCGACGTGGATGGAGAAAGAGTAAACCAGGTGAATGGCGGCCGTTCCTACGTGATGGATGTGGGGGATGACGAACTGGGGCAGGTAGTGGACAGCGGGCACCTCAGGGCGACCACGGACTACAGTGCCCTGCAGACCGCGGACTGTGTCTGCATCTGCGTTCCCACTCCCCTGGGCAAGACCAGGAACCCGGATATCTCCTGTATTGTCGCGGCCTGCGACGAGATCGTGCGCTACTTTCATCCGGGGATGCTCGTGGTCCTGGAGAGTACCACCTACCCGGGCACTACCGAAGAGCTGATCCTGCCGCGCCTGCACGCCAGGGACGGCAGGGTCGGAGAGGATTTTTTCGTTGCGTTTTCCGCTGAGCGCGTGGACCCCGGCAACAGGAGGTGGAAGACCCGGAACACTCCCAAGGTGGTGGGCGGCATGACTGCGCGCTGTGCGCAGGTTGCCGTGGCTCTTTACGGAAATGCCGTGGATACCCTGGTGCCGGTATCGTCGCCCTCGGCAGCGGAGATGGTGAAGCTCCTGGAGAACACCTTCCGCGCGGTGAATATCGGCCTGATCAACGAAATCGCCCTGATCTGCGACCGCCTTCACCTGAACGTCTGGGAGATCATCGAGGCGGCGGCGACCAAGCCCTTCGGGTTCATGAAATTCATCCCCGGACCCGGTCTGGGGGGGCACTGCATTCCAATTGACCCTCTCTATCTTTCCTGGAAGATGCGCGGGATGGACTACGAGGCCCGTTTCATCGACCTGGCTGACAAGGTCAACTCCGAGATGCCCCACCACGTGGTCCACAAGGTCATGGATGCGCTCAACGAAGAGAGCAAGGCGGTCAGGGGCGTCAGGATTCTCATATTGGGAGTGGCGTACAAGGCCAATATCGACGACGTGAGGGAGAGTCCGGCGATCCACATAATCGAATTGTTGCGCCAGAAGGGTGCGGATGTAGTTTATAACGATCCGCACGTTTCC
Source organism: Candidatus Latescibacterota bacterium (assembly GCA_965208105.1). Classification (GTDB taxonomy): domain Bacteria; phylum Latescibacterota; class UBA2968; order UBA8231; family UBA8231. Next base: position 3,437,703 of record OZ242318.1, read on the forward strand.
ACTTTGCACCTGGAATCGGGGGAGGCAATGAGTTCGGTGGAGTTGTGCGAGCAGGGATTGGCCCAGGCCGATTGCGTGGTCCTGGTGACCGATCACGCCGAATACGATGGATCCTGGATCGTGCGGAACGCCCGTCTGGTGGTTGACACCCGCAACGCCTTGGCCGGGCACACGGGGAGGGCCAGGGTGGTGGGCATCTAGTATTGCGTCCGAGAAATATGCCGCCATTTTTCCGCCGATCCATCCCGGCTCAGGGCGTTGCCTTCACTCGCCGTACACCACTGGTACGACTCGCTCAGGCGCCTTGCGAGCCTGGCGCCCCGGCGGCCCAATTGCGTCAACCTGTCTCTGCGACGGGACACTGGGGCATCCTGGAGCCGATCAAGGTAGCCTTGCGTTCGAGGGTATCTGCCGGGCGGCCCCTTGCCGGCAGTCCCCTGAAAAAAAGGCCGAATGGAAGAACGTAGGAGCGCGGTGAATTCGGATCCGCTCACCATAGCCTGTGTTGGCGCCGGTTACTGGGGGAAGAACCTGGTCCGCGTCTTCAACGACCTGCCCCGGGTGCATCTGAAAATGGTCTGCGACCTGGACGAGGAAGCGCTCAACGCCGTCCGCAGGCAGTACCGCAGCGTGGAGGTCGCCTCGGACTACGGACGGGCGCTGCGCGACGAAGAAGTGGAGGCCATAGTGCTGGCAGTACCGGCCGCCGGCCACTTCCAGGCCGGCAAGGATGCCCTCGAGGCCGGCAAGCACCTCTACGTGGAAAAACCCCTCGCATTGAGGGCGGCGGAGGCGGCGGAACTTGTGGAGCTGGCATCGAGGCGAGACCGGGTGCTGATGGTGGGGCATCTGCTGGTGTACCATCCGGCCGTGGAGATGCTGAAAGGGATGATAGATCACGGGAAGTTGGGGGATATCTACTATTTGTACTCTCAACGGGTGAACCTGGGGATAGTGCGCAAGGACGAGAATGCTCTCTGGAGTCTTGCGCCGCACGACGTCGCGGTGATGCTCCACTTGCTGGAACAGGAGCCGGATTCGGTGAGTGCGCGGGGAGAATGCTATCTGCAGCAGGGCATCGAGGACGTGGTCTTCGTCAATCTGCACTTCGGGAACGGGAAGATGGCGCAGATGCAACTGTCCTGGCTGGACCCCCACAAGATTCGCAAGCTGACCATCGTGGGCAGCAGGAAGATGGCCGTGTTCGACGACATGGAGAGCGCCGAGAAGGTGCGGATCTACGACAAGGCGGCCGAGCAGGGCAGCTACGAGACCTACGGCGAATCGATCACCCTTCGGTTTGGAGACGTGGTGATACCACACGTGAACATGGCGGAACCGTTGAAGCTCGAGTGCCGGCATTTCGTGGAGTGTGTCCGCGAGGGAAGGAGGCCGCGCAGCGACGGGCGGGACGGATTGCGGGTGGTGCGGGTCCTGGAGGCGGCGCAGCGCTCATTGCGGCAGAATGGGGCGCCGGTCGGCGTGGAGTAAAATGAAACCTTAATGCCGCGGTAGGCCAAACCGCGGGCGAAAGGATAGTGCAGCGTCGATGGCAACATATCTGGTCACGGGTTGCGCGGGATTCATCGGCTTCCGGGTCACCGAACTCTTGTTGCAGGAGGGCCACCAGGTGGTGGGTGTGGACAACCTCAATCACTCCTACGATTGCCGCCTGAAGCAATGGCGCCGCAGTCAGATCGATGGACGCGACGGATTTTCCTTCCACCAGCTCGATATCACCGACCGCGGCAGCCTTTCCCGCATGTGGGAAGAAAAGGGCTCCCGCCCCTTCGACGCGGTGATCAACCTCGCCGGCCGCGCGGGTGTCCGGGACAGCGTGGAGAATCCCTGGGAATACCTCGAGACCAACGCCACCGGAGCCTTGAACCTGTTGGATTTGTGCCGCCGCCACGGGGTGGGAAAGTTCGTCCAGGCCTCTTCCTCCAATGTCTACGGGCAGGGTTCCCTGCCCTCCAGGGAGGATGCGGTCACGGACGGCTGCATCTCGCCTTACGCGGTTTCCAAGAAAGCCGCCGAGCTGCTGTGCCGCAGCTACCACAGCCTCTACGGCATCGACGTGACCGCATTGCGGTTTTTCACCGTGTACGGCCCGGCCGGCCGGCCCGACATGATGCTGTTCCGTTGCGTGCAGAGGATCAGCGAGGACCGCCCGGTCCTGGTTTACGGCGACGGCAGCCAGTCCCGCGATTTCACCTACGTGGACGATGTTGCCCGCGGAGTGATTGGGGCGCTGAAGCCGCTGGGCTGCCAGATCGTGAATCTGGGTTCGGACAAGCCGGTGGTGCTGAACGAGGCCATCCGCATGATCGAGGAGCTGGTGGGGAAGAAGGCGCGGCGCGAGTCACGTCCCCCCCACCCGGCCGACGTCGAGGACTCCTGGGCGGATATCGGCAAGGCCAGGATGCTGCTGGGCTGGGAGCCCGGGTTGAGTCTTCACCAGGGCCTTGCCCGCATGGTGGAGTGGTACCGGCAGAACCGCTCCTGGGCCCGGGAAGTTATCACGGCCTAACCGTCGGACCTGCCGGGTCCGGCGTTCCTCTCCCCTCCACCGTCCGGTTTTCCACCTTTGGATAGAGAATCGAGTAGTCCAGTCCCGGGTGACGTTCGCCGTAGCGCGACGGGATGTCCTGGGTCCAGTCGCTGGGTATGACGGGGCACAGGAAGAGGATGAGGAGAAGCAGGGCGCGCCGGGGCCGGAGCCTCGGGGCCGGGCTGCCGGGCGAGGCGCCGCAGGTGGCCACCCGGGCGCTGGGTTCGGCTCCCCGGCGGTAAAACCAGAACAGCATCCCCAGACCGGCCGCGGCCATGGCCAGGTTGATGATCTGGCCTACCCCCAGGCCCCAGGACTCCACCCGGTATTCCCTGAACACATCGACGATCAGTCTCAGGAACGCGTACCAGAAGAGGAAGTGGGCGAAGACCACTCCCCGGGGCGGTTTTCGGCTGCGAATGAGTAGCAGGAAGGGGATGAGAAGCAGGTTCTTCAGGCCGTCGTAGAGGACGACGGGATGGCGGAATCCTTCGAGGTCGGGAAACTGCACCGCCCACCAGGCATCGGTCGGGCTGCCGGCAATCTGGCCGTCGATGAAGTTTCCGATGCGGCCGGTGGCCATCACCCACGCCCCCGGAATCACCAGCTCGTCGACGATGGAGAGAAACCCCTTCTGCCGTCGCCAGCAGAAGAACAGGGTGCCGAGTGTGCCTCCCAAAAGGAGGCCGTGGGTCGACATGCCGCCCAGCCAGACCGCGGGTATGTGGACGAGGTGCGCTCCGTAGTATTCCCATTCGTAGAAGAACACCTCAACCAGCCTGCCCCCCAGCAGCACGCCCACCGAAAGGGCAAGGCTGACGTCGTAGACCTCCACCAGTGACAGGCCGAGCCGGTCGCGCATGCGGCGAAACCAGAAATGGATGCCGGATAATCCCAGGGTAAAGCTCAACCCGTACCACCAGAGGTAGACCCCCCCGATATCGCAGATGACGGGATCGATGCGGTGAATGAATGGTCCCAAGTTGCTGCTCGTCCAGTTAGTTGGCCTGACCGCCCGGGCCGTACACGGCGGAAACCCTCAACCCGGTCACGCCGATTCCGTAGAGGTTGTGGCAGCTGCGGCACAGCAGATCGGCTGCCCGCGGGGATCTTCCGTTCCGACCTGTTGCGATTCACAGTCTATGGACCCGGAACCGTCCTGGCAACGAACATCGGGGGACCCGCGCTTGCAGACCTTGGCGGCCATTCCCGGGGCTTGTTCCGGCTTGCGGGGGCAGATTGCAAAGCGTTATAATCTAATTCTCTGCCATCTCAAGCTGAATTGGGCAGGGGCAAATCTTCATCGACCGAAGCCGGGGGAAGGATCATCGAATGATAAGCGCAGGCATCTACGGCGCTTCAGGATACATGGGCGGGGAGGCTCTGCGAATCCTGTCCGAGCATCCGGAGGTCGAGGTGGTCTGGGCGACGAGCAGGAGCGGAAAAGAGGCGGAGTACTTCCACCGCAACCTGTACCGGTCCGGAATCAACCTGATCAAGCCTGAGCATGCCACCCCTTGCGATGCGGTATTCGTCGCTCTGCCCACTGGAAACGCCATGAGCCTGGCTCAGGAAGTCCTGGATGGCGGTGGCAAACTGATAGACCTAGGATCGGACTTCCGCCTGAGAGACCGGGAAGCATGGGAGAGAGTCTACGGCAAGCCTCACCTGAATTGGGACCTGGCCGAGGAAGCGGTGTACGGAATTCCCGAGCTCCACAGGGAGGAAATCAGGTCGGCCAGAATCGTGGCGAATCCCGGCTGTTTCTCCTCGGCCGTGATCCTGGGCCTGGCACCACTTCTCGAGGCCGGGTGGATAGAGCCGGACTGCATAGCGGTGGACGGATTGTCGGGGACGGCCGGGGCGGGCGCCGAGCTGGATATCTCCATGCACCATCCCGAGATCGGCAACAACCTCGTGCCCTACAACGTGGTCGACCATCGCCACACCTACGAGATGGAACAGGAGCTGGGGCTCCTGTCGAGCGCCCGGGTGAGGATTCACTTCACTCCCATCTACGCGCCCATCACCAGGGGAATTCTGGCCATCTGCCACTGCTTTCCGACGCGGGAGGCCGGGCGCCCGGAATTGCTGGAACTCTTTTCGGCGTTCTACGCGGATCAGCCATTCATCCAGGTCTTCGACATGCCCGCGGATACTGATGCGGCCTGGCAGTTCCGTCCGTACCCCTGGGTCTCGTCCGTATCCGGGTCGAACTACTGTCAAATCGGGTTCGATGTGGACCGCCAGCGCAACCGCATCGTCCTTTTCAGCGTCCTCGACAGCGTCGGAAAGGGCGGTGCCCATGCCGGAGTCCAGAATCTGAACCTCATGTTCGGTCTCGATGAACGCCTCGGTCTGGAAAGGCGAGGCATGCACCCATACTGATTCGAAGGTCTGATCAGGGCCCCCTGGGCCGCGAAAATTCACGAGGGTGACAGGCCCAGGCCAATTCACAGCGCACGCGGAGCATGACCAGCTTTCAGTACAAAAGGAGTATGAGGATCGCCACCGTCCTCTTCTTCATTTTCATGCCGGATCAGCGGGCATACGCAGAGGAGAGCCGCCGGGGCTACAACGTGGTGGACCGGCCCAGGCTGCTTCAGGCGATGCGGCGGTGCAGCGGCTATGACGTTACCGCGACCACCAATGGGGCGCGGCTCCAGGTGGATGTGTTGCTCCACCTCGTGCGCCAGGAGATGGAGCGCGATCCACACCGACTCCCGCTGTTCATCGACCACGGGGAATGGTTCCGGTCGTTTCTGGAGGTGACGGGGCTGACGGAGGAGACAGCGCCATTGTACGCCCTGGTGACCTACCGCTACGGGCAGAATCTGGAAGTGGACTACCGGATGGAACAGGTCGTCAGGGAGGTGGTTAAAGGTCCGCAGCCGCAACTGGCGATGAATCTGAGGCTCAGTTGGGAGGACCGGCCGGGAGGACCTGACCGGTATTCCTACCTGGATACGCTCTCGTCGCCGCATTTCAGGGTAACCCACAAGCGGGTGGTTACCTACCGCCTTCTGGATTTTGGCGATTGGGCCCTGTGGGACGAGATCGAAGGGGTTTCCGGGCGTCCGGAGTCGGGGGTCCTGGCCCTCCTGTTCCTGGTCATAGGCGAGAGCCGCATTACCCATTCTCGAATGGCGATTGCCGCTGACGGTTTTCAGGTGTGGAGGACGAAGGCCAAGAAGGCCTTCATGGAGGTGACGACCACGGTGTCCGTGCATCCGGACGGGAAGATGGTCAAGGACGTTCCGGACGGCCGGCCGGATCTTCTGGAGCTGGAGAAGATGCTCAAGCAGCCTCTGGAGGTCGACTACGTGGAGCTGCCCGAAACCAGGTGAAAGGGCGGTGACCAAATTCAAACAACCATGGTAATTTCACAGGTCCGCTGCTTTCCTGCCGTCCGGATCGGGCAGTAGTGAAGCTGCTGCGGAAATGCGGCGCCGAGTTCATCGGCGCATTCGCCATTGTCTTCGCCGGCTGCGGCGCCGTCGCCATCGACCAGATCTCCGGGGGAACGGTAGGGCATGTGGGCGTGGCCTCCTCGTTCGGCCTGGTCATCATGGTGATGATCTACGCCACCGGCCACATCTCGGGGGCGCATTTCAACCCGGCGGTAACCATTGCCTTCGCGGTGACGCGCCATTTCCCGCGGCGCGAGATCGCACCCTATATCCTGGCCCAGTGTGCCGGGGCGGTGACCGCCAGCTTCGTGCACGTGGCCAGTCTGTCGTCCGTACTGGCGTCTGAACGGCCGGGACAGGTATTGAACCTCGGGGTCACCCAGCCGGCAGACGGCCTGTTCGCCACCGCCCTGGTGTGGGAGTTCATGCTGACCTTCCTTCTGATGCTGGTGATTACGAGCATGGCCACCGACTTCCGCGCCGTGGGGCCGGCGGCCGGCCTGGCCATCGGCGGCACCGTGGGGCTGGAGGCCATGTTCGCCGGGCCGTTGTGCGGCGCTTCCATGAATCCTGCCCGCAGTCTGGGGCCGGCCCTCGCCGCCGGCGAATGGACGTCCTTCGGTGCCTACGTCCTCGGCCCGGTGCTGGGAGCGATTGCCGGCGCCCTGTTCTACGAGTTCATCCGCAGCCAGGAGCCCACAGGCCGGGAAGTGAAGAGCTGCTGCTGAGGTTTGCGGGTGCCGCGGGGTTTCTCCGGCGGCAACCCGGCCTCGGGTCCCACTGGCGGCTATCGGCAAATCACCGAAAATCCACAGCATGCCACCGGCCCCCGCGGGAAGGTCCGCGGGGGCCGGAGTCTAGCGGCTAACCACCTCGGCAGGCGGCTGCTGTGTTGGTGGGCGATGCCGGGCTCGAACCAGCGACCCCCTGCTTGTAAGGCAGGTGCTCTGACCAGACTGAGCTAATCGCCCAAAGAGGACTACTTCATTATTCGCACCCCGGCGAATCCGGCGCTGTGAAATTAGCCAGTAATCCGCCGATTATCAAGCCAGGTTGGGGCCATGGTTCTCTCCTGCGAGATCCACCTGAGGCGCGGGCAGCGCAGCGTTTTTTCTTCCTTCGGGCTTTTCGACGGCTCCGGCCGGCCGCGACACCTGAACCGAGAGTGTCACGGGGAGATAAAAACTTTTTGCCGCCTCAGCCCGAGACGGTCCTGATCAGGGCCTGCAGGTAGCCCACGCTGTAGCAGTGGCTGTGGGGTCCCTCGCCGACGCCGCCGTCGCCCTCGAGTATGGGGCCGTGGGCAGGGAGCATGTAGCCCTTGAAATCGAGTTCCTTGAGGATGCGCATGACCTCGAGGAAGTCGCACTGGCCGTCTTCGAAGAAGCACTCGGTGAATCTTTCGGGCGTGCCGCGGACGGCCTGGAAGTGGATGTAGCATATCCGCCCGCGCTCGCCGAAATAGCGCAGGCCCTTTTCGAGTACTCCCGGCCCCATCAGGGCCCAGTTTCCCAGGCAGAATGTCAGCCCCCAGTTGGGACTGTCGGCGATCTCCATCGCCCGCCTGAAGGACTCGAAGCTCCGGAAGAGGCGGGGGATCCCCCCGAAGTGCGGTATGGGCGGGTCGTCCGGATGCAGGGAAAGGGTCACCCCGGCCTCCTCCGCCACCGGAATTATCGCCTTGATGAAGTACTCGTAGTTGCGCCACATTTCCTCTTCGCTGTACTCGCGGTCGCGAAATAAGGAGGCGTCGCGCACCAGGTCGAGATCGAAGGAGCGCACCAGGGCGCCCCCCCGGGTCCGCGTGGTGAGGGAGGTGCTGAAGACGGGGTTGGAGCCTGCGGCCTTCGGGGCAACCATCCAGTGATACCCGAAGTAGGGAATTCCGGCGCGGCCCAGATTGCGGATGGATGCGGCGATGGCGTCGATCTGCTGGTCGCGCCCGGGCAGGCCCAGGATGATGGGATCGTAGAAGCGCGTCCGGAAGCCGAGGTTCTCGGCCGCTACGAATTCGAGTCCGGCGTCCTCGCAGCGGCTGCGCAGGGCGACCAGATCGAGCAGGTTTATCGCCGATTCCCCCTCGCCGGGAGCGAGGGACCAGTATACCACCCCGGTTGCGCCGAGTTGCCTGACCAGTCTGAAGTGCTCCCGCTCCCTTACGTTCCAAAGGGCGATTCGCATGAATGGGATTTCCTGAGGTTGAAACGGGTGCTTCAGCTCCGCACCCGGTCGATATGGGCCCGTACTCCCTCTTCCATCGAACGCAGGTCGAGGTTAAGCTCGTCGCGAATCCTGCTGTCGTCCATCCGGTATATGAAGGGCGACCGGGGCCGGTCCGCGCTGAAGGAAATGCGGGCATCGGGAACGATGCGTGACACGATTGCGGCCAGTTCGGAGGCCTGCACCGTGTGTCCGCCAGCGTTGTAGATGCGGTGAGCAAGGCTCGCCTTGGTGCAGAGGCGATAGATCTGCTCGGCCAGGTCTTCGACGTAGATGTAGCAATTGAAATCTTCCTCGGGAAAGGGCAAGGTCACGGGTTGCCCCCGGGCAGGCGAGGAAGCGAAATCGCTCGCCCAGACCGTAGTCCCGCGCTTGCGCCCGTGCCCGTAGACGATCGGAGCCCGGTGGGAGATGAATACCGTGCCGTGGCGCGCCTCGTATTTTGCGGCGAGGTGTTCGTTCAGGAGCTTGGTCAGGGAGTAGTTGAGCACGTGGTCCCGAGGCGGGCAGAAATCCTCCTCGGCCAGGGGACGGTCGCCGTAGTAGTCCTGGGTTTTTCCATATACCGACTCGGAACTTTGAAACAGGACGCGCTCGACCCCGATGGCGCCGGCCTGGGAGAAGACATGGGCGGTTCCCAGCCCGTTCACCCGCATGGCCTTCACGGGGTCCTCTTCCGCCTCGGCGCCCATGACGTAGGCAAGGTGTACGACCCGGTCGATGGGGGAATGGTCATGGAACAGGGATGCGACCTGCTCCTCGTCGCTCACGTCGCAGCGCGCCACGGTGACCTCGGGCGGGAAATTTGCGACGACCTCCTCGTCCGGTTCGAGATCGGCGCAGAGTACGCTCTGGCCGTGCTCCAGAAGGTTGCGAACGACGTACGAGCCGATGAAGCCGGTTCCACCGGTAATCAGGAAGTTCACTGAAGACCTGTCTTTTTTTGGTTGCGGCGAGAAGGCACCGCCGGGAGGATGGAAAAATTCAATAAACCGATGCTCAGACAGCAAGTCAAGGGGCCATGACCGCTGCGAAAGAGATATTGGACCCGTTCCGTGAAGGGTCGGGAATGGGCTTCGGCAGTAAAAAAACCGGGCGCACCCGCAGGCGCGCCCGGTTAGCAATCAGGACGGCGGCCCGTAAAGGCCGGACGTCCCACCCCAGGTGGCGATCACCTGGATGTTGCTTCAGGTGATCCACCTCCCTGTGGTTGATTGACTACTCAATGGACCACCTCCTTTCTGTTGGGCAGGGGACGCGTGTTCAATCCGCTGCGCGTTGCGGTTGATTTACCTGCGGCCGTGGCCGCAGGGCGGTACCATGTACCCGAAAATTTTAATGGAATATAGGTATTTCCCGGACCGGAATGCAATGGGTTTTTCATCTCCGGCCGCGAGAACTTCCTGTCGAATTTGATCTCGAGGAGATTGACCCGAAATCGAGGCAGTGCAAACTTGATGGGTCCGGTCCCGGGATTTACCTTCACACCGATTCTGTTGCGGGAATCGTCACCAGGCACTGAAAGGACCAGATCATGTCCACTCCGGAGCGTCTTCTGGACGACGCGGGCATGCGCGACTTCATCGTCAAGGGCTATCACAGCTTCAAGCTCGACCTTCCCCCCGATTACCATGCATTCATCCACCGCCGCACGGAGGAGGTGTTCGCCGCGCAGGGGAATCCGGGAAACAACCTTCTTCCCCTGATCCCGGAACTCCAGCAGGTCCTCGATCATCCCCGGGTGCACGGAACCCTGGCCAGCATTCTGGGCCCGGAATACTCTACCCACCCGCACCGTCACTGCCATCTGAATTCTCCCGGAAGCGAGGGCCAGGTCCTCCACAAGGATGCCCGCTCCACCTGCCATCACCGCACCCGCGACGCCATGGTGATGTACTATCCCCAGGACGTCACCGCGGATATGGGGCCTACCAGCATCGTTTCGGAGAGCCAGTACCATCAGACCAGCCTCGATGGTCCGCTGGGACCCGAACGGCCCATGTGCGGAGAGGCCGGCACGGTGACCATCCTCCACTATGATCTCTGGCACCGGGCCATGCCCAACCACAGCTCGAAGAAGCGGTTCATGATGAAATTCCTCTTCACCCGTCTCGAGGAGCCGAGTGCCCCGAGTTGGGACTCGGCAGCGGCAGAATGGCCCACCGGGGAAGATGGGCGCCAGGCCATGTGGGAGAGTATGTGGCGTTGGTACAGGGGAGGGCGGGACTGCCGCCCAATGGAGGCCGTGCCGCAGGAGGACATGCCGGTTCAGATGGGGTTGCTCCGGGACGAATCCGAAGCGGTGCGGCTGCAGGCCGCCTATGCCCTGGGCACCCTGGGCACTCCTGCAGTGCCGGGTTTGATCGCAGCCTTGCGGGCCGAGTCCGCAGAGCTGCGCCTGAGCGCCAGTCACGCCCTGTGTGCCATGGGGGAACCCGCGGTGGCTGACCTCATGGAAGCCTCGTCGGATTCCAGGGAAGAGGTCCGGGTGCAGGCGATCGACACCCTGGGCAACATGGGCAGGACGGCGCGGGAAAGCGTCCATGTCCTTGCCCGGGCGTTGAACGATCCCTCGGTGGAGGTGCGCCGCCGGGCAGCCGGCGCCCTGGGAACGATGAACGGAGCGGCTGCTGCTGCGGTGTTGCCGGCGTTGATCGGCGCTCTGGCAGACGAGGACAGCGGGGTGCGCGGCAGCACTTCCCTGACCCTGGCGCGCATGGGGCCGGCGGCGGGAGATGCACTCCCCGCGCTGAAAGCTGCGCTGAACGACCAGGATTGGTACGTGCGCGGCAATGCGGCCGAGACCCTGGCGCGCCTGGGAACGGCCGAAGCGCGCGAGGTTCTCCTCAAGTTCCTGCGCACCTCCAGGTGGTGCCCCCTGGACGCCCGAGGCTGATCCGGATTACCCCGGGTTTTCGTCCCGCTGCCTCATGGTTCGCCGGTCGGCCTGTGGTTATATTATCCGATTCGCCGCTTCATCCACAGTATGTCTCCCCTGCCTTGAAAGATTCCCTCATCCATGCCGAACAATGAAAACCTTCTGCTCGTCGGTGGAGGCATCGTAGGCCTGGCGACCGCCTACAAGATGCTCCTGGCATACCCCGGTGTCGGGGTCTGTGTCCTGGAAAAGGAAGAGGGGGTGGGAATGCACCAGAGCAGCCACAACAGCGGGGTCCTTCACGCCGGGCTCTACTACAAACCCGGCTCCCTCAAGGCGCACCTGGCTGTGGCGGGCATAAAGGAAATGGTGCGGTTCTGCGCCCGGTTCGACATCGACCACGAAGTCTGCGGAAAACTCGTGGTCGCCACCAGTGGGCAGGAGAAAGGGCGCCTGGGGGAATTGCTCGAAAGGGGACGCCGGAACGGCCTGAAGGGCCTGCGGCTGCTGGGGCGCTCCGAGATGCTGGAGATCGAACCCCACGTCGGCGGCCTCGCCGCCTTGCATGTCCCCGAAGAGGGAATCGTAGATTATCCGGCCGTCTGCAAAACCCTGGCGGCACAGATCGAAAAGCTCGGAGGGCGCATAGTAACAGGGGCTCGCGTCATCGGGCTCCACGGAGAAGACTCCGAATGGACCGCCGCTACCACGGCCGGCGACTTCAGAGGCGGCTACCTCGTGAACTGCGCCGGCCTGTATTCGGACCGGGTCAGCCAGCTGGCGGGAGAGCGTCGCGATGTCCGCATTGTTCCCTTCCGTGGGGAATACTTCGAACTCAAGGCCGAGCGCCGGTATCTGGTGAAGAACCTGATCTATCCGGTGAACGACCCCAAGTATCCATTTCTGGGGGTGCACTGCACCCGTTTGATTCAGGGCGGCATCGAAGTGGGTCCCAACGCGGTCCTTGCGTTTGCGCGGGAGGGATATTCGAAGGTGGACGTGAACGTCGCCGAACTGCTCGATGCTCTCACCTTTTCCGGATTCTGGAAGTTCATCCTCGCCCATCCAGGGATGTGTGCACGCGAGCTGGGCCTTTCCCTCAGCAAGAAGCGATTTTGCCGGGCGCTGCGGAAACTCGTTCCCGAACTTCAGCCTGAAGATCTCGAAGCGGGTCACTCCGGCGTTCGCGCCCAGGCCATGTCACCTGCCGGCCAGCTTCTGCAGGACTTCTCCATATGCGAGCGCTCCCGCGCCCTGCATCTGTTGAACGCCCCTTCCCCGCGGCCACGGCCGCCCTGGCCATCGGTCAGGAGGTGGCGGCGAGGGCGGGACGGCTCTTTCAGCTGAGGTCGTGATTGGAAGCTGCCCCGGGGTCGAGCAGATGGCGCAGTGCAGGCTCGAGATGGGCATGGCGGAATTCGAAGCCTGCATCGAGCAGGCGCGACGGCTGCACCCGCGCGCTGGCCAGCGCCACGGAGGCCATCTCGCCCAGAGCCAGACGGACCACCGCCCCGGGCAGCGGCAGCACGGTCGGGCGTCCCAGCACCCTTCCCAGGGTCCGGGTGAATTCCGCATTGGTCACGGGATGGGGCGACACCAGGTTGACCGCTCCCTCCAGGCTCCGGGCGACCAGGGCGTGGAGCAGGGCCCGAACCGCATCATCCAGGGCAATCCAGCTGATGAACTGCCTTCCGCTTCCGAGCCTGCCGCCAAGGCCCAACTTGAACGGCAGCAGCATCTTGGCAAGCGGACCCCCCTCCGGACCGAGGACCATGCCCGTGCGCACCTGCACCACGCGAATTCCCTTCTCCGCCGCCGCCCGCGAAGCTTCTTCCCACTGTCGGCAGAGCTGCGCCAAAAACCCAGTGCCAGGTTCGCTCGTCTCCCGCAGGACTTCGTCGCCGCGGTCCCCGTAGTATCCTATCGCAGAGGCGCAGACCAGCACCCGGGGTGGATGGGACAGCCGTCCAAGGGCCGAACAGAGAACCTCGGTTCCCTTTACCCGGCTGTCCCGGATGCGTTCCTTCTGCCTGGCGGTCCAGCGGCGGGCGACCAGATTCTCCCCCGCAAGATGCACCACGGCATCGAGGTCCCCCAAACCGGATGGATCGATCTTCCCACCCTGGGGGTTCCAGCGGACCTCTGCGGTACCCGGACGCGGTTCGGAGCGCACCAGGCGGACGATGTCATGTCCCTGGCTGCCGAGCAGCCTGACCAGGGCCGAGCCGATAAACCCTCGAGACCCAGTAACGAGAACCTTCATTGATCCGGAATGGGCTGTGAGCCGGAGATGCGGTTGTCTGCCCCTGGCCGGCATGGGCGGGCAACCGTGAGGGAGCACAATAGACTAACCGCCCCTGCCGGCCAGGTCAAAACGACCTGTAGTCTGCGCCGTTGGATCAGGCGGAAATGCGATCCCTCCAGCTTTCCCCGGCGGGCGGCAACAAAATATTGCGGCGCACCCCTGAAGATGCGCCGCAATATTTTGTTCGGTCTCTGTGGCCTGAGTCAGCTCAGGGGAACCACGTCTTGAGCCTGAGGACCTTTTTCTCCTTGCACCACCTCGAATTCCACCTGCTGTCCCTCTTCCAGCGTTCGAAACCCCTCGGCGCGAATGGAACTGTAGTGAACGAAGACATCGTCCGCACCTTCGCGCGCGATAAAGCCGAATCCCTTGGCATTGTCGAACCACTTGACCGTGCCGCTTTCGCGCTCTGCCATATGCGAATCACCTCCTTCTAACTTGGATTAAGTTGGTACAGAGCGTTCCAGACCGGCCTCAGGTAGAACGACTACTTGAATCAGAACAGAACGACTGCCAACAAAACGAAACGTGTCCGGGCGGTGGCGAGAGCCCCCAGCGCTGGTTGTCCTGCACCGCCAATCGTTAATTTATACCAGAAACGTAAGATATATGTAATGATAAAAAAGCCAAAAGTCAAAGTTCTCTTGCATGGTCTCGGGCTTTTGCTTAGTGCTATTAGGACTGTCTTGCTGAAATAACTGAACTAACGTGCAGTAGAAAGGAAGAACAATGGACTGGAAAGAGGAGGCCGGGAGGCTCAAGCGGGAATTCGACCGCGATGGCTACGTCGTATTGCGCGGGTTTTTCAGCCCCGAAGAGGTAAGGGAAGCCAACCACGAGGTTGAACGCTATATCGCCGAGGTTCTCCCCGGACAGCCGCAGGAGGCAGCATTTTACGAGGTAAAGAACGACCCCAGTACTATTATGCGGCTGCAGGGCATGGACGAGCACGCGGAATATTTCAGGAAGCTCAACTACGGCGAACGCTTCGTCGGGCTGGCCGAACTGCTGCTGGACGACGAAGTGGTGGTCAAGACGGTGCAGTGGTTTACCAAGCCTGCCCGGGTCGGCAAGGAAACTCCGCCGCACCAGGACGGGTTCTACTTCAAGCTGGAACCCAGCGAGGCCCTGACCCTGTGGCTGGCACTGGACGTCGTCAACGAGGAGAACGGCTGCGTGCGCTTTGTGCGCGGTTCCCACCGGCGCGGCATGCGGCCGCACCAGCTCTCCAATGTGCTGGGTTTTTCTCAGGGAATCGTGGACTACGGGGACGCCGACAACGCCGCCGAAGTGGCCATTCATGCAGACCCGGGAGATTTGAGCGTGCATCACTGCATGACCATCCACCGGGCCGATGCCAATCCCAGCGAGCGTCCGCGCCGCGCCCTCGGCTTCGTCTACTATGCCAAAAGGGCCGCCTCGGATCCCGAGCGCCGCGAAGCTTACCAGAAGGCCATTATGGAAAAGTGGTCCAATGAGGGAAAGATCTGAGCCTGGACCTCACTCCGAGGCGCGGGGCAGCCCCAGCTCGGTCAAAAACGCCGCCACTCCCTCGCTGTATAGTTTCTCCGAGGTCTCAAACCCGATGGCGTGGTCGCCGCTGATCTCGAGGAATTCCTTGGGCTCGGCTGCAGCTTCGTAGAGCCTCCTGCCGTGTTCGAAGGAGATCAGCCTGTCCCCCCGGCTGTGCACCACCAGCAATGGACAGGATTTTCGAGAAACATACTCGAGGGTGTCGTAGTCATAGCGGGCAAGCAGCCGGATCGGGAACAGGGGGTAGAGTTCCTGGCCAAGTTCCGGAATGGAGGTGAAGGTTGCCTCCAGCAGGAGGCCGGCGGGTTGCCGCCGCGAGGCGAGCCAGGCCGCCATGGGACCCCCGAGCGAGCGCCCGCAGACGACGATCCGGCTGGCATCCAGCCCGCGCTCCCGCACCAGGTAGTTCCATGCCGCCTCCGTATCCAGGTAGGTCCCCCGCTCCCCGGGCGTCCCTCCGCTCATTCCGTAGCCGCGGTAGTCGAAGACCAGCACGTTGAGTCCGAGGTCGTTGAATACCTCCACGGGAGGAAGGTAGTAGGAAATGTTCCCTCCCTTGCCGTGGCAGAACAGAACCGTCCACTCCGCCTGCCCGGAGGGCACCCACCACCCGGACAGTCTCGTCCCGTCCGCGCTTGCAAAGGAAACCTCCTCGAATTGAAGCCCCGAGGACGCCGGGGTGGCGATGATTTCCCGCCGGGGCGCGTAGATCAGATGGGATTGAAAGATATAGAGCAGGCCTCCCAGGACGACGTAACCGACCACGGCGATCACCGCGACCATCGCCACCGTGCGGCCGATGTCAAAGCCAAAAGGACTCATACCGGTCCCTCCATTCGTGGTTAGCCCATTATTTCGAAATGACTCCGCGCGCCGAGAGAAACTGTTTCTCCAGGAACTCCGCCCCCCGGACGGTGTTTTTGTACCAATGAAGGCGCAGATCCAGCTTTTCTTCTTCCGTCAGCCTCCATGCCGCCCCTGACCTGCGGACCTTGCGCACGAGCTCTCGAAGCACGAGTGCAGCGCTCACCGAAACATTGAAGCTCTCCGTGAACCCGTACATGGGAATCGTCGCGGTCTCGTCAGCTTCTTCCAGTATGCTCCGGGTCAGGCCCGATTCCTCCGCGCCGAAAACCAGGGCGGTCCTGCATTCCACCTCCAGGTCCTCCAGGCTGCCGGCCGCCCCGTGCGGGGTTGTGGCAACCAGGCGATACCCGCGCGCCCGCAGCGCAGACATGCATGCCCGCGCGTTGTCCGCCCCGGGATCGCCGTAGCGCGTCAGCGTCAGCCACCTGGAAGCGCCCACGTCCACATCGGGATTGATCCTGCCGGTGTTTCCGCTCTCGATGATGTGGGCATCCTGGACCCCGAAGCACTCGCATGAGCGCAGTACCGCGCTGGTATTGTGGGGCTGGTAGACCTCCTCCAGGACCACGGTCAGATGGCGGGTCCTGTTCTGCAGAACCCGCTCTATCCGTTTCCTTCTCCTTGCCGTGACGAAAGCGGAGAAATATTCGGCCAACTCTATTTTCAGCGCCTGGTCCACCTCTTCATCCATATTTATTACAGCAATCTGTCACCAGCAGCGGTAGGGCACCGTCCGGTTTCTCGAAGGGGTCTCCACTGCCCGGGACTGGCGGTCCGGGCGGTTCCGGGAGCATCGCCCCCTGAAACCATGCCGCGTCACGAGGTGGGACCTCTTTCCGGCAGTCAGCCCGCATGGCTTGTTTCCAGGGCCCGGTAGCGGGGAATCAACCTGGCGTAGACCGAAGAGGCTGCAGGATCCGGCTCGATCGTCGAGCCGCTGACGGGCTCGGTGAAAGGAGCTGTGGCCTCCTTCCAGTCCCCGCCCGGTCCTTCCGGATTCGGGTGGCTGCAGGAAGCGCGCAGAGCCGCGCCCAGGGCCGCCGAGTTGGTGGTCACGAAGCGGTGCACCGGACAGTTGTGCACGTTGGCGAAGACCTGGAGTATTTCGGGGTTGGCCGAGGCTCCGCCGGTTACGTAGAGCGACTTGATCTCGATCCCCATCCACCTGGAATGTATCTGCGAGGACATGGCCTGGGCCTCGATGACCGCGCGCACGTTTGCCCCGGCGTCGCTGGCGTTCAGATTTTTGCGGACGACTCCGGGCAGGGGGACCTTGGGCGCGATCTCGGGAGCGAAATACGGCAGCATGAGCGCCCCTCCATTTCCGGGCGGGGTGGATCGCAGAGCCTGGCCGAAACCTTCCCAATCGAGGCCGTATTCCCGGCGCACGGCATCGCGCGCAAGGCTGCCGTTGAGAAAGCAGAGGAGGCCCATGTAGTTGGTTCCGTCGGGAGACGCGAATACCGCTCCCTCTCCGTCGTCCGATGTGCGCGGTGCGTCCATGCAGGCAAAGAGGGTATCGGATGTCCCCAGGCTCAGGGCGACCCGGCCGGGTTCGACCAGGCCCATTCCGATCAGGCTGCAGGGGTTGTCCCCGGAGAACGGCAGGATCATGCACCCCGGGTCGAAGCCGTAGCGCTCGACGAAATAGGGGCTGAGGCGGCCGAGAACCCGGGTAGAGGGCACGATGGGCAACAGCTTGCGGTCCAGGTCGGGGGCAGTGGCGGCTAAAGCTTCCCGGCTCCACTTCCGGGTGCGGATATCCATCAGGTTCGTGCCGCTCCCGTCGCCGGGGTCCACCCCCACCAGGCGCCCGGCCAGAAGGCTGGCCATGTAGGAGCTCACCAGGCAGATGCAGGCGGTGTCTGCGTAGGCTTCCGGGTCGGTCTGGAAGAACTTGCGGATCTGGGGACCGCTGAAGCGCTCGAAGGCAGCGTTGCCGCTCAACTCGAGCAGGGCCCTGCCGCCTCCCAGGTTCGCCTCGATCTCCCGGCACTGGGGCGCGGTCGAAGTGTCCATCCAGACCGGCGCGGTCGGCCGCGAGAATATGCGCTCGACCTGGACCGCGAGGGGCAGGCTGGGGTCCAGGCCGGCCAATGCCCCGGCAGCCCCATGGTTGAGGTAGACGGTTCCGTGCTGCTGGCCGCTGCCCGCAATGGCCTCTATGGAGCCAAGGTCGCAGCCTCTATCGCCGAGGAGCTGGAAGAGCAGGTCCAGGGCCTCCGCCCACATCAGAGGGGAGCTGTGCACCACTCCCTCGCCCAGGTCCAGGATGCCGTTCTCGATGCCGTAGGAATCCTTGAAATGGGAGTCGAAATTGATCGATTCCTCGGCGCTGATCTCCTCCCTTCCGGCGTCGATGACGATCGCCGTCATGGATTGGGTGCTGGCGTCGATACCCAGGTACTTGCCCATGGGATGTCTCTTCTTTAGGTTGTGAAATATCAGCGCGAAAGAATGCAGGGGATAACTAAAAGAAACGGCAATCTGCGTGCAAAACCAGGCGGCCGTTTCGGGGACGGGTCCAGGGTGGAGGGCGGTGCACGGGGGTGCGGGGAGGCGCCGCCGGGGGAGCGCCCGGCCACGGTTCGAGGGCTTGCAGGGCGCGGGTGAGGAATTGCGAGAGGTGGCCGATGGCCGCCGCTGGGGAAAGAGGCTGGGAAAGATATATGAAAGGACGGGGTTGTGCCGGGTCTAAAGGAAGTCGATCCTGAAATTGTGCAAATCATTGCTGCTGAGAATCGTCGGCAGCACAACAAAATCCGCCTGATTCCCTCCGAAAACTACGTCAGCCAGGCCGTGCTGGAAGCCACTGGCTCCATCCTGACCAACAAGTACTCCGAGGGGTATGCCGGCAGACGCTATTACGAGGGGCAGCAGCAGATCGACCGCCTGGAGGAGCTGTGTGCAGCCAGGGCGCGGGAGCTGTTCGGCGCCGAACACGTCAACGTGCAGCCCTACTCGGGCTCGCCCGCCAACCAGGCTGTGTATGTGGCCCTTGCCCGTCCCGGCGATACGGTGATGGGACTTGACCTTGCCCACGGCGGCCACCTGACCCATGGTGCCGGAGTAAGCGTTTCGGGCATGCACTACAAGGCCGTTCAATACGGAGTCAGAAAAGGGACGGGCGAGTTGGACTATGACCAGGTGGAGGTCCTGGCCAGGGAGCACGAGCCCAAGGTGATATTCTGCGGCGGGACAGCCTATCCACGCATAATCGACTTCGAGCGGTTTGCCGAAATCGGCCGGAAAGTCGGCTCCGTGGTGGTGGCGGATATTGCCCACATCGCGGGGCTGGTGGCCGCTGGGGTCCATCCCAGTCCCTTTCCCCATGTAGACATAGTCACGACCACCACGCACAAGACCCTCAGGGGACCTCGCGGCGGCATGATCATGTGCAAGAAGAAGTACGCCGGGGTCCTGGACAAGGCCCTGTTCCCAGGCCTTCAGGGGGGGCCGCACAATCACACCACCGCCGCCATCGCCGTTGCTCTCAAGGAGGCTGCCACCGAAGGGTTCAGGACCTATGCCGCCGGGATTGTCGCCAACGCCAGGACTCTGGCCGAGGCCCTCAAGAGCCATGGCTTCGATCTGAGCTCGGGCGGCACCGACAACCACCTGATCCTCATCGACATGGCCTCCAGGAAGCTCACCGGAAAGCAGATGGCCAAGACCCTGGATGCGGCCGGGATCGTGTGCAACTTCAACCGGATCCCCT
The DNA here is from genome assembly GCA_965208105.1 of Candidatus Latescibacterota bacterium. Taxonomy (GTDB): domain Bacteria; phylum Latescibacterota; class UBA2968; order UBA8231; family UBA8231. The sequence goes on from OZ242318.1 coordinate 3,457,185, forward strand.
TCGATCCCCGCCCCGCTCTCAATCCAAGCGGAATTCGCCTTGGCACTCCGGCGGTAACCAGCCGCGGCTTCGGAGAGAAGGAAATGGTGAAGCTGGCGGATTGGATGGATCGGATCGCCGCGGTGCGGGCGGACGAAGGCCTGGAACTGGAGGATAGAAGGATGGTTTACAGAGAGGTTGCCGCTGAAGTAAAAGCTCTCTGCGACCGCTTCCCCGCACCCGGCTTGCTCTACGGGGACGCCGGCAATCCTTCCTGAACAGGATTCCCCTTCCATCAGCCGCCTGGGGGAGGCGGATCTTCGAGAGGATGTCGCGCTCCGGTCCTCGGAGGAGCCCTGATTTCGGCCGACTCCTGCCTGGAGTCGACCTCAGGCGCGGATCCTCCGGGTTTCCTAACCGCCGAATATGGTCATCCCGAACTGCAGGAACAACCAGGTAAGTGCGACGAGGATCAGGAAGGGAGCAAAATTACTTCCGCTGGTTTTCATGATAGCCTCCCGGCTCCCGGGGAGTAGGGGACTATGCTCCCTATTTAATAAATAGTGACAAATATCGCAAGCAACTTACACTGGGAGTTCATGCTCCGGACCGATTCATCAGGTTGAGGGCAGGTGCCTGCGGGCGAAATCCAGGGTGCGAAGGATGGCGCCTGAGCCCCCGGCTCGCAACGGCGCCTGAGCGCGTCGCGCCGGGGTGTGCGGGAAGCGGGGACGACGCCCCGAGCCGGGATGCCGCGGCGGGGCCGTATTTACGCGGAATCGAGCAGGCAGGCATAGTTTCAGAGCGACGGCAGAGCCATGGGTGACCAGAGAACAGCCAGCCTCTACGGAATTGCCGCCGTCTTGCTGTGGTCCACCGTGGCATCGGCTTTCAAGCTCTCGCTGCGCTACCTGGATTGCCTTCAGCTTCTCCTCTTCGCCAACATTGCCTCCATCCTCGTCCTGGGCGCGGTATTGGTCCTCCAGGGTAAATCCGGACTTGTCCTTTCCTTTACCCCAAGGCAGTACCTGCGGTCGCTGGGTTTGGGGTTTCTGAACCCCTTCCTCTACTACCTCGTGCTGTTCAAGGCCTACGATCTGCTGCCGGCGCAGGAAGCCCAGGCGCTCAACTACACCTGGGCCCTGACCCTGGCGTTCCTGTCCATTCCCCTCCTGGGGCAGAGGATAGGACTGCGCGATCTGGTTGCGGGCCTTGTGTGCTATTCGGGGGTGCTTGTGATCTCCACCCGGGGCGACGTCCTCGGCTTGCAGTTCTCCAACCCCGCGGGTGTTTCCCTCGCCCTGGGAAGCACCATCCTATGGGCCCTCTACTGGATCTACAATACCAGGGACGAGCGCGACCCGGCAGCCGGACTGTTTCTCAATTTTGCATTTGGTCTGCCGTTCGTTCTGGTCGCTTTCCTGATTTTCTCGGATTTTCCCGAACTCGATCCCCCAGGCCTGCTGGGAGCTGCCTATGTAGGTGTTTTCGAGATGGGAATCACATTCGTGCTCTGGCTGGCCGCGCTGAAACGATCCGAGAACACCTCCAGGGTCGCCAATTTGATTTTCGTCTCCCCCTTCCTCTCCCTTATCTTCATCCACTTTCTCGTCGGCGAGGAAATCCTCGGTTCCACCTTCGCTGGACTGGTGCTGATCGTCGCAGGTCTCTTCATCCAGCGCATGAAAACGGTGAAAACGGAATGAAGGGGCCCCTCCACCTTGCGGATCAGGTCTGGTTCAATAGCATTTGCGCTTGCTATCCCGACTGAGGTTCCTGCATATTAGAACCAGTCAGGCAGCTCCCGCTCAGCTCCGGTGACCATTGACCGCCGCCTGCCCCTTCCGTCCCCGGACCGCAAGGCGATTCGGGAAGCGGCGCGCCCCTGGAATGGTCCCTTCTCCTCCGCATCCGAATATTTTCGCTTTCCGCTACTTCTCTGCGCATGAAGCTCGCCTTCCTATCTCTCCTTTTCTCCGCACTCCTGTGGGCATGCGGCTCGATTGCCCCGGCGCCGCGCTACACCCACTCCGACGGCCCCGGCAGAGTGATGAGCGAGCTTCAGAAACGCCGCCGCGCCGGCAAGGGACGGCTTCTGCGCGTGGTGGACTCCTACCTTGGCGTACCCTACAAATGGGGCGGCACCACGCGGAAGGGCATGGATTGCTCTGCCATGACCCGCGCGGTCTACCGTGAAACCTATGGACTGGAGTTGCCCCGGACTTCCAGGCAGATGTACCGGTTGGGGAGGAGCATCCGCAAATCCGATCTCAAGCCCGGGGACCTGGTTTTCTTCACCGATACCTACTCGGGGGTCGGAGTTTCCCACGTGGGAATCTATATCGGCAAGGGCCGGTTTGCCCACGCCAGCGTCAGCGAGGGGGGCACGATAACCTCCCTGGCCCATCCCTATTTCGATATCCGCTATGCCGGCGCGCGCAGGATAACGAGGCGCTGACAGGTATGCGTATCTTTTCGAGGGAGAAGGCAGTATTCCTCTTTGGGGCCGTCGGGGTCGAGGCCGGTCTGCTCTTCATCGTCTTCCTCGGAGACCTGCGCCCTCAGATTACCCTGTTCTGGTGCGGCCTCCTGGTGGCATTTCTAAGCTACCTCCTCTGTGCATTTCGGGTTTGCAGGAAGCCCGGCTGCTCGCTTGTGGGCGTGCTCGTTGCTGCCATCGTATTTCGCCTGACCCTGCTGGGGAGCCAGCCTTCCCTGTCGGACGACGTCTACCGCTATGTGTGGGACGGAAGGGTGCAGTTGAGCGGAATCAACCCCTATCTCCACCCGCCCTCCGCACCGGAGTTGGAACACCTGCGCGACGAATTCTATCCAGGCATCAACCACAAGGACGTTCCGACTGTATACCCGCCTGTAACCCAGTTCTATTTTCGCCTGGTCTGTTCACTTGCGCCTGCCCCGACGGCGATGAAGTGCGGGTTGGCCCTCTTCGAGTTCGGGATAGTGCTCCTGCTCGTCGGAATCCTTCGTCAGCGCCGGCAGGACGGGCGCAGGGTGCTGATCTACGCGTGGAATCCGCTCCCCGTAATCGAGGTCGCCGGCAGCGGCCACAGCGATGCCCTCGGGGTTTTTTTCCTGATGCTCTCCCTCTACGCCCTGAACGGCGGACGCCGAAGCGCTGCGGTGTGGGCCCTCGCCGCGGCTTCTCTCGTCAAATTCGTCCCCGTCCTGGCGCTCGCGGCCTTCTGGCGCCGAATGGGGTCGTCCTGGTTCGAGCTGAGACGTCGCTGGTGCCTGCTGTGGTTTCCCGCCCTGGTCGCTGCCGCGTATCTGCCCTTTGTCGGTGCGGGGGAGCAGCTGATCGCGGGGCTGAAGGCCTATGCCTACAAGTGGCGCTTCAACGATGCCCTTTTCTCAATTGCGCTCGGTGTCTCGGAATTTTTCAACCCGGGCCCGGACGGCGGTTCCTTGATGCTGGCGAAGTGGATCTGTGCCGGAGTCCTTCTTCTCGTGGTGCTTTGGACGGCCCTGCGCTGCTCCGACGTTTACCGCACTCTCTTCGTGGTTATGGGCGCATGGCTCTTGCTCATGCCTGTCCTGCATCCCTGGTACCTGATGTGGATCCTGCCCTTTCTGCCCCTTTTTCCGCGTCCTTCCTGGATACTCTTCAGCGGCCTCGCCTTTCTTGCCTATGAAGTTCTGATTGGCTATAGTAGGGATGGAACATGGCAGGAACAGACCTGGGTGAAATGGGCCCAGTACTGTCCGTTCTACTTTCTCCTTGTGTTCTATCCCGCCTACCGACGGTGGCGGGCTGATCGTTGAAATCGGGGAACTTCGGGTTGCCTTGAAACGTGTACCTGTTGCAAATCCAGGCGCTTTCACGGAGTAATCCTGCGCAAGCGGCCTCGAATGCCCGGGGCGGCCCCGGGGTGCGCGCGAGCCGTGGACCTGGAATCTCGCCATGGGTGTCCGGTCATTCAGGAAATTCTATCGATGCCATGGAACGAGGAACGCCAGCCCTTTTCCCCTCCGAGGTTGAAGGAAAATGTCGGGAAGCCGGCCTGCCTTGAAATACATACTCACCTGGGGCGCCTTGTCAGTATGCTGCCTGTATCTGGTGGGATGCCTGGAGCTGATTCGCCGCAGCCCGGCAAAGGGGGTGGAGCAGGGAAGTGCATTCACCTCCGTCCAGACGCGGGAGGACGGGACGACCGCCGCGGATGCCGGGGGCGAGGAGGATGGTGATGCGGCTGCCGAGCCGGACTCCTCGGGGTCCGAGGTTGTCGAGGGACCCGGGGCAGCAGAGGATTCACCGAAGATCACTGTGCATGATAAGGAGGAGGGACCGGCCGGGGGAGACCATCCGTCCTCAGCTCCTGGAGGAAAGGCAGGGGAGCCAGCCGCTTCCGGGGGACAGGGTGTTCAAGCCGCGGCCGGAGGAGCTCCAATGGACCCGGAAAAGGCCGGGGAGCTCGGTGATTCCCCGAATGCATCAGGGTCCGAACCGGTGATTGAAGGGCCTGCGCCTGTGGCTCCCAGGGCCGAAAAAGTAAGGCACACCAGGCGCAGCCGCAGTCGCGGTCAGGAGATCAGGCAGGTCAATGAATACGCGTTCTGGTGTCTTGAGAAGGGCCTGTGGAACGAAGCCAGGCTGCATCTGGAACAGGCGGTGGAACGGGACAGCCTGGCCGCCAGCCTGCACAACAACCTGGGAATCATCTACGAGCGCATGGGCCACGAGGAGAAGGCCCTGGCCGCCTACGGCAAAGCCTGGGACCTGAGTCCCAGGAAGAAGGCCTACAGGGACAACCTGGAGAAACTAAAGAGGCGGCAGCGGGCGATTCCCGACAGCGCCGTGCGAATAGACATCATCGACCTGGAAGACCAGGCCGAGCAGGGTCCGGCATCCGGCAGCCCCGCGGAAGCCCGGCAGTCAATCCTGGCGGGAGGGTAGTGGTGTTGCGCAGAACAGCAAGGAGAATGCCCAAATGGAGTGGCGCCGGTTTCTTCGGCATCGCTCTGTCCGCGGCGGTTCTGTTCTGGTCTCTGCCCGCATCCGGCCAGGATATTCTCACCTCGCAGCTGGTGCAGGGATTCGGCAAGAACAAGGTGCGCTACAAGAACTTCGACTGGTGGATTCTCGAAAGCGAGCACCTCGACCTGTATTACGAGCCCGAATTCCACGAACTTGCCGCAACGGCGGTTGAGTACCTGGAGGAGGCCTATGTCCACATCAGCGCGGTCCTGCACCACGAGCTGTCCCACCGGCCTCCCATCGTAATTTTCAAGTCGCACTACGAGTTCCAGCAAACCAACATCATCCACGAGTTCCTTCCCCCGGGAGTGGCCGGCTTTGCCGAGCCTCTGCGCTACCGCATAGTCATTCCATTCAACGGCGACCTGGACGAGTTCCGCAACGTCCTGGTCCACGAACTCTGCCACATCTTTCAGTACGACATCCTCTACAAGGGGCCGATAAAGCGCCTGTCCAACCCCCTCAGTTCCCCGCCGACCTGGATCATGGAAGGCATGGCCGAGTACGTGACCCCCGGGCGCAACACGGTCGACGAGATGGTGCTGCGCGACGCGGTCCTCACCGACCAGCTGATCCCCCTGGAGGCAATGAACTCGTCCTGGGGCTCCGGAAACGTCTTTCTCGCCTACAAGCAGAGCCACAGCATCATCGAGTACATCGCGGCCAACTACGGCCCCGAAAAGATCAGCCGCATCCTGCGCCTGTGGGACAGCCAGAACGACACCGACAAACTGCTGCAGCGCCTCATGGGCAAGGACATGGACATGGAGACGTTGCACGAGCGCTGGTCGGCACACATGCGCAAACAGTACTGGCCCCTTCTCCAGACCCGGGACTACCTCGCCGAACTGGGCAGCAAGGTCGGCAGCGAAGATAACCCGTATCAAGGCTACGCCAGCGCCAAGTGGTCGCTGAGCGGCGATATGCTCGCGGTGCTGTCCTCGGACGCGGTGGAGCAGCACATCGACATCATCCGGGTTCACGACGGCTCGCTGGTCGAGCGCGTGACCAGGGGAATGTTCGCCACCCGCTACGACCATTTGACCTTCGGCGAGGGCACCGTGGCATGGGCTCCCGACGGGCACAGCATTGCCTTTGTGGCCAAGAAGGGCCCGAAGGACATGATCCTCCTCTGGGACCTCTACGACAAGCGGCTGGTGCAGAGCATGAGTTTTGACGGTCTGGAGGTGATCGAAGCCCTTTCCTTTTCGCCCGACAGCCGCCGCCTTGCCTTTGTGGGCAGCGGCTACGGTCAAAGCGACATCTACATGGTCGAGGTCGAAAGCGGGGACCTCACCCAGATTACCGGCACTCCCCAGCGCGACGACTATCCGGCATTTTCCCCCGACGGGGAAAGACTCGCATTCAGCAGCAAGTACGGCACTCAATTCGACATCAAACTCTACGACTTCTCCACCGGCAAGAGCCAGGTGGTGGTGCAGAGTCCCACCGACGACCTGTGGCCCAAATGGTTCCCGGACGGAGACAAGCTGCTCTTCGTCTCGACCCGGGAAAAGATCAACGACCTCTTTGTCTACGACCTCGAAGAGGGCCGCGAGTACCGCATCACCCGGACCTTGAGCGGGGTCATGAGCCCGGATTTGTCCGCGGACGGCAAGCAACTCATTATGAGCACCTACTACCAGGGCCGCAGCCGTCTCTATCGGATGAAGATACCCCCGTGGCCCGAGATCGTGCGCACCAGCGCTGACCTGTACGCCCGGGCGGAAGGCGGATCTGCCCCCGGGTCGTCTCCTCCGGATCCGGCGCGGTCCGCCCGGGACAGCGAAGCGCCTCCACCGATCCCGGCTGACGAACAGTCACCGGGAGATGAAATACATGCCGAGTTGAAGGAGGAAATTTCTCTCGTTGAGCAGGGCACCGGTCAGGGGGGTGCTGTGCTCCTGGCCGACATTTCCGGAGGTTTGACCGGGCTCGAGGCGGAGGAGAAGGCCGAACCCAAGGCCCGGGCGCCGGCCGGACCTGCGGATTCCCTGGAAACGGCGGGGATCGGAGCGCCGGAGCTGAAACGGCGCCGCTACGTTCCCAAGCTGGAGTTCGACGGCATCAGCCTGCAGATGGGCTACAATACGGGTGGTTTCCTGTCTTCGGTGGCGCAGTTGAGCATGAGCGACCTCCTTGGCAATCACTCGCTGGCCCTGGCCACCGACTACGTGGCTTCCCAGGACATCAGCAACGATTTCAACTTTGCCGGGACCTACCAGTACTACGGACAGCGTCCCACCTACAACGCAGCCGTTTTCAACTGGAACCAGTTCTACAGCGACCGCAATTTCTTCAACCAGCCGACCTTTCGCCGCACCCCCTTCACCTCGGGCATCGTGCGCATTCAACAGCGGGGGGCGCTGTTGTCGGCCTCCTATCCGCGCGACCTATACCGCCGCCTGGACCTGAACTACACCTATGTGAGCGAAGTGGAGGAACGGGTCTATCCCCAGCAGGAGCTGGTGGATTCCAGCAGCACTCACCTGCTCAGGGCCGCTTACGTGCACGATTCGATCACCTACGGGTTGCTGGGGCCCACCGCCGGCCGGAGCTACTTTCTCTCCATCGGCCGCACGCTCAGACTATCCGGCGGCGACCGTTCCTTCGCCCACATCGAGGTGGACTACCGCCATTACCTGCGCCTGGGCCGCTGGTCGGTGCTTGGCCTGCGCGGCAGCAGCATCTCATCCATAGGGCCGGACGCACTCAGCTACAACCTGGGCGGCCCCGCCTGGTGGCAGCCGTTCTACGCCGGGTTCAACCTCAACGCCGGCCCCTTGCGAGGCTACAAATGGTCTGAGCTTCAGGGCAGCCGGGTGGTGCTGGCGAACGCCGAGTTGCGCGTGCCGTTTATTCGGGGCATCCTTTTCGGCTGGCCCGGAAATTTCGTCATTCCCGCGGTGGACGGCAGCGCATTTCTTGACCTGGGGACGGCGTGGGACGAGACGGACAAGCTTGAACTCTGGCCGCTTTACAATCCCGAATCCCCGGATACCGCCCTCGAGCCAGGGGCCGTGAAGTCCCTGCGTGCAAGTGTGGGCTTCGGACTGGTGCTCTACTTCATCCTGCCGATGAATTTCGAGTGGGCATGGCAGACCGACCTGCAAGGCCACTATTCGGACCGCCGCTTTCACTTCAGCTTTGGACAAAGTTTTTGAGAAGGCATTTCCCCTTCATCGGCTGCCTGGCCATTGCCGCGGGATTCCTTGGCTGTGCGAGCCAGGGCACCTTCAAGACGGTCGAGTTCCAGGCGCCGTCCCTGCCCGATCCGGCCCTGCGTCCTCTGCTCGAGGACGTCAAGCGCATCGGCGTGCTCTCCATTACCAATATCGACCCTTTCAGGGAGTTGGACATCGAGAAGGTCATGGCCCGGATGGGCGACGCCATCGCACGGGGATTGAGCAACAGGCCCCGGACCACGGTGGTATCCCAGGACGAGATCACCTGGCACTTCAAGGATATGGCCTTCGATTCGACCAATGTCTTCACCAGGAAGACGAGAACCGCCCTGCGCGAGGAGATGAAGCTCGATGCTCTGGTTTTTGTCGAGCTCAACGGTGTGCAGGCGCGCATGGCCCCCGTGTCTCCCTCGCCCTATGCCTATGGGGGACTCACTCCCAATCCGAGCATGACCATGTCGGTGGATCTGCAGGTGAGCCTGATCAACCTGCACAGCGGCAAGGCCTGGCAGCGCCAGGGGCGGCAGCGCAACTGGCAGCCGATCCAGATTTCGCAGCTCATGGGTGCCGGCAACCAGACCGAGCGTCAGTTGATGATGGCCATGGCGGGGACCCTGCGGCAGTTCTTCCTGATGGTGGCCCCGCCTCCGCGCCTGCAGGCGCGCCGTTTCGAGATCAGCGGCAATTGAATTGAGTGAGACCTGCAGAACGAAAAGAGGCGGATGGTGAATATCCATCCGCCTCTTTTCGTTCCGGTCGGGAGGTCGTACTATCGGCCGCCCCGGCGCTTGGGCTTGGTGCTGCCCTTCTCCTCCGAAGTGGAGGCGGGCTTGGAGCTCTTGGGTTTCGCGCTGCCGCTCGATGAAGGTGCCGGTCGCGACGTGGCGGCGGGGCGGGTTCGCCGCGGTTGCTCGCGCTGGTCCCACAGGCGTTCGGCCCTGCGGCGCTCCTCGCGGCGCAGGGCTCCGGTGTCTACCGCCGGTTGGGTCGACAGGGCCTGCTCGGCCGCGCGCAGTTGATTGAGGGTGGCGATGCTCACCAGCTCGTATCCCGGGGGGACGTAGTAGCCGCTGCCGTCGCGGTAGTAGGGATCGGCGCCGTAGCCATAGGGATCGGCACCGTAGCCGTAATAGGAAGAGGGGCCATAGCCGTAGCCGTAGGGATAGTACCCTTGGCCATAGCCGTAAGGATAATACCCCTGACCATAGCCGTAAGGAGAGCCCAGCGCGGCACCGTAGAGACCGTACCTGGAGTCGAAGCCGAAGAGGGGATAGCCGCCATAGCCCTCAAATCCATAGGTCCCGGCAGGTGCATTCGGATAGTAGAAATCGTTCCAGGGGTCCGGCCGCTCCTGGAAACGGCCAAGAGTGGGTGCCTCTTCCCATTTTTCCTGTCCCTGGGACAACTCCTGTGCCCTCCGCAGGTCGGCGGCTGTTTTGGGTCCCTGAAGCACAGTATAACAACCACTCAGAAGGAAACAGGCCAGACCGAGCGCTGTGGTCGGGAACAAAATTTTCGCCTTCATGACAACCTGCTTTCTGCCCGGGTGGGCGTTCTTCCCAAATGTAGAACCTTGCATGGAGGATGCGGGTTCCTGGCCAGATTCAAAGTGGACCTGGCTGCAGGTTAAGATAATAAAAAAATGTCCGCAGTCAAACCCTTCTGGTGCCCGGACCGCAGTTGCCGATCGCCGTCCTGGTTGAGATATAAGACGTAATAAATAAAGGAAGTTAATTTATAATCCAGGATTCCGCGGCAGCGGTTAAAAGCGATAGCTCGCGCTGGCGAAGATGCGGCTGAGGACGGTTTCTTCCGCAAGATCGCCTTCAACCACTTCGAAATCACCGCGGGTCCAGGCCGCGTCCACCTGCATGACCTCGTCGAAAAGCATGCCCGCTCCCAGGGTGAAATACCGGCGGTCGCGCACGATGGAGATGAGGGGATTAGTAGCAGGATTGGGGCTGAGGTCCGGATCCCGCGGTCCGACAAAGGGCCAGGGGTCGCTGTAATAGCCGGCCCGGAGGTCCAGGGTGATGACGGGGACCTGCCATTCGATGCCCAGGTGATAGCGAACCACGTCTTCGTACTGCTCCTCGAAGGCGGCATTGGCGCGCACTCCGTACTCGTCCTCGCCCTTGTACTCGCTCTGGGACCACCCTGCCACGTGGGCGCTGCCGGCCAGCCAAAGGCCCTTGACGGGCTGGCAGGAGAGGCCGGCGCCGAACTGCAGCGGCAGGGAGAGTTTGTAGGAGCCGCTATCGACTATGTTGCGGGTGGTCTCGGGCTCGCGGCCGTCGTCGTACTCGATGGAGTTGTAGCCGAATCCGCCGTCCTCGTCGTCCATTGCATAGGAGAATTCGTAGTCGATCTTGTAGGTGGGTCCGGTGGATATGGTGGCGCCGAAGCGCACCCTCGGATCCTCCCGGGGGGTGCGCACCATGGCGCCCAGGGTGGCGCCGAAGGCCGTGTTGTAGTCGTCATTGAATTCATCCCTTGCACTCCAGCGGCTCTCGATGAAATGGTCTTCGCTGTCGATCCAGTTGAAGTCGCGGATGTTTTCGTCTTCCCCTGACAGGAAATTCAGGGTCATACCCAGGGCAATCGAGGGGGAGATGTCGATGGCCCCCGCGAGCGACACCATGGTCAGGTCGCCCTCGTGGCTGAAGGTATCGTCTATCTTCAGGCTGTCGACCTCGCTGAATCCCCGGATGCGGACGATCGAATCGAAGTCCTTGACCTGGTTGAAGCCGGCGCCGAAGACCAGGCTGCCCCTGTAGACGGGGTAGGGATAGACCAGGCCGAGAGAGCCGATGCGGGTGTTGCTCAGCCCGCTGGACGTGGGCGTTCCTGAAGCCTTCCGGGCATTGTTGTCGTAGGTGTTGTGGATGACCGCAACGTAGCCCTGGCGCTGGCGCATCTGCGCCAGCCCGGCCGGGTTCCAGAACACCGCGGTGAAATCGTCCGCCACCCCCACGTAGGCGCCGCCCATGCTCATGGCGCGAACGCCGAGTCCGGCGAAATTGCTGATGGCGCGCTCCTGGGCCGCCAAGGTGCCGGCGCAGCAAACGCTGAATACCAGGGCGGACAAGGTGCAGCTGATTCTCGGCATCAGAACTCCTCCGCGTAGAGAACGGTCAGCTCGCGGCTCATGTTGGACAATTTCGCCTTGCCCTCGCCGGCGTTTCCCAGCATGTCCTTGAGGTAGAATCCCAGGGTGAGCTGCGGCCCGACGGACCAGCGCCCCCCGGCGTTGAGGTATCCCCTGCCAGAGCCCAGCGCCTCCTGGGCGTTGTCGTTGAATCCCGGATCGTATTCGGCTACCAGGGCCAGTTGGCCGCCGATGCCCTTATCGATGCCCAGCCACCCTGAAAGGTCGTCGTCGTCGCGGTTTTCGCGGCTGAGATTGAACCCTCCGTGGATCCCGAACTGCCCCAGGGGAGATATGTAGTTCTTGCTCAGAACCACGAGGAACCCCTTGGACTTGATCTGGTAGCGGTCGTTTTCGTGGGTGCCGTATCCCTGTGTCTCGTAGCCCAGGACCAGGGCCGGCCAGGTGGTGTTTTCTTCGATCAGGCGGAATTTCACCGCCGCCTCCACCCGGGGGTACCAATCGATGTCCTGGTCTCCGATGATCTGCTCGCCGCCAAAGGAGATCCCGACGGTGAGACGTGAAAGGACGCCTGCGTGCAGCTGGGTGGAGACGCCGCCGTTGGGAAAGAAGCGCAGGTCGATGCCGAAGCGTCCTTTGTCTGCGAGTCCCGCCGTGGGGCTGTCGATGAGGCGGGCTTGTTCGGACAGGGGCTCGGCTTCTGCGCGGATGAAGGAGAGAGAGGCAAACCCGGGGGCAAGCAGGAGCAGGAGGTGAAGCGGGCGAAGCGGTAGTCTGGTTGTATGCACCTGATTTGCCTTCCGCGAGCATCCGGGCTGGGCGGCCATGCCCGGCGATCTCCTGTGAACCTCCCTCCGGTCCCTGGTCTCCGGAGGTCTCTCATGCCGTCCGTCAGCAATCCCTCTCAGGGGACTCGCAAGCTCGAGATGATGCGGCGCTCTGTATCGGAAATGTACTCCAGGGATATGTCCCTGCGCCCGGAGGGGAGAAGGTCCCCTGCGCGCTCGGACCACTCGACCAGGCAGATGCCGGGTCCGTAAAAATACTCCTCAGCGCCCAGGTCTTCAAGTTCGGACTGGGTGTTGAGGCGGTAGAGGTCGAAATGATAGACGGGGATGGGGTGGGTATTCAGGCTGCCGCGGTATTCGTTAATCAGGATGAAGGTGGGGCTGTTGACATGGCCCGATACCCCCAGCCCCTGGCAGATGCCCTGTATCATGCAGGTCTTCCCGCTGCCCAGATCTCCCCTGAAGGCGACGAGATCGCCGGGGACGAGGGTCCTGGCGAGAAGTATCCCCCGGTCGCGGGTCTCCTCGGGGGAACGGCTGATGATCGTTTCTTCTTCCAGGGGCATGCCGATTACTTCGGCTCCATTATGGCCACGGGCAGGACCATCTCTTCGAGCGAGATGCCGCCGTGTTGGAAACTGTCTTTGTACTGGCGCTGGTACTCGTTGAAATTGGTAGGATATACGAAGTAGAAGTCTTCCTTGGCAATGAGGAAGTTTGCTCCCAGGCCGGCCTGGGGCAGGCCGTATGCGGGCGGATCGTCGATGTACAGCACCTCCTTCGATTCGCAGCGCAGGTTCCTGCCGTACTTGTAGCGCAGGCTTGTGGAAGTCTCGCGGTCTCCGTGGACGACCATGGCGCGGGATCCGCGCACCGCGCCGTGGTCGGTGGTCAGCACGACCACCGCTTCCATGCGGGCGATTTGCTGGAGGCTCGCAAAGAGGGAGGAGTGGACGAACCAGGACTGCACCAGGGAGCGGAAGGCGTTCTCGTTGGGGGCGATCTCCTTCAGGAGCTGCGAACGCGAGCGGCCGTGGACCAGCATGTCGAGAAAGTTGTAGACGACGCAAACCAGTGGGACCTTGTTGAGGGAGGGTACCCTGCGGGTGAAGCTATGGCCTTCAGCCGCATCCAGGACCTTGGTGTAGTGCGAGCCGGACGGCAGCCGGAGACCCATTTCGGCGAGCTGGTCGTCGATGAAGAAGTGTTCGTGCCGGTTGAGGCTGTTCTCGTTGTCCTGGGCCGACGGCCACTTGTCAGGGTATTTTTCGGCGATTTCGCTGGGGAAGAGACCGCTGAAGATGGCATTGCGCGAGTAGGGTGTGGCGGTGGGCAGGATGGAGAAGTGGTATGAGCGCCTGATGTTGAAGAACTCGGCAAGCAATGGCTCCATGATCATCCAGTGGTCCAGCCGCAGGCAATCCACCACGATGAAAAAGACCTGGCGGCCCCGTTCCAGAGGGGGGTGGACGAATTCGGCGACGATATCCACCGAGAGGGGCGGTGAATTGTCCTGGCTGTGCAGCCAGGTGGAGTAGTTGCGCTCGACGAAGTGGCTGAACTCGCGGTTGCATTCCCCCCGCTGGCCCTCCACCATCTGGAGGAGGCTTCTGTCCCTCAGCTGGCCGACCTCGATATCCCACTCGCACAGCAGCCGGTAGACCTCGATCCAGGAGTCCCAGGCAAGGTCCCCGGAGAGCCGGGAGCGAATCTGGCTGGACCTTGATGAGTAGGCCTGGCCGGCCTGTCTCTGGCGGATTTTGCTCACGTCGAGAATCTTCTTGCAGGCCATGAAAATCTGGCTGGGGTTCACCGGCTTGGTCAGGTAGTCGTCGATGCGCCGGCCGATGGCCTCGTTCATCAGGTGCTCTTCTTCGCTCTTGGTGATCATTATGACCGGGACGTTGGGATCGAGCTCCTTGACCTGCTCCAGGGTGGAAAGGCCGTCGAGGCCCGGCATCATCTCGTCCAGGAGGACGATGTCGAAGTGAGTCTGCCGCATCAAGGCAACCGCATCCTCGCCGTTGCTCACCGGGGTTACCTCGTATCCCCTGCTGCCGAGGAAGAGGTGGTGCGAGCGCAGCAGGTCGATCTCGTCGTCGGCCCACAGAATCCTTCTTTTCGGAGTTTCCATTTGCGGTCTTTCCATCAATTGATCGGCAGGGTCATCGCGATGGTAGTGCCCTCGCCGGGAACGCTGCGGATGACGCTGATCCTTCCCTTGTGATACTCTTCCACGATGCGCTTGACGAAAGCCAGGCCCAGGCCCCAGCCGCGCTTCTTGGTGCTGAACCCGGGGTCGAATACGCGTTTGACGTGCTCGGGCTCAATGCCGCGTCCATTGTCGGCGAAGCGGATCTCCACCGCCTCTCCGTCTGCCGTCAGGTCCAGATCGATCTCGATGGCTCCCGGCCTCGGGCCGAAGGCATCTATGGAATTCTTGAACAGGTTTTCGAATGCCCAGCCCATGAGCTCGGCGTTGAGCGGAATCCCGGGTATCGGCCGGTTGCATTCCACCCTGATGTCGTGACGTCCGAATTGCGGACCGCGGCCCTGGAAGTAGGCTACGGTCTCGGCGAGGACGGTATGCAGGTCGCCGGTCTTGAGCTCGGGTACCGATCCCACCTGGCCGAAGCGGGAGGCGATCTGGTTGAGCCGCCGCATGTCCTTGCCCATCTCGTCCGCCATGTGGTCGATCTGGGCAAGGCTCTTCTTCAGGTCTTTCTCTCCGGACGCTGAAATTTCATGCGCCACCAGTTCGAGCCATCCCGACAGGGAGGACAGAGGTGTGCCCAGCTGGTGCGCCGTTTCCTTTGCCATGCCCACCCAGATCGAACGCTGCTCGCTGCGCTTTATGTTGCGAAAGCCGATGTAGCCGACCACCAGAAAGAGTGTGAGAACGCCCATCTGAATGAAGGGCGCCAGAGAAACCCGGCTGATCAGGTCCGAGTCGCCATAGTAGATGTAGCTGCGGGTGGCTGAGGGGACTTTGAAGGCCAGGGGGTGGAGCTGGCGACCCGGCTGGTAGAGGTCGGCGGCGACGATCTCCCGGGCGGCCGCGGTCGCGTCGCCTGGAGGAGGCCACCGGCTTCCGCTCCATGCCACAATTTCGCCGGTGGTGTCGGTGATGACGGCGCCCCCGCCGATTCGGTGCAGGTAGTTGGGCAGATCGGTCTGGACCGAAAAGGCGAGGGGGTGGAGCTGGCGATCGGGCTGGTAGAGGTCGGCGGCGACGACCTGTCGGGCGGCTGCGGTGGTGTCGCCTGGAGGAGGCCACTGGCTTCCGCTCCATGCCACGATTTCGCCGGCGGTGTCGGTGATGACGACGCCCCCGCCGATCTGGTGCAGGTATGCGAAGGACTTGGCCGAGAACTGCAGTGGAATGGGCGCGTTCCTGGCACCCATGCTCTCCAGGTGCACCCGCAGGCTCTGCATGGCCGCGGCCGAGGTGTCCCCGGGGTCGGGCAGCCCCTCGCCCTTCCACTGGGAGATTTCCCCCCGGTGGTCGGTGAAGATCATGGGGAAATCGGCCCTGGGATTGCGGATGACTTTCTGAAAGATGAATTCAATCTGTTCGGGGGTCGCCCAGGGCGAAGCGGCAAAGGCGTGGAGGTCCGCGTAAAGTTTTGCCCGCCCTCTCTCCTGCTCCCTGAAATCCCTGATGATGGAATCGTTGTAGAAGAAGAACCCCAGGATGGCGAGGATGCTGCCTGCGAACAGGTAGGCATGGAAGGTGGGAGAGGGGCCCAGCGAGGAGACCGCCTCGAGAATCCACCGCTGCCACCGCGGCGGCCGGGACCTGCGGCGCGCGGACTGCTGCAAGGTGGACGGTGGTGCCTCGGCCGCGATTTCTTCCACCGGTATCTGTTGCTGCCGTCGCCGGCGGCGCTTGGAGGCTGCCGGTGCGGGCCTGCGTTCGTTCATGGCTCAACCGGGATAAAGGGGGGCCGGGCTGGAAAGCGGCGGATTCGCTCCGCAATTTGCGCTGAATGTTTTGCTGGTCTCACCTGATTGCCGGACGTGAATTCATCCTCTGCGCCATGAAGCGGGAAACAACATGCGCGGCGGCGCCTTTAAGTTTAAGTTAACACCAGGGTCTACATTCCGCTAAATATAACTCGATCTCACCCCATTGAGTTCCTTCGCTTCGCATGGAAAGCATGAGGTGCTGCCGAAAACTGACAGGATTCGATTCCTCGCCTGCCTGATGGCCCTTGGCCTCCCGGGGCCGGGGTCTGCCGCCGAAGGCCAACGGCAAGAGGAAGGGGTCAACCTGAAGCGCCTGGCGGTTGCCGGAGGGGGCGCCGCCACCTTGCGCTACCTGGGCTTCAGGTACATGGACCGCGCATGGTACCAGGGCGAGAGGACCGACCGCGTGCGCTGGATCAACGACTGGAGCGGTGAAACCTACCTGAATATGGACAAGGGCGGGCACTTCGTGGGGGGATTGGTCATGGCTCAGACCTTCGCCGAGGCCTATGCCTGGTGCGGGTTGGGAGAACGGTCGGCCGCCCTTCTGGGCACCCTCAGCGGCTGGGCCGCCCTTCTCGAGATCGAGATGCGCGACGCCCGCTTCGACCAGTGGGGATTCAGCATTCCGGACTTTCTCGCCAACAGTGCCGGCGCCGGCGTGCCTCTGGTCCACAGCTTCTTTCCGGTGACCCGGAATCTCCGTTTCAAGTTCAGCTACTACCCTTCGGCACTCTATCTCGACCGCGATGACCGCCGCGCCGGCGGCCGGCCCCACATCGACAACCTGATCGATGACTACGAGGGCATGACCTTCTGGACGACGCTGTCGCTGGACCAGGTATTGAGGGGCAGGGCGAGGGCCATTTGGCCCGACTTTCTGGGCATTGGCCTGGGATACGGGGTGTCAGGCCTGCACGGCAGCAACGTCAAGAGCAAAGGCCCGAACAAATACTATGGAGACCTTCCCGCCGCACGTCCTGAAATCATCCTGGCGCTGGACTACGACCTCCGCTTTCTTCCAGGAAGGGGAAGGATGTGGAACCATCTCAAGACCCAGCTGAACTGGATCCACTTCCCGGCTCCGGCCTTGCGCATCTACCCCAAGTGGCGCATATACCTGTTGTATTGAGAGTTTCTGAATTTGTTTCGAGGCCGGCCGGCGATGAATGATTGGCCGCTGCTCGAAAGAAATGAACCCGGTTGCAGAGAATCTGACGCAGCGGATGGAGAGGAAGGATTTCGGGATATGGGGAAGGAGGAGCCCTATCTTTCCGCAGCCTGTGAGTCCCCGTCGGCGGATCCGAGAGCAGCTCCGGACTGGGACTTCGCCACGGAAGGGGAGATGGAGAGAGGCTGGCTCTCTTCTTCGCCGGCTTCCATGGAACAATTCCCGTGGAATACCGCGCCCTCGGAGATCGAAAGGGATGAAGAGAAGATATCGCCGATGAATCGGGCCTGGCTGTCAAGGTGAACCTTCTCGGCGCGCAGGGTGCCGTGAACGACTCCGTTGACGTAGATTTCCTTGCCGCCGATTTTGGCGTGAACCTCGCCGGTCTGGCTGATGGTCAGCGCGCCGGAACAATTGAGCTCGCCTTTGAAAACGCCGTCGATGCGGACGCTGTTCTCCACCTCCACCCTGCCCTCGAAACTTGTGCCGCGCCCGATGATTGTATTCAAGGCCTGGCTGCCGCCGCCCGCGAGGCCATTCTCTTTTTTCTTCAGCATGAAAACTCTCCTCGGCATCTTCAATCTCCTACCGACGCGATTCAGCTTCGAGCCGTCAATATAATGTTTCCTGGACCGGGATGCAATTCAGGAGGGTCAGGCCTTCTTCTTTTTCTTTTTCTTCCCTGTGCCGCTGCTCAGCGCCTTTTGCATCTCGCCTTGCTCTTGCAGGCTCTCGGCGACCACCATGACCGCGGCACTGGTCACTTCCTCGGCCGTACTGGCTTCGATGACCGGAGTGTCGGGGGCCTGTGCCGCGTAGGATGAATCGTGTATGGAGGGCATCAAGTCAGGCGCCAGCATCAGGCGCATGATCTGGCGGATATCGTCGGTAGCGACCACTCTCGGGATGTCGAGAACGCTGGCCAGGTTGATTGCCAGAGAGGTTTTGCCAACCCCGCTGGCGCCGCCGAATGATTGGAAGGAGCGACAAAATAGATTGACAATTTTCACTCTTGCAGCTAACTTGGAAGATCACTGTTCGAGACGGTGTGGGGGGCTATGGATCGAATCGCCGTAG
Organism: Candidatus Latescibacterota bacterium; assembly: GCA_965208105.1. GTDB lineage: Bacteria > Latescibacterota > UBA2968 > UBA8231 > UBA8231. The sequence goes on from OZ242318.1 coordinate 3,475,462, forward strand.
CCCTGTTTTTCATTGCTCGGGGCCGGCGAAGCCGCGATGGTCGAATGGAGCCGGTTCTGAGCTTTGCCTTTTTGGGCTCTTTCCCACAAAGGAGTTTGACTCGATGTCCAATCCCCTCGTAGAACTGCAGCGGTGCGGTCAGAGCGTCTGGTTCGACACTATCAGCCGCCGCCTAATCACCTCCGGCGGATTGCAGCGGCTGATCGAAGAGGACGGCCTGCGCGGCATGACCTCCAATCCGGCGATATTCGAGAAAGCCATTTCCGGCAGCTCCGACTATGCCGGAGCGCTGCGGGCCCATTCCGCGGCCGGCCGCAGCGCCCAGGAGATCTATGAAGCCATCGCCATAGAGGACATTCAGTGGGCCGCGGATTTGTTGTGGCCGGTGTACCGGGAAACCGCCGGCCGCGACGGGTTCATCTCGTTGGAGGTCTCGCCCCATCTGGCCGGGGATACGGAGGGGACCATCGCGGAGGCGCTGCGCCTGGCGGCCGCCGTGGGCCGCCGAAACCTGATGATCAAGGTGCCGGGGACCGAGGCCGGAATTCCCGCCGTCGAGCATCTCATCGGCGAGGGCCTCAACATCAACATCACTCTTCTCTTCGCCCGGGAAAACTACCTCCAGGTGGCCGAGGCCTACCTGAACGGCTTGGAGAAGCTCGCAGCCAAGGGGGGCCGGGTCTCCGATGCGGCCAGCGTGGCCAGTTTTTTCGTCAGCCGCATAGATACCATGGTCGACGAGTTGATCGATTCCCGCCTGCGGGAGACGGAGAAGGCCAGTGAACGCCTTGCCCTCGAGGCACTGAGGGGCCGGGTGGCGGTGTCCAATGCCAAGTTGACCTACGCCAGCTACAAGGAAATCTGCGCCGGCGAGAGGTGGCAGCGGCTGGCGCAGCAAGGCGCGCGGACCCAGCGTCTGCTATGGGCGAGCACCAGCGTCAAAAATCCGAGCTACAGGGACGTACTCTACGTCGAGGAGCTGATCGGGGCCGACACGGTGAACACCATGCCGGAGGTTACCCTCGATGCCTTTCGCGACCACGGCGAGGTGCGGCCCACCCTCGAAGAAGACCTGGATAATGCCCGCGACGCAATGGCGGGGCTGGAGGAATTGGGCATTTCCATGCGCCAGGTTACCGATCAGCTGCAGGTGGACGCGGTGGATCTCTTCGTCAAACCTTTCGACCAGCTTCTGGGGGCGATCGAAGCGCAGTGCGAAGCTACGCCCAGGCGCGCGTATGCCTGAGGAGAGTTGCGTCCGGAACGGAGAAGCGGGCGGGCAAACGATGGAGACCTCCATGCCGCTGATGGAAGCGGCGGCTGCGGATCCCTGCCGGCGGCGCCTGCCTCGGAGAACCGCAGATGCCGGTGCCATCTGCGCTCGCCGCGGGGGGAAGGGAGACTAGGATGCCCGATCCTTCCGAGCGCGCCGCCAGGATAAAATTGCTGCTGATGGACGTGGACGGAGTGTGGACCGACGGCAAGCTGTTCTACGTTCCCGGCGCCGACGGCGGTATGGTGGAGTCCAAGGCCTTTGACACCCAGGACGGCATGAGCCTGCGCTGGGCCCACGCCGCCGGCCTCGAAACCGGGTTGATCAGCGGCCGCGCCTCGCCCGGGGTGACCCACCGGGCGGAGATGCTGGGGGTGACCTACATCTACCAGGAGCATCTCGAGAAGATTCCGCCCTACGAGGAGATCTGCGCCAGGGCCGGCGTCGCCGACGAGGAGGTGGCCTACATGGGCGACGACCTCCCCGACATGCCGCTGTTGCGCCGGGTGGGACTGGCGGTGGCGGTGGCCAATGCACGGCCGGAGGTCAGGGCCCGGGTTCACTACAGGACCTCCGCTCCGGGGGGCGGCGGCGCCATTCGCGAGGTGGTCGAGCTGATCATGAGAGCACAGGGGACCTGGCCGCAGGTCCTGGAGAAGTACGGGATCGGCGCAACGGCTGTTGAGGGGTGATGATGAATCTGGTGAAGACCACCCTGGGGGCGGGTTGTTTCTGGTGCGTCGAGGCTGTTTTCCAATCCCTGAAAGGGGTATGCCGCGCCGAGTCCGGTTATGCCGGCGGCAAGGTCCACCGCCCTTCCTACCAGCAGGTCTGCAGCGGGACCACCGGCCACGCCGAAGTGGTCCAGGTCACCTTCGACCCGGGCGTCATTCCATTCTCCGAACTGCTCCAGGTATTCTGGCGTACCCACGATCCCACCACCCTGAACCGCCAGGGCGCCGACGTCGGCAGCCAGTACCGCTCCGCCATCTTCCACCACGGCGACGAGCAGAAGGTCACCGCCGAGAAGTCACGGGAGGAAACGGACGCTTCCGGGCTCTGGCCCGATCCCATAGTCACCGAAATCACCCCCTTCACCAACTTCTACGCAGCGGAGGAGTACCACCAGAAGTTCTATCTGCTCAATCCCGACCAGCCTTATTGCCGCGTGGTCATCGATCCCAAGATGCGCAAATTCAAGGAGCAATTCCGGTCCATTCTCGACCCTTGAGGGCGGAGGCCCGATCGCCGCGGCGAGGGCGCACGGCTCCGTGAAAAGAAGGTAGTATGAGCACACCGTCCGATGCAGACATCAGGGAGCGCTATGGCCGCCAGGGATATTTCATCTTCCAGCGGCCCGTTCTCGATCCCGGCCTGACGCGCCGCGCCAGCATGGGCATGGATATGATCAGGCGGGGAGAATACGACCTGGACGACCTGGAGCCGAGAAAGTCGGTGTGGAATCCGGGAGACGACCCCAACGTTCTCTGCAAGATCGAGCAGCCGCAATTCATCAACCGGGCGATCCGCGAGGTGGCGGCTTCGCCGGTCATCGGCAGGCTGGCGGCGGCGGCAACGGGTGCGAAAATGATTCAGACCTGGTGGATCCAGCTGTTGTACAAGCCACCGACCCCAGGCGACGAAACCTCGCCCACCCGGGTGGGCTGGCACCAGGACTGGAACTACTGGAGACCGGCGTGGGAGGAAGGCAGTGAGTTGTTGACCGCCTGGGTCGCGTTGAGCGATGTGGGCAAGGACTCGGGGCCCATGAAGTTCGTCAGCGGCAGTCACCGCTGGGGCTACGTGGAAGGCAGCGATTTTTTCAGCCAGGGAGGGACCCGCCAAAATATCCAGGTTCCCCCGGGAGAGCATTGGAAGGAAGCCGACGCCCTGATGGAAGCCGGGGGCTTCAGTCTGCACGACCGCCTGGTCCTTCACGGCAGCGACCGCAACCGGGAGGATGGGCCGCGGCGCAGCCTGGCGATCCACCTGCGCACGGAGAACAGCCAACCGGCGGGCGGCAAGCGCGAGGGTCTCACGACCTACCTCGACAATCCCAGCGTAAGCCCGGTGATATTCGGGGGGAATTGAGTGATCCCATGATCCTGCGACAACGCGGCGGCGCGGCCCAAGCCGGAGGCTCTTGCCGGACCGGGGAGCGCGTGGTCGACCTGGATCCGCAGAAAACCGCGGTGATCATCTGCGACATGTGGAACGAGCACTGGTGCGTGGGAGCGACCAGGCGGGTGGCGGAGATGGCCCCGAGAATGAACGCGGTGGTGAAGGAGCTGCGCGGAAAAGGCGCGCTGATCATTCACGCCCCCAGCGGCACCATGAACCACTACGCCGGCACTCCGCAGCGCAAGCTGGCCCTGGAGGCGGAACCGACAGAGACTCCGGTGCCATTGAGGGAGTCGTGCCCCCTCGACGAGAGCCGCGAGGGAGCGCTCCCCGTGGACGACTCGGACGGAGGCTGCGACTGCAGCGTCACCTGCTCCCAGAGCAAGCCCTGGTCCAGGCAGATCGACGCCATCGAGATCGAGGCCGGGGATGCCGTCGCCTACGGCCTGGAGGCCCTCTACCTGATGCAGCGCCGCGGCCGCGGCAACGCCATCATCATGGGGGTGGCCGCGAACATGTGCGTCCTGGGGAGGCCCTTCGGAATCCGCCAGCTGGTCTACCAGGGGAAGAACACACTGCTGGTGCGGGACATGACCGAGGTCATGTACAACTCGCGCATGGAACCCCGGGTAAACCATTTCCGCGGCCTCGACCTGGTGATCGAGCACATCGAGAGGTTCTGGTGCCCGACCATCACCAGCGATCAGATAATCGGCGGCGAGCCTTTTCGCTTCAGGGAGGACGAGGGCGACTGAGCTCTCGCTTCCCGGAGGAACAAGCATGTCCCACTACGTCTATGTCGCCAGCTCCGAGGACGACAGAATCGCGGTCTTCACCATGGACCCGGAAACGGGCCGGCTGGACCTGCGCGAGGAGGTGGAACTCGGCGGCGGTCCGGCGCCCCTGGCCACCGACCCCGGGCGCAGGCATCTCTATGCAGGGCGACGCTCCTCGTTCCAGGTGTCGAGCTTCAGCATGGACCAGGACACGGGGCGGCTGACCCACGTGGGCGCCGTCTCCCTGCCGTCGGATCCCTGCTTCATCGCAACCGACCGCAGGGGCCGCTTCCTGCTTTCCTCCTACTACAATGCCGGAGTGGCGGCGGTGCATCCCATCGGCCCCGACGGGGCGGTGGCAGCGGCCCCCGTCGAGTGGATATCCACCGCCCCCAAGGCCCATTCCATCCAGACGGACCGGTCCAACAGGTACGCCTTCGTTCCTCACGTCGGAGAGGCCAACGCCATCTTCCAGTTCGCCTTCGACGAAGACACGGGGGCCCTCGAACCCACCGCCGCCCCCAGGACCATCGCGGGCGAAGGCCAGGGTCCGCGCCATTTCTGTTTTCATCCCCACCGGGACATCGTCTATTTCTCCAACGAGCAGGGCTGCAGCGTGACCGCCTATCAGCTGGACCCGGAGTCCGGCTCCCTCGCCGCCTTCCAGACCGTCTCCACCTTGCCGCCGGACTTCCGCGGATCCAACTCCTGCTCTCAGATCCAGATCGATCCATCCGGCAGTTTCCTCTTCGCCCCCAACCGCGGCCACGACAGCATCGCCTGTTTCGCCGTGGACGCCGGGGGCGGCCTGACCGCGGCAGGGCGGCAACCCGTCCAGGGAACGCCGAGGGCATTCAGCCTCGATCCCGGGGGGAACTTCCTCTTCGCCGCCGGCCTCGGCGCCGACAAGCTGTCCTCCTTCCGCGTCGACGGCGGCACCGGCGCACTGGAGCCGCTGCAGGTCCTGGAGGTCGGCAGAGGGCCCATGTGGGTGCTCGCCGCCAGGTTGGGGTGAAGCGGGAGAGAGCATGATCAAGCTCGGTTGCAACGCCATGCAGAAGGTCAAGGGCAGCCCATCCGAGTCGGTGGACGTGGAGGTCCTGATCGACCTGATCCACGAGCTGAAGCTGGACATCGTCGACTTCCAGCTCGACCGCGGGTTTCGCTCCAGGGACCCCGATTATCTCCGCGGCATCAAGCTCAGGTGCCACAGGTATGGTTTGCCCATCGGCTTCATCGGCGCCGGATCAGGCTTCGTGGGACATTGCCTCGGTTCCGGAGGGGAGGTGCTGGGCGCCCCGCTGCCCCCGCGCGAATTGCGGCGGAGGATAGCCCAGGTCCAGGAGGCGGTGGAGGTCGCCGCGTTCATGGGCGCGCCTCTGGTACGCCTTTTCGGGGGCGGGATACCGGCGCGCAGCGAAAACCGGCAGGCCCTGTGGTCCGGCGTCATAGCCAGTTTCCAGGAGGTCTGCGACTACGCCGCCGAGCGCGGCATTCTCATCGGGCTGCACAACCACGCACCGGCGGTGCCTCCCACCGGGGGCGACATCCTGGGAATTCTGCGCGAGGTCGACCGCAGCAATTTCACCTTCATCCTGGACACCGGTCAGTGGTGGGGGTCGCCCGGGTCCTCAGGGCTCGACCCGGAGGTGGACTTTTACCAGTTCATGGAGCAGACCGCCGCCCATGCCACCTACGTGCGGGCAAAGATCTACAAAATCGACAGCGGCAGGGAAGAGTGGCTCGACTACCGGCGCATCATGGCCATTCTCAAGGCGGCGGACTTCAACGGCAACATGTCCATCGTCTTCGAAGACCGGGGCAACAGCTGCGGCTACTCCCGGTCCATCGCCCTGGGCGCCGCCCATCTTCGCGCTGTGCTCGCCGAGTTTTCCATGTAGATTTGCAGCATGCACCGGCCAATCATTTTCACCTTCAACCGCGAGGGGAGACAGGCATCATGAGCGCAGCGGAGGGCAACGAAATCCCGGTCTACATCGGCACCTATACGAGAGGCGACAGTGTGGGGATATACGTCTACAAGCTGGACCTGTCCAGCGGCCGCCTGGAATATTCCAGCGAGACCGCCGGCGTCGACAACCCCTCCTTCCTTGCCCTCGATCCGGCACGGCGCCGTCTCTATGCGGTCAACGAGGAGGCGCCCGACGGCAGGGTGAGCGCCTTCGCCATCGACCCCGACAGCGGCGCCCTGAACTATCTCAACCAGCAGCCCACGAGGGGAGGCCTTCCCTGTTATCTGGTCGTCGACCGCAGCGGCAGATTCGTCCTCCTGTCCAACTACGGCAGCGGCAGCGTGGCCGTCTTCGCCATCGAGGAGGACGGCAGCCTGGGAGCGATGACCGACCTGGTGCCGCACCAGGGTTCCAGCGTCGACGAGGAGCGCCAGCAAGGACCCCACGCCCACTGCATCGTCCTCGATGCGGCCGGCCGCCGCGCCTTTTCGGCCGACCTGGGAGCCGACGAGGTAAAGATCTACGACTTCGACGCCGCCGAGGGGAAACTGCTGCCGGGGGATCCCCCCGCGGTCAAGGCCGAGCCCGGGGTGGGGCCGCGCCACTTCACCTTTCACCCCGGCGGCAGGTACGCCTATCTCATCAACGAGCTGGGCTCGACCATGAGCGCCTTCACCTACGACGGGGAGAGGGGCGCGCTGCAGCAGATTCAGACCCTGTCCACCCTGCCTGCGGGATTCACCGCCTACAATCACTGCGCGGACCTGCACGTGGAGCCGTCCGGGAAATTCCTCTACGGCTCCAACCGCGGCCACGACAGCCTCGCCATCTACGGCATCGACGAGTCCAGCGGCCGCCTCACCTTTCTCGGCAACGAGTCGACCCGGGGCGGGGGACCGCGCAACTTCGCCATCGACCCGAGCGGGACCTACCTGCTGGCCGCCAACCACGACTCCGACAACGTGGTGACCTTTCGCATCGACCGGGACAGCGGCATGCTGAAGGAGACCGGGCACGTCGCCCATGTTCCCTCGCCCGTCTGCCTGAAGATGGAATACACCACCTTCTGAGGAGGGCCCCATGAAGGTGGAATCGGCCTGCGCCAGGATCGAAGAGCGGGGCTACTGCGTTTTGGAGGACCTTCTCGACCCGCGGGAGGCGGCGCGCCTGGACGCCCGCGCCCGCCGGCTGATGCAGCGGGAAAAGGGCTACGTGAACCTGGAAGGCGCCCTCAATCCCATGCCCGAGCTGGCTCCCCTGTGCGTCCATCCCGTGGTGATGGAGATCGCCGGGCATTTTCTCGGCGCCCCCTTCTACCTGGCCAACAACGTCTGCATGAAGTGGTGCCAGCCGGGGGCGGCGGCCGGGCATCTGCACTCGGACTGGCCCCTTCTCGACGTGCCCCGGCCTTATCCTCCCTGGCCCATGTTGCTGCAGACCATGTGGATGCTCACCGATTTCACCGCTGAAAACGGCGCCACCCTCGTCGTCCCGGGCAGCCACCTGGAAGGCAGACCGCCGGCTTCCGGCGGGGCGGCCGGGGAGGTCGCCGTCACTGGCCGGCGGGGATCGCTGCTCGTCTGGCACGGTACCCTGTGGCACCGGGCGGCGGCCAACACTACCACGGGCCAGCATCGCATGGGCGCCAACGCCGGCTACATTCCCAGGTTCATCCACCGCCCCCGGGAGGAGTGGCCGCTGCTGCGCCCCGGCCTCTACGAGAGCTTTCCCGCGAGCCTGCGCCAGCTCCTGGAGCGCTCGGTGGAGTGAGGAAGAGAGATTGCCCCCCGCCGGAGTGCCCTGGGGTCCGGCGGTGAAGTTGACCGGGTCACCTGAAAATTCTTTTATTCCTGCCTCACCCCCAGGCGAGGAGAGGTTATGGAATCGACTCAGCTTCGCGTCACCCCTGGAGAGCGCCAGCTCTTCCTCGACGATTTCGGCGTCAAGACCTGTGCCGGCCTCACCCGGACCATGCACCCTCCGGAGAAGAAAGGCGCCGTGGTGCGGTCGGACTGGACCGGGGGAGAGGAGGCCGCCCTGCAGACCCGCAGCGCCCCCCAGTGGGACCCCGGGGAGGGCGTTTACAAACTCTGGAGCGGCGGCGGACTCCGCGAGAGCCCCGACGGGCTGCATTGGACCCTGGTGGAGGAACAAACTCCTCCCGGCGAGGTGGTCTACGACGACGGCGACCCCGACCCGCAGCGCCGCTTCAAGGCATTCTTCCCGGGAATCCGCAGGGCTTCTCCCGACGGCATCCACTGGACCGAGGTGCCGGGCAACCCGGTCGAGAGCTCGGACGAGCACAATTTCTCCTTCGACCGCCGCGACCGCCTCTTCATCGCCACGGTGAAGCAGGGAGGTCCCTTCGGCCGGGCGGTGTACCTTTCGACCAGCGCCGACTTCGAGACCTGGACCGAGCCCGAGTTCATCTTCAGCGCCGACGAGGAGGACCAGGAGCTGGGCCGCCAGAACATCGAGGCGGTCCTGGCGGATCCCTCCCTGCAGCAACCGAAGTTCGTCGATCCCGAGGTCTTCAACGTCGATGTCTACAACATGGGGGCCTACCGCTACGAGAGTGTGTACATCGGCCACCCGGCCATGTACCACGCCACCGGCCCGGTCCCCAACTACCCCAACACCGACGGCTTTCACCTGGTGCAGCTCGTCTGCAGCCGCGACCTGAAGACCTGGCAGCGGCTGGGGGGGCGCAAGCCCTTCATCGGGCTTTCTCCACTGGGAACGGGAGCCTACGACCGGCAGCAGATCATCGGCCCCTCCGACGCGGTGGTGCGCGGCGACGAGCTGTGGTTCTACTACACCGGCCTCAAGTACCGCGCCACCTATGAGTGGATCGGGGAATATCCGGGAGGCGAAATGCGGCAGCTACCCGGCTACGAACCCGACAGGGGAGCCATCTGCCTTGCGGTGCTGCGGCGGGACGGCTTCGTCTCCCTCGACGCCGGGGACGAAACCGGTACGGTGGAGACCAGGGAGTTCCTCCTTCCCTCGGGCGAACTCCACGTCAACGCCGACGCCCACGGTGGCGAGCTCGCCGTCGAGATGCTGGCGAGGGACGGCGCGGTCCTTGCCGCGTCCCGGACCCTGGGTGAAGACGCCGCGGCCGCCCGCGTCGAGTGGACCGGCGGGAACGGCGCCGCCGCGGGATCCGAGGTGAGCCTGCGCTTCTGCCTGCGCAACACAGAGCTCTACTCCTACTGGTTCGAGTGAAGGAGAGAAAGCTCCGCGAGAAGTAAGCCAACCCCAACCGCGCCGGGGGACCGGGTCCCCTGGCCTGCATTCCGGAGAGCGAAACACCATGATGATGAAGCTCCTGTTCTTCGACTACCGCGACTACGAAAGCATCGAGGGCCTGGTACGCCGCCTCGAGCCTCCCCGCAGGCACCCGGGGAATCCGATCCTCGAATCGGACCAGGAGGTGGAGGGAGATCACATGTCGCTCTACGGGTCGGTGGTGCGCCGCCCCGAGGACGGGCTCTGGCAGATGTGGTACACCTCGAGGAACCAGCGGCTCGGAGGAATAATCCTGGCCTACGCCACCAGCGAGGACGGCGTTCACTGGACCAGGCCCGATCTCGACGTGGTGGAGTATGAGGGCCGCAGGACCAACATCGTCGCCGTCGACCAGCCGCTCGGCGCCACCGTAATGCTCGACGAGCGCGAGGGCAGGTCGGGCTGGCGCTACAAGATGCTGGCCGGCGCTCCTCCCTCCGGCAACATCTCAGCTTTCCGCAGTGCGGACGGCATCCACTGGTCCGCCGCTGCGGAGAACCCGGTGATAGCCACCAACCCCGACTGCCCCATGGCGCTGCACCGCGCCGCCGACGGGCGCTACGTGGTCTACACCCGTCCCGAAGGCGGCGACCGCCGGGTGGCGAGGGCGGAGTCGTGGGATTTCATCCACTGGTCCGAGACCAGGCTGGTGCTGGAGCCGGGACCCCAGGACCCGACCCAGGTCCAGTTCTACGGCATGGGCTCCACCACCTACGGCGGCTACGACCTGGGCACTCTCTGGGCCTACCGCACCCCGGTCGAGGACCTGGGTTACTACAAGACCCAGGGCGGGCGCCAGGAACCCGAGCTGACCTACTGCCGCAACGGCTCCTCGTGGGGCTGGCCGCTGCTCTCCGGAGCGGGGGGCTACGCCTGGCATCGCATGTCCCCCGGGAATCCCCTCCTCTCCTGCGGCTCCGGGGACTCGTGGGAGCAGGGCAGCATTCAGACGGCAAGCTCCCTGGTTTTCCTCGACGACGAGATCAGGCTCTACTACGCCGGCAGCAGGACCGTCCACGGTGAGCGCGAATGGGACGGACCGGAACCCCGCTGCGGCATCGGCTTCGCGTCTTTCGGCCCCGACCGCTTCGTCTCCCTCGACGCCGGGGAGGACGAGGGAAGGATCCTCACCCGGCCGCTGCGCAGCGATAGTCCCAACTTCTACGTGAACGCGGAGGTGGAGGAAGACGGCTGCGTGCAGGTCGAGATCGCCGATATCGACGCAAAACCCGTCAGAGGCTTCGAGCTGGACAAATGCGTTCCCATCGCGGGCGACTCGGTGCGCCACCGGGTGAAGTGGCGGGGGAATCCCGACGCGGGGCCGCTGGCGGGACCGTGGATCCGGCTGCGGGTGAAGGCCCGCCGCGCCAGGGTCTACGCCCTGTTCTGCTGCACCGAGGGAGAGGTGGGGGAGTACTGGAACTTCCGCATCCCCCACACCCGGGGCTCCCTGTGGGAGAAGCTGGCGGACTTCGAGGCGGCCGGGAAGAGAAGCTCCGGATGATTTTTGGGGCCGATCCGAAGACCGATCCACCGCGCCGGCGGGCCCGTCAGCGGCGCTGACCCGGCCCGGCCCGCAGCCAGGGCATCGACATGAGTGAAGGATACTGGGGCATCGACCTGGGAGGCACCAAGATCGAGGGTGTCGTTCTCACTTCCGCCCGGGAGCCCACCTCCCTGTGCCGCCTGCGCATAGAGACCCAGAGCGCCCGCGGCTACGGGCACATCGTCGCCCGCATCGCCCACCTGGTCGAGCGCATGAGAGCGGAGACCGGCTCCAGCCCGAGGCGCATCGGCATCGGCACCCCGGGGGTCCTGGACCCCCGCAGCCAGGCTCTCAAGAACAGCAACACCACCTGCCTCATCGGCCGGCCCCTGCAGCGCGACCTGGAGCGGGAACTCGGCGCGGAGATCGTCATGGCCAACGACGCCAACTGCTTCGCCCTGGCCGAAGCCCGCCTGGGTGCCGGGCGCGGGGCGCAGACGGTCTTCGGGGTCATTGCGGGCACCGGAGTGGGAGGCGGCATAGTGATGGGGGGCGAGGTGCTCTACGGCTGCCAGGGAATAGCCGGGGAATGGGGCCACAACATTCTGGACCCGGACGGCCCCCGGTGCTACTGCGGCCGCCGCGGCTGCGTGGAGACCATTCTCTCGGGGCCGGCCCTGGAGGGCCACTACACTTCCCTGGGGGGGCGCAGGCTGCCCCTGCCCGAGATCGTGGAGCGCGGCACCGGAGGCGGGGACCCTCATGCCGAGGCCACCATGGAACGCCTGGTCCTCTATTTCGGCCGCGCCCTGGCCTACGTGATCAACATTCTCGATCCCCACCTCATCGTCCTCGGCGGGGGGGTAAGCAATATCGACCTGCTATACACCCGAGGAGTCCGGGAGGTCGGGCGCAACGTCTTCAACAACCGGCTGGAGACGCGGATAGTGAGGCACGCGCTGGGAGACAGCGCCGGGGTTTTCGGAGCGGCCATGCTGGTGGCCTGAACCCCGGTGCCCGGGCGGATTGGCCCATCGCCGCCCGGGGTGGAGGAGGGAAAGCGGATTGTCCGCAGGCCGTCGCCGCCAACAGCCACTGTGAGATGAAAAAGATGAAGAACTCAGATCAACCGCTCCAGCATCTGAAGACAGACGGCTGGTGCGTGCTGGAAGGCGTCGTTCCCGAGGCGGAGGTGGAATCCGTCCGCCGCAGCGTCGAGGACACCGTTGCGGCCCGGCGCGACCCCGGGGCGTCCGCCGCCAGCAGAGGCATCGGGCACCTTCCCGGCATCGTCTCCCACGACCAGTCCTTCGCTCCTTACCTGGCGGACCACCGGGTCATGCACCTGGTAGGCACCCTTCTGGGCGAGTACCCGCGCATTTCCTTCACCACCGGCACCATCAACTACCCGGGCAACGAGCGCGGCGACTGGCACGCGGACTGGCCCTTCAACCAGAGGAACGCCGGCCACATACCCGCCCCTTATCACGACGCGGTCATGCACCTGACCAGCCTGTGGATGCTGTCGCCCTTCACCCCCGAGAACGGCGGCACCCTGGTGGTGCCGGGAAGCCACCGCAGCCCCAACAATCCCACCGGGGACAACGGGGTGAATCCCATGGCGCCCTATCCCACCGAGCTCGGCGTCACCGGTGCGGCCGGCAGCGTGCTGCTGCTGGACAGCCGCCTGTGGCACGCCACGGCGCCCAACCGGGCGCGGGAGCCCCGGGTGTCCGTGGTGGTGCGCTACGCTCCCTGGTGGCTCAACCTGGAGGTCCTGCGGCCCGGCTCGGATGAGCGCAGGCGCATGGTGGACGAGACCGGCGCGACAGAGAACGAGGTGCCCTCCCTGCCGGCGCAGGTCTTCGCCGAGCTTCCGTCAGCGGTGAAGCCGCTGCTGCGCCACTGGGTCGAGTGAGGGGTTACCCGGGGGAAGGACTGGAGCTGCCTCTCTGTACCCGGGGCTGAAGGCCCGAAGTCCAGGAGGAAGTATGTTCGGGCGGCGGACAGGAGATTCGGCCGGGAGACCAATCGCCCGCCGCCTCGGCCCGGCCGCGGCGGATGGTGCAAGCAGAAGGGCGGGAGGACGAGCGGGGCGGGCTTTCCAACCGCCGGCTATTGCGGCATCTGGACGGGACCGGTCACGGTTGCATAGATGGGGCTGGACCAGGCCTTGCCTCCATCCACCTGCAACACCCGCACCCAGTAGGGATGGCAGCCCGGAGGGAGCCCGGGCTCGGCAAAGGAAAGCTCCACATCAAGGCCCAGGTCCATGGGCAGGTACTCGAACACCACCTTCATGTCGATGCGCCCCGCGTTGAGCTCCACCGGCCCGGCCTCCAGCTCTTCCAGGGCCAGCGAGTGGCGCAGGACCAGGGACTCGAAGCGCAGCACCGCACCGGCACCGGCTTCCAGGGTCAGCACCACCCCGTCGGCGTCTCCGGTGGTCACCGACTTCCACGACACGGAGCGCTCTTCCACGGCGCAAACGCCCTCGCCGGCGGAGTCGAAGGCGTAGCCCTCGGCGGCGACGATCCTTCCCCCCTCGATTTCGATGCAGCCGTCCCAGTCGACCAGGCGGTTGCGCCCGCGGATCCGCTGCCCCGACCAGGCCACCCTGACCCGATCGCGGCTGCGCCCGGTCTTCTCCGGGAAGGAGTGGACCAGTTCGAGGCCGCGGAACAGGTCCACCCGCTCGACGGGGGCGGTGCCGGCCACCTTGAGGGCTATTGCGGGGGGAGCTTCGGTGCTGTACTCCGCACCCATGGGATGTCCGTCCGCCCACACCTCCAGCAGGATGCGCTGCCCGCTGGTGGCGTAACAGCGCCGCGCCTTCAGCGCCTCCCACAGGTCCCGGCGGGTCAGCCCCCCGGCATAGACACAGGTCAGTCCCCCGTACACCCCGAAGGACCCGCTGCCCGGGTGGGCCGCCCCGGGGCGTCCCTTGTGGTCGTCGCTGCCGGCCACGAAGCCGACCCGGTAGCCGCGCTCCATGGCCTCGCGCAGGAACCACTCGAATTCGCCCCACCCCGAGTAGACCTCGATCAGCGGCTCCAACTCGGGAGAATGCCAGCGCAGATCGGCATAGCGTCCTCCCACGTGCGGCACCAGCAGAGCGTCGCTTCCCGCCAGGGCGGCATGGAGGTCCTCGACGTGGATGCAGTCGGCGCCGGCGTCCGACTTGTCCTCGATGAGGACGTGGCTCGAGCGCCGCAGCGGCCCGTCGTCCCCGGGGAAGTAGACATTGCGGTCGCCCCCCAGGGGGGTGTTGCCCGACCATTCATAGCCCACGAAGGCGACGAAGCGCCCGGGATCATCCTGGAGGTTGGCCTGGCGGCGGATCTCGTCCCAGACCCGGGAGGTGATCTGGAAGTCGTTGCCCTGGTGCCCGGCGAAGTCGATCATGGCCTTTTCCCGGGCGAAGCGGAAATAGGAGGAGACCGGGTTGGTGCCCACCGTCTCTTCGCTCTGCCCGTGCAGGTCTCCCCAGAAGGGGCGGCGGGCGGCGCGGGCCTGGACGCAGCGCAGGGGATTGCCCACCCCCTCCAGGCCGTTCACCTCGTCGGCGGCGGCGACCCGGTAGACTCCGGGGCCCGGGGCCCTCACCCCCTCGAACCGGCGGACTCCCCGGTGGCTCGCGTCGAAGCTGCAGGCGGGGGGCAATCCGGCCAGTCCGCCAGCGTCGATGCGCACCTCCCCCCTGTAGCCGCTGCAGGGATTGCCCCACAGGTCCTCCGCCTTGATACCCACCCACGCCTCTTCGGAGACCGTGGTCTCGGAGGGGCCCAGCACCACGAGGCGGGTGGCTTCTGCGCTCACGACCGGGACCCTGGGCGACGGCACCTCGGTGTAGACCCAGGTGCCGCACCAGTCCACGGCCACGCGAAACTCGAAGGCGTCCTGGCAGAAGGTCTGGGCCCGGATACCGGCGCTGCCGCCCCCGGTATCTCCCAGGGTGAGGGCGATGGTGTCACCCTCGGCGAGGGAGTCGTCGCGCACGTCGATGGTCACGCACAGGCGCCAGGGCCGCAGGTAGCGCTGCTTCTCGAAGCGCGCCCTCAGCCGGGCCCCGGCGCTGGTGCAGACGCTGGCGTAGTGGGGCGCCCGGGGGTCGTCGAACTGGGGGGCGGCCCAGTCGCTCACGTCGCGCCAGGCGATCTTGACGGCGCCGCCGTCGTCGACGCCGTAGCGGCCGGCGTGGTAGGTGATGCGCCAGGTGCCCGTGGAGCCGGCCACAACCGGTCCGTCGGGGTCAATCCCGGCCCAGCCGTAGAGTTGGCGGATCTCTTCGCTCATGGTCTTTTCCCTGGCCGCGCCCGGGAAGCTCCGGGTGGGTTGCCGGCGGCCTTGGGGGGTACGGTCCGGGGCCTTTACTGCCGTCCCCATCAGCGCCCGGGATGGTACCGCTGGCAGGGTGCCTTTCGCAAAAGGGCCCTTAAGCTATTTTGCGAGGCTGAAGATGTCAAAGCCCGGCTGGAACCCCGCGTTAGCGCGCCGCGTGTCAGAATTTCCCGGCACCCGGCGCGTCGCTGAAGTAGCTTCTCCCTCACCCCGCGCAGGAATCCCGGGTGGGTGGCGGCCCGGGCGCCGGTTTCGCGGGCGCCTGCCCTCGAGGCGGCCAACGCGTCCCTGAAGAAGCTATTCCAGCCAACCGGCGCAGGAATCCCAGGTCGGTTGCGGACCGCCCGCCCTTGAGTGGCCGGGGAGGGTGGGATAGTTTATTGATCGAAGACCGTTTCACTGATTCCTTCGGGTCCCTCGGGTCGGGGATATTCGCGGCTTCAACCGCCCGGGTTCCACCTGCGGAGAGGTATGGAAATGAGCGACAGCGAGCGATTTCTGGTGACCGGCGCCCTGGGCTGCGTCGGCGCCTGGGCCGTGCGCCGGCTGGTGCGCGAGGAAGTGCCGGTGTGGACCTACGACCTCGGCGGCGACCCCTACCGCCTGCGCGCGATCATGGCCGACGAGGAGCTGGCCGCCGTGCGGTTTCTCAGCGGCGACATCGCCGACCTCGAGGCATTCGAGCGGGCGGTCGCCGACTGCGGCATCACCCACATACTGCATCTGGCGGCCATGCAGGTGCCGCTGGTGCGCGCCGATCCGCTGCGCGGGGCCACGGTGAACCTGGTGGGCACCACCGCGGTCTTCGAGGCGGCCAGGCGCCACCGGGAGCAGGTGCGCAACCTGGTCTTCGCCAGCTCGTTCGGAGTCTACGGCGATCCGGAGGCCTACCCGCCGGGACCCCTGGCGCATGACGCGCCGCTTCTGCCTCCGACCCTTTACGGAGTGTTCAAGCAGTGCAACGAGGGCACCGCCCAGGTCTACTGGCGCGAGAACTCGGTCTACAGCACCGGCCTGCGCCCCTGCGTGGTCTACGGGCCCGGGCGCGACCAGGGCTGGACCTCCACGCCCACCAAGGCCATGCTGGCCGCCGCCGTCGGCCGCCCCTACGAGATCACCTACGGCGGCACCCTGATCTATCACCACGCCGACGACGTGGCGGGCGCCTTCATCGCCGCCGCCCGCACGAGGATGGAGGGTGCCCCGGTCTACAACCTGGGCGGCAGCACGGTGTCCATGGAGCAGATCGTCGAAGCCATCGCCGAAGTCGTGCCCGAATCGGCGGGCAGGATCAGCTTCGATCCGACTCCGCTGCCCCATCCCTCCAGCGCCGACGACAGCGCCTTGAACGAGGCCCTGGGTCCGGTTCCCTACCGCTCCCTGGCCGCGGGGGTCGGCGACACCGTCGAGGTCTTCCGCCGCGCCCTCGACGCCGGCCGCCTCGACCTCGAGCGCGCCCTGCGGCCCTAGCATCCGTTGAAAACGTCCATCCGGGCTGCTAGCCGGATTTCAAGCCGGAGTCCGGCGCGGTTTCCGCCCACCCTGGCAGGGCAGCTCTCGCGAGAATTTCGAACCCGTAATTCGATGCTAGAAGGTGACGACGGATCCGGTGTCGAGGGAGCGCACCGCCGCGTCGATCCACTGGATGGTCTTCAGGTTGACCTCGATGGCTGTGGGCGTGGTTTTGCCGGTGGTGATGGAGGAATACAGGGCCATGTAGGGGTCACGGATATCCGGGTCTAGGTCCTCGGCCGGTCCAAAGATCCTGGGCTCCTCTCCCTCGGACAGTACTTCGATCCGGCCGCGGCCGGGCAGCAGTTGCAGGGCCGCCTCGGCGCACTCGACGCGAATGCTCCAGTCGTTGTTCTGCGAGTCGAAGGTGACCAGGAGGTGGGCCTGGACCCCATTGCCGAACTCGGTGAGGACGTTGGTCATGGTGTCGCTGTTGTAGTTGGAATGGGCGGGCTTCATGCCCAGGGCATAGACGCTCCTGAGGTCGGGGTGGCCGAGGATGGCGAGGATCGAGTCGAGGGAGTGGACGCCCTGCTCCCACAGCGCCGGGTATTTGCCGGTGAAGGCCCGCATCACTGGCCGGTGGCGGTGGTGGGCGTACATCAGGAGGTAGGGATCGCCGTAATCGCCGCTCTGCACCAGGCGCTGGAGCTGGCGCTCCAGCAGGCCGTACTGGTACTGGTTGCCGATCACCACCGCCCTGCCCCGGCGCTTGGCGAGGGCGGCCAGCTCCTGCGCCTCGGAGTAGCTGTAGGTCAGGGGCTTCTCCACCCAGACGTGCTTGCCCGCCTCCAGCGCCTCCCTGACGAGGGCGGCGTGGTAGCGCGCCGGGGTCACGACGACCACGACCTCCGCCTCCGGCTGCGCCGCCAGGGCCGCGCTCAACTCCCCGTAGGCGGCGATCTCCTGCAGTCCATGGGTTTCCCGGGCCTGGGT
Organism: Candidatus Latescibacterota bacterium; assembly: GCA_965208105.1. Lineage (GTDB taxonomy): Bacteria > Latescibacterota > UBA2968 > UBA8231 > UBA8231. The sequence continues at coordinate 3,493,171 of OZ242318.1, forward strand.
CAGGTATGCCTCGACCACGTCCACCAGCGCCAGGGGCTCGAAGCGGTCGGCGTGGCCGGCGAGCAGGTCGCCGAGTATCTGAGCTCCCCGATTGCCGACGCCGACTTGTATGAACGGAAATTTCTCCACGGAATCTATTCCTCCATCGGTTGAGTGGTCGCGATTGTCAAATTTTATTATAACATGCTGTGATGCACCTTGTCAGCAGGAACAGGGCTCAGGTCGAGCCAGGAAGAGAAAATAAAGTGGAAAACCAGGGGAATTTGGCAAACCCAGGGAGAGAGTTATCCAGCGCAGCAGAGAGGAAGGTCGTCTTCGCCGATGCCGGCCCGGAGGTCGACCTGATGTTCTCGGGTGAGCGCAGGCGCCGCATGGAGAAACTGGGAGAATTCAGCATCCACTACGGCGATCCGGAGGGCGCCGCGGACTACCTGCAACGGGTGCGGGGCGCCCACGCCATAATGATCGGGGGTCCCGCGGATTTCCCCTCCGAGGCCTTGCGCCAGGCGGAGGACCTGGAGGTCCTATCCTTCACCGGCCGCGGGGTGGCGACCTACGTAGACCTGGACGTGGCCGCCTCCATGGGGGTCACGGTGTGCATCTCGCCCGGAGCCGCCGAATCGACGGTGGCCGAGCACGCGGTGGCGCTGATGCTGGCCTGCGCCCGCCACATCCCCTTCCTCGACCGCGATGTCCGTGCCGGCGGCTGGAATCACGCCCTGCCGGCCATCGAGCTCCAGGACAAGGACCTGGGCCTGTTGGGCTGCGGCCCGGTCGCGCTCCAATTCGCCAGGCTGGCGCGGGGGCTGGGCATGAGAGTCCGCGCCTGGACGCGGAATCCCAGCCCGGAGCGGGCCAGCCGCCTGGGTCTCGAGCTGGTGTCGCTGGATGAGATCCTCGAGGAGAGCCACGTGCTCTCCATGCATCTGGCCCACACCCCCGAAACCGAGGGATTCCTCGGCGCCCGGGAATTGAGCCGCACCAGGAAAGGGGTGATCGTGCTGAATACCGGGCGGGGCGCACTGGTCGACTCCGCCGCCCTGGCGGAGCTGCTGCGGTCGGGCCACATCGCTTCCGCGGGGCTCGACGTCCTGCCCCAGGAACCGCCTCCTGCCGACGATCCCCTGCTGCAGCTCGACAACGTGGTGCTGTCGCCGCACGTGGCCTGGAACACCCCGGAAGCAACCGAGAGGCTCTACGACATCGCCGTCGACAACCTGGTGAGCTTCTACGGCGGCACCCCGGTGAACGTGGTCGCCGGTCCCGGGAGAGCCGGGGGCAAGTCGGCTTGACCCGCAATCCCTACCTGATATAGAAAGACAGGCCCAAGGAGGTTGATTGACAAAGTGGCTACTGGTAGCTACCTTGTCAATCATGCGATCGGTGGGAATCAAGGTACTCAACAACCGGCTGAGCGAATACATCCGGCTGGCCGCATCCGGGGAAACGGTCCTGGTCACGGACCGGGATCGCGTCGTAGCGGAAATCGGTCCCCCGGGGGCAACAAGAAGCCCGTTCGTCGCCGACGCCCTGCTGGCGGAAGCGGTGCGTGCCGGGTGGCTGACGCCGCCGGTGCTGCCTGCCGCCGGGGAACCTCCTGCAGCCAAACCGGTGGCGCCGCTGAGGGACCTGCTCGCTGAACTGGACAGAGATCGAAGCGAACGGTGATCTACCTCGATACCTCTGTTGCCCTTGCCCATCTTCTGGCCGAAGACCGGCGTCCCCCTGCTTCCCTGTGGAACGAGGTCATTGTGGCCAGCCGGTTGATGGAGTACGAAATCTGGAACCGCCTGCACGTTCGTAACCTTGCCGATTCCCACGGCGATACCGCCCGCGGACTCATCGGACGGATCGCCATGGTGGAGCTTTCACCGCCGGTTCTCGCACGAGCCCTGGAAGCCTTTCCAGTCCCGGTTCGTACGCTGGACGCCCTGCATCTATCGTCATGCGAGTACTTACGCAGCCAAGGCCAGTCGGTCGAGCTGGCCAGCTACGATAGCCGGATGACGGCCGCCGCCCGTGCAATGGAAATCCCTGTCTTCGAGCTGTAAAGGCCGGGGGTGAAGTTCGGACTGCCTCTAAAGAATATACCCTCCGTGGGAATCGTCTAACCCTGGTCGATGACAGCGATGGCTCTGTGGAGATCTGGGAGCGTCGCAAATGGAAGAGGGACGAATGTCCCCGGGTGGACTAATTTTGCTGAACTGTTCAAGTGTGTTTTGGAAGCATGAGGTGCCACCATGAACTTCGATGTCGAAGGTAACCTCGGAGCCTTAGAGCGCTCCGTGTCGTCGCTGGAGCGCGACGGACAACCCGCGCGCGCGGTCACCCTTTCCCGAGGCTACGCGACCACGGTCGGGGACCTGTGGGACGCGGTTACTGACGGCGAGCGTCTTGCGCGCTGGTTCCTGCCGGTCAGCGGCGAGCTCGAGCTCGGCGGCCGCTATCAGTTGGAGGGCAATGCCGGCGGCGTGATCACCGCGTGCGAACGGCGGTCCCACCTGGCGATCACCTGGGAGTTCGGCGGGGACCTCAGCTGGGTGGAGATTGAATTCTCGGAGGATGGAACCGGCCGCGCGCGGCTGGCACTCACACATACCGCGCAGCTCTCGGAGCACTGGGACGAGTACGGACCGGGTGCGGCCGGCGTCGGCTGGGAGCTGGGTCTACTGGGACTCGCGCTCCATCTCGATCAACCGGACGAGCCCAAGCCGGACGAAGCCGCTTTTGCCGCCTCACCGAAAGGCAAGGCGTTCATCGCGGGCAGCAGCGAGGCCTGGGGGCAAGCGGCGGTCGCGGCCGGCACGCACCCCGACGCCGCCCGCGCAGCGGCAAGGCGCACCACGGCGTTCTACACCGGTGAACCGGCCGGTCCTGCCTAAACCGGGAGAGATTCCGGAAACTTCCGATAGGTTTTATGATATTGACGCCGACCCTTCGGTGACCTTCTGCAGCCGCACGTCTGAGCAGATCGCTTCTGCTCAGGGAAGCAATCAGGAGTTTTGCCATTCAGGTGAATTCCACCTCTGTCGATATCGGCGAGAAATTCTCGGAATGGTGGCCGTAGCGTCTTCCCAAAATTGGCTATCACGGTAACGGTGACTCCTTCCGAATCTGGATGTCCGACAACCGACGTAAAGGCATAGAGATAGAGCTTGAATTCCGCAGCAGGGGTTTTCAGTGGTTTTTCTCGTTTTATCTTGTCTTTCTTGTCGAATCTGGAGGCAGGCATAAGGATGCAATCCTTCTCATCGACGAACCCGGCTTGCACCTACATCCAATGGCTCAGCAGAAGTTAATCCGCGTTCTTGATGGGAACTTGCTTGAAACTGCGTCTCAGATTCTGGAGGAGATTGGTCAAGAACAAGTGGCCGCGTTCGGCCTTGACGATTTGATAGTTGTCGATCTTATCCACCGTGATCAGCCTGTTTCCGACGACCTTAAACCGCGGATTATACATTTGCTGGAAAAGGGGATTATCGAGCGCGTGGGACGCGGGCGAGGCGTGCGGCTGCTACTGTCCCGACAGTTCTACCGGCACATCGGTCAGGCAGGGGTTTATACGCGCAAGCGAGGATTGGACCGCGAGACGAACAAGGAGTTGCTTCTAAAGCACATTCAGGATAACCGGAAAGAAGGGAGTCAGTTGCGGGAACTCGTTCAGGTGTTGCCAGCCCTCAAGTACGTCCAAGTTCAGAAATTACTTCAAGAGTTGAGGATTAAGGGACAGATCCACAAAGTAGGAAATACTAGTGCTGCTCGCTGGTATCCAGGGGGACCACCGTCTGGGATTATGCCTAAAAATAAATTATAGGCCAAAAAGCATAAGTTTGGCATAACTTGGCGTTAATTAGTTTTTAACCATCTGTTTTTCCTAAGGGTTTTTCTTCATTATTTTCTGACCAAATAGTGAATCCACAGTGAAGGTGGTAATTCTTTGCCTCAGTTAGCATGGCCGGGCGGATGATGAATCATCCCCTTCCCAGGGCCCTTTGGCGCGGGTCCCCGCCGTGCGTCAGACCCCGCGGATCGATCACCCGAGATAGTGACGCCGGGTGGTTCCCTCTTCCCCAGCCCTTGGACGCTCTTCGATCAGGTCTTCGGCTGCCGCGGTGTGAAAGGAAACGACAACCCAGTCCTCGTTTCCCATCACCCCTTGATGCCACACCCCCGCCGGGATCGAGATCCAGCGGTCCTTCAGGGGCGCATCCCGACGACTCACCAAATGGTTCGAGATCCACCTTTCTGCGAGCTTAGTCTGCAAGTCGCCCGATCCTCGGTAGGACATCATCCTCTGAATGCTGTCGGGATGGCGCTCGGCTCCCGATACCGTGTTCCCCCGCAGCGCGAACACCCAGCTCGAGCGGATTCCCGGCGGCAGCCTTGCGCCGTAGAGGGACAGGTCGATGGATTGATAGACGAGATCCGGGGAGCGGCCGGCGGCAAGGCTCGCTTTCAGTCTGTCGGCAATCGCATCCAGCTCTTGCCGCACCGATGCCTGCTGCACCAGACTGTCGAGGCATTCCAGCACCTGCGTTTCGCTTTCCAAGACACTCTCCCCGTATTCAGTCTCCGCAGACCAGTTCAACATCCTTCCGCGTCCTCCCGCTGCCGCCGATGGAAGGGTCGCCGACTGACCTCGATCCTGGGTTTGCTCACGCGCTTTGACGGATCAACTAACGGTGCCTTATTTTCCTGTTGGATTCCTCGCCGGGGTCGGAGAGGGCCACGGCGACATCACCTTGTGCGATTCCAACATTATCGAGGTCGAACCCCATGGCCAAATTTGCCCATGCCCTTCCTCTATCGCAAGGGAGCACTCCTGTAACCAGGCTGTTTCTGCCTCTGCTGTGCATCGCTGCCCTCGGCGGCACGGCACCGGCCCAGACCTGGCACGAAATCATTCCCCGGGAGGGTCCCGCCCCCAAGGCCCGCTACAACGCCTCGGCCCTTTACGATCCGGTCGACCACCGCATGGTCCTCTTTGGCGGCCGCACCTCGACCAGCGAGATCGAGTTGAACGACGTGTGGTCCTTTGATCTGAGCGAGGAGACCTGGACCGAGATCACCCCGGACGAAGGGCCGTCCCCGGTACCCCGCTCTACACACAACGCGGTGTACGATCCCGTCGAGCGCCGCATGCTCGTCTGGTCCGGTCAAAAGCTGAAAGGGGGTAGTGAATTCTTCAACGACGTGTGGTCCTTCGATCTCACGGAGCACACCTGGTCCTTGTTCGAGCCGCCCGACCCCAGGCCCAACGTGCGCTACGGCACGGCCGCCGTCTTCGATCCCAGGGCGCGCTCACTGGTGACCTTCGCCGGATTTACCGACGAAGGACGCTTTGACGACACCTGGGCTTTCGACCCGGATGGAAACAGTTGGACGGATATCTCTCCTCCCGGGAGCCAGCCCCTGAAGCGCTGCCTGCACCACGCCGTGTACGACCGCCGCGGCCACTCCATGATCATTTACGGCGGCCAGAGCGAAGGAGCGCAAAAGGACATCTGGGCCTTCGACCTCGAAGAGCACACCTGGACCGAGCTGACCCCCGAGGACAGCCCGTCGGGACGCTGGTATGCCGCGGCCGTGTACGACGCCCGCAACCACCGCTTCCTCATGTTCGGCGGCAACCGGGGCGGAGACGCCGGCACCACCGACGAGGTGTGGACCTTCGACCTGCAGACCAATGCCTGGACTCTGCTGCAAGCGCAGGGCGCGCCGCCGATCAAGCGCACCCGCGCCGCGGCGGTGTACGTCGAATCCGAGGACCGCATGGTCGTATTCGGCGGCGCCGAAGGCACCTCCCTGGACGATATGTGGTCCCTCGAAGGGCTCTCTCCGGCCACTGCGGTGGAGAACCAAACTCTGCGGCCGGGCGCCTTTTCCCTGGAGCAGAACTACCCCAATCCCTGCAATCCCTCGACCACCATCCGCTACAGTTTGGCGGCGGCGGCCCAGGTGGACCTGCGCATCCATGACGTGCTCGGCCGGCCGGTGAGACATCTCGTCGGGCAGAGGCAGGAGGCCGGGGCCTACACCGCGGTCTGGGACGGAGCCGACGACAGGGGACGGCCGCTGGCCAGCGGGGTGTACTTCTATCGCCTGAGCACCGGAAAGGACAGACAGACCCGCCGCCTCGTGCTGCTGCGTTGACCGCATTTGGCCCGGCATGATGGCGGCGATGTACCGCCGTTCTTCAGCAGATTTGGGAGGAATCCACATGGGACGCCCGGCCGAGCAGTACGAGCGCGACGGCTACTGGATCGCGGATGCACGGATCGTCCCCGACGAGGTGCTGGAAAAGGCTTTGCAGGGGATGGTGGCGGTGCGCGACGGCGCGTTCGACATGGAGCTGCCGCCCACCAAGCACCCCGGCTTTGATCCGGGGGTGCTGTGCAAGATCGACAATCCGCATCGTTCGGACACCGGACTCCGTGGACTGGCGACCTGCCCGCAGGTGGGCGGCATGGTGGCCGAGATCACCGGGGCGCGGAGAGTGCAGGTGTGGGCGAGCCAGTTGCTGATCAAGCCTCCCGGGTCGGCGGCCGCGGGTCACGTGGGATGGCACCAGGACCGCCAGTACTGGCATGTGTGGCAGCATGACGAAGGCCTGTTCACCGCCTGGATCGCCCTGAGCGAGGTGAAGGAGGAGTCGGGGCCGATGCTGTTCGTGCGCGGGTCGCACCGATGGGGCTTTCTCAACCAGGGAGATTTCTACGACAAGGACCAGGGCAAGCTGCGGGATGGCATCCCGGTGCCGGCGGGCGCGGCCTGGGAAGAAGTGCCAGCCCTGATGCCCTCGGGAGGATTCAGCCTACACCACTGCCTGACCTACCACGGCTCCAACGCCAACGTCTCGGGGGCGGCGCGCTGCAGCCTGGCGCTGCATATGCGCGACGAACGGGCGGTGCCCAAGGCCGGCGACCCGAGCTTCTACAGCTCCCACCTGGAGGATCCCCTGATGAGCCCGGTGATCTACGAAGCCTAGTCGCGGAAAAGAGCCACGTCGCGCCTGAAGGGGAGGTGAGGCGCGCCGTATTTTGCATGAACGGAATTTGGAGGCACTGAACGGTTAGTGGAAACAGAGGGATGAGTATGGTCAGCAAGGACGTGGAAACCGCAAAGCAGTATGACGAACGCTACGGGACCGGAGGATTGTATTGGAGCAGCCGCCCCTCGGCTGCGTGCTATGAAATTCTGAGGCTCATGCCGCCGGACCGGCCCGTCAGAGTGCTCGATATCGGCTGCGGCGAGGGCCGAAACGCTCTTTTCCTGGCCAGAAATGGATATCAGGTGGACGCATTCGACATTTCCCGGAAAGGGGTCGACAAAGCGGCGCGTCTTGCCGATGAGATAGGCGTCCCGATCAAGGTATATCGGGCAAATTTGGTGGAGACGAAACTCACCGAAGAGTATGACGTCCTCTTTTCGACGGGTGTCTTTCATTGTATTCCGGTCGAGCTGCGCTCGGAAATATTCGCGAACTTCAAGCAGTTTACTCGGCGGGATGGCCTCCACGTCTTCTCCGTCTTCGTGCGGAAGCCATTCATCGCTCCGGCCCCCGATGGAGACGCGAATTCCAGCCCCTGGAGATCGGGCGAATTGTTCGCCCACTACCACGATTGGAAAATAGAGTCCTGCACCGAGGAGATCTTCGACTGCATGTCCAGCGGCGTTCCGCATCAGCATGCGGTCAACCGGTTAATAGCCAGAAAGCTGGAAGTCTGACCGCCGGACTTGTGAGAAATTGCAAGCCGAATTCGAGGATTGATCGGCGACGAAGAAAGATGAGTGGAAAATGGTGGAGCGGTCCTACGATGCAGTCGTGCGCCGGGTGAAAGCAATTGCGGACCAGGGCAAGAAGACCGAGGTCCTGGGGGAGGTCGGCGGCTACCAGATTTGGGGCATCCGCGCGGGCAGTCCCCGGTGGCTGCGGGTTTTGCTCACCGGCGGGGTCCACGGCGACGAGCCGGCCGGGGTGGAGGCTGTCCTGGGCTTTGTCGAAGAGGACATGGCCCCGTGGCTCGAGCAGGTAGAGTTCACCGCGGTGCCCTGCGTCAATCCCATGGGTTACGTGCGCGACACCCGCGACAACGGGGACGGAGCGGATATCAACCGGTCTTTCGAGAAGGGCGATGTGCCCGAGGTAGAACTGGTCAAGAAGGTGCTGGAGGGATGTCGGGTGGACGCATTCGTCGACTGCCACGAGGACTGGGAGGCCGAAGGCTTCTACATGTACGAGGGCCTGCGCCAGGGCTCGGCGGTCGGTCCGGCGGTCATTGCCGAAGTGGAAAAGCGGGCTTCCATCGATCTGGACAGCGGCGAGGACAGCGAGCCTGTGTCGCGGGGGGTCTACGAGATTTCCCGGTCCTGGGGACGGGTAGGGTTTGCGCCCTATGTGCTGGACGGACACGCCTCCAGCGCATGTATCTTCGAAACCCCGACCAAATGGCCGCTGGAGAAACGGGCGGCCGTGCACCGGCTCGGGTTGAACGCGGCCCTGCGCCAGTGGACGGGAGAACAAGTGTCCTTGTGAACCACGAATGAAGCGGGGCGCACCAACGCCTTTCTCCCCTACATGGGACAGAACGGCCTTTCAAACAGGAGCTTCACATGCGGGTCATTGCAATCGGCACGGAATACACGGGCAAGACCACCCTCGTCCAGGGCATCCAGAAATGGGGCCACAAGCGAGGTGTCAGTCATCACATGGACGACCACTTTTCCATACCCGACCAGGAAACTCTCGCGGAGCCCGCCGATCAAAAGGCCATGACCGAGTTGCCGGCGGCCATCAAGGAGCGCTTCCAGCGCTTTCAGATCGCCTACCACGTGCGCCTTCTGCACCATTACCAGCACATCCTGCTCACGGGTTTCCACATCGAGGAAATGGTTTACGGCCAGCGCTACTACTATCCCGACCTGGCGCGCCCGGTGGAGAACCCCCAGTCATGGGAAAAGGACATGCCGGCGGACGTCATTCTGGTGCATCTCACCGCCAGGCCCGATGCCATCTCACAGCGCATGAAGGACGATCCGCACGAATATCCAATCGTGCCCGAATCTGATATCGAAGAGGTCCAGGCCGCCTTCCACGAAGAATTCGGCAAGTCGTTCCTCAAGGGAAAATTTCAGATCGACACATCGGACCTGAACGCGGACACCTTGCTCGACGCCTTCCTCGAGCAGTCCTTTTCCCACCTCACCGCCGCCGACCACGCCATTCGATCGGCTGACGGGTGACCGGGCTTCGAGCCCGGCGCTTTGGCGCGGCAGACCGCGGTGCCTTATCTTCCCGGGACCTGGAGGTGAATTGAACGGAGCAAGCCGATCTATGGAAGCAGTCAGGATGGAACCCGGCCCGCCCATCGAGGTCCCCAAACCGCTCGACCCCGGCCAGGTGCAGTCCTTCGTCGACAAGGGCTATCTCGTCGTGCCGGGCCTGATGGATGAAGCCGAGCTCGACGATCTCAAACGCGACCTGGTGGACGTGGCGCGCGGCCGCTACGAGTGCGACAACATCGAGCCGGTGGACCCCGCCATGAGCGACCAGGAGGTGCTGGAGAGCATCCTCTGCATCCACCAGCCCCACTTCGTCAGCTCGGTGATCGAAAGCTACGTCCGCCACCCCGAAATCTGCGGCGTCCTGAGCCAGATCACCGCGGCCCACCTGCCCTTCTGGGACGGCAGCGTCAAGTGCATGCAGTCCATGTACTTCGTCAAGCCGCCCAACTTCCAGGGCCAGGCCTGGCACCAGGACGAGATCTACATCCCCACCCGGGACCGCTCGCTGATCGGCGCCTGGATCGCCGTGGACGACTCCATTGTGGAAAACGGTTGCATCTACGTGATCCCCGGTTCGCACCGGCCCGGCTACCTCTACCCGCAGCGCCCTCACGAAAACCTGGACGAGTTCGACTTCGCCCCCGAGAGCTACGGCTTCGACGAGAGCGCCGAGGTCCCGGTCGAGGTGCAGGCCGGGACCGTCGTGTTCTTCAACGGCTACCTCCTCCACCGCTCCTACAAGAACCGGGGCGGCACCTATCGCCGCGTGCTGGTCAACCACTACTGCAACGCCTATAGCCTGTTGCCCTGGTCCATCGAGGAGGGCGAGACGCCCGCCCGCGCCGACCGCCGCACCATCGTGCCGGTGGCCGGAATCGACCCCTACGCCTGGAAGGGCTATCAGACGCCGGCCAGGTCCGTAAGTCTGCGGCACTGCAAGGCCATCGACGAGGTCCGCGCCGCCCGCGGCAATTCCTGAGCGTCGACCGCAGCGGCGCAGGGCCCGGCCGCCGGGCGGTCATCGAGCGCGGGTCGACCCTTCACTCCCAGGCATCGGCTTGTCGTTGTCCTCCGGTGCCGAAGCGCCGGTGCCTTCGCAGTTGTAATTCTTGGCAAACGTTTGCTTTCCTGCCCCACTGCGTTCGCCGAATCCTGGCGTGAATACCATCTCCACGTCCGCAAACTCCTCAGTGCCAACGGCTACGTCCAATCCTCTCCGGTACCGGCGAGGACGACACTGAAAGGTCCCTCCCGCTTGTGGCCTAGCCGCGAGCAAGCTATTATGAGGCAGGGCCTGCCCAGCAGTCGCTATTCGCTCCGGGATCAGCCTCGCGTTGCCCTAGCAAAAAGGAGAAGCCATCATGATTGCCAATAGGCTTAAAAAGCTGTGGCCACAACTTCAAGGCAAGAAGCAGCACCTACCGCATCACCTCGATGAACTCCGACTGTGGGGCATCCGTGGCATCCATGATCTGAGAGTAACGTTCGACTATCCCGTGAGCGTGATCGCAGGCGGTAATGCCAGCGGCAAGTCAACAGTGCTATTTGCCGCCGCTTGCGCCTATAAGGTCCCAGGGGCCGGCGTGAGAGACTTCGTGCCCTCTACCCTCTTCCCCGACTACCGTCCAAAGCACGGTGGCCGCCAAGACGGAAGACAACTTATTACTATCGAATTTGAGTACTCGACGCCAGAAGGCCGACGTTCGATGCGCTGGCGGCGCGCTAAGGGTTGGAGCCGGAGTTTCTTCGGCCGCAAGGGTGCCGCGCAACCCGAACGCCCGGTTCACCTGCGCACCCTGACTAACCTGAGCAACCCCTCTGAAGTCCGGGGGGTGCTCAGGATGTCTCATCTCAAGGACGCCCCCGAGGAGATTCCGCTGACAGCTTCCCAGATCAGCTTCGCACAGCAAATGTTGCCGTTCACCTACTCTGATGCCGTCAAACTGTCCAGTGGGAAGAAGAACTTACTGTTCGTGGAGCAGGAAGCCGGTGCATCCTATTCCGAGCTACAGATGGCAGCGGGAGAGCGTGCTATTCTGCGGCTATCCCAAGAAATTGCACAATTGAAAGGTGCACTCGTCTTGATAGACGAAGTGGAAGCCGGCCTTCATCCGTGGGTGCAACAGCTCCTCATGTTGCAATTGCAGCAACTTGCTCTCCGCAACGACCTACAGATCATCGTCACTTCCCATAGCCCTGTGGTACTCAACTCAGTTCCAGTCAATGGGCGAATCTTCCTCGAACGCACCGAAGACGGCCGGGTGGTGCTGCTCCCACCTCATCGAGACATTATCCAAGACGCACTTTACGGACGTTCCCACGACATGCTGAACTTGCTTTGTGAAGACGATGCTGCCGAAGGCATTCTGCATGGGGTTCTCGATCACCTTGCAATCAGTCAAGAGATCAGGAGAGAGTCGATTCGCGTTGGCCGCGACACGGGTGCGTCGGAGTTCCCAATGCACGCTGCGGCGTTTAGAAAATTCGGTTTGCTGGAAGATTTTGCGTTTGTTCTCGACGGCGATCAGCGAGCCAGTGGCCTAGAGCAAAAAATCCACGACGCCGCCGGGAGCACCAACGTGCCCGTTTTGTTTTTGCCAAGTAGCGACGCCCCGGAAATCTGGATATGGGAGCGTTTGCAACAGACCCCCGAACGCTGGGCTAATGGCTTGGGAACCAACCCGGAAAGCCTCGCCACGAACATCAGTCGTCTGGATGCGACCTACGACTCCGCGGGAGACACGCCAGCGAACATTGCCAAGAACAAGCTCCACGATCTAGCAGCAGCACAAAATCGGCCCGCTTCCCAAGTCTGCCGTCTGATCGCACATAGCGAAGCCGCCGACGAAGCGAGCGGCCTCCAACCACTACTGGAATCCCTGAAAGATCTCCTGCTGCAATGGCGTGCCGATTGAGACCCTGCTATCGGCTTTGGCCTGCACCCCCGCGCCTATTCCGTCGCGACGGTCGGCGATGTCAGCGGCGGCGAAAGCGGCTCAACTCCTCGGCGAAACCCGACTCATCCGGTTGAAGTTCCTGCGCCACTTGTTGCTCGCCGCAGGATTTCCAGAAGGAAGCCGAAATGAACAATCTACCTGGACCGCGTACTTGGCTCGACGACCCCAGATGTCATCTATCGCGCCGACCATTTTGACGAAGCGATTCCTACGTTAAGAAAAGTGACCAAGGAGTACAAATTGCCACGCACATACAGGACCTGCCTCATCGGATGCGGACGGATGGGCGCAACCATCGACGACGAAGTCGCGAATCGAGCCGATAGTTTCATCTGGCTGCCCTTTTCGCACGCCGCGGCAACGGTCGCCTGCGACAGGACCAACCTGGTGGCCGTCTCGGACGTCCTCGCCGACAAGGCGGAGTCCATCCGGAGGCGCTACGGAGCGGAGCGCGCCTATACGGACTACCGGCAGATGATCGAGAGGGAAAGACCCGACATCGTCTGCGTCGCCACGCGCCCCGGACCCCATGCCGAGATAACCGCCTTCGCGGCTGAAAACAAGGTCAGGGGGATCTACTGTGAGAAACCGCTCTGCTGCTCCATGGAAGAGGCGGACATCATGGTGGACCAGGTGGAGAAGCACGGAGTCAAGTTCAACTACGGCACCCAGCGCCGCTTCACGCCCAACTACCGCAAGGTGCTCGAGCTCGTCGATGCGGGCGAGATCGGGGAGGTCCAGTGCGTCATCGCACATTACGGAGCGACCTCCGCCCTGTGGGGACTGACGCACGGCGCCGATATGCTTCTCTACATGGCCGGCGATCCGGAGGTGGACTTCGTCCAGGGCGCCATCACATGCAAGGACTCGGACTGGGAGGGCAATCGCCTGAATATCGATCCGCCCGTCACCAGCGGCTACATCCGTTACTCCAACGGCGTCCACGGCAATATTACGGCTGGTCAGGGTGTCGAATTCGAGGTATGCGGCAGCGAGGGCAAGATCCGGGTCCAGAACAACGGCAGGGAAGTCCATTTGAGGAAGAAGGACGGCGCCTTCTTGGAGGAGGCCCCCTTCCCCGACGTACCCCATGTCAGCGGCACCGTCATGGGAATCAAGGACATCGCCGGGGCTCTGGACGATGACCGTGAAACCATGGGTCCCGCCCACCTCGCGCGCCGCAGCCAGGAGACATTGATGGGAATCATCGAATCTCAACGGTTGGGCGGCAAACAGGTTCCCCTGCCCATGGAAAACCGCACGCTCTACGTTTCCGGGGATAAGTGGTGATGTCTGCAAGCACGGAAATAATTGGAATGAAGATGGAAGGCCGGAGGACGCGGGAGGAGGCAGGGCGCTGCCTGCGCGACGGCAGCGGACCTGTCCCGGGCGGACCCAGGTGATGGGCTGGGTTGATCCCTCTTGAAATCAGGAGATTGCATAGTAGTCGGCGGAGGAGCCGCCGGGATGATCGCGGCCATCGTCGCCGCCGAGGGGGGCGAGCGGGTTACCCTGCTCGAAGGCAGCGGAAAATTGGGCCGCAAGATCTTGATTTCGGGCAACGGGCGCTGCAACCTGACGAATACGGCGGCGGACGACCTCAAGCACTATCACGGCACCCACCCGCGCTTCGTCCGCAGCGCCCTGGACCAGTTCCGCCTGGAGGAAACCCTGGCGTTTTTCGCCGACCTGGGCGTCGAGTTTCGCGAGGAAAAACGGCAGCGCATCTTTCCCGTCTCGGACCAGGCGCAGTCGGTCATCGATCTGCTCGCCGACCGCATGCGCTGCCTGGGCGTCGGGGTCGAAACCAACGCCAAGGTGGTGGGCCTGAGGCGCGCCCCCGGCTCCGACCGCTTCGAGCTGAGCGACGCCGAGGGGCGGCGCTTTACCGGCGATCGGGTGATATTGGCCAGCGGCGGCGTCAGCCTCGCCCGCCTGGGGGCCGACCGCTCGGGCATGGACCTGGCCGTGGCCATGGGGCACCGCCTCACCGGCCTCAAGCCCGGGTTGGTGCCGCTGATCAGCCCGGACAAGTATCTCGCCCGCATGCAGGGGCTCAAGGTCCGGGCCGAGGTGCGCGTTGCGCTCAAGGGCGGGCGCGAGGCCGTGGATACGGACGACCTGCTGTTTACCAAGTACGGTGTCTCGGGATTTACCGTGTTGAACCTCAGCGCCCGCCTGGTGCCCGAGCTGGGGGAGGAGGGCGCCGTGCTGCGGGTCAACTTCTTCCCCGGCCGCAGCCCGGAGGCGATCAGCCAGTTGCTCAACGAGCGCTGGCAGCGCCATCCCCACCGCTCGCTGGAGCTGAGCTTCGCCGGCCTGCTCTCCAGCAAACTGGTGCGGCCGCTCCTGGGTCATCTGGGGTTCGACGCAGGGCAGCGGGTCGACCGGGTGAGCAAAGGCGCGCGCTGGAAGCTGGCCCAAAGCCTGGCGAACTGGCCGATCGCGGTCAGCGGCCCGAGGCCCTTCGACTACGCCGAGGTGACGGTCGGCGGTGTGAGGACCGAGGACATCAATCCGGATACACTCGAATCCTTCCTGGTGCCCGGCCTCTACTTCGCCGGCGAGATGGTCGATATCCACGCCGACCTGGGGGGATTCAACTTCCAGTGGGCATGGGCCAGCGGGGTTCTCGCCGGCCGCCGGCTGGGGTCGTGAGGTTTGGGTGGCGGCCAGTGATGGGACGGGCTCGGCTGCCCAAGCTGACGACGCTTCCTGGCCATAACATGCCCTTGACAACATATGTCGTAGAAAACATATTTCGTCTGCGAATTGGGTAGTGGAGATCGCGGATGAGTTCGATCCGGAGTTCGACAGCCTGCACGAAGAGGTGCAAACCGAGACCTTAGCGATTGCCCGGCTCGCAAATGAAGGAGGATCATGATGCCTTTGAACGTGGAGGAAAAGATTGCGATGCTCGATCCTGACCGGCGCCGCAAGGTCGAGGATCGGGCTACCGAGCTCATTGCTGAGGAGATGAGCCTGCGCCAACTCCGCAAGGCCCGGCAGCTCACCCAGGCGCACGTCGCGCTCCAACTGGGGATTTCGCAGGAGGGCGTCTCCCGGCTCGAGCAAAGAAGCGATCTATTGCTCTCGACGTTGCGCAAGACGGTGGAGGCCATGGGCGGCAGGCTTTCGCTCACCGCCAAATTTCCCGACCGTCCGCCGGTCGAGTTGTCCGGCATCGCCGAGGGCAGTCCCCATGACTGAGCCCTAGGCAGGTTGAAACTAAAGCTGCCGGGATTCAACCCGAGTTACCGCGCCCTGGTTAAACAGGAGGAGACACAGGAGTGAAAATATCGACTATCCTCGACAACATCGATAGCGGTTATATGGCGCTGCCGAAATTCCAGCGCGGGTACGTCTGGAATCGCGACCAAGTGCGCGGCCTGATGGATTCGCTCTACCGCCGCCATCCGGTTGGGAGCCTGCTTGTATGGGCCACACCAGAGGAGGAGGTGAGTCACCGGGGTGAACAGGATCTTGCTCCGGGTGTCGTGAGGCTGCTGTTGGACGGCCAGCAGCGGGTGACATCACTCTACGGCATCATCCGCGGGGAGCCACCCGCATTCTTCGACGGCAACGCAAGGACCTTTACGGGGCTCTACTTCCATCTCCAGGACGAGGAGTTCAGGTTCTATCAGCGGACGCACATGCAAGACGACCCCCTCTGGATCAATGTCTCCGAGTTGATGAAAGGGGGACACGACGGGTTGGGCGAACAGATTTATCGTCTCGGACGACTCCCGGAGTTCAAGGCCATGTACGGAAAGTTCAACGGTCGCCTGAATCAGATTCTCGGCATCCGGGACATCGACCTCCACGTGGAGGAAGTGACCGGCCCCGACAAGACGATCGATGTGGTGGTGGACATCTTCAATCGTGTCAACAGCGGCGGCACGAAACTCTCGCAGGGAGATCTGGCGCTAGCCAAGATCTGCGGTTCCTGGCCTGAAGGCCGCGAGCGTATGCAATCCATTCTCCAAAGGTGGCGGGAGAGCGGGTACGACTTCAGTCTCGATTGGCTGCTGAGGAACGTTAACGCCATCGTGACGGGTGAAGCACGGTTCGTGCATCTTCACGAGGTGCCGACGGCGGCGATTCAGGATGGCCTCGCTCGTGCCGAGCGAGGCATCGACCACGCCTTGAACCTCATCGATGGTCGTTTGGGCCTTGATCATGACCGTGTTCTCTTCGGCCGTTACGCGTTGCCGGTCATGTCCCGTTACATCGACAAACGCGGTGGCCAATTGGCGGATGTCACCGAGCGGGATCGCCTCCTGTACTGGTATTTCCAGAGCGCCATGTGGGGCCGATTCTCAAGTGCGAACGAGAGCAAACTCGACCAGGATTACGAGGCCATTCAAGACACCGACGGAGGCATCGGCCGGCTTCTTGACCAGTTGCGGCTCTGGCGCGGCAGTTTTCGCGTCGAGCCCGCACACTTCCGTAGCTGGGGTCGAGGAGCGCGGTTCTATCCCGTGCTGTACGCCTTGACGCGCGTTGGCGACGCCCGAGACTGGGGAACTGGGCTTGCCCTGAAGAGGTCGCTGCTGGGCCGCATGAACACACTCGAAGTTCATCACATCTTTCCTAAGGGATTGCTCTACCGGCGCGACTTTCAGAGATCGCAAGTGAACGCCATCGCCAATTTCTGCTTCCTGACCAAGGACACAAATTTGCGGATCAGGGATCGCCCACCCTCCGAGTACCTTCCTGAGATCGAGGAGCGACATCCGGGTGCGCTCGCCTCGCAGTGGATACCGATGGAGGAGGATCTTTGGCAGAAGGAGAACTACCTCCGTTTTCTCGAAGAGCGGCAACGCCTGCTCGCACAGGCGGCCAACTCCCTGTTGGGGGAGCTCCTGCACGACGGTGCGACCGAGCACGAAGTGGAGATGGCGCCGCCTGTTGAGGTCAGCGTGCCTCAACCCGGACCGGTTCCGGGTGGAATCGAAGATGCTGAGGAAGAGGCGATCCTCATGGACTTGAACGAATGGGTCCGGGGAAACGGGCTACCCGAAGGGAAACTGGGATTTGAGCTCTCACACCCTGACACGGGCGATCCGCTTGCCATACTCGATCTGGCCTGGCCCAACGGGCTCCAGGACAGCTACAGCCAACCGGTGGCGCTCCTGCTCGGAGAAGAGCCGGAGACCCTGCAGATGGCGAACGACCACGGATTCCGCCACTTCACCAGCGCAGATGCCTTCAAGCGTTACACGGAGGCCGAAGTGCTAATGTTGGCCCCCGAAGGCGAAGCCGCTGCGGCGGGGGGATAGAGGTTTTTTCTCTTTTCTGAGGCGGCGTTTCAAGGTCTGGCACATCTGGAGTCCAAAACGGATGGTGAAGAAGGGTGCAAAGGGGTCGTCAGGCGAGTGCACTCGCCCGAACTCGCAGCAGTCGGAGTCAGCAGAATGCTAGAAAGATTCACAGGACGCGGTGGTCGTCGCCTCGCAATTGAGGCGCTCAGAAGACAACCTGTCATAGGCGAAGCCGAGAATCTTGCAGAGACCATCTGCGATAATGCTGAGGTCGTGGGCTTCGCTCCGGGTTCCCCCATAATTGAAGAATCAGCGCCAGACAACGACATCTACTTCATCTTGGCCGGGGTTGTCTCAATCCGAGTGGTTGGCAGAGAGATTGCGGTTAGGACTGCAGGACACCACATCGGTGAAATGGCAGTATTGGATCCTGGACAGCCACGGTCCGCATCCGCGGTCGCTGAGGGAGAGGTTGTCACCGCACGTGTTTCCGCAGGGGCGTTCAGCGAACTGGCTGAGGCCAACCCTCGACTATGGCGGAACATAGCTCGTGAGTTGGCTGAACGTCTTCGACAACGGAACCGCTTCATCTCCCCGGTGAATCCCCGGCCTGTCTTGTTTCTGGGCTGTTCGACAGAGTCGCTTCCCATCGCTCGCGCGATCCAATCGGCACTCGAGCACGACCCGATAGTAGTCAAAGTCTGGACAGATGACATCTTCGAGGCATCGAACTTCCCAATCGAGTCCTTGGAGCGGGAGTTGCCGAAGGTGGATTTTGCGGCACTTGTCCTGTCCCCGGACGATAGAGTGGTCAGCCGAAATGAAGCAAGTGACGCGCCAAGAGACAACATCGTGTTTGAATTGGGACTTTTCATGGGGGCTCTGGGCCGCGCCCGTACGTTCCTGATCTACCCACACGGTGTCGATGTCAAGATTCCGACAGACCTTGAAGGGATAATACCCCTCACCTACAACCCAAGCCCGCAGTGCGAGGTTGACGCTACTGCCGTAGCGTCAGCAGGTAATCGATTGAGAAACCAGATACTGTCAGTTGGATGTCGTTGAAACCCGGCGAAGGAGATTAGAAAGTGGGGCTCGGAGATGACCTCAATTCAGAAGTGCATAAAGTCCTCCAAGAGAAATGGTCTGCACGGGCCGGTCGATCTGTCCCGGAATCAGACGGCCTGAAGCTAGACAATGATGCCGTCACCCTGAAAGGTACAGTCCTCTATGCAGATCTCGACAACTCGACGAATCTGGTAGATACTAAGAATCCTCGGTTCTCGGCAAAGATCTACAAATGCTACTTGGCATGCTGTGCAAGGATTATCCGTTCAGAGGGTGGGGTAATCACCTCATACGATGGGGACCGCATTATGGCGGTGTTTATTGGCAAGACAAAGAACAGTAACGCCGCACGCACTGCTCTCAAGATCAACTACGCAGTAAGAGAGATCATCAATTCCGCGATCCGGGATCAGTACCCCAAAAGTAGCTATTCGGTAAGGCACGTAGTCGGTATCGACACCAGTGAGCTTTTCGTGGCACGCACGGGCATCCGGGGCGCCAATGACCTCGTCTGGGTTGGGCGCGCTGCAAACTATGCGGCCAAATTGTCAGCACGGTCAGGGCCTGCTACACAGATTACTGCTGACGTATACGGGATGCTCTGTGAAAGCTCGAAGCTCAGCGGGGCCGGGAAGGAAAATATGTGGACCCTAACAACTGCCCCAGAAATCGGAGACAAGACAATCTATACTTCATCCTGGTGGTGGCGACTGTAGACGAGCATGGAGTCAATCCCCACGCTTCACAATCTCAAGAGTGGTGGTCTCTGGATGCCCGTTCCCTTGAACGTGATTGCATCCTTGCATCCTGCCGAGGAAGCCGGTTGAGGAGCCGCTGAATGTCCCTGGTACATCCCGGCGAGATTCTGCGGGAGGAGATGCACGAGCGCAGCCTCTCAGCCAACGCACTGTCCCAAGCGCTCGACATCCCCGTAAACCGTATAACTGCCATCCTAAACGGGCATCAGGGTGTCACGCAAAACATCGCACGCCGCCTGTCGCGGTACTTCGGGACAACGCCAGACTTCTGGCTCAATCTGCAGAAGACCGGGGAGTTTCGCCGCGCCGGGACCGGAGCGAGATACCTGCCCTGACAGACAGATTCCGACATGCCAACGAAACGCGCCGTCCTCTCTGAGCTGACCGCGGACGAGCTCCGCTCCAATGTCGAGTACTACGAGCTGGCTGTTTATGACCGCCGCGTAAAGGCGGAACTCGTCGACGCGCTGGCCGCATCGCGGAATGCCCGGCTCGACGAGATCCTGCCGGACCTCTCGCGGGACCGCCTGAAGGACCTGTGCCGCACCTTCGGCCTCGACGATTACGGCCGTGAGAAGGCAGAACTCGCCGCCCGTCTCATGGGACACCCGGCGCCACCAAAAGGGGACGGCCGCACCGCCCCGCAGCCGGCTGCCCGCCCCATCGGCCCGACCGCACCACCAAAGACCGACGGCCGTGCCGCCCCCCAGCCCCCGCCTGCACCCTTGCCCCCGTCCCTCCCCGACACCCCCGATCTGTTCCCGGAAGTCCTGAGCGTCGCCCAGCTCGAGCAGTACCTCTGGTCAGCCGCCGACATCCTGCGCGGGTCGATCGACAGCAGCGACTACAAGACCTACATCTTCGGCCTGCTCTTCCTGAAGCGGCTGTCGGACCGGTTCGAGGAGGAGGCGGAGAAGCTGATAGAGGAAGGCGTGCCCGCCGACGTCGCGTGGACCGACCCGGACGAGCACCAGTTCTTCGTGCCGGACCGGGCGCGGTGGGGCGCCATCCAGAGGACGGCCAACAACATCGGCGAGACCCTGAACAAGGCGTGCGCGGCGCTCGAGGAGCAGAACCCGGCGCTCGAAGGCGTCCTCGCCGGCATCGACTACAACGACGAGCGCCGGCTCGGCGACGCCCGCAACCGCGACACCGTGCTCGCCCGTCTCGTGCAGCACTTCTCGCAGGTGTCGCTGCGCAACGACCGCATGGCCGAGCCCGACCTTCTCGGCCGCGCCTACGAGTACCTGATCGAGCAGTTCGCCGACGACGCCGGCAAGAAGGGGGGCGAGTTCTACACGCCGCGGATGGTCGTCCGGCTCATCGTCGAGCTGCTGGCGCCGACCGAGCGCATGCGCATCTGCGACCCGACCGCCGGCTCCGGCGGCATGCTGATCGAGTGCGCTCACTTCATCGAGCGGCGCGGGGGCAACCCGCGCAACCTGACCCTCCACGGCCAGGAGAAGAACCTCGGCACCTGGGCCATCTGCAAGATGAACATGCTGCTCCACGGCCTGCCCGACGCCCGCATCGAGAAGGGGGACACGATCCGCGACCCGAAGCTGGTGGAGGAGGCGGAGCTGCTGCTCTACGACCGGGTGATCGCCAATCCGCCGTTCAGCCTCGACGAGTGGGGCCGCGACGTGGCCGAGAGCGACGGGTACGGACGCTTCCGGTTCGGGGTGCCGCCCAGAACCAAGGGGGACCTGGCCTTCGTCCAGCACATGGTGGCGGTCCTCAACGCGGAAGGCCGGCTCGGCGTCGTGATGCCGCACGGCGTCCTGTTCCGCGGCAGCGCCGAGGGGAAGATCCGCCAGGGCCTGCTGCAGGAGGACCTCTTCGAGGCGGTCATCGGACTCGCGCCCAACCTCTTCTACGGCACCGGCATCCCGGCCTCGATCCTCGTGCTGAACCGGGACAAGCCGGCGGAGCGGAAGGGGAAGGTGCTGTTCATCGACGCCTCCGGGGAGTTCGAGGAGGGGAGCAACCAGAACCGGCTGCGGGACCAGGACATCGAGCACATCTCCAAGACGTTCCATGCGTTCGGTGACGTGGAGAAATACGCGCGGGTGGTGCCGCTCGCCGAGATCGAGCAGAACGACTGGAACCTCAACATCAGCCGCTACGTGGATACCTCCGACGAAGAGGAGCGGATCGATGTCGGCGAGGCGGTGCGCAAGCTGAGGGAGCTGGAGGGGGAGCGGGCAGAGGCCGAGGCGACTATGAATCGGTATCTGGCGGAGTTGGGGTATGACGCATGAGGGGCGGTACCTGGCTGAGCGGAGTGATCGAAAGGACCGGCAAACAGAACGGGATGTTGCCCTCCACATCGAGGAATCCCAATGGATGGGACCGCCCGCCATCCGCATGGCTCCTACGAAGGCCGGAGTGCTAACGGTCGGGACATGACGCCTTCGTACGGGCAATGTCCTCTGTCCAACAAACTAACGCCTTGATTGGGGTTATCCTATGGAGTCCTCACCACTAGAAGGATTGCCATTCATGCCCAAGTATCGCAACTGCTTCTACGGAGTCGGCACGCGATGACCGAACCTCCTACACCGCACGTCCCTGCCGATCTTCGTCTGTACTTGGACACGATTGCGGACCGGTTGCTCTCTGGGCACGCAGCCGTCATGGTCGGGTCCGGCTTCAGCAAGAACGCTGCACCGACTGGCTCTCATCCTGGATTCCCCGATTGGTCTCGATTGGGCGACCGCCTCTTCGAGAAGCTCCACGGCCACCCCCCAGGACCCAACGAGAGATATCTTCAGGTTCCCGCGCTGGCGCACCAGGTCGAGGCCGCCTTTGGCCGGCCCGCCCTCGACCAGATGCTGCGGGACTCCATCCCTGACCTGCAACATGAACCCTCGCAACTCCACGAGGATCTGCTTGACCTCCCTTGGTCCGACGTTTTCACTACGAACTACGACACCCTTCTCGAACGCGCCCGTCGATCAGTCATTTCCCAACGGTTCGATGTCGTGCTCAAGCCCGACGACCTCGGACACTCCAATCGCCCCCGCATCGTCAAGCTGCATGGCAGCCTGCCGTCCGACCGCCCGTTCATCGTCACCGACGAGGACTACCGGAGATATCCCCACCAATTCGCTCCCTTCGTGAACGCGGTTCGCCAAGCCCTGCTTGAGAACACGCTCTGCCTACTCGGGTTCTCCGGCGACGACCCAAACTTCCTGCAATGGGTCGGATGGATCCACGACCATCTCGGCCACCGCAATTCGCCCAAGATGTACCTCGTCGGCCTGCTTCAGCTTTCCCCTTCCCAGAAAACGCTTCTTGAACGCCGTAACATCACTCCAGTCGACATGTCTGCGTGTCCCGGCATCGGCAATGATCACTATCAGGCCCTCGACTTGTTTCTCCGCTATCTCCACTCTCGCCAAATCGCAGACAATCAACTCGACTGGCCATTCAGGGCCGACGACCAGCCTACATCGCCTGATAGTAAGGAGCCCCGGGAGATCGTCGAGATATGGACCGCCCAGCGTCGACGATATCCCGGGTGGATGGTTCTTCCCGAAGACCTGCGTTCGTCACTCTGGCTCCAGACCGACGATTGGCTCCGAGGCCCGCCCTCCGCAGATGCCCTTCCCCCGGTTCTCGACCTCGAGTTCGCCTTTGAACTCGTGTGGCGCATGGAAAGATGCCTTTGCCCGATCCTTGACAATCAAATCCCCTTCTTTGAGGAAACGATAGATCGCTACTGGTTGGCTACCAACTCCGCCGCTTCGCTCGACTCGCTGTCTCTCGGTGGGAACGAGGTCGACGCCCGAGGGCTTACCCTGGACGCCATCCGACACCGCTGCCACTACCTCCTCCTTGCCATGCTGCGTCGTTACCGCGAAGAGGGGCACACCGCCAAATGGGATGACACCTGCCAGAGGATTCAGGCAGTTCTGCCAATCCTCTCTCCAGAGCACGCGGCGTGGTTCCACTATGAGCGGGCACTATTCTCCTTGTTCGCCCTAAATCTCGAACAGCTCAAGACCCGCCTCGCCGAATGGCCGCGCAACGACGCACTTCCATTCTGGGCCGCGAAAAAGGCGGGCTTGCTCGCGGAGATCGGTGAGGTGAACGAAGCCCGGCAAATTCTGGAGCAGTCATTGGACACGATTCGAGTAAAGTTGAACCTCACCCCCACGGGGAAAGACTACACCTTGGTGTCCCAAGAGGCCTTCGTGATGTACCTGCTCCAGGCGGTGCGACAGTCATCCATCCTTGAAGAGCCGGACCAATCCGAATCTCACCGTCAGCGACGGGAGTTCCGAGAGCGTTGGCATGTTCTTAAGCAGTACAAGTGCGACCCTTGGCAGGAGATCGCGACCTTCAAACACAAACTGCAGCGCCCTCCTGCAATAACGCCCGACGTTACTGAGGAGCCCACGTTCGATATAGGGAGGTCCATACAAACACACCATATTCAAGCCTGGAACGAGGAAGCCTTGGCCGCATACAACTTCCTGCGGTTCTGCGAAGATGCCGGCATCCCATTCCGGGTGTCCAACTATATGATTGCCACAAAGAGCGCCGAAGGAATACTGACGCGTATCTCTGAGTATTCGTCATTTTGGGCACTGGCAACCCTTGTGAGAATCAATGACGCCAAAGCTGTCGACAAGATCTTCCACCGGGCCTCTCTTGCGCGAATGAATACGCCGTCTGTCGACCGTCTCATCGACCGTTACCTGGAGTCCCTTAGGCTCGCACTCCCAGACATCGCCACAGGGGGCCGCCGGCCCGGTGCCACTTTCGGCACGGTATTAGCCCAAGTTCTGCCGGAGATCCTTTCGCGGTTGTGTTGCAAGTGTTCACGAGACGCCAGGGAGATGCTCCTCGACTGGCTTCTGGAAGTTTACCGGTCAAATCCCAGGCCGAACTACCAAGGCATAAAAAACGTAATGAGTAGGCTTCTCGAAGCACTCCCGGTGACTGAGCGTGTCGCCATAGTACCGAAACTTCTCCAGTTTCCCATTCTGTCGGAACTTAACGCGCTTGAAGAAGGGGAATACCTGAATCCGTTTGAATTTCTCGATCTCCCCGAGGACTTGATCGACGAAGTCACGATGTCGGACACGCAGCTTGACCTTTTTTTCGACGGAGCGTCCTCCGACAAGCCTTCCGTACGGAGATGGGCGATATCTACGCTCGATAAGTTGCATTCCGGGGGACTGCTGGACCACGCTGCGTCACAACGGTTCTGCGAAGCCCTGTGGAGTCGAGTCGACGAGCACGGTCTGCCTTCGGATACTAATTACTATCGATTTGCCTTTTTGTCTCTGCCGCATCCGAAAGAAGTTGACCCGGTTGAGGGCTTCATTCGATATGTGCGGGCAGCGCAGTTTCCCGCTCAGGAGAACCAAACGCAAACCACGATCGGAATTGACGCGAACGGCAAGGTGCCCCTTTGTCATGACATTTGCTCGGCGAAGGACATCCCGTGGTCCGGGGATGATGTTCACTCCATCGTACACCGTCTCGTACAGTGGTGGGACAACGACAAGGCACACTTGCTTCGGGTTCAGGGGTACGGGCTGTTTGCAGGTATTGACAATAATCTTAGAAAGGGACTGTCGGATTTGGTGATGACGCTCGCGACGATGGTTGTGAGATATCCTGATTCAGTACGAGACGAGAACATTCGGGATGTAGTGACACGGGTTGCGAAGGAGTGCTCCGGGTACGGCGTGCTAGCGCTGCCCCTAGAGGTCGCCTGCTCGTACGTCTTAGCCGCTTCACCCGATTCTGTGTTGCGACGTGTAGTGGACGCGATGGACTCGACCTCCAAGAGCACCGTCATAGATGCCCTTAAGGCCTTGGCCTTGGTCTCGGATCGGACTGGGTCCGAATCAGACGGGGAGGATCTGATCCAGCTGCTCCGAGCGGTCGGCCAGATGATTCGATGGCGGCGGGCAACAGCCTTGTGGATGACCATGGAGGTGGTGGGAAACGTTGTGAAAAAGCATACTTGGGCGTTCGTCGATGACGTCGAGAACGGGGTGCTAACGGGGCTTAAGCATCTGGTGACGGAAACGGTGGTGGAGGGGAAGAACGAGGGGGGAATTCAGGCGAACACCGGTTCGGAGGACGTATCGTGGAAGCTGTTGGTGAGGCGGGCTTCCGCGAGACTTTCGTACAGACTTTTCGAACATTATCGATCAGTCGGGGAAGCAGTCCCCGAGATAATAAGGGCTTGGGAGACAGTCTGCCGGTCGGAGGATGAGTTCTGGGAAATCAGGAACCAATGGCTTGCCCCCCAGAGTCCGGGGTGATGGGTCATTGGGCCTATCGTCGGCCGCTGTCGCCCGGGCACATCGAGGTCGCGGAATCGGTCCGGAAGCTCCGAGAGTTAGAGTGGGAGCGGCCGACGGCCGAGGCGACGGTGAATCGGTATCTGGAGGAGTTGGAGTATGACGCCTGAAGGTTGGGCCGAGACCGCGTTGGAACAGGTGGCTGAAGTGGCGATCGGTAAGACGCCCGCCCGCAATGAGAAGTCATTCTGGGATCCAGGAAAAACAACGCAGAATCGATGGGCGACGATCGGGGATATACAGAGTAGGTATATCAGGGAAACCTCCGAACATATCTCCGACCTTGGAGTTCAGCACTCAAACGCGAGGCTCGTTCCGGCTGGCACTCTGTTGATGAGCTTCAAGCTTACCCTCGGGCGAGCTGCGATCACCTCGAAGCCCATGTATACGAACGAGGCAATAGCAGCGTTCTACCCAAGTGGTAAGGCCACGACGGAATATCTCTACTACCTCCTCCCAACCCTCGCGCTAGAGGAATCTTCCGATCATGCGGTAAAGGGACGGACCCTGAACAAAGCGAAGCTTCGAGCTCTCAGACTTGCCCTGCCCCCGCTCCCCGAGCAGCGCAAGATTGCCGCCATCCTCTCCTAGGTGGACGACGCCATCGAGAAGACCCAGGAGGTCATCGACCAGGTGCAGGTCGTCAAGCGCGGCCTGATGCAGGAGCTGCTCACGCGGGGCCTGCCGGGCAGGCACACGCGGTTCAAGCAAACCGAGATTGGGAAAATACCGGAGGAATGGGAAGTCCGTGAGCTTTCTGACCTATGCCACCGGACGTTCGTTGGTATCGCTCAAGCCGCAACACATGCGTATGCGGAACAAGGTGTTCCCATCGTCCGTACAACGAACGTCCGAGAGAATGGTCTGGATATGGACAGCCTGCTGCGCATCACCGAGGAATTCGCTGGGGAGATGAAGGGGAAGACACTTTGCGCGGGGGATGTATTGACGGCAAGAACCGGCTATCCCGGAACATCCGTCGTCGTGCCTGAATCCTTGGCCGGTGGGCAATGCTTCACCCTACTCGTCTCTCGTCCTGGACCGCGACTTCGGTCGAGATTCTTGTGTCATACGATGAACTCCGACATCGGCAGCCGGATCGTAAATCGTGGACAAGCCGGAGGAGCCCAGCAGAATCTCAACGTATCGGTTTTCAAGAAGGCGCAGTTGGGAGTGCCCTCGCTCGAAGAACAAGATGCAATCTGCGACGTGCTTGATGCTTGTTACGGTTTGGTGGATCGGGAGGAAAACCAGAAGGAAGCGCTCTGCGCTATCAAGTCTTCTCTCATGCCCGTCCTCCTCACCGGCGAGCTCCGCGTCAGCCCGGACATCGAAGTCGCATGACCTCCAGACCAGCCGCTGAGACGGCTCCACCACGCCGGGTGCGACGCGAGCGGGCAGGTGTCGGGGGGACAGTTCTAGCCGCGCCCCGCGAGAGCCGGGCAGGGTAGTGGTCGCAAATGACGCCACGCACCTCCACCCAATTCGAGTTACTCATCGGTATAACTCAGCCAAGGAGGAGGAGGGATAAGGACTACCCCTACTCACATTCTCTTGTGAAAGGAGATCGAAAAAATGGCAGAATCGAAAACGGTTAGGGCGCTCAGGGAACAACTCGCTGATACTCAGGAACAGCTGAAAAGGTGCCAAACCGTCAGCAAGGGTAGGATGACAAAGTTGAGAAATGCAAGAGCTGAGATCAAAAGACTGAAACTGGAGCGTTAAGCTACCGCTGATGAATTGTCTGTGGTGGATCTCTCCAGCCTCGAATGTAATCGTAGCCGTTGCGGCGGTAGTGACTGCCTGCGCGGCAATCTGGGGATTACAGACTTGGAAAAGACAAGTCAGGGGACAGGCTGAGTACGAATGCGCCCGAAGGCTTCTCGCCTCAATACGTCAGGTGCAGTATTCCTTTGAATCCGCACGTTCGCCTTTGGGGTTTGCGTACGAAGGGGAAGGCCAATCGGGTATGTTCGATGATCGTAGGAGAATTATGGATGAAGCGTTTCGTGAAATTCGGACTCACGGAATAGATGCGGAAGTCTTTTGGGGGAGTGAGAGGATTCAGGGGCTGCTCAACCCAATCGCAAAGTGCTGCATGAAGTGGAAAATGTGTGTAAGACGTTATTGTCAGTTAGATACGCAGTATTCGAGGCCTCACCTTCGCCGGGTCATGCCCCCGGAGGTCGCGCAGGAATATGAAAGACTTGGACAAATTGTGTATGGTCAAACAGATGATGAGTTTCACAATCAATTTGTAGATGCCGTCTCTGAAGCCGAATCCTTCCTCCGTTCAAAGATGATGGCCTGACCGGGGCTTGGCGCAGAATTAGAGCAAGAGGCTAAATCGTTACTTTCCTAAATAAGTTCCTAATATTTAGGCCGAGTCTATGCCTACAGAAAGTGCCTGGCAAGTTTTGCCAAAAAGATGGGCCTATAAGCGGTTATGAGGCCGATAACTCCGCGGCCTACCTCAACTCCGTGATTGAGCAATCGGCTGGCGACCCGGCGCTGTTGATGAAGGCTTCTCGGAGTTGGGGCCTTCGAGATCTTCGAGTCGGGCCAGGCTCAGCCGAAGTTGGAACGGCTTGAGCAGTCGGTTCAACGTGGCCTGCGTCGGGTTGTGCTGCGGGTGAATCGCACGCAGGACGTTCGGACCCGCCATCCCCGCTCGCTCGCCGAACTCCTTGACGCCCATGGCCCGAATCACCTTTCCAAGGGCGGTCTGGACCGCCACTCCCTCATCCATGGCTGCAAGAAGGAACTCGCGCGCGAACTCCGGGTCGCGCAGGTCCTGCGCCAGTCCTTCGTTCCAATCTCGACTGCGTCGTGCCATGTCACGTCCTCTCCAGATAGTCTCGCCAATAGTCCTGAGCGCGCCGGATGTCCTTCGCCTGCGACGCCTTGGTCCCACCGGTGAGGAGCAGGACGAGCGAAGTCCCGTCCCGGCCGAAGTAGATCCGGTAGCCGGGACCGGCCATGAAGCGCGCCTCGCAAACGCCGCTGCCTACGTTCTTGAAATCTCCGAGGTTACCGCCCTCGAAGCGAAGCACTCGGGCCTGCATCCGGGCTCTGACTGAAGGGACCAGCGTCGCCAACCACTGCCGAAACGGGCTCACCCCATCGGCAGTTTCGTATTCACGGACGCTCAGCGACATCTCAGGTCACCAGCATACGTATCACAAATGATAATAATCCGGGTCGAGGTAACAGGCAAATCGACACACACTTGTCACTTGACGCAGTGTAGCCAAATGGCTACACAATGGGTGTGGTCGCACACTACGTCGCGACTGACCGTACGAACGCCTACGACGCATGGTTCCGAGGCGGTATAGACAGGTGCAAACGGCATGCCCGTCAGAGCCCATGAAGCCAGCGAGTCCCTCCGGACACCGGAGGACGTCGCGGCGTACCTCAACGTCGCGATCGAAGAGTCGAGTGGGGACCCGCGACTGTTGATGAAGGCGTTTCGGAAGGTCGCGGCGGGCCAAGGTGGTGTTTCCGCCATGGCGCGGAAAGCCGACATCGACCGTGTGGCTCTCTCCCGTGGCTTGTCGGGAAACCGTGATCCCAGATTAGGGACGGTGACGAAGATCGCCGCGGCCTGCGGCGTGACCCTGCGGTTCGAGCAGCGTGGGGGAGCTGACGCAAATCCAACAGAACAGGAGGAAGCATGACCAGGACAGTCACCTTGGATGTCTGCCTTCGCGAGATTATCGAACGGGGTCTTGAAGACATGGAGGACTACTATCTCGTTACCGGGGTCCTGAAGCGCGTCCGAGATGGTGGGGAGCAGGTGTACTCCACTGCCGAGGTGAAGAAATAGCTTGATATGGACGATTGAGCACACCGAGACTGGACACCCATGACCTCCAAGGCAACCGGCTGGGACGAACTCCACCTCGCGGAAGACCCCGCAGTCGAGCTGCTGCAATCCCTCGGCTACACCTATGTCCCGCCCGCAGACCTCGAACGCGAACGCACGAGCTTCAAGGAGCCTATCCTCACCGGCCGACTCAACTTGGCCCTCAAGCGGCTGAACCCCTGGCTCTCTGAATCCAACCTCACCATGGCAGTCAGGACGGTCACCCAAGTTCTGGCAGCCAGTCTTGCTGAGGCCAACCAGACCCTCTACACCTCGCTCACCTACGGCATCGCCCTGGAGCAGGATCGTGGCGACGGACGCAAAAGCCACACCGTCCGGTTCCTCGACTTCGACAATCCAGACCACAACGAGTGGATCGTCACCCGGCAGTACAGGGTCCACGGATCGAAGAAGCACGTCATCCCGGATGTCGTCGCCTTCGTCAACGGTCTGCCGCTCGCGGTCATCGAGTGCAAGAGCCCGACCATCGGCGACGCCTGGAAGGCCGCAGCGGTCAAGCAGCTCCACCGCTACCAGGAGGTCGATTCGCGCTGGAAGGACCAGGGCGCGCCGAAGCTGTTCGAGGCGGCGCAGATCCTCGTGGGCACCTGCGGGGAGCGTGCGGTCTACGGCACGGTGGGCACCCCGGAGCGGTTCTTTCTCGAATGGAAGGAGCCGTATCCCTTCAGCGTGGAGCAGCTCCGCGAGCAGCTCGAGCGCGCGCCGACGCCGCAGGACATCCTGCTCTACGGGCTCCTCCAGCCGCGCAACCTCCTCGACATCGTGCGCAACTTCGTCGTCTTCGAGGTCGAAGACGGTCGCGCCGTGCGCAAGCTGACCCGCTACAAGCAGTTCATCGCCGTCAACGAGGCGATGCGGCGGATCAAGACGGCGCGAAAACCGAGCGCGCGGGGCGGCATCGTCTGGCACACCCAGGGGTCGGGCAAAAGCCTGACCATGCTCTGGCTGGCGCTCAAGCTGCGGCGTGACGAGTCGCAGCAGCAGCCAGCCGTCATTATCGTCACCGACCGCACCAAGCTTGACCGGCAGATCTCCGGGGTATTCACCGCGTGCGGGTTTCCTAACCCGGAGCGGGCCGACAGCGTGCGCGGGCTGCGGCAGATCCTGGAACATCCGACCGGCCGAACGGTGATGACCACGATCCAGAAGTTCCAGGAGCTCACCGGACCTGGGGACGGCCCAGGCCGGGGGCAGGTCCATCCGACGCTGTCCGAGGCCGCCAACATCTTTGTCATGGTGGACGAGGCGCACCGCACCCAGTACCAGAGCCTCGCCGCCAACATGCGGCAGGCCCTGCCCAACGCCTGCTTCCTCGGCTTCACCGGCACCCCGATCGACAAGAAGGACCGCAGCACCCTGCGGACCTTCGGCTCCTACATCGACACCTATACCATAGAGCAGGCCGTGCAGGACAAGGCGACGGTGCCGATCTTCTACGAGAGCCGGCTCGCGGAGCTGCAGATCATCGGGCAGACCATCGACCAGGTCTTCGACCGCGTCTTCGCCGACCGCAGCGAGGAGGAACGGGCCGTCATCAAGCGACGCTTCGCCACCGAGCAGGAGATCGCCTGCGCCCCGCGCCGCATCGAGGCGATCTGCCTGGATCTCATCGAACACTTCAACCAGTTCATCGCCCCGAACGGATTCAAGGCTCAGGTGGTGGCGACAAGCCGCCACGCCGCGGTCAGCTACAAGGAGACGCTGGACCGGCTGAACGGGCCGGAATCCGCTCTCATCATGTCGGCAGGCCACAACGACGAGGAGCGTCTGGCGCGCTGGCACTTGAGCAAGGACCAACAGGACCGGCTTATCGAACGGTTCAAGGACCGCGACGATCCGCTGGCCATGCTGGTCGTGTGCGACATGCTGCTCACCGGTTTCGACGCGCCGGTCGAGCAGGTTATGTATCTCGACGCACCCCTCAAGGAGCACACCCTGCTGCAGGCCATCGCCCGCGTGAACCGCCCGAACGGGGACGAAAAGACCTATGGCCTGGTCGTCGACTACTGGGGCGTGTCCGCGAGGTTGCAGGAGGCTCTCGACATCTTCTCGACCACGGAGGTCCAGGGAGCGCTGACGCCGAGCGTGGACGAGCTGCCGCGGCTGCAGAGCCGGCACGCCGCGGCTATGAGGTTCTTCCAGTCGGTGGCGGACACCAGCGACCTGGATGCCTGCGTGCGGGTGCTGGAGCCGGAGGACGTTCGCGCCGAGTTCGACCTCGCGTTTCGCCGATTCAGCCAGTCGATGGACATGCTGCTGCCGGACCAGCGCGCCCTGGCATATCACGCCGACATGCGCTGGCTAGGCAAGATCCGGGGGACCGCCCGCTCCCGCTATCGCGATGGTCGGCTCGACCTGTCCGGCTGTGGAGAGAAGGTTCGGCAGCTCATCGCCGAAGCGGTGGCAGCCGACGGCATCGAGATTCTGGTCAAGGAGGTCCAGCTCTTCTCGCCGGAGTTCGACGAGAAGGTCGAGGCGCTCAAGAGCGACGAGGCCAAGGCGAGTGAGATGGAGCACGCCATCCGCCACGAGATCAGCGTCCGCGTCGAGGAGAACCCCGCCTTCTACCAGTCGCTACGCCAGCGCCTGGAGGAGATCATCGAGCAGCGCCGGCTCGAACGGCTCGACGACGCCGAGCAGCTTTCCCTCCTGAACAGCCTGCGCGAAGAGCTGAAGGGCGAGCAGACCAAGGCGCAGGACATCGGTCTAGACGGGCGCGGCTTCGCCATCTACGGCCTGCTGCAACGACACCGCCCGGGCCGGGTCGGTGAGAAGCCCGCCCCGTACGATGTCGCCAACCGCGACTTGGCGTCTCTCATCGATGAGGCGGTCGCCCCGTTCACGGACCTGATAGACTGGCACCAGAAGGAGGATGTGCAGCGGGAGATGCGCAGCAAGATCAAGAGGCAGCTCCGCGCCGGCGGGATCGACCCCGTGGCGACGGATTCCCTCGCTGCCGAAATCGTGGACCTGGCCAAGGTACGGATCGACCGATGACCGCCAGCCTGGAAACCTCCGCAGTCACCTGGGGCGGCACCCGCCTGACCTACGCCATCCGCCGTAGCGCCCGGCGAAAAAAGACTGTGGCAGTTACGGTAGATCCAGGCGGAGGAGTGTTGCTCCTGGCTCCCGAGGAGTTCAGCACCAGCCGGTTGGATGCGGTGGTGAAAAGAAAGGCACCATGGATCGTGCGGAGGCTTCGGGGGATGGAGTCAACCGGTGTGCCTCCGTCGCCCCGGGAGTTCGTCAGCGGTGAGAGCGTGTTGTATCTCGGGCGGCAATACCGCCTGAAGGTTAATCCCGGGGAGACCGGTGACGCGAAGCTCCACGGTGGATGGCTGCACGTGCCGGCGCCGGCGGCAGCGAACCAGCGGGGTCATGTGCGAGCGGCGCTGGTCTCGTGGCTACGTCGCCACGCGGCAGAGCGGCTGCCGGAGCGGGTGGAGATGTGGCGCTCGAAGGTTGGCGTGGAGATGCCCCGCGTGGTTATCTCTGACCAGCAAAGGCGCTGGGGGAGCTGCGACCGTAGCGGGACTATCCGGCTGAATTGGCGCATCATCCAAGCCCCGATGCGTTTGGTGGACTACGTGGTGGTCCACGAGCTGGTGCACCTGCGGCATCGGGGCCACGGCCGCGACTACTGGCAGGCCCTCGGGCGTGTCATGCCGGACTATGAGCGCAGGCGGGAGGAGTTGCGGCAACGGGGGTTGGGGTGGGTGTGGTAGGCCAACTGCTCCGGTCGCCAAGTCCAAGTTAGATCCACTATTAAGGGGGAGGTCGCCAACGGCTGGCCGGTTCCTGCACGCATACCTGCTTTAATCCTACCGACCCCTACTCACGCCATTCACCAGCCAAGCGATACCATGACCTTTGGTAATGGGTTGCGTCCACCAGGCTTCAAATCGTTGAAGAAAGGAAATGAACAGATAAAAAATCATTGAGAGGCAAGGCGATCCAGAAGAATCAATAGAGATTCAGTCTTTGGAACGAACGCGACGCAAGAAATGGACTGGCATTCCATAGGTTGGTCCGCTAACATCATGCACGTTATTGTGTTCAATATCCTCTTGCGGTCCTAGTTTGCTTGTCCAGCGTCCATCACATAGTTGTCTTGCTGCGTGGGTAGGAATCAGCTCGCCGTTCTTA
Organism: Candidatus Latescibacterota bacterium; assembly: GCA_965208105.1. Classification (GTDB taxonomy): domain Bacteria; phylum Latescibacterota; class UBA2968; order UBA8231; family UBA8231. The sequence continues at coordinate 3,526,867 of OZ242318.1, forward strand.
TCAACAGCAAAAAGCGCCACTTTCTCGTATCCACGCTCCAAAGATTCGTCCTCACACGCTTCATATCCAAGGGTCCTAAATACCGCCAAAAACGCCTCCACGGTTTCTTCACTAGGTACCCCCTGTGGCCAAAATCCCATACGGTAGTTAGGCCACCACCACCGAGTGCTACAGTTGGCTGCCCAAGCAATGCAATTGTAGCGGTTTGTGGCGGGGCTAGTTATTTGATTATTGTGGGAATTTAGGTGCGGAACTTCGGGATGTGCCCGAATACAGCGCATTCTTTTGTCTCCGCCCATGAAAGCCACGCCTTGGCTATTAGAACAGTATCGCCATAAGCGTCCTCTGGAACGGGATCCTCACCTGTTATAGCCTCGAGGGCAGCATACCAATGATCGGGGTTCTCCCCCTCCTGTTTGAGCCGTTCCAAAATAAGAGGGACCGCCCTATCTCCCATTTCGATGATTTGCTGGTATGAAGAGCAATTGAACATCTTTGAAAGAGAAGACGTTATTCCCCTTTCCTCGTGCCACTGCTTCACCAGCCGCGTGAAGAGGCGGGACTCTATATCGTCAGCATTATCAGGGTAGGTACTACTAGTGGAAGGAGGGGCTAAAATGAAAGGAGGGGCAGCCGTGCCAGAGGGGGCCTGAGCTTCCTTGACCGTAGCCAACTGATTCCCATGGCAAGGGGCATAGTATACTTCTCGCCTAGGCGGTGGCGATAAAGACGGATCCTCCCAGGCACGACCCTCAAAAGGCCCCGAGTCGCTCTCTTTGTCGAGCATCTGCATCAGATTTGGCATCTACTACTTTCTTTCTTGCTTTTGGGACTGCAATTGCTCAAGCGCCTCAATCTTCTCCGTGAGCCAGCGCTGAAAACTCTTTGCCAAGTCGAGGTCAATCATGACCTCAACATCAACTTCCCGAACAACCCCTTTTTTTGTAACCCGTTCTACTTCGGGTCCAAGCTTTCCCTCGGTAACCTCATGTACAAGGCTCTGTGGAATGGGGGACCGTTCTGAATAGAAGGCCATAGTGATATAGCCCCTAGATGTTGGCCCTCCCCACACACCGTCTGCATGGACGACGCGGAAAGCGCTTCCCTTGATATAGTGAAACTCGATCCTTTCGGGGGGACTCTCTTCTGCCATAAGTTTCCTCACTTAGGGGAAAAAACAACGTCAGGTCGGGGTTGCCTTATCTCGGGAGATCGCGCAGTCCGGTCGAGACTCTATTCTTGAGTCAGATCTCTTCTTCAGGGTAATCAAACTGTTTATAGGTTCTCCCTGCATACACAACTTGCGGATGTTCTCGAGATGTGGGGGATGGGTACAGCCAAGAATTGCTCCTTACGCACCAGAATTGAGACAGGCTTGATTGAGTGGTACCGGGCCCTTCCACCGTCAGGGAGGAGTTCTTTGATACGATAGGGAACAGGATGGACCATTGTCAAGGATTTACTACTCGTTTGAGCCGATTGCTCATCCGGTCGATCAGAGCCATGGGTAGGAAAGTTGCCACCAATTCTAGTCAAGGACGCTCAGTCTCTCATCGAGAGAAAATTAGCTGCTGGCGGGCTATTTTTTTTCATCTTTTTCCTATGGGAAGGGGCTGCCTCTTGGATGCTGGTTCTAACTCGCGAGACGTATCAACTGCTAAGACCGACCAACGGGACAGATCAGCATTGTCCCCGGATGCCGCTGCCATCTCATGACATTCACCATTGCATCCGAATAATCTACTTTGTTTAGAACGAGTTTCCTCTCTGGGCGGCTTTTACAGCTCCCCAACTGCGTGCCTGCACTCCCGTTGCCATCCCTTCCACCTGCACATGGAAGTACACCGGCTCGGATTCCACCTGCCCGTCAGCGGTTTCCTGCACCGTCGTGACCGCCCACCGAGTGCTCATGATATTGTCCAGGGTAGCGACGATGACCCTGACGACAGGCTCCATAGCTTCAACAGTGTTCCACGGCAGGAAGACCAACCGGGTATCCTCTTCTACCAGGTTCCCCTGTTCATCGAGGCCATAATTGACCGATACCTCGCGGTAAATCCGGTATCCGTCCGCTCCTTCCACCGCGTCCCAGGTCATGAGGATGAAGCCGCCCTGGTCGCCCGCACCCTCCGCCTGGTATGGCACTGCCACCACCCTGTCGGGCGGCGCAGGCAGGGCCAGCTCCGCGTTTGCGGACTGCAGCAGGGCAAGTATCGCCAGCGCCAATTTCTTTGGATGCCCCATGGGTAGTCTCCAAACTCGGCAGGTCGGTATTGAAGAAAACAGTTGACAAAGGCCCTGTAAACTCTATTTTATAGAGAACTCTGATTAAGTGAGGTTCCTCTGGACTCTTTACCATGAAACAGGGCCGCCGGTCTCGGTTCCGGGGAAGGCGGCCGGTCAAGGAGATTTCACCATGGATCCGAATGTGACGCAGAAGCTCGAAGAGGACGTGTCCTTTATCCGCCAGGCCGTGGAGCGCCGGGAGGAGGGGCAGTACCGCTACCTGGGTATAACCCTCCTGTGGGCGGTGATCATCGCCGCCGGTTATGCTCTCAACGACTTCGCCATGGAGCACGCCCCCCTGTACTGGGCTGCCGTCCCGGCAGCCGGCTTCCTGGTCAGCCTCGGCCTGGGGGTCCTGCAGGAGAGGAAGGGAGGAATCCGCAGGCCCGGTCTCGGCGCCAGGAATGCCCTGCACTGGGGCTGCATCTTCTTCGCCGGGGTGGCGGTGATCTCCATTGCCGTTTCCCACCGGTTCGACGGCTGGGTCATCGGCCAGCTCTTCAGCCTCCTCTGCGGAATCGTGTTCCTGCTGGGCGGCCTGCACCTGGACCGGCGCAAACTCTTGCCCGGCGTCCTGCTCATCTGCGGATCGGCCGCGGTCGACCACATCCAGCCCTATCCCTGGACCACCGTCGGCCTGGCAACGGCCGCCGCCCTGGTGGCCGGCGCCATATGGATGAAACCGAAGGAAGGATGAAAAAGCCCTCCCAACCGGCTGAAGTCACCTCCGGGGGCCTGGTGCGGCTGGACAAGCTGCTGGAACACCGCAGCCGGCTCGGCGCCTGCGTTCTGCTGGCCGACGTGGAGGCCATGACCTTCACCAGCCTCAAGCAGCTCCTGAAGGAGACCGACGGCAATCTGGGAGCGCACCTGCGCAAGCTGGAGGATGCCGGCTACCTCGACGTGTCCAAGCGCTTCGAGAACCGCAGGCCGGTGACCTGGTACCGCCTCACCGACAAGGGTGCCGGGGCCCTGCAGGCCCACCTCGAGGCGCTGCAGACGGTGATCCGGGGGGCGCGGCTCTGAGATGCATACGCGAGTGGCGGCTCTCCTCATCAGCATCTGCTTCTCCCTTCCGGCCTCGGCGCAGAGCAGGGCTCTCATTCAGGGACAGGTGGTCGACGAAGAGCGGCGGCCGATGCCCTTCGTCAACGTGCAGATCGTCGACACCACCGACGGCACAATTACCGGCCGGGACGGCCGCTTCGCCTTTGCCACCCGGCGCCTTGGACGGCAAGACCTGATCGCCACCTTCATCGGCTTTGAATCCTCCCGGCGGACCCTGCACTTGACCGCGGGCGATACCACCATGGTGCGCCTGGTGCTGTTGCCCGCCTTCATCGAGCTGGGCGAAACGGTGGTCACGGCCAGCACCTACAGCACCGGGGAGGAGGAGACCGTTACCCTTTCTCCCCTGGATGTGGTTACGACCCCCGGGGCTTCCGCGGATATCTTTCGCGCCTTCAAGACCTTCCCGGGCGTTGCCACCGTGGATGACGGCGCCGGCCTTTTCGTCCGCGGCGGCGACGTGAGCGAGACTGTCGTCCTGCTCGACCAGGCCACGGTGGTGCATCCTTACAAGTACGAGTCGCCCACAGGGGGAGTATTCGGCACGATCCCTCCCTTCATGGTCCGGGGCACGGCCTTTTCCACCGGTGGATTCTCCGCCCGCTACGGCAATGCGCTTTCCGCCGTGGTGGCCATGGAGAGCCTGGACATGCCCTTGCAGCTGACCTGTGCGCTCGGTTTGGGCCTCGCCGCCGCCTCGGTGGGCCTCGACATGCCCCTGGTCGACGACGAGCTGGGCATGCGCTTCACGGGGAATCTCAGCCTTACCGATCTCATGTTCCGCGTCAACCGCCACCGCGACGAATTCATCACGACTCCACGGGGGCACGACGGCAATCTCAACCTGGTCTACCAGTATTCGTCCAGCGGAAGGCTCAAGCTCTTCAGCTTCGACGCGGGCGACCGCATCGGCGTGCGCGTGGCCGAGCCCTCGTTCGACGGCCGCTATCGAGGCCGCAGCGACAACAGCCTGCACAATCTCCAGTGGGAGGATGTATGGGCCGGCTGGTCCATCCTGACCAGCGCCTCGCTCAACCGGCACGAGGCCCGGCGGCGGTTGGGCAACCTGGATTTGACCCCCCGCGACCTGACCGCCAAGATCCGCACCGACTGGGAACGCCTCCTCGGCGCATCCGGAATCCTGCACCTCGGGAGCGAGGTGGAGCACGCCGGCAACCGCTTCGTGGGCAGCATCCCCCGGGGGGACATTCTCGATCCCGAGGCCGAGGTCTTCGAGATCGACGCCTCCTACGGCGCCCGGCGCACGGGGGCCTGGTTCGAGGTCGATTTCAAATCGGCGCGCCGCATTCTCGCCAATGCCGGCATGCGCGCCGACCACCACAGCCTGGGTGGCGGTCTGGCCGTGGACCCGCGCCTGTCGGCGCGATACCAGCTTTCGGCAGACACGAATGTCCGGCTCGCCTGGGGCATCTATCACCAGTACCCGGCCCCGTTCCAGTACAACCCCACCAGCGGCAACCCCGGGCTGGGGACCCAGCGCGCCCAGCACTGGATAGGCGGCCTGCACCACGAACGCGGAAGATTGCTGCTGCGGCTGGAGGGGTACTACAAGCCCTACCGCAACCTGGTGCTGGACGACGCCGATCTGAACCTTGCGAACACGGGCAGGGGGCGGGCCTCCGGTGTCGACCTCTTCGGCAAGTACGGGGCCTTTCTCGATACCCGCTTCAGCGGCTGGATGGCCTACAGTCTGCTGCGCTCGCGCCGGTTGCAGCTGCGCCACCTGGGGTTTGAGACGCGCCGCGAAGAAGCTCCTTCACCGTTCGATATCACCCACAACCTGACCGTGGTCGCCAAGGGGAGAATCATCCGCACCCTCAGCGTAGGCCTGACCCTGAGGTACGCCACCGGCCGCCCCGTCACCCCGATCGCCGGTGCCGTTCCCGTGGAGGGAAGAGGCTACTACCTGCCGGTGGAAGGACCCGTCGGCTCGGAACGGCTGCCCTCTTTTCAACAGCTGGACGGGCAGTTCAGCTACCTGCTGTTCTTCGGCTCGGGGCACGAGGCGGTCTTCTACCTGGCGATCAACAACCTTCTCGACCGGGCCAATGTGCTCGACTACGATTACAGCATCGACTATAGCCGGAGACAGCCGCGCACCTCCCTCTTTCGCCGGTTCATCTACTTCGGCACCACCGTCTACCTGAACTATTGACACTCGACCGAAGGGGCCACGCATGCTGCGCTTTCTGCTCTCACTCGCTTCCGTTTTTTCCATCGCCTTCCCCGCCTTCTCCCAATCGGCCGATTCTCTTCTCGTCAATGGAAGACAGATGCTGCGCGCCGGTGAAAGCCAGGGGTCCCTCGATGCGATCTACGCGGCCCGGGCCATGTTCGAGCGCGCCCTGGCCGACACCGGCCTGGCGGCGTGGTCGCACTACTACATCGCCCTGGCCGATTACCGCATGGTCAATCTTCTGCTGGCCGCCGGCGAGGAAAACAAGGACGCCGCTTCCGGGCACCTGAAGTCCGCGGTCGAGCACTTGCGGGAATCCACCCGGATCGATCCCGGGGCGGCGGAAGCCTTTGCCCTGCTTTCGAGCGCCTACGGCAGGCAGATCAGCCTGAGCCCGGCGAAAAGCATTTTCCTGGGTCCCAAGGCGCAGAAGGCCCTGCGGAAAGCCGTGAAGCTCGCCCCCGACAATCCGCGCGTGGTACTGAGCGCGGCCATCGGCGCTTTCAATACCCCCAAAATGTTCGGCGGCAGCAAGGAAAGGGCCATGCAGGGGCTCCAGCGGGCAACGGAGCTCTTTGCCCGGGAAGAGCCCTTCGATCCCGTCCAGCCGGTATGGGGGCACAGCCAGACCTACGCCTGGCTCGGGGTCGCCTACATGGACCGCGGTGAGCTGGATTCGGCGCGCGCGGCATTTGAAAAGGCGCTCGAGATCGACCCGGATTTTGGTTGGGTGAAGTACGTCCTCCTGCCGGAACTGGAGGCGGCCAATTAGCGGCGGTCACTGCGCGCAGCCGCTTCATCCGCCACGCCGGCAAAATCCTCGTGTTGCACCGGGCCGGTTGCGCGGGGGGCTGCCGCGAAGAGCTCCTGCGATGCACGGCGGTGCCTGAGGGCGGCGGAACCGGCCTGCGGTGGGACTGGACGGTTGCCTGGGCGCGGCGGGACCGGTTTACGGTGGGACTGGACGATTGCCTGGCAGGGGCAGCAGCGCGCCGGGCGGACTCGATTGCCATCTCGGGAGGTGCGGGGCTATCTTATCAACCGCGGAGAATTGCTGCACGATAACCGGGTTGCTGACAAGGCAGAGAGAAATCGACCATGGTGCAAAGCGCACACCCCGAGTTGAAGAACGTGGACCTCCGGCTGCAGGAGCTGGAGACCCAGGGATACACCATTTTTTCCGGCTATCTCGACCGGGACACCACGGCCGCGGTCCGCGCCCATATCGACAGCCTCGCGGGCCCGGTCGGGCCCAACGACCAGGGCAGCACGAAGCACGTTCTGCGCCATCCCATTCCCGGGGAGATCATGGCCCGGCTGGCGAGCCACCCGGCGACCCTCGAGCTGTCGGCGCTGTTGATCGGCTCGCGGGACCTGCGCCTGCGCGAGCAGGTCCTCGTCCGCAGCGATCCCGATACCCCGCCGTACCAGCCTCCGGCATGGCACATCGACGGGGACTTTTGCCGCCGGGAGTTCGAGGCGGCGCCGAAGCAGGTCTATTACCAGATGCTGCACTACTGCAGCACGGTGACCAGCGGAGGAGCGGCGTTCATGATCGTGCCGCGGTCGCACAAGTTGTCGCTGGATGTCGACGAGGTAGCGGACCGCGAAAAGGGAGAGCGCCCCATCCCCGACCTCACCGCCCTGGTCGGCGATGTCAAGGAGGGCGACGGCATCGAAATTTGCGCCAGCGAGGGCGATGTCATCGTCTTCAATCCCCTGTGCCGCCACGCCGCCTCCGCCAACCGGACCGACCGGCCGCGCTACGTCTATTTCACCTCCTTCTACCACCCTTCGGCGCAACGGCTTATGAATTTGATGCGCCGGTACGAATACCGCGACAACTTTCCCGACTCCCTGCGCCGGGGCTTGACACCCGAGCTTCAGGCCATGCTCGACTAGTGCCCGCTTGCCCTCATTCTCGCCGCTGGGATCAATGAATAGAGCAAAGATGGTATCTCATCTCGGCGGGATGATTGCCTCCATTCAACTCGACCATCCAGTTCGCGTCGGATTCCACCAGAAAATCTCCATGGAATTAAAAACGGAATTATCAGTTAGGAGCTTGACTTTTTTTGTCCGTCCAGGAAATTCTGGCAGGAAAGGATTTGATACTTTCACCCGATTAGGCAAGCATCAGGACCTTCAAATCGATCTGGGTTTTGAGTGGGAAGGAGAGATGTGATGAAGGAAAGAATTGCGCTCCTAATGGGGTTTCTCGCCGTGCACGGCTGTGGCGAAGGCGAATCGTCACATAGATCGGAGCCAGGCCCCCCCGAGGTCAACGTGGTAGTCGACGACGGTCGCGACTGGAGCAACGACCCCTACGTCGTGAACTCGGCCACTATCGACGGACACCTGCTGACTGTCGAAGTCTCGTTCGGTGGCGGCTGCCGGAGGCATGACTTCACCCTGGTGTTCTCAGAAACGTTCAGGGAGTCTGATCCGGTGCAGCTTTCGGCTGTGCTCGCCCATGATGCGAACGGTGATCCCTGCGAGGCTTATCTGACCGAATCCCACGTTTTCGACCTCACCCCGGTCAGGATGCGCTATCAGAAATTCTACGGCCTTGCTTCGGCCCAGGTCTCCCTGCAAATCGCGGGCGTGACCGGGGACGACCTCCTATACCAATTCGACTAGCAGCACGAATTAGCCCCTAACTTATCATTCCGACTAAAAATCCCTTGACTTTCCTGCCGTCATACTGTACTATCTAAATAGTGAACTAATGTAATGGGACAATTTGAGGCCATGGCCGGGAAGGAGCGAGAAGATGCAGCTCGATTTCGATCCCACCCGCCCCATCTATCTGCAGATCATCGAGGCCGTTAAAAAGCGCGCGGTTCAAGGGGTCTATCGAGCCGGGGACTCCTTGCCGTCGGTGCGGGAAATGGCCACGGAGATGGGGGTGAATCCCAACACCATGTCCAGGGCCTACATGGAGTTGGAGCGCGAAGGGTTCATTACAACGCGGCGTGGCCAGGGATCGTCGATAACCAAGAGCGCAAAGCGCATCGACAACGAGCGCCGCTCCCTGGCCCGGGCTGCGAGGGAGCGCTTCGTGGCGGAGATGCGCGATTTGGCCCTCTCACCCGAGCAGATCGACGAATTGATGCGCGAAATCTCAGAGGAGGTGACGCTATGATAGAAATAAGGAACCTGTGGAAGCGATACGGCGGCGCGACGGCCTTGGGAGGCATCTCCCTGAGCGTGGACCGGGGCCGGGTCATGGGCATCCTCGGCGAGAACGGGAGCGGCAAGAGCACCCTCTTCAAGATTCTCGCCGGCGTCGCTCGCGCCAGCGAAGGCAGCGCGAGCATTGCGGGGCTCCCGGTCGGTGTCCGGACGAGGCGCATCACATCCTACCTGCCCGAGGTCAGTCCGTTCTACGAATGGATGCGCGTCGAGGAGCAGCTCGAGTTCCTGGCGGCCTTCTTTCCCGGCTGGGACATGGCCAAGTCCCGCGAGCTCCTCGGGCTGATGAACGTCGACAGCCAACGCAAGGTCGGGGCCTTGTCCGACGGCCAGCGGGCGCGGCTCAAGGTGGTGGCCGCCTTTTCATGGCCGAGCGAGCTGGTTCTGATGGACGAGCCCCTGGGACGGATCGACCCGCCGTCGCGCCGGCGCATCCTGGAGACCTTGCTGAGCGAGTTCCGCGCCGGGGAGCAGACGATCCTCATCTCGACCCACTTGGTCAGCGAGGTGGAAGAGCTGATAGAGGAGGTGGCCTTCCTGCGCCACGGCGAGATAGCAGTCAGCGGCAACATCGAAGCGCTGAGGCAGGAGCGCGGCATGTCGCTCGGCGACATCTTCGAGGAGGTGGTAGCATGAATACCTGGAATGCGCTTTACCTGAAAGAGCTGAAAGACATCCGCACCCTGTTCATCCTGCTGGCGCTGGTGACCGTCTTTCTCGAGGTCGTCGCGGTGCTGTCCTTTACCGGCGAGCAGAGCCCCCCGTCGGTACAGTGGTCCACCTCCACGGAACCCGGCGGAGCTGCCATGTCCATGGACCACCACGAGGGCATGCCGTCGTTCCACTTCCTGTGGAGCCTGGTCCCCTATTCCTTCTTGCTGATCCTGCCCTTCGCGCTCGGCCACTCCTTCGCCCAGGAGGTGAAGGGGCAGACCCATTACCAGCTCCTCTCCCTGCCCGTATCGCGCGCCAGGATATTCGCGGCCAAGGCGGCGGCGGTGGCGACCCTCGGGATCGTCATATTCGCCTTGAGCAGCGCCGGTCTCATCGTGGTGCTCGGCGAGTTGCTCGTATTGGCGGCCCGGGTACCGGGGGTACGCATTTCCCCGTTCTCCGCTATGGACGTACTGGTTGTCAGCGGGGTGGTCTACTTTTCGGCGATGGCGCTGATGCTGGGCATTGCCGGCGGTGCCGCCGGCGTGAAGCTGGTAGTGCGGCGCTTTGCCGGCCTCTCCTCCGCGGCATTCGTCATCTTCGTGCTGTACTGCTATTTCAGCCTGTTGCCCGAGGCGCTCTCCCTGTCCGGGATGCTCGGCGCCTACGAAATGCCGTTCCCGGTCTGGAGTGAAACCACCGCTCCAGGTGGAGGCGCAAAGGTGGTGACCATGTTGAGGGAATCCATCAAGGTCGATTTCATGATCTTCGCCTGGCCGATCTTCGTCGGACTGGCGGCCATGGGGGTCGGGATGTGGCTGTTCGAGAAGCGGGCGGAAGCCTGAAGGAACCTGCTCGATCGGGCGGCAGGTTGACCCGAGGGTCTCAGGGCGGGGCGCGCAGGTCGAGACCAGGACCGAGAGACCCTTCGCCTGTCAGGATGTCCGGGTTTAACCTGCGGCCGCAGCAACCACGGCGCCAAGGGCCTGGTCGAAGGTCCTGACTTCGCGCACCCCGCGCCGGCGGCAACTGGCAAGGTGGCAGAGGTCCCGGGCGCCAAGGGCGGGATACTGATCGTGAAGCTGCCTGGCCAGGGTGACGTCGTCCTGCTCCAGAGGCCAGACCTCCACCCGGGACCTGGCAATCAGGGCCATGGCTGCGTCGAGGGCCTGTTTCCGCGCAACCGGGAGGTAGGCGTGCGCCAGCTCCTGCAGGACCTCCGCCGAGGTGCAGAGAGGGGTGCGGGAGCGGATGCACTCGACGAAGAACTCCCGCGCCGGGTCCCGGAGGGGATGAGGCCGGCCCACCGCGTACATGAAGACGTTGGTATCGACGAAGATCACGTTTTCGACGCGCCCCGTTGCCGCGATTCGTCAATAACCCCCATGTGCTCCTCCCAGTCCGGCTCCCGCCTGGGGCCCTCCAACCCGTCGCAGGACTGGAAGAACTCCTCTAGGTCGGCAGGGGATTCAAAGGTGTTGGACCGCTGCTTTTCCCGAAGCCGCTGGCGGGCCGCGCTCCTGAGCCAGGCACTCAGGGTCATGCCCTCGCTCCGCGCCTGATGGACGAAACGATCGCGGTCCTCGTCGGGAATCACAAGCTGAACTCTGGCCATCCTTCTCATCCGCCTTTCTTGTGAGCGTGTGTATAGACAATACACATTCCAGTGCTGAGGGTCAATCCTCATTCAGCGAGGTCGCTGCGCTGTGGTCTGGTGATAAAGATAGGCCGTCGCTCAAGGCCGGGCGGCGCTCCGACGGATCACAGGACGCCATCCGTCAATAATGATAGCGTGCCTGCAAGAAATCCACGCGTTCTCCGCTTACCAAATACACCAGGCGATGTTCTTCCGTAAGGCGCCGCGACCAGGTTCCGGATGGGAGGTATTTGAGGGGTTCAGGTTTGCCGATTCCTGAGAATGGGTCGCGCAGCACGGCCTGGATCAGGTCAAAAGCGCGCAGGGCTATTTTGCGGTTTGTATGTACCCAGAAACGCAGGTCTTCAACGAATTCAGGATGAAATACCCCTGTCCACTGGCGAGCGGTGGGAGTGTTCCTCTTTTTAATTTTCTTCTTCGACAAGACCGAGTTTACGGCGCAGTTCTTCTATGGAGGAAGGAGACAATTTCCGGCTCTGGGCGCGGTTGATCGCGGTGAGAAGGCGCTCGGCGTTTTTGGGCGATCTGAGGAGATGCACGGTCTCCAGGAGGCCGGCTAATTCGTCGGCTGAGACCAGCGCCACGTCTTCGGCATTGCGCCGCCGGATGATCACGGGCTCGCGGGTGGAGGCAACCTCGTCGCAGAGCGATGCGAGTTCTGCCCTGGCCTGGGTATAGGTGGTGATGGTGGTCATTTCATTCTCCCATGAATATGTACAGGATCAATGTACGTGTAGGGGAAATCCTGTCAACTTTTCGGATATCTTTCTCGCCTGGAAGCTATTGAGGGAGCTCCCGGCGTGGAACTATATTGGTGGAAGTTGCTATCGCAATGCCCGGTTATCCAGTTTTGGCGAGGCTCAATAGCCTTTCCGTATCCCAGCCCTGTCATCAAACTAGTCGCCACCGGCCCCACCTCTCAATAGAAAGAACACCGACCATGCCGCGAATTCTCGTCGCCGAATGCAAGCAAGAAATCTCGTCCTTCAACCCCGTGCCGAGCCACTACGAGGACTTCCGCATCGTCCGCGGAGGAGCCATGCTGGAATACCACCGCGGGGTGGGCGAGGAAGTGGGCGGTGCGCTGAGCGTCTTCGAGGCGGACGGCGGTGTGGATGTCGTGCCCGGCCTGGGCGCCAGCTCCCTCACCTCGGGCGGGATCCTCAGCGCCGCCGGCTTCGGCCGCCTGAGCCGCGAGTTCCTCGACGGCCTGGCCGAAGCGGGTCCCGTGGATGCGGCCTACCTGGCCCTGCACGGAGCCATGCAGGCCGAAAACGAGAACGATCCCGAGGGCTTCCTGCTGCGGGAGGCGCGCCGCATCCTCGGCGAAGCGGTCCCCATCGTGGTTTCCCTCGATCTGCACGGGATTCTCACCGACCGCATGCTGGAGCACAGCGACGCCATCGTGGTCTACCACACCTATCCTCACGTGGACTTCTTCGAGACCGGCGCACGCGCCGCCGCCCTTCTGCTGAAGCTGGCGGCGGGCGGGGTCCGGCCGGTGACCGCGCGGGTGAAGATCCCCGTCCTGGCGCGGGGTGACGAGACCATAACCGCAACAGGATCGGTGAGCCGGTGCATCCGCCGGGCCCGGCAGATCGAGGCCGGTGAGCCGGGCTTGGCCGCCGCCGTCATGTGGGGGAATCCCTTCACCGACGTTCCCGAGCTGCGCTCCAATGCCCTGGTGGTGATGGACGGCGACGAGGCGGCCGCCCGGGAGCATGCCGTGGAGCTGGCCGGCCTCTTCTACGAGTCCCATGAGAAGATGCAGGTCCCCCTCACAAGCCTGGAGGAGAGCGTCCGGCAGGCCGCCGAGGTCCAGTCCGGAACGGTGGTGCTGATGGACGCCGCCGACGCCACCAGCTCAGGAGCCTCCGGCGACAGCAATGCCGTTCTGCAGGAGCTGATCCGCCAGGGATACAAGGGGAGCACCCTGTCTCCCATCGTCGATCCGCTGGCGGTTCGACGTGCCTTCGAAGCCGGGGTCGGTGCGACGGTGCGCACCACGGTGGGCGGGGCCCTCGATCCCGCCCGCTTTCAGCCGCTGGAGCTCGAGGCCAGGGTCTGCCTGCTCTCCGACGGCAGGTTCCGCAGCGAGTCCTTCGGCTGGCACTGGGACTCCGGCGACACGGCCGCCCTCGAGGCCGGCAACCACACCCTGGTGGTGGGCACCCGCCCCGTCAGCCTCTTCGATCGAGCGTGGTTCTTCGCCAACGGGCAGGACCCGCGCCGCTTCGACCTGGTGGTGGTCAAGTCGCCCCACTGCGAGCCCCGAATGTTCGCCGACTGGTGCGCCCGGCTGATCGACGTGGACGCGCCCGGCTCCACCAGCGCCAATCTGCGCAGCCTGGGACACACTCTGTGCCCGCGGCCGATCTTTCCCCTGGACGAGGGGGTCGCCTTTCAGCCCGTGGCCGACGTCTTCCGCAGAAGCTGATCGGGGGTGCAGGCGTGCACCACACCCGCTTCCTCGACCTCGAAGACCGCGGTTAGCCGGAACCACCGGACGGCGCCCGCACTGTCAGGAGGTGCCGATGCCGCTGCCGGCTCGGCGCAGAGGGCTGTTTGCGATGAGTTCTCCGGGCCGTGGGGCAGTTCCCACTCCCAGCATTCCGGCAGGGTCCGCTCCATCTTGTTGTTCCACTGCCCCGTCTCTATACTTGAACGGCTTTTCCGCGGCCGGGATCAGCCGGTCCTGCCGTCCAGGCCCCGCCGAATGGGCGGCATGGGATCGAGACAGCCCTTTCCGGGCGGCCAAGGGAAGACAAACCTCAAGGAGCCTGCCGATGCTGCTGCAAGATAAAGTTGCCATAGTGACCGGAAGCGGCAATGGAATAGGCCGCGCCGTTGCGACCCGCTTCGCCGGGGAGGGCGCCGCGGTCACCGTCGCCGAGTTGGAGGAGGGTCCGGGCCGCGAAACCGCGGAGGCCATCGCGGACTCGGGCGGCCGCGCTCTCTTCCACCAGACCGACACCGCCGACGGAGGCTCGGTGCGAGCCATGGTCGAGGCTGCGGTCGATCGCTTCGGCACCGTGAATATACTGGTGAACAACGCCGCCGCCTTCGTGTTCGGCAATGTGGAGGAGGTGACCGAAAAGGACTGGGAGCGGGTCTTCGGGGTGAACGTGATCGGCTACGCCAACACGGTGCGCGAATGCCTGCCCGAGTTTCGCCGCAACGGCGGTGGGACGGTGGTGAACATCGCTTCGGTGTCCTCCTTCATTGCACAGCCCGCCTTCGTCCCCTACAACGCCTCGAAAGGCGCGGTGGCCCAGCTTACCCGCTGCCTGGCCATGGACCTGGCCGAGGACAACGTGCGGGTCAACGCCATCTGCCCCGGCGCCGTCCGCACCCGCGCCACCGACCGCCACATCGCTTCTCTGGGTCTGGATCCGGAAGCTGCCTACGCCGATTTCGCCCGGGACTCGCTGATGAACAGGATGGGCAGGCCCGAAGAAATTGCCGCCGGCGCTCTCTTCCTGGCCTCGGACGAATCTTCCTTCATGACCGGTGCGCACATCGTCATGGACGGTGGGGCCACCATCGACTGATTCCCGGTCAGGGGGTTGCCCTCGCTCGAAGTCCTCCACCAGTACGACTCGCTGAGGCCGCTTGCGAGCCGGGGCCCTTCGCAGCCCTCGTTCCTATCCTTAATTTCGCCCGCGGGGACTACTTCCAGCGGAAGTGCGGGTCGGATACGCTGTAGGGCCAGCTCGACCCGCCCGCGTGGTGGAAGTCCTCCGACCGGCCGCAGAGCCAGAGAAAGAGCTCGGCCACCCGCGGCACCGACTGCCATATGTGCGCGGCACCGCTGAAGTAGTCGTTCTCGAAGGAGTAGTCGGCCCTGGCGAAGTCGAAGCCTTCCTCGGCGATCCAGTCGCGCCGGGGAGCAACCGTGCGCCAGCAGTCCCATTTCAGGAGATTGCGCACTCCCTCGGCTTTTTTCGGCGGCTGGCGGTGCCAGATGGAGTAGGCGGTGAAGAATACCGACCCGGCCGGAGCCGCGGTCATGAGCTGGCCGGCCAGGTTGCCGTAGTGCTCCAGCTCCTCCCGCGCTATGGGGATGAGGTGGGACCCGGGAAGGAAGAGGGTGGGTCCCATGGCGGGAGTAGCCTCCCGGGGGTAGTAGAAGATCTGCAGCAGCTCTAGGGTGCGCTCGAACTTCGAGCCGGCGTCCACGTGCCACATCCCCGCCTTCCTCGGGCCATCGAGCCGGTGGTTGGCTAGCCAGTCGGGCAGCTGGAAATTTTCGCCCAGCAGCGACCTGGCCACTCCGGCCACCTCGGGGTGCAGCAGCACCTCGCGCACGAAGCGCTCCTCGGCGAGCAGGTTGTTCTGCGTGATCGCCTGCGGGTCGCGGTCCACCTCCCGCTCTATGTACTCGGCGACCCAGGAGTTGGTCGAGTCGGGTATCGCCCCCTCCAGCGCGAAGATGCCGGTTTTGCAGAACTCGAGGACCTGGCTGTCGTTCAGGGTCGGCCGGATGTCCCCGCCGGCGCGCCGGACGGTTGAATCTTTCGGTTTCAGCAGCTCGCTCATTCCGACAACCTTTCCAGGACGAACTCGCAGATTACGTGTCGGTCCTGCGAGTGCGCCGCCGGCACCTGCGCCGGAAAGCGGATCACCCTCCACCCGTCGCGGACCGCCTCGGCGACGGTCTTGTAGGGCCAGTCATCGTAGTCGGCGGGACCGTCGTCGACCTCGCCGCCGCGGACCATGGTAATGCCGATCACCTTCGACTCCACCGAGGTGGTGGCGGTTTGCATGTAGAGCAGGTCCTGCACCCTGCGCCTTTTGCCCAGGGCAGTCTTCAGGTCCTGGAGGCGCCCCTCGGTGAGGGTGCCGGACCTGAAGGCGTCGATGCATTCCTGCAGCAGTCTGCCGGCTTCCGATTCCATGATTTTCTTGTGGTTGCGCCGGGCGGCCCCGTGCCATGGTGGAGGCCACGGGTGATGGCCCGGTCGCCGGGGCTTATGAATTCCTCCCGCCCCTCGCGTGCCTCGGAAAGCCCGGTCAGGCCGCCGCGAGTTCGGCGTTGGCCCTGTCCACCATCGCCTTCATGTAGGCAATCGAGTAGGCCGTTCCGACCCTTTCGTCGCCCGCCATCATGGGAATGTGGTCGGGGATCAGCACGCCGTTGAAGTCCACCTCCCGCAGGGCCTTCATCACCGCGTACATGTCCATGTAGCCATTGTCGATGAAGGTCTCGACGAAGTGGGGCAGGGGCTTGTCCACGTTGCGGAAGTGGATCTTGAAGATCTTCCCCAGGTTGCCGAAGTAGCTGATGGTTTCAAAGATGTCCCGCCCCATGGAATCGCCCCCTTCCAGCCAGCATCCCACGCACAGGCACAGCCCCACGTTGGGGCTGTCGGCGATCTCCATCGCCCGCCTGTAGCCGTCGAAGCTGCTGAAGATGGGACGCGGAACGCCGCCGATCTTGACCCCGGGCGGATCGTCGGGATGGATGCCGATGCGGACTCCCGCCTCCTCGGCCACCGGCGCTACCTCGCGGATGAAGCTGCTGAAGTTCTCCCAGATCTCGTCTTCGGTGTACTCGCGGCCGTGGGTCAGGTCGCCCCGGTATTTTCCTCTTGCGTCGCTGCCCTCGGCCAGCCTTTGCAGATCGAACGCACGTGCCACCGCGCCTCCCCGGGTGGTCTCGGCGGGTGTGCTCCACACGCTGTTGGCCATGTGGGCGTAGGTGGTGAAGGGGATGCCCGCCGCTCCCAGGTTGCGCAGGTGTTGCTTGTATTCCTCCACCTTCTCGTCGCGGTCGGGCAGGTTGAGCACGATGGCCTCGGGATTGTGCACGCTGTGGTTGCCCATGACGTAGAGACGGAGTCCGTTTTTCTCGAACTCCTCGCGGCGGCTGCGGTAGTACTCGGGACTGGCCTTGGCGGCATCGGTCCAGGTGATGGTGTACTCCACCCCCAACTGCCGGTTGAAGGCGAATTCCCCGGGGCTGGGCTCGGCCGACATCTGGGATGCCACCTTGAGGCCGGGGCTGATGTTCATGAGGGAATTGGCGGCCATTTCTCTCCTCGGTTGGTTGGAAGAATTGATCTCTGCATGACGGAGGGAAAAGTATAGAGAGTGCCGGGACGGCGATCAAGGCGGGGGCGGGCTGAGCTGCCGGGAGTTGGCGGCCGGCGGCGATGGCGGTCCCTATCCGGGGGAGAGGAGGCTCAACCCGCCACCGCCTTGAAGACGCGCAGGAAGTTGGCTCCGAGGATTTTCCCCGCCGTCTGCGGATCGTGGCCGCGCTCGAGCAGGCCGGCGGTGAGGTTGGCGGTGGCTCCGATGTCCTTCATGCCGGCGGGGCGGTTTGCGGTCTGGTCCAGGAAGTCGGTCCCGAAGCTCACGTGGTCGGGACCCACCAGCTCCACCATGTAGTCGACGTGATCGAGCAGCAGTTCCAGGGAGGGTGTCTCCCGGCCGGGTCCCAGCGGCAGGGGGCTGGGGCACACCACCCCCCCGGTTGCCGCGACGGCGCGGATCTGCTCGTCGCTCAGGTAGCGCACGGTGTCCTGCAGGGCCCGGGCGTTGCCGTGGGTTGCGACCACCGGCTCCCTTGTGGTCTCCAGGGCGTCCCAGAAGCTGGCCTCGGCCATGTGGGTGACGTCCACCAGCATGCCCAGGCGGTTCATCTCTCGCACCACCTCCCTTCCCGCGGCAGTGAGGCCGCCGGGAGGGTCGCTGCCGGGGTCGTAGAGGCGCATGCGCGGTCCGTCCCAGACCTGGGTGGCCGTGCCCATCTGGTTGCGCCCCTCGTGCACCAGGCCGAGGTGGCGCAGGCCCAGGCGGTACAGGGTCCGCAGCACGCTGAGGTCGCCTTTGAGGGCGTCTCCTCCCTCCAGGCCGAAGATGAAGGCTACCTTGCCGTTCCTTCGCGCCGCCTCGATATCGCCGGCGCATGTGGCCAGCACCGCATCTTGCCCGGACTCCCCGCTAAGCTGGCGGTGCAGGTAGTCGGCCATCTGCAGCAGTCTCTGCAGCGGGCGGCGGCTGCCATGGGGCCCGCCGATGGCGGCGTCGGGGACCCAGCAGGCGGTGAGCTGGGCGGCCACGCCCCCGGCGCGCATGAGGGGCAGGTCGGTCAGCCCCCCCAGGGGACGGTGCAGGTCCTTCTTCGACTGGAACGCCAGGTCCAGGGTGTGGCCGTGGGCGTCGATGACGGGTGTCCGGGACTGGATTTTCCGAGCCGGGCCGGTGCAGTTCATGTGCGGAGACCTCCCCAGGTTGTATGGTCGCTACGGTGACAATATATTGATCCATAAAGAGTTCTGCGCAACCGGAAACCGATTCTTGAACAAAAGGTGGAGGAATGAAATCGCGGAGAAGAAATGGAGTGCGCAAGGTTGGGCTGAGCGATGTGAGACATATCCAGGTCCATCGCGACGAGAATCTCTACATGTTCGCTCCCAACAGGGGAGGCCTGTGGAATTTCGGCGACGGCGAGATAGCCATTGCCTATCTGGCCGTGCCCATGGACTACGGCAGGGAGCTGCCCAGCGGGTTCAATCGCCACAGCGGCGGTCCGCGTTCCATCCGGGGAGCGCACCCCAAGTGGGGAAGCGAGGCCGGGGCCATGATCAGCCGCTCCCTGGACGGCGGGGAGACCTGGCCTGAAGAGGAACGCCAGTGGATCTGGAACAATGACCGCACCCTCGAGGAGACCCTCGACTGGCTGCGCCCCCGGGACCCCGCCGGGCGCGAGGAGATCGACCTGGGCGATCCGGACTCCATCATCCACTTCTGCCACTCGGAGTACATCAAGTTTCCCATCGGCGGCGGCATGAATTCCGTCGATCCCGCCGACAACTTCCACCTCGGCAGGCTGAAGCACCTTCCTTCCTTCTGCCTGCGCAGCCGGGACCGGGGCCGGACCTGGGAGAGCCACGCGACCTTGATCGACGCCCCCAACTGGGCCCCAGGCGGCGGCTACCTGTCCGTCAACCTGGGGCACGTGCGCTTCGACAACGGGGTGCTGGGCATAGTCGGCGGCATCTATCGCAGGAACATCTGCGCCTACTATGTCAGCTACAACAACGGCCTGAGCTGGGAGTACGTCAGCAACGTCGCCATGGTCAGCGAACATATCACCCCTCTCGACGGAGACATGCTGGCCGGCTTCAACTACTCGGGGGTCCACCACCTGCCGGATGGACGGCTGATGTGCTCCATGCTGCACCACAGTGGAGCGACGCCGGCGTTCGAGATCCCCTGTGTCGCCTTCTCCGAGGACGACGGCATGACCTGGTCGCCGCAGCGCTACGTGACCACCCCCGGGACCTTCTGCGGGCCGGTGAGCGGTCCCCCGCCGGACACGGCGCCGCGCAACGAGGAAGGCATAAAGGACAACTCGCGCCAGCGCTGCCCCAACGCCCTGGTTACCCGGGACGGCCGCATCATCGTCACCTTCGCCAGGAGGACCAGCAACAGGGGATGCCGCGGAATCGTGGGGGTGGTGAGCGACGACCTGGGCGAGACCTGGAGCGAGGAGTTCGTGATCCGCGGCGACGCCTACTGCTGGGACCTGGGCTACCAGGTCCTCACCGAGCTGCCCGACGGCAGGATCTTCACCGCCTACTGGTGGACGAGCAACGACACCGGCAAGCCCATACCCGAACCTCAGCTGGTGCGCTATATCGCCGGGACCTTCTTCCGGATCGACTGATGCGTCTCCCGGCTCCAGGGGCGGGCGGGGACTGCCCGAACGGGCTGTCAGGAGTGGATGGGACCGTCGCCGGCCACGGTGGTGCGGTGCATGACGCGGGGGTGGACTCTCCTGTCCCATGGGCGGCCCCGGTGCAGGCAGCAGCGGTTGTCCCAGACCACCAGATCGTGGGCGCGCCACTGGTGGCGGTAGACGAACCGCGGCTGGGTCGACCATTCCAGCAGTTCCTGCAGCAGGGCCCGGCCCTTTTCGAGGGGCCAGCCGATGATGCGCGTGGCATAGGATCCGACGAGGAGGGCCCGGGCCCCGGTCTCGGGAATGGTGCGCACCAGCACATGCTCCACCGGGGGCACCTCCTCGAGAAATGCATCGTCGACCAGGTTGGGAGCGATTTGCGCCCGCGATTTGGCGAAGCTGTGCTCGGCGACCAGTCCCTCCAGGCCCGCTCTCCTATCGGCGGGCAGGGCTGCGTAGGCGGCGCAGAGGCTGGCGTACTCGGTCTCGCCCCCCTCGGGCGGCACCACCTTGGCGGAGAGCAGGGATGCCCGCAGGGGTACGCGCCTGAAGGCCCCGTCGGAGTGCCAGAGCTCGTTGCCACTCTGGTAGAGCATGCGGGTGTCCCGAGGCGGGATGAGGGCGCCGTGCTCGTCGAGATTGGTGATGATCCCGACCGGCCCCCCGTCGCCGATGGGGTCGTTGGGAATGGTCAACTCGATGGGCCCGAATCCCCGGGTGAAGGAGACGTGCTGCTCGTCGGTGAGGTCCTGGCCGGGGAAGACGAGAACCGAGTTATCGTAAAGGGCGGAGCGCAGTTGAGCGAAGATGGATGCGTCGACGGGCGCGGTGATATCGACTCCCTCGACCTCGGCGCCTATGTGTTCCTCCAGCTTGTGAATTGCCAGGGCCATCCCGGTATCCTCCTCGATCCGGCGTCTGCCGCCGGATTGCTACAATTGTATGAATTCTCGTTGGCCTGGCAAGATTTCCATCCGCCTTGCCGCCCGATGGAGCTGATGGGCGAAGGTGGGAGGAGGCATGATTCCGCCGCCAGGGGGCGCTCCCTGCGCAAAAGGACCGCCCCTGCTCTCCGCGGTCGATTTCCCCGCGTTTCCAGGAAGGAAGACCCATGACCCTTACCTCCCGGCAGAAGAGACACTTTCGCGACCACGGCTACGTGGCCGTTCCCGATTTCTTCAGTGACCGCGAAATAGCGGCGCTGCGGGCCGAGATCGAGCGCTTCAAACGCGAGGGACTCCTGCGCAACGTGGCCACCGACGGGGACGGGGAGACCCCTTCGGAGAGCAAGGCCAACCTGCAGCTCATCCCGCTCAACGACAAGAGCGCCCTGATCCGCGCCCTGCCCTTCGAGCCCCGGGTCGTGGAGGCGGTCGGACAGCTGATCGGCGATCCGTTCCTGCTCCACCTGGACCAGATGTTCCTCAAGCCTGCAAGGCACGGGATGGGCACCGACTGGCACCAGGACAACGCCTACTTCAAGATCGGCGATCCCATGATGGGCACGGCCATGTGGGTTGCCGTCCACGACGCCGACCAGGCCAACGGAACCCTGCGGGTCATCCACGACAGCTTCACGGAAGAGTACGAGCACAGCCGCGACCCAGACAGCGACCACCACATCCACTGCTTCCCTCCCGAGGAGCGCGCTGTCGCCCTCGAGATGGAGGCCGGCGGAGTGGTGTTCTTCTGCTACGGCACGGCGCACAGCACCGGACCCAACACCACGGACCGCGAGCGCGCCGGCATCGCCTTTCACTTCCTGCGCACTGCATGCGTGGATTCGGCCAACCTGATCAGGTCCGAGCGCAGCTATCCCTGCCTGAGCGGGTCCGATGCCACGGGCGGAAGGAAAGAGTACGGGGTGCAGGTGGCGGGTACCTGGGAAAGAGAAGTGGAGCGCGCCCTGGGGGAGGAATGAAGGCCGGGAAGGAGGGGTTCGGGTCGGCGGCGGGAGGAATCTTCCGGATGGGGCCGGGTTCCTGGGAGGAATGTTCCCCGCCCCAGGGAGGATGGTTGGCTGCAGAGATGAAGCCGGAGCCCAGGGCGGTATGCTGTCCGCCCCCGGGAGGAGGGTCGGCGGCGGATGTGCGGCGCCTCAATAGGGCAGGATGTTCCGCGGCTGGTACTGATAGGCCCCCATCAGTTGCCTGACCGTTTCCGACGGGTCCTCGATCTCGGCGAGCTGCCCCCGCATGTCCTCCTGGGTGGTGAAGCAGGGCCGGATGTACATCCCCAGCAGACAGGAGCGCTGCCTGCCCGTGGTGTTCGGGCGGGCGGTGTGCCAGTAGGCTCCGTGGGCGACCACCACACTGCCGCGGGTACCCGTGACTATCTCGCCGTCGGCGCGCCATTCCTCCTTGTCGGGCGGGGGGTGCAGCTTGCGATGCGAGTAGGGGGCTATGGCGGTGGCACCGTTTTCCACCGTGAAGTCGTCGAGCATCCAGATGGTCTGCCCGGTGAAGTTTCCCGACGGCCACGGCGGCTGCAGCCTGTGGTAGGGAAAGTCGGAGTGCCAGCCGTGCTTGTCGTGGCCCGGCAATATGGTGTTGGCGGTCCAGGTCGAGCAGATCACGTCCTCGCCCAGATACCGGCGCCAGACCGCCAGGACCAGGGGATGGCACATGAGCTCGAGGAAGAGCGGGTGCTTCACCGCGATGCGGCCGACGCGCTGGGACCTGTTGCGCTCGGCGTCCTCGTTGCGCTCGGCTTCGAGGAACTTCTCCAGGATGGCCCGGGCCCGGTCGGCCTCTTCGGTCGGGATCACCCCCTCGATGGCGCAGTAGCCGCGCTCGTCCATCTCGGCGATGATGGCCTCGAGGTCGCGGCCGGCCGCCTTCTCCCCTTGTAGCGCGACGCTCATTGCTGCCTGCCGTTCACGGGCGTCTCAATAGTAGTAGGTGAAGTGGAGGTCCACCCGGTTGGCGGTGCCGGCATCCAGGCCCTTGTACTCGGTCTTCCAGTTGATATACTCGAGCCCGGCCTGAAATTTCTTCCACGGCCGGTAGTGTCCAACCAGGTACAGGGCCTGGTTCCTCGTGCGTCCTCCCTCGGGCACGTCGTCCCCGTCGGGGGCGTCGATCATCGCCCCGGCGAACAGCTTCCACCCGTCGGCGGGTCTGACCGCGAGGTGGGCCCAACCGCCGCTGGAGGAGATCTCCTCGCCGGTCTCCAGGTTGATTCCCTGGCCGATGCCGCCGCGTATATCGCTGAGGTTGCTGCCGCTCCATCCTTCTCCTTCGATGGTCAACCGGGAGCCCAGGGAAACCGAGGCGTCCACGCCCACCACGGAGGAGGTGAAGCTCGAGTCACCACCCACCGGGGAGGCCGTCTCCTCCGCCCCACGGTGGAGCCAGGCTCCGGCCTTGATCTTTTTCAGGGCAAGTCCCACCCGCGCCTGCACGAAGGGCTGCATGGCGTCGGAGCCGTCAAGGACGCCGTTGCCGTCCAGGTCCTTGCGGTCCACCGCCCCGGTCTGGCCGAGAGCCAGCGCCGCGTTGAGATGGCCGCCGGCGGGTTTGTAGGTCAGGCGGGCCTGGGGATGGCGGTCCCCCAGGTTGCCCGTGTTCCACATCAGGCCGTCTATGTTGGCCGCCGGGTAGAGCGGCGAGATCAGGTCCCAGGTCTGGCCGGCGAGAAAGTGGAAGGCGCCCATGCGCAGGTTGAAATAGGCGTGGCGGATGCGCAGGATCTGCCGCGACTCGCTGCCCCCGTTCTGGAAGTCGGTTTCGATGACCCCGTGCAGGCTGCGGTCGCTTCCCAGGTCGACGGGCTTGAATTTCACCCCCATCCGGGTGAGTCGCGGATGCATCCCGAAATGGCCGTCGTTCTCCTTTCCCTTCGAGGGGTCCTCGGAGAGCACCCAGTTGGGAAACTGATGGTGCGACAGCCTGGAGTCGTCGAGAATGGCGTCGAAGCGGATGAAGCCGTAGAACCGGGTCTCGCCGGAGGCGGCCGTGCCCGCGCTCAAGAGGACAAGCAGCAGAGCGAAAGGAAGCCGTTTGGTTTGCATTTCTTTTTTTCCTGTGATTTAACTCGAGATCGGTGCCGCGCAGGTGCAACCCTCGAGTTTCCTGGCGCGCTTCCCGAGGGTGGCCGGGGGCCGACTGCGGCGGCGCGGCGCCGGGAACGAGGGAGAGTTGGGAGTATATGGCGCACACCCCTGACTGTCAAGACGGACGGGGGGAGAGAATCATGGGCGGGAAGCATGGCCGGGGAGGGGGCGGAATGAGCTGATCGCGCTCTTGCGGCGATGGGACAGGCGCTTAAATTGCACCGGGCTGGACCGGCGGTCCCGGCCGGGATTCGTTCGTCCGGGAAGAGAGGAGCAGGGCAGCAATGGAATCCAATGGCTACGATCACATAATCGTCGGCTCGGGGGCCGGCGGCGGGGTG
Organism: Candidatus Latescibacterota bacterium; assembly: GCA_965208105.1. GTDB lineage: Bacteria > Latescibacterota > UBA2968 > UBA8231 > UBA8231. The sequence continues at coordinate 3,551,011 of OZ242318.1, forward strand.
CTGGCCGCCCGCCTCAGCGAAGACCCGGTCCGCTCGGTGTTGCTGCTGGAGGCGGGACCGGACTTCGCCCACCGCGACCAGCTTCCCGAAGAGATCAAGTACGCCTATGGCCGCGACCAGAACATCTGGGCCCGCGCCTTCGGCTACTCGACCCGGTACGGCTGGGACTTCCGCGCCCGCGGCACCGACCTCGCCCCCGAAATTTTCATTCCCAGGGGCAGGATCATCGGTGGGTCCACCTCGGTCAATGCCCAGATATTCCTGCGCGGGGTTCCCGAGGACTTCGACGCCTGGGCGGCGGCAGGCAACGATCAGTGGAGCTTCGAGCGCCTGCTTCCCTACTTCTGCAAGATCGAGACCGACCTCGACTACGGCCATGCCCCCTACCACGGCAGCGACGGCCCCATTCGCGCCCGCCGCTTCAAGCCGCACGAGTGGCTCCCCGAGCAGAGCGCCTTCTACCACGCCGCCCGCGCCGCCGGCTATCCCGACTGCCCCGACCACAACGAGCCCTCCTCCACCGGGGTCGGCCACCTTGCCCTCAACAATCCCGACGGCATTCGCTGGAGCACCGCCATCGGCTACCTGGAACCGGCGCGGCGGCGGCCCAACCTGAAGATCGAGGGGGACTGCCTGGTCCGCCGGGTGCTCTTCTCCGGCCGGCGCGCCACCGGGGTGGAGCTGGAGCAGGGGGGTGAGACCCGCCAAATCGACGGTGCCGAGATCATCCTCAGCGGCGGTTCCATCGGCTCGCCCCACATCCTGCTGCACTCGGGGGTGGGCCCGGCGGCCCACCTCGAGGATATGGGGATCCCGGTGGTCCACGACCTTCCGGGCGTGGGGCGGAACCTGCGCGACCATGGCCAGGTGCCGGTGACCCTGAAGACCCGGGAAGGGGTGCATCTCAGCGGTCTCGACCCCCGGCTGCAGGTCGGCCTGCGCTACACCGCCGCCGGTTCGGACCTGCGCAACGACATGTTCATCCTTCCCCTTTCATGCGCCAGCGAAGAGGGACAGATGGTCGTCTCTTCCTCCAGGCCCTTCGGCTTCTACGTGCTGAGCTGCATCTACCTGGCCGCCGGCGCCGGCAGCCTCGAGCTGGCCTCCAAAGATCCACGGGTGCAGCCGCGGCTCGACTACAACTACCTGGCCGAAAGCTTCGACCGCGAGCGCCTGCGCGAAGCCGTGCGCATCACCCTGGACCTGCTCGAGCACCCGGCCTTCAAGGAGATCGTCGCGGAGCGCATCGGCCCCACAGATGCCGAGCTGGGATCGGACGACGCCATGGACGCCTGGATGGCCCGCGTCATAGCAACCAGCCACCACGTCTCCTCCACCTGCAAGATGGGGCCCGCATCCGACGCCATGGCGGTGGTGGACCAGCGCGCCCAGGTCCACGGATTGGAAAATCTGCGCGTGGCGGACGCCTCCATCATGCCCGACTGCGTGCGCGCCAACACCAATGCCTCCACCATGGTGATCGGGGAGCGCGTGGCCGATTTCATCCGCCAGGGACGTTAGTGGGTCGAGTCCGCGCCGGGGCGGATTCCCGGTCCGGCAGCGGGAATGGGATGAGCATGGAGAGACGCAGGATGGGCAGCACCGATCTGATGTGCTCGCCGGTGGGTTTCGGCACCTGGGAGATGAGCACCACCATGTACGGGGAGATCGACGTGGATGCCGCCGGCCGCGCCGTGAACGCGGCCATCGACCGCGGCATCAACCTCTTCGATACGGCGGAGGTCTACGGTCCCTACCACTCCGAGAGACTGCTGGCCGGGGCGCTGGGGGACCGGCGCGGCGAGGTGATCCTGGTGGACAAGGTGGGCTTCGAGTACGACGCCGAGGGCGGGATCCTCGGAACGAACTCCAGCTACGGTTCGGTGATCGAGCACAGCGAAGGGTGCCTGCGCCGCATGGGGACGGACGTCATCGACCTCATGCTCATCCACTGGCGCGACCACCATACTCCCCTCGATGAAACCATGCGCGCCCTCGAGCAGCTCAGGAGCGACGGCAAGATCCGCTACTACGGGGTCTCCAACTTCGACGTGGCCATGATGGAGACCTGCCGCCGGCACGGTGCGCCGGCGGCTAACCAGGTCGGCTACCACCTATTCGACCGGCGCATGGAGGCGGAGGTCCTGCCCTATTGCAGCGGGCACGGCATCGGCTTCATGGCCTACGGCACCCTCGCCTTCGGCCTGCTCACCGGCGCCTTCACCCCAAAGACCACCTTTCCCGCCGACGATTGGCGCAGCTACATGCCCGCATTCGGCCTGCCCCTCTTCGAGCGCGGCCACTTTCTCAAAGAGCTGCGGGTCGGCAGGCGCCTCGCCGAGCTGGCCGCCGGCCACGGCAAGACCCTGCCGCAGCTGGCCATCGCCTGGGTGCTGGGAAACCCTGCGGTCTCGGTGGCCCTGGTGGGTATGCGCGACGAAAGCGAGCTGGAGGAGAACGCGGCCGCCACCGACTGGAGCCTCTCGGAGGAGGACCGCGCCCGCATCGACCGCATATTCGCCGAGGAGGGCGTGCCCACCAACGTCGGCGCGCCCCAGCTGCTCCACGCTCCGTAGAATCTGAAAGGGCAATTCCGGCTGATCCATCGGTGGCGCCCCCGCGCCGGATTTGATGGCGCGGGAAGGAGGAATTGCCCGCTGAAGGCGCACTCACCGCATCGCGCCCTGATTCCTCGAGGGGAGGTAGGCAGGGGAGGGTGCGGCCAGGATCCATTGCCCGCGGGGCGCAGCCGCCGCGGAGGAAGGCTGATATGAAAGAGATTCGCGCCGCGCGCTGGACCCCGGCGCGCGAGCTGGAGATCGACGCATGCCGCCTGGCCGATCCCGGCCCCGGCCAGGCGCAGGTGGAGGTCCAGAGCGCCGGGATCTGCGGCTCCGACCTGCACTTCTTCCGCGGCGACTTCGCTCCTCGCGACGGCATCGTGCCCGGGCACGAGTTCGGCGGGGTGGTCAGCGCCCTGGGAAAGGGAGTGAATCACGTGCGTGAAGGAGATGTGGTGGGGGTCGAGCCGATTCTGCGCTGCGGCAAGTGCTCCAACTGCCGCAGCGGCCGCTACCACGTCTGCGCCTCGCGCCGGCTCATCGGGGAAGATGCCGACGGCGGCATGTCCGAGCTGGCCAACGTGCCGGGCGATACGGTATTTGCCGCCCCGGCGGGGATCGACGCGGAGCTGGCCGCCCTGGCCGAGCCCCTCGCCTGCTCGGTCCACGGCTTCGCCCGGGCGCGGCTGCGCGCCGGAGAGACGGTGCTGGTCATCGGCGCCGGGTCCATAGGCCTCACCGCGCTCCTGGCGGCAAAGGCCGCCGGCGCCCGCACCCTGGTCCTCGCCCGCCACCCGCAGCAAAGGGAGGCCGCACAGATCCTGGGAGCGGACGAGGTCCTGGGTGAAGACGAGGGCGGCCGGGAACGGCTCGCCGCGCTCTCCGGGCAGGATGCGATCGACGTCTGCGTCGAGTCCGTCGGCGGCCACGCCGACACCATCCTCCAGGCCCAGCGCGCCGTGCGCCGCCAGGGCCGGGTGCTGGTCCTCGGCAGCTTCGCCGTGCCCACCGCGAGGCTGGACCCGGGACACCTGGTCGAAAGGGAGATCGAGATGATCGGCTCGGTGGCCTACGGCGCTCCGGGGGACCGCGCCGAGTACGCCATGGCCCTGGAGCTGCTGGCCGACTGCGCCGACCGGGCGCGCTCCCTCGTGACCCACCGCTTCGGCCTGGAGCAGGCCAACGAGGCGTTCGCCGCCGCCCTGGACAAGTCGAGCCGGTCGATCAAGGTCCATCTCAATCCGAGCGCCTGAACAAGGATATGTGAGCTGCCGGGCGCGCAGGCATTCCCTCGCTGATTCGCGAATCGAACACCTTCTCCGGCACGCCTACCACCCTGGACCTCTACCGCCGCAATGGATTGCTGCAGGGTGGGTCGATCCGCGAACGGTTCGCGGAGGGGCACCACGGGATCAGCGGATTCCTCGAGGGCCTGGCGGCGGCGGACATGAGCGGTTTCGAGTGCCGCCACGGGCGCCGGCCGCTCTACCCGGTGGAAGGGATCGCATGAGGATTGCCGGGGAAGGGGGTGCGGAGACGGGAGGACCGGGCCTCACTCCTGCAGGATGCCGCGCACGATGCGCGCGTTCATTCCCACCTGGTCGGCGTGTTTTTGATACATGCCCACGTTCACCACGTCGTTGTCCTTGATGTGGTCGAAGGCGTACCGGAACGCCCCTCTGACTTCCTCCTCCGAACCGCACTTGCGCGAGGCGGCGAGGATTTTGTAGGCGATGCAGGGCTTCTCGGTCTCGCGCGCAAAGCGGGTGGCGATGTCGCGGTCGCAGTCGTCGAAGGGTTCCTCGACCATCCTCCCTCCCGCCAGCATGCTGCTGCGGTCGATCTTGGCGATGTTGTAGAAGCAGACCATGTAGAAGTCCACGTCCCAGCCCTCGTCCTCGACGTAGCGCAGGACCTCGGGCATGTGGCAGGCGATGCCAACCATCACTCCCTCGTCGCGCATGGCCTTCAGGTAGTCACGCGCCTGGTCGATCTTCCCCTCCTTCCACATGCGGTCAGTCATCGAGCCGTGCCAGTAGATGCCGATGGCGCCGCGGGCGGCCATATCCCGGATGTTCTCGAAGAGGTCCGGCTTCTCGCTGGCCGTCTGTGCGATCCAGTGCATGGCGCCTCCGGCCTTGCGGTAGGCGTCGACCATGGCAAAGACGATATCGTCGCCGCGCGACTGCATGCAGTTGATGCCGCACTCCTCGGCGCGCAGGAGGGTCCGCACCACGCGCTCGACCGTGTGGTAGGTCTTCATCTCTTCGTTGAGCTCGGGGCTGAGGTGGGAGTATCCGCGGAAGGGGTTGCCGCCGATGAGCAGGCGGGACAGCCGGGTGCCGCAGAAGTCGACGGTGGGAAGGAGGGCGGCGGCGGTGGTCATCAGCTAATGGATCTCCCGGATGATTGCTGCGGCTGGGCGGCGGTTTTTGCGGACGGTTGAGTGACGGGTGCGGTAGTTGACCGCAAGGGGGGAGATGCGATTATTGATCGTGCCTAATCTAATTTCGCGCAGGGTCTCAATCAAGAGAGCCGGCGCCCTGGGAGGGTGGCGTGGAACGATGAGCGTGGGGAGGAATCTGCATGGGTAGGGTCTTGCTTGCAGCCATTGTCGGAATGGTGCTCGGCATAGGCGGTTTCACCTTCTATTACGGAGAGGGCCATTCCTATTTCAGCGAGAACCCCGAGGCGTGCATGAACTGCCACATCATGAAACCCCAATTCGATTCCTGGCGGAAGTCGAGCCATCACACCCTGGCCACCTGCGTCGACTGCCACCTGCCCGCAGACGGTCCGGGCAAGTACCTGGCCAAGGCGGAAAATGGGTTCAACCACTCCCGGGCATTCACCATGCAGGACTTCCGCGAACCGATTTCGATCACGGGAAAGAACAGCCGCATCCTCCAGGAGAGATGCATCGCGTGTCACCGGGCCCTGGTCCATGAGCTGGTTTACGTCGGCGGGACCGGCGCGGGACCGGTGAGTTGCGTCCACTGCCACCGCGGCGCCGGACATGGTGAGCGTGTTGGCCTCGGTGGACCCGGTCGCTTCAAGGAGGGGGAACGGTGAACCATGAATCTGAGACCGTCCGGATTGGGGACTAAGGCTGTACTCCTGATTGTCGCGGGTGTTGCGCTGGTTGCCGGGGCTTCGATCACGGCGCTTCTGGTCAACATCGTCGAGCGCAAGACCGAGGCCAGGAGCCCCTACCTGCTCCTGGTGGAGGTGGGCGAGGACGACACCGATCCTGCCAGATGGGGGACGAACTGGCCGCGCCAGTACGACTCCTACAGGCGCACCGCACGCGCGACCCGCACCCGCTTCGGGGGCCACGGAGGCAGTGAGGCCCTTCCCGAGCAGAAGATCGAACGCGACCCCTGGCTGCGGCGTATGTTCCAGGGATACGCCTTCTCCCTCGACTATCGCGACCGGCGGGGCCACGCCTACATGCTCGAGGACCAGGAGATTTCCGGGCGCCAGTCCAAGCCCCAGTCCGGCTCCTGCCTGCACTGCCATGCTTCCGTCATGCCCCTCTACCGGAAGCTCGGAGAAGGCGATTCGATGAAAGGCTTCGAGAAAAGCCATGCTTACTCCTACCAGGATCTGAACCGGATGCTGCACGAGGAGGGGCACGCCCACCCGGTATCCTGCGTCGATTGCCACGATCCAGGCAACATGGGGCTGCGCGTCGTGCGCCCCGGTTTCATTCAGGGCATCCGCATGCTGGCGGACTCGGATGCTCCGGTTCCGCATCTGCCGTCGGTCGAACAGTGGCGCTTGGATGGCAAGACCCGGACCTACGACCCCAATGCCGAGGCAAGCCGCACCGAGATGCGTTCGTTCGTCTGCGCCCAGTGCCACGTCGAGTATTATTGCGGCAGCGAAATGAAGCTGACCTTTCCCTGGGGTGAGGGGCTGAGGGTGGAGGATACCGAGAAGTTCTGGGACGAGACGAGCTTCGCCGGCGGAGAACGGTTTTTCGACTACGTGCACACCGAGACCGGGGCGCGCGTCCTCAAGGCGCAGCACCCCGAGTTCGAGCTCTGGAGCCAGGGCATTCACGCGCGCAGCGGCGTCTCCTGCGCCGACTGCCACATGCCCTATATGCGCGATGGGGCCAGCAAGATCTCAGACCACTGGGTGAGGAGCCCCCTGCTCAATATCAATCGCGCCTGTCAGACCTGCCACCATTTCTCAGAGGAAGAAATTCAGCAGCGCGTCACCGCGATTCAGCAGCGCAACTTCGATCTCCTGCAGCGCTCCGCGGCGGCGCTCATGGACCAGTTCGACGCCATCGCCCGGGCGAGGGAAGAAGGCGCCACGGTGAAGGAGCTGAAGCAGGCGCTGGAATTGCAGCGCAAGGCGCAGTGGAGGCTGGACTTCGTTGCGGCGGAGAATTCGATGGGGTTCCATGCTCCCCAGGAAGCGGCGCGGATTCTTGCCGAGGCCGCCGACTTCGCGCGCCAGGGCCAAATCGCGGCCATGAGCTGGAAGACCGCGCAGAAGGAGAACCCCGGCCGCCGCTGAGATACTCCCCGGAGAGATTCAGGCGCTCCCCTCCGGCTCCAATTTCCTTCCGTCCTCGTCCGCGTGCGGCCGCCCCTAGTCCAGCCTGAAGAAGGACCCGGCAATGTGGCGCACGATCTGGACCTCCTCGATGGGCTCCTCCTGGTCCTTGGCGCAGAACCAGTAGGCCACGAAGATGCGCCCGTCCTCCAGCTCGGTCAGCACCTGGTAGCCCAGGTCCCAGCTGTAACCGTCGCCGCGCACGACGAATTCTTCGCTCCAGGTTTCGCCCAGGTCCTCGCTCACCACGCCGCAGATGCCGCGGTTGCCCAGACTGGGGGTGCGCCGCGCGAAGAGGACGATGATGCGGCCGTCCCGCGTCACCAGGGCAGAGGGGCAACGGCGTCGATTGGCTCTGAGCGCATCGTTCAGGGGGCGCTCCGGCTCGGGGTCGGCCATGTTGCCGTAGTGACTCCCCGGGCTGGTCACGAAGCGCGGCTCCGACCAGGTCATGCCGTCGTCCTCCGAGAAGGCCACGCAGGGCATTTCCGGCGGATGCTTGTGCATGCAGCACATCAGGCGTCCGTCCGGCAGCCGGTGGACGCCTGAGTAGTTGAAGCCCACGCCCTTGACCCCCGGGGCGGAGCGGGTGAGGTGGCTGCTGACCCGGGCTACCTCGCTGCAGAAGGACCAGGAGACCCCGTTGTCGTAGCTGACGTAAAAGCACTGGGCGTGGCGCCAGTAGATGGCGCCGGTGATCCCCAGAACCCCGTTGTCGAAGCGCACGTGGCCGAGGTTGACGCCGAGATATCCAGCGTCGGGGGCCCACTCGGGGCTGTCGATCAGGGTCGCGTGATTTTCCCAGGTGCGGCCGCGGTCCCTGCTGCGCAGGCAGAAGGAAGGGGCGTGCTGCCGCCGTCCCAGGTCGAAGCTGGTCTCGTCTCTGCCGACGCCCCCGATGGGGTACTTGAGGTAAGTGCCGTGGCAGAAGTGGACGATGGAGTCGGGGTCGCCCAAATCGATCTCCTCGCGCTCGCTGCGCTCCCGCGGCCGCAGCCAGTCGAGAATCTCCTCTATGGAGCGGTCGTTGTGCCAGATCCACTGGCGCTGGTCCTCGGGCCAGGTCTCGCCGTGGTCGAAGGAACGGCTGATGATGCATCCCGATTCACTGCCCCAGCGCGGGTGCTGCCCCCACATGCTGCGTGGTCCGCCGCAGTGGCGTGCCCAGTATTTGTTGGGGCCTTCTCTCATGACGCTGTAGTCCATGGGCACCGCCAGGTAGGCGACGGCGATCTCGCCGTCGCCGAAATTCCAGATGCCGCCCCGGTTGGTGGCGTAGAGGTACATGTTCTCGTCGCGGTGCACGATGGTGTGGCGGAGGTCCTCGAGCTCCACCTTGCGCACCCCGACCCTGCGTTTCGATCCCTGATCTGCCATTTTGCCGTCCTCCTCCAGTCGGTTCGCCGCCTGCTGCTCGAACAATCTACTTCCAATCTACTCCGAACCCGGTCTGTGGCAAGCCGGAGGGCCCCGATTGACCAGGATGGTCCCCGCTTGGCGCCCAGGCCGTAACCGGTCCAGAGGATCCACTGTCCGGGTCCGGGGCGGGTGCCGGGTGCGGTTGACCTTCAGGACCGGATTTGCTTCGTTCACTGACTCCATGAAACGCGAGATCCCGGCGCAAATTCGCCGCCTCCTGGAGGGGCGCGACGCGTCGCCCGGCGAGGCCGCGGACAGGCGCGGCGGAGTGGGGCTGCGGGCCTTCCTGGTGGGGGCCGCCCTGAGCTTCTTCCTGGCGGTTGGCGCTCCGTACGCCATGTTGCTGGTGAAGGGTCCCTACCTTGCCCAGAACGCCACCGCATCGGGTGCCTTTCTGCTCCTCATCTTCATCGTCGGCATTCTGAACGCCCTGTTCAAGCTGGGGGCGCGCAGCAGTTCCGCGGCCATGACCCTTGCCTTGCTGGGCCTGGCCCTCTTCACGGCCGCGTTCTGGCCGCTGCGCGATCTCGACCCCCACTCGCCCCACCTGATTTTCTCCGCCATCCTCGTCCTGCTCCTGTTCCTCAACGCGGCGCTGAGGTGGCACGGCCACAGCCTGGCGCTCAACCGCGCCGAGCTGGTGCTGGTATACATCATGCTACTGGTGGTGTCGGCCGTGGCCACCCTAGGGCTGGGCACCATTCTGCTGCCGGTGGTCACCGGACTGTTCTACTACGCTTCACCGGAGAACGGATGGATGGAGCGGCTGGTCCCGCATTTGCCCGGGAGGGCGGTTCTCGTCGACGACGGCAACCGCAACACCTCGTTCTACGAGGGGCTGGACCCGGGTCAGCAGGCGCCCTACGCGGCCTGGGTCGAGCCCTTGATCTGGTGGTCCATTTTTCTGGGGGCGCTCTACCTGTCGGTTATTTCGGCGGCGGTGATCCTGCGCCGCCAGTGGGTGGAGCACGAGCGCCTGCCCTACCCGGTTGCCCAGGTGCCCCTCGCCCTGTTGCAGGGCGAGGAGGAAGGCAGGCTGGTCAACGGCTTCTTCAAGAATCCGTGGATGTGGCTGGGATGCGCCCTGCCCCTGGTCATCGGCAGCCTGAGGGCTTGGAACGCCTACGATCCGGCGGTGGTGCAGCCGAAGGTTTTCTGGCTGTTGCCCATTTTCCACGTCGAGGAGCTGGTCCTGCAGATAAGCTTTCTCTGGATCGGCTTCTGCTACTTCATCAACACCAAGATCGTCGCCGCCATGTTGATCTTCCATATCCTCTTCAAGCTGGAAGGCTGGGGCCTGGCCGCCCTCGGCCTGCACGCCTGGCAGGGAGGGTCGATCGCCGGGTTCCGCGCCGCCCCCCTGCTGGTCTATCAGGGAAGCGGGGCCCTCATCGCACTGGTGCTGGCGGGCTTGTGGGTGGCCAGGGGGCATCTGCTGGGGGTGGTCCGCAAGGCGCTGGGGCGGGCGCCGGAGTTGGACGACGGCGGAGAGATCCTATCCTACCGCGCGGCCCTGGCGGGGGTGATTGCCGGGCCGTCGGTGATGGCGGGCTGGCTGTGGCTGATGGGAGTCCCAGCCTGGATCGCCGCCCTGTTCGTGGTGCTGCAGCTGCTGATTTTCACCGGGATCAGCCGCTATGTGGCCGAGGCCGGAATGGTGAGGATGGCCGCGCCCATCGCCGCTCCGAGCCTGGTGATCCACAGCCTGGGCTCGGGGTTGATCGGTCCCACCGGAGTGATATCCCTGGCCCTGGGCACCTCCTGGAGCCTCAACAACACCATCAACCTGATGACCCTGCTGACCAACGGCCTGCGCCTGGTGGGGGAGATGGACCGGCGCAGCCGGCGCTGGGTCCTGGGCGCCGTGACCCTGGCCCTGACCCTGGGAATAGTCGGTTCGTTCTGGATGATCATGCACCTGGCCTTCAAGTACGGGGGGATAAATCTGCACAGCTCCTACTTCGGCAGGTTCCCGCGCAGTGTCTTCAGCCTTGCCGCGGCCAGTCTGGACCCGGGCATGGTCTACTGGACCGGGTTGGGCTTCTTTGCCGGGGGAGCGGCTGTCATGGTGCTGATGATATGGGCGCGCCTGCGCTACGCCTGGTGGCCCCTGCATCCCCTCGGATTCCCCGTGGGCATGGTCATGCAATATTTCTGGCTGAGCATGCTGGTGGCGTGGCTGATCAAGACCCTGGTGCTGCGCTACGGGGGGGCGGCCGCCTACCGCCGCACCCAGCCATTCTTCCTCGGCCTCATCGCCGGGCACGTTCTCTGCACCGGCTCCTGGATAGTTGTCGACTCGTTCACCGGGATGACGGGCAACATCACCTGGCAGATGTAGGCGCTTTCCCGGCATACAAAACAGTTGACCGCGCCGCGGCAAAGCCCTATAACTCCATGGGGAGGTGGTGGACGCGAGGGCATGACCCGTTCTCCGTTGCCCCGGACGGACCGGCCGGGAAGGAGAGGCCATGAGCGATCTTGAAATGCAACAGTACCTGTTCGACGTGCAGGGCTACCTGGTGATTGAAGGGGTGCTGAGCGCGGAGGAGTTGGCGGCGCTCAACCAGCTCGTCGACGCGCAGCGACTGCCCCCGCCCGAGGAAGCTCACAGATTCGGCAGTGCGGCGGGAAGGACGCCGGAAGGTCCCGGCTTCCTGGGCTGGGGCCGGCCATTCTGCGACCTGCTCGACCATCCCAGCACCATGCCCATTCTGCGTTTCAGGCTGGGGGACTGCTTCCGCCTCGACCGCATATACGGATTGCAGATGAGCGCGGGCATGACCTGGGGCCCCCTCCACGCGGATTACGGCGCCTTCGCCCTCCACGCCGAGTCGAAACCCGCAGAGTACCACCCCTTCCGCGACAACCAGATCCTCAACGGGTTCGCGGTGGCCGCCTGGAACCTGACGGCGGCCGGGCCCGACCACGGCGGGTTCTGCTGCATACCCGGCAGCCACAAGACCAACTTCCGATTGCCTCAAAAGGTCTTCGACGCCCCCGACCAGGCGCCCTGCGTGGTCATCCCGGATGCGCCGGCAGGTTCGGTCACCCTGTTCACCGAGGCCCTGACCCATGGCACCGCGGGCTGGAGGGCGCCGCACCAGCGCCGCGCCCTCCTCTACAAGTACTGCGTTTCGCACATGGCGTGGTCGTCGCGCAGGGTGCGGCCGCCGGAGACCGTGGAGCTGACTCCGCGCCAGCAGATTCTGTTCTCTGAACCGGGCGACCCCCATCGATTCTTCCCCTCCATGTTTGCGGAATCCGAAAGCGAGGCGGTGTCCTGAACCCTGTCGCCGCGGTCAAGCGCGTCCCCTTCGCCGACCTCCACGCCGAGTTCAGGCGCATTCTCCTGGGAGAGGGATTCAGCCCCGGGCGCGGCGACCGCTGCGCCCGCATCTTTGCCGAAAATACCCGGGACGGGGTCGATTCCCACGGAATCAACAGGTTCCCGGGGTTCGTGGAATCGTGCCGCGGCGGGGTGGTCGACCTGGGCGCCGAAGCCGTCCCGGTCAAGCGGCTGGGGGCCATCGAACAGTGGGACGGGAAGGGCGGTGTGGGCCTTCTGAACGCCGAGGCGGCCATGGCCCGGGCGGTGGAACTGGCCGCCGCCCACGGGACCGGCTGCGTCGGCCTGAAGAACACCAACCACTGGATGCGCGCCGGCACCTATGGCCTCCAGGCGGCCGACGCCGGGTGCATCGGCATTTGCTGGACCAACACCACCGCCCTCATGCCTCCCTGGGGAGGGGCGGAGCCGAAGGTGGGCAACAATCCCCTGACCCTGTGCGTCCCCCATGGCGGCGGTCACGTGCTCCTCGACATGGCCATGAGCCAGTACTCCAACGGCAGGCTCGAAGTTCTGCAGCGGCGCGGCGAGAAGCTGGACTGGCCGGGAGGATACGACGAGGAGGGAAGCCCCACCACCGATCCCGGGGCCATCCTCAGGAGCCGGCGGGCCCTGCCCATCGGCTACTGGAAGGGATCGGGCCTGGCGCTGATGCTCGATCTCACCGCGACCCTCATCTCCGGGGGAGACTGCACCGCCGCCATCGCGAGCCGGCGGGGTGAAACCAGGGTCTCCCAGGTCTTCATGGCAGTCGACGCGAGCTCGCTGGCCGGAGACCGCCGGCTGCAGGGTACCGTCGCCCGGGTCCTCGCGGATTTCAAGGACGTTCCCGCCCTCGAAGAGATGGGCGCGGTGCGCTATCCCGGAGAGGGGATGCTGGCCTTCCGGCGCGACAGCCTGGAGAACGGCGTCCCGGTGGACCCGGACCTGTGGCGGCGGGTCAGGGAGATGTAACCAATCCCCATGCCGGTGCGCCCAGGCACCGGGTTGAAAGGCGGCAGCAATGAAGATTTCCGTGTGGAACGAAGACCTCTCCGAGCGCTACCTCAGGCAGGTGACCCAGTTGGGAGCCGAGTACATCGACTTCGGTTCCGGCGACTGGTTTCCGGGGGTCGCCGAGCAGGGCTACCCCGACCTCGATGCGGTGATCGAAACGCGCCGGAAGATCCGCTCCGGCGGCCTGGACATCAACCGCGTCACCCTTCCTGACATCGGCGCCGATTTCATGGCCGGGCGCCCCGAAGGAGACCGGGACCTGGAGAACACCTGCCACGCCCTGCGGGTCTTCGCCGAGGCCGGATGCCCGCTGGCCAGGCAGCGGTTCGCCGGCGACACCTTCGGCCACCTGATGGCGCGGTCCATGACCCCCCACCGCGGCGGTTACATGGCGCGCGCCGAAAGCCTGGTGATCCCCTCCCCCGCGATTCCCGGCCGCGAAGAGCTCGATTCGTGGTGGGAGCGCTTCCGCCTGGTCTACGACGCCCTGGTGCCCATCGCCGACGAGACCGGGATCAAGCTCGTAATGCACCCGTCGGACGTGCCCAACCAGGATACCCCCTTCGGCGGCATCGGGTTTCACCGCGTCATCGACCAGTACCCCAGCCCCAGGGTTGGCTACCTCTACTGCTGCGGCACCCGCGCCGCGGCCGGCGGTTCGGCCATCGTCCTCGACGAGATCAACAGCTACGGCCGCAAGGACCGGATCTTCATGGTCCACCTCCGCAACGTCCGCGGCAGCCTGGCCACCGCCGGGGGCTTCGAGGAGGTGTTGCTCGACGACGGCGACATGAACATGTTCCGCGTCCTGCAGGCGCTGGACAAGGTCGGCTTCGACGGCTGCATCAACCCCGACCACCATCCGCGCCTCGAAGGGGACGGCGACCGGGTGGTCGCCCTGGGCTACGCCATCGGCTACATCAAGGCCTGTCTCGCGGCCTTGTCCGTGGTCTAACAGCTCGTATCCCCTAGCAGATGGCGGGGTTTGATCCGACCTGCGCCGGAGCCTACCTTATGGCCGCGGTGGCCGTTGCATGCAATAATGGCGCACCCGCGGGAAATCCCATGAACATCGCCCAGCTTTTGACCAAGTCCGCCCGCACCTTCCCCGACAACCTGGCCCTCGCCCACGGGTCGGCGCGGTGGACCTACGCCCAGTTCGACGCCCGCGCCAACCGCCTTGCCCAGGCCCTCCACCGGCTCGGGGTGCGGCCCGGAGACCACGTGGCCATCCTGATGTACAATCTGCCCGAAATGCTGGAGTCGCTGTTCGCCTGCTTCAAGGCGGGCTGCGTGGCGGTGCCCATAAACTTCCGCCTGCACCCCAGGGAGTTCGTCTTCATCATCGATCATTCCGAGGCCGCCGCGGTCATCTTCTCGCCCGAGTTCAACGAGCCCATCGCGCAGATGGGCGCGAGTCTGCCCCGGGTCCGCCACCGGATCGCGGTGGAGGGTGCCGCGGGCGAGGTCCTGGACTACGAGGCCCTGCTGGCGGCCGAGTCCCCCCGGTTCGCCGACGCCGAGGTGGACGGGGGCGACGTCGCCTGGATCTTCTACACCTCGGGGACCACGGGACAGCCGAAGGGCGCCATGCTGACCCATCGCAACCTGCTCGCCATGACCATGAATTTCTACGCCGATCTGAGCCGGGGCTTCGGCCCCGGGGACGTGGCCCTGCACGCCGCGCCCCTGTCCCACGGCAGCGGCCTCTACGCCCTGCCCAATATCGGCAAGGCCGCGGCCAACGTCATTCCCGAGTCCAAGTCCTTCGACCCCGAGCAGGTGTTGGCCGCTGTCCAGGATTACGGCGTCACCAACATGTTCGCGGCGCCCACCATGATAAAGCGCCTGGTGGACAGTCCGGCCGTGGGCCGCTATGACTGCAGCTCGCTGAAAACCCTGAACTACGGCGGCGGTCCCATGCTGGCCGAAGACCTGCTGCAGGCCATGAGAAGGTTCGGGCCGTGCCTGGTGCAACTCTACGGACAGGGCGAATCCCCCATGACCATCACCTACCTTCCCCATCGCGACCACCTCCTGGAAGGTACGGAGGAGCAGATGAAGCGCCTGAGCTCGGCCGGCTTCGCGCGCACCGACGTCGAGGTCAGGATCTTCGACGAGGAGGGCAACGAGGTTGCCCCGGGGGAGATGGGCGAGGTGGTGACGCGCTCGGACCTGGTGATGAAGGGCTACTGGAAGAACCCGCGGGCCACGGCGGAAACCCTGAGGAACGGATGGCTGCACACCGGCGACGTGGGCTATCTCGACGAGCGCGGCTACCTCTTCCTCATGGACCGCTCGAAGGACATGATCGTAAGCGGCGGCGAGAACATCTACCCGCGCGAAATCGAGGAGGTGGTCATCCAGCATCCGGCGGTGGCCGAGGTCGCCGTCATCGGCGTTCCCGACCCGCAGTGGGGGGAGGCGATCAAGGCCGTTGTCGCCCTCGTTCCCGGCTGCGAAGCCACCGAGGAGGAGCTCATCGATTTCTGCAGGGAATACATCGCCGGCTACAAGAAGCCCAAATCGGTGGACTTCGTCGAAGAGTTGCCCAAGAACAACTACGGCAAGATCGTGAAGCACTCGCTGCGGGCGCAGTACTGGGAGGGGAAGGAGAGCAGAGTCATTTGAATCGTGACCGGAGAGGGGAGAGAATGGCAACGGCAAAGAAGCGCAGGCTGGGCCGGGGGGTGGCGATGGTAGGCGCGGGCATGTCCAACTTCGACATGTTCCCCGAGAAGGACTCCAAGGATTTGTTCTCGGAGGCCTTCCGGGAATTGGTCGCCTCGGTGGACAAGGGAGTCGACCCCGGCGACATCGACGCCCTCTACCTGGGCAACTTCACCAACGACTTCTTCGTGGGGCAGTCCCACTGGGGCGCGATCATCGCCGATGCCGCGGGCCTGGTGCCCAGACCGGCAACGCGCACGGAAGGGGCCTGCGCCTCCAGCGCCATAGCCTTCAGGGAAGGGGTCTTCGCCATCGCGTCCGGGTTCTACGACATGGTCCTGGTGGCCGGGGTCGAGGACATGTCCAAGCGCTCCACCGCCGAGGTCGCCGAGGGCCTGGCGGTGGCCGCGGTGCCCTACGAGCGCAAGTCGGGCTTCACCTTTCCAGGGGTGTTCGGGGCCATAGCCACCGCCTACTTCGAGCGCTACGGCGCCGGCCGCGAGCACCTCATGAACGTCACCATCAAGAGCCACGACAACGCGCCCCTCAATCCGAGGGCCCAGTACCGCTCGTCGGTGGGGGACATCATGGCCTCCAGGATCGCCCGCGCCGAGAGCCGGGGGGAGGCGGTGCCCGCGTGGGCGGACGAGAAAGACTTTCTCGGCGACCCCAGGGTGAATCCACCTGTCGCCTGGCCCATGCACCTCTTCGACTGCTGCCCGATCAGCGACGGCGCCGTCTGCATCCTGCTGGTGGGCGAGGAGATCGCCCGCAATTTCACCGACGCTCCCCTCCACGTGGTGGGCATCGGGCAGGGCAGCGGCAGGGGGCTCCACGCCGCCAGCGACCTGACCTCCTTCGAGGCCACGCGCTACGCCGCCCGGGAAGCCTACGCCATGGCGGGAATCGGGCCCGGTGACGTGCATTGCGCCGAGGTGCACGACTGTTTTTCCATAGCGGAAATCATCCACATCGAGGACCTCGGGTTCTTCCCGCCGGGCGAAGGCTACAGGGCGGTGGAGGAAGGAGCGACGCGGCTCCACGGTCCCAAGCCGGTCAATACCTCGGGCGGCCTGAAGTGCAAGGGGCATCCCGTGGGGGCGACGGGGGCGGCCCAGCTGATGGAGATTTGGGAGCAGTTGCGCAGGGAGGCCGGAGAGAGGCAGGTGCCGAGCCCCGATCTGAGCCTGGGGGCGGCGCACAATCTGGGCGGGACCGGCGGCACCAGCACCGTCACCATCCTGGAGAGGAGATAGGCCTTGGAAGAGAGACCCATAAGCGACCACTGGTTCGAGGAGTTTCTCAAGGAAGAGAGGCTCATGGGATCGCGCTGCCGGGACTGCGGCGCTCTCTTCGTTCCGCCGCGCGCCCTGTGCATCGAGTGCCACGGTGACGCGCTGCAATGGGCCGAGATGGGGGGGAAGGGAAAACTCGCCGCCTTCACCTCCATATTCATCGGCCCCCCCGCAATGGTCGAGGAAGGCTACGACCGGAAGAACCCCTACTGCACGGGCGTGGTGGAGCTGGAGGAGAGTCCCCGCGTCGTCGCCCGCATCGAAGGGGTGGACGCGCGCAACCCCGAGAGCATCGAGACCGGCACTCCCCTGGAGGCTTGCTTTCTGCACAGGGGCAGTGACGCGGAGCGCAGGACCATCCTGGCCTTCCGCCCCGCCCAGGCGGGACCCCGGAGCAAGCGGCCGCCGCGTTCCGGATAGAAGCTGGAGAAATGCAGGGACGGAATTCGAGAAGGCCCAACGTCATCGTCTTCTTCACCGACCAGCAGCGGTGGGATACCACCGGGCTGCACGGCAATCCCCTGGACCTCACGCCCAACCTCGACCGCATGGCCCGGCGCGGGACCCACCTGCGCTACTCGTTCACCTGCCAGCCGGTGTGCGGCCCGGCGCGGTCCTGCCTGCAGACGGGGTTGCACGCCACCAGGAGCGGGTGCTTTCGCAACGGCATTCCGCTGCCGTCCCATCTGAAGACCCTGGCCCATCACTTCGGCGGCGCCGGCTACGCCACCGGATACATCGGCAAGTGGCACCTCTACGAAGGTTCCGACGGGCCGGTGCCCGCCGAGCACCGCGCCGGATACGACTACTGGCTGGCGTCCAACATCCTGGAGTTCACCTCCGATTCCTACCGGACCACTCTCTACGACAACGACAACCGTGCCGTCGAACTCCCCGGCTACCGGGTCGACGCGGTCACCGACGCCATGATCCGCTTCATCGACCGCCACCGGGAGCAGCCCTTCTTCCTTTTCACCTCCTACATCGAGCCGCACCACCAGAACCACCTGGACGACTATCCGCCGCCGGAGGGCTACCGGGAGCGCTACAGCGGAAGGTGGGTCCCGCCCGACCTGGCTGCGCTGGGTGGATCGGCGCACCGCCATCTGGGCGGTTATTTCGGCATGGTGAAGAGGCTGGACGAAGCCCTGGGACGGCTGCTGGACGCGCTCAGGAGCCTCGACCTGGCCGAGGACACCATCGTGCTCTTCACCTCCGATCACGGGTGCCACTTCAAGACCCGCAACGGCGAGTACAAACGGTCCTGCCACGAAAGCTCGATCCGGGTGCCCACCGCCTTGCACGGAGCGGGATTCACCGGGGGCGGGCAGGTCCAGCAACTGGTGAGCCTGATCGACCTGCCCCCGACCCTGCTGGACGCGGCCGGACTGAAGGTGCCCGAGGAGGAGATGGAGGGACGGTCCATACTGCCGCTGCTGCGCGGCGACGCCGGCGGCTGGCCCGAGGAGGTCTTCTTCCAGATCAGCGAGTCCCAGGTCGGCCGGGGGGTGCGCACCCGGCGCTGGAAGTACGGGGTCGACGCACCGGGCAAGGACGGCCGGCGAGACCCTGGGTCCTCCCGCTACGTGGAGCAGTACCTCTACGACTTGCAGGCCGACCCCCATGAACTGCGCAATCTCGCCGGCGCCGATTCCCACCGGGACGTGGCCGAAGACATGAAAGCGCGCCTTGTGCGGAGAATGGTCGCCGCCGGCGAAGCGGCGCCGGAGATAGATGCGGCGCCGGCCTGAGGCTGGCCAAGGGGTGCCCGGCCGCCACCGGAACCCGGGGCGGTATTCCGCAGTGGCCGCGACCCGACGATTGTCCTGACTTCGCCAACCCTGCTCGAGGAGCACGACATGCAATACGACAGCGCCCGAAGGACCTTCGATTGCGACCCGACCCTGACCGACACCGAGGTGTTGGAGTTCTGCCGGCAGGGCTACCTGATCCTGCCCGGGGTGGTGCCCGACGAGATCAACCGGCGCACCGGCGACTACCTCGAGGGCAGAATCGAGGCCGAGCCCTGCTTTGTTCCTCCCGGGATGGGCACGGCGGACCTGGAGCGCATCCGCGCTTCCCACGAGCCCAGCACCATCCTGCTGGAGAGCTGGTTCATCGAGCAGGTGCTGCTCAACGAGCGACTGGCGGGGGTCATGAGGTCGCTTCTGGGGTCCGGCGTGGGCCTGCCGGTGCTGGCCAGCCATCACGGCGTGGACTGCCCCATGGAAGCCCAAGGCTGGCACCAGGACGCCGACCACATATTCGGCCCCGAGCTCAACTTCCTCGAGGTATTCTACTTTCCCCAGGACACGCCTACCGAGCTGGGCCCCACCGAGCTGGTGCCGGGCACTCACCTGGGTCCGCAGCAGCGTGAGACGGAGGAGAAGGGAGTCCTGAGCGACGGGCCCGCCGGGACCCTGGGCATCCACCACCAGAGCATCCTCCACCGCAGGGCCGCCTCCACCGCCAGGGGCAAGCGCCACATGCTCAAGTACAACTACTGGCGCACCTCTCCGCCCCGGCGGGACTGGCGCGTCGAGCCCGGCTTCGATCTGCACAGGGCCTACTACGGCGGCCACGCCGAGGCGCGCTACGTGGCCCACATGTTCTACTGGCTCTGCGGCCGCGGCGACCAGTACCGCATCATCGGGGGCCAGGGATGGCCCTGGTCGACGGAGAACCAGATCGGGCCCTCCTACGGCTTCGGCTGCACCGAGGGGAGCCTTCCCGACTGGCACCGCAGCAGCGCCGACGGCTACCTGCGCTGAGCCCGAGCGCGGGGAAGGCGCCGGTCCCGTCCGCTGCCCGGACTCGCCCGCCTCGACGGCGCCTCATGTTCCCGCCGCCGCCGACCGTCCGCCTCCGCGAGGGAAAACGGGTCCTACCCCTTCTGTCCCTTGCGCCACTCCTCGTATTCGGCCCTGGCCTCCTCGGAGAGGGGATAGTACTTCTTCAGGTGGCCGCCCCGGGCCAGCATCATGCGGCTGAAGTCCTCCCATTCGGCATGGGCGCCGGCCTGCTCCAGCAGCTCCGGGGCCAGCTTGACGGGAACGACCACGGCCCCGTCGTCGTCGGCGACGATGATGTCGCCCGGCAGGACCATGGTGGAACCGCAGGCGATGGGGACGTTGACGGCGTAGGGGAAGATATTGGTCTGGGTGTGGAAGTTGGGGGTGGTGCCCCGGAGCCAGAGTCCCAGGTCCAGGTCCTCCAGTACCTTGGGGAAATCGCGGATGCAGCCGTCGACGATGGCGGCGATGCCGCCGCGGCCGCTGAAGAAGGTGAGCATCATCTCGCCGAAGACTCCGCTGCTCATGTCGCCGCGGGCGTCGACGACGATGATGTCGCCGGGGCGGGCGTGGTAGAGGGCGTGGCGGTGCAACTGCAGCTCGGGCTCGGCGTACTCGTCCACCGCGTACTGGTCTTCGCGCTTGGGCATGAACTGCAGGGTCAGGGCCGGGCCCACCACCTTCTTGCCGGGAGTCCGGGGGGTCAGGCCCAGGAGGTGGGGATCGCGGATCCCCATGCGCGCGAGCTCGCCGGCGGCGGTGGCGCTGCTGATCTGGGTGAAGCCCGCGATCAGCTCCCGCGGGGGACGCTCGATGTCGTGAGTTTCGATCATGCTTCCTCCGGGAGAAAGGAGCGGATGGAATTTCCGGGGAATAATACGCTTTTGCGGATGGGCGGCCAAGCCGGGACCACGCGGTCCACGGAGCTGCCAAGAGGAGAATGAGGCCTCCTCATGCGGACTCCTTCCTGCGGCCTTCCATCCATTCCACGCCTCCGCGTTCATCCCTCTCCGACCGCATTGACAGGGAGCATGGGAGTCTCCATACTTCAGCGTCGGAGCCGGTATTGCCCCCGCCGGGACAGGTTCGCGGGCACCGCTCGCAATGCCGGACAACCGATCCGGAAGGAAGGACCATGTCGGCCACCAGGGAGTTCTTCGAAGAGAATGGATACTACCATGCCCGCGGGGTGTACGATGCGGGCGAGCTGGAGGCGATGGAGGCGGAGTTCGACCGCATCGTGGAGCAGATCAAGGCCGCCGAGGAGCCGGTTGACGCCACCTGGAGGGGAGCGAGCATAAAGAAGATCAAGGCCCGGGGCGACGTGGTGGTGCACACCCACAACGTCCACCGCTTCTCCGCCGTCTGGCTCCAGGCGGTCTTGCACCGGGGGCTCCTGGGGGTTGTGGAGGAAATCCTCGGGAAGGACATCGTCCTGCACCACACCAAGCTTTTCCTCAAACCCCCCGAAAAGGGCTCGCCTTTCCCCATGCATCAGGACTGGACCTACTTCCCCACCATGAGGGACAGCATGATGGCCGGCATCATCCACGTCTCCGAGGCCACCGACGCCATGGGCTGCGTCCGCGTGTACCCCGGGGCGCACAAACTGGGGAGGGTGCCCAACAGCGGCGGCCAGTCGGACGTCGAGATGGAGCTGCAGCGCAGGTATCCCATCGAGGAGGCCACCGTTGTGGAGGCCGAGCCCGGCGACGTGGTTTTCTTCCATTACTTCATGCTCCACGGCTCCATGCCCAACCGCTCGAAAAAGAGCCGCAAGACGGTGCTGGTGCAGGTTTACTCCGGCGCCGACAGGGTGGAGGACGGTAACGGCCATCCGGACGAGCGCCTGGCGCTGCGCGGCTGGAATCACCATATGACCCGCAGCGCCGCGACCAGGAACCATAGCCTGGACGGCGAGCCGGGCAGACCGAGGTGAAGGAGCGGGGATGAGGCCTGCCACGTCCATGCCGGATCGGGGACTGCCCCGCCGGTCGAGCGCATTCGAACCAGGGCCGCGGCGGCGGAGACGGCATGGCTAGGGGACCGCTGCGGGTGGGCATCGTCGGCATGGGCATCGGCAGGTCGAACGGCCGCGCTCTCCACGCCGACCCCAGGGCTGAGGTGGTGGCCCTGTGCGACCTCGAGGAAGACCGCATGCGCGAGTTCGCCGCCGAGTTCGACGCGGACCTTAGGCTCTACGCCGACTTCAGGAAGATGTGCCGCGACCCCGGGGTCGACGCCGTGTTCGTGGGCACCCCGAACCAGTGGCACGTGCCGGTGGCCCTCGAAGCGGTGCGCCGCGGCAAGCACGTCCTGGTGACCAAGCCCCTGGCCCACGCCGAGCGCCCGGCGCGCAGGCTGGTGGAGGCGGCGGAGGCGGCCGGGGTGGTGAACATGATGTCCCTGTCGACCCGCTTCAGCCCGGACTGCCTCTACCTGCAGGAACAGGCGGAGGCGGGGGTCTTCGGTCAAATCTACTACGCCCGCTCGCGCTCGGTCAGGCGCAACGGCATCCCCGCCTGGAACCTCGGGTTCATCACTCCCGGCGGCGGGGCCTTTCGCGACATGGGGGTTCACTTTCTCGATGCGGCCTGGGCAATCATGGGGCGTCCTCTTCCGCTGACCGCCACCGGGGTTGCCGGCGCCAGCTTCGGCCCCAGGGGCCGGGGCTACTCGCGTCCGACCACGCGGCGAGTGTGGAAACAGTACGACACCGACGATTACGCCGGCGGCTTCATCCGCTTCGAGAACGGGGCCGGCCTGCAGATCGAGAGCTTCTGGGCTTCGCACCAGGCGCGGGAGGAGCAGATAGAGATCTTCGGCACCGAAGCGGGCGCCACCCTCTCCCCGCTGAAGCTCTTCCGCACCGACGAGGGCGGCCGCGAGATCGACCAGGAGGTGAGGCTGCCGGCCAGCGCCCCCGAAAGGTGGACCGCCATAGCTTCCCACTTCATCGAGTGCTGCCTCGACGGCAGGACCTGCCGGGCGCCGTTGCGCCAGGGCCTGCAGGTGCAGCAGATGCTGGAGGCGGTCCTGGCCAGCGCGGCCAGAGGCTCCGAGGTCCGCCTGCGCAACTTCGCGGCCTAGCAGCCGGGGAAAAACCTGGAATTCATCCGCCGCGGAAAGAGGGGTCAATCCCCGCCGCCGGCATCTGATGTGGACCTGAAACGAGCAAAGGAGAAATCATGCTGGAAATGAGCGATCGCGAGAAGTTCCTCTTCGACCTACAGGGCTTTCTCCACGTCAAGCAGATCCTCACCCCGGAAGAAGTGAAGGCGATGAACGACGCCATCGACGCAAACGTGCCTCCCTTCACCGAGGAGAACTGGACCGGCACCAACGTCTACGGCGGCGGCATGGCGGGCAAGGCGTCCGACCACGGCTGCGGCGGCATGCTCACCTGGCCCCAGCCCTGGTGCCAGCCCTTCCGCGACCTGCTTGCCCACCCGCGGGCCATCCCCTATCTCAACACCATCTTCGGACGCGGATGGAAGCTGGACCACCGTCCCGGCTGCATCATGGCGCGCAAGGGCAAGGGCGGGCACGGCCTGCACGGCAACACCAGCCGCATCTTCGACGGGGCCCAGTTCTACAACTGCACCAACGGCCAGATCCGCACCGGGCTGACCGTGTTCCAGTACCAGTTGGCCGACATCAACCCGGGAGACGGGGGCATCACGGTGATTCCCGGCAGCCACAAGGCCAACTTCAAGTGCCCCGAGGACATCATGCTCTACAACGAGGACAAGCAGTGCGTCTACAACGTTGCCAGCAAGGCCGGCGACCTGGTGATCTTCATGGAGGCCACCATCCACGGCGCCCTCCCCTGGACCGCCGACCACGAGCGCCGCTCCCTGCTCTACCGGTACTGTCCCAAGTACATGCAGTGGGCGCCGCACAACTACGGCGACCACGAGCTTCCGGAGTGGACCGCGGAATTGACCGACCAGCAGCGCGCCGTCCTCGAGCCCCCCTACATGGACAACCGGCCCCTCATCGAGGACGACGGCGAAACCCTGGTGCGCCCGGCGCACGAGCCCAAGCCCTACATTCCGCGCAAGATTCACGAGATGTGAGCCGGGCCGGCATAACCGGCAGGCCATCTACCAAGGAGACCGGATATGTTCGAAGAGTTCACCCGAACCCAGGTCGATGCAGGCGGGGTTTCAATCAACCTGAGATACGGCGGCAGCGGGGCGCCGGTGCTGATGCTGCACGGTTATCCGCAGACCCACGTCATGTGGCACAAAATCGCCCCCGCCCTGGCGCGTCACTACACCGTGGTCGCCCCCGACCTGCGCGGCTACGGGGACAGCGACAAACCCGCGCCGGCGCCGGGCGATTCCAGCGCCTACTGCAAGAGGGCCATGGCCCGGGACCAGGAAAGGGTCATGAGCGCCCTGGGGTTCGACCGGTTTCACCTGGTGGGCCACGACCGCGGCGTGCGGGTCGGGCTGCGCCTTGCCCTCGACCATCCGGAGAAGGTGCTATCGCTGACCAACTTCGACGTCATGCCCTCGCAGGCCGCGTTCGAGGGGATGGACGCGATGCTGGCTTTCTCCTGGTTTCACTGGAATTTGATGCGGCAGCCGCCGCCGCTGCCGGAAACGATGATCGGCAACAGCGCCAGGGTCTACATGGACTTCCTCTTCGACCAGTGGACCTCGGTGGAGGGCGCCATCACCGCGGAGGCCTACGCCGAGTACTGGCGCTGTTTCAGCGACCCCGCCACCATTGCCGCCACCTGCGCCGACTACCGGGCGGTGGAGCTTGACCTGGAGCACGACGCGGCTGACCGCGGCAGCAAGCTGGCATGCCCCGTCCTCCTCCTGTGGGCGGGCAACATGGCCAAGCGTCCGGGTTGGCAGACCGGAGGGGCACTGGACATGTTCTCGGCCTGGAGGCAGCGGGCCGACGACGTTCGCGGCAAGTCGCTTCCCTGCGGACATTTCATCCCGGAAGAGCTTCCTGAGGAGGCGGCGGCGGAGGTGCTGGGGTTTCTGGGAAGCGTCTAGCAGCCCGTTGATAAAGTTGCTCTGCAGGCGAGGCAGAGTCATGGCGGTCGAAGGCAAGGCGTGCGACCGAGGCGAATCGAGGGGATTCGGGGAGGGAGCGCAACGCCGTATTCGACCGCCAGGGCAGGCCGCAGCCCGGATGGACTTTTTCAACGGGCTGCCAGGATAACAACCCGAAATTGGAGCCGCTCGAATCGCGGCGCTGGAGCGGAGCGATCCGTCCCCTGTCCGCCGCGGCCGCCGGGCGGATTCCCAGGAGAGATTCCCATGACGATTCGCGCCATGAGAAGGCTGCCGGAGACCACCGCAAAGCTGGGAGGGCGGAGCCCCAGGGCTTCCGGCGACAACTGGCACATGACCTGGGCCGCGGACGGCAGCCAGTTCGTCGGGCTGTGCGACGGCTACGGCTGGCCCGAGATCCGCGGCCACGTGGAAAAGCCCTACAACAGCAGGATCTACAGGCTCAACGGCGATCCTCCCCATCCCGAGTTCGAGCACTTGGCGAGGTTCCCCGACCTCCTGTCCGAGCGAGGATCGGGCAGGATCAACCGCTACTATGGCTTCGGCATCCTCGCCCTCGACCAGCGGGTCTACCAGTTCCTCAGTACACCCAACACCCCCTTCTCCGTCGACGGGGCGCGCTTCGTCGGCGCCAAGCTGATCTACTCTCCTGATTCGGGCGAAACCTGGAAGAACCAGGACGGGTCCCCCCTGTGCTGGGAGGAATGGGACGCCCGCGACCAGGGCAACATGGTTTTCTTCGACGAGCCGGGCGAGGCCTTCTCGCTGCTGACTGTGCTGCAGATGGGCAGGAACTACGGCGACAATGCCGACGGGTTCGTCTACGTCTACGCTCCCAACGGCAACGTGGAGGGGGCCATGAACCAGCTGGTCATGTTCCGGGTGGAGAGGGACGGCCTGCTCGACCGCGGCCGCTACGAGTTCTTCGCGGAGCGCCGGGAGGACGGCTCCGCCCGCTGGAGCCCCAGCATCGAGGACCTAGGCGTGGTCCACACCTTTCCGTCCGGCTGGGTGAACACCATGCGCCACCCCTATGCCTGGCACCCCAGCGTCGTCTACAACGCGGCCCTGGGGGAGTACATGATGGTCAACTGGGGCATGGGCAGCAGCGACGACGGCATGTGGTTCGGCAGGCCCACCTACCTGGGCATGTGGACGGCGAAATTTCCCTGGGGTCCCTGGACCCAGGTGCACGAGGAGGAGGAGTGGCTGCCCGAGGGGACTGCCGGCGCCCGGCCCTACCAGCCGCAGATATCGCCCCGGTGGATCGCCGCCGACGGAAGGTCGTTCTGGCTGGTGTGGACTGATTACCGGGACGTGGAGAAGCGCAAGCCCTACTACTGCTTCAACTATCAGAAGGTGGAGCTCGACGCGGACTGAGGTGGGAGGATTATATATCGATGAGTCCTGAATTTGAGAAGGGCCGCCCCTACCGATACTGCTCCGCTTGGGCATTGAACATTCGCGCGTACCAGCCCTTTTGGGCCAGGAGTTCCTCGTGACTCCCTTGCTCGACAAGCTCCCCCTGATGCAGAACGAGGATGTGATCGGCCATGCGTACCGTGGAAAAGCGGTGGGAGATGAAGATAGCCGTTCGGTTTGAAGTGAGGTCGGCGAACCGAGAGAAAACATCGCGTTCAGCGAAGGCATCGAGAGCGGCCGTGGGCTCGTCCAGAATGAGAATCTCAGCCTCTTTCATGAACGCGCGGCTAAGCGCGATCTTCTGCCACTCACCACCCGAAAGATCAACCCCCTCGTCGAATTCCTTTCCCAGGATGGTGTCGTATTCCTTCGGCAGGTCCTTGATGAGGTCCTGGGCACCGCCCTCGTAGGCCGCCCGCTCAATCCGGTCTGCATCTTCCAAGCGGTCTACTTGACCGAACCCGACGTTCTCCCTGGCCGAGAGGTTGTAGCGCATAAAGTCCTGGAAAATCACCCCTATTTTGCGTCGCAGGTCGGCCAGATCGTATTCCCGGAGATCCCGTCCATCCAGGAAAATAGCCCCTTCCGTGGGGTCATAGAACCGTGCCAAGAGCTTGACGACGGTCGTCTTACCTGCTCCGTTCTCGCCTACAACGGCTACCGATTCGTGCGCCCTGATCGTAAAGGAGATGTTTTTTACCACATACTTGTCGGAGCCGGGATAGCGGAAGGAGACATGGCGGAACTCGATGCCCTGGTTTATACGGTCGGGAACGGGCATCGGCGACGCAGGTGGAGGCGCCAGCGCCCCCTCAATCGAACGAGGGTCGAGATCGAGGAACCGGAAGAGAATCCCGGCGAAGATCGTATGCTCGTAGAACAGCCCCAGATCCCTGAAGAGATTGGAGAACCCAGAGCGCCCCTGCTCGGCAGCCTGGAACGCAAGGGCCAAGGTGCCCACGCTGATATGGCCACCGACCGTGCGCACGACCGCATAGGCCCAGATAGATGCCGTCCCCATCATCGTAATCAATCCCAGGAGAAAACCCAATCGTTCACTTGCGAAGTGGAGGCGAAAGGTTTCCTTGCCGAATGACTCCCAGAACTCGCTGAATCGTCGCAACAATTTCTCGTGCAGCGCGAAGACCCGCACCTCTTTGACTGCCTCCCGGGAGCTGAGCAGCCGGGACATGTATTCTGCCATCCGCCGGTCACTGGCCATGGCTCCGACCAAGGAAAACCGCTTTCCGGCGAAATGGCCGCCGACGATCACCTGCGGTGCCGAAGTGACGAGCAGGATTATGGGTGCGGCCCAATGTACTGAGAGCAGCACTGCCAACATGGCGGTAAGTCCCGTCAACGAGGTGACGATGGTCAGGCACAAGACGGCGAGGTTGTAGGCGCGGAAGCTGCTTTCGCTCCTGGCCTTCTCCATTTCATCATAGAAGGCCGGGTTCTCGAAAAATGCGATGTCCAGCCGAGCTGCCTTCTTGAGAATTAAATACTGGCTGTGCTGCCCGACGAGGAACCCGACCTTGGTCTGCAGTCCATTGGCTGCAGATCCACATAGAGAGCCCAGGACCCACACGCTGAAAGCACCAACGATCGGTATCAGAAGCCCCATCCAGTCCACGGTGGCCCCACCGCCATCACCCACGGCGCTGACTACGTTATCGATGATAATCTTGGTGATCCATACCTGCGCTGCCGGAACAACCGCACCGATCATGCCCACAGCGACGGAGAGGAGGGCATACATCCTGCACGCATCCCAAATCAGGCGGATGCACCGAGGAAAATATTCGACGGTCTGGGCTATGGGCCTGAGGTTCTCTAGCACTGAGCCTCATTCAAGGGTTCTCTAGTCTAAATCGACAAGGTATATTGGGTCCGATCAACACGGCGCGATCATTGCAAATCATCTCAAGCATGAACCGATATGGAGCGTTTCACATTAGAACATCTGGTTGGATTAAAGGTGCCGGCTGCACGTACGCCATTTGATCTCAGTTCCGATGGACGTTTCCTGGCTCTTACGATGGTTTCCGTGGGCAGCAACCCCTCGTTATTGAGGTCCGGGAATCCTACCGGCGTTCCACAGGAAGTCATGCGTCCCTCGATTGTTGTGGTCGACACCGAGGATGGAAGTTACGTCAATCCATTCGGCGATACAAACCTCTCCTGGGGATCCCAGTGGTCCCCAGACGGTCGATATCTTGCAGCCTATATTCAGAAAAACGAGAGTCCTGCATGCCTGGCGATATGGGACAGAAGCACGTCCGAGACGAATGTGCATATCAACCTAAAATATTCGGGTGAATTTGGTTTTGAAGTTCCCAGATGGACAGAAGATGGACGACGGATTTTGATGAAGATGGATCCTGGCAAATCGGATGATATTGCTGGAGAATCAGATGACAAAGGAATCCGGCGACGGACGTTTGGCGCATCGGGCGTCCTCCCGGTCGAAGAAATTGAGAAAAGGGCGAACCTGGTCTCGGTAGACGTGGATTCAGGGGAGGTTTCCTTACTGGCCGAAGATTGGCTGTTTCGTTGCTGGCGGCCGTCTCCCGATGGAAGGCATGTTGCCTGCCTTCGTCTGGTCGAACACGACGATGTATCGGGGAGGAACATGTGCGATCTGATGGTCATCGGCGTCGGCGACGGAAAGACTGTTTGTGTTGCGGAGGGGATCGGCCAGTCCTACACGACGGCCTTCAGCTGGTCTCCGGATGGTACGCGTCTGTGCTATTTGACCTGGGGAGGGGAGAACTCCGGACATCCCTTTGTAGTCGCTAAGGATGGAGCCGGCAGCCCAATTGATTTAACAGGCGACAGGGATGTTTACGTTCGAAAAGTCGATTCTCTCTATGAACTCCCCCCGAGGTGGAGTCCGGATTCGGATGCGGTATTTCTACTTGTTCCTGATGGCATCTGGGTTTTCGGAGCTTCGGGGGAAGATCAACGGAAGGTATCGGTCCCTGAAAATAACACGGTATCCACCTGGCTTCTTCCACAAAAGACTACAGTGGTGAGTACAGCAAAGGTATCGCTTGCCATGACTCGAAAAGACGATACGCTTTTTGTTGCTGAATTGGATCTCGAAAGCGGAGATTTTCAAGAAAAACTCAAGATAGATGGATCGATCCAACCGTGCACGCTACTGAATGACGCATCCAGCGATGGAAATACCTTCTTCGTTGCCAGGGAGTCTGCGACAAAACCTCCGGAAGTCATCAAGGTAAGCGCAGATGGCCCAATAAAGCGTATTTACAAACCGCTGTCTTCGATCGATTCCATTGAATTCGGCACGCCAGAGCTTGTTGAATTTGAGAATAACGGCGGCGAGAATTTCAAGGCGGCACTGATGTTGCCTCCCGGGTTCGATGGGAGCCTGCCCGTACCGGCAATCACTGTGGTCTACGGAGATTACTCATACTCCGAGGATATCAACCGATTTGGATTTTCCTGGACGGTATCCGAAGATAATGCCCACTTTTTGGCTCATCGGGGATATGCTGTGATTTACCCGGATATTGAACTTTCCGGCAGGGACCCCATGAATCAGATTGTGGACAGGACGACGCCTGTGATTGAACACTTGATCGATCGGAAAATTATAGACCCAGATCGAATCGGACTCTACGGCCATAGCTACGGGGCTTACTCCGTCCTGGCCCTGATCACGGGGTCGAACTTTTTCCGGGCTGCCGTATGTAACGCGCCAATCGTAAACCTGTCCAGCTTTTACGGGAGAGGAAACTGGTTCTGGTTTGAGACCGGCCAGGGGAGACTCGGGAAGCCGCCGTGGGGCGATCCGGAGGCGTATGTCCGCAATTCACCGCTGTTCTTCCTGGACAAGGTTCAGGCGTCGGTACTGCTCCTTAATGGCAGTGAGGATATAGCCTCTGCGGGGCAAGCAGCCGAAGCCTACAGTGGCCTTCTCAGACTAGGACGGAAAGTGGAGTGGATCCAATATGAGGGCGCAGACCACTTCACGCCAGAGTGGGAATGCACGAAATTCGAGCATCTTTGTAACGCTATTCTCGACTGGTTCGATCAGAATTTATAGCCTCCAAATAGATTTATTCCGGACCTATTTCCCAGACTAGTATAGGGGCAATCTCAGCGGCATTGTGCCGTTCTCCCAGGCAAACAGATGTCCCCTTCCTGAGAGAGGCATACCAAACTGCAGGGACCTTGTACGAATCGATCTATGCAAACTCAGCAAACGAGTTACGCAAATTCCCTATGCGTCTCAAAAATATTTGCGACTGTTAAACCCAGTAGGTACTATCGAGCCAAGACAATAAAGCCTAAGGCAATTTGACTAACCATTGGTTCGGGTAGATGCAGAAAGGTGACATATCCAGGGCAAACCCATCCTTCGGAACGCAGCTGAAATGACTGACCTCTCATCGTTGCCTGATATCAAAATCGGATCTCACCTGTTCCATATCCACTTCTTGGCCCTTCGCGAGTCCTGGTCCGAATTTTCTTGTTGTGACGCAAACTTCAGTTCTTGTCGGACCGGGTTTTTCTCAGGTCGGAGTGCCTACTTGCCAAAGCCGCGCTAGGCATCTCGGGACTTCGGATGGTGGTCGGAAACCAATTTTGCTCCTTGACAAGTTCCCACCCCAAATTTCCGGTGGCCACTTACTTCATTCCGTGTTCCCCTGGACTCCGGCGACTTGATTGCTGCAGATACCTGGGTGCTAAGCGTGTTTGAGATTGGAAAGACCGTCGGGAAATTTCAGTTCAAAACCTGTCCATAAGGGCTTGGTAATTCAAAAAATCCTCGATTAACTATTTCAACCAGCAGTTGAGCCGGTGCCGTTATCCTCAATGCCTACAACTGGGGCAATGCCTTATCTTGGCTGTGCAGTCCACGATAGTGACTGCCCGGTGTGAGGCCGGTGAAAATTCCCAGCCAAAAGGAGGAGGAGAAATGATTGACCCAGTCGAGCTCGGACAAAGGTTAAAGGAGAGACGGAAGCATCGAGGATTCACGCAGGAACAACTGGGGCAAGACCTGTTCGTCAGCCCGCAGGCCGTTTCCAAGTGGGAGACCGGCGAGTCACTCCCCGATATAGGGACAATTCCTGCCTTGTGCAAAGCTCTGGGCACTTCCTCCGATGATTTATTGGGAATCAGCAGTGAACCCGACATAGAAACTCTCGGAGTCAAATTAGCCCGGAGTATCGGAAATCTCAAAGACAGCGAGGAACGACATGCTGCTCTAATGACGGCCCTCGGACTCTTGATCTCGACCTCTGTTGGGGGAGGTAATGGGGACAGGAATATTTCCTATCAATTATCTGACAGCGGACTTACGGGCTTCAGCTTCTGGAGCAGCATCGGTTTAGTATGCTTTGCTGGGGGGCAGTCATTGGAAAAAGAAACCCCATCAACCCACATGCTGGACATTCTTCGCACCCTACTCTCTACCGATTGCTGGCCCATCGCTTCTCGACTACTAGGTGGACCTAAAAATTGGGCCGCCCTATCGGAAGTCGAGCCGGTCGGATCTACGCAGGCACTGAAGGGTGTACTTGGTAAATTGATTGCAGCAGGGATCTTGGTACAAGACAAGGAGGGCTATCGGTTGGAAGAGAACTATGGACTAATTCTAACTGGAATGATCAAGGCCCTATGTATGGAAAGCGCGAGAGAAGGTATTGGAAGTAGTATCTTCGTGAATCGACAGACCTAGGGCTATCTCTAAGCGGCGACGGCCATCCATCGGTACCCAGCGGTCGGATCGAATTTTTGGGTGGAGCGCTGGGTAACGGCTACTACAAGGACGCCATCCTCGGCTTGAAGCGGTGAGTTGACCGTTATCTGGACTACATGTACCAGATCAATCCGATAGAAATCCAGCCCTACGAGCAGGTTTTCCCACCAAGGAGGAAAACATGGCCAAGATCGAAAGAGAACGGGTGGAGCGTGTGGCGCGGATTTATTCGAGCAACCAGGAAGCCAGCCAGGCCCTGGGCATCGTCATGCAGAGCTTCGGCCGGCTCTGCCGCGAGTACGGTATCGAGACTCCCTATGCGCGCAGGCGCCGGCTCCGCCAGCGCAAGGAATCCAGAGCAAATTAGACCGATCCCCTTGGTCGACGAGCGGGCGGTGTGGACAACCCGGAGAAACCCCTCATAAAATTTAGCAATGGGCTCCGGTCTGGATAAGTTCAAAAACGAAATGAAAAAAGAATCTTCATCCCTCCTGCCGAGAATATCGGTGAATCGCCCCGTATCCGTTGTAATGGGCCTGATGGCTTTGCTGGTGGTAGGCTACATTGCCTATAGCCGGATTCCACTCAGCCGGTTCCCCGAAGGGCTGGAAGACAATTGGCTCTACATAAACATATACTATCCTCACGCCAGTCCATTTGAAGTGAAGGAGAAAATTCTACCCTACGCTGAAGATGAGCTCTCAAAACTCAACTGGGTAAAATATCTCGAAACGGTCTGTGCCTACGGCCAATTAAACGCCAAACTGCAATGCCGGCCGAATACGGACACAAATCGCGCCTATGTTGAGCTGCAGGATGTGCTGGATCGGATTCGCCCGGATTTACCGGAAAGAATCGAGTCCATGCATGTCGTACAGTTCGACATGGATGATGCATCCGTTATGGGGATGACCGCTACGTTCGAGGGGGATTTCATCAATCCGTATTATCTGTTGAATACCTACCTGAGACCCATGCTGCAACGAATCGAAGGTGTGGCTCACGTAGGTATATGGGGACCTGGTCGTAAGGAAGTCCGGATTGAATTGGATGAGGACAAGGTGCTCAACCACAAGATCCAAATAGCCGATCTCGTCGATCACCTGCAGACCCAGAATTTCACTTTATCAGGTGGATATGTGCGGGAGGGAGGCAAAAAGATCCTTGTACGATCGGTTGGGAGATTCTACTCGATTGAAGAATTGAAGAATATGGTCGTCGATGCACATTACGACCTTCGACTCAAGGATATTGCCGAAATCAGCCTGAAACTGCCTAAACGGAAGTGGGTAAATCGGGTTGACCGCAAGGAATCCATGTGGATTTCCGTTCAACGAACTTCGACCGGAAATATTGTAGCGGTCTCCGAAGAGGTGCGGGCTACGCTGGAAGAGGTAAAAAAGCGTCCCGATTTCCAGGGGGTGGAAATCGATATCGTCTGGGATCAAGGCAGGCATATTGTCCGGTCCTTGGACCATTTGAAAAGTTCGGGATGGTGGGGCGGCCTGTTTGCCGCTGCGATCCTGTTCATCTTTCTCAGGATTCTACGGATAACATTAGTCATCACCTCGGCGATTCCGCTTTCGATCCTTACCACCATGATTGCCATCTACTTTATGGGGTGGTCCCTTAACTCTGCTACCATGCTGGGATTATTGCTGAGTCTGGGGTTGGTGGTAGATAATGCCATCGTGATTGTGGAAAATATCTATCGCAGGCGTCAGGAAGGTACGGACCCTCGCCTGGCATCCATTCGAGGAGCCGGCGAGGTTGAGTTGGCCGTGACCACCGCAACTCTTACCACGATTGTTGTTTTCTTGCCCCTGATATTGATGAGCGAAGATGAGCACTTTGTTTTCTGGATGATGCGCATTGGGCTACCGGTGGCAATCGGATTGCTTGCCTCCTTGTTTATTGCCTTGATTTTGATCCCCTTGGCGGTACAGCATTTGGAAGTCTCTCGAAAACGTGGTGATCCGAGATGGATAATGTGGCTGCGCAATGGGTACCTGCGTTGCTTGAGATGGGTCCTCAACCACAGGCTCGATTCGCTTATCGCGGTGTTGGTGATCATGGGCAGTATCTATATCCCATACGAAGGCCTGAAAGATATGGATCGTCCAGAGGGTCGGCGGCGGCATGTTCATCTGCGATTCAATATGCCAACCGGAAACACGCTCGAGCAGTCCGACAAATTTATGCGCAGCGTGGAAGATACATTGATGAATCACCAGAAGGAATACGGTTTCGAGCATTTGAGGGTGAGGGCCAGGACCTGGGATGGGCATGTCCGGCTGGTTTTCAAAGAAGAGGAGCAAGTGGCATGGTACAAAGGGGTCTTTGATCAATTCATCAGGATGATTGGGTTGCACGAAAAATCGCATATGACTCCTGATGAAATCATAGAGGACATTAAGGAACGTCTCGTAATGCCGGCAGGCGTCCACCTGGTTTTGAATTGGGGGCGCAGCGGGAGCTCGTTCGAAGCGGCAGATGAACACAACTCGGTCTCGATACATCTCTATGGTGATGATTATGCAAGGTTGGTGAGGTTGGCCGAAGAAGTCGAGCGGCGGATGGATCAGATTCCGGGGTTTATATCGGTATATACAGATATGGATCGAGGCACACCGGAATTACAGGTAAACGTCCATGGTGAAAAGTTGAGCCGGTACGGCATTTCGCCCGAAGTGATTTCCAATAGTCTTCTGGGAAGGCTTGCCGGATTCGACGTGGGCGATCTTCCCCAGGAGGATGGAAGCGAATTGGACATTCGAATCCAGGTGGAGGAAGAGGACCACTATAATCTGCAACAACTCCGCAACCTTCCCTTTTCAACGAATGAAGGCCTGCTGGTTCCCTTGGAGATATTGGCCTCGTTTCAACCGGAGCGCAGCCTGGGAAAGATTCGCCGCAAGGACCGTAAAACCTTGATCAGAGTGACGGCTCTGGCTCCCAGGGACAACGCCAGGGAACTCTTCGGGGAAGTGGATAGAATGATGGAAGATTTCCAGATGCCGCGCGGTTATCGCTGGGATAAAGGCGCAAGCTTTGTGCGTTTGGAAGAAGCCAATCGGTCCCGGCAATTTGCCCTGATCATGGCGGGGGCATTTGTATTTTTGTTGATGGGTGTGCTCTTCGAGTCGATTTTGTTGCCCTTTTCGGTGATGATTGCCGTACCGTTCGCCCTGTTGGGGGTGTATTGGATGCTGTATCTAACCCATACTCCCTTTGAGTTCCTGTCACAGATTGGCACGGTAATTCTCATCGGGATGGTGGTGAATAACGCCATTGTGCTCATCGACCTGGCCAACCGCCTGCGCAGGGATGGGCTGAATTGCCATGATGCTCTGATCGAGGCTGCCAGACACCGGTTCAGACCAATCCTGATGACCACCTTCACCACGATCTGTGGCTTGATTCCCATGACGGTAGGCAATGTTCAAGTAATTGGCACAGGATATGCCCCTTTGGGACGCGCCATGATGGGTGGGTTGCTGGCCTCCGCGCTGCTCACCTTGTTGATTGTGCCCTTGTGCTATTCTTTGCTTGAAATCCTTCGGGGCTTGGTAAAAGATTTCGTGGTTTCTGCCTTCGGGAATCACCATGAACCAAGGTAAAGCGCCGGTTCAGCCTGAATGGTTGCATTGGAAGGCGCTGATCTGGCTGGCCAGGATACTCTGGAAGGCCGCCCCTGCTTCCCTATTCACCCATCTGGGCTCGGCCGTGCTGCAGTCCCTGTTTCCGGCGCTGCGGCTGCTGATCATCAAGGAGCTGATCGACGAGTCGCACCAGGCATTCGACCAGAAGACCGAAGGATTCGAAAGTGTGATGGTCTGGGTCGGCCTGTTGGTCGGTTTGCAGGTGGTGGATGCTCTTCTGTGGGGGATCAAGGTACATGCGCGGGGGAGGGTGCGGGAGAAACTGGAATGGAGGCTCGAGGACCGCATGCTGCAACGGGCGGGCACCCTGGACTTGGCGCGGTATGAAGACCCGGTGCTGTTCGACCGGTTGAAGCGAGCACAGGAGGCGACAACGTCATGGGCAATGAACGCCTTCGACTACAGCCGCCTGGCCCTGGAGGGCGTCATCGCCCTTCTGTCCTTCTCCGGGCTGCTCCTCGGTGCCCATATCTCCATTCCATTCTTGTTGCTCCTTGGTGTGGTCCCCATGCTGGTCACCCACATCCGCCAGGGCAAGGAGCGCTTCCGGCTTTACCACGAACAAACCCCGCATCAGCGCCGGGAAGAGTACCTAGTGAAGCTGCTCCTCGACCGGGAGGCTGCCCAGGAGATCAGACTCTTTCGCCTGGGAGAATTTCTCAAGGAGAAGTGGCATCGCTTGGCCCTGACGCTGAAGCAGGAGCGCTTCCGCCTCATCCTGAAGCAGCAGAAGGCTCAGGTCCTGGCGCGGCTGCCGGGGTTGGTCGTCCTCTTCGCCGCCGTGTTCATCCTGCTCTGGCAGGCCGTACACGTCATCATCACCCTGGGTGCTTTCTTCGCGTTGATGGAAGCGGCCCGAAGTTTCCAGAACCGTCTGCGCGAGCTCCTGGTTGACCTGGGTACGGTTCTCGAGAGCATGCTCTACGTGTCGGACCTCTACAGCTTCGTCTCCACGGGGCCGAAACCTCCGGCACGCACCATCGCCCTGTCCGACCAACCCCTGTCCATCTCCTGCGAGGACGTGTGCTTCGCCTACCCGGGGTTCCCACAGGTTCTGCACGACCTGAACTTCCATCTGCGCGTCGGCGAGAAGATAGCCCTTGTGGGCGAGAACGGAGCCGGCAAAACTACCCTGATCAAGCTGCTTTTGGGCCTCTACCATCCAACTTCGGGAAGGGTGTTGATCAATGGAGTGGACACCCGGCAAATCGACGCAGCCTCCCTGCGGGACCGCTGCGCCGCCGTCTTTCAGGATTTCCTGCAGTTCCAGCTTTCCGCCCGGGAGAATATCGGGTTCGGCCGCATCGAAGCCCTGGAGGACATGGAGCGCATCAGGGAGGCGGCCTCCGCCAGCGGAGCGGCGCCTGTGGTGGAGGATCTGCCCGGACGATACCGGACCATTCTGGGGCGCTACTTCGAGGGCGGCCGGGAACTGTCCCGGGGTCAATGGCAGAAACTGGCCCTTGCCCGGGCCTACTTTCGCCGGGCCCAGTTTCTGGTCTTCGACGAGCCCACCGCGGCCCTGGATCCGAGGGCCGAGCTGGAGGTCTTCCAGCAGTTCCGCACCCTGGCCGAGGACAAATCCGCCGTCCTCGTCTCCCATCGAATGGCCTCGGCGCGCATCGCCGATCGCATCCTGGTGCTAAAGGAGGGACTCCTGGTGGAGAGCGGTCACCACGAGGACCTTATCGCCATCGACGGGGAGTACGCCCGAATGTTCGCGCTGCAGTCCCACTGGTACAAAGAAGTGGCGGGCATGAAGTAACATGAGCCAGCTTCCATCCATCCACGCCCGGCGCGAGTCGACGGCCCGCCTGTTGCTGCGCCTCTTTTACATTCTGATCACCACCCATTCCTACGGAATGATCGGGTTGGGCCTGGTCATCCTCCTGGCCGGCCTCCTTCCCGCCGCCGAACTGTGGATTATCGGCAAGTTGCTGGATCGCCTCGTGGAAGTCACCGGCCTGGGACGGGAGGGGTTCCAGGCGCTCGTGCCCTGGGCCCTGGCTCTGGTGGGGACTCTGGTCTTGGGACCTCTGCTGGACATGGTGCGCGGCATCGTGGAGGTGGACGCCCAGGAGAGGGTCCGGATTCGACTGCAGCAGCAGGTCATCGAGAAAGTACAGGGAACGGACCTGGTCAACTTCGAGGAGCCCGAATTCTACGATATGCTGCACCGCGCCAACGAGGACATGGGAAACCGCATCCTCTACCTGTTGCAGCAGGTGATTCAAATTGCCGGTTCGCTGATCGCCCTGGGGGGTATTCTGGGCGTGCTGTTCACCGGGCACTGGTCCCTGGCGCCGATCGTGGCCCTGGGAGCCATCCCGGGGATATGGATCAGCAAGAAGGTGCATCGTGTCATCTTCTGGTCACATCTCACGCGCACTCCGCAGGCGCGGAAGGCCCAGTACTTGCGGGAGTTGCTCCTCAACCGCGACGAAGCCAAGGAGGTGAAGCTCTTCGCTCTGTTCGACCATCTGCGCGGCGAATGGAGAGACAACGCCCGCTCCCTGGCGGCGGAGCGCCGCAGGCTGACTGCGAAGAAGGCTTGGCTGGACGCCCTTTCGGGGCTCGTCCGTTCCTGGGCCTACAGTCTATGTCTTGCTATTCTGGCCTATTTCCTCACCGGAGGGGCACTCACCATCGGGCAATACGGCATGCTTATGCAGGCAGTGCAGCAGTTCGCCCGGCGCCTGGATACCATCGTATACGCCATTGGGCTGTCCTTCGAGCAGTGCCTGTACCTGGGAGACCTCTTCGAATTCCTGGGCATGGAAAGACGAACCAATGGCAGGACGCCTGCCCTGGAAGTAGCCCGTGGCCGGCAACCGGCCAAAGATCTTACCTTGCGTTTGGAGGATGTGAGCTTCCAGTATCCGGGCACGGAGCGTCCCACCCTGAGAGACCTGAGCCTGGAGATCCGGCCAGGGGAGCGCATCGCCCTGGTGGGGGAGAACGGGGCAGGCAAGACCACCCTGATCAAGCTGGTGATGGGGCTCTACCAGGTCTCCTCGGGCCGCATTCTTCTGGGCGGGCGCCTGCTGCAAGAGTGGGACCCCGAGGAGTTGCGACCGCTTTTCGCCGCGGTCTTTCAGAATTTCGTCAAGTACCAGTTTTCTGTGCGTGACAACATCGCCTTCGGTGCCTTGGAAATTGAGGGTGAAGATCGAATTCGGAAGGCGGCTGAAATGGCCGGTGCAGCCGAATTCATAGATAAATTTCCGAACCAGTACCATACCCTTCTGGGACGGCCGCTGGGAGGCGTAGATTTGTCCATCGGGCAATGGCAGAAACTGGCTACCGCCCGTGGTCTTCTGCGGCCCTCGAAATTCATCATTCTGGACGAGCCGACTTCCGCTCTCGACCCCAAGGCAGAAGCACAGGTCTTTCGCCGCTTCGCCGAGATGACCCGCGACAAAACCGCTATTCTGATCTCTCACCGCTTGGGATCTGCCCGAATAGCGGACCGCATCCTGGTTCTCAAAGATGGACGTCTGATCGAGGAGGGAGACCATGAAAGCCTGGTTGCAATGGAGGGTGAGTACGCTCGATTGTTCCGGCTTCAGGCCCGTTGGTATGCCTAGCTCCAAACTGTTGCCGATCACCTGATTTCCCCAACCTAGATTAGAGACTGGCACAATTCGCAGGGGAGGTCACTTCGGCAATTCCACGAAAATCTCGAAATCCAGGATGGGGGATGTAAGCCGATGAATGAAGTAGCTCTCCGAAGAGACCTGCGGGAGGTGGATTGGGAGGCCTTGGCAAATATCTACTGTCGCGCTCCCCTGGGCACGCCTCATCCCGAGAAACTCCGTCGATCCTACGAAAATTGCGAGGTATGTTGTTTTGCCTTTTCGAATGATGAGCTGGTGGGAGCAGGAAGAGCAATTTCGGACGGGGAGACCTTTGCAACTGTTTGCGATCTTGTCGTTTCGCCTGACTTTCAACATCAGGGTATCGGTAGAGCCGTCCTGAGATCCATACTTCAGCAACTCGCTGTTCCCAAGGTGCTGCTTGCATGCATCCAGGGGCAGGAGGAATTTTATAGGAAGGAAGGATTCCTTAAACACAAGTCGGTCATGGCGCTATACGAGAACCATGAATGGTTTGTTGCCAATGGCTATCTCGAATAGGGAGGTTTTCCACCAGGTCTTATCGGCTGGTGATTCGGAATTGGTTTCGTCCACTTCTTATAACCACAGGGTGTTGCGGAAGAGAGGCTACCCCGCCTTGGCTTTCGGCAATCTGCTTTGCGGTTTCGCAAACCGGTAACTCGACAGGTCGATTGCAGAAGTACCCTCCAATGTCAAACTATTTTCGCATAGTGTCTGGCACGACTGGAATTTTCGAGGCCGTAACCCGGGATTGCCCATCGGATGATCCTCGCCGTTCGGAAAAACCCGATGGGGCCTGGTTGCCCAAGGTCGGACTTCGGTTCGAGGGAGCCATTTCTTTCTGGACTGAAGCCGGGTTGAATCGCTATATGGAGTGCGGTTTGTTTCGTTGGCATGCCTCGGTAGTCCGTGACAGACCAACGGTGCTATGCGCTTCGATCCAGGGTCCAGCTCTATACTCCGATCCCTACCAGGTTATATGCCATCCAAGGGCTGCCCACATTTTGTCCGAAACGGACTGGGAAGTTTTCCTCGCCCAGCGCAATGAGAAGCACAACACCTAACCGAACCGTTGCACGGCGGTGCATTCACAGCAGATTGCGCTTTGGAGTATGAAATCGAGCAACTTTTCCGAATGGACGCGTCAATGATTCGGCGAAAGGCTGTACGAGCGGTCAATTTGACGCCGGATCACAGGGCATTGCTGATGAAGGTCCAAAAGCCTGTCACAGGATGCCAAGTTTGAATTACGCCCGGTGGAGGTCTGGAACCCGGAGAGTCTGGCGATGAAGTACTTCGACGCAAAGTCGCCGAAGAGACCGGCGCGGGGAACCTGGACCCGGAAGACGATGAGACGTCTTCCGGGCTCATTCGGCGGACCCGAGGGCAAAAGGATGCGGGGAGTACGGGGCCGGCTGCTTACGCAGAAAGCGCGTCCGGCCGGGGGCCGCCGGTGGCCCAGTCCAGCAGCTCCACCGTGTGCACCACAGGCTGCTCGATGCCGCGGCCGATCTGCTCCATGCAGCCGATATTGCCGGCGGCCACCAGCTGCGGCTCCACCGCGGCGATATTCTCGGCCTTGCGCTCCTGCAGCTGCGCGGCCATCTCCGGCCTGAGCAGGTTGTAGGTGCCGGCGCTGCCGCAGCACAGGTGGGCATCGGGCACCTCGACCACCTCGAAGCCGGCCTGGCGCAGAAGTTCCCGGGGCTGGTCTTTGATTTTCTGGCCGTGCTGCAGGGAACAGGCGTCGTGATAGGCCACCCGCATTCCGCCGGGGTTCTGCACTTCTCCCAGCCCCATCTCCGCCACTAACTCGGATACGTCCTTCACCAGGGAGGTGACCGCCCGGGCCCTATCGGCCCACTCGGGCTCGTTGCGGAAGATGTAGTCGTACTCCTTGACCGCGGTGCCGCAGCCGGAGGTGTTGAGCACGATGGCGTCCAGCCCTCCATCCTCGATCTCCCGGTGCCAGACTTCGATGTTGTTGCGCATCAGTCCCAGGCTGCGCCGGCGCTCGCCCATGTGGAAGGTGAGGGCGCCGCAGCAGCCCATTTGCGGGGGGACGACCACCTCGATCCCCAGCCGGGTGAGCAGGCGCACGGTGGCGTCGTTGATCTGCGGGCCGAGGACCTGCTGGGCGCAGCCGGTGAGCAGGGCCACGCGCGCCCTGCGCCGTCCCTGCGGCGCGATACTTCCGGGGCGAGCCAGCCGGGCGGGAGGTGGCACCGCGGCGGGGGCCATGTCCAGGACGTGGCGCATGCCGGCGGGCACCAGGAAGCGGAGGGCACGGCCCGCCGCGGCCAGGCGCATGGCGAGACGGAAGCGCCACGGGTGGGGCATGAGGAGGGTGAGGGCGGCGCGCAGCAGGCGGTCGAGGAGGGGCCGCCTGTATTCCCCCTCGATTCGGGGACGCGCCTCCTCCAGCAGGTGGGAATAGGTGACGCCGCTGGGGCAGGTGGTCTCGCAGGCCAGGCAGCCGAGGCAGTTGTCGATGTGCTCGACGGTGTTGTCGGTGACCTCGATGGCCTCTTCGAGAATGTTCTTTATCAGGTAGATGCGCC
Organism: Candidatus Latescibacterota bacterium; assembly: GCA_965208105.1. Taxonomy (GTDB): domain Bacteria; phylum Latescibacterota; class UBA2968; order UBA8231; family UBA8231. The sequence continues at coordinate 3,592,697 of OZ242318.1, forward strand.
CCCGCGGCCCCTCCAGCTCGTTGCCGGTGAGCAGGTAGGTGGGACAGGTGGCGTTGCAGAAGCCGCAGTGGACGCAGGTCCGCAGGATCTGTGCGGAGACTTGGACATCGGGGTTCTGCAGCCGTTCGGGTGAAATGGATGTGCGCATGGGCTGAATTGCCGCTTCAGGAGGCGGCGGGGTTCCGGCGCTTCCGCGTCAGTTACGGGTCGATACCGTTCCAGGCGGCGCTGCCTCCGGGTGAGGGAGCGCTCCACCCAGCCACCGGGCCAGGGCCTTGTGCGGCGAGCGGATCTCTTCCATCGAGGTGAAATAGTGGTCTTCCCATCCCGCCTCGGGGAGACCGGTGAAGATCATCAGGTTCAGGGGATAGTGCTCGGAGTCGGTGCACCTCCGCAGGTCGTCCCTGAACAGGAATATCTGCTTCTCGAGGGCGATGGCCATCCCCAGCTCCACCATTACGCCTTCGTCCGGCGGGGTGCCGTTGACGACGGCGAAAATGGCGTCGCATGCCAGCAGGTCGCGCACATCGTCCTGGCCCACCCTGAAGGCCCAGCCTGCTTCGGTCACGTCTAGGGGGCTGTTGCGCGCGAAGGGTTCCCACACCTCGGCGCCCATGTCCTCCAGGATCCGGACGAAGGGGGGAAGAAGGTTCTCCTTCTGCTGGGCCGAGAATCCGTAGGGGCTGGCCAGATATATTCTCTTTTTCATATGGCCCGATTTCCGCCATCTTCGGGGTGTATTACCTTCTCCCCTGATTCCAGCAAGCTCGAACGAGCGGGATAATCTAAAGGTATGGTGGGAAAAAACAAGGCTGCCGGCCCTCCGTCCGCGCCGCCTGCGAACCTCGTCCGGGAGGATGTCCTCCTCGCCCCTCACACCACCCTGGGCGTGGAGGACGGGCCCGCTATTTCGCCGAGTGCGGCAGCACCGCGGAGGTCCGGGACTGCCTGGCCTGGGCCCGGGAACGGAAGCTGCAGGTGCAGGTAATGGGCGGAGGCAGCAACATCCTCTTCGCCGACGAGGGATTCGACGGCCTCGTTCTGAAGGTGGCCCTGAGGGGGGTCGCCTATGCGGATCAGGGAGAGTGGATCCTGATGAGGTCCGGGGCGGGCGAGGACTGGGACCGCCTGGTGCGGGACTGCATCCGCCGCGGTCTGGGGGGAATCGAATGTCTTTCCGGCATTCCCGGCCTGGTAGGCGCGACCCCGGTGCAGAACGTGGGCGCCTATGGCCAGGAGGTGAAGGAAACGGTGGTCAGGGTGGAGGCCATCGAGCGGGAGACTCTTGCGGAAGTGGCCTTCACCAATGCGGAGTGCGGCTTCAGCTACCGGCAGAGCCGCTTCAAGAGCGAGGACCGGGACCGCCATATCATCACCATGGTCTCCTTCCGCCTTCGCGCCCGCGCCCGCGCCTGCTTGCGCTATCCCGAGCTGCAACGGCACGTCGAGGAAAGCGCGGATCTGGAGCACCTGGAGAGCGGGGCGCCGGTGCTCGGCGCCGTCCGCCGGGCGGTCCTCGAGCTGCGCCGGGGCAAGTCCATGGTGCTGGACCCGGCAGACCCGAACGCCCGCTCCGCCGGTTCATTCTTCCTCAATCCGGTCCTGAGCCGGGAAGAGTTCGGGCAATTCAAGAAACGCTGCATCGCCGCCGGCTGCGGCGGCGAAGTGCCCGTGTTCGAGACCTCCGAAGGCCTCAAGGTGGCGGCTGCCTGGCTGGTGGAGCGGGCGGGCTTCCACAAGAGCTATCGCCGCGGCGGGGTGGGAATCTCCTCCAACCACGCCCTGGCCCTGGTCAACAGGGGCGGGGGAAGCTGCCGCGAGCTGGTCGAACTTTCCGACGATATCCAGCGCCAGGTCTACGAGAAATTCGCCGTCCGCCTCGAGAGAGAGCCGGTGGTGGTCGAAGCATCCCGGTGAAAGCGATCCCACGCCGGAATCGCCCCCGTCTCCCGCAGGCGGCAAGGGCGCCGGGACAGTGCGTGTTCCGGGCCTGCCTACCAGTACTTCATCGCATCCTCGAACAGGGCGGACAACTCCTCCTCTCCCGCCTCCCGCGGCGACAGCTTGGTGACCCGGTGCTGGGGCAGAGTTCCCTGCACCAGGGCGGGAATGTCCTCGGTGCCGTAGCCGATCCCGCCGAGGCCGTTGGGCATGTCCAGGCGCTGCATGAGGGCAATGAGCCGGTCGGCGAGGATGGGACCGGCGTCGGCGTCGCGGTCACCGGCGATGTCCGCTCCCAGCACGGCCGCGGCTTCGAGGTGGCGCTGGGGGCAGGCGGGGGCGGTGAAGCGGAACACGGCAGGGGCGTTGAGGATGACGGCGATGCCGTGGGGCACCAGGGGATAGTCCAGCGGGTAGCCCGGCGGCACGAAGCGCGAGACCATGCCGGCCACGGGGTAGGACATGCCGTGGGGAAGATGGACCCCGGCGTTGCCGAAGCCCATGCCGGCGAAGGAGGCGGCCAGCAGCATCTGCCCAAGGGCCTCCTCGTCCCCGTCCTCCACGGCGCGGGGCAGGAAATCCGCCACCATGGACAGGGCCTCCAGCGACCACAGGTCGCTGATGGGGTTGGAGCCCTGGTAGGACGGCCGCAGGACCGGCCGCTGCGGCCGCGGGCGGTGGTCGAAGGGCAGGGCGGTATAGGATTCGAGGGCATGGCTGAGCACGTCCAGGCCGGTGGAAGCGGTCACCGCCGCCGGCAGGGTGCTGACGTTCTCCGGGTCGAGAATGCCCAGGGTGGGCTTGAGGCGGCGGTGGGCGATTCCGGTTTTGGCGTGCATGTCGGCCAGATCGAAGATGGCGACGCCGGTGGTCTCGCTTCCGGTCCCGGTGGTGGTGGGCACCGCGATCAGGGGTTTTAGGGGACCTGGAACGGGAAGGCCCTTTCCGATGGGCGCGTTGACGTAGTCGAGGAAATCCGCCGGGAAGGTGGAGTAGAGGTTAGCGGCCTTGGCCGTGTCCATGGTGGAGCCGCCGCCGACGGCCACGAAGCCGTCGAAGCCGCCGCTGCGGGCGCAGTCGATGGCCTCCTTGAAGGAGACGTCCGTAGGCTCGACCCGCACCCGGTCGAAGAGGGAGAACGGGACCTTCTCCTCTTCCAGGGCGGAGAGCACGCGGCTGACGGGTTCCAGTCCGCGCAGCTGCGGGTCGGTCAGCACCATGGCGTTCGTGACCCCAAGGTCCGCCAGGTCCATGCCCACCTCGCGGGTCGCTCCGCGGCCGAAGCGGATGTTGGAGGTCGCCATCTCGAAGGCGGTGTCGCGCATTGTCTTCATGCCTTTCTCCAATTGGACCGGCTTAAATACAACATACGGCAATCGGCCTTTGTCAACATCGCCTCCGTCTTGCGCTGCACAATCCGCCTTGCTAAACTTCCCGATATTGTGCGAAAACGGGGAGAGCAATGAGGCTCGAGGGCAAGGTCATGCTGATCACCGGCGCCGGGAGCGGGATCGGGCGCCAGACCGCCCTGCTCTGCGCCCGCGAGGGCGCGCGCATCGTGGCCGTGGACGTCGACCCGGAAGGCGGCGAGGAAACCGTGGGCATGATCGCGGCGGAGAACGGGGTAGCTATCTATGCCCGCGCGGACGTCTCGCGGGCGGCGGACTGCCAGGGCATGATTCAGGCAGCCGAGGACACCTATGGACGTCTCGACGTGCTGTTCAACAACGCCGGCATATCCCATCTCGAGGACGGCGACGCCGAGTCCACCGAGGAAGGGGTCTGGGACCTGACCATGGGAGTCAACCTCAAGGGGGTTTTCCTTGGCTGCAAGTACGGCATCGCGGCGCTGCGCCGATCCGGGGGCGGGTCGGTGGTCAATACCGCCTCGTTCGTGGCCCTGATGGGGGCGGCCACGCCCCAGATCGCCTATACCGCCAGCAAGGGCGGAGTCCTCGCCATGACCCGCGAGCTGGCCGTGCTCCACGCCCGCGAGAACATTCGCGTCAACGCCCTGTGCCCGGGGCCGCTGCGCACCGAGCTGTTGATGCAGTACCTCGACACCGAGGACAAGAGGCGCCGCCGCCTGGTCCACATCCCCATGGGGCGCTTCGGCGAAGCGGCCGAGATCGCCCGCACCGTCCTCTTCCTGGCCTCGGACGACTCGTCCTTCGTCACCGGCACCGCCTTCGTGGTGGACGGGGGGATAACCGCGGCCTACGTTACCCCGGAGTAGAGTATTCATGCGCTGCAAAGCCGTGCTGTTCGACCTCGACGGGACGCTGCTCGATACGCTGGGCGATCTGGCCGATTCCATGAATCAGGTGCTGGCGGACAAGGGCTACCCGCAGCACCGCACCGAGGACTACAGGTACTTTGTCGGGGACGGAATGGAGATGCTGGTGAGCCGCGCCCTGCCTCCTGAGGCCCGCAAGGGCGATGTCGTGGCGCGGGGACTGGCGGCGATGGAGGCCGAGTACGGCCGCCGCTGGTCGCGCACGACGCGGCCTTACGACGGGGTCCCGGCCATGCTGGACGAGCTGCAATCGCGGCAGACCCTCATGGCCATCCTGTCCAACAAGCCGGAAGACTTCACCCGGCTGACCGTGTCCACCCTGTTGAAGAGCTGGAGCTTCGACGCGGTCTGCGGCGCCCGCCCCGGGGTGCCCCGAAAGCCGGACCCGGCGGCGGCCTTGGAGATCGCCGCCCGCCTGCAGGTCCGTCCTCCCGAGTGCCTGTACCTGGGGGATACCGCCACCGACATGAAGACGGCACGCCGCGCGGGGATGTACGCGGTCGGGGCGCTGTGGGGGTTCCGCGAGGCCGCCGAGCTCGAGGCCGGAGGAGCGCAGGTCCTGGTGCGGGAACCGGCGGATTTCCTGGAGATCTGCGCCGATTGACCGGTGGGACAGGCCGGCGAAGGCGGCCCCCGAAGCGGTGGACGGGGAATGGATGCTTCACCCAAAGAAAGGACGCGCGCCGTGAAGGAATTCTTTCCAGGCATCGAAAAGATACGCTACGAAGGACCTGATTGCGGCAATTTGCTGGCTTTCAAGCACTACGACGAGAACGAGAAAGTCGGCAGAAAGACCATGAAAGAGCACCTGCGCTTCTCGGTGGTCTTCTGGCACACCTTCAAGGGCACGGGGAGCGATCCGTTCGGCGGTCCGGTCTACGACCGGCCCTGGGACTCGTCCGCAGACCCCATGCAGCGGGCCGAGGATACCATGCGCGCCGCGTTCGAGTTCTTCACCAAGCTGGGGGCGCCGTTCTACTGCTGGCACGACCGCGACATCGCTCCCGAGGCGGACAGTCTCAAGGAGACCAACGCGCGCCTGGACACCGTGGTCAAACTGGCCAGGAAGCTGCAGCGCGACACCGGGGTCAGGCTGCTCTGGGGCACCTCGAACTGCTTTTCCCATCCGCGCTTCACCCATGGCGCCGGCACCAATCCCGACGCTCACGTCTTCGCCTACGCCGCCTCTCAGATCAAGAAGGCCATGGAGTGCACCAAGGAGCTGGGAGGAACCAACTACGTGTTCTGGGGCGGGCGCGAGGGCTACTCCAACCTGCTGAACACGAACCTGGGGCACGAGCAGGAGCAGATGGCCCGCCTCCTGGAAATGGCGGTGGAGCACAAGAGGAACATCGGCTTCAGGGGCACCCTGCTGCTCGAGCCCAAGCCCAAGGAGCCCACCAAGCACCAGTACGACTACGATGCCGCCACCGTCCTCGGCTTCCTGCGCAAGTTCGGCCTGCTCGACGAGTTCAAGCTCAACATCGAGGCCAATCACGCCACTCTGGCGGGCCACTCCTTCGAGCACGACCTGACGGTGGCCGCCGCCGACGGCAAGCTGGGCAGCATCGACGCCAACCGCGGCGATTATCTGCTGGGCTGGGACACCGACAATTTCCCGGCCGATCTCTACAGCGCAGCCTTTGCCATGATGGTGATCCTCAAGCAGGGAGGGCTGGGAAGCGGCGGCATCAACTTCGACGCCAAGGTGCGGCGCGGCTCCTTCGATCTGGAGGACCTGTTCCACGCCCACGTCGGGGGCATGGACAGCTTCGCCCGCGGTCTGAAGATCGCCCACCGGATGCGGGAGGACGGCGTTCTCGCCGGCCTTCTGGCGGCGCGCTACCAGTCCTACAGGCGCGGCATCGGCCGCAGGATCATGCGCGGGGAGACCGACTTTGCCGAGCTGGAGGAATACGTCCTGAAGCACGGCGAGCCGGAGAAGCGCAGTGGACGGGAGGAAATGCTTGAGAACATCGTCAACAGCTACCTTTAGCGGATGAAAATGAACAGGAAAAGAAAAAATGAATCCGGCAGCTCGCAGGAGTCAGGGCTGCCGGTACGGATCCTCAAGACCGCAATAGCCATCGCCGTGGTCGCCGCAATCGCTCTGCTGGGCTACAAGCAGTGGGCCCGCAACAAAGCCGAGGAGCACTACGAGCAGGGGCTCCAATATTCCGCGCAGGGGCGCACCGCCCTGGCCGCCATGGCCTTTCACCGCGCCGTCGGCCAGGACCCGGGGTTCGCCGAGGCGCACCACCAGCTGGGTCTGATCTACGCGGGACAAAGGCGCTTTGCGGAGGCCGACTCCATTCTGCAGAGAGCCGTTGAGCTGGATCCGGGCCAAGCCGAGTTTCACCTTGCCCTGGGAAATCTCTACCAGGCCATAGAGGATCTGGACGCGGCTTCGCAGGCGTATGCACGCGGCCTCGAGCTGGACCCGGACGACGCCGCCATGCACAACGAGCTCGGCCTCGTCCAGGCGATGCAGGGCAAGCTCGAGCAGGCGGAGGAGACCTTTCGGCGGGCCCTGGAGCTGCGCCCCGACTTCGCCCGGGCACACTACAACCTGGGCAGGGCCCTGGAGGCGATGGCGAAGAGCACGGAGGCCATCGCCGCCTACCAGCGGGCGGCGGAGATAGATCCGGACATGCTTCAGGCGCACCAGAGCCTGGGGTCCATTCACGCCTCCCAGGGCCGCAACCAGGAGGCGCTGGCCGCCTATGGAAAGGTGCTCGAGCACCGGCAGGACGACACCTACATCCTCGTCCAGATGGGGGATTTATACGCTCGGGAGGATCGCCTCGACGAGGCGGTGGAGGCCTACAACAAGGCGCTGGCCATCAATCCGGACCATGCCGGAGCGCGCTACGGCCTGGGCAGCACTCTCCTGCGCCAGGGAAAGGAGGAGGAGGGACGCGAGGAGATGCGCACCTTCGAGAAACTGCGGGCGCTCGAGAGCGAACTGAGGGCGACCCAGCAGGCCTTTCAATCCAACCGGGAGAATCCCTCGGCGCACTACGAGAGGGGGTTGACTTACCTGCGCCACGACAGGCCCCGGGAAGCGCTGCGCTCCTTCGAGGTTGCACTGCGTCTCGACCCCGAGTTCGCCGAGGCCTACTACGGCATGGGGCTGGCCTATGTTGCCCTCGGCCTCTACCCCGAGGCCGAGCATACCCTCCAGAAGAGCATCGAGCTGCGGCCGGATCACGGGCCGTCATATATGGCCTTAGGGAACATGTACCGGGACAGGGGAAGGATTCAGGAGGCGATCATGCTCTACAAGGAGGCGAGCAGGTTGGACGTGGGCAGCGTGAACATCGCCAAGGGAACGATGAAGCTGAAGAGGGAGTGAGAGTGACGTTGTCTCTATTTTTTAGGGGAAAGGGCTCGGTATTATGCATGTTTTGGTCGATCTATTTATCGCCACCTTTTGCGATAGGCCCCCAGGAGCTTGACCGCCCTAAGGCATGTTCGACCCGAGGACGGGCTGATACTCACCAGGGCCTGTGATCTATTTCAACTGAAAACGGAACTTGCCCCCAAGGCGAACTGGAGAGAGATAATCTACCGTACGGGTCTGGGCGGCTCACCAGTAGAAACCCTCGTTACCGCCACTGGCACAGACCGTTCCTTTGGCGCGGAGGTCTCCAGCACCATCAGTGTTTGGGCTGAAACTGAGGAAGGGGCTCGGGAAGATCTCTGGAAGGAGGTCTACCCCATATACAAAGAACATGGACGGGTATGGAAGGTATTTTGTGACGATTAGGACGAGTAATCCATCAATAGCCATCGGCACCTCTTTGTCCTGGAGTAGTAGGGGCTGAGGCGTCTTGATGCCCAGAATATTCAGAACTCGACAAGGTTGAAGGTATCGCCCGAGACGCTTTGGGTTAGATTCACACAAATGATGGAAGGAAGGAGACATGCAAAAATTAATCTTGGTCATACTCTTTGCAGCTACGGTAGCAACTGCCCCACTTTTCGCTCAAAAAATGGAGGATGTCGTTCGCTTGAGAGATGGCAGCGTCGTTGGGGCTGAAAATAACAACCCCGCCCAAGAGGCCGAATCCGGAGGGGATGCTTACCAAACCGCGGATCCCCAATTATCCCCGGCTACCTGCTTGATTGGAAATCATTTAGGTTTCCAAAAGGCCGACGCTCAGACCGCCGCCCTCCTTTTATGCGGCGAGTTGAGAAAGCAGGGCATAACGGTGGGCCAACCCGTTTTCCACGCGCCGGACTCGGGGAGTATTTATCGTGTGGGCTTACATCCCCTGGGTCAAAAGGTTCTGGTGCGTCTGAGCCATGAAAACCCCATGGGAACGATTCTTATTGAGCGTCAGATTCAGTTGGGAAGCATCGAAGAAATGGTCTCGGCCGCGCCGCGGCTGGTCGATGCCCTCGTCCACCGGAAGTCCCTCGCTTCCACGGTGGACATGGAAAGCGTTGTCGAACAGGAAGCTCGCATACACCGGAAGATACCCGGTGAGTCCTTTTGGGACATTGGGCTCCTGGGAACCTTCGCCCTCATCACCGATGCGGACATGATTGCCAAACCCGGCTACAGAATAGGTTGGTATCACGAGACGCCATCCTATTCCGTCGGCACCGAGTTCTGGGGTGCCGGAGGCGAGGATAACGAGGGCGACAGCTTTCACTTTATTTCCTGGGGAATCGGCGGTCGTTACTTCTTCAACAAGGAGAATTTCTCGCCGTATGTGGGCGGTGGATTCTCCCATATCTGGGCAGGATATGAACAATCGGGATCTAGGTGGGATTCGAGGCGGGAAAGGTGGGACTATGACTGGGAGTCGGAAGAGGGCAATGGCCTTGGAGGCTATGCAATGGGAGGAATTGAGGCACTGCGTCTCACCAGCGTCCGCCTCAGGGTCGAATTGCGAGTGGATCGTCCCTTTTTTCAGTTGCCGGACCGGGATGTAATGCCGGTAACATTTGGTGTATCCTTTTCATTTCGCGGAGGCGGGGTCGGGGGAATGTGGTTTTAGGGTTGTTTGGTTTTCTCTTAGTTCAGGCATATGACATTGGTTTTACCATTCGCAATCACCCCATTCCTGGTCTGCTTTGTTCTGGCCTGGTCAAAAGTGGGGGAGGCGCAAACCAGTGGTCCGGCATCCCTGGCCTATGACCGGACGTTGCTGCAGGAGGCGACGCGTTTCGGGCCCCTGAGGTTGGCTTTTCCCAAAGCATGCATCGCCTTGACCGACAGTCTGCGGCAGGTGACGGAGGATCGGGCCAATCAGGCCAGGCGGCACGGATTTCAATACGAAATCGAACACTTCTGCGGCTTTGCGGAAGGGCACGCGCTCGTTTTCAGTCGTATCGTCGATCAGGAGCCTTCCGACGACTTTGCTTACCTGGCCGGGTACGAACCAGTCAAACGCCTGTCGAAAGAGGACATTCTGGAGGTGCGATCCATGTATTCTGGAGCGGTAGCCCTGCGGGAGTACTCTTTTGAGCGCTCGGGCTTTATGGTCAGGCAGGTCTTCGTCCAGACCCCCGAGGCAGTGTACCAGTTGGACGTTCTCATCAGGGAAGCGTGGACCGAGGTCATGGAAAAAACCTACGAGTCCGTGCTTTCTTCCATTCACATTATTCTCTGAGGAGGGATCCCATGCAGAAGAAAGTGATCGCCCTTTTGCTGCTGGCCGTCTTCGTCCTGCCCGGCTGCGCCGCCCACGTTCACGTGGTAGGCGAAGGGGCACAAGGGACGGAAACAGTGGCCTCACGGCAGTTCTACATCATCTCCCTGGCACCGCTGAACGAGGTGGATACACGCGCCATGGCCGGGGGTGCCGAGGACTACACGATAAAGACAGCAGCAGGTTTCGTTGACATCCTAATCACGACTGTCACTTCGGGCATCATCACGTCGCGCAAGGTAGTCGTAGTCAAATAGACGCCCTGAGAAACCCCGTCTGGCTGCCCAGGTTGCTCTTGGTAGCCAGATGGGTTGCGAAGACAAGATCTGACTGAAACTGCCTGATCCCGCTACCTCGGGAAATTGGCAACGAGAAGGAAATGGGGTTCGCAAAGGGTGGGTAATCTTGCTGGCGGGTACCCCAATGACACAACCAATGATCTGCCGTTCCCTCGGGGCTCAGAAGATCGGCAGTCATGCCCGTGTGACCATGGTCGAAAGGGGGAGTTATCAGTCAAGTCCCCCAGGAACCTGTCAGACTGGGTGAAGGGAGCTCACGCGCAGGCGTAATCGACGGCCGTGTACCGATAGCGCCTGATTTGGCCAGGGAAGGCAAGAAACTTGACTTCGATCTGCACGTGGCGTCCAGGTACTTGCTTTTCCTACCGTTTCACCACCTGCTTGGCCATGCTGGTGCGTTTGTGGACAGTACTGGGCAGCCGTTGGAGTCCATTTCGGGAGAGGGTGCCGCGCACGCCTCTTTCGGAGGTCTCCATCCCGTGGCAGCGTTGCAGATACCGAGAAATACGCTGGTCTCCCGAGTGATAGGTACGTCGCAGGTGGAGTTTTTTCTCGATCACCGGGGCGATACGCCAGGACGGGTTTCGGGGACCTGGCCTGCGGTTGATCAGGCTCTTTTCTCCGTACTTTCGGCTCTGCCTCCTACAACAGTAGTATCTCTCTTGGGAGATCTCGAAGTATTGACAGGTCTTGGACACATTGCCCGTTGAGCAAGCATGCTCCAAGACCCTGAATTTACAACGGATATCCTTCTTCCTGGGTCATGCTCGACTCCTTGCTCACAGAAATGGTAAATACAAAATCAGTCAGGAGAAATCGAGCTTGTTTTACTCAGCGCCCAGCGGTAATCAGATGATGGGCGATAAATTTCACCCGACAAGAAGCGCAATGGGTCAACGCAAGGTGGTCATGAGTATGTTATTTTTTTGTCTCGGATCCACCTGGTTAGGCGCGCTTCCTTCGCTTGCAGCTGAGCGGCCCCGTGTCGCGCTAGTGCTGAGTGGAGGTGGGGCACGTGGGGGGGCGCATATCGGTGTGCTGCGCGTACTCGAACGCGAAGGTGTCCCTATTGATCTGATCGTGGGGGTGAGTTATGGCGCTTTGGTGGGTGGATTGTATGCTGCCGGATATTCTGTCGAGGATGTCCAACGCGTTATTGTAGAAACAGACTGGTGGGAAATAACCAGCAACAGCCCGGACCGCCAGCTGTCAAATATGATCCGAAAACCAATGGTCGATCGTCAGATGCTTGCATTGCACCTTGATGAACTGAAATTGAAATTGCCATATGGGATATTTGCCGGGCAAAAAATCCATCATTTTCTTAATCAATTGACCCTCGGCGCAACTTATCGGGCACGAAATGATTTTGATCAACTTCCAACCCCTTTTCGCGCAATTGCAACAGATATTTTATCCGGTGAACAAGTCGTGATCAATAACGGCTCTCTGGGCGCTGCTATCAGGGCCAGTATTTCCGTTCCAGGAGTTTTTGCGCCCATTAGTACAGAACATACGCACCTTGTAGATGGCGGCATTGTCAATAATCTGCCTGTGGATGTTGCATTGAACGCCGGCGCTGATTTTGTAATTGCCGTGGATTGCGCCACGCCCCTGCGCAGTGAAAAACACCAAATTCAGGATATTATCGACGTCATCGATCAAGCGGTCAGTTTCCGAATTGAAGAAAGAAAAATTGCAAACCGAAAACTCTCCCATGTATTGATATTGCCTGACCTGCACAATTTCGACGCAGGCGATTTCAATCGGTCGTATACCTTGATCCCCATTGGCGAAAGGGCAACCGAAAAACATTTGGATTCCATTTGGGGGAAACTACAGACACTTGGAATTCCAAAACGCGTCGGAAAGCCCAGAACATCCAAATTGCCAGTTGAATTTGGCGTCAGAGCATGGGCGGATATTCCTCCGGATATTGTTGTTGACCGGGTTCGGATAGAAGGTGTAAATCGCTATTCCGAAGCGTTGTTCAGGTTACGGTTGGAAAGGTTTGTCAACAAGCCTATATCCTTTCAGGAGCTGGAACGCGAGTCCGGGCGGTTGTATGCGACTGGATTGTTTCAAACGGTAGATTACCATGTTATCTATCACGAAGGGCAGACCGAGTTGGTTTTTCACGTCTTGGAGAACCCTCCCAGCGAGTTGAAAGTCGGGATTCACTACAACAACGATTACCGAGTATCGATATTGGGCGAGTATGCTCATCAAAATACCCTTGGGCGCATATCGGAGCTTTATCTTCGGGGTTTGGTAGGCAATTTGAATTTTGTTGAAATGGTCTTGATTTTCCGTTCATTCAAGCGCTTCGGTTTGTTCGGGGAGGTTCAGCGTTGGGATCAAGAGCGGTTCTATTTTCAAAATCGCCAACGTGAGGGCGGGTACGAGGAAAGACGTGTCCACGCACGGCTTGGATTGCAGGCATTGTTCCACAGTTGGGGTGGTTTAAGGGTTGGGTACCAGGTGGAGCATGCCAGAATCCGCTATGCGTTGCGTTCAATAGGCAATGCGTCAGAATATCTGCCCGGTATTTGGTTGTCCGCAGGGATTGACACGCGAGACGATGCGTTCCTGCCGAAGCGAGGCATTTATTTTCAATCTTGGGGTAAAATGATTCATCGAACGTTTTCGCATAGGCAATTTCAAACGCAACTCGCCTTCTTCGCCAGTCCCCTTTCGCGATGGAGTATGGGCATCTGGTCCTACGGAGGGTATATGACCCAGCCTGCACCGATTTTTGAATATTTCCAATTGGGTGGTGCAGGACACTTCAGTGGCGGGGCATTGCCGGTAGTCGGTCTGAAACAAGATGAACTGAGGGTTTCCCGGTTCGCATCGATCGGCATATCAGTATGGAGACATGTTAAATTTTTTCAATCTCTGCCACGGAGTGGTGTCGGGGTTTTCTATCAGGGCGGTCTATACCATATGGATTCTGATCCGGGGCAAGATTATTCCCCTATTCACGGATTCGGAATTGGGGGTTACATCAGCACAACTCTATTGGGTCCCATTCGCGTTGATATCGAGAGTACGGAAAAAAAGGATATAAAGATTAATGCCGCTGTCGGATTTGCGCTTTGATGTCAAGGTTAATTCTTTTTGCGTGGTGGGGTGTTGCCATTCGTGCGGGTTGAGGTTGACCGAATCACCCAGATAGCGAAAAGGACGAGAGTGGTATTTTCCAAGGTGAATCCCCTTTCTTTTCTGCTTGTGCTCGTTTTTTCTTTTCCTGCGACAGGAGAACAGCAGAAAGATTCAGTTCCCCCCGGATGGCGGATTCACCGCTCCGTCCCTCCCCCAGGCGCCACGACTCACGTTGTGGTTCCGGGGGAAAGGTTTCGCGCCGGCTCCTTCAAACGCTGGTTCTACGGCAGCGACTATCGGGATCTCTGGACAACTCCCATCGAGGTCGAGGTTATCGACCTCGGCAGCGTCGGAGGCGGCCTGACGCCGCTGCGCACCGGCGGATTCGGGCAGTCCATCTCCCTTCATTTTACCGGGGAGGACGGTCGCCGCTATACGGTCCGCTCCTTGGACAAGGACCCCACCAAAAAGATATGGGACGTGCTCAAGGGCACGATCGCCGACGACCTTCTCCAGGATCTGATCGCCGCTCTTCTGCCGGCCGGGGCGCTGGTGACCGATCCGCTGATGGCGGCGGCGGGGATCCTCCATTCCGAACACACCCTCGTCGTCATTCCCGACGATCCCAGGCTGGGGGAGTACCGCCAGGAATTCGCCGGCCTGATCGGGACGCTGCAGGAACACCCTTCCGAAGGGGTGGACGATACTCCCGGCTTTGCCAAGTCCCGCAAGATCAGCGGGACGGAGAAGCTGTGGAAACGCCTGGAAAAGAGCCCATGCAACCGGGTCGATGCCCGGGCCTACCTGAATGCCAGGCTCATGGACTTTCTCATTGGGGACAAGGACCGCCATTTCGGTCAGTGGAGGTGGGCGCGGTTCCCGGACGGGGATCGCCATACATGGCTTCCCATACCGGAGGACCGGGACCAGGCTTTCATCGACCTCGACGGGTTTGCCATGGCCGTGGCTCGCAGGGGCCTTCCAAGGCAGATCGAATTTGGTGTCAGTTATCCGAATGTAGTGGGTTTGTCGATCACGGGCTGGGAGATAGATCGAGAGTTTCTGGTTGAGCTCGACAAGGCAGCGTGGGATTCGGTGGTGACGGAGTTCCAGGGCTCCCTTCCCGACCCGGTCATCGAGGAGGCGGTGAGAAGGCTCCCGCAGCCGTATTACGAGATGGTCGGGGAAGACTTGGCCAGGGCGCTGAAGTCGAGGCGGGACGCCTTGCCTGGATTTATCGACCGCTACTACGAGCTGATTACCCGAGAGGTCGAAATCCAGGCCACCGACAAGGACGAGTACGCCTGGTGCGAGCATCTTCCGGGCGGCGACCTCGTGGTCCGCATCGGTCTGAGGGAAGGTCCCGGCGGGAGCAGAAAAGACCCCTACTTCCAGCGGACCTTTCGTCACCAGGAAACCCGGGAAGTGCGAATATACCTCAGAGGAGGAGCCGATCACGCCGAAGTATTGGGATCGAAAGGACGGATTGAGGTGCGGGTCGACGGCGGCGGGGGTGATGATACCTTCACGAACTCATCCCGGGCTGGACCCTCGAAGACCAGGTTCTACGATTATCGCGGAAAAAACCGGTTCGACAAGGGCAGGGGGGCGAAAGTCGACGAGAGCCCCTACAAGCGTCCTCCCCCGACTGTTCTGCGCGCACGCTACGCTTTGGATTGGGGCAGGGAGACCATTTCCTTCCCGATCTTCATGGTGACCCCGGATCTGGGTGTATTTGTTGGGGGTGTAGCCAGTAGGAAATACTTTGGGTATCGAAAGGATCCCTTCTCTTCAAGTCACTCCATAAGGGTCGGGTTTGCCATGAATCGTCTCAAGCCCTCCGTATCCTATACCGGATCTTTCCGCAGGTCGCTGTTCGGCTTCGACGCTGAGGTCAATCTTATGTACTCCGGGCTCCAAGTGATCCGCTACAACGGACCCGGCAACCAAACCAGGGTCCGGCTTCCGGCATCCTTTTACGAGGTGGAGCAGAATCATTTCGCCTTGGCGCCATTCCTCCAGTTCAGCGCCAATTCGCATGAAGGGGTCGGATCTCACGGCGGCGTGAAGTCGACCAGGCAGAAGTTGACCTTCGGCCTGGGGCCCGTCGTCAAGTATTCCAACACGCCTCTGAGTTCGAACGAAGGCAAGTTCATCGTTTCCCAGGGTCACTCGGTATACGGCACCGGTTCCTTCGGCCAGGCTGGGGCACAAGGAGAAATCTCATACGACGACCGCGACAATTTGGGGTATCCCTCCCGGGGAATCCTGGTCAGGCTCGCCGGAGCGGTCTATCCGGGGATTTGGGATGTGGAATCGGCCTTCGCCAGCCTAGATGGGGAAACGCGTGCTTATCTCACCGCTCCAGTTCCCTTGAGGCCGACCCTTGCCTTGCGGGTGGGCGGCAAGAAATTATGGGGGACCTATCCCTACCAGGAGAGCGCCTTTCTGGGTGGTCCGGGCCTGATCGCCGGCGATGCATCGGGGGGCAGCTTGCGTGGTTTCCGAAAAAACCGGTTCGCAGGAGACATCTCCTTGTACGGAAATTCCGAGCTGCGCCTGGTTTTAGCGAAGATCAGGCTGTTGGTGCCCGGTGAGCTGGGCTTGTTCGCCGCGGCCGACGCCGGTCGGGTGATTTACTCCGAGGATCCGGACGATGCCGGAGGTTGGCACAGGGGGGTCGGAGGTGGATTGTGGATGTCTTTCCTCCAGCAGCGGCAGACCTTGAGCGTGGCGGCCGTAAGCGGCGATGACCTGACGGGAGTGTACGTTCGTGCTGGTCTCCCGTTTTAGCAAAAAGGAGGGTGCAATTGCTCCGTAACATTATCGTTCGTCTCGTGATTTACTACGCCGCATGGATGCTGGCTCTAAGCGGGATTTTTCATCTCTTTCCCCAGATCCTCTATTATGTCGCCCTGGAGCGCGAACGCATCTTCGTCGCCAAAGGCCTGGATCCCGGGACCGACACCGTTCCCTTTCCACTTGGGGATATCCAGGAAGGAGTTGCCCGGCTCGCCGATCCGGCACACACCATCCCGGTCGTGGTCGCCCTCGTTCTGGCTTTCGGAGTTACTCTCCCGGTCGCCTGGGTATACCGTTGGACGCGGCCGCGCAAAAAATACAATCAATCCTTTGCGCAGACCCTGCTCGTGGTGCCCGTCTCCATTGCCCTGGTTGTTTTTCTTGTCAAAGGCAGTCTTGCCCTTGCCTTCAGTCTGGCCGGCATCGTGGCTGCAGTCCGCTTCCGGACTACACTCGACGAGCCGATAGATGCCGTGTACATGTTTATGGCCATCGGCATCGGCCTGGCCGCCGGAACTCAGCTTACGACCGTGGCCTACCTCTCATCGTTGTTTTTCGTTGCCATAGCGCTCGGTGTATGGAAGATCAATTTCGGATCGGAGCCTGCAGAAATATCAGGCTGGAGAATTGTCGAGTTAAAAAAATCGAGCCGGGAATCCGGAGCAGGGGGCCGATTCGCTACCGCTGGGAAACCATACAACGCGCAAATTAGGGTGAACACCACTAAGGTGGAGCAGGCTCAAAGAGCAACGACTCTGATTCTGAAATCCAGAGCCAAGCGCTGGGAGGTGGCGGAGGTGATCAAGAACGCCGACGGAGCGGGCGTCGTTGTCTTTGAGGCCTGGTTGAAAAAGTCGGTCAACCCTCCTTCCTTCATCCGCGAAATCGAGGAAAGCGGAAAAGGCTATATCAACAACGTGAGACTGAAGAGGTACGAGCCTGCCAAGGCATAATCGAAAATGCGGAATAGAGGAGATAAATTTCTGCTGGCCTTCCTTGGTGCCGGCGTTTTGGTTTACCTGATTTCCTTAGGCGTTGAAGAGGATTCGTCGGCAGGTTTGGATGAGGATTTGACAACTCCGGATCCGGAATCTTCAATGGTCCGCGCCTGGGCCGATAGCAAGACGGAATCACAAAGGGAGATTTCCCTCCAAGGTTACAGCCTGCAGGCAGAGACCGCAACCCACTGGAAGCTGCCCGGGCGTCTAGTGGAAATTTCCGGTCTGGCAATGACCGTGAACAATCGACTTCTCGCACACAATGATGAAAGAGGGATAATTTACGAGATTGACTATCGGAATAAGTCCATTGTCAAGGCGTTCCAACTGGCGGATACGGAGAACCCGGTTGCAGATGATTTTGAGGGTATTGCGACCGCCGACGGTCAGGTCTACCTGGTCACAAGTTTGGGGCGGCTGTACGAATGCAGAGAGGGAACCGGTGGCGAGTCGGTCCTCTACAACATCTATACTACCGGAGTCGGGAGAGAATGCGAAATAGAGGGCTTGGCCTACGACCAAAGCCAGCGTGCGCTTTTGCTGATGTGCAAGGGACCCAGGAGTGCAGACCTGGAAGGACAGCTAGTTGTATATCATTGGTCGATTGACGACAAACAACTACTGAATGACGCACGCACCATCATACCTATGATTGAATTCTCCCGGCATCTCGGGGAAAGGAAGTTCCATCCTTCCGGAATCGAACGCCACCCTGGGTCAGGAAATTACTATGTCGTTGCTGCCCGTCAGGGAGCCATTGCGGAGATTGAGTCGGGTGGTCAAGTGGTCTCGGTCAGGCGGTTCACTGCACCGTGGCATCGTCAGGTTGAAGGCATTACCTTCGCTGCAGACAACACATTGATCGTTGCTGACGAAGGCGCCGGGGGAAAGGCGAGACTGACTCTTTACCCGGTGTCGGTCCGGGGGCAGTAGCGGCAACTTCTCATAAGCGATCCCCCAATTTACATCCCTAGGTCAGCCCGTAGATGCGCACGGCATTGTCGTGCAGCAGCTTTCTGCGCTCTTCCTCGCTGCGGTCGGCGATGATCTCCACAAGCGCCGCGACCCATTCGCGATAGGAGGCTCCCAGGGTGCAGACGGGCCAGTCGCCGCCGAAGACGACGCGGTCGGGGCCGAAGCAGTCGAGGCAGTGGTCGACGCTGGGAGCCAGGTCCGCGGCGGTCCACCCTTCTCGGGCGCGGGCGACGATCCCGGAGATCTTGCAGGTCAGGTTCTCCCTTTTGCCCAGTTCCTCGATATCGCTCATCCACTGCCCGCGCGAGTGCAGGTAGGTGCCGTCGCCGGGCTCGGGGTCGCGGCCGGCCACTATGTTGGGATCGGCGTTGCCGCAGTGATCGAGAATGAACCGGGTGCCGGGACACTGGTCGACGAGGGCGCCCGCGTCGCTCAACTCGGCCGGGCGCAGGCACAGGTCGAAGAGCAGGCCGGATTCTCCCAGGTAGCGGACGTCCTCGACGAACGCCGGTTCGAGACAGATTCCCGGCGGATGTTCCGGGGCGTGGAGTACCTGCCGCACCCCTTTGAAGCTCGAGTTCCCCCTGAAACGGTCGATATAGTCCCGGAAACCCTCCCTGGCAGGGAAGCCGGAGAGGACGGCGCCGCAGGTGGGGTTGTCGTCGCGGCCGCACAGGTCGAGGACGTAGTCGGCTTCGGCGGCCTTCAGCGCGGGCAGGGCGTCCACCTCCATGTATACGGCTTTTACCACGTTCAGGTCCCTGGTGGCCTCGAGGTAGTCGGCGGTCACGTAGCTCCTGTTCAAGGTCCCCGAGCCCGCGGTCCAGGCCATCGAGATCCTGTCCAGGTCCCAGAGATGCTGGTGGGTGTCGACGATGGGAAGCATGTCTCTTTTTCCTCCTTCAGACGCGGTATTCAACGGCTACTTCCGATACCCGGGGGGTGCCGCAGCTGTTGAAGGCCCCCAGGGCCAGTCTGTACTGAATCCACCTTCCGTTCCGCCCGTCCTCGCATGCCTCCTGGCCGTTGTCATACCAGGTCGTTCCGCCGGCCGGGCCTCTCCACTCCGCCCGGTCCAGCAGGGAGCGGGTGGTGCCGAAGCGCAGCTGCGCCTTCACCCAGGTATTGGCCGCGGTCTCCGCCTGCCAGCGGACGCGCTCCACGCGGCTCTCCGCCGGCAGCTCGAAGGGCGCTGAAAAGTAGAACTCCTGGTGCCCCCGGTCCATGATGCTGCCCGGATCGACGCAGAGCATGCCGTGCGGTCCGGAGGTGGGCAGCCTGGTCTGGCGGCTGTCGGAGAATCCCTCCGGGCCGTTCCACCAAACCGCGGACCAGCCCACGTGGTCGCCCTCCACCTTGTGGTTGGCCACGGCCAGGTCGATCCAGCCGTCCTCGTTGAAGTCGGCCGCGACGCAGCCGGAGGCGGAGTGGGTGAAGAGGCGGGTGTGGTCCGCGGCCGAGAAGCCGCGTCCGGGCCGGTTCCAGTAGATGTAGGACTCGAGATCGCGCGACCTGCTGTCCGTGTAGGACGGCACGAAGAGGTCGAGCAGGCCGTCGTTGTCGAAGTCGGCGACGGCCACGGAGAGGACGTCGTTTGCCGGCAGCAGGGTACGGCAATCCTCGCGGATTCCCCGGGGGCCGTTCCAGTAGATGTAGACGAAGGAATCGTGGGGCTCCGCCAGAGCCGGGGGGCCGCCGCCGACGATCAGGTCGAGATAGCCGTTGCCGCTGAGATCGGCGGCGCGGGCGGATACGGCCTGCCACACCGAGAGCATCTGGCAGCGCTCCATGCCGAAGCCCTGCGGTCCGCCCCAGAGGATGAGACTGCGGTCCTCCCTGCTCTGGGGCACGACGAGGTCCAGCCAGCCGTCGTTGTCGAGGTCGGCCAGGTAAATCCACAGCGGATTCCTGTAGACAGTGCCCTGGTGCTCCATGTGGATGCGCTCGGGGTTTTCCAGGTCGATGCCCCCGGCCCTGCCGTAGAAGACGAGGATTTCGGGGCTGGTGTGCCCGGCGAAGACCAGGTCCAGGTAGCCGTCGCGGTTTATGTCCGCGCAGCAGGCGCCGTGGGCGAGGTCGGTGGGCAGCTTCCAGGTGGGCTCCGGGGGGAATCCCTTCCTGCCGTTGAGGAAGACGTAGGACCCGGGATCGCGCGACGGGGTGTTGTGGGAGGAATTCACCAGCGCCAGGTCGGCGCGCCCGTCGTCGTCGAAGTCGCAGCAGAGGGCGCTGACCGCCCCCCACCCGGGCAGGTCCCGGCGGCGTTCGGCGGAAAAGCCCCCGGGACCGCCGGCGTAGATGGAGACGGCCAGTTCCTCGGTCTTGTTGCGCGCCCGGGTATTGACGAACACGACGTCGGGGAGGCCTTTCCCCCTGGGACGCGCCAGGAAGACGCGGCGGCCGTCGTGGGTCGCCAGCCTGAGAGAGTCCTCGAAATTCCTGTGCCGCGAGCCGCGGTAGACCAGGGAGTTGAAGGTGAAGGAGTCGGGGGTGTGTCCCTGGCACAGGACGATGTCGTCGCAGCCGTCGCCGTCGAGGTCGCCTAGGGCCACGTCGCAGGCGCGGTAGGTAGGGATCGGGGTCTTGTCCGACTCGCGGAACCCGCGGCCGCCGCCCCAGTAGATCCACGAACGCTCCTGTCCGCCGGAAGGCTGCCGGCAGGCGAAGACGATGTCGTCGCAGCCGTCGCCGTCCACGTCGCCTGCCGCCACCGCAAGGGCCCTTGGGCATTCGAAGACGAGGGGCGTACCGCAGCGGCGGTCCGGGTGGACGGGGACCAGGAAGGCGCGGCGGGAGCGGGCGACGAAGAGGTGGGGCACCTCCTCCAGGAGGATCACCTGCACCAGGGGCCTGGCGTCCTGAACGTACTCGGCCGTGGCCTTGTCCGCCGCGGAGACGCCGTCGTCGTTGGCGTCGTCCACCTCGACGGGGACGGCCGTGCGGCGGTTCAGGTCGATCCCCTCCTCGGAGCCCCAGTAGATGGTGACCTCGCCGGCCTCGGAGCGCACGATCAGCTCGGCGCAGCCGTCCCCGTCCAGGTCGCCGCTTCCCAGTTGGTCGCCGTCCAGGTCCAGGTCATGGCGGCGCCTGGGCTCGAATCCCAGCTCGGTCTGGTAGAAGAGGCGGACCAGGTTGGCGCCCTGACGCACGGCGCCCTTGCTGAGGAAGGCCAGGTCCGGGCGTCCGTCTCCGTTGAAGTCGCCCGCGGCCACCGAGGTGCAGACCGGCGCCGGCAGGCGCTGGTGGCGGCGCTCGCTCCAGCCCTCGGGGGACCCGTAGTAGATGAAGGCGTTCATGTAGAGGCCCACCCCGTTGTACCAGTTGCCCAGCACCAGGTCGTCGCAGCCGTCGCCGTTGAGGTCGAGGACGGCCCCGGACCAGGCCCCGTCGGCCGGAAGATCGACGCATTGGCAGCGACCCAGCGGGTCCTGGTATACGCCGGCGGGAGCGTTCTCCAGATGGCTCTGGCTGTTGCAGAACACCAGGTCCATGTAGCCGTCGCCGCTGAAGTCGTACTGGTGTATGCGCTGCAGGACCCCGGCCCGGGAGACATAGAGATTGTGGCCGCCGTTTCCCATGGTGCCGCGGCTGAATCCGTCGAATCCGCGCGTCAGCCAGGTGTTTGTCGATCTCTTTTCAGCAGCAGATGGCATGTCGTTGCGGCCGGCTGTAGTTCCAGTTATCCGGTCCGTCCGGGGTGAATCGCCCTCCCCGCGCCGGCGCGGCCGGGGAGCGGGATTCGGACCCTCCGGCTCTAGGCAGGCATCGCCCGCGGTGGGCCCGGGGGATGGCTGTAGACGGTGGCGTCGAAGCTCCTGCGCATCAGCTCCCACCTGGTCTCCCGGTGGTCGGGATCGGAGGACAGGTCGCGGTGCTCCCAGGGGTCGTTGTCCAGGTCGTAGAGCTCGCACAGGTCCTTGCGGTGGTAGTGGATGAACTTCCACCTGCGGTCGCGGTACATGGTGGCGTGGGTCTGGTCGGGGAAATCGATGGCCCCGTAGAACTCGCAGCGGGCGAAGTCGCGGTGGTGGTGCGGCGGCGCCTTTCGGGTGAGCAGGGGGAGGAGCGACCGGCCCTGCACGAAGGAAGGAATCTCCATGCCCAGGGCGTCGTAGAGAGTGGGCACGAGGTCGAGGAGCTCCACCAGGGCGTCGCTGACCAGGCCGCGCGCGAAGTGACCGGGCCAGGAGATCATCAGCGGCACGCGCACCGATCCCTCGTAGAAGCGGCAGCCCTTGCACACCATACCGTGGTCGCCCAGGGCCTCGCCGTGGTCGCTGGTGAAGATGACGATGGTGTTGCCGCGCTGGCCCGAGGCCTCGAGGTGGTCGAGCAGGCGGCCGAACTCGTGGTCTATGAGCTCGATGGAGGCGTAGTAGGAGGCCTGCATCCTCCTGTTGCCCAGCTCTTCCGGGTGCCTGGGCTGCGCCTGGAAGTCGATTCCGGCGCCGGCCAGGCGCTCCTGGTGCACCAGGTCGCCGTCCTCGAAGTGGGCGCCCGGAAGGGACTCGGGGTCGTAGCGGCGGTAGTATTCCCAGGGGGCGTCGAAGGGAGGGTGAGGGTCGAAGGGGTTGACGCTGAGCAGCCAGGGCTGGCCCCCGCGCCGGTTCTTCTGGATGAACTCGATGGATTTTTCGGTGCACCAGAAGGTCTGGTGCAGGTGGGGCGGAATGTTGTCGTTTGCGGAGGAAGGCTCGAGGACTCCCGCGAAGTTCAGGTCGCCAGCCCCCTGCCGGTAGATCGTCGAGTTGTCGATTTCCGACCCCATCAGCTCGTCGGGGTCGGCGCCCTGCAGCCGCAGCCACTCGGCGTAGTCGTGGCCGAAGGAGCGCGGCCCTTTGTGCGAGTGGCTGTACTGGAAGTAGCGGTAGCCGTCGTCGACCCGGCGCTCGCGGCCTCTGGTCGACCCGGCCAGGTGAAGCTTGCCCACCAGGCCGCAATCGAAGCCGCTGCGCGCCAGGACGTGGGAGACGAGCCGCCCTTCATGGTGGCGCGGAAAGTAGGCGTTTCCGTTGGCGTTGACCCCGAGGGCGCTGGGATACATGCCGGTGAGGAAACTGGCGCGGCTCGGGGTGCAGATGGGCGACTGGCAGTAGGCGTGGGTGAAGGTGGCGGCCTCGGCCATGAACCGGTCCAGGCGCGGGGTGTGAATGTGGGGATTGCCCAGGGCCGCGATGGTGTCGAAGCGTTGCTGATCGGAGCAGTACCAGAGGATATTCGGTCGGTCAGGCATGCAGGCCTTCTGCCGTAGTCCGGGGAAGCGGTGCCGCGAGTGCCTCCAGGCCGGGCGCAGCTTGGCGGAAATTTCAGCGGGAAAGATATGCCGGGCGGGCCCATCTGTCCAGGCGCCGCCGCCCGTTGAAACTTGAGCGCCGCGGGCGGGTTTCATATTATCTTGCGCTGTGCTCCGGAAACTCCACGGGGCCCGGCGCGGAAGCAGTGGCGCTACGGGCGGGGTTGGAAACCGGCTGTATCGCAGAGGATAGGGCCGGTTTCGTCCGTTATGCCCCGCAGCTGTTCCCGCCCCGGTCAGGTCTCCGCGAATTGCAGGAGCAGGGGAAAGCGGATATGGAGAGAGTGACGGTAATTGTCCTCGCCGCCATTGCGTTGGGGGCGGGCGGCATCGCAGGTGGAGCGGAGGAGCCGGTCAAGCTGGGGGCCCTGTATCCTCTCACCGGCACCGGAGCCGTCTACGGCTCGCCGGCCCTGCTTGGTCACGAGATGGCGGTGGACGAGATCAACGCCGCCGGCGGCATCAACGGGCGCAGGGTGGTGGCGGTGGCGCGGGACACCAGGCTGAAGCCCGCGGCGGCGGCGGCCGCGGCCAGGGAACTGATCACCAGGGAAGGGGTGGACGTTCTCCTCGGCGGCCTCAGCTCGGCGGTGGGCCTGGCCGTCTCCGAAGTGGCGCGCCAGGAAAAGGTGATATACATCGCCACCATACCGAAGACGACCCAGCTGACCACCACCAGGCTGCACAAGTACGTCTTCAGGACCGCGGCCAACACGGACGGCGAGGGCCGGGGCATAGCCCGGGTTCTGGGCCAGATAGGGGCCAGGAAGGTCTGCCAGATTCAGTTCGACTACGCCTATGGCCACGACCTGGCCGCCGGTATCGCCAGGGCGCTGCCCCAGGAGGCGCCGGAGGCCGAGATCGTCCTGGACCTCAAGGTCAAGCTGGGCGCCGCCGACTTCAATCCCTACATCGCGCGGATCATGGCCGCCGAATGCGAGACCGTGGCCAGCGGCCTGTGGGGAGCGGCCTTCATCAGCCTGGCGCGCCAGGGGAAGCCGTTCGGCCTGTTCGACCGGGTCAGGTACGTATCGGGCGGGGAGATCGCCTCGCACGAGATCGCCGGACAGTTGAAGGGGGATTTCCCCGACAATGTTTGGAGCAACGCCTACGAGCTGTGGTACCATGCCCACTCGCCGCTGCACGGACCCTTCCAGAAGGAGCTGGCGAGGCGCCAGGGCGCCAGGGAGACCTCCAGCTGGCCGCTGCTGGCCTACGTCGGCGTGAAGTTCGTCGAGGCCGCCGCGGCGAAGGCGGGGTCCATGGAAGCCGACGCGCTGGTCGCCGCCCTCGAAGGGCTCAGCATTGAGACACCCGTGGGCCTGCGCACCATGGACGCGGAAACCCATGAGACCGACACGGGCCAGTTCTGGGGGCCGATGATCAAATCGGAAGAGTACGCCTTCAGGATCATGGATCCCGTCACCTACATCGCCCCAGACTGATGTCCCGCCGCAGAGATATGTCGCCATTCTTCCGCCCGTCCATCCCGGCTCGCGGCGTTGCCTTCACTCGCCGTACACCACCGCTACGACCCGCTCAGGCGACTGGTGGGCCGGGCGCCTCGGCGGCCCGATCTGGTCACCCTGTCTCTGCTACGGGACGCTAGATGCTCGGCCAGCCCACCTTCGTTCTCATCCAGGTGCTGAACTCCATCTCCCTGGGTATGAATCTCTTCATCATCGCCGCCGGCCTGACCCTGATCTTCGGGGTGCTGCGGGTGATCAACTTCGCCCACGGCGCATTCTACATGATCGGCGCATACGCGTGCTATGCGGCGCTGGCGGCTACGGGCAGCTTCTGGGCGGGTGTCCTGGGGGCGGCCCTTGCCCTGGGGGCGCTGGCCTTCCTGGTGGAGCGCTTCCTGCTCAGGCATCTCTACGGCCGCGAGCACCTGATGCAGCTTCTCTTCACCTTCGCCCTTGTGCTGATTCTCGGCGACGCTGCCAAGCTGGTCTGGGGCACGGGCCAGTACAGCGTCCCCTACCCGGCCGGCCTCGACGGCGCCGCCGAGCTAGGTCCGGCTCACTTCCCCCAGTACCTCCTCTTCCTCTGCTTCCTGGGTCCGCTGGTGGCCGCCTCCATGTGGCTGGTCCTGGAAAAGACGCGCTGGGGGCGATTGGTGCGGGCGGCGACCCAGGACCGGGAGATGCTGGCTGCTCTGGGAGTGAACGTGCCCCTGGTCTACACCTGCGTATTCGTCGCCGGCTCTGTTCTGGCCGGTGTTGGGGGCGCCCTTGCCGCGCCGCGCACGGCCCTGACCCCGGGGATGGATGCCACCATCATCGTCGAGTGTTTCATCGTGGTCATCATCGGCGGCCTGGGAAGTCTGTGGGGCAGTTTTCTCGGGGCCCTGACCCTGGGATTCGTCACCGTATTCGGCGCGGTGCTGGCGCCGGAGGTTGAGATCGTCCTGCCCTACCTGCTCATGCTGGCGCTGCTGCTGTGGCGCCCCCGGGGCCTGCTCGGCCGCACCGCAGCGGAGGAGCGCGGCAGATGAAGATCCTCCGTGGACCCTGTCTGCTCGCCTTGCTCCCCGCCCTGGCGGCGCTGGTTCCGCTTTCGGGTTCGCGCTACCTGATCGACCTGTCCACCGAGGTCCTGATCTACGCCCTGTTCGCCCTCAGCCTCAACCTGCTGATCGGCTACGCCGGCAACGTTTCCTTCGGCCACGCCGCCTATTTCGCCATCGGTGGCTACTCGTGCGCCATTCTCGTGACGACCTGCGAATGGCCCCTGGCCTGCGGCTTCCTGGCGGCGGTGGCGCTCAGCGGGGCCGCCGCTCTCGGCATCGGCTTCTTCTGCGTGCGCCTGAGCGACATCTACTTCGCCATGCTGACTCTTGCCTTCGCCATGCTCGTGTGGTCGGTGGCCTTCAAGTGGCGGGCGCTCACCGGCGGCGACGACGGCTTCGTCGGAGTCCGGCTGCCCGCCATGCTGGAAAGCCGGGTGGTTTTTTTCTACTTCGCCCTCGCCGTGGTCTCCGTCTCGACGGCGCTCTTGTGGGTCGTCTGCCATTCGGCCTTCGGCCGCACCCTGGTGGCGGTGCGCGAGAACCCCGTCCGCGCCGCCTTCGTCGGGGTGGACACCCGGCGGATGCGCCTGGCGGCCTTCGTCATCGCGGGGACCTTCGCCGGCGCCGCCGGCGCTCTCTTCGCCCTCTACAACAGGGGTATCTACACCGAATCGGCCTTCTGGACCGAGTCCGCCCAGGTCCTGATCATGGTCCTCCTGGGCGGCATCCACTCCTTCTTCGGACCCGCCCTCGGGGCGCTCGTCCTCTACCTGCTGGAGGTCACCATCAACCAGTATACCCAGTACTGGCCGGCGGTCCTGGGGGGCATCCTGCTGGCCATCGTGATGTTCTTCCCCGAGGGCCTGGCGGGCCTGGCGCGGCGGTCGTGGCGGCGGCGGGCGCCGATGGTGCCGGGAGGGAGGGCGTGATCACGGGAGTGGACCGGGGCGCTCCCCGGGTGCCGCGGCCACGGGGTCAACTTTCCAGGCCGGATCGGGGCAATGGCCGCGGCCGGTCGCGGCCAGGGCGGACCGGGGAACACATGGCGGGAACCTGGTGAGGCGGAGCGCCGGGACATGCTTCAGGTCGAGCGCATTTCCAAGAGCTTCGACGGTCTGAGGGCCGTCCGCGAGGTGGACTTCACCCTGGAGGAAGGGGAGATCCACGCCATTATCGGGCCGAACGGGGCCGGGAAGACCACTTTCTTCGACCTCATCACCGGCCATTTGACTCCCGACGGCGGCACCGTGGTTTTCGCCGGGGAGCCGATCAGCCATCTTGCTCCGCACCGGATCGCCAGGAGGGGAATCGCGCGCTCCTTTCAGCGGGTCAATGTGTTTCCGCGCATGACCGTGCGCGAAAACGTCCAGGTGGCCCTGATAGCGCGCGCCGGCCGGCATTTCAACATGGTGGCCGCGGGCCATCGCCTGCACCTGGAGGAAGCGGCCGAACTGCTCGGGCTGGTGGGACTGGAAGAAGAGGGATCGAAAGCGGCGGGCATGCTGGCATACGGAGGCCAGAAGCAACTCGAGCTCGCCATCGCCCTGGCATCCGGCCCCAGGCTTCTCATGCTCGACGAGCCCACCGCGGGGATGTCGCCGCGGGAGACCTCCGAGACCATCGCCCTGGTGGAGCGCATCGTCTCCGACCGCGCCCTCGCCCTCCTGTTCACCGAACACGACATGGACGTGGTCTTCGGCATCGCCAGGCGGATTTCGGTCTTCCACCAGGGCGAGGTCGTCTCCAGCGGCACGGCTGCCGAGGTGCGCCGGGACCCCCTGGTCAAACGGATCTACCTGGGGGGGAACGACGGTGCTTGAGGTCCTGGACATTCACACCAGCTACGGGTTGAGCCAGGTCCTGTTCGGGGTTTCTCTCCAGGCCGGCCCCGGCGAGGTGGTGGCCCTGGTGGGGCGCAACGGGGTGGGCAAGACAACGACCCTGCGCAGTATCGCCGGGCTGCAGCCGCCGCGCCGCGGCCAGGTGAACTGGAGGGGACGGGACCTCGCGGGCCTGCCTGCCCATCGCATTGCCCGGCTGGGGATCGCCTACGTCCCCGAGGAGCGCCGCATCTTCGCGGACCTGACGGTCTGGGAGAACCTGGACATTGCCCGCCGGCCCGCTGCCGCAGGGGCCGCCTGGAGCGAGAGGCAGGTCTACGAGCTGTTCCCCGAGCTGGAGGAGATGGCGGACAGGCCGGGGGGCGTGCTCAGCGGCGGACAGCAGCAGATGCTGGCCATCGCGCGGGGCCTGATGGGCAATCCCGGGCTGCTGCTGCTCGACGAGCCTTCCGAGGGCCTGGCTCCGCGCGTGGTGGCGGCGCTGGCAGAACAGGTGGCCCGGTTGAAGGAGATGGGTCTGGCCATCCTCGTGGCCGAGCAGAATCTCCCCTTCGTCCTTGGTCTGAGCGACAGGGTGCACGTTCTCGAAAAGGGCGAGATAAGATTCTCCGGCACGCCGGAACAGTTGCGCAGGAATGATGACGTGCTGCTGAGGTACCTGGCGGTCTGAGGGCCCTGTGTTGCTGAAGCATGCGCGCCCCGCCGGCTGCGAGCTGGTTCGGTCGAGGCCGGGAGATAGCCTGCGGGCCGCCCCGGCGGGCAGGTGGTGTCCCGGCCCACGTCGGCAGGGAGTCTGCGGTCCGCCCCGGCGATGCTGAGGTGCCCCGCTCAAGCCGGCAGGGTTTCCGCGGGCAGTCTATCGCGGCATCTCGCGGCCGGCCAAGCGCAGGAGCTGTGCGGCGAAGCGGTAGGTGATCCCCCACAGCACGGGTCTTCCGGGCCCCAGGAGATCGACGGCGGGATGCAGCCGGGAAGTGCCTCCCTGGTGAAACCGGTAGTGCACGTGGCGCTCCGGGTCGGTCAGATGGTCGATGGGGACCCAGAAGGCCTCTTCGATTTCGCGGTTGAGCTCGAAGGGACCGGGATTCTCCATGGAGTATACGAACCCCGAGACCAGGACCGGGAGAATGGTGCCCGCCAGGTCGTCGAGGCGTCCGAGGTACTCCTCCAAACCCAGGTCGATTCCGATTTCTTCGCGGGTTTCACGCTCCGCCGCCGAGCGGGCGCAGCGGTCGGAGGGGTCGATATTTCCCCCCGGGAAGGCGATGTGCCCGGACCAGGGATCTCCCTCGCGCTCGGCGCGCTCTACGAAGAGCAGGCCGAGTCCCGCGGGGCCTTGGTTGAGGATGAGAGCGACCGCGGCGCGGCGGCGCTGCTCTGCGGCCAGAAGCCTCGGGGTGCGGCCGGCCAGCAAGCGGCGGATGCCGGCGATGGAGGTCATCCGGAGCGCGCGGTGCTGCGGGCGGGAGAGAGGAACCGGGCGCGGGTGCCGCCCGCATGGACGGGAGGGCGGCCGCCGGGTTCCTGCACGGGAGGCTCCGGGCCCACGGGCTATCCCCCCCTGAAGAGCCTCAGGCCGCCGTCCACTCTGAGGACCGCCCCGGTGACGTAGTCCGCCGCGTCCGAGCAGAGAAAGGCGGCGGCGCGCCCGATGTCCTCGATGCTGCCCAGGCGGCCCCAGGGCAGCCCGCTGCTCTGCTCCTGGATCTGCTCTTCGCTGGCGTACTTGCGTTCGCCGGGAGTGTCTATCCAGCCAGGCTCGATGACGTTGGACCGGATGCGGTGTTCGGCCAACTCCACCGCGATGGTGGCGGACATGTGGTTCATCCCGGCCTTGGCGGCGTTGTAGGCCAGGGAGGTGGCCACGGGCATGGTGGCGTGGATGGAGCTGATGAAGAGGATGCTGCCGCCCCGGCCGCGCTCGACCATGCGGCGGGCGCTTGCCTGGGCAGCGTGAAACGCCCCCCACAGGGTGACGTCGAGAGTGCGCTGCATGCCCTCCACCGACATCTCCAGAAAAGGTTCCCGCTGGCTGAAGGCGGCGTTGCAGACGACGGTGTCGATGCCTCCGAAGTGCTGCACCGCGGCCCCCACCATGTCCTCGACCGAGGCCCTGTCGGACACGTCGGCTTTGAGCACCAGGGCCCGCCGCCCCAGGGCGCGGATCTCCCCGGCGACCTCCTCCGCCTCCTGCGGGTGGCTACGGTAGTTTACCGCGATGTCCGCACCGGCGCGCGCCATTTCCATCGCGCAGCCGCGGCCGATGCCGAGCGAGGATCCGGTCACGAGTGCCGTCTTTCCGGCGAGATCAGCAGAGGCCAAGATGGGACCGCCTTTCTTTCTCCATTCGGTTTTTCCTCCCGGGCCTCCGGCGCATGGCCCAGCGGGCAGCTGACTTCACGGTTGCCGGGCTTGAGTCATTCAGCCGAAAACGAGAAGACCACGGTGTGCTCGTAGGTAGCGCCCGGCCGCAGGATGATCGAGGGCCAGCCCGGCAGACCCTCCTTGTTGATGGCGTCGGGGAAGTCCTGGGTCTCCAGGCAGAATCCCGCGTGCCTGCCGTAGGCCGCGCCGCCCTTGCCGACGACCGAGCCGTCCAGGTAGTTGCCGGTGTAGAACTGGACCCCAGGGCTGGTCGTGCTGACCTCCAGGACGCGGCCCGATTCGGGGTCCCTCGCCCACGCCGCCGGTCTCAGCTCGCCCGCCTCGCCGTCAAGCACCAGGTTGATATCGTAGCCTCCGGCGCCCTCCGATCCTCCGCCCAGGCGTCCGATATCGGCGCCTATGGCCTTGGTCCGGGTGAAGTCGAACGGAGTGCCGGCCACGGCGGCGATTTCGCCCGTGGGCAGGGAGTCCGCGTCGGTAGGGGTGTAGTTCCGGGCGTTGAGGTTCAGCTCGTGATCGAGAATGTCCCCGGCGTCGTGTCCGGCCAGGTTCCAGTAGGCGTGATGGGCGAGATTGACGATGGTGGGCGCGTCGGTGACGGCCTCCATTTCCACTTTGAGGGCATTGCCGGCGGCCAGGGTGTAGGTCACCGAGGCGGTCAGGTTTCCGGGATAGCCTTCTTCCCCATCGGCGCTGGCATAGGTCATGGTCAGGGAAGCAGCGTCGCCGCCGCGGGTCTCGTCGACCACGTCCCAGAGCTTCTTGTTGAATCCCTCCACTCCACCGTGCACGTGGTTGGGAGCCATATTGGTGGCCAGGGCGTATTCCCTGCCGTCGAGGACGAAACGGGCCCTGCCGATCCTGTTGGCGACGCGGCCGACGATGCAGCCGATGTAGGGAGGGTTGCTCGTGTAGCCCTCGAGGCGGTCGAAGCCAAGGGTGACGTCGGCGGACCGTCCAAGGCGGTCAGGCACCTGCACCTGGGTGAGGATTGCGCCGAAGTTGGTAATTCCGATTTCCATGCCGTCCGGGGTGCTCATCCTGTAGTGGACAGCGGTTCTTCCCGATGCATGCCCCCACTCGGTCTTTTCCATGGTGATCATCGTCTGTCTCCCCTCTTCTCCGCAAGTGCCTGGGCAGGTGATTCGATCCGCCCGATCAATTCCTTCAGGGGCAGTTCTTCCAGGGAGGTCAATTTCATATCGGCCGCCTCGATATCCAGCTGCCCCGTCAACTCGTTGGGCACGGCCACGCAGAAAATGCCCGCCCGCCTGGCCGCCAGGGCTCCGTTGGGTGAGTCTTCCAGGGCGACGGCTTCACCGGGAGCCACCCCCAGGTCCTCGAGGGCCCGCCGGTACAGGGCAGGGTGCGGCTTCGTCATCTCGACATCGTCCCGGGTCCTGATGACCTCGAAATAGTGCCGCAACCCCAGGCGCGAAAGCTGGGGTTCGACCCAGTCGAGGCGGGAGCTGGAGGCCAACCCGATTCCCAGGCCGAGCCCTTGCGCTGCATCGAGGTAGTCCCTTACGCCCGGAAGGGCTTCCCGCCGCTCGACCAACTGCATTTTGCGCTCGTGATGCCTCTCCAGAATGCGCCCTCGACTGACGGACCTGCCCAGTTGGTCCTCGAGATATTCATGGGGGTCGAAGCCACTGAATGAAGTGCCGATGCACACCGACCAGACGGGCACGGGCAGGTCGCATCCGTAGCCCTGAAATATCTCCTGCCACGACTGGTACTCGGGTAATTCCGTGTCGATGATGAGCCCGTCGAAATCGAAGATTACCGCCTTTATCATTGCAGTTCGGAAGGGTCCGCCGGAAGATGCCGTGGCTGAAAAGTGGTCGAGGTGCGCGAGGTTCAAGGATACCCAGGGGACCGGACCCGGTCAAGGAAAGAGAGATGCCGCTGACTGCTCGGAAAAGGCTTCGCCCGTAGACGGCTCCGAATGCATGAACACTCGCAATGGAAACCGAATGTTCATGGTAAAAGGGTCCCGTGGTCTCTCCTCCAGTCCCGGGGCCTCGGAAAGGGTGCGCAAAAGTGTAATTCTACCTATCTTTGGCAGCATGGATTCCGGTCCGGGAAGCGAAAATCCCCCCTCTGCCGCGCCGCGCCAGCGCCTGCTCTATCTCCACGGACGCACGCCGAACGTGTTCTCCGACGTGATCGCCATGACCCTCATCGAGCCGGTGCGGGGATACGCGTCCGAGATCAGCGCCGGGGAGCAGGACTGGCCATACTCCACCGTTCACGACGCGGTGGTCGACGGCTGGCAGATCGTGCAGTTCCCGCATCAGCAGGCACCAATCAACGACCGCGACCTCGACGTGGTCGGCTATGAATTCATTCTGCAGAAAATGGAGGTAATACCATGACCGCCGCCAACCACCTGCTCTCCGACGCCGACGTCGCCCGCTTCATCGTCAACGGCTACCACCTTGTGAAGCTGGATTTCGCGGATGGCCTCAACGAGCGCATCGGCGCAAGGCTGGACGAGCTCACCGAGAACCCCGGGGACGCCGTCACCGAGACCGTTCCCGAGTTGTGGCAGGTGTTGGAGCATCCCGCCCTCGAGGGCGCCCTGGTCAGCCTGCTCGGATCCGGCTACACCCTGAACTCGCACCGCCACTGGCACTGCAAGAAGCCCGGCACCGCCTACATGCACTGGCACCAGGACGGCGCCAACCGCCGCGATGTCCGCATAGACAGCTTTCTGGGCCTCTACTATCCCCGCAGGGTCACCTCCGACATGGGCCCCACCGTCATCGTTCCGGGCACCCAGTTCCGCAACGCGCCCACCGATCGCATGGCCACCTACTTCAACATCCGCGGGCAGCTCGCCATGGTGGTGGAGGCCGGCACCATGGCCCTCGTCCACTCGGCTATCTGGCACGGCACCGCGCCCAACACCTCCAGGGCCAAGCGCCACATGGTCAAGTTCGGCTTCCGGCGCAGCCGCGAAAATACCGAGCCGACCTGGAACCACGATCCCACTGCGCTGGACCATGCCCTCGACTGGGACCACCGCGGCGAGGCGGAGGACGTCGAGAACATTCTCACCTTTTCCAACCCGCTCAACGTCGCCCAGAGCGACCACTACAAGGAGCGCGCCATCCGCCAGCGGTGCTGGGACCGGCTGATGGGAGCGGCGGCATAGCGCCTGCCCCCAATCCCGGGTGGATTCACCGGCAGCCGCATCCCACCTAGCGGTGTGGGCCTCGGACCCCCACCCGCCCCCGTACAACCCGCCGCATCCCTTCTCGCGGTGTGGGCCTCGCTACTCCTTACTCCTGGTGCGGTTCGTCCGGGAGCCGCCGGGGGTTCACTTGAAAAACAGCGGGTAGGGACCGCCCTCCGCTTCCCTCTTCAGCAGCAGCACCAGCTCCATGGCGTGGTAGTCGCCCCACATGGAGGACTCGCCGCACGGGATACGGCGTTTTGGAGGAATGTAGTCCCATCCGCGCGGCAGGTGGTAGATGGAGTGCAGAATGAGGCCCTGGTGCGCGGGGTCGGCGGACAGGTAGGGCTCTTTCAAAAGAGCGCGGGCAATGGTGCAGGCGGCGGCCCTGTAGCGCTGCCCTTTCTTTTTACGACCAGTGGACAACAGATAATTGCCCAGGCGCAGGTAGCCCTGGGCGGAGATGGCAGCCGCCGAGCTGTCCAGGGCGGTGACGTCGTTGCAGGGGTCGGATTTCTTGTTGGTGATTTTTCCGAAGGAGCCGACGCCCGGCGCTCCGGTGTCCCAGAAGGGGACCCCGTCGGCAAAGCTGTTCTCGATGTGGAACTCGGCGGTGGTCAGGGCCGCCCTCTCCATGGTCTTCACGATCTGGGCCTTGCGCCCGAAGGGTTCCACGTCGCTGTTCTTCAGAACGGCGAAGTACTCCAGTTGCTCGGCGTATCCACAGAGTATCCAGGCAAGCCCGCGGGTCCAGGTGGAGAAGGGGGAGTATCCTTGCTGGGTGCTGGGGCAGCGATAGTTGCCGTCGGTGGTGTTGAAGATCGATTCGTGCGCCACCCGGCCCGGGAGGTCATAGGCGTCGCGTCCTTCGCCGTAGTAGACGTTGAAGCGGGCGGTGGTTTCGGCGTGTTCCACCAGGCGGCCCAGGAGACTGATGGGCCGGTCTCCTTCGCCCATGAGCACGTGCCCCAGCTCGTGGCCCAGCCCCAGGATGCGCAGGGAGCGCATGGTGTCGGAGAACAGCGAGTGGGGACCGTTGAACGAATGGATGAAGCCGCTGCCCGTGGCCGTGGGGGTCCAGCGCGCCGCCTGGACCGCGCCCGAGAGCTTCAGCGCCAACTCGTAGAATTGCAGCTCTCCGGCGTCGAAGGGAATCCTGTCTTCCAGCATCAGGCGGCGCAGGTTGCCGTAGGTCGACAGGTTGTTGAAGCCGTGGTCGTGCACGCCGGTGTGCGACACGTGCGGTGCCATCTTCTCGACGGTCCGGCGCCGGCCGATCTCCAGAAAGCGCGGCTCCGCGGTCATGTCGTACTGCAGAATGGCGCAGCCGTACTGGAAGCCCTGGGTCCACTCGGTCCAGCCCCGGGTGGTGTAGCGGCCGCGCCGGGTGAACACCGGAGTGCCGCGGGCGGGGTTCCATTTCCTGTCGAGGTCGAGGATTTTCCCGCCGCTGAGATCGAGGAACCGGTTCAGCGCGGGGAGCAATTTTTGCGGTGTCAGGCCGTGGTTGATCTTCACCCGAATTCCCTTCTGGAAGAATTGGTGACCGGTGCGGTCGGATTTTCCCGAATATAGCCAACGGGGCAGGGAGCGTCGACCGATGCGGACGGCTGCAGGGCCGGGCTGGTCGCGCTTGCCCGCAGCCTCGAGCGGCCTGGCCCTCACCAGCTTTTGGGCATGATGCCGGCTGGTGGGAATCCTCGCCACTAGGTCCGGCATGGGTTATTATTGGGGAGCCGCGGCGCGGGTGCAGCGGCTGCGGCCAAGGCGGACTTCATCGAGGAGAAGGCGGTATGGCGGACCGGAGCTATGCGGACCTTGAGGCCTACAGGATGAGCCTCTTCGTCCGGGAGGACGAGGTGCTCAGGGGAGTGATGCCGGCGGCGGTGAAGGAGGGCGTGCCGCCGATTTCGGTAAACGCCGACTCGGGAATGACTCTCCATCTTCTGGCCAGGAGCATCGGGGCGCAGAAGATCCTGGAGTTCGGCAGTCTGGCCGGATACTCGGGTATATGGCTGGCGCGCGCCCTTCCCCCTCAAGGCCGGCTGATTTCCCTGGAGGTGGACCCTCTCCACGTCGAGATCGCCCGCGCCAACTACGCCAGGGCCGGGGTGTCTGACCGGGCGGAGGTGCGGCTGGGCGCCGCCCTGGACCTTTTGCCCGAGGTGGCTCCCGAGGGTCCCTTCGACCTTGCCTTCATCGACGCCGACAAGGAGAACTACCCGCGTTACCTGGACTTTTCCCTGGAGCACGTGCGGGCGGGTGGGCTGATCATCGCCGACAACGCCGACGGCCACGGCCACGCCCACGAGGTCCTGGAAGAGGGAGACGGCCGCCGCGGAATCCAGATCTACAACCGGCGGGTCGCCCGGGATCGGCGCCTTGTTTCCCACATCCTGCCCGTGGGCGGGTGGTTGGCCGTGTCCGTCAAGGTGGGTTAGGCGGCGTTGGGGCGGGCAGCCGGGCGCACGGACCGTTAAACTTCACCCGGAGGTTGGATCATGCTGGTTGGCATATCCCCCTTGATGAGCCCGCGGTTGCTGGCGGTGCTCTACCGCATGGGCCACGGCGACGAGATAGTGCTGGCCGACACCCACTTTCCCGGCGAGTCGTGCAACGACCGGGTGGTCCGTGCCGATGGCCTGCGGGTCGCCGACCTGCTGGAGGCCATCCTGCCCCTGTTCGCCCTGGACACCTACGTGAAGAGCCCGGTGTTCACCATGGCGCCGGTTCCCGGCGACAACCTGGATCCGGCCGTCGAGGCCTCCTACCGCGAGGTCATCGACAGGTACTGGCCTGATACTCCCCCGTTCGAGCGCGTCGAACGCTTCGCCTTCTACGAGCAGGCACGGCGCGCCTTCGCCGTGGTAATGAGCGGGGAGACGGCCAAGTACGGCAACATAATCCTCAAGAAAGGGGTGACCCCGGCGGGTTGAGCATGGGAAGGAACCGGCAGTGAAGATCGTCGAGGTGGAGACCTTCGTGGTCGACGCGGGCTGGCGCCCCTGGATCTTCGTCAAGGTGGAGACCGACGCCGGGATTACCGGGTACGGGGAGTGCAGCGACGGCAGGAACCCCTGGGGAGTGGCGGGCGCGGTGGAGGATATGAAGCCCCTCCTCCTGGGACAGGATCCCCGGCCTTACGAGATGCGGTTCTGGGACATGGTGCGGGGGTCGCGCCAGAGTCCCGGGGGGATCGCCGCCAAGGCCATAGCCGGCATCGAGCTGGCCCTGGT
Source organism: Candidatus Latescibacterota bacterium (assembly GCA_965208105.1). Taxonomy (GTDB): domain Bacteria; phylum Latescibacterota; class UBA2968; order UBA8231; family UBA8231. Next base: position 3,629,227 of record OZ242318.1, read on the forward strand.
CGACCTCAAGGCCAAGGCCCTGAGGGTCTCGGTGGTCGAGCTGTTCGGAGGGCCGACCCGCGACCAGGTGCGGGTCTACTGGTCCCACTGCGGCACCAGCCGCGCCGCCCACGCGGAATTCCTGGACGGCACCGCTCCCATCCGCGGCATGGAGGATATTGCCGCACTGGGCCGCGAGGTGGTGGAGCGCGGCTTCACGGCGCTGAAGACCAACATCGTAATTCCCGGCGATCCCGCCGAGGTCTACTCCCCCGGCTTCGGCCGGGGACCCGGCACCACGGACCAGACCGTCACGCCGCAGCTGCTGCGCCACATCGAGACTCTGGTGGGCACCTTCAAAGATGCGGTGGGCGCGGACGTCGACATCAGCCTCGACCTCAACTTCAACTTCAAGCCCGAGGCCTGCATGCGCATTGCGAGGGTCCTTGAGCCCTTCGACCTGATGTGGCTGGAGATCGACCTCTACGAGCCGGATGCCCTGGCCCAGATCAAGGACTCCACCTCCACCAGGATCTGCAGCGGAGAAAATTTGTTCTACATGCGCGAGTTCATTCCCTACTTCCAGCGCCGCGCCGCCGACGTGTTCATGGTGGACGTGCCCTGGAACGGGTTTGCCCAGTCAAAGAAGATCGGAGATCTGGCCGAGGCCTATCAGCTCAACGTCGCGCCCCACAACTACTACAGCCATCTCTCCACCTTCATCAGCGCCAGCCTGTGCGCGGTCCTGCCCAACGTGCGCATAATGGAGACCGACGTCGACGACGTGCCCTGGAAGGACGAGCTCGTCACCAGGCTTCCCCTGATCGCTGCCGGCCACATGCAGATTCCCCAGGGTCCGGGCTGGGGCACCGATCTGGTCGAGGAGGAGTTGAAGAGGCATCCGTGGGGCGGCAAGAAATCGAGCTGGTAGGCGCCGCCGGATGTTGACACCGCCAAGATGTTCTATATTTCCTTCCAGGCGATTTTCAAGCTTCCCGATACCGCAAACCTTCCAATCCCGAGGTGTGAACATGTCCACAGTAACGCCCGCTGGTGCTGGCCTTGGCTCTTTCTCGACGAAGAAGAACTTCGAACCGCTGCAGGTGGACCTGCCGGAGTTCGAGCGCGAATTCATGGAAGACGTGGGGTTCATGAACGCCATGACCCTGATCACCCTGGGCAACTACGCCCAGACCGGTCATTTCGGCGGCCCCCTGGCCTACACCCCCTACAACGTCGCCATTCACCTCGGCGGTCCGGAGCTTGGCGGGCTGCGCTACGACATCCGCGAACCCAAGCATCCATACGCCGATAAGTTCATGCTGGCCGGCGGCCACTGCATACCCACCTGCTACGCCCTGTGGATGATCCTCTACCAAGCCCTGCTGAACCACCACGAGGACACCGGCGACGACAAGTTCGGGTTCGATCCCCGGGTCGCGGTGCTGCCCATCGACGGGCTCGGCTTCCGGCGTTCGGCGGGGGTATGCGCGACAATGCTGCAGGACAACGGCCTCGCCGATCATCCTCTCTTCGCCCAGGCCGGGCTGCGCGGCATCCGCGCCCTGGCCGGGCACTCCGAGACCACCGACGCCACCAACGACGTGAACGGCGGGCCCTCCGGGGTCGGCATCTCCACGTCAGCCGGCAAGGCCATGTTCTGGGATGCGGTGGGCGCAGACCACAAGCTCAAGATCCTCGCCTTCGAGGGAGAGTTCGCCTTCACCGAAGGCCACGCCCAGGAGCTCAAGACCGCGGCATTGGCGCAGCAGGTGGGCAAGCGCCTGAGGATTCTCTTTTCCATGAACAACTCCGGCATCGACGACCTTCTCCTCGGAGGCGTTGTGCGCGACACCTACGACTACGATCTGCCCAGCCAGTGGTCGTCGTACGGCTGGAACGTGTTCACGCTCGAGAACGGCAACGACTACACCCAGATTTTCGCGGCCCTGAAGAACATGGAGGACTGGGATGGCGCCGACCGCCGTCCCATGGTGGTCATCGGCCGCACCGTCAAGGGCTGGTGGCCGGCGGCGCAGAACGGGGAGATCCCCGGCTACGGCGAGCAGATCGTGGACTACGCCAGCCATCCCTACAGCTTCAAGATGAACTGCGAGTACTTCCAGGCCCTGGCCTCTACCTTCGAAAAGCGCTACGGCGTCGAGTTCCAGGGGCTGGAGGCCGGTCCCACCGCCAGCGAGCCCGAGCGCCTGATCCAGTTCAAGACCAACATGGACGTCATCATGTCCGTCCTGGAGAAGAAGAAAGGGCTGCGCCAATGGATCGCCGAGCAACTGCTGGACAGCGCCGCGAAACTCGACCGCGGCATGGCGGTATCCATCCCCACCGATGTCAATCCCTTCGGCGACCGGCGCCTGAAAGTGGAGAACCTGCCCGTCGATCCCATTGATGCCACGTGCAGGAATTTCCACACCGGGGAGGAAATGTCCCGCGAGGTGAATCTCTTCCTGAAACCCGGCGAGAAGAAAGGCACGCGGGCGGCGCTTTCCGAAATCGGAGCCTATCTCAACCACGTCACCGGCAACCGGCTCTACACCGTGGCCGCGGACCTCTCCAACTCGATCAACGTCGAAAAAGCCAACTTCTGGGGCCACTACGATCCGGTGCACAATCCCGGGGGCACCCGCGCCAAGTCGGGTATCAACGAGGCGGTGAACGCGGCCACCATCTGCGGCCTCGCCGGCCAGAGCGTGTCCACCGACCCGGACCTCCACGCCGGGGTCTGGGGCTGGAGCGGCACCTACGGCGCCTTCACCCCCCTGATGTACCTGCCGGTGCGCATCCACAGCCAGCAGAACCAGGACAGCCCGTTCGAGCTGGGTGTGGTCACCGTCATAGCCGGTCACTCCGGGCCCGAGACCGCCGCCGACGCGCGCAGCCACTTCGGCGTGTTCGCGCCCCAGGTCTGGACCCTCTTTCCCAGGGGGCAGGTGTGCAACCTCTATTTCTGGGACTACAACGACGTGGCGCCGGGTTACTTCGCCGCGGTGGACGCCGCGGTGAGCAGAAAGGAGCTCGGGGTCATCGTCATCCACGTGGCCCGGCCCGACTTCTACGTGGCCGACCGCAGCGGCTGGGCCGACCCCGACCTCAAGTCCTCGGCCAGGGGCTGCTATCTCATCCGCGACTGGAATGCGGCCCAACCTCCCTGCGGAACGGTCCTGGTGCAGGGCTCCAGCGCCTCGAACAACCTGGTGTCCATCATGGACCGCCTCGACGACGAAGGCCTCAACGTGAGGATCGTGGCGGTCATCAGCGAGGATCTCTTCAACCTGCAGACGGAGGAATACCGCCGGTCCATCCTCCCCGACGCGCAGCGCTACGACTGCATGGTGGTGACCACCATGACCCGTAGGGTGATGCCCATCGCCAACCTGGGACCTCTCACCGACGAGTACACCCTGGCGTCGGACCACGACGACCGCTGGCGCACCGGGGGCATGGAAGAGGACGTCATCGCCGAGGCCAAGCTCGATCCCGAGTCCATATACCGGGGGATCAAGCGCTTCGTCGACGAGCGCGAAAATCGGCTCGGGCGGCAGAAGGAGGCCTTCGCCTCACTGGGATAGGTGCTGGAGGGGTCTGTCCGGTGGAATTTTCGGCGGACGGACCTGGCGCCCGCCGCCGGCAGCGGCGCCGGGACGACCTCCCTGGCCCAGGTGCCGACTGGCCCACCTGCTTCCGGGACCGCCGGCGCAGGTAGCCGGTGAGGGAAATCCCGGCGAGGGCCTGCTACCTAGTAGAGGGCGCGGTGAAGCCGCTGGGGGTAGTCGCCGACGCTTTCGTGGCGGCGTCCAAGGTGGAAGAAGAGAGAGATCATGGCCTCCCTGGCTGCGCCGTCGCGGAAGTCCTTCTTGCGCTCGACGATGGTCAGCCATTCCTTCAGCGCCGCGGCGAAGTCCCCTTCCGCTGCGGCGCAGCAGCCGAGCTCGTAGCGGGCGTTCAGATCGTCGGGATCGGCCTGCAGCCTGCGGGAGCATGCCTCGGAGCCGCCGGCTTCCCCGCAGGTGCGGGCCATGTCGATGAGATGCAGCAGGGCCTGCGCCGGCTTGTACTCCGAGCTGCCATCCTTCACCCTTCCCACCACGGCCTCCACCGCCTCGTGTTCGCCCTGCCGCTGCCGCACACGGGCCAGGCCGAGAAGGGCCCCGCCGTCCTCGGGGTGGTCGCTCAGAAACTCGTCGTAAAGGCGGGCGGCTCCGTCCAGGTCTCCCGTCTCGGCCAGGCTTGCCGCATGTTCCAGGGGATCGTCCCCGAGTTCCGCATCGGCGGCGGATTCAGGCACCAGGGGCCGCAGTATTTCCTCGATCTGCTCCCTGGGCAGGGCTCCGGTGAACTCCTTCACGAGCTGGCCGTTCTTGACGATCTTGACCGCGGGGATGCCCTGGACTCCGAAGGCCATGGCCAGTTGCTGGTTGTCGTCCACGTTGACCTTGGCCAGGACCGCCCCGTCCCCCAGGGAGGCGACGACCTCGGTGAGGATGGGCCCCAGGGTGCGGCAGGGCCCGCACCAGGGAGCCCAGAAGTCCACGACCACCAGGTGGTCCTGTGAGCCCTGGATTACCACTTCCTCGAAGTTGGAGGCGTCGACGTCGACGGCCTGCGGACCTGTCTGCATTTCCATTGAGCCCATTCCCGGGTTGGTGGGACCAGCCCTGATTGTATGGTTCCGGGGAGGTGTGACGCAACCCCTGGTCTATGCGCCCGTTGAAAAAGTCCATCCGGGCTGCGGCCGGCCCTGGCGGTCGAATACGGCGTTGCGCTCCCTCCCCGAATCCCCTCGATTCGCCTCGGTCGCACGCCTTGCCTTCGACCGCCATGCCTCGGCCTCGCCTGCAGAGCAACTTTATCAACGGGCTGCTAGCGCCCGCGGCCGCGCCCGGCGATCTCCCAGGTGTCCACCACCTCGCCCTTGCGCACCGCGTGGAGGCGGTCGTGCAGATTGGTGGTCATGCCGCCGTGCAGGGGTATGAAGGAGAGGACTTCCCCAACCGCGAAGCTGTGGTTGGAGCGGCTGACGTTGACCTCCGAGTGCTCCACGAACATGACATCGATCCAGATCTCGGGGTGCTCCAGGCAGTAGCCGTAGGGCAGGGGCGGAAAGTTGTTGAAGGCCTTCTGGCCGGCGTCCACGATGACGGCGCCGGGCCGGTTCGCGCTGACCACGGTAACCGCCAGGCGCAGGGAGCAGCGGTCCGGGTGCAGGTCATCGCGTTCGCGTATGCGGGTCATGCCCTCGTAGGCGTAGGATCCGATGCGGGCTTCGGTGCATCCCAGGGACTTGGAGACCTCCTCGTCGCCGGTGCCTCCGCCGCTGACCACGGCTAGGGGCAGCCCGGCGCGGGAGGTCAAATCGCGGACCTCGTCCAGGAAGGGACGGGCCTCCTCCTTGCTGGGATAGAGCATGACGCCGCCGAACTCGAGGCCGGGCAGACCGTCGATGAGCCGGGCGAGCTCCAGGGTTTCCCGGGGCGACTGGGTGCCGCAGCGCCCCAGCCCGGTGTCCATCTCGACGATGGTGCGGATGGTGCAGCCGTCCCTGGCGGCCTGGCGCGACAGGCCCTCCGCCACCGCGGCTGAATCGGCCGCCACGGCGATGGCCGCCTGGTCCCTTCTGATCAGGCGGGTGAGGCGCTCCAGCTTGGAGGGGCCGATGATGTTGTAGAGGATGAACACGTCCTCGAGGCCGCCATCGACCATGACCTCGGCCTCGCCCAGCTTCTGGCAGCAGATGCCTTTGGCGCCGGCGCCGATCTGCATGCGGGCGATCTCGGGAGTCTTGTGGGTCTTGGTGTGGACCCGGAGGTCTATGCCGAGGCGGTCGCAGCGCTGCTGCAGGGTGGAGATGTTGTTCTCCAGGATGTCGAGGTCGACCCACAGGGCCGGAGTGTCAATGTCGCCGAGGTGCATGGAATCACTTTCTTCCTTCGAGAAGGTCCAGGTACTGTGCCGCGGTTTTTTCCCAGGAGTACTCGCGCCGGACGTAGCCGCGGGCTTCGGCGCGCTTGGCTTCCCTTTCGCGCTCGGGCAGGGCGTAGTAGCGGTGGATCTCGCCGACAAAGCTCGGATAATCGTTGGGTTCTATCAAGTAGCCGCCTTCGCGCACGCTCTCGACCAGGGCGTCCACCGCGAAAGCCACCACGGGGGTGCCGGTGTACATGCTCTCCAACTGGGTCATGCCGAAGCCTTCCGCGTCGTTGGGAGTCGGAACGTTGGGAAAGATGAAGAGGTCGGCGCTCTGGCGCAGCATGGCGATGGTTTCGTCGGAGGGGGACTCGAGGAGAACGACGCGGTCCTGCAGCTCCGGCTTCCCGCTCAGGGCGCGGATGCGTCCCAGGTCGGGGCCGGCGCCGCCGATGACGAGGCGGATGTCGGGATCGAGCAGGGGCATGCCCTTCTCCAGGAATGCGGCCACTCCCTTGCGCGGGACCAGGCGGCCGAAGTTGAGCAGGATGCGGTCCCGGCCGAAGCGCAGCCCGTGGGTCCGCTCGAATCGCTCCCGTATGAGGCCGCACTGCTCGTCGGCAAGGACCAGCGCCTCCACCCCCAGGTAGACGATGGTGATTTTCTCCGCGGAGATGCCTGCCCGCACCGAGATCTCGCGGGAGTGGCGGCTGATGAGGACGACGTGGTCGCAGGCCTGGGCGCCGCGGCGCATGAGGCCGCGGGCGAGCCGGTTGCCGTAGGCCATTTCCAGGCCGTAGATCGTGACCACGAAGCGGGCGCGGGCAATGGGCCGCAGGAGAGGTGCCAGCGCCCCGACCACCCCGTCGCCGAAGTAGACCGCGTCCACCCGCCTCAGCAGCAGGTCGAAGAAAGCCCGGACGAAGGCCCAGGGCAGAAACCAGAGCAGGTGAATCTTCCACTGGCGGCCCAGCGCCACCAGCCGCACCGGGCGCCGGGCGCTCAGCCGGGTGTAGAGGTTGTGGCAGTGGACCTGGATGCCCCCGACGGAAGGGGGGTAGCGGCGGGTGATGAACAGGATACGGGTGCCGGGGCTGGATGACATGAAAGGGAATTTCTGAAATTGGCCCCTCGGACTCAAGGGCAACACCCGAAAGGAATTGCCGCGGAAGCCGTGCCGCCGGGGCTAGTGCCCCCCGTGGGACTCCATCCCGTGCTCGTGATGGACGGCGCTGGATTCCACGTAGTAGAGCACGTAGGCCAGGGCGATTCCCAAAAGGAGGGATATGATGAGCTTGCCGCGGTCGTGGCCGTGGAATTGGATCTCGGGCAGCAGGTCGCTCAGGGCGATGCAGAGGAAGGCTCCGGCGGCAAAGGACAGCACGTAGCCGACTATCGCTCCATGTTCCGGACCCAGCAGCTCCACCCCCGTGAAACTAGCCAGGGCTACCAGGGGACAGAGCATGGCGAAGCCGACGTTGGCCGCGGTGCGGGACCGGGGGCTGTGTCCGGCGGACTTCATCATGCCGATGATGGAGTAGGCGTCGAGGGGCTTGTGCAGCAGTATGGCGAGGAATACCCCCAGCCCGACCAGCACCACTTCGTCGGAATGGGGCGGGCCAATCTGCATGCTGGTACCCAGGGCGATCCCTTCGGTCACGGTATGCACCCCGAGGCCGAGGACGACGCCTACCAGGCTGCGCGAATGGACGACGGAACCGCCGTGGTCGCGCCGGTCGTAGAGATCCTTGGCCTCGGCGCTGAAGTCGTGCTGGTGGTACTGAAAGATGCGCAGCAGAAAAATCATGAGGACCATGCCGAACACCATCCATCCAACCACTTTCTCTATGATTGCAGGTCCGGTAAGGCGATCGATGCTGTGGGGCAGAAGGTGAAACATGGCGATGCCGAGGATGAAACCGGCCACGAGGCTCATGACCACCTGGGTGCGGGTGTGGGTCATGTTGCCCATGGCCGCCAGTTTGCCGCCGCCGATGGAGACGGCGAAGATGGCGGCGCAATAGGCGAGCAAGACCAGAAAAGTATGTATGTCCATGATGGCCGTGATCAAAAACTACGTGGGATAGCGGTCGTCCCCCGGATGGGAGGGAAGGAAGAGCGCGCCAGGAGCGAAGAAGCTGGTCTCGGCAAGGGATTTCCGCTCAGAAGAACAGCATCAACAGCACGATGCTGCTCAGCCCGCCGAGCATGAACCCCGCGGTGCTGACGACGCCCGAGGCCATGGAGAAGTCGGCGATGCGGAAGGTCTGGGGCCCGATGGTGAACATCACCTGGGAGCGGTCGATCTCCCCCTCGACGAATCCCTTCAGGCCCTCCTCGGCGCTGTGAGCCTCCTTGACAGAGACCAGGGCTACGAGAATCATGGTCATGGCCGAGGCCAGGGTCCCGATCGCGAACATGAGCAGCGTAGCCAGGGCGAACCAGTGGTAGGCGGCGTCCTCGTTCCCCGACGAGGAGCTCATGAACCCGATGATCAACGCCGCACCGCCCGCATTGCCGAGCAGCAGCAACCGGGCGGACTCGGTGATCAGCCTGAACATGGTGCCGCGGCGCATGGCGACGACTTTGTAGAGCTCTCGCAGCCACTCTTCACCGGTTTCTTCGCCGGAAAATTCATCCACCTTTTTCAATGGCTAATTTCCTCCGAGATCGGTCAGCCTGATGTAGCTCGAACCCGTATTGGTGCCGGGCTCGAATTCGAGAGTCCAATCGTCGATCGCCACCGGCCCGGACGCCAGGGCCTGATCCATGAAATTCTGGCGCGTCAGCTGGTCGCCCATGCGCTCCAGCACGGCTATGACGAAGCGGCCCAGAATGTAACCTTCGAGGGACACCTCGTTGATGGTGTAATCCGCCGTCTCCGTCCCCGCCGCCGCGGACTCGAGAGCTCGTTGGAAACTCCGCACAACCGGCCTGCTGGTGTCGTCGGCGTCGGGCATCACCTCGGTGACCAGGATCCGGTCGTTGGGCTCTGTGACCTCCTTCTTGAGCTCGTAGGACAGGACGAAGGACAGGTTGGCGATTATGTACTGGTGGCCAAGGGAATGCGCCAGGTTGATGATCTCCGCGTTGGCGGCGTAGGCTCCGACGATGAGGATGGCGTCCAGGTCGGCCTTGGCCAGGGCGAAGAGGCTCGCCTGGACGGCGTGGGTGTTGCGCGAGAAGGCGGTCTTCGCCAGAATGGGGACGCCGTGTCCGTCGAGAACCGTCTTGTAGTTTCTCAGGACGGAACGGCCGAAGGCGTCGTCCTGGTAGATGATCCCGAAGCGGTTCTTGCCGCGCTCCTGCAGGATGTGCTCCACCAGCAACCGGGTCTCGTCGAAATAGCCCGCCCTCAGGTTGATGACGTTGGGGAAGCGCTTGGTGTTGCGCAGGAAATCGGCGCCGGTGAAGGGTCCGACGAAAGGAATCCCCGCCGTCCTCAGCACGGGGGCGATGCGCTTGGCGGTCGGCGTCCCCACCCCGCCGATGACGGCCAGCACCTCGTTCTCGGCGGCGAAGCGTTCGGCGTTGGCCGCGGCCTGCTCGGGCTCGTAGGCGTCGTCGAGGGATACCAGCTCCAGCGGCCTGCCGTTCACCCCGCCGCGCGCGTTGCACTCGCGGAAGGCCGCCTCGATCCCCGCCCGGTAGTTGAACCCCAGGCGCTCGTTCGGCCCGGAGAAACAGGCACTCTGGCCGAACACCACGGCCTCCGCGGCGGCCGTGGAGACCGCGGCCGAGAGCACGAGGAGGAAGGAGGCCAGCAGCATGCTAATTACCCTTGCCACCGGCTTTCGCTTTCTTTTCGGCGCCAACTGTTTTCTCCTTCTTCGCGCCGCCGCCTTCCTTCTTTTTCTTCTCCCCGGTTGCCAGGTTCTCGATCATCGGCTTTTCGTCGGCCTCCTGGCCCACGGGCTTGCCGCTCACGTGGCGGTGGGAGAAGATGGACGGGGTGTCGAAGATGAGCGACCGCGGGTTGGCGATGCTCATGTGGTCCCGTTCGGCGCGGGTCTGATGGAACTGGCCGTCGAGCAGGAGCTTGTCGGCATGGATGCTTTCGATGGCGTGCACGTTCTGCATGGTGGCCGTCGAGAGCAGGGGCCTGTCTTCGATTTTTTCACTGGTGGGAGGTGCTTCCAGCGCCATGTGCGCCGGGGTGAACCCGCCCGCTCCGTCGATCATGTTGATGTCGATGGCCGACTGGTTGCCCGGATTGACCGCCGCCAGGCTGGCCTCCGCAAAGATCTTGCGCATCCGGTCCCAGTAGCGCGTGATTCCCACGTGGGCGGGCTGTTTGCGGTATTCGGCCAAAAGCGCCGAGAAGGCTCCGGCGGTGCTCTTCGCCTGTACCACGCGCTCCCTGGCCTTGGCCTTGGCGTTGATCACCATGGCCTTGGCCTGTCCACGGCTGTGGGCGATGAGCTGCTCCCTTTTGCGGTTGGCGTCGCTCACCGCCTTGACGCGGTCGGCGAAGGCGTCGCTCACGTCCCGGAAGGCGGCGATGGTTTCCTCGATGGGGCGCACGTCGAGGATGTCGAGGGAGACCAGCTCAATCCCGATGTCGCGGGAGGCGAGGCGCTCGGTGATCCGCTCGAACAGTTTGCTTTGAATGATGTTTCGATTCGAGGTGAGGATCAGGTCGATGAAGTTCTGCCCCAGGATATTGACCAGCTCCTCCCTGGAGATCATGGTCACCATGGCGAGGGGGTCGGAGGTGACGAACAGGTAGTTCCTCAGGTTGTCGACCTTGTACTGGAGGGCCACGTCCACTTCGAGCAGGTTCACGTCTCCCGAAAGGATGGTGAAGTTGACGGAATCGCCCTCCTTGCTGGAAACCTGGTGGCGGATGATGCGCTTGACCTTGTGGACGTAGGTCTTCTCGATGACGGGAATGCAGTAGTGGATGCCGGGCCCGATGTTGGCGTCCACCACCCGGCCGAAGCGGGTGCGAACGCCCTGCTCCTCTTTCTTGACGACGTAGAACCCGCTGGCCAAAAACCCGGCGACGACGGCTGCGGTGACCGATTGCAGGATGCGCCGGTGGTGCTTGCCGAGGAAGTCGAATGCGGCGTAGATGACCCGCGTGCTGGGCGGCAATGACTGTCGTTCGCTCATTTCAGGCGGACTCCCCAATTGTCAGGGCCTTGCCTTGGTGTCGAGATACTTGAAAAGCTCGTTGTCGGCCGGCAGCATGAGGGTGGTGTTGCGATCGATTATGAGGTCGTAGCTGTCGAGGGCGCGGACGAACTTGTAGAACTCCGGATCCTTGCGGTAGGCCTTGCCCAGCAGGGCCATGGCCTCGGCCTCGGCCTCGCCCAGAATGGCGGTGGCCTCGGCGTGGGCGTCGGCGATCAGCTTCTCGTGCTCGTTGATGGCCAGGGCCTCGATGCGCAGGGCCATCTCCTCGCCCTCGCTGCGATAGCGGGCGGCGATGCGCGCGCGCTCGGCGATCATGCGGCGGATGACGCTGGGCCGGTTCTCCACCGGCAGGGTGTACTCGACGATCCCCGCCTCCATTACCTCGATCCCGTAGCTCTCCCTGGCGACGGGGGCGATTCTGGCGAGAATCGCCCGGGAGGCCTCGTTGAGGTCCTCGTGCTCCAGCCCCAGTCCGATGAAGGCGTCGAGGGACTTGTTGCTGATGATGATTCCGCTGCTGGAAAGGTAGAGGTCCTGCAGCCGCTCCACCGCGCTCTGGCCGGTGCGGATCGCCTCGACGAAGAGAATGGGGTCCACGGTGCGCCAGAGCAGGTAGCCGTCGACGAGGATGCTCTTCTGGTCTTCGGTGATCAGCTCGTGGGGGATTCCGGTCAGGGTGTGAATGCGGCGGTCGACCTTGTAGATCTTCGAAATGGGGCGCGGCCACTTCAGGTGAAACCCGGGCTGCCGCACGGGGGGAGAAATCTTGCCGAAGTGAGTCAACACCCCCTGCTGGGTCTCGTTGACGATGTAAAAACTGTCGTAGGCGATGGCGGCGGCGATGGCGATGATGGCCGCGGTGATCGTCTTTCTCTTCAGCTTCATTGCCCTTTACTCCCGTGGTGTCGGTCCCCGCCGGCCGCCCGGGCATTGCTCTTCTTCCACAGGGCGACCTTCTCGAGGCTCTTCTTGTTGGGCACGATGATCTTGGGGTTGCCGGCCAGGGCGGTCTCCAGCTTCTCCCGCCACAGCATGTTGCGCAGGACCCCGGGGGCGCTGCGCACGGCGTCGGACACGAGGGAGATGGCCTCGGCCTCGGCCGCCGAGGTCTTCACCTTCCGGTAGGCCTCGCCCTCCGCCTGCTCCACCTCCCACTCGGCGTTGCCGTGCGCCTGGGGGATCAGGGCTACCAGGAAGCGCTGGGCGTTGACGATGATCCGCTCGCGGTCCTCCTGGGCGCTCGATACGTCCCGGAAGGCGCTGACCGTCTCGGCCACCGGCTTGATTTCCAGCAGGTTCACCTTGACCAGGTCCACGGTCCTGAGCACCGGGTTCTCCAGGTGGATGTCGGAGGCGAAGGACTCGGTGATGTGCTCTTCCAGGGTTACGCGATGGACGTTGAGCAGTTGTTCCAGATCCCGGGCGGACACGAAGGAACGCAGGTGGGCCTTGACCACGTCCGTTATGATCTTCTCCGGGCTGGTGGTGCGGTAATGATACTCGTAGGGGTCCTCGACCCGGTACTGCACGTTGACGGTGAGGGTGAGGAGGTTGAGGTCTCCGGACACGTAGTCGTGGGGGGCGTCGCTCATTATGGACTTCACCTCCCGCACCGGCCACTTGTCCACCTGGACGAAGGGCCGGGGGGCGAGGTAGTGCAGGCCGGGCTGCAGGTCGCGCCAGTGGACCTTGCCGAAGAGCAGGCCATAGCCCACCGATCCGGGAGGCACGGTGGTGAAGCCGCTACCCAGAAACAGGACCAGGGCCAGGGCCCAGAGGATCAGCCCCAAGGGCGCGGCGGGAGAGACGACGCCCCAGGCCGAACGGCTGCGGGTCAGACGGCGCCAGGTCCGGCGCCAGGGCCGGGACAGAGGCCGGAGATTGAGCAACAGGTCCTCCCAGCCGCTGCGCATGGCCCCGGCGCGGAAGCGCCAGACGATAAGGGCGATGAGGACAAAGGCGCCTCCCCATTGCATGAACTGCAGGGTGGGCGAGTCCGAGGCGACGAGATTCACCGAGATGCTCAGGCCGGCGGCGAGGAGCAGAATGTCGATCAGGATGCCGAGGGCGGCGGTGACCGCGATGACCGCGGTGACGTAGATGGAAGCGAAGCGGGCGCCGAACTGGCTGACGATGATGGCGATGGTTCCCGTGTTGGTGGCCGGACCGGTCATGAGAAAGATCAGCGCCGCGCCCGGGCTGACCCCCTTGGCCACCAGGGCGGCGGCGATGGGGGTGCTGGCGGATGCGCAGATGTAGAGCGGAATGCCGATGAGCACCATGACGGGATAGGCCAGCCAGCGGGCGTACTCGTGGGCCATCAGGTCGCCGGGGATGACCAGGAAGAGCACTCCTCCCAGGGCCACTCCCACCAGCAGGGCGAAGAGGATGTCGTCGGCAATCTCGACGAAACCGTAGCGGAAGATGTGCTTGACGACCCGCCTGAAGTCCAGCTCCGGGTGGTCGGCCGGGGCGGCGGAGGAATCGTCCGCTGCGCCCTGCGCGGCAAGGGACTCGCGGTAGAAGTCCGGCTTCACCCAGGATGTGGTCTTCCAGCGGCCGGCCGCCAATGCGACTGCCTTCAACCAGTGAACGGTGAGCCTCTTCAGCATCGAGGGGCTGACGTAGCAGTCGTCACTGTCGGCGATGAGAGCCTCATGGCCGTGGTCGTGATTGTGGTCGTGATCATGGTCGTGTTCGTCATGCTCATGGCCGTGATCGTCATGGCCGGCCTCTGATTCGTCCCCTTTTCTGATGAGGCCGATGCAGAAGATGCCGGCGACGACCGCGGTGATGAAGCTGATCACGGGCCGCACGATGGCGACGACCCATCCGAAGAAGGCGTTGGTGACCAGGATGGAGTCGGCCCCTGTTTCAGGGGCGGTTATGAGAAAGGACATGCAGGAGGAACGGGAGGCGCCCTTGCGGCGCATCTCGGCAACCACCGGAACCACGGAGCAGCTGCACAGGGGCACCGGTACGCCGATGGCCGAGCTCATGCTGACCGACTTCAGGCTGTCTTCGCGGAGCCAGCGCAGAATGGCCTGGCGGGATATGAATACATGGATCAGGCCGGAGAGGAACAGCCCCAGAAGCAGCATGGGGGCCAGCAGCAGGAAGGACGACCAGAGGAAATCGAAGAACCTGGTGAATATGTCAAGGAAGCTCAGGGCCAATCAGCGACCTCCAGTTAAAAAAGCCAATCGAAGCTGCAACTGACTGTTGGGCAACCAAATGAATTCCAATGTTACAGAAGTATTAGAGACCAGTTAATATAGTTAACTATTGTTGTTTATACCGTCTTTTTTTCGTGAAGAAATTACAAGTCGATGGCGCCGGAGCCTATGGCGCCGCGTCCCGGTCCACCTCCACCGCAAACCACTTGTAGAGCGCCGGCAGCACCAGCAAGGTCAGCACGGTGGAGCTGACCAGGCCGCCGACCACCACCGTCGCCAGAGGCCGTTGCACCTCGCTGCCGGTGCCGGTGGAGAACAGCAGGGGGATCAGCCCCAGGGCGGTAGTCAGGGCGGTCATGAGCACCGGCCTCACCCGCAGGCACGCCCCCCGGACCGAGACTTCGTCCAAGTCCACCCCCTCGCGGACGAGCTGGTTGAAGTAGGTCACCATCACCATGCTGTTCCCCAGGGCGATGCCGAACAGGGCGATGAAACCCACTGAGGACGGCACCGAGAGGTTCTGCCCGGTCAGCCACAGGGCAACCACACCGCCCACCAGCGCCAGGGGAATGTTGAGCAGGATCAGCACCGCGTTCTTGAGCGAATTGAAGCTGGAGAACAGCAGCAGGAAGAGGGCGAACAGGGTGATGGGAACGACGATGGCGAGGCGCCTGTTGGCCTCCTGCTGCAGGCGGAACTGGCCGCCCCAGGTCACCAGGTAGCCCGGCGGCAGCGCCACCTGTCCGGCGATGGCCTCCCGGGCCTCGCGGACGAAGGATCCCATGTCGCGGCCGCTGACGTTGCACTGGACGGTGATGAAGCGCTGGCTCTTCTCGCGGGTGATCTGGCGGGGGCCCACCACCTCCTCGATGCGGGCTAGTTGAGCCAGGGGGATCTGGAGGCCCATGGGGGACTGGACCAGGATCTGGGCGATGGCCTCGGGGCTGCTGCGGAACCGGGGGGCGAAGCGCACCAGGATATCGAAGCGCCGGGTCCCTTCGAACACCTGACCCACCAGCTCGCCGCCGACCGCCGCCTGCACCACCTCCTGGACGTCGGCCACGTTGATGCCGTAGCGGGCGATGGCCTGGCGGTCGACCCCGATGAGCAGCTGGGGGGTGCCGCTGATCTGGTCCACCTGGACGTCGGCCGCTCCGGCTACCCCGCCGACCACCTGGGCGATTTCGTCGGCCTTGAGCTTGAGCACGTCGAGGTCGTCCCCGAAGAGCTTGACGGCCAGCTCGGCCCGCACTCCTTCCAAAAGCTCGTCCACGGTCATGGCGATGGGCTGGGTGAAGTTGGTCAGCACCCCGGGTATGTCCCCGAGCTCGGCGCGGACGAACTCGCGCAGCTCTTCCTGGCTGCCGGCGTTGCGCCACCGGTCCCTGGGCTCGAGCAGGAGAAACATCTCGGCGCTGTTGATGGGGTCGGTGTGGGCGCCCACTTCGCCGCGGCCGATGCGCGATACCGCGCCGGAAATTTCGGGGATCCGCAGCAGTCGCCGTTCCACCAGCATGGTGATCCGGGTGCTCTCCTCCAGGGATATGGAAGGGGCCATGGTCAGGCGCAGGACCATGGTGCCCTCCTGCAGGGCGGGCGTGAACTCCGACCCCAGGCGCGGGAAGATCACCATCCCGATAAGAAGGAGGATCCCCGCCGATCCCAGGGCCCAGAAGCGGTGGGCCACGAAGCGGGCGACCAGGGGCCGGTATGCGGCCACCAGCCGCCGCGTCATCCAGCTTTCCCCGGGGGGTGTGCCGTCATTGCCTGGCTTTGGCGGGCGCAGCACCAGGTTCGACAGTACCGGGGCCAGAAAGAGGGCGAAAACCAGGGAGCCCAGCATGGCCATGGCCACGGTGTAGGCCAGGGGGCGGAAGGTCTTGCCCTCGACTCCCTGGAGAGTGAACAGGGGCAGGAACACGAGAATGATGATGAGGATGGCGAATACGATTGGACGTCCCACCTCCACGCAGGCGCGGGCAACGGCCCTGCCGCGCTCCTCCTCCGCCTGCGGCTGGCGCAGCGCGCGGTCCACGTTCTCCACCACGACGATGGTGCCGTCCACCATCATGCCGATGGCGATGGCCAGGCCGCCGAGGGACATGAGGTTGGCCGAGAGGCCGAAGTAGTTCATCCCCAGGGTGGCGAACAACACGGAAAAGGGAATGGACAGGGCGACCACAAGGCTGGGGCGGACGCTGCCCATGAAGAGGATGAGCACCAGGGTGACCAGGACGATGCCCTGCACCAGGGCATCGGTGACGGTCTTGACGCAGGCGGCCACCAGGGTCTTCTGCTCGTAGTATGGCACCAGCCGCACCCCCTCGGGCAGGATGCTGTTGATCTCCTCCATCCTGGCCTCGACCCGCTCGATGACGGTGGAGGAGTTGGTGCCGAAGAGCTTTATCACCATGCCCGCCACCACCTCCTCCACTCCGTTGCGGGTCTGCACCCCGCGGCGGATGGCTCCGCCGATGCCCACCCGGGCAACCTGGTCGAGGAAGACGGGGGTCCCGTCGACGGCCTTGATCACGATGTTCTCGATGTCCTCCACGGTGGAGGCCAGGCCCACGGAGCGCACCACGTATTCCTCGGCGTCCTTCTCGATGAACTGGGCGCCGACGTTGAGATTGTTGGCCTCGATCTGGGCGATGACGTCGCGCAGGGTCACCCCGTAGCGCAGCAGGGCATGGGGGTCCACCACCACCTGGAACTGCTTCTCGTGGCCGCCGATGCCGAGGATTTCAGTGACTCCGGGAACGGTCTGCAGATGGAACTTGACCAGCCAGTCCTGGATGGTGCGCAGCTCTTCGAGGGAGTAGTTGCCGGAGCTGTCCTCCAGGTAGTAGAAGAGGACCAGGCCCATGCCCGTGGAAATAGGTCCCAGCGCCGGCTCGCCGAAGCCTTCGGGTATCTGTTCCCAGGCCTCGTGGAGGCGTTCGCTCACCAGTTGGCGGGCGAAGTAGATGTCCACCTCGTCGGCGAAGTAGATGTTGACCACCGAGAGGCCGAAGTTGGAGACGGAGCGGATGTTCTCGATGCCCGGCAGGCCGTTCATCACCGTCTCGATGGGGTAGGTGACGTAGGTTTCGATCTCTTCGGGAGCCAGACCTTCGGTGACGGTGAATACCTGGACCAGGTTGGGCGAGACGTCGGGGAAGGCGTCCACCGGAAGCTGGCGGTAGCTGAAATAGCCGCTGGCCACCACCACCGCTCCCAGGACCAGCATGAGCATGCGGTTGCGCAGGGCCAGGTGAACGACGCGCTCGATCATGGGTCTGTTCCCCTCCGCACCTCAGTGCGAGTGGCCGTCTCCGAAAGCCCCTTTGGCCAACTGGGATTTGAGGATGAAGGCGCCGCGGGCGACGTAGGACTGCCCCGGCTCCAGACCGGCGACAATCTCGGAGTGGGTGGAGTTGCTGCGGCCGACGCGGACGGGGTGGGGAACGAATCCTTCGCCGGTTTCGACGAAGACCACGGCATGATCATCGATGGTCTGAACGGCCGATCCCGGCACCAGGACGGGCACCTGGACCGCATCCCCCGAGATGGTCGCGGTGACGAAGGAACCTGGACGCCAGCGGCCCTCCGGGTTGCGCAGCTCGATGCGCACCGGGGCGGTGCGGGTGGCCTCGTCCACGATGGGGCTGATGTAGTCCACCGAAGCCGTGGTCGACGGGCCACCCTGCCCGGCCTCGATGTGCACGGTCTGGCCGACGCGCAGGAAGGGCAGGTCCTTCTGGTAGGCGGTCAACATCACCCACACCGAGCGCAGGTCGGCCACCACGAAGGCCTCTGAGTCTTCCTGCAGGACCTCGCCCCGGACGATGTGCTTGCTGATGACGGTGCCTGAAAGGGGAGCCGTCATCGGGTAGCGGGTGAAGCGCTCGCCGTCTTCGAAGGACAGCCCGGCCAGGTAGTCGCCGGAAAATCCCAGGGACTGCAGCTTCTGCTCGGCCGCCTGCAGCTCGATGAGAGCCTCGGCCAGTCCGTTCCTGGCCTCCTGGAACTGCCGCTCCGAGGAGATGGACTGGTCCCAAAGCGATTTCTCCCGCTCGAAGGTGGCTCGCGCAAGCTCCAGCCGCTCCCGGGAAACAAGGTAGGCCGATTTCAGCTCCGACAGCTCGGGGCTGTCGAGCACCGCCAGGACCTGGCCTCGCTGCACCGGGTCGCCGATATTGGCGTGGATATCCCGGGCAACCCCCCCAATCCGGGGAACGATGTGGGCCACCAGATCGGGATTGACCTGCACCTCGCCGGGGGTATGAATCTGAACCGCCAGGCGGCCGGCGGCGGCCTCTGCGACCTCGATGCCGAACTCGGTCCGTTCCGCGGCGCTCAGGCGAATTCCCTCCTCGGGGTCCTTCCCTCCTTCTCCGGCGTGACCTTCCTCCTCGTGGTGGCCCCCCTCCTCCGCCCAGGCCGGACCTTCCAGGAAAGAAACGGCAGCACGCTCTCCCGGGGCCGAAAGAGCCGTCTGCAATGCGATGAATCCCAGGACCGCGATGTGGACTCGCATTCTCATTCTCCTTGGGGATGGGTGGGCGGGGGAGCGCCGACGGCGCGCTCCAGGGCGGCGTCGGCGGCGCCGTAGTCGAACAGGGCGTGGGCGTATTCCACTCGGGTCACTAACCGGAGGCGGCGGGCTTCGAGCAGCTCCAGGTAGGTGGACTTGCCCTCGTCGTAGCTGCGGCTGGCTACCTCGAACGCCCGTTCCGCCCCGGGCAGAATCCGGTCCTCGAACAGGGCCACCTGCTCGGCGGCGGTTTCGAGGTCGAGGAAAGCTCCTTTCGTCTCCAGAAGGATCCGATTGCGCAACTCGTCGCGCTCGGCCCTTGCCCGGACGGCTTCCGCTTGGGCAAGGGCCCGTTCGCCGCGCTGGTGCAGGAATGCCCACAGAGGCACCTCCAGGCCAATGCGAAAAAGCCAGGAGTCCTCCCCGTGGCCTCCATGCCGTTGTTGGAGAGCCAGACCCGCGTTCAGGTCCGGCCAATAGGCCGCGGTGGCCGCCGCCTGCCGGCTCCGCAGGGCTTTCAACTGCAGCTCGGCCCCGGCCAGGTCGGGCCGCTGTCTCAGGGCTGCCTCGTTCAGTTGGTCGAGATCGGCCTCGACCGGCTGAAAGGCCAGGCTGTCGGCCAGTGAGAAGGGGGTCTGCAGGGGCCGTGCCAGGAGGGCATTGAGTTCGGCCCTGGCCACCGAAAGCTCGTTTTGCGCCGCTCTCTTGCGGTTACTTGCCCGTCCAACCTCGACGCTTGCCCGCAGCACGTCAAGCTCCGGCACGTCGCCCGCTTCGAAACGGATGTGGGCCTGGCGCAGAATATTCTGGGCCAGGTGGAGGTCTTGACGGGCATGCTGGAGCAGGTCCTCGTTCAGCGCGATGCGGTCATAGGCCGTCCTGGCCCGGAGGACGAGGTCGAGCCGGGCCATCTCGAAGACCGCCAGGCGGGCCGCTTCGGCGTGCTGGCGGCCGGCCTG
This sequence comes from Candidatus Latescibacterota bacterium, assembly GCA_965208105.1. GTDB lineage: Bacteria > Latescibacterota > UBA2968 > UBA8231 > UBA8231. Next base: position 3,648,921 of record OZ242318.1, read on the forward strand.
GAGACGGTACCACCACTTCAGGGGAAATTCGAACCGCTGGCTGACGCCGATTGTGTGCTCGCCATGGTGTCCCGAGCTGCCGAATCTGGGCAGCTCTTCGAACTCGAACTCCGGGTCGGGCGGGACGGCGGCCTGACGCCCCAGGGCGCGGGCGCCTTCCCAGGCGTTGCGGGCGGCCTCCACCTCTGGATTGCGCTCCAATGCCAGGCGAACGGCGTCGTTCCTCGACAGGGGCTCGGCGTGCGCTTCTTCACCAGAAGGCTGGCCGTGGGCGAGGGCGGGCGCGAGCAGGAAGAGGAGGAGGATGGAAGGTGGTTTGGCTGACAACATGGCTAATGCCTGGGGAGTGCAGGATACCGCGGGCCATGGGGAGGCTGAAAAAAGCGTTTCTCGAGGCGTGGCTGAGCATTTCTGCCAGCAATTGAAAAAAAGTAACCATTGCGCGCAATGCGCAAGCCCCGGACGAAGGGTGTCCGGTGGTCTCCGGGGCGGGCAAAACTCTGCGGCGGAGCCAAAAGGCGGGTGATCAGCGCTCCAGCTCTTCCGGTTGGGGGTCGGGTCCGGCAGCGTTCGCCCGGGTGTTCCTGTGCTCCCTGACAACCAGAGCCAGGGCCATGACAAGCGAGACCGCGGACAGGGCCAGAAGGCCACGGCGCAGCGGAGAAAGCCTCGCCTCGATGGCGATTTCATGCACTCCCGCCTCCAGCGGCAGGGCCATGAAGCGGCCGGCGGTCTGCAGCGGCCGCACCGGCTTTCCGTCGACGCTGACCCGCAGGTAGGGGAAGTAGGCGTAGGCCAGCCGCGCGTAGCAGTCCGCCGAGACCTCCACCTTCATCTCTACTTCCTGGCGCCGGACCACGTGGGAGACGACCCGCGCCTCGGGGGTGGTCCCCAGGTCGCGCTGTCCCTCCAAGTCCCGCACCAGGATGCGCTCGCAGGCGAGAGACCCCAGCGGCCGCTGCACGCCGGTGCGGGCGATGATCTCCAGGGCCCGGGCCATGGCTTCGTCCATCTCGGGATCGGCACCGATGCGGGCGGATATCGCTCCCGGGCCGGTGTCACTATCGTCGTAGCCTTCCAGGCGCCCGGAGACCACGATTGGGCTATGGCCCAGTGAAAGTACAGATGCGAACCTGTTTTGCCCGGAGCTCACGATCAGGTAGCGCGTGTTGAGGAGGTACAGACCTTCGCGCAAAAATTCGTATTGTGGGTGGGAGGTCAGTTGCTCGGGCGATTCCATTCTCTCCAACAGCCCGTGGGCCCAGTCGGTGAAGGGTTGGGTGAAGCTTTGGAGGGTGCGCAGCTCCCCCGGGTGTAATGCTTCGGCAATCGGCGTCGCGCCATCGTAGAGCATACACGACTGCCTCCTGAATATGTTAAGGCCGGTGGCGATCCATTGGGCCTGGTAGCTGGGCAGCTCGCCGCGCTGAGAAAAGGGCGCTGAGGCCGCTGCCACCGGATCGAAAATGTCCCTGGGTGAACCGCAGGGCGAGTAGTCCGCTTTACAGTAGGGCTGCACGAAGGTGGTGGGGAAGAGGTCGATCATCAGAACCAGGAGGAGTATGGTGTACCAACGGCTGCGCGCCAGGGTCCGGGGACCATGGGACAGGAGATGGTAGGCGCCCGCGCCCGCTGCCAGGGCGAGGAAGAAGGAGAGGAAGAGCAGGTAGCGCGAGGCGTTGAAGGCATGGACCAGGGGCAATGCGGCGAGAGGAGGCCAGCGGTAGGCGATGATGACCAGCGCCACCAGGACGAGACAGACCCAGCACGACGCGGGCCTCCCATCTCGCCGTCGCAACGCCACCGCGCCTCCGCCCAGGGTAAGCAGCACCAGCGAGATCCCCAGGTAGCCGCCGTACCAGTGATAAGGCTGGGGAGGAAGCAGCCAGAAGCGGAGGTTGGACCAGCCCAGCAGGTGCCGCCAGGTGGGGTCGGGGACCCCCGACTGGTCGACGTTGAACTCGTGCAGCTTGGTAAGAGCGCGCTCGAAAAACATCCCGGCGTTCAGGTAGGACGAAAAAACGGCGCCGAGGAGGAAGAAAAGAAAACCGGCGCCCACAATGGCCCTGGTGTCCGGGCGCTGCCGGCAGGACCACAGGCGCACCAGGCTGTAGCATGCCAGCAGCGCCATGGCGTAGGTGCCGTAGCCGGGGTGGGTGAAGTTGAGCAGGGCCACGCAGACTGCGCCAAGGAGGGCGGCCTGCATCCTGCGGGGCGAGGCGGCGACGCGCTCCACGTAGTGGAAGGCCCAGGGCAGCACGGCATAGAAAAGGGACAGGGACAGGCGGCCCATGATGAGAACCTGCTGGGTGTGCCAGAAGCACAGGGCGTAGCCCAGCCCGGCGACGAATCCGGCGCGGCGCGAACCGCAGATGCCGGTAACCAGAAAGTACATTCCGAGCCCGGAGATCAGGTGGCCGGCGGCCATGGTCAGCTTCAGCGACAGGGAGAGATCGCGGAATACCAAATCGGCCAGCCCCACCAGGTAGAAGAAGGCGAAGCCGTAGTTCTGCAGGTAGGGAGAGCCCGTACCCATGAAGAAGGTCCAGACCGGCGCCTCTCCGGCGGCGATGGCCTCGGCGGCGAGCCAGGAGGTGACGATGTGGTGGGAGGCGTCGGCTGCCCAGCTCAGTTCGCCTCCGGAAAAGTAGAAGCGTATGCAGACCAGCAAAGAGAAGACCAGCAGCAACACGGTCCTGGTCGGGCTGGCGAAACAGTGCTGGAGAAAGTCGCTGAGGACCCGCCGGCGCCACTCGTTGTAGAGCAGGAGCGTGGTGGAGATGAGGAAGAGGGCGAAGAGGACGGCGTCGAGGGCGTCGAAGGAAATTTTCTGGGCGGCGTGGCCTATGAAATTTACCAGTGTACCGTAGGTTTTCGCGGGAGGGAAGATCGCGAACTTTTCCACCGTCACGTACTGCATGCAGACGCAGGTCCCGGCCCAGAAAAGCAGCATCCACAAGGTGGGAAAGGGACGCCTAGAGCTTGCAGGCGGCACTTCCCGGCCGCTCTCTCCGCGGGTTGGGGGTTGGGAGGCTGGATTCAATCTCGCATCACCGGATGGAGGTCGATACTATGGCCATTGAGGTTTATTTCTTCTCGCCAGAGGTCAGTTCGGGGAGTTTGCCGCTCCCCTCCCCGATTTTGCCTGCCTCCACCCGAACCCCTATACTAAGGCAGGCCTGCTCGTGGCATCCATCCATGAATAGAAAGCGCCGAAGACAGAAGGGCCAGGAGGCGGGGCCACCGCCTGCTTCCTCCCCATTCCTCGACTTGACCCGGCACGAAAACAGGTCCTGGTTCCTTCCAGTGCTGGGCATGGCCGGGCTGCTAATGGGTCTGCTCCTCTTCGACGCCAACCTCTCCCTCACTGGGGACAACGCCCAGTTCATCAACCTGGGACGGTCCCTCGCCGAAGGCCATGGGCTGGCCTCGACCATAGGGGACGAGCCCAAGCCCCATATCAAGTACCCCTTCGGGTTCCCCCTTCTTCTCGCCGTCGTCCATCTCATCTTTCCAGGCCATCTCGCTGCCCTCAAGGGCCTGGTCATTCTACTCTACGCCGCATCCATCCCCCTCGTCTACCTGTTCGCCCGCCGCTGGGCTAGTGCCCCCATCGCCCTCGGGGTGACCGCGCTGTGCCTCCTTTCCCCTCCCCTCCTGGACTACTCGCACCAGGTCATGTCAGAGATTCCATACCTGGCGTTTTCCCTTCCGGCCCTCCTGCTCCTGCAGCGGGCGCAGGAGTCGAAGGCGTTTTCCGCGCTGGCCCTTGCGACCGTCGCCGTCATGGCCGCCTACTACGTGCGCAGCGCGGGGATCGTCCTCATTGGCGCGGCCATCTTCTTTCTTCTCCTGCACAGAAGGTGGAGACAAGCAGGACTGGTGGCCGTCGGCAGCTTCCTCCTCGCCCTGCCCTGGCACCTGCGCAACGCGGCACACGGAGGCAACCCCTATATCGATCAGCTCCTGAGCATAAACCCCTACCGCCCGCACCTTGGAGCGCTCACCTTCGCGGCCCTGGCCGAACGAATCGCCGCCAACCTGGAACTCTACGGCCTCTACATCATCCCCGATATTCTGTTTCCTGGTCTTGCCGGCGGCAACCCGTTCGTCGGCCTCGCCATCTCCGGCCTTGTGCTCTACGCCCTGGTTTCAGGGCTGGCGAGACGGCAGTTGCCGGCGGTGTATCTGGCCTGCTACCTGGGCCTCTGCATCCTCTGGCCGGTGGTCTGGACCGACACGCGCTTTCTCGTTCCGGCCGTTCCCCTCCTGTTCTTCGCCATGCTCACCAGCTCCGCCGAGCTGCTGCAGAGGGTCGTCCGCTGGATCGGGGTGAAGTCCCCTCAGCCCGGAATGGCGCTCCTGTTCCTCGTCCCCTTCGCCGCCAACATCCTTGCCACCAGGGACCTCGCCGGCCGCATGGGGGAGCTTCCTGCCAGCTACGGCAACTATTTTGCCGCCGCCGAGTGGATCAGAGACAACACCGATCCGCAGGCCAAAGTAGCCTGCCGCAAGCCCTTTCTAATGAACGCGATTTCCCACCGCAAAGCAGCGGGCTACATATGGAAGGGGCCTGAGGAGGTGCTCGCCGACTTCCAACAAAAGGGAATAAAAATCGTTGTCGTCGATCAGCTCGGATTCCGCTCCACCCCCGAGTTTCTCGTTCCCGCCGTCAATGCCCGTATGGACCGATTCGAGATCGTTCACATCGTTCCCGACCCCGATACCTATATTCTGAAGTTCAAGTAGTTCAAGTGACCACGAAGGGGCAGAATTCCCCTCTTTTCCGCCCCTAGTCCCTCAGGCCCTCACCAGGATCCTGCCCGGGTCTTCCGCCGCCGCCGCGCCGACGATGGCGGCGTCGGGGACGCCATAGCGGTGCAGCGACTCGAGCAGGAGATCGGCCTTTCGGGGAGCCACGGCGACGAGCAGCCCGCCCGAGGTCTGGGCGTCGAACATCGCGTTGGCGCGCGCCGGGGGGACCGGGGCGGCGACGGTGACGAGCTCCTGCAGGTAGTCCTGGTTGTCCCTGGAGCCCCCCGTCAGCGGACCTTTCGCGCCCAGCTCCAGTGCCAGCTCCATGGCGGGCACCTGGAGCGCGTCGAAGACCAGGGAGACCTTGCTGGCCGCAGCCATCTCGCTGGCGTGGCCGAGGAGGCCGAACCCGGTGATGTCGGTGCAGGCGTTCACCCCGATGGCCTGGGCCTGCTCCGCCGCCGCAGCGTTGAGGGCGCTCATGGAGGCCACCGCTTCCTCCATGTCGTCTTCGCCGATGGCGCCGGCCTTGAAGGCGTTGGCGATGAGGCCGGTGCCCAGCTTCTTGGTGAGGACGAGGCGGTCGCCGGGGCGGGCGCCGGCGTTGGTGAGGACGGCGTCGGGGTGGACCAGGCCGGTGGCGGCAAGGCCGTACTTGAGCTCCGGGTCCTGGACCGTGTGGCCGCCGAGGAGGACCGCTCCGGCTTCCTCCACCTTGGAGTGGCCGCCGCGCAAGATCTGGTTGAGGACCTCGGGCTCCAGTTCATCGTTGGGAAAGCCGGCGATGTTGAGCGCGGTCAGGGGCCGCCCGCCCATGGCGTAGATGTCGCTGAGGGAGTTCGCCGCGGCGATGGCGCCGAAGACGAAGGGATCGTCGACGATGGGGGTGAAGAAGTCCACCGTCTGGACCAGGGCCTGGTTGGGGCCGATGCGGTAGACCCCGCCGTCGTCGGCGAGGCCGTAGCCGACCAGCAGGTCGGGATCTGTATTCTCCGGCAACCCGGCCAGGACCCGCCCCAGTTCCCCGGGGCTGAGCTTGGATGCTCAGCCGCCGCAGGCGACCATCTGGGTGAGGCGCTTGCTGTGCTTGTGGGTGAAGGACTTTCTGATCTGGTCCATGAACCCCAAAGATAATTGCGCGCGGGCGTGCGTCAACGCGGCCGGGCCCGGCAGGTTGACATGGGAAATGGGGCCGGGTACAATTACCGAACGCAAATGACCGGGCATCGAACGCGACACCTGCAACAGGAAGGAGCTTTTCATGGCATTGCGAATCGGCATCGTGGGGGCCGGCGCCAATACTCGCAGCCGCCACATTCCCGGGTTTCAGAAGATCGACGGGGTCGAGGTGGTGGCGGTGTGCAACCGCTCGCGGCAATCGGCGCAGAAGGTGGCCGACGAGTTCGGCATCGGGCGGGTCTTCGATGATTGGAAGGAGCTGGTCAACAGCGACGGGGTCGACGCGGTGTGCGTGGGGACCTGGCCCTACATGCACTGTCCCATCACCCTGGAGACCCTGAAGGCGGGCAAGCACATTCTCACCGAGGCGCGCATGGCCATGAACCTGGAGGAAGCGCGCCGGATGTACGCGGCCTCGGAGCAGAGCGACCGGGTGGCCATGATCGTGCCCGCTCCCATGTGGCTGGAGTACGAGGCCACTATCCTGGAGATGGTGGCCGGGGAGGTTTTCGGCGATTTCCTGGAGATAAACGTCAACGCCCTCACCGGAGGCTACGATCCGCAGGCGCCGCTGCACTGGCGCCAGCGCCGCGACCTCTCCGGGTTGAACATCATGAGCATGGGGATCTTCAACGAGACGGTGCGGCGCTATGCCGGCCACGAGAAGGCGGTGACCGCCCGCGGCAGGACTATCACCACGGAACGGGTGGACCCCGAGACCGGCGCCCGCGCCCGCGCCGACGTGCCCGAGAGTCTGGCGATCATCGCCGAGCTGGAGAGCGGCGCCACCGCCGTCTACCACATCAGCAGCGTGGCCCGCCTGGGGATCGGCGACTCCATCGAGATGCACGGCACCAGGGGGGGATTCAAGCTCGAAGGGGAATCCGCCTGGGTGGCGGAGGCCGGCGACGACTCCTGGCGCGCGCTGGAGGTCCCCGAGGAGAAGCGGGGGGGATGGCGCGTGGAGGAGGAGTTCGCCGAGGCCGTCCTCGAGGGCAAGCCCGTGACCCACACCAGTTTCGCCGACGGGATAAAGTACATGGAGTTCACCGAGGCGGTGAACCTGAGCATGGCCACCGGCGGCCGGGTGGAGCTTCCGCTGGACTAGGGTATGGCTGCGGCGGCAGCCGGGTTCACGCGGAATCGTGCAAGCAGGCACCAGGCCGCCGCCTGGCCGACGGAATGGCGTTCAAGTTGAATTTGGAAGGTCTTCAACGGGAGATGCCGGCCCGAGCGAAGGCCCGATCCAGGGTCTGGAAGGTCAGCGCCGCGGCGGCCAGCGGGTCGTACCCGGGGCGTTGCTGCACCATCATGCTCACCTCCGCGGTGATGTACCCTTCGTACCCCGCCTTTCCCATCTCCTCGAGAAAGCTGACAAAGTCGAAGGGGCCCTCCCCCGGGATGAGAAACTCGTGGCCGGGAGCGCGTCCGCGCTGGTCCTTGACGTGGGTGTGAGCCGAGTGCGGGGCCAGGGCGGCGACGGTCTCCGCCACGGGCAGGCCGAGGACGTCGAAGTGGCTGATGTCGAAGTTGAGCTTGAGGTAGGGTGAGTCGATGCGGCGCAGCAGCCACAGGGCCTTGGAGGGCAGGTCGAGGGCCGAGCCCACGTGGGGTTCGACGGCGATGGTGACCCCGCGCCCGGCGCCGTAGTCCACCAGTTCCCCGAGGCGCTCCAGAACGAAGTCTTCGCTTCCGTCCCAGTCTGGCGGCCTTCCTCCCAGGGTGGTGTCCAGGACGGGGACTCCCCCGCCGCGGCCCCAGTCCGCACACAACTCCACGGTCCCGCGCAGGCGCCGCCAGTTCTCGGCGTGCAGCCCGGGGTCCCTCTCGAGCAGGGAGCGATGGCCGGCCACCGCCGGCATGTCGAGGCTGTGGTGGTCGAAGAGCCGGCGAATGCGGTGCCGCTCGCCCGGGTCGAGAGTGTCCAGCTCGGTGGTGTAGCCCGGGATGACGGTGGGCTCGACCCCGGTGAAGCCGAGCCGGGCAAGGTGCTCCAGGGCCGCGTCGATTGGAAGGTCGGGCATGCCCCAGGTGGTGTAGCCGATCTTCATCAAAGGATGCGCTGGTCGATGTTGACCGGCACCATGTCGTGGACCTGGCTGTCCTGCAGGGCGGTGGGTGACTGCATCTCCAGCACCGCCTGGCGGTGCAGCTCGTCGATGCTGCGGCAGCCGGTGGTGGCCAGGGTGGCGCTGAGGATCTGCAGCACCACCGGCAGCTTCTCGTAGATGGAGCCCATGTGGGGCACGTAGCCGGTGATGCCTTCCTCGAAGAAGAGGTTCTTAAGCTGGGCGTAGCGGCGGAAGTTGCGCGCCCTGGCGCTGCCTTCCATCCAGTACTCCTTGACGATCTCCCCGGCGGCGTTGCGCACCAGGTTGCCCTCGCTCTCGGTGTAGCGCGCGAAGAAGTTGCCCAGCATCAGGGCATCGGCGCCGAGGGCCAGGGCGACGGACATCTCGGCCGGACTGCTGATGCCGCCGTCGGCGATCAGGGGGACGTAGCGGTCCTCGCTGCCGGCCAGCTCGTCCCGCGCCCTGCCGATCTCCAGCAGGGCGGTGGCCTGGCCGCGGCCGGTGGACTTGATCTCCTGGGTGGTGCAGCCTGACCCGATGCCCATGCCCACCTTGACCGCGTCGGCCCCGGCCTCGACCAGGAATCGGAAGCCGGCCGCCGTGACCACGTTGCCTCCCACCACCGGCACCGGGAAGTTCCCCTTGATCCACTCCAGCATCTGGCCCTGGAACTCGGTATGCCCGTCGGAGGCGTCGATGACCAGGGCGTCCACCTCGCACTCCACCAGGGCGCGGACGCGGTCGCGGTCCTCCGGGTGGGTGGATACGGCCGCCCCCACCAGCAGGCGCTTCTGGGCGTCGATGGACTCGTTGGGGTGCATGAGATGCTTGTCCAGGTCCTTCTTGAAGACCACCGACTGCAGGACGCCGTCGGCGGAGACGATGGGCAGGACGCCGCGGCCGAATTTGATCATCAGCTCGTTGGCTTCCTTGAGATCGCCCAGGTCCACCCCGGTCTGAACGTCGGTCTTCATGCGCTCGCGCACCTTGCGCTCCTGGTCGCGGCGCACGTCGAAGTCCTTGTCGGTGATGATCCCCAGCAGCTTGCCCTGGAAGCGGCCGCTGTCGGTCACCGGGAAGGTGGTGTATCCGGTCTCGTCGATGATTCGGGTGACGGCGCCGATGGTCTGTTCCGGGGCAACGGTCTTGATGTTGGTCTGAAAGCCGGCCTTGAAGCGCTTGACTCGGTGGATCTTGGCGCACTGTTCCTCGATGGTCTGGCTCACCGGCAGAATGCCGATGCCGCCAAGCTGCGCCGCGGCAACGGCCATTTCGGTGCCGGTGACGGCCTGCATGGCGGCGCTGACGAAAGGGGTGTGGAGGCGGATGAAGCCTGCGCCCGAGCGGCACAGCCGGGTCTCGAGGGAGACGTTGGGAGCGCTGCCGTCGGCGGCGGTGTGGCCCGGCAGGATGCGGAATTCCTTGAGGCTGTGGGAAGGCTGGTCCAGTACCTTGGGCATGGGGGCGTCACCTTGAGGGTTGGGTGCTGCGAGGAAGGATTGGAACAGGTCCGGAATGGTCAGAAAATAGACAGCAGGGAGAATAAATTCAAATTAAAGGGGATATTTTCGTATATTCGGTAGTCGACCTGAATAGGTCCGGTGCGGCGCCCCGGAAAACTCCGGGAAGGCGCCGCCCTACGGGAAAGATTCGCTGGAAGGAAAAGGAGGTTGGGCATGTTGTCCAAGAAGCAGATAAGGGATACCCTCAGGGAAGGCCTGACCGACGTGGCGGAACGCGGACGGATCCTGGGTCAGGCGCTCAAGGTGCGCGCCGACATAGCGTTGACGCGGCGGCGTCTGCGCACGGCCTACGCCGCCCTGGGTGAAGAGGTCTACACCAGGATGGAGGCGGGCAAAAGCCTGGGCGGCGACAAGCTGGCTGAGTTCCAGAAGCGCATCGAAGGGCTCAAGGCCGAGCTCAAGACCCAGGAGGCCGAGCTGCAGGCCGTCATGCATCCGCGCGAGGCGGTGGTGGAGGAAGAGAAATGACCCGTTTGACGCTGGGCATTTTCATCGGGTTCATGGCCGGCATCTGGCTGTGCAGCCTCCTTCTGGACGAAGGGGGCGAGAAGCCTTGACCATTCGCACAATTCACCTGGGCGTGGGAGGCCGGGGCCGCTGGCCCCTGAACTCCACTCGAGACCGCCTAGACTTCGAGGCCGCGGCCCTGGTGGACGTGAGCGCCGAAAACCTTGCCGAGGCGCGGCAGACTTCTGGCCTCGGCGAGGAGGCCTGCTTCTCCTCCCTGTCCGAGGCGTTGAAGAAGGTGGAGGCGGACGCGGTGGTGGTCATCACGCCCCCCGACCTCCACGCCGGCCAGTGCCTGGAGGCGGTCCGCGCCGGCAAGCACGTGCTGGTGGAGAAGCCCTTCACCAAAAACCTGGGCGAGGCGCGCCTCATAGTCTCGGAAGCGGAGGCGCGCGGCCTCAAGGTGGCCGTCGCCCAGAATGCGCGCTACTACCCGCCGCTCCTCACCCTGCGCCGCTTGCTGCGCAGCGGCGATCTCGGCAAGCCCTGCTTCGGCCAGATGGCCAAGTACGGCTGGCGGCCCCGGGTGCACCACTCGGGGACGGACCGCCACGCCTATTTGTGGGAGCGCGGCATCCACGACTTCGACCAGCTCCGCCACCTCCTCGACGCCGAGCCCAGGCGCCTCTTCTGCCACAGCTTCAACCCGCCGTGGAGCCCCTACAAGGGCGGCGGCGCCATCCATGGGTGGATTGAGTTCGACGACGGCACCACCTTCTCATTCCAGTGCACCTTCGCCACCCACAAGGGCGGGTCGATCCTGCGTCTGGACTGCGAGAGGGGTTCGGTGGAGGTGGCCTCGGGAGGGTTGGTGGTCCGCCGCCCCGGGGCCGACGCCGACGAGACCGTGCCGCTGGACGAAGGCCCCGAACCCGAGGAGACCCTGCTCGACGGCTTCCGCGACTACGTGGTGGTGGGTGTCGAGCCTCCCTTCTCGGGCCCCCGCAACCTGGCCACGGTCGGGCTGATCAACGCCCTCGGCGACTCGTCGGAGCAGGGCGCGGTGCTCGACTTCGACGACTACATGTCCACCCACTGAGGGGCCCGCCCCGCCTCCGTGTCCATCCACCAATTTCCGGGGCCCACCGGCAGTCATTTAGGCATTTCCATGGTGCCTCTCCAATCCGTCTGCCGCTTCCTGCGGCCGGGCCCCCGCTCCTTCGGACTCGACCTGGGGCTGGCGCTGGTCCTCCTCTGCCTCTGGCTGGCCCTCTCCGGCTTCGAGCCCCTCGTTGCGGCGGCGACCGACCAGCTTCGCCTGGCGGTGAGGGCAGGGTCCTACCGCCCGCAGCTACCCCTGTTCCCGGCGGCCGTCGCCGCCGCGGGGCTGGTTCTGGCCTGGCTGCGCCACCGCTGCGGCGGGAGTCCCCAACTCCAGGAGCGCCTGCAACGGGCGACGCTGCTGACCGCCGCCTTGCTGGCCCTGCGCCTTCTCGCCCTCTGGGACGCGCCGGTCTATCTCTTCCCCTTCCTGACTCTGCTGTGGTCGCCCCACGCATTGTGGGCGGTGGCCCTGATCTTTCTGGGCTATGTCCACCTGCCGCCTGCCGGCTGTCGGGGGGCCTTTCCCATCCGGTGCGCGGCGGCAGGCCTTCTGATACTGTTCCTGCCGCTCTACCTCCTGTACGCCCTCTATTTCTGCCAGATCACCATGCTCCACGGCGACGAAAGCCACTACCTGAGGGTCACCCAGAGCCTGCTCCACGACGGCGACATGGACCTGGCCAACAACCTGGAGGAAGGATATACCGACGAGTTCCACGTCACCGAGTTCGCGGTCCACAAAGCACCGGCCTCCCCCGAGGGCAAGGTCCACTCGGTGCATCCCATCGGTCTCTCCGTAGCTCTGGTGCCGGCCTACTGGTGGGGGCTGGAGCGCTGGGAGAACCCGCGCCTGGCCGCGGCCCTGCTCATGGCGCTGTGGGCCAGTCTCTGCGTCCCTCTGTTCTTTCTCTATCTGACGCGACTGGGCGCCGAGCCCTGGGCCGCCCTTCTGGCCACCGCCGTCATGGCCCTCACCGGGCCCTTTTTCAACTACACCAACCAGCTCTATCCCGAGGTTCCGGCCCTGCTCATCGTCCTGGTCGCTCTGGTGCCCCTCGCCCACTGGCAGCTGCCGGGAGGCTCCTACCGCTCATGGGGACGCTGGGAGGTGAAGCGCCTCGGCAGCCTGACCTTGTTGCTGGGCTGTCTGCCCTTCCTCCATCCGCGCTACGTTCCCCTGGCCCTGCTCTGCGGCGCGGTCGTGCTGCTGCAGGCCTGGCACGGACCGCGCCGCCGCCTCGCCCTTGCCGTCGTCGGCCTCGCCGCCGCCGCCGCCCTCTGGGCCCACCTCGCCTTCAACTTCGCCTTCAGCGGGGACTGGATGGGGCCGTTCCGCCCGGGCAACGCCTGGGACGAAGGCGCGCTCGACCTGTCCACCTGGGGCATCTCCCTCCCGGGCCACTGGCTGCAGGCGAGCAAGGGCATCCTCAACAATTCCCCCATCTACTTCATCGCCTTCTTGGGCCTTTTGGCCCTGGCGCGCCGGGGCGACCGTCGCGCCCTGGTCGCCGCTGGAATCTACGCAGCCACCGCCGCGGTCAACGGCCTGCACCCCATCTGGGAGTTCGGTTTCGGCCTTCCGGCCCGCTTTTTGGTGACCGCGCTGCCGGTGCTGGGGCTGGGGCTGGCCTGGGGTCTGCCGCTGCTGCTGCGCTCGGCCGCCACCGCCTTCCTTGCGGCACTGGCCCTGGCGGTCAGCATGGAGGGCGTGTTCGACACCGTTAGACTGACCGAGAATAGTTTCAAGGATCACAGCCTGCTCGCCCGTTCCATCAACCACTTCTATCCGCTGCACCAGCACTTCTTCGCGCCGGGCAGGGACGATATTCCGCTGCTCGACATGGCCTTCTGGGGGCTGCTGACGGCCTCCCTGTTTTTGCGTCCCCGCCATCCCGGTCGGCGCTGGGCCATCATCGCCGCGGCGGCCCTGGCGCCCTTCCTGTGGAGCCGGAGTGAAGAACTCGGCGCCCGGCTGTCGAAGAGCCTGTCGCCCTACATGGCCCGCTTGTCATCCATAGAAACCGGCACCGGGATCGCGCCTGTGCCGTTCAACGTCTCCCTCCGCATGACGGAGGCGGCTCGAGTCGACGGCCGCCTCCGGGCCCGGCCTGGAGCGGCCTCGAGCGGGCTGGTCAACTTTTCGGTTATGAGCATCCCGGTTCTGGGTGCTCCCCACCCTGGAGTCTACCGGCTGTCCTTCCCGGGCCTGCGGGTCGAGCCGCCCGCCGGCCAGGTTTCGGGCCATCTGATTATTTTATCCCGCTACACGGTACAGGTGGTGAGCCCGTGGAACTCACGCTCCAGCTATCCTCTGATCGGCGGAAAGGTCAGGGGCGATTACTCGATAACCTTCGCGGTGCAAGAGCCGGCCATTTACTATGTCTACACCGACTTTTCGGGACACGGCGAGCTGGATCTCGATGGGATCCAGGGTAGCTTTCTTCCCTTGCGGATCGAACCGCAACTGACCGAGATGCGCCATTTTGAGCACCATTGGCAGGGGCGTCCCCTGAAAGCCGCGGTCGTTTTTACCGGATTGGATCCAGGCCTGTACCGGGTCCGCTTCGACCTGGAGGGATCCACCTTCGCCCGCTTTTTCGAGCGCCTCCCTGCCCCGATCAGGACCGCGGCCTACTCCACCGGCCCCGACTCAGGAGATGGTTTCAAGGAAACGGCCAACCTCTGGTTCGGCCTCAAACCCCGTGGATGGTCGACGGTAAACAGCCCCGACTACCGCCGGCCCCTGCAGGAAGGCATCCACCCGCCCTGGTGGCTTTCCATTCCAGGCGCCGGCCACCGGGCCAGCCAGTTGCGCTTCGTCCTTCCCGAGCCCGGGGACGTGGGCGTCCTGCTGCACTACGACGGTCCCGTCGACCTGCAACTGAATCGGGTCGTCCTGTACCGGGAAACCTATGACCGCCGGGACGGCCCCCGTCGCTGACCGCGCGATGGGGAGGGGGGATTTCCTGGATCGAAGCGCATCTTTGGGCGGTCGTTGCGGTTGGATGGAGGGGTACAGGCGCGGGACGGCCAAGGCTTTCCGACCGGGTGCTAGGAAGGCGCCGGGCCGTTGCCCCTGCCGTAGTGCAGGCGGTGGAGACGGGCGTAGATGCCGTCCCGCCGAACGAGCTCCTCGTGCTGGCCCTGCTCGCGGATCTCGCCGTGGTGCAGCACCAGGATGTGGTCGGCGCTGCGGATGGTGGAGAGGCGGTGGGCGATGACGATGGATGTTCTGTTGCGCATGAGGCGGGTGGTGGCCTCCTGGATGAGCTGCTCGGTCTCCGTGTCGATGCTGGAGGTGGCCTCGTCGAGGACGAGGATCTCCGGGTCGAAGGCCAGGGCGCGGGCGAAGGACAAAAGCTGGCGCTCCCCGGCGGAGAGGGTGGAGCCTCCTTCGGCCACCGGGTGTGCCAGCCTCCGGGGCAGGCGGTTCACCAGGCGGTCGGCGTTGACGTAGCTCACCGCCGCCTCCACCTGGTCCGCGCCGATGTCCTCGTTGCCCAGGCGGATGTTGCTGCCGATGTCCCCCGAGAACAGGAAGACGTCCTGCTGCACGATGCTGATGCGGCGGCGCAGGTCCTCCACGTTCCACTGGCGCACGTCGCGGCCGTCCACCAGGATGGACCCCTCCTGGATGTCGTAGAAGCGGCAGATCAGGTTGACGATGGTGGTCTTTCCCGATCCCGTCGCGCCCACCAGGGCCAGGCTCTGTCCCGCCCTGACCTTGAACGAGACGTCCTTGAGCACGTAGTCCTCGGCATGGGGGTCGTACTTGAAGGATACGCGGCGGAACTCGACGCTGCCCTGCTGCGACGGAACGGAAGCGCGCCTGGGGCCGCCCTGGGGCTCGGGGGCGGTGTCGAGCAGCTCGAAGATGCGCTCGGAGGCGGCCATGGCGCTCTGCAGCAGGGCGTAGCGGTCGTTGATGTCCATGATGGGCCTGAAGAAGCGCCGGATGTACTGCAGGAAGGCCACCAGCACCCCCAGCTCGATGCGGGCGTCGAGGATGGAGATGGCGCCGAACCAGATGATCAGGGCCATGCCCAGGGATCCGACGAACTCGGTGAAGGGGAAGAACAGGGCGTAGTAGAACACCTCCTTGCCCTCGGCGTTGCGGTAGGGCAGGTGCTCGCGGTCGAAGTCCCTGAGGTTGCGCTCCTGGCGGTTGAAGAGCTGGACCACCTCCATGCCGCTGATGTTCTCCTGGAGATAGGCGTTGAGCCGCGCCAGGCGCAGGCGCAGCTCGCGGAAGGCGCGCATGGCCAGGCCCTGGAGGTAGAATGTGGCGACGAAGAGGACGGGAATGACGGTGCAGGAGACCAGGGTGAGCTCCAGGTCCATGTGGGCCATGAAGGCGATGATGGCGATCAGGGTGAAGAAGTCCATGAAGACCGAGACAACTCCCTCGGTGAAGAACTCGTTGAGCGCCTCCACATCGTTGGTGGTGCGGGTCATGACCCGGCCCAAAGGGGTGCGGTCAAAGTAGCGCATGGGCAGGCGCTGCAGATGGGCGAAGATCTGCCGGCGCAAATCGCGCATCACCAGTTGCCCGGTCATCTCGGTGACCAGGGTCTGGCCGTACTGGAACAGGTACTGGGCCCCGATGCTGGCGAAGAACAGCAGGAGTATCCACTTGAGCCCATCCAGGTCACCCGCCATGATGTGGTCGTCCACCGCCACCTGGGTCAGGCGCGGGCCGAGCTGGCTGACGCCGGCGGCGAGGATGATGAGCCCGAGGGCGAGGATGACACGCGCGGAGTAAGGCTTGAGGTATAGCAGCAGCCGCCACAGCAGCCTGGGCTCGAAGGAGCGGTGCTGGATCTCCTCTTCCTGGTGCAGCTCGGCGCTCAAAGGGCCTCCAGCTCGGCCGCCAGTTGCTGGCGCTGGAAAAGGTCGGCGTAGAAGCCTCCCCGGGCCACAAGCTCGCGGTGGTTCCCCTGCTCGACGATGCGCCCGGCGTCGAGCACGACGATGCGGTCGGCGTGGCGCAGGGTGGAGATGCGATGGGCGATGATGATGGCGGTGCAGCCTTTCACCGCATTGCCGAGGTGGCCCAGGATGGCCTCCTCGGTCTGGGTGTCCACCGCGGCCAGGGCGTCGTCGAGGATCAGGATGCTCGGCCTCCTGAGCAGGGCCCGGGCCAGGGTGGACCGCTGTTTCTGCCCGCCCGAGAGGGTGACCCCGCGCTCGCCGATCAGGGTGTCGAAGCCGTCATCGAAGGTATCCACGTCCTTGGTGAGCTGGGCCTGCTCGGCGGCGGCGGCGATCTCCCCGGGCCGGGGATCCTCCGCCCCGTAGGCCAGGTTGGCCCTGATGGTGTTGGAGAACAGGAAGGGCGTCTGGGAGACGTAGCCGATGGACCGGCGCAACTGCTCCAGGGGCCAGTCCTCCACCGGAGTGCCGTCGATCAGGAGCTGGCCCGGGCCGGCCTCGATCAGGCGCGGGACCAGGCGCGCCAGGGTGGTCTTTCCCGAGCCCACGCGGCCGACGACGCCCAGGGTGGAGCCCGCCGGGATGTCCAGGTCGATGCCCTGGAGCACGGGGTTGTCGCCGTAGCTGAAGCTGAGGTTGCGGAACTGGACGTGGCCGCCGATGTCGCCCCGGGGCGGCCCAACCCTGCGGTCCCTGATTTCGGGGCGCACCGCCATGACCTCGTTGATGCGGCGGATGGCCACCAGGGCACGCTGCGAGCGGTCGATCGCCCAGCCCATGTAGGCGATGGGACGGATGAGCAGGGTCAGGTAGCCGTTGAAGGCGACGAACTCGCCGATGGAGAGCTGCCCGCCGATGACCGCCTCGCCACCGAACCACAGGTTCAGGCCCAGGGCGACCGAGGCCACCAGGTAGGTGAGAGGGTAGTAGATGGCGTGGGTGTGGGCGAGGCGGTAGTTCCTCTCCAGGTAGGTCTGGTTGAGGCCCTCGAAAGCGGCGGTCTGGGCACCGCCCTGGGCGTAGGCCTTGACGATGCGGATGCCGGCCAGGTTCTCCTGAATGAAGTTGCTCAGGCGCCCGAAGAAATCCTGGATGGCGCGGAAGCGGTTGTGCACCAGGGAGGCCATGCGCAGGATGACGACGCCGAAGAGGGGAAGGGGCAGCAGCACCAGCAGCGCCAGCTTCCAGTCGATGAAGCACATGAGCACGATGCTGAAGACGAAAATCAGGGACATCTCGGCGAGGCCGCGCAGGCCGTACATGAAGAAGACGCAGACGGCGTTGAGATCGTTGGTCGCCCGCGCCATCAGGTCGCCGGTGCGGTGGCGCTGGTAGAAGGACAGGGGCAGGGTCAGCAGGTGGGCGAAGTAGGCGGCGCGGATGTCGTACTCGATGCGGATGGCGGCCCCGCCCAGGAGGCGGCGCATGCCGTGGTTGGCCGCGGCCACCACCAGGGCGAGGCCGAGGATCCAGGCGACGTAGAGGTGGATGCCGCCGAGGACCTCCTCCCTGGAGCCGGCGTCCAGGTCTATGGAGTTCACCGCCTCGCCCACGAGCAAAGGGATCCAGGAGGTGGCCGCCTGGCCCGCGGCAATCGCCGCCAATCCTGCGATGATGCGTTTTTTGTGGGGGAGGACGTACTGCGTAAACGGTCCGAAGATCATTCAGGAAAATATAAAGGTTGGGACCGGGCTCCTCCAATCCGGCCCGGGCAACCACGGACGCCGGAAGCGAGGGATGCCGCTCACCGCTTCATTGAGTTCGTCTATTGACCGGGCCAGTAGGTCTCGAGAATATTCCGGGCGGCCTCAACCTGAATCCCCCGTGAGATGAGACCATGGAGAGCCTCTGCCGCATAGGCCCTTTCTTCACCTGCCTGGCCGAACTTCCCCATGGCCGCCGCATAGGCCCTCTCCGCCTCCTTCACCTCTCCCTTGGCCAGGTAGGCCAACCCCAGATTGAACCGGGCACGGCTGTTGTCCCCTTCCTCTTCCAGCGCCCGCAGGCAAGCCCCGATAGACTCGTCCAACGCGCCCTCCCGCCCGAAGTCCAGCCCTATTTTTGTATAGGAGGCACTGCTTACCCCCTGGAAGTCACCATTCATTATTTCCCTATAGAGAGTGAAAACCGCCTGGACCTGCTTCAGGGTCGGCTCTTGGCTCATGGCCTTGTGGCACATGGCGATGGCCTCGTCCAATTTACCTGAAGCCAGCAGGACATTGGATGCGGCAATTTGAAGACCACTGGAAGCCTGGGAGTTGCGCTTGACCGCATCTAAGGCGGTCAAGGCCGCTTCTTCCTTTAATCCCGCCTCGACCAACACCGCCGCGAGGGCCTCGTAAGTTTTCATCCTGGGGCTGAACTCCAGCGCGCGCCGGTAGGCCAGGATGGCCCCTTCAGGCTTCCCACGATTGCCCAATTGCCTGCCCGTGTTATGGTAGGCGTGTGCTATCACCTGCCTTGCCTGTTCCACTGCCTTTTGATTTTTGAACCAGAGCCAATTCCCTGTTTCTACTTCTATTCTTACATGGGAGCCTGATTTCATTAAAGAATCCAGCTTCCGCTGCGCCTGACTTTGGATGGTGGAGTCCGGCTGCATCGAGTCGAGCACCAGCTTGATGACGTGCAGATTAGGACCCTCGGGGAACGTCGAAAGCGCATCCTGGAGAATGGGCTCGACCTCGTCGGTGCCCAGCGTCTGCATGCACAGGCGCACATAAGCATCGTAGAGATTGATGCTTTCTGGTCCCTGGGCGATGGCGCGCTTCAACTGGTCGACTCCGGTCTCGATGTCTCCCCGGGCGATATAGTTCCTGGCCTGGCTGTACAGGGATGGAGCTTCGGCCTCCTTCAAGGAGAAATAACTCGAGATGAAAATCGCGCCTGCCATCCCCGGGTAGAGATAGCGGCCCCAGGGGCGCAGCCGCAGATTCACCGCTTCGAGGCCCCAAGAAAGCAGCAGCGACGAGCCGACCGTAGCCGGGTACAGATAGCGCGAGGGGCCTTCCGGTCGCCCGAGGATGATCGAATCGGTCAAGGGGAGAAAGGGGAGCACGGACATCAGAATCCACACCGAGCACGGTGCTTCCGGAACCCCCTTCCTGTAGATGAGCAGGGCGAGGGCTGCCAGTACCGCGACTCCGACCCAGAGTTCCCATGGTTGTTGCTCGTAGAGGCGAACGGGGAGCCAGTGGGCCGTGGTGATCATCCGGCTCAACATCCACAGAAGAAGGCTTCCCATTCCTGAAACGTAGATGAAAAGATCGTTCTCCAGGTAATGGCTGAATGCCCGCCACGTACTGTTTTCTCTTGGGGTGATGGCGACGATAAAGGCCAGTTCCAGGGCTATCAGGAAGAGAAGTGGCAGAAGATGGCGAGCTGCCGTTTTGAGCCTGCAGCTCCGCAACCAGGCAAGGTAGAGGCAGAAGGGCCATAGGAAGGCCATCGCTGAAAGAGCCAGGATGCTGATGAGCACCCCGCCGTAGAATCCAAGCAGGTAGGGTATCTTCCGGGTGGACAGGTAGCTCAGATAGCAGAGGAGGGCCCCGAGGCCCCCTATCAGGGCAAGAGGGTACTCGATGGCCTGTATCCAATGGACCGCCTGGAAGTGGGCGACGTTTACCAGAAAGAGCAGTCCGCCCAAAAGACTCGATCTCAGGCTCAAGCCCAGGCCCCAGGCCAGGCGAGCCACAAAGATGGCCACCAGGGCATGGCAGGCAACAACCAGAAGGTGGAAGAATCCGGGGTCGTTGCCCCAGACGAGGTAGGCACCGAACTTGACCAGCTCGGCCACAGGCCGGCCGGAGGGCTGCTGCTTTTGAGCGGAGAAGAAGTAGGAGAAGTCTTCTCCGATGGCGATGTTGTCCCCAAAGGCCTCATGGTCGTCCATGCTGAGCAGGTGGTCTTTCAAACTGCCGAAATACAGGGCGGACAACAAAGCTACCAGGCATGCATACCCGGTCCAGATAATCCGCCCGCTTGTACGGGGTGTTATTATAGAGCCTGGAAACATACGGGAACAGAAATTCAAACTAAGTCCCAACCCGGCGCTCTCTCAGGCGCTCAACTCGGGGAAGGTCCTCAGAAGAAGCGGAGCCATGATCCGCAGGGCGCGGGCCCGGTGGCTGATCCGGTTCTTGATTTGGGCGGGGACCTGGGCCATGGTCCTGCGCAAGCGGGGAAGGTAGAAGACGGGGTCGTAGCCGAACCCTCCATCGCCCGCCGGCGCCGTGGCGATGGAGCCGGTGCAGACCCCCTCGGCGCGGCAGGTCCTGCCGTCGGGGGCTGCGGCCACCAGGCAGCAGCGGAAGCGGGCGCTGCGGCTGCCCCCGGCCTCGGCAAGTTGCTCCAGCAGAAGCCGGCAGCGGCCCATGTCGTCCAGGCCGGGGCCCCCGTAGCGCGCCGAGTGGATGCCCGGGGCGCCGCCGAGGGCGTCCACCTCCAGTCCCGAATCGTCGGCCAGGGCGACGAGCCCGGAGGCGGTGGCGAAGGCGCGGGCCTTGAGGGTGGCGTTGGCTGCGAAGCTTCCCCCGTTTTCCTCCACCTCGAGATCGAGGTCCAGGTCGCCGGGAGCGGCCAGGTCCACGGGTTGCAGCAGGGCGCGGAACTCCTTCAGCTTGCCGCGGTTGTTGGTGGCCACCAGCAACGGCATGCGCTGGTCCGGGCTACTCCTCGGTGCCCGTGAGTTCCTCGATCTGGCGGTGGCAGTAGTCCCTGAAGCGGCTGTCCTTCATGGCGCTGGTGTACCAGCGCACGGCCTGGTCGACCTGTCCCGCCTTGGCGTGGGCGTCGCCCAGCAGCAACTGGACCGGGTGGAAGTCGCGGCGCAGCTCGAGGGCGGCGTTGGCGGCGGCGATGGCCCTGGCGTGATCGCCCCCGGCCAGGTAGGCCTCGCCCAGGCGGTAATGGGCTTCGGGGTTCTGGGGGGTGAAGGAGATGGCCTTGCGCAGGTACTGCACCGCTTCACCTGAGCGGCCCAGGCGGATGAGCACGTTTCCGAGAAGGAGGTAGGAGTCGGCGAACTGGGGATCGACCTTAACCGCCTTCTGCAGCATCGGGAGGGCCTTGTCGAGGTCGCCGGTCGCGATGTGCACCTGGGCGAGCCCGACGTAGGCGGCGGCGTAGTCCGGGTCCACCGCGATGGCCTGCCGGTAGGCGGCAGCGGCGCCGGGGTGGTTGCGCCCGGCGCGGTGCAGATCGCCCAGGGACTTGTGCGGGTTGGCGTAGCCGGGGTCGGCCTCGATGGCGCGCTCGTAGGCCCTGCGCGCCGAGGCCGCGTCGTTGAGGCGGCTGTGGCACAGGCCCAGGTTGTAGAGGGCCCTGCCGTTTTGGGGGTTCAGCTCCAGGGATTTCTCGAAGGCGGCAATGGCCTCCCTGTACTTGCGCTGGCCATAGAGGGTCAGGGCAGAGTTCTGGTGCAGGACGGCCAGCTTGGCGTTGACGCGGTCGGGGAACATGCCCAGTTGCCGCGTTCGCTCCAGGGCTTCTATGGCGCCGTCGTACTCCTCCAGCTTGGCATAGGTCTGGCCGAGCAGGTAGAAGGCCTCGGCGTAGCTGCTGTCGATGGCCGTGGCGTGCTCGAACTCGATGGCGGCGTTGCGGTAGTTCCTGGTCTTGAGCAGCTCGTAGCCGATGCGATAGTGCTTGAGGGCCTGCTGTCTGATGTCCTCGGAGCTGTCCGATTCGATATGATCGATACCCTGGGAATGGACCTGGCCGACATGGACAGCGGCGATCAGGGCAAATGCGAAGAAGTGGTGGGTTTTCAAACTCGGGGCTCCTCCTTAATCGAGTTTTGCGGCGATCTCTTCCTCGGAAGGGAAGCGGCCTTCCTGCAGCTTGGAAAAGACGAGGTTGCCATCGACGGTCACCTCGAAACGGCCCCCGTCCGAGGGGACCAGGGCGAACTGGCCGACGTCCTGCTTGCGCCTGTCGAGTATGTATTCCGCCAAACTGACGGCCTGCTTGAGGTAGCCTCAGGCGGTGCAGTATGCGAGCTCGATTCTGCTGGCCATTTCCGCTTGCCTCCATGGGGTGGGGTGGGAATTTCACAAGCCCGCGGCGCCTTCCGCAGGACGACCTGCCGGCGCCTGGGGCAGGTTGTAAAATTAAAGCGGGGCCTTCCCGTTGTCAAAGGAGGAATGGGCTAAACCAGGCAAATGGATTATATTTCCGGGACGGTGAATCGGGCCGGATTTCAGCCCTGCCCCGGTGCCGCCCGAGGGCGGCTCAGCGCCCACCGGGGCCGGGAATTTCATCCATTTATCAGGGATTATCAGGGAGTCTCAGGTGAAGATTGCAGCGGCGACAGGCGCTCTTCTGGCCGGGTTCGCGTGCGGGCTGTGCGGCTGTGGAGAGCCTTCGCCGGAACCCTACATAGAGCTGCTCAAAAGCACCCACTCCGACGAGCGCGAGGAGGGGGCCTACGAGCTTCTGCGCCTGGGGCCCGCCGCGGTGCCGCGCCTGTTGGAGGAGCTGGATGCGCCCTCCTCCCAGGTGCGCTACATCGTCGTCCAGCTTCTCGGCCGTCTGCGCGACCAGCGCGCCGTGCCCTTCCTGGTCGCCGCCCTCGGCGACCGCTCCGCCGCGGTGGCGGGGAAGGCGGCCTGGTCCCTGTCCGAGATGCGGGTCCCCGAGGCCCTGCCGGCGCTGCTGAAGATGGCCGACCACGGCACCACCGAGCGCCGCCGCCACGCCCTCCGCGCCCTGGGATTCTGCCACTCCTACGACTGGGAGCCGGTGCTGAGCTCAGCGGCCTTCGAGAAGGTCTTCGCCGCCCTGGGGGACACAGTGCCCCAGGTGCGCATCGGCGCCCTGGAAGGCATCCGCCAGTTCGGCTATCGCCGCGCCGCCGCCGAGGTCGTGCGCATGTCCCGCGATCCCTCCCCGGAGGTGCGCTACGTGGCGGTGCAGGCCCTGGGCCAGATCGCCGCCGGAGTGGCGCCCAACGCCGAGGACCTGGCCCCGAAGAGGCGCAGGGAGGTCATCGCCGCCCTGGTGGCCGCCCTCGAAGAGGACCGCTACCAGAGCATTCGCACCGAGTCCATCCGCGCCCTGGCCCAGAGCGGCGACCTCGCCGTGGTGCCGCGCCTGGAGCGGCTGCGGCGGGAGGGAACCGAGGAGGACGGCGAGGAGGTGAAGTGGGCCCTGCGCCTGCTGCTGCAGGAGGGAGAGGGGAGCGGACCATGACCGAGATATTGAAGGTGGGTTTCCCATCGGGGAGCCTGCAGGAGTCCACCCTCGATCTGTTCAGGCGCGCCGGCTACCAGGTGGCGGTGGCGCCGCGCTCATACGTGCCCCGCATCGACGACCCCGAGCTCAGGGGCCTCATGTTCCGCGCCCAGGAGATCGCCAAGTACGTGGAGCGCGGGGCGGTGGACGTGGGGCTCACCGGCAACGACTGGGTCCTGGAGAGCGGCGCCGACGTGGTGATGGTCGAGGAGCTGGTCTACAGCAAGTCCACCTCGCGCCCGGTGCGCTGGGTCCTGGCGGTGCCCGAGGACTCTCCCGTCAGAAAGGTGGAGGACCTCCAGGGCAGGCGCGTCGCCACCGAGCTGGTCTCCGCCACCCGACGCTACCTCGAGGAGCGCGGGGTCGAGGCCGAGGTGGAGTTCTCCTGGGGGGCGACGGAGGCCAAGCCCGGCATCTCGGGGCTGGTGGACGCCATCGTCGACATCACCGAGACCGGCTCCTCGTTGCGCGCCAACCGCCTGCGCGTGGTCGAGACCTTGTTCGAGTCCGCCACCTGCTTCATCGCCAACCGGGCGGCCTGGGAAAACGGGTGGAAGCGGGAGAAGGCCTCCAACCTGCTGCTGCTGCTCAAGGGCGCCCTGGAGGCCGAGCCCAAGGTGGGCCTCAAGATGAACGTGCCCAGGGGCAAGCTCGAGGAGGTCATCGCCAGGCTGCCGGCGCTGCACACCCCGACCATCTCGAACCAGTTGGACGAGAGCTGGGTCGCCCTGGAGATCATCGCCGACGAGAAAGTAGTGCGCGAGTTGATTCCCCGGCTCAAGAAGGTGGGCGCCACCGGCATCATCGAGTACCCCCTGAGCAAGGTGGTCTACTGATGCTCGAGGTCGTCTCCTACCCGGCCGAGCCCCCGGCGCCCAGGCTGCAGGCCATCCTCTCGCGCGACGGCAGCTTCCCTCCCCAGGTGGAGGAGACGGTTACCCGCGTGCTCGAGGAGGTTAGGCAACGCGGCGACGAAGCGGTGGCCGCGTTCACCCGCGAGTTCGACCGGGTGGAGCTTGCCCCCGGCCGGTTCCGCGTTCCCGAGGCCGCCCTCGAGGATGCCGCCGCGGCAATGGAGGCGGACCTGCGCCGCGCCCTGGAGGAGGCTGCCGCCAACATCCGTTCCTTCCACCGGCGCCAGCGCCGCAACTCCTGGTTCGTGGAGGACGGGGACGGGGTCATCCTGGGACAGAAGGTGACCCCCATCGAGCGCGTGGGCATCTGCGTGCCGGGTGGAAAGGCGCCGCTGCTCTCCACCTTGCTGATGACCGCGGTCCCGGCCCGGGTGGCCGGGGTGGAGGAGATCTGCGTGGCCTCGCCCCCCGGCCCCGGCGGCCGCCCCCATGCGGACATCCTGGCCGCGGCCCACCTGCTCGGCCTGCGCGAGGTCTACGCCGTGGGCGGCGCCCAGGGGGTGGCGGCCATGGCCTTCGGCACCGAAACCATAAGGCGGGTGGACAAGATCGTCGGGCCCGGCGGCCCCTACACCGTGGCCGCCAAGCGCCAGGTCTACGGCGCCGTGGGCATCGAGATGGTTCCCGGGCCCTCCGAGGTGGTGGTGGTGGCCGACGGGGCGGCCGACCCGCGCTACGTCGCCGCCGACCTGCTGGCACAGGCCGAGCACGGCAGCGGCCTCGAGGCGGCCCTCTGCATCACCCCCTGCGCCGTGCTGGCGGACCAGGTCCGAACTGAGGCCGAGGCGCAGCTCGCCGCCTTGCCGCGCCCGGATGCGGCGCGCGCGGCCCTGGAGGCCTACGGGGCGGTGGTGGTGGTCCCCGGCCTGGAGCAGGCCATCGAGCTGGTGAACCGCATCGCGCCGGAGCACGTTGAGCTTCTGGTGCAGGAGCCCTGGGCCTGTCTCGACCGGGTGAAGAACGCCGGCGCCGTCTTCCTGGGCCCGGCCTCGGCCGCGCCGGTGGGGGACTACTTTGCCGGCACCAACCACGTGCTGCCCACCAACGGGGCGGCGCGCTTCGCCTCCGGCCTGGGGCTGGGGGATTTCGTCAAGAGCACCAGCATCGTGGCCTACACCCGGTCCCGCCTGGAGCGGGTGGGCGAGCGCATCGTCAGCCTGGCGCGGGCGGAGGGGCTGGAGGCCCACGCCGGGGCGGTGCGGATGCGGCTCGAGGACGGGGAAACGGAATCATGAGCGACAGACGCGAGGCGCGGATTCAGCGCAAGACCGCGGAGACCGAAATCGACCTGGCCCTGTGCATCGACGGCGCCGGGGAGTCCAGGGTCTCGACCGGGGTGGGGTTCTTCGACCACATGCTCAGGGCCTTCGCCCGCCACGGACTCTTCGACCTGGAGGTCGCCTGCCAGGGGGACCTGGAGGTGGACCCGCACCACACGGTGGAGGACGTGGGCATCTGCCTGGGCCAGGCGCTGCACCGCTCTTTGGGGGACAAGGCCGGGCTGCGCCGCTTCGGACACAGCTACGTGCCCATGGACGAGGCCCTGGCGCGGGCGGCGGTGGACCTCTCGGGGCGTTCCTGCATGGTGCTGGAGGCCTCCTTCCAGGAGGAGCGGGTGGGGGATTTCCCAACGGTCCTGACCCGCGAGTTCATGCGCGCGGTGGCCGACCATGGCCGCCTCAACCTGCACCTCGATTTGATCCGGGGCAGCGACGCCCACCACGGCATCGAGGCCCTTTTCAAGGCCTTCGGGCGCGCCCTGGACCAGGCCTCGCAGCGCGACGGCCGGGTCGCAGGCATCCCCTCCACCAAGGGCAGCCTCTGAGCCCCGGGCGGCCTCCCTGACCTGCGGCCGATCATGAAGATTTGCCACCTGATCTACGACGACATGGGCAATCCCTGGCTGGGAGGAGGCGGCGCCTTGCGCGCGCGTCAGATCTACCGGCGCCTGGCGGCGCGGCACCAGATCACCCTGATCACCGGCAGGTACCCCGGCGCCCGGGCCGAGGAGGAGGAGGACGGAATCCGCTTTCTGCGCGTGGGCTGCAGCAGGGGCTACGCCCGCAGCCGCCTGGGCTACTGCGCCGCCGCGGTTGCCTGCCTGAAGCGTCAGGAGTGGGACGTCTGGGTCCACGAGTTTTCGGCCTTCGCTCCCCTCTGGGCACCGCGCCGTCTGCGCCGGCGGGGGATCCTCTTTTTCTACCACTTCGTAGGCCGTCACGCCCTGGTCAAGCATCCGCTCGCAGGACCTGTCTCCTGGGCCGCCGAGCAGCTTACGGTGAGAGCCTACGGCCGCGTCGTCACCGTGTCGCCCAGCGTCCAGAGCCGGGTGAGTGAAGTGGCCGGAAGCAGGGCGCGGAGGGTCGACTGCATCTACAACGGGGTGGACGAGGGCCTCTTCGAGCTGCCGGCGGCCGAGGACGACTACCTGCTCTACTTCGGCCGCACCGACGTGCACACCAAGGGCCTGGACTTGTTGCTGGGGGCCTTCGACCGCATTGCGCCGGACTACCCCCGGCTGGAGCTGAAGCTGGCCGGACGCGGAGGGGCGCGCCAGGAAGATCATCTGCGCCGTCTGGTGCGGGCCAGCGCCGCCGCTTCCCGGATCGAGGTGCTGGGCGAGGTGGACGAGGAGCGCAAGGGGGAGCTTCTGCGCCGGGCCCTCTTCCTCTGCACCCCGTCGCGCTACGAGGGCTGGTGCATCGCCGCGGTGGAAGCTTCCGCCGCCGGCAAGGCGGTCCTGGGCACCCGCATCGACGGACTGCGCGACGCGGTGAACGACGGCGAAACCGGCATCCTGGTGCAGCCCGAAAGCGTGGAGCGCCTCGAGCGGGGGATGCGCCGGCTGCTGGACGACGAGCCCCTGCGCCGGCGCCTGGGCGAGCAGGGGAGGATCAGGGCGCGGCGCTTCGACTGGGACCGGGTGGCCCAGGACCAGGAGGCGGTCTACCTGCGCGCGGCGGCGGAGAACGAGGGGTTGTAGGACCTGAGGAAGCAGCCCATGGCAAAGAAGCGAAAGACGAACGCGGCGGCCGCCGCTGCGGCCGCCGCAGAGAAGACCGCCGATTCCAGCTCATTGCTCCGGTTCCGGGCCTGGATGCCGGCGGCCTTGTTCCTCCTGCTCAGCCTGGCCTACTTCTCCGAGGTGGCTCTCTCCGGCCGCATCGTCTTCGGGCACGACGTGGGCACCGATTTCCACCGGGGCACAGAGCCCCTGGCCGAAAAGATCGCGACCTTCCCGCAGCCGGCCTGGAGCGACCGCATGGGCGGCTTTCCCCAGTCCGAGGAGATCCGCCCCCAGTACTTTCCCACCCGGCTGATCTACCTGTTCACCACCTACCAGCGCCATCTGGCCTGGCGCTACGTCCTGACCATGTTCGTCGCCGGACTGGCCATGTACGCCTACCTGCGCGCCCTGGGGGTGGGCCGCGGAGCGGCCGTTTGGGCCGGGGTGGCCTACATGTCGGCCCCCACCTTTTTGAGCTTTCCCTACGCCGGCCACTACGCCAAGATGGGGGTCATCGCCCTGTTTCCCCTGATGTGCCTGCTGCTGGAGAAGGGCATGCGGGAGGGCCGCCCCATCCACTTCGCCGGGCTGGGCATCCTCATCGCCCTGGGGATCTACTCCCCCCACCTGCAGATGCTCTACTTCGCCCTCTGGGGCCTGGGCTTCTACTTCCTCTACAAGCTCGCCGGGCTCTACCGCGAGGCGCCGGATTGGCGCCGGCCGGCCGGCCGCACCGGGCTCTTCGCCCTGGCCGTGGCCCTGGGGCTGGGGCTGGGGGCCGAGGGGTTGCTGCCCTCCTACATCTATACCCAGACCGAGTCCAAGCGCGCCGCCGGAACCTCGGCGGGCTCGGGCAAAAGCGCCGAAGAGCAACTGCAGTTTGCGCGCTCCTGGTCGCTGCACCCCGAGGAGGTGGCCTCCCTGGTGGTGCCCGAGTTCGGGGGCTACGACTCGCCCCGCGAGGGCAGGCGCTACTGGGGCCGCAACGCCATGAAGATCAACTCCGAGTACTTCGGCATCGGGGTCCTCCTTTTGGCCCTGCTGCTGGTGCCGGAGGCGAGGCGGCGGCCCCCGGCCCTGTTCATGGGGTTCCTCTTCGTCTTCGCCCTGGCCTACGCCCTGGGCCCCTACACCCCGGTCCACTGGGTATTCTACCACCTTTTGCCCGGGGTCAAGGTGCTGCGCGCCCCCGCCATGATCGCCTTCCTCTTCGCCTTTGCCGTCTGCGTGCTGGCGGCCATGGGGCTGGACAGGGTGCTGCGCGGGGATGGGGAGAGCGCGGTTTCGGTCCACCGCGTGCTCGTGGCCGGTGGCGTACTGACCGCGGCGGCGCTGCTTGTGGCCCTGGCGCCCCGGGCCCTCACCGACGCCTGGACCGCCCTCTTCTACGGGGACATCGCCGCTGGCGACAAAGAGATCCTCGTCCAGGGCTACTCCTGGCTGGCGCGGGGCGCTCTCTGCGTGGCCCTGGTGGCCGCGGCTTGCACCCTCCTGCTCTGCCTCAAGCTGAGGGGGAAGCTCGGCGCCGGTCTGGTGGTCGCCGGACTGGCCGCCCTCACCCTCTTCGACACCTGGCGCATCGACCGCCTCTTCCTCAAGTACGAGAACCCGGCGCAGCACCGGGACATCCGCGCCGAGAACCGCCGCACCAGGGAGTTTCTTGCAAGCGAGGGCGGCCAATTCCGGGTGCTGCCCCTGCCCGACTACAACATCCTCAAACGGCCCGGCTTCCACCTCCACGGGGTGGAGCTGGCCACCGGGTTCCACGACTTCACCCCAAGGCGCTACGACCGCCTGCTGCGCGAGCTGGCCCCGGTCGAGCACCTGTTGAGAGCGAGGTACTACGAGGGGCGCTCCATCCCCGCCTCGGACGCCGAGCTTCTGGAGCGGGTCCATCCCCTGCTCAACCTCCTCAACGTCCGCTACATCGCCGCCCCCGGAGGGATCGCCCTGGAGTCGGAGCGCTTTCCCCAAATCTTCGCCGCCGAGAACTTCCGCCTCTACAAAAACCCCGGCGTCCTGCCCTGGTTCTACCTGGCCCCAAAGTACCGGGTGGAGGAGGACGAAGAGCGGATAGTCGCCCTCCTTCTGGATCGCGGCTTCGATCCTACCCGTACCGCCGTCCTCGAGCGGCCGCCGCCGTCTCCCTGCCCCGGCGCCGCCGGAGGAGACCCGGCAGGCGACCGGATCGAGCGCCTGGACTACGACCCGGCGGGGGGGTACATCCGCCTTGAGACCGCGAGCGCGGGGCCCCGCATCCTGGTGGTGTCACAGAATTTCCACTCAAACTGGAGTCTCCTGGTGGACGGCCAGCCTGCCGAGCTCTTCCGCGCCAACTACGCCTGGACCGGCGCCTGCCTGCCGGCGGGAGAGCACAGCGTGGAGCTGCGCTATGCCTCTTGGACGGTGCGCCTCTCGCGCTGGATCATGGCGGCCGGCCTGGCGGTTCTTTTGGCGGTGGGGTGGTGGGAGTTGCGCAGGCGGAGGCGTCCGACAGGAGCGAATTAGGCCGGACCGGGAGCCCTCATTCCCCTGTTTTGATAGGAATCAGAAGATTGAGGGGAATCACATCCTGGCCATCAGCCTGAAGGCCAGCCGGGTGAGGCAGAACCTCGGCCCCCGGTAGTGCTTGCGGGCGAAGTAGAGCAGGCTCTCGCGCTGCATCTCCTTGCGGCTGCGCGGCACCGGAGCCTTGTTGCGGTAGTGGACTATGGGGGCGCGGGGGAAAAACCAGCACTCGGCTCCCGCCAGCAGCGCCCGGTAGGCCAAATCCACGTCCTCGCAGTAGAGGTAGATGTTCTCGTCGAACCCCCCCAGCTCCTCGAACAGCTCGCGGCGGATCCACAGGTAGGCCCCCGTGACCCAGTCCACCCGGCGGCCCTCGTCGTACCCGGTCCAGTGGCGCTCGGAGAAGCCCCCGAGAAGGCCGCGGGCGGGCGGCAGACGGCCGAGCAGGCGGTCCAGCACCATGCTGCTCAAGGTGGGGAAGGAGCCGGTGGAGCGCTCCAGCTCGCCGTCCCCGTCGTAGACCAGGCCCCCGGCCACACCGCAATGGGGATGCTCTTCCAATAGCTCGATGAACTCTCTGAGGGACCCCTCGCGGACAACCGTATCCTGGTTGAGCAGCAGAAGCAGGGGGGCGGTGGCGAGGCGCGCTCCGGCGTTGTTGGCCTGGCCGAAGCCGACGGTCTCCTCCAGCCTGACCAGGTCGCAGAAGGGGAAGTCGCTGCGCACCATGTCTTCGGAGCCGTCGCTGGAGGCATTGTCCACCACCACCACCTGGATGCGGTCGAAGACGTCCTGCTTCTCCAGGGATTCGAGACAGGCTTGCAGCCAGTCCCTGGTGTTGGTGTTGACTATGACGACCGAGAGGATGGGAACGGATTCGGGCACAGTGATGATGGCGCTCGGAAAGTAGCGGAGCGATGGGGAAAGGTCGAGTTCGCCGGTGATGATATCCCCCGGGCGATTCGATGTCAAGCCAGGGGGCCGATACTTGGAGGCCGTCTTTTCCTATATTGAATGAACGGAAACAATTCCAGGGGACGGAAACAGACCAACTTGAAGGAAGCCTGATGGCGGAAGTACTGGTTACCGGCGGCGCCGGGTTCATCGGGTCCCACGTGGTGGACCACCTCGTCGGAGCGGGACGGCAGGTGGTGGTCCTCGACGATTTAAGCGGCGGGTTCGCCGAGAACGTCCATCCCTCGGCCGAGTGCGTCGAGGGCAGTATCGTGGACCAGGAGATGGTGGACGGTTTGTTCGCCCGGCATCGCTTCGAGTACGTCTTCCACCTGGCCGCCTACGCCGCCGAAGGCCTCAGCCATTTCATCAAGCGCTTCAACTACAACAACAACCTCATCGGCAGCGTGAACCTGATCAACGCCTCGGTGAACGCCGGCAGCGTGCGCTGCTTCGTCTTCACCTCCTCCATCGCCGTCTACGGCCGCAACCAGCTTCCCATGCGCGAGGACCTGGTCCCGGCCCCGGAAGATCCCTACGGCATCGCCAAGTACGCCGTCGAGCTGGAGCTCGCCGCGTCTCACGAGATGTTCGGCCTGCCCTACCTCGTCTTCCGCCCCCACAACGTCTACGGCGAGCGCCAGAACCTCGGGGACAGGTACCGCAACGTCATCGGCATCTTCATGAACCAGATCATGCGCGGCGAGGCGCTCACCGTGTTCGGCGACGGCAGCCAGTCCCGCGCCTTCAGCCACATCGACGAGGTCGCCCCGGTGATCGCCGGGTCGATTGAAAGGCCGGAGGCCTTCGGCCAGATCTTCAACACGGGCTCGGACGTTGCCTCTTCCATCAACGAGCTGATCGAGGTGGTGGGCAGGGCCATGGGAGTTGCTCCGAAGGTGGACTACCTGCCGGCGCGGCGCGAGGTCCTGCACGCCTACGCTACCCACGACAGGGTGAAGGAAGTGTTCGGGGATTTGATCGAGGAGGTCCCGCTGGAGCAGGGTGTCGGGCGCATGGCGAAGTGGGCGCGCCGCCACGGCGCCCGTCAGAGCAGGAAGTTCAATAACATCGAGGTGCGCAGGAACCTGCCGCCCTCCTGGGCCGGGGGTGATTGAGCCGTGGGCAGGAGGGTTGCAAGGGTGTGCGCTCGTCCCGGGCGCCTCGAAGGGTCCCCCGGTCGGGCGTTGCGGCCTGAAAGAGGATGCGGGGGAGAGCTGATCGCCAAGCGGAGGCGGGCATGCCGGTGAGGCTGAACATCGGCTGCGGGGACGATCTCCGCCCGGGCTACCTCAACATCGACCGGTTTGCGCAGAAGGCCGGCATCAGGATGGACGCTGCCCGGCTGGCCTTCGCCGATGGCTCGGTGGACGAGATCTTCTGCTCGCATGTTTTGGAGCACCTGTCGAAGTACGAGGTGCCGGGCCTTCTCGAAGAGTGGAACCGCGTGCTCAAACCCACCGGCCAGGTGGAGATTATCGTGCCCGACCTGCCCTGGTGCATGAGGCAGTGGCTGCGGCTGCCGGATTCGGCGCGCTGGGACTGGGCCCTGGATACCATCTACGGTCTGCAGGATTCCCCCGGAGAGTTCCACAAGACCGGCTTCAGCGCCGGGCGCCTGCATCGCCTCCTGAAGGAGGCCGGCTTCGGCGCCGTCGAGGTGACCACCCGCTTCGACCACGGCATGCGGTCCATCCGCGCCCTGGCCTCGAACGGCGCAACCGCCACCCCCTCCTCTGGAACCCGCCCCGGCCGTTGGCTGCGCAAGCAGTTGGTGTTCCTGTTCTACAGAATAGCCTCGCTTTTCTGAGGGCTCCATCGGATCGGGCTCACCGCCGCCCGGTTGAAATCGCCTCGAGCCATTTCCGGGCCGTGGATTCCAGGGCGAAATCCATCGCCCGTTTCCGCCCGCCGGCGCCGAGTTTTTCGCGAAGATCAGAATCGAGGATGAGGCGTTCGAGCTTCTGGTACAATGCCTGCGAATCCTTCTGGGGAACGATGAAGCCGGTGACCCCGTCCTCGACCAGCTCCTTCGGACCGGAGCAGTCCGTCGCCACGCAGGGCAGGCCGCAGGCCATGGCCTCCACCAGGGATATACCGAACAACTCCTCCCATCCATCCACCTTGAAGGAGTTCAGCACGAACAGGTCGGCTGCCTGAAATTCCCCGACCAGCTCCTCCTGATCGGCCACGTGGCCTTTGCAGACCACTCCTCTTCTGTCCTGGATATGCCGCACCTCGGGTCCGCCGCCGACGACCACCAGTCTCAGCTGAGGAGTTTTTTCCAGCAGCGACTCGAACACGGAGCAAAGCTCTCTGATGCCCTTTTCCCGCACCACCCTGCCTACATATAGTAATGTAATGAGTGTCCTTGCCCTTTTTCTGGCCGGGGGGATGAACCGATGAACGTCCACGCTGTGGGGGATATGCCTTGCATCTGCTCCCAACCTGGTCAGTTCACCGGCGCTCTTGCTGGTCACACACACGGCTTTCGAGCCCTTGAGGAACCGCTCCCAGATCTTCTGGGAGCCCAACCGGGGCTTGTGGACGTAGTGTTCGCCGTTCCAATAGGGCCAGGAGGTGAAATAGATCACGTTTTTCCCGATGGCCTTCAACAACAGGAGATAGAACCCCATGATGGAACAGGGGGCGAAGGCAGCGACGATATTCTTCTGAAGCAGTACCCTGAAGGGATGGATGAGGCTTCGCAGCAGCGCGCCCCAGGCGGGTTCTTTCTGGTGGGCGGCTCTTCCGGTCAATTTTTCGACGAGCTTTCTGCAGAGGGGAGAGCAGTGCCACAGCTTGATCCCGAACCACCTGAAGCCTTTATGGTCGAATACCTTCAGGTCTATTTCCCCTTGCTCAGCCAAATGGAACAGTGCCCGGTAGTAGTTCCTGTCCGCCGCCGATTCTCCGTAGAGCGCCAGTTTCATCATGAATCCTCTTTCCTCAGCACCTGGCGCAGCGTGCGCAGCTCGTTCAGCAGGGTGCGGCGCTCCAGGCCCAGGAGGGCGGCGCCGTAGGCGAGCCCGAAGAGGGCGGCGCCCAGGACCAGGGCAACCGGGTCGGCCAATCCCTCGATGAGGGGCTCGGCCCAGAGGCGCAGGGCCCCGGCCGCCGCCGCCGCCAGCAGGGGGGGCGCGAAGCTGCGGACCCACGGCACCTCGG
Source organism: Candidatus Latescibacterota bacterium (assembly GCA_965208105.1). Classification (GTDB taxonomy): domain Bacteria; phylum Latescibacterota; class UBA2968; order UBA8231; family UBA8231. The sequence continues at coordinate 3,682,714 of OZ242318.1, forward strand.
CGTAGCGGCCGCTGCGGCGCAGGGCCAGCACCGTGCCCACCAGGGCTGCCAGGTTCATGGCCAGGGCGGCGCCTTCGATGCCCAGGCTGTGGGTGAGCAGCGGCGCCGCGATCACCAGGACCCCTGCCTGGACCGCGGCGAAGGCGGCGAATCCCCGGGTGTCGCCGATACTGCGCAGCAGCGCCTGCACCGTGTCCAGCAGGGGGCGGCAGAGGGAGTAGAGCAGCAGCCAGCGCAGAATGGAGGCCAGGGGCAGCCAGCTCTCCCCCAGGAGCAGGCGGGTGATGACGGGGATCTCGATGGCGAGGATCACGGAAAAAGGCACCGCGGCGCGCAGGATCAACCTCAGGGTGCGGCGGAAGGCGCCGCCGAGCCGCTCGCGGTCGTGCTGGTAGCGCGCGAAGACGGTGAGCATGACGCCGGTGAGGGCGTGGGTGAGGGCGCCGGTGGGCAGTTGGGCGAAGACGTGGGCGCGGTCGTAGAACCCCAGGGCGCGGGGGTCGAGCAGGTGGCCCACAACCAGGCGGTCGAAATGGAGCAGCAGGGTCTGCAGCATGGCCCCGAGCCAGATCCACCCGCCGTAGCCCAGCATGGCTCGCGCCTCGGCCCGGTCGAAGCCGCAGAGGCGCAGGCGCAGGGGGCTGCGGCGGCGCCAGAGCAGGGCGCAGTAGAGCGCGGCGTAGGCGATGCCGTAGGTGGAGTGGCTGAGGATGAGGGCCCAGATACCGGCGCCGAGCCAGGCCGCGGCCATGCCGGCGGCGGCGGCGGCGATGAGGGCGAGGGCATGGGCCCCGGCCAGATAGCCGAACTCCAGATCGCGCCGCAGCTGGGTCTCGGCGGTCTGGGCGGTGGCGCGCAGGAGGTCGAAGGCGGCGAATACGGCCATCGCCGTGGCGACGCCGCGGCCGTAGTGGCCGTCGACGAAGAGGACGGCGAGGCCCACCGCCGCCAGCGTCCCCAAAGCGCTGAGGCCGCTGTTGAGCACAAAGTGGGTGGGCGCCAGTTCGTCAACGCGCCGGTAGTGGTGCAGCAGGGCATTGTGGAGGCCGAAGTTGCGCAGGGAGACCACCAGGGCGAGCAGGGAGGCGGCCAGGGCCACGTGGCCGAAGTCCTCCGGGGCGAGGGCGCGGGTGAGGACGACGACGGCGACCCAGTTGACCAGGCGCCCGGCGTAGGCGCTGCTCAGGGTGTGGACCGCGCCGCGCGCCACCCGCGCCAGCGCCATCCCCTCCTTGCCGTGTGTGGACTGCAAATCTCCGGCCTGGCCTTTCCCGTTTCGGTCGTGGAGGGCTGATACTAGGGCCGGTGGCGGCGTCCGTCAAGTAGAGCAAGCCGCGGCCGCCGGCCCATTGCGGACATCCTCTCCGGGCAGGAGGCCGAACCGACCGGGTCAGCGGCAGGGAGCCCAAACGCTTATCAGATGCGGCAAAGGATTTGAAGATTTTTATTGGCAAGGGGAAAAATTGGTGTATATTTAGGGGAGAGTTGCACTTTTGGCACCTTCCAACATTTGCCTGGAGGGGTCCGGGTAATGTCCAAAATTGTCCAGAAAACCCTTGGGAAGCGGCACCTGTTTGGCATCCAAAAAATACTTGACACCCCTTACCTTTGGGAGTATATTGAAAAATCTTAATTCGCTAATAAGAGGGGAGGAGAAGCGAATTTCTATGTGTTCATCAATTAGAAGTAGCATAAAGTTCTGGCGTAAGGTTACCCAACCTAGAGTAACTTCAATTTCATCCTTAAGTCAGGGAAATCACCTGGGGAGGAATTCTACAATGTACAAAGGGAGCAAGTCTTTACTCCTATTGTTTTCTATCTCCTTACTAGTTGGTATAGGAGCAATAGGTCCGAATGAAGCTGTTGCTCAAAGCACTCCTGGAGTTACAGCAACTAGTCCCGCTGCCGGTTATACGTCAGATGACGAAATAACAGAGGGCGGAAGCGAAGATTACACACTGGTGTTGGATTCGCAGCCGACGGGTGATGTGACGATAACGATAACTGTGTCGGATGCGGCAGATGTCAACCCGCACGGAATTACGGTGGATCCGATGGAGTTGACGTTTACGCGGGATAACTGGAATGAAGCGCAGACAGTGACCGTGAGTGTGGCGGAAGACGATAATGCGGACGACCCAACCACTACGACGTTGACATATGCGATAAGCGGCGCGAATTACGGAGCGGTAACCCTGACTGCCCTGAGCGTGGATGTCACGGACAACGACTCACGGGGCGTTTTGGTGGATCCGGCGACTCTTTCGGTCGCTGAAAATGGGAGCGCGACTTATGATGTATGGTTGACTTCCGCGCCTATAGGTGACAACGTCGTGGTCATAGACGTGGGCGGTGCCTCGGATCCCGTGACGGTGGATACGGATAGAGGCACGGCAGACAATCAGACCACGTTGACCTTTACAGCGGACAACTGGAACCAGCCGCAGACGGTGAGGGTGGCGGCAGCGGAAGACGATGATGCAGATAGTGAGGAAGTAACGCTGACTAATTCCGCTGGCGGTATTCTCGAGGCTAGTCAAACTGCCGACCCTGGTTATACCTCGGCTGCAACGGCCAGTGTGACTGTCACCGCCGAGGACAATGATCTGGGCATGGTAGTAGTGACTCCGACGTCGTTGTCGCTGGAGGAAGGTGGGGCCAACAATACCAAAACCTTCGATGTGGTGTTGGCTTCGGACCCGGGATCTGACATAACAGTGACAGTGACAGTGCCAGATGCGGCGGCGGATGATCCCCCCCACGGGGTTACCGTTGACACGGATGCGACAACTGACGGCCACCAACCGGGCGCAACGACAACATTGACATTCACGGCGAACACCGGAACCGCGCCGAATATTGTGACGGGCACCTGGGGCACAGCGCAGAAAGTGTCGCTGGCCACCGCCGACGACCTTGACGCCATGGATGCTGAGGTAGAGGTGGCGGTTACCATCGAATCCGGCGGCTCTACCACCTACCCGGCCGGAATGGATATAGATGACGTTACGGTGATGGTGGTGGATGATGACGACGAGGGCTCGGTGGTGGTATCTTCAAACGCGCTTAGTATCGATGAAGGCGGGACCAGCACTTATACCGTGGAATTAGGGGGAGAGCCGACATCGCCTTCTGCTGTGGTGACGGTCACCATCGCGTCGTCTTCAGGAGAGCTGAGGGTCGTATCAAATGGAGTAATGACCTTCACGGATGCTAACTGGAACACTCCGAAGACGGTGACAGTGATTGCAGATGAGGATGCTGACGCGGTTATGGATGATGATGTAACGCTGACGCATGCGGTTACGGTGGATGACGGTGGAGCATCAACAGGCAACTACGCTGGTGTTGATGCTGAAGAAGTTATGGTGACGATCGCGGAGAACGATGTAGCAGGTGTGAGTGTGACGTCTGCGACATTAGAAATCGTTGAAGGCGCCGAAAAGACCTACACGGTGGTGCTGGATTCGGAGCCGTCGGATAACGTGACCGTGGAGATCACCTCCAGTAGTGATATGCTCACAGCAGATCCGTCAAGTCTGAGGTTCACGGCTGGTGACTGGAGCACTGCGCAGACGGTGACGCTTTCGGCAGGGCAGGACGACAACGCGGACCCGAATCCTGATGCGGTTCTGACCCATGACGCCAGCGGTGGCGACTACGATAATGTCGCTGATGTGACGATAACGGTGATGATCGAGGAGGATGACGCCGGCGCGGTAGTTGACACAGACCCGGCGATGGACGGTGGGCAGGACGAGTTGTCCATCGAGGAAGGTAAGAGCGGGACCTATACTGTGGCGCTAGTTTCTAACCCGGGCGGGAACGTGACAGTGACGCCTGTGGCTCCAAGTGGCGCGGACATACAAGTGAGTCCGGCGTTTCTGACGTTCACGACCAGTACTTGGGGAGCACCACAGACGGTAACCGTGAAAACGACGGCAGATGCCGATGCGGCCTCAGATGAGGATGTGGTCATCGCCCATCAGGTCGCTGCTCCGGATGGTTACGAGCTCACCGTGCCGGATGTGACGGTGATGATCACCGAGCTCAACACCCGGTCTGTGACTGTGGCGCCGACGGCTTTGACGATCACCGAAGGCCAGAGTGGAACCTACTCAGTTGTGCTGACTTCGGAGCCGACCGGCCCGGTAAGTGTGTCTCCCACGGTTCAACCGGGCACGGACGTGTCACTGAGTTCGGCGACTCCTCTTCCTCTCACTTTCTCTGCCAGCAATTGGAACCAGCCCCAGATGGTGACGGTGAATGTGGCCCAGGACGACGATACGGCCACAGATCCCGCGGTGGTGCTGAGCCACCGGGTGACAGGTGGAGATTACGGTGATCCGGATGGCGATCCTGCTACAGATGACGCTGTGGCGGCTGCCTCCGTCACGGTGACGATCATGGACGACGACACGCCGATGTTGACCATAGCTCCGACGGCACTGACCGTTGCTGAAGGCGGAAGTGGCACCTACACGGTGGTGCTGCCGCAAGCGCCTACGGGCGATGTGACGGTGACGGTGACCGGCGCGACGGGTGACGTGACAGTTGCTCCGACCAGTCTGACCTTCACCACGGCAAATTACAATACGGCGCAGACGGTGACGGTGAGCGTTGGCGAGGACGACGACGGGGCCACGGACCCGAGTGTGACCCTGACGCACAACGTTGCGGGAGGCGGTTATGACGCTTCGGGGTCGGCCGCTCTGACGGTGACGGTGGCAATTACGGAGAACGATGCGCCAGCAGTGACGGTGTCGCCAACGGCGCTGACCCTCGATGAAGGCGGGGCGGCAAAGAGCTATACGGTGGTTCTTGCCACTCGACCTTCGGGTGATGTAACGGTGACGGCGACGGCTTCCGCAAAAGTGCAGGTGAACCCTGCGAGTCTGACCTTCTCCACAAGTAACTGGAACCAGGCGCAGGCCGTAGAGGTAAGCGCCGCGGAGGACGATGACTCTGCCAATGATGAGGTGACCTTGAAGCACGCAGTGAGCGGCGGAGGCTATGATGCCGTGACTGCGGCCGACGTTATGGTTACTGTTACCGATAATGACCAGCCGGGGGTCCGGGCGAGTCTTGCAACCTTGTCGATTCTGGAAGGCGAGAGTGGGACTTACACGGTGGTCCTGGCGACCCAGCCCACAGGAGATGTGACCGTGACTCCGGTGGTTCCATCGGGCACGGACGTCACAGTTGATCCGACCAGTTTGACCTTCACCACGGGAAATTGGGGCACGGAGCAGACTGTGAAGGTAAGCGCGGCGGCTGACGTCGACGAAACCACCGATGCGGTCGTGACACTGACCCATACGGTGAGCGGCGCCGACTACGCGCAAGTCACAGGCCCTGAAGTGGCTGTAGGTATCAGAGAAGCATCGTTGGTTGTTAGCGCACAGGTTGCAGAAGTGACCATCAGTGTCCCCGATAGTGGAGTTGTAAGGGGCATTGACTCCGTCCTGACGGCTACCGTGAGGGTCCTCGATGTTCCGCGGACCCCCGGCCTTGAGGTCGTTATGTACCTCGTAGCCGGTGACAAGGCCGACACGGTGGTAACTGAAAACACCTCCGTCGTCAGGGCCTTTGACCCCGAAGGCAAATCCTTCGAAAGGGCCGCCACTTCGGCTGAAAGACAAGCAGAATTGGATTTGGTTGAGGCGGCTGTCGGAAAATCCTTGGTGGCCGCCCACGAAGACAGGAGGCCCTCGGGCGGAGGTATCGCTGCCGGTGCGGGTCTCGTAGCCGTTCGCAAGGCAGTAAATAATGACAAGTCGGTCTTCAGCACCACCTTTACCGGCGATGCCGACTCGGTTGTTACAAAGGACGTCACCAACGGCGTCCAGTTTACCTGGGAGGTAAAGGTTTCATCTCAGGTCTCCGAAGTGAAGAGGGTGCGCGTCGCTGCCTTTGTGGTTAACAGAGAAGGCGATGGCGCCGTCGGGGGCGTGAAGATTTCGAAAGCAAGTCAACAGTTCAGCCTTGACGGCGATCGGCCCATGAACCCCCATGCCTTCGAGAATACGACTGCGAACGGCGCCTTGGAAGAAGACGCCATCGTGGTCACGAATGGCAACCGGGGTGTGGGAGGCTTCGAAAGGGGAGCCACCACAGTCCTTGGTATCGGCGATTCGCTGTACATGCGTCTCAAGTTAGGACCCGATGTGGCGGCCATACTTGGGGACGGCTCCAAATTGGATGTGGCTGCCGTCGTCTTCGGCAAGACGATTGCCGTAGACAGGAGCAACAGGGAATCGGGCAGTGACGTCGTCGAGTTGGACCTGATTTTGAAAGAGGATATGTTCGGCTCCGGGACCGAGGGGTGTTGTGCTGGTGACGCGGCTAGTGCGGCCACCGACACTCTCAGGTTTGTATATGTGGACGGGGCGGGGAACCTATCCGGTGATGTAAATGGTCCTGTCGGAGGAGCCAAAGCTACGACAAACTTCCTCATCGACACCAAAAAGCCCGTGCTGGATGGCCTGGCCAAAGGCGAGGGCGACACAATTATACCGGTGAGTAACGACACTATATCGGACGGGACCCTGAATGCTGGCTTCCCCAGCGATACCAATACGGTGATCTGGAAGCTTGCAGAACCTCTGGACAGTCTCTTCATCACCTTTGATGGTGCGGATGTAGATGCCAGTATCAGTATTCCGAACAAGACCTCCAGCATCGGCGATCCTGCGTTGCGGAGGGGTTTTGATCGCATCCTTGATTTCACCGAGTTGGGAAATTTGCCTACTGATGACGACTCGGTGCGCGTTCTCATGGTCGATGCCGATGGGAAAGAAGTCGCTGTGGCCGGGTATAACGGAGGCGACGCCAGTGTTTCCTATAAGCAAAGGCCCGGAGTCAAGGACAATACCGACTCCCTGCTGACCGGTCTCCATACTCTCAAGTTGAAGGGTAGGGATTTCGGAGGCAATCTTGGTCCTGAGCTGGAGCGCGAAAATGTCTACGTTGACGTGGACGATATCCAGTTCGGTCGCTTGTTCCCGACCAAGGCGGGATTCGGCCCAGTCGATAAGGAACGTGTCGACGAAATCAATGCAGAGACTGCTGCAGTGACCTTCCATTTGAGCGAGCCGGCCGACAGCGTCCTTATTACTTACAAGGGCATTGAGGGCCCGGATGAGGATGGTGTGCGCACCCGGCGTCTGTCGGGCACCGAGTTGATGCGCACCGATGGCGCTCAGTCGTTCGTGGTGGACTCACTGGAGCACGGTACCAAGTATCAGTTGACGGTGCTGGGCCGCGACATAGCTGGTAACTTCACCATGGCCGGTCCGGATACCTTCCTTTATAACACGGATGCCGTGATACCCACGATCAGGCGTTTCGCCGTAAAGGCGACCCGCGGCGGGGACGCTGCCTTGCCTATCGGCCTCACGGACACCAACCATGTGCCTGCCGGCGGCAAGGTCCTGCTGACCCTTATGGCTGATGCGACTGCTGAGGACGGGATCCCGGCGGTCACCTATAAGTCTGACGCCATTCTCAAGGTCGACATTGTCGGTTCCACCGCCGCCACCACCGGTATTGCCTTGGAGGGAACCGGTGTCGAAGACATGGGTGGTGGTCGGGCGGTCCTGAAGGGTCTGGATTGGGTTACCGGCAGCCGAACCGTAACCCTGACCGATTCGGCGACCATCGAAACCTTGATGGTCTCCATCGTTGATTCGACCACCGATGGCGGACCTTTTGCCGGCAGGCTGGATTCGGCCATCGTCTACGTGCCGGAGGCTTACACCCAGATCGTGGTCAGCGCCCCCGATACGGTGAACCAGGGCGAGGACTTCTGGGTAGGTCTCACCCTGGGCGACAAGTTCGGGAATCAGCGCGCCCAGGATGAACGCCACGTCAGCATCTCGGCTAACAAGCTGGGGGTTGAGCTGTCGGCGGACATCCAGCTCGTCAAGATGGGCAGCGGCGGTTTCTTTGCCAACAGCGGCAGCTATGCCGGAGAAGGATTGGTCTTCACGGCGAGGGATCTCATCCCCTCATCTGATGATGACGGTAATGAGTATTTCATCGACGGAGAATCCAATTCCATCTATGTCAGGAGCCCCATCGAGGTTGTCGCTGGACAGGTTGACCGGCCGGATACCCTCATCGTCGAGGACTACACGGGCGCTGACGGGGCCGGTGACCAGGGCGGCTTCCTGTTGCTGACCTGGGCTCTGTCCGATCATCACACCTCCGATGGCGTCTATCGTATCTATCGCGAGGTGAGCGTCAACTACGACGCTCCCGGTGAGGATGATACAACTGGGGTTTCCGTCGTGGAGTTGGAATCTCCCACCATGGTCGCTCTGCCGTGGGCCAAGGTCGACATGATTCCGGGCGAGACCATCGGCCGGGCCATCGTCGCCACCCTTGACAATGTTGCTACCAGGTGGTTCGTCGCGGCGGAAATCGGCGCGGCAACAAGCGCGAGGGGGAAGCATGCCTTCTCGGACCGTTCCAGCTTCCTGTCGCCAGAGGATCCCATGGGCGAATCCATGGTTCCGGGGATGGCCGCGCTCGCTTCGGCCAGCGTCGCCTCTCCCTACGAGCTCATGGCCAAGACCATGGTAGTCAGCAAGCAGGCTGGCCTGGTCGATCCCGACGCTCCGGTCATCGCCACCTTGACACCTGAAGCGCTGGCCTATATGCAGAATGGGGTAGCCCCGCGTTTCAAGGAAACCGGGGGCGAGGTCCGGTCCTCGGAGTTGACCCCCTCGGCCGAGGAGGTCCGCGCTGTGGACAACATAGCGCCCGAGCCGATTACCACCCTCCGGGTCCTGGACACCCCGGATGACGCTGGCGCCAGCGTTGACGTGATTTGGACCATCTCCGCGTCGGATATGCTGGTTCCGCGCAGCGCCGCCGGTGCCGTGGGCAGGGCAGGAGTCGGTGATCTTGCTCCCGGCGTGGTCGGCTACAATGTCTACCGCAAGGAAGGCAATGGAGAGGTCGCCCTCATCGGCAAGGCCGAGGCCGGGATGACAATCTTCAGTGATGTCACCGTCCTCAACGGCGTGCGCTACACCTACCAGGTGAGCCCGTTCGACGACGACAACGTCGCCCATTCGGAGCTTGAGGGCACGGCCATGGCAATTCGCAACAAGGTGTTCGACAAGTCCGGCACTCCGATCTACGGCCTCTTCGGTCCGGACCAGAGCGTCGGATTCGACGACTTCTTCATCTTCGCTGATTTCTTCGGCCTCGATGCCAGCAGCGAGGGCTACGATCCGGCCTTCGATCTTAGCGGCAACAATAAGATCGACTTCGACGACTTCTTCGTCTTCGCCGACAACTTCGGCCGTAGCGTGGAAGCCGCCGGGAAGGCCGTTCCCACCCTGGCTGCCGGGATGAACCCCGAGGCCAGCCTCTTCTTCGATGCCGTAGTGGAATTGCCGCGGGTCGGAGAAGAGATGGTGATCGACCTCGGTCTGGCCGACTTTTCCGAACTCAAGGGCTACGGTTTCACCGTCAATTTCGACAGTGACCACCTCGAGTTCGTCAAAGTCCTCGGCGGCGCCAGCCTCCTCGGCGAGTCCGAGTTGGCCCAGCCGCACCTCGTCGCCCAGGCTGATGGCGAGGTCTCCATCGCTGCCTTCGGGCAGACGGTCGACAAGGGCGAGTTGGACATGCGCCTGGTCTTCCGTCCGACGATGGAAATCGAAGACAGCCGAATCTACTTCAGCGAAGGTCAGTTGCGCGATGGCAACTACGGGGTCAACCAGGTAGCCCGACTGGGCGAGGTCCAGATTCAGACCCGCCCGGAGGTCTTCTCCCTGGCTGACAATTATCCCAACCCGTTCAACCCGGAAACCACCATCAAGTACGCGCTGCCCGAGGCAGTCGACGTACGGCTGGACATCTACAACATGCTCGGCCAGATGGTGCGCACCATGGTCGCGGAGAACCAGAGCCCCGGCCGGTACGTGGTGCGTTGGAGTGCTACCGATGACAGCGGCAACGACCTGTCGACCGGGATTTACTTCTACCGCCTGCGGGCAGGAGATTTCCTGGAAACCAAGAAGATGCTGCTGCTGAAGTAAGCTGGTTGTACAGATGTGGGACGGGGTCCTTTCGAGGATTCCCGTCTCACATCTGTTTTTTTTATCTATTGCTCAGTTGCGGTAATTTCTCACCTACCTTTTGAAATCCACTGAAGAGAGGAGCATCGCTCATGCTTGATCGTGTGCACAAAGTCGCGTGGCTCGCCACCGCATTTGTGCTCGTGGGGAGCGGGGCCGCCTTCGCCGGCGAGAATGCGAATGCGGAGGTCTCCCTCACCAGCCCGGTTGAAGTCTCAGGTGTAGGGCCCGGTGCGGAGGTAACCGTGGCTCTTTCTGCGTCCGGTCTGGTAGGAGCAAAGCAGATTGCCTGGACTGTAGAAGTCTCGGATGCCGCCCATTTCGATTTCGGCGTTTACACGGCCGAAGGGGCCGACCCCGCAAACTACATCACCCCGCCTCCCGGCGCCTTCGGGGCCCAGTTCACTGGACCGGAGTATCCCGAGGGGGAAGATGATCAGCTCAAGGTTGCCTTCGCTTACCTTCAAGGTGACGGCCTGAGCGGGGAGAGCACGCTTGGTGAATTGAAGCTGGTGACATCTTCCAGTTTCACCACCACCACCGAGGCCACCATCACCGTGGTTGAAGTTACCCTGGGACAGAGCTCCGAGGACTGGAACGTGTTCGACGCCGAGGCCCTGGGCCTCAGCATCACCGTCAATCCGCCGGCGCCGCCGGTGGTGGAGCCCACTTTGACGGCGACCACTCCCACCGACGCCTCTCTCTCTTATGGTGAGAGCGTCGCTTTCGGCATCAACTTCACCGACCAGAGCGGAGGCGCAGCCTCGGGCCAGGCCATAAGCTGGACCATCGTCAACAACGGGTCCGAGTCGGTCTTCGTCCTCGGTCAGGAGATCACCGCCGGCAGCACCGTCAGCGTCGATCTCGCCACCGACAACAACGGTAACTCCGGTGGCGTGATCAGCGCCGAGGGGGACCGCACCGCGGGGACCACCAGCATCTCGGTGACAGCGGCCACCAGCGCCGACAATTCCGAGGGAGCCTCCCGCGACCTGTCGGTGAACTTCAGCGCCACCTGGGACGTGCCCGTCGCCGCCGAGCTCTCCAGCTTCGCTGCCGACGTCACCCTGTCCAACGAGGTGATCCTGCGCTGGGGCGTGGTCTCCCAGTCGAACAACCTGGGGTGGGAAATCTACCGCAGTGTGGACAACATCCACTTCGAGCAGGTGGGAGACCTGGTTCCCGGTGACGGGACCTCGGACGAGTTCAAGGTCTACACCTTCGAAGACGGTGACCTGCCCGCTGCCCAGGTCCTCTACTATTATTTGAGGCAGATCGATCTGGACGGCAGCTCGAGCCGGTCGAGGGTGCTGGAGGTTCAGGTGGCCAATCCTACCGTCGTCGAGCAGGCCCTTCCTTTGGCCAATGCGCTGCACCAGAACTATCCCAATCCGTTCAACCCCGAGACCACCATCGCATTCGAGTTGAACGAGGAAGCGGTGGTGAGCCTGATTATTTACGATATGGCCGGTCAGGTGGTTCGCGAGCTCGCCGCCGAGCATGTCTTGGCCGCTGGGCACTACAATAGGCTCTGGGACGGCCGCGACGACAACGGCGACCGGGTGGGAAGCGGAGTGTACTTCTACCGCCTGGGAGCGGGTAATTTCACCTCGGTGAAGAAGATGATTCTCCTGAAGTAAGCCGCTCCCTCGCTTGGACTGTAAAAGGCCGTCGGGTTCTCCAGGAGGATCCGACGGCCTTTTCTCTTGCTTGGCCTGGCCGCGCGGGAGCCGGTTTCCTGGGCTTGAGGGGTTGCTGCAAGGTGGTGTTTAAACAGGGGTTGGGCCGTCTGGTCCGGTCTTGCGCGGATGGTGCGTTTCGATTATATTGGACTAGAAGCCCATGATAGTCAAGGTGCTGTTCTTCGCTTCCTGCCGCGATATTGCCGGGTGCAGGGAGAAGGAATGGGAGATTCTCGATGGGGCGACGGTGGGTGACCTCAAGGGCAGGCTGGTTGCCGTCTTCGGCGGGCTTGCGCGGTTGCGCGACAGCCTTGCGGTTGCGGTCAATACCGAGTATGCGGATGACTCGACGGTTCTCTCCGATGGCGACGAGGTGGCGCTCATTCCCCCGGTGAGCGGAGGGTGAATGTTCAGAATCAGCAAAGACCCCATTCAACCGGACGACCTGTACAGGGACGTGCTCCGAGACTGCAACGGGGCCGTGGTCACCTTCTGCGGAGTGGTGCGCGACAACTCCGGAGGACGACGGACCGAGTACCTGGTCTACGATGCCTACGAGGAGATGGCCGAGCGCAAGATGGCCGAGATCGGCTCCGAGGTGGAGCGACGCTGGAATATCCGGCACATCGCCATGGTGCACCGGGTGGGGCGCCTCGAGATCGGTGAGATCAGCGTGCTCATCGCCGTCGCCAGTCCCCACCGGCCGCAGGCCTTCGAGGCCTGCCACTATGCCATAGACCGGCTCAAGGAGGTGGTGCCCATCTGGAAGAAGGAGGTGGGCGAGGACGGAACCGCATGGGTGGAAGGGCCGCAGCCCGTAGCCGAGGGAGCCTGAGGTTTGCTGATCAATTTCACATGGCTCGTTTCCGGGAAGATCGCCGGGATGGGACAGCCCGGGGGCTACGGATATCATTCAGGGGATGGCTGGGAGCGGCTTGCCCTGGACTTGGACGAGTTGCGGTGGGAGGGCATCCGTGCCGTGGTGTCTCTGACCGAGCAGGGTCTGGACCGTGGAATGCTGAAGGCCAGGGACATGAGCTATCTGCATCTTCCCGTGGGGGATATGCAGCCTCCCACCCTGGAAGAGGCGCTCAGGTTCATGGAGTTCGTCCGCGAGGCCGAGCGCGCGGGCCGTCCCGTGGTGGTTCACTGCGGCGCCGGACAGGGCCGCACCGGGACCATGCTTGCTTGCTATCTGGTGGGGCAGGGGATGGAGGCAGGTCAGGCCCTGGCGCGGGTCCGGCGGGACCGGCCCGGCTCGGTGGAGACGGCGGGGCAGGAAGAGACCGTCCGCGAGTACGCCGCTCACTGGAGACGCCCCGCCGGGCAGTCGGCCTGAGGCCGGGCTGGATCGAGACGGTATTCACAAACTAGCAGGGAAGAGAGGGCAAGAATGGAAATCGGCAGCTTACCACAGTGCTTATCCTGTTCCGAGGGCGTGCTGATTCCCCTTTCCGATTACGGCAGGGAAGGCGCGACCATACATTTCAAGGCCTGGGCCTGCACCAACCCGAAATGCGGGTTCCACATACGGATCGACAACGGGGAGTTGAGTATGGGAAAGGATATCAAGGAGTCCTACAAATAAAGGGCCGGGCTGTCCGGGTCATGGCCGGTGGCAGGTGCGCCCGATGCGGCCGCGGCCGGCCCCGCTGGATCACGGCTTTTTGAATCAGGGGGCTCCCCTGCGGTCGGGAGCCCTTTCCTCTCCAGAATCGAACCAATGAAAAATCGAACCTACGGTGGCTGGGTGATCAAGATAGGGGCCTTCGCTCTCGCCGCGATCCTCTGGTTCCACGCCGTCACCGAGAACTCCTACAAGAAGGAAATCGACGTCCGCCTGGAGGTCGAGGATCCCCTCACAGATGCCCCCGAGGACGAGATCATCGTGGCAAACCTACTCCCCTCCCACGTGCGCGTGCTCGTTTCCGGGAGTGGCAAGGACCTTTTGCAGTTGAACCAGGATGGGCTCATGCTGCGGGTGGAAACCCAGGAGGGCAGCGCCGGAAGCCGGCATCATTACAGGCTGACCCCGGGGCTCATCGAGAGCAGGATCGGGGACTTGGCCGTGAAGGTCGAGGAAATCCTGGAACCCACCGAGATCGAGGTCGCCCTGGATCGGAGCATGGAGCGCGAGGTGGAGGTGCGGCCTGTGGTCGAGCTCAACGCCGCCGAATCCTATACCCTGGTCGGAGGGTTTCAGCTCGACCCGCAGAAGGTGAGGATTACCGGACCGGCGCGGGAGATACGCAAGATCCGCTACGTCGAAACCGATTCGCTGGTGGTGGGAGGGCTCCAGGAGGACGTGGAATATCGCCTGTCCCTGAGCAAACCCGCCGGTCTCCCGGTCGAGCTGGAACCCGATCACATCACTCTGAAGGCCGACATTCAGATTCTGGCCGAGGACGACATCGCAGGGGTGCCGGTGGAAGTGCGTTACGCGAGGGGCTCCGGGGTGGCCTGCGTGCCGCCCATGGTCAGGGTGAAGGTGCGGGGGGCGGTACAGGTACTGGCCGATCTCGACCCCGAACGGGATCTGGAGCTCTTCGTGGACTACAGGGACTACTCCGGGGAAAGTGTTCCCGTGAGGGCTGCGCCCAAAGGCCTGTTCGAGGTCAGGGAGATCATTCCCGCCGAGGTCAGCTTGATCGTTCCATAGGGCGGCCTTTCCTCGTCCTTCCCATTGTTGATCCGTTTCCCATTCGGGTGCGTTGAATGCTGGTGCTGGGCATAGAGACCTCCTGTGACGAGACCTCCGCCGCGGTGGTGGACGACGGCTACGCCGTCCATTCCAACATCGTGTATTCGCAGCAGGACCACGCCAGCTTCGGGGGGGTGGTCCCCGAGCTGGCCTCGCGCGCCCATCTGCGCGCCATCGTTCCTACCGTGCGCGAGGCCGTGGCCGCCGCGGGAGTCGAGCTGGGCGGTCTGGACGGCATTGCGGTGACCCGCGGACCGGGCCTGGTGGGGTCGTTGATCGTCGGTCTCTCCCTGGCCAAGGCCCTGGCCCTGGCGCTGAAGATCAGTTGGGTGGGGGTGCACCACCTCGAAGGGCACATCTTCTCCAACCTCATCGAGCACCCGCTGCAGCCCCCCTTCCTCACCCTGCTCGTTTCGGGGGGCCACACCGAGCTGGTGCTGGTGCCCGAGTTGGGGCGCTACGTGATCCTGGGACGCACCAGGGACGACGCGGCCGGCGAGGCCTTCGACAAGGTGGCCAAGCTGCTGGACCTGCTTCCCTCCTCCGGCTCCATCATGGGAGGAAAGCTGGTCTCGGAAGCGGCCTCGAGCGGCGACTCGGGGGCCATCCCCTTTCCCCGCGGCCTGGGAGGGGAGGACACCTTTGATTTCAGCTTCAGCGGGGTGAAGACCGCGGTGCTCAACCACGTCCGCCGCCTGGGGCCGGGTGAGCTCCGGGCGCAGTTGGCGGACATAGCCGCCAGCTTCCAGGCCGCGGTGGTGGACGTCCTGGTGGACAAGACGGTCAGGGCGATGGAGCGGACCGGGGTGGAAAGGGTGGCCCTGGCCGGCGGCGTGGCCGCCAACGGCAGCCTGCGCCGGCATTTGCAGGAGGAGGTTGCCAGCCGCGGCGGATCCCTGTGCGTTCCTTCGCCGCTTTTGTGCACCGACAACGCGGCGATGATCGCGGCCGCCGGTGCCTTCTACCTGGGGCGCGGGGTCAGCTCCGGCTACGACCTGGACGCGATCCCTCGCCTGAGCCTGGGAGAGAACGGCTCCTGAGGCGTGGCGGAGGCGGGCGGCGGAAGCGCGTCCCGCAAACCCATAACCAGAAGATTATTCTCCTTCCATGTCCCAGTGGCTGGACCTGAGCCTGAGCCTGGAGGGCCACCGCTTCGTTCTGGTGCTCCTGCCCGTGGTGCTCGGACTTGTCTACCTCGTCTACCGCCGCACATATCCATTTGCCGGTCCCCTCCTGCGCGCCGCCTTTGTGGCCCTGCGGAGTCTGGCCCTCTGTTTGCTGCTTTTGCTGCTGGTCGAGCCCGTCCTCGGAATGTGGAGCAAGGAGGTGGTGCGGCCCCGCCTGCTGGTCCTGCTGGACACCAGCGCCAGCATGGCCGCTGCCGAAGGCGGCGGCCGGCGCCTGGAACGGGCCGCCGCCGTCCTCGACCACGAGGATTTCCGCGCCACCCTGGCCCCTGCCGTGGTCAGCGCCCGGGGCTTCGCGGAGGGCCCCTACGCCCTCGACCTGGACACCCTGGCCTCCTTGCGGCCGGGAGGGTCGGCCACCGACCTTGCCGGTGCGCTGGACAGGAGCCTGGAGTCCGACCCCGGGGCCTTCCAGGGTATTCTCCTGGTTTCGGACGGAGCGCACAACCTCGGAGAGGACCCCCTGCGCTGGGCCGAGGAGGCGGAGACTCCGGTCTATGCGCTCGGAGTGGGCAGCGCAGAGAACCCGTCGGATATCCAGATCGCCGGGGCGCGGGCGCCGGAGAGCAGCTACGTGGGCAGGAGTTTCGAGATCGAGGCGGAGATCCGCAACTGGGGGTTCGGCGGCAGGGAGGTGCAGGTCCTGCTCTACGAGGGCGAACGGGAGATCGCTCGCCGCCGCCTCATCCTGCGGCAGGGGGATCTGGTGCAGAGAGTGTCCTTCGAGGTCGGGTCGGCCACCCCCGGCCCCCATGTCTACCGGCTCGAGATCCCCCCTCTGGAAGGTGAGCTCTCGCGCGACAACAACGAGGCCCTCCTTTTCACCCGGATCCTGGGGGAGCGCACCCGGGTCGCCCTCCTCGCCGGCGCCCCCAGCGCCGATTTGGCCTTCCTGCAGCGCAGTCTGAAGGCGGACTCCAGCATAGCGGTGGAGGCACTGGTAGAGCGCCAGCCGGGGGTTTTCTACCAGCGGGAACCTGCGCCGCAGGACGGGTTGGAGGCTGCCGACGTGGTGATCCTGCTCGATCCAGGGAGGGACCTGCTGCGGCAGGCCGAGGACTGGGGCCTGGCGGGCCGGGTCCGCGATGGGGCCGGGCTGCTCTTCGTGGGCGGTCCCCGCACCTCCGCCGGCTGGGACCCGGGAACCGCGGTGGCGGCGCTGCTGCCGGTGTCCCTGCCCCCGGGCGGTGGCCTCTTCGCCAGCGGCCCGGTTTCCCTGCAGATCAGCTCCGAGGGCCGCCACCACCCGGTGGTCCGGCTAGGGCAGGATGCGGAGCAGGACCCCTGGAGGTCCCTGCCGCCCCTGCAGGGATATTTTTCCGTCGATGGCAGGCGCCGGGGAGCCATGGTCCTGCTGGAAGCGGCCGACGGGGAAGGCCCGCCCCTGGTGGTGGTGGGACCCCACGGCCGCGGCAAGGTCATGGCCGCCCTGTCGGCTTCCTGGTGGCGGCTTGACCTGCTCAGCAGCGGGGTTGGAGGGAGGCCGCAGACCATCCGCCGGTTCTGGCAGGATGCGGTCAAGTGGCTTGCCCTGGAGGCCCCCGCGGGGCGGCTGCGGGCGTCCACCGAGCGCCATGTCCACCGGGCCGGAGAGAGGGTCTTCTTCGCCGCCCAGGCCTTCGACGAGCTGCTGCGGCCCCAGCGCCAGGCGCAGGTGCGGGTGCTGCTGGGCCAGCGGGAGCTCCCGCTGCGGGAGGAGGGTGGCGGACGCTACCGCGGCTCATTGGGCGGTCTGGAGCCGGGTGACTACAGCTACAGGGCCGAGGCCCGGGTGGGAGAGGTGCTCATAGGCGCCGACGAGGGCAGCTTTCTGGTGGAGCGGCACAGCATCGAGTCGGTGGACCTGAGGGCCGACAAGGCCCTGCTGTACGAGATCGCCCGCCGCAGCGGGGGAGAGTACCGCTCCCTCGGCCAGTGGCGCGATCTGCTGGCCCTGCTGCCGCTGCAGAAGCGCCTGGTGAAGGAGGAAGAATCCCTGCCACTGTGGGGTCCCACCTGGCCCCTGGTGCTGGTGCTGGCGCTGTTGGGGATCGAATGGGGGCTGCGCAAGAGGCACGGGATGTTGTAGTGCCCTAGGCGGCCATGTGTAGTTTGGTTCCTACTCCTGTGTCTCCGGGGGGACACAGGGAAGGTCACGGATTGGCTAGCGATGAAAAACGCCCTTCTCTTCCTTTCCGCCGCCCTGGTCCCGGTGCTTTTGTGCGATCAGGCGCGGGCCCGGGTGGTGCTTAGCGAGGTGATGTACGATCCCCCCGGCGCCGATCACCACGACGAGTTCGTGGAGCTGGTCAACACCGACCCGGCGACCGGCGTCGATCTGAGCGGCTGGAGCCTGGGAGACGGCGATGAGATCGACCACCTGCTGGATGGTGGGGAGGGCAGGGTGCTGGCGCCGGGGCAGTTCGCCCTGGTCCTGGACGGCAGCTACCTAGGTGCTTCCACGGCCTATGAAAACGTGCGAACAAACGCGCTTTTGCTTACTATTGATGATGGAGCTTTTGGTCGCGGCGGCTGGTCCAACAGCGAGGAAGAGTCCGTGGTCCTCCGCAACGCCCGAGGAGATACGGTCGAGGTCTTCCGCTACCTCCCCGCGCAGCAGCCGGGCTATTCATGGGAGAAGGTCGACCCTGAGGCGGGCTCGGCCGCGGCCAACTGGGCTCTCAGCCTGATCGCAGGCGGCACCCCCGGCCGTCTCAACAGCGTTCAGGGAGCGACCCGCCCGGCTGCCCCGGGAATCGAATTCGAGGCGGAGCCCAATCCCTTCGCGCGGACCCTGGAGCTTAGCTACCGGTTGCCGGCGGCTCCAGCCCTGGTGAATCTGTGGATCTTCGACGTCGAGGGATTCCGCGTCAGGTCCTTGATGCAGGGGGCCGAGGTCGAGGGGCTGGGTGCGGTGAGGTGGGACGCTAGAGACCAAGCCGGCCGCAGAGTAGCGCCCGGCATCTACATCGCCTACCTGGAGGCGAGCGCAAATGGTGTGGTGACCTGGGCGCGGAAGGTGGTCGTGCGGCGGGCGCGGTGATCGCCGCCTTCGCCTGACGCCCGTGGTTCGATGTCCTTCCCCTGTTTTCCCACGTTTCTTCTTTTCTTCCCCTGGAAATTGGAAATACCGGAGCGGTAGCCAAATGGCCAAGTCTGTTAACAGCTTCGTCGCGCCGAGGAAAGGCGCCCGGGCGATAGCGGTGCTGCTAGCGGCGCTGGGGATTTTTCTGGCCCTCAGCCTGATCTCCCATTCGTCGCACGATTATCCCAACTCCAGCCGGCCAGCCGCAGAGAGTCTCAACTGGGCGGGGAGTATTGGAGCCCTGGTCTCCTACGCATCCTTCGTGGCGGTGGGCTACGGGGCCTATTGCCTCCCTCTACTGGTATTGCTATGGGCCTGGAACCGCTTCATGCAGCGGCCCCTCCGGCCCATGACCTGGCGCAGCGTGGGCCTGCTGTGCATGGCCCTGATCTTCAGCATCGGCACCGGGCTTCCTCCCTACTCGTCCCACGCGGTATTCGAGCTGGGAGGGTGGCTGGGGGTCTACGCCAGCAATCTCATCCTCATTCCATACGGGGGCCGGGTGGGCTCCGCGGTGATCCTGTCGTCGCTCTTCCTGGCAGCCATGATCCTGACCGTGGACCTCGATCTGCGGTTTTTTGTGCGGGGACCCTGGAAGGTGGTCCGGCTGCTGTGGAGCGGATTCGCCTGGGTGCTGGCACTGCCGGAACGCGACCCCTATCCGGGGAGGAGAATGACGGCGGAGAAGGAGGAGGACGAAGGGAAGGAAGGAGTGCAGGCCCGCTCCACTGCCGTTTCCGCGGATGGGGAGACAGCTCCGCTTGCCGAGGTCGTCGCCGAAGACCCGGAGGTTGCCCGGGTTGAAGGGGGGACCGGGACCCCCGAGGACGTCCACTACGTCGAGGAGATCTACATCGCCCGGGAGCTCGAGGTCCCCGCGGGGGCGGAGGCGGCCGAGAATTCCGGGGCCGTCCTGCCGAGAATCGCGCCAAAGACCCGGATAATCTCTGCCGGGGAGGGTCTGCAGAAGATGACGGGCGCCGCCGACTACCAGACCCCCGTCCCGGGCATGGTGCTGGACCAGGTCTCCGAGGTGAGGCAGGGAGGGGGCAAGGAGAAGCTGCTGCAGAATGCCCGCATCCTGGAGGAGGCCCTCAACGATTTCGACATCGCCGGCAAGGTGGTGGAGGTGAGTCCGGGACCGGTGGTCACCCGCTACGAGGTGGAGCCGGCGGCGGGGGTCAAGGTGAACCGCATCGTCGCTCTCTCCGACGATCTGGCCCGGGTCATGCGCGCCAGGGGGATCCGCATCCAGGCGCCGGTGCCGGGCAAGTCCGTGGTGGGGGTCGAGATCGCCAACCAGGAGCGCGACACCGTCTACCTGCGCGAGATCCTCGAGTCGGGGACCTTCCAGAAAGCCGAGTCCAGGCTGACCATCGCCCTGGGCAAGACCATTGCCGGCGAACCGTTCGTCACCGATCTGGCCATGATGCCCCACCTCCTGGTGGCGGGGGCCACCGGCTCGGGGAAGAGCGTCTGCATCAATGCCCTGATCTCCAGCATCCTCTTCAAGGCCACCCCGGAGGAGGTGCGGCTGCTCATGGTCGATCCGAAGGTGGTGGAGCTGACGGTCTACAACGAGATCCCCCACCTCCTGGTTCCCGTCATCACCGAGCCCAAGAAGGCCGCCGAGGCCCTCAGGTGGGCGGTCGCCGAGATGGAGCGCCGCTACCTCAAGCTGGCCGCCCTCGGGGTGCGCCACATAAGCGACTACAACCGCAGGCTCGAGCGGGGGGCCGGTGCGGCGCAGGAGGCAGGGGCCGAACCCGAACCCCCGATGGCCCAGATCGTCATCGTCATCGACGAGTTCGCCGACCTGATGCTCACCGCGCCGGCCGACGTGGAGACCCTGCTGATGGGACTGGCGCAGAAATCGCGGGCGGTGGGCATCCACATCATCCTCGCCACCCAGCGGCCTTCGGTGAACGTGGTCACCGGGGTGATCAAGGCCAACTTCCCCTCTCGTATCGCCTTCCAGGTGGCGTCGAAGACCGACTCCCGCACCATCCTGGACTGCAACGGAGCCGAGCGCCTGCTGGGGATGGGGGACATGCTCTTCCTTCCCGGCGGCCAGGCGGAGCCCGTCCGCATCCACGGGGCCTACGTCTCGGGAGAGGAGACCGACAGGCTGGTGGAGGCCATCAAGTCCTCAGGCTACCGGACCGAGGAAGTTGCGGTCTTTTCCGAACATGCGGATATTTATGCCGCCGCCAGCGCCCGGGACGAGCTGTTCGAAGAGGCCGTGCGCATTACGGTGGAGCACCAGCAGGCGTCCACCTCGTTTCTGCAGCGCCGCATGAAGGTGGGCTACTCGCGGGCGGCGCGGCTGATGGACGAGCTGGAGCTGGCCGGGATCGTGGGGCCGGCCGAAGGGGCGAAGCCCAGAAAGATCCTGGTCGAGGTCGATGCGGAGGGCGGGAACGGAGCCGCGGCCGGGGACGGTGAGCCGGGCTGAAGGATTGAGGAAGTTCGAGGGCGGCCCCTGCTGCCTTCCCCGCCAAAGCCCATTTCTCCCTCCCACAGGCGGGTGGCGGGGGGATGAGCCTCCCCGCGTGGATCGCGGTAATTTCAAGAGACAGGCTCGATTATATGGACGGCAGTTGGCGCAGGTGGTTATGGCCGGGACTGCTGGCCCTTTGGCTCGGCGCCCC
The DNA here is from genome assembly GCA_965208105.1 of Candidatus Latescibacterota bacterium. GTDB lineage: Bacteria > Latescibacterota > UBA2968 > UBA8231 > UBA8231. The sequence goes on from OZ242318.1 coordinate 3,704,093, forward strand.
GGGGGCCCAGCCCGCGTGGGGCATCAGCGGGTCCCAGGTCATCGAGAAGATGCGCAAGAGCTTCGCCGGCTACAAGACCTTTTCCGCCAGCTTCGAGAAGCAGTTCTACTGGGCCGTGCTGGACCAGAGCAGCACCCTGGAGGGGAAGATCTACACCCGCAGGCCCGACCACTTTCGCCTCGAGGCGGGGGACGGGAACCTCGTGGTGGCCGACGGCGAGACCATCTGGTCCTACGTGGCCCGCAACGAGCAGGTCATCGTCAGCTCCTACTCGGGGGGATTGAGGACTCCTTGGGAGATCCTGGTGGACTACACCGACCGCTACCGCACCGTGTCGGTGGAGGAGGTCCGCCTGGGGAAGCGCAGGTGCTACCTGCTGGGGCTGAGACCGCGCGCGGACAATTCCTACATGACCCAGATGAGGATCTGGGTGGAGCGCGACCACTGGCTCCTGATGAAGGTGGAGCAGGTGGAGGCCAACGACAATATCACCACCTACGTCCTCGAGGGCCACAAGGCCAACCGGAGGCTGAGCGGCGACCTCTTCCGCTTCGAGATTCCCGCGGGAGTCGAGGTCATCGACCGCAGGAACCCGGAACCGCCATGATGCGCCGCCCGCAAAGAGTCCTGGTCTGCGCCGTCCTGGCGCAGCTGCTTGCCGGCTCCTTCGCCTCCGCCCGGCCTGGAGGAGACTTCTGGGTATTCCTGCGCGACAAGCCCGATGGCGCGGGCGGGCGCCTGCTCTGGGGCGAGTTGGGAGCAGGACATCCCGCCTCTGAGCTGGACCTGGAGGTGGACCCGGGTTACGTCTCCCGGATCGAAAGGGCCGGCCCCGTCGTCCGCGCCCGGTCGAGGTGGTTCAACGCCGTCAGCGTCCGGACCACCCCCTCCCAGCTCCGCTGGCTCGAGGTCCAGCCCTTCGTGCTCCGCCTGCGCCCGGTGGCCAGGTTCCGGCGCCCGCCGCCGCTCCCGGAGCAGGCCGCCGCCGAGGCGGTGCCGGCGCCGAGTCCCAAGGGGCTGGCGCAGGACTACGGTCCCTCCTTCGCGCAGTTGTCGCGGATCGGGGTGGTGGCTCTGCACAACCTGGGCTACCTCGGGCAGGGCGTTCGCATCGCCTTGCTGGACAACGGCTTTCACCACGTCGGACACCCGGCCTTCGCCGGTCTCCGGGTCGTGGCCGCCCGCGACTTCATCAACGGCGACGACGTGGTTACCGACCAGGACGACCAGCCCGTAACCCCCAACGAATCCACGACAGACCAGAATATCCACGGCGCCCAGGTGCTGTCCATCCTGGGCGGCCATGATTCGGGGCACCTGATCGGAGTGGCTCCCGAGGCCGAGTACATCCTGGCCAAGACCGAGGACAACGGCAGCGAGCTGCCGGTGGAGGAAGACCGCTGGATCGAGGGGCTGGAATGGGCCCAGCGCCAGGGTGCCCGGGTGGTCAACAGCTCCCTGGGCTACAGCACCTGGGACGACGGCAGCGGCTACACCTACGAGGAGATGGACGGGGCCACCGCCCTGACCTCGCGGGCGGCGCAGATGGCCGCGGAGCGGGGCATCGTGGTGGTGGTATCGGCCGGCAACGAGGGCGACAAGCCCTGGCGCTACATCACCGCGCCGGCCGACGCTCCCGGGGTCATCACGGTGGGAGCAGTGGACTCGAGGGACAGCCTGGCCGCCTTCAGCTCGCGCGGACCCGCGGCGGACGGCCGCGTCAAGCCCGACCTGGTGGCGCCGGGTGTGGGCCTGGTGGCCGCCCAAATCCGCGGCGGGGGCTATTCCCGCTCCCGCGGGACCTCCTTTGCCGCTCCCCTGGTGAGCGGGGCGTGCGCCCTGCTGCTCCAGATCCATCCGGACTGGGACCCGGCCCGGGTGCTCGAGGCCCTGCGCGAAACCGCCGCGGACCTGGGCCCGGCGGGTCCCGACACCCTCTACGGCTGGGGCTTGGTCAACGCCCTCGGGGCCAGCGACGTTTCCGTGTCCAGGCCCACCGAGGTCGCGGCCGGAATCCCCTTTCCCAACCCGGCGGCTGCGGGCGTGGTCTATTTCCCCCTGAAACTGCCCGAGGCCGCCACCGTCGTCCTCGAGGTCTTCGATTTGTCCGGCTCCCCCGTGGCGGACCTTGAGCGCCGCCTCGAGGCGGGAGACTACAGCACCGCCCCGAGGTCCCTGCCCTGGGAGGTCCCCGAGGATCTCGGCAGCGGAGTCTACTTCTACCAGTTGCGGACCCCCACCTTCACTCGCCTGGGCAAGATCGCCCTGGTACGCTGAGGAGGCGGCGGTGGGACGGCATCCCGGCGGCGGCGCCGATTTGAACGCCTGGATTCGCAGGCTGGTGCTGGCCCTCGTTCTGTTCGTGCCCATCTACCTCGTCCTGCGCTTCACCGGGGGCTCGCTTGAGAAGATGGGGCAATTGCCCGATCTTATAGACCGCTTTCGAAACCCCATTTCCTGGGAGGTGCCGGAGGGAGGAGTGCGCTACATGGCCGCCTTCGAAGGCGAACCCGGGGAGGGCAACAAGTTCGTGCTGGTGCGGGTGCGCATGCGGGCGCGGTTGAACATCGCCTACCCGATCGTGCCCCGCTGCTTCACCCTGGTGGACCAGGGTGACAACCGCTTCAATCCACTGATTCGCTCGCCGCTCTTCCTGGCGCGGTCCGACAGCTTCCATCTCGGCAAGGACGATGAATTCGACGAGGAGCTGCTGTTCGAGGTCCCGCTGGAGAGCGAGTCCCGCACCTTGCTGTTCGAGCGATTCCAGGAATGAGGAGACCTGAAAATGCCTACGCTGGAAGAAGAGCTGCAGGATTGCCGCGAGCGCCTCGAACGGATGGGAGGCTACCTTTGACCTGGCGGGAAAGAAGAAGGCCCTGTCGGATCTGGAGGAGCGCATGGCCTCGTCCGGCTTCTGGAACGACCGCCGCCGCGCCGGTGAGGCGGGGCGCCAGGTGCGGGCCCTGAAGGATTCCATCACCTCGTGGGAGACTCTCCGAGTCGAGCTCGACGATCTGGGCGACCTGCAGGAGATGGCCGCCGCCGAAGGCGATGAGAGCGCTCTGGCCGAAATCGAGGGCGAGGCGGCCTCCCTGTCCTCCCGCATCGGCGAGCTGGAGCTGCACAGCACCTTGAGCGAAGGCGACGACCGCAAGAACGCCATCCTCGACATCAACTCGGGGGCCGGCGGCACCGAGGCCGCGGACTGGGCCGCCATGCTCATGCGCATGTACATGCGCTGGATCGAGCGGCGCAGCTTCCAGAGCGACATAATGGACCTGCAGGCCGGGGAAGAGGCCGGCATCAAGAGCGTGACGGTGGAGGTCAAGGGCGAGTACGCCTATGGATTTCTCAAGGCCGAGGCGGGGGTCCACCGCCTGGTCCGCATCTCGCCGTTCGACGCCAACAGCCGCCGCCACACCTCCTTCGCCTCGGTCTTCGTCTATCCGGAGGTCGAGGACGAGGTGGAGGTGGACCTGCGCGACGAGGACCTGCAGATCGAGGTGTTCCGCGCCGGCGGCGCCGGAGGACAGCACGTCAACAAGACCTCCTCCGCGGTGCGCATCAGGCACCTTCCCACCGGAATCGTGGTCCAGTGCCAAAACGAGCGCTCCCAGTTCAAGAACAAGGCCACCGCGCGCAAGGTGCTGGCCACCCGTCTCTACCAGCACTACAAGGAAGAAGAGCAGAAGAAGCTGGCGGCGGTGGAGAGCTCCAAGAAGAGCATCGAGTTCGGCAGCCAGATCCGCTCCTACGTCTTCCATCCTTACAACCTGGTCAAGGACCACCGCACCGCCTGGGAGACCGCCGGCATCCAGGCGGTGATGGACGGCGACATCGACCCCTTCATCCGGGCCTTTCTGACCCAGGGAAAGACGCGGTAGAGGCTTGTCCTACGAGCTCTTCATAGCCGCGCGCTATCTGCGCTCCAAGCAGCGGACCGGGTTCATCTCCACCATCACCTACATCGCGGCGGGCGGAGTGATCCTCGGCGTCGCCGCCCTGGTCATCATGCTGTCGGTGGCCAACGGCTTTTCCGGCGAGGTCAAGAACCGCCTCCTGGGGATGAACGCCCACGTCAACGTCCTCAAGTTTCACGGCGCGGCGGTGGAGGACTACCGCCCCCTGGTGGAGAGACTCGAGGGATTTCCCGAGGTCGTCGCCGCGGCGCCGGTGATCGACAGCAAGGTGGTCATCACCGCCAAGCGCGACCGCAGGCAGATGGACGGGATTTTCCTCTGGGGGGTCGAGCCCGAAAGCTTCTCCCGCGTCTCCGACCTGCCCCTGCACCTGACCTACGACCACGAGGAGCTGTTGAGATTGGGCCCGGTGCCCGAACAGAGATATCCCGGCATCATCCTGGGGGAGTACCTGGCCCGGAGGTTGAGGGTGGGGCCCGGCGACGAGGTGCTCCTGGTCACCATGAACATCGACCTGGACAAGGCCGTGCTCGAGGGCTTCACCCCCAGACCCTGGCCTTTCCTGGTCACCAACACCTTCGAGACCGGGATGCATCAGTACGACGACAGCTTCGCCTTCATCGCCCTGGAGGACGCCCAGCGCATCCTGGATTTGGGTGAGGGGGTGAGCAACATCCATCTGCGGGTCACGGATATCGACCTCGCCACCCAGGTCAGGGAGGCGCTGGACCTGGAGCTGGGCTATCCCTATCGCACCACGGACTGGACCCAGCTCTTTCCCGAGTTCTTCCGCTTCATGGAGCTGGAGAAGTGGGGCCTCTTCATCGCCCTCAGCCTCATCGTTCTGGTGGCCGCGTTCAACATCATGTCCATCCTCGTCATGTCCATCCTGATAAAGACTCCCGAGATCGGCATCCTCAGGGCCATGGGCTCCACCGCCAGGGGGATCCGCCGCGTCTTCGTCTACCAGGGAATGGCCATCGGGGTGGCGGGCACCATCCTGGGCTGCCTGATCGGGCTCGCGCTGTGCCTGGCGCAGCAGCACTTCGAGCTGATATCCATTCCCGGCGACATCTACATCATCAACTCCCTCCCCATCGACATGGAGGTCCTCGACTTCGCCGTGGTTTCCCTGTCGAGCCTGGGGATCTGCCTGCTGGTTTCGGCCTACTCGGCGCGCAAGGCCTCCGCATTGATGCCGGTCGAAGCGATTCGCTATATTATGTGAGGGGAAGGCCACTTGTCCGGGCAATCTGAGCGCGACATGGTATTGCGGGCGCGGGGGATCCGCAAGGTCTTCCGGTCCGGGGAGGAGGAGCTGGAGGTCCTCGCTCACGTGGACCTCGAAGTGACCCGGGGCGAGTCCCTCGCCATCATGGGAGCTTCCGGGGTGGGCAAGAGCACCCTGCTGCACATCCTGGGGACCCTGGACCGCCCCACCTCGGGGGAGCTGACCATCGACGCGGTGGACGTTCTGCGCGTGTCCGACGCGGACCTGGCCGCTTTCCGCAGCAGGCACATCGGCTTCGTCTTTCAGTTCCACCACCTTCTGCCCGAGTTCAGCGCCCTCGAGAACGTCATGATGCCGGCGATGATCGCTTCGAAGCGGGGCCCGCTCCTGGAGGCGGAGGCCAGGGACCTGCTCGTCGCGGTGGGATTGGAAGAACGCCTGCATCATCGCCCCGGAGAGCTGTCGGGGGGAGAATGCCAGCGGGTGGCCCTGGTGCGGGCCCTGGTGATGAAACCCCGGGTCGTGCTGGCCGACGAACCTTCCGGTAACCTCGATTCGGCCACCAGCGAGAGGCTGCACGCATTGATCAGGGAATTTTCCCGGTCCCATGGACAGACTTTCGTGGTCATGACCCACGACCACGGACTGGCTGCCGGCATGGACCGGGTCGGGCGGCTCGAGGAAGGCGTGCTGCGCCTCTAGCGGGCGGCCGGACAGGAGGAGCAAAGGCGTGAACACCTGCGAGTTGTGCCACGAACATCCGGCCACGGTCGTGTCGGCCCACATTGTGGGGAAGAAAAAGAACATTCTGCACCTTTGCAGCTTCTGCGCCTCCAAGCAGCACGGGGTCGAGACCAAGGGGACGAAGGTGGAGATCGTGGTCAAGAAGGGGAAGGCCAAGATCCTCGATGAGGACGGGGAGCCCTTCACCGCCCAGTGCGCCGAATGCGGAATGACCTACGAGACCTTCAAGGAAGGAGGCCGCTTCGGCTGCCACGCCTGCTACTCCGCCTTCGAGCCGCAGCTGGACCGCCTGCTGAAGCGCATCCACGGGGCGGTCGAGCACCGCGGCAAGGGGCCGGTGCGGCGCCGGGTGCTGCCCGTTCCGGCGGAGGAGCTGGAGAGCCTGCGCGAGGAGCTCGAGGCCGCGGTGGCCGATGAGGCTTTCGAGAAGGCGGCCGACCTCCGCGACCGGATCGTCAGGCTCCGCGGGGAAGGAACCGGGGATGCACCTGAGTGAGCTGGCCAACAATCCCGCCCACTGGTTGAGCGGTGCGGACGACGCCCGCGGCATAGTCGTCAGCTGCAGGGCGCGGCTCGCCCGCAATCTCAGCACCCGCCCCTTCGCCAGGACGGCCACCGAGGAGGACCAGGAATACGTCATCGAGCAGGTGCTCGTGGCCGCCAGGCGCAGCCGACATCTGCACAACGCCGTGTTTCTCAAGATGAACGCGCTGAACTCCGACCAGCGCCGTTTCCTGGTCGAGCGCCACCTCGTCAGTCCGGCCCTGGCGGCGGGCAAGGGGCAGCGCGGCGTGCTCTACAACCGGGACGAGTCCCTCAGCGTGATGGTCAACGAGGAGGACCACCTGCGCCTGCAGGCCATTCTGCCCGGGATGCAGGCCAGGGAGGCATGGTCGCGGATCAACGCCCTCGATGACGAGCTGGGCGCCGGACTGGACTATGCCCACTCCGAGAGATGGGGCTATTTGACCGCCTGTCTGACCAACACCGGCACCGGGCTGCGGGCATCCGTCCTCATCCACCTTCCGGCCCTCGTCCTCACCGAGGACATGCAGAGGGTGATGCGCGGCCTGGAGAAGATGTCCTTCGCGGTGCGGGGAGTCTACGGCGAGGGCACCAATGCCACCGGCAACCTGTACCAGGTATCCAACCAGGCCACCCTGGGGAAGTCGGAGGAGGAGGTGGTCGGCGAGCTCGCCCGCCTGACCGGGCAGCTCATCGAGTACGAGAAGGAGGCACAGGAAACCCTGATGGAGTCGGCGCGTTCCCAGGTGGAGGACAAGGTCTGGCGCGCCTACGGGGTCCTTTCCCACGCCCGCGTCCTGGGCAGCCAGGAGCTCATGAACCTGCTGTCCGCCCTGCGCCTGGGGTACAGCCTGGGAATGGTCGAGGACGTGCCCTCGAGTTTCATGAACCACCTGATGATCGTCACCCAGCCCTCCCACCTCCACGCCGAGGCCGGCAGCATACTCGAGCCCGAGGAAAGAGACGTTCGCCGGGCGGCGTTGGTGCGCCGGCTCCTGGGGGAGTTGAAGTCCAAGGGGAAGGGGGGTAGTGGGTCGGGTTGAGATTTAATCTCATTCGGGTCCTGTCTCATTCGGGTCCTGTAATGTTTATTTTTATACTGCAACCGTTAATATTGCCAAATCCACAGGGAATAGGGAAGCATGCCATGACGAGTTTGTTGAAATCGATGCTCATTGCGGTAATGACCTTGGTCATTACCTCATGCGCAGACAGTCCCACCATGCCAAAGGGTAGCCCCAGTCCTGGCAATGGGATAAAGGTTGTAACTGCGGAAGGAAGGCCAATATCCAAAGCAGAGGGATACTTGCTCAATAAAAAAGACTGGTCCATGCAGAAGGTGTCCACCAACGCCAAGGGCCGCCTCAAGATAGATCAACCTCTTGCCCAGGGCAATTATTGGCTAGGCATCTTGGTCGAAGGCGAGGTCTTGGTCGACACCAACGTTGCGAGCGGCCAGGAGACAGCGGTCGTGCATCCCATGAAGCTGCCGTCGTCCAAGCCAGCCCAAAATGACGATGCCCTGATTCGCGGGGATGTAGATGGGAACGGAGAAGTGAATCAAACCGATGTCATTGCCTTCTTCCTGAAACTTATCACGGGGCAGACGTTCAGCCTGCAGGCCAACATCAATGGCGACGAGAGTACCGACTGGATTGATCTGGCGCTGTTGGGAGCCTATGTGTATGGCGGTCCGGACGCCGAAAATCCCTGGAACATCGGTCAGCCCATCGGCGATCCTCCTACGCAGCCGCCTACGCCTCCTCCAACACCTCCACCCACTCCACCTCCCACACCGCCGCCAGACCCCTACCGCGATGGAAGCTCGATAGAACGGGCGATCATCGTGCCGGATCCCAACTACGTTTTCCAAGGGGAGCAGTTGGAAGCCGGGCAGCAGATCTTCTATCGAGTGGACGTTCCCTCTACCGGGCGCCTGGTCGTCCACTCCGCGGGAAGCACCGATACCTACGGGACACTCATTTACAGAAGCAACCGGGTGGATCGAAACGACGACGGCGGCTCGGGCAGAAACTTTCTGATGGATGTTTCCACCTATACCGGACCGCACTACGTCGCTGTAAGGGGGTATAGCAATGTGGTCAGCGGCGCCTACGACCTCAACGTGGAATTCTTTCCATTCACCTCCGACCAGGCCTTCAACATCGAGCTCCGCTATGTGGCCCGGTTTTCTGCTGAGGAAAAAGCGGAATTCCAGCGCGCCGCCTCCCATTGGGAGAGAATAATTCAGGCCGACGCGGAGGACATCTATTATTTCTCTGGGAACCCTACGACGCTCTCCATAGAATGGTTCGGCTCCGACGTAACGATAGATGGCGTTATCGATGATCTGCTGGTTTTCGTGAACTGAGGCACGATAAACGGCGGGGCGGCGTCCTCAGACCAGGGAATTTTCCGTGAAGATGAGAGCGGATTGCCTTTTTTGGGACTGGTCATGATGGGGGAGGTCGTCCTGGAGTCGGAGGACCTGGCGGATGGAACCACCTACGACATATTCCTCCATGAATTAGCTCACACTATGGGCTTCGGATTGATGTGGGACCGCGGGAATTTACTGGCCAATCCGTCTTCTCGTTTGGCCGGCCGCGACACCCACTTCCGCGGATTCAATGCCGTGAGGGCGTTCGACCAGTCGGGCGGAGAGGACTATATCGGGGGGAAAGTGCCCGTGGAAAACAGCGCCGAGGCTCCCGGCCCCGGCAGCCGGGACCTCCATTGGAGAGAGTCTGTCTTTGGGGGCGAGGTAATGACCTGGATTCATCGGGGAGTGCGAGCCCCCCTGAGCAACATCACCCTGCAGTCCTTGTTCGATCTGGGCTATCTGGTGGACGCAAGCCTGGCCGATCCCTATGTGATTCCTGAAACCCCTGCATTGTCAGCCGGTGATTTTGACCCCGACAGACTCCAATGCACCCTTCACGGCCCGATTTTGATGCCGGGGGGACATTAAGAGGGCACCACTCCTGTAACCTTGACAATTATAATGTGAAGATGAGAGCTGCCTTTGTAATCACATTGGCGTCTTCGGCAAGATTCCTGCCGGGTCAACTCCAGCCCCTTTTCTGACAGGAAAAATAAATACAATAACTGTCAGGCGAAATCGAGCTTGTTTTAAATCACTCTACTTGGACTTGATCAAGGGGGCAAGGTCAGCCTCCGGGGCCAAGAAGCCATCCTGTCAACGAGAAGTAGGCTGGAAGTTATCCACTGGGATGGGCCCCACATGGCCCTGGTTCAAATTCAGAGGGTGATACCCCTCGTGGGGACAGGTCATAATCCGAGGGAAGGGACGGGAAGTGCTCGTCAGGATTCTGTTTTCTCACCCAGGCGATACCCGACGCGGGGCTCGGTGAAAAGAAAGGTTGGGTTGGCGGCGTCGTCTCCCAGCTTGCGGCGGAGGTTTTTTACGGCGGCGCGCACCACCCGTGGATCGATGCTGCCCGGCCCCCAGACCGTTTGCAGCAATTGTTCGTGGGTTACTACCCATCCGGGGTGAACAGATAGCTCCGCCAACAGGCGATACTCGATGTCGGTCAATCGCACACGCTGCCCGGCCACCGTCACACAGCGTCCGGCGTAGTCGATGGTCAACTCTCCCAGCACATAGGGTTCCGTGGGATCTGTAATGCCGGATGCCGCCCGTTTGCGCAGAGTCGCCCGCATCCGGGCGGCCAGTTCCGTCTGTGAGAAGGGTTTGACCATGTAGTCGGCTGCCCCCGCATCGAAGGCCCGGGCGATCACCTCGTCCTGGCCATAGGCGGACAGGAAGATGACGGGCGCATTCGAGGTCTCGGAAAGGTCTTTCATCAGGTCTATCCCGTCGACGCCGGGCAGCACCAGATCCAGCAACACCAGGTGGGGATGGTGCTTCTCCATGAGGTGGGGCACATCCTTGGGGTCGGCGGTCACGATGGGAACATAGCCTGATTTGCGAAGGGCATCCCGTATGGTGCGCAGCGCCTGCGGGTCGTCGTCCACCACCAGGATGGGGGTTCGGTTCCGCTTCGTCGTCGCCCTGCGAGCAGTCCGAGGGAGATCTGAGGCGAGGGCATTCCCCTCCTCCTCGGCCAGGGGAAGGGTGAAGCTAACAAGAGTACCCTTACCCACGCCCTCGCTTTCCGCCCAAATGCGGCCTCCATGGGCCTCGACAATGCCCTTGCAGATGGCCAGGCCAAGGCCCCGCCCCTCCTCGCCACAGTCTTGGTCCGGTTCCACTCGCCGGGAAAACTTGCGGAAAAGGTGCGACAGGCGCTCGGCCGACACGCCTCGGCCCTGGTCGCCCACCGAGACGGCCACGTGGTCCCCCTCCCATACCGCGGCTATGCGGATTATGGTCGACTCGGGCGAGTGCCGGGCCGCGTTGCCCAGGAGGTTGCCGAGGACCTGCACGAGGCGCCGACGGTCCGCCATCACTCGAGGAAGATCCGGCGCCATCTCGATCTGCAGCGGATGCCGGTTCCCGCCACTCGAAAAGACCTTTCGGGCTTCGTCCACCAGATCGCCCACGGATTCCGGTTCGGGATGAATCAGCAGGGTGCCCGTTTCGATGCGGGCCACGTCCAGCAGGTCGTGGATCAGGCCCGTCATTCGGTCGGCCTGCTGATTGATGATGCGAAAGAACGGGATCGTCTCGGCCGGGCTCAGGTCGGTCGAGTTTCCCAGCACGGTGACGGCAGCGCCCTTGACAGCCGCCAGCGGGGTCCGCAGCTCGTGGCTGACCATGGCCAGAAACTCCGCCCGCAGCCGCTCCAGGTCTTCCAGGTGCGCCATGTCCTGCACGGTGACGACAAAGGACTCCAAGTCTCCATCCTCCGAGCGGATGGGGGTGGCGTTGACGAGGACGGTCATTTCGCGGCCGTCGGGGCCTTGGAGAAGGACCTCCTCGGTGCTCACCGCCTCCCCTGCTCTCAGAATATTGGATATGGGGTTTGTTCTCAAGGAGGTCTCCCTGCCGTCCTCCCGGCGGATGTTCAGGACTTTCAACAGGGCCTCGACAGTCTGCCCTGGGGCGCGCAGGTACTCAAAGATCCGGAGCGCCTCCTTGTTGGTAGACCGAGGCAGGTCCTTCCCCCCATCGAAGACGACCACACCCACGGGGGAGATGTCGATCAGGGTCTCCAGGTCGGCCCGGGCCCTCTGCTCGTCCCGGTGTCTGCGGGCATTGGCGATGACCAGCGCCGCCTGGGAGGCGAACATGGTCAGGATCTCCTCGTCTTCTTTTGTGAACGCCCTACCGGTCTCCTTGTTGGCAAGATAGATGTTGCCCCTGCACTCGTCTTGGTGGCGCAAGGGAGCGGCCAGGAAACAACTTACCTCCATGGGGGGCCGGAAGTCAGGGATACCCAGCATTCGGGTGTAGCGGGCAAAGTCCTTGACCCTCCGAGGGCTTGAAATGTTGCAAAAGTGCTCCCCTGGGGTCGTCTCCCATAATTTCTCGGCCTCCTGGTCCGACATGCCGGAGGCAATTAAGCCATCAACTTTCCCGGAATCGTCCAAGGTGGCAATCACGCCGTAGCGGGCGTCGGTCAGCGACCGGGCGCTGTCCAGGACCCCCTGCAACACCGTCTGCAGATCAAGGCTTTCGTTGATGCGCAGGCTCGCCTGGCTCAATCGCGACAGGCGTTGCCGAAGGGTCTTGATCTCTCGTGCCGTTGCCTCGGTTGGATGCATGTCGCCCTCCTAAGGGGGTGATATGGCACTCCTCTATGTCTTCAAGAAATGCGCTTGGGAGCGGACCCATCCCCATATTTTCATAAAAAAATCATTATAAGTCAAGGGATTTATCACGTATTCCTCATAAACGGATAGTATATTCCAAAAATTGTTTCTTCCGGATGAAGATCTTCAAAGGGAGTGAGCATGATGAAGCGAATAATCGGTGTTCTCATGGTTCTGTGCTTGGCGCCCGGGATGCAGGCAGGAGCCGAGCCGCTGGTGGAGGGCCGGGTGCGGCTGGCCTCGGGCGAGCCGGCCGTCGGCGCCTCTGTGCGGCTCTTCGATTTGGCCGATTTGCGTAAGTGGGTCGGCGCCACCACCGATGAGGCGGGCTATTTCGCCCTGCCGTTGCGGGCCTTGCCGGGGGCGGCGGCCCTGCCGGAGCGCTTCGCGCTGGGGCCGAACTATCCCAATCCGTTCAACCCTTCCACCCTGATTCCCTACCAACTGCCGCTGGCGACCCACGTGCGGCTGGAGGTATTCAACGTCCTGGGGCAGCGGGTGGCGACGGTGGTGGACGGGGAGCAGTCGGCGGGTTTTCACACGGCGCGTTGGGACGCCACCGATGCGGCGGGTCGGGCGGCGGCGGCCGGGGTCTATCTCTACCGGCTGCAAGCCGGCGGGGAGAGCATAACCCGGCGCATGGTGTTGATTGACGGGCAGGCCGGCCTGCCAAGGGCGTCGTCGGGCGGCTGGGCGCCGGCGGAGGCAGGCCCCCCGGAAACGGGCATCCCGGTCTATGGCTTGACCGTCTCCGGTGAAGGGCTGGTCCCCTACGTGGACCCGGGCTTCGGCCTGGAGGCTGGCAGGGGGCCGGTGGACCTGGTGGTCGAGGCCCGGGCTGACGGCCCGCCGGCGAAGGTGGCCACCGAGGGGACGGGCGGGATCCTGGGCGACGTCAACAACGACGGCCAGGTCACCATGGCCGACGCGCTGGTGGTGGTGATCCACCATCTCGATGCAACGCTTGCCGCCCCCAACAACGGCGATATTTCGCTGGGCGACGTCAACGCAGACGGCCGCATCGATCTGACCGACGCGCTGCTCATCATGACCTACAGCGTCAATCCGAACGATCCGACCTTGCCGGAGGGGATCGGGGGTCCGGTCGCGGAGGAGAGCCCTGCTCCGGATGGTGATTTGCGCTACCCGGAGGCGACGCCGGTCGCTGCCAACAGTCAGACGGCGGGTATGCTGGCGGGTGGGGAGACCGACTATTATCGCGTCACCCTCAGCGGCCCCGGCACCCTGGTGGCCTACACCACCGGCGGCACGGATACCTACGGGTACCTGGAGGATAACGCCGGCACGGTGCGGGACCAAAACGACGATGCGGTCAGGGGCAACCGCAACTTCCGCGTATCGGCGGTCGTTACGGCCGGCACCTACTACGTCCGGGTCCGCGGTTTTGTTGCGTCCATCACCGGCGCCTATACCCTGCACGTAGAGTTCGAGCCGGGGGAAACGGTCGCCTCCGACGATCGGGCGGCGCTGGTGGCGTTCTACGAGGCGACCGGCGGGGCTGACTGGGCCGATAGCCGCGGCTGGCTCAGCACCGCGCCCTTGGGCCAATGGCACGGCGTCGACACGGACACCGACGGCCGCGTTACTCATCTGATCCTCCGTGGTAACCAGTTGAGTGGAGCGATCCCGGTGGAGTTGGGCCAACTGACCAACTTGCAAGGGCTGAATCTCTCTGGTAACCAGTTGAGTGGAGCGATCCCGGTGGAGTTGGGTCAACTGACCAACTTGCAGTGGCTGTACCTCGAGGGTAACCAGTTGAGTGGAGCGATCCCGGTGGAGTTGGGTCAACTGACCAACTTGCAGTGGCTGTTCCTCGAGGGTAACCAGTTGAGTGGAGCGATCCCGGTGGAGTTGGGCCAACTGACCAACTTGCAAGGGCTGAATCTCTCTGGTAACCAGTTGAGTGGAGCGATCCCGGTGGAGTTGGGTCAACTGACCAACTTGCAGAGGCTGTACCTTGATGGTAACCAGTTGAGTGGAGCGATCCCGGTGGAGTTGGGTCAACTGACCAACTTGCAGGGGCTGTGGCTCTCTGGTAACCAGTTGAGTGGAGCGATCCCGGTGGAGTTGGGTCAACTGACCAACTTGCAACAGCTGTTTCTCTCTGGTAACCAGTTGAGTGGGTGCATACCCGAGGGTTTGCGAGCGGTAGAGGACCATGACCTGGACCAGCTTGGGCTATCGCTGTGCACCACCACGCCCTCCCCTGATCGGGCGGCGCTGGTGGCGCTCTACGAGGCGGCCGGCGGCGCTGACTGGGCTGATAACGGCGGCTGGCTCAGCGACGCGCCCCTCGGCCAATGGCACGGCGTCGGCACGAACACCGCCGGTCGCGTTACTCATCTGCGCCTCTCTGGTAACCAGTTGAGTGGAGCGATACCGGTGGAGTTGGGTCAACTAACCAACTTGCAACAGCTATTCCTCTATGGTAACCAGTTGAGTGGAGAGATCCCGGTGGAGTTGGGTCAACTGACCAACTTGGAATGGCTGTATCTCTCTGGTAACCAGTTGAGTGGAGAGATCCCGGTGGAGTTGGGTCAACTGACCAACTTGCAGGGGCTGAATCTCTCTGGTAACCAGTTGAGTGGAGAGATCCCGGTGGAGTTGGGTCAACTGACCAACTTGCAACAGCTGTTCCTCTCTGGTAACCAGTTGAGTGGAGCGATCCCGGTGGAGTTGGGTCAACTGACCAACTTGCAGGGGCTGAATCTCTCTGGTAACCAGTTGAGTGGAGAGATCCCGGTGGAGTTGGGTCAACTGACCAACTTGCAACAGCTGTTCCTCTCTGGTAACCAGTTGAGTGGGTGCATACCCGAGGGTTTGCGAGCGGTAGAGGACCATGACCTGGACCAGCTTGGGCTATCGCCGTGCACCGCCATTGATCCACCGCCGCCGACGGGCGACGCCTGTTTCGTCGGGCAGGAGTTGAGTCCTGGGCAGAGTTGCACCGTCGATATTCCCAATCTCCACGTCGGCAGCAATCGGTTCGAGGTACGCTCCGGTGGGTCTGGATGTTACGGCAGTATCTGCGCGGGCACGAGTATGGATCTCAATGGGTTTCAAGCCAGCAAAATTGCGGGCACGTCACGGTGGCTCATCGAAGCACTGCCCAGTACCGCCGGCCAGGCGAGTGCGAAGGTCTCCGCGGCAGGCTCCTGACGGCCGCTGGCTGCGGCGGCTGGCACCGCAGTCGGAGTAGTTGTACGGCGTCGGCACGAACACCGACGGTCGCGTTGACTATTTGAACCTCTCTGGTAACCAGTTGAGTGGGTGCATACCCGAGGGTTTGCGAGCGGTAGAAGACCATGACCTGGACCAGCTTGGGCTATCGCCGTGCACCACCACGACCCCGTAGGGAACGGCACCGACCGTATGATCTTGTAGTTGCCATGAGGAACGGCTGTTGTGGCTGGTTGAAGAGTCGCCGCCGACCCGGCGGGCCAAGGGTCGGCGCGCCGCCTTGACCGGGTCCCCGAGGCCCCTTCGAGGTAGTCGACGTAGAACCCCCATGTCCCTATCCATGGCCCCCAAAGAGCCATCCTGCGCCTGGGATATCACCTCAAGCACACAACAGGGGCCGGGATAATGGGGAGAGTTGCGCCCTCACCTGGTTCGAGCTCCCTACCACCGATCCGCAGACGCCCAGGGAGAGGTACACCCTGGGGTTGCTCCGTCGGGGATTGCTTTCACCCACACCCTTCGGAAAATAGGAAGGGGCTTCGTGCTGCCATCACTTTGCAGAAATCTCAGGACTGGCCCCGGTCAGTACAGTGCCATGACGAATCAAGGCTGACCCCATATATAAGGAGTAAGCATGATGAGGCGAATAATCGGCGTTCTCATGGTTCTGTGCTTGGTATCCGGGATGCAGGCAGGGGCCGAGCCCCTGGTGGAGGGCCGGGTGCGGCTGGCCTCGGGCGAGCCGGCCGTCGGCGCCTCTGTGCGGCTCTTCGATTTGGCCGATTTGCGTAAATGGGTCGGCGCCACCACCGATGAGGCGGGCTATTTCGCCCTGCCGTTGCGGGCCTTGCCGGGGGCGGCGGCCCTGCCGGAGCGCTTCGCGCTGGGGCCGAACTATCCCAATCCGTTCAACCCTTCCACCCTGATTCCCTACCAACTGCCGGTGGCGACCCACGTGCGGCTGGAGGTATTCAACGTCTTGGGGCAGCGGGTGGCGACGGTGGTGGACGGGGAGCAGTCGGCGGGTTTTCACACGGCGCGTTGGGACGCCACCGATGCGGCGGGGCGGGCGGCGGCGGCCGGGGTCTATCTCTACCGGCTGCAAGCCGGCGGGGAGAGCATAACCCGGCGCATGGTGTTGATTGACGGGCAGGCCGGCCTGCCAAGGGCGTCGTCGGGCGGCTGGGCGCCGGCGGAGGCAGGCCCCCCGGAGACGGGCATCCCGGTCTATGGCTTGACCGTCTCCGGTGAAGGGCTGGTCCCCTACGTGGACCCGGGCTTCGGCCTGGAGGCTGGCAGGGGGCCGGTGGACCTGGTGGTCGAGGCCCGGGCTGACGGCCCGCCGGCGAAGGTGGCCACCGAGGGGACGGGCGGGATCCTGGGCGACGTCAACAACGACGGCCAGGTCACCATGGCCGACGCGCTGGTGGTGGTGATCCACCATCTCGATGCAACGCTTGCCGCCCCCAACAACGGCGATATTTCGCTGGGCGACGTCAACGCAGACGGCCGCATCGATCTGACCGACGCGCTGCTCATCATGACCTACAGCGTCAATCCGAACGATCCGACCTTGCCGGAGGGGATCGGGGGTCCGGTCGCGGAGGAGAGCCCTGCTCCGGATGGTGATTTGCGCTACCCGGAGGCGACGCCGGTCGCTGCCAACAGTCAGACGGCGGGTATGCTGGCGGGTGGGGAGACCGACTATTATCGCGTCACCCTCAGCGGCCCCGGCACCCTGGTGGCCTACACCACCGGCGGCACGGATACCTACGGGTACCTGGAGGATAACGCCGGCACGGTGCGGGACCAAAACGACGATGCGGTCAGGGGCAACCGCAACTTCCGCGTATCGGCGGTCGTTACGGCCGGCACCTACTACGTCCGGGTCCGCGGTTTTGTTGCGTCCATCACCGGCGCCTATACCCTGCACGTAGAGTTCGAGCCGGGGGAAACGGTCGCTTCGCTGTCGCCCGACCCTTCGACGGCGACGTTTACCGACGACGGGGCCTGGCACCGGTTCACGGTGCAGGCCGGCGAGGCGGTGTCGGTGGTGGCCAACCCGGAGGGGACCACCCCGCGCCTGAAGATCACCACCCGCAGCGTCGGGAGCAACTTCTGCCCGGCTGAAGCCGAAGACGACGTCTCGCGCCGGGACGGCCAGGCCGTCTACCTAGCCGGGTGCGCCACCGGCACGGCCACGGTAGAGCTGCAGCGGCGATCCGACGGCACGGTCCTGAACACCTACACCTTCGAGGTGACCGGCAGCCCGGCGGACCTCATTGTGGAGTCGGTCTCGGTCAGCGACAACACCCTGACGCCGGGGCAATCCTTCACGCTGAGCGCTACCGTGCGCAACCAGGGCACGGGCCGGTCGGCGGCGACCACGCTGCGCTGGTACCTCTCGTCAGACACGAGAATCACCACGCAGGATACGGAAGTAGGCACCGACCCAGTGACCGCCTTGGGGGGTTCCCGTACCAGTGCCAAGTCGATCCGCCTGACCGCGCCGTCGAGCGAAGGCACCTGGTACTACGGAGCCTGCGTGGTCAGCGTCACGGGCGAAAGCGTCGGGAACAACTGCTCCCTTGGTGTAAGGGTGATCGTCAAGGAGTACGACAGGGAGGAGATTCTCGTCTTTACTGACCCACAGATATACAACGACAACGTGTTTGTCTTGCCCGTTACAGAGAACCTCGCCGCCGGCAGTTTGCCACTGAAGGACTACGCGGCGCGTTTCTACGAGAACTTCGACGATGCCTTCGATTTCCTGATAATCGTCACCAATTTGCCCGAAGCAGAGAGACCAGTCAGCTATATCGGCAGATATTTGCATGTGAAGAACGATGTACAAGGGATTGGTCTATCGATTTTTTCTGACAATAGTAATTGGGGGTCGGCGGGAAAACTCCAAGGTGTGATCGATTTTCCGATCTATTCGACATATTACAAGCTCGGACGCTCGGTCTTGTTCGAGGGGCCGACCTTGCACGAACTGATGCATCGGTGGGCAAACTTCATCGTGCCACCATACGAAGCGGCTATTGGCGCTCATTGGGGATTCACCAGCGTCAACGGTATACTTGGCGGGTTTGATATCGCCAATCTGGTGGACCATGGCGGCGGCCAGTACACCGCCGGAGACATTGGTGTCAACTTTAATACTGTTGGATGGGGCAACACACGACCATACAGCCCTATCGAGTTGTACTTGGCAGGTCTCATACCCCCAGAGGAGGTCCCTGACTTCTTGGTTGCAGAGGAGGGACAGTGGCTGCGCGGCGCGGACGGTCTAATCATAGAGGCCGGCAATGGGGAGCCGATATTTACCGCAAGTCGGCTCAAGACCTATACGATAGAGGACATCATCGCCGAGCATGGACGACGCGATCCCGACCATTCGCAAGCGCAGAAGGATTTTCGCGCGGCAGTCATTCTGCTGATCGATAAGGACCACTTGCCGACCCGAGGTATCCTAGAGACGCTGAGCGACGATATATCCTGGTTCAGTCATGTGGGCAATGTTGGAATCCGCTGGAACGATCGCTATCAAGCATACAATTTCTACGAAGCAACCGGTGGCAGAGGCACAATCACCATGGACGAGCTGTCACATTTCCAACGCCGCGGGGGGAGTGCAAAAAGGCTTGCGCCGAGTTCGTTCGGAACGCCCCCACCGCCCATCGTGGATCATTGGGATTGACCGCGAGAATCTGGACGGAAGGCTGAGGGGGTATTGTGACTGAATTGGCTAATAATCATGGCCGTTGGAGGATCAGGCTGAGCAGCTACGATCAGAAACAGTAGGGGTCTTTGTGTACCGGCTGGTGACGAGCGAAGCCGTGCAGACACGCGAGCTTACCGTGCTGCGGTAGTGCGGCTCCCATGAGGACGCCGGAACAAGGAGAAAGCCCCACCCACGTCCGCAGACGCGAACATGTAGCCCGGCGCTGGATGTCGGTGATTACGGAAGACCTGCCGGACTATGAATTCACTCAGGGCTGGTCGGGTACGTGCAACGGTCAGTCGTTTGAAAATCTCCGCCGGGGAGTGGATGGACGACCTGCGGATCTATTCGGGTCGCACTGGAGGACTCCCGTACTCGATGGGGAAGTCATGTTGTCGTACGGGGGAGGGGGGCGCGCTGAGCTCGATCACGGTTCAGTCCCTGGCCGACCTGGGCTACGGCGTCGATGGCTCTCAAGCTGACCCATATACCCTACCCGGTGCCGGAGCTTTTGTGCGGAGCCGGTCTCCAGCGGGGGCCGATTCACGTGGTCGACCCGCAGGGGCGCATCGTCCGTACCCTGGGCGACTGAAAGGTATGGCAGGGCGCCAATGAATTCGCGGAATAGGAGGTCAGCCGCGCCTTAGTGATTCTGCCTGAGCCAGTCCAGCAGGCGGCCCAATTGTCCCACCAAGTAAAGCGGCAGCGAGAGCAAGGTCATTTCCACGCTCTGTCGCGTCCCGCTCACCTGGTGCTGGATGGAGTTGCTGGGTGAGCAAACGGGTTGTAAAGAATGCCAAGGAAGCTATGTAGCGGTATTCGCAGCCCTGGCCGAACGCGATCCAAATGTAGGCGTTCCCTCGGTCGGGGAAGCCCAAGATGAGATCCTGACTGAATTCGATCTTCGCGACCTCACACGTGGTCTCCAAACGAATTCGAGGATGGGCGTCAGGCGCGTCAGCTCATCGCGGAATGGTTTCGGTATTACAACAAAGATCGGCCTCTTTCCAGCCTGGCGGGGAACCGGACGCCGATGGAGGCCTGCACAGGTCGCCAAGGGGCATGAACGCGGGAGAAACGAGGTGAAACCTTGGCCAAGGCCGGGTGGTCTATCCCCTCAACCAGCAAAATGACCATCCTGCCAAGTCGGAAAGGAGACCTCAGAGAAATCCAGAAAAAGCAGGACAGGGCAGCAAATCAACCAAAATGAATCCACCTGGATCATGCTGCCAAGCTGTCCAAAGAACGGGGGTCCGCCTCAAAAAGTGGGTCAAGGCTGTTATTTTTTCGGGCGGACATACCAGCCAAGGCACCGTTCGATTTGAGGATCATACACAACCCCGTATTCCATTTGCTGCCATTCTCCCAATCCATTTTGGAACTTGATCTTATTGCCATAATATTTCAATTTGCCCAATCTCTTGTCTCCCCACACGAACTTTGGAAACCTGGATTCGTACCAGGCGTCAGTCCATTTGTGGTCGTAATCGGCATAGGATTCTACTATATCGCTGCACTGAACATTTACGGCCCTTGAGTGCTTATCTCCCCAGCATTGCAGGTCCTGGCGGCAATTCTGATCCTCAGTCCTTGCTTTCTCCGCCTCTGTTAAATTGGGCTCAATGGCCTGGAAGTTTTTTAGAGTAGGTCGAACCTTCGAAGCACGTGGTGGGGGCTCTTCGTTGTCTCCTACCATTATTTCGATAGTGCACATTCCCATTAAAAGGCAGAGCACGGCTCCTACGACCATTAAAAATCCGCCCATATTGATTTCCTCCTATTTGGTGTCTCCCTTTGTCGAAATTGGCGATCACCTAGTCGTGCGCAATCAGATGGCGCCCCTCGGCATGGTCGCAGAACCAACCCGCCTCCTCGATCATCTCCCCGCTATGGCTGACCAGGGTGTTGTCGATGGCGATCACCCCCTGCGCTGAATAGCGCCTCGAGGAATGACCCTGCAACCAGGCCAAACGATGTTCGTTGAGTTGTTCCACATCCCACGGCACCTGAGTAATCCAGAGGTTCAGGCAGGATGGATCCGTGGTCTGGGCAAACTCGGCGTTGATCGCCGAAACGTTCTTGCGCTCGGCTACCATCAGCCCGGTCAGATATTCGGCAAAGTGCCAGCGCTCCGGGGTGTCGGCGAACATCCAGCCGAACTCGTCCACGGCTTGCTCGGCGATCGTAGGAAAGGCAATAATACCTGGCGTGAACCCCTCTTACAGCGTCAGGGGACGGGCAAGGCGGGGGAGGCCCTGCCTGGCAAATATACTCATGCGGGCGGTATTTCTGCTACCGAAAATCTGGACTCATCGGCAGAAAAAACTCATTTTGCAAAAGTCCAAAGGGAAGGGCGGCGCCGGTTGACAGGTAATTTCACATTCCATAGGTTCAAAATCCGGAGGGACTGCTTGGTCTCTCCGGGTCGGTTTTCAACTCACGGGTCCTGCGTTCGGGGGCGGCTCTCAGGAGGAATTTCCGGATGAACAACATGTTTACCGATGGGGTGAAGCGAGTCATGCAGACGGCGCGGGAAGAGTCCGCCCGCCTGGGCCACAACTACATCGGCACCGAGCACCTGCTTTTGGGCATCATCCGGGACGGCAAGGGCAAGGCCGTCACGGTGATGACCAACCTGGGCCTCAATCTGGAAACGGTGAAGAGCTCGATCGAGGACTACGTCTCCACCCTGGGCGGGACCACGACCATCGGCGAGGTCCCCTTCACGCCGCGCGCCAAGCAGATCCTCGAGGTGGCGGCCAACGAGGCAAAGGAGATGAAGACCCAGTTCGTCGACGTCGAGCACCTGCTCCTTGCCCTGCTGAAGGACAAGGAGGGCGTCGCGGCCTCGATTCTGGCGGCCTTCGGGGTGGACTACAAGACGGCCATGGAGGAAACACTGGCGGTGATCGAGGGCAAAACCACGGCGCGCAAGGAAAGGGGCAAGAAGAGCAAGACCCCCTACCTGGACCACTTCGGCCGCGACCTGACCCAGTTGGCGCGCGAGAACAAGCTGGACCCGGTTATCGGGCGCCAGCAGGAAATCGAGCGCGTCACCCAGATCCTCAGCCGCCGCAAGAAGAACAATCCCATTCTCATCGGCGATCCCGGGGTGGGCAAGACCGCCATCGTCGAGGGCCTGGCGCAGCGCATCATCGAGAAGCGGGTGCCGCAGATTCTGGTGGACCGCCGGCTGGTGACCCTGGACATGGGCGGGGTGGTCGCCGGCACCAAGTACCGCGGCCAGTTCGAGGAGCGCATCAAGGCGGTGATGAACGAGCTGCAGCAGAATCCCGACGTGGTCATCTTCATCGACGAGCTCCACACCATCGTCGGAGCGGGTAGCGCCGAGGGGACCCTCGACGCGTCCAACATGTTCAAGCCCGCCCTTTCCAGGGGCGAGCTCCAGTGCATCGGCGCCACCACCCTGGACGAGTACCGCAAGCACATCGAGAAGGACGGCGCCCTGGAGCGGCGCTTCCAGTCCATCATGGTGGATCCCCCTTCGGTCGAGGACACCATCCAGATCGTCCAGGGGCTGCGCTCGGGTTACGAAAGCCACCACCACGTCAAGTTCTCCGACTCCGTGGTGGAGTTCGCCGTGCGCCAGGCGGACCGCTACATCAGCGACCGCTATCTGCCCGACAAGGCCATCGACGTGATCGACGAGACGGGCTCCAGGGTCCATTTGGCGCGCCTCAGTCCTCCCAGGGAAATCGGCAAGCTGGAGGCGCAGATCCAGGAGATCAACCTTCGCAAGAACGAGGCCATCGAGCGCCAGGACTTCGAGGAGGCCGCCCGCCTGCGCGACAGCACCTTCGAGCGCAGGGAGAAACTGCAGCAGAAGCGCCAGGCCTGGGAAGAACAGGTGCGCGACGAGGTGGTGGAGGTGACCGAGGACAACATCGCGGAGGTGATCTCCAGCATGACGGGGATCCCCCTCGCGCGTCTCGCCAAGACCGAGAGCGATCGGCTGCTCAGCATGGAAGCCGAGCTCAGGAAGCGGGTGATAAGCCAGCAGGAGGCCATCGTCTCTATCTCCCGGGCAATACGCCGCAGCCGGGCGGGGCTGCAGAACCCCAGGCGTCCCATAGGTTCCTTCATCTTCCTGGGACCGACCGGGGTGGGCAAGACCTACCTGGCCGCCAAGCTCGCCGAGTTCCTCTTCGACGACGAGGAGGCGCTGATCACCGTGGACATGTCCGAGTACATGGAGAAGTTCTCGGTCTCCCGGCTGATCGGAGCTCCTCCAGGATACGTGGGCTTCGACGAGGGCGGACAGCTCACCGAGAAGGCGCGGCGGAAACCGTACTCGGTGATTCTGCTCGACGAGATCGAGAAGGCCCACCCGGACGTCTTCAACATCCTCCTGCAGATTCTCGACGAGGGAAGGCTCACGGACAGCACCGGGCGCAAGGTGGATTTCCGCAATACCGTCCTAATCATGACCTCCAACGTGGGCAGCCGCGAGGTGGGCACCGGGGGTGTTCTCGGCTTTCAGAAGTCGGATGGAGAGTCCCTTCACGCCCAGATGGAAGCCAAGATCAACGACGCCCTGAAGAAGACCTTCAACCCCGAGTTTCTCAACCGGGTCGACGAGACCATCATATTCCACGCCCTGGACCGGGACGACATCGCCAAGATCATCGAGGTGGAGCTCAAGGAGCTGAAGGCGCGGCTCGAGGCCAGGGAGATCAGGCTGCGCATCACCCCGGGAGCCAAAGGCCTGCTGGCCGAGAAGGGGTTCGATCAGACCTTCGGGGCCCGCTATCTGAAGCGCACGGTTCAGAAGCTGCTCGAGGACCCTCTGGCCGAGGAGATCCTTCAGGGCAAGTTCGGAGACGGCAGCCGCATTCGCGTCACCAAGAAAGGTGACGGGCTGGTCTTCGACGAGGAGCGGGCGTCCAAGGAGGCGGTGGAGGGAAAGAAAAAGGAAACCGCCAGGCAGAGTTGAGCGTCTGCTTCAGAGACGTGGTGATGGCAACGGAGTGGGGAACGGCAGCCGCTTCATCGTGCAGATGAGGCGGCTGTTTGAGTGATCTGAAACAAGAGGTGCCCTATGAAATACCGGAATGGAATCGGAGCGGGACTGGTGCTGGCGCTCTTCATGTGCAGCGCCGGAGATGCCCAGAAGGTGGTCGAGGTCGAGGTGCGGGGCCACTACAAGAAGGTCGCCGAGTCCCTGATCCTGTCCACCCTGGGCCTGGCCCCGGGGGTCGAACTCTCGCAGGAGAACGTTCAGGCGGCGGTGCGCGAGCTGCAGGGGCTGGACGTATTCGAGGACATCCAGATCTGGGGGGAGCAGGTCGGCGGTGGAATGAAGCTGATCGTCGTGGTGGAGGAGTATCCCACCATGGAGGGCATGCGCTTCAAGGGGCACAAGCATGTCAAGGAGAAGGACATGCGCGAGGCCCTGGGATTTGCCGACGGCCAGGTGATCGCCTCCAGGGACATCGCCCGTGGCCGCCAGAAGATCCTCGACCTCTACAAGGACAAGGGCTATCTGCGCGCCGAGGTCGTCGGCCGGCTCTTCGACGCCGATGAGGAAGGCAGGGTCTACCTGCAGTACGACATAGAGGAGGGCGAGAAGGTAAAAATCAGAAAGATCAACATTGTGAACAACCAGGCCTTCAGCGCCGGCAAGATCAGGAAGCAGATGGACACCAAGGAGAAGCGCTGGTGGCGCAAGGGCGAGTTCAAGGCCGAGACCTTTGCCGAGGACAAGGAGAAGATCCTGGCCTTCTACAAGAGCAAGGGCTACTACCAGGCCACCATCGTGGGCGACAGCGTCTATTTCGACAGCACCAGGAAGAACCTCTTCATCGACATCGAGGTGGACGAGGGCGGCCAGTACCGCCTGGGGCAGGTCGCCTGGGAAGGCAATTCTCTCTTCGACAACGAGGTCCTGGCCGACCAGATCAAGCTCGATGAAGGCGACACCTACAAGTACTCGGCTCCTGAGCTGGCCTACCTCGTGCGCACCGCCTATCTCGACAAGGGGTACCTCGACACCGAGGTGATTCCGGAGGAGAAGCTGCGCGCCGACTCGGTGGACGTGCACTTCCGCATCTTCGAGGGGGAGCCCTGGAAGATCAGGCGGATCAACATCCGGGGAAATACCAAGACCCGGGAGAAGGTGATCCGCCGCGAGCTGGAGCTGCGCCCCGGAGACATCTACAAGCAGAACCTGGTGCAGGAGAGCCAGCGCCGCATCTACATGCTGAACTTCTTCAAGGACGTGCAGATCCAGCCCCAGTTCAGCCCCGGCGAAGCGGAGCGCCTGGTGGACCTCAATTTTCAGGTGGAGGAGCAGCCCACGGGGCAGGCCTCGATGGGGGCGGGATACAGCGACCGCGACAAGCTGGTGGGTCAGATCGGCCTGCGCATACCCAACCTGCGCGGCATGGGGCAGAACCTCGACTTCAACTGGGAGTTCGGACTGCGGCGCAAGCAGTTCCTCATCAGTTTCACCGAGCCCTGGCTCTTCAATACTCCTACCAGCCTCTACACGCGCCTCTACACCCTCAACCAGCAGTACTTCGACTACTACAACCGCCGCTCCAACTCCCTGAACGTGCGCATAGGACGCCGGCTCAAGCGCCCCGCCTATTCCACCCTTTCGGTGGGCTACCGCCTGCAGTCCAACCGCTACACTGATTTCCAGGCCGGGTTCGACCCGGTTCTGCGCAGCACCGGACGCTACGCGGCGATCATGACCAGCAGCTTCGAGATGATCTACCAGCGCGACACCCGCGATCTCGCCCAGTTTCCCACCAGGGGCACCCTGTTCAGCTACAGGCCGGAACTGGCCACCTCCTTCGTGGCCGGCGACGTGGATTTCCACAGCCACGAGGTGAAAGTCAACTACTACCGCCCGAGCTGGTGGAAATTCGTTCTCAGCCTGGAAACCAAGGTGGCGGTGATCGACGGGTTTTCCAGCTACGACGACAGCCACCTCTCCTTCTTCGATCTCTACTCGCCCGGAGGCATCGACTGGTGGGACGGGCAGGTGCGCGGCTATCCCGACCGCTCCCTCGGACCGCGCCAGGCCGGCTACCCCATCGGCGGGCGCTCGATGATGGTGTTGAATCTCGAATACCGCTTTCCCATAGCCGAGCAGCAGGTGCATGGCCTGCTCTTCGCCGACGCGGGCAATGCCTGGGAGGACACCATGGGGCTCAGCCTCACCGACCTGCGGCGCTCGGTGGGCTTCGGCTTCCGGGTCATGACCCCCATGCTGGGGATGATCGGCTTCGACTTCGGCTACGGATTCGACCGCAGGAAGGTGGACGGCAAGTCCCCCGGGTGGAGCACGCACTTTCAGTTCGGACCGCAATTCTACTAAGGCTCCGCGGGACGGACCGCGGCGCCCGCCGCGATGTCCGGACCGGATCCCTGAAACCCCTGGCGAAAATTCTCGCACGGACGGGACCCTTCAGAACGGGGACCCCGGGATGGTCCTCCTCCCGGCTCCGGTGGCCGGGGCCGGGTTGGAAAGGAATCGCGGGCTCCCCTTTTTTGGTTTCGAAAAGGAGACACCATGAAACGAACCGCCCTTTACCTCATGGCCCTGGCACTGGTCTTCCAGTCTGCCCCGGTGCAGGCCGAATTGAAGGTGGGCTACATCGATTCGGACGTGGTCAAGGACCGCCTGCCCGAGTTCAGAGAGTCCCAGCGCAAGCTCGATCAGCTGCTCCAGGAGTACGAGCGCGAATCCACCGACCGCCAGAGCAAACTGGTCAAGCTGCAGCAGGATTTCCAGAGACAGGAGCTTCTGATGAGCGAAGCCCGAAGGGAGCAATTGCAGTCGGAGCTGGATGAGGAGATTCGCCTGCTGCAGGATTTCAACGTGCAGAAATTCGGGCCCGAAGGGGATTTGGTGCGCAAGAACATCGAACTGTCCGGACCCATTTTCGAGCAGGTCAACAGGGCGCTGCAGGCCATCGGCAGGGAGGACGGCTACGACTTCATCTTCGACGTCGCCGGCACCGGAGCGATCGTTTTCGTCGCCGAGGGGAAGTTCAATCTGACCGAGCGCCTATTGAGCCGTCTCGAGGAAGAACGCGAAGAACGGGAGAAGGGAAAATGACGACTGCTGCGCCCCCCTATTCTGTGGAAGCCATTAAGGAGGTTTTGCCCCACCGCCACCCCATGCTGCTGCTGGACCGGGTCGATGAGCTGGTGCCCGGGGAACGCATCGTTGCCTGCAAGAACGTGAGCGCCAACGAGCCATTCTTCCAGGGGCACTTCCCGACCTTCGCGGTCATGCCCGGGGTGCTGATCCTGGAGGCCCTGGCCCAGGCCGGAGCCTTCATGATGCTGAAGAGCTTCGACGATCCCTCCGGCAAGGTGCCGCTCTTCGCCGGGATCGACCGGGCGAGGTTCAGGAGGCAGGTGGTCCCGGGCGATCAGCTCCGGCTCGAGTTGAGCGTGCTGCGCCGGCGGGGAGCATCGTGCAAGCTTTCCGCCAAAGCCTTCGTGGGCGATGAGGTGGCCGCCGAGGCGGAGATTCTGGCCTTCGTCGGCGATGCCGCTTGAAGGGCGCCTCAGGGTCTTCTGGGAAGGAAGAAGGCGAGCACGGCGGGACAGATGGACGACAGGGAAAGGTACTTGAGTGTCTGCGCCACCCCGATGTGGTCGGCGGCGTAGCCGATCAGGGGCAGGGTGAGGCTGGCCACCCCCCAGCTGAATCCCAGCGGCAGGCTGGAGGCCAGGCTCGAGTTGTCGGGGGAGAGTTCCTGTGCCATGGCCACCAGCACCGAGTTGGAGGCCATGATCATGCCGCCGCCGGCGACCAGAAAAAGGTATCCCATGGCTCCATCGGCATGGACGTAGCCGTAGAGGGCCGGGGCGGCCAGGAAGATCGAGCCCCAGACCAGCGGCCTGGGGTCCACGCGGTCGGCCAGGTAGCCCACGATCAGACTGCCGACAACTCCCGAGATATTGTAGACAGCCAGGGGGACCGCTCCCTCCACCAGGGAGAGGCCGCGCTCCCTGCCGAGCAAGGTCAGGTAGAAGGCGAATCCCATGGCGGTGATCGAGCGCAGGACCACCACCAGGGTTATCAGCAGGAGCGGAAGGGCCTTCGGCCCCAGGCTTGCCCACAGGGAAGTGGTCCTGCTGCGGCGGGCGCCGGGATTGTCCATGGGAATGAATTTGATCAGCAGGAAGGCGGTCACGAGTCCGGGCAGGGCGACAAACGGCAGGTGCTCCAGACCGAACCGGGTGACGTAGTAGGAAGCCCAGAGAGGAGTCAGTCCCAGGCCCATGGTTCCGCCGAAGATGAAGAGGGCCAGGCCGAAGGAGCGGCGGTGGCCGCTCAGCTCACCGGCCATGGAAAAGGACTGTGGGTGAAAGGCGGATACGCCCAGGCCTGCCAGGGCGAGGACTAGGACGAGGACGGCGTAGTTCGGCGCAATGCCGAGGAGAGGGCTGAAGAGAGCCGCCAGGAGGGCGCCGGCGACGACGAGGTAGCGCCGGGACATGCGGTCCGCCCACAGGCCCATGAGGGGCTGGCTCAGGTTGCACAGGGAGGTGATGGTGCCGAGGAACCCGGCAAAGGCCAGACTCAGCCCGAGACGCTCGTTGACCAGGGGAAGCAGCGGGGCCAGAAGGGTGGCGTAGCTGTCGACGCAGAAGTGGGACAGGGTCGCCAGGAATAGACGGGATTTCTGCATGGGGATCCGGTTGGGATGAAGCTGCCAGTGCGGTTCGGCCGGGAGCCGGGGCCGCCGTGGCGGTGCCGCGGGGCCTGAGGCGAGGACGGGTCTCTCGCGGGCCTCGGGTTGGTCCCCGATGCCCCATGCCGTGAAATTGGGCTCGACAAGGGACGAGGCAGAGGACGGCAGAGCGCGGTTGGGTACCGGGCCCCCGGCCGCTCTTCCGTCCTCTGCCTCGCAGTCGGTTATCCAGGCCCCGGTTTATTTCTTGCTGGCGGCCACCTTGTTGCGCAGTACGCCGATTTTGGAGATTTCGATTTCCACCCGGTCTTTGGGCTTCATGAACTCGCCCGTGGTGGCGCCGACCCCGGAGATGGTGCCCGTGCTGATGAGGTCGCCCGGCTCCAGGGTGATGATGGCCGAGATATACTCGATGATCATGGAGACCGGGTAGAGCATCTGGCCGGTGTTGTTGTGCTGGCGGCGCTCGCCGTTGATGAAGGTGCTGATATCCAGGGTCTGGGGGTCGGGGATCTCGTCGGTGGTGACGATCCAGGGGCCGTGCGGAGCGAAGGTGTCGAGCCACTTGCCGTTGAGCCAGTCGAACCATTTGTCCTGGTCGCGGCTGTCGGTGCGTTTCTTGATCAGCAGGTCGCGCTCGGAGACGTCGTTCATGATGGTGTAGCCGGCCACGTACCTGAGGGCGTCCTTGGCCTTCACCCCCTTGGCCTTGCGGCCGATCACCACGGCCAGTTCGCCTTCCCAGTCAATGGAGCGGGCGACCGGCGGGATCAGGATGCTGTCCTCGGGGTTGATCACCGTGGTGGTGGGGGGCTTCATGAACACCCGCGGTGTCTCCTTGTCCTGAATCTCCAATTTCCTGGTGCCGCCCTCCTCGATGTGGTCCTGGTAGTTGCCGGCAAGGCAGAAGACCTTGCGCGGGTTGGGGACCGGCGCTCTGAGTTTGACCCGGCTCACCAGGTGGGTGCGCCTGCCGTCGGCCCTGGGCTCGGACCCCAGGCGTTCCTCCTCCGCATTCGCCGCCTTTTTGGCCGCGGCAATGCCCTTCCTGCCTGCTTCGAGCAGGGTGATCATGTCGGTGAAGAAGGGGTGAGGTCTGCGCTTCTCCCGGCGCGCCAGGGCGCGGTCGGCAGCTTTCAGATCGACCACGATGCGGCCGTCGGCCACTACGGCGCCCACCGCTTCCTGCTTTTTGATGGCGTAGGTCGTAAGCTTCATTCGCTTCCTCCGGGGAAGGTCGTTGTTGGGGTGCAGTACTTTCCAGTACTTGCTGACAGTCGCTCTCTTGAGCACACTATTCTAAGCCAGGGGAATTGGCCTGTCAAATAATCGGCCACCCCGCTCGATAACGTCGCCGGCCGTCCGGGTTTCGTTCGGCAGCTGCCGCCCCGCAAGCCCGGAGTGCCGGCCGGATCCCTTCCCGGGACGCGGCTGAAAGGCTGCCCGGGGCCGGGGTCCCGTCGCCTGGAGGCACCTCCTGCATGGCTGGAAAAATGAACTATTCCCTGCACGAGACCGCGTGCGTGGATGCGCCCTGCGAAATCGGGGCGGGGACCAGGATCTGGCATTTTTCCCACATCATGTCCGGCGCGCGCATCGGCGAGAACTGCACCCTGGGCCAGAATGTCCACATCGGCCCCGGCGTGCGCATCGGCGACGGCTGCAAGATTCAGAACAATGTCTCGGTGTTCAGGGGGGTGACCATGGAGGACCGCGTGTTCTGCGGTCCCTCCGTGGTATTCACCAATGTGGTCAATCCACGCGCCTTCATCGAACGCAAGCACGAGTTTGAGCCCACCTTGGTCAGGGAAGGCGCCACCCTGGGCGCCAACTCCACCATCGTCTGCGGAGTCACCATCGGCGCCTATGCCCTCGTCGGCGCCGGCGCGGTGGTCACCGGCGACGTGCCGGACCATGCGCTGGTATACGGGGCTCCTGCCCGCCGGGAAGGATGGGTTTGCCGCTGCGGCGCCGTCCTGTCCGGGGAGCCTCTCGCCTGCCCGGACTGCGAGTGCCTCTACCGGCTCGACGCGCAGGGCCGCATCGTCCGGATTTGAGGCCATGCCCTGGTCCGGTGTCGAGGTGCCCGGGCCGGGATGGCGCGGCGCCGGAGGTCAGGGGTATTGGGGGACTAGCAGCCCGGATGGACTTTATCAACGGGCTGTTAGGGAAGGCCGAGGAACTTGTGGATGCGGCAGGATAGGCGCCAGCGGGGATGGCGGGTGAGGATTTCCCGGGCCTTGCGGAAGTATTGAGGCTCGGAGGATTCGGGCTGGAGATAGACGTGGTCGGCCAGCTCTTCCTGGACCCGGTCTTCGCGGAAGGACTTGCCGACTATGTATTTCAATTCGGTGATGCGGACGAATCCATCGACGATGGGAAAGCGCTTTGGAGACACGGTCCAGTGGTCGATCAGGTCGAAGAGGCGTGGATCAGGCCGGGTGACCCCGTTGGTTTCAATGTGAAGCAGGTAGTCCATTTCCCTGAGCCGGCGGCACAGAGGTTCGATATTCTGGCCCAGTGGCTCGCCCCCCGTAAGGCAGACCCAGGGAGCGGGATGACCCTGGACCTCGGCGGTGATCTGATCCAGGTCCATCTCGGTGTAGTCGTCGAATTCGGTGTCGCAGAACTTGCAGCGGAGATTGCATTTTGCCAGGCGGATGAAGATGGTGGGCTGGCCGACGCGCAGGCCCTCGCCTTCGATCGAGTAGAATATCTCGTTGACCTGCAGGAGTCGTCCGCCGGGGCGCCAGAGGGGACGGCGGTCGGGGATTTCGTCGGGGATTTCGCCGCTGCGAACGGAAGTGAGTGCTGTCATCGAGGTCTTGTCGTCTGGTGCCGGCGTGATGGGCTGCGGTGGTCGGCGGCGAGGCGGGACCAGGTCCCCGGGACCTGGCGGGGGTCGGCCGCAAGCTCGGCCCCCGGGCCGGACTCCCGTGCCCATGGATGATCCGGTATGGGCGCTGGCCTCCGCGGCCCCGGACCAGCTCCCCCGGGTCTTGCGGAATTGCCACCGGGCGCAGGGCTAGTGTGCCGTCGCAGAGATAGGTTGACGCAATTGGGCCGCCGAGGCGCCAGGCTCACAAGGCGCCTGAGCAAGTCGTACCAGTGGTGTACGGCGAGTGAAGGCAACGCCGTGAGCCGGGATGGATCGGCGGAATAATGGCGACATATTTCTGCGACTGCACACTAGAAACAAAGGGGAAGCGGGAATCCGGTCAAGATTCCCCGCGCCAGGGGACCTGGACCTCGTAGTCCAGCGGGTCGCGGACTTCGTTGGCGCGAAAGGCCGCGATGCGCTCGGCGCAGGCGTCACAGCGTCCGCAGGCCGGCCGCCGGCCCTGGTAGCAGGTGTGGGTGAGTTCGTAGGGCACCTCCAGTTCAAGACCCAGGGCGATGACCTCGGTCTTCCACTTCTCGACGAAGGGGGTGTGGACCTTGAAGGGAAGGGGTTGGGAGGCTCCCAGCCGCAGGGCTTGTTCCAGGATGTCGTAGAACTCCCGCCGGCAGTCCCTGTAGGCCTCGTGGTCGTCGCGCACGGGTGCGATGTAGAGGTCGTGAATGCCGCGGGTCTCGGCGTAGGCGGCGGCCGCGGTGACGAGGAGCATGTTGCGCATCGGGACGACCGTGCTGCCCTGGCGCCTGTCGAGGGCGGCCGGGACTTCGACCCGGGCATCGGTGAGAGGATTGCCGGCGATGGAGGTGAGGTCGAGCTTGATGACCTTGTGACCGCGGGCGCCGGCGCGGGCGCTCAGGCGGGCGGCGTATTCGAGCTCGATGCGGTGGCGCTGGTGGTAGTCGACGGAGATGGTGAAGATGTCGCCGGTGATGTGCTTTTTGATCCACCACAGGCAGGTGGCCGAGTCCATGCCGCCGCTGAGTAGGAGGGCTGCGCTCGAGGACATGGTTATTGAATGCCCGGAAATAGATCGGGCTTGAAGTTGGATTGGTCTCTATATTAGTGTCTGGGAAAGGGGACGGCCCACAGGTGGTCCCCGGGTTGATGATAAGGCCCGCGGCAGGAGGAATCAAGGAAGAAGCCGCAAGGACGGGTCCCTCCACCGGGCCGGAGAAACGGGAAGTTCATCCACTTCCATTCGACAGCCGATGACTGAGCAGATCAAGGTGGATCCTGTCCGGGACGGTTCGGGGGGCAAGCCGAAACTGAGACCGCTGGTCAGGTTGCGCAGGACGATTACCGCGGGAATAACCATCATCGTTCCCCTGTGGATCACGGTTTTCGTGCTGGCGAAGCTCTTCAACTGGGCGGACGGCTTTTCCTCGCCCCTCATCAGGCAGTTCGTCGGCAAGCTCGGCTATCCCGACTTTCACATTCCCGGGCTGGGGTTCCTCCTCACCTTCGTCATTCTTTGGGTGGTGGGGGCATTCACCACAAATGTGGTGGGAAAGCGGGTGCTGCAGAACGCCCGGGAGGCCCTGGAACGGCTGCCGGTGGTGCGCACCATCTATACTCCCGTGCAGACCCTCATGGATACCATGACCTCCCCGCAGAAGGCTGGTTTCAAGAAGGTGGTCATGGTGGAATACCCGCGCAAAGGCACCTGGGCCCTTGGTTTTCTCGCCTGCGATGTTCCCCGGGAGGGGAATGACGGCGAGGCCTATAGCATCTTCGTACCCACGGCGCCCAACCCCACCACCGGTTTCATCCTGATCGTCTCCGGGGAGGAGATAAGGAACACCGACCTCAGCGTGGAGGCGGGGTTTCAACTGATGCTGTCGGGCGGGGTGGCGGTGCCCCCTTCCCTGACCATGCCGGCGGATTCCCCGGACGGTCAGCCTGCCGAACGCGGTCCCTCCTGAAATACACCCTCCGGCCGCAACCCGGGCCCGGTTGCGGCCTGGCCGCGCCCGGTCATGCGCCATCCCCCACCTGACCTGGAGGGGAAGGCGCGTCTCACAGCTCAGGCCCCGGGACCCTGCCGCCCCGGTCCCGCATCCTTGAGCTCGGGAGCATGGTCTTCGTACTGCGCGAAGTGCTCGTTGAAGAGGCGTACCAGGTCCTCGGCCCTGGCGTCGTAGGCTCGAAGGTCCTTCCAGGTGTCGCGCGGCCGCAGGACCGCCGGCGGGACGCCCGGGCATTCGATGGGGACCTCCAACCTGAAGACAGGATCCGCTGCGCAGGCGGCCTCGTCGAGGGCGCCGTCCAGAATGGCGGACACGATGGCGCGGGTGTGGGTAATGGAAATGCGCTTCCCCTCGCCGTATGATCCGCCGCTCCAGCCGGTGTTCACCAGCCAGCAGCGCGTTTCGTAGCGGCGCACCTTCTCGCCGAGTTGACGGGCGTAGAAAATGGGATGCAGGGCCATGAAGGGCGCCCCGAAACAGGGAGAGAAGGTGGCCTTCGGTTCCTTGATGCCGCGCTCGGTGCCCGCCACCTTGGCGGTGTAGCCCGAGATGAAGTGGTACATGGCCTGTTGGGGATTGAGCCGGGCGACCGGGGGCAGCACCCCGAAGGCGTCGCAGGTGAGCATGATGAGGTGGTTGGGATGGGAACCGCGCCCTGCGGGACTGGCGTTGGGTATGTAGCTCACGGGGTAGGAGGCGCGCGTGTTTTCGGTGAGGCTGTCGTCGTCGAGGTCCACCCTCCGCGTCTGCGGATCGACGACGACGTTCTCCAGGATGGTGCCGAAGCGGCGGGTGGCGGCGTGAATCTCGGGCTCGGCCCGGGCGCTCAAACGGATGACCTTGGCATAGCATCCCCCCTCGAAATTGAATATCCCCGAATCGCTCCAGCCGTGCTCGTCGTCGCCGATCAGGACGCGCTCGGAACTGGCGGAGAGGGTAGTTTTGCCGGTGCCCGACAGGCCGAAGAAGAGGGCGGTCTCTCCCCCGGAGCCCTTGTTGGCCGAACAGTGCATGCTCAACACCCCCTGCTTGGGGAGGAGGTAGTTGAGGATGGAGAAGATGGCTTTTTTGAGCTCGCCGGCATAGCTGGTTCCACCAATGAGAATGAGCTTGCGATGGAAATGCACCAGGATGAATGTCTCGGAGCGGGTGTGGTCCTGCGCGGGGACGGCCTTGCAACCCGGTGCGTAGAGCACGTGCCAATCGGGTTCGAATGCGCCCGGGCGCCGGGGATCGGGTTCCTTGAGGAACATGTTCCGGGCGAAGAGACTGTGCCAGGCCAGTTCGGTGACGGCGCGGATGGAGAGGGAGTATTGCGGGTCGGTTCCGGCATGGCAGTCCTGAACGTAGAGATCGCGTCCGCGGAGGTAGGCCTGCAGGCGCGCCAGAATGGCGTCGAAGTGCTCCTCGGCGAACCCCCGGTTGACCTTGCCCCACCAGATGTCCTCCTCGGAGGAGGGCTCGCGCACGATGAACTTGTCATCGGGGGAACGTCCCGTGTATTGTCCGGTATCGACTACCACCGGGCCGAGATGAGAGAGCGTCCCTTCTCCGCGGCGCACAATTTCTTCATAGAGGCGTGGTGTGGAATAATTGTGGTGAATTCGACCGAGGTTGTTCAGTCCTAGGCAGGTCAGGTCCAGGGACATTGCACCCCCCTTCGGCGCGCAGAAAGGCGCGTAAAAACATAAAACGTATTGTATTTATTAGGCTTATTTTAACCAATGCGATATGGTTCGTCAATCGAAAAGTCAATAGAGGTTCGTCTTCACCATGAGTGCGCCAAAATGGCAGCATGTGCCTGAGATGCTTCGGAGAGCATGTCAATTTGGCATTTAATTTACTCGCTTGCTCCCTCCTCGTCTGAGCAGGAATTGGAAAAATTTTCTTAACCCTAATATCAACAATAATTTATTATCCATTTCCGAAACTATGGAAGACGGTTGGCATCTTCTTTGCAAGTATTGGGGGTGAGTAGTTGAGATTGCGGTCATGGTCCGCACAAACCCATCAAAACCTTTCAAGGAGGAAGTCAACATGGTAACCAGGACCTTTCTACCCACGGTTTTCGGAACCTCGCTGCGGGCATTGAGCCCGAGGGAAGCCTTCAACCGCGAGGTCGGCCGCCTCTTCAACGGCAACTGGTACTCCGCATCGGACGAGTACCCGGCGCTGAACGTCAAGAGCGACGAGAACGAGGTGGCGGTATTGGCTGAGCTGCCGGGATTCGACCCCGGCGACATCGAAATTGCCGTCGAGGCCAACATCCTGACCCTGCGGGGTTCCCGCGAGGGCGAGGAGTTGAAGGAGGGGGAAGCCTACCATCGCCGCGAGCGCTGGAGCGGCCGGTTCGAAAGAGCCATTGCCCTGCCCTTCAAGGTGGACAGCGACAAGGTCGAGGCCGAGTTCCGCCAGGGCGAGCTGGCGATCAGGCTGCCGCGGGCGGAATCACACAAGCCCAGGAAGATAGCCATCAGGGCATCCTGAGGACCCCGCCATCCCCCTGGCGCTCGCCCGTCGAGCCAAGTGCGAATGCCCCTTGCACCTGCTGGTGCAAGGGGCATTCGTTTGTGGATGGATTGGAGGTATTCCTGGCTGCTTGAGTCGTTAGTCGTTGGAGCTGCCTCGCAGGATGAGCAGGCGCAGAAGTTGCATCAGTGCCATGGCCGTGGCCGCCACGTAGGTGAGGGCGGCGGCGTTGAGGACCTTGCGCGCAAGGCGGCCTTCGTCGGCGGCCAGGTAGCGCCCGTCTACCAGCAGTCCCATGGCCCGTGAACTGGCGTTGAACTCCACCGGCAGGGTGATGATCTGGAAGACCACGGCCGCTGCGAAGAACAGAATGCCGAGATCCATCAGGGCAGGGGCCTGAAAGAAGAAGCCGGCGAGAAGGAGGGGAAAGGCCAGGGTCGACCCCAGGTTGGCCACCGGCAGAATGGTGTGGCGCAGGTGAAGGGGGAAGTACCCGTAGGCGTGCTGGATGGCGTGTCCCACCTCGTGGGCGGCGATGGCGAGACCGGCCAGGTGGCGCCCGTGGTAGATCCCCGAGGACAGGCGCACAACCTTTTCGCGGGGGTCGTAGTGGTCCGAGAGATTGCCCCCCACCTCCTCGACGGCCACGTCGTGGATTCCGTTCTGCGAGAGAAGGCGGCGCGCCGTCTGGACTCCGGAAAGCCCCGACGAGGAGGCCACCTGGCTGAACCGGGAATAGGCTTTGCGCACCTTGAACTGGGCGTAGACGGCCAGGATGATACAGGGAACCAGCAAAACCATGGTTGGGTCCCAGAATGGAAAGAACATGAGGAACCTACCTCCTCAGGACGTTGTGGAATTGGGGTCGGGGCGATGGGCCTGGGGACGATTGAAAATATAATCATCCCGGACGAAATAGAAAGCCCTGCCCATGTCCCTGGGACGATGGAATCCAGGCCGCGGTTCCGCCCGGGCGCAAGGGAGGGGGGACCTGGCTGGGGGGAATCAGGCCGGTCTTGCTGACAATCCGGTTCTAACAGAACTTAAAATGCGACGTTCACAGGTAACGGGAGGGAATGGCAATGACCAGGTTCCAATGGATTGCCGCCGCATGGGCGTGTGGCGCGGTTTGCGCGGGGGCGGACGTCTACTACGTGGAGGAGGTCGTCAACTCCGGACTCGGGGCTTCCCGGAGTGGAGCGCGCAAGACCATCAACAAGGTCTACATCAAGGGGAAAGAGCAGAAGGTCGAGAGCACCATCGAGGCCGGCAAGGAGACCGCCCGCACCCTGCGCCAGCAGGGACAGTCCCTCGACACCAGCACCATCCTGAAGCTGGACGACGGTACCGTCTATAATATCGACCGGGTGGACCACACCTTCCGGCAGCAGAAGCTGCCCGCAGCCAAACCTGTGGCCGGCCGGCCGGCGCCCGCCCCCGGCGCTCCCGAGATCAACTTCAGAATCAAGGAGCTGCCCG
Source organism: Candidatus Latescibacterota bacterium (assembly GCA_965208105.1). Classification (GTDB taxonomy): domain Bacteria; phylum Latescibacterota; class UBA2968; order UBA8231; family UBA8231. The sequence continues at coordinate 3,741,674 of OZ242318.1, forward strand.
ATACCACCCGCGTCGCCGGCATTTTGTGCCGCCGCGTCGCCGCCGAGATGCGCGCCCGCTACTACAAGCCGGGCACCCGGAAGTTGCGCCAGGAGAACCGCTATCTCTACCAGGCATGGGTCGGCCGGGACTTCCCGGGATACGGGGAGATCAGGAGCTTTCAGGAGCTTCACCTGCGCACCACCTCCTACCCTCCCCTTATCAGCGGCAGTCTCGACCAGCTCAAAGGGCTTGTGGACGACTACGAAGATCTTGCCGCCGAGATCGACAAGAGCCGGGCGCTGGATGGTTTTGTCCTGGGTTCGACTCTCAAGGTCTACACCCGGGGCGCGGGAGGCAAGGAAAAGCAGATCTTCCAACTGTCGCGGAAGGTCAAATCGTTCTCCAACGACGCGCTGCCCGATTCCCTGTTCGAGATGGACAAAACCCTCAGGCGGGTCAAGAATTAAGCCGTGCGCCGCACTTACCTCGTCCTCGCGGGACTGCTGCTCCCGCTCCTGATCGTCTGCGCCACTCCGCTGGGACCGCGGCTTCTCGGTGCTCAGCTCGAGAACCTCGCTCCCGGCTATGGATGGCGGCTCGAGATCGGCCGCGCGGGAGGCGCCCTTCTGGGCGAAGTTGCCCTGCAGCAGGTCAAGGTCGTCAATGCCGCCTCCGGGGTGGAGATCGAGGTGGACCGTCTCGAATGGACGCCGTGGTCCCACTCCGTCGAGTTGTTGCGCCCCCGCGTCCGCCTGCTCCCCGCAGCCGCTTCGGCGCCGGCCGATTCAGCGCCCGGCGATGCCGCATTCGCGGTGCTGCCCCTGGGTTACCTTCCCGAGCTGAGAATCAGCCTGGGCCGCCTGGAATGGGAGAATCCGGACGGCAGCCGGCTGCAGGTGGATGACCTGGATCTACACTACGAGTCCATTGGCGATACCACCGGGGTGCTGACCCTTGACCAGGCCTGGTACCGGGTGGAGGAAGAGGGACGCCCGCGCATACAGCTGCTCCTGAAGGGCCGCCTTGTGCTCGGCCTGCAGGCGGTGGAGGTGGAGGAGCTTCATGCCACCCTGGAAACGGAGCTGGCGGACGCCGACCTGCGGGGGAGGGGCCGCTTGGGTCTGTCCGCTGGCATGCCGGTGGAATTCTCGCTCGATTCGGCCATTCGCGCCGATACCCTCGCCGCCCGGGTGGAGGCCAGTCTCCGGGGAAGGCTTGAACCGAGGGAATTGCAGATACAGGTGGTGGGCGACGGCGTCCATCCGGACCTGGGCCCCGTGCACCTTGCCGCCGCCGCCAAGATGGATTCGGGGCAGGTGAGGATCGATTCGCTGCATCTGAGTTTTCTCGAGGCGGACCTTGGCGGCCGGGCTGCCTACCACTTGGCGGCGGACAGCCTGGAGGCCCGGCTGCGGCTCCGCGGCCTGGAGCTGCAGCGCATTCCCCGCCTTCCTCTATCAGGAAGTTTGGAGGGGAGTCTGCGCACGGCCCTGAATCTCGGGACAAAGCGCTACACCGCGGACCTGAAGCTGCTCGGCCGCGCCCTCGATCCGGCCGGTGCGCCGGTCCCCTTCGAGGTGAGCGGCGCTTATCGTCCGGACGGCAGCACCCGCATCGACCTGCGCTCCGGGCTCGGCCGCCTGGCGGCGGCGGGCTGGTCCGATCCCCGGGGGGGTTACGACCTCGATCTCGAGGGGGCAGTGGAGACCTCCAGGGTTCTCGGAGGCGCCGCCGACCCCGTCCTGGTGAGGGGCAGGGCGCGGCCGGACTCCCTGGAGCTGGACCTGGAGCTGGAGCGGCTGCCCTTCGAGACCCTGCCCGCCGGTCCGCTGCGCCTGCACCTGTTGCTGCGCCGGCAGCGTTTTCTCGACGCCGCCCTCGTGTTCGAGGAGAATCAGGCCAGATTGAACCTGACCGCGGACCTGGCGCAGGGGGAAATCGAAGGCTTCGACGGCGCCCTCATGCCCTTCGAGCTGAGCCGCTTCGCGCCCCGGCTGGAGGGCAGGGTGCTGGGACAGGTGGACGCGGCCGGCGGCCTCGACCCCGCCTCGGTGGAGCTGGCAGCCCGCTTCGATCTCGAGGAGGTGGCCTACGCCGGATGGCGCGCGGGGCCTCTGAAGCTTCACCTGGACTACCGCGACCGGCTCCTCGGCGCGCGCCTGCAGAGCTCGGCCTTCCTGGCCCGGGCAACCCTGGACGTCGACGGCCGCTTCCAGGGGAGCCTGGATGGCGGCGGAATCCTGCTCGAGAGCGGTCCCTCCGCTCCTGGGGAGGGGGAATCCAGCGGATCGGTGGCCTTGGGCGGCAGGCTGCAGTGGAGCGGCCATCTCGACCACCCCGACTCCCTGCAAGTGCGCGCGGACCTGGACCGGTTGCGCCTGGAGAAGGGGACCTGGTGGGTGAGCAGCGCCGAATCGCTGCGGGTGCGCTACGCCGGTGAGCGCGCCGAGATCGGGCGCCTGCAGCTGAACTCACCCCTGGGAAATCTGCGCATCGCCGGTGCGGGACGCCGCGACAGCCTGCAACTGGAGGCCGAGGTAACCTCCCTGACGCTGGAATCCCTGGTCCCCGGTCTGGAAGGAGAGGGCGGTGGGAGATTGAGCCTGGGCGGTACCCTGCAGAACCCGCAGGGCGGGGGCCGGATCGAATTTAATGGGGCGACTCTCAGCGGTAGGCCCGTGGGAGACCTGAGCCTGGACGTGCAACTGGCCGACAGCCTGGAACTGGGGGGCGAGCTGAACCAGGCGCAAGAGGCCGGACCGGAGCTGCGGCTGCGCTTTGCCCTTCCGGCCGCCGCCCTGTGGTCCGCGGCAGCCGATACCAGCAACCGCATGCACCTGGCCCTGGCCGCCCGCCACCTGGATCTCGGCGCGCTGCTCTCCCATGCGCTGTCAGATTCCGCCGGCGGCCTGCTCGCCATGGATGGAGATGTTTCGGCGCCTGCAGACCTTCTGACAGATCCCCTGCGGTGGCGCGATCTTGGCGGCCGGGTGAGGCTCGACCGGCTGGAGGTCGGGAAGGAGAACCTGCGGGCGACTCTCCCCGACACCGGGACCGTCACCCTGAGGGAAGACCACATGATCCTGCGCGATATCGGCCTGGCCCTCGAGGTCTACGACCGCGGGCGCGAGGGGTTCCGCGCCGGAGGCCGGTTGGGCCTGGAAGGCCGGCTGCAGCCCGCGGGATCTTCCCTGCTGACCATGGGCCTGGAGGACCTGGACCTGGCCGTGCTCGAGGCCCTGGAGGTGGCAGACCTGCCGCCGGGACGCGCCGACCTGCAGGGACGGATGGCCGGCTCCCTGCGGGATCCTGAAATGGAGATGGATTGGGCCATTGCCCTGGAGGACCTGGGGGACCTCGAGGGGCGCCTGGAGGCGAGGTCGAAGGAGGGGTCGGCCGACCTGGTCTGGATCACCACCATCGGCGACAGTCTGCGGGTCGGAATCACCTTGCCCTGGGACCTGAATGCCGGCACCGCGGCCTGGGAACGGGGGACCATGCAGGCCCGCTCCTCGGGGTTGGACATGTTGGCCTTTCTCGACCTGTTCCCCGACCTGGACCACCTGGGCGGCCGTCTGAGTCTCGACCTGGAGGCCGGCAATTTCACCGACGCGGTGGAGGTGCGCGGCCGCATGGACATCGCCGGTCTGTCGCTGACCCTGCTCGATTCCCAGCCGAGGTACGTCTTCGAGCCCGGAAGCCTGGTATTCGATGGCCGCCGAGGTGTGTTGCAGGGGTTCGCCGGCAGCTCCCACCGGGGCAAGGGCCGCATCGCCTTGTCCGGCTTCGCCGAGATAGCTTCCCTCACCGACCTCGTCTACGAGTTGGATCTGGAAGCGGAGGACATTCCCTACAGCTACGACGACATCTTCGATGCACCGGGCGTGGAGCTGGACCTCGGTCTGGACGCCACCCGCACGGGGTCCCTGCTGTCGGGTCGCGTGCGGATGGACGGCGCCCGGGTGGAACCTGCCCTGATCGACCTCGGCGCCCCGCCCGTGCCGCCGCCCCCACCGGCGGTGCGCAATGATTTCTTCGAGCGCATGGAGCTGGACGTCGAGGTCGACGTCCGCGACATGGATGTCGAGAACGAGCTCATGGACCTGGAGGTGGAGGGTAGGGCCACCGCCTACGGCACCTTCTTCAAGCCCAAATTCCAGGGCGAGATGCGGGTGGTGGAGGGCAAGGTGTTTCTCCTCAACCGCGCCTTCGACTTCCGCAAGGGGCGCATCAACCTGGACAAGCTGGTGCCGACCTACTCCATCCTCGATCTGGCCTACGATCCATTCCTGCTCAATCCCGAGGTGGATATCGAGGCGGTGACCCGGGTCGTTCCCGTGGATGACGATGAGGCCGATGAGGAGGAATACGAAATCGTCTTCCAGTTGCGCGGCCCCGCCCTCGAGGTCGAGCCCAAGTTCGTGGCCGAAGGCCTCACCGACAATCAGACACTCATGCTCCTGGCCTTCGGCTACCGCTCCGTCAGCACCCTCAGCGATGACAAGTACCAAGGAGCAAAGGACGCCCTCAAAACCACCGCCGGGCAGCTGCTGCTGAGCCCCCAGATAAAGAAGATCGGTCTGGACGAGTTCGAGATCCTTCCCTCGGGTACGGATCTGGGCACGGTGGGAATGATCTCGGTGAGCATGGGCAGGTACTTCAGGGGCCCGCTGCCCCTGTGGGTGCGCTACGAGGCGGCGACCAGCGAGCCGGCTTTGGGCCAGTTCAGCGTGGAACACAGGTTGAGGTCGTACCTGACCATCACGGCCACGGCCCACAGCAAGTACGAGCTCTACGGTCTTGGAGTCGGGCTCAAAAAGAAATTCTAGGGTATCGGCGCACATATGACAGGAATATCTATGTGGCGTGTTCTGGTGTTTGCCGTAGCGTGGACGGTGATGGAGATGGGTCAGGTCCTGGCCCTCCAGGAGGGACGGCGGGTCTCTCTGCGCCAGGCGGATGGCTCCCGGGTGGCTTCCATTCGCTTCCTGCATTTGAACAAAAAGCCCATCAAGAACAGCATCCTGCGCTCCGCCATGCAGACGCGGGCGGGGGAGCCGCTGCAGCGCCGTTTTCTGCGCAACGATCTGACGGTGATCGAGAACCTCTACCGCGGCAAGGGCTTCATGGGCGCCAAGGTGGTGGGCAAGACGTTGGAGCTGGACGACGAAGGGAAGTTGCACATCACCATCAAGATCGACAGCGGCGGCAAATGGAGAGTGGAGGCGGTGCGCCTGGCACTGGCGGACTCGGTTCTGGCGGGGTCCCTGCGGAAGGTGCTGTCGTCCGGACCTGGCAAGCTGTTCCTCTACGCCAAGGTGTTGCAGGACGAACGGGCCCTGCAGACCCGGCTCAACAGCCAGGGCTACGCCCACGCCCGGGTGCGCAATCATCTCGAGCTGGACTCGCGAAGCCGCACGGCCAGGATTACCTACGAGGTCGATCCCGGCCCCAAGCTCTATTTCGGCGCCGTGCGCATCATCGGGGTTAAAGGAAACGAGGAAAGGGAGTTGTTGACCAATCCCGCCCTGGTGGGGCGCCAACTCACCTTCGACGAGGGCGACCTCTACGACCCGGAACACCTGCGGCAGAGCAGCAGCAACCTGGCGCGCACCGATCTCTTTCGCTCCATTGTCCTGAGCACCCCTGCCTCGGCGCTGCAGGACAGCCTGCAGTCGGTGGAGATTCGCCTGGAAGAGAAGAAGTACGTCCACCTCGGGGCGCAGTTCTCCCTCCAGAACACCGACTCCCGCGTTGCCGCCAACGTGCAGCACGGAAACTGGCTGGGGCGCGGCGGCCGGCTGGGGTTCGACGCCAGCCTCGGGCAGCCGCTGCAGGGCGGCAAGGCCTTTCTGACCGAGCGCAATGTCTTCGATAGCGGCGCCGATTTGACCGTAGCGGCCGGACTCACCGAAGAGTGGGGCCAGACTCTGGTGCGGGCGGACCCCGGGGATTCCCTCCAGTTCGAGCTGTTGACCACCAATGACTCCATCCTGGAGGGACTCCTGCTCTTTGCCGGGGAGGAGAGCACATCTGCGTACATCTCAGCCTCCAGCTACGACTTCCGCTCCATCGAGCGCCTGTGGAACTTCGACAGCGCCCTCTACAGGGCGTGGGAACCAGGCGGCGACCTGACCTATCAGCTCCACTTTTCGGTGGCCTGGGCCCAGTGGCGCCGCCGCCCCACCGGCGCCCACGTCACCTACAATCCGAGGGATGAATCCGGCGGTGGCGAAGGGTTCGACGACGATGGACTCTTCGCTGACGACGATCCCTTCGGCGATGATGAGTCGCAGGAGGAGGCGGGGGACGGCGAGGAGCCCGCCGCCGGTGGACCCGATGAGGAGGACTCCTTCGTCGACTACGGCGATGAGGAAAAAATCCCTCTGGACCGGACCTGGCGGCGGATCCTGGCGGAGGAGTCGAGCACGATCAACCTTACCGCCGGCTTCGAGCGCGACACCCGCGACAACCAGATTGCCCCCACCCGCGGTTCCTTCCTGCGGCTGACCGGGCTCTACGCCATCCAGGTGGGTCGCCGTGCCACCCGGGTGCTGGACGGGGATTTCGAGGCGCGCTACTACCGCCCGTGGGGTAGGTACCTGGTATGGGCCCAGGGCCTGCGCCTGGTGCAGGTGGCCTCGCTGCGCCCGGACCGGGCCTTGCCGGGGTCCTACTGGAAGGAGTTCGGCGGCGAGGGAAGCGTGCGCGGGGTGGAGCGCGACGGGATACAGGTGGCGGGCGGCGGCAGAGCGGGAATCAATTTGCGGAGCGAGGTGCGGCTCTACTGGCGGGATATGGGCGTGGTGGTGTTCTGGGACCGGGCCCAAGTATGGCGCCGCAACGCGGACGTGGACCTGCGGAAAATGGTGGACGGTTACGGGATGGGGCTGCGCTACACCATGGGCATCCCCTTTCGCTTCGATCTGGGATCGAGCCGTGGCTTTAATGATAAAAGGTATTATTTTTCTATAGGGCAGGCATTCTAGGAATTGAGCCTTATCCGGAGGAGCGCTATGCAGCACAGAGGGTTCCGCAGCAGCATCACCACCCAGGGAAGGCGCATGGCCGGCGCCCGCGCCCTGTGGCGGGCGACGGGGATGAAGAAGGAAGATTTCCGCAAGCCCATCGTCGCCATCGCCAATTCCTTCACCCAGTTCGTGCCCGGCCACGTGCACCTTCACCCCATCGGCCAGCGGGTGAAAGCGGTGATCGACGCCAGCGGCGGCTACGGGGTGGAATTCAACACCATCGCCGTGGACGACGGCATCGCCATGGGCCACGACGGGATGCTCTACTCCCTGCCCAGCCGCGAGCTGATCGCCGACAGCGTCGAGTACATGGTCCAGGGCCACAAGGCCGACGCCCTGGTCTGCATCTCCAATTGCGACAAGATCACCCCGGGCATGCTCCTGGCCGCCCTGCGCCTGAACATCCCCACGGTCTTCGTCTCCGGCGGGCCCATGGAGGCCGGGCGCGCCAAGCTTGCCGGCGGTGAAGCCAAGCTCGATCTGATCGACTCCATGGTCGCCGCCGGGGACAGCAGCATAAGCGACGCCGAGGTCGAGAAATTCGAGGAATCGGCCTGTCCCACCTGCGGCTCGTGCTCCGGGATGTTCACCGCCAACAGCATGAACTGCCTCAACGAGGCCATCGGCCTGGCGTTGCCGGGCAACGGTACGATTCTGGCCACGCACGCGCTGCGCTGGGAGCTCTTCGAGGCCGCCGCCAGGAGAATCGTGGAAATGGCCAAGGCCTACTACCTGGAGGGCGACAGTTCGGTGCTGCCGCGCAGCATCGCCACCTTCGAGGCCTTCGAGAATGCCATGACTCTCGATATCGCCATGGGAGGGTCGACCAATACGGTGCTGCACCTGCTGGCCATGGCCCGGGAGGCGGGAGTCGACTTCACCATGGCGGACATCGACCGCCTTTCGCGCCAGGTGCCCTGCATCTGCAAGGTGGCGCCGGCCACCAACCGCTTCCACGTGGAGGACGTGGCCCGGGCGGGGGGCATTCCCTCCATTCTCGGCGAGCTTCTGCGCGCCGGCAGAATCCACCCCCACGTGCGCACGGTGGCGGGCGATTCCCTGGGAGCGATGATCGCCGGCAACGACCTTCGCGGCGACCCGGACCAGATCACCGAGTTCGCCCGCAGGCGCGGCCTTGCCGCTCCCGGGAACGTGCGCACCAGGGAGGCCTTTGCGCAGGAGAGCTACTACCCCGATTCCGACCTTGATTCCGAAGCGGGCTGCATCCGCTCGGTGGAGCACGCCTACTCGAAGGACGGCGGTCTGGCCGTGCTGTTCGGCAATATCGCCACCGAGGGCTGCATCGTGAAGACCGCCGGGGTGGACGAATCCATCCTGGTGTTCGAGGGTCCGGCCCGGGTCTTCGAGTCGCAGGAGGCGGCCTGCGAGGGGATACTGGGGGACCGCGTCCGCGCCGGCGACGTGGTGGTAATTCGCTACGAAGGGCCCAAGGGAGGACCGGGGATGCAGGAGATGCTGTACCCCACCTCCTACATCAAGGCCAAGCACCTCGGTGCCGAGTGCGCCCTGCTGACCGACGGGCGCTTCAGCGGCGGGACGAGCGGGCTGTCCATCGGGCACGTGTCTCCCGAGGCGGCCGAGGGCGGCGCCATTGCCCTCATCGACGAGGGGGACCTGGTGCGGATAGACATACCCGGGCGCTCCATCGAGGTTGTCCTCCCGGAGGAGGAGCTGGAACGGCGGCGACAGAGGATGGAAGCCATGGGTCCGGACGCATATCGGCCGCTCAAGCGCAAGCGCTACGTTTCGCAGGCCCTGCAGGCCTATGCCGCGCTGACCACCGGCGCCGCCCAGGGGGCGGTGCGCGACGTGGGACAGCTCGGGGGGCGATGAGCCGGGACGGCGCAGCAGCGGCCGGTGCTCCGGCAGGCCGGAGCGGACCGCGGCCGCAGGGGAGGCAGGCCGGGCGCACCGCACGGAGGCCGCCGCGATCCTCCCTTCTCCAATTTCACCTTGCTTGACCGCGGCGAGGCCGATTGACTCAGGGCGGAGTGACGGCTATATTCTGTCCAGGACAAAGACAATCTTGGGGGCGATTGGATTCGACGTGGGTGGAGAAGCCAGGATTGCGTGCCGAGGTCCCCGGCACCTCGTAAAAAAGCGGGGAAATTATTAAACGCCAATAGCGATTACGCTCTGGCTGCCTGAGCGATCGGGTAGCCCGCCGGGGCCGGTGGAGCCTGTGACGGCGGTCCTGGTGTCATCTCTTTGCAGGCTAGCCGAGATCTCTTCGTTCAGGGGGGTTTCAGCGAAATCTACTGAACTGGTTCCCCGGAAATCCTGTCAGTCGGAGTTGCGGGGAACGAGACCAATAGACTGACTACGCACGTAGCAGATCCGGCGGAACCATTTGCGGACGCGGGTTCGATTCCCGCCGCCTCCACCAATGAAAATGTTTAACTTTCTGTTGAACTTTGAGTTGTGGAATGTAATATCAGGTAATTATCACTTTAATTACCATAATCGCATGTTGTAGCTCATGTTCGTACCCCGGCTGAGGTCTATGCCGGTTGTTCGTATAAACCTTCCCTGATCCCACCTTTCCAACGCTTCCCGTTCATCGATTTAGGTCATTCCAAAGGGCTTCGAGGATCAATACCGGATCGGTTCTAGGGAACCTCGCGCGGATTGACGCCGTGCCAACACTCGGTGTCCAAGGTTCAACCAGGGTGCCTCGGCAGTTCTTACGGCACCTCCGGATCGAACCATGGCGTCCAGTTACTCAGAGATAGGGCGCCATCGGCAACGAGGCTGGCGCCGTTGATGTACCTGGCTGCCGGCGAACACAGAAACAACACAATTGCCGCAATCTCGTGGGGATCGGCCAGGCGGTGAGCGGGGATATCCTTTCGGGCGAGAGACTCGTAGTCGTCATAAGGCAGCTGGCCAAACTCTTCCTCTCGTAAGCCATCCGTAGCGACGAATCCCGGAGCGAGGGCGTTAACGGTGACGCCGTGACGGGCATAGTAGTAGGCCAGGGATTTGGTCAGGTTTTGTACCCCTGCTCGCGCTGCGCCGGAGTGAGCGAAAGGCGGCCCTCCGCGTTCGAGTGCGTAGATATGGACAATGTTGACGATACAGCCGAAACCGTTCTCAATCATGTGGGGTCCGAGGCGGCTGCACATGTTCCAGGTTCCATTGAGGTTCAGGTCGATGACGGCACGCCAACCGTTGTCGCTGATCTTCGAAGGAGGACCCGGGAATTGGCCACCCGCGTTGTTGATGAGGAAATCGACCGACCCGAACCGCTCCAGGGTCTTTTCCATCAGCGCGTCGACCGCTTCCGTTTCGCGGATGTTGGTAGGCACTGCCAGGCACTCGGCGCCAGCCTGGGCGATCTCCTTAGCGGTGGGATCCAGATTCTCTGCCTTGCGGCTGGCTATGACAACGTTGGCTCCGAATCGCGCAAAGGCGAGAACGATATGTCGGCCAATGCCGCGGCCTCCTCCGGTGACGAGCGCAGTTCGTCCGTTGAAGAGGTCGGGGGAAAAGATGTCCAGGGGGGGCGATTCAACCTTCATTTTCCCCACTCCCTTGCTCGCGCTTGTTTCGATTTTGAGTAATGCGCTGCGCCGTGCCTGGATCGAAGAACCCGCGAATGGTGGCCTCGGTATCGAGCTCGATGGCACCTTCGACATCCAGGTGGCAGGCGCGGTTGATCACTCTTTTTAGATCGCGAACGGCCCGTTCGGGCAGGGCGGCGATCCGCTGGCACGCTGCTTCGGCTTCGGTGAAAAGCTCCAATTCGGGCACGATGAGCTCACCTTTCTCATCAGGGTCTACGTCGATGAGTAGGCAACTCCGGTTTTCGTAGGGGGCCCGCCGGTGCCGAACCAAGCCGTGCAGCAGATCGTGGAGACGGGTGCGCGCCGCATCATCCGCTTTGCACGAAGCGCGGCCTGCTCGACCGACACCGCAGCCGATCCGCTCTCCGACGAGGAACCCGTGCGGGCGGCTTTGGCGTGTAGCTCGGAGATGTTCATTTTGGACCGCGGAATGGCATGGCAGATCTACAGACTGAACGCGAACAGCGTCGCCTTGTACATCTCGATGCGAATCGCCAGCGAATCCGATAGCCGGGCGACGTTGTCATTGCCTCTCCAGGTAACGACCCGTTCCAGCTCGTCTCCCTGGAGGACGTCGCAGTCGGCGAAGCTATAACCTTCGATTGCACTGAGGGAACCGGACAGGTGTGGTTTCGGCCCGACATGAGTGATGAGCTCGACCTTGACGAAGCCACCAGATTCCGTCTTGTAGTTTAGGCGCAGTTGTCTCGGTGGCTCGTTCGGGTCCTCGACGGGCGGAAAGCGATTGTGTATCGGCGCCGGGATGGCGTCGGGGCAGTCTGGCGGCGCTCGATAGAGGTCCTGGCGCAAGGTCAGCCTTCCGTCCCCTTTGCAACGGATTCCCGCGAGGCGATCCTTCTCCCACAAGGCGTAGCGAATGGGGAGATTCACGTGGGCACTGTCGTGTGCTAGCTTGCGGTCCGTGCCCCAGTAGGTGATGGCGTAGCGTCCGTCCGGCATTTCCAACAGCCCCGGGCCGGCGTCGAGTGCGGATCCGTAGCCTGCGCCTTCTGAATAGTTGTCAATGAGGTGGTGGTTGCGGTCCGGCCGCTCCCAGTTGAGGCCGTCGTGGCTGACTGCGAGCTGAATGTCCTTGGTCCCAGCCGACTGGGCGAACCGCGACAGGAACATCAAGTGCAGATCGTTGCGGCCCGGATAACGAGTGTAGGCGTGATTATAGAAGGAGACGTCCGGCGGGTCGAGGGCGTCGTTCATTACGGCCAGCCGCTCCGGCTTAAAAGTGCAAAAGTCGTCGCTCTCGCAGCGGCCGGCGCAGCGCCTGCCGGCAACGTGAAAGCGGCAATAGCCGACGTATTTTCCGAGCACCTCGTCATAGAAGACGATGTTATCGCCGTCGACGAACTCCTCGAGGAGCGGTTCCTCCAGATCTGTCCAGTTGAATCCGTCGGGTGAGACGGCACCCATCATGAAGGATTTCAACGTTCCCCACTCGCCTTCGAACTTCTCCCTGTTCCACTCCTGAAGGTGTATGTGATCCTGAATATCCGGGTTCTTCGGGCCGCCCATGCGGGCCACGGCGTCCTTGTCCAGTTGCACCTCGACGTAGTTGCCATCGGCATCCGGCTCGCGCGCGTAGAAACCGCTCTTGCCTCTAATTGCCTTGAAACGCTCCTCCGGCGGCGCCGATGGATCTTCGAACACGCGGCTGTACTTCGTGGACACGATGTTGTTCTTCGTCGACCCCTCGAACTCCACTGCCCCGAACTCCGGTTTAGTCCAGTTGTAGCCGTCTTCGCTTTCCGCCCGGCAAAGGCCTGCGGGCGTCTGGTAGTCGATGATGTATAGGCCATCCTTGATGTTGAAGGAGGTAACCGGTCCGCCTCCATCTTGTTCCCAGGGTCGATCCGGCGGCAGTATCGGCTCGCTCCTTTCCGCGGGCTGCGCCTCGATTTCGATTCCCATCGGCACATCCCACGATTTCGATGTGCCGTCCTTGAATCCAATGTAACCGGCGTGAACGTACCACCAGTCGAGCAGCGGCCCCGTCGTCGGATTCCCAGTTGTCGGATCTGTTACCATGACGGATTTCCTCTCAAGCTGCGCCCGTCCGCCTTTTTCGCAGGCTCCATTCGAATTCACCAATACTCGCTACAACAAAACAGAGCTAAGTGACCAGGACGCGATTCGATCGCCTCGTCGTCGTTGATGATGATTTGGCGGCGTCGCCAAGGTGCTTGTCGTCGTTGTTCGTTCATCACATCTCCTTGCACCTCGCAGAAATGGTATGGATATTTAACGGCCGCATCAAGAGCAGAGGGCTAGGGATCGAACTCTGGAATACATGCGATCCTCAGTAGGGAGATCGCAGGTTGCGGAATCGGAGGTTGAGGATGACGCTCCCAATAGCATTTGAGCTAGAGCGGTACACACATATTCCGGACATTTTTCCGGCAGACGATCACCGAAGCCCCGGTGTAAAGAGCCTGTTTTTTCAAAACGAAGAGTACTTGGCTAGGGAAACCCGCGTATTCGGGTGGATGGGAATGCCGTATCTGAGAGAAGGAGACACCTGTCCGGCCATGGTTCTCGTGCACGGCGGCAGAGGGACCGCCTTCGACGAGTGGGTCAGGTTGTGGAATGGGAGAGGGTATGCGGCCATCGCCGTAGACCTCTGTGGTTGCGCACCGCGGATTCCCACTCCCCAAACCGGTATCAAGTACGACAGGCACGACTTCGCCGGACCGGAAGGTTGGGATGCGTCTTTCCAACAAATGCATCAAAAAACAGAAGACCAGTGGCAATTCCATGCCATTACCGCTCTCCTGCGCGCTCATACCATCATTGCCAACGCCGAGGGTGTCGATCCAGATCGAATCGGCATCACAGGCATCTCGTGGGGTGGATACCTGACCTGCCTGATGATGGGGATCGATCCCAGATACAAGGCGGCTATCCCCGTATACGGATGTAGCTGCATGACCGACAGCATACGCCGGAGTATCAGCGGGCACCCCAGGCGACGGCAAGAAGAGATCGAAGAGTGGGGCAAGCGTTGGGATGCGATACACTATATCCCAAACGCGAGCATGCCTTCGCTGTGGATTACCGGAACTAATGATGGTGCTTATCCATTTGATTACTTCGCCAAGTCGTGTTCATGCGCGGCGGACCCGACGGTTTCCATGCGGGTTGAAATGCAGCACGGCCATGCCAATGGTTGGGCACCACACGAAATTCACCACTTCACCGACGCAATTTTTAGAGGGGGAGCGCCTCTGCCTCGGCATGTCGAAACGCGAGCAAACGCTGGGCGAATCGTCGCTCGGTTCGCGTCAGTGCGGCCCTTGATGGGCGCGGATTTCTGCTATACGCGGGCTTCGGGCATGTGGACAGATCGGAAGTGGAACCAGGTCGCCGTCTCAGTCGAAGAGGAGGGAGCTCCTTATGAGGTGTCCGCCGAACTCCCGGCGGACACAACCGCGGCTTTCATAAATGTTTGGGACGACCGAGACTTGCTCGTCTCTTCAACTCATATCGAGCCATGACTGAAACAGTAATCCACAAAAGCCGACTGTTGGCCACGGCCACATCCTTCATCGATCTCACCAGAGAAAGGACCTGCTGCGTCGTCGATGGTTCACTGGAAGCCATGGCGGATCTCGAGATGGTCGGGAAGGGCAAGCCAACCTTCGATTTCGCCGTACTTCCCAGACGCACAGCGCCACTTCGACAAAGCGACCCCAACAGGGGAGGTGACAAGTGGCTGCTGACCAAGTCGAGTCCCGGACCGTGTCAAGAGAAATGAGACACCTCGCGTGAATTTTACTGACGAATCTGGTCGCATTCGATGGTGTTATTTGGTTGGTTGATCCAGACTTCGCTGGGGACTTTTGGTGGTTGAGGTTTACCATTGACGAAGCGCTCGGGATGCCTGCTGTAAGCGTTATCCAGGACATGCTTCCGCATCGCTTGGAGTTCATTGGTCAGGCCATGGTGCACGGCGTCGGGGGTGAGAAACCCCAGGCCGCTGCGACGGTGATCGGTGTTGTACCAGGCGAAGAAGTTTCGACAGTAAGTCTGTGCGTCCTCGGGGCAACAGAAGCGACCCGGGTACGCCGAGCGGTAATCGCATGATGTCTTCCCGCCGCGGAAAACCGCCCCTTCCGGGCTCAACCTCCGGTCTTTTTCTCAGCTCCCCCCACGCCGACCAGGTATCCACCCTGAAGCGCCTGATCGACTCGGTGCGCCAGGGGGATCCCCTGTCTCCCCTGACGGTGGTGGGACCATCCATCTACGCCAACCTGGCCCTGCGCCGCGCCCTGGGGCGCTCGGGATTCGCCAACCTCAGGTTCTGGTTGCTTCCCTGGATTTCCGAGTCCCTGGGGGCCCCATCCCTCGCCGCCCGCGGGCGCCGGCCGCTGACCTCGATTATTGAAAGCGCCTCCCTGCGGGCGGCTCTTGCCACGGGCTCCGGTGTCCTCTCCGAGCTGCGCTCTCACCCTTCGTCCATCCGCAGCCTCCGCAACACCTTCCGCCAGATCCGCCATGCCGGCGACGGGGCCCTGGACCGCCTGGGCGGCCGCGGCCGGCTGCAGCGGGAGGTGGTCGAGCTCTACCGGAGGTTCCGGCGCCGGACCCGGGACTACTACGACTCGGAGGACCTTGCCCGTGCCGCCGCCGCGGCGGTTGACGGAGGGATTGCCCCGGCGCTGGCCGACCTGGGGTTCGTCCTGTTCTATTCAATCCGGTCTTTGAGCCCGGGGGAACGGGCCCTGGTTCAGTCCCTGGCGCAGAGGGGTGGCTGCGCAGTGATCCTGGGTCTGAGCGGCGACCCCGAGGCCGATGAACCATTGGCGAGCCTGGCCGACGACCTTTCATCCTTTCTCGGCAGCCCGGAGCGCCTGGGAGCGGCCGGCGGCGGCCACCACCCGGCCCCAGCCGGGGCAGGCAGGCGGCTCCTCGTAGCCCCGGACCCCCACGAGGAGGTCCGGTGGGTGATCAGGCAGTTGGCCCGGCGGGCGGAGGAGGGAATGCCCTTCCACCGCATGGCGGTGCTCTACGGAGCCAGGTCACCCTACGCGGCCCTGGTAAGAGAGGAGCTGGAGCTCGCCCATATCCCGGCATCCGGACCCGACTCCACGCCCCTTTCCAGGTCTGCCGCCGGCAGGACACTCGAAGGTCTCCTGGATCTGTGCGGCAGCGATTTCAAGCGCGGCGAGGTTATGGCTTGGCTCATGGGCTGTCCGCTGCGCCTGCCCGGCGGGCAGGACGACGGCCGCTTCAGTCCCAGCCAATGGGACGCCCTGTCGAGGAAGGCCGGGGTCGTCAGCGAAGTCTCCCAGTGGACCGAGCGCCTGGGACGCTACGCCGGGGACCTCCGGCGCTCCTCCGCCGCCTCGAGGCGGAGGGAGGAAATCTCTCCGGCACAGGAGTCCCTGATGAAGAGGGAGGCGGGGGCCGCCATGGGTCTGGCCCGGTTCGTGAAATCCCTGGAGGCGGATCTCAGCCCCCCAGGAGCCGGATCCTCAGGGGGCCTCTCCTGGGAAGACTACTCCCGGTGGGGAAACGATTTGCTGGACCGCTACCTGGCGAGCTCAGACCGGTTGCCAGAACAGGAGCAGACAGCCCTGGAAAAAATCAGGGAAATCCTGGAGGGGATTGCCGCGGCCGGGGAGGTTCATCCCGCCCCGACCCTGGACCTCTTCAAGCAGGCCGTTTCCGATGAATTGCGGGCGCCGGTGGGCCGCTCCGGACCGACCGGGCAGGGGGTGTTCGTGGGAGGCATTGCCTCCTCGGCCGGTATGAGCTTCGACTTCATCCAGGTGGTGGGAATGATCGACGGAGCGGTGCCCTCCCGTGCCGGCGACGATCCGCTGCTCCCCGACCGGGAGCGGCAGGCCGCAGGCGGACCGGCGGTGGGGCTCCCTCTGCAGCAGGAGAGGCTGGCCGAGGAAAGGCTGGTCTTCCAATCCGCTCTCTCCTCGGCTCCCGAGGTCGTCCTCTCCTTTCCCCGCGCCGACCCGGCGGCGCAGCGCGCCTGTCAGCCTTCACCATGGTTCACCGAACAGGCCTCGGCCCTCGAGGGATCGGGGCTTCACACCTCCGGCCTGTGGTCCCTCGACCGGCGCGAATGGCTCACGGTCCTGCGGTCGATGGAGGATTTCCAGCACCCGGGCGCCGCTGCCGCCCCGGCCGATCTCCACGACTACGATCTTCAATGGCTGTGGCGCTGGAAGCAAGCCGGAAGGGAAACGCGGGACCATCCCCTGGCAAAATCAGGCCTCCTGAGGAGAACCCTGGAGCTCGGCGTCGGCAGGTACGCCAGCGGGAATTTCACCGAATGGGACGGCAATGTCTCAGGCGCGGCGGAGAAGGCGATGTTGGCCGGGAGATTGGAGGAATCCCCCCTGTCTCCCACCAGCCTGGAGCAATGGGCGGTCTGCCCCTTTCGCTACTTCATGAGCCATGTGCTGGGCATCGGCGGCATGGAAGATCCGGAGGAGGTCTATTCCATCACCCCGCTGGACAGGGGCGCGCTGGTGCACGAGATCCTGCAGAAGTTCCTCGCCGGGGTGATCGAAGACGGCGACCTGCCCGGGCCCGAAGAGGGGTGGAGCGCCAGGCACCGCCGCACCCTGGAGCGGGCCGCCGAAGCCGGCTTCAGCCAGGCCGAGGCCGAGGGCAGGACGGGGCGGGCATTGATGTGGAACCTGGATAAGCAGAACATCCTCGACGACCTGCACGGCTTTCTGGAGGAGGACTCGACCCTTCGCCAGCGGTTCGGAATCTCTCCCGCCCACCTGGAGGCCAGCTTCGGCATGGGCGGCGGTTCCTGGCCATCACCGGAGCTGAAGCTAGGCGGGCATGAATCCCTCCGCTTCCGGGGCTACATCGACCGGGTGGACGCCGACGAGGCCGGCGCGCAACTGCTGGTCATGGACTACAAGACCGGAACCAAGGCGGCCTACACCGGCCTGGGTGACGATCCCATAAACAAGGGCAGGAATCTCCAGTTGGCGGTCTACTCCCTGGCGGCACGCAATGCGCTGGGGTCCGGTGCCAGGGTGCAGGCCGCATACTGGTTCGTCACCGGCCCCGGCGGATTCGCCCTCCTACCCGAAGAGCCGGTGGACATTTCCGACGCCGACACCCTGGAGCGCCTGAAGGAGGGCGTCGCCGTCATCGCTGCCGGCATCGGGAGCGGCCTGTTTCCGGCAAACCCCGGAGCGCCCGGATGGGAAGGCTTCGGAAACTGCCGCCACTGCGAGTTCGACACCTTGTGCCCTTCGCGCCGGGATGCCCTGTGGGCCAGGAAGAAGGACCATCCCCTCCTGGCCCCATACCTCGGATTGTCGGGGGAGGATTCGGGGTGAGCGCCGTCTTCGCACCCCGGGACGAGGAGGTGCGCCGGCGCATCCGCCGGTCCCTGGAGGAGTCCCTGTTCGTCGAGGCCGGCGCCGGCACCGGCAAGACCGCCAGCCTGGTCGACCGGGTGCTGACCCTGGTCACTTCAGGTACGGCCACCCTCGACAGGATCGCGGTCATCACCTTCACCGAGGCCGCCGCGGTGGAGCTGCGCGACCGCATCCGCGAGAGGCTGGAGAAGCCTGGCACCGGCCTGAGCCCGGAAGAGGAAGACCGGATTGCCCGCGCCCTCGGCGATCTCGACAGGGCCGCCATCCAGACCCTGCACGGCTTCGCCGCCTCGATCCTGAGAGAGCGCCCGCTGGAAGCGGGACTGCCTCCGGTTTTCGATACCCTCGACCCCATCCAGGGCGACCTGGATTTCGAGGAGGCCTGGACGGAATGGGTGGACCGGGCCCTGGATGCGCCCGAGCTCACGGATTGCCTCTCGCTGGCCTTCTCCCTGGGCCTGACCCTGGCCCAAATCCGCAAGGTGGCCACGGCCTTCCACGAAAACTACGACAGGTTGGAGACTGCCGGCTTCCCCGGCTCTCCCATGCCTCCGCCGTCCGCCGTTTCCGGACTGAAGGATTCCGCACCCGAGCTCGAGCGGCTGTGCCGGTACTCGAAGATAGGGGCTGGCGACCTGCTCTATGGCCACGTTCGGGGGCTGCTGCGCTCGATCCGCAGGTTCGGCGAGGCGGATCCCGGCTCGACCTCCGCCTACCGCCGGCTCCAGAGGATCTCCATCCGGCAAAGCCGCGGCAGGCAAGCGGATTGGGACCTGGATCCGGTAACCGAGGTCAACGCATGCAAGCGCCTCAAGGAGCTGCTCAAGGACCTGGATACTGCCGCCGGGGAGGAGCTCGACCGGGTCCGGGGCTCCGCCATCACCGGGATTCTACGTGCCCTGAGAAAGTTTGCGCTGGACTCCGCCCAGCGCCGCAGGTCCAGCGGGGTTGCGGGCTTCCACGACCTGCTGGTCTGGGCCCGGAACCTGCTTCGTGACGACCTCGAAGTGCGGGACCACTTCCGCCGCCGCTACTCCCACCTGCTGATGGACGAGGCCCAGGACACCGACCCCATCCAGGCCGAGATCGCCATGTTCATCGCCGAGGACGACCCGGGCAACCGCGCCGAAGACCGGCCCCGGCACTGGGGCGAGGTGACCCCCCGGGCCGGAAAACTGTTCGTCGTCGGCGATCCCAAGCAGAGCATCTACCGCTTCCGCCGCGCCGACGTAACCCAGATGGCTGAACTGCAGCACCGGATGGGAGGTGAGACCCTCCACCTGCAGCAGAACTTCCGTTCCCAGCGGCCGCTGTTGGAGTGGGTCAACGCCGTGTTCGAGCCCTGGATGGGGCAGGGATTCCGGCAGGCGCGCTACGTGAGCCTCCAACCCCGGTGGGAGGCGGCCACGGACCACCCGGCAAAGCCCGGGGTCTGGTCCCTGGGTGGCCCGACGGACGGCAGCCTCGACGAGGTCAGGAAAGCAGAGGCGGAGACCATCGCAGGACTCCTGAGAACAATGGCCGTGGACCAGTGGCAGGTGCTGGATCAGGAGGCGACCGCGGCAGCGGGCGCCGAGCGCTACCGCGGCGCAACCTTTTCCGACATCTGCATCCTCATGCCGCGGCGCACCGGTCTCAGAACCCTGGAGCAGGCCATGGAGGAGGCAGACATCCCGTTCAGGCTGGAGGGGGCGTCTCTCGTCTTTGCCACCCAGGAGATCCGCGATCTGCTCAACTGCCTGAAGGCCATCGACGATCCGGCCGACCAGGTGGCCACCGTGGCGGCGCTGCGCTCTCCCGCCTTCGCCTGCTCCGACGTCGATCTGCTGCGCTTCACCGAGGCCGGGGGGAAGTTCGAATACCTGGGCGAGCCCCGGTCGAAGGCGGGGGATTCGGGAGGCCCCGTCAGGGAAGCCATGGGCGTGCTGCGCCGGTTTCACCTGCAGCGGATGTGGGTGTCCCCGCCCGCCCTGATCGACCGCTTCATCCGGGACCGGTTGCTGATGCAGGCAGCCGTCGACCATCCCCGCACCCGGGAGCAGTGGCGCAGGTACCGCTTCATGGTGGACCAGGCCCGCGCCTTCACCGAGGCCGGAGGAGACTCGCTGCGAGCCTTCCTGCAATGGATGGAGCGCCAGGCATCGGAGGGGGCCCGGGTAAACGAGTCTCCCGCGCCCGAGGCCGACGAGGAGGCGGTGCGCATCATGACCGTCCACGGGGCCAAGGGGCTCGAGTTTCCCATCGTCCTGCTCATGGGTCTGAATGCGGCCGGTCGGGCGTCGCCAGGAGAGGTGTTGTTTGACCGAGAGAACAATGGGATGGAAGTTTGCGCAGGCCCCGGGAGGCGGAAATTCGCCACCCCGGGCTACGATGCCCAGGCCGAGCGGGAGAAACGGCTGGCCGAGGACGAACACGTCAGGCTGCTCTACGTCGCCGCCACCCGGGCCCGGGACCACCTGGTGTTGAGCATGTGCCGCCGCACCTCGGACAGGGATGATACGGACGCGGGGAAGATAGCGGCGATTCTCGATGGACAGGACGACCTCTGGAGAGAGGCGCCGGCAGGCGAGGCAGTTGCTCCCCCGGACAGGGGCGCACCCGGGCCCGGGGATCACCTCCGCCGGGCAAAGGACCTTGCCCGAGCCGGCGGTACCCCCTCCGGACTCACCCTGCGGGACCGGCAGGACTGGATCGAGCGCCGGGTGCGGCTGCTGCGGGACCGCAGCAGGCCCGTTTCCGTCGCCGCCACCGGGCTCGCACGGGAGTTGCGCGAGGAACTCCTCGCCGGGGAGCCCTGGAAGCGCGGGCGCGGAGGCACTTCCATCGGCCGCGCCGTTCACGCGGCGCTCCAGAGCATCGACCTGTCCACCGGCGCCGCCATCGACGAGACCGCTCGCGTCAAGGCGGCGGCGGAGGGAATCCCGCGGCGCTGGTCCAAGGTTGCGGAACTGGTGCGGACGGCGGTACGCAGCCCTGCCGTGGGCAGGGCGATGGCGGCCCCGAGGTTCTGGCGCGAGGTGCCCGTGGCAATCCCGGTGGGCGAAGGGGTGCTGGAGGGTTTCGTCGATTTGCTGTTCGAGGAGGAGGGGGGCCTGGTCCTGGTGGACTACAAGACCGACACCGTCGACTCCGAGCACCTTGAAGGTGCGAAGCAAAGGTACCGGCTGCAGGGAGGGGCCTACGCCCTGGCTCTTCGCAAGGCAACCGGCATGCCGGTGAAGGAGGTAATCTTTCTCTTCCTCCACGCCGATCACCCCGAGACCATGACCGACGTGGACGAAATGAGCGCCGACGCCGAGGCAAGGGCGAGGCAGTACCTCGAGGGCGGGGAGGGGGACCTGCCCGGTTCATACTTTGGTGAGGCCGGGTAGGGCGGTTTCCGGAAAATTCAGCAGGCCCGCTCTAGTCGTCGTCTTCGCGCTCGCTGAGCAGTTCGCCGCGCTGCAGGCGCTCCGCATTCTGGGTGGACCAGAGGATGTTCTTCATCACCTTCTGGGCGGTGATGTAGCGGGTGGCCGCCAGCAGATGGACCCGCTTTTCCTCAGGATCGGTGCTCAGGTCGTAGTGCCGGAAGGCGGCTTCGAGCACCTGAAACATGTGCAGCTCGGCGTCTTCGCGGAGCATGACGTGGGCAAGAGCGTGGCGCAGTCTCGTGATGTCCCGGCCCTCCTCGAGATACTGGCTGACCAGGAGTTCGGCCTCGAAGACCTTCTGAAAATCGGCCAGTTCACCCAGGCGCCCGAGCATGGCCTCATCCGAGGCGAAGTCCTCGCCGATGCGCTGGCCGTGCTGCGGCACGCGGGCTGCGGGCATGTTGAGCCAGCGCAGGTAGGTCATAAAGACGGCGCCGTGGAAGATGGCGCGCAGCAGCGCCTTGCTGGAAGCGTAGTGGAAGGCGCGGTAGAGGGCGTGGGCGTAGGAGTAGATGTTGGCTACGTCGTGCCAGTCTCCCTCGTTTTTCAGGTGGAAGCGCAGGGTGCGGACAGCGCCGGCGTAGGTCATGGCGCGGCAGATCTCGGTGGGGGGGACGCCGGCGCGCAGGGCTTCCTCGATGCGGGCGATGATCGGCGCGAAGTCGTCGCCGAGCATGACCTGGGCGAATTCGGAGATTTCGAGGGAGGCATGGTTGCGCCGGTTCTCCTCCCAGATTTCGTCCAGGCGCGAGAAGGTATCCTCCAGCGCGGGCAGGCTGTCGGCCCAGCGCGAGGTTTCCTCGTGGCGGGTGCGGCTCACCAGGTCGACGACGATGGGGCGCAGGATTTCGTGGCCTCCCTGCCATTGGACGTAGTCCAGGGCTTCGAACATTTTGTTGGCGAAGTCGAGGGCGTGGCCGTCGCCGGTGAAGTAGAAGTCGGTGGCGGCGGTGAAGACGAAGTCGGCGAGGATGTCCCGGCCGCAGTCGCGGTCGCGCAGGGTGAGGAGGATGCGCTCGGCGGCGCCGTGGTGGCGCTGGTCCACGAAGGTGCGGAACCAGCGCTTCAAGGTCTCCAGGTCCTGGTCGGCCTCGGTGCGGGGGAAGGGAAACCGCTGGCGCCGCGAGGAGCCCGAGGTGCGCGCGGCGATCTGGCTCAGGCCGTGGACCAGGAAGAGGTTCTGGTCCTCCGGGGCGATGTCGTCCCAGAGATTCGCCGCCAGGGTGAGTATGGCCAGGCCCGAGGACCATCCCTCGCTGGTCTTGTGCGCACCGTAGTAGATCCCCTGCTGAATGATTTCCCGCGGCGTGGCGCCGGTCTGGCGCAGGGCGGCGACCGCCTTGGCGATGAGGAAGGAGCTGCGGTCCTTCAGCCCCTGTTCGAGGGCGCGCTTGCCGCGGGCGACCAGCCGCCTCCTGGCGTCCTCCCTTTCGCCCGGCGGGATGCCGACCCAGGCATGGCCGTCGTCGCGGACCTCCACCGGGAAGGCCCTGAGGTCGTCGCCCGAGGTCAGCAGGCAGCCTCCGGTCTTGAGGTCGAATTCCCAGTGGTGCCAGTGGCAGATCAGAACCCCGTCGCGGATGCTGCCCTTGGACATGGGGTAGCCCATGTGAGGGCAGCGGTTGTCGACCGCCTGCAACTCCCCCTTGTAGAGAAAAACGGCAAGGTGGGTGCCGTCGACGGTGAAGGGCCTGCCCTCGCCTTCGGTGAACTCGGCGGCGGGGGCAAGGCGGTGGTAGACGCAGCTCGAAGAATCCAGGTCAGGGGGTGAGGAGCCTTCGAATTGCCGGTGCGCGGCGCTCTTCTCTTCGACGCCGGGGATCGTGGACAAGACGCTGCCTCCTTGGGGGAGTGGACCGCACTTTGACCCGTCAATATACTCAACCGCGGTATGCGGCGCTATCTGCCGGTAGCGGCCGGGGGCTTGTCCATCGGATCGAAGTGGAACAAATTCAATCCCCGGGCGTTTCGGAATAAAGGAAGGAAACAGGTTATGACGAGATTGAAGGAGATGGTACCATTGCTGGCGGCTGCCGTCCTCTGCGGCGGTCTGCTGGCCGAGGAGGCCGCCGCCCGCGGCAAGCGCGTGGCCCAGGTCCCCAACGGCTCCGCCTTCAGTTGCAACACCTGCCACACCAGGGGTGGCGGTTCGCCGCTCAACCCCTTCGGCATCGAGATCGCCGCCAACTTCCTCACTACCGCCGGGGCCGCCGGCGACGTGCGCTGGGGTCCGGAGCTGGCGGCCCTGGACTCGGACGGCGACGGGGCGTCGAACGGCGCCGAGTTGGGCGATCCGCAGGGTGCCTGGGCGGCCGGCGACTCCGGTTCGGAGGGGGAAGACCAGGCCATGGTATTCAACCCCGGGGACCAGGCCAGCACTCCTCCTGCCCCGGTTCAGGAGACCACAGTCGTGAGCACGGCCTGGGCCCGGATCAAGCGCATGGTAGGCGCCGAATGATGGACGCCCCTCAGGGAAGACCCTGAACCTTTCTCTGCGGCCAGAATCCGGCCGCTTCACCGGTTGACTGCACCGACCAGGGCGGGAATGGCTGCCTCATCTCGCCCCGCGCCGGCGCAACATGTCCGCCACCTCTCCGTGCCCCCGGCGCTGAGCCCAGGCCAGCGGCCGCGCCCAGTCCTCGCCGGCCCCGTTTGGGTCGGCTCTGTTCTCCAGAAGCAGCTCGACGAGCCGCGGCCGGCCGGCGCGCGCCGCCATGCCCAGCGGCGTCGAGCGGTCCGCCTCCTCGACGGCGTTGATATCCGCACCGTGTTCGAGAAACATGCTCAGCAGCTCCCCGGCCTCAGCCAGGTCACGGTGGTCAACGCAGACGTCGTGCAGCGGGGTGCGCCGATGCCAGTCGGGCAGGTTCGGATCGAGTCCGTGCTCCAGCAACTGCCGGGTCATGTGAGGCACGTTGTAGAGATACCCCTTGCACTCGGTGAGCACCTCGGGCATGGGGAACCGGCGCCGCAGCAGCATGCTCAGAATGGCCTCGTGGGCAACGGTGCTTTCCTTTCTGCGCAGCTTGCGATTGCAGCCGCTGACGACCGCGGTGTAAGGCGTCGTCAGGAACTCGGACTTCTCGGCCGAGAACGGATCTTCACAGTAGTTCAGGATCACCGCCAGGGTCTGGAGGTCGCCGCGCTGGGCGAAGTCCCAGGCCGTCACCGGTCGGCCTCCGTGACCGTAGAGCAATCCCCGCATCGCATCGGAGGAGGCCTGGATCGCCGGCGTCCCCGACGAGTCGACGCCTCCGTTGGGGTCCGCCCCTGCTTCCAGCAGCCAGCGCGCCATTTCCACGTCGTCCTTCACCGCGGCCGCCATCAGGGCGAAGCCGTGGGGGCACTGGCGTCCTTCGGGCAGGATCGGATCGGCGCCGCGGTCGAGAAGGTAGCGCACCATCTCCCGGTGACCCCGCTCCGCGGCGGCCGAAAGCGGCCGCTTCTGCAACCCTTCCCCTTCATTGGCCGCGGCCGGGTCCGCTTCGACGAATGCGCGCAATGCGCCGTGGTCGCCGCGCGCCGCCGCCAGGGCCGGGCTGTCGGCGGCTCCCGCGTCGAGCAGCATCTGCAACAGCGCTGCGCCGCCCTCGTCAGAGCCCCAGTACTGGTTCTTCCAGAAGGCGTAGTGGGCGGCGCGAAAGCCGCGGTGATCCACCGCGTCCACGTCGATCCCGTCCGCCAGCAGCATAGCCACCGTGTCGCCGTCGCCGCCGAGTGCCGCCAGGTGCAGGGCGGTCCTCCCCTGCCTGTCGCGGTGCTCGGCTATTCCCGGGACCGCGGCCAGCAGCTGCGCGACCTCGCCGCGGTCCCGGGCTTCCACCGCCCGGAGCAGACGCAGGTCGGAACTTTCTGCCGCCGGGCCCAGGGAAGCGCGCAGATAGGCGGCGATTCCGTCGTGTCCGCGGTCGTCAGCCATCTGGATGAGGTCGGAGACCTCGTCGAACGGGTAGGCTTCCCACAGCACCCGGGTTGCATCAAGGCTGCCCTCGCGGACCGCGAAGTTGAGCGGCGGCGTATACCAGAACTCGAGGCGGGGGCAGTCCGGGTCTTTTTTCAGGAGGTCGCCGATGGTCTGCGCGTCGTTGCGGATGGCGGCGCAGACAAGGTCCCAGTAGAGGCGGCCCTTTTCAGTATCGACGCACCACCTGGGGCGGTGGATGGCGTCGATCTTCTCCTTCGCGCTGCGGCTTCTGGAATCGGATCCTGGAGAATTCATCGTCATACCCTCTGAGAAAATCGCTCTCAACACAACCCGGTGCTGCCGGAATGGTGCTTCAATGAACGACCTTTTTCCGGGTCCTGCAAGCTCGCGGACCCCAATGGGCATGCGCGCCGCCGGGCAGGTGCCGGGAGAGAGGTGGCGATTGCCACTGTTCAGGGGGATAGGTACCTTGGAGCCGGAAGTATCGACCGGTGAATTTTGTCTGAGACAATGGTTAGGATGAACGCTGATATCTACCATGCGGTTTCGCCAGATTGACAAGAAGGAGTACAGCTATGGAATCTTCGAAGATTGCCTTTGTGAGGGACCGGGATGGGCTCTTCGATATCTTTTTGATGAATCCGGACGGAACAAATCAGACCAACATTACACGCACCCCGGAATGGGATAAGGACCATCCGCATTGGTCTCCCGACGGCACGCGCATCGCCTACTGTGACCGGCGCCATGGCAAAGGGGAAATTTACGTGATCAACGCCGATGGGAGCGAACCCAGGAGGCTGACCCACAACTCAGCCCCCGACCTTCGTTCTCACTGGTCGCCGGACGGACGGACGATTGTCTTTTGCACGGACCGTCACGACAACGTCGAGATCTATGCCATGAACAGCGACGGTTCCAACCAGAGAAACCTGACCAATCATCCGGCGTATGATTTGGAATCGACCTTTTCGCCTGATGGCTCCAGGATTGCCTTCACTACGGACCGCGACGGCCCGTCGCAAATCTACGTGATGAATCCCGATGGCAGCGGGCAAAAGCGGTTGCACGTTTCTCAGGGCAACGATCAGGACCCTGACTGGTCACCGGACGGCAGGTGGATTGCCTTCAACTCGGACCGAGATGGCAATAGATCGCAGCTCTACGTCATGAAAGCGGATGGGTCGGGTCCCAGGCGCCTCACCAACGTCGAGGGCGGCGGCATTGGGGAACCCTCATGGTCACCAGATGGCTCGGCGATCAGCTTTACGGGCGACTGGGAAGGCCGCCAGCAAATCTACCGTATTGATATCGACGGCGAGAACCTGATCAATCTCTCAAATAGCTCGACGAATGATTTTGCCGGTGATTGGGGACCAGCGATCAAAGCCTGAACCATGCAAATGAACAAACGGATCGCCGTTGCGGTTGTGGTGCTGTCGCTCCTTCGTGCCAGCCAGGCGGAGGAAGCAGCGTCGACTTCCGCGATCACCAAGGAGACGTTCTGGCAGGAGACCAGGGCACTCGTGCCGATCCAGGTTGTCCTCCCTCCTGACTACGATGCGGAAGAGCACCGAACCATGGTGATGGTGCTGCATGGTTACGCCAACTCCGTGGAAAAATTCCAGGGGCCGGCCGAGCGGTTGGCCGCTGCCGGATTCGTGGCGGTCCTGCCCGAGTCGCCGTATGCGTTCGCCTCGGAGTGGGGGCTCGGTTACGACTGGACCCTCTATAACAGGGGTGACGCCGCCTTGCATGAAAGAGCCAGGCGATTGATGGTTACTGAGACTCTGCCGGCTATCGCAAGCGAGGTAATGCGGCGCTACGGGATCGCTGATGTGTACGTACTTGGATTCTCCCAGGGCGCCCGCATGGCAGTGCAAAGCTGCATATACGCCAGCGAGTTGTTCAAAGGGGCGATCACCTTCGGATTGTCGGAATACCAGCCTGCATGGTTCGACCAATCCGCCCTGGAATCTGCCCGCCGTATTCCTATTCTGCTCTTTCACGGAGAGCAGGACGAGTGGGCATCAGTCGACATTTCAAAGCGAGCCCGCGATCATCTTGCCGCCGAGGGGTTCCAGGTGAGCCTTCGCCTCTTCCCTGGTGGGCACGCAGTACCAGGCGACCAGTTGGATTATGTTGCACAGTGGACCCGCGACAATGAGTGATAGGCGATTTCGCATCCGGCAGGCAGAAACGTCTGAAATCCAGGAAAAGTGCGGGAATTTGGTCCCCGAGATCCCGCTGACGCACAAATTTCGAGCCAGAATCTCGGACAGGTCGGTCACAAATTTTGTCGCCGAGATGGAGAGCAAGGTCATTGCCTTCGTTGTCGGTTATGGTGAGGAGAGCGGCTGCTTCTATATCTATCTTTTCGGTGTCGAACCAAACTACAGAAACCAGGGCGTGGGGCAGGGTCTGCTCAGGCACGTCGAGCGGTGGGCAGAAAAAAGCGAATACAATGGCATGGCTGTTCAATCGAGAAATAAATTCCCCGACATGCTGCGTCTATTGATCAGGAATAAATATAAGATCGTGGCATTCTTTAACCGCGGGCACTGCGATACCAGCCCGATCCGCTTCGAGAAGAAATGGTGTTCGTGAGCACATGGACTTCTTCACCAAACACAGCGGCGTTGCGTCTGGACGGAATGACAAGCAGGTCTTCGGGAACCTCTTGGGATTCGAGACCTGAGACAATGGAATAGTATCGTCAGTACATCAAATGCGATGAATCAGGATTTAAAGCGCTACGACCGATTTGGTTGGGACTATGAGCATTTCAATCCTCTTGCCGAGGAGGAGGTGAATTGGCATGTCAGGTTCGCACGTAAAACCGGTGGACCAGTACTTGGCTTGGCTTGCGGGACGGCGCGGCTGCTTATGGAAATTGCGCGGGACGGTTTCACTGTGGATGGTATTGACTTGTCAGAGGGCATGTTGGAATTGGCAACCCGGAAGATCGAGAAGCTGCCAGCCGGAATCGACGCGCTGATCCAACTGCACTGCATGGACATGGCCGACTTTCAGCTTCCCCGAGCTTACGGTCTGATTTTGATTGCTGACAACTCATTCAGGGAACTCAGGACTGAACGAGAACGACGATCTTGTCTGGGGTGCGTGGAGAGACATCTCCGATCGGACGGAATACTTCTGGTAACCGAACGTCGATTTGATCCTGACAGATTTGGGGTTGAATCGACGGGTGACTCCTGGTCTGAATCCATTCCTCATCCGCTGATGGACGCACAGGTTCAGCGTAAGGTGAAGGCGGAACTATCAGAGGACGGGGACTGGATACGGGGTTCGATGATCTACAGGATAATTAGCGCTGACGAAACTGAGACCATTGAAGATTGTTTCTTTACCGCGCCCGTGATGCACTACAATGAATATTTCTCGCTGTTTGCAGAGGTGGGTTTCTCGGTTAAATCCTATGTAGATTACCAGGAACGGGAAGAGGATGGAAGAAGTCCGATTCTCTGCTTTGTGTGCGAAAAGGCTGGATGAGGGAGACCGGATAGACACATATGAAACGCCTGAAAGTTAGCAGTCTGTTAATGTTGACCGAAATCGACCGGGTTCCCTGCTTGCTCATCCTTTTTGATAAACTTGGTGTTTGAGTCTGAATATGAACCGCATGCATGAAGCCAACCGCCGGCTGTGGAATGATCGGGCCGATATCTGGGAAGAACGAAGCAATCGAGAAGATCGGTGGCATCGGTGCCACAAAGATCCTGATCTGGCCTTCGAAGGTGGCGCTCTTCAACTGATTCAGGAAGTTTCCGGGGGGATTAGCGACAAGAAGGTGTGTGTGATCGGCAGCGGCGACAACATGGCGGCGTTCGCCCTTGCAGGGATGGGTGCCCAGGTTACGTCGACGGACATCTCGGAAGAGCGTTTAGCCACGGCATAGCGCAGAGCCGAGCAGCTAGGTTTGTCCATTGCATTCCTTCGATCGGATGCTGCCTGCCAGGAATCGCTGGCCGATTCGAGCTTCGACCTCGTATGCTCGACCAACGGCTTTTTTGTGTGGGTCGCCGACCTCGAAGCGGTTTTCGGTGAAGTCGCGCGAATTCTCCAACCAGGTGGCTCTTACGTGTATTTCGATGTCCACCCCTTTCAGCGTCCCTGGAAGGACCGGGCGATGCCGGTTGAAATGGAAAAGCCATACTGGTCCATAGGGCCATTTCAGTCGCAAAATTGTGACTCTTATGAATTCAACTGGACCTTGGCCGACCTCTTGAACCCAATGGCTGCGGCGGGCCTCATGTTGGTCAAGCTCTTGGAGAGTCCGGCTCGCGACACGCGGTATTGGCAGGGGTCTTCTCCTTGCGACGCCGTTGACGAAATCTCATTGGAGTGGACCGAAAATCCCCGGGCAGGACTCCCCGTATGGCTTGCGGTAGCGGCGCGCAAGGTAGTTTAGGGGAGAAATTGAAGCCTCATGGATTCCACTCGTGAACCGGAGGAAATCATTTTTGACCGGATGGCCGAGCGTAATGGAATGGTATCGTGAGACCTTAGCCGCCATGCAAGTCAGAATCAGAGACGGAGAATACAGCTTCTTGTGTCCAGAGTATTCAGAAATGCCCATTCCGATGATGTGAGGGGTATCGCCGAAGTCCATGTTCGTTCCTGGCAGGCTGCTTATCGAGGACAGGTCCCTGATTCGTATCTCGAAGGGCTGTCGGTTGCGAAACGGGAGTTGATGTGGACTGAAATTCTAAAGGATCAGGTGCGTGGTGTTCTGGTAGCAGAAGATGAGGCGAAAATCGTTGGATTTTCGAGCTTTGGCCCAGTCCGGGATAAAGAAGAAATCAGACCTCTGACTGGAGAGATTTATTCGATCTACGTACTGGAAGCATTCTGGAATCTCCGGATCGGCAGAACACTGATGAAAGACTCTTTGACAGCTCTGGAGAGAGATGGCTTTAGCTCTGTAAAAGTCTGGGTCCTGGAAACCAATCAAAGAGCTATATCCTTCTACGAGAAATTTGGATTCAAGACCGATGGTTTGAGAAAAACTGAAAAGCGAGAAGATTTCGAACTGCGAGAGATTCGGTACGGCATGTTCCTTTGAAGAAATCTGACGCCGACGCCGCACCACGTGGCGTCTTTATGATAGAAAGAGCACGGCGGGACACTGGCTCTCTGGGCTACGGGTTAGCGCATTTGAAACGTTATCGGCAACGGCAATGAGAGGACTTTGTCGAGATGATGTTCAGGATTCGAAGATATCAGGTCGTTCCAGGCAAGACAAAGGCGTTCAACGACTTCTTCCTGACGAGACTGTTCCCCGTTCAGAAAAGGTACGGAGCCCGTCTCGTCGGCAGGTTCCAAACAGAGGATGGCCTCCAGATCATCGCGGTATGGGCTTACCAGAGTTTCGACCAATACAAAGAGGTGCAGAGCTTGGCCGCCGAGGATGCCGATTCGATTGCGGCTCGAGAGTATCGACGAAAGGAGTTGGATCCTCTCTTCACGGAGACGGATGAGTCCTTTATGAATTCGACGGTACCAATGGCATTGACGGAACTCTCTCACTTGGATGCGTAAGTGCAAGAACTGGCTTCAACTCCCAAAGTATGCGATGACCTGCAGAATTGGGGCAGCTCAGGTCTCGGGTGAGGCGAGTTTGCCGCAGACCGAGGCCGTCAACGCGTCAGTCCCGAATTCAAATTGGAATCGGCAGATAGAGCTCTCCCGGCATCCATCAAATGGATCAAGCAAATGGCTTCTGACGGATCGATGGTGAATTGATGAATAAATCTCCCGTGCAAAAGGCTTATGCAGTAATCATCAGGTCTGATCATGATGAGGGATGCAAATTGCTGGTCCTCGAGCTCAAATCCGTAGAGTACGAATTCTATCGTCTTCCCGGGGGAAATGTCGAGGCAGATGAAACGCCTCTTCAAGCGGCGTATCGTGAAACCCATGAAGAGTCTGGGATCAAGAATCTTCAATTTATCCGCAAGATAGGTACGACCAGGTACTTCAAACCGTTCATCCAGTCGGAAGTAGAAAGGACGGATTACCTTTTTGAAGGTGATTCAGGTTTACCTGACAAATGGGAGTGGATTGGAACGGTGGGTTCCGAGGCCGGTGCCGTTTTCGCTTTTTCCTGGATCTCCCCCAGTTCAATAGCGAGGGTGGATCCGGAACTGCGGACCTTTTTGACGCCGGACCACATTCCGGAGTTGTTCGGCGGTCATACGGATGGTGCGGAGCATGGACTATTCGTCAAAGGAGGGTAGCAGCTATTTCGCGGCAATCGCGGATTCCTATGATCGGCTCCAGCCCGTCCTGAGTCCTCCCTACAGCAAGGGTCTGGAGATGATTGTGGAGCTGATCCCCTTTGATCCGGACGATGCGTTCGAGTTCGTGGAGCTCGGCTGCGGCACGGCGGAACCGACGGCGAGAGTTCTGGATCGTTTCCGAAATGCCACCGGGACCTGCGTTGACAGCGAGCCGGAGATGCTGTCCCTGGCCAGGAAGAAACTCGGACCTCATTCAGACCGAGCCGAAGTTTTGGAAGCGGACATGGCCGGTTGTGACATCCGCGAGTGCGACCTGGTTCTATCGGCAAAGGCCGTTCATCACCTTTCTCCGTCCTGCCTGCCCGGGCTCTTTGCCCGGATCGCTGGCGCGCTCCGGCCCGGCGGAGGCTTCATCCTGTACGACGCGATGGCCATCGGACCCTCCTCGGGACCAGGCAGCCGGTCGCTGTCATCGCGCTTTCGCAGGCTTCATCTCCAACGGGCAGTTGCCTCGGGAATGGCAACGCAGGAGGAGATCGATGCCAGGCAGGAGTACAAGGGAAGGATGAAGGCCGCAGGGAAGGATGTCGAATACGAACACAGGACGGAAGACCTGATCGGCGCCATGGCTCAAGCCGGATTTGACGAGGTTGCGGTGGTCTGGCGCATGTTCGCCGACACGATCCTGCTGGCATTCACACCGGAGGCAGAAGCTTCAGCTGCCGACGGCCGGTGTTGTTGACCTGTCCACCAGCCTGAGGTGTTCAAGGCTTATCCCACCTACCTATCAGTTTTCGAGAACCGACGAAACGCAAGGCAGATCTATCGATGAAGGCTGTTTCTATTTCTCAGGCGCTGGAGACAGGTGATTTGGCCTCGGTACGGCGCGCCCCGAAGGCCGACAGCCACTGCCATTGTTACTTCGCTACCCGGATCGAGAACGTCGAGCGCTGGCTGGGGCACTCGCTGGAAAGACCGGCTACTCCCATGCGGGGGCTGCGGGGAATGCTGAGCTACTCCTCCAGGGCCCTGGATCCCTACATCAACTCCCTGGCCGGGTTTAAATTCACCGCGGAGTCCGCTGTGGCCGATGCAGTCGAAGATGGTATCCGGCGGCTGGAGATGAGCTTCGATGTGCGCGCGACCGGCCATTTCGAAACGGGGTTTGCCGGTTTCACTTCCTTCATCCGGCAATTGGTGGAAAGCCATCGCGGCCGCATTGATCTGAGGCCGGAGCTGGGAATCGCACGAGAAAGCCTCGGCAGCGCGGAAATCGAAAACAGCGTCCGCGAGGGGATCGACTCCGGCCTGTTCAGGTCGATCGACATCTACGGTGAGGAAGACGCCTGTCCTCTCGAGATGGTACGTGGGCTTTACGCGCGGGCTCGATTATCCGGGATGAAGCTGAAGGCACACGTGGGAGAATTTGAAGGAGCGGAACGGATCCGGGAAACGGCTGAAGTGCTAGAACTGGATGAAATACAACACGGAATTGCGGCCGCCGAATCCGCCGAGGTCATGGAGTGGTTGGCAGAAAACAGGATCCGGCTGCATATCTGCCCTTCGAGCAACGTTATGCTGGGCGCAACCCCCAGTTTAGCGGACCATCCCATTCGCGAATTGTTCGACTGCGGTGTTGAGGTGACGGTAAATACGGACGATCTTATGATCTTCGGGCAGAGTGTCTCCCAGGAATACATGAACCTGTTCAGGGCGGGGGTTTTCAGCGCCGACGAGCTCGAGAGTATACGAGCCGCATCGCTCGGAGAATCGCGTCCTGATTGATCCTTTGCAGCTTCTCCAAAAAGCCGATTGACGCCGAGTTGTCTTCAGGAGAATTACCGCGTTGCGGTCGAATGATGAAATGCCACAGGACATAAGGATCTGCTTTGTCGGCGATTCCTTCGTCAACGGCACGGGAGACGAGACGGCTCTCGGGTGGGCGGGCCGCCTTTGCGCAATGGCCAATTCGGGCGATTCAATCGTCAACTGTTACAACCTTGGCATCCGGCGGGATACGAGCAAAGACATAATGCTGCGCTGGGAGCGGGAATGCGCCCGCCGACTGCCCGATTCCTGCGATGGCCGCATTGTCCTCTCATGCGGCGCCAACGACATGGCCATGGAGGACGGGAAACTTCGGGTCGAACCCGCCGAATCCTGCGCCAACGTCAGATCGATTCTGCGCCGCTCAAGGAAATACACCGTGCTCATGGTGGGTCCGCCTCCTGTCCTCGATGGCGAACAGAATGGAAGAATCGGGGATCTATCGCGTGCTTTTTCCCGCGAGACAGAAGCTCTCGGAGTCCCGTACATCGACCTCTTTTGCGCTCTTCGCGCGGACGAGGCCTATCGGCGGGAGGTGGCGAATAACGACGGCGCCCATCCCCGGAGTCAGGGATATTCCAGGATGGCAAATATCATAGCTTCGTCGCCGAGATGGTGGTTCCCTCGTACTAAAAGCGAGCCAGGGAAGAAGAGAATTTCGCCTACAGCGCCAGGAGAGGTCCAATGAGCAAAAAAGAGTTTTGGGATATTGCCCACCGAGGAGGAGAGGCCTACGCACCCGAGAACACAATGGCCGCATTCAAGCTAACCATGGAATACGGCATTGGCTGGATCGAAACGGACGTGCGGCGGACCAGAGACAATCAGCTTGTTCTACTGCACGACGAGCTGGTCGACCGCACTACCGATGGCAGCGGCTCGGTTCACGACTTCTCGCTGGTCGACCTCAGGAATCTCGACGCGGGTAGCTGGTTTGGCCCCGAGTTCTCGGGAGAGCGAATTCCGACTTTGGAGGAACTCTTTGAACTCTGTGGTGACCGGGTTAACTATCTTCTCGAAATCAAGGATTTCGGATTGATCGAGGAAAAGCTGGCGGAGAGCATTGAGGAAAGCGGCCTCCTCGACAACATCTTCGTCATCGGGAAGAATCCTGAGGCGCTTGAACTGGTCAAGGATATCTGCTCTGAAATCAGGGTGGGTTTCACCTGCCGCGAAGTTACATCCGAGGATATTGATCGCGCCTTGAGTATGGGAGCGCACCATATCATCGTTCGCAACCAGAGACTAACCCCCGAGTTCACGAATTCCTGCAGAGAACGTGGACTGCAGGTACTCTCGACGACGGTTCGAACGGCAGAGGAGTTGGAGCGCGCTGTGCGCTGCAACGTCCTCGGTATTCCCTTGCCCGACCCTCGTCGACTTCATGATTATCTCAAGGACGGCTTCACCTCCCCCGACGATTGAGGCCGATTAATGTCACCTGGCACCCGCGGCCTTGTCGAAGTCCATCTCGCGACCCTCATGTATGGATTCGTCGGCCCGGTCGGGAAGGCGGTCGACCTCGACCCATACCAGATCGTATTCTGGAGGTCGATCCTGGCGGCGGTCATTCTGCTTGTCGTTGCCAGGCGTTTGGAGAGTCACTCTCCCATAAGGACCTGGGCCGATCTGGCTACCCTTACGGTGATCGCCGGACTTCTCGTGATGCAATGGGGGTTCTTCTTCAAGTCGATAAAGGTCTCGACGATCGCAATCGGCCTCCTGACGACCTATACCTATCCGGTATTCATGGTTTTTCTCGAGAGCTGGTTCTTCAAGCTCAGGCTCCGAGCTCTCGATTTCGCCAGCGCCGCCGCGGTCCTGGTGGGGATCTACTTTCTGGTCCCCGAGTTCGATTTGTCCGATGCGACCTTCCAGGGGGTAATCTACGGAGTAACAGGAGGGGCAATGATCCCATTGATTGTCCTGATTCGGAAGAAGCGAATCATCGGCAACTATAACAGCTGGGACCTCTCGGCATATGAGTCGGGTATCGCGGGGCTGATCCTCATTCCATTCATGTTTTACGATGCGCATCTCTTCCGTATGCCAGGTTCAGGGGATCTCCTGCTCCTGGTGGTGCTTGGAGTGGTTCTGACGGGGTGCGCGAGGACACTGTTTATCGACAGTCATCGATACCTCTCCGCCAAGGTCGTTGGGGTAATCCGGGTGCTCGAGGTGGTCTATGGAGTGATCCTCGCACTGATTATCTTTGCTGCGGTACCATCGAACGGGGAAATCATCGGAGGCCTGATCATAGTGTCCGCCGCATTGTTCGAGAGCATGAGATCCCGATGGTTCGAAATTGTGGACAGAAATGTCGGAGGGGAGAGGTGAAGGTCCTTTCTCATTGTCGGACTTTGCTGTCCCCGGGATGAAAACGAAACACAATTCGAAAACTTCGACTCGACATCGGTGTCTGCAATCTTCACACGGGAGAAGCAGTCATGGAAATTAAATCCGCAATCCCCGTTTTACCGGTGACCAACATGGACGACGGCGCAAGGTTTTACAGGGACGTCCTGGGGTTCGCCATCGTCCACCAGGAAACCGGATATTGCGTCCTCGCTCGCGACCGGATCCAGGTCCATTTGTGGGGAGCTACGGACGAAAGTTGGCGCACTCGTGAGGAGGGAGGGCCGATCGAGTCGGGCGCTGAATCTTTCCTGGCCGGAACCCACAGCTGCCGTATCGAGGTCGATGGTATCGATGACCTGCACCGGGAGCTGGAGCCGAAGGGGATCATGCATTCGAACGCTCCGCTCCAGACCAGACCCTGGGGTGCGCGGGAATTCGGCGTTCTCGACCTGTATGGAAATCTCATCACCTTCTTTGAGTTTCAGGCTTGAGGAGCGAATCCAGGGACTCGAAGGATCATGGAAGTTTCCGCCGTCTCTTTCGATGCTGACATGACATTGTGGGACCTCGACAAGGTCATGCGCCATGCGCTTGAACACACCTTGACGGAACTGCGCCGGCGAGTTCCGACCCAACGCGCTCTGAGCCTTACAGTGGATGAGATGATCGGGATTCGCAACCGGCTCGCCGAAGATCTGAAGGGCAAGGTCTGGGCCCTGGAGGAGATCAGGCGGCTTGCATTCGAGAGGACGCTCGAACTGATCGGATGTCCGGACCGCGGCCTGGCCGACCGTCTGATTCAGATTTATGAGAAGCATCGATTCGGGGATATCGAGCTCTATGATGACGTGGTGCCCGCTCTCGACGTTCTGGCTCCTCATTTCAATCTCGGACTCGTGTCAAACGGCAACAGCTATCCTGAACGCTGTGGTCTGGGGGGACGCTTTGGTTTTGTAGTATTTGCCCAGGATGTGCGCATCGAGAAGCCCGATAGAAGGATCTTTCAGATCGCCGCGGAGAGGGCGCGCTGTCCGCTCGAGCAGATGGTGCACGTCGGGGATTCCCTCGAGGACGATGTGGCCGGCGCAGGCGAGGCCGGGGCCCAAACGGTCTGGCTCAATCGCCAAGGTCTGAAAAACGATACCGGGGTCAGGGCAGACTACGAAGTGACTTCGTTGACCGAGCTGCCCGCAATTTTTGGGATAGGTGGGAGCTGAAGGTATTTGGCCATCGAAGTCATGCGGCATTCTCGGGCAGGTCGGGGCCTGAAGTTTTCGGGCGAAAGGGACCGGGAAAATGGATGAGAAGGCGCGGGAAAACGATCCATGTCCCCCGTTGACAGTTGGAGGATGGAGGCATACTTTCGCGCCGTACAACCCGGCGATTTCTCCAGCCCTGCTAGGGAGCCAATACCATGAGCAATGATATCGAGGACCTCATCGATGCAAGCAGGAAGGGCGATCTGGAAAAGGTCCGTCTGATTATCGAAAGCGGAGTCGATGTCAATGCACAAGGGGCTCACGGCAACACCGCGCTGGTCAGCTCCTTCGCTTTCGGCGACCACCTGGATCTCGTTCGGCACCTCATTTCTCTCGGCGCCGACGTGGACTATACCGGAATGGAGGAGGGCAGCCCCCTCATGCTGGCAGCTTTCGCCGGCAAGACCGAGCATATGAAGCTGTTCATCGCGGCAGGAGCCGACGTCAATCTATCCATGCCGGTGGGAGGGGAGACGGCCCTGCACGACGCTGCCGTCCAGGGACACACCGACGCGGTGGAGCTGCTGATCGCGGCAGGCGCCGACGTGAACAGGACCACCAACAGCAACGCCGCCACCTCCATGTTCACCGACAGGAAGCTCATGGGCGAAACTCCCTTGCATTTTGCGGCCGCCTTCGGTGACGCAGCGATGATCACGGCGCTGCTGGAAGCGGGAGCAGAGAAATCGATGGCGAATTCGCAAGGTGAACTTGCCCTCGATTACGCGACCCGCAAGGGGAGGCCCGAGGAGATCCTCGAGCTGCTCAGGTAGGGCTGCGAAGGCCGAGTCCCTGATCGCAGTGCAGGCCCGGTCCAGGGTGCGATCGTCCTGTCCTTTCTCCCCGAGTTAAAGTGTATTGATAGATCCCATTTACCGGTTCCCCATTCGTTCATTGGAGTGAAAAGAACGTGCGCCTGTGCGCGGACGCGCTTCCCGACAGAATCGAGAACGTGGAAGAATTGGAGGAGCTGTTATCTCGTCCGAGCGATGACGTCGTCGAAGATATGGCGCGGGTCGAAGGCGGCGTCCTCATTCTGGGTGGAAGCGGAAAGGTGGGACCCACCCTTGCCCGCATGGCACGGCGCGCGGCGCCGCGCAAGCAGGTGGTCGCCGTGGCGCGCTTCAGCGATTCCGGGGTGCGCGAACGCCTGAGTTCGTGGGACATCGAAACGATCTGCTGCGACCTGTTCGATCCCGCCGCGGTGAGCCTGCTGCCGCGTTTGCCCAACGTCATCTTCATGGCCGGCCGCAAATTCGGCACCACCGGCCAGGAAGAGCTGACCTGGGCAACCAACGTCCACCTGCCCGGCATTGTAGCCCGGACCTTCGCCGGCTCGAAAATCATCGCCTTCTCCACTCTGTGTGTCTATCCCTTCGCCGACGCCGGCGGCCCCGGATGGGACGAGAGCGCGGAGGTCGGGCCGGTAGGCGAATACGCCAACTCCTGCGTCGGCCGCGAACGCATCTTCCAGCATTTCTCCGAACAACAGGACACGCCTGGCCGGCTGATTCGGCTGAACTACGCCATCGATCTGCGCTACGGAGTGTTGCACGACGTGGCCTCGCAAGTTTGGCGGAAGCAGCCCGTCGACGTGACCATGCCCGAGGTCAACGTGATCTGGCAGGGAGACGCCACGTCCCAGATCCTGCGCGCCCTGCGCCACTGCACCGTTCCCACCAGCCCCTTGAACGTGGGCGGTCCGAGCCAAACCTCGATAGAAGCGCTTGCCCAGGCCTTCGCAGCGCGTTTCGGCACCGAGCCCATATTCACCGGCCGTCCGTCTTCCACCGCGTGGATCAACGATACCTCCCAGGCCACCGGTCTCTTCGGACCGCCGCTCGTTCCCCTCGAGCGCATGATCGACTGGACCGCGGACTGGGTCTCGCGGGAAATGCCGGGTTATGCCAAGCCCACCCGCTACGAGGTCCGCGATGGGCGCTTCTGAAGGTCGCGGAGGGGGCGCTGATGATCGGGCTCCAGCAAATCCGATGATTTCCGGGCAGTTCATCGCCCAGCTCGGCCTCGACCGGGACAAGGTCCCATCCTGGAAGGATTTCCCCTTTTGCCTGAGCGCCGTCCGCCACCTCGACAATATCGATCTGCACCCCTCCGTCACTTTCTTCGTCGGCGAAAACGGTTCGGGCAAGTCCACCCTTCTCGAAGCGATAGCCGTGGCCTGGGGCTTCAATCCCGAGGGCGGCTCCAGGCACTTCCAGTTCGGGTCGCGGCCTTCCCACTCCGTCCTGCAGCGGTATATCCGCTTTTCCCGGGGGGTCAAAAGGGCGCGGGACGGCTACTTCCTGCGCGCTGAAAGCTTCTTCAACGTGGCGACGCAAATCGAGGAACTGGACGAGGAATTCGACAACATTCCCCGCATCGTCGACGCCTACGGCAGTCGTCCCCTGCACGAGCAGTCCCACGGCGAGTCTTTCCTTTCCCTCATGCTGAACCGGTTTGGCGGCAGGGGGTTGTATGTGCTGGACGAGCCCGAAGCCGCCCTGTCTCCCGGCCGGCAGATGGCGGTGCTGTCGCGGATGCACGACCTCGTGCGGCAGGATTCACAGTTCATCGTGGCGACCCACTCGCCCATAATTATGGCCTATCCCCACTCCATCATCTACCAACTGTCGGACCAGGGGATGGAGGAGGTCGAGTACACCGAAACGGAGCATTTCTCGGTGGCCAAAGGCTTTCTCGAAAATCACCGCAGAATGCTGGACCTGATTCTGGCGAGGTAGGCGATTAGGAGAAAAGGCGAGAAGATGAGCGATCTTCCGGGGTCGGCGGCCGAGGTCAGGACTTTCCCCCGTTGGTCACAAAATCATACAAGTCAAGCGAGGACCCGCTCCTGATTGGTAGCTGACAAAATTTGGTCCAAACTGGCCAACTACCAGGCGCGTCGAGCGAGCTTTGGCAGAATCCGGATCTGTTCAAGGGGGGGTACACCGCGTCCCGGCCGGGGATGGCGAACGGAAGAGACGCGAAGCCCTGTTGCTGATTCGCTGAGGGGCTCCCGGTGCTGAGTGGTTAGCGGCTAGGTCGTTGAGCGGCTTTGCCGGATAGTAGGTTATCAACCCCCGAGATCGCGCGTTGCAGTGCGCGTCGCTTCTGGGCTATGCGCCGTCACCGGCGCAGTCGCACTTGCTTCCCTGTCTCTTCCGTTCTACTCGTTCTTATTGTTCGTCAGCGTACTCCACCTCTACCTCGAACGACGCGGCGCGGATCTGCCGATTGAGCTGGCGGAACTCGACGCGGACCTCGTTGAGACGGGTGCGGCAATCGTCGTAGGGCAACTCGTTGTCCTCGACGATGTCCCGCTCCTCCTTGTGGAGGACCCGCTCGTAGGCGGAGTCGACGACCTGGGTGTGCAGCTCTCCGAGGCGGTCGTTGAGCGCTTTGCGGGTCTCGAGGGCCTCGGTGAGGCTCATGTCGTCGCCCTCGTGCTCAACGCGGTGCTCGAAGTTGGCTCGCTGGATCGCGGCGTTCAGTTTGCGGCGTTTGAACTCGAGGGTGCGCAACTGGTCGCGTGCCTCGGAGACGCTGAATCCTGGTGCCGGTCGGCGCGAGAAGTCGTTGTCACGACGGGAGAACAGGTCTCGATTCTGACGCGCCTCGGGCAGGCAGTCGCGCAGCGTCTTGATGCGGGCGTCGTACTCGCCCCGCAGCTCGAGGGCTTCGTAGAGTTTGACGGTCTTTCTGGCTTCGGTCATATCTCACCTCCTTCTATTTTACCGGGAGATGAATGAAATTCGAGGGGACGTAGAACAGTCGCAAGGGTTCCAGCGACTTTTTGCGGGGGATGGAGAAGTGTAGTTTATCCAGGCCATCGGCGGCCAGGGCAGTGGGCTGAGTACCAAGCATCTGAGCGGCCTGCCCGGTTTCGTCGTCGACGCCAGCACAGGCAGCAAACCCGGAGACGCCACCCGCCCCGCGCGCGGAGGGTCCATCTCGACCAATGGTCCGGACCTGGCTCAGCTAGCGATGATCCGCCGACGACCACCTTCCAAACGGTCCAGCTCCTCCAGGCATCGAGGCCTGCGGCTGTTTTGCAGTCTCAAGGCGGCCAGGTACTCCTGCCATACGTCCTTGCGGCGGGTGCGATTGAGTACATTTCTAACCTTGCGCAGATAGGGAACCGCCGCCTGGTACCCACTGGCCTGAACCCGGGCGATATTATTTTTCGCGATCTCTTTCCAAATTGCCACGGCCCGGTCCGGATGGGTCGATTTGACGGCTTCGGCCACCTCCTCGTCGAGGGAGAAGCCAAACATCCCGGACGGACCTTTTTTGCGGCCGCCGTGGTCGTACCACTTCAGAACTTCTTTCGGCTTTTTCTCGGCAATGGCCAACTGGGTCAGCACCTCGGTCATAGGCGCCTCAGATATCCAGGATGCTGCAGGCACCGCGACCTCGGAAGCCGGCAGGGGCCAGGCTATCATCGGGTCGCTTTTGCGCTTCCTGCCGGCGCGGGGTCGCCGGCCGGTTTGCAGGTAGTGCCGCCCCCAGGCCTCGACTCCCTTGCCAGCGCGCGCGCTGCGGGCGGCTTTGCACAAATCCAGGAAATCGCCCGAACTGGGCCTGGCAAAAAATTCCTCCGCCTGTAAGGCCGGCCCGGCGAGCGGATTGCCGCTGCGCTGGTTTATGGTCTGCAGTTGTGGCCGCAGTCTCGCATTGAGGCCGCCAAACTCGGAGGACGCGGCCTCAATCCCCTGCCGGCACCAGCGCCGGGCCTCTTCCCAGCGCCGCCCGGCTATCAGGCGATTCACCAGGCGCCCGTAACTGAAGGTGATGGGGGCTTCGCGCTCGCACAGAGGAATGATATCCTTCCGACGGCCGGCCTTTTCCAGGGCTTTAATGAGCCAGTTGGAGATTCGGTCCCGTACGAAGTGATACGAAAGATCATCATCTCCGGCAGGGGGGGACTCACAGGCCTCCAGGCGCTGTGTCAAGCGGTCGCAAACCGCGGACCAATCGCTTTTGGCGTAGTCTTTCTTCCAGAAGTTTTCCAGTCCGTCGGCGCACAGCTCGTAGTCGTCGGCCAGGGCCATGTCCAGGGCCCATTCTATCCGGTCTGCCGCCGCCAGGGAAGACCCATCCAGGGCGCGGAAAAGGACATTGAGGCAGTCGCTGATCGCATCGCCGGATTCTCCCTCATGCTCGTACTCCAGCACCCGGCTGCCCGCAGCCAGTAGTTCCGGCCCCAGTCGCACCGCCGCGTCGGCCTGTCCGGCTTCGACCAGTGTTTTGAGCGCCGCTTCGAGACGCTCCGTACTGGCAGCAGGGACCCCGTAGCCATAACCTTCCCATGCTGGTT
The DNA here is from genome assembly GCA_965208105.1 of Candidatus Latescibacterota bacterium. Lineage (GTDB taxonomy): Bacteria > Latescibacterota > UBA2968 > UBA8231 > UBA8231. The sequence goes on from OZ242318.1 coordinate 3,784,012, forward strand.
CTTCCAGGGCTGCGATCTCGCCGCGGATCGTCTGCAGAACTTTGTGCGCCTTCCCCGAGGTCAGGGTGCGGCGGTCCTCAAGCGACCGGCGCACCCCCTCGTGCGCTTCGGCGAGTTGGACCAGCAGCGTTACCAGTTCGGCCTTGGTCTGCTTTTGCAGGTGCGCGCGCAGGGAAGAGAACATGGTTTGCCTGGAGCTTGCGGAACGCGCCTTGACGTTCTCCTCTTCCAGGTCTTCGCGGTACTCCTCCATATCGAACTCCTCCAGCTCCTCGAACTCTTCCTCGATCGCGTCCAATTCCAGCAGGCGCGGATCGTCTTCCTCAACCCGGCCGATGGCGGTCTTGGCTTTTATCATTTCCAGGTATTTCAGCACCACGGCCACCGCGTGTTTGCAGGTCGCCCAGTATGGACAGGTACACTCTGATTCAAGATTCTTCCTTCCCTCGATGCGCACCCGGGTGGCATAGGGACGACTGCCCAGCACCCAGGCGACCAGCGTCCCGTCTTCGGCGCGCCCCAGGTCCCGAACAGCCCCCTGTCTCAGATAGGTCTGCCCCCGGGAGACGATGCGATCGCCGGCCCATTCCTCCAGGTCTTCCCAGGTGAGTTTCGAGAAGGGATCAACGGGCTTTTTCGGTTTGGTCTTTTTCTTTCGAGGAGCCATTTGGTTCAGTTATCCGGTTAAAAAAAACCGTAACCGTTCAGTTCTCTGGCGGGGGCGCCAGGAAAGACTACGAAATCTGGTTGGGCAGCAACGAGGGTGCTGGTTGGTTCCGCAAAGGGGCGTAACAGGCCAGCGTGAGAAAGTCGAGGACGTTGCGCTGCTGCTGACGCAGGGTGTCCCGCACTGTGAGCAGGCGCTCTGCGAAACGGCTGCCCTCGGCACTGTGGCTGCCGAAGCTGGTGTGGCGCCACAACACGCCATGGCGAAGGGCTCGTTCGGCGTCGTTGTTCGTCGGCTCCACACCGTCCCGGTGGAAGAAGGTCCACAGGGCCGGCTCGAGGTCGAGGAAATTGCCGCAGGTGGCCGCCGTATGGGCGTCGGCGAACTGCTGTCCATGGCACAGGCGAAAACGAACCCGATGGCGCAGATCGCTGACATAGACTCGAAAGCTGGAGCGTTGCAGGGTACCATCGCGGATGCGTTGCCACCAGGTAAACAGCTTCTCGCTACAGTCCAACAGCTCCTGGCCGACCCAGGCGGCGTCTCCTTTTCGGGCCACAAAGTCCTCAAAGGTGCGCTGCAGATGTGCCCAACACACTAGGCGACGTCGAGGCGGCAAATGCCCGTAGACCGAAAATCGATCCGAGCCGATGATCGCCGTGCTGTCGTCGCCGAGCATCTCATCAACCACCTCCCGACCGCGACGGGTGCGAATCGCGAACACCGAAACGCCCTCTGTCACCACCGTCCACAACCACGCCTTGGCGCGGCGCTCCCGTCAGCTCGTCTCGTCCATATTGACCATGGCCTGTTGGCGAACGAAGGCCCGGGCCTCTGCCACCGGCTGGACCAGCGCTTCGGATACCTCTTGCTCCAGTTGGCTGATCGTACCCAGCGACACCTCCAGGCCGAACGCGTCGCACAACAGCGCCCGGATGTTGCGCTTGCTCAAGCGGTAGGCGCCGGCCAACCCAAGCCTGCACGCTGGGACCGAAGGTGCGCCGCGACACCCCCTGCGGCCAGTCGGCCTCTCCTGGGCTACGCGAGTCACTTCCACGTGCGCGGCGGGCGCAAGGGCAGGCTCCAGACCCGCTTCGGCGCCAACGTCATCGACTACGAGCGGATCATCACCCAGCTGGGCAAGCGCAAGTACCGCGGTTGGATCGGATTGGAGTATGTTTGGCAGGATTGGGAGCGGTGCAAGGAATGCGACAATCTTTGCGAGACGATTCTTTTTCGCGATTTCTTCCGCAAACTGGCCGCCTGAACGAAACGCCGCGCTCTCTGCGCCGACTCGACAACCAGCCGTAGCCGCTCCCCAAGCCGACTGGAGTTCCCTTGGGCGATGCCCCAGGTCGTCACTCCGCAGTGGCCGCGCGTTCCCCTTCGGTCGCCAGCGCGAGCTCCTCGGGCAGCAGGGACTCCCACGCCCCGTCGTCCATCGCCAGGAAGCCGGACATATTCCTACCTAACTAATTGTTTTTAAAAGTCTTGAGATCGAAAAAATCAGAAGGGTACCGCGGCTCGACGTAGCTTTCTTGACCGATAATCTCTATATTTATCAAGTAGTTATCAGCATCCCCGTGGCCCCCCGGCCCTCCTGCTCGCAAACGTATTATTTACATCAAGTTAGTCGTATGTGGTTGCGGTCTCAATGACCATCCAACCCCGGCCGCCGTTCTCCTAGGCCCGAAAGGACGCCGTCATGACGGGAGGAGCCGCATCGGATAGAATGCTGGAATACCGTTTGGCCACCGAGGAGAAGAAGCGGCTGAGGGGCCATCAACTGGTTTGGTTCATGTTGAAGCGCGGCGCGGTCAGCCTGCACTGGTACTGCACCGCCATTCTCGTCGCGCTCGTGAGTGTGGGCATCGAATTCCTGCGGCCCATCCCCGGCGCGATCATCATCGGCAGCATTCTGCCGCTGGTGGTGGACTTGCAGGAAAGCAGTTATGCGTTAATCACCCTATGCCTGGTCTGGGCCCTCCTCGAAGTAATTAGGGTGATCGTGGTAATGGTCTACCAGTATCTGTCTACCGAAGGGTCGTTCAACCTGATGTACGACCTGCGTCGGCGCTTTCTGGGCGATATGGAGGAGATGAACGAAGAATCGAAGCAATCGCTCGGGCTCGGCCGGCTCTACACCACCTACAGCAGCGACCTGCCCGCCTACGGCCAGTTCTACAGAGATTTTCTCCCCGGCCTCATCACCAACCTCATCAACATCGTCGCCACTTTCGGGGTGATCTACTTCATGTCGCCGGCGATTTTCACCTTGCTGCTTCTGGTAATACCGCTGCAGGCGTTTGTCATGTCGTTCTTTCGGTCCCGCATTCGCAGCAACCGGCGGAAACACAGTCAGCTGCGGGATACGGCGATGTCCATGTTCAACGAATCGCTGGAGAATGCGGACTTGATCAAGTCGTTCGACGCGGTCGAACGCATGAGCGGACGAACGCTGAGCACGGTAGAGGGGATGATCGCCCAGCAACGGAAGAATCGAAACTACCGGAATGCCTGGATAGCCTGCAGCAACGCCGTGTCGATAACGTTTACGATCGGTGTCGCCCTCATAGCCGGTTTACAGGTGATCGAAGGGGCGATTTCCCTGACCTTCTACATCGTGATCAACGTCTACGCTCAGCGGGTGCTCAGGCCGATCATGGCCGTAATACAGTCGTGGCAGGATATCATCCCGCTGATGGTGAGCGTGCAGTGGAGCGAGGAGTTCTTCGCTGCGGCCGAAGGCGTCCAGCGGCGGGCGCGCCCCAGACAGATCCCGATAACGAGTCACAAAATCGAATTCGAGAACGTCACCTTTCGCTACCCGGGCACGCCCGATTCCGCCCGACCCGCACTGGACGGAATCTCCTTTCGCGTGCCCCCCGGCCAAATGACCGTACTGTGCGGAGCCAGCGGCTGTGGCAAATCGACGGTGTTGAAGTTGCTGAGGGGCCACCTGGAGACCGCCGAAGGCGCGGTGCTGCTGGGGGGGAACGACGTGCGCGAAATAGACCGCAAGAATCTCTCTCTGCTGATGGCCTATCTGTCCCAGAAAATCTCCTTGCTGTCCATGTCCATCCTGCAGAACGCCGAGCTGCTCTCCCCAAAATCGAGCGAAGAAGATCTGCAAAAGGCGCTGCGCATGACCAAGGTACTGGACGAGATCGAGGCCATGGAACAGGAAGTCCGGGTTACCACCAGCGATGTCCGCAGCGGCCCTTTCCAACGGGTGGGGCGCGCGCTGTTCGGCTTCGAGCCGCGACGAGTCGACCTCATGGAACGCCGCGAGGGATTGGACCGGACGGCCGGTCTTTCGGGGAATCTCTCCGGTGGACAGCAACAGCGGGTGAGCATCGGATTTTCGCTGCTGACCCGTTGCCCCATCCTGCTGTTCGACGAACCGACCACCGGTCTGGACAAGTTCTCCGAAAACGAACTGGTGGACACCATCGCCGGGCTCGCCGCGCGGGACCGCACCGTGGTGGTGGTGGCGCATACCCTGGCGCCGTACTTTGCCCTGCCCGACGACAAGGTTTTTTTCGTGTTCTTGCACAACGGGCGTCTCATCGGCGCCGGCCAGCGGCGGGAGCTGTTGAGAAGTTGTCCCGAATTCGGCGCCCTGGCCCGGGAAAACGTGCGTCACGTCCTGGCGCTGCAACGTGCCGACCTGGAACTCATGCGCCTGGCGGGAGATCGGTGATGAACGAGATCCGGGTACTGGCCAAATCGGCCGAAGAGGCGATCGTCAAGATTCGCGATCGCGCCTTCCTCGTCCAACGGGGCAACCGCTACCTCCTGGTGCGCCGCACTTTCTGGTGGGTGGTTTGGGTGCTCGTCTGCCTCGGCATCGCCCTGACGGGGGGTCGACCGCTGCTGGCGTTGGCGCTGCTGGCCACTCCGCTGGCTTTCCGGTATCTGGGCAGACTGCTGAAATCGGCCTTCGGGCTGTTGCTGTTGGCGGCGATCGTCGCCTTTGCGGTCTACCAAGTCGTGGCTCTGGTGCCGAAGATCAGCCGATTCCTGGAAGGCACGACCTACAAATTCATATCCGGAGAGGGGGCCCGGATCATACCCCATTCCGGCGACCTGGTGCGGCTTTACGCGCAGGACGACTTCTTCATCGGGGCGCGGCTGAAATCGGAGGGGGAGACGGTCTATCCCGGAGAGCGCCTGCTCATCGCCGATTTCGCCAAGGAAGTGATGGAACTCGCACAACGGCAGGAGGAAGTGCGGCCACGAGAAGCGTATGTGGACCTGCTGCTTTCGCAGCACCTGAACAAGCGACGGGATATCCGCACCGACCTCGAGGTTCGGGGACTGGAGCGCAAACAGGTGGGATTCGAAAAGGAGCAGTTCGAACGCCAGGCTCCCGGGGGAGAATCAACCCTGGAGGCGTATCGTAAGCTGCTCGATCGCGGACTGATCTCGAAACGGGAATTTCGCGAAGTCGAACAGGAGTACGAACGCCTGAAGACCACCTACGAGCAACTTGGCCTGGAGGAACGCCAACTGAGCGCCGAGCTTGGAGACAGCGAGGCGGGCAATGTGCTGGAACAGGAATACCGTTACGAGAAAGCGCAAACGGATTTTCTCAAGTTTCGCACCCAATCGCAGCGGGAGTGGCTGACGAACTTGGCGTACGTGGCGGCGCCGGGTCGGTCCCCGGACCGTTCCAGCGCGGGTCGGGTATTGGACGCCAACCCGGGCGGGGTGGCGCGGGCCGGGGAGGAGGGTGGCGGACTCGCCGAGGCATCAAGGGAACCGGGGTGGAGCCATGGAGAGCTGATCTACCTGGCCGGTTCCCGCTCGAGCTCGCAGGTCAAGCGCGGAGAGCTCGTCGCCGAGATATGGGTGGGAGAACGGCGCAAGCGGATCGGCCTCGAACTTCCCCGGGGCAAAATGGTCGGTATTGAGATCGGTTCACCGGTGAACTTCATGCTGGACGAGGAGGTGGGGGACTTCGACACGGTGGTGTACGGCCGCGTGAAAAAGATACGGTCCGGTTCGGGGTCGAGCTTTTGGATCGAAGCCGGCTCCTTGACCGTAGCGCCCGACGACAAGACGCTGGATGATTTCCCCGTGGGACTGGCGGGCAATTACCGTATCGGCCTCCACCCGATCAGCCACAGGGAAAAGTACCTCAAGATCAAAGACGAGGCGCAGTCGCTTGGGGCGATGTGGGATTCTCTGCGCGAGTACCTCAGTCGCTACCTGCAAAGGGAAGCGGGGGAAGACTTCATCGCCACGCCGCCGCCGCGTGGGAACGATTGAAAATATCCTTGGAATGGGGAGAGAAAGCGTTATACTTTAGGTTTCTTTCCCCAAAATCCCGGGGTGATTTGAAAGGAACGAAATGTCCAGATTGACCGCGCGCATTCGCATCGTCCGCATGCATGGTGGCGTATACAAGGTGGAAAAGATCAAGGTGAGCGACGACCACGGAGACCGCGTCGACGTGTTCAACGTGCCGATCAAAGAGGATCTTGAGTTCTCCACAAAGAACCAAGCGCGGGAACGCGGAGCCGAGCTTGCCCACGCATTTATCACGAGTAATTACTCCGAAGGTGCTCGCTACCAGATTCAGTGGAAAACGAGGGTAGAGATACGTCGGGAGGTCGGTTGAGAAAACGCTGGGTCAATAAGAGCTACCGGTTCAAGAGACCAATCCCAGGATGGCGCCCCCGTCCACCGCGCTGAGGTCCCCCATAAACTCCCTGTGCCACCCGCGCAGCATGCGCCGGCTTACCGCCTGTTCCCCCCGTTAAACAGATCCTTCAGTTCCGCCCGCGAGGTGCCAGCTGCGGGTCGATGCCCAGGACAGCTCCCCGTCGACGCACGTAATCGAGCAGGGCATCGATATGCCGCACCGAAATGAGTGCCGTAGCCTGATAGGAAGGAACTTCACGCTGCAATCACTTTTGCAGATATCTCAGGACCTGACCTATGTAAGTATTTGATGTACATGTCGTGAAACTTCCTTGAAGGTGACATCTGTGTATTGCGATTGGTCGTCTTGTGTTCCATGATGGCATACAACTCGGGAGCAGGTCACCTACGCGCTGTAGAACGCAGCCGGCTCCCTGACCACACCAGCATCGAAACTGGACTGCGTCGCGTAGGGACCCCGCAGGTAGATCGATTCTTCTTTGGGGGTTCCGTGTTTAACGCAGACGAGACCGATCGAGTACTGAGGGTGCACCTCCGGGAATACCCATTGGCGATTGTTGACCAGCATGGTCACATCCACCCGTTCCGCATCGTCGAATCCGGGGCGGTCGCGGAGGAACACCTCGGGAAAAGCCACCGGGAAGTGCAGAGCATGGAGACTGCCAAGCTCCTGCTGCGCGATCCGTGCCGCCTCCGATTCGTCGGCCTTTTCCGCAATCTGCTTCCAATCCTCGAAGGAGGATTGAGTCATCTCTTGATCCTCGGAGATGGGTTGGGCGGCAATCAAATCGCAGAGCGTTGCGGTGCTGCGGATTGCCGAGTGGGCATCTCGCGTTGCTTGGCGGGCGGCGGCGATGTCCTGCAACGACGTATCGTTGATATTGGCGAGCCGCCTCAGGGGAGCAGCCGCGCGGCCGAGCAAGCTCTCAGCATCGATTAGAAATAGAGGCCAGGAGCGTTTTTCGAATTCCTTTTTGATCTCGTCGAGGGTGCCGACGCCGACCAGGGAGTTGCCGTGAACCAGGTTGTGATCCAGAAAGGAGAGCGGGAGGCCGGGCACGAAGGTGTGGATCCACACTGCAAGGCGAGCGAGCTGGACCGACAGGTTGTTGAGATCGACACCGTAAATGCAGCGTCGGGCGATCAAACGGCGCAACAACTGGCCGTCCTCGATCGTGGTGTTCTCCCCAAGATCCCCCAATTCTCCCAAGGCGGCGGCGCGAAGATGCGCCAGTTCCCGGCGCACCCCCGGCAGGTTCCACGCGGCGAGATAGTCGGCCATGCGTTTTTCGATGTGGTCGATGGCGCCGATCAGAAAGTGGCCCGAGCCCATGGCGATATCGGCCACTCGGAAGTCGAAGAAGGCCCAGGCCGCATCCGCATCATCCATGCCGTCGAGGCGCGCGAAGTGGTCGCTCAACGCGGGCTCCAGCGCGCCGTTCAACAGGTGCTCCACGGCGAACCGCTTGGTGTAGTAGCTGCCCGACGACTTGCGCTCGCCTGAGCGGTTTTGCAGGTAGGTCTCGCCTGCCGACACGCTGGGATCCTCTCCCCGGCGCGCCGGGGCGTACACCAACTCACCCTTCTGCATTCTGAGGACGAGGTCGGACTCGGCCACCGCCAGCTCGGATTCCAAAAGTCCCTCGTAGATGGTACCGAACTCGCGCACCCCGAGGGAGCGAAAATCGACCGGTCCGGCGACCCCTTCCGGTGTCTCGATGACTAGAAGTTGGCGGAGGGCGTTCTCGAAGCAATGGTTGGGCAAGGTGATGGCAGCCAGTTCGGCGCCGGTCCCCGAAGCTGCGGCTTCACTCTCGAACAATCCGCCGTCATAAGCCGGGACTCCCCACTCGGCATTTCCCCGGGCCACCGCCTGCCAGAGCAACGCGGTTTCCTGCCAGTGGGAATCCCCCTCGGCGATGGAAGTATCCCGGGCGACGGCATCGGCCAGTTCCTGCGCCTTCTGCTTCAAAGAGCGGCGGCGGTTGGCGTCGTTGTAGCGATAGGGCAGAAGATCGCGATCTTCCGCATAGGCGATGAACAACAGCCGGAACAGGACGGTCAGCGCCATTTCGTAGGCGCGCCAAGTCCTGGGATTCGGTCGATCGATGCCGTGCGGCGGCGGCGATACCACGGGCGAGTTCGGGGACCACATGGTCGTAAATCCGTTCCCGCAAGCGTTCGGCCAGGTTTCCGGCAAAGCGCTGCGATCCCTCCAGGATTTGCTCTAAGCTGCCGTCTGGAGCCAGGGCCTCGGCAGAGTAGAGCAGCCAGAGATAGGGGATATGCTCTTCAGTAAGCAACGAAGGCTGGCACTCGATGTAAGTCTCGGTGCGACCACGGTGCCCAACCCCGGCATCGACACCAGTGGCATAGAGGCGGAGCCGGTTGCCCTGGGTAAGGACGACCCAGGGAAGGTTTTCGTCGTCGGCTTTCTTGAAGGCGTAGCTGATGGGAGAAAGGCTGTTGAAGCGGGCAGACCCGGCTTCCGCGGACTCGCTTTCGCGCAGCATGACCGCGAGCGCAGTGCGGCGTTCACCGCTGCGCAGGAGGTTGGTCAGGTTGTCGAGGGGCTCGACGGAAAAGCCGAGTGCATCCAGCAGCTTTCCTTCTCGCTTGCTCAGCACTCCAGCTGCCTTGCGTTTCGCCTCGGCCCAGTCGGGACGCTGAGGTACCGCCCGCTCGAGTTCGTGAAGCGCCAGCAACCCCTCGTTGTTGAGGCCGGGCAGCGCCGTTTCCAGCGATGGCAGGGCTTGGGCAAGTAGTCGAAGGGCCGCGTGGCGGTCGGGCTGAGCGAGCACCTCGCGGCAGAGGCGCTCCACTTGCCCCGGTTCCATGTCGGTGTAGACCGGCGGCGATTCCCCTGAGGGGCCGCAGAGCGACGCTTTCTCTGGGCGCAGAACGACCAGGAGCACCGGTGCGGCGCGCCGTCCTTTTCTCGACTTCCAGCAATTGACCAGGATTGTTCGGCCAGGTTTCCGGGAAGCCGTTGCGACGGCGACTTCGATTGCACTCGTCCCTTCGCCGACGAACAGGCCGGCCGGTTGAAAACCATGGTACGCATCAGGAGACCATGGTCGTGGCAGGAGGTCGGGAAGGAATTTGGCTACGTTCGACATAATCTCATCTTAGGACTGTGATATCAAGGCGTCAAGAACTGTCTCGATGTAAACGGATCCCTAAATGCAGCTCCCGCAACTGCTCGGGAGACACCTCGCCCGGGGCTCCCATGAGCAGGTCCTGGCCGTTCTGGTTCATCGGGAAGGCGATCACCTCCCGGATGTTGGGTTCGTCGGATAGCAGCATGAGGATGCGGTCGATGCCGGGGGCGATGCCGCCGTGGGGCGGAGCGCCGTAGCGCAGGGCGCGGATCATGCCCCCGAACCGGCGCTCCACTTCTTTCCGCGAATACCCGGCTATCTCGAACGCCTTGTACATGATGTCCGGTCTGTGGTTGCGGATGGCGCCGCTCGACAGCTCGAGGCCATTGCAGACGATGTCGTACTGACATGCCTTGATCTCCAGCGGCAGCCGGGTCTCCAGTGCAGCCATGCCGCCCCGGGGCATGGAGAACGGGTTGTGGGAGAAGGCGACGCGGGCGCGTTTTTCGTCCCATTCGTACATGGGGAAATCCACGACCCAGCAGAACTCGTAGCGGCCCTCCCGCCGCAGGCCGAGCCGGTCCGCCAGGTGCAGGCGCAATCTTCCCGCCAGGAGGGCTGCCTCGTCTAACCGCCCGGCGATGAAGAAGATGGCCGAACCGGGAGCGGCTGCGCACTTGTCGATGATGCGCTCGCGGCTGCTTCGCTCCAGGGCCGCGGCGATGGGACCTGAGGCGCCCTGCGCCCCGTTGACGAGGTAAGCCAGACCCTGGCCTCCCGCTTCTTTGACGAACGCCTCGAGGCTGTCGTAGAACGAACGCGGCCGCTCCTCCATTTCGGGGACGCACAGGGCGCGGACGGCCCCTCCTGTTGCCACCGACTCCCTGAACAGCCTGAACGAAGAGTCCGCGAAGACCCCGGAGAGGTCCTGGATTTCGAGCCCGAAGCGCAGGTCCGGTTTGTCCGTGCCGAAGCGCAGCATGGCCTCGGCGTGGGAGATACGCGGAAACGGCGGCGCGGTCACTTCCCAGCCGCTGAACTCCCGGAAGAGGCTGGAAAAGAGCTCCTCGATCACGGCGAAGACGTCCTCCTGCTTGACGAAGGCCATCTCCAGGTCGAGCTGGTAGAATTCGCCGGGGGAGCGGTCGGCGCGGGCGTCCTCGTCGCGGAAGCAGGGCGCGATCTGGAAGTAGCGGTCGAAGCCGGAAACCATCAACATCTGCTTGAACTGCTGCGGCGCCTGCGGCAGGGCGTAGAAGCGGCCGGGGTAGCTCCGGCTCGGCACCAGGTAGTCGCGCGCGCCCTCGGGGGAGCTGCTGGTGAGGATGGGGGTCTGGAACTCTGCGAAGCCCATCTCGGTCAAGCGCCGCCTGATACTGGCGATCACCTCCGACCTGAGCTGGATGCGCCGGTGCAGCCCGGCCCGGCGCAGGTCGAGGAAGCGATAGGACAAGCGGATGCTCTCCCCCACCTCCGACTCATCCGCCACGGGAAAAGGAAGGGGATCGGCCGCCGAGAGCACCTCCAATCCGCGGACGGCTATTTCGATCTCTCCGGTATTCATCGCCCTGTTGATGGTCTCGGGCGTCCGCTCGCGAACCTCGCCATCGACGCGGACCACGGACTCCCGGGTCACCTTTGCCGCGGCTGCCGCCGAGTCGTTATCCGGCGCGACCACCAGTTGGGTGATGCCGTAGTGGTCGCGCAGGTCCAGGAACAGTACGCCCCCGTGGTCCCTCTTGCGGTGTATCCAGCCGCTCAGGCGAATGGTCTGGCCTGCGTGGCGCTCGCGCAGCTCGCCGCAGGTGTGGGTGCGATAGGGGTGCATGGCAGCCTCCAGGTTTCGGTTGTACATGAAAAAACCCGCCGTCGGCGCGGGGCTCGACAGCGGGTTGGGGTGAGGGTGCATTCTGATCACGGCCAACGCCATCGAGCCCGGATGGCGGGGTTATTGTTGCTGTCGCTATTGGAAAAGGCGTGTGCCGCGTGCTTGTGCCGTGATGTCATTTCAAAATCTCCAAAAACAAAAACCCGCCGCGATGCGTGTTCGCGACGGGTTTGGGATTTTCAGATTCGCTCGGAGTCAGTCGTCAGAACACGCGCAGTGGGGCCAGCGGATTATTATTGCCGGAATTGGCCTGGTTGTTGCAGGTGCGGTCTTTCTGACGGGTAAGCATGATGGACAAAGATAGCGCCCCGCCGAAATCTGTCAAGCAGGGGAAGGGCAAGCCGTTGGGACAGGCAGAGGGAGGGGCGATGTGGTCGAACTCCTCCCGGGCCGGACCCCGGAGAAATCCAGTGCGGATCATGCCGGTCCGCTTTTCTACCGGGTTGATGTCCATGCCGCAGTTTCACAATTGCCGGGCGACACACCAGGGATCTGTCACTCTCCATCTGCACCGCCATAGCGCACCGAGAGCTGTATGCAGTCCAGCGCCGCCGCCGTTTCGCCCCGACGCTGCAGCAGCACCTCGACCTCGTTTTCGCCTCTTCTGACCTGCTCGGGCTGCAGGGGGCATTCCAGCCAATAGCCGGCCGGCTCCGCCTGCAATGGAGCGTCGGGCCTCAGGTCCTCCAGCACAGCATTGTTGAGTTTCACCTGTATCCCGTCGTTTTCCACGATGTCCCACAGATGCAGGCGAAAGCGGAGTTCGGCGGTGGTCCCCGGGCCCAGGTCTTCGCCAACCTGAAAGTGGGTCTGAAAGGGAGCGTCCGGCTGCAATGCGACCTCGCGTATCTGGTCGAAGCTCGAGTCGCCGCGGAAATTTTCGACGCCGAAGATCTTGTCCTTGTTGGCCATGGATTCAGGATCGCCGATCTCCCGCCACACCTCGGGGCTGGCGAAAAAGCCGTTGAAGGTGTAGATGCCGTCGGCTCCGGCGTTGAACAGATTGGTGGCGGCGGCGCGCCACGTCGCCATGGTCCCCTTCCACTCGTTGATCAATCCCGTGGCGGACACGCCCTGTTGGCGCACGGAGTCGAGCCAGGCATCGTAGGTCCGGTGCCGGCCCTGGGAGTAGCCCAGGTAGGCCCAGTGGTTCCAGAAACCCCAGTTGGTGGAGGGATATACCGGCACCCCGTGGCGGTGCCCCATCTCGATGATGGGCGCGAAGGACTCGGCCAGATTCGACTCGCTGCCGCCGCCGGCGATGAGCAGATCGACCAGGTCTTCCTCCAGCCATTTCTCCAGGTCCACGCCGATGAAGCGGGCGTCGGCAACCTTGAACGGCGCCCGCACCGCAAGCAGCAGCGGCCGCCCTCGCTGCGCCCCCCTTTCGGCGGCCAGGCGGGCGACGCGGCGCACCAGGTCCGTCATCATGTCCAGGTGCCGGGGCTCCACCGGCAGGCTCTCCCGGGTCGGACGGAAAAAGGGGAAGTGGCGGAAGAAGTCCAGCTCCATGCCGTCGACGTCGTAGTTGCGCGCCACCTCCTCGATGATCGAGAAGATGTGCTCCCTTACCTCGGGGAAGCTGAAGTCGAGGCAGGTCCACTTGGTCTTTTCAGTGCCCTCGTACTTGTCCCAGTCGCCCGGTTCGCCCATGAGGAATTCGGGGTGGTCGCGCTTGAAGGGCGCCAGGCCATAGGTCCAGCGCCGCGTCCCCATGGGATGGGCGTCGTGGCAGTCGTTCATGCGCAGGGACCAGAACGCCTCCATGTTGTTGTCGTGGCTGAAGTCGGTCTGAATCTGCAGGCTGTCGCGCCCGTAGCGCTCCACCAGCTCCAGCGGGATGCCTTCGCCGTGGAATCCCCCCAGCCGGGTGCGGTGCGAGAAGCGCACCCCCGCCATGCAGCTGCAGTACCAGTTGCTATCCACCTGGGTCCCCACCAGCGGCCTGGTGCGGGCGTCGAGAAAGTCGTCCATCAGCTCCCGGTCGGTGCGCAGGGTCAGGTTGTCGCCGCTCTTCTTCTCGGTGGCGATTACGTCGTCGCCGTCGTTGTTGTAGATGATGCGCCGCCGGCGCCAGCGCGCAGCTCTGCGGGTCTCGTCCATCTTTTCCTTCCTTCCCGGCGGATTTTTTGCGCTCCACCGCCGGACCCGGGGGTGGGAAAGTAGATCCCTATGCTTAGTGTCCCGTCGCAGAAATATGTCGCCATTTTTCCACCGATCCATCCCGGCTCACGGCGTTGCCTTTACTCGCCGTACACCACTGGTACGACTCGCTCAGGCGCCTTGTGAGCCGGGCGCCTCGGCGGCCCAATTGCGTCAACCTATCTCTGCGACGGGACACTAGTCGGTCTCTTCTTCCACCTGGCGGATGAGTCTCCTGAGGTTGGCGCAGTTGATGCGCATGGCGTCCACGTTCGTGCCCCCGGGAGGGGTGAAGTGGGTCGCCAGGGAGAGAAATACGTCGCAGTCGTGGTCGCGCAGGTTGCGCAGCACGGTGAGGTAGTCGGTGTCGCCCTCGCCCAGGGGGCAGTATTCGAAATCCAGGCTGAGGCCGTCGTTGATGCGCAGGTCCTTGAGGTGCAGACCGTAGATATAGGGCCGCACGTTTTGGAAGCCGGCGGTGGCCACGTCCAACTCGCCGCAGTTGGTGTTGTCCGCCGGTCCCCACATCACCTTGATGCGGCGGGAGCCGACGCGCTCGGCCACGCGGCGAAAGTTGGCGGTGGTGTTGGTGTAGTTCCACGGCATCATGGACACCGCCACGTCCACCCCATGGCGCTCGGCCTCCTCGGCCACCAGGGAGAAGGCCTTGGTCAGCTTGTCCATGTCGGTGTCGGTGATGACCCCGCCGCGGGTGAGCCAGCGCATGGGCCAGGTGGGCTTGTCGGGTATCTCCCCGGGCCACAGGAAGGAGAACACGTTGACGGCGCCGACGCCGAGATAGGCGGCGACCTCCATGGTGCGCACCAGCTCGTCGAAGTCGCGGCGGAAGGTGGGGTGCTCCTCCAGGGTGTCCAGCGTGACCTCGGTCAGGTGGATTCCCTTGAAGTGGGGACGGTTCAGGAGCAGGAAGAACTCCTGGCCGCGCGCCGCCAGGCTGGCCTGCATGGCGTCGATCTCGGCGGCGCTCATCTCCACCAGGGCCTTGTCCTTCTTCAGGCCGCTGACTTCGCCGTTGCACATGTACCACAGGTACTTGACTTCGAGCTCGGCGGCCAGGTCAAGGGCTTCCTCGAAGGGCAGTTGGGGCTCGGTGAGAAACATGCCGAGTTTGAATTTGTGTTTGCTCATGACAGGCTTTCCATGGTGAGGTGGATGGATGGATGACAGGGTTGGCGCAGGCTTATCTGCTTTCCTCCGGGCGGGGACCCACGTCGCCGAGATCGATGGGCTTGAAGCCGAGGGCCCAGGCCGGTGAATCGCTTTCCAGGGTGAAGTCGAAGGCGGACAGGTCGCGGCATTTGGGATCGGCGATGACCGAGTGGATATCGTAGCCCATGGCCTGCCAGCCTTCCATGTCGTACTCGGTCTGGGGCAGCCCGTGCGGAGCGCTGCCGCATAGCAGGGGCGTTCCCCCCGATACGTCCCAGAAGAGATTCAGGTCGGTGCTGATGGCCTTGTGCTCCACGTGCCAGCGCCGGCCGCCGGTGTAGAATGGCCTGCCGTCGGTGATCACCAGGTTGCGCTCGAAGGTGAAGGCGTTGTGGTCCTCGCCGCGGCCGAGGCGGGCCTGGGCCTCGCGGCCGAAGGCGAAGATGTTGTTGCGCACGATGTTCTCCCGGCCGTAGTGCTGCACGAAGGCCTGGCTGCTGCAGTTGTAGCTGATGTTGTTTTCCACGATGATGTGCGAGGTCCCCTCGTCGAGGTAGATGCCCCAGCCGCCGTAGACAGATTTCTCCACGTCGTGCACCAGGTTGCCCCTCACCACGGTTCCCGGCTGCACCCCCAGGATGTAGATGCCGCCCATGTCGCTGAGGACGCCGTGGCCTATGTCGTGGATGTGGTTCTTCTCGATGAGGTTGTCCTTGGCGACGTGCACCCCGTAGCCCCAGCTCCAGCCGCAGTTGATGCCGCTGTAGAAGAAATCGTGGATGTGGTTGTGTGCGATGACGGTGCCGAAGCAGTCCATGCAGTGCACCCCCAGGGCGGCGTGGAAGACGTGGCCGCCGTCGCCGATGTGGTTGTCGGTGATGCGGTTGCCGCCGCTGCGCCGCGGCGGCGGCACGTCGGAGTTGGGATATCCGCGGGACTCGGCCTTGATGCCGCCCGCTCCCAGGTCCACGATGGTGTTGCCCACCAGGTGGTTGCCGCAGCTGCCGGCGGTGAGCTCGATGCCGTACCAGCCGATGTTCCGGATCCTGCAGTTTTCGACCCTGCAGTAGCGCGCCCCGGAAAAGGAGATCGCTCCGGGCACGTGGCAGGCTCCCTGGGGGGCGCTGCCGTAGTCCAGCTCGGGCCGGTAGTGGGGCACCCAGCGCTCGCCTCCCCCCGGAGGAAGGGTGCATTCGGTGTGTTCGAAGCCGAGCCCTGCGAAGTGGAGATGCTCGACGTACTGCTCGTCGTCGGGGTCGCCCTCGAGGCGGAGCAGCTGCTCGATCACCGGGGCGAAGAACTCGGATTCCTCCAGGGTTTCGCCGGGCAGAGGGATGTAGCAGAGCTCGCCGGTCGGGCGGTCCAGGTACCATTCCCCCTCCTCGCTCAGGGCGTCCTTGACGTTGTCCACGTAGTACTTGGGGGCCTCGCTGTCGGCGGCGTCGCCCGGGTCAAGGGGAAAGATGCAGTAGCGCGAGGACTGCACCAGGCCGGTCCGCGGATCGAAGGAGGTGACCGGCAGGCGCTCTTCCACCCAGCGGTGCATGGCCACGACCTCCACGTCGCCCATGTTCTCCCATTCCTCTATGTCCCCTTCGTGGCAGATGAAGTTCCCCTCCCCGCCCCAGTACTCGGGCGCGAAGGAGTGGGTCGGAGGCACGCCCTTCACCCGGTAGCGTCCCTCCTTGGGCAGGCGCGGGCGCCGCCGCCTCTCGCCGTTGACGAAAAGCTGGCGGAAGTACCAGCGCCCCGCCGCCACGTCGGCGATCTCGGTTACCCACACCGTCCTGCCCCGGCGCTCCTCGGCGCGCCAGCCTTCTATCGCCGCGCCGCCGTCGAGAATGGGCTGCTCGCCCGGATAGGCGGCGTAGGTGGTGGGCCAGGAGTCCGCCGGCGTAAAGGTGATGGTCTTTCGCACCAGGTAGCGGCCGCCGCGCACCAGGACGGTGGCGTTGCCCGAAAGTTCGCCGGCCTCCTTGCGCTCGCGCAGGACCTGCTGCGCCGCTTCGATGGTCGCCAGTGGTCCGTCGCTGCCCTCGGGGTTGGGCTCGGGCAGGGTTCCGCTCCAGGTGTTGTCGCCCCTGGTCGAAACGTAGAGGTCGGCGGCAGTCTCGTGGTTCATCATCGGGTTCCTTCCTCGGCAATCGGGAAATTCGGCCTCAGTCTTCGCGCAGGCCGGCGCGAATGGCCTCGACCAGCTCGACGCTCTTGGCCCCTTCCTCCAGGTTTGCCGCCGGCAGCTCCACCGGGCGGTCCTCGACCAGGCAATCGACGAAGTAGCGCAGCTCCTCCTCGGTGCCGCCGGTCTCCGATGGAGGCAGCTCGCTGGTCTTGCCGTCGCGGTAGATCAATCCGGTCTTCACCCCCTCGAGGAAGACCGAGATGTCGCGCCCGTGGATCTCGTAGCGCTCCAGGCGGTAGCCGGTGGTGTAGTTGAAGGCGAAGTTGGCGACGCAGTTGTTCTCGAAGACGACGAGGGCGGCGTGGAGGTCCCTGTACTCCGAGAATGCCCGGCGGCCGAAGCTGTGCAGCTCCTTGACTTCGGCACCGGCCAGGGCGCGAACGATGTCCACGGCGTGGATATCGTTGGCCATCATCCAGTTGTCCATGACCTCGGGGACGTAGCGCACGCGGGATTTTCCCAGCATGGTCATGCTCTTGTGAAACTCCCCCACCAGTTGCACGATGGGACCGCGCTCCTCGACCATCTCCCGCGCCCTGGTGATCATGGGGTGGAAGCGCCGGTTGAGACCCACCATGCCCTTGGCGCCTGTCTTCTGCGCCGCGGCGCACAGGGCCCTGGCTTCGTCCGGTTTCATGCCCGGCGGCTTCTCCAGGAAGGTGTGGACCCCATGCTCGAGGCAAACCTGGGAAACCGGCGCGTTGAGCTGCGGCGGGGTGGCGACGAATACCGCGTCGAGCTCTTCGCCGTCGAGCAGTTCCTCCACCCGGGAATAGCGCCGGGAGATGTTGTAGCGGTCGCCCGCTTCGTCGCGGGCGGCGGCCGCCGGGTCGCATACGGCGACCAGCTCCACCTCCTCGAATTCGTTCAGGATGCTCATGTGCTGCAGGCCCTTGGGGCCCGTGCCGACCTCGGCTGCGCGCAGTCGCGACATCTCAGTATTCCTTTCTACGGGTGAAAATTCGCCGGGAAATTACAGGGAAAATCCACGGATGCATGCCTACTCCCGCAGGCCCTGGAGAATCGCCTCGGCCAGCTCCATGGTCTTGATGGCCTCGTCCAGGTTGCAGGCGGGCAGCTCTATGGGGCGGTCCTCCCTGACGCAATCGAGAAAGTAGCGCTCCTCCTCCTGGGCTCCGTCGCCGGTGTTTTCCAGCTCGTGGCGCCTGCCGTCGCAGTACACCTCCCCGCGGTTCACGCCTTCGAGGTAGGCGGAGACGTCGCGGCCGTGGATTTCGTAGCGCTCGAGCCGGCCGCCGCTGGTCCAGTTGAAGACGAGATGGGCGAGACAGCCGTTGTCGAAGAGGACGAGGGCGCCGAAGACGTCCTTGTACTTGTGCAGGGCCCGGCGCACCACGCTGTGGACCTCGGCCACCTCCGCGCCCGCCATGGCGCGCACGATGTCCACCGAGTGGTTGATGGACTCCCACATCATGTGGTCGAGGAAGTCCTCGCCGTAGAGACCGGCCTCCTCGAACCGGGTCAGACTCTTGTGGAACTCGCCGACGAGCTGCACCACCGGTCCGCGCTCCCCGACCATCTCCCGGGCGCGCAGGATCATGGGATTGAGGCGGCGGTTCCACCCCACCATCCCGCGGGCGCCGGAGGCCGCGGCCGCGTCGCGCAGGGCGGTGGTCTCCGCCACGCTCATCCCCGGCGGTTTTTCCACGAAGGTGTCCATGCCGCTCCGCAAACAGGGCAGGGCGACCGGTGCGTTGAGATAGGGTGGAGTGGTGACGAAGACGGCATCCAGGCCGCCGGCGTCCAGCAGCTCCTCCACCTCGGCGAAAAGGCGCTTCGCCCCGAACTGTGCGGCCGCCGCGCTGCGAGCCTCATCCACCGGGTCGCACACCGCGTTAATTTCCACGTCGTCGAAGCCCTGCAGGTCGCCCATGAGGCCGCGGCCCCGGCCCCCGGCCCCTACTACCCCTACTTGCAGACGGGACATTTCTTCCTCTCCATTTCTCGTTCCTTTCCGCTGGATGGACCTGATGCGCTCCAGGTCGAGGGTGCTTGACAGACAGTTGGGCGCAGTGTAAATCTTCTGGGTTTGTGAAGCTCCGCACAATATAAGGAAACTATTTCCAAAGGCGAAATATCCCGGGTATCGGCGCCGGGCCGGGTTCCCTCCACTCGTCCCCGGGCTGGACTTCGGCACCTGGTCCTGCCGGGAAGCCTCCATCGGAATCCCCTCTCCATACCCCAGGAGAAAAGCGATGATCTCACCGATGCGCAACAGACGCCCGCCCTACGAGCTGCCCTCGAACATCATCTACTTCTTCGATTGGCGCTACGTGCACCACGGCAGCCACTCCGGCTGGCTGACCGCCTCGGGGGAGCGCAAGCGCCTGTGGACCACGGACCCGGTGGAGCCGACCCTGCACCTTCCCGGCTATATGCCGACCGGCATCCGCCTGCGGGCGAAACCGGCGCGCAAGACCGAGGCCTTCCTGGTGCCCGAAGGAGACGAGGATTTCATCTGGTCAGGGGGGGTGGTGATCCACGAGGAGGGACGTTACCGCATGTGGTACGAGACGGCGGGCAAGGAGCACGTGAATCATCCCACCTACCGCATGGGGGCTTTCGACTACCTGCGCTACGCCGAGTCCGACGACGGGGAAACCTGGCGCCGCCCATCCCTGGGGTTGCTGGAACGCAACGGCAGCAGGGACAACAACATCGTCTACGGCGTGCCCCTCATCGACCCCACCGGCCTGCACGGCGCCACCGTGTTCAACGACCCCTCCGCGCCGCCCGAAGAGCGTTACAAGATGTTCCACACCGGACAGATGGGCGGCGAGATGAAGGAGCGCTATCTGCGCGACCGCCCCGGCGAGCTCTGCGCCCAGTCGGTAATGGGCGACCGGCTGGAGGGATTCTTCGGCGCCGTTTCGCCGGACGGGCTGCACTGGACGCCGCTGCAGGACGCCCTGGTCTCCCAGGTCAGCGACACCCACAACGTCTGCGAGTACGATCCGGTCCTGGGGCAGTACGTGGCCTACTGCCGCAGCCACTACTTCAACAGGCGCAGCATCGGCCGCCTCGCCAGTCCCGATTTCACGCGCATGCCCCTGTCCGAGGAGGTGTTCTGGCCCAACGGCACCAACGAGCCCTACGACCTCTGGTACGGCAACGCCAAGACCACCATGCCCGGGACCATCGACTACCACCTCATGTTTCCCCTGCGCTGGCGCCTGGTCGACGATACCTTCGCCTTTCTCCTGGCCGCGAGCCCCGACAATGTGGTATGGAGCCCGGTGCCCGGCGGACCTGTCTGTCGACCGGGAGAGCCCGGGGAGCCGGACGCCGGCACGGTGGCCGCAGGGGTGGGCCTGGTGAATCTGCCCGGCGACCGCATGGGGGTCACGGTGGGGTGCAGCGCCCACGGCCACAAGCAGCAGCTGCGCCGGCGGCCGGACGCGAGCATCAAGTGGGCAACCTGGCCCAAAGGCCGCCTGGCCGCGCTGGAGGCTCCGGAGGAGGGCAACTTCCGCACCTTCCAGTTGACCATTCCCCAGCGCCGGGTCCACCTCAACTTCAAGACCGCCGCGGGGGGACAGGTGCAGGTGCAGGTGGCCGACTCCCGCTACAAGCCCTTGCCTGGCCGCGGATTCGACGACTGCGACTGGCTGATGGGAGACCAGTTGGACCGGGAGGTGAGCTGGAACGGCGAGGCGGACCTGGGCCACGAGGGCGATGGGCCCATATCTCTGGGGTTTCGCCTGCGTTGCGCCGAGCTCTACAGCGTCGAGTTCAAGTGAACGGGCCCTGAATTTCCAGGCGATGGAAGACAACGGAATCCGCCGCTGAAACCCGCGGCGCAAGAAAGGAGACAGGCTCATGACGGAAAAAGTTCGAGTGGCGTTCATCGGGGCGGGCGTGCTGGCCAACAGCATCCACTACCCTTGTCTGGCCAGCTTGCCCGACGTGGATATCGTGGCCGCCTGCGACCTGGTGGAGGACAAAGCCCGGGAGACGGCCGAGCGCTTCGGCATTCCCCGCACCTTCACCAACCACGAGGAAATGCTGGAAGAGGTCGATCCGCAGGTGGTCTACGTCATCATGCCGCCGCAGAACCTCTTCGAACCGGCCGCCGCGGTGCTCTGCCAGGGCCGCCACCTCTTCGTGGAGAAGCCCCTGGGGATGACGGTGAAGCAGGCTCGCATGCTGGCCTACCTGGCGCAGGAGAACTCCTGCCTCACGGCGGTGGGCTTTCAGCGCCGCCACATTCCGGCGCTGACGGCTCTGAAGCGGCGGGCTGAAGAGCAGGGACCCATCCACCAGGCCACCGTGAGCTTCCTCAAGGGCGGTGCCAACCGGCCCCTGGACCAACCCGCGGCGGTCTACGGGGGAGCCATCGACAGCCTCACGGTGGACGGCATCCACGCCGTCGACAACCTGCGCTTCCTGTGCGGCGGCGAGGTGGAGGACGTCGCGGCCCAGGTGCGCACGCGCTACATGCCCGGACCCTTTCCCAACGAGTACACCGCCCTGGTGTCTTTCAGCACGGGCGCGGTGGGCATCCTCAACTTCAGCTACGTGAGCTGCATCGGCGTCTTTCGAGCCGAGTTCCACGGCAGGAACGTGGCCGCCTACGTCGACGCCGCGACCCAGTCCTACATCAGGTTCGGCGACGGCGAGCGCGAGGTTTACGACTCGAAGGAATTCGGGACGGCGGAGGGGGTGACCGACGGCGATGACGATACGGTGAACTGGATGGGATTCTGGCACGAGGACCGCCATTTCATCGACTGTGTGAAGGAAGGCCGGCAACCGCTGACCCACTTCGCCGACGCGGTCAAGAGCATGGAGCTGGTGGATGAGATCTACCGCGCCGGAGGCGGTTGATCCCCGACCCGCCTCCCCGCCTGAAGCAGAGCAACTTTATCAACGGGCTGCTAGGGAATCCTTCCCAGGCGGCGGTCCTCGTTCTTCAGCCACTCCTCGTAGTTTCGCGCCGGATCGGCCGGGGCGCCGAGGCCGTGCTCGCGGCGCCAGCGCAGCAGCGGGTGTTCGCGGTCGGCCTGGGGCAGCTCTACCCGCCGGCCGTAGGCGGCGGACTCGAAGATGGCCATCATGGCCTCCATCACCCGCAGGGCGTCCGCGCCGCTGCATTCGTGGTCGCGGTCCCGGTCCAGGGCCCTGACGTACTCCTCCACGAAGCAGTAGTCGTCCTGGGCGGCCCCGGCGTCGGGATCGTAATGCCGGGGCAGGATGGGTTGCAGCGGTTCCCAGCGGTCGTGCTCGCCGTCGGGAACCAGGTGGGCGGTGGGCAGGCGCCAGGCGCGGGATCCCCGCCACAGCAGGCGGCCCTCGGTGCCGAAGAATTCAACCACCGAGGCCGCCAGGGTCTGCGCTCCCGGCAGCCGCTGCTGCAGCAAGGTGGCGGTGACGTTGCCGGCGAATTCGAGGACCGCGGTGATATACTCGCCGGCGATGACCCCCATTCCGGCAGGAGAGGCCAGAACGTCCTTCGGTGTTAGCGGGCGCCCGTCGGTCAGCCCCACCGCCGTGACGGCGCGGCAGGCTCCGGCGAATTTCTGCATGACGTTGATCTTGTGGGTGCCGATGTTCATCACCCCGAAGCCCCCGTAGTAGCCCTTGTCCCGGGTGTAGATGTAGAGCAGGTCGCCGATCTGTCCTTCCTCGTAGGCCCGGTGCGCCGCCTGCAGCCAGGCGTTGAGGCGGTGCTGGTGATGGACCGCGATGCGCACGCCCTTCTCCCGGGCCCTGGCGACCACCTGGTCGGCCTGTTGGAGGTTGACGCACAGCGGTTTCTCGACGTCGATGTGGACCCCGTGCTCCAGCACTCGCATGGCCAGGTCGAAATGGAATTCGGTGCCGGTGGGGATGGCGACTATGTCCGGCGCGGTGGCCTCGATCATCGCGTCGAGGTCGGAAAAGCGCTCTCCCACCCCCAGTTCATTCCCCAGCCGCTGCAGGCGTTCGCCGACGAGATCGCACAGGCCCGCCACCTCGGTGCGGGGGTGGGCGTGGTAGGCGCGCGCGGCGGCGGTGCCGCGGGCGCGGCAACCGAGAATGGCCACTCTGTATGTCCGCATGGATTCACTCCCTTGCTTGGGGATTTGCTGGAGGTCTGCCGCCGCCGGCGGGGCGGCAGGCGTTTGCGCGGCGGCGGCGAGGTGGTTATTTTCCTCTTCCGCCGTCGGGGTGTAGCGCAGTCCGGTTAGCGCACCTGCTTTGGGAGCAGGGGGTCGCCGGTTCGAATCCGGCCACCCCGACCAACCAGGCAAGCCGGCGCCGGCCGGCTGAATTTTTTTTGGCCGCGGGCTCTCGCCGCCCACCGCGCCGGGAGACCGCACTTCCCCAGACCGCACACCCGGCACCGCGGCGCCGGAATCAGGCCTCCGCGGTCGCCCCCATGATGCGCCACACCCCCCTCTCGTCCACCGCCGTGCCGTCGCAGGCCTCGTAGAACATGCGGTAGCGCCAGCCGCTGTTCCCGGGAATGGCGATCACGCACATCTCGGAGCACTTGGCGCGGTCCCAGCGGCCTCCGGGGGCGATCACCGGCTCCTCCTCCTTGCGCCATATCAGGCCGTCCTCGGAGACGGCGCTGAGCACCTGGGCGCGGTTTGGCGCACTGTAGCCCGAGTAGTACATCCGGTATCCGCCTCCCTGGATGCGCAGGACCTCGGGGGCGAAGGCATTCAGCGCATCGTAGCGCGGACCGGGTCCGACGCGCACCCCCGGCTCCTGTTGGAAGGTGAGGCCGCCGTCCAGCGAAAGGGCGCTGATGATCCCGACCCCGCGCTGGCTGCAGTAGAGGCGGCAGCGGCCGTCGTCCAGGTAGAGGAGCCGGGGCGCGTTGTAGCTTGCCCCGGGTTTTCCCAGGCGCACCCCCTCTTCCACTCTCCAGTGCAGGCCGCCGTCCTCGGAGACCGCGCTGCGCACGGCGGCGGGACCGGTCCGCGGGTCGGGGAAGCATTCGTAGTACATGCGCAGGAGTCCGCTGCCGCCGGGCGCGGGCACCACTTCCGGCGAGACGACGCGGAACTCGCCGGCGCCGCCTTCCCGGGGTCCGAGGCGAACGCCCGGCTCCGGGGTCCAGCTCAGGGCGTCGGTCGAGTGCGCACTGAGGATCCGCGTGGTGGAGTTGTCGTAGTCGTTGGCGCCGTCGGGAAAGCCTCGCCGGGGGAGGATCTGGGTGTAGTAGAGGCGGTAGCCCCCTTCGGGGAGGGCAATGACGTTTGGAGCCACGGCGCCGCGGATTCCCGTGCGCGGCGCTGCCGCCGGCCACCGGGCTTCCGGAGCAGGATCGGGCGCTCCCGCGGTCTCGGGGTCGGGTGGTGCTTCGATTGCGGGCCGGGCGTCCCTGGTCCACGCTGTGCCCGGGTCCTCGGCGGCGGTATGGACCTGCATGGCAATCTCGCTCATCCGCTTTCCTTGCTCGATTGAATTATAGCAGATTCCTGGGGGGAATTGGCGCCCGGGCAAATCTGCTCAATCCCCGGTTGAGCATCAAGGGGAGCCGGGGCGGGGAGGGACTGGGCCGACTCCTGCAAGCATGCCCGCCGGCCGGGGATGGGGTTTGGCAGGGCCCCGGTGCCGTCGCCTCGGCGAAGGCCGGGGACGCTCCATCCAGCTTGCCATGAGAAAAAATTCGTGTTAGAGTGTGAGAGGAGGACGGTCATTATGGCGAGTGAAGAACTGGCGGCACCCACGCCCTTTGTCGACTGGTACGGAATCTGGGCGGGACATGGCGGAGTAGGCCGGGACGGATTGAGCTGGATCCAGGACCCGCCCCAGGGAGATCTGCAGCTCAAGGTCCAGCCGGGGCGCTGGTCCGAGCGCATCTTCCTTCCAGGTGAGCATCCCTGGGAGAGCGCAAGCGTAACGCCCAACTTCGTCCTCCTCGACGAAGACAGGTTGAAGGTCTGGTACCAGTGCAGCGGAGAGGATGGGACGAGCTACGAGGCCTATGCCGAAAGCAGCGACGGCCGCACCTGGCACAAGCCCCAACTGGGACTGGTGCCCTACATGGGATCCTCGGCCAACAACCTGCTGCACCGCACCGACCATTTCTGGCTGCGCTGCGTGTTCCGGGACCCCTCGGCGCCGCCGCAGGAGCGCTACAAGTCCACCGTCCCCGGAGGTCTGTGCTACCTCGACGGGGAGCCGCGGCCGGACCTGACCTCGAGCCGGTTTATGGAGATGCGCACCGCCATGCAGCACGAGGGCATGGGGCTGGCCGAGATAAAAGAGAAGCTCGAGATGCACCAGATCATTCGCGCGGCGGTCTCGCCGGACGGACTGCGCTGGACCGTTCTCGACAAGCCCCTGAGGGACCTGGGGTCGCTGACCCTCGACGGGGAATACTTCACCACCTACGACCAGGACAGGGGAGAATACGTTGCCTACCACCGCGGCCAGGTGGAGCGCCGGAGATGCATTCGCCGCAGCATCGCCAAGCGCTTCGACCAGTGGGAGGAGCCCCGCTTCGTCTTCATGCCCGACCCCCAGGACCCCATCGACGTGGACGTCTACAGCTCGGCCTACTGCCGCTACCCTCACGGCGACCTGCACCTGATGTTCTTGCCCTTCTACCACCGCCTCACTTCCACCGTCGACGTGCAGCTGGCGACGAGCCGCGACGGCCTGCTGTGGAGCCGGCCGCAACGCGTGCCCATCATCCCCCGCGGACCCTACGAGACCGTCTACGCCTGCCACCATCTGGTCCCCCTGAGCTCGGAGGAGTGGGGCCTGTTGTTCATGGGGTGCAGGAACCGCCACGATTTCCACACCTTCAGAGCGGACGGGGACGCGCCGGCCAGGGCAAACGACTGGCGCTGGGCCCTGTGGAAGCGCGACCGCCTCGTGGCCCTGGAGGCCACCGGAGAGGCGCGCTTCACCATGGTGCAGAGAGAGTGCCATGGCACCCGGATGCGGCTAAACTACGAGACCGAGACCGGGGGCTGGGTGCGGGTGGAGCTGGTGCATCCGCCGGTGACCCCGCCGGAGCCGGTGGAACCCTTTGCCGGGTATGGACTGGACGACGCCGAGGTGCTGGTGGGAGACGAGCTCTCCAGGGTGGTGAGCTGGAAGGGGAGGGAGGACCTGGGCGCATTGAAGGGGAAGTTGGTCTCGATCCGCATCCACATGTCGCGGGCGCGGCTGTACTCGGTGTCCATCTGAGGCGATGGCGGCCCGGGGCCCAGGATCCCGTGCCAGGTCAGGGCCCTGGCGGCTGGTTTCCGGAGGATCGAATTCAGGGGCTGATGCAGCGGCGGTGAACCGAAGGACCGGCGCAACGATGGGAGAGAACCCCAGGTGAAGACCGTTCTCATTCTCCTTGACTCACTGAATCGACACTATCTGGCCTCCTACGGAAACTCCTGGGTGCGCACGCCCAACATCGACCGGCTCGCCCGCCGCGGGGTCGTGTTCGACAACCACTATTGCTGCTCCATGCCCTGCATGCCGGCGCGGCGGGACCTCTTCACCGGCCGGGCCAGTTTCCTCGAGACCCCCTGGAGCCCGATCCAGCCCTGGGACGACTGCCTGCAGCCTGAGCTGCGCCGCCAGCGGGGGACCTACAGCCACCTCATCACCGATCACTTCCACTACTACCACAGTGGCGGCGAGGGCTACCACACCCGCTTCGATTCCTGGGAGTTTCAGCGCGGCCAGACCTGGGATGAATGGCGCCCCCTGGTGCGGCCTCCACAGCCTCCGCCCTTCAAGGGCAAAAACCCGCGGTCCTACTGGGCCAACCGGGCTTTCGCCGACAGCGAGCGCGACGAAGACTATCCCACGCCCCAGTGCTTCATGCGCGGGGTGGAATTTCTCGACAAAAACCACGACCAGGACAACTGGCATCTGCACCTGGAAGTCTTCGATCCGCACGAACCATTCGCCTGCCCGCGCAAGTACCGCGAGGTCTACGACGACCGCTGGGACGAGCGCTACCACTTCGACTGGCCCGACTACCTCCCCGTCGCCGAAGATGAGGAGGAGATCGACCACATCCGCAAGAGCTACGCCGGCACCCTGACCATGGCCGACGTCTGGCTCGGCAGGTTCCTCGACAGGATGGACGCCCTCGATTTGTGGGAAGACACCACCGTGATCCTCACCACCGACCACGGCCATCTCCTCGGGGACCACGGCTACTGGGGCAAGAACTACATGTTCGACTACCAGGAGCTGGTCCACATCCCTCTCATCATCTGCTCCCCCGCATGCTCCGGGGGCAGGGTCGGCGCACTGACCAGCGCCCTCGACCTGATGCCCACCCTGATGGAGCTTCACGGAGGAGAGCTGCCGCCCCAGGTCCACGGCAGGTCCGTGTGCCACCTCCTCGAGGGGGGAGGGGACCACCACGACGCCGTGCTCTACGGCTACTTCGGCAAGGACCTGAACCTCACCGACGGCCGCCATACCTACTGCCGCCAGCCGCTGCCCAATTCCTTTCTCCACCACCACACCGCCATGCCCTGCGCCTTCCGGGATTTCATCGACCGCGATGCCCTTGCCAGCGCCGAGTGCGGCGTCTTCCTCGAGCATGCATACGGCATACCCCACCTGCGCCTCAAAGTCCCGTCGCACCGGCACCACGGCGCGCCCGATTACAATCCCGTCTACGACGTCGGCGCCGATCCCCGGCAGCAGAAGCCCATCCGCGACCGCGGACTCGAAGCCGGACTCGCAGCGAAGATGAAGGAGTTGCTGCAGCGCCTGGACGCACCGGAATGCCAGTATGCCCGCCTCGGGTTGCAGGGATAGGAAGAATGGGATGCGGTGGGTTCGAGCGTGTTGCGCAGGAGACGGAGACAGGCCGGAGGTCCTTATGAGGAGAAGATCACTGCACCGGTACCTGGGGCTCCTGGCGCTCGCGGCTTGGGCCGCGGAAGCGGAGGAACCGGCCGGGCATCCGGCCGTGGAAGAGGTGGCGGCACCGCGGCCTTACCTGCGCTACGAGCGCCCGCTCTACCGCAACTTCGTCTTCGACCCCTTCACCCAGTACCCGGACCACACCTGGTCCCTGCGCACGGTGGGATCGCAGCAGGGAGGCGGCCTGGCCCTCGGCCTCGACCGCTATCAGGCCCTCTACGACCTGATGGGAAATAACCTCGGGACCGGGTACGATTTGTTCTACTGGATCGAGCGCCGCCAGCCCCTGCAGCGCCGGGGCAGCGAGCTGTTCAAGGACTGGTCCGCCTGGCAACTGGTATTCACCAACGTGGCGGTTGCCCGGGACGGTTATGGGCGATGGGGCTACAGCGCCATTGTAGGGGACGGGCTGAGGGCGCGCTTCACCCCGTTGACCCTGTCCATGTCCGACTTCAACGGCCTGCGCCTGGATCTTTCGACCCCGCGCGTGAAGTTCACCGGGGTGGGCTCGCGCATAGCCCGGCCGAACAGGGAATCCTACAAGCCCGCCCAGAATATCGGCCAGGTCGAGGTCGACCATTCCACCATGCTGGCGGGCGCCCGCGTCCAGGTCGACCTCGGCGGGCTGCACCTGGGGGTGAACGGGGTGAACCTGCATCCCTACGACAGCACCAGGCCGGACAACAGCATCAAGGGAGGACTGCGCAATCATCAGCAGCCGCAGCTGGCTCAGCCGCTCTACGAGTGGCTCATCGTGCGCGTTTCCGACGACTCCCCGGCTGACGGCCGCGGCGGCGCCCTGGTCGGGGATATGCGGCTGGTGATCAACGGCCGGCCGCGGACCGACCTGGAGCCCCGGGTGATCCGCCACCGCGCCGGGGTTCCCTCCCAGGTGGGGCGCATCCTCTCGGCATCCGACCAGTTCCTGCCGGTCTATTACACCACCGTTGCCGGCCCGCCCAACTATTACAGGGGCCGGGAGATTCCCCTCTTCGCCGATTATCTCTACCGCCTTGCCTACGACGCCGGAGTCGACGTCAGCGAGGACACCTTCCAGGAGGGACTGCTGGCCAACTTTCCCCTGGCTGCATCAGGAGGTGTCCTGCGCGCCGACGGGAAAGAGCAGCTGGTGTTCCTGTTCGATCTGGGAGGAGAAGCCGCGGTGGAGTCGGTGGAGGTGGAGGCCACGGTGGGCAACGACTACCGTCTGGAGTGGGCGGGGGTCTACTTCAACCCCGCCAACCGCACCGCCGCCAAATTCGAGCAGCGCTTCGGCAGTACCTTCTACCGCCTTGCGCGGCGCGCCCGGGGCAGCGTGGAGGATGGATCGAATCTCGAGCGGGTGCGATTCAAGGTGGGGGAGAACACGGCGATTTTCACCTACGGCGCGGACGTGCAGCTGGTGCTGCCCTGGCTGGAGGTGGCCGGGGAGTACGCGCGCTCGACCGTCTACGGAAGGTATCCCGCCCACGAGGGGGGGCGTCCCATGTTCGACCGCAGCCCGCGCTTCTCCCATCGCGGCTCGGCCTGGTTCGTCAATGCCCTGCACCGCTTCGGCCGCGGCCGCCTGGGTGCGGAGTACTTCTCCATGAATCCGGACTTCACCACCGAGATGCAGGCCTTTCTCCCCAGGGACTTCGGCTATTCCTCGGGAGGCCCCTACACCGTGTACGAGGGGCTGTCCAACTCTACCGTCATCTGGCGGTTGGTGCAGGACAACGACGACGGGGACCGCTATCCGGACATTCTTCTGGGCACCGTCCTCGGCAGTCCGCAGGCGGGAGCGAGGGACCTGGACGGTGTCTTCCTGGGGCAGGACGAGGACAACGACGGCATCGTGGATACGGACCGCAACTTCAACGGCATCCCCGACTACGACGAGACCTTCCTGATGTACGGAGTGGAACCCAACGAGTACGTCTATGGCCTCGACCGCAATCACAACGACGAGCCCGACCAGCGCGAGGACGACTGGGTCGCCGACTACCCCTACGATCCTGACCAGCGCGGCGTCCATCTCTTCGGCCAGGTGGACCTCGGCAGATACTGGTCCGCGGGGGCGGGACGCTACGCGGTGGAGGAGCTGGCCGGCGGCGGGCGCAACCGCTCCACCTATGCCCTCCTGACCTACCGCCGCGAGGTGGAAGCGCGCCGGCAGCGGGTGTTCTTCGAGAACTACTTCCGCCGGGTCGAGGACGACATCGCCGATGAGTTCAACCAGTTCAGCAGGGCCGCCCGCCTCGACCGGCTGGATGACTACAACAGCGGCTTCACGGGCATCGTGCAGAATGTGGCCGGGTCAATCGAGCGCCGCCCGGACCCGCTTCACTACCAGAACAGCTATGTCAACGAGACTTACCTGGAGGGGGAGTGGCGCCCCTGGACGGCCCTGCACCTGGTGCAGAAGCTGCGCCTGCGCTACAACTGGCAGCGGGGCGGCCGGCTGGCCAGCGGGCTCTTCCAGCGCCAGCGCCGGCTCGACTTCGCTGCCTCGACCAGCCGCGCCGGGCTTGGATGGCAGTGGGGCAGGCTGGGCCTGGCCGCCCAGTTCAAGTTCCTGCTCCTGCGCCTGGCAGACCAGGGGGGAGGCCGGGTGCTGCGCTCGGAGCACCGGGTGATTCCCATCGTCAAGCTGAGGTATCAGCTGATGCCGCGCACCGCCCTGCAGGCGGGGGTGCAGGGCTGGGGGCCGCTGCCCTACCGCCTCGAGGACCGCAGCGAGCGGCGCAACAGTCTCGAGCAGCGCTCCGCGGTGGTCACCGTGACCAACAGCTCGCGCTACTTCGGCTACGACATGCACACCATTCTCGGGCTGCGGCGTGAGGACCTGGACTGGAAGGACAGGTTTCAGCGTTTCCGAAACTTCGACGGGTGGACGTTTTTCGTGCGCAATCTCATCGGCTTCACCGAATTCGGGCAGTTGTTGTGACCCCTGAACGTGAAATAATTATGTGCATTAGTTAATGGTTGGTTTGTAGGTGCGAATTACTTATATTCCTGATATCATAACCCACACCTTACCTTAAAGGAGGTAGTGTAATGTTCAAGCTGAGATCGAGTTTTCTTGCCCTGAGCATGGGCCTGCTGCTGGCAGGTATGCAGTGGGCTGAGGCTCAGGACATCCAGGACCGCGGCGGACGCTATGCGCCCCCGCGCCCTGACGGAGCGGACCGCACCTATCACGGCAGCGCCGGCGCGGCCTACAGCGAAGCAGGTGGAACCATCCACATTCCCGAGAACTCCGGGAATCCCACGCCCCTGGTTATCAATACCCAGAACGTGGCCTGGGACGGATCGGGATCGGTGGGCATTCCCTTCAGCCTCAACATGCGCGCCCGGGTAATGCTGGTGGTCTACAGGACAGATTCCAACGCGACCGGGGCGACCGGACCTTACGGCGCCTGGGTGCGCCTGGTTGCCCAGGACATGTACGTAGGCAGCACCCCGTTGGCCCCATTCGAGGCAGGGAGCAACACCCTGACCTGGGACGGCAATGACTGGGAGGGCAATCACGCCGGGGCGGGCAGCTACGAGTTCGATCTGATCGGCTTCAACGACCTGGATTCGGGTACCATCATCAACGTGGGCGGTTCAGGCAATGCCTGGGGCCCCAACATAGTCGACACCAAGGTCGAGCCGGCCGAGTACTGGAGCCCCTTCCAGGAGACCCCGCCAACTCCATACTCCCGCAGCGTCATCGGGACGGATTTCATCGCCAATCCGGGCGCCGTCGAGGTCTGGGATGTTACCGCCTTCGGACCGGAGGAGGAGAGGAATCTGAGCGGCCATTTGCCCGACGACATGGACGCGACGGTCCACTGGACCAGCCGGCGGCGGGAGAACGAGGCCCTGGGTGTAACGGGCGGGGTTATCAAGCTCACCCGCAACGACAATTCCAAGACCATGGACGTGAATGAGTCCTTCGGCGACAACGGGCTTTCGGCCAGCCGAGGTGGGAGCATCTATCACATCCGTCCCAACAGAGATCTGCTCTACGCCGCTTTCCAGAACGGAGATCTCCTCCAGGCGGTGATCGAGAAATACGACAAGTCCTCCGGTGAACGCGTCGGGGAGATCGACCTCTTCGAGTATTTCAACAACACCGCCGTTGACGACGACGGCAACGAGCAAACCCAGGTTCACGGCCCCACCGTTATGGACGTGCACGACGGTGGGATCTGGGTAACCTCCCACAACTCCGTCAACACGGTGCACCTGGACCTGGACGGCAACGTGCGCTGGGTCAACCGCCTCGGGGACAGCATCAGGGACTGGATCTCCATTGAGGACGCCGCCGAGCTGGGCCTGGTGCCGAACCTGCCTGCAACGGTGGGATTCGGGGCCGACGATAACGGCAAGATGGCCTATTCCACCGAAACTCATAATCACATCGGCTACCAGCTGGCCATGTTCGGCCGCGACGGCACCGGTCTCGCCAACGTCGAGTTCAGCCCCGAGACCGGACCGTTCAACCGCGGCAACAACTCCAAGCACATCGACCTGGTCAACGATGGCGGCAAGTACGACGGGCTTTATATCTGCGCGGGCAACGCCGACACGCGGCCCTACCCCTCGGCCTACCCGGAGATGAACATGGGAGTGTTCGTCCCCTACGATCTGGCCTCCGGCAGCCTGGGCGGGGATGCCACCGCGGTGGAGGATCTGGGTCCGGCGGGCACCCCCGACAGCTACAGTCTGGGTGACGCCTATCCCAATCCCTTCAACCCCGAGACCAGCATCGAGTTCAGCGTGCCGGCCACCGGACACGTCGAGATGGTCGTCTACAATGCGGCCGGCCAGCAGGTGGCCAGCCTGGTGGACGAGGAGCTGAGCGCGGGGTCCTACAGGACCACCTGGGATGCGCTTGACCGCTCCGGCGAGCGGGTGGCCAGCGGTGTCTACTTCTACCGCATGCAGGCCGGCGACTTCGCCGATACCCGCGCGATGACCCTGCTGAAGTAGATCGAGCGGACTGCATAGTCTCGGTCATGCCCCTGGCAGTGCCGAGACGGTGATATAACTGGCTGATTTGGACGGGATGGGTCGGCGACCTGAACCCACCCACCTCGTGACAAATCAGCCAGTTATTTTTTTGGCCTCGCGGGTATCATGATTGAGGCAGAAGAGGAAACCGCTTCGAAGCCCATCTCCCACCTTGCTGCCGCGCCGACGACCCACCGGCGCAACCGAACTTCCAGTGAAAATAGCTGAATCCCCTCCGCCCTCGCCGCATGGGGGCGGCGCAGAGGAAGCCGGCGCCACCGAGCCCATCATCACCCTGCGCGCCCTCGTGCTGGGTCTCGTGACCATAACCGCCATGCTCTACTACCTGACCCAGGTAGTGCACCGCATCGGTTCCGGCACCTTCGTCCACTCCCAGTTCCCCATGGCGGTGATCATCCCCTTCGTGCTCTGGCTCTTTCTCAACGTCGTGCTCAAGCGCCTGTGGCCGCGCATGGCGCTGCGCCAGGGGGAGCTCCTGACCATTCTGGTCATGATGTGGGTGGTGGGCACCATTCCGCAGCATGGGTGGATCAACTTCTGGGCCCCGATCCTGGCGGCGCCGACCTACTTCGCCTCGGCCGAAAATCAGTGGGCCGACACTTTCTTCGATTTTTTGCCATGGAGCGTCTTTCCGCCCACCGACCTCTCCGTGATCGACGGATTCTGGTTCGGTCTGCCCCAGGGAGCGGAACTGCCATGGGCGGCATGGGTGGGGGTCATATTCCAGTGGCTGGGTGTATCCATGGCCATGCTGGGTTTCGGCTTCTGCACCATCGTACTCTTTCACCGGCAGTGGGAGGAGAGGGAGAAGCTCACCTTTCCGCTGGCCCAGATGCCCCTCGATCTGATGCGCGGCTTCGACGGGCCGCGGCGCATGCCCGACCTCTTTCGCAGGCGCCTGTTCTGGATCGGCGCCCTCGTCGCCTTCCTCCCCATCCTCTACAATATCACTACCTACTTCACCCCAGGTCTGACCACCCTGGAGTTTCTGACCACCTACCGCTACCTCAATCCCGAAATACCCTACATCGGCCATTTGAAGATCCGCTACATGCCCATTGTGATGGCGGTTACCTACCTGTGCCCCCTGGATATCCTCGGCAGCCTGGTGCTGTTCCGCATTCTGGAGTCGGTCAAGGTGGGGATCATTCACCGCGTCGGGTATTCGGTGGGGTCGCCGGGCCAGCAGATAAGCGGAGAGAACATAGTCTTCCTGGAGAACTACGGCGCCCTGATGTTCATAGCGATGTGGGCGGTCTGGATCGCCCGGCGCCATCTGCGCGAGCTCTGGCGCCAGGCCCGGACCGGAGAGGGAGACCCCCGGGAGGTGCGGCGCTATCGCCTCGCCTGGGCGGGGCTGCTGCTCTCCACCGTCTACGTGCTGGCCTGGGCCATGAGCCTTGGGGTCAATCTGTTTCTCGCCGCCGGGGTGTTTGCCTTGATGGTGCTCACCCTCCTCGCCACCACCAAGCTGATCGCGGCCACCGGCTTCGCCTACCTGATGCCCTACCGGCCGCACCTGAAAGGCGACAGCTTCGTGGAGGAAATCGTCGGTACCGCCAGGATTCCCGCCCGCGACCTGACCGCCCTCAAGATTTTCACCAGCAAGGCATTCTTCGGCACCTTCCTCATCCCCGCCTGGCCGGCGATCTCGCACATTCTGCGCATGTTCTCGCTGAGGCGTCAACCGGGGTGGGTGACCGCGGTGGTGTTCACCGCCTTTCCCGTGGGCTTCGTAGTGGCTGCGGTGTCCCTGATCGAGCTGGTCTACACCGAGGGCGGGGCCATGCTCTACGTGTCGCACTTCCGCATTACCCAGGTGTACGAGCAGATATCCCATATCCTGCACAACCGCACCGCCTTCGACCTGGGGAAGCTGGGGGTGTTCATGTTCGGCTGGACCGAGGCGGGAATCCTGACCTACCTGAGGGCGCGGTTCCACTGGTTTCCGCTCCATCCGGTGGGACTTGCCTTCGAGGGGACCTTCGGTCCGGACCTCTACTGGTCGACCCTGGCCATCGTGTGGGTGGTAAAGCTGACCCTGTTGCGCTACGCGGGAGTCAAAGGATACCTGGCGGGAAAGCCCTTCTTCTACGGGTTGGGGATCGGCTACGTGGGAGGGGTGATCCTCTCGGCGACGGTGGACCTGATCTGGTTCCCCAGCGCCGGCCACCGGGTGCACTGGTGGTGAGAGCGCGGGGGAGGGCCGCCATGGGACCTTGCGGGAAGGCGGCAAGGGATTTCGGGCGCCGGGCATCCCCGGACGGAACCTGCTTCCCATCCGGGATCAGAACCGGATCTCGACGCCTTCACCCCGCCGCAGGATGACTATCTGGTTGGCGCCGAAATCGCCGAAGCTCTCGGCATAGCCGTCGGTCCAGCGCACCGCTACCTCGGAGACCCCTTCCTCCGTCCCCAGTCCCAGGTGAACGCGCGGGTCGTTGGCCGCGAGATAGCTGTAAGCCGTGCGCACCTCGCGGGTCTTCCCGGCGCCCGCTGCCCGGAGGGTAACGACCGCGCCCAGGGCGTCGCCGCCGTGCTCGTTAAGCACCCGGAATGCAATCCAGTTTCCCCTTGCCGCGGCCAGGTTGTGGAGCAGGTAGGCCGGCGCGTCCCGGTTGACCACCAGCACGTCCACTCCGCCGTCGTTGTCCACGTCCCCGAAGGCCGCGGCCCGGCTGGTGGCCACCAGGAGTTCCTCCGTACCTCCCCTGGGCAGGACCTCCTCGAAGCGCGCCCCCGGCCTGCCGCGGAAGAGCAGGTTGGGTTCGGCGAAGGGATCGGCGCTGTGCCGGGCGAGCTGGCTGATGTCCCCGATGCTGCCGTTGGCGAGGTAGAGGTCCAGCAGCCCGTCGTTGTCGAAGTCGAGGATGCCCACTCCGAAACGGGTGAACACCCCCCTGTCCCAGACCAGCCCGACCGCCGCGGTGGCGTCGGTGAAGTACTCTCCCCGGTTGAGGAAGAAGGAATCCGACTGCC
The DNA here is from genome assembly GCA_965208105.1 of Candidatus Latescibacterota bacterium. Classification (GTDB taxonomy): domain Bacteria; phylum Latescibacterota; class UBA2968; order UBA8231; family UBA8231. The sequence goes on from OZ242318.1 coordinate 3,819,669, forward strand.
GGCGCAGATTGACAACCAGCAGATCGAGGGTGGAGTCGTCGTCGACATCGACGGCGCTGACCCCCATTCCCGCCTTGGCCTTGCCGCTCTCGTCCAGGGCGCAGCCCCGCAGCAGGGCCTGGTCGGCGAAGGTGCCGTCCCCCCGGTTCAGCCACAGGCGGTCCAGGTTGCTGTCGTTGGCCACGAAGATGTCGGGCCGGCCGTCCCCGTCGAAATCGCCGCAAACGACCCCCAGCCCGTTGCCCGAGGCGGCGCCCATGCCGGCTTCCGCGCTCACGTCGGCGAAGGTGCCGTCCCCGTTGTTGCGGTAGAGCACGTCGATGGTGGGAGCATCGTACTCGAGGGGGTAGCAGTAGTCCGGCTCTCCCAGGGGATTGGGGCATTCCCTTTCAACCTCCATGGACCAGCCGACGTAATTGGTGGCGAACAGGTCGAGGTCGCCGTCCGCGTCGTAATCGAGGAAGGCCGCGCTTGCGCCCCAGCTTCCATCTCCCACCCCGGCCGTGGCTGTGACGTCCGCGAAGCGTCCATTGCCTTCGTTGCGCAGCAGAACATTGGGTCCGACGTTGGTAACGTAGAGGTCGGTGTTGCCGTCGTTGTCGTAGTCTCCCGTGGCCACCCCCATGCCGTAGCCGCGGTGGCCGGCGCCGCTTTGAGGGGTGACGTCGTCGAAGCGGCCATCGCCCCTGTTGCGATAGAGCCGGTTGCCGGGACGGGCGCGCTCCCCGGCTTCCAACCGCCCCCCCTGCACCAGGTAGGCGTCCAGGTCGCCGTCGCCGTCCATGTCGAAGAGGGCGGCTCCACCTGCCATTATCTCGGGCATCAGGTGGCGGCCTCGGTGGCCGGATTCGAAGCTGAAGCCGATTCCTCGGTCGGCGGCGGCGTCCCGGAACCAGGGGGATCCGGGTGGGGAATTCGCAGTCCCCACATCCCCTTTCTGGCCGCAGCCGCAAAGAATCAGCAGGACGGCGGTGCCACACAGGGGCAACCACTGGCGACCGGAACCCATCCCTAGTGCTCCGTCGCAGAAATATGTCGCCATTTTTCCACCGATCCATCCCGGCTCACGGCGTTGCCTTCACTCGCCGTACACCGCTGGTACGACTCGCTCAGGCGCCTTGTGAGCCGGGCGCCTCGGCGGCCCAATTTCGTCAACCTGTCTCTGCGACGGGACACTAGGGGTCCTCCCTCCGGGCTTTGAGTCGCCGCACTTCCTGCAGCATTCCCTCGAGCTTGGGATTGAGGGCGGCGGCGCGTTTGAAAGCGGCTTCAGCCTGGTCCAGCTCTCCGAGTCTCTTCCAGGCCTCGCCGAGGCTCATGAAAGCCTGGTAGTAGGTCGAGTCGAGTTCGGTGGCGGCCTGGAGACTGGCGAGCCCGGCCTCCCACTGCTCCATGGAGCAGCGGACCAGCCCAAGCTGCAGCTGGTGCCGGGGATTGTGCGGGTCCTGCTGCAGCGCCAGTTCCAGGGCCTCCGCCGCGGCGGGGTAGCTGCCCAGTTGGGCAAGAAGGTATCCCTTTTTTGCGTAGGCTTCTCCCAGCCTGGGGTCCAGGGCAATGGCCCGGTCCAGATGCTCGAGGGCCGCGCTGGAGTTTTGCAGCCCGGTGTAAGCGGATGCCAGATTCAAATGAACCTGGACGTCCTCCGGGGAGTCCCTCGACAATTGCCGATGTACTTCGAGCGCCTTCCTGAACTGTTTGCGGCTGCTGTAGATCATGCCCAGATTCTGCAGCACGGCCTGATCCCGGGGGTAGATCCGCCGCAGTTTCTCCAGTAGGCCGAGGGCGGCATCCATGCGCCCGGCAGCGAAGAACCGGCGCGCCCTCTCGAACTCCACGTCCAGACCCGTCTTGTGCCGGATTACCTCCCTGTCCCACTCGTCCGGGGCAGGCAGGGGGGAGCTACCGGCGCCGAGCTCCAGGGCTGTCCTGGCTTCCTCCCAGCGGCCCAGTTGGCGGTAGGCCGTCCCCAGGAGCAGTTGGGCATAGCCGTCCCGGGGCCACTTCTTCACCACATCCTCGAGCACGTCCGCCGCCTTTCCGGGCTGCTGCCGCTGCAGCAGGACCCGGGCATGGCCCCACCAGCCGGAAGGATCGTCCGGGTCGAGGGCGATGGCCGCTTCGAACGAGGTCTGCGCCTGCTCCAGATGTCCCTCCTCCAGTTGCCACATGCCCAGGCGCCAGCGCATGGGCGCAAAGTCCGGGGCCGCGGCGACGACCCGCCCGGCTGCCTCATGGGCGCCGGCCCGGTCCCCCATGGTCATCTTGATCTTCGCCACCCGGTACCAGGCCCTGGGGTGGTTTTCGTCGAGGGCGAGGGCGTGGAGATAGCTGTCCAGGGCGAGGGAGGTGAGGAGGTGGGCTTCGTAGACGTAGCCCAGGCGCAGCCACAAATGCGGGTTCCCCGGGTCGGCGGAAATCTCCTGGAGGGTCAGCTCCACCCGCTGGCGGAGCAGGGGATCCCTGCCCTGGAGGACGTCCGGGACGGTCAGGTCGAGGGGGCGGGGCGGCCACAGGACAACAGTGGCCGCGGCGCCGGCCGCCGCTGCGATCAACAGCCCTATGAGGTGCGTTTTTCCGAGTCGCATGTTCCCCGATTGATCAGCAATGTGCTCGCGCCTCGCGAATTTTCAAAAGCCCGGCCAGGCCCTGGGGGGTTTCGCGCCGCAGGATGCCGCGCCGGGGGATCCTTGCCCAGGAGTCCTTGGGCAGGAAGCGCGGCATGCGCAGGGAAACGATCCCGGCAGGGGGATTATCACGAGCGCGGCGATCCGCTCTCGCCCGTAGTCTCCATGGTCATGAGCTGGATGATGTCGTTGCTGGTGACCGCGCCCAAAAACTTTTCCGAGTCCCTTTCCACGACGGGCATGACGGAAAGAGAACTCTCTGACATACGGTGCAGCACGTCTTCGACTTGCTCATCAGGCCAGGCCAATGGGGTTTGGCGCCGTACCACAGCGTCGAGCCGGGTCTTGCCCCAGGCGTCCTTGGGCAGGTAGCGGAGCATCTCCAGAGATACGATCCCGACCAGCGCTTCCTTATCTGCCACGACGTAGTGGGGCTGGTGCGGAACGATCCACCGCTCCGTGAAATCACGCACTGTGACCGAAGGCGCCGGATGCGGATGCGAGCGGTCCAGAATGTCATCGATCCTGATGTCTTCCAGCGCGAAGCGGACCATTCCCAACGGAATGTCGTCAAGTTGCGCCGGCAGGTCGGTCCTGCGGCTGGTCCGGCTCACCGCGAAGTTGATCACCCCCGGCATGAACAGGATGTAGCAGAACATCACCAGCACCAGGAATGAGAAAACCACCTCGTCGATGATTCCGGAGTCCCACATGACCAGCAGCAGCGCGATTTCAGCCACTCCCTTGCCCATCAGTCCGGTGGCCACGGCGTAGGGAACGACGAGGCGGGACACGTAAGCGCCGATGAAGGCGCCGGTGAAGTTGCCGAGCAATGGGATCAGCGCCAATCCCGCCATGGCCCCCAGCGGCAAGGTCGCGAAGGTAAAGCTGAAGCACAATCCGGCGGAAGCAAAGAAGAGGGGCACGAAAAATCCCTCGGCCACGCTGCGAAACCCTGGGATGATCTCCCGCCGCACCTGGTAGGGAAGGCTCGACAGCGACGCCCCGAACAGTAAAGCACCCAGCGAGCCGTGGAGTCCCACTGCTTCCGCGCCGTACACTATCAGGAAGAGCATGCCAAGCAGTAGACCCAGGGAGAGTTGCGGCACCTGGATCACCCGCTGCAACAGCGCCACCAACGGCGGCAGCACCCGCGACGACAAAACCCAGGTCACCACCGAAAAACCGGCGACTTTGCCCAGCAAAATCAGTATGCCCACAGGCGAAACCTGGTGGGCGTGTTCGCCGATGCTGACGCCGATCAGCAGCAGGGCAATCAACTCGGCGATGATCACCACCGTGAAGATCTGCAGTCCAACCGGCTGTTTCAGGTATCCGCCGTCCGTCAGCACTTTGGCCACGATGCCCAGACTGGTCATCGAAAGCACGCCGGCCAACGCCAGCGACTCGGTGAAATTCAGCTGCAGTCCGAAATCGAATACTGAATCGGTGGTGACCAGCATCGAAATGCTCAGGGAAACGATCACGGACAGTACGGCCGCGAGGAAGTAATGGCCTTTGAGGGACGACATGAAACTGGAAATATCCACTTCGTCCAGGCCGATCAGGAAAAAGAATACGAACACGCCCAGCGTCAGAACCAGCTCGAGGTGCAGCGAAGACTCAATCCACCAGACGCCGGTCTGTTCCATGACCGGCCCGAGAAAAATACCTGACGCCGCATAGGCGACGATGGAGTTCAACCGCAGCCTGCGAAAAACGCCCTCGGCCAACTTGGCGACGATGATGAGCATCCCGAGAGTCAACAGGGACCGGTGCAGTTCGTGCGCGTGCTCAGCGAATCTGAACAGGTCCACTATTTCCTGGAGCGAGAAGCCTTCCATGGACATATTGAAGCTCTCCGCAGGTGCCGTTTGGGGGTCTTTAGTACGAGTCTCTCAGTTTTTCGACCCCGCGGTACTTGCCGTCCGTACCAATCACGGTCAGGAACACGGCGTCGGATCCCTGGTTATCGTCCGGCCCGTATTTGAGCTGCATGCCGTCAATTTCTATGGCGCCGGCGTCTCGCACCGCGTGGAGAAGGCCCTCTCGACTCAGGTCGGGGCCGCAGGCTTGGAGACCGGCGACGGCCAGGCGTCCGGCCAGATAACCTTCCAACGAAACGAACCCGGGTTCCGCCTGGGGGGCGTACTCGGAGAGGGCGCCGTGGTATCGAGCCACCACGGGGATGTCTTCGTCATCGGGGGAGGAACTACCTGCGTAACGTAGACGCCGGCCCCGTCGGGCCCCAACTCCTTCGCCAAAGCGTTGCTCCCCACGAAGGAGACCGTCATGAATACCGGGTCAAGCTCACGCCGCACCAACTCTATGGTCTTGACCACCGGCTTGTAGGAGCCAATCAAGATCACCGCTTCCGGATTGGCCGCGGTGATCTCGAGCGCGGCTCCCTTCACGGCGCGGGTATTGCGCGGGTAGTGCGAGGCCGCTACCGGCACCAGGCCCCGGCGCTCCAGCGCCAATCGCGCGCCCTCCAGCCCGTTCAAGCCGAAGGAATCATCCTGATAGAGGACGGCAACGCGGGTGATCCCCACATCCCCGGTGAGCCGCGCCACCATCTCCTCGGTTTCCTGGTAGTACGATGCCCGGACGTTGAGCACATTGTCCAACTCCGGGTCGCGCAGGAACTCGGCCCCCGTGAACGGAGCCAGGAAGGGCACCCCGGCCGCCCGGGCCAGCGGTGATGCAGCGCGGGACGTGGGCGTGCCCACCGCTCCGATCAGCGCGAATACTCCTCCATTCTCAATCAACCGCTGCGTGTTGGAGGCGGCGAAGTCGGTTTCATAGCCGTCATCCAACGCCTTGAGCTTCAGTTCGCGGCCATGGACGCCTCCTGCCTGGTTGGCCTCGTGGAATGCCGCCTCGATTCCCAGGCGCATCGCCTTGCCCAACTCCCGGGCAGGCCCGGTGAACGCGGCGGATTGACCGAAGAGGACGTGGTCGTCGGAAAACCCGGGGCCCTCGTGGCCCTCTTTCTGCGCCGTTGCCGGGTGCGGCGTATTCATTCCCCTTCCGCCGTCATTTGGCTCGGGGGCGTCCTGCCCGCCCAGACAGGCCATGCCAAGGGCCGCCAGCAGCAACCCTGCAATCATCACAAGGGGGGGTATCAAGTGAGAAACCAAACGCCGTGCCGGCTTCATCATTGCGTTCTCCTCACTGGGCAGATTGTGGAAGAGTAGAATCAGCGTCTTCTCCCCGCTACCCAAACCCATGCCATCGGCGCGGGCCTGCTGCCCGGTTTCCCCGGGCGGGGATTCCCGCAAATGACGGACCAATTAAGTATCAACGGGGCAGACCGTCAAGGAACGGGGACTCCCTTGCGCAGCTTGTCCGGCAGGTACCGGAGGTCTATATTTTCGACTCCGAAACCAGACCGATGAAGCGGCCAAAATCAGGTCCGGCCGCGCCCTCATTCCACCTCGCGATCATACTTCATGACCACAAGACTAGTGTCGCGTCGCAGAGATAGATTGACAAAATTGGGATGCCGAGGCGCCTGGCTCACAAGGCGCCTGAGCGAGTCGTACCGGGGGTGTACGGCGAGCGAAGGCAACGCCGTGAGCAGGGATGGATCGGCGTTCCAATGTCGACATATTTCTGCGACGCGACACTAAGAGAGGGAGTTGGTTCATGGGACCGTCCTGGTGTTGCGCCGCGCTGCTCCTGCTCCTTCTAACTGCCGACGGGCGCGGCCAGACCGGGACAGCGGTGGTCTTTCGCGACGTGGCGTCGGAGGCGGGCCTGGACCTGGTGACCTATTGCGGGAGCCTCGAGAAGAACCACATTCAGGAGGCCAGCGGGACGGGTGGGGCCTTCTTCGACTACGACGGTGACGGCTACCTGGACCTCTACATCGTCAATGCCTGGAGGATCGTGGACCGCAAGGTGGCTCGCAAGGGGTCCAATGCCCTCTATCGCAACCGCGGCGACGGGACCTTCGCGGACGTGACCGGGGAAGCCGGCGTGGGGGACATGGGATGGGGCGCAGGTGCATGCGTGGGGGACTTCGACAACGACGGGAACCCCGACCTCTACGTCACCAACGTGGGCCCAAACCGGCTCTACCGCAACAGGGGGGACGGAACTTTCGCCGATGTGACCGAGGCGGCGGGAGTGGGAGATCCGGGCACGGGAACGGGCGCGGCTTTTCTGGACTACGATGGCGACGGAGACCTGGACCTCTACGTGGCCAACTACGTGCGCAGCACCATGGAAGAGGTGCTGGGCGCGGAGCGCAGCAGGATGTGGAGAGGAGTGGGCAATGTCCTGTTCGGCCCGCGGGGACTGCAGGGGGACGCGGACGCCTTCTACCGCAACAACGGTGACGGCACCTTCACCGACGTCACCGCCGCCGCCGGTTTGTCGGCGAAAGTTCCTTTCTTCGGCTTCGGTGTCTGCGCCACCGACTACGACGGCGACGGCGACCCGGACATCTACGTGGCCAACGACACCAACCCGAATTTTCTCTACCGCAACAACGGGGACGGCACCTTCAGGGAGGTGGGGGGCTCGATGAACGCCGCGCGCTCGAAGGGGGGAATGGCCCAGGCGGGTATGGGAGTGGACGCGGGCGATTTCGACAACGACGGCGATTTCGATCTCTTCGTCACCAATTTCTCCCAGGACTATTCCACTTTGTACCAAAACCAGGGACGGTACTTCGAAGACATCACTCCGAAGGCGGGATTGTGGAAGCCGACCTACATGTCCCTGAGTTGGGGCACGGCGTTCTTCGACTACGACAACGACGGAGCCCTGGACCTCTTCATCGCCAACGGCCACATCTATTCCCAGCTCGACGGTGTGGAGGACCATGCGGAGACCTACAGGCAGGCCAACCAGCTCTTCCACAACCAGGGAGGACGCTTCGTCGATGTATCGGACAAGGCCGGTCCGGGCATGTCCATTGTTCAGTCGAGCCGAGGCACCGTTTTCGGCGACTACGACAACGACGGGGACGTGGACGTGGCGGTGCTCAACATCGACGAAAGGCCCAACCTGCTGCGCAACGATGGGGGCAACTCGGGGCATTGGCTGCAGGTGAAGACGGTGGGAACCAGGAGCAACCGGATGGGAATCGGCGCCCGGGTCCGGGTCCGCTCCGATTCCCTTGTACAGGTCCGCGAGATCCGCTCCGGTTCGAGCTATCTGTCGCAAAACGATATGCGCGCCCACTTCGGCCTGGGAGAGCGGACCAGGGTGGACACGGTGGAGGTGCGCTGGCCGACGGGCACCGTAGACCTCCTGGTGAACGTAGCCGCGGACCGTCTGATCGTGGTCGAGGAAGGACGCGGACGGTGAGGTGCGGGGGCGGGAGGTTGCGCGCGGGAACGGCGGCGCTGCCCTTGCTGGCGCTCGCCGCGGTGTTTCAGTGCTATGGCTGTGGGCAGGACCAGGATCGACCCTCTCCGCAGGCGCTGCCGCAGCCGTCCGCAGCCGGGTCCCCCAGGACCCTGTCCAGTCACGACCGCATGCTTGCACTCCTGCGGGAGACCGCCGTTCTCACCTTGGGCGACCATCCGATCCTGGGCGACAAGTTGGCGCGGGAACTGCGCCCCCGGGTGGCCAGGGCGAGGTTCGATGGATCCTCTTCCCCGGCGGCGGAACAGGCCATCAAGCTGTACTCCCTGCTGGGGAAAGAGGAGTTGCGCCTGGGAAATATCGATCAGGCCATCGAGCACCTCTCCGCCGCCTACCGGGGCCGGAAGCTGTCGGGTCGGGAGGGAAGGGCCTCGCCGCAGGAGGTGGCCGAGGCAGCCTACAGCCTGGGCATCGCCTACATGCGCCTGGGCGAGACCCGGAACTGCTGCGTCCGCAACTCTCCGGAAAGCTGCCTGCTGCCCATCCGGGGCGGCGGCATCCATGCCCATCCTGAAGGTTCGCGGCAGGCCATAACCTATTTTGCCGAGGTGCTGGGCACGGTTCCGAGGAGCTCGGCTCTCTACATGAAGGCGGTCTGGCTCCTCAACATCATGTACATGACCGTCGGCGCCTATCCCGACCAGGTCCCGGCGCAATATCTCATCCCACCGCGGCTGTTCGAGTCGGAGGAGCCTTTTCCCAGGTTCGCCAATATAGCCCCCGGGCTTGGCCTGGACACCTTCGGCCTTCTCGGCAGCGCGGTCGCCGACGATTTCACCGGCGACGGCTATCTCGACATCGTCGTATCGACCTGGGATCCCCACGGCCAGATGCACTTCTTCCGCAACGACCGGGACGGCACCTTCTCGGACCGCACCGGGCAGGCCAACCTGACCGGCCTGGTCGGCGGTTTCAACATGGTGCAGGCCGACTACGACAACGATGGCGACCTGGATATTTTCGTTCTGCGCGGCGGTTGGATGCGCCAGGCCGGCCGCATTCCAAACTCACTTTTGCGCAACGCGGGAGACGGAACCTTCACCGATGTCACCCTGGACGCCGGACTGGGCGAGGTCCACTATGCGACCCAGACGGGGGCATGGAGCGACTATGACAATGACGGCGACGTCGACCTCTACGTCGGCAACGAGCCTCTCGATTCTTCCCGGGACTCGCCCGGCCAACTGTTCCGCAACGAGGGAGACGGCACCTTCGTGGACGTGGCCCGGGAAGCCGGGGTGCTGAACTACGCCTATGCCAAGGCGGTGGGATGGGGGGACTACGACGACGATGGATTCCCCGACCTCTACGTTTCCAACTTCGGCTCCGCCAATCGACTCTACCGCAACGAGGGAGACGGCACCTTTGTCGACGTGGCCGCGGATGCGGGAGTCGGCGGCCCCGAGAGGAGCTTCCCCACCTGGTTCTGGGATTTCGACAACGACGGGATCCTGGATTTGTATGTGGGGGGTTACACGTGGGACAACGGCAGCCTGGCGGCAGTGGTGGTCAGCCGGCTGGGCATGCGGGTCGGCTACGAGGGCGCCCATCTCTACCGCGGAGATGGCGCCGGCGGTTTCGATGAGGTGGCTGCCGAGCACAACCTGGGGGTCCTGACTCTGCCCATGGCGGGCAACTTCGGCGACCTGGACAACGACGGCTATCTCGACTTCTACCTCGGCACCGGCTACCCGGACTACGAAGCGCTGATGCCCAATGTCATGTACCGCAACCGCCGCGGGACCGGGTTTGCGGACGTGACCAGCGCCGGCGGGTTCGGCCACCTGCAGAAAGGCCACGGCATCGCCTTCGCCGACCTGGACAACGACGGCGATCAGGATGTCTTCGAGCAGATGGGCGGATTTTATCCCGGGGACCAATACTTCAACGTCGCCTTCGAGAACCCCGGCTTCGCCAACCACTGGATCGGAGTCGAGCTGGTCGGGGTGCGCTCCAACCGCGCGGCCATCGGGGCCCGCATCCGCGCCGAGGTGGTCGAGAACGGGCGGAGGCGATCGATCTACAAGCTCGTCAACAGCGGCGGCAGCTTCGGCGCCAATCCGCTGCGCCAGACCATCGGCCTGGGAGAGGCATCCAGCATCGAAGTCCTCGAGGTATTCTGGCCCGCGACCGGCCAGCGCCAGACATTTCGCCAAATCGCCGCCGACCGCTACATCAGGATAACGGAGGGGGAGGAGCACTACACCACTCTGTCCCTCGAGAAATTGGATATGGGCGCTCCATCCCCAGGTGGATGAGCAGGGGTGCGATTGATCGACACCCGCACTAGTGGTATATTGAGGGTCGGCAACGAGGATGGCAGCACGTCCCGTACCGGCACAAAGCGTGCGCGGCGAGAATGGAGCATAGCTCATGAGCCGGAGATCACTCTACAGTACCTGGTTTCTGACCCTGACCTTGCCGGCCGCCATGGGGGCGGAGGAGCCGGTCCGCCTGGCCGTTCCCCAGATGGAGGACGACCGCCCTTTCCTGCGCCGCGAACGGCCTGCCTACCGCAATTTCGTCTACAATCCCTTCACCCACTACGGCGACCATACCTGGGGCCAGCGCCGGGCTGGGATCGCGACCCGGCTGGACATGAGAGAGATCGAGCGCGCCCACGCCCTCTGGAGCCCCCTGGGGGACTACGTGGCCACGGGGTACGATCTCTACACCTGGACCGAACGACGCCAGCCCGAACAGCGCTGGGGCAGCGAGCTTTTCAAGGACTGGGCAAGCTGGTCGCAGGAGTTCAACAGCCTGGCGGTGGGGCGCGACGGCTACGGAGATTGGGGCATCATCGCGGCGGTGGGGGATGGCCTGATCGCCCGCTTCACCCCCCTGACCCTGTCGATGACGGATTACAACGGCCTGCGGCTGGACCTTGCCCTGCCCAGCCTGAAGTTCACCGGCCTGGCGTCGCGCATTTCGCGTCCCAACCGGGAGTCCTACCTGAGTTCGGAGAATACTGCTGAATTCGCGATCGATCATGGCACCTTGCTTGCGGGAGGGAGGGTCCAGGCAGATATCGGCGTCCTCACCCTGGGTCTGAACGGGGTGAACCTGCACTCCTACAACAGCACCCAGCCGGGCAACTCCTCCCGGGGGATGCTGCGCCTGGACCAGCCGGTCTACGAGTGGATCCTGGTGCGCTTCGGCGATGACGCGCCCCTGGACGGGCGGGCGGGGGCCGCGGTGAGGGAGGTGCGGCTCATCCTCAACGGCGAGCCCCGGCCCGATTTGCAGCCCCGGGTGGTGCGCCACCAGGACCGGGTCCCCTCACAGGTGGGACGCACCCTGTCATCGGGAGATTTCCTGCCCGTGTTCTACAACAGCTACAGGGCGCCGCCGAACTATTACCGGGACCGCCGGATTCCCTACTACGGAGACTATCTCTATCTGATTGCTCACGCCGACGGCCAGGACGTGAGCGGGTCCACCCACCTGGAGGGGTTGCTTGCCAACTTCGCCCTGGTGGACCCGGAGGGGATCCTGCGCGCCGAAGACCGGGAGCAGCTTGTCTATCTCTTCGACCTGAGCGGCGAATCACTGATCGAATCGGTCGAGGTGGAGGCGGTCCTGAGCAACGACTACCGGGTGGATTGGGCGGGGCTCTTCCGCAGCCCGGACGATCCCAAGGCGCAAAAATTGGAGGTGCGCTACGAAAGCACCTTCTGGCGGCCGGCGTTGCGCGCCCGGGGCAGCGTCGAGGACGGCTCGAACATGCGGCGGGTGCGCTTCGAGATCGGCGAGAATACGGCGATCTTCACCTACAGCGCGGACATGCAGCTGAACCTGCCGGGGCTGGAGGTGAGCGCGGAGTACGCGCGTTCCGCGCTCTACGGGCGCTTTCCCGCCCACGTGGAGGGGGCCCCCGCCTTCACTGCCAGTCCACGTTTTGCGCAAAGGGGTTCGGCCTACTTCATCAACGCCCTCAAGGAGGTGGGAAGAGGGCGGGTGGGAGCCGAATTCTTCTCCATGAATCCGGACTTCAGGACCGAGATGGAGACCTACCTGCGCAAGGACTACGGATATACCTCGAGCCGCGGCTACAGTCCATTCGCCGGACTGGCCAACGATACCATGGTCTGGCGCCTGGTGCAGGACAACGAGGACGGGGACCGCTGGCCCGACGTGATGCTGGGCAACATCCTCGGAACTCCGCAGACCTTCAACTACCGCACCCTGGATACAAGGGACGGGGACGGCACCCTGCTGGGGCAGGATGAGGACTACGACGGTATCGTGGATACGGACCGAAATTTCAACGGCATCCCCGACTACGACGAGACCTTCCTGATGTACTCGGTCGAGCCCAACGAATATGTCTACGGACTCGACCGCAACAACAACGACGAGCCCGACCAGCGCGAGGACGACTGGGAGGTGGACTACCCATACGACGCGGACCAGCGCGGCCTCCATCTCTTCGGCCAGGTGTCCCTGGGCAGGCACGTGTCCCTGGGGCTGGGGAGGTACGCGGTGGAGGAGCAGGCCGGCGGCGGACGCAACGAATCCACCTATGCCCTTCTGGGCTACCGCAGGGAAGGAGTAGGCAGCCTGCGCCGGCTCTTTTTCGAGAATCAGCTCCGCCGGGTGAAGGACGACATAGCCGATGAATTCAACCAGTTCAGCAGGGCGGTCCGGCTGCAGGAGGTGGATATACTCGACCGCCCCGGCAGGGGGGTGTTCCAGGACGTGGTGGGCAGGCTCGAGCGCCGCCCGGACAGGCTGTTCTACCAGGACAGCGTCGTGAACGAGACCTACCTGGAAGGCTCGTTTCGCCCCTGGTCGACCCTGAACATGGTGCACAAGGTGCGCCTGCGCCTGAACTGGCAGCAAGGAGGCCGGCTGTCCAACGGGCTCTTCCAGCGCCAGCGCCGGCTGGACTTCTGGGCTTGGAGCAGCCGCGCGGACTACACCTGGCAGTGGGGCAGACTGCGCGCGGAACCCCAGTTCAAGTTCCTCCACCTGCGCCTGACCGACCGGGAGGACCGGCAGGTTCTGCGCTCCGAGTACCGGGTGATCCCCATCCTCAAAGTCAGACTTGCGCTGATGAGCCGCACCGCCCTGCAGATGGGGGTGCAGGGCTGGGGACCGCTGCCCTACCGGCTCGCGGACCGCAACGAGCGGCGCAACAGTATCGAGCAGCGCACCGCGGTGATCACCCTTAACAACAACTCGCGCTACTTCGGCTACGACATGCACACCATCCTCGGGGTGCGGCGCGAGGAGCTGGACTGGGACGATCGCTTTCAGCGTTTCAGGAACTTCGACGGCTGGACGTTCTTCCTGCGCGCCCTGGTCGGCTTCACCGAGTTCGGCCGGTTTTTCTGATTGGCGCAGGTGGCGCGCATCCTGCACCAGGACCCGCCTGAGCGGAGGTTTCCTCCTCCGCTGCCGCGGACGGGGCCCTCGCCGGCCGGGCTTGCCCTCCCAGGCCGGAGCTGGCCACCTCGCCGGTCGGATGAATCGAATTCCCACCCTCAACCCATCCCACAGGAGTCTCCATACTTCATGAAGAACGACAACGGCGGCCAGGCGGTGCCGTCCAGAGACCTGCTGTTGCGCCAGTTCGGCAATCCTCCATCCGGGTTCGGCCCCATCGACTGCTGGTGGTGGGAAGGGGGCCGGCTGGACAAGGAGCAAATGCGCTGGCAGCTGGAGGACATGCGGGAGAAGGGCATATCCGGAACCTGGTACTACCCGCGCTTCGTCCACGGCCAGCCGCTCTCCTGCGATCCCGAGTACTGGACCGAGAAGTGGTGGGAGTTCACCCGTTTCGCCATCGAGGAGCACCGGCGCCTGGGGTTGATCTACTGGTTCAGCGACTGGACCTCGCACGAGTATTTCCAGGACGTGCTGCGGCAGGAGCGCGCCGGCAATCCTTCCCTGGGCGGCAGGCGGCTTGTTGTCCACGAGGAGGAATCCGCGGGCCCGGGATTGATCGAGATGAAGATTCCGCCCGAGGAGGAGATCGCCGATGCCGCGGCCTACAGAAGGGCGGGTGAGGGCCTGGACTACGACTCGCGCCGGGAGCTGAAAAACGCCGTCGCCGACGGCCGCCTGGTGTGGGAAGCCCCCGGGGCCGGCTGGGTGGTGGCGGTGGTCAGCAGCCAGCCTTTCGACCTGGACTACCTGAGCCGCGGAATGACCGGGAGGTGGATCGAGCTGGTGCTGGGTCCTTACGAGGAGCGCTTCGGGGAGTTCATGGGCAACACCATACAGTCCTTCGGCACGGATGAATGGAGGTTCATGAAGGGCAACATCCTCCATTCCAGCGACCTGATGCAGCGCTTCCGGGAGGAAAAGGGATACGATCCCGCGCCCTACCTGGTTGGTCTCTTCCGCGATATCGGCAGGTCCACCGACATGATCCGCTGCCAGTACTACGAAGTCATGTCCTCCCTGCTGGTGGAAAATCTCTACAGGCCCTTTGCCTCCTGGCTCGAAGAACGGGGAATGATCTTCACCGAGTTCTGTCCGCGGGGGAAGTGGGAGAATATGCTGGAAGGGACCCACCACTACGGAGATTTCTTCCGCTACATGGGGACCTACCACATCCCGGGAAACGAAGAGCGCTGCCTCGACCTGGACCGGGTGCGGACATTTCAGGCGAAGATGGCCAGCTCCATCGCCCATCTCCACGGACGCAGCAGGGTGGGGGTGTGCGTCTACTGGGGGTCCGGGTGGGGTCACAATACCCAGGAGAATCTGGCCTGGACCCACGAAAATTACGCCTACGGCGCCAACCTCTACAACCGCCACGGAGTGCTCTACACCACCCTGGGCGGATGGTTCGAGTGGGTGCCGCCGGCGGTGCACTTCCGCCAACCCTACTGGCGCTACTGGAGGCACTTCAGCGAATATCTCTCCCGGCTGAGCTACATCCTGAGCCAGGGAGTGCATCGCGCCGACGCGGCCTTCCTCTACCCGCAGGCAACCATTCACGCCAACTGGGAAGACAGGGAGGAGTTCAACGCCATCGCCCGGGAGGTCAACAAGACGACCTATGACCTGGGAAAGCGCATCTACCGCAGCGGCATCGACTTCGATTTCATCGACGATTACGGCATGGAGCGCGCTGCCGTGGAGGGCGGGTTGCTGAAGGTGGCCGGCCTCGAGTTCCGCGCCGTGGTCATGCCGCCGCAGACGACCATGCGGCTGAGCACCCTGCGCAAGGTCAGGGAGTTCCGCGACGGCGGAGGCACCGTAGTTTCCTATGGCCGCCTGCCGGGGGCTTCGGCCGAGAACGGGCGGGACGACGCGCAGCTGCGCCGCCTGCTGCAGGAGATTTTCGGCGTCGACTCCAGCGCGGGAGTCGAGGAGGTGGTGCGCCATGGCAGGGCATCCTTCGTACCCGCCGGCCAGGCAAAGGTGGCGGAAATCCTCTCGGAGTCCATCGAGCGGGACGTGGTTGCCTCGGCGGGAGACGTCTATCACACCCACCAGCAGGTGGGCTCCACGGATGTCTACTTCCTCTTCAACAATCTGCAGGAAAAACGGCGGATCTCCTTCGACCTGCGGGTCGCCGGCGCTCCCGAGGTATGGGAGGCCTCCAGCGGAATTGCCCGGCCTCTGCACCGTTTCGAGGTCCGCGGCGGGCGCACCCGGGCGCAGCTGGACATGGAACCCTTCGAGGCGGTCGTGCTGGTCTTCGGCGGATCGAAGGGCGTTCCCCAGGTCGTGGAGGACGACCTGACCATCATTTCGAAGGTGAAGGCGGGCGCGGATGGCCTCGAGCTCGACGGATTCGATGCGGCGGGTGGCGAGAAGATGGTCCGGATTCTGCACGCCGGCCGAGAGTACGCTGCGGAGGGCCGGGTGGATGCGCCGCCGCAACCACTTGCCCTTGACGGTGAGTGGGACTTCCGCCTCGAGCCCACCATGAACAATCAGTGGGGGGATTTTCGCCATCCTGCGGCGAAGGAGTACATCGGCGCCGAGGTGCGCCGACTGCGATATAGGGAGGCGGCCGGTGTGGACGGCGTGGAGGAGGGTTGGCACCTGCCCCACTGCGACGATTCGGAGTGGGAGCGGGTTACCTACTCACATGGCCCCTACTGGTGGACCATCGGACCTTTTGCTCCCGGCGAGGAACCCGCCGATTTGCTGCGCCGGGCGCGCAACGGGGAGGTGGACAGCGCAGAGGCCTGCGAAGCGGGCGGAGCCACCTTGCGCTGGCGGCCCTACAGCTTTTCCCAGAAGCACGGGTACGAGTCGAGGGAAGGGACCAGTGCCATGCAGGTCGCGCTCAACATGAACGGCCTGACCGGCGTGCCGAAGGAGTTCCTCGTATTTCAGGCCGTCGATGCCGACCCGGAAACCGCCGCCGCCGATATCGAGGCGCCGCCCGCGGACGCGGCATCCAGGACGGAATCCGGGGGCCGGGAAGGGGAGGCGAAGGTTTACCAGCGCTACCTCTTCACCTGGATATGGTCGCCCGAGGACAGGGAGTACGTCTTCGACTTCGGCGGCGAGACCCGATGGCCGCGTCAGGCCTGGGTCAATGGAAGAGAGGTCGTTGCCGCCGGCCTCGAGGAAGCCGGGGCGCGGGCCGTGGTCAGGCTCAACGAGGGACACAATGCGGTGTTTTTGAGGATAGGTCAGCCGGCGGCGGAGACCATCGAGACCTACGCCGCCTTCTGCGAAGGCGAGGTCCCCGCCGTCGATCCCTACCTGCCCTTGCTGCCCTGGTTCGGGGAAGGGCACAGGCTGGTTTACGATATCTCGCCCCGGGCCGGGAGGCGGGTGGGTTGGTACCGGTTTTCCGCTCCTCCGGGGGTCGAGACCATGCGCATGCACCTGCAGGCCGAGGCGGTGCAGGCCTGGGTGGACGGAAGACCGGTGCGGGTGGAGAAGGACCGGGTGGTTCTGGATGCGCCGGAGGAGAGAGCTTCGCAGGTGGCCCTGCGGGTGGTGCAGAAGCCGGGCTGTTACGCGGGGGCGGCTTTTTCCCTGCCGGTGGCCTTCGAGTGCGCCGCGGGCAGGATCCCTCCTGGCGACTGGTGCGACCACGGGCTGAGGGAATACTCCGGAGGCGGGGTGTACACCACCACGGTCGAGCTGCGGCGGGAGCATTTGCGGGGAATGGTGGTCCTGGACCTGGGGCGGGTCGTTGCCACCGCGGAAGTGGAGGTGAACGGCCGGCCCGCGGGGGTGCGGATGGCCCTGCCGTTCCGCTTCGACATCAGTGGCCTGGTGCGGGAAGGGGAGAACAGGGTCGAGGTGAAGGTGGTGAACACCCTGGCCAACCACATGAGCTCCTACCCGACGAACTTCGTCTACGACGGGCAGATGGTCTCCGGCATGCTGGGTCCGGTGAGGATCGAGTTTCTGTCGAAGGTCGGGCTGCAGTGCGCTCCTCTGCATGGATAGGAGGCGGCCTTACTCGGGAGGCAGACTGGAGATTCATCTCCTTGGGATGCCCACACCTGTGACAATCCACGACCTCATGCCGGGCATTCGCCAAAACGGAACAATTTCAATCCGATGACAACGGGAGCACCTTGAAATGGGAGACGATGCCCGCGGCTTCTTCGACGAAAACGGATACTACCTGGCGCGCGGCGTCTATTCACCGGGGGAAATCGGCCGGCTCCGGGAGGAGTTCGACCGCGTCGTCCACCAGGTCGCCGAGAGCGGCAGACCTGGCGAGGGGCCCAATACGACAGAGGACAACGGCATCATCTCGACCTTCAACGTGCAGAAATACTCTGCCTACTGGCTGACCCACGGATTGCTGCACAAGCCCTTCCTGGATCTCGCCGAGCAGTTCATCGGGCCGGATATCGTCCTGCAGCGGACGAGCCTGTACGAAAAGAGGAAAGCTGCTGTCGTCGGCCCGTTCCGGATGCACCAGGACTGGATTTACGGGCCGATGGAGAAGGACACCATGGTCGCGGGGATGATCCACGTCGCCAGGGTAACCGCGCGCATGGGCGCACTGCGCATCTACCCGGGCAGTCATCGCTCGCGGATGGAGAACTCCCGGACCACGGACGAAGACTTCAACCGGAGATTCCCCCTGGAAGACGCGCTGGTGATCGAGGGAGAGGCTGGCGACGTCCTCTTCTTCCACTACCGCCTGGTCCACGGCTCGAAGTCCAACGAGGTTGACGAGCCCAGGAAAATCGTGCACGTCCGGATGTTCTCGGGCCGCGACCGCCGTGAGAACCACAACCAGCCCTTCGAGAACCTCGTCCTGCGCGGCTGGAATTCCCACGCAAACGCCGCCAACGCCACGTCGGACAACCCCTGATGCCGGTCCGGCGCCCGGCGCTGATCGCCTGAGCGGCCCGCCCGGCCTGTCCCGCAGTCCTCACAATGTGCCCGCACGAACCCCTGGCAGCCCGGAAGGACTTTTTCATCGCGCTGCCAGGCCAGCGCATTCGAGGCAGGCGCGCATCTCTTTCTCGACGTGGAGTGGCAGACAGTGCCCGGGTATTCCAACCAGGGAGAGGCTTGTGAACTCATCTGAAAATCAGTATGACGCCATCGCCGAAGCCTATCAGGATTCAAAGCAATTGCCCTTTCGGAAATACATCGAAGCCTATTCTCTTTTCAACATTTTGGGAGATATTCGCGGAGCGGCGGTTTTGGACCTGGCATGCGGTGATGGGTTTTACACGCGCAAGATCAAGCAAGCCGGGGCTTTGGAGGTCACGGGCGTCGATCTTTCCGCGGAGATGATCAGGTTGGCCGAAGGAGAAGAACGCGCCCGTCCCCTGGGATGCAAGTATTTGCACCGGGATGTGGCCGTGCTCGAGTTGTCCGAACCGGTTGATCTCGTGGTGGCCATGTACCTCTTGAATTACGCCGGGACGAAAGAGGAACTGCTCAGGTTTGTCGAGGTGGCTTGTAACATGCTGCGGCCTGGGGGGCGGTTCGTCGGGTTCAATGACAATGTTCAGTGCGTTCCCAGGGGAACTCATTCCCTGGCCCAATACGGATTGGAAAAAGTGTGCGCCGATGACCCGCGAGAAGGCGATGTAATCTTGTACAAATTGACAAATGAAGACGGAACGCAGTTTGAGTTTAAAAATTACTTTCTCAAACCAGAGACCTATCAATGGACCTTTCAAGAAGCGGGATTTACCGATTTTCAATGGGTCGGCCCCTTTTTGCACCCGTCCCAGCAGCACAATCCATTTTGGGATGCCTTTATGTCTCATCCCCCGGTCATTGGCTTCAGGGCGGCGAAACCGTGAGCCATGGATCATACCAGCGAGGACTACGGGTTATGAACGCGGGATACGCATTTTTTCTGGCACTCGCCGCGGCCTGCGCCTGTTCCATGGGTGCGTTTGCGGAAGAAGAGAGGGACGAACGGGAGATATACGAACTCCACGAGATCACGGTGACCGGCTCCCGCATCAAAAGCGCGGAGACGCTCGCGCCAGCGCCGATCGTCGTCCTCTCATCAGAAGAAATCAGGGCCCAGGGCCTGGCCTCTATCGGGGACGTGCTGCAAACGCTCACGGTGCAGTCCAATGCGATCAACACCCAGGCCAACAACGGCGGCGACGGCTCTACCCGCGTCAGTCTGCGCGGCCTCGGCTCCAATCGCACTCTCGTGTTGGTCAATGGCCGTCGCTTCGTGACGGGCGGGACAGGCGCGAATTCCTCCGTTGACCTGAACGCCATCCCCGCCGCGGTCATCGAGCGAGTGGAGGTGCTCAAAGACGGAGCCTCGGCCGTCTATGGATCGGAGGCCATCGGCGGCGTGGTCAACATCATTACGAAGACCGCGATAGAGGGGATGGAAATCGACTATTACGCGGGGACTTCGGGCGCGGGCGACGGCGAAGTCCTGGACCTCAGCGTAACCACCGGCCTGCGAAGCGAAAAAGGCCACGTCGCCTTTTCGGCCGGCTACCACAACCAGCGGCCGGTCTGGACCGGCGACCGCAGCTTCAGCGAGTCGGACAAGGCCTACGACTGGGAAAAGAACGACGGATCCTACAACAACAACGGCAGCTCGGCCACCCCGGAGGGCCACATCATAGACCGCTCGGGTGCCGAGGGAAACGAAGCCTGGCAGGCGGTCGTGGAGGCGGCCGGCGACGAGGCCGGTGATTACCACCGCGATCCGGATACTGGCTGGCGTCCCTTCAATTGGGCGGGGATTTCATCGGACGGGAGCGGCGATACCTACAACTACCAGCCGGAGAACTACCTCTACACTCCGCAGACGCGCTACAGTTCCTTTCTAAGCGGTTCCCATACCGTCGCCGTGGATGCGAAAGCGTATTTCGAGGTGATCTACACCAACCGCCAGTCCGACCAGAAGTTGGCGCCGACGCCGCTGTTCACCATAACAGACGGGATCGTGGTTTCGGCCACCAACCGCTACAACGAGTTCGGCCGCGATTTCATCGATGTGCGCCGTCGCTTCGTCGAGGCGGGAAACCGCAATTATCTCCAGGACATCGATACCTACCGCATGGTCCTGGGATTGGACCACCGGCTCATGGGCTTCGACTCCGACCTCTCTTTCTCCTACGGCCGCAGCGAGGGCACCAACGTCAACGAGGGCAGGTTCATTCTCAATCGCGTAAGAAATGCCCTCGGGCCGGACGAGGATTGCACCGGTGACTGCGTCCCGCTGGATATCCTCCACGGCGCCGGCACCATCACCCAACCGATGGTGGACTACATCCAGTACACCGGCATCGGCCGAGGCTATTCCCGGCAGCATATCCTGCAGTGGAACCTGACCGGGGAGGCAGCGCGACTGCCTGCCGGTCCGCTGGCAGTGGCAGCCGGACTCTCCTCGCGCTGGGAGGCGGGGGCCTACCTCCCCGATCCCATGACCGCATCGGGAAATACCACGGGCAGCAAAGCGTTTCCCACCGAGGGCTCGTACGCGGTCAGGGCGCTGTACGCCGAGGCTCGGCTGCCGCTCTACGAAGCAGGAGCCGTCAGCCTCGATGCAACGGCGGCCGGACGCGCCTTCGACTACGACACCTTCGGCGGGGGCTTCACCTATGAGGCCGGAAGCCGTCTCCAGCTTCCCCGGGGCCTGGCTCTCCGGGCGACTTCTTCCAATGCATTTCGCGCCCCCAGCATCGCCGAAATGTTCCTCGGAGTCAGCGATTCCTTTCCCCTGGTCAGCGATCCCTGCAGCAGGGTGGACGAAGCGGGCAATGCCCGGGAATTGACCGAACAGCAGGAGCGGAATTGCGCCGACAAAGGCATCCCGGACGACTTCGAGGACTCGCGGGCACAGCTATTGGCAAAGCTGGGTGGGTCCACGGATCTCGATCCGGAAAAGGCCGCGATGATCACCGCAGGCGTGGTGTATCAGCCGGATTTCCCGGGGGGATTGGACCTGACCTTCGATTACTATACCACCAGGATCGAGGATGAGATCGGCGCCCTGCCAGCCGGCCTCATCCTGAGCAACTGCTACTCGCAGGACGCGCCGTCCGACTGCGATCAAGTCGTGCGCGACCCGGACAACCATCTGATCACCCGGATTCTGGCGACCAATACCAATATCGGGGAGACTGAAACCAGCGGCGTGGATTTCGGACTTAACTACATCGCAGAAGCGCCCATTGGTGTTGTCTCGGCGCAGTTCGAGGGCAACATGCTGGTCAAGTACGAGCAAACGCTGCCCTCAGCCAGCGGTCCTGAGCTGGTCAAGGGCTTGGGTTACTACGATTTGGGCGTGTTTCCCAGGTGGCGGCATAGCGCTTCCGTCAGCTTGGCAAAGGAGCGTTTCTCCGTTGGGCTGACCTGGCGCTACGTGGGCGGATTCGAGGAGTGCGAAGACGATGACTGCAAGGGCAAGTACCGCGAGGACGTAGAAGAAGTACCTCCGAGCCGCAAGGTCGATCCCAACAGCCTCTTCAATGTGCGTGGATCCTACGAACAGGGGACGGCCCTTGGGCTCATCACCCTGACCGTCGGTATCAACAATCTACTCGATCAGCCGCCGGCAGTGATCTTCAATGGGTTTCTCGGTACTTCTGATTCCAATACCTACGACTTCATGGGCCGCTACCCATACCTGCGCCTGTCCGTGGCCCGGTAGGGCCCCACTATATGCGTTAGATCCCTGGCGATACGGAGCGGTTGCAGGGACGGTCGCCCTCGAGGGCAGGAAGGTGCTGCTGTCGATGGGATTGGGCAGTAAGGAGAGTTCCGGGGCCGGACTATGCAACCGCCCTCTGCCGCGACCACACCAGCGGGTTCATGGCCTCGTCCTCGAGGACGTCGCCGATCTGGAGCTGGGCGGCTTGTTCCGGCGACAGGATGTTCTGGAGGCCGTTGAAGGTGGCGCCTTCGGGCATGTAGGAGCAGGTCATTGCCCGGCGCCAGCGGGGGGTCATGTTGGGGCCGGCCGCGTGGGAGATCATGCTGTTGTGAAGCGCCGCGCCTCCCGCCTCGAGCTCGATGGGAACGGCTTCCACGTCGTGCAGTTCCGGATAGATAGCGAAGAGGTCCTGCATGTCCGACCCGGTGGTGGAAGAGTCGAGGTCGTGGCGGGTCTTGCGATGCGACCCCGGCAGGTAGTAGAGGCAGCCGTTCTGCAGGGTTACGTCGTCGAGGGCAACCCAGATGGTGATCGAGTTGTAGGAGTGGAAAGACCACTTGGGATTGTCCATGTGCCAGGCGGTGGCATTGGCCCAGGGGCCTTTCTGCAGGGTCTGGTCGTGCCAGACGCGGATGCCGTCGATTCCGGCCAGGCGGCACAGCACCTCGCCCAGTGCGGGGTCGAGAAAATAGCGTTTGACCGTATCGTTGATCTTCCACAGATTGAGCCGCTGCAGGAAGACCTTGTTGTAGTTGACGTCGTCCACCAGGTCCCGTCTGCCCTCGCCGGCTACCCGCTGGCTTCCCGTTTGTTCGACCGCCGCGGCGATGGCGTCGAGAAGTTCCTCCACCTCGGCAGGGGAAAGAAAATCCTGCAGAATAGTGAAGCCGTCTCTCTGGTAGGCCTCGATTTGTTCCGGGGTTATTTCTATGTTCATTTCAGCACTCCTTCAGGACCTGCGGGTTGGCGACTTCCGCGTGAATCCAGAAAATACTACAACCGCTCCTTGCCAGTCAACCTGCCCGCGGCCGATGACCTGAGACCGCCCGCCATCCCCCAGGGGCACGGCGCCACCGGGCACACCCGACACATTGGCAGCAATCGTCTATGGCAATCGACCGCGATTTACGGTCTTGCCCAACTGGAAAATCACTGGAGACAGCCATGATATCACCCTTGCGGAACCTGAATCCTCCCTATGAACTGCCCTCGAACATCATCTACTTTCACGACTGGCGCTACGTGCATCACGGGGCGCACTCCACCGGCTGGCGCAACAAGGAGGGAGAGTGGCTGCGGATCTGGACCAACGACCCGGTTCCGCCGCTGCGCTACGATCCGAGCTACATGCCCACCGGCATCAGGTTGAGAGCGAAACCGGCGCGCAAGAGCGATCCCTTCCTGCTGCCCGAGGCCGGCGAAGGCTTCCTCTGGTCCAACGGTCTCATCCATGAAGAGGGGCGCTACCGGCTCTGGTACGAGTCCTTTCCGGCCGAGCACGTGAACGACAAAGACCACCCGATGGGCGGCTACAACTACGTCTGCTACGCCGAGTCCGACGACGGGGAGACCTGGCGCCTGCCGTCCCTGGGGCTGATGGAGCGCAAGGGGTCCAGGGACAACAACATCGTCTATGGCCTGCCCCAGATCGAGGAAAGCGGACTCCAGGGGGCCACCGTGTTCAGGGATCCTTCGGCAGCGGCCGAGGAGCGCTACAAGATGATCTACGTAGGCCATCTGAGCGCGGCCATGAAGGAGCGCTATCTCCGGGACAGACCCGGTGAAGTGGGCCTCCTGAACCAGAATGCGGAGAAGTGGTCCGGGCTGTTCGGGGCATTTTCGCCGGATGGTCTGAGCTGGACCACCATTGCAGATCCCCTGGTCGCCCAGGTCAGCGATACCCACAATGTCTGCGAGTACGACCCGGTCCTGGGTCAGTACGTGGTGTATTGCCGCAGCCATTTCTTCAACCGCCGCACCATCGGCCGCATCGCCAGCGCGGACTTCCGCCGCATGCCCCTTTCCGGAGAGGTGTTCTGGCCCAGCGCGTCGGAGAAGCCCTATGACCTGTGGTACGCCAACGCCAAGACCACCATGCCCGGAGCCCCGGACTACCACATCATGTTCCCGCTGCGCTGGCGTCTGACCGACGACTCCTTCAGTTTCATGCTGGCTTCCAGTCCGGACAACGTGGTGTGGAACTGGGTGCCGGGTGGGCCGGTGTGCGAGCCCGGGGACGCCGCCTGGGTGGACGGGGCCGCAGCTCCGGGGGTCGGCATGGTGGATCTGCCCGGGGGGCGCATGGGAATCACCATGGTCGGCTCGCCGGAGCCCCACAAGCACCTGCGCCGGCCTCCCCACGGACACATCGCATGGGCATGGTGGCCCAGGGGTCGGCTGGTGGCCCTGGAGGCTCCCGTGGAGGGAAACTTCAGGACTTTTACAATCAAGACAGGCCGGCGAAGCATGCATCTCAATTTCAAGACCGTCCCCGCCGGCAGTATCCAGGTGCAGGTCACCGACCGGCGCTACCAACCCCTTCCCGGGCGCTCGTTCGAGGACTGCGACTGGCTGGTGGGAGATCATCTCGACCAGGTGGTGAGCTGGAGGGGGGAGACCGACCTGGGGCACGAGGGCGAGGAGCCCATCTCGGTGGGTTTCCGCATGCGCTGCGCCGAGCTCTACAGCGTCGAGTTCAAGTGATACGGGGGTCGCGGCGCCGCGGCAGGAGGGCCTCCGGAGTTGCGCCCGCCACCGCGGCACGGGACGGGATTTTCAGCAGATCATGCCGCGCTTGGCCCTGATTCCGTGAGCGGGCGGGTCCGGACCTATCCAGCGCTCGTCCGCTTCCTCCGAGGCCAACTGGTAGCGCGAATCCGACGAGATGCGGATGCGGTCGCTGCGATTGTCCGAGCTGGCGTGCATGGTGAACATGCCGAAGACCAGCAGATCGCCGGCGCGGAACTCGGCGGTGATCCAGCGGCCCCCGAGTTCCTCCCGGGTCGCCACCGCGTCGGCGGAGTAGGACCCGGGTGAGTTCCAGCGTATGCTTTCCATTTCCCCGGCGCTCAGAGGGCGGTTTTCGCTGCGCGCCCTTTTCACCGTTTCTCCGGCGTTCCCTTCGTTCTCGCAGTAGATGTCGACATCGGTCTGCCCGTAGGTCCCCTTGAGGGTCTCGAGCCGGTGCGAGTTTTCCAGGAGCATGAGGCCGCCCATCTCGAAGGGCACGTCCCCCAGAGGGGTCCAGGAGGTGTAGAGTCTGCGGGTGCCTCGTCCCATGTAGACGATGTCGTAGTGAGGAAGGGTAGGGGAAGCGGGGCCCGGGGTCTTGGCGCGGAACCAGGTATAGTCGAAATGGCGCACCGGCCCGCCCAGGAAAAACTCGTAGAAGGCCATCATGGGGCCGGCATACAGCACTCGGTCCAGGGCGGGGTTGTCCTGCGCCAGACGGGGCAGGAACCCGGTCAATTCGCATCCGGCCTTGAAGACCCCGTCCATGGGGGGATGGCGTTCGTCCAGAACTCCCCCGGCCGCCAGGCGCTCCATCACCTCCCTTCTGGCTTCCAGGACCTCCTCCCGGTCGAGCTGGCCCGGCAGGAAGAGGTAGCCGTCTTCCTCCATCCGGCGCCACAGCTCCGCCCTGTCGCCCGCCGCGTCGG
Organism: Candidatus Latescibacterota bacterium; assembly: GCA_965208105.1. Lineage (GTDB taxonomy): Bacteria > Latescibacterota > UBA2968 > UBA8231 > UBA8231. The sequence continues at coordinate 3,845,375 of OZ242318.1, forward strand.
CAGAAGACCGCAGGGCGCCGAAGCAATCGGACGAGGTGTCTATTCTGCGGCCTCGGTAAGTCAATTCAGGAAGTTCAAGTTGTTGGACCATGGTAGATTCCTCCGGTTCTACATCGCAGTCGGGCCTTTCCCATCAGTCAAAGGCCCGGGAGAGGCGACCCGCGCAAAGCGATTGACTCAATTGCCGGAACTTATTATTTTATAAGTTCTTCCTGCGAATCTCCCTAACGCGACCAGATTCATTTATTCCGAACATAGAGAGAGAATATGTCATTGCACAAATCTACGCCTTTTTTCCTGTGGACGCTGCTTTTTGCAAGCCCCGGAGCCGCGGCGGAGTTCAATCCCGGCGCCAATCCGCCCTATGCCGCCGCCATTCTGGTGGAAGCCGAAACCGGCACCATCCTCTTCGAACACAATGCCCAGCTCCAGCGTTCGCCCGCCAGCACGCTGAAGCTCCTCTTCCAGCTGGTGGTGATGGATTTGCTGGAGGATGGAAGGGTGGACCTGGCCGAGGAGGTGCAGGTCTCGCGGGAAGCCAGCCGCATAGGGGGATCCCAGGTTTACCTGAAACAGGGCGAGGTCTTCACCCTGGAGAAAATGATGGAGGCCATCGCCATTTCCTCGGCCAACGACGCCTGCGCCGCGGTGGCCGAACATATCGGCGGTTCGGTTGAGGGGTTCGTCGACATGATGAACGACCACGCCGGCAGGCTCGGTCTCCACCAGACCTACTTCGTAAACGTCCACGGCCTCGACGATACTCCCAGATCCAACCGCAACCTGACCACCGCGTACGATCTCGCCCAGATCGCCCGGGCCCTGGTTCGCTACCCGCTGGCTCTCGAGTGGTCCTCCATCCGCCGCAAGCCCTTCCGCCCCGGGAAGTTCACCCTCTACAACACCAACGGGATGCTGGGAAGGTTCAGGGGTATGGACGGTCTCAAGACCGGCTATACCTCGCGTGCCGGCTCCTGCCTGGTGGCCACCGCCCAGCGCCGCAACATGCGCCTGATCTCGGTAATCCTCGGAGCCAGAAGCGAAAGGGTCCGCAAGCGCGAGACCGCCAGGATCCTGAACTGGGGATTCAACACCTACAAGCGGGTGCCCCTGGCGCAGGCCGGGGAAACCATGGGCCAGGTAGTGCTCGAATGGGGCAAGGAGCCGGGAGTGGAAGCCCAGGCCCGCGACACCGTGATCGCCATCCTCAGCTTCGAACAGGCGAAGCGGATTCAGCACTGGATCGAGCTTCCCAGCGAGTATCCAGCTCCCGTCGACGCCGGCGACGAGCTCGGAATGCTCAAAGTCTCTTTGGGGGACAGCCTCCTGGCCACCGTCGAGCTGGTGGCCGCCAGGAGCGTCGACAGCATGGGGATGTGGGAAAGACTGATGAGCTACTTTTAGGCCGGCCTTCTCCAGGAGACCTCCATGAGCGCTCTCACTCCCGCCCAACTCGACTTCTTCCAAACCCAGGGCTACCTGATCCTCGAGGATGTTCTCGAACCGGCGGCCTTCGCACCTCTCATCGCCGAAATCGACGCCATCGTCGACCGGGCCGCGCGCGAGGCCCACTCCCGCGGCGAACTAGCCGATCTGCACGCCGGCCTGTCTTTCTCCAGGCGCCTGGTCCACGTCCAGTCCCAGTTGGCCGATCCCGCTGCGCTGCTGGGGCAACTCAAGGGCAAGCTCAAGACCGAGGGCATGTTCCACATCATGACCCAACCGGGCCTGCTGGACATTGTCGAATCGATTATCGGCCCCGAAATACTGGTCCACCCCCAGTACAACCTGCGCGCCAAGTTGCCCAACCAGGACGTCACCGTGGTCCCCTGGCACCAGGACCTGGGCTATTTGAAGCCCGACGCCGAAGGGACCTTCATGGTCAATTTCTGGGTACCCCTGGTCGACGCCACCGTGGAAAACGGCAGCCTGGAGATCATCGCCGGAAGCCACCGCGCCCCGCTGATCGGCCACCGCCACGGCATGGGGCCCGGCGCCAACTTCAAGGGCATCACCGATGAACACCTGCCCCCAGGCGAGCGCGTGCCTTGCCTCCTGAAGGCGGGAGGGGTGGTTGTCCTCCAGCACAAGACCATTCACCGCTCCATCCCCAACCACTCCGACCACGTCCGCTGGAGTCTGGACCTGCGCTACAGCGATCCGGCCATGCCCAGCGGCCGCGACTACATGCCCGGCTTCATCGCCCGCAGCCGCTCCGCTCCCGACACCGTTGCGCAAAGCGTCGAAGACTGGCTGGCTTTGTACGAGGGCATCGAGCTGTAAGCCGGGCCTCGCGCAACCGTGCTGTCGCGGGGGTGATTCATCAGCGCCCGGAGAGCGGCATGTTGTAGCGCAGCTCGTCCAGTCCCAGCACCCCGGTGGCACGCACCCGGCGAAACTCCGCGCCCTTCTGGTACATGATGCCGAAGAATCCGCAGTGGGATAGGGCGTAGTCCAGGCCGGGCCTCCGGTCCGGGTGGGTGCAGGCGTAGTTGAGCCATTGCGAAGCTTCAACCCGCAGGTCGATTCGGTTGAACTCCCAGTCTCCAACCCCGATGGATACCTCCTGCAGTTGCCGCCAGGTGGTCAGGTATTTGGTGTCGTCGATGTAGGCGGCGATGAACACGTATGGCGCGTAACCCTCCGCCACGGTGATCTCCTCCAGCTCTTTCAGGTAGAAGGTGGCCGTGGTGTCGCGCAGGTCGAAGGTGGTGCTCGGAGTCCACCAGACCGGGGTGGACTCCACGTAGAACTGGTCTGAATCCTCGCCGGGAAGAGCCAGGTATCCCCGGCTGCCCTCGGCGCCGCCCCCCTCCTGGACCAGCTCGAAGGCGTTTTCGGGGCTGGTGGAGAAGAACTCCCCATCGTAGGTGCGATTGGGCACCGGCGATGCCTGCGATCCCAACCTGGCCACCTTCTTGACCGGATCGGGACCGTCGAAACTGTAGTGTACCTGGAAAGATCCATCTTTCAGCGAGTAGTGCACGGTCGCTCCTCCTTTTGTTGTCATCCACCGCGAGAACCGCCGGGGTCCCACCGCACCGCAGATGCGGCACAGTCGGCGGGTGCATCACCTGCGGCCGATGGTCGTTCCGGGCTGCGGGTATGGTGAGGCCGGCAGGGCCCCGTGTATGGCAGGTTCTCAGATATAGTTGGTCGAACCGTCCGGCGCCCTGCTGCTTTTGCGTTCCCAGTGAACGTAGGCGCCGGCCTTGACGGCTTCCTCATCCACCTCCACGCCGAGGCCGGGGCGGTCGGGGCGCAGCTCCAGGAACCCGTTCACGGGCAGGTAGGGCTCGTCCAGCCAGTCCAGTGCGTTGTCCTCGTCGGGGAGCCTGTATTCCAGGATCTTGAAATTGGGAGTGGCGGCGGCGAAGTGAAGGTTGACCGCGGTGGCCAGCGGTCCCATGGGGTTGTGGGGCGCCACCGTCACGTAGTGGGCCTGGGCGATGGCGGCGATCTTGCGCATCTCCAGCAAGCCGCCGCAGATGCAGATGTCCGGCTGTATGATATCGGCCCCGTTCCCCGACATCAGATCGAGGAATTCGAAGCGGGTGTAGAGGGACTCGCCGGTCGCCAGCGGGACCAGCATCTGGGCACGCAGCCGGGACCAGGCGTCCCTGTTTTCGGGCCTCAGCGGCTCCTCGAAGAACAGGGGATCGTATGGGGCGAGGGCGTTGGCCAGCTGCAGGGCGCGAATGGGCTCGAAAATGCGCGCGTGAGGATCGAAGGCGATCTCCCAATCGTCCTCGGTGTGGCGCCGCAGGGCCTCGAAGTAATCGGCGGCGGCGGCGCACACCCGGCCCCAGCGGTTGGCGCTGGGGTCGAGGCGGAAGGGGCTGGTCTTGAACGCCGTGATGCCGTGGTCTTCGTTGAGCCGGCGGGCGGCGCCCGCGGCTTCCTCGCCGTCCTTTCCGCCGATGCTGCGGTAGACCTGTATGCGGTCGCGCACCGCGCCGCCCAGGAGCATGTAAACCGGCAGTCCGGCGGCCTTGCCGCTGATGTCCCACAGGGCATGGTCGAGGCCCGACATGGCCGAGAGACCGACCGCGCCCGGGGGAAACCGCATCTGCTGAAACAGCTTGAGCATGATGAATTCGATCCGCCGCGGATCTTCCCCTTTGATCAGCTCAAAGATATAGTCCAGGGTGGGGCCGAGGGCCAGGTCGGGCCCGAAGTTGTAGCACTCCCCCCATCCATGAATGCCCTCATCGGTCTCGACCTTCACCAGGGCGCGGGGCCGTTCTCCGGCATTGGTAGTAAAGGTCCTGATTGCGGTGATTTTCATTGACTTCCTCTTGGAAAACGCGGTAAGATGACCATTGAAGATTCAGGCTCCAGACTCTCCAAAGGTAAATGAAACGCTCCCAGGAACGCCAATTAATCGAAACTGATCGGAACCGGGGAATCGATCGAGTGACCTGCCCCCGCGAAATGGTGCGCCGGGTTTCTGTTTGAAATCGGTTCTTCTCCTCGAATTGGCAGTAGTAGTCGAGGTGGAACAATAGGCAAGCTTGATTGCGAGCAATGCGCCTGCGGCCTGGGAAGAAATAAATTTGAGAGTAGGCGGAAAATTGATTTTGCGGACACTTTTCTTGGTTTTGGCCCTGCTGGATTATGCCTATTTTTTTCATGGATTCGAAATTTTGCTTCGTCCTGCACCATTCACCCGGAAGCTTGAATCATGATCAGGTGTCTGTTGTGTGCATGTTTGCCCATCATTCTTCTCTACTGCGCCCGCAAGGGGGAGAATCCCCTGCCAGTAGAGCCGATCATGCCTTTACCAGACTACGATCTCGAGGCCACATCCTTAGAGTTTCGGACTGATCCGAGCAAAGATCCTACCACTACCTTCCGTGTGGGTGAGGACCTGTGGGTGCGTTTTGCCATAAGCAACGTCGGAGTGCAACCTGTACGAAGGAAAGACTTTAACTATTCTCTGCACCAAAATGATACAATCATCCAGCGCGCCCTGACGGAGCGGGGGACATGGCCAATCTATGATGGCCCCCCACTGGCGCCTGGGGACCAATATGAAATTTGGAAGTCGCCCCCCTATTCCCGTGAATGGACCTTTACGCAGAATCCAGGCACCTATGAGCTCAAGCTGGAAGTACTTTTACACCCTCAGTACGAGGAGCTGTTGAAAGACGACAACGTATTCACCCTGACGGTCGAGGTGAAGGAATAGGTGAGAGCACAGACCGGATGACCAACCAGATTATTCATGCCCGTTCCCGCCGCCTGTTGATTTTCGTAGGCGTCGCTCTTTTGGTTCACGGCGTGTTGGTGGTGGCCATTACCTACCGCGAAGTGTTGGAGCGGCCTGAGCCCGTGCTGTCGGGCAAGTTCGTCAAGCGCCGGCCCTTGCAGCAGCCGTATCTGGAGCGCCGGGTCGAGCGGCCTGCGCCCCTGCCTGTCCTCAAGCGTTCGGTGACCGCCTCGCGTCCCTATGCGCGCTCGGCGGTTCAGTACACCCTTGCCCCGGTTCATCCCCAACTGCTCGGCGCCCGGCTCGAGGTGCCGGAGCTGCCGCCGCGCCCACTCTCTTTGGCCAGGGGCCTTCCCTCCAGCGGGCGTTTGCGCTCCCTTCCCACCGAGGTGTCGGTGCAGGCGGCGGATCACCTGGATCTGGGGCTGGAGTTGCTGGACATCGACCATCTGGATACGGGTCGCTACCGGGCCCTGGTGGTGCAGGATCCGGCTGACCGCCGCAATCTGGAAGGGTACGTGCACTTTTCGGCGGTGGCCATTCCCTCGGTGCGGCGCATGGAGGGCGAGGACTGGGGCCCGTATCCGGCACAGGCCTTAGCGCGCAGTGTGGATCGCCATAGTGCCGTTTTACCCGATTTCCGCCACAGCGCCAACATCCGCGCCCTGGCGTCCCTGGCGGCTGAACTGGAGGAGCAGACGGGGTTGAAGGCGGTGTTGGACGAGGATCTGGACTTGCAGTCGCCGGCGGTGCTGGAGAGTCCGTTCATCCTGCTGACCAGCGGCCGCCGGTTCGAGCCGAGCGCGGAGGAGGCGGAGCAACTGGGCAGGTATCTGGTGTCGGGCGGGTTCGCCTACGTGGAGCAGGTAGGCGCGCCGGTGCTGGAGTTTTTGCATGGCACCTTCCGGGATCTGCACTCCCTGCGGGACTTGATTCGCATGGCCCTGGCAAGCCAGGGTTTGAGTGAGGGTACGGACTGGAGTTTCGAGCCCCTGGATGGCGACCATCCCCTGTTTCACAGTTACTATGATATCGACACCTTGCCGACCAACTACTGGCGGGCGGTTTACTCCGATGTGTTCGGTTATCACTCTAGGCATCCGCAAGATTGGGGCTTCCGATCTGATCCGACTTACGAGGGAATCCCGCCCTATTTGGAGGGAATTCACCTGAATGGCCGCCTGGTGCTGGTCTATTCACAGCAGAACTTCCGCGATTTCTGGCGCCGGCGTCCGGAGCGTCATTTGACCCGGGCGTCGGAGGTATTCATTTGGGATCTCAATGAGTCTCCTCTCCACCGTCCCAGCAGCGATCCGGCGATCCGGCTGGGGATCAACGTGGTGGTGTTCGCGCTGACCCAGGAAGGGTCGCTGGCGCGGCGCTATGTCAAGGCGAGGTAAATCATGATACTGAGGTGGCTCGCACTGGTCCTCCTCCTGCTGCGCCAGGGGGCGGCGGACCAGTGGGTGACCGTCGGCGCCGAGGACTTCGCCAAAGGGACCCTCAAAGGGGTGGAGGTCTCGCCTTCGGGAAAGCTGCGCCTGACCTTTTTCGAAGGAGCAAACCTGGCTCTGAAAATGGCGGCCAGGTCAGAGACCGGGGAGATCGTCCGCTCCTTCAGCGTTACCGACGGCAACCTTGCCACCGAATGGGATTTCGGCGGCAAGGCCCAGGTCATGGGCCGGACCATCGAGATTGATCTGGGCAGCAACCGCCTCGTCACCGGGGTGCGTATTCTACCCGGCAGTAAGTTGGGAAAACAGTATCCACAGTTCTATGTCAAGGGTTACCGCATCGACGTTGCCGCCGCCGACGCCCCCGACCTCTGGATTCCGGTGGCCCAGAATCTCCTCAACCAGAACCGCTCCATCGACACCACCCTCGACCACACCTGGATGGAATTGGAGGAAGGTGCGCCCAAGCCTGTTGTTGCCCGCTACGTCCGCGTTACCGTAACGCGAGAGGATCCGCCCAACTGGGTGATCGTCGGTGAGGTGGAGGTCTACGGCACCGGATTCACGTCCGCAGGTGAGTATACCTCGCTCCCCTACGAATTGGACTCCGAGATCTCCCATGCCAACCTGGGCACCTTGTTCTGGCGCGCAGAAGTGCCGGCTGGAACCAGGCTGAGCTGGCAGATTATTGCTTTGCGCCAGTTGCGTGCACAGCCCGATTGGAAAAGTGCACCGCTGATCGAATCAGAAGACGGCAGTGCCGGTATCGATTTGCGGTTGGAAGAGCGCGCCCGCTACGTGTGGTACAGGGTTTTGTTCGAGTCGGTCGATTCCCGCCTCAGCCCGGAACTGGAAGAGGTGGTGATCTCCTTCGATCAGAGCCTGATCGCCACTACCGCCCGCGGTTCGGTCGAGCCCCGGAGGGTAGCGGCGGGGGAGCCGGTGTCCCTTACCTACAAGGCCACCATAGGGGTCCGGCCCCATGACCACGGCGTGGATCTGCTGGTTCTCAACCGCTGGGGCGAGCTGGAGGAGCTATTGATCGACGGAACGAGAGTTCCACCAGGCGGGTATGAGATCATCGGCGACGAGTTCTCGGGTCAGAGGCCGAATCTTGCCCTGCGTCTGCACCCGGACTATCGCATTGGAGGTCGCGCGGAAATAGAGTTGAGGTTCACCACCGCGTTCCTCAAGGGGGCGGAGTTGGTGACCCTTTCCCTCGGGACTCTCGCGGAGGGAGCGGACCAGACCAACTTTCAGAAGGTCACCCTGCAGTTTTGGAATAGTACCCTGGTTGCCGTTTCCGGGGCCATGGAAAGCGTCCTGACCCCGTCCAGCGTGCGCTTCGTCCCCCGGATTTTCCGACCAGGCCCCGGTGGTGGTACCCAGCTTCACTTCGATCTGGCCAGGGTGCGGGTGCCGGTGCCGGTGAGCGTGGCTATCTTCGATCTTTCCGGGAGGCGCGTCCGTACCCTGATGGACGACACCCTGCTACAGTCGGGCCCCATTCTTGTCCCCTTTGACGGCTATGACGCCCGCGGCAGGGTGTTGCCGCCTGGCATTTACCTGTGCCGCATCGAGGTCAGTGCTCAGCGCAAATTTACCGTGCTTCGCACACTCGGCATAGCCTATTGAGCAGGAGGGAACCGCTGAAAGGTTTGCATATCTTCAATCAAGGACTCGAAACTGTGCCTCGTACTGCGCCCGATGCAGGGAGGTAGAAATCATGATCAGGTGTCTGTTATGGACATGTTTGTCGATCTTTCTTTTGCACTGCTCTCGTCAGGGCAAGAATCCTCTGCCCCTGACCCCGACCATGGCTATCCCGGACCATGATCTCGAGGCCACATACTTAGAGTTTCGGACTGATCCGCGCGAAGATCCTACCACTGCCTTTCGTGTGGGGCAGGACGTGTGGGTGCGTTTCGCCATAAGCAACGTCGGAGTGCGCCCTGTACGAAGGAAAGACTTTAACTATTCTCTGCACCAAAATGATACAATCATCCAGCACGCCCTGACGGAGCGGGGGACCTGGCCAATCTATGATGGCCCCCAACTGGCGCCTGGGGACCAATATGAAATTTGGAAGTCGCCCCCCTATTCCCGTGAATGGACCTTTACGCAGAATCCAGGCACCTATGAGCTCAAGCTGGAAGTATTTCTGCACCCTCGGTACGATGAGCAGTTCACAGACGACAACGTTTTCATCCTGACGGTCGAAGTGAAGGAATAGATGAGAGCACAGACCGGATGACCAACCAGATTATTCATGCCCGTTCCCGCCGCCTGTTGATTTTCGCAGGCGTCGCTCTTTTGGTTCACGGCGTGTTGGTGGTGGCCATTACCTACCGCGAAGTGTTGGAGCGGCCTGAGCCCGTGCTGTCGGGCAAGTTCGTCAAGCGCCGGCCCTTGCAGCAGCCGTATCTGGAGCGCCGGGTCGAGCGGCCTGCGCCCCTGCCTGTCCTCAAGCGTTCGGTGACCGCCTCGCGTCCCTATGCGCGCTCGACGGTTCAGTACACCCTTGCCCCGGTTCACCCCCAACTGCTCGGCGCCCGGCTCGAGGTGCCGGAGCTGCCGGCGCGCCCACTCTCATTGGCCAGGAGCCTTCCCTCCAGCGGGCGTTTGCGCTCCCTTCCCACCGAGGTGTCGGTGCAGGCGGCGGATCACCTGGATCTGGGGCTGGAGTTGCTGGACATCGACCATCTGGATACGGGTCGCTACCGGGCCCTGGTGGTGCAGGATCCGGCTGACCGCCGCAATCTGGAAGGGTACGTGCACTTTTCGGCGGTGGCCATTCCCTCGGTGCGGCGCATGGAGGGCGAGAACTGGGGACCGACTACCCTGCCGGGCTTGGCGCGCGCTGTGGATCGCGAGATAGCCATTTTTCCAGATTTGCGCCACAGCGCCAACATCCGCGCCCTGGCGTCCCTGGCGGCTGAACTGGAGGAGCAGACGGGATTGAAGGCAGTGTTGGACGAGGATCTGGACTTGCAGTCGCCGGCGGTGCTGGAGAGTCCGTTCATCCTGCTGACCAGTGGCCGCCCGTTCGAGCCGAGCGCGGAGGAGGCGGAGCAACTGGGCAGGTATCTGGTGTCGGGCGGGTTCGCCTACGTGGAGCAGGTGGGTGCGGAGTATCCGGAGTGGAAGCATGGCTCCTTCCGCGATCTGCACTCTCTGCGGGACTTGATTCGCATGGCCCTGGCAAGCCAGGGTTTGGGGGAAGGCGTGGACTGGAGTTTCGAGCCCCTCGATGGCTACCATCCCCTGTTTCACAGTTACTACGACATCGGCACCTTGCCGACCAGCTACTGGAGGGCGATTTGGGCAAATGTTTTTGGTGAGGCCAGTGGGGTAGCTCAGGGGACGCTTGAACCGTCGCCGACCTTTGAGGGCATCCCGCCCTATCTCGAAGGCATCCACCTGGATGGCCGCCTCGTGCTGGTCTATTCGCAGCAGAACTACCGTGATTTCTGGTGGCGGCGTCCGGAGCGCCATTTGACCCGAGCGGCGGAGACCCTGATATGGGATTTCAACCAGTCTCCGCTCCACCGTCCGAGCAGCGATCCGGCGATCCGGCTGGGGATCAACGTGGTGGTGTTCGCGCTGACCCAGGAGGGATCGTTGGCTAGGCGCTACGTCAAGCGCGGTAATTCATGATACTCTGAGTCTCGCACGGTTTCCGTCCTTCTGCGGCAGCATAAGAAAAAAGTGCGAGTAAGAAGACATTCAATTTATGCGGGGATTCCCCTTTTGTCCGGCTGGGCTGTGCAACCTGTTCTTCAGAGATTCTGTTTCGTGAATTGTATTACACTTTGTGCCGAGAGAATTGCTTATGATCAGGTATATTTTGTTGGCATGTTTTCATTTTCTTCTTTTTCACTGCGCCCGCGAAGGAGAGAATCCCCTGCCCATAGAGCCCATCCAGATTCTCCCAGACTACGATCTTGAGGCAACGTCCTTAGAATTCCGGATTGATCCTGAAAAGGCCCTACCACTGCCTTTCGCGTGGGCCAAGACGTGTGGGTGCGTTATGTAATAAAGAACCTTGGATTGCAAACTGTATCCATGAGAGCCAATTCATATTCCTTGCGCCAAAATGAAAAACTCGTCAGGTCGGCCGTGGATGAGTGGGGGGTTTGGCACGGCCTAAGAGGCTCGCCACTGGCGTCTGGAGACTCACTGAGGTTAGGGCTCTCTCCCCCATATTCCTCCCGTGAATGGACCTTCACGGAACAGCCCGGCATCTATGAACTCAAGTTGAAAGTCTTTCTACATCCTCGGTACGAGGAGGAGAACAAAGACAACAACCAATTTACCGTGACGGTCGAGGTGAGAGAGTAGTACAGATGAGGATCGGATGAAAATCCGCGAGATTCGGAAACGCTCTCAGCGCTGGATGGAAAAACCGGCATTGCTGGCATGCCTGTCGGTTTTTTTTCTGTGCTGTTCACGTGCCGGCGAAAACCCTTTGCCGATCGAACCCCTTCTTCCCCGTTCCGAGTACGACCTGGAAGCGTCGGAATTAAAGATCCAGAATCAACAAGGTGGACCGCATAGACCGAGGATAAAAATAGGCGCAGATGTCTGGATCTTTACCAGTATATGCAACGTGGGACTACAGCCCATCCCTGGCGCGTACTACGGAGAGTCTCTGGAGGTAAACGGCAAAATCGTACACCGGCATTCATTAGGTGTATATTCATCTTTTGGACCATTGGCGCCTGGAGGATGCAACAAAGGGGCGGTAAGTTTATCGCGGATGCCGGAGGAGCCGGGTCGATACGAGTTCAAGTTCCAAGTGCATCTCTCTTCCAGGCTTGAGGAGGAGAACAAGGACAACAATGAGTTGGTGTTGGTAGTCGAAGTGGAACAATAGGCACGCTCGATTGCGGGCAGTGCGCTCGCGGACGGAGGCCGGCAAACGCTTCCAAGGGCTCCAGGGGCACGGCGGCAACCTATTCACCCTTACGGTCGAGGTGAAAGACTAGTGAGGATGAGGATCGAATGAGAAACCGCAAAATGCGGGGTCGCACTCAGCGCTGGTGGTTTTTCATCGGCGTCGCTCTCCTGGTTCACGGCGTGTTGGTGGTGGCCATTACCTACCGCGAAGTGTTGGAGCGGCCTGAGCCCGTGCTGTCGGGCAAGTTCGTCAAGCGCCGGCCCTTGCAGCAGCCGTATCTGGAGCGCCGGGTCGAGCGGCCTGCGCCCCTGCCTGTCCTCAAGCGTTCGGTGACCGCCTCGCGTCCCTATGCGCGCTCGACGGTTCAGTACACCCTTGCCCCGGTTCATCCCCAACTGCTCGGCGCCCGGCTCGAGGTGCCGGAGCTGCCGGCGCGCCCCCTCTCATTGGCCAGGGGCCTTCCCTCCAGCGGGCGCTTGCGCTCCCTTCCCACCGAGGTGTCGGTGCAGGCGGCGGATCATCTGGATCTGGGGCTGGAGTTGCTGGACATCGACCATCTGGATACTGGTCGCTACCGGGCCCTGGTGGTGCAGGACCCTGCTGACCGCCGCAATCTGGAAGGGTACGTGCACTTTTCGGCGGTGGCCATTCCCTCGGTGCGGCGCATGGAGGGCGAGGACTGGGGCCCGTGGACGTGGGAGTCCATAGCGCGCAGCGTGGATCGGGAGATGTCCACATTTCCCGATTTGCTCCACAGCGCCAATATCCGCGCCCTGGCGTCCCTGGCGGCTGAACTGGAGGAGCAGACGGGGTTGAAGGCGGTGTTGGACGAGGATCTGGACTTGCAGTCGCCGGCGGTGCTGGAGAGTCCGTTCATCCTGCTGACCAGCGGCCGCCCGTTCGAGCCGAGCGTGGAGGAGGCGGAGCAACTGGGCCGATACCTGGCGTCGGGCGGGTTCGCCTACGTGGAGCAGGTGGGCGCGCCGTGGCCGGAGCTTCAGCAAGGCACCTTCCGCGACCTGCACTCCCTGCGCGACCTGATTCGCATGGCCCTGGCAAGCCAGGGCTTGAGTGAGGGTACGGACTGGAGTTTCGAGCCCCTTGGTCACGACCATGCCCTGTTTCACAGTTACTACGACATCGAAACCCTGCCCACCAACTACTGGCGAGCAATCTGGGCAGATGTGAGTGGTCTTAGGGCGGTGGGAGTGGCTAGTGGAGGGCTTACACCGTCGCCGACTTTCGAGGGAATCCCGCCCTATTTGGAGGGGATTCACCTGGATGGCCGCCTGGTGCTGGTCTATTCGCAGCAGAACTACCGTGATTTCTGGTGGCGGCGTCCGGAGCGCCATTTGACCCGAGCGGCCGAGCCCCTGATATGGAACTTCAATGAATCTCCGCTCCACCGTCCGAGCAGCGATCCGGCGATCCGGCTGGGGATCAACGTGGTGGTGTTCGCGCTGACCCAGGAGGGATCGTTGGCTCGTCGCTACGTCAAGCGGGGCAAATCATGATACCCTGGGGGCTGGCACTCCTCGCGGTCCTGGTGCGGCAGGGAGCGGCGGACCAGTGGGTGACCGCCGGCGCCGAGGACTTCGCCCTGGGGACCCTCGAAGGGGTGGAGGTCTCGGCCGCCGGCAGGTTGCGCCTGACCTCTTTCGAAGGGCTCAACTTGGCTTTGGATAGGGCGGCCAGGTCGGGCAGCCAGGAGCTGACTCGTTCCTTCAGCGTTACCGACGGTAACCTTAAAACCGAATGGAGATTCGACGGCCAAGCCCGGGTCATGGGCCGGACCATCGAGATCGATCTGGGCGGCAACCGACTCGTCAGCCGGGTGCGCATTCTTCCCGGCGGCAAGCTGGGGGAACTGAATCCACTGTTTTTTCTAAGGGGCTACCGCATTGACGTTGCCGCCGCCAACGCCCCCGACCTCTGGATTCCAGTGGCCGAGAATCTCCTCAACCAGAACCGCTTCATCGACACAACTCTCGACAACACCTGGATGGAATTCGAGCAGGGCGAGCCCAGGCCGGTCATGGCCCGTTACGTGCGTATAACAGTAACTCGGGAGGACCTGCCCAACTGGGTGATCGTCGGTGAGGTGGAGGTCTACGGCACCGGATTCAAGCCCGCCGGTGAATATGCCTCCCCCCCCTACGAAGTAGGCACCGAGGTCTCCCACGCCAACCTGGGCACCTTGATCTGGCGCGCCGATTTGCCGCCAGGGACCAAACTGAGCTGGCAGATCTATGCTTCGCGCCAGGAGGACCCACAACCCAAATGGGAGGAGATTCCCATCATTGAAAAAGGGGACGGCACCGCTGGTATCGATTTGCAGATGGAAGAACGCGCACGATACGTGTGGTACAGGGTTTTGTTCGAAACCGTCGATTCCCGCCTCAGCCCGGAGCTGGAAGAGGTGGTGATCACCTTCGACCGGAGCTTGATCGCCACTACGACTTACGGTTCGGTCGAGCCCCGCCTAGTAGCGGCGGGGGAGCCGGTGTCCCTTACCTACAAGGCCACCATCGAGGTGGAACCCCAGGACTACGGGGTGGATATGCTCATTCTCAACCGCTGGGGCGAGCTCGAAGAGCTTTTGATCGACGGTACGAGGGTTCCACCCGGCGGGTATGAAATCATCGGCGACGAGGTCTCGGTGCAGAGGCCGAATATATCCCTGCGTCTGCACCCGGACTATCGCATTGAAGGCCGCGCCGAAATAGAGTTGAGGTTCACCACCGCGTTCCTCAAGGGACCCGAGGTGGTGACCCTTTTTCTCGGGACTTTCGCGGATGGAGCGGATCCGACAAACCTGCAGCCGGTTTCTCCGCAGTCAGCGGGAAGGACCCTGGTTGCCGTTTCCGGGACCACGGGAAGCGTCCTCTCCCAGTCCAGCGTGCGCCTCGACCCGCGGATTTTCCGACCCGGCCCCGGCGGAGGTACCCGGCTTCACTTCGATCTGGCCAAGGTGTGGGTGCCGGTGCCGGTGAGCGTGGCCATCTTCGATCTCTCCGGGCGCCGCGTCCGCACTCTGTTGGAGGATGCCCTGCTGCAGTCGGGCCCCATTGTCGTCCCCTTTGACGGCTATGACGGCGGTGGTCGGGTGTTGCCTCCCGGCATTTACCTTTGCCGCATCAAGGTCAGGGCCCAACGCCCGGTGACCGTGCTTCGCACCCTCGGCATTGCCTACTGAACAAAAGGGAGTTGCCATGAGGAGAAATTTCGGATGGGTGTTGTTGGTCCCTTGCCTATGGGTCATTCCTGGCGCCTCCCAGGAGGAAGACCTCCACGCTGGTTTCCTCAAGCGCTCCCAACTCGATGAGTATCGCAACTACGCCGAGTACGCCTACTATCCCTATCGCACCCGGCTGCGGGTGGACCCGCGATACAATTTTTTCGGCGATTTCCTGGCGGAGGGGTTCCGGGCCTTCCGCCTCGACGACCAGCGTCCGGGCAAGAGTATCGTCGGCAAGGACAACGTCTACCGCGGCATGTTCAGCAACCTGATCCTGGCGCGCACTTCCTACGGTCGCTTCAACGTGGCTCTGAGCGTGGGAGACGAAATCCGCAACCACATCACCCCGCTCACCATGAAACGGGCCGGATTCAATGGCCTGCGCTGGGATCTGGAATTCACCAACAATCGGGTGACCTTCCTGGCCTCCCGCGGCTTCGACAGCGAGGAGTATCCCACCTTCGACTCCTTCTCCACCCCCATAGAGCGGGATGCCCTGCGCCCTGCCTTGATCGAGGAGATTCAGGTTGTCGAGGACAATCCGGTCTACACCTTCGGCGGACACTGGGCCACCCAGGTGGGCCACGTGCTATCCCTCGGAGGCACCTTCATCAACCAGCAACAGATCAACGCCACCGCCCTGCGGGAAGACAGTTTCCTCAGCGGCGGCGTTCCCTATCCCGAAATTCTGCCCCCAAAAGAGTTGCTGTTGCGGGTCACCGACGACTCGCCTCTGGACGGAGGAGGCGCCGCCGTTTTCGCGGTGACTCTGGAGCTGAAGGCCAGGGTCGTCGGATACGGCGATACCCTGCTCAGCAGCGATCCCGCAAGTCCGCACTTCAGCCGCCCCCTGATGCCCACGGTCGTAGGCGGCAGAAGGAGTGGGGGACACTGGACCGTCCACGGTTCGGACGAGCTCCTTTTCGTCTTCAGCTTGCCCGAAGACCTCATCCCGGTGAGTGCCCGCTACCGGATCGTTGTGGCCAACGATTACCACATCGCCGGGGCCCAGAGGCACGTCTTCTTTCACACCTTGCAGAGACGCGAAACGCCGTTCATGACATTAATCCGGTCCAGCGACAACATCCGCGATTATTCCAACCAGAAGGAGGTCGTCCTCGATTGGGGGCTCAACAGCGGACAATCCCTCTACGGCATCAACTTTTCGGCGGACCTGGTGGGCTTCAAGCTCGAGGGCGAGCTCTCCATGAATTCCCTCTACCGCAAGTTTCCCGTGGTCTCGGGGCAGAGCCTGACCACGCCGACAAAAGCCTGGTACCTCCACGCCCTGAAGAGTTTCCGGAGCTGGTACGACCTCACTCTCGGAGGCGAATTCTTCTATATGGGACCGCGCTACGGCGGAGGCTACGACAGCCGCCGCGGCGGTCTGGTGCTCTATACAGACACCGGCGGTCCTACCGGCGTCAGTCCGACCACTGCCGAATACATCCTGATGGACGACAACGACGACAATGACCGCTACGCCGACGACAACGAAAACGACTTTGCGGATGCCCTGGCTCTGGAAGCCGGGGTCTACCCGGGCCTCGACGAGGACAACGACAACATCCCCGACGACGACCGCAACGCCAACGGCGTCCCCGACTTCGAGGAGCCCTTTCTGCTCTATTTCTCCGATCCCCAGGAGTTCGTCTATGGCCTTGACATGAACAACAACGGCGTCATCGACGTGCGCGAGAACGACGACAAGCCGGACTATCCCTACGACCGCGACCGCCGGGGCCAGCATTACACCACCGCGCTTCGGCCCGCGCCAGGCCTTGAAGTCGTCGCCGGACACTACCGCATGCGCGCCATTACCTCCGGCGCCCGCGCCATCTCCTCCTACCTCAAGGGGAGCTACCGCTACCTTCGGGACAAACGCCTGGAGGTGCGGCTGAACCACGATTCCAAACGCGTCAAGGACAATATTCCCGACCCCGTCTATGTCTTCGATCCGGCCCGCGTGATCACCCCGGTGGACCCGCCCCAGCCGGATCCCATGCTGCAGCAGGACAGCTGGGTCCATACCTCCTTCGCCAGCGTCCGCTTCATCCGCTACGCGCCGCTGAATCTGGAGTCCAACTTCAAGGTGATACACAACCGTGCCCGGGACCTGGAGCACACCGACGTGGTGGAGGCCGACCGGCGCAATACCTTCACCATGGTGAACAAAGCGGACTACCGCTGGCAGCGGGGAAATCTGACCGTATGGCCGATGTACAAACGTCTGTGGCAGAAGGTCACGGTGAAGTCCCGGGACCACCCCTTGCTCTCGCAGGTGCAATCGGTGCCCATCCTGCGGGTGGATTACCGAATCACCGACGATTTGAAGTTGCAGTTCGGGCAGCAGGGGATTCGCCTGGGTCCTGTGGACAGGCTCCTGACCTTTCGCTCCCGGGACCGGGTACAGACCTTCCGCAGTTTTTCCTCCACCGACTTCATGTTCATGCTCACGGTGAGGGGCAGCTACCTTGGCAACGTCCTCACCGCAAATTCGGGCATCCAGGTCCAGAACCGCAAATTCGATGAACTGAGCGCCGGTCAAGAGCTGCAGTTCACTCGTTTCTTCGTGGACGTAGTGGCCGGCTTCGAGCACTACTGAACCGAACCCATGGGTCTCATCCTGTTCATACTGTTTCTGATTCCGGGCGAAGGCGCCTTCGCCGACGATGGGGAGCCGAACCCCGACCTGCTGCAGCGCTCGTCCTTCGCACCGTACCAGAACTACGCCGAGGTGCCCTTCCGCCCCTACCGGGAACGCCTGCGAATCGATCCGCGCTACAACTATTTCGGTGAATTTCTCGCCGAAGGATATCACGCCTTCCGCCTCGACGAGCAGCGGCCCGGTGGCAGCGTCGTCGGCAAGGACGACGTCTACCGCGGCCTCTTCAATACCCTCCTGGTTGCGCGCAGTTCCCACGGCGAATTCAGTGCCGCCCTCACCGTAGGCGACGATATCCGCCACACCCTGTCGGCGCTGACCATGCAGCGGGCAGGCTTCAACGGGATGCGCTGGGAACTGGTCTATCCCCGCCAACGCCTCACCCTGCTGGCTTCGCGCGGTTTCGACAGCGGCGATTTCCCCGGATTCAGGAGCTTCTCCACACCGGTGGTGGTCGATCCCACCGCCCCGGGCTACGACCTCCTCTCGTCTACCATGGTGGTGGTGGAGGAAGAAAACCCGGTCTACACCCTGGGAGGTCACTGGGAAGGCGAATTCGGCCCCGCCCTGACCCTCGGGGCGACCCTGGTGAACCAGCAGCAGCTCAACTCGGTGGCCGGTCGCAAGGGAGGGCTGCTGCGCGGCAGCGTGCCCTATCCGGAGATGTTGCCGCCGGAAAGGCTGATGCTGCGGGTAACCGAAGATGGGGCCCCGGAGGAGGGGCCAGGCGCTGCGGTGTACGAAGTGGTGCTTGAGATCGAGGCTACCGACGGCAGCGTACACAGCCTTCTCAGCAGCGATCCCGAAAGTCCCAACTACCATTCCCGGCTGGAACCCGTGATCAACGGCGGCCGCCGGGTCGACGGTCACTTGGAAGTGAGCGGCGATGAGAAGTTGTTCTACACTTTCAGACTACCCGCCGAGGTGACGCCGCGGCGGGCGCGATTCCGGGTGGAGGCCGCCAATGATTTCCGCATTGCCGTCTCCCAGCAACATACCATTCCGCGCCGAGGCCACCCCACGACCCCCTATACCACCTTGTACCGGGCGCATGGTCGCAGGGGAGATCTTTCCAACCGCAAAGAACTGGTCCTGGACTATGGCCTCGCCACTGGGCAGACCCTGTTCGGATTGGACTTCGCCGCGGCCCTGGTGGGGCTCAAGCTCAAGGGCGAGATCGCCATGAACAGCCTGTACCGGAAATTCCCGGTTCTCGGCGGCCGCAATCTGGACCGCCGCGCCAGAGCTTGGTACCTGACCGCGGTCAAGACCGCCGACCGCTTCCCCCACCTGACTATGGGGGCGGAGCTCTTCTACATGGGGCCGCGCTACGGCGGCGACTACGACAGCCGCCGAGGCGGCGTAGTGCTCTATACCGACGTAGGAGGACCGGACAGGAGAGCGCGGGGCGCGGCGGAGTACGTCCTGGTAGACGACAACGACGACCGCGACCGCTACGCCGACGACAACAGCAAGGATTTCCCCGGGTCTTCCGATCCCCAGGCGGGGGTTTATCCTGGATTGGACGAGGACAACGACAACATCCCCGACGACGACCGCAACGCCAACGGCATACCCGATTTCCAGGAGCCCTTCCTGCTTTTCTACTCCGATCCGCAGGAATTCGTCTACGGTCCGGACATGAACAACAACGGGGTCATCGACTCGCGCGAAAACGACGCCAAACCCGACTATCCCTACGACCGGGACAGGCGCGGCCGCCATTTCCTGGTCTCGCTCCGTCCGTTGCCTGGCCTGGAGCTGGGCGCCGGAAACTATCGCCTCCAGACCATGGTGGCCGGCGGCCGGGCTATCTCCACCTACCTGCGGGCTTCCTACCGCTCCGCCGATCCCCGGCGTTACGAGCTGCGTCTCAACCACGACTCCAAGCGGGTGCGGGACGACATCCCCGATCCGGTCTACGTCTTCGATCCGGAGCGCAACCTGACCCCTCGGGATCCCCCCGATCCCGATCCCCTGCTGCAGCGCAACAGTTGGGTGCACACCTCTTTCGCCGGGCTGCGCTTCACCCGCCTTGCCCCGTTGAATCTGGAGAGCAACGTGAAGCGGGTGCACAATCGCATGCACGACCTCACGTCCACCGAAGAGGTCGAGAAAGACCGGCGCAGCGATTTCACCTGGGTGAACCGGGCCGACTACCGCTGGCAGTGGCGGAAGCTGACGATACACCCGATGTACAAGAACATCCGGCAGCGGGTGACCCTGGGGTCGCTGGACCGTCCCTTGATCTCCACCGTGCAGTCCGCCCCCATCCTGCGGATGGACTACGCCTTCAACGACGAGCTCGTGCTCCAGATGGGCCAGCAGGGTTTTCGCCTGCGCGCCCTGGGCATCGACCGCGGGCTCGCCTTCCGCTCCATCGACAAGCTGGACGAGACCCGGAGTTTTTCTTCCACCGATTTCATGATCATGTTCACCATCAGAGGGAATTATCTGAGCAACATAGTAACCGCGAATACGGGCATTCACCGCCAGCGGATGGAATTCGACGAAGGGGAGCCGAGGGAGAAACGCAAGCTCACCCGTCTGTTCGTGGAGGTGGTAACCGGCTTCGAGCGTTACTGATTCCAAGCCAGGGACCTATAAAACGATATGGTTCAACTGACCCTTGCCGCTATTTTCCTGGGAGCCGTTAGCGCCAGCATGTTCCACGATTCCCCCGGGGAGTTGGGCAAGGAATTCGACGCGGCGCAGAAGCTCATGGTGATGGGGGATTTTGACGGTGCCGTCGACGCCTACGAGGACCTCATAAATACCCCGTCTTCCTTGTTCCTGTTGCCTTCGCAGGTGAGAGTCGAGGTCCGAGGGGAAGGCCTGCTCCTCAGAGTGGCGGCGGCCTACCAGGTGGCCGGCAGCTACCGGCGCCGAGGTGAGGAGGAGCGCCAGAAGGACGACGACGGCGCCGCCGTCCGGGGACGTGAGTCCCTGCGCAAGGCGGCGCGATATTACAACCTGGTGAGCCGGGATTCGCTGGCTCCCGAAGATTTGCGCCAGCGCGCAGCCTACCAGGAGGGAAAATCCTATTTCATCGGCGAGGATTACGAGCAGGGCGCCGCCGCCTTCGAGAGTTTCCGCGATCGTTTCCCGCACGGAGAATACGCCCTCGACGCCCGCTATCACCTTGCCTGGTCCACCTACAGGCTGGGATCGTGGGAGCGGGCTGCGGCGGAATTCCGCGCCGTGGCCGCGGCCGAGCCCGGCAGCGACAGGGCCCTCAGAGCCCTCTTTCAATTGGGCGAGTGTCTCGAGCGTCTGCAGCGCCGGGAAGAAGCCCTTGCTGCTTTCAGGCAACTTGCCCAACATTTCGATTCCAAGGTCTACGACGAGCGGCGCCGGGTTGAAGACCTCATGCTGGTGTTGCGCAAGGACTTTCTGGAAACCGAGCGGGAACTGATCGGCAAGGCGCACATCCGGGTGGGGGACGGCTATCGCCACCTCGATTCCCTGGAAACGGCCATGGAATGGTACCGCCGCGCGGCGCAGCGCTTTCCCACCGAGGGAGCCCTGGTGAAGACCGCCTATCTGCGTCTGGCCGAAATCCACGCCGATGAGAGACGCATCGACCCGGCCTTGACGGCCTACCGCACCGCCCTGGAGGAGGTGGTGGATCCACTCTTCCGGGCCCAGGTCCAGGCCGAGCTCATGATCCTGGCCCATGAAGCCGGGCGCTTCGAAGAATCGGCCGCCGCCCACCGGTTCTACATTCAGGCCTTCGGTGAACAGGCCGAAGAGACGGGGATTTCGGTGCAGCAGGCGCAGTTGCGGGTGGGCGAAGCGCTGCGCCAGGAAGCGCTGCGCCGGCACCGGGAAACGGAAGGGGATTCCCTCTACGGCGAAGCCCTGACGGCGTACCGGGAGTTGCTACGGATGAATCCCCCCGACAGCCTGGCGGCCGAGGCCCTGCTGGGCAGCGGGTTCTGCCTGCAGAGTCTGGGTGAGGGAGCTGCCGCCCGGGAGCAGTATGAAGCGGTTCGAGACAACTATGGCGCCACCCGGTCCGCCGCCTGGGCTCAACTGCAACTGGCGCGCATCCACTCCGAGGGCGGAGACTGGCCGGCGACCATGGCCTCGTACCAGTCACTGTTGCAGATCGGCGACGCCGAGCTGCGCGACATCGCCCGCGTCGAGCTGGCTCTGCTCCACCAGCGCCGCCGGGAAACGGGCGAAGCCCTGGCTCTGCTCCGCCCGATCGAGCCCGATTCTCCCGAGTTCAGCCGGGCCCAACTAGCTCTGGTGCGCCTGCATACGGCGAGCGGGGACTGGGAAGAGGCGCGGCAGGTCCTGATCCGCGCCAGGCAAGGGAAGGTCAGCCCCCCGGTGCGCGCCGAGCTCGATTACACCGAAGCGGAGATCGCCTTCCAAGCCCGCGATTATGCCGCCACCCTCGAGCTCCTCGCCCGGGTGGATACCACCCTCTTGGAGGACCCTTTCGCCTACGAACACCTCTATGTTCGCGGCGTATCCAGCTACCAGGTGGGCGACCATGCCGCCGCCCTCGAGCAGTTGGTTGCCTACTGCGGCCGATCACCTTTGCGCCGGGCGCGGCAGCAGGCCATCCGGCTGATCGGTCTGTGCCTGGCAGAAACCGTCGACCGGGATACCGCGGTGCGGCGCTTCCGCCGGTGGGCCGATGCCGGCGCCACCGACAGCGAGCGCCTGGAGTGGGAGCTGGGGCTGGCCCGCTTTCAGATCGACACTGGCCGCCATGCCGAAGCCCTGGAGTTGTTGGACCGGCTGGAAATGGTGTCGCCGGGTCAGCAGCAGGTGCTGCTGCTGCGGGGAATCGTGCGGATGGCGGCCAACGAGTGGGCTCCGGCGAGGGAGGTCCTCCTCGGCATGGAGACCGACGGCCTCTCCGGCCCCGATGCTCATCGGCGGCTCTTCCTGCTTGGCGTGGCAGCGATGAATCTTGCCGACTATGGCGGGGCGGTAGAGCATCTTCAGGAGTTGCTGGCTTTGAAGCCCCCTGAGGACATTTCCCGCCCCGCCCGGCTCTACCTGGGAAAAAGCTTCTTCGCTCTGAGACAGCACCGGGAGGCCGCTAAAACCTTGCTGCAATTGGCCGAGGACTTTGGGGGCCACGCGGAAGCCGGGGAAGCGGCCTATCTCGCCGGCGACAACCTCTACCTGATAGAAGACTATCGCGGGGCGGCAACGGCCTATGCCCGCGTCGAGCACGGAAAGTTCATGCCCGCCGCGGGGTTGGCCCGGGCCTGGTGCCTTCTGGAGCTGGAGGAAGAAGGACCCTTCCTGGAAGCGCTCGAGAACGTCCAAATCGACCATCCCCACAGCCCCGAGGCCCGCACCGCGGCCATGATGGCAGGCGATTACAATTACAGCGGCAAAAAGTATGAGGCGGCGCGCCATGCGTACCGGACGCTCATGGAACAGTACCCCGACAGCGGCGAGGCCGCGCGGGCGCGGTCACGCCTGGTGGACCTCGAGGACCTGGAAGCCGATCGCCTCTACCAGGCGGCCATGGCCGCCTTCGACGGCGGCGACTACGAGGGCGCGCGGCGGCAGCTGGAGGCGGTGGCGCAGCGTTTTCCCGGCACCCTGTCGGAGATGGCGGCGCGCTGCAACATCGGGGTATGCTACGAGAAGACGGGACAGTGGCGCCGGGCCGCCGCCGTCTACGACAGCCTGCTGCAGAGGGGGGAGGCCGATCCGCAGTACGGCGCCATGCTGCGCTTTGCGCGGGAGCACCGCGACTGGATTCGCGACTACCGACTCTAACCCGCCGATCAGGCGAGGAGATACTTCATGGGCATAGATTCCTTCCTTCTCGATCAGTTTGACAAGGGCGGTCCGCTGATGTGGCCCCTGGCGCTGTGCTCGCTGACGGCGCTCACCGTCGGTCTGGAGCGCCTGTGGGTGCTGCTGCGGGTCCCGGGGGACGAGGGCGCCCGCGCCGAAATGGAGGCGGTTCTGGCGCGGAAGGAGGAGCTGGACGGGGCGGATCTTCTGGCCCACCTGCTGGAACGCAAGGGGGTGCTGGCGGCGGTCTACGCCGCGGTGCAGCGCAAGTATCTGGCGCTTTTGGAGGAAGGCCAGGGAGCGGCGGAGCAGCGCGCCGAGCTGGGTAGGGAGGCCAACGCGGCCTGCCGCGAGTATCTGGGCCAGTTTCTTCCGGTTCTGAGCACGATTGGCAGCATCGCGCCGCTGTTGGGTCTTCTGGGCACGATCACGGGGATGATCAAGGCCTTTGCGGCCATCGCCACGGCGGGGGTGGGGGATCCGAGCCAGGTGGCCGACGGCATCTCGGAGGCGCTGATCACCACGGCGACGGGTCTGATCATCGCGATCCCGGTGATCGTGCTGCACCGCTACCTGGCGCTGCGCGCCGGCCGCGTCATGCGGCGCCTGGAGCTCTACACCCATGCCCTGGGCCACGCCCTGGTGGAGGAGGAGCGCCGGTGAACATCTACGACGACGCCGGGGCCCCCGGCTCCACCGTGGAGCCTGGGCAGTTGGCCGAGGTCTTCAAGGAGGCGTCGGGTGAGGGCCGCGAAATCAGGCTGACCATTCTGGCCGACCGCCGCACCCCCCACGGCCACACTCTGGAGGCCATGGAGGCGGCGCAGCGCGCCGGGATCCACCGGGTCTACCTGGCCACCAGGACCCGGCCTCCGGGAGAAGGGAGCGTACCGTGACCAGGATGATCCCGGCCGTGATGGCGACGTGGCTGGGGGCTGCCGGCTGCGGTCTCTTGCCGGTGCCCAAATCCCACCTGGTGCGCCTTGCCTTCGTGCCCGGCGAGAGGGCGGCCTACTCCGTCGATGCGGCCGACAGCGCCGCGGTCTATCGCACCGAGGGCCTGGTCGTCAAGGTGAGCTACCGCTCGAAGCAGGCCCTCAACCTGGAGTATCCCGACGCCCGCGAGGGCCGGGTCAATCTCAACCCCTTCACCTACGGCCCCCGCATGGACAACGATCTGGGCTACGCCCCGGACCGCTTCACCGTCTTCGAGGTGGACTTCAACAACATCGGCCGGCCCCGGGTTCAGTTTACCGCGCAGGACGCCGAGCTGGTCACCGACCGCGGCGACCGGCTGCGGCCCTGGGGCACGCAGAAGGGGGAGGCGGAGGACACCTTCGAGGAGTATTACCGCGCCCGGCGCGGCCCGGGGGGCAACGACCAGCAGTGGTATCGGCAGCGTCTGGCCATCGTGGAGAAATCGCTCTACCGCGGTGACGGGCCCTTGTTCAAGGGTCAACGCCAGCGCGGCAAGCTGGTGTTCGGCCTTTTGCACCCGGAGGTGGCCTCGGTGCGCCTGCACCTGCGCGAGGTGGTCCTGGCCTTCGACGAGCACGGGCTGCCCACCGAGCGCATCGATCTGGAGTTTCCCTTCGAGATCAGCGTCGAGGTCGAGGAGCTGGAGTGAGTTGGGCAGCAATGGCAACTGAAGCAAGCATCGGGAGAGTGTGGCGCTGGGCAATGTGGAAAGATGAGAGATCGTTCTGGACCGGATCGTGCTTGCTATTCTGCTATGTAGTGGCACTAGGTCTGGCGGCCTGTACGCAAGAAGGCGAGAATCCATCGCCTTTCGACATACAAAAGGGTAGTGTTCAGGAGCCATTTGACATTGCAGTCACCTATTTTACCTGGGACTCCAGAAAAATAACTTTGACCGACGACAACAGCTATGCCGTAGAGGTCGTAAACGCAGGCACCGATACCCTGAACTTTTACAAGATCGAAATCTATTTTGACGATAACCTAAGGAATCGCTACGAGAACCGACCTGAGTTGCTGCACCCCGGTCCGCTGGTTCCGGGTGATACAGAGTGTTTAATATGGGCAAGTGGGTCGGGAAGCCCTCCCAGACCACCAAAGGAGCCTGGACGCCACAGCTACCGGGTAGTGGCCAGTCTGCCGAGCGGCTACGCTGAAATGAATCTCTCCAACAACGAACTTGTGGGCTTTTTCGAAATAAGTGCCAGTGCCAAACGGACGAATCTTTTTTCATCGAAGCCGCTGGTCGGATGTCGACGGTATTAGGCCATTTGGGTGAGGAAGGGCTTTCTAGATTCGCCCAGTGACGTTTAAGAAGGAGAGATGTGGAGATCATGTCCTGGACCGGATCGCGCTTGCTATTCTGCTATGTCCTGGCACTAGGTCTGGCTGGCTGTACGCGAGAAGGCGAGAATCCATCGCCTTTCGACATCCAAAAGGGTATTGTTCAGGAGCCGTTTGATATCGCCGTTACCTATTTTACCTGGGATTCCAGAAAGGTACAGGGGGCCGACCTTGACGGCTATGGGGCAGAGGTCGAAAATGCCGGAACCGATACCCTTGACTTCTACAAGATCGAACTTTTTTTTGACGATAAGCTTGTTCATCGCCTTGAAAACCGGCCTGATTGGCATCCCGGTCCGCTGGCCCCGGGTGAAGAACACTGTAGAGGGTGGGGCAATGCGTGGGGAAACCCTCCCAACAATGCACCGAAAGAACCAGGACGCTACAGCTACCGGGTAGTGGCCAGTTTACCGAGCCGCTACGCTGAAAAAAATCTCTCCAACAACGAACTTACCGGCTTTTTCGAGATAGGGGGCAGCTCCAAACCGGCGATTCTCTTTTCATCGAAGGCTCTGGTCGGATGCCGACGGTATTAGGCCATAGGGTAGGAAGGCCGGTGCTCGATTCGGCCGGTGGTGTTCAGAAAGACAGAAACCTGTCGTCGTTTGCAGCGCAGAGATTGGCCGACGGTTTTGAGGACCTCCATCAGCAACCATACTTTGGGTTACCATGAAAGGTGCTTGTCGATGGTTTTCCCTCGCGCCGCGCAACAGCCATCGGCGGTTGTGGTACTTCGTGATCCTTGCCCTGTTGGTACACGGAGTGCTGGTGGCAGTGATCACTGTTCGCACGCTGGAGCAGAACAGGGAGCGGGAGCTTTCGAGTCGTTTCGTCAAACGCCGACCACTGAAACAGCCCGTATTGAGGCGCCAGGTGGAACGGCCATTCCCGCTGCGCCCCATGCAGCGATCGATTCAGCCTTTCCTTCCTTTTACCCGCGCCATCGCGCAGCACACACCCGATCCGAGACCTCCTGAACTCCTCGCTCACCGCGAGGCTGTCTCCTTGCCGCCGCGGCCGATGGGATTCCCCAGTGGTTTTCCCGCCTCGAGGAGCTTGCGCTCTGAGCCGTCCAAAGTGTCGGTGCAAGCGGAGAACTACCTGGACCTGGGATTGGAGTTGCTGGATGTGGAGGCGCTGGACACGGGACGCCATCGTGCGCTTGTAGTGGAAGATCCAATCGACCGCCGCAAGCTCAAAGGATTCGTCCATTTTTCAGCAGTACTGATAGAATCCGTATTCGAGAGCGCCGCCAATCTGGGTCATTTCGCTCGAACCTCTGCTTATTCTGTGGACAGGCAAATTACCTATGTCCCCGATTGGCGTCATTCGGCCAACGTGAAAGCCCTTCAGGGCCTGGCGAGCGAGATAGAGGAAAAAACCGGGCTCAAGGCAGTGGTGGACGAGGACATAAGTCTGGATGCTTCCGAACTGCTGTCCAGCCCCTTCATCCTGCTCACCAGCACTCACGAGTTCGAACCGACCGAGGGGGAAATCAACAACCTGGGCCGCTACCTTACTTCCGGAGGGTTCGCCTACGTCGAGCAAGTGGGTACGAATAGAGAAGGATGGACATCCGGTAGTTTCCCCGAGCTGATTTCCCTTCGCCACCTGGTGGGTCGCGCTCTAGCCAGTCGGGGTCTTCGCGAAGGAAAGGACTGGAGTTTTGAACCGTTGACCGGCGAGCATCCGCTATTTGCAGCGTATTATAGTCTGCACAGGGTGCCGACAAGCTACTGGGAATCCATTTACAGACCTCCTGACCATGTGGGCCATAGTCGCCATACGCCAAGGACCGCAGATATACCGCCCTACGTTGAAGGAGTACATTTGAACGGTCGTCTGGTCGCGATATACTCCAGGCAGAACTACAGGGATTTCTGGTACCGGCGTCCCGAGCAGAATCTGACCAACGCATCGGACTACGTGCTGTCGAACTTTGTAGATGTTGCCACTCACAAACCCAGCAGCGATCCCGCCATTCGATTCGGGATCAATGTGGTCGTGTTTGCTCTGACACAGGAAGGTTCCCTTGCCCGACGATATGTCAGAGCGCGGTAAGGCCGCAGCACAATGATACGCCTCGGGATATTGATCAGGGTCCTTCCCATTTTCGGATTTGTGGGTTACAGCTCTGCACAAGAGTGGTTCATTGCGGGGAAAGAGGAATTTCTTCAGGGCAACCTCAATGGTCTGGAAGTGACGGAAGCGGGGATGCTCCGGCTCACTTCCTTCGAGGGCGTCGACTTCGCCCTGGGGACCCAAGCCTTTTCCGATGGCACCATTCTGCCGAGAGGCAGCGAGATTACGGACGGAAACCTCGCCACCGAGTGGGATTTCGACGAGGATCCCAAAGTGGTCGGAAAGACCATCGACCTCGATCTGGGAGGCAACCGGCTCGTCAACCAGGTGCGAGTCCTGCCCGGCTCCGGTGTCGGTGCCGATAACCCGGAGTATTTCGTCAAGGGATACCGCGTCGAGGTTGCCCCTGAAGAAGCGCCTGATGCGTTCACCGTGGTGGCGGAGGAATTTGTCAATCAAAATCCACTGATAGATACGACCGCCGATGGTACCTGGCTGCGCTACGCCGATGGCGCACCGGTTGCCGCCCTGGGCCGCTACCTGCGCGTCACCATTACCCGGCAGGATCTGCCCAACTGGGCCGTCATCGGGGACGTAGAGGTGTTCGGCACCGGGTTTCAAGCCCGGGGTGAGTATCTGTCACCGGTTCATAAATTCACAGATCTGGTAAATGTCGGGGTTGGGTTTTTCGAGGCCAAAGCCCTTCCCGGAACTCGCTTGCGAATGCAGTTCCGGGGGGCCATAGTAGAAGGTGGTTATCCATCATGGGACGAGTTGCCTTATTTTGAGCCGGAAAAAGGGGAGGAAGGGGTTTATTTTCCCGTCCAGGATCCGATCCAATTCATTCAGTATCGCTGCCAGCTGGAAACGAGCGATCCCCATATCACCCCGAATCTCCAAAATGTACGGGTAGGTTTCGATCCGCGTCTCCTGGCCTCATTGACCAGGGGCAGCATTTCCCCCCAAGTGGTTCCTATGGGGGAGTCCGCTCGTTTTACCTATTCTGCCATGCTTTTTCGGCCAGAGGGAGCCTACCCGACGGATCTTCTGGTCCTGGATCGTCCCGGTCGGCTGGAAGAACTTCTATTGGATGAGAGGGCGGTTCCAACCGAGCAGTACCAGGTCTTGACGGAGGTGGGTTCACTGGAGGCGTCCAACTTGGCTATTCGGCTTGATCCTGCATTAAGTAGCTCGAATTTCAGAGAGGTTCAGATCGGCTTTTCCACGTCGTTCTTCTCCGGGACCGAGGGGGTCGATCTGTTCGTGGGATCGATTCAAGAGGGTGCAGATCCAAAGAACTTGCAGAAAATAGCTCCAATACGAGAGGGCAGCACTCTAGTGAGGGTTGTCGGCGTAGTGAATGAGTTGGTGCCCTCTGCCAGCGTGGCGATCCGGCCGCGCGTGTTCAGGCCGGACCGCGGCGGCGCTGCGCGCATCGAGTTCGATCTGACCAAGGTACTGGTGTCCGTGCCCGTGACCGTCACCATCCACGACCTCTCCGGCCGCAGGGTTTGCACCGTGGTCGATCGGGAGCTGGTGTCGGCGAATGAGGTCTCGATCCCCTGGGACGGCTACGATGATCACGGCGGCGTCCTTGCCCCCGGGATCTACATGTGCAGGATCCGCGTCCACGCCCAGGAATCGGTGACCCTCGTCCGTTTCCTGGGCATCGCCTATTGAGGATGTCCAGGTATGTCGTGACTCGGCAATTCCCAATCACGCTGTTGGTCCTCTCTCTTGCTTCAGGAGTCCTCGGCCTGGAGGCGGACTTCAGGGGTTTTCTCCAACGCCCCGGGATGGAAGCCTACCGCAACTACGCGGAGTACTCCTACCATAACTACCGCTCCCTTTTCCGGGTCGACCCGCGCTACAACTTCTTCGGAGATTTTCTTGCGGTAGGCTTTCGCGCCTTCAGATTGAATGACCAGAACCCCGGAAAGAGCCTCATTTCCAAGGACGGGGTCTACCGCGCCATGTTCAGCAATTTGCTCATGGCGCGCAACTCCTACGGGCGCCTCAACCTGGCCCTGACCGTCGGTGACAAGGTGCGCACCCACCTGACTCCCCTGACCATGCAGCGGGCCAGCTTCAACGGTCTGCGCTGGGAGATCGAGTTCGCCAACAACCGGGTGACTCTGCTCAGCTCGCGCGGCTTCGACAATTCGGAGTTCCCGGCTTTCCCCAGCTTTTCTACTCCCATCGACGACGATTTCACCGACTTCCAGGGCGATTTGAACCGGGAATTCGTTATCGAAGAGGACAACCCGGTCTACACCTTCGGCGGCCACTGGGAAACCCAGGCGGGGGACGTGCTCACCCTGGGAATGACCTTTCTCAACCAGCGGCAGGTCAATTTCGGAGCCTTTCGCCAAGACAGCTTCTTCGCCGGCAGCGTGCCTTATCCCGAAATGTTGTCCCCTGAGAAGCTGATGCTGCGCATCACCGACGACTCCCCTCGCAGTACGGAACATGGCGCCACCATATTTTCCGTCTTTCTGGAAATGGAGGGGACTATGGGTGGAGTGAACGCCACAATCAGCAGCGATCCACTCAGCCCCCATTTCGACGAGTCGCTGCAGCCTCTGGTGAGGGGCGTGGCGAAGAAGGATGAAAGGTGGGACATTCGCGGCGACGAGGAACTGATCATAACTTTCGAGCTGCCGATAGGAACTCCTTCAAAACGCGCCCGCTTCGTCGTGGCGGCGGCCAACGACTATCGCATCGCCGCGGCGCAGGAACACCTGTTCTACCAGACCGGAAATTCGCGCACGACCCCGTACATGACCCTGCGCCGCGCCGCCGGAGAGGTGAGCGACGGCTCCAACTTCCGGGAGCTGGTGATCGACTACGGTCTCAACAGCGGCCAGACCTTCTACGGCATGGACTTCGCCGCCGACCTGGCGGGATTCAAGCTGCGCGGCGAGGTGTCGAAAAACACCCTCTACCGCAAGTACCCGATCATTTCCGGCCGCAGCCTGCGCCGCGATACCGGGGCCTGGTACCTGCAGGCGGTAAGGACCTTTCCGCGCCTGCGCCGGCTTTCCTTCGGCGCCGAGTTCTTCCACCTCGGCCCGCGCTACGGCGGCGGCTACGACAGCCGCCGCGGCGGCGTGGTGCTCTACACCGACACGGGGGGAGACGGCATCAGTCAGGTGGTGGCCGAGTTCCCCCTGGTGGACGACAACGACGACAACGACCGCTACTCCGACGACAACAAAAACGACTTCCCCGGCTCCTTCGACCTGGAATCGGGGGTCTACCCGGGGCTCGACGAAGACAACGACAACATCCCCGACGACGACCGCAACGCCAACGGCATCCCCGATTTCGAGGAGCCCTTCCTGCTCTACCATTCCGACCCCCAGGAGTTCGTCTATGGCCTGGACCTGAACAACAACGGGGTCATCGACGTGCGCGAGAACGACAACAAGCCCGACTATCCCTACGACCGCGACCGCCGCGGCCGCCACTACACCGTGGCCCTGCAGCCTTTGCCGCAGCTGGAGGTGGGGGCGGGTCACTACCGCATCCGCGCGTTGGCCGACCCCGGGCGCACCGTCTCCACCTACCTGCGCGCCGCCTACTCTTACGCCCACCCCGAGAGGCTGGAGATCGAGCTCAACCACGACTCCAAGCGGGTCAGGGACACTATTCCCGATTCGGTCTACGTCTTCGATCCGGCCCGCATCGTGACGCCCCTGGAACCGCCGGACCCCGATCCCCTGCTGCAACAGAACAGTTGGGTGCACACCTCCTTTGCCGGGGTGCGCTGGAGCCGCTGGGCGCCGCTCTACCTGGAGGCCAATTTCAGACAGGTCCTCAACCGCCTGTTCGACCTGGGCCACACGCGGGTGTCGGAGCGCGACCGCCGGGTGACCCGGACCATGGTCAACAAGGTGGACTATCGGATGGAGTGGGGCCGCTTCACGGTGATGCCCATGTACAAGCGCCTGTGGCGGCGGGTGGATCTGGACTCCCGGGAGGGTGCGGCGGTGCATGAGGTGCAGTCGGCGCCGATGCTGCGGGTGGACTACCGGGTGAGCGGAGACATGAAGGTGCAGATGGGCCAGCAGGGACTGCGGCTTCCCTTCCTGGGCATGGACCGTGTGCTGGCGTTTCACCTGGACGACCAGGTGCGGCGCTACCGCAGCTACACCTCCACCGACTTCATGTTCATGCTCACGTTGAAGGGCAGCTACCTGGGCAACGTGCTGACGACCAACTCGGGGATTCAACTGCACAGCCGCCGGTTCGACCAGATCGGGGCGGGGTCGGATCTCAAGTTCACCCGCTTCTTCGTGGAAGTGGTGGCCGGATTCGAGCATTTCTGAGCGGAGCCTTCGCCCATGACTCTCATAACCATGTTGTTCGACTTTCCTGATAACCGATCTGCCGGCCGCGGGTCCAGTTTGCCGCGCAGGACGCCGAGCTGGTCACCGGCCGCGGCGACCGGCTGCGGCCCTGGGGCACGCAGAAGGGGGAGGCGGTGCACACCTTCGAGGAGAGTACTACCGCGCCCGGCGCGGCCCTGTTGGCGCCGGCTACGCGGCTGCATCCAACTGACTCAGGAGGCGGGATCGACTCGGGCCGGAGAGGGGCGCCGGCAATGGATGCGAGGGTGACGGACGAACCGCGTGACTTGGGGCAGGTGTTGGAGCTTCAGGTCCACAATCTGAGCACAATATTGAGCAGGGTCAGGCCGGCCCCTATGACCAGCATCAACAGACGCAGGCTTCCCTTGAATTCGGCGAGTCCAGTTTTAAGGCCCCCAATATCCGTTTTGATTTCGGCCTTGAGCTCGGCGATGTCTGCCTTGGTGGCCAAATGTTCGTAGGCCGCTTCGAGCCGGCTGAGACGTTCTTCCGTCGTGGGTGGGGTAGGGTTGTTCATGCCTCGCGATCCTTTCCGGGGGAAAGGTAATCCACTTTCCGCCCTTTGTCACCTTTTGTTTGCAACTTCAGTCTATATTGCCCAATTGTTACGCTATTCAATTTATTCAAGCAATTTCCCGGCCTGAGTCGGCCGATTGAGCATAATTTTCCCTACTGTTCCCTGGCCGTGTTGTTCGGTTTTCTCTTTTGTCCTATATTCTGGATCCGCTTGAATAAATGGATGCCGTGGAGAACCGGTTTGGAGAGGGCGATTAGCTCAGGTGGTTAGAGTGCCTGCTTGACATGCAGGAGGTCGCTGGTTCAAGTCCAGCATCGCCCACCACTTTCTTTCCCAAGACTTGCGCGACTCGGGCGCAAGTCTCTTTTTTTGGCGTTTCCCACCCACGAGCCGTCGGCCTTCAGGGGCCGCTGGCTGAAGATTCCCGGCGAGGAGCCTGTTCCCGATGAAACATCTTTTCATCGACGACCACGAGGTCGAGTCGATCCACAACCTGGCGCGCAAGCTGCACCAGCCCGAAAAGTTCCACGCCAACGCCGTTGTCCGGCCCGAGTACCGCTGGGAAAACCAGATGATCCGCATGGGGGGATCGGTGGCCTGGGACCCGGAGGACCGGTTGTTCAAGCTCATCTACCTGGGCACGGCCGCCGCCCCCGTTTCCACCGTGGGAAGCGCTGCCGCCCTGAAGCTGCACCCGGCAGGCGACGCCGGGGCGGCGAAGAGTTTCTCCTGTTACGCCACCTCGACCGACGGGGTCAACTGGGAGAAGCCATTTCTGGGCCTGCACGACTACGAAGAGCTGACCTGGGACGGCAAGCGCATCGGCACCGCGAACAATATCCTGCCTTCGATCAACGGCACCCTGCGCGGCCCCATCTACGATGCTGCCGAGCCCGACCCGGGACGGCGCTTCAAGGGCCTCTCCTATCGCAGCGGCGGATTGTACACCCTGGTCTCGGCCGATGGCATGCACTGGCGGGAGCTGGACCTTCCGCCCCAGCCCAGCGCCGATGTCTCGGAGTTGTACCTGGACGAAACCCGCAACCTGTTCATCTCCACCGTCAAGCATCGCGGGCCTTACGGCCGCTCCTTCTACCTGTCCACCAGCGAGGACTTCCAAAGCTGGAGCGAGCAGGAGCTGATCTTTCACGCCGACCAGACCGACCAGGAGAACGGCTTTGCGCGCCTGCGCAAATTCTTCGACGATCCCGCCTATCTCACCCCGGTCTACAACCGCCCCGAGGAGTGGCGCACCGACATCTACCACTTTCCGGTGTTCCGCTACGAAGATCTCTACCTGGCCATGCCGGTCATGCACCACTGGGCCGGCAAGCGCCCCCCGCTCTACGAGAACGTGGACAGCCGCAAATCGGTGGAGCTGGCTTCGAGCCGCGATCTGCGCCACTGGGAGCGGGTGGCCGGGCGCGCTCCCTTTCTGGAGCTTTCACCCGTGGGGGACCGAAGCCGCTATGATACGGGACAGATCGGCATCACCAACGGGGTGGTGCGGCGCAACGGCCAGCTCTGGTTCTACTACGCCGGCCTGCGCCACCGCGCCCTTTCCATCGCCGACCAGCTCTGTCAGGGATACCTGGACAGCTCGGCGGTGTGCATGGCGAGGCTGCGGATGGACGGCTTCGTTTCCCTCAAGGGGGGTTCCGAGTGGGGCTCGGTGCTGACCAGGCCGGTGGCCATAGACGGCAGGGAGCTGCACCTCAACGTGGATTCATGGCGCGGCCAGGTGAAGGTGGAGGTGCTGGACTCCGAGGAGCACAGGCCTCTGGAGGGCTACGGCGCCGAAGAGAGCATCCCCGCGACCGTCGACAGCATCGACGCCGTGGCGCGCTGGAAGGGGAAGCCGGATCTGGCGGAACTGGAGGGGCGCACGGTTTGCCTGCGCTTCAGTATTCTGCGCGGCGAACTCTACGCGTTCTGGTTCGGCGACGGGTAGCGGCGGGCGAGAAGGGACGGCGCAGCAGCAGCTCGAGCGAGAGCACCCCTTGGCGAAAGAGAAAGCGTCCTCAAGCGCCGGTAGCCGCCGGCCGCGACCACACCCGGACCCGGCCATCACCTGGCGCGCCCTGCTCCTCGGAGCCGCCACCATCGCGGCGACCACATTCTACGTGGTGGAGATCGCCCGCAAGCAGGGATCGGGAAGCTACATCCACTCCCAGTATCCCATGGCGGCCTTCCTGCCCTTCGTGGTGTGGATCCTCCTCAACGTGTTCCTCAAGGTGGTCTGGCCGCGCCTTGCCCTGCGCCGCGGCGAGCTTCTGACCCTGTTTTCCATGACCTGGATCGCCGCCGTGATTCCCGACTGGATCTGGCGCTGGTCCGGCACCATGACCACCCCCATTCACTACGCCAGCGCGGAGAATCGCTGGGCCGAGACCTTCTTCGACTTCCTTCCCTGGCAGATATTCCCCGAAACCAGCCACCGGGTCGTCGACACCTACTTCTACGGTCTTCCCCAGGGCATGTCCATCCCCTGGGACGCGTGGCTGCCGCAGATCTTCAACTGGCTCGGCATCTCCTCCGCGGTGCTGATGTTCTGCTTCTGCCTGGTGGTCCTGCTGCAGAAGCAGTGGCAACAGGCGGAGAAGCTCGCCTTTCCCCTGGCCCAGCTCCCGATGGATCTGACCCGGGGAGGGGAGGGGCGCCTCCCCGCCCTGTTCTCGTCCAGGCTGTTCTGGCTCGGTTGCGCCGTTCCCTTCCTGCCCCAGCTCTACAACATCATCACCTACTTCACTCCCGGGCTGCCGGTCTTCGACCTGGTCCGCACCTGGACCTACTACTGGTTCGCAGACGGCCTCGTGCTGGTGTCGGTGCGGGTCATGCCGCTGATGCTCATGGTGGTCTACCTGTGCCCGGTGGACATCCTCGGCAGCATGCTGTTCTTCCACCTCGCCGCCACGGTGAAGACCTACCTGATGGGACGCTTCGGCACGCCGAGCTTCGGCCTGGTGGGCTACAGCGGGGAGCATCGCTTCAGCGAGGCCCAGATGGTGCTCAACACCGAAAGCCACGGCGCCATGGTGTTCCTCGCCCTGTGGTCGCTGTGGATCGCCCGGGGCTACCTGCGCCGGGTCTGGCGGCAGGTGCGCGACGGCGGCGGCGATCCCGGCGAGACGCGGCTCTATCGCTTCGCCGTCGCCGGCCTGCTGGTCTCCGGGATCTATGCGGTCTCCTGGGCCATGAGCATCGGGGTGAGCCTGCCCCTGGCCCTGGCGACCCTGGCGCTGACCACCATCTCCTACCTGATCACCGTCAAGCTGGTGGCCGCCAGCGGCTGCGCCTACATCTTTCCCAACCGCCCCTTTCTCAAGGGAGAGACCTTCGTGCTGGAGCTGGTGGGCTCGGTCTACGTGGCGCCGCGGCGCCTGGTGCCCTACAAGATGTTCACCAGCTACGGCCTGCTGGGCCGCTTCATCATCCCCCTGCTGCCGGCCATTCCGCACCATCTGCGCATCTTTTCCATCAGGCGGCAGCAGGGCCGGGTGCTGGCGGCGGTCCTGGCGGCCTTCCTGGTGGGTTTCGCCGTGGCCGTATGGACCACCCTGAACCTGGCCTACAGCGAAGGCCGCGACGTGGGCGACCGCTGGAGTTTCTTCAACGGGATCGCCTACCTGGTGAACAACCCCATCGAGCCCAACGTGGGCAAATGGGTCCTGTGGTGGACCGGCTTTGCCGAGGGGGCCGCCATCACATTCCTGCGGGCGCGCTTCCAGTGGTTTCCCATCCATCCCATCGGCCTCGTGTTCCAGTTCACCCACGCGACCTTCCACTACTGGCTCAACTTCTTCATCGTCTTCGTGGTCAAGCTGACCTTGCTGCGCTTCGGAGGGATCAAGGCCTACAGAGCCGGCAAGCCCTTCTTCTACGGCCTCGGAATCGGCTATACGATTGGAGTATTGCTCTCCACGGCGGTGGACGCCGTCTGGTTCCCCATGGCCGGCCACCACGTGCACGGCTGGTAGGAGGGGGAAGGTCAGATCTTCTGGCGCGGGTCGAGGGCGTCGCGCAGCGCGTCCCCGATGAAGTTGATGCACAGCACCGCAAGGGTGATGGCCAACCCCGGCGGCACCCAGGTCCACCAGTGGTTGCGCAGCGCCGCCAGGTTCTGCGCCGCCGCCAGCATGTTGCCCCACGACGGGGTGGGGACCTGGACCCCGACTCCCAGGAAGCTCAGGCCGGCCTCGGTGAGAATCATGCCGGCGATGCCGAGGGTGGCGCCGACGATGACCGGCGCCATCGCATTGGGCAGCAGGTGCCGGAAGGCCAGGGTGGCCCAGCCCGCCCCCAGGGAGCGGGCGGCGACGACGAACTCCTGCTCGCGCAGGGAGAGCAGCTGGTTGCGCACGATGCGGAAGATCCCGGTCCACTGGATGAAGCCGAGCACCGCCATCACCGTGATCAGGTTGGGCCCCAGGATGCTCACCAGGGTCAAAATGATGATGAAACCGGGAAAGCTCATCACGATCTCCGAGAACTTGAGCAGGGAGGAGTCCACTTTGCCGCCGAGAAAACCGGAGATGGTGCCCAGGATGACCCCGATGGCGACGGCTATGGAGATGCCCACCACCCCCACCGCGAGCGACACCCGGCCTCCGTAGAGGACGCGGGCGAAGACGTCCCTGCCCAGGTGGTCGGTGCCCAACCAGTGGGTGCTGCTCGGCGGCGCGTTGCGGTACTGCAGGCGGATGGCGTTGGGATCGTGCTGCGAGATCAGTGGTGCGGCGATCACGCTGAGCACCAGGCAGGTGAAGACCAGGACGGCTGCGGTGCCCAGCCGGTGCCGCAGCAGGCGGTTCACGAAGCGGCTGCGCTTCGGCTCGGCTGCCGGATCCATTTCGGGAGCCAGTGTCGGGGCGCTCATCGGGCCACCTCCCCTCGATCGTGCAGCCGCACCCTGGGGTCGGCCGCGGCGGTCAGGATGTCCACCAGAATGCTGGCCGCCAGCACCGCCGCCGCGGAGAACAGGGTGACCGCCATGATGATGGGGTAGTCCCTGCCGCGCACCGCGCCGATGTAGAAGGCCCCCATGCCGGGCCAGTTGAAAACGGTCTCGATGACGACGGAACCGCCGATGAGGATGGGCAGGCGCAGGCCGAGGATCACGATGATGGGAATGAGGGCGTTGCGGAAGGCGTGCACGAAGACCACCCTCCAGCCCGGCAGGCCCTTGCTGCGGGCCGTGGTCATGTAGTCGCTGCGCAGCACCTCGAGAAGGCTCGAGCGGGTGTAGCGCATGAGGGCGGCTGTGAGGTCGAGCCCCAGGATCAGGGCTGGAAGAACGAGATGGTGCAGCCGGGAGGCGAAGTCCGTGGCCCCCGGGGAGACCCGTCCGCCCAGGGGGAACAGGCCCAGGTGCACGCTCAGCACGAAGAGCGCCAGGAGCCCCACGTAGAAGGTCGGCGTGGAGATTCCCAGCATGCCCGCCACCGTGAGCACGTGGTCTACCGCGCTGTAGCGCCGCAGCGCCGAGACCACCCCCAGGCCTATTCCCAGCACCGTGGAGAGCAGGAAGGCCACGGTCATCAGCTCGAGGGTGGGGCCCAGGCGTAGGGCGAAGAGGTTGCCCACCGGGCGGCCGGTGGACAGGCTCACTCCCAGGTCGCCGCGCAGCAGATTGCCGAGCCAGTGGAGGTAGCGCAGGGGGGCGGGGCGGTCCAGCCCCAGCTCGCGCCGGAGCTTGTCCAGCTCTTCCTGGGAGTAGGCCACCTCGGCCTCCTGGACCCGTCCGGCGAGGATGGCCGTGGCCGCGTCCCCGGGGGCCAGCTCGATGAAGATGAAGACGATGATGGTGATCCCGAGCAGGGTCGGGACCATGGACAGCGTCCGGCGTGCAAGGAACTCGGTCATGGCCAGGTGTGACCTTTCATCTCGAAGTCGCCTCCGGCGGCCCTTGTTCCACCACATCCCAGAGGTGCCACCAGGTGCCGATGGGAAAGTGGAGGTTGGCAACCCTGGGCACGATCTTCAGCCGCTTGCTCTTGGCCCTCAGAACCATGGTGTTGAGTATGGGAAAAAATGCCGCGTCCTCCCAGACCTGCTTCTGCATCTCGTCGTAGAGGAGGCGCAGTTGGGCGCGGTCGAACGTGGTGTCGATCCGCGCCGCGATGGCGTCCACCTCGGGGTTGGAGTAGCCGAACGCCGCCGGAGTCGGGCTGTCGCTGCGGAAGCGCAGCATGGACACGGGAACGACGCCGGCCCAGCCGCCCATGTAGAAGTCGAACTCGCCCTTGAGCAGGATATCGGTGGTGACCGCCGCCTCCACCGGCACTACCTTGGCTTCGACCCCCACTTCCTTCCAGTAGCCCTGGACGATGGTGGCAATATCGAGGCGGATTCCGGCCATGTCGATATCGCGCATGAATATCTCCAGCTCGGTGCCCGGGTCCCATCCCGCCGCGCCCAGAAGCTGCCGCGCCTTTTGCGGGTCGTAGGGGACAGGTGCCAGGTCGTTGCGGCGCCAGGTCACCGCGGGCATGACCGCGTCGGGCACCTCCACCTCGCCGTAGGCTCCGAACATGGTCTCGGCGATGGTGAGGCGGTCGATGGCGTGCAGAAGGGCGCGGCGCACGCGGACATCGCGCAGGGCCGGCGCCGAGACATTCACCGTCAGGGAGGTGATATGGCTGGTGGGGAGGGCGTGAATCTCCATGTGCGGCATGCGGGCGATCTCCGCGGCGGCGCTGGGAGTGGCGGCGCCCAGGTCCAGCTCGCCGTTGCTGGCGGCAAGGGCCGTCTCCTTGGCGTGGATGATCACCTCGCCGATTTTGGGCGCTCCCATGTGGTAGTCCTCGTAGGGGGTCAGGCGGACGAACTGGAAGGGGACGGTCTCGGCGAGTCTGAACGGCCCCGTGCCCAGGGCGCCGGGATCGCGCCAGAGGGCGTGTCCCTCGACCTTGCTGCTCTCGCCCACCACCTCGAGCTGGTGGCGGGGAAGAATGGAGGTGAGGGCGATGTTATAGAGAAAGAAAGGCACCGGCCGCGCCAGGCTGAAGCGGATGGTGTGGTCGTCGATGACCTGGATGCCGGCGATGTCCTCCGCCCTCCCGGCGCGGTACTCCTCCAGTCCCTCGAGGGTCATGAGCTGGCTGGTGAAAGCCGGACTGTTGAGGTAGGGGTCGAGAATGAAGAGGAAGGTGGTCTCCACGTCCCGCGCCGTGAATGGAAGGCCATCGTGCCAGCGCACGTCGTCGCGCAGATGGAAGGTGTAGCTCAGCTCGTCGGGGGACACCTCCCAGCTCCGGGCAAGGTTGGGATGCTCCGCCTCGTATTGCTGGTTGTTTTCGACCAGGCGGTCGTAGATGAACCACCACTGGGGCCAATGCCCGTCGTTGCGATGGGACCAGGGCGGCGGCGTCCACACCTCGTTGAGCAGGGCCGCCTGCACGTGGATGGTCTTCCGCGCCTGTCCGGAGGTGGCGGCCGGCCCTCCATCTTCACCGGAGCAGGCGGCCAGCGCGGCGCAGAGGAGCAATCCCGGCGCCCATGCCATCACCCTTGATTTACCCTTTCCCTTATCCTTTTTCACTGCAAATGTTTCCTCTCCGCCGCCGATTCGGTCCTGTCTCCGGATGGCCGGGTTCCCCTGCTGCCGCAGCGAACTATTCGACGATTTCCCACTGATGCCACCAGGTGCCGATGGGAAGGTTGTTGTTGATGGTCAGCGGCCCGATGCGCAGCCTCCTGCTCTTGGCCACCAGCACCGTGGGGTTGACGATGGGCATGGTGGCCACGTCTTCCCAGATATATTCCTGCAGCTGATGGTAGAGCGGGCGCAATTGCCCGTGATCGAAGGTGTCGCCGATTTTGTTCACGATCTCGTCCACCCCGGGGTTGGAGTATCCGAAGGCCGCCGGCGAGGGGCTGCCGCTGCGAAAGCGCAAAAGATCGAAGGGCAGGAGGGCGGCGGCTCCACCCACGTAGAAGTCGTATTCTCCCTTGACCATGCGCTCGACGATGATGGCCGCTTCCACCGGTTCGATCTCGGTTTCCACCCCAAGCTCCTTCCAGTAGCCCTGCACGATGGTCGCCACGTCGAGGCGGATGCCGGCCATGTCGATGTCCCGGATGAGGAGCTTCAACGAGGTCCGGGGGTCCCATCCCGCCGCGCGCAGGAGGGTCCGCGCCTTCTCGGGGTCGTAGTCTACCGGTGGGAGGCCCGGGTGCTGCCAGCCGTAGTCGGGCATGACCCCGTTGGGCACCTTCACCTCGCCGTAGGCGCCGAACAGGGACTCGGCGATGGTCTTGCGGTCGATGGCGTGCAGCAGGGCGCGGCGCACGCGCACGTCGCGCAGCGCGGGGGCGGCCACGTTCACCGTCAGCGAGGTGCGGTTGATGCCGGGCCGGGCGAGTATCTCCATGTGCGCCATGCGGGCGATCTCCTCGGCGGCGCTGGGGGTGGCGTCGCCCAGGTCCAGTTCGCCGTTGCCGGCGGCCAGGGCGGATTCCTTGGCGTGGATGATCACCGCGTCGATCCTGGGTTTTCCCAGGTGATAGTCATCGTAGGCCTCCAGGCGCACGAACTGGAAAGGGACGGTCTCGACGAGCCTGAAGGGTCCGGTGCCGATGGCTCCGGGGTCGCGCCAGACGCGGTGGCCTTCGACTTTGCTGCTCTCGCCGACCATCTCCAACTGGTGCCGCGGCAGCATGGAGACCCGGCCCATGTTGCTCAAAAAGAAGGCCACCGGCTTCTTCAGATCGAAGCGGATGGTGTGGTCGTCGACGACCTGGATTCCGGCGATGTGTTTCGCCTCCCCGGCGCGATACTCCTCGAGGCCTTCGAGGGTCAGGAACTGGCTGAATTGGGGGGAATCGGTGAGATAGCCGTCCAGGATGAAGAGGAAGGTGGCCTCCACGTCCCGCGCCGTGAAGGGACTGCCGTCGTGCCAGCGCACGTCGTCGCGCAGGTAGAACGTGTAGCGCCGCCCGTCCGCCGACGCTTCCCAGCTGCGGGCGAGGTTGGGAAACTCGGCCTCGTGCCTCTCGTTGTTCTCGATCAGGCGGTCGTAGATGAACCACCACTGGGGCCAGTGTCCGTCGTTGCGGTGAGACCAGGGCGGCGGGGTCCACACCTCGTTGAGCAGGGAAGCGCGCACGTGAATCGTCTTCTGCTCGCCAATCGGAGCGGAAGCCATCTCGTTCTTGTTCTCAGCGCAAGCCCCGAGGACGAGGCAGAGCAACGCGAGCCCGGCCGCGCAGGCCCAGCTCGACCACGGTCCGGCACCAAGGCTTCCTTGATTTCGCTCGATCAGCATATTCTCCATCTGCAAGGCCAGGGCTCCTCCTTGCCGGTGCACCATTGCTTCGCGGAGATCCATTCGACCGCGTCGAACCCGTCTGGTCCCTCCCAGGCATTCACCGGTCTCCCTGTATATGCCCCGGAGGGGCTGAGATGCCGCGGACCGGATCATCGCGGTATCACCGGAAGGATCAGGCAGGATGGGCGCATGGCATCGTGGTAGACGGTCTGGTGGGCGACCCGGATCTCACTGTCGGTGGCGATGGGGTTGCCGCTGTTCAGGTTGCGGTTGTAGCGCGGAAAGTTGGAGCTGGATATCTCCAGGCGGAGGCGGTGGCCGGCGCCGAAGAGGTTGGAGGTATCCCACATGTCGATGCGGAAGGGGCAGACCTCGCCCGGACTCATCATCTGCGGGGTCGCGGTGCCGTTCCTGAAGCGGGCGCGCGCGATGCCCTCGCACAGGATGATCGCGGCGCCGTCGGGATTCACGTCCACCAGGGCGGCGGTGAAGTCGGTGTCGACCGCCGAGGAGGAGGCGAAGATCAGGGCTGAGACAGGGCCGGTCACCTCGAGGCCGCTGGGCAGCGGCTCGGTGGTGAAGGTCAGAACGTCGGGCCTCCGCTCGATCTCGCGGCGGTCGCGGGGGCCGCACAGATCGCAGCTCTGGTACTGGGCGCCCCATGACGGCACCGGATCGTTGGGGTCGTAGAGAAACCGGTGCGGCGGCTGGTCCCCGGACGGGGCCTCGACGGAGAGGCGGCCGTCATTTCCTCCCTCTCCACCCTCGTCGTGCAGGTAGAACCTGGTCCACTCGGTGCGCTTCAGGGGCCATTCGTTCTCGAAGCGCCACTGGTTCTCCCCCATGACGAAGAGCTCGATGGGGGGGTCGCCGTCTATCCCCGTGTCGATGCCCCTGAGCCGCTGGTCGTACCAGCGCGTGTGCAGGTCGACGATGTCGCGGACCGCGGAGATTCCGAAGGTGCGCTCCTGGTACTCGCCGTTGGCCCCGAGGGGAATCCGGCCCCAGGGAGCGACCTGGTGGCTCCAGGGGCCGACCATCAGCTTGGTGCGCTTGCGGGCGGCTTCCGTCCGCGCGTTCCTGCTCCAGCCGTTGAACAGCTTGAAGTTTTCGTGCAGCAGCGAGTCGTACCAGCCGGTGATGAAGAGGGCGGGGACTTCCACCTCGCCGTAGCGATGGCGCAGGCTGTAGCGGCTCCACCACTCGTCGTAGTCCTCGTGGTCGAGCACGCCCTTGTAGTAAGGATGGGTCGAGGTCACCACCTCGAAGGCGTCGGCGATGGGCAGGTGCTTGAACAGTTCGTGCTGGTCGAACTGCTGCATGGAGGGGAACTGCATCGAGCGGCCGACCATGTTGATGAAGGTCAGGCTGACCGCTAGATGGATTACCCCGTCGATGCGGTGGTGGCCGTAGTTGTCCTGCTGCGAGGCGATGGGAGCCACGGCTTTGAGATAGGGCGAGCGCAGGGTCGCGGGGAGGGACTGGGTGAAGCCCGGGTAGGACAGCCCGAAGGTCCCCACGTTGCCGTCGCACCAGGGCTGGCGCCCGACCCATTCGTGGGTGTCGTAGCCGTCGTGGAGCTCGCAGATGTAGGGGTCCCAGGCGCCGTCGGAGTCGCCGCGCCCGCGGCAGTCCTGCATGACGGCGGCGTAGCCGGAGTCGTTGAATCCCCTGGCCCAGGCGATGTAGCGCCCTTCCTGGTTGTCGTAGATCGTGCGCAGCAGCAGGGCCGGCCAGGGTCCCTCTCCCGCGGGAGGCAGCCAGATGTCGGCCGAGAGCTCGACGCCGTCCCGCATGGGCACTTTCCGGTCGAGCAGCAGTCTGCCCGGGGCCACCAGGGGGCGATCGCGGTCGCTCACAGGCTCGGTCCGGTCATTCGCCGCCTCCGCGGCCTGGGTCCGGCTCCTGGAGGAAGAAAGGCTCCGGTGCCGCGCACTCCGGATTGGTAGGGGGGTTATTGGAAAGGATTCTGTTTATCGTCAATGGTTTGGGTATGGTTGGCGAAAGTATCAGGTATTTCCAGGCAGGGACAAAGATAACCGATGGCCCGGGTTCGTGCCATCATGGCAGGGGGAGGGAAGGTGGATGTTGCTATCGCGGTCTGAGGACCGACAGACGATTTTCAGGAAGTTCGACCCGGCGGCTGGGTGCGTTCCGGACTTCGACTGTTAA
This sequence comes from Candidatus Latescibacterota bacterium, assembly GCA_965208105.1. Taxonomy (GTDB): domain Bacteria; phylum Latescibacterota; class UBA2968; order UBA8231; family UBA8231. Next base: position 3,889,357 of record OZ242318.1, read on the forward strand.
AAGTTCCATAAATAAATTAAATTCAATCAGTTAAATATTGTATTATATGATTCCGGCAAGATTGTCAAGACTATCTCCTTATCTTTAAAGATTGGAGTTAAAAAATGAAAATATTTCTCTTTTTTTGCCTTATTCTACTGATTTCTTGCCAGAATTCTGAGAAGACAATTGGTCCTCCTGAACCTCAAACTGATCCTCAAATCTTCTGCGATCTCCCTTTTCTATCTTATGATGCGCCTCCTCATTCAGGAGGAGTTTCCTATTCATATGATGGCTCATTGCTAGCCATAAGAAGTAGAAGAGGGGTATGGGTGTTTGATGCACTCAGTGGAGAAGGCAATATGGTCATCCCACATCCAGATATTCACACAATTGCTTTTTCGCCCTCTGATTTTCATCTGGCCGTGGGAGACGGGCAAGGAAATGTATCTGTTGTTAATGCGAAAAGCGGGGAAAATATATTTTCTTCTTCCGGGCACGCGGGGGCCATATCCTCATTATCCTTCAGTCCTTTTGACAACATATATCTTGCCAGTGGAGGCATGGATGGTACAATCAGGTTTTGGAACAAATCAGGTAATTCCAGTGGGGTGATTGAGGCCTATACCTGGAGCGTAAGAGACATATTCTTCCAGTATGGATATTTGGGAATATCCTATAGCCCTAATCCAGGAAGATTTGGGACAGAGTTCATGCTCACACTCGGAACCAATATTTATAGAAATCAAGATGACACGTATGATTATTACAATTCAGTGGGCGTGTGGGATTTGAAGCTGGAAGAAAGAATTGAAGGTGGGGGATGTTGTGGGCATGAGATCACTGCATTAGCCCATGGAGGAGGATATGATTTGGTAATAGGATATTCAGATGGCGAAATTTTGATTGAGCCTTGGAATAGGAATTCAGATCACTGGTCTCACCTAAGAAGCCGGGCAAGTGGAATAAATGCACTGGCCATCTCTCCCATCTATGAACATGACTACTACTCTCAATTAATGGCTGGAGGGGGTTTCCGGGGAGGGGTGGAGCTATGGAATTATCGGGGCGGAAACTCTATAGATTTTTGGAATGAATTTTCTTTTTATGGGATTCCAATCACTGATCTTGAGTTTTCCCCCATCAGCCCCGTCCTGGCCATTAGAGAATATGGAGTTGACGGCCGGGTAATGCTGTGGGATGTCGAGAAGGAAAAGGTTATTTTTCATTTTACTACGGCTATTCTTCGGTCGGAGACAGATAAGGTGAAGGGAAGAGAGGGGAGGTAAGCCGGCTCCTTTTGTGAGGGGTCTGGCGACGCCCTCCCACGCCCGCTTTTCCAAGATGCTGGAATCAGATTGGGCGAGGAGAAATAACAATGCCGTTCTATACCAAGGGCGACGTCACCATCCATTATGAGGAGGTTGGCTCCGGATTCCCCCTGCTGGTGACACCCGGTGGGGGGTTGAACTCCATAATGAGCGGATGGCCCAGGCAGGTATTCAACGCCATGGAGGTGTTCAAGGACGACTTCCGCTGCCTCACCATGGATCAGCGCAACGCCATCGGCGGCCAGTCAACCGGACCGATCCAGGTCGAAGACCCATGGGGAGCCTTCGCCGACGACCAGCTCGGTTTGATGGACCACCTCGGGATCCGGGAGTTCTTTTTCATGGGCTACTGCATCGGCGGCCCCTTTGCGATGAAGCTCGTTGAACGCGCCCCCGAGCGCATTTTTGCCGCCGTGCTCTGCCAGCCCGTCGGGCACAGCAGCGCCACACCGGACTCTATGTACAACTCCGGACACGACAGCTGGGGCCCCGAGTTGTGTTCCCAGCGGCCCGACGTTACCATGGATATCGTCGAGCAGTACCTCCACAACCTGTACCGGGTGCAGCCCGACTTCATGTACTGCGTTTCCCGGGACTTCGCCCGTTCCTGCCAGACGCCGTTGCTGGTCATGCCCGACGACACCCCCTCCCACTCGCTGGAGGCCGCTGTGGACCTGGTGGAGTTGGCCCCAAGGGCCGAGGTAACGCCATATCCCTGGAAAGAGGCCGAGGACATAAAGGCCGCAACCATTAACCAGGTGCGCGACTTCCTCAAGTCCCACCAACCCGTCCAGGCCGCCGGCTGAACCGCAACCCCGCCTGCGAGGGTAACGCCACAACATGGAACGTCATTTCCCGCCACATCTCCAGACGGCAACCCCTGACCGGGCGCCGTCCGACCACTATCCCGAAAGGTTGACGAAGCCGGCATGAACGCTCCACCCAATCACGTCGCGGTGATCGACCTGGGGTCCAACACCGCCCGCCTGGTTCTGATCGCCGCCATTCCCGGGTATTCCTACCGCCTGCAGGACGAGATCCGCGAGGTCGTGCGGCTGGGCCAGGGCATGACCAAGAAGGGGCTCGACGAGGCAGCGGCGGCCCGGGCGATCTCCACCCTGAGGCTGTTCAAGCGCTTCTGCGAGAGCACCGGGGCCGAGGTCGTGCTGTCGACGGCGACCAGCGCCGTGCGCGAGGCCGCCAACGGGCGCGCCTTCGTGCGCCGGGTGCGCGACGAGGTCGGTCTCGATCTACGGGTCCTCGACGGAGAGCGCGAAGCCTACTACAGCACCGTCGGCGCCCTCAACGACGTCACCCTGCGCGACGGCCTGGTCCTCGACATAGGGGGCGGCAGCGCACAGGTCAGCGAGGTGCGGGACGGGCGCTACGTTCGCGGGGAAGCTCGCACCCTCGGGGCCCTCGCTCTGACCGAGCGCTTCGTGCGCTCCGACCCGATGGCGCCGAAAGAGCGTCGGGCCCTCCAGGCGGAGATCGAGTCGCAGCTGGATTCTATAGCGTGGCTCGGCAAGCCAGAGGCCCTGGTGGGACTGGGCGGGACCATCCGCAACCTCGCCAAGATCGAAGCGGCGAGGCAGCGCTATCCTCTGAACACCCTGCACGGCTTTCGCCTCACCCGGGACTCGGTCGAGAAGTCCATCGACCTCTTCTGCCGCTGCGACCTCAAGGAGCGGCAGGCCCTGACCGACATCAGCCCGGACCGGGCCGACATCATCCACGCCGGGGCCCTGGTGCTGGCCGCGTTTCTCGACCGCCTGGGCCTCGACGTCCTGACGATCTCGGCATGCGGCCTACGGGAGGGGCTCTTCTTCGAGCACTTCTGGCAGCACCTGAGCTTCCCCGTCATCCCCGACGTCCGCCGCTTCAGCGTCCTCAACATCGCCCGCAACTACGACTACCAGAAGCAGCACGCCAACCACGTCCGCTACCTCGCCGGACGCCTTTTCGACCAACTGGCCCCGCTGCACGGGTACGGCGCCGGGGAGCGGGAGATGCTCGACGCGGCGGCCCTGCTGCACGACCTCGGCACCGTCATCGCCTACCAGGGCCACCACAAGCACACGCAGACGCTGATCCACTACAACGGGCTGGCCGGCTTTTCACCGCGGGAGATCGCCCTGATCGGACTGCTGGCGCGCTATCACCGCAAGGGCGCCCCCGACATCTCTAGCTACGAGGCCCTGCTCGGTGCCGACGATCTCGCCATCCTCACCCGGCTCGCCGCCATTCTCCGGCTGGCGGAAAACCTCGAGCGCGGGCGCAACGGCGTCGTCGACGACGTCATCGTCAACTGGGGGGAGGACTACCTGAGGCTGACCTTGATCGCCGACGAGTATCCGGCGGTGGAGCTGTGGGAGACCGAGCGCAACGCCCTGCCGCTGGTGGAGAAGGCCTTCGAGCGCAGGGCCCTGGTGGACAGCATCGCGGCTCCGGGGGAGTGGCCGCAGCACGGCTCCCCGCGGTGAGGTTTTCCCAAATCAACGCGCAGTTGCAGTCTTCGATCACGACGAGGAGACGCAATGAACCCGGAACTCATTGAACGTTGGCAGACAGAATTTGAGACAGCGGATGCAGAGACTGTTCGACTGATGCTCGCTGAAGCGCCGGAACTCGTAGAGGTAAGAGTGAATCACACCTTGTCGAAGGGGAAAATCCGGCAGTGGGGACCGCTTTACTGTGCCAGTGTCCACCACAAAAGTCTGGACAAAGTCAAGGCCCTTGTAGAGGCAGGTGCGGACCTGAACAACGGGGACCTCGGCACGCATTGGCCTAGCGACGATTATGAAATCAACCGATATCTCCTGAGTAAAGGAACGGACATCAATCAACCATCCTACCTTGGGTTTCATGGCGCTGGCGTCACCGGTTTCGATTCTTTTCTACTCATGGCGGAAAACGGACTGGATCCTGATTTCGCATGGCCCTACAACGGCGAAACCTTACTCCATGTTCAGTCCCGCCACGATGACGACACCCATCTGGCGCAAGCCTACATCCTGATCAAGGCGGGAGCAAATGTCAACGCACAGGCACTGAGCGGACTTGATGACGAACCCATCATGGACAACGAGCATTTCGTGGAGTACGGCAGGGAGACACCGCTGCATTTCGCCGCCAGGCTGGGCAACCAGCGGATGGTGCGGATGTTGCTCGACCACGGTGCCAACCCGTCGCTGAAAACGGTCAGCCGAAGGAGTGAGCCGGAGCAGTTCACCGAATGGACGTCTGAAGTTACATCACTAGTCTGGCCACTGGGCAAATTCAAGAGGGTGCTGTTTCAGTCCTATGAAGGGGAGACGCCTCTCGACATGGCTTTGCGTGAAGGCAATGCGGAAATCGCCGATATACTCAAGGGGTAATTGGAAAAAGTCCGTAGTTCTGCACCTTGAACCTGGAGGATTACCACTGATGGATACCGATGGTATCAACGTCAACATGACCCCTTCGCATCCGGGCGACTTCATCCGTGCGGAGGTCATCGACGAGTTGGGACTGAACGTAACGAGGGCGGCCCGGATTCTCGGAGTCCGCCGGGCGACACTCTCGGCCCTGCTGAACGGCAACGCGGCCCTGTCGGCAGAGATGGCTTTACGCATCGAGAAGGCCTTCGAGGTGAGCATGGACCTGCTGCTGAGGATGCAGGCTTGGTACGACGCCTCGCAGATGCGTGCTCGGGCAGACGAGATTGACGTCCAGCGCTACGAGCCCCAGTCGGTGTGAAGGGGCGCGCTCTCAGCAGCATGGAGGCGATTCGTATGTGTCGCCGAGAAGCCGCGCGTTCTTCATTTGCCGTTGGCTGGAAAAATACAGGACTCATCGATGATGAGCTAGAAATTCCATCGATTCAGTAATAGCATGGAAGGTTCCGGCCCTGAATCGGGTCGACGTATTTTGCCAGGTCGCGCAGGGGAATGACAGTGCAGCCTTTGCCGTACAGATAGTCCATGCAGGTTTCAAATGTTTCTGGTTCCGTGTTGACCCAGGGGTGGTCGAGTGCAGGTACCCCGTGGAAGGTCAAGACGGCTATCTTTCCATCCCTCGCCTGTTCAATCGCCCACAGCAGGTCATCAATTTCCCAGTGTGGTCCCGCGGCACCTGTTGTCGGGATGAGCAGCGGATGGTGTCTCGCCGGATCGTACGCGGGTCCTCGTCCTCCCTCTGAGTCATAAGGAAACTCCGGCGCGACGCCGCGCCGCGCAAAGAGCAACCCTTTCCCGGTTAGAACTTTCACAGCTTCAGCTCCGTTGGAGTAACCTGGATAACAGAATGTCTGGGGTTCAGGGATGCCGTGCTCCTTGCAACGCAAATCGATGTGCTGCAGGTCGGCGAGAATTTCTTCGCTCGTTTGGTTGTTCACATTCTTGTGATGGCGTGTATGGTTGCCGATTTCGAAACCGGCATCGTGCAGCTCCCTGACCTCTTCCCATGTCAGGTAGTGCGCCTTGTTTTTGAGAAAGTTGAGACCCTCGGTGATGAAAAAGGTTGCGCCGAAACCGTAACGCTTGAGCAACGGTGCAACATAGGTGATATCTGACTTGTTGCCGTCATCGAAGGTCAGGACGACCAATCGGTCGGGGATGGGTTGCAGGTCCTGAACTTGGGAGGCGGAGGCAGGTTTGCAGCTATCGTAGTCACGCGATTCGTTCATCTGCTTCACATCCTGGCGGGCGAGGGTGGCGGCAGCCCTTCGCTCCTTTCAACACCAGGAAGTTCCTGGCCTCGTCCACGGCAGCCTTCCCGGCGGAGTCTGCCTTCATGGGGCCGCCGCGCCCGCCGTTGGCATCCTTGTCCCAGATTCTGTCGTCATACCCATCGGGAACATACTGGCAGATGTAGGCTTTGCTCACACAATCGGTGTTGTTGGCCCCAGCCATGTGCGGGGTCAGGCTCCAGAAGATGGCCACCGAGCCCGCCTTGACCGGCACACAGACGGCGTCCTCGCATCGAAGGCCGCCGATCGTCCAGCCACCCTTGCTCTCATCGAACTCGTGGCGCAGCGGCCCTCGCCGGAAGAGCCCCGGCACGAACCAGGGGCAGCCGTTTTTCCCGGTGGCATCGTTGAGCGCGACCCAGCAGGTCAGGTACTGCAGGGGTTCGATGAAGGTGAGGCCGATGTCCTGATGGTAGGGGAAGACCCGGCCGGGGCAGGGCTTCTTGTAGATCGCATGCTCGCGGTAGAGCCGCGCATCGTCGCAGTTGAGCACGTCGTGGCAAACCTTCTGGAAGAACGGACCGGCGCAGAACGAGCGCGCAAGCCCCGACTGCCGGGCAAGCCCGCTCGTGAAGGTGATCCGGTTGGCACTCGCAAGCGCGCCCGACCACTGCTGCTCCCTGGCTTCGAGGCTCCGTAAACTCTTGCGCTCTAGACGATCGAACTCGTCCCGCAGCGGCCCTATCTCGGCAGCGCTGAAGGCATCCTCGACCACGGTGAACCCCCGCAGGTCCATATCCTCCGCCTGTTCCCTGCTGAGAATCTGCAGAGGAGCATCCCTGCGCGTCGGCAGGAGCGACGGGTGCTTGCTCGAGCTGCTGAACTCCATGGCCGGATGCCGCGGCAGCCGCGCGTTGTGGCGGGCAGCCGGCGTCGGCTCGTCGCCGGTGGACCAGCGCGCGGTCCCGTCGAAGCTCAGGCGTTCCCACAACACGTGCGGCCATTCCCTGAAGCCGCTGGAGATGTAGTGGCATGCGTAGACCTGGCGAAAGACGGCCGGGTCGCGCCCCATCAACCCCCGGTGCCACAAATGGCCGTCGAAGATCACGGCTGTCCCCCTCTTTGCCACGATGCGCACCTCCTCCGCCCCTGCCGCTTCGTTCTCCTCGAAGACCTCCTTCCTCAGCCTGGCATCCAGCTCCGGGTCGCCCGAGTGGGTGCGATAGCCGGCCCACTTTCCCGGCCGGAGGTCGTCGTGGTGCAGCTTGCGGCGGAGGTGGCCGCCTGTCTGCAGCGCGAGCGTGCCGATCTCTTCGTCCACGTCCACGAGCGGAATCCACACTCCGATGCAGCCCGGAAGTCGGGTCCCGTCGCTATGCCAGCTCTGCGACCACTGGCTGCCCTTCCACCAGTAGTGGCTCTTGATGCCCTCGGGCTCTTCCCCGCTCAGGACATCCTTGAGCGGTGCGCGCAGCTTCGGGTGCAGCAGGAAAGCGCGGCAGACAGGGTCATGGATGTGGCACTGGTCCGTGTCGATGAGGTGGCCGGCGCCTGCCGCCGGAGGTACGATTCCCTCGACCGTGATTTCGCCCGCGTGCACGGCGTCCATGTGCCGGATGAGCCCGTCGCACTCGTCGGCGGTGAAGAGTGAAGGCACCACGACCCAGCCGTCGCGGGCATACTTCCCCCTCTGCTCGGCGGTGAGCCTCGCCACCTCCGCGTGGCCGGGCTGGGTGTGTTCGGAGCCGGACATTTCAGTGGGAATCAGCCAATCCTGGTCAATTGCAAAAACGATTCGTGGCGGTTGTAAACTGCATTTTCGCGGGCGTCCCGATGTATAAAATACCAAGGCATCGATAACGATACCATGCAGTTCGATGACAGCGAAGGCAAGGGACCAGCAGGGTCTCTGATGAATCGTTTGTCCACGCACCGAAAAGTCGTCAGGTGATTGGCGCTAGCCGAAGCGCTCGAGCCCGGCCCCGGTCAGGGCCTTGCCCAACTCGCTGACATTTCAGATGATACCTGAGAGGTAAAAGAAGAAAGAGGCAGACCTGTGCCAGGAATCGAACCCGCATCCCGACCGACCCGGCTGAACTGTGCCAGGGTCTGACTTTGGACCCGGGGAAACGCACCGCATGGGCCGACCTCAAGGCGGTAGGGGAGCGGCTGCCATGCAAGTAAATTCAGTAACCATGCGCCTACTCATGCTGATTCTCGCCACGGCCCAGATAGCTGCGGCCGACGCACCCGACTGGCGGCGACCCGTGGCTACCTATTCCATCGTCGCCCGCGACTCCATCAGCGGACAGCTCGGGGTTGCGGTCCAGTCTCACTGGTTTTCGGTGGGTCCCATCGTTCCGTGGGCCCGCCCCGGCGTCGGCGCCGTAGCTACCCAGTCCCTCGTCGACCCGGCCTATGGTCCCCTCGGCCTGGAATTGATGGCCATGGGCAAGACGGCTGAGGAGACGCTCACCGCCCTGCTCGCGGGGGATGCCGACGCCGCGGTGCGGCAGGTTGCCATGGTCGACGCCGAGGGAAACGTGGCTGTCCACACGGGCAAGCGCGCCATTGCCGCCGCCGGCCACCAGGCCGGTGCCCAGTACAGCGTTCAGGCGAACCTGATGGACCGGGACAGCGTTTGGCCGGCCATGGCGAACGCCTACGAAAATACCGAGGGGGACCTGGCCGAGCGGCTGCTCGCGGCCCTGGAAGCCGCCGAGGCCGAGGGAGGCGACCTGCGCGGCCGGCAGTCGGCGGCTATCCTCGTGGTCTCCGCCGAGGATACGGGCCGGCCGTGGGTGGACCGCGTGTTCGACCTGCGCGTGGAAGACCATCCCGAGCCAGTGGCAGAGCTGCGCCGCCTGGTGCGTCTGGCGCGCGCCTACCACAAGCTCAACGAGGGCGACGAACTGGTGACCGCGGGGGACATGGAGGCGGCCATGGATGCCTACCGCGCCGCGACCGAACTGGTGCCCGACGAGGCAACGGGCGGCGAGGCTCCGTTCTGGGTGGGTGTGACCCTGATTTCCGAGGGACGCGAGGAGGAGGCTGTGCCCTACCTGCAACGGGCGCAGGCGCAGAACGACCGCTGGGTGGACCTGCTGCGGCGTTTGCCGGCCTCGGGTCTGCTGCCGGCCGACGACGAGCTCCTGGACCGCCTTGCTGCTGCGATGGTGGGGGAGTGACGATTCTGGATAGCAAAATGGCGGATGCAGAGCAGTACGAAAACTGGTAGTCGTGTCGGAGGCTGGACGCCGCCTAACGAGGAAATCAGTGTGCAGTACGTCTACGACTACTTCGCCGGAGGCCATACGGTGAGTCTGCCCCGGGAGGGGTACGAGGAGATCCTGGTCATCCCCAAATGCGAGCCTGCTCACGTGGAGCCCGCCATCTCGCAGGCCGTCGAGCAGGGACTCGTGTGGCTGATGAGCGGTCCCGCCTCGATTCTCGACGAGCCGGTGCCGGCGGGAATCCTCACGGCCGCGGCCTGAGCCGATCGAGGTTGCCGAGTTGATGGCCGAGTCGGTCCCCGACGCCTGGAGGGACGGCAAGGCCAATGCTCTCGCCCTTGCAACTGCCCTCTCCACCAAACTGGGCGCCAATCTGCCCTGGACCACGGTGCGGTCAGCAATCGCGTCGGCCATCGGGGCGCGCTGGATCGAGCTGACCACGGACAGCGCGAATGGCCGTGCGACTTGGCCGGCGCCCAGCACGTGATTCTCCAGGTCCCTGTCGACGGGGCTCGCGAAAGGGAGAGACCCCTCTACGGATCGGGAGGCGGGTCCCGGACTTCGCCACGTGCCGAGGCGGTTTCTGGAGGCCGACCAGATCCAGGACCTTGCTGGTCAGATGCCGGAGCTGCTAAAGGCCGCCGTTGGAAATGAGCTCAGGTTTACGGTCGGCATCGAGGTGGGAGGAGCGACCGCCCCAAGCCCGAAGGCGCTGGAGAAGATCAAGGATTTGCTTGCCGAGGTCTCGGAGGACTTGCGGCTTCAGTAAGGAGTTAGCCGAACCTGCGCCATTTTTCGACCCGGAATCCCTTGTCCAGAAACGGGAGAACCCCGTAATTGTTCCCAATAAAGCACCTCCGCAAGCTGAGGCGAGCCTATTTGTCGCTTTGCCGAAGACTACGGAAAAAAATTTCGGTATTAGTAATTTTAGGCTTGATCTATCTCCAATGTTTTGCTATATTTATAAAAGCAAAGGAGAATAAGCCATGAACCTCATAACCGTCTTCCAACAGTTCCCCGACCAAATATCCTGTATTACCTACCTTGAAACCATACGCTGGCCGAAGCAAGCGAGCTGCCCTTTCTGCCAGAGCGAAAGAGTGGCAAGAAAGGCAGAGAACGAGCTGGTAGGGCGCTGGAACTGCCATGAATGCACCAGCAGCTTCAATGTACTTTCAGGGACCATCTTTCAAGGCACACACATCGAGCTGCAAAAGTGGTTCCTAGCCATCGCGTTGATGGCCGATGCGAAGAAGTCTTTGTCGTCTTGTCAGCTCGCCAGGGATCTCGAACTGAACCAGAAGACGGCCTGGCGGATGCAGCAATGTATCCGATCTGCCATGTCTACGGAAGAGGGCGAGTTGCTGAAGGGCATTATCGAGATGGACGAAACCTATGTTGGTGGGAAGCCCAGATATAAAGGCAAGAACAACAAGGCAGGCCGCGGGACCCGCAAAGCGTCAGTGATAGGAGCCGTGGAGCGCAAGGGAAGAGTGAGGGCGAAAGTAACCGGCGACACCAAGGGCCGAACTTTACTCAACTTCATCCAGGAGAAAGTGGAGATCGCCAAGAGCGCCTTAGTTACTGACGAGTATCCTGCCTATAGGATGGCTGGAAGGATGATGCCGCATACGACCATAGATCATCGCCAGGAATACGTGGACGAGCTGGACAGGAGAATCCACACCAACACCATCGAAGGCTTTTGGAGCCTCATCAAGCGGGCCTGGTATGGCACTCATCACCATTACTCAAAGCAATACATGCCTCTGTTTATCGGAGAAGCCTGCTGGAAATACAACCACCGAAATATCGACAACAGCTTTCAGGCTTTCCTGCATAACTGCTTCAAATAAAATCGCCCAGGACCGAAGCCCTGGGCGAATGTGTTGGGTTATCCTAACCCCTAGTGAAAACCAAATACGCTCATATCAATTCCTAGGTGGGAGCAAACTGACCTGATTTGTCCTGGCCCCATTACTTCATCATCTTCCATGACCACAGGATAGGTCAAGCTGTAACCCCCATCATATCTACTTAAATAGGGGATATGAGAATCAAGATGGTAAATACATCCTTGGTTGACAGTCAATTCAGAGCAAAATTCTTTGAAGGTTGGCAGAGGAACAAAAGGACAGGCCATTTTTTCCCTTTAGTTAAGCATAAACTCGCATATTTTTTGCCGTTGCTTGAAAAGGGAAAGGAATTTTGTCAGAAGTGGGGAAAGTATAATCTGCATGCATATGCTGAGCTACATTAAACTTATCCCGAAAAATATCGGGAGCAGGTTTAAAGTCCGAAAGCGGAACCTTGTTTTTCTGAATATCTAACATTGCTTGGCAAGTAAGGACGGAAGCGAATCTATTAATTGCCTCTATTTGGGTCCGTCCTTGTGCGGCTATGTCGTGCTCAAGACCTTGCACGATCCAGCCGTCATATCCATGTGACAGGCTTATTTCTCTAAAAACAAGGACATTAAGCCCAATCTCATGATGTTGTTGCACCATGCCACGCTCCTCCATGTGATGGGTTGTTTTTACATAGTTTGCCTACTGCTCCTCCTTTCTTTGGCTTCCCGCAAATTTTCTCTTAGGAAATGAACTTAATAATTGGGCCTGCCAATAGCAAACCTTTAGCGCCAGAACGATCAACAAATTTACATTTTCGTTCCACAGATCATTCATTGACTAGTATGTCCTCCCCCCTGCAATGGGCATCTTCGTCTGCTGTAGTTCCTCCTTCTTCAAGAAGCACCATGCAATCCTCGAACATGATGTAGCTTTGCTCAAAGACGCGACAGCAGGACCATTCTACGGCCCATTCTTTGACGCCTATATCACGGCCTTTGTATTCGTGAATGACAATGCGGACAGAGTTTTTTGTCTGTCTCTCCCAGGTTCCTTTTGAAAGAGAGAGTAGAAAAAGGCTGGCATCCTCCCTTCTGTAAATGCGTTTATAGGTCCATGTCTCAGGTCCTATAATTCGCACTCCCATGTAACCCGTATTGCCTTCCGTGGAATCGTAGACCCAAGTTCCTACAAGCTCATCCGGTTCTTCAGCTGGACCTGGATCGATTGAGACTTGGGGCTGCTCAGGTTCTACGGTTGGACATACCAGCGTGTCGCCGGAACATCCAACCCCAAGAAAACACATCAGGGTAAATATGTGGGGGATTGGCTTGCGCATAGCCTCCTCCTGGCAAAGGATGAGAGTAATAGAGCGCAGGCGGCAAAACCTGCGCTCCTGCTACTATGCACAATGCAGAACTTTAACCTCTAAACAGCTCGCCGCAAGGGCTGCAACGAACAAGAGAAAGCTGTTGGCAAGTGTCCTGAGAGAAACACAAAATAAGCCGGGCACTTGCCAACACTCTCGCAATTGATACGGGACTGTTCCAGTGTATTTACCCTGCCCTCAGGAGCGACCTGAAGACGTAATAGGCTATTCTATTTCACCGGATACCCGACAGATACCAGGGGTTGCAGAGAGCATTGGCGAAGAGAAGATACGGAGAGCTAAAAAGAGAGGCAAGAACTTGATTTTTAGACCAGAACTCTCGTTCTTCTACCAATATAAAGGCCAGGGCTTGGAGGAACCCTGGCCTCAGTGACTCCTTCACGAGAAAGGAGGTGGTGCGAAATGGGCCGAAACCGTGCCGTCAGTGATAGCATAGCTTCGGTTATGTAGAGAAGCCCCGCTGGAAAAGGAATTTTTTCTGGCGGGGCTTCCAATATAAGCAAACCATCCCACCTAGAACAAATCCCACCGACCAAAAAATAAAGCCTATTTCTACTAATTGTGAAAAATTTCACCATCTAAGATGCTACCTATCTGAGGAATTTGTACTCTCCATTATGCTGGACTTAAATTGCCTTGGCAATGGCCGTCCGGCTATCACACCAAACTTCGGCATGGCACTGGCAGAGGCCGGAGGCGTATGCTTGGAATCATAGAACCACGCACCGGGTGTCCAACTTCGCGTCCGAGGATACAGTAACAGATGCTATTTTTTGGACTGGCCTCCAGTTACTGAGCAGACCCTCAGATGCTGGAATGACCATGAGGTTGCCACTGAACATGGCGCGATGGGTATCGCGGTTTTGCTAGCACAGAAGGAGACCGGTTACACAGTGATTGAGCGTTCACGGAAAGGTACTGGCTTTGACTACTGGATGGGAGACGTATCAGCTTGGCTTGGATTAATACTTCATGATTTGCCGACCCAAAAAAAAATCAAATAGCCTGAATTAAAGGAACTATAGGCCAACGGCCTCACTAAACTATGACCCAAATCGACCCGACGGGCCTCATGGGTCCGGCCTCTGCGAAAGGTTGGTTTCGCGCTTGTGACATCCGATCCAGCAGGAAAGTAGCGGCTCTGGTGATAGAACGACCTTCGTTTTCACTCTCGTGAACCTTTCCGACGACAATTCCCGCGAGTCCCTGACGAGCCAACAGCGCAATCTGCTGCTGGCCGAGCCGGTGGCGCGACTTTCCCTCGAGCGGCGGGTGATTTTCAAGGACGATCCGACGATCGCCGACCAACTGGATGTCCAGTATCTGGCGCTGAGCGCGATCGACTTCGTCATGGAACGCTCTGCTGTAGAATCCGGTGCTTCGCCTGATGAAATCGTCGAGCACGTTGCCGCCGAAGCGACGCGGGTGAAGCCGGGCTTGACCGACGGGCAGAGCCGCAAGGTCGGTCAGGTGGTTCTCGACTATCTCGCCAACGAACGGGACGGGCACAAGGCGTTCCGCGTCGAGTACTACGATGCCGGTCGAGGCCGCTATTCGTTTCACGACTTCCGGCTGTTGGCCCTGTCCGTCGCCGCCGACGGATCACCCAGGTACAAGCTGGCCCCCGGGGCACAGATCCTGACGCTCGCGATGCTCGATGTGGCGCCCGAGTTCGCGCAGGAGGCCGAGGCGATCATGATCCGAAAGGCGGTCGAACGCGGCCGATTCAAGGATGCGCGAACTCTCGCCCAACGCGCACGCATGCGCTCGATCCACTATCAACAGTTCATTGAAGACCGGCTGTTTCAGGTCCGGCGCGCCGCAGACCGCATTGTCTGGAGCGAGGAGGTGCTGCCCGAGCTTGACGAGGCCCGCACGCATCTGAGCGAACGTCGCAAGCATGAAACCGCAATCATCGAATCAATCCGGGAGCATGTAGCGAATGCACGCGGCGACACGCGGGATCACCTCGTCGATCTCAAGAACACGATCGACGAATGCCGCCAGCGTCATGCATCCCTTTTCGAACGCGTCATGACCGCGTCGGAAGAGTTCCGCCGGATTCAGACGAACGCGTTCCGGGCGCGCCGTACGCAAAACGTGCCCGATCTGGAGGAGCGAATTCTCCTTCCTCTGCTTGGCTCGCCGATGAGAGCGGTCTCCGGCATGAGCGACGAGATCGGAATCGTCTTTGCAGCCCCTACGCCGCCGCTGCTTTTCGATCTGGCGATGCTGTTCGAGAGTGTCACCCAGCCTCGGTTCCGCCGGGACCCCGCCGGTGAGCACGATGAGCATGATTTCGAGGCGATCGAGCGCGTGCCGCCCGAATTCGACGCCGACGAGATTGGAGAAGCACAGGAGTGGCTGGTCCGGGAGATCTCGACGCGCATCCGCCTGGACATGGCATCGGCAATCGGCGTCGGGGAACGACAAGGTCTCGCGGAGTCCACTCTGCGCTGCGTGCTGTTTCTGATGCTTCGGTCATGGTGCCCTCAGGACGATCCTCTTGGGGTCATCGCTTCAATCGACGGGACCCTCGAACACAAGCGGGCCGCTGGTGACAATCTGGTGCTCGCCAAGGATTCAGAGCGTTGGCGGACCTGACACATCTGAGCGAGGCCCAGAAAGCTGTTCTTCTCCTCAACAAGGGCCTGTCCCCGCGAGCCTCCGCCCTGCAAGGCGACGTCGACTATCGACAACTGCTGGCGCACTGGCATGCCAATCCCGAGTTCCGGCAACTCGTTAACGACCTCGCGCCAATGCTCGGTGTCAGAGTCATCGATGCCCTCGATTTTGCGATCGTTCTGGCGCCCTCCGGTGCGGACAGTGTCTTCGCCGCTACGCTCACGGACCTTCGCCAGGATCTCGGGGAGATGCGGCGCGGAGCGCTCGCTCTCGTTCATATCGCGATTGCGGCGACCTTCTTTCCAACCTCTGCCGCCCTGACCGGAGCGCAGGACGACTTCGCGGAGGTCTCCGCCACCCCGGCGAGAGTTGCGGCGGTGCTTCGCGGGCACTGCGGGCACCTGGAGGCCAAGGCAGGAGACGACCCTGATCTGGCGGAGGCGGGGCTTGCAGAAGCCTGGCGCGAGCTTGCCCGCCTGCCGGAAGCCAGTCCCGACGGCAGCCAGCGCGCGGGGCTGAGGTCGCTCGCGGGCATGGTCAAGCTCGTTCTCAATCAGCTTGAAGGGCACGGGATGGTGCAAACCCTCGATACCGCGGAAGGCGAGACCTATATCCCTACACCACGCTACCGGCTGCAGGTGCGTGAGCTTGCCGCCAACGAGCTGTTCGAACGTTGCGCCTCCGTCCTGCCCGGCTTCCTCGATCAGGGGAGAGGATGAATGCGGTACATCACTCGTATCCATCTCTCCGACTGTGGCTGGCGCGAGGCGTACTACCCCGGGACCACGATCGAGCTTGCCGACCCCCAGACCGGAGAGCCCACGCACACGGTGTTCAGCCTGGAGAACACCGGCGGGAAAACGTCCTTTCTGGCCCTCGTGCTGAGCTGCTTCGATCCCAGTGAAAGGCGGTTCCTGAAGACGCTGATCCGCTCCAACCAGAAGTTCGGCGACTATTTCGGCGACGTACCTGCGTTCATCCTCGTGGAATGGGACCTCTCCGGCGGCCAGACGAGCTTTCTGGACGCGCAGCGCCTGGTCACCGGCCAACTGGTGGTTCCGCGGGGGGAGGGACGGCAGCGAGAGCTCGATCGACATTTCTTTGCGTTCCGAAGCGCGCCCGGTCTCGCACTTGACGACATCCCGGCCCCAGGTCTCCCCGGATTCGAGGCGATTGGCCGGCTCAACGGGCATCAGGATGTGCAGCGGTGGCTCTACACGATGCGTTCGAGCCACCCCGGCAACTTTCAGAACTTCGACAAGCAGTCGGATTGGAAGCGCAAGCTCGCTGAAGAGAAGATCGACACCGAGCTGCTCGCGGCCCAGGTTGAGTTCAACCGAAGCGAGGGGGGCATCGAGGACTTCCTGGACTTCCGGAGCGAGTCTCAGTTCCTGCAGAAGTTTCTGGCGATGACCGTGCCGGAGGCGGAGGCCGGCCCGGTGCGGGCGGTGCTCGCCGAGCATGTCGGCAGGCTCGCGGACTTGCCTCGTCTGGAACGACGCCGGGAGGCGATGTTCCAGTTGAAGGAACGATTCGCTCCGTTCGTGGAAATCGCCGGTGAAGCACAGGCTGCGCAGGAGGACGTTTCCCGGCGAATCGGGAATGCCGCCGGCCTCAAGGGGGCGCTGAAGGAGCACGGAACTCAGGCCTCGCAGTGGGCCGAGGCACTATCGGAAAAGGCGAGGGCGCACCAGACCGCCGCAAGTCAAGCCGAGGCTGCATGCAGGAAGGCGCGAGTCGAGTTCGCTTCCGCGATGGTCGCGATGGCTCGTGGCCGGCACGAAGCCGCCAAGACACTGGCCGGGACGCGAGAGGAAGAGCTGGGGCAGGCAAAGTCGCGAGCGCATCTCCTCCAAGGAGCGGTCTTGATGCGGGAGATCCTCGACGACCGCAGGCGAAGCGAGTCGCTTCGAGAGGCGATCGATGCGGAGCACGCCGACCTCGAACCGCGTCGCCACCTGCTGAGGAGAGTTGGGGCCGACTTCGAAGCGACGCTCATCCGACGCGCCGCGGCGATGCGCGACCGACATCAGTCCCTGACGGCGGAAGCCGCGGAGTTGGAGACGGCGGCACGCCAGGCCGAAGAACAGCGAACGGCGGACGATGAAAGTGCCCAAGCCGAGCGGCGGATAATCGCTGGTATCGACGTGGATCTCGGCCACGCGCGCGAATTCCGTGCGCGGCTGGAGGAGGAGGGGGTCCTCGAGTCCGGGGAGAGCGCCGAGGCGGCATCCAATCGCCATGCCGAAGCCGCCAGATCGGTCCGAGATGAAGCTGAAAATCTGCGCCGACAGGCCGATGAGAAGGACGAGGCAACCCGGGCGCACCGGGATCGCCAGGGCGATCTCAAGGCCGAGCGTTCCCGTACTGCAAGCGAGATCGGATCCTTGCAGGAAACCGTTCGGGAGGGAGACGAGAAACGCCGGTCTCTGGCCCTTGATTCGACCATTCTCGAGCTAACCGGCGAGAGTGAGGTCGACCTCGATTCGGAGGCGGTCGACCGGGTGCTCGCGAATGCCAGGGGCAAGTGCGCCTCGACGCTGCGCGACAGCGAGCGACAGCAAGAGCTGCTCGAAGCCGATCGCGAGTCTCTCGAAGCCACCGGGCTCGCGTCCATTGACAAGGATGTACGCGCGGTCACCGAACGGCTCCATTCCTCGTGTATGCCGGACGCCCAGCCATTTGCCGCCTACCTGTCCGAAATAGTGCAATCCCCTGAAGGCGTGCGCCGTTTCGCCGAGCGCGACCCCGCCCGCTTTGCCGGCGTTGCCGTCCCCAATCGGAAAGCGCTGGACGAGGCGCGCCGCTTGCTTCAGTCCACTCCGCCCCTGAGCCGGGCGGTGACCGTCGCAATCGCAAGCGATGGCCCCGGTGATGCACCGGAAGACCGGTTCGTCCTGGCGGTCGAAGAGCCGGCTGCCTACGACCGCGGGGCCGCACAAAAGTTGCAACGACGCATCGAGGACGATCTCGCCCGAATCGAGGAATCGATTGAGGCAGCACGAGGGCGATTGGATAGACTGGATTCCACGCTTCAGAACCTGGGCGCTTGGCGCGAACGGTTCGGCGGGGGTCGGCTCGATGCAATGCGGCAGTCCATCGAAAAAATGGAAGCGCGCATCGAGGAAGTCGGGGCCGAACTCGTCGCGCTGTCGGAGCGCATCGAGACCGATGAGGAAGGTGCCAAGCTCTTCCGTAATCGTGCCCGCGAATGCGACGAGCAGGCCCACATCTACACCGACCGTGCCCGCCGCTCCAGCGAGCATCACGCGCAGTGGGAGTCGCGCGAGGGAGACTGGCAATTGGAGCGCCTTCGCCACGAGAAAGCGGCGCAAGCCTCCGAGGCGCGCGCACGGGATTGCCAGACAAGGCGGGACGCGTTGGCAGACAAGGCACGCACCCACGAACGCGAGGCGGCGGACATGGCGAACCGAGCCGCGGAAATGGAGCGTGAGGCCGGGGACATCGAGTACACGGCACCGGGGGGACGGATATCGGAGGATCTCGATGCCCTGCGCCGCGACTACGGGCAGCACCTGGATACGTTGAAGAACCTGGAACAGGAGCGGGTCGACCATCTGCGCGGCCAGCAACAGGAGATACAACGGGCCCTTGCCCGGAAGGAAGACCAGTTCGGACAGGAGTTCGGCGAACTCGACCGAACGAAGGTCGAAGCCGAAGCCGAGCGTGACGGCCTCCGAGACGCCGCCGCTACCGCCGATGAGGCACTCGACACGGCGCGTACGAATGCTTTCTCAGCCCGCGCCGATGCAGAGGGCGCGGAGAGAGAGTACCGATCCGAGAGAGACGGGCGCGCTGCTGCGATCAAGCCGGACACTTTCATTGATTTCCGTGCCCACGAACCGGAGGACTTGGCCGGTATCGCGTCGCGGGCGGAAGAGACCATCGTCCAGCAAGAGGCTCTCGGAACACGGGGGGCGGAGGCGGCGGAACGGAGGCGCCGGGAGGCGTCCCGGAACGAACACACCGCGAAGGAGTACATGAACTGGGCGACTACACTGGATGGCGTGCTGCAAGGCGAGTCCGTCTCGCCGGAACGGATCGAACTCCCACGCCACGAAGAGTTAGCAACCCTCGTTAGCGACACCGTCTCCGGTCTCGGCCATGCGCGCACAGTATTGAACGAAGCGCACAAGCGGGTCTACGGCAGCTACGACGAAATCCGCAGGTTCATGAACTCCCCCACCTTCAGCCGGCTGGAAGGAGAACGCGAGGTCGCCTTGCACCTGAGCGCAAACGAACCTTTGGCCGTCGCTGCCCACGCACCCGGAACGGCGGCGCTGATCGACGATCGCCTGAAGAGCATCGAGCACGACCTGTCACGACTCGACGACGATCTCCAGGCGTGCATCGATGAGCTGAACTATCTGTTGCGTGCAGCCTTGCATATCTTGCGGCGCATGGTCGAAGACGGACGGATTCCGGACGATGTACCGCGATTCGGGGGCCAGCCGGTGTTCCGTATCGGTGCCAACCTCTCCCGTATCCCAGCCACCCAACGCAGGGAGATTCTGCGCAGCTATATCACCGATCTGGTGGAGGTTAACCGGGTGCCGGAAAGTGGCCAGGACATCGCCTCGGAGATGGTGGAACGCATGACGGCGGCATTGGGAAGGAGCACGCTGGACATCCGACTCCTCAAGCCGAAAGGCGAGGGAGACACCGAGCACATGCCCATCGAGCGAGTGACCGTTTCGGGTGGAGAGTTGCTCACAGCCGCGATGATGATCTACCTCGTGATCGCGAAGCTGCGGGCAGACGCGATGCACGAAGGCACGGGAGAAGCCGGCGTGCTCATCCTGGACAACCCGTTGGGCAAGGCCAACAAGACGCTGCTGTTGAAGACGCAGATCGGACTCGCGGACGCAATGGGAATCCAGCTCTTCTACGCGACCGGTGTTCAGGACACGAACGCGCTTGCTGCATTCGAGAACATCGTGAGGCTGCGCCGCAACCGGCAGTCCCGAGCCACGCGCCGCATCCATGTTGAGATAGAGGCGATGCGCACGCACATCGACAGGAACACGGACGGCGAGCCCTCCGTGGCGGGGACCCTTGAGGCGGCCGCCGATTAGCGTGCCCACTTTCGAAGAAGCGCTTCTCGCCCTCGGCAAGCGCCGTATACGCTTGCCCGAGCTTCGAGCAGCATATCTTCGCGCCCATCCGGACGCACTCAATGCTCCGGACCTACGCCGGCTTTTGCTCGACGCGCTGCGCAGGCTGGAGCGAGACGAAGTGGTCGACCTTCCGGCACCGGGACGGGGGTGGGATAGGTCCGGCAGTCCCGCCCTTCCCCGGACGGCGAGTCTCCGCCACGTGGCACGCTCCCGGCGTTCCCCAGAGGCGCATGCCTGGCTGCCGGCTCTTTCCTTCGCGGCGGACGAGCGCCATCCCGTCCGCCGGGCAAACCTTCAGGCCATCAACGAGTTCTTGGTGTCCGCGCGTGACAGGAGTCTCTACCCAGTGCCGACGCGGGAGCGCTCAATACAGATCTTCGGGGACGAGAAGCGACTCGACGAAATCCGCAAGGGTGAACCAACCCTGTTCGATGGACGCATCTCGCTCGACGACCTCCACTGCTATCCCGTCGCACCACCGCTGCCGTTCGAAACCCCTGAAAAGCCTCCGGGCGGGCGGCCCATACTCGTGCTGGAGAACTATCATTCCTACGACAGTTTCCGCCGTTGGAACCGAGAGGCGGCACTGTATGCCGCAGTTGCTTACGGTGGCGGCAATGCGTTCAGGCAAGGAGCGGGCAATCTGGACGAACTGATCGCTCGCACCGCCGCCGATGGCGCCCTCTATGTTGGTGATTTGGATCCCAGCGGAGTTTACATACTGCTCGGCGTCAACGAGCGTCGGCGGGCAGATCGACGGGCATTGGTGCAACCCCATTGCGGCCTATATCGATGGCTGCTGGCACACGGTTGCCGGCGCCCGTTGGACAAGGCGCCTAGGGACGGCTCGACCGGCCGTCTCGGCGAGGTGTTTCCCGCCGGCATCGCCGGCGCGCTTGGCGAACTGTGGGCTGCAGGGCTGCGAATCCCGCAAGAGAGTTTTGGCCTTGAACAACTCAGTGGCGAGGAGGCGGCGATCGCCAGCCCAGAGGCCGCCTGAACCGCCCTGGGGGCCATTGTTTGGTTCGCGATCACCGATGGCATTTCACCGTGCGACGCCTACCCCAGGTCGACGCATGATTCTGGCGCAGAACATCGTTGCCCCGGGAAATATGGTGACCCGGGCGCTGCCATCCGTGCTCTTCCGTTCGGGCAAGTTATGACGCGTCGACTTCATTCCGGGCTATATGAAGAATTGTTGACCTCTGCTCTGGAGGCCGAGATCGATGCCCGGACCGCGGAGGGCTGGTGGATGGATATCCGCTCGGCCGACGCAACCGTCCGACCCGAGTTCCTGGCCCGTCACGTTTATCAGCTCCTTCGCCTGGCGCTCGAAGAGATTCCCGATGAAGACGGCACCCAGTCAACCAAGCAGATCGCGCTTGCAAACCGGTTGGTGGAGGTGCTCTTCGAACATGGTGCGATGGCCGACGACCGGGTCGCAGACACAGCGCGCCTGCTCCTGGAGGCCGTTGAACGCGGTGTGTTGGGGGTTACTCCTTCGCCAGTGCCTCGGCCGACGCTCTCTCTTCGTCGGACCGGGCTTCTTGTCAATGGACGCCGCGACGTCCAGATAGCGAGCGAGATTGCGCGGGAGATCCCAAGTGCCGATCGGGTCGATCTCCTATGCGCGTTCGTGCGTCACTCAGGGTTGCGCCTGTTCCGCTCCGAACTTGAGGAACGGGTTCGCGAGGGCGCACAGGTCAGAGTGATCGCAAGCGTCTATACCGGGTCTACCGAACGCCGGGCGCTGGACGCACTAGTCGATCTCGGGGCTCAAGTGAAGGTTTCCTACGAAATCGCGCGGACTCGGCTTCATGCCAAGGCGTGGTTGTTTCACCGCCACAGCGGTCTGCACACCGCCTATATCGGTTCGTCAAATCTCACCCACACGGCTCAGGTCGACGGCCTCGAATGGAACGTTCGGGTGAGCGCGTCCGAGAACCCCGAGGTCATCGAGCGATTCGAGGCGACCTTCGAACAGTACTGGCAAGAGCCCGAGTTCGAGAACTATACGCCCCAGAGTGACAGCGAGCGGCTCGACCACGCGCTCTCGAGACAGCGAGGCGATGCCGGAATAGGCGACAGCACTGCCCTGTCTCTTTTGGTAGACGTCGCACCGAAACCTCACCAGGCCGTCGCGTTGGAGGCCCTCGAAGCGGAGCGCCTGCGCGGGTACCACCGAAATCTCGTGGTCGCGGCGACTGGCACCGGCAAGACCTGGATTGCGGCATTCGACTTCAAGCGGCTGCGCGACCAAGGTGAAGGCCAATCGCTGCTCTTCGTTGCGCACCGTGACGAAATCCTTCGTCAAAGCCAGCAGGTCTTCCAACTCGTGCTGCGCGAGCCTGGGTTCGGTGAGCGGCTGGTTGGCGGCGAACGTCCACGCTCGGGTCGCCACGTCTTTGCCTCAGTGCAATCCCTTGCCAACCGTGTCGACGGCATTGAACCCGAAGGGTTCGACGTGGTCATCGTGGACGAGTTTCATCATGCAGCAGCAGCGAGCTACGAACGCCTGCTTTCGCGTTTGAAACCGAAGATCCTTTTGGGGCTTACCGCCACGCCTGAGCGCGCCGACGGTCAGTCAATACTCGAATGGTTCGATGGCCGCATCGCCTTCGAGTCCCGGCTTTGGGATGCGCTCGACCAGGGGCTGCTCTGTCCGTTTCACTATTTCGGAGTGAACGACGCAACGGACCTCTCAACGGTACCATTCGCAGGCGGCCGATATGTTTCGAGCGAACTCGACAACGTGTTCACGGGCGATCACGTTCGAGCTGTTCGAATCCGCCAGGCCGTCGAGGAATTCGTGACGGACCCGCAAGAAATGCAGGCCTTGGGGTTCTGCGCGGGCGTCGATCACGCCCACTTCATGGCGAGCCAGTTCACAAGTTTCGGGTACCCGGCAGTGGCACTCGACGCCAGCACTCCAGTCATTGAACGACGTGCGGCGCTCGCGAGACTGCGTCAGGGGGAGCTGCGTGTCGTCTTCGCCGTCGATCTCTTTAACGAGGGTGTCGACCTGCCAGCCGTCGATACCGTGCTCATGCTTAGACCGACCGAGAGCGCCACTGTGTTTCTCCAGCAGCTGGGACGTGGATTGCGGTGGGCTGAAGGGAAGCGAGTCCTCACCGTCCTCGACTTCGTTGGCCAAGTTCGGCGCGAGTACCGCTACGACGTGCGCTATCGGGCTCTGTTAGGGGGCACCCGCCATCAGGTCCAGCGCGCCGTCGAGGCGGACTTCCCGATGCTCCCACCGGGATGCGCGCTCAAGTTGGACCGAATTGCCAAGGAGACGGTGCTGCGCAACATGAGAGAGGCAGTGCTCAACGCCCGTCCACGTCTCGCCGATGACTTGCGTGCTCTCGGCCCTGAAACACGACTTGGCGGTTTCATGCGGGACGCTGGGGTCGAACTCGAAGATATTTACGCGCGGCCAGGATCAGGACACTGCTTTACCGAGCTCCGCCGGCGGGCTGGTTTCGTGCAAAGCCCCTGCCTGCCTGCGGTGGATGACGCTATCTACAAGGCCATCGGCCGACTTATCCACGTGGACGATCCCGAGCGGATTGAGGCGTGGCGAGACCTCCTGCAGGCCGATAATTCCGACCAGATATCGAGGCTCGAGGGCCGTAAGCATCGTTTGGGCCTCATGTTGTTTGCCATTCTTGGTGGGCGTCGCCAGTCCATCGACGAGACCGATCGGGTCTTGGAAAAGATCCGCGGTTCTGCAGAGTTGCGCCGTGAGATCGGCGACCTACTGGAAATCGTTGCCGATCGTATTCGTACGGTCTCTCGTCCGCTCGATCCGGCCAGCGACGTTCCCCTGGCAAGCCACGCCACTTATACCCTCGGGGAGATCGTCGCGGCGCACAGGCACACCGATAAGCGCGGTGCGCTGGTCTTTCCACAAGGCGGGGTCCTTTGGAACAAGGCCACGCAGACGGATCTCCTGTTTGTTACGCTGGAAAAGTCAGACAGGGACTACTCCCCAACGACACGCTACGCCGATTACCCTATCTCGCCGACCTTGTTTCATTGGGAGTCACAGAACACCGCGTCACCCGATACGCCCACCGGATTCCGCTACATCGAACAACCGGCCCAAGGCACGAATGTCATTCTGTTTGTGCGCGAACGAAAAAAGGATGGCAGGGGGGAAACTCTTCCGTACCAATGCCTCGGCCCTGCCCATTTCCGAAGCCATGAGTCGGAACGACCCATGAAGATTCTGTGGGAGCTGGAACGTCCGATGCCTGGATGGCTGTATCAGGCGGGGAAAGTGGTCGCGGGTTGAGAAATTGATATGAGACCACCGATTTCTTTCCAGAGCGAGATCCTGGGGGACCTCGTGGATTTCTCATCCGGGTCTGCCGCTCCGCTGTTGTTCTTCCCGCCGGGGAGAACAATTTCGTGCCGCGTGGGCGAATCCCGGTAGAGTTCGATTCAATCAGCAGTTGAGCGGCGTCGGCCGCCAGAAGCGAGCAGAACGAGTAGTAGAGGTCGATTTTTTGGCAACTGTCATCTGTCGAAACCACCAAGCAATTTTGGCCCGAAACAAACCGACGGACCTCACGCCTCTATGTCGCACGGGATCGAGCACCGTCAGCTCGCCTCTCCGGAGAGAATCTCCCAGACCCGCTTATATCCGGTGCCGGACAGCGGGGCGTCCTCCGGTCTCACCCCGTCCCATTCATCGGCGTCCAGTCCCTGCAGGAAACGCCGCGCTGCTCCCACCGAATACCGCCCCTCATCCTCACCGGTGACATCCCGGTAAAGACTCCCCAACGCCTCCGCCGCGCTACGCGGGGCGGCATTCATTCGCATTAGTACCGCATCTTCGCTGCTAACACCGTGATAGATCATGGCGGGCAGGGCGTTGATCCGTCGCTTGTCGACTTCGGAAAGCGCGTCGAAATCGATCCCCGACACCCGACTCAGCGCCGAAACACCCCATGTTCCGCTGTTGACAATGGTGCGATAGATCGCCCTGCACGCATCCGTCAGGGCGGCTGTGCCCACTTCGTCGTCGTTCTTGCGGCTGAAATACTCCCTCGCGATCTCTTCCAGACCCCTTCCGTTCACCCAGTCGTTGGTGATCTCGGAAATCCGGCTCCGGTCGAACCCTTGCCCCCCCAACTCGACCAAGTCCTGCTTGAGCTGCGGCACCCTCAACATGACCCCGAACAGGTCCGCCATTCTACTTCCGCTCCCGAACAGGCTCTCCGGCGCCCAGTCCGACACGGTGAGCCTGCTCTCCAGATTGCCGATGCCGCCCATTGCCGCCCGGACACCTTCCGGCGAGAACCCGGTGGAATCTGCAAGCTCCGCGATGCCCTGAGGCATTTCGGCGAGCTCGCGAGCGTAGCTATGCGTCGCATCAAGAAGGGCATCCGCCTTCTGTCTCTGCTGGGGATCGTTCCGCATCGAGGTATATCCGTAGGTCTGCCTCAGAAGCTGCTCGGAATCCGCAAGGACCGCATCCAGGTTTTTCTTCTCCGCCCACAGGTGTGCGATGTAGCAGCGAAAATCCTCCCACTGATCCTTCCAGAGCACATCCGACAGCTGCGCCAACGACCCCTGCGCTGCCAGCTCGTCCAGAAGCACAACGAGACGGGAGACGAGCGCACCGGTGTTGCGGCTCACGAACTTGATCAAGGCATCGCGATCGGTTCCCTCGGACAGCCCGACTACACCGACGCTGTCGTGACCGATCCGTCCTGCGCGCCCAGCGAGGTTCCAGAACTCCCGCGGCGCGATCTCCACCGATCTCGTCCCCTGCGGCACATAGCGCGAGGACAGAAAGACCGACGACACCGGAAAGTTGATGCCCTGGGCGATCGTCGACGTCGCGCACAGCATTCGCAGGCTGCCCGTCTCCGCAAGCCACTCCATCAGCGCCCGGACATCATCGGACAGCCCCGCATGGTGCACACCCACGCCCTTCTCGAGCATGCCGACCAGCCTGAAGTCGACGCTGATCTCGGTGCGCAGGAAGTCCTGAACCAGCCTTATGTCCGGCGGCACTTCCTCCATCTCGGGAAGGCTCCGCGCCGCTTCCCCCGCCATCTTCCAGACCGTGTGAATGTTGTTGGCCACCGCAACACTCGTGCCTCGCGCCGACATCACCGCGCCAATCGCCGCCGTCTGAAGTCCAAGCCCCTTCTGTGAGCCCTTCGCAAGCACCTGGCTCTTTGGCACGTCGATCGGCTTTACACCTCCCACGCGGTGCGTTCCGTGAAGCGGCATCGCTTTCTCGCTAGCCGTCAGCGTCTCGAAATCGAGGTGCCAACCCCCGCGCACGCTGTCATCGGCCACCGCCCGGTAAAGGCCGATGATTCGCTCGTTCGGCTTCCACGGAACCGTACCGAGGCTGATCGCGTTCCCCGCGTCGATGTCCTGCGCAAGCCAGCGCGCTACCGACTCAGCTCCCTCCACGTACGGCATCAGCAGGAGGAAGTTTGCCTGCGGGCAATCCCGCTTTACGGTCGCCAGCAACAGCTCGATCCGCAGGCCCCGGCCTTCCGCCTCCAGATTGTGGGCTTCGTCCATCACCACCAGCGCGAGAGGACGATCCACCTTGCTGTTTCGAATCACCAGCGACAGCTTCTCGGGCGTCGCGACCAGGATGTCGAACGGCTCGTTCCTGTCGGCCAGTAGCTCTTCCTCGAAGGCGTCCACCTCAACGGCTGCAGTCAACTGCTCAACACGCAGCCCGATCGGCTCGAAGTCCGTGCGAAGGCGCCGTGTGACCTGCGCCGACAGCGCACGGGTCGGCGCCACATAGACGACCCATCCCCCGTCGACCTGGAACTGATTCAGCGCCTGGAGGATGCGGAACTGCGCGAGCAGCGTCTTCCCGCCAGAGGTGGGCAGATCGACCACGATCGCGGTCTTCGCCTGGTCGAGAAGCCCCTGTTCGAGCAGGGCGGCGCGCTGTGGCGGCAATAGCTCGAACATCGCCTGATGCTCCCGTTGCGTCAGCGAGCGCACGAATTCCGAGGTCTTCGAATTGACCGTCCGCGTCGCCCACCAAAGAGAATTAGTCACCATGATGCGTGACGTCGCGTGCAGCCATCGCAGAACCACTTCGTGCTGCGCATCCCCCGAAGCGGCCGCCGCCTTGATTCCCGCCTCGAAGTGCTTGTCCAGCGTACCGAACGGATCGCCCGGTTCGCCTTGGAGCATGTATCTCGCGAGCGTCTCCGTCGCCTTCGCCCAGTTGTAAAGAGCCGCCAACCGCAGTGCGATTGCCCGGTCCACCGCCTCCGAACCGTTTCGCAGACGACGTTCTTCATGGATTCTCTGGTCATCACGAAGGCCGGAGATGATCTCGCGGATGCGATCCAGATCGTCCCAGCCATCCTTGCGGAAAAGCCGGACCCAGCAATCGTACAGCCTGTATAGGAGCCTGCGGTCCCATTCCGCATCCGCCACACTCGGCGCCTTCAGGGCCTCTCCCTGCTCCCGATACCAGCGCCGTAAGTCAGACCAGCGATCGCCGCAATAGGCGATGGCGGAGAGCTGAAGCACGAAGAACAGGCGATCCAGCGTCTCCTCCGGGACGGGAAGCAGGCGGCGGATGTCGAAGGCACGGAACGAAGCCGCCACTGCCTGGTCTCTGAGGCGCAGGTTATCCCCCGCCGGGCGACTCAACTCATCGAGCCCCTCGATGGCGGCGAGCTCGAAGGCGAGCGCCACGCGCACCAGGAACGGTTCTTCGTCAGAGCTTCCCGCGAAGGAAAAGCTGATCTGCCTGCCGACTGCTCGCTTTGCCAGCCGCTGGCCGACCAGTTCCCCCGCACGCTCCAACTCATCGGTCCCGATGGCAGCGACCGCCCAATGTTCGCTCAGCGCCTCCAATGCTCCAGTAGACAGGCTCATCGTTCCGCTCCTGACCGCCTCAGAACCATCGCCTCCCCAATGCCATCCAGGCTCTCATGTGGCAGGTAGAGCGCCAGCAGCTCGATACGCGTTCCCTCCCCAGAACCCAACGCAAGACCACTGACTCGCGCCCTCAAGTCATCCCGATGGGGTTCCACGTCGCGAACAAGGAATCCGTAGAGTTGAACGTCGGACGTGTTTTTCAGATACCTGCTTGCCGCACGCTTGAACCGAGTTTCCCATGGCGCCGATCCGGCCCGGTGACCGAGATACTTCAGGAGATCGTCGCGGACTGCCTGGCTGTCGCGCAGATCTTCCAATTGCCGCTTCAATCCGGTCCGCCCGTACATCGCTCTTGGAGGGTAGCTGGGATCGCTCGATGTCTTCACTTCACCGAAAGCGAGACAGTCGCCGTTGTCGTCACTCCCGAACCCTGCCAGATCGGCGCCCGGCAGGCTGGACCCGCTCTTTCTCTCGTCCCGTCCGTCCGGCCAGGGAAAGCTGCACGATCGGTGGTCTGTCAGATAGACCTCGGCAATCGCTTCGCCGACCCGCCAGTCCTCGACTGCATCCGGATCCTCCAGCACGCGTCGAAGGCCGTCCTGGGCAAAGTTCGTCTCGGCCACTTCCGTAAGAATTCCCTCGAGGTTCGCCTTGCCCTCATCATCGAAGAGCACAGCGGACAACGGACCGTCCATCGCAGCATTCAATTCTGCATCTGACCATCGCAGGCCAACCCCGAAACAGGGGGCCTCACCGGTATCGTAGACAACTTCTCCTGCCCCGATGGTCACCGGCGCCCACCCGCCACACAGGCAAGCTTAATGTTCCGCCCTGGAAACCGCACCCTTTCGGTGTGCTCGTCCACCACGGTACCCGACACTAATCGCGCTGGATGTTCAACACCGTTCCACTCCATGAAACAGAATCCCTTCAAGAGTGCCCTTGATTCAACCCCGTGTCTGCGCTGACCACCGTCAGCTGCATCGCACATCTGCCGAACATGAAGGATCGCCCCCTGTGTCGTCGATGTCTTATGTCTCCCCTGATGGGTGAGTGACGAACCAGATAGGCAATATAGGTGCTCGAATGTTCACATGCAAGTTCAGGCGTCGGCAGGTACCGGGGAACCTTGACCTGGTGCAAGTCCGGCTCGAAACTCAGTCCTTCGCGCACTAGGGACTCCCAGCAGGCACAACTGACCAAGCGAGGATGCCCAGCAGCTCTACTCTCAGTCCGTCGATTGCAGGAACCTCCGCCTCCTCCGGCGAGCCCAGCTCAGGGCATTCATGGCGAGGGGCCCCTCTGATGGCGTTCTCATCGTCCTCAACAACCTCCTTCAGGGCCAGAACCGCCGGCTCCAGGGCGGCGCCCGCGGCAGTTGCACAGTGGAACACAGGATGACGATCGACCAGAGAAGCCATTTGCCTGGCGCGCTCCATGTCGGGACAAATGCTCTTCACGGTCAACCAGAACTTCTCCGAATGATCTGGAATGACCAAATGCACGAAATCGGGCGCGAGGATGAGGTGCCAATTGAAGGACAGGTTGCTGCTGGACGAGCAGTTGCCCCATTTCGTGCGCTAGCTCATAATGTAGATCCGACCGGGCTCTTCGCCAATGTGCGCGGTCACCGCAGGCAGGTAGTCCGCGCTGGTAGATCGGAATTATGAATTGCGGTGATTTTCTCAAGAATGCCAGCAAGTTGGCCGCAGTGGCTTTCATCGAGTTTTCCTCTAGGACTTGGTTAGGGTCTGTTCCCCGGAGCCTTGGATGATGCTTGGAACCGAGATGTCTCTGTGTCAGGAACGCTCACCTTTGATTCGCCCTAACCTCGATTTCAGCAACCCTTTCCATCAAGTCGGCGAACTGCTCTTCGTCGTCGAGTAACATCCCATCGCTGAGCATCCTCGCGTAATCGTCGGCTAGTGCTCTGTTAAGGATTCAGGCTTGTACTTTTTCGTACATGTTGGTATCATGGGGACATATGTCCATTTTTCTGGGAGGGTCCTGCCATGTGCCTCCATGCTCGAACACCGGATGCTGCCGAATCGAAAGAACTGGGCCGATGGCTGAAGCGGCCACGCAATGCCGTACAGATGCGACGAGGGCAATTGATCTCCCTCAGTGCCCAGGGTATGCGGGTCCAGGAGCTGTCGGCGACGCTGCATCTGCACGAGGAATACATCCGCTCCCTGGTCCGACGATACAACGAGGAAGGGCTGGCGTCGCTTCGCACGCGAGCCCACCCGGGGCGCACCCCAGCGCTGACGCCCGAAGACGAGTCCGTGGTGGTGGAGATCGCCAAGATGCCCCCTCGGGCTTTCGGCCAACCCTTCAACCAGTGGTCGCTGCGCAAGCTGACCGACTGTCTGGTCGGGCGCAAGATGATCCCCAAGGTCTCGCACGTGACCATCGCCAAGGTCTTGGACCGGCATAAGGTCACCTACCAACGTACCCGCACCTGGAAGGAGTCGAAGGATCCGGATTTCTCCTCGAAAAAAAACGCATCGACCGCCTCTACCGGCGTGCGCCGAAGGACTCGGTCGTAGTCTGCTTCGACGAAATGGGGCCCGTGCAGATCAAGCCCCATGCCGGCTCCTCCTGGGCGCCGCAGAAGCACCCGGTGCGGCACCGAGCCACCTACACCCGGCACGCCGGGGTCAGCTATTTCTTCGGCGCCTACAACGTCCACGAGGACGTCCTGTGGATGCATCACAAGCGAAAGAAGCACGCCTCGGAGGTGCTCACTTTCCTCAAGGCCATCCGGCACCGCTACCGCAAGGCCCAACGCATCTACCTCGTTCTGGACAATTTGTCGACGCACGCGACCCCAAAGATTCGGCAATGGTGTCGGCAGCATCGAGTCTCCCTCGTCTTCACCGCTACCAACGCCTCCTGGATGAACCGTCTCGAATGCCATCTGACCGCCGCCCACTACTTCGTCATCAAGAACAGCGACCCAAGGGACCATCGAGACATCGGCCAGCGCATGCAGGAATACCTCGTATGGAGAAATCGAAACCAGGACGATGCCAAGCTCGCCAAAATACAAAATTCAATGCCCACTCTTTAACAGCGCACTAGTGCCTCGTAAGCCAAGCCACGGGGCACCAGTTGCAATGCACCCGTTACTGCCGCCTCGTAGTCGATCCAACGTCCCAGGGCGTCCCGCTGGTCTTCGAGCGAGAGTGACTGAAACGACGGGTCAGCCATTGGCCACCAGTGCGCTTACGTGCCCTGCCATCCAGGCAGGCATTACAGCACGCGATGCAGCCAACTCCTGAAAGTCCTCCGCTGAGAGCTTGCCACCTATCTTTTCCAGGCCAGCCTCCACCTCATCGGGACCCAGCCAGGACAGTGCGCGCACTACTTCGCCGGCCGGCCGATGAGGCGCTGCCAACTGCCAGCGGGGTGCATGGCGCAACTCCACCGTCAACTCGCCGAGCCTCAGCTTGCGGCTGCGTCCGGAGGTCAGGTAAACCGACCGCACCGGCACTTGCGTTGTCAGTCCAAGGGCGTTGGCCGCTGCGCCGCCACATGGTACAATCGTCTCGCCCCAGAGTTCGGCCAGCGATGCGATTACCTTTCCGACGGCAGGTGGACGTGGACCGAAGCGGGTCTGTATGGGCTGCACGTATATCCCCTGGCAAACTCGCATGAGTTCTCCCTTGCGGGAAAGGCGAGACAGCGCCTGGTCGACGGCCGCTCTGCTTCCCAAATGCAACAACGCTCTTGGGCACAGTAGCGTGCCCTCCGGCGACTCGGCAGCGTGGCTCATGATCTGAGATGGGAGGTTTCGCACGAATATAACCTATGTGAAATGTCAGAAATATCTCTCATTAACTGACGACCTGCAAGGGACGGTTTTGCTCTGAGCACAAACCCCCATTTCGGCCATCGCTAGCATTGCGTCACGTTGACGCGCGTCCCGAAGTCAATTGCGGACTCTCGACAAGCCCCTGCCGACTCAGGAAGTTCAGCATCACCGCCGCGCACTCTTCCGGTTTATCGAGCTGCAGAAAGTGTGTCGTTCCGGGCACGACCTCGTGGTCGATCCCTGCGGCCTCGCTGTAGTCGAACTTCGGCCGGTCCGGGTCCAGGGCGGGATCTGGCCTGATGATCATGGTGGGACATCGCAGGGAGCCGAAGTCCACCGACACCGCAGGCCGCGAGGCTTCATACCAGATTTTCGCTTCGTACTCGCGCGGACATCGGAGCTCGTAACCCTGTCCGGTCCCGGACTCCCTGAGGGTCGTCCTGGCCACCAGATCGAAGACGCCCGGCACAGCCCGCTGGAAGTAATGGAGGTTGGTATGAAGTTCGGCGAGCTCTTCCCTTGCCCGGAACCATGGCGCCCTGCGCCCGAGCATGTCGCCCGTTCGCACGGCCAGCAGCTCGAACTCCCTGTATCTCGGGCCCCTGTTGCACAGAGGCGGCGCGAACAGCACCATCGCGGAGTAACGGCTGCCCCTCGAAGGCAGGTGCAGGCCGGCCAGGGCGGAAATGGAGTGGAAGGCCCCCACTGTGGGTTTCTCGCCGTAGAGACTTTCGATCGCTTCGAAGATGCTGTCGTGGTCGCGGGGAAAAGCATCGAAACGGTGGTCCTCCAGGGCTCCGACTTTGTTCCAGCCGTGGTTCCTGAGGTCATGGACTACCAGGTCGAAGTCGGCCGCCAGCAACGACCAGAACGGGTAGTAGAGGTCGATGGCGAGGCCATTCCCGTGACTCATGACAAGCCGGGGTCCCTCCGGATTTCCGTGGCGTCTCAGGACGATGACGGCGTCGTCGTCCACCTTTACGCTGTCAGTGGACAACGGCTCGGGTATCTCCCAGATGGCTGCCGGGGGTCCTGTCAAGATAGCTTCCTTCCTTTTCCGCCAGGAACTTAATAATCCTGAAATCCCCGTCGCCAAATATACCTCCTGCATGTAACCCGAACCAGTTGCAGGACAGTTTCTCCATCTTTTGCCCAGCGACAACGCGTGCCGAGCACATATCGAATGCGACCGTATTCGCCCTCACAGCGCTTTGGCCTACCGGCCACCGGCGCCAGAGGCGGTCCTGCCCAGGAGGCAGACAGGGAATTCTACCCTGTGGAATGGACCCCTTATGGTTCCAAGACTAACTTAAAGACTGGCACCACTCGAGGGGGCAGGTCACAGGTCAGAACTTGCACCTCTCGTGATATACGTGATCCATGTGTACGATTTATGGAGAGGATCCCGGTTTAATGAGCCGTCAGGCTGTCCGAAAACGAGGTCGCCCCACTCTCCATGTAACCCGTACCCCATAGGAGGGGAGTGCGATGCGACTAATTCTCAAGTTCGGACCGGCCCATGCCGTTCTGGCGTTGGTCATGTTGGCGGGCGGTACTGCCATGGCCCAGACAACTGCCGACCAAGTCGTGGACGATGAAACCCTCAAGGCCTTCGTCGAAGGGGCGAAGGCGGAAATCGAGGCGATCACGGACGTAAACGAAGGAGCAAGGCTCAGGGAGAGGCTGAGGACGGAGGGCCCCTGGAAGTCCGGATCGATGTTCCTCATCATCTTCCTCAAGAGCGGAGAACCGTTCATCCACGGGAACGATCGCGAGGCGGAGAGCAAGAATCTGATCGGCGTCGAGGACGACAACGGACTCAAGGTCGTCGAGGAACTCCTCGCTGCCGCTGCCCGAGGCGGCGGTTTCGTCGAATACCACGACGGGGGACTAAAGACGGCATACGCAGTCGAATACACCTCCGGGATCACCGGAAGACAGTTCGTGCTGGTCGGCGGCTACTCGCAGGACGTCTCCCATGTCCCAATCCAGACCGCAGATCTGCCGAAGCCCTCCGTCACCGCATCGCAGGTCGTGGACCGCGAGACCCTCATCACCTTCGTCGAGGAAGCGGCCAAGGTGTACAGCGAAGCCGTCCAGTCCGAAGGCTACAGCGCCCTCACCGGGATCAGAAACGCCTTTCGGGTGGAAGGAGGGGATTGGAAGTCAGGCTCCATTTATCTATGGGTCGTCAGTGGAGAGGGCATCATCCTGTTTCACGCAACCGAGCCGTTCCGCGAAGGCAAGGAAACAGACCTGACGAGGACGGATATCAACGGAGTGCGGTTCGCCGAGGAGCTGATCGGAGGTGCGCGGCGCGAGGGTCGGAAGTTCCTGCGGTACTACTACGACGACCCCACCATCGAGGGAGACGAGGACACCGGTTCGCCGAAGCTCGGTTACGCGGTTGGCTTCTCGGTGGCCAACTCGGACCAGAAGGCCGTCATCGGCTCCGGCATCTATCTGTCAGGACAGACGAATGTCGCGCCCATTTCGTGGGGTAGTTTAAAAGGTCTTCGCCCCAAGTGATGGCCGCTTACCGGGACGCGGTGACCTAGGGTTGACCTTGCCTCCCTAAACGAGTCCAGGACGGGTTTCGGAGTCCTGGTTTGCGGTTGATCAGGCCCTTTTCTCCCTCCCTGTGGCACTGCCTCCTCCAGCAGTAGAAGGTCTCTCAAGGAATTCCGAAGTATCGACATGTCTTGAACACATTCCCACTTGAGCAAGCATGCTCTAAGACCCTGATTTTACGCCGGATATCTCTTTTTCTTGAATCATGCTCGACTTCTTTCTGACAGGAATAATTCATAACTAAGATGCAGGAATGCCAATCGAGGAGTGGATCTGTGCAAACTTCCACAGCTCGTCGACCTTTTCGAGGACACCGGTCATTCGCATCTCGAACTCCTCCCTCGTACCCTGCCATTTCAGTCGCCAGACCTGGCGCGTGTAGAACCACGCCACGTTGTTCCGTTCATGCACGTCAAGATTTATAAACTCGATGCTGAAATCCTCTGTGCTCGCAACGTGGTTTCGGTAATACGCCGCGATCCCTTCTCTCCCTTCAACAAATTCGCAAGCGTCGGTACCGATTTTTACATAGTGAGAGGCAGGGAGCATCATTGCGATGATAGTTTCGGCATCTCCAATAACCAGGGCGTCGAAATACGCCTGCACCGTATCATGCGCATTCGGCATCATGAAGTCCCATTAGATCGTCCCATATACTCCCGGGTGATTCGAAGGAAGTGCTCCTTTCTTTAGATTGCCTGACGTTCATTTGGTGTTTTTTGACGTTGTCTTTCTCGGCCTTGACGTGTACCCGCTTGCCTGTGAGTTTCTCGTGTAGGACCTTAAAACCAGCTTGATTTCGCCTGATAATTTTTGTGTTTATCTTTCCTGAAAGACCTTCTACTGCTGGCGTCGAGCCCAAGGGCCGGTCCATTTTATTCCAGGTCTAAAATCCTGGGTTTCCATATGGAGACAAACTTGATGAACGAATCAGCAATTCGCCTTCGTATCGAACCACTGGATGAAGGTGGTTTTCTTGCCACCAGTCCCGATGTCCCGGGTCTGGTGGCGGAAGGACGCAGCGTCACGGAAGCCGCAGAGATTGCGCAAGGTCTAGTACGCAAGATTGCAGAATCGTGCCTTGAACACGGTGATCCGCTACCTAGTGCATTGGAGACACTCCCGGAGGACATCGCCTCAATTGATCTTCTGGTACCCGTTAGTATGCCGTAATGGGACGACTCTCGGGGTTCAAGTATCGGGATGTTGTTCAGCGCCTGCGGCATTTTGGCTATGCGTTTGACCGCCCAGGGCCGGGTAGTCACGAAGTTTGGCGTCACACACGGACAGGTCGAAAGGTAACCGTACCTCATCATGCCAGAGATATGGCTGAGGGAACGTTGCGCGCCATTCTACGGGAGGCCCGAATCGGCGTCGACGACTTCCTTAGGACTCGTTAGGTAGTGATCATAGTCCCCCTGAACACAACCACCTGCTCTCTAACTCCCTTCCAGGGCCTCGTCGAATATGCGACTGAAGTGCTCGAACGCCACGGTGTTGTCGACGTTCTGGCATTCGAGGGCCATGGGGGAGGTCGTCTCGTCTGTGAAGTCCCACACGGGCGGCTGGTCGAAGGTCCAACGGCGGAGAGAGCGGTAGTGGGGCGAGAGCAGCGCGTCGGTCGTGTCGCTCCGCGAGCCGCTGGGGTAGGCGAAGTGGTCCGGCACGAATCCGAGATTGTCTTCGAGAACCGCGTTGGACGCCACGGCCTCGGCCATGAGCGCTTCTTCTCCCTGCTCTTCGTACAAACTTCCAAGCTTGGGGTGAGTGGCGGTGTGCGCGCCGATCTCCCAGCCGGCATCGAGCAGCTCGCGGCAGTTGTCCCAGGTCAGGAACGGCTTGACCAGGAAGCCCTGGGTCATGGTCGTGATCCCTGCGGGCATGCCCTTCGATGAGGCGTCGGTGGGCTCGCTGATGACGTAGCAGGTGCCCGTCACGCCCAGTTCATCGAGAATCGGCAAGACGACCGTATGCGTGTCCAGCCAGCCGTTGTCGAAGTGCAGCGCGACGGCCTTCTCCGGCACGTCTCCCTTACCCTCCAGCCAGTCTACGATCTCAGTGGTGGAGACAACCTGCCAGCCGTTATCGAGGACGAAGTCCATCTGGCGCCGGAACTCCGATACTCCGATGACACCCGAAGCCTTCTTGTCGGTCGTGATTGCGAGCTCAGGGTCGTCGTCCGGGAAGACGTGATGGTAGACGAGAATGGGAACACGGCTGCTCATGAGGTTTTGAAACTCCGATTTCGAATATTGATTGCGGGGAACAGTCTACCGCAATCGGGATGGAGAGGAGTTGCCAGGATTTCGGCGCGTTTCAGGCGTCAACCGGGTCATGAGGGCGTCCCTCCCCCGTACGGCCGTCCCGCCGGATGCACCCTTCTCAGGCGGCGAAGTTCTTGTCGTCGAAATACACGTTGTGGTCGATCGGTGTTCCGCGGGCGACCCAGACATCGCGGAACAGGGTGCGGCGCTTCGGGGGCATCGCCGCCACGACTTCAGGCGGCACGCTGCTTCGGCCCCACCGGCAGTTCACCGTGTTGTAGAGGCTGAACAGGGAGAGGCGGTCCCGTTCCTTGTTGGTCCAGGTCGTCCCGGTATGGCACAGGCCCTCGGTGAAGAGGACGACTGATCCCGGGGGGCAGGTGTAGGTCTCCCACAGAGGGCTGTCCCGGCCGCTGACCTCGTCCGGTCGCTCGAACGCGGTCTTGTGGCTTCCCGGGATGAACATGGTGACCCCGTCTCCAGGACCCACCTCGTTCAGCTCCCACACCACGCGCGTGAGGCCCGCGTGGATCTTCCCCGGCAACATCTGGTAGAGATGGGAATTTCCACAGAGGTTGAAGTATCCGCCTCCCCCATGGGCGGCGAATTTGTCGTGGCCGAAGGGCCTCCGCTCGGTTCGGGTGCGCTCGAAGCGAAAACCGTAGCAGTCCTCGCTGGCCAGCCCCTGATGCGACACGATCTCGTTGAGAACGCCGGCGAGGACCGGGTGATCGAGCATGACCTGGGAGGGACCGCCCACGGAGTTCCGCTCTTCCGGCGGCAGGGATTCCGGTTCCTCCATCAGCTTGTGTTGATGCTCGAGAACCGCTCCCAACTCGTCATCGCTCAAAAGCCCCGGCAGGCAGATCCACCCCTTGAGATCGAAGATGTACCTCTGCGCCTCTGACATGGGAACGATCGGCAGACCGTCTCCATTCGTGGTTGGCAAAAGCTGGCTGGCCATTTTCTTCCTTTCTCATTGAAGGCGGCGATTCGGGCACCGGTTCGCCGCGATGTCGGTTGCTTCGAGCCGCAACCCCGAAGCCCGGGAGCTTCCCCGCGCGGGCGGCAGTTGTGAGCAAGGGCCGTGGAGACCGGATGCCGCCGTCGTCCTGGGGGAGGGCATGCCGTTTACAATCCCTGGATCCAGGCCGCGTTCTCCGCCAGCTCCCGCAGGTCTTCGGGCCGGCTGATCTCGTACATGAAAACCCCGTCATAGCCCACGTCGGAGAGCGCCCTGTTCACCTCATCCCAGGCGATGTTCCCGCGTCCCGGAAGCAGGTGCTCATCCTGCTCGCCGCGGTTGTCGTGCAGGTGCAAGGTGATCAGGTGCCGCCCGACGGTCCGCAGGGCCGCGGCGGGATCACCCCCGAGGTTGCGGTGGCCGGTGTCGATCACGGCTCCAACGTTCGGCGCACCGAGATCTTCGAGCAGCGCGAGGAGGCGTTGCGGATCGCCGGTGTAGCCGCTGGGCCCGGTGTTTTCCAGGGCAAGCCGCACGCCGGCGGGGGCGGCGTAGCCGGCGACCTGCCAGAGGTTCTGCAGGAAGGCCGCGCGCTTCTCGAGCCCAAGCTCTTCCTCCGGCCCGGGAATGGCGATGTCGTGGGTCACCAGGATGCAGCCTCCGAGGTCGGCGGCCAGGTCCACCGCCTGCCTGTGATCGTCCAGCGCCTTGCGGCGCCCGGCAGGATCGAGACTGGCCAGATCGCAGGCCGGATCCCGGTGCTTGAGGTGGATGTGAATGGAGTTGAGGTGGAACCCCATGTCGCCGAGCGCCTGTCGAAGGAAAGCTCGGAACCCGGAGTCGGCGAAATCGAAGTTGGGGTGGTAGTCGCACAGTTCCAGCGACTCGATGCCGGCTTCGCTGAATCTCGCCAGCACCTCCCTGGTGAGAGGCTCACCGCGGAACAGTATGGTCGAAGCGCCGAGTTTCACGGCCTTTCACCTTCTTCCAACATGGCAGCCCCGGCGATGAAGCGGAAGTGATGGGCTGCGCAGGCTAACCGTCAGTTGCGTCCCAGGATGGTGGAGTTGTCGATCTCGATGCTCTCAACGATCAAACCAGGCTGCAATACAAACCACGCAATTCATGTGGTCGATTCTCCTCTTATGTATAGGAAAAAAGCACCGATATCGGTAATATGCGATTCACTGAAACGAACGCAAGGGGAAAGCAGGTCCGCAGGCGCCTACCCCAATCCGGCAAGTTGCCATATATGCATAACATGCATATATTCAGCCGATGAACATCAAAGGGGACTCGGAAAAAGCCAGGAGTAACCTTGACCCGGAGAGAAAGGAAGAGTTATGAAACAGGAATATGATTTCAGTCGTGGGAGACGAGGGGCGGTAGTCCCGCAAGGGGGAAAAACCCGAATCACCATGTATGTCGATAACGACATCCTGGATGCCTTTCGTTCATTTTCAGATGAGGCGGGGACAGGTTATCAAACCATGATCAACCAGGCATTGAGAGATTACCTTGGAAAAAGGAAGTCTCCTGTGGATGAGGATACCCTGCGTCGAGTGTTGCGCGAGGAATTGCACGCAGAGAGTTGATTTTTGAGTTGATAGAACTTTACCTTACGGCCAAAATTCGCGTAGCGGACCGGCTTTCCGGAATGTGACCGAATCGCGGAACCAGCCAAAATCCCTTTTATCCTACCATGCATTCAAGTCGACCGGATGGCGGCCGGTTGAGGAATTCAATTTCCACAAGCCGGGCAATCGCCGCACACTGTCCCTCTAGTGCGCTGTTAAGTATTCAGACTTGTAATTTTTCTTTCTTCGTGGTATCACTGGCCAAGGTCTAAAACTCAATGCCGACTCATTAACAGCGCACTAGCCGGAGTTGTTCCCATGCCCAAACCGTTTGACTTGCTCGACCGCAATCGGGCGCCCCGCGGGGTGGCCACCTTGCTGAAGACCCCGTTCGAACCGGAGAACCGGTTGGATGAGGAGTCTTACCGGCGCCAGGTGCGGCACGTGATCGACGCCGGTACTGTCCTGCTGATTCCCGGCATGATCGGCAGCGAGACCTATTGCCTGCCGCCCGAAGACCGCGAGCGCTGTATACAGATCTCCCTCGAAGAATCCAACGGCCTGGTTCCGGTTTGCGCCGCGGTCTGCGGCGTCGGCGTCTACGACGTGGAACGGGCCGCCGCCAGGGCGCAGGAGATGGGCGCCGACATGATTGCGGTGATACCCCCGCCCTGGATTGCCAGGGAAGACGATGCGGCCCGGTGCTTGGCGCAGGTGGCCGGCAGCGTGGAGCTTCCGGTCATGATCCACTCGTCGTTCTCCGGTTCGGGGCAGAAGGTATTCAGTGCCGGCACCGTCGATCGCTTGGTGCGCAGCATCGCCAACATCCACTACCTGAAGGTGGAGGGGGCTCGGGTCGTTCAACTGGCAAAAGAGTTCGGGGAGAAGAGCGGAGACCGAATCGTGCGCATGATGAGCGCGCCCAACTTCGGTGAGGTCTACCGCGCGGGGTGCGGGCTGTTCATGATGGCGGCCCATATCCTCGAGCCGGTGGTGGCCCTCTTCGACGCCCTCGAAGAGGGGGACGGCTCCGCCACGGAGCAGATCGAGGCGGACATTGCGCCCTATTACGCCGTCGAGGGGTATATCCGCGGCGAGATATGCAACAAGACGGTCATGCAATGGCGCGGCATCTTCACCGACGCCCGACGCGGCAGTCCCCAACTGTCCGACGATCCTCCAACCCTGCTTCCCGGCGAGGTGCCCATGCTGGCGAGGTCGCTGGAGCCCCTGGGGAAGTATTTCTCCTCCTATCCCCTGGATCTGCCTCCGGCTCCCCCTGCGGAGCGCCCTTGGGCCTGACCGCAAGGCAGGAATCGGGCTTGCCCGGAGAGTTCAGAAGGCCTCCGACCTTGTTGGCCGACAAGCTTCTGCAGCGGGTGCTGTTTCCTCGATTACCTGGTTGCGTTTCACCACGGCTTTGACAAATTTACGATCTAATCGTAAATTTGCCGCATGATCAAGCGAACCCTGACCCCCTACCTGCAGCGGGATGCCGGTTTTTACCCGGTCCTCACCCTGACCGGTCCCCGCCAGTCCGGCAAGACGACGCTGGTCCGGTCTGCCTTTCCGGATCACGACTACGTCTCCCTGGAAGACCCCGACGCCCGCGCCTTCGCCACGGAAGATCCCAGGGGCTTCCTGGACCGCTTCGCGGGACCCGTCATCCTGGACGAAGCGCAGCGTGCTCCGGATCTGTTCTCCTACATCCAGGGGCTGGTTGACCAGGACGACAAGGCCGGGCGCTTTGTCCTCACGGGGTCGCAGAATTTTCTGCTGATGTCCGCCCTGTCGCAGAGTCTGGCCGGACGGTCCGCGGTGTTGCACCTGCTGCCGTTCTCTCGCGCTGAGCTCGAAGGACAATCCCCGGCCGCGCCGGACGATCCCCGGGGGTTGTTCGCCAACAGCGAGTCCAGTCTGGACCTGTGGCCGGCCATTCATACCGGGTTCTACCCTCGGATTCACGCTCGAGGCATCCCGGCCGGGGTGTGGATGCCGGACTACGTACAGACCTACGTCGAACGCGACCTGCGCTTCCTTGTCAACATCGGCGACCTGAGCACCTTCGAGCAGTTTCTCCGTTTGTGTGCCGGCCGCGTGGGCCAGCTGCTCAACTACTCCTCCCTGGCGAACGACTGCGGTGTATCCGTGGACACGACGCGCAGGTGGCTCTCCGTTCTGGAGACGAGCTTCCTCGTTTTCCGTCTGCCGCCCCATTACCGAAACTTCAACAAGCGTCTGGTGAAGAGTCCAAAGATCTATTTCCACGACACCGGGCTGGCCTGCTACCTGCTGGGAATCCGGGAAGCTGACATGCTGCCGACCCATCCTCTGCGGGGTGCGCTGTTCGAGAACTACGTGGTGGCAGAAGTAGCCAAGGCCTTCGCTCACCATCGGCGGCAGCGGCAGATGCACTTCTGGCGCGACCGTTCGGGCTACGAGATCAACCTCCTCCTGTCGAGGGAAGAGGACCTGTATGCGGTGGAAATCAAGTCGGGCCAGACGGTGGCGGGAGACGGTTTCGACTCGCTGACCAGGTGGAGTGACCTGGCCTCTCAGCCGTTGGACCGGGGGACGCTTGTGTACGGCGGCGACCAGGCCTATCAACGCAACGGGATTTCCGTGCGGCCGTGGTTCGGGGTGTAGGGCCCAGCCGCAGGTGGACCGCAGGAGCTCCCGCGCCTTCGGTCCTCGACCGAGGCCGCTCCGCGACGCACCCAGGACAGGCGGTAGCCAGCCAGCGCATATCAGCCGGATCAACCGCCGCTACAGCGTCCCTTCTGTTCCCGAACAAACCCATGCAAAGATAACACCCGAAATTACCACCCTGAGTGGATTGACAACCGTTAATACATGTCAGTGCCTGCTTGCGCAATTCCGGGTGAACTCTGCAGCCGCAGCATCCGTTTCGGGGCGTTGCCCTCGCTTGGCCACCTTGTGAGCCGTGGCCCTCGGCGCCCCGATATCGTCAACCTGTCTCTGCGACGCGACCCTAGCGCCGCATGGTGATGTACACGTCGGTCCTGGCGGGTTTGCCGGCCATCGCCGATTTCGCCCGCGCCATGATGAAGTTCCAGGGTCGGTCCACCACCAGGTGGGTGCTCTGCCCGGGACCCAGCCATTCCTCCGGCTCGTGGATGATATGCCAGCCGCGGGCGTCGGCGGAGCCGAGCAGCTGCCACTGCATGGCCCCGGATCCCTCCGCATTGCTGACCTGGAGGTTTTTTTCGCGGTAGCCCCTCGCCTCCATTATGCCGCTGTCGGCGACCTGGTCGGTGGTGGCGTAGCCCTTGAACAGGTAGGCGTCCTTCTCCGTCCGCGGGGGAATGCAGAAAGGATTCACCTCGTAGATCATGTTGCGGCCCCAGTCGGTCACCAGCAGCGTTCCCCTGCGGGACAGGTGAACGTAGGTCGGGGACACCATATGCGGGGTGGCCGTAAGGAGCCGCCCGGGGCTGGCGCCGCCCAGCTCCCAAACCAGCTCCTTGTCCTCGTTGACGCAGAGGATGCGGGCGCGCTCGTCGGCGATGATGGTAAGGCCGGCCCCGTGCTCGTTGATGCCGTAGCGCAGGGCGCGCACCGGACAGCTCAGGCGGTCGTAGAGGTCGCCCGAACCCTGCTGGTGGCGCTCGCCGTAGAGCCAGACTGTTTCGCTCTTCCGGGTATCGACCTCGCGCACCACGGGATCGGGCCCGTAGTAACCGACCAGGAGGTCGCCTCCATATGAATCGCAGAACTGGGGATTGAGCTTGTGCAGATAGAAGGGATTGCGGTGAGGCTGGGGATCGAAGCGCCACAACCGGGCACCGTCGCTCATTCGGATTTTGAAAACGCCGTGGTCCCGGTCCGAGGCCATGATGTGGTCGTCGTCCCAGTAGATGGCCTCGAGCGGCGCCTCCAGCCCGGTGTGGCACCAGAGGATCTCTCCCGAGTCCCGGTGCAGGATCATGACCCGGTGTTCTCCCTGGTACTCGGTGATCAGCAGGTGTTCCTGGTAGGGGCCGGAGGGCATGAAATGGACTGAATGCGCCGCGCTGAGGCGCTGCCCTGAGCCGGCCACCCCTCTCTCGCCGAAGAGAACCCTCATCTCCCGGCTGGAGCGGCTGATGATCAGGATGTCGTTGCCGTACTGCTCGGCGACCGCGATCTCGTCGGGATTGAAGGGGTTCTCCTCGGCGGCGTGAGGCCCCGACAGCTCTCCATCTCCGACACCGGGATTGCCGGTCCCGTAGGACCACACCGGGTATTGGCCGGTTGGCGATGTTTTCAAATCATCGTGCATGGCGGCTCCTGAATCCTGGCTGAAGGCGGACCCGCGCCGGTCCGCTGCTGCAAAAGTCAAGGATTATCGAATTTTTCCAGGGAGCGGTCAAGATAGGGAACGGTCAAGGGAATCGAAAACCAGGGCGGAATGGTGGTCAGCCGCGGTTCCCCTTTTCAGGGCCCGGAGCTTGTCTGCCGCCACGGGGTGGGATATCTTTGCAGCCGAATCCCGGCCGCTTCTGCCGCGCCGGCCATGAAAAGACCAATCCTGGAGGAGAAAATGGCCCTGGAGCTTATCGATCCCAAGAAGTACCGGCAGTTGTTTCTCGACGACTTCGCCGTGGAAAAAATGACCGGTGTCTACCGCACGTTGCACCAGCCCGAGAAGGTGGGTCCCGCGGTGAGGCCGGACCGCAGCCGCGGTGAAACCGCCCTGCAGAGCCGCATCTCTCCCCAGTGGAACAGTGAGAAGGAGCGCTGGGAGTGGTGGTTCGGCAGTGACTTCGCCACCTCCGCAGACGGCGAACACTGGGAGCGTTTTCCGCAGAAGGTCGTCCCCTCGCACGCGGTCCGCGACGAGCGCGACCCGGATCCCCGGCGGCGCTACAAAGGCCTGCTGGGCAGCCGCCACGGCAACGATCAATGCCCCGCCTTTTCGGCTGACGGCATCGAGTGGGAGCGCCTCGACGTGCCTCCCATACCCAGCCAGGACGAGCACCAGTTCACCTACGACCCCTATGGCGACCGCTACATCGCCATGGTCAAGCACGGCACCGAGTGGGGGCGCTCGGTGTTTCTCGCCTCCAGCGAGGACGGCGTACACTACACCGAGCCCGAGTTGATCTTCCACACCGACGAGATCGACCGCGAGAACCGCAGGAAACGGGTGCGCGAGGTCCTCGAGAATCCGGTCTACATAAAACCTGCCTTCATCGACGACGTCGACTATATCGCCGAGGCGTATCACATGGCGGTGATGCCCTACCAGGGGTTCTACATCGGCTTTCCGCTGATCTTCAACCCCATCGGCGCGGTGCCGCCGCCGCATACCAACTTCACCCGCATCAACCAGATCGAACTGGCGGTCTCGCGCGACCTCCACAACTGGGAGCGGGTCGCCGACCGCGCCC
This sequence comes from Candidatus Latescibacterota bacterium, assembly GCA_965208105.1. Classification (GTDB taxonomy): domain Bacteria; phylum Latescibacterota; class UBA2968; order UBA8231; family UBA8231. The sequence continues at coordinate 3,934,042 of OZ242318.1, forward strand.
TGTTCATCGGCATCGAGCCGTGGGACGGGAAACGCTACGACACCAACCAGGTGGGCATGTCGGGGCAGCCGGTGGTGCGCGAGGACGGGGAGATCTGGATCTACTACATCGGCTCCCGCATTCCTTCCAGAAAGGAGCAGTACGAGCGCTATAATCACAACGAGGAGCTGTTCCGCCTCGGGGTCGACCCGGACCTCTTCGACGACAGCACCACCATCTGTCTGGCGAAACTGCGCCCCGACGGCTTTGTCTCGCTGGACGCCGATGCCGCCGGCACCATTACCTCCAAGCCCTTCATCTGGAGGGGCGAGGACCTGTACGTGAACGTGGATGCGCGCTGGGGCGAGTTCTACGCCGAGATCGTGGACGCCGAGAGCAACAAGGTCTTTCCCGGTTTCTGGGTGCCCGCCGAGCTTCCCGCTCCACTGAAGGGGAATCATCTGCGGGCCAAGGTCGAGTGGAAGCCGGACCACGATCTGGTTTTCGAAAAGCCGGTGCGGGTGCGCTTCTACCTGCACCAGGCGCGGCTCTTCTCCTTCTGGCTGGAATGAGTCAGGTCATCGCCCGTTTCACAGCCGATCCACCATCTCGATGACACCCGCATCATTGGCCGGTCCGGAATAACCTGGCAGAATCGATGGCGTCAAGCGAACCGTCCCCACAAGACCTGACTGCCGGCGACGGATCGCCCCGCATCACCCTCAGGGCGCTCGTCCTCGGGGCGCTCACCATCGCCGTCAGCTTCTATTTCACCATCGCCGAGATCGCCGGCCGCGGCATGGGGGGATTCGTCGCCTCCCAGTTGCCCATGGTGGCGCTGGCTCCCTTCGTCCTGTGGCTCTTCGCCAATCTCGGGCTGCAGCGGCTGTGGCCTTCCATCGCCCTGCGCCGCGGCGAACTGCTCACCATCTTCTGCATGCTGTGGGTGGTGGGCACCGTGCCGCTCTACGGCTGGAGCAGCTACTGGGTCATGTGGCTGGCGGTGCCGGGCTATTTCGCCTCCCCGGAGAACCAGTGGGCGGCGACCTTCTTCGACTTTCTGCCCTGGCACGTGTTCCCCGAAAGCTCGCCGCGGGTATTGCAGGGGCTGTGGCAGGAGTTGCCCGAAGGGGCCGACATTCCCTGGGAGGCCTGGCTCGGCCTGGCGGGCAACTGGCTGGGGGTGTCGGTGGCCATGGTGGTCTTCGGCTTCTGCATGGTGGTGCTGCTGCAGCGGCAGTGGGAGGAGGGGGAGAAGCTGACCTTTCCGCTGGCCCAGTTGCCGCTGGATCTGACCGCGGGATTCGACGGCACCCGGCGCGTCCCGCAGATCTTCCGCAAGCCGCTGTTCTGGATCGGCTTCTTCGCCGTCTTCGGCCCCGCCCTCTACAACATAGTCACCTATTTCACCCCCGGCCTGCCCCAGTTCGAGCTCTACTGGAAGCGCTATACCTACGACCTGGGACCCGGTTATCCGGAGTTCTACTTTCGCGTACTGCCCCTGGTGATTGCGGTCACCTACCTCTGTCCTCTCGATATCCTGGGCAGCATGGTGGCCTTCGCGCTCCTGGCCCTGCTGAAGGGATCGGCAATGCAGCGGGTGGGGTTTTCCCTCGGATCCCAGGGACAGCCCCTGGAGTGGCACCGCATCCTTCACATAGAGAGCTACGGGGCCATGCTCTTCATCGGTTTGTGGTCGCTGTGGCTCGCCCGCGGCCACCTGCGCCGGGTGTGGCTGCAGGTGCGCCAGGGAGGGGGGGATCCGGGGGAGGTCAGACGCTACCGCATGGCCCTCATCGGCCTTCTGCTGTCCGGCGCCTACGTGGTGGCATGGCAGATGGGTCTGGGCATGAGCCTGCCTTTGGCCCTGTGCGTGTTCATCGTCACTTTCCTGACCTACCTGGTGATCATCAAGCTGATCGCCGCAACCGGATGTGCCTACCTGCTCACCGATTGGGGCCACATGAAGGCGGAGACCTTCGTGCAGGAGCTGCTCGGCAACGCCAACCTGTCGCCGCGCAACTACGTGGCCTTCAAGGTGTTCTCCGGCCGGGCCTTCTTCGGCAACCTGCGCATCCCGGCGTTGCCTTCACTGCCTCACATCCTGCGCATCTTCTCCCTGGAGCGGCAGCCGCGCTGGGTGACGGCCATCGTCTTCGTCGCCTTTCCCCTCGGATTCCTCGTTGCCGTGAGCTCCAATCTCTACCTGGGCTACGGCAGGGGCGAGCTGGTATTCATGGCCAGCGGCACCATCAGCCAGTTTACCCAAACCGCCTCGTTTCTGAACAACCCCCGGGACCTGGACCTCGACCGCTGGGCAGTCTGGCTCGTGGGCTTTCTGGAGGCGGCCGGGCTGGCGTTATTGCGCGCCCGCTTCCACTGGTTTCCCCTGCACCCGGTGGGCCTGGCCTTCCAGTGGACCATCGTCGCCATTATCTACTGGAGTACCTTGATGATCGTCTGGATCGTCAAGTTCCTCCTCCTGCGCTTCGGCGGCGTGCGCGCCTACCTGGCGGGGAAGCCCTTCTTCTACGGGCTGGGAATCGGCTACGTGGCCGCGGTCATCGTCTCGGTGGCCGTGGACCTGATCTGGTTTCCCACCGCGGGTCACCTGATTCACGGCTGGTAGGATAGGAAAGGGTAATTCCGGCTCGGGAGGAGGTCCTGCCTCGGCTACTCGGTCCAGAAGGAGTAGAACTCTGCGTTGCGCAGGTAGAAGCGCAGGCGCACCGTCTGGTTCTTCAGGTGGCTCAGGTCGCCGCCGAAATCCACGGCCATCCGGGTGTGGTCGCCGTCAATGGGTGCGGACCTGTTCCTGGATTGCCCGGAGCCCCAGAGGTTTCCCGCTTCGTCCAGGATCTCCACCTCCACCTCGCCCTCGGCGGCGGCAGCGTTGATCCACAGGGTGGAGCCGCGCCATATCAGGGGCCTGGTCAGCAGGACCCCTTCGCCTTCATCGGCGTCGAGGGAGACGAAGCCGTCCCGGCGCAGCACCGCCAGGCAGATCGCTCCCGCGTCCTCCTCGTAACCGGGCCGGGGAACGAACTCTCCGTGGGGGAAGGTGCCCTCGTAGCGCCAGGCGCCGCGATACTTGATGCCGGTATAGTAGAACCACAGCTCGTCGCCGCGCACCAGGGCATTGGAAGGGCCGATGAGCTGGGTGAGATCGTAGGCCCCCGAATCGCGCCGCGAGGGGCCGATGAAGGGCTGGCGGTCGCCGACGCGCTCCCAATCTTTCAGGTTGCGGCTGACGGCCAGCTGGATCAGGTGGAAGCCCACGGTGTTGGGGTAGTTGGGCACCGGCGCGACGGCGTGGTAGAGGGCAGGGGTTCCGATGTAGACCGATTCGTAGCGGAAGACCCCCATGTTGTAGGCGTCGACGTTGTAGACGCGGGGATCGTTCCAGGGCGGGTGCTGCAGGCTTTCGTCGGCGAATCGCGCGGCGATATTGCGGCGCCCCAGCTCCTGGTCGAGATCGTCGGCGTGGAAGATCAACTCGGGAATACTCCAGCGCTTGAAATCCTTGCTGGTGGACAGGTAGACGGCGCGTCCGTATGGCCCGCCTTGCTTGACGGTGGCGATGTAGAGGTGGTCTTCCAGATCGAGGGAGAAGTTCCATTCGTCCTGGGAGCGAATCTGCGCCCCGACCACCTGCCAGTTGCGGCCGTCGGGAGAGACGGCCAAACGGCGGGGATGGAAGGCTTTGTAGCGTCTCTCCGGATCGGGGTCGAGCGGATCGAAGAAGACTCCCGCGGGAGCCTCCGCGTCCCGATCGATGACCCAGTGCAGACCGTCCACGCTGGTGCGGTAAAGGCCGTCGGTGAAGAGCCAGACCTTGAACACACGGTCCAGCGGATCCCAGAACGGGGCGGCGCGCGTCTGCAGACTGGTCACACCTGCGGGCCAGTCGGGCCTGATCACCGCCCCTTTTTTCACCGGCTGGTGCATGGTCCGGCGCAGCCGGTTCCTGTCCTCGATGACGAAGTCGTCGAGGAAAAGCTGGCGCTGGCCCTCCTTCAGGAACACGACGCCTTCGCGGCGGTCCTCCGCTACGATGAAATCGAGCTGGGTGTCCGCTTCGACCACGACGCCGGAGAGCTCGAAGGGAACGAGCTTGAAACCGTCGATGACGACGCGATAGGTTCGCCCCCGGGCGATTTTGGCCGCCGCTCCCCGGAGCCGGGGCATGCCTTCCACCAGTCCGGGGTCGGAAGCTCCGCCAGGATCCGCCCTCATGGGCAAAGGTCGGTTTTCTCCCGCAGCGCCTCTGTCCGGGGTGGTCGCATGCAGCATCGGAAAAGGCGCCGCGCCGTCGATCAGGACCATCTTTCTGGAGTCGCTGAAGTCGCCCGCCTCGAGGCGGTAGATGTAGACCCCGGAGGCCAGACTGGCGCCGCTGTCGTCGCGGCCGTCCCACACCGCTGCGTGCGAACCGGCGGTCCTCCAGGCATCGACCAGGGTGCGCACCCGCTGACCTACGCTGTTGTAGATGTCCAGCCGTACCGGCACGTCCCGGGCAAGCTGGTAGGAGACCACGGTCCCGGGGTTGAAGGGGTTGGGATAGTTCTGGTCCAGCCGGAAGGCGACGGGCTTGGCGCTCTCGCCTCTTTCCACTCCGGTGGCCGGCTCCAGTTCGATCCTGTAGCGTCCTTCCACATCCGTGGTATCGGAGAAGACCTCGGGAGGATCGGTCTCGCTGATGAAACTGACAACCGCCCCGCGGATGGGGACCTTCTGCCGGAATGGAGGTCCGGCGATGGCCTCTTCCTTCTGCACCAGGCCGGTCACTTCCAGGCCGGATGCGGCAACGGCCAAGAAAAGCAGCCAAATTGCCGGCAAAAAACCCACCGGCGCAAACAATCCCTTTGGTCCGGCTGTCATGAGTGGCCTCTCTCGCTGCAGGTGAGGCTAATCATCCCGAGAATTAGAGGTGCGGCTCAATCCTTGAAACCAGGGCCGGGAAAGCCGGGAGTAATATGGTCGATCGCACATGGATGATCAACGGGGAAGGGTTTCTTTCATCCTGCTCTCCATTTTGGCCACCCAGGCTCTATTCCAAGGCACTATTGAAATCCCGCGACAATGGCCGGGGCCACCCCATTCTGCCTTGATCGCCCTGGAACAGAATGCTATACTTTCGGCCCTGAGAAATCCGCCGAAAGCGATTCCGCCGGCCTGGTGGTGCCTCTTGCCAAGTGGTATGCACCGCGGCCCTCGCCAATGGTCCGGCCCCTTACCCGGCGCAAGGAAGCGAGACGATTTTTCGCCAGGTTTCAACGGTGCTGCAGAAAGGAAAATCCAATGCCTCTCGAAATGATTGACCCCAAGAAAAACCGCCAGCTATTCCTCGACGACCACGCAGTGGAGGAGATGAGCAGAACGACCCGCACCCTGCATTCTCCGAAGAAATGGGGGCCTCTCATAAACGGGGGGGTTCAGACCAGGATCTGTCCCCAGTGGAACTCGGAGAAGGGACTGTGGGAGTGGTGGTACTCCGGGGACCATGTCTACTACGCCACCTCGGAGGATGGAGAGCACTGGGAGAAACCCGTCCTGGGGCTGTTCGAATGGAATGGATCGAAGGACAACAACATTGCCTTCGATCCACAGGACAAAGGTCCGGGAAGGCCGTATCACGTTTTGCGCGACGAAACCGACCCGGACCCGGCCCGCCGCTACAAGGCGATGCTCGCCACCGACAACCGCCATCCGGCCGTTTCCCCGGACGGATTTCACTGGACCATGGTGGATACCCCTCCCGTTCCCAGCTACGACGAGTCCCAGTTCACCCACGACCACCAGTCCGGGCAATTCCTCGCCCTGGTGAAGCTGGGCACCGAATGGGGGCGCTCGGTTTGGCTATCCACCAGTTCGGACTTCAAGGAATTCTCAGAGCCTGAGCTGATCTTCCACACCGACGAGATCGACCGCGAGAACCGCCGCCGCCGGGTCCGGGAGGTCATCGAAAACCCGGCCTATATCACTCCTGCCGTCATCGACGACGAGGACTACATCGCCGAGTGCTACAACATGGCGGTCCTGCCCTACCAGGGATTTTACATCGGTTTCCCGACCATCTTCAATCCCTTCGGCGCCATCCCTGCGCCGGCTACCAACTTCACCCGCATCAACCAGATCGAAATGACGGTCTCGCGCGATCTCCACCATTGGGAGCGCGTCGCCGACCGCGCCCTGTTCATCGGGATCGAACCTTTCGACGGAGAGAACTACGGTTGCACCCAGTTGCTGATGGCGGGGCATCCCATCGTGCGCGACGACGGCGAGATCTGGTGTTACTACAATGCCCTGAGGACCCCTTCGAGAATCGAGCAGTACAGGGAGTTCGGCGCCACCGGGGAGCTCTTCAGGCTCAACGCCAAACCCGAGCACTTCGAAGATTCCGGCGCCCTGTCCCTGGCCAAGCTGCGCCCTGACGGATTCGTTTCGATCGACGGCGACCGGTGCGGCACCATCCTGACCAAACCCTTCGAACTCAAGGGCGAGGATGTCTATATCAACGCCAGCGCCGATTGGGGCGAGATTTACGCCGAGATCGTCGATGCGGAAACCAGGAAACCGCACGAAGGATTCTGGGTCCCCGGACAGGAGCCGCCGGCCTTCACCGGCGACAGCACCAGGGCGAAGGTCCGGTGGAAACATCCGCACGACCTGGTGTTCGAAAAGCCGGTGCGCCTCAAGTTCTATCTGCGCCAGGCCCGCCTGTTTTCCTTCTGGATCGAGTAATCCCCGGGGTCTCCCGTACTCGGCCCGTGTCCGGACCCGGCACCGGGTTCTCCATGCGGCCTCGCGTATTTCGCTTTCCAGCCGCTACTTCGACCCGGCCTGATTCTGACTTTTTGCCGCAGCCCCTGCCCGGAACCGTTCCAACACCTCGGCCAGGGCCGTGCAGATGTAGGATACGTCCTCCTCGGTCAATCCACAGAACAAGGGCAGAGTAAGAGTGCGGGACAAAACCTCTTCGGCAACCGGAAAGCTCCCGGCTTTCCATCCGAATTGGCGGCGGAAATAGGGTTGCAGATGACAGGGGGGCCAGTAGATGCTGCCCCCGATAACGCCGAATTCCTCCTGCAATGCGCCCAGGATTTCCTCGCGCCCGCAGCCCGCGGGCAGGAGCAGGGGGAACTTGTAGTAGGCGTGAACCTGGTCGGCAGGAGGAGGAAACAATCCTATCCCCGGATATCGCCCCAGCTTGTCCAGGTAGAGCCGGGCAAGAGAGTTGCGCTCCCCTATGAACTCGTCGAGGCGCTGCAGCTGCCGCAGACCCAGGGCGGCACTCAGCTCGGGAAGGCGGTAGTTGGCACCGAGGCGCACCAGTTCCCCGCCGTCTTCGGCAATGCCGTGGCAGCGAAAGCTGCGGGCGAAAGCCGCCAGTTCGGCGCTGTCGGTGGTGAGCATGCCGCCCTCGCCACAGCTCATCACCTTGGTAGGGTAGAAGGAGAAGCTGGCCGCGTCTCCCAGGCTTCCGGCTTTGCGCCCCCGCCAGGCCGCTCCGGCGGCATGGGCGGCGTCTTCGAGCAAAAACAGTCCGCGCTTGCGGCAGAATTCCGCGATCCTTTCCATGTCCGGCGAGACCAGGCCGGCTATGTGCACTGATACGACCCCGCGGGTTTTCGGCGTGACCTTTTCCCGGAGCTCGTCCATCCCCATGCAGAGGGATTCAGGATGGATGTCGGCCAGCACCGGGGTCCCGCCGGCCAGGGTCACCGCATTGGCAGAGGCCGCGAAGGTGTTGGTGGGCACGACGACCTCGCGTCCCCGAACCTGCCAGTGGCGCATGGCGATCTCCAGTGGCGCCGTCCCCGAGTTGAGTCCAACGGCGTATTTCGTCCCCACGTAGCGGGCAAACTCCGCTTCAAACCGTTCCAGGTACTCACCCTGGGTCAGCCGGCCGCTGCGCAGGATCGCGGCAAAATCTTCCAGCAGGCAGCCCAGGTCCTCCTCGGGTATCCAGGGTCTGGCTTTTGGAAGGGATCTATCGTTCATAGCCAATGAAATCCTCATCCCATGCCCGGCTTTGACAGGGTATCCTGCCGGGCGTATAATTTGAAAATCCGACGCCGCGCAAAATTTTTCCTGGCAGAATATCATGGGAACAGCAAAGCGCAATCCGACCCGGCCGGTCGAAATCGGCTCCACCACCATAGGAGACGGGCATCCCATTGCCGTTCAGAGCATGGCCGCGACCCGCACCCGTGATATTGCAGCTACGGTGCGCCAGGTCCAGCTTCTGGAGCAAGCCGGCGCCGACATAATCCGCATAGCGGTGGACAGCAAGCGCGACGTCGAGGCCCTCGCCCGGATCAGCCGGCATGCCACCGTTCCGCTCAGCGTCGATCTCCAGGAAAACTACCGGCTCGCAAGCCTGGTGGCTCCCTACGTCCAGAAGATCCGCTACAATCCCGGTCATCTCTACCACCACGAAAAGGACCGTCCGGTGGAGGAAAAGGTCGCCTTCATTGCCACGGAGGCCGAAAACAACGACTGCGCCATTCGCATCGGAGTGAACTGCGGCTCGGTGGATCCGGAGAAGCGCGACCGGTTCGATCCGGAGGATTCGATTTCGCCCATGCTGGCCTCGGCGCTGGAACACTGCGAGATCCTCGACGGACGGGGATTCCAGCGCTACTGCGTATCCCTCAAGGATTCCGACCCCCAAAAGGTCATCGAAGCCAATTTGCGCTTCGCGGACCAGCGCCCGGACGTGCCTTTGCACCTGGGAGTGACCGAAGCCGGAATGCCGCCCGACGGAGTCATCAAGACGCGGATCGCATTCGAGCAGCTCATTTCGCGGGGCATCGGCGATACCATTCGCGTCTCCCTCACCTTGCCCTTCGATGACAAGGGCGAGGAGGTTCACGTGGGCAGGGAGATTCTCAGGGACATCGAGGCGGGGCGCTTTCGATCCGTTCCCAAATTCTTCGGTACGGGGATGAACATCATCTCCTGCCCTTCCTGCTCCAGGGTCGAAAACGAGGCCTTCATCGAGTTGGCCCAGAAGGTGCGCGAAGTGACGGCCTACGCCAGCGAGCACTCCATCACCATCGCCGTCATGGGTTGCCGGGTCAACGGTCCTGGTGAAACCGATGATGCCGACCTGGGATTGTGGTGCGCCCCCAATTTCGTCAATCTGAAAAGAGGACCCGAGCATATAGGGCATTTTTCCTACGACGAGGTCCTCGGCCGCCTGAAGGAAGAGGTGGACCAGCTGATCTCGTCCCGCTAGCAGCCCGTTGATAAAGTTGCTCTGCAGGCGAGGCCGAGTCATGGCGGCCGAAGGCAAGGCGTGCGACCGAGGCGAATCGAGGGGCTTCGGGGAGGGAGCGCAACGCCGTATTCGAACGCCAGGTCCGGCCGCAGCCCGGATGGACTTTTTCAACGGGCTGCTATGTTGCGCCCGCCTCAACCTCGGAAACGGCCGCCAATCCTTCACCACCGGGCTCCGTCCCCGGATAGGTGATTTTCCTCAGGCCACCTCAGCGCACGCCACCGCCTCGGCGTGCGCGTTCCTCAACATTCTCTCGGTGGTTTCCCAGCCTACGCACTCGTCGGTAATGGAGACCCCGTACTGCAGGTGCTCCAGATCCTCGGGAATCTTCTGGTTTCCGGGGTTGAGGTTGCTTTCGATCATCACCCCGATCAACGCGTCGTTGCCCGACCTGCGCTGGTGGACTACGCTTTCGCAAACAGCTTCCTGGAGTTCGTGCTTTTTGCCCGAGTTGGCATGGCTGCAGTCGACCATGAACACGGGGTCGAGGCCGCCCTGGTGCATCTGCCGCGCCGCCTCCTCGATGCTCTCGGGCTCGTAGTTGGGACCTCTGCCACCCCCGCGCAGCACCACGTGCCTCCAGGGATTGCCGGTGGTCCTGACTACGCAGGTCCGGCCTTCCTGGTCGATGCCAAGGAAACTGTGCGGATGCCGGGCCGACTCCATGGCGTCGATGGCTACCTGCAGGTTGCCGTCGGTGCTGTTCTTGAATCCAACGGGCATTGACAAGCCGCTTGCCATCTCCCGGTGAGTCTGGGACTCGGTGGTCCGCGCGCCGATCGCCGCCCAGCAGATCAGGTCGGCGGTGTACTGGGGGGTGATCGGGTCCAGCATCTCCGTTGCGGCGGGAAGTCCCATGCCGTTGATCTCGAGCAGGAGCCTGCGGGCGATCTTCAATCCGTTCGGCATATCCCCGGAACCGTCGAGGTGGGGATCGTAGACCAGGCCCTTCCACCCGATGGTGGTGCGGGGTTTTTCAAAGTAGACGCGCATCACAATGCAGAGGCGGTCTTCAAGCTGCGACCTCAGTTCATTCAAGCGGTGAGCATACTCCTGCGCTGCATCCAGATCGTGCAGCGAACAGGGTCCGACGATGGCCAACAGCCTCTGGTCCTCCTTGCGCAGGATGCGCTTGATTTCCTCGCGTCCCCTGGTCACCGTCTCGTTGGCGATCTCGGTCATCGGCAACTCTTCCTTCAATCTGCGGGGTGACAAAAGGGTCTGGGTGGCGCGAATGTTCAGGTCATAGGTTTTTTCCATGGAATGTTCCCCTTTCTGCTGGGCAATAAAAAAGCCCCTGAATATTCAGGGGCTAGAAGCGGAATTGATCAAAGGCGTACGCCGGTACCTTCTAACCCCCGGAAAATTTCCAGGTGAAAAAATAAAATGAAAAGTACCGCGCGGTCCGACAGGTCATGTTCTGCAGCCTCGGTAAAGGCGGGAAAAAATAGAGTTGGAATAATAATTAATCCCATCCACTTCGTCAAGTAAGCAAACCAGTTCGAGGGGGCTTCGAGGCTTGTCCGGCTGGAAATTTACCGTTATTTTCCTGCCTCGCCATTTCAAACCGCAATAATGATCCGCAATTCAGAAAATGGAAATGCCATCACCAGGAGGAGATCATGGAAAACCCGATTCGCGCATCCCTGGCCCAGGGCCAACCGTCGATTGGCAGCTGGCTCAATCTGGCTTCTCCCCTCGCCGCCGAGGTTATGGCGGCGGCCGGCTACCCCTGGATCGTGGTGGACGCTGAGCACGCGCCATTCGATCTCGATCTCATTACCCACACCTTCCGCGCCATCGAGTCGCGGGGGTCCGTTCCCATCGTCCGCACCTGGGACCACGACCCCGTCACCGTAGCCCGCCTCCTGGACGCAGGCGCCTACGGCATCATCTTTCCCCATGTAAGCACTCCCGAGCAGGCTGAAATACTCGCCAGGGCGATGCGCTATCCTCCGGCGGGAACGCGTTCTTCGGGGACTGGCCGCTGCGTGACCATCTCGCCCGACTACCGCAGCAAGGCCAACGACGAGGTTCTTTGTATCCCGCAGATCGAGGATCTTCAGGGAGTGGACAACGGCGAGGCGATCGCCCGCGTCGAAGGGGTGGATATCGGGTTTCTGGGCCCCAACGATCTGGCACTCTCCATGGGGGTGGAAGCAGGGCATCCGGACCACGAAGCGGCTCTGCAGCGTTTTCTCGCCGGCTGTCGGCGGGCGGGCAAGCCATGCGGTCTCCCCGTGCCAGACTCGGCTGGTGTATCCCGGCGCCTCCAGGAAGGTTTTCAGTTTATCGATCTGGGGAACGACCTGCGGTTTCTGGAAGGGGTAGCCAAAAAACAACTCGAAGACGTTCAACAATAGGCGGGGGAAGTTCGGTCCGGCGGGATACTAGTGCCTGCTTGCGTAATTCCGCGTGAATTCGGCCGCCGCTGCATCCCGGCTCGCGGCGTTGCCCTCCCTCGCCGTACACTCCAGGTACGACTCGCTCAGGCGCCTTGCGAGCCGGGCGCTTCTGCGCCCTCGTTCGTACGCTTAATTACGCAAGCAGGCACTAGCTCCGCGGTGTTGGAGCTGATTCCAGGCTCCGGGCAAGAAGGCCGGTGGGATATATTTTCCTTTGCGCCCAGGCACCGGCATGCCGGTTGCCGTCCAGGATGCTTGCGGTGGAATATCGAGAACGAGTGAACGCGGATTCCCCCTCACATGTCTTGCCGCCATCTCTCTCTCTCCATATATTCATCAGGGAAAAAGGAGACTAGTGTGCCAATCCTGAAATCTTCGAAAAAACGCTTGCGTACCAACCTCAAGGCGCGGATGAGAAACAAGGCCATTCGCACGCGGATGCGCACCGCAATCAAGGCCGTGCGCCAGGCTGAGGACCAAGCCAGTGCCCAGGAAGCCCTGCAGCTCGCATTCTCCAAGATAGACAAGTCCGCCAAGCACAACGTCATCCACAGGAATATGGCAGCGCGCTACAAGTCGCGTCTTGCCCGTTATGCCCAGGGCTTGTCCTGACCTGTCTCCAGTTTTTTTAGAAGAAGCCGCTTCAGCTCGGAACGAAATCCAGGGGGATGCTTTTGGACCGGGCAAGTTGGATGAACTTGAGATGGATTCAGGGATTTGCGGGGGCAAGTGGATTTTTGTGGGGAAGCATCACTCGTACACCCGGGTACTCAGGTAGCGCTGTCCGCTGTCGCAAAGGATGGTGACTACCTTTTTACCGGGACCTAGCTCGCGCGCCACCTCTGCGGCCTTGTGGGCATTGGCGCCAGCCGAAATGCCTACCAGCAGCCCCTCCTCGCGCGCCAGGCGACGAGCCATCTCGTAGGCATCGTCGTCGCTTATGGTGCGCACTTCGTCGAATATCCCGCTGTTCAGAACCTCGGGCACGAAACCGGCGCCCAATCCTTCTATGTAGCTGAATCCAGGGTTGCCGCCGGAGAGGACCGCGGAGCCTTCGGGCTCTACGGCTATGATGCGTACCCGGGGGAGGGCATCCTTGACGATTTCGCCCACTCCGGTGATCGATCCTCCCGTCCCGACCCCTGCCACGAGGGCATCGATCTCTCCGTCCATTTGGGAGAGAACTTCCCGGCCGGTGGTGCGGCGGTGGATCTCCGGGTTGGCGGGATTGATGAATTGCTGGGGCAGGAAGTAGTCGGGGTTTTTCGCCTTTAGTTCAAGCGCCTTCTCAATGGCTCCCCGCATACCATCGGCTGACGAAGTCAGCACAACCTCGGCACCATAGGCCTGGATCTGCATGCGCCGCTCCCGGCTGGCAGTATCGAACATGGTGATGATGAGGCGGTATCCCTTCACTGCCGCCACCATGGCGAGGCCTATTCCGGTATTGCCGCTGGTCGGTTCGACGATGGTTCCTCCCGGCCGCAGAACCCCCGCCTCCTCCGCGGCCTCGATCATGGCCAGAGCGATCCGGTCCTTGACACTGCCTGCCGGGTTGGCGGACTCCAGCTTTGCCCAGACCTCGGCCGCCGGTTCTCCCACTACCTGATTCAGGCGTACGATGGGGGTAGCTCCAACCAGTTCCAGCACATTATTAGCTTTCTTCAATGGAGCCCCACCTCCACCCTACCCTCGCAGGCAGCCGCCTGCAATAGCCGGCACGATGGTGAGACTGTCCCCTTCCCGCAGCTCCGTACCCGCGCCTTCGAGAAAGCGGATGTCCTCGTCGTTGACGTAGATGTTGACGTAGCGCCTGATTTCACCGGCCTCGTCGACCAGCTTGTCCTTCATGCCGCTGTAGGCCAGGTTCAGATTTTCCACCAATTCGCCCACCGAACCGGCTTCGACCTCGACCTCGGCCTGGTTGTCGGTCAGCTTGCGCAAAGGTGTGGGAATATGGACGGTAACGGGCATTTTTATCCTCCTGTGTTTGACTATGGATGAAACATTTTGAATGAAATTATAAATACCCCTCAGGCTGAGGACCACCCCGCTATTGCCGGGATGGAAGATGCCACGGGCCGGAATGAGAAGTCGGTTCACGGCCTCTCCGACTGCAGGGAATATTGAGCTCAGCCTATGATTTGGAGGCCGGTTTCGGCAAAATCCCGCGAGGATTCAACCCAGCCAAAGCACTTGTAGCCGATAATTTTTCTGTCGCAGACCGAGATGACCAGGTAGATTGCATCGGCGTAGGCTGGCTCATCCCATACCATGGCGCGCTCCCTGTCTTCCTCGGAGAAATAGGCGTCGCAGTCGATGTGGGAATGGTAGAAACCGGATATCCGACCTCCGGACTTTTCCGCGGAGGAGCCAACCTCGTAGAGTTCCTGGGGATCAATGCAGTACGCCGTACTCGAGTCTCGGGGGTAGCTTTCCGGGTCCTGTCGGTGGAGATGATCCTGGATATTCCTGCAAGGGTGGATCTTCGAAACTGATTCACCGGCGCCAACTGTGAGGATGCCGCAGCACTCCGAGGGGTATTCCCCGAGGGCATGGGCATATATCTGGTCGAGATCAGCTCTTTTTATTTTCAGCAACGGGCACCTCGGCTTTCAAATCGTGCCATTCAAGGATGTGCGCCACATCGGGGTGCTCATGTACTTGTCTCCGCCGTCGCAAAAAATGGTTGCCACGACCCCTTCGTCCAGCTCTTTGGCCACCTCGATGGCGGCCCAATAGGCCGCGCCGGAGGATTGTCCCACCAGTACTCCGGTCTCCCGCGGCAGCCGCAGGGTCGTGTCGTAGGCGACTTCGGTGTCAACCGTGATCTTGTGATCGAGAAAACTCTCGCTATAGATTTCCGGAACGATGGAACTCTCCATGTGCTTGAGGCCTTCGATGCCGTGAAAGGAGGTGGGTTCGACGGCGATGACCTCGATGTCCGGGTTCAAGGCTTTCAAGCCTCGGCCAGTGCCCATGACCGTGCCGCTGGTCCCGATAGTGGCGACAAAGTGGGTAACGCGCCCCTGAGTTTGCTTCCAGATCTCAGGCGCCGTGGTATCGCGGTGGGCTTTCCAGTTGGAAGGATTGTTGTATTGGTCGGGTTTGAAGTAGAGGCCGGGGTTTTCCTCGTAGATTCGGCGAGCCTCGAGAATGGCCCCGTCGGACAATTCCCCCGGGTCGGTGAAGATGACCTCCGCCCCGTAGGCAGCCAGAACCGCCTTGCGCTCCTGGCTGACATTGGCCGGCATCGCCAGCCTCACGCGATACCCTTTGGCCGCCCCGATCATTGCGTAGGCGATTCCCGTATTGCCGGAAGTGGAGTCCAGGATGATCTTGCCCGGGCGCAATTTCCCGCTGCGCTCACCGTCTTCGATCATCCGGCGCGCCGGTCGGTCCTTCACCGAGCCGCCCGGGTTGAAGAATTCAAGCTTGGCATAGACCTCGACCCTGGAGGGCAATGCCGGATCGCGCAGGCGCAACAACGGTGTGTTGCGATCGCTTCGATGAGGGATCGACCCGATTGTATGCAGGATCGTCCCGTCTGGGCAGCCAAATTCAGACCTCTCCTATTCGCAGTGCGGCCCTCCTTTCCCCTGCGGCTCTTCGCTCCCTCCCGAGGTTCTTCGAGTTTGGTTCAGACCGTGTTCCGCGGCGCTTCCGACAGCCACCCGCCCCGGCGGGGCCAATTCTCTCAACCGCCTGCAAAATCATCAAGTTCCACCAATATATTCCCCCCCCAAAGCACTGTCAAGCGAGGTCCCCGGGCACTGCTTGACATTCCGCGGGCAAGGATTTATTTTCTCAGGTCTTTCTTTAGAGTTCCTCTGAAACTTCAACCCGACCCTCAGCATTCAGCACCACCTCATGCCCACTCTTATCGAACCATTGGGCGACTGGCAGCGCAGCCACGACTGCGGTTCCCTGGACGACACCCAAATCGGCGCAAATGTCACCCTCATGGGTTGGGCTTCGCGCCGGCGCGACCACGGCGGGGTTATCTTCATAGACCTGCGGGACCGATGCGGCATTACTCAGGTCGTCTTCAATCCTCAGCACAATTCCGCCGCCCACCACAAGGCCGAGAGCCTGCGCAACGAATCGGTTCTGGCGGTGCAGGGGGTCGTGGAGGCCCGGCCGGAGGGCATGGTCAACCCCAGAATCAAAACGGGGACCATCGAGGTCAACTGCCACGCCGTCCGCGTCCTCAACATCTCCCAGGCCCCGCCCTTTCTTCCGGACGACTCTCTCGACGTTGGAGAAGAGACCCGCCTCAAATACCGCTATCTCGACCTGCGGCGACCCCACATGCAGCGCAACCTGCTTTTGCGCCACCGTGCCTACCAGGTTACCCGAAAGCTCTTCGACAGTCTGAACTTCATCGAAATAGAGACCCCCTTCCTGACCAGAAGTACCCCTGAAGGCGCGCGAGACTACCTGGTCCCGAGCCGGGTCCACGCCGGACAATTCTTCGCGCTTCCCCAGTCCCCCCAGACCTACAAACAACTCCTCATGATGTCCGGATTCGACCGTTACTTTCAGATCGTCAAGTGCTTCCGGGACGAGGACCTGCGGGCTGACCGCCAGCCTGAATTCACCCAGATAGACGTGGAGATGTCCTTCGTCGGCGAAGACGATGTCATGGGGGTTTCGGAGCAGGTCACTCGCGCCTTGTTCAGGGAGGTAGGTGGTGTGGATCTTCCCGATCCCTTTCCTCGCCTTTCCCACAAGGAGGCCATGGAGCGCTATGGGACGGACAAGCCGGACCTGCGCTTTGGTCTCGAACTGCGCGATATGGCCGAAGCGGCGCGCGGGTCGGAGTTCGAGGTCTTTCGCTCCGCGATTGAAAGTGGCGGCCAGGTAAAGGGTATCAACGTCAGGGGCCGCGGAGATTTGCCGAGGAGCCAGATCGATCAGCTTATCGCCTTCGCCCGGCAGGCGGGGGCGAAGGGGTTGAGCTGGATCAAACACACGGAAAGGGGACTTGAATCCTCCATTGTAAAGTTCTTCCCCGAGCCGGCAAGGCAGCTTCTGATCGCTGGACTGGACTCGAAGCCAGGAGATTTATTGCTCTTCGTGGCCGACCGGGCCGAAGAGACCGCCAGGATCCTCAGCGCCTTGCGGCTCGAGCTGGGACGCCGCCTCGACCTGATCGACTCCCGCATGTGGCGGCCGCTCTGGGTTACCGAATTTCCTTTGCTGGAACGCGATCCCGAGGCCGATCGTTTTGCCGCAGTACACCACCCGTTCACCGCGCCCATGGAGGAAGATATCCCTCTTCTCGAAACCGATCCCGGTTCCGCCCGCGCCCGCGCCTATGATCTGGTCCTCAACGGCAACGAGATCGCCGGCGGCAGTATTCGCATCTTCCAGCGTCCGACTCAAAGCCGGATTTTCGAATTGCTGGCCATCGAGGCGGAGGAAGCCACCCGGAAATTCGGATTTCTTCTCGAGGCCCTCGACTACGGTGCCCCGCCCCATGGCGGAATAGCTTTCGGCTTTGACCGGCTCGTCGCTTTGCTGGCGGGAGAGGACTCTATTCGCGAGGTAATCGCCTTTCCCAAGACCAATAAAGCCGCGGGGTTGATGGAAAGCGCTCCCGCCTCCGCCGACGCCGCCCAACTGCGCGAATTGAGCCTTGTCGTACCCCCCTGAATGGAGGTCTGTAACTCTTTGTAAGGACAGTAATTTTCACTTGACATCCAACCTTGGGAATATTACTTTTTGACGGTATTGCACTGCTGAAACAAATTCTCTTTCTCTGCCGGAGGTAACCCTTTAATGAGCCGTTGTTTTTCCCTCATCGCAAAATTTCAGGCAGTTGGGCTTGTGGCAGCATTCTCTTTTGCTCTTTTGTCCGGATGTGCCGGAGTGCCGTCCAAAGAGGAAATGAGCATGCTGGAAGAGAAACGGCAAGCCGTGGAAAAAGCCGAAAATACTGTTGCGGAACGCAAGGCCGAGAAAGCGCAACTGGAGAAGAAGGTGGCCGAAAAGAAGGCCGCCCTCGAGGAGGCCAAGGCAAAGAACGAAGCCACCAAGGCGGCCCTCGCCGCGCGTTCCGAGTAAGTTTGGAGAAGTTGAGATTCTCTTTAGAGAAAGGTCATTTTAATAATGATTGGGAAATATATTTCGGGTGCCTGGGTTCTCTCCCTTTTCATCCTGGCCTCGGGTGTAGATTCGGTCGCCGAGCAGAAATTGACATGTGTTCAATATCTTGCCGAAGTAGCCAGGTTGACCGAAGCCGATGCCGCGGCTTGGGAGGAGATCAGCAGGTTGGATGCCGACATAGCCTCTCTGCAGGAGGAACTCGACTCGCTGAAAGCCGAGATTGCGTCGGTCGCTGACGAGACTCTGGGCCTGATTGGCGTGACCATGGGTGGGTTCCAGGCTACTCAAAAGAGGCTTGGGGATCTTGCTGAAATTCTCCGTGGATTGGCTTCGCTGCCCATTGAAGAACTCTTCAATCAACGAGACCAGCTCGATGCGATCGCAGCCGAGATCGCCGCCCTCAAGGCGGACAAAGTTTCTGCTCACCCGGACATTGCGGCGCAGATTCCATCCCTCGTTGATATGGTTACTGAACTCCAGGCCCAACTGCCTCGCCAGACCGATATAGACTACGTCGTGAACCACGGCGACAACCTGTGGGATATTGCAGGGGCAGAGGATATCTACTCAGATCCCTATATGTGGCCGCGGATCTATCGCGCCAACCGGGATCAGATCCGTGACCCCGACCTTATTTTTCCCAAGCAGACCCTGGTAGTTCCTTTTGGAGTAGGAGAAAATCAGTACTTGGTAACCCGAGGGGATTTCCTTACGAAGATTGCTGCCGACGTCTACAACGATCCCACGAAGTGGCACAGGATTTACAAGGCCAACAAGGAACAGATTGTTGATCCTGCCATGGTATTCCCCGCCCAGGTCTTTGATATCCCAGACGATTAAGCGCGGGCTCTGCTGTGCAGCGTTGAAATTATCCTGAGCAAATACAAAAAGGGGTTTGAATCTCCATTGAGAGACTCAAGCCCCTTTTTGCATTGATTCCCTTGTATTCCATTTGAAATTCCACAACAGCATACCCATTGACAAAGTCGACCTGCTCGCCCTTTTTGGCAGAAACGACCGTAATCTGGCCCTCATTGAGAGTGGCTATGGCGTTTCGTTGGTTGCCCGAGGCGACCAACTCCTGCTCAAAGGTCCGGCAGAATCGATTCGCGCCGCCGCCGGGTTGCTCAACTTCCTTATTGATAGACTCCGCAAGGGTGTCTCTATTGAAGAAGAGGATCTCAGAAGGCTTATCAAACAGGACCGTCTCTTGAAAGATTCCAGCAATGACCAGGTAGTTGAAACCTACAAGGGCCCGATTAGAGCTCGAACCGATGGCCAAGCAGCCTACCTCGATGCCATGGAAGCCAAGGAGATAATTTTTGCAATAGGCCCGGCAGGTACCGGGAAGACCTACCTGGCCGTGGCGGCGGCCGTTGCGGCCCTGAGGCAAAAGCGCGTTTCAAGGCTGGTGCTGGCACGTCCTGCGGTAGAGGCAGGCGAGCGCCTGGGCTTTCTGCCCGGTGCCCTCGAAGAAAAAGTGCACCCATATCTGCATCCGCTCTACGATGCGCTTCAAAACCTGTTGGAACCCGAGCGACTGCGCAGGTTCCAGGAAATGCAGATAATCGAGATTGTTCCCTTGGCCTATATGCGGGGCCGAACCCTTGACGACGCGTTTATCATTCTCGATGAGGCCCAGAATACCACTCCCCAGCAGATGAAAATGTTTCTCACCCGACTCGGCAGCCGTTCCAAGGCGGTCGTAACCGGCGACATTACCCAGACTGATTTACCGCAGGACCAACCTTGCGGTCTGGTCGAGGTTCAGAAGGTGTTAACCGGTATTGCCAACCTGACCTTTGTATATCTCAGCGAACACGACGTCATTCGCAATCCGCTGGTCCAGCACATCATCAGGGCTTACGATTACTATGAACAGGCGCCCTTGCGAATGGATGCCGAAGCCAACGGGCAATGAATTTCCTCGATTTCCAGCGGTTCTTGTATCGTCCCAGGTCACTGATTCGCTCCATTCTCGGAGACAAGCCGGGGTGGAGCCAGCACGGGTTGTGGTTTTACCGCGTGCTTCTGGCAGCCGTGGCCATTGGGTCGTTGACTTATTTTTCTTCATATCACAGGCCCTACAACATCGGCGAAATGAGGATTGGAAGCGTTGCTCCGGAGCGGATCAAGGCACCCTTCCTCTTCCAGGTTCCCAAAAATGAAAACGCACTGGCGAAAGAACGATGGGCAGCTGAGGCGGCTGTTCCCACCCTCCTTCTCCATAATCCCGAGGTGAAGGCTGAACAAATAGCCCGCCTGGATTCGGTATTCAAGATCCTTATTCCGGGATTGCGGCTGCAAATGCCCGAGTCGCTCAAACAGCGACATCTTCAACGCGAACTACCTCACGTAATCGGTTCCCTCTCCGACCAGGCGCTCAGCAACCTTGCGCAGGTCCTCTCCAGGACGAGCACATCCTACATTCGGGAGTTTGAGGCCGTCTGCAAGCAGATCCTCGAAAATATTTACACCACAGGGGTCCTCTCTTCCAAGCAGGTTATCCTTGACGATGTCTCTCAGCAGGTGAAAATAGGAGAACGCGAACTGCCAGTCGACGCGGTCTATAGCGAAGAATCGCTCAAGCAAGGTGAAGCCATTTCCCTCATAGAAGGATATCGAGCCATAGTCGACCACCAGGCAGTAGAAGCGGTGCATGAGTTACTGAGCCTTTTCATCACTCCAAACCTGACCATTGCCGAAGGAGAGACTCAACGTCTCCGAGCAGAGGCTCGCGGGGGGATTGCAAGCATCAAACGAATTTATGCGCAGGATGACGTGATCGTTGAAAAAAACGAGACCGTTACCGAGGAGCATGTCGAAGCGTTGAACGCGCTCGCCGAAAGGATTGCCGCCCGGGAATTGGAAAACCCGGTAACACGTATTTCGCAGACCGCTGCGGCCGTCGTGATATCTACCTTTCTCATTTTCGTCTTCGGCTACTATCTGGCCACTCGTGAAGGGGAAGTTTACCAGCAACCCGGCTCATTGCTTCTTCTGGCCATTCTCGTTTGCGCCGTAGCGGCAACAGCATCCTATATAAAAAACAATTCCCTGGACGTGTATCTCGTCCCCACTCCCCTGTCTGCGATGCTGGCTACGATTTTGCTCAACCCGCAGATCGGACTGGTCGTTTCCCTGCTTCTCGGGCTCTTCGTTGGCAACCTCTTCGGCGATTTTTACGTAGCTTTGATCTGCGCACTCACCTCTGCAGTGGCCGTATATTCCGTGCGCCAGGTCAGGCATCGGAACCAGTTCTACCGGGCAATGACCCTGCTTCCCATTTCCTATGGGCTGCTCATTGCGGCTGCCGACATTTTGCGCTTCGTACCGGTTGAAGAGCTGTACGACCATATCCTGCCTGGAATTTTCATTGGGGTCGCTACCCCCATTCTCACCATTGGTCTTCTGCCCATCTTTGAGAGTCTCTTTCGCCGAACCACGGACATTACCTTGCTCGAACTCTCGGATCTGAATCGGCCCCTGCTGCGGGACCTGGCAATCCGTGCTCCCGGGACCTATACTCATAGCCTGATCATGGCCAATTTGTCCGAGAGTGCGGCCGAAGCCATAGGCGCAAACTCTCTTCTGGCGCGGGTTGGCTGCTATTATCATGATATTGGAAAGATGATCAAGCCTGAGTATTTTGCGGAGAATCAGGGGTTGCAGGGCGGGCGCAACCCCCACAATCACCTGACGCCGAACATGAGCATGCTCGTGATAACTTCACATGTAAAGGAAGGTCTCGAGCTGGCCGAGGATCACGGGCTGCCCCAATCGATTTCCGATCTCATTCCACAGCACCATGGTACAACGGTGGTTGATTACTTCTACAACCGCGCGGTCGAACTCGGTGACGAAAACGTGCGGCAGGACGATTTTCGATACAATGGCCCCAAGCCCCAAACCAAGGAGGCCGGTATCCTCATGCTCGCCGATTCCGTGGAATCGGCCGTGCGCACCCTGACCGAACGCACGCCCAACAGGGTCCGCCAACTGGTGCAGAATATCACCCAGCAAAAGTTTACCCTGGGAGAACTTGACGAATGCGCCCTCACTCTGCAGGACCTCCACAAAATTGAGGAGAGTTTTATTCCCGTGCTCATGGGTACGTTGCACGGTCGAGTGGAGTATCCCTGGCAACAAACGAAAAAGAAGGCACGCAAAAGTCTTGCAGGTTCTGTATAGTCCGGACATTCCCGAGTTGTCCCCGACCCAATGTGAGCTCCTGGAGCAACTGGCAGGGGACATAACTGCCGTCCATCCTGTTGTGGGCGGCCAGGTCCAGCTCATTTTCACCGATGATGCACACATGCGTCATCTCAACGCTTCCTTTGGAGGTGTCGACCGGACTACGGATGTGCTATCTTTCTATCTCGGACCAAGTGCATGCCCCGAGCTGCCTGGGGTGGATACTGTGGCGGGAGAGATTTACATTTCCCTGGAGCGAGCCCGGCTTCAAGCCTCCGAGCAGCAGGTTTCCACCAGCCAGGAAGTCGCTCGCCTGTTTGTCCACGGGCTTTTGCATCTAGCCGGATTTGATCACGATACGCCGGATAAATTGGCCGTTATGGAGCGAGAGACCGATCGCTTCCTACAGGCAGCCGACCTGTTTGCAGCTTCCCAAACCATGGACTGCCCTGGCGGGCAGTGTTGACGCGAAAGGAGTACCTCCTTTTTGGAACCTCCACAGGCTGCAGCCCTAATTATTGCCGTTTTATCATCCACAGAGCTATTTCTGGTAGCCACCTACGAAGCTACCTTCTCGGTCCTCTCGAGATCTTCCCTGGAAAAATTGCAGGACGAACGCTCTCGCCTCATGCTCCGGATCTACGAGCCGCGCCACAGGTTGCGATTGCTCGCCCGGATTGGCGAGGTCCTGGGGACCGTGGCTCTCACTCTCTCCCTCCTCCTTCTGGTTTATCCCGTCCTCGAAGCCTACGATTTTCCAGGGTATTATGCCGTCGTAATTTCCGCCCTCTGCACGGTGGTAATCTACCTGACAATATGTGCCCCGCGCCGAATTCGCTTTGACGAGGACGGCGAGGAAATGCGGATTCCGGCGCTGGCCCTGGCATTCGTGCCACTGCACGCGATGCTGCTTCCCCTGACCAATCTTTTCGACCGCATTACTTCCGGAGACTACAACGACGAGGAATTTCGCGCCGAAAAGGAAGAGGAATTGCGCAGCATCGTGGAGTCCGAAAGCGAAACCGGGGTTATAGAGGAAGGAGAAAGGGAAATGATCCAGGGCGTCTTCGGCTTTCACGACAGGATTGCCCGTGAGGTCATGGTGCCCAGGGTAGATATCGCCGCAGTGGAATTGACGGATACGCTCGAAGACCTCCTCCGCGTCATCGGAGAGGCCGGACACTCCCGGATTCCGCTTTACCAGGAAAGCCTGGACAACATTCGCGGCATAATCTTTGCAAGGGATTTGCTTCAACTCCTGATAAACGGAGAGCACATGGACCTGGGGACACCTCTGTCCGTCCTTGTAAAGGGACGGGATGGAGGAGGGCTCAACGGATCATTTGTCCACGAGCCATACTATGTGCCTGAAACCAAGAAGATTGAAGCATTGTTGCGCGATTTCCGAGCTGCCAGAAATCGACTGGCTATCGTCGTCGACGAGTATGGAGGCACGGCGGGGCTTTTGACCATAGAGGATATGGTCGAAGAAATCGTAGGAGAGATTCAGGATGAGTACGATGACGAAGAGGAACTTTTCCGCTGGGAAAAGCCCGAGGATATTCTCATCGCCAATGGCCGCATCGATATCGACGATCTGAACAATATGCTTGAGACCGAACTTCCCAACGAGGGTTTTGAGACCCTGGGTGGATTCATCTATGACCACCTGGGCCACATCCCCAGCGCCGGGCAGAGTTTTCGCGCAGATAATCTCGAAATCACCGTACTCAAGGTCGAAGGCCAGCGGATCAGCGAAGTACAGATCAAGCGTATCTCCAGGACCAGCAGGGAAGAGGTAAAGTAGAGGACCAGGGAATCGGGCCTTGCGGCGGAAGGACCTTGCGTCTCTTAGATACAGTAATTATATTATTTATTCAGAATCTGGGTAATGCGGGGTGGAGCAGTCTGGTAGCTCGTTGGGCTCATAACCCAAAGGTCGTAGGTTCGAATCCTGCCCCCGCTACCAATATCACAAAGCGCAGTTCTCTTTTCTGAGAGTTGCGCTTTTTTATTTTCCTGCCCCTCCAATCATTTAATCATTCAATTCCGGCACCAGGCGATCATTCGGGCAAAATTGAACAAGAATACCCTTGAAGGAGATTGAGTTGGTCTCCCTCAAGGGTATTTGTTCAGGCCGGATGAAATGTCAGGGTGCTAAAACCGAACTGCCCCCCTCACATCTATGCGATGTTCGGCGGATTGCTGGACTCGATTGCCTCGTCCGGCGGAAACGTTGAGGTCCAGCATCTCAAAGGCCGTACCAGTGAAGCGGCCCAGTTGGAATCCAAGGCGCATTAGCGACCGCTCCGAGCTGACAGGTCCGAACTCGGCAAACGGGGTCAGCACTCCATGCAAGGGCTCGACTCGCATACTGTAGCCGACCAGGGCATCCATGGACCAAACGTCGGGGGAAAGCCCGAAACGGCCGGTCTGGAGCGCACCGTCGCGCCACAGGGCATGGGTACCGCGGTCGGCAGCACCCCAACGCGGGGCAAGCGACATCGACAGGCCAAGGCCGTCCCTGCCCGGTGACAGGCTGGCAATGATGCTGCCTCCACTCTCCTGGTAGGTTGAATTTAACGCAAGCATGCGGCCCCTGGCCTCGATCTGGAATCGCGACCTCGGGCACTGGTAACGCAACCCACCAGCTACCTCCAGGCCCCCGCCGGTCTGGCCATCACCGCCGTCGTAGCGGCCACCAAGTTCACCGAAGGGAGTTATCGTTGCGCAGCTGGCCAATACCACGGTGCGAGCGCCTTCCACACCAAGGCGGAAGCGTTGACCCGCCACGGCTTGATCGTCGAGTACTTCCTCTCCTTCGGCAGTGGAGAGATTCACGATTCCCACGTCGCCCCGGAGAGACATGTCCAACCCACCCATGGATCCCAGGGATTGCCTCGCTCCCAGGAGCCCCAGGGACATGGAGAGATCGCTTTCCTCCGTGGTAGAAGTGACCCCTCGCTCGTTTTCGGCAGTGCCTACCCCGACGCCACCCAGGGCCCAGATGTCCATTCCGGCACTAGGTGCCCAGCGCACATAGGGATATACACTTGTCAGAACCGTGGTCAACGTGCCGCCTCCAATTGCTCCATCTCCAGAGAAGGTGTAGTTGGCCTCACCCATACTGTAGGATACCGACACACCTGCCTGACCGGTTGCGGCCACGCGCTTGTCGGCTCCGAGATATACCGTCATCAAGGTCCCGTCGTGGCTGCCGTGATCCGGGGTACCTTCGAAGGCCTGGTAGTCGCCCAGGCCCCACAAGGTCCAGTTCGGCAGTCCTTGATCGGCATCGCTGGATCCTACCGGGACGGCGAAGGAGGTGTTCCGAATGGCCTGTTTCCAGGAAATTCCTCCTCCAAGGGTGCCCAATCCGCGAGGATAGCGGAAATCGCCCTCCAGGCCTGTGACCTGGGAAGCCAACGGATCTCTATCGCTTCCACTCAGGAGGGAAAGCCCCGCCAGGGTTGCTTTATTGGAGCCCGAACTGGAGGCGAAGCGAGCACCGATTGCCGATGAAACGCTCGATAGAGTGCTCCGGCCAATCGCTGCCAACGCGTCGCCTACAATTGCCACCTCAGCCGGTTCGGTGACCACGGTCACGACGAAGGTTTGAGAAGCATCGGGGCCAATTGTGTTCATTGCAACCACTTCAATGGTAGATTCACCTTCTATTACGGCCGCCACGGTTACCTCAGACCCCGCGACGGAAACGGTGGCAACCCCGGGATTCGAGGAGGTTGCGCTATAGTTCAGGTCAAGGCCGCGGAAATTGTCCGAAACGTCCTCGACCCCGTCAGCACCGCCGACGTACAGCATCATGACGGGGATTGGATCGACCCTGGTCGGCTCGTCGTCGTTGTCGGTCAGAGTAATGGTCACTGACTCGACCGTAAAGCCCTCTGCGGACCCCTCGACCACGATGGTCTCATCGTACTCGGGAATGAGCTCCTCGGGCGGGGTCAGCGTCAGGGTCCCGCTGCTTTCAGTCGTACGGGCTCCAACCGTGATCGTTGGAATCGATGCGGCGTAGTCCGTGCCTTCTTCGGCAGTTCCCGACAAGGACAGCGATACTTGCGTATCAGTCAGCAGGGCGGTGCTGCCATCGCCCAGAACGGCCGTCACTTCGAACGAGGTTTCCCCATCTCCTTCGTCAAAGCTGGGCACGTCCACGCTCAGAGTGATGGAGGTTGGCGCCACATCGTTGTCGGTCACGGTCAGCTCGACAGAAGCGATTTCGAACCCCTCGGCGCTGCCTTCGAGGACGATGATCTCGTCTCCCTCAGCCAGGTTGTCGTCCACCAGAGAAATGGGAATGGTTGCGCTGCCCGTCGTGCCCCTGGCGGCGATGGTCAGAGTGGCAGCTGTGGCGGCATTGTCTTCGCTTTCGGCCACCGAGAGGGCGACCTGGGTGTCGGTCAACAGGGCGGTGCTGCCGTCGCCCAGGACCGCCGACACCGTGGCCTCGCCGCCGGTCCCTTCGTCGAAGCTGGACACGTCCACGCTCAGAGAGATGGTGGTCGGCATCACGTCGTTGTCGGTTACGGTCAACTCGACGGAGGCGATACCATATCCCTCGGCGCTGCCTTCGAGGACGATGGTTTCGTCGCCCTCGACCAGGTTGTCGTCCACCAGGGAAATGGGAATGGTTGCGCTGCCCGTCGTGCCCCTGGCGGCGATGGTCAGAGTGGCAGCTGTGGCGGCATTGTCTTCGCTTTCGGCCACCGAGAGGGCGACCTGGATGTCGGTCAGCAGGGCGGTGCTGCCGTCGCCCAGGACCGCGGTCACCGTGGCCTCGCCGCCGGTCCCTTCGTCGAAGCTGGACACGTCCACGCTCAGAGAGATGGTGGTCGGCATCACGTCGTTGTCGGTCACGGTCAACTCGACGGAGGCGATATCATATCCCTCGGCGCTGCCTTCGAGGACGATGGTTTCGTCGCCCTCGACCAGGTTGTCGTCCACCAGGGAAATGGGAATGGTTGCGCTGCCTGCCGTCTCCCTGGCGGGAATGGTCAGGGTGGCTTCGGCGGCGGCGTTGTCTTCGCTTTCGGTCACCGAGAGGGCGACCTGGGTGTCGGTCAGCAGGGCGGTGCTGCCGTCGCCCAAGACCGCGGTCACCGTGGCCTCGCCGCCGGTCCCTTCGTCGAAGCTGGACACGTCCACGCTCAGAGAGATGGTGGTCGGCATCACGTCGTTGTCGGTCACGGTCAACTCGACGGAGGCGATTTCAAACCCTTCGGCGCTGCCTTCGAGTGCGATGGTTTCGTCGCCCTCGACCAGGTTGTCGTCCACTAGAAAGAAGGGAAGGGTTGCGCTGCCTGTCGTCTCTGTGGCGGGAATGGTCAGGGTGGCTTCGGCGCCGGCATTGTCTTCACTTTCGGCCACCGAGAGGGCGACCTGGGTGTCGACCAACAGGGCGGCGCTGCCGTCGCCCAAGACCGCGGTCACCACGACCTGGCCTCCCGGACCTTCTTCAAAGCTGTTCGGGTCGAGGCTCAGAGAGATGGTGGTCGGCATCACGTCGTTGTCGGTTACCGTCAACTCGACGGAGGCGATTTCAAATCCACCTGCGCTGCCTTCGAGTGCGATGGCTTCGTCACCCTCGACCAGGTTGTCGTCCACCAGGGACAGGGGCAGGCTCACGCTGCCTGTCGTCTCCCTGGCGGGAATGGTCAGGGTGGCTTCGGCGCCGGCATTGTCTTCACTTTCGGCCACCGAGAGGGCGACCTGGGTGTCGACCAACAAGGCGGCGCTGCCGTCGCCCAAGACCGCGGTCACCGTCACCTCGCCGCCCGTTCCTTCATCGAAACTGGATGCGTCCACGCCCAGAGAGATGGTGGTCGGCATCACGTCGTTGTCGGTTACCGTCAACTCGACGGAGGCGATTTCAAATCCACCTGCGCTGCCTTCGAGTGCGATGGCTTCGTCACCCTCGACCAGGTTGTCGTCCACCAGGGACAGGGGCAGGCTCACGCTGCCTGTCGTCTCCCTGGCGGGAATGGTCAGGGTGGCTTCGGCGCCGGCATTGTCTTCACTTTCGGCCACCGAGAGGGCGACCTGGGTGTCGGTCAACAGGGCGGTGCTGCCGTCGCCCAAGACCGCGGTCACCGTCACCTCGCCGCCCCTTCCTTCATCAAAACTGGATGCGTCCACGCTCAGAGAGATGGTCGTCGGCATCACGTCGTTGTCGATTACCGTCAACTCGACGGAGGCGATTTCCAGACCATCTGCGTTGCCTTCGAGTGTGATGGTCTCGTCACCCTCGACCAGGTTGTCGTCCACCAGGGATATGGGCAGGGTTGCGCTGCCTGTCGTCTCTGTGGCGGGAATGGTCAGAGTGGCAACTGTGGCTGCATTGTCTTCGCTTTCGGCCACCGAGAGGGCGACCTGGGTGTCGGTCAACAGGGCGGTGCTGCCGTCGCCCAAGACCGCGGTCACCGTCACCTCGCCGCCCCTTCCTTCATCGAAACTGGATGCGTCCACGCTCAGGGTAACGGAAGTGGGCGCCACATCATTGTCGCTCAACCCGACCATGGCCGATTCGACGATGAAACCGGGGGAAACACCCGACACTTCGATCGTCTCTTCGCCTTCGGCCAAATTATCCTCGATCAAGGTTAAGGCTATGGTTCCCGACCCTTCTGCTTGCTCGGCGGGAATCGTAATGGTCAGCTCGGAGGCCTCGTAGTCGGGGCCGAATTCCACGTGAGTGCCGGACAGCGACACCACCACTTCCGTGTCCACCAGAAGGACAGTGGAGCCGTCACCCAGCAGGCCTGTCACGTTGACCGAGACTCCTCCTTCCCCTTCCCCAACGTTGGAAGGATCGACTGAAAGGGAAATCGAAGTCGGGGTTATGTCGTTATCCGTCAAGGCAACCTCTGCGGTGGAAACCTCCAGATCCTGGGCGTCCACAGTGGCACCACCGGTGGCGGAGGATGAACCCACGATCACGATGGTCTCGGGATCATCCCCTTCTACGATGTTGTCGTCGTTGATGTTCAGGGTCAGGATCGTCCTTCCCTCGGTTCCGCCGGCTGGAATGACAACTTCCTGATCACCCAACTCCCCAACGTAATCTCGGCCATCCACATTCTCCGCCGTACCAGACAAGGAGAGCTGAATCGGGGTGGCAAGGGACCACGACTTGCTCAAGGTCGCGGTTACGACCGAATTCACCACACCATCATCCTCGGCTACACTGTTGGGGTCAACAGACAGGGTTACAGTGGGCAGAGTAAAGTCAATTTGAGGACTGGCCTCGGCGGGGATGCTCTCTTCGCCACTAATCGTAGAGATGGTAGTGACAGAAAAGGTATAAGTTGCACCCAGGGTGAGAGAGTTGTCCACGAAGGAGGTCTGGCCGGAGGGAACAGTACCTAATAGTGCAGGTTCGGAACCTCCTGAGGCTGAACGCCACACATTATACCCAGCCACATCGTTGAAATTGAGAAAGTTTCCCTCAGAGGTAAAATTGCTGCCGGCCGGGACACTGCGCAGTTGGTCATTCGGCGACAGGTTCCAGGAGATGGTGACACTCCTTCCGTCCGCGCTTAGGTCAGCCCGAACCCCGCTGATCGGCTCAAAGACTCGCTCAGCGCTACCCCCCGCTCCGGACCCATCCTCTGTGCTGCCCGTGAGCTGTGCTGCCAGGGGGCTTGAGCACAGGAAAACGCTCAGGCCCAGCAGAATGGAAATTGTGATTAGGCCTTCTTTACTTCTTGACATTTTCGATATCCTCCTCAACGATTTTCCCGCAAATGTAGGAATGAAAATTTAGAGTTAGAATTTGATTTGGAATTGGAATTCTCAGATGCCCTTCGTCCTGTTTGTGAAATAATTACATAAAGTTATGCGCAGTTATACAAATTCACATTAAACATTATAAGCTACGAAAAACCGCTGAGTAGCGCAACGGATTATTATGGATCAACTTCCATTTAGTGGTCCAAATCGCCCTTCTCCCGGCATGGGATCTTGGACGGCATGGGATCTTGGATTCGGGACGGGTCCGGTTTGAGTCGCTCCTGTGGACGAGCCACAGCGATATGGCCTCTCCTGAGGTCCCCGGCAGGTGAAATCGCCCCATCTCTCCACGGACGGCAAATGATGAAGCAGCCATGGTCCGGTTCCTTTCCACTGCAGCCCAGGGTCATCGAGAGTATGGAGAGGGCCCAGCAGCCCGTTGAAATAGCCCATCCGGGCCGCTAGTGCGCTGTTAAAGAGTCGGCATTGAATTTTGTATTTTGGCGAGCTTGGCATCGTCCTGGTTTCGATTTCTCCATACGAGGTATTCCTGCATGTGCTGGCCGATGTCTCGATGGTCCCTTGGGTCGCTGTTCTTGATGACGAAGTAGTGGGCGGCCGTCATGTGGCATTCGAGACGGTTCATCCAGGAGGCGTTGGTAGCGATGAAGACGAGGGAGACTCGATGCTGCCGACACCATTGCCGAATCTTTTGGGTCGCGTGCGTCGACAAATTGTCCAGAACGAGGTAGATGCGTTGGGCCTTGCGGTAGCGGTGCCGGATGGCCTTGAGGAAAGTGAGCACCTCCGAGGCGTGCTTCTTTCGCTTGTGATGCATCCACAGGACGTCCTCGTGGACGTTGTAGGCGCCGAAGAAATAGTGACCCCGGCGTGCCGGGTGTAGGTGGCTCGGTGCCGCACCGGGTGCTTCTGCGGCGCCCAGGAGGAGCCGGCATGGGGCTTGATCTGCACGGGTCCCATTTCGTCGAAGCAGACTACGACCGAGTCCTTCGGCGCACGCCGGTAGAGGCGGTCGATGCGTTTTTTTCTGAGGAGAAATCCGGATCCTTCGACTCTTTCCAGGTGCGGGTACGTTGGTAGGTGACCTTATGCCGGTCCAAGACCTTGGCGATGGTCACGTGCGAGACCTTGGGGATCATCTTGCGCCCGACCAGACAGTCGGTCATCTTGCGCAGCGACCACTGATATGTATTGACGGTTGTCAACCCTCTCCGGGGTGGTCGTTTCGGGTGTTATCTTTGCATAGTTTGTTCGGGGACAGATGGGACGCTGTAGCGACGGTTGATCCGACTGATATTCGCGGGTTGGCTACCGCCTGTCCTGGGTGCGTCGCGGAGCGGCCTCAATCTAGAGTCGAGGGTCAGCCTGAAAAGGCGCCTCATAGTGTCTTCGAGGATTCTCCTGACCGGTCCCTTCTGTCCCGTTTCGATTTACATGAGCAAAGGTCCTATGCCGGCTTCTGAGACGATGAGCTTATCAGGCGGCGATCCGAGGTCTCCTGGCCACGAGGCGGCCGGGGCGTTTCTGCTCCCAGGCGATGGCCCAGATGAAACCCAAAAGCTCCCGCGCGATCGCGGTGCAGACTTTGTTTTTCGGCATCCCTCGCCCACTCAGCCGTCGATAGCGTCCACACAGGCGTTTCTGTGCCTTCCAGGCGATGGCCTGTATGGGGGGTGCGGTCTGTTCGGCGCGTC
Source organism: Candidatus Latescibacterota bacterium (assembly GCA_965208105.1). Taxonomy (GTDB): domain Bacteria; phylum Latescibacterota; class UBA2968; order UBA8231; family UBA8231. The sequence goes on from OZ242318.1 coordinate 3,965,481, forward strand.
GTTGCAAGGCGGCCGTCTTGCGGGCGGGAAAGCGATAGCACCAGGCCGCTTCCACCAGCACGCGCCGCACGTGGGCGTTGCCCGCCTTGGTGATCGCCCCTCGCTTTTGGCGGGAGCCGCTGGAATGCTCGCTGGGGACCAGACCGACGAAGGCCATCAGTTGGCGCGGCGAGTCAAAGCGGGTGAGGTCCCCCAACTCGGCCAGGGTCGTAACCGCGGTGAGCGTGTCTACCCCGCGCAGCGCCCTCATAGCCCGCGTCTCCCCTTCCAAAGACCATCCCTCCAGCGCCTGCTGCAGGGCCTGGTCCAACCCCTGGATCCGACCTTGGGCTTCCTGTACCGCGTCCACGTATTCCTGAAAGACGATCTGCTGGGCCGGATGATCGAAGCGCTGGGTCTGCAGCCAGCGAAAGTGGGCTTGGGTCCAGCGACTGCGCCCGGAGTAGATCCGGCCGTGGCGCTGCAAGAAGCTGTTCAGCCGCTGGCGCACGCGGCGCTCGGCGTGCTTGAAGTCTTCCCGGCAGCGCTCCAGATCGCGCATCGCCTCCTGCGCTTGGTCGGGCACCCACACGGGGGTCAACTCGCCGTGTTGGAAAAGCCGCACCAGAGACACAGCATCGCGGCGGTCGGTCTTGATGCGGTCGCCCGGCCGACGCGGGATCAGCGAGGGCGCCACCACCGTGCAGGCGTGCCCTAGGGCTGTGAGCTGACGGTAGACGCCGTAGCCGCAGGGTCCGGCCTCGTAGCAAAACCGCAACGACGTCTCCGAGCCGGCCAGTTTGGCCGCCAGTTGGGACAACGCGGCGCCCGTAGAAGGTATCGTTCCATACAGGTCCGGCCCTTTTCGGCCTTCACCGGCCAGGGCGACGGTGATCGAATCTTTATGTATGTCCAAGGCGACGAATTTCGTAGATTTACGCATGGCCTCCTCCTTTTCGCTGGGGATAGGTCTTTGGGTGAACTCCGTTTTCCCAAAGATAACCCCCGAAAACCGAAATCGGAGGAGGTCTTTCATATCTCCGTCAATACATAAGGTCTAGCGCTCGATCTCATCGGTATGAGAGCTGATAATTCCATATGTCTCCGGGCGGCGGTCGCGATACATGAAATGCAGGCGGCGTGCATGGAGCAGGTGGTCTCTGTCAATGACCACGTTCAGAACCTCCTCGCGGTCATTGCTGCCCTCGGTCATCAGCTCACCCAGAGGGTCGAAAGCGATGCTGCGCCCTCCCATTAGAATGGGCATGTCCGGAGCTGGCACCCAGCCAATGCTGTTGGCAGCGAGGATGTAGGCAATATTTTCGAAGGCACGGGTGGCCAGAAGCTCCTTCCAGATAGTCTTTTTCGTATCCGAGATTCCAAACGGCGCCAGAATCGCCTCGGCTCCCGACAGTGCAAGACAACGGGCAGCCTCGGGGAAGTAGGCGTCATAGCAGAGGAGGATGCCTATCTTCCAGGCCCCGATCCGGAATACCGGATAGCGAGAGCCGGTGCGGAAGTAGATCGACTCGATTCCCAGGTCCGTTACTATCTCACCGTCGATCAGGATGTGCCTCTGGCCGCCAATATGGGTCTTGCGGTACTTGCCGACGATGTCCCCTCCGGGCCCGATCAGGATGGCCGTGTCGTAGAACAGATCGGTTCCGTCGCGCTCGAAGATGGTAGCCACGATATGGCACCGGTACTGTGCGGCTTTCGATCTCATGGTGGCTATGGCAGGATCCTCAACGGTGGATGCGAGGTCGAAAAGGGCATAGTCGCGCGAGGCAGGGAAGAAGCCGGTGCTCCAGTACTCGGGCAGAAGGATCGCGTCGGAACCCTCCGCAGCCGCCAGGTCGACGAGGCGAACGGCCGTCTCGATGTTGCGTTCGACTTCTCCGACCGCGCTTTCCATCTGGATCAGCCCGACATTTAAATTTTCAGGAGCCATTGGTCCATACCCGGGGGTTCCAGGGGTGTTTCGGGTCCCGGCGTCGCCGTGCTGATGCGGACCCCGGAAGGGCGCAAATTAATCTTTTCAAGCTAACCCGCAGTTCATATTATAATCGAAATATAAGCGAAAAATATATAAGCGAAAAACCCATACTGAAGCTGTCAACTTGCATGCAACCGACCTGTCTAGGATGGAGAACAGCACCTTTCAAAAGAACCTGGATCTCCTGAATAATCAGGGGTTTCTGCTGATCGAGCAGGCCCTGGACCGTGAAACGGTAGATTCATGGGCGCGAACTTTGTACGATCTCTACGATGAAGGTCGGCATCAGGTCGACAACAGTGTCGGCAACGTGGCCTTCGAGAAGCTGCTGGAATTGCAGCCCGAGAGATCCAGACGACTGGTAGGGCACGAAAGTGTTGCTCCCTACCTGCAGTCGGTGCTGGGCAAACAGTGCCAGCTGCGCAGTATAAGGGCGCACCTCAATCCCCGGGACTACCTCCAGGAATGGCACATGGATTTCTACGATTACTGGTACCAGGAGGAAAAAGCCGGGGCCAGCCGTCCTCTGGCCGGAACCTGCATGAACACCACCTTCTACCTGACCGACAACACACCTGAGCGAGGGAGACTCAGGTTCGTGCGCGACTTTTTCGTCAAGGCGGTTCCCGGGGAAATGCGCCGGCACATGGGATATACGCATGACCGCGCAAACCCATTCCAGGTGTGGTGCGACGGGCAGGAGCACGTGGATCTACATCCCATGGCAGGGGACGCGGTGGTTTTCTACAGCCACGTTCCGCACCAGGGAGCAAAGACGGGACCGGATGCGCCGGGAAGGATGCGCGCGAATATCGTCCTGCATTACCAGCAAAACCCGATGTACCCGGACATCAGGTTTGTGAGCGACCCCCAGTTCACCTTGAACCAACTGGGGTATGCGGGGACGTTTCCCTTTGCGCAATGAATTTCCCAGTGTCTGCCGGGCTGCTGGTCGAGCCGATTTTTCCGCGGTCTGTTGCTGATCCTTCATCCTCTTTTCATGCGCCTCCGGTTCGAGTCCAGCCGAGTTCCCGCTGGATCTTCGTTTCCGCGTATTTCTCGCATCTGTTTTCAAGACCGGGAGGTATTTCGAGAAGATGAAAAAAGCAATTCTGTCAATCGTCCTTTTCTGGGGTTTTTCCTTGTGCGGCGCGGAGACATCGGGAGATGCAGAGAACGGTGCGGACCTGATTCTGCGCGCAAAGGTGAAAAAGAAGTTCAAGTTCCGCGGGAATTTCGGTGTCAAGTTCGGCGTTGAGAAAGTGGAAAAGGGGGCCCTACAGGAGGGAGCAATCCAGATTTACTTCGATCCATGGGAAGAAAGGAGAATAGATCTGGAAGAGTTGAAGGGCGGTGACATGTTTACGCTTGAATGCGTCGAATCGGATGAAGTATCCGACACCGACTTCATCGAGATACTGGCAGCCGGCGCCGAGGCCAGGAAAACGAATTGGAAGGTAATCCGGATCGCAGCATTCATTGCCGATGAGGACAGGGTATATGATTCCTTGCAGGAAGCCCTGGCGAACCGTGAAAGGGTTTATATCCTCCACCTGAACAGAGAGGGATTGGACAGATGGCCCGCCAGAGTTGGCAAACTCACCCGTCTGAAAAAGCTCTCTTTAGCCAAGAATAAAATTGCGAGATTGCCCCAAAGAATCGGCGAGCTCAGCCACCTGGAACACCTCGATGTCAGCAAGAATGCCCTAGGGGAGGTTCCTCGAGAGCTGTGGAATCTTGCCAATCTGGAGTTCCTGTCTCTTGCGGGCAATGAAATTTCGGGACTTCCCCAGGGGATGGCCAAATTGAAGAGGCTGAGAGTACTGCACCTGAACAAAAACTCGTTCGCGGTGTTGCCGCCTGAAATAGCAGAGCTTGATTCCCTGCGGGAATTGGATTTGCACGGCAACAAGCTCAGCAGCCTCCCGCCCGGGATAAAAAATCTGAAGAAACTGAGGAAATTGAGCTTGGGGAACCCATTCTACGGTGGTAACGAGTTCAAGACCCTGCCCCTGGAGATAACCGAAATTGAAAGCCTGGAAGAACTGGTCCTGAGTAGAAACAGCATCGCCGCACTTCCGCCCGAGATGAAAAAATTGAGAAACCTCAAGAAGCTGTGGGTAAACCAGGACTTTGACACGAAGGAAGTTCGCAAGGTCAAATCCCTCATACCGAATTTACACGTCTTGCAATTTTCAAAATGAAGATTCGGCCGCGGAGGCAAAATCTGTCTCCATGTGCTCCATGATCGCGGTTCCGGTTTCTATTTCGCCCGCTTCACACCGGGTATGGCCATTGCCGGGATCAGATTTCCCACCTGCCACCACCTACAATGAGGGCCACATGGCGGGATCCGACAAAGTCACCAGGCTGCAGCGCGTGCCTCTGGACGAGCGGTTCATCGAACTCGTGCTTCCGGAGACCGTTGAGGACCGGATAGAGGCGCAGGAACTGCGCCAGATTCTGCACAAGGCGCTGCAGAAACTGACCCCGGAGGAGCTCGAAGTCATCGGTCTCCGACACCAGCACAAAAGATCCCCCGGGCAGGTGGCGGCGAAGTTGGGCGTCAGCCGGGAAGAGGTCGCCAGGCTCGAGGCGAGTGCGCTCGAAAAACTGCGCAAACCTCTGGAAGCCTGGTACCTGGAGCCCTGAATTGGGCTTCTTCCAGGTCCTCCACAAAGGTCCCTGGTCTCCGCTGCAGCTCGCGGCGGCTGGCAGCATCTCGGGGCTTCTCTTCTGGGCAAGCATTCCAGGAGCCGACGTCCAGCTGCTGGCCTGGACCTGTTTGATCCCCTGTTTTCTTGGGCTCCGGCACGCAACCCCTGGGGCCCTCTTCGCCATGGGGATGACCTCCGGCTTCATCTCCGGCCTGGGCCGCGTCTACTGGATTACCGAAACCCTACAACTCTACGGGGCCCTTCCCCTGCCCCTTGCCCTCGCCTCGAATTTCTTCCTCATCCTCTATTTGGCTCTCTACCCGGGGATTTTCTTTTTTGCATGTTCCAGGTTAAATCTTTCGTCCCCGTTCTTTCCCTGGCAAGCCGCCAGCCTGTGGGTTCTCCTGGAGTGGGTCCAGACCTGGCTCATCAGCGGGTTTCCGTGGATGCTGCTGGGCTATTCCCAGTACCTCAATCTTTCCATCCTGCAAATTGCCTCCCTTACCGGAGTCTATGGACTCAGCTTCCTGATCGTCCTGGTCAATGCAGGCCTCGCCGGGGTTCTCGTATCCAGGTCAGGCCTGCTGACCCGGATCGGACCACCAGCCCTGCTGCTAGTCGGGGTGTTGATCTGGGGTCGGGAGCGCATCGGCGAACTCGATGAGGAATCCGGTGCCGCGTTGAAGGTGGGGATCGTTCAGGGCAATATCCCTCAGGGAGAAAAGTGGAAAAAGGACAGAATCGCTCGCTCCACTCACCGTTACGTCGAGCTGACCCGCGCCTTTCCATCCGACCAGCTCGATCTCATCGTCTTCCCCGAGACGGCCCTGCCCTTTCGCTTCCGGGATCAACACTACCGGACCCATCACCAGCAGATCCTCGAGCTTGCCCGCCAGCTCCGCACCCCCATGCTCGTAGGCAGCCTGGAAGGCAGCGGGGGAGGGGAGTCGGAGGACCTCTACAACCGCGCATTCCTTTTGGATGAGGGTGGTGGCGTCCACGACTTCCAGGACAAGGTCCACCTCGTGCCCTTCGGAGAGTATCTTCCCCTCGCCTTTCTGTTTCAATATCTGGAAGGTCTGACTGCCGAAAGCGGGGTATTTGCCCCGGGGAAGGACCACAAAGTCCTCACCTTGCCGTCGACAAAGCACAGCTTCGGGGTGTTCCTCTGCTACGAGTCGATCTTTCCATCGATAGCCCGCAATCTGGCAGGCTCCGGAGCGTCCTTTCTGGTCAACACGACGAACGATGCCTGGTTCGGCCTGACGGCAGCGCCTTACCAGCACCTTGCCATGGCCGTGCTGCGCGCCGTGGAAACCGGGCGCCCCGTGCTGCGGGCCGCCAATACGGGCATCTCCGGAATCATAGATCCGGCGGGGAGGGTCAGGAGAGAGACGGGCTTGTTCGAGACCGCCGCCTTTACGGTCGAGATCAGGCCGCGGACGGAATCAACGGTCTACGTGCTCTGGGGGGATTCGTTCCTGGCACTGTGCGCCCTGTTCCTGGCCGGGGCCTCAGGTCCCGGCGTCCGGCGCTATTTTTCCCGGAACCCTTCCAGGTCGGGAGTTTCACCGGTCAAATAGGGATTCAGGCATCGCAGCTGGGCACGTCCACCCAGCGCCGCGTCCGCGCCGCGGTAAGGATGGCGTCTGCCACCGCCTGGGCCCGCATGCCGTAATAGAACGAGGGGACGCACTCCCTGCCCTTGAGAATGGCGCAGGTGAATTCCCAGGCCTGGTCCCAGCGGAAATTCTGCAGCGGATTCCCTTCCCCGGGATTGCGGGGTGAGCCGGGCAGCCTTAGAAATTTCTCGGGAACCTTGCGGGAGCGGTATGGCTCCCCTCTGCGAGCGAAGAGGATCCGGTCAGCGGGGTCCAACTGGTATGCAGCAGAGGCTGCGCTGCCGTTGAGCTCGGCTACATCGTGATCGCCGCCCGGTCCCCGTCCCTTGGTCAGCTTGCCCATCTCGAAGACTCCGGTGGCCCCGCTCCCGAACTCGGCGATCCATGCCACCCAATCCTCCAGGTCCTGGGGAGGACAGGGCTCGCCCGCCTCGGTTCGATCACGTGCCAGCACCTGGCGGGTGGCGGCGCACACCGACGTGACGGGTCCAAGCAGGTCTTCGGCGAAGTCAATGCGATGGATGCCCATATCTCCCAACTCACCTGAGCCTGCCCGGTCCTTGTACTGGCGCCAGCCGATTGAATATTCCCCCCAGTCCTGCAGCCGTTGAAAGCGTGCGTGGCGGATTTCCCCCAATTCCCCCTGCCGCACGAGGTGGCGCAGGTAGGCCATTCCGGGCGCAAAACGGTAGGTGAAGGCCGTCATGTGCCGCAGGCCGGACTCTTTGGCTGCCCGGTAGATTTCCACCGTCTCGCCGTAGTCCATACCCAGGGGTTTCTCGCACAGCACGTGGCAGCCGGCCTCCAGGGCATTCAGAATGAAACTCCGGTGGAGCACGTTGGGGACGGCGATGACCACGGCGTCGGGTTCGACCTCGCGCAGGAACCGGTCGAAATCACTGCACCCCACCGCTACGCCCCACTCCTCCTGGCGGCGGGCAAGCAGCTTCGCGTCCACCTCGCAAAGGCCGGCGATTTCCACCTGCGGAATCCGGCGGAAGCCGGGGTAGTGCACCGCGGCGCAGACTCCACCGAGACCGACCAGGCCAATCCGCAACTTTTCTTCAGCCATCAGCTCTCGACCTTGAAAGGGGCCGCCGAGGCGCCCGGCTCACAAGGCGCCTGAGCGAGTCGTACCAGTGGTGTACGGCGAGTGAAGGCAACGCCGTGAGCCGGGATGGATCGGCGGAATAATGGCGACATATTTCTGCGACGGGACACTAACGCCAGACCGTTTGGTCAGAGGTTTCCACATACTGGTTGTAGCGCTGGAGGTAATCCTCGCGAATCGGGGAAAAGATGTCCAGGACTCGTGCAGGCCCCTCCACTACCTCCCCTCCGTGCACCACATTCGACGGCACCATGAAGGCGTCGCCGGGCTCCATGAGCATCTCCTCCTCTCCGACCCTGAATTTCAGCTTGCCCTCCAGCATCAGTCCGGCCTGCTCGTGGGGGTGGCTGTGGTCGGGCACTACTCCACCCTGCTCCAGAACCAGGAAGGAGAGCATGAGGCGCTCTCCGGCGATGACGCCGCTGAGGGCACCCGGGAACAATTCCATTTTTGGCAGATCTTCAGAACGGATAAACGGCATAATTGCCTCCTCTCTATTTGTCATTGAAGGTCCGCAGCCAGGCCCTTCCGCGGTAGCGGGGCAACAAGGCCAGGAAGCGTCCGACCATCAGGGTGTCGTAGGCCAGCCAGGCGCCCAGGAGGCCCCAGTCCAGCCAGGCTACGAAAACTACGAGTGCAGGTCCGAAAAATCCGAATGCGGCGATGGCGGTGGCTTTGAGCATGTAGCCGACGTCATTTGCGCCGATGAAGATGCCGTCGAAAATATAATCTACGGCATTGAGGGGCTGGACGAGGGCGATCGCCAAAGCCAGGGAGGCGACCACCTCGACTACTTCCCCATGGTCGGTAAAGGCGCGGGCCAGGTATTCCAGGCCAAAGGCATACAACAGGGTGAAGCCCGCCCCTATTACCGCGCCCCACCCTATGAGCCGCCTGGCGAAACGCCGCGCCCCCTCGAAGTCCCGGTCGCCGAGATGATTCCCCACGAGGGTTTCAGCTGCATGGGCAAATCCGTCAACCCCCGAGCTCACCAGGGCCCAGAGCTGCCAGACGATGGCGTTGGCGGCCAGTGGCACCTCGCCCAGCCGGGATGCGATGGCCAACATGGAAAATTGGGCGGAGAGCAGGCACAGGGTGCGAAGGAAGAGGGTGAGATTGGTCCGCAGGACGAGAAGGAACTGCCGGCGTTCGAAGAAGCGTCCGATCGGTTCGCGCAGGTAGTCGCCGTACTTCCACAGCAGGATCCCCGCTCCGGTCAAGGCTGCAGCCCCGTTTCCCAGCACCGCCGCCCATGCCGCCCCCACAACCCCCAGCTCGGGAGCGCCCCACTTGCCAAAGATCAAGGCATAGTCCGCCCCGAGGTTCACCAGGTTGGCTACCAGGGTGATGTACATGGGCGCCAGGGCGTTGGCCATCCCGAGAAAGAACCCGTTGAGGGCGAATACGCCCAGGACGAGGGGCATTGCGCAGATCCGCACCTCGAAGTAGCGCTGCCCCCAGAACTGCACTTCCGGGCTTCCGGCGGCCAGGCGAAAACCGATCCAGGCAATGAAATCCCGCGCCGCCAACATCAGGGCGGCCAGGGCCAGGGCGATGGCCAGCGAACGGTACAGGGTGGCAATGCACGCCCGCCGGTCGCCGGCGCCGTGGTACTGGGCGACGAGGGAGGTGGTGCCCATGCGCAAAAACCCCGTGCTCCAGAACAGAACGTCGAAGATCACGCTTGCGGTGGCCACGGCTCCCAGGTAGGCGACCTTGGGAAGGTGTCCCACCATGGCCGTGTCGGCGATTCCGATCAGGGGCACGGAAACAGAGGCGAAGAAATTTGGGACGGCAAGGCGCAGGATGCGCCTGTTCAGCTCGCTCACTCCCCTGGCCGCCAGCGGAAACAGGCGAGGTCAACCCTGTTGTTTCTGAAGACCACACCCTCCCCTTCCAGCAGATCGTACTGCCACTCGTGGAATCCGTTGTGGACGCGGGGCGAAATCCTGCCATGGGCATTGATCACCCGGTGCCAGGGCAAATCCAACTCCTCGGGCATTCCGGCGAGGGCATACCCTACCTGGCGCGCCCGTCCGGGATATCCCGCCAGGGTGGCGACCTGACCATATGTAGCGACCCGTCCCCGGGGAATCCGCGCCACCACCCTGTAGATGGCACGGCGCATGGGGTTCTCAACAGTTGGGCGCAAGGGTTCCGTCCCTGCCCTCGAGGAAGTCGAGGGCCTTGGCGTAGCTGCGCTTCTCCAGATAGTGCAGCAGCATGGGCGGCGCCTGCCCTCCGAGCTCCTCCTTCAGGCGGTCCAGGCGCTGCAGGTGGTCGACCAGCCCCGGACCCTGGTCGGGGGCGGACCGGCCGGCTTCGATAAGCTGCATCATCGCGGAGAGAGTCTGGTGGAGTTCCCTTTGTATGGTCATCATCGGTCCTTTCCCATTGGGTCCTGACCTCATGGCGCCGCCGCTTCCCCGTCGGGGAGTGCGAGAATTCGCCTCATCCGTTCCCCCATTTCCACCAGGGTCCGGTGGTCTCCTCCTACCTCGTGGATGAGGGTCGAGTCGTAGTTCGCCCGGCGCAGCTCGCGCATAACCAGCGGCCAGTCCGTATCCCCGTCCAGAAGGTTGACGAAGCGATGCTCGCCGCGGACGTAGTCCTTCAGGTGGACCCTTTTGATGCGGCTGCCGAGAGACCGGATCCACTGCTCCGGATGTCCGTATTCCATCATGTTGGCGGTGTCCAGATAAATCGCCACCCAGGGACTGCCGATCTCGTCAATGAGCTGGCGGGCTTCCCTGGGGCTCAGAATGAATTTGTTCCACACGTTCTCCAGCGCAATTACCGCCCCGTGGCTCTCGGCAGTTTCCGCCATTCCAACCAGGGCGTCGCGAAGGTCGTTCCAGGCTTCCTCGTAGGTTCCCTCCGCCGGGAGTGCGCCCGGGTGCAGAAGAACGGCGCCTGCTCCCAGGATTCCGGCGATCTCCAGGGCGCGGCGCAGACACAGGCAGCACTGCTCGCGTTCTGCTGCATTGCGGCTCAAGAGGTTGCCCCTGGCGGCGTAGTGAGCAACCACGCTGCCGATCTCCACACCTGCCTCCGCGCATTGGTCCCCCACCGCCCGGATTTCGTCCTTGCCCAGACCTATGTCCAGGTCCTTGCCTTCGGCAAAGACCAATTCCACGGCATTGTAGCCGGCCTGCCGGCACAGGCTCAGGGTATCTGCGAGGGACATTCCACCCAGGACGATCTGGGTAACTCCGATTTTCATTCTCATTTCTCCCATGCGGAAATCCTATGAAAACTAAAGCGGGCAAGGCTCCTCGTCCAGCCGCGCGGCGGGGCTCCGTTGCCAGGCCCAATTGCGGATCCGGGGCTTTGCCTCCATTGAAATTTGCGGAATGATTCACGCGCTCCGTCCACCCTGTCCATTCAACTTCATGATCGAGTCCGCCCCTTGAGGAAGGCAGCGACAACCGGGGAAGGCGTGGGTAATCATTCCCCTGTTGTTGGCAGGGGGAGGGACAGGGGCTGACCTGCCTCGGCAGGCAACCGGGACCAACCAGCGGGGAACCGGCATTTTTTCGGTTGTGGACGCGCTCCTGTCGCGCTATTTTCATTGACCAAATTTCGTCCACCATTCCCGGGAGTTTCCTCATGGCCAAGAAGAAAGCAGCCTTCAAGATCGGCATCGTCGGCACCGGCCGCATGGGCGGCAATATCGCCCTCCACCTCAAGGACGTTGGATTCTCGGTGACCTCCGTTTACGATTCTCATGCGCCCACCGCACGCAATTCGGCACGGCAGTTGGGCCTCAAGCCGGCCAGGACCCTGGCCGAAGTCTCCGCTGCCGCCGATGTAATTATAACCGTGGTCACCGACGACAAGTCCATGAACAGCATCTTCGCCGAGCGGGGGGACAGCCTGCTGCAGGACGCTGCCGGCAAGGTTTTCATCAACTGCGCCACCGTCTCGCCTGACGCTCACCGGAAAGCCGAGAAGCGCGCGGCCAAGGTCGGCGCCGCCACCCTGGAAGGGTGCATGGCCAGCAGCATCACCCAGGCGCGCGAAGGAACCCTCTACCTGATGTGCGGCGGCGAAAAAAAGGTGTTCGACCGGGTTCGTCCAATTCTCGACGCCATGAGCGTCGATCTGCGCTACATCGGCAAAACGGGCCAGGCCGCCGAGGTCAAAGCCCTGGTCAACATGGTGATGAACATAAACACCGCCGGCCTGGCCGAAGGCCTGGGTCTCGGCAAGGCCCTGAAGCTGGACCTGGAAATGCTGATGGAGGTTTTCTCCCAGACCGGGGCGAATTCCCGCGTCCTCGAAACCGACGGAGAAGACATGGTTGCCCGCGACCACGAGTGCTACTTTTCGGCCGCCCACGCTGCCAAGGACTCGGGGATCGCCCTCAAGTTGGCCCGGGAAGCCGGCCTCAATCTGCCCCTGGCTCGGGCCACCAAAGCCCAGTTCAACCGCATGATGGCGATCGGCAAGGGAGAGCTCGACAAATCCGGCGTTGCCGAGCTGACCTTCCCCGGCCGCTCCGGCACCAGGAGGAAGGCGAAGAGATAGATCTCCCGTGGTTTCATCCCGGGAGCAGCGCTTTCAGGAGCCCTTCCTTCGCGGCGGGGATTCCTCGGCGCCGGGGAGTGGTTTTCTTCCCTCCACCCTGCCTACCTGGATGTCCTGCATGGCTTTCCAGACCCAGGCCGAAACCAGCGCAAAGAGCACGGCGGTGGTGAAGAACGCCGAGCGGAACCCCCACTCGGCTCCGATGTAGGCCCCGGCGACAGGGCCCAGCGCAAAGCCCAGGGCGCTGGCGCTGGTGGTTATTCCGAAGGCCTTGCCGCGGTCGTCCTGGGGCACCACATCGGCGATGATGACGTTGGTCAGGGGGCGGATTCCACCGTATGCGAGACCGCCCGCTATGGTCAGGGCGGCCAGCATGGTCACGTTGGTGGCCATACCCTGTGCACCGAGAAAAAGCGCCGTGCCTGCGAGCGCCCCAAGCATGGTTTTCTTTGGCCCCAGGGAATCGCTCCACCGCCCCATCGCCATCGAAGACAGCGCTCCCACCAGGCCCCTCATGGCGAAGATCAGGCCTGCCGTCGATACGATGTTCTCGCCCTCGGCCAGGTATTGCAGAAAGAGGGGCAGTACGGGCATGGTGACTCCGAAGGCGAACTGAATCAGGATCAGGCTTACAAGCATGAGGAGAAATGGCCTGAGTCCGAGCAGGCGCCTGGTGTCGCGCAGAAACCCACCCGAGGTTTTCCTGCCCCCGTCGTCCTTTCTGTTGAAATCCTCCTTCACCCACAGCTGTACGGCCACACCGGCAAAAACCAACAGGACTCCGGAGATTATGAAGGTGTCGTGATAGCCCAGGAGATCGATGAGCGGCCCCCCGAACAGGGGGCCCATGGAGGTGCCCAGCATGAAGGCGCCCTGCATCATTCCCAGGGAATAGCCCAGGCGCGCCTTGGGTACTGTAGTGGATACAAGGGTCACGCAGGCGGTCACCGTGCCGGCCATCGCGCCCTGCAGGATGCGCACGGCTACCAGCTGCTCCACGCTGGTGACCCAGCTCATCAGGAGGATGGCGATGCTTCCTCCGAGCATGGCGCGCACAACCATGGGCTTGCGGCCGGAGCGGTCGGCCAGGGCGCCCCAGAACGGGGAGGACAGGGCCATGGCGAGACCGCCGAAGGTCCCCATATATCCGGACCATATCAGCGCCTCCGAGAGGTCCTTGACGTCGAATTCCTGAATGTAGTAGGGCAGGAAGGGCTGGACGGACTGCAGGCCGATGAGAGCGCAGAGTTCGGCGACCCACAGTGTGTAGAAATTGCGCTTCCATGAAATGGTAGGGCTGGCTTTGTCTGCCATTTATCTGACGCTAGTGTCCCGTCGCAGAGATAGGTTGACGAAATTGGGCCGCCGAGGCGCCAGGCTCACAAGGCGCCTGAGCGAGTCGTACCAATGGTGTACGGCGAGTGAAGGCAACGCCGTGAGCCGGGATGGATCGGCGGAATAATGGCGACATATTTCTGCGACGGGATACTAGTTGAGGGAGGACCCGGGGCAGGTTGACTTGGCAGGTCGGTTGTTTTCACCAAACCTGTTGCAACTTCATCATCCGGAAGGCCACATTCAAGGTCCCCCGCCGCGGAGGCGGAGATATTGCGCAGCCTTTCAACCACCGGACCGTTGGCGCCGCAGAATCCAGTCCACGTGCCACCGCAGGTTTTTCGCTCTCCCGGCCGCCGTCTCCAGCTCTATCTCAAGGCCGATACCCCGCCGCCTTCGAGCGCCCGCTTCACCTCTTTCTCCACATCGCCCTGCGTTACCATGGTCGTGTCCCCAGGGGTTTCCTGCACCAGTATCCCGTGAGCCGCTCCCCACTGCACCGCGACTTCGGGTCCCCTTCCCTTGAGCAGGGCGGCGATCACGCCCGCGGCGAAGGAGTCGCCGCCCCCCGTCCGGTCGGCGATCTCGATGTTCTCGCGCACCACCGCCTGGTGGATGCGGTTCTCCCCCACCTCGTAGAGCACAGCTCCCCAGTTGATCCGGTCAGCGCTGAGCGCTCCCCGCAACTGGGTGCCGATGTACTTCAGGTTGGGAAAGTCGGCGGATACGGCGCGCAGCATCCCTGTGTAGACGCCCAGCCATTCATCGAAGGGGGCCTCTGCCGAAACTGACGGCGCATGGTAGCCCAGGGCGTCGGAAAAGTCGTCCTGATTTCCCACCAGAAAGTCCACATGGGGCAGGATGGCGCGGTTGATCTGCCGCGCCCGCTCCTTGTCGGGTTCCACCTTGGAGCGATAGTTCAGGTCGAAGGAGCGCCCGGCGCCGTGATCCCCGGCTGTGCGCATCGCCTCCAGTGCCAGGTCCGCCGTCTTGGCCGAGAGAAGAGTGTAGATCCCCCCGGTGCTGAACCACCGCGTGCCCAGCGTTGCGAAGAGGTGGTCCCAATCCACGTCCCCCGGCCCAACCTCGCGTATGGGGGCGTGGGCCCTGTAGTACTCGGTTACCGAAGGCAGTACCCCCTTGCCGGCCCAGGTGAAGTTGATGCCGTTGTGCAGAGTGCCCCTGGCATCGGTGCAGAACCTTCCCTCACCCCTGGTGTTGAACCAGATGATGTGCCTGGTGTCGATACCCGCCTCGCGCAGCTGGTTTTCCATGTTGCGGCCGATGCCGTCGTCAACCAGGGCGGTAACCACGGCAGTGCGCAGTCCGAAGGCATAGCTCAATCCTTCGGCCACATTGGTCTCGCCCCCTCCGTGCCAGATGCGCGCCGTTCGCGCCCTGGCCGCCGGAACGTCGCCAGGATCGATGCGCAGCAACACCTCCCCCAGGGAGACGGCGTCATAGAGGGTTTCATCCGCGGACTTGATCTCCATTGCCATTGGTTTCAGATCCTCCTTTCTCAGTGCCTGCCTCCATTCCCGGAGGGCTCTTCGGGGTGAATCGGAGTTGCGGCAAAGGGAGTCCCCGCGCCGCTCCTCCCCCCAGCAAAGAACTTCCGGGCCTGCGATGCATTCGGTCCGCAAGGGAACCGGAGCAGGGGAGCAATGCCGGCAGCTAGTGTCCCGTCGCGGAGCTAGGTTGACCAAATTGGGCCGCTGAGGCGCCCGGCTCGCAAGGCGCCTGAGCGAGTCGTCCCGGTGGTGTACGGCGAGTGAAGGCAACGCCCTGAGCCGGGATGGATCTGCGGAAAGATGGCGACAAATTTCTGCGACGGGACCCTAGATGGAAACCCGGACCTTTCGCCTGAGGGCCATGGATTTCTCCAGGGCTTCGAGCACGGCCACCGGGCCCAGCATGGTCTGCACCGTTTCCCTGGTCCGGCCGCTCCGGAATACCCTGACGAAATCCCTGATTCCCGCAAGGTAGATGCTCTCGTCGAACTCGATGAACTGGTCGACCCGTCCCTTCGATCCAACCACGCTGAGGTGAAAGGGCGCATCTCCGGCTCCGACGAGGTTCATGGTGGCTACCGCGCCATCGCGGAAAAAAAGATGGGCGGCGTGATTTTTCCCGGTTCCGGATACGGACTGGACCTGACC
The DNA here is from genome assembly GCA_965208105.1 of Candidatus Latescibacterota bacterium. Lineage (GTDB taxonomy): Bacteria > Latescibacterota > UBA2968 > UBA8231 > UBA8231. Next base: position 3,980,870 of record OZ242318.1, read on the forward strand.
TACCTCGTATCCGGCCAGGCGCAGAACCATATCCACCTGGTGAATGCCGTAGAAGAAGATTCCTCCCCACCTGGAGTTGACGTCGCAGGTCCCGGTGGAAACAACCGTGTAAATTCTCCCCAGGCTGCGCATCTTCCTTGCAAGGGCGACGAAGGAGGACTGTTTCGGCAGGACCGAGAAGGAGCACACCGGAACTCCAAGTTGGCGCGCCCGGGAAAGGAAACGCTTGCCCTCGGCCTTGCGATAGCAGAAGGGCTTGTCGATAAACAGAGGCATGCCGGCCTCGAGCAGGGGCCGCGCCGCGGGGAGGTGAAATTTGCCGTGGCGATGGTCCACTACGGCGGCGTCGACGGAGCCGATCAAATCATCGGGCCTCTCCACCGTGTGGGGAATGCGGCCGGCCGCCGCTACCCGGCGCGCCAGACTCCCCTTCTCTCCCCACAGGTGAGTCACCCGCACCCCGGCGATCTTCCTCTCCACGTTGAGCACCCTGGCAATGGCTGCGGTGTGGCTGTTCTCCGCCCCGACTATTCCCACGTTCAACATATTTTGTCAGCTGTCCTACATGGGTTTCTCTTCGCCGAAGGACCAGAGCCTCAAAACCGTTTTGCACATTACCCACTCCAGGTCCCCGGGGGCAATGAATTTCATTTCGTCGCGCACCGCCCTCAGGGCCTCCTCGTAGGTCGTGTTCTTGAGGCACACCGGCCAGTCGGTCCCCCACATTATGCGCCGGGGCCCATAGGCCTGGTACACTTCCTCCACGAGGCCGTGGGTGTCCCTCCAGGGAAATCCTTCATGCGAGAGTCTCCAGGTGTGGCTTATCTTGACGTAGACCCGCGGAAACCGGGCCAGGTCCATGAGTATCCGGCGGCCATTGGCGTCTTCGGGATGAACGCTGGCCATGTGATCGATGACCACGTCCAGATCCGGGTAGTTTTCCAGCCTTCGGGCCAGATCCAACAGCCGGCTTGAGGTGGTCAGGAGCAACAGGGGCACGCCCAATTCCTGGGCCCGCGCAAAGATCGGATCCATCAAGGGCCCGGCAAACCAGTCTCCGGCGGCCTGTGGCGACGGACTCAGCCTCATGCCGTGGAGGCCGTGCTCCTCCGTCCACATGCTCAGGTGGTCCGCCGCCGCGGGGTCCTCGGGATTGATGCGTCCCACCGCCATGAATTTGTCGGGATACTGCCGGATCACGTGGGCGACGTAGCTGTTGTCCCAGCGGTAGTAGATGGTCTGCACCAGCACCGTCTTCTCCACTCCGTTGGCGTCCATCGACTCCAGCAACATCTCCGCACTGCGGTCCTCGGTGGGAGGACTCTCGTTTTCCGCCGGCCAGGGAAACGCCGGATCATTCTTCCATACGTGAACGTGGGGATCGATAATGCGCAAAATTGTTCTCCTATCTGTTTTCTTCTTCTGTTTTCCTCCACCGCCGCCCGGTGTTCATGCCTCGCGGCGCGTGGACCCTTTCCTTCCCGTTGAGGACAGGGTGGACTACCGCGGTGCCTGAGGAAATCCGGCCCTTTCGCGATTGACCGCCGGCCATGTCCTATGAGGATCCATGTCCGGTGACGCCCTCCCGGTGCAGGACTTCCAGGTCCTCGGCGGAGAGGTCCAACAGGTCTTGCAGGACCTCGTCGGTATGCTGGCCCAGGACAGGAGCGGGCAAATTCAATTCGACCGGGGTGGAAGAGAATTTCAGGGGGGAGTTGGGCATGGCCAACTCCCCGGCCAGCGGATGCGCCAGCTCGACGATCATCCGGCGGTCCTGCACCTGGGGATCGGAAATCAACTGCTCCACATTGTGAATAGGGCCGCAGGGAACCCCGGCTGCCGCCAGCAGGTCGGTCCATGCGGCCACGGTCTTTTCCACGAGGGACCGGGAGAGCAGAACCTCCAGGTCGGCGTGGTTTTCAGTGCGTTTCGCGTTGCTCTGAAAACGCGGGTCGGAAATCAGCTCGGGCAGCCCCAAGGTCTCGCACAGGCGGCCCCACAGTTTGTCGTTGCCGGCGGCAATTACGATGTAGCCGTCCTGCGCCTCGAAGAATTGGAAAGGGGTGATGGCCGGGTGGCGGGATCCCAGAGGCCCCGGAACCTCGCCGGTGACGAAATAGCGGGCGATGGCGTTCTCCAGGAGCGCCACCTGACAGTCCAGCATGGAAATGTCGAGGTGCTGTCCCTTTCCGGTTTCCCGGGCGTGAATGAGCGCCGCAAGCAAGCCGATGTTTCCGAAGAGCGCGGCGTTGAGATCGGCGATTGAGGAGCCCACCCTCACGGGGGGGGACTCCGGGTTACCCGTGATGCTGGCAATTCCCCCCATGGCCTGGATGACCACGTCATAGGCGGGCAGCCGGGCGTAGGGGCCTGTCTGCCCGAAGCCGGAGATGGAGACGTAGACCAGGCGCGGGCAGAGCGAACGAAGAGTCCTGTAGTCGAGTCCGAAGCGCTCCATGCTTCCCGGCCGGAAGTTCTCGATGAACACATCGCAGCGGGAGGCCAGCTGTTGTGCCAGCTCCCGGCCCCTGGACTTGCGAAGGTCGATGGCAACACTCTTCTTTCCCCGATTAATACTCATGAAGTATGCGCTCTCGCCATTGAGAAAGGGACCGAAGTCACGCGCTTCATCGCCCTTGCCTGGAAGTTCCACCTTGATGATTTCGGCACCCAGATCGGCCAGGATCATGGAGGCATAGGGGCCGGCCAGGACCCGGGTCAAATCCAGAACGCGGACCCCTTCCAGCAATTTTTTCATGGGTGAATCCCTCCCTGAATTATCAAACTAAATAACTCCGGACAGCGCCAGGGAAAAGCGCCGCATGGGCCTGATTTTGCGCTCGGTCAGGATGTAGTGGTACTGGAGAAGGTTGTCCACCCTGAAATTGACTTGCACCGGTCCCCATCGCCGCCCGACGAAGGCATCCACAAGGTAGATCGGGCGGTGGTCGCGCCTGCATTCGGGAAAGAGCCCGGAGACGCGCTCGAAACGGCTCAGGTAGCGCAGTGTCGCGCCCATCCGATTGTCTCTTCCCGCGGCCGCGATACCCGTGGTCAGTTGATGGCGGAAGCGGTAGGGCAAAGGGGCCTGTCCTCCGGGCACCAGATCCTTGCGGCAATAGGGTGGCAGGATCTCGTCCTGGGCGAGAAATTCCACCGCGTCGAGGAAGGTGAAGGCAGTGCGCCAGCGCAGACCATGGGGCAGCGCCAACTGTCCCTCCACCTCCAGTCCTCTGATTCGCGCACGGGATATATTGCGGAAGCTCGTCGCCGCGGAGGCGGCGTCGGGGAGGGGATTCGGCCGGGCCTCTATCAGGTCCTCGAAGGCGTTCCAGAACAGGGCGAGGTCCAGTGCGGCGAAATCGGCGAGGGACTGCCTGATCCCCAGTTCGCTGGACCAGTTGTGCTCGGCGTGGAGACCAGGGTTGGGACAAACCAGAAGCCCCGAGGCGATGGCCTGGGTATGGATTTCAGCCACTGAAGGAGCCCTGAATCCTCGGCCGGCGGAGGCGCGCAAGGCCGTGCCCGATCCGAAGCGGTATGACATGCCGATCTGGGGACTGAGTTGACGCTGCAGGTCCCGGATGTCCCGGTTGGACGAGGGTGGACATGGCGACTCCGGGGCGGATTGTTCACCCGGGTCGCGGCGGTGCAGGTCGTAGCGCAGGCCAACCGATATTTCCGCCTGGGGCAGGAGGGAGTAGACTCCGTGAGAGTAGAAGGCCAGATTGAGGAGAGTGCGGCGGCCGAGGAAATCTCCGGGCGACCTCACTAGATCGAATGCGGCAAAGGTCCCGGCGGTCAGCGCTGCAGGTTCCCACCCGGTGTAGTCGACTTGAAACTCTCCCCCCGTCTTGTGGCCCACCGACTCGAATCCACCCGCCGACCGGGTGTTGTCGAATGCGGTTCTGTAGTAGAAGCCCTTGAGTCGATAGCCGAGGGACCGGTTGAGCAGGCGATAGAACTCGGAGTTGAGGTTCAGGTTCCACGAAACCGTGCTGGCATCCTGGTCCTTTGCGGGGACCTCGAGCGGTTCCAGGCGATTCTTCCAGCGCAGGAACACTCCGTGATCGTCGACCGACCAGTTCACCAGATTGCTCCAGTAGGTCCCCGGGGCAAAATGGTGAACGCCTTTGGCGAATAGATGATAGCGCCTGAAGTCGTCGTTTTCGTGATAGCCGCTGGACCGCTTGTACCCTGCCGAAACCAGCGCGCCGGTGCGGCCGATCCGGCGGCTGTGGCTCCAATCCATTCCGGTAATGTACATGGGACCGTCGGTCCAGCGCCACGATTCGTGGGCAGGCTGGCTGTAGAGCCCTCCCAGCAGGCGGAAGCGGGTCTGGGGATCGGCGCTGGGCTGGCGGGTTATCACATTGATGACTCCTCCCAGAGCGCCGGTACCGTACAGGGCCGATCCGGAGCCCTTGATCACCTCGAGGCGCTCTACCTCCCCAACCGGGATGGCTCTCCACTTGATGTCGCCCAGGTCGGCCGAAAGCATGGGGAATCCGTCCAGGAGCAGGAGGACCCGGCTCCCGGTGCCGCGGCTGTATCCGCTGGAGCCGCGGATGTTTACCTGGCTGCCCACCATGCTGACCCCCGGCTGGTAGCGCAGGGGCGCCTGCAAGGTAAAGGAGTTGTGCGCGGCTATGTCACCGGAATTGGCGACGGAAAGGCTGAGCGGAGCCTCTATGAAGGCCTGCCGGCGCCGCGTGGCCGAGACCACCAGGGGGGGAAGCTCGATGGATGAGCGCCGCAGGGAGATCTGCATTTCCCGGCCGCTGCCTGCTTCTACGTCGTTGAGCTTGAGAGCCTCGTAGCCTACGAAAGAGACCAGCAGGTCGTAGCTCCCGGGCGGCAGCCCTTGCAGGCAGAAGCGCCCTTCCCCATCCGCAAAAGCGCCGGATTCCGTTCCCAGGACCGCGACGGTGGCTCCGGGGAGAGCCGTCCCGCCCTGGCGGTCGAGAATCCGGCCGCAAAGCATCGGTGCGGCTGCTTCAGCGGCCTCGACCCAGCTCGTCCAGCAACTCAGGAGGCAAAGCCCCCAGGCAAGTGGCTTGAGATGCTTCATCCTCCAGGACCTCGAAGTCGACGCTGATATCGATCCCCCGCGTGATCTCACCCTGAGTTACAACTACGGGTGACGGCAGATCATCCCCCGGGATGTGGTAGCATCCCAGCAGGGAATCGAAATTCCAAAAGGCATCCTTGCGGCGCCAGGCCACCACCACCCAGCGATATGTGCCTTCCCTGTCAAGGGGAACGAAGTAGGAATATTCCCGGGCCTTGAACTCCACTTCCGTGTCCCACCCGCCAATGGCCCAGAAATCACTCAGGGTCTGGGGTGTTTCCCTGTATACGGCCACCGCCACCTGTTCGATGTCATCCGGCCGCTCTCCCGCGAAGGTGATGAGCCCGGAAATGCCCGTGGGCCCGGGCGGACGGGCTTCCAGGCCGTGGTCGCAGGCGCTGTTCCAGCAAAGGAGAACAGCCCATAGCATGGCCCCAGGCCATGCCCTGACGGGGCCCCGGTCCACCAGGCTATCCTTCATTCACTCCGGTGCGATTCTCCAGTGCCGCAGTGAACTCCATGGTCATTTCCGCCTTTTTCTTTCCCCGGACCGAGCTCGACGCATCCGGCCTTCCCATCCGGAAGGCGGGCGCAAGCCGCAGGGGAAACGTCACCGCCGTTCCGCAAGGTCAAATATCCCCCATCCACGTGGCTCGCACAATAGCCGAGCCTCGGCCGGGGTCAAGGAACAAAGCTGATCTTCTCGTCCAGCGACCTGACGAATCCGACGAGCAGCTTCGTTGTATTGTCCAGGTCTTCGAGGGAGAGCACTTCCGTCGGGGTGTGCATGTAGCGTTGGGGAACGCCGACCAGGCCGGTGGCCACTCCGGAACGGCTCAGCTGCATGGCATTGGCGTCGGTGCCCGTCCCTCCTGATTCGGCCTGGATCTGGTAGGGGATGCCATTCTCTTTCGCGGTGCGGACCAGCAGGTCGAAGACCACGGGGTTGATGTTTGCTCCCCGGGCGATCACCGGACCTCCGCCGATGACGGTGGCTCCCGTCTTGCGTTTGTCCACGTCCGGATGGTCCATGGCCCAGGTGACGTCAAGGGCGACGCCCACATGCGGATTGATTCCAAAGGTGCTGGTTTTGGCTCCGCGCAGCCCGACCTCCTCCTGCACCGTGGCCACCGCATAGAGCGCGGCTTCGGGATTCCCGTCCTCCCTGCTGATACAACGCATGGTCTCGGCCACCAGGAAGGCGCCCATCTTGTTGTCGAGACCGCGCGAAACGACGAGATCGCCCCGCAGCACCTCGAAGTTGGCATCGTAGGTGACGGGGTCGCCGATCTCCACCCGTTTCCTCGTCTCCTTCCCGTCCTTGGCTCCGATATCGATCCACATCTGGTGTTTCTCCGGGACCTTGTCGCGCTCGGACGAGGTCATCAGGTGAACGGGCTTCTTGCCGATCACCCCCAACACCGGCCCCTTGCGGGAATGAATCCGCACCTTGCGGCCCGAAATGGTACTCAGGTCGAAGCCCCCGATCGTATCGAAGTAGATGAAGCCCTCGTCGTCTATGTGGACGATTTGCAGCCCCAGCTCGTCCATGTGGCCGGCCAGCATGATGCGCGGCTTGCCTTCTTTGTTGTAGACGGCAATGGCATTGCCGTGTACGTCTACCTTGACTTCGTCAGCATATCCCGCCACTTCGTCCTTCCACACCTTGCGTACGGGTCCCTCGTAGCCGGAGGGGGATGGCGCCCGCAGCAGGGCTTCCAGAAATTTCCGCGATGATTTGCGCATGGCCCAGAGCTTTCCTTTCGCAGTGATGGGACGTGGAGAATCAGCCCTGTTGCCCCGCGGGGTCTGCTTCCCGAGGTGCAATCAGGGTGCCCGCGGCGCACCAGATCAGGTTGAGGGCAAGGCCGATAACCCCTGCGTGAAATCCCCATACCCTGGGGTGGCCCGCCCAGGTGAGGCCCAGGGCCACGACAAGCCCGGCCACCATGCCCCCCAGGACGGTGCGGGCGGAGAGCCTTCTCCAGTAGAGTCCCAGGAAGAAGCAGGGGACGATCTGAATGAGGAGCTCGAATTTGAGTTCCAGCAAGCGGATCAAGGTTTTTTCCGTTCCGATTGCAATCAGAACCAGGAGCGCGATGATGACCCAGGAGCACATCTTCCCCACCAGGGTCAACTCGGACTGGTTGCTCCGGGGTCTGATGTGAGCCTGGTAAATGTCCCGGGTGATCATGGAAGAGATGGACAGCAGGGCGGAGTCTGCCGTCGACATCAGGGCGGCCAGGATGGCGGCGAAGACCACCACCACAAGCCAGTAGCCCAGGGTGGAATGGCTCATGACGAGGGCGCAGAGGCGCGCCAGCACCTGGTCGGTTTCTCCCCGCTCCAGCCCCGGAAGAACGACGATGGCCACCATTCCGCAGACCAGGGCGATCAGGGTGGTGGTCAGCGGCATGAAGGCCATCAGGGCCAGAGACCGCTTCAACACTCGCAGGGACCTGCTGGCGTAGAGGCGCTGAATCGCCTGCGGGTAGATGGCTGCCCCGCAGCCCAGGAGAAAGACGTAGCTTATCCAGGTGTTGCATCCCTCCAGGGAGGGGACCTCCACCTTGGGGGGTTCGAGCTGGCCGACCTTCTCCACCACCGCGGTCAGTCCTCCTCCCATCGCGGGGATAGTGAAGAGCAGCAGCAGAAATCCGGTGAGAAGCACGAGGCCCTGTATGACGTCGGTCCACGCCACGCTGCGCATTCCTCCCAGCGTTTCGTAGACCACCATGATGATGGCCAGCCCCACGATTCCGTACTCGGAAGGCACCATTCCGTCGGTGATGCCCTCTACGGCAGCTCCCATGGCCTTCAGCTGGGCAAGAGTGTAGTTGCCCAGCGCGTAGATCATCAGGATGGTGCTGAGCAAGGTGAGGACGGGCGATTTGAAACGATGGGATATGTAGTCTCCCGGGGTGATGAAGTCCATCTTGCGCGCCAGCAGGACAAGCCTGGGAGCGAAGAGCATGTATCCCGCGATGATGGAGAACATGAAGAGGACCGAGACCGTCCATTCAAATCCGATGCGATAGGTCTTGCCCGTGTAGCCGAAGAGGGTATTGCCGCTGTACTGGGTGGCGTAGAGGGTGAGGAAGAGGACCAGGAAACCCATGGAACGGCCGGCCAGATAGAAATCGGCGAGTGTATTGCTCTTGCGCTTGAGGCGCCCGATCCAGCCGATGCCCAGCATGGACAGCAAATAGAGGCCAACGAGGACCAGTGCTCCAGTGCCGAAAACAAGTTGATCGGAGGAGGCTCCCATCACACCTCTCCTCCCCGGTCCCGCCAGTAGTGGGCGATGACCCAGGCGGTCCAGCAGGCCAGGAGCAGAACCGCGGACAAGGTGACCACCACCCAGAGCGGGAATCCGGCTACCAGCGGCCCGCGGTACCCTGCGGGCCAGTACCAGGGGATGGCGATTGCGTAGAGCAGAAGGTAGACCAGCCACACCCAGCGGACCTTGCGCGGCTCTCTGACGAGCTCTTCGTACTCGTTCTTCATTTGACCGGTCATGGTAAGTTCTCCTGTCGAAATGGCCGTCCGAAAATTTCCCTGCCGCAAGGAATTGGAGCCGCAGGCAACCGTTGCAGGCCGCCTGTCTCCGGCCCGAATCCGGCCCAGCCCTTTTCCCCTCGAGACGGCTTCGGGCTCTTCCCTTGTAATTCCATGGCCCGAATAATTAATTTGGCATTGGATTTCATCCGGACGGGCTTCATGGAAGCAGCTATTCCGCAGAACAGCCTGGTACTCTACAAAAAACAGCCCGCCTGCGTCAAGCGTTGCCGGGACAAGCTGGAAATCCTGTTGCCGCAGGGGAAGATACTCAGGGTGCGTCCCAAGGACGTGATTCTCCTGCACCCCGGTCCCGTGTCCAGCCTCGACCAGCTCCAGCCCCGGGCCGGTGAGGTGAAGACAGCCTGGGAGCTTCTCGAGGGCGGCATGACCACTCTGGCCGATTTGGCCGAGCTGGCCTATGGAGCCTTCACCCCGGCCACGGCCTGGTCGGCATGGCAGCTGCTCGAGGACGGCCTCTACTTCCGCGGGTCTCCCGGGCGGATCAGGGCATGCACGGCACAGGAGGTGGACCGGGAGGAGGACCGGCGCAGGACCCGCGCCGCCCTGGAGAAAGCCCGCGGCGCATTCCTGGACCGGGTTCGCGCCGGCAGGATAGTTGCAGCTGATGGGCCCTGCCTCGTAGACGTGGAGCGACTGGCCCTGGGGCGCAGCGGCAAGAGCCGGGTCCTGCGCGAACTGGGACGCAGGGAAGATCCTGAAAATGCCCACTCCCTGCTGCTGGAATTGAGGTACTGGGACGAAGGAGTCAACCCCTATCCACAACGCTTCGGCCTGCCTTCGACAGGACCCGAGGTGGAGCTGCCTCTCCTGCCCCGGGAGGAACGCCTGGACCTTACCCACCTGCCGGCCTTCGCGATTGACGACGAGGACAGCCGCCACCCGGACGATGCTCTGAGCCTTGAGGGCAACCGTCTCTGGGTCCACGTGGCCGATGTCGCTGCCCTGGTTCGACCGGGCAGTGCGGCGGACCTGGAAGCGCGCCGGCGAGGCTTCAATCTCTACCTCCCCGAGGAGACCGTGCCCATGCTCCCGCCTCGCGCTGCAGCGGCTGTGGCCCTGGGGTTGGACGCGGTTTCGCCAGCGCTCTCGTTTGGATTGGACCTGGACTCGCAGGGCCGGGTGGTGGATGTGGAATTGGCTCCGAGCAAGGTGCGGGTCACTCGAATGACTTACGAGCAGGCCCAGGCCCGAATTGCGCAGGAGCCCCTTCGAAGCCTCCACAGGCTATCGCGGTCCTCCCGGGAACGCCGTCTCTCGAAGAACGCCGTTTTCATCGAGTGGCCCGAGGTCAGGATTCTCCTGAACGACCACCGGGTGCGCATCCTTCCCATACCGGGTGTGGAGAGCCGGGACATGGTAGCCGAGGCCATGCTCATGGCCGGGGAGGCTGCAGCCCGCTTCGCCTTGGAACGCGGGATTCCATTTCCGTTCACGACTCAGGATTCGGCCGGGGAGGTGGATGAAATTCCCGACGGGTTGGCGGGCATGCGGGCCCGCCGCCTCACCCTCAGACGCAGCCGGTTCACGACCTCACCCCTCCCCCATGCAGGTCTCGGCCTGGACGCCTACGCCCAGGCTACGAGCCCTCTGCGGCGCTACCTCGATCTTCTGGCGCACCAGCAGTTGCGCGCCTGCCTGAGCGGGGATGGGCCAATGGATGAGCAGGAGGTTTTGGAGCGCGTCGGCGCAGTCATGGCGGTATCTGACGGCGTGCGCAGGGCCGAGCGGCTCTCCGCCCGCCACTGGACCCTGGTCTTCCTGCTGCAAAACCCCGATTGGACCGGTGAGGGCATACTGGTTCACAGGCAAAATGGCCGCGGCATGGTGCTCATTCCTCGACTCGGCCTCGAAGTACCTGTTCATGTGAGCCGGGAACTTCCCCTGAACAGCTCCCTGCCCCTCGCCCTCGAGAGCGTCAATCTTGCCCGCCTCCAGGCCCGCTTCCGGCCGCTGGGCCGGAAAACGAACGGTCCCGGGGAGGGATAGCTCCTGGTGAAGATTTGCTCATCCGTTCCCCGTCTGCAAACTTGATGATTCGCCGGCACGGGGATACTATATCAGGTGCTGAGGAGATCCATTCCTGCGCTCCGCCCCTTGCGCGGGACCGAACTGGTGATGATTGAACCAGAGCAGAAGTCATACTTCGAAACCTTCGGATTCATTCACCTCCCAAGGCAGTTCTCCGGAGAAGAAATGGAGACTCTCTCGAGCGAAGCCGACCGGCTGTGGCAGGAGGACCGCGGCGGACCATTTGCCGGGAGGACCCACAATATCCAGGAGTTCGTCGAAAAAAGCCCTGTCCTCACCCGGTTCGTCGTTGACGACAGGATCTGCGGAACGGTCGAGGACCTTCTGGGGTCGCGGTTTCTCTGGAACGGCTCCGAGGGCAATCAGACCGCCCATCAGGAGCACCGCTGGCACACCGACCGGCCCGGCGAACCTCACGCAACCACCTACAGCTTCCATCTTTACCTGGACCCGGTCAGGGCGGATACGGGTTGCCTGCGGGTTATACCTGGATCCCACAGACCCCCAATGTACAATGCTCTCTCCTCCATCAACGCGCAGAAAGCGGACAGCACCCTGACAACCTATGGGCTCGATGGGACCGCCATGCCGTACCATGCACTGGAGTCCGACCCGGGAGATGTTGTTTTTTTCAACCAGAAGATCTACCACGGGGTCTACGGCGGCCGGGCGGGCAGGCGCTTCATCAAGCTCAGGTTCGTCAAGCGTCCACGAACGAGCGAGCAGATCGCCTCGTTGATGCGCTACAACAGGAGAAATCGCATCTACCGTGCAGATGATGCATTCCTCAACAGCGAGCACCCGCGAATAAGGGCTATGGTCGACCCATTGCTGGAACTCGAGCAGCATACCCGAGGCTGGATTTGATCATGGACCGAGCCGGCGGGGCAGATCTCTCTCCCCATCCGGAGGGCGGGAGATAATTTTATTTTTTGAGTCCAACTATGGGGGAGGATTGAGTATATTATGTGCAAATCAACCTTAAACCTGGAGACTCCCGCCATGACGATTTCCCGCCGCTACTTCATGCGCACTGCCGCAGCGACATTCGCAGGGTTTTCCGGCCTTCATCAGCTCGTGACATACGCCTACTCCGAGGCACCCAGCGCAGAGGCTGCAACGGAGGGGTTCGGCCCTCTTAACCTCGATCCCGATGAGATCCTGGATCTTCCCCCCGGCTTTACCTATCGCGTTGTTTCGCGTGTGGGAGATTCCATGGTGAACGGTCTTCTGGTTCCCGGGGCCCAGGACGGCATGGCGGCCTTTCCCGGTCCCCAGGGCAAGACAATTCTGGTCTGCAATCACGAACTCACCACCGGTTCGAACAGGGGACCCTTTGGCGAGGGCAACGAGCTGCTCTCGCGGCTCGATCCCGCAATGCTGTACGACTCAGGTGGAGGAGAGGACCCCTGTCACGGAGGCACCACCACCATGGTTTACGACCCCGAAACCGGAATGGTCGAAAGACAGTGGTTGAGCCTCGCCGGTACCGTGCGCAACTGCGCCGGCGGACTCACCCCTTGGAACTCATGGATCACCTGTGAAGAGACCACCCAGAGGGCAGAGGATTCATTCGAGCAGGACCACGGCTACAATTTCGAGGTTCCGGCCACGCTTCATCCGCCGTCCGTCCCACCCCAAGCTCTCAAATCCATGGGCCGCTTCAACCACGAGGCTGTGTCGGTGGATCCGGCCTCCGGAATCGTCTACCAGACGGAGGACCGAGGCGATGGCCTCATCTATCGATTCGTTCCTCTCAACCCCGGCCGCCTGACCGAAGGAGGCCGGCTCCAGGCCCTCGTGGTCCGCGAGCGCAAGCAACTGGATACCCGCAACTGGACCGAGAGACTCGTCTCCCCGAACGTGTCCATGGAGGTGGAGTGGATCGATGTCGAAAACGTGGAATCACCCGAGGACGATCTGCGCATACAGGGATTCAGCAACGGAGCCGCCCGATTTTCCCGCGGCGAGGGCATGTGGTACGGCCGCGGGGCGGTGTACTTCGTATGCACCGATGGAGGAAGTGCGCGCAAGGGCCAAGTCTGGCGCTACATCCCGAGTCCGCACGAAGGCCGCCCGGAGGAAGAAAGTTCTCCGGGAAGCTTGGACCTGTTCATCGAGCCCAACGATGGAAACCTGATCGACAATGCCGACAACCTGACCGTATCGCCCTGGGGCGACCTGATATGCTGCGAGGACGGCCCCGACACCCAGTACATGGCGGGTGTTACCCCCGAAGGCAGGATCTACAAGCTCGCGCGCAATGGAATGAACCAGTCCGAGTTCGCCGGCGCCACCTTCTCCGCGGACGGGTCCACCCTGTTCGTCAATATTCAGAACCCGGGCCTGACCCTGGCCATCTCGGGACCCTGGCCAGGTGTCGGGGGCTGATTCAGGCAACGGTTGCGGATTCATTCAAGTTCTCTCCGCGCCACCCGGATACCGATTGACAGCCAAAAGGCCATGGAGTATAGTTAGGTCTCTACCATAATCCCCTGAGTCTTTCCCACCTGGGCCTGTTCAACGGCCCTACTCAAAGGAGGACGAAAATGGCTATTCCCCTGATCAGTTCCGACCTCGCCGGTCCGCTTGGCGCCATCCATCTCCCCCGTCTGTGGTCCAAGGTGCTCCTCAGTGCCAAGGGTCAATTGGAAGATGGCTACGACGAGTGCGGAATGGGCTTCGACCAGATGGTCCTCGACGGCCTGGGAATCGATCGCGATTCTGCCGTTAGCTACATCAAGGGCAATCTGCCTACCTATCCCCAATTTGAAAGTTGGGTTCTGGCGCAGCGCGGCGGCAGCATTCCCCAGGCGGAAATCGACAGCTCCAACGCCGCAATCCGTGGCTACAATCACGACGACGATACTCGCGGAAGTATCCTCTCCGCGGCGGGAGTCGACGACGACGGATCGATCCTGGACGCGGTCAATCTCAACAACCTCGACGACTGGACCGAACTGCACACTTCGGTAGCTGGTGGCTAGTACCGGGACCAGCCCTCAGGGCCTGCCGTGAAATTCCGGTGACAGGCCATTATAGAACCCCCATCGCAGCCGGTGGAGCCGCCATAGCTCAGCAATTGGGTGGCGGCTCCACCGGCTCGCCGCCATGGCCAGGTTAGGAGAGATGCCCCTCCCGTTTCCCGGGCAGCCGGGGTCCCTTCTACTGGTTCTGGATGGAACCCACCCTCGCAAGCTGCCTCCTGCCTTCAACTGCACTGGAGATCGCCCCTGTCCTTCCACGGGCAGGTACCATACCGGTCCCGATTTTTCCGTTGCGAAGCTCGGAACCATCATCGACTGAATTCGCATTCGTCGAGAGACCGGGCAGTACCGGCCGCGAGAAAATCAGTTCCCCTCTTGCCAGACTTCCGTGAAAATGCGCATCCAGTTGCCTCCCAGAACCTTTTCAATGTCCCGGGCAGGATAGCCGCGATCGAGCAGTGCCTCGGCCAGATGGGGGAATTCGGCGGGGGATGACATTCCTTTCGGCTGGAATGGAAGCTCATCGTAGGGCAGGGAAGGATTGGCGAAGGTGGAGGGGTACTTGGTGCCCTGCTGGGAAGTGATGTAGTGCCAGAAAGACAGAGGCTGGTCCTGGGTGGAGTCGGTCCCCACCGCCACGTGGTCGATGCCGATGCGCTGCACCAGGTCGTCGATGGCGTCGACGAAGTCCTCGACGGTGGATTCGAATTGAGGAGGCAGGAATTGAGCAAAGGAAGTCGCTCCTACCATGCCATCCTTTTCTGCCAGCGCCTTGAGCACCTCGTCGGTTTTATTGCGGCGGTGGTCGCAGAAGGCGCGCGCGTTGGCATGGGTGATGGCCACCGGCTTGTCCGAGACCTCGATGGCCTCCAGTGAGGTCCGGTCGCCCACGTGGGACAGGTCGATCAGGATTCCCAGCTCGTTCATTTGCCGCACCGCATCGACGCCGAAGTTGCTCAGACCCTCGTCGCGGCGCTCCCAGCAGCCATTGCCCAGGAGATTGCGCTCGTGGTAGGTGAGCTGAATGATGCGAACGCCGAGGGCGTGGAAGAGGGCGAGCCGATCGAGGTCGTTCTCGATGGGAGACGCGTTCTGGAAGCTGAGAATAATACCCGTCCTGTCGGTTTCCTTGGCGGCAAGGATATCGGCGGTGTTGTGGATCTGCATGAAGTCGCCGCGCTCGCGGAATCGGCGTTGCCATGCGGAGAGGTGGTCCATGGTCTCGAGAAAGTTCTCCCAAACCGCGACGGTGGCACTTACCGCGGTGAGCTTGCCTGCGCGAAGGCTGTCGAAGACGGCCGGGCTGTTCCAGTTGCTCACATTGAGACCGTCGATGACGATGGCCCGGTCGTAAATTCCCCGCGCTTTTTCCACTACTTCTGAGGCTCGGCGATCCATAAACTCAACCTTGATTTGGGGGCGGTATGTCGAATTGAAAGGTCCATTCACCGGACCTGGCACGAGGGGCGGGATCCGGCAGCCGACCGAGTCCCCTGCGCCGGGGTGAACCGGGGAAACCAGGCCGAGGTTCTGCCAGATAACCGGCCCGGTCTCCATCTAAAATTTAAACCAATTTCCCATTCAGTCCACGGGCTGGGAGACAACCGCAGGAATTGTCCGGATTCTCCGATGGCCGAATTCCATCTCACCCTGGGAAGGTGCGCCTTACGGTCGGAGGGTTGACCACTACTGCAGCAATGCCTTAATTCGTTCTGCATGAACATCGGGAGTCCACCAAGATAGACACAGCCACCCTGGTACCTTCACCTCAACTCACCGCACGTTTTCTCAATACGAGAGACGAGGAATCTCATGCAAGAAGCTCTACTGCAGTTACTGCACCTGCAGGAAGTAGATCTGGAACTGAGAGACCTGGAAAAAGCTCGCGACCAGTACCCCGCGGAAATTGATCAGCGCCAAAACGAAATCAAACGCGTCACTTCGACCCTGGAAGGGCTGAAAGACAGCGCAGAAGATCTGGCCAAAAAACACCGTCAGCTCGAACGCGAACTGGAAGATTCCAAGACCAGCCTGAAACAACACGAGGAGCGGTTTGCCGTCGTTACGACCAACAAGGAATACGATGCCTTGCAGCTCGAGATCGAAGCCTGCAAGGCGGGAATTTCCGTGCGTGAGACCCAGATCCTCGAAATAATCGAAACTGCGGAAGACCTGCAGGAACAGATCGAGGCGGAAAAGCAGGGTGTTGAAGAGGTATGCCAGGAACAACAGTCCCGAATCGATGAACTCCAATCGACCCTGGGAACTCTTCAGCAGGAAATCGATGGTGTAATGGCGCGGCGCGAAGCTACGAGCCGGGACATCGGTGCCGACTTGTTGAGGGTTTACAACCGCCGCCGCAAGAGCACCGGGGTGAGCGTAGCCGCCGTCAGGAAGGGAGCCTGCGGCGCTTGTTTCATGCAGATGCCTGCGCAGCAGAAGACCAATGTCCGGCGCAACGATCGGATCAACTTTTGCGAGAACTGCGGATCGATTCTGGTCTGGGATGACAAATCGGATTAATGTCTGCAGACTCCTGGTCAGGCTCGAATGGAGGATTCAGGAGCCTTCTGGTCTCGAGCGCGCCTCCGCCAGGGTTGCCGGCCGGGCAAGCCGGTTCTGGGGAGCCGGAATGGCGAGACCGCCCGATCGATTATGACCTGGCGCGCAGGCACAGGCTCTGAGCCAGTCGGGAGTGGGTCGGGCGATCGCGCCATCCGGCCATTTCATGGCCGGAGGTGAGGAAAGTCCGAGCTCCAAAGGACGGGATGCTGGGTAATTCCCAGGAGGGGCGACCCTACAGAGAGTGCCACAGAAAACACACCGCCCGGGTCTTCAGACCTGGGTAAGGGTGAAAAGGCGAGGTAAGAGCTCACCGCGTTTCCGGCGACGGAAACGGCATGGTAAACCTCATCCGGAGCAAGGCCAAATAGGGGAAGAGAGGTGGTCCGCCTCGATATTATTCCCGGGTAGGCCGCAAGGAGGCATGCGGGCAACCGCTGCCCAAGATGAATGATCGCCCCGCACGATAGCTCGCGGACAGAACTCGGCTTACAGACCCACTCCTTCTTTCTTTTCTCGAAGTTTCCTCACCATATACTGCAGTACTGCGGGACTTCTACTGCAGGCGGCCATCTCAAGACTGGGGTTCATGGAGGTTCTGTAATGCTCCGCTCTCTCATGGTTCTGGCCATTTCAGCCGCAATGACAGGTCTCCTCGGAGCCCTGGACATCGAGGAGCAGTTGAGCCTGGAAAGAGAGCAGGACCTGGTCATCGAAGGCCGTGTCGACTGGGGAGAAAACCTGCTCATCGCCTACGGAGAAAGTGCTGCGACCGAGGCGTTGACCGATCCGGTACAGCGGCGCTTGATGGGGTTTCGCGCCGCCAAAGCGGCGGCTTACCGCAATCTGCTGGTGCTTGCCGGGGAGGTGCAGATTGACGCAGGGACCAAGGCAGGGGCGGCGATGGCGGGCAACGACACCCTGCGCTCGCGCATTGCCGCAATTGTCCGGGCTGCCCGTGTGAAACCCGGAAGCAATCGCGAAGTCGACGGAGCCTATCGCCTTGCCCTGCAACTCAATCTTCTCGACGATTTTGCCGATGCCGTGCTGTCCGTCCTGACATCCGACCCGCATGGATGGGCATTCGCATCAGGCTTGGCTGACACCCTGGCACCGTATATTCCGGCAGCGCCCTATAGCGGCCTGCTGGTCGATGCGCGCGGCCTCGCCGTGAGGCCCTGCATGGCACCGCGCATCCTTGGGAAGAACGGCGGTGTCCTCTACAGCGCCGGATCGGTCGAACGCCACCAGGCTACTCGCATGGGCGTGGTAGGATACTACGATGACATGGAGGAGGCTGCTTCCAGTGACCGCCTGGGAGGGGAGGAAGCAGATCCCCTGATTGTCAAAGCCGAGGAAGTAGCGGGATTATTCAACGGCGATGTGGTACTGGGCGACGAAGATGCCCTTCGCCTATACCTGGCCAGCGAAGAATCCAACTTGCTGGGCGGATGCCGGGTCGCTCTCGTTATTGGTCCGGAGCCGGTATCGATTGATTCAACTTTGGCCGATTCCACCTTGCTGGACTCCACTCTTCTCGACTCCACCCTGCAGATTTTCCCTCACTTGGAGGAGAACATCCATGACCTTCCAGGAGAAGCTGGCGCAGGCAGTTGCCCGGAATAACTCGCTGCTCTGCATCGGGCTGGACCCGGACCCGCGACAACTGCCGCAAAGGGCGCAAACCGAGGAGAATCCCGTCCTCTACTTCAATCGCCGGATTATAGAGGCCACCTCCGACCTGGTTTGCGCATACAAACCCAATTTCGCCTTCTATGGTGCTCTCGGGTCAGAGGGCTGGCCCACCCTGCGAGCGACCCTGTCCCATGTGCCTCCTTCCATTCCCATCGTCATCGACGCCAAGGTGGGAGATATCGGCTATACTGCGGAAAAGTACGCCACCATGTTCTTCCATGAGCTCGGCGCCGATGCCGTGACGGCAAACCCCTACATGGGCGGGGACGCGGTAGCTCCCCTGCTGCAGTATGCGGACAAAGGCGTCTTTCTCCTCTGCCTGACTTCCAACGATGGAGCCCGGGACTTCGAAACGCTGTCGCTGGGGGACCGTCCACTCTACGAACATGTCGCCCTCAAGGCGGGATCGTGGAATCGGAACGGCAACTGCGGATTGGTGGTTGGCGCCACCCGGTCAGATGCCATGGAGAAAATTCGCTCCCTGGCTCCAGATCTGCCTTTTCTCGTTCCTGGAGTTGGAGCTCAGGGCGGCGACCTGACGACTGCCGTGTCCTGCGGCCAGGATGGAGCCGGAGGTGGAGTGCTGATCAACGCTTCACGTTCCGTTCTCTACGCCGGGAATGGTGACGACTTCGCCATGCTTGCGCGCCAGGCGGCCTGCAAGTTGCGCGACGAGATAAACCGCTGTCGCACCCGAGTTGGGGAGGGGCTTGCGACCACGAGGATTGGTGTGTCAGGATGAGCCCATCCCCGGTCGAGGAGCCGGAGGCCGGTTTCCATCTGTTCCGGGTGCGTCGTGGAGCGGCCTCGGTCTAGACCTTATGTATTGACGGAGATATGAAAGACCTCCTCCGACTCGGTTGTCGGGGGTTATCTTTGGGAAAACGGAGTTCACCCAAAGACCTATCCCCAGCGAGAAGGAGGAGGCCATGCGTAAATCTACGAAATTCGTCGCCTTGGACATACATAAAGATTCGATCACCGTCGCCCTGGCCGGTGAAGGCCGAAAAGGGCCAGACCTGTATGGAACGATACCGTCTACGGGCGCCGCGTTGTCCAAGCTGGCGGGCCAACTGGCCCGTGGTGGGACCTCGTTGCGGTTTTGCTACGAGGCCGGACCCTGCGGCTACGGCGTCTACCGTCAGCTCACAGCCCTGGGGCACGCCTGCACGGTGGTGGCGCCCTCGCTGATCCCGCGTCGGCCGGGCGACCGCATCAAGACCGACCGCCGCGATGCTGTGTCTCTGGTGCGGCTTTTCCAACACGGCGAGTTGACCCCCGTGTGGGTGCCCGACGAAGCGCAGGAGGCGATGCGCGATCTGGAGCGCTGCCGGGAAGACTTCAAGCACGCCGAGCGCCGCGTGCGCCAGCGGCTGAACAGCTTCTTGCAGCGCCACGGCCGGATCTACTCCGGGCGCAGTCGCTGGACCCAAGCCCACTTTCGCTGGCTGCAGACCCAGCGCTTCGATCATCCGGCCCAGCAGATCGTCTTTCAGGAATACGTGGACGCGGTACAGGAAGCCCAAGGTCGGATCCAGGGGTTGGACCAGGCCCTGCAGCAGGCGCTGGAGGGATGGTCTTTGGAAGGGGAGACGCGGGCTATGAGGGCGCTGCGCGGGGTAGACACGCTCACCGCGGTTACGACCCTGGCCGAGTTGGGGGACCTCACCCGCTTTGACTCGCCGCGCCAACTGATGGCCTTCGTCGGTCTGGTCCCCAGCGAGCATTCCAGCGGCTCCCGCCAAAAGCGAGGGGCGATCACCAAGGCGGGCAACGCCCACGTGCGGCGCGTGCTGGTGGAAGCCGCCTGGTGCTATCGCTTTCCCGCCCGCAAGACGGCCGCCTTGCAACGACGCGCCGAACAGACCGCACCCCCCATACAGGCCATCGCCTGGAAGGCACAGAAACGCCTGTGTGGGCGCTATCGACGGCTGAGTGGGCGAGGGATGCCGAAAAACAAAGTCTGCACCGCGATCGCGCGGGAGCTTTTGGGTTTCATCTGGGCCATCGCCTGGGAGCAGAAACGCCCCGGCCGCCTCGTGGCCAGGAGGCCTCGGATCGCCGCCTGATAAGCTCATCGTCTCAGAAGCCGGCATAGGACCTTTGCTCATGTAAATCGAAACGGGACAGAAGGGACCGGTCAGGAGAATCCTCGAAGACACTATGAGGCGCCTATCAGGCTGACCCTCGACTCTAGATTGAGGCCGCTCCGCGACGCACCCAGGACAGGCGGTAACCAACCCGCGAATATCAGTCGGATCAACCGTCGCTACAGCGTCCCTTCTGTTCCCGAACAAACTCATGCAAAGATAACACCCGAAATGACCACCCCGGAGGGGGTTGACAACCGTCAATACATATCAGTGTCCCGTCGCAGAAATATGTCGCCATTTTTCCGCCGATCCATCCCGGCTCACGGCGTTGCCTTCACTCGCCGTACACCACTGGTACGACTCGCTCAGGCGCCTTGTGAGCCGGGCGCCTCGGCGGCCCAATTGGGTCAACCTATCTCTGCGACGGGACACTAACTTCGAAGGTCAGCCTGAAGGGCGCCTCATAGTGCAGTCGAGGATTCTCCTGACCGGTCCCTTCTGTTCTCCTTCGATCTACATGTTCAAGGTCCTATGCCTGGTTCTGATCGGCTTGATGGGCCGCGCCGAGGCCCGGGAAATCGTGGGTCGCAACGCAACCGCCGGCAAGTTGGTGGTCGAGGTTCCATAAACGACCGGGTCTCACTGGTGATCTTTACACACTCCAACAAAGCAGGCAAACCATGACTGAAGAAGAGTTGTACCTGTTCGATACGCTCGGTTTTCTCCGGGTGGAAAACGTGCTCGACGAGGAGACCGTTGCCCAAGCCCAAAGGGGGGCGCAGAAGATCGTTGACGACTGCGGGCACCTCCTGGAACAACCGCCGGGATCCGGCTACGGGGACAAGTACAAAAACGCGATTGTCCACGACAAGGTGTTGGAGCGGATCGCCTATTCGCCGGTCATGCTGGATTACGCCTGCCACCTGACCAACAATATGCCGCGCCTCCTGGACGGCACCATGATGGTCCAGAATTCCGACCACGGGTTCCACAACTTCCATCTGCGCAAGGATATCCTCAGTGAAATGCACGAGGACGCCCCGCGCTTTTATACCGACGTGGTTCACCGCCGGATTTATTGTGACTGGGCCACCTTCTTCGTCTACCTGACCGACGTGCGCCCGGGGGACGGGGGCCTGCTGGTGGTGCCCGGAGCCCACAGGGCCAGCTTCATCTATCCCCCCGAGCTGTTCTATGCGAAAGACGCCTATCCGGTGGACCCGGAAGAGCGTCAAAAACTGGGATTCATCAACGTCACCGCCAACGCGGGGGACATGATCATCATGCCGCTGCGCCTGAACCACGCGGCCCTGCCCTGGCTTCCGGTGGACCGGGACCGGATCTTGATGTTCTACACCTACCGGCCCCAGTTCTACTGCTCCGAGCCTACCGACCAATGGTTGGCCGCCGCCGCCGCCGCCGGCATCCAGCTGGATGCCGAGACCATCGAGCTGGCCTCGATGAAGGAGAAGGGAGAGCTGAAGGATATCGTCAAGAGCCACCTCGGCATCGACGCATGAGCCGGACGAAGGGCCCTTGGATCTTTCCGCGCGCCTGTGACAGCCATCCCGGCAACCCCTGCTCCTCCCGCTTCCGTCCGGCGGTCAACCGCAGGTGGGCGGCCATCAAGAAACAGATGTCCGCTATCGACGCCGCCTTCCTGCTCCACGGCGGCGGCCTGACCCGCGACGGCGAGACGCGCAAATGCGAATTCCGGTGGCTTCGACGCACCTGTTCCGCTGAGCTGATCGTCAGACCGTGCCGTCTTCCAGATCGACCCGGGGACTCCCCCCAGCAACCACCTGCGGCGCCGGAATGAAGCTGGAACCGAACCGGGATGAGACCCCTCGCATCACCCTGCGGGGGTTGGTTCTGGGCCTCCTGACCATTGCCGCCACCTTCTACTTTTACATCGGCGAGATTCAGGGAACGGGGATGCTGGGCCATGCAGTGAGCTCCCAGCTTCCGGTGGTGGTGTACGTTCCCTTCGTCCTGTGGCTCTTCCTGAACGTAGTGGCGAAACATCTGTGTCCCCGGCTGGCGCTGCGCCGGGGGGAATTGCTGACCATCTTCGGGATGCTCTGGGTGGTGGGCACGATTCCGGGCTACGGCTGGATGGGGTACTGGGTGCTCACGCTGGCGGCGCCGGCGTTCTACGATTCCGCCGAAAATCAGTGGACTGAGATCCTTTTCGACTTCCTGCCCTGGCACGTCTTTCCCGACCCCTCGGCGCGGGTCATCGACACCTTCTGGCTCGGCCTGCCGGAAGGTGCGCCGGTGCCCTGGGACGGTTGGATCGGGGCGACGGGGCAGTGGTTGAGTGTTTCGGTGGCCATGGTTGGGTTCGGCCTCTGCATGGTTGTTCTGCTGCAAAGGCAATGGGAAGCCGGGGAGAAGTTGACCTTTCCCCTGGCGCAGCTCCCGTTGGACCTGACCGCCGGATTCGACGGCCCCCGCCGGATGCCGGCGATCTTCCACTCGCGTCTGTTCTGGATCGGATTCGCCGCTGTTTTCCTCCCCGTCCTGTACAACATCGCCACTTACTTCATGGCCGGCCTGCCGCGGATCGGCATCTACTGGGATCTCTACAACATCCGCCTGGGAGAGGGATTCCCGACTCTGCACTTTCGCATCATGCCGCTGGTGGTAGCGGTAACCTACCTCTGTCCCCTCGATATTCTGGCCAGCATGTTCCTCTTTCACCTCCTGGCGATTCTCAAGGGGGCGGCCATGACGCGCATCGGCTTTACCGTCGGCACCTCCGGGGAGCCGCTGCATTGGAACGAGATCCTGCACCTGGAAAGTTATGGCGCCCTCATCTTCATTGGGCTCTGGACCATCTGGCTGGCCCGAGGGCATTTGCGCGCCGTCTGGCGGCAAGTGCGATCGGGCGCCGGCAGAGGTGCAGAGGTCTCCCGCTACCGCTGGGCGCTGTCCGGTTTGGCGATCAGCGGCGGCTATGTGCTGATCTGGATGGTGGCGATCGGCATTAGCCTGAAGGCGGCCCTGCTGATTTTTTCCATAGCGGTCCTCACCTACCTGGTGGTAGTCAAACTGATCGCCGCAACCGGCTGCGCCTATCTGCTCACCGACCCCGGGCATATCAAGGGAATCACCTTCGTAGACCAGCTGTTGGGCACCGCCCTCCTGTCCCCTCGCAGCTATGTCGGCTTCCGCCTGTTCAGCAGCACCACCTTTTTCGGCAACCTGCGCATTCCTGCCTGGCCTTCCCTCCCCCACCTGCTGCGCATATTCTCCATGAAGCGACAACCGGGATGGATCACGGCACTGGTATTGGCCGCTTTCCCGGTGGGCTTTCTGGTGGCCGCATGGGCGACCCTGGAGATCGCCTACACCGAGCAGGCCCTGGTCTTCTTTTCCGACAGCGTCGCACCGGGATACAGCGAGACCGCGCGCAACCTGAACAACCCGAAAACATCCGATCTCGGACGGTGGCTCGTATTCCTCGCCGGCGTCGCGGAGTCGGCGGTGCTGGCCCTGTTGCGGGCGCGCTTCCACTGGTTTCCGTTGCACCCGCTCGGGGTCGCATTTCAGTACACCATCGTCGGCATCGTATTCTGGTTCAGCCTGTTTCTGGTTTGGGCGGTGAAGGTGTCGCTGTTGCGCTACGGAGGCAAAGCGGCCTACCTCGCCGGCAAGCCGTTCTTTTACGGCCTGGCGGTGGGGTACGTGAGCGGGATCATCCTCTCGGTCGGGGTCGACTTCATCTGGTTCCCCGCCGCCGGCCACAACGTCCATTCCTGGTTCGTCGAGATCAAGCCGTTGATCTAGTGTCGCTTTGCTGTTTAGTTTTGTTGCGGTTGAGTCAAGTGCAACGCCAAACGCCATATGGAGGTGGCGCCAAAATGGATGAAAACAGATACCCACTGCGCGCCATACCCGGTTATTACGCCGACCACCCAGGGATCCAGATTGGGACCTATGTCGTCCCCGACAGCGGCGACGACGAGTTGCGGCTGTTGCGGCAACTGGGAGTCGACTGGGCCATGGTCACCCCCTACGACCGGAACAAACAATCCCTATCCCACTATCGCGCCTTCAAGGAACGGCTTGCCGACCACGGCCTCAAGATCTACCGCATCCACAACGAAAGTGTGCACAACTCCCCCGAAATCACCTTGAATCTGCCCGGCCGCGATGAAAAGGTCGAAGAGTTCATTCAATTTATCCGCGACATCGCCGCAGTGGGCATCTATTACAACACCTACGCCCACATGGCGAACGGCACATGGAATTCCGGCGTCACCACCGGTCGTGGCGGCGTCGAGGCCCGCCACTTTGACCTGAAGGACGCCCGGGGCAGTTGGGACGGCGTAGCCTACGAGGGTCCGTTTTCCCACGGCCGGGAGTACAGCGAGGAGGAGATCTGGGACAATTACGAGTACTTCATCCGCAAGATCGCTCCCGTGGCCGAACAGGAGGGCGTCTATATCGGCATCCACCCCGACGACCCGCCCATCTATCCGCTGGGAGGCGTGCCCCGGTGTATCTTCGGTGGGTTCGAGGGGTACAAGCGGGCTTTGGAGATCGCCGACAGCCCAAACATCGGTGTCTGCTTGTGCGTCGGCTGCTGGTTGGAGGGGGGAGCGGAGGCGATGGGAGCCAGCGTCGAAGAGGCGATTCGGTTCTTCGGCGGTCAGGGCAAGTTGTTCAAGGTCCACTTTCGCAACGTCTCCAACCCGCTGCCGGAGCCGTGGCGGGAGACCTTTATCGACGACGGCTATTACGACATGTATCGGGTCATGCAGGCCCTGCGGGACGTGGGCTTCGACGGGTGCGTCATTCCGGATCACATCCCGGCCATGGTGGGCGGCCCGAGCGTCGGACTGGCCTATTCCATCGCCTACCTGCGCGCACTCGTGCAGGCGGCCCAGGGCGAGCGCGGTGAGGCGGCGGAAAGGGCCTGATGCCGGAGCCGATGAAGGATTGGGACCGACCGCACTTCAAGCTCCTCGACGCCACACGGGGAGCTGGGACCCTAATCGTCCCAGCTCTTGATGAAGTCCTCCACCCCGAAGTTCTCCGGCATCTCGTAGAAGTGATACATCATCGCAGCGTTTTGAAACAGCGACTCGTACTGCTCCGTATCCGCCTTTAGGACGTCGTCCAGAGTTCCGAATCGATCCCATAGCTGATCCAACTCGTTTGCGGCGAAGCGAGCAGCAAGCTCCATAACCGCGTCGGTGCGTTGCCAATCGTCCGAATCCGAATCCTTGTACTTGCGAATCGTGTAGGCAATCTTCGATAACACGATCAAGGACGTCATTCGCGCCTGCTCACTCGGATGCAGCGTCTCGAACGCCTGCATGAACCCCACGCGGTCTTTCTTTATGATGGCCTTGTAGGTTGCAACGATCTCGTCCTGCCTTTGCGCATGCAGTTTCGCGAACTGTTTGCACTGTTCGGCACCTGGTGGCGAAAGATGTTCGATGAAATCAACGCCTAAGGGGTTTGCAAAGTAGTGGGTGAATCCCTTGTTCCCGAAAGCGTCGTATCCCATGATCAACGTGCGCCGCTTGGTCTCTCCGTTGGGCATCGAACTGTGGAGGCAGTTGTTGAGGTAAACCACCGCATCGCCGGCCTTCAACTCAACCGTCATCGCTCCGGGCAATGGTACGACCCCCATTCGACGCTCGATCTTGCGCTCCTCGGCATTGTTCCGCCGCAGGTGGCTTCCCGGAATGAAATGCAGAAAGCTGTCGTCATAGAGAGGGACGTTCCACTGCAGGTAGCAGGGACCGTTGAGCTTGAGATCCTCCTGCAATCCATCCAGAGGAGCCATATCGATCGGGTGAATGTCGCGATGCCAGCCCGTTCCTGAAGCACATAGCACGAACATTCCCAGTGGGGTCACGGCGGGCACATCCATCAACTGTCGACTGAAGCCAAGGGTGCGCTCTTCGAAACAGAATTCAACCGCGTCGGCGGTCGACTCATCTACCCAATCGGTCATGGTGAACCGACTCTTCAGACAGGACTCCGGAGCCCGTTCGGCCATGAGATCGACGCTTTTACGCAGCTGTGGGAGTTCGTCGGGATGAATCAGGTCACGGACTAGGATATAACCCGACTCCATAAGCTGTGTTCTCTGTTTGTCGATGGTCGCCTTCATAGTTCCTCACTTCCCTCAGAGTTCCTGGCTGGTAAGTAGGATATTTCGCTGAGATGGCGCGCCAAGCCCTGGGGCCGGCGCAGGAGACGGTCGAGTAGGACCTCAGGCGGCGAGCTCGAACAGCGGCTGGGGGAGTGCCCTCGCCGGCGCCATCGACGGGGGCGGGCAGGCCTACCCTCTCCAGATAGAGAAGGATCAGAGGATTGGACCGAGGGCCCTATTCCTGTATGCCGATGCCGTTGGCGGCCGCGATGCGGCGGATGTTCGCGCTGGCGACGGGAATCTGCTCCATCGACAGATGCTCGATCAGGCCGTAGCCCTCGGGGTGAAGTGCGTCGAAGCGGCGGAGCATGAGCGCCAGGTCCAGTTCCCCCTCTCCGGGGATTTCCTGGTCGATGTGGAGAACCAGGCCGTCTGAAATCTTGAGATCCTTGAGGTGGGCGAGGGGCGCCAGAGGGCCGATGATGTCGAACAGGTGGTTGAGGAAGTCGGCGCTGTTGTAGACCTCGTGCAAACCTGGGAAGTGGTTGACGGCATCCATGACCAGTCGCAGGTTGTCGGAGCCGACGGCCTCGACTACGTAGCGGCACTTCTCGGGAGGGTCCATGATGGAGACGACATGGGTCTCCAGCGCCAGGGTCACTCCCTCCAGCTCCGCCTTGCGCGCGATCGGCCTGAGCGTCTCGATCAGGCGCTCCCTGTTTTCGGGTAGATGGTTGTCCCGGTGCGGCATCCAGGGGCCGTTGGGGCTCATGCTGCCAGGCCGCAGCAGGAAGGTCTGCGCCTGGAGCTGGGCCGAGATCTCCGTGCCCCGGTTGATCTTCGCCGTCACCGCCTCTCTGACGGCGATGTCGGGGTGAAAGAGGCATTCGTCGTAGGTGATGGCGAACTGGGCCAGATCCAGATTCCGGGATGCCATGAACTCGTTGTAGCGTTCGCATTCCTGCGCGGTTACCTCGAATACCCGTTCGCCGTCGAAGTGGAACCCGAAACCGGTGAATTCCAGATCACGGATCGCCTCCATGTGCGCCGGAGTGAAGGTTCGGAAGTCGGCCGGCAGCATGCCGACGATGCCCAGTTTCATGGTGTTCTCCGCGGTATCGGATGTGCGCCCATCAGCTCCCGGACAGGTCGTGCGTCATCAGGTGGTCGAACACGAACTTCTGCGTCAGTACGGAGCCGGTCCGTCACCGGACGGTATCATTGCCCTGAAATGGTCGCCAGTTTCTTGGCACCATTCCCGAAGATAGAATCGCATGCTCGCCAGCAGAGGCGCAAAGCGCGAGCTGGCCGCGAGATTCACCATCTCCCCCGGGTCTGCCCTCAAGTCGAATAGCTGCTCGCGATACCGGCCCCAGTCGTAGATGACATACTTGTACTGTCCATTGTAGACCGCCCGGCCGATCAGATTCTTGCCTCCGTGCTTACCCATCTGCATGCCCGGTTGATGGCGAGGAGCCCGGTCGACCTCAATCACCAGGTGTTCACGCCAGGAGGCGGGGACCATCGCGCTCGATCTTTCCTCTACCACGGGACGAAGTGAGCGGCCGCGCAGGCCTGCTGGCGGATCGATCGCGGCGTAGTCGCAGAAGGTCGGCATGAGGTCGAGTCCGGTATGGGCCGGCGCCGGTGAAACCATCGGCGCGAAACTTCCAGCCGCCTTCGGGGGTTTGACGATCAACGGCACCTTCACCGCCTCTTCGTAGAGCACGAGCTTCTGCTTCAACTTGTGCGCCCCCTGGCCGTCGCCGTGGTCGCTGACGAAAACGACGAGCGTATCGTCGTAGAGCCCGCTGCCGCGAAGCCCCTCCACGACGATCCCGATATGGCTGTCGACCAATTCGATCAGCCGGAAGTACGCGCTGCGGTATCGCCTCCACCAGTTGGGATCGTCGGTTTGATGATCTGTGGAGAAAGCGGATGGATGGGTCGCGGTAAAAGAACGGATGGCCTCCGGTTCGAACGGACCGATTTCGTAGTTGGCCGGCAGCACCGGGCAGTCGGGTATTTGGCGCTCCTCGATCCGCCCGAGGTAGGTATCCTGCTCGCGTGCCCACTGGCATATGTTGTGGGGATTGATGAAGGAGGCGACGAGGAAGAATGGGGCGCTTCCCCTGCTCTGGCCGCGATCCAGGAGAAACTGGCGGCAGTGGGCGGCCATATCGGCGTCGAGGGCATCCGAAAGCGGTTCGAACCCGCATATCTCCTGTTCTTCGCTCAGCGCCAGGGAGCGATTGCCGGCGTAGTAGCAGTCGTAGCCGGACGCCGCCAGGATTCGTCCAAGCGTCGCTTCTGGATTCTCAATCTTGCCATCGGCGAACGATAATTCATGCGGAAGCGTGCCGGTGATGATGCTGTTGCGCGCCGGCGCGCACGACGGAGTGGCGCAGTACGCGCGCTCGAAGCGCACGCCATCCGCGGCAAGGCCGTCCATCATCGGTGTCGAAAGCTCGACATTCCCTGCGCAGCTCATGGTATTCGCCGACTGTTGGTCCGTGAAGATGAGCAGGATGTTCGGTCGTGAACTCATAAAACCATTCCCAACAGAGGCATCAATGCGCAGTCCCCTGATTTTCATCGATGGCTGACGTGAAACCCCGCGTCGCCATGACCGGCGCCGCCGGCAATGTTGGCACGACCCTGTGGCGTGCGTGGGAGGAAGAGGGCCGATACGAGCCGACCCTGGCCGATCTGCAGCCGCTCTCCGTATCAGACACCCGATCAGTTCAATCCCGGCAGCTGGTGCGGCGCCATGCAAGGGATGGCGGTGATCGGCGGTCGACATCCTCGGATACAAACCGAAGGACAACATAATTCAGTCCCGCAGCCGCTTCAAGGATTGACCGGCATATCACAGCTGCGCCGGGCCCGGAGGATGGAGGAGCTGTGATCATCGACGCTCCAGTAGCCGATCCATTCGATTCCGGCATCCGCGGCCCTGCGGCCCAGTGCTGATCTACCGCCGAGCTATCTAATTCGGGATTGCGCACTCGAGCGCCAGAGGTCGGCGTTTGCGCCCAGTTTCTCTTTGACCTGACGGGTAATCTCGTCCAATGCCCGCAGCGTCCGGGCGTCCAGGACCAATTCCGCCCCCCGTGCGTCCTCCCGCACTTCCTCGGGAGTGCGAGCGCCGGTAAGCAGGGCGGTTACGCCGGCTTGTTGGCTCACCCAGGCCAGCGCTACAGCGGCCATGGAGGTCTCCAGATCGCGGGCGATTGCGCCGATCCTTCGGAGGGCGGCAAAAACTTCGGTCTCACACCCCTCCTCACCGTGGCGGGCGCCCGCCCGTCCGCTGGCGAAGTGCCGGCTGATCGCCCGCGGCGCCGGTACCTGGGCGACGTTGGCGTAGCGGCCGGTGAGCAGCCCCTGGGCGAGCGGGGTGTAACAGATGATGCCGATGTCCCGCTCTATGCAATGGGCCTGGATCTCGAATTCGATGGCGCGGGTGAGGAGGCTGTAGGGCACCTGGTTCGCGGCGCAATGGCCGACTTCCGCCAACGCGGCAAGATCCCGTGCCCCGAAATTGCAAACGCCGACGGCGCGAATCTTGCCCTGCCGCTTTAGCCTTTCGAAAGCGCTCAGGGTCTCCTCCAGAGGGGTCTCCCGGAAGGGCCAGTGGATCTGATAGAGATCGATGTAGTCGGTCTCCAGCTGCTGGAGGCTGCGGGCGCAGGCAGCCTCCACCTCGGCGGCGCTGCCCCCGCCATGGCTGCACTTTGTGGCGATGACGGCTTGGTGGCGACGACCTTTGAGAGCCCGGCCCAGCACGCGTTCGGAGTGGCCGCTTCCGTAGCCTTCGGCGGTGTCGAAGAAGTTCACTCCCTCGTCCAGGGCCGCGTGCACCGAAGCAATCGAATCCCGGTCGTCTTGCGGTCCCCAATACTCGTCCCCGGCGAACGCCCAGCAACCCAGCGCGACCACCGAAACCTCCGTGCCGGTGTCTGCAAGTTTTCGGTATTCCACGGACCTCTCATCCCTGTTTTGGGGAGCTACCCGCGCCGCTGCGCACGGCATCCCCGATGGCATCCACCGCTTGGGCTGCGCTTGCCGGTGACAGTATGGCGCGGAGAACGGCTTGGACGCCGAAGGACCAGATTGTGCAGCAGGATCTCCTCCCGTCCTTCGCGGTTCGCCGTTGCCAACACGCTTCCGTCGCGATCGTAGACGACGCTGCCGCCGTTGCAGCGGTTGACCCAGGACATGCCGACGCGGTTGGCAACGAGCATGGGTGAATCCAGTTCGCGAGCCAGCGCTCCCAGTTCGCCAAGCTCGGGCATGGAACGGCGGTTATTCGGATAGAACACGACCTCGGGATGAAGGTCCCGAGCGCGGGCGACACAGCGGGGCGCTTCCCCGTCGGAGCATATGAAACAAGTGGCGCGAACGCCGTCGACTTCGAACGCTTCGGGTCCGGTGCCCGGGTCGTAGCGCGCCCATTCGTTGCGGAATCCCCGATCGCTCGGCTCGGTCCAGATCCAGGTCTTGCGATAGCGATGGAGCAGACCTTGCGGTCCTGCGAAAACCTGCGAGATGAAATAGCGGTCGTTTTCGACCTCGGAGAGGCCGAATGAAATGATGCAGTCCAGCTCGCGCGCCAGTTTGGTGAAGGAGGCAGTGGATTCTCCTCCAGGGACCGTTTCAGCAAACCGATCGATGCGCTGGGAATAGTCGCTGATGGCGCTTTCGTGGAACAGGATCCACCGAGCCCCGGATTCTCGTGCCCGGCGGGCAAGCTCCACCATTTTGTCGCGATTTCCGGCAACATTCTCCGGCTTCGCGTCGAACTGCACCACCGCAACGCTTACGGACGGCATGATTTCGCTCACTGAGAATTAAAGGGGTCATCTGGAATTACTGTGGGTAGACCCCAGATCAGGAAGAATAAGAGGCGTTTTCTATCACCGTCAAGACCCTGAGAGTGCACCGGGCCCTGCGGCCGGCGTAGGAGGCGGTCGAGGAGGAACCAACAGCCCGTCGATCCATCCCTGCTCACGGCCCAATTGCGTCAAACTGTCTCTGCGACGGGACACTGGCGCTTTTTGTATTCAAAATGGCGTTGTATGTTCGTTCTGAATGCGGTAAAATATCAAATAGGCCCATACTCGACACGCGTTCATCGCTCGCCTGTAAATAGACCGAAAGAGGTCGTGATCCGAGAAGCCTGGCCAGATCCCACCAACCTCCCGTTCCCCAGCTCGACGATCTTGGGAAAGGAGTAACCATTGATGCCAAACAAGATTTCCGACGCTTATCGACGGATCCAGCGCATGATTGCGGAAGAGGAGTGTGTAATCCTGGATGGCGGCGGTACCACGGAGTTGGAGCGCGTCGGGCTGAAGGACTATCGCATCAGCGATAAGGGGATGTGGGGAACCTGGACCCTCTATCACGCCCCGTACGCAGCTCTCGAGGTTCATCGCCGCTACGTCGCCACCGGCTGTCATCTCATCTCGACCATGACCTGGTCGATTATCACTCCGCCGGAGAATGAAGCACGCCAAATGGTGGCGGATACAGCCCCTGGACACTGGATGGATGTGGCGCGGCTGGGCTTGAGGCTCCCTCGACAGGCGATTGACGAAAGTGGGAGAGCGGGGCAGTGTGCCGTGGCGTTCAGCATCAATGGCGACATAAATACGCCGCAACAACTGGATCGAATGCAGTTGCTCGCACGGGTGTTTGAAGAAACGCCTCCCGACCTGATCATTATGGAGACCATGTCGCTCATCCGCGATGAGCTGACCTTTCCGGCTGTGGAAATTGTGCTGCGGACAGGGGTTCCGGTCTGGCTCAGTTTTCGGCGTTGCCGCCATGGCGTTTGCGGCGTCTACGGCCAGCACTGGGGTGGACCGGAAGGCGACTTTTTCGGGCGGATGGCGAGCAAATTCGAAGAAATGGGCGTCGGCGCCCTGCTCATCAACTGCCTGCCGATAGACCATGTGCCGGGGATGGTCGCGTGGCTGCGCGATTTTACCGATATGCCGCTCGGTGTCTATCCGAATCTGGGGCGTTATCTCGACCCCGGATGGCAGTTTGACGACCAGATCGACCCGCAAGGGTACGCAAGGCTTGCCGGCCAGTGGCGGGAAGAAGGGGCACAGATCATTGGTGGCTGTTGCGGCGTCACACCGGAACATATCGCCGCTGTGCGAGAGAAAATGGCGGGAACGAAGCCCGGTCGGAGGCATGGACGCACTGCTCCCCACATGGAAGCTGCGGTGAAGACTGAGACCCGTTCAGATCGAACATCGCACGCACTCCAGCCCTGGGTTGATGGGCAGGAGCGGATGCTGTACCCCTTGCCCTTTCCCGAAATCGTCTGTGATCCCGAGGTTTTTCGCCCGACGCAAGGCAGTTTCCTCGTCTGGAAGCATCTATTTCGATCCGGTGCGGGCAAAGGGAAACGATGTCTGGATGTGGGTTGCGGAACGGGGCTCTTAACGGTTCAACTGGCGTTGAATGGGGCTGAACGCGTTAAGGCGATCGACATCCAACGCGAAGCTGTGGCCAATACGATGACGAATAGTTTTCGGAACGGGGTTTCGGATCAGGTCAGTGGGGAGGCGGTTGATCTCTATACCTATCTACCGCATGAGAAATACGACCTGGTAGTCGCAAGCCTGCATCAGATGCCGGTCGACCCGATGGGAGAGACAACCAGCCATCGTCCCGCAGATTTCTGGGGGCGAAACATGCTCGACCATCTGATTTCCCTCTTGCCCGATCTGCTCGAAGAGGGTGGAACTGCCTACCTGATGCAGATTTCCGCCCTGAGTCGGCTTCGCACAGCCGAGCTGCTGGAAGCGGCTGGATTCGACGGCACCGTGATTGATTTCAGCTTTTTTCAATTCAGTCCGGTGTTTTACCAGAATATTGGGCAAATCCGGCGCGTCGAAGAACTGTCGGACGCATACCATTTGGCTTTCGGTGACGACCAGGTAATGGTGATCTACCTGCTTGAAGTCGCGCATCGGAAATCGTCTGCAGAATTGGGCGATGTTCCAGGTAAAACTTGATGAGGCCCCCGGAATCCCGTATGGCATACAGGTCTGCAAGGAGAGAACCGCCATGAAACAGATGCGGGAAATGGCCGTGGCTCTGGCCGCCGGGTTGCTTGCAGGGTCTGTGGAGGCGGGTGAGGAAATTGCGGTGGAGCTTCCTGGCGGGGCCACCATGGAGTTCGTGTGGATCGAGCCGGGCTCCTTCCTCATGGGCAGTCCTTTCGAAGCACCCGAATACCGATATGCTTCGGAGCGACCGCAGCACCCTGTGGCGATCACCAAGGGGTTCTACCTGGGCAAGTACGAGATCACCCAGGCGCAATGGACGGCGGTCATGGGCCGCAATCCCAGCTATCGCCAGGGTCCCGATCGGCCGGTGGAGCTGGTCACTTGGGAGGCGGTGCAGGCCTTCGTGGGCCGGCTCAACGAGGCTGTGGACGACTCCGTCTATCGACTGCCCACCGAAGCCGAATGGGAATTCGCGGCGCGGGCGGGCACGACGACGCGGTGGCCCTTCGGCGACGACGAGAGTCTGTTGGACGACCACGCGTGGTATGTGCGCAACAACGATCCGGAGGGGCCCAAGGAGGTGGGGCTCAAGCGGCCCAATCCCTGGGGGTTGCACGATATGCACGGCAATGTGTGGGAGTGGGTGGAGGACTGGCACGGTCCGTACAGCAGCGCCAGCCAGGTAGATCCCGCCGGCCCCGCCTCGGGCACCCACCGCGTCGTGCGCGGCGGTATTTTCAACGGCCACGGCCGGCACCTGCGCTCGGCCTTCCGCGGCTTGCTGGGGCCCCATTTGGGCCGCACCGGCATTGGCGCGCGTCTGGTCCTGGAAACCTCCCTCTCCGTCCGACGGGGATCGGAAGCCACGTCCTTGACTCGAGAAAGTTGGGGACGGATCAAGGCGGGCGAACGCTGATCTACCGGTCCGCCGCGTTGATCGCGTTCCGGCTGTAGCATAGGTTTACGCGTTGAGCATCGCGCCACTTTCGGCGCATAACACGCGATCAGAAGGAAACGATCATGCCCAACCGACCCAACATTCTTTTGATCTTCACCGACGAACAATCCGCCGACGCCATGAGCTGCGCTGGCAACGTCGAGATATCCACGCCAGCCATGGACCGCCTCGCGGCGGACGGCGTCCGCTTCGAGCGCGCCTATTGCGCCGCGCCGTCCTGCGCGCCGGCGCGCAACAGCCTCCACACCGGCCGGATGCCCCATCAGGTCGAATTCGGCGAGAATGGCAAGATCGCCAAACCGGAAGAGACCCTCGGCCGCATACTGGCCGGCGCTGGCTATGACTGCAATTACGCCGGCAACCGCGCTTTTTCGTTGAGCGAAGACCCCGGCATCTGCGGGTATCAGCCGCTCTCCCCCAAGGGGGACGCCATCACCGCCCAGCGCTCCGCCGAGTTCCTGCAAGAGCGCGGGCGCGGTCAGAACGACAACCCGTTCTTTCTGGTCTCATCCTTCATCAACCCGCACAACATCTATCAGTGGGCGCGGGACCAGGACACCTACCTCGGCGCTGTCGAAGATCGCCCCATCCACGAATGCCCGATCCTGCCGGCCAACCACCATATGGCCCCGTTCACGCCCCAATGCATCAAGGCGTATCTGGGTGGACATTCGCCGGCCTACCAGGCACCCCAACCGATTGACGATCCGAACTGGTGGAGGCGCTACCGCAACGCCTACTTCCGCATGATCGAGATGGTGGATGCGCAGATCGGCATCGTGCTCGACTCCTTGCGTGATTCCGGACTGTACGACGACACCCTCGTGCTCTTCATCAGCGACCACGGTGACTGCGCCGGCGCGCATCAGTGGCTGTGGAAGAATGTGCTCTACGAGGAAGCATTGAAGGTGCCGTTCATCCTGAAACCTCCTTCAGGCAGCGCGGCCGGCCTTTCCAGCGCCTTTGTTTCCACCGGGCTCGACATCCTGCCGACCTTCTGTGATTACGCCGAGGCCGATCTACCAGGTGGTTTGCAAGGCCGCTCCCTCCGGCCGTTGGTGGAGGGATCCAAAGATGCGGAGGAATCCTGGCGCAAGCAGCTGGTGGTGGTCACGGACCGCCACGATTACGGCATGGTCGGACGCGCCGCGTTCGAGGGGAATACGAAATACGTGATCTACGAATGGGGCCGTTATCGCGAACAGCTGTTCGACCTGGAAGCCGATCCCGGTGAGATGGTGAATGTCGCATCCAGTGCCCGGTTCACGCCCGACCTGGTCAGAATGCGATCCTTCCTGCGCGACTGGTGCGCCGAGACCGGAGATTATTTCAAGTCCGTTCCAAAAGGCGAGAACCCCGCGCCGTACTGAGGTCAACTCGCGGCAGGCCGTCCGGGTCGCGGCGCTCCTGAGCGCGCGATGCCCCAAGGTCTCAGCGCCGAGCTGTCCGGCGACCTGCGGTGATCGGGACCGCCGCGATCGGTCGTCACCACGAGGGCAATCGCTGCGATGTACGGCCCGCACTGGACAGTCAATCGGTTTCCCAAAGTGACGCTCGAAACAACACTCCCGGAAGCAGCCGGCTTCTCCGCCGACCGACTCGAAGCCGCCGTAGACTACCTCCACACCGCCGTCGACCTCGGCGCCATCCCTCTGGTCGAAATCCTCGTCGCCCGCGGCTCTAAGATCGTCCTCCACGACCGCCGTCTGCACCCCAGGATAGTTGCCCAGGGTTTCGAACTTACCGCCGACACCATCTTCGAAGTCGCCTCGGTCACCAAGCCGCTCTGCGGCTCCGTCGTCATGCGCCAGGTCGAGATGGGCTATCTCTCCCTGGACATCCCGGTGGCCGAATATCTCCCCGAGTTTGGCAAAGCCGGCAAGGGCTCGGTCACGGCGCGCCACCTGCTGTCCCATTCGTCCGGTTTGGGCGATCTGATCAACGGTCCGCACCCGGCGTCGACGGAAGAGCTGTTGGAGCGGATCTACGACCTGCCCCTGGGGTTCGAGCCGGGCACGCGATCGAGTTATTCCACGCTTGGCTTCGAGGTGGTGGCGGAGCTGGTGCGGCGGGTGAGCGGCAAGGAGCTGGCGGAGCTGGGGGACGAGCTGTTCAGGTCCCTGGGGATGGGGCAGACCCATTTCCGCGCCCGCGATGAGTTCGATTCGCCGCGGGAGTGGCGCGCCCATGCGCTGCCGCTGTTCGACCGGGATTTGCGCGCCCATGCGGACCCGTTCGACGGGGAGATGGAGGACCATCCGCATTTCAACTACATCACGGGTGGGGGTCGCGGTTGTTCGAGCGCGATGGATCTGGCGGTGTTTGCGCAGATGATGCTGAACAAGGGCAGCTATGGGGACACCCGGGTGCTGTCGCCCGCCTCGGTGGAGCGGATGGTGGAACCGCAGTTCGCCTGGTCGGATACGCCCGAGCACCGGACCCGTGCGGACCGCTACATGTACCTTAGCAAGGCGCTGGGGTGGATGGTCCGAGGGGATGCGTTTTTCTTTGGCGGCGATCTGATGAGTCCGCGGGCGTACTTTCACGGCGGCGCCTACGGATCGCGGGTGCTGATGGATCCGGAGTACGATCTGGCGTTGGTGTTTTTGACGAGTACGTGGCAGCATCCGGTGACCGGTGAGGAAGCGATCCAGGTGCCGGAGTACATGAACAGCTTTATCAAGATTCAGCAGGTGTTTGCGAATATGGTGTACGGGGCGCTGTGTTGAGGGACAGCCCCCGGGCATTCCCATCGCTCCGGTCCACTGGCTTTGCCTATGCTGCTTTTGGATCTGTGCCGACTGCCTACTCACGTTGCCGATCACAGCACAATTTGATATAATTCTCCGTGAAACCCACCACACCGCTTCGGGCAGGCGGTCCCCTCACTGCCTCGGCCAGACATTGCAATCGCGGGATGGGGATGTCGCGTTTCCGATTGGAAATAATCGTTTTCATCGCTGGGGCGGTAATAATGATATTCGAGCTCGTGGGTTCGCGTGTCATGGCGCCGTACCTTGGGAGTTCGCTCTACGTATGGACCAGCCTCATCGGGGTCATTCTGGGTAGTCTCAGTTTCGGATACTGGTACGGGGGACGGCTTGCTGACAGGCGGCCCGAGCACGCAGTCCTTTCAAAGATACTCTTCGCAGCCGCGATTCTTGTAGCGGCAGTTTCGTATTTCGATTACCTCACCTTGAAATTCGTGCGGGGCTTGCTACCCGACCTGCGCGCTGCCTCCTTCGCTGGTGCAGTTATTCTGTTTGCTCCCGCGAGTGTGCTCTTGGGAATGGTGGCGCCTTTTGCCGTGCGCCTGCGGTTGAGCGACATCGAAGAAACTGGCAAAGTTGTCGGCCGCCTGTACGCGATTTCCACGGTTGGAAGCATTAGCGGGACGTTTCTCGCCGGATTTTTTCTCATTGCCTTTTTCGGAACGACGCAAATCCTTTTGGTGCTGTCTGTTCTTCTGCTGGCAACGTCGTTTCTCGGGTTCAGAATAAAAAGGGTGGAGCCCCGGGTAGTAGCCGGCCTTCTTCTCTTAGTTGCGGTATCTTTCCGCGCATATCTACATCACAGCTCCGATACCGGGCGAATCGATATTGACACAGATTATAACCGAGTGTGGATCGATGATGCAGTCTTGGGGGAATCGAAGCGACCGGCGCGCCTACTTCGAATCGATGGCCTATTCGCGCAAGCGGCGGTCTACCTCGACAATCTCAACGAACTGTATCCGAACTACACGCGATTTTACCGCCTCGCAGAACATTTTCGTCCGGACGCACGTGCTGCGCTGGCCATCGGCGGCGGCGGCTATACCTTTCCTCGGGACTATCTTCGGCGAAATGCAGATGTAGCGATTGACGCTGTGGAAATAGATCCGGAGCTTACGGAATTGTCGCGTCAATATTTCGCTCTCCGCGATCATCCGCGGATGAAGATTTATCACGAAGACGGCCGCATGTTCGTCGCCCGGACGAAGAAAGAGTACGATGTTGTGTTCTTGGATGCTTTTAACTCAGCAGCGACCATTCCGTTTCACCTTACAACGGTCGAATTTACCAGAGAGCTCGCGGGCCTGCTCGGGCCGGGCGGCGTTCTTATTACCAATGTCGTATCTGCGGTTGAAGGTGACCACGGACGGATGCTTCGCGCTTTGTATGCAGTGTACCAGAAGGTGTTCCCTCAGGTGCACCTGTTCCCGGTCGATAATCCGAGCCAGGGTACAACGCCGCAGAGCGTAATAGTCGTTGCTATTAAATCGCCCGATTCGGTTGAGCTCAGCAGCGAGAATGAAGAATACCAGGGATATCTCGCCAATCGATGGACGTCTGCGGTCACGGACGATGTTGCAGCATTTACAGATAATCATGCTCCCGTAGAGCAGTATTCGAAGGGCGTACTTCAGTACTACTATAAGATGTGGTTTTGAATAAAAAGTTGAGCGTGAATACTTGCTTCAGCCTCCGAATGCGGCGGCGTTCAAAGGCGCCCGTTCGCGCTTCTGAGGCGATCAGCTTTCCTCGCACTCGCCGCGTGCGCCTTTGGGCATGAAGGCGGGATAGTCGAGGAGCACGCTGCGCTTCCAAGGACGTACGCAACAGGACATGCCTTGCACCTTGTGCACGCCGGCGAGAACGAACTCACGAGCTACTTTGAGGTCGAGCTCGAGCAGCGCTCCACGTACCTGTGGACCAAGTTGACTCAGACGTTGTCGGTGGGAACGACAGAGTTGGAGTGAAGGAGGAGGAGCGGAAGAGCGGCCAGTTGGTGTTAGCTCCGGACTTTCTCGAGCACTAATACAAAAAATACAGGGGCAGATCGTTTCAATCTGCCCCTGTACGGTTACGGATCGATCAGATCGGGACTATTTCAGCAGGGTCATGGAGTGGGTAGCTGAAAAATCGCCGGCCTCCATCCGGTAGAAATAGGTCCCGCTGGACACGGCCTGACCGCTCTGATCGCGGCCCTCCCACACCGTCTTGTAGGCCCCCGCACTCAAGGTCTCTTCCACAAGCTTCGCCACCTGCTGGCCCGCCGTGTTGTACACCTCGATCTTCACGAGCCCATCGGCACCGGACGGAACGGTGAACTCGATCGTGGTCGCGGGGTTGAACGGGTTGGGGTAGGCCTGGTTCAACGAGTAGCTGTCGGGCGTGCCCGCGCTTTCGACCTCTTCGACCACGGTCGCCCCAGCGCCCAGCCTGCGGCTCTGAATGTCGAAGGGCAAGTGCATCAGCATGCCCGGAGGAAACAAGTCACCAGAGTCGCTGAGTCTCCTGTGGCCATCCAGACCTATATTACCATTGACATACAGGCCGTCCCACGGTCCCGGCTGGCCCGCATTCCTGCCCTCATAGGGCTGGCCGCCGGCTGTGGACCTGTTGTTCTGGACGAACCGGCACCACCACGAACCAGCCCTGTGAAACGGACCTTGGGTTTTGTTCAAAAAGACACGGAACATCCCGAAGCCATCCCGGGAATATCCGTCGAAGTTGTGGTCCAATATGCTGAACCTTGTAGAGGTCAAGGTGAGCTTCCCGCTCAGGTCGACCGCATGCCTGGCTGATGCGGCGAATATGCCATGCGGAAGTCCAAACTGCGCGGCCAGCTCATCGGGGATCACGTCGCCGTAAAAGTCGCCCGGGCCATTCGCCCAGATGGGATTCCCGTCGTGGTCGATCTTGACAAACCACTGGGCCCCATGTCCGTGCACGACGATCCCGCTCTCGTCAACCACCAACTGGTCCGGTCCCCGGAGGTTCTGTGTCATATTGCCGTTCTCATCAACTCCGAGCATTTGGTGGAACTCTGTTACGTCAAACTCCTGGAGGAAGGCGCCGCTGGTCTTGTCCCAGGTCTGGACCGAGGCCACCGGCGGGTCGGTTTTGCCTTGGTTCCCGGTATAGATTTTACCCCGCCAGATTTCAGCCCCGTTCAGACGGATATCCTCCTTGCGCTCAGGCCACGTGACACCATTCTCGCCCCAATCCGTGACCAGGTCCCACGTCTTGGCCGCGCGATTGATTCTCAGCTTCAAAATGGCCGGAGCCGGTTCAGGCCTCGTTATGACCGACCAAAAGATTTCCTCATCGTCGGGATCCGGACGGATACCGCCATTGGTTTTTTTCTCACCTTCCCAGGGGATGTTCTGGTAGAAGTTCCAGCGTTCCCAGGCATTGGGATCGGCAATGAGGTCCGTGCCAAACACTACGCGCGCCACATTGCCAACCTCCAGACCGAACAACGGTTCGTCGACCTCCGTGGTCCAGTTCTCGGGAGGATCCTTGCGCATATCAATGACAGGGTCGATGAAGCCCGTGCGAGCGACTGCTCCCATCAGCACAGCCTGATCGAGAGTGTTTATCCCGATCACGTCGAATTCGTAGTTGCCGGAGCCGACCGCATTACCTTGCCAATCCATGCCGTCCCAGGTTATCACGTTATTGCCCGCTTCCAGCACGGCTCCGGACTCATTCGGAACGACGTTCAGGAACAGGTCCTGCGGCTGAAAGCGGTTCACGGTGTTGTTGGGCCCGGTGAGTCCCGTCACGTTACTGCCGATCTCGTACACCCCGATCCACACCCTGGCGCGCTGGCTGAGGGTGACCGGAATGTCCACCGAGCCACTCCCGTTCCATGGCACGTCCGAGACGGATATGCGCAGGGGGTTCGGAGTCCCTGAGAGCTGGGGCTTTTCAAAAGTCTGTTCCTCGTCGGTCAACTCAGGGAAGGGATAGGCTGCGAATGTGGAGCCGCCGGCCACGAGGACTACGGCGAACGCGGCTGCCAACACAAATTGTAGTTTCTGCATGTCGGTTCCTCCTGATCTTTTGAGTACTGTCTGAAAATCAGCTTTCCACAACAATGAAGCACCTTGTGAAGACTCGAATCGGTACTGGCGACGTTTTAAACGCGCTGTCTACCCACCATGGGCACCACCTCCTTCGGTCGACGCCAACAAAAGACCGCACCTACCTATCTTCGGCAGTGCGGCTATCCTTAGGTGATCGGCATTCCCTCTCTACTCCCAACTCTACCCCGTCGGTCAGATGAGGACCGGTACCTTTGCGTCCTACGCTTTCACGTAGTTTGCCTTTGTCAAGTTTGTCAAGTATACATTGTAGCTCCATTTTTAATGATTGTCAACATTTATTTGTAACGGTCAACTTTATTATTTGCACTGTCGTGACTGGCTGTCGAGGCCTTCACTGCGGCCATCCGTGGACGTAATGTCCGGCGGTGGGAAACCAGACGAAATCGACTGCGGTGGATAGTATCACCCCCAGCACGTAGCCGATCCCCAATCCATAGAAGAAGGGTTTTCCCGCCAGGTAGGCTCGAACTCCGCCGTAGTGCAGCAGGGTCAGTTTGATAAGCCAGACCGCGAAGATATTTGCTCCGTACCACCAGGTGGCATGGGTGTACTGGAAGATCAGACCGATGGGATGGATCGGAAACCAGTGAAACCTGGCGCGCAGGAAGGTGATGGACGCGGCCTCGAAAAAGCCGCTCCACCAGATGGCCCACTTGCCCCAGTGGGGCGTGATCGGATTTTCGAGCAGGTGGACGATCCCATCGTAGAAGAACACAGGGCTGCGGCTGCGGTCCGTACCGTCCGCATAGGAAAGCTCGAGGACCCCCCACACGGCCACGCCGAAGCCGACCACAAACGAGATGAAGACAGCGGACGTGACCCAGGCGGGTTGGAACCTGAAGGAGAAGATCCGCAGGTGGTGGGCGATCGCCGGCCACGCTGGAATGCAGAACCCTCCGAAAAAAGCGTAACTGGTGAACATCTTGTACGGCACCAATTTCTCGGTCGACACGTAGACAGAGCCCATCAGCTCCAGGAAGAACGACTCCCCCTTCAGATAGGACCGGTTGGGATAGATGTAGGCGATGCCGCTGGCGGCCACCAGTTTTACCGCGACAAAGTACACCAGGGTCATCAGCGCAAAGCTCCCCAATGCCAGGGAGAGGCTCACCCCCAGATGCATGGCCCATGCGATGACGTAGACCGCCGCCAGGACCATGCCGACCACGGCCAGGCGGTAGCTCCGGACCTCGCGGGGATCGCCCGCGCCGCTCTTCACCTGGCGCCACACCTGCCGCAGATAGCTGCGGGCGATCCAGATCGACCACAGCCCCACAAAGATTATAGCCCCGTTGCTCTCGGTGTGAAGGATCATCTGACTGTCGAGAAACTTCCACCCGGAGAAGTCCAGGCTCGGAGTGCCGAAGCGCTTCATCAGCCCCAACTTGATAGTGGCGATCCAGTGGAAGAGCACCATGCTGCCCAGAATATCCACCGGGCACAGGTAGATGACCATCATCATCAGCGGCATCAGGCGGATATATCCCACAATGAAACCGTCGCCGAGATTGTAGACATAGTGGGTCCAGAACAGGCCGATCGACGGCAGCCCCGTGATGAAATAGGTGCCAATGTTGTAGAGTTGGAGCAGAAACACCACGCCGAAACCGATCCAGAAGAGCCGTTTGTAGAAGATGTCCGGAAAGCGGCGCTTGCTGTCGAAACCTTCGGTCACGTCTACGGGCAGTTGTGCCAGCGGAAAGGTAAGCTTTTCGGCGTCCTGCCATTGGCGCTGGAAAACCACTAGAAGACAGTAGCCGAACACCATCATGGCTACCGAGACTCCCATCCAGCTCGCGATCGGCTCCAGCCACCCGTCCCAGGGAATGGCCATGCCCTCGGGCAGGCCGTACCAGAAATAGTCGATCACCCGCGAGGTCGTGGGGGGCAGGACGTGCCAGGGCAGGTAGTCGAAGAAGCTCTCGGCCCAGCGATTTTCAGCGTTGGCAAAATGGGCCGGGGTCGCCAGGATCGAGGCCAGGGACGGGATCCACACCGGAATTGCGGCCACCACCCAGGTCATGGAGAAGAGGGTCAGCATTTCACCCCGCCGCAGTGCCGTGCGCGGCCGAACGAGCTTGAGTGCCGCGTTGGCTACGAGCCAGAGTACGAAGGGCATGAACGCCGCGATGGGGTACTGCGATTGAACGTACCGACCTGAACCCTGGCGTTGGGCGATTAGAATGATGTAGAAGAACATCGCCGCAATGGTCAACACGCCCAGGACCACCGCGCGGAGGGTAATCAGGGGCGGGCCGGACCGAGCGGACCCCTTTATTTCTTCCGAAGTCTCCAACGCGGGCTGTCGCCTTCGAACCATGACGCGCAACTCAAGTTTGATTAATCCGGTTTGTGGACATTCTTGCAGGCCGGTTCATTGCCAGCTAAATTAGCGTTCATGGCGATGCTACTTTCTGTAGTGATGATATGCTGCTTCCTGGGTTCTGCTCAATGCTCCAGGGAGTCGAACCAAAAAGGCTCCCACTACACCGGCAAGGGCCCACGCTTCGACCTCAAAACGGCCGCGGCGTACTACGAACTCGGCAAAAGGCTCAACTCTCAGGGCGATGTTGCCGGCGCCCTGAGAGCCTTCCAGCAGGCCGTTCGTATGGATCCTGAGTACGCCCCTGGCTACTACGGAGTGGGTACGATCTTCTACAACGGCCGCGAGTTCGATCGCGCCATCGAGGCGTATCGCCAGGCCATAAGCGTCGACCCCACCCACATCAATGCCCATTACAACCTGGGGCACGCCCTTAAGGAAAAGGATGACCTGGACGGCGCAAAATGGGCCTTTCGCCAGACCATTCGCCTGGATCCAAAATTTACCCGCGCGCGCAACAGTCTGGGTTCAATTTTTCTCGAGCAGGGCCGCAAGGACAGCGCCGTGCATGAATTTCGGGAAGGGCTCCGCTACGATCCCGATAATGCCAGCCTCCACACAAACCTGGGTGTCGCGCTGTGGCAGGAGCGCGATCTGGACGGCGCGGCGGAGGTGCTGGGTGCAGCCATTCGCCTCGATTCCAACCATGGCAGGGCCCACTACGTGCTGGGCAACATCCTGAAAGAGCAGAACGACCTGGAGGGGGCTATTGTGCATTACCGTGCAGCCATCAGGCTGGCCCCCGCGCACTCCGCCAATGCCCACTACCACCTCGCCCTGGCACTTAGAAAGAAGGGAGAAGTAGACGAGGCAATCCGTAGCTTCCGCCACGTCGTCCGGCTCGATCCCGGTCACAGCCGCGCCTACAACAATCTGGCCGCGACCCTTTATCAGCAGGGGAACAGCAAGGCGGCAGCCCGCGAGTACCGACAAGCCATCCACATCAAGCCCGATTTCGCCGGTGCCCGTCTTGGTCTGGCGACCATCCTCATAGAACAGGGAGAGAGGGACGCCGCCATAGAACAGTACCGCGAAATCGTTCGCACAGGCGACGACCAATACCTGCAGGACATGAGCGCAAAGATCCTCCTCTCCCTGGGCGAGCTGTGAGTAAGTCTCAGGGCTTGGACTAACGGCGGGAATTTCCGTATAGGCTCTTATCCTTGGCAATATCGCCGGCTTCGTGGATCCTGATCGCTGTCATTATTCGTCCACGTTCCTGTGTCCGGGAACGCGGTCCCGAGTGCACTTCGGCCTGCGCACCTGGGCCTTAGGCTCACGCTAAAGCAGAGTGCCGAAATTGGGGAAACCTATGAGCGCTCTAACGAAGAACGACATCCCATCCAACCCCTCTGTTCGCCTCAGGCGATCGTCGAAGTTCGTCTCGTCGCGAACAAAACCGATTATCGTCGTTAGATCGTAGCCGAAAAAGCGCGACCGGTTGGTCACGGTGAAAATGGCCGTTCGTCGGTCATAACTCCCGGATGGGTGCGCACGGTCCTCCAGCCG
The DNA here is from genome assembly GCA_965208105.1 of Candidatus Latescibacterota bacterium. Lineage (GTDB taxonomy): Bacteria > Latescibacterota > UBA2968 > UBA8231 > UBA8231. The sequence continues at coordinate 4,025,758 of OZ242318.1, forward strand.
ATACGGCAATGGTCCAATGCCCTGTATTCCTGCACCCAGGGTCGTGCGGGGCAGCAGTGGATAGCTTAGTTGCACGATTGGGATCGTCTCGAACTCCCAGCGAATGGTCAGGTCCCGCTGCTGGTCGACGAAGCGCAGGAGCTGAAATTTGAATTTCGGCTGCACGCTCAACGCCCCCAGCCTCCATGTGTAATCCACCCGGCTGACCGTGGTCCAGTGATCCAACCGGCTACCTCGCTGGAAGAGTCCTCCGGGCAGGTGCCCGCCCTGCTGCCAGTTGAGCCGCAGGCGCAGCTTCTGCACTACATTGAAGGTCGACCAGGGCCGTAGTCTTCCTTCGAGGTATGTCTCGTTGACAAAACTATCCTTGTAGAACAGCGGATCCGCCCGCATCCGGCCCGGAAACGCCGGCAAATCGGTGAGGAGACCGCCACCGCGTACGTATTGGGTGTGCAGAGTTCGAGTAAAATTGCGTCGCTCCACGATCGCGTTGTATGCATCCGGGATATCGTCCTGGACCCGGCGAAGGTGGTTCTCGAAAAACAGACGTCGGACGCGATGAACCCCGTCTCTGCGGTAGATCAAAATCGCGTAGGTGGATTTGTTGCGCCCTGCGCCGGCGATCTCTTCAACCGCATATCGCCCGGCGGCCAGGGACCAGTGACGGCTTAAATCCATCTGCCCAAAGAGATGAAATCCGCGCTGGTCCGAGTCATACGGATAGTCGGGGTCCAGGTCGTCTTCGCGGTGATCGGGCTCATTGTTGTTGTTGCGATCCAGGCCGTAGACGTACTCGTTCGGCTCCACATAATACATCAGAAACGGCTCGTCATAGTCCGGTTGCAGGTTGTGGTTGCGGTTGGTATCGGGAATACCGTCGCCGTCCTCATCCTGGCTCAGATAGACCCCGTCCGGATCGACGCCGCGCGTGTCGTATATGGAGGAGGTGAGGATGTTGCCGATCCTCTTGTCGGGGAACCCGTCGCCATCCTCGTTGTCCTGTGACAGATCCCAGTAGATCGTATTGTTGACCACGCCATTTATGGGGCTCAGGGGATGCAGGTCCCCTCCATCCGGCCGCAGGAAACTGCGCATCGAGGTCCGGTAGGTCGGGTTCATGGAGAAGTACTCGCCGCCCAGCCGCCAACGTCCGAACCATCGCGTCGCATTGATGAAATAGGCCGAGCCGCGATCGGCAAAGCGCGGACTCTCATCGAACAGGGGCTCCCCTGCCCTCTGCGCCGGATAGCGGGCGTAGAGGGCCGAGCGCGCGTACTCGCCGTTGATCTCCAGTCCCGCCAGTCGCAAGTTGAAATCCGTGCCGTAGATGAAGATTGCGGTGTTCTCACCCACCTTGAAGCGCACCGTTTTCAGGTTCGACATGTCCTGCACATTCCCTTCGGCGCGCTCGCCGGTGGCATAGAAGGTGCTATTGAATCGCCCCACATAGTCAGTGGCGTGCGGATTTGCCATGCTCAGGGTCGCCGTCTCCACCCGGTAATCATTGCCCACGACAGCCTCCACCTCTACTTCTTCGACGTGGTGTTCCTGCGACACGTCGAAGAGGTAGACCAGTTGGTCGTCTCCGTCAGCGCGCAGTACCGCCTCGGGTGATTCCAGTGCAAAATTTGCCACCAGTCCTTCGAGATTCGTCTGGTTGCTTACGTCGATCCCGTTGGCGTGATCCAGGCGGTAGAGATAGTCGGCAAACACTGGAATCTCGTCCCGACCCCGGAAGAAGAGAGGTTGTGGAATTACGCCGCCGCCCTTATAAGCGTAGTTGACCCTTTCGTAGCCGCTCGCAGCAAATTCTCCGGTCAGCCGTGAAAGCTTACCCACCTGGGATGGTACCCTGGCAATATGCCGTACGACCTGGGCTCGGATATCCGGCCGCACCTGGCCATTGATCACCAGCTGCACCTGCTGCACTACAGCACCGCCTCTGCCATCTGCAGGCGAGTCGTCCACAAAGCGCACAATGACCCACTCGATCAAAGGCTGGTCAGGCCGCAGCCGGCCCTTGAGACTGTTGCCCGGCTGCGTGCTATTGTACACATGCAGGTTCACTCCGTTGACACCCACGCGAAGCCCACCAACCTCAGTCTGCAAGCGGCCGCCCAGGAGGAGGCTGGAATCCTCGGCGAACTGGGTTTGCCACTGGTGCCACTGAGCGTTCGGCGAGACGTTGTGAGGTAAAGTGAAATGGGGCCTTTCGATGCGGGATGCCAGGGCGGTGAACTCTAGCTGGGGAAGGGCCCCATCCAGGCGCATTCCCTTGAAATCGGTCATCGACAGGGTCAGAGGCGTAAAGCGCGCCGTGAGCGCATCCCCTACCATTAGACTATAGTTCCAACTACCGTACCCGTCATGCCCTACTGCGACGTACCCGAACACCTCGCTCCAGCTAAGCTCTTCTTTGAAGATCTGGCTTCCATAGTTTTGACCATGCCTGCGGTGCTCAAGCCAGCTGTACAGGTCGTATCCCGTGGTGAGATACTCCCCGGTATGGCCATAGAAGGCCTTGGGAGTATCTTCATAGGGAGCTGTGTGGTTTGGGTAGTTTTCGAACGGTTGGAAAGCGTAGTTGCGGTAAGGCGGCAGGTTCCGCCGCAGAAAGGTCTGCGCCGGCTCAATTTCACGTACGGATAAACGCGGCTGCTCCCCTGGGCTGCTCTCTGATTCGACGATCCAGGTTGCGAGCAGGAAGAGGCATCCCAAAATCGTACGGACCGGGAAAGGTGCCATAGTCCCAATCCTCTACAGGCGGAACCTCAGGTCCTGGCGAATGTATCCTGTGGCTTCTCCGGAAGAACTAAACGACCCTCGCCTATAAGGCGAGGGGTTTCCACCACCTCGAGCAAGAAACTAATGCAATTTGCAGCTTGTTGTTTTTCGAACTATCGATTCTGAGGCGGGCACCCTATGCGCGGATTCTTAAACGGCGAATATAGTGACCAGGGGTTGCATTGTCAACTCAGCTTGTCCGGTGCCATTCACGATAAGGATAGGGAATGTCCCACGCGGTGCCATGCATGGAAAAAGGCGCCACCACTACTTGACCGGCTGCGAAAAGGCCCTTAATAATTTCTGTGTTCCGACCTGAGCCGCGCCGGACCGCGACTGGACCGATCCGATGGACCATCAACTCATAGAACCGCATAAACATCGCCAGCTGTTCGCGGACGACGCCGCCCTGGAGACGGGGGCCGGCGCCCAGAACCACGGGTGGGCTCGAACCATGCACCGGCCCAAAAAGTGCGGGCCCGTGATCCGCCCCGACCGCGCGCGGGGCCAGCGCTCCCTGCAGAGCCGGAGCGCTCCCCAGTGGAACCCGGACAAGGGCATCTGGGAATGGTGGTACTTTGGCGACCACGTCTACTACGCCACCTCCACCGACGGCGAAACCTGGGAGCGGCCGCCGCTTGGACGCTACGAGTGGAACGGCTCCAGGGACAACAACATTGCCGACGATCCGGAGGCGGGTGAACGGCAACGCCTGACACACGTCATTCGCGACGCGGCAGACCCCGACCCGCGCCGTCGCTACAAGGCCCTGTTCACCCGCCGGGCGGTGATCAACGCCAGCTCCCGTTTCCTGGCGACCTCGCCCGATGGTTTCGACTGGACTTTGCTGGACAGACCGCCCATTCCCAGCAGCGACGAATGCCACTTCACCTACGATGAGTTCGGCGCTCAATACCTGGCCATGGTGAAGCACGGCACCGAGTGGGGGCGCTCGGTATTTCTCTCCACCAGCAAGGACTTCGAACAGTTCACCGATCCACAGCTCATCTTTCACTCGGACGAAATCGATCGCGAGAACTGCCGGCGGCGGGTCCGGAAGGTGGTGGAGAATCCGGCCTATATCACGCCGCCGATCGTCGATGAGATGGACTATATCGCCGAGGTCTACCAGATGGCGGTGATGCCGTACGAAGGATGCTACTTCGGATTTCCCGGCTTGTTCAATCCGTTTGGGGCGATCCCCCCGCCGGAGAAGAACTTCACGCGCATCAACCAGGTGGAGCTCGCCTTCTCCCGCGACCTGTACCACTGGGACCGGGTGGCCAACCGGGCGCCGTTTATCGGCATCGAACCGTGGGACGGCGAGCGCTACGACACCAGCCAGGTGCTCTTGACCGGACGGCCCGCGGTGCGGCCGGACCTGGGGGAGATCTGGATCTACTACAACGCCCTGCGCCTGCCCGGCGACCGGGAAAATTACCGGGAATATAACCGCAATCGGGAACTCTTCCGGCTGAACGTGGATCCCGACCTCTTCGAGGACAGGGGCGCCCTGTCGCTGGCCAAACTGCGGCTGGACGGCTTTCTCTCTCTCGACGGCGGCGAGGCGGCGACCATCACGACCAAACCGTTTCTGCTGCGGGGAGAGGAGGTCTACCTCAACGTCGACGCCAAATGGGGGGCGGTCTACGCCGAGATCGTCGACGGAGAGACCCTGAAGCGCTTTCCCGGCTTCACCATGATCGGGCAACCGGTCAGCGGCGACCACCTGCGCGCCCGAATCGTCTGGAACGGAGACCGCGAGCGGGTCTTCGAGCGGCCGGTCCGCCTCATATTCGACCTGCACCAGGCCAGGCTTTATTCTTTCTGGCTGGAAAAGTGATACGAGCGCAGGGGAACGGGTGATTCGAGCTCGGATTGCGGATCTTCCCGGCCGGCGGCGGGACCGGCGGTGAAGGCGATTCTTCCGTCGAAGACCAGCGGTACCGTTTCGAACCGGAGCATCGGAAGTGGTGCAGGCAGCGACTCAAGTGCTTGAAATAGCGTCAGATAACACAAGCCCCCGAAGAACACGTCCTCGGAGGCTTGTGTTAAATAACTGACCGCCTGGAGTTCGCGGCTGATCTTCTGGTAGCGGTGGAGGGACTCGAACCCCCGACACGTGGATTATGATTCCACTGCTCTAACCAGCTGAGCTACACCGCCAAACCCAATTCCTCTTGGCAAAAGCTAGTTCCAAGGATGATTCCTGTCAACAAAATCCCCGCCTAGTGTCCCGTCGCAGAGATAGGTTGACGAAATTAGGCCGCCGAGGCGGCAGGCTCACAAGGCGCCTGAGCGAGTCGTACCAGTAGTGTACGGCGAGTGAAGGCAACGCCGTGAGCCGGAATGGATCGGCGGAATAATGGTGACATATTTCTGCGGCGGGACACTAGAACCCAAATATGTCCTCCAGGTCCAACTCGACGATGCTCCCGTGTCGGGCCAGGTCCTCCAGGTCGATCTTGCTCCTGTCTCCCACGATGGAAATCAGCCGGGGGCGGTTCCGGATATGGTCGCGGTGGAATCCCAGCATCGCTTCCAGCGAAGATCGCTGAAGTTCCTCGAAGCGCTTGGCACGCGGGTCGATCGGGACCTCCTGGCGCTCCCAGGTGCGCACCGCGCCCAGGACCTGGCGAAACCCGAGGCGAGAGGTGCGGTAGTCGTTTAGCAGGGCTTGCCGGGCGGCCTCGAAGCGCTCTTCGGAGACCGGGGGGTGATCGAGGAGGTCGAGAAAAACCTCCACGGCCTCCATGGTCTTGTCCGCCTGGCAGCCTACGACTCCGACCATGAGGCCGGGCTCCGCCTTGCGCTTGCCGTGAAGGTAGCGCGCTCCGGCAGAGTAGGCCAGGGCGCGCGCTTCGCGAAGTTCCTGAAATACCACTCCGGCCATGCCGCCCGCAAAGTACTCGTTGTAGAGTTGTATGAACGGGCGCAGACCCTCCTCGTAGGGACCGTCTCCGGATTCGATCCGCACCAGGGCCTGGGCCATCTCCTTGTCGAAGAAATAGGTTTCGTTTGCCGCGGGCAGGCGGGTATTCAGGACCTGGTAGGGAGGAGGCGGTTGCAATTCTCCTTCCATCCTGTAACTCTGTTCAAGGTGGTCGAGGAGCTCGTTCAGGGTCAGGGACCCGGTATAGCTCAGGGCGTGCTCGAAGGTCAGAAGGCCGCCGATCAACCGGTGGAGTTCCTGCCCGCGCAGCTCCTGAAGTTCAGCATTGGAGAGGATGCGGCGGAAGTAGGACTGATCGCCCCAGCGGTTGAACTGGTAGAGTGCCCGGCTGATGGTGCGATTGTCCTTTCGGGCGTCGGCTCGTTCCTTGAGGATGATGCTGACCAGTTCTTCGAATACAGCCTCCTCGGCCGCCGGCCGCTGCAGGAATTCCATCAGCAGGGCGAGAGAAGCTCCAAAGTTTTCGTCGAGCCCGGCGATGGTGACGGTCGTTTCGTGGTCGCCGACATGGATGCTGAAATCCGTGCCGAGCTTGTACCATTCCTTCTTGAGCTCATCGGGGCTGAGGCGATCGGTGCCTGATTTGTCGAGATACTTTCTCGCCACGTTCAAGCGCCGCTCGGCCAGGGAGCCCACGTCAACTGAAATTTTGAAGGAAAAGAGGTCGTTGAGGGGATTTTCGGCGTAGTAGACTTTTATGCCGGGACGCAACTCTCTGATCTCGTAGTCGCGGCCGGGAACAACGAAAACAGGCTCGATTTCCTGGTAGGGCATGCGGATGAGGGAATCGAAGAATGCCGACTGCCGGGCGGGATCGATCTCGATTTTGTCGAGTGGCGGCTTTTCGATGTCGGGCAGGTCGGGCTTTCCGTCGCGGCGGTAGCCGGCGACGTAACCATCGCCGAAGTATCTTCTGGCGGCGAGGACGATGTCCTGCTTCTCGAGTTTTTCCATGCGTTGCAGCGCCCCAACGGCATGTTTCCAATCCTCGTGCGAGAGGAAGGCATCGCGCATGAGGCCGACCCGGGAATCATTGCCTTCGAGCTTTTTCTTCTGATTCTTCTTGAAGTCGGTGATGATGGCCGGGATGATCCAGTCGTCGAACCGCCCTTCTTTGATGAGCTCGATCTGCTCGATCAAGAGCTCTTCGACTTCCCCCAAGCTCTGGCCTTCCTTGGGAACCCCCCACAAGTACTGGGCGCCGTAGTCGTTGTGTAACCACGGGTAGGAACCGGCCTGGCGAACCTTTTGCCGCTGGTTGAGGTTGAGGTTGATGAGCCCGGCCACGGAATTGTCCAGGATCATGTCGAGGACCTGCAGGGTCTCGGCGTCCTTGTCATTCCCCGGCGCGGTGCGGAAGGCCAGAAGAACGTATTCCTCTCCTTCGTAGAACACCTCCACCCGCTCCACCTGCTCGATTCTGTCTTCGTTCCACCTTCTTTCCCCGGGCAATTCTCCCTCTCTCCAGATGGAGAACTCGGCGTCGATGAGATCGATGGTCTTCTCGATGTCGATGTCGCCGGAGATGAGAATGGCCATGTTGTTGGGAACATAGTAGCTGCGGTAAAACTCGTACATTCTCTCCAGGGAGGGGTTTTTGAGGTGCTCGACCGAGCCCAGGGTAGCGTTCCTGTAGGGATGGACCTTGTAAAGTCGTTCGGCCACGGCCGTGCGAATCACCCTCCCCTTGTTGTCCATGGACCGGTTCTTTTCCTCGTAGACGGTTTCCAACTCGGTTTGAAACAGTCGGAAGACCGGGTTGGAGAAGCGCTCGGCCTCGATTCTTGCCCACTGGGCCAGGCGGTTTGCCGGAAGGTCCACCTTGTAGACGGTTTCCTCCTTCCAGGTGTGGGCATTGAGACCTTTGGCGCCCATGGCGGCGTAGAGTCTGTCGATCTCGTTGGGGATGGCGTATTCGGCCGCGAGCTGGGCTTCCGCATTGATCAAGCTGTAGATCTCCCGGCGTTTTTCGGGATCGCTCTGGGCATAATGTTCTTCGTAGAGGGCGACGATGCGGTCCAGGTGCGGCCTTTCGCGCTCGTAGTCCAGGACGCCGAGATTGTCCGTGCCCTTGAAAAGCATGTGCTCCAGGTAATGGGCGATGCCGGTGGCTTCCGGCGGGTCGTGTTTGCTTCCGGCGCGGACGGCGATTTCGGCGTAGAAACGCGGCTCCTCGCGGTTTTCGCTGAGGTATGCGAGGAGACCGTTGTCGAGTTCGAATATGTGGACCTGCATGGGATCGGCCGGGTCCGGGCCCTGCACCAGTCTGTAGTCGGCATTGAGGGGCAGGGCGCATATCAGCAGGAAAAGTGAATAACAGGAAATCCAGCAGTCTTTCATGGAAAAAGTCCTTTGGAGTCGGGCAGAGGGTCCGTAGGGCGCCTGGTTGCAGGGGTGCCTCGAGAAATGAAAAAGAAGGGAACAAGGATGTCAAATTTTCAGCGGGTCCGGACCTCGGAGGCGTGCACGGTGACATTTTCCGCGGCATGGGGAGAGAATCGGTCCGGCCGGATTCATCCACCGCGGCGGAAGATGGAGCGGGAGATAACTGGTTCAGTCGAATCGGCAGCCCCGGGTCCTTGCCCCTGCGAGGAGAGATTCTGCAACCGGCACGGAATTTGATTGACCAGAGGGGTCAGGACCTCATCGGAATGGAGTTCGGCCGGGTTTCAAGTTCGGAGGTGTAACAGGATGTTCACACTAGGGAATAATGTGAGGCGGCTGGGGGCGGCTCTGCTGGATTTCGTCTACCCTCTGCACTGTCAGGGATGCGAGAGGCCACTGGAACCATCGGACGTGGATCTTTGCACGAGGTGCTGGATGGAAATTCTCAGCGCGGCCAGCGGCTCCGGCACGCACTGTAGCCGTTGTGGCTGCCCGCTGGAAAACTCCGAGGCTTCATGTGGCCATTGCGCCGAATGGGAGCCGGAATTTGAGCGCGCGCTGATACTCGGGCCTTTCGAAGGGGCTCTGCAGCGCGCCGTTCACGCGAGCAAGTTCAAACAGCAGAGAAAGTTGGGGCGGGAATTGGGACGCCGCCTGGGACAGTCGGCCGCGCTGATCCGGGAATTGCGGCAGGTGGATTTGCTGGTCCCCGTACCCCTGCACCCGGCGCGGCAGCGGGAGCGGGGCTACAACCAGAGCCTGTGCATCGCCCAGGGCCTGGGGGAGGTCCTGGACCTGCCCGTGCGCGACAGGCTGCTGCTGCGCCGGCTCAATACGCGGCAACAGGCCAAACTGGACTCGGAAGCCAGGCGCCGGAACCTGTGCGGTGCATTCGAGGTTATCGAGGAATTGCCTCCCCATGAGTGTATCGGGGTCGTAGACGACGTGATCACCTCCGGATCGACCCTCAATGCGTGTGCACGGGCCCTCAACCTCGCTGGCGCCCACCGCATCCGGGCCATCGCCCTGGCCAGCCCTCCTCGAGCTCAGGGGAATAGATAGGTCTGCCGACAACTCTGCCAACCAGGTTCCATTCACTTGATCTAATTTACGCCTCACATTAAGTTTATGTCTCAATATCCTCATTGAATACAAGCGAGACTCCGCAAAGCGTTCCCAGGGCAAGGGAACATGGCAAGGAATGGACCGTATGAACAAAATGACTGTCGGCATCTTGACCGGAGGCGGGGACTGTCCCGGGTTGAACGCCGTGATCCGCGCGGCTGTGCGCAAAGGCATCGTGGTCTACGGAGACCGCTTCAGGGGGGTGCTGAAGGGCTGGAAGGGGATGATGGAGGGCTTGTGGGAGCCATTGGGGTTGGAGGAGATTTCCGGGATTTTGCCCAAGGGTGGAACGATCCTTGGAACTTCCCGGACCAATCCCTTCAAGGACCCGGATGGCGGAGATATCGTCGTGGAGAACATGAAGCGCATGAAGCTGGACGCCCTGATCGCCATCGGCGGTGACGATACCCTCAACGTGGCGCACAAGTTGGACGCCATGGGGATGCCCGTGGTAGGAGTGCCCAAGACCATCGACAACGATATCAACCAGACGGATTACACCTTTGGCTTCGATACGGCCGTCAATATCGTCACCGAAGCCATCGACCGCATTCATACCACGGCCGAGTCACACAACCGGGTAATGATAATCGAGGTGATGGGCCGTCACAGCGGGTGGATTGCCACCTACGCCGGCATAGCCGGCGGTGCCGATATGCTGCTCATTCCCGAGCAGCAGTACTCGGTCGATGAGATAGTCGGCAGCATCAAGAAGCGCCACAAGCGCGGCAAGGATTTCAGCATCGTCGTTGTGGCCGAGGGTGTCGAGATCGACCTGGCCGGCGAGGGAGAGAAGAAGTCGGTGGTTTCCGAAACCATAACGGACGAATTCGGCAATGTGAAATTGGGCGGGGTGGGCCACCTCGTAGCCACGGAAATCGAAGAACGCACCGGTTACGAGACCCGGGTGACGGTCCTGGGCCATCTGCAGCGCGGAGGTACTCCCTCCGCTTTCGACAGAGTCCTGGGGACGCGCTTCGGCATTGCCGCAATCGACCTCGTGCATCGCCAGGACTACGGCAAGATGGTAAGTCTGCAGGGCAACGAGGTCGTCGCCGTTCCGATAGGTGATGCCATCGGGGATCTGAAGATGGTGAGCGACGATCTTTTCGATATAGCCACGGTATTTTTCGGATGAAAAGGTGAGAAAATAGCCAGGCATACCGTCAGAGACGTCGATGTGGCCGGCAGGAAGGTGCTGGTGCGGGTGGACTTCAACGTGCCGCTGACCGACGGGGGAAAGGTCCTGGACGATACCCGCCTGCAAGCCTCCCTTGGCACCTTGAAGTTTTTGCTGGAACGTGGTGCCGCCCTCATTCTGATGTCGCACCTGGGACGCCCCAGGGGCAGAAGGGTAGCCCACATGTCGTTGCGGCCGGTGGCCGCCCGCCTGGGCCGCATGCTGGGCCGCCCCGTGCAACTGGCGGAGGACTGCGTCGGCCCCGATGTGGAGCGACGGGCCCGGGCCCTCGAACCCGGGCAGATTCTCCTTCTTGAAAATGTGCGGTTCCATCCTGAAGAGGAGGCCAACGATCCCCGGTTTGCCGGCCGGCTGGCGGCTTTGGGCGAGATCTACATCAACGATGCCTTTGGTGCGGCACACCGCGCCCACGCTTCCACGGAAGGAATCGCCCACCATCTTCCCGTGGCTGTGAGCGGGTTGTTGATGGAGAAGGAGATCCATTACCTGGATGAGGTCGTGAAGTCGCCGCGGAGGCCGTTGGTGGCCATCCTGGGCGGCGCCAAAGTGTCGAGCAAGATCAAGGTCATAGAAAACCTCCTTGGATTGGTGGATGAGCTGCTCATCGGCGGAGCAATGTCCTACACCTTTCTGAAGGCCACTGGATCGGAGGTGGGCGTCTCACTTCTGGAGGAGGATCAAATCGGGACCGCCGGACAGTTGCTCAGGGAGGCGGCGGCCAAAGGGGTAGAGATGCTCTTGCCCCTGGATTACGTGGTGGCATCCAGCTTCTCGGCGACCGCTTCGACCCGGGTGGTAGAGCGAACCGCCATACCACCCGGCTGGCAAGGTATGGATATCGGCGCCAGGTCCTGCCAACTCTACGCCGCCAGGATCAGGGCTGCTCGGACAGTGGTTTGGAATGGACCCATGGGCGTGTTCGAGATGGCGCCCTTTGCCGCGGGAACGAGGGCGATAGCAAAGGCTCTGGCCGCGGCTGCGGACCAGGGATCGACCGCGATCCTTGGCGGCGGAGACACGGCGGCGGCTGTCTCCCAGGTGGGTTTGGGGCACAAGATGACCCACATCTCCACCGGCGGAGGAGCCGCCCTTGAGTGCATGGGTGGCGGGGTCCTGCCCGGGGTGGCGGCGCTGTCGGAGGGGATGTGAACCATGCGCAGACCAATAGTTGCTGCAAATTGGAAAATGCACAACACACCGGTGCGCGCCGGAGAATTAGCCGCCGGGCTCAGACCTCTGGTTTCCCCTTTGTGCGCGGACCGGGAGGTGGTCCTGTGCCCGCCGTTTACAAGCCTGCAGGCCGTGCGCGCTGCTCTGCAGGGCAGTCCCATTGCCTTGGGGGCACAGAACATGCACTGGGCGACGGAAGGGGCATATACCGGAGAGGTGTCGGCGGAGATGATCTTGACCAGTGGATGCACTTACGTTATATTAGGCCACTCCGAGCGCCGCCAGTATTTCGGCGAGACTTGCGCAACGGTCAACCGCAAGGTTATCGCTGCTTTCCAAGCCGGTTTGACCCCTATAGTCTGCGTTGGCGAGAGCCTTGAACAACGCAACTCGGGGCTAATGGAGGATGTGGTGCTGGGGCAAGCCGAAGCGGCACTGAAGGGCGTTTCTGCAGAGGATGCCCGCAGGCTGGTGTTGGCCTACGAGCCTTTATGGGCGATTGGGACGGGCGAGACTGCCACCGCCGCGCAAGCGGAGGCTGCTCACACCTCGATTCGCGCCTTCCTGGCCGCGGCCTTTGCAGCAGAGGTTGCCGCGCAGGTCCGCATCCTTTACGGCGGCAGTGTGAAGCCCGAAAATGCGGCGGATCTCTTTTCCCGCGAAGAAATCGACGGCGGCCTGATCGGAGGCGCATCACTGAGGGCAAAGGATTTCACTGCAATCGCAGGAGCTACAGTCTAGCATGGTGGTATTTCTGACCATTTTTCACGTCTTAATCTGCCTCCTTCTGGTCGCGGCCGTTCTGATGCAGTCGGGAAAGGGAGGCGGGCTCGCCGGTTCCATTGGCGGCGGCCTGAGTTCTACTTCAGTGCTGGGCGGCCGCTCGGCTTCCACCTTCCTCACCAAGGCCACGGCGGTACTGGCGACTGCGTTCATGTTGATCTGTATCGTTCAGGCAATCACCTACGACACCTCGGGCGAGATGCCCACTTCTGCTAGTGAGCGCATGCTGGAGGAAGGTGGCTCACCCATGGAGCCGGCGGCGTTGTTCAACGAAACCGACGGGCTCCCCTTGAGGGAGTCGGGTCAAGAGGAAACGAACTCGGGCCAGAGTTCGGAGGCCGAACAAGCACCCTGAGAATCTTTCACTCCTTACTGCCGAAGTGGTGAAACTGGTAGACACGCTGTCTTGAGGGGGCAGTGCCTCCGGGCGTCGGGGTTCGAGTCCCCGCTTCGGCACCATTTTTCTTTTTCCCAATTATTCCCCCAGCATTTAAGTAAAGTCCCCTTCCGACAGCCTGGGCGAGCGAGGCTTTTGTTCAGGGGGCGGTCTTTTCCCTGCCGTATCCATGCAGTACCATGAGATGGCTGAAGGTCAGCAGTTTCTTTGCAGTATGCCCTCCAGTTCTTCGACAATCTCTTTATAGGTCCGATGGGCATTTGGGGCTGGGAGGTAGAAGACGATCTCATGTTCCAGGCTGTCCCCGTCCTGGGCGTAATAAGTCACTTTCGCCATTATTGATTTCAATTTCTTGACATAGAATGATTCGACCTTGGTTTTGGTCGGCAAGAACTCGAATTTAGCCATTAGGTTTTCTTCGATTTCAGGAGCTGCCTGTCGAAGTTAAATTTTCTTCAATCCTATCCGGAGTCATTGGAATCTGCTCTTCAGTGGTGAATTCCTTGTCCGGCAAAATCTTCTCCATCCAAATTGTAGCCCCTTGAAACCCGGCGCTAGTCTTCCCACCAAGAAGACTGTCCTCACGCGCCGTTCCATGTAGTTTCAAGGGGCTCTAAATTTTAAACTATCTGGATCAGTTGGAGGTTTCTTGAGAGGAAGCCATGGGCTCCAGGTCCTTCTTTTTTCGGGGGAACCCGCGTTTCCACTCTCTAATGGATGCGAGTATCCCGGTAAATCCGCCGAAACACAATACCAGGAGGAAAAGAAGAATCGCCGCCACCACGATCAGCAGAATAGCGGCGAGGAAATCCCAGAAGGCGGATTCTGGTATGGGCACCCCAGTCATGCTTCCAATCCCCTGTTAAACATTTATTTCCCTTGGGCACGCCTGCTGGACCCAGCCCAATGGGGAAATTAGAATCCTCCTCCCTACCTCTGGTTCTCCACTCAAATCCTGAGACCCGCGGCCCGGTCCCCAACAGAGAGACCGAGCCAACTTCCCCGTGCAGGTCCCAGGAACAAAATCATCCAGGTCGAAAATCCAGAGTAATCGGCCATGGCAAAGGAATCGCCAATTCTATTCTTCGGTAACCGGCCGGACCAAAGCGGGTATTGCCGCTGTCGAAGGCATCCCGGAACGGGAAGAAATCCTCCAAGTTAAAAATGCCATCGTCATTGAAGTCGATCTCCGCTGTGGAGTTGGGACAGGAGTTTCGTGGATTTCAGTATTGGCGGTTTGATTGTCTTGAACGAATTCATCCGCGTTTCCCTTTGTTCAGTGTATAATATAGAACATTAAAGTGAAAATAAATTGAAGATTTGCCTTTGTTTGGTGATATTTCAGTGGAAAATTATTCGGCCATCTGCTTTTTTCGAATCCAAGGCAACTCGGAAGACGCTAACGGACAAAACAAACCACACCTTCCGGGGGCGCCGTGGAGAATGCTACCAGCGCTATGCTGGGCCTAGTCGGGGTGGAACTTGGACCGCGACCGCACCAGAGATCTGACGGCCGGAGAAGATCATCTCCAAGTAGTTGTGTGGGGTGTATGCTCCCTATTCCTCTGAACAACCTAAAGGTGAAAAACCGGTGAGATTTATTTTTATTTGGTGGTGTTTTGGCGTACATTGGTTCCGCTGCCTATTTTGTTGTGTCCGGTTCAAGTGAGGGGAGGCCAAGTCTGCCTCAAAATCTCCTTCAGGTGATGGGACTCCCGAGAGAGGCTGATCCCCGAAAACCAGGAGAAGGGAATTGAGATCGGCTGAGGAACTCCAACGAGAAAACGGCGCGTTGCGGGAGCGCCTGGCCCGATTGATCGAGGTCAGCCTGCGCATCAACGAAAGCCTTGGTTTCGAAACGGTGGTGCAGGGCGTTCTGGACTCCACCCGATCGCTGACGGGGGCCCGGTATGGGGTGATTAGGATGGTCGACGATTCGGGACAGACGGAGAGCTTCCTTTCCTCGGGGATGACCGCGGAGGAGGCGGGTCGACTGTGGGGCCAGCCCGACGGAATGCGCCTTTTCGACTACCTCGGCAGCCTTTCCGCCCCGCTTCGGCTGCGGGACCTTTTGGGCCATCTCTCCTCCAAGGGCTTTCCCGGCCTTTCACTGCCCGAGGAGGCGGGCTCGGAGGTCCCATATCTCGCCGCGCCGATACTCCACCAAAGCAGGCGAGTGGGAAACATCTTTCTGGCCGGCAAGCAAGGGGGAGAAGAATTCATCCAGGAAGATGAGGAGACTCTGGTCCTGTTCGCTTCGCAGGCCGCGCTGGTTTTGTCCAACGCCCGCAGATACCGCGACGAGCAGCGGGCCCGCACCGATCTGGAGACCCTGATCGACACCTCTCCGGTGGGCGTGATCGTCTGGGACGCGAGGACGGGAGTTCCGGTTTCGTTCAACCGGGAAGCCCGAAGGATCGCCGACGGTTTGCGCAATCCGGAGCAATCGCCCGAGGAATTCCTCCAGGTCCTGACCTTTCGGCGAGGAGACGGCCGGGAAGTCTCCCTGGAACAGGTCTCCTTAGCCCAGGCGCTGAGCGAATGCGAGACGGTGCGGGTCGAGGAGATCGTCCTGCGGGTGCCCGACGGACGGTCGGTCACGGTTCTGCTCAATGCGACGCCGATCCGCTCGGAGGAGAACGGGGAGGTGGAGTCGGTGGTGATGACCCTGCAGGACATGACCTCTCTGATGGAGGTGGAACGGCTGCGGGCCGAGTTTCTCGCGATGGTGAGCCACGAGTTGCGCGCCCCTCTGACCTCCATCAAGGGATCCACGGCCACGGTGTTGGGCGACACCTCCGCCCTGAGCGTCGCCGAGATGGTTCAGTTCTTTCGCATCATCAACCATCAGGCCGACCACATGAGCAGCCTGATCAAGGACCTGTTGGACCTTGCCCGCATCGGGAACGGCGCCTTGCAGGTCAATCCCGAGCCGGCTTCCGTGGACAGCCTGGTGGACCAGGCCCGCAACACCTTCTTGAGCGGGGGCACATCGGGCGACGTTCGCATAGAGTTGGCGGCCGACCTTCCCCGGGTGATGGCCGACCGGGGGCGTATCGTCCAGGTTTTGGGAAACTTGCTGTCCAACGCCTTCCGTCATTCTCCTAAATGGGGGTCACCCATCCTGGTATCGGCGGTATTGGAGGAGTTTTACGTGGCGATATCCGTTACGGACCGGGGCCGGGGAGTTTCAGCCGAGCAGCTGCCGCACCTGTTCCGGAAGTTTCCCCGCCTGGACGGGGAAGACGGGGAGGGGAAAGGGGGGAAGGGCCTGGGCCTGGCCATCTGCAAAGGCATCGTGGAGTCCCACGGGGGCCGAATCTGGGCCGAAAGCGAAGGGGAGGGCCGGGGGACGCGCATCACCTTCACCCTCCCCACCGTCGAGGAGGCCGCAATGGCCGCTTCGGCGGCATCGGAGCCGGGCTTCGCCCGCCCTCAGCAGAGCGGAAAGAAGCCAGCCCCCATCCTGGTGGTGGACGACGACCCGCAGACCCTGCTGAGCGTTCGGGGCGCCTTGTCGAAGGCCGGCTACGTAACTATTGCAACGGGAGATCCGGCGGAGGTGCCCCGCCTCCTGAAGGAGCACCGCCCCAACCTGGTGTTGCTGGACCTCGTTCTTCCGGAGGTCGACGGCATCGAGCTGATGCGGGAGATTTTCGAAATGGCCGCCGTTCCGGTCCTCTTCCTTTCCGCTTATGGCCAGGACGAGGTGATTGCCCGGGCCTTCGACGCCGGGGCGGCCGACTACGTGGTCAAGCCCTTCTCGCCGACCGAATTGACCGCCCGAATCCGGGCAATCCTGCGCCGGGGGGCCGCACCCTTCCGAGCCGAGCCGTCCGAACCCTGTGTACTGGGAGATTTGACCATCGACTACGTGGACCGGAGGGTGACCGTGGGTGGACGGCGGGTGCGATTGACCGACACCGAGTACCGGCTGCTGGTGGAGCTTTCGGTCCATCTGGGAAGGGTAGTGACCTACGAGGAGCTCCTGGAGCGGGTCTGGGGTGGGAAGACCCTGGGCGACCTGCGGCCGCTGCGCTCCACGGTGAAGAGCATCCGCCGCAAGCTGGGGGATGGCGCAAAGACCCCCGCCTACCTCTTCAACGAGTCTCGCGTCGGCTATCGCCTGGGAAGCGTGGAATAGGAAAAGTTCCGGGTCGTGCAGGTGGGAGAGACGGCCACGTCAGTATCCACAGCGCTCAGCGGCCCTGAAGAACGGTTCGGAGACGGCGGAGGCGCCGTGATAGGTCATATCGCTGGCCATGTAGTGGACGCAGATAAGGCGGGCCCCGTTCTCCATTGCGACAACCATTCCGTCCTCTATGTCACGGGGGTCCTCCATCGAGCCGCTGCCCACTACCCTGCCGAGGCAGACACCGCGCTGTGAAGCGGCGCGGAACAGATCGTTGATGGCGTCTTCGATCTCGGGGATGTCTCCTTCCCGGAGGATGGCGTCGAACGGGCCGACGAAGCCACAGGCTTTGTTCCTGCCCTGGGCGGCCATCAGATCCAGGATGCGGTCGCGCAAACCCAGGTCGAGGATATACTCGGCCGTCTCGAACTGGATCCAGCCCTGGGTCTCGGTTTCGGTGCTGCGAAGAGAACCGGGGGTGAACATCATGGTGCGGTCGCCGGTGCGGACCGGGTAGCCTCCGCGGTCCTCCGCCCCGGCCTGTCCGGGGATGGGAAAATTTATGGCGCGGAAATAGCTCTCGGCTTCTTCGTAGGTTGTTCCATATGGCCGCATTGTAGCGCGCGCTCCCAACTGAAAGGCATCGCCGTGCTGGCTGCGCGCTTCGCGGTGCAGGCGCTGAATGGGCAGCAGCCCCAGACTCGCCTCGGCGAAGTTTTGTTCCCTTCCGTACCACCCCTCCCACTGCCCGTGCTCTCCGTCGTTGACAATCCAGGTGAATCCCGCCTTCGCCCATGCGTGGGCTTCACTCCGGCGGAATCCGTGCCAGGGTATGTCGTTGAAGATCCCGAGAAGCGGCGGGATATCTGCAAAGGACTCGGCACGGTCCAGAATTTCCTTCAGGGAATTGCGGGCGGGATTCAGGGCATGGGCATGGGCGCGGCGGGCGAACTCCTCGGCCTTCAACGGCCGGTTTCCCCCGATCGCTTCAATGGCATTCACGTATTTTCCTCCGTCGTTTTTTCCCCCATGGGATGCGGGCACTGCTTGCGTAGAATGCACGAGTTACAAAGAGGCTTGGCCTTGCAGAATGTGGTGGCGTGTTTTACCAGCAGGGCGTGGTATTCGTTGAAAAGGACAGGGTCGGCAGGCAGTGCCTGAACAAACCGGGACTGCAACTCTGCATTGCTTATGGATAGGTCGACAAGACCCAGGCGGGCACAGATCCTCCGCGTGTAGGAGTCCACCACGAAAGTCGGGTATTGGGCGGCGTAGAGCAGGATGGAGTCTGCGGTCTCCGGCCCGATTCCATTCAGGGCGAGCAGTTCCTGGCGCAATGCTTCCAGCGGGCGTTTGAGCAGGGAGGCGGTATCGCCATGGTGCTCCAGAATGTATTGCGAAATCAGATGAAGCCTGCGCGCTTTTTGGTTGAAGTACCCCGCGGGCCGTATGAGCCGTGCCAGCTCTGCTCGGTCCAGGTTGGACAGGGGAACCAGGTCCAGCACCTGCCGCGAGCAAAGTGCGTGGAGGGCCTGCTCGACGTTGTGCCAGGCCGTGTTCTGGGTGAGGACGGCGCCGACGACGATCTCCCATTGCTCGCGGGAGCTCAGGGACCGCGTGCCCTCTCCCGGATAGTAGCGCGGCCGGGTCTCACCCGACGGCGTAGTCGGCCACCAGCCCTGGGGGCCGAAATACTGGTAGAGTCTGTCGTAAAGAAGGCGCAATGGCTGTTGCACGGGTCCGTCCGGCTGCCGGAAATTTCCAGAGGTTGAGAAGATGGGCCAATGGGAGCGAAGGGGCAAGAATGGGGATTCCCGGACCGGGCATTCGGGCTGGATGGGGGAGATCGCAATACTTAGATTCACCGGCACCTGAGCCGAAGGGCGGAACCACCCTGGACCTTCCAAAAAACTGGAGAATCCCAAATGACATCGAGAAAGACCTATCGCGCCGCTGCCATCGGCCGCACCGGCGGCGGCGGATATGGGCACGGGTTGCACAAAGCGTTCCGGGAACTGGATAACGTCGAGTTCGTGGCTCTCGCCGACGAGGACGAAGGGGGCCGTTGCGAGGCCCGGGAGGAAACGGGGGTGCCGAAGGCCTACTCGGACTACCGGGAAATGCTGCGCCGGGAGCGCCCCGATATCGTCAGCGTGGGACCGCGCTGGACGGACTGTCATCTCGAGATGGTCCTGGCCTCCCTCGAGACGGGGGCGCACGTGTACTGCGAAAAGCCCATGACCGCCGACCTGGAGGAGGGCGACCAGATTGTCAGCATGGCCGCCGCCGCGGGCAGGAAGGTGGCCGTAGCGCATCAGGGCGTCTACCTGGGCGGCACGCGCAGGGTGAAGCAGGTGTTGGAGGAAGGCCGCATCGGCCGTCTGCAGGCCATCTACGCCCATGGCAAGCAGGACTCGCGCGGCGGCGGGGAGGACATGATCGTCCTGGGCACCCATCTCTTCAATACCATGCGGTTCTTCGCCGGCGACGTCGCCTGGATGTCAGCCCATGTAACCGTCGGCGGCCGGGCTATCGAACCTGGCGACGTCCGGGACCCCACAGAGCCCGTGGGCCCCGTTGCCGGCGATTGCGTCAACAGCTACTTCGCCTTCGAGAATGGCGTGTCGGGTTTTTTCGATTCGCGCAGGGATCAGCCCGGCCGCGGCAGGAACTTCGGCATGGAGATCGTCGGGAGCGAGGGGCGCATCGCCCTCAAGGGCGGCAGCGGCAGCGACATCATGATCTATCCCTACCCGGCTTTCGAGGCATCTTCCAGGGAGCAGGAATGGCAGGCGCTCGATGGAGTGCAGCAGCAGGACCTGCAGGCTGACGGCAACACCGCGGCCGTCGCCGATTTGATCGAGGCCATCGAAACAGACCGGGAGCCCGTCTCCAGCGCCCGCAGCGCGGTTGCCGCCCTGGAAATGATTCTGGGGTCTTACGAAGCGCAGATCACCGGGGGTCGGGTGGCGCTCCCCATGCAGCGGCGCCATCCTTTGATCGCCTGGAAGGAAGGATTCTATGACCGCCGGGGCGGTCCCGCACGAGATCATACCCAGTAACAATCTGCCTCCGCCGCAGTACCGGGATTTGCCCGAGCCCCCTTCTTCATGGAGGCGGCTGGTGGGGCCCAGCATTCTGCTCCTGGGACTATCCATCGGCAGTGGAGAGTTCGTGCTTTGGCCCTACATCACCTACAAGTTCGGGTTCGTGGTGTTCTGGGCATGCATGGTCGGGGTTACGACCCAGTTTTTCATAAACATGGAGATCGAGCGCTGGACCCTGGCCACCGGGGAGACGGCGGTGACCGGGTTCTGCCGGCTTTGGAAGCACTGGGCCTGGATCTTCCTGCTGTGCAACGTGATTCCCTGGATGTGGCCAGGCTGGGCTTCGGGAGCGGCCACCTTGTTCACCTGGGAGGTCGGCGGCGGGGAGACGGTGCGGGTGGTCTTCGCCGTGGGCAGCCTGATCGCGGTGGGCCTTGCCCTGTCCCTGGGACCGGTGGTCTACAACACGGTCGAGCGCATCCAGATGGTCCTCGTCACCGTGGTGCTCCTCTTCCTGCTGGTCATTTTTTTCCTGGTTGTAGAACCGGGCCACATCATCGATATGGTCAAAGGGATAGCCTCGGTAGGGCACATTCCCGCGGACATGGAGCTGCCGCTGCTCCTGGGAGCTATTGCATTCGCCGGGGCTGGGGGCACGATGAATCTGGCTCAAAGCGGGTTTGTCCGCGACAAGGGATATGCCATGGGACGCTACGTCGGCCGGCTCACCAGCCCCCTGACGGGCAAGGAGGAGCCTGTTGCCGACGTCGGATTCCACTTCGAGCTCAGCGAAGAGAACATGAGCCGCTGGCAGGGCTGGTGGAAGGCGGCCAACCGGGAGCACTTTGTCTCCTTCTATCTGCTCTCGGCACTTTCCCTCATGATGCTCGCGCTGATTTCCTACAGCGTGGCTCGACAGACGCCCGGCCTCGAAAGCGGACTGGGTTTCATCCGCGCCGAGGGCGAATTCATGAACCAGCACTACGGGGCGGTGGTGCAACACCTGTTTCACTGGATGGGAATCGTAATCCTGCTGACAACCGAGTTGGGATTGCTCGACGCCTGCGCGCGGATCTCCACCGACATAATCAAGGTCAACTGGTTGCGCGACAGCCCCCGCTGGAGCGAAAGCCGGATATACTTCGCGGCCCTGTGGGCGCAGATCGCCTTTGGCTGCCTGATCATGCTGACTGACTTCAATCAGCCGCTGGTCCTGTTGGTTTTCAGCGCTTCGCTCAACGGCGGAGTGATGCTGCTCTATGCCGTGCTGCTGCTGTGGATGAACAACAGGGTCCTGCACAACAAGCTGGCCATGCACAAAGTCCGCTTCGTGGTTCTCGTGTGGGCCTGCTCGTTCTTCGGCTATTTCACCATAGTCACGCTGAAAAACCAATTGCCCAGATTGTGGCAATAAGGAGGGAAGATTCTCATGGGACTCAGAATGGGCTTTGCGCTCGTGGTGATCGGGGCACACGCTTTTGTCTCTCTCGGCTGCCAGAGCGCAGCCCTGCGCTCGGCCAAGCTCTACCAGCAGCAGGGGAATTGGGAGCTCGCCCTGGAGCAGCTAAAGCTCGCCGTGGCTGAAAATCCCCAGGACCATGAAGCCCATTTCCTCCTGGGGGAAGCCCATGCCCGCACAGGCGATTACGAAAATATGAACGCGGCTTTCGACAGGGCCCTGGAGCTGAGCGCCCGCTGGCAGGAGAAGGTGAAAAATGAGAGAAGACGGGTCTGGGTGGAGCACTACAACAGGGGAATCACCGCCCTGCAGGAGGAGGACTTCGCGGCCGCGTCGATGGAATACGAGAAAGCCACCGTCATCGATCCCACCGAACCGGATGCATTCAACAATCTGGCCTTCGCCTACTTCAAGATGGACAGGATGGACGATTGCATCGCCGCCTACCTGAAGGCGCTGGAACTCACCCCGGAGAACACGGAGCTTCTGACCAATATTGGTATTTTCTACTCCAACAAGGGAGAGTTCGACGAGGCGGTCGCCTACCTCGAGCGGGGGTTGAACCTGGGCGGGGAGACCGCGAATCTGCTCAGGACCCTGGGCGACGCCTATGCCGGCCTTGAGAAAAATGACCAGGCGCTGGGGGTCTACGCCAGGGCCATGGAGCTGAATCCCGACGATCCCCGCCTGCTGGTCCGCGTGGGCAGGACACACTGGATCTCAGGTGACTACGATCAGGCCGAGAAATACTACACCCGCGCCCTGAACCTGGACCCCGATGATACCGAGACCCTCTACGACCTGGCCGCGACCTATGTCAAGATGGAAAAGATGGAGGACGCCCGCCCTGTGCTCGAGAAGCTGGTCGAGATGGACCCTGGGAACGGAGATGGCTGGTATTGGCTGGGTTACGTCTATGCCCACCTGGATATGGCCGAGGAGAGCGAGGGCGCCTTTGCAAAGGCCGAGAAGCTGAAAGCCCGGTAGTCCCCTCTCAACCCTTCAACAGCCGCCGGGCCGCTTCCCTGCCCCTGACCCCGCAGCGTACCAGCTGGTTGGAAAATCCTTCCACCGTGAAATAGGAGACCAGATCGCCTCCGAAGCCGCGCTTGAAAAGGGCTATGGAGGGAATGTTGGCGCCGCCGAAATCGAATTTTCCACAAGTGGTTTGGGCCAGGAAGCGCCAGTAGAGCAGGGAGGCTGAGCCGGAGGAAGCATAGGCGGGATTCTGACCGGCGACCCAGGCGTAGGCCGTGTCGAAGCCCTTGACGAAGACGACGATGGAGGCCGCTTCGCCGGCGGCAGACTCCACCACGAAGGCCTCGGCCAGATTCTTCCCGAGAACGCCCTGGGCGAATCGCTCGACCAGGGCCGGGTCCACGGGCGCCTTCTCGTCCTGCCGGGCGTAGACCGAGGTGTATTGACGCCGGAGCAGATCCATATCGTCGGTTGCACGAAAATGGAACCCCGCCCTCTCCGCCTTCCGAATCACGGTTCGCGTCCGGCGTTCCAGGCGTTCCCAGATGCTGTCGAGATCGGGGAAGGACAGTTGGTAGGTATAGCGCACGCCTGCCTCCCAGCCCGCCCAGGTGAAAGGCCGCACATCCTGGATGGACGGGGCGTGAATCAGGCGGACGTGGCCGTAGCTGCGGGTCAGGTGGTCTGCCAGAACCCGCGCGGCGCGGTTCCACTCGGCTTCAACTTTTGCAGGTCCCTTGCTCGGAACGGGGGCGCAAAGCAGGCCTCCATGGGGGCTGAGCACGGGTGTGCTCAGCTGCCTTATGCGGCCGCGGCGGTTTTCCAGTCCGGAGATTCCTGCAATCAGCCGGCCGTTCTTGTAGCAGCCGTAGCAGCGCACCTCGCCTCCCGCCGCATCCTGAGCGCAGTCGAGCCAGGAGCGGGTGGAAAAAATGGAGCCTCCTGCCAGGCGGACAAAACCATCCCAGGCGGCGGAATCTGTTACTTCAAGAATTTCGTAGGAGTCGGACATGGTGGGCGGAACCTGTAAGGCGAGCGCGCGCAGGTCCAGCGGATCTCCCTCGCGGCGGCCGGCACATTGGATTTCACCTTGATATAACCATAGTCAATTCGCATTTCAAGCGCATTCCCGGCGCCTCCGAATCAAGGCCGAATGCGCATCCCGGACCCCAAGCCCGCGAATTGCACTCCGCTGCAACACGCCGCGAGGCCAGGCCCGACCTTGTATTGTCTATTGACATCTTCTGATTCAACTCCTATATTATCAAAGCCGAATAACAATCATAACTACTTGACGTTTTTAGAGTTGTCTCTTATGCAGGCGAAGCGGACAGGCACCTTTCAACCCATTCCCCCGGAGATTCTCCGCGTCCGCCTCTCGGAACTTCCGCACATCTTGCCTCTTGGATTGGCACTGCCGCTAATCATCCTTCTTACCCTGGTTTTGCTCAGCTAGGGCTTCGTTTCATTTTCTTTCAGCGCACAACTCAAGAATGCAAACGAAGCCTCTGAAGAAACTTCAAAGGCCGCGGGCTGATTTTGCCAATGCCATTTCTCAAATCACCATTCTAAACGACAGGAGATAGACCTGCCATGCAGATGTACTATGACGACGACGCCAATCTGGAACTTCTCGGCGATAAAACCGTGGCGGTTATCGGCTACGGCAGCCAAGGCCACGCCCACGCGCTGAACCTGAAGGAAAGCGGCGTCCGCGTGGTTGTGGGTCTCCGCCAGGGCAGCTCCAGCCGTGAGGACGCAGAGAAGGAGGGACTGGAGGTTTTGGATATTGCAGCAGCGGCAGCTGAGGGCGACATCGTCATGATTCTTATAAACGATGAGGTCCAACGCCGGGTCTACGAGGCGGATATCAAGCCCCACCTCAAAGCCGGCGACGCGCTGGCCTTTGCTCACGGATTCAACATTCATTTTCAGCAGATCGTGCCGCCGGCCAATGTGGACGTGTTCATGGTGGCCCCCAAGGGACCGGGCCACCTGGTGCGGCGGGTCTACGAGCAGGGAGGTGGAGTGCCTGCGCTGCTGGCGGTATACCAGGACGCCAGCGGAAGGGCGCACGAGGTCGGTCTGGCCTATGCAAAAGGCATCGGCGCGGGCAGGGCCGGCGTGATAGCGACCACCTTTCGCGAGGAGACGGAGACCGACCTCTTCGGCGAGCAGGCCGTCCTCTGCGGTGGCGTCAGCGAGCTGATACACGCCGGATTCGACACCCTGGTGGATGCGGGGTACCAGCCTGAAATCGCCTATTTCGAGTGTCTCCACGAGGTCAAGCTGATCGTCGATCTGATCTACGAGGGGGGTATCGCCAATATGCGCTCCTCCATTTCGGACACCGCCGAGTTCGGCGACCTCACTCGCGGCAAGCGGATCATTACAGATGAGACACGGCAGGCCATGAAGGCAATTCTGGATGAGGTCCAGACCGGGCAATTCGCCAGGGAATGGCTGCAGGAAAACGAGGTGGGTCGCCCGGTCTACAACGCGCGCAAGCGGCAGGACCAGGAGCACCTTGTCGAAGAGGTCGGCGCAAAGCTGCGCGGCATGATGAGCTGGCTGGACAAGCGGTAACATCGGGATTCTCGAGAAAGGGGGTGAGACAGATGGAACCTGGCCTCAATGACGCCCAGGAAAAGAACGAACTCGAGCTTAGCCGGCAGGTGGAACTGCATGCCGGAGGGTTCCATCTGCCCGTGGATTTTCCAGTCCGGCGCCAGTGAGAGAACGACCAATGACTGCGACAACGGAGAAAGACAGGGTCATCATTTTCGACACCACCCTGCGCGATGCCGAGCAGACCCCGGGAGCTTCCTTGACGGTCAGGGAAAAGCTGGAAGTAGCCCAGCAACTGGCACGGCTGCAGGTCGATGTAATCGAAGCAGGATTCCCGGTGTCGTCCAACGAGGACTTCGAAGCAGTGCGCCGAATCGGCCAGGAGGTCGAAGGTCCGGTAATCTGCGGCCTTGCCCGCGCCGTGCCAAAGGATGTGGAGCGCGCCGGCGCCGCCCTCGGGGACGCGCCAAGGCCCAGGATCCACACCTTTATCGGCACATCGGATATTCACCTGGCGGGGCAACTGCGCAAGGGCAGGGAAGAGGTGCTGAAGATGGCTGTGGCGGCTGTAGAGCAGGCCAGATCCTACTGCGGAGACGTTGAGTTTTCGCCCATGGACGCCGCCCGCACCGAGCCCGGATACCTCAACGAGATCATCGAGGCGACGATTGCCGCGGGAGCGATGACAATCAATATCCCGGATACGGTCGGCTATGCCGTTCCCGAGGAGTTCGGGGGTCTGATAGCCCAGATTCTCGCCCGCGTTCCCGACAGCAGCGAGGCCGTCATCAGCGTTCACTGCCACGACGATCTGGGCATGGCGGTCGTCAACACCCTGGCCGCCATCAAGAACGGGGCGCGTCAAGCCGAGTGCACCATCAACGGCCTCGGTGAGAGGGCGGGCAATGCGGCGCTCGAGGAAATCGTCATGGCCCTCAGGACGCGCCAGGATTACTTCGGTTTCGACACGGCCGTGATCACCGAGGAAATCGTACCCACCAGCCGGCTCGTGAGTCGCCTGATGGGGATCCCCGTGCAACCGAACAAGGCCATCGTCGGGACCAACGCCTTTGCCCACAGCTCGGGAATCCACCAGGACGGGGTGCTCAAGGAGCGCAGTACCTTCGAGATCATGGAGCCGAAGGACGTTGGGCTGGAGGACACCGAGATCGTGCTGACGGCGCGCTCGGGCCGCGCCGCCCTGCGCCATCGGCTGAAGGTTCTGGGTTACGAACTTGAGCAGGAGGAGCTGGACAGGGTCTACGATACCTTCCTGGCTCTGGCCGACAAGAAAAAGGAGATCTTCGACGAGGATCTGATCGAGATCGTCGGCGGCTCGGAGGAGGCAGCCGCTTACTTCGAGCTCCAGTATCTGCATTCGGTCAGCGGCACCGGCACGGTGCCCTCGGCA
The DNA here is from genome assembly GCA_965208105.1 of Candidatus Latescibacterota bacterium. Classification (GTDB taxonomy): domain Bacteria; phylum Latescibacterota; class UBA2968; order UBA8231; family UBA8231. The sequence continues at coordinate 4,052,151 of OZ242318.1, forward strand.
ACGGTGCGCATGCGCATCGGGGAAGAGACGGTCCAGCAATCTTCCTGGGGAGACGGTCCGGTGGATGCGGCCTATGCCGCCATTGGCGTGGCCTGCGGCACCGATGCCCGCCTGGACGACTACGCCATCCGCGCCATCACCTCCGGCAGTCAGGCGCTGGGAGAGGTGACGGTTCACCTGTCGCAAAACGGGGAGAAGGCCAGGGGACGGGGTGTTTCAACCGATGTCATCGAGGCCAGCGCCAGAGCTTACGTAGACGCGCTGAACCGCCTGGCCGCCAAGAGTACCAAGGAAGCACATCAGACCGTGTAGAGGAGATTGGAGATGGGAAGAACCCTATTGCAGAAGGTCTGGGAGGCGCATACCGTGCGCCAGTTGCCCTCGGGGCAGACCCAGTTGTTCGTCGGCCTCCATCTGGTTCACGAGGTGACCAGTCCCCAGGCCTTTGAAATGCTGCGGGATCGCGGCCTCACCGTGCGCTTTCCCGAGCGGACCTTCGCTACGGTGGATCACATCGTGCCCACAGACCTTACCCGCCGGCCATTTGACGACGACCTGGCCGAGGAGATGATGGACGCGATAGAGAAAAACGCGGCCGAGTTCGAGGTCCCGCTCTTCAACGTCGGAGACCAGCGTCAGGGGGTGGTTCACGTTATCGGTCCGGAGCTGGGACTGACACAGCCGGGGATGACCATTGCCTGCGGCGACAGCCACACTTCGACGCACGGAGCCTTCGGCGCGGTTGCATTCGGGATCGGCACCAGCCAGGTCCGCGACGTGCTCGCCACCCAGTGTCTGGCCATGGATCCCCTCAAGGTGCGGCGGATCGAGATCGGCGGCAACTTGAGCGCGGGGGTCTACGCCAAGGACGTCATCCTGCACATTATCGGGCGCCTGGGGGTGAAGGGGGGCGTGGGCTACGGCTACGAGTACGGCGGCCGGGTCATCGAGGCCCTGACCATGGAGGAGCGGATGACCGTGTGCAACATGTCCATCGAGGGCGGTGCCCGGGTCGGCTACGTGAATCCGGACCGGACGACCTTCGAATACCTCAGGGGGCGTCCCCACTCGCCGAGGGAGTTCGAGGAGGCGGTAGCCTGGTGGAAAGGCATGGCCTCGGACCTGGACGCCGAGTACGACGACGTGGTGCGCCTGAAAGGGGAGGACATAGGCCCTACCGTCACCTGGGGGATCACCCCGGGCCAGTCGGTTGGCGTCGACCATGCCCTTCCCTCCCTCTCGGCCTTTACCGAAGCCGATCGCTCCGGCGTCGAGGAGGCCCTGTCCTATATGGATTTCGAGCCCGGCCAGAAGATCGCCGGAACCAGGGTGGACGTCGCGTTCATCGGCTCGTGTACCAACGGCCGGCTCTCCGACCTGCGCGAGGCAGCCAGGGTCGTCCGAGGGCGCAAGGTCGCTCCCTGGGTCAGGGCTCTCGTGGTGCCCGGCTCACAGCAGGTACGGGCGGCCGCAGAGGCCGAAGGTCTGCACGAGCTCTTCTCGGAGGCGGGGTTCCAGTGGCGGGACGCCGGATGCTCGATGTGCCTGGCGATGAACCCAGACAAACTGCAGGGCCGCGAGCTCTGCGCCTCGTCGTCCAACCGCAACTTCAAGGGCCGCCAGGGCAGTCCAACCGGCCGCACCCTGCTGATGAGTCCGGCGATGGTCGCCGCCGCGGCGGTGACCGGCGAGGTGGCGGACGTGCGCGAGCTGGTGGAGTAGAGGGCGGTCGCCTGGCTTCGTTCGCAGCGGGCCGTCAGGAAAGCGCCGGTCAGCAAGACCAGACAACGGCCAGTGAATAGCAATGCACCACGTCGATGAATTGCCTGCCTTTCCCGAGGGGTGGTATTTCGTAGCCACCCGGGAGAACATCCTCCGAGAGAAACTGATCGGGAAGAGATGGCTGGGTGAGGAAATCGTCGCCTGGTGCGACGAGGCGGGCCGCGTCTGCGTGGCGGACGCGGTATGTCCGCACCTGGGCTCCTACCTGGGGCCGGAGGTGGGCGGCCAGGTATGCGAGGGTCGCCTGGTCTGTCCGTTCCACGGGTTCGAGTTCGATACGACCGGCCAATGCGTCGCGACTCCGAATGCACCGGCGCCCAGAGCCGCTAAACTGAAGGTATACGAGACCAGGGTTATCCTGGGCCTGGTCTTCGCCTGGTTCGGGAGCGGAGGCCGGCCCCCACATTGGGAGCTTCCAGGCGCCCCGCCCACCGGCGAGGAGTGGGGCGGGATGGGATACCGGACCCTGCGGTTCCGCGGCCATCCCCAGGAAACAGCAGAGAATTCGGTGGACCTGGGACACCTGCGCTACGTACACGGCTACGACAATGTGAACCCGGTGGGCTCGGTAACGGTGGAAGGTGCCTACCTGAGGAGTTGCTTCGACTTCAAACGCGTTCGCAGGATCCTGGGTGTAAAGGACCTCGTGTACGAAATTTCGGCCGTGACCCACGTCCATGGACTGGGCTACTCTTTCGTCGAAATCCACGAGAAGACCATCGGTATGAATGCCAGGCTGTGGGTGCTTCCCACACCGGTTGACGGCACCCTCCTCGACTTTGTCCTGGTAAGCCAGATGCGGGAAATCCCCAGGCCCCGCAGGTTCATCACGGGTCTGGGGTTCGTTCCCGGGAAGCTGCGCCAGAAATTGATGAATCACATTATGCTTTCACAGCAAAAGCGGGATGTGCTGCAGGATGTGGTGATCTGGGAACGGAAGCGGTATCGGACTCCCCCCCGGCTGTGTGCGGCCGACGGCCCCATAGGGAAGTACCGCCGCTATTGCCGGCAGTTCTATTCCGAACGCTCCGAAGACCCGCCGGAGGCAGCCGACTAGGCCGCAGACGGGAAGGCCGGGAGGAAAGCCGCGGCAAATCGCCATTATCGGCGGGGGCGTATCAGGGCTTGGGCCGCGTGAGCCCCGAACCATCACCCGGCCTGAAGAGGCTTACGAGCCAGGAAACAGTACAGCGGCGTAAAGATACCCGCCTTGCCACCCGCGATATAAGCCTCCGCGGTCCGGTCCAGGAGTCGGACGACTTCCGCGGAGCCCTTCGGAAAGAGCCGCAGTACTTCAGCCAGCTTCAATCCTGCGATGACCGCTTTACGGCCCCACGGAAGCCTGTGCAAGGCGTTCCCAACCGTCCCATGGCGACTCTCCATGGGTTGATACCAAGGTGTGGAGGGTCCTTCCTGGATGTCCCGGTCCATCCCTTCCATGACTTGGAATCCCGCGGCTTCGAGCGCGTGATTCACTTCCCCGAAGGTGGCGATTTCCTTCAGCGCAATGCCGTGCATGAGATCCTCCTCGATGGCCCGGTGCCGGTCGTCCTTCGGATCGAACTTGCCCGTCAGACACATTTCCTGCCCCCAGAACAGGGCACCGGGTTTCAGCACGCGGAATATCTCCTCGAAGGCGCGTTGCTTGTCCGGCGCATGGCACGTTGACTCTATGGCATAACCCCCATCGAAAGTGTCGTCCTCGATGGCGCTCATGTCCATGAAGCTGCACCTCTCGAAATCGACCATGTGATCAAGCCCCGCCTCGGCGTTCAACCTTTTCGCCTCTTCCAACTGGATCTCATTGATGTTGATTCCCACGACCCTGACACCGGCCTCACGGACGACGCGGCGCATGGGGGCTCCGACTCCACAACCAACGTCGACCACCGTCATACCCTGTTGCAGCTCCAACTTGGAAATCATCACCCGCTGATGCCGGACCTTGGACTCCTCCAGACTCTCATGAGGCGTGAGGGGCGCGAAGTGCAGGGACTGGCCCCAGCCCCACACCATGAACTTGCTGCAAAGGTCGTAATAGTCTTTCACTGTTTCCGAGTGATCGTACCCGCCCGCGCCACCGGGCTCCAGCGCCGCCCGGTCGAGCCAGCCGTCGAAGTGCTGCACTCGACGTGCAACGCCCGATGCCCGGTACGCATCTCTCAGCTCTCTCGACAGTTTGCCCAGCCGCATTTCGTGGTGTTTCCCCCTGGCTCCACGGGGAGCCAAGTCGTCAGGCGGACAGCTCCCGCCGCTGCTCGGTGATGCGGAACTTCAGCTTCTTGCTCGGTTTCAGCGACGGAAACGGACTGAAACGGAGCTTGTGCTTGTACTTCGCCGGCGACACCTCAATCGTGAAGTAGTGCGCCAGCATCAGCAAGTTGGCCGCCAGGTGCAGCTCCATCCACCGGGTGCCGAGGCACTTGTGCGTGCCCAGCCCGTACGGGGCGTACCCGGGGTTGCGATGCTCATGGCGCGGCGGCAGGTAGCGGTCGATGTCGAACTTGTAGGGGTCGGGAAAGACCTCGCTCATGTAATGCGTTGCGGTCATGGCGATGTGGATCCGTTCCCCCATGGGCAGCTCGCAATTCTCGACCACGCAGGTATTCATCACGTTCCGAATGGAAAGGGAGACGATCGGGTACAGGCGCATGCACTCCATGAGGAAGCGGTGCGTCACGTCGATGTTGGCGGGGGTGAAGTCCTCTCTCTCGGGGTCGCCCTTGGCGAACAGGGCATCTGCTTCGGCCTGGATCCTGGCGTAGAGGTCGGGCTGCGACGCCATGGCGTAGATTACGAGGCTGAACATATCGCCGAGGTACACGCTGGCAATCAAGGCCGCGGAGAAGGCGAAGCGCAGGTTGGACTCCGGGAGAAACTGCGGGTCGCTCGCGTGCAGGCTGAGGTAATCGTCCACCAGGTCCCGCGGGCTGTCCGCCCGTTGGGCGGGGGTATGGACGCCCTGGACCCGCTGCATCAGCGTGTCCAGGGCTTTCGCCCGGCGTCTCATGCCCGGGGTGTTCAGCGTGAATCTGGGCAGGAGCCTGGCCACGTGCACGCTGAGGGCCCGCAATTTGTAGGCCATCAGGTCGTCCATGAGGTCCTGGGTATCGACGCCGATGAACAGTGGCGAGAGCTGGGCGTTCACCATCGCCCTGCACATGGACGTGGCGCGGTAGGAGTCCCCGACCGTCAGGCTCGCAAGGTACTCGCGCCCCAGATTGTAGAGCTGGTCCAGCTGCCCTCCCAGCCTCCCGCCGGAATAGGCCGGCGACAGGGACTTGCGAAGCCGGAAGTGATCGGCGCCGTCCAGGGCGGGCAGGACGCCGGAGGCGCCGTAGACCTTCTCGAAGTCGCTGAAATAGTCCCTGGCTCTCAGGTACATGCGCCCGCGCTTGTGCACCCAGCGGTTCGCTTCGGGTCCGGCCAGGAAAACCATGGGTTTGGAGAAAGGAGGGCGGATCTGGAACACCGGGCCGTACTCCTCCGCAAGGTTCCCGAAGAGCGCGTTCAGGTTGCCGTCTCGAACATGCGGGTTCAGCAGCAGCCTGGACAGCGAAACCGTCGGAATCTTCCTGGCAAGGGCAGGGCGTTGAAGGGCCGGGCCGGCGAGGTTCTGAGAGACCGCAGCGGCCAGGGAGCGGCCGATCAGGTCCATCCTGCAGATGAACTCGATGCGCTCCTCCGCCTCGTCGTCGAGCTGGAATATGAAACGGAATACGTCGCAGGTATTGACGAGGCAGATGATGATGACATCTCTCGGATCGGGAATCTCGTCGGTGAAGATGACCCTGCTGATACGGGTCCTTATGAACTGGCCCTCAGTGCCCTCCTCCGACGTTCCGGACAGTTCCCCATGCCGGACGGCAGGAGCCAGTGTCCAGAATTCGCCGTCGTGGTATTCCAGGATGTTCAGGCCAACCAGGCGGTCCAGAACCGAATCGATGATCGACTCCGCACGGGGAGCGAGCCGTTCGATCCAGTACTGGGCGTTGTGTTGCCTTGGTGCGTCCGCGATTTCCTTGAGGATGGGGTCCAGGGCGGGGTTGCCGGTTTCTGTCGCGTCCACGAGGAACAGGGACTCCATGTCCGTGTCGATGCGGGATCTGAGCGAAAGCTCCGCGAGCACGGCGCCGGCCACGGCGCAGTTCAGGTGCCAGCCGGGTACCTGGTGAAAGTAGCCGGTCTCCTCGTTGAGGAGCATCAGGATGAGTTCTTGAGTCAAAGTCAGCGGTTGGGTCGTCAAATCCTCGGTAGTATCAGCCATCGGTTTCTGCCTCCCTGCATCATGAAGTGCATTACGCGGTACCGGCGCCGGAACGGCGCCGCGAAGCAATCAGACGCAGATGGATGGTGTAAAGCGCGGGAACGACCATCATAAGTATAGCCGTGGTAATGAGAATGCCGCAACCGAGCGAGGCGGCGAAGGGGATCAGGAACTGGGCCTGGATGGCGCGTTCCAGAATAAGGGGCGTGAAGCCGAGGAACGTGGTCAGGGAAGTGAGCATGATCGGACGAAAGCGCCCCTTGGCGCCCTCCACGATCGCCTTCCTTGCCGAGGCGCCTTCCCCGATTTTCTGATCGATGAAATCGATCATGACCAGGGAATCGTTCACGACCACCCCACTCAGGCCGAAGATACCCATGAAGGATACGGCACTCAGGGCTACTCCCAGGACCCAGTGACCCAGGATCACTCCGATGAACCCGAAGGGGATGACGGCCATGATGATGAACGGCTTGGTATAGGATCGGAGGGGGATGGCCAGAAGGGCAAAGATCATGATCAGGGCAATCGCGAACCCGCGGTACAGCGCATCCAGGGATTCGAGCTGCTGCTGTTGTTCCCCTCCGAAGCTGTATGTCAGGTCCGGGTGCAGGGCGGTCAGATCCGCGAGGATCGAATTGGCCAGGATGTCGTTGGCTGCGTCGCCTGAAATCACCGAAGCATCCACGTCCGCAGTGACCGTGACGACGCGCTGGCCGTCCTTGCGTCGAATGGCCGGCGGCGACACTCCCGGGTTCAGGGAGGCCACACTCATGACCGGGACCTCGGCCCCGCCCGGCGTGCGGACCAGATAGCTTTCGACATCGGTGATCGAATCCCGCTCGTCTTCGGGCAGGCGCACGTAGACCCGGACCTCTTCCCGGCCGCGCTGCACCCGAACGGCCTCTGCGCCGAAGAACGCCGCCCGCGCCTGCCCCGCCAGCTCCTCGAGCGTCAGGCCGAGGGTTCGCGCTTCCGGCCGCAGCTCCAGTTGCACCTCCGGGATGCCCGGGGCGTGGTCCGAACGTATGTCGTAGACGCCTCCCACCCCGCGGAGTCCATCGACCACGGAGTCTGCAATCCGGGCAAGGCGCTCCGGGTCCGGATGCGACAACACGGCCTCCACCGGGTTGCCCAGGTCGAAGACCTCGCCGCTGAATGTGATGCCGCGTACGTAGGGCAGCACGCCCACTTCCTCCCGCCATGCCTGCACGACCTCTCCGGTGGAGATTTCTCTCTGTTGGGCGCCCAGAAGTTTGAACTCGATGGTGGCGATGTTGGCTTGCGGATTGAGGGTCGGCTCCGGATTGAGCCCGCCCTCGAGTCTCGATCCCTGTCCGACGGTCACCGTTACGCCGGTCAGCAGCGGTGGCGCGTCCCCGGGCCGGCCGCGCGAGAGTCGTTCGATGACCCGGTGGCCTGCGGCCTCCAGTTCCTGCGCCACCTCGTACGTCCTCGGAGCGGTCGCCCCGTCGGGCATCTCCAGGACGACCGTCGCGATATCCCCCTCCACGTCAGCGGCCAGCGTGGTAGGAACGATCCCCGCGGGCAACAGGGAGATGCTCAGCACGAGCATTCCCACGGCCGCCGCCATGGTCACCCCGGGCTGGTCGGTGGCGAACCGCAGGGCGCGGTCCAGAGGCCCTTGCACGAACCTGTTCAGCAGCGCGTCAACGCGCCCCTGGAGCCGCGCGAAGAACCGGTCGAAGGCATTGGCCGGCACCCACTCCGGGCCGTGCAGGTGGGAAAGGTGGTTGGGCAGCACCAGCAGCGATTCGACCAGGGAAACCAGCAGCATGGCGATCATGATGATCGGCAGGGCCCGCCATACGTCACCGACGCCACCCGGGATGAACAGCAACGGGACGAAGGCCACTACCGACGTGAGGACTGCGAACGTCAACGGCACCTTGATCCGCCGCACGCCGCGGATCGCGGCCGTGACCCCTGGTGTTCCCCGCTTGCGTTCGTATCGAATGTGCTCGGCCACGACGATGGCGTCGTCGACGACGATCCCTATGGCGAGGACGAAGGAGAACAGGCTGATGGTGTTGATCGCCACGTCGAATGCCATCATGATGGCGAGGGCGCCGATACCCGAAACGGCGAGGCCCACGGCGACCCAGAGCGCGAGTCTTATTTCAAGGAACAGGCTGAGTGCGATCAGCACCAGCAACAGGCCCAGGATCCCGTTCTTGAGGAGAAGATCGGCGCGTTCCTCATAGACCTGGGATTCGTCGTTCCACATGGTGACGCCCACGCCGTCCGGCAGGGCCGGGATCACCTCCTCCGCCAGGTGCTCGCGGACGGTGGTGGCCACGTCCATCACCTGCTCGCCTTCGGCCCGGTAGACCTCGACGAAGACGGCGGGATGGTTCTGATGCCGGACGATCAGGTCGGCTTCCTGGAAACCGTCGCGGACCTCGGCGATATCTCCAAGGCGCAGGACCGTGCCGTCACGGCCGCTGAGAAGGACGATCTCCTCGAAGTCCTGCTGGTCGTAGTTCTGGCCGAGGGTGCGGACCCTCACCTGGGATTCCCGGGTATCGATGCTGCCAGCGGACAGTTCCAGGGAACTCCGGCGAATCGTGTGGGCGATGTCGGTGAGCGTGAGTCCGAGGGCTCTCAGCCGGTGCAGGGGAACCTCGATGGAGATCTCGTATCTCCGGACACCGCTGACCTCGACCTGGGAGACGGAGGGAAGCGTGGTGAGGTCGTCCTCGATCTGGTAGGCCAGTTCCTTCAGCGCGCGCTCGGAGACGTCGCCGTAAACGATGAGCCGCATCATGCTCTGGCGGTTGGTCATCTCCCGGAACCGCGGACGTTCGGCGCCGGCCGGGAAGAACTGTATGCGATTGACAGCAGATTCGATATCATCCAGCGCCCGTGCCATGTCCGTATCGAAATCCATTTGAACCCGCACGGAGGCCATGCCCGGGGCTGCTACGGACTTGACAGCCTTCACGTCATCCAGCCCGCTGACCTGGTCCTCGATCTTGACGACGATCGACTCCTCGATCTCCTCCGGTGTGGCGCCGGGATAGGCCATCGAGACTTCGATATGGTAGAAAGGGGTGGTGGGCCAGGCTTCCCGCTCGATACTGGTCAGCGACACCAGCCCTGCGGCGATGATGGCCCACATCAGCAGATTGGCGGCTACGCCATTCCCTGCCATGTAGGCGATGGGGCCGGCTGGTTCGCTGTGATTGCCGTTGTCTGTACTCATGGTGTGGAGTCGATTTCTGTCTGGACCCGCATGCCTTCGGTGGCAAACAGGATCCCACCGGTGATCACCGCCCCGCCGCTTTCGAGATTACCGGTCACGATTACCCGATCGTCGGCGCGCTGCAGCACCCGTACCGGAACGATACTCACCGCCCCGGCTTCATCCACCAGCCATACCACGTTCCCCGGGCGCAATGCTGCTCGAGGCACCTTGAAGTAGCTGTCCAGTGCAACGCCTTCGATCTCCACCTCCACGAAGGCGCCCACCAGCAACGGCGGGATGCCGCCGGAGCCACCGGAACGGGCCGCCGGGCCGCTAGCGGAAAACGGGTTCGGAACGCGCACGATCACGTCGATGGTGCGGGTTTGCTGGTCGAGGGATGCCTCGGCCCGGTCGACGTAGCCATCCCGGGCATGACTCCCGCCGCCGTATCGGGTGACCACCCGGGCTGCCACGCGCCGGTCCCCATCGCCGGGCTTGAGTTCCCAAAGCCCCGGGATCAGGTCGGCGTCGGCATCGGACAAGGGCACGACCACTTCGACGGCATCCGCGGCGAAAAGTTTCCCGACCGGCTGGCCGGAGGTGACGATTCGTCCCACTTCGGCGGATTCTTCGCGCACGAAGCCGGCGAAGGGGACGGTTACCCTGGTTCTGTGAAGGGCGAGATTGGCCTCGGCGAGGCGGGCTTCTTCGCGCTTCAGCGCGGCACGGGCGGCCTTTAACTGGGGCTCCCTCAGCGTGAGGGGACTGGCTGGTGGCGGAGAATCCCCACCCTCATGCCGCTGGGAGTAGAGCTCGTACTGATCGCGGGCGATGGCCGCTCGTTCCTCCTCTTCGAGCAGGGCCACACGTCGTGCGGCGAGATTGGCCTCGGCCTCCATCACCCGGTAGCGATAGTCCGCCTCTTCGATGCGAAAAACCGCCTGGCCCGCCTCCACCCGGCCGCCGCTCTGGAATCCCGGATCCACCCAGACGATTTTGCCGCCCACTTGCGGTGCGACATCGATCTCGGCGCCTGGCCTTACGGTTCCGGCCCCGGATACGGGTATGGGGCCGGAACCGGCGCTGACCAGACCGGTCTGCGCGAACGGCGTTTGGGGCGGCGGATCGGTGCGGGCCGGCTCGGGGGCCAGCGAGACCAGAAAAGCCGCCAGGGCCGCGGAGACCACGATAATGGCGCCGGCTAAAATAAAGCTGAGAATGCGGGACATGGCGATTTACTCCGTGGAGGTCGGAAGAAACTGGGTGGGGGCGGCGTTGTCCTGCCGGACGGACCTTCTGTCGTGGGCCGTCCACGAGCCTCCCAGGGCCCGGTGCAGTGCAAGGCGGGCGAAACCCAGGTCGCGGTTTGCCGCCGCCTGCACCGATTGCGCGATCAGGAAGGATTGCGAGGCTTCGAGGAAAGCCTCGTAATCCCCCACTCCCGCAGCATAGCGAAGCTCCTGAAGGTCGGATTCAGCTTTGGCTTCCCGCGCGATTGAAGCCAGCAGGGAATGACGGCGCCGGCTGGCCTCCAGTCCTGTGAGAGCGGTCTCAACCTCGTTGACCGCGGTCACCACCGAACGTCCGAAGGCCGCCGCCGTTTCGTTCAGCCTGGCTTCTGCGAGTGCCACGTTGCCGCGCAGCCGCCCACCCTGGAATACCGGCCCGAGCAGGTTCATGCTGAGGTTTCGGAACCACTGATCCGGGTCGAACCACTCGCCCGAGTCGGTGCTCTGGAGGCCAATGGAACCTTGCAGGGACAATCTTGGGAGCAGATCCGCGCGGCGGGCGCCAACGGTGAATCTGGCAGCTGTCACCCGCTGCCATGCCGCGCCGACGTCGGGCCGCTGCACCAGGAGATCGGCCGGGATACCAGTGGGGACAGGCTGGAGAACGGAAGATGCAGCCAGGGAACTGGGAAGCGAATCTGCGATGTGTTGGCGGTGACCTCCCATAAGCACCCAGAGCCGCCCTTCGGCATCCGCCCGCAGAGATTCGACCTGCGGCAGCCTGGCCTGGGCGTCGCGCAGGCCCCGGCGCGCCAGACGCAGACCGCGCGCATCGATGAGCCCGCGATCGTAGCGAGATTCGGCCAGCGACTCCAGCTGTTGAAAGATCTCCACGATTTTCTCTGCGAGTCTCTGTTGATGGCGCAGGCTTACGATCTCCAGGTAAGTCCGCACGGTTTCGGCCATCACCCCCATTCGGGCATTCAGGTAGTCCCACTCCGAGGCCAGCCGTGCCGCTCCAGCCGCGGCGGCGTCGTTGCGATTGCGGCCCCAGAAGTCGAGTTCGTAGGCGAATTCCACGTCGGCGTTGTAGGCAGTCAGGCCGAGCCGGTCGGGAAGAACGATGCCGGATGCGCTTTCGGAGTCCGAACCCAACCCCAATTCGTCCAGTTGCGCTCCGATTCCTGCATTCGTTGGCGCATTGAAGTCGTTGACGCCGACAGTCGACTGAATCGACGGAAACGCCGGAGCTTTGGCGATGCGTTCCCTCGCCCTGGCCTGATTGACCCGGGCGACCGCCTCGTCCAGGTCGAAGTTCGAAAATATCACCTCCTCGATTACCTGGTCGAGGACTGGGTCGGCGAATGTTTTCCACCACTCCAGTGGTTCGTAGGCCCCGTCGATTTTACTGCCGGCAAACTCGTCGGGTAGTCCCGCAACCGGATCGAGGACCGGAGAGTTTCGGCCTGGTGCGAGAGAGCAGGCGGAGACGAGATAGCCGGCGATGGCGGGTAACAGCAACGCCGGGAGATAGTTCCATCGAACCTTCATCAACCATCCTCGTGGACTTGATCGACCACTGCGTCGCAGTGGTGGTGGAGGGGGCAGGCGCTCCAGGGGTCGGCTTGGCAGCTGTTTCAGGAGCGGGACGGTCATCAAGTCACATGCGCATGGTTCCATTGCAAGCTGAACTGTTCAGGGGTAGTATCAAGATAAAATAACTGTTTTCAGATCACAATCGTTGCGTAGATGCACAAATGAAACCAAATTGGCAATGCGCCTCCGAACAACAGAATTTGCCTCGGGGTAAAGATCGGGAGTCAGGCCTGGCCCGGCTGTTAAGCTGGACAGAGGAGAAAGAAGAACCAGGCGGTCGAAATCGAAGCCCGAGGGATGTCCCAAAATTTTGGAAAACGTGAAAATTTCCTTCAAATAAAGCTGACACCATGATATTTTCCCCCTTGTCCGAGCCGGTGTCAGGTGCGGCTGATTACCAGGAGTTTGCCGGGGCAGCCGCTGCGAAGGTTGGCGGATCGGCACCGGGAAGCCGGCTCCCGCCGGGTCCTATGGGATGTCCGCGAAGGGGATGGCGGAACCCGGGGACCGGGGTCTTTTCGACCGCCTGGATTTTCCCCGTGGGGTACAGTCCCGGCCTCTTCTCTTTCTCAAGTGATCAGGAACTCTGTCGCATTCGAGTTTGGCACAACCTTTTATCCGACCTGGCAGTTCCCGGATTGGACGGCAGACCACCGGGAGGTCATATCGACCGTCGCCGGGTGCAGGTGTTACCCGAATTCGCCTAGGAGGGCGACATGAAATCTTCATTGACACTCACTTTCACCTTCGCATCTACTCTGGTCCTGGGCTCCTGCTCCGACCGCGATCCTGTTTCTCCGCGGTTCGAAGCCGGTCCCCTCGGTGCGGTTGAGATTGGCAAGGATGAGGGGGTGCAGATTCGTTCGTTGCTCTCCCAGACCATCGTTCCCTCCCTTGGGACGGCTTCGCGTTACAGCATCGAGCTGGCGGTTCGCGACTTCGGCGGCATCCACGGGCGTGAAATCGATCTGGGAGACCCCGTTGATGCCATGTGCTCGCCGGAGGGCGGCAGCGCCGGCGCCGAGCGGATCACCGGCGAAGCCCGGGTGCTGGGAGTGATCGGCACGAACTGCTCGGCCGCGGCGGTTGCGGCTTCGCCCCTTGTCAGCGCGGCGGGCCTGGTGATGATCTCGCCATCCAATACCTCGCCCGCACTAACTTCCGATCTCGCCGGCAACGCCAATTCCGACTACCATCCCGGCTATTTTCGCGTTTCCATCAACGATCTCTACCAGGCCCGCGCCGTGGCCGATTTCGCCTACTCGGAGCTGGGGCTGCGCCGCATGGCCGCAGTCGACGACGGCGACCCTTACACCGCGGGGCTGGTGAGCGCCTTCGGCGATGCCTTCCGCGGTCTCGGTGGTGAGATCGCGGCCACCGCCCGGATCGATAAGGGGGAAACTGTCATGACCTCCGTACTTTCGCAATTCGCGGAAGCCGGCCCCGACGGCATCTTCTTCCCCCTGTTCGACCGGGAGGGCACCCCCTTCGCGGCGCAGACCCGGGAGTTCGATGGCCTGGAAGGAGTGACCCTCATCACCGGGGCGGCCCTGTTCGTTTCCGAGTTCCTCGCCACCCCGCAGTCCGCGGGAATCTACTTTGCGGGGCCGGAGACCGATCTGGGGTCCAACGTCAATGCTGCAACCGGGAAGCAGGTGGAGGAGGTGCTCGCAGCATACATGGCCGCTCACGGTGGGTCTCCGGGCACTCCGTACTGGGCCCATTCCTACGACTCCACCACCCTGCTTCTGAGTGCCATCCGATCCGTTGCCGTGGTGGAAGGCGGGAAGATGTATGTGGATCGAGCCGAGCTGCGACGGGAAGTCGGAGCCACCGAGGGCTTCCAGGGCCTCCTGGGCGTTCTCTCATGCGATGATTTCGGCGACTGCGGCACCGGGCGCATCAACATATATCACCACCCGGACCCGGAGGTAACCGACCCGGCGCAGTTGCCGGTGGTGTACCGGTTCGCCCCCTGATGGTTTGCCAGGGTCCGCTTCCGCATGAGGAGTGCGGGGCGCATTCGGATGGCCGATGATTCCTGACTCACCCTGCCTGTGGCCGGCTCATGGGAATCCACCCTTGTCGAGATTCCCAACTCCCCGTCCGACAGGTTCCGGGGTGCCCGCGGTCCGCAGGGGACCGGGGCCGGCAGGACACCGGTGGAATGTCTCGGGATGAAAATGGAATCCCCTCCGCCGAGGCATTCCAGCCTGAGGTATTGCGCTCGCTTTCGGACTTGACCAATTTGGGCCTGGCCACCCTTCCGGGAAGAAAGCCTGTTCCAGCTGACGGTGGTCAGACCTCCCTGGCTGACTCAGGAATTCGAAGATGGCGGAAAAGGCGGGAGAATCCGGCCGCAAGGATGTGAACTCCGACGGGATTGCAGGGCACCGCGGTCTGCAAGCCTTGCGCGGGGTGGTCCTGCTGCTGGCGGTGGTTCTGCACGCCTCCTCCTTCCTGATTCCTTTCTTCGGCTTCTGGCCGGTGACCCACCCCTACGCCTGGGAGAGGGGACTCTCCGCCAACATCTACGTTTACATCCTCAGCGCCATCAACGGGTTCGCGATGCCCCTGTTTTTCGTGCTCAGCGGGTTCTTCACCGCCTCTCGATGGCAGCACAGGGGACTGCGGGAAATCGCCATGGACGGGATCGAGCTTCTGGTCCTGCCCTTGCTGATCGGGATGTTCACCATCGTTCCACTCACGCACTGGGCTTTTGCGGGGTTCGACCTTAAATCCTTCACCTGGCCCGAACATTTCTATCATCTCTGGATATTCTGGTATCAGTTGTTGATGGTGGCATGGTTCGCCCTGGTTGCAAGGATGGGTTTGCGCTTCCGCCATCGCCTGTGGTGGCTGCTCCTCCTGCTGCCGGCGGTGCCCCAGTACTTCATGGGACAGACCCTTGGTGCCGACTTCCCGGGGGAGATCATGCCCGCACCCGCCATCCTCGCCTATTTCCTGATTTGCTTTCTCCTGGGTGTGTTTCTTCACCAGCGGGGCATTGAAGTTCGGCGGTGGTGGACGGCAGGGTTGCCCCTGGGGCTTCTGGTCATCATGCCTATGGCCCTGGCCATTCTGTATGCGGGCAGCTTCGGCGTCATTGACCCGGATGAACCGTGGGTGCCTTTCTCGGCGGCAGCCTTGCAAGTGGTCTATGCCTGGCTCGCGTGTTTCGGGATGATGGGACTGTTCCGCTGGATTGCGGACCGCGATCGCCCCTGGTCGCGTTATGTGGCGGATGCCGCCCTTTGGATATACTTTGGACATCTGCCCCTGGTGATTTGGGGACAGACCCTGGCGGTGGAATGGTCTGTCGATCCCCACCTGGCCTTCGCGCTGATCATCCTCCTGGTGACCGGGGTTCTGGTCCTGGCCTACGCGGGGGGCATCCGCCGTATCTGGTTCGGGAACTTCCCTGCAGCAGCCACAGTCTGCCCATCCCCACCCGAAAACCCTTCCCGGTGAGGAAGCGCTGCGCCTCCGAAGCCCGTATTGGAGACCTCGATTGACATCCGCCCACTCTAAGGCCGACATCCGCTACCAACCGGACGATCCCTGTCCGCCATTGCTGGCCCTGATGGTGGGAGTCCAGGGAATCATGATCGTCCTGGCACCGACGGTGTTGATAGTGGCCATTACTCTCCTGGCGGCCGGCCAGGACGAACGCCTGATGCCATGGGCGGTCTTCTGCGCCCTGATCATCACCGGTGCAGCCACCGTCTTGCAGGCGGCGAGAATCGGACGGCTGGGCGGCGGGCACCTGCTCATTACGGGAGTGACACCCAACTTCATCGCGGTTTCGGTCCTGGCTCTGGAGGAGGGCGGTCCGGCCATGCTGGCGAGCCTCGTAGTCGTTTCCTCTCTCCTCTACCTTGCGGTTGCGGCGTGGCTGCCGTTGTTGCGGCGCATCATTACCCCGGTCGTCTCCGGCACCGTGCTCATGCTGATCGCGGCCATGGTCCTGCCCATCGCATTCGACCGGCTGGTGGAAGTACCCGAAGGAGCACCTGTGTCCGCGGGTCCGGGCGTGGCCGCGGTGACCCTGCTCGTATCGACGATGATGATGCTGCGGGCACCCCGGACCTGGCGGCCCTGGTCGCTGCTGATCGGGATTTTCGCTGGCTGCCTGGCCGCGGTGCCGTTCGGATTATACGACTTCAGCCTCCTCGAGGCTGCTCCCTGGAGCGGAGTCCCCGACAGCGTGTTCCCGGGACTGGAACTGAAGCCGACACCGGGATTCTGGGCCCTCCTGCCCATGTTTCTGATCGTGATCCTGGTGCAATCGATCAAGAACATCAGCGACGGCATGGTCGCCCAGCAGGCGGCGAGGATAAGGCCCGGAGCCACTGATTTCCGCCTGATTCAGGGATCGATCTACGCCAATGGGGCGGGCATCCTCATGTCGGGCCTTGCGGGGACGCCTCCGACGACCTCCTACTCCTCCCTCACCGCCTCACTCATCAATCTGACCGGAGTTGCCGCCCGCCGCGTCGGGTATGCCATGGGGGGAATTCTGGTGGCACTGGCCTTCTTTCCCAAAGTGACCGGTGTGCTTCTGGCCATTCCCAGCCCGGTCATGGGGGCCTTCCTGCTGATCGCGCTCGGCTTGTTCTTCGTAGAAGGGATCCAGACCCTTGCGCGGGCGGGCCTGGATCCGCAGAAGGCCATCGTGGCGGGGCTGGCGTTCTCGGTCGGCCTGGGCATGAATCACCATAACATTCTGGAGGAAATCCTGGGCAGTCCCTGGGGAACGTTGCTCGGCAACGGCATGACCATGGGAACGGTGACGGCGATCGCCCTTACCGCTTTCATGGAACTGACCAAACCCAGGAGCCGGCGCCTGGAGGTGAGCCTGATGTTATCCGACCTTTCCCGGATCGACGCCTTTCTCCAGGAAGTTGCCGGCCGGGTGGGCTGGGATTCAACCGCGACCGAGCGCCTGCGCTCCGCGGGAGAGGAGACCCTCGTGAGTTTGCTGCAGCCGGGGGACGAGTACCCGGCGGGCGAGGCCCCGCGTCTGATCGTTGTGGCGCGCCCCGAGGGAGGGGCCGTGGAGATGGAATTCATGGCGGTTTTCGAGGAGGAGAACCTGGAGGACCGCCTTGCCTGCCTGGACGAGCAGAGCGAAACCGTCGACGAGAGGGAGCTGTCGTTCCGCCTTTTGAGGCACTACGCTTCCTCGGTGCGGCACCAGAAGTATCACGGCCTGGACATCGTTACGGTTCAGGTGACCAGGTAGGGGAATGGTGGGTCAGGCCCGCGCGGCCTGGTCGATGAAGTCGCGCATCAAGTTCACGCACTCCTCCGGTTGTTCCAGTTGCAGGAGGTGCGTCGTTTCCGGCAGGAAATCGTAGTCAACGGTCAGGATGTGACTGAGGTCCAGGGTCGGCAGGTACGAGAACGGCAAGGTGGGATCTGCGCCGATGACCTTGATCGGGCAACGTAAGGCCGCAAAATCCACCAGCACGGCAAATGGGGCGGCGTAATCCACGATCTGCGCCTCGTATTCACGCGGACAGCGCAGTTCATAACCTTGACCATCCTCGCATTCGCGCAGGGTGGTCCTGGCTACGAGGTCGAAGACCCCGGGCACGGCGCGCTGGAAGGTCGGAATGTAGGGGAGAATATCGGTAAACTCCTCCATGGTGCGGAATCGAGGAGTGCGCCGCCGGGTCATTGCCGCCAACCGCTCGGCCGCCGCATCGAATTCTTCATAGCTGGCACCGCGCTTGCACAGGGGCGGATCGAACAGAACGTAGGCCGAGAATCCGCTGCCTTTGGCCGGTGACAGGAGCGTCGTCAGCGCCGAGACCGAGTGAAACACCCCTACTCTCGGTTTTTCCCCGTAGTTGCGGTCGATAGCTTCGAGAATAATGGCGTGGTCCCTGACGAATGTGGGAACGTTGTGGTTTTGCGGGGGGCTGACGGCATTCCATCCGTGGTTGCGGAGATCGTAAATTATCAGGTCGTAATCCTCGGTAAGGAGAGACCAGAAAGGGTAGTAGAGGTCAATGGCGAGACCGTTTCCGTGACTCAAAAGAAGACGCGGACCCTCCGGATTCCCATGACGCCGCAAAGTAATGATGGTGTCGTCGTCCACCTGGACGTCGCTGGTGGAAAAAGGCTCGGGAATTTCCCACTCGGTTTCTCGAGTCGTCTTCAAGGTGAGTCCGGGTCCAGTTCATGGGCAAGGGCGGCGGCAAAACGTTCGTTGCCGAGAGTTTGCAGCCGCCACCTGACCGCAGGAAGGTGAGGAAACTGGAATACGGCGGTCCTGGTGCCGCGGCGCATGGCAGGCGGGATTTCGAACCCGGACATGTCTTGAGAGAGCCCGGTTCCCAACGCCTTGATGAGCGCTTCCTTCAGTGTCCAGAAATAATAAAACATGTGAAGCTTGCGGCTTTCGCTCGCCCCTTCCAGTTCGGCTTTTTCACGGGGACCCAGAGTGGTCCCGATCAATTCATCGAGATGGGACCTGGAGCCGCGCTCCTCCACGTCCACACCCAGCCGTCCTGCCTCCGCCAGGGCAACCAAGCCATGTCTTCCGCTGTGGCTGAGGTTGAAGCTGATGGAAGCCGTCCTTCCCTGCACTACCGCGTAGGGCTTTCCGTGATCGGAGGCAGCGAAGGCCAGCTCTTCGTTGCTGCACCCCAGTCGCCGGCAAAGGATGGCGCGGAGCGCCCCACGACACAAGGCAAATCGACGGCGGGCACCGTCGTGCCGGTAGCGTCTCCAGCGCGCCTTCTCTTCCTCGTCCAGCCACCTCCAGGCATGAGCCTCGCGGAGGCCGTGAGCGCACAAGTCGACGTGCAGGATCTTGGCGCCGCCGATTTCGCGGAAGGGAGCCCACCAGCAATCGCCGCCGGAACCAGGCATATGTCAGAGCACTACCTCTTCAAATAAAACCGGCGGCTTCCCAGGCAATGAGTGGCTGCCTGGGAAGCCGCCGGTTTCCGTTGCGGTGGATGCCCCGTCCCAGGGTTTAACCTGCCTGGGAATCGATGAGCTCAACCACTTCCTGGACGCTTTTGAGCTGCGTGCAGTGTTCGACAGTGAAGGTAACGTTGAACTCCTGAGATACCAATTTAGCGAACGCAACGAGATCCGTGGAGGGAACCCCTGCCTCTACGAGGCTGAAATTCAGATCCTGGGGCACATCTATTGGCTTCCCGTCTACCTCGATGTTTTCGTCGATGAGCTTTCTGAGGCGGTCTCCGGTTGAGGACATTTTCATTTTCCTTTCTAAATGGTGGAAGAAAATAAATGGTGGTAGAAAATATGGCTCCAAAAAAAAGACAGAATGACAAAATAGCAAAAGGGCCCTGATGCGTCAACCCTCCGTACTCGAATCCGCCCCCGCCTCGATCCAGTGGCGGCGCCGCTGAAACGGATAGCCCGGCAGCGAGACCCGGCGCCGCGTCTCTCCGGCGAACAACCCTGCGAAGGAAATCGCCATTCCAGCCTGGTACGCTTGCGCAACCGATGCGACGAAGCCGTCGCCCCACTGACAGTCCGGCCGCAGGCTGGACAGCACGACCGGCGTCTCGACAGCGTCGGCGGACTGGGTCCGGGAGCGGGCGACCATCGGCCCCAACACCGCTTCCGGGGCGATTTCCACGATGGCCTGCACGCCCAGCTCGGCCAGGGTTTCAAGGCATTGGCCAAACGCCATCGACTCACGCGCCTGCCGCTGCCAGTACGCATCGTCGGGCGCATCCTCTTCCTTTATCACCCGTCCCGACACACTGCTCACCAGGGGGATGGATGGCGGCGCAACCGCGATCCTTTCCAGTGGGTGCTTTGCGTTCCGGGTCCCTGCCAACCGCAACCCTTCCTCCAGGGAGAACAACCCCGCTGCCTGCGCTGCCGCGACCTCCCCAACGCCCTGCCCGACCACCGCGCCAGGCCGAATCCCCACGCTCGCCCACAGCGCGGTAAGGGCGCACTCCAGCGCGTACAGAGCTGGCTGAGTCCACTCCGGGTCGTCAAGAGCTCCCTCCGTTCCTGCCCGGCCGAACATTACCTCCAGAAGCGAAGCGCCTCGATCTTCCCGCAGTTGAGCGTCGCAGCGATCGAGCACCGCCCGGGCCACCGGCTCGCTTTCGTAGAGGTCCTGACCCACGCCGACCCACTGGCTGCCCTCTCCGCCGTAGGCGAACGCCACCTTGGTGGGCGGTTGCGGCTGCGGCCGCTCATCCGCCTCCGCGATGGTCTTCAGTCCGTCGCGCAGCGACTCGACATCGCGGAACACCACGCTGGCGCGGCAATCGAAATGACTGCGTCCCATGCCCGCAGTCCACGCCATGTCCGCCAGCACGGTTTCCGCGGTCCCCGCATCGGCAAGCTCTTCAGCGCGCTCTTCGAGCCAGGACAGATAAGCCCCGGCCAATGCCCGCAGGGCGCCCTCCGCCTTGCCCGACAGGGGCAGCACCCGCGTTCCCCGCCCCCGGAACTCTTCCTCTGACAGCGTCAGGTCCGCCATCGGCTCCGGCAGGGAAACGGTTATTTCTCGCGCAGTGCCCCTGGGCAGGAACCCGTCACTCGATTCGACTCCGGTCTCTTCTCCGTATCCCTCCACAACGACGTGGGAGTTCGTGCCCGAAATCCCGAAGGCACTCACCCCCGCGCGCGGCGGTCGTCCGTTGTTGCTCGGCCAGTCCGTCACGGCGGCCACCACCCGCACCGGAAGCTGGTCCCAGTCCAGGTGCGGGTTCGGGTCGCGGAAGTGCAGGTTGGGCGGAATTACTCCCCGCTTCATGGCCAGCACGGTCTTGATCAGGCTCGCAACCCCGGCGGCCGGCTCCAGGTGGCCGATGTTGGTCTTCACCGAGCCGATCAAAAGCGGACGGTCCGCTTCCCGGTCCCTGCCGTATACCGCGGCCTCGGCCTGCACCTCGATCGGGTCGCCAAAGCCCGACCCGGAACCGTGGGCTTCCAGGTAATCCACTTCCTCCGGGGCAACGCCCCCCCGCTTCAGCGCCTCCTCGATCACCCGCTCCTGCGCCGGACCGTTCGGCACCGTGGGTCCGGCGCTCGCCCCGTTCTGGTTGACCGCCGACCCGAGAATCACCCCCCAGATGCGGTCGCCGTCGGCCTCTGCCTCGCTCAATCGCTTAAGAACGATCATTCCGCAGCCTTCACTCCGCACGAAGCCGTCGGCAGCGGCATCGAAGGCCCTGCACCTTCCGCTCGCCGACAACATTCCCAACTCTGCCATCTCCCGGGTCAAATCAGGCGACAGAACCGCCTGTGCGCCTCCTACCAGGGCCATGTCCACTTCGCCCTGCTGCAACGCGGAGACGGCATAGTGCACCGCCACCAGTGATGAGGCGCAGTTGAGCTCAACCGGTATCGTGGGCCCTTCCAGACCCAGGGCGAAGGAAACCCGTCCGACGGTCATGCTCCCCGCGGTACCCAGGTAGCTGACCCCGTAGTCGCCGCCGGCCATTAAGTCCCGGTACTCGCTGGTGGAAATGCCGGCGTATATCCCGGTCCGGCTGCCCCGCAACCGGTCCGGGTCAATCCCCGCATCCTCGAGGGCCTGCCAGCTCGTCTCCAGCAGCATCCGCTGCCGTGGATCCATCAGGCGCGCCTCGATCGGGGCGATCCGAAAGAACCTCGAGTCGAATTGCTCGAGCCCTTCCACGAACCCGCCCTGGCGGTATGCGGCGTAATCGGCGGGAAGATCCTCGGCGAGATCGGCCCAGGACCCGGAATCTCCGCGTCCGTCCGTCACCGCGTCTGCGCCAGCTTCGAGCTGGTGCCAGAATGCCGGGAGGTCCGGTGCGCCGGGGAACCGGCACGCCATGCCTACGATGGCGATGCCGTCCTCCTCGCCATGCACCGTCGGTCGGGGCTCCGGCTGAGGTTGAATCTGAGGGGCGGGGGCACTGCCGGTCTCGCCCAGTTCCCCGGCCAGATGCCGCGCGAGAGCGGCGATATCCGGGTAGTCGAACACAACGGTGTTGGGGACTACGTATTCCTCGGAAAACGCCCGGTTCAGGCGGTTGCGCAACTCTACCGCCATCAGCGAATCCATTCCCAGATCGAAGAATCCCACGGTCGGCTCCGGCTCAGTCGGAAGCCTCAGCACCGCCTGCACCTCCTGCTGCAGGAAAGTGGCGAGCAGCTCCTCGCGTGCCGGTGCTTCCCGCAAGCGGGACAGAAGGTCCTCTGACGAGGCCGGGGAGGCTTCGTCGTCCGAGGCGACGGACAGCAGGTCCTCCAAAAATGGAGGACGGTCTTCCACTGCCTCTTCGAACACCGACCAGTCCATCGCCATTACCACGGAAGCCGTGGAATCCTGGCGCACCAGTTGGTCGAATGCCTGCAGGCCCTGCTGCGGGGTGAACCAGCGGCCTCCCAGTGCTGATCGTTGCCGGTCGATTCGATCCCGTTGTTCGGCGGCTTCGCCAATCTCCGACCATGCCCCCCAGGCGATAGCCTGTCCGGGAAGTCCCTGCGCACGGCGGTGGCCGGCTAGTTGATCCAGGAAGGCATTGGCTGCAGCGTGGTTCGCCTGGCCCGGATTGCCCATGACCCCGACTCGGCTCGAAAAGAGGATGAAGAGATCCAGATCGCGATCCTCTGTGGCCCGGTGGAGATGCCATGCGCCCAGAATCTTCGGCCAGAGCACCGTTTCGAATCGCTCCCAACTCTGGTTGGAAAGCGCGCCGTCCGACAGCACGCCCACACTGTGGATAACTCCCCCAAGGGGCGGCAGCGTCGCATCAATCCGCGTCAACATCTGGTCAATGGCGGCGGTGTCGGTCACATCCGCGAGTTCCACCTGAACCGTCAGGCCGCGCTCGCGCAGATGGCCGATGGCCTCCTCGGCCTCGGCATCCGGAGGCCGGCGCCCATTCAGCACGATTACACCTGCTCCGTGGTCGGCCAGCCAGCCGGCTACGGCGCATCCGATCCCGCCCAGACCACCGGTCACCAGATAAGTCCGGTCCTGTCTCAACCTCCCCTTCAAAAGCGGCGTCGGAGTCACGACGATTTTCCCGAGGTGCCGGGCAGATCGCATGAAGCTCAACGCGGCCCCTGCCTCGGCCAGTGGCCACCTGCTGTGAATGATCGGTTTCAGCTCTCCGGCCGAAAGGCGCTCCATTACCTCCCGGAGAACCCTTCCTACCCACGCCGGCTCGGTTTTTTTCAGGACATCCAGTTCGAGGATGGCGTAGGCCACATCCGGACGCACCGCCGCCATCTCCTCCTCGCTCAGGATGTCCCTCCGGGCCATCTCGACGAACCTGCCGCCCTGTCTGAGGCAGGACAGACTGGCGTCGATGAAGCCCTCTCCCGTAAGGCTGTTGAGCACCACGTCCACGCCCGCGCCTCCGGTTGCTTCGAGGATTTCCGTGCCGAAGGCTGTATTGCGGCTGTCGAATATGTGCTCCACCCCCAATGACCGGAGATAGGCCTGCTTCGGGGCGCTCGCGGTGGCGAAGACTTCAGCTCCAGCGGCCTGCACCAGCTGAATTGCCGCCAGCCCGACGCCGCCGGCGCCTGCGTGAATCAGCACCCGCTCACCGGCCTCCAGTCCAGAAAGCTCGAAGGAAAGCGCCGCGGAAACGAATGCGCTTGGCACCGTGGCCAGTCCGGAGACCGAGAATCCCGACGGCGCGGGCGCCACCAACTCTTCCCTTGTGATCATTTGCGGCCCGAAGGCGCCGAACCCCAACCCGACCACAGGGTCGCCTGCGGAGACGGTTGACACCTCGGACCCCACCTCGAGGATGTGGCCGCACATCTCCCTGCCCAGCAGGCCCTCTTCGATGAATCCGAGAGACCGAAACACGTCCCAGAAGTTGAGCCCGGCCGCCTCGACCGCTACGCGAACTTCCCTCGGTTCGAGGGCAGGCGCAGGCAGCGGGTGGACATAAGGTCTGTCGAACACCCCTGCCGGGTCCGGAGCCAGCACCCAGTCAGGCTCCTCGGGAAGGGACAGCCGCTCCGCTTCGGCCCCCGAACGGACAAGGCGCGCCACCCGACGGCTACCCGACCGATAGGCGATGTGATTCTCGGCATCAGGATAAAGGAGTTCCCTGACCAGGTCCGGTGCCGGCGCCATCTCGCCGGGGTCCAGATCGATCATCTTCGGCTGCAGGTGCGCCGCTTCCCGGGCAATGGCCTTGCCGAAGCCCCAGAGCGTTGCCCCGGCGAGTTCCCCGCCGCGCTCCCGCTCCAGCAGCTGTGCGCCCCGCGTGATCATCCAGACGCCGTTGGCAGGGACAGCATCGGAGTCGATGACTCCCTGCACCAGAGCCAGAGCGCTGGCTCCAGCCCGCCTTACGTCCTCCGCCATTTCCCCGGTCGTGGCCTGTGCCCCGTGACCGTCCAGTCCCGCGAGATGCACAACCCCGCTGAGTGGCAGGTCGTCGGGCAGACTGGTCACGAGTGATTGCCAGGACTCGCGCCGATTCATTTCCACGGCGGTCCTGAAAACACCGGGGCCGCCCGCAACCGGCCCCTTTTCTTCCGGCGCATCGCTGCTTGCCAGCACCACGGCCTGGTTCCGCGCCGCCAGATCGGTTGCCAGCTTTTCCGCCAGCCCTCCCTGGTCACCTGCCAGGACCCACACACCTGTGGGCTCCGCAACTTCCGCCGGGCCCTGGGCTACGATCACACCTTTGTCCGGCGTCCGCGAGGGGTCCGATTCATCCGGCCCCAGGACTTCCACCGCCTCGAAACCCGCGTTGCCGAGTGCCTGGCGCCACACCGCGGGACTCGCCAGGGCGTGGTGGGGGCGGTAGTCGTCGGCGAATCGCCACCAGCCGTCCAACTGGCCGAAGGTGAGGTCCATCCAGCCCAGACCGCTCAGGTTCTCCAGCGCCACCAGCTGTCCCGATGGCGCGAGAAGGTCGCGGCAGTGCCCCAGGGTCTCTTCCAGGTAGCGCGTCGCGTGCAGCACGTTGGACGCGATCAGCAGGTCGTAACCATGGGAGTCGAAACCCTGGGAGATCGGATCCTTCTCGATATCCAGCGGACGGTACTCGATGCAGCCGCCGCCGTCGCCGAAGCGCGCCTCCGCTTCGGCAAAGAAGCCCGCGGAGATATCCGTGTAGACGTAGTCGAACTGTCCTTCAGGAAGCTCCGGAAGCACGGAGGCAGTCGCAGATCCTGTCCCCGCCCCGACCTCGATCACCCTGAGCCGGCGGCCCGCGGGCAAGGAGGCCACCAGCGCCCTCACCGCTTCTGCCAGCATCCGGTTTGCCGCGCGCGCCACCGGCGCCTTCAGATAGAGATCTGCCGCCGTCGGTTCTCCGCTGCTGAACAGCAGGGTCAGGGGATCCGCGCCGCCGCGCAGCACCTCGGCCAGCGCGCGGCCGGAGCGCCGGAACAGCCCGATCTCGGTAAGGCCGTGGGGGTGCCGGTCGGCCATCCGCGAGGCGAACTCCTCGAGATCGCCAGGCATTTCACCCGGCAGCGGATCCTCGGGTCCCACGGCTACCGTGAACCCGGTGTCTGTCTCCTTCACCACGCCGGACCTGGCGAGCATCTCGAAGAGCCGCCGGAAGAGGCGCTCGTGCTCGGAGAGGACATTCAACTGGCTGCGCAACTCCTCCGGGTCCACGGTCTCGCCCGCCCGGCGCTGCCAGCCCAGTTCTTCCAGCGTCGCCAGCGCGCGGGACCGCGACCAGCGCTCTAGGTCCTCCAGCAGGGCGTCCCGGTCCCCGGGGTCGACTCCCGCGTCGGTAAGGTAGCCGGCGAACAACTGCGAGCCTTCCGCGACCGCCGCGGGGCTCGGGAAGAAGTCCGCAGGTGTTATCCCGGATGGAAGGTCGCGCTCGCGCCACACCACCTCGTATAGCAGGTCCTTCACCCCCTGGACTGCCGACAGGAGCGCCTCCCGCGTTGCCCGCTTCACCGAGTACCCACTGATGCCACCCAGCGGACCCCCGTTCGGGTCGTAGAATTTCAGCTCTCCGCTCAGCACTTCAGGCGGCTCACCCGGAGTCGCTTCTGCGTCGCGGGACGCCGCGCTCAGGCGCACGTGGCAGATGACCCGATCGGGCAGCCGACCCGCCAGCCACAGCCGTTCCCAGCCGAACGGCAGATAGGTGGCTCCACCTTCGGTCCCCGCCAGGTTGCGCGCCACGCCGAAGACCTGGAAGCACCCGTCCAGCACCAGCGGATGGAAATCAAGCCCGTGCCTGGTCAGAGATTCGGGCAGTGACACCTCCCCCAACGCCTCACCAGGGCTGGACCAGGCCTTCTCGAGCGTGCGAAAGAAGGGGCCGAGATCGACCCCGGTACTGGCCCTGTGGCGGTAGTAGCCCGCCAGGTCCACCGGCGACAGGCCGGACTTCAGATTTTCCAGGTCGATCCTCCCACCGGCTTCCACTGCCGGGGAACCCGATGCCATGCTACCTTCCACATGTACCATCCATTCCCCTTCACTTCCCTTGCTGAAGATCTGAACAGCGGGCGACGACGCCTGCTCGGAAGCGTCGACCACGACCTGCATCTTCCGGCCTTCTTCACTCGTCCCGTCCTCCTCCTCGAAGACCAGGGGGTTGTGCAACTGCATGTTTTCTACGACCACTGGCCCGACTCCTTCGACGGTGGCGGCCGATGCGGCCATGGCCCCGTAGAGGGCGCCCGGCGCCACGACTCTGCCGAACACCCGGTGGTCGTTCATCCACACCGGATCAGAGGGGAACACCTCCGTCTCGAAGGTAATCTCGCCGCGGGCGGATTCGTGCCGAAGGCCCAACAGGGGATGGCCGGAACCACGCTTC
Source organism: Candidatus Latescibacterota bacterium (assembly GCA_965208105.1). GTDB lineage: Bacteria > Latescibacterota > UBA2968 > UBA8231 > UBA8231. The sequence goes on from OZ242318.1 coordinate 4,078,986, forward strand.
GGCCCCTTGGGCGCCTCGACCCAATGGCGTTCGCGCTGGAAAGGATAGCCCGGCAGCGAGATCCGTCGCCTCGTTTCTCCCGCGAATAGTCCCCCGAAACGAATTGGGAGCCCCGCCTGGTAGGCCTCCCCCACCGCCCCCACGAAACCGTCCCCGCTTTCGGACTCAGTTTCATCGCCCGATGGCGGGCTGAGGCTCGACAGCACCACCGGTGCGGGCGTACTTGGCGACCCCGGCCAGGAGGAGGCCGCCATGGGAGCCAGCACTGACCGGGGGCCGATCTCCAGAACCACGTCTACCCCGAGGCCCCCCAAGGTTTCGACCCCCTGGGCGAATGCCACCGGCTCCCGGGCATGCCGCCTCCAGTAGGTTCCGTCCTGCGCCTGGCCCGGTTCCACCGCCCTGCCCGTCAGATTGCTGACCACGGTAAGGGAGGGAGGCTGGATCGCCATGCCTTCGAGGGAGGATTCCAGTTCGTCCAGGATGGGCTCGACCAGCACGCTGTGGAACGCCCTGGTCGTATTCAGACGCCTGACCCGCACTCCCTCCTGTTCGAATCGATTCGAGATCGCTTCAATGTCCACAATCGGGCCGCTTACCACCTGGTGGGTTCCATTGTAACCCGAGATGCTCAGCCCGGCGTCGGAGGAGGCCGCGTTTACCGCTTCCACCGCGGATGCCACCAGCTCCGGCGAAGCGAAGACCGCTGCCATTCCACCCTCTCCCATCTGCGACATCAGCGTTCCCCGGACGGCGGCGAAGCGCATCCCGTCCTCGAGGCTGAGCACCCCTGCCGTCTGGGCCGCGGCCAGTTCACCGATGCTGTGTCCGACGACCACGTCGGGCCGGATACCGAGGCTCGACCAGAGCGCCGTCAGGGCGCACTCCAGGGCGTAGAGGGCCGGCTGCTCCCACTCCGTTTGGCCGAGCTCCCCTTCCCCCCCAGGGCGGCCGAACATCACGTCCAGCAGCGAGGTCCCTCTTTCACGGAGAAGGACTGCCTCGCAGCGGTCCAGGACCGCGCGCACCACCGGTTCGCTTTCATAGAGGCTCCGTCCCATGCCTACCCATTGGCTCCCCTGGCCCGTATATACAAACGCGACCTTGGATGGTGACTGGGCGGCAGGTCCCCGGCCTGACTCTGCAAGTGCGCTCAGGCCCTGGCGCAGCGACGCTGAATCGCTGAATACGACGCCTGCACGGTGGGCAAAATGACTGCGTCCCACACCCGCCGTCCACGCCATGTCCGCAAGCAGTGCTTCTCCTTGGGAGGCGGTTTCCCCAGCCTGTTCGTCGAGCCATGCAAGGTATCGCCCTCCCAAATCCCGCAGCGCCGCTTCGGATTTCCCCGACAGTGGAAGAAGACGGGTCCGCCGGGGCTGGACCTCCCCCTCCGGCAGGGGCAGATCCGCCATGGTCGCCGGTACCGCAATCGCCACCGGCTGCGCCGGGCCCATGGCCCATCCATCATCGACGGGCGTCCCGTTGGAGCCTCTGTACTCCTCCACTACAAGGTGGGCGTTGGTCCCGGATATCCCGAAGGAATTCACTCCAGCTGCCCGCGGCCGTCCGCCGCGGGGCGGCAAGTCCATCATGTCCGATGTCACCTTCAATGGCAACCGGTCCCAGTCGAGGCTCGGGTCGGGATCCCGAAAGTGGAGATGTTGGGGAATCACACCCCGCTTCAGCACCAGTGCCGCCTTAATCAGCCCGGCCACGCCTGCAGCCGACTCCAAATGGCCGATGTTGGTTTTCACCGAGCCGATCAGCAGGGGCTTGTCCGGTTCGCGTCCCCTTCCATAGACCGTGGTCACGGCGTTGACCTCGATCGGATCGCCCACCGTCGTACCGGTCCCGTGCGCCTCCAGGTAATCCACTTCCGACGGCGGGATTCCCGCCTGCGACAGCGCCGCTTCCATCACCTGTTCCAGCGCCGGGGCGTTGGGGACCGTCAGTCCGGTACTGGCCCCGCCGTTGTTCACCGCCGCGCCCCGGATCACCGCCCAGATCCGGTCGCCGTCCGCCTCCGCCTCTTCCAGCCGCTTCAGGATCACGATCCCGCACCCCTCACCCCGCACGTAACCGTTCGCGGAAGCGTCGAAGGTCTTGCACTGCCCATCCGGAGACAGCATCATCGCATCCGCGCGCAGTTCGTAGATGAGACCATTCAGGAGGACCTGTACGCCGCCTGCGATGGCCAGATCCGCCTTGCCCTGCTGAAGGTCCGCTACCGCGTCATGGACCGACACCAGGGAAGACGCGCAGGCGGCGTCCACCGCCTTCGCCGGTCCCATGAGACCCATGACGAAAGAGACCCGGCCGCTGGCACCGTTGAGGTTGGTGCCGCTGAGGGCGTAGAGGCACCCGGCCGCCTCCGAGGGCTTGCTCGACTCCAGAACAAGCATGCGGTACTCGTCGTTGCTGATGCCTGTGTAGACGCCGGTAAGGCTTCCTCTCAGTCCCTCGGGATCGATCCCCGCGTCCTCGAGAGCTTGCCAACTCGTCTCCAGCATGAGCCGCTGTTGCGGATCCAGAAGTTGCGCCTCGACCGGCGAGATCCGGAAAAACTCCGCGTCAAACAGGTCGACGTCGTCGACGAGGGCGCCGTAACGGCAACATTCGCTCTGCACCGTGCCTTCGGGAAATAGCTGGCCCCAGCGCCCGTCTCCGGAGCCTGGAACGCCTTCCTTGACCGCGTTCCCGCCGGCCTCGAGCAAGCGCCAGAAGGACGCGAGGTCCTCGGCGCCGGGGAAGCGGCAGGCCATTCCCACGATGGCTATCGGATGGTTGGGTGGGACTGGCCTTTTCCCGGAAGAGCTGGATGGTTGCCTGGGATCGGTTTGCATGATCTTTCCTCGTGCTCATCATTCAAGGCATTTTATTTTCCTCGCATCTCGCATAACAAAAAATAATTACAAAAGGGTGGGAACGCAGTGATATAATTACAGGCGGGCGGGAACGCATGGGGAATCCGTAATTTGGTGAAGAAACCCGCGGGTAGGCTTGGAAGGACCCGACGGGGTTGATCCAAGATAGAAGGGCCGGCATAATGGACGGCACTGAAACGGGGATCGCCGGTGGGCAGCCTATCGGGGTCGTGGGGGCCCACGTCTGCACTGCCATGACCGTGGCTGAGTTCGGGGAAGGGGATCCCCGGAAACCCGGGGGACTATTTCAGCAGCATAATCCCCATGGAGCGCTTGCCCTGGGCGGTGCTCAGGAGGGCCTGGTAGCGCCCGCTGGCCAGGGGTCGTCCCGCCTGGTCGGTTCCGTCCCAGGCGATTTCATAGACGCCGGGGAGTCTGTGGCCCTGGTCGATTACTCTGATCAACTGGCCGAGGCTGTTGTGGATGCTCAGACTCACCGGTCCCGGGGCCCCCAGTCGGAAGGGGATGGCCGTATGCAGATTGAAGGGATTGGGATGATTGGGCAGAAGGATGAGCCGGCCGGCGTGCTCGGGCTCGGGGGCTACTGCCGTGGGCCAGCCCTCTGAGGTGGAGAGGATGTGATTATCGGCCAGGTGGACCTGGGTCAGCCGAGCTGCCCCGTGTGGTGTCCCGGCCTCCGGGTAGAAGCGCAGCAGCTCGCCCGCCCCGCGGGCGGGACGCGCCCCGGCAAAGGCCACTCGGGTGCCGCCGTCCAGGTGGCGGTAGTCCAGCAGGAATTCCGCCAGGTCGCGGCCCAATTCGACCCGGCCGCGGGCTCCCTCCAGCATCAGGCGGCCTGAAGGGGCGGCTGAACGCTCGGCCATCCACACGGCCAGATAGCCAGGATGGGCCCTCAGGGCAAGCCGGGGAACGGGGGAAACTCCCTTGGTCCCCGGCCTGGGCGCAATTTGGGGATGGTTGTCTGCCTCGTCCTCCTGGACCGGGAATCGGCGGATCAGGCCAACCCGATGCTGGAGGATGAGAGAGGCGTCCAGGGGAGAGATGCTTCCGCCGGCGGAATCGAAGGCGCGGGCGTCGACGTTGGCGGCCAGTGAATCGAGACCGGTCAGGAAGGGCTCCAGCACGTGGGACAGGACCTGGGCGGCGTCGAAGGTCTGCAGCCGGCGGTTGCCGTCGGCGTCGCCGAAGAGGCCGACGATGGTTGTGGCAGCGGTTCGCGCCTCCGGGACACCGGTCAGGGTGAGGGCGTCCTCGTAGCGCACTTCGACCCGGTCGCTGCGGGCGACGGCCAGGACGCCCTCCGACGCAGTCGGAGCCAATGGCAGCCGACCTGCAAACCGGCTGTCGTCGACGCCCGCCTCCTGCAACCTTACCAGGAGGGGACTCCCGGCGGCGTTGCGCCGGGCTTCCACGTCCACCTGCTCGCGCACCGTGGGATCCAGGTTGAGGTCAGGGTCGGTCACCAGAATCCGCAGGGTATCGCCCGGTTCGGCTGCGAAGGTGGCGGCCAGGCGGCCATCCTCGCCCCCTACCGCTAGCGAAACGCAGTGCAGCGACACACCTCCAGCCGCGTCCAGCGAATCGTCGTAGCAGGCGTTTACCGAGCTCCCCTGCCCCACTTCGATCAGTCCGTTCCCGGGCACGGGAGTTCCGCGGACGGTACTGAAGGTGCCCCGAAACAGCCCGGTCCCGGCGTCGATCTCGACCAGGTTCACCAGCTCGCTGTCGCCCCCGCCTTCAAGGCGTACCGTCAGCAGGTCGGAAGACCCGGGGTCCCGGTCCTCGTCGGCGTCCCGGGCTATCAGGATCAACCCCGTCCCGGGGAAGAGGAGCAGTGGATCGGCTTCCAGGGTGCCGGTGACGCCCGTCCACCGAAGTTTCCCATCGGTCTTGGAGACCTCCGGGGTGCCGTCGTTGAGCTGGGCGTGGGTCAGATAGAGAGGGGCCGTGGTGACCCGTCGGAGGTCCGCGGCGTCGAAGGAGAGGAGCACCAGGGTTCCGTCCTCCGCCAGCGGGTCCCCCGTGGAGGCCAGGCCGATTTTGAGGGTATTGAAGTCGGTTCCCACCACCCTGTTCTCTTGGAGGATCCAGCCGGAGGTCATATCGGTGCGGGCAACCGCCGCCGGGGCGGCGGTCAACAGGTCGGGGTGATAGGCGACGAAGAGCTCGACGGCGACAATGCCCTGGCCCGCGACCCCGGTCAGCCGCACGGGAAGATCAATGCGCGCCCCGTGGGACACCGTCGTATCGGGAAGGATGAGCCGGGGTCCCGAGAAAGGAGGCGGACCGCTCCCCGGCGCGGAGGCCGAGGCGACCCCGGGGGTGGGGTTCTCCTGTGGGGTGAAATCGGCAAGGTTGTCGTCGCTGTCGGCCCCATCGGCCGTCCGTGACAGGCTCCAGCCAGCGTTCACCTGAGGCGCGGGGTTCCCTTCGCCGGAGTTATGCTGCCCGGCATCTCCGTACTGGAGGGCGTCCACGATCTGGTCCTGGGGGTCGCGCAACTGGATCGCGTCGGGGCCGTTCTGCCAGTCCACGTTGGCCGTAAGGTCGCGGTGGGTCAGGGCCGCCCCGGTGGAATTTTCATGGGCCACGACCAGGACGCCGTCGGCTGGAATCGTCGCCCCGTCCAGAGGGATGGTGCGGTAAGTCTCCCCGCTGTTGCCGTTGACGCCGACCAGGCTCCAGCCGTCGAGAGCCATCCCGGGCTGGCCGGTGATCTCGGTGAAGGCTTCCTCGGCATCGCTGCCGGATCCGTCGTAGAGCACCTCCTGAATGAGCGGCCCCGATGCGGTCTCGCCCCCGGCCGGGTGGGCGGTGCAAAGGGTCAAGGCCAGGAGAATCCCCTGGAGAAAGGAAACCTGGAGAGAGGGAAAAACCTCGGTGCGTGTCGTCATCGCCGGATCGCCTTTGAAATGGGAGAAATTCAAGGACCCTGGGGCGTCCTGCTTCAAGGCACAAACCGTGCCAGGGTACCTTCCAGGGTTTTCCGGATGTGGGTCAATCCCTTGGCCAACAAAAGGATGGGCGGGGAGGTGGACAGCAGATAAGGACATGCCGACTGTCACCGAAGCGGAGCACCAGGTGGTGACATTAGGAGACATGCCCCGGGTTGTCGATATTGGGTCCTGGCCCGGGTCCGGGACTGCCTGGAAGCTGGTGAGGGGAGGGCGGCGGGGCAATTCCTGCCTGTTCCCTGCTGGGCTCGCAGGCTGACCGCAAAGGATTGTTAGACACCTGGCGGGAAACAACCTATTTTTTCAGAGTCCGGGTGGGCAGGGGAACTACCCTGCCTCAGGAGGCCCGAAAGGTCTCTCTGCGCCGCAGCCTGGGCACATGCGGGGCCTGAGCTGTGAGGAAGTCCGAGGAAAATTGCTGCCCGGTCGAGGCAAGGCCGAAAACCTTCCTCGACGATAATGCCCATGGAGGAAAGCTTTGGAAAACGGGAGCGTCATAACATCCGTCCGCGGCCGCGGCGTGGTGGTGCGCGGGGCCGACATAGATACCGACCGCATCGTCCCCGCCCGCTTTCTGCGCACAGTGACCTTTGAGGACCTGGGTGCCCACGCCTTCGCGGACGAGCGCGCCGGAGGCCGCCATCCCTTCGACCAGGCGCGCTTTAAGGGGGCGTCCATCCTTCTGGCCAACGCCAATTTCGGCTGTGGTTCGTCGCGCGAACACGCCCCGCAGGCGCTTATGCGATGGGGTATCAGGGGTTTCGTCGCCGAGTCATTCGCCGAGATTTTTCAGGGCAACTGCATAGCCCTGGGGCTGCCCTGCGTGCGCCTGGAGGCCGGGGACATGCAGGGGCTGATGGCCGCCGTGGAGGACCATCCGGAGCAGGAGCTGGTGGTCGACCTCGAAGGCCGCAGGGTGCGCTGGTCCGGGAGTGAAGCCGCGGCCGGGATTGGCGACGGCGCTCGCGAGCAGTTTCTCAGGGGAAGCTGGGACTCCCTGGGCCAGCTGTTGGCCGCTTCCGATCAGATCGAGGGCGCCGCCTCGAAGCTGCCCTACCTCGCGGGGTTCCGCAGGAGCTGATGCTGTGGAGAACGGTAAGATGGAGGACGCAGGATCACCAATTGGAACGAACAAGGACGGAGGAAAGTAATTGCACAAAATCGCCGTACTACCAGGAGACGGAACCGGCCCCGAGGTGGTGGCCGAAGGGCTGAAGGCACTAGATGCCGTCGCCCGCAAGACGAATTTCAAGTACGAGACCGCCAATTTCGATTTCGGCGGCGACCGCTATCTGCGCACTGGCGAGGTTCTGCCCGATTCGGCCGTGGATGAGTTCAGGGGCTTCGACACCATCTACCTGGGGGCGATCGGCCATCCCGGGGTCAAGCCCGGCATCCTCGAAAAGGGAATTTTGCTGCGCCTGCGCTTCGAGCTGGACCAGTACATCAATCTGCGTCCGGTCAAGCTCTATCCCAACGTGGACACTCCCCTCAAGGACAAGGGACCCGAGGACATCGACTTCGTGGTGGTGCGCGAGAACACGGAGGGGATCTACACCGGCTCCGGCGGCTTCCACAAGAAGGGCACTCCGGACGAGGTCGCGGTCCAGGAGTCCATCAATACCCGGAAGGGGGTGGAGCGCTGCGTGCGCTACGCTTTCGACTACACCAGGAATCGCAACCGCAAGAAGACCCTGACCCTTTGCGGCAAGACCAACGTGCTTACTTTCGCCTTCGATCTGTGGGAGCGCACGTTCAACGAGGTGGGCGAGGCCGACTACGGGGATATCGACCGGGACTACGCCCACGTGGATGCCATCTGCATGTGGATGGTAAAGAACCCCGAGTGGTTCGACGTGATCGTCACCGACAATATCTTTGGCGATATAATCACCGACCTGGGCGCGATGATCCAGGGAGGGATGGGGATTGCCGCGGGAGGCAATATCAATCCCGAGGGTGTTTCCATGTTCGAGCCCATCGGCGGCTCGGCCCCCAAATACACCGGAAAGAACGTCATCAATCCCATGGCGGCAATCGCCGCCTGCCAGCTTCTGCTGGACGTCCTCGGCGAGGCCGAGGGGGCGAGGATCCTCGAAGATGCCATCGTTTCCGTCCTGGGCAGGTTGGAGGATATGGGCGCAGGCAGGATGGGATTTTCCACCACGGAGGTGGGGGATATGGTGGCCCAGGCGGTGGCCGACGCCTAGGTCGATGGCGATGAGCGATACGATGCACGTGGAAGTCTACGACTCCACTTTGCGCGACGGCGCCCAGGCCGAGGGCATATCCTACTCTCTGGAGGACAAGCTTCTGGTCGCCCGGCGGCTGGACGCCCTTGGCGTCGATTACATCGAGGGGGGTTGGCCCAACCCCACCAATCCAAAGGACCTTGCCTTCTTCCGCGAGGTGAAGAAGCTCGGTCTGAAGGCGCGGGTGACGGCCTTCGGAAGCACCCGCCGGGCGGGTGTGGCGCCGAAGGATGACGCGACCCTGGACACCCTGCTGAGAGCGGAGACGGCGAGCGTCTGCATCTTCGGGAAAAGCTGGACCCTGCACGTGGTCGAGGCCCTGAAGACCACCCTGGATGAAAATCTTCGGTTGATCGAGGACTCGGTCGCCTTTCTGGTCGCGCATGGGCGCGAGGTCATCTACGACGCCGAGCATTTCTTCGACGGCTACAAGGCCGACGCCGACTACGCGGTCGCGACCCTGTTGGCCGCCGGGCGCGGTGGAGCGCGGGTTCTGGTGCTCTGCGATACCAATGGCGGCACCCTGACAACCGAGATGGGGCGGATCGTCGAACAGGTCGCCGCGCGGATCGGGCCTCCCTTCGGCATCCACACCCACAACGATGCCGGCGTGGGCGTGGCCAACACCCTTGCGGCCGTGGAGCGGGGCGCGGTGCAGGTGCAGGGAACCTTCAACGGCTACGGCGAGCGCTGCGGCAACGCCAACCTGTGCGCCATCCTGCCCAACCTGGAGCTGAAGATGGGTTATCGGACCGTGGGCCGCGGCAACCTGGCGGAGCTGATGGACTTCTCCCGCTTCCTCAGCGAGATCGCCAATGTCTATCACGACCACCGCCAGCCCTATGTCGGGGAGAGCGCGTTCGCGCACAAGGGCGGCGTCCACATCGACGCCATGACCAAGGACCCGCGCTGCTACGAGCACGTGGACCCCGCGGCCGCCGGCAACGAGAGGCGCTTTCTTGTTTCGGACCAGGCGGGGAGTGCGACCATCGTCAGCAAGCTCCAGCGCTTTCTGCCCGGTATAGAAAAAAGGGATCCGCTGGTGGGGCGGGTCCTGGAGCGGGTCAAGCAGTTGGAGCACGAAGGCTATCAGTTCGAGGCGGCGGAGGGCTCCTTCGAGCTGCTGGCGCGCCGGGTGCAGGGCAGCTATGAGGACCTGTTCACCCTGATCAACTTCCGCACCATCAACCGCAGGACCGGGGACCGCGCCGAAGAAGCCGAGGCCATCGTCAAGGTCGCCATCGGCGACGCCGAGTACCATACCGTGGCCAGTGGGGACGGTCCGGTCAACGCCCTGGACCAGGCCCTGCGCAAGGCGGTGGAGCAGGAGTTCCCCGCCCTCAGGCAGGTGCACCTGGAGGACTACAAGGTCCGGGTGTTGTCCAGTGCGGATGGGACCGCGGCCAAGGTGCGGGTGCTGATCGAGTCCTCCGACGGCAAGGACGCGTGGGGAACGGTGGGAGTTTCGGAGAACGTGATAGAGGCGAGCTGGACCGCCCTGGCCGACAGCCTGCACTACAAACTGATGAAGGACGCGCTGGCCGGGATCGCCGCCGGCGCTACCGGGACGGACTGAAGACCGTGAAAGTACTCGAAGGCGGAGGGGTCACATCCCCGAGTGGATACCTGGCGGCGGGAATCCGCACCGGGGTCAAGGAGTCCGGCGGCAGGGATCTGGCGCTGGTGTACTCCACGCGGCCGGCGCATGCCGCCGCGGTCTACACCACCAACAAGGTCCAGGGAGCTCCGATCGCCGTCGACCGCGAGCATCTTGCCGACGGCAGGGCGCGGGCGGTCATCCTCAACAGCGGCGTCGCCAATGTCTGCAACGGAGACCAGGGCCTGGAACACGCCAGGCGGATGTGTGCCTTGACGGCGAGCGAGCTCGGCCTGCATACGGAGGAGGTGCTGGTTTGCTCCACCGGGCTGATAGGGGTGCCGCTTCCCATCGACAAGATCGAAGCGGGCATCCCGAGGATCGCGGCAGCCTTGTCCCCCGAAGGCGGGGCGGAGGCCGCCGCGGCGATCATGACCACGGACACGGTTGCCAAGAGTTGCGCCGTCGAGGTCGAGCTGGAGTCGGGCGGGGCGGTTGTAGGGGCGATGGCCAAGGGCGCCGCAATGATCGCCCCCGACATGGCCACCATGTTGTCGGTGGTGACCACGGACGCGGCCGTGCCCCAAGGGCAGCTGCAGGAAATGCTGTCGCGGGCGGTACGTCCCACCTTCAACTGCGTCACCGTCGACGGGGACATGAGCACCAGCGACACCGTGATTTTGATGGCCAACGGCGAAAGCCCGGAGGAGAGGCTGGGTCCCCGGGACTCCGAGCGCCTCTACGAGGGAATCGAGTACGCCTGCCGGCAGATGGCCCGGGCCATCGCCGGGGACGCCGAGGGCTCGTCCAAGCTGATCGCCATTGTGGTGCGCGGCGCCGCCTCCGAGGTCGAGGCGAGGCGGGTCGGCCTGTCGGTGGCCAACTCGAACCTGGTCAAGACCGCCGCCTTCGGCAACGATCCCAACTGGGGGCGCATCCTCTGCGCCATGGGGTACTCCGGGGTCGACTTCGATCCGGATAGGGCGCGGGTATCCCTGTGCGGTACCGGGATCTACGCTGACGGCTCCGGTCTCGACTTCGACGCCGGCAAGCTGAGCGCGGACATGGACGCGGACGAGATGGCCATCGAAATCGACCTGGCGATGGGTGCGGCGTCCGCCCAGATCTTCACCAGCGATCTCACCTACGAGTACGTGCGCCTGAACGCGGAGTACACCACCTGAATTTCCCCGCTCCATCATGTCTCTCTCCAAAACCGTACAGAGGATACAGGATTCGGTGACCATGGCGGTCGCCGCCAAGGCCGCGGCCATGCAGCGCGACGGCGCGGACGTGATCTCCCTGGCGGCAGGTGAGCCCGACTTCGACACTCCCCGAAACATCAAGGACGCGGCGGTGCGCGCCATCCGGGAGGGTTTCACCAAGTACGTGGCGCCGGGGTCGGGAATGATTCAGCTCAAGGAGGCGATTTGCACCAAGTTCAGAGAGGATAACGGGCTCGAATACGGCACCGAGCAGATCATCGTCAACAGCGGTGTCAAACACTCCCTCTTCCTGGCTGTCCTTGCCCTGCTCGATCCGGGGGACGAGGTGATCGTCCCTGCGCCATACTGGGTCACCTACAAGGAACAGCCGCGGCTGGTGGGAGCTGAGCCGGTGATCGTTCCAACCCGGGCCGAGAACGGACTCAAGCTCACGGCCGCTGAACTGCGCCGGGCGATCACTCCCAGGACGCGGATGCTGATCCTGTGCAGTCCCGCCAATCCCAGCGGCGCCGTCTACTCCAGGGAGGAGCTGGGGCGACTGGCCGAAGTGGCCGTGGAGCACGAGCTCCATGTTCTGAGCGACGAGATCTACGAGAAGCTGATCTACGACGGAGCCAGGCACCACTCCATAGCGGCACTGGGAAGCGAGATCAAGGATCTCACCATCGTGACCAATGGGGTCTCCAAGGCCTATGCCATGACGGGTTGGCGCATTGGCTATGCGGGGGCCAGAAAAGAGATCATCGCGGCGATGTACAAGCTCCAGAGCCAGGAACTGACCCACCCCTCGTCCATCTCCCAGCGCGCTGCAATCGAGGCCTTGACAGGCCCCCAGGACTTTCTGCCCGAAATGGTGTCCGCCTTCGACTCCCGCCGGCGCTTCATGGCCGAGCGCCTCAATGCCATGCCGGGAGTGAAGTGCCCCATGCCTCAGGGCACTTTCTACGCCTTCCCCGACGTTTCGGGGACCTTTGGACGGGCTGCCGGGCCCTGGAGGATCGCCGACTCTGTGAGCCTTTGCGAGTACCTGCTCCATCGGGCAATGGTTGCCTGCGTACCCGGCGCGGGATTCGGCACGGGTGAGCACCTGCGTCTCTCATACGCCACCGCCATGGAGGATATCGAGAAGGCCATGGATCGAATGGCAGAGGCGCTGGGCGAGCTCGGCTGATGAAGAGTGGCAACCCCGGAAGGGATGAACAGGCCGGCCTCCATCGGTGTCTATGAGCCTGTAGCACAAATACCGAAAAATACCGAAGGATCGGAAGAATGAACGCCAACGAAGCCTTCCATCTCGACTTCGAGCGGCCCATCGTCGAGTTGGAGAAGAAAATCGAGGAAATCCACAACCAGACGAGCCAGGTGGACGGTCTCGACTTGAGCAAGGAATTGCAGGGTCTGGAAGAAAAGGTCGAGAAGATGCGCCGGGAGATCTACTCCGACCTTACTCCCTGGCAGCGGGTGCAGATCTCCCGCCATCCGCATCGTCCCTACGCCCTAGATTACATCGATCGCTGCCTGACCGACTTCACCGAGCTCCACGGCGACCGCACATACGGCGACGATCCGTCCGTGGTGGGAGGACCGGCGAGGCTGGATGGAGAGCCGGTCATGGTCATCGGCATGCAAAGTGGACGCAACATGGAGGAGCGCCAGCGCCGCAACTTTGGCATGCCGCACCCGGAGGGATATCGCAAGGCGTTGCGCCTCATGAAGATGGCGGCCAAATTCAAGCGCCCGGTGCTGAATCTCGTCGATACCTCGGGTGCCTATCCCGGCATAGAGGCCGAGGAGCGCGGCCAGGCCGAGGCCATCGCCAGGAATCTGTTCGAGATGTCCCACCTGCCGGTCCCCATTGTCGTCGCGATCATCGGCCAGGGCGCCAGCGGCGGGGCGCTGGGAACAGCCGTTGGGGACCGCATCCTGATGATGGAGAACGCCTGGTACTGCGTGATCGCCCCGGAGAGTTGTTCCACCATTCTCTTCAAGACCCGTGACCGCAAGGAAGAGGCAACGGATGCTCTCAAGCTGACCGCTGTGGACCTGGAGAAGCAGGGCATCATCGACCGCATCGTTCCCGAGCCGTTCGGAGGAGCCCATCGCGACTACGACGAGGCTGCCGCCAGCCTGAAGAGCCATGTGCGGGAAGCGCTGGCCGAGCTGCGTCCGCTTCCCCCGGACGAACTCGTACGGCAGCGCATCGGGAAATTCGCCGCCATGAGCAAGTGGAAAGACTGAAAATCGGCCCGGGTCGGGAAAAAATGGAAAGCCCCCATCCGCCATGGACAGGGGGCTTTTCAGTTGGGGAAACTTGCGTCCCGCCGCAGAAATGTGTCGCCATTATTCCGCCGATCCATCCCGGCTCACGGCGTTGCCTTCACTCGCCGTACTCTACTGGTACGACTCGCTCAGGCGCCTTGTGAGCCTGGCGCCTCGGCGGCTCAATTTCGTCAACCTATCTCTGCGACGGGACACTAGGATCGCTTGATGCGGTCTATGAGGCGTTCCAAACGGTCGAAGGCCACCCGGATCATATCCTCGTCCCAATCTCCGTCGACGTTGATCCTGACAATATTCTGCACTGCATCGAGATAGGCTTTCTGTGCTTCTGACAGGCTTTTGGGAGTATTGGCGGAAGCCTTGCTCTGCTGTGCCGGTACGCGGGAGTGCCTGCTCTCGCGCACCGGTTCGGCGGCCGGCTGTGGAGCAGCGGGTTTTACGTCCAGCTCGCTGAAATCAGCCTCGGTGAGCAGGTACTTGAAGAACATCTTCATCTTGTTTGCCGAGTCCTTGCCCATGTCAGTCTGCTGGCGAAAGAAATCGACGATTTCGCCGTCGGCCATGGAGCCGTTGCTCCCCTGCCACTTCTCCAGTAGTTCCGGATAGAGATCCTGGAGTATTTCGGCCACGGCCGATTTGCGATCCTTTTGGGAGGCCAGGCGCTGCAGGCGCTCGGTGGGCCGCTGGTCCCGGTCTATCAGCTGCATGGCCTGAATTCCGCGCAGAAAGCGGTGGATCATCGAGGGAGTGCGGATGATGGCCCGGACATAGTCGCGGTCGATGAGTTCCGGAGTCTTGCTTTCGAGGCGCAGGATGAATTTTTCGAACTGGGCCTTGGTGATGTAGGGATACCAGGTTTTCCCCTGTTTCCCCTGCCCATTTTCCTTGGCCCCGGAGTTTTCCTCTGTCATTTATTGTTCTCCATATCTGATTTGAAGGGTAGAGCGAAAGAAGCCCCGAGGACAGAGCGCTGAACGCTGTGAAGGGGGCACCGGATCAATCCTCGGGGAAGTCGACCGTTACCGTAGTATGTATGCCTCCGCGCACGTTGAAGTCTCCCACCACCCTCATTCGGCGTGGTGCGCAGGCGGCCACCAGGTCGGAGAGAATCTTGTTGGCGGCTGCTTCGTGGAAGATGCCTTCCTGGCGATAGGACCACAGGTAGAGCTTGAGGGATTTGAGCTCAATGCAGAGCTGGTCGGGTACGTAGCTCAGGTGAATGGTGCCGAAGTCCGGCTGGCCGGTTTTCGGACATACCGTGGTGAACTCCGGGCATTCCATTTCTATGGTGTAGTCCCTTTCGGGCTGGGGATTTGGAAAGGTATCGAGCTTCTTGCTGGGTTCTGCCGCCATGATAGATATGTAGAAAGGTAGGGGGTTTTCTTGGCGGATCAAGCTTTTATTCCGCCGGCCCGGGAGGTCCCTCTCCTTACCCGGCGCGGGATGCGGGATCCTCGATCCCGGCGGCGCGAAATCCTCTGCGCCGCAGAATGCAGCTGTGACAGCGGCCACAGGCCGTTTCTTCGTTCTGGTAGCAGGACCAGGTAAGGTGCAGCGGGGCGGACAGTTCGACGCCGCGTTGAATGATGGCGGCTTTGTCGAAGGCAAGCAATGGAGTCCTCACCTGGACCGGTACCTGGGATCGAGCGCAGGCCGCGATCATCCGGTTGTAGGCGTCGAAAAATTCCCCGCGGCAGTCGGGATAGGTCGTCTCCGCTTCGTGAGCCCCGATGAAAACGGCACGGGCGCCCGCGGCCTCCGCCCACGCCACCCCTATCCCCAGGATATTGGCGTTGCGAAAGGGAACGTAGGTGGATGGGTTGCTCTCCCGCAGGGAAATCTCGCCTTCGGGCACGGGGATGCTGCGGTCGATCAGACTGGAAGTGCCAATCTGCTTCATGTAGGAAACATCCACGACCATGCGCCGGTCGACCCTGTAGTGGGAGGCGATTTCCGCGAAGGCGCGCAATTCGCGGCGCTCGGTGCGCTGGCGATAGTTGATGTGGAGAAACGCCAGTTCGTGCTCGAGGGCAGCCAAAGCAGCGGTAACGCAACTGTCGAGCCCGCCGCTGACCAGGACGACGGCAAGGGGAAGAGACACTTGGACACCTCGGAACGGAATCAGACAGGGGAGCGGAGGATATTGCAAGCCAAATTGCCCCGAAACCTTAAAAAGGGCGCGGGCAGGTATCAAGTCAACCCTGCTGGAAGGGCCTGGATGGAACCGGAATCCTCCTATTGCGCGACCTCCAGGTGGGATGGATATTTATCGGACTCTTGAGAAACAAGGCCCGATGCCTTTGCCAACAGGCGCCGGGCCGAGGAGACCTCCATATGCAGAGTAGGGGTCGGGTTGTCATTATCGGGGCCGGAATCGCGGGCACGAGCGTGGCCTTCCGCCTGGCGCAGCGAGGCTGGAAGGATATCGTCGTGGTCGACAAGGGACCCCTGTTCAGGACCGGGGGCTCGACCTCCCACGCTCCGGGGCTCGTCTTCCAGGTCAACTTCTCAAGGATGATGTCCGTGTTCGCCCGAGAGACGACGCGGATTTACGGCAGTCTGAATCCAGCGGTCGGTGAACGCCTGTGGTCCGCGGTCGGAGGGCTGGAGGTGGCATGGACCCCGGAGCGCTTGGAGGATCTCAAACGAAAGGTCGGGGCCGGGAGGGCGTGGGGTGTGGAGACCTGCCTTCTGGGTCCGGGCGAGACCCGCGGGAAGGTCCCGCTGCTGTCCGCGGCCATCCATGGCGCGATGTACACCCCGGGGGACGGGGTCGCGCGCGCATGGAAGCTGGCCGCCGCAATGGGCAGGCGGGCCGGTGAATGCGGGGCCGCGACGTTTCACGGAAACACCACCGTCACCGGGATCGACGTGGTCAAGGGGCAGGTCAGGGCGGTGCGCACCTCCAGGGGCGTCATTCGCACCGACACCGTGGTCTGCGCGGCGGGGATTTGGGGAAGGCTCATCGGCCGGATGGCGGGCGTTGAGCTGCCCCTGGCGGTCTTGCGGCACCAGTACGCGGTTACCGCCCCGCTGCCGCAGTTGCCCGCCGGCATCGGTGATTTCCGGGATCCCGTAATCCGCCACCAGGACCGCGCCGCCTACTTCCGCCAGCACCACCGCTCCTACATCATAGGCTCCTACGACCACGAACCGATGCTGGTCGACCCGGCTGACATCGGATCGCCGCATTGTGCGCAGGAGATGCCTTCGATGATGCCGTGGTCGGATTCGGCCTTTCGCAGGGGGATGATCGCGGCCGGAGAGCTTCTGCCCGCGCTGCGGGAGGTGGAGCTGGACCGCAAGGTCAACGGCATGTTCATCTTCACCCCGGACGGCATGCCCGTCCTCGGAGAAGCGCCACACCTAAGGGGCTTCTGGGCCGCGGAGGCTGTGTGGATCACCCACGCCGGCGGTGTGGGCCGGGCGTTGGCGGATTGGATGGTGGACGGCGATCCGGGAATGGATCTGTGGGAGGCGGACATCTGCCGATTTCATCCGCACCAGATGACTCGCGCCTACATTTCCAGGCGCGGGGCCAGGCAGTACCGCCAGGTCTACGATATCGTCCACCCGCAGCAGCAGATGGAGGAGCCGCGCCGCCTGCGCCTACTTCCATGCCATCAGCGCTACGAGGAACTGGGAGCCCGCTTCTTCGAAAATGCCGGATGGGAGCGCCCGCAGTGGTTCGAAGCCAACGCCGCGCTGTTGCAGGGCTCGGCCTCTCCAAACCACCAGCGCGGCGGTTGGGAGGGACGGTTCTGGTCGGCCGTCATCGGGGCCGAGCACCGGGCCGTGCGCGAGCGGGTCGGCCTGTTCGACCTCACCCCCTTTACCAAGCTCGAAGTGAGCGGTCCGGGGGCGCTGAAGTTCCTCCAGGGTATCACCGCCAACCAGATGGACAGGCCCGTGGGCAGCATTACCTACTCTGCCATGCTCACCCCCTGGGGCGGAATCAAGTGCGATCTGACCGTCACCCGGTTGGAGGCGGACTCCTTCATGGTTGTCACCGGTGCCGCCACCGCTGCCCACGACCGGGCGTGGATGGAGAGACACATGCCCGCTGACGGCTCGGTTGTCATCAGGGACGAAAGTACCAGGTGGTGTTGCATCGGTGTCTGGGGTCCGTTGGCGCGGGAACTGTTGCGCGAGGTCAGCGACGACGACCTGTCCGGCGGCGGATTTCCCTACCTTGCAGCAAGGCGGATTAGCATAGCTCATATTCCAGCCCTGGCCCTGCGCATCTCCTACGTCGGCGAACTGGGCTGGGAGATATACGCACCCTTCGAATCCGGCCGCAGACTGTGGGACATCCTGTGGGAAGCCGGCCGCCGGCTGGGGGCGGTCGCCGCCGGGATGGGCGCCTTCGACTCGCTCCGCCTCGAAAAGGGCTATCGCCTGTGGGGGAACGACATCCACACCGAGTACAATCCCTTCGAAGCCGGCATTGGATTCGCGGTGCGGATGGACAAGGGAGATTTCATCGGGCGCGAGGCGCTGGAAGGCCTGCGGCGCAAGGGCATGTCCAGAAAACTCTGCTGTATGACCTTCGATCTGCCGGATGCGGTTGTGGTGGGGAAGGAGCCCATCCGGGCAGACGGCCGGGTCATAGGCTACGTCACCAGCGCAAACTACGGGTATTCCATCGGCAAGGGTATCGCCTACGGCTACCTTCCCATACCCTATGCCGGGGTGGGCACCAGGGTCGGGGTGGAGTACTTCGGCGAAGCCCGCGATGCGACAGTCTCCCCCGAACCGTTGTGGGACGCGAAGATGGAGCGGCTGAAAGGCTGACGTCGTCTGGCCGAGGTCCCCTGTCCCCAACTTCCGCCGCCGAGTAGGCCTGGATCAGAACGAGGGAATGATGTCGAAAAAGAGCATATTGGATCGCCTGTCTGCAGGGGTGGTACTCGGCGACGGCGGCTACATCGTCGAGTTGGAGCAGCGCGGATGGGTGGTCACCGGGGCATTCACCCCGGAGATTTCCCTTACCCACCCCGGTGCGGTGCGCGAATTGCACGAGGAGATGAAGAACGCGGGGTGCGAAGTACTGCAGGTCATGGCCTTCTACGGCAGCCGGGAGAAGCTGGAAACGGTAGGCTACGGCGAACTCACCAGGGAGATCAACCAGGCCGCGACCAGGATAGCCCTGGAGGTAGCCGGCGACGATCTGCTGGTGGCCGGAAACCTGAGCACGACCTGGATGTGGGAACCGGGAGACAAGCGCGGCGCGGCCATGGTGGCATCCATGTTCGACGAGCAGATCGAGGCCCAGGCAGGGGCCGATTTCGTTATCGGCGAGTTGTTTTTCAAACTCGGCGAGGCCCTGCTCTGCGCCGAGCGCATCAGGGAAAAATCCGGCCTCGCCTCCATGATTACCATGTCCTTTCGCGACGGCAACCTCACCGAGGACGGCTTTACCGCCGCCGAGTGCGCCAGGCGCCTTGCCGACGCCGGCGTCGATGTCGTCGGCTTGAACTGCATGAGAGATCCAGCGCACATGTACCCCCTCATCGAGGAGATGCGCCAGGCTTTCGGAGGTTACCTGGCGGCGCAGCCCGTGGCCTTCCGAACCACCGACGATACGCCGTGGTTCACCGGACTGCCCTCCTTTCCCGACCGCCTGGAGCCAACCCAGTTGACCCGCTTCGAGCTGGGCAGGTTCGCGGAGCGGGCTCGGGACATGGGCGTCAACTACATCGGAGGATGCTGCGGCTGCAGGGCCACCCACATGCGCGAAATGGCCAAGGTATTGGGCAAGTACGAGGAAAAGCAGCGATGGAACCGCGGGTCCTCGAACATGAGCGAGACGGAATACAACAAACAGTCCGTCGGGCGAGTATAGGCAGGCCTTTCTGGTCTATTGACACACAAGGGGGGTTCCTTAGATTCTCTGCGAGAATTTCCCCTCCCGCTCCGCTTCGCATAGAAAACGGATATGGCCATCTCTCAATTCGAACGGGTTCCCAACCACTACGGCGGTCCGCTCATCCAGAAGATCAAGGATTTTCGCCTGGGCAATGGCAAGCGGTCTCTCGACCCGACACTGCTGCAGATCGGCCGCCTCGAAATCCTGGTTCCGCGCTACTTCGGATTCTGCTTCGGGGTGGAGCGGGCCATACACATGGCCTTCTCGGCGCTGGACAAACACCCCGAAAAGGACATCCATCTGGTCAGCCAGATCATTCACAATCCCGTGGTCAACAACGATCTGCAGGAGCGCGGCATCAGGTTCATCTACAATGAAAGGGGCGAGCGCGAGATAGATGAGGAGGAGATCAAGGCGGATGACATCGTCCTCATACCTGCCTTCGGAACCACCGTGCAGGTCGAGCAGTCCCTGCAAAATGGGGGCATCGACACCTCCTCGGAGGAGTATCGCCAGAACTACGACACCACCTGCCCCTTCGTCTCCAGAGTATGGGACCGTGGCGAGCAGTTGGGACGGGAAGGCTACACGGTCATAATTCACGGCAAGTTCAGGCACGAGGAGACCCAGGCCATGTTCTCGCACACCGAACGGCATGCCAAGCTCCTGGTCGTGCTGGACAAGGCCGAGGCAGGCAAGGTCTGCGACTTCATCGAGGGTGACCTGAGCCTGGAGGAGTTCAGCGCATTTTTCGCCGGCAAGTGGACGACGGGGTTCGATCCTCGCCGCGACCTGGAGCGCATCGCCGTGGTCAACCAGACCACCATGCTGGCCGATGAGACACGGGAGATCGCCGCCCTGTTGCGCCAGGCCATGAAGCGGCGCTACGGCCCGGACAAGCTGGACTACCACTTCGCCGATACCGGCGACACTCTGTGCTACGCCACCAACCAGAACCAGAATGCAACACGGACTCTTCTGGACAGCAAGGCCGATCTGGCCATCATCGTCGGTGGATACAACAGCTCCAATACCTCCCACCTGGTTGAAATTTGCAGCGAGGCAATGCCGAGCTATTTCATAAAGAACAGTGAAGAGATTCTTTCGCCGCGGCAGATTAGGCATTACCAGGTCCCCGCAAGGGAAGTAGTGGTCACCGACGACTGGCTGCCGCAGTCGCTGCCGGTGCGGGTGGCGGTTACCTCCGGGGCGTCCTGCCCCGACGTTCTGCTGAACGAGGTGATCGAGACCATCGCCGGCTTCTACGGATATGGACCCGCCGAGATCGAGGCCGGCCTCGATTCCCTCAGTATCCTGGCTTGAAATGACCTTTCTCCATGGTTCTCGCCAAAGTCAAAGGTAGCGTTGTCGCCAGCGCCAAGGTGGGCTCGCTGAGCGCCAGGAAACTGCTTCTGGTGGAGATCGTAACGCTCGGCGAGAAGGATCTCGAGAGCACCCGTCGCCACATGGTGTGCGTCGACGCGGTGGGCGCCGGCACCGGCGAATTGGTGCTGGTGGTAATGGGCAGTTCGGCGCGCACCGCTCCGGACCTGGCGGATGTTCCCGCCGATGCGGTGATTGTCGGGATCGTCGACTCGGTGCAGGCTAGCGGGCGCGAACTGGCTCTGGCGGAAATCCAATGAGGCTGTTCCGGGTCAATGGTCAGGGTCATTCGCGATATCAGGGTACGGTGAAGGGAGTGCATATCGAATCCGAGGGCAAAGCCCGCTACGAGGCTGTCAAGGAGGTTTGAGGATGGCAGAAGCGATAGGAATGGTGGAAACGGTGGGACTGGTCGGGGTGGTCGAGGCCGGAGACGCCATGAGCAAGGCGGCCAATGTCGCCCTTCTCGGGTGGGACCGCGTAGGTTCCGGGCTGGTCTCGGTATTTTGCGAGGGGGATGTGGCGGCGGTCAAGTCTGCGGTCGACGCCGGTTCCCAGGCTGCCGCACGGGTGAGCGAGGTGCACAGTGTCCACGTCATTCCCCGGCCCCATTCCGAGTTGGAGGCCGTATTGCCCAAGCGGCTTCTCCAGGAAGGGGAAGGAGGCGGCGCCAGGGTGCAGGCCCTGGGGTTGATCGAGACCCGCGGCGCCACCGGGGTGGTCGAGGCATCGGATGCGATGACCAAGGCGGCCGCCGTGGAGGTGGTGGGGATACAGGAGATCGGCGGGGGCTACGTCACGGCGCTGGTCAGCGGGGACGTGGGCTCGGTCAAATCCGCGGTGAGTGCGGGAGCGGAGGCCGCCGAGCGCGTGGGCGAACTGGTTTCCCAACACGTGATTCCGCGGCCCACCGACGATGTCGTTGCACTTTACGTGAGTTGAGGGAGGGAGCAGGAATGCAGGCATTAGGCATGGTGGAAGCGAGGGGGCTGGCGTGCGTGGTGGAGGCCCTGGACGCGATGTTGAAGACCGCCGACGTGCGCTATGCGGGACAGAAACGGGTAGGCTCGGGTATGGTGATGGTGCTGGTGGAAGGTGATGTGGCGGCGGTGAAGGCGGCGGTGGACGCTGGAGCGGAGGCGGCCCAGCGCGTGGGCGAGTTGCGCAGTGTGCACGTGATACCCCGTCCCACGGAGGGATTGAAGGAAAAGCTGCTGTAGATTTCCATCGGGTCCTTCCGGTCCAGGGGGTGAGGTCGAATCCGAGCCCGAGGCAAGAGGGCCTGTGGGCGCTGCGAGGAAATGAGTGTGGCCCATGAAATGAGCGAGGAGCGCATTCGCGACATCGTCGAGGAGGTGGTCGGCAGGGTGATGGCCGCGGAAGGTGGGGCCGGAGGGGGCAAGCCGACCGCCGACGGGGTCTTTCAGGATGTGGACGAGGCGGTGGAAGCGGCGCATCGGGCCCAGCGCAAGCTGGTCGAGATCTCTCTCGAAGAACGCAAAAAAATCGTCGCCGCCCTGAGGCGGACCCTGAAGGAGCACGCCGAGGATTTTTCACGCCGGTCCCTGGAGGAGACGGGGATGGGCCGCCTCGAGGACAAGATCCGCAAACACCACGTGGCTGCGGATACTACTCCCGGGGTGGAAGATCTGGAGTCCGTGTCCTGGACGGGCGATCACGGCCTCACCGTGGTCGAAATGGCGCCATACGGGGTTATCGCCGCGGTGACCCCCTCGACCCATCCCGTGCCCACCCTGGCGAACAATTCCATCGGCATTGTCGCGGCTGGCAATTCGGCGGTGTTCAACGTCCATCCCGGGGCGCGGAAGGTCTCGGCCTACGCAGTGCGCCTGTTCAACTCCGCCATCGTCCGAGCCGGAGGACCGGCCAATCTGGTCACGGCCATTGAAATCCCCACCATAGAGAGCGCGGACCGGCTTTTCAATCACCGGGATGTCAGGTTGATTCTGGTGACCGGGGGGCCGGGGGTGGCCCGGGCCGCCTTCGACAGTCCCAAGAAAGCCATCGTCGCCGGACCTGGGAACCCACCCGTGGTGGTGGACGAAACCGCGGATCTGGAGCGCGCAGCACACGACATCGTCGACGGTGCGGCTTTCGACAACAACATTCTTTGCATCGGCGAAAAACAGGTGTTCGTTGTCGACTCGGTGGCCGATGCCCTGAAGAGTTTCATGGTGCGTTACAGCGCCTACGAGTTGAATCCCGAGCAGGTCGCCCGCCTGACTGAAGCAGCCTTTGTGCCGGGCGAGGACGGAGAGTTGCACGTCAACCGGGAACTGGTGGGCCGCAATGCATCCGTCCTGGGAGCCCGGATCGGGCTCCGCGTAGAAGACTCGTTGCGCCTGCTAATCGGCGAAACCGAGGCTGATCACCTCTTTGTCCGAGAGGAGCAGATGATGCCCTTCCTTCCCATCGTTCGGGTCCCCAACGTGGACCAGGCCATCCGCGCCGCGGTGGAGTCCGAGCACGGCTACCGCCACACCGCCGTCATCCACTCGCGCAACATCGAGAACATGCACAATATGGCGCGCGCGGTGGATACAACCGTCTTCGTAAAGAACGGACCCTCCTACGCGGGGCTGGGCCTGGGGGGCGAAGGATTCGGCACCTACTCCATTGCCGGTCCCACGGGAGAGGGGTTGACATCGGCGCGCACCTTCACGCGCCAGCGACGCTGCAGCCTCGTGGACTATTTCCGCATCACCTGAAGCCCTCCATGTCCCCGCGGCAGTCAAATACATCCCACCTGGACCGCCACGCGGTCGAAGCTCTAGTATGGCAGGCACTGAACGACTATCTGCCTCCCGCCCGTGAGAGGAGGGTGGCCGAGGCGCCCAGGCTGGTGGTCAATATATCGGCGCGCCATGCTCACCTGAACCAGCCTGCGATGGAGACCCTCTTCGGCAGGGGATCCGAGCTGAAGGTGCAGAAGGAACTGTACCAGGAAGGCGCCTTCGCCGCGGAGCAGACGGTGACGATTTTCGGGCCGCGCAAGCAGATGATCGCCAACCTTCGCGTCCTGGGGCCTCTGCGCGACCATTGTCAGGTGGAGCTGTCATTTACCGACGCGCGGTTCCTGGGCATAGACGCGCCCGTGCGGATGAGCGGCGACCATCGCCGGACGCCGGGTTGCTACCTGGTAGGGCCGGCCGGCGGGTTGGAAATGGACAGCGGGGTGATTCGCGCAGCCCGGCACGTGCACATGAATCCGCGGGAGGCGGAATTTTACGGGGTTGGCGACGGCGATCGAATGAGGCTGGTGGTGGACAGCGAGCAGGGGGGAGTTCTGGATGGGGTGGTCTGCCGGGTCAGCGGGAAGGCAAAGCTGGAAGTGCACGTGGATACGGACGAGGGAAACGGGGTGGATCTGATTCGCGCGCGCAAGGTGCATTTGGAGAAGTAGGGACCACCGGCCACCTGGTGACGGCTATTCGAGCAGGCGGTCGGTCGAACAGAAGGCGGAGGGTATGGCTGCTGTTTTCCACATTGCGGATCCGGTGGTCACAGGCGACCGATTGAAGTCCCTGCACCGGGACGAGAATGAGGTGTGGATCCACCCTGAGTCGGTTATCACCCCGACGGCTTGGGACTATATCCGCGAGCGGCGCCTCAGAGTCGTTCGGGACAGCAGGGAGCCACCCGCCGCCGAGCGGGAAACAGAGGCACTGGTCGGAAACCAGCTGTTGCAGGAAGGCCGGTGCCTGCAGCCCGGCCGATCCTGCGGCTGCCACGGCGACGAGTTCGGATCGGGTTTCGTGGAGCCTGCATCCTGCCGGCAATGCGCCATTTTCCTCTTGCAGCGGGAGGGCAAACCCAACGCCGGCTGTGAGGGATGCAACCGCGCCGGAAGCGAGGGGAAGGATCTGGAAGCATTAGTGGGTCGGATTACCGACCAGATTTTTGCCCGCCTCGGTGAAAAACTGGGGGCAGGCTGATGGGCCAGGCAATCGGCATGATCGAGGTTGAAGGGGTGGCGGGGATCGTTCTGGCGGCCGATGCGGCCTGCAAGGCGGCCGAGGTGGAACTGTTGGGCTGGGAGTCCATCGGAGGCAGGACCGCGGTCTTCTTCGGGGGCTCCGTAGCCGCCGTCGCCGCTTCTCTGCAGGAGGGAGAAGAGGCGGCCGGCGAGGTGGTGGAGGAGGTGGTCGCCGCGCCCCTGAACCAGCCGGTCCCGGCTTGCAGAGAGTTCATCTCCTTCCCACCAGATGGTGGACTGGAAGCTTCTCCCGGAGCCCTGGGGCTGATGGAGGCGAGAGGCTATGGAGCCCATGTCCGTTCCATCGACGTCATGGCCAAGGCCGCGGCGGTCAGGGTCTTTCGAGTGCTCAGCGTTCACGATCGGGTGGTGTGCACCCTGATTCAGGGCAATGTCGGTGCCGTGCAGGAGGCCATCGCAGTTGGCAGGGAGCTGATTGAGTCAAGTCCGTACTTTCGATGCTCCGCCGTCATCCCGCATCCTGATCCCCAGGTTCTAAAGGCCTTCGGGCAGGCGGGTTCAAGGCGATCATGGCACGGATAGGTGCTCTGGGCATCGTGGAAACGCGCGGGATGGCCGCTCTGACCGCCGCCTCGGACTCCATGCTCAAGTCCGCGGATGTTCGCCTCTGCGGCCGTCACGGCATCGGCTCGGGTTGGGTCGCGGTCGTGGTGGCGGGGGAGGTGGCTGCCGTACAGGTAGCGGTGGACGCAGGCCGACTCGCGGCGGAAAGATACGGCGAGCTCGTGGAAGCGGAGGTGGTGGTGCGGCCCCAGATGGAGGAAATGGAAGACATGCCCCACCGGGAGGGGATGGCCGCGGCGTCCGGAGAAAGCTCCGGGGCGCTGGGAATGCTGGAGACAAGGACCCTGGCTCCCCTCATACAAGGAGCGGACGCCATGGTCAAGGCTGCCGCGGTGGAGCTCGGCGGGTGGAGCTCAATCGGCGGTGCCCTGGTGCACCTCGTGGTGCGAGGCGAGGTCGTGGCGGTGCGCACCGCCCTGGAGGCGGGCCGCGGTGCGGCAGCCAGGACGGGAGAGGTCTACGCGGCCCTGGCGATTCCCCGCCCCGCCGCCGGGGTGGAGAAGCTTTTTCCGGCGGCCGTGCCTGGAGAGCCGATTGAAGCGGGGGCGCTGGGAATCCTTGAAACGGTGGGTTACGCGGGAGCGGTCGGGGGCGGCGATGCCATGGTCAAGACCTCCCCGGTGGAGATCCTGCGCCTGAGCGGCGCCAGCGGAGGCCGCATAGCCGTTCTCGCCCATGGCCGGCTGGACGCCGTGCAGGCGGCCATGGAGGCCGGCGCCTCGGCGGCCCGCCGGTCGGGAGAACTGGACAACGCCTGCATCATCTCGCGGCCCGCGCCCGAGGTCATATCGCGTTTCGGGGGCGCTGGTCCCGCTTCCCGCGCTTCCGCCGGCCAGGCCCTGGGTTTGATCGAAACGCGCACTGCGATTGGCCTGGTCAAGGCGGTGGACCAGATGGTCAAAGCTTCCCAGGTGGAATTCGAGGGCCGCTACAAGGCCGGGTATTTCCTTACCGCCGCCGTGGTGCGGGGGGATGTGGGCGCCGTGCGCTCCGCGTTGGACGCCGGGGCGGAGGAAGCGCGTCGATACGGCGAGTTGGTGGCGGCGCAGCTGATTGCAAATCCACTGGCGGACCTGGAAGGCCGCCTGCCCCACCGTTGAGGGTTCGCCGGAGCCATGGTGGGCCGGCAGAGTAAATGGCCGCGAGTAAGCTGAAGGTAGTTGTGGTCGGCGCCGGGGTGGTCGGCCGCTCAATCGCCTACCACCTGACCCTGCGCGGCATCGACGTCGAAGTCGTCGATGCCGGCTGCGGCGCCTCGCATACCACCCGAGCTTCCCTCGGCGTACTCACCCACTTCAACGGCGGAGACAGCCCGTACTCGATGCTCTACCGCGACGGCCACGGCAGCTTCGAGCAGTTGGCCTCTCGGCTTCTGGAAGAGGTCGGGGTAGACATCGGCTGGCGGCCTCTGGGAGGCATCGATCTAATCTTCTCCGACGCCGACGAGCACCGGGCGCTGGAGATTTTGCGCTTCAACCGTCAGCGCGGATGCAGGGCGGAATGGGTCGATGCGGGGGCGCTGCACCGGCTCGAACGGCACATTTCAGGAAAGGTGCGAGGGGGTATCTACTTTGCGGACGACCATCGGGTGGATCCGGAGATGCTGGCGCAGGGACTGCTGCGGGCGGTGTTGGCACGAGGTGGGAAGGTCGCCTGTGGAGAGAGGGTTCAGAGCTTTGAGGAGATAGCCGAGGACCGCGTGGCCCTGCGGACCTGTTCTGGTGTGCGCGTTGCCGACTTCGTGGTCCTGGCGGCGGGATCATGGACTGGCGAGCTGGGCAGGCTGCTAAACGTGGAGATTTCCCTGCGGCCGGTACTGGGCCAGCACTGCCGCTTCCGGGGAGGTGATCGCCTGAGCCACATTCTGCGCCGCGGCGGCTTCCACCTGCTGCCTGCCGGCGAACAGATCGTCGTTGGGGCCACGGTGGAGGAGAAAGGATTCGAAGCGCAAACCACGGGCGAGGCCGCCGGAATCTTCGCGGACCTTGTGGGGCGCACCCTGGAGTGGAGGCCAGAGCTGCTGGAGCAGCGGGCCGGACTTCGCTCAAAGCCCAGGGGGGGAAGGCCATTGATCGGACCGCTGGATTCCTTCCCGAGAATTTTCGTTGCTGCGGGGCACTACAAGAACGGCATCCTGCTGGGACCGGTGACGGGGCAGGTGATCGGGGAGTGGATTGCGACAGGAGACCCGGGACGTGATATGAGTTGCTTCTCGGTAGAGCGCTAGCGTCCCGTCGCAGAGGCCGCGGCCCCGGGGGCGGGGAAGGGAAAGGTGGTTGAAGCATCGGGGATCATGGGTTTTCTTCTCCGAGGCGTCTCAGGTGATCCTCCCATTCCAGGGGCAGCAGGTATTTCTTGCGGTAGTTGCAATGTTCGCAGCAGGGGACCACATTGGATTTGGTGCTGCGCCCGCCCCGGGAAAGAGGGACCACGTGGTCCATCGTCAGGTCCCTCGGCGGGAACCGGTCACCGCAATAGTGGCAGACACCGGAGGCCCGCCGGTTCTTCCACCACTGCGTCCGGCGAAGCTCCTTCGCCTTGTTCCTCTCCCGGATCAACTCTTCTTCCGAGGGCGAGGTGTAACCCGGAGCATCCATGGGGAATAATGATAGATTCTCCTTTCTCCCAGGGCAATTGGAATCTCAGATCATGAAGGCCCCGATCATTCCCCTCTTCCCCCTGGAGCTGGTTGTGTTCCCAGGCCAGGTCGTGCCACTCCACATTTTCGAAGAGCGCTACAAGGCCATGGTCGCGGCATGTCGTGGCGGGGATGGCGGTGCAGGAAACTCCCCCTTCGGCATCTCCTTCCAGGGAGCGACTCTCTACCGCGTGGGGTGCAGCCTCGAGATCGGTAAAATCCTGCGGGAGTATGAAGATGGCCGCCTGGACCTCTTCGCCGTGGGCAAACGGCGCTACCGGATGCTGAAACTCTACAATGACCGGCCCTATTTCACCGGCTCGGTGGAGTTTTTCGAAGACGGGGAGGAGGCGGCCGACCAGGCTCTGGCGGAGCGGGTTGGCGAGTTGTACGGGCAGTTGCGCACCATGGGGCGAGGCCAGGGACAGGCAGACCCGGGGATGGCAGCTTCAACCAGCCATTCCTTCCAGATCGCCCAGGCGGCCAACCTGGAACTGGAGCAGCGGCAGCATCTCCTCGAGATGACCAGCGAGAACCGGCGGCTGGAGGCGGTCGAGGATTACCTCAAGCAGCGTCTTGCCCTCTTTCACGAGCAACTGGAGGAAAAGAAGCGCAGGGAAGCCAACGGGCATCCCGACCCTTTGAATTGACCGGAAGTCCCGCCGCGGGGATCAGATCGGAGTCCCGGCACCGGGCTGGTGCGTGTCGTCCGTTCGCGACTGGCCGGACCGTCCTTACCTTTCTGGTCTCCCTGGAGCCGCATTGGTGGGATCCACGAATATGTTGTGGGCAACCTCGAGACCCAGGGACTGTTCTTCCTCGCGGGAGTCGACCTGCAGCAGTAGGGGACCCCGGAATGGAGCCTTGCTGCGGATCTCCACACAAGCACCCAGTTGCAATCCCATTTTCTCCATGTAGCGCAGCATCTCGGAGCTGTGGTCGTTGACCTCGCGGATGACGGCCGGCTGGCCTACCTGGAGCTCGGAGAGGGACAGGTAATCGACCCGGTCCATGTTCCCCTGCTTGGTGGGAATGGGCTCCCCGTGGGCGCCGACGCGGGGATGGCCCAGGGCCTCGTCGATGCGGTCCTCGAATTCTTCGGATATGGCGTGCTCGAGGCGGTCGGCCTCCGCGTCGACTTCATCCCAGCGATAGCCCAGGGCCTCGGAGAGGTAGAGTTCGAGGAGGCGGTGGTGGCGAATGATCTCCAGGGCGATCATTTCTCCGGAGCGGGTCAGCTCGACTCCGCGGTAGGGGGCGTGTTCGAGCAGATTGAGCTCGGCCAGTTTCTTGATCATCTTCGTGGCCGATGCCGGGGCCACCTTCATATTTTCCGCGATCAGGGAGGTGGTGACTGCATTCCGGGTGCTGCGCCCGGTCTGCAATTTGTAGATGGTCTTCAGATAATCCTCCACTGCCGGACTTATCATTTTCTTCATTCCTGGTCTAGCCTGCCTCCAGCAGGCGCCATACCTGGGCCACGAGGAAGCAGAGCGAAAATCCCATGGCGACGGGCAAAAGGGCGGAAATTGCGGTCCACTTCGCGCTCTTGGTCTCTTTGTAGATGGTATAGAGGGTGGTCGAGCATGGATTGTGCACCAGGCTGAAGAGCATCAGATTGACCGCGGTGAGCAGAGTCCAGCCGCCGGCCTGAAAGACGGCGGCGGTTGCCGCTTCGGAATCGAGCTCGAACATGACTCCGGCCCCTTCCCCCACTCCCGCGAGACGAGCGCTCAGCACGGTGAGCATCAGAATGGTGGGAACGACGATCTCGTTGGCCGGAATCGCGATGATGTAGGCCAGCAGAATTACCCCGTTGAGACCGACCAATATGGCAAAGAAGCTGGTGTTCTCGATAAACTGCTCGGCCAGGCTCAGGCCGCCGATCTCGATGTTGGCGAGCAGCCAGATGACTGCCCCGGCCGGAACGGCGAAGACCACGGCGCGCCACAAAACGATGAGGGTGCGGTCTATAACCGAGGTGTAGATGGTCTGCAGGATCCGCGGCGGGCGATAGGGCGGCAGCTCCAGGCTGAAGGCAGACGCTTCTCCTTTCAGAATGGTATGGGAAAGGGCCCAGGAAACGATGAAGGAGAGGACAATGCCGAGAACTGCAACGCTCACCACCGCCGCGGCCGAGACCAGCCCGGCCAGATGGGCGGGAACCAGGCCGCCGATGAAGATGCTGGCGACGAGGATCTGGGTGGGCCAACGGCCGTTGCACAGAGCGAAATTATTGGTAATGATGGCGATCAGGCGCTCGCGCGGGCTGTCGATTACCCTGGTTGAAACGATGGCCGCGGCGTTGCATCCGAACCCCATTGCCATGGTCAGGGACTGCTTGCCGTGGGCGCCCGCCCTTTTGTAGAGGTTGTCCAGGTTGAAGGCGACCCGCGGCAGGTAGCCGAAGTCCTCGAGCAGGGTGAAGATGGGGAAGAAGATGGCCATGGGGGGCAACATGACGCTGACAACCCAGGCCATGGCCAGGTATATGCCGTCGATCAGAAGGCCGTCGAGCCACCAGGGCATGCCGATGGCGGCGGCCAGGCCTTTTAGGGCGGGATGGATGGTGTCCACCAACAGGTCGGCCAGCAGTCCGGAAGGCACGTTTGCGCCCTCGATGGTGACCCAGAATACCGCGGTCAGGAGAAACAGCATGAAGGGAAATCCCAGCCAGCGGCTGGTCACCAGGCGGTCGATGCTGCGGTCAAGGTCGAAGCGCGGCCTGGTGCCGCTGCGCGAGACGGCGCGGTCGGCAATCCGGGCAGCGTCGGTGTAGATGGCCTCCATCAGGGAGTCGTGCAGGTTGGCGCCGGTTTCCCAGCGCATGGCGTCGGTGGCGGCGAGGACCTGTTCGGGAGTGGATTGAGAATTCACGATGGTGTCTCCAGAGCCGGGGGAGGCTGTATGGCGTCCACGGAAAAGCTGTTCTGACTCAGGGTGCCCAGCTCTCCAGAGCGCACCGCCTCGGCGATGCGCCGGTCGCCCTCGAGCAGGCGCAGCGCGACCCAGCGGGCGTTGGGAAGATCCGGGAAGGCCGATTCGACCCGGGAGGTAAGCTGATCGATTGCCCGCTTGAGCGCGGGCGGCTCGCTTTGGAGCCGGTGGGGCATGCACTTCACCTGGCCGCCGGCCACCTGGCTGATGGTCAGGATAAGCTGGGATATGCCCTCGCCGCGGCGAGCCGCTGCCGGGACCACCGGAACACCCAGATCGCGGGCGAGCCGGCGTTCGTCCACTTTCAACCCGTGCCGTCTGGCTTCGTCGATGAGGTTGAGACACACCACCACCCTGTCGGTAATCTGCAGCACCTGCAGCACCAGGTTGAGGTTGCGTTCGAGCCGGGTGCTGTCGACGACGATTGCGGTGACGTCGGGCCGCCCGAAGAGAAGAAAGTCGCGCGCGACCTCTTCATCGCTGCTGGTGGACAGCAGGGAATAGGTGCCGGGGAGATCGACCAGCTTGTAGCGCATCCCCTGGTAGGCAAACCCACCTTCGGCGCGCACCACCGTCTTGCCGGGCCAGTTGCCGGTGTGCTGCCGGAGGCCGGTGAGGCTGTTGAACACCGTGCTCTTGCCGGTGTTGGGGTTTCCCGCAAGGGCGACTACATAGTCCCACTTGCTCATGTTGATGCCCAGCTTGATCAGGTTTCCGGCGTGGTGCGCCGGGCAGGCTTCACAAGCCAGGGGTGTTGCGCCAGCGGACATGGTACTAGACCTCCATCTGTTCGGATATATGGATCTGGCTCGCCTGCTCCCTGCGCAGGGCGATGGTGGCGCCGCGGATGCGATAGGCGGTGGGGTCCCCGCTCGGACTTTTCATCTCCACCTCGATCACGGTACCGGGAATGATGCCCAGATCCATCAAGCGGCGGCGCTCGAGTCCGCGACAGGCCGGAGAAATGTTCACTACCTTGCCTTTTTGCCTTGAGCCGAGAGACGACAGGGGTTGGAGGGGGCCTTCAATCCTCTCCTCCCTGGGCAACGGGGCGACGAAGAGATTGGCCGCCGCGACCGGAATCAGGACGCATTCCTGGCCGTCTGCCAGGAAGCGGACCTCCTCGGGGGTAGTGCCAACCAACTCCACCTGCATCCCTGGGTGCAGCCCAGCGGCGATGACCTGCAGATAGACTTCCTCGGGCTCGTCCTCCACATGGATTATCCGGGCCAGTTCTCCGGGCTCCAGGGCAGTGAGGGGCCGGCCCCTGCGCGGAGGGATATCTCCTGCGGCGGTGGGAATGGGGTCGCCATGGGGATCGTAGACGGGATGGCCCATGCGGTCGTCGAGAGTGTCAGCCTCGGCGGGAGACAGGTCGTGCTCGCGGCT
Organism: Candidatus Latescibacterota bacterium; assembly: GCA_965208105.1. Lineage (GTDB taxonomy): Bacteria > Latescibacterota > UBA2968 > UBA8231 > UBA8231. Next base: position 4,110,981 of record OZ242318.1, read on the forward strand.
TTCCGCCTCGCTGTGCCAGGCGGATGCGGAGAGGCCGGTTTCCTCCGCCAGATAGTGTTCCCACAGGCGATGAGCGCGAATTATGTGAAGTGCATAGGCACGGCCCTGGCCGGTGAGCCCCAGGGTTCCCCCTTTCGACTGCACCAGCTGCAAAACCTCCAGGTGGGCGAGCAACCGTGCGGTGCGGTTGCCGCTGAGCTCCAGTGAGCCCGAAAGACTCTCGACCGTCGGTGTCTGCCGGCGGTACTCGCATTCGTACAGGTGCTTGAGGGCATCTTCCGTCAGGATGCGCTCGGTGATTCGACGCAGCTGTCGCCAGCGGCGGAGATAGCCGTGCCGGGGCCAGAACAACATCCCCGCGGCGAGCAGGACCAGACCGGCGGCCAGTAGAGCGTGAAGAGGATCGACCATGGGATTTGCCCCCGGAAGGCTGACCTTCAGGGCAGGGGACTTGTTTTCCAGATTAAAATTTTCATTTTAGAGCCGGCTAAAAATATATTTATCGCCATTTCATTGTCAAGGGTATTTCAGCCCATCAGGCCCGAATCCTTGACCCGAATCCTTGATATTTGACCATCCCAGGCGTATCATCACCTGCGGGGAGGACATTCGAAGCCAGGACCACGGTCCAGCCGGCATGTCCGTTGCCGGCGGAGTCCGACTGCCGGGTAGGGTAGCAAGGCCCTGTTTATGGTGGAGTTTGGTCCCGGAACCGGCTGCCGCCGGGGGAATGGCCGAGCCGGCCGGGAAACGGGAAGGAGAAGGCCGATTCGCCCCCTGCATGCGTGATTTGGGGAGATTTCTCGGTCGAGAATCGCAATGACAGACAAGCTCAGAGCCCTTTTGGTGGGGTGCGGGAACATGAGCAGGGTGTGGTTCAGGGCAATCCAGGAGATTGAGGACCTGGAAATGGTGGGGCTGGTGGACCTGGTAGAGGAGAACGCTGCAAGGCGGGCCGCCGAGTACCGGCTTCGGGACGCAATGGTCGGCGTCGACCTCGAAACCGTCCTGGAGAGTACCCGGCCGGATGTGGTCTTCGACTGCACCGTGCCGGAGGCGCACGCGCAGGTGGTGCTGGAAGCCCTGGAGCACGGCTGCCACGTGCTCGGGGAAAAACCCCTGGCCGATACCATGGAGAAGGCACGCATGGTGGTGGAGGCCTCCGAGAGAGTTGGAAGGATTCACGCCGTGATCCAGAACAGGCGCTACGACCCCAATATTCGCCGCCTGCGCCGCCTTCTCGAGGCCGGGGAGATAGGCCCGATCACCACGGTGAACAGTGACTTTTACATCGGCGCCCACTTCGGCGGCTTTCGCGACCACATGGAGCACGTGCTCCTGCTGGATATGGCGATCCACACCTTCGACGCGGCGCGGTTGCTCACCGCCGCCGACCCGCTGTCGGTTTACTGCCGCGAGTGGAACCCCGCCGGTTCCTGGTACGACCGCGATGCCTCGGCGGTGGCAGTCTTCGAGATGACCGGAGGCATCGTCTACACCTATCGAGGCAGTTGGTGCGCCGAAGGACTGCCGACGAGCTGGGAAAGCGAATGGCGCATCCTCGGGGCCGGGGGAACGGCGCGCTGGGACGGAGGGGATGGAATTGCCGCCGAGACAGTGGCGGACGGCGGCGATTTCCACTCCAGAATGCGGGAGGCGGAGGTTCCTTCACTGCATGCCGCCGACCGCGTCGGTGCCCACGCAGGCCTCATCCGCGAGTTCGTCGAGTGCGTGCGGCAGGGAGAGACGCCGGAGACGGCGGGCAGCGACAACATTAAGAGCCTGGCGATGGTCTTCGGTGCGATCGAGAGCGCGGAGAGGGGAAAGCCGGTGGACATCAGGTGGTGAGAGGTCGATGAGGGGCGGTGGAGAGAGATCGTGGGGGGTCCAGGTCCCGGAGTTGCCCTGAGACCAGGCTGCCGCAGGTTTCCGGTTTGGGCCGGACCGTCGGCATTGCCGGATTTGCCTCTCGAAGGAAATTTTCCAGGGATTGCGAACTCATGGTCAAGCGCTTCTCCACGGAATATCTCGAAGATCTGATCAGCGCCGTCTTTCAGGGGCACGGATCACCGCCTTCCGAAGCGGCCCTGGTAGCCCGACTGCTGGTCCAGGCCGAGGCAATGGGCCTGCCCTCACACGGTCTGTTGCGGGTTCCCCAGTATGTGGGCGACATCGGCCGAGGCCTCATTGTTCCCGGCGCCCCGGCGAAGGTCTCCCGTCCCTGTCCCACCGCGGTGCAGGTGGACGGGCAGTGGAACTTCGGCCAGGTAGGAGCGACGCGGGCGGTGGAGGGGGCGATAGAGCGGGCCGTGGAGTTGGGTGTGGGGTGCGCCAGCCTGCGGCGCTGCCGCCACGTGGGGAGGCTGGGGGCCTATACGGAAATGGCCGCGGAGAGGGACTGCCTGGCCCTGGCGACCTGCAGCACCTCCGGGGAAGGCCACTGGGTGGCTCCGTTCGGAGGTCGGGAGGGGCGTTTGGGCACCAACCCCCTCTCCTTTGCGGCGCCCTCGGGCGGACCTCCGCTGGTGCTCGATTGCTCCACTTCGGCCCTGCCGGAGGGCAAAGTGCGTTTCTTCCGCGATACGGGACAGGCCTTGCCTCCCGACTCCCTGGTGGACCGCAACGGAATGGCCAGCACGGACCCGGGAGATCTGTACGGAGCGGATGGCACACCGGCCGGGGCTATCGTGGCCTTCGGAGGACCCCAGGGCTACAAGGGCTTCGGCCTGAGCTGCATGGCGCAGATCCTCAGCAGCCTGGTGGGGGAGCCCACCTGGCGCGAGGAGGGCGGCGAGTCGTGTGCCAACACCATGTGGATTTTGGTGGTCCATCTCGGCGCCTGGATGGCCGCGGATAGATTCAGGGAGGAAGTGAACGACATGCTGGCCTATATCCGCTCCTCCGCCCCGGCAGCCGGCAGTCGGGGAGTGTCGCTGCCAGGTCAGCGGGAATTCGAATCGGAGGCGCGAAGCCGCGAAGAGGGCGTTGCAGTCACGGAAGAGATATGGAGCCAGATCGGGGCAATGGCCCGGCAGCTGGGCATCGCGGAGGAGGCGGGGTGAAATGAGCCGCGATACGGTGATGATCGTCGACGCGCACACCCACGTCTTTCCCCGGGTGGATGGCCGGGTGGTCGGGGGGGCGACGCGCGGATCGGGCTATGGCCGGATTGTGGTGGGCTCGGAAACGCAGCAGTTGTTGCCCCCATACAACCCCGAGACGGTCTTCACCCCTGAGATGCTGGTGGCCAATATGGATTGGGCGGGTGTGAATGCGGCGGTGTTGCTCCAGGGGTCATTCTATGGCTCCTGCAACGACTACGTCATCGGGGCCCTGGAAAGGTATCCCGACCGCCTGCGGGGATTGGCTTACTTCGATCCCTGGGCATCCGGGGGAGAGGAGCGCTTTGCCATGGTAGCGGAGCGCCCCGGTTTCTGCGGCCTCAAGCTCGAGTGCTCGGAAGCTACCGGGTTTTGCGGAATCTATCCACACGCCCGCCTCGACGCCGCCGAACTGGAGTGGCTGTGGCGGGACCTTGAGGAGCGCAAGTGGGTTCTGACCCTCGACCTGGGGGCAGTGGGGTCGCGTTCCTACCAGACTTGGGCGGTGCGCCACATTGCGGAGACGCACCCCGGCCTCAAGATAGTGGTCGCCCATCTGGGCCAGCCCCGTCCGGAGGCCGAGGCCGAGCCGTCGCTGTGGCGCTTGTGGATGGAGCAGATCGAGCTGGGACGGCTGGCCAACGTGTGGTTCGACAGCTCTTCCCTGCCGGCCTACGCGCCGGGCGAGACCTATCCCTTTCCCCGTGCCGGCCGCTATCTGCGCCTGGCGCTGGAGCGCATCGGTCCGGCGCGCATCATGTGGGGCACTGACCAGCCTGGGCTGCTGAGCCGGGCAAGCTATCCGCAACTGGTGGAGCTGGCCTGGCGCCACACCGATTTCCTCACCCGGCGCGAGCAGGCCATGATTCTGGGCGGAAATGCGATCCAGGTGTACGGGGAGCCCCACCGCCCCGGCTGAAGTCTCGACCGGTGGCAGGCCGATGAGTTCATACTACCCTGCATTCCCGCCAGCGGTCCCGGGCAATTCCTCGATTTTCCAACAGTCGGGCGCGATTCCCTGCCCGTCAGGCCGGGCGCTTCCGCGCCATCGAGTGATCAGATACCCCTCGGCGGGGACGTCAGCTTCCGGAGGAGAACCGATCCCTGGTCCAGGCGGCCACCCGGTTCACCATTTCGGCGGTGGCATCGGCGCTGAAGACATGGTCCGCAGCGTCGATGGGGACCAGTTGCTTGGGCTCGTTTGCCGCGGCGAAGATGTCGCGTGAATCCTGAATGGGGACCACGTCGTCCCGGGTCCCATGGACCAGGAGCCAGGGTGCGGAGATCTTCTCTGCCTGCTTCACCACGGTGTGAATTCCGGTGAGGTCGTCCATGAAGGATCGGGAGAGGGGACAGTCAGGTTCGTCCCACATGCATCCTTCACCGGGTACTACGTCGCCGAACTCGCGGCCCGCGAAGGCACCGGTGTGGACCATGCCGGCAAGGGAGACCAGAAAGGAGATGCGGCGGTCCTCGGCGGTGCGAAGGACCCCCACGGCGGCCCCCATGCTGTGGCCGGCGTAGCAGATGGTATAGCCGTCGAGTGCATCGAGTACGGCGCCCAGATCGCCCACTTCCTTGGATATGTTGGAGGCGGTGAATTCACCTTCCGAGTCGCCGTTGCCTGAAAAGGAGAATCGCAGGGCGGCAATGCCGGCCCCCGCCAGGCCCCGGGCGAGGGCGACCACGAAAGGACGGTCCTTGTTTCCGGTGACCCCGTGTCCGAGGAGGACGATGTTGCGGGAATCCTTCTCCCCTTCGTGAAAGCTGTAGTCGAGCCGCTCGCCCTGCCGGTTCCTGATTGCGCCAAACATTGATGTCCTCCTGGTTGAATTCAAGGTTGTCGACGGCAAGCCCGGATGCCTGGCCATGGATTGGCTCGGGGGTTTACCCGACCTTGTCCGTGGTCGCCCATCAACTCCTGCACCGGAGGTCAGCACCGCCGCAAGGCGGATCCAGGGACTACCCGGGAAACGGGCTGCAGGGGCGGCTGCATGAGGGGGATGGAGGTGGCTGGCGAAAAGGCGGGATGAGATTCCATCCATGCCGGCACGGCGAAGGGGCGGCCCTCCATCTCGGCGCGTCCCTTCCCTTAATCGACTCGGCCCCGCCCCGAGGGGGGGACTCAGGCCATCTCGTGTTTTTTTCGCGGCTTGTGTGGCGCCGGTTCCTCGCCGGGATTTTCCCTCGTCTGTCCGTCGTCGTCGAGCAGAGGGCGATGGTAGACGTAGGCCGGCTCGAGAACGGCGCGCTGCGCTTCGGAGAGCTCTCCGACCCACTCCGGCAGCCTGGTCTCCACGTAATCCTGGTGGAAGCTGAGGTACTTGGGGCCGTAGCGGTAAAAGAGGGAGCGACGGTTGTGGTCCGCGGTCCAGGGCAGGGCCCCGTGAATCGTCGCCTCAAGGAAGATCACCATGTCGCCGGCTTTGCCGGCCACGTTGCGCACCACCTCCTGGTTGGTGTTGTAGAGCATGATGTCTTCGGGGCACTTGAAGTTGGCCTTGTGGCTGCCGGGAATGACCGCGATTCCGCCGTCCCCCGGATTGATATCGTGAAGCTGGAACTGGAAGACGGCGAGCCCGGTGCGGATCTGCCCGTTGGCGAAGTGGTAGAACTGGCCGCCGTCGAAGATTCTGCTGGTGGCCCCGTGCAGGCCGTGGCCTCCGGTGCCCTTCCTGGCGAAGCTGACGAAGGGCAGGTGGTCCAGTCTCCAGCCGCGTCCGAAGATGGTATTGAGGTAGGGGATGAGCCTGGGATGGGCAAGCAGGTCGCGGAAGGGCTGGCACCAGGGCTGCGGCCAGGTGAGCATGTCGTTGGCGCCCCCCTTTCCATACTGTCCGTCCATGCCGCCTCCGTAGGGGCTTCCCTCCGGGAAGAACCCTTCCGCCTCCTCGTCCACGTTGGCGTCAACCGCGGCGTTGAGGGCAGAAACTTCTTCGGGGGAGAGGAAGTTTTCGACGTGCAGGAAGCCCTGCAGGTCGAAGAGGAACTTCTCCCGTTCGCTCATTTCAATCATGGTCCTATCCTCGCATTGGTCTAGTAGCCGCGCTCCGCCACGGACCGCGGTATGTGGGGTATGGGTTCCTGCATGGGCCGGACCACGGTGACGCCGTCGTCCTCCAGGAGGGGCCGATCGGTCATGTATGCCGGTTCCAGGGCGGCGCGCTGGGCATCGGTGAGCTCGTCGGCCCAGGGCGGCGGCTGGGTGGTGCAAAGTCCCAGGCCGGACTGCAGGTACTTCGGGTTGTAGCGGTAGAGCAGTGAGCGCCGGTCGTGGTCCGCCTTCCAGGGCAGTGAGCCGTGGATGGTGGCCTCGAAGAAGATCACCAGATCGCCGGCTTTGCTGGCCACCTGGCGCACTGCCTGGTGGTCGGCTTCGTAGAGCATGATGTCTTCGGGGCACTTGAAGTTGGCCTTGTGGCTGCCGGGAATGACCGCAATGCCCCCGTCCCCTGGCTCGATGTCGCGGAGCTGGAACTGAAATACCGTTTGGCCCGCGCGGATTTCGCCGTTGGTGAAAGTGTAGTAGTAGCTGCCGTTGAAGTGGCGGTTGGTGAAGCCGTGGAGCCCGTGTCCTCCCGATCCCCTGGTCGACACCAACAGACCGGGCCCCGAGTCGAGGCGCCAGCCGCGTCCGAAGATGGTGTTGAGATAGGGGACCAGCCGGGGATGGGCGATGAGGTCGCGAAAGGGCAGGCAATGGGGCTTCTCCCAGGTCAGCATGCCGGAAATGCTGCGCCTGCCCCTGGTGCCCAGCATGCCGCCCCCGTACATCTTGGAATCTTCGCTGTACTCGTCCTGGTGGACGTCCACGGCGGCGTTGAGGGCATCCACTTCCTCGCTGGTGAGGACGTTCTCGACGTGCAGGAAGCCCTGCAGGTCGAGGAGAAACTTCTCGCGCTCGCTTATTTCGATCATGGCCTGAACCTCGAGTCTTCCTTCGTGATGGGCAGATTCCGCGCTGCGGCAGCGGTAGAATATATGGCGGTCATGGCGGTTGAACAACAGCGGCCGCCGGGCCCCCGGCTACACGGTCTCTTCCGCGCCGGAGGCCGCCGAGCGATAGGCGGCCTCGAGCAGTTCAATGGCTCGCATCCCTGCCCAGCCCGGCGCCAGGTTGGCCGCGGTTTTGCCGAGTATCAGGTCGACGAAGTTGTTGGGTGGGCCCGTGCATTCGTAGGCGCCGGCGTCCGCATCGACCGCTGCCACCGCGTGGTTGCCGTCGTAGCGCCGCAGTTCCATGCGGGCGCGCTCGCAGTCCAGCAGCAGCATTCCCTCGGAGCCGAAAACGCGGATATCGACGTGGAATGGGCGATCGTAGGGCACGTTGCCGGCGCCGCTGACGGTGCCGATGGACCCGCCGTCGAAGCGCACCGCGATGGCGTCGTAGAGATCGACCCTGGCTCCCGGGCCGCTCATCAGGCCGAAGACGCTCGCCGCCCGAAGGCCGGTGAGCCAGAACATCAGGCCGGTGGAATGAGCGGCCTGGGCGTAGCCGTAGCCTCCGCCGGCCATCCCGGGGTCGGCCCAGGTGGCCGCGCCAGGCTCGAAAAGGGTGTCGCCCGACTGTCCGCCTCCATCTTCCACTTTCATGCCCTCGCCGCTGAGCAGGCTGCGAATGGGCGAGGCCATGTGGCAGAGCACGTACTCGATGGCACCCGCGGCGCCCCCGTCCAAAAGCTCCTTGGCCTGCTGGATGAAGGGCTTGTAGTGCCATCCGTAGGGCACCATCAGGTGGAGGCCCCTGGCCGAGGCCAGACGCACCATTTCGCGGGCGTGTTCGGCCCGGGTGGTCATGGGTTTCTCGCACATGACGTGGATGCCCTTGTCCAGAGCGGCCCGGGCGTGGTCGAAATGGAGGGTGTGGGGCGAAGCGACGATCACTCCGTCCAGCTCGCAGTTCTGCAGTAGTTCGCGGTAGTCCTCGGTGGCGTAGGAAAACCCGAACCTCTCCTTCACCTGGTCGAGTTCCTCTCTTCCAAGGCGGCAAACGGCGACCATTTCCACGTCGTCCCTCTGGGCGAGCAGGGGCATGTGGTTTGCCGTCGCCCACCAGCCGGCGCCGATGAAGCCCAGGCGGGCCTTTTGGGGTGTAGCGCTCATCGCTCCATCTCCTTGCGATTATTTGGTGAACTGCGGTAAAATACGGTATTCCCTCGGGTGGCGAAACAGGTTTGATCGCATTTGACAGAACCAGCCGCAGTTGAGATACTTGGACGTTTCCTGCCTGAGCTCGGCTGCAACCAGGGTGTCGAAAGGAAGGTCCATGTCCAGGAAGGCTTTGATTGTGCAGGGTGGCTGGGAGGGACACGAGCCCGGGGAATGCGCCGATTTCTGGGCATCTGTCCTGGCGCAGGAAGGATTCGAGGTCAGAGTCTCCCCGACCATGGACTCCTACAAGGATGCGAAGGCGATGGCGGCACTCAGTCTCATCGTCCCGGTCTGGACTATGGGCACCATCGAAGCGGACCAGCTTCAGGGGCTGTCCGACGCCGTCGCAGGCGGCGTGGGCATAGCCGGCTGGCACGGTGGAATGGCCGATTCATTCCGCGACAGTCCGGCCTACCAGTTCCTGGTGGGCGGCCAGTTCATTTCGCACCCCGACGGCATAAAGGATTACCAGGTCGACATAGTCATGCGCGACGATCCCATCGTCGCCGGGCTCGAAAACTTTTCGGTTCGCAGCGAGCAGTACTACATGCACGTGGACCCGGGCAACGAGGTGCTGGCCACCACCACCTTCAACGCCGAGAGTGCCCCCTGGGTCACCGGCACCGTGATGCCGGTGGCGTGGAAGCGCAGGTGGGGCGAGGGCCGGGTTTTCTATTCGTCGCTAGGGCATAAGGCCGCCGACTTCGAGGTGGCCGAGGTCAGGGAAATCCAGCGCCGCGGCATGCTTTGGGCGAGCAGGTGACTAGTGTCCCGTCGCAGAGATAGGTTGATGAAATTGGGCCGCCGAGGCGCCCGGCTCACAAGGCGCCAGAGCGAGTCGTACCGGGGGTGTACGGCGAGTGAAGGCAACGCCGTGAGCCGGGATGGATCGGCGGAAAAATGGCGACATATTTCTGCGACGGGACATTAGGATGGGATTGGCAGCCGCCTTCAGACAGGCGCAGGTCGACCGCCGCGTGAGCCATGCCCTTGGAACCCTGCACCGCAGCCGGCGCGGGATGCCGCGGCGAAGGTGGTTGCTACTGGGCTTCGCGGTGGGTTTGGCAGCGGCCATGGCGCTGCTTTGGAGCCTGCGGCGGGAGAGGTCACGAGGATGAAGCGAAAGAGGGTTCTGATCACCGGAGCCGCCGGCAGGATCGGCCGGGTATTGCACCAGGGCCTGAAGGGGCGCTACGATCTGCGCCTGCTCTACCACCGGACCGTGCTGCAGGCCTCCGAGGGAGAAGAGGTTTTCCTGGCCAGCATCGCCGATCTGGAAAAGATGGAGGAGGTGGTGGATGGGGTGGATGCCATCGTCCACATGGCCGGCGACCCTTCCCTCGGAGCTTCCTGGGAATCGGTCCTGGAGAAGAACATCAAGGGGACCTACAATCTCTACGAGGCTGCGCGCCGCAAGAGGGTGAAGCGCGTGGTCTTTGCAAGCACGAACCACGTCACCGGGTATTACGAGCAGGAAGGAATCTACACCACCCCGGACATGCCGGCGCGACCCGACAGCTACTACGGGGCCAGCAAGGCCTTCGGCGAAGACCTGGGGCGCTACTACGCCGACGCCCATGGCCTGGAGGTGATTTGCCTGCGCATCGGCTCCTTCCAGCCACGGGAGGCGGTGGCGAACCGCAAGAACCAGCGCATCCTGTCGACCTGGCTCAGCCACCGGGATTGCGTCCAGTTGACCTGGCGCAGCATAGAGGCGGAGGCGGTCAAGTTCGGTGTTTTCTACGGCATATCCGCCAACACCCGGGCCTATTGGGACATCGAGAACGGACGGCGGCTGCTGGGCTACGAACCGGAGGACGACGCCGAGGAATTAGCCTGAGTGCAAAGCTGCGTATGCCGGGGGTGCCCCTGCGCTCCACGGTGCGGGAATTGCGCGTTTCCACGGGTAATTGCAGTTCGACACCACTGAACCTGTTTCAGGAAAGGACCAAGGATGACCGAGCAGGGACTCTCACAGGCCGATCTGGATCTGCTGCGTAAATTCGACACGCCCACCATCTGCAACGTCATTGAGGTGTTCGCGCTGCAGCCGCGAAACGTGGGCTACATGGACAGCCGCATCAAGGCCTGCTTTCCGGAGATGCCTCCAATGGTGGGATACGCGGCTACCGCCACCTACCGGGGTGCCGCTCCGGCGCAGGGAGACGTGTACGCCACCATGGACAGGCAGGTGGCCCGGTTCGGCGAGATTCCCGGTCCCCCGGTGCTGGTCTACCAGGATCTGGACATGCCCTCGGTGGCGGCTACCTTCGGCGAGGTGATGTGCTCCGTCTTCCAGGCCTTCGGAGCCGTGGGTCTGGTCACCAGCGGCGCCGCACGCGACCTGGACCAGGTGCGCGGCATCGACTTTCCCGCCTTCAGCAACGGGGTTATCTGCTCCCACGGCTACGGCCATGCCGTCGACCTGCACGTTCCCGTCCAGGCAGGGGGGGTCACGGTTCACCCTGGTGATCTTCTTCACGGCGACTGCAACGGGGTGACCCTCATCCCCCACCAGATCGCCTCGGAGGTGGCTCAGGTCAGCGCCGAATTCGTTGCGGCCGAGGAGATCGTCCTCGACTACGTCAAGGGTGATTCGCCAACCCCCGAGGGAGTGGCCGCGGCGCGGGCAGAGTACGCCAGCGTGGTGGAGAAGTTGAGCGCGAGAGTTCAGGCCAAGGGGCGCTGAGCCCGCAAGCGGAGCTCTATCCCGCCCATCCAACCGTCAATGCCCGGCCGCCGCTCGAGCCAGGACGGCGGGCAGTTCCTCCAGAGTCGCGGATCGTTTCTGGAGCGGGCGTTGTTCCATGGTCAGGAAGGTCTCGCGGTACCCGGACCCGCTCACCACGGCAACCACGGTATCCTGTCTCCCGATTCTACCCGATCCAAGCAGCTTGGACAGTCCAGCAAGGCTTGCGCCGCTGGAGGGCTCAACGAAGAGTCCCTCGTTGCGCCCGACGTGGCTCTGGGCGTTCAATGCCTCGGCGTCGCTGACGGAAAGGAAGAAACCCTGCGAGGCACGAACCGCGCCGAGGGCGTCCATGCCGTCGGGCGGATAGGGGTGGGCAAGCTTGACCAGAATGGAGGGCGGTGCGTCGTGGAAGGGAAGGGCGAGCAGGTCTTCCCGTTCTTCCATGCCGGTATCGAAGGCGGTTTCCAGGGCGTTGTAGTCGCGCGGCACCACTCCGATCATCCTCGGCAGAGCCGAGATTCTGCCCATGGCCTCCAGGTCCCTGAAGCCGCGCCAGATCCCGGCGATGGTGCCGCCGCCTCCCACCGGCACCACCACCCACTCGGGAGCTCGCCCCAGATCCTCCACGATTTCATAGGCGACGGTCTTGTTGCCTTCGCTCTGGTAGGGATTGGCGCTTCGCGTGGTGGTGTTGGGGTACAGTCCTTGCTCGCGGCAGGCGCTGGTGACCTTCTCTACCATTGTGTCGATTTCTCCCTCCACTTCCACCAGGACAGCTCCCAGGGCGAACATGGGGTAGAGCCGCTGCGGCGGACTGCCCGCCGACATCACCACCACGCTGACCATGCCGGCGCGGGAAGACAGGGCTGCGTTGGAGATGCCGGCGCTGCCGGTGGAGATCACGATGGAGGAGCGGGCGCCCATGGCGCGGCCGTGGTTGATGCCGACCGACAGGGAACGGTCCTTGTGCGACCCGGTGGGATTGCGGGTCTCGTCTTTGAGGTAGACGTGGTCGAAGCCGGGGTATGCGCGGACCTGGAGCAGCGGCGTTCCGCCCTCGCCCAGGGTGGAGATCCGTTCCGGATCGGGAACGGGCAGGAGCGGCCAGTAGCGCCACATATTGCCTTTGAAGCCCTCGTCCCAGGCCACTGCCGCGTAGTCGTAGCGAAATTCCAGGTAGCCGTTACAGGCTGAGCAGACGAGGGCGGCGGGGTCCTGCTGGATGGTCCTGCAATCGGAGCAGACAGGTTGATAGTGACTCATTGATCAATTTCCATGCGGTTTTCCGGCGTCCTCCGGATCCAATCCGGCGCGCCGGGCTGAGATGATGAAGGTCCCCCGGATCGATGGAAATCGCCGTCTGCAGGGGCTGCGGGCGGCCGTCAGTCCCGGAAGGGATCGAATTCATCCTCTCCGGCCATGGCCACGCCCACCGGCTTCAGGGTGTGGAGGATCCTGATGGTCCCGCCGTGGTGCTCCAGCACCTGGGGCAGGCGCTTGTAGCAGTGGGGCGATTCGTCGGTGCCTGCGCCGCGAAGCTCGACTCCCGCTTCCCTCACCCACTGCTGCATCATTTCCTTGCTGATGATGCCCCGGCTGTCCCGCGCCCGTCTCCCGCGGCGCCATCTTCGCCTGCCCGCCGCGCGGGTGCGCGAGAGAACCCGGCCGGCCCCGTGCACCGTGGAGTAAAGCGCGGCCTTGCTCTCTTCGCTTTCCACCCCCTCGACGATCACCGAGATATCGCCCATGGTGCCGCCGACGAACCCCTTCTGGCCCGGCCAGGCGGGGGTGGCTCCCTTGCGCACCACCCAGAGGTCGCGCCCGGAGTGATTCTCCAGCCAGGCGAAATTGTGGTGGTTGTGCACCTCCTCCAGGATCTCCGCGCCCATGATGGAGGCCACTTTGGCGCACACCCAGTCGCGTCCTGCGTAGGCATAGCGTCCCGCCATCTTCATACAGGCGACGTACTCCCTGCCGAGGTCCGAGTCGGCAGCCAGGACCACCGGGTCCACGTGCATGCCGTCGCGTCCGCCGCCGGCCTTGATGAAGTGGGTGGCGAGCTTGTGACCCAGGCCGCGGGAGCCGAAGTGCACCCCGCACCAGACCCGGCGGCGCTCGTCGACGAAGAGATCGACGAAGTGGTTGCCCGATCCGATGGTGCCCAGTTGGCTCCGCGCAAGGTCTTTCAGGGGGGCGGCCGCGCGAACCTCCCAGGCCGGGTCGTCGTAGAACAAGCCGTGGTCCACGGCTTCCTTGTTCTTGCGCCCGATGCCGAAGGACAGAGCGCTCCAGATGGAGTCCATGATGGCGGCGATGTCGGCCTCCACCGCGTCGGCGTCAGCGTCGAGGAGCACGGCCTTGTTGCCGCAGGAGATGTCGTAGCCCACCCCGGAGGGACTGATGCGGCCCTCGTAGGCCACAACTCCCCCGATGGGCACGGCGTAGCCCAGGTGGTGGTCGGCCATCAGGGCGGCCCCCTGGGAGTCCCTGGCGCAGTGGACGATCTGCTTCACGGCGTCCTCCAGGGGTGCGCCCCAGACCGGGACACCGTCGATGGTCCGGAAGGACATCTTCAGGTCGTCCTCCGCGCCGACGGATGTTGCATGGAGATTTCTTTCTAACCGCTTTCGCGCCCTGCATGGCGCCGGTGGAAGTCCGGCACCGCCGACTGGAGACGACCTATATGTGGGGGCCGCGTTCGCGGATGATTCTGAGGGCCAGCGCGGGATCGATCTGGACGATCATCTCCGGTTCGATTTTACAATTGCCCGGCAGGTCGAAGCCGCCCACCGCGCTGCGCGCGTGCCAGCCGGAAAGCGATCCGTCCGCGCCTTCCTCCGCCCACTGTGAGAGGGGTCCGCCGAATACGTCGTGAAAGACCTTGCTGTAGCCGTTCACTACCTGTGGGGTTTTCGGAAACGAGCCGCCGCCGTGGGAGTTGACCATGCCGAGGACCTTGACGCAGTACCAGACGTCGTTCAGGGTGCCGAAGGGGTGAAGGCCCCAGTGCAGCAAGCGGATATGGTTGATCCCGGCCTCGCGCCCTGCCTCGAAGCCTTTCTCGACGTCAGCGTCGTCGTTGGTCAGGGTACCGCTGCCTCCTCCGGTTCCGGAGGCGAATACCAGGCCGGAGGGGGTGAAGGCAAGGCCGCAGATGGCGAATTCCGCCGGAGGCAGGGCGTTTTCGGCGCTGCCGAGGTCGATGCCGAGGTCCTTGATGCGGTCGTAGACGTCGAAGTCGCGTTTCCAGGAAGCATGTAGTTCCGTCATCCATTCCTCCGTGTCTTGTTGGGGTCATCGGCCCCTGGCTTCATGGGGGATTCAATAATAGAGGGAGGCCGGACCCGGCGCAACCAGAGCCCTGTCATCCCCTCTGCCCCGGCGGGGAAACCCGCCGCAGCCGGGGATCAGCCGGACCCCTCGGTCCCTGGGGACGGGTGCAGTCTGTGCACCCTGCCACCTTTTACCACGGTCACCGGTTCGAGCTTCTGCTCTCCGTTGCGCACCTGCCCGTGGGCGTCCTCCAGCTGGAAGCGGCCCCGGCGCAGTTCGAAGATCACGGCGTCGCCCCAGGCGCCGACCTCGAGAGTGCCGATGCGGTCGGACATGCGCATGACCCGCGCCGGAGCGGCGGTCACCTTGGCGACGACGTCCTCCAGAGCCATGCCGAGATGGAGGAACTTGGTGGCCACCGTGGCCAGATCGTAGACCGGGCCGTGGAGGTTGTAGACGTGCAGGTCCGAAGAAATGGTCTGGGGTTCCACTCCCTGGGCCATGGCGCGCTCCACCACGTCCCAGGAGAAGGACCCCTTTCCATGGCCCACGTCGAAAGTCACCCCGCGCTCCATCGCTTCATGCACCGACTTGCGCACCCGCCCGCTCTCGTCCAGGATTCCGCACTCCAGGGCGTGGAAGCAGTGGGTGAGGGCGTCGCCCGGGCCCATGACCGCGAGGATGTCGTCCAGGGAGTCGCACCATGCGTCCTGTGGATGCACCATGATGGGCAGACCGGCCGCGTCGGCCGCCTCCCTGGCCCGGTGCAGGGGCGTCATGCCGGCGCGCTCGCTGACCAGGATGTTCTTGGTCAGGCGCACCTTGACCCCGAGGATCAGGTCGCGGTTCCGCTCGATCATCTCGCCTGCGCGCTCCACGTCGGCGTACTCGGGAATCTCCAGCTCGCCGATCTTCTCCGTCAACATTCCCTGCGAGGAGATGTTGAGGTAGGCCAGGATGCGGGTCGAGCTCATGTCGATGACGTACTTGCGAAAGCCCGGGAATGTGTCCGCTCCGGCCGAGCCGGCGTCCACCACGGTGGTTGCGCCGCGCTCGAGGCAGGTGGGGTCGGGCTCGATACCGTAGTGGCTGACTCCTGGAAATACGTGGACGTGGAGGTCGATCATGCCGGGGGTGACAAGGCGTCCGCCGGCGTCGATGACCTCTCTTGCTTCCCCGGCGGGAAGATCAGCGCCGAGGGCGGCGACCCGGCCTTCGGAAAAGGCGACGTCCTGCCTGCCGTGGATGCTGCGTGCGGGGTCGATCAGGGTGCCGCCCTTGATGAGCAAATCGTATTTCATGTCGTGGTCTCCCTTGAAATGTCGCGGCCATGCGGTTCGGAAATGGCTTGATCCAGCGCCTTCGGGGAAGTGGACCCCGGCTCCCTGGAATCTGCTGCAGGATTATTCCAGGTGCGGGCCATCTAGTGGAGCTGGCCTCGTCCCAGCAGGGGCCAGACGGCTTCCACCGACCCGCCGCGAATCCCGTAGATGCGGTCGTGCAGAACCACGGTGGTGTCGGAGTAGCCGACGACGAACTCGATCTTGTCCCCCACGCGCGGGACGAGGGATGGTTGTTCGAGCTCGATTTTGCCGTGCTCGGCGGCCAGGGATACCTCATTCACTTCCCCCACGGCGATGGGCTCGGGAATGTCGGAGTCGCAGCTCATGGTCTTGCGGCCGGCGTCGCAGACGATGCGCGTGGGCGTCGCCCTGCTGGTGACCGTGGACAGGACGGTCAGGGCGTAGTGGTGCTCGACGCCGAAGGTCTTGCGGTAGCGCACGTCGCAGTAGATGCCGCCTCCCGCCTCGATTTCGGTGATGCCAGGCTGGTGTGCGCTGATCCAGTAGGTGCCGGTGCCGCCGCAGCTCAGGATCTCCATGGGGATGCCGTCGTCGCGGCACAACTGCGCCGTCGCCGTGAAGCGTTCCAGCGCCTCGGCGACCATCCGGCGTTTCTCCTCGGGGTCCCTGGCGCCCAGGGCGTGGGATTCCCAGGTCATGAGCCCGGCCAGGCGCAGGCCGCGGCGGGGGGCGATGTTGCGCGCCAGCGCCAGGGCGGGCTCGCCGGGCTCCACCCCGGCCCGCTTCATCCCGGTGTCGATCTCGATGAGGACGCGCAGTCGGACCCCTTTCTCCCGGGCCGCGCGGTCGAGGGCATGGACGTTGTCGACGCAGTCCACGGCGACCATTACGTCCGCGTGGCGGCGCAGATTGACCAGGCGGGCGATCTTTTGGGGCCCCACGATCTGGTTGGCGATGAGGATGTCGCGGATGCCCCCTGCGGCCATCACCTCCGCCTCGCCGAGCTTGGCGCAGGTGATGCCGCTGGCGCCGGCGTCGAGGAGCATGTGGGCAAGGGCGGGGGTTTTCATGGCCTTGGTGTGGGGGCGCCAGCGCACTCCTGCCTCCCTGGTGATGACGCGGGCCATGCGTGCGATGTTGGCTTCCAGTTTGTCCAGTTCGGCGAGGAGCACGGGAGTGTCCAGCTCCTCTTTGGGTGCGCCGATGAGGTGGGTCGGAGACATGAGGTCGCTCCTATTCTCTTCCGGTCACTTGAGGTTCCCCTCCAGTTCCACCAGGACCACCTCGTGGAGGTCAACCCGGGGCACGGTGATGGCAGCCGGCGCGCCCGAGAGGGGCAGGTCCGCGTTCTGCAGCGGCAGGCGGGCGGACAGGGGGTTGAGGCCGTCGAAGCGGATTCGCACCTCGTGAATGGGGTTGACCTCGAAGGGGGCGTGGAAGGTGGCCTGCAGGTCGTCGTAGTGGTCGCGGTCGGTGACCTGCCAGGGGAGCAGGGGAACCGGGTTGTTGAGCAGGTGGATCATGAGCTCGCCCGTGGGACGGAAGGCGGCGGTCATTTCAACGACCTCGGGGGCCTCCACGGCCAGCGGCGGGCCGGCCTCTCCGGCGAGATGGGCGACCAGACGCCGCAGGGGCGGGTAGGGGCTGTTCATATAGGCGCCGCCCACGTCTCCGGCGATGTAGACGGCGCGGCCTTTGCCGTAGGGATGGACGGTGACCGAGGGCTCGCTGCCGCGGTAGTCCATGGAGGGGTGGAAATTGTTCAGCAGCCCGGGGTCCAGGTCGCTGCGGGTGCAGATGACGCTGGTGCCGGGGCGGGCGCTGATCGCCGCCTCCTGGCCGAAGAAGCAGAGCACGGGGCCGCAGAGGCGCTCCAGCTCATCCTCGATCGGCGCGTAGATGACCTGGTGGTCCCCTTCTTCCTGGAGATGTCCGCGGTAATCCACCCCCAGGACCTCGCCGAGGGCAAAGCCGTCGCGCTCCTCTCCCCACTCGTTCAGAAGGGAGGTCTGGTAGGTGGCGATGAGGGTGCCGCCGCCGGCCACGAACTCGGCGATGGCGGCGCAGTGGAGGTCGGATAGGCAGGCGCTGTTGGAAAGGAAGAGGACGCGGTAAGAGGACAGCTTGCCGGCGGTGAGATCGGCGTCCAGGGCCATGTCGAAGACCACCTGGGAGCGGTTGAGCATTTCGTAGGCGCCGTAGTGGTCCTTCTGGCCCAACTGGTGGTAGTGGACCCTGCCGGTGTTCTTGGGGAGCTCGGAGGGGCGGAAGTCCCGGTTCATCTGCGAGTAGTGCAGGGCGAGGTACTTGAGGGTCTCACCTCTTACGTAGGGGGACCGCTTTTTGTACTCGGCGAAGACGCGCTCCATGGCCTCTCCCTGCAGAAAGGAGGAGGAGCCGAAGGGGCCGCCGCAGGGAGCGCCGCCGTTTATCATGGCTCCCAGGCCGGCGACGGCGGCGGGGTAAATCTCGGGACGCGGCGCGGCGCCGAAGCCTTCCAGGTGCTGGGTGACGTTGCGGAAAATGCCGAAAGGAGTCCCGGTGGCGCGCAGCGCCTTGGCCACGAAGCCGGGCTCGCGCAGGGAGCGGAAGGTCTCCACGAAGAAGTGGCCCCCCACCTCTTCCAGGCGCAGAGAGCCCAGGGGATGGCCGTCGGACCAGTCGGTCTGAGGGCGGATGTAGGAGTTGAGGTCGAGGATGGCGTCGGGGTACTTTTCCCTGATTCTGGAGAACAGGTTGTGCATGAAGTCGATCATCTTCTCGTAGCGCCAATTGACGAAGCGGCGGAAAACCATGGAGTCGAAGTCCACCTTCCTGGGGATATCGTGGCTGGTTTCGCGCCGGAAGAGCTCCTCGCACCAGGAGCAGCAGCAGGCCGGGGTCCAGGGGCGGTCCTCGTGGGTGCCGTAGTTGGTGTCGTCGAAGTAGAAGCCGTCAAGGTCGAGATTGTCCATCCACTCGAGCAGGTAGGCCGGCAGCCAGTCGCGGTAGGGGGAGTTGAAGCAGAACCATCCCAGGTTCTCGGGCTGGGGCCGGCCGTCGTCGAGGAACTTCATCATCCACTCGGGGTGGAGAGGCTTCAGAGGCTTGGTGTAGATGACGGGATAGTAGGAGAGCACGATGACGCCGCGCTGATGCGCCAGCTCGAGAAAGCGCGGGAGGCGGTCGTTGTCCACGTCCGGGTGGGGTGGGATCATCTCGGAAGGGAAGCGAGGGGTCCCGCGGTTGATCTCGCCGTCGACAATCTGGACTTCCATTCCGATGCGGTCGATGAAGTCGACCCACTCCTCCACCGAGGGACCATCGTATGACGGCCGCCAGGATACGCAGGCGGGATAGCACTCGATGCGGCACATGCGCTCCTCGTAGGGTTTTTGCGCCAGGCGCTCGGCGGTGGAGCCCACTCTTTTAAGTTCCTTCTTCATGGTCTGCCGTCCTCGGCGCTATGCGAACCAGTAGGAGTAGAATTGGGCGTCGCGCAGGGTGAAGCGCAGGCGCACCTTCCGGCCCCGCAGCTCGGAGGGGTGTCCCGAGGTCCACGTAAACCTCGCGGACCGCTGATCGCCGCCGAGGGGGGCGGACGAGGCCAGCGCGGCGCCGTTGCCATCTAGCAGGTCGGCGCGCAACTCCCCCCTGCGGGCGTCGACGTTGGCCCACAGCTCATCAGCGGGCAGGGTGAATACGGGGGTCTCCAGTACCCCCTCGTGGGACCCTGCGTCGAGGGAGACGAATCCGTCCCGGCGCAAAACCGCGAGGCATACGGCCCCGGCATCGGGATGGTAGTCGTCGTAGCCTTTTTCTCCGCCCGAGGAAATGAACGCGTATTGCTTAATCCCCGTGTAGTAGAACCACAGCTCGTCCCCGCGCACCACCGCGCTGGAAGGTCCTATGATGGTCTGCAGGTCATAGGCGCCGCTGTCCTGCAGGGAGGCATCGATGAAGGCGCGGCGGCCGGCCACCCTGGTCCAGTTCCTGAGGTCGCGGCTGCAGGCCACCTGGACGTTGTAGAAACCGGTGTAGTCGCCGTACTTGGAGACGCACTCCGCAATGTAGGGGGAGAGGCGCATCCTGGAGAAGCCCTCCCACCCGGGGGGAACCTTGCCGGTGTGGTGGTATACGGAGGGAAGGCCGATGTAGAGCGACTCGTAGCGGAAAACTCCCATATTGTAGATTTCGATGCTGTAGTGCTCGGGGTCGTTGAACTCGGTCTGCTTGAGCAGGGGGTGGGCAAGGCGGCTGGCGATGACCTGGCGGCCCATTTCCTGGTCGCGATCGTCGGTGTGAAAAACCACCCCATGGTCGTCCCAGTGATTGAAGTCCGTGCTGGAAGCAACTGCGACAGAGCGTCCGTAGTCGGTTCCGCGCTTGACGGTGTGAATGAACCGGCCTTCCCCCTCGTCGAAGGAGAAGTTGCCTTCGTCCTGGCTCTGAATCGCGGGGACGTCCAGCTTGGCCCAGGCGACCCCGTCGGGCGAGACGGCGAAGCCCCTGTCCAGGAGAGCCGCCTTGAAGCGCCGCGCCGGGTCCGGGTCGGTTCCGTCATACACCACCATGGAGACCCCGAGGTCGGTCCGGGGCCTTGCCCCCGGGGACCAGTGAAGGCCGTCGTGGCTCTGGCGGGCGGAGTTGTCCATACCGGTGACCCAGAGTTTGAACAGCTTTGCTCCAGGGTCCCAGATGGGGGCGCTGCGGGTCTGAATGGTGCTGTCCGGGTCGGGGCTGCGAATTACCGCACCCTTCTTGTTTGGCTGGTGCAGGGTTCGCTCCAGGCGGGAGATGGTCTCAATCCCATCGTCGTCCAGAAAGAGCTGACGCTGGCCAGGTACTATGGAGCAGGATTTGCTCTGGTCGTCCATGAGGATGGGTTCCTTGACGGGTGGAAGAGGTGAAGGATAGAAGTACTACAGAACCCGGGGCGGGGCAAGGGTACCTGGCGGATCCGCAGCGCGGCAGGGCTCGATTTGCCTCGATTCAGCGGCATTGGCGGCGGCAGGCCGGACGGAATGGCGATCGACAACCGGCTGCCCGGCCGGGGACGGCGGGCGGGGAGGCGAAAGGGGGGCATCGGAAGATGGAGTTGCGAGGATGGGATGTTTCTCGATCCGCTTTCGGGATCAGGGACCGTCGCGGCGCTGGCGGTGGAGACGCAGCATGACCTGGGCGGGTAGAAACTCGCTGCTTCTTCGCGCGCTTTCCTCGTAGGCGGACGCGGCCTCTCCCCTTTTCCCGTGGAGTTCCTTGATCCTTCCCTTGAGAAAAATGTCGCGGGCTTCCAGATAGGCGCCGAGGCGGGCGGAGAAGCGGCGGTCCGCTTCAGTGGTGGCGGCCACGACGTCCCCGGGTCGAGGCTGGAAGTGGTCCAGCATGGCCTGGAGAAGCTCGGCCTTGCTGCGGAAATGATCCAGGGTCGTCGACCGGCTGGTGAGGGCGGTCTCCCGCAGTTCGTAGGCCAGGCGCGGAGCACCGAAGGTCACCCTGGGGCGGTCATCGGTGTTGAGCGGGCTGTCTTTGGAGTAGGCGGCCAGGTCGTCCCTGCCCGCGGCCAGATAGCCGAACAGCTTCATCTCGTCGGCCACGCCCGCCGCCTTGAGGGCGGCTCTCAACTTGTCGTCCATCGCCCGACGTGCAAACCAGTCGGGCGTATAGACCGTGGCATCCCCGGCACTGCCCACCAGGGCAAGGGGCAGGGTGGTGATCCGGGTGTTGGGCTGGTAGTAGGCGCGGGCGTCGGGGAAAACTTCGAGGAAGGTGCGGATCATGATTTTCACCGTCTCTTCGTCGAGCTGGTAGAGCGGCAGCCACTGGCAGAACAGGCCGCCCGGAGCGAGGCGCTGGCGAATGGCGAGGAAATGCTCCACGGTGTAGAGGGATCCGGCTCCGTCGCGCGAGGGGTGGAAGAGATCGGCGGCGATGACGTCGTAGCGGTCGCGTGAGGCGCGGACGTAGCGCCGCGCGTCTGAAACGAGGACCCTCAAGTCTGGCTGGTTCAACAGGTCGCCGTTCACCTGGCGAAAGAAGGGCAGCAGCCCGACCACCTCGGGCACCAGTTCGACCCCTTCCCCGCGCAGCCGAGGATGGTCGGCTGCCGCGCCGAAGGTGACTCCCGCTCCAAGTCCCAGGAACAGGACGCGCCGGGGGTCCGGGTGAAGGAGTAGCGGAACGTGGGCGCGCAACCGGGGTGAATTGGCGTGCGGAGTGCCTCCCATGCTGAATCGGTTGTTTACCATCAGCAGGCGATTGCCGCCGCGGTCGGACACGACGGAAACGGTGGCCATGGTGCCTTCGCGGTAGGCAAGCACCCCGCCGCCCGGAGGTCCGACAATCAGGGTCAGGCCCGCGGGCCATACCTTGACGAGGAGGAAGGCGAGCACCAGGGCAGCCCCTCCGGGCAACAGCCGTCGCGGCCGGAGGTCGGGGACGAAGAGCAGGTAGCCGAGGGAGGTCAGTACGAGGGCGGTTTTCGTCCCCAGGGCAGGGAGCACCAAGACTCCGAATACCAGGGGCGCCAGGGACGCCCCCACGGTATTCAGTCCCAGGGAGCGCCCGACGCCGCCCCGCTCCCGCCTCATCGACTGAGCCAGGTGGCTGAACAGGGCCCCCATCAGGATCGACGGCAACAGGAAGACGATGAGGGCGAGCCCGATCTCGGCGCCCACGGAGCCGGCGAAACCCGTCCCGAAGAGTTGGCGCAGCCACTCGTAGAGGGCGAAGGCCTGTGAGATGGCGACCACGCCGCAGAGGCAGGCCGCCCCGGTGGTCTGAACCAGGAAGGAGAGGACGGCCCGGGAGTCCCGGCCCCGGCCCAGAACCTGGTAGGCGACAGCCCCGAGGGCCGTGCCCAGCAGGTAAGCCGAGAGGATCGAGGCGAAGCTGTAGACCGTGTTCTCGAAAACCTGGCTCAGCACCCGCACCCCCAAAACCTCGTAGCCGATGCCCAGGAACCCGGTGATGAAGATGGTGAAGCCGAGGCGGCCTGGGGGGGGAGAATCTCCCATGCGGGCGTCGACAGAAGGGCGTTCCCTCTCGCCGCGCCCCAGTCCGGCGAATACCACGGCAGCGCAGACCAGGTTGACCGCGGCCAGGATCAGGAGGGTGGCGCGGAAGCCCAAGGACGGCACCAGCACGAAGGTCGCGCCCAGGGTTCCGGCAACCGCCCCCAGGGTATTGGCCCCGTAGAGACCTCCGAGGGAACGGCCCTGGGAGCGCAAGCGCGACAGGAAGCGGTCCATGGCGGGAAGGGTCGCCCCCATGGCGGCGGTTGCCGGAAGCAGGGCGAGGAACGGTACGAGGAAGGCCACCATCCAGTGGCGCAGGGCTCCGGGCGCGGTGCCGGTGAGAAAGGCCACCTGGTCGTTTGCCCAGGGGATCAGGGCCATGGAGGCGAAGCCCCACAGGCCGATGATCAGTTCCAGTACCGCGTACCAGCGCCCGGGGGAGCGGCTGCGGCTCACCTTGCCGTCGAGGACCCAGGCCCCCAGGGCGAATCCGGCGAAGAATGCGGCCAGCACCGCCAGCACCCCGGGCATCTCGTGTCCGAGACCGACGGAGAACATCCGGGTCCAGACGATTTCGTAGCCCAGGCCGGCCACCCCGGAAAGGAAGAATATGAGATAGGAGCAAGAGGAAGCGGGGCGTGTGGTGGATCCGGACATCGACCCCTTCCGAAAGAAATCGAAAAAGCGGAACCTCGAGGGGAACTGTTCACTCACGATCATCCAAAATATTGGAAATGCGACCCTGGTCAAGATTCTCCCCCGTCTCCAGGGCGGGGCGGCATGTTACTCCTGCCCTCCCGTGGCCAGGCCTTGAGTCCGGCGAGGTGTTTGCTATTCCCACGTTATGCCTTAGTATAGTACCGAGTTCATCCTGCCTTCGAGGCAGGGAGGGAAATGATTGCTGCAGGGCAGGGCTTCGCTTCGGTGGCCAAGGCCGGTGAAAGATGGCTGAAATGAGCAGGAAGATACGCGTGGGGGTGCTTTTCGGCGGGCGTTCCTGCGAGCACGAAGTCTCGGTGACCTCGGCTCGATCGCTGCTGGAGGCGATCGACAAGGAGAAGTACGAGGCGGTTATGATCGGGATCAGCAAGGAAGGCCGCTGGCTCGTGGCCGAGGATGCTCTGAAGGTGCTGGAGGCCGGCGTGGTCGAGGAGGGCAACGCCCTGCCGGTGATGCTCGACTACCCGGGAAGCCGGGAGCTGGTGGCGCGCGGCCACGGGGACCTGGCCGCCGCCGCGAGCGGACAGGTGGACGTGATATTTCCGATACTGCACGGTCCCTTCGGGGAGGACGGCACGGTGCAGGGGCTGCTGGAGTTGGCGGGGGTGGCCTACGTCGGCGCCGGGGTGGTGGGCTCGGCCGTGGGAATGGACAAGGAGATGATGAGGCGTGCGTTTCGCGCCGAGGGACTGCCCCAGGTGGACTACACCGTGGTGCGGCGCCGGAGCTGGGAGCGCGAGCCCGAGGCGGTTCTCGGGGAGATCGAGGAGCAGTTCGCCTATCCCGTCTTCGTCAAGCCGGTAAACCTGGGGTCCAGCGTCGGGATAACCAAGGCATGGGATGGGGAGGAGCTCCGCCGCGGCATGGACGAGGCTGCTTCCTTCGACTACAAGATCATGGTGGAAGCGGCGGCCGTGGATTGCCGCGAGGTGGAATGCGCGGTCCTGGGCAATGAGGATCCCCAGGCATCGGTTCTGGGAGAGATTGTTCCCGGCAACGAGTTTTACGACTACAACGCCAAGTACGCAGACGACAATTCCGACCTGATCATACCTGCTCCGGTCTCCGCGGGGACCGCCGAACTGGTGCGGCAGTACGCCATCCGCGCCTTCCGGGCGGTGGAGTCGGCGGGCCTGGCGCGGGTGGACTTCTTCATCGGCAAAGGAGACGAATCCATCCGCCTCAGCGAAATAAACACCATGCCGGGATTCACCCCCATCAGCATGTATCCCAAGTTGTGGCAGGCCAGCGGGGTCGGCTACGGCGAGCTCATTCACCGCCTGATTCAACTGGGGCTGGAGCGCCACGGGGAAAGGCAGAAGACCCGCACCTCGCTTTAGAGGTCCGCCCGGGGTTGCCCGGCGATCCACCCCCGACGGAGGGATAATTCGGATAGAGGAAGGATGAAGCAGCGGAAAATTTTCGAGAAAGGGCGGGTGAGCAACTCCACCTCGCTGGCTCTGCTGGTCGCCGGTCTGGCCGCCCCGCCGGAAAGTGCCTGGGGCGAGTGGGTCCTGGCGGCGGGGCTGTTCGGCCTGGCCGGCGGGTTCACCAACTGGCTGGCTGTGAAGATGCTGTTCGACCGCGTTCCGCTGCTCTATGGCTCCGGGGTGATACCCAACCGTTTTCGCGAGATCCGGAAGACGGTGAAGGACCTGATAATGGTCCACTTCTTCGACGAGGAACACCTGCAGCGGTTCTTTGCAAACCAGGTCCGTTCCCGGCCGGCGGGCGCAAAGCTGGAGTCGCTGCTTGCAGAGCTGCTGGAGTCCGAGGCGGGCGACGAGATCATCCGGCGGCAGTTGGAGGAGATGCAGAGCACGCCCGCCGGCATGGTGCTGAACATGGTCGGCACCGCGACCATCGCTCCCCTGGTCAAGCGCTTCGTCTCCGGGGTGGCCGCGGAATTGGCCCCACTGCTGGGGGCGAGACTTGCCCCCGGCGGTATGGAAGTCGGCGCCCTGCGGAGCCAGGTGGAGCAGTTGCTGGCCGCCAAGCTGGAAGAGTTGACCCCCGATGTGGTCAAAACGATGATGGAGGACGTGATGCGGGAGCACCTGGGCTGGCTCATCGTGTGGGGCAACGTGTTCGGAGGGCTGATCGGAATTCTGGCCAATTTGTCGGGCTATTGAAGAGAAAGGGCGTGCCTTATGGACTTGTTCGATCTGAGCGGGGAAGTGGCGGCGGTGATCGGCGCTACCGGGGCCCTGGGAGGGGCGATGGCCGAAGGGCTGGCCTCGGCCGGGGCGAGGGTGGCCGTGCTGGGGCGCAGCGAGGAGCGGGGACGGCGGACGGTGGAGGCCATCGAGGCGGCCGGCGGAGAGGCGGTTTTCGTCGGTTGCGACGCCACCAGCCAAGCAAGTGTGCGCACGGCCCACCGCGCCCTGCGGGAGAGGCTGGGGGCGGTCACGGTGCTGGTCAACGCAGCGGGGGGGAACACCCCCGGGGCGACGGTGACCCCTGACCATCCCTTCCAGGAAATCTCGCTCGAGGACTGGCAGGAAAGCTTCGACCTGAACCTGGTTGGCGGCGTCCTTTTGCCCTGCCAGGAGTTCGGTCCCGCCATGATCGAGAGCGGCAAGGGCAGCATCATCAACATCGCATCGGCGGCATCGTACCTGCCCATGTCCAGGGTGGTGGCTTATTCGGCGGCGAAGGCGGGTGTGCTGAACCTGACCCGTTTCCTGGCGCGCGAGTGGGGCGAGACAGGGGTTCGCGTCAACGCCGTCGTTCCGGGATTTTTTCCGGGCGAGCAGAACCGCCGCCTGCTCTTCGACGCCGAGGGCAGGCCCACCCCCAGGGGCCGCCAGGTTCTCGACCGCACTCCCATGAACAGATTCGGCGATCCCGGAGAACTGGCCGGTATCGCCGTTTTCCTCGCTTCCCCCAGAGCCAGCGGTTTCGTCACGGGGGGGGACTTCAAGGTCGACGGCGGCTTTCTGGCGATGGCTATCTGAACAGGAGTTTCAGGTAGAAGAAGGGATTGGCCAGTTCCTTCTTGGGCCTGGCGTTGGCGATCATGCCGCAGATCAACTCGCTCAGGGCAGGGTTACCAGCCGCCTTGCGGATCACCAGATTGAGCAGGGGCCGATGCTGACCGAGGTGCTGCAGGCGGGTGCTGAGCCTGAGCTCGTCCCCCAGGGAATCCCACAGCCTGTCGCCATAGCGCTTCAGGAATGCGGCGCTGAAATCTCCGGCGGCACGGGCTTCGGCAGCAGTCTCCACCGCGAGGCGGGCGGAGTAGAGGGCATTGCCTATGCCCTCGCCCGTGAACGGGTCGATCAGCCCCGCCGCGTCGCCCAGAAGCAGGAAGCCGGGGCCGTGCATCGGACGACGCTTGCTGCCCACTGGCAGATTCCACCCCACCGGCTGCTCCAGGGGCCGGGCGCCGGCAAAGCGGGACTTGAACCCGGGGCTGTCCAGGGTTTCCCGCAGGGCGGCCTTGAGGTTGACCTTGCGGCGTTTGATGTACTCGTGAACCATTCCGATCCCGACGTTGGCACAGCCGTCCTCAAGGGGAAAGATCCAGAAATACCCAGGCCGCACGGCGTCGACGAAGTGGAGTTCGATCTGGTCGCTGAGATCGGCCACGTTTTCGTAGTAGCAACGCAGGGCAACCACCCAGTGGCGGCTCTCGTGGCGGTAGAGCCCTGCCTTGCGCGCGACGACGGAGTTGAATCCGTCGCAGCCCAGAACCAGGCGACTGCGGAATTCGCTGAATCTTTCGTTGCCGCCGTGCCTTCCGCGCACCCCCCGCACCTGCCCGTCCTCCATGATCAGGTCGGCCACGGCGAAGTCCTCGGCGCAGTGGTCCGCCTGCCGCCGCGCCTGCTCGAAGAGGAAGTTGTCGAAGATCCGGCGGCGGATTACGAAGCCCTCCATGGGCATGCTGCGGCCTGTGAGGTGGTCGCGGTAGTCGTAGTGGTGCAGTCCGACATGGGCGTCGACCCGTTCGGGGCTTCCGAAGACTATTCTGCGGATGCAGGCTCCGGGCAGGTTGCGCACCGTGTCGAGCAGCCCGAGTTCCTGCAAGACTGCCACGGATTTACCCGACAGGGCATCTCCACAGATTTTGTCCCGCGGGAAACGGTCCTTGTCCAGGAGCAGGGTCCTGAGGCCCCGGCGCCGGGCGTAAAGTGCGGCGGCGGCGCCGGCAGGACCGGCTCCGACGACGATGAGGTCGTAGATCTCTTCTTCCGTTGCTCTCATTTCCTCTCCTGAGATTGAAAAGATAGGCTTACCGCGAAGGCCGACAAGGGAAGCCCCTTGAGCAGCCCCGCTCCACAGGGTGGATCTCTTGCCACCTCAACGATATTGCGTAGATTTTTTGGAACAGCCTTGAATCCGTTGCGACGAGGGAGTTTGACGGTTATGACCACGCCATCGGCCACCGAAGGAGCAGGAGTTGAGGAGCTTCCATTCCAGACGGAAGTCCAGAAGCTGCTTCAGCTCCTCATCCATTCGCTCTACACACACTCGGAGATCTTCCTCAGGGAGCTGATATCCAACGCGTCGGACGCCCTAGACAAGGTGCATTTCCGCTCGCTCACCGACCGGGACATCGTCGACCCCGATGCGGCCCTGGAGATCGAGGTCGAGGTCAACAAGAGCTCCAAGACCCTGATCGTAAGGGACACTGGCATTGGCATGACCCGGGAGGAAGTCAACCGCAACATCGGCACGATTGCCCGCTCCGGATCGGCCGAGTTCATCGAGAAGATGGCTGCGCTCAAGGATGAGGACGACAAAAAGAAGGTGCAGTTGATCGGCCAGTTCGGGGTGGGATTCTACTCGGTTTTCATGATCGCGGAGCGGGTGGTTCTGACCACCCGCAGCGCCGACCCCGGAAGCGAGGCGGTGCAGTGGGAGTCCACCGGGGCGGGAAGCTACACCATCTCGGCGGCCGACCGGGAGGAGCGCGGCACCGAGATAAAAATATACGTGCGCAGCGACTGCGAGGAGTACCTGGACGCCCACAGGCTGGAAGCGATCATCAGGCGCCACTCGGACTTCGTGGCATACCCGATCAAGGTGGCCGGCAAGCAGGCCAACGACACTTCGTCTCTGTGGACCAGGCCGCGCTCCGAGATCGGCAGGGAACAGTACGAGGAATTCTTCACCCACCTGACCGGAGACCCGGACAAACCCCTCGCCTGGGAGCACGTGGTGGTGGACGCTCCCATCCAGTTCTACAGCATTCTTTACATCCCCAGGAAGGCCCCGGTCAATTTCCTCTTCAGTCCCGAGCCCAGGATTGCCCTCAATCTCTACGTCAAGAGGGTTTTCATCCAGGACGACTGCAACGAGTTGCTTCCACTATACCTGCGCTTCATGCGGGGTGTGGTGGACTGCGACGATCTGCCCCTCAACGTCTCGCGCGAGACCCTTCAGCAGAACCCGGTGGTCACCAAGATCCGCAACACTCTGGTGCGGCGCATTCTGCGCCTGCTCGAAGACATGGCCAAAAACAGGCCCGACGACTACGAAACCTTCTATGAGGCCTATGGCATCGTCCTCAAGGAAGGAGTGGCCATGGATTTCGAGAACAAGAACAAGATTGCCTCATTGTTGCGCTTCTCCTCCTCTCTGGGAGAGAAGCCGGAGGATACGGTGTCCCTCCAGGGTTATGTGGACCGCATGCACAGCGATCAGGACGAGATTTACTACCTGGCCGGGGAGAGCATCGAGGCCGTCGCCCAGAGCCCGCTGCTGGAAGCGTTTCGCCAGCGCCGGCTCGAGGTCCTCTACCTGGGCGACCCGGTGGACGAATGGGTGGTCAACGGCTTGCAGGAGTTCGGCGGCAAAAGGCTCAAGGCGATCGACAGTGAAGACCTGGACCTGGGAGGGAAGGTCGAGCTGGAGGGTGTCGATGGAGACGGCAAGGAGCAGACAATCGAGTTGATGGATTTCCTCAAGAAGGAGCTGGCGGAGAGGGTTTCGGACGTGAAGGAGTCCCATCGCCTGACCGACAGCCCCTGCGCCATGGTGACTCCCAAGGGAGGTATGAGCCTCAACATGGAGCGACTGATGAAGGCCACCGACCGGGAGTTCGAGGCCACGAGGCGGATCCTGGAGATCAATCCCTCCCATCCGGTGATTCGCAACATGGGGGCTGTCCTCGCCAGATCCCGGGATGCCGCCGAACTCAGGGAATGGGCCCACCTCCTTGTCGACTACGTCCTGATAGGCGAGGGAACGGTGGAGAATCCCCAGCGCATTACCCGGTCCTTGCAGGGAGTCCTGAGCGCGGCCACGTCCCATGCCCGGGAGGGGTCCTGAGGTGGCGCAGACCATCCGAGCTCTGGCCGCCGCGGCGCGCCGGGCGTCGCGGCAACTGGCCGCCGCTTCCGGCGCCCAGCGCAACGCCGCCCTCGCCTCCATAGCCAGGGATCTGGCGGCGCACAGGGAGCGCATCCTCGCCGCCAACCGGGCGGACCTGCGGGCGGCGGAGGAAATGGTGGCGAGGGGCGAACTCGCAGCGCCGCTGGTCAAGCGCCTGAACCTGGAGGGTTCCAAGTTCAGTGACGTCGTGGCCATGGTGTGCAGCGTCGAGGACCAGCCCGATCCCCTGGGCCGCACCCAGAGCGCCATGGAACTCCACCGCGGGCTCGAGCTCTTCCGGGTGACCGTGCCAATCGGGGTAATCGGTGTAATCTTCGAGTCCCGGCCCGACGCTCTGGTCCAGATCGCCTGTCTCTGCCTCAAGTCCGGAAACGCGGTGCTGCTCAAGGGGGGACGGGAAGCGGCGCAGAGCAACCGGGTGCTGGCGCGGGTCATCGAGGCCGCCGCGCAGGAGGTGGAAGGGATCCCTCCGGGCTGGATCGGACTGCTGGAGACGCGGGACCAGGTTGGTGCCATGCTCGAGCTGGACCGCGATATCGACCTGATCGTTCCTCGAGGCGGCAATGAGCTTGTCCAGTACATTATGCGGAATACCCGCATACCTGTCATGGGGCACGCCGATGGCGTTTGCCACGTGTACGTGGACAGGAAGGCGGAGGTGGACAAGTCGGCGCGCATTGTGGTGGACTCCAAGACCCAGTACGCGGCCGTGTGCAACGCGGCGGAGACCCTGCTGGTGCACCGCGAGATCGCCCCGGAGTTCCTTGCCGTTGCGGTAGGGGAGCTGAGGAACCGCGGAGTGGAGATTCGAGGCGACGAGGAGACCAGGCGTCTGGCCGGGGCGGACGGAGAAATCGGACCTGCTGCCGAGGAAGACTGGGGCCGCGAGTACCTGGATTACATTCTCGCGGTGAAGGTGGTGGGAAGCCTGGAGGAGGCGGTGGATCACATCAACCGCTACGGCAGCGGACACACCGATGCGATCGTGACCGAGGACGCAGCCGCCGCACGGAGATTCCTGGGTTGGGTGGACTCCGCATCCGTTCTTCACAATGCATCGACCCGCTTCGCGGATGGATTCCGCTACGGGTTGGGGGCCGAGGTGGGGATCAGCACCAATAGGCTGCACAGCCGCGGCCCGGTGGGGCTGGAGGGCCTGACGATCTACAAGTACATACTCGAGGGGGATGGCCACGTCGTTGAGGATTTCGAGGGGGATGGGCCGAAGTCATTCACTCACAGGCGGCTGCAGACGGACTGGCGGGGCTGAACGAAGATGCAGGAGGGCCCCGTGGCGGCAGACTCGAAGCTTCAAATGATTGGAGAGGAGATGAGTGCGGAAAATACCGGGGCTGAAATCAGGCGCCACATATTCATTTGCGCCACCCCGACCAAGCCCAAGTGCCACGCCGATGACACCGGCAGGGAATGCTGGGAGTACCTCAAAAAGCGTCTGCGCGAGTTGGGCTACGGAGAGCCGCGCAAGGACGGGATCCATCGCACCAAGGCCGACTGTCTGCGGGTGTGCGAGAGGGGCCCGACGGTGGTGGTCTATCCGGAAGGGGTGTGGTACCATTCGATGACCGTCGAAAAGCTGGAGAGGATCATACAGGAGCACCTCATCGGGGGCCGGGTCGTAGAGGCATTCCTCAACCGCGAACCCTTCCGAAGTTTCTGACCGGGCGCGATTTGCTCTGTAACCCGACAGTGCGCCGCCCATTGACCCTGGAGGCCGCCGCGGCGGAGAGCCCGGCCGACGAATTCGCCCGAGACGTAGGAACCGGGTTGAGAGCCTCCCCCAAGCGGCTTTCCTGCCGCTTTTTCTACGACAGGGACGGGTCCCGGCTGTTTGAGCTGATCTGCGACCTGCCCGAATATTACCTCACCCGCACAGAGCGCCGGATCCTCCAGGAGAGGGCTGTCCAGATCGTTTGCCAGGCCCCGGTGGATACCACCCTGGTCGAGCTGGGCAGCGGCAGCGCGGTGAAGACGCGGGTGCTTATCGAAGCCTTCCTGGAGCGCCGGGGGAGGTTGCTTTTCGCGGCCGTGGATATTTCTCCCACCGCTCTCGAGGAAAGCTCCGTCGAGCTCCTGGATCTCTATCCGAATCTGCAAGTCCTGACCGTGGCAGCGGAATACCGCCAGGGACTCGACCGGCTCCGCGAGATTTTGAGCGGCCCGAAGCTGATCCTCTTCCTGGGGTCCAACATCGGAAATTTCGAACGTCCTGATGCAGTCCTGTTCCTCAAGCTCGTGCGCCGCACCTTGACCCCGCTTGACCGCCTGCTGGTCGGCATCGATCTGCGCAAGGAGCGGGAGGTGCTGGAGGCGGCCTACGACGATCCCCGGGGCATAACCGCCCGCTTCAATCAGAACATCCTGGCCAGAATCAATCGCGAACTGGGTGGACGATTCGACTTGGAGACCTTCAGGCACCGCGCCATCTACAACGAGGAAGAAGGCCGGGTGGAGATGTTCCTCGTGAGCACCTGCGCCCAGAAAGTGGCCATCGAAGACCTGGGCATGGAGGTGGGATTCGCCGAGGGAGAGGCCATTCACTCGGAGAATTCCTACAAGTACTCGACCGCGGAGATCGATGAGCTGGCTGCAGCATCCGGGCTCGCCATCCAGCGCCAGTGGTTCGACGGCGCCAGGCGCTTCAGCCTGAATCTGTTGAAACCCGGTTAGACCCGGGGGAGGTGGACCAGCGGGCAGGCGCATGTCCGCCCCCTCTGGTGGCCGGGACGCAACCCGCGCGGCCGGCTTGATGCAGGCTGTCGGAAAAGCTATAATCCCGTGCTGGACTGCGCCGGACCGGGCAGCCGCGGAATGCGGAATATGGTGTCCCGGATGGTTGTTCACCCCAGCTCGCCGTTCGCTGCCGGATCCGCGCTCCCAGAGGAGGCCAGGGGCTCATGAATTCGTCCTTGAGCGCGGCGGTATCCCCTTCGCGGCTGGCGGAGTGGGTGTGCGATGCGCGCGAACGAACCTTCGAGTTGGTCGCCGATCTGAGCGATGAACAGCTCATGGGGCCGCGGTTGGAAATCGTCAATCCCCTGCTCTGGGAAGTAGGTCACCTCGCCTGGTTTCAGTCCAGGTGGGTGCTGCGGCACGCCTGCGGCCAGCAGCCGGTGCGCGCCGACGAAGATCAGCTCTACGACTCCATAGCCATCGGCCACGACAGGCGCTGGGACCTTCCTCTGCCGGCGCGTTGCGAGACTTTGGCCTACGGCCGCCAGGTTCGGGACCGGGTCCTGCACCGCGTCGAGCTGGGGGACCTCGACGACGAGTTGATCTATCACCTTGTCTACACCACCCTCCATGAGGATATGCACGCCGAGGCCTTCACTTACACCCGGCAGACCCTGGGATATCCGGCGCCGGGCCTTTCCATTGTCGGCCAGCGGGAAGCCGGATTGGAAGGCGGCGGATCGCTGAAAGGAGACGCGGAGATTGCGGGTGGGCGGTTCGGTCTCGGCTCGGATCCGGAGGAATCATTTGTATTTGACAACGAGAAGTGGGTTCATCCAGTGGAGGTGGGACCTTTCGCCATGGCGAGGGCGGCGGTGACACAGGAAGAGTTTGCCGCTTTCGTGGACGACGGAGGGTACGGGCTGCGCCAATGGTGGAGCCCGGAGGGATGGCGCTGGCGCCGATCCGCCGGCGCGGAGCATCCGCTCTACTGGAAGCGGCTGAGCAAGGGGAGGTGGCTGCGCCGGCACTTTGACCGGTGGGTCGGACTCGAACCGCATCTGCCGGCCATTCACGTCAACTGGTACGAAGCCGAGGCCTATTGCCGCTGGGCGGGCCGCCGCCTGCCCAGTGAGGCAGAGTGGGAGATGGCCGCGGCCTCGGCCCCCGCCGGACCAGGCTGCAATCAACCCAAGCGACGGTTCCCATGGGGCGAAGAGGAGCCCTGTGCCGGGCGCGCCAATCTTGATTGGAAGGCCATGGGCTGCGTCGATGTCGGAGCCTTTCCCGCGGGAGACAGTGGTTTCGGATGCCGGCAGATGATCGGCAATCTCTGGGAGTGGACGGGCAGCACCTTTCTCCCTTATCCGGGCTTTGCGGCAGACCCATACAGAGAGTACTCGGAGCCGTGGTTCGGGACCCGCAAGGTCATGCGCGGCGGTTGCTGGGCAACCCGTTCGCGCCTCATTCGCAGCAACTACAGGAACTTTCAGACTCCGGACCGGCGCGATATATTGGTGGGATTCCGCACCTGCGCAGCCTGAGGGAATGGACAATGAAAATTTTTCTGGCCACGCCTGCCCCGGCCTACTCGCGCAAGGGCAACCGGGTGACGGCGCTGCGTTGGGCGCGCCTTCTGCGCAAGCTGGGACACCGGGTGGTGGTCGCGCAGGAGTATGAAGAGCAGTCATGCGACCTGCTGGTCGCCCTGCACGCTCGCCGCAGCCGCCGTTCGATGCTGCGTTACAGGCGCCGCTATCCCGACCGGCCTCTGGTGCTGGCCCTGACAGGCACGGATCTCTACGGGGATATTCACAGCCATGCCGGGACGCGCCAGGCTCTGGAACTGCCCTCGCGCTTTATCGTGCTGCAGCCCGAGGGAATCGCCGAGCTGCCGCCGCATCTGCAGGGCAGGGCGCGCGTCATCTTTCAGTCGGTGAGACCGCCTCCGGGGGTCTTTCCACCAAGGGAGAATCAGTTCGAGGTCTGCGTGCTGGGACACCTGCGTCCGGTAAAGGACCCTTTTCGCACCGCCGGGGCAACTTGGTGATTGCCCGGGTCTTCGCGCATCCGTGTGGTGCACGTGGGGGCCGCCCTCAATGCGGAAATGCGGGAACGCGCACTTGCCGAAACGGCTGCCAATCCGCGCTACGTGTGGCTGGGAGAGCTGCCGCGCTGGCGCGCCCTGCGGCTGCTTGCGCGCAGCCGGCTGCTGGCGCTCACCTCGCGCCTGGAGGGTGGCGCCAACGCGGTTTCCGAGGCCCTGGCCTGCTCTGTCCCCGTGATATCTTCGCAAATCTCGGGGTCCATCGGGTTGCTGGGACCGGACTACCCTGGTTATTTTCCGGTGGGAGACACCCGGGCTCTGGCGGACCTGCTGGAGCGGGCGGAAACCCAGGTCGGGTTCTACGAAGACCTGAAATCGCGCTGCGCCAACTTGAGGTCCCTGGTGGACCCGTGCCGCGAGCGCCGGTCATGGCAGAGATTGCTGGCCGAACTGGCAGCGCAATGAAGCGATAATTTCCAACCTCGAAAAGTGGAGAGTTTCCATGGTTCCAGTGGCCGAAAAACGATTTGGGCACCCGAGTGACTGCCCGTTGTTCAGGGGAATAAGCCAGGAGGGGCTAGAGGAATTGGGACACATCGCCGCACCGGTGAAGCTCGAGCCGCAGGAACGGCTGCTCACCGATCCTGAGCACTCGCGGGAGATCTGGATGATCAAGGAAGGACTGGTGAGCCTGATCTACGGCGACGCCGAGGGCAGGGATGCGACGGTCATGCTGCTCGATGCCGGCGACCTGTTTGGCGCCATCGGGTGGCAGGAAAGGCTCGACTACAGTCAGAACGTGGTTGCCCTCAAGCCCACTGTCCTGTGGAGGATGATGCAGCAGCAGATGGAGAATCTTTTCAACAAATATCCCGTTCTGGGCTACCGGATAACCCAATTTTCCTGGCGTCGCATTGCGCGTCTCGAGCAGCGCCTGGCCGAACTGATGACAAAGTCGGTCAGGGTGCGTCTGGCCTCCCTGCTGCTCAATCTGGCGGCCGACTACGGTGAGGACAAGGCCGAGGGGATACGATCGCTGGGTCTGACCGTTACCCATGACGACCTCTCCCGCCTTGTGGGGTCCAGCCGGGAAATGGTGAGCAAGATCGTCGGGCAGTTTCGCGACGCGGGCTGGATAAATTCTTCCAGGAAGAGAATAGAGTTGACTAACCGAAAGGTTCTCCAGGAGATTGCCGGAGGCCATTGACAATACCTGGCGGGGCCGGATTCGAAAGCTCGAATCCGGCCTTTGTTTTTGCGGGTATTGCATCCCCCTGGAAAGAGCATGTTGGAACTGAGCGGGGTCTGCAAGTCATTCGGCAGCGTCCTGGCGGTGAAGCCCATGGATCTGAAGATCCGCTCGGGCGCAACTACCGTCCTGATCGGACCGAGCGGCTGCGGCAAATCCACCTTGTTGCGGCTGATGATCCACCTGATACGTCCGGACGCAGGATCGGTTCGCTTCGAAGGAACCGAGTTTTCGGCCGAGGCCGCGCTCGTTCTGCGCCAGCGCATGGGATACGTGATCCAGGATGGCGGGCTGTTCCCCCATCTCACGGCGAGGGGGAATATCACTTTGATGGCGCGTTACCTGGGATGGAGCACGGGGCGCGTAGAGGGACGGCTGGACGAGCTGAGCGCATTGACCCGGTTCCCTTCCGAGGGGCTCGATCGCTATCCGGTGCAACTCTCCGGAGGGCAGCGACAGCGCGTGAGCCTGATGCGCGCCTTGATGCTGGACCCCGATGTCCTTCTTCTGGACGAGCCTCTGGCTGCCCTGGACCCCATGGTCCGCTTCGACCTGCAGAGAGATCTCAAGCAGGTTTTTCAAGCCCTGGGGAAGACGGTTGTCCTGGTGACCCACGATCTGGCCGAGGCCGGGTATTTGGGAGACGTGCTCGTGCTTCTGCGCGCAGGGAGCATCGTGCAGCAGGGATGTCTGGAAGAGTTGGTCCGCGCCCCCGCCGATCCATTCGTGACCCGATTCATCAACGCCCAGCGCACCCCCCTGCAGACTCTTTGAGAAGATCCCCATGAAATTGAAGCGTTGCTCCGTTGCCCCTGTGCTGATGGCAGCCTGGTGGTCTGCGATGCCGGCCGCCGCGGCGGCGCCCGAGGTAAGGATCGGGTCCAAGAGTTTCACCGAGTCGGTGATTCTGGGTGAAATAGTTGGCCATCTCGTCGAATCCGCAGGAGGCCGGCCGCTGCACAAGCGCGAACTCGGAGGGACGAGAGTTTTGTGGAATGCCCTCCGGCGCGGAGACATCGACGTTTACCCCGAGTACAGCGGAACCATCAGCCAGGAGATCTTTGCGGGCAGGGGGCTCCACGGCGATGATGCCGTGCGCAATGCGCTTGCGGCCATGAGCATCCAGGTCAGCCGTCCCTTCGGCTTCAACAACACCTACGCCATCGGGATGAGAGCGGACGTGGCAGACCGCCTGGGCATCGGCAAAATTTCGGACCTGATCCGCCATCCCGACCTCGAGTTCGGATTCAGTAACGAGTTCATGGATCGAGGCGACGGTTGGCCTAGCCTGCGGCAGCTCTACGGGCTTCCCCAGCTCGAGGTGCATGGTCTGGACCACGATCTGGCCTACCGCGGTCTGGAAAGCGGTTCGATCCACGTTACCGACCTCTACTCCACCGACGCCGAAATTCGCTACTACGATTTGCGCGTCCTGGAGGACGACCGCGGTCACTTTCCCGCTTACAACGGAGTGCTCCTCTATCGAACCGATTTGCAGGAGCGCGCTCCGGAAGTGGTGGATGCTTTGTTGAAAATGGAAGGTCGGATTTCGGCTGCCGCCATGGTGGAGATGAATGCGCGGGCGAAATTGGAGAAGGTGCCGGAGAACCGGGTGGCAGCCGATTTCGCGACTTCAAATCTGGCAGTGAAGGCCAGGGTCCGAGACGAGGGAACGGCGATGCGCCTGCTGCGTTGGACCGGGGAGCACCTGCTTCTGGTGTGCATCTCACTGAGTGGCGCGGTCGCCGTTGCCGTCCCATTGGGCATCATGGCGGCGCGCTGGACCCGGGGCGGCCAGCTGATCCTGGGCTGCGTCGGGGTCATGCAGACGATTCCGGCGCTGGCGCTGCTCGTCCTCATGATTCCTCTGCTGGGCATCGGAGGTCCTCCCGCCCTGGCGGCGCTTTTCCTCTACAGCCTGTTGCCCATCGTGCGCAACACCTGTGCGGGGTTGCAGGACATCCCGGTGCAGATCCGGGAGTCGGCCGCTGCTCTGGGGTTGCCCTCGAAGACGCGCCTGCGGCTGGTGGAGTTGCCCCTGGCTTCGCGCTCCATCGTGGCGGGGATCAAGACCGCGGCGGTGATCAACGTGGGCTTCGCCACTTTGGGAGCCCTGATAGGGGCCGGAGGCCTGGGACAGCCGATTCTCACCGGTATCAGGCTTGACGACGTCGGATTGATCCTGCAGGGGGCGGTTCCCGCGGCTTTGCTTGCCCTCGCCGTGCAGGGATTGTTTGAATGGGTGGAGAAGTTTCTGGTGCCGAAGGGACTTCGCCTGAAGGGGGAGGTTGACTCGTGAACCCTGCGAATGGGGTTCGGCGGGCACCCCCCGGCGGCCGTTCCCCGGGCAGTAGGGAAGAAACGGGGGCAGGCCGCTGCAAAGGGCCATGGTGGGGTTTACGCCCTTTTCTCCGTCTTGACAAAGATGCTCCGGCGCCTAGCTTCATTGTTCCCGGGTCGATGCGAAGGATGGCCGCGATTCTATTGGGCCCCTGGGTTTGCGCAGCAGGGTGCGGGCTGGCGGATGGGGCGAAGGGTTCGGGAGAGGTGGAACGGCGAACCGAGGTGGTCGTCGAAGCTGGAGAGGGGTTGGGGGAGGCGGTGCGCGTAGACAGTGCGTTCTGGCAGCCGGGCCTCTTCGCGGTGGGGTCCGGGGACAGGCTGGAAGTTGACGGCAGGTTTCGAATAATCTTCCGCAACCTCACCGACCTTGAACTGGAAGTGCGCTACGATTTGCGCTTTCTCGACCGCGATGAATTTCTGATCGATCTGTTTATCCCATTTGGACAGCCCCTGGTGCTTGGGGCAGGTGCGGAGCGCGAGGTGGAAGGCACCTTCTCGATCCGCATCCGGGAAGAACGCGAAATTGATTTGATTGCCATCATGCGCATCGTTGCCAAGGTGGCAAAAAGAGAAAAGTAAGAAACCACTCGGAAATTGGTTCCTTCCTTCTAAGCGTGCCCATAGCTCAGTTGGATAGAGCATCTGCCTTCTAAGCAGGCGGTCGCAGGTTCGAGTCCTG
Source organism: Candidatus Latescibacterota bacterium (assembly GCA_965208105.1). GTDB lineage: Bacteria > Latescibacterota > UBA2968 > UBA8231 > UBA8231. The sequence continues at coordinate 4,149,568 of OZ242318.1, forward strand.
CTGGGCACGCCAGCTATCCAAGCCTGAAAATCTGCGAATGATTTTCGGGCATTTTTTTGCCGTTCCCGATGTCATGGTCTCCACAGTCAAGGAGCCTGGAACTGCCAAAAGTGTGCTAATGAACGAGCAAAAGGTGCCATTATGGCACTTTTTGACAGGAGGAGAGGGTCTCAAGTGCTCAGGCCATGCATGGCACAGAAATTGCGATATGACTTTGCAAATATTTAAATCTTTTTGCTGCCTGGTTTCCCAATGGTCGAATAGCCTGACGGATCGCAGTTTACCGGCTCCTGCCGCAGCCAATACAGGGATAGTCATGGTTGATGCTGATCGAAGGTCCAGCGTGAAAGTGCCGAAACGACTGGCGGTTTTGCCTCTGCGCAACATGGTGCCGTTTCCCACCATGTCCACCCAGTTGATTGTGGGTCGCAAAGAATCCCTGCAGCTCGTTCAGGAAGCCAGGGAAGAGGATCGAGTGATCGCCGTAGTGACCCAGAGGAAGACCGAGGTGGAGAGTCCCCGGCCGGATGATCTGTACGAAGTGGGTGTCGCGGCTGCGATTGACCGCGTTATCGTGCTTCCCGACGGCCATTTGCAGGTCGTAGTGCACGGGCTGAAAAGAATTCGCCTGGCAGGCTTTGTCAGGGAATCACCCTACCTCACCGCGAGGGTGGAGATTATCGAGGACAGCGAACTGGGCAGCGAGGAGGAGCGCGCCCTCACCCGGAACCTGTGCCAGCAGTTCCACAAGATGGTCACCCTGGTGCCTGGTATGGATGAGGAGTTGTGGATAACCGTACTCAACATGGACAAGGAACCCGCCCGCCTGGTCGATTTCGTGGCGGCGGGACTGGACATACCCCTCGAGGAGAAGCAGGCACTGCTGCAGGAGGCGTCGGTGCGCAGGCGCCTGCGCCAGCTCACGGTTTTGCTCAATCGCGAGCTGTCTGTCCTGGAGATGGGACGACAGATTCAGAGCCAGGTCCAGGAGGAGGTGGGGCAGGTCCAGCGCGAGCACTTTCTGCGCGAGCAGATGAGGGCCATTCAGAAGGAGCTGGGCGAGGACGAGGCCGACGAGATGGAAGATTTGCGCCGGCGGCTCGAGGCGGCCAGGCTGCCGGACTCGGCGTCGGTCGAGGCGAAGCGGGAACTCGACCGGTTGGAGCGCATGCCCCCCAATGCCGCCGAGTACACGGTCGCCCGTACTTATCTGGAGTGGATGGTGGAGTTGCCGTGGAACAGGGCATCCCGCGACCGCATCGACATTCGGAGGGCGCGGAGGGTTCTCGACGAGGACCACGAAGGACTCGAAAAGATCAAGGAGCGCATCCTCGAGTACCTGGCGGTGCGCAAGCTGAAGAAGGATTCGAAAGGACCGATTTTCTGCTTCGTCGGACCACCGGGGGTGGGCAAGACCTCCCTGGGCAGGTCCATCGCCCGTGCTCTGGGCAGGAAGTTCGTCCGCATTTCCCTGGGAGGAGTGCACGACGAGGCCGAGATCCGCGGGCACCGGCGGACATACATCGGCGCCCTGCCAGGACGCATTGTTCAAAGTCTGCGCAAGGCGGCCGCCAACAATCCCGTCTTCATGCTGGACGAAATAGACAAGGTGGGGGCGGATTTCCGCGGCGACCCGGCAGCCGCCCTGTTGGAGGTGCTGGACCCCGAGCAGAACGCTTCTTTCGTCGACCACTACCTGGACGCGCCCTTCGATCTCTCGAAAGTGGTTTTCATCGCCACCGCCAACCAGCTGGATACCATTCCCCATGCCCTTCGCGACCGCCTCGAGGTGATTCAGTTGTCCGGGTACACCGAGGACGAGAAGGTCGCCATTGCCCGGGCTCACCTGCTGCCGCGGCAGTTGAGGGAACACGGGCTGGGTCGGCGCAAAGTGAAAATCGGCGACCAGGTCCTGAGGGATTTGATTCGCGGCTACACACAGGAGGCCGGACTGCGCAACCTGGAGCGGGAGTTGAGCCGTATCTGCCGCAAGATCGCCCGCGGGGTAGTGGAAGGGAATACAGGTCCGTTTGTGGTGGATCGGGAGATGATGCGCAGGTACCTGGGCGCGGGGAGGGTACGGCTGACCCTGCGCGAGGAGATCGACAGCCCCGGCGTGGTTGCAGGTCTGGCCTGGACCGCGGCAGGTGGGGAAGTCATGCTCGTGGAAGCCACCAAGATGCGAGGGAACAAGAGACTCACCCTCACCGGCAAGCTCGGAGAAGTCATGAAGGAGTCGGCTCAGATAGCCCTCTCCTACGTGCGCGCCCAGGCTGGCGAATGGAATATCCCCGCCAACTTCTTCGATCGCCAGGATATCCACATTCACCTGCCATCGGGGGCCATACCCAAGGACGGCCCCTCGGCCGGCGTGGCGGTGGCCACGGCTTTGCTATCGCTCCTTACCGGACACCCCGTGCCTGTCGATATGGCCATGACCGGCGAGGTTACCCTGCGCGGACGCGTCCTGCCGGTTGGCGGCATTAAAGAAAAGGTACTGGCTGCCCACAGTGCCGGAATCCGCAGGGTCGTCGTGCCCAGCCGCAACGAGAAAGACCTGGAGGAATTGCCCATCGAGGTGCGGAAAAAGATGGAATTCGTCCTGGCGGCGGACCTGTCCCAGGTCTTTTGCGCCGTCTTCTCGGACAAGGCGGTGCGGAGGGCAGCCTGACCGGAATGGGACGGATCTCTTGAATTCCACCATTACCCAGCAGGCCCGGGTCCTGGTTGTCTTGCCGGAATCTCCAGGGACCAAGGAACTGGTGACTTATCTGGAGCGCCGTGACTTCGAGGTGATGTGGGCGAGGGAGGGACAGAGCGCTTACGATATTCTCGACTCCGAGCCGGTGGACGCCCTGGTCTGCAGCCTCAGGGATGCGCGCATCGACGGGTTGCGCCTCCTGAGCCTGGCCCGCCAGCGCCGTGCCGAGATTTGCGCCATTTTAATCGCCGCGCCGGAGGAAATCGAATTGGGAACCGAAGCCATGCGCCAGGGCGCCTACGACTTTCAGTTGCACCCTCCGAACCTGGCCAAGATAAACGCCGTCCTCCAGCGCGGCCTCTCCTTCCAGCGTCTTGTTGGCGAGGTTTCCGACCTGCAGCGCCGCCTGGACGAGCGCTACCGCCTTGGGAGGATCGTGCGGCGCTCGTCTCTCTGGCAACGAATATGCAGCCAGGTCGAACAGGTCGCCCGGTCCAAGGCCAGCATCCTGATCGTCGGAGAAACCGGAACGGGCAAGGGGGAGGTGGCCAAGACCATACACCAGCAGAGTCGGCGCAGCGGACATCCCTTTGTAGAGATCAATTGCGGGGCCTTGCCCGAGGGTATCGTCGAGAGCGAGTTCTTCGGCCATGAGAAAGGGGCTTTCACCGGCGCGGCCACCGCGCGCAAGGGACGCTTCGAGCTGGCCGATGGGGGGACTCTCTTCCTCGACGAAGTGGGAGACATCCCGCCGGCGACCCAGGTAAAACTGCTGCGCGTCATCCAGGATGGGGTGTTCGAGAGGGTAGGAGGATCCCGGACCCGCAAGGTGGACGTGCGCATCATCGCAGCAACCAACCGCAACCTGGGTGCAATGGTGGAACAGGGCACCTACAGGGCGGACCTGTTCTATCGGTTGCACGTGATTACCGTTGAGGTGCCTCCCCTGCGCGAATGCCGGGAAGATATTCCCCTGCTGATCGATGAGTTCATCCGCCAGTTCGCCGCCGAGAACAACAGGGATGTGGAGGGCATCAGGCCCGCGGCGGTCGATTTGCTGGCTGCCTACGACTGGCCCGGCAATGTGCGCGAACTCAAGAATTGCATCGAGGGGATGGTTGTAATGAGCCCCCGCTCCGGCCCCCTCGAGGTCACCGACATTCCACGTCACATCAGCGGCAAAGACCGCCAGTTCTCCGGTCTGCACCTGCGCGTCGGCATGTCCCTGGAGGAACTGGAGAAAGTCGCCATCGCGGAGACCTTGAAGGCGGTGAACTACGATCGCCGGCGCGCGGCGGAGATACTCAAAATCGGTCTCAGCACATTGTATCGCAAGGAAAGGGAGTACGGATTGAAAGGCTGAGGGCGAGGAACCCGGAAGGTGGTCTTCAGGCCTGGTGGCTGTAGAAGTCCTTGATCAAGGCGTTCAGGGCCTCGTGAGGGTCGCCGAGAATGGCGGGGGTGATCTCGAATTCCCGCTGTTCGAGCAGTTTCAATCCGTGGCCGTAGTCGGCGAATAGTTCGGCGCAGAACTCCTGGAGAGGCCGGCCTCGCTCGCGGGCGAGCCTTTTCACCATGGCCTCGGCCTCCGCCCCGAATTTCAGCCTGATGGCGTTGCTGGAGAAGAAGGTGTCGATGAAGGACTGCAGGGATTGATCCTCGAGGAGTTTTTGCAGCCCTGGCTGAGGATCCTCGACAAGGTCGGTAGTCACTGTAAACCGTTCAATCCCGGTGGAAGGGAGCTTCTTTTCAAAGTTGAGCAGAACCTTTTCTATGGCGCTCACCAGTCCCCGGGCGCCGATTTGTTCGCTGTGGGCGCGACGGGCAAGTAGCCGCAGGGCGCCGTCCTCGAACTCGACCTCGATGCCATAGGCTCGGAAGTCGCGCTTCTTGGCGAGTATCACGCTGCTTTTCGGGTTGCGCAGGATGCGATAGAGATCCTCGCATTCGAGCTGGTCCAACACGGCTATGACCGGCAGCCGGCCGGTGAACTCCGATTCGAAACCGTAAGCAATCAGATCCTCCGCGCGCACCTGCCGGAAGAGGGCCTCGGCCTTGTCGCTTTCCCTTCTGTCGGATGCGGTCAGACGGAATCCCATGGTGCCCTTGTTGAGACGCCTGGAGATGATTTCGTCGAGGCCGGCAAATGCACCGCTGACGATGAAGAGGATGTGGCGCGTGTTGATCTTTTTCCTTTCGAGCTTGCCGGTCTGCTGCATCTGGATGACCGATTCCATCTGTGAGGCGATGTCGTGCGGCGCCTTGAGATCGACCTCGGTTTCCTCCATGAGCTTGAGCAGGTTGCGCTGGACACCGGAGCGCGACACGTCCGGGCCAATGCTGCTTTGGGAAGAGGCGATTTTGTCTATTTCGTCGATATAGATGATGCCGTACTGGGCCTTTTCGATGTCGCCGCCCGCCTCGCGCACCAGCTCGCGGACCATGTCTTCCACGTCGCCTCCGACGTAGCCGGTCTCACTGAATTTCGTGGCGTCTCCCTTGACGAAAGGCACGCCGAGCTTGCGTGCGATCAGTTTGATGAGGTAGGTCTTGCCCACGCCTGTGGGACCAATCATCAGGACGTTGTTCTTGATATTCCCCAGGAGATCCTCTTCCGGATCAGGAGGCAGGTTCAGCCGGTTGAAGTGGGTGCAGATCTTGGTGGCGAGTATGGCCTTGGCTTCGCGCTGCTGAATAACGTACTGGTCGAGATAGGCCTCGAGTTCCTCGGGTTTGAGATTGAAATTGAACTCTTCTTTGGTCTCCTGGGTTTGCTCTCCCGATCCCGGTCCCGCTGCTTCGGGCTGGGCCGCCGCCTCCGCTTGCTGCTGCTGTTGCTGGGCGAGAAGTCGACGCAACTGATCGGGGTCCAGCCCCATCTTTTCGGCCCGAGTATCCATGGCAAGGCTCTGATCGAGGAAGGTTCGAAGCAAGACAACAGGTAGTGTATATTGGGAATATACTGGTGATACCAGCCATTCACAAGCCTGCTTGACAGCGCCGATCGGGCCTTCTACATTTGCTCAATTGGGGAGGCTTGTAGCTCGCAGGACTCGATCATCCCATGTTCCGCACCGCGCACACCCATCTGATCATCCCGGTTATCTGTTTTCTTACCGCAGCTGGCGATCCCCTTGCGGCGCAGCAGCCGGCCCCCGTTTACTCGCCGGCCGCAGAAAAGATGTTCCACAAGGGAATTGAAGCGTACAGAGCGGGAAAGTACGAGCAGGCGCGGAGCTACACCGAGAAAATTCTGGAACTGGCGCCGAACCAGCGCTCCAGTGCCGCCCAACTGGTCCTTGGCAAAGCGTTGTTCCGGCTGCGCGAGTACGAGTCGGCCCTGGATGCGGCAAGGCAATTGCAGGAAAGATTCGGCGCCAGCCGTTACATTGCCGACTCTCACGTGGTGGCAGGAGATTCACACTATGCATTGAGCCGCTACTCTGAAGCCGCCGCGCAGTACGGCCGCGTGCTGTCCATGCCGGCGTCGCTGGAGCTGCAGGCCAGCGCCGCCGAGCGCCTGGCCGGGATGGGCAAGAACGGCCTTGTCCGGGAGGAAGCCCTTGACCGGATCAGGCGGGAGGTCGGCGCCGAGCGTCTTCGGGATGCCCTTCTGTTTGGAGAGGCATACTGGTATCGGCGCCTGGGCTGGGAGGCTCAGAGCCGAGAGGTGATGCAGACCTACCTGGACAGGTTTCCCCGTGGCATTTTCAGACCGTTGGCTGAAGGTTCGGATCCCCGGGCAGGCGCGAGGCAAACAGGGCCCGGCTCCCCGGACCCGGATCCGGTGCAGGTCGATGGAGGCAGGCAAGAGCCATTGCCGCGCCTGGGCCTGCTGCTGCCCCTATCCGGTCCCCAGCACCAGATCGGGGAAGACCTGTACGCCGGAATACAGTTGGCCAATGAGGAGTTGGGCGATCCCTTCGAGTTCATTGTGGCGGACACGGGGTTCGAATATGGTGACCTGGTCATCGAAGAGAGCGAGAGCAACAAACTCCTGCGAATCGTCCTCGCCACCAAAACCCTGATTGAAGAGGAAGGGGTCGTGGCCATAATCGGCCCGGTCTTCAGCAGTTCCTGCGTTGCTGCAGCCGTCGTGGCCGCATCCGCCGGTGTGCCCCTGGTCGTACCCTTGGCGGACCAGAGCGGCCTGGATTCCCTGGGCAGGCATGTTTTTCAGATCAAGTCCGTTCCCGAAGTGCAGGGAAGGGTTCTGGCGGAGTACGCAACCCTGGTGCTGGGCATGGAAAAACTGGTGGCGATCGTCCCTCTGAGCGACTACGGCTGGAATTTCAGCCAGGAGTTCGCCGCCGTTGCCTACGCCAATGGAGGCGATGTGGTTTACATGGACTGGTACTACCCCGGGCAGACCAGGGACTTCAAATATTTTTTTGAAGAGGTGCGCCGGGTCGGATTCGCCCTGGAGCCGGTGGCGGAACCCGATTCAGCTGCCTTGGCATCCGCGGACTCATTATTGCAGACCGGTGGGACGGAACCTGTAGCCGATCCCCTCGGCGAGGAGGAGGCGGAAGTCGATTCCGCCGAGCTGTTCATCTCCACGATCGATGGAATAGCCGTTGTGGTGGAGGATTTTAAAGATGTCCAGACCATTGTTCCGCAGCTCTACTTTCACCGCCTGGAAACCCGGATCCTGGGTAATGACGTGTGGAACAGCCCCGGAAGAATCCGCCAGATGGGCCGGATCGACCGCGCCCATCTCAAGGGAGCTGTCTTTGTTACGCAGCGCCAGGACTCGGCGCCGCTGGCAAGGGCGTTCATGGATTCCTTTCGCCGGCGCTTCGCACGAAACCCCGACCTCGCGGCCTATGGATACGACGCCGCCAGGCTGATCATTGGCGGCTGGACGCAGGGGCAACAGAGCAGAAGCGCCCTGGGCGAATGGCTCTCCGCCGTGCATGGATACGAGGGCGCCTCGGGAAGGATAAGCTTTGCAGCCGGAGGCCGCGCAAACGACGAACTGGTATTGCAGAAGATCGATCACAGGGGAAGGGTAGTCCCCCTCGAACCGGAAGACCTGCCCGATCTGGGCCCGGGGGATGACGAATTGTCCCCGGCAGAATAGCTCGGCACCTGAGAACAGGCCGATTCAGCGAAGTGCCGAGGAAGGTTGGGATGCTCCGATGTCCCTTTGTTCAGGCCGCCGGTCTCGCGGAAATCTTGCGCATGGGAGGCAGGCATTTTATATTTTACGGCTCTGATAACCAGTACACCTACCCCGCCGGACTGTTGCGCGGCTGCAGCTAACAAGGGCGGCGCTTCTAACACAAATTGCCATATTGAGTTGCGGACGATATCCATGCCCACCTACGATTATGAATGTCAAAAATGCGGACATCAGTTCGAGGCCTTTCAAAGCATCACGGCTGAACCGTTGAAAACATGCGCCAAGTCGGATTGCAGGGGCGAGGTCAAGCGACTCATAGGCGCTGGGGCGGGGCTGCTTTTCAAGGGATCCGGATTCTACATTACGGACTACCGCAGCGAAGGATATCAAAAGGCGGCCAAGGCAGAAAAGGGCGACGGGGCAAAGGGTGAAGGGGCAAAAGGAGAAGGGGCCAAGGGCGAGGCTGCCAAGAAGGAATCCAAGTCCTCATCCAGTTCATCCGGTAATTCCAAGGAGAATTGAGCGGATGGAATTCAGGGGAACTTATACGAAGAATACAAGGTTGAATAAACCGGTTATTTCCAGGTCGTGGCTTACAGGTGTAGCCATTTTGGCAGCAGGATGGGGGATATGCCTGTGGGGGATGGCAGGTTGCGCGGATCAGACTCCCGAGCAACTGTTTTCCGCGGCAGAAGCCGCCGCCGCGGATTCCTCGGGGCAGGATCGCGCCGTTCAGCACTTGACCGAGTTCCTGGGTCGATATCCGCAGCACGAGAGTTCTCCCAAAGCGCTCAAGCTGCTCGCCGTGATCGAGCAACAAAGGGGAAATGCGGAGGAATCAATATCCTATTACGAGCGTCTCCTCAGCGAGTATCCCAACAGCGGTCATGAGGCGGAAGCTCAGTTCATGGTGGCCTACCTGCACGAGGAATACCTGCGGGATCTGGAACGGGCGCGGCTGGCCTATCAGCTGGTGATCGACAACTATCCCGAATCGGAACTGGCCGCCAGTGCCCGGTTTCTGATCTCCCATCTTGGACAGGACCCGGAAGAGTGGGTAGAGTTCGGGAACGGGAGTTCACCGCCCTGACCATGTTGGCCGGGCGGTGCAGGGGCGCTGCCAGCCCGCCTCACCTCCCCCCTATCTCATTCCAGTACAGGGGCCGGTTCGTCCTGTCCGCCCAGTTCTCATCCCTGCGGGCGGGGGGGTCATCCGGTGCCCGGCTCCCGGTTGGTTGCCGGCGGATATGCATGCAGAGGAATGGCTGAGAGCTTAGATATTCAGGCGATCGATGAGCGGGTGCAGGGGGAAAGCGTCCTGGTGGACCGCATTTTCCAGGAAATGGACCGGGTCATCATCGGCCAGCGCTACATGTTGGAGCGATTGCTGATCGGCATTTTCTGCAGCGGGCATGTGCTGCTGGAAGGGGTTCCCGGCCTGGCCAAGACCCTCACTGTGCGCACCTTGGCCGCGATCATCCAGGCCAGCTTCAAACGCATTCAGTTCACCCCTGACCTGTTGCCCGCGGACTTGACGGGAACGCTGATCTACCACCAGCCGGAGGGGCGGTTCGTTCCCAGGAAGGGACCCATCTTCGCCAACCTTCTCCTGGCCGACGAGATCAATCGCGCCCCGGCCAAGGTGCAGAGCGCGTTGCTCGAATGTATGCAGGAGCGCCAGGTGACATTGGGCGACGAGACCTATTGTCTGGACGATCCCTTCCTGGTTATGGCGACCCAGAACCCCATCGAGCAGGAGGGCACCTATCCGCTCCCCGAAGCCCAGGTCGATCGTTTCATGCTGAAGATCAAGGTCGGATATCCCGGCCGGGAAGAGGAGCGGCGGATTCTGGAGCGCATGGCCGCCGGCGGAGAAGTTGAGGTGGACCCCGTGGTGGCTCTCGATGACATCCGGCGCCTGCGCGCGGCGGTCCAACTGGTCTACATGGATGACAAGATCAAGGATTACATCGTCAATTTGGTCTACGCCACCCGTCTTCCGCAGGAGATCGGCCTCGAGGACATGGTCGACCTCATCGAATACGGGGCATCCCCGAGAGCGACGATATTCCTGGCCCGCGCCGCCCGCGCCCACGCATTCATGCGCCGACGGGCCTACGTGACCCCTGAAGACGTCAAGGCGATCGGAGCCGATGTGTTGCGGCACCGCATCGTGGTCAGCTATGAGGCCGAGGCCGAAGAGATCGACGCGGAGCAAATCGTCCGCAGGCTCTTCGACCACGTCGAGGTTCCATAAGGTATTTTCAAAGTCCGCGGCTGCCGTGATTCCCAAAGAGATTCTCAGAAAAGTACACCTGATCGATATTCATACCCGCAGCGTGGTGAACAATCTCTTTGCGGGCGACTACCACTCGGTATTCAAGGGCCAGGGGATGGAGTTCTCGGAGGTGCGCGAGTACCAGCCGGGGGACGATATCCGCACCATCGATTGGAACGTGACCGCCCGGATGGGTACTCCCTATGTCAAGATGTTCGAGGAGGAACGCGAGCTCTCCGTGGTGCTCGTGGTCGACGCCAGCGCTTCGGGCAGCTTTGGCAGCGGTTCCCAGATGAAGGGGGAGATCGGGGTCGAGATATCGGCGCTCCTGGCCTTCGCCGCCATAAAGAACAACGACCGCGTGGGACTCCTGATTTTCACGGACGAGGTGGAGGTCTTCATCGCGCCCAAGAAGGGGCGGAAGCACGTCCTGAGGGTAATTCGCGAGTTGCTCTACTTCCAACCCCGCGGCGGCGGCACCGATATCACCGCCGCCCTCGAGTATCTGAACCGCGTAATCCACCGCCGCAGCGTGGTTTTTCTCATTACCGATTTCATGGACGCCGACTACGAGCGCGCCTTGCAATTGGTGCGGCGGCGCCACGACCTGATCGGCATCGCCATCGTGGACCCGCGCGAACGCGAATTGCCGGATGTGGGATTCATATCCCTGCGCGACGCCGAGAGCGGGGAGCAGGTCCTGGTCGACACCCGCAACACCGAGCTGAGGAGGACATTCGCCAGGTGCCAGGAAGCTGCGCAGCGCAGGCGTGCCGAGCTCTTCGGCAAATTGGCCATCGACGAAATCAGGGTGGATGTTTCCCAACCGTATATCGAACCGCTGGTCCACTTCTTCCAGAGTCGGATACGGCGAAAGTACTGAGAGCCGGGGCCGGAATGCCCTCGCGGTTTGGCGGGGCAGTGGCTCGAGCAAAAAGGAGGCGTTTTTGTGATTGAAGTCAGCGAGCTGTCCAAATATTACGGCGATGTCGCCGCCGTGGAAGACATTTCGTTCAGAGTGGAGGAAGGAGAAATCCTGGGATTCCTGGGACCGAATGGAGCCGGCAAGACCACCACCATGCGAATGCTCACCTGCTATTTGCCGCCTTCCAGCGGCAGCGCGACCATTGCCGGCTATGACGTGGTGGAGGAATCTATGGAGGTGCGCCGGCGCATCGGCTATCTGCCCGAGCATCCTCCCCTCTATACCGACATGACCGTACGCGCCTACCTGAACTTCGTGGCCAGGATAAAGGGATTGCCCACTGCCCACCTGAAAGGACGGATAGGCGAGGTCATGGAGAAGACCGGGATCACCGCTGTTCAGGACACGGTGATCGGGCACCTCTCCAAGGGGTTCCGGCAGCGGGTGGGGCTTTCCCAGGCCCTGGTCCACAACCCCGACGTCCTGATTCTGGATGAGCCGACGGTGGGCCTCGACCCCAAGCAGATCATCGAGATCCGCGAAACCATCAAGGGATTGGCGGGAGACCATACGGTGATCCTGAGCACCCACATCCTGCCCGAGGTCAGCGTCACTTGCGAGAAGGTTGCCATAATCAACAATGGACGCATCGCCGGAGAAGGAACGCCTGAAAGCCTGATGGCGAAATTGAAGGAAGGGGAGGTCCTTCGCGCCCAGATTACCGGCCCCTCGGATCAGGTCATGGAGTTGATCGGGGCCATCGACGGAGTGCTGGATGTCTCCCTTGAAAGTGGGGGCCGGGAAGACGGCGAACAGGTTTACCTCGTCACTGCCAGCCCCGGACGGGACGTGCGCGACGACCTCGCCCGCAAGGTGGTGGACAGCGACCTGGGCCTGCGCGAGCTGAGACCGCTCGAGATGACCCTCGAAGACATATTCCTGCGGCTGACAACAGAGGAGGTGGATGCCTAGATGCGCAATTTCTTAGCCATATACAACAAGGAGATGCGGTCCTACTTTGTTTCGCCCGTAGCCTACGTGATCGCCGGGGTATTCCTCTTCCTCTCCGGTTATCTGTTCCGCAACATTCTCATGCAGTTCAACATGCTGAGCATTCAGCTCATCCAGCAGCAGGCCCGCTTCAGAGACATGACCATGCCGACCCTGAACGTCAACGAGATGGTGGTCTCCCAGTTTTTCGGGGTGATGGACTTCATCTGGCTGCTGGTCGTGCCCATGCTGACCATGCGGCTGTTTGCCGAAGAAAAGAAGAGCGGCACCATCGAGCTTCTCATGACCTCGCCCATCACCACGGTTCAGGTGATCCTGGGCAAGTTCTTCGCCTGTCTCAGCCTGTATGTTCTGATCGTCGCAATGACCCTGGTATACTGCGGTATCCTGGAGCTCTACAGCAAGCCGGACTGGGGCCCCATCTTTTCGGGCTACCTGGGGTACATTCTGCTGGGTGGCGCCTTCATTACGGTGGGCATCCTGGCCTCTGCCCTGACCGAAAACCAGGTGGTGGCAGTGCTTTTGTCCTTCGGCATGCTGCTGCTCCTGTGGCTGATCGACTGGTCGGCCAGCTTCGCCGGTCCCACGGCCGCCAGGATACTCGAGTACCTTTCCTTCATCCGCCATCTCCAGGATTTTCAGCGCGGCGTCATCGATACCAAGGACGTGGTCTTCTACCTCAGTTTCATATTCTTCGGTTTGTTCCTGACCAGCCGGGTAATCGAGTCGAGAAGATGGAGGCGCTAGCATGAAGCCCTATACGATTCCCCTCAGCCTGGCAGGCGCAGCCCTGATCGCCGCCGGCGGGTTGGCCTATCTGATCCAGCCGGAGGCGGGAGTCGTCCCCGCGGTCAACATGGCCGTGGGCGCGGCAATGGTGGTGGCGGCAGGAGTAATCAACCCCGATCTCTTCAGGCACTACGGCCGCTGGCTCAACGCCTTTTGGGGAGGCATCATGGTCCTGGGCATCACCGTCATGGTGAACTTCCTGGCCGATCGCTATCCCCAGCGCCTCGACGTAACCGCCGGCAAGCTGCACAGCCTGGCGGATTTGACGGTGGAGACCCTGGAGTCGATGGAGAAGGAGGTTCGCGTTCTCGCCTTCGTGGAAAAAGGGGAAGACCAGGACCTCGAGAGCCTGTTGAAAGGCTACGGCGTCCACAGCTCACTCTTCAGCTTCGAGCTCGTCGATCCGGACAGGGAGCCTGAGCGGACCCAGAGATACGGAGTTCAGCGTTACAACACCCTGGTGATAGAAACCGACGACAAGCGGCAGATGATCGAGGAGAAGGAGGAAAAGGAGATAACCAGTGCCCTGTTGAAGGCCCTGCGCGACCGCAGCGAGGTGGTCTATCTCACCGTGGGTCACGGGGAGGCAGGGTCGGAGGGGGATGGACGCGCCCTGGGAACGCTCAGGCAGCGCCTTGAAGAGATCGACTATGCACTCAGGGATTCCCTGTTTCTCGGCCACGCCGGAGAGGTGCCCCGCGATTGTGCCGTTTTGATGATCGCGGGGCCGCGCTTCCCGTTTCTCGATCCCGAAGTGGACGCAGTGCGCAGCTACCTGGAAAGGGGGGGATCGGTCATAGCATTTCTGGATCCCCTCTATGAAAGTGGCCTGGAGGGCCTGCTGAAGGAGTGGGGAGTGGAGGTAGGATCGGATTTCGTCATCGACACAAGCGGCATCGGCAGCCTTTTCGGCCTCGACATGACCGCTCCGGTGGCCATGAGCTACGGCGACCATCCGATCACCCGGAAACACCCGGGCGTCATGACCGCCTTCCACTTGGCGCGATCGGTGCAGCTTGCGGCGGCGCAGGAGGAGGGATTCGAAGGAGTGGAGCTGGTAGAGACCAGCGAACAGGGATGGGCCGAAACGGATTTGAGCGTGCTCAATACCAGGGGAAAGAGAACGGTCAGGCTCGACGAGGGAGTCGACCGCAAAGGTCCCGTCGCGCTGGGGGTCGCGGTGAGCGCCCCTGACCGGTCCGGTGCAGAAGGGGGCCGCCTGGTGGTCTTCGGAGACTCCGACTTTGCCACGGATTCCTACTTCGCCTACCAGGGGAACGGCGATCTGGTGCTCAACACCTTGAGCTGGCTGGCCTCCGACGAAAGCCTGATCTCCATCCGCCCGCGGGAGGCCGGGCACAGTCCCATCGCCCTAACCGAGAGGCAGGGTGACTGGATCTTCTGGGTCACGGTTGTATTGATGCCGGCGGCAGTCGCCCTCCTGGGGATTTTCATCGTATCTCGCAAGGGCCGGTGGAGCCTGGCCGACCTGGCCACCGCCGGACTCGGCCTGGTCATTGCCCTTTTCGCCGTCGGCCTGGTGAATTTTGTCGGCAATAGCTACCACCTGCGCATCGACCTGACCAAGGAGGGCCTGTTTTCCCTTGCCGAGGAGACCAGGGATCTTCTCGAAGGGCTGGGGGAGGACGACCAGCGCGTCTCGGTAAAGGCGTTCATGACCGAGTTCGAAGCCGGGCGCTTCGAGAATCTGCTCCGGGAATACGGGTATGCCTCGAAGAATTTCGACTACGAAATTCTCGATCCGCAAAAGAACGCCCTGGAAGTGAAGCAATACGGGGTCCGCGAGATGGGCACTTCCGTCGTCGAGGTGAGCGGAGACGGCCGCGTTCGCGCGGAGCGCATCACGGAGCAGAGCGAAGAGGCCCTGAGCAACGCCATTCTGAAGGCGCTCAACGCAAGGGAACAGAAGGCCTACTTCAGCGGGGGTCACCAGGAGGGCGATCTCGACCTGGTGGACGGCGAAGGCTACAGCATGCTGAAGGGCCGCCTCGAGGAGATGAACTTCGAGGTGTTCGACAGCCTGCGCGTCGAGGAGGGGATTCCATCCGATGCCACCCTGCTGGTCGTCCTGTCTCCCCGGACCCCGTTCAGCAGGGCCGCCGCCGACTCGGTCTTCAGCTATCTGCTGCGCGGCAAGAAGGCTCTGCTCCTCCTCGACCCCGGTTCCAGGACCGGCTTCGAGAGGATGTTGTTCACCTACCAGATCGAGCTGGGACAGAATTTTGTGGTCGACTTGAGCGGGCTCGGCCAGTTCTTCGGTGCCGATGTCTCCGTGCCGGTTGTGGTCGAGTACGGAGACCACCCCATAACCGAAAAGATCCCGCAGAGGGGCATGAGTTTCTTCCCTTTGGCGCGCTCTCTGAACAGGATGCCGTTCATGCGCCAGATGGCCGGGCCCACCCGGCCCCGGGTCACACCGCTGGCCGTGACCCACAAAAGCAGTTGGGGCGAGAAGGACCTGAGCCCCATCCAGGGCGGGGACGGCAAGGTTGAATTCAACGAAGGCGAGGATACCAGGGGACCCCTGGTTCTGGCCGCGGCGGTGGAGGCCGAACCAGATACCAGCGTGCACAGCGGGGAGAAAACCCGGTTCGTAGTCTTCGGCGACGCAGATTTTGCGCGCAACCAGTACTTCGGGCAGCAGGTAAACGGGGAGTTGCTCATGAGCAGCGTCTCCTGGCTGAGCGAGCGTGAAGACAAGCTCACCATTCCGCCCCGGGAGCCGACGCACACGCCGATCACCTTCTACGGCAACCAGGGAGCGCTACTGGTCTGGGCATCCGTATTCGTGCTGCCATTCGCGGTCGCGCTTTCAGGCATGGTCATCGTCCTGCGCCGGGGCTATGAGAGCTACGCCAGCGGCTTTCTTTCCTGGCTGATGTACAACTTCAGCGCTGCGGCCGTCTTCTTCTTCGTCCTTGCCGTCATCGGAGCCAGCGAGGGGGACGTAGCCAGCGGTGAGGGCTACCTGCTGCTGTCTCTGGTCACCGCCGCCATCGGATACGGACTCTACCGCCGTGCGCCGTGGGTCTGGGCATGGGCCCTGGCTCTGGCTGTCCTCCACGCAGGGCTGGGGTTCCTGGCCATTCCCAACGACACCATTCAGCTTCTCTACGCTGCGCTGTTCACGGTCAATGCCGCGATTCTGGTGTGGATCAGAGATGCCTTTCGCATCCATGGAGACAGGGAGGTTGCAGCTTAAATGAAGTTCAAAACCAATGCGATAATCGCCCTGGTATTCGCCGGTCTGCTCGCCTTCGTCTATTGGTACGAGATCAAGGGCGGGGAAGAACGCCAGGTGGCCGAGGAAAAGGCCGGGATGGTCCTGGATTTCGGGGCTGACGAGGCGGTGAGACTCGTCCTCGACCGCGGCGACACCCTGATCGTTCTTGAGAAGCGCGACTCCTGGGTCTTGACCGAGCCCATCGAAAGCGCGACCGACGAGGACGCGGTGGAGCGCTACATCGACGACCTGGCCAGGTGCCGGCGCGAGCGCGTGGTCGAGGACAGCGCCAGCGCCACCGACTATCCCGATGCGGCCGCCAGGTACCGGTTGGACGATCCGCGTCTCAAGGTGCTGGTGGAAACCGGAGAAGGGGAGCAGGACACCCTCTTTTTCGGAGCCGAGAGTCCCACTGGAAGCTACGTTTTCGCCAGCCGAAGCGGACCGAACCCCGAAATCTTCACCATGCGCACCTTTTACTTCAACAGCCTGAGCAAAGGGGTGTTCGACCTGCGCGACCGCCGGGTTCTTCCCTTCGAAAAGAAGGAGGTGCAGGAAATCCGCCTGGCGCGTCCGGAAGGGCGGATCGTCCTCGAGCGTCGTGGCAGGAAGGACTGGTACATGCGGGTGCCGGCACAGGTTCCCGTGGACGAGGACGCGGTGGAAGAGATATTGACCCGGCTCCACAACGCCAGGGTCGATACCTTCGTCGCGGAGCGGCCCGACGACGAGGCCAGGACGCGGTACGGCCTCGCCGGCATCGTGAATCTGGAGGTGTCCCTGCTGCTCGGTGCGGAGCACACGGAGAAGCGTCTGCGCCTCGGCGCGGCACGCGATCGGCACCGCAACTATGCCATGGATTTGAGCCGTTCTCCCATCTTCCTGGTCGATACGACCCTGGTGCGCCCGTTGCAGCAGCAGGCCAAAGACCTGCGCGACCGAAAGCCCCTGGAGTTCAACCGCGACGAGGTCGTCCGAATCGAGATCCGCGGAGCGGAGACTCTGGCCGCTGAGAAGGACACGACCGGGGCATGGATGCTCGTCGAGCCCGAGGTTCGCGCGACCCGATCGTGGAAATTCAACAACCTCATGACCGACCTCGAAGAAGTGGAGGTCGAGGAGTTTGTCGCGGATCAGGTCGAGGACATGGGTGCCTACGGGCTCGCCTCGCCCGGGTTGAGGCTGAAGCTGATGGGGGAGGAAGGAGAAGACTTGCTGGAGGTTCACCTTGGCGCGCAAAAGGACGACATGGTCCACCTTACCAAGGTGGGAGTGCCTTCGGTATACCTGGTGAGCGAGTATGTTCTGCAGGATCTGGGTCTGGAGGTGGACGACGTGGTTGAACTTGCCGGGTTGGACGACTCCGACGAAGCCGGCGATGCGGACGAAGCTGAGGACCCCGAAGACCCCGATGGACCGTGAATCCGAGTTTGCCTCTCTTCCTGGCATTGTGGCTGAACGGTCAGGTCCTGGCGGCAGTCCTGCCGGCGGTGGAGGCTCGAGTCGATACCGCCAGGGTCACCTTGGGAGATCCCGTCGAGCTGACTTTGAGGCTTCGCCACCGCTCTTCGGAGAAGCCCGCCCTGCCTCCGGTGGCCAGGATCCTGCCTGGCTTTTTTTCGAGGCTGGAGGCGGGCGGCGGGTCCGAGACCGTGGATGGCGGGATTGAGCGGGTCTGGCGCTATGAACTGCGATTCTACTCACTCGGGCTGCAGCGAATTCCGCCGCTGCCGGTGACCTTCATCCAGACCTCCGGCGATACCCTGGTCCGCGCCACCGAGCCCCTCGAGATCGAGGTGGTCAGCGTGCGCCGGGAAGGGGAGGAGGTTGAGCTGGGGGATATTCGGCCTCCGGTGGGAATCCCCGGCGGGGTGCCCCTGTGGCTGGCCGCAATGCTGGCGGCGCTGCTGCTGGTGGCGCTGGCCGCCGCGGTCTACTGGTTGTTGCAGCGTCCCTCCCGCAAGGGGGAAGAGGCGCCTGCTGTCGCCCCGACCGACTTTGCGGCGGAATTTTCCCGCATTGCGGCCATGGGCCTGCTGGAACGCGGAGAATTCAAGCGATACTACTCCCTGCTTTCGGAAAATATGCGGCGGTATCTCGAAGCCGAGCTGCAGGTGGAAGCCATGGAGCGCACTACGGACGAGATTGCATCGGCGCTCCGGCGAATCGGCCTCGAGGATGGGGCAAGGACCGATCTGGAGGAGTATTTGCGGGCAGCCGACATGGTGAAGTTCGCCTGCTTTTCCCCGGAGATCGCCAGTGCGCGCCGGGCACCCGCCTCGGGTGCCACCATAGTGAGGGCGGTGGAAGCTGCAATGCAGGCCGGCGCCGAGCCACGGGCTTTTCCGGATGATTCAGGTGAACCCTCCGCAGCCTCGGTGCCCTCCCGGGCGCCGTCTCAGTCGTGATTCACTTCGAGTCTCCCCATTGGCTCTGGCTGCTTCTGGCGCTGCCTCTGCTGGTTTTTCGCTATGTGCGTGAAGAGCGGGGAGAAAAGGGCAGCGTCCGCTTCGCCGACCTGGGCGTCCTGCGGCAGTTGCGGCCCACCCTGTGGACTCGCCTGCGCCACATCCTCATCGTGCTCAAGGTGGCGGCCCTCGGTTGCTTGGTGGTGGCCATGGGGCGGCCGCAATCGGGACTGGAGAGCCGCGAAATATCCTCCGAGGGCATCGACATCATGCTGACTCTGGACGTGTCGCGGAGCATGGAGCACAGGGACCTCGCCCAGGCCGAGAAGAGCAGGTTGCAGGTGGCCAAGGAGGTGGTCGCCGACTTCGCCAGCGGACGCCAGACAGACCGCATGGGGGTGGTTGTCTTCGCGGGTGAGAGTTTCACCCAGTGTCCCCTGACCCTCGACCATTCCCTGCTTCTCGACTTTCTGGACGGCGTGGAGATCCCGGCCAAACAGACCCGCCATGCCGATTGGCACGACTCCACCGCCATTGGCATGGCCTTGATCAACGCCTGCAACCGCCTGCGCCGCTCGGAGGCCGAAAGCAAGGTCATCATTCTCCTCACCGATGGTGAGAACAACGCGGGCGAGATCGAGCCTCTGACCGCGGCGGACGTTGCGGCGGCCGTCGGGATCCGGGTATACACCATCGGGGTCGGCGCCTCGGACCAGTCCCGGCAGGGCCTTTTTTCCAGGCTGAATCAGAGGGCGCCCCAAATCGACGAGGAGACTCTCAGGGAAGTGGCCGGGCGCACCGGAGGGAAGTACTACCGGGCGACCAGCGAGGAGAAACTAAAGGAGATCTACCGGGAGATAGGCGAACTGGAGACCACCGAGATAAAGACGGAGATCAAGGTGGACTACGCGGACCGCTTCCCCGCATTCCTGTGGTTCGGACTTGCGCTGCTGCTCGCAGGGGTAGCTCTGGCCAACACCCGTTTTCGCAGCATTCCCTGACCCCGGGACCGGGACCATGCACTTCGGCTCGCCGCAAAACTTCTGGCTGCTCCTGCTCGTTCCTCTTCTGGGGTGCTTCCTAGCCTGGGCAATCTCACGCAAGCGCCGCGCCCTCGAGCGCTTCGTCAGCTCGGAACTGTCCGCCAAGCTGACCCGGAACCTCAGCCGCGGCCGGCAGTCGTGGAAATGCGCCTTCCTGGTGGTGGGAGTGCTGTTTCTGGTACTTGCCCTGACTGCCCCTCAATTCGGCGCCAAGCTCGCAATGGCGCAGCGCAAGGGAGTGGACGTGGTAATGGTGCTGGACGTGTCGCGCAGCATGCTCGCCCGCGACGTCAAGCCCAGCAGGCTGCAGCGCGCCAAGTACCAGGTCGGCCGGCTGATGGAGCGCCTGCAGGGCGACCGGGTGGGGCTGGTCGTCTTTGCCGGAGAGGCCCGCGTCCGGTGTCCCCTGACCCTTGACCACGAAGTGTTGCGGACCTTCCTCGATGTGGTCGACACCAGGGCCATCCCGGTGCAGGGAACGGCCATCGGGGACGCGCTTGTCCTGGCGGCAAGCTGCTTCGAGGAAGGTGAGCGCCGCCACAAGGCCGTGGTACTATTCACCGATGGCGAGGAGCACGTGGGCCGGCCCCTAGAAGCGGGGGAGAGCATCGCCGCGGAAGGGGTGCGGGTTTTTGCCGTGGGAATGGGGACCGAGGGGGGTGAATTGATCCCGGGGCAGGACGTGGAAGAAGATCTTAATTATCACAAGGACGCGTCCGGGCAGTACGTCAAGACGCGGCTGGACGAGCCCATGCTCGAGCAGATTGCCCTGAGCACCGGGGGCGATTATTTCCGCAGCAGCCTGGGAGGAGGAGAGCTGGACGCCCTGCATGAGCAGATTGCCGGAATGGACGAAAAGGAATTCGGGTCCCTGCGCTTCACCAGCTACGAGGAGCGCTTTCAGATTCCGCTGCTGTTTGCTCTGCTCTGCTTCCTGGCCGAGGCCTGGATTTCGGACAGAAGCCGCCGCAAGGGACAATGGCGGGGGCGTTTCACATGAAAGGAAGAGCGGAGGTATTGGCATTGGCCGCCGGGATGATTGTTGCCTGGATGGTGCTGACAGGAGCGGTGGTTGGCGACCAGGTTGCCTCGAAGGCGGCCGAGGCCATGAAGCGCTACGAGCGGGGTGAGTACGAAGATGCGCTCAGGCTCTACCGCGAAGCTCAGATCCGGGAGCCTGGGTCCCCGGCGCTGCATTTCAACGTGGGCGACGCGCTATACAAGCTGGGAGATCTGGCCGCCGCTCTCGAGGAGTTCGAGAAGGCATCCCTTGGTGGCGGAGAAAATGAGGTCAGGGGGCGGGCCTTCTACAATCTGGGCAAGACCTACTTCCAGCAGGGACAGTTCCCGGAGGCCGCGGAGGCCTTCAAGCAGGTGCTGGAGCTGGACTGGAAGGACCGGCCGGCGAAACTCCACCTGGAGCTGGCGCTGGAACAGCTGGAAGACCGGCAGGACGGTCAGCGGGATAGACAAAAGGGGCAGGAAGACCGGCAGGGCGGTCAGGAGGATCGGCAGGAGGGGCAGGAAGGCCGGCAAGATCAGCAGGAGGGGCAGCAGGGCAGGAAGGATCAGCAGGAGAATGGGGAGGATCGGCAGGAGGGGGAGAAGGACCGGCAGCGACAGGATCAGGGACAACAGATGCATCGACAGGAGGGCCGGCGCGGTGACCCGGGACCGGAAGAAGGGCTGGACGAGGGCAGCGATGCCTCACTTCCCTTGAGACAGGAAGAGGCCGAGCGTTTGTTGCAGGCGCTGGAGGACCGCGAGAAGCTGGCCTTGCTGCGCCTCTTGAAAGGTGCGCAGAGCGCCCGCGGCAAGGACTGGTAGGATGTGGGTGGAAAAATCGATTCGAACGGCGTTGATCGCTTGCGCCGCAGGCCTCCTCGGAGCCCCTGCCTTTGCCATCGAGTTCACCGCCGAGATCGACCGCAGCCGCGCCGGCGAGGCCGATCCCATCCGCCTTGTCCTGAGCATTGCCGCGGATGAAAATATCCCGGAGATCCCCGTCCCTGAACTGGTCCTCGACGAATTCCACGTGGAGGGCCCGAGTCTCAGCACCCGGGTGGAGATGGTCAACTTCCGCACCACTTTCAAACGGGAGCTGACCTACACCATTTACGGGCGCAGGCCCGGCAACTTTGTCATCGGTCCGGCCAGGATCGAACTTGGGGGCAGGACCTACGAGACCGAGCCGCTCAAGGTCGAAATCGTCCCCGGTTCGCTGCGCCAGGCTCCGCTCGCGGGTCAAGGCGAGCCGGCGGCGCCGGCAAGTATCGCGGACAACCTGTTCCTGCGCGTACGCAGCGACCGCGGCAGGGCCTACGTTGGACAGCAGGTAACCCTGGACTACGATCTGTGCTATCGCTTCAGGCTCCGCAACGTGGGTTTCAAGCAACTACCGACCTTTGCGGGCTTCTGGGTCAAGGAGCTCTTCGCAGCCCAGACCCTGGAGGTCCGCCGCGAAACGATTCGCGGGTCTCAGTTCGACGTGGCCCCGCTGCGCCGGGTCGCCCTCTTCCCCACAAGAGCGGGAACGCACCAGGTCGAGGCCATGGTCCTCTCCTGCGAGATCCACCGGAGGCGCAGGCAGCGCAGCGTCTTCGACTCCTTCGGGCTTTTCGACGGCTTCGGCCAACCCGGCCAAAGTGTGACAGTACGCAGCGAGGCGGTGGAAATCGAGGCTCTGCCCTTGCCGCGGGACAGAAGGCCGCCGGACTTCAGCGGTGCGGTGGGCCGCTTCGCTCTCGACGTCGAGGCCATGCCAACCGCGGTGCCGGTCGGCGACCCTGTGACCCTCAGGGTGGAGGTGAGTGGCCGGGGCAACGTGAACGCACTGAATTTCGAGGCCCTGGAGGGGCTGCCGGGGTTTGAAGTATACGAGCCCCGGGTAGAAACGGCCGAATCGGTTGAGAGCGGGGTCTATGGGGGCAGCCGCACCTTCGAGTACATCCTGATTCCGGAGCGCGGAGGACAACTGGAGATCCCCGCCCTGCGATTGTCCTACTTCGATCCCCACAGCGCTTCTTACCGGGTAGCGCATTCCACTCCCATCCAAATCGCCAGTGATGGGGGCGAAATGGCTCTCGAAGGCAGCGAGTACGGGCTGAGCCGCAAAACCATCGAGGAAGTGGGCAGGGATATCCGTCACATCAAACCGGATCTGGAGGAGCTGGAGGATGTGGAGTTTCTCTACCGGAGGAAATCCATCTGGATCCTGCCTGCCCTGCTGCCCCTGGCCTACGCGGGACTGCTGCTTCACCAGCGCCACCAGCAGCGCCTCGAAGGAGACGTGGCCTACGCCCGGCGGCGGCGGGCAAGAGGCGAGGCAGACAAGCGCCTAAGCCGGGCCCGACAGCTGCTGGAGGAGGATCGCGGCATCGAGTTCTACGCCGAAATCCAGCGTGCCTTGCTGAGCTTTTTGGCCGATCACCTGAATCTCGCGGCCGCCGGACTTACCCGGGAGACATGGGCGGCGTCGCTGGAGGAGAGAGGAGTGGGGGAAACCGAAATCTGCGAGGTGGGAGAATTTCTGGACAGGTGCGACTTCGTGCGCTTTGCGCCGGCGGCCCCGGAGCGTCCCGAAATGGAAAAAGCGCAGCAGGAGGCTGCGCAGCTCATCGCAAGCCTGGGGAGGAGGGTCTGATGCGCCTGACCCTTGTGGTCCTCGCGCTGATCCTGGCGGGGCAGGGGGTGCCCGAGGCTCGATCCGCCTTCCCGGGGCGCTACAACGAGGCCAATGACCTGTACCGCGGCGGCGAGTTCCATGAGGCCCGGGAGATCTACCTCGAGGTAGCCGCCAGCGGGATCCGGAATTCGGGGCTGTTTTACAACCTGGGCAATTCCTGCTTCAAGTCGGGGCGCCTGGGCGAGGCCATCCTCTGGTACGAACGGGCGCGGAGGATCGATCCCCGCGACGCCGATATCAGAGCCAACCTGCGTTTTGCCAACCAGGTGAAGAAGGACCGCGACCCGGCGCCGGCCGGGAACGCGGTGTGGGGCTTTCTCCTCGCACTGTTTCTCTTCCCCTCGATGAACGAGTTGTGCCTCGTCTTTTTTCTGCTGTCCCTGCTGGTTTTCCTGCTGGCGGTCTGGCGCCTGCGGCTGCGCACGACACGGGCTTTGTGGCTCGCTCTTTTCCTCACCTGCAGCGGCTTGACCGTGCTGGCGGGAGGGTGGGGTGGACTGCGCATCCACCGGCAGGAAACCCTGGTCGAGGCCATCGTCGTCGTCGGCCAGGCCACGGCGCGCAGCGGACCGGAATCGCGGCAGACCGCGGTGCTCGTCGTCCATGAGGGCACCAAGGTCCGGGTCGAGAGAATGGAGGGAGAATGGCGGCTCGTACGCCTTGCCAACGGCCTTGGCGGGTGGCTGCCGGCAGCTTCCCTCGTTAATATTTGAAAGGCCTGCCGCTCTGCCGGCAGGGTTGAAATGAAAGGGGATTTCATGGCCGGATTGAAGGTGGGAATCATCGGCGTGGGGGGAATTGCCCGCTCCCATGTTCCGGGGTGGCAGGCTTCGCGGGAGGCTGAGTTGGTGGCCGGCAGCGACCTGGATGCGGACGTGCTCGGCCGCTGGGGAGAAGAAAGTGGGGTAAGCAGGCTCTATACCGAAGCCGCCGACCTCTTCGCGGATGGCGACATTGACATCGTCGACATCTGCACCCCCAACAGGTACCACGCCGAGCTCGCCATCAGCGCCCTGGAGGCCGGCAAACACGTGATTTGCGAAAAGCCGCTCGCCCCTACTCCCGATGCCATCCGCCAGATGATCGCCGCGCGCGACCGCGCCGGCAAGATGCTGATGACGGCGCAGCATTTCCGCTTCGAAGACAGTGTGGTGGCGCTGAAGGCGGAGATCGATACGGGGACACTCGGAGATATATACCATGCGCGAAGCTGGATGTTGCGCCGGGCCGGTCTGATCCCCACTCCCACCTTCGTTCTCAAAGAGCACAGCGGGGGAGGGCCGTGCATCGACATCGGGGTCCACATTCTCGACCTGACCCTGTGGTTCATGGGCAATCCCCGGCCGGTGGCGGTGAGCGGGGTAGCCCGGGCGGAGCTGGCGCACCAGGAGGGCGCCTTCAGCAGTTGGGGGGAGCGGCCGCCGGTCCCGCGGGAGTTCGACGTCGAGGATTTCGCCGCGGCCTTCGTGCGCTTCGAGAACGGCGCGACTCTCATCCTGGAGGTGAGCTGGTTGCTGCACCACCACACCGAGGGAGAGGACATGCAAATGTGGCTGTACGGCACCCGCGGCGGGGCGCACTGGCCCGCGTGCCGGATCGCCGAAAGCAATTACGCCACCCGGCAGCACTACGATCGCACCCTTCAGCTCATGCCCGACGGGCTCGAGGAGCACGCCCTGGAGTGCGTAGAGTTTGCCCGCGCCATCGCCGAGGGAGCACCGTCCCCGGTGCCAGCCGAGCAGTCGCTTCAGGTGGTCCAGATTCTCGATGGCATCTACCGCAGCCAGGAAGCCGGCGGCGAAGTCAGGCTCTGACCCGGGCAGGCGGTACGGCGCCACCTGCATCCCCATGTACTAGATTCCTGCCTTGAAATAAGCGGCGACGGCCTCGGTGTCGAGGGTGTTGATGACGTCCTCGCTCCGCAGCCAGCCCTTGCGGGCAATGCCGATGCCGAAGTGGAGGTTGTCGAGGCCGGCGATGGAGTGGGCGTCGGTGTTTACGGCGAGGCGCACCCCGCGGTCGCGGGCCTTCCTGACGTGGCGCCAGTCCATGTCGAGTCGCGCGGGAGAGGCGTTGATCTCGATGGCGGTGCGATGCTCTGCTGCCGCGGCAATGATCGCGTCGACGTCAACGGCGTATCCTTCCCGGTCCAGAAGGAGGCGGCCGGTGAGATGTCCGAGCATGGTGGTGGCGGGATGCTCGATGGCGCGCACGATGCGCCGGGTCATTTCCGCTTCACTCATGTTGAAGCGCGCGTGCACCGAGGCGACGACGAAATCGAATGTGGAGAGAAGGTCGTCATCGTAGTCGAGGCTCCCGTCGGCGCGGATGTCGGATTCGATTCCCCTGAAGATGTGAAAGTCCCGGCCTGCTTCGTTGAGGGCATCGATCTCCTCGTGCTGGCGGCGGATGTCCTCCTCCTTCAGGCCACCGGCATAGGCGGCCGAGCGGCTGTGATCGCTTATTCCCAGGTAGCTGTAACCCCGCTCCTCCGCCGCCGCGGCCATGGCGGCCAGGCTGTCGCTTCCGTCGCTGTAGGTCGAGTGGACGTGGAGCAGGCCGCGGATGTCTCCCGAGGTGACGAGTCCGGGCAGGGCTGCCTGCCCGGCGGCGGCGATTTCGCCGGCCCCCTCGCGCAGCTCGGGCGCAATGTAGCCCAGGCCAAGGGCCTCGTAAATTTCGGCCTCGGCGGCGCAGGGAAGCCGTTCCCCGCCGCGAAAGAGGCCGTCCTCGCGGAGCTCGAGGCCCATGGTCCGGGCCCGGGCGCACAGCTGCTCATTGTGCTCAGCGCTGCCCGTAAGGTGACGGAGGGCAAATGGGAAGGCTTCTTCAGACACGATGCGCAGGCGCGCCTTCATGCCGTTCTTGAGGCGAACCGTCGTTCCGCCGTCGCCGCCGTCGGTCAGCTCTGCAGCCTCACTCACCTCGATGACCTCCTCGTGGGCGGCGCAGGCCGCGGCTACGCTCGCGGGATTGTCCGAGCTCAGTACCAGATCGATGGATCCGATCGTTTCCAGGTGGCGCCGCAGAGGGCCGGCCGGACTGATGCGCGCGGTGTGGGGTTGGGCGGCAAGCGCGGCTCCGAGAGATTTGGCTGCGGCCATGGCCACGTCAAGGCGGAACCGGCCATGATGGCGGCGCACGAATTCGATCCCCTCGAGGATCTGGACCTGGGTCCTGGTTCCGAAACCGGGAAGAGTGCTCAATTGCTCCTGCCGGCAGGCCTCTGCGAGGGCGTCAAGGGTGTCGATGCCGAGCTTGTCATGGACGAGGCGGATCTTCTTGGTGCCCAGCCCCGGAATCCTGAGCATGTCCAGGAGACCAGGAGGGATGGATGCCTTCAGCTCCTCGAAATCCCGGGTGGTGACGAAGCCGCTGCCGACGAACTCGGCGATTTGATTGGCAAGCCCCTTGCCCACCCCTTTGATCGATGTGAGTGACCCCTGGCTCACGAGCTCCTCCACATCCTCATCGAGGCTTGCGAAGATTCGCGCCGCCCGGAGGTAGGCGCGCAGGCGAAAGGCGTCGGCGCCGCCCAATTCCATCAGGACCGCGAGTTCTTCGAGGAATTCTCCGACGGCGCGCGCGCTGGCAGTGGGCATCTCAGACAACCTCTCCGACCAGTTCGAGCATGGCCGAGGTCAGGGCCTGGTTGCCGGCTACCAGGCCGCCGTCGATGCGGGGATCGAGCTGATTGTAGCTCCGTACCCGGCCCTCGAGGTCGAGCATGAGGCCCCCTGCCTCGCGCACCAGGAGATCGCCGGCACAGACGTCCCACTCGTTCTTGGGCTGGACGCTGAGGTTGAGATCGCCCCGGCCTGCGGCAACGGAGGCCAGTTTGTAGGAGACGCTGCCGAGGGGCCGCACTTGCCCGAGATGGGGATGGAAGGGGTCGACCTCCCCTCTTCCGGCCTCGCTGCGGCTGACGATCAGGGTGGCCTGATCGAGCCGGGTCGTGGCGCTGCAGAACACCCTCTTGCCGTTGAGAAAGGCACCTCCTCCTCTCACCGCGGCGTATAGTTCGTCCCTGGCCGGATTGAAGATCACGCCGACGACGGGCTCGCCCTGGCGCACGAGGGCGATGGAGACCACGTACTCGGGGATGCGCTGGAGGAACTCCCTGGTGCCGTCGATGGGGTCCACGATCCAGACGGTCTCCTTGTGCAGCCGCCGGGCGTCGTCGGCCGTCTCCTCGGAGAGCCAGCCATAGTCGGGGCAGGCCCCCAGGAGGATCTCCTTGAGGAGCAGGTCCGCCTCGAGGTCGGCGGTGGAGACCGGATGGCCGCCGCCTTTGTCGCGGACATCGGCCTGGCGGCCGAAATATTCGAGGGTGAGGGCGCCGGTCTTGCGGCCGGCGTCAAGGGCGAGTTCGAGCTTGTCTCTCATCGGGGCTGGTTCCGACCCGGGACAGGCCGGCTGCCAACAAACATATTGGCTGGGCGATGGTCCGGCAAGGCGAGGGGGAGGGGGCAGAGAGGGGATCGGCGCCTCTGCCCATGGTGTCTGGCAGGAGTCCGCGCATCGGCTTGACTCGACGCGCAGGGGGCCTAGATTGAAATTTTGAAAGCGGAAAGGCGAATGACCAGGTATCCATTGTGGAGGTTTGACCGATGAGATCGAGGTTTTCCGGATCGAGGTTGTTGACGCTGCTGGTGCTGGTGGCTCTTTGTCCGTGGGCTGCGGACCCGGCACAGGGAACATTGAGCGTGGATGAGACCAGGGCCCTGCTGCGGCAACTGCAGGAGAGTGACCTGTGGGGTGAGGCGGTGCTGGAAGGCGGGAGGATTCGCGATATCAAGGTGGATTCCCTGGCTGCCGACAGCGTGATCGTGCGCGAGGTCGTCGGGGCGCTGCACCAGCGCCGCGCGGTTTACTCCCTGACCGAGATCAACTCGCTGCGCCAGTTGGGAGCACAGCGGATCCCGCAGGCACGTATGCCCATGCGGGGGCCGAAGTCCATGCTGGGAGCCATGGTCTTCGAGATGATACCCGGGGCGGGGTACTACTACATCGGGGAAACCCGGCAAGGCCTGGTGCTGCAGGCATTCACGGCGCTGGCCGCCGGCGCGGTAATGGCCACGGGCAGGGAAGGAGCGGTTGGGTGGGCCCCGCTGGCGGTCTGGGTCAGGGTGGGATCCCTGCTGCACCTGTGGGACGAAGTGAAGGCGCTGAACGAGGTGGCGCGTTCGTCGGCCCCTGCCGGCGCGTCCAGGGAGGGGACTGGCGAAACGGGGCAGGGGGGAAGAGCGTCGGTCGGGCTGATGCGCGGAGAAGAGGGGGCGGTTCCGGCGCTGCAGATCCACTTTTCCTTTTGAGAGAAACCGCGCCGGGGCCAGTAGGGCATATGGTGCTGCGCCGGCATGGAATTGCAGTGAATCGCTTCAATCACTCATGCCCTGGAATCCTTCGCTCCGCTTGATCCCCACCTAGTGTCCCGTCGCAGAGATAGGTTGACGAAATTGGGCCGCTCAGGCGCCCGGCTCACCAGGCGCCTGAGCGAGTCGTACCAGTGGTGTACGGTGAGTGAAGGCAACGCCGTGAGCCGGGATGGATCGGCGAAATAATGGCGACATATTTCTGCGGCGGGACACTAGTCTTCCTGGCACTGGACCCGCAGCTCGCACTGGTGCAGGGTGGGCCAGGAGCCGCTCAGCCCCGGCCCCTGCTGCTGGTAGCCCTGGGGCAACTTGAACCCCTCCAGCACCACCAGCACGGTGTTTTCCCCGTGCTGCAGCGGCGGATCGTCCACCACCAGCCATTCCTCCCCGAGTGAGTTTCTGATCTTTCCCGCCGACAGCAGATCGATCTGGCGGCCGTTCACCTCGCAGCGAACGCGCTCGATGCACTCCTCGTGATGGGCGAGGCGCAGGCGCAGTTGGGTCTTCTTGATGCGGCCTTCCGCCCGTCCGGCCTCGATGTCGTCTTCGACGAGCAGGCGCAGCGCGTGCCCGGGTCCGGAGCCGCGGCCGCTGAGTGCCAGCTTGCGCGGCAGTTGAGGGAGGAAATCGCCCGGGGAGCCGGAGTCGCTCAGGTGGTAGCAGCGGTCCAGCCCGGCGAGGATTTCGGGATCGCCGAGATCGCGCAGGGTCTGGAGGTCCCTCCTGGTGAAACGGTCCGAATCGAAGGGGCCCTGCAGGCCGCTGTAGAGGGGAGGAGAGGGAAGCAGGGGCATGTCGCTCACGTCGCCCGCGGCCACCGGCTCGCCGCGGTGGTTGGCGTAATCGTGGTTGAAGAGGTGGACCCCGGCCGCGCCCTGCCTGTAACCGTTGAGGGCGATGGCGCGCCGCAGCGAGGGTTGGCCGTTCTCGTAGCCGTCCTGGGGCGAGGCTTTGTAGGTGCCGGCCGAGCCCACGTAGATCAGAGCGCCACTGTTGCGGGCGGCGGCCACCGCCCGTGCAACGTCCATCTCCAACTGCCATCCTCTTGGCGAGGAGACCACCGCCAGGTCCACCAGGCCTTCTTCGATCCAGGTTTCCGGATCGAGACCCAGCTCCATGCTTGCATCCAGACTGCAGGGGACCCGGCACGCCAGCTTGATGTCTTTGTTCCTCCGGGCCGCGTGGCGCTCGACGATCTGGCGCGCACTGCGCATGAGTTCGGTCATCGTGGCGACGTGCTTGAAGCCCTGGTGCTGCTTGAAAAAGGGCGGCTGGCGGCAGTAGTCCAGCTCCAGGCCGTCGACATCGTAGCGGTCGAGGGTTTCGTCGAAGAGGCCGAGGAAGCGCCGCCTCACTTCCGGCTGGGCATAGTCCCACTGCCAGGAAAAATTGAAATCCTCGGCGTAGCCATTCGCTCCCCGGGGGGACGGCGAGCCGATGAGCAGGTCCGGACGGGTCACCATGAGGGCGGAGCGCCGGCCGTCGGCCATGCGGTGCTCCATGTTGCGGTGGGCGTCGTTCATGCGGAAGGAGGCATAGATGCCCAGGCCCACCTGGCGGGCGCGGTCGACGTAGAGCTGGAAGACGTCGTGGCCGTCCTCCACCATGGCGGCGAGGTTGACCTGGAGAAGGTCGGAGGGAACCATGTTCATGGCGACGGGGGAGGTCTGCCCGGAGGAGCCTCCGGGAAGGAGGTCGCTAGCTGAAGCGCCCATGGTCTCGCCCCAGAGCTCTCCGTGGGGACTGCCGCGCCAGCACAGATCGTCGTTTATGCCGACCAGCACCGAAACCACGTCGACGCTGGTGTCCGCCAGTGGAACCAGCATGGCGGTCACGTCGTGGGGATTGCGGCGCTTGAGGTACTTGAAGACCAGGCAGCCGTCGGTGTTGAAGATGATGCGCGGCGGCCACCTGTAGGGCAGTTGCTGCTTGCCGGTCAAATTCTCTTGCCTCATCCGTCGAAAATGGAATCGTCGGGGATTTCGGAGGAATTCTCCCTGCCCATGGCGATGACGTGCTCGGCGGCGATCTCCTGCCGGCCGGCGTAACCGCCGTCGATCTCGTGCCAGAAGCGGACCTCGTCCTCGCCCCGCTGCCAGCACAGAAAGACCCACCGTCCCTCGAAGGTGGTGGGAAAGTCGATGAGGCCGTGCTCCAGGCCACCGGGAGGAAAGCGCAGACCGAGGCCGAGGATCCTGCGGCGGATCAACCGGTCCACGTCCTTGATCGCGGCGGAGATGAGGTCCCGGTGGCGGCGGAATTCGCCATGATCCGGGTTCTTTGGCTGAGTGACCTTTTCTCCCCACAGGGCATCGAGGATCTGCAACTTCTCGCTGTACCGGCCGATCTCCACCTTCTTCTTCTCGATCTCGTCCAATGCCCCTTCGACCGCAGGGATCATCCGGTTGGCCTCTTCTACGGTAAACGATCTGCGTCCCATGGCTCTCCGCTCCTCGGGTGGTCGGACAAGCAACCGGCGCCGTTTATCGAGTGTCGGCGCCAGGCCCCGGTCATCTCCATGTGGCTGTGAGTATAGTCAAAGTGAGGGGATGGAGCAAGAAGGACACGGTGGTGCTACGGGGAACAAAAGGCCTTGCGTTCCCCGCATCCCCATAGCATATTTGTCCCGGCTTGGCCATCCTGGTCGAGGCCTTTTCAATTCCCCGTTTGCAGTGGGTTCAGCGTTTGAAATATGTCGGTTACGATAGATGAAGTAAAGATGGTTGCCGCCCTTGCCCGGCTGCAGTTGTCGCCCGGTGAAGAGGCGGAATTGAGGGCGGAGTTGAACCGCATTCTGAACTACATGGAAAAGCTTGAGGAACTCGACACCGATGAGGTCGAACCCACCTCCCACGTCGTTCCCATCGTCAATGCCTGGCGCCGGGACGAGGTGGAGCCATTTCCTTCCGCGGGAGGATTGCTCCAACCCGAATCCCGGCTCGACAGGGATTACCTCAAGGTTCCGAGGATAATTGATTAGAAGCGGCGCCGGTTTCACGGTCGCCGCTTCTTTCTTGACGATGCCCACATCGATCCTCAGGAGGCAAGAGTTGGCAGGAGAATACAAAGGTCCCAAGTACGTTGTAGTGACGGGCGGGGTCATGAGCGGAGTGGGGAAAGGACTTACAACCGCCTCCATGGGTCGGATTCTGCAGGAGTACGGCTATCGCACCACGGCAGTGAAGATCGATCCCTACATAAATTACGATGCGGGCACCTTGCGCCCCACCGAGCACGGCGAGGTCTGGGTCACCGACGACGGAGGTGAAATCGACCAGGACCTGGGAAACTACGAGCGCTTTCTGGGGCTGGATCTGCCGCGCCAGAACAATCTCACCACGGGGCAGATCTATCTGACCGTGATCGAGCGCGAGCGCCGGGGCGAATACCTCGGACAGACGGTCCAGCCCATCCCCCATATCACCGACGAGATCAAGGGCCGCATCCAGAAGGCAGGTTCGGGTTTCGACATCGTCCTGGTGGAGATCGGCGGGACCGTGGGGGACTACGAACACGCGCCGTTTCTCTTTGCCGTCAAAGGGCTGGAAAGGGAGATCGGCGAGGAGCACTTCGTCTTCGTGCTGATCACCTATCTGCCCGTGCCGCCGCACGTGGGAGAGATGAAGACCAAGCCCACCCAGCAGGCCATCCGCATGCTGAGTGAGCACGGCATCTTCCCCGATTTTATCGTGTGCCGCTCGGAGAAGGGCATCGACGAGATCCGCAAGAGGAAGATTCAGGTCGGAGCCAATGTGCCCACGGAGCACATCATTTCGGCTCCTGACATGGAGACCATATACGATATTCCCCTGACTCTGGAGACGGAGGGTCTTGGTGAGAAATTGCTGTCCAAGTTGGGATTCGAGCCCAGGCAGAAGCCGGACTGGGGCAACTGGAAGCAACTGCTGCGCCGCAGCCGCAATCCATCCGGGCTGGTAGAGGTGGCCATGGTTGGAAAGTACGTGGAGAGCGGGGATTTTCAGTTGACCGACTCCTATCTGTCGGTCAACGAGTCCCTGGTCCATGCCGGGGTGGCCTGGGATGCCAATGTCAACATCACCTGGATCGACGGCCATAAATTCGAGCGCGGCGAGATGAAGCTGGAAGAGTTGGACAAATTCGGCGGAATCATCGTTCCAGGGGCATTCGGCATGAGCGGGGCGGAAGGGGTTATCATGGCCATTCAGTACGCGCGGGAGAACGGCATTCCCTTCCTGGGATTGTGCTACGGTCTGCAGATGGCGGTTATCGAGTTCGCCCGCAACGCGGCCGGTATCAGCGAGGCGACCTCGGAGGAATTCGGCGGAGATTCTCAATGGCAGGTGGTTTGCGCTCAGGAGAGCCAGAAAGAGATTCTGGAAAAACACCGGTATGGAGGCAGCATGCGCCTGGGCGCCTATGCCGCCGTGCTCAAGAAGAACAGCAGGGTACTGGAACTATATGAGCGATCGGATCGTCTGCAGGAGGACGAGGTCCGCGTGCGCCAGCTTCTGGACAATCCCCACCAGGCATTCCGGGTCGGCCACATCATGGTGGGCCATGACAAGGTGGTACTGGAGCGCCACCGCCACCGCTACGAGATCTCCTCCCGCTTCGTGGAGTTCATGGAAGAAAAAGGCCTGGTGTTCTCGGGATATCACCGCCGCGTGGACGGCACCCGCCTGATGGAGTTCATCGAACTCGGCGACCACCGCTTCTTCATCGGCACTCAGGCCCATCCCGAGTTCAAGTCCCGCATGGACAGTCCGGCGCCGCTGTTCTCGGGGTTCGTCGCGGCTGCCCTCGCCAATCAGGAGGCGCGCGGCCGCGAGGTCGAGGGACAGATGGCGGCTTCTTGAGGAGCGGGTCCCCGGGATTGAAAAAAGTGTCGAAAAGGTAACGCGGCCGCGCTTCCGTTTGAGGGTGTGGCCGATTTTTTTGCTCCGTTCCTCCAAGTCCCCAGGATTCTGTCGTACCTGGCCGCTTCCCGGCAGGCGGCCATGAAATCAGTATATTCTGCTATGGCAAACTGGCGCGGATTCGCCTTGGTGCTGAGCATGGCCCGAATGTTGCAGTGCGGTCCGGTGGAAGAGCAGGGCGCAGAGCCCCCTGGAGCGGCGGCTGACCGGGAGTCATGGGGGGTCGGGATAGAGATCCACGAAGGAGATCTGCAGGTGGATATTCAGGCGGCCTACATGGCCGACTACGCGGCGACGCAGACGACCTACGGCGACAGCGGTGTCTCCCTTGATTTCCGCGATGCCCGCGGGGGAGTCCAATCAAGGCTCAGCGCCGACAGGCTGACTTTGAATCCGGACAGGGCGGCCCTGGGAGGAGAAGTGGTTCTCCGCGCGGGCGAGGAGGTGGAGGTGCAGGGCGACACCCTGGTCTGGGAGCGCAAAACAGGCTCGCTGGTGGCCCCGGGAGAGGTGCGCCTGATTACAGCGGAGGGGACCGAAAGAGGACGGGCTCTGCAGACCGATTTCGAGATTCGGACCTGGAGCATGGAAGCCGTTCAGGGACGATGGCATGGGGATGGCCCGGAAGATGCCTACGACCTGGAAATACAGGCTCGACGCGTGCACGGCCGACGGGAGGAAGGCCTCCTTCTGGTCCAATACGACAGCGTTGCAGCCGAATGCGAAGGTACCCGAATCAACAGCCTCAGGGCGCGTTTCGATGCAGGGGCCAGGACTGTCTTCTTTTCGGGGGAGGTGAAGGGGCATGACCCGGACCGGAGGATGGCGGCAGGGGGATTGAAATTCGATTTGGGTGAGGGGAGACTGACAGTGCTCGAGCAGGTGGAATTCGCCACCCCCGAGTGGAGTCTGTATGCCGCTGAAGTCCTGGAGGAGAGGAAGGAGAAGCGCCTGCGCGCCCGGGGACAACCGGCTGCGTTCGTGCAGGGGGATCGCCGGATCGAGGCCGACGAGTTGGATTACGCCCGGGTACCCGGGGTTCTTCAAGGGCGGGGGCAGGTGGTCCTGCGCGAGGAAGGGCGGATCCTGGAGGCCCCCCGTCTCGTATACTATCGCCCGCAGGAACGCCTGGAGGCGAGAGGCGAACTGAGGCTGCAGGAGGCCGACTTGGAGGGTGTTGTTACGGGGAAGAAGCTGGTCTATGACCTGGCCGCCGGTAAGGCACAGGTGAAGGAGGGCCCATTATGGAGGCGGCGGCGGTCTGACGGAACCTGGCTGGAGGCCGTTGCCCTCGAGATGGAGATCGATCTGGGGCGCAGGGAGCTGAGAGGCTCGGGGGACTTCAGTGTCGCCTCGGCGGGCATGGAAATAAAGGCTGAGCGGGGCCATTACGATGCCGAAGGTGAAGATCTGGCCCTGGGATCGCAGGTGAATCTTCGCTTGCTGGACCCCGGGAACAACCACCGCAGCGAAATCGCGGCGGACTCCATGATCGCGAGGCTGCAGGATGGCAAGTTCGACCGTATCACCATACCGAAAAGGGCGAAGGGCAGGATAGA
This sequence comes from Candidatus Latescibacterota bacterium, assembly GCA_965208105.1. Taxonomy (GTDB): domain Bacteria; phylum Latescibacterota; class UBA2968; order UBA8231; family UBA8231. Next base: position 4,184,612 of record OZ242318.1, read on the forward strand.
GGTGGAGAAGGAGAGGACAAGCTGGATCGAAGGAGGATCCGGAGAAATCTTCTTCCAGGACGAACGCCTGCATCGGGTGGAATTGAGGGGAGGGGCGGACGCGACCCACCACAGGCTCGACGAGAGGGAGGTGAGCCGCTTCAGGGGCAGAGACATGACGCTGCTCTTCGCCTCCGGTGCTCTGGAGCAGGTGCGGGTCAGCGGCGAAGCAGAGGTATGGTCGCACCTGCCCGACAAGGAGGGGGGAGGACAGGTCTCCATCAATGCGGTAAAAGGAGAGGAGCTGGAGGTCTCCTTCGCCCAGGGTACTATCGCCGAGGTTCGGGTAGTGGAATCGGTTGAGGGAAAGTACTATCCTCCAGAAGCTGAAGGACCTTGAAAGGTACGGCGGGGGAATGGCGCTGAAAACCGAGAATCTGTGCAAGAGGTACGGCCGCCGCCAGGTGGTCGACATGGTGAATCTCGTGGTGGAGCCCGGGGAGATCGTGGGCTTGCTGGGCCCCAACGGGGCGGGCAAGACCACCACCTTCTACAGCATCGTGGGCTTCGCCGCCGCCGATGCCGGGCATATCTTCCTGGACGGGGTCGACATCACCGGCCTTCCCATGTACCGCCGCGCCCTGCAGGGCATCGGGTATCTTCCCCAGGAAACCTCGATCTTCCGCAAGCTGAGCGTCGAGCAGAACATACGCGCTGTCCTTGAAACCCGGGGCCTGGGCAAGGAGGAACTCGCTTCGAGGTTGGCCCGGTTGCTGAAAGAGTTGAATCTGGAGGCGCGCGCGGCGCAGCGCGCCGACGAGCTCTCGGGCGGCGAAACACGGCGGGTGGAAATTGCCCGGGCCCTGGCGATCCAACCGCGGTACATGCTCCTGGACGAGCCATTTGCAGGCATTGATCCCCGCACTGTCGAGGATATTCAGAATATCGTGGCCGAGTTGCGCCGGAAGGGTTTGGGGATATTGATTACGGATCACAATGTGCGCGAGACTCTGGAAATCACCGACCGCTCCTACATCATGGTGGACGGCCGCATTCTCACGGCAGGAAGTGCCCGTGAGCTCACCGCTGATCCCCGGGTGCGCAGCATCTATCTGGGCGAGAGGTTCCAGATGGATCCTACTTGATCGGCCTCAAGGCGATCGGTTATATTTGATTTCGATGGATTTTGCCGGCCCCGAGGTAAAGCGAACGGGTTTCTCATGCATCCCCACAGGGAATTTTAGGGACAATGCTCCGCATTCTGCAACATCAAACTCTCCAGCAGAAGATGGCCCCTCAGTTGATCCAGTCGCTGAGGCTGCTTCAGATGTCGACCCTGGAACTGGAGATGAGGATCAAGCAGGAGATGGAGCTCAATCCCCTGCTCGAGGAGAGCCCCTCTGTGGAGGAGGATTCCCAGGAACCGGAGGCAGGGCTCGATGAAGGGCTCAAGGAAGAGGAAGAGCTGCCCAGGGAAGCGGAGGAAGTAGACTGGGATACACTTCTGGGCGATCAATTCGACCAGGGCGATTACAACAGCGAACGCACCGAGTACGATCCGAATTGGGAAGTTGACCGCGAGCCCCGGGAGAACCGCATTACGGCCATTCCCCCGTTGACTGCCCGGTTGCACGAACAACTGGCTTTGAGCTCACTCTCCCCCATCGAGCGTGAGATCGGCGCCTACATCATCGGCAGTATTGACGAGAGGGGATATCTGGGTTGTTCCACCGAGGAGCTGGCCGAGATGCTGCACCTGGCAGCGGCCGAGGTGGAAAAGGTCCTGAAGGTGGTTCAAGGATTCGAGCCGCCGGGAGTGGGCGCCCGCGACCTCCGCGAATGCCTGATGATTCAGTTGCAACAGCAGCAAGGAGAGCGCCGGGACCTTGCGCTCCGGGTGGTGGGCGACCACATGGAGGATTTGACCAGGAGGCGCCTGGGGCGCATCACGCGGGCCCTGGCCATCTCCGATGAAGAGCTGAAGGCAGTGCTGGACCTGATCGAAAGCCTGCAGCCTTATCCCGGGTCGCCAAGCAGCAGCGACTACTCCGGCCTGCTCACCCTGGACACGGAGGTTTCCTACATCACTCCCGACCTCGTCGTCGAGAAGGTCGGCGATGAGTGGGTCGTTTCTCTGACCGATGGGACATTGCCGCCGCTGAGAATCAGCGGCACCTATTCCAGGATGCTCAAGGACTCCCGGCGCAACGGCAAGGACGAGGTCCAGGACTACCTGGCCAAGAAGATCAACGACGCGCGCTGGCTGATCAACGCCATCCAGCAGCGGCGGACCACCATGCTCAAAGTGGCCAACTACCTGGTGAGGATGCAGCTGCCATTCTTCGAGAAGGGACCGGCCTACCTGAAGCCAATGGTGCTTCAGGACGTGGCAGACAAGGTGGAGATGCACGTGTCGACGATCAGCCGGGTCAGCAACGGAAAGTACATGCAGACGCCCTACGGCGTATTTGAGCTCAAGTACTTCTTCGACGGCAGGGTAAGCACCGAAAGCGGAGAGGACGTTTCCACCCGCAACGTCAAGGAGCACATTTCCAGATTGATTGCCGGGGAGGACAAGGCCAATCCTCTCAGCGACCAGAAGATTGCCGACGAGCTGGGCAGGAAGGGGCTGCAGATCGCCCGGCGCACGGTGGCCAAGTACCGGGACCAGCTGGGGATCAACTCACAGCGCTACCGCAAGTCGTTCTGATTACCCGCCAGACCTGATCAAAGCACCGTCTCCCGCAAAATCCAGAGGCCGCAGCGGGCCCACCTGCTCGACCTGCGGATGGCTCCTGCATTCGTCCAGCAGGGACTGCGAGACCTGAATCCGCTCCAGGGACAATGTATTTTTTATGCGCACGATGCGCGCCCTGGTGGAGTCGGATAGACGGAGAACGTCGAGAGCAGCGCCGATGGCCTCGCGGTCGGTCTCCATGATGACAGGTATGTAGGCGCGGTTGAGGTAGGTCGTGGTAAAAACGTTGGCGTAAGTTGACTTGAGGTCGATTTTGTCGAAAAGGCGCCTGGTAATTATATCCGCCAGGCCCAGGCCCGAGGCATTGCCGTGCGTGCGTCGGGTGAGGTCGAGAACGACAATTCTCGCAATGCCCGGAGTCTCGGGCTCCTTGATCCCCGGCAGTTGCATACGGCCGATTACGTTGGTATCCATTCCCGTACCGCTGATATCCTTGCCCATTTCCTCGACGATCAGCAGATCGATTTCCTGCACCAGCAACCGGGGCATCGCCAGGCGCGCCTCCTCGAGAAGACCCGGTTCCCGGGATTCGATTTCATCCGGCCTCAACGCGACAATTCGCGCCGTGTCGTCGCAGGCGTTCTCCACGATGGCTAGCCCCAGCATAACCGGCATCCGGTGGATGATGGTTTTGCCCCAGGCGGGGATCAGCCTGGCGATGCCCTGCGCCCCCTTTGAATGCGCTAGGCTCGCACCTTTGTGGCTGCCCAGGCCGATGGTCAACATCTTCATCAGGCCGCTCTCGAAAGGCCCGCGGAAAGAGGTGTGGGGTTTGATTCGATTCACCAGGACGATGCCATCGGCCTCTTTTGCAAGTTTGTTGAGGAGCACGGGGGTGGCGTCGTTCAGTTCGCCTACCTGCACGACCTCCATGGTGGCCTCAACCGGAACTCCCATGCTCTCCTCGGTGATGCCGTAGGAGGCGAGGACCTGCTTCTGCCCCTCGGTGCTTGCGCCGCCGTGGCTGCCCATGGCCGGGAGGATGAATGGACGGCCTCCCGCCTGGCTGATGTGGTCGACGAGAGTGCGGACGATGGCCGCGATATTTGCAATTCCGCGGCTGCCGGTGGCCACGGCGATGCGGGCACCCGGTGCAATTGCGCTGGCAAGATCGGTCCGCCGCAATTGATTCTCAATGGCCGCGGCGATATCTTCTACGTGGACATTGGAAAAGTGCTGCTTGACAGTGGCCATCAGAGGAAGTTGCATGTGCTGTCTTCCTCAATCGTTGCCGGCCAACGCCTGCCGCAGCCGGCGGGCGCGAGTGCGGATGGGAAGGGCGGGGCGCGGCACGGGTTCGGTGGCCCTGGCTATCTTCCATATGAAGACCAGCGGTCCCTTTGCCTCGAAGTGAGAGGAGAGGTTTTCATCGAAATCATGGTCGTTGTCGATGGTGCAGACCCGCTCAATGCCCGCGCCTCGGGCAATGGCCTCGTAATCGGCGATACCGGCGCCGGGTACGGGCTGGTTGCCGGTAACCTCGTAGGTTCCGTTCTCGGTTATCACCAGGGTGAAATTTTCCAGGGGTCTCTGGGCTATCGTCACCAGGGTGCCCAGGCACATCAGCATACTGCCGTCGCCGTTGAGGACGATGACGCGGCGCTGCGGCTGGGCCATGGCAAGGCCATAGCCGAAATCGGCGGCGTGGCCCATGGCGCTTTCAACAGAGGCGAAGTCGAGGGGGCCGTCGGACAGTTTTGCCCATGGGGCGGCCACGCTCATGGTGGTGATCACGACTTCGTCCCTGCGCATGGCGGCCAGCTTCTCCAGGCATTTGTACTTGTCTAGCAAATTCAGCTGCTTTCTTCGACGAGAATGACGGCAGCAGGTGAAGAGGTCCCGGCTGCGCGCTCGAATGCGGCGGAAACGCGGTCGAGATCATCGTCGCAACGGAGCTCGAAGCAGGGGATGTTCCAGGCCGCCAGGGTTGGCTCGAAGAAGGTGGCCGCGGTATCGACGCGCTCTGCATCCGGCCCAAGGGATCTGTAGCCGCGATAACCGATGAGCATGACGAGGGGAATCCCCATGTTGTAGGCGGTGCCGCGAAATGCATCCCCGGCTTCGAGGAAGCCCGTATTCTGGATCACCACCAGGGGGCGTTTGCCGCCCAGATACAGACCCGAGGCCAGGGCGAATGCCTCTCCCTCGCGGCTTGACACGATGACTTCGATACCCGGATCGTCCCAGAGTCGCCCGAAAAGGGCCTGGGTGCCGTTGTCGGGGACCCCGACGACGTGCGTGATTCCGTGCTTCTTGATTTCGGCCAGGAGCTTGTGCGCTTTAATCAAACAGGTCTTTCCCGATGGAATTCGTTAATCTAAAACTAGGAGGGCGGCGCGGGCCAGTCAAGGCCGCTGCCGACGGCGGGGGACCGCTGCGGTCGGGACAATGACGCGGAGGGGAATGGGTCCTCACACTCTGACCGGCAGGCCCGGAAGGGCTTCCGGTGACCCGGCCCCAGGCGGGAGGGCAACCATGTCCGGGTGCTGTATCCTGATGGTGAAAGACCCCCGGCCGGAGCATGTCAAGACCCGGCTCATGCCGCACTGCAGCGCGGAAGAGGCGGCCTTGCTCTACCGCGCATTTGTCCTGGACAGCGTGGCCCTGCTGGCGGAATCAGCGGCTGACATGAAGGTCGTTGCCTTCACTCCGGCAGACGCTGAACCGAAGGTGCGCGAGTGGCTGGAGGAGAGGGGAGATTTCGCCTGGCTGCCGCAGCCCGAAGGCGGCCTGGGACAGCGGCTGGACCAGCTCATGGGCTGGAGCTTTGACCAGGGAGCCGGGCGCACCGCCATAATCGGATCCGACACCCCCAGTCTGCCGCCCGCCTACGTCGACATGGCCCTTGATTCAATGGTGGAACACGAGGTGGTAGTTGGACCCAGCGTAGATGGGGGGTACTACCTCATCGGCCAGCAAGCAGGTGAGCGGCCGATGTTCGCGGGCGTCGATTGGAGCACGGGCAGGGTCCTGGAACAGACCTTGAGCAGGCTTGGCAGCCGTTCTCTGGGGCTTCTGCCTCCCTGGTACGACGTGGATACGGCTCCGGATGCGGGGTTTTTGAAGGTTCACCTCATGGCGCTCCACAGGGCCGGTCAACCGCGGGGGTCTCACAGCCTGAGGGTGCTCCGCAAGATGAAGCTGCCGCCGCCTTCCTGATCACATTCCCATTATGCTGTATCCACCATCCACGTAGAGAATCTCCCCCGTTATCCCCCGGCTCATGGTGCTGCACAGGAACAAAGCAGCATCCGCCACCTCTTCCACGGTGGTGTTGCGCCGCAGCGCCGCGCGCTCGGCGTGCAGCTTGTGCATGGTGCTGAAATTCTTGATCCCGCGCGCGGCCAGCGTTTTGATTGGGCCGGCGGAGAGGCCGTTGACGCGGATGCCTTTTGTCCCCAGCTCGCTGGCCAGGTAGCGGACGCCCGATTCCAGGGCAGCTTTGGCCACCCCCATGACGTTGTAGTTGGCGACTGCCCGCTCGCTGCCCAGGTAGGTCATGGCGACGACGCCCCCGCCCTCGGTCATCAGGTGTTCGGCGCCGTGCACCAGGCAGTTCAGGGAGTAGGCGCTGACGTCGAGGGCGAGGTGGTAGCCCTGGCGCGAGGTGTCGGTGTAGCGTCCGTCCAGGTCTTCGCGGTTGGCGAAGGCGATGGAATGGACCAGGCAATCGAGCCGCCCGCAGGATTCACCAATGGTATCGAAGGCGGCGCCAACCGAATCGTCCTCGGTTACGTCGCACGCTACCAGGAGTGGCTGTCGCTGCAACTGGCCGACGATCTTTCCGATGCCCTGCTTTTCTCGATCGCCCAGGTAGCCCAGGACCAACCGAGCACCTTCCCGGTCGAGAGCCCGGGCGATGGCCCAGGCAATGCTGCGGTGGTTGGATACTCCGGTGACAAGGGCGGTTTTATCTTGCATCAACATGAACATGGCTCCTTTCCGGGTCGTCTTCGAGGCTGCCACAGCCGGACTCGATATTCCATGTAGACACTTGGGCAATCCCGCTTATTCCCGGTGGTGATAGAATACAGGCTTCTCTCCAGGCACGGGAGAATTGCTCAGTCCGCGTTGGATCACCGCCTCCATGCCTCCGTAGGCTTCCACTTTGGCCGTCTGGTCCACCTTGCACCTGAGGTCGGTGGCCTCCGGATCGAGCAGGTCTCGCAGGCGGGCTTCGAGCCCCCGGACCAGGTCCTGGTGGGAGGAAGACCCGGACAGGTCAAGCAGTTCATCCGGGTCGGTCTCGAGATCGAATACCTGGGGCGGTTCGTGGGTGTAGTGCACGTACTTGTGGCGCCGGTCGACCAGCATGAAGACGGCGTTCCGCGATCCGGCGGCGTGATATTCACTGAAGACCGTGCGGTCGCGGTCCTGCTGGCGGGCGATTTTCCACAGGGATTCCCCTGGCAGGCAGGCGTCCTCGCTTGCGGGCTCCGATCCCACCGCTTCCAAAACTGTTGGAAAGCAGTCCACCAGTGAAACCGGGGTGCCCACCACCCGGCCTCGGGCCACATCGGGGCCCGCCATGATGAAGGGTAGCGCGGCTGCCTGCTCGTACATCGTCAGCTTGTTGAACTGTCCCCGCGCTCCCAGCATGGCGCCGTGATCACTGGTGTAAATTATGCGCGTTCTGTCCCGGAGGCCCTGGGCGTCGAGCGCCTGCATGACCTTGCCGACGTTGTGGTCCACATAGCTGCACAGGGCGTAGTAAGTGATCGTCGCCCGACGGATCTCTTCCTCTTCCAGCCCTCTGTCCCACATGAACCGGTATCGGAAGTGAGCCAGCGCAGGGTGGTCGGGCCACTCCTGGCGCCGCCATTGTGGAGGCATTGCGACCTGAGCCGGATCGTAGAGCCGATAGAATTCCTCCGGGGCCGTGAATGGCGGATGGGGGCACACCAGCGACAGGAAAAGCACCCAGGGCTTCTCGTCGCCGGCATGAGCGGCCAGCCAGCGGCAGGCAGCATCCGTGTTTTCGGCGTCGTAGCGCAGATAGGAGGAATTGCCGGGACCCGCCTGGCGCACGCCCTCCGGGCCGTCACGGGGAGGGGCTTTCTCGCGCAGGCACTCGATGATTTCCCCGATTCCCTCGGCTACGTTCAGGGGTTGGTGTTCCGCGCTGAAGCCGTTGTCGTCATCGCGGCTGCGAAAGTGCAGCTTGCCGATGGAATCCACCCGGCAGCCCCGGTCCCGCACCCTGTGCCCCCAACTCGGAAACTCGCCGTGGTAGGGAAAGGCATTGTCCCAGTGCCCCGTCTGGTGGACGTATCGCCCGGTGGCCAGTGCAGCCCGGGCGGCCACGCAAATGGGGGAATTGGTGTAAGCCCGGGTAAACCGGACCCCGCGAGCCGCGAGCCCATCGAGGTTGGGGGTATGCACCACCGGATGGCCGTAACATCCCAGCGCATCGCGCCTGTGCTCGTCGGCGAGGATGAAGAGCAGATTGGCAGGATTCATGGTCCGGTCAGCGGATCGGATGCAGTCCGACCCCTGTCATTCGTTGTGCTTTTCCGGCGGCACGCGATGATCGCTGGAGAATTCCATGTCCTCGGGCAGGGGCAGGAACGCGGCGGTCATATCGCTTACGCGTCCCATGTGGACTTCCATGGATTCGTCCACCTTGTCCAACTCGAAGTCGGAGATGGGCAGAGTGTAGCGCACCATGGGGGTATAGCGCTGGAAAGCCTCGGCGTAGGCCACCCCGGCCTTGTTGCCGAAGTGACCGTCCTCGTTCTCTCCGCGCTTGCGCGAATAGGGACCGCCGTAGTACTGGCTGGAAATGCAGTCCAGTGCCCTGACCTTCCTGTCGATGACGTCGGTGATATCGACGTAGAGGTCGACGCGGGCGGTACCGGCGTACTCCAGGGTGTTTGCGCCCATGTAGGCGATGGGGTTCATGAAATAGTGTACCGGTGTGCGATGGCGGACCTGGCGGGAGCGCCCGGTCCCCTGGGCGAGCTGGGTAGCGTAGACGGCTGCCTGTCCGATGGTACCGTGCATCTTGAGCCCGGCCGTCTCGTAGGGATGATGGGAAATCAGGAGGTCCGGCCTTACCTCGCGGATGATGGCGGCGATTGCCTCAACCTTCTCCCGGTTCAGCAGCAGGTCGTCGTCCTCGAAGCCCAGGTCGCGCAAATCGTCGAAGCCCAGAAGGCGGCAGGCGGTTCGGGTCTCCTCGAGTTTCTCGGCCACCGCGGCCTCGATCTTCGATTCCACGTCCAATTCGCCGCCGGCTCTGTGCTTGGCGTCCTTCAGCTCCCAATGATGCGAGCGCACGCCGGTGGTGGCGATGGCCACGGTCACCTGGTCGCCGCGGGCGACGTGATGGGCGAGGGTTCCCCCGGCCTGGTCGAAACCGTCCGCCGGATGGGCGGCGACGAGGAGGATCTTGATTGGTCTGCTTGGCATGAGAGATTTCTTTCTTCAATCTTCCGTGAGGGTTTAAGCGGCATTTTGCCGGGCGCATTCACAATATGTAGATTCCGCTTTTTCAACGCTACCCGGGGCCGCCGCAGTCTGCGGCCGCGGGCAGCGCAGGAGGAGAGAATGGGCGGGCCGCAGGAAAACGTCAACCGGTTGCTCGCGGTCATGGCAGATCTCTGCAGAGGGGGCCGGCTCGATTCCATGGTTCTCCTCGGCGTGGACAACTTTTCCAGGCTCGAATCCCGGGAAGGTGCGCGGACCGGTGCTGCGGTCCAGGAATACCTTCAGACTCTCCTGCGCCGGGAATCCGGATGGTCCGGCCTCGTGGGCAGAGGCAGATTCGCCTGGCTGCAGGTGGAAGAAGCCAGGGTCCGGGAGATTGGAAGGGAGTTCAGGCAAGGCTGCGAGAGGGTATTCGGTTGCCGCGTTACCATGTCCGGGGGCGGTGTGAGATTCTGTCCCCTCACCATCGTCTGCACGCAGGAGACCTTTCTGGCCGTATATGAAGCCGCTGCCGAGATGCTGGCGCTGGCCAACAAGCGCGGCGAAGGGACCTGCATGTGGCTGACTGCGGCGGCCGGGGTCGATCACCACACCGCCGCGGCAGGCCGTCGCCTCTACGAGGATCTTGCCCGAATCAACGCCGCAATGGTCCGGCGGATGGAGATGGAATCCCGCGTGGATTCCCTCACGGGGCTCTACAACAGGCGCGGATTCGACGATATCTTCGACCGCCGCCTCGGCTCCGCGGCGCGCTTCAAGCAGCCGCTGTCGCTCATCTACCTGGATTCCGACAATCTCAAGGGCATCAACGACACCGAGGGCCACGAGGCCGGGGACAGATTCATCGTCCAACTGGGGGTCGTGCTGAAGTCGGTAGTCAGGAGGTCGGACTTCATTTTCAGGTGGGGCGCCGATGAATTCGCCGTCATTCCCGAGTGCACCACCGCGGAGACGGCGGTCAGCCTGGCCGAGCGCTTGAGGACCGCGGTCGAAGAAAGGACGGCCGGGACCATTTCAGCGGGGATATATCACGGCATCCCCTCCAGCGCCGACGAAGCATTGTCCGCCGCCGACGCGGCCATGTACGCGGCCAAGCAGGGAGGAAGGAACCGGGTCGTGCTCAATGGCCGCCGCCCGCCGAAATAGGGGTGTGGCTGGTCTGGGCGGGAGGGGGCTGCAGGGGTCCCCGGTCGAGTCAACTTCCATTCCCGTTGAGCTGATTGGCCGCGCGAGTGATGCCGGCCATGTAGCCGATGGCAAAGGCATGGCCCTGAAATTGGGGCGGGGAATCGTTCACGGTGCGGGGCAGATGGGCGACGGCCAGGAAAGAATCGACACCCACCTGGTCGAAGGTCCTCACGACTTCCAGGAAATCGCAGTCGGCTTCGTCCAGGAAACACTCGTTGAAGCGGGGCACCGTGCCCTGGACCCCCTGGGCATGTCCGTAGAGAATCCTGCCCGCCGCTCCGAAGCGGCGGATCGAGGCAACGATGTCGGTGCCCATGGCAGTCCAGTTTCCCAGGCAAAGATTCACTCCGCTGACCTCGCTGTCAGCCAGGTCCAGGGCGCGCTGGTAGCAATCGGGGTCGTGGAAAATCCGCGCGACACCGCCGACTTTCGGGGACGGAGGATCGTCGGGGTGCAGGCCCATTCTCACGCCCGATTCCTCCAGCACGGGAACAATGGCGCGCACGAAGTACTCGTAGTTTTCCCACATTTCCCCGGAGCTGTACTCGCGGTCTCTGAAGAGCGGTCCCTTGTTGACCACCTCGAGGTCGAGAAGATCGTACTTGGCTCCTCCCCTGCCCGGGAAGTTGAGGGATGAGCGGGTGGAAAAGCGCCAGTTCCGCGACGGGTTCGCCATCCAGTTATACCCATAGTAGGGGATTCCCGCCCGCCCCATGTTGCGGATGGTGATGCTGAGGTTTTCGAGCTGCTGATCGCGTCCCGGCAAGCCCAGCATCACCTGGTCGAAGCACCATTGCGGCAGCGGGTTCTCCATGCTGGCCAGCCGCAGCCCGTAGGACTCGACGCGCTCGCGCAGTTGCACCAGGTCCAGATAGTCCCAGTACTGGCCGGGTTTGTCGCCCGCATCCGGGGGAAACTTGCGGGTGTAGTCGGGACAACTGGTGAATCCTCCCACGACATCGCTCACCCCGTACTGCTGCAGAAACTGGAGGAAATCATCTCCCTGATTGCCCAGGAACGCACCTATTCTCATCGTTTTTCTCCTTCCAGGAAAACTGGAGCAGGGCCGCTGCTCCGGCTCATGGCCCGCCAGTGCAGAATTCGGTACACCATCTCATCATCGATGCCAGGATGACGGTCGGCTTCCAAGCTTATTCCCTTCTCACCCGGTCGTCAAGCCTGCCTCGAGTCTGAATGGCCTTGTCCGCTTCGGTAGCCTGGACAGCCGCGTCACCGCTGGCTACTTTCAGAAACCAACCGCGACAACCCTTTGCCAGGAGGCAGCTCCGAATGAATGACGGACGACCCGCTCCAACTCCGATTCTCGATCACTATGGAATCTGGGCATCTCACCGCAAGCTCGAGCCGGACGGCACCATATGGTCCCAGGATCCTCCCAGGGGGGTGAAGATCGAGATCGAAACGGCGGGAAAGTCTGCCGTGTTTTTCCACAAGGAGCGTCCCTGGGAGAGGGGGGCGAATCTCCACCTCAACTCCATGATTTGCGACCAGGGTCGCTACCGCCTCTGGTACGGGGTGACCAGGGTGAGTGATGTTTCCAGGAACTATGTGTGCTACGCCGAAAGCGAAGACGGATTCAACTGGGAGCGCCCCGAGCTCGGTCTCGTAGACTACGACGGGTCCACCAGGAACAACATCATTTGCCATGGAAAGGACCATCACCTGGGCTTCGTCTTCATCGATCCTTCCGCCCCGGAAGAGGAACGCTACAAGGCCATAGCCGGCGAGGGCAGATTTTACCGGGACGGAAAACTGGATGAGAACATGGACGGGAAGAAGTTCAAGGAGTTGATGATCGCCATGGACGTTGGCGGGGTCAGTCCCGAGGACCGCAGGAAGGCGGTGGAGCTGCGCCAGGCGGTGCATGCCTCCGTTTCCCCGGATGGGATTCGCTGGAAGAATATCGAGGACCACATTCTCGACGTGGGGGCGAGCGCCCTCGACACCCACAACCTCTGCATCTACGATCCCTATGAGAAAAAGTACGTGGCCTACCTTCGCGGCCACCTCGAACGCCGGCGCTCGGTGCGGCGCGCCGAAGGAACGGATTTCCGCCATTTGCAGGAACCGCGGCTCTGCCTGATGTGCGATCCTCAGGACCCCATTGGCGACGACATCTACAATCCTTGCTACAGTGCCTATCCGGGGCGGCGGCTCTACCTGATGTTTCCCTCCTTCTACCACCGCATTCCCTCCACGGTGGACATCCACCTGGCCATCAGCCACGACAGCTACAACTGGAGCCGGCCCGAGCGCAAGCCCATCATCGACCTGAGCTACGAGGGCGGAGAATACGGCTCGATGTACGCGAGTCCCAGCCTCGTCGCCCTGGACAGCGGTGAATGGCGGCTTCCCTTTGTGGGCAACCAGCGCAAGCACGATTTTCTGGACCGAGGCCGCAACTATCCGGAAGACGGCGAGTTTCGCTGGGCAAGCTGGCGGGAGGATCGCCTCGCGGGGCTGCATGCCGCCGCCGAGGGCTCGGTGGTCCTGGTGCAGCGCCCCTGCGCCGGAAAGGAGCTGCGCCTGAACTATCGCACCGAGAAGGACGGGTGGGTAAAGGTGGAACTGGTGAATCCGCCGGTGACTCCACCCCGGCCGGTGCAGGCTTTCGAAGGGTTCGGTCTCGATGCGGCCGAGACTCTGAGCGGCGACGAACTCTCGAGGGTAGTCCGCTGGAACGGAAAGAGCGATCTCTCCATGCTGCGCGGCAAGGAGGTGAGCGTTCGACTGCACCTGAACAGGGCCAAGGTCTTTTCCACCGCTCTTTGATCGGTGGAGAGGTTCACAAGGCCAAGGCCTCTGCGGATTCACCGCCAGGAAGCCCGACCTCCTCCATCCATTCCAGGATTCCTATCGCGTTCCTGCCTCTGCGTCTGCTTGACACACTAGCGATAATGCCTCTTATTTGCCGTGCGCGACAGGCCACGCGGTCAGTCCCAGGTTCCCGCCTATGTCCGACACTTCCCCTCAGACAACAGCCAGCGGCAAGGATACGAGTGCAATGTCGCGGCGGTCTCTGCTTCGCGCCGGCCTTGCCGGTTGCCTGGCCGCCCCTTGGTGGCCGGCCTTGCGCGCATTTGCCGAAGCCCCTGCCGCCGCGGCATCCGGGGTGACCGACTCCGAGATCATCCTGGGTACATCGGCCGCGTTCTCCGGACCATCCCGGGGGTTGGGAATCGAGCTCTATCGCGGTTCCGGCGCCTATTTCGCCCACGTAAATCGGCAGGGGGGCGTGGCCGGCCGCAGCGTTCAGGTCACGGCCTACGACGACGGCTATCAACCCGGTCCTTCAGTGAGAAACACCATGAAGCTGATGCTGGAGGACCAGGTTTTCCTGCTCTTCGGATACGTCGGCACGCCGACGGTAACGCGCGTTCTGCCCATCCTGAAGAAGTTCCAGGACCGCGACATCCTGCTGTTCTTCCCTTTCACCGGAGCCCAGCCACAACGCGAACCCCCCTACGGAGCCTTCGCCTTCAATCTGCGCGCCTCCTACCGACAGGAGACCGCCGGTCTGGTGGACAATTTCGTGCGCATCGACCGGCGGCGCATTGCCGTGTTCTACCAGGCCGACGCATATGGCCGCAGTGGATGGGCGGGGGTCAGAAGCGCACTGAAAAAATACGGGGAAAGTATCGCTGGAGAGGCCACCTACCGCCGCGGTGAACGGTTCACGGGAACCATGCGCAAGCAGGTCGAGATTCTCAAGGCGGCCAGGCCTGAAGCGGTGATTTGCATCGGTGCCTATGCGGCCTGCGCGGCCTTTGCCCGCGATGCGGTGGACCTCGGCCTGCAGGTTCCATTCGCGAATCTTTCCTTCGTTGGAAGCGAAAATCTCCTCAAGCTCCTGACCGAGGGACGCGAGGACAGCCGGCGCTACACCCGGTGGCTGGTAAACTCCCAGGTGGTGCCGAGCTACGAGGATGTATCCATTCCCGCCGTTCAGGAATATCGCGAATTGATGAAACGCTACGCTCCGTTGCCGCCGGCGGAGTTGATGAAGGACCCCTATACCCCCTTTGATTACAGCTTCGTCAGCCTCGAAGGATTTCTCAACGCCAAGTTGATGGTCGAAATCCTGCAGCGCCTCGGTGACGAGCCGCAACGCAGCCAACTGGAGGAAGCGGTTCTCTCCGTTGCGAATTTCGATCTGGGTATCGGGGAACAGGTCTCCTTCGGGCCGGGCCGGAGACAGGGGCTGCAGCAGGTATACTACACGGTGGTGGACGACGGCCGTTTCGTTCCGCTCGATGATTGGCGCGCCAGGTTCGCATGATGATGAAGGTACAGAAGCTGTTCAAGAAGACCCTGTTCGGCGTCTTTTCGCTGTTCGGCCTGATCGGCCTCTCGACCTCCATCCTCTGCGTCTATACGGTCGATACGCATCTGTCCGCCGAATACGAGAGCAACAGCCGCGACATCGCCAAGACCATTGCAGATTCGAGCGTGGACATTCTTCTGAACCGCGACTTGTCGGCCCTGCAATCGCTCATCGATCAGTTCGTCGAGATTCAGGGCATAAAATACATCTATATCACCGACGAGTCCGGTGAGTTCCTGGCCCATACATTCGTGCCCGGCATCCCCGCCGAGATTCGCGCCAGCGACCCCTTCAATATGGAGACCGTGGAGCGCAGCCTGCCTGGAATGGGGGATTTCGTCGAGGTCGGGAGCCCGATTCTAGCCGGTGTTGCAGGAACGGTGCACGTGGGCATGGACACCGGTCTGATTGCCCTCAAGATCCAACGGGCCATCGGCCAGCAGGTCTATCTCTTCTCCATAATTCTCGTGGCCGGGGTATTTGCCGCCATCTGGCTGGTCAATCTGGCCGCAAAACCGGTGGGCTCGCTTCTGGGGTATGCCGTGGGCATGGCGCGCGGGGAGGGGGAAGCGGTGGACGCGGACGACAAGCTTCTGGGACGCGACGACGAAGTGGGACACCTTGCCCGACTTTTCCTCCATGTTGCCGAAAAGAAGCCGCCCCCGCCATCCGGCGACTGATCCGCCGTCGGTATCCAGGTGAAAATGTCGAAAGGAAGGGAATTGGTCCCGCGCTCCCTTATGGCGCTATTCTGCACGGTCCTGCAGGTATGCTTCGGGACGGTGTATGCCTGGAGTTTCTTCCAGACCCTGCTGGTCCGGCAACTGGGCTGGACCTTCACCGAAACGGCCTGGGCATTCAGCCTGACGATCCTTTCCCTGGGCACCTCGGCGGCCTGGGCAGGCGCCCTGTTGCCGCGGGTAGGACCCCGGCGCCTGGCCGTGGCGGGAAGCGTCATGTTCGCGGTGGGCTATGTGCTGGGGAGCCTGGCGCTGAACCTGAATAGCCTCGCGCTGTTCTATGTGGGGTATGGTATAATCGGTGGCGCGGGAATCGGGCTGGGATACGTTACCCCGGTGGCGACGGTGGCCAAGTGGTTCCCGGACAAGAAGGGGTTGGCGACGGGGATCGTGGTGATGGGGTTCGGGGTAGGCGCATTTCTGTTGAGCAAGGGCCTGGCGCCGCTGCTCGTGTCCCACCTGGCAGGGGACCTGCCCCGTGTCTTCCTGGGGCTCGGGGTGATCTTCGCCGCGGTGCTCATACCCTGCAGCCTGCTGTTGAGCAATCCTCCTGCGGCCGCTGAAGCCGTCGCCGAAGAGACGCCCGGCGACGAGTCCGACTCGGTTGCTCCCTATCTGCGTTCATCCGAGTTCGTCCTCATGTGGATCGTCTTTTTCTTCAATATCGCCGCCGGAATCTCCGTCATCAGCTTTCAGTCCGAACTCCTCCAGGAAGTCTGGGGTCTGGCCGACCCCACGGTGGAGCCGGCGACCCTGGCCGAGTACGGAGCGACCCTCATAGCGGTCAGCTCCCTGTGCAACGGGGTGGGACGGTTGTTCTGGGGACTGCTGTCGGACCGCCTGGGACGCGTCAGGGTCTTCCGGATACTCCTCGCCAGTCAGATGGTGGTCTTCGGCATACTGATGACCGAGCGCAATCCCTGGATATTTTCGATCCTGGTCTGTTATATACTTCTGTGCTTCGGCGGGGGTTTTGCCACCATGCCGTCATTCGTGCTCGATGTATTCGGCCAGAAGAAGATGTCGATCATCTACGGGACCATTCTGACGGCATGGGCGGCGGCGGGGATTTGCGGACCTCTGTACGTGGGCTACCTGAAGGATCAGTATCCCGACCGGGCGATCATCTATTGCTTCCTGATAGGCATTCTGATGCTGGGGCTCGGCTTCGTGTTCTCCTATCTATTGAGCGACGATCGCATTCGACTGCGCCGGCCGACCATGGAGGATACATTGCGCCAGTTCGGCATTGCCTCTCCGGGTCCGGGCGGTTGACGGGCGCAGGCTGCTGCCGCTTTCATACTCCTCCCTAAAGTGAAACCGAGAACAGGCGGGCCCGGCAAAGCTCTATCCGCAGGCACAGATCCCTGCCCTTCAATGGCGACAGGTCGCTGGTTCCGTTCCAGCTCACCTCCGCCTCGAGGTGGTCGCCCCGAACCTCGGCGCAATCGGCGAAGCTGTAACCTTCCATGGGCTCCAGATGGGCGGGCGGCCACAGGGTGGGCTCGATCAATTCCACCCGGATCCAGCCATTGGGGGCGGTCTGGCAGTTGAGCAGCAGTGGGGCTCCGCTGGCGGGCAGTTGATTGAGAGTGACCCGGCCCGTCTCCGCGGCCTCCAGGGCAACCAGGCGGTCACGGGTCCATGTCGCCCAGCGGATCTCACCCCTGGACCGCTCGGGCTCGTAGTAGTAGCTCTCGTTGTGGAGCTCCTCCTCGCCGCGGCAGATCAGGCCCCAGCGCTCACCATCAAGGGGGACAAGGCCCGGCCCCGGATAGATCCCCCCCTTGTACGGATGGGAGGGGGGAATGACCGGTTTGCGCTCGGGCCACGACCAGTTGAACCCGTCGCGGCTCACCGCGATGCGCACCTCAACGCAGTCGAGCAGGCGACGGTAGATGGCCGGGAACATCAGGTGGAAGTCCCCTGACCCGGGATAGGGAGAGTACCCGTTGGTGTAGTAGTCGTCCGTGGGTGGTTCATCGCCGTCGGGCTGCAGCACGATGTCCGGTTGCGGCCAATGGCGGAAATCGGCGGTCTCGGAGCGCGCTATGCTGCGCCTCCTTCCGGCACTGGAGCGCCAGTAGCCCACGTATTTCCCGCTGTCCTCGTCGTAGAGCACGACGTTCTGCGTATCGCAAAACTTCTCGAAAAGGGGCTCGTCGAGGAAGGTCCAACGAAGCCCGTCGGGTGAAACCGCGCCGTGGACCGCGCCTACCAGCTTCAGTTCCTTTCCATAGATCTCCGCCGGAGGAATGCCGCGCTCCTCGAGCTCGGAAAGGGCGCGCTCCAGCTCTGCGCCGGCTAGGCGCGTCCCCTTGCGGTCGGCCGATGCCTGCATGGTCACCAGCTTGTAGCGCTCGGACTCGGGGGCTGCCGGGTCCAGGAATACGCTGCCTTCGATGCTTCTGTCGAGCACCAGATTGTTGGCCCTGGAGCCTTCGTGGTCAACCAGGTCGAGTTCGGGTTTGGTCCAGGCGAAGCCGTCGTCGCTCTCGGCGTAGGCCAGCCCCTCCTTGCAGCCGTACCACATGCGGTACTTGCCTTCATCGCAGCGGGCGGTGACGTAGCCGGGGGTGGTGCCTTCCCATGGTTTGTCGAGGACCACCACGGGATCGGTGATGGCCGCGGGCTGCACTGCAAGTCTGACCTCCTGCGGCGCCTCGCTGATGAAGGCGGTGCCGTCCTCGTCGTAGCCGGTGGCTCCTGGCCAGATTCCATGCCAGTCCAGGAACAACTCCTTCGTGCGCGCGCTCATGAGCCTCCTCCTACATCAGGGTTGAGAATACCCGCGCCCGGCAGAGTTGCAGGCACAGGCAGATGTTGCGTCCCTTCAATGCCGAAAGATCGGCGTTGCCCTTGAAGCGGACTTCGCTATCCAGGCCGTCCCCCCGCACCGGGTCGCAGTCATCGAAGCTGAATCCCTGGATGGGTTTGATCTTCTCGGGGGGCCACAGCATGGGTTCCACGAACGCTGCCCGCACCCATCCACCCGGCTCGGTCTGGCAGTTGAGGAGGAGCCGCTCGCCCCGGCAGACCCGGGGCAGGAGGGTCACCTGTCCCTGCACCTCCGCCTCGAGGGCGACGAAGCGGTCGCGCTTCCATACAGCCCAGCGATGGTAGACATCCTGGTCGTAGTTATCGTAGTAGTAGCCTTCGTTGTGGCGGTGGCTCATGCAGATATAGGGAACTCCCCAGTGCGACTGGTCCAGCGGAAAAATCCCGTGGCGCACGTAGATGCCGCCGTCCTCGCACCTCTCGGGAGATCCCAGCTTGAGGATGGGGTCCCTGTGGCGGAACCAGGTAATGCCGTTGCGGCTCACCGCGATCTGGGTGTCGACCACGTCCGTGCCGCGGTGGAAGATACTGGGAAACATGATGTGGTAGTTCCCGGTGGGATAGGGAGCGTAGGCGTTGGTGTAGATGTCCTGCACAGGCGGGTCGTCGGCGTCGGGCTGGACCACGATGGTGGGAGTGGGCCATTGGCGGAAATCGCCGGTCTCGGCGCGGCCGATGCAGCGCCAGGGGTTGGGCGGCCACACCGTGGGCACGGTCTCGCGGAACATGTTGTGGCGGAAGTAACCCACGTAGCTGTTCCTCTCCTCATCGAAGAAGACGATGTTGTCCGAGTCGCAGAACATCTCCAGGAGCGGCCGCTCCAGCTGGGTCCAGCGCAGCCCGTCGGGGGAAACCGCGCCCATCAGGTTGCCCATCAGCCCGATCTCCTCCAGGATCTCCTGCTCGCTCTTGCCCTGGGCGCACAACTCGGTGCGCAGCTTGAGCGCATCGGGCTCGTCCTCGGCCCCTTCCATGTGACCGCCTCCGCGTTTCCACCAGCCCTTCATGCCCACCATCTTGTAGCGTTCGGCCGGGGGTGCCTGGGGATTGGTGTCCAGGAAAATGTGTCCTTCCAGATCGCTGTCGATGATGTTGTTCTCCCTGGAGCCCTCGAACTCGCACAGTCCCAGCGACGGTTTTTCCCAGGCGAGGCCGTCGTCGCTTTCGGCATAGCAGGTTGCGCTCCCGGACCACCCCCGCGGCTGGGTGTGATACCACAGCCGAAAGCGGCCGTCATGGTGCATCAGGGTGGAAATATTCACCCTGCCGCCCTCCCAGGGACGATCGTTGTCCATCTCGAAATCCCGTTTCTCCTGGGGAGGCTGCACGGAGAGCTTCACCCCGGTCGGAAACTCGCCGATGAAGGCGCGGCCGTCCGCCTCGTATCCGGAAGCTCCCGGCCACAGCTCGAACCAGTCGAGAAACGGTACTGGAGTTTTGGCATCCTCGCTCATATCATCTCTCTTTCTTCCAAATTAAAGCCCCTGGCAAGATGCGGTGCGGGTGCGCCCGGGACATCGGCCGCCCCGGTTGGGGCCGCCCGACGGCATCCTGCCAGGGACTTTCAGAACCGCAGGTGAATGATCTCGTGAACGCCCACGTCGGGAAGAAAGCACCTGATCCCATCCCCACTCCTCTCCCAGCTCAAGGTGCGGTCCCCCGGTTGAAGGGATGCTGAAGCTGGCGCGGCCGGACAGCGCAGACGCAGAGTGCGCGGACCACCGCCGGGCACCTGCTCCACGAAATAGCTGCCCGCCCCCATGTCGCGGTCCGCCCCGTGGTTCACCAGGTGAACCAGCCATTCATCCGGCCTCTGGCGCACCGCCACCTCGAGTTGCCCGGCCGGGTCCAGCTCCGCCACCGGCCGCGGGTGCAGGTTTCGCAGTTCACCCAGTACCAGGTCGCGCAGTGCCGGAGCCTGTACGTTTCTGTAACCGTCGAAGACATGGCCCGCCAGGGTCGCGACCTTTCCACGGCCAAGCTGGTGCAGGTACGAAACCGGGACCCCTTGCAAGGGTTCGAAGCTCGAAACGTCCCAGAGCTGCCCCCGTGCCCGTGCATCACCGCCCCGCGCCTTCGCAGCCTTGTAGAAGACCCGGGCCCATCCCGACGGCAGGAGGGCCCGAAGCGCCACCTTTTCCAGCGGGTCCTCGGCGCTTTCCAGGGATTCCCATCCTGCGACTCCGGTCAGGTCGGCGCTCTCCTCGGGGAGGGGCAGACTCAGCAGCAGACGCCCCCCGCCGCGCACGAATTTCCTCAGCGCCTGCACCAGTTCCCGGGAAAGATGGGACACCCCCGGCAGCAGCGCGACGGGCCAGTTGGAACCCCGTTCAATAAAGGCTTCCTCGCTGACCAGATCGTGGTGCAGTCCCGCCTCCACCAGCACCTGATGGGCGGCGAAGACCCGGTGCACGTCCTCGGTCTCCAGCTGCAGCTTGGGATCGTTCTCCCACCCGGCGGCTGAAACAATCAATGCCAGGTCCGCCACCGAGGTCGTCCCCGTGCAGAAGGGCTGGCGCTCCCGCGCGAAACGGCCGACCGCCGCCAGGGTCGGAGGATCCTCCACTCGAAAAGCCGCTTCCCGCGTCGGCGTCACCCAGTAGAACAGGCGCGCTCCGTTGGCAAGCAAGGCTGCCGCTTCCTGCTCCATCTGCGCGGCGGACTTGTGGTAGGTGTACCCCCGGGTGCGGTAGTCCAGGCTGAAATCGCAGACCATGATGTCGAAGGGCAGGCCCTGATGATTCATGAACCGAGCCTCGCGCCCGGCCGCCTTGACCCCGTGGTTGAGCGGCACGTCACCGGACAGCCAGTCCACCTTTCCCCGGCTCGCCCACGGATTGCGCAGGGTGTGCAGCCAGTTCACCGAGAACAGGCAACCGGGATGGACCTCCCGGATCAGGTCGCGGACCTTCTGCAGGTAGTCCATGTAGGTGCCGCGGCAGAAGCGCAGAGCAAGAGGCCAGTCCTGGTGTCCATGGTCTCTTGGCACCTTGCGGCCGCCGTGGCGGCTGGCGAAGATTTCCTCGCAGGAAGCGCAGTAACACACCTGGGAAACCCACACGTCCCCATCGAACCACATTCCGTCAGGGCGGTAATTTTCCAGGATCTCGCGGATCTGGGGGAGCAGGTACTCGTCGACGTACTGGCTGTTGTGGCACAGGAAGAAGCTGTGCATGGTGTCGCCTTCCCACTTCTCTTCCGTGCCGTAAAAATTCCCATCGGCCTTGACGATGCGCCAATCCTCGTGCCCGTCCGCCGCCACCGCGTCCACCAGGCTGGAGTAGTAGACGCTGAAGCGCACCCCCATCTCGCGGCACACGTCGCGATAGACCGCCAGCACATCTTCGCTGTGCGCGCTGCTCACCTGCCCGACCTTCGTAGGGTAGGATGCGATCCCCGGATGTCCCTTGGAGTGCACCTGGATCATGTCCGGCTGCACTTCGCCCAGGAACTGGCGCAGGATGCCGCGGCTGATGCCCGCTCCCGTCCTGGCATCCTTGCGGGTGTGGTAATCCACGTGGACGTTGAAGAAGCTCTCTTCGTACCAGTTCATTCCAGGGTTCTCTCCGGTGATGGAGTTCGCATGCCTGCTGCCCGAGTGCCGGGACGGAGGTTCAGGCGAATCGCACCGGTATCCGCGTTTTCCGCATTCGGTCTGTTGCCCGCCAGGGTAAGGAGACGGGCGGAATCCGGCGGCCGCCGCCGTCCTTTCGGCCTGCACCTGAATTCATGCCGGCAGGTCCTACAACGGGCGCCCGTACTCGGTGTACCCTATCAGGGTGCGGACAAAGAAGGACCGGGTTTCATATTCCCTGAAGCGCTGAATCTCGGCGTCGAAGTCGAGCTGGTCATTGGAGATCCCGACAATGGTATACAGATCGTAGCCGAAGTAGCGCGAGCGGTTGGTAAGGGTGATGAAGGAGGTGCGTCGTTCCTGACTGTTGCGGTCGGCTATCTGGTCATCGCGCCGGTATGGAAGGGGGCCCATTCCCTGGATCCCCGCCCGCAGCGCCGTTCGATCCAACAATTGGTACTCCAAGCCCAGGATCGGGATCGAGCGGGTCTCGGCCAGCAGATCCTCGTTCTGCTGCCGGTCGGCCAGGCGCAGCAGCATGAATTTGTACTGGGGTGTCACCTTCAGCTTGCCCCAGTACCAGGTGTAGTCGACCCTGCTGACCCAGGTCCAGAAGTCAAGACGCCGCTGTCGCTGGAAGATTCCGGGACGCAGCTGCCCGCCCTGCTGCCAGTTCAGCTGCAGTCGCCACTTCTGCACGACATTGAGGGTGGACCATGGGCTGAGGTTCCCTTCGAGGTAGGTATCGTTGACATAGCTGTCCTGGAAGTAGAGCAGGTCCGGCCGGAAGCGGCTTGCCCAGATGGGGGGAGCGTTCGATCTGGAATTGGAGAAACGAACTCCTCGTCCTCCGAAGCCACCTCCGCGCAGGGGGATGTCGTCCACCGTGGTGAACTCGTTGGCTATGTCATCCCGCACCCGGCGGAAGCGATTCTCGAAGAAGAGCCTTCTGAGAAGCGCCGTGCCTTCCCGGCGTTCCAACCCCTCGCGGAGGTAACTCAGCAGCGCGTAGTTCGAGTTGTTGCGCCCATTGCCGGCAACCTGATCGATCCGGAATCTTCCCGCTCCCAGGGACCAGTGGCGAGTCAGGTTCCACTGTCCGAAGAGGTGGTAGCCGCGCTCGTCGTAGTAGTAGGGATAGTCCACCACGCCGTCGTCCTCCCGGTGGTCCGGCTCGTTGTTGTTGTTGCGGTCCAGGCCATAGGCGTAGATATTGGGCTCGACGTCGTACATCAGGAAGGGCTCGTCGAAATCGGGGATGTGATTGAGGTTGCGGTTTGTCTCCGGGGCTCCGTCCTTGTCCTCGTCCTGCCCGATGAAAATCCCGTCCATGTCGAAGTCCCTGCTGTCGTTGGGCAACCCCACTATGTTGCCGAAGCGGGCGTCGGGGTAGCGGTCGCCGTCGTCGTTGTCCTGCACCGTCTGCCAGTAGGCGGTCTCGTTGGTCAGTCCGTGCAGATTGGAGTAACTCAGGCCGAGCCCGAAGTCGAGGTAGGTGCGCATCTCCGTCTGGAATTCCGGATTGATGGAAAAATACTCGCCGCCTATGCGGCCCTGGCCGAACCAGTGCGAGGCGTTCAGGTAGTAGGCGTCGCCCCGGTCCTTGAAGCGGGCCCCGTCGTCGAGGAACGGGGCTCCTTCCACCTGGGCGGGATAGCGTGAATACACACTCGAACGGGCGTATTCTCCTATGACCTCCAGCCCGGGAAGGCGCAGTTGCAGGTCCGCACTGTAGACGAAGTTGGCGGTGTTCTCTCCAACCTTGAAGCGCCGCCGTTTGAGGTTCGACAGGTCGTGCACGTTGCCCGGAGAACGCAGGACCGTTCTGTAGTAGGTGCTCAGATACTGGGCATGGTAGGTCTTGCCGCGGGGGTCGGTCAGGCTCAGGACCGCCACCTCCACCCGGTAGTCATTGCCCAGGATGGCTTCCACCTCCAGGGACTCGACCATGGGTTCCTGCGACAGGTCGAAGAGGAAGGCCAGTTGCTCGTCGCCGTTTGACTGCAGGGACCCCTGGGAAGTTTCTATCGCGAAGCTCCCCAGCAGGCCGCTGAGGTTGGTGGATTTGCTCACGTCTATACCAGCTTCGTAGTCCAGGCGGTAATAGTAGTCCGAGTAGAGAGGGATCTCGCGCTCGCGATAGTAGAGATTGCCTACGAAGCGGCCTATGTCCACCGGTCCTCCAGGAGCTGGTCGGACATAGTTGGCCTGCCGGAACCGGCCGGTGGCCTGCGAGACCGTTCCAACCTGAGGGGTGACACCGGCCAGGTGGCGGATCACCTGGGACTCCAGGTCCGGCCTCGCTTCGCCATTGACTATCAGTTGAACGTCCTGGACCACGGCCCCGCCCATGCCATCCTCGGGTGAATCGTCCGAAAAGCGCACGATAACCCGGTGGATGAGCGGCTGATCGGGCCGCAGCCGGCCTTTGATCCCGTTGCCCGGCTGGGTGCTCTGGTAGACGTGCTGGTTCACCCAGTTGAGTCCCAGCTGCAATATGCCGAGATCGGCCTGCATCCGGCTGCCCAAAAGCAGGGTGGAATCGTCGGCGCGGTGGGCGTCCTCGTCGATCCAGATAGGCTGGTACTCGATATAGGACCTGGGCCGTTCGACCCGCGAGGCCAGGCCGGTGAATTTGAGGCGAGGAGTGGAAACATCCAGGCGCACGCCGTTGTAGTCCGTTTTGGACAGGGTCAGGGGGGTGAAGCGGGCTATCATCCCATCGCCGGCAATGGCGCGGTAGCCCCAACTGCCGTAGCCGTCGCGGCCCACCACCAGGTAGTCGAAAACGGCTGACCAGACTCCCAGGTCCTTGTAGATGCGGCTGCCGTAATCCAGGCCAGCGGTGCGGGTCTCGCTCCAGCCAAAGATGGGATAGCCGGTGATGAGATAGTTCCCCAGGGAGTTGTAGTAGTCCCTCGGGGCATCGTCGAAGGGAAACTCGTGGTTGGGATAGTGGGTGTATTGCTGAATGGCGAAATTGCGGTAAGCCGGCTGTGCCTTGCGCAAAAATGGCCGCGCTTCGGTCATCTGGTCGAGGTAAATTCTATGCTCTTCAGCGCCGGCTGCCGTTATGGCGGCTGCCCAAATCAGGCACCACGCCAAGTGTCGTAGGGATGAGCCCAGCATATGCTTTCTCCTTGCAACCCGATTCGTTCTTCCAGGGACATCGGAACTATGTATTTCTCCCGGCAAAATATAATAAGAAACCATCCCATTCCCTAAAGGTTTCCTCCATCAAGGGAGCGAATCTCACGGGTCGGCCTCTGACCGGGCCCACACCGGCATTGGCTGCCCCTGGGCGCAGCGCAGTTTCTCCAGATCGTCCCGGGGAGGCTGCTCGAACATTCCCAGCCTGCTCACCGGCGGCAGGCCGGCCTGGCGCAATACCGCCATGGTCTCGGCCATCTTGAACCCGGGCAGCATGCCGTCGACGATCGGGGCGCCCTGCTTTTGGGGATGCTCGCGCGCCTCCCTGGACAGCACCGAGCCGGCCAGGGTGCAGCCGGCGATGAGCACCTCGGCGCCGTCCTCCTCGACGCAGAGGCGCGCCGTCTCCAGCACCCGGCAACGGGTTTTCTCAGGCGTAGTGCGGTCCACGTAGAGGTCGTTGGCGTCGATGTCGAAGCTGCGCACTGAAACCAGCCCCTGTGCAAGCTGGTACTGCTCCAGCAGCATCTTCTGGATCTGGCCGTTCTGCGCATCGACGCTCAACAGGGAAAATCGACGGCCCATGGTCCGCGCCGTCAGGACTGCCGCCTCCAGGGTGGCGGTCACCGGAATGGTGCACATCTGCCTGCATTCGTAGAGGCCGATATCGAGATTGCAGCTGATGAAAACGGCGTCGTAGCCCTCCCTTTCGGCCTCCATTGCCCGGTCGATGGTGGGGCCAGTACAGCTGTGCTTGAAGAACAGCCACTGGTTGTTGGCGAGAGGGTAGCGCGATTCGATGTTGACGATGTCGAATTCCGTTCCCGGTGCGGCGATTGCCTCCAGGTTTTCACGCCCGAAAAATTCGGTGCCTGCAAAGGGGTTTATGACACAAATGCGCATGGCGGCTCTCCTCGATGGGCGACCAGGACCCGGACGGTGTCCTGCACGCGGACACCCGGGGGAGAAGCGGTGAGGTCGCGGTTGAAGTATCGACACCAGATAACATGGCAGGATTCCACGTCCCGTTGCCAACCTTGATTCGAACCCCTGCGGTCGGAGATCGGATGGAGCCCACCACGGAGGGACGGCTCTGCCCCCCATCTCGCAGGAGTTTCCCGGACCGGAGAAAGGGGCTTGCCGGTTAAGTAAGTTTTCCCATCACCGCAGCGCAAGAGGTCCAGCTTGATGGCCCGTAATAAAAAGACGCGATTATCCCCTTGACACAACAAGGATGATTTCTTATAGATGAACAAGTACCACAAGTCGGCGCGGACCTCTGAAAGACTCAGCCCTCGGGAGGGCCGCGGAAGAATCAGGCGCGGTTGGCGCCGTAGGCCGCCTTGAACAAGGCGCCCCTCTCGAAACGGTTCAGATTGAAGCGCGAGATGTCGATGGGAGGAGATCCCGAAAGGATCTCCGCGGCCATTAGTTCGCCGATGGCCGGGCCGATCTTGAAGCCGTGTCCGCTGAACCCGGCGCACAGGTAAAATCCGTCGACTGCCTCCGCCCTGCCCAGAATCGGGTGCCAGTCCGGGGTAACATCGTAGAGCCCGGTGTAGGAATTCAGCGCGAGGGCATCGGCAAAGACCGGCCAGCGCTCCCGGAAGCGCCTCCCGGTTTCCTCGATGAACTCGGCGTCGACCTCCTGGTTGTAACCATCCGCCTCGACGTACTCGTATTCCTTGGGAAAACCGCGTCCGACAAGGGTTCGCGCCGCCCCTTCGGGGCGATAGTAGATCGCCTTGGCCATGTCCGAGAAGCAGAGCCGGGGCGGCCCCCCGCCTCCCGCGGTCTGGTAGACGATCTCCTCCTCCCGGGTGACCCGGATGGGCACGGCGACCCCCGCCCACGCGCCAACCCGCGCTGCCCATGGACCGGCGGCGTTGACCACGACCCTGGTTGAAATATCTCCCTTGCCGGTGCGCACGGCCGCAATGGCGCCACCTTCGACAACAATCCCCTCCACGGCCGTAAGCTGCATCAGGCGGCCGCCCAATTCAGCGAACCGCTTCACGAAGGCATGGGTGCTCAGACGAGGATCGGCGTAGCCGGAATGTGGCTCGTAGACAATGCGGTGGACATCCATCAGGTCAATCCGGCCTTCAAGTTCCTTGAGGTCCTCGCGGCTGATCTCCTCCACCTCCACTCCGAGCCGTCGTCCCATCTCCAGGTTTCTGCTCAAGCCCTCGGAGACCTCCTCGGGAACGAGGAATGCCCAACCGGTGTTGACAAAACCAGGATCTCCACCCACCACATCGTCAAAGTTTCGGAATACGTCGACGCTGCGTTTGACCATGCGCACCAGTTCCTCGTTGGAGTAGTGCTGGCGAATAATGGCGGCGGACCGTCCCGTCCCCCCGGAGGCGATGAGCTGCTTCTCGAGGAGCACGACGTCCTTCACCCCCGCCCTTTGCAGGTTGTAAGCTGTCGCAGCTCCGTTGATTCCCGCGCCTATGACCACAACGTCCGCAGTTTGCATTTTTCTCTCCACGAATTTCTAAGTTTCTCAGTCCATGACCCGACGGAGGTTGACCGCGAGTTGGTTCGAACCGGCCCTCACCACCAGTGCACGCGATGTCCCGCCGTGGGAAACCAGATCATGTCCACGACCGTGGACAGAACCACACCCACCACGTAGCCGATTCCCAATCCATAAAAAAAGGGCTTTCCGGCCAGATACGCCTTCACTCCGCCATAGCGCAGAAGGACCACCTTGATGGCGAAGGCGATGAAGAAATTGATCCAGTACCACCAGGTCGCGTGGGTGTATTGAAAGATCAACCCGATGGGATGGATGGGAAACCAGTGAAAGCGGGCGCGCAAAAAGGAGATTCCGGCGGCCTCCAGGAACCCTCCCCACCACAGCGACCACTTGTACAGGTTGGGCGTGGTGGGGTTGGTGATCAGGTAGGTGATACCGTCGTAAAAAACGGCTGTCCTGCCGCCCACGTAAAGGGTCCCCCCCTCGTCGTAGGCCAGATCGAGCATGGCCCAGGCCGCCGCCGCGAATCCCACGGGGAATGCAACGAACACAACCGCCGTCACCCACCGGGGTTGGCGCGGCAGGGAAAAAATGCGCAGATGATGCGCCATTGCCGGCCACGCCGGGATGGTGAACGGCCCGAAGAAGGCGAAGCTGGTGAGCACTTTGAAGGGGACCAGGCGTTGCGGCGGTATGTAGATCGAGCCGATTAGCTCCAGAAAGAAGGACTCCCCCTTGAGGTAGGGACGATTGGGATAGATGTAGGCGCAGCCGCTGGCCGCAACCAGCTTGACCGCGACGAAGTAGGCCAGCACCATCAGCCCGAACATGCCAAGGGCCAGCCACAGGCTCACCCCGAGATGCAGGGCCCAGCCGATCACGTAGGCGGCCGATCCCAACATGCCGGCCACGGCCCAGCGGTAGCGCCGTACATCCTGCGGGTCTCCCTCTCCGTGCCGCACCTGCTCCCACACCTGGCGGAGATGACGCCGCGCCACCCACACCGACCAGAGGAATACGAAGACCATTGCTCCGTGGCTCTCGGTATTGAGGATCATCTGGGGCTCGGAAAAGCGGTTGTTGGCGTTTACCCCGGTGAAGCCCAGGCTGGGGGTGCCGAAGCGCCGCATCAGAACCATCTTGAACTCGGCCAGCCAGTGGAAGAGCACCATGCTGCCGAGGATGTCCACCGGGCACAGGTAGATCACCATCAGCATCAGCGGCATTACGCGGATGAATCCCGACACCAGTCCATTGCCGAATTCGTAATGGTAGTAAGTCCAGAACAGGTCGAAGGAGGGAAGGCCGGGGGTGAAATAGGTGGTGACGTTATAGAGCAGCGGAAGGAAAACGGCCCCGAATCCTGCCCAGAACAGGCGCGAAAAGAAGATGTCCGGCATGCGCCTCCGGCCGTCGAAGCCCTGGGTCATGTCCATGGGCATCTGGGCCAGGGGGAAGGTGAGCTTTTCCGCTACCATCCACTGGCGCTGAAACACGATCAGCAGGCAGAAGCCGAAGGCCACCACCGCCATGGACACCCCCAGCCAATTGAAAATCTGAAGCACCCAGCCGTCCCAGGGCAGGCCCATACCCTCGGGCAGACCATACCAGAAGGCGTCGGTGATCCGTCTCGTAGCAGGGGGAAAGGCGTGCCAGGGCACGAAGTTGAAAAATGTTTCCGCCCACTGGTTCTCGGGAGTGGCAAAGTGGGTCGGGCCCGTCAGGGTGGCGACCCAGGAGTTCATCCAGGAGGGAATGGTCGCCACTACCCATGTCATCGAGAAAAGGGTCAGCAGTTCTCCCCGGCTCAATGCCAGGCGGGGCCATACCGACTTGATGCCCACATTGAGCAATAGCCACATGGCGAAGGGCATGAACGCGGCGATGGGGTACTGCGACTGCACGTAGGTGCCCGATCCCTGGCGCTGGGCGATCTGGATGATGTAGTAGAACATCGCCGCGATGGTCAGCGCTCCCAGCACCACGGCGCGCAGGGTGATCAACGGCGAATCTTCACCATCGCGCTCAATTTGGTCGCAATCAGAGAATCGACCTGGAGTAGATCCCTGAGGATTTTCAGTTGCTCTATGGTGGGGAAGGGGCATTGAGAGAGGGGGTCTATTCTAGGAGCAGTGCCGAGCCGAGGCGCATTGGCCTCTGTGTCGATAGGGTGGGCTGAACGCAAGTAGAGGGATGGATTTTGCAATCCATCCCTCTACTCATGAAGCTGCGAAGCTGGTGATCGAGCTTACTTCAGCAGGGTCATCGAATGCGTGGCGGAAAAATCGCCGGCCTGCATGCGATAGAAGTAGACTCCGCTCGACACCTGCGAGCCGGCCTGGTCAAGCGCGTTCCAGGTTGTCCGGTAGGTCCCCGCGCTCAACTCCTCGCCCACCAGGCTGGCCACGGTTTGGCCCACCGCGTTGAACACGTCGATTTCCACGAAGCCCTCGGCGGGCACGTTGAACTCGATGGTGGTCTCGGGATTGAAGGGGTTGGGATAGGCCGCACCCAGCGAGTAGCTGTCAGGTGTGCCAGCGCTCTCCACCTCTTCCACCGCGGTCATGTCCAGCCTGCCGCTGACCAGATCGTAGGGAATGTGGAAGAACATGGCCGCCCCGAACTTCTGCCCCTCGATGCGCTCGAAGGTGTGCCGGGTGATGTCGTAGCTGGAATCCCAGTACATGCCGTCCCACGGCCCGCGCTGACCGGCGTTGGGGCCGTCCCAAGTCGAGCTGCTGCCGATGGTGGAGCGGTCGTGGTCGATGATGTTGATGAAGGTCGACAGCGAGATGACGAGCGGGCCGACGATCGCCGGATCGGCGAAGATGTTGAAGATCCCCGCGCCGTCGCGGCCGGTGGTCCCGTAGTTGACGCCCAGGGCGTTGTGCCGCGGGCTGAAGTAGGCGGCTTTGCCGCTGAGATCGGCGTTGTAGCGGATGGGATAGGACGCGTCCACCGTCATGCCCGTCTCCGCCGCCAGCTCGTAGGTCACCCGGTCGCCCACCAGGTCGCCGTTGCGGTTGACCCAGATGGTGTTGCCGTCGTGGTCGATCTTGATGAGGTTGGGCGAGAGCCAGCCGGACAGGTAGATGCCATCCTCGTGGACGGACAGGTTGCCCGGTCCGCTGGCGCTGGCCACCTCGTTGCCCTCGTCGTCGACGCTGAAGTTGGTGAACCACTCGGCTATGTCGAGGGACTTGGTCACCTCGCCGGAGCCCTTGTCCCAGAACTCCACCGAACTGGCCGGCACGTCGGCGCGGCTCCAGTTGGCCGCCACCAGGTTGTTATTCCAGACCTCCATCTGCATGATGCCGATGCCGGGGGCGCCGATGGGCGCCAGGCCGTTTTCGGCCCAATCCGTGTCGGCCTCGAAGGTCTGGGCGGCGCGGTTGATGGTCATGCGATAACAGCCGGCGCCCTCGTCCGAGCGATGGGTGGTGTAGTAGATGTCCTGCTTATCAGGGTCCGGGTCGCCGCGCATGCCGCCCAGGGTCCGCGCCCCTTCGAAGTCGGTGACGCTGTTGGCGTCCCAGCGATCCCAAGCGTTGGGGTTGGCGATGAAGTCGGTGCCCAGGACAGAACGGCCGATGTCGCCGGAGCGGTGGCCGCCCCAGTCGGGCGCGTCGCGGTCGTACTCACCCATCCACACCTCGTTGGTGCGCAGATCGATCCAGGGATCGGCGAAGCCCGTGATCGGGGCGATGCCCGCCACGGACAAGTCCTCGAGAATGTTCAGACCGATGAGATCGAACTCGAAGGGTCCGGCGCCGGCGGCGTTGCCTTCCCAGTCGTTGCCGTCCCAGGTGATCACGTTGTTGCCGGCCTCGAAGTCCTGGCCTGCGGTGGAGGCGACGAACAGGGCGGGGCCGGGCTGCAGGCGCAGCCAAGCCTCGAAGGGTCCTCGCGCACCGGTCGTTGCCTTGGCTCCGTCGCTGGCGTCGTAGACGGCCAGCCACACGCGGGCGCGCTGGTTGAGACTGAAGGGTATGTCCACCGAACCCCCGCTGTAGCCAACGTCACCGGTACTCATGATGAGTGTATTCACCGCACCGGACTTGACGATGGGAGCCCAGAGGGAGGGATCCATGTTGTCAAAGGACGGCTGGGCGGGAAGACCGGTCAACTCTTCGGCCTCCACGGAACCCAGGGCCAAGACAGCAACGGCTACTCCAAAAAGAGTTGCTCGTACTATTCGCATTTGGTTCTTCTCCTCTTTGGTTAGAATGATTATGAGATGCAAGGAATACATCTCACGACGAAAGAAATGTAAGAATTAATAGAACATTTTCTACAACGGTCAGGTGATACTGGCTTTCACCTCCTTTCAAACCAAGAGACCTGAGGTAGAATTAAACTCAAGTTATTATTAAAGTTACTATATGGTGCAATATGCAATATTGCCATTATTGCCATTATTGCCATTATTATATATAACTCCAATTAAATACAAAAATTCCATTTGAATGTCAAGTTTTAAATCCATTTAGCGATAGAGGGTTACAGCCTGTTGGAAAAATGAATTGGCCTGCGGAATGGTGGCCTGAACGCAAGTAGAGGGATGGATTTTGCAATCCATCCCTCTACTCATGAAGCTGCGAAGCTGGTGATCGAGCTTACTTCAGCAGGGTCATCGAATGCGTGGCCGAGAAATCGCCGGCCTGCATGCGATAGAAGTAGACCCCGCTCGACACCTGCGAGCCGGCCTGGTCAAGCGCGTTCCAGGTTGTCCGGTAGGACCCGGCGCTCAACTCCTCGCCCACCAGGCTGGCCACGGTCTGGCCCACCGCGTTGAACACGTCGATTTCCACGAAGCCCTCGGCGGGCACGTTGAACTCGATGGTGGTTTCGGGATTGAAGGGGTTGGGATAGGCCGCACCCAGCGAGTAGCTGTCAGGTGTGCCGGCGCTCTCCACCTCTTCCACCGCGGTCATGTCCAGCCTGCCGCTGGCCAGATCGTAGGGAATGTGGAGGAACATGCCGGCGCCGAACTTCTGGCCCTCGATGCGCTCGAAGGTGTGCCGGGTGATGTCGTAGCCGGTTCCCCAGTACATGCCGTCCCACGGCCCGCGCTGACCAGGGTTGGGGCCGTTCCAGGTGGTGCTGCTGCCGATGGAGGAACGGTCGCGGTCGATGATGTTGATGAAGGTCGACGACGAAATGGGGAGCGGGCCGACGATCGCCGGGTCGGCGAAGATGTTGAAGATCCCCGCGCCGTCGCGGCCAGTGGCCCCGTAGTTGACGCCCAGGGCGTTGTGCCGCGGGCTGAAGTAGGAGACCTTGCCGCTGAGGTCGGCGTTGTAGCGGATGGGATAGGACGCGTCCACCGTCATGCCCGTCTCCGCCGCCAGCTCGTAGGTCACCCGGTCGCCCACCAGGTCGCCGTTGCGGTTGACCCAGATGGTGTTGCCGTCGTGGTCGATCTTGATGAGGTTGGGCGAGAGCCAGCCGGACAGGTAGATGCCATCCTCGTGGACGGACAGGTTGCCCGGTCCGCTGGCGCTGGCCACCTCGTTGCCCTCGTCGTCGATGCTGAAGTTGGTGAACCACTCGGCTATGTCGAGGGACTTGGTCACCTCGCCGGAGCCCTTGTCCCAGAACTCCACCGAGCTGGCCGGCACGTCGGCGCGGCTCCAGTTGGCCGCCACCAGGTTGTTATTCCAGACCTCCATCTGCATGATGCCGATGCCGGGGGCGCCGATGGGCGCCAGGCCGTTTTCGGCCCAATCCGTGTCGGCCTCGAAGGTCTTGGCGGCGTGGTTGACGGTCATGCGGTAGCAGCCGGCGCCCTCGTCCGAGCGGTGGGTGGTGTAGAAGATCTCCAGCTTGTCGGGGTCGGGATCGCCGCGTATGCCGCCCAGGGTCCGCGCCCCTTCGAAGTCGGTGACGCTGTTGGCGTCGTAGCGCTCCCAGGCGTTGGGGTTGGCGATGAAGTCGGTGCCCAGGATAGCCCGGGCGATATCGCCGGAGCGGTGGCCGCCCCAGTCGGGCGCGTCGCGGTCGTACTCACCCATCCACACCTCGTTGGTGCGCAGGTCGATCCAGGGATCGGCAAAGCCCGTGATCGTGGCGATGCCCGCCACGGTGGCGTCCTCGAGAATGTTAATGGCCACGAGATCGAACTCGAAGGGGCCGGCGCCGGCGGCGTTGCCTTCCCAGTCGTTGCCATCCCAGGTGATCACGTTGTTGCCGGCCTCGAAGTCCTCACCGGCGTTGGAAGCGACGAACAGGGCGGGTCCGGGCTGCAGGCGCAGCCAAGCCTCGAAGGGGCCGCGTGCACCGGTAAATCCCTTGGCTGCGTCGCTGGCGTCGTAGACGGCCAGCCACACGCGGGCGCGCTGGTTGAGACTGAAGGGAATGTCCACCGAACCCCCGCTGTAAGCCACGTCACCGGTACTCATGACGAGGGGATTCACCGCACCGGACTTGACGATGGGCGCCCAAATAGAAGGGTCTTCCCTGTCAAAGGCCGGCTGGGCGGGCAGACCGGTCAACTCCTCGGCCCCCACGGCACCCAGTGCCAAAACGGCCATCGCTACTCCGAATAGCGTTGTGCGTACCATTCGCATCTGATTCTTCTCCTCTGTTGGTAGGAATGATTACGAGATGCAAGGAATACATCTCACGACGAAAGAACAAACAATTTTTTAAAACCGTCAGGTGATGCTGGCTTTTACCTCCTTTCAAACCAAGAGACCTGAAGTAAAGTAAAGCCATAATATGACTCCAAATTAAAAAAAAATTCTATTTGTATGTCAAGTTTTAAATCCGTTCAGGGCAACCGGTTGGAAGAATAAATTGCCCTGCGGAATTGTGGCCTGCACGCGGGGAATGGATGAAGTGCAGCTACAGGTCGAGTGTTGCCTGCTTTCACTTCCTTCCCGACCAGGTAACCTGGGGCCATCCATGAACTGTCAGGTCCAGGATTGTCGTGAGGCGAATACAGCTCCGCCTGTCAATAATTTTATTTTCATCCAATTCAAGTTAATTCAATGCAGCGTAAACAATTAACAACATTGACGCGGGGGGATTTGGATGGGGTTCTTCCCTCCGGTTGATAGGTGCCATAGCGGGCAATTTGATTTTACCCGCTTTTTCCACTAGGATTATGGGCCGGAACGGCAATCACCGGCCAGCAAGGCCTTCCTCCATCCGAAAAAGACAAGGACGAAATGACGGAATCGACCCAGACCGTCCAAAGCCCGGTTGTCGGCAGCCTTATCGTTTATACCAACGCTCTCCTCCTGGGAACAGGGCTGATGTCCCTGGAAATGCTTGGCAGCCGCTACCTGGGCCCCTACTTCGGATCTTCGATTCACATCTGGGCGGCGTTGATTTCAACGGTTCTGGCGGCATTGTCCGCGGGCTACTTCCTGGGCGGCTACATCGCCGATAAATTTCCCTCTCTCCTGGTGTTGGGGGGGGTCGTCCTCCTGGCATCGGGCTACATCGCCCTGATTCCCTTTTTTCTGGACGAGGCCTGTATTCTGGTCATTCGAATGATTTCAGGCCCCGCACTTGGCAGTCTCGCCGCCAGCTTCGCCATCTTGTTCCTCCCCCTGATGGGCATTGCCATATTCACCCCTTTCGGGGTCCGCCTCCTCGTCCGCGGCCACGGGAGCGACCGTCCCGGCACCGCCACCGGGATCATGTACGGGATTTCCACTCTGGGCAATATTTTTGGGATTCTGTTCACTACGTTCTACCTCATGCCAAGGTATGGTTCCAGGGTGATAACCTACCAGATTTCTCTGGTAATCCTCATATCTGCACTGTCGTTCTGGATTTACCATTGGGCAAACAGGGGGAAACCCCATAGCTCCTGAGCCACGGGTCCGGATCGGGCTGCAGGGAAGGTTTTGACGGAGGAAACCGGGGGTTTTATCTTTCTGCATGCATTCCAGCGCCGGGAGTGCACCCTTTTCAACCATGCCTCCGCCGCCTCATCACATCATCCACCGGACTATCGAGGCCGATTCAACCTTCGATTCTCCCGCCCTTTTCATCCTTTCCGGCTTTCACCTGGGGAATTGAAACCACCCTTGCCAGGATCCACTGCGTCGACATGCAGCGCGGCGACTGCCTCGGCAATATGCGCGCTTTTCTTCCTGCACGCCTGGTGCCTTCCCGGCGCGGGCGAATCAGCGGGTCCACCCAGCCTCGCTGCAGAGCGCGGGTCCGGACATCAGCGCATGTTGGCGAAGCTGCGGCAGATGGCCGCCGATCCTCCCGGAGAGCACTTTGTCTTTCCCCTGCAGAAAGCGCGGCGATTGCGCCGGGACCTGACCAGGGTGGAGGGGGGGGAACGCAAGGTGGATCCGTTCGAAAGGTGGCGGCTTCATTTTGAACTGGGACAGGCGGAGGTCAGGCTTGGGAACACCCGCAGGGGCATTTCCTCGTTGTTGAAGGCCCAGGAGGTGCTCGATGACCTCAGGGAATTTCTCGTGCGCCGCAATTTGGTCGACGTCAATCCTGCCGCAAGGCGGCGGATGGAAGATTTCGCGCTGCAGACGCGATTCTACCTGGGAGTGGCCTATCTGCGCCTCGGAGAGGAGCAGAACTGCAACCAGGTCCACAATGGCGAGGCCTGCATCCTGCCCCTTCGCGGCGGGGGGCTGCACGCCAGACCGGAAGGTTCGAGGAAGGCCATCGAATATTTCCTCCAGGTGCTGACAACGTCTCCGGCCGCGGAAGGGCGGCAGCCTGAGAGGGGGATGGCCGCGTCGGGACTGGCGAGCCCGGCGGAACCGGGTTCGAGGCAAGCCGCCCTGGCCATTCACTACCAGCAGGCGGCGCGCTGGCTGCTCAACATCGCCTACATGACCCTCGGCGCCTTTCCCGAGCAGGTTCCCGGGCAGTACCTGGTATCCCCCGAAGCCTTTCAGCCGGAGATCGACTTCCCGCGCTTCGAAAATGTCGCACCCAGGCTCGGACTCGACACCTTCAACCTGTGCGGCGGGGCCATCGTCGACGATTTCGACAACGACGATTATCTCGATATCGTCACCAGCACCTGGGACCTGAAGGGACAAATGCGGTTTTTTCGCAACAACGGGGACGGCACCTTTTCCGACCGTACCGAGGAAGCCGGATTGCTCGGCTTCTACGGCGGCCTCAACATGGTGCAGGCCGACTACGACAACGACGGGGACACCGACATTTTCGTTCTTCGCGGTGCCTGGCTCTCCAAATGGGGCCGGCATCCCAACTCCCTCCTGAGCAACAACGGGGACGGCACCTTCGTGGACCGCACCTTCGAGGCCGGTCTGGGCTACGTTCACTACCCCACCAAGACGGCCAGTTGGGGAGACTACGACAACGACGGTGACCTGGACCTGTTCGTCGCCAACGAAACGGACCACAATGTCTTTGCTCCTACCCAGCTTTTTCGCAACAACGGGGACGGCACCTTTACCGATGTCGCGTCTCAATCGGGGGTTCAGAGACATTGCTTTGGAATGGGGACGGCCTGGGGAGACTACGACGACGACCGCTACCCCGATCTTTACGCGGCCTGCTGGCCCAACCAGCTATTCCACAACGACGGCGACGGCACCTTTACGAACGTCGCCGAAAAATTGGGGGCCGAGGGGCCGAAGCGGCCCTTTGCGGTCTGGTTCTGGGACTTCAACAACGACGGCTCCCTGGACCTGCTGGTCAACTCCTCGGCCGGCCCGGTGGGAATCCTTGCCCTGAATCCGCTGGGGATAGACGTGCCTGCGAGCGACCCGGCGCTGCGTTCCCTTCAGGAATCCGCCCCCGTGGAAGTAATGCATCTCTACCAGAATGACGGAGACGGTGGGTTCAAGGAGGTTGGGGAGCTCAAGAACCTGACCTATCCCGCCCAGCCCATGGGGGCGAATTTCGGTGATCTGGACAACGACGGTTATCTCGACTTCTACCTCGCCACCGGAGACGTCTGGTATTCGGAGTTGCGGCCCAACGTGATGTTCCTCAACAACCGCGGTGATGGTTTCACCAACGTGACCATGGCGGGGGGATTCGGCCATCTGCAAAAGGGCCACGGGGTTTCCTTTGCCGACCTCGACAACGATGGGGACCAGGATGTCTACGTCCAGATGGGCGGGGCCTATCCGGGGGACAAGTTCAACGACGCTCTTTTCGAAAATCCGGGATTCGGCAATCACTGGATTACGGTGGACCTCGAGGGGAGGAGCTCGAACCGTTCGGCAATCGGAGCCCGCATCCACGCGCGCATCGTCGAGGAGGGCGGGGAGCGCTCGGTTTTCCGGCACGTCAACAGCGGCGGCAGTTTCGGCTGCAATCCCCTGCGTCAGACCCTCGGTCTGGGCAAGGCCGAACGCCTCCTGAAGCTGGAGGTCTTCTGGCCGACCACGGGGCTGACCCAGGTATTCGAAGGGGTTTCCATGGATCAAACCATCCGGATCGTCGAAGGCGAGACCCGCTATTTGCCGATAGAGCTGAAGAAGTTTACCCTCGGCGGCCCGCAAAGCACCTCTGCAACCTCTGCAGGCCATGATAATCACGTCCACTAATCTTCCCCATAAGGCCTGACCCGGGAAGACAGATGCGGCACCAGGGGTCGGTACTTATCCTGTCCGGCATCATCCGCGAGGAAGAAGAATGAAAAAGTATCCAGCATACCTCTTTGCAACCTGTCTGTGTTTTCTGTTCCTCTACCCATCCGCTGCATCCGGCCAACCTTCCGCTGCTGAGGAAGACGCCATGGAGCTCTTGGACCAGATCGAGACCCCCTACAACAACATCTTCATCTACGGCAACAAGAACCTTGTTTCAATGCGGTTCAAGCGCTACGGCCGCAGTTTCAACGAGTCAACGCTCAACGTCAACAACCCCCGGGATCTGCCCCTGTCTCATTATAAGCTGATGCCCGCCGGACTGCTGTACGTGGACGATCCGGAGAGCATGTTGATGGTGGGACTGGGTGGCGGAGTGACCTCGATGTACATTCACCGCTACGTGGCGGGCATGAACATCACCGCGGTAGAGATTGATCCCGGCGTCATCGATGCGGCGAAAAAATACTTTGGCGTGGCCGAGGATTCCACCTACAGCGTGGTCGCGGCCGACGGCCGCATTTTCCTGGTCAGGAGTCCCGGTTCCTTCGATGTAATCATCATCGACGCTTATAGAGGCGGCTACGTGCCTTTTCATCTGACCACCAGGGAATTCTATCTTCTTGTGGAAAAAAGGCTGAAGAAGGGGGGGTGTGTGGTCATCAACTCCCACGCCGGCAGTAGGCTGTTCGACAGCACCATAGCCACGGTGCGCAGCGTGTTCGAGAATATGGACGCTTTCAAAGGCGAAGGAAACAACGCCATACTGGTCGCCTATCACCACGCTGAAAAAAGCGCCGGCGAGCTGGAAGAAAAGGCGAAATCACTCCAGGAGAAGCACGGCTTTTACCACGATATAAGGGAAATCCTGAATGCGCGCTATCAGGTCTCGGCCGATTCAAACGCCGTAGTCCTCACCGACGATTTCTCTCCGGCGAACTATCTGAATGCGATTGAACGATACAATGAACCACGCTGGTAGACTGACTCGCTCAGGGAGGGCAGGATGCCCGGAATCCCTAGCAGCCCGTTGATAAAGTTGCTCTGCAGGCGAGGCCGAGGCATGGCGGTCGAAGGCAAGGCGTGCGACCGAGGCGAATCGAGGGGATTCGGGGAGGGAGCGCAACGCCGTATTCGACCGCCAGGGCCGGCCGCAGCCCGGATGGACTTTTTCAACGGGCTGCCAGCTCTCCTCTGTCTGCTGGTCGGCCTCTTGGGATGTTCCGAAGAACGCGGCGAAGGCGGCGAATCGACATTCGGCCATACCCCCCGCTTTGACCTCGATACGGCCTCCGAGTACACCGAATGGGGCGTCGCCCTCTCCAGGAAGGGTGACAGAGCCGGCGCCATGCAGGCATTTCGCCAGGCCCTCCGGCTCGATCCCGGCTTCGCCCCGGCGCATTATGGCGTTGGCAATGTATTTTATCTAGGCGGGGACCTGGTGGGTGCCGAGGGCGCTTTTCTCCAGGCGATACATTTCGACTCCAGTTTCGCCAAGGCTCATTTTCAATTGGCCAACGCTCTGAAGAGAAAGGGCGACCTCGCCGGAGCAAAGCGGGCCTATCGCCAGGCGATCCGCTTCGACTCCGCGTTCGCCGGGGCTTACAGCAATCTGGGGGCGGTCCTCTTCGAGCAAGGCCACCTGGACAGCGCCATCGAGCAGTACAGGGAAACCATCCGCATCGATTCCAACCACGCCAATGCCTACAGCAACCTGGGCTCCGCCCTCGGCGAGCGGGGAGACCTGAAGGAGGCCGTGGCAGCATTGCGCCGAGCCATCGCGCTCAAGCCCGAGCACGGCAAGGCCCATTACCAACTCGCCCATGCTCTCAGAGAGCAGGGTGACCTGGACGGTGCCATCCGCCATTACCGCGCCACGATCCGCCTCAACCCGGCACACGCCAGGGCCTATCACAATCTGGCGCTGACCCACAGGAAAAATGGGGAGGTGGATACCGCCCTTCAGATGCTGAGCCAGGCCATCCGCCTGAAGCCGGACTTCGCACGGGCGCACAACAGCATGGCTTCCATCCTGAATCAGAGAGGAGATGCCGAGGGAGCGGCCAGCGCTTATCGGCAGGCCATCCGCCTGAAGCCCGACTTCGCCAGTCCGCGCTTTGGTCTTGCCGCCATACTGAGGTCACAGGGGGACGACGCCGGCGCCGTCGGGCAGTATCGCGAGATCGTGCGGTCGGGCGACGACGAACACCTGCGGCTCATGGCAAGCAAGATGCTGCGCTCCATGGGGCAGGAGCCCTGAATGCCGCTTCCCGGCTTCAGTTTCGGCATGCTCCCGGTTTCCTGGTGAAACTCAATCGCCCGTTCACCCGTCCGGGCCGATCTCTTCCAGGGCAACCGCTCTTGTCCACGCCGCGGTAACCCGGCGCATCTTTACCGGCATTCCGATAAAGAAGACCCTCTTTTTTACGATCTGGTCGAGGCCGTAGAGCGCGTCCACCATGGCAATGCCGTTTTCGAGCAGCCTGCGCTCGGCCGCCAGGTGACCTTCCCGGGTAGGTCCGTAGCGGAGGTTTCCACCGGAGGCCAGCAGCTTCATCTCCATCTCTATCAACCAATCCAGAGCCTCGCCGGTCATGTAGGGAAGGTCACCCATGAGTTCGGCGCTGGTCCGCGCCAGCACAATGTCCCCTTTGCGGACGCCTGCCCGGCGGAAGTCCTCAGCGCTGATGGCCTCTCCTCCTTCCTTATGGGAAAAATTGCACACAGCTGCTTCCCCCAGATAGGATTCCAGCCTCATCCCGGCGACGTCGGGGCCCTCGTCGAGGTACTTGTAAGCCCCTTCGCAATGGGTGCCGCAGTGGGTCTGCCCCTGGATGAAGTGCATCCGCGCTCCGTAGGCCATGAACTCCTGGACCTCGAGGGGGCGCATGACCCAGGGTTCGCCGTGAAGGTATTCCCCGTTGATTTTGCGTTCTCCCGGGATCAATTCATAGGACAGATCGATGATGCGATATTTGCTCAAGTCAATCATCTCCAACGACTCCTTTCATAATCGTTGACTGTATAATGCCAGTGGGCGCGGCGTTTGCTCCATACCTCACTGCGCGTCGTCGCGCCCGCGTTCTGCCGCGATGATTTCCATCAGATCGTTCACCCTTTCCAGGTTGCCTCCGGCCAGGTCCTCCTTCTCGCAGGGGTCGGAGCCGAGGTCGTACAGTTCTGCCCCGAGGGGGTCCATTCCCCCGTTGGTGATCAGTTTCCAGTCCTCCTGCCGGGCGGCGAAGGAATGCCCCCCGAAATTCCAGAAAATCGCCTCCCTCTCCACCGCGTTCACCTCACCCTGCAGCAGCCGCCAGACATCTATTCCATCCCATCGTGGATCGTCCTCCGGCTCATGGTCCAGCAGGCCGGCAATGGTGGGCATCCAGTCCACCATGTGGATGGGATGCTCGAGCTTGCGGGGTCTGAGGCCCGCGGGCCAGTTGATGAGGGAGGGGGTGCGAATTCCGCCCTCGTACAGTTGGGCCTTCTGGCCGCGCAGGGGCAGGTTGCTGCCCAGCCGGGGCATATCTTCCTGCCGCCCCGGGTACCTATCGGTATCGTGGATCGGATTCTCGGGAATGGCACCGTTGTCCGAGGTGAACACGATGATGGTATCCTCGCGCTGGCAGGTGCGCTCCAGCGCCTCGACCAGTTGCCCCACTCCCCAGTCCATATGGCTCGCGTAGGCGGCGTAGACCTTGAAGGAGCGGTCCCGATCCGGGTCCTCGTCGTAGGTCCCTCCGAAATAGGTGTCTATCCATGCCTGCGGGGCCTTGATGGGAGTGTGGACCGCGGTGAAGGGGACGTAGCAGAACCAGGGACCCTGCCTTGCCTCGATCCAGGCGGCCGCTTCCCTGACGATCAGGTCGGTGACGTGGCCCCGCTCCTCGAAAAGTTCGCCATTGCGGTGCCAGGTCATACTGTGGGGCCCCATCTTGTAGCGGTGGTTGTAGGGGTCCACACCTCCGGCCAAACTGCCGTAAGAGGTATCGAACCCGTAGTTGTTGGGCCGGAATTCCGGGTCGGAACCCAGGTGCCATTTGCCGAAAAGTGCCGTGTCGTAGCCGCAGTGGCGCAGCATCGTCGCCAGGGTCCGGTAGCCGTCGGGGAGCACAGGCGCGTTCGACGGAACCGTCGCATGACGCCCGAAGCGCCCCGGATGCCTGCCGGTAAGCAGACAGACCCGGGTCGGGGTGCACATGGGACAGACATAGTGCTGGTCCAGCTCCACTCCCCGGGCCGCCAGCCGGTCGATATTGGGAGTGCGGATGTGAGAGCCGTGATAGCTCACGTCTCCCCAACCCAGGTCGTCGGCAAGGATGAAGAGGATATTCGGTTTTTCGGGGGTCATCATCGATGCATCTCGTTTCCCGGAGGGCACTCAACCCGGAATGGTGACCGATCTCGCTGTTGCAGGCGCACGGTCCAGGAGACAACCAGCGACTGCTTGCGCGACTCCGCGAGAATCCGGCCGACCCTGCAACACGGCTCACGGCGCTGGCCCC
This sequence comes from Candidatus Latescibacterota bacterium, assembly GCA_965208105.1. Classification (GTDB taxonomy): domain Bacteria; phylum Latescibacterota; class UBA2968; order UBA8231; family UBA8231. The sequence continues at coordinate 4,227,165 of OZ242318.1, forward strand.
GCTCGCCGCGCCCGGGTACGACTCCCTCAGGCGCCTTGTGAGCCGGGCGCCTCGGCGGCCTAATTGCATCAACCTATCTCTGCGACGGGACACTAGCGCAGCAGGGTTATCGAGCGAACCGCTGCGAATGATCCCGCCCGCATGCGCAAATAATACACCCCGCTGGCAACCGCCTGGCCGCGGCCGTTGCGTCCGTCCCAGGCGGCCTGGTAGCCGCCGGGGTAGAGCAATGCGTCCACCAGGACGGCGATCCGCTGCCCGGACGCGTTGTAGATTTCCAGCTTCACCCGCTCGCCGCCGGCCGCAACGGCAAACTCGACGGTGGTCCTCCCATTGAAGGGATTGGGATGGGCCGCGCCCAGAAAATGGCCGTCCTGAGACCTCGCGTTTCCCGCCTCTTCCACCGCCGTGCGCTCCTGGGTTATTTGTCCCGACTGCAGGTCATAGGGAATGTACAGCAGCATGCCCGGTCCGAATTTTCTGCCGGGGACAAACTCGAAGTTGCGCGCGGTTAGGCTCAGGTGGGTGCCGTAATAAATGCCGTCGAAGGGTCCGCCGTCTTCGTCGACGATGGTGATGTACCAGGTGGTGTCGTTGCGGAAGGGGCCCAGGTGCCCCGACATGAAGACCTCGAAGAGGCCCGCACCGTCGCGCCCGAACACGGAAAAATGCGAACCCCGGTTGTTTCTGTAGGTAGTGACGAATGCCGCGCGTCCGCTGCCGTCGGCCTGGATCTGCAGGTTGTTCCCCGTGGCTCCCTGAGCCATGCCCAGCCCGGCGGCTTCCTCGTTGGAGATATTGTCGCCCAGGATGTCGCCGTTGCGGTTGACCCAGATCACGCGGCCCTGGTGGTCGAGATGGGCAATATTGGGGATTCCCCAACTATTCACCCAGATTCCATGGGTATTGACGGTCAGGTGAGAGGGGCCTCTGCTGAGGGCGATCCGGTTGCCTGCCTGGTCGCTGAAAAGCAGCACGAAGAACTCGGTAAGGTCGAACTCGGCGGTGAGGTCCCCGGTTTCCTTGTCCCAGGACTCGACCGTACAGGCGGGTATGCTGCCGCGTCCCCAGTGTGCCGCGTATACCAGGTCTTTCCAGGGTTCGATTGCGGCGATGCGGTCTTCCTTGTTGGGCGCGAATCCGTGGTCCCCGAAGGAGGTGACCCGGGACCAGGACCTGAAGCTGCGATTTATCCTCATCTTGTAGATGCCGCCATGGGGGCCGGAGTGGTGCGTAGTCCAGAAGATCTCGGGATCTCGGTCGTCCACGCGCAGGCCCCCGAGGGTGCGGGCATCATCGAAGCTGAAAACCTCCTGGTTGTAATCCCAGCGTTCCCAGTCGTTCGGACGGCTGAGGTAGTCCGTGCCCAGGACACCCCGGATCACATCGCCGGCCCGATGCCGGCCCCAGCTCTCGGCCCTGCGGTCGTACTCCTGAATCCAGATTTCCGGGGGATTTTGGCGCGTATCGACGATATTGTTGCCGAACCCGAGGCGGGAGCTGGGGCCGGCAAGGACCGCTTTTTCGAGGTTGTTGACCGCAATCAAATCGAATTCGTACTCTCTCTCGCTCACCTCTTCCCCCCACCAGCTTCTCGCACTCCAGATAAGGGTATTCGATCCCGCGTTGAATGTCTGTCCGGGGGTGATGTCGACGAGTTTGTCCTGGGCAACCAGGCGCAGCCACGCCCCCCCGGGACCCGTCACCCCGACCTCGCTGCTGTCTTTCTCGTACACCGCCAGCCAGACCGTGCCGCGCTGGTTCAGGGAAAAGGGTATTCTCACCGGACCGCTTCCATCCCATTGAACGCTCTCGACGCTTGCGCGCATGGGATTGAATTGCCCCGATACATGGGGCAATTCGAAGATATCGTCGAATATGGGAGTGGGGGGGAAGGTCTGGGCCCACAGGCCGCCGGTGGTCGCGGAGGCCAGTGCGATTCCGATCGGGCAAAAATACAGCAAATGCATTACGGTTTTGCCTTCTGCAGCCCATTGCCACAAGATTCTCAGAACCAGGAGCCGGTCTCACTGGAAGCTACTTTGTCGCCTCGGACCGGTCAAGCTGTCAACCGGCCGGATGGATCGCGCGGAAGGCGGCGGGCAGCGGCGGCATTGGGGAGGAAGGGCCGCGGTAACCGGCACTCCCCGAACAGCACCGTTGCCATTCTTGAGGCGGGAGAAGAGATTGGTTAATTTTACCCCTGCCTCTCCAGGTTCATCCTTTGAGGACCGCAACCGTCATTGGATGAAGTGGGCTGCTTCGATTTTCCAGGGAGAATGGCCTTGCCTCAGCCCTGTCCTCCGTGAACCGCATTCATCACAGCAACGGCAATGCGGCCGTTTCGCTCGGGCGTCGCGCCGGTTGGGTCACCCTGGGCCGTCTCAGCAACGCCGCCGCCATCCTTCTGATCGGCGTCGTCCTCTCTCGCGCCATGCAACCCGCCGAGTACGGCCAGTACCAGCTGGTCTGGGTTTTCTTGAATCTGGCGATTCCCCTATTCCTCTTCGGCACTCCTCTGAGTATCAGCTACTTCCTGGCTCCACTGGAGGGTGCCGAGCGCGACCGGGATGCCGCGCAGCATGTCGCCCTGATTTGTTTGTTCGCTGTCCTTTTCGCCCTGGGTTCAATTGGGGTATGGATCAGCAATGGAGTGGGCCCCTTCACCATTCCTGCGGAACTCCTGCCCGTTCTGCCCCTGGCGATCCTCATCGGAACGGGCATGATCGCCTGCGGGTTCCTCGAGCCGATCCTCATCGTATACGGGAAACACAGGATTCTGGCCGGGTCCCTGCTTTCGTTCTCCGCTCTTCACCTCATCGCCGCCATGTCGGGATGGTTTCTAGGGAACTCGCTATGGTGGATATTCCTCTGTCTGAGTTGCTCGGTGGGCATCAGGGTCATCTGGAGTTTTATCCTGCTGTTCAGTCTGTTGGGACCTGGGTCGGTGACCTTCTGCCGTCGACGTCTGGCGGAACAATTAACCTACCTCTGGCCGGTGGGAATCCGCGACGGAATCGGGATTCTGTCCCAGTTCGCCGATAAACTGATCTTCGCCTCCTTCTTCACCGTTGCCCAGTTCGCCATTTACTTCAATGGGGCCTGGGAGTTGCCCCTCGTGGGAATCGTTGTCCATTCCCTGCTTGCAATATTGCTGCCGGAACTGCGCGTCGCCTGTCGCCGCGGGGATATGGACCAGGTGGTAAGGCTGATGCACTTTGCCGCCAGAAGAGTGGCGTTGGTGCTCTTTCCGGCAACCGCACTGGGCTTTCTCCTTGCCCACGAGATAACCAGCTTTCTGTTCGGCGAAGCCTATCGCGGCAGTGGGGACATCTTCCGCGTTTTCATTCTTCTGCTTCCCATGCGGGTATCCACCGCCGGGTCGGTACTGCTGGCGGCGAACCGCGCCCGCACCGTGTTGCTGGGCAGCCTCGCGGACCTCGTGCTGGCGGTGGCCCTTGGATTGGCCCTAATTTCCCCCCTGGGGACCCTGGGACCGGCCGTTGCCCTGGTTGGCAGTACCTTCTGCCAGGTCTGCTTCTACAACTGGCGGGTGGCGGCTGCCGTCCATCGGCCCTTGCCGATGATTCTGCCATGGCGGGCGCTCTTGAGGCTGGGGCTGCTGAGCCTGGCCTCGGCGCTGGCAGCATCCTGGCTGGTTCGCTTCGAGTCAGTTGCATTGAACCTGGTCGTACCCGGGGCTGTTTTCCTCGTATTTCTCGTGGGATTGGGCTTTGGTTTCCGTCTTTTGGAGGCCGAGGAGCGCAACGCGGTGACGGCGGCGTGGCGCCTGGTCGCGGCAAAGTGCCGTTCCATCCTATGAGCGCAAAAAGGATGCCGGGAGCGGTCGCCGATTCTCCCTGAGAAACCAGATTATGGGAAAACCTGCAAAACTCATCCTCGAGCGATAATCCAATGTATGAAAGTGTCAATCCCAAGAACGTGGTTGCCGTAATTCTGGGAGGGGGACAGGGAACGCGGCTCTTTCCCCTGACCCAGTATCGTTCCAAACCGGCGGTGCCCATCGGCGGCAAGTACCGACTGATCGACATTCCCATCAGCAACTGCCTTCACGCCGGCGTCAACAAGATCTTCGTGCTGACTCAGTTCAATTCCGCCTCACTCAATCGCCACATCAGCGCTACCTACCAGTTCGATTCGTTCTCCGATGGTTTTGTGGAGATCCTCGCAGCCGAGCAGACCCAGGACAGCCCGGACTGGTACCAGGGAACCGCCGACGCCGTACGCCAGCAGATGCGTCACATATTTTCGCGAAAGGCCGACCAATGCCTGATTCTTTCCGGGGACCACCTCTACCGGATGGACTATCGCGCCTTTCTGTTCTCGCATCAGGAGCGCGAGGCGGAGGTCTCCATTGCGGTGAAACCGGTGGGCCGCCAAAAGGCGCCGGCGCTGGGGATCTTGAAGGCTGGAAAAGACCGGCGCGTGCTGGACTTTCACGAGAAACCCCGGGAAAAGGCCGAGTTGGATGAGCTGGAACTCGACGCGCCCCCGGGGGACGACCCCTCCGAAAAATTCCTGGCCTCCATGGGCATCTACGTCTTTGAACCCCGGGTCCTCACCAGCCTGCTGGAGACCGACAGAAGAGCAGACTTCGGCAGGCACATCATTCCCGCGGCCATTCAGCGGGTAAGGGTTTTTGCCTTTCCCTTCCACGACTACTGGGAGGACATCGGGACCATCCGCTCCTTCTACGAGGCGAACCTGGCCCTGACCAATCCGGATCCTCCATTCGAGTTCGATCTTCCCGACGCTCCCATCTATACCCACCAGCGCTATTTGGGCGGAGCGCGATTGGGAGGATGCAGAATCGAACGGGGAATCGTGGCCGATGGATCATACATCGGCATGGGTGAGATCGAGCATTCGGTTATCGGCATCCGCAGCATTATCGGGGAAGGGACCCGCATCTACCACACGGTGATGATGGGAGCCGACTACTACGAGACCACCTCGGATTTGGAGAAAAACGTGGCCAATGGCGTACCGCACGTCGGCATCGGCGCAAATTCGGTGATCAGCAGAGCCATCATCGACAAGAATGCCCGCATCGGCGAGAAGGTGATAATCGCCAACGACCGCGGAATCAAGGAAGCAGACGCCGAAAACTACTTCATCCGCGACGGCATCGTCCTGGTGCCCAAGGGGGCGGTGATCCCTGCCGGCACGGTTATCTGAATTCGGAAGATCTTGATGTCCTGAGCTTGCGATCTACGGACCTGGCTGTTTAGCTTCTTTTTCCGCTCCGGACCGTTTTCTTCCCGTTTCACTGTACAGGTTTTCTTCCGGGTATATTCCGGATCAGGGCACAGGGACCGGCGCTGGTAATTCTGCCGCCGTCGGGCCCCTTGCGCCAAGGGGAGCTTCCTGGTAACCGGATGTTCTCGATCGGAAATGGTACGGGAGCGGATTCAACGATGCAGATCTCGTAAACGCTCCGCAAGGAGGACGAGGAAGATGAAGGCCAAACTGCAAGGAGAGACAGCGCTGGTAACGGGCGGAGGAAGAGGCATCGGCCGAGCAATCTGCAAGGTCTTTGCCCGCGAGGGAGCCCGCGTTGCCGTCGCCGATATCGAAATGGACAGCGCCCTTCGCACCGCGGAAGCACTTCCCACGGAAAGTCTGGCTCTGGAGATGGACGTGAGTTCCGGCAGCTCGGTTCGCTCCGGCTTCGAGTATATCCTGAATGAATTCGGCCGACTCGATATCCTGGTCAACAACGCCGGCTTGCTGATCCTTCACAGCTTTGAGGATTGCACCGAGGAAATATGGAATCGCACCCTGGACGTCAATCTGAAAGGTTGCTTCCTCTGTGCCCAGGCCGCCCTGAGCCACATGAAGGACAGGAGGAGCGGAGCCATCGTCAACATGACTTCCCTGGCAGGCAAAACAGGAGGAATAGTTGCCGGTCCGGCCTATGGGGCGGCCAAGGCTGGAGTGCTGGCCCTCACTCTCGGGTTGGCCCGCTACTCGGCCTCTTTCAAGGTAAGGGTCAACGGCATAGCCCCGGGAATCATAGCAACCGAAATGACGAGCAATCCACTGCACAACGAGCTCGCCGAGGACGTTCCCCTGGGAGAAAAGGGCAGGCCCGAGGACGTCGCCAACTGCGCCCTGTTTCTGGCCTCCGGTGACGCCAGCCACATTACCGGGGAGATCATCGATGTCAACGGCGGCCTGCTCATGGACTAGTGAAAGGCTGAACGGCGGAGCGGGTGCCTGCGAGAACAGGCAGGCTCGGGAGAGAGGGCGACGAGAAGCTCCTGGCCCGAAGGGCGCTTGGGCGAGTGTAACGCCGCGAGAGGGGATGCCGAGCCGGCCGAACTCAGGCAGGCACTCGAGCAGGGATGTCCCGCAGATTCACGGGTCATTTCCTCCCATCGGCCAAGTCTTCGAGAAGTCGCCTGTATCCTTCCCTTCCCTTTTCCTCCCATTCCTCCAGAAGAGCAGATCCTACAATCGCCATCTCGACAGCACCTTGCAGGCCCCGCAGGTCCTCACCGTCCCGCAGCCCGAATCCCAGCCCCAGGGGCAGTTCGGTGGCGCCGCGACATTCCCGGACGAATGAATTCAACTCCTTGTCCAGGTCCGTCTTCCTGCCCGTCACCCCTTTGCGGGCAACTGCGTAGACGAAGCCGCGGGAATGCCTGCCGATCGCCTCCATGCGGGCCCTGGTATTGGTGGGCGCCATGAGCAGAATCGGACTCAGATGCCGTTTCTCGCTCAAGGCAAACAGATTCCCGTACTCTTCGAATGGCAGGTCCGGGAGGATGAAACCCGCGGCCCCGGCCTCTCTCAGGCGCGCGCAGAATTCAGTGTGGCCCAGGCGAAATGCCACGTTGTAATACCCCATCATCAGGTGTGGGAAATCGAATGAGCTGGTCGCCCTCCGCATGAAATCGAAATACTGCTCGAGGCGCATCCCCTGCCGCAGCGCCAGCTGGTTGGCACGGGCGAAGGTAGGGCCGTCGGCGACAGGCTCGCTGAATGGCATCTGCAATTCCACCATGTCGACCCCCACCTCCTGCATGATTTCCAGCATCTGCCAGTTGGCATCCAGGGAAGGATATCCTGCGATCACGTGGGTCATGAGGAGAATTCTCCTGGTGGCCAGGCGCTCGCGGATGTAGTCCGTCAGGTCCGCAACTTGACTGCCTTGTCCATGAGAAATTGATTCCAATTCTCGTCCTCCAGTGCGTCGCCGATGGTGAAGATGTCCTTGTCTCCCCGCCCTGACAGGTTGATCAGAACAATTTGCTCCCGGCCCATTTCGCCTGCCTCGCGCAATGCTCCCGCTACGGCATGGGTGCTTTCGAGGGCCCCGATGATGCCCTCGGCCTTCATGAGCCGCTTCAGCGCCTCAACCACCTCTGCGTCCGTGGCTGCTTCGATCCGCACCCTTCCCATCTCGTGCAAATGTGCCAGGATGGGGCTTACGCCGATGTAGTCGAGTCCGGCCGATACCGAGTGAGTGTGACGCATTTGACCTTCGCCGTCCTGAAAGAAGAAGGTCTTGTAGCCCTGGGCCACCCCGGGGGCCCCGACCGACCGCGTCAGTCGGGCGGCGTGACGGCCGCTCTCCAGACCCAGGCCTCCGGCTTCGATGCCGACCAGTTCCACATCCTCGTCATCCAGAAAGCCAAGGAACATGCCGGTCGCATTGGAACCGCCGCCGACGCATGCGTAAACCCGGTCGGGCAGCCTGCCGGTGCGGGCAAGAACCTGCTCCCGGCTCTCGGTTCCGATCACGCGCTGGAAATAGGCCACCATCTGGGGGAACGGATGGGGACCACAGGCAGTTCCCAGAACGTAGTGTGTATCCCCCATGGAGAAGGCCCAGTCGCGAAAACACTCGTTGATGGCGTCCTTGAGGGTTGCCGATCCGTCTTCCACCGATACCACCTCGGCACCCAGTTGCTCCATCCAGAACACGTTGGGGCGCTGGCGCTCAACGTCCACGGCACCCATATAGATCCTGCATTCCAACCCCAGGCGGGCGGCCATGGTCGCCGTCGCAACCCCATGTTGGCCAGCCCCGGTTTCCGCAATGACACGCCTCTTTCCCATGCGCTTCACCAGCAGCCCCTGGCCCATCACATTGTTGGCTTTGTGCGCTCCTGTATGGTTCAGGTCCTCGCGTTTGAGGTAGAGCTGCGCACTGCCCAATTCGGCGCTGAGGTTTTCCAGCGCGGTGAGAGGGGTAGGACGGCATGAATAGGTTTGCATCACATGAAGATAGTCCTCCCAGAAGGACCCATCGCCGCGGGCGTCCTCGAAGGCCGCGATCAACTCGTCCAGAGTCGTCCGCAGAATTTCGGGGACGAACGCTCCTCCGTAGGAGCCGTAATAGCCCTCCCGTTCGAATTCAAAGAGTTCTTTCAGCATGAGCCTGTCCTGGTGACGGGTCTCCAGGTCATTATTGAAGGGAGGCGAAGATTCTTCCCGGATTGCATCATTACCTGGACGTGTTCCCAGATGAAACGCGGCATGCAGGACCCGGGCACATCGATCGAATCGAGGACCTGCCGTGCATTGGTCTCGAGGTGAGGGGGAGGGACTGGTGCCTGCCTGGGCAGGTCCCCGCGAATTCGGCCGCCGCCCCGCGTCCCGTCCCACGGGGTTGCACCCGCTCAGGCGTATTGCGAGGGGTGGGTTTCGAGGCCCTCGTTTCGCAGGCTTGAATTCGCCGGCAGGAGCTAGCTGATCAGTTTGGCGCGCTGGAGGGCGTCCACCATGGCGTTGACACTCTGAGAATCCTCTCCGGCCTTTTTCTGACTTTTTTGAAATTCCTTCAGGTTGCTGTCCGCCTCAAACTTTTCGACCTGTTTAATGGACAGGCTCAGACGGCGCCGACGGTGGTCCAGTGCAAGGACGGTAACCTTAACCTCGTCGCCGACCGAAACGACATCGCCGGGGTGAGCCACGTGCTTTTCTGCCAGTTCGGATACGTGCACCATGCCGCGGACGTCGGGTGCAACCTCGACAAAAGCCCCGTAGTTTTCCACCGCGTCAATCTTGCCCTTGACTACGGATCCGGGGGGAAACTGCCGGCGGATCTCGTCCCAGGGATCTTTCTCCAGAGCCTTGAGGGAGAGCGAGATTCTCTCCCGCCTTTTGTCGCCCAGGTCTTTGAGCTTGACGACGACCACTCTCACCTCCTGCCCCTTCTGCAACACCTCGCGCGGATGCTCAACTCTTTTGTGGCTCAGCTCCGAAACGTGCAAGAGGCCCTCCAGGTTGCCGCCGATATCTACAAAAGCTCCAAAAGATTTCAGCCGCGTCACCGTCCCCTCCACTTCTACCCCCTCCTTGAGGTTTGCCCGGACTGCGTCCGAGACCTTGTTCTCCTCTTCCTCGAGCAAAGCCCTGCGGGAGACAACGATATCCCGGCCCTGGTGGCGAAACTTGATGATTTTGAAATTCAGGGTGCGATCGCGGTAGGATTCGGCATTTTCCACGTACCTGGTTTCGAGTTGCGATAGTGGACAGAAGGCGCGGACGCCGCCCCGCAGGTTCACCCCGACTCCCCACTTGTTTACCGCCTCGACCTTGCCCTCTACCGGAATACCCGAACTGTATGCCTGGCGGATCACGTCCGTGCTCTGGTCTGCCAGGCGCAGGGAGCGGGTCAACAGGATTTCGTCCTGGTCGTCGGCAACATACACCTCCAGGGGGTCCCCTGGGGAAAAATGCAGTTCACCCTTTTCGTCCTGGAGCTCCGCGGTCTTGATGGTTCCCTCGCAGCGTCCGCCAAAGTCGACGAAGCTGTTTTCAGCTTCGACCTTGACGAGGACCCCGCTGACTCTGTCTCCCTTGTTCACATCCCGGCCCTCCCGGCGTTCCCCGTCCTCTTCGAGCATGCGGGCGAATGGCTTGTCAGCAGGGGATGTGGCCGGAGGGGGAGCGCCCCCCGTGGCCGCATTGGTATCGTCCTTCGCCTCGCTGCTTTCACCGGAATGGGCATGATTGTCCTCGGGAACTTCGCTCCGGGATTCTGGACTGTTCTCCATCCTGCACTCCTTTGAAGGAAAATTGCCTTCCGCGGAAGATTCGCGTATGTATCGGGTCTGCGACCCCATCCGGGAAGGACGGAACAATGCCCCGGTCTCCCGGAATACCCGGGGGCGAGCTGACCCGCGATGGGTCAAGGTCTTCCGGGAGGAGGGTGGGCTGGACCAGGCAAGGACGTGCCGAGCCACCTCACCCGGAGAATCGAATGGTTTTCAACGGGGCAACAACAGGACCTTGCCACTGGTCTTCCTGCCCTGCAAAGCCCGGTGGGCATCCGCCGCGGCAGCCAGTTCAAAGCGATGGCCAATTCGCAGGTCGAGTTCCCCGCGCCCAATCCAATCCAGAACCGTACCGGACCTGGCGAGCAGCTCCTGGCGGCTTTGAACATAATGAACCAGGGATGGACGAGTCAGAAAAAGCGAGCCCTTGGTGTTCAAAATGGCTGGATCGATGGGCTCTAGGGGTCCGCTGGACTGCCCGAAGAGCACCATGTAGCCCCTGGGCCGCAGCACATTCAATCCCTTTTCAAAGGTCGATCTGGCCACCGAATCGTAAACCACGTCCACACCTCTATCAGCGGTCAGCCGCATTACCTCCTCGGCAAAATCCTGTTCCGTATAGCGGATGATCTCGTCGGCGCCGGCCTGGCGGGCCAACTGCTCTTTTTCCTCGGTGGAAACCGTTCCGATCACCCGCGCTCCCGCTCGCCTGGCCATCTGCACCAGCAGCAGACCAACGCCGCCGGCTGCAGCGTGCACCAGGGCGGTGTGGCCCTCGTCCAGGGGAAAGGTACTGTGAGCCAGATAGTGGGCGGTCATCCCCTGCAGCATGGCGGCGGCGCCCATCTCGCTGTCCACTTCGTCGGGCAAGGGCACCAGACGCTCGGCCGGCACCGCCGCCAATTCGGCGTAGGAGCCCATGACGCCCGCCCAGGCCACCCGATCACCAGGGTTGAACAGGGTCACCCCGGCCCCCACTGCCGCGACGGTTCCGGCGGCTTCCATCCCGGGAGTACAGGGCAGGTCCACCGGGTAGAGGCCTTCGCGGAAGTAGGTATCGATGTAATTCAAGCCGATGGCATCGATCTCGACGATAACCTGCCCGGCCGCAGGAACAGGATCGGGCAGATCTTCGTAGCTCAGTACCTCAGGACCACCATGGCGATGGAAGCGAATGGCTTTCACGAGGTGGATTCACTCACTTGAAGGAGGGTTGTAATGGACCACCTATACAAAGATCAGGGAAATAAACTTAAGTACTGCGGAAAGATAAGACAACCGGCCATGCGAGAGGACAGCCGCAATCGTCCAGGGGCCCGTCGGTAAGGTCGTCCACGTTCCGGACCTGCTTCCTTTCATCCGATTTTTTTCATGGCCTCCACGAAGCGCAGCACATCCTCTTCGCCGTTGTAGAGATGGCCCGACACCCGCACCCGGCCGGAGTCCCCCCACACCAGGACTCGATGGCGGGCAAGCCGATCCTGCACCCCTTCGGCATCGGTGGCCAGAAAGCTTGTATTGCCGGAACGGGACCCATATACGGAGGGGGAAATCACGGAATGTCCAAGCTGCTCGAGATCGGAGCTGATGCGTTCGGACAGCGCGCGCGCATGGGCCTGGATCCGCCCGATTCCGATTTCCAGGATCAGGTCGAGGGATTTATCGAGCAACAAGGCCACCAGCATCGCCGTGTTGGCGGGCTCCAGCTTCTCGGGCATTGGCAAGACGGCAACCTCCGGCGGGCATCTGGTTCTCCAGTCCCTCGACGCGGCCAGGTTGTGCCAACCGAAACAGGTGGCCTCCACCTGAGCTTCGGCGCGCTCGCTCAGATAGCACGACGCCAGCCCGTGAGTTGCGAGCAACCACTTGTAGGAGCTGCTGACGCACAGGTCGGTGAGAGCCGCCGGCACTTCGACCACGCCGGAGGCATGGGTTGCATCCAGCGCCGTGAGGACCCCCAGGGGACGTACGCCTTCCGAGAGCTGCTCCACGTTGAGGCACTGCCCGGTAAAAAAGCTCACCTGACTCAGGGCGAGAACCCGGGTGCGGGAATCGACGGCTTCCAGTAGATCTTCCTCGGTCACCACCCAGTTCCGGTGAGCGACCCTTCTCACCTCAACGCCCTCGTGGCGCAATCCTCGCCAGGCATACGCGACGGAGGGGAATTCCAGATCGGAGGTGACGATGTTGTCTCCCGGCCGCCACGCGATTCCGCGCGCCAGCCAGTTCAGCCCCTCTGAAGCCGAGGGCATGAACCCGATGCGATCGGCGGGAACTCCCCAGAGGCGCCCCATCTTGCGGCGACAGCGTTCCACCCCCTCCAGCATCCGGCTCCTGCCCGGCGCTCCGCCACTCTTCAAGCGGACGAAGTCTGCATACGCCGCATCGTGCCTTTTGAGCCATGGCGCCTCTCCGCCCGTGCACAGGTGCGTGACTCCTTCAATGCCGGCGAACTCGTCCGGGGAAACCAGGGGTTCAATTGCCAAGTCAGCTGCCTCCTCCAGAATTTTCAGCGGCTCATCGACAGCCAGGCCGCGGATCTCTGCCGCCTTCCCGCCGCCGCCCCAGTGGCCGCGGGGTTGCTCTCTTGCCCGGCAAGTGGAAAGAAAGGCGGCTTCGATGGGCGCGCTAGGTACGGCAAATTTCCGGCCGTGTCAAGCGGCGCCCCGCGTTGATCGGGAGCAGGCAGTTCCTTAGTTTAAGGGGCAGATGCAGCGAATTCATTCGCAGGTCCGGTATTCACTCACAGAGGGGACGACTATGCCGCCGATGGAAGGCTTCGACCACCAGGAAATCATAGAGCAGGACCGCGCCCATGTCTGGCACCCGATGATGCAGCACCAGCTTCTGAAGGAGCGGGACCTGCTGCTGGTTAACGAGGGCAGAGGAGTCCACATCGTGGACGGAAACGGCAAGTCCTACATAGACGCTATCGCAGGGATCTGGAACGTGACTCTGGGCTACGGGCGCGATGAAATCGCGGAGGCCGCCTTCGACCAGATGAAGAAACTGCCCTTCTCCTCACATGCCATGGTCAACGAGCCGGCAGCCCGGTTGTCCGCGCAACTCGCCCGGATCCTTCCCGGAGATCTGCAGCATACCTTCTTCATCAACAGCGGATCCGAGGCCGCGGAAACAGCGCTCAAGATCGCCCGCCAGTACGGCAGGCAGAAGTACCCCGGCGAGGGACGCTACAAGATCATCTCGCGCTATCAGGGCTATCACGGCTTTACCATGGGGGCCCTGTCGGCCACGGGGCAGGTGGGACGGCGCAACCGGTTCGAGCCCCTGGTCCCCGGATTTCTGCACGTGGACCCGCCTTACTGCTACCGCTGTCCCCTGAAGTTGGACTATCCCTCCTGCGGCGTGGCCTGTGCCGAAGAGATCGAGGAGGTCATCATCAGGGAAGGAGCGGGCACGGTCGCCGCGGTAATTGCCGAGCCTATAATCGGCGGCGGAGGCGTGCTCGTGCCCCCCGACGAGTATCTTCCCAAACTGCGCCGGATCTGCGACCGTTATGGTATTCTGCTCATCCTCGACGAGGTGATCACAGGGTTCGGCCGCACCGGGAGACCTTTCGCTGCGGAGCACTGGGATGTGGTTCCCGACATAATGATAACAGCCAAGGGCGTGACCAGCGGCTACCTGCCCCTTGGGGCATGCACGGTTACTTCAGAGGTCTTCGAGGTCTTTATGGGGACACCGGGGGAGGAGCGGGAGTTCGCCCAGATTTCCACCTGCGGCGGCCATCCGGTATGCTGCGCAGCGGCCAGTGCCGCGGTCGGCATCCTCGTCCGCGAAAGGCTGTGGGAGAACGCCGCCACCGTGGGAGCCTATCTCCTGGAAAAGCTGCAGGCGCTCGAATCCCCCTTCCTTGGCGACGTGCGGGGGAAGGGAATGATGATCGGGGTGGAACTTGTAGGCGCGGACGGAGAGATGCTCGACGCGGGACGCGCTGCGCTGGTGCAGGAGAAGATGAAGGAAGAGGGAATGCTGGTGGGGCGCATGAGCCGCGCCATGGTAGGGCCCGAGAGCGTCTTCCTGGTGGCGCCCCCGCTGGTTCTGACCGAGGACGAGGCGGACAGCATTGTGGAGATTTTCCGCCTGGGCTTGGCGAGCATAGAGTAAGACCCGCGCGGCGGGAACGATGCTGTCCCGTGGTTCATTCCCCTCCTCCCCCATTCGGCACGATGGTCGCTTTGACGCATCGCATGGCAAGGACGCTCTCGGTTGCTTCCTCGATACCCTCCTCGGTAAAGGGGAACCGGGTCTGCATGTCTCCCCATGGGTAGCGGTCCCGGGCGCGCTGCAGCATGTCGATCGCCAGGGGAATGTCGTTGGCGGTAAAGGCCCAGCTTCCCAGAAGATTGATGTCCTTGGCGCATATGCGGTGCCAGTTGGTGTCTATGGATCCTGCGTCGGTAAACTGGCCCATCTCCACATAGGTCCCGCCATCGCGCAGCATCTCGATTCCCTCCGGACCCGCTGAAGGATGTCCGCTGCAGTCGACAACCACGTCCGCTCCGAAACCGCCGACCCTGTCGCGCACCGCATCGATGCGCTCCTGCGCCGTATCGAAGGTCTCGATCGAAACCGTCTCCTCGGCTCCGAAGCGGCGGCAGAGGGCCAGACGAGGTTCTTCGGGAGCTCCCACCACCACCACCCGGCCGGCTCCCATCTCGCGCGCGGCGGCGACCATCAACAGTCCAATGGGGCCCGATCCCTGAACAACCACAGTGTCCCCGATCCGGAATCCCTGCACTCCAATTGCCCTGTTCAAGGCGCGGATGCAGGAGGTGAGCGGCTCTGAAAGCGACCCCAGCATCAGGGGCATGCTGTCCGGCAGGCGATAGATCTTGGTGGCCGGCAGCATCTCCAGGTCCACGTAGACCATTTCGGACCAGCCGCCCCACAAATGCGGCGGCTTCGAGAAGGGCAGGTATCGGCCGTAGTAGGTTGGATTCAGACAGCGGTTGGCATTTTGCGGGTAGTGCAGGCAGTAGTGGCACTCGCCGCAGGGCATCAGCGGCGGAAGCATGACCTTGGCTCCAACGCTCAAAGGATTGCCCATGAAGTCCGCTTCGAGTCCCGGCCCTTTTTCCTCGATCACCCCGGCCAGTTCGTGTCCCAAGGTAAACGGCCAGGGCAGGGACCCGGGCCAATGGCCCCTGAGAATGTGCATATCCGTTCCGCAGACGCCGCAGGCATCGATTCGTATCAATGCCGCCTTGTGCGGAACGCGCGGCCGGGGCACGGTCCTGATCCTGGGCCTGGCCCCGGGGCCATCGAAAGTTGCGACGCGTACGGTGGACATTGGCGATCTCGCTTTCAACGATCTCGAAAGAACGATTCCTCAGGACCTTCCCACAACCCTTCCGGCCTCCCGCCGGGCAAGCTCCAGCAGTTCCTCGCCCTCCACCAGATCGTCGACGGCGAACTCGGGCAGCCCCGCCTGCCTTGTGCCGAACAACTCGCCGGGCCCCCTCAATTCCAGATCCGTCCGGGCAATTTCGAAACCGTCGTGCGTCCGGCAAAGGGTGCGCAGCCGGTGGATCGCATCGGAGCCTTCCGCGCAATCTTTCCCGGTAATCAGAATGCAGTAGGACTGCAGCGCACCCCTTCCGACCCGGCCTCGCAGCTGGTGCAACTGCGCCAGACCGAAGCGCTCGGCGGATTCGACGATCATCAGGGTGGCGTTGGGCACGTCTATCCCTACCTCGATTACGGTAGTACTGACCAACACCTGGACCTCTCCTTCCTTGAAGCCCTCCATCACGCCGCTCTTCTCGTCGGGCCTCATGCGGCCGTGCAGCAGTCCCACCTTGAATTCGCGCAGAAGACCGCTCTGCAGCTCGTCGCAGGCTTCGAGGGCAGACTTGAGATCGCGGTTTTCAGCCTCCTCCACAACTGGATAGATCACGTAGGCCTGGCGGCCGCCGCGGATCTGGTCGGCAGCAAAAGCGAAGACCCGTTCGCGCCTGTCCACCCGGCGCAGGACCGTGCGCACAGATTTGCGTCCGGGAGGAAGTTCGTCCACCACCGATACGTCCAGGTCGCCGTAGAGGGTCAGGGCAAGGGTGCGGGGAATCGGGGTGGCGGTCATGGTCAACACATCGGCCAGACGGCTCTTGCCCGAAAGCTCGGAGCGCTGCGCCACGCCAAAGCGATGCTGCTCGTCGACCACCACCAGGCCCAGGCGGGGGAACTCGACCTCTTCCTGAATCAGTGCGTGGGTGCCGACGACGATGTCGGGGACACCGGTCCGCACGCCGTGCAGCAGCTCCCGGCGCAGGGCGGTCCCTTGCCTCCCGACCAACAGCACCACCTCGATCCCCAGGGGCTCCACCAGGGACCTGATATTCAAGAAGTGCTGCTCCGCCAGGATTTCCGTAGGGGCCATCAGTGCGGCCTGGCGGCCATTGTCCACGGCATTCAGCATCGCGCACAAGGCGACAATCGTCTTTCCCGTTCCCACATCTCCCTGCAGCAGCCGGCTCATCGGAAAGGGCTGGGCCATGTCCCGCAGAATTTCTTCGATTACCCGCTGCTGGGCATGAGTGAGGTCAAAGGGGAGGGATTTGACCAGGGCGGGCACCAGGCTTTCGCTCCTCTTGAAGACAATGCCCTCTCTCCCGGCGATGCGGTCGCGTCGCCGGCGCGCCAGCTTCAGTTGCTGGCGAAAGAACTCGTCGAATGCCAACCTCCTTCGCGACTGGATCACATCCTCCATGGACCGTGGGAAATGCACCCGGCGCAGGCTTTGCGCCAAGCCCGGGAGAGCAAGCCGCTCCCGGACATCCAACTCCAGCTCATCGCGTATTTCGTCCCCGAAGGTTTCCAGGGCTTCGAACATCAGGCGGCGGAAGGTACGGCTGCGCAGCCCCCTGTCCTTCATGTCGGCGCTGGTGGTGTACAGGGGCACGATCACCCCGGTGTGCAGGAGGTTTTGCTCCCCAGATTCGGAAACGAACTCGTACTCCGGATGCACCATCTGGCGACTGCCCTGATATCTTTCCACCCTGCCGCTCAGTGCCAGGACATCGCCTTCCTTGAAGTTGTGCCGCATATACCTCGCGCCGTGAAACCAGACACAGGCCATCTCTTCGCTGTCGTCTGCCACAATCAGGGTGAACCTGGGCCTCGGCCCGGGCACAAAGCGCCCCTGCCTGACCCTGCCGAGAAGGGTCACCTCCCGGTGCAGAGGCAGCTGGTCGATCGGAAGGATTCGACTTCGGTCCAGGTATCGCCGCGGCAGGTGGTAGAATAGGTCGCCCACGGTGCGGATTCCCGCTCCTCTCAGAGCGTCGCCGCGCTTGCTGCTGATACCTTTAATCTGCTCTATGGGGATGTCGAGCATGGCAGGAAAGGAAATTTTTGGAAGATCGATCCAATGCGATGATTTGATTGCGAGAGCCCGAAAGATCCACCGGCCGAGGACGACGGCTTGAAGGTTGGCCCCCCTATGGGATCGGTCCAGATCCTGGGCTGAATCAGCAGGGCGGACCGGGAACAGTCCACGAACCCGTCATTCTTGACATCCACCATTTCCAGGACTACCTTCGGGCACCCTCAAAACTTCCTCCCCAAGACAGATTCACCAGGGAATCCATGGCTGCTCGTCCAAGCTTCTCGCAACACCTCCTGGGCCTTGCATCGCCGCATCGGCCGGCTTTCTTCTTCGCCTACGCAGGCATGTGGATACATCAACTCATCGGGGTCGGTCTGCTGGTATTCGTCGTCCATGTACCCATGCTCGAAGCCTTCGCCGCGCTTACCGTCGCCTCGTTCAGCATTGCCGTCCTGGTCTACGCCGTCCTGTCCCGCCAGCACAGCCTGCTGGTGAACGCGGTATCCTACGGCCTGAGCATGACCAGCGCCCTGTCACCCGGGACCTTGCACTTCGTCTTTCCGTTCCTCGCGGTCATAATCGCTCTGGTCTCGGGCTATTCCATGATGTCGCGGGAATACTGCCGCTATGCCGAAGAGGTCGGCGGGGGCCGGCAGGCGGGAATGCCGGTGTGGATAGGCATGCTCGTGGCGGTGGTCGTTATTTCTCTGTGCTTGCTCGGCCTGAGTATGTTGTAAGGCAGGGCTTGTGCCGCCGAAGCCCTGTCGGTCAGCGGATTTTGAGTGTGGCCAGGCTGCACAGAGCCAGAATTCCCGCGATAATCCAGAAACGAATGACGATTTTGGTGTCGGCCAGGCCTCTAGCCTGAAAATGGTGATGGATAGGGGCCCTCTCGAAATAGCGCCGTCCCAGCCACTTAATCCCCATCTTCCCCTGAACCAGGACGGAAAGCGCCTCGCCTACGAAGATCCCCCCCACTATCAGGAAAAGGAATTCCTGCTTGACGAGCACGGCCGCGGTGCTGAGCAATCCTCCCAGGGCCATGGAACCGGTGTCTCCCATGATGACGTTTGCGGGGTAGGAATTGAACCAGAGGAAACCGAGGCAGGCTCCGAACACGATCGAGCAAACTATCGCCACCTCGCCGACCCCCGGCATGAAAGGATAGATGAGAAATTCCGAAATTCCCGCGTGGCTGGACACATAGGCGAAGATTCCGAATACAGCCACCGCGAAGGATACGGGAACAACGGCGAGCCCATCGATGCCGTCCGCTATGTTGACGGAATTGGAGATGGCCACGACAGTGAAGATGATGAAGGGGATGTATCCCCAGGAAAGGTCCACAACGGGATTTTTGAAGAATGGTATGCAGAGCTGAGTGGCCAGCCCGGGTGGAAGGGGCGAGAGTTCTTCCACCACGTAAACCAGGCCCAGAAAGCCGGCGAAGGTACCCTGAAGGGCCAGTTTGGCGGCTTCGGACAATCCCCGGTCGCTGCTGCCGTGCCGCACCTTCAGGTGGTCGTCTATCCAGCCCAATGCCGCAAACCAGAGGACCGCGCCAAGGCAGAGCAATACGAAGACGCTGTGCAGTTTGCACCAGAGCAGGACGCTCAGGAGCACGGCGGCCACGATCAATCCGCCGCCATGAGTCTTGACCTGGTTGGCGCCGGAGGAAAAATCGGCGTACTGGCGAGGTGTGTCCCGCTGTCCGGCGCGGTAGAAGTGGAGAATTATGCGGCCGCCGAAGAGTATGGTGAAAAGCAACGCGGTTATGGCCCCGACGATGGCCCGGAAGCTGATCGAGTTGAGCAACCGCAGAAACGACAGCGCGTCCACAGTTTCGTACAAATATGCGCCTAGATAGTAGAACATTCCCGCATACCTAGCGTTCGAGGGCTTTGCGCCTCCCGGATTTGTCCGCGGCGGCTCTGTCGATGAATTCGACCAGCTCGCGCAGGTTTTCCGCCAGCGGAAATCCAGGCTCGAAGTAAGGTGAACTGACCAGGATCTGGTCGGCCGCCGCCATGACTTCATCCGGGGTCAGGACCCCGCGTTGGACCAGAAGTTTGAGGGCGGTGGTTACTTCCTGGCGGAATTGCCAGTTGCCGTGCAGATAGAATCTCTCGAGGTGGCCCAGGATGCCGGGCCTCGTTCCGATGCGCCCCAGAGCGCGGATGGCCTGGATGACAACCCCGGGCGAGCGATCTCCCAGGGCCTTCAGCAGGGCCGCTTCGATGGGCTCACCGGTGTCGAAGAGTTGCCCCAGGGCCTTGGCGGCGGCAGCGCGTACTTCGAAGTAGGGATCGTTCTTGAGGGACTCCAGCAATGCCTCCTCGACTTCATCGTCGCCGGCTCCCAACATCCCGACGCCGAACTCGATGGCATTGCGCCGTAGAATTCCTCCATGGATGAAATCTCCTCCGAAGAGACGCTGGAGAACTCCCGCGCGTCTCCTGTCCCGCAGAATTTTCAAAAGCAGGGGCAGTCGTTTCTGGTATTTGAGGAGACCCGCCAGCTTTATCCCGACGTTGCGGCGTCCCAGGGGGATCTCGTACCATCCATCGTCGACCAGCAGGCGGTCGGCCTGGTAGCACCAGTAGACCCACTCCTCCAGCTCCAGATTATCGATGCTGCCTGCTTCCTCGATGCGCTGCCGGACCCAGCCCAAAAGGGCATTCGGATCTCCGGGCAGCTCATTTGAAGGAAGGGGGAACTCCAGGCTGAGGGAGGAGGTCCGCCGGCCCTGGACCATCCTCTCGATTTCGCCCAGCATCAGTTGCAGGCTGTTCTTCAGGGGCACCGAGCTTGCGGCGGCGGCCATGGCGCGGCGCTTTTGTGGAGCGTCGAGAATCTCGAGAATTTCCCCGGCCAGGCGGCGGCCGTCCACCCCGCTGCGGACCCCGCCGTCTGACCAGAAGGCTTCCTGGTAAATTACCCGTGCAGCCCCGGAGCGCTCGAGTTCGCGGGCATTCAGCGCCTGGTGATCCTCCGAGGCCGTGGCCAGAGGCACGATAAGGGCGGGGAGTCCGCAGATGCAGATTTCGGTCAGCGTGCTTGCCCCGCCCCGGCAAACCACCAGGTCCGCAGCCGCATAGGCGTCCTGGATTTCCTCCATGTAGTCGAAGCGCCTGTACCACCCGGATATATCGCCCTTCAGACGCAGCTGCACAATGCGTCTCTCGGTGTCTCTGGGAGCATTGTAATCCGGACCGGCATAACGGCCCGTAATATGCAGGATCAGAAGGTCCGAACGATCCTGTAGCAGTGGCAGGGCGTCGGTCACAGCCTCGTTGATCGCCCGGGCGCCCCCGGATCCGCCAAAGACCAGGACAACCTGCTTGTCCGCGGCGATTCCCAGTCGTTGCCGGGAAGCCCGGCGATCCAGGTTCAGCAGCTCGCGGCGCACCGGGTATCCGACCACCGCCACCCGCCTCATGTCGAACCAGCGGGCAGCCTGCTCGAAGGCCAGGCCGATGCGGTCCGCCAGCCGGCCCACCACCTGGTTCAGCATCCCGGGGAAGGCGTTGGGTTCGTAGATGAAGACCTTGGCCTTGGACAGTCCCAGTTTTCCCAGGAAGCCATGGGCGAACAGGGCCGGTGCGCTGGCATAGCCACCGGTTCCGATTATGACCTGGGGACGGAAGCGCAGCACCAGGAAAACGGCCTTCACCACCCCGAGGCCCAGGGCGAGGGCAAAGGCCAGCCAGGACCAGGGAGAAGAGGATCGAGGACAGGGACGGGAGTGGACAAATTGGATGGGATAGCCCCTACCAGGCACAACCCAGGACTCGAGTTTTTTCGCCAGTCCTATGTAGAGGAATTCGGCATCCGGCCGGTGACGTCTGATCTCGTCTGCAAGAGCCAGTGCCGGATAGACGTGGCCGCCGGTTCCTCCTCCGGTAAGCAGGTATTTCATCGAGGTACTCGCAGCAGCAGAGGAGATTCAGGGCTGTGCGGAAAGGCGGAAATCAATGTCAGGGGAATTGGATACAACTCATAGATACCTAAAAATCGGATGGCTGTCAATACGACCGAAAGTCCGGCCTTATGCCGCGGGACCCTTATATGCTATCTTTGGAGGGAAGCGGTCGATTCCGCTCCGGGGATTTGCCGGATGGCAGGACCCCGGGGAATCGTTTCGCGTGACATGGGGCGCCAGGCCGGCGCCCCGGACTACTCGGCATGAGATAGTGAAAATGACTTCCTCCTCTTCCTATGACAGGCGCGCGGTTTTTGCCTGGTCCATGTACGACTTCGCCAATTCCTCCTTTACGACCCTGGTAGTGACCTTCATCTATGCCACCTACTTCACCAAGGCGATCGCCCCCGACGAACTCACCGGCACTACCATGTGGTCGAGAGGAGTGGCCATCGCGGCATTGGCAGTAGCCCTGCTCTCGCCCATCATGGGGGCCCTGGCCGACCACGGCGGATACCGCAAACTCTTTCTGTTCATTGCTACCGCCGTCGCGGTGACGGGCTCGGCTTTTCTCTTCTCGGTCCAGCCGGGGCAGGTGATGCTCGCCCTTGTCTGGTTCGTCGTCGCAGACATTGCCTTTGAAATGGGGATCGTCTTCTACAACGCCTACCTGCCGGACATAGCTCCAGCTGAGAAGATCGGCCGCATCTCGGGTTACGGCTGGTCACTGGGATACGTCGGCGGCCTGTTGGCCATGGCAATTGCCATGGTGGGCTTCGTCAATCCCGACGATCCCTGGTTCGGTCTCAGCCGTGAGTCCGGTGAGAACGTCCGGGCTACCAACCTGCTGGTGGCCGGGTGGTTCGCCCTATTCAGCATCCCGATTTTCCTCTGGGTCAAGGAGAAGAGACGGCCCTATGCACCTGGGAAGAACCCGGTGTCCGCCTCTTTCAACCAGTTGAGGGAGACCCTTGGAACGGTCAGACACTACCGCGAGATCGTCAAATTCCTGGTCGCCAGGCTGTTCTACAACGACGGCCTGGTCACCCT
This sequence comes from Candidatus Latescibacterota bacterium, assembly GCA_965208105.1. Classification (GTDB taxonomy): domain Bacteria; phylum Latescibacterota; class UBA2968; order UBA8231; family UBA8231. Next base: position 4,249,516 of record OZ242318.1, read on the forward strand.
CTTTGCCTTCGGGGGCATCTACGCGGCCGGAACTTTCGGCTTTTCCTTCGAGGAAATCATGGTTCTCGGCGTCGTGCTGAATATCGCCGCGGGCCTCGGTGCCTTCGCCCTGGGTTTCCTCGACGATCTGCTCGGGGGAAAAAGGACCATCCAGATCAGTCTCGTAGGCCTGATTCTGGCAGGAGTTGCAGCCATACTTACCGATGACAGGGCCATTTTCTGGGCGGCTGCCATCGTGATGGGAATTTTCTCCGGGCCCAACCAGGCCGCCAGCCGGTCTCTCATGGGGCGCTTCGTGCCCCGCGGCAAGGAAAACGAATTCTTCGGCCTTTTTGCCTTCTCGGGGAAGGCCACGGCTTTTCTGGGACCCCTTCTTCTTGGCGAACTGACCCGGGTTTTCGCCTCCCAGAGAGTGGGTATCGCCACCATACTGTTGTTCTTCCTCGCCGGCCTGCTGATCCTCCTCTACGTGGACGAAGCGGCCGGAATGGCGGCGGCCGACAGAGGTGATCAGGGACGTGAGGGGGAGAAATCCGGCGGGTAATTTCAGGCATCCACCTCGCCAGGCCTCAGTCCCATGGGCAGCGGTGCCGGCCGGGAGCAGGTGCTCTCCAGGTCGATGTGTCTTCCCTGCTCGGAAGCTTCGTGGAAGGAGTGCATGAGATCCAGGACGTGGTAGGTCAACTCGCCGGTGGCCCGGTGCTCACGGCCCGAGCGCAGGGCACTGGCCAGGTCGGCCACGCCGATACTCCGGCTGTTTTCGATGTATCCGTGGCTGAGTGGCATCTCTTCCCAGGAGTCGGCGCGCTTGATGAGCACGGGTCCGCCGAAGCTGTTGGGATCGGGTACCCCCAGGGTACCTTCGGTACCGTAGACCTCGATGCGCGGCAACTGGCCTCCCCACACGTCGAAGCTGGTGATGATGGTGCCGATGGCTCCGGCGGCAAAGTCCATCAGGCCGGCGATGTGGGTGGGTATCTCCACCTGGATTTTCTCCCCGTACCTGGGCTCGCTGGTGATCGTTCGTTCTGCGAAGGTGCGGCGGGCGGCCCCGGTGACCCGGCGCACCGGGCCGAGGAGGGCCAGCAGGGCTGTCAGGTAGTATGGCCCCATGTCGAACATGGGGCCTCCGCCCGGCTGGTAGAAAAAGGCTGGATCGGGATGCCAGCGCTCGTGGCCTCGGCCCATCATGAAGGCCGTGGCCGCCACGGGTTCGCCGATCCATCCGTCGTCGATCACCTTGCGGCAGGTCTGCAGCCCTCCCCCCAGGAAGGTGTCCGGAGCCCCGCCGATGCGAACTCCCTTCCGACGGGCCAGCTCGATCATCTTTTGCCCCTCTTCGCGGGTGACGGCCAGAGGCTTTTCGTTGTACACGCTTTTGCCGGCCTCGAGGGCGGCGAGGCCGATGTCGGCGTGTGCTTTCGGAACGGTGAGATTGACCACCACCTCGATCTCCGGGTCCTCGAGCATTTCCTCAACCGTGCAGGCGCGGGCCACGCCGAACTCCCCGGCCTGCGCCCTTGCCCGCTCGGCCACCAGGTCGGCGCAGGCAACCACCTCGAGGATATCGAAGGTCCCGGCAATCCTGAAATAGGTGCTGCTGATGCTGCCGCAGCCGACGATGCCGATTTTAACAGGAGACCTGGTCATTTTTCACCTGATCTTTCGCTAGGGGAGCCATTGATGATTGCGAGATCCTCTCGCCTGTACAGGGAATACCCCACCGGGACTTGAAAGGAGGGTCCGGACGAGCCGCTCTTGCTGCCGCTTTTATCGGTCCTTCGTTTCCCCGCTGGCATTTTCACGTGGGCAAATATTCAAAACCTCGTCAACGATGCCAAGCCTTCCATAGGGCTGGGCACTACTCCAGGAGAGAAACCATGGGCGTCCATTTCCACCACACGAGTTTCACCGTTTCCGACATCGCCGCGGCCGAGAAGTTCTTTGTCGACCTTTTCGGAATGAAGCGCATCGGAGGCGGGACCTATGATTTCGACTACATCCGCACGGTGACGGGGTACAACGACGCGGTATTGGAGATAGCCTTCCTCAGTTATCCCGAAAGCGGCGAGAACCTGGAGCTCATCGAATACGTCAAGCCGAAAGGAGAGCCGGTTTCGACGGCGACCTGCCGGCCCGGAGCGGCTCACCTGAGTTTCAAGGTCGAGGATATCGAGGCGGACTATCGGCGTTTGAAGGAGAAGGGGGTGCGATTCAAGGCTCCCCCCGTGGAAATAACCTTCGGGATGAACAAAGGGTCGAAGGCCGTCTATTTCAACGGCCCCGACGGCATCGCCCTCGAGCTGATCCAGCCGGCATCCGCCGGGACCGCTCCAGCCTAGGCACTAGCGGGCGTATAGGGCCTGGCGGCCCCTGCTGCGGATTTTTCCTTCCTTTACCCCTGCGACCACCTCGGCGAGGTCCTTGATGTAGCCATCTGCGCTGCCTTCATGCGACTTGTCGAAGAACAGATGGATCGCCGGGGGGTCCGCCAGGCGGGAGCCGAGCCACCCGCGTGCGGCCATCCCCTCGTCCACCGCGAATATGTCGAAGGACCCCGAGCCGAACGCGAGCAGGTAGGCATGGGGTTCGCCCCAGATCTCGAGCCCTTCGATCGCCCTGATCCCCTCGGCAAAGCAGTCGCGGACGGCGAGAATGGCGGCGACGATTTCGCGGTATCCTTCCTCCCCCAGGCAGTTCATTACCGCCCAGGCCGAGGCCAGCCCGCCACCCGAGCGCGAGCCCAGGAGATTCTGGGTGGAATAGAGGCCGGAGGGCCAGGCGTCGAAGGTGTAGCGCTGATACTCTTCCAGGCCTGCGTCGCGCAGGAGGAGCGAGGAAACCCCCTTGTTGGCGTAGCCCAGCTTGTGCACGTCCACCGAGATTGAGGTGACGCCGGGGAGGGCGAAGTCGTATTCGGGAACGGAATAGCCGAGCTTGCGGGCGAAGGGGAAGACGAAGCCGCCGTTGCATGCGTCTACGTGCAGCCAGAGGCCGTTTTCGGCGGCCAGGGAGGCGATTTCGCCGACGGGATCGGTCACCCCGAAGGGATAGGAGGGCGCCGAGGCGGCCAGCAGGATGGTGTTGTGATTGACCGCTGCAGCCATGGCCTCCAGGTCGGCGCGAAAATCTACGTTCCTTTCCAGGCGCACCGTTTCGATTCCCATCAGGTGAGCCGCCTTGTCGAAGCCCGGGTGGGCAGCGTGAGGCACGATGATCTCGGGAGCCCCGGCTTGGGGCAGGTGGTCGCGCGCCCAGGCCAGTGCCGTCTTCACGCTCATGAAGATGCTTTCGGTGCCTCCGCTGGTGATGCTGCCGCCGGCGCCCCCGGGCGCGCGATGCATCTCCAGCAGCGCCTCGACCAGGTCCTTCTCGTAGCGCACCAGGCTGGGAAACAGCTTGGTGGCGTAGAGGGCATTGTGGTTGATGTAGCTCTGGTAGGCCTCGTTGGCCACCGCCAGAATCTCCTCGCCGCCGAAGTAGCTCCCTCCGAGGAACATGCGCTCACCGTACCAGGGGCGATCGCCTTTGCGCGCTGCTTCCATCCGGACTCTGACCTCGGTCCAGGGACTTCCGTGGGCGGGCATCTTGGGCTCGGTCATGCTCCATCTCCTACTGGTCGGGGTTCGATCTCAGCAGCCCGTTGAAAAAGTCCATCCGGGCTGCTAGGGCCATTCGTCCAGGGGATACACCTTGCGCCCCAGATTGTGGAACTTCAGGTCTCCAGCGGCCGGGTTGTGCACTCCGGGCTCGGAGACGGGGTAGATGGCTCCCGCCCAAGGCTCGAATGCGGCCCGGTAATGGGTGGCCGATTTGATTCCGATGTAGCGCATGCGCTGCGGCGTCAGACCCAGGGATCGGGACAGGGCGGTGTCGAAAGGCTGCTCCCGCTTGCTCACCAGGATGACGTGAACCCCGTCCTGCACAATGTGGGCGGAGGGTCCCGAATCGCCTTCCAGACCTGCGTTGCGGGGTCCTTCGAAGCGAAAACGGCCGTCGGAAAGGCCGACTACCCTGGCCTCCATGGTCAGGGGGTCCCCCTGCAAGGGGGTGGATTTTGCGCCCACATCAAGGGTCAGGACGGCGCCCGTGCCCGCCTCGTGGCATTGCGCGACCGCCTCCGGATCGACCATGTGAATGATGCAGGCATCTCTGAGCCCGGCCTCCATGAAGGCTCTCAGCATGCCCGTGCTGTCCCCGGGAGACCCGCCGCCGGGGTTGTCGCTGCGGTCGGAGAAGATTGCCGGGAAACGGGCGGCGGCTTCGGCCTCGGCGAGTGCCTCCCGGGTGGAGGCAACCTTCACGTGCCAATCTGCCCTGCGGTCAAAGATCCAGGCGGCCAACTCGTCGGCATGGGCCTGCGCCAGAGCCTGATCGGAATCGGTGACGACGTAGACCGAAGCTCCCATGTCGGGAACGTCCGCCAGGGGGAAGCTGGTGGCAATGGAGCCGCAGACCACTCCGGGCCGTGCCTCGATCCGGTGCAGTTCGGCAATGGCTTCGCGCATGGGTGAGTGGGCGGTGACCTGGTTCAAACCCCAGATCATCGGGAGCTTGCTCAGGGCCATGGTGGGACGCAGACCTTCCCGATGGATGCGCATCAGGATATCGGCGCATTCGAGTCCGCGCTCGGCCTGGTCGATTTCGGGGTAGGTTTCGCGCCCCACCAGGACGTCCGCTTTTTCCACCATGGTTTGCGAGACGTTGGAGTGGATGTCCAGTTGAGCCAGGATGGGAACTCCGGGACCGACCAGTTGGCGGATGGCCGTCAAGATGTGGCCCTCTCCGTCCTCGATGCCTTCGGCAACCATCGATCCGTGAAGCTCGAGCAGGATGCCGTCTATGCGGCCTGCCTTGGAAATGCCCTCCAGCATTTCGTCCAGGACCGCGTCGAAGATACCCCGCGGCGTCGGACCGCTCGGGTAGGGGTTGGCATAGATGGTGGGCAGGAGCTCGAAGCCGTGGGCGCGGGCTCCCTCGGCGTACCCGCCGATGGGAGTGTTGGTGCCGCTGAATTTGCGCAGAAGCTCGTCGCCTCGCAGGTAGCCGAAGCGCTCGTTGCGATAGCTCTCCCAGGTGGTTTCCACCGGGGTGAAGGTACTGGTCTCGTGGCAGAATGCGCCGGTGATTATCCTCATGGATTTCCCCGCCTTGGACTGAATGGAGGTGTGGTGCATCTGCAGAGCGGGAAAGGGAGGCCGCGCCCCTTTCTCGAACCCGCAGCCGCAGGATAGGGCCCGGTCTCCTGCTGCCGGCAGACTATTCTGTCGATCCGTAGTGCGGTCCCCAGTCCTCCGCGATCCGCCGTCCCAGGGAGAGCAGGTCTCGTTCCTCGGCACTTGCGAGGGGCAGATAGCGCCGGACCCACTCGATGTTCTTGAGAAGTTCTTCCCCTGCGTACATACCTATCACGGCGAGGGCCACCCCGGGCAGACTCAGGGCGTAGCGCAGGGCGATTTCGTGATCGTGGTGCCCGAGGGCGCCAAGGGCGGACGGCCTCCCCTTTTCGCCTTCGGAGGTCTCGTACCTCATCGCCTTGGCTCCTCCGTAGACCTTCATTGCGGCCACGCCGACGTTGCGCTCAACGGCGAGGGGCAGGGCTTCCTGCTCGAAATTGTAGGTGTGGCGGTCGGCGAAATTGAAGGCCAGCATGATTGCGTCCACCTCGGCTTCCCGCAGGACCCTGGCCGCCTTCCAGGGGGCGTTGTGGGACGAGAAGCCGACGTAGCGGGTCAGGCCCTGGCGTTGGGCCTGGCGCAGGCCGGCCAGGGCTCCGTCGGGGGCCTGGACCTCGTCCACGTCCAGGTTTCCCAGGGTGTGGACGAAGGTCAAATCCACCTGCTCGGTCTGCAGGTCGCGGAGGCTTTGCTCCAGGATGCCCAGGGCCTGGCCACCATTGGAGGTGGCGGTTTTGGTCACCAGGAAAACCTCGTCGCGCCGCCGCCTCATGACCTTGCCCAGCTGCACCTGGGCGCGGCCGTAGCCCGGTGCCGTGTCCAGATACGTCACACCCAGATCGATGGCCCGGTTGTAGAGTGCAATGGCGTCGCTGTCCTCCATGCCCATGCCGCCGGGTCCCGTCCCGAGCCCCAGAATGGGCACCCGTTCCCCGGTTTTGCCGAGCACCCTCTGGGGCAGCATCTCCGGCACGGCCGCCACCCTTTCCGATACAGCGGCGATTGACATACCCGACCTCCTCTCAGCCCGGCTGCGCCGGGTGATTGGCCTTCATCAGATTTCCGCCCGCTTGCATCACCTGAGCACAGCCGCGATGGCGGAACACAGATAATCCATGTTCGCGGGCGTCATGCCGGCGACATTGATGCGCCCGGATCCGACCAGGTAGATGGAGTACCGGCTCCTCAGGGCCTCGACCTGGTCCGGGCCCAGGCCGGAGAAGGAGAACATGCCCCGCTGGCACCTGATGAAGGAGAAGTCCCGGTCCACCCCTTTGGTTTCAAGGGTTTGGGCAAACAGCGCACGCATGCCGTTGATGCGGGCGCACATGGCTCTGAGCTCCTCCTCCCACTGACGGCGCAGCCCCTCGTCCTGGAGCACCTTGCAGACGATGGCGCCGCCGTGGGCGGGCGGGTTGGAATAGTTGGTGCGGATGCAGATCTTGAGGTGGCTCAGCGCCTTGGCTGCCGCCGATGGGGTTGGCGCAATCAGGGTGAGGGCGCCGATGCGCTCGTTGTAGAGGCCGAAGTTCTTGGAGAAGGAGCTGGCGACGAAGAGTTCGGCTCCCGTGCGGCACAACTCCTGAAGCCCGGCGGTGTCCTCCCCCAACCCCTCCCCCATTCCATGGTAGGCGAAGTCCACCAGGGGGACGATCCGACGCTCGCCAATGACGGCGGCGATGCGTTTCCACTGGTCGGGGGTCGGGTCGACCCCGGTGGGGTTGTGACAGCAGCCGTGGAGAAGCGCAACGTCTCCGGGGGGAATCTCCATCAGGGCGGACAGCATCCTCTCCAGGTCGAGGCCGTGGGTGGCGTCGTCGTAGTAGGGATAGGTCCTTACCTGGAGGCCCGCGGCCTCGAAGACTTTGGGATGGTTCGCCCAGGTCGGATCGCTGATCCAGAGACGCGCCCGGGGGAAGAGCTTGTGAATGAAATCCGCGGCCACCCGCAGGGCGCCGGTGCCGCCGGGAGTCTGAGAGGTGACGGCGCGCTTGTCGGCGACCACTTCGTGGCCGGCTCCGAAGAGGAGATGCTGTACCGCGGCGGCAAACTCGGGCGGCCCTTCGATGGGAGAATAGTCCTTGGTGGCCTCGTCCTCCAGCAGGCGCTCCTGGGCTTTCCTGACTGCCGCGAAAACCGGAGTGTTGCCCTCGGCGTCTTTGTAGACCCCGACCCCGAGATTGATCTTGTTGGGACGGGGATCCTTCTGGAAGGCTTCGGTGAGTCCGATTATGGGGTCCGGAGGAGCGGTCTCGATTGTTTCGAACATTGATGATCCCTTGGCGGCGGTGACGAGGGTCCGGGGAGGCGGCCCCTCCCGGGACCCCCGGCGGGATTTCAGGGCCTTTCGTTCAAGCTGCCGGTCCGCTGTCATCGCCCGGGTCACTCAGGTCCCCTGCGGAATGCGCCGTGCATCCCGGCAGGAAGCCAGCGTGCACGCACAGGGGAGGGCAATCAGCGCCGGCGCCTGTAGGTGAGGAAATCTAAGCCGTCCTCCGCACGCATGTCAACGATCTCCCACTCTCGCGGGTCCCAGTCGGGAAAGGTCGTATCGCCTTCCACCTCATCGGGGATTCGGGTGATGAGCATCTCGTCGGTCAGGGGCAGGGCGAGGCGGTAGACCTGGGCCCCGCCAAGGATGAACATCTTTTCGGCGCGGGCATTCTCGCAGTAATTCCTGGCCTGGCCAAGGGACCGGACCACGAGAACCCCGGGGGGAGCCCGGTATTCAGGGTTGCGGCTGAGAACGATGTTCTTGCGCCCCGGCAGAGGACGCTGCTTGAATGACTCGAAGGTCCTGCGTCCGGCGACGACCGGATGGCCCATGGTGGTGCGGACGAAATGCCGCAGGTCGGCTGGATGGCGCCAGGGTATGGCGCCGTCTCTTCCGATGATGTTGTTCCTGCTCGTAGCGACGATGATGACCGTCTTCACGATGCCGCCGTTCCAGGATTGAAGAAATGCTCGACCCCTGGGATGCCCGATTGCCTGGCCGCGGCCACGGTGCCGTTGAAGATCACCTTGCCGGCTTCCAACATGACCAGGGTGCCGTCGAGGCGTTCGATGCTGAGAAGCTCGTGGGTGACGATGACCAGGGTGGTTCCAAGACTCCGGTTGATGGTCATGAGCAGGCGGTCGATCCCGGCGGCCGTGAGCGGGTCGAGGCCTGCCCCCGGCTCGTCGCAGAAGAGAATCTCCGGATCAAGGGCCATTGCCCGGGCAAGAGCGGCGCGCTTCCGCATGCCCCCGGAGAGCTCGCTGGGGTAGAGGCCGAAGGCGTGATCCAGGCCAACCAGGTGGAGGCGGGTGCGGACGATTTCTTCGACCAGACCCCGGTCCAGGCGGGCGTGCATTTCCAGGGGCAGGGCGATGTTGTCGCCCACGGTCAGGGAGTTGAGGAGGGCGCCGTATTGAAACATTACCCCCATGCGCCGCAGCAGGGCGTCCCGCTCCGACTCGTGAAGCTCCAGGGGGTTCTGCCCCAGCAACTCGACGTGCCCGGACAGGGGCTGCACCAGCCCGATTAGAGTCTTGAGCAGAGTGCTCTTGCCGCAGCCGCTGCCGCCGAGAATGACGGCGATTTCCCCTTTCTCGACGCACATGTCGACGCCGTCGAGGACCAGATTGCCGCCGTAGCCGACCCGAAGTCCGGCGATGTCGATTACATGGCCCATAGCAGGCAGACCGATTTCCTCAACCCATGTAGAAAACAAGACCCCAGAAGGAGTCCAGGATGATGATGCCGAAGATGGAAGTGACCACGGAGGAAGTGGTCGCTTGGCCGACCCCGGCCGCACCCCCGCTGAAGCCGAGGCCTCGGTGGACGGCGATGAGGGTGACGATCCAGGCAAAGGACAGGCTCTTGGCCAGCCCTGTGACGATGTCCTTGATCACCAGGGCATCGAGGACCTGGGAGACGAAGGCCACGGGGGCAACTTCGAGATAGGTGATGCCGATGAGGATGCCGCCGACTATGCCCATGAAGTCGGCCATGATCGTAAGCAGGGGCACGCACAGCATCATTGCCCACAGCTTGGGAACCGCCACGAAGCGCAGGGGATCGAGGGCCATGGTCCGCAGCGCATCCAATTCCTCCGTGAACTTCATGGTGGCCACCTCGGCGGCGATGGCCGAGCCGCTGCGGCCGGAAACCACGATGGCCGTCATCAGGGGACCCAGTTCGCGGCAGATGCCGATGGCCAGAAGGTCGGCCACGTAGATATTCGCTCCGAACTTGCGCAGTTGGGCGGCGGCCTGCAGGGCGGATACCGCCCCGATCAGAAAGAGGATCAGGGCAATGATGGGCAGCCCCTGTGAGCCGATGGCAACCGCTTGGTCGACAAAGCTGCCGCGGCGAATTCCGCCGCGGCGGAAGAGGGAGGCGCCGGCCGCCCAGGTAAGGTCGGCTGCGAGGAAGAGAAAGGCGCCCATGCGCCCGTACGTGAAGTGCATCCACGAGCCCAGCGCTTCGAGGCGGCCTCCGGTGGTGGGTTGGCGTGGCGTGTCTCGGCGTGGTGGTGCGCCGAAGAAATCGAAGAATGGGCGAAGATCTGGAGGAAGGGAGGTCAGTGACACTTCCTTGCCGAACTGCCTGCCGAGTTCGGGAAGGCGGCGCAGGAAGACCGCGCCGGCAGTATCCAGCCGCGTTACCTGGCTGAGGTCGGCCTGCAGCTCGGAACGAGGGTTGGTGATGAGCAACTCTCTGGCCTTTGCCTCGGCCGGGGCTATGGTATCGAGGGTCAGTTCGCCGCAGAAGCGCAATTCCCCGCCGCTGCTCTCCACTTGGAGGGCGGGCGGGCGGTCAGAGGAGGTAGACAAAGCGCAAAAGCACCTGTTCTCTTGATTGAAGCCGCTTGATATCCTTGTCGCGCTTGAGATCGACGACGATGTCCATGTTGACGTAGCGCGACAGGACGAGTCGAAAACGGTTTTCCCAGTTCAAATCCCAGGAACCGGTATTGAAGGAAGGCATGAGTATGTCGAACTCGGAGTCGAGACTGGCGAAGCGGCTGAGGCGCGCATCCATGACCAGCAGGGCCTCGAACCCGGTGCTGGAGCTGTTCTCCAGAATCCGGACACTGCTTCTGTCGGTGCTGAGAGCGAAGGTGTCCGAGACGTAGGTCTGGCGCGCGCCCAGGCCGACGCGCAGGTCCACGTTGACCGGAAAGCTGCGGATGAGCTGGGAATTGATGCCTATTCCCTGGCGCAGGTGCAGGGGGTTCAGGGACGGCGAGAGGGTGAATTCGGTGACCCCTGTCAGGATCTCGGTGGTATCGCCCTTGGCGTCTATCCTGTGAAGGGTGCGGGGATTGTCATAGAGAACCTCCGAGGCCAGGAGTTTCGTGTTGAGCACGCCGCGCAAATAAGGACCAATTCCGACGAGGAGGCGGTAGATGTAGGTCCCGCGGACTTCGAGCTCATCAATGGATTTGCGGAAGGCCCGGCTTTCCTCCTTGGTGAGTCCTTCTTCGAGGATGAGGCGAAGGATGAAGAGGTGGCGCTCGGAGTTGTAGCGGCTGCGCTGCAGTACCTGTCCCGAGAAGGAGATGCTTGCGCGGTCCTCGCCGGTGGTATTCTGGGAGGTGTTGAAAAGGGTCGAGCCGCTCAATTCCCAAGAAGACTTCCAGTGAGAGCCGAGTTGGCTCGTGCGCAGCTGGGAACTCTGGGGATAAAAGCCGACGAAGTTGCCGGTCTGTGTATCCACCACCAGGTTGCGCTGGACCAGTTCGCCGGGCTCGAGCCGTACGCTGAATTTGCGCGTGGTGGAAATGTTGTCTCCGACGCGGACGACCTCGTATACTCCCGGGGGCAACAGCCAGGTGCGCACGCTCTCACCGCGCTCTTCCTCGACCCCGAAGCCGATGCCGTAGTTCTCCTGGTTGCTCAAGCCGAAGAGCTCGTATGAGTCGTTGGTCGAAGTTCTATTCTGATCGATGACGTCGATTACGAGGCCGGACCAAACCGGCTTCATCAGGGTGGTGTAGCCTTCGACGACCTCCACCTTGCGGCGCACCATCTGGTCCATGGAGCCCGAACCGATCATGACCTTGTAGATCCCGGGGGAAAGCAGGACCCCGGAGCCGGTAGTCGCTTCGGCGATTTCGCGTCCTTTCTGGAAGACCAGGAAGGTGGGCTCACTGGGCGAACTGGTCATTGTGGGAACGAACAGCATGCCCTTGCCTTTTGGGATCAGGGTGGGATCCAGCTCGAGCTGGCCGCGGGTCGGGACGGCGATCCAGGTGCTCTCGTCGGCGCTGAGAGCTGGAGCGCATATCAGCACGAGGAGGAGGTGGGACAAATAGCGCAGTTCCATGGTCATCCGTGCTCCCGGGATCTCAGGGGGAGAGTTTGCCTGGAATCAGTTCGTAGTCGGGACTTGCCTGACGATCCGGCCCGGTGGTGTCCGCCGCGGTTTCCTGAATGGAAGTGTCCAGGAGAGTGGGAAGTTCGATGAGCGGCCGGCCTTCCTGCTGGCGCTTCAATTTGAGGAGTACCAGGTCAATTTCGTAGATGTATTTTTCCATCTGCTGGCGCAGTATTTCGCGCAGGGCCTGGATTATGTAGACCATCCCGGGATTGTAAACCTGCCTTTCCTCATCGAAGTCTCTGCGCCAGATCACGTTGGAATCCTTGGCATCCACCAGCTGCATGGACATGGACAGGCGCGCAAACCACAGGTCGCCGCTGTCGTAGCGCTCGATGGCCTTGACCGCCCCACTCAATTTGTAGTCGGGCCGATCCTCCAGGAAGTTGCGGTCCAGCTGGGTGAAGAGGGAGGCATTGTCGAAGTACTGCTCTATGGTGTCCGTGATCATGTCGGGAGGACGCACGGCCCAGATGTGGCGCTTGTCGAAGCGGATTTCCAGCTCGCTGCGGCGAAAGACGATTTCGTTGCGGTTGTAGGCGCGCGAGACATTGAAGGGTTCCAGCTCCACCACGGCGGAATAGGGGCGCTCGGACTCCTTGAGGTAACGCCGGATGGGCTCGGCCTCGATGAGGTAGAGCCGGCTCTGGCGGATCTCCGCCTTGCCTCCCAGCATCTGGGAACAGGAGACGATGGCCGTGACCGCGGCGAGGCCGAGGCCTGTAACTCCTGCGCGCACGAGCTTCCGCCGTTCACTCACGACTTCCTCCGCGGATGAGGACGGCGGGATTCTCGCGGATGATCTCGGTTATCTCACGCACATTCTGCAGGGTCTCCTCAAGGTCCTGCATGGCGCGGAGCACGTTGACCCTGCTCTGCACCACTGTGCGATCGATGTGGGTGAAAGTCTGGTCTATGGTGGTGAACATGGTGTCCATCCGGGCGATCAGCGCAGGAAGCGGGCTTTCCAGCTGGTGGCGCAACTGGGACGCGGCGACCTGGACGTCTTCGGCCGTGCCTTCCACCACGAGCATCTGATGCAGGGAGTCCATGGTTCCCTCGAAACTGGCGGTGGCGCCGGCGAGGGAACGCGTGGTCGATGCAAGGTTTTCGAAGGTTGCGTTCAGGGGAGCGCGGTTCTCCTTGACCAGGAGGTTGGCGTTTTCCATCAGTTCTCCCGCCTGGGTCAGGGCGCGGGTGAACTGGCGCCGGTTCTCGTCTCCGGTGAGCAGGATGACGTTGTTGAGGGTCTGCTCTATTTTCCGGGTGAGAACGTCGGCGCGCTCCTCGAGGTTGGAGAGGAAGGAGTCGCTCGCACGGATCCGCGAGCCGGGGGGGAGGATGTCCGCATCCTGGCTGCCCGCAATGAGTTCGATGTATTTCAGGCCGGTGATGCCCTGGTTGTAAATGCTTGCCTCGGTATCCGCGCGGATGGCATTGGGCACCCTGTCCGGATCGACCGTGATTTCCACCACCACCGTGGTGACGCTGGTGGGAGAGATATATGTATTTTCGACCCGGCCGACCTTTATTCCCTGGTATTTGACCGCGGCTCCCTGGTTCAGACCACCCACCGATATGTCTTCGAATTCGACGATGTAGCCGTGGCGGTCTTCGAGCAGGTGGGAGCCGGCGACCACTATAAGGAAAACGATGAGAATGCCGGCGGAAACGATGAAGAAGAGGGCGAGGCGCCGCTTCTGAGCTGGGGTAGCCATGCTTAAGGAGGACGTATCGGCAAAGGTGGAACCTGTTGGAGGTCAGAATATGATCAATCAGACATACTTTATCAAGGGCGCGGGAGGTGGTATGGGAGAAGCGGCCGGACGAGTCATTGGCGCAGTCTTTCGGTCGGTGGGCGGGGTTGTGCCGGGTGCTGATTGGGGGCGGGGATTTTACCCCTCCGTTGCCGGGCCACGGAGATGATCGTATTTTACCCCTCTCCAGGCAGGTCGCGGATTGACAGTGATTCGGGGAGGATGCCGACCTGGTTGGCGAGGCGCGGGTGCCCATCACCGGGACCGAACGGGAAGGAAACCGGGCAGGAGTGAGGGAGCCATGGGTGGGGAATCGCACCTGCGCCCGGCGAATCATTTGGGGATCTAGTGTCCCGTCGCAGAAATATGTCGACATTATTCCGCCGATCCATCCCAGCTCACGGCGTTGCCTTCACTCGCCGTACACCACTGGTACGGCTCGCTCAGGCGCCTTGTGCGCCGGGCGCCTCGGCGGCCCAATTTCGTCAACCTATCTCTGCGTCGGAACACCAGCGCAGGGGGTGCAATGTCGAAGACGAAGAAACCAGTTGAGCAGAGAGCGGGGACCCCGGCCAGCGACCAGGAGGATCTGCGCGCTGCCCTGATCGGGCAGGTCGTCCATCCCTATATCGAGGGACAGAAATTGCAGTCGGAAAGGCCGTCGAAGCCGGGTCCGGCGCCTGACGTTGGGGCGGGGCGCGAGCGCTCTCCCCGTGCCCAGGGAAGCCCCCATCGGATTCGACATCGATAGGCAGGCCGGGTGCTTCCGCCCAGGCTCGAGGTCGGTCTTCAGCCAGGGCACAGTGCTCCGGCCTGACACACTTTCTCTATGGCGGATATCAGAGGATTCTACAGCGACCGAACCGTACTGCTGACGGGGGTCACCGGTTTTTTGGGCAAGGGGATCGCGTCGAAGATTCTGCGCGACCTCCCGGGGGTCCGCCGGCTCTACGTTCTGATCCGCAGCCACAGGCAGCCGGATGGCTCATCCGTGCCGGTGGATGAGCGTCTTGAAAAGGAATTCTTCGCCACCAGCGTATTCGACCGCTTCAGGGAGTCCGAACCCGACGGCTACGCTGCAATCCGCGCCAGGACGGAGGCAGTCAGCGGCGATATCCTGGAGCCCCGCCTGGGGATTGAAGCCGCGGTCTACGCGCAGTTGAAAGCCGAGGTGGACCTGGTCATCAACAGCGCCGCCGCGGTGGACTTCGACGCTGCTCTCGATAAATCCCTCGAGCTCAATACCCTGGGGCCGCAGCGGGTCCTGGAGTTCGTCCACGACTGCCGGCAGGGCACCGTTCTGGTCCAGGTCTCCACCGCCTACGTGAACGGCAGGCGCTCGGGCTCCATTCCCGAAGCTCCCCTTCCCGTGGACCGCACCATCGCCCAGTTGATGCGGACCGAGCCGCCGTCGCGGCCCTTCGATCCGGAGGAAGAGGTCGCCGCCTGCCGCGCTTGTTGCGATCGGATCTACGAGCAGGCCGAAGGCGAGGCCCGGCAAGTGGAGTTTCGCCGGCAGGTGCTGGACCAGAACGGCGGGCGCTCCCTTTCGGAGACGCGCATGGCCAAGCTCGTGAACGGCCGCTCCAGGCGCTGGATCGAGACCAGGCTGGTGGAGGAGGGAATGCGCCGCGCCAGCGCCTACGGCTGCAACGACATCTATACCTTTACCAAGGCACTGGGCGAGCAGATGCTTGTCAAGCACCGCGGTTCTGCGCCCCTGGTGATCGTGCGGCCAAGTATAATCGAGGGCAGTCTGGAGGACCCCGAGCCAGGATGGATCAGCGGTCTCAAGGTCGGCGACCCCCTGGTCGTCGCCTATGGCCGGGGTCTGCTGCACGACTTCCCCGCGCGGCCCGACGTGCCCATAGACATGATTCCGGTCGATCTGGTCGTCAATGCGGTGCTGGCCTCCGCCACCCATGCAGACCGCGACGAGGTGGGCGTCTTCCACGTGGCCACCAGCGCCGAGAACCCGCTGCTCAACGCCACCATGTTTTCCTATGTCAGAGAGTACTTTCTCAGCAACCCCTTGCGCACCAGGGATGGAGGAACTCCCGCGCTGCCGCGTTTGACCCTGCCGAGCCGGCGCAAGTTCAATACCCTTATCCGCGTAAAATACCTGATTCCCCTGGCCGCCCTGAGGTGGCTGCTGGAGCGGCTGCCCAGGCGATGGGCGCCGGCGCAAAAGAAGCGCAGATTGAACGCGCTCCGGACCCGGCTCAAGCGAGTGCTCTACTATACCGAGCTATTCAGCCCCTATACCTTTCTCGACTGCCGTTTCGAGGTCTCCCGGCTGCGCTCCCTCTTCGATTCCCTGTCCGCCGAAGAGCGGCGCATCTTCAACATGGACGTGCGCCGGATCCGATGGCCGGAGTACTACAAGGAGATCCACCTTCCCGGACTGAGAAAACACGTGCTGAAGGAAGAGAGCGAGGACGACCCGCTGTTGCAGGAGTCCTCCGCAACAGCGCTAAACTCCAGGACCTGAGCCCATCCCATGTACCCTTACCTGTTCGAGATCGGTCCAGTAACCATAGCCAGCTTCGGCACCATGGTGGCCCTGGGATTTCTGGCGGCCCTCCTGGTGCTGAAAAAGGATTTGCTCCGCAAGGGAATCGACGGCGACCTGGCCGGGTCGATAATCACTGCCGGCATGCTGGGGGGACTGGCCGGCGCCAAGCTCTATTTCATCCTCTTCGAGGCGCCCCACAACACGACCTGGAAGCAGACCTTCGGCGCGGTTTTTTCGGGGAGTGGGCTGACCTGGTACGGGGGTTTCATCGTCGCAGCCGCCGTGACCTGCTGGATCATAAGGCGCCGGGGAGCCCCCTTTCTCCAGGTGGCGGACAGCATGGGACCGGCCCTGGCCCTGGGCTATGCCATCGGGCGCATCGGGTGCCAGCTCGCCGGAGACGGAGACTATGGAATCCCCACCAGTCTGCCCTGGGGGATGGCTTATCCCGACGGCGTGGTCCCCACCTTTGAAAAGGTGCATCCCGCCCCGGTCTATGAGACCTTGACAGGACTGGGGATCTTTGCCGTTCTGTGGTCGACCCGCAGGCGTCTCGCAACCCCCGGTCTTTCCTTTTGCCTCTACCTTGTCCTCGCCGGCATCGGCCGCTTCCTGGTGGAGTTCATCCGCCTCAATCCCAAGGTGCTCTGGGGGTTGACCGACGCCCAATTGCTCAGCCTCGCCATGGCGGTCGCCGGCATGGCAGGGGGAGCAAGGCTGCTCCGAAGCCACCTGCGGGTGGGTTGAAATGGCCGGGACCTCGAGATATCCGCGCATTTCCAGTTTCAAAAAAGTGGAGGATTTCCGCCGCCACTGCGCCGCCCTCGGCCTGGACCTGCCCTGTGACGAGCAGGTCCTGGGGGCTCCGGAATCTCCACTGGCGCAGCCCTGCCGACTGGGTCCGCGGCGCTGCGGCAATCGCTTCGCCATTCAGCCGATGGAGGGATGGGACGGCACCGAAGACGGATTGCCCACCGACAGGGTGCGCAGGCGCTGGAGGAATTTCGGTCGCAGCGGCGCCAAATTGATCTGGGGCGGCGAGGCGTTCGCGGTCTGTCCGGAGGGACGCGCCAACCCCAACCAGCTGATGGTGCGCCGGGAAAGCCGGGCAGGATTGGCCGAACTGCGCGGCCTCCTGCTCGCGGCCCACGGCGAGCACCACGGATCAGTCGACGACCTGGTGGTGGGTCTGCAGTTGACCCATTCGGGACGCTTCTGCCGGCCCTACGCCAAGGACCGCATGGAGCCCGTCATCCTCTACCGCCATCCGATCCTCGACCGGAAGTTCGGCCTGGCTCCGGACTATCCGGTGCTGGAGGACGGCGGTATCGAAAAGTTGATCGACCTCTACGTCGAGGCGGCCGCCATCGCCCAGGACGTGGGCTTCCATTTCGTGGACGTCAAGCACTGTCACGGCTACCTGGGGCACGAGTTCCTCAGCGCCCACACCCGTCAGGGGAAGTTCGGCGGCTCCTTCGAGAACCGCACCCGTTTCTGCCGCGAGATCGTCCGGGGAATCCGTCTCCGCTGCCCCGGCCTGATGGTCGGCGTGCGCCTGAGCGCCTTCGATTTCGTGCCCTTCCGGCCCCAGCCGGACCAGGGCCGGGGAGGGCGCCCGGGACCGGGCGTCCCGGAGCCGTACGAGGACTGCCTGCCGTACCGCTACGGGTTCGGCATGGAGCAAGGGGCGCCCCTGCGCATCGACATGGACGAGACCTTCGCCTTCATCGAGATGCTGCAGGGATTGGGGGTCGAGCTCCTCAATATTTCATGCGGAAGCCCCTACTACAATCCCCACATTCAGCGCCCGGCCCTCTTCCCGCCCTCGGACGGCTACCAGCCCCCCGAAGATCCCCTGGTTGGAGTGGCGCGCCAGTTGGGCACCGCCGCCCGCATAAAGGAGCGCTTCGCCGAAATGCCGGTCGTGGGCACGGGCTACTCCTACCTGCAGGAGTACCTGCCCCTAGTGGCCCAGGCCGGCGTCAGGGAGGGCAAGGTGGACTTCGTCGGTCTCGGCCGGATGGTGCTGTCCTACCCGCAGCTGCCGCGCGATGTGCTGCAACTGGGCAGGATGGAGCGCAAACCCGTATGCCGCACCTTCAGCGACTGCACCACCGCACCGCGCAACGGCATGGTATCGGGATGCTTCCCCCTGGACCCGTTCTACAAGAATTCCCCGGAGGCGGGAATCCTGAAAAAGATAAAGGCAGGCGCGCGCCGTTGAAGCTGCGCATCCCAAAGGAGAAAGGGCCATGATTGACAAGATTCACAAGATCGCCGTGGTAACGGACGACGTCGAAGGAGCGGTGGAGTTCTATACCCGTTCCCTGGGGTTGAAGGAAGTGGAGCGCCTGCCCAAGGACGACGACGAGGACTTCGTCTTTCTCGACGCCGGCGGTTTTCTCCTGGAGCTGATGCCCCAGAAGACCATGCAGGCCGAGGTGGGGTTTCACCACATTTCCTTCAAGGTCGATAGTGTATACGAAGCAGGCCGCGAGTTGCAGGACAAGGGAGTGGAGCTGGAGAAGGAGCCCTTCGATGCCGGGGTAGGGGGTATTCACCTGTCCTTTTTCAGAGGACCGAACAATGTCCTGTTGCAGTTGTTCCAGCGCAACAAGTGACAATTTTCAGAGAGGAGAAGGATCATGGCGCGAGTGAAGGCTACATTTATCGGACACGCATCCTTTCGATTCCAGTCCGAGAAGGGCACTGTCATATACTTCGATCCCTGGCTCGACGACAACCCCACCGCCGAGATGAAGCTGTCCAATGTGAGAAAGGCGGACATCGTCATCGGAACCCACGGGCATAGCGATCACCTCGGGGACTGTTTCGAAATCTGCCGCCGCACGGGGGCGAAATTCGTCGGCAGCTACGAACTTGGCGTCGCCGCCGAGGCCAACGGTCTAAAGATGGGCCGCCGGGCAATGTCGATGAATCCAGGGGGCACGGTGCGGATAAAGGATGTGAACATCACCATGACCCAGGCCCACCACTCGCTTTCCATGTCTCCCCACGTACTGGGGGAGGGGCTCCCCTCCGGCGCCATCCTGCACCCGGACGGCGCCGTGGGAGGCTTCGTGATGGCCTTCGACAACGGCATCACCATCTACGACTCCTCGGATACCTGCGTGTTCGGCGACATGCAGCTCATCGGCCAGATGTACGGTCCGCAGATCGCCATTCTGCCGGTGGGCGGCCAGTACACCATGGGAGTGCGCGAGGCGGCGAGGGCAGCCAGCTTCCTCCGCCCCGACATCGTCATCCCCTGCCACTACGGTCCGATCATGGGACAGCCGGCGGACATCGGGTCGCTGGCGCGGGAGGTCCGGTTTCTCTCTCCCAATACCAGGGTGGTGGAGCTCGACGTGGGACAGTCGCTGACCTACACCGCCAGTTCCTTCAAGGTCGGCGGCTGATCCGGGGGCCGCAGAGGCGGGAGCAGGAATGATAGAGAAGCCGGAAGTCATCATCAGCGGTTTTGCCGACGAAGGTCCTCCCGGGAAGAAGGCGGAGGACCAGCTGGCCATGCTGGCCGCCCTGGGGATGTCCTTTTACAGTCTGCGCTTCGTGGATGTGGGGCAGGGGGTCAAAAACGTGATGCAGCTGACCCGCCGCGAGATCAGGACCCTCCGCCGCCTTCACGCCGAGTACGGAATCAGGGTCTCCTCCATCGGCTCGCCCATCGGCAAGATCAAGCTGGCCGACGTGGAAGACGGCAGCTCCAACGCCTACGTTCCCTTCAAGACCTACCTGAAAAGGGAGGTGGCCCGCGCCATCGATCTGGCCGGGGAGTTCGACACCCGGTTGATTCGCGGCTTTTCCTTCTACCATCCGCGCGGAACCAGCCCCCGGGACTATCTCGACCAGGCGGCGGACCGCCTTGCCCAGATCGCCGACGCGTGCCGGAGCGCCGGCGTGTTTTTCGGCCTCGAGGTGGAGGCCAACCTGGTGGGACAGAACGGCCGCCTTCTGCGGTCCATCTACGGCAAGGTCCGCAATCAGCACCTCTACCTGATCTTCGACGGGGGCAACCTCGCGAGCCAGAATCTCACCAGGGAGCAGACTTTTGCCGAGTACCAGGCCATGCGCCGGGGAATCGGCTGGATGCACGTCAAGGATTATGAGATCGATCCGGCCCTGGAGTGGAAGGGGCACGTGGACGAGGAGCGGCTGAAAAATTTCGTCCCCGCAGACCGGGGAGATTCGGGCCACGAGGAGATCCTGCGCGATTTCAGGAATCGCCTTCCCGCGCTGGGGCGGCGCCTGCGGCGGCAGGGAATCCCTGGTGTGTTCCTGGAACTGGAGCCCCACCTCAGGGGGGGAGGACAGTTCGGTGGTTTCAGCGGGGTTGACGGATTCGGCGTGGCTCTGCGCGCCTTGTTGAATCTGCTGGACTACAGCGGGATAGGCTACCGCCTGGCCCAGTACGGCGATTTGCGCCAGTAGAAGGGGGCCGCATGGGCAGGGGCTACGAGGATTTCATCCGGCGGGCGCGGGAACTGCAGGATATCAGCCATGCGCAGGCCTTGCTCCACTGGGACCAGGAGACCTTCCTGCCGCCCAGGGGGAACGCGATGCGGGCGCGGAGCAGCGGAACTCTGGCAGGGATCTACCACGAGAGGCTCATCCACCCCGACCTCGTGGACCTGGTTAAAAGACTCGGGGAGGCCGGCCTTCAGGGAGACGAGGCGGTCAACCTGCGCGAGCTGGAGCGCGAGCAGAGCCGGGCCTTGAAGTTGCCCGGGGAGCTGGTGATCGAGCTCGGCAGGACCACCTCCCTGGCCCACGAGGCCTGGGTCGAGGCGCGCCGGAAGTCGGACTTCCGGCACTTCGAGCCCTGGCTCGAAAAGGTGGTGGGTCTCAAGCGGGAGGTAGCCCTCCGGGTGGGCTTCGAGGGGTCGATCTACAACGCTCTGCTCGACGAGTACGAGCCCGGCTGCAGGATCGAGGATATCTCCTCCCTTTTCGCGGATTTGAGGAGGCGCCTCGTTCCCCTGGTGGAGCGCATCGCCGCCGCCGAAAGGAGCCCCGCCACGGGAATCCTCGATCAGGAGTTCCCCGTGGAGGGGCAGGAGTACTTCGGGAGACAGGTCATGGCGGACATGGGCTTTGACCTGGAGGCCGGCCGCCTCGATGTCTCGGTGCATCCCTTCTGCTCCGGGATGAGCCCCGCCGATGTGCGCCTGACCACCCGCTACAGCCCGCACAGGCTGGGGGAGTCCCTGTTCGGAATCATCCACGAGAGCGGGCACGGACTCTACGAACAGGGATTGCCCGCAGAAGCCGCGGGGACCCCGCTGTGCGCCAGCATTTCCCTCGGCATCCACGAGTCGCAGTCGCGCCTGTGGGAGAACATGGTGGGACGCAGCAAAGCCTTCTGGAAGCACTATCTGCCGCGCCTGCGCGAGGTCTTTCCGCAACAGCTGCAGGGAGTCGGCCTCGAGCCCTTCTACGCCGCGGTCAACCAGGTGGAACCTTCGTTCATCAGGGTCGAGGCCGACGAGGTGACCTACAATCTGCACATCCTGCTGCGCTTCGAGCTGGAGCGGGAGCTCCTGGAGGACAAGGTGCCGGTGGCCGGCCTGCCCGAGGCCTGGAACGAGCGCATGGATACCTATCTCGGCATCCGTCCTCCCAACGACGCCCAGGGGGTGTTGCAGGACGTGCACTGGTCCTCCGGCCTGCTGGGCTATTTCCCCACCTACACCCTGGGCAACCTCTACGCAGCCCAGTTTTACCACCAGGCCCGCAGGGATATTCCCGATCTCCTCGACCAAGTGGAGGAGGGCCGGCTGGGAGGATTGAAGGCCTGGCTCAATGAGAAGATCCACGCGCGCGGCCGCCGGGTCGGCGCTGCCGAACTGGTTGCCGAGGTAAGCGGGAAAGCGCTCGAGGCGGACTATTTCATGGACTACCTGGAGACAAAATTCGGAGCCCTGTACCAGATATGAAGAAGGATGTGGAGGTCCTGGTCATAGGCGGCGGAGTGATCGGCATATGTTCTGCCCACTACCTGGCAGAGTCGGGCCGCCGGGTCACGGTGGTGGAGCGCGGCGAGATCGGCTCGGGATGTTCCTACGGCAACTCCGGTCTCATCGTGCCCAGCCACAGCGTGCCGCTTTCGGCTCCCGGCACCGTGCTCAAGGGGCTCAAGTGGATGTTCGACCCGGAGAGTCCCTTCTACATCAAGCCGCGGCTGGACTGGGACCTCCTGTCCTGGCTCTGGAAGTTTCGCGGCTGTTGCAACAGGGGACATCTCGACCGGGCGGCGCCCCTTATCCGCGACCTCAGCCTGGAAAGCCTGAGGCTCTACCATGAGTTGGCCGCCCTGGGGGATCTCCAATTCGGCTTCGAGCAGCGCGGCGTGCTGGCTCTCTACAACAGCCGGGAGGGGCTCGCCGAAGGTGTGGAGGAAGCGCACTTTCTGCAGGGCATCGGCATCGAGGTCGAGGTTTTGAGCGCGGAACAGGTGCGCGCAAAGGAACCCAACGTCCACATCGCCGCCCGGGGCGGGGTCTACTATGCCCAGGACGCCCACCTCACCCCCGCCCTTTTCGTGTCCGAGCTCGCCCGCCACAGCCGCAGCCAGGGGGTGGACATCAGGACGCAGACCGAGGTCCTGGGCTTCGAGATGGCCGGGGGCAGGGTGCGCGGGGTGCGGACCACGAAGGGGGATTTCGCGCCCGCGGAGGTGGTGCTGGCCGGTGGTTCCTGGTCCGCATCGATCGTCCGTGACCTGGGGCTCAAGCTGCCCATCCAGCCCGCCAAGGGCTATCACGCCACTTTCAGGCGCCCGCAGAATTGTCCATCCATCCCCTTTCTGCTGGGGGAGGCCAGGGTGGGGGTGGGTCTCATGCTCGACGCGGTCCGCTTCGCCGGCACCCTGGAGCTTGCCGGGCTCGATCTGAGCATCGACCAGCGCCGGGTCCGGGCCATCCTCAGGGCCGTCCCCGAGTACGTTCCCGACCTCGACCCGGCGCGGCTCGAGCTGGTGGAGATCTGGCGCGGACTGCGGCCCTGCACCCCGGACGGACTTCCTCTGCTGGGGCGGACGCGGACACCTTCCAACCTCACCGTCGCCGCCGGCCACGCCACCATCGGGGTGTCCCTGGGGCCGGTTACCGGAAAGCTGGTCTCCCAGGTGGTGAGCGAATCGGAGACCGGGTTCGATCTGAATGCTCTCGCGGTCGAGCGCTTCGGATGATCTCGAGAATTGTCAAACTACATATCAAGACTTGACAAATGAGGTTGAATTTTCTTAAAATTAACGGTTTGAAAAATCACATCGCATTACACCACAACGACAAACGAGGAAAAGGAGGTGAGGAAGCGCAATCGTTTGTTCTTCGAGAATTGCCTAGTTTGCTTCAAGATCCAACCATAAAATTAAAAGGAAGGATAAACATGATTTTGCTTCGTCTGGGCCTGACGAGCCTTGCAGTGCTTGCACTGGCCGTCGGCAACATTCAAGCTGAGGAAGAGCTTCCGACTCCCTTCGCCGGATACAATGCGGTATTTCCAATGCCGGATGTATCCGGCGCTCCCACTCCTGCCTCCGTCACCACCCAGAATGTCCAATGGGATGGGAGCGGAGCGGTGACCATTCCCTTCACCACAAGCATTCGCGGCTATGCCCTCCTGGCAATATACCGCACCGACAGCAGCGAGACCGGCCTTCGCGGACCACTCGATTCCTGGCTGCGGGTGGTGCCCCAGGACCTCTACGTGAATCACGTAGTCCAGGACGTCGAGACCGGGAACAACTCCTTCACCTGGGACGGGAATGATTTTGAAGGCAATGCAGCCGGAGCAGGCAACTACGCCTTCGACATCGTCGTCGTCGGCACCCAGGACAAGCCTGTGCTGGTGGGTCCTTCGGAGCGCGGAGGAGCGCCCTGGGGCGAGACCCGCATCGACATCAAGCAGAATCCACCCGAGGTCTGGGCCTGGGACGTTTCCCAGCCTGCCGGCAACTACATGCGCGGAACCATCGGCACCGACTATCTCGCCAATCCGACGGCGTGGGAGTCGTGGACCACCGGCGACATCCTCGCTCACGAGGGTGCCTTCAGCTTTACCGGCATGCTGCCCGACGACAAGGATCCGGATGTCTACTGGCAGAACGACTGGCGCGGTGAGATGGGCGGGACCTTCAAGCTCAAGATCAACCGCTCGGCGCAGTCCTTCGAGCGCGACACCTCCTTCGGGGACAATGGCTTCGTTCCCCAGACCGAGGATCGCAATCCCGGCATGGACCCATGGGGAGACAAGATCTACGTCGCCCACTGGAGCGTGGCAGACAATCCCGCCACCGGCATCGAGTTCCGCGACAAGACATCCGGGGAGATCGTCCAGTTCGTCGATCTCAACGACTTCTTCACTCAGAACGTGGTGGACGATGAGGGCAACGAGTCCATCCGCAACCTGGGTCCTGGCAAGATCGACGCCAAGGCCACCGGGATGTGGACCAGTGCCTGGCGCTGGGATTCGCCCGTAGTGCACGTCAATCACGACGGCCAGATCGTCTGGGCGAATGTTGGTCCCGGCGACGGCATCGCCGTGCATTATCAGCGCGAAGTGGCGGCCGAGCTGGGTGTCAGAGCCGAAATCGCCTCCAACATTCACGAGGAGGGAACAGCCAACGGCGAGTTCATGTTCCTCACCGAGGTCCACACGACCACAGGTGCCTACTTCTCTCTTCTCGGTCGCGACGGCACGGGCCTGCAGCAGGTCATCTGCAACCGGGACAACGTCACCCCGGCGCAGAACGCCGAAGGACGCTATATTCCCATGTGGGAGCTCATAGTCGTTGACGAGGGCGGGGCCTACGACGGGCTCTACTACGGCACCGACCTGGGCATGGAGTCGCAGACCTACACCAACGAGGAAGATCAGGGTGGTGCGGGCATGCTCCTCTTTATGCCCTTCGACGTCGCCTCCGGCAACCTGGGCGCGGACGTCGAAAGTGTGGTGGAGGCGGTGGAGAGCGCCGGCACCCCGGACAGCTATGCCCTGGGCGCGGCCTATCCCAACCCCTTCAATCCCGAGACCACCATCGAGTTCTCGGTTCCCGGCGACGGCCATGTGAAAATCGAGGTCTTCAACGCCGCGGGCCAGCTCCTGAGCAGCCTGGTGGACGAGGAGTTGAGCGCGGGTACCTACAAGACCATGTGGGACGCCCTCGACCACAACGGTATGCAGGTGTCGAGCGGGGTCTACTTCTATCGGATGCAGGCCGGCGAATTTGCCGCCACCCATTCGATGACCCTGCTGAAGTAGGCTGAGCCGCCTCGGCGCCTCTGGGTGCCGCATTGGCCAGCATGTGAGACAGAGCCGACTCCGGTGAGATCAACCGGGGTCGGCTCTCTTTTTCCAAGTGGCAGGGGAAGAATTCCGGTTTAGCCTCAGTCCCGGGGGTGGACAGAAGGTCCTGTACCACCTACTTTTAGGGCTTTGCCGAAATGTAAGATAGAGATGCCAAGGAGAGATGGAATGAATCGCCGATTGGTGCGGCGGGTAGTGCTCGCGCTCTGCGGGTTCCTGGTCAGCGGGGCGGAGAGCCGGGAGGAGCCCTCCCTGTACTCGCTGCCCCAACTGCTGCCCGCCCGGCCCTTCCTGCGCCACGACCGCCCCGCCTACCGCAACTATGCCCTGCAGATCTACACCCACTCCCGCGGCCACAGCTTCAACACCATAAGAGGCACGGACGAAGCGGGAAGGATCGAATACTACTTCGACATACCCAAGACCTACTACGGCTCCATGGGCAACTACCTGGTCCATGGCTACCGGTTCTACGACTGGACCGAGACGCGGCGGCCGGGGCAGGACTTCGGCAGCTCCGTCGGCAAGGACATCAACATGTTCCAGAACGTGGTGGACCACGTGATGGTGGCCCGCGACGGATACGGTGACTGGGGCTACAGCATGATCGTCGGGGATGGCCTGATTGCGCGGCTCACCCCGCTGACCCTGTCGATGACCGATTTCAACGGGGCGCGCTTCGATTTCTCCACGCCGCGGCTGAAGTTCACCCTCATGGGCTCGCGCATCGCCAAGCCCACCGAGGCGCCCCCCGCCCGCCGCCTCGACGACACTGCCGTGATCGACGGGGCCTTCTTCACCTTTCTCGCCGATGCCAGCGTGCTGCTGCTGGGCAGCCGGCTGCAGGCCGATCTGGGCAGCCTTAGCCTGGGGTTGAACGGGGCCAACGCCCACCTCTTCCACAGCACTCGGGATGGAGGCGGCGGCCTCAAGGGGTCGGTGCACCCCGAGCAGCCCTTTCTGGACTGGTTGGTGGTGCGCTTCAGCGACGATTCGCCTCGGGACGGCCGCGGGGGTCCCGTGGTGCAGGAGGTGAAGCTGATTCTCAACGGCGAAGAGCGCCCGGATCTGCGCCCCGGGGTGGTGCGCCACCGGAGCGCCCCCCGGTCGCAGGTGGGGTCCACCTCGGTGCGCACCGGCGAGTTCCGCGCCATCCAGTATACCGGGTTCAGGGCCGACCGCGGCGGCGGCTACGGCGCCGCCACGGCCCCCTTCTACCGCGGCCGGGTGGAGATCGCGCCCTATGCCGACTACCTCTACCGCCTCGACCACGAGGCGGGGGAGGACGTGAGCGAGATCACCAACCTGGAAGGGCTGCTGTCCACCTTCCAGGCCGTCTCTCCAGAGCAGGTGCAGGAGGTGGCGGGGGAGGAGCAGGTGGTCTACCTGTTCGACCTTTCGCAGGAGCCCCTGGTGCGCCGGGTGGAGGTGGAGGCCCTGGTGGGCAACGACTACCACATCGAGGTGGCGACCTTGACGGAGGTGGACGACGGCCGGGCGACCAACCGCACCCGTCAGTTCACCAGCACGTTCTACCGCACGGTGCTGCGCGCCGAGGGCAACGTCCAGGACCTTTCGAATCTGCGCCGCCTGCGCTTCGGCGTCGGGGAGCAGACGGGCCTGTTCACCTACAGCGCGGATGTGCGCCTGCAGCTGGCGGGGGTGGACATCAGCGGGGAGTATGCGCGCTCGGCGCTCTACTCGCGCTATCCCGCGCGCCAGGGGGAGGAGACTCTCTACGGGTCGGCGCCGTCCTTTTCGGAGCGGGGATCGGCCTACTACGTCAACGGCACGCGCTGGCTGGGCCGGGTACGGGTCGGGGGGGAGTATTTCTCCATCAATCCGGACCATCGCACGACCCTGCGCACCTACGAGCCGATCACCTTCCTGTGCTGTTACGCCGGGCGCATGGCCGGCCTGGTCAACAGCACCATGTACTGGGACCTGGTTCAGGACAACGATGACGGCGACCGCTACCCCGACCGCAACAGCGGCGCCATCCTCGGACAGCCGTATGGGGGAGACGTGCGCGGGCGGGACCCCGATGGAATTTCAGTGGGCCTGGACGCCGACGGGGACGGGGTGCCCGACACCAACCGCAACCGCAACGGGATACCCGACTACGAAGAGCCCTTCCTGATGTATGACGTGGAGCCCAACGACTACACTTACGGCCTCGACCGCAACAACAACGACGAGCTCGACGCCCGCGAGGACGACGAGGACTGGGACTATCCCTACGACCACGACCAGCGCGGCCTTCACCTGTTCGGCCAGGTGGATCTGAGCCGCCACTGGTCTTTGGGGGCGGGGCGCTACCAGGTGGGGGAGGTGGCCGGTCCGGGCCGCAACCACTCCAGCTACGCCCTGTTGACCTACCGGCGCGAGGGGGTGGACCGCCTGCGCCGCCTGTTCTTCGAGAACCACCTGCGCCGGGTGCGTGACGACATCGCCGACGAGCACAACGCGCTGATCGAGACGGCCACCCGGTTTACCAAGGAGACCCGCGCCGACCGGCTTCTCTACCAGGACAGCTACGTCAACGAGACCTACCTGGAGGGGAGGGTCAGCCCCTGGTCGACCTTGAACCTGGGTCAGCAGCTGCGCCTGCGCGTCAACTGGCAGCAGGGGGGCGAGGTGCGCCAGGGTCTTTTTCAGCGCCAGCGGAGGCTGGACCACTGGACCTGGGTGAGCCGGGCGGACTACACTTGGCGCCGGGGCAAGCTGAGCGTGACGCCGAAGTTCAAGTTCATGCTCATGCGGCTGCGCGACGCCGACGAGGACCGGCTGCTGCGCTCGGAATATTACGCCATACCCATTCTGCAGGCGAGCTACCCGGTGATGACGCGCAACCTGCTGCAGGCGGGCGTGCAGGGTTGGGGTCCGTGGCCCTACCGCTTCGAGAACGAGGCGCGGGGGGCGCACAGTTTCGAACGGCGCACGGCGTTCGTCAACCTGATCAACCGCTCGCGCTATTTCGGCTACGACCTGTATACCATCGTGGGCACGGAGTGGGACGAGCGCGCCTACGACGTGGAGTTCCAGGGATTCCGTAACTTCGACACCTGGCGTTTTTTCGTGCGCTCCCTGGTGGGCTTTACCGAGTTCGGCTCGCTGTTGTAACCGGTCTTCGGGCCGGGGCGCAGCGGCCGGCATTACCCCAATTGCCCGACATGACCGTGGGCTGAGCTAATTCTTTTTTTTCTATATGGTTGTCATGTCCGCCATAAAGCAAGGCCGGATGAAATGAGATCCCGATTGGCCCGGCGGGTAGTGCTCGCGCTCTGCGGGTTCCTGGTCAGCGGGGCGGAGAGCCGGGAGGAGCCCTCCCTGCACTCGCTGCCCCAACTGCTGCCCGCCCGGCCCTTCCTGCGCCACGACCGGCCCGCCTACCGCAACTATGCCCTGCAGATCTTCACCCACTCCCGCGGCCACAGCTTCAACACCATAAGAGGCACGGAAGCGGGAAGGGTCGAATACTACTTCGATATTCCCAAGACCTACTACGGCTCCATGGGCAACTACCTGGTCCATGGCTACCGGTTCTACGACTGGACCGAGACGCGGCGGCCGGGGCAGGACTTCGGCAGCTCCGTCGGCAAGGACATCAACATGTTCCAGAACGTGGTGGACCACGTGATGGTGGCTCGCGACGGATATGGTGACTGGGGCTACAGCATGATCGTCGGGGATGGCCTGATTGCGCGGCTCACCCCGCTGACCCTGTCGATGACCGATTTCAACGGGGCGCGCTTCGATT
Organism: Candidatus Latescibacterota bacterium; assembly: GCA_965208105.1. Taxonomy (GTDB): domain Bacteria; phylum Latescibacterota; class UBA2968; order UBA8231; family UBA8231. The sequence goes on from OZ242318.1 coordinate 4,278,416, forward strand.
TCTCCACGCCGCGGCTGAAGTTCACCTTCATGGGCTCGCGCATCGCCAAGCCCACTGAGTCCCCCAGCCGCCTCGACGACACCGCCGTGATCGACGGGGCCCACTATACCTTTCTCGCCGATGCCAGCGTGCTGCTGCTGGGCAGCCGGCTGCAGGCCGATCTGGGCAGTTTGAGCCTGGGGTTGAACGGGGCCAACGCCCACCTCTTCCACAGCACGCGGGATGGAGGCGGCAGCCTCAAGGGGTCGGTGCACCCCGGGCAGCCCTTCATCGACTGGGTGGTGGTGCGCTTCAGCGACGATTCGCCTCGGGACGGCCGCGGGGGTCCCGTGGTGCAGGAAGTGAAGCTGATTCTCAACGGAGAGGAGCGCCCGGATCTGCGCCCCGGGGTGGTGCGCCACCGGAGCGGCCCCCGGTCGCAGGTGGGGTCCACCTCGGTGCGCACCGGCGAGTTCCGCGCCATCCAGTATACCGGGTTCAGGGCCGACCGCGGCGGCGGCTTTGCCGCCGCCACGGCCCCCTTCTACCGCGGCCGGGTGGAGATCGCGCCCTATGCCGACTACCTCTACCGCCTCGACCACGAGGCGGGGGAGGACGTGAGCGAGATCACCAACCTGGAGGGGCTGCTGTCCACCTTCCAGGCCGGTTCTGCGGAGCAGGTGCAGGAGGTGGCGGGGGAGGAGCAGGTGGTCTACCTGTTCGACCTGTCACAGGAGCCCCTGGTGCGCCGGGTGGAGGTGGAGGCCCTGGTGGGCAACGACTACCACATCGAGGTGGCGACCTTGACGGAGGTGGACGACGGCCGGGCGACCAACCGCACCCGTCAGTTCACCAGCACGTTCTACCGCACGGTGCTGCGCGCCGAGGGCAACGTCCAGGACCTTTCGAATCTGCGCCGCCTGCGCTTCGGCGTCGGGGAGCAGACGGGCCTGTTCACCTACAGCGCGGATGTGCGCCTGCAGCTGGCGGGGGTGGACATCAGCGGGGAGTATGCGCGCTCGGCGCTCTACTCGCGCTATCCCGCGCGCCAGGGGGAGGAGACTCTCTACGGGTCGGCGCCGTCCTTTTCGGAGCGGGGATCGGCCTACTATATCAACGGCACGCGCTGGCTGGGCCGGGTGCGGGTCGGGGGGGAGTATTTCTCCATCAATCCGGACCATCGCACGACCCTGCGCACTTACGAGCCGATCACCTTCCTGTGCTGCTACGCCGGGCGCATGGCCGGAATGGTCAACAGCACCATGTACTGGGACCTGGTCCAGGACAACGATGACGGCGACCGCTACCCCGACCGCAACAGCGGCGCCATCCTCGGACAGCCCTTTTCGCGTGAGGTGCGCGGGCGGGACCCCGATGGAATTTCGGTGGGCCTGGACGCCGACGGAGACGGGGTGCCCGACACCAACCGCAACCGCAACGGGATACCCGACTACGAAGAGCCCTTCCTGATGTATGACGTGGAGCCCAACGACTACACCTACGGCCTCGACCGCAACAACAACGACGAGCTCGACGCCCGCGAGGACGACGAGGACTGGGACTATCCCTACGACCACGACCAGCGCGGCCTCCACCTGTTCGGCCAGGTGGATCTGAGCCGCCACTGGTCTTTGGGGGCGGGGCGCTACCAGGTGGGGGAGGTGGCCGGTCCGGGCCGCAACCACTCCAGCTACGCCCTGTTGACCTACCGGCGCGAGGGGATGGACCGCCTGCGCCGCCTGTTCTTCGAGAACCACCTGCGCCGGGTGCGTGACGACATCGCCGACGAGCACAACGCGCTGATCGAGACGGCCACCCGGTTTACCAAGGAGACCCGCGCCGACCGGCTTCTCTACCAGGACAGCTACGTCAACGAGACCTACTTGGAGGGAAGGGTCAACCCCTGGTCGACGCTGCACCTGGGTCAGCAGTTGCGCCTGCGCGTCAACTGGCAGCAGGGGGGCGAGGTGCGCCAGGGTTTTTTTCAGCGCCAGCGGAGGCTGGACCACTGGACCTGGGTGAGCCGGGCGGACTACACCTGGAGCCGGGGACAGTTGAGGGTTTCGCCGAAGTTCAAGTTCATGCTCATGCGGCTGCGCGACGCCGACGAGGACCGGCTGCTGCGCTCGGAGTATTACGTGGTTCCCATTCTGCATGCGAGCTACCCGGTGATGACGCGCAACCTGCTGCAGGCGGGCGTGCAGGGTTGGGGTCCGTGGCCCTACCGCTTCGAGAACGAGGCGCGGGGGGCGCACAGTTTCGAACGGCGCACGGCGTTCGTCAACCTGGTCAACCGCTCGCGCTATTTCGGCTACGACCTGTATACCATCGTGGGCACGGAGTGGGACGAGCGCGCCTACGACGTGGAGTTCCAGGGATTCCGCAACTTCGACACCTGGCGTTTTTTCGTGCGCTCCCTGGTGGGCTTTACCGAGTTCGGCTCGCTGCTGTAACCGGTCTTCGGACCGAGGCGCAGCGGCCGCGTCGATAGCGGGCCGCGCCAGGGCAGGGCAAGCCCTTATCTTGAGAACCCCGGCGCTGGAACGGATTTTGCCTTTCCCGGTGGCGTGTCCGCCACCGAGAAATCCAGGCGCAGCCGCCCGGCGCTGTGGACGGTCCTGAGTTACAGCGCGGGTCTGGTATTGGCGGATTCTGCCCGGGTGTCCGTCCCCCTCCTCTCCGGCATCGCCCTGGCCCTCTTCGCAGCCGCCCTCGTCCTGCTGATGGCAGGAGGAAGGCGGTCCGCCGGGCTTACCCTGGTCCTCCTGATTCTCGTTGCCGGTCTCGGCGCCCTGCGCTACGAGATCAACACGGAGCTGTTACCTCCGAACCACATCTCTGCTTCGGGGCTCGACGGCCGCAAGGGGACCTTCAAAGGCCGCGTCGTCACCGAGCCCGAGCGCCGTGCCCGGCGCATCTCCTTTGTGGTGGACCTGGAGGCAGCGGAGACGGACAGCGCAATCTACCGCGTCTCGGGCCGGGTCCTGGTGAGCGCCCGCAACCTGGAGTTGGGGGCAGACTACGGCGACCGGGTAACCCTCATGGGGCGCCTGCGCCTGCCCTCCGGGGCCCGCAATCCGGGTTCCTTCGACTACCGCCGCTTCCTCTTCCTGCAGAACATTCACGCTACCCTGTCCCTGAGCCGGAGTGCCCAGATCGCCGCGGTGGATGAGGCAGGAGGGGCCTGGCTCTGGGAAGCGGTGGTGTTGCCCATCCGCCGCTCGGTGCGGCAGAGCATCCGCGGCAACCTGGACGGCGCCCCGGCCGATCTCCTTCAGGGCATGCTCCTGGGCGACAAGCACCGCATCTCCCCGGAGGTCAGGGACAGCTTTCGGCGCACGGGACTTGCCCATGCCCTGGTGATCAGCGGTCTGCACGTGGGGCTGGTGGCGGTGTTTTTCTTCACGGCGTTCAAGCTCTGCCGGCTTCCCGACGGCCTCACCTGCGCCGCGACGGTCCTGGTCCTTGGGCTGTACGCTCTCGTGACCGAGATGGAACCCCCCGTCGTGCGGGCGTCGATCATGGCCTCGGTGATCCTCGTGGGGCGCATGGCCGGCCGTCCGGGCGATATCTACAATTCCCTGGGATTGGCCGCGCTCGTCATCCTGGCGGCCTGGCCGACCAGCCTGTTCAGCCTGGGCTTCCAGCTCTCCTTCGGCGCTACCCTGGCCATCGTGGGACTGCACGACCCCATCGCCAAACTGTTTCCCTCGTCCTGGCGCCGGAATGAGCGGGTGAGCAGTTGGGTGATGGGTCCCCTGTGCATTTCCCTGGCGGCGCAAATCGGCACCGGCCCCCTGATCGCCTACCACTTCCAGCAGTTTGCCTTGATCTCCCTGGCGGCGAACGTGTTGGTTGCGCCTCTCCTGGGTCTTGTCGTCAGCCTCGGCCTGCTCAGCGCCCTCAGCGGGTGGTGGGCGCCCCTGGCTGCCACCGCCTTCAATGCCAGCAACTACGTGGTGTTGAAAAGCCTCATCGGGATGGTGGACGGACTATCCTCCCTTCCCTTCGCCTCCGTGACCACCGGCAGACCGGGAATCTTTTTTCTGCCGGGGGCATTCATCCTGGCCATGTTGCTGGGGCGCATGCCCGGCAGCCTCCGGGCGCGCAAATGGGGAGTTTTCGTCATCCTCGCCTGGGCCAATGCGGCGCTGTGGAGTCACCTCCTGCGCCCCGACCGCCTGGAGGTGGCATTCCTCGACGTGGGACAGGGAGACGGTGCCTTCATCCGCTTTCCCGAAGGTCGAACCATGGTTGTGGACGGCGGCAGCCGGAGCGCGCGATTCGACTACGGGGCCCAGGTGCTGTTGCCCTACCTGAACCACCGGGGGGTGGAGCGGATCGACGTGGTGGTGGCCTCTCACCCCCACAACGACCACATCGGTGGATTGGTGACATTGCTCGAGGAGGTGGAGGTGGGCCACTACCTGGACAGCGGCCAGCACTACGATTCGTGGACGGCGAGGAAATTGAGGAGCATCATCAGGGAGAAGGGGATCGGATACCACCGGGTCGCTGCCGGAGACACCCTGGTGGGTCTGGGGGGCGTCGGCGCCCTCGTCCTCCACCCGACGGAGAGATTCGTAACCCCGGGAGGCGAATCTCCCCACGATCTGAACAACGGGTCGGTGGTTCTCGCCTTGAGCTATGGCAGGGTGGGAGTGCTGTTCACCGGCGACGTGGAAAAGGAAACGGATAGGTTTCTGCTGCCCTGGGGCGAAAGGCTGCAGGCCGCGGTCCTCAAGGTTCCCCACCACGGCTCGTCCACTTCGTCGCGCCCTCCCTTCGTCCAGGCCGTGAAGCCGGAGATTGCGGTGGTGTCGGTGGGAGCCTTCAACCGCTTCCGGCACCCGGCCCCGGAGGTCGTACGCCGGCTGGAGGCGGGAGGAGCCCGCACCTTTCGCACCGACCAACGCGGGGCGGTGATTGTCGAGACCGACGGTGAGACCGTAAAGGTTGCGACGATGCAGTAGGCCAGGGCGCTCCCGGAGGAGGGAAAGGCTGGAAGGCGGCCGGGGATATTCCCGCCTGACCTGCCGGCGGTTCCGGTGGACATGGAATCAGGATATCTTTATCCTAATTCCAAACGGGAACTCCATCCTGAAATTCCAACAGAGGGACGCCCATGGGCAACAGGATTTTGCTGACTCAATCCAACTTTCAGAACCCGGAATTCGATTCCCCGTTCCGCCGCGAGGGACTGGCGGAATTGGGGAAGCTGGCCGATCTCGAATATTACTCCGGTGAGCTCGGCGCAGCGGACACCGACGGAGTGGTGGGGGTTATCGCCAACTCCGTGCTCATTCATCCAGGCTTCTACCGGGAGGGAAAGGATCTCCGCATCGTCTCCCGCTGGGGGGTGGGATACGAGAACGTCAATCTTGCGGCGGCGACCGAGAATGGGGTCATGGTCACCATCGCCCCCGAGCACATGGTGACGGTGGCCGAGTACGCCATCGCCCAGTGGATGGCCGCCCTCAAACGGGTCTACACCTTGAACCGGATGGCCCACGGCGGGGAGGTTTCCCTGATCCGCACCTACGAGGCCGATGGCTCGGTGCTCGGCCTCTATGGCATGGGCCGCATCGGACAGGCCATGGCCGAGCGCGCCCGTCCGCTGCTGGGCAAGGAGGGACGCTTGCTGGTCTACGATATCCGGCCTGACATCGGGGAGTTGGCGGCCAGGTTCGGGGCCGAGGCCGTGGACCGCCCGGAGGTTCTCTTCAGGGAATGCGATGCCGTATCTTTGCACGTTGCCGGCGACGACACCATCGTCACCTATGACCTGCTCTGCGCAATGCAGCCGCACGCCTCCCTGATCAATCCATCGCGCGGCAACCTGGTCGACGACCAGGCGATCAACCGGGCCATACAGGAAGAAAGGCTCTTTTACTACATCGTCGACGATCCGGTGGCCGGGCCGCGGGAGGTCCACAAGGATCATCCCCGCATTATCTGCACCAACCACAACGCCGGCATCACCACCCAATCCATGCAGCGCCTCGACCACCGGACATTCGAACAGGTCAAGGCGGCAATCGCCGGGAAGGAGCCGCCGCACCTGCTCAACCGCGAGGTGCTGGAACATCCCAGGGTGAGGTCTGCCATGAGCGGGTGAGTTTGCGGCAGGGGGGAACGGGTCGAAGGGAAGACCGCTGAAGGCCCTTCGAGAGGAGGTGGAAGGAGGCTAGGAAACTCCGGTTTCGAGATCGATCCAGTACCTGAGTTTTTTCACCTGGCGTTGGGGCCGCCGGCCTTCCGCCCTGAATGCCTTCGAGTCCATTTTCATCGCGCTCTCGAATCTTCCTCCGTTGCCCTCGATTATCTTCCTGGAGGCGGTGTTGTCCGAGTCACAAGTCACCATGACCTTGCCCAGATCCATTGCCCGCGATTCCGCCAGGGCCAGGTTGAGAATCTTTTTGCCGTAACCGCATCTGCGCCTGGAAGGCCGGATGCTGTAGCCGACGTGACCACCGTAGGTGATGAGGTAGTCCGTGCACAACATGGGACGGATGGAGGTCTGACCGACGTACTCCTCCCCTGCTATGAGCCAGAGCACCCTGTCTACGTACCAGCCTCTGGATCCATCACCCAGGGCGATGAGGTCGCGCACGAACCTTCCGAAGTTTCGCTTCAGGCTCCGCAGGTCGTACCCCAGGTGCGCCGCATAGGTGGAGTCGAGCCGATTCTGGGCGGCGAACTCGGCAGCGCCGAGGAGGAAACTCTTCTCGTAGCGCTCGGATGGCAAGGTGAGTGAGCACATGGCCTGCATCGAAAAAGGCCGCCCCGGCAAGGGGACGGCTGACACGGGGCGGTCAAGATACCCACGGGCGGAGTAGGTGTCAAGCGGGAGTAGAGCTGACGTTGCCGGAGTACTTGCACGGCACCTGGGGACCGGGTCCTGGACGGCGAACCCTCCAGGGTGAACCGGCCGATCAAAGAGAGAGATGGAGACAGGATGAACAAAGTAGAGATCCCGCCGGTAAGCGGAATTTTCGCCCAGCCATGGTCATACCGCAAGTTCGTGGCCTTGTTGTCCGTCTTCGGGCCCGCCGCCATCGTGGCCTCGGTGGCCATCGGGGCGGGGGAGACCATCGTCGTGGTGCGCGCCGGGGCCTGGTCCGGCTACGGGCTGCTGTGGCTGGTGCTCCTCAGCTGCATCGTCAAGGGGATATTCGTCACCTATCTGCTGGGACGCTACACCGCCATCAGCGGCGAGTACATCGGACATCGCATCGTGCGCATGCCGGGGCCGCGGGGATGGTTGCTGATGGTGATCCTCCTCGTCGAGATGTTCGCCGCGCCCATGGGCTGGGTAGCCATATCGAAGCCCTGCGGCGACCTGTTTCACTTCGTGCTGCGCGGCGTCCTTTCCACTTCCATCGCTGAAACGGTCTGGGAGAACGCCATCGCCTCCTGCTTCATCGGCCTGGCCCTGGGGCTGAGCCTGCGGCTTTCCTACGCCAGGTTGGAGAAGCAGCAACTGGCGATCTGCGCCATCCTGGTGGTCGGCACAACCGCTGGTACGCTGATGGTGCGCCCCGATTTCCTCCAGGCATTCGTCGGCACCTTCAGCTTCGGCAAGCTGCCCGAGTTTCCACCCTGGGCATCGGAAGACGCGATCAGGAATCCCATGCTGACCATGGCCACCGCCTTCGGCTATGTGGGCGGTTCGGTCATGAGCTATGCCGTCTACGCCCACTGGGTCGGGCTGCACCGCTGGGGACTGACGGAGCACGGCGAGATCGAGGCCATTCGCCGTCACGCCTCGGCCCGCGACCAGATCGACTACCTGCCGGACGACCCCGAACAGGTGCGGCGGCTGCGGCGCCTGTGCTTGCCCCTGCGCTGGGATGTGAGCATGGGCGCCCTGGTTCTGTTCATCGTCACCGCGGCATTCATGCTGTCGGGGGCCGCCGTCCTCTATCCCCTGCAGACGCGCTTCGAGGGCTGGAGTCTGCTGACCAACCAGGCCCATGTGTGGAGCAACATACATCCAACGCTGGTGTGGATCTACTACATCTGCGTCGTCGCGGCCCTGTGGGGCAGTCTGCAGGCGCTTCCCGAGATCTACGCCCGGGTGACCCAGGAGTTCCTGCAGGCCATCTGGCCGGCGCGCCAGTGGAGATACGGGCTCATCAAGCGCTGCATCTGCCTCTACATCTTCACCGTGACCATGGTCCTGGTGTGGCTGGATATCCCGTTCAACATCCTCATCCAGGTTGCCGGTTTCCTTTTCGCCAACTTCGCCATCGCCCTCATCATGCTGGCGGCCCTCTACCTGAATTTCAAGCTGCCCCGGGCCTATCGTACGCGGCTGCCCATGCTGGTCGGATCCCTCGGGTCGGCGGCGATTCTGGTCCTCTTTGCCGGGATCAGCGGCTGGGGCCTGCTCAGGAAGCTGTTCGGTCTCGGCTAGTCCGCCGCAGCGCCAGGCTCACAAGGCGCCTGAGCGAGTCGTACCAGTAGTGTACGGCGAGTGGCCGAGTTCATTCCCTTTCCTAGTGGAAGTACCCCTCGGCCTGCAGCAGCTCGGCGGTGAGGATGGCGCCGCCGGCGGCGCCGCGCACGGTGTTGTGGCTCAGGGCCACGAACCTGAAATCGAAGAGGTTGTCCGGGCGCAGCCGTCCCAGGGTGACGCCCATGCCGGTGCCGGCGTCGCGGTCCAATCTCGTCTGCGGCCGGTCTTCCTCCTCGAAGTAGCTCAGGAAGGGCGCCGGCGCCGAGGGAAGGTCCAGATTTTGAGGCCGGCCGGCGTAGCTCCGCCAGCGCTCGAGCACCACCTCCATCTCCGGCTTTCTCTCGAAGTTGATGGCGACCGCCGCCAGGTGACCGTCCGAAACCGGGACGCGCACGCACTGGGCCGAGATGAGCGGAGAGGAGGCCTCGACTATGCGGCCATCTTCAATGCGGCCCCAGATTTTCAGGGGCTCGCGGATGCTCTTGTCCTCTTCGCCGCCGATGAAGGGGATGATGTTGTCCTCCATCTCGGGCCAGGTGTCCAGGGTCTTGCCTGCGCCGGAGAGGGCCTGGTAGGTGCAGACCGAGACCTCACGGGGCTGGAAATCGGCAAGCGCGTGGAGGGCGGGGACATAGGGTTGGATGGAGCAGTTGGGCTTGGCGGCCACGAAGCCGCGGCGGGTGCCGAGGCGGCGGCGCTGGGCGGGGATGATTTCCAGGTGCTGGGGATTGACCTCAGGAATGATCATGGGTACGTCGGGAGTCCAGCGGTGGGCGGAGTTGGCCGAGACCACCGGCACCTCGCGCCGCGCATAGCCGTCCTCGAGGGCGCGGATGGCGTCTTTTTCCATAGAGAGGGCGGAGAAGACGAAGTCGGACTCCTGGCTGATGCCATCCATGTCGGCGCAGTCCGCCACCGTGGTCCCGCTGATGGCAGCGGGAATCTCCCCGGCCATGACCCAGCGTCCCTCCACCGCCTCGGCATAGGTGCGTCCGGCGGAGCGCGGGCTCGCAGCCAGGGCGGCGATCTCGAACCAGGGGTGGTCGGCCAACTGTGTCACGAACCGCTGCCCCACCATGCCGGTGGCGCCGAGAATGCCAACTCGCATCCTTTCCATCGCTGGGCTCCTTCAGAAATAGGTTGGTTTCCGGCCGATAACTTTCGCTGCGAGCCGGGCTCGACAGCTGCTTGGGTCAATCCATGAAGGGCTGCGCTGGATCAACCCCCGCTGCCGGCGGGAACCGGGCCTGTTTCAGGCGTTTTTTGAGGGGCTGCGCACTGCGGCCCCAGAAAACATTTCCACTGCTGATCCTGGTCGAGCAGGAACAAAAAAAACCGCCGCGAGCGGACTCGACGGCGGATCGGAATGGTGCTTGCTGCTATATTCTACTCCTCGAGCAGCCGTCGAATCTCCCCCCGGTGCAGGGCGCACTTGTCGTTGCGTTTGACCGGGCGTTTGGTGTCGAGAGATTTTTGCGAATTAGTCGTCATTTTTCAGTTCGTGGGTTCAGGAGACTTTCGACTTGCCAAAAATAGAAACAATCCAAATTCGAGTCAAGCCTGCCCGGGCAGGCTCCCGCAAGCATGGGGCGTTCCCGGGCGGGTCGCATGACCCGCATCGCCCATTCCACCGGGGGCGGCCTGAGGATTATCAGGGAGGATGGGAACCGTTCCTCGACGCAACCGTTCCTTGGGACTATTTTGATTGTTCCCAGGTGGTCGCGCCGGTTCGGGCGGCCCGGTTCGTTGCCCCTGAACCCCCTGCAAGGAGGTTGTTCTTGCGAGTTCTCATTTCCCTCTGCACCCTGGCCGCTGTCCTGTGCGGCTGCGGCGACAGGGACCCTCTCTCCAGCTCCGGGCCCCGCGCCGGCGAACCCTCAGCCAAGCTCACGGGCAGCGCCCTTGCGGTGGCCGGCCTGTCGGAGAACCACCCTGCCCACGTCAGGATCGGCGTAATGTTCACCGCTCCGACCCGGAGCAACACCTTGAAAGGAGCGCAGTTGGCGGAAAGGCAACTGAACCTGGCGGGCGGTGTGGGCGGCCTGCCCATCGCCATCATCCCTCGCGGGGATATAGGCGGAACCGAAGAGGCGGCGGAGGTAGCGGAGGAATTGATCACCAGGCAGGGGGTGGTGGCTATCGTCGGGCCCAACCGCTCCCTATATGCGGTGGCCGCCGGCGCGGTTGCCCAGGAACACGGCATTCCGATGGTGACCACCACCGCCACCAATCCTGGAGTTACCGCCGTAGGTGACTACGTCTTCATGGCCGCGTTCACCGACGACTTTCAAGGCAAGGTGATGGCGCGCTTCGCCGTCGGGGAGCTGGGAGCGAGGACCGCCGCGGTCCTGACCCGGCAGGAGTCCATCTATTCGGAGGGATTGTCGCGCACCTTCGTCGAGAACTTCGAGGATCTCGGCGGCGAAGTGGTCCACGCGCCCTTCTACCAGGCGGGTGAAACCGAATTCTCGGAGCAGCTGGGTCCCATCGCCGAATCGGCGCCGGACGTCTTCTTCCTGCCCGGATTCTCAACTGAAATCCCCCTGGTGGTCCAGCAGGCGAAGGACCTCGGCATCGGGGGAATCCTCCTCGGCGGCGACAGCTGGGACAACTCCGCCCTGGTCGCCTCCCACGGCGCCATTCTGGAAGGAAGTTTTTTTTCGACCTTTTTCTCCTCCGAAGCACCGCCGGCAGCTTTGAGCGAAGAGGCCAACCGCTTCATCGCCGCTTACACCGGGATTTTCCGGGTCGTACCCGACGGCGGAGCGGCCCTGGGGTACGATGCCTTCAGGCTGGTCGCCCAGGCCCTCGGCCGGGCATCCGGCCCGGACCCGGCGGTGATTCGCGACGAGCTTGCGGCGACCAGGGACTACAGCGGGGCGACCTTCATCTCGGGTTTCGACGAGAACCGGCACACCTCGAAGAGCGCGGTCATCAACCGCATTGTCAACGGAGAGATACGTTTCCACCTGTTGATCGATCCCTGAGAGGTCCGCGTCCGGGCTGCGGCGGGATTCACCCGTGGTGTATCTTCAAACCCGGTCCATCCCCGGGACCTGGATGTCCGCGCGGGCCGGGGGGCGGTCCTGGTGACGGAATGGATGAAATGGACGGGGATGGATACAGTTGCGGATGACGGTCGTTGAGGAGGAGATTCAGCTCCTGGCAAGGGGCGAGCACCCCGATCCCTTTCAGCTCCTGGGAGCGCACGAGGTCGGCGCGGACGACCGCCGCGTCGCGGTGCGCGCCTTTGTTCCATGGGCGCAATCGGTGTCGGTTCTGGGCGCCTCCGGGACAGCCCGTCCCCTGGCGCGCCTGCATCCTGACGGTTTCTTCGAGGCGATATTGAGCCCCGCGCCGATGGTCCCCTACCAGTTGGAGATCACCCATCAAGGCGGAGCCGTCGAGAGCATCCACGACCCCTATTCCTTTCCTCCACGGTTCGGTGCCTCCGACCTGAACCTCTTCAGCGCCGGTACCCATCCGAATATCGGCGGCGAGCTCGGGGCCCATCCGCTGGTCTCCCATGGCGTCTCCGGAGTCGGGTTCGCCGTGTGGGCGCCCGCCGCCCGGCGCGTCAGCGTGGTCGGCGACTTCAATGCGTGGGACGGCAGGCGCCATCCCATGCGCCACCACGGCGGTTCCGGGGTTTGGGAGATCTTCCTCCCAGGAGTGGAACCCGGCGCTCTCTACAAATTCGAAATCAAGACGCAGGCAGGTGAAATCCTGTTGAAAAGCGATCCCTATGGCTCCGGCATGGAACTGCGGCCGCAATCGGCGTCCATCGTGCAGGGCCGCGCCGAAGGGAGCCCGGGCGACGGCGAGTGGATGGAGGCAAGGGCGCGGACGGACCAGAGGCGGGCTCCGGTGGCCATCTACGAGGTCCACCTGGGGTCCTGGCGCCGGGGCGGGGACGACCGCCCGCTGACCTACCCGGAGCTTGCCCGCGAGCTGGTCCCATACGTGAAGGAGATGGGCTTCACCCACCTCGAGCTGCTGCCGGTGATGGAACATCCGCTGGACGAGTCCTGGGGCTATCAGGTGGTGGGCTATTTCGCCCCCACCAGCCGTCACGGCACCCCGGATGATTTCCGCTGCTTCGTCGACTGTTGCCACAGGAACGGGATCGGCGTCATCCTCGACTGGGTCCCCGCTCACTTCCCTCAAGACGGCCACGGACTCGCCCGGTTCGACGGCACCTGCCTCTACGAATACGCCGACCCGCGCCGGGGCTTCCACCCCGACTGGGGCACGCTGATTTTCGACTACGGGCGCGCCGAAGTACGCAACTTCCTCTGTGCCAATGCACTATTCTGGCTCGAGGAATTCCGCGTGGACGGACTGCGGGTGGATGCGGTTTCCTCCATGCTCTACCTGGACTACTCCAGGGGAGAGGGAGAGTGGCTGCCCAACCGCCACGGAGGGCGCGAGAACCTGGAAGCCATCGACTTCGTCAGGCAGCTCAACCGTGCGGTCAGCTCCCGGGTCCCCGGGGCCATGATGATCGCCGAAGAGTCGACTCCGTGGCCGGGGGTGTCGCGGCCACCCGGCGCGGGAGGCCTGGGATTCGATTTCAAGTGGAACATGGGATGGATGAACGACACCCTTGAGTATTTCTCCAGGGAGCCCGCCGGGCGCACGGCGCACCACGACCTGCTGACTTCCGGTCTGGGCAACGCGTTTCAGGAAAACTATGTCCTGCCCCTCTCCCATGACGAGGTGGTGCACGAGAAAGCTTCCCTGCTCGCGAAGATGCCCGGCGACAGCCGGGCGAGATTCGCCAACCTGCGCCTGCTCTACGGCTACATGTACGGCCATCCCGGCAAGAAGCATCTCTTCATGGGCGGAGAAATCGGCCAGGAGACAGAATGGGATTGCGGCCGCGGTCTCGACTGGCACCTGCTCGCCAGCGAGCCCCACGCCCGACTGCGGCGGTTCGTCGCCGATTTGAACCGGCTCTACCGCTCCGAGCCGGCGTTCTTCGAGGGCGACTGCCACGGGGCGGGTTTCGAGTGGATAGACTTCAGCGACGCGGAGCACAGCGTTCTCGCCTTCATGCGCCACGCGCTTGGAGGGAGCCCTTCCCTCGTCTTCGTCTTCAACTTCGACCTGGCTGCCCGCCACGACTACCGGATCGGGGTGCCCGAAGCCGGCTATTACCGCGAGGTGCTCAACAGCGACGCAGAGTGCTACGGAGGAAGCGGTCTGGGCAACGGGGCCGGCCTCGCCTCGGCCCGTGTTCCCTGGCACGGGAAGCCCTGCTCGTTGCGGATGGCCCTGCCTCCGCTGGCTGTGGTGGTGCTCAAACCGGTCGAGGCCCTCCCCTGAATGGCCGCGGGGCGGAACCGCAAGGACGGCGCCCACTTGTCCGGATCCGCACCTTTGCGCGGATGCCCCGCGGACCCTGGCCGGGGAGCGCGGCATCCTGATCCCCGGGTTTTCCCGGGAGGGCTTCGGGCAGGCGGGAGGGGGAAGGATTCCCACCGGCTCCCCAAGGATGTTGCCGCTGCTCGCTCTTGCCGCACGGGCGTCCTTCCTCCATATTTGGCCTCTCAAAATTTCCTTCCTAAAGTTTGCACCGGGGCGAGGATACGAGCCTGGCATGAGTTCGGTCATTCACGTAACCCACGAGGCGGTGGTCAAGGTGGGGGGAATCGGGGCGGTGCTTGAGGGATTGATCACGACCTCCTCCTACCAGGCGAACATCGGACGCACGATCCTGGTCGGACCCCTGTTCTCGCCGGAGGACGAGGACGCGCTCGCCGCGGAGGGGGAGATAGGCTACTCCTCTCCTTCGGGGAGGCGCAGCGGGGCAACGGGGGAAGGGCTGCATCTGGTTGAGCGGAAGTACCACACCCCTCTGGTCTACGGTTGGCGCAGGATGGTCGATAGTTCCGGCCATGCCAGCGCGGTGGAGGTGCTCCTGGTCGATGTGAGCCAGGTCGACACGGAGCTTGAGAACCGGTTCAAATTCGAACTCTACCAGAGGTTCGGCCTGCAGTCCGACCGCTATGAATCCAACTGGGACTATCTCCAGTACCTGCGCCTGGCCGAGCCGGCCTACGAGGCGCTGCAGGCCATGCTGGGGGACAGTCCGGGACCCCACTTCGTGCTCTCCCACGAGTACATGGGAATGCCCCTCGCTCTCAAGTCCATCACCGCCGCCGACCCTCGCTTCCACACCATTTTTCACGCCCACGAGGTGGCCACCGTCCGCCCCATCGTGGAGAATGCGCCGGGCCGCGACGCCATGTTCTACAACGTGATGGCGCTGGCCATGGAAGCCGGCCTCAGCATCGGGGACGTGTTCGGCGACCAGTCGGGGTTCTACCGCCACGCCCTGGTGGAGCGCTCGCACCGCTGCGACTCCGTCTTCGCCGTGGGAGATCGGATCGTCGATGAGCTGCGCTTTCTGGGTCCGGGGTTGCGGGACGCTGCCATCGACCTGGTCTACAACGGGGTCCCGGCGGTGGAGATCAGCGCGGAGGAGAAGAAGGCCTCGGTTGACCGCATGAGAAGCTATGCCGAGGCTCTGACCGGGGTCCGGCCGCAGGTGGTCTTCACCCACGTTTCCAGGCCGGTGGCGAGCAAGGGGTTCTGGCGCGACCTGCGGATACTGGAACACCTGGACCGGGCATTCGCCGCCGATGGCCGCAGCGGAGTGCTCTACCTGCTCTCCACCGCCGCGGGCAGCCGGACTCCCGAGGATGTGCTGCGCATGGAGGCCGAGTACGGGTGGCCCCTGGACCACCGCGCCGGCTACCCCGATCTCGAGGGCCCGGAGGTGGACCTGTGGGCGGCGGCGAGCGCCTTCAACCAGAAGGCCAGGGCCATCCGCGTGGTCTTCGTCAACCAGTTCGGCTGGGACCGGGGGCTCTGCGGGCGGCGCATGCCCGCCGGGATGTCCTTCGCCGATCTGCGCCGGGGAACCCAGGTGGAGTTCGGCCTCTCCATCTACGAGCCCTTCGGAATCGCCCAGGTGGAGCCGCTGTCCTTCGGCGCCCTCTGCGTGGTCAGCGACGTGTGCGGATGCCGTGGATACGTCCGACGGGCGGCGGGAGAGCAGGACTTTGCCAACCTGATCGCGGCCGCCTACACGGACCTGGGCGGGACGCGCGGCATGGAAGACCTGATGCGAATGGAGGCCCCCGAGCTGGAGCGCATAGAAGCCGGCGCCAGCGCCGCGGCAGCCGGCGAGATCCTCGAACGCCTGCCGCGAAGCGAGGAGGAGGAGTGGAAGGCGGTGCAGCGGGGCTATGGCGTTGCCCGCAATATGAGCTGGGAACGGGTCTGCGAGGACTTCTTCCTTCCTGGACTGGGGAGGGCGGCGCGAAGGCGCTGAGGGGCATGGAACGGAGAGCCGGGGAATGAGCCCCATCGCCACCATAGACGTCACCCCGTCCCGCCGCCACAGCTGCGGGACCTGGAGGAAGGTTGATTCGTGGTCCGTCTGCAATCATTGAGTTTCCTTGCCTGTGTGCTGGCCGCCGCGTCCGTCCTGGCGCAGGAGAATTCGCCCGAGGGGATAATCGCAAGGGTGGACCAGCTCTATCGCAGGGATACCAGCTACAGCAAGGTCGAGATGACGATCGTCACCCCCCACTGGGAGCGCCGGCTCGAAATGGAGATGTGGACCGAGGGGATGGACAAGTCGTTCATCCACATCACCGCGCCCAGGAAGGAGGCGGGCATGTCCACCCTGCGCATCGACCGGGAGATGTGGAACTACTTTCCCAGGATCGACAAGGTGATGAAGGTGCCCCCTTCGATGATGATGAGTTCGTGGATGGGATCGGACTTCACCAACGACGACCTGGTCAAGGAATCGTCCATGCTCGAGGATTATGTCGCCGAGTTCGCCGAACCCGAGGGGGCGGAGGCGGGATTCCACTACATCGCCCTCATCCCAAGGGAGCACACCCCGTCGGTATGGGCAAGGATCGAGGTGGTGGTGCGCAAGAAGGACCTGATTCCGCGGCGCCAGGTCTTCTTCGACGAAAAGGGCGACGAGGTGCGGGTGATGGAGTTCAGGGAGGTCACCCGCTTCGGAGAGTTGAATCTTCCCGCCGTGGTCGAGATGGCG
The DNA here is from genome assembly GCA_965208105.1 of Candidatus Latescibacterota bacterium. GTDB lineage: Bacteria > Latescibacterota > UBA2968 > UBA8231 > UBA8231. The sequence goes on from OZ242318.1 coordinate 4,294,939, forward strand.
CCTTTGCGCAAGGAGGGGCACAGGACCATATTCCGCTACGTGGAGGCGCGTTTCGACGAAGTCCTGGAGGAGGGCACCTTCACCTTGCGCAACCTGCGCAGGAAGCGATAGTGTCCCGCCGCAGAAATATGCCGCCATTTTTCCGCCGATCCATCCCGGCTCACGGCGTTGCCTTCACTTGCCGTACACCACCGGTTCGACTCGCTCAGGCGCCTTGTGAGCCGGGCGCCTCAGCGGCCCAATTTTGTCAACCTATCTCTGCGGAGGGACACTAGGTGGGCGCCGCGGCCCTTGCTCGGATCGCCTTGAGGAACGTCCTCAGGCAAAAGCAGCGCTCCCTCCTTACGGCGATGATGATGGCGGGAGGGTTCGTCCTCTGTTCCATCTCCCTGGGAACCTCCTACGGCACCTACTCCCACATCATCGACACCTTCACGCGCAACTTCACCGGCCACATCCAGATCCACGGCAGAGGCTACCTCGAAGGACCCTCTCTCTACAACACCATCAGCGACGGCGAGGCCCTGGGCGCCAGGCTCGCCGGCCTGCCCGAGGTGCAGGCATGGACGACCCGGGTCTACTCTCCGGTGCTGGTCTTCCTGGGCCAGAAGACAGCCGCCGCCAGACTGGTGGGAGTCCATCCCCTCAGGGAAGGGAGGACATCCCGGCTGAAGGAAAAGGTGAAGCGGGGGCGCTTCGTGGCGCAGGAGCCCACCCGGGAGGTAGTCATCGGGGAGGGCCTGGCCGCGGTCCTCCAGGCGGAGATAGGGGACGAAATCGCCCTCATCGCCCAGGGCGCGGACGGATCATTCGCCAACGATCTGTTCGAGGTGGTAGGCCTGGTGGGGGATGCGGCCGGCGCCGACGCGCGCACGGGCTGCTACGTGCACATCCGCGCCGCCCAGGACTTCCTGGCCCTGGACCGGCGCCTGCACGAGATGGCGGTGGTGCTCGAAGACCATGCCCGGGCGGAGGAGGCAGCTCAGCGGCTGGCGGCGGTCCTGGACGACGAGACCCTTGAAGTTGCGCCCTGGCAGGTGGTGGAGAGAGGATTTCACCAGGCCATGCAGGCCGACGTCAAGGGGATGTGGGTGTCCTTCCTGATCATCATGATCATCGTGGCGGTGGGGGTGCTCAACACCGTGCTCATGGCCATCCTGGAGCGCACCAGGGAGCTCGGGGTCCTGCGCGCCCTGGGCACTAGGCCGCGGCAGATATTCCAGCTCGTGGTGCTGGAGACCGCCTTCCTGGCGGGCATGAGCATCGCCGCGGGAGCGGTGATCAGCCTGGCCTGCAATTACCTGATCTCCATCTACGGCATTCCCATGCCCACTGCCGTAGACTACGGGGGCATGCAGTTCAGCCGCATCCGGAGCAGCATCGCCCCCGGGACTATCTGGATCCCCGCCGCCGTGACCCTGGGGACGGCGGTGGGAGTGAGCGTGTTTCCCGGCCTGCGCGCGGCGAGGATTGCCCCGGTCGAGGCGCTGCGCAGACACTAGGGTCCCGTCGCAGAAATATGTCGCCATTGTTCTGCCGATCCATCCCGGATCACGGCGTTGCCTTCACTCGCCGTACACCACTGGTACGACTCGCTCAGGCGCCTTGTGAGCCGGGCGCCTCGGCGGCCCAATTTCGTCAACCCATCTCTGCGACGGGACCCTAGGGCCTGAAATAGGTGCGGATCATGCGCAAGGAATAGTGGGACACGTTCCCGCTGCCGCGGCCCGAGGGGCATGTACCCGCGCCCGTCTTCAGTCCACCACCGCCATGGCTTCGATCTCCACCAGCAGGGTGGGCAACGCAAGCTGCACTCCCACGGTGGAGCGCGCCGGCAGGCTGTCCCCGAAAAACTCGCCGTAGACCTCGTTCATGGCCTTGAAGTTGGCGAAGTCGGTAATGAAAACCGTGGTCTTGACCACGTCGTCCAGGGTCGCGCCGGCCCCCTCAAGGGCGTTCTTCACGTTCTCGAGGGTCTGGCGGGTCTGGGCGGCGATGTCGCCTTCGCCCACCAGGTTGCCCTGGGCATCGAAGGCGATCTGCCCGGCGGTGGTGACTACGTTGCCCTTGCGGACCACGGCGTGGTAGGGAGCGCCCGGGGTCATCAGGGTATCGGGATTGATTCGTTGAATCGACATTGAGAGCCTCCTTTGAGGTAATGGTGAAATGTCTCGGGGGTTCCTGGTGATGATGTATTGCGCTTCGCGGGACCGGGGTCAATTGTGATTCCTGTCCAGCTCGGCAAGCAGATCCCAGCCTCTGGAGGTGAGGGGGTACTTCTGCTTGGTGCTTCGGGGCTTTTAGGGGATAGTCATCTTCGAGATGGGGCTTGTCTTGCCAATTTCATTTTTTGTCTATCTGCGGATCATCGCATGAATGATTTGGGATTGCTATATCAGCGGACCCAGTTTTCCAGCATGAGTCCCGGAACTTTCTCAAACTCTTTTACATTATTGCTCACCAAAACAAGCCCGTACGCACGGGCCTGACCCGCGATCATCATATCGTAGGGGCCGATTGGAGCACCGACGCGATATAGTTCCGCACGGATTCGCCCGAAATGACTGGCCGAAACATGGTCGAACGGCATGATCTCAAGCCTTGTGGCCAGCGATTCAATATCCGCCAGATTGCGCTCGGGCTGGGCGGAGCGTTCAACGCCATAGATGAGTTCGCCCCAAGTTACGGAAGAAATCGCCATCTGACCTTGCGACCGATTGAATTTTTGCCGCAGCGATTGGGGGCGGTCCTTGATGGCATGAATCACCACATTGGTATCTAGAAGATACCTGAGCATCAAAGTTTTTCCCGCCGTGCATCGGCCGGCTGTTCCCGTACCGACATGAAATCAACTGAAACACCGGGTCCGTCGAACCACTCATCCCAACTCTCTCCGGCAGGTGTGATAACGCGCTTTGACCCTATTGCGACGATGTCGACCTCGCGCACTGATTCCGGCAGTTCAACGGCCTTGGGAAGCCGCACCGCCTGGCTCTTGTTGCTCATAAAAACTTTCGTGTGTGCAGTTGCCATGCTATAACCTCGATTCACTTGCTTCAATTCGATGGATATACGATAAGGATATACAAAAATGGCGAGGTCGCAAACATAATTATTCGTCTCTGTGCAGTGGGCCCTCGGTGAAAGTTGTAGTGCGCGGTGGGAGGGGTGAATTCATTTTCCTACTTCTCGACCTGTTGAGCTTGGTCATAGGGCCAACTCAAATTCAGGCCGCGGGCTAAGGCTTCGAGGCGCTGGTCCCGGGTCCACAATAGCGCCGGCGGAGCCAGGGCCGCGGCCGCCAGCAGATGAACATCAATATAACCGATGCCCCTTCCCATCAACTGCTTTCGTTCGAGAAAATACAGCGCTTCGGACTCGGTCGCCGGAGAAAGAACGGGTAAATCCATCAGGCTGGAAAGGATTTCACCTCGGCCCGTGAGGTTGCCGCAGGCGATTTCGCCGATTACGAAAGGATGGGTAAGTACCTGGTTTCCATCGAGCAGCCGGGCCAGGATATCGTCCCCGCGGCGCAGATGCTCGATCCATACCGAGGTATCAACCAGAACCATCGCTGACACGACGCCGTGGAGTGGACTGCAGTTCGGGTTGGCTTCCCCCCAGTCTGGCCAGGCGCCGCGCGCTTTCCCGCTCCACAAGGGCTTTCAAGGCCTCCCGGATCAACTCCGGCTTCGAGGCGATATTTGTAATGGACTGCGCTCGGGCAAAAAGTTCGTCGTCGATATTCAAGGTCGTCCTCATTCTCCATGCTCCCTGTTCGGTTGCCGGGTGGTAAAACGGCCTGCATCAAATTTAACATCAAAAGATGCCGAAAACAATGCTATGCGGATGGCCATTGAGGGCGGTTGAGCCAATATGCGGGCTATGGTAGCTTTGTAAGATGGTTGCCGGTCATTGCCGCGCAGGACGGGCAACCCCGGGAAAGGAGGCACCCGCCCGATGGGGCTCGATAACCCGGCAGTTTCATCGATGCTCATGCTGGTCCGGCTGGCCTGGAGAAATATCTTTCGCTGCGGGCGCAGGACCCTGCTGTCCGCGCTGGCCATAGGTCTCGGGATGGCGGCGCTGATCTTTACCGATGCCTTCACCATCGGCATGGAAGAAAGCGTCATCAGGACGGCCACCGATACCTTTCTGGGTCAGGGCCAGATCCACGCCGAGGGCTTCAGAAGCACCTACGAGGTGGAGAGGACGGTGCGCAACCGCGAGACACTCCTGGCGGCATTGGGGAGGGATCCGCAGGTGGCGTCCTTTGCGCCGCGGTCCCTGACCCACGGCATGCTCACCTCGGCGGCCAACGTCAGCTCCGTCCTCCTCTGCGGCATCGATCCGGAGCGCGAAAGGGAGGTCTCCAAGATCGACGAGGCCATCGTGCGGGGTGCCTACCTGGAGGCGGGTATTGCAGGCAGGATGCTCGTGGGCGCCAAGCTGGCCGAGACCCTTGAGGTTGGGTTGGGCGACCGCCTCGTGGTCACCGTGGCCCAGGCGGAGAGCGGCGCCCTGGCGCAGGAGATGTTCCGGGTCGGGGGGATATTCCGCTTCAACGTGCGCGATATGGACGCCGGAGTGGTTTTCGTCGATCTAAGCGCGGCGCAGGAGCTTTCCGGTCTGGGTGCGGAGGTCCACGAGATCGCTCTCCACTTCGACGATATTGCCATGGCCGGAGATCCGGAGTTGGAGCTGTGGCGGCGCTACGGGCAGGACGGCAACGAGATTCTGGGATGGAAGGAGCTCCTCCCCGCCCTGGATGCGGTCCTGGAAATGTCGAACCTCTCCATGCTCATATTGAGTATTATTCTTTTCGCCGTGGTGGCCCTCACGATTGTCAATACCCTCCTGATGTCGCTCTACGAGAGGATGTTCGAGTTCGGCATGCTGCGCGCCATGGGGACCCGTCCCCGCAGGCTGGCCCTGCTCATCTTCCTCGAGGTGGCCTCCCTTGCCCTGGTCAGTGTCGCCGTGGGCAGCGTCCTGGGCCTGGCGGTGACCGCTATATTCGCCGAGTACGGGATCGATTACGTCGGAATCGAGATGGCGGGGGTGACCCTGCGGGAGCTGATATACCCGGTGGCCGCGGCGCGGCAGTTCGTGATTTTTCCGCTGATGGTACTGGCCTTCGCCCTGGTGGCGGGGATCTATCCGGCGGTCCTGGCGGCGAGGGTGGAGCCGGTGGAGGCCATGAGAAAAGGCTTCTGAGCCGGTCCTCGGGGCGGGTGGCGGCGCAATTGCGGATGAGCAGTTCACACGACGGAGAGTGGAGTTATGAGTGAAGGCGCTGAAGAGGTGATCCGGACCGAAGCCCTCTCCAAGGTCTACCGCGAGGGCGAGGTCGAGGTGCGGGCGCTGCGGGAGGTCAGTCTCGGCATCGAGAGAGGGGAGTTCACGGCCATCGCCGGGCCCTCCGGGTCGGGGAAGTCGACCTTGCTCAACCTGATGGGAGGACTGGACCGCCCTTCCTCGGGATCGGTGGCCCTGGCCGGGCGCTCCATCGTCGCCATGAGCGGCAACGAGCTGTCCGATTTCCGCCGCGACCGGGTGGGATTCATCTTCCAGTCCTTCAACCTGATTCCGGTTCTCACGGCGATCGAGAACGTCGAGTACGTCATGCTCCTCCAGGGGGTCGAGGCGTCCGAGCGGCGCCGGCGCGCCAACGAGATCCTGGCCGAGGTCGGGCTCGAGGGCCTGGAGGGACGGCGGCCGCCGCAACTGTCGGGGGGCCAGCAGCAGCGTGTGGCCGTTGCCCGGGCCATCGTCTCGCGGCCCGACATCATCCTGGCTGACGAGCCCACCGCCAACCTGGATTCCGCCGCGGGGTCGGCCCTGCTGGATCTGATGCGCGGGTTGAACCGCAGCCGCGGAACCACCTTCGTCTTCTCCACCCACGACCGCATGATCATGGACCGGGCCCGCAGGCTGATGGTCCTCAAGGACGGCCGCATCGACCGGGACGAGGTGAGGGATTGAGGCGGGGACGGCTGCCCCTGCCGGTTGCGATGCTGCTGGCGGCGGCATCGGCGACCGGCGCCGGCGGAGAGGTGAGGATCGGCGGCCATTTCAAGAACTTTTTCACGGCCCTGGACCCGCCGTCGCTGAGCGGGGTATCCCAGCCTCTCGAAGGGGAGGGGTACAGCCGCCTGCGGCTGGAGCTCTTCGGCCGGAGGGGCTCCTCGGTTGCCGCCGAAATAGCTTACGAGTTAGCCCCTCGCCTGCGGCAGGCAAGCCCCGCGGCCCTGGCGGTTGCAGCGTCGAGGCCGCCCCTGTCCTCCTACCGCGCCGTCGATTTTTCCGCCAGGATCTATCCAGGCGGAGGCGGGGGCAAGGGTTCCTTCGCCCTGCTGCACAACCTCGACCGCGCCTTCGTGACCTTCTCCACCTCCTTCGCCGATTTCCACCTGGGCCGTCAGCCCGTGGCCTTCGGCTCTGCCCGGGTCGTGAATCCCATCGACTTGCTGGAACCCTTCGCCTACGAGGCACTGGACAAGGAGGACCGGGTCGGGGTCGATGCGCTGCGCGCCCGCATTCCCGTGGGGGACCTCAGCGAGCTGGATGCGGGGCTGGTCTTCGGAGAAGATTTCGATCCCGGCGACAGCGCCGTGTTTCTTCGCGGCCACTTCTTCCTTGGCCAGGCCGACGTTGCGCCGGCGGCGGTGCTCTTCAGGGAAAACCTGCTGCTGGGGGTGGACCTGGCGCGGTCCCTCGGAGGCGCGGGATCATGGCTCGAGGCCGGATATACCCTGGCGGGGTTTCTGAGCGACGACCAGTCCGGGGAGAATTATCTGAGGCTCTCCACCGGACTGGACTACAGCTTCGGCAGCCGGCTCTACTGCTTTGTCGAGTACCATCTCAACGGGGCCGGCAGCGCCCTGCCCGAGGCCTACCTGGAACAGGCGGGGGAGACCGCCTACCGGGAAGGTGGGGTCCATCTCTGGGGGCGCCACTACGCCGCCCCGGGCATGACCGTTCAGGTCACTCCCCTGCTCAGCGCCGGCCTGCAAGCCCTGATCAATGTGAGAGACGGCTCGGCCCTGGTGGCGCCCAGGCTGGCCTACAGCTTCGCTGACAATGTGGCGGTGGCCGCGGGGGGATTCTTCAGCCTCGGCCGCCGGGCGAGGATCAGTCCCGGACCCGGGCTCGTGCCGCGCTCGGAGTTCGGGCTCTACCCGGGAGTCTACTTCACTTCCGTGGCCCTTTATTTCTAGGGACCGGCAGAATCCGGCGATCATTCCCAGATCCTCACCGAACATTTGGAAACCTTCCTCCAGCAAGCCCGCAGGTCCGAGCACCGCCTGCCGCTCCACGTCGAGAAGGAGATGCGCGCCTACCTCGAATGCTGCATGCTGGCCTACGGGTTCGTTCGGGCTCGTTGTGAGGACTGCGGGACGGGTCGGGCTGTTGCCATTTCCTGCAAGTGTTACATTCATCTGCCTTTCGATGCCCTGGTCGGAGTTGTAGCAGCCGCTTCTTGAAAACTGGCTGCCGCAGCATCCCCACAGGGTTAATAATTTATGCCTCACGAATCATTGAAATGGCGGTGAGTGATGGAAGTGGTGGAAACCCAGGTGGTCTATAGCGACGGCCACCACAACGCCTGGACCGATCTGGCTCTTTTCCAGGGCCGCTGGTACGTCTTTTTCAAAAGCGGGTGGTGGCATGCCGGGCCCGGACACCGGCCGGTGTATGCCCGCTCTACTGATTTGACGGCCGCGAGCTGGGATAAACCCCGCGGGATTGCACCCGTTGACAAATTGTGTTTGTTGGGTTCGGGACCGGCCAAGTTCTTCGTGTGGCAGGAGTCGCTCTGGGCTGTGGTGCACATGGCAGTTCCGACGGATTCCCATGCAGGCATTCCTCCGGGCAGGGCGGGCAGATCCCAGGCTTTTGTGACATGCTCGCCCGACGGCATGGTGTGGTCGGAGCCGCGGCCGTTGTTTGATCGAGGCCAATACCTTTGGCGCGTCCAGGAGCGCGACGGCTATCTCTACGCTGCGGTATTCGAGATCTCCTACGAACGCAACCGCGACATCTGGCTCCTGCGCAGCGACGATGTCTTTCGCTGGTCCGAGGTGGCGCGCTGGTACGGCAGCCAGCCCGATCTGCTGTTCGACGATGATGGGGAAGCCATTTCGCTCGGGCTTTCGCCGCGCGACAGCGGTAACTTCCGCAACCTGGACACCCTGCGCCGCGCTCGACCGCCCTACACCCAGTGGGGTACGGAGGAGCTGGGTTTCACCGTGCATTCTCCGGTCCTGGCAAGGGCCGGAGGCAAGTTGCTGATGGCTGGCGTGGAGTGGCTCGCCAAACCTGGGCGCCAGATGACGCTGCGGGCCTACGAAGATGGTTCGTTTGGCGATCCCCTTGTACTGTTTCCGGACGGCGACTGTGGGTACCCCGGCATGATCTCGATTCCCGGCCGCGAGGATGAGGTCCTCGTTTCGTACTACGGCGGCGTCGATCGGCCCGGACTCAGCTTCCGTCCGGTGACTGTGTCCCTCGAGATCGACGGCGACACCTTTTCGGGCTACACAGACGCGGCCGAGTATTACTTCCGTCAGAAGTGCGACATCTTTGTGACTCGGGTACGAGTGAGTTAATCAGCCGGAGCCGCGCGGCATCGGTCGCGTCGTCCGTTCGAAGCTGCGGCTTCCCGGGATGCAAACGAATCCGCCGCTTTCCTTACCAAACCCCGACGCCTCGTCGGGGAGCGCCCAGGCCACATTCACCTTTTCTACCATCGACCGGCCCTCCAGGCGGTAGAATCCCGCGGTGTTCTGACCGTGTAGGGAGCCGCCTGTAGTTCCCTTCGGGTACTCACAGCACATCGGCTCGCCGGTTTCGCGGTGACCGTATCCAAGCATCCAGTTCAGCTGCTGGGTGATCGCCGGATGAGCACCCATGCGGTGAAACGGCGCGCAGTGCGGCTTGGGCAGGAGATACAGGCTGCCCAATCTTGGGTGGTGGATGTCACCCCGCAACCGGATCGACCTCGCCGGGTCCGCCGGAAGGCATTGCACGCGCACTGCGGAACATACCCTCGACGAGTCGGCAGGAATCTCCCTGGGTGTGGTCGCCGGAGATGGGTTCGCTGGTTGCCCAGGTCGAGGGCGTGGGGCCGGCACCGCCGACCGAGCTCGACATGCCCCAGGCGGGACCGAAGCCCTTTTCCGGGATCGACCTGGACTCGGTGATCCAGGTCATTTCCGTCCCTACTGCTCCGTCCCTACTGCGAGCCCTGTCAAACGACCTGCAAACGATCCTCCGCGAGCTTGCCCCGCCCCTTGCGTGTGTTCGGCGCCTTGACAAGAGGGCCGAAAAGGCGCCTCCTTTTTCCTATACTTTTATACTTTTGCCGCTCCTGGTTGACCCCGTTCAGGGTGGAACAGCCTGCGTGCGTGAAGCGAACTGTGGAATCAAGTCCTCCAATGCGAAGGGAGTTTGCCGTGTCTGAATCAACTTACCGCAAAGCTCCGCCTGGCTTTACGAAAGAACAATGGGAGCAGTTCGATCGAGAAGGTTTACTGGTCATCGAAGACGCTCTGACGCAAGACGAGATTGATTGTTACTTGAGTGCGATTGACGAACTTATCGCCTCGGACTCGAACTACGAAGAAGGAGAATTCTATGGTCCGGACAATTTGGTGACAAAAGATCCCCTCTTCGCGGATTTAATCGATCACCCCCGCCATGTCGGTTATGGCTACGACGTCTACGGAGAATTGCTCAAGCTGCACATCTCTCAGGCCTTTGTTCGCCCACGCTGCCCTTCACCCCACGTATGGCATCCAGATGGGGCACGCGCTTTGCCTTACGGCGTGTTTTCGCCCAGACTACCGCTGCAAATCAAGGTCGGGTACTGGCTTACCGATCTGCCGCATGCAAAGATGGGGAATTTTGTATGTATGCCGGGCAGCCATCGCAGTCAGTATTTCGAAGAGTATGCAAAACATACAAGCATGCCGGGCGAGAAGATTCTCTGCTGCCCCAAAGGAACGATGACGATCATGCACTGCGGGCTCTGGCACCGCGTTGAACCCAATGAGAGCGATGTGGTGCGCAAGAATATCTTCATCGCTTATTGTCCGTCCTGGCTCTGCGAGGGGGACCGGCTTGAGAGCGACCCGGATTGGTTGAAAACATTGAACCGGGAGCAGCGCATTATCATGCGCAGCTACAATCACGGCTATGTTCGCTCCAAGCCGCCAAAGGAGGATTTTCCGCTGTTTTTGGATCGAAATACTGGACAGGCTTCGGATCCGGGATATTCCGACGATGTTCCGCCTAACTGGCGGAAGCGAAAAGTCGTGGTTGAACAGTGGGGATATTGACCCCGGCCTGAGTTTGATGCTTAAACCCGTTGCCAAAAACGCGCTCGTCGCCGCTTGGGTTGCGGCTGCAGAGGTCGGCGCAGCCCCCCTGCAAGATGTCGTCCCCCGAAGCGGGCACATCCACGCCCTGACCATCTTTGCGCACTTTGCCGATGAGCGCGGCTTGGGTCGCGAAGTTCCGTCTTTTGCCGCCGAGATCTTCGCCGAGCAGCCGGGCAGCCTGACCCACTTCTACCGCGAGATGTCGCGCGGGCAGTTTGCTCTCACCGGCGAGGTGTTGCCCCGCTGGTACGCGTCCTCCAGCAATGCCGAGGTGTACGCAGATGCAGAAGGCGGTTATGGTCGCTTTGCCCGCGAGATCATCCAGGCCGTTGATGCCGACGTGGACTTTAGCCGCTACGACAACGATGGCCCCGATGGAGTTCCCAACTCCGGCGACGACGATGGATACGTGGATTTTATTTTTCTTATTTCGGCCTCGAGCCCAACGGGCTTTATCGTCGAAGAGGCCACAGGCGTCGCCCATCTCGGGATGGACAAAGACTTCGTAAGCCAGGACCGCGCTCTCCGCGACGGCTTCATCCGGGTCAGCTCGGACAACGGTACTGTCCAGCGCGGGCGGTCTTTTGCCGAGGCCGTAGGCAGTATGGCACACGAGTTTGGGCACTTCCTGGGCCTGCCCGACCTGTACGACCGCGACTTTGAATCCGGTCCGGACGACGACTCGGGCGGCATCGGCTATTGGGGGTTGATGGGGCACGGCAATCGAGGCTGGGGCGAGGTAGATGGCCCCAATCCCTTTTGCGCGTGGAGCCTGGGGCAACTCGGCTGGCTGGGGGAAAACAACCAACAGCTCGAGGTGCTGAGCGAGGACCGGAATGACGTGGTTTTTACCGATGTCAGTGCCGGCGGTGCCGTGTACTTATTGCCCGCGCCTGCGCCCGCCGAGCACTTTTTTCTCGTGGAGTTCCGCAGCCGCCAACACAGCTACTACGAGCGCAATCTGCCCGACGAGGGCTTGCTGATCTGGCGCATAAATCCCACTCGCATCGGCAATAATATGGAAGCCGTCAAACAGGTGGACTTGGTGTGTGCCGATGGGCTTTTTGGGGACGCGGGTTTTCCCCTGGGCCGCAAGGCATCCCCGTTTAGCGGCCGCGACAATCTCGACTTTTGGGCGCACGACACGCGCTATCGCACGGATTTCGGCGGCAACCTCGGGGATGCCACCGATGTGTTTGACGGCGAGCAATTTACCGACTTCTGGGCTGCGTCCAACCCGGCGTCCACGACGGGGATCAGCGTGACTGGCATCCGCCGCGAGGGCGACCAGATGGTGGCCAATCTCAAGCTGCAAGACCGTCGTCGCGCCGGCCCCATCGCCGACATGGAAATCTGGAGCGACCGCATTGAGGTTGTCGGCGACGTGACCGTCCTGCCCGGAGGGCATCTCGATGTCCGCGCCGGTACGCAGGTGCAGGTGGGGTCGGACGCGCTGGCTACGGGTGCGGATACGGCGCGCGTGGAACTGATTGTGTACGGCGGTCTCTTCGTCGGCGTTTCGGGGCAGGGACAAACCGCCTTCCACTCGGCCGCAGCCGATCCGCAGCCCGGAGATTGGCATGGCATCGTGCTGCACCCAACAGCCTCGGTCTATTTGCGCAGCGTCCTCATCGACCATTCCCACTATGGCCTATGGTCCAGGGAAATCGACCACGCCATTACCTTGGAAGATGTGACAATCCGCCGCGTCAGTGCGGACGGCATTCGCCTGGAAAGGGTCGAAGAGGAGGTTCTCTTTGATCGCGTGCAGGTCGAGGAAGTGGGTGGAGTGGGCATTTGGATCGCTGGCCCGGGTTTGACGCGGATAAATCGAGCCGAACTGAGCGCCAATGGCCGCGCTGGCCTCTGGCGCGAGGGTGGGTTTTTGTCGTTGCTCGACAGCCGCTTCAACGACAACGGCTCGGCTGCGCCCGAGGAGGCCAACTTGGTCTTGGGGTGGGCGACCAGCGGCAAGATAGCGGGCAATTCGCTTACCGGTGGGATCGGGATTTACTGCGTGGAGACGCGAGAAGCCGAGATCGAGGGAAACGAGCTGTACAATCACGAAGTTGGCCTCTGGACTAGAAGCGCGCGTCCGCGCATTGTGCGCAATCAATTCTTCCGCAATGCGTTGGCCCTGCGGATAGAGGGGAGCGAGGTGCCGGCACAGCTGGTCTTGAACGGCGTCCAAGAGGGTGAGCAACTGGTCGATAATCAAGCTAATCAACCGTTGCAGGCGATCAACAACTGGTGGGGAAACGAGAACGAAGATTGGATCGAGTCCCGGATCAGCGGCGATGTCAACTGGCGGCCCTTCCTCAACTTCGACCCGCGCACGCCCTTGGACTTTGCCTTGGGACAGAATTATCCCAACCCGTTCAACGAGGGTACGCAGATCGACTATCAGATCGGGATCAACGACCCCATTGTCGCCGGCGAGACCAGGGTCGAGTTGGAAGTCCGCACCTTGACCGGTGGTTTGGTGCGGCACCTGGTTGAGGGGTTGGCGGCTCCGGGGTTGTACAGCGCCTCTTGGGATGGCCGCGACGAGCGGGGCGAGCGCGTGGCCAGTGGCATGTATTGCTATGTGTTGCGCGTCGGGCCGATCGCCCACGCCAAAAAAATGGTTTTTATAAAATGAAAATCGAGGCGGATTATCTCGTTCTCGGCAGCGGCATTGCCGCGGTCGTGGATGCGGCCGATTCGGTTGCGAGCCACGCGCGGGATACGCTTGCAGCCGGCTGGGAATCATCGTGAAACCGAAACAGAAATTGCTGCAATCGGGTGCCAGGCCTGGTACGACGATATGGACACTGGGGGCAGCGGTGATCCTTTGCTGGTTGTCGATGTCCCATGCCGAGCCGCTGCCGCTCTTCATCGATGCCAATCACGGCGACGGCGACGCGCGCGAGGCAAAAGCCAGACAACCGCTATGGTTCGATGCGGGGGATCCCGCGTGGCAACCGCAGATACCGCCGCGCGGGGAAGGAAGCGGCGAAACGACGGTTCGAGTGAATTTCCCGGTAGCCGGACGTCGATTGCCCGTTCGCTTCGGCATACCCCTCGGCCAGGTGCCGTCGGCGCGCAATGTCGCCCTGTTCGATGAATCTGGCCGGGAGGTTCCCGCCGACGTCTTCCCCCTGGTGAATTTCGATACCTCACCGTTGCATTGGGTGCTGATCGCTACCGTGCTCGATGCGCCCGCTGCGGGGGAGTCGACTCTCTCGATTCGCTGGGGCCCCGGTGTGGAGCGGTCCGACCCCCAACGCTCTCTCACGACCGTCGAATCTGCTACCGAGGTGTTTTTCTCGGGAGGCAGCGTAGATTTCACTTTGTCGGCTACCGGGCTCGTATCCAACGTGCGGGTGGGAGAAGAACTCTTCGCTCCGAGTGGGGGGAAGGTGGGATTCGACATCAAAGCAGGGCAGAGCTCGCGATCGGCAGGGCCCGGAACTTATCGCCACATGGAGGACAGTACCGTCATCGAAAAGCTCTTTGACGGTCCGTTCTACAAGCGCTACCGCGTCTCATCCGCATTCTTTCACAGCGACGCTCTCAATCGCCCCTTCCGTCTCCATTTCGAGGTGGAAACCTGGGCCGACAGTCCCTACCTCGTGATCCATTCGCGCTTCATCAACGAAACCTTCAAAGAGATCATGAGCGACCTGGTTCTGTTTGCTTTCGAACCGGATGGGGGCGAATACGCGGCGGTGGTGTCGGGGGTGGGCGATGCGGAATTCTCTGGTGGGGCTGAGATGTCAGCGCGCCAACGACGCAATGAGTGGGTCGTTCGTGCAGATGACACCGACCTGGCGACCGGTTTCGAAAACGATCTCGGGGAATGGGCGCGCATTTCTCGAGGTGGAGAGGCGGTCACTTTGGTTGTGCCCGATTTCCAGGGCTTTGGCCCGGCGGAACCGGATCTAGAATCGGTGTTGAGCGCCACCGCTGACGGCGGCCTGGAACTGCGGCACTACCGCCCCCTCGAAGGAGCACCGACTACCGACACCGGGGGAACAATCACCTTCTGGAATTCGGCGGCGCGCACCTTCCGCATGGCATTGCACGCCGGCCCTGATTCGCTAACCGGGGCGGTAGTGGCTGTTCCGATACGAGAACCTCCATCGATTGTGTACGATCGAGACTTTCTAACCTCGCAGGGCACCTTTGTCGAAGACCGCGTCACTTCGATCTACGACGAGGTCAGCCTCGAGGGCACGCGTTATTTCGACCGCGCGCGGGCGGTGCGTCAGGATTACCCTCGATTGGGACGGGGAATGCCGCCGCAGAAGGGGGAAGGTTTCGAGAAGCCATACACCAACACCGGCGGCATGTTGTTTGGCGAGGTCTGGCAATACATGGAACCGAACGGCGCCTGGAACAAGACCTGGATTCGAAAACAAAAAAGCGAAGGAAATCTACCCGGCTGGTATGAGCCGGTACACCTCGAAGGGTTCGCCACCTATCGCGTGGGGGACCATGCCATGGCGATGGCGATCAGCTATCTGCGCCGTGGCGACCGCCAGGTCTTCGACATCTTCCGCGACCACGCCATGCTCTACGCCGACTGGGCCGTATCGCATCCCACCGGCAGTGTTCACTATTACGCTGACTGGACGGGCAAATCGCAGGTCTACGTGCGGTTGGCGGGACCAATCATCGCCTACCTTGTAGATGGAGATCCCTGGCTGCTGGAGACCGCCGAGCAGATGGGCGCCAACCTAACGCGGCGGTGGAACGGCGACAATCCGTCGGATCGGGAATCGCGTTCCGCCTATCCCGCTCGTGGGTTGACCTGGCTCTACGAAGTGACCGGTCATCGGGGATATTGGAACGAGGCGGTCGACCGGGTTCTGTGGTTCCTCGACGGAGCGCTCACCCCCGGTGGCCAGGTTCGCGGGGTCATCAAAGACGATGGCCGCCTGAGCATGCTGTATGCCGGTTATTCCCTGGTCGGGTTGAGCAATGTACACGAAAGGACGGGAAACGAATCCCTGTTGGCCGCTATGAAGAAAGTGGGCGACTGGCTCATTCGCGTTCAAGGCAAGTACGACGGGTCCTTCAGCGTCAACACCGGCACCTGGGCTGCGGACGAAAAGCGGGGTTCCCGATCGATGGTAGGTCCAGGGAATGTGGGAACGACCACCTTGTGCGCCGAAGTCCAGACCTACCTGGCACAGGTGACAGGTGAGCAGCAGTATTTCTACAGCGGGGCCGCCGCCTGGGCGAACATGGTGACCTCCAGCCGCCACAATTGGATCAAAGGGGGGCTGCCGATGCAGACGGAGAACCGCTGGCGAACTGGCACCTGGTCGGACAAGCTGGCGCCGTATTTACACCGGATGCCGGCCCTCGCGGAGAAAAAAGGGTGGCCTTTTGTGGTGGAAGGCGTCTTCGACCCAGACGCCAAGGAAGGGAAAACGGTTGTTGTCTTCGTTGGTGCCGAGGGACATTTCGAAAACAGGGCCTTGATACAGCCGATGTTCACTGGGAACAA
This sequence comes from Candidatus Latescibacterota bacterium, assembly GCA_965208105.1. Classification (GTDB taxonomy): domain Bacteria; phylum Latescibacterota; class UBA2968; order UBA8231; family UBA8231. The sequence goes on from OZ242318.1 coordinate 4,310,821, forward strand.
GGTGCCGGTACAGATTCCGTTGTGGTCGCCGAGCCAGCCGACGAGAGCGACCTACAACGAAAAGGAGATCGAGATCTCGTCGGGGATCAAAAGAGGAATCTCACTTCTCACTCTGCCCGGAAACGCTCCGCCAGGTATTTTACGGGTCGACTTCGGGCCTGCCGTCCCCACATCAGTGGAAGCCCCGGCGGCTCGCCCATTGCGATCGACGCTGGAGCAGAGCTACCCCAACCCATTCAACAGCGGTACGCTCATCCCGTATTCCGTTCATGAGCCCACCGAGATCGAGCTCGCCGTCTACAATCTCTCCGGTCAGAAGCTGATCGCGCTCCGACGCGGACCGTCCCAACCGGGACGGCACATCGTCCCCTGGGATGGGCGCGACGAGGCCGGAAACCAGCTGGCCAGCGGGGTCTACCTGTACCGGTTGCGAGTCGGCGATTGGGAACGCGTGCGCAAGCTTCTTCTCCTGCGCTAGCCACACCAATCGCCAGGCATAGCAGAACGACCATGCTCACCGCTTGACGCCTCCAACGGACAGTCTCAGACATCTCAAGAATGGAGATCCATACAATGGCGGTAAGTTCCACCGACCGGCCTAACGTCGACTATGCACAGAATCAGGCTCGACTCCTTCAGAAAGCTGTTGCGGAGGCAGATCCGAAGGCCATCGCCCGCGTCCGGGCAAACATTACTCAACGACCCAACACATCGGATGAAGACATTGCCACCTGCGATCTTACCGACTGGGAGGCCCTGCGCATCGTCGCCAGAGAGCACGGCTTTGCCGAGTGGTTCGCCCTCGCACGTCACGTCGGAGAGGGCAAGGATCTCCCACCGGAGGGCACTCTTGCTTCACTGGTTCAGGCGGTGGAGGAGCCTGATCCCTCAACCGTCCAAGCGGTTCTTGCCGAGTATCCTCACCTGGTTCACGCCAGGCTCTATTCCGAACACGACACCGGCGACACTATCTTGCATCGGGCCGACCCGGGACTCAGGCTCCCAAAGAACGACCAAGGCTGGTCGCTCGATGATGGGACTACTGATGCTCATCTCGAGGTGGCCGGCATCCTTATCGACTACGGGGCTGACGTTAACGCCACCGGAGGTTCCGACAACACGGCCGGCGAAACCCCAATCGGCGCTGCTGGATGGGCTGGCAACCTACGCATGTGCCAACTACTTTTGGAACGGGGTGCGGACCCAAATCACGTAAGTGACTGGGGGTTCGACGCTCTCGGCACGATTACCGACCACAAGAATGCCGACATCTTCAAGGCAATAGTCGCCGCGGGAGCACGGTACGAGCCCCGACACTTACTTCAATGCAACATGAAGGACCAACTCGTCGAGGTCTTGGATCGCGAACCCGAGCGGGTGGAAGAACTCATCGACTTGGGCCACTTCGACGGAGAGAACGGCACTCTCATCCACGTCGCCGTTGAGGAGGGGCTGGAGGAGATGGTCGCCTTGCTTCTCGATCGCGGCGCTGACGTGCAAGCCCTTGACAACCGCGGACGCACTCCCCTTCACCGCGCGCTGAACCCCGGCCACGCCAAACGTTCCGAAAAGGTCATCAACATGCTCATAAGCTACGGGGCTCAGATCGACATAAGAGCGGCCATCGGGATTGGAGACGTTGCCGGAGTTTCGCAACTGCTCGACGAGGACCCGAGCATTATCACGACACGCGGAGTGGGCGGTATGACACTGCTGCATTTTGCCGCCGAATACAACCAGCCGGAGCTGGCGAGCATGCTGCTCGAGAGAGGCGCTGTGGCGGACATCGTCTCCGACGCGGGCGACATTCCTTTCGATCTTGCCTCAAGGAGGGGCCATCATGTGGTGGCCGAAATCTTGCGGGTCGGGTAGGTTTCTCCCTTCGGGGCTAGCACGCCGGTCGAATGCGGATAGGGAAAATAAATGGCATTGTCGCTAACAGCGGCAAGGTAGGCGAGTTTGTGGGGTCGCTTGGCGGGCGTGCGGCCGGCGACTCAGGAAACGCGTCAAAGCGGCGCAGTACTTGAACCTCTGGCAAGGAGATAATAGACAATGGCTAAATACCTAGAACCCCGACGGCACTTGGAGTTGGAAGGAGCCTATAACATCCGAGATATAGGTGGTTACGCCACTTCAGATGGACGACGCACACGTTGGAAAACGTTTCTACGCGCCGACAACCTCAACAATCTGACACCCGGCTCTCAGGCTGCTCTCATCGAATACGGGGTGCGCACGGTCATTGATCTCAGATCCACCGCGGGCATCCAGAAAGAGCCAAATGTCTTCGCAAACTCATCTGTCGTTACCTACTACAACCACAATATGAATGGAGACGAGCCGCTTCCTGACATGCCAGAGTTCCCCGAATTTACGGTACCGCCAGATGCTTCCATGAAGTCCTACGCCAAGGTATTAAGGCACAGGCGGCCTCAACTGATTGAGACCCTGGCGACGCTGGCATCCCCTGGTGTGCTGCCTGCGTTGGTCCACTGCTGGGCGGGGATGGGGCGCACCGGTGTGATAACCGCTCTGGTACTTGGGTTGGCAGGTGTGCCAGCGGAGGTCATAGCCGAAGATTTTGCGTTGAGTGCCTGCTTCTTCGTGAACCGCGATTCGGCAGGGCTCCCGCCTCCACCTGGCGTAACTCCTCGTGAGACCCTAGAGGAGTATCGGCAACACCATTGCCCTCCCGAGGGTATGTTCGAACTGCTTCAGCACTTTGAAGAACGATACGGTGGAGTAGAGGCGTACGCATTGGGTGGGGGCCTCACCCAAGAGCGAGTAGACATGCTGCGCAGTGCCTTGATTGAATAGCTCCAACCGCGCTTGCCGACCCGGCGGCGGACGGCGATACGAGCGCTCCGTCCTGCATCCATCGCCTTGACCGAGAGTCCAAAAAGGACCCATTTTACCTATACTTGGGAGTGCGGATGAGGTTTTTTCCAAGGCAACGCGAACCTGAAAGGAAGGTGCTATGAAAGAAGAAACATACCGCGTCGCCATCCTCGGGTGCCGGGGCCGGGGCGGGGCAGCCGCGCGCGCCTACTTCGCGCATCCGCGCACGGAGCTGGTCGGCCTCTGCGACCTCGTGGGGGAGCGCCGCGATCAGCTGGGAGAGGAACTGGGCATCGGGGCCCGCTACGAGGACCTCGACGCCATGATCGGGGAGACTTCTCCCGACATCGTCGCCATTCCGACGGGAACCGAGTTCCACCACGACCTCGCAATGCGGGTGCTCGACCACGGCGTCCACATCGATATCGAGAAGCCGTTGTGCGTCGACCTGGAGGAGGGGGACGAGATCGTCGCCAGGGCCGCGCAAAAGGGGGTGCGGACAGCCGTTCATCACCAGGGCCGGACCGGAGCCGTCATGCGAGCCATCGCCATCGCTCTCGCGGAAGGGCGCATCGGGGAGGTGCAGCACCTGCACGGATACGGAAAGGGGTACTACGGCGGCTACGGGTTGATGAACATCGGAACCCACATGATCAACATGATGCTGAAGGTTGCCGGGCACTGCCGGGCGGTCTCCGCGACGGCGATGACGGGCGGGGGCCCGGTCGCTCCCGGGGACGTGCTGCGCTCCCCACTAGGCATGGGGGTGATTGCCGGGGAACGGCTCAGCGCCATCCTCGAATTCGACCGCGGGGTTACGGCCACCCTGCTTCACCACCGCTACCCGGAACGGGTAACCCCGATGATCGAAATCGCCGGGAGCGAAGGCCGCCTGATGATCGAGAGCCTGCTCTACAGAAAGGACCGCCGGAACGCCCTCTACCTGGCGGGGCGGTACTTCACCCCGGGCCTCGATGAATGGGAAGAACTCGAACCGGTGCTTCCTCCCGGGTTCGACCCGGATGGGCCGGCGGATACCGAGGATTTCTGGTTCGTGGAGGAGTACGTTTCAGCCCTCGACGAGGGGCGTGACCACGAATGCAGCGGCGCCGAAGGGCTGCACGTACTGGAGGTCATGATGGGGCTGTTCGAGTCGGCCGCGTACGGCCGCCGGATCGGGATACCCCAGGAAGACCGGAGCCATCCCCTGCTGCGCTGGCGCCGGGAACACGGCCTCGAGGACCCCGGCCCCATGCCGAGGGACTACGGAGAGTGGCTGGCGACCGAAGATGACCGGCTCGCCCGCAGGGACTCTGTCGCGTAAATCGGGTGGAACGAGGCCGGGAATGCCGAGGGCAGCGGCCCCGGGGCTGAAGAACCGCGCACGCAGTCACCGACCGCAAGGATCAGGCCGCTTCGGGCAGGTTCTCCGGCATGTTTTCGAGCCTCGTCAGCCAGTAGTGGGCGTCGAAATTGATGAGTTCGAGGTGGGGAAGAGTCCGTTCTGGGTAATGGCGGCTAAATTGTAGCTACGCAACAGACGTTAGATACTCTCTAAAAAGTCAAGGAGGTCACGTGCATACACTGAGCCTTGAACAGGTCGATTCCTTCAGACTCAAAGGTTTTCTCACCGTCGATGACGTGCTCACTGACGACGAGCTCGAGATTCTGGCGAAGCGTACCGACCTGATCGCCTCAGGGAAGGCGGAGCATATCCCTGAGAGGTGCATTCAGCAGGAAGCGGTCTTTCGCCGCGGGGAACGCGAGGTTGACGACCAGGTGCTGTCCGTGCGTAAGCTGCACATGCTGGCGGCGCACGACGAGTTGATGTGGCAGCACGCCACCAACACGAAGATCGTCGATATCATCGCTGACCTGCTGGACACCGACGACATCAAGCTCTACAGCGATCAGCTGTTCATGAAGGCGCCCGAAACCGGCTCGGCGCAGCCCTGGCACCAGGATTCAGCATCTTGGCGCGACATTTTTCCGATGGACCTGGTTTCCGCGTGGACCGCCATCGATGACGCGACGCCGGAGAACGGTTGTTTGGAGTTTGCTGTTGGAACGCATCGTTGGGGTGTGCTCCCCCGAACGACGCGCGGACAGCTCATGGAGGAACTGGAAGACGGCAGCTGGCCAATACAACCGGCCCCCCTCAAGCGCGGCAGCGTCAGCTTTCATCACAGCCTCACGTTTCATCGCAGTGCTGCCAACAGCTCCGCCCAGCGCCGCCGCGGGTACGCCACCCATTACATGCGCGCTACGTCTGTCAAAGACGAAACAGTTACCGATGTGCCGAAGGTGCCGCCCTTCAAGCAGGTGCGCGGCCGCTCCTTTCCTGGACGAGTCTAGTCTCGCCAACGGCCACGAAGGTCTGATTTCCGGCTCCCTGGACTCGAGGCGCAAAGCGAGATCGGGAACTGCTTGCCCCACCCCTAAAAGGCCCTTAATATTTCCTAAACTCCGGTCATTCAAGAGAAGCTCGATCGCGATCTGCCCGTCCTCCTCGAAGAAGCGCCCAACACGACGCGCTGGGCGATTAGACTGCGGAAGGACGATGCCTTTATCGGGCTGCTGACGCTTGGCCCCCACCACGATGGAGCAGATACGGAGGTGTCTTACGAACTGCTGCCCGAGTATTGGGGCAAGGGCTGCGCGACAGAAGCAGTCGAAGCAGCTATTGGGTATGCCTTCGTGGATCTCGGCCTAGAACGGGTTGTTGCCGAAACACAGGCCGCGAATGAACGATCGTGTCGCCTGCTTGAAAGGTTAGGTATGAAGGCTGAGAGAAAACTCGAACGGTTTGGGGCAAACAGGTGATTTACCCGAGAAAGCTGAAAGACACTGTGCCAGCCAACCAGTTGAAAGCGGTCACTATCGCCGACACCCATCGCGGCGGCGCCGGCCATCGCATGCACCGGGCCTTCGAGTTAGACTCACGCGTGACGATGGTCGCCATCTCCGATCCTGACGAAGAGGGCAGGTCCAAGCTCACCGCCGAGTGCGGAGCTACTGGGACCTACTCGGACTATCGTGAAATGCTCGAGCGCGAGAAGCCGGACATCGCGGTAATCGCCCGGCACTGGTTCGATGACGGCCGCGTTGATGAGTTTCTTGCCGCCCTTGACGCCGGGGTGAGAGGCTTGTTCGTCGAGAAGTCCGTCGCCGCCTGGCCCGATCAGGCCCGACGCATGCAGCAGGCCGCTGCGGAACGAGACGTGCCCGTCCTGCTCGCCCATCGCAGTCGCGAGCACCCTACAATGCAAGAGATTCGCCGGCGCGCTCGGGAGGGCGAATGGGGTCCCCTGACGCGTGTGCGCGCCATGGACAAGGGCGATCACCGCGTCGGCGTTCACGAAGCGATGATCCACACGCCACACGTCTTCGACGCCATGCTCTACCTCGTCGACGAGGCCCCCACCTCATGCTGGGGCTCCGTCACGCTCGAGGGACGTCCGGCCACCCGTGACGACGCACGCGGCGTCGAGTACCTCGGCGCCGGCCCCATGGCGGGCGACAAGATTTCGGCGCAGTACCAGTTCCCAAGTGGCGTCGTAGGAACGTTCGAATCCATGCCCGTTGGCGACGGCAGCTACGGCAGCGATCGGCTCGGCGTCGACTTCATCTTCCAGGATGCCGTCGTGACCGCCCGCAATCAGCCCCTCGGCAAGTTTCACGTCTTTCCGCGTGGCGACGTTTTTCCGACAGATCTCGACGCAGAGTGGACGACGCTTGGCGTGGATTCATGGATTCCTGAGGGCGTCCATCCAACAGACTGGAGCAATCACGTCATCTGTGAAGATCTCGTCAGGCTCATCGACGGCGGTGAGCCGCGACCTGAGTCTCCTACCATCGATCTCGGCGTTGTCGGCGTTGAGATGCTCGTGGGCGCCTATCGATCCCACCTTGAAGGCAGGCGCATCGATCTGCCGCTCGCCGATCCGAACAATCCCTGGCTATGACGATCACACGTGTTCTGAGGATCGAATCGTAGAAAGTGAGGAAGGATGAAGACGTATCGAGTTGCCATTCTCGGCTGCCGATCACGTGGCACGGCAGCCGCCAGAGTCTACCACGCCCATCCGCGAACCGAGGTCGTCGGGCTCTGCGACCTGCTGGAGGATCGGCTGAACACGCTCAGCGACGAGCTCGGCGTCTCGGCCCGTTTCACGGATCTGGACGAGATGATCCGTCAGGTACAGCCAGACATCGTCGCCATTCCGACGGCCCCCGCCCTGCACGCGCCGCTGGCCCTTCGGGTGCTCGAGCACGGCGTGAACATCGAAGTCGAGAAACCCATGGGCATGGACTTGCTCGAAGCCGATGCGGTCATGCAGAAGGCCGAAGAGAAGGGCGTCCAGGTCGCGATCCATCATCAGTGGCGCTTGCACAGTTGGGCACAAGCCGTCAGTCAGGCCTACGAAGCCGGAAAGATCGGCAACCTGCGCTACATCTACGCCAGCGGCAAGGGCTACTACGGGGGCTTCGGCCTGATGGAAATCGGCACACATCTCCTGAACAGCGTGATCAAGTTCGGCGGGCACTGTCAGAGTGTCTCGGCCTATGCGACCCGAAGGGGCCGTCCGATCACGCCAGAAGACGTGCTGCCGGCGCCCCGTGGGAACGGCACCATCGCTGGGGACCACGTCACCGCCACCCTACAGTTTCCCGACGGTGTCACCGGCACGCTCCTCCAGCACCACTTCAGTCAGAACGAAATCGATGCTCACGTGATCGAGCTCTATGGCAGCGAGGGGCGGCTGCTCTGGCACACGAGTGGCGCCTGGCACGTGCCAAACCCACACCCCGTGCCCAAGGACAACCAGGATAACTGGGAGCTGTTGACGCCCCTCCATCCCAACACCTTTGAAGAAGCGGCCAAGGAAATCCCCGACGGGAACATGACCGACGGCGACTACTGGTTCGTCGACGAGTACGTCAGGGCGCTGGATGAAGGACGGGAGCACGAGTGCAGCGGCTACGAAGGTCGTCACGTGGTGGAGATCATCATGGGCATCTTCGAGTCCGCCGCCTACCGGACCCACGTCGCCCTCCCTCAGCCCGATCGCGAGCATCCGCTGCAGCGCTGGCGCAGAGAGTCAGGCCTGGAGCCGCCCGAACCCATGCCCCTCTTGGACAAAGACTGGCACGTGGAGGAGCAGAAACGACTGGGCTGATTGCGAAGGCGCGACATCGCGACGACGAGCTAACGGTGGGCTGGTCAGAACCTGTCCCGAGCGGAGTCGAGGGAGACCGGGAACCCATCGGAGTTCGCAGTCTGTAGACTGCTCCCACCGCAATCACACGTTTAGGCACTACCCAGAGCAATCGGACCAATGCTGAGACACGCCCTCAAATTTGGACTTTGCATTCTTCCTTGCAAACGCACAAAGTAAACCGGGAAGCGAGTCCTTAACATGATCGCGAATCACCGGTGGACGTATCACCTGCCGTGAAGACCATGAACCCTCCTTCATAGCCCCGTTCAACGGTCACTACCGCGATCGCGAAAAAACCCACCGGAAAGGCTACCACCACCGCCGCCGTCACCCACCAGGGCTGCTCCCGCAGTGAAAAGATGCGCAGGTGTCTTCCTCCGACCTCAGCGCATGCGCGACCTGTGGCGGGCGCCTGAGGATCGTCGCCGACCTGACCGATCCGGCCTCGATGCGGACCTATCTGGAGGGGGTAGGGCTGCCGGCGGTGCCTCCGCCGAGGGCCCCGACGCAGCCGCAGTTCGAGTTCGCCGCCTGACCTGCCTTCTCGACCCGGCGCCGGGCGTACGGCGAGGTGTGCCCTCAACGCTCCCTCAGGCCCCGAATTGATCCGGATCCGGGCCGACAGGCAACCAGAATGGACTCCGAGCTCGGTCGAAGGACGGGCAAACGATCCTCCGGGAGCTGCCTGACCCTGGCGGTACGCTCAGCGCCTTGACCGAGAACCCGAAAAGGTCCTCATTTTACCTATACTTCTGAACGTGCTTCCTCAATTCCGCAGGCGAGGAATCGCCACCGCTCTTGTCGACGAAAGCGAGCGGCTGATTCGGGAGCGGTCCGCGATTGCCGGGATTGGCGTTGGCCTGCATCCTGGGTACAACGCGGCGCAGCGAATGTACGTTCTCCGTGGGTACGTTCCCGATGCCCGGGGTGTCACCTACAAGAATCGGTACGTGGTTGAGGGCGAGACGTTGCCCTTCGACGACGACCTGGTGCTCTACCTCACAAAAGACCAGTAAGCGCGGTGTGAAATGGCGTTATCCATTGAGCGCAGGTTCGAAAGACTTCGCCCCAACGAAATCTGGCGCACCCTCAGCGAGTTCCCTTGCGTCTACGTGCCTTCAGGACCACTGGAATGGCACGGGTTACAAAATCCGATCGGCCTGGACGCGGTCAAAGCCCAAGCCTTGTGCCTTCGCGCCGCGGGCATTTCGGGCGGGCTCGTATTTCCCCCGACACACGTGCACGCTCACACGGTGCCGTGGCCGCTCGGGATGCCGGCGCAACCGGAGTTGGTGGAAGCACAGGCCAACACCATTCTCGGCTACCTGTCACGTAATGGCGCGCGGGCTGTTGTCTGGCTCTCCGGCCATGGCGGCACCGAGGATTACCTCGCGATCCGCAAAGCGGCGCTGACGGCGATGCGCGAATCAGATTGCGTCATCTGGGCTGGAGTCGACGCTCATCTCATTGCGGATTTGGAGAAACCGATGGATCACGCGGCGGCGATCGAGACCTCGCTGCTTCTTCACCTGGCGCCCGACACTGTCGACCTCGGCGAGTTGGATCCAGATCCGGCCGCCTGGCCGCAAGGGGTTGGCGGTGACGATCCACGCACCAATGCCAGCGAAACGTTCGGCAGGGAGCACGCCAAGCTACTTGTCAACCGCATGGCCGCGTTGGCAACCCGGCTGGTCGCGGTCAGCAAGGAGGATCCCGTCGCCAAGGGCCGGCACCGGGAGTGCCTGGCCCAACAGGTCGAGCTGGATGGTATGATCGCGCACGCGCGGGCGTTTCTGCCGGCGAATGATCAACCGAGCAAGGAGCCGGATGGTTGGTCCGAGCACCTGGAAGCGTTTCGTTGCGGCGATTACGATGCAGCGTACGAGGCGGGCGCAGCGGTCATTGCGCGGGTGCGCGCCCACGTGCGCCGATGACTCGACAACCCGGGGCGATTTCCGGCACAATGCCGGCGCCGCAGACTTCGCCATGGATCGGTTACTCCAACCAGAACGAATAGAGCCGCGCCTGCCGCATGATAAACCGGATCTGAACCGGCCGATCGGTGGGCGGCTGCGGGTCCCCGTTCCACGACATCGCCCGCTGCCGGTGGTCGCCGGTCATGGGCACGGTCTCGCCCTTGTAGGAGACAAATCCGGGAATCGCATCGAAGGTATCGGGCCCGGCATTGCCCTCGGACTCAGCCGGCAGGGTCTCCGCATCGAGGATCTCGGCGTGGACCTCGCCCCAGCGGGCGTCGGCATTGATGCGCAGCTTCTGTCCATTCCACATGAACGGCTTGGTGACCACCCATCCGACCTCGGCCGCGTCCAGAGAGACGAACCGATCCCGGTCGAGCTTGGCCAGGCAGAGACCGCTGGAATCCTGGAAGTACGACGGGTCGATGTTCAACCGGAACAGCTCTTTGTTGCCGTTGAACTGTCTATAGCGCTCCTGGTCTCCGGACATGCGGTGGCCGTTGTAGTAGACCCAGATCTGGTTGTCGCGCAGGATCGGCCGGTCGTTCACGCTGATCTGGTTGGTTCCATAATTCACTCCGTTCCACGGTTGGATCCCCAGGAAGACAGCGCGGTCGGCTACCCGCTTCCAGTTGCGCAGGTCGCGGGATATGGCCAGCTCGTTCTGGTTGATTCGGGTAAAGTTCATGTGGGGTGGGGGAACGGCACCGAACGGATTGAAGATGAGCGGAAAACCGATATACATGCCTTCGTAGGGCAATATCGACATCTTATACGCCTCGGCGATGTAATCTTCGTCGTCGATGATGGGAGGGGTGAGAAAAGCCGGGTTCTCGATGATCTCGCGCACGCGCCGCCGGCGATTCTCCCGGTCGATCTCATCGGTGTGGAAGATCAGCTCCGGTTTGCCGAAGTCTCCAAACTTCTTGGCGGTGCTCAACCAGACCGACCGGCCCCACTTGGTTCCGTGTTTGACCGTCAGCACGTACTGCTCGCCGATCGGATCGTAGGTAAAACATGACGTGTCAGCGCTGGGGACGGGCGGCACGTCGAGCATGGTCCACTCAAAGCCATCCGCTGATACGGCCGGCTTGCGCCCGTTGCTGCCGAAGAGCGCCTTGTAGCGCCGCTGAGGGTCGGGGTCGGTTTCGTCGCGGATGATGTGGGCGAGGTGCTCGGACCCCGGGGCGAGGGCGATGTTGTTCTTCTTGCTCCCCCGCCACTCGTAGAAGCCAAGCTCCGGATTCTCCCAACTGACACCGTCTTCCGACGTACTGTAGAGCATCGGACTGGGGGAACCGTCGATTTGGTGGGCGTAATACCACCACTCCCAAAGGTTCTTCTCCGAATTCCACTGCGGCACCGACGAGGTCTGCGTGCCGCTCTGCCCCAGCGACTGATCGGGACGGATGATGGCGCCGCAGTCTAGTGGTTGGTGTAGCGTTCGTTCGATCCCGACGGTTTTCGCCACAGCATGATCGTCGAGGAACAGTTGCCGGTGGCTCTTGGGATCGATGAGTTCTCGGTCCATGTCAGTTCTCCTTTGCAAAATCGGTCACTCCGCGCTTTTCGCTGCATGCGGCGACGCGGGTCGAGGGCCCTGACCGGCGAGGACTCGAACGCTTGTGCCGCCCCGAGGCCAGGCCGTTCCTGGCCTCGGGGCGCCTGCGCCTCCTCGCTTCGCAACGTCTTTGTTTCGCGCTCAAAACGCCGTTCCCCTGGCTGCAAGCCAGTTAGCATCGCGTCCCGAGCCGGCGCCGATGTCGCAGGCGAATCCAGGTTCTTCACGCAGGTGCGCCTGTGCCCAGTCTGCGTGGACTTCGGCAGGGTCGACTCCGTCATACTGGGCGACGAGGGCGTCGGCGTTGAGGTCGTAGTAGCTGGTGCTACTCATGCGGTTAGGCAAGACGGTCGCGGGTAGCCAGGATAGGCGTGGTTGGACTGATTGACGTTTCCCGCTTCATGTGAGTGGTATTCATCCTTGCCGGGAATCCTGCGCGTGCGGTACAATCGGGAAAACTGTTGATTGTTCCATGTCGAAGCCATAATCTATGATCTTGTCATGATAGTCGGAAGGCGCGAGATGTCAAGCAATCCAATACGCCACGGGTAGTTTCGCGACGACTACCGGAGCCATGTTTCGAGCTCAACGCGCGCGTCTGTGCGATCTTTGCGGTACTTGACGAGGACGGGTGTTGCGAAAGACAGGCCCCAGGAGGGTCGGTCGCCGCGGCATGCACGAGCCGTTAGATTCCCGCCGGTTGACGTAACCCGAGGAAAATCCAATGACAGAAGCAATCCTGCGCGCCGAAGGCCGCACGGCTCCGCCCCACTGGGCGGTGCGCCAGCGCCACCTGATCGACCTGATGGACCGGGCCGCGGTCCCCTTCACCAGGCACGCGACCCGTCCCGACGGAACCCTGATCCAGCGCACCGTCTGGACGAGCATGGACGGCACCGACAACGGATACGAGGCCTTCCTGTCGTTTCCCCTCTTCTACCTCCTTGGGGGCAGCGAGTTCATCCACCGCACCGCCCGCAGGGAGTGGGACGCCATAACCTGGCAGTACGCCAACTACGGCACCGTCGACCGCGAGTTCGTCACCGGCTTCGACTGGTTCCACCACAGCGAGAGCTACACCTACATCTACTATCTCGCCATGGCCGACCCCGGGCATTACATCGACCGCACCCGCGCCCTGCGCTACGCCGCCATGTACACCGGGGAGGATCCCCTGGCTCCGAACTGGGACGCGGAGAAGCGGATGATACGCAGCCCCCTGAACGGCAGCCGCGGCCCGCGCTTCGTCACCACCCGGACCGACTGGGAGTACCACCGGCCGATCCTGGCCGGGTACCTCTCCCCGTTCGAGGACATACCCGGCGCCGACAGCCGGGACCCGATGTTCAAGGTCGACTGGACCGACGACGAAACCTTCGCCAGGGTCCTCGCCCTCATCAACGAGCGCATGACCCGCTGCGACGTGCCCCTGAACCTCAGCGCCGCCAGCATGATCACCAACGCCTACCTGTACACCGGCGAGGAGAAGTACAGGAGGTGGGTGCTCGACTACCTGGCGAGGTGGGTCGAGCACCGCGACGCCAACGGCGGCATCATGCCGGACAACATCGGGCCCGGCGGCGGAATCGGGGAGCTCAACAACGGCAAGTGGTGGGGCGGGTACTACGGCTGGCGCTGGCCCCACGGGGCCCGCAACGTCGTCGAGCCGGCCTTCGTCGCCGGCAGTTGCGCCGCGCTGATGACGGGGGACATGTCGCATCTCGACCTTTGCCGCTCTCAGCTCGACATGCTGTGGTCCCAGCGCCGCGAGATCGACGGGGTGCCTATGGTCCCGTCCCGGCACGGCGACCGGGGCTGGTTCGACTACCGGCCGCCGGATCCCTACTACTACATCCACCTCTATTATTTGAGCCAGAGCGAGGAGGACCTCGCCCGCCTCGACGAGCTGTTCCCGGACCGGGACGGGTTCGCCGGCCTGCCGGAAGACTGGGGCGCCGGCAAGGCGGGGATATGTCCGCCCGGGGCATGGGCGGCTTTCGTCGAGGGGAAGAACCCGGGGTTTCCGGAGCAGGTCCTCGATACGACCTACGGCAGCGTCTGCCGCGCCCTCGACCGGCTCGAGGCGGACGACAGCGACCCGGAAACGCGGGAGTGCTACCACTTCCAGCAGCTCTGCCCGGTGCTGCCGGAGGGCCTCGTGCAGATGGCCATGGGGACGCCGGCGGCGGTGTACAACGGCGGCCTGCTGCAGGCTCACCTGCGCTACTTCGACCCGGAGCAGCGGCGCGCCGGGCTGCCCCCGCACGTGGCCGCCCTCGCCGACCGCGCCGGCGCGGACCGGGCCCGGGTGACCCTCGTCAACACCGATCCGGTGCAGTCCCGCCCGGTGCTGATTCAGGCCGGCTCCTTCGGCGAGCACGAGTTCACCGGGGCTTGCGGAACGGACGGCCGCGGGGTAGAGCAGCGGGTGACCGTGGGGGGCAGGCACCTACTCGTCGAGCTGGGAGCGGCGGCGCGCATCGAGCTCGACCTCGGGATGAAGCGGTTCGTCCACCGGCCTTCGTACGACTTCCCGCCCATGGAGGGAGCATCCGGCTGATCCGGGTCCGGGCCGGCAGGCAACCAGAATGGATTCGAAGTGTGTCCACGGTGGTGAGGCCGCCCAGTCCGAAGTGCGCCACCCTGGCGCTGCGCTCAGCGCCTTGACCGAGAATCCAAAAAGGTCCTCATTTCACCTATACTTCCGTTTCATGAGTCATTCAGGGTAACACGCAAGAGGATCGCACAATGGAAATCTCATTATGTACAGGAGTGTTTGGGCCGGAAACCAGAGATGCATCCGGCTTTGAGCGCGCTGCAGGAATGGCAGCCGCTGCCGGCTATCGCCTGATCGAACCTTCAAGCTGGCACCTGAGATTGCCAAATAGCCATTCGGCACTTGCGGCCGCAGGACTCGGGGTCTGGGCGGTGCATGGCAGCTTCGGTTGCGTCGAACCTGGGGCAATCTCCGAATCTGCAGACGAGCGCCGACATACGCTCGACCGGGAACTGGAATTGCTGCACATGGCGGCAGCTTACGCACCATGCCCCTACGTAATACATTACCTCAACCGTCACAACGACCCTGCCGTGGCTGAACGCTGGCGCGACAGTGTTCAGGATCTACTCGTACATGCGGCGGCGCTGCAGTTGACACTGGCAGTGGAAACCGTGCCGTTCAAGCCTGAAGAGAACGAGCGGTATGCGGATACTGCGGAGGTCGCCGCATTCGTGCGAGCGTTCGATTCGGAGTACCTGCGCGTGTGTGTGGATGTGAATCACTCTAATCTGCACGAGGATCTTGGCCAGGCAATCAGCAACTGCAGCGGGCAGATATCGGACATTCACATATCCGACAATCATGGAGTGAGGGAACAACACCTGCAACCGGGCGAGGGCGTGATCGACATGCCCTTTGCACTCGCAGCATTGCGGGAAGCAGGCTACTCCGGCCCGTGCAACCTTGAGAGCAACATTCCTGGCGGTCTCACCGTCGAATCGCTGAGCGCCCTACGAGTTGCTGCCGAAGAACTTGTGGCTAAGAGCATGTCGGTCTTGTGAAGCAAGCCGCGTAATCGCGGCGGAGCTGATATTCCCAGCTTTGAAGCCTTGGACCTGGGCACCCAGGCGCGTTCCCCTGGCTGTGCGCGTCGATAACATCCGAAGCGTCCCGCAGGTTGGGCAATCGACCTTGGAAAGGAGTCTTTCATTGAAGGTTACGAAAATAAAAAGCTACAGCGTCGCGGAAGGCGAGGGACGCCCCTACTTCATTGTAAAGGTGGAGACGGACGAGGGTATTTACGGGCTAGGCGAGGTCGGCATTAGCTTCTGGGGCGAGGCGATTGCGAAGGCCATTGACCACCTTGCCGAAATAGTCGTTGGGGAAGACCCTTTCTGCACTGAGAAGCTGTGGCAGCACATGTTTCGCGGCGGATTCTTTCCTGCCGACAAGGTGTACTGCTGTGCGATCAGCGCCATCGACATTGCGCTGTGGGACATCAAGGGCAAGGCGCTGAACATGCCGACCTACAAGCTGCTTGGCGGCCCGGTGCGCGACAAGGTCGTCTGCTACCCGCACGCCCAGGGCAGGACGAACGAGGAGCTTGTCGAGAACAGCGTGAGCTTGGTCGAGGAGGGCTGGAAGTTCGTGCGATGGGGCCAGCCGGAGACGGGCGGCACCTTCGAGTATCAGGGCAGTGAAGGACGGCTCGAACCCGTCGAATCGATGCGCATCGCCGAGCAGCAGATGGCAATGGTTCGCGAGGCGGTCGGCCCGGACATTCAGCTTTGCTTCGACGTGCACACCCGTCTGGATACGGCGCATGTCGTGGCCATGTGCAAAACGCTTGAGCCGTACAGACCGTTCTTCATCGAGGACCCGCTGCGCTCGGAGAATCCGGCAAGCTACAGGACGCTGGCGCGCCATGTATCGCTGCCCATCGCGGCGGGCGAGCAGTGGGCGACCAAATGGCCTTTTCGCGAGGTGATCGAGGAAGAGCTCATCAACTACGCCCGCATCGATCTGTGTATTGTGGGCGGGCTTACCGAGGCGCTGAAGATTACCCACTGGTGCGAGACGCACTACATCGACATCGTGCCGCACAATCCGCTTGGCCCGGTAAGCGCGGCGGCATGTGTGGCGCTGTGTATGGCATCCACGAACGTGGGCGTTCAGGAGATGCCGCGTCGCCCGGGAAGTTTCGCGACTGATCTGTTCCCGCAGCAGATCGAGTGGGAGGAAGGTTATGCCTTCAATCCCGGTCGTCCCGGGCTTGGCGTCGATTTCGATGAGGCCGTCGTTGAAACGAGACAGGTAAGCGCCAGGGGCTGGCCGCCGCAACTTCGCCGCAACGATGGGGCGTTTACGAACTGGTAAGGGCTCGGGGATGAAGCTTGGCATCAGGCCAGGAAGGTGCCAGATCCCGTTTTTCGCGCCGGCGCCGGCGGAGATTGAGCAGGGGCCCGCCTGGTCAACCTCCAAAGAAGAAGCCCCCGGCTAAGGTGAGTTAACCGAGGGCTGTCTGCCTGAGGACAGATTAGCGGTTTTCGTCTCCCTCACACCACTCTACGCATTCTCCATCTCGGTCAGTATTTCCAGGGTCTCGTTCGCAGAGATCTCTTCGCGTCCCGCTGCGCGCTTCACAAATTCCCGCGTTTTGTCATTGAGAACGCCATAGAAACCCCGCACTTCCTCGTCCGGATGGTCCCGCCACAGAGACGGTGGTATGTACGAGGCTTCGAAGATTTCCCCACGCCGCCGATGCCCGTAGAGGATCCCTACGGATTGTCGCGCCATCTTTGTCGGACGTACGGTGGCCGTATGTAAGCATGATATGTTGAACAATATGGCAGTACCCGCACAACCGTGCAGATCGCAGACTCCGCCCCGCGCCAGCTGCGCTTCCTTATCCACCATTTCCTCGTCGATCGATTGGGGCGAAATGGACAGGCAATGGCTTGCGGCGCTCACGTCGGACAGGTAGAGGATCATCCGCATGTAGCCTATGCGCAACGGATGTTCAGGATACATGAGCCGTTCCCCACCATCGCGATGCCAGCGGCGCCCTATGGACCCTTCCCATGATGTCATTCCCGGAACCGCCTCACCCGCGTACGGCCACATGTGATTGAGGTGGATTTGCGCGAAACAGACTTCGTCGCCCATCAAACCCTTGAGGGGTTCCATCACCTTTGGGTGACGAATGATCTCATCGAGCTCGGGCGCCGTCAGCAGCGAGTGGCAGTACTGGATTTGCCAGATACCGTTGTCGGTCCAATAACGGCTGAAGTCCCGTCGCTCGCGTTCGAAAACATCTGAAAAACGGGCTACTTCCTCATCGTTCAAGATCTTGCCCAGCGACAGGTAGCCGTTCTCCTTGAAGAACTCGTAGTCCTTCTGTTTCATAGCGCCTTCTTCTTTTGGGACAAGCTGCCGTCAGAGCCACATCCAACGTCCGCCGCACCTGCTTCTGCCACCATCTCGTTGAAATCAACCGGCGCGCACATACAATAGCGCGCAGTCGAGCGCGATCGGTTTCGCTATGGAGTCAGCCCGCGTGTTCAGACTGATTTCGAGCCTGTTTTCACCGTTTATGACCCGATCCGGCTGCACTTCGCACTCCAGCCAACGGCCAGCCGGCGCCGCGTCCAGTGTCTTCTGCGGCCGCAGGTCGTTCAATGCGACATCGTTGAATCTCACTGCTATCTCATCGCTCGCGGTGAGCTCCCACAAGTGCAGGCGAAGGCGAAAGGGGCCCTTCCTCGAGCTCAGATCTTCGCCGACCTGAAAGTGCGCTTTGGCGGTCTTTCCGGGCTGCAGCTCCAGTTCGCGAAACCGCTCGAAGGTATCGCTACCGTGGAAATCGTCGATGCCGAAGAGCTTGTCTTTGCCTGCCATCGTTTCGAGGTCTCCGATCTCCATCCACACCTCATCGTCGACGAAGGCGCCGTTGAAGACGTAGATGCCATCCGCCCCGGCAGCGAGCAGATTGGTCGCTGCGCCGCGCCAGGCGGGCAGCATGCCTTCCCACTTATTCATCTCGATCGTAAACGACGAGCCGATCTCCTTCAGGGAGCTGGCCCAGGATTTGTAATCCCTGTACTCCCCGTCCGTGAGATCGAGGAACGTCCATTGATGCCAGAACCCCCAGCCGATGCAGGGATACACCGGCACGTCATGGTCGTGTCCTAATTTGATCATGGGACCGAACGACTCGGTCATGTGCGACTCGACGCCGCCTCCGGCTATCAGCAGGTCCAACAGATCCTCCGCCAGCCAGGTCTCCACGTCCAGGCCGATGAAACGCGCATCCGCCAAATTGCACGGCAGGCGCGCCGCCACCAGCAGCGGTCGCCCGCGCTGCCGGCCCACTTCGTCGGCCAGCTTCCGTACTCGCCGCACCAGAGCCGTCATCATCTCCACGTGCTCCGCCTCCACCGGAACCATCTCACGGGTCTCACGGAAAAAGGGATAGTGCCGGAAGAAGTCCAACTCTATCCCCTCGATGTCGTAGTTGCGTGCTACCTCATCTATATTGCCGAAGACGTGATCGCGGACCTCGGGAAAGCTGAAATCCATGCCCGACCAGAGTTTCTTCGGACCGTCCTCCTTTTCCCAGTCTGCCGGATCGCCCATGAGAAATTCCGGGTGGTCGCGTTTGAAGGGCGCCAGACCATAGGTCCAGTAGGGCGACGACCCGTCAGGGTGGGAATCGTGCACGTCGTTCATGCGCAACGACCAGAAGGCTTCCAGCCCGTTCTCGTGACAGAAATCTGTCTGAATCTGCAGACTGTCGCGCCCGTAGGTTTCGACCAGCTCCAGGGGAATCCCCTTACCGTGGAACCCACCCCGCTTGGTATGGTGGGAGAAGCGAACACCCGCCATGCAGCTGCAATACCAGCTGCTGTCCACCTGAGTTCCGAGCAGCGTCCGGGCGCGGGCGTCGAGAAAGTCATCGATCAGCTCGCCGCTTTCGCGCTCCGCCAAACCTTGAGCGGTCTCCTGCGGCGTCCTCGCCTGGATTACGTCGTCGCCGTCGTTGTTGTAAATGATCCGCCGCCGGCGCCACCGCGCGTCTCTTCTGGTCTGGTTCATCGATTTCTGCCTTTGCTGGTTGACGTTCCCGCGTTTTCCCTACGCTTCCTCAAAATCTCACTACCTTCGCTGCCTGCGCCGCCGCAAGAGTGGCTCTATCATGTGCACTTGCAGGCCTTCCTGGTCGATCGTCGTTACGTCTGCATTATCTGGATCAGGTTGCCGCAGGTGTCGTCAAAGACCGCAATGGTGACGTTGGGCAATTCTGTTGGCTCCATCGTAAAAGCTACGCCCAGTGACTTCAGTTTCTCATACTCTGCATGGATGTCCGTAACGCTAAAGGACGCCGCTGGGATGCCTTGGTCGAATATCCCCTTCTGAAATTCTTGTGCTACCGGGTTTTCATTTGGTTCAAGCAGGAGCTCGGTCCCATCTGGCTCATCGGGCGAGACGACGGTAAGCCACTTGAATTCCCCCACAGGCAAGTCATGCTTCTTCACAAAGCCGAGGGTCTCCGTGTAGAACCTCAGGGCTTCGTCCTGGTCACTTACGAAAACGCCGGTGAGTGTAATGCGCATATCTGGCCTCCCTTTCTATTGATAGCGTCACTTGAGCCATCGGTTCATTACAGTCCTGAGGGGTTCATCGTTGAAGACAAGTATCCGATACTTGCCACGCTTCTCTGAGCTTACGAGCCCTGCTTGTTCCAGGAGATCAATGTGCTTGGCCAGAGCCTGTCGGGAGATGGCGATTTCATGCCGCATGATCAAGCGCGCGGTGAGTTCGTAAAGCGTCTGCTCCTTGCGCTCAGAGAGCTCGTCCAGCATCAACCTCCGTGTTGGGTCAGCGAGTGCCTTGAAGACCAGGTCTTTGTGCATGCGCACATACAATACGCAACCACAGAGTTGCATGTCAAGGGGCGATCTCCCAGGCTGGAAGGAACCACATGCCCAGCCATTTGCAGGATTGGGTGAAGAGGAGCCCGTGCTGGCGGCTCTCGCCGCGGCTTGGTGCGAGGGCTCATCGCCACCGGGGCCCGCGCCGGGCGGTACGGCGGGGTGTGCCATCAACGCTCCCTCAGGCCCCGAATTGATCCGGATCCGGGCCGACAGGCAACCAGAATGGACTCCGGGCTCGGTCGAAGGACGGGCAACCGATCCTCCGGGAGCTGCCTGACCCTGGCGCTACGCCCAGCGCCTTGACCGAGAGTCCAAAAAGGTCCTCATTCTACCTATACTTCTCACTCAAAAACCGGAACAGGACGGACCAAAAATGGGAACCTACACAGCTCAGGAAATCCGCGATCGTCTATCCATCTCCACCTTTGTCTTCTGGGGTCATCGGCCCATAGACAAGGGAGCGTTTGACGAGCTCAGCCGCCATGGCATCACGCGCATCGAGCTTCTGGAGAGTCCGGAGCAGTTCACCATGAGCGATGTCAGCTCGATGAAGCTGGTGGGAGAAGCCTGTCGCTCAAGCGGCATCGAGGTCGTGGCTTATCACTGTTTCAGGACAGATTTCAATGATGTCGACACGGAGAGCACGCGGCTCGAGCGCACCGACAAATGCCGGCGTCAGATCGATACCATGCTGGAGATGGGGGGCACGCTGTGGGGTTCTCACGCCAAGGAAACCAATTCGTTCGTGGTAAAATCCTATGAAGAGTTGGCCAGGCACATCGAAGGGACGGACGCGGCAATCACCGTAGAGAACACAACCACCGGACCCAACGTCGAAGACCGCATCGAGTTCCTCGACGCCATGGACCATCCCCAGGTCGGCATGATTCTCGACATCGGCCACGTGCGCAACCAGGAGCGCGTCAATCCGATGACGCTGAAGGGTGGGCCGACGAAGGTTCTCGAAACCTGCGGCCACCGGCTGCGCCACATCCATCTGCACGGTTTCAAAGAGGGTGCTGACCACCATCCCCCTCTGGTCGAAGGGGACGAGATTCAGTGGGCAGAATTGTTCGGAATGCTTCGCAAGGTGGAGTACCCCGGTGCCATCAACTTCGAGCCGCGCCGGCACGATGACGCCATCGAGTACACCGCCCGCGCGCCGGACGGGATTGCGGAGCGGCTGGCAGCTGCTTAACCGCCTGTCATTGCCCGACGTCGGCCGGGTGCCTGATCTCCGCTAGCCTGTCGACGTGGATCGGGCCCAGACGAACAGCGTTTTGTCCGGCGATGCGATCTCATCAACGCTGGGTAGTAGTAGTCCTCCCTCTCAGCTTAAAGAAAATGGCAGAACAAACAGAAGTTGTAATTGTCGGTGGCGGGATATGGGGACTGAGCACCGCCTACCATTTGGCAAAGTTCGGACAAAAAGATATTCTCGTTCTGGAGCGCAACGATGAAATCGCTGCGGAGACGACGCCCCAAGCTGCAGGGTTCGTCGGTCAAATTCGCCCATCGGTTACTATGTTGCAGGCGATCCGATATGCACTTGAATTGTTCTCTCAGTTTCCGAAGGAGACCGGACATGACCCCGGTCTGCGTCAGGTCGGGAGCTTGATGGTAGCTCTCACGCCAGAACGGATGGACGCCTACGCACGTCAAATTGAGCGGTCACACCAGAATGGGATCGAAGCGGATTTTGTTTCCCACGCGGAGATGGCTCGCCTCGCCCCTGAGTTGGATGTGACCAGGATTGAGGGCGGATATTTCGTCCCCAACGACGGATATGTCGATCCCCAGCAGTGCGCTCGCGCTTATGCCGCCGCAGCGAGGGATTTGGGGGTTCAAATCCAACTGAATACACCCGTAACCGGCTTTCGGCAGCACAATGGGGAGATCCTTGGGGTAGAAATAGAAAACGGCTTTATCGGGTCAAACCGCGTCGTGATTACCGCGGGACCGTGGGGGGCTGGGCTCGCCAAAGGAGTTGGAACGACTGCGGCGGTGCAACCGATCCGCCATCAACGCGTTCGCACGGTTCCGAGTTCCGGAATCCCCGACCATCACCCAGCGGTGCGCGTTACCGATGTCAGTTGCTATCTGAGACCTGACAAAGGGGGCTACCTCTACGGGTTCTATGAACCGGAGCCAGTCAGCATTGATCTGGAAGCGATGCCCCCCAACTTCAGGACGGGGGATATTGAACCACCCGTGGAGGTTATGGCAGAGGCGCAAAGACGGCTTGCCCCAACCTTCCCGATTCTGAAAGACTTGGAAATCGCCGAGTATCGACCCGGCATGACCACATTCGCGCCCGACGGTGCTTATCTGATTGGTCCGGTGCCAGGGATTGATCGACTCTACTTAGCTACCGGTTGCGCTGCTTTGGGGATTGCCGGCTCCCCTGCCATTGGTCAGTGGCTGGCGAAGTGGATCATTGACGGAGATCCCGGCGAAGATTTGGCTGTTTTCTCGCACCAGCGGTTCGGGGCTCAAGCTGCCGATCAGGAATGGCTGCGTCGAGAGAGCGAACAATTTTACGCGAACTATTACGGTATCCGATCCGATGAATGAGAAGAAGATAAATGCGTTCCAAACTATATGATCTCCCTGAGATCTATGATGTAGCGTTTTCTTGGGATCTTTCTGAGGAGATTGGCTTTTTCAATCGAGTTTTCAGAACGCACGCGCCATTTCCAGTGCGACAGATTCTTGAACCAGCTTGCGGCACAGGTCGATTTCTAAGGACACTGCCTGCTTATGGGTTCCACGTTACTGGCTACGACATCAACCCGACAATGCTCCAATACGCTGAGAACTCAATTGCAGCCGCCGGCTACGAAGGGAGTGTGCAGACGACACTGGCCGATATGATCTTCGCTGATATACCTGGTCGGTTCGATGCAGCGTTCAATTCGATCAACAGTATTGGACACCTTCACTCGAATGATGAAATAATTTCCCATTTGAAAGCTACAGGTTCATCACTCCGCGAAGGCGGAATTTACGTCGTCCATCTGAACTTCGCCCATCAAGGCAAGCTCCCGGATGGTAATCGTTGGACGATGGAGCGTAGCGGCATAAGGGTGAAGACTTGGTGGCGAATCCTCAATGAAGACAGAGAATCCAGATTGAGTCACCAAATCGGCTCGTTTGAAGTCGAAAGGGATGGCAAGATCGATCGTTTTGATGATCGCTATTCTATGAGACTTTGGCTGTTCATTGATTTCGAAGATTTGCTCCGTCGTTCTGGTCAGTTTGAAATCGCGGCGATCTATGGAGAGGATTTTGGGGAACTGAGACACGACGAGCGCCTGTCAGGGGAACTTGGGAACGTCTATGTGATACTCCGGAAAACCTGTGCCATCTGGTCTGCCTTTCCCAGCGATCGATAGTATCCCCTGACCGGGCGACAGGTGCATCTTCTGAGCGAAGCGGAGCAGGTGGCCGGAAGAGTGGCCCTGGAATGGGACGGACGCGGCCACGCCGGCGGTCTGGTCGCACCGGGACACTAGTCAGTCAGATCGTTTCTGTAGCCTGCTGGACCCGCCCTCTCCTGATCCAATCAAATAGCGCTACTTGTCTCCATCACCCCCAACCCTTCCTCCAGTTCCTCGACGCTGGCAAAGGCCACCAAGGTGCAATGCACCCCTGCGGTCGCCAGCACCCACTGTATAGCCCGCTCGGTGCGCGGCACCAACTCGCCCGGCTCGGCTAGTTCGTGCCACGGGCCTGAGACAATCGGATAGACCAGCGGCAGCTCTCCGCGAATGCCTTCCCCCCTGGGCGATAGCTCCTCGACCTTTGACTCGTCCACGGCCGACCAGTCGGTCTGCGTCTTGTCGGCCCAGCTAAGCCACTGGCCGCCCAAGGCCTTCATGATCAGCACGCCTTTCCCAACCTGCGCTGACGCCGCAATGCCCGGAGCCTGCCAGCGGCAGACGTAGTTGTAGATGACCAAATCGGCGTCCGCTCCGGGTTCGGGACCGCGCTCGGCATAGGCTTGTTGATCGGCCAGCATGTGCCGAATCAAGCACAGGGCGCGCACTTTGCCTTTGGCCTTGCACTCGGCGATGCGCTCGGCCAAGCCTTCGTTTTGCAGATAGGCATAGTGTTGTACCCGCAAAATATCGATGGCCTCGCGGCGCACATTGGCGAGGTGCTTGTCGATAGTTCCCTCCACCTCAGCGGCTGCGGGCGCAGCCACCTTGAGCGAGAAGAAGCGGTCGTCCCTCGGACCTTTCAGCTCGTCCGGAATATGGACCTCGTCGCCGTAGCCCATGTCGAAGAGATTGACGCCCAACTCGGCGGCCTGCAGGTAAATCCGGCGCTTCTCCTCGGGCGGCGGATGGCCGTTGACGCCCTCGTAGCGGGCCAACAGCCCACCCAAGCCGATAGTGCTCAGCTCCATGTCCGTTTGTCCAAAGCGACGGTATTCCACGATAACCTCCTTGCGTCCTTGCGATGCGCTCACAGCTTGCTGCGTCCAATATGGCACATTAGTTTCTCCGGCGCGAGAAATTTATCCCATCAGCCTACATCGTCCAAGGGAGAATGCCGTGACCGCCAAAGTCCTCATCATCATCGGCGACGCCACCGAAACCGTCGATACGCTCTATCCCTACCTGCGCGTCCAGGAAGAGGGATTCGCGCCCGTGGTGGCCGGGCCGGAAGCCCGCCGCTACAACATGGTCCTGCACGAGGTCCCGGCGGAAGGTTGGGACATCACCCGCGAGATTGAGGGCTATACAATCCAGGCGGACATCGCCTTCCGCCACGTCGTGCCCGAAGAGTACGTGGGAATCTTTATCTCCGGAGGGCGCGCTCCCGAATACATTCGCGACGACCCTGACCTGATTCGCATAACCCGCTACTTTTTCGACCGCGACAAGCCCGTAGGCTGCGTCTGCCACGGCGTCGAAATCCCCGCCCGCGCCGGTTGCGTCAAAGGGCGGCGCATGGCCACCGTGCCCAAGTGCCAATTCGATCTCGAGGTTTGCGGCGGCACCTTTGTCGACGCGCCCTGCGTCGTCGATGGCAACCTCATCAGCGGCCGCACCTGGCACGACCACGGGCACTACATGAAACACTGGATCAATTTGCTGATCGCCGAGCGCGAGCGCATGGGCGCAAAACAGAAGGCCGTCACCGGGTGAAGCTCTACTACAGCACCTATGGCATGAAGCAACTCGACGTCTTCGAAGCCCTGCCGCGCCTCGCCGACATGGGCTATGAGGGCATGGAAATCGCCGTTACCCCCGGCTGGCCGACCGAGCCGGCCAAAATGGACGCGGCCGCGCGCAAAAGACTCGCCGACCTCTTCCTCCAGCTCGGCTTCCCCACGCCAGCGCTAATGGCCCTGCTCTCGCCCTGCGTCGAAGGCGAGGAGCGCGCGGCCGCACTCGCGCAGTTCAGTGCGACCTTTGAACTGAGCCGCTCACTCCGGCTCGACGACCGCCCAATGGTCGTCAGCACCACCCTCGGTGACAAACCCGCCTGGGAGACCGGCAAAGACCGCATCGTCGAGCTGGTACTCGAACTGGGCGACATGGCCGCCGAATACGACGTCATCGTCGCCATCGAGCCGCATGCCGGCGACGACTTCGAGACGCCGGAAAAGGCCGCCTGGCTCATGCAGCAAACCAATCATCCCAACCTCGGCCTCAACTTCGACTACAGCCAATTCTGGGTTGAGGGCATCGACTTGCAGCACTCCATTGACCTGATTCTCCAGTACTCGGTCCACAATCACATCAAGGACGGCTATCTCGACGAAGAGGGGCGGGTCCGCTATCTCCTGCCCGGCAGCGGCAAGCTGGACATGAAGGCCTACTACAAGGCCCTGCAAGACGCCGGCTGGGACAATTACATCTGCCCGGAGGTCACCGGCCAGATATGGAACGCAGATGGGTACGACGCCTGGAGCACGGCGCAGTTTTGCTACGACGTGGTGAGCGCGGCGCGGGCGTCTTCAGGCTAAATGCAGATCAGCCCTCAACCATCGATGATTAACAGCAAGCACACTTCTTAGGCTTCTTATGATTATCGACTCTCATACCCACGCTTGGGAATACTGGCCCTACGAGCCGCCCGTGCCCGATCACAACAGCCGCGGCCGGGTTGAGCAACTGCTGTGGGAAATGGACCGCAACGGCGTCGATAAGGCCGTGCTGGTCTGCGCTCGCATCGAGCACAATCCCCACAACAACGACTACGTCGCCGACCAAATCCGCGTCTATCCAGATCGCTTGGTGCAATTCGCCGACGTGGATTGCTCCTGGTCGGCAGAATACCACACCCCGGGAGCGGCCGAGCGGCTCAAAGCGGCCGCGGCAAAGTACCAGCTCAAAGGCTATACTCACTACCTGAATACCGACACCGAGTGGTTTGCATCAGAGGAAGGGCTCGCGTTTTTCAGCGCCACAGCCGATCTGAACCTGATCGCCAGCCTGGCTTTGGGGCCGCAGTGGCAGCCGGCGTTGCGCGAGTTGGCTCGGCGCTTTCCGTCGGTGACTTTTCTCTGTCACCACATGGCCGGGGCCAAAGCGCGCGAGGAAGCGCCGCACCCCAATCTGCAGGAGATTCTGCGCTCGGCCGAGGTGCCCAACATTTACATCAAGCTCTCGGGTTTTCACTATGCTTCGCACGTCTCGTGGGACTACCCCTACTCGGACACGCACCATGTCGTGCGCCAGCTCTACGAGCACTTCGGCTCCCAAAGGCTGTGCTGGGGCTCGGACTATCCGGTAGTGCGATCCAATATGACCTACCAGCACGCGCTCGAAGTATTCCGCACGCACTGCACGTTCGTACCAGACGAGCACAAGCGCTTGATCTTGGGGCAGAACCTGGCCGACCTGCTCGACAAAGCCGGTACCTGACCGCAGATGATCATGCTAACGCCCGCATATAGCACGATCCGCCGCTGCTTGCCCAAAGGCTCGTACGCATGATGCTAAGTGTCCCGTCGCAGAAATATGTCGCCATTATTCCGCCGATCCATCCCGGCTCACGGCGTTGCCTTCACTCGCCGTACACCACAGGTACGACTCGCTCAGGCGCCTTGTGAGCCGGGCGCCTCGGCGGCCCAATTTCGTCAACCTATCTCTGCGACGGGACACTAGCCCGAGATCTTAAAGTGGATGTCGAGGTGACGGTGCTCGGAGCATTGGCGAACGATTCGGTGCGACGACCAGCGATTCATCAGGGATTCTACCGGACCATTGACAACGGTTTCGGCGAATTACATAGTACCGATATCGGTGCCTTATTTTTCCTATACATCCCCCAACCCACCAGGAGATCGAGGCCATGCTGGAAGTACACAACGCCTTTCCCGTCAACAAAGTCGACGAAGCGGTCCTGTTTCCATTCGATACCTACAGCATCCCGTTCAGCACCGGGCTGCGGTTGCAGCTGGTGCCGGGAAAGACTCCCTACAACAAGCCCCCCATCGTACTGCGTACAGGCGAGCCGGGCTCGATCGATGACGAGAAGGTCGTTTTCTACGGCACGGTGATCGATTTCGATGGCGAGCTGCGCATGTGGTACCAGGCCAAGAGCAGGCAGGACACGGAAGGGGGCCGCCGCCTGGGTTATGCGGTCAGTCGGGATGGGTACAATTGGGAACGACCGAACCTGGGTTTGATCGAGTTCAACGGCAACAAAAACAACAACATCGTCGACCTGTTCGACGGCAATCCCTGTCTGACCAGCGCGCCGGTGCTCTACGATCCGGACGACCCCGATCCCAACCGCCGCTTCAAGATGTGCATCGAGGCCAGCCAGTTCGTCAACAGCCTGGCGGTGGCCTACAGCCCCGACGGCTTGCGCTGGACGGAATCGCCCAACAACCCGGTGGGTCCGGCCCAGGAGACTGGTAGCGTGGTCAAACACAACGGCTGTTATTACGTCACCTCCCAGGACGAGCTGGGCTACCACGGATCCCACTTCGGCATCACCCGCAAGATGGTCACCTTCGCCTCCTACGACTTCGAGACCTGGACCCAGGCTTCCTGTCTCAGTTTCCGCCGCGACGACGTGCCGCCGCGGCGCATGGAGCCGCACCACAACATGGCCGAGGAAGCCCATCAGGGCGCGATGTTGCAGAGCCGGGGCAATGTGATCATCGGGTGCTACGACATGTGGCACGGCAACCCGATGGGCGAGCAGAACCGCATCGACATGGACCTGGGCCTGGTGGTCTCCAACGATGCCATGCACTATCGCGAGCCGATTCCCGACTTCAAGTTTATCCCCGCCGCGGTCGAGCTGGAGCAACCCGATGGGATGGGCCGGGCGCTCACCCATGCCCACGGGCCGGCGATGGTCAACCGGGGCGACCGGACCCTGATGTGGTACGGGATGTTCTTCGGCAGCGACGTGCGCTGCGCCAGCTGGCACCTGGACCGGCTCGGCTGCTTCGAGACCTTCGACGAGATCATCTTCGGCGAGGGGGAGTTCTTTCCGATCACGCGGCCGAAGCCCCACTTCATAAGCTGCCCCATGCGCGGCGACGGTCCGCAGAAGGTGTTCGCCAATGCCGATCTGACCGAGCACTGTCCGGTGACGGTGGAGGTGCTGGGCGAGGGGTTCCATCCGCTGCCGGGGTACTCCGGGGATGCTTGTGTACCGCTGAGCGAGGATGGTTTCCGGTTGCCGGTGCGCTGGAAGGAAAGGGATGAGCTGCCAGCGGGGGAGACGTTCCGCCTGCAGGTGAACTACGGCAACGGGCTGCGGCCGGAGGATGCCAAGGTCTACGCGCTGTACGTGGCGAAGGAGTAGCGGGCTTTTTCCGGAATAGGACAGGATTGATCGCCCCGGTGCCTGGAGCAATCCGTCGAAAGGAGGATCGCCATGCGTCGCGACCTGCCCCTAGTACCCAACCTCCAGCAGCAGAAGACCCTCTCCAAAACCCTGCGCAAGCAGTGGACGGAGGCCGATCCGGATGCCTGCCAGCGCATCCGGGAGAGCCATCCGAAACTGCTCGAAGCGACCGACGCCGAGGTGGCGGCGTTCCCGTTCAAGCTCAGCGATGCGCAGCTGGTGATCGCGCGTGAATACGGCATTACCAGCTGGCAAAAGCTCATCGACCGGATCGCCGAACGCCGGCCGGCAGTCGGGCTGAGCAGCCAGGAGAAGGCGCGGCTCCTGGTGGAGGACCCCTTCCTGGTGACGCACGGGACGACCCTGGGTGCGGATGCCGCAAAGGTCTGGCCGTTGATTGTGGCGGCGATGCGCGGGGACACAGAAACCCTCGAGTCCCACCTGGACGCCGACCCGAATCTGGTCAACGAGGAGTTTTTCTACTGTCCGCCGATTGTTTTCGCGGCGCAGGAAGGGCACACCCGGGCGGTGCAGGCGTTGATCGAGCGCGGCGCCAGTCCGACCGCCCACTCCTGGTACGGCGAGGATACGATCCTCAAGCTGGCGGAAGATCGCGGCCACCAGGAGACCGCCCGCATCATCCGCCATGCGGTTGCGGAACGGCACCGGTACGACGGGGGGGCGGAACGATTTCACGATGCCGTGGCCCAGGCGGATCGCGCAGGGGTTGCCGAGTTGTTGGCGGACAATCCGGAACTGGTCGACCAATCGGACCGCGAGGGGATCTCACCGCTTCACAAGGCGATCATCAACCGGGACCATGAACTGGTCGAGCTGCTGATCGAGGGTGGTGCCGACCTCAATCAACCGGATGGCAGGGCGCGGATGCGGCCGATCGACCATGCCATCTGGAACGACTATTACGGGCACGGATCAGAGGACCTGGATCTGGCGGAGCGGCTGTTGTCGAAGGGGGCAGATTACACCATCGATGTGGCGGTGGCCCGGAACGACCTCGATGGGGTCGAAGCGATGCTGAGGGCCGATCCGGAATCGGTGAATTTCGAATCCCCCATGGGCATGACGCCGAAGGCAGCCGCTGCCCAGCGCGGCAACCTGGAGATGCTGCGTTTCTTGATCGATCACGGCGCTGACGCCACCCGGTGCGAAGGGCGCTGGGGGTTCGCGCTGCATGCGGCGGTCGCCAACGACCATTACCAGGTCGCCGAGCTCCTGCTCCAGCACGGCGCCGATCCCAACGCCTACGGTCAGGACTCCTCCGGGACCGCCACGTGGATGGCGACGTGGCATAGAAACAAAGCGCAAGGCAAGAATCGAAAGATGCTCGAGCTGCTGTACAGCTATGGTGGAGAGAACCAGGACCTGAGCGATACCGAACGGTTGCAGCAGATGTACGACCGCAATCCGAACGATCCGCGCATGAGCGAGATGTACGTGTGGGTCGACAAGGATCCCGAACTGCTGGAGCGGATGCTGAAGCTTGGCATCCCGATGCCGTCGGCCCTCACCGCGTGCCAGGGGTATCTGTGGCGAGGCGGGATTGGCGCCTTTCGAACCCTTCTCGAGCATGGACTGGACCCGAACCTGCCGAATTACCTGCGGATCACTCCATTGCACAAGCTGGCGGCGAGCCAGCATAACTATACTCCCACCGCCCGGCGTGAGGATGAAGACGAGAACGCAGAAAAAGCGGAGCTGGCACTGGAGTTCGGGGCCGATATCGACGCCATCGAGCTCCACCACGACGCAACGCCACTGGGGTGGGCAGCGCGTTTCGGAAGTTACAAGATGGCGGAGTTTCTGCTGAAGAAGGGAGCGGATCCGAATCTGGCCGGCGCATCCTGGGCACGGCCGATTGCGGTAGCAGCCAGGGAAGGGCACGAAAAGGTGGCCGAGCTATTGAAGCGTCATGGAGCAACGAACTAGAGAATCCGATGACTGACTGTGTCTTCTGCGACATCTTGTCAGATAGGACGCCATCGAGCACGGTCGAAGGACGGGCAAACGATGCTTCGGGAGCTGCCTGACCCAGGCGGTACGCTCAGCGCCTTGACCGAGAGTCCAAAAAGGTCCCCATTTTACCTATATGTAGGATGTGACTAGGGTCGTAGAGCGGATAATAGCCGAGCCGTTCGAGTGACGCGCATCCGACTCATGGAGCAGTTGCGTGTTCGTATTAGAGAGTTCGATACCAAAGCGTCTGATGAAGGCGCTGGAAATGAACTACCGAGCCTATAGGCATCGCGAGTGCCGCCGAGCAGGTGGAGAGGTGTGTTCCCGAGGAGGGCTCTCGTGGACTCGGCAAGAGAATGCAACTGAGCTTTTGTTTCCACGACTCCCAGCAGAGAAAGCAGATGCTGAATTATGCCGATTCCTGAGGGACCAGATACGCGGCAGGTCGTCGGAGGTGGAAGCAACTCTTGGCACGGAATGCACGCCAAGAGGCATCGTCGCTCACTTGATTTCGGTGGGATTCGAGATTCCGCCAGGTGGAGGAATTCCCGGGATGGCTGCGAGGATACGGCAGATTCCGAACCGTCCTCCTACGGATGGTATAGTTCTGCAACCGACGCTCGATTCCGAGAGTACTTTTCGCCTTGAGGCGCGGTCGCGTCAGTCGTTCGTGGGAACGGTGTTGGTCGAGTGCGCCTCCGGAGTTGCGGGTATCTACGACTTGAGGGTGGAAAGTCGCTTCCGCTTGCGCGGCATCGGATCGCGGTTGATGGAAGGTGCAATGCGCTGGGCTCGAAGGCGTGGCTTCAAGATCGCTGTGCTCGCAGCCAATCCTCTGGCGGCCTCGCTGTATGCGAGGCTTGGGTTCGGTGAAGTCGGTCGCATCTGGTATTGCAGCCTTTCAAAGGGAGCCCTGTCTAACAAACCAATGAATTCGAGGCAGCGGCGAATGGTTGTTGCCTCCTACATGGGTAGACTATCCGAATTGATGAAGATTGCAAAGAGAGAGTCGTTCCGATTCACTACTCCAGTTGGCCTGAACCTCATGCAAGTTGCGGCCTCTAAACGCCAGATTCGAGTGGGAAGGTGGCTTCTTGAAAGAGGCGTAGCTCTGGATCCCCTCTCAGCCTGGGACCTGGGATGGGGTGACCGGTTGCCGGATGTGTGCGCAAATGATCGTGGAGCGATCGATCGAAAAATCTCCGGTATGACGCCGCTACATCAGGCCGTGCTTCGGAGGGACACGAACGTGGATAGCGATCTGAGCTTGCTCAAGGTGCTTCTGAAAGCCGGGGCGGATACGACCATCACCGATGATGAGTTCAACGCAACAGCACTGGGGTGGGCTAAAGTGTTTGGCGACGCCGAGGCAGAGGAGCTCCTGTCTGGGGCAGGGGTAAGCAATAACGCTTAGTCTGCGGTGAGAAGCCGCCCCGATGACCGCAGCCATATGGATCGATTTGATCCTCGGCGTATCATTCTATGCCGCCCCGATCAAATTCACCGCCAATGGGGTTAGCTTCGAACACCTTCTCCTGGTTGGCCAGGTCACGTTTCAAACCTTTACGGGATAGAATTTGCTGCCTTCGTGCTGCTCGTCATTGCATCGATAGGTCGACGGACACACCGGATCACGATGGGTACCGGACATATCGACCGGGGCGACTCGGCCTTTCCCACCCTGGTTCCGTTGGACAACGGAGAGATCGTCTGTGGTTTTAGTCGCGGCGGCGGAGCTCATGTCAGTGGGGGCACCCACTGCGCGCGTTCTGCCGATGGTGGCTCAACCTGGACCTATACGGGAGTGATTCTCGATCGGGCCGAGGATCCGGTAAAGACGAACCATCTGCGCCTCCGCCGAGGGGCCCGCCGCATCCGCAGTTCGAGTTCGTAGCCTGATCTGCCTTCTCGACCCGGCGCCGGGCGTATGGCGAGGTGTGCCCTCAACGCTCCCTCAGGCCCCGAATTGATCCGGATCCGGGCCGACAGGCAACCAGAATGGACTCCGAGCTCGGTCGAAGGATGGGCAAACGATGCTCCGGGAGCTGCCTGACCCTGGCGGTACGCTCAGCGCCTTGACCGAGAGTCCAAAAAG
Organism: Candidatus Latescibacterota bacterium; assembly: GCA_965208105.1. Classification (GTDB taxonomy): domain Bacteria; phylum Latescibacterota; class UBA2968; order UBA8231; family UBA8231. The sequence goes on from OZ242318.1 coordinate 4,343,746, forward strand.
GTCCCCATTTTAATTTTACCTATACTAATGATAACCTTTCACGCCCCCTGAAAAGAACCGAAGAAACTTGAATGTGGTGCCACGAAGGAGGCAATAAAGATCAGCGTAGGTGAACTGGCCATGTGGTCAATCGTTGAGATCGATATTTAGATTGCGAAGGAGGCCATGATGATCGAACAGAATCACCTGGACCTTTTACTCGACCTGAACACTGACGAAAACCCTCACAGCGGTGGGGATCTAATAGACCATCTTCGGGGAACACACGACTTTCTCCAGGCCTGGGGCAACGACCAGGCCGTGTGTCTTGGAGGTTTGTTTCATAGCATCTACGGCACGCAATCCTACAAGACAGAGTCAGCGTCCCTTGAAGACCGGCAACGCATCCGCGAAGTGATTGGCGAGAGGGCCGAGCGATTGGCTTTTCTCTTCAGCGTTTCGATCCGCAGTGGGTTTTTCGAAGGGATAGGAAAGGAGGGGGCAACTGTGTGGAACCGTGTTCACGAGGAGGACACACCCATCGCGCAAGCGGATCTTCGCGACCTCATCGAAATGGAGGTTGCCAACTATCTGGAATTCATGCCGAGATCCCATTTCACGGTTGAGGAACTTGACACGTTCGAGGCCAAAGTTGAGCGAGGAAAGCCCTTTCTCTCACCCCTGGCCTACGAAGCGATCAAGGCAGGAATCAGATCGAAACGCCTTGCCATAGCCTCGTAGGGAGAGAAGTGACTTCACATAACACGACTGTACCTGGCTTCGGGCCGCCATGCGCCTTCGCCGAATTCCTTTACAACGGTGCACGGGGCCGGCGGCAACTGTCCGACGGGGAACGGGGCCGCATAAGAGAGCAGTATCGGTCTCCCCATATCGGTCCGGGACTCGGAGAGGTTATCGACAACAGTCGTCAGAGCCCGGAGGAGACACTGGCGCTGATCCGTACTTCCTTGGGCGTGAAGGAGGTGTAAGGATGCTGTCGCAGGCTCAACTGGACGAGTTCAAGGCCGAAGGGGCGGTCCCTGTACCGGGCCTGGTGCCTCCCGATGTGCTGGAGGGATGGCAGGCTGAGTTCCGCCGCGCCTGCTCCGACGACGGCGTCGACCTCGGCGACCCGGCCACCTGGCCTGCCGGGCGGTATGCGCCCGAGGGCGGGTGGCCCGAGCTGAGCCCGTGCCTGTACGACCTGCCCGACCTCCAGTCGATCGTGGAGCAGCTTGGCGGCGGCGCTTTCGCTCCCTCCCACCCGGCGGGGCAGCCGTGGTCGCCGCAGGTGCCGATGACGCGGGTGATCCTGCCGAGCGAGCCGGGCACGGAGTGGACGCCGCCTGTTGACGGCCACCTCGATGGGTACGCGACGGGCTGGGGCGGTGGGTTCATGGCGTTCTTCGTGGTGCTGCTGTGGGACGTGAGCAGCCCAAGGGGCGGGGGCACGGCCTGGTGGCCGCGGTCGCACCTGGCGAACCACCGCTACTTCCTCGAATACCCGGAGCGCTTCGACGGCTCCTATCTTTTCACGGAGCCGGTGCGCAGCGGCGGACACCGGGCGATTCTGGAAGGGGACCCGCGTGTGGGCGAGGTGGAATGCATGACCGGCCGGGCAGGGGACGCGCTGCTGCTGCACGGCCTCACCACCCACGTCAACTCGGCGAACGAGGCGGGGTCACGGCAACCGCGGGTGGCGCAGTTCGCGCGCTATTCCCACAGGAAGATGCGCGAGCAGGCGCCGATGGTCATGTTCCCCGACAAGGACGGGAAGCCATGGTCGCCCCCGCCTCGGGGCAAGGACACGCCCGAAGAGGAAGTGACTGGGACGGGCTTTCTGCCGCCAGATCACCCGGGGCGGAAGTTCGAGCGCTACGACGTGCCGCGGAACCTCTGGAAGTACTGGGGTCCCGCTCTCAACACCTGACTCCTCGCAGCGCAGGCATATCGACCGCGTCGTCGCGGCGCTCGTGCATGTTCGCTTCCATGGCTTCAGGGTAGCGATGCGGGAGGTGGGAAACCTGGTCGAGCCGGGCGCGGGCATCGTCCGGAAGACAAAAGCTGCCGGCGAGCATGTTGTCTCGCGCCTGCTCGACCGTGCGCGCGCCAATGATGACCGAAGTGATGGCCGGTTGTTCCAGCACCCAGCGCAGGGCAACTTGCGCCGGTGAACGGCCCATCTCGTCGGCTACCGCCAAGAGCGTCTCCAAGGTCTCGTCGGCATTGGCGGCAAAATAGCTTTGCGGGTAGGCCCAGGCATCCGCGGAACGCGTGCCCGCTACGGTGCGCTCGCCGGGCTTGTACTTGCCGGAGAGAAAGCCGCCGCCGAGCGGACTCCACACCACCACGCCCAATCCCTTGAGCTGACAGACGGGAATCAGCTCCTGCTCAATGTCGCGCACGACCAGGCTGTATTGCGGTTGATAGCACTCGAAGCGCGCCAGGCCATTCGCGTCCGATATCCACAACGCCTCCATCAAACGCCAGGCCTGATAGTTGGAACAGGCGGTATAGCGCACCTTGCCTTGGCGAACCAAATCGTCGAGCGCGCGCAGCATCTCCTCCAACGGGGTCTGAGTATCCACGTGGTGAATGTAATAGAGGTCGATGTAATCTGTCTGGAGCCGATGGAGACTGTCTTCGACGGCGTTCATAATGCGCACCCGCGACATCCCCGAGTCGTTGGGACCAGGCCCCATAGGGTTGAAGAACTTGGTGGCAATGACCGCATCGCGGCGGCGGCCCTTGAGCGCCTTGCCGGTGAAGACCTCGGACTCGCCGCCGCCATAAGAATCGGCCGTGTCGAAGAAATTGATGCCTGCGTCAAACGCCAGATCGACGATCCGCCGGGACTCCTTCTCGTCGGTGCTGTGGCCAAAAGTCATAGTGCCCAGGCAAACTTCCGATGCTTTGAGGCCCGTGCGACCCATTCTGCGGTATTCCATTATCTGAATCCCTTATCTATTGGATGTGAACGCGGATGAAGGATGAGGAGGAATGCTCCTTGTCCATGTGGCAGCGGTAAAGAATACAAGAAATGCCACGGTAGTACTTCGTGGTGTGTTTCCCCCGTTTTGTCAAGGGCTTGGTAAGAAATTGCAACTGCTGAGCCGTCATTAACCTGGAGGGGTGTGTCGTAGCGCAAGTTCCTTTTTTACCTTGCCCCGCCGAGGGCCCCGCCGCAGCCTCAGTTCGAGTTCATAGCCTGACCTCCTCCGTGATTCGCTCCCTGCGCCGAGAGCCGTACGGCGGAGTGCGCCCTCAAAAACCAGGTTGACTCCTGAACCGCGCCGAAATCCTTTACAACCGTGCTCGGAGCATTCCGGAACGATTCGGTGCGACGACCAGCGATTCATCAGGGACCCTACCGGACCCTTGACAACGGTTTCAGCGAATGGCATGGTACCGATATCGGCGCCTTATTTTTTCTTTACATTGGAGCCAGTGAAGAATGATTGCACTGGACACCAACGTCCTCGTTCGGTTTCTCGTGCGGGACAACGAGGCGCAGGCCGCGGCCGCCGGGACTCTACTGTCTTCGCTGACGGCTGACCAACCCAGGTTTGTCTGCCGGGAAGTCATTGTCGAGCTCGTCTGGGTCCTGGAACGGGCTTACGGCTTTTCCACGGAACATGTTGCCGGCGTACTGGAGCACCTGGTCTCAACGGACGTACTGGTGGTGGAGGCCGCCACCGATGTCGCGCGTGTTGCGTTCGGATACGGGACGGGCAGCGCGGGATTCTCCGACCTGATGATACTGGCTGCCGCCGAACGATCGAACGCCCTGCATCAGTAAACTTTCGACCAGAAGGCCGCAAGGCCGGAAGGAGCTACTTTATTACAATGTTCAAAAGCGTAATGCAGGATGTATGGGCCTTCGACGCGGAATGGGTCCCCGACCCCGATGCGGGACGATTGCTCTATGACCTGCCGGCCGACCTGCCCGATCGCGAAGTCGTCCAGGAAATGTGGCGCCTGAACGGGGCCACCGAAGAAGCGCCCCGGCCCTTCCTCAAGTACGCCATGTCCCGCCTGGTATCCATTGCCATGGTGACCCGAAGCCAGGATTCCAACGGAGATGTTACGCTCGACCTGCGGGTACAGCCCCGGGACCCCGACAACCCCGATGACTGCGACGAAGCCACGATCCTTTCCCGGTTCCTGGAAAGCGTGGGCCGCCGCCTGCCCCAGCTCGTCGGCTTCAATTCCGCCGGATCCGACTTGCCGGTCATGATTCAGCGGGGGATCATCAAGGGTATCACCGCGGCCGGGTTCTGCAAGCGGCCGGACAAACCCTGGGAGGGCTACGATTACTTCTCGCGGGCCAGCGAGTGGAACGTGGACCTGATGTCGGCCCTCGGGGAGTGGGGCAAGGCGCGCCCGTCTCTGAAGGAGATGGCGGTGCTGTCGGGCATACCAGGCAAAATGGGCGGATTCGACGGCGACAGCGTCGCCGAGGCCTGGCTCGACGGCGGTATCCGGCGCATTGCCCAGTACAACCAGCACGACGCTGTGACGACCTACCTCGTCTGGCTGCGCATGGCCCATTTCGCCGGATTCTTCAACGACGACCAGTACCGCGAAGAACAGGACCTTGTGCGGTCTACGCTCGAAGAAAAGGCGAAATCACCGGAGAACGGGCACCTGGCCGAATATGTCCGGGAATGGGACCGGTTGAAGGGGATGGTGGGGGAAGGGTAAGTGGGGGTAACGGTGAAAGGTAGCGGGTCAATTCGTTGTCGTTGAGAGCAAGCACCTGCAAACTCGTCAGGTTGCCCAGCGAAGAAGGGATGGAACCCGTCAATTCGTTGTGGTCAAGGTTGAGATTTTCAAGGTTGGATAGATCGCCTAATGTCGTAGGGATCGAACCTGACAGTGTCATGTGAGTCGGTGCGACGACCAGCGATCCATCAGGGATTCTACCGAGCCCTTGACAACGGTTTCAGCGAATGGCATAGTACCGATATCGGTGCCTTCGGGGGAGGAGCCCGGGTGACTCGGCTCCTCTACCCACTCTTTGGGTCGAGGCGTTCAAACACTGGTCTCTTCGCAGTCTGCTGGTTAAAGCTGATCAAGATCGGCGCGAGGGTGGTCAGGCACAATAGATTTACCACGTTTCAGATGGCCGCGGTGGCGATAGGCCAGCCGTTATTTGCCGAGATAGCTTGAAGAAGACCATGGACATTCCGCTAATCGAACCTCACAAACACCGTCAGCTGTTCGTGGACGACGCCGCGTTGGAAACGGGGGGAGGAGCACAAAACCACGGTTGGACGCGGACTATGCATCCACCCAAGAAGTGCGGCCCCGTCATCCGTCCTGATCTATCCCGCGGGCAACGGTCGCTGCAAAGCCGTAGCGCGCCGCAATGGAATTCCGAAAAGGGTGTCTGGGAATGGTGGTATTTCGGCGAGCACGTCTACTATGCGACCTCGACCGACGGTGAGAACTGGGATCGTCCATCCCTGGGGCGTTACGAGTGGGAGGGTTCGAAAGAGAACAACATCGCGGACGATCCCGGCACCGGCGAAAACCAGCGATTGACCCACGTCATTCGCGACGAAGCCGAAAACGATCCGGGGCGACGGTACAAAGCGCTCTTCACCCGAAGGGCGGTCATCAATGCGAGCAACCGCTTCCTGGCAACGTCCCCCGACGGGTTCGACTGGGCCATTCTGGATCGCCCTCCAATACCCAGCAGCGACGAATGCCACTTCACTTACGACGAGTTCGGCCAGCAGTACCTGGCGCTCGTTAAGCACGGCACTGAATGGGGGCGCTCGGTTTTTCTTTCCACCAGCAAGGACTTCGAGCAGTTCACCGAACCACAGCTCATCTTTCACTCCGACGAGATCGACCGAGCGAACTGCCGGCGACGTGTGCGCGAAGTGATCGAAAACCCGGACTATATTACACCGCCCATCGTGGACGATGTGGACTACATAGCCGAAGTCTACCAAATGGCGGTCATGCCGTACGAGGGATGTTATTTCGGGTTCCCCGGCCTGTTCAATCCGTTCGGAGCCATCGCCCCACCCCTCGGGAACTTCACCCGCATCAACCAGGTGGAGCTGGCGTTTTCCCGCGACCTCCACAACTGGGATCGGCTCGGGGATCGACAGGTGTTTGTCGGCATCGACCGGTGGGACGGCGAAAGCTACGGCACGAGCCAGATCCTGTTGACCGGCCGTCCGGTTGTGCGCCCCGATCTTGGTGAGATCTGGGTTTATTACAACGCCCTGCGCATGCCGGGAGACCGGGAACAATACCAGCAGCTGGACCGCAACCGGGAACTCTTCAGACTCAATGTGGATCCGGAGCTCTTCGAGGACGGGGGCGCGCTGTCGTTGGCAAAGCTGCGCCTGGACGGTTTTATCTCGCTCGACGGAGGTGAAGCGGCGACCATTACCACCAAACCGTTCATGCTGAGAGGTGAAGAGGTATACATCAACGTCGACGCCAAATGGGGGGCGATCTTTGCCGAAATCGTCGATGGGGAATCCATGGGACGTTTCCCTGGCTTCACCGTCATTGGCGAACCGATCAGCGGCGATCACCTGCGCGCGAAGATAATTTGGCAGGGAGAGCACGATCGGGTCTTCGAGCGGCCGGTTCGCATCATCTTCGACCTGCACCAGACGCGCCTCTACTCCTTCTGGCTGCAAAAGGAATGAGGCCACGCGGGGGGGTCGAGGAGGCCACGGCTCAACGCCCTGCTTGCACCGACGAGCGATAACACGGTTGATGCCGGCGGCGTTTCGACCGTCGCGGTGCGCTTGACCTGCGGAACCGGTTCTGAACAAAGGAGCTATCATGACCGTCTTGAGTACTCGCGATCGGGACTTCTGGGAAGAAAACGGCTACGTCGTCATACCGAATGCCGTCCCTCAGGAAAACCTGGATGCCGTCATTGAAGCCATGCAGGTGTTCTGCGGTCGCGACTTCTCGAAGCCGGAGGAATGGTACGGCATTCCCCGCAACCCGGGCAGCAGCCTCATCAACATGATGCGCCACCAAACCCTTTGGGAGAATCGCCAGTGTCCGCGCATCCACCAGGCCTTTGCCGAGATTCTGGGCACCGAGGCCTTGATCGTCTCGCAGGACCGGGTCGCCATGAATCCGCCCAACCACGGCGACTGGCAGTATGACGGGTTCATACACTGGGACATGGATTCGACTCAGAGCCCCATCCCACTGCAAGTGCAGGGTGTCCTCTACCTGGCCGATACCGACGCTAATCAGGGAGGATTTCAATGCGTGCCCGGTTTCCATCGGAAGCTGGAGGAATGGTCGAAAACCCAACCACCCGACCGCCATCCCAAGTGGCCCGAGGATATGGCAGCCTTCGACGTTCAGCCCATTCCCGGGGAAGCCGGCGACCTGCTCATATGGCACAGCGCCTTACTCCACGGCAATGGCGCCAACTGCTCCAGCCGCCCCCGCCTGTCCCAGTTTATGCTGATGATGCCGGCCCGGGATCGAACTGGCAGCGGCGTGTTGCCCCTGGCTCGGACCCACGAGGAGGTCGTCGGTGAAGCCCTCGGTACCCCGCAGGTTCTGGTGGAGCGCTGGTTGGCTGAACATCGCGGCAGTGACCTGGTGCATGCTCGGATCGAGGAGATACTCGGGGAACACCCCAGCTACCCGGCCTGGAAGATTCGCTCCAACGGCGACCTGTTCTTCGCCAAGAAATCGTTGGTAAAGCCGGTAGACGAGACCACCGTGGAGCTTACTCGCTCCGATGCTGAGAGTTTTGGCCTGCCAATCTTGCGCCACCTGGAAGAAGGCCTGATCGAATCGATCCTGCGCATTCCGCAGCCGCAGCACGAGCCGAAACTCAGTTCCGACCAGCTGGCTCGCTTGCCCGATCTACTGCGACAGACTCCGGCCGCTTTCGACCTTGGCGACAGCACCATCTGGAATGAACACCATTGGCAGCACACGATTTCCGGAGGAGCGGCCTTTGGATGCGGCGACGACCGCATCTGGAACGAGCGGGATGTCGCCTACCTGATGCACGTCGAGTTCGGTCTGGAGCTCGATGTCCGGGACGCCGTGCTCACACCCTTGGGCCGCAAGCTCGCTGGCGTCGATTCCTGGTAATCGCAACTTCCCGCTTCACGCCGCGAGCCGGGATGGGTCGGCGGCAGCATGTCAGCATGGGGAATGCCCAGTAACATTTTCGCCGAAAACTGGAGGAAGCTCATGTCCGAATTCGTTTTTCCCGACCTGCAGGGCATAAGCGACGCCTACGATCGAGACGGTTACGCCATCGTACGTCAGGTCCTGGATTCCGAGCTGTTGGAGGAGCTGAACCGGCATATCGACTGGCTCATCGAGCGGCACCCTGAGCTCGAGCCGGAGGGCCTCGGATGCCACCTGATAGCCGACGACCCCTTCTGGGTCCGTTTCCTGAGCGATCCGCATTTGCTGGATGTGGCCGAGGCACTGATAGGTCCCGACATCGCCCTTTTTGCGGCTGACTATATCTGCAAACCTCCCAGAACCGGAAAAGGCGTACAGTGGCATCAGGACGGCCATTACTGGCCCCTTGAACCGCTGGAGGTCACTACCGCCTGGTTTGCCGTCACCGAATCTGTTCCACAAAACGGCGGCGTTCGTGTTATTCCCGGCAGCCACCTCATCGGCCTGCAGAAACATGCGGCAAAGCGGGAAGATCACCTCCTGCTCAAAAAGGTCGATCCAGCTGTTGTGGACGAAAGCAAGGCGATCGATATCGAGCTCGATCCGGGAGACATATCGGTGCACCACCCGCTGATTCTTCACGGCTCGGAGCCCAACACCAGTGACCGTTGGCGGCGGGGAGGATCTATTCAGTACATGCCGGCCACGACGTTGGTCACCAAGCAGGATTGGCCCTGCCTCTTTCTATTCCGTGGCGAGGCGGTGGACGGCATCAACGAATATCGCTCATGCCCGCCTTTCAACGCCGATCGGCACATGGAATTTCGCGGCTGCGAAACCTGGTTGCAGTGATCCTTTCCTATCGTTTCTTGTGCGCCCAGCTCCTACGGCTGCTCCGTCCCTGCGCTATCCCGTGCCAGGAGCGCCCTGCGCTCATGCGTGCCCCCACCTCTTTAAAGGTCCCGTCCCCGTTGTTCCGGTAGAGAAAATTCTGATGGATGTCATTAGCGACGTAAATGTCTCCTCCCTGCGCCCATCGGCTGCGGTGGGCGGTGGGTGACCCTGCTGGCGCGGGTGTTTTCCTCCGACCTCAGCGCATGCCCGACCTGTGGCGGGCGCCTGCGGCTTGTCGCCGCCCTGACCGATCCGGACCTCCACATTCTCTGGGTCGTGCGAGACCGGGAGTTCAAATACATCTATTTCGCCGACCCGGAGTTTCCGCCCATCCTCTTCGATCTGAGATCCGATCCCGACGAGTTGAACAACGTTGCAGGACTGGCAGAGTACGCCGCCATCGAGCTGAGCTGCTGCCACAAGCTGTTGCGCTGGCGCATGTACAACGAAGATCAGCGCATGGAACACTGGGCACAGCCGCTCCGCGAAGCGGATTAGCTGTTAGTGCAAAGAAGCGCGGATGGTCGCACCACTTGCGCAGCCGACAACACCGCCGCCGATTATGCAGACATCGAACTCCAACATTCGGTGCCCACTCTCGGGTTCGTTACTTGGTAAAGACCTTGTCTTCGAGGAGCCTCTGGAGTTCAAAGATGCCGCGGCCGGATCGGGGGTCGCCGGGGTGACGCAGACGAACGGTCATCGATTCGAGACGGACATCCTGCGTGGGTTCCCCACGGAGAGTGTTGGCGTTGAGGGCGTCCCAGTCTTTGCCACCGGGGATGGACCATGCGTCCGCAGCGGCGTACTCGTAGATCAGGAGCCGGCGGGAGCTGCTCGAGTTGTTGGCGGCCGAACCGTGCAGGGTTCGGGTGTGATGGATCGAGATGTCGCCGGCCCTAAGTTCGAGGGGAACCGCAGTGGAAAGGTCAATGCCGTCGCGCTGAGGACTGATGCCGCCGATGAAAAATCCGTTCTGGTGATGATCGAGAACCGGGCCGTTATGGGAACCCGGAACGACCATCATACAGCCGGTTTCCTGAGTCATGTCTTCGAGGGCAATGCCGATGGCGCAGAGATCGCTGTTGGTCTGAGGATGATGGGCAAAGTCCTGGTGCCATTCCACAGGGGTGCCGCCGTTGCCGGGCTTGATGTTAATCTTGTTGCCCTGGGCGCGAATGTTGGGGCCGATGAGTGGGACAAGGCGGTCCAGGATGCGGTCGGAACGCATCAGGCCATCGAAGAGGGGATGGTAGGCGCTTGGGTTACCGAGGCGGCGGACCCGTGGACGTTCAGGGGTGTGGTCGGGTTCGAGGTCGTAATGTCCTGAGCTCTCCGTGACTGTGCGGCTTTTTTCAATGAAATCGTCAACGATGTCATTGGCTTCAGCCATTTCGTCAGCAGTGAAGATATTCGAGAGGGTGAGGTAGCCGTTTTCTCGGTAGAAGTCGATTTGATCCCGGGTGAGCATAATGGCTCCTGGGTGATGGGGTGTGACCGACAGGGATTTACTTGCAATGTGGTACTATAATTAGGGCCTTTTTGTGTGATGAGCAAGTCGTGACGTCGCTGTTTTCGTCCCTTTGAGCTCCTTCCAAATCTTCGTACTATACCGGCACGCGATTGGGATTCACCGAATTCGGCCTCTAAATCGCCGGAATAAAATGCCAGTGAGTGAGACAGGAAGAAGGCTCGTGCTCGTCGGGGGGCAGGGTAGAGCTTGAGTCCTTCGAGGTACCCGAGCCGGGCTCGGGTCAGGTGCTGGTTCGTGTGCATCGAAGTCAGATTAGCGCCGGCAGCGAGAAGAACGTGATGGTAGAGGGACCGGGCGCCGACGGGGGGCGTCCGATGGGATATACGACGGCGGGGCGTGTTCTGGCTGTCGGGTCCGGGGTGGACGATTTCAAGCCGGGCGACAGAGTGCTTGCCTTTGGAAACCACGGGTCCCACTGGCTGACCGGCCAGGCGACGAGTTCTGAGCTCCACGCGTCGATACAACCCATTGAATTCGACATCACCGATGAACAGGCCGCTTTTGCCGTGCTGGGGCGATGTCTCCCTCCACGGCGTGCGACGCGCGCAGCTCCAGATTGACATTGCTGGGATTGCTGTTCGGCGAAGGCACTCTCGTTGATACAACCATCACCTAGGCTCCCCTCCGACCAAGAATCGTGCCCGGCAACTAGATTTGGAATTGGCCTGAAAGCGCAAGCGGGAAGAGATCTCCAAGGAAGAGTGCATAGTGATGGGTTGGGTAGACAGGTACAAGGGAAGTCCCACTACGGCTGGCGACTGAGTAGTATGGAACACTATTTAACCTCAAGAACAACAGGGCTCGTGCTCGGGTCGAACATATTCCTCAATTCAGTAACCACAAGGCCGTGAGTGATGAAATTTAACTACCTGATCGTCGCTTGGCGGAATATTTCGCGCTAAAAGTTATATTCATTTATTGCCGTATTTGGACTTGCGGTGGGCATGTCAACCTGGTTTGGTCACAGTTTACCATGGGTGCCATTCTCTTGGGAATAGCTGTCGCTTTCTTGCCGGTAGCATTCCATGCGGTAAGAGCGGCGGTCAGCAACCCAATAAATGACATCCGACTGGAGGAGTAGATGGCTATAAACCCCGACTGCCTAAAATTTGTTTCGGTCGAATGTGCGAATCTGTTCGCCAGATCCTTTTCAAGATCGTATAACTCAGTTGGTGTAGTTGAGATCGGGATTGTTGTTTGATAAAGGCTCCTCCGAGGTTTGTTGATCTTTGCGGCGGACCGCGCTTCGAGCGCTCCTACCTGCGCCCATCGGCTTCGGTAGGCGACCTTGCTGGCGCAGGTGTTTTCCTTCGACCTCAGCGCATGCGCGACCTGTGGCGGGCGCCTGCGGCTTGTCGCCGCGGTGCAGTGGTGCTTTATTGTGAAAACGCGCCCGGGTCTGCTGCCCTCGCCGGGCCCGGGCTGTCCATCAGGTTATCGATCAACCGATTCACTTAGGAGGACCGGACCGATGCAGATCAGCTACGCCACCGCAGGATTCAAGGGCCCGCTCGATGAGGCCCTCGACGGGATCGCCGCCGCCGGGTATTCCCACATCGAGCTTTCCTCGCAGGAGGGGCACCTCGAACGGATCTTCACGAGCGGGGAGCTCGAGCAGCTGCGGTCGCGGATCGAGGGGTCCGGTCTGCGCACCGGCACCGTGCACGCGCCGATGATGCGCAACGTGCTCGGCGCCCCGGAGGAGGACTGGCGGCGGGAGAAGGCCGCCCTGCTCGGGAAGTACCTGCGCATGTCGGGCGCCCTCGGCGCCGGCGGCATGGTCATCCACCCGGTGCCGAACCCGCGGTTCGTCGAGGATCCGGAACGCCCGGAGCTGACCGGAATCATGTCCGGGGCGGCGCGGCGCTCCCTCGACGACCTAATGCCGGTGGCGCTCGAGTCGGGGGTGCGGATTCTGCTGGAGAACCTGCCCTACCGCTCCCACTACCCGTTCCTGACCATGACGGAGCTGCGCGGCCTCGTCGACGACTACCCGGAGGAGGCGGTGGGGCTGGTGGTCGACACCGGCCACGCCTGGACCGCGGGGAACGACCCGGGCGGGGAAATCAGGGCCGCGGGCGAGCGCCTGTGGGGAACCCATCTGCAGGACGTCGACGGCGAGGACCCGCAGGACAACCACTGGGCCCCGCTGCAGGGGGACCTCGACTGGGAGGCGATCCGCGAGGCCCTGCGCGAGGTCGGCTACCGCGGTTTCTGGACCTTCGAAGTGGCCACTCCCCGCCGGGGTGAATCGCCGGCCGAGCTGGCGCGGCTGACATACGCAGCGGCCCGGGAGCTGTCCCTTCACCCATAGGACCGGCTGCAGCGTCGGCCGGACATGCTCCATCCGGAACAGCACCTACAACGGTGCTTGGAGCATTCCGGACTGATATCGAAAGGAAAATCCTATGGCTGAACCCAAAGGCGAAGCATTTCGCGTAGTTCACAAAACCAAATCCAAACATATCTATCGTGGCGCGGTCGTCGGCTGTGGCAGAATGGGCAGCACGATCGATGATGAGCATATCGGAATGCCGCACTACCCCTGGCCCTGGGCGCACGCGCCTGCTATGATTGAAGCGCGAGGGGTGGACCTCATCGCCGCCGCCGATGTTGATCAAGCTAAATTAGATGACTTCAAACGGCGTTGGGGCGTCGAGGCTCTTTACACCGACTACCGGGAGATGGTCCAACAGGAACAACCGGACATCATCTGCCTGACAACCCGTCCTGAACCCCGTGCGGAGGTTACTATCGGTTTGGCGGAAGCAGGTGTCAAAGCGATCTACGCCACCAAACCGATGTGCCGCACCCTTGCCGAGGCGGACGCAATGATCGACGCCTGCCACAAGCACGGGGTCATCCTCGCTATTGCATGCCACCTCAACTGGTACAGTTGGTATACAAACGCCCGTCAAGCAATCGCTGAAGGCACCATCGGCTCATTGAGATCGATGATCTGCCACAGTCCGTCCACCCTCTCAAATCTCCACAGCCATACGCTCGCACTTTTTCGCCTATTTGCTGATGCACCGGCAAAGTGGGTTTTCGGGGTAATGGACAGTGACGAGAGAGCAGCAGGGGATAGCGATCTCTCGGGATCGGGGTATGTCGTCTACGAGAACGGCGTCCGTGCTGTCATGAATACCCAAGTCGAAACTGCAGGGCACAACTGGACGCTCGAATTTATCGGCGATAAAGGGCGAATAATTACACGCAACGCCCATGCCCAGTTTGAGCTATGGAGTACCCATCCAGAAACAGGTAACCCTATTCAGTGTCAGTTTCCCAACCCTTGGTATCCACGCAGCTCGATGGTGGATGCAATCGAAGGCGTTTGCCTATCCCTTGAGGCAGGAGAAGAGCGAATCTGTCCGGGTGAATTTGGCAGAGAGGTGCTGGAGATTGCCATTGGATTGCGCGAATCCCATCGCCGTGGAAATATTCGGGTCGACCTGCCACTGGAAGACCGCAGCCTCCGGATGGGCTAGCGCAGATCCCAATCATGGGAAGGCGCCATGATCAGGCACTGGACTGTCGCTGCCTTGATGACCGCACCAGAAACCGCAAGATGGTGCTGATGCGGTAGGCGGGGTAGAGCTCCCCGGCATTGGCTCAGAGCGATCCGGCAATCAAATGCGAAAGGTCTCGATAATCGGCTGTGGCGGTACGGGGAAGTCTACCCTGGCCGTCGAACTGGGATCCCTGCTGAATCTGCCGGTCATTCACCTCGATTCCGTTTACTGGGGACCCGACTGGAAAAGGCCCCCGCCGGAGGAATGGCAACGCCGGCATCGGGAGCTTCTCGCACGCGAATCCTGGATAATGGACGGCAACTACGGCGGCACGATGAAGGAACGGATAGCCGCCAGCGACACGGTAATCCTGCTGGCCCTGTCTCGTTTCACCTGTCTTTTCCGGGTAATCAAACGGGGGTTAAAGGGCAGGGGACGCAGTCGTCCGGACCTGCATCCTGGCTGCATTGAGAAGCTGCCGGATCGCGAATTCCTCGAGTGGATCTGGGATTATCCGAAGACGCGTTTGCCAGGCGTATTGCAGCTGCTGGAAGGGGTCATGCACGAAAAGAGGGTCGTGATCATGCGGTCCAATGCCGATGTGGCCAGGTTCCTTGACACTCTGGAGATGGGCAGAACGCAGGGTTCAACCCGATAGAACAGTCACGGCACCACAGTTCTCTGCCCGTTGCCGCGTCGGTCAGTACTGGCTGGGCGCAGGATATTTTGCGCATACAGTTGATAATGGCGCATATACGAGCTATATTGCGTATATCCTTAGTTTGGGCAAAATCGAGGACACGATGGCAAGGCGCATCAGGGAAGAGGACCTGCAGGCGATCGAGGAAGTCGTGCGGCCGTACCCGGAGGGCCGGACCGCACGGCAGATCGGTGATGCCCTGGCCTCGGCGCCGGCCCGCCGAACCCTGCAGTACCGCCTGAAGTCCCTCGTCGACGGCGGTCGCCTGATCATGGAGGGCAAGGGCCGCTGGGCGAGCTACCGCACCCCCCGGCGGATCTCGGAGGCGGCTCAGCCGGTCGCTTTCAGCTTTGCTACAGGCGTTGCCCGGGGGGAAGTCATACCTCCGCTGTCCGAAGCCGCGGCCGAGATCCGTGAGCATGTCCGCCAGCCGCTGGAAGCACGTCAGCCGGTCGGCTATGACCGCGCGTTCCTGGATTCGTACCGGCCCGGAGAAACCTTCTATCTATCGGAGGCGGAACGAGAACACCTTCGAGAAGTGGGCACGCCGAAGGTCCCCGGGCAGCCCGCGGGCACCTACGCCAGGCGGATCCTGAACAGACTGCTGATCGATCTTTCCTGGAATTCAAGCCGGCTGGAGGGGAACACCTATTCCCTGCTCGACACAACGCGTCTGCTCGAAATAGGGGAAGAAGCGGAAGGCAAGGAGCGACTCGAAGCGCTGATGATCCTCAACCACAAGGACGCCATCGAGTTCCTGGTCGATGGGGCAGAGGAAATCGGCTTCAATCGCTATACCCTTCTTAACCTTCACGCGCTGTTGGCGGACAACCTGCTGGCCGACCCGGAGGCGACGGGGCGTCTCAGGCATATCGGCGTGGGTATCGCGGGCTCGGTCTTTCATCCGCTGGAGATGCCGCCACTCATCCAGGAATGCTTCGACCAGGTTCTTGCGGCGGCCTCGGCGATCCGCGACCACTTTGAGCAAGCCTTCTTCGCAATGGTGCAGATTCCCTACTTGCAGCCCTTCGATGATGTCAACAAGCGCGTGTCTCGACTCGCTGCCAACATTCCACTGTTCAAGGGGAATCTGTCGCCGCTGTCCTTCGAGGACGTGCCTCGCGACCTGTATACCGAAGCCATACTCGGAGTGTACGAGCTGAAACGCATCGAACTGCTGCGCGACGTGTTCCTCTGGGCATATGGCCGCTCGGCCGCCCGTTACGCCGCAGTCAGGCAGTCCCTTGGCGAGCCCGATCCATTCCGGATGAGGCACCGCACGGAGCTGCGCGAGATCGTTGGCGCCGTCGTTCGCGGGCGCATGGACATGAAGCAGGCCGCCGCCCACATCAGCTCCTGGACACAGGAGCACATCGATGCGCGGGATGGGGAACGGTTTCGCGAGATTGCCGAGCGCGAACTTCTGAGCCTGCACAAGAGGAACTGCGCTCGCTATCGGGTCACCCCGTCCGAATTCGAGGCATGGCAGGAAGTCTGGAGGGAGTAGGGCTGCCGGCGGTGCCCGCGCCGAGGGCCCCGCCGCAGCCGCAGTTCGAGTTCGTAGCCTGACCTCCTCCGCTATTCGCTCCCTGCGCCGAGAGCCGTACGGGGGAGTGCGCC
Organism: Candidatus Latescibacterota bacterium; assembly: GCA_965208105.1. Classification (GTDB taxonomy): domain Bacteria; phylum Latescibacterota; class UBA2968; order UBA8231; family UBA8231. The sequence continues at coordinate 4,360,136 of OZ242318.1, forward strand.
CTCGAGTACAAGATTGACCCCTGAAACGCGCCGAAATCCTTTACAACGGTGCTTGGAGCATTCCGGAACGATTCGGTGCGACGACCAGCGAGCCATCAGGGACCCTACCGGACCCTTGACAACGGTTTCAGCGAATGGCATAGTACCGATATCGGTGCCTTATTTTTCCTATACATCTCAGAGGCCTTTGCATGCACGAATACTCCGAAGTCTCATTCCATCCGTGGGTTGGGAGGGACTGTCTGCAAAGCCGATTCGGGTCCGTGTGCTAGTATTGGGTGAGTCTCACTACGGCGGGGATGATGTACCTCCGGACTTTACGTCGAAGGTCGTGGAAACTGGGACAAGAAACCCGTTACCCTTTCTTTACGGTCATTACCAAGATTCTTCTTGGAAACACAGGCTGGATCACCAATGAGGATCGCGCAGGTGTATGGGAAGACGTGGCGTTCTACAACTTCGTGCAGGACTTCGTAGGGAATCAGCCGAGAAACCGGCCGACCTTTCGCCAGTGGGTTGATGCTCAGGAGCCCTTCGAGACGGTGCTAGCAGCGCTTCGACCCCATGCGGTGCTCATCCTTGGATCTGATTTGGCGGACCATATGCTGTTCCTCAATAGCGAACGGCAGTCCATTCGATATGGGCGACAGGAGGCCGAGGCTGTAGCCGGCATCATTCAACACCCCTCAGGGCCCATGAGATACAGCGAGGGTATACCGGCCTTCGAGAACCGGCTGTGAAGGGCTCGGGAACTAGGCGGGCCGTGACAGGCGCAGCCCTATGGCGACGCAACAGGAGTTAATTGGGACGTGGAATTTGTCCGGTATGTGATTGCTTTCTTCCTCATTGGATGGGGCGGGTCGATCATTGGGACCATCCTCTTTGTGGCCGTCTCTCCTTTTGTAGGAGCGCTTCGAAATACGAATCCGGGGCGAGCACTAACAGCTGTCACGAACGGAGCTGGCGTTCTTGGGGCGATCTATGCCTTTACCGTGATCTGCAGTTGGACAGGGGGCGAGGCTAAGCTCAGCATGTTGGCGCTTCCTCTGTTGCTGACGCTGAAGAACATCATCTGGCGGATCAGGAGGGCCCAAGTGGCGGATTCGGTCCCGGGACTGGTACTGTCCGGTGACCGGGACTTGCGGTCCGGGGTGGTAAGAACGGAACGGATGAACTTGATGGCAGATGTGATGGCCTTCGCCTTAGGCGTCTTCATAGTTGGCATTCCGAACGGTGGCCCAGATCTCTCGGTGAAGAGACTTGTCGCGCGGTGTGTCCAGGAGCCAATGGTGGTTGTCCAGGATTACTACAGTCGGCCGCACGTCGGCCCGGGGGTGTTGTCGCGGGTTCCAGTCAGTCAAGTCCTAGAAACGGCCCGTCGGAACAGAATGGTGGAATTGAGTGAGCTGTCCGGTGAGCACCGAGTGCTTGTCGAGGCACGTATGGAGGAGCTTGCTCGGTGGATAGACATGAACACCACCGTTACGGCCAAAGGGCCCGCTGGACCGTTAGCCGAAGTCGGTGGGGGAGTGACAACCGTGGAGCTGCCTGACTCCGAGGCAGTGAACTCAAAGGCAAGGGCCCTCTGTGTCGAGCTATTTGAGACTTGGTAGTGGGGACGGCGAGTGGTCGTACTAGCGGTGGGTCCGAGGCCGGAGTTGCACGGAAACCGGCGAGCGGGTGGCGCTGACCGAGCGGCAGATGGTGCAGCTGGGCTTCGGCGGCCACTCCTCCTGCGAGCCGCTGGACCTGCCGGAGAAAGCGGCCGACCTTCTGGCCCAGGTGTTCCCCCTTCTACTTCCCCATCTGGGAGCTGGACCGCTCATGAATCGCACCTTCCCAGTTGACCTGCAGACCCACACGACCTTCTCGGACGGCAGGGACACGCCGGAAGAGCTGGTCTCCAAGGCGGCGGCCTCCGGCATCCGCGTGCTCGCCGTGACGGACCACGACAGCGTTCAGGGCGTGGCTGCGGCCAGGGCCGCCGGCGCGAAGGCGGGTGTGCACGTACTCCCGGCCATCGAGCTGAGCACGGCCAAAGAGGAGGATCGTGAATGACCGAGACCATCGAGAAGCCGGACCTCGGGTACAGGTAGGGGTTCGCCACAAGCGAGCTGGATGCGATGTCAAAGTGCCTGGAGGTGCACGGCTTCGCCATCATCAAGGAGGTGTGCTGTCGAGGATAGGACGGATAGGGGTTATCCGTCGTTAGTCGATGTCCTACAGTGAAGGCGTTTCGGGGCTTTCGCGGGGGCGGACGGGGTGGAAGTGCTAGAGTTTGAGGGGGTTAAGCGGAGGGCGGGAGGACCTGCGGAGCCGCACGTGGAGTGGTCTGGCCTGGAACGGCGGCGTCGCCCACCGATCGCAGCGGTAGAGCGCCGCGCCGGGCTGGCCGCCGGCGAGCGAGGACGGGGTCTGGCTAGGACGTCTCGGTGGCCGACGGCTGGCTAGGCCGCCTCGTCGAGTGGAGCTGTCGGTCGAGGCGGGCTGGAGAGAAGCGCTCACGCGCCGGCAGACCGACGCCGGGAATACCTCTTGAATGGTTAGCGTCTCAATCTGGGCCTTCCCCCTCACCTTTCCGAACGATTCGTCTCCTGCCCTCGATCGCGAAATCCCAGCAAGGTGAAACATGACGACGAAATTCCTTAAGCATTTTCCAAAGCCGTTGCTTGATGATCTTGTCGCCTGTCGCTGGCTTCCAATTGTTGGAGCCGGATTGTCGAAAAATGCTGATCTCCCCTCAGCGACCATGCCGCTTTGGGCTGAGCTTGGTAGGAATCTCGCCATGGACATGCAAGATTATGAATATGTCTATCCCATTGATGCTATTTCGGCTTACGCGCATGAGTTCGGTCGTCCAAAACTCATCGAAAAGTTGTCCGATCTGCTACTCATAGGTGAGGCTCGCCCAGGCAAAACACACCGTGCATTCTGCTCCATCCAATTCGATATCGTTTGCACCACCAATCTGGACTTCCTCCTTGAGAGGCAGTACGAGCGCGCCCTCAAGTCTTGCACGCCCCTCATTGGTGAAGATCAGCTGTCCATCAAGCTGCAGGAATCAAGCGTGGCGCTATTGAAGCTGCATGGAGACCTCAACCACCCAGACCGCTTAGTTGCCACTGAAGAAGATTACGACACCTTTCTTGAGCGCTATCCTAGCGTCGCGACATATCTCGCCAACCTCCTCATCACCCGAACAGCTGTCTTGATCGGATACAGTTTGGATGATCCAGACTTCCGTCAAGTGTGGCAAGTCGTCGGAGAACGACTTGGTAAGGCACGACGGATGGCCTACGCACTATGTGTTGGCGCGCGGCCTGCGGACGTGACACGGTTCGAACGTCGGGGGGTAAAGGTCATAAATTTGCCTGGAAAGAAGAGCAAGTATGGAGAGATTCTCTCTGAAGCCTTTGGCGAGCTAAAGAACTATTGGCAGGAACAGATCGTACCCGAGAGTCGGGTTATAGAAGAAGAGCCATTGCAAGAGCTTTCGCTTCCAAGAGGCTCTGCTACTAGGCTTTGCTTCTTTGCGCTCCCCCTATCGGCGCACCCATTCTATCGTATGCGGGTGTTCCCACTAGTGCGAGAGGTAGGGCTCGTCCCTGTGACCGCAGATGAAGTCATCTCTCCGGGCGAAAGTGTCGTCGCGAAAGTAGAAGCTCTAATCTCTCGAGCGTCTTTCGTCGTTGTCGATGCGTCTAGCGAGTTCACATTGGCTGAAGCTCGCATGGCGCTTGGGCAAAATGAGCCAGGTAGGCTTTGCGTAATCATTGAAGAAGGTGCCCCCATTCCCGTTGAGATCCAGCGCCCCGAAATCCTTCGCGAGTCAGATTTGGCATCAGAGGAAGACGCACTTGTTCCCATTGAGCGCCAGCGTATTAAGGTCCTCAGCAGGCCTGATCTTGTGTCCGTGGAAGTTGGACAATTCCTTCGCGATTTGGAAGAGTGGCTTCGAGAAGCGGTGGGCGGACTGAAGCCGAGGCTATCTGGAGAAACGCGGCGTCTCTTTCACGCCCGAGAGTACAGGGCAGCGGTCATTTCAGCGATTACGAATCTCGAGACGGTATTGAGGGAGCGGCTTGATGTGCCAATCAGCAGAGGCAGAAAGTTCATATCTCTGCGAGAAATGCTCGATACCGCTGATAAAAAAGGTTTGCTTGGAAAGTATAGAGCCGCCCAAGTCTCGCAATGGCTGAAGATTCGTAATTATGTGGTGCACGGCCATGGATCTGTATCCGAAAAAGCTGCGCGGGAGATTGTACGCGGAGTCGAGGAGATTCTGGGCCCTACTGCGTAGATAAGCGAGCCCATACTTTTGTAGGACATGTGGATCGATACATTCCACCGCCGGCACTGACCATAGCGCGACATCCACCGCTTGTTCTTTCTTCCCGTATCGTTGCGGCCGGCGGGGCGCGGAAATCGAGCCGGACCGTCGCACCTTCGAGGTCAAGCGCGCCTCGGAGTTGATTCTCCAAGTATCGTTCGTAGTGGGCCGGGACGCCATCCGGCCAGCTGGTGTACACGGCAATTTTTAGCGGCTTGGTTTCAACCTGGGTAGCGTAATAGAAGCGCACCGGCCCCTGGTGACTGCGCCTCCATGGTGGCGCGCTGAGCCTCCAAGGGCCTTGACCACGCCGGGTCGAGCTACGGTCGTGGTGAGCCAGCCCTTATCGACTCCGCCCGCCTTCGCGGTGCCAACGCTCGCCAGCCAAGAATCGGGGGCTTCCGTCCTCACGCCAACGTTTCCGGGTATTTCTGCGCTCTGATCCCCCGTACTCGTCCTCGAATCGCCCAAGCCCGCAGGCCATTGTGATGGCTCCTTACCTCCACGCGCTACAACGATCAGGCCGCCTCAGGTGACTCACCAAGTCATGGAAGCCGGTCGCTTTCCCGCAGATACGTCGCCATCCCTTCTTGCAGAGACGCATGGAGCTGGAGGAGAATACCCAAGCGACCGTAGAGTTGCCGAAGCTGGACTATCGGTTCGTCCGTGTCTTCGTCGTCTTCCAGGGCCAATCCGAGCAAACCAACGGCCGTCAATAACTGGCCTGGAAGTCCAGATATCGTTCGAGCGCATCGTATTGTCTGGCACGCTCGACCAACCAATCGTAGTCCAGTTACGGCCCTGCCTGACTGGCTTGCGCTACGCACCACGCAGCCCTGGAAACCTCCGGGGGACTCAACCCGAAATCCAGACTAAAGCTGGTACAGGGGGCGTCCCGCGTTGCATTTCGATCAGCACCTGCAAATGCGTTCCCGATCTTATCTCGCGCTTCGAGCGCTCCTCCCTGCGCCCATCGCCTGGGGTGGGTGGCCCTGCTCGCCCCCATGTTTGCCACCGACCTCAGCGCCTGCCCGGCCGGCCTGTGGCGGTCGCCTGAGGATCATCGCTGCTCTGACCGATCCAGCCTCGGTTCGGACCTATTTGGAGGGCGTAGGGCTGCCGGCGGTGCCCCCGCCGAGGGCCCCGCCTCAACCCCAGTTCGAGTTCGCCGCCTGACCTCCTCCGCGATTCGCTCCCTGCTCCGAGCGCCGTACGGCGGAGTGCGCCCTCAAGTACCAGATTGACCCCTGAAACGCGCCGAAATCCTTTACAACGGTGCTCGGAGCATTGGCGAACGATTGGGTGCGACGACCAGCGATTCATCAGGGACATCCTACCGGACCCTTGACAACGGTTTCAGCGAATGGCACAGTACCGATATCGGTGCCTTATTTTTCCTATACATCGTGCCGGTGGCGAACCAATTCGTATGCGACGAACTTATCATACGCTGGCTAAGAGAGACCAACGTCCTGCGAGTTGTGGAGTCAATCGACAAGGGTCTGGTGCAAGCGACATTCGACCCACAGATCATCGAAGGATGAACCTGATGGTTCGCCTGCGAGCCTTGATCTTTGACATTGAATGTGTTAATCGCCGGTATGGTGCCGGCGTGTTAACCTCAAACAAGGAGGTGCAAATGCACCGAGTTGTCCTCCTGCTTGGGACGTTCCTTATTGGGGCCACCGTAGGGACTGATATTCCTTGGGCCGATAAGGACACCACCAAGCAGGAGCTATCTAGACCCAAGTGGCCGAAGGGTAAGACAGTCGAAGAGCGACTGACGATCCTTGAGGCCAGGGTCAACGCAGTGGAAGAGGGGATATGGGAGGCAACCGGGTTGATAGATAAACAGGATCGCAAGATCGTGGATGCTATCAACAAGGCCTCTCTCAGAATTGAGATTAATACTGAGGCTATACAGCGGCTAGTGCAAATCGTGGACAGGTATCACTAAAACCTGAGGGGTAGGGCTGAGGAGTCGACGGCGTCGGACCGTCCTTCGAGCGCTCCTCCCTGCGCCCATCGGCTGCGGTGAGCGACCCTGCTGGAGCGGGTGTTTTCCTCCGACCTCAGCGCATGCGCGACCTGTGGCGGGCGCCTGCGGATCGTCGCCGCCCTGATCGATCCGGCCTCGATCCGGACCTATCTAGAGGGGGTAGGGCTGCCGGAGGTAACCCCGCCGAGGGCCTAGCCCGCAACCGCAGTTCGAGTTCGCCGCCTGACCTCCTCCGCGATTCGCTCCCGGCGCCGAGAGCCGTACGGTGGAGTGCGCCCTCAAATACCAGGTTGACTCCTGAACCGCGCCGAAATCCTTTTCAACGGTGCTCGGAGCATTGGCGAACGATTCGGTGCGACGACCAGCGATTTATCAGGGACCCTACCGGACCCTTGACAACGGTTTAAGCGAATGGCATAGTACCGATATCGCCTTATTTTTCTTATACATCCGCCAACCGCGCCTGCCCCGGACCGGCGCCGCTCCGGCTCCCGACGGTGTGGGGCGGATTCGAGAAGCCGAGACTGGATTTGATGGAAAGCTGCTCGCGGCGATGGCCGATGAGTGACTGCGAGATCAGGTGCGGGGAGTGTTTCCGAGGTGCACGTGCCGGCCCGTTCGTGCTAGCTTTTGTTCATGACCGGATCGACCGACAACATCGAGGCCGTCGCGCGTGCCGTGAGGGCGAAGAGCCTCGCGCACATGGAAAGAGGGAGGAGCAACTCGCTACCGACGCGGAAATGTACTGGCATGTCGGGGCCACGTACCTGGAAGCCGGAGTGATGGACGAATCCGGGCGAGAGATCGGGGGCCTGAGCTGGGTCGAGAAACTGGACATCACCGGCGATTGGCTTCGGCGGCACCCGGAGTCCTCGGCGACGTGGCGGAAGGCGCGGTACGGATCGCCTCTACCTCGGACGAGAAGGGCAGGATCGGCAGTAGATCGAGGGACGGCGACAGGCGAGGACAGGACGGGTCGGGATGTGGAATCCAGGCGGTTTCGGTGCGATGACGATTTTCACTCCCGTCGGGCGGGCACGCGGGAAAATGTCGAGCGGAGACAACGGATTGATGCGGGCCCGGCGACGCGGCTACCGCCAAAACGACGAAACTGGCAGAAACATGGTTGAGGGCATGTGGCAGCGCATTGCAGAGTAACCCCGAACACCTCCAAGTCTTAACTGGCCGTATGGCACGAGGATGGACTCCAGGGATGCTTCAGACTTGGAATCCACTAGGTTTCTATATGATGACCGGCGTTCCAGCCGGTGCGGTATTGTTGTGCCGAAATACCAGCTCAACCCCGTGCTTGCAGCCATGACCGGGGTCCGATTAGACGGTCGATGGCATATGAGGCAAAAAGATCGTGAATGAACAAAATGCTACCCAACTGTAGTCGCGAATGCCCCGGATTTGAGCTTCCAGTCCACCGGGCAAGTACTCGCAAGGTTGTCTGCAAGCCAACAAGAGAAAAGCAACTAAATTTGCTTCATGGCTTAGAGAGTCCACCCAATGCTGAATAACTTCTTTTCGCTAAATGGACAGATTGAAACAATGAGTGATTCGGTAGTCCTGGATACTCACTTTAGAACCAGCAGTTCTTTGGAAAACACGTTGTATCAACCATCCAGTATTGCCGTTGCTCAAAGAACACTATTCAAAGCCAGGACATTTAAGAACGTAAGCTTCTCTAAGACATTATTTCGAAGAATGACGTTTACAGATTGCGAATTTGAAGACTGCCTCTTTATCGGAGCAAGGTTTGCAGAAGTTCAATTTCATAGATGCAAGTTTGTCAATTGCAATTTCTACAAATGCTCCCTAAGCAAGTGCTACTTGGATCCGAACTGCTTTAGTTTCAGCCCTTCTCTCAATAAAACCCATGCAAATGTTATGACAGAGTTATTTCACAGTTTGCTTGTGAATGCGAAGTCAGAAAGTCAACATCGGCACGCAGAAGATGCCGATATCATGTTTCGAAGATGGCTGCTGTGGCAGCGATCATACGAACGGAGAACAAAGAAGATAAGCTATTTTCGATTCGCGAAGGAGTGGATAATAAATAAGGCGGGAGATTGTGTCTTTGGATTTGGCTATCGGCCCTTCAAATTTGCTATGTCCAGCATACTATTTTTGCTAATTTGCAGCGTCCTGACTCATGTCTGGTGGTCTAAACTTGGAATGCACAATAGTAATGGAGCGATTGAAGATTATTCATTTATCAGTGCTATATACTATACGGTAGTGGTCACTACGACGTTAGGATTTGGGGACATAATACCAACGACAGTGCCTGGTCAATTATTCGCTTCGTTTCTATCCGTTGTAGGATTGATCTGGTTTAGTCTTTTGGCGGCGCTGGTCATCCGAAAAGTGGTGCGCTGATGGAGTATTGGGGAAAATGTCAGTCTGAGGCAATCTTCGGCTCGTCGTCTAGGCGTGATTCTGACCGACTTAGCGATAAAGACTATTTGATCATAGACAGTCGACCGGAAGTAAGAAGAAGACGTCGGTTTGAGCTGGAACAAATGGGCTGGTCGGTGGCTTCTTACTCGTGGGCCAGACTTGGTAGCCTTGCGAGGCAAAAGGCACTGTTTGTCCAACACTTAAAGTTGGAGGCTCTGGTAGTGAAGGATGGCGCAAACCGACTAAGGCATTCGCTAAATTGCTATTCGCCCAAGGCAGATTACGATGTAGAAATCAACCAAGCGGGCAAAATTATGGTATCCATGATAAATGAAGACATGGAGTTAGGACCGACGAATTGGATATTTGATGTGATTGCTGTCAATGTCCGGAATTTGGCGATATTGGCGCTTGCGAACCGCGGCGAATATGTATTCTCGTATAATGATGCAATGGAGCGACTTGTAGTAGTTTATGGTTTGCCGGTGGACGATGCACGTCGGCTCTTAAAGCTCAGAGAAATCAAGGCAAGATATAGGAATGGATGCTACTATTCTGTGTTGACGCAAAGGGAAGTCGATGAGTTGCTAGGGTCGGTACAGAGGTGTGTCGAGTACGTGGGATGCTCCTTTGTCGATATCGTAGGAACGAGTGATTTTCTATTGCACTCGGAGGTAAAGGATCTTTACTTTAGGTCGAGATTGATTGAAAGAGACGTACTAGGCAGTGTCCCGGTCAAGGAATCATACCGAGAGGATTGTGAATATTTATCTAGACGGATTCTTCGCAGAATTAGAAAACCACGAGACTACTTGTGGCAATTCGAACATGACCTCGAAACGATTCAAGAAGTCTCGAGTCTTCGAAGAATTTCTGAACCGTTGGATCTGGTGCGTGGGTTAGTACAATCAAGGGATTGCAGTGTTTTCCCTCACGGACTGGAGCGGCCTTGCCTATTGAGGTAATCTGGCGGCGGGGTTTGAGGTGTATTTCGGTTGAAGTTCACAGCGTTGAAACGGGTTCCGGTCAGGTTGATTGATATCCGGCGTGGCGAGATTAGGTGACGCATTCGTCGGACTCGAAGCTCTGCAGGAGGCCGCGGAACGCCACCCGCAAGGTGGAGACGGTGCGGGCAGCCCTCTTGCGCATCAACGCGCTTGGCTCAGCGAGCACGGCGGCAGATACGCAAGCGCAGGGCCGAGATCACCTCGTGGACCCCAACGGAATTGTGCGCCACGAGGTTGTCAGTGATCACAATGTCGCCGAGCTGGAGGGTTGGCTCATGGCCCCCGGGCCCGTGACCCCGGCCGCACCGTGCCCGCCAAACCGATTGATTAGTCCACGGCGGTGGACCGAGCTTCGAGTGCTCCGCCCTGGGCCCATCGGCTGCCGTGGGCGACTCTGCTGGCGGGGGTGTTTTCCTCCGATCTCAGCGCTGCAAAGGAAAGACAATCGATGGCCAACCCCAAGCTCGTGCTAGTGGTTATTGATGGTTTGCGGCCTGAAGCTTTGTCGCAATCCGACTGTCCCACCTTGCAAGACCTTCAGCGGCGGGGGGCCTGGACCCTGAATGCCCGGGCCGATATGCCTTCGGTGACCATGCCCTGCCACATGTCGATGTTCCACAGCGTCCCCGTCACCCGGCATGGCATCAGCTCCAATACATGGACGCCCATGGCCCGTCCCCTCCCGGGTCTCGTGGAGCAAATCCGGGCGGCCGATCGCACCAGCGCTTTCTTTTACGGCTGGGATGGTTTGCGCAATCTCTGCACGCCCGGGATGCTGACCCATGCCTTTTTCCGCGAAAAGCGCGACCTCGACAACGACGACGCGATCGCCACGGCGGCTGTTCGGTGTCTCACAGACGAACAACCCGATTTTTCCTTCATCCATTTTGATACTGTCGATGGCGCGGGACACCGGTCGGGTTGGCTCTCTGAGGGGTATCTGCACCAGGTCACCCGGATCGACGCAGATTTGGAACGGGTCCTCGATGCGGTGCCTGACCAGAGCACCATCATGGTGCTGAGCGACCATGGGGGCCATGACCGCACACACGGTACCGATGCAAGCGAAGATATGACAATTCCCTGGTTGATTGCCGGCCCCGCCATTCGACCCAATTACGCCATTCAAACGCCCGTAGATCTCCTGAGCATTGCTCCTACCATTGCCCGTATTCTACAGATTACACCTGCAGCAGATTGGGAGGGTACCGCCGTCGAAGAGATTTTCATTGAGCCGGCGTGACCTGCGCCGCCACGCCGGTAGGTGCGGAGTTTAATCGGGTTTCCCGGGTGCGGGCAGCCGATGTGAAGCTTCAGCCAGGAGCCGAGTTATCGATCTGCTAGCTCTGTCTGCTAGCTCTGTCTGCCGTCCCTCAGCGAATGCTCCACGGACTGTCTGGCTGCACTGTCACGCTCCCAGAGATCGGCGTCCTCACCGGCATCGACCCGGCGATCGAAGATGTGGACAAGATCTCCATCATCGCCGAAGAACAACGCGTACTTCTCGGACCGCACCGTGACGGTTTCGCCATCTTTGTGCACCGCCTGTCCCTCGTGCACGAGCCGCATCCCGGAGTCGCGGCCTTCGATCAAACCGCGCAGAGACATGCCCTGGACATTGTACGGCATGGGGAGCTCGCAGTAGTCGAGTATGGTGGGCAGCACGTCGATCTGGCGCGTGAGCTCCTGGGCGACGGAACCCGGTTGGATGTGTCCGGGACAGCGCACCAGGAGAGGGATTCGCAGGTTGGTGATCCACAGCGTGCCGTGACCGCGCTCGACCCCGTGATCGTTCAAGTGCTCGCCGTGATCGGCGGTGATTGCAGCGAAGGTGTTGTCGGCACCCAGCCGCTCATCCCAGCCGGCTATGAACCGACCGATGAGGGTATCGACAAACTCCACCTCGCCCACGTAGGTCTTCGGGAACGGGTCGGGGCAGTTGTCCGGCGTGTGGGGGTCGATGAAGTGTACCCATAGGAATTGCGGCCGACTCGCATCGACTCTGTCCAACCAGGCCTCCACCCTCTGAATGGTTTGGTCCCCCCGGTTCTCCTCGGCTCCGGCGCCTCCTTCGCTGTGGGCTTCCTCGAAGCCGAGCACATCCTGGAGCTGGAAACCTCCCCAGCTGGTGATCGCGGTGGTGGCGTATCCCTGCGCCGTCGCGATCTCGGCCAGGGTGGTCCGGCGGCGCGGGGTCTGCACCCCATTCCAGTTGACGCCGTGCACCGACGGCACGCAGCCGCTGAGCAGACTGGTGTGCGAGGGCAGGGTCGTAGCCAAGGAGGACAGGTGCTGCTGAAAACGAGCTCCCGAAGCAGCGAACGCATCCAGGTTCGGGGTGCGGATCTCCATCTCCTGGTAGCAGGCGAGATGATCGGCGCGCAGCGAATCGATGGTGATAAGCAGAATATGCATCTTCATGGCGGTAGTCCCTCCGGAATTTCCTGGGTTTCGTTGAGGATCCACAGCGGCTGGCAGAACGCCCACTGACTCAGCTCCGGCTGCTCGTCCGGCCAGCGCGACCGGCCGTTTTCGCACTCGATGCGGACGTAGCCCTCATTGCCGACAATCCGGTACCGGGCGGACAGATCTTCGACTTCGAGAAGGGTGCTGCCCCCGTGCCCGATGAAGCGAATGCGCTCGGCGTTTTCGGTACTGACGCAGATATGGTCGCCTTCCAGCGTGAGCGACGATACCGAAACTCCGGTACTGACGCAGAAACTCCCGCTTCGCAAGGCGCGGCGCACCTCCGCCACACTGAGCGAATCAGCCCAGACATCGGTCCATGCTATAAATGGTTCGGCGCCGCCGTCGACACCGTGGGTGTGCATGTCGTCGTTGCCATATCCCCAACAGCTGACCCGAGCGCTGAGGATACCGTCCCACAGACGGCGAGCAAATCCCCGCGTGCCGGCGGGATCCTGCTGCTTCCCGTGTCGCATGGTGTACCCGTTGACGACCTCGATGCCGTCGAATCGGCGCAGTTCGGGGTGATCGAGGAAGAAGGCCGGATCGTCGTCCCAGGCGTGGGGATGGGGCAGGTAGACCACGCCGCCCGCCTGCTGCGTCACTTCCCGGTATCCGTGTGTGCCGCGGAAACGAGCGATATCGCTCCCCTCGGTGTAGATGGGATACCCGTTAACCACGATGTGAGGGCCGGTGAAATGGTCCTCGAAACCGGGCAGCAGGAGCAGCTCGCCCGGTCGCTCGATCTTCCAGTTCTCCGCGACCCACGGTCGTCCCTGTTCGGCGGCCGTCCGGCTGTAATCGCGTACGTAGGCCTCCCGGCCGGCGTCTTCGGGGATGGCCTTGTGCGGCTTGTGTCCGGTGCCTATCGCGCGGGCGCGCGACATGACGACGCCGTCGAGGTTCCAGTCGTGGACGCCGTCGCCGTCCTGGTCGCCGTTGGCGTTGTGGTCGGCGATGCAGAGGATCTGGTAGCCCGCGCGGGCGTAGAGATCGGCTACTTCTTGCGGCGACAGCTTGCCGTCGCTGTGCGTACTGTGGCAATGGAGGTTAGCTTTGAATGCGGGCGCACCTGGATTATGGAAGGATCCGACGACGAACAGCTTCGATCTGTTCGTCCTGATTTCGCGGCGTTCCAGCATCATCCACTCTTTCCGCTCATTACCTCTTCATGGTCAGGTGGTGGAACGAAATAGTCTCAGGGCCGAAACTCGTGACCCAGATCTCCCAGGAGCCGCCTTTGCCTCGGCCTGCAGCGAATTGCGTCGCTTTTGGACACTATTCACTGGCGATCGGCGAGTTCTCCGGATTGCGATTTGACGAAATCTTTCCTAAACATACACAATCCGGCGCGCCGGTCGATAGATAGTCAATAAGAAAGGACGAACCCATGCCGGATACGAAGCGGTAGCCCAACCCGTGCTGGACCTTCGCCGTCAGGTCGGTACTTTCAGTACGCCGTCGGTCCGCCAAGCATGACTATAAAGGAAGGTAGGTGTCATGAAAGGTGTCGTCTTTCTGGGTGAGTGCAAATGCGAGGTGCGAGAATTCCCCGATCCAGTTCCCGGTCCTGGACAGGTTCGAGTGAAAATGATGGCCACCGGAATCTGCGGCAGCGATATGCGCGCCTATCCCGTGACCAGGGAGCAGGCAAACGAGAGGGGCGACAGAATACCGGGCCACGAACCGTGTGGCATCGTCGACTTCCTGGGCGATGGGGTGAAAAGGATCAAGGAAGGCGATAGAGTGACGGTATATCATTACAAGGGGTGCGGCCATTGTGCAGATTGCGCCGCCGGGGACCTGATGTGGTGCAATCGGACCAAGGCTTACGGAGCCCATATGCATGGTTCGCACGCCGATTTTGTGGTTGCCGATGAGCGCAACTGCGTTCCGCTTCCCGATGGCCTCAGTTTCATCGACGGCGCGTTCACCTCCTGTCCGGCGGGGACAGCTTATTGCTCAATGCAGAAGCTTCAGGTCAAGGCGGGCGATTCGGTAGCGGTCTTCGGCTTGGGTCCAGTTGGACTGAGCGGGGTTTTGCTGGCGAAGGCCAAAGGGTGCAGAGTAATTGGCGTCGACATTGTCCAGGATCGCGTCGCGCTGGCGAAGCAGGTGGGAGCGGATGCCGCGGTCAATGCCCGTCGCGAGGATGCGGTCGAAGCTATAGGCGATTTCACCGGTGGATACGGAGCGACAGCGGCGTTCGAAGCGTCGGGAAGTCTGGAGGGTCGCGAGAATTTGGGTGCCTGCCTTGGACGCCGAGGTCGAGGCGTTCTCGTCGGTACGGGCAGTTCAGAGAAATTCCTGGATCCGAACCAAATCAAGAGCAAACAGTTGACTTTGATCGGCTCGTTTGTGCTTCCCCTGTGGATGACCTGGGAGATGGTGGATTTTCTGGATGCACAGAGTCTCTCTTTTGAAAGCGCCGTGACCCACCGATTCCCACTGGAAAAAGCGGACGAAGCTTACGCGACTTTTGCGGCAGGAAAGAGCGGCAAAGTCATTTTCGAATCGCAGTGAGGTGTGTTGCTGCCAGGGTCGCAGTTGCTACCGTGCGAAAGCGCGGGCGATGCGCCACACACCGCGGGCGTTGGGCGTGGTGCCGTCGCACCCCTCGTAGACCATTCCGAACGCTCCTTCTTCGGAACCGGCCGGCATCTCGAACACGCACATCTCCGACGCCTTGACCGCGTCGGGGCCGTTCCCGTCTGGAACGATCGCGGAACCGTCCGCGCGCCAGTCCAGACCATCGGGCGAGGTGGCTGAAAGAATCTGCTGGCTTCCGCCCTGGGTAGGCACCGTTTCGGAAACCTGGGAGGTGTAATACATCCGGTAACCGCCTTCCGGCAGTCGAACGATCTCGGGCGCGAATGCAGTGGGATCTTCTGGCAACCGTGGTCCCTCTACATCGAAGTCCGTCCCGCCATTGGTCGAGACAGCACTGACGATGCCAACGTCCCGTTGGGTCACGTACAGCCGGACACGGCCATCGTCGGTATAGATGATGCGCGACGCCATCACGTTGCCGCCGCTGATCCGCAAGCGGTGCCCCTCTTCGAGGGTCCAGGTCAGACCGCCATCCGCGGACAGGGCGCTGCGAATCGAGTTCTCCGTCGACTGCGTGCCCGGGCAGCTTTCGAAATACATGCGCAGGCGGCCCGACCCATCCGTCATCGGCACTACCTCCGACGACACCACGCGAAACTCACCGGCGTTGCCCTGCTCCGGCGTGAGCCGCACACCTGGTTCCGGTCTCCAGCTGAGGCCGTCTGTCGACACCGCACTGAGGATGCGGGTGGTGGCGTTTTCGTAGTCGTTGGCTCCGGCCGGGTGACCGGACCGCGGCAGGATCTGGGTGTAGTACATCCGGTAACTGCGGTCGGGCAGCCGTATCACGCGGGGACTCACCGAGCCGCAGATACCGCTGCGCATCGCATCGCGGGGCCAACGGGTCCCGGGATCGGGAGGCGGTGCCGCGTGCTCGTCCGGGACCGCGTCGATGGCGGCGACTTCGGTCCTCGTCCAGGCGTTTCCCGGATCTCGCGTCACCGTATGCACTTCTGGGGTACCGGTCGTCGACTGCGTCAGGTCTATCATCTGTCTACCTCCGCTTTGCTAGCGATGGTGATTATCTCCGGGCTCGTATCTGTCAGTGGACTGTAGTGCCAGTCCCCGAACTGCTGCTCGATCCTCATTCCGCCATCGGCAATGAACCCAGACAACGAATCGCCCCCAAGGAACCGCAATTTGCTGTGGCTTATCTTGGGGCCGGGCCAATCCGAGCTCGTGTAGGTGTGGCTGAAATCGACAATCTCCCCTTCCACCTTCTCCACCACGCACTTCGATCGCACCACTCTTCCGGTACTGCCGGTAACCTGACCCGAGTATAGTTTATCCCACTGTTCCCACTCACGAGCAAGAGGATTGCGGGTTTCGAACGCGAACCGTCCATCGTCCGTGAGCGCAGCGCCGATCGCAGCGAGCGCCGTCCGCAACTCATCATCCCCGACAAACACCTGGAAGGCGTGCCCGCTCATCAAGATCAGGTCGAACTCGCTTTTCCAGGAGACGGACGACAGGTCGCCGAGCACCCACTCGATACCGGGTTGTTTGCGTGCCTGTTCGAGCATCCCCTGAGCAGGGTCAAGTCCGCACAATCGGCCCCGGTGACCTCGATCCCGTGCTCGGTGAAGCAATGCCCCGGTCCCGCAGCCGACGTCGAGCACCGCTGTAGCCTCCGTGATCAACGGAAGATAGAAGGCGAAGTCCCCTCTTCCGTCCGGCGGCGCGAAGAGATCGTACAGGGCAGCTAGATCGGGGTCAGCGAAAAGGAGATCCGGCATGGTACCTCTCGAGAAGACGCCCTCTGGTAGGGTGGCTGGACGTCCTGTGCGCTCTCCACCACTTCGACTCCGTCTCAGAATGCTACGTGGTCCATTGTCTCAGCGGCAGCATCTTTGGGGTCCGGATAATGCCACGCCGCGTCCGGATTCTGCTCCTCTCCAACCACGACATTATAATAGTGGGCGACATAATAGTGGGCGACGCCTTTGCCTCGGCGTGCAGCGCTCGAGCAGCTCCGGTGTGGGTTCTCCGGATTGCGATTTGACGAAATCTTCCCAAAACATACACAATCCGGCGCGCCGGTCGATAGATAGTCAATACGAAAGGACGAACCCTTACCGGCGCGGATGTCCCCCTGGTGTCGGACACGGCCGCCAAAACGCCGCCCGACCGGCAAACGATGCCCCTTGGGTGTGTTCGGCGCCTTGACAAGAGGGCCGAAAAGGGGCCTAATTTTTCCTGTACTTAGCAGTTCATTGATGATGCGGAGAGCATGACAGCCGGATTCGAGAATGTGGATGCCAGGGACAGACGGGCGTTTGCGGATTAGGACGGAGGAGAGATCGAATGAAGATTACTGACCTCAAGTGCGCCGTCATCGGCGGCAACCCTGTCGTTCGTATCAAGACCGACAGTGAAATTGACGGTCTTGGGCAGGCCGAGTGGACGAAGCGGTACCTGAAGCCTCACGTGCTTTTTTATCGCGACATGATACTGGGGCAGGACCCCACGGACGTTGAGCGGGTCATGGACAGGATCCGCAGGATGGGGAGCTTCAAGCCCTGGGGCGCCGCGGTGAGCGCAATCGAGGTGGCGCTGTGGGACATCGCCGGGAAGGCGGCGGGACTCCCGGTGTACAAGCTGTTGGGCGGCAAGGTGAGGGACAAGGTCAGGGTCTATAACGGGGGCGTGAGGGTGCCGCTGGAAGGGCATTCGCCCGAGCACTACGCTGAGGACATGGCCAGGATGAAGGAGTTCAAAGAGGGGTTCACTATCATCAAGCAGGGGATCGCTTTCCACTCGCGTACGCCGGAGGAGGTCCCGGACTTCTTCTACGGTGAGCGTCCCCAGGGGGTAAGGTCGGCGTTCGGCGGGCCTCTCACGGAGCGCGGCCTGAAGCACACGGTAGCCTGTATTGAGGCGATGAAGGACGTGCTGGGAGACGAGATCGGCCTCGCTCTGGACTGCGGCCCGGGGATGACGGTGCCTGACGCTCTCCGACTCGCGAAGGCGGTGGAGCCGCTGAATGTGATGTGGCTGGAGGACATGATTACGGGGGACTATACGCCCTATGTTCTGCCGGAACTGTACCGTGATGTGACAACTGCCACGTCCACGCCGATTCACACGGGTGAGCAGATATACCTCAGGCAGAACTTCAAGGACCTGATCGAAAAGAAGGCGGTAAACATAATTGGACCGGACCCGCTGGATGTCGGAGGAATTGCCGAGTTGAAGTGGATCGCCGAGTTCGCGGACCTCCACGGAATCCTCATGGCGCCGCACGGCGTTGCGGACGGGCTCATCGGACTGGCGGCGCACGTCCACCTGGCCGCGACACTTCCGCGGAACTACATCGCGTTGGAGTATCCCGTGGGAAAGCCGGAGTGGTGGTACGACCTTATTGACGGACTTCCGTCCCCGATAGTGGAGGATGGATTCATTCGGGTCTGGGACACACCCGGTTTAGGCGTCACATTCAACGTGCCGGAGGCGAAGAAGCGTTTGTCCGAGGAGGACAGGGGCTTCTTCGATTAGTACAGCGCCAAGCAAGTTTTCCATTTGTAAGCCTGCCCTGCCCTTGGACTGTTGCTTTCGGGGGCTTTTTCGAAACCCTATTCCACCTCTTTAAGGTTGCGATAGAGGGGAAACAGATTGGCAAACCAAGACCTGGACCTATACGAACGCGTTTACGAACTGTTCCACCACCTGGGCCTGACGAAAGCGCACGTGGCCGCCCACCAGTGGCCGGGTGACTGGCAAGGTTTGGCCGGCGAGCGCCCCGAGCTGCTCTCATCCTTGACCCTCGCCGGCGGATTGCCGCCAGACACCTCTGCGTTGGAAGACATGTCCGTGCCCCTGTTCGTTTTCTACGGAGAAGGTGGTTCTGCCCATCGCGATATCGGGCCGACCTTGGATTCCTGGACCAACGCAAGCTCATTGAAACTCAGCGGCTATTCCCGAGAGCTGTGGGACGATATCGTAGCCGACCATTTACAAGAGGTCGCGCCGGCCTGGGAAGAATTCCTTGGAAACGCGGATGCAGCGGCTGCGATTCACGAGGCCACGTGTAAAGAAGGCGCCATCCATAACGCTGCTTGCAAGGAAGGCAGCGGCGAGCGTGCGGGGTTGAGGTATGAGCTGCGCGGCTCGGGACCGGCGCTGGTGTTGTTCCCCCTGGGACTGGCGAAATCTCAGTGGGAACCGCTCGTGGAACGACTGGCTGAGCGCTATTGCACGATCACCGTTCGGGGGCCGCACTTGGGGCCGGCGGCGGTTCTGGAAGGACGCGCCAGATCGAGTGGATACCTGGATGTTGTAGGAAGGGTTGTGGATGCGGCGCGGCTGCAGCCGGGAGAACGGGTGCTCGAGGTGGGGTGTGGTACCGGCGCCATTGTGAGAAGGCTGGCCGCGCACAACCCTGAATGTTCCTTCACCGGTGTCGACGTGAATACCTATCTACTGGAGGAAGCCAGGTCACTGGCGGAGGCAAACGCAGCGGAGGCGGTCAAATTTGAGGAGGGAAACGCCGAGACGCTGCCTTTTTTCGACGGAAGCTTCGATGCCGCCCTGTCGTTCACGGTGCTCGAGGAGCTGGATGTGGACAAGGCGCTGGCGGAAATGGTGCGGGTGGTGAAACCGGGAGGTCGGGTGGGCGTTCTCGTCCGTTCGGTGGATACAAATGTGGTCGTGAATCTACCGGTAGGCGCCGAAGTACGACAAAAGTTGGAAGCGCCGCCCCGATGGTGGGGAGGGGTAGGGCAGAAAGGCTGCGCTGACCGGAGTTTGTACCGCAGATTTATCGACGCCGGGCTCAAGGATGTACAGATGTTGCCGCAGCTTGCCACCTACACTGACCGGGAACGATTGGAGGGAGTGTATCCTCAGTTTGCTGCGCTGCTCGATTCAAAAGAGCGGGATGAATGGTGGACCGCGGTGCAGGCCGCCACGGCGGAGGGAACCGCATTCATCTCGCAGCCGATGCACAGTGCTGTAGGTACGAAGCCATAGCGCGGTCCGAATCCACCTGGTGCCGACGCAGTGCCCGTGCCGTCTGTCGGCCGGTGACCGGTGCTCGCCCAAGTCCCGGATCGATCCGGCCTCACCTGCAGAGCAACTTTATCAACGGGCTGTCAGCCCACATACGCCGCATGCAGGCAAGCGTCTTCGGGCCGGATGCCTCCCCAGATCACCTTTACCCGAACGGGACCGTCGAGCGCAGCCAGCGAATCGCGTTCCGCCCATCCCACGCGCTGGCGAAAACCAGACTCGGTCACGGCGATGCAATCGTCGCAGGAAAAACCGGGAATCGGCTCGAACTCCCGGGTGAGGATCTCGACCTTCAGTTGGCTGTGCTCGGATAGTCCTGAGGCGTTCAAATAAACGCGGGCACCCTTGCCCTCCGTCTCCATCGGGCATGAGATAAAGTGGGAGGGCTCGACAACGGAACCGAAGTCCTCGCTCGAATCGAAGTGAGCCAGTTGGACCGCAGCTGGATCGGGTGAGAAATGGGCAAATCGGTCCTTGGGCCAGGTGGCGACCCGCACCGCGTTCTCGGTAGCGGCGGATTCCCGCCAGCCGCCATACCAGAAGATGCTGCGGTCGCCAATGTTTTCGAACCCCTGGCCTTGCAGCAGACGTGGAGACGCGCCGTCGGGTTCTTCGTAGGCAGGAACCATCTTGAAATCCGGCACCGGTTCCTTGAAGTGCATGGCATCGTGGCTGACTACCAGCCCCAGGTCGCAGGTGCTGAAGCGGCGGTCGTTGCTCTCGTTGTGGTACTGGCCGTAGATCCCGATGAGCACGTTGCCCCGATTCCACAGGGTGGCCCCGATATGTACCTGTTCGCCTCGATGCACCTCGAAATCGGTAGGGGGACGAGGCGGAATATTGTCGCGGCGAAAGCTGAGGAGCGCGGCTTGAGGCCAATGCTCGAAGTCGTATGACGTGAAGGTGATCATGGTCCGTTTGCGAGCGCCCTTGATGGGGTGGGGTATGGCGGAACCCTGGCCGTTCAGGTAATAGCAGTCGCCGTAATGGACGAGGCCGCCGTGTTCGAGTCGAGAGCCGCGAATGATCGGGTTGTGCGGCGAGTCGACCCAACGCAAGCCGTCCTCCGAAAAGGCGGCCGACACGGCTGCTGAACTGCCTGCATAGACCATCTTGAAACGCCGCTTCGGGTCCGGATCGTCAGGTTCGTAGAGCACGGCCAGATGTTCGGCCGGGATCATTCGAGCTTCCCCGTTCCCAACAAGGCCTACCAGATTGTTGTTCTTGTTGCCGGCGTATTCGAGGATGCCCAGCTTCGGTTTGTCCCAGTCGATTCCGTCCCTGGAGACCGCGTAGCAGACGCGCCGAACATCATCGGTGCCGGCACCGCCGTACCACATGCGATACTCCCCATCAACGCAGAGAACGCTGCCGTAATAGACCACTTCGGTGTGATCGGGATCTTCGGGGCCACCCTGAACGACAACCGGTTTTCCGGGGTGATCGGGGTCGAACCCATGGCCTGTCTCGTATGGGGTTTTTCGCGCGGGCGAAAGCTCCATAAGCAGGTTTTTGTTGAGCGCAATCGAATAGTCGTCGAAAGGGAAAAGCACCGCTTCGGCGATGGATTGAATCGGCCCACCGTTGTGTACGATCATATCTGAGTCCTTTCCACAGCGAAGTTGAAGCCGAAATCTGCTCAAAAGGAAGGGCTGCGTCAACCGATTCAGGGTTTGGGGAGGACGGGAAGGACCAGAGATGTTAGATTTGGCGCAGGTTTTTCGTGCCAACCTGATTGCACCCAACAATTGGCGTTTCGCGTCTTGAGATACCAGACAGCGAGCATTCCCGGAGGAGAACAATGGCTGCAGAGCAACTGTTCATCGTGAGCACACTGACGGATTCCGATGGAATCTTCATCTATCGCATAGCCGACGCAGACGGGCATCTCGAGTTGGTTCGACAATACAAGGAGATCAGCAATCCGTTCTTTATCGACCTCCATCCGAACGGCAACGTCGTCTACAGCATTTCAGATCCGGACAACGAACAGATGGTGGAGGCTCTTGCCCTGGATCGTGCCACCGGTGAACTGACGCCGATAAACAGACAACCGACCCAGGGGGGCTACCCCTGTTACGTCGCGGTCGATCCAAGCGGGCGAATGGTGGTTGCGGCCAACTACCAGGGAGGCAGCGTCATATCCTACCCGCTCGAGAATGACGGGGCGCTGGGTCCGGCGGGATCTTTCGTGCAGCACGTTGGCCACAGCGTCGATCCGCGCCGCCAGAAAGAACCCCACGCCCACTGTTTCAAGGTGGCGGCCGACGGCCGGTTTGCCTTTGCCGCCGACCTCGGCATGGACAAGGTCATGATCTACGCCCTCGATCCCGAGGCTGGCAGCTTGAGTCCCGGCCAGCAACACTTCGCTCGCGTCCAACCAGGAGGCGGCCCCCGGCATTTCATCTTTTCACCGGATAGTCGGCACGGCTATGTCATCAACGAGATGGGGAACACCATTACCACGTTCGTTTACGACCGGCAGCAAGGGCTGTTGTTGGAGCGGGACTCGGTGCCAACCCTGCCGGCGGATTTCGACGGCAACAGTGCTACAGCCGATCTGGCGTTCACCCCCGACGGACGTTTCCTCTACGGCACCAACCGGGGTCACGAAAGTCTCGCCATGTTCACGGTGGATATCCAAAGCGGTGCCCTGACTCCCAACGGAATCGAGCCGAGCCGGGGGGAGATGCCACAGAATATCACCATCACCCCCGACGGGAAGCTGCTCTTTATAGCCAATACCAATGGCAACAACCTGGTCGCCTTCCACATAGATCAGTCTTCGGGTAAGCTGAATTTCAGCTGTGAACTCGAGATGCCGGCGCCGGTATGTGGTGTGCTTGGGTGAAGGAGATTACACGTCGGTATTGAGGTTGTGGCGATCGGATGCCAAAAGCCATCTAATCGAGCTCGAGCCTGACCCAGCGCGTGTGGGTCACCCCCTCTGACGTACACCAGAAATAAGTGAGCAGATCGCCGTCCGGAAGTTGCAGCCCTCCCGGTTTGCCGAAGGCGATCTGTATGTGTTCGGCGTGAAAGCTATCGGCGCCCGGCGGCCCCATGGTCGCCTCCGCCCCGGCATCGAACAGGACCACTTCGCGCTCGACGTCCAAACGGCCAAGGTCTTCGCTGAGTGCGATATGCACTCCTTGTGGTTCGTGACGAAAATTGTAGACCGCCGCCACCCGCCCGTCCGCCAGGGCGATAGGGGCGCAGACCTGGCCGCGCAGGTTGGTGGGTTCGGGAGCCGACCAGGTGCGCCCCTGATCAGAGGAAACAATCCAGTGGTTGTTCAGGTCTTCGGAGGTCCCATCCACGTGGGTCCACAGCAAGATGCAAACCCTGCCGTCGGGCAGGACGGCTCCCATCTGGTCGTAATACATCAGCTTGTTGTCCGGATCGTCGGCCGTCGCTGTCAGCTCGCCCCAGGTCTGGCCCCCGTCGGCGGAAAACACGGCGGCCGATTTCTGATCGAGTGGAGCGGTTGAGCCCTCTGGTTTCCAGGTTTCGAGGGTGTAGATCCAACGGTTCGGACTCACTTGCAACACCGGGCCGGTCCCGTTCCAGCTGTATCTCTCCGGCGGCAAGTCGACGGGCACGACCTGCGGTTCGGACCAGGTCTTTCCCCGGTCCTCCGACCAGATCAACAGCATCTCCGATCGCGACAGGGTCTCTGACTCCAGGTTGAAGAGTGGAGCTGTATTCCGCGGGTAACGGTCGGCGGAGATGAGAAGGCGGCCGTCCGGTATTGCAACGATCTTCGGCGCGCGATAGGTGTATCGCTCATCCGGACCTTCGCCACCGTGAATGCTGCCGCGGTTATCCCAGGTTGCCCCCTCGTCACGAGAAATAAGGAACTCGATGTGGTTGTCCGACGAACCGAGGCTCTGTCCCACGTGCTGGGCGGCAACCCAGGTGCCGTCGGCCAGCGGGGCGATGGTCGGCATATAGGCTCCAATCCCGGGCCGGCGGGATATAGTTCCGCTGTCGACGATTTTCAATCGGCTATTGCTCCCTGGTTGGTTATCGGTGGCCGCCGGTTTTATGGCCCCCGACCGTTTTTTTTCAACTCGACGCCTTCCCGTTCGCCGGCGGTCCTGGCCTGAACCAGCGACTCGAAGACGGCTTGGAAGTCGTAGCGTATCCACCGCTGCGGAATCGTGTAGCTGCTGATGGTCGGGGATTCCATTTGCGGCTCATTTCCGTATCGCTTCGAAGGGAACATATAGTAACTTATTGTTTTTAATTGTCAAACAGCACTCAAAATATTTTTCGTTTCCGCTTCATTTCCGCTTCGTTTCGCGTTTTACCGTGCTTCGAACCCGTTCATCCACCATGCAATAGAACGCATCCAGATCTCGGGCCGAGCCGCCCGGCTACCGGAGTTGGGGTCCGTCCGGGCGATCACGGCAGTGCAGGTTTCGGTCTCGCTGGGATTGTAGGGAAGGTGAGGGATGCCGACGGGGATGTAAATTAAGTCGCCGCTGTTGATGTCAACATGCTCTTCCAGCCGCTCGCCACACCACCTTCCAACCTGGCCGCCGGGCGCCTGCGGATCTACGATTCGCAGCGGCTTTCCTTCGCGCTCAAAACACCGTGGTCGGAGGGGACTAGCCATCTCCTGCTCTCTCCGATGGAACTACTGGAGAGGCTGGCGGCTCTGGTCCCCCCGCCCGGTTTCATCTCCTGCGCTACCACGGGGTCCTGGCCCCCCGGGCCCGGGACCGCGGCCGCATCGTGCCCGCCAAAACTGAAGAGGATGGCCTGGCTGGCTTGGTCAATGGTCGTATATTGAGACTATTGCCCGAATCGGGCACGATGGGTTCTAACGGGGGAGGAGCCCGGGTGACTCGGCTCCTCTACCCACTCGTCCGGGCGTGAGATTGAAGTTTTCCGGCGGATAGTACCTGATGCGCTACGTGGTGCATTACTGATGGTCCCAATTTGTAACGTGCCCGCCTATGAATCCGCCCTCCGCAGCAGTCCAATTGATGGGTTGAATCTGGCACGTGTCTTCCCCGGCGATCTATACCGAAGCTGGCGGTGGCGGCTACGCCCACCCGTCCGATGTGAATTGCTTTACCACCGGTGTGATCAACGTGATGAAGCATCTTGATATGCTGGACGGTCAGCCCCAGATTCAACCTGTAGCCCATCACCTGTCCGGGGATGGAAATATGGACAGTGTCATTTCGACGCCGGCTGCTGGCTACTTCCGATCCGACGTTGCCCTGCTGGACGATGTAAGCGCCGGTCAACGCTTGGGCACCGTTCGCGGTCCCTTCGGTGAAGTCGTGGCAGAGATAACGACCAAATATGAGGGCATTGTTATCATGTTGCGACGTATTCATCGTGTGCAAATCGGCGATAATTTGGCTCATGTGACGGGACGTTTAAGCGATTAGTTACTGACTGGAGGCGTGGCGCAAGCACTGCAATTACGAGCGGCTTCATCAGGGTTATCGAAATATGTACAAGCGACCAATTGACACGGTCACACAGTTCTCAAAACCTGTTCGGAAGAAGGCTTAAGAATCCACATGAATCAGCCTAAACTGCGCGGCAAGGTCGCGATCGTAACGGGCGGCGCCACCGGGATCGGCGCCGGCATCGCCCGCAAGCTGGCCGCCGACGGCTCGGCCGTCCTCATCGTCGACATCGACGAGGCGGGGGCGGCTGCCAGCGCCGAGCGGATCCGGCATGCGGGGGGACGGGCCTTCTCTATGCTCGGCGACGTGTCGAAGGAAGAGGTCGCCCAAAACATGGTGGCCCGCGCCGTCGAGGAGTACGGCCGCCTCGACATCCTCGTCCAGAACGCCTACGGGGTCATCGGTTTTTCCGACGGAAGCGCCCTGGAAGTCGAAGTCGAAGCCTGGCGCAAGGGGATGGACCTGCTGGTGATGGCCCATTTCCTCGGCGCCAAGTACGGGGTGCCGGCGATGACCGAATCGGGACCGCCGCAAGGGTTCGACCCGGGGCCGTGGGAGGGCCGCGGACTGCGCCACGGCTCGCCGCCAGCCATGGAGGTCGGCCGCATCGTCAACATCTCCTCTGTGCACGGGCTGCTGCAGGCGGCCGGGACCATGGTGTACGAATCCGGCAAGGCGGCGGTTGTCGGCCTTACGCGCCAGATGGCCATCGACTTCGGGCCGCTGGGGATCACGGTGAACGCCATCGCGCCGGGCCATATCGTCACGGAGGGCCTGGAAAAGCTGTGGTCTGACGTGGCCAACGAGGCCGGGTTCCGCCTGCACGAGCTGCAGTACCCGGTGCGGCGCACCGGGGTGCCGGAGGACATCGGCAACGCGGTTTCGTTTCTGTGCTCAGAAGAAGCCGCTTTCATCACCGGCGTGGTGCTGCCGGTCGACGGCGGCCTCAGCATTCAGCTTCAGGAAAACATCGTCCTGGAGTTGAAGAGCTACATTCAGGAGCACCCCGGCCTGAAGACGTTCTTCGACGGGGGCTACGGCGCCGGAGACCGCCGATAGGCAGCCGCCGGGGAACCGTGGTAGTCCCATTCAGTCGGCGAGGAACTGAATGCCGGCGAACGGGAACAAGGCGACGCGGGCGTTGGCGGGCAGCTTTTCGGCCAGCTGTTCCAGCAAGGCGTCCCAATCGCGAAAGAGGATGTCCCGCGGGTGGCTCTGGTAGAAATCGGCGGCGGGATAATGCTCCGACCAGACCAGCGTCTGGTCGGGTTTGCCGGTCCGGGGCAGCGGGAATTTAGCGGCCGGCTGCGCCTTCTTTTTTTTGAGGAAGCGCTCGTAACTCATGCGGTCAGAGAGACCGTGGTAGTCGATGCCGTCACAGGCGGGGTTGATGGCGACGGTGTACGCCCGTTCGAAGTGCTGCCGCGGCCACAGCGCCTTGCCGGTCTGGATGGGGTCGGAATCGAGAGGATAGCAGTTGACGACGAGCAGGTCGGCTTGGCGCCGCAGTTCCCCGGGGATGCGGGTTCCGTACGCTTTCCTGGCGAAGGCCGCTGCTCGGCGGTGGGCGGCGACGAAATCCCCGACGAACAGTCCAGCCACTTGGCACCGGTGATTGAGCACGGAGTTAACGATGACGTCGAGTCCGATCAGGCGGGCCACCTCTTCTGAGACGTCTCTGCCGTCGCGCTGTCCGCTTTCGTTTTCGATGATACCATGACCGCGGCCTGGGTAAAAGGTGTGAAAGCAGAAAATCGTCGCGAACCCCGACACGCCGGGGAGAATGAGCTTGGAACCGCCGCCGAATCCGACCGCGCCGTGCGGATAGACGCCGCCGAGACAGATCTTGAAATCGGCATCGGCGACCACTGGATCGATGAAAACCGGCGTCCCGTCCTTCAGGTTGCCCATGCCGCGCAGCTCGCCGCTCATGAAGTTGTGGCAGGTCACCTGAAAGCCGCCGAGGATGTCGGCCCCGACCTTCAGGGCCATCTCCTCTGTGGTCAGCGGTCGGTGCGAGCCGGTACCAACGACAAAACGGATCTGGCTGGAGGGGACGCCGGCCGCGGACAGTTCCCGCAGCACGAAGGGGATCAATTCGCGGGCCGGCGTCGGCCTGCTGAGATCGTCGACGACGATGGCGGCGCTCTTCTTGGCGCACGCCATTTCGGCGATCCGCGGGGTGCCGATCGGCTGATCGAAGGCGGCTTGCCGTTGCGATTCGGCGAGCGCGGGCGTGGCCTCGGGGGCGAGCACAGTGACCTCCCATCCGGCGGGAAAGGAGAGGGTGATTTCCTCGTCGCCGTAGTTGGCGCGGGAGTAGACGGTTGCCCGATGGGTAGCCACTGAATCTCTCCTGGAGCATAGGGGTTTGCAGAACGTAATAATATGGCACAGCCGCCAGTATCCTCCAAGGAGAAATGGGAATCCCGCTACCGCGCCGGCGATTTCGAGCCCAACCGCGAGGCGGTGCCGTTTCTCGTCGGCCCATTGGTTTTCGGTGTTGGCGAAGTACGCAGGTGTCGCCAGCCAGATGGCAAAGTAGGTGCTCCATCCGATGTGGGGCACCGTGCCCACAAGCCACAGCACGCAGAAGATTGTGAGCAGCTCACCCTGCCTCAGGTTTGTTGTGTCCTTAAACAACGACCACTATATTATCTGCCTTGTTGAAGTGGGGGAAGAAAAAAATGAACACGCGATCGACCGAACAAGGTCCCCTGGCGAGTTTTTCGGACGGTACGGAATTCAAGATCTGGGAGGATGAGACAGATTACCAAAAGGAATACTGTGTGGACCAGCAGCACCCCGCCGAAGGTGAAGATCACCGATCAGTGACGGTATTTCGCGAGGAGGTGCGATCGTGAAACGAGTAGGGTCCACCGCGCAGAGGTTGAAACAACTGCCATATGAGAAAAGGGTGTGCAGAACCGAGTACCACACACACGTCCTCAAACCGTACTCGGGTGAAGACGAGGTTGCCGGTCCCACCATAGAGGAAGAGATTGAGGGGTGGGTCGAAGCCGGCCTGGAGGTCTGGGTTGTCAGCGGCGAAGTCGATCGCGGCACACCCCTCTGGCCATCCAGGATCATGGAAACCCATCCCGACGCAGACCCCGACCGCATCTCCAGGTTCATAGACCTGTGTCACGAGCACGGCATCATCGTCCTGAGTTACTACCCTTTCACCTTCACCAAGAAGCTGGTCGACATCCACCCGGAGTGGATGATTCAGATGCTGGATGATGGCCTCCCCGGGATCTGGAACGAGGGGTGGTTCTGCGTCAACTCGCCGTACCGGGACTGGCTGCCAGAGTACCTCATCGAGATGTTCGACCACCTGGATTTCGACGGCATCTACTTCGATGACACCAACTGGGGCTCGCATTCAGGCACCCAACGTCCCACCGTAGGCTGTTGCTGCAAGTATTGTCAAGACCTCTATCTGGAAGCGACGGGATCGCAGTTGCCCAGCAAGGTGGACCTGGACTCCATGGAGTTCCGGCGGTTTGTGAATTGGCGCTACGACAAATGGCTCGAAGGAATCGAGCACGTCACCCAAAAGGTTCACGCAAAGTATCCGGACGCGATCATCGACTGGTACAACTATGGGGGGTGCGCGCGCCAGACCCCGGATATGTGCTGGACCATGGGCCATCCGCTGAATCCGGTAAACGGAAGCTCCTATTTCTTCTCCAGGCTGGCCTCCATCGAGAATCCGACCTTTGCCGCCAAGCGGTTCAAAGCTGCCGCCCCCACCTTCGGTTTTTGGATGTGTCAGAGGCCGATGTTGCCCGAGTGCGAGACCCACAGTGCGCCCTATCCAGCGCCGTACTCGCAATTGGTCTGCGGGCTGACTACCGTCGCCCACGGCGGGGCGGCCATCGCTCCCTTTCTCAGGGCGGGCGAGCACACCGCGTTCGGGGACGCCGCGAAGTCTATCTTCACCGAGCTGAAAAAGCTGCGGCCGTACGTCGGCGATAAATCGTTCAGGTATCTCGCTCTTCATTTCTCCCAGCAAACCAAGGACTTCGGCTATTACAAGGAGGCCGACAACTTCTGGCGGCAGATGCGGGGCAGCTGCGAGATGCTCACGCGCTCGCAGATTTTGACGGACATCGTTTTCGACCAGCAGCTGACTTACGACCACCTCTCGTCCTATCGGATGCTGATGCTCTCTGACAGCAGGTGTCTCGCGGACAAGGAGGTGGAGGAGATCACCCGGTATGTGTCGGAAGGAGGAACCCTCCTGGCGACCTATGAGACCTCCCTCTACGACGAGATGGGACAGCGGCGCGAGAATTTCGCACTGGCAGAACTGTTTGGCATGGACTACCGGAGTTCACCCGCCGTGCCCGACGAAGAGACGGGCGCCGTCGATCCTGCACAAGGCAACCTTTACGTGCCACAGGAGGAAAGTCTGCGCGAGCAGCTCGGCTACATTGTGGCCTTCGTCGCCAAACAGACGGAGGTTTCGGCCAGGCCAGACAGCCAGATCGAGGTCCCGTTCACGAAAAGCAGCCTCGAGCATCGGGATGGCCGGCCTCCCCTGGATCACTTTTACGCCCGCGGTGACTACGATTCCGGCCTCCCGGCGGTCACTGTGAACAGCTTTGGCAAGGGCAAGGCAATCTATGTCTGCGGCGACGTTGGGGGTGGGTACGACCGCAATCCCCTGCCTCAGCTGAAGCGGATTCTCACCTGCCTGGCGAATATGGGAGCGCCGCCGATCGAGGTGGAGGCGCCTGGCGTCATCGAGGTGACCGCCACCTGGCGCAGTCCCAAAGAGGTATCCATTCACCTGCTCAACAATCCGTGGCCGTTCATGCCATGGAGACCCGGACAGGAACACCAGGAAATCAGGCAGATGTTCGAGAGATGCCTGTTCATAAAAGAGGTGGTGCCGGTACCCGGCGTCGCCATCACCGTCAACGGCCTTGAGGTGAAGAGCGCTTCGTTGCCGCTGCAAGGCAAGGAGCTGCCAGTGGACGGGGAACCGCTGAGGATTGTTTTGCCCAACGTGGGGATTCAGGAGATCCTCCTGCTGCAACTGGCTTAGCCGGGACTACCGTGAAGATGCGCTCACGTCTTCTGCCCCTGCTCGCTCTGTGGGGGGTTGCAGTCTACGGCGACGATCCGCCCCTGGACGAATTTTTTTCGGCACGACCGTTTCTGCGATGGAACCCTTCCCCGTACCATAACTTCGGCTGGCAGCATTCGCGCTCTGGTGGGATTCACCGAATTCGGACCACCGATCTAATCCAGCGAGGCTGCGCCTCAGACCGCCAAGGCATGTGAAAGTCGCCACATGAACCTCGATCCAACGGCATCAAAAACCGCGCCCAAAGGAGGCCGCCCCCTCGCCGTCCGCGCCCGGTAGCTCGCCTGATTCACCAAACTTGACTCAACTACTAAAAAACTGCGTTCCAAAGCAGGCTAGTGCGGGTTGCTGCAAATGCCGGGAGAAACGGAATGAAACAGGAAGATTACGAATTCTTCAAGGAGAACGGCTACCTATCGCTTGGGAAGATCCTGAGCGATGAGGAGGTGATCCATTTTGCGAACCTCTTCGACCGGAATCGACGGGACTTCGGTCGTTTCTGGAACGACAATGGCACCTGGCAAACCCAGCACTGCGAGGTGCTCCTGACAGCGCCCGAGTTCGATGAACTCATTCGCCATCCCCGGGTCCTCGAACCTCTCCAGGCGCTAATGGGCGGCGAGGTCTGCTTCTGCGAGATCAGTCTCCGGCACATGGGTCCGTATGCGGGCGAATGGCTTCCCGGGATGACGTCGTGGGAAGGGTCCGTAGGGCGACGCTGGCATCGCGACAGTGGGCACCTGGTGTGGCGGAAACATCCGTTGCGTCTAACCTATGTTCAGCTGATGGTTTACCTGGCGGAGGTCAACGAGACGACCCACAGCTTCGCCATTTCACCCCAATCGGTCGATCAAGAGATGCTGGATACGGAAGCTCAGCTCGAGCGCGGCGGCATCCACGACCAGCACGGCGTTGCTGGTACGGCCTTGCTGTTCAATCTCTCCCGTCTGCATACAGTTACCGTGCGGCCGACCCGGTCCGCACGCAAGACCGCGCAGATCTACTACGGCCACCGGAATCACGAGTACCTCAGCGAGTCTACTTATATACCCACTCGACTTTGGAGGAATCATCCGGACACAGAAGTGCGTGGATTCTATAGCGTTCTCAACGGAAAAACCCAGGAATACCTGGAGAGCACCACCACCCCGGAGCAGGGCCCGGTGAATCAGGTGCTGGAAACCTTGGCCGATATTCAGGAGAACGCAAACCTGCCGAAGAAGTACGGACCCCGCTGGCGTTACACGGTGCACGGCACAAAGAGGAAACGAAGTCCGGCAAGGCATCGCCATTGACAGAACGTAACGGTTGACAATGTTGGTGAGTGATGCCACCTTGGCTCTGTCCTAGGAGGACAGATGATGTTTCTGGAAAAGAGAAGAGTCCTGGTTTTCAGCGCGCACGCCGCTGATTTCTGTTCCCGTGCCGGCGGAACGATTGCCCGCTTCGTCGATGAGGGAGCAGTGGTCCACGTGCACGATCTGACCTACGGGGAGCGGTGCGAGGCGCCGGCGTTGTGGTCCCTCGACCCGCCTCCGTCCCTGAATGAAATCAAGGCGATCCGCAAAGAGGAGATCGAGGGAGCCGCCGGCATCCTCGGAGCGACGATCGATTGCTTCGACTTCGGCGACTGCCCGCTCCTGCTGGGCCCGGAGCGGCGGCTGCAGATCATGGATGCGATACGCGCCTTCCAACCCGACCTGGTTCTCTGCCATTGGATCGACGACCTCCTCCATCCCGATCACGTCGAGACAGCTCAGGCGGTACTGTGGGCGAGGTGCTACTGCGACGTGGCGGGCGTCGAAACCGAGCACCCGCCATGCAGGGTGCCCGAGTATGTATGCTACGAGGCCCAGCTTGCGACCTCACCGGTGACGAGGTTTTTACCCGAGTTCTACGTGAACATCGACTCCACCATCGAGCGCAAAGTGGAGGCGATGAAGAAGCTGGCTGCGCAACCCGCGCTGCCAGAGCAGTACACCATCCTTGCGCAATACCGCGGCCTCGAGGCGCAGATCACCGCCGGAATGAAGGATTGCAAGCACGCCGAGGGGTTTCGTCGACTCGGTACCGGTGAAGCAGGTAGCCGGTAGCTGACCTTACAGGGGAAGTCGGTATGCGAAAACAGAACAGGAACGGGAGGGATTATGATCATTGACGCCCACCTTCACGTCTGGAGCGATGACTACGAGCGCTACCCCTTTGCCGAAGGAGTAGACAGGAAGGAGAGCGCACCGGTGGAGTTGTTGAATGAGACGATGGATAAGGCAGGCGTGGACAAGGCCGTCATCGTCCAGCCGGCCTACTACCTTTACGACAACCGCTACGTGGCGGAGTGCCTGCGGCGCTTCCCCGGAAAATTCGCCGCCATCGGGTTGCTGGACCGCCATGCCCCGGACACGCCCGACCAGCTCCAGCGTCTAGTTGAGGAGGACGGCTTCGCCGGTCTCCGCATTCACCTCTCGCGACCGGACGATCCCGCAGAATGGGCTGCCCCTGACCAGGATCCGACCTGGCAGCGGGCGGAGAAGCTCGGAGCCACCTTCATCGTCTACGGGCCGGCGCCGCTGCTGCCGGCCATCGAGCCCATCATCGCCCGGTTTCCAGGGGTCAAGGTGGTTTTAGACCACATGGGCCGCGCTCCCACGGACGAGGATCCGCCCTATCCGGTATTGAGCATCGTGCTGAACCTGGCGAAGTATGCCAATGTCTACGTCAAGTTCACGCCTCAGTTGCCCACATCGACACGGCCCTATCCGCACGAGGACACTTTCCCCACCTACCAGCGCATCTACGATGCCTTCGGTCCCGAACGCCTGATGTGGGGGACCGACTTCCCCCACGTGCTCAAAGCCCCGGGCTACGGCCCGGCGCTGGAGATGTTTCGGACCCACATGGACTTCCTTACTGAAGAGGACAAGGCGTGGCTGTTCAGCAAGACGGCTCTCTCGGTGTGGTCGTTTGCAGATTAGGGCGCCATCCGCTGCCCACACGAGCTCGTTTCGATCCGTTCGCGGTGGGCTCTTGACCAGTCTACGAGGAGGCTCCACATCTACAATCAGGCCGTCGAAATCCCAGGAATGGTAACGATCCAAGCGACGAAGGTTGCGGCGCCCCCGGCCTGGGCGCTTTTGGAGCGCAACCTGATCGAGCTGATGGAGCAATCCGCCCGCCAGTTCGTCAAAAAGTACACCGAACGTGGCGGTGCGACCCTGCTCGCCGAGGATCTCGACGACCTCTACGAGCAGTTCTACAACTACGGTCTCTTGTATGCCATTGGCGGCGCCGACGACCTTTTGGACCTCCATCTGCAGCAGTGGAACGCCGCCACCCGCATCAGCGACGAGAGTATTCAACACCGTCCCAACTTGCACGAAGACTTTATCAGGGTCTACCAGCCCTCCATCCACAACGAGTTCTGGAACTTGGATGCGGCCGCGGAATGGCACCATCTCGGGGAAGGGGGTACGGCGTTCTATCACATGGGTTTGGGCGATCCGACCATCTCCGAAAACGTGCGTCGAGCCAGACGATTCGCGGCCATGTTCATCGGCGAAGACCCCGAAGCCCCCAACTGGGACCCCGACCACCGGATCCTGCGCTCCCCCTTCCATTCCAGCCAGGGCCCCAAGCTGGAAGGGGACGCGACGCTCGCCAACGTGATGCTCCTGGGTGGACGTCGGCTGGGAGACCCGGGTAACTATTACGGGGTCAGGGCGAGCCTCTACCCTCACGTCAAGCACCTCGAAGCCCGCTGGTTCGAGAAACCCAAGCGCCGACAGCAGATCCTCGACCTGTTCAACAATGTGGTCCTGCAATGCGACACCCCCAGCAGTCTGGCCGCCACGGCGCTGGTGACCAACGCCTACCTGTACACCGGGGACGAGCGCTACAAGCAATGGGTTCTGAACTACGTCGAGGCCTGGATGGAGCGCGCCGAGCAGAACGGCGGCATCGTCCCTGACAACGTGGATGCGAACGGCGTCATCGGCGGGGGGAGAGAGGGTGTCTGGTGGGGAGGACAGTACGGCTGGACCTCCTTTAAGGGCTGCAACATCATGTTCAACGGGATCAACATCGGCGTCGAGTGCGCTCAACTGCTCACCGGAGACAGCAGCTACCTTGGTTTTCTGCGCTCGCAGCTCAAGATCCGACTCGATCAGGGATTCCGGCGCGAAGACGGTCAGTTCGTCGTACCCTATCGGTATGGTCCCGATGGCTGGGAGATGGGAGAGCCGATCGAACCTTACGAAGACGACGGCATTCCGATGGGAGAATGGTCTTACGCGCCTCCCAGCCCGATGAATGCACAGGAGATGATGCACCTCTACCACGCTTCCATGTCCCGGGAAGACTACGAGTTGATC
Source organism: Candidatus Latescibacterota bacterium (assembly GCA_965208105.1). Lineage (GTDB taxonomy): Bacteria > Latescibacterota > UBA2968 > UBA8231 > UBA8231. The sequence continues at coordinate 4,394,858 of OZ242318.1, forward strand.
ACTCATGTCCGTGATGGCGAGGTGGAGCGGGACTGGAACGAGGTCGGATCCGCCCTGGGCGAGAAGAACGCAGGGGAGACCGAGTTCGCCCGGTTCCAGTACTACGATGGCAAGAACCCGGATTGGCCCGAGAAGATCCTCGGCGCCGAGTATCGGCACGCCCTGGAGATCTACGAGCAGATTCGGCGCGACGAGCGCACGCCTCACGAGATGGTCCTGACCAACGAGTTCCCGTACCAGCCGGTGGTGACCAAGGGGCTGACCCAGGTCACGATGGGCGCGCCGCAGACGATCTACTGCGGCGGAATCCTGCGCGCCACGGTGCGCTACTTCGACCAGGATCGGGCTCGGCCCGGATTGCCAGGGGAGGTGGCCGCTCTCGTGAATAAGCTGGGCCCCGAGGTCGTGGGCCTCCAACTCGTCAACACCAGTCGCAGCCAGACGCGCAATCTCATCGTGCAGGCGGGGGCCTTCGGCGAACACCGGTTCACGCAAATCAGGTACCACGAGGAGGGTCGCGATGGCGAGACCGTCGCGCCTGTGAATGCGAACTATTTCGCCGTTGGACTTCCGCCGTCCACGTGCATTCGTCTCGAAGTTGGTCTGAACCGCTTCGTCAACGCGCCGAGCTACGCCTTTCCATGGCACGGAGACAAGATTCCCGTACCGTACCAGACCCTTTAGAACCTAAGGCAACTCTATTTGTGATCCTGTGTGCGCGGTCTTACTCCGAGGTCCCAACTGATGGTTAGCGCTCCGAAAACCAAAGCTCGCAATGTGATGGGCGGTTCAGTATTTTCAGGATGGTTCACAGGTGGCTTTCACACTTGCTCAGGAAAGCGAAACGTCAACAATTTCAAACATTGTTCGAGGCCGCACCGGGTGCGGAGGCCATCGTGCGCGGCTCCAGCCTTTTGATCAGCGAGTGGAGGCTCTCCCAGTCGCCGCGGCGGCGATCGATGAATGTCTGGGAAACCGAATCAACGGCCTGATTTTCGAACATGCGGGCAACGGCTTTCCGCGCTCCGGAACGGGGGGCGGTAACCACCTGGGGAGGACACCATTGGATCACCGAAGAGAACACGGTGCGGCACATCAATTCGGTGGGCATCGAGATCGGCGCCTTCACCGACGAACGCGTCGACAGCGGGGTTGACGACGAGCTCGAGGCATCGACTGCGAATCAACCGGGGGTAAAACAGGTGGCAGACAGAGAAGCAGCGCGCTGGCGTAAACGCAGAATCATCTACAACAACGACGGCGACGACGTGGTCGTGGCCAAGACAGAGAATAATCTCAAGGCGGGATTGATGGCGCGCGGTGAGGGCGAACTGATCGAGGACTTCTTGAATGCGCGCAGTGTGCCGTTGCTCGGGACCGGAGTGGACAGCATCTGGTATTCCACCTGCATGTCGGGACTGACCTTCACGCACCAGACGAATCTGGGAGGATTCCACGACAAGGGGATTCCGAAGGAGCTGGTTGACCGTTACGGCCGCGACAACCTCCAAATCCAGATCGACTTCGGTCACGAACATGACATGGAGGTATTCTGGTCGCTGCGCATGAACGACACCCATGATGCCTGGCCGGGAGGCTCCCATCACCTGGTGGATGGGTTGGCTCCGTTCAAGCAGACACATCCCGAGTTTCTCTTGAAAGAACCGGACGCCGCAAAGGAGCATCCTGGGGCGGGAGAGAGGAGCTGGTCGGCTGTCGATTTCAGTCATCACGAGGTTAGGGAGCACATATTCTCGCTCATTCAGGAGGTGTGCCAGGGGTACGACGTGGACGGGGTCGAGCTCGACTTTCTTCGAAGCTTTCCGTACTTCCCTGAAACGCGCGACTGGTGTGTGGTAGGGGAGCAGAACCTGGAGGCAATGACAGATCTGGTGCGCCGAGTCTGGCAGATGGCCCGGAAGGTGAGCCAGACACGAGGACGTCCACTGTTGGTGGCCGCACGCACGCCCTTCAGTGTTGCCGACGCTCGGTTCATTGGACTCGACCTGGAGAGGTGGCTCGGGGAGGGCTTGATCGACCTATGGGTACCTGGCGGTCTCCAGGAGTCGATCATGACCGAATCGTTCGAGGAGATCGTAGAACTGGGGCACATACATGGAGTGCCGGTCTATCCCTGTATCGGATGGGGGTTCTGGCAGCACTGGGCCTTTCTCGACGACGGAGCGAAAGAGTACCGGAGGCGCGAAGCGTGGATCGAAGCCCTTCGCAGTGAGAAGACGCCGTACTTCGTGGCGCTCAATTCGTGGGACGGGACAATGCCGTCATGGCGTGGTGCAGCAACGAATCTGTGGAACGCGAATCCGGATGGAATCTATGTCTTCAACGGTTTCCACCGGGCCAGCATCCAGGCCTATGGAGAGATCGGCGACCTGGAAACGCTGGCAGATAAAGAGAAGATATTCGGCGTCGACCGGTTCGCCGGCGACTCCAGCTTCAAAGACCTGCGCGAGCTGGAACTGACGCCCGGAAATCCGGTCAGCGCCCGCTTTCAGATAGGGGAGGATTTGACAACTGGCAATTCTCATAAGCTGAGATTCCGCGTGCACCTCTGGGATGCCGGGAAAGGCGATCAGATAGAGGTAAAACTCAACGGCGAATCGCTCGATCTCAAGCCAGCCGGTGCTGTCCAGGCGGGGACGCGATGGCTGCAATGCTGGCTGGATCCGGATCGGGTGAAGAGGGGAGCAAACGACGTTGAGTTGCTGGCGAGCAGACGAGACGAATCGATACAGACGCCTATCGTCTGGGATTCCGCCCAACTACACGTCAGCTCTACCCGCTAGCGTCAGGATATAGGACGGCGACCTGGCCGCACGTGCAACCGGGCTCCCAACGTCAAATACTTCGGGTTCATCGAGGCGCTGGAATAGATGGTCCGCGTTGCCACAGGGAAGCTCTCCCTGCACGCAGCTTCTATGTCTGCAGCCGGACATCCAGCACGGCACGCTTGATGCGCTGGGTGCGCAGGCCGTGCGTGCCCATCTCCCGCGTGAAGTCGGAGTGCGAATAAATCACATGCAATTTGCCGTCCCGCTGCATGGTGGATGTGTAAGAGCATCCTGGACCGGTGTGGAAGGCAAAGGGACACTCCCAGCGCCGGCCCGTCCCGTCCAGGCTCAGCATGGCGTGGGTGATCTGGGGATGTCCATAGGCACCGCGGCCCGCCGCGCAGGCCAGAAGGCCGTTGGGCAGGACCTGCAGCCGCGGCTTCACACCCTGCCAGCCGGTGCTGGCGGGCGTGGACCAGGTGCGGCCACCGTCGTTGGACCGGGACTGAAACATGGGGGAGTAGCTGCCGGTGCGCATGACGCACAGGATGTCGCCGTCGGGTAAGATGGCCAGGTCGGCCTCGACGAAGCCCTCGTCCACCGCCCGGTCGTCGGCGCCATAGACCGGCCCGATCTCTCGCGGGTCGAAGACGGTCTCGACGTACCAGGTGCGCCCGCGGTCGCGCGAACGCACGATGATTACGCAGAATTCAACCTTGTAGCGCCGCCGGCCGGCCGCGTCGGTCTCCGCCAGCCACTGTACAGGCCCCGGTTGCGCTTCGAGGGCCGCAATGAAGTCGCCGTTGGCCAGTTCCAGGATCGACGCGTAACACTGGTAGGAAGCGATCTCCCATGGCAGGCCTTCAACCGCGAAGGTGAAGGCCTCTGTCTGCTCGCCGCTGCGTTCCCAGTGCCACCAGTAGAAGCGCGGCTCGGCCTCCTGGTTGCGGACGTGGAAGGGGTCGCTGGGGCGCTCCAAGCCGCGCTCCCGCTCCGCAGTGGCCACGGTGTTGTGGTCGATGCGGACGACGGTGCCGTCGCGCAGGTAGCCCAGCGAGCTGGAGCTGAAGTCCATGTCGATCAGACCGGTGAGCAGGGGGGAATCGGGCGGGACGCAGATCCATGTCTCGCCGGCGTCTTCCGATGACCAGAAGCCCAGCGGCTCACCGTCTGGATCGCCGTGGCGGGCGCGATGGGCGCTTAAGAACAGCCGGTCACCATTCAATTCGACCAGTCCGGGGAAGTTGAGGATGGTATCCTCCGCTTCGACCCAGGTGTCGATCCGTTCGATTGCGATGGTGGCGCGGCGCCCACAGTCGACGTAGGTGGCCTCCTCGATCATCTGGAACACCTCCCAGGCGTCAGCCCCTTCCATCTCCAAACTCTACTGAAGGTCCATCCCTCTGGCAAAATATACCATGCATCCTGCACACTTCGGACTATCGAAAATATCCCGGTTTTCAGGGGACTGCTAGAGCAGCCCGGCGTAGATCCGGATCACCTTGTCGAGCAGTTCGAGGGCCGAGCTGCGCTGGCGCTGGAAGGCATTGCGGCCGATGATGGAGCCGAAGCCGCCCCCGTCGCGGATGCCGCGGATCTCCTCGTAGATCTCCGCTTCGCCCCTGGCGGCGCCTCCTGAAAAGATCACCACGCGGCGGCCGTCGAAGGCCGACTGCACCACGTGGCCGACGCGGTCGGCCAGGGAATCCAGGGGGACCCGGCTGGCTTCGTAGGCCTTGCGGCTCTCTTCCTGCTCGACGTGGGCTCCGGGGGGCTTCACCTTGATGAGGTGGGCTCCTGCCTGGGCGGCGATCTGGGCGGCGTAGGCCGACACGTCCACCGCGGTCTCGCCTTCCTTGCTGATGTCCGAGCCCCGCGGGTATGACCACACGACCACCACCAGGCCGCAGCCCTTGGCTTCTTCGGCCAGTGCCTGCAGGGTTTCGTACATTTCGGTGCGCAGGGATGACCCGGGGTAGACGGTGAAGCCGATGCCGGCACAGCCCAGGCGCAGGGCCGCTTCAATGGAGCCCGTCAGGGCCTGGGTGGGATCTTTCTCGGCCCTCAGGTTCTCGCGGTTGTTCACCTTGAGGATCAGGGGCAACTCGCCGGCGTAGTCGCGGGCGCCTGCTTCGAGGAAGCCCAGGGGAGCGGCGTAGGCGCTGAGGCCGGCCTCGATGGCCAGCTCGAAGTGGTAGTGCGGGTGGTAGGCCGGCGGATTGGGTGCGAAGCTGCGCCCCGGACCATGCTCGACCCCCTGGTCGACGGGAAGAATAACCAACTTTCCGGTGCCGCCCAGCTTGCCGTGATTGAGTATGCGCGCCAGGTTTGCAAGAGTGCCGGGATTGTCGCTGCCGTACCAACTCAGAATCTCGCGTATGCGCTTTTTCATGGAATCGCCTTCCTGTTGTCCATGCCTTCGTTTCTGAAAAAATGATCCAATCCGCCGCTTGGAGCAAGGACCTCCCATGGGTGCGGGAAGGCCTGGGAGGTGGAAGACCTTCGGACTCCGGGCCCTGACGGGATGGGAACTTTGGTCCGATATTGGAGTATTGAAAAGTAACGCCAACCTGAACCGGAGAGGGGTAACCAATGGCTGCCACGGAAAAGGAAGTTAACCCGCTGGAGATGGCCCAGCAGCAGTTGGACGATGTCGCCGACCGCATCAACCTAAACGAGGGTGTGCGCCGCCGCCTGCGCCAGCCCCAGCGCGCCCTCACCGTCTCCATTCCCACCGAAATGGACGACGGCACCCTCCAGATATTCACCGGTTTCCGGGTGCAGCACAGCCTGCTGCGCGGTCCGACGAAGGGGGGAATCCGCTACCACCCGGAGGTCACCCTGGACGAGGTGACGGCCCTGGCCATGTGGATGACCTGGAAGTGCGCCCTGGTGAATATTCCCTACGGCGGCGCCAAGGGAGGGGTGGTCTGCAATCCCAAGGAGATGAGCATCAAGGAAGTCGAGCGCCTGACCCGTCGCTTTACGGTGGAATTGATGATCTTCCTGGGCCCCGACAAGGACATTCCGGCTCCCGACGTCAACACCAACGCCCAGATCATGGCCTGGATGCTGGACACCTACAGCATGAACGTGGGCCACTCGGTTCCCAGCGTGGTAACGGGCAAACCCCTGGTGGTCGGCGGTTCGCGCGGCCGCGAGGAAGCCACGAGCCGGGGCTGCGTCTGCACCGTGATGGAGGCCCTCAAGCACCTGGGGATGTCCGTCGAGGGAGTGCGGGTTGCGGTGCAGGGTTTCGGCAACGTGGGACGCACCGCGGCGCGGCTGCTTCAGGATGCGGGGGCCACGGTCGTGGCGGTCAGCGACTCCCGGGGAGGAATCCACCGGGACCGGGGCCTGGACATCAGGGGAGTTCAGGAGCACAAGCGCGAAGCGGGACAGGTGGGGGGATTCCCCGGGGCCGACCCGGTGAGCAACGAGGAGTTGCTGGAGCTGGGCTGCGACGTTCTGATTCCGGCGGCTCTCGGCAACCAGATCACCGAGGCCAACGCCGGCCGCATCAGGGCGAGGATCGTCGCCGAAGGTGCCAATGGGCCAACCACCCCCGGCGCCGACCGCATCCTTGGAGAGCGCGATATCTTTCTCCTTCCCGACATCCTGGCGAATGCGGGGGGCGTGACTGTCTCCTACTTCGAGTGGGTACAGGGCCTCATGCAGTTTTTCTGGAGCGAGGAGGAGGTCAACGAGCAGCTCTACCGGATCATGGGCCAGGCATTCCGGGACGTCCTCCAGGTGGCGCAGGCGGAGAACCTGTACATGCGCACCGCGGCTCAGATTCTGGCGGTGAAGCGGGTGGCGCAGGCGGAGGAGGTGAGGGGCAAGTATCCGTAGGGAGAGGCCTGGAACCCGCACCGGTAAGGCGGTCCGGGCCCCGGCTCCGCTGCGTCCTCCGGCTTTACTCAATCGGTGGATTGCTCCATATTTATACTGTCCATGCCAACCGTCCCTCCGTCGAGCCCCATATGATCATCGGCGTTCCCAAAGAGTCTTATCCCGGCGAAAAACGCGTGGCCCTGGTCCCCGACACGCTGCCGTCCCTGATCTCGAAGGGGGCCTCCGTGCTGGTGGAGCGGGATGCGGGAAAGATGGCCGGTTTCCCCGACGATTCCTACCGGGAAAAGGGGGCTAAAATCGCCATCTCCCGCGCCGACGTTTTCGCCCGGTCCAATGCGGTCATCCAGGTGCGCAGCCTGGGAGCCAACCCGGAGAGAGGGGAGACCGACCTCGAGATGATGCGCCCGGGCATGATCGTCGTCGGCCACTGCGATCCCCTGCGGGCCCTGGAACAGGTGAGTGAGCAGGCCCGGCGCGGCGTGACCCTTTTCGCCCTGGAGCTCATGCCCCGCATTCCGCGCGCGCAGAGCATGGACGTGCTCTCCTCCATGGCCACCATCGCCGGGTACAAGGCCGTGCTCATTGCCGCCGGCGAGCTGCCCAAGATGTTCCCTCTGCTCATGACCGCGGCGGGTACGGCGGCACCGGCGCGCCTGTTGGTCATCGGGGCCGGCGTCGCCGGACTGCAGGCCATTGCCACCGCCCGCCGGCTCGGCGCGGTGGTGGAGGCCTACGACGTGCGGCCGGTTGCCCGGGAACAGGTGGAGAGTCTCGGCGCCAGGTTCGTGGAGCTGGGGATGGAGAGCGAGGAAAGCGAGGACGCCGGAGGCTACGCGGTTGAGAAGGACGACAACTTCTACCGCCGCCAGCAGCAGGCCCTGGGCAAGGTGGTGGGGGACAGCGACGTGGTGATCACCACCGCCGCCGTGCCCGGCGGCAGGGCTCCGGTGCTGGTGGGCAAAGAGATGATTGCGGGCATGGCGCCGGGTTCGGTGGTGGTGGACCTGGCAGCCGAATACGGCGGCAACTGCGAGCTCACCCGGCCGGGCGAAACCGTGGTGGAGTCCGGTGTGCGGATCCTCGGAGCCGTCAACCTGCCTGCCACCGTGCCCCACCACGCCAGCCAGATGTACGCCCACAATATGTCCACCTTCCTGGGGCACCTGCTCGAAGACGGCCGCCTGCGCATCGACATGGAGGACGAGATAACCGCCGGAACTCTGGTTGCCCGGGAAGGCAGGATCGTCCACCCGCAGGTGCGCGAGCGCATCGAATCAACGGAGGCGTGATGGAAACACTTGTCGCCGGACTGACCATTTTCTTCCTCGCCGTGTTCGTGGGGTTCGAGATCATCACCAAAATCCCGCCCACGCTGCACACTCCCCTCATGTCGGGGTCCAACGCCATCTCGGGGGTCACCCTGATCGGCGCCCTGCTGGCGGCCGGGTCCCAGAACACCGAGCTCACTACCTGGCTGGGCATCGCCGCGGTGGTTCTGGCCACCATCAACGTAGTCGGTGGATTTCTGGTTACCCACCGCATGCTGGGGATGTTCAAGAGGCGGAACTGAGACCTATGAGCGCCGTCCTGATCAACGCAGCCTACCTGCTGGCTTCCGTCCTTTTCATCCTCGGGCTCAAGGGGCTCACCCACCCCCGCACGGCCGTGCGCGGGAACCTCCTTGGCGCCCTGGGGATGCTGGTCGCGGTGGTGGTCACCCTGCTCGACCGGCAAATCCTCAGCTTCGACATTATCCTCGCCGGGGCTGTGCTCGGCGCGGCCATCGGCGCCCTTCTCGCCCTGAAGATTCGCATGACCGGCATGCCTCAGCTCGTTGCCCTGTTCAACGGGTTCGGCGGCGGCGCCTCGGTCCTGGTGGCCGCGGCGGCCCTGTCCGAGAGCAAGGCGGGGGGAGGAAGTGACCCGGTGCAGTTCGCCGTGGCCGTTGCCGCCTCGGGGCTCATCGGCGCCGTCACCTTCTGGGGCAGCCTTCTCGCCTTCGTCAAACTGCAGGAATGGATGAAGCGCGGCGCATCTCTTCCGGGACTGAACTTCTTCAACGTCCTGCTGTTGCTGGCCTGCCTGGGGGCGGGCGGCTTGATGGTGTGGGAGGCCGCTCCTTTCGCCCTCCCCGTCGACCCCTTCTGGATCATGATAGTCCTGGCCTCGCTCCTCGGCATCTTGCTGGTGGCGCCCATCGGCGGGGCCGACATGCCGGTGATCATCGCCTTATTGAACTCCTGCTCGGGATTGGCGGCGTCGGCCACCGGGTTCGTGCTGGGAAACAACGTCCTCATTATCGCAGGATCACTGGTGGGAGCTTCGGGCCTCATTCTCACCCGGATCATGTGCCGGGCAATGAACCGCTCTCTGGCCAATGTATTCTTCGGGGGTGTGGGAGCGGCAAAGCCGGAGGCCGCCGGCGGGGACGAGGTCTACTCCGGCAAGGTCAAGTCCACCTCAGCGGCGGAGCTTGCCTTGCTCTTCGAGGTGGCTCGCCGCGTGGTGATAGTCCCCGGTTACGGCATGGCGGTAGCCCAGGCCCAGCACGCGGTGCGCGATCTGTTCAGCCTGCTCGAGAGCCGCGGCATCGAGGTCGAGTTCGCCATACACCCGGTGGCCGGGCGCATGCCGGGGCACATGAACGTACTCCTCGCCGAGGCCGAGGTGCCATACGACAAGCTCAAGGAGATGGACCGCATTAACCCTTCCTTTGCCCAGAGCGACATGGCACTGGTCATCGGGGCCAACGACGTGGTAAATCCCCTGGCGCGCACCGAGTCCACCGGTCCCATCGCCGGAATGCCGATTCTGGACGTGGACAAGGCGCGCACGGTGGTGGTGATCAAACGCAGCCTGAGTCCGGGATTCGCGGGGATTGCCAACCCGCTCTTCGCAGCCGACAACACCCTGATGTATTTCGGCAGTGCCAAGGAAGCGGTCCTCGATCTGGTCAAGGCGTTGAAGGAAGGCTGATCTTCCTTTCAGCCCTGCCGCTGCCCTTCCTGCCCGCGTGAGTCCACCACCGCTCGAAACGCCTCGATGTGCTCCGGTCCGGTGCCGCAGCACCCACCTACCAGATAGGCGCCTTCCTCCAGCAGGTCCACCACTCCGCAGCTCATTTCCCGGGGGTTCTGGTCGTAGTAGGTGCGCATGTTGCCGTCGAGGCGGGGGAGCCCCGCGTTGGGATAGGCCATTATGGGCTTTGCCGGGATGTTCCTCTCGGCCATGGCCCGGCGCAGTTGCCGGGTGCCGTTCACGGCGTAGGGCATGCCGGTGTGCTCGACGCGCCTGGGTTCGGCGCCGCAGTTGGTGCCGAGGATGTGGACCCAATCGAGCAGGTCTTCACCCTTTGAAAATTCTCCGGAGCCGAGGATGTCGAGCAGATCCGCGGGCGAATGCCCCCAATCGCTGCGGTATACGGTCTCGCCGCTCTTGCGGTCCCGGGTGTACTTGTAGGTCATGTTCACCGCGATGGGCAGTCCGAACCCTCGCAGAACCTCGACTGCCAGGGCGGCCTCCTTGGCGGAGAACATGGTTTCCAGGCAAAGGAAGTCCACCCCGCACTCGGCCAGCTGATTCCCCAGCCTCTCGTGGGCGTCCCTGACGGCGGAGTTGGGAATCCCCATGTCCACGTCTCCGCTGTCCGCTTCGATGGCGCCCGGGGAAGGCCCGATGGACCCGGCGATGTAGGCGTCCCTTCCACTCCTTTCGACCGCTCTGCGGGCGTGCTCGACCCCGAGCCTGACGATGCGGTCCGCGTCATCTCCGTCCTTCCCGGCCATTTCGAGGTGAAGGGTGGAGGCCACGAAGGTATTGGTTCCGATGGCATCGGCCCCGGCGTCGAGATAGGCGGAGTGGATTCCGACCACCGCGTCCGGATTCGATTCGTTGGCCAGGGAGCTGTTGACCAGCTCCACCCCGTGGTGAAACAAGGTGGCGCCGAAGCCTCCGTCGTATATCATGGGAGTGGGATCCTGCAGTCGCTTCAGAAATGGAGTCACGGGAATTTCTCGTCGCAAAAGGAGGGTGTCATCAAGATATCCCCGTGTTGACATGTGTCAATATATCCCTAGCTTTTCGATGCCCGATTCGAACCACTTGAACCCATCGCGAAAGAGGACGTGAAACATGGCGACGAAATCCCAGAGTTCGGTTGGAAATACAAACGGCAGGGCAGACTACAAGGTAGCGGACATCTCCCAGGCGGACTGGGGCCGGGAGGAAATCATCCTGGCCGAAAAGGAGATGCCCGGCCTGATGGCCCTGCGCCGGGAGTACGCAGAGCGCAGGCCTCTGGAGGGAGCGCGCATCTCCGGTTCTCTGCACATGACCATCCAGACCGCCGTCCTCATCGAAACCCTCACCGCTCTGGGGGCCCGGGTGAGGTGGGCTTCGTGCAATATCTTCTCCACCCAGGACCACGCGGCGGCGGCCATCGCCAGGGAGGCCATTCCGGTTTTCGCCTGGAAGGGAGAGACCGAGGAAGAGTACTGGTGGTGCACCGACCAGACCCTCAACTGGCCTGGGGACGAAGGCCCCAACCTGATCCTCGACGACGGCGGCGATCTGACCAACTGGGTGCATCGCCGCCGCCCCGAGCTGCTCGGCGAGATCCGCGGCACCTCCGAGGAGACCACCACCGGGGTGCACAATCTCCACCGCATGATGGAGCACGGCGAACTCAGAATGGCGGCCATCAATGTCAACGACAGCGTTACCAAGTCCAAGTTCGACAATCTCTACGGATGCCGCGAGTCGCTCCTCGACGGGATCAAGCGGGCCACGGATATCATGGTGTCGGGCAAGGTCGTGGTGGTGGCCGGCTACGGGGACGTGGGCAAGGGCTGCGTCCAGTGCATGAAGGAGTTCGGCGCCCGCGTCATCGTCACCGAGATAGATCCCATCTGCGCCCTGCAGGCGGCCATGGAGGGCATAGAGGTCAAGCCCATGGACCAGGCGGTCGAGGAGGGCGACATATTCGTGACCACGACGGGGTGCAGGGACGTGGTCACCATCGATCACATGCGCAGAATGAAGGACGGGGCCATTGTGAGCAACATCGGGCACTTCGACATCGAGATCCAGGTGGAGGCGCTGAACGGATTCGATGGGATCAGGAAGGAGACGATCAAGCCCCAGGTGGACAAGTACACCTTCCCCGACGGTCACTGCATAATTCTTCTGGCCGAGGGGCGGCTGGTGAACCTGGGGTGCGCCACCGGGCATCCCTCCTTCGTGATGTCCATGTCCTTCACCAACCAGGTGCTGGCCCAGATCGAGTTGTTCACCGGCGATTACGAGGTGGGGGTCCATCGCCTGCCGAGGAAACTGGACGAGCAGGTGGCCCGTCTGCACCTGGAGAAGCTGGGGGTGAAGCTGGACCGGCTCAGTGGCGGCCAGGCGGATTACCTCGGGGTGGGGGCCCAGGGTCCGTTCAAGCCGGAGCACTACAAATACTAGTGCCTGCTTGCGCAATTCCGCGTGAATTCGGCCGCCATTTTGGACCGGATCTCGGAGATCCAGCCGACCAGTTCCCTGACCTTGCGCGTCAGGGCCTCGAAGTCGCCGGAGGCCGCGATATCAGGCGTGATCAGGGTGGAGCCGATGCCGACGCAGGCGACGCCGGCCCCGAACCACTCCTCCATGCTCTCGCGGCTGGCGTCCACCCCTCCGGTGGGCATGATGCGGGTCCAGGGACAGGGCCCCAGCACCGCCTTGACGAAGGACGGGCCGCCCACCTCCTTCCCTGGAAAAACCTTGACGATCTCCGCACCCAGTTCCTCGGCCCGGGAGATCTCGCTGACGCTTCCGCACCCCGGGGAGTAGGCGATCTTGCGGCGATTGCAGAGGCGCGCGACCTCGGGATTGAGCAGGGGGCCGACCACGAAGTTGGCGCCGTTGCCGATGTATAGGGCGGCGGTGGGAGCGTCGACCACGGAGCCGACGCCGAGAATGACGTCGACTTCGTTGGCGATGATATGCTGCATGGCGGCGGCAAAGACGTGGTGGGCGAGGTCGCCGCGGTTGGTGAACTCCACCACCCGGGCGCCTCCCCTGGCGCAGGCCTCCATGATGGAGATGGCGGTCTCGGCGTCTTTGTGGTAGAAGACCGGGACCACGCCGATTTCGAGGATGGCGTTGAGGACCGTCATCCTGTCGTACTGGGCCATGAAATACTCCTCGTTGGGCGACTTGAGCGTCCTTGTTCCGCACCCAGAATATAGCGGGGCGGGACCGCTCCTGCCAGCCGAGACCACTGCATCTGAAATTTCCGCGCCGGCACCTCGGCGGCCCTCAGCGGCCACGAGGCGCCTCCAACCTGCCCGGGCGGAATCGCAGCCGGTTGATTCCGCCGCGAAGTGGATATAACTTCATTGCACCGGAGGTGAGCAGATGGGTGAATTACAGGTAAACGAGGGCTTGCTGGCAGACGTCGCCTACTTTGCCGACGAGAGGCGCCGGCGACGGATGATCGAGTTTTTCGGCTTCGAGCAGCGCCGCGTCATCTTTGGGGAAGGGGCGCTGCGCACCCTGGGGCAGGAGTGCGCCAGGCTGGGAGCCGGGCGCGTCCTCCTGGTGCGCGATCCAGGGATAGAAGCATTGGAGAAACCTGTGCGCGAAGCCCTGGGAGGGGTGGAGGTGGTGGGGGTGTACGACGACATCGTGCCCAACCCCACGGTGGCCAGCGTGGAACGCTTCGCGGCCAGGATGGGGACGGTGGAGTGCGATGCGGTGGTTGCGGTAGGCGGGGGCAGCACCCTGGACACGGTCAAGACCGGGCTGTGCGTGGCCAGCGCCGGCGTGCCGGTGGCGGATATCCTGGGCATCGATCTGGTGCCGGGGCCTACGCGCTGGCCCCTGGTCGCCGTGCCAACCACGGCCGGAACCGGAAGCGAGGTCAGCCGCGGAGCAGTGGTGGCGGACGAGGACGGCAAGAAGGGGCTCATCAGCGATTACATGTGGCCCAAGGTGGCCGTAGTGGACCCGCGAATGAGCGGCGGCATGCCTCCCGGCCTGACCGCCACCACGGGGCTCGACGCCCTCGGTCATGCCCTTGAATGCATGGCCTCCAAGCTGACCAACCCCATCGGCGACGCCGTCGCCCGCGAGGCGCTGCAGGCCGGTTGTCCCGCGATCATCCGGGCGATCGAGCAGGGTGCCGCGGATCCCGAGGCGCGCCGCCGGATGGCGCGCTGCAGCCTGCTGGGCGGTCTGCTCCTCAGTCACATCAATACGGGTGCCGCCCACGCCCTGGGCTACGGCATCGAGAAGTTGTCGGCAGCCGCCGGCCGGCCCGTGCCCCACGGCACGGCCGTGGCCCTGATGCTTCCGGGGGTGATCCGCCACAATATGCCCGCGGTGGCGGACAAGTACTACTACGCGGCCGGGGTGGCGGGCCTGGACTTGGCGGGCAGGAGCCTCGAGGAGGGCGTGGGGATGGCGGCCCGCTGGGTAGACGACCTCAGGCGCGCTCACACTCCCTTCGGTTCCCTGCGGGATGCGGGCCTGGGGGAGGACCACATTCCACAAATGGTGGAAGTCGGGCTGTCGGTGCGCCGCCTCATGGACCAGAACCCGGTGGAAGTGAGCGCCGAGGATGCGGCGGCCATCTACCGCGGGGTGCTGCGCTGAAGAGCGGCGGGCCCCGAGACCAGCCTGCCAAACGAATCGCATACCGAAAGGAGTCGACCATGTCCAAGTATCCCGAAGTCACGCGCTCCATGGAGCTCTACAAACGCGCCGGCGAACTCATTCCGGGATGGACCCAGTTGATCAGCCGCAGGTCGAGCCAGCTTGCCCACGGGGTAAACCCGACCTATGCCCGCAGTGCCAAGGGAGCGCGCTTCGTCGACGTGGACGGCAACGAGTACATCGACTGGATCAACGCCGTCAGCGCCGTGATCCTGGGCCACGCCGACGAGGTGGTGGACGGGGCCGTCAAGGAGCAGATCGACCGCGGCAGTATCTATACGATCAACGATCCCCAGGAGATCGAGCTGGCCGAGGAGCTGATCGCCACCATTCCCAGCGCCGAGATGGTGCGTTACACCAAGGGCGGCGGCGAGGCCTGTGCGGTGGCGGTCCGCATCGCCAGGGGGACCACCAACAGGGACAAGATCCTGTTCTGCGGCTACCACGGCTGGCACGACTGGTACCAGTCGGCGAACTACCTGGTGGACCCGGAGAGCGGTGAGTACCCCTTTGCCAACATCGACCCCACCGGGGTGCCGCGCGTTCTCGCCGGCACCGCCATACCCTTTTCCTACGGCGACCTGGCCATGCTGGAGGATCTGCTCAAGGAGAACCGCGGCGAGGTGGCTGCCGTCATGATGGAGCCGGCACGCTCGGAACTGCCCGAGCCCGGTTATCTGGAGGCGGTCAAGGACCTGGCGCACGAGCACGGTGCCCTGCTGATCTTCGACGAGGTCTCCTGCGGCTGGCGCTGCAGGCTCGGCGGCATCCAGCAGCGCGTGGGGGTGACACCCGACATGACCACGGTGGCCAAGTCCATGTCCAACGGCTACGCCATGGGTGCGGTGGTGGGATCGCGCGCGGCCATGGAGCCGGCGGCGCGCATGTTCATCTCGAGCTCCTACTGGAGCGACAACGTGGGACTGGCGGCGGCCATCACCACCATTCGCGAGTTGAAGCGCAGGAATTCCGAGACCTTCTTCGAGGAGTTCGGCGAGAAGGTGCGCGCGGCCATGAACCAGGCCATTGCGGCGGCAGGTCTGTCGGGTTCCTGCACCGGACTCTACGTCAATCCGACCATCACCCTGGACCTTCCCGATTCGGCGCTGCAGCCCAAGGTTTCGACCTTGTTCGTTCAGGAAATGGCGCGGCGCGGGGTGCACACCTTCATGGGGTTCAAGGCCACCATGGCGCATACGGAGGAGGATATCGAGATCACCGCGCGCAAGGCCACCGAGGCCCTGCAGGTGATCAAGTCGGGGCTGGATTCGGGGGACCTGGACAGCCTGCTGGTATGCGACACAAAGGCCGATCCCTTCCGCCGGCTGGTGCGGTAGCAGCCCGGATGGACTTTTTCAACGGGCTGCTGGACCGGGAATGGCCGCAGGAAAGGGAGAGGTGGAAATGGGGGACAAGGTAGTCAAAAGCGAGGAGGAGTGGCGCCGGCAACTCACCCAGGAGCAGTACGAGGTTGCGCGGCGGAAGGGGACCGAACGGGCCTTTTCCGGCAAGTACTTCAACTTCAAAGGGAACGGCATCTACAAGTGCGTCTGCTGCGGCAGCGAGTTGTTCAGCTCCCGGACCAAGTACGATTCGGGAACGGGCTGGCCCAGTTTCTGGGAGCCGATTGCCGCCGAAAGGGTGCGGGAAGAGGAAGACAGGAGCTACGGGATGGTGCGGGTGGAGGTGGTGTGCAGCCGATGCGACGCGCACCTGGGGCACGTCTTTCCCGACGGACCCCAGCCCACGGGGCAGCGCTATTGCATGAACTCGGCGGCTCTGAGCTTCGATTCCGGTGAAGGAAGCTGAATCCCGGTTCCGGGAGGCCGGAACTCCCGGACCACAACTCATATAGGAGCCTTCCCCATTCCGGTCTCTTCTCATTCCACCTTCACATGGATGGTCTGATCGCGACGGTGGAGCCATCCGGGACCGCCGCGAACACGGCGGCGTGCTCGCTTAAATCCCTGAGGGCAGCCATCGTCCCCTCGATACCCGGGCTTTCCCGGCTCAGGCGCGTTTCAGCGCATCTCCCAGGGCATCCAGGAGATTTTCGACGTCGTCCATGGTATTGTAGCCGTGGATCGCCACCCGCAGCCGGCCTGCATGGCTCATGATGTGGACGTTGCGCTGGTGCAGGATGCGGTTGATGTGTTCGGCCTTCGGGTGGCGGAAGGAGACGATCCCGGCCAGCTCGCCCCCTTCGTCGGGGGTGATCAGCTCCACCGGCAGCTTCTCGAGGCCCTCCAGGCACGCCCGCACCAGGGGATCGGCGTGGCCGGCGATGGCCTCCACTCCCACCGAGTCGATATAGCCCAGTGCGGCATTCACCGCGTAGACCGCGGAGTAGTTGGGCATTCCCACGCTGAAGCTGTCGGCGCCCGGCTTGCTTACGGCGCGCTCGAAGCGGTCTTCGCGCAGGAAGGGTTCCTCCAGGTTGAACCAGCCTCCCGCGGGCACGGTCCACTCCGCCGTTCGCCTCCGGGGCACCCCGACGAGGCCGCCGCCGTGGGTGGCGAGAATCCACTTGTGGGTGGAGCTGACGATCAGGTCGGCCCCCTCCAGGTTCAGCGGAACCCTTCCCAGGGCCTGGGTCACGTCCACGGCGACCAGGGCAGGAGAGTGGCGCCTTGTCGCTTCCACCACGGCCTCCAGCGGCACCTTGAAGCCGTTGAAGAAGCTGACCAGGGAAACGGCGAGGAGGCGGGTCCTGGGGCTCAGCAACGGCTGCAGGTCGTCGACCCGCAAGGCCCCCTGTCGGGCTCGCCACACCTTGACCGCGGCCGCGCAGCTGGGTTGCAGCCACGGGGTGGCGCCGGCGGGAAAGTCCAGATCGGTGATGATCACCTCGTCTCCAGGGCGCAGCTGGAGGGCGAGGGCGGCCAGGTTGTAGGCTTCGGAGGAGCACGAGCAGAGACCGATTTCCTCCGGCTTCAGGCCCAGGGCGCGCCCCGCCCGCATGCGCAGGGAGCGGCGCCGGGCATCGTGCAGCGGGCGCCCGTCCATGCCGAGCAATTTGTCCTTGCCGTACTGGGCAAGGGCATCCAGGACCACCTGGGGCGGAATGCCTTCGGCGGCGGTATTCAGGTAGGCCTGGCTCTCCAGGGACGGAAAGTCCCTCCTCCTCGATGCCTGGTCCAGCACAGTCCGTTCCTTTCCTTCAGTTGGCCCGCCGCGGGTCCGGCCGCCTGCCGGAACCTCCCTGCCGGGAAGGCCCTGGTTTTCTCCGTTCCACCAGTTGCCCCAGGTCCCAGCGCACCGGTATGCGCATGCGCCCCTCGTCCTTGCGGTCGAAGAGGAGGTAGCCCCGCTCCAGGCCGTGGCGAAAGAGATCGCGGGTGATCTCCACGTCCTTGCGGCAGTATTTTTCGATAAGGTCCATGCGCCCTTCCTTGTACCAGCGCAGGGCCTGCAGCCCGTCCGCCGATTTCGGCGTGTTCAAGGTGGCCTTGGCCAGGGCGTCCAGGCTGACCCTGTAGCTGAGGCGGGCGTACACCTCGCGCAGGATGTCCAGGGTGTTCAACTGGCGGAAGTCGAACCTGGTGTAGCCCCTGAGGACGCTGTAGTCGAAGCCGGCGATATTGAAGCCTATGACCAGGTCCGCGCTGCGCAGGTGCTCGACCAGGGCTTCCACTTCGTTTTCGAAATAAGGCGAAAAGCCGTCGAGATGGCTGTCCCAGACGATTCCCACGGACATGCCCATGAGATAGGCCTTGTCCCAGCCGCCCACCTCGCTGGCGCTGCGCATGGTTTCCAGGTCGAAGACCGCCAGCCGCGGTCCCCGGTCCGCAATTTCCTCTTCCTCTCCACCTTCTTCCTCCTCTTCCCACGAGGCGAAGAGCGGCGGCTCGTCCCCGGCGCCGGGCAGGGGGTCCACTCCCAGAGACCGGCGCCCGCTGAGGAGGCGGAGCAGGTGAATGCAGCCGGCCTTGTCCAGGGGCGCGTTGCCGGCGCCGCAGGTGGGAAAGTGGATACAGGAAGGGCAGCCCTGCTCGCACTCGCAGGCTTCCACCAGCTCCAGGGTCATCTCCAGGAGGCGGTCGAGCACCACGAATCCCTTCTCGGCCAGGCCGATGCCGCCGGGGTAGTAGTCGTAGATGAAGATCGCCCCCTTGCGAATCTGGGGATGGAGGGGATAGCAGATGCCGCCCACGTCGGTGCGGTTGCTCAGGGCGAGGAGGGGGAAGAGGGACTTCACGGCATGCTCGACCGCGTGAATCGAGCCCATGTAGTGGAATCCCCGGCGCCGCAGTTCCTTCTGGAAAGGGGGATCCAGCTCCAGCCAGAATCCGGTGGTTTCGAAGTGCTCCACCGGCGCCTCGAGCGGGTGGCGGCTGAGGACGAGCTGGTCGCCGACGCGGATCTTCTCGTAGCCCACCACCTGGGAGCTGACCTTGAGGCGGCCGTATTTGGCCAGATAGCCCGGCATGGGCCTGGACCGCAGCTCCTCGAGGACCTCGGTCTCCTTCTCGGTGAGGGCGCGGGTGTAGTAGGGTTCGTCCACTTCGCGGGCGAAGATCCGCCGCCTGGCCGCATCTCTGCCGGAGATGAGAAACTGGCGCCCGCGGTGCAGGTAGACGGCGCCGTCGTAGCACTCGGAGTAGACCTGGCTGCCGCTCACCGTGGCGATGACCTTCGTCGTATCCTGGCGGCAGATGGTCCAGGCCTCGCCGATGGCGCGCATGTTGACCAGGCGATGCGGCCGCCGCCGCGCCGCGTACCAGGCGTCGCCCTCCGCGCTCTGCAGCAGGACGCCCTCTTCCACCAGTTCCTCCAGGGCCTGGCGCCAGCCCGGGAGGTCGTATTCGGCCTCGTGCAGGGCGAGGGGCAGCTCGCGCGCGGCGCAGGCCAGATGGCTTTTGAGGATGTAGGGGTTGGCAGGGTCGACCACGGCGTCCTCGAAGGAGCGCCCGAAGAATTGCCCCGGGTGCTTCATGAAGAACTGGTCCAAGGCGTCCTTGCTGGCGATGAGAATGATCAGGGACTCGCGGCTGGAGCGGCCCACCCTCCCGGCGCGCTGCCAGGTGCTGACGATGGAGCCGGGATAGCCCACCAGGATGCACACGTCCAGGCTGCCCAGGTCGATCCCCAGCTCGAGGGCGGAGGTCGATACCACCCCGACCAGGTCGCCGCTGTTGAGCGCGGCTTCGATCTGGCGCCGCTCCTCGGGCAGGTAGCCGGCGCGATAGGAGCTGATGAGGGGGCGCAGGTCGGGGCGCTTGGCCGTGGCCCAGCGGTAGATGAGCTCGGTGATGACCCGGGCGCGGGTGAAGACGATGGTGCGGAAACTCCGTCCCACGCTCTGTTGCAGCAGCTGCGCCGCCAGGGTGTTGGGGCTCTCCCCGGGGTTGAGGAAGACGAAGTGGCGCGGGGCGCTGGGTGCGCCGTTATCCACTATGGGGTGGAAGGTCCGGTTCACCAGCCTGGAAGCCAGCTCCTCGGGGTTGCCGATGGTGGCCGAGCAGGCGATGTAGGTGGGGGCGCTGCCGTAGGAGGCGCAGACGCGGTTGAAGCGGCGGAAGAGATGGAGGACGTGGGAGCCGAAGACTCCGCTGTAGGTGTGGAGCTCGTCGATGACGACGTATTTGAGCGCGGCGAAGAAGGATGCCCAGTGCTCGTGGAAGGCGAGCAGGGCGGCGTGCAGCATGTCCGGAGTGGTGATGAGCACGTGCGGCGGCGCGGCCTTGATTTTGGATCGGCGATGGGCGGTGGTGTCGCCGTCGTAGATGTCCACCCGCAGTCCCCGGTCGAGGCGCCCCAGCAGGGTCTTGAGCTCGTCGAACTGGTCCTGCTCCAGGGCCTTGAGCGGAAAGATGTAAAGCGCCCTGCCGCCCGGGTCCCGCAGGAGGGAGGCGATCACCGGCGCGTTGTAGACCAGGGTCTTGCCGCTTGACGTGGGTGTGGCCAGGGCCACGTGCTCGCCCTTCCAGGCTCTTTCGATGCCCTCGGCCTGGTGGCTGTACAGGGCCGGGACCCCGGCGGCGGCGACCACCCGGGCAATCTCTGCAGGCAGGTGGTCCATGCCGTCCGCCAGGTGCTCCGGGTGCGGCTGGATGGTCTCCTCGTGCACCAGGGAATGGGCGAGGACGCTGCGTTTGAGAGAGCCCAGAAAGGCGGATACGGGTTGGGGGGAAGGGCTGTCATCGGGGCTGGCCTGGCGTATCACGATGCGGGGGTCCTCGGCTTTGCAAAGGGATGGTATGGTCTAGAATAGGAGGTTTCCTTCATGTTTTCAAGGCCGCCGTGGGAACCGGGAGGAATGAGGGGAATCCCGGTAAAATTTCAGCCATGGCCGACTTCCATCCGCAGCACAAATGGGAATGGATGGGCGATTGCTTATATTTCCTGTTGAGACCTTTGTTCGATTTCTCGGAAGAGGCTCTGCGGAGGAAGATCGTTCATGCGAGTGCTGGTGACCGGCGGGGCCGGCTATATCGGCAGTCACACCTGCCTGGAGTTGCTGCGGGCTGGGTGCGAAGTCGTGGTGGTCGACAACCTCGCCAACAGCAGGGAAGAATCCCTGCAGCGGGTGCAGAAGCTGAGCGGCAGAAGCCTGGAGTTCCACCAGGTGGACCTCCTCGACCGCAAGGCCCTGGAGACCGTGTTCCGCCGCTCTTCCATCGACGCGGTGGTTCATTTCGCCGCCCTCAAGGCCGTGGGCGAATCGGTGGCCAGGCCCCTGCACTACTACCACAACAACCTCACCGGGACCCTGAACCTGGCCGCGGTGATGAACGAGTTCGAGGTCAGGAAGCTGATATTCAGCTCCTCCGCCACGGTCTACGGCAATCCCGGCGCCGTGCCCATCGAGGAGGATGCTCCGCTTGTTCCGGTCAATCCCTACGGCCGCTCGAAATGGATGAGCGAAGAGGTTCTGCGCGACCTCCATCGGGCCGATGAAAGTTGGGAGATCACTCTTCTGAGATACTTCAATCCCATAGGGGCCCATCCCAGCGGACAGATCGGAGAAGACCCCGCCGGCGTGCCCAACAACCTCCTACCCTACATCGCCCAGGTGACCGCCGGCCGGCTTTCCGAGCTCGCCGTATTCGGCGCCGACTGGCCCACCCCCGACGGCACCGGCATCCGCGACTACATCCACGTGGTCGATCTCGCCCGCGGCCACCTGAAGGCCCTGGAGGCTCTCTCCTCCAATCCAGGAGTCCGCGCCTACAACCTGGGCACCGGACGCGGCTACAGTGTTCTGGAAGTGATATCAGCCTTCGAGAAGGCCAGCGGAAGGAAGGTGCCCTACCGGATCGTGGAGCGCCGACCGGGCGACATCGCCGTCAGCTATGCCGGGGTATCGCGGGCGAGGGAGGAGCTTGGCTGGGCGGCGTTGCACGACATGGACGCCATGTGCGCCGACACCTGGCGCTGGCAATCAGGGAATCCCCGCGGGTACGATTAGGCCTCAGACATCCACCCAGCTTCAGGATTGTTCCAGCTCCACCCCGGGCCACTGGTCTGTGCTGGAGGTGACGTCGACGGTGATGCCGTCGGGGTCCTCCACCTTGAATGCGCCCTGGCGGAGATTGTCGGGATCGAGGGGGGACTTGCCGCTCAGGCCGTCGGAGAAGATTTCGAAGCCCATGTCGCGCAGGCGCCGGGCGGCCTCCTCCAGGTCGGCTACGCGGACGCCGATGTGGAGGTAGTCCAGCATGCCGCTGACGTGACCTGGCCGCTCCGGGCCGCTGTGCTGGAAGACGCGGAAGTTGTGGAGGCCGTCGGTGAGATCGAAGCAGGTCCCCTGCCTGGCGGCCACCTGCAGTCCCAGGCCGTCGCGCCAGAAGCGAATGGTCTTGTCCAGGTCGGTGGCCCGGACGCCGATGTGAACCAGGGTGCTGGACATGTCGATTATCTCCCGTGAGTGCCAATAGGAAGTGCGGTGCGGTGATGGTTTTCTGCGCCACCCGGGTGCGGCGGCTCGAATTCCGGGGCCTGAAAGTAGGGCCGCCGCGGCCGCATGTCAATCGCGGCAGAAGGCCTGGGCGTTCTGGAACAGCCGCAGCCAGGGGCTGTCCTCCCCGCTCCAATCTTCGGGCTTCCAGGAGAGCTGGACGTTGCGGAAGACGCGCTCGGGATGGGGCATCATGATGGTGGCGCGGCCGTCGCTGCTGGTCAGGGAGGTGATGCCCCGCGGCGAGCCGTTGGGGTTGCAAGGGTAGCGCTCGGTGGGCGCGCCGTGGTTGTCCACGAAGCGCATGCAGACCTGTCCCTCCGCCATGGCGCGGGACATGGCTTGCGAATCGGCGAAGGCGGCGCGGCCCTCGCCGTGGGCGCAGGCGATCCCCAGGCGCGAGCCGGCCATCCCGCGGAAGAGGATGGAGCGGCTTTCGAGAATTTCCACCGTGGCCAGGCGCGCTTCGAACTGCTCCGAGCGGTTGTGCAGGAAGGATGGCCAGAGCTCTGCGCCGGGTATCAGCTCGCGGAGGTGGGAGAGCATCTGGCAGCCGTTGCACACTCCCAGGGTGAAGGTATCGGGGCGCGCGAAGAAGGCGGCGAAGCTGGAGCGCATGTCCTGGTTGAAGAGGATGGAGCGGGCCCAGCCGGCGCCGGCGCCGAGGACGTCGCCGTAGCTGAATCCGCCGCAGGCCACCAGTCCCTGGAAGTCGTCGAGGCGGGCACGGCCAGCCTGCAGGTCGGTCATGGTTACGTCCACCGCGCCGAAGCCGGCCGCGTCGAAGGCGGCGGCCATTTCCACCTGGCCGTTGATGCCCTGCTCGCGCAGGATGGCCACCCGCGGCCGCGGACCGCCGTTGCGGGCGGGGAGGACGCCCCCCGTGGCTCTGAACTGCAGGCCGGGGTCGGCGCCGTCGGCGATGGCCTCGTACTCCTCCCGGGCGCAGTCCGGGTTGTCACGGTGGGCCTGCATGAGGAAGGTGAGCTCGGACCAGGCCTGCTGCAGGGCGGCGACGGAGTCTCTGTAAATGCAATTATTTCCCTGATGGATCTGCAGCTGGCCCGAGTCGTCGGGCTGACCAAGAGGATGGAAGATTTCCAGAAGGGAATACTCGCCCAATACTTCTCTGACCTCCGTCTCCCGTTCCTCATCGTACTGGATCACCGCCCCGGCCTCCTCGGAGAACAGGACCGCCAGCGGATCGCCGCCGAGAGAAGTGATGTCGAGAGCGAGGCCGCTGCGGCTGGCGAAGGCCATCTCCGCCACGGTGACGAAGAGGCCGCCGTCGGAGCGGTCGTGGTAGGCCAGCAGCAGGCCGCTTCCGATCATCTCCTGGACGGCGTGGTAGAAGCGCCCCAGGTCGCCGGGGTCGATGTCAGGGGCGGCGTCGCCCAGCTTGCCGTATACCTGCGCCAGGGCCGATGCGCCCAGGCGGTTGCGGCCGCCGCCCAGGTCGATGAGCGCCAGCCTGGCGCCCGGGGTTTTCTTGAGCTCCGGCGTCAAGGTGCGGCGGATGTCCAGCACCGGGGCGAAAGCCGAGATCACCAGGCTGAGGGGGGCGGTCACCTTGCGGGACTCGCCGCCGCGGCCGCGCCACAGGGTGCGCATGGAGAGACTGTCCTTGCCCACGGGTATGGCCACCCCCAGGGCGGGGCAGAACTCCATTCCCAGGGCGCGCACCGTGTCGAAGAGCCGGGCGTCCTCGCCCTCCTCGCCGCAGGCGCACATCCAGTTGGCCGCCAGCTTTACGCGGCCTATGGGGCCGATGGACGCCGCGGCGATGTTGGCGATGGCCTCGGCCACCGCCATGCGCCCGGCGGCGGGGGAGTCGATCAGGGCCAGCGGGGCGCGCTCGCCCATGGCCATGGCCGATCCCCGGTAGCCCTTGAAGGAGGCTGCGGTGACGGCGGCGTCGGCGACGGGCACCTGGTAGGGGCCGACCATCTGGTCGCGGGCGACGAGGCCGGTGACGCTGCGGTCGGCGATGGTGACCAGGAAGGTCTTGGCGGCCACCGCGGGAAAGCGCAGCACGCGGGCGGCAGCCTCCGGAATGGAAACGCCGGAAAGGTCGAGGGGCGCCAGCTTCTCGCCGCCGCGGCGGACGTCGCGCTCCATTCTGGGAGGCTTGCCCAGAATGATCTCCAGGTCGAGGCCGTCGATGGGCACCTCGGCGCCGAGCGGGTCGCGCAGGGTGAGCTTGCCGTCGCCGCTGATCTCGCCGATCACCGCGAACAGGCAGCGCTCGCGCTCCGCCAGGGCGGCGAAGCGCCGGAGGTCGGCGCGGCCGATTACCAGGACGTAGCGCTCCTGGGCTTCGTTGCTCCAGATCTGCATGGGGCTCATGCCGGGATCGTCGTTGTGGACGGCGCGCAGGTCGAAGCAGGCGCCGCTCTTCTCCACCAGCTCGGGGCAGGCGTTGGAGAGCCCTCCGGCGCCGACGTCGTGGATGCTGCGGATGGGGTTGTCGCGTCCCAGGGAGATGCAGCGGTCGATCAGGTCCTGGCAGCGGCGCTGCATCTCCGGGTTGTCGCGCTGCACCGAGGCGAAGTCCAGGTCCTCCGCGTTGCTGCCGCTGTCCATGCTGGAGGCGGCTCCCCCTCCCAGGCCGATGAGCATGGCCGGCCCCCCCAACTGGATCACGTAGTCCCCCTGGCGCAGCTCCTTCTTTTCCACGTGCCCGGCGTCGATGAGGCCGACCCCGCCGGCCACCATGATGGGCTTGTGATATCCGCGGTGGCGCCCGTCCACCACCCCCTCGAAGGTGCGGAAGAGGCCGCAGATGTTGGGACGCCCGAACTCGTTGCCGAAGGCCGCCGCGCCGATGGGCGCCTCGGTCATGATCTCCAGGGGAGTGGCCAGTCGGGAGGGAAACTCGCTGCGCTCCTCTTCCCACGGCTGGATGCAGCCGGGGATGTGGAGGTGGGAGGTGAAGTAGGCGCAGAGGCCGGCCTGGGATCGTGCGCCGGTTCCGGTGGATCCCTCGTCGCGGATCTCGCCGCCGACCCCGGTGGAGGCTCCGGGGTAAGGCGAGATGGCGGTGGGGTGGTTGTGGGTTTCGACCTTGAGCACGATGTGGGAGAGTTTGTCGCTGAAGCGGTAGCGATGGTCCTCCGCCTCGAGCGGCTGAAAGCGGGCCACCCTGAAGCCCTCGATTACACCGGCGTTGTCGGCATAGGCCTTGACGCAGCCTCCGGGATTGCGCGCGTGGGTATTGCGGATCATCTCGAAGAGGGAGCGTTCCTGGCGGCGGCCGTCGATGCGCCAGGCGGCGTTGAAGATCTTGTGGCGGCAGTGCTCGGAGTTGACCACCGCGAACATCATCAGCTCCACGTCGGTCGGGTCGCGCCCGAGCCTCCGGAAGACCTGGTGGAAATAGTCCATTTCCTCCGGAGAAAGGGCCAGGCCCATGGCGGCATCGGCCGCTTCCAGGGCCCCGCGCCCGCGCTCGAGCAGGGCGATGCGCTCCAGTGGCCGGGGCGCCACGTCGCGGAAGAGAACCTCGGGGTCCTCCACCACCGCTTCGGTCATGCGGTCGTGGACCAGGGGCAACAGGGGCTCGAGGTCGTGCATGGAGAGGCTTCCTGCGGTCTCGAAGCGGTAGGCGGTGCCGCGCTCGATGCGCACCACCGCGTCCATGCCGCAGTGGTGCAGAATGTTGGTGGCCTTGCTGGACCAGGGCGAGATGGTCCCGGGGCGCGGACAGACCAGCACCGCGGCGCTCCCGTCAGCCGGTGCGGCGCTGCGCGCCTGGAGAATCTGTTCCAGGCGTGCATGCCCACCCGGGTCAAGCGCCCGTTTCAGATGGACGAGATACAGGTGGATGGCGCTGAGGCCGGAGAGCCGGGGCAGGACGCCGCGGCAGCGCTGGAGCAGGGCGGCGCGGCGAAAGTCGGAAAGGGCGGGGGGGCCTTCGAAGATGAGCAGCATGTGTCCGCGATCGCAGGAAAAGGAGGAGATTCAAAACTATCAGATTGGAGATCGGCTCTCAAGCTTTTGGGGATTTAATAAATCAATGCTGTGGATTAGCCCAGACAATGAATGCCCCGCCTGCCTCGACGAGGGGAAGGAAATTCGGGGTTGGTTACTTACGTACATAAATCAAATCATCAATTACTTAAATCCGTTTCAGGGGAGGTGTCCTCTCAAGGCTCGATAAAGAAAAACCGATGAGGAGGGATCCGCTGATGAACGGATATTTCTGCGCTATAGCGGGTGGGCTCATTGCAGTGAGTATTCCTTTGACGGCAACAGGAGCCATGGCCGCAGCCAGCCCAATGTTCCCTGCTCCAGATCAACATCGCAGTATATCCCCTTTCGTGCCACAGATGGTTGGCAATTTTTGGCAATTCCGGGAGGAATGAAGTCTCAAGCTTTTACCTGAGTCCCAGGCCACTAAGTCCTGCATAAACTGAACATAGAAAAACTGTGGAGGATCCACATGAATTCCATCGTCTTCCCTATTCGCTTTTTTATTTCGCTCGGTCTATTGCTTTCTCTCCATGCGGTTGGATACGCATCTCCCTCGCCTGTTGATAGCACCCGCTTCTGCCATCCGCTCCAATTAGAGGAGGGGGAGCGCGTCCGCAAGGCCGCCAAGCCGGTGACGGATTTAAGCGTGGGCGAGCCGCGCACGGTGCGAATGATCTATTTCGCGCCCAACGACAGGCCGTTCCGTGTCGAGGTCGACGAGAGGATGAAGAGGATCATCCGACGGGTTCAGGCTTTTTATTCCCAGCAGATGCAGGCTCACGGAAATGAGGACATGACCTTCCGCTTTGAAACCGATGCCGATGGCCAGCCAATCGTCCACCGCCTGCAAGGCCTACATCCCGACAACCACTATCTCAACGATCCACATTCGACAGTGTTTGGCGAGATCGAACAAGTGTATGATACCTTTGCCAATATTTACGTCGCCTACATGACATCAGTCGCGCTGTGATCCCACAAGGAGGTAGTTTGGGCAAAACTGGAGGGCAAGCATCGGATGGAGGGGATTTTACCTGGGATACGGTTGCCCATGAACTCGGACACGCCTTCGGTCTGGCGCACGACTTTCGCGACAATGCCTACATCATGTCGTATGGGTCGCCTGGTAATACCCTGTCGGCGTGCGCTGCCGAATTTCTGTCCGTGCACCCTTATTTCAATCCCCAGGTCTCAACTGAGGTTGGGCAAGGACCAACCGTCGAGTTTCTTTCAACACCTGAGTATCCGGCTGGCGCTACGAGCTTCTCAGTCCAGTTCAAGGTCAGTGATCCAGACGGCCTGCACCAAATTCTGGTGTTCACTACCACCCATGACCTTCACCTTGCAGCCGGGTTTTCCGAATTGAAAGCGTGTCGTGGATTGGAGGGACAGAAGGAGGCGATCGTCGATCTCGATTTTGAGGACGATGCGGCCACTTTTTTCTTCTCCTACGTCTTTCGTCCGATTCAAGTGGAGGTCATCGATACGGACGGAAACGTCAGGCGCGCTTCCTTTGACCTTGTGGAGATCCCGCAGAACCAGGTCGCCAAGCTCGAGGGGCATGTGAACGAGGTTGGGTCCATGTCGTTTTCCCGCGATGGAACATCTCTTGCCACCGGGTCGCTTGACGGTACGGTCAAGTTGTGGGATGTCGAGACGGGAACAGATACTGCCACCTTTTCGGGGGCCCATCCTGTTGCGCTATCTTCCGATGGAACGACTCTTGCTTCCGTCAGCTCAGGATCGGATGTAACGCTGTGGGACGTTGGCAGGCGGCAGTCCATCGCCACACTGGCGGGGCATTCTGGGGTGGTCACCTCGCTCTCCTTTTCTCCCGACGGCAGAACCCTCGCTTCCGGGTCAGAGGATAATTCGATAAGGCTTTGGGACGTTGGCAGGCGACAGTCCATCGCCACGCTGGAAGGGCATACAGGATTGGTCACTTCCCTCTCCTTTTCCCCTGACGGCGGAACCCTGGCCTCCGGGTCGTATGATCGGACCGTCAAACTCTGGGATGTAGCCGCCCGCCGGACTATCGCCACGCTCGAGGGTCATAGGGATTGGGTCAGCTCGGTATCGTTTTCTCCGGATGGAAGAACTCTCGCCTCCGGTTCATTGGATAGGTCGGTCAAGCTGTGGGACGTGGCCACCCGGCAACCGAGCTCCTCCTTCGAAGGTCATGCGGATGTAGTCACCGCGCTGGCGATTTCCCCCGACGGGTCTTCCGTCGCATCCGGGTCAGGCGATAGAACGGCCAAAATTTGGGACATTCATACGAAGGAGATTCACGTCGAATTCGGCCATACGGCTCCGGTTTCGTCGCTGGCGTTTTCAGGCGATGGCACGACCCTGGCATCGGGAACCAGGGGAGGAATCGTCAGGGTTTGGAACGTCTCCGAGTGGACGGGCCCCCGTCCCCAAATGATAGTGAAAATCTCGGGAGACAATCAGCAGGGCACACCCGGTGAACCGTTGGATAATCCCTTCGTCGTTGAAGTGAGAGATCAGAACGGCAATCCGCTAAATGGTGCCGAGGTTACATTCAGGGTCACCGCGGGTGACGGGCTGATCGGTGCCAGGTTTGCCGTGGAGAAGGCTACGACAGATGCCGATGAAGCATTGAAAGAATCCTAACTCTTAGCTCCATCCCGGGACCAAACACGGTTGAGGTATCCGTCGCAGGGCTGGAGCATCTGGTTTTCAACTCTGTGGGGGTTGGGACCCCTTCCGTGTCGGTCCCGGAGGGGAACTATCCCACATGGCATCTGCCCGAGGCCGCCATCATCCGGCTGGCAAGAGGAAGAGTCGGCCACAGCCACAGGGCGGTTGCCTACTCACCTGACGGGAAAATCTTCGCCGTGGCGAGTGGTGTCGGCCTGTGGCTGTACGATGCGGTGACATTGGATGAACTCTCGCTGCTGCCAATGGAATTGGTCAATTCGGTGTCCTTTTCTCCAGACGGCACAACTCTGGCCTTGGGGTCGGGTGGCGGGAGTGGTGGTGGTGGGCTCACCCTGTGGGACTTGGCGACAGGTAGCCTCAAAGCCACCCTTGGGGCAAGAGCCAGAGTAAAATACGTGTCCATTTCCCCCGATGGGAAGATTCTTGCCTCTGGCACCAGTATCTCGCGGATCGAATTGTGGGATGTGGGAACCGAGACGCACATCACCACCCTAAGGGGACAGACATCCCCGGGGACGTCGGTGTCCTTTTCTCCCGATGGGAGAACCCTTGCCTCAGGGGAAGAGGACGGCACGGTCAGGCTGTGGGACATTGAGACGCACGCCAATATTGCCACCCTTGAAGGTCATAGCAGGAATGTTGAATCAGTGTCTTTTTCTCCCGACGGGACCACCGTTGCCTCCGCGTCCTCTGATGGCACGATCAGGCTGTGGGACCTTGAGACGCGCACCACCATCGCGATTCTTGATCATGGGCATTCGGTTATTGCGTTATCCTTTTCTCCGGATGGCAGGGTTCTCGCTTCCGGGGATGCGGATGGATATGTCAATCTTTGGCAAGTGGAGACAAGAGAAAAAATCGCAACGCTTACAGGCCACAGGCGGGCTGTCAGCGCGGTGTTGTTTTCTCCCGATGGGGAATCCATCGCTTCCGGGTCTTATGCCGGAGGTGTCAGGGTCTGGGACGTGGCGACCGGCAACACCACCGCTATGTTTGAAGGCCATAAGTACCCAATTTCCTCCCTATCGTTTTCCCCGGACGGGGCTACCCTGATTTCCGGGACCGGGCAGCCCGGGGATTACCAGATAAAAAAGTGGGACCTGGACACAGGTACCGAGATTGGCACTCTTGAGGGAGATATCATCGAGGCCCTTTCCTTTTCACCCGACGGAACCATGTTCGCCACCGGTTCTCAGGATAATAAGGTCAGGTTGGTGGACCTAGCGACCGGGGCCAATTTAGCCATCTTGAAAGGGCATGGGCACTTCATCAGCGAGGTGTTGTTTTCGCCCGATGGTTCCCTTCTTGCCTCCGCGTCGCATGATGGCTCCATCCTGCTTTGGGATATGCGGCTCGCTCTCCCCCATCCGCGGACCCTGACGAAGATCGCGGGCGACAATCAGCAAGGACCAGCGGGAAGCCAATTGACCAGTCCTATAGTGGTCTCCGGTGCTTGACCAGAATGGCTCTCCATTTGATGGGGCGGAGGTCACCTTCGCCGTAACTGCAGGCGATGGGAGCCTGTCCGTAGGGACGGCTTTGTCGGCCTGGCGCGGCCGCGCCTCCACCACCCTGACTTTGGGACGCACGCCGGGGATCAACACAGTAACTGCAACGGTTGGTGATCTCGATCCGGTGACTTTCACCGCTGTAGGGATAGCCATTCCCCAGGCATTTACAAAGTTTTCCGGCGAGGGGCAGCAGGGCCCAGCAGGAGTTTCGTTGACCGAGCCCTTCGTGGTCGAGGTCAGGGATCAGAACGGGAACCCCCTGGCGAGTGCCCAGGTCACCTTCGCCGTCGCCTCGGGAGGTGGGACTCTTTCCACAACCACCGCCACCACCGATTCCAGCGGGCGCGCCTCAAGCACTCTGACCCTTGGGCGCGGTTCGGGGACCAATACCGTCGAAGTAACAGTGGCCGAGCTGGAGCCGGTTATCTTCAGTGCCCTCGCAGAAACTTCTACCGATTTCGACGGGGACGGGGTGACCAATTTCGCCGACTTCTTCCTCTTCGCCGACGCCTTCGGCGGCACCGACCCGCGCTTCGACCTGGACGGCAGCGGGGTGGTGGACTTCGGCGACTTCTTCATTTTCGCCGACGCCTTCGGCCAGCCGGCGCGGGCCAAGCTGCTGGCCCTGGCGGCGAAGCTGATCGGGCTTCCCGAAGGCCCGCAGCTTCAGCAGAACGCACCCAATCCCTTCAACAGCCAGACGGTGATCCCCTACTTCCTTCTTGCCCCCGGCCATGCGCGGCTGGAGGTGTATGCCCTGACCGGCCAGCGCGTGGCGGTATTGCATCAGGGCCCCCAGCCTGCGGGTCTGCACCGCATCCACTGGGACGGCCGCGGCGCGGAGGGGCGTCCCCTGGCCAGCGGCATCTACTTCTACCGGCTGGTGACGGCCGAGGAGGCTCTGACCCGCAAGCTCGTGCTGCTGCGCTAGTGTCCCGTCGCAGAGATATGTCGCCATTATTCCGCCGATCCATCCCGGCTCACGGCGTTGCCTTCACTCGCCGTACACCACTGGTACGACTCGCTCAGGCGCCTTGTGAGCCGGGCGCCTCGGCGGCCCAATTGCGTCAACCTATCTCTGCGACGGGACCCTAGGAGGTTCGTCAATCCCCATTGAGAGGGGAAACAGGCCGCCGTAGGGCCGCCTGGACTGCCGGACCGCCGAGTTGTAACCTATTAGGATTCTGGCTGGCACCCTTCCTGCCCCGAACCCCTCGCCGCATCCTGGAGGTCCTGGGGCAGAATCCGATCAGGCCGTGCGGGCCACTGTTCCAGCGAATCCGGGGTGGCGACACAGAGGGAGGAAATCGATGAGCGCAAAGGATAGGTCCCAGGCGGGGAGCCGGGAGGTGGAGGAAGGAGGCAGGCTGCTGCTGGACTTCGACAAGCTCGGAAAGGTCGCCCGCTGCGGCGAAGACCTGGTGCCGGTGGCGGTGCAGGACGAGGTTAGCAAAGAGGTCCTTCTCGTGGCCTATGCCAACCAGGCCGCCCTGGAGCATACCCTTGAGCACAAGGTGGCTACCTTCTGGAGCACCTCGCGCAACGAACTCTGGGTCAAGGGCGCGACCTCCGGGGAATTCCTGGACCTGGTGGAAGTGCGGGTCAACTGCGAGCAGAATTCCCTCCTCTACCTGGTGAGGCTGCGCGGAGCCGGTGCCTGCCACACCAGGGGAGGGGACGGGAAGGCGAGGTTGGGCTGCTTCTACCGGAGGCTGGAGGGGGACGAACTGAAGCCATTGTAGGGCGCGGTCCGACAGCAAAGGTTCCGGTCCCTCGCCGATACGTCCTGCTCCGTGAGGATGCGCCAGCCTTCCGATATTCGCCGAACGGCCGCGCGGTCCTCGCCCTCGCCGGCCGGGGGAGCCGATGCCCGGTCAGGTACCCAGCAGCGGCCGCAGCTCGATGGCGTGCTGGGCGAGCACCGCGTCGGCGTCGTGGCTGCTTCCCGGCTCGTGAATCACCTCGACCGAGCAGTAGCCGTCGAATCCCTCGGCGGCGAGCAGGCGCAGCGGGGTCCGGTAGTCGAAGGTCCCGGCGCCCAGAGCGGCGCTGACCTCAACCTGGCCGTCGACGATGCGGCCGTCGTGAACGTGGGCATGGAGGGTGTACTTGCCCAGCACCTGGAAGCTCTCCTCCACCTCCTCCATAACCCGCTGCGGGTGCATGAAGTCCCACAGAATCCGCAGGTGGGAACTTCCCGCCCGCTCCACCACTGCGCGCACCGGGGCCGAGGCGCACCATTCGTCGTGGGTCTCCAGGAGCAGGGTCACACCGCGGCTTTCGGCGGCGGGCAGCACCTGGGCAAATCCCTCCACCACGTAGTCGACCACCGCCATCAACTCGAGGCGCCGGTCCCGTTCCCCCCCGAAGACCCTCACCAGGCTGCAGCCCAGGTCGGCCGCGAGGTCGATGTATTTCTTGACCTCCTCAATTTGACCGGCGCGCTCGGCAGGGTCGGATGCGGCCATCCGCGCGCCGCTGGCGATACAGCAGACCTCCAGCCCTTCGGCCTCCATTCGAGACCGGATCCGCTCCCGCTCCCGGCCGCTGAGGGTGGCCTCGATGCCGCATGCGTGGCCCCATTCCACCCGCGGCTCGAGCCCCTGGTAGCCGTGGCGGTGCATTCCCTCCACTACCTGGTCCAGGGTCCAGTCTGGACATACGCTGCTCATGGCCGCCAGTCTGATCATGTTTCCGTCCTCTCCACGGTGCACCCGGCGAGGGAAGCGGCCGGGTCCGGCCGTTCCGGTCTGTGTCGGGAGAATTTCAGGTCCAGCCCTCCGCCTTCAGCTCATCCAGTCCTTGCGGTACTGGTCCGACCACTTGGTGGTGATTTTTTTCGACTTGGACCAGAAGTCGATGGCGCCGGGACCGGTTATGTCGCCTCCGAAGCTGCTCTGGTTCCAGCCCCCGAAGGCGAAAGGTTCCCGCGGCACCGGCACACCGATGTTGATTCCGATCATGCCGGAGCTGGCGCGTTCGCTGAAATGCTGGGCGACTGCGCCGGAGTTGGTGTAGATGGCCGCGGCGTTGCCGTACGGATTGGCGTTCTCGATCTCCAGGGCCTCGTCCAGGTCCCTGCAGCGAATGACGGTAAGGGTCGGACCGAAGATCTCGTCGCAGGCGGCCTCGTGATCCGGGGCGGCGTGGTCAATGAGCGAGGGGCCGACATAATGGCCTTCGGGATGCGCCTCCGCGGAGATGGATCGGCGCCCGTCCACCGCCGCTTCGGCGCCGTCGGCCTCGGCCCGGTCGATATATCCTTCGATGCGCCGAAGCGCCTTGTCGCTGATCACCGCGCCAATGTCCCTGCCGGCCTCCATGCCGGCCATCTTCTCCCGCACCTTGTCGACGATGTGATCGGTGGCTCCCACGGCCAGAAGCACGCTCGCGGCCATGCAGCGCTGGCCGGCGCAGTCGGTGGAGGATGCGATGATGTTGGCGGCGGTGGTCTCCGGATCGGCGTCGGGCATCACCACCAGGTGGTTCTTGGCCCCGCCCATGGCGCGCACCCGCTTTCCGGCCGCGCAGCCGCGGTCATATACCTTGCGGGCAACCGGGGTCGAGCCTACGAAGCCGAGGGCGGCGATGCCGGGATGGTCGCAGAGGGCTTCGACAATTTCGGCATCTCCATGGACTACCGAAAATATGCCTGCCGGCAACCCGGCTTCGGCGAAGAGCCTGGCCACCTCCACGCCTCCCAGGGGCGTCTGCTCGGATGGCTTGAGGATGAAGGCGTTGCCCAGGCCGATGGCCATGGGGGCCATCCACAGCGGCACCATGGCGGGAAAGTTGAACGGGGTGATCCCGGCGACCACCCCCAGGGGATAGCGCAGGGTCTTGCACTCGATGCCGCGGCTTACCTCGAGCACGTTCCCGGCGGCGATCTGCGGCAGGCTGGTGGCGAACTCGATGCACTCGATGCCGCGCCCGACGCTGGCCGTAGCTTCTTCCTCGGTCTTGCCGTTCTCGAGGCTTATCAGCTCCGCCAGGCTCTCCGTTCGTTCCTCGAAGATGGCCTTTGCCCTGTACATAACCTGTACCCGCTCCTTGGTGGTCTGGGCTCCCCACTCCTCCTGGGCGGCGGCCGCACTCTCCACCACCGCGTCGAGCTCCGCCGCGGTGGTCACCGGGACCTCGGCGATGGCGCCGCCCGTGGCCGGGGCCCGCAGGGGCAGAATGCGCTCGGATATGCTCTCCACCTCCCGTCCGCCGACGATATTCGGCACTTTTGAGGCGGCAACTGTCTGGGTGCTCATGGTGCAACTCCTCTCGTTTCGGTCTCGATCAGGTGGGGCGAAGCTCCACCGGCCTGTTGGCGGCGCCGGAGCGGATGATCCCGTCGAGGACGCTCAGAACCTGCAGGTTGTTCCTGCCACTGGTTTCGGGTTCGGGACCGCCCCGCAGCCAGGCGGCGAAGCTGGAGGCCACCTGGCGGTCCAGGGGGGAGCGGTCGAGATTTTCGTCGATGGCCAGGGGCCGCAGGCCGGTCTGGCGATCCTCGCCATGGAACAGCTCCTCTTCGGGGCCGAATCCGCCCTGGCCGCGGTAGACCAGGGCAGCCCTGGCGCACTCCACCCGGAATTCGCACCAGTGGGTGCGCGCGTCCGAAGTGGATACCATGGCCATGCGGCAGCCGTTCTCGAATGTCAGCTCCGCGGTGACCGCCGCTTCGCGCCTCCACGTGGTCTCCGGAGGGCGGTAGGCGTGGCCATGGACCTCGACCACGGGCTGGTTCATCATCGCAATCAGCGAGTCCACCTCGTGGACGGTCATCTGCCACAGTTGGGAATAGGGGGAGTCGGGGTACTCCGCGCCTCGCGCCTTGTAGGAGACCATGTGTCCCGTCTGCGGGGTCCCGAAGGCGTTGGCGCCCAGCAGGCGGCGCACCGTGCGCTGTCCCGGCAGGTAGCGCCACTGCTGTGTGACCGCGATCTTGAGGCCGCGGGACTCGGCGGTGTCGAGCAGCCGCCGCGCCGATTCCAGCTCTACCGCGAAGGGCTTCTCGACCAGGACGTGCTTGCCCGCCAGCAGGGCCTTCTCGATCAGCTCTTCGTGGGTCCGGGCCCAAGTGGCGATCATCACACCGTCGCAGTCGGATTCCGCCAGCGCCTCGTCGAAGGAACGGTATCCCATTCCCGCAGGCAGGCTGAAATGCTCCAGCGCCTCGGCGAGCCGGCCGGGGTCCAGATCGACCAGCCCGGCCACCTCGAACTGAGCGGGGAGTTCAATGAAACTCCTCAGGTGGCTGCGGCCGCGGCCTGCCCCCGCCACGATCATGCGAATCGGTTCGGTCATGGATATCTCCTTGGCAAAGTATTGCGGTTCAACCTTCTTCCCCCAACCTGTAGGAATAGAGGCTGGCGGCGTTGTCGGACTGGATGTGCAGGCGGATCCTGCGGCCGGCGAAGCGGGAAAGATCCCTGCCCTCCTCGCCCCAGGTAATCTCACAACTCACCTCGTCGCCGCATATCAGGCCGTTGCAGGCTTCGAAGGAAAATCCCGGCGCCTCCTCCATATCGTCGATCACCCGCACCAGCACCCTGGCAAAGGGGGCGGCGGCGTTGATGTAAAGCCTGGGAGCAGTGACCATGATGGGCTCGGTCATGACCTCTCCTCCACGGATGCCGCAGCGCAGGGCCACGAACCCGTCCTTGCGCAGGGTCGCCACACCGATGAAGCTCTCGAACATGCCCTGGGTCCCATGGGCCTGCGGTCGGCCCGAGTACCACATGTACAGGGTGTCGCCCCTGAGAACGGGAGGGTTGGCCGAGAAGGTCGCCCAGGCGCAGTCCCAGGAACCGGGAGACCCCACCGGAAGAAACTCCTCGCGCCTGCCGACCCGCTGCCAGTGGTCCAAGTCGCGGGCGGCCACCAGTTGGGTGGGTCCCAGCTCGGCCGCGGATTGGAGCACGCCCAGGAACCCCAGGTACTGGTTCCCGTAGACGAAGGGGGTCATCACGTAGAACTGGTCCATGGGGTGGTCGAAGTCGTCCGGCTTCAACACGGTCTTGAGCGCAGTCCAGTGGACGAAGTCGGGGCTGGTGGACATGGCGATGACGCGGCGGTACTTCTTCCACTCCACCACGAAGTGGTCCAGGATGGTGCCGTAGCGGCGCGAGGTGGCGATGTAGCGCCCCTGCATGGGATCGTGGACCAGGGTTCCTCCGTCGCCCCCCCGGGGAACGCAGATCTCCTCGCCCAGCTTCCAGTGGATGCCGTCGGCCGAGAAGAGGGAGTACATCCCGTGGTGGTCCTTTATTTTTTCCAGGAAAATCTTGCGCGCCTTGTTGCGTTCCTCGACGCTCATCCCGGTCTCGTCGAACCGGGGCGCGTCCTCGGTCATGCGCTGCTGGTAGATGCCCATCTTGTAGCGCCTGGAAGGGTCTTCCTCGTGAATGTCCTTGATGAAGCCCCAGGGGTCTCCGCCCAGATCCCCCATTTCCGCTGTGGGATAGACGATGTTGTTGGCTCGCGAGCCCTCGCAGGGAATGATGCCCAGCTCGGGTTTCTCCCACTCCACGCCGTCCCTGGAGGTGGCATAGCACATGAAATGACCGCTGCCGGTGCGAAGGTAGAGCTCCTCGTGAGCCGAGAGGTACCACATCTTGAACAAGCCCTCATCGTCGTCGAAGATCACCGACCCCCACAACTGCACCGCCTTTCCCTCCCACGGTCTGTCGGGGCTCAGCACCGGCTCGGCCTGCAGGCGCCTGGGCTGCTGCACCTTGCGCACGAATCCGGGATGGTCCTGGACCTCCGCGTCGTCGACGAAGAGATGCAGCCCAGGATCGTAGAGATTACCACCCTTCATATTTCATCCTTGCCTGGGTAAGGCCGACCGGGATGGCGAGACCGGGGGCGCGGCAGGCGCGGCGCCGGGGCCGTCTCCGCGGAGGTTCCGTCTCCATGTGGCAACCTTCCGCATGGATTTGGGAGAGGGTTGCTCCATCCCCGGATCAGCTCCCACCCGGGTACTCCTCTCGCCAGTCCTCGCCCTTGTCAGGTGCATAGTCCGGCGTTTCCAGCCCGGAGCGGGGGTAGTGGTAGGCGCGGGTGTCGGCTTCATCCTTGTAGACGTACCAGGTGCAGGGCGCGGCGGGGTTCAGGACGTGATCCAGGGGCCGGAAGGGACGGCCGTTGCGCCGTCCCGGAAGCCACTCCTTGGCGATGCAACAATGGGTGCAGTACCAGTGGACCCCGGTCTTCTGCCAGGTCCACGAGTGCGCTTTTTTGTTGGTGCCCCGCTCGCCCGCCGCATGAGGTCCGCGCCCGGTCTCCGGGTCGCCGCGGCGCAGAACGCCGCCGCTGCCGCAGAGCTCCATAACCATCTTGTAGCGGTCCCCCTCGTCCACCAGGGTCATGTCGCCGCGCCTCCGGTCACCGCTGAAGTGGCCGCCGCGCATGCCTTCCACGGTGAGGGCCAGCTTCTCGTGGGGCGTCATCTTGTTCCAGCTCTCGTAGCGCTCCCCCCAGATTCCGCGATGGGTTTCCAGGATCGACTCGAGGACGGTTTCTTCTCCCCAGGTCGCGGCGAGGTAGGTGAGCAGATCCTGGATCCAGGCCACCAGCACGTCGTGGGGGAATTTGAACTGGAGGCGCATGTGGTCGAGCAGTTCGACGGCCTCGACCGACCTGCCCGGGCCGCCGCTGCCCTGCCCGGCGATGGCCTCCTTACAGCGGTCGCGCAGGTCCACTCCGAAATCGTAGGTCTCCCAGGTCTGCAACAGGCTGGGGGCGAGGTTTCCCGCCTCCGCCGGATCGACTCCCTTGTGGGCCAGGATATAGCGCATGATATCCCGCAGCCAGGTTACGAGAATGTCGTGCATGATGCGCATCTCCTGGTGAAAATAGTCCACCAGGGCACAGGCCTCCTCCGATCGGCCGCGGGCGATGGCCTCCTCCGCCAGGGTCTGAGTAGAGACTCCAAGGGTTTCCAGATCGTCCATCCGCAGCAATCGGCCCAGGACGGCATTGTGTTCGAGCCTGATCATTGGACCTCCTCCCGCACCTGCCGGGCCGCCTGCACCAGGACCTTCATCTTCTCCAGCGCCAGCCAGCGCACGGTCTGGCTGAAGCCGCAGTCCGGCGCCACCCACAGCTTGTCCGCGGCGCAGTACTCCAGGGCGCTGCGGATTCGCCCCGCCACCACTTCCACCGGCTCCAGGTCGCGCCCCTTGACGTCTATGACGCCGGCGCAGAGGATCTTGTCACCGCCGTATTCCCGCCACAGTTCAATCTCGTCCATGCCGCGGCTTGCGAACTCTATGTGGATTACGTCGGCTTCGAGGTCCTTGAAATGGGGGGCAAAGGCCGCAAAGCTGCGGTTCGAGGTGGCCGGCCGGCCGCGAAAATTGCCGAAGCATAGATGGAAGCCGATGGTGGCCTCGATCCCTTCGACGCAGGCGTTGAAGATTTCCACCATCTCCTGCGCTCCGCCGGGGACGATCCAGTAGGCGGGCTCGTCGAACTGCACGTGGCTGCAGCCGGCCGCAACCACGGCGCGCAGCTCCCTGTTGACGTAGGGCACCAGGGCCCAGGCTATCTCCCCTTTGTTGGCATAGATCTTTCCCGGGTCGATGCGGAAGGCCTGGGTGATCGGACTTTGCAGCGGGGCGATCAGCGGCAGTTCGGTGCGGCTGCGGGCGTACTTCCATTCCTCCACGATGCCATAGCCGCCGGGCACCTCCAGGGACTCCACGCAGCGGAAGGATTCCAGCCGGTCGGGGCCGGGATAGCCCCATTTGCGCGGGAATTCCAGCGGCTCGAGGCCGCGCACGAAGTGGTGGAAGTTCCAGGTGAAATCGGCGCGCTGCATCTCGCCGTCGGAAATGATGTCGAGGCCGGCCTCCTCCATGTCCATGATGGCGAGGTTGACGGCGTCCTTGAGCGCCTCGTCGATGTCGGCCGGCCCCATCTTGCCCTCCTCCACCGCCTCGCGCACCACCCACATCCAGCTCGGGATGCCGTGGCTGCCGATGGCCTGGGTGGGAATCAGGGGTAGATTCTCGTATGTCAGCATTCAGGTTCACTCCGGTATTGGGCTAGTCCATCTCGTATCCGCCGTCCACGTTCAAGGTCTGGCCGGTGATGTAGTCGGCGTCGGACGAGCACAGGAAGGCGATGGCGGCGGCAATGTCGCCTGGACTGGAAGCGCGTTGCAGGGGAATCGTGCGGATAAAGGCGGCCATGGCCTCCCCGGGCCGGGCGCCGAAGAGGGCGCCGCGGTCCTGGTCGATGGCCTCCCACATGGGCGTCGGCACGACCCCGGGAGCAACGGCGTTGACGTTTATGTTGTAGGGAGCCAGCGCCAGGGCCGCCGACTGGGTGACGCTGATGATGGCAGCCTTGCTGGCGGCGTAGTGGGTCGACAGCGGCCGTCCCCGCCGGCCCGAAATGGAGGCCAGATTGACGATCTTTCCGTAGCTTTCGCTGCGCCGCGGCGCCTGTTCGGATTCGCCCGCCTCCATGCTGAAGACGTCGGCAGGCGACTGGGACTTCTTCAGATCGTCGGGGGCCTGGTCGATCATCCGCCGCGCCACCGCCTGCAGGCAGAAGAAGGTGCCGCGCAGGTTTACGTCGATCACCCGGTCCCAGTCCTCCTCGGTCAGGTCCAGCATCGGCTTGGTCTGCACCACCCCGGCGTTGTTGACCAGAATGTCCACCTTGCCGAAGTGGGAGACGACCTCATCCACCATCCCGCGCACCGACTCCGCATCCGATATGTCCACGGGACAGGCCAGGGCGCGCCGTCCCGATTCCTCTATCTCGGCGGCGGTGGCCGCTGCCGTCTCCTCATTGTATTCCGCGACTGCTATGTTGGCGCCTTCCCCGGCGAGATACAGCGCTATGCCCTTGCCTATGCCCTGTCCCGCGCCGGTGACGATCGCCGTCTTACCCGCCAGTCTCTGTCCCATGGCTGCCGCTTCCCCACCCAAGACACTAGCGCCAGGCGTCTACCGAGACGCTTTTATGGTAGTTGGCGCCCATGATGCGCCAGTAGCCGTTGGTCTCTCCACCGACTACGACCAGATGGATTTTATCCTGGGGGAATACCGGAATCAACTCGTCGTCCGCCGCTGCGAGCATGGCAGCGTAGGGTTCGACCCCATTCAAGGCCCGAGGATGGAGATAGTTCTCAACGAGCTGGTAATCCCAGAACACGGCGGCGGGCATGGTGGCGTTGTCGTGCACCCAGCGAATCAGTTTCTCCTTGGTGTCGAATCCGCCCCGGTCCACGAACTGGCGCGCCGTTATGGGGTCCAACACCAAGGTGGGCGACTCGAAGGGGTCCAGTCCCCGCAGCAGGTTGGTCACGTGCTCGCGCCAGAATTTTTGCCGCAATCCGAGGGAGAACGAGGTGGCGCGGC
Source organism: Candidatus Latescibacterota bacterium (assembly GCA_965208105.1). GTDB lineage: Bacteria > Latescibacterota > UBA2968 > UBA8231 > UBA8231. The sequence continues at coordinate 4,435,632 of OZ242318.1, forward strand.
AGGATCCGAAAATGCTCGCCACGCTCTCGTCGGCGGCAAAGCCCTTCTCCACGTGGAATGGCTCCCATGGGCTTCTCTCCTCGTTTTCGGCATAGGTGAGGTTGTTGTAGGCGTAGTTGTTCCCCTGGGACCCCATATAGGTCTTTCCGGGCACCGACCCTCCCTGCAGGTTCTGCGACAGCAGGCCATAGGCGCGGCCGATGGTGGCGTTGGCGTGATTGTACGGACCCATGGCGCCGATTCCGCAATTCATCCCGATCTCGCGGCGGATGGGGCCATTGACCACCACCATCGCCGCCGCCGAGCTGGTCGTGCTGCCGCGCGCGGTTACCCCGCTGGCGGCCAGGGCCAGGATCACCGGGAAGTACTCGGGCTCGGCCCCGGCCATCACCGCGTTGACCGCCACCTTCTCCACCGTGAAGCTCCAGGCTTCCCGCGTCGCCGTCGGTCTCAGTTCACCTACCGTCTCCTCCGGGCTGTGGCTGGTGGCCGCCAGCATCGCCTCTACCTTCTCCCGGGTGGGCAGGACGATGGGCAACCGATCAGTCCACTCTTTCTCCAAAAAGAGGCGGTGCAGGTTATCCTCGGTATCGGGCTCGACCCATCTCGGCGTCGAGCGTTCGAAGCCGCCGGGATTCTCGTCCTCCTCGCTCAGGGGCCGGGTGAGGACCTCCACCACCTCCGCCATCACCGGCCGGCCGGTGACCGGGTCCCTGCCGTCGACGTAGGCTCTCAGCTCCTCGGGGGATTTGCCCATGACGGGCTGGGGCACGAAGACGAAGCGCTGGCGAGGCATGCCCCGGGCGTAGGCGACCTGGGTCACTACGTCCGCGAAGGACTCGGTCTGGATGGAAGCGGTGGGCACTCCGTACTCGTCTTCCAGGGTGATGCAATGCTCGGCGACCGCCGGCGCGCAGGTGCTTCAGTGGCCGACGCCGAGGATGGCCGCGTCTCCCCTGGCGCGGATCTCCTCGAAGAGCCCCGCGTCCCGTTCGGTGTAGACTCCGGACTTGCGCCGGGTCTCCGTCCTCACCCGGGGCATGTGCTCGGCGAACCAGTTCCCCATCTGCCTCATGAGGATGTCGCCGTCGTCGAAGCGGCAGTCCACGAGGTAGACGGTCCTGCCATCCAGGCCGGAGACCCTCGGGGCCATGCTCAGGGGCTCGATGGCGGGAGGGTGCCCCGTGGGGTTCATCACCGCAATTTTTCCGTTTCCTGTCTTTTCCAATGTGATTCTCCTCCGATTTTTCCGATATGGTCCCTCAGTATGTCCAGAAATGCCTGCGCCGCCGGCGACCTCCGCCGCCCACGGTGCTCGATCAGACCGATGACCCGGGGTTCCAGGCCGCGCACCCGGACGGACCGCAGAAGACCTGACTCGGCCTCCTTCTCAACCGCCATCCGGGGCACCAGGGCGATCCCCATGCCAACTTCCACGAAGCGCTTGATGACCTCGATGCTGGCCAGGTTCATCGCCGGCTGAAGCTCAAGATTCGCCCTGATGAACGCCTCCTCCAGGAGCCGGCGGCTGGTGCTGCCGCGCTCCAGGGCAAGAAGCGGGAATTCGACGATATCCTGCAGGCGCACCTGGTTCCTTCGCGCCAGCGGGTGGTCCGGCCGGCAGATCAGCACGTCGCTGCGCTCGAAAAGCTCCTCGCTGACCAGGTCGCGGTGCTTTGCCGGCAGCGTCGCCAGGCCGAAGTCCACCGCGTGGTCGAGCACCATTTGTCCTATTTCCGACGACATGCGGTTGCGGATATCCAGCTCTACGCCGGCATACTGCTCCCTGAACTGCTGCAAAGGGCCGGGGAGTAGGTAGGTGCAGTTGGTGTCGCTGGTGCCGATCACCAGGCGCCCACGCAAGACCTGCTGCAGGGTGGCGATTTCCTCCCTGGCCACTTCGAGCCGATCGAACACTTCCTGGACGCGGCGGTAGAGGATCTCTCCAGCCGGGGTCAGGCGGATGTTCTTGCGCAGGCGCTCGAAGAGGATTTCTCCAAGCTCTTCCTCCAGGGCCTTGATCTGCAGGCTGATGGCCGGCTGGGTGAGGAAGAGCTTGTCCGCCGCGCGGGTGAAACTCCTCTCCCGGGCGATCTCGAAGAAGCCGCGGAGTTGATACAGGTCCATAGAGGCGTTCGGTAGCATTTCGAGAAATTATGGAAAGCATAATATAAATAAATTTCACTTATCCGTAAATCTAGTGTATTCTCGTCATCCCACCTATTGCCGGCAAAGGAGGAACCACCGTGTCAGCCATCATCGTCGTCGACGCCTTCTGGGGTGATTCGGGAAAGGGAAAAATCGCCGCTTACCTGGCCGCGCGCCATTCCGCCGCCTTCTGCGTGCGCGCCGGCACCGGCACCAACGCCGGGCACAGCGTCTACTTTGAAGATAAACCGGGGATCCGCACCCATCAATTGCCCTGTGGCTTTCTGTGCCCGGAGACCCAGGTCCGGGTGGGCAGCGGCGTAGCCCTGGACCCGGAGCAGTTCTTCGCCGAACTCGAGCGCCTCGACCCCGAGCACAATCTCAGCGAGCGCACCCTGGTGGATTTCCGCTGCCCGCTCATTCTGCCGGAGTACCGCCGCCGCGAAGCCGCCGACGTGCACCTTCGCCATACGGTCGGCTCGGTGGCCAGCGGCACTGGAGTCGCCCGCGCCGAATTCGTCCTGCGGCGGGCGAGGCAGGCTGGAAAATCCCCCCGGCTCCAAGGTTTTACCACGGACGTGGCCCGGGAACTCAACTCCGCCTGCGGCACCGGCTCCACCGTGGTCATCGAGGGCAGCCAGGGCACCCATCTCTCCCTGGCTCTGAGCGGCGACTATCCCTATTGCACCTCTGACAACTGCACCACCGCCGCATTTGTCGACGACGTGGGCCTGAACTGGCAGCATATTTCCGACGCCGTGCTGGTGGTCAAAGCACTGCCCAGCCGCGTCGGTGCCGGGCCCCTTCCTCACCAGCTCGACCAGCGCGAGGAAGAGGAGCGGGGCATCGTCGAGTACGGCGTCACCACCGGCCGCCGCCGCCGCAAGGCAGCCGCAATCTCCTGGCCGCACCTGGAGGAAGCCGTAATCCTCAATGGGCCGACCCAGATCGCCCTTACCTTCTGCGACCACCTCGACCCGGGGGTCCGGGGCGCCCGTTCCCGCGGCCGACTGACTCGCCCGGTGCGCCGGCTCATCGAGGAGATCGAGACCCGTTTCCAGGTTCCGGTTACCCTCTGCGACTGCGGCAGATATTTCGAGGATATAGTCGATCTGGCCTGAGGCCCTTCTTGCGGCCCTCGCGGTGGAGGCATATTATGTTGTAAGCCGTTAACCTGGTTTCATGCCTGCGATATGACCAAGGAAACCCATCTGGTACCCGTTCAGATTGTCGGCCTCCAGCCCTATACGGAAGCGGTCACGGTCTTCCTGAAAGGGGAAGGGCCCAAGGTCGTACCCATCGTGATCGGATTGTCCGAGGCCGAGGCTCTGCTGATGGCCATACAGAAGAACAAGCCTTCCCACCCCATCGCATACGACCTCCTGCAGAACCTCCTGGACCATGTGCAGGGAAGCATGCGTCACCTGGTGATCCACAGCATCAGGGAAAAGACCTTCTACGCCTACCTGGTCATTGACGGCAGGACCAAGCCCATAATCCTGGATTGCCGCCCCAGCGACGGGATGGTGCTGGCAAAGCGCCTGGACGCGCCTATCTATTTGACCCCGGAAGTCATCGATCAGACCGGAGTTGAATCCGAGGAGGAAAAGTAGGAATCCTCCGTCCCCGTACTTCCCGTCCGGAAGCCGTGAGATCGCGGCTCTCTCAACCCCCGTTGACCAGCTCGGCCTTCTTCCAGTAGCGCCCCAGGTGAGACCTCATCCACTCCAGTGAGCTGTAGCAGAGCGCGTTGAACCCGCCCCAGGTCCAGCGCAAAGGCCAGGACCGCGAACCGGTCAGGCGCTGAAAGAGACGCCTGCGGTCTGGCGCCGCCAACTCCACCTCCAGGCTGAGCCGGGTGAGTTCGCGCTCATAGGTGGAGGTGATAAGATTGTAGGCGTGGCGTTCCAGCTTTTCGGGCTCGGCAACAGTCACCCGCGGACATACCATGTGGCCCTCCCGCAGGACGAATCCGCGGATCCAGTCTTCGGGCAGGGTGCCGCGGCTGCGCCCGGCCGCCTCGGCGATGGTCTCGTGGTTCATCACGGCGTAGGTGCGGCAGATGAGCGGCCTTGCGGGATAGATGGTGCAGCTGTGGTCCTTGCTCAGAAACGGGCAGCGCCGTGGGCGTTCCTCGGTGAAGTCGAACAGCTGCCGCCGGCGCTCCTCGGAGAAGTTGGATTCTACGAACTCGACGATATTGCGGTATTCTGCGCTGTAGAGGGGGAACATGGTGGCGTAGTCGTTGTCGAACTCCTCCCCGGTGAGGACGCAACACTCACCCGAGTTGGCGCAGCGGGTCGACGGCACCTGGTCGTAGAGGGCCTGGAGCCTGGAGGAGAGATCACTCATTGTCGGCTTTCCATGAAATCATTCGGTTGTCGGTATCCCGGCCACATCAGTTCCCCACCAGCCTGCCGAGCAGTTCCGCGGCCCTTTCCCGGATCAGCTCCTCGCTCTCCGGTGCAATCATCTGCACGCTCCCGTAGATCTTGAAGGCTTCCTCGATTTCGTAGCCGCCGCGCGGGTACTCGTCCGCCGTGGGCACGTAGCCGATGCAGCCATTGGCGTATCCGCAGAGGATGGTGGGCTGCAGCGGCGACCGCGCCTCCAGATCCAGCTGGTAGCGCGCGAAGATCTCCCCCTCCATGCCCAGGAGGGCCAGGGGCCCCAGGCGGAGTACCTGGATCTCGAAGGGCTGGCGCCGGTCCCCCGCTCCCGACCGGGCCAGCTCCAGCATTTCCCGGGCCCATTCGAGGCGCGCCCGGGGGACCATCTGCTCCCAGGGATCCGACCCGCTCTGCCGCTTCAACCATGCCCTCAACTGCCAGAACAGCTTTTCCCCCTCGACGCGCATCCGGGGGGGAGGATTCACGAGGGGCAGTTGAATCTTCTCCAGGGCCCAGTCGATTTCGGCCGCCTTCAGCTCCTCCGCGGTCTCCAGTCCGGCCACCACGGCCTTTCCCAGCTCCTGCCCCGCTGCCGCGACATCGTCATAGTTCCCATGTCCCCGTTTCCTGACTTTGGGGTTTATATCGCCGCAGGCGCCGTTGACAAAAAGGGCCGGCCGCCGGGTCCTGGCCTCGATCCAGCCCAGGGCCGCGCCGACGAAATCCGCACTGATGCGGTGATTGGCTCTGCCCAGGACGGTCGGGTGGCAGGCGTGGCTGCAGAGGGTCAGTGCCAGCCCGTCTTCTGCGTCGATGCGGACCAGGTGGGCATAGTCCGCTACGGGTCCAGGCCCCGAGTCCCCGCGCGATGACATCCTCCGCCGATTGCAGCCCACCTGCACCGGAACCTTGCAGTGCGCCATCAGCACGGGCTTCAGATCCGAGCTGGCGAGTTCCACGATAGAGGCGACCTCCTCCTCGATCCTGCCCAGATATCCCGCATCCACCGCACCCATGCCGCGCAAGGGGAGGGTCAAGGGGCCGGAATGGGTATGGGAACAGCAGATCATCAGGGCCTGTGCTGGAATGCCGCTCCTTTCCTCGACCCGGGTCCGGATCCTTGCCACGGTCGAGGCATCGAGACCGATCAGATCGAGCGCAACCAGCGCGGCCCGGCGCTTTCCTTGAGACCAGACCACGGTTTTCGCCGCCAGTCTGTCGTGCACCCCCCGGGCTCCGGACCTCCTTCCCCAGTATCCCCCCATGCATATTCCGCGGCCGGGAGTGATGTCGCCAGCGGCGCAGCCTGCCAGCAACTCAGGGACCGGCATCACCGGAATCCTCGTCCCAGCCCCGCGGAAGAACCACCAGGGGCATGCCGGTTTCCGCCGTATTGTAAAATGCCATCAGGTCGCCCGCATCAATCTTGAGGGAAGGGGACCGGGGGGTGCGCCAGGCGGCTGCCGCGTATATCAGCAGCCCGCTGTCGAAGTAGAGGGCGCATTTCTCCGTTGCCTGCGTGGCCAGATTGCTTTCCCAGTCGAAGGGCCCGTGCTGCGGTCGAGACCAGGATGTGGCGGGCCGGTAGCGGCGAAGGTGGCGATGCAGAGCGGCATGCGTGGCCGGCCGCGGTCCGAGGGAGTCCACCAGCACAGGGGCGATGCGCAGAACCGCCTGGCCGTGCTGCAGGCGCACCTCGCCTGCGCTGCGATTCACCAGCAGATAGGGACGGTCGGCCTCGATGAGCCGCAGCCACTGCTGCAGGGCAAGGTTGATGCGGGCGATTTTCCCGGTGTCGGTATTCTCTCCTGCAGCTGCCGGAGCCGGGGGAAGCATGCACGCCGCGAGAATCACCGCCTTGCCCAGGTGCCGCATGGCGCTATCCATGGAATCTACTCCGAATCGGCAATGTCCAGGACAACCTTCAATTCTCCCGGTTCCCGAGCCCTGGCAAAGGCCTCCGGGCCTTCCCGCAGGGGGAAGCGCGACTGAATCAACCCTTCGATCTCCACCTGCCCTTCGGCCAGGAGGCGCAGGGCCGGAGGAAACGGGCCGCAGCGGGAACCGATCAGGCTAATCTCGTCCACTACCAGGTCAGAGGCATCGAGCGTAAGAACTCCGGCGTAGGTGCTCTTCAGCACCAGGGTTCCGCGCGGACGCAACCCCTTGCGGGCAAGTGCGAATCCCGCTGCATTGCCGGTGCACTCGACGGCGAGGTCAAAGCTGCCCTGGCGCACGGAATCGGCTCGGCCGGCGGCGATGCCCCGCGCGCGGAGGAGGTCGAGCTTGTTCTCGTGGCGTCCGACCACCAGCAGGTCACAGCCGGTCAGCCTCAGGGTCTGCCCGATCAGTTGCCCCAGCTTGCCGTCTCCTACGACCAGCACCCGATCGTCGGGCCTCACCTTCACCTGGCGCTGAATCTCGAGGGCTGCCGCGAGCGGCTCGACAAAGGTCGCCGCATCGGTGGAGACCTGAGGTGGAACCAGGTGCAGGTTATCCGCCGGCAGACTCAGGTATTGCGCGAAAGCTCCATCCCGCCCGGCGATTCCCAGCACGGTCCTCCGGCTGCAATGCGATCTCCGCTCGCTCGTGCAATCCGTGCAGCGGCCGCAGACCGCGTTGATCTCGCCCACCACCCGCTTTCCCTCAAGCTCCTTCGGACCTCGGTCCACAACTCCTGCGAATTCGTGGCCCGGCACGCCCGTGTACGGATAGTAGCCCCGAACCAGTTCAAGGTCGGTATTGCATATGCCCGCCCGCAGGACCCGCACCAGGGCCTCGCCCGGCGGCGTCGGGGGAAAGGGCATATCCTCGCGCACCCGCAGCTGCTGCTCCTCCAGCCAGAGGGCGATCAAGACCACCTCAATAGATGTAGACCGGCCAACCTTTCTCCACCGTGTCGTAAAGGTAGCGCAGGTCATCTTCTCCCACGCGCACGCATCCGTGGGTGATGCTCTTGCCCAGATTCACCTCGTAAAGAGCCCCGTGAATCATGTAGTCCCTGGCGAAATAGAGTGCAAAGCGTCCCAGCACTCCGCGCTGGAAGCGGCGGCGGTCTTCGGCAAAAATGGGGATCTCTTCCCCGGCCTCGACGAACACCCACTCGGGCTTGATCCACAGGGGGTCCTGGACCTTGCGCAGAACGTCAAAGCGTCCTTTGGGAGTGTTGAACACCCAGTTGTGCTTCCAGCGCTTCGGACCCTCCAGCCTGCGGCCGCTCCCGCTGGAGCATACGGCCGAGCGCAAAACCCGGTCACCGTCCTTGAGGAGGAGCAGGTTTTCCTGGGTGTTGATGACAATGTAGGGAGTCGTCGGGCTGTGCTCTCGAATACTTCGCAGCAACCGCTTGCGCTCGAGGAGAATTCCTGCTTCCTCCTCCCGCTCCATCTCCTTTGCCGCTGCACCACATATCCACAGCGCCCATCCGGAGAGGAGAAGGACACAAAATATCCTGTTCAGGTTCCTCATGATAAAAAACGGCCGGAGAGAATCTTCATTCATCTCCGGCCGTACGGTAACTCCCTGTATTCTCGCCCCAACCCTAGAACTTCTCGTACCAGGGCCGCATCTTCTCAACCAGCTCGTGGTAGCGCTCCACAGCCGCCTGTACTCCTGCCTCCACGGTTGCGGCCGTCTCCTCGGCGCTTTGTGCATTTGAGTTGGCCATCTCGAAATTTTCCTCGGAAACGGCTGCACTGGCCGCATTGAGATCGGCGTCGGCAGCGCCGAGGTCCGCGCGCAACTGCTCGATGTCCCCCTCGGTTCCTTTTCCGGCCGGCGCCGCCTCGAGACTGTCCCAGGCCCTCTGAAGCGCTGCCTTGGCCGCGTCAATGGCCGCTTCTGCCTCCTGCCTGGCCGCCTCCTTGGCTGCCGTTGCCGCAGACTGGGCCTCCTGGGCTTTGGCCGAGGCATCGCTGATCATGATCTTGACCTCGTCAAAGTTCTTGAAAAGTTTCTGATCTTCGGCCTCCATTGCCGTTTTGGCCTCGTCGTAGGCACTCTGGGCAGCCCCCAACTGGTTGGAGGCGAATTTCTCGGCGCCGGCATTTCGCGCACCGTCCAGGGCCTGCATGGCCGCGTCCAACTCTTCGATGGGAGGGAGGCCGCCACAGCTCAGGATCAGGGAAGTGCTGGCAATCGCGAGAAGTAGGGGAAGGATCGAGATTTTCATTCTTAGCCTCCGCGCTGGTAAAGGGCTTTGCAAACAACAGCCTGATTCTATTGGTTCGACACTGGAATCGGGTCGTGATTTCGAGTTATATTCGAGTTATAAGTTAAGTTAAAACAATCTAAAATACGAAAATAGACTTGTCAAGCGAAAACTCGATGAGCGGAGGACGAGGGCACGCCCGCGATCAGTATTCCTCGGGGTCGCCGTAGTCGCTGTCTTCCTCGCCGGGATCTTCGTAGATCCAGCCGCATTCCCGGCAGAGAGGAGACTCGGGATCTCTGGCCGCGCTGCATTCTGGACACCGCTCTCCGCCCCGGCGCAGAAACCTCAGGATGACCACCACAATAATAAGGGCTGCAAAAATCAGCGACCAGACCATTTAGCGATACTTCAGCCTTGCAGTTTGCGCAGTTGCCGGCGCCGACCCCAGCGGCTGCGGCTGCTGCGCCTCCGCCCAAGGGCGGGACGAATCTGCCCTTCCCGCTCGAGATCGCCGATAACCTGGTTAAGGAGGTCGGGATAGTTGGTTATGATTCCCTGAATGCCCATGAGCGCCAGATCCCGCATGATGATCTCCTGGTCCACGGTCCATGCCCACACCGCGATGCCGCGCTTGCGCATCTCTTCGAGGAGAGGGGGAGTCAGGGTCGCGTGCCAGATGGACAGGGCGTTGGCTCCCGCCAGGAGAACCTGTTTCACCAGTCTGCGGGCTCGTACCCGAGATGGGGTTGTGGGCAGCTTGCCGACCAGCAAGGCGGTGGGTATGCCCGGATCGAGCAGCCTGGTTCGCTGTACGTTCTGGGGGTTGAAGGACTGGATGATCACCTGGCTCGTCGCGCCCATGCTGTCGACGATGTGGAGAATGCGCTCGGCGATGAAATCCGCCTTGACCTCGATGAGCACCAGGGCCCGATGTCGCGCCAGTTCGAGCACCTCCTGCAAGGTGGGCACGCGCTCGCCTCTGAAATCATCGGCGAACCACGAACCTGCATCGACCCGGCGAATCTGGTCGAGCGACTGATCCCGCACCGACCCCCGGCCGTCGGTGGTGCGGTCCAGGGTCGAATCGTGCACCGCCACGATCTGCCCGTCCACGGTGGCGTGGACGTCGACCTCCAGGATGTCCACCCCGATCTCGATGGCCCGTTCGAAAGCGGCCAGGGTATTCTCGGGTGCCAGCCCAGCTCCGGATGCTCCGCGGTGTGCAATGCGTAGGGGAGGGATCATATGCTCGCTCCACGGTGTAGCTGTCAGGCGCCGAATTTGTCGAGCCGGCAGGCATGTGCAAGGGCCAGGGCCATCAGGGCCGTTGCCGGGATCGTTCCCAGGCTCCCTCCGCGGCAGCCGCGCTCGGAGAAACGCGAGGCCGCATCCGCGATTACCCATGGACTGGAAAGCAGGCAGGGCACCGGATGCCAACTGTGCGCCCCCATGGTGGAGGGAGTGGAATGGTCTCCCGTGACTATCAGCACGTCCGCCTTCAGCTCCAGCAACCTGGGGATGAAGGCGTCTACTTCCTGGAGTAAATCCACCTTCTTGTCGAAGGCGCGGTCCTCGCCCGCACTGTCGGTTTTCTTGAAGTGCAGGTAAGCGAAATCGTAGGCGGGGAAGTGCTCTTTCAGAACCCGGCAGGCGGACTCCAGATCAGGTCCGGCATCCACCGCGTCCATCCCCGCCGCCGCCGCAACGCCGCGGTACATGGGATACCCCGCCAGGGCCAGTGCCCTGAGACCGTAGACGTCGGCCATGCTGGGCACCTGCGGATAGCATCCGAATCCGCGGACCAGCACCATGTTCGCCGGCTTCTCGGGAGCCAGCAGGTCCCGGGCCTGGCGCAGAAACTCGCCGGCCACCTGGACCATGCGCAGGGACCCTGGCCCGCGCGCTTCCAGCGGCCGCGGAGGAACCCCCGTTGCCTGCGGGTCCGAGTCCGTGACCCCATCCTCCAGCCCCTCTCCGCGAAAGATCGCGCAGGCCCTGTGCTCCTTCTCCGCCCGGACGCAGATTTCAATTCCCGGTATGCGGACCTGCTCCAGAATCGAGCAGAGTCGGCGGGATGTGCCGGTGGGTATGCGCCCCGCGCGGCGGTCGGCGATCCGGCCTTCGCGGTCCACGGTGCAGAAATTGAGGCGCGCCGCCACGTCCCCGGCCCGAAAGTCGAGGCCCAATCCCAGGGCGGAAAGGGCGCCCCGCCCGATCCTGTAGCGCCAGGGATCGTAGCCGAAAAGCGCCAGGTGCGCCGGACCGCTCCCGGGGGTGATGCCCGGACCTGATGGAGATATCAAGCCACAATCGGCGCTGGAGGCCAGGGCGTCAAGGTTGGGCAGGACCGCGGTTTCCAGCTCGCTCTTGCCCGTCCTGGGATGGGGCAGTCCTCCCAGGCCATCGATGACGGCCAGCAGAATCTTGGTATCGCTGTCGGCGATGAAGAGATCCGGAGTATAGTCCGAGCTGATCACGGCCTGCTCTCTCATGCCTGGTCGCGGATATCGCGCAACACCATCTGGACGGCATCGTTGCCGGCATAGGAATCTACCTGCAGTTCGAAGGCTGCGGTGATTTGCTGTCCGGGGCGCACCTGCGCGGCTTCCTCACCCTGGTTCCACCACAGCGCGCTGCGGCTCTTGCCTCCCACCTTCAACTCCATTTTCAGATGGCTGCCCTGGCGGCCGATGCGGCTGCAGGAGACCACCTCGCAATCTCTGGCGCCGAAGACCGGAGCCTGGTGACCGCTGCCGAAGGGTTCGAGAGGGGACAGCGCTTCGAGGGTTTGGCGGCAAATGTCGTCGGGTCGGAGCATGAGGTCGATCTGCAGCCGAGGCTGCAGGTCAGGGTCGGAGATGTGAGCATTGGCGTGGTCTCTCAGGGCGACGCAAAAGGCTTCATACGACTCCGCCTGCATGGTGAATCCAGCCGCCTGCCTGTGCCCCCCGAAGACGGTCAGGTGCTCGGCGCAGGAGCTGATCCCGGCGCTGATGTCGTACGCCGGAATGCTGCGTGCGGACCCCGAATAGGTGCCGTCGCCGCGGGCTTCGGTGCATACGGCCACGGGTCGGCTGTAGGTGTCGGCCAGTTTGCCCGCCAGCAATCCGACGATCCCCAGATGCCAGGTTTCTCCCAGCAGGATGAGGATGCGGTCCTGCTCCAGGTCGTCCGGGGTGACCAGGGTGCGGGCGTCCTTAAGGGCTTCCCTCTGCAGCTGCTGGCGCTGGCTGTTGAGGGCGTTGAGCTCTTCGGCAAGGACGGCCGCCTCTCCCTCTTCGCCGGTCCGGAGAAGCTTCAGGGCAAGGTCGGGCGAAGCGAGGCGGCCGGCCACGTTGATTCTCGGACCCAGACGGAATCCCATGGCCTCCGTCGTGATGGGCTTGCCCGCGCATCCCGAGATGGCCTTCAGCTGGCGCAGCCCGGGACGCCGGGTGCGCTCGAGGACCTCGATGCCGCGGCGGATGAAGACGCGGTTCTCTCCCAGCACGGGCACCATGTCGGCTACCGTGCCAAGGGCCACCAGGTCCAGCAGGTCGTTGAGGTAGCGCGTCCTTTCCTGGCCAGCGAGGAAAAGCCGGCTCAGGGCCTGCACGAGCTTGAAGGTCACACCCACTCCCGCCAGTCCTTTGAATGGGTAGGGGCAGTCGAGGCGGTTGGGATTGATGATACTGTGGGCAGGAGGCAATGCGCCGAGTTGACGGTGGTGGTCGGCCACTATCACGTCGATTCCCTGGCTCCGGGCAAATTCGATGGCATCGGATGCGGCTATCCCGTTGTCCACGGTAACGAGGACGGAGGATCCCATGTCCATCGCCCTCCCGACACCCGCGGGCTTCATTCCGTAGCCGTCTGCATGGCGGTCGGGAAGGAGGTAATCGCAGGAGGCCCCGGCGCAGTTCAGGAAATCCAGCAGCAAGGCGGTGCTCGTAACTCCGTCCGCATCGTAATCGCCGAAGACGACGATCTTTTCCCCTCCGCGAATCGCCTCCGCAAGGCGTTCCACACCGCGGTCGAGATCCCTCAACAACTCCGGAGGATGCAGGTTGGCGGGACTGGCGTCCAGGTCGTCCATGGTCAGAGAGCGGACTGCCAAAAGGGATTCCACCAGCGAATCGTAGGTGTCTTCGCAGAGGATTTCCCATACAGGATTGGCGCGCATTCGGAGTAGTGGTCTCGGGCTGTAGGGGGGGATGGGTTGACAGTTCCTATCGGTTGAATATGGACACCTGGAAAATGGACGTCAAGATCCTGCCGGACTCCTTGCTCGGGGCTGCTGCTTATTTACATTATGGGCAGGCCGAACTCTCCCCGACAGTCCAGGGATCCCCTTCACATTGCCAGATTATTCGACCGGATGCGCGGGAAATTCCGCTTGTTCAGACAATCTCTCGTCTTCGTCAGTCTGTGGTCCCCGGGCCTGTGCCTGGCTCTGGAGGGGTCCGACGCGGGCGTCGAAATAGGCATCGACCTTCACAGTCCCCCCTGCGGCATCGGTGGGGGAGAGGTGGTCGAGTTCCTCGTCAGCGCGCGCAATATGAGCGACGTGCGCCAGATCAAGCTGGAGATGCGCTGGGAACCACCCGGCGCGGTCGACAGTGTCACGGCGCAACTGACCGAAGCCAGCCGGCAGCAGGGCCTGATCGCTCCCTTTGCTCCAGAGCTGTATGGATCGCGGGCGGAGTTCGGCCTGGCCACCTTCGGCGCGGCGGTAAACGGCGACTACGACCTGGCCCTTCTCGGCTTCGAGCTGGCCCCCCACGTGGACGCGGGTACGCCCATCGCCATCTGGATCGAGGCTGTGTCCCTTGGTCCCTCCTTCGCCGTGCGCGATACCATCCGGCCGGTTCAGGCGACCGCCCTGAGCAATTTCTGCGACGCCGGCCAGCGGGTCCACCGCCGGATTCTTTTCGTCAGTCCCCTGGAAGAGCGTCTCTTCTTCTCCATTCCTCCGTCCGGCGGGGCGGCCGACGGCAGCCAGGGGGAGGTTTCCGTTCGCGCCCGCTTCTTCGACAACGGAAGAGTCGTACCCCGGCAGGTGATCGACTGGACCCTCGACAACACGGGATCCGCGCCGTTCTATGCATTCGCGGGAGAGGAATCCTTCCGGGTCGATCCGGGCAGCTCCAGGATGATCTCTACTGTGAGCGACGAGCGCGGCGAGGCCGAGGTCCTGGTGGACGCCGAACCAGGCCCCGAACCGGGATCGGCGGTTGCCGCCCTGACCCTCTGCGGAGAGCGGGCAGGCGGCACCTCCTGCGCCACTTCGCGCCTGACCTGGGACCTTGGGCCAACCACCATGGTCACCGCGCTCGACTCCCATCCCCGGCAGCGGCTGCAGCTGGGCCAGAACTACCCCAATCCCTTCAATGCGATGACTTCCATTCCGTTCTCCGTTTCCCGCACTGCGGCCGCCCCCGTGAGGCTGGAGGTTTTCAACCTGGCCGGGCAGGTCGTCCGGACTCTTGCCCGAGGCCACCTGCTTCCCGGTCCTTACGCGCTGACCTGGGACGGGCGCAACCTCCACGGAGAGGACCTTGCCAGCGGCCTCTACATCTATCGTTTGCGCCAGGGTTCCGAAGACCATGTCCGCAGCATGATGCTCCTGCGCTGAGGTCCCATGAAATTCAAGGATCCCGCCCGGGAAAGGGCCCTTGTCTTGCTCTGCGAACTCGAATCTGGAAGGAGGACGCTCGACAGCCTTTCGGCGTACCTGGACCCGCTCGCCCCGAGGGACCGCCGCTTTGCGCGCCAGCTGGTTCTGGGGACCTTGCGCTGGCGGCGGCGCCTCGACTGGATTGTTGACCAATCGTCGCGGCGGCCCATAGCCTCCTGCTCCTCCCCGGCCCGCCAGATTCTGCGGATGGGTGTATTTCAGCTGGGCTGGCTCGACAGGGTTCCCGCGCGTGCGGCCGTCCACACCTCGGTGGAGCTGGCCAAGGGAGTTGCCCATCGCGGCGTGGCGGCGCTGGTCAACGCGGTCCTGCGCCGGGTCGCGCGCCGGATCCACGAGACCGCATATCCCTCGCGGCGGTCGGATGTTGCCGCCTATCTGGGCATCTATCACTCCCATCCCCAGTGGCTGGTGGATCGCTGGCTGCAAAGATGGGGAGAGGAGGTAACCACCGGCCTGCTCCGTGCAAACAATGCCCGCGCCCCGGTGTGCATTCGCCTGAACCCCCTGCGCGCAGGCGCCGCCGAACTGGGGAATTCCCTGGGTGGTGAAGGCTTCCACCTCGAACCGGCCGGGTTGCTGCCCGGATTTTTTGCCGTGCCGGACGCAACCGGACTCTTTGAGACCCGGGCCTATGAGGCCGGACTGTTTCAGGCGCAGGACGCCAACGCCGGTCTGGCCGTGGCCCTTCTCGACCCCCGTCCAGGTGAACGGGTGCTGGATTTGTGCAGCGCCCCGGGAGGCAAGACGACCCAGGCTGCCATGGCCATGGAGGACCGCGGCCTCGTTGTTGCGGCGGACCACTCCCACGGGCGCCTGCTGCGGGTGCGGGAAAATGCCCGCAGGCTTGGCCTGAAGAGCATCAGGACGGTGGTTCAGGATGCCCGCACAGGGGGAGGCGAAGGCTTCGACCGGGTGCTGGCGGACGTTCCATGCAGCGGCAGCGGCACCCTCGGCCGCCATCCGGACGCCCGCTGGAACAGGCGGCCCCGCGACCTGCCCGCCCTTGTCGAGGTCCAGCAGGCCATCATTGCGGCGGCCTTTGCCCGCCTGAAACCGGGCGGCGTCATGGTCTACAGTACCTGCAGCCTGGAGGATGAGGAGAACGCAGGGGTGGTGGCGCGGTTCCTGGCGGCCAACGACGACGCCGAGCTGGACCCGGCGGCGGTCGGCATTGGACCGGGACCCTGGGCAGGTCCCTATCTCCAGACCCGCCCCGACCGCGAGGACGGCGACGGCAGCTTCGCTGCGCGCATCCGCAAGAGGTCGATATGAAGCGGCTTGTGGGCAGAATCGTATATTTCATCCTCCTCACAGGGGGAACTGCCGTCCTCGCCCTCCTGGTGCTCGACATCCTGATCATGCCCTACCTGGTGGACGTCGCAAAGGTGCGGGTTCCCGAGCTGCGCGGCCTCGGCGCCGACCAGGCGCGGCGCGAGCTCGACCGGATGGACCTGCGCCTGGCCATCTCGGACAGTGTATTCCACGAAGAACTGGCTGTCGGCATGGTCGTCAGCCAGACCCCGCCGGGATCCACCCAGGTCAAGAAGGGCCGCCGCGTAGCGGTCGACGTCAGCGCCGGGAGGCGCCTATATCCCGTACCCGACGTGGGAAGGGTGAGCCGGCGCGAAGCCAGGCTGCAGCTGGAGGCCTCCCAGCTCCGTCTCGGAGAGGTCGAATTCGCCTACTCGCCTGTCATTCCACAAGGCGCCGTCATCCACCAGGCTCCCCGTCCCGGAGTCGGGCTCCCTCGCGGCAGCATGGTCGATCTGACCATCAGCAAAGGGGCGCCTCCAATCCACGAGCGTCCATCCGGCCTCGAGAGACCGTCACCCGAGGCAGGGCAGGACACCCTGGGCAAAGGAGAAGAACAATGACCGCCGATTCCACCCGGATCGCACCTTCTCTACTGGCCGCCGATTTCGCCCGGCTTGGAGATGAAATAAAGCGCATGGAGGAGGCCGGAGCCGACCTTTTCCACCTCGACGTCATGGACGGTCATTTTGTGCCCAACATCAGCTTCGGCATTCCGGTGGTCGAGGCCATCCGCCGGTCGACCCGGCTGAAACTGGACACTCACCTCATGATTTCGGAACCGGACAAGTACCTCCATGCCTTCTGCGCAGCCGGGGCCGATTCCCTCACCGTGCACGTGGAGGTGTGCCCCCATCCCGAGCGGACCATCGACGCCGTCCACTCCCTGGACCTGGAATGTGGTCTCGCAGTCAACCCCTCGACCCCGGTCGACGCTCTCTTCCCCTACCTGGGAGATGTCGACCTGGCCCTGGTCATGTCCGTCGAGCCCGGATTCGGGGGCCAGTCCTTCCTCCCCCAGGCGGTGCCCAAGATCGATGCGCTGCGGTCCCGCATCGAAGGCCGGGGGATGTCTCTTGCCATCGGGGTGGACGGGGGAGTCAACGGGGACAACGCCCCGTCCTGCACGGCGGCAGGAGCCCGTCTGCTGGTGGCGGGTTCCTCCGTTTTCGGCGCTCCGGACGCAGCCGAGGCCATCCGATCCATGCGCTAGCAAGCATAGGCTTCCTGCTTCATATTGCTGAACTTATCCCCTCGACCTATATTATTTAGTTTCCCCGGGCCTTTCATGCACGGGATTTTTCAGGGGATTTCTCGCCATGTTCGACCGCCTTACCGAGCGTTTTGATGATGTCTTTCGCAAGCTTAGCGGTCGCGGCAAGATCAGCGAGCGCAACGTCGACGAGGCCCTGCGCGAGATCCGCCGCGCCCTGCTGGAGGCGGACGTCAATTTCAAGGTCGCCAGGAGCTTTATTCAGCGCATCAGGGAGCGCGCCATCGGCCACGAGGTGATGAGGAGCCTGACGCCGGGCCAGCAGATGATCAAGCTGGTGCACGAAGAGCTGATGGCACTTCTCGGTGGCGAGAACAGTCCCCTGAGGCTGGCCGACCGTCCTCCCACTGTCGTTTTGCTGGTGGGGCTCCAGGGCTGCGGGAAGACCACGGTTGCCGCCAAGCTCGCCCTGCGGTTCAAGGAACAGGGCCGCCCCCCGCTGCTGGTCGCCGCCGACGTGTATCGGCCTGCAGCGGTGGACCAGTTGCAAACCCTGGGGGCAGCCATCGATGTTCCGGTCTATGCTCAGGCGCCTCCATCCGATCCGGTGGAGATCTGCCTCCGTGGACTCGAGGAAGCGCGCGGGTCCAACCGCAGCATCGCCATCGTCGACACTGCCGGCCGCCTCGGCATCGACGCCGAGATGATGGAGGAATTGGTCGCCATCAAGGCCGCCGTCAGCCCCGATGAGATTCTTTTCGTGGCCGATGCCATGCTGGGTCAGGACGCTGTGGAGACGGCCGCCCGCTTCCACGAAGGCCTTGCCTTCAGCGGCTGTGTATTGACCAAGATGGATGGCGACGCCCGCGGTGGCGCGGCCTTGTCAATCCGCGAGGTTACGGGCGCCCCTGTCAAGTTCATCGGTAGCGGAGAAAGACCGGATGATCTCGAATCCTTTCACCCCGACCGCATGGCCGGCCGGATTCTCGGAATGGGCGATGTCCTCTCCCTCGTGGAAAAGGCGGAGCAGGCCTTCGAGCGCAGAAAGATGGAGAAGATGGAGGAGCGCCTGCGCCGGCAGAGTTTCACCTTCGACGATTTTCTCGAGCAGGTCGACGCGATCAGGAAGATGGGCCCCCTGGATCAGGTAATGGGAATGATTCCCGGAGGGAACAACGCGCTCAAGGGGGTCCGGATGAACCAGTCAGCTTTCGGACAGGTCGAGGCGATAATCCAGTCCATGACCACCGAGGAACGCCGCAGCCCCCAGATCCTCAACGGCAGCCGCCGCAAGCGCATCGCCCGGGGAAGCGGAACCACGGTCCAGGATGTCAACCGGCTGGTGAAACAGTTCCAGACCATGCAGAAGATGATGAAGCAGATGAACCGCAGGAAGCCCGGAAAGATGCAGTTCAACATGCCATTCATGGGCTGAATTTCAACGTGCAATCATACAAAGGAGACGGTCATTGGTTAAACTGCGCCTGATGAGACTGGGCAAGAGGAAGCGTCCCTTCTACCGGATCGTGGCCATGGACATAAACGCTCCGGCCAATGGTCAAGCCCTGGGCCAGGTGGGAATCTACGACCCCGTCAACGCCGAGGTGAAGATCGACGAAGACACGGCGCGGTTGTGGCTCGAGCGCGGGGCAGTCATGACCGAAACGGTCAGAACTCTGTTGAAGAGTCAAGGCGTCCTGGCGCGCTGGAGAGGACTGGAAGGCAGAGTACGGGAGGACACCCTGCACATGGACAAGCCTGCGCGGCGGCGCAAGCTGGCCCAGAGCAGCGAGCCTGAAATAGCCGCAGATGAAGCCGAAGGGGAGGCCGACCAGCCCCAGGAATGACCGGGGGTTTCGCCCCCCGCTGGTATCTCCCCTCATTCCCTGCGGGTAGCCGGGAGCAGGTCCTGGATGGGAAATGGTTCTTCGGACCGCGTCGCCGTGGGATACGTCACCGGAACGAAGGGTGTGCGCGGGGCGGTCAGGGTCGAGGTCCTGACCCACAGTCTCAGCCGCTTCGACGAAATTGCGCAGGTAGTCCTGCAAAAGGAGGGCCAAAAGGACCTGGCGCTTCAAATCGAGGACTGGCGGCCGGAGCGCCGCGGCATAGTCGTCAAGTTCGCCGGCGTCGACGCACCCGAAACCGCCAGGGAAGTCCTGCTCAGGGGCTATATCACCATTGCCCCCGGCGAGGTACCGTCGCCGCCAAGTGGAAAGTACTACATATCCGACCTGATCGGTTGCCGGGTCGAAGACGAGGCAGGCGGGCATCTGGGGGAAATCGTCGATGTATTGCAGGAACCGTCCACCGATGCCTACGTGGTGAGGGACGGAGGCAACGAGTTTCTGGTTCCGGCGGTGGCCGACTTCATTGTCGACCTCTCCGTCACCGGGCGGCGGCTGGTCGTCCGGGGCATCGAGGAACTGTTGAAGCCGTTATGAAAATCGACATCGTTTCCCTCTTTCCCGGCTATTTCACCTCGCCCCTGGACACGAGCATGATTTCCCGGGGCCGGCGCCGGGGACTGGTGGAGATCGCGGTCCACGATCTGCGGACCTTTGCGGTTGACCGCCATGGGACCGTGGATGACGCTCCCTACGGCGGTGGAGGGGGAATGGTGATCAAGCCCGAGCCGGTTGCACGGGCTTGGGAGGCCCTCCAGCTCCACCGGGGCCACTGCATCTACCTGACGGCAGATGGACGGCCCTTCGATCAGCGATTGGCCATGGAGCTGTCCCTGGAAGAACGCCTGGTCTTGCTGTGCGGCCATTACAAGGGCATCGACGAGCGTTCCCGAGGGCGCTGCATCGACCGGGAGATTTCCGTGGGCGACTACGTCCTCACCGGCGGCGAACCGGCGGCCCTCGTTGTGATCGACGCGGTCGTGCGCCTCATTCCGGGCGTGCTGGGAAACTTCAGCTCGGCTCTGGAGGACTCCTTTCACGAAGACCTGCTGGATTGTCCCTGGTACACCCGGCCCGAGGAGTTCTGCGACGAGAAGGTCCCCGGGGTCCTGCTCAGCGGGGACCACGGGGAAGTGCGCCGGTGGCGCCGGCGCCAGGCCTTGCGCCGCACCTTCGAGCGCCGTCCCGATCTTCTGGAAAGGGCCGACCTGGACGAGGAGGAACGCCGTATCATAGCTGGTTGGAGTGAAGGACAAGGCAAGAGCAAGTTCTAGAGAGGAGGAGGGACATCATGGACATGAGCATAATGCGCGAATTGACATCGGATCAGCTGAAAAACGATATCCCCGATTTCAAACCCGGCGACACGTTGCGCATTCACGTGCGCGTAATCGAGGGAGAGAAGGAACGGGTCCAGGTTTTCGAGGGGGATGTCATACAGCGCAGGGGCAGCGGAATTCAGGAGACCGTGACCGTGCGCAAGGTCACTCAGGGGGTAGCCGTCGAGCGCATATTTCCGGTGCATTCCCCCCGGGTCTCGCAAATCGAGAACATTCGCCGCGGCAAGGTGCGGCGGGCCCGCCTGTTCTACCTGCGCAGCCGCAAGGGCAAGGCCGCGCGTATCAAGGAAAGGCGGTAAACTGCCATGGACCGGGCGCACGACCATTCCTTTCCCTTTGCCAGGAAGAACTGGATAATCTTCGCCCTCGGAATCGCGGTCATCCTCCTCGGCTATGTTCTTCTGAGCATCCCTCCCGCCGACGGCTTCCTGTCCCTGACCCTGGCCCCCATCCTGCTGGTGGCGGGTTACTGTATTCTGATCCCCATGACCATTCTGGCCAAGGCCGGTGCGGGCAAGTCATCGGACAGCAAGGAAAAATGACCCAGGCACGGGAAGGGAAAGCCCCCTTCAAAAAAGGGAATGGGGCAGGAGAAAAAGATGCCCGCCCCGCCGATCTCTACACCTTTTCGAAGCTGGCCCCTGGCGTGGAGAGGCTCGAAGACGTGGGGGAGGAAGAGGTTCGATTCTTCAAGGCCCAGGGTTACCTTGTCGTTCACGGTCTCTTCGGTCACGAACAGGTGGATGAGGCCCGGCGGGCAGTCCGCGACCTCATCGGCGGCAGCCGGAATGATTTCCGCGGGGTGCAGTTCGAGCCCGCTGCCCGCGGCAAACAGCGAGAGCTCAGCCCCGAGGAAAGGCAACTTTCCGTGCGCAAGCTGCACGGCTTCGTCGACTTCGACCGCCGCCTCGGGGATATGGCGGCCGATCCGGGCCTGCTCTCCCTGCTCGAACGCCTGATGGGTGCGGCGCCCGTACTCTTCCAGGACATGGCCCTTCTCAAGCCGCCGCACATAGGCAGCGAGAAGCCCTGGCACCAGGACTGCGCCTATTTCAATCTACCCCTGGGAACAATCGTGATAGGCGCCTGGATCGCCCTGGATGAGGCCACCTGCGAGAACGGATGCCTGCACATAATGCCCGGGTCACATCTCCAGGATCCCATGCCCCACTTCAGGCGCCGCGACTGGCAGATCTGCGATGCCGATGTCCGCGTCGGGGGGGACGTGGCGGTTCCCCTCGAACCTGGAGGCTGCCTGCTCTGGCATGGGCTCACCCACCACGGCAGTCCGGCCAACAGGTCGAACGAGACCCGCCGCGCCCTGCAGTTTCACTACAAGCCCGCGGGCACCGAGGATGTCACGGTGGAGGAACGCATGGAGATTTTCGGCGGTGAGGTGCGGGGGGCGGAG
This sequence comes from Candidatus Latescibacterota bacterium, assembly GCA_965208105.1. GTDB lineage: Bacteria > Latescibacterota > UBA2968 > UBA8231 > UBA8231. The sequence goes on from OZ242318.1 coordinate 4,457,182, forward strand.
TGTTAGCAACCCGTCCAAAGGGGAAACCCAGGGGAATCCTCCTCCCGGCCACGGACGCCGGCTCGGAGGCGGCGGGGCGGCAACCTGCAGATCGTCAACCCTGATGGGGGCACCGCCATTCGCCGGCCCAAGGAGCATTCATGGTCACCGATCTCGATACCTACCTTTTCGACCTGCTCGGCTATCTGTTCCTGCCCGGGGCCCTCACCCCTGACGAGGTAGCCGATCTCAACGCCTGCCTCGACGACATCCCATCCCTGGAACCCGGAGAATGGTACGGCTACATCCACGCCCACCAGTATGGAACCAGCGACGGTCTCAATCTCCAGCAGATCTACGAGGCGGGTGCTCCTTTCGAGAACCTGATCGACCATCCGGCCTGGATAGACAAGGTCAAGCACTTTGTCGGACAAAACGGCTTCGACTGCAACCACGGTCCGCTCTTTATCGATGAGGATTTTGCCAACTTCCGCGGACCGGGAGAGGCCATAGGGCTGCACTCAGGGGCGCACATTGCCTGCAAGCGCAACCAGTACCGCTTTCTGAACGGCCACTTCATGTGCGGCCAGGTGAATATCCTCATCGCCCTGACCGATATCGGCCAGGGAGACGGCGGGACCATGCTCATCCCCGCCAGCCACAAGGCCAATTTCGAGCATCCGCACCTGGCAAGGCACAGTATAGGCAAGGGGGCTTCGGCAGAGGGGGTGGAGGGAGCCATCGAAATCCACATGGAGGCGGGGGACGTCCTGCTCTTCGTCGATGCCCTTTCCCACGGGTCGGCCAGGCGCGTCAACCCGGGTATTCGGCGCGTCGTCGTCTACCGCTACGGCTCATCCTGGAACACCTTCCGCTTCGGCTACCAGCCTTCTCCCGAACTGCTGCAGCGGCTCACTCCCCAACGCCGGCAGATCGTCCAGCCATTTCAGCTGCTGCCCAGGTTGCCCAACAGGAAACCAGGAGCGGAAGGCGGGGCAGATAATCCGAACCTGATCCAGGCATCTGAAAAATAGCCGCTTCTTTCGGGATTCCCGGGACGGTCCTTCCTCTCGAAATTTCTGCCGGGATTCAAGGCCAAGGGAACCTCAGCCGGTGCCCAGCTGCTTCAAATCAATCGTGAAAGTCGTATACTCCGACGAACATCACCGCCACGATCCACCCTCGGAATTCGTCCGCGACGGCATGTATCCCTATTCCGAATCTCCGGCGCGGGCGGCGGCGATCCTGGACGCCCTGCGGCAAGAGGGTTGCGGCGAAATAATCCCGCCGCAGGAACATCCCCTCGACTCCATCCGCGCCGTTCACGACGAGGACTACCTCCACTACCTGGAGCATATCTACCCGGCCTGGGCCGAGGCCGGCCGCCCCGAGACCGGGGTCATTCCCGAAACCTTTGCAAGCCCGGAAATGAGCAGCAGGCCGCGGCAGCTGCTCAGACAGCCGGGATTTTTCTGTTTCGACGCCCAGACCCCCATCGTCCGCCATACCCATGCAGCCGCCCTGGCCTCCACTCACTGCGCCCTCACCGCGGCGGACCAGCTACTCGCCGGGGCGACGGCAGCCTATGCCCTGTGCCGGCCTCCGGGACATCACGCCGGCCGCGCCTCCTACGGCGGATATTGCTTCCTGAACAACGCGGCCGTGGCCGCCGCCCACCTCGGCCGCCGCGGCCGGGTCGCCGTGCTCGACATCGACTATCATCACGGCAACGGCACCCAGGACATCTTCTACGACAGCGGCCGGACCCTGTTCGTCTCCATTCACGCCGATCCCAACCGGGCATATCCATTCTTCAGCGGCTATGCCGCCGAAGTGGGCAAGGGTGACGGCCGTGGATTCAACCTCAATTACCCCTTGCCGGCAGGGGTCGACGACCGCCGCTATCTGCAGGTTCTCGATCAGGCCCTCGAGGAGATCGGCTCCTTCCGCCCTGGGTGGCTGGTGGTCTCGGCGGGTGTGGATACCTGCGGGCTGGATCCGCTGGGGGATTTCCGGCTGTCCGTCGACGGCTTCCGCCAGGTTGGCAGGGATATCGCCGCTCTAAACCTGCCAACCCTTCTGGTCCAGGAAGGCGGCTACAATCTCGCCTGCATCGGCGCCTCCGTCCTGAACCTGGTGCGCGCCTTCGAATAGCAGAATCAGGGGATGAAGCTCAGGCAGGGTCGGGTCAATCCCAGCGGAACGGTCGTTGGGGACCCGGGAGGCAGTCCCGGATCACCCACCGGGAGAATTTTCCCTGGCCTGGACCAGGGCGGTGATCACCTCGTTGTAGGGGGCGGCGAGGCCGACCTTGCGGGCAAGGGGGGGTATGGCTCCGTTGATCGCCTCTATCTCCGACTTCCTGCGGGCCATGAGGTCGAGCAGCAGCGAGGGCCGCGCGTCGGGAATCTGCGCCCCGAAGTCCCTGACGTACTGGACGGGATCGGCGAAATCCAGGCTGATGCCCAGCGCTTGCGCGACCTCGAACGCTTCGGCGGCGCATTTCGAGGCGACCTGCCAGGCCGCCTCGTCGGCCATCACCTCGCCGATGGTCTTGTCGAGGACCCCGCAAGGTCCGCTGTAGCATACATTGCAGATCAGTTTTTCCCAGACCAGCTGGTCGATATTGTCGAATGCTTTGACCTTGAATCCGGCCTGGCGCCAAACTGCGGTCAGGGACTCGAGCCGGGGAGTTACCGGACCTTCCATCTCACCCAGCCGGATCAGCTGCCAGGAGTTGTGATGCACGTGGCCGGGTGCGACCACGGAAGCCCCGAATCCACCGGCGACACCCTTGAGCACCCGGTCGGCGCCGAGAGATCGGGCAACTTTTTCGACGCTCCCCAACCCGTTCTGAATCGCAAGTACCGGCGTTTGGGGTCCAAGGAGCACCTGCGCACTGGCCGCTGCCGCTTCGACGTGCATGGCCTTGGTCGCAACGATGACGAGTTCCACCTGCCCGACGTCTCGCGCATCGGTGGTTGCGCCGACCTTCGCCACCCGATCGCCGCTGGCCCCCTCGACTCTGAGACCCTTTTCGCGGATCGCCTCGATATGGGCTTCCCATGTGTCGACCACCCAGACTTCGTTGCCTGCGTCCGCCAGCAAACCGGCGTAGATGGAGCCCATCGCCCCGGCGCCTACTACAGCAATTTTCATGATTCCAGCACCATCCTCTCGAAAGAAATTTGAAAGCTCGAACCCAATCGGGTTTCTGAAAGTGATCCTGCCTCAGATGTCGTCAAGAGGATACAACTTGCGGCCCAGACGGCGGAACGGCAGGCTGCCCCCGGCGGGATTGTGCACGCTCGGCTCCGAGACCGGGTAAATGCCGCCCGCCCAGGACTCGAACCCGGCGCGGAAATGCGCAGCCGACTTCACCCCGATGTAGCGCATCCGTCGCGGATCCAGTCCCAGGGTGCGGGAAAAGGCCGTATCGAAGGGCTGTTCGCGCTGATTCACCAGGAGGACGTGGACTCCGTCCTCAACGATGTGCGCGGAAGGCCCCATGTTGCCCTCCAGGCCGGCGTACATGGGTCCGTCGTAGCGGAATTTTCCATCCGAGAGGGCCCTTACCTGGGCCCTCATGGTGCATGGCTTTCCCTGCAGGGGAGAGGATTTGCCCCCCACCTCCAGGGTGAGGGTCGCACCTTCCCCTGCGGCGGAACACTGCTCCACCGCCTCGGGGTCCACCACGTAGAGCACGCAGGCGTCCTTCAGGCCGGCTTCCCTGAAAGCCCTCAGCATGCCGGTGCTGTCCCCGGGCGAACCACCTCCAGTGTTGTCCGAACGGTCCGAAAAAACGGCGGGGAAGCAGCCGGCGGCCTCGGCATGGTCGAGGGCTTCGCGCGTCGATGGCACCTGGACCTGCCATTGCGCCCGGCGCGCGAAGATCCAGGCGCCCAGCCGGTCCGCACATTCCTGGGCCAGCTCCGGATCGCCGTCGGTGACGATGTAGACCGAGGCGCCCATGTCCGGCACGTCGGCCAGCGGATAGCAGGTGGCGATGGAGCCGCATATCACGCCGGGAAGGGCCTCCATGCGCCGCAACTCGGCGATGGCGGTGCTCATGGGCGCGTGTGCGGTGACCTGGTTCAGGCCCCAGATCATGGGAATCTGGTGCAAGGCCATACGGGGGCGCAGCCCCTGCCGCAGGATTCGCACCAGCACATCGGCGCACTGGCGCCCGCGCGCGCCCATATCCACCTCCGGGTAGGTTCTCCTGCCGATCAATACATCGGCCGCCTCGACCATCGCCCTCGATATGTTGGCATGGATATCCAGCTGGGCGAGGACCGGCACCCGGGGACCGACCGCCAAGCGCACGGCCTCGAGAATACGTCCGTCGGCGTCGTCGATTCCCTCGGCCACCATGGCCCCGTGGAGCTCGAGCAGCACTCCGTCGATGGGGCCGGCGGCGGAGATTCCCTCGATCAACTCGCCCAGCACCGCGTCGAAGATATCCCGTGGGGTGGGACCGCTGGGATGGGGCTCGGCGAAAACGGTGGGAACGAGTTCGAAGCCGTGGGCATCGGCGCCCTCGATGAATCCTCCCATGGGCGTGTTCGTTTGCCGGAACTTCTCGAGGATTTCCGCCCCTTTCAGGTAGCCGAAGTGTTCCCTGTAGCTGGCCCAGGTGGTGGGAACCAGGGTAAAAGTGCTGGTCTCGTGGCTGATCGCCCCGGTGACAACCCGCATACTTTTTTTCATCTGGTTGCTTTTTTTCCTTTTTGCGCTATATTAACCAATCAAATCCTTGTTGGCAGTCGTTCTGATCCAAGTAGACTCCTACCCGAGGCCTTAGAGTAGTTTCCTACCCGAAGTAGTTTCCTACCTGATGTAGATCCTACCCGATGTAGATCCTACCTGCAAGCCTGAAGTAGCTTCCTACCTGATCCAGATTCTGAATGCTCTGTTCCAACGAGATCCAAGATAGAGGGGAGGTGATCAACGCATGGCAGACCGCGAAACCGGGACCGTAAAGTGGTTCAACGATGCCAAGGGCTTCGGCTTTATCGAGCGTCCGAACGGTAGCGATGTCTTCGTCCACTACAGTGCCATCAGCGCCGAGGGATTTCGTTCGCTGAGCGAAGGGCAGCAGGTGGAATTCGAAGTGGTCCAGGGCCAGAAGGGCCCGGCAGCCGAAAGCGTGGTGCTCATTTAGACCGCTGCGGCAATAACGAAGAAAGGGCGATGTAGATCCATACATCGCCCTTTCCATGTGAACCGACCTCGTTTACTCGTTTATCTCCTTGCTCCTGGCACGTCTGATACCCGAACAGGCGGCTTGGGGGAGCCGTAAAGCCGGGCAGGTTGCGGGTTGGCATTCTGCCGTCCCATGCAAGAGAAGGCGTCGGTCCGGGCAAAACGGCGGCTCAGGAGGGAACCCCCGTGGCCACCTCTCCCAGCAGGTCCAGCTGAGAGTTTCCTGGACTGGCACCGGCGAACGGGTGCTTGCCGCCAATGCAGTAGGTGCAGGTATTCTCGGCAAAGACTCCTGCCCTGGCGAAGGCGCGCAGCATGCCTTCGGGAGAGAGATAGACCACGGGCATTCCCATGATCTCGCTGATTTCCTCCACGTTCCTCCCGCGCGCCAGGAACTCTTCCCCGGCAGGTGGCTGGGGAGGCATGTCCACCCCGAACATGCATCCCCGGGGGACATTGTCCTCGCCTACGATCCCGATGGGCGGGGTGTAGCTGGCCAGATAGGCTTTCTTGACCTGGACCTCTCCGTAGAGCAGGTCCCGCGCCCGCCGCGAGTTGTTGCCCCGAACGATGCTGTCGTCCAGCACGATAACGGTCTTGCCGCGCAGCCTGTCTTCCATGCCTGGCAGAAGGTGCAGGTTCTGGTCGATGGATTGCTCGCGGTTGGTGGCCGTGGTTCCGAGAAAGGAGCGCTCCCCGCGCATCTTGTAGAACACCGGCAGAAAGGGAAGATCTGCTTTCCGGGCGTATGCCCTGGCGGCCACCTCAGGACAGCGGGGAAGATAGGTCACCAGGTCGGCGTCGCGCGGGCGGAATTCGTCGGCCATGACGTCCCCAAGGGTCTCCCTAATCCGCCGCACGCTCACCCGGTTGATGATGGAATCCACGTCGGCGAAGTAGTTCCACTGAAAGAAACAATGGGCGAGGTCGGGATCGACAAGAACGGTCTTGGTGAAATCGCCTTCGGGAGACAGGTAGTAGATTGAGCCCGGCTCCAGATCCTCGATAAATTCGCCCCCGTTCTTCCTGAACGCGATGTCCTCGGAAGCCACCCCGTACTTGCCGTCCTTCCAGCCCAGAACGCCCGGCTTTATACCGCTGCGATCGCGCAGCACAATCACGTCTCTCTTGCCCTTGTCGGCTATGGCCATGGTATAGGCGCCGGGTATTTGGCGCAGGAAATCGTGCTCTCCGTTCTGGCGGTAGAGGTGCAGGAGAGCTTCGGTGTCGCAGTCCGAATGCAGTTGCTCGGAGGGGACCTTGCTGAAGTACTCTTTGTTCACCTGGCCGTTGTGCACGGCCGCCATGTCACAGTCCCAGATGAGGATGTGGTTTCCCCTGTTTTCCACGCGCCCGCCGATCACGTGGGGATGGGCGTCTTCGAGGATGCGGTCCTTCCTGCCCAGGGTGGCGTAGCGGACGTGGGCCATGTAGGTGTGGTAGTGGGGAGAGGGAAAGATCTTGTGCAAGTCGGTGACGTCGAACTTTTCCACCCCGCCTTCCCACTTGATTATGTCTATGCGCCCCTCTCCAACGGCCGCCATGCCGGCCGCCTCGCGCCCACGGTGCTGCAGCGAGCGGATGAATCTGTGCGCGTCGTGCAGGGTGTGGACTACGCAAAGGCCACAATTGTGGCCTACTCTCTCAATCATTTTCTCGCCCCGAGGGTTGGTAGGTGAGTCATGGCGGCCAGGATTGGGAGGGGACCTGGAGTCCCCTTCAATCGCGAAGTTTCATCCCGTGGCTTGATTTCCTCCGTCCTGGTGGGTTGTCTTGCGGGCGGCGAAGGCAGACGGGAATTGCAAGGAGACGTCCTGTCGGAGCAATGGCGGCGGCGAAGGTGTTGAAGCCGCATGTTTCTGGTTCAGGAAGCACAGGCCGGTGTTGATCCAAGCTTACGAATTTGTGCCCATTCCTGCAAGTGGATCGGCGCCGCGTTCAATCACCGCCTCCCCAGGGGTCCGACCTGTCCTTGTTCCATGCTTTTGCCCCTGCAGGCCGATCCGGCCCCGAAGGACCCAGGCGGGGGAATGGGAGGTCAAGCGGTTAGCAACCGGTGCGGATGCTACCCGCAGGTTCCGTCGTTGCGCCGGTGGATGCAGAGCAGGTTGCCCCAGGGATCCTTGACCCAGGCCATCCGGCAGCTTCCGCTGTCGACCGGCTCCATCACGATTTCCACGTTCTTCCGGCGTAGTTCTTCCACTGCCTCGTCCACGTTGTCCACCGCCAGGGCGATCCCGGGCCTTCCTGCCTGCTCGTCCCACTGGACCAGAGCCAGACTCACCGGGTGGGTGTCGAACTCGGTCCAGGTATTGCGGCTTCCGTCTCCGGAGATAACCCCGTCGTTAACGAAGGCCTGATCCAGCCCCAGTACTTCCCGATAAAAGCGAACGGCCTCCCTTGTGTCGGTCACGTGAGAAATCACGAAGTCGATTCCTTTGACTTGCATAGGTCGAGCCTCTCCTCCTGGAAGAATTCCAGATTGCGCAAATCCGGATCGCCGCAGCAGCCACCGGCGTGTATCCCGAACCATCGACACTACCATTGGCCTGACCAGCTCATCGCTTTGGTCCTGCAGTTTCTGCCGATCTGTTCTCCTCGAGCCAGGCGACGGCGAAATCCACCAGGCCGCGCTGCGGCATGAGCTGGCAGGCGGCGAGGGCGACCTCGCCAAGACGGACGGCATTGCCCGCGTCTGATCGCAGAAAGTCCTCGCCGATGCGATCGAAATCCGAGCTGTCGATGTCCACATCTTCGAAGGTGGTCCATCTCCGCGAATCCGGGGAGATTGGCGCGCCCTCCTTGATGACGCGTTTGGTTGGAAAAGTCGCACGATGTTCTGCCAGGTGCAGGGAGGTATTGTTTGCATGATCCACACCGAGAAGGAGGACAAAACCATGCAGTTCGTAAATCCTCGCAAGCGGTGAATGCTCGCCCAGTCCAAAGGCCAAGGAATGGTCGCCGGTGATATGCGCGGCATGGGGTCCACAGGCGCAAAACGAGACCTGTGGATGAGCGCTGCGGAGGACGTCTGGTTGCTTGCGGAATGTCTCGGCGATCAGGCCCATGGAACGGGTGGGAGTGAGCACCGGATCGTAGGCCGGCATGTGCTCGCGTATCAGCGGCCACCACGGCTCGGGGACGGGCGGATTTTTCCAGCCTGTGGGTTCGGAGAGGTCGGGCGAGTGGGCGGGCATGACAAGCGTTCCAGCCGAACTCAGGACCTCCCGAAGGGCAGCGATGACCGCCACCGATCCTCCGCACACCCATCCCATTGCGCTCAGGGACGAATGCACCAGCACCACCATCCCCGGTCGTAGGCCGAGCGCGCGGAGGTCGGCCTGTAACGACTCGACGGTGGCGGGAACTTCTGTTCTTTGAACTACCTCCGCTTCACCCATCCCTGTAATCCAGCCTGAATTCCTGGTTAGGTGTGCACGGTTGGCGGACCTGCGACAATGGGAGGCCGAAGGGAAACCGCAAAAGCAGGGTAGCGAAGAGCTCCGGGTTACCGGGTGTTGCTCTGCTCCAGTGCTTCATTCGACTGATTGCACCATGCCCGCAAGACGACGCAGGGCAGCTCCATCTCGTAGTGGACGTACGCCTCCCTGTGGCGGACGATCTCGGTGAATCCCATTGCGGTCCAGAAGCGCAAGGCGGGCACATTGGCCAGGTATACCCGTCCGAGGGCGCAGCGAAAATTGCAGCGGGCCAATATGCGCATCAGGCTTCCGATTCCCGCGCGGCCCACTCCACTTCTGCGAAAACCGGGGCGGATCGCCAGTATCGAGATCCACACCTCGCCTGGCCGGGGAAAGTCTTCCGTAAGATGGAAATATCCTGCCAGGTCATGGGCGGGGCCGACGTGAAGACTGCGCATGCGGAAACCGCGCTCCTGAGACTCCTGTGCCACGGAATTCTCCACCAGGGCCCCTACTTCGCCCTCGTCCACCTCGGCAAAGGTGGGATCGAATGGAATGGTGTCGGCACATTCCAGGAACATGGCGTGGAGCGCGGGAGTTTCCTCTGCTTTGACCGCGCGAACGGTGATTTGACCTTCTGACCAGACGAGAGGTATCATGGATTCGATTTTTTATCGCTCGAAGGCTGGACAGGCTCCTCAAGGTGCCTGACCGCGCTACATGGCTGCTAAAATAATATTCGGAATGAAGGTTGGACAGGCCGCACCTAGTGTTCCGTCGCAGAGATAGGTTGGCGCAATTGGGCCGCCGAGGCGCCCGGCTCACAAGGCGCCTGAGCGAGTCGTACCAGTGGTGTACGGCGAGTGAAGGCAACGCCGTGAGCCGGGATGGATCGGGGGAAAAATGGCGACATATTTCTGCGACGGGACACGAGTGCTCGACAGCGCCGCAAGGCAGGTGGCTTTTCGACGGCCGGGCAGGATGCCGTCCTACCCGGGGTCTGCCGAGAGCGCCTGCCCGGGAGTTGCTCTCACAGGATATCCAATACCCGTTCGAACCTGCGGTGAATTTCCCCTGACTCGGCAAGCTTGAGACTGGACCTCCCCCAGGAAGGAAACCGGGGCCGGCGAAAGGCTTCGACCAGAGAATATAGAGGAGCCATCAGGTCGTCCAGGATTCTTTCCCGGGGATCGGTCTTGCCGTACGTGGACCGGAACGCAGCCGCAGCATCCGGGCCGAGAGAGCCGGTCGCGTTTCTGTAATCGGAGTAGCGCAATCCCAGCCCCAGAAGGTGGTAGTCAAACACCACGGCGCTGGTTGGCTTCGCCTCCCGGGACAAAGCCAGATTGGTCCAGTGGAAGTCATTGTAGGTGAGGGCCTCGGCAGAGGTCATGGCGGCGGCCTTGACTGTGTCGATGTGGTCGGCAAGAGTGACCCACCTGGGCCGATCCGAGCCTCCGACCTTGGATGACATCTCCAGAATTGATCCAGCAGTCAATTCATCGATCTCGCGCCATAAAAATGAAAGATCGACCCGAGCCGTCCCCAGTCGCGAGCCCGCATCGTGAAGTGCACGATACCAGGCGGCCAGAGCGACTCCAACTTCTGCCCTGCCTGCATCCTCCTCGCGGGCAAGTCTGAGCTGCCTGCTGGCTGCCAGATCCTCGAGAAGAATCGCGTTATTCGTCCTGGCAATCATGCGGAGGGTGGGGACCCCGAGGTCCATAAGCAGGGCATAGGCACCGACTTCCCTCGAGGCATGGGGGTCTCCGAATACTTTCAGTATGTATGAAGAACCCCCCAGAGAGATCCGGAAAAGGTGATTCCAGTGACTCTTTGGTATTGGCTCGACCTTTTCGAGATGGGCCGTATCAAACCCCATCTCCTCCAGGACAGGTCCCACATCAGGGGCAGATTCGATTTTTTCCCTCTCCAATGGCTGGCCGTCGTGAACGGACCCTCGCGGAGATGCTCGCCAGCATTTCTTCCAATTTTTTCAAGCGGATTGGTCCGAGAACGTCTCCTCGCCCCTTTCTTTCTGTTTCCGCCTTATCTCAGCGATTTCTTCTTCAGTGAGAATTTCTCTTCCCGTTGCTGTCGTCCGTTCGACGAGTTCCAGCTTCAACTCCCTGTTGGTCAGCCATTCCCAGCGAGCAAAATTTGCCGGGTGGGGATGTGGGTGGACATCACGAGGACCAATCTCCTCGGAAACGGCATATAGATAACCTGGCGTGACCCCGTTGTGCTTCACCTCACATTTGGCTGTAAGCGACTCACCTTCAACTGACATGGAGACAAGCGATGGGCTGTGCGAGAACGCTTTCGCCACACTTCTGTTCTGAGTGATAGAACTTCCGACCCGAAGTCTAGTCAGCTCCCGCTGAGAGCCATGGTACCAGGCAAGCCTGAAGTCGCAATCTGGCATCTGCAGCCTAAAGTGTTGGAGTCGCTGCTTCACGAGCCCAGGCAACCTTGGCCAGTGCGAACGACTCTACCTCACGACAGAGAATGGAAACTTCCCCTGGGTGAGCAGCCTTGCCATCTACATATGCACGAACCGGGTCCAACCGCTTCAAAAGGGCCACATCCCCGGGAAGGTTGGAGAAGGCCCGGAAGACATCTCGTTTGTTCAAAATGTATTCCCCGGTTTGGTTCCAAACAAAAATTCTAAGCCAGTATAGGATATTGTTTACCCTCGCATCGTCATCGTCAATCGGAGCCGGCCGAGTGCGCTTCCATGCTCCCAAGATGTCTGGCACAAGCGCCATTAGGGACCGCTTCATATCGTCCTGAGATGGTTCCGGAATGGCTGCCAAATCGAGGTGTCCTGAAATTACTCTTCCTTGACGCTTGAGTTGGAGGATCTCGTAGGCCATATCACTGAGATTTCCAAACGGTGGGCAGAGGTCCCGCTCACGGATGGCATATCCCCCGAACCCTTTCCGGAACCTGTACTTCATCCAGTACTGCTCAGCCATCTTCTTGATTTCGGGCAGAAGGCCATCCGGGCAGGCATCCTTTGCCACGACAATTAGATCGATGTCGCTTCGGCCGGGAACGTAGCCTCCGGTCGGAAGCGATCCGACTGCGACGACCGCAACTAGATGAGGACCCAATACATCGCTGCTCTCGGCAGCGAAAGAATGGGCTATTCTCCAGGCGTGGTCTTCGGAAACGAGGGGTGCAGGCGAAGTCATGATGCTCCAAGGCAGCTTGCGAGGGGATCTTCACCCCCGGGAGTGAAAAATGTCATGGGGTCAGATAACCCGAGTAAATGCGATGATATGCGTGTGCGAAATCAGACACAGGTCCAAATGCTATATGAGAATGCCGCGAAGCATTTCTAACGACGAAATGACCTGAACGCCATCTGGACATGCCGGGCTGGAATCCGGATCAACATGGGAATCCACCCTGCCAAAATCTCGAGGGATCGGCTCGGTGTCCCTGTCCTGCCTGTCGATCAGAATGGGAGTCATTCCAATTGCTTCTGACCCTTTGATGTCGTCCTCTACAGAATCGCCGACGAACGCAACCTCCTCCGCTGCCAACCCGATATCGCCCAACGCCAGGGAGAAGATTCCAGGATCGGGCTTTTCGATGCCTACTTCTCCCGATACAACGACAGTATCGAAACATTTTGTCAGTTCCAAATCAGCAAGGCGGGAGTGTACGTGGGGCGGATGATCGAAATTTGAGATCAGGCCAATTCGAAGTGTGGACCTCATATCATTCAGCAGGGTTTGAGCTTGAGGATCGAGAAAGGTGTGCCGCGCCCAGGAGTGCACGCTCTTTCCGGAAATGTCCGATATTTCCCTCTCCGTAAGTTCGACTCCAAGCTGCTTTCCAAGAGCTCCAATTCGTCGCTCGTACAGGGTCAGCTCCTGCCCGTAATCCCCCGGGGGATCGGGATTGCTGAAAAAACCGGTGCAGGCGGTTCGAAGCTTGTCCTCTCCCACCTTTACTCCCAACTTTTGCAGCGATTCGAGGATGGAAGAAATCCACTCTTGCCAGGCGGTTTCCATGTCCCCGTAAACAAGGATTGTTCCGTAAAGGTCAAAGAGAACACCATTAAGTTTGCGCGTTGTCATGCTGGATTGGATTTTGCCCAGGCCGAACCGCACGCGCCGGCTACGAGTCTTGCCGGCTTTTCAGGATCAGGGTCATGGCCATATCATCATGCTACTATGGCATAAAGATTTGTGGGATAACAATTCCCGAATTTGTCAACGGGTGCCCGAAGGTCAAAAGGGAGCAGGCCCAGGGCAAGTCATGCTGTTGGGCGCCTTGTCCAGATGGCTTAGAGGTCTCCGGCATCTTGGCTCCACTTAATTAGAAATTTTCTGGCCAGGTTTCTGCCCTCCTCGTTGAAATCATGACCTCCAGTTCGATAAAATTTGTTCTCAACATCAACTTGGTGACCCTCTAGATATTTTACCAGTTCTCTAGAGTGTTGAACCTCGACGAACGGATCGTCCTCGTTGTGAGTTACGACGACCTTGGTACCATTTGCCAATAAGACTTTTCCTGCATGATCCCCGTCAAGGCGTGAGTAATAGGCGCCAGCGTGAACAAAGCAGAGATCGACAAGGTCTGGGTGATCGACCGCGAATCGGAATCCGAAAGCGGCACCCTGTGAATGTCCGAAGATTGCTATCTTTTTATCACTTATCCTGTACCGGGATCTTGCGTCTCTGATACACTCCGCTATCAGACCAGTATATAGCCGCTCAATGACCATAGGATCTATCTTCAGCGAATCGTCGACTACAATGGTGCTTTCACGGGTATAGTCCTCTGGCCATGCGGTATAACCTGTCTCTCCCCCAAAGAAATCTAAATTTGCGGGATGTGGTGCTCTCGCCATCAAATAAATTACATGGTCTCGAGGGAAATAGTCAGACAGGAGATATTGATACCTTTCTTCTGTTTGTCCTCGACCATGGACAAGCACGCACAGAGGATATGTCGCGTTTGCGCTTTCGGACGAGAAGTAGCCGGGAGGCAGAATAACCGAATAGTACCCCACATTTCGCTGCAGGATCGGATGAATTATATAATCAACAGGAACCTCTCTGTCGGCGTGGGACACATTTATGAATAGACTCAATGCAATCAGGGTTACCAGAGATCTTCTCATGCCGCCTCCATGCAGGGCCACTCGATATGGCTCCGGCTGTTCACATGTCGAAATTACGTCAGGCGTCGTAGTCCAGTATTCGGTTCAATAGACGACACCCGCCGTCTTCCATCAACACGTCCACTTCGAAACGGGTCCCTCCCCAGTCGAAGCCGCGCAGGTCGTATTTGATGGCCAGGGTCATGCCAGGTTCTAGGCGAAAATCGGAACCGGCATCCAGATTCGGCCATTCGACCACGTTGATGCCTACGCCGTGACCGACCGCCCGCATCCCCCTGGCGTAGCGTCTGAACTGCTCCCCGTATCCCGCCGCCTCGGACTTTTCCAGAAGATAATCATAGATCGTCGAGGCCGGTTGGCCTGGCCGGAGATGGTCGATGACTCCCCTCAGGACATCCCTGCTCAGGTGGAGAACGCTCCCTTTTTCGCCGTCGGCATCGCCGTGAAACACGGTAACGGCGGTGTCGGCGCAGTAGCCTCGGTAGATCGGGTTGACGTCGATCAGTACGGGGTCGCCCGGAGCGATCTCGTGGTCCGAGGGCCGCCAGGTCGGCATTTGGGTGTGCTGGCCGGCGGACACGATCGTGGCGCTGCCCAGATTGGCACCTCCGAGCCTGACGGGGTGTTCAGCCGCCGCGGCCAGATCATTCTCGCTGGCGTCACCGGCTTTCAGGCGCTCGATCGCCGCCTCCAATCCCGTATCGGCCAGATGGGCGGCCTGCTCCATCAACGCGACTTCCTCCGGGCATTTGATCGCCCGCATGCTATTGAGGAGATCGTCGGCACAAACGAACTCGCTTTGTGCCAGGGCGGTCCGCATGCGCCGGTAGTATTTGACCGGCAGCAGGGCCTCACCCACCAGTCCCAATTTCAGTTTGCGTCCTGCCTGTTCACGGAGCCGCTCGAAGAATGGGCCCAATGCGTCTATGGCGCGAATATCCTCGATCCAGGTGATGGCTTCAGCCGTCCTGGCGTTGATCGCACCCAGGAACAGGGTGACTTGGCCCTCGGCCGAAAGGTAGACGCCTTGGGGCGACTCCTCGATGACGTTGATCGGGTAATAGTCGGCCAGGTAAAGGGTACTGCCCGGCCGGTATTCATCCGAGAAGGCGAACAGGCCATCCAGACCGTTGTCGATCAGATAGCGGCGGACAGCGGCAACGCGGTGACTGAATGTTTCACGGCTCAGGCCGGTGAATCCTGGCATGGATCATTCTCCCTTGCAGCTCCGCGATGTTTCGGCGTCGTAGCTGTTCCAACACTCATGCGCCTACTGAGAGAGGCGTATCCGGTGGCCCTTTCTCGGCTATGCTCTCAAGGAGACAATGAAGGTTTCCAGGAGCGAACCTTTCTTCGGAACTGTCTATGGCGCCGATTGTCCACCAATGGAACTCTCGAAACGCAGACGCCTCGCCAGGAGCTGCCTCCACGTCCATTACGGGAACAAAGTAGCCTGCTCGCACAAGAAAATAGACTTCGTGCTGCCTGTAGCTCCGTCCATTCCAGGAGAAATCGTGTTTTCTCGTCCATATGGGAGGTCCCAGGCGGAAGTCCCGCGCGCCGGTCTCTTCGGCGACTTCGCGGCGAAGTCCTTCTTCGTCAGATTCACCGGGTTCCAAACCTCCGCCGGGGGTAATCCAAATCTGTAATCCTGTAACAGGCTCTTGGACCTTCATCAGCAGAATCCGATGATCCGGAGTCATAATTACCGCTCGTACAGCCTTTCTCCGGATCATAACCATGTTGATCCGGTGATCATGTTCGATTTCATACTCCAAAGCGATTCGCTTAACGTCCTGCCAATTGCGGATTCGCGAAGGTGATTGCCAAAAACCAAGCCGTATATGCGGGGCAGCGCAAATTGGTTGCTAAACGATGCCGGACATTTCTTCGATCAACGGGTTGTCTCGAACTCAAGCAACATTGAGAGGGGCTGTTTGCGTTCTCCAAAAATTACAGTTTCACAATCCGAAGCTCCCTGAATTTGGCGCCGCTGCGCTGCACCTCCAGCCAGATGAACACCGGGAACTGCGGCTCGAAGGGATGACTTATCTCCACGTTCCCGCTGGATACGGTGAAGTTCTCACCATCCAGGGTGCAGAGGACCTCATGCCACTTGCCGACCTCCATCGGCAGGGGGGCATAGGCCTCCCTGCGCCACGGTCCCCTGATTCCGGCGGCATCGAAGACCTTGCGGCCACTGTCAATCTGGATCGTGTGGGGCTCGTCATCATCGAGGGCGACCAGCACGTTGTTGCCGGCGGCATCCACGATGCCGACCATTTTTCCATCCCCATGGGCGCGGGCAAGTGCGGCCACCTGGTATGAGAGCTGAAACGGTTGATGAAGGACGAATTCGGAGATCAGGAAGTGCTTGCGATCGGAAGTAGGACAGATGATCTCGCCGTCCCTGGCCTGCCACTGCTCCGACAGAGACCACCAGTTTTCCAGGCTCTCGCCGTTGAACAGGTCGCCGCCTTCATCCTCTAAAGATTGCCATCTGCCTTCTTCTACCAGTTGGCTGACCCGGTCGACATCGCCGCGTCCCATGGCCGCTGCGAGACTGTCGCTTTCACTCACTCCTTCGGCGGTCGTGGCAACCCCATCGTGGGGATGGGCAAACGACGTGCGGCCCTGAATGTTGATAGCCTTTGATACAAGCAGGACCAGAATGGTCGCGGTGAGTATGCGGCCCAACATGGCAATTCCTCCCATTGTGGTTCAGGGGCGCAATTCGTGGTGTTTTTTGTGATCTCTTCTCCTCTTTACCGCCGATCCATCCCGGCCCACGGCGTTGCCTTCACTCGCCATACACTACTGGTACGACTCGCTCAGGCGCCTTGCGAGCCGGGCGCTTCGGCGCTCTCGTTGGCAGGCTAAATTACGCGCGCTAGGTCTCCATGAGGATTTCGACCCGATTCCCGAAGGGGTCCCTGAATTCGAAGCGGTCCATCCCTGGAATGGCAACCGATTCTTCGATCTCGATCCCCGCCGCTGCAAGCAGGGACCTCCAGGAAGAAATGTCGTTCACCTCATAAGCCAGGTGTGCCTTGGTTGCCCGTCGATTCACGCCATCCTCGGTCCCCACGTGGACCTGGCGGTCTCCCACCTGAAGCCAGAATCCGCCCCGTGCTCTCAGCGCTTCCGGCTTCTCGATCTCCGGCAACTTCAGGATCTCGCAGTAGAATTGCCTGGCTCTGTCTTCCGCTCCCTTTGGAACGGTGATCTGTGCATGGTGCAAGCTCCTGATCATTTAGAATTCCACAGCTCGGTTTCAATCCCACGGTTCGGAACCGATACGCAACACGTGGCCGTCAGGGTCTACTACGTTGAATTCAAGAGCCCACGGATATTTTGTAAGCCCCTTGCGGATGGTGGCGTCTCGGGAGGAAAGGAAATCGAAGGCCTTTCTGGCATTGTCGACCCCAACGTATATCCAAGTGCCTGGATTTCCCTGGCTGCCTCTGCACAGGAGTATATTGCATTCATCTCGAGATACACAGGTGAAATCGTCATCTCCCCATTCGGCATTCTTGAATCCCAGGAGATCTACGTAGAATCGAAGGCTTCGCTGCATATCCGCAACGGAAAGAATTGGATCAATACTGTTGACCTGGTTCATTATTATCTCCTTTCAGTTTGGACCGTTGCCACGGACCTCGGTGGCATCACAGCCTGCTCATCACCTACGTATAATGTTCAAAATTTATCGGACCAGGGAGTCGGTGTGCCCTCGATCGAGCACGCCGTGGTCACGCGAAAATTTCTCGACCTCGGCCGATGACTGCAGGCGCAGGAACTGTATGTGCTGCCAGCGGGGCTCTGACATATAGGCTCGCATGTCGCGACGCTTGCGCCTGTGCTGCGTAACGATCCACCACACGAGAGAGTCCTCCTTGTTCCAGACCTTCAGTTGGGGCCAGAACTCCTCATAGTTGGTGCCCCAGAGCAGTTCCTTTGTCCGCCAGCGTGACCACGATCGCCGCAGTACGCGCCAGAGGAGAAGGTACATGGGCAGGTCAAGCCAAACGACGGTCTCCAGGCGCGGCCAGAAGGCGCGTTGCGAAAAACTCATATATGAGCCAGCGGCTACCCATCCTTCTCCTGCAGTCGCCCTCTCTATGAGACTCTGGAACTCCACCGGGTCCGTCTCGTTCAAGCCCACCCAGCCAGGCCGCCAATTGAGCGCATCCAACTCCACAAAGGGAACCTGAAGAGCAGTAGCCAGCTGCTTGCCCAGAAGGCTTTTCCCCGAGCAACTGTTGCCAACCACGTGGACCCTTCGGCCGATCCGGTGCTTCAGAGATTGCGAGCCTGATTCCTCCATGTCTCACTTCCGTGTTATGTTAAACTTGGCCTGATTGCGAAACCGCGCAATGGGTCGCAGAAGCCCAAGGCCCTGATGGGCTCCACAGCGCACCCGCTGACTTGGAAGCGAAAACATATCCCCTACGTAGAAAATTCCAGGTTTGCCCTAATTCGGGCGGTGATCGAGCCAGTCTGTTCAGGTGTCAGCCAGGCCGGAGTGACCTTTTCCCAACGGATGCCCTCAGATCTCGCAATGTGAGGAGGGAATTTACCCTGCGGAGTCGCTGAATTCCACTGTGGAACGAGGTGAAGATGATAATGAGGAACCTCCTGCAAGCTGGCAGTGCCGTTGTTCTCGTAAATCAGCAACCCTTCTGCCTTGACCGCGGTTGACAAGGCCCTGCCGACCCGCCGGGCGAGCCGAAGGATTTCAACCAACTCCGAATCGGTTAGATCAAACATGGTTGGCGCGTGCCTTCTCGAAATTACAATGCATTGACCCTCAAGAAATTGCCTTGGGTTCACCCTTGCAATTGCGGCATCGGTCTCCTCCACAAAATCGTCAGGTCCACCATTGCGCACAATTTCGCAGAAGAAACATGGCTCCTGCCTGGGCAATTCAAAACCATCGAAACTCATTGGGCGAAGCTCTCCCTTTTTCGCTGAAATTTCACCGGGTTGCGGACCACAAGCACACCAAGTGGCCGCCGAAGCCCAGGTTGTCATGGTCGCCGAAACGCCGAAACCGTGCACGGACGTGGTGTGCGCGGTTGAGACATCTGTCTTTCGACACCAAAGTTCATAAGAATCTGCCCAGCACTGCGCGAATCTGCTCCTGAGGAGTACCGTCGTGGCCTTCGACCATCGCCAGGTAGAAGGGCATACGCCATAAATCGCGCCGGTAGGAAAAGTCTTCAGCAATTGGCGACATCTCGGCGTAGGCCGAAAACAAGGCCTCCGGAACCGGTTGGAAATAGTCGACGAATGCCAGGTCAAGCTCAGGATGGCCGAAGTGGAGGTTTGGGTCGACGAACACGGGACCCTCAGGGGTGTTGAGGATGTTGTTCTGGTGCGCGTCTCCGTGCACAAGAGAGGGATCTACCCGGGGTCCGCAGATTGAATCGAGCCGGCCCGCCAGCCGCTCGACTTCCCTTGCCAAAGCGACAGGCAAGTGTCCTTCTTCCAGGCCGTGCGCGATCCTGGGTTCGATCCAGCGTTCCCAGAAGAACGTGTTCCAACGGTCCAGTGGCCGATTGTTCTGCCGGAAATCGCCCCAGTAGCTATCCTCGTCGAAGCCGAACCTGGCCCCTTTGGCAGAATGGAGCCGTGCCAGCGAACGTCCGGCCTCTTCCCACGCTGCCTTCGTGGGCTCGACCATTTTCACGGATTTCAGGACCAATATCGCCCCATTGGGTATCAAAAGGCAGTCGACCACGGTGGGAGTCAAGACCCCAGCCATAGCAGACATAGCCGACAAACCTACAGTCTCGCAGCGGAACTGCTCGGGTGCGTTGCTGCTACGCCCGAGTTTGGCGAATACCTCGAACTCACCGTCCGAAAGGACAGCGGCAGGATGAGCTGCCCTTTCTGCCTGGTCCTGGATCTCGCGGATATGCCATTCCCGTCCCAGATAGGTACTGACGCTGGTCTCGATCTCCTTGCGGTGATCAAGAAGTTCCTCTATCTGTGGTTCTCTTGCGCTCATCGTTGCAAAGGATAATGGCTTAAGCGGCCTCCGAGGCCGTAACTCGTCTGCCGGTTTCCGAACCCCGAGCCTGTCGAGGGTTTGCAGTAGGTCAAGGCGCCTTGCGCCGCTGCGGCAACCGCCCCGTTATACCTCGTTATATGCAGACGGAAGTCCAATCCCCTGCTATAAGGGAAGGTCTGGAAGATGAGCGCGGACGCCTTCCCATGTGGGGTAGCTCCGCAAGACAGCTACTACTCCTGGCAGTGGATCAGACCACACCTCTTGAAGAATTCCTTCCCCTTCAGCGGCCATAGGCCATGCCAATTTCTCGAGGGGAGGATCGAATTGGGCGTCCACCCCACTTCTGTTGCTTCTTGGATCGATTCTGTACCATTCGAATTCAGGCAGCAGAACTGCATTCAAGTTGATCAAGGCCCATCGATGCCGGGCCCGGTCGTGTTTTAGTATTTTCCGGCCGGAAGGTTCAGGAAAGATCCCTCCTCAAGAAGGCCTTTCCATCTGAAGGTGTGTGGCGGTCTTTCCCACGTGCTGAAATCCATGCCTCCTGTAGAATGACAGCGCTCGGTCATTTCCATTTATTATCTGCAATCGCAATGGAACGTGTAGCTTCGCGGCCTCTTCGATCAGATGCTCCATGCAACTACTCCCAATACCCTTTCCCTGATGCTCCGGAAGAATAAAGAGCTGAAAAATCTTCAGGGCGTCCGGTGTTTTCTCTACCGAAAGAACACCAACGTCGAACCCATCCCACTGAATTACCTGATAATCTTGTGAGCCAAACCGCGTCCGGTGCCTGGCTCTTTCGCCTTCTTCATCCCAACCCCTCACCTTCTCTGCATGTTTTCGGAACGACCGTTCTCGCACGCGGTAGCAAAACTCACAATCGGCTTCCGCTGCCCTCCTGAATCTCAAGGTCATTCCGGAAATTCCTTCTGGTCGTCATTTACTATGATTTTACAGTAGTGCCCGAACCGTGTTGTTACACGATTCCACTCAAAAAGCACCTCGCCACAACAGACCTATCCTTGTATGGCAATTGACTTGGCAATTAAGAGTGTGGGAACGATGCTCTCTCGGCATTTCACGTTCCCATCTAAAACAGGATCGAGGGGCTCAGAGATCTCCACGAGTTGGAACCCACTGGTGGACAAGGTGTTGAGATAGGTTGAAAGGGTTCGGTGGTGGCTGCCAAGCCTTCCACACATCCCGCTCCCGTCCGAGAACCATTTGCCTTCAAGGCCATACCGAGTAACACGCAATGCCTTGAAATTACCTCCCTCGTCAAATTCTTCAGAAGGACTGTCTGCATTAAATGGTGTGAAAAAGCAGGGGTGGAGAATAGAAAAGACGAACCTTCCACCGTCGACAAGAACTCGACGGACACTGGACATTGTTGCCGATAGATCAGGTATATCCATAAGAACCATGTTACAAATCACCGCATCCAGACTTGCCTCGGATACCTGGCTCATCGACTGGGCATCGTCCAAAAAATATGTGATGTCAAGCTGACTCGAATGCTCCTTTGCATGCCGCAGCAGATTCCGAGAGATGTCCACACCCGAAACAAGTGCCCCTCGGCTTGCAAGGATACGAGACAGATACCCATCACCACATCCCAGGTCGCAAACTTTGACCCCCTGAACATTCCCCAGCATAGCAAGCATGATTTCTATCGATGGCTGGATATGCCTGTCCCTGTCGGGCAGGTTCTTGTCGAGCCAGTTAAAATAAAAATCGCCTGCCTTGTCATATTCGGAGTCAAATGACATATGGAAGTCCCAGAACAATACCGAAACAAGAGGTTCAGATAAGCTAATCAGACCGCACCACGGCGAGGCGAACCCCCAGTGAAATCAGGAGCCCGCCCCCAATCCGCTCAAGCAGCAAAGCTGCCCGGTTGCCGACCACAATGCCGGCACGGAAGGCTCCCAGCGCGTAGACTGCCAACGAAACAAACTCAATGACAACTGAACTGAAGCCGAGGACCAGGATTTGGGTGGGAACAGAGCGAGCCGGATCAATGAACTGTGGCAGCAGCGCCATGAAGAACACAAGTGCTTTTGGATTGGCCCCTTGGACCACAAATCCTCGGAAAAACGACCGCGCAATTACCGCGGGACAGGGGTTTTGCTCAGAGGAATTTCGCGATAGAAGCAATCGCAGCCCGAGCCATAGGAGGTAGGCTGCTCCAATCCACCTGAGGAGGATGAACAGCTCATGTGAGGCTGACAGAGCTGCTGCGACTCCGCTCGCGGACAGGGCAAAATACAGGGCATTAGCCGTCAAGACACCAAACACCGCCCCGATACTTGGACGCAGGCCACGCCTCATGGCGAGCGTGACGACCAACAAGACGGCCGGACCTGGAGTGAAACAGAGAACAGCCTCCGTAATACAGAAAGCTATCCAGGCTTCAACCGACATTATACTTAAAAGGGTCCATCAGGCTACGACGATGTCGCCCCTCTTGATCGAATCGAACCAAAATGAGATGATCTTTCCTTTTTCATTGGAGCAAACAGGCTGGAAATTAACCCCCCTTGGACGGACCCTTTATAGTTCCCGTCGCACACTCATGGCCTGACAAGCTCAATGACCATGAGGAATGGAACATTATGCCATTTGCTCCGAGGATTACCGGGGTCGTCCGTATGGGGAGGGAGATCCACCAATGTGCGCAGAAGCAGGCCGTTTTCTCGGAAAGCGTCGATATACTCGGCCATGGTTCTATGGTAGTAATACACCTTAACGCCTGCATTGGCCATTCCCTGGTAAAGCACAGAGGTTCCAGATTGGAAATAGCTTGAGGCTTTCTCCCGAAATACCGCGGAATATGGGTTGTTCAGTGAGAAAATCAACCGCCCTCCTGGCTTCGTAACCGATGCAAGAGTCCGAATGAATCCTTTGTAATCTGGCACGTCATTTAGCACATAGTTGCTGACTACAAGGTCGAATCGGCCCTTGAAGTCAGGCAGCGGCTGGCTAAGATCAGCCACTCGAAAATCGATCTGCCCTTCAGGATCCTTGCTTCTACCGATTTCGACCAGCGGCTTCGAAATGTCGATTGCGGTTACTTTCGCACCACGAGAAATTAGAACACGTGCCGCGAATCCTTCCCCACACCCTGCGTCAAGCACATGCAGCCCTTCCACCTCGCCGATGAGATCGAAGAACTGCCTCGAGTCTCCTTCAAGGCCGTTCTCGTCTCGAGAGCCGAATACTGCCGAATATTCCTGGGCAAACTGGTCGTAGGTATTGCGATTCAATTTTTGGATCTCAAGCTGTAAAAAAATTATTTCTTCCCTGGTACGCGTTTTCGGCAGATGCGAAGCTCACTCAATGTGGATAATTCAAGATGGAGTTTATTGCCCTTGGGCCAGGCTTAAATAACGTCGCCAGTTTGCGAACCCCGAGCCTGTCGAGGGTTTGCAGTAGGGTCAAGCCGCCTTGCCCCGCTGCGGAAACCACGGGGTTATCGTCAGTTACCTCGTTAGTGCTTCTCACCACTCTTCCTCAACATGATTATCGTAGAATGGCCCATTGTTGTGTACTTCTCCAATCTTTTCACCAGAAACCCCGGTGCCGCAGCTGGATCAAGTTCTTCAAAGCCAATAGTGCCGTAGAATCTCTTCAGGTGGCCATGCGGCAGGCAATAGCAGTTGTCCTCAGATAAGTAGGGTACTGCCACCTCCAGGAGCCTGCTGCCAATCCCTTGCCGCTGCAGAGAGGTCAGAACCCTCACGCCTCTGAGGACCAGGGTGCCGGCCTCGCGGCAGAGTCGCAAGGCCCCAACGATCCTGTCTCCCTGCTGGGCAACAACCACCCAATCATGCTCTGTCAAAACTCCGTTGTATCCCACCTCCTGGTAGAAACGGGTAACCCGGGGAAATTCAGCAGGCGCGACAGGCCGAACGGTAGTCATGTCATCTGGGGGACAATTATTTTCAAACTAGAGATAAAGTTCCATTTCAGCCACCATCCTTTTCCAGGGAGAGATCCACGAGTAATTGCAATTCTGTCACTGATCCTCGAACCCAGGTATCTCTCTTGAACTGTTGGTGGTATGCATCAATATCGTGCATGGATTCCTTCCCCACCTGTTTTGCCCGTTGCATATCTTCCGTTCTCATGTAGGAAAGCAGGTAGTCCTCGCCTTTCAGCGAAAGAAGAAACCAGGACTCGACCTCCATTCCTTCGGCGCGCAAGGTGGCGAGAGCTTCATCTCTCCGGCTGTTTATACTCCCAGCCCACTCCGACACCCTGTCCCCGGAATCTTCTTTCAGCTTGACCAGGTAGGCCTTGACGTCCATGGTCGCCTCCGTCATGAAGTCAAAAAATTTCGCGGTTGAATTAACTGTCGCCGGTTTGCGAACACTCGAAGCAGGTCGGCGAAGGTCTAGAGGAGGAATGTGGCGCTGGGCAAAATGGCTTATAGACGACGCAAAATTATCGAGAACCCAAATGCAAAGGATCAACCTTCTGACCCTTCTCAATCGAGAATCAGTGACTTGATTTCTGCCCAGCCTGTAATGTACCTGGTTTCACCTGGTGGCGTTCCTTGGAGAGCGGGTGACCACATTGGTCGCCGTCCAGGGGTAAGGACCCTACTACTGGTTCCGTCTGAGCTGATGACATGTAACATCGACTTTTCACTTCCAGCCTCAGGCTGTATGGCAACCGCGATCCACTGACCGTCGGGGGACCATGAGAGTTCCTGTGGCTTCGATCGTACGTTCCCCTCTAGCAACTGGATTTCCACATTGGTTGAAAGATCAATAACGAACAAGCCCGGCTGTTGGTATGATGCATCTGTAAAGCCACGCGTGTAAGCTAATCGATTACCCTCAGGCGACCACGCTCCATAGGTTGCCCATGTACGAATGAATCTGGTCTGTCCTGTGGAAACATCCAGTGCGTGCAGATCGTGCCAACCGTCGTCTCCTGTCCGGACCAGTACCTCGGTTTGGTTCGGAGCGAAAGGAGACCCAGACGAGTCCTCGACCCACCCATGTTTAAAAATCCATCTGTCCTCACTCCCTTCGATCGACCGCACATACAGGTTTGTTGAAAAAGGTCCGGCACTGAGGTGATACAATAGCCTGTCACTGTTTGGAATCCACACCGGTTTATAGCCGCGACCCAACTCTCTCTCCTTCCCAGTTGCAACATCAATTAAGGACAGCGTGCTCCAACTTTCAGTTATTTGCTCAATAGCCAGTAGTTTGCCGTCACTCGAAAGTGATGCATGCCAGCCCCCACGGAAAGTTTTGGTAGCACCAAATCTTCCCAGGAGGATCGAAGTTCCGGCATCTCGAGCAAGTAAAATTCGAATTCCATCCGGAAGCCAGTGATAGAATCGGCCCTCACCGATTTTGGCCTGGCCGGTACCGTCCGGATTGATGATGTTCAGTCCATCTCTTTCGTACAGAATCTGGCTACCTGCGGGGTTGCAGATCCCCAAGGAGGACATGGTGCCGAAAATAATCGCAAATCGTCTAATTAATCTGATTTGTGAATTACCTGGGCTGCGTGCCAAACCCCTAAGGAATCTCCGTGACAGAATAGGGATGGATGTCGAATGACGATCCCGGTAGGTAGACCAGGCAAGGGGATTCCGAAGCTCCCGGTGGCGAGTGTCCCCCTGCGGAAACCTGCTTTCAACTGACCTGGCCATCTTGCCCCTTTCATGAGAACCTCCAATCAATTCTTGTACGAGGGCCAGGTTTGCAAAGCCGAATCAATTTCGCACCGCAGCAAGCCGAGCTGGTCCAGGCTGGCTTGTGCAAGAAGCGAGAAAATACGGTCCCTTCCACATCTGTCGGCCCATTGAAATCACGAGGCTCCCGTGTGGCCATCCTTCATCGCGAGTGAGCGTAATCGCATTGTCCCGACACCAGGTCATAGGGAATATGGAGCAGCATTCCCGGGCCGTACTTTTCGCCTTCCGGGTATCCCCGGGCACCCGTCACCAGATGGTGTGAGCCAATGGCATAATAGATTCCATCGTAGGGCCCCTCCTCCTTTACGATGGTAAGCTGGCCCGACCCTGGGCCGGGAACGAGCCTTTCTTCGAATAGAACATCGAAGAGACCGGCCCCATCGCGTCCGAGAGCGGAGAAATAGGCGCCGCGGTCGTTGCCTGTAGTGGCGAAGAACACGGCGCGGCCGCTTGGGTCTGGCTCAATCTGCAGATTGACACCTCCCGATGCCGGCAAGCCCGTGTCCGCAGCCTCCTCCATCGAAAGGTGGTCTCCGAACCGGTCACCCAAGCGGTTGATCCACTTGACGTCACCCGCGTGATCCGAGAAAACGATAGGGGTGCCGCCACTCCAACTGGTCATCCAGATGCCATGGCTGTTGACTCCAAGTTGCATCGGACCTGAAGGAATGCCGCCAGTCGGTTCGCCGTTTTGCACCTTGATCAGGGTAAAATATTCAGTGACGTCGATCTCGCGAACAATCTCTCCCGTTTCCTTGCTCCTGGCCTCCACCGTACACACAGGATCGCCGATCACCTTACCTTGGTGTGCGGCGTAAACCACGTCGCCCCAGGGTTTGATGTCCATGATCCGGTTTTCCTTGTTGCGGGCGAATCCGTTATCGGCAAAAGTAGGGTCCCGGATCCAACGCCTGGCGGCGCGATAGATGCGCATCTTGTAGAGCCCACCTCGTTCGGCATCCAGTCGGGCGAGGTGCGGCTGGCCATGGTGCCCCCTGTGGGTCGTCCAGTACACCTCGGTATCCAGGTCGTCGAGCTGCATGCTCATGGTGCGGGCGCCGTCGAAGTCCAGGACCTCGTTGTAGGACCAACGCTCCCAGGCCGTCGGATCGGCAATGTAGTCCGTTCCCAGGGTGCCGCGAATCATATCGCCGGCTCGGTGACCGCGCTCGTCCAGCTGCCGTTCACATTCCTGAATCCAGATTTCCGGCGGATCGTGCCGCGTATCGATCAGAGTGCGGCCAAATCCCGTGCGGGCAGCCGGGCCCGCGAGGGCCGGCTTGTCGAGATTGTTGACGGCGATGAGGTCGAACTCGTATATCCCGTAGGCCAGGTCGCGGCCGAGCCAATCCTTTCCATTCCATTGCAGCGAATGCGAGCCTGCTTCGAATGCCAGGCCTGGAGATACGAACACGAGAAGATCCTGCGGTCCCGTGCTCACCCACGCACCCCACGGTCCCCTCGGCCCCGTTCTCGAAGAAAATTGATACACCGCAAGCCACACGGTTGCGCGTTGATTCAGGGTAAAAGGAAACTCTGGGGAATGGTGGTCATGCCAGGTGACATCGCTTGTGGTCAAGCGCAGCGGCTGAAACTCGCCCGACACATCGGGTTGCTGAAACTCACCCTTCGGGGCCGGAGGTTGCGGATACTGGACGGTCTGGTATTCGGGAATCACCACCACCTGTGCCGAAAGATTTCGAGCAGTGAGCGGCAGGCAGAGGGCCAGAAGCAACAACCACTGCATACAAACATTCCTCCGGGACAGCGAATACCAGGGAGTCCGCTGAAGATAGGATTTATGTTCTGCCAAATGTCGCCGATAGTTCATGACACCTCCTTGTGCGCGAGAGCAATCAGCAGCTTTGAGCCAGTCCCATACGCACTCCCATCCAAGTCCCCATACAGTTGCGTATTGGCAAACCCGGCTTGCGAGAGTCGGTCCTTCAACTCCTGGCCTGAGTACAAGGTGTGGTGAAACTTGAAAGACCTTACCTGCTGGTCCCGGACCAGGAGCCACTCGACTCGAATCCTTGTCCAATCATCGAAGATCTCCCGGCGTTGAACGATCAACGTCCCGTCGGGATACACTTCCGAGTTGGCCGCGGAGAATTCTCTGGCCAACACCTCTTTCCCTTTCATCTCCATGACGAGGACTCCGCCGGGTCTGAGACTCTCGTAAATATTGCTGAGCACTCGCAGGTCCTCGTCCTTGTCATCGAAATAGCCGAAGGACGTAAACATGTTGAGCACGAGGTCGTAGGATGAGGGCCGCACGAAACGACGCATGTCTTCCTGCACAAACTCGAGGTCCAATTTCCGCTCGCTTGCCCGCGCCTTTGCTTTTTGCAGTAGGAACGTTGTAGAGTCTACGCCCGTTACGGAGAAACCACGCTCGGCCAGGACCGTGGAGTGTCGGCCGGGGCCGCAGCACAAATCGAGGATATGAGTCCCGCCGAACGCCACCAGCGAAAGAATCTTGTCGACTTGACCATCCGCAGATTGAAATCGATCTTCCGGGAACATATAGGGATACATTTCCCTCCAGAAGTCTTCGTTTTCAAACCATTCGGACATGGACCCTCCAGCGTCAGTCTAAGGACGAACTAGTCGTCTTCGTATTTTGGATCGGGATCCGCACCGGCGTTCAGGAGTGCTTCTACCATGTCGGCATTTCCCGCCTCCAGAGCGATGATCAATGCGGGCTCCCCGTCTTCGTTTACCGCATCGGGATCCGCACCCGACTTAAGGATCGTTTCTACCATATCGGTTTGTCCCGCCTCCACTGACTGTAGCATGGTACGGTTGTCGTCTGCACGCGTAACTTTCGTCTTCTCCTGCATGGTAGCGCAGGACGAGATCAGAGCAGAGGAACAGATCATCAATGTGAGACCACTTACCTTAGACATTATTTACCTCCTAATTGGATGTCGAAATCGGGCATTGCGCATAAGGTTTTCGCGGTGCCCGAACCACGAAGCGGTCAAGCGAAGGCGCGCCAGCGCCCAGGCCGCGGGCATGGGGAAATATAGGCCGTGTGGTTACTCGTGCGGAGCAACCAGTTTCTCCCTAAGTTTGATCGCCGTTTCGTACGCATCAGCGAGAAACTCAGTGGGCGGTTGAGCGGGATCCTGGGGCACTGCCTCAATCATGACTGGCCCCTGGTGCAATGTGGGGAATGCTGCCGAAACTGCATCCCAATCTACAATTCCTTCCGTCGGCAACCAGTGAACGTCGCTCTGTCCGTCGGTGTCTGAAAAGTGCGTCGTGATGAGACGATGGGCCCACTTGGCAAGCACTGCACTAGGGGTGCTGGAATACAAGTAGTCGTGTGAGCTGTCGTAGCACAAGCCCAGACTCTCCAGGGGAACTTCCTTTAGAATCAAGTCCAAGTGATCGGTTCCCCTTGTATTCTCAAGAGCCAACGCGATCCCGGCGTTTGCTGTCTCCTCGCCCAAGCGGCGAAAAATATCCAAGCCTTCCGCGTGCGGTGGAGGCGGTTCCGGTCCCCTGGTTACGTGAAGAACAATGCAGGAAATGGAATGCCGGCTGCAGTACTCTATTAACTCGAGGTTTTCATTAACTAACGCGTCGCGCTCGCTGGGTTTATCAGACCAGAAAGCATTTGCGTTTTCGTATGTTGCGTGGGCGTGATCGATGGTTAGCCCGGCATCTGCGGTCATCCCCGGCATCTCGTGAGCACGGCCAGATTCCACCAAGGGTTCCAAACTTCCCATCCAGAGGAAGGTGTGACTGAAACCACTCTGCTTGATCAGCTTCAAGCGTTTGGCAAGAGGAAGTTGGTAGCCGAACCAGGAAAATGTTCCGAGAGATGTTGTGGCTTCACCTGAAGTCATGAGTCGATACGGCGCCTAACTGTTCCGCCGCACGAACCCGAAGGTTCTGCGGCAACAGGATTGCACGGAAAGTAGATCGCCCATGGGCTGGATTTAGTCACTCTTGGTCTGTCCATCCAACAGGGCGACCCCGAATTTCTGGTTCAGAGCCTCCATGTCCGCGAAATCACAGGGATGCAGTTCGTACCCGGAATGCGAACGCACCTGGTATTCAGGCGAGAGGCATCGTACCCTTCTTCCGCCGATCCATCCCGTGGAGTTCAATTCCGCTTTCGAGATCACTTCATCGACCTCTCCTGGACCGTAGATGGCTCCTCCATTTCCAGAGAAAGAGATCACATGAAAGTCGATCGAGCCATGCGATCGGTGACTCATCACGTAATTCCGGTCCTTGCGATCATCATCGTAGACATGGGAGAACCCCTTCTCCAGAAGCGCGTCAGTCAGCCGTTCGGAGTCTTCCCACCCAATAATGATGTCCAAATCTTCGTGGTCCCTGGTTTGCTCGCCCATCAATGCGTCGACGCCCCAACCGCCATCGATCCAAACCGTTATCCCAAGTTCATCAAATAGGTCCAAAAACCAATGGACATTGTGAATTGGCATTTGCATGGATTGGGGGGTATCCTTCAAGGTTCTATAGTGTAATCAGGTAGCCTGGTCTGAAACAGCGTAAACGGTTGCGCGCAGGTCTCCAAGCTGGATACCGTCGTGTCATGTGGGGTAGGGCCTTGACCCTTTTACAGAAACAGATTCCGCCCATTCCAACAACTGATCCACAATTTTGCGGGTCAGGCCGACGGATGGTTCCACGTCAATGGTCAGAGTCGGAGCAGATCTTCTGGCTGCCCAGTCCAACGCTTCCGGCGTCATGTTGTCCTCAATCCAGGCGCAGGGTCTGTCTCCCACGAAAAGATCGATTGCCGGCACTTTTTCAGCGGGGTCGAAGGGTATTGGCGGAAACGGAATCGTCGGCCACGCCGGTAGAGCAAAAAATGGTGCGAGCAGTCGGTTCGCGTCCTCACACCAGCCAGTCGCCCATACCATTTCGAAATGATCGTTCAACTCGGCCAACCACCTTCCGTGCATCTCAGACAGGTAGACAGGATAGTCGTCCTCCGGAAAGAAGTGATGAGCATTGAATCCTTTGGGCGTGTCATCAAACCCGAAGGGATTGAGCACCCCGTCGACGTCGACTAGAAGCACAGGCCGGGTGGATGCGACTGAAAGCGGCAAACCAAAGATAGACAATGGGCGACGGAGCCGAACCTGACGGCCGTTGTCTCGAATACCGCCATCGCGTTTCCACCCCATCGCTTCGTAGAAGGCGATTCCCTGTTCGTAACCTTCGACTGTCCAGACTATTGCATCGTCATAGCCGTTCGCGACGAGATGACGAAAGGCGATCGAGGCCAACGCCTTGCCAATGCCGCGGCGCCAATAGGAGGGGTCGATGGCGATGGTATCGAGCTCCCCTAATGTGGCGCCAACGGGGTCCCGGCTGGGACCGATGCCGACAAAACCGACAATCTTGCCCGCATGCTCCGCGACCCACCATCGGTGCGGGGCAGACTTCGCCAGATCTCCGCGCCAACACTCAATATGCTCTGGCGTGACGATGCGATCCGGCTGCTCGATGAGTTCGCCGAATCCTGCATTCCACGAATCGATGTATATGCGCGCGACGGCTTCGGCGTCAGTAGTGGAGGCCGATCGGATGATTGGAGAAGGTTTTGGTGGAAGTGCGTGTTTCAATTTTCTCAATCCTGTGTCACATGACTTCTAGCCGAATTGCGGAACCAAGGAGGAGGTTGCCGCGGGTCAGGGTGTCGGAGGGGCGGCGCAGCGATTAACAGTCTGTGGCGGGATCGGAGCTTTACTTCCGAGCGTCCATTGACTCTACCAACAGATCAATCTTGTCGTCGTAGTTGGCAACAAGCTCAGGAAGCGCTCTAATTTCGGCCCAGAAGAAATCGAATGGATGGATTACGGATCCGTCCTCGGCAAATTCTCCATGGCGCCAGGTTTCTTCCGTCGGCCCTTCTACAGACAGATGAAAGAACCATCGGTGCTGTAGCTCATTGCGCCCGCAATCCCGCATGTCTCTGCTATCCCGGGCAAGGAACTGCTCACATCTGAGCCCGGTTAAACCCGTCTCCTCTTTCGCTTCCCGCATCGCGGCATCCTGAGGATTCTCCCCTGGCTCAATCGTTCCCGCTGGAACCTGAATGCCAGCTTCCGGAGCCCCTGGTTGAGTAAAAAGGAGCAGGAGGCTCCCGTTGGTTATGTAGGCGTAAGCTCTGTGACGAATATTCATCGTTTTCATCGCGAAATGAGGATGATCTGATCGCCGTGTTCGTTCCCCATATTTTAGCCTCCATGTGGATGGTGGACCTTCGCATCGGACTGCCGAATGCCAAGGCGCGTCAGCGCCGGAGCGCAACACCACGCTGTTATCGGTAGTGGAACCTCACATACTCTCATCTCGCAGCATACCGAAAACCAGAAAATCATGCCACTCATTGTCAAACCTCAGACTGCCTCGCGTCGTCCCTTCATGCCGCATGCCAGCCTTGGCCAGAACGCGAGCTGATGCTGCGTTCTCCGCTGCGCAGCCGGAGTGAATGCGATGCAAACCCAACGATGTGAAGCCCCATTGGAGTACAGCGCGGAGCGCCTCAGTGGCGTAACCTTTGTTCCAGCGGTCGGGGAAATACCGATAGGCAACAAAACCGATGTCCATGCTATTCGGCGTTTCAACGCCAAATCCGCGTTCCAGCCCACAAATCCCAATGAATGCGTGATTCTCTCTCAACTCTACTGCCAAAGAATAATTCCGGCGTGGTGCTTCAGATTGTTGCCTGATCCAGGTGTCCACGATCTCTCGAGCTTTGTCTACCTTCTTCAGCGGTTCCCACCGTTCATAGCGGCTCGTTTCGGGCAGACGGTAGAGCCGGAACAGGCTTTCCGAATCGTCCTGCCGAAATTCTCGAAGGAGCAGCCTTTCTGTGACAAGAGAAAAACACATGGAAACCGGATCAATTTGCTTTGAGTAAATAACCCATTACCAATACCATTTTCAGGTTGCCGTATCCGCGAGGCGGGTCGCCGAATGCCAGAGGGCGAATGCGCGGGGCGGCAACCGTGTTGTAGTGCGAGGTGTGCATCGGATAATCCGAAGCTTGACCATGGGTTCAGGGTGAAAAGGTCACCTCGAGCTTTATCCCGTCAGGATCAAAGAAGAAGGTAGCGTA
Source organism: Candidatus Latescibacterota bacterium (assembly GCA_965208105.1). Lineage (GTDB taxonomy): Bacteria > Latescibacterota > UBA2968 > UBA8231 > UBA8231. Next base: position 4,489,777 of record OZ242318.1, read on the forward strand.
GTAGCCTGGTCTGTACTCGGGACACTCTATAGGCGGATTCTCGATTATGACATCTTGTAGATTGAGAAGGACTTCTTTGTAGAAAGCGTCTACATGGGCGCGGCTGGGGACCGCGAATGCCAAGTGGTGCAGCCCCACTGAATTTCGGTCGTACTCCAACGTAGAAGCCGACTTACTCAGTAAGAAAATAAAGCCCTCTTTCGTAAATCTATAGCGCTCGGTACGTCCATCCAGGGCCAAGTGGGGCTCGAGTTCGTGAAATCCAAGCCACAGCAATATATGCTCATAGAAGGTTTTTGAGCGATGGAGGTCTGTAACATTGATTCTCAAGTGATGCAGCGGCATGATTGAAGCCCTGTTCCATTCAACACCTGGATTTCGCGTTTCACCAAGGCTTTCGGCAAATGTTCCGCCGTGCCCGAACCGCGAAGCGGTTGAGTGAAGGAGCGACAGCTCTGAAGCCGGGCACGGGAGTGTCAGCAGAAGTCAAGTCCATCAGGCCGCAGTCAGCAAAATGGGCCGACCATCAGTAATAACGACGGTATGCTCAAAATGAGCCGAAAGGGATCCGTCCGAGGTTTTCATGGTCCAACCGTCGAGACCTTCAACGGCCCGGGCTGGATGCTCGGCAATCAAAGGCTCGATGGTGATCACAAGACCATTCCAAAGAGGCTTCGAATCGAGCGGATTGTAGGTGTTCGCAACGATGGGGTCTTCATGGATAACCCGACCTATCCCGTGCCCCGTAAGCTCACTGACGACCCAGAATCCTTGTCGCTTCACCTCGTGCTCTACGGCATGGCCGATGCAATTGATCGGTTTGTTCGCACGAGCTACGCCCACTGCCTTTTCGAATGCCGCACGGGCACACTGGCAAAGTCTAGCGGCTTTCGCAGAGCACGGAGGAATCGGGATGGTGATTGCCGCATCTGCAATATAGCCGTTCAATTCAGCGGTGACATCCAGGCTTACAAGGTCACCTTGTTCCAGCACTCGATTACCCGGAATACCGTGAACAATCTCGTCGTTGACGCTGATAAGGTTGACACCAGGAAAACCATAGGTCTCCCGAGGTGCGGATGTTGCCCCGTACCGGGTGAGCGCCAACTCGCCAACACGGTCGACTTCCGCTGTGGTTACTCCGGCGCGAACGGTACGCTCCATTGCCTTTAATGTGGCGGCAACCACCTGCCCTGCCTGCGCAAGGCCTTCGAAATCCTCAGGACATTCTATCGACAACGAACTACTCCTTTCGAGGGTGATCACTCTCAATTTTGATTTCTGCCAGGCTATTACCGAATGTCGAACCTGGTGCCGGCCAGGTTGACGACAGGTCATGGCGCGAATGCGCCTGAGGGGCAACCGTGTCGTCAGGCCGATGGTAATCGAATTCATTGGCCTTCCCCTGTACATTTCGGCAAGTCCCCCTTGGCCGTGACCGAATTGACAGTTACTTTACCCCTCCGTATATGGCGTCGCCACCGAGTCGATAGAAGCAATCGACGATAGCGAAGCCTGCCTTCTTGAGGTGGCGGAAGTGCCAGTCCAGCGGTAACCCGGCCTCCTCTCCCTTCCAGGGACCTTGAATCTGAGATCTCCTGTCCCGTACCTCTTGACTCCGGTTCTCCAGAAACTCCTCCCAAAATGACTGCCAAGGAGTCATTCCCTGCCTGGACGGATCCCCGACTGATCGAGAACGGATCCAAACCGACTGAATCTGCGGGTCCTCACAGCCCGCGTGGTCTGCGTTGAGAAAGATTCCCCCTTTCTTCAGGAGTTGATAAAACTGCCTGTACAACCTATCCAGCTGAGAGCTGGTGAACCAATGCAATGCCGTCGCAGATAGTATGGCGTCTACCTTGGCAGGACAATGCGAGGTCCAATCGTCATTACGGAGGTCTGTCTCTATCAGCTCGACGCGATTCCTGAATCGTTGCAGGCGGGTACGCGCTATATCAAGCAAGGTAAAGTCGAAGTCCAAGCCGAAAGTGTGGACTGATGGGAAGGCGGCAAGAACCTCCGCCATGACGCTGCCGGTTCCGCAGCCAACATCGAGTATCAGTTCCGGTACCTCGTGCTTGGCTCGAATGAGCGCCACCAGAGTACGTAACCGCTCCGGCCGGTCAGGGTTATAGATCTCCTGCATGGAGTCCCATCGAGAGACCCAGTAGTCGGTATCAGTATTGCTCGCCATTGTTGCCTGAAGCTGGTGGCTAACAGTGAAGCCGGCTGACAATTCGTCTAACTGTCTTTAAACGAACACCAGATTTTTACAAATACCGCAAAACTTTAATTATCTGACGCGAAAGTAGGTAGTTGGGCAAACAGTCGCAATTAATACCTGAAACCATAGGCCAAGACGCGTCAGCGTCGCAGCGGCGAGCTTGCTGTTACAATAAGTGAAACAGGAAACAGCGGCTAATTCGGCTTGCGGGCGAGTACTCCCAGGTGGCCCGTGGAGAAGCGCTGCTTCCCGTATCCAGCCAAGTACCTGACGCGAAAACCTAACTCCCGCAACATGCAACACAGCTCTGAACTTCGGTGCAGGATCAGCTCATGTCTCTCGTGCGATCGTCGATACGACTCACCGATCTTGCGGAATGAAGTAATCTCACGAGTTATTCTGCAGCCGTTGCCATGTGGCCGGGTTTCGACGAGAACCGCCCAATCGCTGCCGGCGTACCATGAACGAGTAAGGTCTTGACCGTTGCGGGGGCCCTGCCGCAGGACATCGAAGATGAAAACACCACCTGGTCTCAACGCATTGTAAACCTGGGAAAATAATGATCCAATGGCACGGTTGGCGTTGCGTTGATCGAGTCGATAGCTGAGACATTCGCCGATTGCAGTTACGGCGTTACAGCTTGGCAAATCGACCTCCAACATGGAGGCTTGTCTGAATTGAGCTTCCGGGGCCTTCCGGCATGCGATGCGAAGCATTGAAGCGGAGATATCTATGCCAAGTACCTTGTAGCCAGCGCGGGTGAGGGCAGAAGCCCAGATCCCGCTTCCACAGCCGAGATCAACAACCATTCCGTTGGGGATCCCGCAATTACCGAGAAGGTCCAGCAATCCCGGCGCAGACCTCTCGGCAAACCGTCCGAATCCTTCGTCGTGTATATACGCCAGATCTTCTTCGTACGCTTTCATGATCGGCTGCCAACCAAATGCCAGGCCTTCCTTCACTCCATTTCTTGTAGTGATTCGCCGGTTTGCGAACCTCCGAACCGGCTTGCGGCGGGGGAAGGCTCGATCAGCGCCGCAAGGCAATCTGTGCTATTTGTCGAAGTATCGGAATTCATTCGGTAGGGAAGTCCAGCTCGTCCTCTGGTATGCCCTGCATTTTGCCGTGTTCAATGGCCTCCGACCAGGACAGTCTGTCAGAATGAGACGCCTCGAAAACACGGTCGTTGTACACAATGATCAATTTATCCTCGTTCCAAAATGGGCATACCATCCCTCTACGACGTACGGCTGAAATTCCTCTATCGCCTCGCGTCCGCATTTTATCCAATAGATGTGCCAGCGCCCTTTGTTGCCTTCATAGTCGATCGCCTTGTCGTCGTCAGAAATCGAAGCACCAACGACTCTGTAATTGTTGATTATTGAAGGGTCCGAAAGCCCCTCTGAAATCACGCATCCTTTCCAACAGCCCATTGCGTATTCCCTTTATGAAATTATTTCAAAAACCAGCCGCAGACCGAGGAAGGACAACACTGTGCCCGTTGCGCGATCCACCCAGCACTTGCAGCGATCATAGAGAGCCTTTACGCGTTGTGTCGAGGCGAAGAGGGCAAGTCCGGAATGGAAAATCAGGGAATTGAAGAAAACCGAACCAATTGATGCCATCACCGCCCAACTTGGAAGATTTGGCGGAAAGATTGCCGTGAATATACCCCCAAAAAATATTGCTGCTTTCGGGTTGGTCATATTGGTTGCGATCCCCAGGCGATAGGCTTGCCAGGAGGTGCGAGGTTCCGCTTGTAGGTCGGAGGAAAACGCCTGATCGGCACGGCGCCACATTGCGATCCCAAGGTAAAGCAAGTAGACTCCCCCAAGCAGTCGAAGCGTCCAATATAGCCAAGCCAATTTGTCAACCAGGAAGTTCAGGCCGCCCATGGCGGTGCTGGACCATAAAAGAGCTCCTGTCGCGATCCCCAGGGCCGTCATGATGCCCGCCGGACGAGTCCGGCTTACCGCGGTTTGGGTGACGAGCAGCACATTGGGACCGGGACTGATCAAGGCGAGGAGATGGACCGCCACAAGACTACCATACAGCGCTGCGTAATCCATGCCCTCTACATTTAGTTTCGGCTGACATCAGCCGGTAACCGCATTTACCCGATAAATTGGTTCCCATTTATCGCGCTGACCGTTGCTTATCTGACACGAAGGTACCTATGAGGGGGAACAGTCGCAACAAATATCCGGAACGGTGGGAAATTTGCGTAACCTGTTGCGGCACTTGATATAGAATGACTCTCCAGTTTTCATCCCGGGTGGCGCCATCTTTCCGATTTGGGGGCATTCCTGGCAGTGCCGACCGGTGTTGTCGGCGAGGGGGTCCGGGTGCGTTTAATCTCGTGCCTGCTCCAGGCGTTCCCGCAGTCTCGCGAGCTCCGTTTTGACCAGGAGGTTTGTTCCCGTGGCGATCCGCTGGGGCCAGAAGTTGGTGCACAGAGGAGCGATATCCACCTCGTAGCCGCCGGCCTTGATCAGCTCATCGGTTGGCAGGTAGGTGTGGACGTGCTGGCAGTACCCCCAGCAGGCCATCTCGTACCCTGACAATACCTCTTCCACCTGGGGCCTCCATTCGGCCACTGCCTCGCTGGCGATGTAGGCGATCAGGTATTCAGGGGCCAGCTGAATCAATCCCACCGGCCAGGGTTGCACCTCGTCGCAGGGCGGGCCGCGGCGCAAGCGTTGGGTCCAGTAGGCGCCTGCGCCGCCCCAGGTGGGGCCCAACTCCCTGATGGCTTCCGGCGTCAGGCGGGGACCGGGTCTGACGAGCGCGTGAGTCATGAACGCCGACAGCTCCGGCTCGATCTCGGCGCCGGGACGACTGAGGATTCGGCTCAATTCCCCAGCCAACTGCTCACCGGCCCGGTGGAGAGTTTCCCGAGAACCGGTCACAAAGACCTCTTTATCCAGATCGGCGAGGATTCTGGGCCGCACGCTGCCGCCCAGGCCCTGGAAAAACTGGAGATGGGTTTTCTCCCCCAGCCGTCCTCGCGACGCCGTCCGCGCCGCCCCTGGAAAGTCTGCGGAGATGGACTGCCATTCCGCCCGGTACAATACCACCGGATGGCAGGCGTAGCTGTAGAGAATGGCCCGGCAAGCGGAGGCCTTCAGCTCCAGCACCCAAAGATTGGGATCGTAGTACCCATCCCGGTTGGGTCGGTGTTCGGTAATTCCCCCTTCGTTCCCGCGCCGGCGATTGATCGCCAGTTCGCTCCGGCCGTTGCGCCAGTAAACCTGTACCGGAGAAAGGCGCTCCAGCGCACGGCGGGCAAGCGCGCACAGGGTGTTCCCTAGCATAGCCTCGTAGTGCAGGAGCTGCGCGGGTTTTTCGCCCTCGTACGGATATATGTCAAGCAGACACATGCCGCTGCTGTGGGTATGGGAGAAATTCAGCACCACCGCCTCCGGCAGGGTTCCGGCGATGGCGGCCAGCCGGTGCCGGAGGGGATCGGCGACGGAGGGGGTGCTGCCGACGACATCGAGGGAAACGAGTACCAGCCGGCGCCTGCGGTGGTCCTGCAGGACGACAATCTGCGCCATGAGTGGATCGGCCACCTGTTGCGCCGGATCGAAGACCGGACCCCGTCCACCCATGGGAAAGCCCAGGGGTGGAGTGATGTCCGTCTCAGCCCAGCCAGCCAGTGCCTGTGCTCGAGATGCCTTCATTGCCCCTGCCTGGCGGATGAATCCAGTTCTTCCTCGCGTTGCCGGCGCCAGGTCTCGTAGGGATTTTCCCGGTTGTCCAGGGGAAGGGACACTCTCGCGCCCCGGAGCTGGGACTCGTGCACCGCCATGATCATCTCCAGGGCGGCGCGTCCGTCCTCGCCGCTGGAGCATTCCCGCACCGGGCGGTCCTCCTCGATCGCCCGGATCAGCTCCCGCACGATGATCAGATTGCTCTGGTGAGTGCGCTCGCTCACGGGGTAGCGCTCCCACTCGTTCAGCAGCACCTGCTCCCAGCGTCCGTTTTCCTCGCCGGGGATCCACAGGCCCTGCCGGTAGATGTACATCTCCCCCCGGGGTGAGTCGCGCAGGGCGAGGATGCCCTCGGTGCCGTAGACCTCGAACCCGAACCAGCGGTTGTTGAGTCTTCGCACGGTATCGCCGCGATAGGATTCGTAGTGCGCCGTCACCCCGTTCTCGAAGGCGAAGTAGGCCGCCACACCGTCGCCGGCGATGGGGCCGATGCCCTCGTCTCCCTGGCGCACGTCTTCCAGGGCAACCTCCCGACCTCCCTCGGTGACGTGCCCGTGGACCCAGGCCACGTCGGCCCCGGCGAAGTACCGCATGCTGTCCATCATGTGGGTGCCCAGGACCATCAGGTCCTGCGACCCGGCCCGGTGGTCGGCTTTGCCGTGGCCGCGCAGCACCTGCAGGCGGCCGATGGCCCCTTCGTCCACCAGCTTCTTGCCGTACTGCTCGTAGGGATTGGCGCGCCGGTGGGCAACCGCGGTCTTGACTCCGTGGGTCCGGCAGGCCTGCAGCAGGGCGTCCGCCTCCCTCAAGGTGGGAGCCAGCGGTTTCTCGATCAACAGTCCCCGCGCCCCGGCCTCGGCGCAGGCGATGACCATCTGGGCGTGGCAGTCCGGCAACCGCGGGCAGACGCTGACCAGGTCCAGGTCCTCGGCGGCGAGCATGCGGCGGTAATCGGCGTAGAGCCGCCGCGCCCCGGTGCGCTCGCCGGCTGCGGCGCGGCCCTCGGGGTCGGGGTCGGCAATGGCCACGAAGTCCACCTGTTCCAGCCCCTGGAAGGCCATCTCCAGCAAATGGCCGTAGTTGCCGCGCCCGGTGTGTCCGATGGCGCCGGCACGATAGCGCTCGCCCATGGATAACTCTCCTCGTGTTCGCGGTTAATCAGAGAACCAGCACCACCGCCAGCACTCCCACCCCCACGCCCCAGAGAGCGGCGCGGCTGAGCGGCTCCTTCCACAACAGGGGCGCGGTCAGATTGTCCAGGATGACCACGCCGCAGCCCATAAGCGGGAAGAATACGGTCCCGGGCACCCGCTCCAGGGTCATCAGTATGACCGAGAGGGCAACGAGGTTGAAGCTCCCGATTCCGGCCCCCATGGCCAGGTCCCGGCGCCGCGGGCGGCGGCGCGCAAGCCACAGGGCCCGCCCCGCCCCGATCGTCCCCGCGGTGAAGCCGATGACCATGAGCACCTGCAGGTGGGAGGAGCCAAGACCGGCGTAGTGCACCCAGCGCAGGCAGGAAGAGCTCATTCCCTGCAGCGCGAAAATCAGGGCAAGCATGGCCAAGGCCCTGAGACCGTGCACGGCGGTGCGGTGCTGCGCGTGCCGGGACATCAAAAGCAGGGCCAGCAGGGCCAGACTCAGCCCCAGGACCTGGACCCCGCCCAAAGGCTCGTCCCACAGCAGCATCCCCAGCCCCACCGGCACAACGATGGAGAGGCGGAAGGCGGTCAGCACCGAGGCCACACGCAAAAGCCTGAGCACGTGGGTCATCATCGACATGGAGCTGATGAAGACGGTGCCGGTGACCACGCCCACCGCAACCGCGGCCAGGGGGAGCTGCAGCCTTCCGGTCGACCCCAGATAGATCAGAAGGATGGCAGCCATGACCAGGTAGTTGGTCGATACCACGGTGGGAGCGTGACAGCCCTTTTGCTCCGCCCATTTGAACAACTGCCCGAAGCCGAATTCCACCATCAGCGACAGCAGCAACCAGAGGGGGATGTCCCCTGCCATGCTCATCCACCGGCCCCCGGAAAGATTGGCACCCGCACCACAGCGGGCAAAACTCCGCGACCGGCAGCCTGCTGTCAAGCCCGGATGCCCTCACAGATTGCAGGGATGGAATGCCGAGGCAAAGGCGGGGCAGGAGCATTTCAGTGAGATCCGTTGATCCTTGTAAATTTTAAATAAATTGAAATTTTTGAATTTTATCATTGAATTTATTGAAAAATTAAATTATATTATTTTCAAAATGCAACTGAGAGGAGGAAAATCATCAAGGACTGGAAAGAGCTTACCGACCTCACCGGGGGTGGGCCATTGGTGGTGGAGCGGGTTTTCCTGCCGGACCGGGATATGGCTGTCGAAGGGCAATTCGATCCTCCTGTTCTTGCCCGTCTTTCCGCCGAGGACCAGGTATTCGTGATGGCCTTCGTCCAGGTTCACGGCTCGATCAAGGAGATGGAGCGCATTTTCGGCATCAGCTATCCTACGGTCAAGAACCGCCTGAACAGCATTTCGGAGCAGTTCCAACTGGTGGAGACGGTGCTGCGTGGAGCCGGATCAGGGAGCGGGCCCGGGTCCGAGCCGCGTTCGGCGCAAGTGCTCGACAGCCTGGAGAGCGGCGAGATCGATGTTGAAGAGGCGTTGCGGAGGCTGTCCTGATGCTGCCACCGGCGCTGCTGCGGCTGCGCGTCCACAGTGACGAGCGCCGCATTCGGCTGTGGATCCCCCTCGTGCTCCTGTGGCCCTTCATTGCCCTGGTGATAGTTCTGGGAGCGCCAGCCCTGATCCTGGCGGCGGCCTGCTATCGGCACCGTGGATGGGGACGGCCCATGCTGCTCACCGGTCCCTTGTTTCTGTACGCGCTTACCTCCTTGCGCGGTCTGCGCATCGACCTGGACTCGGGTGGGAAGCGCGTGTTCATTGCCATCGACTAGGAGGATGACATGACTGAAGATCGTCGCAGAGTTCTCGACATGCTCTCGGAGGGGAAAGTGAGTGTAGACGAGGCCGAGCGTCTTCTGCAGGCGCTGCAAGGCACCCGCCGGATCGAGGCCCCCGAAGGGGGTGGAATGGATGTACAGTTACCTGGCCGTGAGGACCTGCAAAATTCCCCCGAGGGGATCGAAGGAAACCTCGAGGGAGAACTGGAAGGAGACCTCGAGGGAGCACTTGAGGGCAGGCTTGAAGGAGATATTGAAGGAGAGCTCGAAGGTCTCGAAGATTCCCTTGCCGGGTGGTCGGAGGAAGAAAAAGGCGGCGGTGACAGGGATGGCAAGAGGTCCATGCGCGACGACACTTTCACAGTGGGGGACAAGCCGCGCCTCGAGGTGCGCGGCTTCAGTGGCCGCATCCGGGTCAACAGCGGCAGCCCCGGTACGATCCGGGTGCGGGCGAAGCTGAAAAACCCCCACCGCATCGAGTACAACGCCGTGCAGGAAGGGGACCGGGTCAAGGTGGAGGCCAGGCCCGACAGGCAATCAGAGGGAATCCTGCCCGGACCCTTCGGCCAGCACAGCGGAGTGAACATGGAGGTGGTGGTTCCTGTAGCCACCGCCGTCGACCTCGAGACCAGCAACGGGCCCGTGGAAGTGCGCGGGACGGAGGGAGGCGGAACGCTGATGACCACGAACGGACGCATAAAGGTCGAGGGGTTCAAGGGCGAGCTCGAGGCCACCACCAGCAACGGCGCGGTCACCCTCAAGACCTTCTCGGGGTCGGCGGTGCTCGCCACCTCTAACAGCCGCATTGCCATCGAAGACGGAAGCGGCCGCTTCGAGGCGCGCACCACCAACGGGTCGGTAAAGTTCCAGGGCAGCATGGAGCCGGGCAGCCGCAACATGCTGTCTACTACCAACGGCAACATCAAGGTGGCCCTGGTCCCCGATCCCAGCCTGAAGCTGACCGCGGCGACAATGAACGGGCGCGTCCGCTGCGAAGTGCCGGGCTTCGTAGCCACCGAGGACCGCCGCCGCAAGGTCGAAGGGACGGTGGGCCAAGGCGAGGCCGAGCTAACGGCCAGGACCACCAACGGCTCAATTGCCATTCAGTAACCAGGGACAGCGACGAAAAGGAGGATCACCATGAACGACAACAGCAGACGGGTGCTCGAAATGCTTTCGGAGGGCAAGGTTTCCGTCGACGAAGCCGAGCGCCTGCTCTCCCTCGTAGACGAGGATCCCAAGGGGACGGCGATGACCCAGCACACAGGGCAGGCGCGCCAGGGAGCGGCCAGGCACCTGAGAGTAACCGTCGACTCGGACGGAGGCGAGCGCGTCGACCTCCGGGTGCCGCTGGCCTTGATCAAGGCCGGGGTCAAGCTGCACACCCTGCTTCCGGAGGAGGCGGCAAAGGGAATCCGCAAGGCGATGAAGAAGAACGGGGTGGACATCGACCATCTCAATCTGCGGTCAGATGGCCTGGAGCAGTTGATAGATGCTCTGAGCGAGATCGAGGTGGATGTCCAGGACGAGGACAACAGAGTCCGGGTCTACTGTGAGTAACTCATAAAGGGAGGCGAAATGAGGTCGGAAAGAAGTTATTGGATATGGACATCCGAACGCCTGGTTGCGGCCGCCCTTCTGGGGTTATGGGTGGCAGCTCCACTGTGGGCGGAGGGGAAGGAAGGGGCTTCCGCCCCTGAAGAGAGGGAATTCGCGGCTTCGGCGGTGGTGGAGGATTCCGGGGAAACAGGGGAGGCGCTGACGGCCGAGGCGGAAGAGGATGCGGAGGCAGAGGAGGAGACCGAGGATGGGGCCGGAAAGGAAGAGGAAGGTGGAGTGGAAGCCGCTGAAGGGGAGGAGGACGAAGGACCGGGGTTCGCCGAGGTTGTCGAGGACTTCGAGAAGATGGAGGGGTTGTTCGAGCTTTACCGCGACCCGGAGGAGAACAAAGTCTACCTGGCCATCCGGCCAGACCAGTTCGACCGCATCCACCTGTGCAGCATCACCCGCACCCAGGGGGACGGCTACTTCTTCGATTCGGCCTCGCTGGTACACGTCGGCCGCGGCTTCGGCACCTTCCCATTCGTTTTTCAGCGGGTCGGCAAACAGGTGTTCTTCACTCACAAGAACGTCTACTATCGCGCCGAGCCCGACGCCGCCATCCACCGCGCCGTCGACCGCGGCCTTTCCGATTCGGTTCTCGGTGTGGGCGCCATCGAGGGGAAGCCGCACCCCGAAACCGGTGCGGTGCTGGTGGACCCAAGTGCCTTCTTCATCCAGGATATCGCCCTGGTGAGCTACATCTTCAGCGAGCACATCAAGAAAACCGCCTACACCTTCCAGGGGGACAAGAGCTATATCGGCGAGCTCGAGAACTTTCCCCAGAACACCGAGGTCGACGTGGTGCTGCACTTCGGCACCGAGGCGCCAAAGATGGACATTCCCACCCTGGCCGACCTGCGCAGTTTCCAGCACATCTACCACTACAGTCTCTCCACCCTGCCGGAGTCGGACTTCCGCCCGCGCGCGGCCGACGACCGGGTGGGGCATTTCAACACCCTCTACCAGGACTACACCTCCGTGCTCGACGACGACCCCTATGTGCGCTACGTCAATCGCTGGCACCTGGAAAAGGCGGAGCCGAGGTTCAAGCGCTCGCCCCCCAAGAAACCCATCGTGTTCTGGCTCGAGAACACCATCCCGGTCGAGTACCGGGCAGCGGTGCGCGAGGGGATCCTGGTGTGGAACAAGGCCTTCGAGCGCCTCGGCTTCGAAGGGGCGATCGCGGTGGAGCAGCAGCCGGACGACGCCGGCTGGGACGGCGCCGACGTGCGCTACAACACCGTGCGCTGGATGGTGCAGCCGGGCCAGGCCTACGCCGTGGGACCGTCGCGCACCAATCCCTTCACCGGTGAGATCTTCGACGCGGACATCCGCATCAGCGCCGATTTCGTGCGCTACGCCCACCTGGAGTTCACCGAGATGGCCGATCCCGTGGGTAGGAGGCGCCGCGCCATCGGAGATTCGCTCGCCGCGGCCGCGGGTCTGACCGGGGACTACACCAGGGGATTCTGCGACATGGCCTCCGGGCTGATGCAGGAGGCCGCTTTCGGGTGGCACCTGCTGTCGGCGCGGGCGGGGTCCGGCGCTGTCGGGGTGGACGAGGAGGAGTTCATCCGCCAGCTGCTGGTGATGCTGGTGGCGCACGAAGTGGGGCATACCCTGGGCCTGCGCCACAACTTCAAGGGCAGCACCCTCCACCCCCTTGACGAGCTGCACGACCGCCGGGTCACCGACAAGGAGGGGATCTCGAGCTCGGTGATGGACTACAACCCGGTCAATATCGCCCCCGAAGGTCTTGAGCAGGGAGAGTACTACCAGACCACCCTGGGGCCCTACGACTACTGGGCAATCGAGTACGCCTACCAGCCCCTGGAGGAGGACAGTCCCGCCAGCGAGCGCGCTCAACTGGAGCGGATCGCCGCCCGGGTGGCGGCGCCGGAGCTGGCCTACGGAACCGACGAGGACGCCATCTTCGGGCCGCGGGGAATCGACCCGAGGGCGGCGCGCTGGGACCTTCGCGACGACCCCATCGCCCATTTCCGCGACCAGGTGGGCCTGGCGCAAGAGCTGTGGTCCAGGGTGGAGGACAAGTTCGAGCGCAAGGGGGAGCGCTACCAGACCCTGCGCCGGGTCTTCGGCTGGGGCTTCAGGCCCTACTTGATGGGTGCGGCCACGGTCAGCCGCTATATCGGCGGCATCCACCACCACCGCGACCACGTGGGGGACCCCGGGGGACGGGTCCCGCTGCGGCCGGTGGCACCTGCCCGCCAGCGCGAGGCCCTGGACTTCCTGGTGGAGCACCTGTTCGGTCCCGGCGCCTTCGGCTGGAGGCCGCAGCTGCTCAACAAGCTCGCTCCAGAGCGCTGGACCGATTTCACCTGGTCGGTGTTCGCGGTGGAGCGCATCGACTATCCCATCCACCAGATGGTGCTGAGGATCCAGCAAATGCCCCTGGACCGCTTCTACGATCCCGTTCTGCTTAGCCGGCTGCAGGACCTCGAGCTGCGCTACGAGGATGGAGAGACCTTCGGCATGGTCGAACTCTTCGACGGATTGCGCCGGGCCATCTGGGCCGAGCTGGAGACGGGGGACGCCATCGACAGCTTTCGCCGCAATCTGCAGCGCGCCCACCTGCAGAAGATGATCGGCCTGGTGCTGGGGTCGGTCCCCGGGGTCCCGGAGGACGCTCGCACCCTGGCGCGGGCCGACCTGCTAACCATCGCCGCGCTGATCGAGGCGAGGCTGCAGGACGGCGGTCCGGATGCCTACAGCCGCGCCCACCTCGAAGAATCAGGGGCGCGGATCGAGGCGGCGCTGGAGGCGGGCCTGGAGCGCAGTTTGTAGGCCGACCCGACGCCGGTACTGCCTTTATCAACTTGCTGCCGCGAAGCAGGGCTGCGGTGATTTGCACCGGGTCCGGTCCCGGCGGTGGAGTTGGCGGGCAGGCGCGGGCCCGGAGCATCTTCACCTTTCTCAGCGAAACCGGACCTTTCTTCGCAGTTGAGGCAGGGCGCGGATTAAGCTTCCAGGCGAACCCTCAGAACATCCCCTCCCCGCAGTCCCTCGATCCTCACCTACCTATCGCCGGTGTTCTCCAGTACAGCTACGTAGGCGTCGTATAGATTCTGGATGTTCTCGACGTAGTGGACCGGCTGGCCGCCGCGGCAGAAGCCGTAGCGCGCCCGCTTGTAGTAGGTTGGCTGGGAGAGCAGGCGCATGGCCTCCTCCACGTTCCCGAACCAGCGGTCTGGGTCCCACCCCTTTTCCCGCGCCAGATGGCGGGCGTCGAGGAGATGGCCGTATCCCACGTTGTAGGACGCCAGGGCAAAGCGGATCCGCGCCTCCATGGAGAGGTCGAAATCGAAGCGGTCGATGAGTTGATACATGTACTTTGTCCCCGCGTGGATGCTCTTCTCCGGGTCATGCAGGTCGGTGAACCCCAGCTGGCGTCCGGTGTCGGGCATGATCTGCATCAATCCCTGGGCCCCGACCCAGCTTACCGCGTTGGGATCGAACCTCGACTCCTGGTACATCTGCGCCGTAACCATGCGCCAGTCCTGGCCGTAGCGCAGAGCGTATTTCTTCGCCAGTCCGTCGTAGGGCGACAGTTGCCCGCTCAGATCGACCCGCATGGAATCCTTGGCCCGGGCGATGCCGCGGCTGTTCTCGAAATATCTCTTCTTCATCATGTTGAAGAACAGGCCGCCTTTTTCGCGCTGGATGTACTGGTTCAGGGAGGCCAGCAGGGCGGGGTTGTCCTTGCGCACGGCCCAGCCCAGCAGGGTGGACTTGATGCTGAATGCGGCCTTGAGCCTCCGCCCGTAGGCGAGCTCCACGTCGAGCAGGTTGGCGTCGCACATGGCGACGTCATATATCCCTTCCTCGACCCCGGCGAGGATGTCCTCGGTCTCCACGTCGTCGGGCAGCAGTGCGATCCGGATTCCAGCGATGGAATCCTGCAGCCCCGTCAGGGTGGTATAGAACGATGAGCTGGCCCTCACGTGGACGGTGCGTCCGGCCAGATCCTCAAGGGCGCCGATCGAGTCTTCATCGGCGCGCACCACCACCAGCTCGTCCACTTCGTTGTAGGGCCTGGTAAAGTCGGCTCTGGCCTTCCGTTCGGGGGTGATGGTCATGGCCGCGGCCACCAGGTCACCCTTGCCCTGGTTCAGATAGTCCAGCAGCTCGGCGTGGCTGTCGGGAATGACGATGTCGAGGCGCAGGCCGTGCTCGTCGGCGAACTTCTTCACCAGTTCGTACTCGAAGCCCACCTGCAGGCCGCGGTGGATGAAGTAGGTCATGGCGTTGTTGCGCGTGATCATGCGCAGCCGCCCGCGTTCGATCAGCCCGGGAAGGTCGTCGGTGAATTCCTTCTGGCGCAGGCGGGTGAAGTGGCGCGCGAGGAGGAATTCGTCCACCCTGGCTTTGAGCTGTAGGTCGCCGGGCCGCATCATCAAGGCGATGGGCCGGTCCCTGGCGAGCACCAGCGGAGTCGCCAGATTGTCGTAATAGCCGGACAGGGCGTGCCACAGGTGGGCGTCGGCCACGGTGGCGGCGTATGTGCCGTCGGCCACTCCCTGTAGCAATCCCTCGATGTTCAGGGTTTCCTCCACGGTATGGATGCGCAGAGACGGCACCTGCTGCTGAAGCTGCACCAGGGTCTGGTAGTAGGAGCTCGACCGGCGCACGCTGACCTCCATGCCGGCGAGGTCGGCCTCCGTGGCGGGCAGGTCCCCGTCCGACCTCGTGACCAGGTACTCGTCTACGTAGAGATAGGGAGTCGAAAAGGCCGCTGTCTTCTCGCGCTCGGGAGTAATGGTCAGGCTGGCGGCGACCAGGTCGCCCTCGCCTTCCAGCAGTTTGCCCATCATGCGGGAAAAGTCCTCGACCCTGACCAGCACCGGATCGAGCTTGAGTGCCTCGGCCAGGTCGCGGGCGATGTCGTAGTCGAGGGTTACCTGTTCCCCCTGCCGGGGCAAGTAGGAGACCTGGTCCAGGGGGACGATTACGCGCAGCACCCCGCTCTCCTGCAACCGGGGAAGGTCCCCGGTGTATCTGGAAGCTGGTTGCGAAGGCGGAGGCGCGGGTTCGCCGCACTGCACGAGGACGCAGAACAGGGCAAGCCCTGCAGGAAGGAGCTTTCTGAATCGCGGCAACATGGAAATCTCCTGGTTCCGCGGTGTTGGGTCGGCGGAATTCCGATCGGTCCGGCGCGTCGCATGGTTCACGGTTGCGGGAATCCGTGCCACACCGAAAGTACGGGCAGTTCAGGACCAGCGCAATTTTGGCCCCGGTGAGGCCCGGATGGCAGCAGACGCAACTTCCGGCAGAATCCGCCCCGACCTCGACAGCCGGGAAGTGCTTGTATTTCTTCTGCCCTCTACGGGGCCGCGCCCGGTGCAGGCGGGCCGGGGACCGCGGCCAGGTTGGGAAAAAGGCGGGCAAGTTCCAAGCCTGGGTCAATCAACAGATTACAGGGAGATCCGAAAATGTCGACCATCGAAGGTGCCTACGAAGCGGCCAGGGACCGCTATGCAGAGTTCGGAGTGGATACTGAAAATGCAATCGAGAGCCTCGGTGGGATCGCCATTTCGATCCATTGCTGGCAGGGGGACGACCTCGTGGGATTCGAGGGAGGCGGCAATATTTCCGAGGGCGGCATCATGGCCACGGGCAACTATCCGGGCCGGTCCCGCAACGCCGCCGAGCTCAGGGCGGATATCGAGATGGCGCTGAAGTTCATTCCGGGCAGGCACCGGCTCAACCTTCATGCCATCTATGCCGAGACCGGCGGCAGGCCAGTCGAAAGGAACGGGATCTCCACCGAACATTTCGCCAACTGGATAGACTGGGCCCGGCAACTGGGCATCGGTCTGGATTTCAACCCCACCTGCTTCGCCCACCCCATGGCATCATCAGGTTTTACCCTCGCCAGTCTCGACCCGGCAGTGCGCAGCTACTGGATCGAGCATTGCATGGCCTGCCGCCGTATCGGCGCGGCCATGGGCGAGGCCCTGGATTCCCCGTGTGTCACCAATATCTGGATTCCGGACGGCTACAAGGACCTGCCCGCTGACCGGAGAGCGCACCGGGAACATCTGGCCGGCTCCCTCGACCGCGTGCTGGCCGAGACCATCGATCCCGCCCACAATCTGGACGCGGTGGAATGCAAGCTTTTCGGCATCGGCTCCGAGTCCTACGTTGCCGGCTCCCACGAATTCTACCTGGGGTACGCCGCGAAGAAACAGCTAGTCCTCTGTCTGGACGCCGGGCACTTCCATCCAACCGAGGAGATCGCCGACAAGCTGTCGGCGGTTCTCCTCTTCGTGCCCAGCGTGCTGCTGCACGTAAGCCGGGGGGTGCGGTGGGACAGCGACCACGTGGTCCTGTTCACGGATTCTCTGCAGCAGATCGCCCACGAGCTGGTGCGCGGCGATTACCTTGATCGGGTCCGCGTAGGTCTGGACTTCTTCGACGCCAGCATCAACCGCGTCGCCGCCTGGATAATCGGCACCCGCAGCATGATAAAGGCGCTCCTGTTCGCCCTGCTGGAACCCACCCACCTTCTCAGGTCATGCGAGCAGGAAGGTGATTTCACCGCCAGGCTGGCCCTCATGGAGGAGATGAAGACCATGCCCTTCCAGGCCGTGTGGGAACATGCCTGTGCCCGCCGGAGCGTGCCGGGCAGCTTCCAGTGGGTGGATGAAATAAAGCGCTATGAAAGGGAGGTGATGGCGGCCAGGGATTGAGGCGTCCTGCATGGGGCCGGCCGCAGTGGGTGGACCGCCATGGTCAGGAATCCTCCTGTGAGGGCGCTTCGTTCCGGCCGGGTCCCTGATACCGCGGCCTGTGGCGGCAGACGGACCGGGGGGCTAGGTCTCGAAGAGGCGCAGGTAGTCCTCGAAGGTCTCGGCGCGGCGGATGCAGGTGAGCCGGTCGCCGTCCACCAGGTACTCGGGGGGACGCATTTTGAGGTTGTAGTTCGAGCTCATCGCGTGGCAATATGCCCCCGCGTCGCGGACCACGAGCCCGGCCCCTTCGTGAGGTTCGGGCAATTCCCGCCCTTTTCCCAGGAAGTCCGCCGATTCGCACACCGGACCGACCACGTCGTACTCTCCCAACTCCCCATCCACCGGTTCGATGAACTGTATGTGCTGGTATGCATCGTAGAGGCTTGGCCGGATCAGCTCCGCCATGCTGCCATCGGTGACGATGAAGCGCTTGTTGCCGTTGCTCTTCACACCGGTGACCCGGTTGACGAACACCGCCGCGTCGCCGATGATGGACCTGCCCGGCTCGATGATGAGCACGGTGCCGTCGCTGAGCAGGTCGCGGATCGAATCGATCAGGTCCCCTGGCGTGGGGATTTCCTCACCGCTGTGCTCGTAGTCGATCCCCAGGCCGCCGCCGATATTGAGATAGCGCAGGTCGAAGCCTTCGTCCCGGATGGACTGCATGAACCCGGCCATCAGCTCGGTGGCGTCGCGAAAGACCCGGACCTTCTTGATGGTCGACCCCAGATGGCAGTGGACGCCGGCCAGGTTGAGCCGGGGGTCGCGGCGGATCTGGGTCAGGAACCAGGCAAGGCGTTCGTTGCGGATGCCGAACTTGGAGTTCTTTATGCCGGTGGACACGTAGGGATGGACCTGGGGATCCACATCCGGGTTGATGCGGATGAGCAGGTCGGCCCGTCTGTCCAGTTCGGCCGCCGCTCGCCGTATGTGGGCCAGGTCGAACTCGCTGTCGATGTTGATCAGGACTTCGTGCTCGACGGCGAGACGGAGCTCTTCGAGGGTCTTGCCGTTGCCGTTGAACACCGCCCGCCTGGGCTCGAAGCCGGCGGCGAGGGCGATCCGCAGTTCGTTGCCGCTCACCAGCACCGCGCCGCTGCCCAGGCTGCGGAGATGCTTGAGGATGGAGAGGTTGTTGTTGGCCTTGACGGCGTAGCCCACGATCGAGTCGATGCCATCGAGGGCGTTCTCGTAGGCTCGGTAGTTGGCTTCGAGCTGGGCGAGGCTGTAAAGGTAGAATGGGCTGTGGGGCAACTGCTCCAGAATCTCCTTGACCCGCAGTCCTTCGCAGTAGAGGTAACCATCTTCGAAGTGAAAATTCATCTTTTCCCTGCAGACTCCCTCGGTTTCGATGCAATGAGTGCCCGACGCGCTGCCGGGCGGATTGCGCTCAGCCGCCGAACCAGAAGGCGTACAGTTCAGCGTTCAACAGGGAAAACCTGATCCGGACGGTCCTGCCCTCCAATTCCGACAGGTCCTCCTTCTCCTTCCAGTGCAGCACCGCGTCGACTTCGTCCACCACCACCGGCAGGCACTCGTCCATCGTGTATCCCGCAAGGGGCCGGCCGTCGTCGGCGTCGATCAGCTCGGCGCGGACGGTGCCCCTCCAGGAATCCACGTTGACGTGCAGATTTTCGCCCTCCACCGCGACCGGAGTAGTCAGCACGCTTCCCGGCTCGACCCCCGCAAGCAGGGAGCAGAACCCGTCGAGGCGGAGCTTCGCCATGCAGACGGCGGCTCCATCCAGGTACTCCCGCGCCCAGGCGGCCGCCTGGGAGATGCCGCGGTGGCGGTAGCCGCCGTAGTAGAACAAAATCTCGTCGTTGCGAACGATGGGCCGGTTGGCCGGTCCCAGCTGGGCGGTGTCGTAGGCGCTGCCGTCGCCGACGGGTGACTGCTCGATGAAGGGCTGGCGCTCCGCCACCCGCTCCCAGTTGCGCAGGTCCCGGCTGCAGATCAGCTCGACGCTCTTGCGGCCATCCACGTTCTCGTACATGGGCGCGCGCCTCCCCGACTGGTGGAACATCACCGGCATCCCTATGTACATCCCCTCGTAGGGGAATACGGAGACCTGGTAGACGTCGGTGTTGTATTCCCGTGGCCGGTTAACGATGGGCGTGAGGTAGTCCGGGTCCTCGAAGAACCTGGCCAGTCTCTCCCTGCCGTTCTCCTGGTCCTGCTCGTCCGCGTGGAAGACCATCTCCGCCTCGGTCCAGTTTTCGAAGTCGGTGCTGGTCGAGAGGCACACCGACCTGCCGTAGGGACCCGAGCGCTTCACCATGATGATGTAGAGTCCTTTCTCCTCGTCGTAGGTGAAGGTGGAGGTGCCTCCCCTCGGAATAGGCGGTACGTCGAGCCACTCCCAGTTGAAGCAGTCGGGAGACACGGCAAACTTCTTCTTCTTGTTGCGGGTTCCGTCGGAGTGATGCTGGGCTTTGTAGCGGCGCGCAGGGTCCGGATCGTTGGGATCGCGGATCGCGGCCACGCCGTTGGGGATGATGTTGTTGGCGGTTCCCAGGGGATCTCCCCGGTAGGAAAGGCCCTCGTATTCGTGCAGCCCGAGAAATGGCTTCTCCCACTCCACCCCGTCGCGGGAAGTGGCGTAGCAGTAGAAGCTCTCGCTCCTCCGGGGGGCGGAAACAGTGGTCATGAGAAGGTCCGCGGTGCTCAGGTCGTGGGGCTCGGCGCCCGCTCCGTAGACCAGCTTGTAGACCCCCTCCTCCGGGTCCCACATGGGAGCGGTGTTTACGTGGACGCCGATGTTCTCCCAGCGGTACTCGGGCTGCAGCACCGCTCCGAATTTTTCGGGCTGATGCAGGACCCTGGCGAGATTGTCCGTTTCCTCGACGTGAAGGTCATCCACAAACAGATATTTCATCGGTTCCCTCCTTTGGTCCGGGATGCACCCAAGACTCGATGACGCGGAGAGTCAGGGTGGAATAACGTCGCTATTCCGCGCCGGAAGTTCAACTCCATCGGAGAACCTGGCGGCTCAGCCGGGACCTGGCTTCGGGCTGCTAAACCTCGAATTTTTCGACCTGGTCTTCCTCGTGCTCGTTGGCGATGACGTAGAACACCAGGTCCTCGGTCTCGCTGCCGTTGCGAATGCGGTGGCGCGTGCCCGCCGGCTGCATCAGGCAGTCACCGGCGACGGCTTTCACCGTCTCGCCCTCCCGTTGCACGATGGCAGTCCCGGCCACGACGATGAAAAACTCCCAGCGATGACTGTGGGCGTGAACGGGACACGGTCGAGCTCCCGGCGGCACACGGGTCAATTCGACGTCGAAGGGGTGGGGATGGCCCTCCCTGTTGCCGAGGGCAACCGAAACGTGCCGGCGATAGCGTTCGTAGTTGCCCTCCTTCCACTGCCAGACCTGGTGTTCCACCTGCACATCCTCGACATTGATCTTCCAGTCAGACATGGTTCTTCCCTTCATTCACAGAACCGACCTGGCCAACCGTCGGTCCGACCGCGGAGGACGGGAACATGAGGAAGTGTGCCGCCGGGGGAGCGACAACCTCACCGGCAGCCGGGTCCGTGTTCCCAGGTTGTGCGGAAGGCAGCCCGCCGGGTCGGGTAATCTACCCAAAAATTCTCCCTCGGCCAGTCGGGTCCGGATAAAGGGCGGATTCTGCCGGGGGAACGGGCAAGGGAATGCGTCCATGGCCCGCCTTGCAGGAGGCCTCCGTCCCTCCGCAAAGGCCCCGTGGTTCCGAGTTGCGGCTGCGATTTCAACCAGTTCAGCTCGCCGAGGCCTGCGAGGCCACCCGCGGTGGAGGAGCGGCTTGACCGATTCCCCCGGGGGCACTTATTTTTCCTCAAGACGCGGTCCGGATGAGTTGCAGCCCATGATCTTCGACGATTACGAACTCGATCCCGCCATCTTCGACGAGATGTTCCTGCCGGACGGAGCCCCCCGCGAGCATTGCCTGGGAGTTTACGAAGCCCTCGTACGGCTCTCTGGTGAAGACCTGGCCAACATCCAGGATCGCGTGACCCGCTCCTTTTCCAACGAGGGAATCACCTTCACGGTTTACGGCGACGAAGAAGCCGACGAGCGCATCATTCCCATAGACTGCCTGCCCCGGGTAATGGCAAGGGGAGAATGGCTGCACCTCGAGGCCGGGCTCACCCAGCGTCTCAAGGCCCTCAACCGTTTCCTGGAGGATGTCTACAACGAGGCCCGCATTGTCGAGGACGGCGTGATCCCCGTGGAGGTGGTGCGCGGCTGTCCCCAGTACCGCACCGAGATGCGCGGCTTCTCCATACCCCACGGGACCTGGGTGGCCATCTGCGGCACCGACCTGGTGAGGACGGGCGACGGCTTCTCCGTGCTCGAGGACAACCTCAGGGTGCCTTCCGGCGTATCCTACATGCTCGCCAACCGCAAGGCGGCCAAGGCCAGCCTGCGCCGCCTGTACCGCGAATCGCGGGTGAAGGAGGTTGAACACTATGGGAAGGTGCTGCTGCAAACCCTGCGGGAGCTGGCTCCAAAGGGGCGCTCGAATCCGACCATCGTCCTCTTGACTCCCGGGGTCTACAACTCCGCCTTCTACGAGCACATTTTCCTCGCGCGAGAACTTGGCGTCGAGCTGGTGGAGGGACGCGACCTTCTGGTCAACGACGGATTCGTCTACATGCGCACCACTTCGGGCCTGCGCCGCGTCGACGTAGTCTACAGGCGGGTGGACGACGACTTCATCGACCCCCTCGTCTTCCGCTCGGATTCTCTCCTGGGGGTGCCGGGGTTGATGCACGCCTACAGGCTGGGCAACGTGAACCTGGTCAACGCGCCGGGAACGGGGGTCGCCGACGACAAGAGCGTCTACGCCTACGTGCCGGACATGATCCGCTACTACCTGGCTGAAGAGCCCATTCTCGGAAATGTCGAAACCCGTCTCTGCCGCCGGCCCGAGGACCTGGAATACACCCTTGACAACCTGCAGGACCTGGTGGTCAAGCGCGTCGGCGAGTCCGGAGGCTACGGGATGCTGATCGGACCCCACTCGACCTCCGAGGAGCGCGAGGAGTACGCCAGGCAGGTGCGCGCCAACCCCGCAGACTTCATCTCCCAGCCGGTCCTCGCCCTGTCCCGTTCTCCCTGTCTCATCGACGGCCGCTTCGAGCCCCGCCACGTGGACCTGCGGCCCTTCGTCCTTCATGGCAGCAAAACCCGCATCGTGCCCGGGGCCTTCTGCCGCGTAGCCCTGCGCCGGGGCAGCCTGGTGGTGAACTCCAGCCAGGGCGGCGGCGGCAAGGACTTCTGGGTATTGGAGGATTGACCGCAATGCTCTCGCGCAGCGCTCAGGGTCTCTATTGGATCGGCCGCTACCTGGAGCGGTCAGCGCACCTGTGCCACCTGCTGCGATTGCAGGCCGAAGCTCTGGTGGACCGCCCCGTCAGGGAGATCTACTTCGGCTGGAAGCGGCTCTACGGCAGCATGAACCGGCAGCCTCCGTTCGGCAGCATCGAGCTGGACAGCGAGAATTACACCCTGGCCGACTCCTACACCCTGGCCGGGGACCTCACCTTCGAACGCTCGAATCCCGACTCCTTATGGAGCTGTCTGGCCCTCGGCCGCGAGAACGCGCGGCAGGTGCGCCACTGCATCAGCGCGGAGATGTGGATCCGTCTCAATCTCACGTACCTGCGCGTCCAGAAGCTGGATATCGAGACCATCTGGAAGACCTCCCCCGACAGCTTCTATGCCGAAACGGCTGCCGAGATCGCCACCTTCGCCGGGGTGGCCGAGTCCACCATGTACCACGACGACGGCTGGAGCTTCATGCAGTTCGGGCGCCTCATCGAACGAGCCCAGCTCGCCCTTGCACTATTCCTCTTCCAGCTCTCCGCCACTCGCGGTCCGAACGGGGCTTCCGACGCCGACTGGACCACGCTGCTGCGCGCTTACCATGCCTTCGAGGCCTACAGCGGCCGATTCAGCGGCGAGGTGCAGCCCGGCCAGGTGCTGGACCTGCTGGTCACCGATCCGCTGCTGCCAGGTTCCCTGTGCCGCTCTCTCGATATGGCGGCGGCGACTCTCGCCGCCATCGCTCCCGGGGCGGACGCCCATTCCAGCGCCGGAGCGCGGAGATTGGCGGGGCGCCTGTGCGCCATGGTCCATTATGACTGGCCCGACAGCGAGGACCACCACCAGTTTCTTGACAAGGTGGGTCAGTACTGCCGGGAGTTGCACCAGGTGGTAACCTCAGCCTATTTCGATTACTCCATCGAAGACGTCCCGCCGCGCTGACCTGATGCCCGCCAGGACGCGCTACGAGATCGAGCACATCTCCCGCTACGTCTACCCATCGCAGGTCCGGCATTGCGTTATGGCCCTTTGCATGAGACCGCTCGAGGACGGGGGCCAGCGCCTCATAAACTTCGAAATCGCCACCAGTCCACCGGCCTCTCTGAACGGCGAAACGGACAGCTTCGGCAACACCAAACACGTCCTCAACATTCACCGCCGGCACCAGGCCCTGGAGATCGCCGCCAGGTCCTGCGTGGAGACCGCCGTCCCCGTTGCTCTCCCTGGTTCGTTGGGACCCGGAGCCTGGGAAGAGATGGCATCGTGGAAGAACTCGTTTCTACACTGGGACTTCACCCACCCGAGCTTCTTCGCCCGGCCCTGTCCCGCCCTGCGGACTTTCGTGGAGCGCCTGGAAATAAGGCCGTCCGACGACCCGCTGGATTCCTTGCTGCGGCTTTCGGACCTTCTCCACCACAGCTTCGACTACGTGCCCGGCAGCACCTCCGCCGTTTCTCCCATCGACCACATTCTGGAGAGAGGCCAGGGCGTCTGCCAGGACTACGCCCACGTCATGATCGCCATCGCCCGTACCTGGGGGGTTCCCTCGCGCTACGTTTCAGGCTTCATGTTCCCGGACGCCGAGTCCGGAGAGGCGCCGGATTCGGCCACCCACGCCTGGGTCGAATGCCTCCTGCCCGAGTTGGGCTGGACCAGCTTCGACCCCACCAACCGCAGTCTTCCCGACCAGGGCCACGTGCGCGTCGCCGTGGGCCGCGACTACAGGGACGTGTCTCCTACCCGGGGCATTCTGTTGGGAGAGGGAGGGAGTTCCCTGGAGGTCAGGGTGCGCATGCGCGCGGTGACTGGATCAGGTGAGCCGGCCGAACTGCCCGTGACCTAGGCCCCGTTATCGAATGGGAATCGGGTATTCGCGGAGGGGGTATTATCCGCTGCCGGCGAAAACCCCTGTGCCCGTCAGGGTCTTGACGGTGATGACGAGGCCGACGGCGATGATGACCATGGCGCTCACCGCCGGCAGGCGCTGAATCCACTTGCCGTCGCCCGAGAACCTTTCCACCAGAGGTCTCGCCTTGACGATGAGTATGCCGATGGCGATGAGTACCGCCGCCAGGCCCACGCTGAAAGCCACCAGCAGCACCAGACCGAAGGCAATCCGCTGCAGGGCCACAGCGAGCAACAGGATCACCAGGGCACCCGTACATGGCACGATCCCGCCGGTTATGCCCAGGGTAAGCAGGCTGCCGAGGGTTACCTTGCCGGGTATCTCATGGCTGTGGCCGTGGTGGTGATCTCCATGGCTGTGATCGTGGCCCCCGTGATGGTGTCCTTCATGGGAGTGATCATGGTCTCCATGGTGGTTCTTATCTCCATGGCCGTGATCGTGGTTCCCGTGGTCATGCTTCTCCTCATGACCGTGGCCGTGGTGCTCTCCATGGCCGTGCGCGTGGCCATGGCCTTTTCCCTTGAGGTGGTTGGCCAGGAGCCAGCCGCCCAGGCCCATGATCAGCAGCCCGGAGCCTGTGCCGAGCCAGGGAATGATCTGTTCGGGAAGGATGTAGTGGGACGCGAAGAGGGCAACCAGGCCCAGAAGGATGACGCTGGTGGTGTGGGTCGTGGCGACGATCCCGCCGAGGAAGAGGGCGTTGCCCACCGTACCCCGGGTGCCGACGAGGTAGGCGGCGACGATGGTTTTGCCGTGCCCCGGTTCCAGCCCGTGGGCGGCGCCGAGGAACAGGGCGAGGGCGAGGGCCGCGGCGATCAAACCTGCGCTCAGCTCTTCGGAGCGCAGCATGTCGCTGAGTACGTCCGTTTCCCCGTCTGCGGCCGTCACCGCGGTTCCCGCGTCATGGCCCTGGGCGGAGTCTTCCGCCGCCCGGGTGTGGGCGGGTTCCGGAATGGTCAGCGGCCCGGTGTCTTCGTGGCTCCAGGCCTGGACAGCGACCAGCAATGCGGCGAAAAGGCAGGTGAAAATTGGTTCCAGGCGCATTTAATTCTCCATCGTCGGTGCTCACCCCCTGGGCACCACGAGGGCGCGGTCGCCGTAGGGGATGGAGTCCATCCCGGTTTCGTAGATCCGCTCCAGAAAATCCCGGTCCCACGGGCGCTCGGCTGCTGGCAGCCGCTCCACGGCGCCATCCTTGAGGAAGACGAAGTGGTCTCCATAGAGGAAAGCGCTGTTTGGATCGTGCAGGACGGCGAGGACGGTGAGATCGGCGTCGACCAGCTCGCGGATCAGCTGCAGCAGGTGGGCCTGGTTGAGGAAGTCGAGGTGCGAGCTGGGCTCGTCGAGGAGGATCAGGCGTGGTTGCTGGGCCAGGACCCTGGCGATGCGGACAAGCTGCTGTTCACCCCCCGACAGCTCGGTAAAGGGCCGCTCCTTCAGATGGAGGATGCCCACCCGCTCCAGGCATTCGATGCCCACGGCCACGTCCTCCGGCGTGGGCACCCAGGTGATGTAGCTGGCACGGCCGGTGAGGACTACGTCCTCCACCGAAAAGGGGAAAACCGGCCTGTGGTGCTGGGGAAGGTAGCCCAGGACGCGGGCACGCCCCCGGGAGGAGAAGGAGCGGATTTCCTCCCCCATCATCAGCACCTCGCCTCGATCGAAGTCGAGGAGACCTGCGAGTATGCGCATGAGGGTGGACTTCCCGCTGCCGTTTTTGCCGAGCAGGACGGTGAACTGCCCCGCAGGGATCTCCAGCGATACCCGGTTGAGGATCGGCATTCCGTCGTAGGCGAAGGAGAGATCCTTGACCTCGATGGCCGCTTCTAGCTTTCCCATCCAATCCGCGCTTTCTTGAGGAGGAAGATGAAGAACGGTCCTCCGAGCAGCGTAGTAAAGACCCCGACAGGGATTTCGAAGGCCGCCAGGGTGCGCGAGCAGGTGTCCACCATAAGCAGGAAGGCCCCGCCGAAGGCGAAGGAGGCCGGCAGGGTGTGGCGGTTGTCCGGCCCCAGCAGCATGCGCACCATGTGCGGAACCGCCAGGCCGATCATGCCGATGACCCCGGCCACGGCGATGGCCGCCGAGGCGGCCAGGGTTGCCGGAATGAGCACCAGCACCCGCTCCCGCTCCGGGTTGAGGCCCACGGCGCGGGCTTCCTCGTCGCCCTGGGCAAGCACGTTCATGCGCCAGCGAAACAGGAAGAGCCACACCACCCCGATGCCCACACCCGGGGCGGCGGAACGCAGCTTCGCCCAGCTCGAGTTGTGCAGGTTGCCCATGGTCCAGTGGACGATGGTCTGCAGCTTGTAGGGGTCGGTGAGAAACTGGACGATGGTCAAAAGGGCGGTGAAGATCCCGGTGACGATCACCCCCGAGAGTATGAGGGATACCACCGACACGGTCTTCCGCGTGCGGGCGAGGAAGTAGGCGAGGGCTACCGCGAAAAGGGCGAAGCCGAAGGCGGTCGGCTGCACGGGCAGCAAGGGAATGGTCAGGGCAAGGGCGGCGCCGAAGGCGGCTCCCGAGGAGAGGCCGAGGATGTAGGGAGCCACGAGGGGGTTGCGGAACAGGGCCTGCAGGGCGTTTCCGGAGGCGGCCAGGGCCCCGCCAACCAGGAAGGTGAGGAGGATGCGCGGCATACGCACCTCCCAGACGATGGTGCCGATCAGCGCCTCTTCGGGTCCGGCGGCGGTCTCCCGGAAGAGCAGGCCGTGGAGCCAGACGAGGATTTTTCCCGCCTCGGCGCTGGCAGAGGGTCCCAGCAGAAGGGAGACGAAGAGTACCGGAAGCGGCAGTGCGTAGAGGACGCGCCGGCGCAGGACGATGTTCACTGGCGCTCTCCCCTGCCGGAATCGAGGGGCGGCAGGTCCCCCAGCCTGCCGGCGTAGAGCTTGTTCAGCAGGCTGCGGCGCAGCTCCTCGGGGTCTCCGGCGGAAAAGCGGTCGGGATGACACCAGCGGGCGACGAGATCCACGGTGAAGATGTACTTGAGGGTCCAGAAATCGCAGGAAAAGGGATCGGGAAGCTCGTGGACGAGACCGTTGCGCACCGCGGCGAGGGAGCGCCAGCCGGACAGCTCCCCGATGTCCTCGGGGTCGAGCCGGTCGTTGCACCACATGACGATCAGCTCGGGGTTCCAGACGAGAACGTTCTCCAAATTGACCACGAGATGCTCCAGGTCGCTGCCGCCCGCCGCGTTGGCGCCGCCGGCCAGGTCGATAAGCTCCTGCACGGTGCTGTTGCGGCCAGCGGTTACCAGGGGTCCCTGGGCCCACATGAAGTAGACCCGCGGCGGCGCGCGGGCCTCCACGCCGGGTGAGACCTTGAGCCGCACCGCTTCCAGCTCCTTCCGCGCCAGTTCGAGGAGCTCGGAAGCCCGTTCGCCCGTACCCGTGAGCTCGCCCAGGGCGGCGATCTCACGGTGGATATCCTCGAAGCGGTCGATGAAGACCCCGAAGACGGGGATCCCCTTCTCCTCCAGGGCGGCAATGGACTCTTCCTGGCCCGACCAGACGATGACCAGGTCCGGCTGCAGTGCCACCATGCTCTCGATGTTGACGAAATCCCAGTTGCCCGGCGTCGGCAGAGTGCGGTCGCGGATGCGCTCGTCCATGGCCGCGTAGTAGGGGTAGACGCTGCCTTCGTAGACGTTGGTGGAAATCCCCACCAGACGGGAGTCCGCGCCCAGCATGTAGAGACCGCTGAGGGCGCTTTCGAGGAGGCAGATGATGCGCTCGGCCGGCTTGTCCAGCTCGATGCGCCGCCCGCGGAAGTCGGTGGCGGCCACACCTTCGGCGAGGACCGGACCGGCGGCGAGGAGCAGGGCGAAGAGATGCGGGAGAAGGATCGATATCCGCTGGCGCTCCACGGCAGCCGCTCCCGGGGGAGGGGCCGCCGTGGAGCTGCAAACTGCAGCGGGCATCGACTAGAAGCTGACCATCAGACCGGCGTTGGCGGAGAAGCCGGTGTCCTGAAACTGCCACGGCATCTCGAAGGTCTGGTTGGTCAGGTTGTACGGTTCGAGGAAGAGGGTCAGATCGTAGCCGTCCATGGTGTTGACCCCGTAATTGATGCGGGCGTTCACCAGGGTGTAGCCGTCGAGGGGATCGGAGTCCTTGTTGATGTCCTGGTAGATCCCGGTGTAGTTCTGCGCGGTGATCGTCGCCCTCAGCCCTTGCGCAAGGGTCAGGTGGACCCCGGCGACGATGGCGCGATCGGGCACGAAGTTGATCTTGGCGCCTTCCTTCTGTGGTTCCTCCTGATTCTCGGTGACTTCTGCGTTGGTGAAGGTGAGGTTGGCGAACCACTCCACCTTGTCGCTGAGGCGGTGGGTGACCTCCAGCTCCGCGCCGTTTGTCGTGGTCTTGCCGGCGTTGATGTCCTGGGACTGGGCGGGGTCATTGGCCGCCACCGGCACCACCCGCTGCACGATCTGGTCGGTCAGGGCGATGTTGAAGCCGCGCACTCCGACCTGGACTCCTTCCATGGGCCGGTAGTTCGCCCCCACGTCGATGCTCATCCCCGACTCGGGCGTGATGTCCGGGTTGGGCAGATGGCCGCCCTTGCCGTCCGGCGGCACGGTGCCGCCAACCGACTTGAGGGAGGGAGCCTTGAAGCTGGTTCCCATGTTGGCGTAGACGGACAGGTCGTCACTCTGATTGTAGCGCGCCCCGGCGCTGTAGAGGAGCTTTGTCCAGGAGTTGCTGTCCTCGTTCGGCGTCATTCCCTGCAACAGCTCGATGTCGTGGGCGATGCTGGTGAAGCGCGCCCCGGCTCGCAGGATGAGGGAGTTCATGCGGAACTCCTCCTGGGCGTAGAGGCCGAGGGCGGTGGCGGTGGCGTCGTTGCCGGGGCTGACCTCGCCGGTCTCACGCTGTGTGGCGTAGGAGGCGAGCTGGTAGTCGGCGCCCACGGTGAGCACGTCCGACTCGCGGGTGATGATCGAGACAGAGAGATCGGCTGGAATGACCGACTGGTCGACGCCGTCCTCTGAGCGCAGCTCGCGGCTCTTTGGATCCTCCCAGATGCCGTCCTCCTCCCAGCGGCGCACGTAGTCGCGGTAGCCGACCTTGGCGTTGGCGGTCATGCGGTCGGAGATGGGCTTGGTGTAGCCGGCGTTCAGGGTGGTGTAGGTGTGGGCGAAGTCGCGGTTGATGCGGCCGGAGTCGCCGGTGTGCCAGGTGCGGTGGGCGTAGAGGGAGGCCCGCTGGCCGCTGTCGTCGAGGAAGTAGGTCCCCCGCATGTACATCTTGGTCTTCTCGTACTCGGGGTTGTCGTCCATCTGCAGCCAGGAGCCTTCGGTGCCGTAGTCGGTATAGTCCGAGTCCTCGTGGTGGCCGCCGAAGAAGAGATGCAGGTTGCCGGCGGCGCGCTGGTGGAAGAAACGGCCCCCGATCGTGCTGTAGGAGCCGTAGTAGGCCGAGGCGTTGGTCCGCGTCTCGCCTACGCGCTCCTTGAGGATGAAGTTGGCGGTTCCGGCCAGCGGCGACTGGTTGCCGGCGAAGTCCATGGCCAGGTAGGTCGGATAGAGAACCGAGGCGGAGCCGCGCTGGTCCTCGACCCGCTGGAAGGCCCAGGAGTCCAGGCTCTGAAGATCGACGAATGAGTCGATGGGCAGGCCGTCGAGCATGTATCCCTTGTAGGTGTGCGCCAAGCCCCCGGAGGAACCCCAGTTTGCATCGTTGCGGGACAGCACGTTGGCGAAGTTGCCCGGGGTGTAGGAGAGCATTTCCGCCAGGTTGCCGTTGCCCAGAACCAGAGAACTCATCTCATCGGCTGTGATGATGGAGATTTTCTGGGTCACGTTCCCCGGCGTCTGCGGCAGCTTGGAGCCGGTGACGATGACCTCCTCCATCTCGGGGACGTCGGCCTCGTGGTCACCCGCAAAAGCGGAGCCGACGCCGAGACAGAGGACCAGCCAAAGGTGAACAAGTTGCTTCATGAATGCCTCCTTGTGAAGTGGCGCGAGCCACTTGGTGAATGCACGCCTGGATGGCCGGCACCTTGCTGGTAGCCGTGGTCCAGACATAGATTTGTGCCTCGATTTACAATTTTGTAGTGGTAATCGGGAACAATATCAATTTTGTTTCTTTGTTATAAAATACCAAATCTGCCCAAGATATGCCATAGTAAATTGGCGGAATACCCAAATATTGTGGCGACTGCGGGAAAGGAGAGGTAGATGAATTTGCTGGCGGTGTTTGCCCACCCGGACGACGAATCCTTCATCTGCGGCGGTACCCTGGCGAAGGCGGCATCGGAAGGGCACCGGGTCCTCCTCGTTTGCGCCACCCGGGGAGAGGAGGGAGAGATCGTCCATCCCGCCATCGACCCGGAGCTTCATCCCAAGGGGGACGACCGCGGCAGGCTGCGCGCCTCCGAGCTGGAAAGGGCCTGCGCCGCAATGGGCGTCGAACCACCCATCTGGCTCGGCCATTGCGACTCCGGATTCCCTCACGAGGTGGGCAGCGGCAATCCGCGGGCCCTCATGAACCAGGATCTGATCGAGCTGGAGCGCCAGCTTTTGCCCATCATCGCCTCGCTGAAGCCGGAGGTGATGGTCACCTTCGATCCCCACGGCATCTATCCCCACGTCGACCACGTCACCATCCACCGCGCGGCCACGGCGGCCTTCTGGTCGGCCGGCAGCGTCGTCCAACCGGCGCCCGGGCGCCTGTTCTATCCCGCCTATGAACTCGAAGCCGTGCGCGCGACCCGGGAGCGCGACCCGGAGGCGACGATGGCCGAGGTCGATCCCGATTTCTACGGGGTATCGGCCGACTCGGTGGCGGCCAGAATAGACATAGGCGATTGCGCAGAGCGGAAGAAGAAGGCGATCTGCGCCCACGCCTCCCAGTTCGGCGGCCCGGAGCGGGTGCAGGAGCAAATCGACAAGAGGCCCCACATGATGGCGGTGGAGCACTACACCCTCGGCGGCCTGCGGGGGAGCTTCCCGCCCATGCCGGTGAGCAGCCTGTTCGCCGGCATGGACGCCCGTTGACAGCGCCTGGAGCACCCGTTCTCAGGGCGCCACGGCCTGAAGCACCCGGTAGCTTCTCTCCGCCACGGCCTCGGCGCTGAATCTTTCTTCGATCCTTTTCCGGGCCCTGGTCCCCATTCGCCGGCAGCGCTCGGGGTCGGCCAGCAGGTCCAGGAGCCTGGCGGCCGTGTCGCCCACGTCGTCCGGCAGCGCCAGGACCCCGGTCTCGCCGTCCACTATGATCTCGGGGGTGCTGCTGTGATCGGCCCCTATGCTGGGAAGCTCGAAGGCACCCGCCTCCATGTAGACGTTGGCCATTCCCTCGCGCACGCTGGTCATCATGAAAATCCGGGCGCTGCTGTAAAGGTCGTAGAGTTCCTCCGACATGGGAGGAATGGATCCCAGCAGGAAAACGTAACCCGAGGCCCCCAAGTCCCTCACCAGACGCTCCAGCCGCGGCATCTGGGGACCGTCTCCAACCACCACGTGACACAGGTCGGGAACCTGCCGGCGGGCTATCGCCACCGCGCGAATGGCCAGATCCACCCGCTTGCGCCCGGTCAACCTAGAGACTGTCAACACCGTCCGGCGATGGCGCAGGAACGGGTATTTGCTCAGGAGGCGGTGGGGATCGAATTGGTAGTCCGCGATCCTCGAGAAATCGAACCCGGAGGAATTGATGAAGATTTTCTCAGCGCACACGCCCTTGCCCTCGGCGGTCCGCTTGAGGTAGCCGCTTGCGGCGGCGATGGCACTGGAGAGGCGGTAGCAGCGCCGCTGGGGAATGCTCTGCAGCCTGGCGCGGAGTCCTTTTCCGGGAAGGCGGGTGA
This sequence comes from Candidatus Latescibacterota bacterium, assembly GCA_965208105.1. Classification (GTDB taxonomy): domain Bacteria; phylum Latescibacterota; class UBA2968; order UBA8231; family UBA8231. The sequence goes on from OZ242318.1 coordinate 4,522,043, forward strand.
GAATGTCCGAACCGCGCAGGCAGGAAACCACGGACAGGTCTGGCCCGCCGGCCTCCCACAGCAGACCCACGATCCGCGTCGAGGCCCCATTGGTGGTCCACAGACTGTGGGGCCTGAACCGCCTCAGGGTGCGGCGCAGCCAGCGCAGGGCCACCAGGTAGCGCCAGGGTCCGGCAGCCGCACAGGGCATGCGCACTATGCGGTAGGGTTGTTCCCGGTCGAAAGCATGGCGCCTCCGCCTTTCACCACGCGGGGCCAGTACCAGGACCTCCGCGCCTTTGGAGCTCAACCCCTGCGCCAGGCGGCTGGCGTAGGTGGCCGTGCCCACCGCGGATGGGGGGAATTCCATGGCCAGGATCAGCACTTTGTAGGATTTTTCGGCCATAGTGACGAAAGGTGGATCTGTGATTCCATTGCGGATGGATAAATATAGCGACCGGAACAGGGCCATTCCACCTTGGAGGGAGGCCGCGGCTTTTGGTGGGGTGCGGGGATTTCTCTATATTTGCAGCCCGATGAACTGGTCCGTGAATCGAGGTCTGGTAGAGAGGAAACCCCTGCACAACGGGATGGAAACGACGGCATCACCTCCAGGACTGCCCCGCGCTTCGGCCGAAGCCGAGAAGGACATCGAGGATCTCGCCGGCGGCGCCGCGGTCACCTTCCTGGGTAAAATCGCGCGGGTTTCCAGAGGTGCCTTCATCTGGGTGGTCACCCTGCTCTACGGGTTGGACGTCCTGGCGCTCTATTCCTTGGCCTGGGGGCTGGTGGCGACCCTGAACCGGATCGGCCGGTTCGGCCTGCAGCGGGGGGTGGTGCGCTACGTGGTGGAAGCCCGGTCCCGGGGCGATGCAGCCGGGGCGGAGCGCGTCGTCGCCACCGCTCTCGGAATAGGTCTGGCGGCGGGCACCGCGGTGGCAGCCGCCGTCTTCCTGAGCGCGGATTGGGTGGCTGATTTCTACCAGAAGCCCGTGGCCCCGGCGCTGCGCATACTGGCCTGGTCGGCGCCGTTCATCGCGGTGGGGTGGATCTTCACCGCCGCGGTAAGGGCCCTGCGCATCGTGCGCTACGGGGTCTACGTCATGTCCGTTGCGGGGCCCCTCTTCCTGCTGGCGGGGGGACTTGCCGCCGGCTTCACGTCGCCCAGTCTGGAGAGCGTGGCCTGGGTGCAGCTCTCCGCCGCAGTGGGAATCTGCCTCCTGGCCGCCTCCTACTTCCACCGGTTTTTCTCGCTTCCCCGCTGCCTGTGGCGTCTGGGGAGGGGGTTCTCGCGGAAGGCACTGACCAGGTTCTCCTTTCCGGTGATGCTCACCGATCTTCTGCAGGGACTGCTGACCCAGCTCGACGTGCTGATGCTGGGGTGGTTCGTTCCCCGGGACCAGATCTACCTGGTGGGCGTCTATGTTCTCGCCCGGCGCATCGCCAGCGCCATGCTGAAGGCGCCCCAGGCCTTCGATCCCATATTCAGCCCGGTGGTCAGCGAGCTCTCCTACCGCCGGCGCAACCAGGAGCTTGCCCATCGCTTCGTTGTTGTCTCGCGCTGGATTCTGACCGTCAATCTGCCTGTTTTTGCGGGAATTCTGATGGTCGGCGACCACATCCTGGTTTTGCTGTCCGGCACCCAGGTGGCCGCCTCCGCCGATATCGAGGTGGGAATCAAGATCCTTTTCATTCTCTGCGTCGGAATGATGGTACAGGGAATCTTCGCCCTGATCGGACCTCTGCTGGCCATGTCCGGGAGGCCCTACCTCAATCTGTTCAACAACAGCCTCTGGCTCGCGGTCAATTTCCTCCTCAATTTCTGGCTCATTGGACGCTACGGCATAGTAGGCGCCGCCATGGGGGCCACATTCTCCATGCTTCTGGTCAACATCCTGCGCGTAGCCCAGGTCAGAGTCCTCTATCAAATCATTCCATTCCGCCGCTCGCAGCTCAAGCCCCTGCTGGCCGCCCTCGGGGCGGCCCTGGCGGGATGGCTTGGCGAGAGTGTGTTTCCCGGAATCTTCTGGTCGGCGGTGGGCGTCCTCGCGGTTTTTCTGGGGGTTTATGTCTCGCTTCTCTACCTGCTTGGCATGGAAGAGGAAGACCGGGTGCTCATGCGCCGGATAAGACAGTGGATCGAGCGCTTCCCCCGTCGGGGAGAGGGGCGTCGGGACGAAAATTAATTCCGGTTGCACCGGATAGATCGGTTGGTGGATGCGAGCTATTATCCTTGCGGCGGGAGCGGGAACCCGCCTCAGCCCCCTTACGAATGGATGTCCCAAGTGCCTGGTGCCGGTGGGCGGCAAGGTTCTCTCCGACTATCAGGTCGGGGCTCTGCGGGCGGCGGGGGTGGAGGACATCGTCCTGGTCGTCGGGTGTGAAGCGGGGCAGATACGCCGTCACTACGGCGAGGAGATGCGCTATGTCGAAAACCCCGACTACCTGACCACCAACAGCATCTACTCCCTCTACCTCGCCCGCGGCGAGCTGGACGCGAATGTTTTCCTCTTCAACTGTGATATTCTCTTCCATCCTGAGCTGCTGCATCGCATGCTGGCAGCGGAGTCCCCCAACGTGGTCGCGGTGGATTCGAGGGCGGAACGCCTGGCAAACGAGATGAACGTTGCCCTCGATCGGGGGGGCAGGGTCCGGGCGATCGGCAAGGAGCTGGACCCGGCCGCAGCCCAGGCCCGGAGCGTGCAGCTGGTGAAGTTCGATGCGGCCGGCGCCTCCCTGGTGCGCGGCGAAGTGGAGCGGCTGGTCCGCATGCGGCAAATGGACGGCTTTCCCACCGCGGCCTATGGTCCCCTCATCGAGTCGGGGATGCTCCACGCGGTGGAAGGAGGCGATTTGCCCTGGACCGAAGTGGACTCCATGGAAGATTACCAGCGTGCACTGAAAACGGTACTCCCGCGCCTGGAGGACATCTGATCCCAGCAATCAGCACACCTCCGTCCCCGCTTGTCTGCATCGACGCGACCCGCGCCGGCGCCGCTTCCGAGCTGTGGGGCATGACCCTGGTCGAGCGCCAGATGCGCGAAATGGCCCTCAAAGGCGCCCGCCGCTTCCGCGTCTGGATTTCTCCACGGACCGCCGCGCTGGCAGAGCGTCTGCGTCCCGACCTCGACAGGTTGTACCAGGTGGAGCGCAGCTTCACCATGGTGGCGGGAGCTTCCCTGAACTACCATGACCTCGCCCAGGTCCGGGAGGAGGCCGTGGTGCTGGAAGGCGATGTTCTCTACGACGACCGCATCCTGACCCATCTTCTGCTGGAGGGACCGGGTTGCGTCGTGAAGGGTGGCCAGGGGACCTCGGCGCTGTACCTGGACGCCGCGGGGATTGCCGGGTTGGCCACCCGGCTTCGGGACCGGGAGTCATCCACGCCCGGGTCACTGGGCGAGTTGCTGCAGGGGTCTCCCGGCGGGTCCGGGCTGCGCACCTGGACCCCGGGCGACCTCGATTCCTACGTTCCTTCCCTGCGCCTGACCATGGAGCCGTACATGGTCAGAGTTGCCGCCGCCGGCCAGCTTCGCCGCCTCGACCGCCTGATGTACCGCCGCACCTTCAAGGGGGCCATCGACGCGGTCGCCCGCTACGGCTACTACCATCCGGTGCGCTGGCTCACCCGCCAGCTGTGCAGGACCTCGCTGGCGCCCAACGTGGTCACCGTCCTGTCCCTGCTGTGCATCTGGGCGGCCATTCCCTGTTTCGCCTGCGGCCTCCTCGGCGCCGGTGCGCTGGTTGCGTGGGCAGGGGTCATTCTCGATTCGGTGGATGGCAAGTTGGCCCGCCTGCGGCTGCACCTGAGCGCCAGGATGGGAGCGCTGGAGCACGTCCTCGCGGCTCCGGGACTGGGGTTGTGGTACATCGCATGGGGCTGGCACTTGAGCGCGGGAGAGCTGCTGGCGGTGGAAGCCGGGGCGGTGCTTACCTGGACCGCGGTGGCCGCCTTCGTGCTGGACAAGGTGGTCAGCGGAGGCTTCAGGATATGCTTCGGCAGGGAGATTTTCGACTACCGGCCCCTGGACGCGGTCTTCCACCTCTTCGCCGCTCGAAGGAACGTAACCTTGCTGATCATGACCGCGGGAGCGGCCTCGGGACGCGAACGAGAAGCCTTCCGGGCCATTGTCGCGTGGACTCTGGCCACCCTGCTTTTCCACGCCTCGCGCTTTGCCTGGGTAGCGGCTTCGGCAAGAATCAAACCCACTTCCAGGATCGTTCCCGGCGGCCAGGAATGACCTCCTCGACCATTTCAATTCGCGGCGCTTCTGAACACAATCTGGACGACCTCGACCTGGACCTGCCCCACGGCAGCTTGATCGCCGTCAGCGGGGTATCGGGATCGGGGAAATCTTCCCTGGCCTTCGACACGATCTACTCCGAGGCGCGCCGCCGCTACCTGATGACCCTGGACCGCAGGGGACAGGCCCTGGTGCGGCGGCTCAAGGCGCCCGCGGTCCGCAGTCTCGAGGGGCTGGCTCCCGCGGTGGCAATCGGCCAGGTCCGCAGGCAGGACAATCCACGTTCGACGGTGGCCACTCTTGCCGGAATTCACAACTACCTGCGCCTGCTCTTCGCCCGCCTGGGCAGCCCCCTCTGCCTGGCCTGTGGGGCCGAGGTGCGGTCCCAGCGCTTCGAGGAGGTCTACGAAACGGTTGCCGGTCTGCCCGAGGGTACGAAGCTGCTGGTCCTGGCGCCGCGGCGGCTGGAAGAGGGTGAAAGCGGGGCCGCCCTCCTGGATTGGATCGAAGGATGCGGCTATCGCCGCCTGCGCCTGGATGGCCGGATTCTGCTCCTCGAAGAGGTCGCCCGGTCCACCCTCCGCGGCCGCCGTTTCGAGGTGGTGGTCGATCGTCTGGTGGTAAGGCCCGACAACCGCCGCCGGCTGAAGGGATCCTTGCAGGCCGCGGTGGAGGCCGGCGACGGCCGCGTGGTGGTGATCGGCGCCGAGAGCGCGGTCGAGATGGCCTTCTCGGTGCGTCCCAGTTGCTCGGCCTGCGGCCAACCCTTCCCGCCGGTTTCGCCGGCGCTGTTCTCCTTCAACAGTTCCCAGGGAGCCTGTCCGGCCTGCCGCGGTCTGGGCGTATGCGGCGGCCCGGGCATGGAGCAGGTCTTCGACCGGGGCTCCGCTTCGGTGGCGGGCGCGCTGGCTCCGCTGTGGCAGGAGTTCGGCCACGAGGACTTGCGCCGGATTCTGGAAGAATTCTGCACGGCGTCCGGCGTGGACCCCGACGAGGGGCTGAGGGAATGGCCGCCCGAGACGGCCGCGAGACTGTGGAAGGGGACGAGGCGGAGAGGGGGGTTTGGGGGAATCGGGCGATGGCTGGAACAGCGGCGCGGCAGGGCCTCCGGTGCCGAATTGACCTGGCTGGAGGAACGATTGGGAGACCGGGTCTGCCCGCAATGCCTGGGGTCGCGGCTCAGGCCCGAGGCCCTCTCGGTGATGATAGGGGAGCATTCCATTTCCTCGGTCTGCCGGATGTCCATCGGACTCGCCGCGGACCTTTTTTCTGAGATGGAGTTCACCGGGACTGGTGCCGCTGTCGGCAGCGCCCTGGTGGAGAGGATACGCGGCAGCCTGCGCAGCTTCGAATCACTCGGTCTGGGTTACCTCGGGTTGGAGCGCGGCACCGGGTCCATCTCCGCCGGCGAGTTGCACCGCCTGCGTCTGGGGGCGGCCCTGGGTTCGGGAATGACCCGGGTGCTCTACGTCCTGGACGAGCCCAGCGTCGGGCTCCACGCCCGCGACGTGGGACGCCTGCTCCGCTCCCTGGAGGAGCTGCGCGACGCCGGCAATACGGTTCTGGTGGTCGAGCACGACGCCGGAATCGTCGGCGCCGCCGACATGGTGGTCGAGCTGGGACCGGGAGCCGGCCACCAGGGGGGACGCGTGGTGGCCCTGGGCTCGCCGCGGGAAATCGAGGCCTCGGGATCCCTTACCGGACGATACCTCAGCGGGGCGCTGCAGCTCGGCCAGGGGGAGCCCCGCCCAGCCGGGTCCGGGGGCTGGCTCGAGTTGCGCGGTCTGGGCGGCCACAACCTGAAGAACATCGACGTTTCCATTCCTCTCGGGAATCTGGTCTGTGTCACCGGTGTGTCGGGTTCGGGCAAAAGCACGTTGGTGAACGATACCCTGAGGCCCTTGCTGGCCGCCCGCCTGCAGGGCGCCGTGGTCCAGCCCCTGGCCCATGAGTCGTGCGCGGGGTTGGAGAATCTCGAACGGCTGGTGGCCGTCGACCAGAAACCCATCGGCCGCTCCCCGCGCTCCAATGCGGCGACCTACGCCGGCCTGCTGGGACCCATGCGGCGGCTTTTCGCCGGGTTGCCCCTGGCGCGGATGCGCGCCTACAAACCCGCTCATTTCAGCTTCAATGCCTCCGAGGGTGCCTGTGCCCGATGCGGCGGCAGCGGCCTTGCCGCCGCGAGGTTGGGGGGCTTCGAGGATTTCGACCCGGTCTGCCCCAGCTGCAGCGGCAGGCGCTACAAGGCCGAGGTGCTCGACATACGCTACCGGGGAAAGAGTATTGCCGAGGTCATGGACCTGAGCGTGGACGCCGCCCTGGAATTTTTCGACCCCATTCCCGAGCTCGCCCGGCGCCTGCTGGTGCTGAGACAGGTCGGCCTGGGTTACCTGCGGCTGGGACAGCCGGCCGGCAGTTTTTCAGGTGGCGAAGCACAGCGGGTGAAGCTGGGCGCGGAACTCGGCCGGGCGCGGCGGGCGCATACGCTCTACATCCTGGACGAGCCCACCACCGGCCTGCACCTGGAGGACATCCGTTTCCTTCTGCGCCTGCTTCAGGGCCTTGTGGACGAAGGCAACACGGTCGTTGTGGTGGAGCACCAGGTCGAGCTGATCGCCGCGGCGGATTACCTTCTCGATCTGGGCCCCGAGGGCGGTGAGGCAGGGGGTCGGATAGTTGCGTCGGGGATGCCGCGGGAGGTGGCGGCGGTAGAGGCTTCCTGGACGGGAAGGGTACTGCGCGAGCACTTCGAGAGGTTGTCGGGCCGGGAGCGGGAAAGCAAGGGAGTGAGAAAGACAGCCCGGACCGAAGATCCCTGAAAGTGAGGAGTAGAAATATGCTGGAGATCGAATCGACCCAGGCCTACATGCGGGAAACCGGTGTGGACGCCTGGCTGGTCTACGACTTTCGCGGCAGCAACCCGGTTCTGTGGCAGCTTGTCGGGGGCAGCAGGGCGACCACCCGGAGAAGCTTTCTGCTGCTGCCCGCGCGAGGCGAGGCGAGGATCATCGCCCACGCAATCGAGAAGGAGGTCTTCTCGGATCTGGAGGTGGAGGTCGAGTCCTACGCCGGACGGGGGGAGATGCTCGACAGGGTGCGCGAAGCCCTGCAGGGGTGTTCGCGGGTGGCCATGGAGTACTCTCCCAGGGGCGAGTTGCCCGTCCTTTCGTGGGTGGACGGGGGCACCCTGGAGCTGATCAGGTCCCTTGGAGTGGAGGTGGTTTCGTCGGCCCCGCTCTCCCAGGTGGCGCTGACCCTGTGGAGCGAGGCGTCCCTGGAGTCACACCTGGACGCGTGCCGCCAGGTGGGCGAGGTCAAGGACGCCGCCTTCGACTATATCCGCCAGGGATTGCAGGGAGGATCGTCCCTGACCGAGTCCGACGTCCAGGAGTTCATCCTGAGAGAGTTCCGCCGCCGCAGGCTGGAAACGGATCATCCGCCCATCGTCGGCACCAACGCCAACAGCGGCAATCCCCACTACGAGCCCGTAGAAGGGAGGTCGGCGCAGATCGCCCGGGGAGATTGGGTATTGATCGACCTGTGGGCGAGGCGTCCGGGCGAAGGGAATGTTTTCGGCGACATCACCTGGGTCGGCTACGCCGGCGCCGGGGTCCCGGAGACTCATCAGCGCATATTCGACCTGGTCGCCGAGGCCCGCGACAAGGTGGTTGAGCGCTTGCGCCGGGATTGGGACGCGGGCAGGACGGCGCAGGGCTGGGAACTGGACCGGGTGGCGCGCGACCTCATCGAGGCGGCCGGCTACGGCGCCCGTTTCCTCCACCGCACCGGGCACAGTCTGGGACCGGGTCCGAAGGTACATGCCCTGGGGGTGAACCTGGACGATCTCGAGACCCACGACACCCGCGAGATTCTGCCCCGGACGGGATTCTCGGTGGAGCCCGGAATCTACCTGGCCGAGTTCGGGGTGAGACTGGAGATCAACGTGTACGTGGATGGGCGCTCGGGGCCCACGGTCACCACTCCCGTTCAGGACGAAGTGGTCGAGCTCGTCTAGACCTTATGTATTGACGGAGATATGAAAGACCTCCTCCGACTCGGTTGTCGGGGGTTATCTTTGGGAAAACGGAGTTCACCCAAAGACCTATCCCCAGCGAGAAGGAGGAGGCCATGCGTAAATCTACGAAATTCGTCGCCTTGGACATACATAAAGATTCGATCACCGTCGCCCTGGCCGGTGAAGGCCGAAAAGGGCCAGACCTGTATGGAACGATACCGTCTACGGGCGCCGCGTTGTCCAAGCTGGCGGGCCAACTGGCCCGTGGTGGGACCTCGTTGCGGTTTTGCTACGAGGCCGGACCCTGCGGCTACGGCGTCTACCGTCAGCTCACAGCCCTGGGGCACGCCTGCACGGTGGTGGCGCCCTCGCTGATCCCGCGTCGGCCGGGCGACCGCATCAAGACCGACCGCCGCGATGCTGTGTCTCTGGTGCGGCTTTTCCAACACGGCGAGTTGACCCCCGTGTGGGTGCCCGACGAAGCGCAGGAGGCGATGCGCGATCTGGAGCGCTGCCGGGAAGACTTCAAGCACGCCGAGCGCCGCGTGCGCCAGCGGCTGAACAGCTTCTTGCAGCGCCACGGCCGGATCTACTCCGGGCGCAGTCGCTGGACCCAAGCCCACTTTCGCTGGCTGCAGACCCAGCGCTTCGATCATCCGGCCCAGCAGATCGTCTTTCAGGAATACGTGGACGCGGTACAGGAAGCCCAAGGTCGGATCCAGGGGTTGGACCAGGCCCTGCAGCAGGCGCTGGAGGGATGGTCTTTGGAAGGGGAGACGCGGGCTATGAGGGCGCTGCGCGGGGTAGACACGCTCACCGCGGTTACGACCCTGGCCGAGTTGGGGGACCTCACCCGCTTTGACTCGCCGCGCCAACTGATGGCCTTCGTCGGTCTGGTCCCCAGCGAGCATTCCAGCGGCTCCCGCCAAAAGCGAGGGGCGATCACCAAGGCGGGCAACGCCCACGTGCGGCGCGTGCTGGTGGAAGCCGCCTGGTGCTATCGCTTTCCCGCCCGCAAGACGGCCGCCTTGCAACGACGCGCCGAACAGACCGCACCCCCCATACAGGCCATCGCCTGGAAGGCACAGAAACGCCTGTGTGGACGCTATCGACGGCTGAGTGGGCGAGGGATGCCGAAAAACAAAGTCTGCACCGCGATCGCGCGGGAGCTTTTGGGTTTCATCTGGGCCATCGCCTGGGAGCAGAAACGCCCCGGCCGCCTCGTGGCCAGGAGGCCTCGGATCGCCGCCTGATAAGCTCATCGTCTCAGAAGCCGGCATAGGACCTTTGCTCATGTAAATCGAAACGGGACAGAAGGGACCGGTCAGGAGAATCCTCGAAGACACTATGAGGCGCCTATCAGGCTGACCCTCGACTCTAGATTGAGGCCGCTCCGCGACGCACCCAGGACAGGCGGTAACCAACCCGCGAATATCAGTCGGATCAACCGTCGCTACAGCGTCCCTTCTGTTCCCGAACAAACTCATGCAAAGATAACACCCGAAACGACCACCCCGGAGGGGGTTGACAACCGTCAATACATATCAGTGTCCCGTCGCAGAAATATGTCGCCATTATTCCGCCGATCCATCCCGGCTCACGGCGTTGCCTTCACTCGCCGTACACCACTGGTACGACCCGCTCAGGCGCCTGGTGAGCCGGGCGCCTCGGCGGCCCAATTTCGTCAACCTATCTCTGCGACGGAACACTAGTTCCCCGATGACTTTTTCATCGGGCTGCCAGGGCGCCATCCCATCGCAGCTGGCATGGCCACAGGCGCAGCGCAGCCGGGGTTGACGCAGGCGCAGGGGGGCGCTTCCCATTGCCCCCCGGCCACCGCGGCGCCAGGGCGGATGCCCGCAGGGGAGCCCGGACCGGGGGCCGGGAATCGGGCATCCGCGCCGGGTTCACCGCGCACCCGATCGGAATCCGGTTTGCGGGGGCGCGATTGCGGTGGTTGCCATTGTGAACGGCAACTCCTATCATAAAAGCCGTTTCAACCTTTCCGGCGGCCAGCGGGCTGCACCTCGGAATGAATGCGGGACGGTGGCGCCGCCGGAGGGGAAACAGCCCGGTTCCCCAGACCCCGGGACCTTCGGTTGGCCGGCCCCGGGGGACCACTCGCACCACAACATTTCCCGCGAATATGTCGCCGCTGGCCGGGAACGGGAAGACGGCTGCTGGAATTGCTCCAGAGGTGGCACCCGAGCAATCATGGACAAGGTATTCTACGTCACCACCCCGATTTACTACGTCAACGACGTGCCTCACATTGGTCACGCCTATACCACGGTGATCGGGGATTTTCTGGCTCGTTTCCACCGCCTGGACGGCTACGATACCCATTTGCTCACGGGCACCGACGAGCACGGCGAGAAGGTCTGGCAGGCCGCCGCCGTCGCCGGCGAGGAGACCCAAACCTTCGTGGACCAGATCAGCCGCCGCTTCCGCGCAGCCTGGGAGGTGCTGGACATCGGCTACGACGATTTCCTTCGCACCACCGAGGAACGCCACAAGAAGGTGGTTTTGGAGGTGCTGCGGCGCCTCCACGCCAATGGCGATATCTACCACGACGAGTACGAAGGGATCTACTGCGTTGGCTGCGAGCGATTCCTGACCGACAAGGAACTGGTCGAGGGCAAGTGCCCCGACCATCAATTGGAGCCCGAGCGCCGCAAGGAAGGGAACTATTTCTTCCGGATGGAAAAGTACCGGTCCTGGCTGCGCGATTACATTCTCGCCCACCCGGGTTTCATCTTCCCCTCCGGATACAGGAACGAGGTGCTGTCCCTGCTCGGCGAAACCATCGGCGACCTGTCGATCTCGAGGCCCAAGGGCCGGGTCCCCTGGGGCATCGAGCTGCCCTGGGACAGCGACCACGTGGCCTACGTCTGGATCGATGCCCTGTTGAACTACATCTCGGCTATCGAATTCGGTTCCGGAGAGAAGTACGGGCGCTACTGGTCCGTTGCCCAGCACCTCATCGGCAAGGACATTCTCAAACCCCACGCGGTGTTCTGGCCTACCATGTTGAAGGCGGCGGGCATCCCCCTCTACAGGCGCCTCAACGTGGGCGGGTTCCTCGTCGGCGCGGACGGGCGCAAGATGAGCAAGTCCCTGGGCAACGTGGTCGATCCGTTCGAGTTGGCCCGCAAATACGGGGCCGACGCCGTGCGCTACTACCTGCTCAAGGATACGGTCTATGGCCAGGACGGCGCGGTGGGCGAGGCTTCCCTGGTGGAGCGCTACAACGCCGATCTGGCCAACGATCTGGGAAATCTCCTGGCGCGGGTGCGAGCCCTCCTCATCCGCCACCTCGGGGGTGTTCTGAGCACTCCCCGTATCCTGGGAGGGGACCAGGAAATCGTCGATGCGGGAACGGCCCTGGCCAGGACGGCGCGAGCCCTGGTTCAGGACATGAAGATCTACGCCTCTCTGGAGGAGGTCATGCAGTTCGTGCGTTTGTTGAACCGCTACTTCAGCGACGAGGAACCCTGGAGCCTTGCGCGGGACCCGAGGCAGAAGGAGCGCCTGGGCACGGTGCTCTACAACGTGGTCGAGGGACTGCGCATTGTCTCGGTGCTGCTGGAGCCGGCCATGCCCCGGAAAGCGGCGGAAATCCGCTCGAGTCTCGGGCTGGAGGACTACACCATGGAGGAGTCCGGGCGCTGGGGACTGAGCCCTCCGGGAACCCGGATTCCGCAGGAGGCCCCTCTCCTCTTTCCGAAGATCGATCTGAACGGAGGCACCGGTGCAGGCGATGCGCCGGTAGAAACCGAAGACCAGGAGCCGAAGGAGCCGGAGGAGATGTCGCAGCAGATCAGCCTGGAGGAATTCTCCCGCACGGAATTGAGGATTGCCGAGGTGATGGAGGCCGAGAAAGTGACCGGAACCGATAAACTGCTCAAGCTGACCCTGAGTCTGGGACAGGAGCGCCGCACCGTGGTCAGCGGTATCGCCCAGAGCTACGAACCAGGGGAACTGGTGGGCAGGAAGGTGGTCCTGGTGGCCAACCTCAAACCGGCCAAGCTGCGGGGAATCGTCTCCGAGGGTATGGTCCTGGCCGCTCTCGGGGACGGGGACCAACTGGCCCTGGTGGGTCCGGACCAGGATATCCAGGCTGGCGCGGTGGTGCGCTGAAGCGTCCTGCATCCCGGGAGAAAGGATCGAAATGGCGTCGGTCAGGCTGGGATTCATCGGCTGTGGCAGCTGTGCCCGAGGGCACATGCGGCAGGTGCTGGAGATTCCCGAGGTGGAGGTGGTGGGTCTGTGCGACGTGGATGAGCACAGTCTGAGTCAGGCCAGGGAGCAGTATGAGGCCCTCGGGGACACCCCGGGCTTCCGGGATCACCTGGAGCTTCTGGATCGGGTGGAGATGGACGCGGTGGAAATCTCCACCCCCCATACTCTGCACTTCGACCAGATCCTGGCGGCCCTGGACAGGGGACTCCACGTTCTGACCGAAAAGCCCATGGTTTGCACCGTGGACCACGCCCGCCGGGTGATCAGCAAATCGCAAGAGGCGGGCAGGATTCTGATGATATCCTACCAGCGCCATCTTGCGCCCCAGTTCCGCTACGTGCGCAGCCAGATCATGGCGGGAGAGCTGGGAGAGATCCAGTTCGTGGCGGCACTGCAGGACCAGAAGTGGTACGAGAGCACCAGGGGAGCCTGGCGCCAGCAGTTGGCCCTCTCGGGAGGGGGCCAGTTGAACGATTCGGGCAGCCACCTTCTGGACATCGTGCTGTGGATGACCGGCCTGGAGGTGGAGGAGGTGCAGGCCTACATGGAGAATTTCGACTCGGAGGTCGATATCAATTCCGCCCTTTGCGTGCGCTTCAAGGGCGGGGCGCTGGGCAACCTGTCGGTAGTGGGGAGGGGGCCCGCAGCGGGCATATGGGAAGATATCACCATCTGGGGCAGCAAGGCCGCCGTCTACATGCGCAACGGCCACATCACCTGGAAATCGGCGCACCACTCCACGGAGAGCTTCGAGCCCGGCGGATTCCCGGCCGCCGTCAGCCCGGACCGCAACTTCATCGACGCCATTCTGGGCAGGGACGACATCCAGGTGCCTGCCATCTGCGGGCTGAGGGTCATCCAGCTCACCGAAGCGGCCTGGGAGTCGGCGCGCCGGGGAATGCCGGTCAAGGTGGCGGGTTGAGTCGCCCGGCCGCCGCTGCCGGAAACGAAGGAGGTGTCCCGTGGTTGCCGATTCATCCTCACACCATTCGGAAATGGAGATGGCTCAATGAGCTGGAAATTCGAGCGCGTTGCCGGCCCCGTCGGGTTTGCCGAAGGGCCGGCCTGGGACGGGGAGGCGGTCCTGTTCACGGACATCCCCAACAGCCTCATCATGCGCTACGACTGCCGCAGCGGCGGGTGCAGCCAGTTCCGCGCGGGGACGAACGAGGCCAACGGGCTGATGTTCGACCGGGATGGCCGGCTCTTCGCCTGCGAGGGAGGAGGGCGCAGGGTTGTGCTCTATCAGCCCGACGGCACCTCCACCGTCATTGCCGACCGCTTTGAGGGAAGGCGCCTCAACAGCCCCAACGACCTGGCGTTCGACGGCGCGGGAAGGCTGTGGTTCACCGACCCGCGCTACGGCGACGTAGTCGACGACCTGGAGCTCGATCACCAGTCGGTGTTTCGCCTGGACCCGGGGTCGGGCGGCCGCTGGGAGGTCCACCGCGCGACCTTCGACACCACCAGGCCCAACGGTCTTCTGGTCTCCCCCGACCAGCGTTGGCTGTACGTTGCCCAGAGCCACTATGGTGAAAAGCTGGAGCTGCGCGCCTATCCCATCGACGCGGAGGGCGCGCTCGGACCCTGCGAGGTGCTGCACAATTTCCATCCCCATCGAGGCATCGACGGCATGTGCCTGGACACGGACGGCAACATCGTCGCCACCGCCGGGTGGGAGGAAAGCGGTCCGGGCCCCATGATCTACGTCTTTTCACCTCGGGGACGGGTACTGGCCACCCACTCCGTTCCGGCGGACAGGCCGACCAACTGCACCTTCGGGGATGCCGACCGCAAGACCCTTTACGTCACCGCCAGCGGTTGCCTGTTCCGCGCCCGTACCGAGCATACGGGATACATGATTTTTCCGCCCGGGTAATTTCCCCGGAGGTCCGCAATCACCCGGGTGTCCGGGCTCGACCGCATCGGCGAAGGGACGCCCCGTCCCGGTCCCGAGGAAGGAGAGTTCCAATGTTGAAGGCGGGGTTCATCGGCGCAGGAGGGCGCAGCCGCACGGCGCACTACCCCTGTGTCAAGCGCTTGCCCGAGGTCGAGATGAGTGCCGTTTGCGAGTTGGACGAGGACCGCCTGGGGCAGATCGTGAGGGAGTACGACTTCGACCATGTTTTCACCGACCATCGCCGCATGCTCGACGAGGTGGACCTGGACGTGGTCTACTGCGTCATGAGGGAGCACATGCTGCTGGCCCCCGCCCTGGACTGCATCAATGCGGGAAAGCACGTGTTCATCGAGAAACCGCCGGGCGCCAACAGCGCCGAGACCCAGCGCATGCTCGATGCGGCCATAGCCGGCGACGTCTACGTGATGGTGGGGTTCCAGCGCCGCTACGCCGCGGTGACGCGGGAGGCCATGCGGCTGGTCGGTTCCAAGGGGCCCGTCTCGCTGGCGACGGCAACCTTCAACAAGCGGATACTTGGCGGGGACGGCAAGGAGTTCACCACCACCCTGTGGAACGACGTCAGTCACGTGGTGGACCTGCTGCGCTACATGGCCGGCGGAGAACCGGTGGAGGTGCATGCCTACCGCGACAGGTTCGGCGGTGAGAGCCGCAATCACTACACCGCGCTGGTTCGCTTCGACAACGGTTCGACCGGGGCGGTCTTCGGCAACCGCGCATCCGGCGGGCGCGTTCTGCGCTCGGAGCTGCACGGAGTGGGAATCGGATGCTACATGAAGATCCCGGAGGAGATCGAGATCTACGAAGACGACGAGAGCCGGATTGTGGGCGGCTGGGAGGTGGACGGCGTCGACATGGACGACGTTCGCCGCTACGAGGGTACCCTCACCATGCACGAGCACTTCGTCGACTGTGTCCTCAACCGCAAAACCCCGATCTCGGACCTGCGCGATGTGATCCATTCCATCCACCTGGTCGATCGGATCGAGGGCAACAGGCAGGACCCCTGAGCGGCGGTCGGCCTCCCGTGGTTTCTCCCATGCCCGGTCTGCGGCTGCGGGGGAACTCCCGAATGGCGTTTTCGCCCGAAGGCAGGGGGGCCGCGCCAGAGGACTCCATGCTACTGAAATCGGCTATCGAGGCCATCGGCGGGACCCCGCTGGTGGAGCTGGAGCGCCTGACGGCGAAGCTGGACGGCCGAATCTTGGCCAAGCTGGAGTACCTGAACCCGGGTTTTTCCAAGAAGGACCGGATTGCCCGCCAGATCGTCGAAGAGGCGGAGGCGGACGGATCGCTGCGGCGCGGGCAGACCGTGGTCGAGTTGACCAGCGGCAATACGGGAACGGGCCTGGCCATTGTTTGCGCGGTCAAGGGCTATCCGCTGGTCGCCGTCATGTCCTCGGGCAACTCGGTGGAAAGGGCGCGAATGCTGGCGGCCATGGGCGCCGAGGTCGTCCTGGTCGACCAGGCGCCCGGTTCCGTTCCCGGCCAGGTCTCGGGCGCGGATCTGGAGCTGGTCGAGCTGGAGACCCGCAGAATTGTGGCGGAGCGCAACGCCTTTCGCGCCGACCAGTTCCACCACCGCGGAAATTTCCGCGCCCACTACCTCCACACCGGGCCCGAGATTCTGGAGCAGGCAGGGTCCCAAATCGATGGGTTCTGCGATTTCGTCGGCAGCGCCGGCACTTTCGCCGGCTGCGCCGCCGCCTTCAAGGAGTACAGCCCGGCCATCAGGTGTTTCGTGGTCGAGCCCTGGGGCGCCGCGGCCCTGGCGGGAGAAAAGGTGTCCAGAGCGGAGCATCCCATTCAGGGCGGGGGCTACTCGATGGCGGAACTGGCGCTGCTGCGCAGGGAGCACGTGGATGGATTCATCCAGGTAAGCGCCGCGGAGGCGGCGGCGTCCGCCCGGGCACTGGCGCGCAAGGAGGGGATCTTCGCCGGGTTCTCGTCCGGCGCCAATATTTCCGCGGCGACCCGCCTGCTCCAGGGGGAGCTGCGGGGAAGGACCATCGTCGTCGCCATGAACGATTCAGGCTTGAAATACCTCAGCACGGATTTGTGGGAATGAAACAACAAGGAGAGGGCGCCGGGTTTCTGATGGCCGGCCGGAGAACAGGGCGGCGCCGCAACAGCAGGGGAAGGACTTGATCGTCGTCAGCAGCATCAACGGCAAGATCGGCCTGCCGGCCGCCCTCGAGGTTCTGGAGCGAGGGGGAAGCGCATTGGACGCGGTGGAAGCGGGGACGCACCTGGTGGAGCGCAACGCGCAGGATCAGAGCGTGGGCCTTGGAGGACTCCCCAACCTGCCGGGAGAGGTTCGCCTGGACGCCGCCATCATGGATGGACGCACCCTGCGGGCAGGCGCCGTCGGCTCGGTAAGAGGCTGCGTCCACGTGATTACCCTGGCGCGCCGGGTCATGGAGGAGACGCCGCACGTATTCCTCGTGGGTGCCGGGGCCGAGCGCCTGGCGCGCGAGCTGGGAATGTCGGAGGAAGAGCTGCTGACCCCGGCCGCCCGGTCCAGGTGGCTCCGGGGACTGCAGCACCACTATCCAGGTCTCGAGGTGGACCGGTTGGACTCGCGAGGCGAGATGCTCGACATGGTGCGCAAGCTGAACCAGCCCATGGCCGGCTGGTCCCCGGAGGCGCCCCACGGTACGGTCAACTTCATCGCCCGCGACGGCAGGGGAAACCTGGCGACCGCGGTGAGCACCAGCGGATGGCCCTGGAGCTACCCCGGACGCCTGGGGGATTCCCCGGTTATCGGCGCCGGATCCTACGCCGACAACAGGTGGGGGGCGGCCGCTTCGACAGGAACCGGGGAGGTGGTGTTGCGCACCTCCGCAACCCGGAGTATCATCCTCTATCTGAAGATGGGGATGGACCTGGCCCCGGCGGTGAAGGAGGCTCTCAGGGACCTGCGCGACCTGCGCGATCCCCACGCCGATCACATCGCGATCATCGCCATGGACCGCCGCGGGGCCCACGTGGGCTACGCCCACCGCCCCGGGGCGCGTTACGCCTGGATGGGTCCCGGGATGGAAGAGCCCGGGGAAGGCCCCATGGCCTCGCCCGGCATGGGTGAGGAGGAAAGTCGGGCAGAGGGAGGAATGCAGCAATGAAGAGACGGGTATTGGGAAGGACGGGGGTCGAGGTGAGCGAGCTTGGACTTGGCGGAGCCTTCGTCTCCTCGAAAGGGGGTCCCTTCGAGCAGGCAAGAGACGCGGTGCGCCGCGCCCTGGACCTGGGCATCGACTTCATCGATACGGCTCCAGGCTACAATGACAGCGAAGAGGTGCTTGGAAAATCCCTCTCCGGAGTGGAGAAACCCGTGGTGCTCTCCACCAAGCTGGGAGGCCGGCCGCAGCCCTTTCGGCCCCGCGACCCGAGGTGCCTGCGCCAGTCCGTCGAGAACAGCCTGCGCCTGCTGCGGCGCGACTACATCGACATACTCATGATCCACGAGCCGGACAGGACCGGGCAGTACGACTGGTGGACGGACTCGGAGAATTACCTCGGGCCGGTGCTGGATGTGATGGAGGAGTTCAAGGAGAAGGGGGTGGTCCGCCATACCGGAATAGGGGGAACGACCGCCTACGAAATCGAGCCCATCATGCGCACCGGCCGTTTCGACGTGGTATTGACCGCATTCAACTACAGTCTGCTTTGGCGCGAGGCCGAGCACCTTGTCATTCCCGCCGCCAGAGAGCTCGACATGGGCATCGTCGTGGGGTCGCCCCTGCAGCAGGGTGCTCTTTCCAGGCGCTACGACGCCGAGGTGAGACACGGGGCTCGATGGCTCAGCCTGCCGCGGCGGAAGCAGTACATCGCACTCTACGAATATCTCGACGAGCTCGGCATGTCGCTCCCCGAGCTGGGACTGCGCTTCGTCATCTCCAATCCGGACGTTTCATGCGTCCTTACGGGGGCGCGCTCCTCCGCCGAGGTCGAGTCCAATGTGGCGCTGGTGGAAAAGGGGCCGCTGCCCTCGGAAGTGCTGGCGCGACTCGACGAGATCGCCGCCATGGTGCCCTTCAGACCTTTCGAGGAGGCCTTCAATCTGCCCTTCGAGCGCGAACACCGCGGTCTCATGACGGCCGGGTCCAACGAAAAACCACGCTAAAGGAGGTAACCCATGAAAATCCCCATACTCCACGGTCCCCGCGACCTGCGCCTCGAGGAACAGGAGTTGGACACCGACAACCTGAATCCACACCAGGTCTGGATAGAGACCGAGATCAGCGCCTTCAAGATCGGTACGGACCGGGGCAACTACGAAGGGGCAGAGGACGTGCCCGGAGCGCCAACCTATCCCAGGCCCGTGGGAGACAGCAGCCTTGGTACCGTGCGGGGAATGGGCAGTGCGGTGGAAGGCCTGGCGCTGGGCGACCGCGTCTTCTCCCAGAACTGGCACCAGTCGGAGTACATCCTCGACCAGAGGGAGGCGGCGATCGTCAAGGTCCCCGAGGGAGTGCATTCGGAGGACGCCGTCTACACCGGGCTCTATACCCTGAGCGCCCATTGCTACCGCAAGGCGATGTTCATGCCCGGAGAGAACGTGGCGGTGGTGGGGCTGGGTACGCTGGGCCTGGGGGCGGTGGGACTGGGGCGGGTATTCGGGGCCCGGGTGATAGGGCTGGCCAACAGTCCGGTCCGCCTGGAGATGGGCGAGCGCATGGGGACTCACGCCGGGTTCCTTTCGGACGATCCGGACCTGGAGGCCAAGCTCGACGAGTTCACCGGCGGAGCCGGGGTCGACCTGGTGATCCTCACGGCCAACCCCTGGCCGGCCTACCGCACCGCCGTGCAGGTGGTGCGCCCCGGCGGCCGCGTCTCCATCGTCAGCCTGCCCGAGCGCGGCGAGAAGCCCCTCGACTTCAACCCGCTGTCCATGGAGTGGTTCTACATCAAGGGGATATCCCTGATCGCGGTGTCGACCCCGGGCGGGTACCTGTTTCCCTCGGCCGAGGAGGAACGCTTTACCCGCGAGCGCAACATGGCCCACACCCTCTCGCTAATGGCCGACGGAGGCCTGGAGCCCAAGCGGCTGATCACCCACCGGATGCACTACTCGGAGATGGTGCAGGCCTACGAGATGGCCTACCACCGCGAGAAGTCCATGCTGGGGGTCATATTCCAGTGGAAGGACTGAGCCCTTCCCTTCAGCCTTCTCGGTCTACCTCGTAGCGCGCCAGCGCGTCGGGGTCCAGCTCGATCCCCAGGCCGGGGCGCCGGGGCAGGGGAATCCGTCCGCCTTCCATGGTGAGCTCGTCGGCGACCAGCTCGCGGCGCAGTGCGCTCTCGGACAGCTCGGCGGGCAGAAACTCGATGAAGGGACAGCAGGCCGTCGCGGCGCAGAGATGGGCGCTGGCGGCGATGCCGATTCCGCTCTTCCAGCAGTGCGGCACGACGAGGCGGCCGCGGTCGGCGGCCAGGTCGCAGACCTTGCGCGCTTCGGTGAACCCCCCGACGCGTCCGACGTCGGGCTGCAGCACGTCCACCATTCCCCTGTCAGCCAGGTCCACGAACTCCCAGTGGGTGTTCTGCCATTCGCCGGCGGCGATGGGAATGGGGGAGTGGTTGTGGAGAAAGGCGTATCCGTCCAGGTCGTCGATGTCGATGGGGGTTTCGAGGAAGAATACGTCGTAGGGCTCCAGGCGCTGGAGCACGCGCAGGGCTTCCCTGGCGCCGGACCAGGAATAGGCCACGTCCACCATCATGGTGAATCCGGCGCCAACGGCCTCGCGGCAGGCGGCGACGGTCGCGACGATGTCATCGTCGCTGCCCTGAATGGCGTTGTGGGTGTAGGGCCCCTTGATGCAGACCTCCATCTTGCCCGCCTCGAAGCCGCGGGCTTTGGCCTCGGTGGCCTTGGATACCAGGCTGTCCCGGGCTTCATCCACGGAGCGCCCGGTGGGAAGCAGGCTGGCGTAGGGGGTGATGCTGTCCTTTACCGCCCCTCCGAGCAATTTGTAGACCGGAACCCCCAGCGCTTTTCCCCGAATGTCCCAAAGGGCCATGTCGATGGCCCCCAGCGCGCAGATCAGGGCTCCCCTGCGACCGGTCATTTTCGAACCGGTGTAGAGCCGTCTCCAGACGGCCTCGGGCTGTAGAGGGTCGGCTCCGATGAGCATTTCTTCCAGGCAGAGGTCCATGCAGTGGGTGCCGGGAGAGCGGATACAGGCACGCGCCACCCACGGGTTGGTGTCGGTTTCGCCGATCCCCGTTATGCCCTCGTCTGTGTGGACCACCACGACAAGGTCGTCCTGGGCGGAACTGCAGGCGGTTGGATCCAGGTCGGGGATGGAAAGAATGTGGCAGTCGATGCGGGTGATCTTCATAAGCGTCAACCTTCCTTTATTTGGGCAAGAATCTCCATCGCCTCTTCTACCGGAATCTCCCCCAGACCGCCGGCGCTCTCCTGGAAACTCCGCGTCCTGTCGTTGAGCACTCCGTAGAATCCGCGGGTTTCGGCGTCGTCGTGGTCGCGCCACAGCGCGGCTGGAATGAAGGACTGGTCGCTGAGGGAGCCGCGCTGGCGGTGGCCATAGTAGATCTGCACCGATTTGCGTTCCAACCGGGTGCGGCGCACGGTTACCGTGTGCAGCCGGGACACGTTGAACAGGATGGCAGTGCCGGCGCAGCCGTGCAGGTCGTGGACGCCGAAGCGCTCCAGCTGAGCCTCCTTGTCGAGGGTTTCCTCGCCGACAGGTTCAGGTGAAACGGCGAAGCTGTGGGTTGCCTCGCTCACGTCGGTGAGGTAGACCATCAGCTGGACGTAGCCGATGCGCAGCGGGTGTTCCGGCCAGATGAAGCGGTCCCCGCCGTCCCGGTGCCAGCGGCGTCCGACGCCCCCTTCCCAGGAGGTCATGCCGGGTAGGGGCTCGCCGGCGTATGGGCCCATGTGGCGCAGGCAGATTTCCGAGAAACACACCTCGCCTCCCATCAATTCTCCGAGGGGATCCAACACCCTCGGGTGGCGGACGATGCCGTCGAACTCGGGCGCGGAAAGGAGCGCGTCGCAGTTCTGGGTTTGCCAGATGCCGTTCTCTCTCCAGAATCTGGCGAAGTCGCGCCGGTCCCGTTCGAAGGAGTCGCCGAAGCGGGCGATCTCCTCGTCGCTCAGGACCTTTCCCAGGGACAGATAGCCGTGGTCCCGGAAATAATCGTAGTCTTCCCGTTTCATTGCCCGTTCCTTTCAATTTGGCGCCTTGCCTCGAGAGGGGGCACAGGGGCCGATGAGGCGAATTCGAACGATTCCGTCCAGGGGGTGCGCATCTAATATACTCTGATATGGTTGTACCTCATACCTGTGAATGCGTCCACCAGGTGGGTACTCCAGCTTCGGCGACGACGCGGGCAAGCCCGATCATGATCACCAGGGCGGCCAGGATGAACAGGGGGCGATCCAGGCCGGAATGCCCGACTCCCAGAGCCAGAAGAATATGAAAATAACGCCGCCCAGAAAGCAGAGCACAGCCGCCCGGTAGGACATGATCTCCCGCGAGTCGTCAACCGGCGCATCCCGGTTCCAGGCCTTGTGCAGTACCTCCTTGAGATGGGGCCGCGCCTGCCACAGGCCGAATAGCACCAGGACGATGAGCGCGCCGATCACCAGGCTGCGGGGGGTAGTGGCCCATTGATCGGAGTGCTGCGGCGAATCGTTTCCCTGGTCTCGGGGCTGGTCCAGTACTGCTGACAATTGCGGATGAGCTTTCTATGGCCTGGGTGCTGTTGTCCCGACTCGGGAGCGCTCGGCCGAGGCCGGATTGCGGCCGCAGGCGGGTGGCCCGGTCAGTTCATCTCCCGCGGACCGGAGCCCTTCCGCCCTGCGTAGCGGGCGCTCGAACCCCCTGGATGGGCAAGGTGATCCTGAAGGGGCACACCAGCGCTATTCCCCTGGAACGGGCACGGTCGAGCCATGACCCGAGTCTTTCAACACCAGTCCCGTATCCCGCGCGGAGGTACGGCAGATTTCCTCGAGCCTATTTATCCATTGCCTGCGCTTTTCACTGTTGTTGGGATTGCTGAGCCATTCCTCGGCCATCCCGTGCTGCCAGGGCATATGCGGATGGGGCTCGGGATGCAGGTACCTGGGAGCGATGTGGCGCATGGTCTCCAGTTCTTCGGGGGTTTCCGGGTAGTGGAAGAAGCTGACACAACTCATGTGCCGGTCGTTGCTGCCGCCGCTGGTCGCGTGCATGATGCGCAGATCGAAGGCAACCACATCGGCGGGCCCGTAGCTGGTCTGGCAACAGGGAATTTGGTCCAGTTGCTCGGCGGCTCTCCTGGCGTAATCCGGGGTTTTTCTGAAGTGCTTGCCGAGTACGGGATAATGGGATAGCTGGTCCTGGAACGGGTTCTGATGGGATCCGGGTATGAATCTCAGCGCGCCGCTGCTGCCGTCCACCGGTTCCAGGCCGAATTGAAATTTCACCCCGCATCCATAGGTGTTCATGCAGCCGTCGTTGTAATGCCAGGGGGTGTTGCCGACGTACCTGTAGGCGTTGACTTCGAAGGCGAAGGCCTTCGGGCCGAAAAGCTGCTCGGCGGCTTCATAGAACCGCGGATCTTCGGGCAGGGTCGAGTAGAATGGAGTATCGGTGCCCAGCATTTTGAAGTACTGCATCTTCGTCCCGTCGAATTTTTCCCAGCGCGATGCCCTTTCGGCGGCGTAATTGAATTCCTCCCTCATCGCTTCCACCTCCCGGGGACGAAAGAAATTCCTGATCACCACGAATCCGAAGGTCTTGAACTGACTTTCCTGTTCCGCCGTCAACATAGTCCACCTCCTCTTGAGAAACCTATAGGGGCCGTCCGAATTCGGTGAAGCCCACCAGCGCGCGCGCGAAGAACTTCCAGTAGTCGAATTCCTGGAAGCGTTGGGTCTCGTCGTCGAAGCTCCTCCTGTCGCGGGCAACTCCGGCGATCGTCACCAGTTCGTAGCCAAAATAACTCGAGCGGTTGGTCGCCGTCAAAAACGCCGAGCGCTGCTCGAAGCTGTTGCGTTTGGAAAGCTCGTCCCTGCGCCGGTAGGGAAGCGGACCCAGGCCCTGAAGGCCGGCGCTCAGGGTGGTCCGGGACAGCAATGGGCACTGCAGGCGCAGAATGGGAATGGCGCGCAGCTCGGACTGCAGCTGCACTTCGCGTTCGCGGTCCGCCAGGCGAAACACCATGAGCTTGTACTGCGGCGTGATGTGCAGCTTCCACCAATGGAAGGAATACTGCAGTCGTGTGACAGAGGTCCACAGGTCCAGGCGCCGGTCGCGCTGGAACAGTCCGCTGGGCAGCTTCCCACCCCGTTGCCAGTTGAGGCGCAGGCGGAGCTTCTGCACCAGGTCGAGACCCGATAAGAGTTGAAGGCTTCCTTCCAGGTAGGATTCGTTGACGAAACTGTCCTGGTAGAGCAGCAGATCCGGTACGAAGCCGACCTTGAGAAATTTCACGATGCCCTCCCCGGGGGGGGCGTCGGCGGTGTATACCACTCCGCGGCCGCCGAAGTAGCTGTCGCGGGAGCCGGCGTCGTCCTCGTACTCCATGAACTCGTCGGCGATGTCGTCCTCTACTCTGCGGCTGTTGTTCTCGAAGAAAATTTCCCTGAGCCACCCCGTCCCCCGCCTGCGGTAGCCCACCAGCCCATAGGTGGAGCGGCTGTTCCCGGCGCCGGCGGTCTCCTCGATCGAATAGTGCCCCAGCGCCAGGTACCAGTGCCGGGTCAGGTTGTACTGGCCGAACAGATGGACCCCGCGTTCGTCGTAGTCGTAGGGATAGTCCACTTCGCCGTCGTCTTCGCGCCCGTCCGGCTCGTCGTTGTTGTTGCGGTCGAGGCCATAGACGTATGCGTTGGGCTCGACGTCGAACATCAGGAAGGGTTCCTCGTAGTCGGGAATTCGGTTGAGGTTGCGGTTGGTGTCCGGCGCCCCGTCGTTGTCCTCGTCCTGATTCAGAAATACCCCGTTGAGGTCGGTGCCGACCTGGTCGATGAGCATGCCCACCAGCGCTCCGTGGCGGATGTCGGGATAGCGGTCCCCGTCGTCGTTGTCGTCCACCGTCCTCCAGTACATGTAGTTGTTGAGCAGGCCCTGGAGATGGCCCCTCCAGAACGTGTTCTCCCAGTGCTTGTAGGAGCGGAACTCGGTGGAATACCCCGGATTTACGGAGAACAGCTCGGCGCCCGCCAGGCCGCGGCCGAAGTGGTGGACCGCGTTGAGAAACCAGGCCGAACCCCCATGGGTGAAGCGCGGAGAGTAATCGAAGGCGGGCTGATTGTCGATCTCGGCCGGATAGCGCGAATAGACGCTGGAGCGGGCGTACTCGGCGGAGATCTCCAGGCCCGGCAGCTGCAGGTTGAGGTCGGCGCTGTAGATGAAATGGCCGGTGTTCTCGCCCACGTCGAAGCGCCTCCTTTTGAGGTTGGACAAATCCTGGACGTTGCCCTCGGCCCTGGAGAGGACATGGAAATAGCTGGCGGCAAACCGGTCCGGGTAGAAAGTCGCAAAATCGGACTTGATGTATACCATGGCCACGTCGACGTGATAATCGTTGCCCACCAGGGCCTCCACCGCCACCGAGCGGATTGCAGCTTCGGATCCCATGTCGAAGAGAAAGACCAGCTCGCGCCGGCCGTCGGCGCGCAGCATGGCCAGGGGCGATTCCACCGCGTAGGTGGAGACGAGGCCTGGGATATTGCCCACTTCGCTCACGTCGAGGCCATCCTCGTGGTCCAGCCGGGTGAAATAGTCGGCAAAGAGGGGAAAGTCGCGGTCGCGGTAGTAATATTCGTTGACGTAGGGAGTCGCCGAAGATGAGGCGGTGAAATAGTTGTAGGGCAGGACGGTGAAATGACCGGTGATGGCGGAGGTGAATCCCACCTGCAGAGGGGGGTCGGCGCGATGGCTCAGCACCCGCGGCGGCAGGTCCGGCCGGGCCTGGCCGTTGACCACCAGCTGCACGTCCTGCACCGCCGCTCCGCCCACGCCGTCGGCGGGGGAGTCGTCCTTGAAGCGCACGATGATCCATTCCATCAGGGGGTGGTCCGGCTTCAGGCGGCCCTTGAGACTGTTGCCGGTGCGGGTGCTCTGGTAGATGTGATGGTTGACCCAGTTGAGGCCCAGCCTCAGGTTGCCCGCGTCGGCCTGCGCCCGGCCGCCCAGAAGCAGGGTGGAATCGTCGGCTTTCTGCAGGTGCAACTGCACCGCCTCGCTTGCCTGGCGAAGATCTCTCGCCATGTCCATCGGCCGCTCCGCCCGCGACGCCACCGCGGTCAGCTTCAGATGGGGGGTGGCGAGATCGAAGCGGGCACCGTTGAAATCCACCTTGTAGAGGGTCAGCGGGGTGAAGCGGGCAATCAGGCCATCCCCCGCGACAAGGTGGTATCCCCACTGGCCGTAGCCGTCGCTTCCAGCCACTACGTAGTCGAAGGCGGCGTTCCAGGCACCGGGGTTCTGCTTGAATATGGCACTGCCGAATTTCTGTCCCGGAGTGCGGATCTCGTCCCACTTGTAGAGATCGTATCCGCGCACCAGGAAGTTGCCGAAGGAGTCGTACCGCTCTTTCGGTATGTCGGTATATGGGTAGAAATGGTGGGGAGCGTTCTGGAAGTTCTGCAGGGCGAAGTTGCGGTAGGGTCCGCGTTCCCAGCGCAGAAACGGCCGACCCGAGGCCACCTCCTCGAGGTGCATGCCGTCGCCGCCGGCAAGGCCCCACGCAGCAAGCAGGGCAAACAGGAGCCAGGGCATGCGAGGAGGCCGTGCAGCCGCGATTCTCCTGATCATGGGCACCCTCCCGGCAGTTAAAACCTCCAGCCGCCTGGAAAAGGTACAGGGGTAGATCGCGAAATCTACCCCTGTACTTTACTTGCCTTCGTATGCTACCCCGAGGGGCAGTCTACTGCAGCAGTGTCATCGCCCGCACGTCGGAGAAGTCACCGGCCTGCATGCGATAGAAATAGGCGCCGCTGGAAACGGGTGCGCCGCGGGAATCGCGGCCGTTCCAGGTGACCTGGTAGGTGCCCGCAGGCTTGTAGTTGTCGACGAGCGTATCCACCCTCTGGCCCACCGAGTTGAACACGTCGATCGTCACGTGGTCGTCCGCCGCGATGGTGAAGTCGAAGGCGGTCTCGGGATTGAAGGGATTGGGATAGGCGGCACCGAGGCTGTAGCTGTCCGGCGTGCCGGCCCCGTCCACAGCTTCGACCGCGGTTACGTCGGCACCCAATGTTCCGGTCTGGATGTCGAATCCCATGTGCATGGCCATCGCCGGGTTTCTCGGCTCGGTGGACTCATACGCGCGGAACTCGTGGTGGACGATGTCGAAGAAGGTGTTGAAGACCAGGCCGTCGTACGGTCCCGGGCTGCCGGCATTCTCTCCGCAGTAGAGATCGCCGCCGTGTCCGGAGCAGTTGTTCTGGATGACCGCGACGTTGGTGTTGGCATGCTGCCGGTAGGGCCCGATTTCCAGGGGTGTCCAGATTCTCCCGATACCCGAGCCGTCGCGGCCCAGGATGGAAGCCCGGTGCCCGATGGTGTTGTGCCGGGCCGTGGTGATCAGAGCTCTGCTCTTCTGGTCAGGTATGGCATCCAGAACCAGGGAGAGCTCGCCCCCGAGGACGTCGCCCGAAAACCCGAGAGCGGCGGCGCGCTCCTGGGAAATCTGGTCGTCGTAGAAGTCACCCGGGCCGTTGGACCAGATGAGGTCGAAGTCATGATCGATCTTGATCACCTGGGTGCCTCGCCAGCCGGTCACCCAGAGGCCGGTCTCGTTTACCGAGGTGGAGGTCACACCGCCGGCACTGAAGCTCTCGTTGCCGTTGTCGTCGATGCGGTATCTCCAGAAGAACTCCCGGTGCTGGTCGACGTTCTGGAGGAATTCACCGGTGGCCTTGTCCCATACGCAGAAGGAGGGAGCGGGGATTTCGGCGGTGCTCCAATTGGCGGTGTAGAGCTTGTCCTTCCAGATCGACAAGTGCAGGGCGCGCTCGGTTTCGGCCAGGGGCAGGTGGGAAAAGCCGTTGTCTGCGAAGTTGGGATCCCTGTCCAGGGTCTTGGAGGCGTCGTTGCGTATCAGCCTGTAGACCCCGCAATGCGGGCCGTTTGGTGTCATCGACACGTAGAAGGCAGTGGGGTCGTCAATGTCCGGGCGAATGCCGCCGACGGTATCGCCGCGTTCGAGCATCTGGACCGACTCTTCGAATTCCCAGAGCTCATAGGCAGTGGGATTGGCGACAAAGTCGGTACCCAACTTTGCCAGGGCAAGACTGCCCCAGAACTGGCCGCGGTCCGGTTGCGCGGACGCAGCCAGGTGGCACCAGTTGTCCCCGTTGCGCAGATCGAAGATGTGGTCGGGCATGCCCTGGCTGCTGATACCCACCAGGGCGGAGGGATCGAGATTGTTGACGGCTATGACGTCGAACTCGTAGTTGCCGGGGCCCGCTTCCTCCCCGTTCCAGTCACGGCCGTCCCACCTGATGACGTTGTCGCCGGCGGCGAGGGCAATGCCGCTCTCGTTCGGAGCGGTGGCGATGAACTTGTCCTGGGCAACGTAGCGCACAACGGCACCATTGATATTGGTGGGGCCGGTGTCGGTGGAGCCGATCTCGTAGATGGCCACCCATACGGTGGCGCGCTGGTTCATGGTGAAGGGAATGTCCACTCCGCCGCTGCCGCCGTAGGCGACGTTGGATACGCTCAGGCGCAGGGGATTCGGGGTGGAATTGGTGATGGGTGGGACGAGTTCGTTGATGTTTTCCGCGTTCTGTAGCCCAGGTGGATAGGTCTCCGCGAGGGCTGTTTCCATGGTAAACACACCCAGCACCAAAGCACACAAACTGGTTTTGCAGAATCTCATGGTGTATCCTCCTTTAAGGTTCCCGGGCTGCTCTCAGCCTTTCGAAATCGTTCATGCGAACTGGTCGGCGTTGGTCAGGTCTCCTGGTACCCACCTCCTTTCGAGACCGCTGAATTCCGGTTTTGGCAAGCAGCATGGAATCGCCGTTACTTGGCAGAGATCCGCGCAAGGACTGTACGCGGGACCGGATTTCCTGCCTTTTCTTGCATAATGTACTATGTAAAATGGTAGTGCAATTGTCAAGAACATTATAACAATGGAATAACTGATTGATTTTTAAAGAGATATAGCGCCTCCTGGGTTGGTGGGCGGCCTCCCCTGCCCATCAGGCCAGGTCCACGAGCACCACCTCCTGCAGTTTTACCTCCGGCACCAGGATCCGCGCGCCATCCGCTCCCGGCTGTAAAGCCAGGTCGCGCAGAGGCAAACGCGCGCCCCGCGCTCTGAACTCGTTGAGCCGGATCACCACGTCCCTGACGGGGAGCAGTTCGTCGACGCTGAAAAAGTTGGGGCGGACCTCCCGCGAGGTGGACCAGGGCAGAAACGGCATGGGGTTGTTGAGCAGGTGTATCATCAACTGTCCCGGTTTGCGGTGAAAAGCGGTGGCGTCGATCACCTCGGGGGCCACAACCTCCAGCGCGGGGATGGCGGTGCGCGCCAGATAGTCCATGAGCCGCTTCAACTGGGGAAGGGGACCGCGGCAGTAGCCCTGGCCCAGGTCGCCGCACAGATAGATGGCCGTACCCTGTCCGCAGCGGTTCATGGTCAGGGCCGGCTCTCCTGAATCGAAGTCGGCGCCGGCGTAGAACTCGTCACCGAGCGGAGACCTGTTGCCTTTCCACTTCAGGCTGCTTTTGGTGAAGAGGACCTCGGGGTCAGAGCCCGGCCGCAGCTCGATCCGGGATTGGGGGGCGCCGAAGGCGACGAAATGCCCGAACCGGCGCTTCAATTCCTCCGTCTGGGGAACGAGGATATTGCTTTCTCCCGGGTTCACTTTGCCGTTCTCCAGCTCGACCGCCTCTCCAGCCTCGGCTCCGGCGTAGTCCACACCCAGGACGTCTGCCAGGCCGAAGTTGCCGCGCTCGCGCCCGAGCTCGTCGCAAAGCGATGTGCGGTGGGTGGCGAGTAGGCAGCCCCCCAGGCGCACGAACTCGCGGATGGCTTCCACCTGGCCGTCTCCCAGGCAGCCGCTGTTGGAGAGGACCAGCACCTTGTACTGGCGCAGCGTATCCAGGGTCAGGTTCCGGTCGAAGACCACCTCGGTGAGGATCTGCGAGCGCCTGAGCATCTCGTCGCTGCCCCGGCACATCTTCCAGAATTCGTCCGGTTCGGGGTAATACTGAAAGTCCCTGCCCTGCTGCGAGACGTGCAGGGCGGCGTGCCTGACCGCCTCACCGCCCACGTATGGCTGCAGTTCCCGCGCCGCCGAGTAAATCGACTGCAGCGTGGTGCCGTGGTGGGTATGGGCGCCCGCGTCGAGGGATACGGTTACGGACGCGCCGCCGCGGACCACGGCGGACAGCGCCGCGATGGCGCCGGTGTGGGGCTCGGGGCAGGGAGCGGAGCCCACCTCCGAAATGCTGCGTGCTGCATGGAAGAAGAAGCCGAAGGTCGGGCCGGCAGCGCGCAGCAGCTTGGCGGGAAAGCTCACTCCCAGGTTGTCCAGGCCGGCCTCCATGAAGAAGTGGGTGGTGGTCGGCAGGGGATTCAGGGGGTGGCTCGCCATCCAGCCGATGTCCGGGCTGCCGTAGGGTCTCCCGTAGTAGTTCCAGTCAAGGACAACATCGGGATGTTCGGCGTAGACCCCGTTTGCCACGTGTTCCACTCCCTCGGTGAACTTGCCGTAGCGCCAGACGATGTACCTGCGGAAATCCACGTCCTCCATGTCGACCACGGTGGGCAGCTCGCGGCCGCATTCCTCCAGGTACTGTTCCCGGCAGAACCTGCAGATGCACCCGCCGGTTCTGCGCTGCCCGGCGTCGGAGTGGGAGCCCCAGTTCATGTCGTCGAAGTAGACCCCGTCCAGGTCGAAGTAGTCGATCATCTCGTTGAGGTACCGGGGCAGCCAGTCCCGGTAGGGCGAGTTCCAGCACAACCAGCCTTCGTTCCATACTTCCTCGCCGCCGTCGTCGAGCATCTGTATGCCCCAGTCGGGATGGAGCTCCTGGATCGGGGTGGTGAAGATGAAGGGATAGTAGCTCATCATGAAGATTCCGCGCTGGTGAGCGGCGGCGATGAATTCGCGGATGCGCTGACCTTCGGCCTCGTATTCGGGGGGACGCGGGATCAGTGCCGACGGCCACAAGGGCCACGAGCGGCCGATGCCGCCTCCGGGCCGGTGGCGCATGGCGGCGATGGTCCACGCCTGGACCCCGGCGTCGGCCATGGCGTCGACGCTGAGCTGAATGCCCGCCCTGGGACCGCCATCGGGGTCGGTGCGGTGCACACACCCTGGATAGTGTTCGGTGCGGCAGATCCTCTGTTCGTAGGGGATTTCCTTGAGGAGGCGGGCGGTTGTTCCGGACCTGGCCATGACGGGCTCCTTTGCGAGGGGTGGATTCGGCATTGGCGGGATTCAGTCGATTGCCTGTCGCCCCGCCGGGTGGGCGCGGTAGTATAGATCATTGCAAGATTCGATGTCAATATCCATCCGCGGACCCTCCGATGCCGGTAGGTGAGGGGCCGGCGCTCGTTCCAACAAGAAAGAGAACCCACCGCACCCGTTTGGGAGTAATTGCAATTTTGCATAAGTTAGGGCCTACCCGGCCGGAATTTCGCTCTTTCATCACTCCTCCGGCCTTCCCGGACTCCCATGAGCACTGTGGAGAAAATCGCACCCCACATCACCCTGCGGGCATTGGTGCTAGGGGCGCTGACCATCGCCGCCACCTTCTACTACGCCATCACCGAAATACAGGGGCGCGGGATGGGGGGGCTGGTGAACTCGCAGCTGCCCATCATCGTCTACGTTCCATTTGTCACCTGGTTGTTCCTCAACGTCGTCCTCAAGCGCTTTTGGCCCGCCATCGCCCTGAAGCAGGGGGAGCTGCTCACCATTTTCTGCATGCTGTGGCTCGTGGGCACGGTGCCCCACATCGGCTGGAGCACCTATTTCGCCATCTGGCTTGCCGCACCTGCCTATTTCGCCACCGCCGAAAACCAGTGGGCCGAAGTCCTCTTCAACGACATCCCCTGGCACTACATGCCCGCCACCACCGACCGCGTTCTCACCGGGTTCTTCCAGGGCTTGCCCCAGGGTGCCTCCATTCCATGGGATGGATGGTACGGCGCCGTCGCCCACTGGCTCGTCGTATCCATCGCCATGGTGATTTTCGGTTTCTGCCTGGTGGTGCTGCTGCAGCGCCAATGGGAGGAGGGGGAAAAGCTGACCTTCCCTCTTGCCCAGCTGCCGCAGGACCTCACCGCCGGCTTCGACGGCAAACGCAGTATTCCGAACATCTTCGCTTCCCGGGTGTTCTGGATCGGGTTTTCTCTTGTTTTCCTGCCCATTCTCTACAACGTCGGCACCTACTTCACCCCAGGGCTGCCCACCCTGGACGTCTACTGGAAGCGCTATACTATCGAGCTGGGGGCGGGATACCCGCTCCTGTACTTCCGCATCATGCCCCTGGTCATGGCGGTCACCTACCTGTGCCCCCTGGACATTCTCGGCAGCATGTTCCTCTTCCACCTTTTGGCGGTGGTCAAGCGCGTGGTCATGCTGCGCTTCGGATTCACCCTGGGCAGCGAAGGGGTGCCGCTGACGGAGAGGGCCATCCTGCACCTCGAGAGCTACGGCACCATGATCTTCGTGGGACTGTGGACGTTCTGGCTGGCGCGCGGCCATCTGCGCCGGGTATGGCGCCAGGTGCGCGGCGAGGAGGGAGGGGACCCGGAAGAAAGGCGGCTCTATCGCCTGGCTCTGGTGGGCCTGGCGGCCTCGGCCGCCTACGTGCTGGGCTTCATGGTCTTCATGGGCATGAGCCTGCCCCTGGCCCTGCTGGCGTTCACGGTCACCACCCTCACCTACCTGGTCATCATGAAGCTCATCGCGGCTACCGGGTGCGCCTACCTGCTTACCGACTGGGATCACATGAAGGCCAAGACCTTCGTGCACCAGCTGGTGGGGACCGCCCACATCTCGCCCCAGAACTACATAGCCTACCGCTTTTTCGGCGGCCGCGCCTTCTTCGGCAACCTGCGCCTGCCCACCTGGCCGGCCCTGCCCCACGTGCTGAAGATTTTTTCGCTGCGCCACCGGCCCCGGTGGGTCGTGGCGTTGATTCTCACCGCCTTCCCGGTGGGATTCCTGGTGGCGGTGGCGTCCACCCTGGAAATGGCCTATCGCGGCGACGGCCTGGCCTACTCCTCAGGGGGAACCATCGCCCACTTCACCAGCATCGTCACCAACCTGGCCAATCCGCGGATGGTGGACCCGGAGCGCTGGATGGTTTTCATGACCGGCTTCTTCGAAGGTGTGGTGCTGGCCGTCCTGCGGGCGCGCTACCACTGGTTCCCCCTGCACCCCGTGGGCCTGGCCTTCCAGTACACCATCGTGACCGTCCTCTACTGGTTCAGCTTGTTTCTGGTCTGGCTCGCCAAACTCACCCTGCTGCACTACGGCGGCGTGCGCGCCTATCTGAGCGCAAAACCTTTCTTCTACGGGCTGGGAATCGGCTACGTGGTGGGGATCATTCTCTCGGTTACGGTGGACCTCATCTGGTTTCCTGCAGCGGGCCATTTCATCCACGGGTGGTAATGGGAATCAGCCGCCTGGAACTGAAGGCCGTGCAGCCCGGAACCCGGGGCCGAGGGGCTTCAGCCCGAGGATGTGGGGACCCTTCAGGGGGAAGAGATCAGGAAAGGACCCGGGCGTCCCTCCAGGACCTGTGGCAGCTCGTTGTTGGCCGCCGATCTGCGCGTGCCCTCGGCGAGATCGACCACCGAGAGCCGGCCGCCGCCGCGGCCCCCGGATTCGAGCCTGGGCAGGGCCGGGGACCGGCCGCCGGGCATTACCAGCCAGTGGCGCCTTTGCTCGCTTTCGAGGCCGAGAACCCTGGTGCAGCCGGCTTGCTGAACGGGAAGCGGACGCCAGGGTTGTGGGGAGGCGAAAAGGGCGCTGTTGAGGCATCTCACCGAGTGAAAGGCCCGCCTGGGGTTGGACAGGCGGTCCAGCAGCCCGTGGCCCGGGTCGTTGGTGCGGTCCAGGTCGACGAAGGGGGAAAGAAAGAGGCGGCAGCCCGGCATCATGGCGGCGGCGAAGAGCGCCTCGGCGGCGCGCTCGGCAGCCAGGTCCTCGTCCGTGCCGGTGAGTTCGACCACGCAGTCGAGGCGGCCGATGCGGGACAGGGGCAGGCGGGCGCAGAGGCTGCGAAAGGCGTTCCAGAGAGCGGCTTCCGCGTCCAGGTGGCAGAGGACGCGGTCCAGATGCAGGCCCAGAGCGCCCAGGCGGCGGTCCAGCTCCTCGAGCTCCCCGGGACGATAGCCGATACGGGTGCGGGGGTGGTACTTGGAGGGGCTGCTTTCCCGGGCGAGCAACGGCGCCAGCACCGCGGGCTTGCCGAATTCGCGGCTGCAAAGGGCCAGCGCGCGCAGGCAGTCTGGTTCCGGCCACAGGGTCCCCGGCACCTGCAATTCCATGCTGTCGATGCATGCGGCGGACTTTTCGAGGGAGCTGGCGAGGCTGCGGCGGTCAGACCAGAGCCAGACCGCCGCGATTTCCACTCCTTCCTCCCGCAGCAGCGCCAGGCGCCGGCTCTGGAGCTCGTCGCCGAGGTCGGAGGCCGGCACCCGGATGTGGCGCACGCCGGCTTCCAGGCAGGCGAGGAGGGGATGGTCGTCGCGCACCCGCTGGCGCAGGACGCTGGGCCAGGCGAGGGCGCCTGCACTCTGCTGCGCCAGCGGGGTGCGCAGAAAGAGCCCCGCGGGCGATGCCGCGAGGTCGTGGGAGGTGCGCGTCAGCAGGCGCTTCCATCCCCTTTCAGAACTTTGCGCGCGGGTGGCGCCGCCGCTGCGCACGAAGTGGACCCTGGTCCCTGCGGCGCAGACCCGGAGCAGGTAGAATCCGAGCTTGGCGGTGTCGTTGCGGCCCTGCTCCTCGGGGGGAGCCACGGAGAAGGCCTCGTAGAACCCCGCCCGCGAGGTGGTGGTGGACGGGGCCACGAGGACCCGGGTGGTGCCGACGCGGTTGAAGGCTCGAAAGTGAGTATGCCCCGAGAGGAGAAGCTGCACCCGGTGACGGCGCAGGAGTTCGGTGAGCCAGCTTCGCGCCGGCTCGTCGATACTGTTGTAGAATCCCCGGTCCGGCTCTTCCGGGTCGACGAAGAAGGGAGGCATGTGCATGAAGAGGAAGATGGGCCGGCCCTGGTTGGCGGCCAGGTCGCGCTGTGCCCAGCTTCGCTGCTCCTCGGCCTCGGCCAGAGGGCCGTTCATGATCTGGGAGTTGAGCACGACGAAGTGAATCCCGCCGCGGTCGAAGCTGTACCAAGAACGGCCGAACTGCTCGTGGTAGGCGGCGAGAGTCGCGGCGCTGACCCGATCGGACCACATGGCAGGGTCCGGTTTGTCGCCGATGTCCATGTTGCCGGCCACGTGGTAGGGCCGTATGCCGCAGCGTTCCATCTGGGCGAGGGCGGCCCGCCTGGCGGCGGTGAAGCCGTCCTTTTGGGGGTTCTCTTCGGTGAGATCGCCCAGGTGAACGACGAATTCCGGTTCCAGCGCGGCGGCCAGGCGGAGGGCCCATTCGAGGCGCCCGGGCCACTGCTTGACCGAGGCGAACTCGACGGCGTAGGGCTCGGGATCGAGGATGTAGTGGGTGTCGCCGATGACGACGAATTCGAGTTGGGCCCGGGGCAGAAATGAGCGATCGAATTGCGGGATGGTCTGGCCAGGGCCGTCGGGTTTCCGCTTCATTGCAACAAATATAGGCCCTGGACCCGCTGCCGAGAATTGTCTTTAGCAGGGAGCATGCAGCTTAACCCTTGCAGGCGGAAGGAGAATCCGGAGGGTTCGCCCATGTGGGACCACCCTCCGGGCCCAATGCGCCGGCACCCCGCGGGCGAATCGGACCCGGTGGAAGGAGGCATCTTCATGGATCAGGTGGACCACGACGCAATCATTGTGGGAGGCGGCCACAACGGCCTGGTGGCGGCGGCCTACCTGGCCGCGGCCGGGATGGACGTGCTGCTGCTGGAGCGCCGCCACCTGCTTGGCGGGGCCTGCGTAACCGAGGAGTTGTTTCCCGGCTATCGCTTCTCGGCATGCTCCTACATCTGCCACCTGCTGCAGGCCAAGGTCATCGAGGACCTGGAGCTGCGCCGCTACGGATTCGAGGTTTTTCCCCTCGATCCCGAGCGCTTTCAGCCCTTCGCCGACGGCAGGCGGCTGCTGGTCTGGGACGATGTGGAGCGGACACAGGAAGAGATCGGCCGCTTTTCGCGCCGCGACGCCGAGAGCTACCCGCGTTGGCTTGCCTTCTGGAAACGGGCGGCGGCCATCATCCATCCCCACCTGCTCAGGCCGCCCCCGGGTCTCGGGGAGATTGCCGCCAGGGCGCGGCGAGTCGGTGACGAGGCTTTCCTGGAGCGTTTGCTCAAGGTCAGCATGAAGGAGGTGGTGTGTTCGTTCTTCGAGTCCGAGCCGGTGCGCGGCACCTTCGTCCACGCCCACGACGTGGGCGATCCGGGGGCGCCTGGCAGCGCCTGGTGCTACGCCTACATCAAGTGCAACCTTCTCGGCCGGGCAAGGGACAAGGGTATCGTCAAGGGCGGTATGGGCGGAATTACCAGGGCCATGGCCCGGGCGGCGCGGGCGCGCGGCGCCGTGCTGCGCGAGGGAGTCGAGGTGGAGCGGGTGCTGGTGGAGGACGGCAGGGCCGCCGGCGTCGCTCTCTCCGACGGCACCGGAATCCGCGCCCGGGTCGTCGTCTCCAACGCGGACCCCAAGCGCACCTTCCTGAAGCTCGTCGGGCGCGATGAGCTGGGAGCCGAATTTGCGGACCGGGTCGAGAGGCTGAAGACGCGGGCGGCCTACCTGAAGTTCCACGCCGCACTCAGCGCCCTGCCTGACTTTTCCTCCTATTTCGACGGCGACTTCGACCCTCGCTATCTCGCCGAGGGCAAAATCTGTCCATCCATTGCCTACCTGGAGCGCTGCTGGGACGAGGCGAGGCGCGGCGAGCCGGCGCGGAGCCCGGTGATGGAGGTGCAGATTCCCTCAGGCTATGACCCGGGCATGGCGCCGCCCGGCCATCACGTGATGTCGGTGTGGGCGCTGTACGCGCCGGTGCGGCTGCGGCGGGGGAGTTGGGAGGACCGGCGGCGGGAAGCAGGTGAGAGCCTGATCGACACCCTGTCGGCCTTTGCCCCCAACCTGCGGGAGGTCATGGTGGACTGGTCCCTGTTTACCCCCGCCGACATGGAGCGCCGTATCGGGTTGACCGACGGCAATATCCGCCATCTCGACATCGTCCCCGACCAGTTTCTGGCGCACCGGCCTCTGGCGGGCTGGGCAGACTACCGCACTCCCATCGCCAACCTCTACCTTTGCGGCGCCGGCACCCATCCGGGCGGAGAGGTTACGGGAGCGCCCGGGCACAATGCCGCCGCCGCAATTCTGCGGGATTGCGGGGCGGCGGGTGAAGATTGACCACCGGTTCCGGGTCGGAGGCAGGACCGTGAGGTTGAACCAGGCGGGTCCGGGAGGACGCGGCAGTCATCGCGGGAAGGAACCGTTCGTGGTTGCGATGGTCTCTTCTGGGAGGGCCGGCCTGAAGGGAAATCTGCAAGGACCCGCATTGACTGAAAATCCTGCCATGAATCGGCCGAAACCCACTGCGAGCCCCCGGGAATTCCTTCCGCCTCGGTTCCATGGCTTCCCGAGGAGAAGGCAAGGGCCCGTCCACCTTCACATCAGGCCCTTTTCCATACGAGCCGCCCTCGCCATCCCGGCCTTTTTCATGGCCCTGGCCGGGTATACTCCCCTGCTCCTGGCTCAGTCGCTGGACTTCGCTCCTCCAGAGCCGCAAGGTCCCGCCAAAATTCAAAGCTCCTTGTGGGATCTGGCCACGGAGGGAAACGTCGCGCCAAAGCCTGTCGAGAGGGACGGCTCTCGGGACATGCCCGGCAGGGTCGTGGTCACCCTGGTTCCATATCCCGGCAAGGGGTCGTCTTCCATAGACCCTTCTTCATTTGCCGAGCTCGGAATCGAGGTACTTGCACGGTCAAACAGCCTGTTGAGGGTTTCAGCCCCGGGACATTCTCTGCCGGCACTTTCCAGGCTGGCTGGAGTAGGCTTCGTGCGCGAGCCCTTCCACCCCATTCTCCGGTCGACGATCAGCGAGGGAGCCGCCCGCATCGGCGCCAGGGTCAAACACCGGGAGGACGTACGGGGAAGGGGGGCCAGGATCGCCATCATCGACGCAGGGTTCAAGGGAGCCGACAGGCTGGGCCGGGACATGCCCGAATCGTGGCGGTATCGCGACTTTACGGGAAAGGGAATATACGCCGGCGACGGTCATTCCAGGCACAGACATGGGACAGCCTGTGCCGAAATTGTTCATGACGTGGCTCCGGACGCAGAGCTGGCCCTTTTGAAGGTTGGCGACCTGGTCGACCTGGAGAACGCCAGGGATTACTGCATGCGGGAAGGGATCGGAATAGTCAGCCACTCCCTTGGCTGGATGGGAACAGGGTTCGGCGACGGCCGCGGCCTGGCGTGCGACATCGTGGACGCCGCGGCCGAAAGAGGAATATTGTGGGTGAACGCCGCGGGTAACGAAGCAAGGAGCCATTACACGGGGGTCTGGTCCGACCGGGATTCCGACGGCTGGCACAATTTTTCCAGGGATGATGAAGTATTGACCATTCAGGCGGCGGCCGGCGATTCGATTCAGGTGATGTTGACCTGGAACGATTTTCCCGCCACCGCAGAGAACTATGATTTATTCCTCTATTTCATGGATAAATCGGAAATTCCCGAAGAAGTCGGCCGCAGCGTAACCAGACAGAATGGATTCGGGGCCGACCCTCCGGTGGAATGGATAAAATACGTGGTTGAAGAGTCGGGCGAGTATGGGATAGCCGTCGGCAAGGCGGACGGCGCTCTGTCGAAAAGGTTGAAAATATGGTCATACAACCAGGAAATCGACGAGTATGCGGTGGCGCGGAACAGTATGGGGATTCCCGCGGACGCCAGGGGAGGCATGAGCGTCGGGGCGGTCAATCACCTGGAGTGGAGCGCGGATCAGGTTGAATACTACAGCTCCAGGGGACCCACCACCGATGGACGCATCAAACCCGACCTGGTCGCTCCCACCCGTGTTTCCACCGTTTCCTACGGACCGGGCTCCTATGCCGGAACCTCTGCTTCTGCCCCCCACGTGGCCGGGGCAGCCGCCCTGATCAGGTCGGCAAACCCATCCTACTCGGGAGCCGATTTGTGGGAGGCGCTGGTAGAGGCCGCCGTTGACATAGAAGGCTACGGGAGGGACAACCACTCCGGATACGGGAAACTGGTCCTGGCTCAATCCATCGAGCCGCAAATCACATCGGCTGATCCAGCCAAAATACGCTACAACCAGGTCCTGACTCTCCGCGGAACGGGTTTTGGTGAGGACCGGCGCGAGGGCAGGGTGATTTTCCACCAGGCAGGGGAACCCAGGCCATCCCAATATGTAAGCTGGAGTGATACCCTGATCGAGGTGAGGGTGCCCGCGGGTGCGCGCCGCGGCGACCTGCAGGTCGAGACGGTTGGAGGGAGCGCCACGGTCCCGGTGAAAATCACTTCTCCCTGGGTCAGAAGCATCTCTCCCGCCAGCGGCCGGACCGGGACCCTGGTCACCGTATACGGGGAAAATTTCGGCTTTTCGCGGAAGAACGGCATGGTGAGGATCGGATCGGCGGCCATTTCTTCGGTCCCCACCTGGTCCATCACCACCATCAGGTTCCGGATTCCCCTCAATGCCCGCTCGGGGGAACTCCGGGTCAGAACCCCCGAAGGAACGAGCAACGCCGTCACCCTCGAGGTAACGAGCCCCTACCTGGGCCGGGTGTCACCAGGCCGGGTGAAACCGGGAGACCGTCTGACCTTGACCGGATCCAACTTCGGCAAGGTGCGGGGGTCCGGTTACGTCCTTCTGTGGCCCGAGGTCCGGCCATCCACTGGAGATTACGTGACCTGGAGCGAAGGCAGAATCGTCGTCGAGGTGCCGGACCGGGCGGCCAGCGGCGATGTGCGGGTGGTTACGGACCAGGGATCATCCGGGAGCAGGCGCCTCGAGGTCGAGGCCGGGGAGCTCGACCGTTTCGCCGGCCCGGAGGCCGCTGGCGGCTCCGGCTTCGGACGTCCCTTTCCGGCACCATTCAATGCAGCTGTGACCATACCATTTTCCGTCTCGGTCCCATGCCCGGTGCGGATTTCGGTCCACAACCTGATGGGACAGAGGGTTCGCGTCCTGCGCGATGGCTGGAGCCAGGCCGGAGCGCACCAGGTCCGCTGGGACGGCCGCAGCGATTCAGGGGCCGAGGCGGCGTCGGGAGTCTACTGGGCCTTGCTCCGGACCGGAGGCACGGCCCGGTCCACCAGGCTGTTGCTGATTCGATGACGGCTGATTGATGATCCCGTCCTGGGGCCCGAGCATTCGGTCCCCCCCGGGGCCGGGAGCATGTGCGGGAGGCCGCTCGATCATCCATTCAGGTTGGAATCAGCCGCTTCCCAGCTGACCGGTGCGGGCAGGACTCGCCCCAGTCCAGGGCCAGACTCGTCCTTCCCTCCATTTTCACCACCTCCAGCCCCGCCTCCGGCTTCTCCACCACCTCGACCAGCAGCGCCCGCGTCAGGCTGGCGATATCGGCTTCGGCGGGGGCCAACCAGGATCTCCACCGGGCGTCGGGGACAACCACCTGCAGGCGCTCAAGGGGGGTGCCCAGGGGCAATTTGGCAGCGCTTTTTCGGCGCCGGACAACGGTCCCCACGTCCACCAGCACCGCCCCCAGGCGCCGGGCTTCCTTCGAGCGCAGGGTTTCGTCCACCTGCGGCCAGGATTCCTGGTGCAGCGATCCACCCCCCGCTAGATGGGAGAAAAGCGCCTGGTAAATCGCCTCGGTGACATAGGGGAGAAATGGCGCCAGCAGCTTGACGCTGGTTGCGAGGCAGCGCTCCAGGGTCCAGCAGGCTCCGCGGCGGGGGCCGACGCTGCGGCCATAGAGCCGCTTCTTGGCCATTTCGA
Organism: Candidatus Latescibacterota bacterium; assembly: GCA_965208105.1. GTDB lineage: Bacteria > Latescibacterota > UBA2968 > UBA8231 > UBA8231. Next base: position 4,562,512 of record OZ242318.1, read on the forward strand.
GGTAGTTGTCGGCCAGGTCTCGCCAGAAAAAGGTCACGATCGCGCTTTTGGCCACGGCGTGGTCATAGCCTTCCAAGGCCCTGGTCGCCTGCAGATTCACCTCCTGGAGCTGGGCGAGAATCCAGGCGTCGGCCGGCGATAGATCCGGCCTTTCTTCAGCTGCCGCCCGATGGAGAAAGGGCGCACTGAACCGGGCCACGTTCCACAGCTTGGTCGAGAGCCGGGCCCCCGCCTGCATCTTGTCCTCGCTGATGCGCGCGTCCCGCCCCAGCCCGGTGCTGGCGGACCAATAGCGCAGGGCATCTGCCGGGTAGCGGGAAAGCAACTGTTTCGGGCTGAGGGCGCTTCCACCGCGGCTTTTGCTGATCTTGCCCTGCCCCTCCGGTGCCAGGCCCCATCCGGACACGGCAACTGTCCTCCAGGGCAGGCTGCCGAAGTGGTGCCGGGCCCGGACGAGGGAATAGAATGCCCAGCTGCGGATGATCTCGTGGGCCAGGGGCCGCACGCTGAAGGGATGGACGCGGCCGTATAGATCATCGTCCTGTCCCAGGCCCCCGGCGATCTGAGGGGTCAATGACGAGGTCGCCCAGGTGTCCATCACGTCACTTTCCCCGCGCCATTTCGAGGCCCCGCAAATGCAGGAGCCCGACGGCCGGCTTTGCCGCGGGTCGACGGGCAATTCGCCCATCGAGGCCACCCTTTCCCGCCCACAGGCGGAGCAGTGCCAGGCTGGGAAGGGCACTCCGAAGAAGCGCTGCCGGGAAATGCACCAGTCCCAGGCGAGGCCCTCCACCCATTGGCGGTAACGGATGCCCATATGGGCGGGCCGCCAGTCCAGCTGCTTCCCCATTTCCACGAGTTCCTCCTTGTAGTCCAGGACGCGCACGAACCACTGGGGTGTCACCCGGTATTCCACCGGAGTTCCGCAGCGCTCGTGCACCCGCACCGCCTGGGGCAAGGACCGTTCACCCAGCAGTGCTCCACAACCATCCAGGGCCTTCAGGGTCGGGGCACGCGCGTCGACCGCGGGCAGACCACGTCCAGGACCCCTGGTCAGGTGACCGCGGCGGTCGAGGACTTCGATGAGCTCCAGATCGTACTCGCGCCACCACTCCACGTCCGCGGAGTCCCCGAAGGTACAGCACATGACCGCGCCGGAGCCCTTGTCCGGGTCGACCCCGGAATCCGTCCGCACCTCGACCCGGCGCCCATCCAGGGGGACCTCCACCCGCCCGCCGATCAGGGAGGAGAATCGAGGGTCTCCAGGATGGACGAACACGGCCACACAGGCAGGCAACAACTCGGGCCTGGTCGTGGCCACCGGAAGCGCGCCTCCCTCAGCCAGGGCGAATGCAATGGTATGCATGGCGCTCTTCCTCTCGATTTCCTCCAGGTCGGCCTGGGAAATGGCCGTGACGCAGGCCGGGCACCAGATGACCGGAGCCTCCCTCCGGTAGACCAGGTCCTTTTCCCATAAGTCCACGAAAGCCCATTGGGCAAGCCGGACCGCCTCGATGGTGCGGTATGTCCGGGTCCAGTCCACCGACAGGCCCAGTTCCCGGAACAATTCCCGGTATTCTCCGGCGGCCTCTCTGCTCAGCGCCTGGCAGCGGGCGCGGAAACGGGCGGGCTCAAACTCCTCGGCCCTTCGCCCCAGCTCGCGCTCCACCAGCTGCTCCGTGGGCAACCCGTTGTCGTCGAAGCCCATGGGGTAGAACACGGCGCGGCCCCTCATGCGCTGGAAACGGGCGATGAAATCGGTCTGGCAGTAGGAATAGACGTGGCCCATGTGCAGCTTCCCCGAGACCGTGGGAGGGGGAGTGTCGATGGAGTGAATGGGCTGTCCCTGGCGCACGGCAAAGCGGTGGACCCCGCGTTCTTCCCAGAATGCCCGCAGGCGGGGTTCCTCGGTCCTGAACTCGAATCTTTTCGCAAGCATGGGGTCTCCTTCCTGAATTGATAAAAAAAACCCGCTCCGGGTCGGGATCGACAGCGGGCGGGTCAAGGCCAAGGTTCGGCGTGATTTAACGGCGCCGCGGTCAGAACATGGCCGTCCCTACCAGCGGAGATACGGTCTCTGCCATCCACACCGGCCCTGCTCCAGGGTTGCCGGAAGCTCTGATCGCCATTTCAAAATCCCCCTTCAGGACTCGCAGCCTCCGAGCCTGTGAGTGTTTGTCCGGAAATGGACAAAAAAACCGCCGCCGAGTCGAACTCGGCGGCGGTGGGTAGCTAAAGTTGCCTTCGATCCTCAGGCCATGACCGCCGCCGTCTCCTCGCCTACACCTACGAACGGAACCTGCCCTTCTGGCTGGGCAGCGGCGGGGAAATTCGGAACCTGACTGGTCATGGGTCTGCAATCCGGGTCAGTGGAAAATTCCAGATAAAAACCTCGGAATCAAAATAGGAATCCCGGCGCAGGAGGTCAAGGACACCCCCGCCGCAAGGGCAGGAATACCAGGGCCTTCGGGCTTCCCGGTGGGATTGGCCCGCGTTTTGCGCCTTAGAGGAGGAGAGAGGGAGACTCGAAGTCTCGGTCAACTGGTTGGCGGACACTTCGGGAAGATCCGAGGCGTGAATCTAAGTACCAGTTCCGAGGAGTGTTACGCGATCATGGAAGGCATTGAAAAAGGTGCAGGAAGGGAAGGAAAAGGGGGAGTCGCAAGTGGTGAATTGTGGAGGCCTGCGGCAGATTTTTACAGGCACGGGGAAAATTATTCCTATTTAGCGGGTTCGCCTGGGCAGCCCCTCCAATCCCGGGGTGATGGTTTCGCCCGATACCGGGGGCTTCTGAAGAGGCATGTCTCGCGCGCCGCACTGGGGCTGGCGCTGATTGGAGCGTGTCTCTGGTGCCTGGGCTGCGGTTCCCGGTCCGAAGGAACGGATGGGGAGGCGTATTACCTCAGGGGCGCGTCTGGGTCCGGGGCTTTCGTCGCCAAGGCGGCCGTTCACCCGGCACCAGGGCTGCCCGCTTCCCGGGAGCTCGAGGCGGGACAGGTTGCGGATGATCCTTATCCTCAGGATCCTGCAATCTCCTCCTTGCCCCTTCCGGGGAAGGATGCCGTGGAGGGAATGGAAGATCCGGTCCTCGACGATTTCCGCTCCATTGTCGACAACGAGCAGCGCAAAGCTCGATTTTTCGCATTTTTGCGGCCGTTGGTCGAAACCGAAAACAGGCGCCTCGAAGCGGAGCGCCAGGCCCTGCAGAGACTGCACGAAAAATTCCGCCGGGTTGGGGGCCTTAACGCCACCGAGTTGGCCTGGTTGCAGGAACGAGCGGCGGAATACCGCCTCGGTGACCTGCCCATACCTTCCGAGGAGGTCTTTCGCCTCCTGCTGCAGCGGATCGACTCCCTGCCGGTGGAATTGGTGCTTTCCCAGGCCGCATTCGAGTCGGGCTGGGGATGCTCGCGCTTCGCCAGGGAGGGGTTCAACCTGTTCGGCGAATGGTGCTTCGAGGCCGGTTGCGGGCTGGTCCCCATGCGGAGAGAGGCGGGAGCAACTCACGAAGTTGCCGTTTTCGACAGCCCGCGCAGATCGGTGCAATCCTACATGCGCAATCTCAACGCCCATCCCGCCTACCAGGGTCTGCGCCTGCTGCGAACCGAGAAGCGGCTCCAGGGCGAGCGGGCGGACGGATTTACCCTTGCCGCCGGCCTGATGGGTTATTCGGAAATGGGCCAGGAGTACGTCGACCGGCTGTGCCTTATCATGCGCCACAACCAGGCGCTCATGGCGGGCGGAGGGCAAGGGGTAGCCTTGTAGACTGTTCAGGCGCAAGGAGCTTGCCTCACGGGCCAGGGTGTCCGGGCTGGACCCCGTGCTTGCGGCGCCGGTCAACCTACCAGCTTCCCATTCCCGCCTTTGGGCGTGACCGCGGCCTCAGCCTCTCCTCGAGGGGACCGAGCTCTTTGGGCGGCCTATCCATTAGCAGAAACCTGCCTCCGCTGCCGAATCTTAAAAGGCCCCCAATTTTTGATTTTCATAATTTTGTAATATATTCCCCTTAACCATCTGGTCCTCCTGGGGTCGTCCGGTAGATCTCCGGAAACCAGGGGCTGTTCTGAAGGGAGATGAAAATGAGCCTTTCCGTGCCTGTCTCGAATCGATGCGTGGAGCTTCTGCGCTGTAACCTCGTCCCGGGGGCGATCCCGTTTCTGGTCTTTGCATTGACCACTCTCCTGCCTCAGCCTGCTTCCGGAGGGGCCTGGACTCTTGAAAAGGGCCGCGTTTGGAGCAAGCTAACCTTCATGTCTCAGTCGACCGATCAACACTATGATGCGGACGGAAAGGCCGTTGAAATTCCCCTCGACGCCCGCTTCCAATCGCGGCAGGTCTATTTCAGCGTGTACTATGGTCTGACGGACCTGGTTGATCTCGGCCTGCAGGTCCCCTACATCAGCAACAAGTTCGTTGACAAGGATGAGGGTAATGATACAGCGACTCCGCCGCCTGCTCTGGAACCGGAGTCGGGCATAGGCGATCTGCGAGGGTTTGCCAAGATAAACCTCCTGCAACAGGCGGGTCTGGTCGGCACCCTGAACCTTGGCTTCAAGCTCCCCGTCGGCGAATACCGACCCGTGCCCGAGGCCCTTTCCATAACCGGAGGCCAGTGGGATTTCGACGCTGTCGCCCAGCTCGGCCGCTCCTTTTCTCCCGTCCCGGCCTACGCCAATCTCGACCTGGGGTACCGCCTGCGCGGAGAATACAAGGACACCGACGACATAGATCCCGACCGCAGCTACACTCCCGGCGCCGAGTTCGTCTTCAACCTGGAGGCGGGCTACAGCCCAAGGGACAGGCTCCTCGTCGCCCTCAAGTACGAAGGCATGTCAGGTGCCGAGTACGACGCCGTCAGCAACCCCGGCTCACCGGAAACCCTCAGCCAGAGCGTAGCCTACCTGGTTCCCACGGTCCTCGTCGGCCTGCATGCCAATCTGAGCCTGGAAGCCTCGGCGCGCATGACGGTCAGCGGCAGCAGGTATTTCGCCGGGTCGACCTACTCGCTGGGTCTCTCCTACACCGGCAACCTTATCGAGAAGCTGATCCACCAGGGGACACCTCCCCCTTTTTCCGGGGAATAGGACGGATCGAGGCAGCGCATGGAGCTCTTTCGGCTCACCCCCTTTCCTTCCAGGGATGTCTTCCGCCTCCCGAACAGTTCGTCCATTCAATCGGTTGACGAATTGACCCCTCCTGGTTATCATTGGAATTACCTTGACTCAACGGATTCCCTTCAGAATCCCCCTTCTTCCCAATTTCTACCCCTTCAACGAATAGCAAGAGGTTCAAATGAACAACTATCTGAAAACCATTGGAGTATCCATTGGACTATTGGGCGTCGGCGCGGCAGGCGGGCTGGCACTGGGTCTGGCGGCCGGTATCCTGCTTGCTCCACGCAGCGGGCGGGAATCGCGTGAATCGGTGCGTCGCGGCGTCGGTCAGGCGGTGGACAAGGGCCGCACCTACGTAGACAAGATTCGCACCCACGTGGGCGACGGAGTAGAGACGGTCGCGGAGGAATAGTTCTCCAGGCCTGTCTCCGTGCCTCGATTCGCAAAGAGGTCCGGCTGAAAAATATCCGGCCCAGGGTGAGTGGGCCTGGTTCCGCCGTACCGCGCGCCCGTTCAGACCGGCATCAACGGGAATGCCCTTGGTGGAAATGGACCGGGGTTCCATCCTCCGGGACGCGGTTGCCTGGGGGCTTTCGCTTGTCGTATTTGCTGGGAGGCGGCCGGGTCGCCTTGCCCGTTCCGAGTTGAAACGCTCGACCGATCCGGCATACCCCTTCCGCTAAATTATCGTCCAAAGCGATAACCGCACTGGTTATCGCACCCCATTGGATTGATGCGATAAGGCGTATGGGCATTTTCCAGGTCTCCTCAAATGCATATACCTGAGGCATATCGGCCGGGCTACGAGAAGGCTCGGGTGTCCGACCCCGAGCTCGCCAGGACCTACATCGAGCACACCCTCATAGCCGACCCCGAAGCGGATGCACTGGTAAATGAGCTGGCAGCAGCCGACCAGGTGCAGCAGGGAGAGTTCATCCGGGCCGGAATGGACCAGGATGAGGAGGGATTGCGCTCTGCACCCGGGATAGTGAGGGATTTCTTCGATCGGGTCGGGACTCCTCCCGAGTGGTTCGATCCCCTGGTGGTTTCGGCGGGATGCCGCAAATTCCACGCCTACTCCGACCTGTTTCTCACCGCCTTCGTCACCGATATCATCGTCCGCGGCTTCACGACCCTGATCAGCCAGTCTTTCTTCATCACGGGAAGGCTGACCGACCGGGGAGTGCGGCGGCTGCGGCAAAATATCCGTCACCTCCTGGAGATCACCATGCCGGGCGGCCTGGACCGGCAAGGGGAGGGCTGGAAGCTGTCCGTCCGCCTGAGGCTGGTTCACGCGCGGGTCAGGCAACAGCTTCTCGGTTCCGAAGATTGGGACCAGGAAGCTCACGGAATGCCGATCAGCGCCGCCCACGTCGCCCTCGCGACCTGCAACTTCTCGGGCATCATGCTGTGGGCAGCCGGGAGAATCGGAGCACGCCTGAACGAGGACGAGCGCTCCAGTTTCATGCAGATCTGGCGCTACACCGCCTGGCTGATGGGAGTGCCCGACGCGCTGCTGTTCCGCGATGAGGCCGAGGCCCGCAAAATTTTCCGGGTGGGCTACATGTGCGAGCCTCCGTTCGGCCTCGAGGCCATTGCCATGGCCAACTCGGTAATAAACTCGGCCCCCCTGGTTATCGGCATTGAAGACCGGGACCAGCGCAAATCCCTGATTAAGTTCGGATACCGTCTTTCCAGGGCATTGCTCGGGGACGAACTCGCCGACCGGCTCAGGTTCCCCAAAAGTCGGACGGCCGGGACCCTGGCCTACTTGCGCGCCAAGCGCAGATTCCAGGAGGCGGTTGCGGCCCTGAGGGGCGGCGGGCGGCCCGCCGGAAGTCTGCGCGCCCAGAACTTCATGACCATGCTCGACATCTCCGTGCTCGACGAGGAACGGATCAGCTACCGGCTGCCCGACGAGCTGCACGGAGACCCGAAGAGTTGGTGAAGCACCATCTTTTCAGGGTAGACGATCCGCGGAACCTCGCCTTCGAACCCCAGGAGAACACCCATGTTCCTGGAAAGCTACATCGCCGCCATCCTGCGCCTCAGGTGGATGGTGGTGGCCCTGGCGACGCTGGTCATGCTGGCCGCCGGGGCTGGAGTCCGCCACCTCACGGTCACCAACGATTACCGCATCCTGTTCAGCGCGGACAATCCGCAGTTTCTCGCCCTCGACGCCCTGGAGAACACCTACTCCGGATCCAACAGCGCCCTGATTGCCGTTGCCCCGCGCACCGGTTCGGTATTTACCCGCGAGGTTCTCGCTGCGGTTGAGGAGCTGACAGAAGCCGGGTGGAGGGCCCCCTGTTCCAGCCGGGTGAACTCCCTCACCAACCATACCCACAGCGAAGCCTTCGAGGATGAGCTCGTCGTCGCCCCTCTTGTAGATGATGCGGCATCGATGAGCGATGGCGAGTTGGCCCGGGTGGAGGGGATCGCCCTGGACTCGCCCGAAATCGCCGGGCGCCTGGTCTCACACGACGGCAGAACCGCAGGAGTGGCGATCAATTTTATTCTGCCCGAGAACCCTGACCAGGCTGTATTCGAAATTACCGACTACCTCAACTCGCTTCTGGATCAAGCCCGCGCCGAGCGCCCTGGAATCGATTACTACCTCACCGGGGACGTGGTGATGAACCGGGCATTTTCCGATGCCACCCGGATGGACCTCGAGACCCTCACCCCCATCGTATTTCTCATCATCGTGGTCCTCTCGATTGTTCTCCTGCGTTCGCTTTTGGGCACGGTGGCCATAATCGCCGTACTCCTCTTCGTAATCAATACCACCATGGGATCCGCCGGCTGGGCGCAGGTGGTGTTCAGTCCCACCAACGCCGGGGTGCCGATCATCGTCATGGTGATAGCCATGGCCGATTCGATCCACATCGTCACCAGTGTCCTTCGGGGTATACGGCGAGGCCTGGGCCGCAATGCCGCCATCGTCGATGCGTTCCACGTCAATGCCTCTCCCATATTGATCACCTCGATCACCACCGCGATCGGCTTCCTCAGCCTGAATGCCTCGGATTCGCCTCCTTTTCACGTGCTCGGCAACTGCGTGGCGTTCGGCGTCCTGTGCGCCTTCGCATACACCATGACCCTCCTGCCTGCCCTGCTTGCGCTGCTTCCGTTGCGCACGCCCCGGGTCTCCTCCGAGGGAAGCGCCTTCTTCGACCGCCTCGCCGACTTCGTCATCGCGCGGAGGAGACTGCTTCTGGGCTCCCTGACCCTGGTGGTCGTCGTCCTGGCCCTGGGCATTCCGCGGATCGAGCTCAGCGACAACATGGCCCGGTATTTTGACGAACGCTACCAGTTCAGGCGGGACACCGATTTCATCACGGAGAACCTGACCGGGGTGGACAAGCTGGAATACTCGCTGGAGTCGGGGAGCGAAGGAGGCATCACCGACCCGGGTTATCTGCGCCACGTCGAGGCTTTCGCCGAGTGGTACAGGAAGCAACCCGAAGTGACCCACGTCCAGGCTTTTTCGGACATAATGAAGCGTCTCAACCAGAACATGCACGGCGACGACCCGGAATTCTACCGCCTGCCCGAGGATCCCGACCTGGCGGCGCAGTACCTCTTGCTCTACGAGCTGTCGCTTCCGTTCGGCAGCGACCTCAACGACCGCATAGACGTGGCCAAATCCGCCACCCGCATGGTGGTGGTGACCAGAAACGCGTGGTCTCGGGATATACGTGAGTTGGACAAGCGCGCCCGCGACTGGCTGAGCGCAAATGCCCCCGATTTTACCCGCGAAGCATCGGGCTTGAGCGTGGTCTTCGCCCACCTGTCCCTGCGCAATATCAACAGCATGCTGCGCGGAACGATCCTGGCGATGGCTCTCATCTCGTTCATCCTCATCTGGATCTTCAAGAGCGTGCGAACCGGCCTTCTGAGCCTTCTCCCGAATTTCATCCCGGCCGTCATGAGCTTCGGTCTCTGGGGCTATCTCGTCGGAAACGTGGGCATTGCTTCCTCGGTGGTCATCGCCGTGGTCTTCGGGATAGTCGTGGACGACACCATTCATTTTCTGAGTAAATATCTGAAAGCTCGGCGCCAGGGCCTTCCTGCACCGGAGGCGGTGCGCTTCGCATTCCACACCGTGGGCCATGCGCTGTGGACTACGACCGCGGTGCTGTCGGCCGGATTCCTCGTTTTCGCCACGTCGGGGTTCGAGGTCAGCTGGGCACTCGGCCTTCTGGTCACAATCACCATCGTCTTCGCGCTCGTAGCCGACTTTCTCCTCCTTCCCACGCTGCTCATGGCCATCGACGGGAGGAACCGATGACCGCGCCTTCTCCCGCAGCAGCCGGGCATCCTGGAGGAGGCTGGATATCACTGACGACCATTGAGTAGACTTCCGCCATGCCCCTGAAAAACAGGATTCTCGGCCTCGGAGACCCGGCCCCTCTTTTCACCCTTCCGTCGCACCAGGGAGGCGACGTGTCGCTGGCATCCTATCGCGGCAGGGAGCACGTCGTCCTGACCTTTCTGCGCACGACATGGTGACCCAACAGCCGTCGCCAGTTGGCGACCCTCCAGGAAAGTCTGGGCACCTTCGCCGAATGGAGCGCCACCCCTCTGGCCGTATCGGTGCAGTATCCGGAGAAGCTGCGCCTCTACGCCGAACGCAGGGGCATCGCCTTCCCCCTTCTGATGGACGAGAAGCGGAGCGTCATCAAAAGCTATGGAGTATACCACAGGCTCGGCCTGTTGCCTTACAACCCCGCTTACAATATGGCCCGTCCCTCGACCTTCATCGTCGACAAGCTCGGCACAATCAGATATATGTATATCGGCTCGGACCAGTTCGATCTGGCCAGACAGGAAGAAATCATCGGATGCCTGAAGCTGCTGGGGCCGTGAGGCCCTGGTGAGCGGCTTCACCGCCGCGACCAATCTCTAAGACCGGAGAAATTCATGGCCCCTGCCCCATCTCTCTCACGGACCGCGCTCCCGTTTCTCACGCCCATAGTCCTCGTCTGGCTCGGTGTCGCCGCAGTTCCTCCGGACGCCGGCGCCGGACCCGAGGAAACCGGACTGGAAATCGCCCGGGATGCCCGCGCACTCGAGGAAGGCTTCGGCAACTTCACCGCCAGTCAGACCATGGTGCTGCGCAACAAGCATGGTCAGGAGAGCCGCCGCCAGCTCCAGGTAAAGGTCCTCGAGGTCGCGGGCGGAGGCGACAAGAGCCTGTTCGTGTTCGACCAGCCGCGCGACGTCCAGGGTACGGCGTTGCTCGTTCACGCGCATCGCGAGAGCGCCGACGATCAGTGGCTCTTTTTGCCAGCTCTGAAGCGGGTGAAGCGCATCAGCTCGGCGAACCGCTCCGGCTCCTTCATGGGAAGCGAGTTCGCCTATGAAGACATGACCGCCCAGGAGGTGGAGAAATTCACGTACCGTTACCTGCGCGACGAGCCCTGCGGCGATTTGACCTGCACCGTCACCGATCGGTTCCCGGTGGACAAGAAGTCCGGCTACAGCCGCCAGACTGTGTGGCGCGACAGGGACGATCTGCGCGTCTGGAAGGTGCATTACTACGACCGCAAGGACGCCCACCTGAAGACCCTTACCCTGGAGGACTACGAGCAGTACCTGGGCAGATACTGGCGCGCCCTGACCATGACCATGGAGAACCATTTGACCGGGAAGAGCACTGTTCTTACCTGGACCGATTTTCAGTTCCGGACCGATCTCGACGAACGCGATTTCACCCGCACGGGACTGAAACGGGCGCGTTGATGCAGCTCCGCGCAAATCTTCTCTCTACGGCCCTGGGAACCCTCTGGATTTTATTCGGGGCCATGCAGGCAGGCGCCGGAGCAGGGATCGACGCCGACTTCAGCGGGCGCCTGAACCTGGAAAGCCGGTGGTTCCCCGAAGCCGGGGCGCACTCCGGCCAGGGCTCCTACAGCGTCGGCCTCGTGGCGGCGCCGGAAATTTATCTCGCCGGCGCGGGTGGCGGAAGCCTCACCATGGCGCCATTCCTGCGCTACGACAGCGCCGACCGGCGCCGTACCCATGCCGACCTGCGCGAAGCCTACGTTCTCCTGTTCGGCGCCATCGGCGAGGGCGAATGGGAGTTGCGCCTGGGCATGGAGCAGGTGTTCTGGGGCGTCGCGGAATCGCAGCACCTGGTCGATATCGTCAACCAGGTCGACCTGGTGGAACACCCCGGCGGGGAGGCCAAGCTGGGCCAGCCCATGGTCCATTGCACCTGGTCGGCAACCTGGGGCATTGTGGAACTCCTGGCCTTGCCCTATCACCGCAAACGCACCTTTCCAGGCCGCTCCGGGCGCCTGCGGCTGCCCCTGGTGATAGACGATCGCAAGGTCGAGTACGAAAGCGAGGACGAAGAGCGGAACCTGGATCTCGCCGTCCGCTACAGTCACAGCTTCGCCTCCCTCGACCTGGGCATCAGCGCATTCGACGGTACCAGCAGGGAGCCTTCTTTGCAGCTGGTCCCGGGCGGCGTTCCTTCCCTGCGGCAGCACTATGCCCAGATCAGCCAGTACGGACTCGACGCCCAGCTCACTGCCGGACCCTGGTTGCTGAAGCTCGAGGCCATTCGCCGCAGCGGCGCTCCCAACCTGTCGGGCAGGGAGGAGGACTACCTGGCCTCGGTAATCGGCGCCGAGTACTCTTTTTACTCGGCATTCGGCACTGCTGCCGATCTCAGCCTGCTGGGCGAGTGGAATTACGATGGCCGCGGCCGCAAGGCGACGCCGAGCCGCTCTCCCAATACCCTCGAGAACGATTACTTCCTCGCCGCCCGCCTGGCTTTCAACGACGTCCACGGCAGCGAATTTATCGCCAGCTTTCTGGGAGACGCCGGCCGCGGCACGCGAACGCTGGTCCTGGAACTGGACCGGCGAATCCCCGGCGGCGTATCGATAAACCTGGAGTCGATCCACCTCCTCGGCATCGACGAGGCGGACCTGCACTACGCGACCCGCAAGGACAGCTTCATCGACCTGGTTCTGAGGTATAGTTTCTAGTGTCCCGTCGCAGAAATATGTCGCCATTATTCCGCCGCTCCATCCCGGCTCACGGCGTTGCCTTCACTCGCCGTACACCACTGGTACGACTCGCTCAGGCGCCTTGTGAGCCGGGCGCCTCGGCGGCCCAATTTCGTCAACCTATCTCTGCGACGGGACACTAGGCTGGTGGGTTCGCCTTCCCGCCGGTGTGGAGCCTGCCGGTTCCCGGACCGATGAGAGTTGGCTACTCCGGGGCGGCGATTTCGTGCAGGCCGGGGGGAAGGTTGAAGCGCACGTTCTCGGCGACGCCTTCCATGGTCGAGATCTCGAGGTCGACGTACTCGCGCAGGTTCTCGATCAACTCGTGGACCAGCTCCTCCGGGGTGGAGGCGCCGGTCGGTGATCGCCGTATGCTCTTCTTGCTCGTGGACCAGCCTCCGGGGTGGAGGCGGGGATCGATGCTCTTCTTGCCGTGCAGCCACCGGGGATCGATCCGGGCGGGATCCTCGACCAGGTAGCTCGGCACGCCGCTGGCGTTGCTGACTTCGCAGAGTCGATTGGAATTCGAGCTGTTCTGAGCGCCCACCACCAGCACCAGGTCCACCTGGGTGGCAAGGGCGCGCACGGCGGCCTGGCGGTTCTGGGTCGCGTAGCAGATGTCCTTGACGTCGGGGCCGTGGATGCGGGGAAAGCGGCGCCGCAGCGCCGAGATCACTTCCCGCGTATCGTCCACCGATAAGGTGGTCTGCGTGATATACGCGACCTTTTCGGGATCGCGCATCTCCAGAGCCTCCACGTCTTCCACCTCGCTGACCAGGAGAACCTCTCCCGGAATCTGACCCATGGTGCCTTCGACCTCGGGGTGGTCTTCGTGGCCGATCAGGATGATGTCGTAGCCTTTGGCGGCGTAGCGCCGGCCTTCCTTGTGCACCTTGGAGACCAGGGGGCAGGTGGCATCGAGGGGTTGCAGGCTGCGCAGGGAGGCGTCCTGCTCGACTTTCTCGGACACCCCGTGGGCACTGAACACAGTGACAGCTCCGTCGGGAATCTGGTGGATCTGTTCCACGAAGCGGACGCCTTTTGCCTTCAGGTTTTCCACTACCCTGCGGTTGTGGACGATTTCGTGGCGCACGTAGATCGGTGGTCCGTAGCGCCGCAGCGCCGCTTCGACGATCTCGATTGCCCGTTCGACTCCGGCACAGAATCCGCGCGGCTGGGCTAAAACGACTCGCATGGTCACTCTCCATTCCCGGTGGCTCGGCGCGTTTCAAATCGCAACGAGCCTCCCATACTCTAACACCTATTCCGTTCTGCTGTCAATTGTGTGAGCACAGGCGCTCATCCACCCCTGCCCGGGGAAGACTTCTGGTGAGGATCTCGAAGAGGACCTTCAGGGCGATGTTTGAGCGGGCGAGTGCGCTGGTGACCACGGTGACCGCCCACACGCTGCGCCGCGAGATCTTCACCTCCCCGCCCTCTCGGAACCTGGGGGTGGCGTGAATGCGGCGCAGGGTGAGCACGGCCATCCCCAGGGCCCACAGGCAGTGGCGGCGGATGCCCGTTTCACGCCTGGGAATGAGCAGGATGAAGCGCAGGGCGTTGGCCAGATGGCGGCGGGCGATGGCCACCAGCTCGAGGAGTCCGGCGACGAAGCCGGGGTGGTCTTTTCCCCCGGGCAGGGATCCCAGCTCGAAACCGGCATTGAGGAATACGTCGCGGGGCAGCCAGCAGGCGCCGCGCCGGCGATCGTCCCATACGTCTTTGAGGATGTTGGTCATCTGCAGCCCCTGGCCGAAGGAGACCGCAAGGGCGAGCAGTTCCTGGCGCCGGCGGTCGATCTCGGCGGAGTAGTCGCAGAACAGCTCGGTGAGCATCTCGCCCACAACCCCGGCGACGTGGTAGCAGTAACGGTCGAGCTGGGGCAGGTCGTCGAGACCGGCGGCGGTAGCACCCTGCTGGAACTCCGACATCCCTCGGGACATGATTTGGACGCAACGTTCGAGAGCTTTGCGTTGGGCGGGGCTGAAGCGGTTGGTGATGCGGATGACCCTGGCGGTGTTGGCGATCAGGTCATGCTCGTGGGGAGTCGTGGAGGAGGAGAGCCGGGCGCACAGGTCGCGGGAGAAGGGTTCCGCATTTGCGCGGCCGGCAACGACTTCGACGAAGCGCGCGGAGAACGCCTGCTTCTCCGCGGCGGACAGGGAAGGCTCGTCTTCAATGGTATCTGTGATGCGACAGAGGAGGTAGGCATTGCCCACCACCTCGCGCAGAGGGTCCGGAAGCTGGGGAATGGTCAAGGCGAACGTGCGGGAAACGCCCTGCAGGATATGCTCCTGGTAGGCGAGATCGCCGACCGTCGACCCGTTGAAGGAGGACGTGGTCATCATGGCCTGTCGGAATCGATATCCAATGGTCAACTAGTGTACACGAAGGGGGGGAGCCTGTCAAGTTCCGGCGGATGTGAAAGAAGCGGATCACCGGGCGCGATTCCGGGCCCGGTGGAGGGGGATTGCAGCGCTCAATCGTGGTCCCGGTGCCAGCGCCGCTTCACCCGGTCGAAGCGGCGCGGTCCCATCACCTCCCTGAACCACTTTTTGCGCTCCTCCATGCGCTCCCGCTGTTCAGGGGTCAGCAGGGTTCCGAGCTCGGCGTGGACCGAGTCCATCAGAGCCTGCATGGACTGCCGGTGGCGGCGGTCCAGTTCCCGCAGCCGGGGAGCGGCGCCTCGGAGGACGCGCCTGATTTCCCGGCGCTGGGCGGCGTCGCGGGGCTCGATGAATTTTTCCGTGAACGCGGCGAAATGGCCCGGGCGCGGGATGGCGCGGAACCGGTGCTGCAGGAACTGCCCGTAGGCCAGGGCTCCCAGGAGCATGCCGATGAGCAGTGTCGCGACGATAATGGCGGCGCTTTTGGCCTTGGCTTGCATAGGTCTCTCACATGTCCAGGGCGTAGGTCGTCTCCAGGGTGGTTGGCGGCACGGCGAAAATCACTTCCAGTGCGGTGGGTTCGGCCGCCAGGAGCTCCCTGTTGTTCCAGTTGTTCCAGGCTACGAGGGCTGTCAGCACAAGCGCCAGGGGCACCAGGGGCCGGAACAGCCTAAGAAGCCCGTCGGCGAGGATATCCGGTGCGGTGGCCCTTGACCTGGCCTCGATCCGGCGCATCACGCGGCTGGCGAAGAAGGGCCGGAAGGATGCGCTCCTGCTGTCCTCGAGCAGCCGCTGCACCTGCTGCATCTGCTCCCATTCCGCGCGCAATTCAGGTTTGCGGGCGAGAAGCTCGGCAAGGCGGATTCTCTCTTCCGCGCTCCCTTCGTTCCCCAGAGCGCGCATCAACAACTCGCGGTCACTGTTGTCCATAATCCTCCAGGGCGGACCCGAGAAGCCCCTTGAGCTTCTCCATTCCGCGGTAAAGCCGGGAGAGTACGGTTCCTTCCGGCAGGTTCAGCATGGCCGCGGTCTCCTTGGTGGAATAGCCGTCGATCATGCGCAGCACCACCACGGCGCGGTGCTCCGGTTTGAGTTCGGCGACCGCCGCCCGCACCCACTCCCCGCGCTCCCGTTTCTCCTCCTCGTCGCGTCCGTCGGCGGCCGGCGTCGCTCCGGCTTCCTCCTCGTCCAGGCTGCGGAAGCGTCCCCGTGCCCGCTTCCTGCGCTCGAGGGCGTTGAGGGACAGGTTGATGGCAATCCGGGTGAGATAGGTTCCCACCGCCGACTCGCCGCGGAACCGGTCGAGGGCGCCCCAGAACCGGATGAAGGTTTCCTGTCCCACATCCTCCGCGTCGGCGCCGTTTCCCAGCATGCCGATGGCGGTAGCCGCCACCAGGGGTTCGTACTTCTCGACCAGGACTCTGAAGGCAGCCTCGTTCCCCTTGCGCGCCTGATCGATGAGCTTCTGATCCGACCTGCTCTTCTCCACTATGATTTGACAGGGTATCGAGGCGTTTCATTCCCCTGGAAAAAAGATTGCACTTTCACTCTTCCCGTTCTCAGGGCACCGGAGACCAGCGCGGAAAGCGCACGCTGGGGGGAAGGTCCGGAACCTGGAAGAGGGCGCCGCTTTCGAGGTCCAGTATGAGAATGTGGGACTGGGTCAGAAAGGACGGGTCCACTTCCAGGGCTTCGAAAGCGATCATCCTGCCGTCGGGGGACCAGCTGGGATAGGCGGCGGCAGTAAACTGGCTCGACCCGAAGGTGTGCCGTCTCAGGTCACCGCCCACCGCGTTCATGGTGTAGATCTCGTACTGGTCGAAGTATACCCCTTCCGGGACCGTCTCCAGGTGCCGGGTGGACTGGAAGGCGATTCTGTCTCCTGCAGGTGACCAGGACGGGGCTGAATTCCGGGAGTCGTCGCCCCCGACCAGGAGCACCCGGTTTGATCCGTCAGCGTCGATCAGGTAGATGTCGGTCCCGTCGTGGCGGTCGCTCTGAAAGGCGATCCTGCTGCCGTCGGGGGACCAGGAGGGAAGCTGGTCCTCCCCCGGGGAACGGGTCAGGTTGGTCCTCGTGGTATCGTCCAGGGAGATGACGAAGATGTCCCATCCGTTGGCCGCCGAATCCACCCCCTGGTAAGCCATTCGGTCGCCCCCGGGGGACCAGGCGGGAGCGCGGATAGCCCCGGCGTAATCCAGCACCATGCGGCGCCCTTTGCCCTCCGAGTTCATCAGGTAGAGCCGGTAAACCGGGCTGGACCCCAGGCTGGTGACGTAGGCGATCCGTCCTCCGTCGGGGGACCAGGAGGGCCACAGGTAGTTGGCCGGATCGTTCGCGTCGTTGAGGGCCACCAGATTCTTGCCGTCTGGGCGCACGTGGTAGAGGTGGAAGCGGCCGCTTACCGCCCCTTCGACGAAGGCGATCCGGCCCAGCCCGGGGAGGCTGGAAAAGGCCCCCTGCAGATCTTCGCTGCAGCCGCCGTCACCGCAAAAGGCTGGCCCGGCGATTGGATTGGTGCCGCAGCCGCCCAGCAGAGCTGCGGCGCCAATGGTGCAGAGGACTATGGCGGTACGGTTGAAGAGAGGCACTGGTTCGTCGTCCTGCGTCGGAAGGAGTAGCGGTTACCGGCGCTGATTGTCGCGGTGGTGATTGCCCCGACTCCAAGGGACAATAATTCAAACTAGATGTAGCTCTGGCGCCGCGTCAAGATGGGAGGTTCATCCTGAATGGTATTTTAAAGAAGAAAGCGGAAATTGAAGGATTTAGTGGACCGTTTTGTCCTGCTTGCAGTTGAGGGGAAATCAGTAGGATATTTGTCAAATATTTTTTAGTTTACTGGTGTAAAATCGGAAACGAGATTCAAGGGCAATGACGCCGGCAAGAAAAATTTTATTCGAGACTTTGGGAATCGGCAATTGTCTGCCTGGGTATAAACGCGAAAGGAGAGGAGAGATGAATCGGATTAAATTGGCAGTCTCAATTCCAGGAAGGACATTCCCGAAAAATGGTCGCACAGGATTTTCGATTCTCGCCGCCGCCTTGATTTTTCTGGGCTGCTCGCGCTCCGGCCACCATCCCGACCCCATAGCGCCCGAGATCCCGAGCTCCCCCTACGACATAGAAGCCGGCGCGATAATTTTTTCGAACAGTGCACCCGAAAATCTTTCTCAGCGACCGGTCAACAGGAATAAAGATATTTGGATTCATTGGGTGATTTACAACGTTGGGATCGAACCGATTCCCTCGCAGTCGATTTTGTTGCAAGTGCTCATCGATGGAAAGGTGTCTTCCTACGGCTTTTCGAACCCAACTCCTGTACGACCGGGTAGTTATTTTTCGGCTGGCAGACGCGGGCCTTTTGCAAGGTACTTTGAAGAAGCGAGGCAGTACGAAATCAAATTGAAGGTTCGCCTACAGAGCCAACTCGGCGAGACCAATCTGGACAACAATGAAATCACCCGCTTTGTCGATGTGACGGAATGATGTGGGAGGAGAGGATTCAGCGGTGACAGTTGCTGCACCCACGCTACCAAAGGCTGTTTACTGACGATGTTACATTGTTCAGTCTGTATTCTTGCAACCTTGCTTTTGGCTGGCTGCTCGCGCTCCGGCCACCATCCCGAACCGATAGCGCCAGAGATCCCGCGCTCCCCCTACGACATAGAAGCCGGCAACATAAGATTTTTGAACGATGAACACATAAAGCGTTCTCAACCACCGGTCAATAGGAATAAAGATATTCGGGTAGCTTGGGAAATTAACAACGTAGGGATCGAACCGATTCCCTCCCAGGCGATTTTGTTGACAGTGTTAATCGATGGAAAGGTGTCTTCCTACGGCTTTTCGAACCCTGATCCTGTACGTCCTGGTAAAGCCTTTGCCGGTGGCAAACGCGGGGCTTTTGCAAGGTACTTTGAAGAAGCGAGGCAGTACGAAATCAAATTGAAGGTTCGCCTGCCGAGCAAGCTCGGCGAGACAAATCTGGACAACAATGAATTCACCCGCTTTATCGAGGTGACGGAATAACGGAGATCGGGCAGGGCCGGTTAATCGTTCTTTTCCCCACACCATGCCTACTCAATTTCAAAGCCGCAGTCGTCTGTTCAAGTTTATCCTCCTGGCGGGGCTGCTGCACCTGATGCTTATCGTCGCGATTGGGGTGCGCACGATATATGAGGTCAAAGAGCCCACCATGTCGGGAAAGTTCGTCAAACGCCGGCCGCTGCAGCAGCCGGTATTGCGGCGCCCTCTGCTTCAACCTTCCCCCGTGCGCCGGCTGGAGCGCATTGTGGAGGCACCCCGCGCTTACTCCAGGGCCGTGGTCCAGCGAGCATTGAGCCCGGTTTCCCCCCGGTTGCTGTCGAGCCGCCATGTGCTGCCCTCGCTGCTGCCGAGACCCCTGCGACCGTCCGGTAGTTTTCGCGGCAGCGGCCGCCTGCGGTCCTCGGCGGCCGGGATCGAGATTCGGGCCGAAGACCACATGGACCTGGGTCTGGAACTGTTGGACGTGGACGCCTTCGATACGGGGCGTTATCGCGGCCTGGTGGTGCAGGACCCGATGGACAAGCGCAAGCTGCAGGGTTTCGTGCGCTTCTCCGCGGTGGAGATACGTTCCGCCTCGGAGAATACGGCCGATCTCTTCTGGGGTCTGCCCGTTGCCGCGGCGCGCGCTATCGATCAAGGTGCCGCTTACTTTCCGGATTGGCGCCATTCGGCGAATGTTCGGGCGCTGCACAGCCTGGCGATGGAACTGGAGGCGGAGACCGAGTTGAGCGCCGTGGTGGACGAGAACGCCACCCTGGACGCACCTGAGGTCCTGTCCAGTCCGTTCATCATGCTGACCAGCATGGTGGAGTTCGAGCCGACGGAATCCGAAGTCGCCAAGCTGGGTCGTTATCTGACCTCGGGAGGTTTTGCCTACGTGGAGCAGGTGGGCTCGGATGTTCATGGACAGGTGACCGGGACCTATCCCGAGGTGATTTCCTTGCGTTCCCTGGTGCGCCGGGCACTCGCAACTCAGGGACTGCGAGAAGGTAGCGACTGGAGGTTCGAACCGCTGTCGCTGGACCATCCGCTTTTTCACAGCTATTTCGACATCCACACCCTGCCTGTCAACTACTGGCAGGCGACCTATGCCGATCGCGAAGGGGTTTCCGAGAAGCGTGGAGCCTCTCGATACCCTACCGATGAGTATATCCCGCACTATATAGAGGGGATTCACCTGGAAGGCCGGCTGGTGCTGGTGTATTCGCAGCAGAACTACCGCGATTTCTGGTCGAAACGCCCGGAGCGGGCGCTGACCGAGTCGTCCCGATACCGGCTGACCGATTTCGTCCGAATGCCCCTCCATCGTCCGAGCAGCACGCCGGCCATTCGCCTGGGCATCAACGTGGTGGTCTACGCTCTGACCCAGGAAGGCTCCTTGGCTCGGCGCCTGGTCAAGGCGAAGTGAGTTTATTGAGCACCCATCAATCTCGAACAAACGTTGCTTAGAAATGAAACATATTGGGGTAGCTTTTGAGGGAAAGTCATTGAGCAGAAACCGATCGCCCGATGTATACGAAAATCCTTAACCCCTGGTTTCCTTCAGAGCCACCTTGGGAGTAATTTTGAAGATCAGGAAGGAGGCGGCAATGACGAAGTTCTCGCGCGTGGGATTTTTCATTCTCCTCTTGGCTGGCTGCTCTCGTTCCGGCCACCATCCTGAACCGATCGCTCCCCAGAATACGCGCTCGCCCTATGATGTAGAGGCACACGCGATCAGGGTATACAAGACTGGTGTCCAGGGGCAGAAATCAGGACTGAAGGACCCTCAGGTAACGCTAAATATCGCAGATTCGATCGCTGCCCGAGTCCGTATTTATTTGCGAAACGTGGGGCAGGCCGTTTTGCCGGAAGGATCTATGCACTACAAGGTCACGATAAATGACACACGGTTTTCAACTGACGGAGGATACGGTAATTCGACTCCAAAGAAACAAGAAAAATTTTTGATTATAACAATGCCAGTCAAAACTATCCTGCGCACTTACAAGTTGAACAAACCCGGTCGCTACGAGGTCGTGTTACGGGTTTGGCTTGACGAAGAATTGGGTGAAACAAATCTCGACAACAATGAGTTGATTCACTTCTTCCATGTGGAAGAATAGAGGAGTTCGGGTTGGACCGGCGGACCACTCCAAGTTTTTTTCAATTGTTTTGATGTTGGAGAGTATTCTTTATGAAGAAAGCGATCGGATTTGAAGGGCTGAGATGACAAGGATCTTACCTGTAGTTTCGGTTACTCTTCTTTTGGTTGGCTGCTCCCGCTCCGGGCATCATCCCGACCCCATAGCGCCGGTTCAGGCCAAGTCGGAGTATGATATATGGGCAAAATCGGTTCGGGTGTACAAGGATTCAGCTGACGCCCACACCTACCGACGGGCACTGCCCCCTCAGCGAACTCTTAGTTTGGCAGACTCGACCTCTGCAATTGTCTATTATAGTATTCAAAACGTGGGGTCGGCCACGTTGCCGATAGGATCCATCCGCCACAGTATCACGATCAATGGCAAGCCGTTCGTACCTGATGGACACGACAATTTTCAACCAAAACCACCGGGGGGAAGTGCTTCGGGAGGGTACCCAGTCAAAAATTCCAATTTCACTGGACGCAAGTGGGGACGCAAGTTTAACAAACCCGGCCGCTACGAGGTCCGGCTTCAGGCTTGGCTTGACGAACGCTTTGGTGAAACGAATCTCGACGACAATGTGTTGGTTCACTACGTCGATGTGAAAGAATAGAGGAGATCGGGTAGGACGGGTGAGTCGAGTCTAATCCCCAAACCATGCGTACTCAATTTCACAGCCGCAGTCGTCTGTTCAAGTTCATCCTCCTGGCGGGGCTGCTGCACCTGCTGCTTGTCGTCGCGATTGGGGTGCGCACGATAGCGGAGGAATAACGGCTGTAGGTATACTCGCCACCATCTGACAATGAGTCGGATAAGCTGGAAGGCCGCATAGAGATTAATACCCTCTCACTCCACTGAAACTGGGCACTTGGGTGGCTTTTAATGACGAAAATGGCATATGTGGTTTTTGCGCTTTTGGTTTTAATCGGCTGTTCACGTTCCGGCCACCATCCCGACCCGATCGCTCCCCAGAATACGCGCTCGCCCTATGATATAGAGGCACACGCGATCAGGGTATACCAGACTGGGGTCCAGAGGCAGAAATCAGGACTGAAGGACCCTCAGGTAACGCTTAATATCGCAGATTCGATCTCTGCCCAGGTCGGTATTTGGATGCGGAACGTGGGGCAGGCCGTTTTGCCGGAAGGCTCTATGCACTTCAAGGTCACGATAAATGACACACGGTTCTCAACTGACGGAGGATACGGTAATCCGGATCCAAGAAAGCCGGGGAAGTTTGAAATCTGGTTCCTTCCAGTCAAAACTATCCTGCGCACTTACAAGTTGAACAAACCCGGTCGCTACGAGGTCGTGTTTCGGGTTTGGCTTGACGAAAAATTTGGTGAAACGAATCTCGACAACAATGAGTTGATTCACTTCTTCCATGTGGAAGAGTAGAGGAGATCGGGTTTGACCGGTGGACCACTCCAAATTTTTTTCAAATTGTTATGATGCTGGAGAGTATTCTTTATGAAGATGGGGATCGGATTTGAAGGGCTGAGATGACAAGGATCTTACCTGTAGTTTCGGTTACTCTTCTTTTGGTTGGCTGCTCCCGCTCCGGCCACCATCCTGAACCGATAGCTCCCCAGAATACGCGCTCGCCCTATGATATAGAGGCCCACGCCGTTAGGGTATACAAGACTGGGGTCCAAGGGCAGAAATCAGGACTGAAGGACCCTCAGGTAACGCTTAATGTTGCAGATTCGATCGCTGCCCGGGTCGGTATTTGGATGCGGAACGTGGGGCAGGTCATTTTGCCGGAAGGATCTATGCACTACAAGGTCACGATCAATGACAAGCGGCTCTCAACTGACGGAGGATACGGTAATTCGGCTCCAAAGAATCCGGGAAAGTTTCAAATCTACTACATTCCAGTCAAAACTATCCTGCGCACTTACAAGTTGAATAAACCCGGTCGCTACGAGGTCGTGTTTCGGGTTTGGCTTGACGAAGAATTTGGTGAAACGAATCTCGACAACAATGAGTTGATTCACTACTTCGATGTGGAAGAATAGCGGAGATGGGGTTGGACCGGTGAATCGGTCTTTTCCCCACGCCATGCGTACTCAATTTCACAGCCGCAGTCGTCTGTTCAAGTTCATCCTCCTGGCGGGGCTGCTGCACCTGCTGCTTATCGTCGCGATTGGGGTGCGCACGATATATGATGTCAAAGAGCCCACCATGTCGGGAAAGTTTGTCAAACGCCGGCCGCTGCAGCAGCCGGTTTTGCGGCGCCCTCTGCTTCAACCTTCCCCCGAGCGCCGGCTGGAGCGCATTGTGGAGGCGCCCCGCGCTTACTCCAGGGCCGTGGTCCAGCGAGCATTGAGCCCGGTTTCCCCCCGGTTGCTGTCGAGCCGCCATGTGCTGCCCTCGCTTCCTCCCAGACCCCTGCGACCGTCCGGCAGTTTTCGCGGCAGCGGCCGCCTGCGGTCCACGGCGGCCGGGATCGAGATTCAGGCGGAGGACCACATGGACCTGGGTCTGGAACTGCTGGACGTGGACGCCTTCGATACGGGGCGTTATCGCGCCCTGGTGGTGCAGGACCCCATGGACAAGCGCAAGCTGCAGGGTTTCGTGCGCTTCACCGCGGTGGAGATCCGTTCCGCCTCGGAGAATCTGGCGGATCTCTTTTGGGGCATGCCCATAGCCGCGGCACGCAGTATCGATCGAGGTAGCGTGTACTGGCCGGATTGGCGCCATTCGGCGAATGTTCGGGCGCTGCACAGCCTGGCGATGGAGTTGGAGGCGGAGACCGGGTTGAGCGCCGTGGTGGACGAGAACATCACACTGGACGCTCCGGAGGTGCTGACCAGTCCATTCATTATGCTGACCAGCCTTGTGGAATTCGAGCCGACGGAAACCGAGGTCGCCAAGCTGGGGCGCTATCTGACCTCGGGTGGTTTTGCCTACGTGGAGCAGGTTGGCTCGGACTCCCATGGACGGCAGAGCGGGACCTTTCCGGAGATCATTTCCTTGCGTTCCCTGGTGCGCCGTGCCCTGGCCTCCCAAGGGCTGGGCGAAGGCGGCGACTGGAGCTTCGAACCGCTGTCGATGGACCATCCCCTCTTCCACTGTTACTATGACATCGACACCCTGCCCCTCAACTTTTGGCAAGCGACTTACGTCGACCGGGAGGGGCAAACCGAGCGGTATGGCCAAAGTCGATATCCCACGGACGAGTACATCCCTCGCTATATCGAGGGAATTCACCTGAACGGCAGGCTGGTGCTGGTGTATTCGCAGCAGAACTATCGCGATTTCTGGTCGAAACGTCCGGAGCGAACGCTGACCGAGGCGTCAGAACACTTTCTGGCCAATTGGAATCAGGTGCCCTTCCATCGACCGAGCAGCATTCCGGCGATCCGCCTCGGCATCAACGTGATGGTCTACGCTCTGACCCAGGAAGGCTCCTTGGCCAGGCACCTGGTCATGGGGAGGTGAGCTATCAGCCCGGGTGGCAGGCTATTTCTCAATGGGTGTGCTTTGAGATGAGAAGTAGATTTTCGGGTTCGTATATCTCGAGCAGATCAAGCTATGGAATTTTTCTCGTTGCGGCCTCGGTTTCCTTTTTGTTGGCCCAACCCTCACTCGCGCAAGAATGGCTGAGTGAGGGAGAGGAAGGGTTTCTCCCTGGCAAGCTCGACGGACTGGAGATAACCAACGATGGGGATCTTCGCCTGACATCCTTCGAGGGGGTCAACTTCGCCCTGGGGATCGACACCTATTCCAATGGTACGGCCCTGGGGGCCGCGCTCACCGACGGAAACCTCGCCACCGAGTGGGATTTCGACGAGGATCCAAAGGTAGTCGGCAAGACCATCGACATCGATCTGGGCGGCAACCGGCTCGTCAACCAGGTGCGCATCTTGCCCGGCTCCGGGGCCGGTGCCGATAACCCGGAGTATTTCGTCAAAGGATACCGGGTCGAGATGGCCCCTGAAGAGGCGCCTGATGCGTTCGGTGTGGTGGCGGACAACCATGTCAATCGAGTCCCCCTGGTAGATACGAGCGCCGACGGTACCTGGCTGCGCTACGAAGACGGTGCTCCGGTTGCCACACTGGGAAGATACCTCCGGGTCACCATCACACGGCAGGATCTGCCCAATTGGGTGATCATCGGCGAGGTGGAAGTGTTCGGCACCGGGTTTCATGCCCGCGGCCAGTACTTGTCGGCCCTTCACGACTTCGGTGAACGGGTCAACGTTGGCGCCGGGTTTTTCCAAGCCGAGACCCCGCCTGGAACCCGGATGCACTTGCAGTTTCGAGCCGGTGTTGACCAGGACTACCTGCCGAGGTGGGATGATTTTCCCTTTTACGGCGTGGATGAGGGCAAGCGGGGTGTCTTTTTCCCTGTCCGCGATCCCTCCCGGTACATCCAGTACCGAGCCCTGCTGGAGACGGAGAATCCGTTCATCTCACCTGAGCTTAGCGAGGTGCGGGTGCAGTTCGACCCCCGGCTCGTTGCCCGGTCAGCCACCGGCAGAATCGATCCGCGTGAAGTGCCTGTGGGAGAGCCGGTGAGTCTCACCTACACTGCCGAGATTTATCTGGGCTCGGAGAACTACCCTCTGGACCTTTTGATCCTGGACCGGCCTGGGAAGCTGGAAGAGATCTCCATGAGGTTGGCTGTGGTTCCTCCTGAGAAATACAGGACGCTGACGCCGCATGGTTCGCTGCAGGAAGACAATCTGATCATCCAGCTCGACCCCGATCTCATCCGTTCAAGCGTCAGACAATTGGAAATTGTTTTCACCACCGTCTTCTTCATGGGCACCGAGGAAGTGAATTTGTTCCTCGGGTCTTCGCTAGAAGGTTCCGACCCTGAAAACCTGCAGAAGGTCGCACCGCGGATAAAGGACGGCACGTTAGTGACCGTACTGGGTGCAGTCGACGAGCTTGTGCCTTCCGCCAGCGTGGCGATCCGGCCGCGGGTGTTCAGGCCGGACCGCGGCGGCGCTACGCGCATCGAGTTCGATCTGACCAAGGTACTCGTGCCGGTGCCCGTGACGGTTACCATTCACGAGTTGTCCGGCCGCCGGGTTAGCACCGTGGTCGATCGCGAGATGTTGGCAGCTGGTGAGATCTCCATCTCCTGGGACGGCTTCGACGACCACCGCGGGGTTCTCGCACCAGGGATCTACATGTGCAGGATCCGGGTCCACGCCCAGGAATCCGCGACCCTCGTTCGTTTCCTGGGCATCGCCTATTGACGCGAGGCGCAATGTGAAACGGGTTGTTCTACCCTTGTTGCTCTTCGGCTTGTCCGCCGGTGCTTTCGCCTCGGAGAAAGACTATGGTGTTTTACTCCAGCGACCCGCGATGAAAGCCTACCGCAACTACGCCGAATACTCCTACCGGAATTACCGCTCCGCTCTCCGCGTAAACCCGCGCTACAGCTTTCTGGGCGATTTTCTTGCCGAAGGATTTCGCGCTTTCAGACTCGACGACCAGCGTCCCGGCAGGAGTCTCCTCTCCAAGGACGGGGTCTACCGGGGCATGTTCGGAAACCTGCTCATTGCGCGCAACTCCTACGGGCGCCTCAACCTGGCCCTGACCGTCGGCGACGATGTGCGCACCCACCTGACCCCCCTGACCATGCAGCGGGCCAGTTTCAATGGTCTGCGCTGGGAGATCGAGTTCGCCAACAACCGGGTAACCCTGCTCAGCACTCGCGGCTACGACAACTCGGAGTTTCCGGCTTTCCCCAGCTTTTCTACTCCCATCGATGACAATTTCACCGACTTCCGGGGAGATCTGGAGCAGGAGTTCATTATCGAGGAAGACGATCCGGTCTACACTTTCGGGGGCCACTGGGAAACCCAGGCGGGGGACGTGCTGACCCTGGGGATGACCTTTCTCAACCAGCAGCAGATCAACACCGGGGCGCTGCGCCAGGACAGCTTTGTGGCCGGCAGCGTGCCCTATCCCGAGATGTTGTCGCCTGAGAAACTGATGCTGCGCATCACCGACGACTCCCCCGGCAGTAGGGACCATGGCGCCACCATATTTACCGCCTTTCTGGAAATGGAGGGGAGCGTGGGTGGAGAGAACACCACGATCAGCAGCGATCCTCGCAGCCCCCATTTCGACGAATCGCTGCAGCCAAAGACGGAAGGGGTGGTGAAGGAGAATGGAAGGTGGGACATTCGCGGCGACGAGGAACTTATAATTACTTTCGAGCTGCCGGAAGGCAGCACCTCCAGGCGCGCCCGCTTCATCGTGTCCGCGGCCAACGACTATCGCATCGCCGCGGCGCAGGAGCACATATTCTATCTGGACTTAAGCTCGCGCACGACTCCCTTCATGACCCTGCGCCGCGCCTCAGGCGAGGTGAGCGACGGCTCCAACTTCCGGGAGCTGGTGATCGACTACGGTCTCAACAGCGGCCAGATCCTCTACGGTATGGACTTCGCCGCCGACCTGGCGGGCCTCAAGCTGCGCGGCGAGGTGTCGAAAAACACCCTCTACCGCAAGTACCCGATCATATCCGGCCGCAGCCTGCGCCGCGATACCGGGGCCTGGTACCTGCAGGCGGTAAGGACCTTTCCGCGCCTGCGCCGGCTTTCCCTGGGCGCCGAGTTCTTCCACGTCGGCCCGCGCTACGGCGGCGGCTACGACAGCCGCCGCGGCGGTGTGGTGCTCTACACGGATTTTGGCGGGGAGGGCATCGATCCTGTAACGGCCGAGTTTCCCCTGGTGGACGACAACGACGACAACGACCGCTACTCCGACGACAACAAAAACGATTTTCCCGGGTCCTTCGACCTGGAGTCGGGGGTCTACCCGGGGCTCGACGAAGACAACGACAACATCCCCGACGACGACCGCAACGCCAACGGCATTCCCGATTTCGAGGAGCCCTTTCTGCTCTACCATTCCGACCCCCAGGAGTTCGTCTATGGCCTGGATTTGAACAACAACGGGGTCATCGACGTGCGCGAGAACGACAACAAGCCCGACTATCCCTACGACCGCGACCGCCGCGGCCGCCACTACACCGTGGCCGCGCAGCCTTTGCCGCAGCTGGAGGTGGGGGCGGGTCACTACCGCATCCGCGCGTTGGCCGACCCCGGGCGCACCGTCTCCACCTACCTGCGCGCCGCCTACTCTTACGCCCACCCCGAGAAGCTGGAGATCGAGCTCAACCACGACTCCAAGCGGGTCAGGGACACTATTCCCGATTCGGTCTACGTCTTCGATCCGGCCCGCATCGTGACGCCCCTGGAACCGCCGGACCCCGATCCCCTGCTGCAACAGAACAGTTGGGTGCACACCTCCTTTGCCGGGGTGCGCTGGAGCCGCTGGGCGCCGCTCTACCTGGAGGCCAATTTCAAACAGGTCCTCAACCGCCTGTTCGACCTGGGCCACACGCGGGTGTCGGAGCGCGACCGCCGGGTGACCCGGACCATGGTCAACAAGGTGGACTACCGGATGGAGTGGGGCCGCTTCACGGTGATGCCCATGTACAAGCGCCTGTGGCGCCGGGTGGATCTGGACTCCCGGGAGGGTGCGGCGGTGTGGGAGGTGCAGTCGGCGCCGATGCTGCGGGTGGACTACCGGGTGAGCGGAGACATGAAGGTGCAGATGGGCCAGCAGGGGCTGCGGCTTCCCTTTGCGGGCATGGACCGTGTGCTGGCGTTTCACCTGGACGACCAGGTGCGGCGCTATCGCAGCTACACCTCCACCGACTTCATGTTCATGCTCACGTTGAAGGGCAGCTACCTGGGCAACGTGCTGACGACCAACTCGGGGATTCAACTGCACAGCCGCCGGTTCGACCAGATCGGGGCGGGGTCGGATCTCAAGTTCACCCGCTTCTTCGTGGAAGTGGTGGCCGGATTCGAGCATTTCTGAGCGGAGCGTTCTTCCATGACTCTCATAGCCATGTTTTCGGTTTTCCTGGTAACCGTCGGGGTCAGCCTCCTGGAGGACTCGCCGCGGGAGCTGGGCAACCGCTTCAAGCGCGCCCAAAAATTAATGGTGATGGGGGACTTCGACACTTCCATCGCCGCCTACGAGCAGCTCATGGAGACCCCCGGCTCGGCCCTGCTGCGAGCGGACCGGGTGGAGGTAGAGGTGGGTGAGGAGGTGCTGCCCCTCAAGGTGGCCGCCGCCTACCAGGTGGCCAGCAGCTACCGCCGCCGGGCAGAGGAGCAGTTGCAGGTCTACCGGGACAGCGCCGTTGTGCCCCGGTTCGAGGACCTGCACACCGCGGCCCGTTTCTACCGGATCCTGGCGGACGAGGAGAGCACCCCTGAAACTCTGCGCCAGCGGGCCGCTTTTCAGGTGGGCAGTTGCTATTTCAAGAACCAGGATTACGTCGAGGCCATAGCCGCATTCGACTGGTTCGTCCAGGCGTTTCCTTCCAGCGAGTACCGTCTCCAGGCGAGCTACCACACCGCCTGGGCCCTCTTCCACACCGAGCAATGGGAACGGGCGGGGGCGGAGTTTCGCGCCGTGGCCTCCCAGGTCCCAGGCACCGACCGGGGTCTCAGGTCCCTGTTCCAGTCGGGAGAAGCCGAGGAAAGAATGGGTCGTTTCGAGCGCTCGGTGCGGGCTTTTGAGGAGATCGCCGCCTTTTACGACGAGGGCGAGTACGGAGCGGGCCTCCGCCGCGACGAGCTCATGCGCGCCCTGCGCGAAAAGCTCCCGGTCACTCGCCGCGAGCTCATCGGCAAGGGGCACATGCGCACCGGGGACGCCTATCGCCATCTCGACTCCCTCGCCGCCGCTGCGCACTGGTACCGGCTGACCGCGCGCCGATTTCCCACCGACGCGCAACTGCTCAAGGACGCCTATCTGCGCCTGGCCGAGATGGATGCCGACGCCGGGCGCGTGGACGAGGCCCTGGCGGCCTACCGCACCGCCCTGGAGGAGGTGATGGATCCATTCTTCCGCGCCCTGGTCCAGGCCGAGATGATGGCTCTGGCCTTCGCATCGGAGCGCTATCTCGAAGCCGCGCAGATGTATGGATTCTACATAGATGCCTTCGGCTCCTATGCCGAAGAGGTAGGCGTTCCCGTCGACCGGGCACGACTGCTCAAGGCGGAGTCCCTGCGCCTCGCCGCCCAGGATACGGCAGACCCGGCCTCCTCCGACTCCCTCCACGCACGCTCTCTTGAAGTCTATCACGGCCTGTTGCAGAGCACCCGGGTGGACAGCCTGGCGGCAGAGGCGTTGCTGGGTGCCGGAATCTGCCTGCAAAGTCTCGACCGTCCCGGCGCCGCGCGAGAGCACTACGAGAGGCTCACCGGCGAATACGGCGCAACCCGGGTGGCCATGTGGGGAAGGCTGCACCTGGCGCGCCTCTATGCCGAGGAAGGAGCCAGGGCCAAGGCGCTGCGCCACTACGAGGACCTGGCGGCCGGCGGCGACGGGGAGCTGCGCGACCTCGCTCGCATGGAGCTGGCCGTGCTTCTGGAGGGGGAGGGGCAGAGCGACCGGGCCTTGGAGCTGCTTTCCCGGATAGGGCCCGAGTCCGCGGAGTTCGGCCGCGCTCAGATGGTATTGGCCCGCCTGCTCACTGTCCGCGAGCGTTGGGCCGAGGCGCGCCGGGTGGTCCACCACGCCCTCGACCGGGCCGTGGACCCGTCGGTCCGGGCCCAGTTGAGCTACTCCCGTGCCGAAATCGCCTTCGAGGCAGCCCAGTACGACTCGGTAATCCGCATCCTGGCCGCATTGGATACCACCCGGCTGCAGCAGCCTTTTGACCACGACCGCCTCTACCTGCGCGGCGTCGCGCGCTACCAGACCGGAGCATACGCCCGGGCATTGGACGACCTTCGCGCCTACCTTGCCGGTGATGCGGCGCTGCGGGCGCAGACCATTCAGACCATCGCCCTGTGCCTGGGGCAACTGCTGGAGGCGGAGCAGGCCGCGGAGCAACTGGTCCGGTGGGGCGCCGAGGCGACGGACCCCGGTGAGGGCGGCGAATGGACCATGGGCCTGGCGCGGTTTCTCCACCGCCGGAAAGACTACGACCGCGCCCTCGAGGTGCTGCAGGGGCTGGATAGCGAAAACGACCTCCAGGCCCACCGCGCCCGCCTCGTGGAGGGCGAAATTCTGCTGGCGCAGCAACGCTGGGACGCCGCTCGCACGGTCCTGGCGCAGATCCAACCCGACCCCCTCTCGCCCGGCGACCGCTCGCACCGCCTCTACCTGATGGGGATCGCCGCCATGAACGGGGAGGACTACGAGGGGGCGGTTTTCAGCTTTCAGGCCTTGCTGGCGCTCCGCACTCAGGGCGATCTTTCCCGCCAGGCCGCCCTCTACCTTGGCCAGAGTTACTACACCCTGGGAAAGTACCCCCGCGCCGCTGCGGTCTTCGAGGATCTTGCGGAGCGCTTTCCTGCTCACCCGGACGGCCACGAAGCGGCCTACCTGGCCGGGGACAACTATTACCTGCTCGGGGACTACGAGCGGGCATCCCGGGCCTACCAGAGAGTACTTCTGGGCCCGCGCCTTCCCGAGGCTATGCTCGCCCTGGCCTGGTGCCATCTGCACAGAGAGGACGCCGCGGCCATGGAGCAGGCCCTGAAACTCCTGCAGGAGCGCTTCCCCCAAAGTCCTCTGGCCCCTCGGGCGGCCATGATGTTCGCCGATTACCACTACAACCGCGCAGACTACAAGCGCGCCAGCCAGGCCTACGAGAGCCTGAGGCGGCGCTATCCCCAAAGCCCGGAAGCCGGGCGCTCGTCGCGGCTGCTGGTGGATCTGGCCGACCTGGAAGCCGATCGCCTCTACCAGGAGGCCATGGCCGCCTTCGACGGCGGCGACTACGAGGGCGCCCGTCGGCAGCTGGAGGCGGTGGCGCAGCGTTTTCCCGGCACCCTGTCGGAGATGGCGGCGCGCTGCAACATCGGGGTGTGCTACGAGAAGACGGGACAGTGGCGCCGGGCCGCCGCCGTCTACGACAGCCTGCTGCAGAGGGGGGAGGCCGATCCGCAGTACGGCGCCATGCTGCGCTTTGCGCGGGAGCACCGCGACTGGATTCGCGACTACCGACTCTAACCCGCCGATCAGGCGAGGAGATACTTCATGGGCATAGATTCCTTCCTTCTCGATCAGTTTGACAAGGGCGGTCCGCTGATGTGGCCCCTGGCGCTGTGCTCGCTGACGGCGCTCACCGTCGGTCTGGAGCGCCTGTGGGTGCTGCTGCGGGTCCCGGGGGACGAGGGCGCCCGCGCCGAAATGGAGGCGGTTCTGGCGCGGAAGGAGGAACTGGACGGGGCCGACCTTTTGGCCCACCTGCTTCAGCGCAAGGGGGTGCTGGCGGCGGTCTACGCCGCGGTGCAGCGCAAGTATCTGGCGCTTTTGGAGGAGGGCCAGGGAGCGGCGGAGCAGCGCGCCGAGCTGGGTCGGGAGGCCAACGCGGCCTGCCGCGAGTATCTGGGCCAGTTTCTTCCGGTTCTGAGCACGATTGGCAGCATCGCTCCGCTGTTGGGTCTTCTGGGCACGATCACGGGGATGATCAAGGCCTTTGCGGCCATCGCCACGGCGGGGGTGGGGGATCCGAGCCAGGTGGCCGACGGCATCTCGGAGGCGCTGATCACCACGGCGACGGGTCTGATCATCGCGATCCCGGTGATCGTGCTGCACCGCTACCTGGCGCTGCGCGCCGGCCGCGTCATGCGGCGCCTGGAGCTCTACACCCAGGCGCTGGGCCGCGCCCTGGTGGAGGAGGAACGCCGGTGAACATCTACGACGAAGCCGGGGCCCCCGGCTTCGACCAATCCGACCATCCGGACCTGACGCCCTTGATCGACTGCGTCATGCTGCTGTTGGTGTTCTTCATGATCACCACGGCCTTCTACGCTTTGCGCGGGCTCGAGGTGGTGATGCCGCCGGTGTCGGCCACCGCGGCCGCGCCGGAGGTCGACCGCGACGTCAACGTCTACATCGGCCCCTCGGGGGCCATCCAGGTACGCGGCTCCACGGTGGAGCCGGCCCAGTTGGCCGAGGTCTTCAAGGAGGCGGCCGGCGAGGGCGGCCGGGCCCTGGTGCTGGAGGCGGCGCCCCAGGTCGAGCACGAGCGCGTCGTCCTGGTGATGGACCTGGCGCGCCAAGCGGGGATCCGCGAGGTGATCTTCGCCCGCATGGAGGAGGAGGGCCATGGACCCTGAAGGCGAACTTTTCTGGGACGAGATCAAGCCGGACCTCACTCCTCTGATCGACGGGGTGTTTCTGCTTTTGATTTTCTTCATGGTGACCACCATCTTCGCCCGGCCCATCAGCCTCGAGGTGGAGCTGCCGGCGGCGGCCGATCCGGCCGACGTGAAGGCGCAGCACGTCAAGCTCTACGTCACCGACAAGGGGCAGTTGGACCTGGAAGGAGAAAAGATCGACGCGGCAGGGCTGGAAGAGGCGCTGCGGCCCTACGTGGGCGAGGGCCGGGAAATCAGGCTGACCATTCTGGCCGACCGCCGCACCCCCCACGGCCATACCCTGGAGGCCATGGAGGCGGCGCAGCGCGCCGGGATCCACCGGGTCTACCTGGCCACCAGGACTCGCAACCCGGGAGAAGGGAGCGCACCGTGACCAGGTGGATCCCTGCCGTGATGGCGGCGTGGCTGGTGGCCGCCGGCTGCGGTCTCCTGCCGGTGCCCAGGTCCCACCTGGTGCGCTTCGCCTTCGTGCCCGGGGAGAGGGCGGCCTACTCCCTCGATGCGGCCGACAGCGCCGCGGTCTATCGCACCGAGGGCCTGGTCGTCAAGGTGAGCTACCGCTCGAAGCAGGCCCTCAACCTGGAGTATCCCGACGCCCGCGAGGGCCGGGTCAATCTCAACCCCTTCACCTACGGCACCCGCATGGACAACGATCTGGGCTACGCCCCGGACCGTTTCACCGTCTTCGAGGTGGACCTCAACAACATCGGCCGGCCGCGGGTCCAGTTTGCCGCGCGGGACGCCGAGCTGGTCACCGACCGCGGCGACCGGCTGCGTCCCTGGGGCACGCAGAAGGGGGAGGCGGTGCACACCTTCGAGGAGTATTACCGCGCCCGGCGCGGCCCGGGGGGCAACGACCAGCAGTGGTACCGGCAGCGTCTGGCCATCGTGGAGAAATCGCTCTACCGCGGTGACGGGCCGTTGTTCAAGGGGCAGCGGCAGCGCGGCAAGCTGGTGTTCGGCCTTTTGCACCCGGAGGTGGCCTCGGTGCGCCTGCACCTGCGCGAGGTGGTCCTGGCCTTCGACGAGCACGGGCTGCCCACCGAGCGCATCGATCTGGAGTTTCCCTTCGAGATCAGCGTCGAGGTCGAGGAGCTGGAGTGAGTCGGGAAGCAATGGCAACTGAAGCAATCATCGGAAAAACGTTGCGCCGAAGCGGTCTTGCCCTGGGGGTGGCCCTGTTGGCGCCGGCCGCCCTGCAGGGAGGCGAGGATCCCCATGCGCCCCAATTTCTCCAGCGTCCCGCGGCCCATGCCTACGCCAACTACGCGGAGACCCCGTTCAAGCCCTACCGAGCCCGCCTCCGTTACGATCCACGCTACAATTTCTTCGGTGAGTACCTGGGGGAAGGATATCGTCCTTTCCTGATGGACGAACGGCGACCGGGCAGAAGTATCGTCACCAAGAACGAGATCTATCGCGCTACCTTTCAAAATCTCTTGGTTGCCCGCAGCTCCTACAACACTATCAGCGCCGCACTCACCGTGGGCGACGAGATCCGTCAGACCCTTTCTCCCTTGACCATGCAGCGCACCGCCTTCAACGGGGTGCGCTGGGAGATTCACTCGCCCGCCCACCGTCTCACCCTGCTGGCCTCGCGCGGCTTCGAGAACAAGGATTTCCCCGGGTTTTACACCTTCTCAACCCCGGTCAGCGTCGATCCGCTGAGGTACAACTACGACCTGCGCCAGACCAGCGACCTCACCGTAATCGAGAACAACCCGGTCTATACCTTCGGGGGACACTGGGAAACGGAGATTGCCGGCGCTCTCTCTTTCGGGGCCACCTTCGTCAACCAGCAGCAACTCAACAGCGAGGCGGACCGCAAGGACGGCTATCTCCGCGGTGGCGTGCCCTTCCCGGAGATTCAACCGCCCGAGTCCATCGTCCTGCGCTTCGCCGACGATTCCCCCGAGGACGGTGTCGGCGGGGCGGCCCTGTTCCGCGTTGTGATGGACCTGGAAGGCACCTCTGCGGGGGTGGATACCCTGTTGAGCAGCGATCCCCGCAGTCCCCACTACCGGCCGGAGCTGGAGCCGGTGGTGGCTGGCGGGAGAAGGGTGCGGGACCACCGGGAGGCCAACGGGATGGACGTGATAACCGTCATCTTCCCCCTGCCGCCGGATGTGACGCCGCGCCGCGCCCTGTTTCGTTTGGTGGTGGCCAACGACTACCGCATCGAGATCCCCGTCACCGGCACCGGCGGAGGACGGGTCTCCAGCCTTACCCTGCGCCGCGCCCCCGGCAACGTGCGCGACTTCTCCAACCAGACCGAAATCGCGGTGGACCACGGGCTCAATTCGGGGCCAGACCCTCTACGGGGTCGATTTCAGCGCCGATCTGGTGGGGCTCAAGGTGCGCGGCGAGATCGCCGCCAATACTCTCTACCGCAAATTTCCCGTGCTCGGCGGCCATAACGACGACACCCACAGCCGCGCCTGGTACCTGAATCTGATGCGCACTCTGCCCCGTTTCCACCGGCTCCAGGTGGGGGCGGAGTTCTTCCGCATCGGGCCCCGGTACGGGGGCGGCTACGACAGCCGCCGAGGCGGGGTGGTGCTCTACCGCGGCAAGGGAAACAGGGTGGCGGAATTTCCCCTGGTGGACGACAACGACGACCGCGACCGCTACGCCGATGACAATGTCAATGATTTCTTCGGGGGCCCGGCCAAGGAGGCGGGGGTCTTTCCCGGCCTCGACGAGGACAACGACAATATTCCCGACAACGACCGCAACGCCAACGGGGTCCCTGATTTTGAGGAGCCCTTCCTGCTCTACGATTCCGATCCACAGGAGTTCGTCTACGGTCTCGACATGAACAACAACGGCGTCATCGACGCCCGCGAGAACGACGACAAGCCGGAATATCCCTACGACCGCGACCGCGAAGGGAAGCACTTAACCGCCGCGGTTCGTCCACTGCCCGGACTGGAGTTGGGCGCCGGCTACTACCGCCTCCGCGCCATCGCCGCCGGCGGAAGGGCCCTTTCCGCCTACCTGCGCGCCGCCTACCGCCATGACCTGCCCGGGCATTTCACCCTGGACCTCAACCACGACTCCAAGCGGGTCAAGGATACCATCCCGGATCCCGTGTACCTCTTTCATCCCGGCCGCGTTCCCGACCCTCTGGAGCCGCTGGGCGCGCCCGACCCGGATCCACTACTGCAGAAAAACAGCCGGGTCCACACCTCCTTCTTCGGCCTGCGCTACACCCGTTTCGCCCCGCTCAACCTCGAGACCACGGTGAAGCGCGTTTACAACCGCATGTTCGCTGCGGGGGGCACGGCAGGGTCGGCACCGGACACCCGGGTGGACTACACCATGGTGAACAAGGTGGACTACCGCTGGCAGTGGAGGCGCTTCGTCCTGCGTCCCATGTACAAACGGCTGTGGCAGCGCTTGACCCTGGACTCGCACAGGAGGCCGCTGGTGTGGGAGGTCCGGGCGGCTCCGATCCTGCGTCTGGACTACGTGGTGAGCGACGAAATCATGGTGCAGGTGGGGCAGCAGGGATTTCGGCTGCCCTTTCTCGGCATCCGCCGCGGTCTTGCCTTCCGCTCCATCGACCGGGTGGAGTCCTTCCGCAGCCATTCCTCTACCGACTTCCTGGCGATGTTGACGATCAAATCCACCTATGTGGGCAGCAGCATTGTCGCCAACACCGGTTTTCATCGCCACAAGGCCGAGTTCGACGATCCCCGGGTGGAGGAGAAGCGCAAGTTTACCCGGCTCTTCGTCGAGGTGGTCACCGGATTCGAGCGATTTTGAGTTTGCGGGAAGGGCTTTGTTCCCCGGCTTAAGCGCCGAAGGCGGCCTCGAGGATGCGGTCCAGGTCTCACCTCACTGCTTGACATTGTCCATGGCCCCGTGATATCTCTGGGGAATGATCGACTCCCTCAAAGACTACTGCGCCCTCCTGGTCAGATATCTCCGGCCCTACCGGGGGAAACTGCTGTTGCTCGCCGTGCTGCTGGTCGGCGGCACCGGTCTGCAGGCTGCGGTTCCTCTGGCCATACGCTACTTCATAGACACGGCCACGGCCCAGGGTGCCCTCAGCCAGCTGTACCTGGCCGCATTGCTGTTCCTGGCCGGCGGCTTTGTGTCGCAGCTCCTGCCCGCATTGTCCACCTACGTCGGGGAGGACATATCCTGGCGCGCCACGAACCGGCTCAGGTCCGATCTTACCTCTCACGTGCTGCGCCTGGACATGTCCTTTCACAACGCGCGCACCACCGGTGAACTGATTGAACGCATCGACGGCGACGTGACCAAGCTGGCCAACTTCTTCTCGGCCTTCGCCGTCCGCCTGTTGGGCAGCTTCCTGTGGGCCCTCGGCATCGTGATCGCCCTCGGGTGGGTGGACTGGAGACTGGGTCTGGCCCTGGCCGCCTTTATCGTCGTCTACCTGGTTGCCAGCTCCAGGGTGTACGGTCGGGCGGTGTCCCGCTGGCACGCCGAAAGCGAAAACAGGGCGGAGCTCTACGGCTATCTCGGAGACCGGGTCCCCGGGATAAAGGACATTCGCACCTGTGGGGCCATAGAGTACGTCATGCGGGGCTTCCACTCCGGTTTGAGAGATGCATTCAAAGCACTTGTGCGCGCCTGCAGGGCAGAGGCCGTGGGAATGTACGTGGCCCACATGACCTGGTTTCTGGCCTACGCCGCCGCTCTGGCTCTGGGGATCTTTTTGTTCCAGAGAGCGGAAATTACCATCGGGACCGTATACCTGATTCTCCACTACCTGGAATCGATACGGTCTCCCATCACCCAGGTCGTCAGCGAGATAGAAGACCTGCAGCGGGCCAGGGCCAGCATCGCCCGGGTCAGGGAGCTCCTCGCCGTCCACTCCGGTCTGGCGGATGGCAAAAGAGCCTTACTTCCCGACGCCGGTCTCTCGGTGCAACTTGACCGCGTCTCATTTTCCTACCACGCGAATAATCGAGTGCTGGGCGATATCTCCCTCGACATCTCCGCGGGAAGGGCGGTGGGCGTGCTGGGACGCACGGGAAGCGGCAAGACCACCTTGTCGCGGCTGCTGTTCCGCCTCTATGATCCGGACCGGGGCGCCATTCGCCTGAACGGCGTGGACATCCGCGACCTTCCCCTGGGACATCTGCGCCGGCGCCTGGGAATGGTGACTCAGGACGTACAACTGTTCCAGGCCACGGTGAGGGACAATCTCACCCTGTTCGATCCCCTCGTCGGCGATGACCGCATCCTCGAGAACCTGGAGCAGCTCGGTCTGGGCAGGTGGTACGGTGCGCTGCCTCGGGGGCTCGATACGGAACTGGCGGCCGGCGGCGGCGGATTTTCGGCGGGCGAGGCTCAGCTCTTCGCCTTCGCCCGGGTGTTCCTGAAAGATCCGCGGCTGGTGATTTTGGACGAGGCGACCTCGCGCCTGGATCCAGACACCGAGCGCCTCATAGAGAGGGCGGTGGAAGGGCTTGTTGCGGGGCGCACGGCTCTCATCATCGCCCACCGCCTGGCCACGGTGCAGAGGCTCGACGACATCGTGATTCTGGAAAGGGGACGCATCGAGGAGTGCGGGGAGCGCAAATCCCTTATGGCCGATCCGCACTCGCGATTCTCCCGGTTGCTGCAGACGGGATTGGAGGAGGCGCTGGCATGAGTACGAACGGCTACCTCTGGCGCCTGCTGCGCTACAAGCCCGCTCTGTTCGCCCTTTCCCTGGCGCTGTCCATGGCCGTCTGGTCGTTCGCGTTGTTGCTCGGACTGATTCTGCGGGAGATTTTCAATGCCCTGAGCGGACAAGCCCCGGCGGCGTTCGACGCGTGGACCCTGGTGGCGTTCTTCGTCGTCGTCAACGTGGTATTCGAAGCCCTGGCGGTGTGGTTCCAGGTGGTCCATCCCCGGCTGGGAGCGTATCTGCAGTCCATATTGTCGAGGAACATGCTCGAGATCATCCTGAAGAATCCCCCATCCCGCAGGGACGTCAGCACCGGCGATATGGTCAATCGTTTCAGGGATGACACCCGCGGCGTCGTCTCGCCCATAATGATGGTTCAATCGGTTGTGGGACGGATGTCCTCCCTGGTAATCGCCCTCTATATCATGGCCAGCATCCAGCCCCTGCTCACCGTAGTGGCCATCGCTCCGACCTTTGCCAACATCCTGGTGATCAGGGCTCTTTCGGCGAGGATCAGAACGCGCTGGCAGGAGAGCCGCGAGATGACCAGCCGATTCACCGGTCTTCTCGGCGAGCTGCTCGGCGGTGTCCAGGCCCTCAAGGTGGCGGCCACCGAAGAACAGGCGGTGAATCATCTCGATCGGAAAAGCGAGTCGAGGCGGCGGGCGGCGTTGAGCGCAACCGCCCTGGACGCGGCCATGACCGCGGTCAACGGGGCCACCATTACGCTGACCACCGGAGCCCTGATGGTCGCCTCGGCGCAGCTCATGCGGGAGGGCAGCTTCACGGTGGGGGACTTCGCCCTGTTCATGACCTACGTGGGGCAGCGGTCGGTGTTCTCGAGTTCGGACGCCATCGGATGGGCCATCGTCCAGTACAAGAGGACGAAGGTGGCTTTGGAGCGGCTGTTCGACCTCCTTCCCCCTGCTTCCAGGCAGTCCCTGGTGGACCATCGCCCCCTGTACTTCGACGGCGAGATTCCAGCCGCTGCCCCACCGGAGCGGCATCCGGGCTCGAAGCTGGCTCACCTTGCCGTTCGGAATTTGAGCTATCGCTATCCCGAGTCGGGCAGAGGCATAGTGGATATCAGTCTGGAACTCGACAGAGGCTCGTTCACCGTGGTCACCGGGAGAATCGGAGCGGGCAAGACGACGCTGCTGGAGGTGTTGCTGGGGCTGTTGCCGCGGGATGGAGGCGAGATCCTCTGGAACGGGGAAAGGGTGGAGGACCCGGGGGAATTTCTGGTGCCGCCCCTTTGCGCCTACACCCCGCAGGTGCCTCGTCTGTTCAGCGATACCCTGCGCAACAACATTCTGCTTGGTCTGCCGGAGGACAAGGTCGACTTGCCCGGTGCGGTCCGGCTGAGTGTCATGGAGCAGGACGTCGCCCAGTTGGACCACGGCCTGGACACGGTGATCGGTCCCAGGGGAGTGAAGCTGTCCGGTGGTCAGGGTCAGCGCACCGCGGCAGCCCGCATGTTCGTGCGCGCACCCGATCTCATGGTCTTTGACGATCTTTCCAGTGCACTCGACGTCCAGACGGAGAAAAAGCTGTGGGACCGCCTGTTCCAGACGGAGGGGATCACCTGCCTGGTGGTCTCCCA
Source organism: Candidatus Latescibacterota bacterium (assembly GCA_965208105.1). Classification (GTDB taxonomy): domain Bacteria; phylum Latescibacterota; class UBA2968; order UBA8231; family UBA8231. The sequence continues at coordinate 4,602,628 of OZ242318.1, forward strand.
TCGGCGCACCGCATTGCGCCGTGCCGACCATGTCGTCGTTCTCAAGGACGGAAGGGTAGAAGAGGTGGGGAAGCTGAACGAGCTGTTGGAATCCAGCGCCGAGATGCAGCGGCTGTGGAGAGGAGAGCTATGAGAACAAGCTGCGTGCGCATGGTGGTCGTCTTCCTCTGCCTGTTCGTCCCGGTCTGCTCCCGGGGCGGAGATTTATCTGAACTCCCGGTGGAGAGGCGCGTGGTGAACGCTTTGCGCACCGAAGAGAAGATCCTGGTCGACGGAAATTTGTCAGAGAAGGACTGGGAGCGCGCCGACAAGGCCAGGGACTTTTTTCGAGTGCAGCCGGACCGGGGTGTCCTGGCGGAATTGAGCACGGAAGCGATGGTGCTGTACGACGATGCCACCCTGTATGTAGGTTTCCGCTGCTTCGAACCGGACATGACCCGGCTGCGCGAGACCCTGACCCGCAGGGACGCGGAAATCTGGAAGGACGACGGGGTGGAAGTCATTCTGGATACATACGACGACGACCGCAACGGCTACGTGTTCGCCGTCAACACCCTGGGAACGCAGATGGACGAGCACATCGGCAACGAGTCCGTCTTCTCCCTGACCTGGGATGCCCGCTGGGAAGCCCGGGTGATGAAAAGAGAGGACTTCTGGTCCGCCGAATTCGCCATACCGTTCTCCGAGCTGCGCTTCTCCACGGACAGCTCCACCTGGGGGATTAATTTCTGGCGCAACCATCCCATAGACGGGGAATCGTATTCCTGGTCCGATACGGGGAGAAATTTCGGCCGGATTTCAGAGTTCGGCGAGCTGCGGGGCCTGTCATTCGGCGCCGCGTCGAAGGGGAGGAAACTGGGCATTCTCCCCTACGCCACCTACCGGGCCCTGGAGGGTTTGCCCGACGACCGTGGCTACGGAGTGGATTTTCTCATCCAACCCTCGACCAACTTGACCTCGAACATCACCGTCAATCCCGATTTTTCCCAACTGGAAAGCGATCCGACGCAGATCAATGTCTCCGACGACCGAGAGCTGTCCCTTCCCGAGCGCCGGCCTTTCTTCCGCGAAGGCGCCGATCTCTTCCAGCTTCCTCTCAACCTGTTCTACAGCCGCCGGGTGCAGGAGATCGATTTCGGCCTGAAAACCACGGGAAAGGTGGGAACCTACAACCTGGTGCTCCTCAACACCTACGGGCGCATGGTGGACCGCTACGAAGACGACCGCAAAAGGCAGGCGAACCTGTTCAACCTGCGCCTCAACCGCGACATCGGGGACCGCGCCGTGGTCGGCGTCATGGGCATTCAAAAGCACCAGGCCGACCGCGACTTCAGCCTGCTCTCACTCAACAGCCGGGTCGCTTTGCAAAGGGACTGGTCCGCCCAGTTGCAGTCGGTGGTGAATCACGTGGAGGGAAGGCCGAACTGGGCTTACCACGCGTCGACCAGATGGACCAACGAGCGCGGTTGGTTTGGGAATCTGGCGGTGGAGGAGATAGAGAACGGATTCCGCCCCAACGAAACCGGGTTGACGGACGAAGCCTATCGCAAATTGAACGGTCAGATCGGCTACCGCCACAAGTATCCAGAAGGCAGCAGACTGAGATGGTATCAACTGAGGTATGGCATCTTCTACCAGACCGACGAGGAAAGGAAGCTGCGAGAAGGGTTTTCGTCTTTCTGGGGAGGATTCGATGTCGGCCGCTTCGACTTCATCGCTTCGAGCTATCTTGGTAAACAAGGCGACGGCGGCATCCAGTACGACTTGAAGGTGCTCAACCTCCAAGCCGGATACAATTCAACCTGGAACAGGCTCGTGCTGTTCAGCAGATTCGCCAAGCGCCTTGACAGCGGCATCCGCCAAGTCCTCGTTTTCGGCGATGCCAATCTGCTCGAAAAGGTGACCATCGATTTCTTCGGAGAAAGGACGCACTGGCGCGGACACCGGAAAACCCGGCTCGTGCGGCTCAAGGCGAACTACCAGTTCCACAAAAAAATGGGCAGTCGGCTGTATGTCGAGCGCGTGGACGAGCAACTGCTGAAGGAGGTGAGCTACAATTTCAACTGGGTCCTCGACTACGAATTCACCCCGGAGAGTCATTTCTACCTCGTCTTCGTGCACGACCGGGAAAGCCGCCGGGCGATGTTCGTCAAGCTGGCCTACCTTTTCGACTCGAACCTCCTTGTCCGGCGCTGATCCGGGATTGAGGTTGTGGGGTACAAACGTATGTTCAATTCAGCTTAGTGTCCCGTCGCAGAGATAGGTTGACGAAATTGGGCCGCCGAGGCGCCCGGCTCACCAGGCGCCTGAGCGAGTCGTACTAGTGGTGTACGGCGAGTGAAGGCAACGCCGTGAGCCGGGATGGATCGGCGGAATAATGGCAACATATCTCTGCGACGGGACACTAGGACCACTTGGCGACATTTGCCCGAATTGGTTGCCGGTGATAGCTAGTTATGAGAAAAGCAAGACCAAAATATTAGAATCGAGGGCTTCCTAGGCGACACTATACGAATCAGCAAAATGCCGTGAAGGCTGGATTCATTTATGATTGATAGATTGGAGATTGATATGCCAGAAGATGAAAATGTACTGATAGAGCAGCTGGTTGCTACACACCCGTCCTGGGAGACCTTTATAGCGTTCGCTGACGAACGAGGAGAAGGAAGCGGACTTGACGCCAAGACCTGCGAATACCATTCGGGGCCATTCACCCTTGTGGCCTATGTTGGCGATAAGATGGTCGGTTATCTGAGGTTCTGGACGCAACAGATTGGGATCGATGAGGACAAGCCCGGGCTCGAGCGCAACGGCCGGCCGGTGCACGAAGCCAAGGTTGTTGCTTTCTTCGTCAGACCTGGGTATCGCCGTCGCGGTATAGGAAGACGCCTGAAGCAATCGGCAATCTCTTGGGCAGGTGACCTTGAATGCTACCAGGTACGAGAGCGCAGCTGTTACAGCAACATCGAAAATCACGCTCTCAACATATCCATGGGATTTGGGATGCAGCCGGCTGTCAACGAGGATGAAGGTGATTGCAGTGCCTACTTCATGCTGCCGGTGAACGCACTCATGTCGGAGGCGGCATCCTGAATTCGGATGGCGGAGCCGACCGACCTCGTTGGTCACACCGTCATATAACAACCGCTTCCGCTGCTTTGCCCGCGGTAAGGCTTATTTGACAATAACAATCGAGAATCTCGAGTACAGGAGGACATGATGCCGAAACCACCAAAGACCGAGGTGAATCAGGTGATACAGGGTGCACCCGTCATCCAGGTTCCCGATCCCCAATCGACGGCGGAGTACTACCGCGACGTATTTGGATTCGAGTTCGACTTCAGTCATGATTCAGGCTTTTATACCGTTGTGTGGCGCGACAATGCCGCCATTCATTTCGTCAGAGGCGAAGAACCCGCAACAGGAGTCCGTATTTTCCTCTGGGTGAAGGACGCTGACGAGGTATTTGCCGAGTTCAGCAAGGCTGGGGCAAACATCACCGTTGATATCGGGGACCGCGATTATGGAGTACGAGACTTCGGCGTCGTGGATTGCAATGGACTGGATATTTCTGTCGGGCATTGAAGAGAGGACTGTTCGGTTCCCGTGCTGAGGTGCGACGAAGCCCGGTATCAAGTATCAGCACGAATTGCGCTGCGACCCTGGGGCGGCCTGGCCCATCGGGCAATTCCTTCGCGGGTTCGCATACCGGAAGACCTTGCATGATATATCTCTATGCCCATTCCGATCTGTGATGGCTGCAGTGTCGTTCTCATTTCATTTCGATTTCGAGCAGGTACTCCTGCAGGCCAGGGGCCTTCAACGCGGCTTGCAGGCGGGAGATCCCGACGCCCTTCAACGTCTCGAATCCCACCATCCAGAGCGGCCGAACGGAGCGCGCTGGCGGTTGGCTGATGCCCAGCTCGTCGTGGCCCGCGAGCACGGCTTTGAATCCTGGGCGCAGTTAAGGCACTACTCCGAGCCACAGCCCCAGTACCGGTCCGAGGACCTTGCGGATGGGCAGAATAGTTACATTACCGGACGTCCCTGGGAGGAGCAGGAAAGCAGGCTGCGCCGGCTGGCTGAGGAGGCTTTCTCCCGGTGCGGCTTCTCCCCGAGTCCCATGTCGATTGCAGGCCAGATGGGAAATTTCGGCTACAATGACTTCGCGCTCAGCGTGGCCACGGAGGGTGAGACCCCGTCGCACCTGGTCACCGTCCGCTACGCCCATGAACCATTTCCCCTCGTCGAGGTACACCGGCAGGTGGCATCACTTTGTGCCTGGCTCCTGGCCTTGGCCAGGGACACGCAGGTCGAGGTCCAGGTTCCCGTACCCGACGAATCCGGAGAAGTTTGCCAACTCCTCGATCATCGGCCGGAGGGGCCGGCGGCTGTTTGTACGGTCCAGCGCTGGGTACCCGGAGAGGTCGTGGTCGGAGAGGATGAGCCTGTCGAGCTGTCGGAGGATACCCTGCGAGCCTTGGGCGAGCTTCTCGGGCACGTACACAACCACGGGAGCGCATGGTCGTGGCCGGCAGGCTTCAACCGGATCCGCATAGACTGGATGGGGGAGGTAGAAGAGGTGAGCCGTGACTACTGGAACGCTCGGGGCGACGAGAAGCTGAGCAGGGAGGAACTGTCGATATTGCGCAGGGCTGTGGCAGTCCTGACCGAATTTCGCAAGGCATCCGGAGAGTCCTGGGGGTTGACCCATGGTGATTTCCGGGCGGGGAACTGCGTTGAGCACGAAGGCCGCTACGCGCCGATAGACTTCGATACCTGTGCTTTGAGCTACCAACTCGACGACGTGGGGTGGTTCCTCGTGGATGTGGATGATCCCGCCATGCGCGGAGCCTTTCTGTCCGGCTACGCCCGAGTTGCACCGAGGCCATCATTGCGCTCGGTGGAAGGCGCCTTGATCGCGGCCCGGACACGGCGGTGCGCCTGGGGTGGCCCCCTGCCCGAAGGCCTGATCAGGCAATGTGAGAAATATCTGTCGAATGAATCGTTCCTGTTCGCCTGGTAGGGTAACTTCATTTATCACCAGTAAGGCGGCGCAATTTTACCCTGATGAAGGCCGATAGCCATGTTCCGACTGGGGATGTTTCCGATCGCGGCCTCGACGCCCCGGCCTCCAGGCACGCCGTGAAGGTGAAAAGGAAGAATATGAGATCAAGCTTTGTCTACCTGCTGGTTGCCTTTGCCGGCCTGTGCCTCCCGGTTTGCGCCCGGGGTCACCACCCTGAACCCTCCCCAATGGAAAAGCGGGTGGTGAAGGCGTTGCGCGCCGAAGAAAAGATTCTGATCGACGGCCATCTATCGGAGAAGGACTGGGACCACGCCGAAAAAGCCAGGGACTTTTTTCGAGCGCAGCCGAATCGTGGTGTGCGGGCGGTATTGAAGACGGAGGCGATGGTGCTCTACGACGACGCCACTCTCTACGTAGGCTTCCGCTGCTTCGAGCCGGACATGACCCTTCTGCGCGAGACCCTGACCCGCCGGGACTCGCGCATCTGGCACGACGACGCGGTGGAAGTGGTGCTCGACACCTACGACGACGATCGCAACGGCTACGTGTTCGGGGTCAATACCCTGGGAACCCAGATGGATGAACACATCGGCAACGAGTCGGTCTTTACCATGACCTGGGATGCCCGATGGGACGTCCGCGTGGCGAAGGGAGAGGACTTCTGGACCGCTGAATTCGCCATTCCGTTCTCCGAGCTGCGCTTCTCCACGGGCAACTCGACCTGGGGGATCAATTTCTGGCGCGCCCATCCCATAGACGGAGAATCCTATTCCTGGTCCGATACGGGTGGGAAATTCGGCAGAATCTCGGAGTTCGGCGAGCTGCGAGGTCTTTCACTCGGCGCCGCGGCGAAACAGAGGAAGCTGGGCATTCTCCCCTATGCCACCTATCGCGCCCTGGAGGAGTTGCCGGACGACCGCGGCTACGGAGTGGATTTCCTGATCCAGCCCTCCACCAACTTCACTACCAACCTCACCCTCAACCCGGATTTCTCCCAGCTGGAGAGCGATCCCACCCTGATCGATTTGACCAGTGACCGCGAGCTGTCTCTGCCGGAACGCCGGCCCTTCTTTCGCGATGGGGCGGATCTTTTCCGGCTTCCCCTGAACCTGTTCTACAGCCGGCGGGTTCAGGAAATTGACCTGGGATTGAAGACGAGCGGCAAAATAGGGGACTACAACTTTGCCGTGCTCGACACCTACGGCAAATTGATCGACCGCTACGACGGCGACCGCAAGAAACAGGCCAACCTTTTGAATGTCCGGGTCAATCGCGACCTGGGGGAGCGGGCGGTCGTAGGTTTCATGGGGGTTCAAAAGCACCAGGCGGACCGGGACTTGAGCCTGGTCTCAATGAACGGGCGGATCGCTCTGCGGAGGGACTGGTCCACTCAAATGCAGTATGTGATGAACCACGTGGGAGACGGCCTGCACTGGGCTTATCACGCTTCCTCCAACTGGTCCAACGAGCAGGGTCTGTTCGCCAACCTCTCGCTGTCAGAGATTCAGGACGGGTTCCGCCCCAACGAGACGGGGCTGGAAGACGAGGCCTACCGCAAATGGGTCGGGAGGCTCGGATACAGACATGAGTACCCGGAGGACCGCAGGCTGCAGTCCTATTTGATCAGGGCAACGTTTTACCACCAGACCGATGAGGACCAAAAGGTCCGGGAAAGGTACTCTTCGCTCTGGGGTAGCGTGAACGCGGATAGATTTGAATTCGTCGCCGTAGGCCGCCTGGGAGAACAACGCGACGACGCCTTGTTCGATTGGAGAGAACTCAACCTGCAGGCGAGGTACAGCTCGACCTGGAGTGAGTTCATACTTTTCCAGAAGATCGGCAGGCGGCTGGACCGCAACGTTCGGCAGACCGACCTGAGGGCAGATGCCACCCTTTTCGACAAGGCTACCCTCTCGTTTTTCGGCGGCAGAGCTTATTGGCAGGGGAATCGCGAGACATGGTTCCTGCGCTTCAGCGCCAATTATCAGTTCACCCGCAAGGCCTCGAGCCGCATCTACTACGAGCGCATCGACGAGCGTCTCGCGCAGCGGGTGGATCACAATTTCAACTGTGTGCTGGACTACGAGTTCACGCCGGAGAGTCACTTCTACCTGGTTTTCCAGCGCACCCAGGACAGCCGCCGGGCGATCTTCGCCAAGCTGGCCTATCTCTTCGACACGAACCTCCTCGGCCGGCGCTGATGGCAAAACATATAGGGATAATCACATGAGTCATTTCTACCTGTTCGGCGTGCTCGCGATTCTCCTGGCCGCGACCCCTCCCCCCGAAGCGGCGGCAGGTCCGGAGGACGACTATGGACGCAGCCGCCCCGGAGGCCTCAGAATTCCCTGGGAGTCGCTTCTCCACGGTGACCGATTGGACGGATGGAGCACTACCGCAGCTTCAGGCGAGTGGTCCCGCGACGGTGATACAGTGGTTGGGAACCTCGATGGCCAACGCAAATCCCACGTGTTCCAGGGCGATTCCACCTGGAAGAACTACGAGTATTCGCTTATGGTCACGCTTGACGAAGGTTCGAGCATGCAGTTCCCGTTCCGCGTCTCAGACGACAGGAGAGGTTTCTACTTTGTTGAATTCGATTTCGACTGGCAGACGATAAACGTGACGTTGCGCGAGCCTGACGTTCGTGGCGTCACCAAACTCAGCGTCGTCAACTATCCGCTCGAGAAAGGTCGCGAGTACCACCTTGTCATCTCGGCACGGCACCGCTCACTGACCACCTACGTCCATGGCAAGCTCATCAACCAGGTTGCGGATGCAAGCTACGACTCGGGCGGGGTGGGAATCGGGATGTGGTGGGACACCCGGGCCAAATACCGCGATCCCAAGATACGCCACTATAAATGGCCCTAGTGTCCCGTCGCAGAAATATGTCGACATTATTCCGCCGATCCATCCCGGCTCACGGCGTTGCCTTCACTCGCCGTACACCACTGGTACGGCTCGCTCAGGCGCCTTGTGCGCTGGGCGCCTCGGCGGCCCAATTTCGTCAACCTATCTTTGCGATGGAACACTAGCTGGGAACAAAGAATCGAGAACTTAAAGAGGTTTCTTGGAACGAGGTGGTAGCGAGTACTGACGCTTGACACGCCCGTACCAGCTTCGTCGCGCTTGCGCCTTCGCCCAACCGTTCGCGGTGCGGGGTTACTGAAACGTCGATTGAAATGCAATTCAGGCAGTTCTCGAAGGCAGGTTGACGTTGATAGTCGAGGAGCTACCGGGTCCGGTCCGAGCCCATCTGAAGGGTTTCGCCTCGAGTGGCGACAACCTCAGGACTGAATCGTGCGCCGACGTGTTCTCATTTGCTCACCCGAGCAAGCCGGGTTTGTTCCTCAAAATCAGAGATGCGCTCGCCGCGCCCCAGGAATCTGATCTTCGCGCCGAAGAAGAGGCCATGTCCTGGTTGCAAGGCAGGCTGAGTGTGCCCAGGGTGGTATGCTTCCACGAGGAAAACAATACGCAGTACCTGCTGATGACCCGAATAGCCGGGGTCGATGGTACCCACGAAGACGCCAGGACAAATATCCCGAGGCTGCTGCGCATGTTCGCTCATGGACTTCGCGATATCCACGCAATTCCAGTCGATTCGTGCCCGTTGGATTGGCGTTTTGAACGCTATTTTGCGTGGGTGACAGATCTGATTGATTCAGGAGTGCTGGATGGCCGGATACCCGAAGGGGGCAGCAGAAATGTCCTGAAGTCTGAACTGGCAAGAATACGAGCCCACCTGCCGCCAGAAGACCTGGTGTTTACCCACGGGGATTATTGCCTTCCCAATGTCATGATCCTCAAGGGCCACCTCAGTGGCTACATTGATTGGGGATATGCAGGAATTGGAGACCGATATCTCGACTTTGTCGCCGCCTACTACACTATTCGCAGAAATCTGGGCGCTGAGTGGGTCCCCTTGTTTTTCCGGGAGTATGGACAGGAGTTGGATCAGGCCAAGCTGGGCGTGTACCAAAGGATCCATGACTTCGTGGACTAGGAGAGGTGTCATGCGTTGGCCGGCGTACGCACCGGCTAGTGATCGGGCCGAGTCCCAATTCCTTTAACACTTCGGTACCTCGGCGCCTCATAGGCGCCTTGGCCCATACGGGCAACCTCTTTCGCTACGCACCGGGGGTTCGGTAACAGAGAAAACGTTATTGGAAACGTGCGCGACAGGGAACGGGGAAGTGAGGCAGATAGCGTGGAATCCAAGCCTACCCTGAGTAATCGCCTCTACTACGAGGATTTAGACCAAGGTACGGTCGAGTTCGTACGGACCCTATACTCGGACTGGGACGTCTCAAGACATTTGTCGCGGGTTCCATTCCCTTTCAATCGCAACGACGCCGAAGAACTGGTCGCCGAGATGGCATCGGCTCGTGTTGCTGGCGATGCCTTTGCTTTCGTGATCAAGGAACGGTCGACTGACGCGGAAGTGGGTCTCATCGTGCTCAGAAGGTTGGAGGACTTGACGCTTCTGGGGTATTCTATCATTCCATCTCGGTGGAACATGGGATATGCCACGGAGGCGGCCAAAGCGATGACCGAATTCGCTTTCAGCGCGTTAGGGGCAAGCACAATTCAAGCGAGTACCACTGCAGAGAATATTGCTTCCGTGAGGGTTTTGGATAAACTTGGATTCAAGGTGCATGAAAGGGATGTTCCCGAGAGCACTGTTCACAGTGGCGTTAGACCAGTTCAACGGTTCAGAATTTACAAAGAACCCTGGAATTAGTCGGATTTTCAAGCGCACGATCCGGTAACAAGGTTGTGCTTGGCTGCGGCGCTGCTCGCGCCTCGACCTTCAGCAACCCAGTGCCCGGGATTTGCAAGTGGCGGAAAACGTTAAATGAACGTGAGGTCAGGGCCAACCAGGAATTTTCAGAAATCCTGATCAAAGGGATCCCTTTGATGCAAACGATCAGCGACAGCTTTTTGGGAAAGCAGATTCTTTGGCACGCGACCACTCGGGAAAACGCGGACGCGATCCGCAGAGAAGGATTCCGTCCAGCTCGGAAGTCCGGTCATAACCTGATCCGTCAGGCGACTTGGTTCTATCACGTCACGACATTTACTGAGGGCGGCGATACCGGACCTGACGTCGGCTTCGTTGTATCGGTCGATCTGATCTTGTATGAGCGCGGCCGGGATTACGCGCATGAAATGGAGAACACTGTAGTGTTCAAAGTCCCGCTACCACCCGATTGCCTCGTGGCGACACTGAACTGGCCCCAGATTACGGGCGCGCCGGCAGTGGTGGAGGCCCTTGGCAGCCAGTGGCAGGGCGACGTGATTTCCGACCTTGAAGAGTGTTGCTGCAACCCAGAAATCACATGGTCCCAAAAGAAAAGCATCTCAGAGATGCTGTGGAGTTTGGCTCCGAACCGCTACTTTGATTCGGGCGTACTATGCCATCTGCTCGCTGCAGAGGTGCCGGGATTGAGCATCGACGAGGCCCAACGACATGCTTCGCTACTTCTCGAGCATTGTCCGAGATTTCTGAGTTCACTACTCCGACTTTATCACAAGACGTTTCTGAGTCCCCGTCTGGCTCGCGCAACAATGATTGCGGCTGGGAGGCATCTGCCGCCCGCGGGTGTGCTTGCCCTCGCTGAGGGCTTACCATCCTCAAAGGATTCTTGCCCAGAGGCAACGGAGGTCGCGAACTTCGCGCGAGCGATTCTCCCCAAACTTCCCACGGATGAACTCGTTCGCGGAGCTATCGAAATGGCGTCCATGCGTCATTTCCCAGGTAAAGATGCCGATTTTCAATATATCGGCGATTGGGTGGCCGAACGGGCAAACGAGGCAGAGGAAGCGGCATTTCACTACATCAAGTTTGCGGGTGATTCCTTTCCCGCGCGACATGCGGCGCACATAGCAAGAGATCTGGCCGTGCGGATCCTTCGAGAGATCGGCAAGGATTATTTCGAAAGCCTGATCGCCCTGGGCGATACGGACGATCTTGAGATATTATCTGGCGTAATCCGGGCCTTTGCTGATTTCCGCGACCAAAGGGCAGTACCTTTCCTTGCTTCCCGTCTCAGGGATGCCCGAAAGGGTCCGCGCTCCCAGGCAGTGCGTGCGTTGGGTAGTATCGGCACTCCCGAAGCCCTGGCTGCAGTGCGGTCCATTGCCAACGATAAAAGGAAGGTTGTGCGGAAGGCGGTGCAACAGGCGCTGGAGGTGTGAGAACATCGGGGAGAGTTTAGGTGCCCCTGAGAATTATCCCTCCTCGTTTAGCCGCTCGGTTTCGCGCCGTGACCCTGTCGCTTCTTGGCCTTCGGCAATCCCTCGAAAAGCTCAGGGCGCGCAAACCGGCAGATCGTTAAGTACAATCGCTCGAGCGCTCAGGTTGTCCCGCTCGAATCATGGTTTCAATGGCATACGACGGCATGCAACTAAATTCAGCGGATTTCGCTGAGCTCGCGAATACTCTGGGTGACACCCCCGAGACTGCGGTGTCGGTATACCTTTTGAGAAAACGACTGTGCAAGGCCTTTGTCGCAGGAAGTCCCACCTCATTCAGCGCGGCTATCGTCCAAGGCCGCTTCGATTCAGAAGAACCCATGGGATTTGGTGCCGATCCACGATCACTTTGGGAATTGCTCCGGTTGGTGCAGGGTTGGGGTTGTATCAGTGTGCCTTCACAATGCGCCAGACCGCTTGGTGATCTGCTGGAGAATTCCTACGGAGTAAAAGTACGCTACTACGGCGACGTCTATCATTCGTTGGCGAGGCCGGTCAGATTGTTCACCGATGAACTTGTCCGCGAATTGACCATGCAGGACCTGCCCTTGATTGCCTCCGCACCCGCCGAGATTCAGGGTGGTGGCTACGAGGATGCGGGAGCGATGCTCTCTGAGGGAATTGTTGCGGGAGCTGTTGATGGGGGACGGTTGGTGTCAATAGCCCACACGAGCGGGGTCACTGATCTTCATGGCGAAATCGGGGTCGGCACTCTTGAACCCTGGCGCAAAAGAGGCCTGTGCAGTGCCGCCGCCTCGATAGTATCGAATCGGCTCCAGGAAGGGGGACGGGTCCCGGTTTGGAGCACAGGAGAGGACAACCTGGCCTCTTTGCGAGTTGCAGCGAAACTCGGCTTTCGAGAGGTCTCCCGCAGGACCTACGTGATTCAGGTCAGGGGTTGAACGATGGTGCGCGGAAGCTACTGCACTTGTTGCGGGAAGCGGCAGATAGTTGACATTGATTGCGCCGTTTTCCCCTATGCCGGACGGAAGGAGGAAATTTATCGTGCCTGCCCTGGCGACCACCGTGATCGTCCCAATCCTCATCTTCGTCCTTGCTGAGAAAACGCACGGCGAGGAGATGGATTCGAAGACTTTGCCAGAAGAGGTCCAATCCATGAACGTGATGGTAGATGTCAAACCGGCCGACCGCGGCAAGACACTTCCTTCCTGCCTCGTTCCCCTGATGCAGACCCTTGGCCGGCCGCAGTGGTCCGTAGACCGGCTGAAGGGGATCATGGGCCACGCCTTCCACTTCGAGATGAAGGAGGGAGGCGGACCCCTCATGCACGACAACCTCGACTGGGGGCCTGCGCTGGACTTCCTTCCCCAGCTGGCGGTGTTCCGTACCTTCGAAGCAACCAAGCGCGATACGGGCGCCGATCTGCCTGCGCTCAAGCGGGAGTCGAGAGACGCGGTGCGGACGAGTCTGCAGCGAGGCATCCCCGTTCTGGCATGGCAGCCGATGAGTCTCGAACAGAAGGCGAGCGACCACCCAGCGCACAGCGCCTACTGCTGGGGTTTGATCGTGGGATACAATGTAGAGGATGAGACCTACTCGGTCCGTCATCCATTCGTAGCGGACACCTACACCGTTCGATATGACGCCATCGGACATACCGACCCGGCCGAGTGGTTCAATATCACCGTCTTCGACCAGCCGGCCTCAGTCAACGAGAAGAAGTTGCATTTGGATGCTCTCAGGAACGCGGTCGCCTTTGCCCACGAAACCCGGTTTGCGGCCGATGTCGAAAGGGATGCGAAGCGCCGGGAGAGTCCACACGGCTTCTCGGCATACGAACTCTGGCAAGAAGCATTTCAGTCGGAGGACGTTCCGCTGGAACCTTCGCGCTACCACGCGCATGTCCTGAGGGAGAGGCGCATTTCCGCCGCAGCCTACCTCCGGGGTCTCGTCCCCCATTTTCCCCAGGCGGCCGAACCGCTCGATGCAGCGGCTGCCCATTACGACCGTGAGCTGCAGTCACTGAATAAGCTGTACGATCTCTGCGCCGCAGCGAAAGACCGGGGAGCATTCAGACCGGGGGACCGTGAAGAGGCACAAAGGTTGATCGCTGCGGCGTTGAAGGCGGACCGGGAGGCAATCGCCGGCATCGAGGCGACGCTCGCTCTTATCGACGGGAGGCTCTAAAGGACCTCAACCGCCAGCAGGAAAGGATTCGTGCTAAAATGCGATTTTGGATCGACACCGAGTACCACGACACCGGAAAGCATGTGGAGCTCATCAGCCTTGGCGCCCTGGCGGAGGACGGCCGCGAGTTCTATGCCATCTCGACCGAGTTCACCCCCGGCGAACTGCTCCCCTGGACAAAGGAGAACGTGCTCCCGCATTTGTCCCCGCGGGATTCCGGGGACTGGAAGAGCCTGCAGGAAATCGGGTCGGATTTTCTAGCCTTTGTCGGCGATTCCCCGGCCGAGTTCTGGTCCTACATCGCTACCTACGACTGGTACCTGGTCACCAGGTTGCTGCCCTATGGCCTGAACGGCCTGCCGGAAAACTGGCCATTCGAGTGCTGGGATCTGCATCAGTGGTCTTGGCGGCTCGGCAATCCCGAGTTGCCCGAACCGGAAAATGAGGCCCATCACGCCCTGAGCGACGCCCATTGGCACCGTCAGGTGTACGAGTTCCTGGCGGCCTACGAGAATTCAAACCGGGGAATGAAGTAAGAAAACTCCTGCCAGCGCGTTCGTGTCCGGGTTCAGTCTTCGGACCTGAGCGCAACTTCCGCGCGGTTGGGCGCGAAAATCAAATGATCGGGGAGGTCGGGGCCAACGTGGATTCAGCAGTGGTCCCTAAACGATTTCGGCAGTATCTCGCAGGCGGTTCCACATTTGCTCGACACCCAAAGCGACCGCCCATTTATTCAGGTAGTTCAGATCCAAACCGGCGTGTTGAACTTCAAAGATGCGCAAGGCATCCGTGAACTGTTTCTCGCTTCCTCCCGACTTCACTGCCCATTGCAATTTAGCAAGAATGGTATCTTCGGGACTGGATATTTTCAAGTTCACTCCCAACACGTTTTCTGCGTACTTGCGCGTAAAACGCGACTGATCGAAGGCTTGTTCGGTCAAAACCCAAAAGTCTACTTTATCCCCTTCTACTAGATCTATCAGGTTGAACATCGACCTGTCGGAAATGGCTTCTCGCATGGATTCTGCATCCAGGTAGTAGGCGGGTGGCGGAAAGGCACCAACCAGGTTCTCGATGTCAGTTTCTTGCATGGCAACAACCACATCGATGTCATGGGTCGATCGCGGTTCCCCCTGAAGACTCGAAGCCACGGAACCGGTAATCATGTGGTCGATGTCGTAGCGGGCAAGCGTTTCCACGACCTTTTTCAGTAGTTCCTGTTGTGACATCTATCCAGGCGATCTCTGAGCATCCGCGAGAACTGGGGCGCCGAGAGGTGAGCGTATTTCTTTTTCAACCCATGGACAAAAAGTTGGTTTGCAAAAGAAGAAAGCTCAAAGGCTTTCAGCAGCCTTTTCTCAGGGGTCATTTTGCGCAGGGTCTTGATGTACAATCGATGGTTCGGACGTTTTTTCGGATTCATTGTTTGCGGCCCTGCGTCAGTCGTTCCACGATTCGCAGCCCTGGAATGGCATGTGTTCTCCGGGCTTGAAAGCGGGGCGCCGGGCATAGATGTTGGCGATTGCGGGGTCGGGCTCGCCGCGGAATAGAATGCACTCGTGGTGATCCCTCTTGACCCAGGTGGTGGTGGGGATGTAGCGCAGGGTCAGTCCCACGCGCCATCTGGCCGAAGTGTTGGGGTTCGATCCGTGGATGATCCTGGGATTGTGGATCGAGACGTCTCCTGGACCGAGCTCCAGGTCCACCGCGTTGGTGTCGTCGACCTGGTCCGGACGCATCCCAAAGTGTAGCACGTACTTTTTCGGGTCGAGGTCGACGAGTTCGCTGCGTTCCATCAGGGGATTGTTCTGGGTTCCCGGGAGAACCCGTATGCAGCCGTTGGCCACCGTCGATTCGGTTCCGGCGACCCAGAGCGACGTCACCTCCATGGGCTCGATAGGCCAGTAGGCCCCGTCCGGGTGCCACTGTACCGCCTGGCCCTCGAAGGGCTTTTTGGCGATGTAGTGGGCACCGAAGAGGGCGACGCCGGGGCTGATGAACCGGGCGGCGATGTCGAGGAGGCGATGGTCACCTGCGAGGCGGTGCATGAACGGGTCGTGCACCAGCATCGCGTGATGGAAACGTTCCGGGCGCACGTCCGGATGTCTCTTGCAGAGCCAGTGGACGTGGTCGACGCTTTCCTGAGCCAGGTCCGGGTCTATGGCGTTGCGGACGATTACGTAGCCCTTCTCGTCGTACTCTTCTCTGATATCGGCTATGATGGTTGAGTCCATGAGCTCCCTCAGGCAGAATTTGGGGGGTGTGCCGCCCGGTCGTTCGATTTTGAAATTAAGACAGCAAGGAGCGCCCGATCAAGGTTCGCCGAGCTCCTGATGCAGGCGCAGGCAGATGGCCGCTGTCCAGCCGTACTCGAAGGCGCCGAGGCCCTCCCCGGTTTGTGAATCGAACAGCTCGCGCAGGTTGCCGTCAGCTACCATCATGCGGTAGAGGCGCTCGCGGGCGCTCGTCGCCGCCTCGGTGAAGTCCAGTTTGTCGAGCACCATGAGCATGAGATAGGCGACGTTGATCCAGGTGGGGCCCCGCCACCATTGCCCGGATTGGTAGGAAGGCTCGTCGTAGGCCACCACCGGGAAGGGCACCTCGGCGAAGAAGCAGGCGGGGTTCAGCAGGTAGTCGGCGACAGCCCGCTTTGCCGCCCCCGGGGGCAGCGGTACACCCGCCAGCAGGGGAAGGAAGCACGCCGGGGTCTTGATGCGCACAGGATGGCCGTGCTCTACGCCGAGGTCCCAGAACAGCCCCGTCTCCCGGTCGTAGAGAACTTCCACCATGCGGGCGGCATATGCTTCTGCCTGTGCCCCGAGCTCTTCGGCACCGGCCTCGTCGCCTCCGATGCGGGCGAATTGGGCGCAGGCGCGCATCTGCAGGAGCAGGTAGCTGTTGAGATCGCAGGCGACGATGGGGCCCTGGTCAAAGCGGGGCGAATCGTCCCAACCGACCTCCATTCCGTTGAGGGCGGCCACAAGGCCGAAGCGGGTCATGCGCTGGGAGAGCCACCACCGGGTGTTGCGGCGCAGACCGGGGAGAAGCCGGGCGGCAAGGCGCTCGTCTCCCGTTTTCTCCACCATTCTCGCTGCGGCCCAGCCCACCAGGGGCGGCTGCGACTGTCCTGGGTGGACCCAGGTGGAGCAGATGAAAGCGGGCATCTTGCCGTCCACCCGCAGGTTTTCGACGAAGAGCATGAGGCTGTCGGCGGCCAGCCGCGGATTGAATAGCTCCGTTCCGAGGTTCTGAAAACAGCTGTCCCAGAGATAGGGGGAGGGATAGGTCCCCCTGCTGGGAAAGGCGCCGATGCGGTCCTGCAGAAGGCCGGGGCACGCCGCACTGTTGCTCAGCAGGGTGTAGACGGCGCGCGCCAGCACCGCGGCCTCGGCAGGGTCGCCTGCGGCCAGGTCGAGTCCGCCCATGGCATCGGCCCACCAGGCCATGGTGCGCTGCATCGCCGCCGCGGCCGAGGAGCTCGCCCCCTTCAGCCTGGTGATAACGGAGTGGTGGTCGACCTCCAGCACGCGGGCCGTGAAGACCAGCACCAGCCGGCCCCGGGAATCGGCGTCGATGCGCAGTGGCTCCACCAGCCCGTCCCCGCCGGCCGCCGCGCCCCGGACGATGCGCAGGCCGAGGACGAAGGGGAAGGTGAAGTCCGGGTCGCGCCGGTCCACTGTGGGCAGATAGCCATCGAAGATCAGCGTTCTTCGGTCCACCTCCCTGCGGCGCTTCTCGGTGAGGCCCGGGTGGCCTCCCGGATTGAACTCCAGCCCCGGCAGGCCCTCGCAATCCACCACCCAGGTGTTGTGGCTGCAAAAGGCGATCCGCGCCCGGGCGCGACCCAGGTGCTGGGTTATGCCCGCGGCGCTGCGCAGGTGCGGCTTCTCCGGGTCGGGCAGGCGCAGGAAGGGCTTCAGGAAGGTGGTCTTCCTGCGGTTGTAGTAGAGGAACAGGGCGGCGATGCCTCCGCCTTTGTCCACTTCCAGGCCGACGTCGGAGTAGAAAAGGCTGAACCCGCGGTCGGCCCCTGAAAGGTCCAGGTCATCTCCGAGGAGACCCGCCAGTTTGTTCGCCGCCCGCAGGCGAATCGCACTATCCTCCATCTCACTCCTCCCCCTAACCGGATTTTCAGATGGGACGCCCGAACTCGGTAAAGCCCACCAGGGCGCGGGCGAAGAACGACCAGCGATCGTATGCGCGCAGGCCCTCGAACTCCGCGTCGTAGACCTTCTGGTCCCGCGTGATCCCCACCAAGGAGACCAGATCGTAGCCGAAGTACTTCGAGCGGTTGATCAGGGTCGCGAAGGCGGTGCGCTGAGCGAAGCTGTCGCGCCTGGAGCGATGCTCCCTGCGGCGGTAGGGAATGCCGCCAAATCCCTGCACACCGGAGCGCAGGCTCGTGCGCGGCAACAGGGCGTACTCCAGGCGCAGGATGGGGATGGAGCGCAGCTCGCTGCGCAGCTCCGAGCCGCGGTCGGCGTCGCGCAGCCAAAGCCGCATGAGCTTGTACTGGGGGGTGAGGCTCAGGCGGCCCCAGCTCCGGGTGTACTGGATGCGATTGACCCAGGTCAACAAATCGAGCCTCCGGCCGCGCTGGAAGCGGCCGTTGTAGAGGCGCCCGCCCCGTTGCCAGTTGGCCTGGAAGCGCAGCTTCTGCACCACCTCCAGCGCGGGCAAGGGGTAGACGCGGCCTTCCAGGAAAGTCTCGTTGACGTAGCTGTCCTGGAAGAATAGCAGGTCCGGGGTGAAGTGGCTGGTGAAAATCGGCGGCTTGTTGACCAGGATGAACTCGATATTGTTGCCGGCGCCCAGACCACCGAAGCCGAAAATCCGGGTGCGGTCGGAGTTCTCGTTCATCACCAGGTACTCGTCGGGGATGTCGTCTTGGACCTGGCGCAGGTTGTTCTCGAAGAAGAGCCTTTGGCGGCCGTCCACCGACTTCCTCTCGAAGCTGAGGATGGCATAGCTGGTGCAGTTTCGGCCCCCGCCGGCAATCTGATCTACCTGGTAGCGCCCCAGGGCCAGCGCCAGGTTGCGGCGCAGGTCGATCTGGGCGAAGAGATGGTAGCCCTCCTGGTCGTGGTCGTAGGGATAGTCGGGGTGGCCGTCGTCCTCGCGATGGTCGGGCTCGCCATTGTGGTTGCGGTCGAGGCCGTAGACATAGGAGTTGGGTTCGACGTCGAACATCAGAAAGGGTTCCTCGAAGTCCGGGACGAGGTCGCCGTCGCGGTTGATCTCCGGAAAGCCGTCCCTGTCGGCGTCCTGGGACAGGAAGACGCCGTCCAGGTCGAATGCCTCGCCGTCGATGGCGAACCCCTCGATGTTGCCGACCCTGCGGTCGGGGAAGCGGTCGCCGTCGTCGTTGTCCTGCACCAGGTCCCAGTATACCGTCTCGTTGATCATGCCGAGCACATTGCCGCGGGGAGGCTGCCCGGCCAGGTAGGTGCGGTAGCTGGTGGTGAAGCGGGGGTCGGTGGAGAACAGCTCGGCCCCCACCCTTCCGCCAGAGAGCCAGTGGGTTGCGTTGAGGTAGTAGGCCCTGCCCCGGCTCGAGAACCGGGGACCGGCGCCGAAGTCGGGCTCGCCCCCCGCGTGTGCAGGATAGCGCGAATACAGGGTGGAGAAGGCGTACTCCCCTTTCACCTCCAACCCCGGAATGGAAAATGCAAGGTCCGCGCTGAAGGTGGAAATCCCCGTGTTCTCTCCCACCTGGAAGCGCAGCTTCCTGAGGTTGGCGCCGTCGCGGACGTTGCCGGCGGAGCGGGCCGCGGTGCGGTAGAAGGTTGTGTTGTAGCGGGAGTAGTAGTTCTTCGCCCGGGCGCTGACCTCGGTCAAGGTGGCCACGTCCACCCTGAAGTCGTTCCCCAGCAGGGCCTCGACCTCCACCGACTCCACCCGGGGTTCCCCCGAGGTGTCGAAGAGAAAAACCAGTTGCTCCTCGCCGTCGGCGCGCAGGACAGCGTCCGCCGGCTCCAGGTGAAAATTGGCCACCAGGCCGCCGACCTGTGCAGCGCCGCTCACGTCCACGCCGGCTTCGTGATCGAGGCGGTAGAAGTAGTCGGCAAAGAGAGGTGTTTGGTCGCGGCCGCGGTAGAACAGGCGATGGCCGCGGAACTGGCGGTAATCCACGGCCCGGAACCGTCCCGTCGCCGCGGACAGGGACCCCACCTGGGGTGAGGCGCCGGCCTGGTGCCGGATCACGCGGGGCCGGAGGTCGGGCCGCTGCTCGCCGTTGACCACGAGCACCACCTGCTGAACCAGGGCGCCGCCGATGTTGTCGGCCGGCGAGTCGTCGGAAAAGCGCACGATCACCCAGTCTATCAGGGGTTGCTCGGGCCGCAGTACGCCCCGGAGGCTGTTGCCCGGCATGGTGCTGCGGTAGACGTGAGAGTTGGCGAGGTTGACGCCCAGGGTGGCGCTGCCCAGTTCGGCCTGGGCACGACCGCCCGCGAGAAGGGTGGAGTCGTCGGCGTAGTGGGTCATGCCGTCCATCCAGAGGCAACAGTTGGACGCAATCCGGATGACGTGGGGACGCTCTATGCGCGACGCCAGCCCGGTGAGCTTGAGGCGCGGCAGGGCAAGGTCGAAGCGGAAGCCGTTGAAATCGGTCATCGACAGGACCAGCGGCGAAAGGCGGGCGATCATGTTGTCCGCCACGATCAGGCTGTAGCCCCAGTTGCCGTAGCCGTCGCGGCCCAGCACCGTGGCGTCGTAGACCTTGTTCCAGGTCAGGTTGTACATCTCGTTTGGTTTGAAGATGGAGCTGCCATACTCCTGTCCGGGGGCACGGTTCTCGTTCCAGGAGTACAGATCGTAGCCGGTGATCAACTCGGTGCCCAGAGGGCCGTAGAAGGTCCGTGGCTCGTCGGTGTATGGAACGGTGTGGTTGGGGTAGTTGCGGTAGTCCTTCATGGCGTAGTTGCGGTAGGGAGGCCGGTCCCAGCGCAGAAACGGCCGCGCCGAGGTCAATTGCGGAGATCCCAGGGCGGCGCCCGCATCGACCTGGGCGGCGGCACCGGCGATCAGCAACAGCGCCAGCAGACTGCTAATTGTGGTCGATATCCTCATATTTGCCGAGGTCCCGCGAATGGCAGTGCCCGGCCACGTGGAGCTGAATCATGGCGCAGATCACAGGGCCCACCTCGCTTCTTTGAATAAAACGAATGATCTTCAACTCTCTCCGGGTTTCCCCCAAGGTGAGGACTTCTCTTGGGTTGCTGTCTAGAAGGTGAAGAACCGAGACCGCTGCTGCAAGTGGAAAGTTCAGTTGCCCGCGGCCTGGCAGGTAGCCTTTAATTTGAGAGTAAACAGGGTCTTAATTATATTTCTGGAAGGAGTTGGGCGCCTCGCGACTGGAAATGGGAAAGGTAGATGGCCGCAGTGGAAGATTTGGCCTGGACCGACGCCCTCGGTCAGGCCGAGCTGGTGCGCAAAAAGGAGATCAGCGCCGCCGAACTGGTGGAG
This sequence comes from Candidatus Latescibacterota bacterium, assembly GCA_965208105.1. GTDB lineage: Bacteria > Latescibacterota > UBA2968 > UBA8231 > UBA8231. The sequence continues at coordinate 4,623,533 of OZ242318.1, forward strand.
GCGGCCATCTCCCGCATAGAGCATCTGAATCCTCGTCTCAATGCGGTGATCACACCCATGTACGAACACGCCCGGGAAAGGGCGCGGAGTCCAGGCTCCGGCCCCTTCGCGGGGGTGCCGTTCCTGCTCAAGGACCTGCTGGCCGAGTACGCCGGCTTCCGCTTTACCCAGGGCACCGCCTTCCTGCGGGACTACGTGTCGAAGCATGACACCGAGCTGGTGAAGCGCCTCAAGCGCTGCGGCCTGATTGTGGTGGGCAAGACCAACGCGCCGGAGCTCGGAGTGGGTCCGACCACCGAGCCCCGGCTGTTCGGACCCACCCGCAATCCCTGGGACCTGGAGCGGACTCCGGGCGGGTCCAGCGGCGGTTCGGCGGCGGCCGTCGCTGCCGGTCTGGTCCCCATGGCTCATGGCAACGACGCAGGGGGATCCATTCGCGTGCCGGCTTCGTGCTGCGGGGTGTTCGGACTCAAACCGACGCGGGCGCGCAATCCCCTCGGACCCGACTGCGGCGACATCTTCAGCGGCCTAGTTGCCGAGCATGCCCTGACTCGCTCGGTGCGCGACAGCGCCGCGCTGCTGGACGCGACCTCCGGGGCCGACCCGGGGGATCCCTACTGGGCCCCGCCTCCCCGGCGGCCCTTCCTGCAGGAAGTGGGCGCCGATCCGGGCGCGCTGCGCCTCGCCTTCACCGCCAGGGATCCTTTGGCCGGGGAGGTGGACGCGGACGCCGAGGCCGCCGTAGCTTCCAGTGCGGAACTCTGCGCCGCGTTGGGTCACGAGGTTGTGGAAGCGAGTCCGGATGTGGACTTCGAGCTTTTGTGGAAGAGCTTCACCACGGTGTTGGCGGCGGGATTCTGCTGGATCGTCGACGACCTCGGCAGCAAGACCGGCCGCCCTCCGGCGCCCGAGTTCTTCGAGCCCTTCGTATGGGCTTTCGTCTCCAGGGGACGCCGGATCAGCGCCTCCGAATACCTCGCCCACGTGCAAGTCCTGCAGCAAATGACCAGGCGCGTCGCCCGGTTCTTCAAGGACCACGACGTCTGGCTCACCCCTACCACCGGTTCGGCGCCTGTGCCCCTGGGCAGCTTTGCCTACTCGGGCGGTGATCCATTCGAGGTGCGACGGCGCATGGCCGCCTTCACTCCCTTCACCTACGTCGCCAATGCCACCGGCCAGCCGGCCATGTCCGTACCTCTCCACTGGAATGGGGAGGGCATGCCCCTGGGCAGCCAGTTCGTCGCCCGCTTCGGCGACGAGGCCACCCTTCTGCGGCTGGCTGCACAGCTCGAAGAGGCTCGGCCCTGGTCGAGGCGCCGCCCCCCGGTGGCCGCGTGAGCGCAGCTGCCGTGGCGCAGTTTGAAGAGCCTCTGCCCCGGGAAGAGGAACTCGATGCGCCGCTGCGCGTCACCCTGCGCGCCTTGATTCTTGGCGCTGTCACCGTTGCCGCCAGTTTTGCCTATATCGTGTTCGTCGGTCAGGGATACGGAGTGGGGAGCTATGTCCACTCGCAGTTTCCCATGGCCGCCTTCATGCCCTTCGTGATCTGGCTTTTCCTCAATATTGCCATCCATCGAATCTCGCCGTTTCGCGCCCTGAGCCGCGCCGAGCTCCTCACGGTCTTCTCCATGCTCTGGGTGGTGGGCACCATTCCGCAACTGGGATGGATGACCTACTGGACCTCCATAATGGCCGCGCCGAGCTACTTCGCCGCGCCCGAGAACGGCTGGGCCGAGACCTTTTTCGATTATTTGCCCTGGCACGTCTTCGCCGTGGCTACGTCGCGGGTGATCGAGCCGTTCTGGTTCGGACTTCCACCGGGAATGGAACTGCCCTGGGACGGCTGGCTGGGGGCGATCGGCCACTGGCTCGGGGTGTCCATGGCCATGGTGGTGTTCGGATATTGCCTGTTCGTCCTGTTCCAGCGCCAGTGGGTGGAAGGCGAGAAGCTGGCCTTCCCCATTGCCCGCATGGCCATGGACATGACCCGGGGTTTCGACGACCGGGGACGGATGCCCCTCATTTTCCGCAGCGGCAGATTCTGGATCGGCTTTGCCCTCGTATTCGTTCCCATTATCTACAACATCGCCACCCACTTCACTCCGGGCCTTATAGCCCTGGACCTCTACTGGAAATTCTACTACATCGAAATCGCCGAAGGCTTCAGTCTGATCGTCAGGGTGCTGCCCCTGGTCCTGGCCCTGACCTATCTGTGCCCGGTGGACATCCTCGGAAGCCTGGTGGTATTTCATTTTCTGGGCGCCGTAAAATTGTGGCTGCTGCAGCGGGTGGGGTTCTCTTTGGGAGAGGAGGGGCAGCGCCTCGGGCCTGCAGAGATTCTGCACATGGAGAGCTACGGCGCCCTGGTTTTCGTGGCCATGTGGTCCGTGTGGCTGGCGCGCAAGCACCTTGCCCAGGTGGGGCGCGTGGTGCGCAGCGGCAGAGGAGACAGGGGCCAGGTGGGTCTCTACCGCCTGGCACTGCTCGGACTGCTGCTCTCCGGCGGCTACGTGGTGGGCTGGGGCATGAGCCTCGGGATGAGTCTTCCCCTGTCCGTTGCCGCCTTCTCCCTGATCGCCCTGACCTATTTCGCCACCGCCAAGCTCGTTGCTGCCACCGGATTCGCCTATCTGCTGCCCAACAAGGCGCACGTCAAGGGCAAGTCCTTCATCCTGGACCTCGCAGGCACCATCCATCTCTCTCCGCGGGGACTGATCGCCTACAAGGTGTTCACCAGCAACGCTTTCTTCGGCACTTTCCGCATCCCGGCGTGGCCGGCCATTCCCCACGTTCTGCGTATTTTTTCGCTGCGGCAGCAGCCTGGGTGGGTGGCCGCGGTGGTGCTAACAGCCTTCCCGGTGGGCTTTCTGGTGGCGGCGGCCGGGACCATTCAACTGGCCTACAGCGACGGCGGGTCGGTGTTCCTGGGGGGCAAGGCCAACTGGGTCTTCGAAGAAATGGTGCGGCTGATGAACAACCGCACGGAACCGGATTGGGCGAAGTGGGGAATCTGGGGGCTGGGGTGGCTGGAAGCGGCTGCCGTCGCCCTGCTGCGCAGCCACTACTACTGGTTCCCGTTTCACCCGGTGGGACTGGCCTTTCAGACCACTTTCGGGACCAGGCTCTACTGGTTCAGCTTGATGCTGGTGTGGGTGGCCAAGCTCGTCCTGTTGCGCTACGGCGGGGTGCGCGCCTTTCAGCGCGGCAAGCCCTTCTTCTACGGCCTCGGAATCGGCTACGTGGCCGGGGTGACCCTTTCCGTCGTGGTGGACATCATCTGGTTCCCAACCCAGGGCCACCACATGCACGGATGGTAGATTGCGCCCGGACCAGTGAACCGGGGACCTAAGGCCCCGGGGTCCCCAGCCGGAGCCTGGAGCGCGGGGACTACCGGGACAGGGGCAGGGGCACCCTGACGTTGCCGCGGCGCTGCGACTCCAGGAAACCGATGATGATTTCCACCACGGTGCGTCCCACCCGGCCCGGCGAGGCCAGCTCGCCTCCATTTTCCATCCGGGTCACCAGCTCTCGGACCCCGAGGGCGATACCCTGGGCGCCGTCGTCGTCAGCCGAAATCGGTTCGGTTTCCTCGCCTGTGGTGATGGTTGCCCGGGTGCCCGAGGGAAAGCCGTCGGCGTCGATGTATCCACTGGTGCCGACGATCCTGCAGGACATCTTGGGCAGGGGGGTGTTCTTCGGGCCGCCGATGTACAGGCCGCGGACCCCGTTGGCGAAGTGGATGTAGCCGTGGGCACCCGGCTCGGTCACTGGCTCGTGGCCTCCGTCGCCTCGGTACTCGGAGTAGCCTTCATAGCCATCCTCCAGTTCGGCGAAGACCCAGCTGGGTTCGGACTCGGCGAAGAAGCATATGAGGTCGATGATGTGGGTGCCGTTGCGGAAGAGCATGGCGCGGCTCCCGTACAGGGTGGCGATGACGTTCTGCACCGGTCCGATGGTTCCTTGTGAGACCAGGTCCTTGATGTGCCGCCAGAGAGGCTGAAACCTGCGGGTGTGGTCCACCGAGAGCAGGGTGCCGTTGCTTTCGCAGGCGGCGACCATGCGGTCCGCGTCGGCCAGGTTCGTTGCCAGGGGTTTCTCGCAGAAGATCCCCTTGGCACCGGACTCGGCCGAGTCCACCACCAGGTCGGCGTGGGCGTGGTCGGATGTGGCAACGGTGACGATGTCCAGGTCTTCCGAGGCCAGCATCTTCCGGTGGTCGGTGTAGACGGCGATCCCCGGCCAGGTTCCTTCCCAGTGGCCGCGGAATTCCTCCAGCCTTTCCTCCGACAGATCGCAGGCGGCGACCAGTTCGGCGTTGTCCAGGCCGACCAGGCCGGAGGCGTGAGCTATGCCTATTCCTCTGCAGCCGATGACGCCGGCGCGGTATTTTGCCATTGACTTCCTCCTGTTCCCGGGATTGTGCGGTTGAACTCCGATGGCAGCCTAAGCTATCCACAGGCCACCATCCGGTCAATCCCGGGCCGCCGCTCGGGCCGCCGGCAGCCGTCGCTTGAAGAATCGAGGACCTTTTGCCGATTGTGAATCGGGTTCATAAACTTTGGAACGAAACCGGAACACCTGCCTGGCTGGTCCGGGCGTTTCTGGCAAAATACCAGGGAGAAAGGGAGGCATCATGATCGTCGATACCCACACCCATTTCTACGACCCTGCCCGGCCCCAGGGCGTGCCGTGGCCATCTCCGGGCGAGAAACATCTCTACCGCACCGTGCTGCCACGGCACTACAAGGCCCTGGCCGAGCCCGAAGGGGTGAGCGCCACGGTGGTGGTGGAGGCCAGTCCGTGGGTCGAAGACAACCAGTGGATCCTCGACCTGGCCGCGGCAGACCCCTTCATCGTGGGCCTGGTAGGCCACCTGGATCCCGGAAGCGAGGACTTCGCCCGGCAGTTGGAGCGCTTTGGCGAAAATCCCCTGTTTCGCGGAATCCGCCTGGGCGCGTTCTCCGCCGGAAGTCTACTCGACCCGGAAGGGCGCCGCGACCACTTTGGCGGCCTGGAAGGTGGCCGTATCCTCGCCGATTTGGCGAGGTTGGCCCAAAAGGACATGGCCCTGGACGTCCTGGCGGGTCACGAGCACCTCGAAGGCGTGGGGGAGGTAGCCAGGCGCCTGCCTGAATTGCGGATCGTCGTCAACCACGTCGCCCAGGCGCGCATCGACGGCAAGTCGCCCGATCCGAGATGGCTCGAGAGCATACAAAGGGCAGCGGAGCACCCCCGGGTCTACTGCAAGGTGTCGGGACTGATGGAGTTGAGCCTGGTCCGGCCCGCTCCTGCGGCGGTGGAATTCTACCTGCCGGTCCTGGACGCTCTGTGGGCGGCTTTCGGCGAGGACCGGCTGATCTACGGGAGCAACTGGCCCGTTTCCGAGCCCAGCGGCACCTACTCCCAGGTCCAGGGGATCGTATCATCCTACTTCAACGCCAAAGGCGGGGAGGCGGCGGACAAGTACTTCTGCAAGAACTCCCGGGCGGCCTACAATTGGGTGGAGCGCGGCTGAATTCAGCAGCGACAGGGGATTAATCGCCCAGGGGAGCTTGATCCATACATGGCTATGTATTATACCTTTATTAACCTGAAGCGAAGGGTGACGCGAAAATTGAAACGCACGAACAGACGTCTTGAAAGGAAGGGAACATGAAAACCCTGTCTGGTCCGTCCACGTCCGCCAGCAGACGGGTGCCGGGTCTGCGCCTGGCTCTCCTGGGCATGCTGGTCCTGGCGCTACCGGGAGCCGCCGGCGCCGACCAGCTCGACTCCGGGGATACCGCCTGGATGCTCACCTCGACCGCCCTGGTGCTCTTCATGACCATACCCGGCCTGGCACTGTTCTACGGCGGCCTGGTGCGTGCCAAGAATGTTCTGTCCGTATTGATGCAATGCTTCGCCACCGCGGGACTGGTGACTCTCGTATGGGTCCTGTGGGGCTACAGCCTGGCCTTCGATACCGCGGGCATGCAGGGGGGAGTGACCAATCTCAATTCCTTCGTGGGAGGACTGGGAAAGGCCCTTCTCCTCGGAGTCGGACTGGACAGTCTGGCGGGCACCGTTCCCGAGACCGTGTTCATCACCTTCCAGATGACCTTCGCCATCATTACCCCTGCCCTGATCGCCGGCGCCTTTGCCGAGCGCATGAAGTTTTCGGCCGTGCTCCTGTTCACCGTCATCTGGTCCACCGTGGTCTACGCCCCCATCTGCCACATGGCCTGGAGCGGTGACGGTTCCTTCTTCGGCGATCTTGGCGTGCTCGATTTTGCAGGCGGCACCGTGGTGCACATCAACGCCGGCGTTGCCGCCCTGGTGGCCGCCCTCGTAGTAGGCAGGCGCCAGGGTTACCCCAACCATCCAATACCTCCTCACAGCATGACGCTGACCGTGGTTGGCGCTTCCATGCTCTGGGTCGGCTGGTTCGGCTTCAACGCCGGCAGTGCCCTGGCCGCCGACGGCGCCGCGGGCATGGCCATGCTGGTCACCCAGGTGGCCACGGGAACGGCAGCGCTTAGCTGGATGTTCGCCGAGTGGAAGGGGCACGGAAAGCCGAGCGTTCTGGGCATCGTGACCGGGGCGGTAGGTGGACTGGTGGCCATCACTCCGGCGTCGGGAAGCGTGGGTCCGCTGGGAGCCATAGCCATTGGCGTTGCCGCTGGCCTGCTGTGCTTTTGGGGTTCCACTACTCTCAAACGCAGGTTGGGGTACGACGATTCGCTCGATGCATTCGGGGTTCACGGCATCGGCGGGATCGTGGGCGCTCTGCTCACCGGATTATTCGTTGCCGAGGGCCTGGGCGGTCAGGGGCTGGCCGAGGGCATGACCATCGCCAAGCAGCTGGGGGTCCAGCTCATCGGCATCGTATTCACGGTTGTCTACTGCGGCGTGCTGTCGGCAATCATCCTGAAGATCGTCGACGCCATCGTCGGCTTGCGGGTCAGCGAGGACGAGGAGAACCAGGGTCTGGATCTGGCGCTCCACGACGAGCAGGGATACAACATGGAGTTCTGATCCCGAGTTGACCGGATCATTAGACCAATTCAGGGAGGGACACGATGAAATTGATGAAATGCGTCATCCGGCCCAACGCGCTCGAGAAGGTGAAGGAGGCCTTGACCGGCCTGGGCGTCAGGGGAATGACGGTAACCGAGGTAAAGGGATTCGGACGGCAGAAGGGCCACAAGGAGCTCTACCGGGGCGCGGAATACACCATGGATTTTACCCCCAAGCTCGAGGTTGAAGTGGCCGTTGCGGACGAAGCCGCCGAACAGGCGGTGGACGCCGTCCGGCAAGCCGCCCAGAGCGGAAAAATCGGCGACGGCAAGATATTTTTGATGACGGTCAACGAGGTTGTGCGCATCCGCACGGGGGAGACGGGAGAAGCGGCGCTCTGAGAAGGGTGGGACCGGCATCCGGGTCGACATGCCCTGGACCCTGGCTCGCCTGGCTCGGCGCAGGGCACAAAGACAACGGCGACATCCCTCGTGGGTGCTGTCGTTGTTCTTTGTAGGGCGGCACCTTGGATGGCGCGCCTCCAACAATGGGATGACCGAATTCATTAAAGCATGGAGAGGCCATGGATAGCAAAACCGAGGTAAGGCTCGATGAGGAGCAACTGCAGGCCTATCAACGCGACGGCTACGTCGTAGTCGAGGACCTGGTTTCTTCTGATGAGGTGGAAGCGCTCAGGCGCCGCCTGCGCCAGTACACCCACGAGGGCCGGCCCCCTGGAAAGATCCAGATTCAGGTGGAACCAAGAGTGGAGAGCGGAGAGCTCCGGGTCGAGCATCCGGGAGACGGGATTCGCAAGGTCTCCGATCTGGTCGAGAACGACGACCTCTTCCGCAAGCTTGGCCTTAACGGGAACATCGTCGGCATCATCGAACAGATTCTGGGGCCGGACCTCAAGATGTTCCGCAATGCCCTGCTGATGAAGCCCCCTGGGGTCGGTTCTCCGAAGGGGATGCACCAGGATTCGCCCTACTGGCCCATCGAGCCCATGGAGTTGTGTTCCTGCTGGTTCGCCCTTGACGACGCGACGGCCGAAAACGGCTGCATCGGCGTGCTTCCGGGCTGGCACAAGAAGGGTCCCCAGCCCCACGTGCGCATCACGAACGATTTCGTAATCAGGGAAGACTGCTACAACTTCGAGGAGATGGTGCTGGCCCCGGTGCGCGCAGGAGGCGGGGTCTTCTTCCACTCTCTCGCCCCGCACTACACCGCACCCAACCGTTCCGGCAACTGGCGCCGCGCCATTGCCCTGTCCTATATGTCCGCCAGGTCCCGCGATACCAGTGAAGGCGCAGGTCCCCGCTACTTCCACGTCAGCGGCAGGACCTATCCGAATTGCGTGCGCTGAGTCGGGAATTGCTCGCCCCGCGCAGATGATGGAACACGGGACGAGTTGGCTGATACAACCGAGATTATCGAGCCACTGACGGAAGACCGCGTAGACTGGATTGGAGAGCAATTCGGCCGTCTGGCATGGCCAAAACCGGACGGATACTTCAGGGAGTGCTTTGCAGCGCAGGAACGCGGCGATCAAGTCGTCTTCCTGGCTCGATGCGGCGAGCAATTTCATGGTTACCTCAAGGTTGTCTGGACGCCGGATTACCCACCTTTTCGCGATCAAGATATTCCTGAGATCCAGGACCTCAATGTTGTTCCTGCTTCCCGGCGAAAGGGGGTTGCAGCGCGTCTGATGGATTCTGCTTTGTCTTGTCAAAGTAGATTTGCAACTGAGGAGTCAAAATGGAGCGAACAGAGCCATTACCGGAGGGCGATTCGTTGGAGGAGCTTGCGCAGAGAGTCGACCGACTGCGGTCCGATTTTGCCGAAGGGAAAAGTTCAGCAAGGAAGCGCGCTGCAGCGGTGGATGGTCCCACGGCTCCGGATAGGAATGCGCAGGATCTCGACTTTGACCATGCCCGATTGGTTATTGCCCGGGAACACAACGCCCATAGCTGGGAAGAGGCAGAAAAGTGGTTCGACCTGGCGGATCAGGTCAAAGAGGCAATGGACGCCATAACCTCTGGGGACTCCGACCGCTTCGCCGAGCTGCTCGCGGAGTATCCAGGCCTGACGGAGGAAGTATCCCACAAGGGCCGGCCATTAATTGCGGAGGCAGCCTTTTCGGGTTCAGAGGTCGAGGAAGAAAGGTTTCCTGGCAGGCTCAGCATCATAAAGATGCTTGTCGATGCGGGTTCCGACGTGAACGAGGGTCCGGACGGAGCCCTGATGTGTGCTGCGACCTGGAATGACGTGCCCGCTACGGCACTCCTCATAGAAAGCGGCGCTTTGCTCGACGGGGTGCGGGATGACAAATGGATCCTGGCGAACGCGCTGATGTTTCGCAAGGGAGACACCGCGGCGCTCCTGGTGGAAAATGGAGCGTCGACCGATCTTGCCATGGCTGCCGGGGTTGGCCGCATGGACCTGGTGGAGGCGAAGTTCGATGTCCACGGAGCCTTGCGAGCAGGTGAAACGTTGTTCAGCGGTTGGTGGGATGGCAATCCGCCTTCCGGTCTCGATCTTTCCGAGACCCGGTTCGTGCTCGATTTCGCCTTCGCAGTTGCTTGTGCTGGCCATCACTTTGGAATAGCGGATTTCTTGTTGGATCGGGGAGCTGAGGTGGATGGCGGTGCACGGGGGTTTCTGGATGATGACTTTTCCACGGTGCTGCACATGGCGGCATTCTTCGGGGATGAAGAACTGGTGGATTTTCTTCTGGCTCGTGGGGCCGATCCGGACCTTACCGACGAAATTCACCAGGCAACCGCTTGTGGTCACGCAGAGGCGGGTGGCCACGAGGCTTTAGCCGCCAGGTTGAGAGACGCCTCGGCTCATACCAACCGATGACGGCCCTTCTGAATGGCCTCATCGGGTGACGGCGCACCGTTTGCGCAACACCACGTGGAGCCGCCCGGTCCGCAGTAGGCCGCCTGCCGGGTTGGCAGACCGTCAGGACTTTATTCGACACCGCACGAACCAGGGAGAGGGGCCTGTTGGTAGATCCCAGGTCGGTGATTTTCGATTTCGACTTCACATTGGCCGACTCCTCAAGCGGGGTCTGTGAATGCGTCAACTTTGCATTTTCTCAGATGCACCTGGACTCGGTCCCGATGGCCAGGGTGTCAAAGACCATCGGACTGTCTTTGACCAGGACCTTCGAAACGCTTGCTCCAAGGACAAGCTGGCATCGAGCCGATGAGTTTCTAACCTTGTTCAAAGAACGAGCGGATGAAATAATGGTTGGTAGGACCTCGATTTTTCCCTCAGTACCAGCGGTACTGGAGGAGTTGGTGAGACGTGGTCTGGTTCTGGGGATTGTTTCGACGAAGTTCCGCTATCGAATACAGGAGATTATGCAGCGTGAAGGACTGTCGGGCCACTTTGGGGTGATAGTAGGTGGTGAGGATGTCTCCGCCTACAAACCCGATCCCAGCGGTCTTCTTATCGCACTCGATGCCTTGAGGCACTCCAGCCGCGACAGCCTTTATGTAGGCGACCATTCCATAGACGCCGAAACAGCCAGGTCGGCAAACGTGCCATTCATCGCCGTTCTATCCGGCACCACGCCGCGAGAGCAATTCGAGCCGTGGGAGGTACTTTGTATTCTCGAGGACTTGGGTGAGTTGACAGGAGTACTGCCAGCCCGTTAAGACCGTCAACGGGTGTGATTCTCCCTCCACCATTCGACCTTGGGGTTATCAAGGGGCAGGCAACCCCAAGTGAGATCATAAATGGGAAACGGGAACAAGATCATCCCTGTCGAGCAGGCGGCAGCGCTGGTTTCCGACCGGGACACTCTCGTCGCGGTCGGCGGAGGCGGTGGTCTCGTGGAACCAGATGCCCTGCTTGCGGGGATCGAAAGGCGCTTTCTCGAGACCGGAACTCCTCGTGGTTTGCGCGTGGTCCACTCTCTGGGGATTGGAGATGGAAACCGGCGAGGACTGAACCGCCTGGCCTACGAGGGATTGGTTTCTCGCGTGATCGGCGGACACTGGGTCTGGTCGCCGCGCATGCAGGCTCTCGCCAGGGAGGAAAAGATCGAGGCCTATGTCCTGCCGGGCGGGGTTACGGCGCAGCTCATGCGCGAGATCGCCGCAGGCCGGCGGGGCCTGATCACACACGTCGGCCTTGGAACCTTCGTGGACCCGCGCCAGCAGGGCGGCCGGATGAATGCGTGTGCCAGGGATGAGCTGGTGGAGCTCATCGAGATCGATGGCCGGACCCTTCTGCGCTACAAACCCTTCCCGGTGGACATCGCGGTGCTGCGAGGGAGTTTCGCGGACCCAGACGGAAACATCAGCATCGACCAGGAGCCCGCTACAATGGAATCCCTGGCCATGGCCATGGCCGCCCGCAACAGTGGAGGCAAGGTGCTCGTGCAGGTGCGCGAGGCTGTCGAGTGCGGCATCTTGCCGGCCAAGTCGGTCCACATTCCCGGTGCCCTCGTTGACGCGGTGGTTCTGGTGCCGGACCAGCCGCAGAGCCACCAGTTCCTCTATGACCCGACCGTTTCCGGCGAGCGCCACGAGGTCCTGCTTTCTGAGCCGCCTGGGGAATTGGGCATCCGGGAGGCCGTGGCTCGACGCGCGGCGGCCGAGCTCTCGGATGGGGACGTGGTGAACTACGGGTTTGGCATGCCGGATGCGATCCCGAAGCTGCTTGCGCGCCGGGGAGAGCAGCACCGCTACTATCAGACGATCGAACACGGGACCTACGGCGGGACCTTGATGGACGGCGCGCTGTTCGGGTTTGCCCGCAATGCGACGTGCATGATCGACTCCCCCTCTCAATTCGATTTCTACGGCGGCGGAGGCCTGGACATCGCGTTTCTGGGGTTCGGCGAGATCGATGCGGAAGGAAATGTGAACGTATCGTTTTTGGGTGGTGTCCCGGTAGGTCCTGGCGGCTTCATCGACATCGCTCAGAATGCGCGAAAAGTGGTCTTCTGCGGGTCATTCGAGGCCAAAGGCGCGATTTTCGATATCGGTGAGGGGAAGCTGAGCGTACGGAGATACGGCGATGTTTGCAAGATGGTGAACCAGGTTGGGCAAAGGACATTCAGCGGCAAGCAGGCCCTCGCCTCGGGGCAGCAGGTCAAATACGTGACCGAGAGGGCGGTTTTCGACCTGTCCGGGGAAGGACTGTGCCTGCGGGAGATCGCACCGGGAGTGGATTTACAGGCGGACGTGCTGGATCGGATGGGGTTTGCCCCGGTGGTGCCCCACAACCTGTCCCTGATGCCGGAAGACTGTTTCCAGGCCTGAAGGCTGCCAGCCTCCCGGCGACGGGGATGTTTTCTTCCAAAACCAACCAAGGAGCCGCATTGAATTTCTCACTGAGTGACAGGGCACGCGAGAAGGTTGCGGCCGTGCGTAGCTTCGTGCGATCAGAATTACAGCCCCTGGAGGAGGAGGTCGAAGCCGGTGGACGCCTGGACCCCGCGAAGGCAGGGGAGATCTTCGAAAAATCCCGCGACCTGGGTTTCTATGCCCTGAACATTCCGGAGAAGTTCGGCGGCGGTGGCTTGACCGGGGTGGAGATGAGCTGCGTCGAGATGGAGATGGGACAGACCTCCGACATCCTCATCCGGCGCGCCTTCGGCAATGTATATGAGGTGCTCCTGGCCTGCGACGACAGGCAGCGCGATCGATGGCTGCTGCCGACTGTCCGTGGGGAGCGGACCTGCTCCATTGCGATGACCGAGCCCGGGGCAGGCTCGGACGCTGCCGGGATAGAAACCAATGCCACCCCTGACGGAAACGGTTGGATCCTGAACGGCTGCAAGCGCCCGATCGGAGACGGGTCGTTTTCGGACTTTTTCGTCGTCTCGGCGCGCTCAGAGCCCGTCGAAGGATCGAGGGGCATCTCCCTGTTCCTGGTCGATAAGTCCACTCCTGGTGTAAGGGTGGGTCGAGACCTGCCGATGATGGGCAATCGCGGCACCTCCCACGTGGAGCTTTTCTTCAATGACGTCAGACTTGGCCCCGAGAATCTGCTGGGAGAGCGTGGCCGCGGCATGGGTCTGCTGCTTTCGACCATCGGCCGCATCCGCCTCTTTCACATCGGAGCACGTGCAGTGGGCATGGCGCGGCGTGTGTTGGCCATGATGATCGATCATGCCAACTCGAGGATCCAGTTTGGCAAGCCGATCGGCGAGTTCCAGATGGTCCAGCAGATGCTGGCCGACAGTGCGATCGAGTTGAACGGCGCCCGCTTGATGGTGCTCGACGCAGCCTGGGAAACCGACCAGGGAATGGACCCTCGTGAGAAGGTGTCGATTGTGAAGGTCCATGCCGCGGAGACCCTGGGCAGGATTGCCGACCGGGCCGTCCAGATTTTCGGGGGCAGCGGTTACTGCAGGGACCTGCCCATAGAAAGGATCTACCGGGACGCCAGAGTCATGCGCATCTTTGACGGCACTTCGGAAATTCATCGCGGCATGATCGCCAGGGGACTGATGAAGAATGGAGTGGACGTCATCTGAGGTCCGATTCTGGACAGCCAAGGGGTGGAGGCCGTCAGAGTAGTTGTACTGGGAGGTCGTTCCTATCCTCCGTGCAGACGATCATGAAAGGACAATTTCGCGGGGCCGGCGCAGCTGAACCGGGCAACTGCACGGGGCAATTCCAAATGATGGACTCCATCGGTGAAGAGGCATGCTTTCCCCCAGGGAGCTGATTGAAATCCAGGTTGAGACCCTGTTCACGTCGGATGGAAAAAGGGGTCTTCGAGGGATCAACGATCCCGACGGTGAAGCCAGTCCAGCCCCGCGGTTTTTCTTCGGCAGCACCAGGGAAGGTTCCATATGCCGGTTCCGCCATGACCTTCCGGAAAATGTGGTTGCGCGGCTGAGGAAAGCCGCCGAGGCCGAGCCGATGCTGTTGGATTCGCGGAAATTGCCGCGCTGTCACCGTCAGTTCATCGACATCCTGCAAAGCCAGGCTCCAATCGAAGGGGTATGGGCAGGGCCCGCCTACCACTTTCCCGACAGGATTGAACCGCCCAAAGATGTTGTTCGATTATCGCCTGAGAACGCAGGATTTCTGAAGGGTGATTTTGCAGAAATGGTGCCGGAGTTGAGAAATGAACGTCCTCGTTATGGGGCCATCGAGGACTCGCAGGCGGTGTCGATTTGCCAGAGCGTCCGCTTATCGCCGCGGGCACATGAGGCAGGGGTGGATACCCTGGAGGCCTACCGCCGACGCGGGTATGCGGCCTCGGCCGTTGCCGCGTGGGCACTTGCCGTTCGAGCTCTGAACCTCGTTCCCCTCTACAGCACTTCGTGGGACAACGAGGCTTCTCAGGGCCTCGCCCGCCGCCTGGGCCTGGTGCAGTATGGCGTGGACTATCACGTGACATGATGTGGGCATCGCGGATTTTCACCTGACCTGACATGCCCGCTTGCGGGGATGCGGGACATACGGCCCTTCGGGCTACGGTTTCGACCCTAGTGCACGGCGAAATCGCCATGCGACATCTGATTTTGGAGGCATCGGGCAAGTGATTGATCTCGACAAATCGAAGTTCCCATCCTTGTTCCAAAAGCGAGTATGGCCATGGGGACCGATAATTGCTGAATTTGAAACAAACCCCGATCCTCCAACAGAGTTGATCAGCAACGTCAACATGGTGCCCTATGTGGAAGATGGGAACTGGGTAATCATTCGGCATGGAGGTGGATGGTGCATCACCGGAGGGACACTCGAGCCGGGTGAAAGCTACATGGAAGCGATCGAGCGGGAACTCATGGAAGAGGCAGGTGCTCGTTTGATTTCGTTCCAGTATCTTGGTGCGTGGCATTGTCACTCTCAGGCTGACAGACCGTACAAACCGCATTTGCCGTGGCCCGAGTTTTTTCGCGTCGTCGGTTTCGGGCAGGTCGAAATCGTCGCCGACCCGGGCAATCCGGAGGATGGGGAGCAAGTCTCCGAAGTGGCCTGTCTTCCACTGGAAGAGGCATGCACCCGGCTAAGCGGGAATCCCGACGATGGTCCCGATCTGGCCGAGCTCTATCGCCTGGCTGCTTTGGCCAAGTCCGGAAAAAACAGGTAAATTTTCCTTCATTTCCAACATCGAGAAACAGGCAAGGCCACTTAACGACCTGATTTGTTCCGCGCGCCTTGGCCTCGGGTAACAGCTAGGGACTTCGTAGGCCGAAAACATAGCTAGACATGGGATTGAGGGACTATTGTGGGATTAGAAGACAGATCCTTGGCGTCAATATGTCCTCCTCTTCGTCGTTTCATCGTTCCCGGGTCGGTTGTGCTTGACGTTGGTTGCGGGCCGGGTGCGATCGCCCTAGAGGTTGCAAGTGTGGTCGAAAGAGGCCGGGTGATCGGAATCGATTCCGATCCAAACAAAATACAGCGTGCAACATCGATCGCGTCTCAAGGGCGTGTCGAGAACGTTGAATTCCGGTTGGGAGATGCTACTTCACTCTCGTTCAAGGACGATTTCTTCGACCTTGTGTACTCAACCCATGTGCTGGAGCATCTGAATGACCGGGTCGCGGCGCTTCGGGAGATGAAGCGCGTTGCCAAGCCTTCTGGTTTGGTCATCTGCTCCGCCCTGGACTCCAGTGCGGCTATGTTCTTTCCCCCATGCCCCTCCATGGAGGCAATCTACCGAGGGTGGGCTCGCCTGCCGGAAATGTCTGATTCAACTGTGGCCGATCCTGGGCTAGGGAGACGGATGTTCTCGCTGGGTATTGAAGCTGGATTCAGCTCCCTTGAAACCGAGATATTTGGAATTCCGGAATTCATGGCTACGGCGACCCACTCTGAGGAGATCGACAAGGTTTACGTCCAAGCGAAGCATCACGCTCGAAAGGATCACGAAAGATTCAGTCTGCTTGTGAATGCGGGAATTCTGTCCAAGGATCTTTCCGATCGTGCCCGAACCGAGCTGGAGGAATGGAAATCGCATCCCGGGGCTTTTTTCTCTCGGGGCGCTGGGGTTCTCATCGTGGGAAGGGCGTGAAGTTTGGAGCAGCCGGATTCGAAAGAGTGTTCTCGTTGCGTTAACTATCTCCCCAACACAAAAAATGATGATGCAGGTATCTATTGAAGATGATCCCCGTCCTGAGGATTTCGACTTCGTTCGCGACCGCCTCCAGGAGCATAATGCCGCCATTGTCGGGCCGGACAACTATGCACCTCTTGCCATCTTCGCCCGAGACGGTTCAGGCTCGATTCGCGGCGGACTGCTGGGGGAAACCTTCTGGCAATGGCTCCACATCAGCACCGTATGGATCAGCCAAAGCGATCGAGGGCAGGGTCTTGGCACACGGCTCCTCGCACTGGCGGAAGAAGAGGGCATCAAGCGTGGCTGCATTGCAGTCTTTGTTGACTCCCTGAGTTTCCAGGAGCCAGACTTCTATTTGAACAGAGGATATGAAGTTTGGGGTGAGCTGAGGGACTTGCCGGTAGGGCACCGGCGGATTTTTCTTCAGAAGAAATTGGTGTAAGGCGGAGACCGCAGGCAGGTTTGGCAACGGGCAAAAGGTTAAGCGACAAGGAGAGGGTGCGATGTTCAAGGAAGCCATACCAATCCTGGGTGTTGCAAGTTCGGAGATCGCCGAGGAATTCTACTGCGAACGGCTCGGGTTCCGGCGTCTGTACGCCTACAGGCCCAAGCCGGCCAAGCCCGATCCCTGCTATATGGGAGTAGGCCGAGACGCGGTCCATATAGTTGTTTCCTCTTTTGAAGGCGACGGTCCACCAGGCAGCCGCAACGTCCAGATCTATGTCGAAGACGCGACGGCAATCTACGAGGAATTCAAGCAGGCAGGGGTTTCGGTTGGAGAGATTTTCGATCAGACCTGGGGCAACATCGAGTTCTCTTTCGCCGATCCGGATGGAAACAGCATAATTATCGCTCAACACAAGGCTGACTAAGTAACCCCTGGTCATTTTACAGCGCGTTTTGTGCTGTGCCATTTGAATGGCTGGCCAGCGGCAATCCGGTTCCCGAGTTGGCAAGTCCAGCATTACGTTGTGATCCATTCCGCATGGAAAGGGGAATCGACATCAAACCAGGAGAATATCGATGAAGGTATTGAAGACGTGGTTGCTCTACTATGTGCACGATATGGATCGGGCAAAGGCATTCTATATGAAGACCTTTCAGGTCAAACCCCTGAAGGAGACAGAAGGTTGGACGGAACTGGATTTCGGCTCTTTGGTGCTGGCGTTGCACACTCTGCCTGCCCACGGAGGAGGTACCATGCCCCATGCAGGGCTGATCGTTCAGGTAGACAACCTGGATGGGGTTCAAGCCGACATAGAGCGAAATGGGGGACGGCTGGTGGAAAAACGCGACGAGGGGTACCGCTGCTGTGAGGATTCCGAGGGCAATGGTTTCGAGCTATGCTAACCCAGCCCGGATTGCCGTGATCTAAGTTCCCCTTTGGGATGCCGTCAGTAATGGCGCCGGGTCCGGCCGCCTTTCAGCCTCTTTTGGTGCGTCTATGGACAATCGCCTGGATATCGAGCAGGTAGCCTCGTTAGCTGTGTGTGCCATAAATCGCGGCTGGCTTCGAAGGCTTCGGTCAATCGTTGAAAGCTATCCCGAGTATGTGAGTCAAACACTCGAAATTGGAGCGATGAGCCTTGGCGGAAGAAGGCTGGGTGAGGATTCCGACATACTCATGTGCGTCGAGTTCGTCGCTGAAAGGGGCATGGAGATTACGGCCCGGCTGCCCGGTCTGGATAGCTGCTTCAAGTATTGTCCGTCAGTGGCTCATTTCCTGCTGAATCTAGGCCTCGATTCGAATATTACCGATGGGCGGGGCAATACCGGTCTTCACTATATGGCAGAAATCGGCTACGTGAGTGCAGTAAGGGAGCTGCTGTCCCATGGAGCGGACAGTCGACACAAGAACGATGACGGCTTAACGGCTTGGGATGTGGCCAACGAAGAAGGCAATCGACGAACCCAGAGATGCCTTGAGGGACAGAAAGTGAATTCTTGCAGTGACATGGAAATCCGGTGGTTTTCCCGCCGCCGTGGATATGGATACATCAGAAATTCAATTTCCGGCGATATATATTTCGAGCACTCCTGTGCACCTGGCTGCGGGATAGAAGAGGGGACCAGGTTGGAATTCGATTTGGACTGTGATGATTTTGGCCCCACCGCTGACAACATCCACCTATAACCGGGCATGTCCAGCTTCGGGCTTATGCTCTTAAGAGAACCGCTCCGAGGCCAGGCACGGCGAAGACCCTATGGGCAATTGAATTTCAGGTTCTCACCGAAATGATCTTTGACATTGGTGAGACAAAAAATGCGGTCCTCGATCCTGAAGTCGATCACCTCATCGAGGGCCTGCCGCTCGCTATCGAGAGAGAGTATACATTCACGGCGCCTGGCGACTACAGATCCTATCCGCGTATCGACCCCGTGCAGCGGATTCCAGCCTCCGAGAAGCATATCGGCTGCGTTCTCCGATACCTGCGGCAGGTCCGACCCAGACTCAATACAGTTATTTCTCTGCTCAAAGAGGAAAGAGGGCGCGGGCTGGATGTAGGTATTGGCTTCGGGCTTATCGAGGTCGCTCTCACAGATTACTTCGGTGTGCAGATCGAGGGTTCCGAGCTGCCATTCAATATCAATAGCTATTGTGCGATACCCCTGAACCGCGGGATTCGGGTGACGCCTTGGGATCTGGGATCGGTTCCGCCATTCAGACGGGGGACCTTCAACTTTCTCGTGCTGATGGAAGTCCTGGAGCATCTCAAACTACCGCCGGGGAGAACGATTTCCAGAATTGCCTCTTTGATCGCACCTGGCGGGCGATTGATTCTCACGACACCAAACATTGCCCGTCAAGCGAATCTCGAGGCTCTGCAGTACGGGCGAAACATCTTCGAGGCCTACCGCGAGGATCTCCCGGACAACCTGGACGTGACCGATTACGTCTCGCACATTCGGGAATACACGATTTCTGAAGTTGTAGAGCACGTGGAAAATGCAGGCCTGAGAATCGAGCAAGTCCTCACCTGCAATCAATGGGCACCGCATGATCGGCTGCTTGAACCATTGCGCAACGACATCACCATCGTCGATGCGAGAAAGGGACAAGGAAGCAATTGAATGGCGATGCCTGAAGGCAGCACAGCGGCCGCCTCTGCGGGGCTGTACCGCCCCTGGCCTGCGGCAAACACTTGCGGATTCAGAGATCCGGCGAGGGTCAGGGGAAGAAGGAATTAGAATCGGAGACCGATGATCAGACTGACTCAAATTACCCTGGAACAGTTGGAGTGGTACAGGGAACAGACTGGCGGTCATTATGGAATGGAATTCGAGTTCGAAGGTCCGTCGGGATTCTTTGGATTCTATGGCGAGTTTGATATCTCCGGCGAAGGCGAGGTTTGCCTGGAGAACCTCCTGGTAGCCAATTCCTGTGAACACGAACAGGGTGAGATGATTGCCGAGATCAGTGCACTGCGGCAGACTGTCATGGACGGCATCTGGACCTCTACATTGCAACAGGAAAATAGCATCGAAGCGATTTGGGAGGAGTTCAGACTGGAGCTTTTTTCCGAACCGACCCGGGATGGAACTGTTGCGACTCATTTGCTGCTCTCACACGAAGATCCCGCAATATTCAGAGAGCCCTATTTCAAGAGTGGATTCAAATTGCGTTCCGACCGCGCCGATGAGGAGTCCGAGCTGCAAAATCCCGGCAACTACTACCCCGTAAGTCCTGGAAGAGCCCCCGAACAGGCGGAGGTTGTCGATGCGGCCGAGCTTGCAGGTCGCATTCAGGGTAAGTCTCTGGTGGCGTTCACGGGCGCCGGGTTATCGGCGGCGGCAGGCATTCCCCCCTTGAAGGGGAAAGGTGGATTGGGGGAGCGCTTCCCTATCCACGATCGCCGTTTTGCCGGGGCCGTGGCCGATTGGATCCTGCACCGTCCTCGTGAGACGGCTATGGTACTTGGGAGGTTCTATACCGGATTCATGACTGCCAGTCCCACTCCAGCCCACTCGGCTCTTGCACAATTGGAGCAGCGGGGAATACTGAAGCATGTCATTACGGGCAATTTTGACGGGCTGCATGAGCGGGCCGGCAGCCAAAAGGTGCATATCAACGAAGCCAGATATTTTAAAATGTCGAACGAGGGCTGGACCTGGATCGAGGAGGGCGAGGTCGCCCTGGTTGTTGGCGTGTCGATGGATGCGGACTACGGTCTGCTGGACTATGCCCGAAACAAAGATCTCCAGGTTGTGGTTATGGCACCGAGTCGCCCGGAATTCATGCACCCACAGGACTGGTTCGTCGAAGGTCTCGCCGAGGATATTCTGCCGGAGCTTTGCAGCATTCTCATTGCTTGAACACCCTCTTCACGAGATGGCCCAGTTGGGCCGGTTGGCCGGTCCAGGCTGCCCGGGTGGGCTAGGCTGGCCCCAAGGGCAGGGGAAGGTGCCGTCTGCTAAGGCGAACTGAAATGAGAAGCAGCCACGTAGGTATTTTCAATCACGACGAGGACGCTGCCACCTATGACCGTGATGTGCTCAGGTCCGACGACCCCGTAAGGGAAGGCTACACCGAGGTTCTTGACTGGGTCGCTCGGAAAGCTGCCGTCACCGGGGATTCGACCGTTTTGGAGCTCGGCTCCGGAACCGGGAATTTGACCGCCCGATTGCCGCCGTGCCGGTCCCTGGTCTGTGTCGACGCCTCTGCTGAGATGATCACCCTCGCCCGGCGAAAGTTTCGGGACCGGTCTCACATCTCCCATGTGCAGGCGGATATACTTGAGTACTTCGATCTCCACAATCACCCATTCGAGATCGTGGTCAGTACCTACGCCCTCCATCATCTCACCGAGGGGGAGAAGCGATTTCTGTTCGACCGGCTGGTGGAAAGACTGCCGCGGGGGGGACGTGCGTTATTTGGCGACCTGATGCTGGCATGCGCGGGGCAGGAAAGCATTTTGTCAGATCACTACCGTTCGCTCGGTGACGAGGCAACGGCGGCCGCCATCGAAGAGGAGTTCTTCTGGCACCTCGATGCGGCGGTCGACCACCTGCGCAACCTGGGTCTCTCGGTGGAGACGGCCAGATTCTCCCCTCTGTCATGGGGAATGGAGGTCATCCTGCCGCAGACCGCCGGCTGATAACAGCGCGGTATCCGGCAATTGCACCCCGGGGAGAACCGGGTTGATTTGAGGCGGTGGCTGCTGCCCCGCGAACCGCAAGGCCATGGCTGTGGAACAATACGCAAGCAGTGAAAACCTGGATGCCAGAATCGTTCTGCACGAGCGCTTCAGCACCAACAGGTACGGATGGGGCAGGTGGGTGTTCGACCAGCTTCGAGTGCCGCCGCGGAGCACCATTCTCGAGCTGGGATGCGGCACCGGCTCTCTCTGGTCGAGGAATATCGATCGAATTCCCGAGGACTGGACCGTCGTCCTGAGTGACCTGTCTGCGGGCATGCTTGAACGGGCTCGAACAGACCTGTCCCAGGGCGGGAAAATTTTCGCCTTCGGTCGGATCGACGCCCAGTCAATCGCCATGCAAGACGGGACCGTCGATGTCGTCGTTGCCAATCACGTTCTCTACCACGTGTCCGATCGTCCAAGGGCCTATTCCGAGATTCGCCGAGTTCTCAGGCCGGGGGGGCAACTTTACGCCGCGACCAACGGAAAGACCGCCTCGGCGGGAATTCCGGAGTTGGTGCAACGAGTCAAGCCGGATGCCTACGGCGAAGTGCCGGAGACGAGAACATTGTTCTCCCTGGAGAACGGTGCCGGGGAGTTGTCCAGGTGGTTTGCCGGGGTTGAGGTCCTCCAATACGAAGACTCGTTCCTGGTCACCGAGGCCCAGCCATTGATCGATTACGTCGCATCGACGCAACGTCTGAACGAGGACGAGTTGGCGCGCTTCGGCGCGCTGGTGATGGCGGAGATCTCCCGAAGTTCGGAGATCCGCATACCAAAAAATTCGGGAATGTTCCGGGCAAGGAAGACCTGGTAGAATCATCCTCCCGCGCCAGGGACGGATTACACTACCTCACACAATTTCGTGCCGGGCATTGGTCCATGCCTTACGGCCCGGACCAACGGAAAAATTGACTGGAATGGATGTATCGGCAGAATACTGCGTCCGCGATTGGTTCAAGACCCTCCATGAGAGTTTCTGGCTTCGCCCGGACGAAGGGGGAGAGGAAGAAGCCGGTTTCCTCCGACGGGCGTTGCGTATCCGCAAGGGCCAGCGCGTCCTGGATGCTCCCTGCGGGGCGGGGCGTGTCGCATACCATCTGGCCAGGCATGGAATAGATGTCGTCGGGATCGATCTGCAATCGGCCTTCATAAACCGGGCTGAGCGAAGATTCGCCAGAAACGGGGTGGAAGCCGATCTCAGGATCTTGGACCTGCGATCGATCGAGTTCGATAACGAGTTCCACGCGGTCTACAACTGGTTCAACAGCTTCGGATACTTTTCCGAAGGCGAGAATGCCGACCTGGTTAGGCGATTCGCCCGCGCCCTGCGTCCAGGTGGACGGCTGCTGATCGAGCAAACGAACCGCGAGCGGATACTGCGGAACTTCCGTCCTGTGACCGCCAGGCATGGCGTGCTGCTCCGGTCGAGGTGGGACGCCGAAAAGGAACGCCTCCTCGTACAACATGAATGTGAGGGGATTGCGGCAGCCGAAAGCGGATCGTCTCAACGTCTCTATACCCTGTCGCAGATGCGAAAACTGGTTGCCTCGGCAGGTCTCGATGTGGAGATTGTCCATGGATCGTTGAACCGCGAGCCCTACCGCCGGGGCAGCGGTAAGATGATGGTCGTCGCCCGTAAGGGCCGTTAACGCCCAAAGTTGAGGTACGCAGGGAGTGGTCACCGAATGGATATCCGCGGAGTAGACTTCGTGGTGCATTACGTACGCGATCTGGAGGAGGCGGTTTCATTCTACCGCGATACCCTCGATCTCAAGTTGGAGCTGCACAACCCACAGTGGAATTGGGCGGAATTTTCCGTTCCCCCTATTACTCTTGTCCTCTTCGGCACATACAAGGGGGCGCCTCTGACACATGGGAAAGGGGGAAGCGGCCTAGCCCTGGCGGTGGACGATTTCGACGCTGCGATCGAAGAATTGCGCCGCAAAGGCGTGGAGGTCGGGTGGGGTCCGAACGAGCTTTCCACCTGCCATGTGGCCATGATCACCGATCCTGGAGGGAATCCGCTTTTCATCCACAAGCGCAAGGATGGAAGCTGGGGTTAGTGTCCGTGGACCTGAATGAAGCTCTCCTGCAGCAGGGAAGTTGAGCGTCCGTTCAAATCAACCTCCAGATGCCCCTGTGACGGAGGGCATGCGTTCCGGACCGCTTTACCTGATTGACTGGTCCATAATCCCATTGGAGGGGCAGGATGAATGGTTGGCGTGAACTGAGATTCCCGGTGGACTCTCTGAAGAAGCAGGTCCTCGTGGTCGAGGACGACCGCGGGAGAGTACTTGCCGATCCCCTTCGGTGGAAAATCCTCGAGACCCTCGGAGACGGGAAGTCGGTCGCAGAGCTTTCGCAGAGCTTGAAAGTTACCGATTCCCGGTTGCTGTACCATCTGAAACGGCTGGCGCAGACAGGTGTCGTTTACCTGAAGAAGGATGGAAGAATGCCCGGGCAATGGCGCTGTTTGCCTGCTGCGGGGCAGATCCGCGTTCGAGAGCTACCTCCTCCGCCGAAGGAGCAAGTTCCCGAGGCCATGCCTGTCGATATTGCCGGGCAGTTCAACCAGGCAGTTCGCGAAGCTGCCGAAGGCTTGTACGGTATGACCTTTCAGACTTCGGTCAACCACAACCGCGCGCGGCTATCCCAAGAGCAGGCATCCGAGTTCAGTCGCCGATTGTTGGCGCTGATAGAAGAATACTTTCCTCCGGGTAAAGGAGATCGCGGGGGGATCAAATACGGATTCTACGGAGTTCTCACACCGATCGACCTTCCTCCTCTCGCAGACTCTGAAGCAACGGAGTGAGACTTGCCGGAAGACGCCATGGCGGGATGGCAGCCCCCGCGTGGGAGCCTCGCATGAGGAATGAAGTTGAAGGGGGTTTCTCTGATTTTCCGGCGGCGCATGCAGGGTGTGGCAGATCTCACCGATCCTCCATGCAATCTCACTTCCCACCCTGGCCGGGAGAGAATCTCAACAATCTTTCGGCAAAGTCAGGGTGACGGGAGCACTCTCTTTCAACGTACTCCCGATAGAGCGACACCAGACCAGCCGAATGCTCGTAACCAGCATTGATTTCGAACACCTGCAGTGAATCCGCAATCCAGTCCTCCGTTGCCTGCAGGCCGAGAAAGCTCGCCATCCTTTCCAGGGTCTTCTTCCTGTCATCGTACTCGAAGTAGTGAAAGAACCTGTCCGGATATCTCACCTCCAGGTCCTTGAAACGGATAATTTCATCGAGGACCGATTTGAGGGTGTTTTCAACGCTGGCGCCGGCGTTGGGGTCCGGAAAGATCCGCGCATGCCCCGTCTTGAAGTTCGAGGCGGCGCAGTCCATGGGGTTTCTGACCGGCATGAGGAACCTGAGCTTGTGATTATCCTTGAAAATGGTTCTCAGGTCGGTGTCCATTTTCCGCATTCTTTTCGAGGTCCTCAGGGACTCCTTCCAGAATAGAGCTTTGCCGCATTCCTTTGCCGGATTCATTCCTCTGCCAGGCAGCAACTCCCTCATTTTCTGGTTATCGGCGAATGCATGAGCGCGGGTGATGGATCCGCCGTAGTTGCCCCGCCTTCCTTTGCGAGAGATATGAAGAGCGTACTGGACGAAGCGCCCGAAGCGTTCGGCGCTGTAACTGCCGATGAAATCCAGCCTTCGATCTCCGAAAATGCGCCTCCCGGCATGGTTCAGCACGTGGCAATCGGGGTGCAGAAACAGAAGGGATGCGGTCAAGGTCGTCAGATTCCTGTAAGGACCGAGGGCCAGGCACACGGCCCCTATTGCTTCCGTCTCGACGGAGCGGGATACGATTAGATCGAACTCCTTAAGAGGTTTGTCCAGGAGTATGGATTTTGCTTGTCCAGCTATTCTCTTCATCGATCCTGATTGATCATGGCTCTTCGCCGGTAAAAATACAGACGGGACGGGCGGCCAGGGGTATATCCGAAGCCTGCCCTTCTCGGCCTGAATTGTTGACTGAAATCTGCTCCATTTCTATATTCCTTGGCCGCCGGAGATCTTCCGGGCCTGGCCATGGCCGAGGCATCAGCGGGGGTGGCCGACGCGGCAGGTCCAAAAGGTAGTGAATATAGGGCGCCGGCGCATTGAGCAACAACCCCAGTTTCTCTTCCCATACAGCCTCTTCAGCAAATCAGGGCCGGCGGCTTGTCTGTCCGGACTGTGCTCGGAGCATAGAGCTGATTTCAGGTAGAAGAACCGCATGAAAGCTCTCATCCTGGTTGCTGGCCAGGGCCGCAGATTGTGGCCTTTCACGAGGGACTGCCCAAAGTGCCTCCTCTCCATCGGGGGCCGATCCATTCTCGAACAGCAACTGTCCAACCTGGAGAAGGTCGGAATCGGGCAGGTCGTCCTGGTTTGCGGATTCGGCGTCGAATCGATCCGCCGCGCGGCCGCGGCCTATCAGGGGAACTTGCAGGTCAAGATCGTCTACAACCCTTTCTACGCCGATGCCGACAACCTGATCTCCCTGTGGGCAGCCCGATGCGAAATGGACCAGGACTTCGTTCTCCTGAACGGCGACAACGTATTCCACCCCCGCATTGTCGAGCTCCTGCTCGAGACCGAAAAGATGTGCTGCCTGATGATCGACCGAAAATCCTTCTACGACGAAGACGATATGAAGTTGCAGCTGCAGAGGGACCAAATCCTGCGGATCGGCAAATCTTTGCTCCCCGATTCCGTCAATGCCGAGTCCATCGGCATCATGCAGTTCATCGACGCGGGTGTCGGGGAGCTCAAGCTGGTTCTCGAGGAGGCCGTCCTCGAAGAGCGGTCCCTCAAGGATTGTTTCCTCAACTGCGTTCAGCGTCTCATCGACCATGGTTTTCCCGTCAACTTCCGCGATATAGGGGGGTTGCCGTGGGCCGATGTGGACACGCCCGAAGATCTCCGCCAAGTGCGCCGTAACCTTCCAATCTACCAGTCCCAGTTTGCGCATTTCGGCCACACCCGGCCTTTGTATGGAAAGGCCAGGGGGGGCATATGATCCGCCAGGGGATTCTGGTCTTCGAGAACACCCCTCAGGGTGCCCGGAGCGCAGGTCTTCGGGTAGCCGGTCTCTCCCTTTTGGAGCGGCACATCCGCACCCTGGCGCGGGCCGGGATTCAGCGGCTTCTGGTCCTCGCGCCCGCCTCCATGAATCTCGAGCTCAGCAAGTTTGTCGAAA
Source organism: Candidatus Latescibacterota bacterium (assembly GCA_965208105.1). Lineage (GTDB taxonomy): Bacteria > Latescibacterota > UBA2968 > UBA8231 > UBA8231. Next base: position 4,649,902 of record OZ242318.1, read on the forward strand.
AACTCGACATAAGTGTCGAGCGTCTCACCTGGGGTGGGAGGCTGGCCCCGGCGCTGAATACCGCTGAAGACTGCCTGGTTCTCTGCGGCGACTACGTCCATCATCACTCCTCGCTCAGCGCCCTGCTCGAGGGTGGATTGAAGGGCTTTGACCTCGTCGCCCAGGCCGCGGGCGAGCCCCCTCAGGACGGGGTATTCCAGACCGTATCCACTTCCTCCGGATCGGCGGATTTCTCCGAGGCGAAATCCTCCTCATCCAGCGTAAGTTCGGGGGCATTCCTCTGCGCCGCGGACCTGTTCTCGCCTGCCCAGCTCGGCGCTGCTTCAGGGAGTCTTCAGGATTTCCTGAAGAACAGAACCAGGGGGCGCAAAATCGAGGTGCGAAGTTCCACTCCGGCGCTCTGGCGCAGGGTGTGGGACCGCCGCAGCTCGCGCTCCGCCAAGAACATGCTCTTCAGCCAGGTTACCAAGTCCACCAGCGGCTTCGTATCGCGCCACATCAATGCCCGCGTTTCCATCCCCACCAGCAAGCTGCTGATAGAGACGGGAATCTCGCCCCACGCCACGACCATCCTCCTGGTGCTCACCACGGGTCTGGCCAGCGCCTATCTGGTTACGCGCCCGGATGAATATATCATGCTGGCTCTGGCCGGCATTCTATGGCAATTCGCCGCTATTTTCGACCGCTGCGACGGAGAGATCGCCCGGGTCAAGCTGTGCGAGTCGAATTTCGGCGCCTGGTTCGATACCATAACCGACAACATCGCCTACGTATGCGCCTACGTCGGCCTTATGATCGGCATGCACCGGCTCTACCCGGAGACAACCTTCTACGTTTACCTGGGAGCCGTGGCCGCCGGCGAGCTCATTCTGTGCCTCGCCTTTGCCTATGGTTACGCGATCAAAATCGGAAACGGCAGCCTGCAGCACTACCTGATGGATTCCATCCACAACGTTCCGGCCTCGGAGAAGGGACCGGTTCACAGATTCATGGAACGTCATGGATTTATAGCGAAGCGCGATTTCTTCTCCTTCTTCTTCTTCCTGGCCGCCATTGCCAACTGCGTCCAGTTGATTTACTGGTTTCTCATCGTCGGGCTTCACCTGCTCGTCATCGGCATGCTCATATTGCACAAGAAAGTTGTGCGGGCAGGGAAAGAAACACCGGAGTCGCACCAAATTGGAGAACCCGCGGAAGATGCCCTGCCTGTCCTCGATTCCCTCCAGGCCCCTCCTCCGTCCGTCGAGGACAGGTAATGAAATTCTTGAAGCTCGCCTTGCCGGGTCTGGGCCTTCTTTTCCTGGGCTATCTGATTGGCAAGTTGGGACCCGACGAAATCCTGCGCAATTTCATCATCATGAAGTGGTCCTTCCCCTTCATATTGATAATTGCCTTGACCTGGCACATCACCAACTCCATCGCATGGAGCTTTGCATTCCCTCCTGGCGCCTTCAAGCCCCCCTGGCACCGTCTTTTCATGGCAAAATTGGCCGGGGAATCAGTAAATCAGCTGACCCCTCTGGCCAACCTCGGCGGTGAGCCTCTGAAGGCCTATTTGCTCAAACGCGAATCACCCTCTTCCCTGGGGCTGGCATCGGTCATAGTCAACAAGACCGCTCAGATAATTACCGGCCTGCTCTTTACTACCCTGGGGCTCTTTCTCGTCGTCGTCTATAATTTAAAATTGCCGAAGGCCATTCCCCTCCCCATCCAGATCGGGCTCGTGGTTCTTCTTGCGATAGGGGTTCTTCTCATCTGGCTGCTCTACAAAAAGCAGAAGCGGCTGTTTTCCTCCCTTCGCATCATGTTGCGGAGAATCGGGGTCAACACTCGTTTCCTGGAGAAGAAGGTGGCCAGGGCAGTGAGTATCGACACCAATATCAGCCGCTACTACAGCGATTACAAAGGACGTTTTTTCCTGGTCTTGTTCTTTCATGCCATCGGTTGGCTCCTGGGCGCCTGTGAGACCTATGTCATCCTGAGAGCTCTGGACGCCGGCGCGGAATTCGAAGTGGCCTTCCTCATCACCGCGCTGGCCGTTATCATCAACAGCCTGTTTTTCTTCATGCCTTCCAATATCGGCGTCCTCGAAGGAGGACAGGTTTTTCTCTTTTTGACCCTGGGCCTGAATCCTGCAATGGGCCTGTCGCTGGGAATAATCAAGCGCATGCGCAAGGTCTTCTGGATCTCGGTGGGATGGTTTTTTCTCACCCGTCTGAGCAGGAACCTGCTGGAGGCGGAGGTCTCCGAACAGAGCAGGACGGCTCCGCCGGCCAAGCAGGCCGAGTCCATCCTGAGATATCGCTGAAATGGCAACGATTGCGGCACCTGTCTCATGGATTCTTGGACTTTCGTTCGGAGTGATCTTCCTGGCATCCGCAGGGGCTCAACCTCGCAAGCACAGCCTGCAGGAACTCATCGGCAAGGCCCTGAGTCTCAATGCCGAAATTGACGCCGTGCAGTGGCGGCTGGAAAGGGCATCGGCGCGCAAGCGGCAAGCGCAGGGAGCCCGTATCCTGCCCCGCCTTCGCCTGGAGAGCGAAAGCGGCATGGTTCCCGAGGCCCGTGGAGACATTCTCAATCCCCCCGCCGACACCATGGGCATCAGGCCCCTCGGGCCATTCAACCGCACCGAACTCGAATTCGTCCAGCCCCTGTACGCCTTCGGGAAATTCACCAACCTGATGCGTGCGGTCGAAGCGGGAATTTCCGTCGAAGAAGCGGCTTTGAAGGAGAAACGGCTGGAGGTCGCCTTGACGACCAAAAGCTTTTACTACGGGGTCCTGCTGTCCAAGGATCTGCGCCAGTTGGCGGACGAGCTGTACAGGGAGCTGACAGAAAGACAGAAGAAGATTGCCGACGATCCGACTGTCCCCCTGTCCAGCCTGTACAAGTTGAAGTTGGCTCTCCTTGAATTGGAGCGGCAGAAGCGCGAGGCCGCCTTGCAGGAGGACCTGGCTCGCGCAGCTCTGCTCTGGACCGTGGGATTGTCCGAGGGCGAGCCCCTGGAGTTGGAGGAGGAGTGGCTCGAACCCGCCAGGGCGGTGGTGCCGCCCCTGGAGACCTTGACCGAGCAGGCCCTCGCGGTCCGTCCCGACTGGCAGGGACTACAGGCCGGGATCAGGGCCAAGAAGGCTCTCAGGGAGGCCGCCCGAAGTGAGTACTATCCCCAGATTTTTCTGGCGGGGGGCCTGCGCTATGCGGTCGCACCCCACCGCACCGACCAGCGCAATCCCTTTGTCAAGGATGGGTTCAACTACTTCAACGGCGGCGTATTCATCGGTATGCGCCAATCCTTCGAATGGGGACTGCTCGGAGGCAAACTGGACCAGGCCCGCGCCGAATTCCAGGAACTCAAGGCCAGAGAAAGGGGCGTCCTTCAGGCCATCCGGCTCGATGTAAAACGCGCCTATGGTGACTATCGCAATGCTGACGACGCCCTGAGCACGGAGTCTGAAAAGCGGAAGGTGACGCGACAGTGGCTCAAGCAGGCCAAGGAAGAGTACGATTTCGACCCTGGAGAACTGAAGGAACTGATCAGCGCATTCGAGGAGTGGGCGCAGACCGAGAAGAGCTACCGCACGGCCGTATATGATTTCAACCTGAGCCTTGCCCGCCTGGAAAAGATTGCGGGGGGCGTTCCTTTGAGCGAATAGCGATGGCGAGGCGACGTCTGAGGTTGTTCGGTTTTTTTCTCCTTTTCCCTTTCCTGGTGTTTCGGGAGGGACGCGCCGCAGCCCAGGGGGAGGGTTATGTCCACGAAGAAGGCCTTCTGCCGCTGGACATAGGGGGGCTGAACCATTTCCTGCAGGGTAGCGGCCGAATTCAGGCGCGGGGACTCGACAGCTTGTTGGCCTCCGCCGTCGATTTCGAGCGCTTGAGCATGCGCACTTTCGGGGATTATTGCGAAGATTCCCTGACCAACTACGAAGACAGGCTCGATGACGGCGAACTGCGGCAGCTTGTTGGCGGATGCAGGGAGGAGCTGGTCGCGGCCTACCGCAAGCGTCTGGTCGCAGATCTCGCCGAGCGTCTGCGCCGACCCATTCCCTACCAGTTGCAGGTGGAAGATTATCAGGTATCCGGGGATGGCGGTCTCGTACGGCTCAAGGCCACCGCCAGGGAGGACGAGGTCTACCTGCGCTGCCATGTGCGCCGCAGGGAAGGGAAGTGGAGGATAGAAGACCTGGCCATAGGCGACCGGCTGGTGAGCCGGAGGTACCGGGATGATTTTGGCGAAATCCTGGAAGAAGAATACTCGTTGCCAGTACTGATTGCTCATTTGGACCGCCGGCCCTATCTCGTCCTGGAAGATTTTTCCAGTGCCCGGGCAGGACAGTTGCCCAAAGGATGGAAGTGGCGCAAAAGGGACGAGAAGAAGCCGAAACCCTATCTCGTCGAGCAAATCAACGGCAATCATTACCTGGCCGCCCAGGATACCGGCAGTTCCGTGATCATGCTCAAGTTCTCCCATTGGAACCCACGCGAATACCCGATCCTGACCTGGTGCTGGCGCGTCGATGTCCTGCCTTCAGGAGGCGACGAACGCCATGGCCGCACCAACGACAGCGCCGCCGGACTCTACGTGAATTTCTCGATGAACTGGATAGGAATCCCCAAATATATCAAGTATGTTTGGAGCTCGACCCTGCCTGTCGGGACGGTGGGTAGACGCAAGAGAATCGCCCGGCCATGGTTTTTTGTTGTCGAAAGTGGAGAGGAAAACCTGGGGAGTTGGATATTCGAACAGACCGATCTCTACAAGGATTACCAGCGCGTCTACGACGGCAAACTCACAGACCGCACCATCGGCCTGGGGATTCTTACCGATGCCAACAATACCGGTTCGCGCGCCGAGGCTTCTTACGCCGACGTCAGAGTGTGGACCAGGGAGGCGGAGAAAAAGGGACTGATCGAAGACTACTGCCGCTGTTTCGAGGGGGGCAATGAGGGGGGTGAGTCTGCCTGGCCGCACGGGAGGACGTTCTTTTCTGTCGAAGAATATGCCGAAGGAAGGGATCGAAATTGAGGCGTCTCCATTTCCATTGCGCAGCCCTCGCGGCTTTGCTGATGCTTCTCTGCGGCCGGCCTCAAGCCCTGGCCCCGGACAGCACCGGTGCAGCTGGTCGGGGGCAACCGACTCCCATTGCCATGCTCAGGTCCCACGATGCTGCGGTTCGGGCCATACTTGCCCGCTCACCCAATGACTCGCTCTCGGCGGAATCGAGCGCCCGGATCAAGCACCATATAAATTCCACTTTCGATTTCAGAGAGTTGAGCAGGTTGTCTCTGGGAACCACCTGGGACGAGCTGGACAAGGATGAGCGCGCCGGTTTCGTCGAGGTATTCAGCGGAATTATCGAAGAACAGAACTTCGACAATTTCCTGCGCTACTACCGGGAGGGGAAGATCGAATACCGGAAAGAGGAAATCGACGGAACCCGGGCTGCCGTCAGTGCCCTGGTGCCGCTGCAGAGAGAAGAGATCGGGATTACCTACCTGCTGCACAGGGAAGGAGACGGGTGGCGCGTCTACGACCTCGTCGTTGACGGGGCCAGTACGGCAGAAGGCCACAGGAGGAGGCACGCTCGTTATATCGAGAAGCATTCGTTCGAGAAGCTCCTTCTTCAACTCAAGAAGCAACTCGGCCGGCTCGAGAATAAGGAAGACTGATTGGCTCGATGCACATAAACTACGAACGGCTCGTTCACTATATTCACCATCACTATGTAGGCGTCATTCTCATTTCCGTTTGCCTGTCCATAGTGGGTGGCTACTTCGCTGCGCATCTGCGGGTCAAGAGCGACCTCGCCAACCTGTTGCCGGAAGATCATCTCAGCGTCCTCGAGCTCAACCGGATCCGGGAACGGGTCGGGGGCATTGGTCCGCTCATGGTCATCATCACAGGCGACGATCTGGGCAAGTCCGTGGAGTTCATGCTTGCCCTTGCCGACTCTCTGGAGCACAATCCCCGCATCGGTTCGGTGGTAAGGGGCAAGGACCGGGAGTTCTGGAGCAGGAACAGGCTCCTCTACATGGATCTGGAGGACCTGGATACGATCCACGCACGCATTTCCGACTACATCGAAACGCAGAAACTCCGGCAGTCTCCACTCTACTTCGCCCTGGACGACGAGGAAGAAGCTGGACTGGATTTTTCGGACCTGGAGGAGAAGTACAGCGATCAAGGCGCCACCGAGCTGGAAAAAACCTACTACCTGACCAAGGAAAAAAACGGGGTAGTCCTCAGCCTGTATCCCGTCGGAGTAATTACGGATCTGCAATTCAACCAGAGACTATTCAAAAGCCTTGAGAGTACGATTGAGGCCATAGATCCAAAAAGTTTCCATCCCAGCATCGATTACGCCTTCAAAGGAAGCCTGAAGAACAGCTCATACGAGTACCAGCTCGTCCTGGAGGACCTGAGAGATACCGCCCTTTACGCCTTCCTTGGGGTTCTGGTGCTGATCTCGCTCTACTTCCGCCAGGTTCTGGCCTCCCTCTTCGTCGTCCTCCCTCTGCTCATGGGGGTCTCCTGGACCTTTGGCCTGACCTATCTCGTGATCGATCATCTCAACCTGATCACGGTGGGCCTCTTCGCCATTCTCTTCGGGTTGGGGATTGATTTCGGCATTCACATATTTGCTCGCTACCGCGAGGCACGCCGCCGCGGCATCGACGTGGAAGAAGCCCTCAGCGAGACCATTTGCCACACCGGCAGGGCTCTGACCACTACTGCCGCCACGACCTCGGTGGCATTCTTTTCCCTGATGGCCACCGACTTCAAGGGCTTTTCCGAGTTCGGATTCATCGTCGGCATAGGCACCCTCTTCTCTCTCGCCGCGATGCTCGCCACTTGTCCGGCCTTCATAGTCCTGGCCGAACGCCTGAACCTGATCAAGCTCCAAAAGGACTCACTGCGGGTGTTCAAACGCGGCAGGTATCCTCTGCCTCTCCTCACCATTGCCGCCGCGCTGGCGGTAACGGCTTTTTCATTTTTTCACTTGAATGACCTCGAATTCGAGTATGACTTCACCAAACTCAGACCGAGCATATCCTACAAAAACAAGGCCAGCCTTCCCAATGCCCTTAAGGAGACGCGCTCTCCCGCCATTGTCCTGACCGAAAACTTCACCGAGGCGGAAGAAGTCGTGGAAACGGTGAACAAAATACGGGCAAGCAATGGCGATGCGTCCACCATCCGTTCGGTCAAAAGCGTCTATTCCTTTCTTCCAAGGGACCAGCCCGAGAAACTGGATCTCATCCGCCGCATCGAACAACTCGTGGACGACTCGGAAGACCTGATAGGAGAAGACCAGAGGGCCGAGGTTGATTCCCTACGGCAATTCCTCGAAGTCACAAAGCTGACCTTGAAGGACCTTCCCGAAGACGTGACCAAGAAATTCACCGGAAAGAACGGGGAGTTGCTCAATTTTGTCATGATAAACGCATCCGTACCTTTAAGGGATGGAAAAAACGCCATTAACTTCGCCCGGGAGATCAGCGAAATCCACACTCCTTCGGGCAATACCTACCGCGCCTCCAGCGCCCACATTATTTTTGCCGATATGCTCCAGACCATGATCGACGACAGCAAAATCGCCGTAGTGCTGACCCTGCTCGTCGTCATCGCGGTCCTGCTCATCGATCTGCGCAATGTTGTCGCAACCTTACTGGTTCTGACGCCCCTGCTCAACGCGCTCGTGTGGGTTACGGGCTTCATGTACTTGTTCGATATTCGCCTGAATCTCTACAACATGGTTGCCTTTCCAACGATGATAGGCATGGGAATCGACAATGGCGTCCACATCTACCATCGCTATCGCGAAGAGGGTAGGCATTCTTTGCGCCTGGTGCTGCGCACCACCGGCATCGCCCTGCTGGCCACTTCCCTGACGACCATGGTAGGATTTTCCGGGCTGATTCCAGCCAACCATCCGGCCCTCGTATCCATCGGCACTCTCTCCCTGATCGGCTTGGGGTGTTGCTTTGTCACGGCAGTCACCCTGCTGCCCGCAATCCTCCAGCTCGGGGAGAAAAAATTCCGCCGGGAAGGCTGATTCCAGCGGGCCACGCAGAGGAATCGACAGGCCGGCCGAAGAGATTCGACCGGCCTGATTTCATATGGGAGAAATTGCGATTAACCGGAGATTGGGATAATTTTACTGAAGGAATAGATTGGAGCGGGAGACGGGACTCGAACCCGCGACAACCACGTTGGCAACGTGGAGCTCTACCAACTGAGCTACTCCCGCTCTCGATGACTGTTCAATGGAAGGCCGTTCCAGGAATTGATCCGCTGGTGGGGGATGGTTAGCCCTTGATCCGACGCTGGAGGAAGAAGATCATCCGGCAAATCCCGGCTTAAGCGGGAGAAATTCCTGGAAAATCTGAGGGGAATTAATATAAGTATGGGCAGAATTCGCGTCAAGAACTCCCGTCCTCCGCTGGTTTCCCACGCCGCATTCCTGCTCTTCGCCATCCATTCCCTGGCAGGATGCGGCACGGACTCCTCTTCCCCGGAAGAACAGCGCGCCCGCTGGCACAACAACCAGGGCGTGGTTTACATGGACCAGCATCACTACGTTCGAGCCAGGGAGGAATTCCAGCGGGCAATCGCACTGGATCCCGCCCACGCCAACAGCCACGCCAACCTGGGTATCGCCTACTACAGTCTCGGCAAGTACGACAGTGCCGGAACGGCGTTGCGCACGGCGTTGAAACTGGACCCTGAACACCTTCACGGCCACTATACATTGGGGCTGATATACAGCGCCCAGGGCAAGCAGTACGAATTTGCCCTCCAGGCATTCGAGCAGGTCGCCCAGGCGGACCCCGACGATCCTCTGGTGCACTACTATCTCGGCCAGGTAAAGGCCAAGCTGGGAAGAGACGAGGAGGCAATAGAGGAATTGCGCAGGGCGATTCGCCTTGACCCCTACAATACCTCTGCCTACTACGCCCTCGCCAACCAGTTGAGGCGTCAAGGACATGCGGAAGAGTGGCAGGCTGTGCTCGATACATTCGACAGCTTGAGCCAGGCGGGGCACGAGGGAATTAGTACTTCATACCAGGGCCAGGGAAAGTATGCCGAGGCAGTGACAGATGCGGGTTATGCAGGTTCTGCCCGCGACGACACCAGGGGACCGTTTCTCTTCTCCAGGGCGCCGGTTCCAATGGAAGATCTTCCCGAGAAAATCCGGTTTTCCGCGATGGAGGACTTCGACGGAGACGGAGACCCCGACCTCCTCCTGGGCGATGAAATGCCCTTGCTCTACCGCAACCTGGGCGATCGCTTTGCCCCGATCCATGATTTCGACCTCCCTCTGCCCGGGAACCTCCCGATAACCGGAGCGGTCTTTGGTGATGCCGACAATGACGGCCGCTCCGATCTGGTTCTGAGCGGCGAAAAGACCTTGTTCCTGCGCAATGAAGAGGAGGATTCCTGGGTGCTGGGGGACTCGCTGTGGGGGCCGACCCGGGGGATGGTATTCGCGGACACCGATCACGACGGCGACCTGGATCTGCTCGCCTTGGGACGAAAGGGGACAAGGCTGTTGGCCAATGACGGCTCGGGGAGGTTCATTCCCGTTCCCGGTCCGGCCGGCATCGCCACCCGACAGCCGGGAAAGCGGGCGATCTTCTCCGATTTCGACAACGACCGCGACGTGGACGGGTTCGTCCTCGGCGCCGGTTCCGTCCAGGTCTTCACCAACAACCGGGACGGCACCTTCACCGACATCGGTGCTGAACTGGGCCTGCAGCCCCTCGATGCGGCGGATTTTTGCCTGGAGGATTTCGACCAGGACGGCTACATGGATTTAGCTGCATTGAGCACCGGCGGCGAGCTGGCAATTTTTTCCAGCCAGGCCGGCAAGGGGTTCGAATCTCAACCCGGCCTCACCGTGCCGCAAGCGCGGGTACATGGCTTGCGTCCGGCCGATTTGGATAACGACGGGGACCTGGACCTGCTGGTCTTCGGCGACCAGGGGATTCACATTCTGGCGTACCACGAGGACAAATTTCATCTTGAAGAAGACGTGGTTGGAGCCGGGGTGGAAACAGAGCAGGTACTCGTGGCAGACTTCGACGAAGATGGCGCCGCCGATGTCTGGGCCCAGGGTAACCTTTGGCGCAACGAAGGCGAGGGAGGGCAGTGGATCAAAATCCTCCTCCAGGGGCTCAACAGCAACCGCGACGGGATCGGGTCCAAGGTCGAAGTAAAGACCGCCAACCGCCATCAGAAGAGAGTGGTGAGGGGAGGAAGCGAGGATTTCCGCACCTTGAATTTCGGCCTGGCCGCGGCGGACTCGGTGGAGTTCGTCAGAGTCCTCTGGCCCAGCGGGGTGCGCCAGACGGAACTTGCGACAAAAGCGGCTCAGAGGCTGACCCTCACCGAACTGAACCGCAAGGGTACTTCCTGTCCCATTCTCTACGCCTGGAATGGTGAGGAGTTCAGCTTCGTCACCGACATACTCGGCGGCTCCATTATCGGCTACCTGCTGGCTCCGGGCGAGTACTATACCCCTGATACGGACGAATACGTCCGGCTGGGCGGGATTGTCCCTAGGGATGGCAGCTACGTCTTGCAATTAACCAACCAGCTCGAGGAAGTGATCTACCTTGACGCCATGCATCTGGTGGCAGTGGATCATCCCGCTGGAGTGGAGGTCTACCCCAACGAACGCCTGCTATCCTCACCGCCGTATCCGGATTTCCGCCTCTATGCCTTGAAAGATCTGAAGCCCCCCGAGAGAGCAGCCGACCATCTCGGCAGGAACATAATCGCGCCGTTGCGCAGCATAGACGACGACTGGTACGAGGGCTTCGAGCGCGAGCGCATCCACGGCTACGCCCGCGATTACACCATCGAGCTCGATCTGGGAGACCTGGGCGATTGTGACCATCCCGTGCTCCTGGGATACGGCTGGGTGGATTATGCCCACTCCAGCTCAAATTGGTCCGCCGCGCAACAGGGACTGGCGCTCTATCCCCCCCGACTGGAGGTTGCAGACGGCAAGGGCGACTGGATCGAGGTGAGCGCCGACATGGGTTCTCCGGCCGGTCTGCCCAAGTATCTGCTGTTCGACCTGAAAGGTCTTTTCCACAGCGAGGATTACCGCCTGCGCATCAGCACCAACACCCCGATCTACTGGGACCAGTTCCTGGTGGGAAGAGCGGTGGACACCAGGCTCGAGGTCCACCGATTGCGTCCCGACTCCGGCGACCTGCACTGGCGCGGCTATCCCGAACATACATCCATCAAGGGTACCTTTGCCTTCCGCTACCACTACGACCGCCTGCGGCAACACGCCGATTGGGGTGCCCACCGCGGTGCCTTTACCCGCTTCGGCGAGGTCACGGAACTGGTGGGCGCGGTGGACGATAAATTCGTAATCATGTTTCACGGAGACGAACTGACCGCCGCCTTCGACGCCGGGCACCTGCCCCCCCTGAAAGCTGGCAGCCAGCGCACTTTCCTGCTCTACGCCGATGGATTCGGCAAGGACATGGACTTCCATTCTGCCCACTCCCTGACCGTGGCTCCCCTGCCCTTCCACTCCATGTCGGGTTATCCCTACCCTGAGACCGAGACCTATCCCCGGGACCAGGAGCATCTGGACTACTTGTTGGAGTACAACACCCGCCGAATCAAGGGCTACTATGAATGACCGCAGCTTGAGGGGATCGTGGGATGCATGAAACCACCGGCCGCGCATCCCCTGAATTCCTGATCCTACTCCCATTCCTCCCCGCATCCACCGCCCTAGGTTCAAATGTCGAGACGCCGATTCAGAGTCCCCGGCAGCCCCGGCTCTGCAGCTGACGCGGAGGAGGACCATGGGCCAGGCCGGAAATACGGCAGCCGGATGAGGATGGGGCTGAGAAGATTTAATGCGAACCTCTCTCCCGCGGTTCGCCGTTCTTGCGTTCGCCTTTGGGGCCAGGCGAAAATTGATAAACTGCTTTTGAGGAACATCGGGTACTGTACGTCTGGATGGCTGGTGCTGTACATTCTCTTTCTCGCGGCAATCTACGTCTCATTCAGCGACAATCTGCCCGACATCGACGATTGGAGTTTCCAACCCAAGCGCATAACCAGGGTCTTCTCTTCCGATGGTCAGCACCTCAAGGACTTTCTCGAGGAGAACCGCGAAATCCTCACCTACGAGGAAATACCCCTGGCGATGACAGACGCTCTCATCGCCACCGAGGACCAGCGTTTTTTCTTCCACTGGGGCATTGATCTGCGCCGCATTTTCGGGGCCATTTTCGCAAATGTCAAATCGATGAGCCTGACAGCCCAGGGTGCCAGTACGCTCACCCAGCAGTTGGCCCGCAACGTTTTTGCCCAGGTAGGCAGAGAGCGAGGCAGTGGATCGCTGGAGGAGGTCAGGGCAACCTACGCCCGAAAGGTCCGCGAGCAGATCATGGCGGTAAATATCGAGCGATTGTATACCAAGCGGGAAATCTTGACCATGTATCTCAACACGGTCTATATGGGGCACGGACGCTATGGTCTCAAATCAGCGGCCCGCTTCTATTTCGACAAGGATGTCGAGGACTTGAAGGTTGAGGAGTGCGCCATGCTGGTTGCCATCCTGAAGGCTCCCTCCACCTACAGCCCCCTGAGGAATCCCGACAGGACTTTCATACGCCGCAACCAGGTTCTGCTCAATCTCGTGGGTGTCGGGAAACTTTCAGAGCCCGCCTACCAGGAGCGGCGGCAGCAGCCTGTCAAAATACGGCGCAGCAAGCACGCGGAGACCTATGGATTGGCTCCTTACTTCATCGAATACGTACGCCGGCAACTGGAAGATGAATACGGTATGGCCTTCAAACGCGATGGCTTGACGGTCTACACGACCCTCGACTCGCGCCTGCAGCGCATTGCCGAGAAACACTTCGCCATCGAGATCGGCAAGGTCCAGAAGAAGGTAGACAGATATCTGGCCAACAAGGGTCCGGGGGAAGGCCTGCCAGACTCCGCCGTGGTACAGGCTGCGTTCGTGGCCATCGATCAGAAAAACGGCCGCGTTCTGGCCATGATCGGAGGCCGAAATTTCAGGGAGAGCAACTGGAACCGCGCAACGCAGGCCAGGAGACTTCCCGGCTCTGCCTTCAAGCCTTTTGTCTACACCGCGGCTATCGACAACAATCGATTCACCATAGATGTGATGGAAGACAACGCCATCACCATCTGGGAGAACAACCGGCTCTGGGACCCGGAGAACTACGATAAAAAATTCAAGGGCCCCATGACCCTGCGCGAAGGACTCAAGCAATCGCGGAACCTGATCGCCATCAAGCTGGCTGATGAAATCGGCCCGGAACTCATCAAGCGCTATGCCAGGAACATGGGCATTACTACTCCCATCAGCGCCGTCCCCAGCATCGGCATCGGTACGAGTGCGGTTCACCTCATCGACCTGGTAGCGGCCTACTGCGTCTTCCCCAATAAAGGAATCTATGTAGAGCCAGTGATGGTGAGCCGTATTTCCGACCGCGAGGGCCGCCTCGTATTCGAGCGGCAGGAGGGACGCAAGCGCGAGGTGCTGAGGCCGGCGGTGACGGTCGTTATGACCGATTTGATGCGCTCGGTGATCGACGAGCCCGGCGGCACCGGGCATTCAATCCGCTATCGCTACCATTTCAATGCCCCTGCCGCGGGAAAGACCGGGACAACCAACGACTACGCCGACGCCTGGTTTATCGGATATACTCCACATATCGCCGTCGGGGTTTGGGTGGGCATGGACGATCCCAGCCTCAGTCTGTGGCCGAAACAGACCGGCTCCGGGGCTGCTCTTCCTCTTTGGGCGCGTTTCATGGAAGAAGTCTATCGCGAGGTGGAACCCTACCGCAGCAGGGCCAGGGAACCCTTCGATTATCCCGAAGATTTGGTGGTTGAGCTTCCGGTCTGCAAAGACACCAACAAACTGGCAGGCAAGTACTGCCCGGACCAGAGCAAGGACCTCTTCATCTGGAATGAAGCGCTACCCGAATATTGCCCTTTGCACGGAGGCGATGGGAAGGTGCGTTCGAGTCTGGGCCGGAGATTCTGAAGCCTGGGGATCCGAGCTGCCCGAAGAGAATCGCATGGCAGCCCAAGGGAGTGAGGGGCGGCACCCATGGCCCGCGGGAGGAAGATGTCCGGCAGGAAGCTAAAAAACGAAGAAAATATAGAACAAACCTCCAATGATACTTGCGGATAGACCGCGTTCGATTACCCTGCTGCCCGTCTCCGACATGGTGCGGGTAACCTCCGTTCCTCCCCCCAGAAGCTGGATTCTGTCCGCCGGAACCCGATCCATTTCATGGGCCTCAATTCGCCTGGTCCAAAGGACTCTTCCACCGGGGTCATGTAATCGCAGAAAAAGATTTCCATACGCTTCGCGCTGGACCCAGGACCTGACCGAAAACCATTTTTCTTTCCATGGCGTGTAGAGTACCTTGGGATCGGCGAGCCGGTAGTGCAACACCCCTGCCTCGGAGATACCTTGCCGTGGTGGCTTGAGAACAATCCTGAAGCCGCGGCGTATCAGAACCTCCATCAATACATCCTCGGCAATCCAGTTCCTGGCGCTTTCCTTTTGCCCTTGCAGAAAAATCCGGGCATTGGGGGCCAAGGGAAATTCGCCCAGCGCGTCCTCCAAGGATTTCCTGAGAGCCAGGCTGACAAGTTGCACATCGGTCGTGTATATGGAATCATCCACCGACGCAAGGGAGGGGCGGATGCTGAATGGCGAACGAACCTGGAAGTTCGTGCCCTCCCCACCAGTGACCAGGACCAGGCAAAACGCGGCCAGCCAAATCATTGCGGACATATTTGGGTCTCTTGCCTGTCCCTTCCACGGTTGGACAACAGCACCTCGGAGGTGTCTTCAGGGTTGCGCCCAGGTGTGATTCGATGGTCCCGAACTGCTTTTTTATCTAGGGCTTGCAGCGGACGAAGCTTAAGGGAAAGGGACTTGCCTGTCAAGCTGCTTGCCGTCCATGCCGGCAGGGTCCTGAAAGGTTGGCGGAAGGCTGGGCAGCAGAAAAGGCTTGACTTGGCAAGCATCATCTAAATACGTTATGGACAGATATTTAACTTCAATGTTTATCCTTACTTGAGCAGATTGTGACAGAGTCTATCCCCTACCTCGTCCTGGGCGTCGTCCTTCTATTTTTCCTGGTGCCAAGCGCCATCGGACTGAGGATTGAACGCCGCAGAGACCAGGTCTCTCCCGATTTGCGGATTGATATGGCTTTTTTGGGTGGGGTGGCGGGCATTCGCATAGGGATGGAAGCTGGGGAGTGGTCCCTCTATCCTCTCCTGGGCCCCTGGAGGCTCAGGCTGCTTCGCCTGCGACTGGGAATGGGAAGATGGCCCGCAAAGAGAAAGAGTCCAACCCCAAATGGCCAACGACCGTCCAGGCAAGGGAGAGCATCGCGCGGGGTCTCCAAACCACCGGGTCGGCGCCTGTATGACCGGGCCCGCTTGTATTTCCCCTTGGGCATGGACCTGCTCAAAAGACTGCGCCGGACCCTGGTCCTGAGGAAACTTCAAATGAAGGGGGCCCTGGGATTCGAGGACCCGGCTAAAACCGGTTGCGCGGCCGCTTGCCTTCAAGGTCTGACGATCATTAGCAGCAAGAGGATCGAGATAGATTTCAGCCCCGATTTCGAACGTCCCGGCCTGCGCGGCCGCCTGTACCTGGACTTTCGCCTGCACCTGGGCTATCTGCTTGTCCTTGCCCTGATTCTCGCCATCAAGGCTGCCTTGGGTCGGCTGGTCGCCCGTGCTCCGGGCTTCCTTGCAGCGCCAGGATCGAGCAGGATTTGAAAGATTGGAAAATCGTTTGCTCCCTGGGTGTGAGGGGAAGAGGTAGGTTGGAGGAGGTGGTCACGGAGCTCCTGCACTCAAGGGCACCTGGAGGGGGAGATCAACGCGAACCACTGTACTCTCTGCTGCGTCCAGCAAGCCCCAATCCTAAATGAATGGAGACCGGCCAATGTCATCATCCGTCGAAACCCTTATCGAGCGCGTACTCAACGAGCTGCATCGCATCATCAAGACAGAAACGGTTGTAGGAGAGCCCGTAAAAGCGGGCGATTCCACCCTGATTCCGGTTTCCAGGATCTCCTTTGGATTTGGAGCAGGCTCCGGGCAGAAGGATGGCAAGGGCCAGAGCGGAACGGGGGGCGGAGCTGCCGTAGAGCCTATCGCCTTTGTAGTAATCAATGCCGAGGGCGAGGTTCAGATTCTGCCGCTGCACGAAAAAGAACCCGGCCTCGGCCATCTGGTTGAACTTGTGCCGGAAGCCCTGGCAAAGGTCAGAAAGTTCGTTGGCAAAAAGAAGGGCAGAGATGAGGGTGCGGTTGAATCCGGGCCGGAGGGCGGGGAACCACCCCGGTGATGGTCGAAGGTGGCGGGGAAGATTCCTATCTATTCATTCGGAGGCCGATAAAGCTGGCCACAAGCCGCGGAAATATCGCGCCCTCTGCTCTCGCGGAGCGTGATGGATGCGGACGAGCGTTCCTTCAGCAACTGCTGGAAACGGCTTGTGCGCTGCTTCGGAGGTCGACGGTATGGGCTGTCGCCGCCCAATTCGTTGTAGGGAATCAAGTTGATCTTGCAGGGTAGGTCCCGAGTGAGAAAGGCCAGGCGCACGGCGTCCTGGTCCGCATCATTCACGCCGTCCAGCAGCACGTATTCAAAAGTGACCCGGCGGCCGCGGAGATCGTAGAATTCTCTGGCGGCATCGAGCAGATCGGCAATTTTATATCCCCGGCCAATGGGCATCAGGAGTTCCCGCCCGGAGTCCGTCGTGGCATTGAGAGAGATGGCAAGGCCAACATTCAAGTCTTCCCTGGCCAGTTTGCGGATCCCGGGGAGATAACCTGCCGTCGACACGGTGATTTTTCGGCCGCCGATGCCGGGTCCAGGGTCCAAACGCATGAGGCGCAGGGCGCGTACTACATTTTCGTAGTTCAGAAGCGGCTCTCCCATACCCATCATCACTACATTAGTCACCCGCTCTCCGCGTTTTCGCAATGCCTGGTTCAAACGGATCAACTGGTCGATGATCTGACCGGGGCTCAGGTTGCGAATGAATCCCATTCGGCCGGTAGCACAGAACTTGCAGTCCAGGGCGCACCCCACTTGCGAAGACAGACAGGCGGTACGGCGGTCTCCCTCCTCTATCATCACGGACTCGATGCACTCGCCCGTGGGCAGTTCGAAGAGAAATTTGACGGTGCGGTCCCTGGGAGATTCCCTTCGCTCCACTTCCCGCAGGGTGCTGACCCATGCAAGTTTTTTCAAGGCCTCTCTGAAAGGCTTGGACAGATCGGTCATCTCGTCGAGGTCGGTGGTGCCTTTGCCGTAGATCCAGGAGGCCAATTGCCCCGCCCGATACTGCTGCTGGCCCATGCGGCCGACCAGGCGGCTCAGTTCATGTGGCAGTAGACCCTTCAAGTCTATACGGCTGGATTTGCTGGATTTGTCGGTTTCCTTCATAACGAAGCTATTTTTCCATTCTTGAAGCGCGTTTGTCCTCAAAAACAGCTTGACTGTTTGTTGTCGTAGGTTTATTATAATAAACAGGTTTATAAAAAGAGTCCATCGCTTGGAGCATCGGCATTTTTCTTCCTTCCCCCCGCGTCGGTGCAATTCCAATCCCCGTTTTCACAGTTTTGCCATTTCTACGCAATGCGTCTACCCGGCTGCAATTGGTTCTGGCCAAGTATTCTCTGCCTTCTGTTGATGATGGGCTTGCGTGCAGAAGTTTTTCACAGCCTTGGTGCGGGGGGTCAGCCGCACGTCAGGACGCCTCCTCCCGTTTCCCATGATTCCAGACCAGGCAAGCCAGCATTTGTCGGTCCGCGGCTGCCTTCGCTGGCACCGCC
Organism: Candidatus Latescibacterota bacterium; assembly: GCA_965208105.1. Classification (GTDB taxonomy): domain Bacteria; phylum Latescibacterota; class UBA2968; order UBA8231; family UBA8231. The sequence goes on from OZ242318.1 coordinate 4,667,797, forward strand.
TGTCGGCGAAAGGCTGCAGAGAGTAATAAACGACACTTTCAGGCGCGATGATTCGATTTACAACTCTTTGAAAAAGCACCGGATATCGGAGCTCCAAATCGCAAACTTGGTCGGCGCATTCGAGGGTCTCTTCGATCCCGACGCGAAGTTGAAACCTCGCGATTACTACACTCTGACGGTGGACACGAGCGGGGTTATCCAGCGCTTCGAATACACAGCTCATCGCCAGCCGGAAAGTCCTCTACTCATCGAACTCCTCGAGGACGATCTGGTAGGACGCCGGCTCAATCTGCCCCTCGACAAGCGCGTGGAGGTCATAGAAGCCAGGATCGTCGATAATTTGACCAATGCTATCCGTGCCGAAGGTGAATACGACGCCCTGACCGATGTGCTGGCAGACCATATCTTCGGGGCGGTTATCGACTTCCAGAAGTGCCCTCGCCAGGACGACCGTATTGAGATCGTCTTTGAAAAGTACTATCGGGACAACCGCTTTATTCGTTATGGGGATGTCCTTCTTGCCAGGTACAGAGGGCAACAGGCCTCTCAGCTGGCCGTCTTCTACCGCGACCCGGACGGCCAGAGAGGATATTACGATTGGGCCGGCAAGTCGCTGGCGCGCGCCTTTCTGCTGAAGCCGCTCTCCTTTCGGCGGATCAGTTCAAGATTCAGCCGCAAACGCTTCCATCCGATCCTCAGAAAGAACCTCCCTCATCTTGGCACCGACTATGCCGCCAGCCAGGGCACTCCGGTCAGAGCGACCGCAAGAGGTCGGGTGGTGCATGCCGGCTGGAAAGGGAGCTACGGAAAACTGGTTGAGATCGCCCATCCAAACGGCTATCGGACCCGCTACGCCCATTTGAGCCGAATCGAGGTTCGCGCGAACGAACGGGTCCACCAATCCGAAATCATCGGCCTGGTGGGTGCCACCGGGAGGGCAACGGGTCCACATCTCCACTACGAGTTGATCAAGAACGGGAGCCACATCAACCCGCAGACCGTCAACAATGGCATCCAGGGCGAGGTCCTGCAGAAGAAATACCAGTCAGCCTTCGCCACCCACCGCGACAACCTGCTGGAACTGCTCGATAGAGGCCGCGCTCCCATCCCATCCCCCGACCTCCTGGCGGCCTCCAAGACAGTGCAGCCATGACGCAAAGGCTTGACACTGGACCGGGCTTGATGTTGTGTTGATTGGTTTGGCCCCGGGTCAACGAGGCACAGAGTCAGAAAGTTTTCAGCAAATACCAGAAAAACGCTATGGGCGAGGACCTTATAGGTGAGATAGAGGCGCTGGCTGAACGGGATGGCCGTTTTCACAAGGACGCCTATTTCTTTATCTACCAGGCCCTTCGCTTCACGGTGGACAAGCTGGGACACAAAGGGCCATGCCACATATCCGGTGGAGAGCTGCTATCAGGCATCAGCGATTACGGCCTGGATCAGTTCGGACCGCTAACCCACTCGGTCTTTGCTCGCTGGGGCGTCCACGAGACCCGGGATTTCGGAACCATCGTCTTCAATCTGGTCGACGCCCAATTGATGAGCAAGACGGAGCGGGATTGCATCGAGGACTTCGAGGACATCTACGATTTTTCCGAAGAATTCAATTGGAAGAAACGCAAGATGGAATTCTCGAAGGTGCCCGGAATGGACCTGGAGCGGCAGACCTGAGGGTCTGGTGTCCTCCATGAAAATCGCCTACTTCGATTGCTTCGCCGGGATCAGCGGCGACATGTTATTAGGCGCTCTGGTCGACGCCGGCCTCGATCCAGGTCTCCTCCAGGAGGAGATAGGCAAACTCGACCTTCCTCACCTCAGCACAAATTTCAGTCCGGTTTCCAGGCACCACATAGCTGCAATCCAGGCCCAGGTTTGTTTCGGGTCCGGATCAGTCGCTCCCGGCGAGGAGCATCATCTCGACCTGAACCCCGAACCCCGGGGACATAATCGTCTCGGCCACATCCTCTCCGTCATCCGGTCGAGCCGCCTCGATGAAGACGTAAAGAGAACCTCCATTCGCATATTCGAGCGTTTGGCCCAGGCGGAAGCACAGGTCCACGGGGTCTCCGTCGAGGCGGTGCATCTGCACGAGGTCGGGGGCCATGACGCCATCGTCGACATCGTAGGGACGGTTGCTGCCCTGCGCCTGCTGGCCATCGACGAGGTCTATTCCTCGGCCTTGCGCATGGGAACGGGGTTCGTCCAGTGCGCCCACGGCTCCTACCCCGTCCCCGCGCCGGGAGTACTGGCCCTGTGCCAGGACATTCCCTGCGAGCAGACCCAGATTCGCGCCGAACTGGTCACGCCGACAGGAGCTGCCATCATCACCACGATCGCCAGGTCCTTCGGCTCTCCTCCCGCGTTCGCCCAGGAGAGCGTAGGCTACGGAGCAGGGAGTCGCGATTTGGATGAAGTCCCCAACCTGCTCCGCGTCCGCATCGGTTCTACCTCGCAGGCTTTGTCCCAGGATCGCGCGGTGCTGCTCGAGGCCAATATCGACGACATGAACCCGGAGATCTATGGTTATCTCTTCGACCTTTTGTTCGAGCGCGGCGCCAGGGACGTCTATATAACCCCGGTGCAAATGAAGAAGGGACGGCCGGGAAATCTGCTGAGCATCCTGGCCGACGAGTCCCTGCTCGATGTCATGGTTGGCACCGTTCTGGCTGAAACCACAACCATGGGCGTGCGTTTTCACTCCGTCGAACGGCGCAAACTGGAACGCAGTGTCACCTCGGTGGCTACACCCTACGGGCCGGTTTCGGTCAAGGTTTGCAGTCTTGACGGCATAAGGCGTCTTGCCCCCGAGTACGAAGACTGCGCTCGCCTGGCGCGCCGGCATGAAGTGCCCATCCAGGCGGTCTACGCTGCTGCCCGCAGCGCTATCCCGGAGGAGTAATTCCATGATTCACTGGAGGAAGGTATGCACTGCATCCGCGACCTGCGTACTGCTGGTTCTTGCCCTGGCGGGTGCCGAGGAGGCTCCGGAGAGGGGCGCGCTCGACGAATTCGACCTCATGCATCCGCTGCCCGTCGAGGAGGGCCAGCCGCCGCGCATCATCCTGGGGGATATCAACGGATTCGTCAGGGTTTTCGAGGAGCGCGCCGAGGCCTTCGAGGAGGTGTGGACCAGCGAGGAGTTCGAGGGTGCAATCTTCGCCCTCCAGATCGTCGACATCAACGCGGACGATCTGGATGAAATCGTCGTATTCACCGATAGAGGGCGCATTCACTATCTGGATGTCAGAACCTACAAATCTCTATGGGACAATCCCCCCAACGAGTACCAACGCATAACGGCCCTGACCATCGAGGACGTGGACGACGACCCCCAGCCCGAGCTCATCTTCTGCGCAGACGGCCGCCTGATAATCTACGACGGCAGCAATCAATTCGAGGAGTGGCGCAGCGATCAGACCGAGATTAAAGCTGTAGATATCGTGGTGGAAGACGTGGACGGGGACGACGAGGAGGAAATCGTTCTCAACGATGGATATGTCTTTGACGCCCGCTTCCTCGATCTGGAGTGGCAGTCGCCTGAATCCTTCGGAGAGCGCATGGGACTGTTGGACATAGACAACGATGGCATCATCGAGGTAATCGGCGAATTCAGGGGACGCTTCATCCGCATTTTCGACATCGATTTGCGCCGGGAGAAATCCATCATCCGCTGAGGGCACGCGGCTGCAGCATTGACCCCTGCCCTCACCCTGTTTTATATATTGCCATCATCCCCCTCCCGAATTATCCAAACTGAAGGAGCGCTGAAAATGTCTCGACCGGTAACCCTTTTCACGGGCCAGTGGGCCGATTTGGACATAGAAACCATGTGCCGGAAGGCCCGGGACTTCGGCTACGACGGCCTTGAACTGGGCTGTTGGGGCGACCACTTCGAGGTCGACAAGGCCGACCAGGAGTATTGCCGTGCCAGGCGCGGGTTGCTGGAGAAGTACGACCTGCAGCTCTTTTCCATATCCGCGCATCTGGTCGGCCAGGCGGTTTGCGACCTCATCGACGAGCGCCACCAGGCCATACTGCCGGACTACGTCTGGGGAGACGGCGACCCCGAGGGGGTGCGGCAACGGGCCGCCGACGAAATGGTGGCCACCGCCCGGGCGGCAAAACGTTTCGGCGTAGATGTGGTAAACGGCTTTACCGGCAGTTCCATCTGGCATCTCCTCTACTCCTTTCCACCTGTGCCGGCGCAGATGATCGACCGGGGATACGAGGACTTTGCCCGGCGCTGGAAACCAATACTCGACGAGTTCCAGAATCTCGACCTCAAATTCGCCCTTGAAGTGCATCCCACCGAGATCGCCTTCGACATAGCTTCGGCCTCGCGCGCCATCGAAGCGCTCGATGGGCATCCTTGCTTTGGTTTCAACTACGACCCGAGCCACCTGGGCTACCAGGGGGTCGACTACGTGGAGTTCATTCATCGCTTCGGCACGCGCATCTTTCACGTTCACATGAAAGATGTGGGCTGGTCTTCAGCTCCAACCGAGGCAGGGATTTTCGGCGGCCATACCGACTTCGGAGATCGCCGGCGCTTCTGGGATTTCCGCTCATTGGGCCGCGGCGGAATCGACTTTGAAGAGATCATCCGCGCCCTGAACCGCATCAACTACCGGGGACCGCTATCGGTGGAATGGGAAGACAGCGGCATGGACCGCGAACACGGTGCGGCGGAAGCCTGCGCCTTCGTCAAGGAAGTCGATTTCGAGCCCTCCGCCGTTGCCTTCGACTCGGCCTTCGGCGACTGAGCAAATTCAAAATTCTTCAAAAGGGCCCCTGCCCGCTGATTTCGCAAGCAGTTCGCCCGCTTGGCCATGGGTATTTCCGCCGCGGTGGACCCATGTTTCCCGGGAGCCGGGGTGGAGATCGGCAAGGATTGTCCTGCCGCAGGAAATGCCCATTCGGCCCAGGGAACAAGCGTGCCATTTATCCCAATCGAAAGGAAAGCATCAATGAGCCGCAACGCAGCCGTCTTCCTGGTGCTTCTCAGCGGACTGATCGGATGGAACTGCAGCAGCGAACCGCGGAACGTGCTCGTTTTTGGACGGGGGTCCGATTCGGTGGGTTTGGATCCCGCCCTGGAAAACGACGGTGAATCCTTCAAGGTCTGCGACAATATCTACGAGACCCTGGTGGCTTACAAGGAAGAAAGCACGGCTGTGGAACCCCAGTTGGCCATATCCTGGGAAAGTTCGGAGGATGGTCTGACCTGGATCTTTCATCTGCGCACCGGGGTGCGTTTTCACGACGGAACCGCTTTCAATTCCGCGGCAATGCTTTTTTCCCTGGGCCGGCAGTTCTTCAAAGACCACCCCTTCCACGAGGTCGAGGGAACCTACAAGTATTGGAAGGACATGGGCATGGACGACATCGTCGCCGGTATGGAGGCGCCCGATGATTCGACCTTCGTCATTCGCCTGAACCAGCCCAATGCCCCTTTTCTGTCGAATCTGGCCATGAATTTCGCGGCCGCGGTCAGCCCCGCCGCCGTGCGTCGCTACGGAGACGATTATTTCAAGAACCCTGTGGGGACCGGACCGTTTCGCATGGTCGAATGGCGCAAGGACGAACGTATCGTCCTGGAACGAAACGCGGACTACTGGGGGGCCAAGCCACACTTGGACCGGTTGATTTTCAAGCCCATACAGGACGCATCGGTGCGTTTCCTGGAGTTGAGCACGGGAGCCATCCACGGCCTCGACAACCTGAGCCCCGAGTTCCTCGAGGAGATTCGCCGCAATCCCGAGCTGAACCTCCTCACCCAGGCGGGCATGAACATCGGCTATCTGGCGATGAACATGGATAGAGAGCCTTTTGACAATCACCTTGTCCGGCTGGCACTCAACCACGCCGTGGACAAGCAGTCCCTCGTGGACAACTTCTACCAGGGTCTGGCCTCACCGGCCAAGAACCCCATTCCCCCTACCCTGTGGGGATACGACGAGTCGGTCGAACCTTATCCCTACGATCCGGAAAGGGCGCGGGAACTGCTCGCTCAGGCAGGCCATCCAGGAGGCTTTGAAACCGAGTTGTGGGCAATGCCGGTGCCGCGCCCCTACATGCCTCAGCCGGACAAAATAGCACAGGCAATCCAGGCGGACCTGGAATTGGTGGGGGTTCGCGCCCGCATCGTACAGTGGGAGTGGGGGACCTACCTGGACAAGGTCTTCAACGGCGAGCACCCCATGGCCCTGCTGGGCTGGACCGGCGACAATGGCGATCCCGACAACTTCCTCTACGTCCTTCTGGACAAGACCGCCGCCGCAAAGCCGGCCCAGAACATCGCCTTCTACCGCAGCGACGAACTCCACGACATCCTGGTCCTGGCGCGCCGGACTTCAGACCAGGGGGAGCGCATCCGTCTCTATTCCGAAGCCCAGCAAATCATCCACCGCGATGCTCCCTGGGTTCCCCTGGTGCACGCCACTCAGACGGCGGCATTTCAGAGGGAGGTCGAGGGATTCAAGCTGCACCCCACGGGAAGCAAGTGGTTCCACGGGGTGAAGTTTTCCAGGTAGTCGATGTACGGCTTTGTTCTCAAGCGCCTGGCTTTGCTGGCGCCGACCCTTGTTGGCGTATCCCTTCTGGTCTTTCTGATGATTCACCTCGTGCCCGGCGATCCTGCCCAGGTCATGCTGGGAGAGCGCGCCAACGCAGAGACCCTGGCCGCCCTGCGCGCGGAGATGGGCCTGGACAGGCCCTTTCACGTGCAGTTCGGCCGCTTTTTCGGCAGTTTGCTCAAGGGTGATCTTGGCCGCTCCATCCGCACCCACGAAAAGATTTCGACTGAACTCCTGCAGCGCTTTCCGGCCACTTGCGAACTCACCTTCGCCAGCATGATCCTCGCCGCCGCCGGAGGGATTATCGCCGGTCTTCTGGCGGCGGTTAGAAGGGCCCGCTTCCTGGACTACGCCAGCATGATTGTGGCCACGGCCGGCATTTCCATGCCCATTTTCTGGTTGGCGTTGATGTTGATCCTCCTGCTGGCTGTCTACTTGCCCCTCTTCCCGATCTCGGGTCGGCTGAGCCCCCACCTGCACGTGGTTCCACAGACCCATTTCTACCTCCTGGACGCTCTGCTCAGCGGCAATCTCCGGGCTTTCGGGGACGTCCTCTGGCACCTCGCCCTGCCCACGATCGCCTTGAGCACCGTGCCCATGGCCGTCATCGCCCGCATGACCCGGGCCAGCCTGCTCGAGGTCCTGGGAGAAGACTATATCCGGACCGCCTGGTCCAAGGGATTGGCAAAAAGGGCGGTTATCCTGCGCCACGCCGTCAAGAACGCTTTCATTCCCACGCTTACGGTAATCGCTCTCCAATCCGGCTATCTCCTGGGGGGGGCGATCATTACCGAAACCATTTTTTCCTGGCCGGGCCTGGGGCGCTGGCTCTTCCTGGCGGTGCAGGCCCGCGATTTCAGGGCGGTGCAGGGAGGGGTGCTCCTGCTGGCCACGGTTTTCGTCACGATCAATCTCCTCGCGGACGTGCTCTACGCCTGGCTCGATCCCAGGATCCGCTACGAAAAATAGGCGGCGAGTGGGACACTATTCGATCCGCTGAATCAGATCAGGTGAAATTCCTCCGAAGAAATGTTCCTCCTTCACTCCCTCATTGACCGCAACGTCCTCGTATTCCAGGGAGATTTCCACCTCCTTCTGGCGGATCACGACGGTTCGGGGTAGATAGAGGGGCCCCACTCTCCGATAGTCCTGCATCAGGCGATTCCACCCGGGATGACTTCCGGATGGCTCGACCGCCTCGCGAATGAAGAAGCCCCGGTGGAGGTCGATCCAGACGCGGCGGGCGAGGTTGGCCCCGCGCAGCGGAACCACCGCCCGGCCTGCCCGGGGGTGCTCGATGGCCCGGCTCGAGTCGATGCGCCCGGGCTCGATCTGTCCCAGCAGTAGATACCTCAGATTGTATGGTCCCAGCTCCATTCCCGTCAGTTGGTGGAACAGGACCTGGGTCGATCCTTTCCAGTTCCCCTCCCTGCTGAGGACCGTCAACGAGTCCGCCTGCACCAGTGCGGTAAAAAGGTGAGTGTAGAGCGGGCCGCGAACTTCCATCCTCAGCAGGTCCGGCTGTGCCAGCAATATCGACATGGCTGCCCGCACCTGGCCCTCTTCCCGGCGAATGGTGATGCTCCCCCTGGCTTTGAGATCCGTGAGCGATTGCAGAGGATTCCGCGATAGGTTGACGAGTTCTTCGATCCCTTTGTCCGGCCGCCAATCCTGGCGCGACACCGGGGGAGGGGCGCAGCTGAGCGCGATCAACTGCAGCGAGAAGAAGGCCGATCCAAGAAGCTGGAATGTCCTCCGCCGCCGCCCTTCTGCGGGGGACCAGGGGGAATCGAGTGTTGGCCGGTTCTCCCCGTATGGGTTGGAGGGATGGAGTATGGCTTGATCCGTCAGCCGCCGTTCAGCTTTCGTGGTTTTCGCTATGATGGATTTCAGACCTGATTCGAGCCGCTGCATGCAGGGGAAATCAAGGAAGAATGAGTTCCAGTTTGGTTTTCACGTCGTGATTGTCGGGAGCGAGCTCCAGGGCCCGGGTCCAGTGGGTTCTGGCCTCGTTGTCCTTGCCCAAAGCCTGGGCGACATCGCCGGCGTGGTCCAGGATGATCGCCTGATCCCCGGCCGCTTCAACGGTTGGATCGCCGCGGCCCAATATCTCCAGGGCGCGCCCCAGGTAGTGTTGAGCGTGATCCAGTTGCCCGAGGCGAAAGTAAGCCCAGCCAAGGCTGTCCAGAAAAGCGCTGTTTCCCGGATCCAGAGATACTGCCTTCGACAACATCACCACGGCTTCTTCCAGGTGAATGCCCTTGTCGGCGTACATATACCCTAGATAATTCAGCGAATAGGCATCGTCGGGATCTGCTTCGAGCAATCGCTCGAAGGTTTCGATCGCTCGGTCGAAGTAGGCTTCCCTGCCTGTCTGGCGCGCCGCCTGTTCGAAGCAGCTTCCCAAATAGAACAGTCTGTGGGTGTCCTCCGGGTCCAGATCGGTAGCCAGGATGAGCTTTTCAATTGCCTCTTCCCACAATTCCAACTTCTCCAGAGCCAGGCCCCAGTGCAGGTAGAGGTCGCCGTTGAGTGAGTCCAGTTTCACGGCGTTCCGGTACTGCAGGATTGCCTCCTCCCACTGTTGCCGGCGGCCCAGGACTATGCCCCTGCGCATGTGGAGTCCGGCATGGCCGGAATTCAACTCCAGAGCGCGGTCGTAGACGGCGATTGCCTCTGTCCAATTCTTCTGCTTTTCATGGGCGAATCCCCAGTAGAGATAGAAGTCAATCTCGTCGGGATGGACCTCGAGACCTCTGCGATAGATGTCGATTGCCCGCTCAAATCGGTCTGCCCTCTCCATGGCTGCACCCCAGAAAAGATATATGCTGCTGCTGTCTGGCATGGCCGCCGCGGCTTCAGAGAGAATTTCGTTGGCGCGGTCGTATTCCTCCCGGACAATGAAATAGCGGGCGAGATCCAACCATTCCTCGGCGGTGCCTGGCTGCATTTCGACTATATATTCGAAGACAGCGGCCGCCTCGGCATATCTCTGGGCTTCGGACAGCGCCAGTCCCAAACGGTAGAGAAAGCGGGGTCCCTCCTCGGCGAGAACGGTGTTCAGTTCCTCGCCCGCGGCGACCAGAACCGCCAGTTTGTGAAAGAAGACAGGGCTCTCGGGCAGAATGCGGGCTGCCTGGCGGTAATACATCAATCCAGCTTCCCTTCGTCCTCCGGAGATCTGGACCGCAGCCATTCCCAACCATGCGCTTTCGATCTCGGGATGGGATTCGAGCACCCTCTCGAAAATATCTTCAGCCTTCTTGCGGTCACCGATGTGCAGATAGACATAGCCTATGTTTACCCTGACTCCGGGAGGGGCATCGTCCCTTTTCAAGACGGGCTCCAGCAGCGGAGATATGCGCCTGATCTGACCGGTCTTCAGGTAGAAATCGGTGAGGTGAAAGTAGAGTTGCCAGTTCGTCGGCTCGTACGGAAGCAGTCTCTCCAGCTCCCTGGCAGCTCGGTGTTCGTCCTCTCTATCCTGGAAGATCCGGAAAAGCAGATAGCGCAACTTGGTGCGGCCGGGATCGAGCTTCAGGGCCTTGCGGGCAAAAATTTCGGCCATCCGTCCATCGTCGATCTTTTCGTAGGCGAGGGCAAGCCGTTCGTGGATCGTCGGGGAAGAGGGATCGAGGTCGGCGGCGCTGCGCAAGGCCACGATCGCGCCGTGATAATTCTTCTGGGCTTCGAATACCTTGGCCTTGACGAAGTAGCGCGTGGCCTGCTTGCGCTGGACCTCGGCAGTATCCTCCTGGCGGTCGGGCCTCCATGGCAATGGACCTCCGCATCCCCAGGTGAGGAAAACAGCGCAGATGCCGGCGTGGAGAAGGGGAAGACAGCCGGTGAAATATTTCCATCCAACCGTGATCAAAGGGCCGCCCTCCTGGGATCCAGGGCGTCCCGGAGTCCATCTCCCAGCAAGTTGAGGCCCAGGACCACGATGAAAATCGCCAATCCCGGGAAGGCCATCACCCATGGCGCCTTGAGCAGGAGTTCACGGCCTCCCGAGAGCATGGATCCCCATTCGGGGGTTGGAGGCTGGGCGCCCAGCCCCAGGAAGCTGAGTCCGGCGGCGTCCAGTATGGCGGTTCCCAGGCTCAAGGTGGACTGCACGACGAGGGGCGCCGCACAATTGGGCAGCACATTGTGCCAGATGACGTGCAGGTCTCCAGCGCCGAGGGCCCGAGCTGCTTCGATATAGGCCTTCTCGCGGATGGACAGCACCGTGGCGCGGACGAGGCGGGCGTACTGGGGCACCATGACAATGCTCACAGCCACCATGACGTTCTCGATTCCCGGCCCGATCATGGCCACTACGGCCAGGGCGAGAAGAATGCTGGGGAAGGCAAGCACCATGTCCATGAGCCTCATTACCGAAGCGTCGACCAGGCCGCCGCGGTAACCGGCAACCAGCCCCAGCATGGTGCCCACGGTCAAGGCGATGGAGATGGAGACCAGGCCTATCCGAAGTGAGATGCGCGCGCCGTAGATGATGCGGCTCAGGATGTCGCGACCGAAGTCGTCGGTGCCCAGAGGGTTGGCCAGCGAGGGTGTCTGCAGGCGCTGGTAGGGATGTTGTTCCAGCGGATGATGTGGAGCGAGAACAGGGGCAAGCACGGCCGCCATTACCAGTGCGAGCACAATCCCGGCCCCGAAAAGCGCGAGGCGGTGCCGCTTGAAATGGCGCAATAGATCGAGCATGGCCGTCAATGCTGTTTGTCCTCTACTGCCTCCACCTGTATCCCGCAATGGCTCAAGCACCAGGATTGTCCTCAAAACCACCAATCGGCGATTTTTCCTTGCGGGTCTTCGTGATCATGCGGATAAACTCCCGGGTCCGATAGGGCAGAGATTCCCGGCACGGAGTTCACCGGAAATATAACCCCGGGGGAGACCAGCGCAAAAGACCCCTCTGTCCCTTCAGGTTCAGATTCTGGGGGACCCGACCCGCGGTTCCGGCCTTCCAGAGCCTTCGGTTGCCGGCCGCAGGTGCAATGCTTATCATTTGCCGGCCGCAAAGCCCGAAGGCCACCTATCGACTATGCGCAAGTACCCGATCAGCGGCTGGGGTCTCTACCCGATTGTAAAAGCCTGCAAAAGCAAAGCCCGCTACTCACAGGACTTGGTCGACTTTGCCCTCGGGAAAAAGCCCATGCTGCCCCAGGGCAACTGCCGCAGCTACGGCGATGCCTGCCTCTTCGATCGAGTTGTTTCCACCCTTCCCCTGAACCACCTGCTCAGCTTCGACCCGACCACGGGAATTCTGTGCGCCGAAGCGGGCATTACCCTTGATGAAATCATCCGCTTTGCGCTTCCGCGCGGCTGGTTTCTACCTGTAACTCCCGGCACCAAGTTTCCCACTCTGGGAGGCTGCATCGCGGCGGATGTCCACGGAAAGAACCATCACGGGGAGGGGGCGATTTCCTCATTCGTCCTCCAATTGGATATGGTTCTGGCCGATGGTTCCCAAGTCCGCTGTTCGCCGCGAACCAACAGCGACCTGTTTCGCGCTACTCTGGGGGGTATGGGACTCACTGGTTTTATCTACGCGGTTGCGCTGCGCCTCAGGAAGGTCTCTTCGGCTTACATCCGGGTGAGATCCCTCAAGACCGCCAGCCTTGCCGAAACCTGCTCGGTTTTGGAAGAAACCGGAGCAGGCTATCTATACTCCGTAGCCTGGGTCGACTGCCTGTCAAGAGGAGGAAGGTCCGGGCGCGGCCTGGTCATTCTGGGCAATCATGCTCCTGCAGACGAGCTGGGCTCGAACACTCCCTTTCGTCTGCATTCTGCAGGAAAGCCCTTCCTGCCATTCCACCTTCCCCGGCTGGCGATCAATCGCTGGTCCGTGCGGATTTTCAACGCATTCTACTATCACAAGCAACTGCGCCGGAGCGGGGACGCCCTGGTACACTACGATCGCTTCTTTTTTCCCCTGGACGCCGTCGGCCACTGGAATCGAATCTATGGCCGCTGCGGCTTCCTCCAATACCAGTTCGTCGTTCCGCTTGCGGGCGGAGGTGAAATCGTAAAGGAGATTCTGCGGTCAATCGCGACCAGCGGAATGGCTCCGTCACTCGCCGTGTTGAAAATTCTAGGGACCCGGCAAGGCGGCCTCCTGTCCTTTCCCATGCCGGGATACACGTTGGCCCTGGATTTCCAGGTCGGGGATGGAGCCATCATTCCCCGGCTGCGCGAGCTCGACGAGCTGGTCCTGCAGGCGGGCGGCCGCATCTACCTGGCCAAGGACGCCATTCTCCAAAGGCCGAACTTCGAAGCCATGTATCCGGGTCTGGAGGAGTTCAGGAGAATCAAGCGGCGGTACGACCCCGAAAACCTTTTCCGCTCCCATCAATCGGAGCGCCTGGGTATATCGTGACCGGGCGTGCCCTGATCCTTGGTGCCAAATCGGCCATTGCCCGTGCAATAGCCCGAGGCCTCAGCGAGGAGGGGTGGGACCTGATCCTGGCGGCGCGGGACGTGGATCGGCTCGAACCATTCGCCGCCGATATCAGGCTGCGCACGCAACGGCAGGCCGGCTTGGTCGAATTCGACGCTCTCGCGGACGCTTCGCTTTCCTCTCTGCCCGCCAGCCTGCAGCGGAACTTCGGCGAGTTCGACCTGGTGGTTCTGGCTTTCGGATACCTGGGCGATCAGCAAAGGGCCAGCGGGGATACAGCGGAGATCGAGAAGATTCTACGAACCAACTTCACCGCCGCGGCCGTCGTCCTCAGCCACTTCGCGAACCATCTCGTAGAGCGCGGCAGGCCCGGCGGCATAATTGCCGTCAGTTCGGTGGCAGGTGACCGGGGACGGCAGAGCAACTACTTTTACGGCGCGGCCAAAGGCGCACTGTCGTTGTTCCTGCAGGGCCTGCGGAACAGGCTGGCTCGCACCCAGGTCCACGTGCTGACCGTTAAACCCGGCTTCGTCCATTCACCAATGACGGCCCATATGGAGGGCATGTTTCTGGTGGCTGAACCGGAAAGGGTGGCAGGGGATATCTTGAGAGCATACAAAAAGAGGCGGGACGTCCTCTACACTCCGTGGTACTGGCGCTACATAATGCTCCTGGTCAAGTGTATTCCCGAGTGCGTTTTCAAGCGTCTGCAGCTGTAACTTCCAGATTTTCGGGGTTGCTCCTCAGACCATCCCCGGTTTCCTCCAGTCCACCTGTCTCACCTCGCAAGCGCTGCATCAAGGTCGTGTAGCGCAATGCCACTGCATCGTTTTCCACAGCCAGGTTGAGCGCCTTTTGGGTTCCAACCACCACGATCATCTCTTTTGCCCGCGTGAATGCGGTATATAGAAGGTTGCGCTGCAACATCACATAGTGCTGCGTAGTCAGCGGCATGACCACCACTGGAAACTCTGAACCCTGTGCCCTGTGAGTGCTGATCGCGTAGGCCAGGGTCATTTCGTCCAGTTCGGCAAAATCGTAGCTCAGAGAACTGTCAAATTTTATCCTCATCTGCTGTTCATCCATGTCCAACCCGGCGATTATTCCCGTATCGCCGTTGAAAACTCCCTTGTCGTAGTTGTTCTTGACCTGCATCACTTTGTCTCCCACCCGAAGCTCCACGCCGCCATGATTGTAGGACTGACCATGGGGGTTGAGACGCTGTTGGAGGCGCAAGTTCAAATTGACAGCCCCGGTCTCACCACGGTACATGGGGGTAATCACCTGAATGTCGCGCATGGGGTCATGGCCGCGGCCCGGCAACCGGCGGGCGCACAAATCCTCGATCAGTTCCGCGGACCGGGCGGGGTCTTCCTCTTCCAGGAAGAAAAAGTCCGATGCCTCCCTGTTGCTGATTGAGGGCGGCTCTCCGCGGTTTACCCGGTGAGCGTTGAGAACAATCTGGCTCTCCCGGGCCTGCCGGAAGATTTCTGTCAATCGCACCACTGGCACGGTTCCGGAGGCGATAATGTCCCTGAGCACGTTGCCCGGACCCACCGAGGGCAGCTGGTCTATGTCTCCAACAATCACCAGATGGGCGGTATCGGGAATGGCCTGCAGCAGAGAGTGCATCAAGGCTACGTCGATCATGGAGGCTTCGTCGACTATCAGAGCATCCACCTCCAGACGGTTGTCGTAGTTCTTTCGGAATGCTCTCTCGGCGGGGATGAACTCGAGGAGGCGGTGGATGGTCCTGGCCTCCCTGCCCGTGGCCTCGGCCAGGCGCTTGGCCGCCCTACCAGTAGGCGAGCACAGGGCGACCTCAAGGCCTTTGGACTCGAACAAGGCGAGGATTTCTCTTGTTATGGTGGTCTTTCCCGTGCCCGGGCCACCAGTCAGCACGATTACCTTTTTCCTGGCCGCCAGGCCTATGGCCTCCCACTGGCTGGGAGACAATTGCAGGCCTTCTCCACTACCGGTGTGGCGGGGGGAATCGAGCTTGACCGCGGCCGGTGTCCGCAGCAGGCGCTTGAGGGAGGAGGCCAATCCTACCTCGGCGTAGTAGAGCGGTGGCAGGTAATAGCGCAAGTCCTCTTTGGAGATTCCGTCGTCGGCTCGCAGGGTTTCCAGTGCGGGAGGAAAGAGTTCCGCGTTGACCCCCAGAATGTCCTTGCACTGTTGCATCAGGACCTCAACCGGCAGAAATACGTGGCCTTCCTCGGATCCCCGGACGAGCAGGTATCGCATTCCCGCCTGAATCCTCTCCGGGGCGTCCGCGGCCAGACCCATGTTCCTGGCGATCCGGTCGGCGATCCGGAAGCCGATTCCAACAATATCGCGCTCCAGGCGGTATGGATTCTCCCGAACCCGTTGGATCGCTTCCTGGCCGTACTGTTTGAATATCTTGACTGCATAGCCGGTGGTGATCCCATGCGACTGCAGAAAAACCATCACGTCCTTGATCCGGCGCTGGTCTTTCCAGGCCCGTGCGATCAGGTCCACCCGGCTTTTGCCCAGTTTGTCAACCTCGAGAAGGCGGTATGGGTCGGCATCGATGATCTCCAGGGTCTGGGCGCCGAAATGCGCCACGATGCGCCTGGCGGAAACGGGTCCTATGCCCTTGATCAGGCCTGATCCCAGGTACTTCTGAATGCCTTCAAGAGTCGAGGGGTGGACCTGCCTGTAGCTCTCGATTTTGAATTGGCGGCCGTACTTTGGATGGCTTACCCAATCTCCATCTACTTCGATGGTCTCCCCTTCCTTGAGGGCCGCCACCGAGCCCACCACGGTAATCCGTTCCCGCTTGCCCTCGGGTACAAGGCGAGCGATCATGTACCCGCTTTCCTCGTTGAAATAGGTAATCAGGTCAATACAGCCCTTGATGGATTCGCTCATCGGTTTCCTGGGGATTTTTACAATGAAAATTCAGGCCGAGAAGATTCCTTCAATCCACAGGGTCAGCCCCAGAATCAATCCCGTCGCCACCCCACCCAAAAGGGCTCCCGCCGCCACCTGTGCAGCAGTATGGTAGCCGAGGCGCAGGCGGGCCCATGCCACCAGCGGCAGTGCCGGGGCAAGCGGCCACATGCCCGTTCCTCCGGCAAGCCAGAGGATCAGGAGTCCACCTCCCACTCCCGTTGCATGGATGCTGATCTTCCAATGTCTGTTGATCATCCATACCAGAAACGTGTTGCAGAAGAACGCACATCCCGCACCGATCAGGAGACCAGGTGCGCCTAGCAGGAACAGCAATAAACACCCGAGGAAGTAGCAGATTGCTCCCAGCAGCAGCAGCCGCCCTCTTTGATTCCCATCACTTGGGTAGAGGTGGTCAATGTAGCCGGTTCGCCGCAGACGTACCAGTATGATTCCGGGAAGGATGGAAAAGAGCAGTACTCCCGCGCTACCCGCCGTCCATGCAGCTTTATCAAGCCAGGTCAAGCCTGCGAACACCACCAGCCCGACCATGGATGGATTCAACGCGTGGGAAATCAGGTGGGCCAGTTTGTCGAGTCGATGGGGATGCATCCCCTCTCACCTGGACCATTTCTTCCCGCTGGCTGTCCCCTTGTCCACCGCTTTCTTCTGACCGTCGAGGAGAAACCCGACAAACCGTTTCTCTCCCAAGGTCTTGAGGTAGGACAACAGTGAAACTTCGGCTTCCTTGCGGTTGAGTTGGTATTTCTTGCCCAGGGACTCGATCATCTTGCCGACCGGGGTGCGGCCGTTGCACATCTGCCAGACCTCGGTGCCCACTTCATCCAGGGTGATCTTTCGCTCTTTGGGGATATAGAAGACTTTGGAGAGAATGCGGACTTTCCAGGTGTCCTGACGGCGTATCGTGATCTGCACTTCGCCGTCTTCGTTGGCTTCCCAATCTAGCGCCTCATTGCGTGCCGGCCGTGAAGCCAGCATGGCTTCGCGGCTCAGCTTCGGTTTTCTTTTCGTGGCAAAAATACCCATTGATCACCTTTTGGACTAGATCGCCGGCTTTGTCTTTTTTGCGGTACAGGTGGTCGACAATACAGATTTTATTGGCCTGCTCGCAGTGCCAGACTCTGCTGTCCAGGTACTGACGGGGGCGAGGATTGATAAGCGGCAGTGGCCGCAGAAGCTGGCGCCAGCGACTCCGCGGCCGTCCCTCCACCCGCAGACCTTCATGCGAAGCCACCTCCTCTGCAGCGACGTCATAATTGAAGTCGCGCAACTGTTTTTTAAAGAAACTTGGATACCAGTCAATGAGGGTGGTGTGCTTGAGCAGCATGGCGGCCATGCTCAGGCGCTGGACCCGGCACACTTGCTTCCCCCGCTCGAAGGACAGCTGGATGTGGCCCGACTTCAACTCGTGCCCATTGAGCTTGAAGTCGACCGGCGTGAAGAATTTCAGTCCATAAATACTCCAGAAAAGATGATCGTTGCGGGGGTGGTCCTGCAGCGAACGCAATACGGTTCCGACCACCTCCTCAATATTCTCGCGTGGCTTGCAGAGGAGGCGAACGAGAACGACCCGGCCGCAGTCCCTGCAGGCTCGGGCCAGATTGTAGGCGCGGAAGTCAGCATCCCAGGTGAAGGTCTCGTAATCGCTTTCCTCCAGCCAGGTCTTGTCTCTGAGGAACCTGGCGCGGCGCTTGATGGAAAAGGAGGTGCCTTCTTTTCTGGCTTTTTTCTCCAAGCTCTCGGCGTATCGGTCGACGATCTCGGAGACCCCCAGACTTCCCCTTGCCTTCCCTTTGCCCTCGCGCCATTCGATCTCGGCGCGCACGATCTCGGCATCGTCGAGGCGCGCGTAGCCGCTCTTGTAGTCCCCGCTTACCCTTCCAAGGTTCCAGTCCTCGGGAACCCGCAGATAGATTCCCTGCCAGCCGAAGTCCGCCCACTTTGTCGGTGCAAGGGTCATGGACCTAAAAGATCAGCACCGACACGGACTTCTGGATCAGCGCCACGGCAATGGAAGCCATGCCCATCAGCGCCATGCCGCAGGCAAATCCCACCGCCAGGATCGGGGCGTACTGGCGCCATTGCTTTTTGCCGTACTTGTTCCAGAAATAGTAGCGGGCAAGCAGGGCCCCGACCATCTCGGTGACGAAGAAGTGGGGGATATGCGTCAATGCCCGGACGTATCCGAAAACCAGCAGGATTGGCAGGCCGAATATGGACAGGAGAACATAGGAGACCAATCCGATACCCACGCCGAGAATGATGATATCGCGCTTCATGGCGCGGAAGAGCCAGGGCTCGTCGGTAGAGCGTTGGATCCACGGGCTGGTGAATTGGGGATCGGTGTCTACTTCGAAGTAATAGATCCAGCCCTCGGGCACGGTTTCCAGGGAGAGGACCCGGAGTGTGGGTTTGGGACTGCGCATGATTTCCTGGTCAGCTGCCGGCGCAACTGCCTTTATCGGGGGTCCGGTCGACGGGGCGAGAATCTCCTGCGCCATGGCTCCGGCGGGCCGCTCGGGGATCACATCGGGCTGGCCTTCGGCGAAGTAAGTGAAAAAAGCCCGTTTCTCCGTCCAGGGGCCGGCCTCCCCGCGCTTGCCGGTGCTGTCCAGCCATTCCCGGTCGACCAGACGGGCGCGCCAGTACCACCACTCGTTGGCAGTCAGGTTGGCGGGCGTCCAGGCAATGTCCTTTCCGTCCCGGGAGATCTCCAGGTGGCTGCGCATCGTCCCGGTGTACCAGATGCACAACTGGTATGCCCGCAGGCGCCAGATCAGCTGGGCGTAAGGGTAGGAAGCCGATGGCACCGGAGCCAGTTTCCAGATATAGGACCCGTAGAGGAAGGTGGCTCCCAGGACAATGGGAATCATGAACATTTCGGCCTTGATGATGCTCGTGAACCTGGTTCCGGTCAACTCGATTTCGCGGAACTTCTGGGTCATGGCGCCGTAATTGCCCAGGGGAAAGGGAATGAACCAGATGCTCACCCCCTGGTACCCGGAGAGAATTATCGTGGCTTCGCGCACGAAGGGAATCTCAACCGTCTGTCCAACCATCCCCACCAGGCGGGCGTTGACGAAGGATTGAAAGGGTGTGAAGATGAACCCGAAAAACAGAAAGAACCAGATAAAGTGGCTGAACTCGGGCAGGAGGGCCCAGGCAATCGCGATGAGGCCGGCGGTTCCGGCAATATAGAAGCTCAGCGCAACCCATATCGGGAAGTCTCCACGGCCCTCGGGGGCTTTGAAGCTGCGCTCCCGTCCCTGGGCCTTTTCAAGGGACGCGGTGCGCAAACTTTGAACAACCTGATAGACTCCGATCAGGGCGATGGCGATAGTGGTTCCGATGCCGAAGCTCATCCAGAAGTCCACCTGATTGACAAAGAAGGTATCTACCGTACCCATGCCTGGCTGCCACGTGGACAGATATCCCGCCTCGTAGAGAAAGGGATTTACAATGGAATGTACCACCACCCCGAGGAAGGTCCCCATCACCGCCCAGAAGGGCATTACCAGCCCGGTGAAGATGGGGCCGAGATGGGCGGTGAATCCCAGCGGAGTGGCGGGGATGAAATTCCCGGTTACCTGGGTGAAGTCGACGAAGGGAATGGGGATCAGCTGAATGGGCTCGGTCAGCAGAGCGCCGCTGATGGCCGGAATGGCCACGTATATGGCGCCGAATACGAGACCGATCATGGCGCCTGCGGAGAACACCCGCCAGCGCCAGCTTTCCAGTCCCTGGGTGGTCTCGGCCAGCGCCGTGGCCCCCTGTGCGGCCACGGGTGCAAATGGGAACGGCAAGCGCTCATAGTCGGAGTTGACCCGAAACAGGATGTAGGCCATGGTAAACCACAGGACCCGCGAGATTACCATGCCGGCGATCATCAGCGCGATGGGCACTGCCCAATCGCGGTGGAAGAAGGTGCGCAGCACCAGGGCTTCCGAATCGTAGGAAGGGGCCCACCAGGTAGGGATCAGTTTCGTGAGTCCGAATTGCTTGGCCGCGGGAGACTGCACCAGGTACTGGTTCCAAAGAAGTCCCTCGAAGACCCCGGTCTCGGCGGCGATCAGGCCTGCCGCCACGTAGTAGAGGAGGTAGACTTCCTGGCGCCTGAGGGTGGTGAACGAGCGCTTGATGACCTCGGCGAAGAGGATGATCGTGACCCATTCGGCCGCTGCCCCGAGTGAGCCTCCGACCATGAGACTGAGGTACATGTTCCCGGGGATCATGACGAAGGCCACGAACAGAACCCCGAGAACTGCCTTGATGGTAAACCCCTCCTCGAATTGAGACGGGGTTTCCATCAAGTCGCGGTATTCTTCAATCTCTTCGTTTGGGTTGGTCTTCTTGCGTCCGAGCACGGGACGGCTCCTCCCTTTCCCTTTATGCTGTTATCTCGGTGCGTTCGCCTGCCAGGATCTGCCCGCCCTGCTCCCTGTAATTTTCCTTGGCCTCGGCATCCACAGTGCGCCAGATTAGAAACTGTTTGCGGATTACGTTCATGAAACGCTGGTTCACCCGGCGCCAGGAGGCATCCTCGCCGCTGAGGCGTTTGATCTTCAGGGTGATGGTGTAGATTTGGTGTTCGGACTCAGGGGTGGCGTGGAACACCACGTTCTGGCTCACTCCCAGGTCGAAGGGAGCCAACCAGATATTCATGTCGATGATGTAGCCTTCCCCGTCATCGGTTTCGAAACGCCGCAGATTGGCGCCATCGGTGTAGAAGGTGCCGATGGATTCCTCGCTGTAGGAGTCGAAGTAGCCGATGAGAAAGACGCAAAGCCCCAGCACCTCGTGGCCGCTGACCGTGAATGGAAAGTCGAAGTTCCACTGGTCTCCCTGGGGAGGAGGAAGTTTCCACCTACGGGTCACGTCCGGGACCGCCATCTGGGAGGCCTTGCGGGCGGGATAGATAGTCGACAGCATGACCACGACCATCACCAGTATACAGGATGTAACCGCTGCCAGGGAAGAGTAGTTGAGGGTAAAGCCGGACAGCAGGTCCAGCACTATGAGCCCCTTGGCGATCATTTGTCCTGCGAGGTATCCGGCCACCACCCCGAGGACCGAATATACGCAGGACTCGGCAATGAAGAGCCATGAGATGTGCCGGGGAGCCAATCCCACCGAGGAGTAGATGCCGATCTCGCGGAATCGTTCGTAGACGCTGCCCATCATGGTATTGAGGACGATGAGCGATGCGATCAGGATGGGGATGAACAGGTTGGCCAGGCCGGAAAACGAGGTCAGCCCGAGGGAGCTGTAGATCGACACTTTGATATACTCGTCCCCTTCTTCCCTGATCCCGGCGAACAGGGTGACGGCCAGACGGGATATGAACTCCTCGATCTCCCTGCGCTCGTCTATCCCTTCGTGGAAGCGAACCGCCACCGATTGCAGCGGGTTGCCGCTTCCCACGTTGCGGAGGGTGTGGTAGGGGGTGATGAGAATGTTGGCCGGCTCCAGGTGGACGAACGGCTTGATTATCACCTTGGCATCTTCCAGCCCCTGCTTTTCGCGCTCTTCCTCCTCCTCGATCTCCTGTACGGCCTGCCCCCCGGTTACGGCGAAGTCGGCCGGGGTCATGATCTCGTCGTCCAGGTCCTTGAGATCCTTCATGCGCTTGGAGTCGATGACCCCGATCACGGTGAAGTGTTCGCCGAAGACGCGCACTCGTGCGCTTCCCACATCGGCCAAATCCAGGTTCAGGTTGTCCGCTCCTATCATGTCGTTTGGCAGGATGCACACGTTCTCTTCGCCGGGTCGAAACCACCTGCCCGCCACCAATGCCCGATCCATTCCGGTAACTTCCTGTTCAGTGGGAGTCAATCCCAGAACTCCCAGGGCGTTGTGGGAGCGGGACCCGTGCTTGATCTTTATGTGGGCTTTCTCCTTGTTGGTATACCAGCTCCGTGGTGCGATGGCCGCGATTTCGTGGAAGTTGCTGTTGGCGTATTCCAGAACCGATTCTTCCAGGGGAAGCCAGGCTTTGCTGCGTATCAGGAGTCCTTCATAGAGCCCCTCGTTATCGCGTTCGATCTGGTTGAAGCGCAGACCGGTTTTGATGGAGGTGAAGGAGAGTACGGTGAATGTGAGAAGAAGAAGGGTGGCAAAGGTTAGGGCGGTTCGCGTCTTGCGGCGTTTCATGTTGGAAATACCCAGTTGAAACGCGGTCATCGAGGCGCTGGAGCGGCTCACGTCGGTATCGTGAATGACGGCCACTTCGGTTCGCAGCTTCTTCATCTGCTCGTTGAATCGGCCGGAAATTATCCACATTACCAGGACTGCCAGGGCGAGAATCACGAATGCGAGCAGGATAACGAAAGGGTTGGAAAGCTGGAAGGCG
The DNA here is from genome assembly GCA_965208105.1 of Candidatus Latescibacterota bacterium. Lineage (GTDB taxonomy): Bacteria > Latescibacterota > UBA2968 > UBA8231 > UBA8231. The sequence continues at coordinate 4,690,061 of OZ242318.1, forward strand.
GGATGCACTTGCCAGAGGATTATCCAGATCACCAGGAAAACCCCGACGAATCCGAGGATTTGGTTCTTTATGGTGGCGGCGGTGATAAGGAGGCGTTCGGCGAAAAAAGCGCAGGGGATGACCAGGGCCATGAAGAAGATGATTCCCTGGATGACATCGTTTTGGGTCGATTTTACGTCCGGATAAGCGCGAGATTCAAGGCCGATGGCGGAGCGGGTATGGCGCACGAAGTCGCTCCATTTCTTCTGTCCCAGGGCCGCCTCCGCGGCATCGAGCTCCACCTTGGCGCGGCCATGAAGGTTGTTGAGCCGCTGGTTTTCAATTGCGAAACTCTTGAGCTCCGCCATCCGCGCTTCATCCAGGTTCCACATGTCCCTTGCGGTCAGGAACGAAGTCCTGGCAAAGGAAGTCTCGGAGTCGATGGCGAAGCCGGCGCCCTCGGCGGCGTCGATGTCCATGTGGGTCCCGGCATTCAGCAGCAGGGAGCGAAAGCCCAGGATGCTTGCCCCGAAGCCCATCTTTACCTGAGTTCCGGGACGCGCGAAGAGCACCCCGACGGGCTCGTCCTTGGACGAGGGTCCCTCCCCGATGGTGTAGCCGTATTCAACCGGGGCGCTGTTGCTCTCGTCGAAAACGCTGACCGTGGACAACTTGGTCAGATAGCGGGGATCGACAATGTCGTAGAAATTGTAGGCCTCGCAGGGGAAGAGGATCACCATCCACTCTTTGTCGCGCCAATCCATTTCGATCAGCATGGGGTAGGTCTCGTCGCCCTGCACGCCGCGGTCGGGAGCGTAGGTGATTTTTCCCGTGATCGGATCCATGTAATAGCCTTCGATCTGCAGGTTCTTGACGCGAATCCGATTGACGTAGAAGGTTCCGTTTTCGTCCACTGTTTCGAAGTACTCGCCGCGCACCCCCTTGTAGGATTTTTTCTTGCCGTTGCGCACCACGGCCACGGTTTCCGTTCGCGGCAAATCCGGTACGATACTGCGTCGAGGAAAAACCATTGTTTTTCCCCTCAGGGTGCGAAGATTATCCTTCAGACGCATTTTGAAGTCGGGAAAGAGCTCCGGGTCTTCGAAAGCCATGTGGAACATTCCCGCGAGCATGCGGATTTGCTTGGACAAATTTGTGAAGTTGACCCGGTCGGCCTTGTCCAGAGGCGTATCCACCAGGAATCGGGCGTCGTTCACCGTCACGAAGGCCAGGGCCGGAGTGCCGGCGTCGAGGACCAATTCGCTGTTCACCGAAATTTCCCCGGGTACGAATGTTTCCCAGCTCATCCCGCCTTCGGGGCTGATGCCGTTTATCAGCACGTCCTTGGGATTGTAGCCCAATTCCCGGCTGATGAGGCGGGCGTAGCCAATGAAATTCTTTCCGAAGGGAGCGAAGTAGCGTTTGTAGTAGAAGCTGGTGTTGCTGTTCCACACCCCCAGTTCGTCGGTCTGCGAGGAAAGGTCCAGGCTGACAAAAAGCTTGATATCGAGAGAATCGACCTTGGGATTCACCCAGGTCCGATATAGATCCAGCTTCAAACTCTCGTCGTCGATCAACTCCTCCAACAGATCCTCCTGGGTGGCGAAACTGTCCTTTTGAAACAGCAGGCGCCCCCCTTCCCTGCGCACGATGCCTTCCTCCAGGCTCGCGTTCAGCACCTCCGCAACCAGCGCAGTATCCCTGTCGGTGGCCGCGCTGCGTACCAGGGCTTCCTTGCCAAGAAATTCTTCACGACCCACCCGATAGTACACGCCATCCTGATCGATTCGGCCCTGGGCCAGCGCCGCTTCCACCGTTCTGCGAATCAACATGTGGTCTACGAAAGGGTCCTCCTTGCGCAGATAGCGCTGGATGAAATCGTCGACCCCGCGCAAGCCCAGGTGGTGGGCGGAGGTGGCCAGGAAGATGACGCTCCGCGCCGGTGGGTTGGCCTGAAAATAACGCGCTAATTCCAGAAGAGCGGTGATGCCGGAGGCTTGCTCGGCGCCGGGAGCGAGCGCTGGAACCACCGACATGGCGTCGTAGTATGATTCCAGAACAATGACCTCGTTGCGCAGGAGTGGATCATAGCCCGGGATGGTGGCGAAGATATTCCATGCCGGCCGCCGCTCCCAGTCCATGCGGTATTCCATCCGCACATCCACTGGACCGGATGCGGCGATTGCCTCCCGTAGACTTTCACCGTTCAGTTTGGAGATCCAGAATCTGGGGATGTCGAGAGGCATGGTGAGAAACTTCTTTTCCCCCTCGAGGTAAACCGTTGAATCAGGTTCGACAAAGAGGACGGCAGAGGCTCCTAGGTAGGCGCTGTTGAGCCAGTTGTCTCCCGAGTTGAAGTCCATCAAGACGATGGCGTCCTCGATATCCTGGCCGTCCATGTCGGAGAATTCCCCCGAACCGGCATCGATGATTCTTCCCCGCAGCCCTCCCTCGGGCAGAGTGGAGGTCTTCACCAGGTTGGGCCAAAGGCCATGGAGGGGAAAACCTTCGTCCTGGCCGACAATTTTGAGGAGGCCGCCTTGCTCAAGGGGAATCGAGATGTCGTATTCCTGGACGGTGATCCCCTTCAGGCCGATATCGCGGAATGCTTTCTGAATGTGATGTGCTGCCTTCTCGGCCCCGTCATAGCCGGATACCCGGGACCCCAGGCTGGCGAAAAACTCCATACTGCGTTCCAGACGTTCCTCCGGCGCCGTATTCCTCAGCGCGTCGAAATCTACGGCAGCGTCTGCAATAGTCGCGTCGAGGCAACTTATGAGCCCCCACAACCATAAGCTTGCCAGGCGCCTAATCATGAGATGTACCTTCCCGGTGAGAGCAGTGGGCAGATTCGGTCCCGTGTGAATGTTCGGTGTAAATATAAGCAAATGGCATCAAGGTTCCACTGCCAGGTAGAGAGGCATCGCATCCACCCGGGAGATCTCCGGATTCTGGAAATCCATCACCGGTTCCCCGGTTAGCGGTCCTATTGCTCAAGCCAGCCATTTGCGCGCAATTTTCCAAGTGTCCAGTAAACAAGCAGGCCGATGAGTATCCCGCTCGCGAGACCCGTGGCAAGAAATATGGGCAGGAGGAAGAACAGGGAAGCGTGGCCGATGTAAAGGTAGGCCAGGAGCAGTTGGACAGATTGATGAATCAGAGCACCCAGGGCACTCAGGCCCACGGGGCTGAATAGTTCCGGCTTACTTTTGAAAACCCCTGCCATTACGGCGAGGCTGGCCATCCCCGCGCCCCCGGCGATTACGAATGCAGGTCCTCCCAGACTCCCGCTGATCAGCCCGCCCACAAGCAGCTTGATGGCGCTTACTCCCAGTGCGGCGAGAAAGCCGTATACCATCAATGCGAGCAATACTGCCAGATTTCCCAATCCCAACTTCATCCATGGCAGGGGCCTCGGGACCAGTGATTCGAAAACGAACAAGACCAGAGCGGCGCTTCCAAATAGTCCCAGCCGGGTGAGATCCCTGGCGGAAATAGAATTCATCGGCTCACCATGTCGAAACCCTTTCCATAAGTCCTGCCCTGGACCCGTAATACCAGGCGGTTGGGTACGCAGACTGCCGCCTCACCCCGGCGCCGCACCCATCCCCTGCGCACGCAGAGAAGTTGCGGGCATGGAGCCGCAACAATCCGGGCGGCTCCTTCGCGGATTTCCACCTCGCTGATCCCCTTTGGACCATCCAGGCGCAAGGACCGCGGTTCCGAGAGTGGGTATGGTCCGAACACCTCTGCAGCTACCTCGACCACCACCTCTGCACCGTCAGGGGAGGGATCGAACTGGTAGGCTGAAAGGCCAATAATAAAAAGCGCCGCACCGAGTATCAATAGCTTGTCGGCCCTGGTTAGAATCGCCCACCACGCAACCAGGGAAGCCAGGGGTGAATGCCTGGAGTGGCTCGGTGGTTTTTCCCGTCCGGGCTTACTTGACATTATCTGCGATCTTTGCTAAACTTTCTGGGATTTCCAGGGTCTAACTTGTTGAATTACGGCTACTTCAGCAATCGATTCTCGACCCATAATTCAAGATTCGCGGTCCTGGACGACCTCATTCGAACACAGCTCGACCCACTGCAATGTTCCAATTCCGCGTACCGTGAAGGAGCTATCTATGAGTTGCAATTTCAGCGTTGAAATCAGAGGCGGCGAACCATTCGAAAAAACCCTGCGTCGTTTCTCGGCAAAATTGCGAAAAACAGGCGTACTGCAGGACTTGAAGAGACGCCGCTTTTTCGTCAAACCCTCCGTCCAGAAAAAGATCGATCGCCAAAAGAGCATACGCCGACAGCAAAAAGCTCAGAGGCTCGCGCGATAACTCCGACCTCTCCGAGCGTCTGCCGGATCTGAATCGGTTGCCCGAGTTTAAACTTCCCGATCCCCGGGACCTCGCTGCCTTGCCGTCCGCGCCTCCTCACGTCGCGGTAGCCGTTGGGCGCCGAAGCGAGTAGTCCTTCAACCCAGACTCACCCACATCGCGGGTGGATCGAAATGGGCGACTTGCCATCTCACACAGCTGATCCCGATGCCCCAAAGGCCGTCGATCCGACTCCCGGGATTCCCATTCCTCTCGCCCACCTCGATGCAACTCTAGAACAAGCCGAAGGCCATCTGCAGCTGCAGATGTTGCTGATAGAAGTGGCCTCCTCCAACGAGCAGGCCGACTTCGATCTCATCTCCCGGGCCTATCACTTCGCCAGCGAGCATCACGGCGGCCAGATTCGCAAATCAGGCAGACCCTTTTTCCTGCAGCACTGCGTCGAGGTAGCCCGCATATTGGCACAGTTGCGGCTTGACTCCACAACCGTAGCTGCTGGTCTCTTGCACGACGTCCTTGAGGACACGCCGGCTACTCCGGAAAAGGTTACAGAGGAGTTCGGCCAAAAGATTGCCGCGCTTATCGACGGGGTTACCAAGATCGACCGTTTCACCTTCGATAGCCGGGAAGCGCGCCAGGCCGAGACCTATCGCAAGATGTTGCTGTCCATGACCAGGGATATACGGGTCATCCTGATCAAGTTTGCCGACCGCCTGCACAACATGCGCACCTTGGAGCACATCGCCCCCAGCCAACAGCGCCGCGTTGCCCTCGAGACCCTCGACGTCTTCGCTCCTTTGGCCCACCGCTTCGGGCTTGCCCGCATTCGCTGGGAGCTCGAAGACTTGAGTCTCAAGTATCTCGAACCCGAAACATACCAGGAGATCGCAGACAAGGTTGCCATGAAGCGCAAGGAGCGCGAGGACTACATCGAGGAGTTCAAGGCGCCCATAGAAGAAGAATTGCGCAAAACCGGAATCGAGGTCGAGATCACCGGAAGGGCAAAGAATTTTTTCAGTATCTACAACAAAATGAAGAGGCGCAGCAAGCCATTCGAGGAAATCAATGATCTCATGGCCATACGCCTGATCGTCAGGTCCGTGCGCGAATGTTACCACACCCTGGGCCTGGTTCATACAATCTACCATCCCAAACCCGATCGTTTCAAGGATTATATTGCTACGCCCAAGACCAACATGTATCAGTCTCTGCACACCTCGGTCATTGGTCCGCGGGGCCTGCCCGTCGAAATTCAGATCCGGACTGCGGAGATGCACCACACGGCCGAGATAGGTATCGCCACCCACTGGAGGTGCGAGTCGGGAGATACTCGTCCAAGCGACCTTGACCAGCACATGCACTGGCTGCGCCAGGTCCTGGACTGGCAGCGCGATGCCACGGACCCGGCCGAATTCATGGAGAGCCTCAAAATCGATCTCTTTCAAGATGAGATTTTCATTTTTACCCCCAAGGGGGATCTCCACCAGCTCCCTCAGGGCGCAACCCCCATCGATTTCGCATTCGCCATCCATACGGATATCGGCCTGCAATGTCTGACCGCGAAGATAAACGGCCACGTCGTCCCCATCGCGACCGAATTGAAGAGCGGGGATACGGTGGAGATCATCACCTCCTCCCACCAGAAGCCAAGTCAGTCCTGGCTGGAAGTGGCCAAGACCACCAAGGCTCGCCACGCAATTCGCCGCTGGTTGAGAGAAGAACGACACGCCCATTCCGCCCGACTCGGACAGGAGATGCTCGAACGCGAGTTGAAGAGGTGTCGCCATAACCTGAAAAGCGGAGAGTTGGAGGCGTTGGGAAAGGCATTCGACCTCGCCGACAGCGAACATCTATACGCTGCCATCGGCAGCGGCGATCTCTCCGTTGTAAAGGTTGTAAACCAGCTTGTTCCCCACAAGCTGAGTCCCCGGCCCCGGCCCAGGCTCAGGGACCAGCGGGGCATCCTCATCCAGGGAATGGACGACCTGATGGTCAGTTTTGCAAAGTGCTGTACCCCGATACCCGGCGATCCCATTATTGGCCTGATTACTCGGGGACGTGGAATCTCCGTGCACCGCATCGATTGTTCCAATACCGGTTCCGTTGCAGCGGAACCGGAACGGCTATTGGCCGTTGAATGGAATCCCGATGAGGATTTTGCCTTTACCGTGCAACTGCGCGTCAAGAGCCATGACCGCAAGTACCTGCTCTCCGATATTACCAAGGTGATCAGTGATACCGGCGCGAATATCTACAGTTCGACGACGCGGACGACGGGCAATATCGCCGCCCAAGACTTCTGGGTCGACGTTAAAAATACAGGCCAACTTTCGGAAACAATTGAGAAGATTTTGAAAGTAGAAGGGGTGATTGAGGTGTATCGGGTCGGGGAGACGCAGGTTTCATCACCCTCACCTGCAACATCTTAGAACTCCGGCGAGGGGGGACCGCGGCCCTTCGCCGGATCCATTTCCACATTGCAAACCTTCGGGTGCGCCATTCGCAGGCAGCTAGGAGTACCTCTGCAAGATGCCAGCCGACTATTTCCTTCCCCACATCTCCCGCATGAATGCATATGTCCCGGGAGAACAGCCGCGGGAAGGGGGTTTCATCAAGCTCAACACCAACGAGAATCCCTACCCGCCGTCCCCCCTGGTCCTTCGGCGTCTGCGCTCGGCCTGCGAGGAAGATCTCAAACTCTATCCGGACCCGGATGCCAGTGCCGTGCGCCGCAGGTTGGGCGAGATTTTCTCCGTCCATCCCGACGAAACTATCGTCGGAAATGGTTCGGACGAGTTGCTCAATATCGTCGTGCGGTGTTTTGCGGGCCCGGGCGAGAAGGTCGTCTATCCAAGTCCGACCTACGGTTACTACGAGAAGCTGGTCCGCCTGCAGAACGCCAGGCCGATTCCCATTGGCTTTCCCGAAGATTTTTCGCTCCCTCAAGATCTTGTTTTGGAGGATGCACGGGTTACCTTGATCGCCAACCCCAACTCCCCTTCAGGCACACTTGTTCCCTGCCGGGAAATCGCAGGAGTGGCGAGCGCCACGAATGGGGTTCTGGTGGTGGACGAGGCCTATGTGGACTTCGCCGAGGAGGGGTGCGTTCGCCTCATCGACTCGTATCCAAACGTCATTGTCGTGCGCACCATGTCGAAGTCTTTTTCCCTGGCCGGCATGCGCATAGGCTTTGGCTTCGCCAACCGAGAGCTGGTGGCAGGGATGCGCAAGGTCAAGGAGCACTACAACATGGGACGGCTGGGCCTGGTGGCCGCGGAGGCCGCACTGGAGGACATGGATTGGATGCGAGGTCACGCCGCCCGCATCTGTGCGACCCGGAATCACCTCGTTCAAGGCCTCGTTGACCTGGGCTTTTCGGTTTGGGACTCCGCGGCCAATTTCGTCCTTGCCCGGATCGACAACCCTCCTGCCTCCGGGGTCTATGCGAAATTGAAGGAGCGCCGTATCCTGGTGCGCTACTTTGATCAGGGCCGCCTGCGTGATTGTTTGCGCATCACGGTCGGCCAGGACCGGGAAGTTGCAGCGCTGCTTCAAGCTCTGGAAGAAATCTTTGGCGAGGAAAAGGGTGAAGGCCAGAAAAGTCCGGAAGTGGATTCAAAGACAGGTGGAAGATAGCAGTTGCATTCTCTAATCGGGCGATTCACCTGGTAGGATCCTTCGCCTCTTTCCCCTCCCAAGGGGCGGGGCAGGCGATTCAACGAATATTCGAGTGAGTTTCCGACCCCTCAGGACCCCCGAGGCGCTGGCTGATGCGTGGAGTGCGCCCGCCGCGCTGGTGCATACTGGCCAGCATATCGCCGAGCAGACCGGTCGAGAAGAATTGAATCCCTACAATGATCAGCAGGATTCCCAGCATGAGCAGGGGAAGACGGTTTTGTATGTTTCCGTGCTCGTATCGCAGAAAGGCGATGTATCCACAGACCACCGAGCCAGTCAGAGTGGAAATCATTCCCAATGCCCCGAAGATGTGCATGGGAGTGGTCATGAAGCGCACCACGAAGGTGATTGTCAGCAGGTCGAGGAAGCCATTGAGCAGGCGACCGGCGCCGAATTTGGACCGGCCGAATTGCCGCGGGTGGTGCCGCACCGGAATCTCCCCCACACGGTACCCCGCCCAGTGGGCAATGGCAGGAAGGTAGCGGTAAAGTTCCCCGTAAAGGTAGGGGATGGCGTCTTCGGCCACTTCGCGGCGGTAGGCCTTGAGCCCGCAATTGAAATCGTGCAGGCGGATTCCCGCAACCATTGATGTCACCCTGTTGAACAATTTGGATGGCAAGGTCTTGCTCAAGGGATCGCGGCGGTTTTTCTTCCAGCCCGATACCAGGTCGTAGTCTCGGTTGAGAGCCTCCAGCAGGCGGGGAATTTCCTCGGGGTCGTCCTGCAGATCTGCGTCCATCGTGACGATTATCCGGCCGCGGGCTTCCAGGAAGCCTGTGGCCAGCGCGGCGGCCTTGCGGTGGTTGCGCCTGAAACGCACGGCCCGGATGCGCGGATACTTCGCGCTCATCTCAACGACGGCGTCGTAAGATGCGTCGGTGCTGCCGTCATCCACGAAGATGATCTCTGACTCGAATTCCTGATTTTCCAGGACCAGATGCAGCTTTTCACATAGTGGACGGAGGCTATCTTCCTCGTCGAAGACTGGAATGACCACCGACAGGTAGGGATTTCCCCCCGGTGATTCAGGACTTGAGCTCATCGACTTCCTCTCTCCAGCTGCCAGTGCGGTTTGGTAGTACCGGGTAAGTGGATTCCGGGGCGGAACGTCAGCCCCCTTGTGTTCTGTCGTAGCTGCCCCCGAAATTCCAAAAATAATAATTGCGGGCTTGTATGCACAATCGGCAACCGCCCGGGCTTGACACCCTCCTTCAGTACGCAGTATATAGCCTGTCGTGCAACTATCACCAAATTCCCACATTCACCTCATTGCCGTCGGCGGCACTGCCATGGGAACCGTTGCCGCCATGCTCAAGGAGCGCGGCTATCGCATTACCGGATCGGACGACCACCTCTACCCGCCGATGAGCACCTTCCTGGAGGAGGAGGGGATCGAAGTCATGGAGGGGTTTTCCGCAGGCAATTTGCATCGGGCCCCGGATCTGGTGGTTGTCGGGAACGCGGTTTCGCGTGGCAACCCGGAGGTGGAGGAAACTCTGAATCGCAGGATTCCCTACCTTTCAATGCCGGAGGTAGTGCGCGATTTCTTCATCCGCGAAAAGCGCTCCGTGGTAATTGCGGGGACCCACGGCAAGACCACCACCACCGCCCTCAGTGCCCATCTCCTGTCCAGCGCCGGGCTCGACCCATCCTTCCTGATCGGGGGCGTTGCCCGCAATTTTCACCGGTCCTACCACCTCGGCAAAGGGGCCTTCTTCATCGTCGAAGGCGACGAGTACGATAGTGCTTTCTTCGCCAAGACTGCAAAATTCTTCTTCTACCTGCCCGAAGTGCTCGTGGTCAACAATATCGAATTCGACCACGCCGATATCTATGCCAATCTATCCGAAATCGAAAAGGCTTTCCGCCAGCTCATCAACCTGGTCCCGCAGAACGGCCTTATACTGGCTAATGGCGATGATCCCGTAGTGGCCGCTTTGGTCCCGGCTTCCCTTGCGCCGGTGCAGACCTTCGGCTTTGGGGATGGAGCATTCTGGAAGGCGGGCCAGATCGAGGTCGCCGGAGAGATGGTCCGCTTCACCGTTAGCCGGCAGGGTGAGCGATGGGAGGATTTCGAGCTCCGAATGAGCGGCGCCCACAATGTGCGCAATGCTCTGGCCGCCATCGGCGTAGGGGTTCAAGCCGGCCTCTCCGCCGATCAATTGCGCGACGGGCTGCGCACTTTCAAAGGCGTCCTGCGCCGCCAGCAAATCGTGGGGGAGGTCGACGGAATCGTTCTCATAGATGATTTTGCCCACCATCCCACGGCTGTCGCCCACACGCTTGAGGGCGTGCGCCTGAGCTACGCGGGTGCCCGGGTCTGGGCGGTTTTCGAGCCGGCCAGCGCCACCAACGCCCGGGCCACCTTCACCGACCGCTACGTCGAGGCATTCGCCGCGGCCGATTTCTTTATCATCGCCAAGGTACCGCGTCCCGACCGCGCCTCCCCGGACGCTCCAATGGATCCCCACCGCCTTGCCGCGCTGATTCGTGGGCAAGGCAGGACAGCTCACTACATTCCCGAAGTCCCCCGGATTATCGACCGCCTTCTGGGCGCTCTCCGCCCCGGGGATGTGGTTGTCTTCATGAGCAATGCCGGCTTCGGCAACGTCCAATCAAAACTGCTTGAAGCCCTGCGAGAACGCCATGACGCCGAAACCTGTGCTCAAACCACCGGTCCTCGAGCCCGGTGACCAGATCGCCCTGGTTGCGCCTTCGGGAAGTCCTCCCCCCGCGGCCTTGAGGGAAAGCACCGCCTATCTGCAACAGTGCGGCTACAGGGTCAAGCCGGGGAGCCATCTCTTCGAATCCTACAAGTACCTGGCCGGACGCGATGAAGAGCGCGTTGCCGATCTTATGGAAGCCTTTTCCAATGCCCGTACCCGGGCCATATTCTGTGCCCGGGGAGGCTATGGCTGCAGTCGCCTGCTCGACCGGCTCGACTACGGCGTAATCGCCGGCAACCCCAAAATCCTCCTGGGCCACAGTGACACTACCGCTCTGCACCTTGCCCTCTACGCCCGCATCGGGCTGGTGGGCTTCACAGGTGCTCTGGCCACTCTGGACCTTCGCCCCGGGCCCCGGACCTCCTTCACCCAGGGGTCTTTGTGGCGCGCCCTGACCAGCACGGATCCGCTTGGCGCTCTTCCCGCCGACTCAATGCAAGTCCTGGCGCCGGGGCGGGCGTGCGGCCCTCTGCTGGGAGGCTGCCTCTCCCTGCTCTGCAGCCTTTTGGGCACCCCCTTCCTGCCCGATTTCAAGGGGGCAATTCTCCTGCTGGAAGATGTGGGAGAGAGACCTTACCGGATAGACCGCATGCTCAACCAGCTGCGCCTTGCCGGGATTCTGAGCCAGGTCAGCGGCATCGTCCTGGGGCAGTTCAGGGACTGTTTCACCGGTCCCAGGAAGGCCTGTTCTTTGACGCTTGCACAGATCGTCGAGGACTTGGCCCGGGACCTCCATATCCCAATTGTCGCCGGCTTTCCCTATGGCCACTTCAAGCGCCGTTTCGTCCTCCCCCTCGGAGTCTCGGCCATTTTGGACACAAGTGTTCCGGGACTGCACCTCACCGAGGCGGCCCTCGAATCCAGGGAAGGCCATTCATGAGGATGGAGGGGTTCGCCTTCACTGCGACAATCTCCGGGTTTCCGGGTGTGATCGATGCCTCGGGAAACTGCGGAGCGAATGAGGTGCCGGTCACAGGCCTGATGGTGCAGAAATTTCTGCCTGTGGTGGACACCGGGGCCTGGCCGAATAATTTTTTCGAAGGGGGAAATTTCGGCGATGCGGCGGTGCTGGATTTTCAGCGGATGTCCGTCCTTGACTAATTTGCCTGTTGGGCAGTGTATCTATACCCGATCCTTCTCACCACATCCCCATTCAGCTGGTCGGAAAGGGAGAACGAGATGTTGAGCGCAGGTCGAATCCCCGCTTGCAACCTCGAGGGCTGCAACGATAGACCGGGAAGGGACAGTGCTCCTGAATGGTCCCCCCTGCTGGTGCAGTGGCGGCGGTGAATCCATGCCGATGAGGTCGGTGGTTTCGGCGCAGTTGCGCGAGTATTTGAGGAGCAACCAGGACGGGCTGGTTTCCCTGCTGAAAAGCCTGGTCGGCATCCCCACAATCAATCCTCCCGGGCAGTGCTACGGACAGATGGTGAAGGTGCTGCAAAACCGCTGCCGGCAGCTGGGAATGAAAGTGAAGGTCCACCGGGTCCCCGACGGGCTTGTCCGCGATGTGGCAGGTGTGGGGCCGGAGTTTCCCAGGTACAACCTGATCGCGCGCTGGGATGTGGGTGCACCCAGGACCGTGCACTTCAATGCACATTACGACGTAGTGCCGGCGGCCGGAAGCTGGAAACTCGGTGGCCCATTTACTCCTGTTGAGCGCAACGGCGAGGTCTATGGCCGTGGGACGGGGGACATGAAAGGCTCGATCGCTGCCTTGCTGATGGCCGTGGAAGCCCTGCGCCACAATCGCCTGTCGCCCGCATTCAACGTCGAGTACTCGTTTACTGCCGACGAAGAAACGGGAGGGGAATTGGGCGCCGGATTCATCGTGCGCCAGGGCCTGATCGACGCTGATTACGCCGTGGTCTGCGAAGGTGCGGCGGGCAGCCGGATCGGCTGCGGTCACAACGGTGTTTTGTGGCTTGTCGTGGAACTGGAAGGGAGGTCGGCGCACGCGTCCAGTCCCCGAAAAGGCATCAATGCCTTCGAGGCAATGGCGGCAATGGTCTCTCATTTGCAGGGGTACAAAAGAGAGCTGCTCGCCCGGGGGAGTCGTTACCGCGATTTCGACGGGAAGGAGTGCCGCCCTACCATCAACATCGGGGGTGTGTTTGGTGGAGGCGACGGGGACAAGGTGAATACTGTTCCGGAGCGGTCATGGTTCTCCATCGATCGCCGCATTTTGCCCAATGAGGACCTCCACCTCGTCGAACGGGAATTGCGCGATGTCCTCGGTCGGGCGGCCCAGAAGCATGCCAAGGTCAAGGTCGAGATCAGGGCTCCTCTGCGCATTGCACCTTGCGTGGTCGATCCCCGCCATGTCCTGCCCCGGACTTTTGCGCTGACCGCCCAGAGCGTGCGGCGCAGGCCGGCGGAATTCGGGACGACGAGGGGATTTACCGATCTCCACTATTTTGTCGAGGAGGGCGGGTTGCCGGGGATCGGCTACGGGGTCAAGGGTGAGCAGGGCCACGGCGTGGACGAGCGCGTCGCCGTCCGCGATGTACTGCAGACGGGCAGGACATATGCCGAGTTCATGGTCAAGGGGATCCAGGTCTGATGAGAGAGGAATAATCGTGGATCTCGTCAAGTTGGTGAGCGCCGGGGAGATGGCGGCAATCGACCTCCGCAGCATCGAAGAAGGGGGCATTCCAGCAACCGAGCTGATGGAGCGCGCCGGCCGCGGGGTATATGAGATCATCCAGGAAGAATGGGACGGCCTCGACGGTCTGGACCTGGCAGTGGTCTGCGGCAAGGGCAACAACGGCGGTGATGGATTCGTCGCTGCGAGGTTGCTGCACCAGGCCGGGGTGACCCAGCGCATCTTTCTGGCCGCCGAAAAAGGGGAGATCGGCAGGGATGCGGCACACCACCTTGAACTCCTCGAATCAGCGGGTGCCCAGGTCGAAAGGCTCCGGGACCCAGGGGATTTCAAGCGGTTCGAGGTTGCTCTGAAGGCCTCGGATCTGGTGGTTGATGCCCTCCTGGGCACGGGTATCCGTGGCGCACCCAGGCCGGAGCTGGAACGAATCATCGATCTGATCGGGGCGTGTGGCTCCCCCGTAGTAGCCGTGGACCTGCCTTCCGGCCTGGATGCCGATACAGGTCAGATCCACGGGGCATGCGTCAATGCAACTCTGACCGCCACGTTTGGACTGCCCAAGATCGGCCAGATGTTCTTTCCCGGCCGGTCCCGTTGCGGTGTGCTGCGGCTCGTGGACATAGGTTTCCCCACCGAGGTGCTGGCCAGCAGTCCTGCCACCGCCTGCCTGTTGACCGAGGAAAGAATGGGCATGCTCGTTCCCCAGCGGCCTGGCGATGCGCACAAGGGTCGCTGTGGCGCCGTCGCGGTTGTGGCAGGCTCGGCAGGCATGACCGGTGCTGCGGCGCTTACGGCGGAAAGCGCCCTGCGTTCCGGTGCCGGCCGCGTAAGCCTCGGAACCCCGGCAAGTCTCAACGACATTCTCGAGGTCAAGCTCACCGAGGTGATGACCCGGCCCCTGCCGGAGGTCAGGAAGCATCGCTGCCTTGCCCTGCGCGCCCTGGGAGAGCTGCTGCGCCTGTTCCCGCGCTGCGACTGCGTGGCCATGGGTCCCGGGCTGGGCAGGCACCGGGAGACCATGGAGCTGGTGCGCCGCCTGGTTCCCCGGGCCGGGCGGCCGGTGGTGCTGGACGCCGACGGGCTCAATGCATTCGCCGGTGCGACCGATAAGTTGAAGGGCGTGGATCACCCGCTGATCTTGACACCGCACATAGGAGAATTCACCCGGCTCTCGGAGCTGTCCAAGGAGGAAATCCTCGAGGATCCCATGGGGAGGGCGCGGCGGTTTGCACTGGACTTCGGTCTTACCCTGGTCCTCAAGGGCGCTCCTACGGTGATCGCCACCTCCAGCGGTAAGGTCCTGGTGAACCCCAGCGGCAACGCCGGGATGGCTACCGCAGGTTCGGGGGATGTGCTGACGGGTCTCATCGCCGGGTTCCTCGCCCAGGGGCTGGCCCCCGAGGAGGCGGCCTGTCTCGGAGTCTACATTCACGGTCGTGCCGGAGATGCGGCCTGCGATAAGATCGGCGAGTGGGGGATGACAGCCGGGGATATTGCCTCGAAGATTCCAGGGGCGGTCCTCGACACCTACCGCGCTACTTGACAGGGTTGCCCGGATGGCGTAATGTAAACCAATTCGGCCCGCGAGGGCATCGCGAAGCCGCGCCGTAAGGAATTTTGCACGCAGATCCCTAACAGAGAACCACGGAATGTCAAGCGTTAAGGAAGCCATCGAGGCCATGATCGAAGCCTCCTACCTCCAGGGTTTGTCCGAGGAGGAAATCCGCCGGGACTTCGATCATTTCATCGACACCTGCCGTGGGGTGGTACAGGCCAACGTCCGTGACGAGGAAGCGGTCAGCAACCTTTCGCAGAGCCTTGCCCGGGAGAAAGATTGTATCCCCATCGGCGATCAAATCGAAGCCGCCGGCCCCGGTGGGAAAATCCGGGAGGAAGGCGAATGCAAATCGGCGCACGAGCGCTTCGCCGAGAAGGTGGCCTATCGCAAGAGAGTGGTCCTCAAGAAGCTGGCAGGCTATGATCCAAAGCTGGTCAGCCTCGTGGACGAGCTGCGCTTCCAGGGTGAGCCCAGGGAAGAGCCGAGAGTGCGCATCCGGATCAGGAAGCAGCACAACTGGGAACAAACCAGGCTCCTGCTGCTCAAACTGGGATATGCCGGTGCCGTTGTCCTCGTCATCCTGCTGGTCTATCTGGGCTATGTCCAATGACCTCGAGGAGTAGATGGATTCTTCTCCTGCGAAAAAGTTCATCCCTGCCCCCCTTGTCCCGACCATCCCGCTCCTCTTCTTCAGCATTCCAGGAAAACTATCCCCGATGAATGGAGATGTGCTCCGGTGCGTCTCTTTTTTTGCGTCTGTCCCTCAGAGGTATGCCTAAGCGTACGGACATTCACAAAATAATGCTGATCGGCTCTGGTCCCATTGTAATCGGCCAGGCCTGCGAATTCGACTACTCAGGCACCCAGGCCTGCAAGGCACTCAGGGAAGAGGGCTATGAAGTCGTCCTGGTCAACAGCAATCCCGCGACGATCATGACCGATCCCGATTGGGCAGACAGGACCTACGTCGAGCCGATCACCGCGGAAATCTGCGAGAAAATCATCGCCTGTGAGCGCCCTCAGGCTTTGCTGCCGACCCTGGGCGGACAGACTGCACTCAACGTGGCTGTTGAACTGGCCGAAGGGGGCGTCCTCGATCGCTTCGGAGTGGAGATGATAGGGGCCAATCTCGAGGCCATCAAGACCGCCGAGGACCGCGAGCTGTTCAAAGCGGCCATGGACCGCGCCGGCCTGAAGATGCCGCGCGGCAATTTCGTCCGCGCCTTCGAGGATGCACAGCGCCTTGAGAATGAAATTGGCTACCCGATGATCGTGCGTCCTTCGTTTACCCTGGGGGGCAGCGGGGGCGGCATAGCCTACAATCGCGAGGAATTCGAACCCATCGTCCGGCACGGCCTGGATCAGAGCCCCATCGGTGAGGTGCTCGTAGAGGAGTCGGTTCTGGGGTGGAAGGAATTCGAACTCGAGGTTATGCGCGACCACAACGACAATGTGGTGATCATCTGTTCGATTGAGAATTTCGACCCCATGGGGGTTCACACCGGGGACAGCATAACCGTGGCTCCGGCCCAGACGCTGAGCGATAAAGAGTATCAGAACATGCGCGATGCAGCCATTCGGGTGATCCGCGCCATTGGAGTCGATACAGGCGGTTCGAATATTCAATTCGCCACTCACCCGGACGATGGCCGGCTCGTGGTAATCGAGATGAATCCGCGGGTTTCCCGCAGTTCCGCGCTTGCATCCAAGGCCACCGGATTTCCCATCGCCAAGATAGCCGCCAAGCTGGCGGTGGGCTACACCCTGGACGAGATTCCCAACGACATTACCCGGGAGACTCCCGCCTCGTTCGAGCCTACCATCGACTACGTGGTGACCAAGATCCCGCGATGGACCTTTGAAAAATTTCCCGATACCCCGGATGTGCTCGACACCCAGATGCGGTCGGTGGGGGAGACCATGGCCATCGGCCGGACCTTCAAGGAGTCATTGCAGAAGGGACTTCGCTCGCTGGAGACCGGCCGCGCAGGGTGGGGTGCGGACGGCAAGGACTTCGATCCTGCCCAGATTCCCGACAGGGAACTCCGGGAGCGCCTGGTAAGACCCAATTCCCAACGTCTTTTCTTCCTGAAGCTGGCCATTGAAAAGGGTTATTCCGTCGACCGTCTCTACGACCTGACTCACATCGATCCCTGGTTCCTGGACAACCTTCAGCAGATCTTCTCCATGGAGCTTCGGCTGCGCCAGGAAGAATTTTTCGGCGATCCGGCCCTGTTTCGCCAGGCCAAGGAGCACGGCTTCAGCGACCGGCAGCTGGCCGCAATGAAAGGAAGCGACGAGCGCACGGTGCGCCAGCGGCGGCGCGATGCGAACATCAGGCCGGTCTTCAAGACCGTGGATACCTGTGCCGCAGAGTTCGAGGCCTACACTCCCTACCACTATTCATCCTATGAAAGGGAGGAAGAGGCACGGCGTTCGGACAGAGAGAAAATCATGATTCTCGGAGGCGGACCGAACCGCATCGGCCAGGGAATCGAGTTCGACTACTGCTGCGTCCATGCCTGCTTTGCCCTGGCCGAGGACGGGTTCGAGACCATAATGGTCAACAGCAACCCGGAGACGGTTAGCACCGACTACGACACCGCGGACAAGCTTTACTTCGAGCCCCTGACCGTGGAAGATGTCCTCCATATCGTGGACCGCGAGAAGCCGGACGGGGTTATCGTCCAGTTCGGCGGCCAGACGCCTCTCAATCTGGCAGCCGAGCTGGAAGAGGAAGGAGTGCCGATAATCGGCACCACTCCGAGAAGCATTGACCTGGCCGAGGACCGCCAGCGCTTCGGCAACCTGCTGCGCTCGCTGGGCGCGCTCCAGCCGCCGAACGGAATGGCGAGCACCGTCGATGAAGCGCGCTCCGTGGCCGCGCGCATCGGCTATCCGCTCCTGGTGCGGCCATCCTACGTCCTGGGAGGCCGCGCCATGGTGGTCGTCTACGATCCAGGCAGCCTGGAAGCCTACATGAGGACGGCGATCGACCTGGCCCCTCAACGTCCGGTTCTCATCGACCGGTTCCTGGAGGGGGCCCAGGAATTCGACGTGGACGCCGTGGCCGATGGCCGGGATGTGGTGATTGGCGGCATCATGCAGCACATCGAGCATGCCGGGGTCCATTCGGGCGATAGCGCGTGTGTTCTTCCCCCTTTCGATATCAGCGCCGAAAACTTGCAAATCCTGCGCGAGCACACCTACTCCCTTGCCCGGACTCTGAAGGTCGTGGGGTTGATGAATGTCCAGTACGCCATTCACGGCGACCAAGTATACGTCCTGGAAGTCAACCCAAGAGCTTCCCGCACCGTGCCCTTCGTGAGCAAGGCAATCGGCCGGCCCCTGGCCAAGATCGCGGCGCGGGCAATGACAGGGAAGAGTTTGCGCGAGCAAGGATTCGTGGAGGAGGTCGCGCCCTCACACATCGCGGTAAAGGAGGCGGTGCTGCCCTTCATCAAGTTCTCGGGTGCTGATGGAGTCCTCGGCCCGGAGATGAAATCGACGGGCGAGGTAATGGGAAGCGGCGAGAACTTCGGTGCTGCCTTTCTCAAGGCCCAGATGGGGGCCGGCTCCATGCTGCCGGCCCGGGGCCGGATCTTCATCAGCGTCAACGATGGGGACAAGGAAGAGGTAGTGCCCATCGCCCGGCAGTTGAGGGCTTCCGGGTTCGAGTTGGTGGCCACCCATGGAACGAGGGAATTCCTGGCGCGCCACGGGGTGGAATCCGGAAAGGTTCTCAAAGTACACGAGGGCCGGCCGAACATCGAGGACGCCATTCGCAGCAATGCGGTGGCCCTGGTCATAAATTCTCCCCTGGATGCCCCGTCCCAGTACGACGACCACGTGGTGCGCCGCGCCGCCATTGTCAACAACGTGCCCTATACGACGACATTGGCAGGAGCCCGGGCAGCTGCGGCCGGCATCGAGGCGCTTCAACACGAACCTCTGGCGGTCAAGGCCTTGCAGGACTATATGGAGAAGGGTTAGTGTCCCGTCGCAGAAATATGTCGCCATTATTCCGCCGATCCATCCCGGCTCACGGCGTTGCCTTCACTCGCCGCACACCTCTGGTACGACTCGCCCCGGCGCCTTGTGGGTCTGGCGCCTCGGCGGCCCAATTTCGCCAACCTATCTCTGCGAGGGGACACTAGGAACGGAGTGACGAGGTCGGAGGCTCGTCGGCCGGCCTCGAGCGGAGATCCCCATGCTTATCTTGCGCCTCATTCTTCTTCTCACCTTGTCGTCATTTGCTGCCTGCGTCTATTTCAACACCTACTACAACGCCCGAAAACACTTTCACCAGGCAGAAAAGCTGCGCCAGGAACACGAGCAGAAACAGCTTGGCATAGCCGAGGAGCAGCGCCGGCCCTCGGCTGCGGCCAACAGGTTGTACGACCAGGCCGCGCGCAAGTCGTCGAGGATCCTGGAGCAGCACAAGGACAGCGACCTGGTCGACGACGCAATGTTCCTCCTGGGACGGGCGTTTTACTGGCAGGGGGACTATCTCAGCGCTGCCCGCACCTTCGAGGAACTCGAAAGCAATTTCCCCGACGGCCCTTTTCTCGACCGCGCCCGCTACTGGCGCGGGCTTTGCTATGAGGGCCAGCGGACAAAGTCCGAGGCCAGGTCAATATACCGCACCCTGATGAGCGTGGGGAGTGGAGAGTTGGCCTCGAAAGCGGGGTACAGGCTGGGCGAAATGGCGTTCTCCGAGGAGAACTATGCCGCTGCCATCCAGGAATACCAGGAAACCCTGGAGGCCTTTCCCAAAGCGGAGATAAGGTCGGCGTTGTGGCTGCGCCTGGGAGAGGCGATTTTCGCCCTCGGTGACTCTACGCGCTACGGGGAAGCCCTCTCCGCCTTCGGCGAGGTGCGCAATGAAAGCCCCTCGAAGCTCGAAGACTACCAGGCGCGTTTGATCAGCGGCCGGGTTCTATATGCCCTGGGGAAGGAGGAGGAGGCCCTTCGCGCCTACGAGAAACTCCTCAAGGAAGGACGCTTTCGGCCCTTCGAGGGGCAGACCCGGTTGCAGATCGGGCAGCATTACCTCGACCTTGACCTCGTGGATGAAGCTTTGGGCGAGTTCGAGCAGGTGCGCGACGACTTTCCCAACAGCACTTCCTCGGCTATGGCGCTATACCGCACCGCTCAGGTCCAACTGCAGGAATATGGAAATCTGGAGCAGGCGCGCGAGTATCTGCTGGAGGTGGGACGGGAGAAAAGGGACTCCGAGGCTGCCGTCCTGGCGAAGGAGACAACGGCCTACATGACCCAGTTGGACCGCCTGGTCTACCGCGTTCACAGGGCGGATTCACTTCTGGCCGACTCTCTTGCCACCCTGGCGGATTCCCTTGCGCGGGGAGCCGAGGCGGCCGCGGGCGACTCGGTGGTGGATGCGCCCCGGGATAGCATGGCAATCACCGTGGGCAAGGCGCCTCCACCGGACTCTCTCCTGGCGGAGGATTCGGGCCACGCCGGGCCCGGGACGGCCGCGCCCGAACTGGAAGCAGCCGGTCCGCCTCCTGCAGGAGGGAGGACAGCCGGCTCCCGGGAGGGGGCCGCCGCCGGGCCGGATGCCGAAGGAAAATCGCCCGACTGGTTCTTCAAGAAAGGCGATTCATCGATGGGGGAGTCTCCCGCCCGCACGGTGGAAATCTTCGAGGATCTCTTCGAGATCGCCGAACTCTACCGCGGCCGTCTGGCACAGCCCGACTCCTCACTCCGCTACTACCAGGAGGTTGCCCGCCGCTTTCCCAACTCGGTTCAGTTGCCTCGCATACTCTACAGCATGGCCTGGGTTCACCTGGAGATGAAGGAGGACCTGGAAGCGGCCAGGCCCTACCTGGAGCGCCTGATCGTGGAGTACTCCGCCTCCGACCACGCCAACGCCGCGCGCAGCTACCTGGGGTTGGAGGAATGGCAGACTGACGAAGAGAAAGCCGCAGCCCGCTTCGTCGATATCGAAGCATTGCGGATGCAAGATGCTGAAGCACTGGATCTGTACGTGCCTTTGCTCGACAGCCTGAGCCGGCAATATCCGAACGCCCCCACGGCGGCCAAGGCCGCTTTCATTGCTGCCTCCTCCTACGAAAACGCAGGTGCCGATTCCGCCGAGGCGGAGAGGCGCTACGAGCGCCTGCTCCGCGATTTCCAGGAGTCTCCTTTTGCGCGCATGGTAGAGGAACGCCGCACCGCCCGTGAGGACGGGTTCCTGATCAAATTGGAGCGCGGCCTCAAGTCCGTGGGAGGGCAACTGGGTCCCGGCGAGCACGTCGAGGCCATCGCCGTAGAACCCGATTCGCTGGATTCTGTCGCCATCGGGCGAAAATACTTCGGCTTTGCCCTGAGGGCCCACCGCCGAGGCGACCTGGACCGCGCCGGCGAGTTCTACGAACTGAGCCTTGAAGAGCAGGGAAGGAATTCAGAGGCGCTCTACCAGTTGGGCAATATCCAGTGGGAGAGCGGATACTACCAGGATGCCCTGGACTACTACCGCAACGCGGTGCGCTTCGACATCCATTTTCTCAAGGCGCACTACCGCCTATTCTATTCCCACACCGCCAATGGACTCGTCGATTCGGCAAATTACTATCTTCAGCAGATCATCAGGAAGGACCGGGGAAATGACCAGGTGAAGTACATCATCGAGGAATTCCCCGGCCTCAGGCAGGCACCACCCGAGGAGCTCAGCCTCGGTGCACTGGAAGAACTGGTGCTCGATCCCCCCGAGGAGAATCTGTTCGCTTCCGCGGAGGTGTTGCGGTTGCAGGAATACCCGCTGGTGCGCAAGGTGGCTCTGCCCGCCTATCCTCCATCGGCCGGAGGAGATTCGGCCCTGGTGAATCTGGACGTTCTGGTGGGCAGGGATGGCCGCTCCGAGTCCGTGGAGCTCTTCGAGGGGGATGAACCTTTTGCCGGTGCCGCCTTGGAAGCGGCGCGGAACTATCATTTCTTTCCGGCGGAGAGCATGGACAGGGTTCCCTACCAGGATGAGGAAGAGAGAAGGGTGCGGGTCTGGGTGGAGCTGGTCTTGCCATTCCATCCTCCAGAAACAACGGCTTCGAGAAAGACCCCGCCCGCAGCTACAGAGCGGGAAGCCAAAGCGGAATCTGCCGCCGCGGCTCCTGCTTCGACGACGGGGGACCCTACCTATCCCGATGGGGTGGGAGAGAGCCCGGCCGCTGCTGATACCATTTCTGCGGCCGACCTCCCGGCCCCGGCGGCGGCCGAGGCGGGGGAGTGAGCATGTTTCCCATGCAGGACGCAAGCGGCACCCTGCTATCCAATACCGAGGTGGCCGAGGACTTTTACCTGGCCCGCCTGCACCTGCCGCCCCTGGCCGCCGCAGTCGTTCCGGGGCAGTTCGTGCAGGTGAGGGTCAGTTCCCGTCTGTCGCCTTTTTTGCGCATTCCCCTGAGTGTAGGCGGAGTCGACCGCAGCCAAGGCAACGTGGACCTGCTCTACGAGGATATGGGTCCCAAGAGCAGGGCCCTGAGCCGGATAGGTGCCGGCAGCGAGGTGGGCTGTCTGGGACCTCTTGGACGCGGGTTCCCGGCGCCCACGGATGGGTGCCGCGCCGTGCTCGTGGCAGGGGGAATCGGCGTGCCTCCCCTGCTTTTCCTGGGCTCGGAGCTGCGCGCAAGGAACATTCCCGTTTCGCTGCTCGTCGGTGCGCGCTCGGCCTCCAGGCACCTTCCAGACGCCATGCTGGAGGCGGCCGCCCATGAGGTGGCCACGGCGACGGACGACGGCAGCGGGGGCCACCGGGGCCTGGTCACCGATCTGTTGGAGTTCACCCTGGATGAGCACGGAGACTGCGCCGTCTATACCTGCGGGCCTCACCCCATGATGGCCGCGGTGGCCGCAATCTGCCGCGAGCGCGCCGTTGCCTGCCAGGCTTCGCTGGAGGAGTACATGGCCTGCGGTTTCGGGGTCTGCGTCGGCTGCGTGGTCGAGATGGTTCCGAGGGACGGGGAGGTGGTATCGCCCTACGAACGCTACGGGCGAATCTGCGTCGACGGCCCCGTGTTCGATGCGCTCCGGGTGCGCTGGGAGAAGTGATGGCCGACCTGTCGGTTAATTTCGCGGGGATTCGCTTGAGGAATCCGGTCCTTCTGGCATCGGGGACCTGCGGCTACGGCCAGGAGCTCGCCTCCCTGACCGACTTGTCGCGCATCGGGGGCCTGGTGAGCAAGACCATCACCCCCGAACCGCGCGCCGGCAACAAACCCCAGCGCATAGTCGAAACCGCCGCGGGCATGCTGAACTCGATCGGGTTGCAGAACCCCGGCCTGGATGGCTTCATCGAGCACAAGTGGCCCTTTTTGGCCAAACTCGACACCGCGGTGGTGGTCAACATCGCCGCGCCCACCGCGGCGGAGCACGGGGAGATGGCCGCCCGCCTGCAGGAGCTGGAGGGTGTCGCCGGGTTGGAGGTGAACATCTCCTCCCCCAACATGAAGGACGGGGGCATGCTCTTCGGCTGCAGCCCGGGGGCCGCGGCGGAGGTCATCGCGGCCGTGCGCCGGGCGACGAGGTTGCCGGTGATCGCCAAGCTGACCCCCAATGTCACCGATATCGCCGAGATCGCGCGCGCGGTGGAGGACGGCGGCGCCGACGCCATCTCCCTGATCAATACTCTGGTGGGCATGGCGGTGGACGTGCCGGCCCGTCGCCCCGTGCTGGACAACGTAACCGGGGGCCTGTCGGGTCCGGCGATCAAACCCGTTGCCCTGGCCATGCTCTGGAAAGTGCGGCAGGCGGTGAAACTTCCCCTCATGGGCGTGGGCGGCATCATGGATGCGGACGACGCCCTGGAGTTCATCATCGCCGGAGCCTCGACGGTGCAGGTGGGCACCGGCCTCTTCGTCAATCCCAATGCCGGCGTGGAGATCGTGGAGGGGCTGGAGGCGTACTGCTCCGCGCAGGGAATCGAGAGCCTGGACTCCCTGGTTGGAAGCCTGGCGACCTAGGGCTCGAGGCCGCAGGTCAGGGCGTCGGCAGTGGTCCGCTGCGCCCAACTTTCTTATGTTAAAATATGTACCCGCTACGCAGATGGATCCGCGCCGCGCTGTGTCTCCTCCTCGTGGCGGGGTGCACCCCTCACCCAATCTACCGGGATGAGCAGGGCCAGGGGCCGCGCAAATCGTCATCCTCGCCGGCCAGGTCCTCCAGGAACTCAGCCAAACCCCCTCGGCCTGCGGCGCATCCCGTCGACTTCGACAAGGTTTCCACCAAAAACGCCTACCAGATCGGACTGGCCTCCTACTACGGCAAGAAGTTCCACGGCCGCAAGACGGCCAATGGCGAGACCTTCAACATGTACAAGCTGAGCGCCGCGCACCGGGTGCTGCCCCTGGGTACCATGATCAAGGTGACCAACCTGGAAAACGGACGCTGGGTGGAGGTCAAGGTGAACGACCGGGGCCCCTTCGTCGAAGGCAGGATTCTGGACCTTTCCTTCGCCGCCGGGCTGGAGCTGGAGATGGTGAAGAGTGGCACGGCCAAGGTGATGATCGAGATCACCCGGGCGGTGGACTAGGTGCGGTGGGGCGGGACATCCCCGGGGTCCGGGAGGTGTTACCCGGAGAGGCCGGGTGTGTGTCGTGCCTTACACATGGGTGGGGAAGGCAGGGGGGCGTAGAACGACTCTCAGAGGGATGCGGGTATGGAAAGACGGCATTCACCCTGCCCAATCGATGGTCAAGTCCTGAGATTTCTGCAAAAGTGATGGCAGCACGAAGCCCCCTTCCTACCCGGCCACCGCCCTCCTTTGGGTAGCCGGTTCGATCTTCAACTCCTGGTATAAGAGATCCAGCTGGGCCCTCTCCGTCGCCGTGATCCCGATGCGCTGCCAGGTACCGGCCGCCCGGATCAGGGTAGCGTGGACGAGCTTGAGACAGCTCTTCTCGTTGAAGAAGCGGGGTATGGTTTTGGTAACCCGTCGCTCTTCCACGAAACTGCGTTCAATCAGGTTGGTGGTACGTACGTATTTTCGATGGCGCCAGGGCACGCGCAGGTGGTTGAGAAGGGCCTCCAGATCCTCGCTGAGCACGGCGCACAGGCTTGGACAATCCTCAGGCAGCTTCGTTGCCCGGGTCCGAACCAAGCAGGATCCAGATCACCTTGTTCACTCTAATAATCTCAGAGGCCGGTGGTTAGCACCCTCGAATGCAGCCCGAATGGATTCATCTCCAACTCTCCGGAGAATTGGGCGAAGCAAGATAAAAGGAAGAAAAGATGATATGAGGTAATGAGAGGGTGGATGGCCTTCGGTCCCATTGCCTGCTGAGGGCACAATTCTTGCTGAAAAAGGGAAGCACCTCGTTTCCCCGCTCGGCGGGATCTATCCCCAAGTGCCTCGGAGGCCTTTCCACTCAACCAAGGAGAGAAAAATGATCCAACTACAGAAGCGAACCCTGCAACCCTACGGACATAAGCTCGGTGTCACGGCATACGGCTTCGAGTTCGATGTGGATGGCTTCGTGGGTGACGCCAAGAAACTGGTAAAGGACCTTGCGAAAGGTAAAATTGAGGTCGGGAACATCAGGACAGGAGAGTCAAGAACTACATTCACAATCAACGCGGGGATCGGGCGCAGGAGCAGCAGCGATCCGGTGCATGACTATGGCGACAGCAACTGGGTCGAGTACAGCATTGGCCCAATGAGCATCACCCATGTCAGCGCCCCCAACAGCGGCGGCAGTGGTAGCAGTGGTAGCAGTTCGCCATCGGGAGGTTATGGTTTCTCACCGAGCGACTACTACGATCGTTAATGTTTTCCAGGTTCTTCCCGGAATTGTTGCCAGATTGAAATGAACGGAAGGTCTCCGAGGCCACCGGGGATTCGGTTAACACTCTGCCCATAACCGTCCGGGATCGAGGCAAATATGCGTAACTCAACCGCCACACCCTGGCCCGCGAGCACGGATATAGGGTTCGTAAGAGGCCTGATCATCGCGGCCTTCTTTCTGGTAAGCCTTCCCCTCCTCGAGGTGATCGTTGTCAACTTGGCTGGCACAGGATATATCATCGATACCCTGGAAGGAGCGGCGATTATCTTGCCGGTCCATATTTTCAGCCTTTTTATGGTGGGATTCGTCGTGCAGAGGTGGGGAGGTATTCACTTCAAATCCCTGTTCCGCCGCCTTCCTAACTTGAGGGAAGGCATAAAATGGGGTTCGGTCGGCGCGCTACTCGGATCAACGATGTTTTTTAAGGCGCTGAATTCCGGGTACCGGTTCGACAATCCGGAGGCCAACATCATGGTTTTGGTTCTGCTTGTAAAAGTCTCCCTGATCACCCCACTTGTCGAGGAAATCAAATATCGCGCGGTTTTCTACGCCGCCTTGCGCAAGAAGGGCAGGATCATCGCCTATGCGGTTTCGTCGCTGGTGTTTACCCTCGCCCACGCCCCGTCCTACGGCGATCTGTTCTTGCACGGATCCATGGGTCTTTCCGGTGGACAGATCGCTGGGCTCCTGCTCGCAGGCCTGGTCTTCGCTCATATCTATGAAACCACCGGCAAGCTGCTGGTCTGTGTCCTGTGCCACGCCATGATCAACGGCATGGAGGTAATCGGCTACCTGGCAGGCTATTTGTTCGATGTGTGAAGCTTCCTTATTGTGGGATCCCACAATCTTCGGCGGTATCCTGTCTCCTCCCTCCAAATTGGGCATCCTCGCCTGACCTCGATTCCGGATCGCTGAGTCAAACCGAGACCCCAGGTCTTACCTAGCGGGATTACCCGACGGGGACCAGACCGCGTGAAGTGTCGGGTATAGAATTTGCCGCTTTCTGCTCAACTCCAATCGAATCTACCGGGTGCCCTGGTACGTGTCTATGAACCAAATCCTGCAGATTGTTCGACTCCTGCGGCCCTACTGGCGCTTCATTGCACAATCTCTGCTGGTAGGAGTCATGCTGACCTTCCTGAGTTTACCGGGGCCATTTATCACCAAGCTCCTGATTGACGAAGTTTTCCCTCACAGAGATTACTCCTTGCTCTATTTCGTCCTGATCATGGGTGCGGTTTTCGCGGCGTTCACGGGGTTGACCAGCTTCATGAGCGGCTATTTCAGTCAATGCGTAAGTACGAAAATGAGCTTTGATTTCGAGACGGATTTCTACAGCCATATCCAGTCCCTGGATTTCAGTTTTTTCGACCAGAGGGAGACAGGGGAAATCATGGCCAGGTTCGGAGACATGCAAAGTTCCATATTCAGCATGATTAGGATTGTAAATACCCTGGTAATGAATTGTCTGCAGTTGATGATATTTCCTCTCATTCTCTTCTACATCAACTGGAAGTTGGCTTTGATAAGTCTGGCAGTACTGCCCTTCGATACCCTCCTGGTGGCAATCACCAAGAAACATATCCGCAATCTGTCGAAGCGGATTGCCGAGCGTTCTGCCGAGATGTCGGCAAAAACATTCGAATCGCTGTCGGGGATTCGAACTGTCCAGGCGCTAGGTGTGGAGAGGATCTTTTTCAACAAGATTTTTGAAATCTTCAAGGAAGTGTCGAATCTCCGGCTCAAATTGTCCCTTGTGCAAAACGGTTCGGGATTTGCCGCGAATCTATTCAAAGCGGCGGGGAGTATGGCCTATGGCTGGTATGGATGGACCCAGATTTTACAGGGAAATTTGTCGCTGGGAAGCTTCATGGCGTTTTCCGGGTATGTCGGATTTCTCTACGGGCCCATAGAAAACCTGATTGGAATTCTCCCCCTTCTCGAGACAACGAAGGTTCACCTCAATCGTTTTTTTGAGATCTATAATTTGCGTCCGGCGATTCAGAATCGTCTGAATATGCCCGTTCTGCAACGCGTGCAAGGGGAAATCGAGTTCAGCGAAGTAAGTTTCTCCTACGATGAGCGCCAAAGGATTCTCCATCGGGTCAACCTGGAAATCCCCCCACGTACCATGATCGCCCTCGTAGGCAGGAGCGGATCCGGGAAATCCACTCTGGCCAAGCTGATTCCAAGGTTCTACGACCCCGATGAAGGGCAGGTTCGCATAGATGGAAAGGATATCCAGAAATTCCAGCTCAACTCGCTGCGCCGGCAGGTTGGGTTTTCCATGCAGGGAACCCCCCTTTTCCAGGGGAGTATTCTGGATAACCTGACCTTCGGAAGGAACATTCCAGTGCAGGACGTGGAAGATGCGGCTCGATCAGCCTATATCCACGATTTCGTGAATTCCTTGGCGGATGGCTACGATACCCTGGTGGGCGAGCAGGGGGCCAAGTTGTCGGAAGGACAGAAACAGCGCATCGCTCTTGCCCGTGTTTGGTTGCTTGATGTCCCAATTCTGATACTGGACGAACCCACCGCGGCTCTGGACCTGGAATCAGAATTTTTCATACAGGAAGCCCTCAAAAGGGTACGGAAAAATCGAACAGTCGTCATAATCGCACACCGGCTCTCGACCATCCAAAGCGCAGACGAGATAGTTGTACTGGATGATGGCAGGATATCCGAGAGGGGAACCCACGGGGAGTTGTTGCAAAACGGCGAAGGGTACTCTCAGCTCTTCAGCCGAATGGCAAGTATTTGAACTGAAGGGAGGAAAGAAAAAATCGAAAGAATCAGTTTGAGTCGTCTGACTGGCCGCGATGTCAAGGTCGCGATTGTGGACAGCGGCATTGATGCTTCGCACCCGAAAGTCGGTTTGGTAGCTGGAGGACTGGCGCTGTGGTCCGCCCCGAATGGGGGAACTGCCTCGGGAGGGGATTGGTCGGACTGCACCGGCCATGGAACAGCCTGCGCCGGTATTGTCCGCAAGAAAGCTCCGGAATCCGAAATGTACAGCGTCCGCATTTTCGACGAAACCTTGTCGACCGATGGCACATCACTAGTGGCTGCTCTGGAATGGACGATTTCAAAAGAAATGGACGTGGTGAATTTGAGCCTGGGAAGCACCGGCCTGAGCCAAAGGGAAGACCTGAGGGCAGTCTGTCGTCAGGCGGCAAAGGCCGGAATTGTCCTTGTTGCAGCCGAGCACAATGCGGGCAGAGAAAGCTATCCGGCCGTGTTTCCGGAAGTAATAGGAGTCAGTGGAGGATGGGTTCAGGGGGCCTACGGCTACTACTACCGTTCGGAAGAGGCCATCGAATGCGTGGCCAGGGGCAACCACCAGCGCGTATGCTGGTTGAACCGAGGTGAAATCATGATCGAGGGGACGAGCTTCGCCGCAGCCCATATTTCGGGGATTGTATGCTTGATTCGCGAAGCATTACCCGGGGCTACGGTGGAGAAAGTGCGCGAGGTTCTGCAGGCAAACGCTCTGCCTGAAATTTCCAACCATAGCGCCGGTGTGGGACAATCTTCGCCACCGCCTGCTCAGCGGAAGCTCGTTCAGGCTTCCCGGTCAGAGGCCAAATCTGCCATCAGGTGGATCCGGAAGGCGGCAATCTATCCATTCAACAAGGAGATGCATGCCCTGGTTCGATATCGAGACTTGCTCAGCTTTGAACTGGTTGGCGTCGCCGATCCGGTAGGAAAGGGGCTGGTAGGCAAGGACGCCGGGGAAGCCATGGGGATTTCTTCTGCGGGCATCAGAATTCAGCCGAGGCTCTCCTCTGCCCTTCGGGGGGCCGACACCCTTATTCTCGGCTACGTCGACCAACTCAGCCGCATCGGCAAAAAGGACATGTTGCGCGAGGCGGTCCGCCTCGCTTTGGATCAAGGCTGCCACGTCTTCAGTTTCGTCTCCCTTCCTCGAGACGTCTACGCGGACCTCCATGATCTCGCGGCGGGAAAAGGATTGCGCCTCACCTATCCATCCGTCGATTACGAGGAGGTCCGGGATGCCCTGGTCTCCGGTCAGAAATCCAGCCCCGTCGACGTTCCGGTGGTAGGGGTGTTCGGAACCAGCTCTCAACAGGGAAAATTCACCCTGCAACTGGCCCTGCGCCGCCGCCTCCTGCGCCTGGGATACAAGGTCGGTCAGATTGGCACCGAACATCACTCAGCACTTTTCGGCATGGATTTCGCATTTCCCATGGGGTATGCTTCACCTCTGGATTTGCCAATCCAGTGGCATGTACCCTATCTGGACTACAAAATGCGGCAGATATGTGGGCAACGAAGGCCCGACCTCATTCTGGTCGGTTCGCAGTCCGGTACCATCCCCTATGACGTGCATGAGCACGGGGCTCATTCCATGGCCTCGGTCTCGTTCCTTCTGGGCACCAAGCCCGATGCATGTATATTGGTGGTCAACAGCATCGATGCGGACCGCTACGTTGAGGACAGCATGGATGCCATCCGCGCCCTGGCCAAGGCCCCCACTTTGCTTCTGGCCATGAGCGACAAGAAAAAGCATATCATGGCGGCGTACGGACGTAGTTGGGTTGCGCCGCGCCAGATGAGGGGGGCGGAAATCGCGGCAAAGCTGGGCTACCTGGAAGACAGGTTCGGCTTGCCAGCCATTGAAATCTCCTCCGTTCAGGGCCAGCGAATAGTTGCTGCGGAGGTCCTTCGGTATTTTGCTTCCTCGAAAAAGGCGGGTTGTAAGCGGGGCCTCACCCGGATTCACCGGCCTCGTTGGAAAAGAGATGAAACAACCCTAAAGTCAAGGTTTCCTTAAAGGGAGGGGTAAATGGGAAAAGAAGGCACAGAGTATCGCATCAAGCGCACCATCGTCCGTACCCTGAATCTCGACATCGAGCCCGATGAAATCGGTGACGATGATTTGTTGTTCGGCGGCGACCTCGGTCTGCACTCCATGGCGGCGATGGAAATCATTGTCGGACTGGAGGAGGAATTCAGCTTTGAGGTTTCGGACGATGATCTGAGAGTCGAGTTACTGAACAGTGTTCGCTCGATGAGCGAATACATTGAATCAACCCTTTCAGATTCCTCCGCCATGCGGGTGAAGGACCCTTGAGCCATGATACCGGATATAAAGCTATTTTACGAGCCTGGATCGAGAGATTGTGCAGAAGACCTGGCGGTCTCCGTAGCCTCCTGGAAGAGGAGAAAGCACGAGCTGATGTTCGCTGAGTCATGGGGGTTTGGTTTTGACCCACCTGGTTCGGGCGGTGGAGAAAGAATTGGAGATGGGATCGATCCTGCAATGGGCGACCGGTGGGGATTGCTGGAGCGCCATCACGGAATAAAATGGTCGGTCGGCAAAAACCATTCTGATGAAGAACTCGCTGCTCTCTTGCAGGGGGAAATTGAAGGAGGTTTTCCGGTCGCATTGAGCCTGAGCGTGGGTGAAACGAGGAAAGAATGCAGCGCCAAGGGCGACAGGAGTTCGCCCCTCCCCTATATCCTGGCCGTGGGGTTTGATTACAGTGCCCGGACCCTGTCTTATCTGCGATACAACACCCAATGTCCCGGTGAAGGAAACGGCGAAATAGAGCATATCTCCCTCGGTGACTTCGAGGATTGGGATGGTGGTTACATGACCGTCCGACTGACGGGAAAGGACAAGTGGCAAGAGGCCGACGGGGTTGAAGTTATTGAAAGAGCCTTGGCAAGCGTCGGCAACTTCGATGAATGCAGAAGCACCGTTTCAATCCACCAATTTGCCGATGCATTGGATCGGGGCCTTGATATAGAGGCTGAAATTGCAGGCTGCACCAACTATCACCGGGTTCCATTGTTTTACAATCTGATGCGGGTTGGCCATGGGCGCTTTCAGTTCTCCAGATTGCTGCGCCTTCTGAGCATCACTGGCCACTTCCCGGAGCTTGGGGAAGCTGCTGGCCGCTTGGAGTCCCTGGGAAGACGGTGGAATCTGGTCCGCAGCCTGTTGATGAAATTGGGGATGAGGGCGAGCGATGTTCAATTGCCGGGTCGAATCAGCACGAGAGTCAGAGAACTGGCGGCGGCTGAGGAGGAATTGGCCTCGGTCCTGCGGGAATTCGGTTTTAGGAAGAGAAGGAACCCCTTCTCGAAAATTCGTAAAAATTCTCTCGTCCCGGAACCATCCTCTTCAGGAATTGAAATGTATCCCCGTCCTGCACTGAAGCATCCATATGTGGGCCCTCGGGACGGGAAGGAGCGCCGCCTCGTCCATATCTGGCAGGAAGTCCTTGGCGTCCGAAAGGTTGGTGTTCACGACGACTTCTTTGAGTTGGGCGGGGACTCCTTGCTGGGGATCCATGTTGTTGCCCTTGTCCGTAAGGCAGGGTTGCAACTGACTACCGGACAGCTTTTCGAACGCCGGACAATCGCAGGATTGGCCCAGGTTGAAGGGAAGGGGACCTGGATTTGCGCTGAGCAGGATCTGGTGACAGGTCCTGTACCCATCACACCCGGTGCGCGCCGGTTCCTGGAGCATATCGGTCCCGGCAGACACCACTACAACGTGTCTGTTCTCCTGGAGACGCCAGACGGCTTCGACCCCGGACGAATGGACCAGGCCGTGCGCCATGTGGTCGCCCATCACGATGCCCTCCGATTTCGTTATTTCCATGACGGCAGGACGGGATGGCGGCAGTACATGGCCGGGCTTGATGGGCCAAATCATTTCACCATTACAGATCTGAGCGGCATTCCCAGGGCGGGGCAAAGTGCCGCAATTGAAGAGGCTGCGGCCGAAGTACAGGCCAGCCTGAACCTGTCCCGGGGACCCTTATGCCGGGTGACCTTTTTCGATCTTGGGGATCACCGTCGCGGGCGCCTGTTATTTGTCGTACACCACATTGCCGTGGATGGGATGTGCGAGCGCTTTCCCCTGGAGGACCTTCTTTTGGTCTACCAGCAGCTTTGCGCAGGCGATGAGGTCCGGATGCCTCCAAAGACAACCTCATTCAAGCGATGGGCAATTGGTCTGGAGAAATACGCCCGTTCGGAGGCCTTGAAGAAGGAGGCAGATTATTGGCTGAGCTTGCCCTGGGATCAGGTGCGTCCCTTTCCCCTGGATAATGCAGAAGGAGTGAACAGCCGAGCCTCTTCATCCTTCATAGAAATTACCATATCCCCAGAAAAGACGCACACCTTACTGTCAGTTCCCAGGAAGTCGACCACCAGGGTCCACGAGGTGTTGCTGACAGCGCTCGCTCTGGCCCTCTCACGATGGACCGGATCGGATACCGTATTGGTAGACCTGATGCATCATGGACGCGAGCCGCTTTTCGACCACATGGACCTGTCTCGCACGGTGGGCAATTTCATCTCCCATGTTCCGGTAGTACTGAAACTGGGGAACGCATCCCCTGCTTCACAGGCGGTGGAAATGGTCAAAGAGCAACTTCGCAAAATTCCCAGGGGAGGCATCGGGTATGGTTTGCTGCGGTATAGGTGTGGGGATACTGAGGAAAACGAAAAATTGCGAAGCTGCCCAAAGGCCGAGATCAGCTTCAACTGCCGGATTCACGGGGCTCGGACATTGCCGGCTAATCAGGGTCATCTGGCCGCTGGATCTTTTCAACCAGCCATGGAATCCTGCGGTCCCCCTATCGCCCAGGATGCAATCAGGGGCCATCTGATCGGATTCAGAGCCGACATCATTAACGGCCGGGCAAACCTCGGCTTCACCTACAGCGCGGCGTTGCAAAGGGGATCTACGGTCGAAGCTCTGACCCATGGCTGTATGGAGGAGTTGGACTCGCTCCTCGGCCGTCTTCATTGAATCCCAGCGATCAGATCCCCTCGATGAGTTCAATTCAATACCTGGAGATGGTGGGTTGTCAGGTCCCCGCCCTCCCTACCGCATCGGCACGAAGCGCACGGCGATGAGCTCGCGGCGCTCCACCCCCTGAGGCCCCCTCTTGACCCTCACCAGGCGCTGCTGGTCGGCCCCCACCGGCATGATCAGCCGTGAGCCTGAAGCGAGCTGCTCGATCAGCGCCGGGGGGATCTCCTCCACGGCGGCCGAGCCGATGATTCCGTCGAAAGGCGCCTCCTCCTCCCAGCCCTGGGCGCCG
Source organism: Candidatus Latescibacterota bacterium (assembly GCA_965208105.1). Lineage (GTDB taxonomy): Bacteria > Latescibacterota > UBA2968 > UBA8231 > UBA8231. The sequence goes on from OZ242318.1 coordinate 4,723,829, forward strand.
TCCCCGGTCCGCAGGCGGATATTGCCATAGCCCAGATCCCTCAGGGTGTGCTGCGCCTTTTCGGCCAGTTCGGGGAAGAACTCGATGGAGAAAACCTGGTCCACCATCTCGGCGAGGAGGGCGGTCAGATAGCCGCAGCCGGTGCCGATCTCCAGGACCCGGCCGGGCCGCTCCACTGCGAGTTGCTGCAGCATGTAGGCGACCACGTAGGGCTGGGAGATGGTCTGCCCGCAGCCGATGGGAAGGGGATGGTCGTGGTAGGCCCGGGATCGCTCGGTAGGCGGTACGAAGAGGTGGCGCGGCACCCGGCGGAAGGCGTCCATGACCGCTGCCTGGTGGATGCCGCGTCCCCTGAGCTGGAATCGCACCATGCGCTGGCGTTGAGAGGCGAACTCTTCCGCCGATGAATCGCCGTCGGAAAAGAGAGCAAGCATGGCAATTGGCGGGGTGGGTTGGATCGGCAAAGTCCGCTCGAGGAAGGGCAATCTCCCTTGTGCGGCCTGGGGCCGACTGGGGGCTCATCCCATCGAGGAGCATGCCTGTGAATGGAAAGGAAGGTATCGGTGGATCCTCTACCAAAGTCTACGGTCTGGCATCCTCCGTGGCAAGCACCCGGCACCGGATCGCGGGAATCACCTCACCTTCCCTGCAGGCATCTGGTTGATTCCTCCAGGACTGCGGCGGTGGAAAGTTCTCTCAACCTGCCGCCGGGAGCCTGAATGAAACGGGCTGCGGGGCCGCGCGGTGCCCAGATTTGGGGGTCGGTAGGCCCGAAGATGGAAACTGTCGGAGTGCCCACGGCTGCCGCTACATGCCCCGGCCCGGTGTCGTTGCCGATGAAGAGGTCGGCCCTGTCGATCAGGCCGGCCAGATCGAGGAGGCGGGGCGGTTGCAGGAGATGGCAGTTTGGGGGGAGCCGCTCCTGCAGAGTGGCGGCGATGTCTGCTTCCGCCTCGCCGTGCAGGACCAGGATTCGGCAACCCCGCCGTTGCAGTTGCTCCGCAAGGGCCAGGAAGCGGGCCAGCGGCCAGCACTTGCGGCGCCCGCCGCTGCCCGGGTGGAGCGCCACCACGGGGGGCTGCAACCGGAGCTTCCGCCACAGCCGTTCGGCCCGGGCTCGGTCCTCGTCGCGTAGCCGGATCCGGGGAACAGGGTCGGGAACGGCCATTCCGTGCCGCTGCAGAGGCTGCAGCAGATGGTCGACAACGTGCAGGCGGCGTCCGGGGACGGGGCGGGGATCGCAAACGAGGCAATCCCGCCCCGTGAGTTCACCCAACCGGGCTTCCAGGACCCCATCGGGGTCCACCGCGTAGCAGAGGACGAAGCAGGTGCCGGCGAAGAGGGCGCGGGTTGCCTCCGGGAGGGGCCTGGAACAGGTGTAAAGCGGGAACAGGGATGCGCTGTTGTGGTCGAGAATCCGGTCGGGATGGGCCAGGCGCACGATATCCGGAGCACCCGCCAGGTGCAGGTCGGTTCCGGGGAAGGCCTGGCGCAGGGCATCGATGGCGGGAAGGGTGAGGACGAAATCGCCGCAGGCGCCGCCTCGTATCACGGTGAGGTTTGTCTGACTGCCTGACATGGATGGCCGTCCTGGGTGCGGGACTCTTGCCCTATGGAAAGGTTTTCTCTATCTTTTCTGGTTGATTTTTCACCGGAAAAGCGGATGCAGGAGTTCGAATTATGACTGGATTGATCGCCAAAAAGCTGGGAATGACCCAGCTCTACAACGAGAAAGAAGACCTGATTCCGGTTACGGTGGTTGGAGCAGGTCCCTGCCCGATCGCCCAGGTCAAGACACGGGAGGACCATGGCTACACCGCCTTGCAGCTGGCCTTCGAGGAGATCCCGGCGCGCAGGGCAAACAAACCCCAGGCCGGCTATTTCGCCAAACTCGGAATCAAACCTCACCGTCTTCTGCGGGAGTTCCGTCTCGACGAGCAGGGCGACTACGAGGTGGGACAGGTGCTGGACGTGGGCCTGTTCGCCGTGGGAGACAAGGTCAAGGTCAGCGGCAAGTCCAAGGGCAAGGGGTTCGCCGGAGTAGTCAAACGTCATAACTTCCATGGCAAGAACACCTCCCACGGCACTCCCGACCAGGTGCGCCGAGGCGGCTCGGTTGGACAGGGTACAACCCCGGGCAAGGTCTGGAAGGGCAAGAAGATGCCCGGGCAGATGGGCAATGCCAGGGTCACCGTCAAGAACGTGTTCGTTGCCCGGGTCGACGCCGATCGCAACCTTCTCTTTCTCAAAGGTCCGGTGCCGGGAAGCGTCAACGGGTACATAACGATTCAGAAGCTGTGAATCCGCAGCGCGATGATCGAAGGGGATAAAGCGGCCTGGAACGGGCCGCTTTTTTCGTGGGGTCGCCGCCTACCCGGGGGGCCACTGCATCTGACGGCCGCCGAGCAGGTGGATGTGAAGGTGGTCGACGGTCTGGCCTCCGGCGCCCCCGGCGTTGATGACGCAGCGAAAGCCGCCGTCGGCAAGCCCTTCCCGCTCGGCTATCTGCCGGGTGACCACCAGCAGGTGGCCGAGCAGGTCCCGGTGTTCCTCGCCGGCAGCCTGAATGCCCGGCAGGGTCTCCTTGGGAACTACGAGGATGTGAACGGGTGCCTGCGGATTGATGTCGCGAAAGGCGAGACAAAGCCCGTCTTCGTGGACGATGTCCGCGGCAATTTCCCCGCGGATGATTTTGCTGAATATGGTTTCGGCACCCATTCCTTCCACCTGAAGAACCCAGGCAATATATGCTGATTGGAACCCCTGTCAACTAGCTGGCAGAGTGGCACGGGCATGCAGAGCGGACGGCCCGTCTGGCCGGGATACACGAGCCTGACAGCTCTGTTGACGGCCCCGGACTTCGGCAGCCTGAAGCCCTCCGAGGTCTGTTCGCCCACCGGGATTCAGGTTGAGGCCGTTAGGAAAATCCTGGAGACCTGGCGGCCCAGGCGATGAGACGAAGGGGCCGCCCTCTTGCAAATTGGAGAGGCAGGGGTGAATCAGGAGGCGGCCTTAGCTACGAAGTGTCCGTGATCCTCCGGGGCGGCCTCCGATGCGCCCATCTCAGGAAAATTGGTCGAGGATGAGGTCGATCCGGTCGGCCAGTGGTCTCTCCAGGCGCGGTCCGTAGCGGGATACAACCTGGGCGGCGGCATAGGATCCAAGCTTGGCCGCCGTCTCCAGGTCGAACCCGTGGGTAATGCCGAAGAGAACTCCTCCCGCAAAGGAATCGCCGGCTCCCGTGGTGTCTACGGCCCCGACCCGAACGGCGGGAATGTGGCTTCTGCGGACCCCGGCATGGACGATGGCACCCTCCGACCCGCGGGTAATGCAGGCGGAGGCGACGCGCTCGCCCAGGGCATTGCATGCCGCCTCGGAACCCTCTTCCCCGGTGAGGGCCAGGGCCTCTTCTTCGTTGCAGAACAGCAGGTCTACTCCGCTTTCGAGCAAGCGGAGGAAGCGGTCCTTGAAGACGGTGGCCATGGAGGGATCGCTCAGGGTGAGGGATATGGCTGTTCCGTGCCGGCGGGCGAGCTTCTGGGCCAGGCAGCAGGCGTCGAAGCCTTGCTCCGAGCTCAGGAGGTAGCCTTCGAGATAAACGAATTGGCTGTTTGCAATGATTTCTTCCTGGACCTGTTGGGGGCCCATATTGCTGCTGGCGCCAAGGAAGGTGTTCAGGGTGCGGTCGGCGTCGGGGGTGATGAGAACCAGGCACTGGCCGGTTTTTCCTGGCAGGCGATTGGATGGATTGCTGGTGACACCGGCTTTCTCCAGGTCCTTCTCGTAGAAGTCACCCCATTCGTCCCCGCCCAATTGGCAGGCGTAGTGGGCACGGCCGCCAAAGCGCGCCACGGCGATCATGGTATTGGCGGCCGATCCACCGGAAGCGCGGGCGATGGGCTCTTTTCCTTCCAGGGCCTGAAAGAGCACCTGCCGGCGTTCGCTGTCGATGAGGGTCATGATGCCCTTCTCGACGCCGAGTTCAGCCAGGCATTCCGCGGATACGGTATACTGAATGTCCACGAGGGCATGACCGACACCGCAGACATCGTGCCGTCGAATCATCGCTCCCTCTCCAATGTCTTGAGGAGCGCCTGCGCAAGAGTAGAATGGAAAAGTTTGCAACCGTCGGGCAATGAATGAACCGAAAGATTTTGGGGCAAACCGGGCGAATCCTCTTGATTATATTTGCAGTGGAAGTTAAGATATAGACCGACCGGCGCCCGTATGTGCGGGCACTGGTCGAATCGGGATCATGGTCCTGGGCGGCAAGGCCTTTACGGCATAGCCGCCACCCTGCAAACCCGCATACAGGAGGTAGAGAATATCGCCCCAAAGAGACCGTCGTTTACCAGGATCAATCGAGATATCCGAGTGCCGCAGATCCGCCTGCTTGATGCAGACGGTCGTCAGATCGGGATCGTCGATACTCACAAAGGTCTTGAGAGGGCCGAAGAAGCGGATCTGGATCTGGTCGAAATAGCTCCTGAGGCCAAGCCGCCGGTTTGCCGGATCATGGACTTCGGCAAGTACCGATACGACAAGGAGAAGAAAGCCAAGGAGGCGCGCAAGAAACAACACCAGGTCCAGATGAAGGGGATTCGGCTGGGGGGTCCCAATATTTCCGACCACGACATCGAATACCGCATGGGTCATATACGCGAGTTCATCGGCCATGGAAACAGGGTCAAGGTCAGTCTGCGTTTCAAGGGACGGCAAATGGCCTACAAGGAGCGCGGCCGCGAGGTCCTCGACGATCTCGCCCACAAGCTAGAGGATATTGCCATACTTGACCAGGCGCCAAGAATGGAAGGGCGCGAGATGTCCATAATTCTAAGGCCGATCTGAAACCCTCTATAAATCCGGTCTCCGCCACCTGCGAGCGCGTCGCGGGAACCATGTGCGCCGGTCGGCCCTCCTGGCCATCCTCGACGGACCGGCAGAAATCAATATCGGTACCATCCTGGCCCACCCTTCCCCGGGTTGGCCATTTCTGGTTCAGTGGAATTTCAGGCAGTTGGGAGGAGTTAGAACCGGGGAGCAGGGGATTGTCCGGCGTCCTCTCCGAGATCGATGGTCGGGGAGGTCGATTCGCCTTCCAGCCGCCGGGTAACATTGTCGAGGCACTGGTCGGTTCTGGTTAGCAGATTATCCTTTTTCCTTCGTTCTTCCAGGACTTTCTCGGCGATATTCAGAGCTGCGAGCACGGCTACATCCAGCGGCGGAATCGTGGCCGTGGCGGATACTTCGCGCATCTTCGAGTCCAAGTATGCTGCAACTCTCTTTATATGGGCGGGATCCACTCCCTCGTTGCTCAAGGGGTAGGTCTGGTCGTATATCTTGACCTTGACAATTTTGTCCCGGGACATGAATGCGGCAGGGGTGGGTGATGTGGGGAAAAAAATGGGGACTTCCGAGATCTCCCCTTCTCCCGGAAGTCCCTCTTCTGCGCGCTAACCACGTGGTTAGAGACAAGATATTGTGGAGAGAAATATTTGTCAACAACATATTGATATATTTTGCAATTTTGTTTGGAACAAACTTGGCGCCAAAAGATTGGGTGATTCACAGGACAATCTGTGCTAAGTTGAGGTGTTTAACGGCTTCTCCCAGTATAGATCACATCGTGGAGAACAATCAATCCCGAGATCAAAGCGCAGGGGACTGGCCAACCAGGCAGGGAATTGCCTGCCTGGGGGAGTTTTTCGCAGTGAAACGAGACAATTATGGACCTTTCAAGCTGGCCGGGACAGTTGCCCATCCGGCTTTGCATTGCAGGTGAAATCAAGGGTTTGGCCCGGGCTGCAACAGAGGTCCGGGCGGGTCCAGTATTGAGAGGCAGGAGGTAGGCGCAATGGAACCTGTCGGCGTGTGGTTGCCGTTCGGGCGCTCGGGCCTGAACGCCGAGATCATGCCTCCCAATTTCCTGGGAGTTTTCGAGCCGCGCGAGGTCGGCACCTCCACTGACGAGGCCGAACTTCTTCGCAAAGCTCTGGCGCGGCCTGTTGGATCATCGCCATTGTCCGAGTTGGCCCGGAAGGGGAAGAGGGCTGTCGTTGTCACCAGCGATTTAACGCGTCCTTGTCCTTCCCGGCGGATGTTGCCTGCAATCGTGAATGAACTTGGGGCGGGAGGTATCGCCGACGCCGATATAACCGTTGTCATCGCCCTGGGGCTGCACCGAGCCATGACGGCGGCCGAGCTCAGGGAGGAGGTAGGCTCCGAGATCTACGACCGCGTGCGAGTGATCAACCACGACCCGGATGATACGGTCCATCTCGGGTTTACATCCGCAGGCACCCCTGTGGAGATCTTCCGCCCGGTTGTCGAGGCCGACTTGCGGGTCTGTCTGGGGAATATTGAATTCCACTATTTTGCCGGCTTTTCAGGCGGTGCCAAGGCGGTGCTTCCCGGCTGTTCCTCTCGAGCGACGGTGACCGCCAACCACGCATTGATGGTGCGGCCTGAGGCTGTAGCGGGACGGCTGGATGACAATCCGCTACGGGTCGATATCGAGGAAGGGGTGGCAATGTTGGGAGTGGACTTCATCCTCAATGTCGTGGTGGATGGCAGCCACAAAATCGTCTCCGCCGTGGCTGGCGATGTGCGGGAAGCGCATCGGTCCGGCTGCGAAATAGTGACCGGGTGCGGTTCGGTACTGATTCCCCAGCTCGCCGATATCGTCCTGGTGGGTGCGGGTGGCCATCCAGGCGATGTGAATCTCTACCAGGCGCAAAAGGCACTGGAGAACGCCGCCTGCGCCGTCAGGGATGGAGGTATCATAATCTGGGCGGCGGAGTGCAGCGAGGGCTTGGGCAACCAGACCTTTGAGACCTGGCTGCGGCAGGCGTCTTCCCCAGAAGAAATTCTGGACCGCATCCAGGGCGAGTTCGTGCTGGGAGGGCACAAAGCTGCGGCTGTCGCCACCGTGCTGCAACGGGCAAGGATCTTTCTGGTCTCCTCGTTGCCGGCTGAGTTGGTGGATAAAATTGGCCTGGTCGTATTCAGGGACCTGGAGGAGGCGCTGGAGAAGGGATTTTCGGAACTGGGTGAGGAAGCCAAGGTGATGGTTTTACCTCGCGGTGGTTCTGTCTTTCCAATGCTGCACCATCAGGGCAAGGGCCAAATGGAACCCATCTCGGGGAGCTGAGTTCAGGTCTTCCTGCTTGCATGTGATTGAATTGGTTCATGGAGGAGGATTTCCCCATTCTCAAGCTTCATCGGTCGCTGCGGCCCTGGACCGTCTCTCAAGGCGGCTGAAGTTTCGTACTCTGATCCGCATCGAGGGGCAACCTGGTGGGGTATTTTTCTTCCAGAAGAGTCCCGGGCCCTAAACATTTGCTCTGGAATCCTCATCTCCTCGAAACAGGTCAAGCTGCTTTGATTTTTCCCTGTCGAATCCTGCTATTCCGATCCCGAGGAGGCGCACGCCGCGGCCAAATGCTTCGGTGCGGGCGAGTAGCTCGAGGGCAAGCTTGAGAATGGGTGCGGTCTGGTCTATGTAGATGACCAGGGACTGTGAGCGGGTCACGGTCTGGAAGTCGGGGTAGCGCGCCTTCAGGGTTACGACCCGTCCCTTGAGATTGCGGCGCTGGAGGCGATGGCTCAACTCGGTGGCCAGTTCATCCAGGACCTGGCGCATTTTACCGGGATCGTGGATATCGGCTGGAAAAGTGGTCTCCTGGCTTATTTGCTTGGGCTCATGGGTGGGAGAAACGGGGTCGTCGTCTTCTCCCCTGGCCAGGCGCCACAACTGGGCACCCCGCCTTCCGAAGATTTGTGAGAGATTTTCTACAGGGGACTCGGCCAGTTCTCCAACGGTGTGGATCCGCAGTGCTTCGAGCTTGGCCTGGTTGACCTTGCCCACACCGGGAATTCTGGATACGGGAAGGTCGCGCAAAAACTCCCTTGTCTGATCGGGCATCACCACCACGAATCCATCGGGCTTGTCGAGATCGGATGCGATCTTGGCCAGTGTCTTGTTGGGTGCAACACCGACCGAGGCAGTCAATTGAAGCTGCCGGTGGATATCTGCCTTGATCATCCTGGCTACCCGCGATCCAAAGGGAATACCCGGCTTGTTCGAGGTCACGTCCAGGTATGCCTCGTCCAGGGCCATGGGTTCGATAAGGTCGGTGTATTTCCGGAATTTGGCGTGGATTCGGGAAGAGGCTTGGTGATATTTGCCGAAGTCAAGAGAAACCCGGACGAGGTTGGGGCATAGGCGCAGGGCGGTTCTCATGGGCATTGCCGAATGAATACCGAAGCGCCGCGCTTCGTAGGAGGCGGCAGCGACCACGCCTCTCCCCTCGGGATTGCCGCCGACCACCAGGGGTTTGCCGCACAGGGCAGGATCGTCGCGCTGCTCGACCGAGGCATAGAAGGCGTCCATGTCGACGTGGATGATTTTGCGGCAGCCCACCGACACCCGCGGAGGTGGCTGTTTCACGGCGATCTTGGGAAGGGCAGGGCAGTCACCTCCGCCTTCTGGACACATCCGTCGAAATCATACTCGACCTCGGTTCCCGGTGAACAGTAAGCTCGTCGGACATAGGCCAGGGCGATATTGTTTTTCAGGTGAGGAGAATACACCGCTGAGGTAATCTTCCCGGCGGCGCGACGCCCGGAGCGAATGGGGGTGGGGGATGCCGGGGTTCGCCCCGGCGGCAGCCTCAGGCCCATCAAGTGTTGCCTGACCTTGTCATAGGTGTTGAGGCGGGCTATCACCTCCTGCCCGATGTAGCAGCCCTTGTCCGGGTGGATCGCGTGCCCCAGATTCGCTTCCCAGGGATTGTACTCCTCCGTAAGTTCGCGGTCCAGGACCGGCTGGCCGGCCTCGATGCGCAGGATCTCCCAGCCGTCCTCGCCAATGGGAAGGGCACCCCCGGCCTGCAGTTCTTCCCACACACATCGGATTTTCTCTGGTGATCCCGCGATGCGGAAGCCCCGATGGCCGCAAAAGTCCAGGGGCGCCAGCCAAAGTCCCTTTGAGGCAGGGTCACTCGACAAGTGGTGAACTGCTTCAACTCCATTCTGTCCGAGGGCGGCGCCTAGAGCGGCCGCCCGAGGTCCCATCAGTTCGATCATGGAGGTGCTGGCGGTGATGTCTTCGAAGAAGATTTTTTCGGCGAATATATAGCGGTCGAGCCAGGCCGGTATTTTCTTTCTGCCCTTAGGACTGAGGACAGACAAGGTGGAGTCATTGCTGCGGTAGAAGGCACCCACGTCGAGGATTCGGGCACGGCCTTCCACGAACACGGCTTCAAATCCAGTCCCCGGCAGCAGACTGTTGAAGTCATTGGTCGTCATGCGATGCAGGAAGTCGAGATGGTCTTCTCCGGTAATGCGGAGGCGGCCCCAATGAGAGGCATCGCGCAGTACCGCAGAAGAATGCGCCGCTTCGTATTCCGCTTCAGGGTCGCCGTAATGGCGCGGGATTTCCCAGTCGCCGAAGGTCGAAAACTCAGCGCCTTTTTCTTGGGTGAGATGGAATAGGGTTGTCCTCATGATTCAGCGGATGTGACGATCCGGTTGTCCTCGACATTGTCTCACCTGCTCCAGGGCATCGACGAGACTTTTCTCGATCAGGTCGCACATTTCATCGATGTCTCCTTTTTCCGCGATCAGGGCAGGGCCCACCGCAAACCAGGTGGGGTCGACGCGGATGATCAGTCCGTTTTTCAGCGCAGTGCGCTTCAGGGCCATTCCAAGTTCCGGGAATGGTTCCATGCTCCGGGTGTCGCGTACAAGCTCCACCCCCCGGAACAAGCCCCTGCCCCGAACTTCGCGGATTACGCCGTAGCGCTTGAGACCTTCGAGCCTGGCCGCAAGATAGTTCCCCAGTTCCCCGGCCTTGCGGTCCAGCCCCTTCTCCACGATTTCATCGATCACGGCCATTCCCACCGCACATCCGAGCGGGTTGTTGGCAAAGGTATGGCCGTGGGAAAAATTGGTTTCGTCCTCCGCTGGGCCCAGGAAAACCTCGCCCATTTCCTCGCGGGCGATCATTGCGGCCAGGGGGATGGCGCCGCTGGACATGCCCTTGCCGCAGCAGATGACGTCCGGCGCTACGCCGAAGGTTTGGGCGGCGAACATCGAACCGGTGCGGCCGAAGCCGGTAATGATCTCATCGTAGATCAGGACCACGTTGTGTCGGTCGCAAATCGCGCGGATAATCCGGAAGTACTCCTCGGTTGGGGTGATGACTCCACCGGTATTGCTGATGGGCTCGAGGACGACCCCCGCCACCGTCTCCGGATCTTCGTTGACGATCACGTCCTCGAACATCTCGGCGCAAAAGCGGTTGCACTCCTCCCAGGAGGAAAATTGGTCCCGGTAATAGGTAGGTGGAAAAACCTTCGGAAATCCTGCAATGTGTGGTTCGAATGGAGTCTTGCGCTTTCCCGTTCCGCTGGCCGCCATGGCGCCGAAAGTGGCCCCATGGTAACCGAAATAGCGACTGATGAACTTGAACTTTGCCGGATGACCGCTTTGCCGGTGGTACTGGCGGGTGAACTTGAGGGCGGATTCGATGGCCTCTGAGCCCCCGCTGTAGGACTTTATGAAGTTCAGATTTTCGGGTGAAATGCTCCCCAGCTTTTCCACGAAGTCCAGGGCAATGTCAGCTATCCCGTGCATGGGAGGGGCGAGGCTCAATGTTTCCAGTTGCCTGTGCACCGCCTCCAGGACGCGAGGATGGCCGTGGCCGAGGGTCGCGACGAAGATCCCCGCGATGCCGTCGAAATAGCGCTTTCCCTCCACGTCCCAGTAGTAAAGTCCACGAGCTTTCTGCACGACGAGGGGGTTGTCGAAGAAGGCTGCGGTGGGCTGGTAGTCCAAAAAGGTGTGCTCAAGCAGCTTCTTTCGCCGTCCATCGAGCTCCATCGCGATTTCCTAACAATATGCAACGGCGGTCAGGGCGTAGACCTGGGCGACGCGTACCAACTCCGCCACGGGGACGCATTCGTTGACCGTGTGGGCGCCCGTGGCCGCCGGACCATGGGTGAGAGGAGAAATTCCGGCAGCGGCGAAGAAGAGGTTGCCGTCGTCGACGAATGGTTTGCCACCCAGAGGAAGGGTGGAGCCGGCGACCGCGCGGTGGGCGCTTTGGAAAGCCCCGACGATCGGGTCTTCGGGGTCAATCCTGAAGGCGTCACCCTGCACATGGAAGTTTGCCCGGATTCGAGTCCGTGTGCTGCGCTCCAGCTCATCCAGAACCTGCTGGAATCCGACTGCAACAGCTGCTTGCGTTCCGGGCTCGACCCAGCGCCGCGTTCCCTTCAGGGTGCAGGTCGTCGGCGCCTGGTTGTAGATCTCCCCGGCGTTAATGCTTCCGACGAAGATTGAATCGCTCCCGCTGTGGGGCAAGGTAGTGTTCTCGAGTCGCCGGCGCTGTTCTTGAAACCTGCAGACCAGCTCCGCCCCGGCGGCCAGGACATCGGGGAGGCCCGCGGGTCGCAGAACCTCGTGAACCGGGTCGCCATCGCGGCTGATCTCGATTTCGAAGATGCCCATGCCCCGGCCGGCAATGGGAAGGTGATCGGCCAGGTATTCGGGAAGGAGGACGGCATCGCCTTTATAACCTGAGGCGATGAGGGCGCTGAGCTGGCGCCGGTCGCCCCAGGGGCCTTCGTGGTGGTCGTGGGCCGTGAGCAGTATGCCTCCCCGGGGAAGGCTCCTGGTATCGCGCAGAACCCGCAAGGCTTCTACGAAAGCGGCGATACCGCCTTTCATATCGGCTGCGCCGGAGCCGAAAAGACAACCGTTTTGGCGCTTTGGCGGGACGAAGGGAAGGTGAACGGTGTCGAGATGGCCGTCGAACTGCAGAACCCTCCCGGATTTGTCCGCCTCGAAGCGGACGACTACGGCAGGCGACGCAGGCCAGTCGGCCTCGGGCCGTTCGACCTTGAAACCATCGTCGGTGAGCATCTCGGCGAGGCGGTCGGCAGCAGCGCCGGCGTTGCGCGTGGGGCTGGGAACCTCGATCAAGGCGGTGGCCGTATCCACTAAACGCTGGGCATCAACGCCTTGAATGATGGTATCAATGGGAGGAGAGGAGATCATTGGATTTCCTTCCTGCAGGCGGGAAATTGACCCGATCGGCCCTCTGCGAGGGGAAAAGCTGGCGGCGCCGGATGATGGAAATCCAGGCGACTCCGATGGGCAGGCCGGAGTTCGGGTTTTTGATCATCTGGATCGAACCATGGCAGTACCTCGGTTCCATGAGGGGCGAGCGCATGTCCGGGCCATTTGGAGGTCCATGTGCTTTGAGGATGGTCGGAACGAGAAGCTCCGAGCCTTGTGCCGGACCTTCGCGGATATCCCCGGTCCCCTGCCGATCACCGAGGGGCAGATTGGTGCCTTCGTAATCCTTCGTAATTTAGATCATTTAGGACAGGCCCGCAAAATCATCCTGCGGGTGGTGTGTTCTGGCCGCTCCCCAGGGTGAAGAAGGAATTTGGGTGGCGATTCCCAAAATATTTTGGAAATAATTCATCCAAGATTGAGGGAACCAGGGGTTGCAAATCGCTGCAAATGTCGCGGGGGGCGGAGCTTGCATATCCAAAACATTTTTGTATATTAGAAAGTCTGGTGCGGAAGCGAAATGCTTCCGCATTTGCTTTTATAATTTGGAAACAGGGGAAAATTGTGCCTTAGGAGAACCAGATGAGCGAGGTATATCTTTCCAGAGAGGGGTATGAGAAACTTCAAGGCGAGTTGAAAGAGCTCAAGGACAAGGAACGTCCCCACGTTCGCCTGTCCTTGCAACGGGCCAGGGAATTCGGTGATCTATCGGAGAACGCCGAGTACCTGGCCGCCAAGGAGCGATTGATGTTTCTCGAGCAGCGGATCGGCAAGTTGGAGGAGACCCTCAGCCGCGTCCACTTGCTGGAAAATGAGGATATCCCTGATGACAAGGTTTACATCGGAGCCACGGTGGATTTGCTGGATTTGAAAAAGGACCGGGAACTCAAATACACCCTTGTAGCTCCCGAAGAGGCGGATTTTGAAGACGGAAAAATCTCTACAATTTCCCCAATTGGCAAGGGGCTGTTGGGGCATGAGGAAGGTGAAGAGGTGGAAATCAAGGTTCCCGCCGGGATGCTGCACTACAGGATCATTAAAATCACTCGTTGACCTCCACCGGTAATGGGCCTGTTGCAGGCTATTTCATAAGACAGCCATTCCAGTTTCGTGCCGAGAAGATCGAGGCAATCTGAATTCCCCAAGGAATTCCCTTGGCCAAATTGTATGTTTCAAAAAATCTAAGCGAGGAATCCAGGGTAATGGAAGCAAAAATTCTCAAAGGTAGATGGCACCCCCTGTGCAAGGCGGAAAGGTGCGGACAAGAGGCGCGAACTGGAGGATATTGCCCTCGCCACTACCAGCAAATTCGTCGCCACGGTCGCCTGACTCCGGAGCGGGAATACCAGAAACGCGGCTCCCGGTGCAAGGTTGAGAGCTGCCGGCAAGTCCAGGTTGCCAGGGGGTTCTGCTTCCGCCACTACCAGCAGATGAGGCGCTATGGACGGCTCACCCCGGAACGCGAGCGGATTTACGGCCGCAAGGTCTGCAAAATGACCGGTTGCGAGGCGAAACACTCGTCCAGAGGCTACTGCAAACGGCATTATATGAGCGAGTACTATTTGGCTCAACTCGCGTTGAAAGAGGGAGTTGCTTCGAGGTCGGCCCAAGCCTAGCGTCCCGTCGCAGAAATATGTCGCCATTTTCCGCCTACCCATCCCGGCTCTCGTTGGGTCTTCCTGCCCTCGTTCAAGCCAAAAAAAGGTTTCTCCATCTCGCGGGTTGCAGGAGCTTGTATGAAAGGCTTGACAACCCGATTGAATTGCCCTACATTTTCCTATTTATGGAAATTTGCATGGGCGGGAGTAGCTCAGTTGGCTAGAGCGCGAGCCTTCCAAGCTCGATGTCGCGGGTTCGAGTCCCGTTTCCCGCTCCATAGAAATGGCTGATTCCGGGTCTCTCTCTGGGTTGTTAGCCGATGTAGCTCAGTCGGTAGAGCGCGTCCTTGGTAAGGACGAGGTCACCAGTTCAATCCTGGTCATCGGCTCCAGCTTTTTTTCGGTTCCTCATCGATATCCCTTAACCATAAACGACAATACTTTTCAGCTTAGCAGGCACGGATGCCACGAGACCAGGTAACGCTCGAATGCGAGGGTTGTGGTAGGCGCAATTATACAACCACCAAGAACCGTCGCGTCCATTCTGGACGAGTTGAATTCAAGAAATATTGCCGGTCTTGCCAAAAGCACACTATGCACAAAGAAACCCGGTAGTGCAGCCTGGGCGCTATAGGTCTGTAGCTCAATTGGTAGAGCACTGGTCTCCAAAACCAGCGGTTGCAGGTTCGAGTCCTGCCAGACCTGCCATGTTGGGGTATTTGCGAGGGAGCCGGCTTTCAAGAACTGGCATTGGGGGATGAGGGAAAGACTCATTACTTTTCTCAGAGAAGTTCGAGCCGAGTTTTCAAAGGTCAGTTGGCCCACGCGAGATGATCTGGCCAGTTCCACCGGTGTCGTTCTGGTTTTTTCAGCAATCTTTGCAGTTTTTATCGGCCTCTTTGATCTTGTGATTTCCTTTATATGGGGAATCCTTCTCGGTCGGTGAAGATCTTTGAATTCACGTTGCGATAGAAGATCGAGGCCCGGTTAGCGGCTGGTGTTTGCGCCGCTACTTTTATGCTTTAAGAGTTTTTACCTGAGCACGAAGACCCGGATCTTGAATATGGCAAAGCACTGGTATGCACTGCACACCTATTCGGGACACGAGAACAAGGTAAAATCCTATCTCGAATCCCTGATGGAATCCTCCCCAATCGGTGATGCGGTTGTTCAGGTGGTGGTACCCACTGAAGAGGTGGTGGAGATGCGGGGAGGAAAGAAGACCGTCTCCAAAAAGCGTTTTCTGCCGAGTTATGTGCTGGTTGAGATGGAGATGTCAAAAAGCGCCTGGCATCTGGTTACCAACATACCCGGGGTGACCAACTTTGTCGGCCCGGCTCGCAAGCCTCAGCCCCTGCGCCAGGAGGAGGTCGACCACATCCTCGGTCACATCGACCGCCGCAAGGCTCAAGAGGTCGAGGAAATTCCATATGCCACCGGAGACCAGGTGAAGGTGAATGACGGGGCCTTCAAGGACTTCATTGGCACCGTTCAGGAAGTGATTCCGGAGAAGCGCCGGGTGAAAATCATGGTGAGCATTTTTGGTCGAGGAACGCCTGTGGAGCTGGACGTGTTGCAGGTAGAATTGGCGGATGATGCCAATGGTTGAGGAAATGGGCTATGGCGAAGAAGATATCAGCTACAATTAAGCTGCAGGTGCCGGCGGGACAGGCCAATCCGACTCCTCCGGTAGGTCCTGCCCTGGGTCAGCACGGCGTCAATATAATGGAATTCTGCAAGTCGTTCAATGCCCAGACCCAGGAGCAGGCAGGGCTCATCATACCCGTTATAATTACTGTTTTTGCGGACCGGAGTTTCTCCTTCATTACAAAGACTCCTCCGGCTGCGGTTCTCTTGAAACGCGCGGCAGGTATCGACAAAGGCTCTGGAGTTCCCAATACAGAGAAGATAGGCTCGGTGACCACAGAGCAACTGAGAGAGATCGCCCAGTTGAAAATGGAGGATTTGAACGCCAGTTCAGTTGAGTCGGCGATTTCAATGATTGCGGGCACTGCCCGCAGCATGGGGCTCTTGGTTGACAACTAAGAAATAGAAAGCGTGGAAGAGATGGCCAGGGGAAAAAAATATAAACAGGCTCTCAGTGCTATCGATCGGGGAAAATCCTATAGCTGGGAGGAGGCCGTAAAGATCCTCAAATCGTTTCCTCGCAGGAAGTTCGACGAAACCGTCGAGCTTTCCTTCTCCCTGGGGATTGATGGACGCCATGCAGACCAGATTCTGCGCGGTACTGTCATGCTGCCGCATGGGACCGGCAAGGAGGTGCGCGTCCTCGTTTTTGCCCAGGGAGAGGTGGAAACCGCAGCCCGGGAAGCTGGGGCAGATTACGTTGGCGGGGCCGACCTGGTCGAAAAGATCCAAAATGGCTGGCTCGAGTTCGATACCGTCATTGCCTCACCCGACATGATGGGGCAGGTTGGCAAGTTGGGACGCATACTCGGGCCTCGCGGTTTGATGCCCAATCCCAAAACCGGAACAGTGACCAGGGAGGTCGAGCAAGCCGTGAAGGACGCCAAGGCAGGAAGAATCGAATTTCGTGCCGACAGCAAGTCGGGAAACAATGCCCAGGCGCCCATTGGAAAGTTGTCCTTCGACGTCGACGCCCTGGTCGAAAATGCCCAAACATTCTCCGACGCCATCATGCGAGCGAAACCAGCCTCGTCCAAAGGGCAGTACATTCACAAACTGGTCATGTCGTCAACCATGGGTCCGGGTATTCCGATCGATCGATCGGGGCTCGTCGTCTGAAGATCAGCAGGTGACCCGATCCTCTGGGGAGGACCAAAGATGCCCACTGTTGAAAAAGTAGAGGAAGTTGCCGCCCTTACCTCCTTGATGAAGGAGTCGAAGGCAATCTTCCTGGCTGATTTCACCGGTTTGAATGTTGCCTCGGTGACCGCATTGCGCAATAACCTGCGCAATGCCTCGGTGGGATATCGCGTAGTAAAGAACCGCCTGGCAATCCGTGCTGCCCAGGAGGCCGAGATTTCCGGCCTTGATAAATCCTTTGCCGGTCCCACGGCAATAGCATTCGGAACCGAGGATCCGGTCACTCCTGCCAAAATCCTCCAGGATTTTGCCGAGGAGAACGGAAATATCTCCATCAAGTTGGGATTGGTCGACGGCCAGATCCTGCAGCCGGAAGAAATCAAGGCCCTGGCAGACCTGCCGTCTCGAGATGTGTTGCTGGGCAGAGTGGTGGGGGGTGTGAAAAATCCACTGTACGGCTTTGCAGGGGTCCTGAATGGTATATTACGCAATCTCGTTGGCGTCATCGCCGCCTACGAAAATAAAATAAGAGAAGATTCCAAGGGAAGCTGACCTCTGGAGCTACTACTTTTGACGCGGTTTTTAGCAACCTCAGGAGGGTGAACAATGACTGAAGAGACCACAACCGAAGAAACTTCCCAAAGCGCCAAGGTAGGGGAGATCATCGAGACGATCAGTGGCCTAACCGTTCTCGAACTGGCCGAATTGGTCAAGGCCCTGGAGGATAAATTCGGTGTATCCGCAGCTGCTCCTGTGATGATGGGTGGAGTTGCTCCCGCAGCCGTAGATGGCGGAGTGGAAGAAGAGGAGGAAAAGGATTCCTTCGATGTCCTTTTGACCGGTTCAGGTGATAAGAAGATCCAGGTGATCAAGGTGGTTCGCCAGATCACAAGCCTCGGGCTCAAAGAGGCCAAGGCGCTGGTCGACGATGCTCCAAATCCCGTGAAGGAAGGAGTCTCGAAGCAGGAAGCCGAAGAAATTCAGACCTTACTGCAGGATGCGGGCGCTACTGTAGAAGTCAAATGAGAGGATCTTGATAGAATTTTGCGTCCAAGTTGAAATACTGGAAGGGTCCTGCAATTTTGCAGTACGTCCTGATTGAAAGCTCATGGAATATTGGTCTTCCGCGATTTGGAAATCAATGGCTCTGTGAGCTTTTGCCTTAAACCTGTGACAAGGAGATCTATTGCTTGGCTGAGAATAATGGTAGCATTGAAAGGCGATCTTTCGGCAGGATCAGAGAAATTGTCGAGATGCCGAATCTTCTCTCCATCCAGATAGATTCGTACCAGGCATTTTTGCAACTCAATCTTCCTCCTCGCCAGAGACAGAGGAGAGGGTTGCAGTTGGTATTCGAGAGCATCTTTCCGATTACTGATGCCCACGGGGTTTATTCCCTCGAGTACGTTGACTACTCGGTGGGCAATCCCCGCTACAGCCAGGAAGAATGCCGGGAGCGCGGCATGACCTATGCCGCCCCTTTGCGAGCCACCCTTCGCCTCATCACCCGCGACCGGGAGAGGACTGACAGTCCTGTCAAGGATGTAGTGGAACAGTCTGTTTTCCTGGGAGAGCTACCCCTGATGACGGGAGAGGGAACCTTTATTATCAACGGGGCCGAAAGGGTCGTCGTGAGTCAGTTACACCGCTCGCCAGGGGTGTTTTTTGACGAGACGATGCACCCCAATGGAAAGAGACTATTTTCTGCCCGCATCCTTCCTTCCAACAAGGGACCTTGGCTCGAATTCAGCATGGACATCAACGATCTCATGCATGTCCACATCGACCGGCGGCGCAAGCTGCCCGTTTCGCTGCTGTTGAGGGCGTTGGGATTTTCAAGGTCGGGCGAGATCCTCAGCCTGTTCCGCGAGGACGTAGAGGCCACGGTCGATGAGGATCTGGTTGGTCGTCTGAATGGTAGCGAGGACATCGTGGACACCAAGACCGGTGAAATCCTGCTGGGGGCATTCGACGCTGTCGAAGAGGGTCATCTCGAGGTGCTGAAGGAGGCGGGGAAAAAATCAGTCAAGGTACTGGCCGCCCCGGAGGGTACGGATCCCGGAGTAATCGAAAATACCTTGAGAAAAGACCCCAGCACCAGTGAAGAAGAGGCTCTCACCTTCATCTACAATCTGATGCGTCCTGGGGACCCGCCCAACATAGAGACCGCGCGTGGTCTGCTCGATCGCCTGTTCTTCAATCCCAAACACTACAATCTTGGAGATGTGGGCAGGTACCGGATAAACAGCCGGCTGGGTGTGGACATTCCGTTGACCAGCACGATTCTACATCTGGAGGATTTTACCGCGATTATCCGCTACCTGCTGCAGCTTCGCGCGGGACAGGGCAACACAGATGATATCGACCATCTGGGCAACCGACGGGTGCGGTTGGTCGGAGAAATGCTGGCTAAGCAATTCAGCATGGGCTTGACGCGCATGGCGCGAACCATTCGAGAGAGGATGAGCCTGCGCGATGAAGAGCAAATCACTCCTCACGACCTGGTAAACGCGCGAACTGTTTCAACGGTGGTCCAGGCATTCTTCGGGAGCAGCCAGCTGTCTCAGTTCATGCAGCAGACCAATCCGCTCGATGAACTCACCCACAAGCGCCGGCTCAGTGCTCTCGGCCCGGGTGGATTGAGCCGGGACCGCGCTGGATTTGAAGTGCGGGACGTGCACTACACCCATTATGGCCGCATTTGTCCCATAGAGACTCCGGAGGGGCCCAACATCGGCTTGATCTCCTCCCTCAGTACATTCGCTCGGGTCAACTCCTTTGGATTCTTGGAGACTCCCTACCGCAAGGTCATGGACGGCCGAGCCACAAACGAGATCGAGTTCCTCACTGCCGACCAGGAGGACAGATTCACCATAGCCCAGGCCAACGAGCCGCTTGATGACGACGGAGAGTTCGTCAATTCCCTGGTGAAGGCCAGGCGGCGCGACGACTATCCCATGGTACCTCCGGGTGAGGTAGAATACATGGACGTATCGCCCAAGCAGCTGGTCAGCGCTGCCGCAGCTTTAATTCCATTTCTGGAGCACAACGACGCCAACAGGGCATTGATGGGGTCCAATATGCAGCGCCAGGCCGTTCCCTTGCTGTTTCCAAGGGCTCCATGGGTCGGCACGGGCATGGAATCCAAGGTTGCCCGGGATTCGAGCGCACTGGTGCTTGCTCGCAATCCAGGAGAGGTTGTCAAGGCGGAGGCCAACTGCATCGTCGTCAGCCGCGACAAGAAAAAGAGCAGTCCGCTCAGCCCTTTGGATGCGGCCGAAGAAGACGAGTACAGGCTGATTAAATTCAGCCGCTCGAACCAGGACTGCTGCATCAATCAGCGTCCCCTCGTTAAAGTCGGAGAAATAATTCAAAAGGACCAGATTCTGGCCGATGGTCCAGCGACCGAAAAGGGAGACCTCGCCCTGGGCATGAATGTCCGCGTGGCCTTTATGCCCTGGAATGGTTACAACTTCGAAGACGCCATTGTCATCAGCGAACGGTTGCTCAAGAGCGACATTTTCACCTCGGTTCACATTGAGGAGTTTGAACTGCAGGTGAGGGACACCAAACGCGGCCAGGAAGAGATTACCCGCGAAATTCCCAACGTCAGCGAGTTGGCCGTCCGCAACCTGGACGAAGGAGGAATTATTCGGATCGGCGCAGAGGTTGGTCCCGGTGACATTCTGGTCGGCAAGGTGACGCCCAAGGGGGAAACGGAGCTTTCTCCAGAGGAAAGGCTCCTGCGGGCAATCTTCGGCGAGAAGGCCGGGGACGTGCGCGACGCTTCCCTCAAGGCGCCTCCGGGCATGGAAGGGGTGGTCATTGACCGCAAAGTCTTTTCCCGCAAGGAGCGAAGCGAAGGATCTCGGAAGAAGGAAAAGGGCGATGTGTCCTCTATGAGGGACAAAGCCAAGGAGAAAAGTGATGCTCTGCTCGCGGAAAGGAACAAGAGGCTCGTCGAATTTTGTAGCGGCCACAGGCTGGGCCGATTGCGCAGCAAGGATGATAACAGTGTCGTCGTACGCGAGGGTACCGAGATCAGCGAAGCACTTCTAGAACGCATAGACATTTTCAACGTGTTTCCGGAGCATGGGTGGACAGGCGACCCGGATGCCGATTCGAGGATCGAGGAGTTGCTTCGCTATGCAGGTGAACAACTTCAGTTGATCGAGGAGCAGACCGAACGGCAGATCGAACGGCTCACAAGGGGTGACGAATTGCCTCCCGGTATCGTTCACCTGGTAAAGGTATATGTCGCCAAAAGGCGCAAGCTGTCGGTGGGCGACAAAATGGCCGGGCGTCATGGCAACAAAGGTGTGGTGGCACAGATTGTTCCCGAGGAAGACATGCCTTACCTGGAGGATGGTTCACCAGTCGACATGGTGTTGAATCCTCTCGGCGTCCCATCGCGCATGAACCTCGGCCAGATCTTTGAGACCCACCTGGGCATGGCTTCCCATGCCCTGAATTTGCACCTCGCCACCCCGGTTTTCGATGGCGCTTCGCTCGACGAAGTCAAGGAGTTGCTCGATGAGGCCGGCCTGGAAACGGATGGAAAGGCGGTGCTCTACGACGGCCGCACCGGCCAGCGCCTCGACAAGCGGGTGACGGTAGGTTACATCTACATGCTCAAGCTATCCCACCTGGTGGCGGACAAGATTCATGCCCGGTCTATCGGACCCTATTCGCTGGTCACACAACAACCCCTGGGTGGAAAGGCTCAATTCGGCGGGCAGCGGTTCGGCGAGATGGAGGTCTGGGCCCTGGAGGCTTACGGGTCGGCCTATACCCTCCAGGAAATGCTGACGGTCAAATCGGATGACGTCGCCGGCCGATCCAAGATTTACGAAGCAATTGTCAAGGGCGAGAATCCTCCCGAGCCTGGAGTGCCCGAATCCTTCAACGTATTAGTCAAAGAGCTGCAAAGTCTCTGCCTCGATGTGATTCTCGAGGACAGTAAGATCGCTGATTCGACCTATTGACAAAGGGAGTCCTACGAAAAAGGAGGTTGTCGTGTTTGAGAGCGCCAACATCTTGAAAAGATCTACGGATTTCGATTCGATTCGCATTCAACTTGCCTCCCCCGACACAATCCGCACATGGTCTCACGGCGAGGTAGCCAAACCGGAAACCATCAACTACCGCTCGTTTAAACCGGAACGCGACGGACTCTTTTGCGAGCGGATTTTTGGTCCCGTAAAGGATTGGACCTGCCACTGCGGAAAGTACAAAGGGATTCGCTACAGGGGAGTGGTCTGCGATCGCTGCGGCGTGGAGGTCACTCAAGCAAAGGTACGGCGGGAAAGGCTGGGGCAGATCGAGTTGGCCGTGCCGGTTTCCCATATATGGTATTTCAAATCCCTGCCTTCGAGGATAGGCGCTTTACTCGACATTTCGATGCGAAACCTCGAAAGGGTTCTGTATTACGAATCGCACATAGTCCTCGATCCCAAGGATTCGCCGGTGGAGGCAATGTCCCTGGTCACCGAGGAGCAATTGATTGAACTGCAGGAACAGGGCTTCCATCCCGAGGTGGATATGGGGGCGCCCGCCATCAAGACCTTGCTCACCATGATCGATATAGAGGAGCTTTCCGCCGAGCTGCGGACGCAGGTCAGGATGGAGACCTCGATTCAACGGAAGCAGGAAGCCCTCAAGCGCCTGAAGGTGGTAGAAGCGTTTCGGCAGTCCGAGAATCGCCCCGAGTGGATGATTTTGGAAAACATCCCTGTCATTCCTCCAGATTTGCGGCCGCTGGTGCCGCTGGAAGGGGGACGTTTCGCCACCTCCGACCTGAATGATCTGTACCGCCGGGTCATCAACCGCAACAACCGCTTGAAGAAACTGATCGGAATCAAGGCGCCCGAGGTCATTTTGCGCAACGAGAAAAGGATGCTGCAGGAGGCTGTGGATGCCCTTTTCGACAACGGACGGCGCTCGCGGGCGGTACGTGGCGACGGCAATCGCTCGCTGAAGTCCCTCAGCGATTTGCTCAAGGGAAAGCAGGGGAGGTTCCGGCAGAACCTTTTGGGGAAGCGCGTCGATTACTCGGGCCGCTCGGTTATCGTGGTGGGACCTGAATTGAAGCTTCATCAGTGCGGCCTGCCAAAAAGCATGGCTCTGGAGCTGTTTAAACCATTCGTCATAAAAAAGCTCGAAGAACACGGCCTGGTTCAGACGGTCAAGAGCGCAAAAAAACTGGTCGAACGCGAGCGCCCGGAAGTATGGGACATCTTGGAGGAAATCATCCAGGATCACTGCGTATTGCTCAATCGCGCCCCCACCCTGCACCGGTTGGGGATCCAGGCCTTTCAGCCCATTCTCGTGGAAGGCAAGGCAATCCGCTTGCATCCCCTGGTTTGTGCCGCCTTCAATGCAGACTTCGACGGCGATCAGATGGCTGTTCACGTACCATTGTCCTTTGAGGCTCAGGTTGAAGCCCGGCTCCTGATGTTGGCTTCCAACAACATTCTCAAGCCCGCCGACGGCGAGCCGGTCGTCATGGATAACCCCCAGGATATAGTCCTGGGAAGCAACTACCTGACCAAGGTCAAATTCAGCGAGGGCACCAAGACGGAGAGGCGTTTCTCCAATCCCATCGAGGCACAGGCAGCCTATGAGGCCGGACGAATCATGCTGCACCAGCCGATCAAGGTTCGCATTAAAGGCGAAATCGTCGATACCACGGTAGGACGGCTCATCTTCAACGAGGTATTGCCCGAGGAAATCGGCCTTATCAACCGGGGAGTGGCAAAGGACGACATCAAGACAATCACGGCGGAAGTTCACCGCCATCTGGGGAATCGCCGCACGGCTGAGTTTGTGGATGATCTCAAGAGGCTCGGCTATCATTATTCCACCATGGCCGGCATTACGATCTCTATCGACGACGTGGTGGTTCCCGAGGAAAAGAAGGAGCTGATCGACGCCGCGCTGCAGGAAGTGGAGAAGGTAGCCGATCAATACGCAAACGGGATCATTACCGATGGCGAACGCTATAACAAGATCATCGATATTTGGACCCATGGCACCTCGGCCGTCTCCCGGGCTGCGCAGAGCACCCTGGAGGAGGCCGAAGAGGGTTTTAATTCGGTATATATAATGAAAGACTCCGGCGCGCGCGGAAATGAAGACCAGATCAAGCAATTGGGAGGCATGCGGGGATTGATGAACAAGCCGCAGAAAAAGCTGACAGGGGCGGTAGGCGAAATAATCGAAACGCCGATTATAGCCTCCTTCAAAGAGGGCCTTTCCGTGCTCGAGTATTTTATTTCCACCCATGGCGCACGCAAGGGGCTGGCCGACACCGCCCTCAAGACCGCGGAGGCGGGCTATCTGACTCGACGCATGGTGGATGTCGCCCAGGATGTGGTAGTAAGTGAAGAGGACTGCGGTACTGTTCAAGGCCTCTGGGTCGGCGCTCTAAAGGACGGAGAGGAAATCGTAGAGCCTCTGGCCGATCGCATCGTGGGCCGAGTGTTGCTGGAAGATGTCGTCGATGCGGTGGACGATAAGGTGGTTGTCGAGGCAGGAACCCTGCTGGAAGAGGGCGATGCCAACAAAATTGCGCAGGTCGGGGCGGACCAGGTTCTCATTCGTTCGGTGCTTACCTGCGAATCGGAACGCGGGGTCTGTGCCCGGTGCTACGGCCGCAACCTGGCCACGGGAAGAATCGTCAACGTGGGTGAAGCCGTGGGTGTGATAGCGGCTCAGAGCATCGGAGAACCGGGAACGCAGCTGACCCTCCGGACCTTCCACATCGGCGGGACGGCAAGTCGCATCGCCGAGCAGTCGCAGATTACGGCCAGGCGACAGGGCCGCATCAACTTTGTCAACGTGGATACAGTCGACCATCCGGATACGGGACCAACGGTTACGGGCCGCAATGGTGAGATTGAGCTTCTCGATGAACAGAACAGGGTGCGTTCGCGCGTCAATGTACCTTATGGCGCTCTCCTAAAGGTCAGCAACGAACAGGAAGTGGAGGCATCTCAGGTTCTCTACGAATGGGACCCCTACAACATTGTTATCGTATCCGATCGCCCTGGCAAAGTAAATTTTATCGACATTGTCGAGGGAGTTACCATGCGCGAGGAGTTCGACGAAACCACGGGCATGAGTGCTCGCAGCATCGTCGAACAGCGTGACCGCTCGCTTAGTCCGCAGATAGAGATTGACAGCGCAGCAGGCGACAACCGCAATTTTCTCATTCCGGTGGGGGCGCGCCTGCTGGTGATGGATGAAGCTGATATCCAACCGGGACAGATTCTGGCCAAGATTCCCCGCGAGCGTGCCAAGACCCGTGATATTACTGGTGGCCTGCCCAGGGTGGTTGAACTCATCGAAGCCCGGCGCCCGAAGGAGCCGGCAGTAATTTCGGAGATCGACGGCACGGTCTGTTTTGGCGGGCTGGTGCGAGGAAACCGCGAATTGGTCGTTACCGGAGCAGACGGCCAGGAGCGCAAATACCTGGTCCCCTATGGCAAGCACCTGCGAGTCCATGAAGGCGACCGGGTCGTTGCGGGCGAACGGCTTTCCGAAGGATCCGTGAACCCCCATGATATTCTACGGGTTCAGGGCGTAAGCAAGGTGCAGGAGTACCTGGTGAACGAAATCCAGGATGTCTACCGCCTCCAGGCCGTGGAGATAAACGACAAGCACATAGAGGTGATAGTCAAGCAGATGCTGCAAAAAGTGCGGGTCATCGATCCGGGCGACACTAATTTTTTGGAAGGCGAGGAGGTAGACAAGATCCGATTCAACATTGAGAACGAGAAGGTGCTGAGCGAAGGTGGTGACCCGTCTACCTGTCAACCGATTCTATTGGGAATTACCCGCGCTTCTCTGCGAACCGACAGCTTTATTTCAGCCGCCTCGTTCCAGGAGACCACCAGGGTGCTCACCGAGGCAGCCGTCCAGGGCAAGATTGATCGTCTGCGGGGTCTCAAGGAAAATGTGATAATCGGACGGCTGATCCCCGCGGGGACGGGGACCGAAATTTACCGTGGAGCTTCGTACGAGGACCTGGAGGCCGGTGAAAATGGCCGGGAAGAGGAAGAAGAGGTGAAAGAAGTGGAAGGAATAAGCGCCCAGCCTGAAGGTTGAGCCCCATCAGGGGATTAGGCTTTTCAGGGTAACCCCGGGGTTGTCTCGCACGCCAGTGCGAGAACCTCGCTGAATGGACTCCCTGGCGGCCGAAGACCCCCGCCTGGAAGGGGCCCACTCCCTGGCGGCGGGTATTGATCCGGGTGAGAATGAAATCGGGCCCTCGCAGGGTTCTCATTCTTCGCCCTTGGCCGGTTGCAGGTAATTTTCAGAACACACCGCTTTCCTTCTCGGAGTATCGAATCCCAAGCCAGGTTAATGTCGCGGGCGATTTTACCCAGCCTATTGACATTCAGAGAAGGGGTATTTAGATTTTAAGTTTATTGTTTTCTCGATTTTGGAAGGGGTATGATCCTTGCCGACAATCAGCCAGTTGGTCCGGAAGGGCCGGAGGAAAAACTACAAGAAAAGCGACACCCCCCAGCTGGAAGGATGCCCGCAGCGCCGGGGGGTTTGCACCCGCGTCTACACAAGTACGCCCAGAAAACCCAATTCTGCGCTGCGCAAGATGGCCCGGGTGCGCCTGACCACGGGAATTGAAGTTACTGCCTACATTCCCGGTGAGGGCAACAATCTTCAGGAGCATTCGATCGTTCTGGTCAGGGGCGGACGCGTCAAGGACTGTCCAGGTGTTCGGTATCACATCATCCGAGGGGTTCTGGACACTAGCGGAGTGGAAGAACGCAGGCAAGGGCGATCCAAGTACGGTGCCAGGAAGCCTGATTAACCATAATCTGGATTGCAGAAATAGGACTCAATGTCTCGCCGCCGAAAAACCGTAAAAAGGCAGGTACTGCCCGATCCTAAATTCCACAACGTGCTGGTTGCTCGGTTTATCAACTCCCTGATGAAAAAGGGAAAGAAAAGCGTAGCCGAGCGCATCTTCTATCTGGCTATTGACATGATAAACCAACGTTCCGACCAGGATGGGATCGAGATCTTTCAAAAAGCGGTGGAAAACGTCAAGCCCATTGTTATGGTGCGTTCACGCCGGGTAGGCGGGCAAACCTACCAGATCCCCATTGAGGTTCGTCCCGATGAGCGGACCGCACGCTCGATTCGCTGGCTGATCCGGTTTGCCCGGGAGAGATCTGAGCGCACCATGGCCGAGAGATTGGCCAATGAATTTATTGCCGCTTCCAAGGGCGATGGCAATGCCGTTCGGCAGCGCGAAGATGTACATCGCATGGCCGAGGCCAATAAAGCGTTTGCCCATTATCGGCTATAGCCTGGGGAATGAATAGAATGGCGCGCAAATACCCGTTGGAGACTACCAGAAACATTGGTATCGCGGCACACATTGATGCCGGAAAAACGACGACCACCGAGCGCATGCTGTTCTATACGGGGCGTTTGCATCGCATGGGGGAAGTTCATGAAGGTACTGCCGCGATGGACTGGATGGACCAGGAGCGCGAAAGAGGCATCACGATCACATCCGCGGCGACAGCCTGCCAGTGGGATGATTTTCGGATCAACATAATCGATACGCCGGGGCATGTCGATTTTACTGCCGAGGTTGAGCGTTCATTGCGCGTCCTGGATGGAGCCATTGGAATTTTTTGCGCCGTCGGGGGAGTGGAACCCCAGTCTGAAACCGTCTGGCGGCAAGCCGACCGCTATAAGGTGCCGCGCATCGCATTCGTCAATAAAATGGACCGCAATGGCGCTGACTTTTACAAGGTCCTTTTGATGTTGAAAGAGCGCCTGGGGAGCAATTTTGTGCCAATCCAGCTTCCCGTTGGCCAGGGTGAGACCTTTACGGGCTTGGTCGATCTCGTCAAGATGAACGCGGTTTCCTATGGAGAGGGAAGCCAGGGAATCAGGTTTTATGAAGGCGACATCCCTGATGATCTGTTGGAAAATGCCTTGCATTGGCGTGAAAAACTGCTGGAAGCCGTTTCCGACTTCGACGATCGGCTCATGGAGAAATTCCTGGATGGAGAGGAGATTCATCCCGATGAGATCTGGGCAGCCCTGAGACGAGCCACGATTTCCCTGAAAGCGGTACCGGTTACCTGTGGCAGCTCATTCCGTTACAAAGGGGTCCAGCGCCTTCTCGATGCGGTGGTGAAATTTTTGCCTTCACCAGCAGATGTGGAAGAGGTCAAGGGCACACTCCCTGATTCGGAAGAGAGCGTGGTCCGCTACGCCAGAGACGATGAACCCTTTGCCGGCCTTGCCTTCAAGGTAATGACCGATCCGTACGTAGGACGCCTGACCTTCGTACGAGTTTACTCCGGGACCCTCGAGGCCGGTTCCTACCTCTTCAATTCTACGACTGGCAAGCGCGAGAGGATCTCGAGATTGCTGGAAATGCATGCCAATGATCGCACCGAACGGCAGGAGGTGAACGCGGGAGATATCGTGGCCGTGGTCGGACTCAAGGATACGACCACGGGAGATACTCTGTGCGACGAAAAAAATCCCTTAATCCTGGAGAAAATCGAGTTTGCAGAGCCTGTGGTGCACGTTGCCATAGAGCCTAAGACGCGCGTCGACCAGGAACAGCTCCACATTGCATTGACCAAGTTCAGTGAGGAAGATCCGACTTTCAAGGTCAGGATTGACGAAGAGACCGGACAAACTGTCATGTCGGGAATGGGTGAGCTCCATCTGGAGATCCTCATCGACAGAATGTTCCGCGAATTCAAAGTCGAGGCCAATGTTGGACGCCCTCAGGTCGCTTACAAGGAGGGAATCCACAAAGGCGTGGAGGCCACGGGTCGTTTCGTCCGCCAGACAGGCGGTCGTGGACAGTACGGCCATGTGGTAATCGAGATGGAGCCAGGCGAGCCGGGAAGCGGACTGCTCTTCGAACCGAGGATCAAGGGCGGATCCATCCCCCTCGAGTACGTGCCCTCGGTTCGCGCAGGCATACAGGAAGCAATGGCCACGGGACCACTGGCAGGGTATCCCATCGAGGACGTAAAAGTGGCTCTCCTGGATGGCTCCTATCACGAGGTCGATTCATCTGAGATGGCATTCAAGGTGGCTGGGTCTATGGCCTTCAAGGAAGGTGCGCGGAAAGCTTCCCCCTATCTCATGGAGCCGATCATGAGGCTGGAAGTGGTCGTGCCGGAGCAGTATATGGGAGATGTCATAGCCGATCTCCAATCTCATCGCGGCGATATCCTCGGAATCAATCCCAGGTCCGATGCCCAGGTGGTGAACGCGGTGATTCCACTCAGCGAAACCTTTGGATATGCGACCAGACTGCGGTCTCATACCCAGGGGCGCGCGGTATTCACCATGCAGTTCGAAAAGTACCAGGAAGTGCCCCGGCAAATTACGGATGAACTCGTCTCCAGGATCAGCGGCCAGTAGAATGGCTCGAGGCGCAAAGATTTATTGAAAACCCAGAAGGGAAGGATGGAAGCAAATGGCCAAAGAAACCTTTCAGCGCACAAAGCCTCACGTCAATATCGGCACCATAGGTCACGTCGATCATGGCAAAACGACGCTGACCGCCGCCATTACTCTATACTTGTCCTCCAAAGGGATGGCGGAGCAGAGGTCGGTCGACGATATAGATAATGCACCGGAAGAAAAGGCCCGAGGGGTAACGATCAATGTTTCCCACCAGGAATATGAGACGGAAAGCAGGCATTACGCCCATGTCGATTGCCCTGGTCACGCAGACTATATCAAGAATATGATTACCGGGGCCGCGCAGATGGATGGTGCCATTCTGGTCGTGAGTGCGGCTGACGGCCCGATGATTCAAACCAGGGAGCACATCCTTCTTGCCCGCCAGGTCAATGTTCCACAGATCGTCGTCTATCTCAACAAGGTTGATATGGTGGACGATGAGGAATTGCTCGACCTGGTCGAACTCGAAACCCGGGAATTGCTTTCCGAGTACGATTTTCCGGGCGATGACGTACCTGTGATTCGCGGATCTGCCCTCAAGGCTCTGGAGGGTGAGGACAGCGATGTCGGCGTACAATCCATTGAGGAGCTCATGCAGGCGGTTGATGAGTTCATCCCCATGCCCCAGCGCCCTGTAGACCAGCCATTTCTCATGCCGGTCGAGGATGTCTTCAGCATTACCGGTCGCGGGACTGTGGGGACCGGGCGTGTCGAGCGCGGCAAGATCAAGACGGGCGAGGGTGTTGAGGTTGTCGGGATCAAAGAAACCCAAAAAACGGTATGCACGGGCGTAGAAATGTTTCGCAAGCTGCTTGATGAAGGTGAGGCGGGCGATAATGTCGGCCTTCTCCTGCGGGGTGTGGAAAAGGACGAATTGATGAGGGGCATGGTGATCTGCCAGCCCGGCTCAATCACCCCGCATATCAAATTCAAAGCCGAAGTATATGTTCTGACCAGCAAGGAAGGCGGCCGCGAAAAACCATTCTTTTCCGGCTATCGTCCCCAGTTTTTCTTCCGTACTACGGACGTTACCGGGTCAATCGCCCTGCCGGAAGGGACAGAGATGGTCATGCCGGGAGACAACGTCAACATGGAAGTCGAGCTGCATCAACCAATCGCTATTGAAAAGACGCTTAAATTCGCTATCCGCGAGGGTGGCCGCACCATTGGATCGGGCGTAGTAACAGATATCGCCGAATGATTCCGATGCTTGTTTCCAGGAGAAAAATGTGGCAGTCGACAGGATCCGCATACGTTTAAAGGCTTACGACCATGCTGCCCTGGACAAATCTGTGGACGAAATTGTCCAGACGGTAAAGCGTAGCGGTGCCCAGATTGTCGGACCTGTTCCGCTTCCGACCGCTCGGACTATATACACGGTGTTGAGATCGCCCAATGTCGACAAGAAGTCGAGAGAGCAGTTCGAAACCCGGGTCCACAAACGTCTCATCGATATCTATGATTCAACCCCGCAGACAGTGGACGCACTTATGAAACTCGACCTGCCGGCCGGAATTGGCATAGATATAAAGGTGTAGCGAGGTAAGTTCAGAGAGAGGCCGTGGTGAGAGATGGGTGAACATGTTGACGTGTTGAATAGTGAGGGAATGTCCCAGGGCTCCATCGAACTCCCAGACTATCTGTTTGATGCGGAGGTCTCCGAACACGCTCTGTATAGAGCCGTGACAACCTATCTGGCCAACCAGAGGCAGGGGAACGCTTCGACGAAGACCCGCTCTGAGGTGAGGCGGACCGGTAAAAAACACCATAGGCAAAAGGGCATCGGAATTGCCCGTCGAGGTTCTCTGGGTTCGCCCCTGTTGCGGGGAGGAGGGGTGGCGTTCGGTCCCAAGCCCCGATCCTACCACTCGAATCTTCCCAAATTGCTGAAGCGATTGGCTTTTCGTTCTGCTCTGACTCTCAAGAGGCGAAGCGGAAGTATAAAGGTGGTGGAAGATTTCGACTTTTCCGAGCCCAGCACGAAATCCTTTCTTGGAATAATCAGAGCATGTGGATTGGAAGGGAGGAAACTCCTGTTTGTCACTCCCGGAAGCATTCCAGTCCTCGTCAAATCGTGTCGAAATTTGCCCGGAGTTCAGATAAGACCTGCAGATTCTTTATGTACATATGATGTTGTGGATGCAGACTCCTTGTTGATTACTCGAAAGGCGTTGGAAGTGCTCTCCCTCAATTATGTGAATTCCAAGGGGGGAGGAGAAAGAGGATGAACAGCCACCGGACCATTATTCGCAAGCCCATTGTCACGGAGAAAGCCACCATTCTGCGCGAGGGGAACAAGTACACCTTCCGGGTAGACAGAAGGGCCAACAAAATCCAGATCCGGGAGGCTATCGAGGCCATTTTTGACGTCCGGGTAAAGTCCGTTTGCACCGTTTCGGTACCCGGGAAACCCAAGCGCCAGGGTGCATTCGAGGGGCGATGCTCCAGCTGGAAGAAAGCTTACGTTACCTTGAGAGAAGGGGACGTGATTGATGTATTGGATGCTGCCTGATAATTTCCGAGGAAAGCGATAATGCCGGTCAAGAAATTCCGCCCTGTCACCCCGTCGCAGCGCCACAAGACCGTAAATTCCTTCGAAGGGTTGACAGAGGGGGCTCCGGAGAGAAGACTGCTCGCCCCTCTTACCAGGTCGGGAGGACGCAATAACCAGGGCCGCATGACCATGAGGAGGCGGGGAGGAGGACACAAGAGAAGGTATCGCGTCGTCGATTTCAAGCGCAATAAACCGGGGGTTCCGGGAAAGGTTAGTTCCATCGAGTACGATCCGGTGCGCTCGGCGTTTATTGCTTTGATAGCCTATATCGACGGAGACAAGCGCTACATTCTTGCGCCGGATGGACTCGAGGCAGGAATGTCGGTTATGTCAGGGGACAAGGCTCCCATCCAGGTTGGCAATGCTCTTCCGCTATCCAGGATTCCACTTGGCACCACCTTGCACAACATCGAGTTGTATCCCGGCCGCGGTGGACAATTGGCGCGTAGTGCCGGTTCGGGCGTTCAGCTGTTGAGCCGGGATGAGGAGCGTGCTCAGCTGAGGATGCCATCCGGCGAGCTTCGGGAGGTTCTGGTCGAGTGCTTGGCAACGATTGGACAAGTGGGCAATACGGAACACCAGAATGTCGACTTGGGCAAAGCTGGACGAGCGCGCTGGCTTGGACGTCGCCCCAAGGTACGTGGTGTGGTTATGAATCCGGTTGACCATCCCCATGGAGGAGGGGAGGGCAAATCTTCAGGTGGGCGTCACCCGGTAACCCCCTGGGGCAAGCCCACCAAGGGATACAAGACGCGCAAACGCAAAATAAAGTCTGATGCATGGATCCTGCGGCGACGCAATGCCAAATGAGAAATGGAATGAATAATGGCCAGATCGATTAAAAAAGGTCCCTTTATTGATTCGCACTTGTACTCAAAGATCGAAGAACTCAACAGGACAGGTGATAAGAGGGTAATCAGGACCTGGTCAAGACGTTCCACCATTGCGCCCGAGTTTGTTGGCCATACCCTGGCAGTACACAACGGGAATAAATTCATTCCGGTATACATAACCGAGAATATGGTTGGGCACAAGTTAGGGGAATTTGCCCCGACACGCACCTTTCGGGGACATGGTGGAAGGCTGAGTGAACGCGCAAGCGGGATTCGCGGGTAGGGAAGTATGGAAGGGAGAGCGGTTCTGAAACAGATTGGAGTTCCGGCAACCAAATTGCGACAGGTGGTCGATTTGATCCGCGGTATGCCTGTCGAGGAAGCCTTGAGCACTTTACGTCATTCATCCAGGCCCGTCTCCAAGCTGGTCGAAAAGACCTTGCGCTCGGCCATCGCCAATGCTCTCAACAAGGACACCGAAACTCCTGTCGATGAGGAAGAACTTTTCATCAGGAACATTTATGCTGACAGAGCTCGTGATCTAAAGCGATTGAGGCCACGCGCACGAGGTTCCGCGGATCGTATCTCAAAGGGGCATTCCCATCTAACTGTGATCGTAAGCGATCAAATCACCTAAATCATCTGGGAGGATTTGTTTGGGACAGAAAACACATCCATACGGCTTCCGGGTAGGCGTGATTAAGAACTGGCGTTCGAACTGGTTCGCCGAAAAGGACTTCGCCGAGTTGCTCAGGGAAGACACCATGCTCAGGCGGTATGTAAAGCAGCGTCTACAACGCGCCGGCGTCTCCCACATCAATATCGAGAGGCAGCCCAAGAGGGTTACCGTAGAGGTCCACACGGCACGTCCCGGCATTGCGATCGGTCGTCGCGGTGCGGAGGTTGATAAATTGAGGGATGAACTTAAGCAAGTTACCGGCAAGGATGTCTCATTGAATATTCAGGAAGTCAAGAAACCCGAGTTGGATGCCCAACTCGTGGCCGACAACCTCGCCCGGCAATTGCAGCAGCGCGTGGCGTTCCGACGCGCCGTGAAGAAGGCGGTTGCCTCCTCGATGCGCATGGGTGCAGAGGGCATTCGAATTGTCTGCTCCGGTCGGATCAATGGATCCGAAATGGGGAGACGCGAGCGCTCGGAACCGGCTGGTCGAGTTCCTTTGCACACCTTGCGGGCGGATATCGATTTTGGCAAGGCCACCGCATTTACCGTTTCGGGAACCGTTGGGGTGAAGGTGTGGATCTGCCACGGAGAAGTGGTTGACGAGGAAGAGCCTGTTGCTCAGATATAGCCTGCGGGCCGTTTTGGGCTTCAATATGCAATTGTCGTTTGCAAGGAAAGAAAAAGGGGAATTCAATCAGTTGCCATTGCTGATTGGGTGAGGAGGCAGGCCGATGCTAATGCCCAAGAAGGTCAAGTGGAGAAAGCAATCTCGCGGACGTCTGCGCGGCAATACGAAGGGGGGGGAGATGGTCTCCTTCGGCGAATATGGGCTGAAAGCTCTGGAGCCCGGTTGGATAACCAGCAATCAAATTGAAGCTGCCCGCATTGCGGTCAGCCGTTTTATAAGCCGTACAGGGAAATTCTGGATCAGGATTTTTCCAGACAAGCCCATTACAAAAAAGCCGGCCGAGACCCGGATGGGGAAGGGGAAAGGTGCCCCGGAGGGCTGGGTGGCGGTCGTCAAGCCTGGACGGGTCATGTTCGAACTTTCCGGGGTTGATGCAGAGGTGGCTAAGCAAGCTTTCCGCCGGGCAGGGCATAAATTGCCGATTAAAACCAAGTTCGTCGAACGGGTTGGATGATCATGAAGGCCGCCGACATAAGGGAACTGAGCCTCGAAGAGGTGAATGCCAGGCTGGAAGACCTCCTGGAGGAAAGCTTCAACCTGCGTTTTCAGCATGCATCGGGCCAGGTTGCCAGTCCCATCCGGCTGCGTCAAGTTCGCCGCGAAATCGCGTGCGTCCACACGGTTCTCAGAGAACACGAACTGGGTCTCAGGGCCCTGGCGGCAGGGAAAGAATAAAATCATGGCAAACGCACCAAGGACAGGCCGCCGTACCACCGAGGGAAGAGTTGTCGGGGCCAATAGCTCAAAAACGCGGGCAGTCGTAGTCGAAAAAATGATTACACACAGCCTGTATGGTCGAATTCTCAGGCGTTCGAGAAAGTACGCGGTCCATGACGAGAAGGAGATGTCGAAGGTAGGCGATCTAGTGCGTATTCAAGAATGTCGTCCCTTGAGTAAAACCAAGAAATGGCGCGTGGTCGAGGTTTTGTAGTTCGATCTGAAGTCGGGCAAGGATATGATACAGGAATACACAGTGGTAAAAATGGCTGACAATGCCGGGGCGCGCCGTGCGCGCTGTATTCGTGTCCTTGGAGGTTCGAAGAAGCGCTACGCAACCGTCGGTGATTTGATCGTTGTAGCCGTTCACGACGTTCTGCCCAACGGACCTTTGAAGGAAGGAGAGGTTGCCCGGGCGGTGATCGTCCGTACGAAAAAGGAGTACCGGCGTTCCGACGGGTCCTACATCCGTTTTGATGAAAATGCCGCCGTGCTTGTCAATGAGGACAAAGAAC
Source organism: Candidatus Latescibacterota bacterium (assembly GCA_965208105.1). Lineage (GTDB taxonomy): Bacteria > Latescibacterota > UBA2968 > UBA8231 > UBA8231. The sequence continues at coordinate 4,758,767 of OZ242318.1, forward strand.
CTCGAGGAACCCGCATCTTTGGCCCGGTAGCCAGAGAGTTGCGCGATAGGCAATTCATGCGCATCATCTCTCTAGCTCCCGAAGTAGTGTAGGCCTTGCCGAATCCGGAGGGTGGAGATGAACATTAGAAAAGGCGACACAGTTCAAATCATCAGTGGGAACGACAAGGGGAAGCGCGGCAGGGTCCTGAGTGTTGTGAGGGACAAAGATCGGGTCATTGTTGAGGGCATACGCATGATGAAGCGCCACCTTCGTCCCACCCGGCAGAATCCCCAGGGGGGAATCATTGAACGGGAAGCATCGATCCACGTGTCGAATCTCATGCTGGTTTGTCCAAATACAGACAGGCCTACTCGGATTCGCAAGAGGGAGTTGGACGATGGCAAGCACGTGAGAATATCGGCAAGAAGTGGAGAAATGATCGATTCTTAGGCAGTGAATCATATGAAAGCCAGTTTGTACGATCGATATATAAGTGAAATAGTACCTGCCATGTCCGAGCGGTTTGGCTACAAGAATAATATGCAGGTGCCAAGAATCGAGAAGATCGTCGTCAACATGGGGGTTGGTAGAGCTGCGCAGGACTCCAGGCTGATCGATGGCGCTCTAGCCGACCTGACGGCCATAACGGGACAAAAGCCGAGTATCCGTCGATCCAAGAAGGCCATTTCAAACTTCAAATTAAGGCAGGGGATGGCTATCGGGTGCACGGTCACTCTGCGTCGAATTAGAATGTATGAGTTTCTCCAGCGGTTGATTGAGTTCGCCCTGCCGCAGGTGCGCGATTTTCGCGGTCTTTCCGAAAATAGTTTCGATGGACGGGGAAATTTTAGTTTGGGAATAAGAGAGCAAATTATCTTCCCGGAAATCGACTACGACAGCATCGATCAGGACCGCGGAATGGATATCACGATTGTGACTTCCGCCAATACTGATGAGGAGAGCAAGGAATTGCTCAATCTCATGGGAGTGCCCTTCGCCAAATAATTGGAGGACCAGAGATGGCCAGAAAGAGTTTATTGGTCAAAACCGCTAGAGATCCCAAATTTCGGGTGCGCAAATATACCCGATGCTACCGGTGTGGCAGGACCCGTGCCGTCTATAGAAAATTCAACCTTTGCCGGATATGTTTTCGCGAACTCGCCCTCCAGGGGGAGATTCCCGGTGTAACCAAGGCAAGTTGGTAAGGTTGGGAGAACGACCATGAGCATGACCGATCCCATCGCAGACATGCTGACGCGCATTCGCAATGCTTGCCACGCCCGCCACAAACGTGTCGACGTTCCCGCCTCGAACCTGAAGCGGGAGCTGGCACGAGTTTTGGCAGAAAACCGCTTCATAGACAATTTCGCGTATATTCAGGACGATAATCAGGGAAAATTGCGCTTGTATTTGCGCTACGACGAGTCAAATGGGAACATCATTCAAGGACTTCAGCGAATCAGCCGGCCTGGTTTGAGAAAGTACACACCAAAGGACCGGATACCGAGAGTCCTGAATGGACTGGGGATTGCGATCATTTCCACTTCGAAAGGGGTTTTGACGGATCGCCAGGCCAGAAGGGCTGGCGTTGGCGGGGAGGTTCTTTGCAAGGTCTGGTAACCTTCCACATCAGCCGGGAGATTTTTTTGTGTCACGCGTAGGAATTCAGCCTATACCCCTTCCCAGAGGAGTTGACATTGTAGTAAATGCCAATGATGTCATCGTGAAGGGAACAAGGGAGACCTCCAGGTAGCCTTTGACCCTGACCACGTCGAAGTGCAGGTCGAAAGTGAATCCATTCAGGTAGGGAGAAAATCGGAGCAGAAAACTACCCGGTCCCTGCATGGACTGATCCGGTCCCTCATAGCCAATGCCGTTGTTGGAGTCACCGAAGGATTTTCAAAAAGGCTTGACGTATATGGGGTTGGCTATCGGGTCAATCTCCAGGGAAGGCGCTTGACCATGGATATAGGCTATTCGCATCCGGTGGTCTACGAAGCCCCCGAGGGGATCGAACTGGCCACTGAAGATCCACAGGGGGGCGCCCAGGCCCGTATCGTTGTTAAGGGTACTGATAAACAAAAGGTGGGGCAGGCGGCAGCCGATATTCGCTTCAAGCGCAAGCCCGAACCTTACAAGGGCAAGGGAATTCGCTACGAGAACGAAGTAATTCATTTTAAAGCTGGAAAAACAGCGGTGACCTAGGATGGCGCTTAGAAACCAGATAAAAAAAAATTTGCAGCGCAAGCGCCGCCGCCGGCGGATCCGCAAGCGTTTAGTGGGAACACTGGAAAGGCCCAGGCTCGTCGTCTATCGGAGCCTGCGCAATATCGAGGCACAGATTATCGACGACATGGCGGGCCATTCACTGGCTGGGCTTTCCACCCTTTCCAGGGAACTTGACAAAAGCAAATTTGACAATCGGATTGAACAGGGGAAAGAAATCGGCAAGCTTTTGGCGCACAAAGCGCGAGAGCAGGGAATCGAGCAGGTGCTTTTTGATCGTGGAGGGTTTTCATATCATGGTATCGTCAAGGCCGTGGCAGATGGAGCTCGCGAAGGTGGTTTGCAGTTCTAGAAGGCGGCTGGGGTAAGAAATGATTGATCCGAATAGCCTTGAACTGAGCGAAGTCGTAGTGCAAAACAGCATCAAACGGGTTTCCCATGTGCGCAAGGGTGGCCGCCGTTTCAGCTTTAACGCCCTCGTCGTAGTGGGGGATCGAAACGGTCATGTGGGAATCGGGACGGGAAAGGCTGGGGAAATTTCCGAGGCAATTCGGAAAGGTACTGAGACTGCCAAAAAGAACATCGTTGAGGTCCCGGTAGTCAATGGAACGATCCCCCATGAGATGATTGGAAGATTCAGTGCTGCCAGGGTGCTGCTCAAACCGGCTGCTCCTGGAACGGGTGTCATAGCCAGCGGAGGTGTGCGAATTGTGCTCGAGCTGGCCGGACTTCACGATATTTTAACCAAATCCCTGGGTTCCAACAGTACCCAGAATACCGTCAAGGCGACCATTATGGCTCTGTCCCAGATGCGGGATGCGGAAACCGTTGCCAGGATTCGTGGTGTTGAGCCCGAATCTTTGCGCGGGTGAGCAGTGGGAGAAGGTTGTGATGAAATTGTCAGTGGTTCAACGCAGGAGCGGCATCGGCAGGGGCCGTGGTCAAAAGGCGACCATAAGGGCTCTTGGAATCAAGCGGCTGCATCAGAAGGTCGTTCATCGTGATTCACCTCAAATACGGGGCATGATCCGGAAAGTTGAGCATTTGGTCGAGGTCGAGGAGGTCGAAGAATAGGGGGATATATGCAGCTCGGAAAAATCAAATGTCCTCCCGGGTCACGGAAAAAACCCAAACGCCTGGGGCAGGGGGTTGGCTCGGGAAAAGGGAAGACCTCCGGAAAGGGACATAAAGGGCAGAGGTCCAGGTCAGGTGCCAAACGGGGCCGGCGGATCGATTTTGAGGGAGGGCAAAATCCCATGCATCGCCGTCTTCCCAAGATTGGTTTCTCCAACCAGATATTCAGGAAAACCTACCAGATAGTCAATCTGGCCTCCATCGACGCCCGCGGATTGGAAGGTGAGGTCGGTCCGGAGGAGCTGGTGAGTGCCGGGCTTGTAAAAAAGAAGTCGGTGCCGATTAAAATTCTGGGGAACGGCGACTTGCATCGAAAAATTTCTATAAAAGCCCACAAATTCTCCCGTGCTGCCAGGGAAAAAATAGACCAGGCCGGCGGAAAAGTAGAGGTAATCTGAAGTGCTTCGGGGTTTTCAAAACTGTTTAAAGATTCCCGATTTGCGACGGCGCATCATCTTCTCGGTCTCTTTGCTGGTCGTCTATCGAATAGGCGGACAGGTTACCGCGCCTGGAATTGACGTGCAAGTGCTCCAGGAGTTTTTTGCAGGTGCCGGCAATACGCTATTCGGGCTCTATGACATGTTTGTTGGAGGGGCCTTTACCCGGGGAACCATCTTCGCCCTGGGTATCATGCCCTACATCAGTGCCTCCATCATTCTGCAGCTGCTGGGAGCTGTGATCCCCCACTTCCAGAAGTTACAACGCGAAGGGGAGGAGGGAAGAAAAAAGATAACCCAGTACACGCGCTATGGAACGGTGGTGCTGGCTGCCGGTCAAGCCTTTGGCGTGAGTTTCTTCCTCGAAGGCATAAGGGGTCCCGACTCGGGTCTGCCGGCCGTACCCGATCCGGGCTTGGGATTCATGCTCTCTACCGTGCTCACCATTACCACCGGGACCGTTTTTATCATGTGGTTGGGAGAGCAGATTACCGAACACGGAATCGGCAACGGAATTTCGCTTATCATCTTTATCGGAATCGTGGCCGAGCTGCCCTTGGCCATCAAGAGCGAGTGGTCCCACTATCTGGTCAACCGCGGGAGCGGTAAGAACCTCATCGAGGAACTGTTCCTGATCGCGCTGATGTTTGCCATCGTGGCTTTTGTAATTCTGTTGACCCAGGGACTGCGCAAGATTCCGGTTCAATACGCCAAGCGAGTAGTCGGACGCAGGGTCTACGGTGGCCAGACGACCCATATCCCCCTTAGAATCAATACCGCCGGCGTGATTCCGATCATCTTTGCTCAGTCAATCATGTTTCTGCCCGGGACGATGACCCAGATGTTTCCTGGCAGCCAGGTCATGGAGGCGGTGGGCGGGTTCTTCTCGACCGAGTCTCTTTTTTACTGGTTCGTTTACGGTCTCATGATAATTTTCTTCGCTTATTTTTATACAGCCATCGTGATGGACCCGAATCAGTTGTCGGACAATATGAAGAAGCATGGCGGCTTTATTCCCGGAGTCAGGCCAGGGAAGAGGACCACGGAGCACATCGATCGAATAATGACGCGCATAACCCTGCCGGGGTCCATAGCCCTTGCTGCAGTTGCAATTTTCCCATTTTTCATCACTCGTCAGTTCAACGTAACTCCCTCTTTTGCCCAGTTCTTTGGCGGTACCGGTTTGTTGATCATCGTCGGCGTAGCCCTCGATACCTTGCAGCAAGTCGAGTCGCAGTTGATGACCCGTCATTACGAAGGTTTTATGAAGAGAGGCAAAATCCAAGGACGACGAGGATAAAATTCTCTCTGGTTGTGAGTCCGAAATGAAAGTCAAGCCTTCGGTAGGAAAACGTTGCAACGAGTGTAAAATCGTCCGTCGCCATGGCGTCGTGAAGGTGATCTGCAGTCGCAACCCGAAACACAAGCAGAGACAGGGCGCCGGCGCCCGGACCAGCGGGAGGGTCAAGAAGGGATGAATCACGGTCCAAACTTTCGAGAGAGGTAGCAATTGGCACGCATAGCAGGAGTAGATTTGCCCCGCGACAAAAGAATTGGAGTTGGCCTCACCTACATCTACGGCATTGGCCGGAGTTTGGCGACCAAGATCCTTGAGCAGACGGGGGTGGATTTTGATACCCGGGTCAACGCCCTGACTGAAGGTCAGGTCAACCAGCTCCGAGGCATAATCGAGAACAGTTACAAGATTGAAGGAAGCCTGCGGGGAGAGGTGAATATGAGCATCAAGCGCCTGATGGATGTCGGCTGCTACAGGGGACTGCGGCATCGTCGAGGGTTGCCCGCCCGCGGTCAACGCACCAAGACCAATGCGCGCTGCCGCAAGGGACCGCGGCGTGCCATCGCCGGGAAGAAGAAGGCTCCTCAGCAGAAATAATCAATTTCCATCCCAATTACCTTCACACAAAGGGTATACACTTGCCACCGGAAAAAGGACGCAGGAGACAGAAAAAGGCCAGGCAGGTAGAATCGGTAGGGGTTGCTCACATACTGGCCACATTCAACAACACCATCATCACCCTGACGGACCGCCAGGGAAACGTTATTTCCTGGGCAACTCCGGGGAAGATGGGGATTTCGGGAAGCCGCAAATCAACCCCTTTTGCCGGGCAGCTTGCGGCCGGCAAGGCGGCAGAGGAGGCGATGAACATGGGCCTGAGACGGGTCGAGGTCTGGGTAAAGGGACCAGGCGTGGGACGGGAGTCAGCCATCCGAGCACTGCAGGGGTCGGGTCTCGAGATCTCGGCGATTCGCGACGTCACCCCCATTCCCCATAACGGCTGCCGTCCACCCAAGCGTCGTCGGGTTTAGGGGAGGATAGTGGAATGAGTAGATACGTCGGTCCCAACTGCCGGTTCTGTCGCCGAGAGGGAACGAAGCTGTTTCTCAAGGGTGAGCGCTGCAATCTGGAAAAATGCTCCTTCGAGCGACGCAGTTACGCCCCCGGACAACACGGTCAGGGAATGAGGCGCAAGCAGTCGGATTTCAGTGTACAGCTCAGGGCGAAGCAGCAACTTGCCCGCCTCTATGGCATCCGTGAGGGACAATTTCGAAAATACTACAAGGAGGCGACAAGAATCCCCGGGGTTAGTGGTGAAAATCTACTCTGCCTGCTGGAGAGCCGCCTGGATAACATTCTTCACCGGCTCGGCTTTGCCCCATCCCGCAAGGCTGCGCGCCAGCTGGTGCGACATAATCACATTACGGTCAACGGGCGCAGGATAAATATTCCTTCCTACATGACCAAACCAGGAGACGTGGTCAAGGTCGCTGAAAAAAGCCGCAGGCACGAAATGATTCACGAGTCTCTGAGGCGGACCAGAGAAATAGTTCCATGGCTGTCAGTGGACAAGATCAATCTCGAAGGAACCATTCTCGAGAGACCCAGCCGGGATGATATTCCCACGGTAGCCGAGGAACAACTGGTCATTGAATTTTATTCGAGAGTGTAATCCCATTTCTCCTCTTGAGCATTTTCACCGGAACCACAGGGAGTTGGATTTTCTATGAAATTTGAAGGTCTCCAGATGCCCAGGCTTATCGAAATCGATAAGGAAAGTCTCAGCGAGACTTATGGGAGATTTGTACTGCAACCGCTCGAGCGTGGATTCGGCACCACTTTAGGTCATGCTCTCAGGAGGGTTCTGCTCTCTGCCATCCAGGGAGTGGCGATCAAGCAAATAAGCATAGAGGGCGTTCAACACGAGTTCACGGTAGTGGAGGGGGTCTACGAGGACGTTCCTGAAATCGTACTCAACCTCAAAGAGGTGGCGTTGCGCTATCAGGGAGACGAAGACCGCGTATTGCATGTGGACTATTCCGGACCGGGCAAACTCCTGGCAAAGGATCTGGCAGTCGACTCCGGCGTGGAGATCATGAATCCGGATCTCCACATTGCCACCCTGGAAGAGGGGGCCAAGCTGACCCTGCAAATCACAGTGGGGCAGGGGCGTGGGTACCAGTTCGCCGAAGAGAACAAGACGTCAGATCAGCCCATCGGCGCCATCCCCCTTGATACCAACTACTCCCCCGTTCTCAAGGTGAATTACGATATAGAAAATGCCAGGGTTGGGCGCCGGACGGACTATGACAAGCTCACGATGGAAATCTGGACGGACGGGGCCGTTCATCCCGAGGATGCTCTTGCCCAGGCTTCCAAGCTCCTCACCGAGCACCTGCGCCTCTTCATCAATTTTGAAGAAGAGCCGCCGGGGCAAGAGGAGAAAATGGTCGATGAAGAGACCAAGCGCATCGCAAAACTACTCATAACTTCGGTAGAAGAACTGGAGTTGTCCGTGCGTTCGGCGAACTGTCTGAGGGCGGCCGGAATCACCCGCCTGAAGCACCTGGTTTCCCTCTCTGAATCGGAGATGTTGAAATACCGGAATTTCGGCCGCAAGTCTCTCAATGAATTGAGCGAGATCTTGGAGTCGCTCAACCTGAAGTGGGGCATGGACCTGAGTCCTTACGAGAATATAGAGGTGGACGAAGAGGCTCCGGACCCATTGGTAGAGGAGTATTGACAGGCCATGCGACACGGCAGGAAAGTCGCCAAACTGGGGCGCTCACACAGCCATAGAAGATCGATGCTGGCAAATATGACCACATCCCTTCTCGAGAACGGCACCATCCGCACCACTCATGCTAAAGCCAGGGAGTTGCGGGTTGTGGCCGAAAACATGATCACCTTTGCCAAGCGCGGCGATTTACATGCGCGGCGCGAGGTGTTGCGTCTTATCGCAAATAAGCAGGTTGTTGCCAAACTCTTCGACGAGTTGGGGCCCCGTTACCAAGGCCGCAATGGAGGCTATACCCGCACCGTGAAGGCTGCCCCGCGCCTTGGAGATGGAGCTTTGATGTGCATTGTCGAGTTGGTCGATCGGCCGGAGGCGACGGCAGGAGAAGGGGAAGTAGAGGAGTCCGGGGCCGCTCAAAACACAGAGGACGAGGGAGAAGAGAAGAACAAGGCCTGAAGCCTACGTTGCGCAGGGAATCTACCGGGGACGGCGAGGCAGGATCAAGTTATTCTTGCCTCGTTTTTTTATGGAGCCAGGAGCAATGGAAGCGGGATCCAAAGGGGATCAGCAGGCCTTCAGTGGCCTGGAAATATTCCCGCTGGATGATTCACAAGGTGTGGTGCCATGAACTTTCGTCCACCGAGGCCGCGGGGGATGTGGGATACCTGGATTTTTCCATGGGAGGACAGCTTCCACCTGTTCTATCTTGAGAACTTCGGCTCGGGGTCAACTCACGTGGGCCACTGGGTCGGCCAGGATCTCCTTCACTGGGAAGAACGCCAGTCCATACCCGTCATCACGGGAAAGCCGGGCGATTGGAACGCGGAGGGCCCCATTCTCACCGGAATGGTGGTCCACCGTGAAGGGAAGTTCTACCTCTATATCGGAGCCACCCGGGAGGGGGTCGAACTCACAGGCGTCTTCATCTCCGACGATCTCGATGTCTGGTCGCCTTATCATGGGAACCCCGTTTTCCGGCCTGCCGCTCCCCATTACCTGGACAGGCCCGTTCCTCCCTTCTTCTCGAGTAAGCTGGATTTCCGCGATCCCTTCATCTTTTTCCGCCCCGAAGACCGGCATTATCACGCGCTGCTGCACGGCCGTCTGCCGCAGTGGAGTCACGAGCACACCGGAGCGGTGGTTGCCCATATGCGATCAGCCGACCTGCTCAGCTGGGAACATCTGCAGCCGGTCGACGCGCCTACCGGCAGGTTTGAAAAGACCGAGATCCCCGATCTGTTCGCGATGGAGGAACGCCACTATCTCGCCTTCACCTCCAGGAGTCGGGGAGGAATCCGTCTCAGTACGGGTGGCCGGGACAACGCGGACGGCACCTTCTACGCAATCTCGGATAGCTGGGACGGCCCATTTTCTCTGCCGGCGGACTATTTGCTGGTAGGTGCGGAGAAGGGGGTAATGGGGCCCTATGCCGGGCGCACCCTGGTTTGCGCCAGGGGCAGGATTCTCTACCACCATGTCGTTGGCGAGAGGCCGGCCCTCGCCGCTCCCAAGGAGGTGCGAACGCAGCCAGACGGCTCGCTCTACCTTGAATACATGCCCCTGTTGGAGGACCTGGAGACGGAGACTCTATGCAGCTCTGCGACGGGTCTTTCCTGTTTCGAGGTGGCTGACTGGGGGGAGTGGGAGGAGCGCGAGGGAAGGATCAGGGGAAAGGCGGCAAACGTGGGGTCGTCCTGCCGGATCGCGGCAGGGGTCTCGGATTTCCACCTGACCTGCACCGTTCGGATGATCTCGGCAGTCGGGGGCGGCGTGGTTCTGCGCCATCGCGATAATCGCGGAGTATGGATCTATTTCAACCGCAGACTGCTGCAAATGGAGATGGGTGGAGCGAGTTACCGGCCATTCATGGGTTGGTCCGGCCTCGGCGGAGGCGACAAGTGGAGATGCCTCCTGGAGCCGGGCAGGGAATACAACCTGCGCTGTTTCGCGCGTGATGAACATTTCGAGCTCTATCTCGACAACCGCTGGATTTTCACCCTGGTCCTTGCAGACGAGGCCAGGGTGGGCGATATCGAGCTGTTCGTCGAGGGGGGAGAAGTGGAGTTCTCGAATGTGCGCATAGCCTCGATCGAACCTCTGGGAGAGTAGGTGGCGCCTGCCCATTCCATCGACGCTCGACGGGGTTGACGGTGGGCCCGCTCAGCCTGGATCCTTTCCCTGGGCAGCCCAGGAATCGAAGGGGTTGTCGTCCCTGTCGAGCGGCAGCGCGACCCTGCTCCCGGCCATGTGGGCGGCGTGGGCGGCCATTGCCCATTGGACGTGACGACGTGCGGCTTTCCCCTGCAGCAACTCGAATTCGGGCTCGCGTCCCTCGATCAGGTCGATCATGGATTTGGCCATTCGGTGATGGGCATTTACCCATTTGTCGTCGTCCGGCGGCGGCTCGGCAGGAATTATCTCCCAGCGGTCGTCGTTGAAAAGGCGCGGGGCGACGCGCGGATGATAGTAGATGTCGGGCTCATTGCTCATGGGTCCGGGCAGGGAGAGGGTCCCTGCCGTGCCGTGAATGTCGATCCGATAGGGGCGCCGTTCGTCGTGGTCTCCCTCGTAGGATTCGCAGGCGGCGGCGAACCCTCCTTCGAACTGGTAGTAGGCTCTGATTCCGTTCCCGGCAACCAGTCCCATCCCCTCTGCGCCTTGCTTCAAATCGGCAGGGGCGGCGTCGCGGCCGTTCACGGTAATGTGGGCGCTGCACCAAAGCGGCTGGCCCCAGACCTGGTCGAGGAAATCGAAGAAGTGCGGGTATAGATCGATGAACATCTGGTCGCCGCCGTGGGGGCCGTCCATGCAGTGAATGCGGCCCAAGCGAGGCTCGCCGATCTTTCCTTCCTTGATGAGCGGAATGGCGACGTGCTGGATAGGGGGATGGCCGCGCCAGGGACAGGCGAGGACGAGCAACTTGCCATTTTTCTCACAAGCGGAGACCATCCGGTCGACCTCGGCGGGAGTAGCGGCGATCGGTTTTTCGAGATAGACGTGGGTGCCGAGTTCTCCTGCGGTGGTGACCAACTGGCAATGGTCGCCCATTTCGCGCGAAGCAACGACCGTGATGTCAGGTCGCTCCTTTTCGAGCATCTCCCGGAAATCGGCATATCCGCTTTTGGCACCTGTTTTTTCCAGGGCTATCCTGCGCCCTGCATCGTCCGGGTCGGCCAGAGCGACAATTTCGGCACCTTCGACCCCGACGAAGGCCAGGTCCAGAAAATGGCCATAGTTGCCACGGCCGGTATGTCCAACTATTGCGACCCTCTGCATATCTTCCTCCCGAAATGTCCTACAACCTGACGGCTCTGCGGCTCTCGAACGACTCGTAGATCGCGTCGATGATCTTCATCTGAGCAATGCTGTTCTGCGCGGAGATGCACGGTTCGGTCTTGCCATCGAGGACATCGCACATGTGCTCGAGCTGTGGCTGGAACTGGTTGACTGGATCGAAATGATAGCGCTCGGTCCTGCCCGTGGTCCGGTGGTCCAGCCAGGTGGGCACGGTCTCGTTGTTCCAGGCAGATTCGGTCTTGAGGATTCCGGTTGTGCCCATGACCTCGAATTCCTGGCTCGAGCTGGTCTCGAACCCGACGGTGATCTGGGCGATACCCCCGCCGGGAAAAACCAGTTGGATATTGGCGCTGTCGTCCACCTCGAAGCCGGACCGTCCGGTGGCGAACACCTCGACAGGTTCCTCTCCTATCACCCACCGGGCATGGTGGATATTGTAGCAGGCGAGGTCGAAGATACTGCCGCCGCCTTTCTTCTTGTTGAATCTCCAGTTTACATCGGGCTTGCGTGCGACGGATGCCTTGTTGGTGCAGAAAGTACTGCGGACGGTCATTGGTTGGCCGACTTTTCCGGCTTCGACGAGTCCAATGGCCTTGAGGTGCATGGGGTGATGACGGAATTTGAAGGCCTCGACGATTACGGCCTCGCCGTCGTTCACCGCCTCGACCAGGCGTTCGGCTTGCGAGGCCGTTTGGGTGAATGGTTTCTCGCAAAGGATGGCCCTGACTTTCCCCGATTTGGCAAGGCGGGCTCCGATTTCGGCGTGGTAGGAGCCCCAGGTACAGATGATGGCCAGGTCGATCTCCTGCTCTGCCAGCATCCGATCCAGGTCGAGATAGGTGGACTCGACCTCCGGGAAGAGTTCCTGGTATCCGTCAATGGATTTCTGCGATATGTCGCAGACGGCCACTATGCGGGCCCGGTCGGTGAGAGAGCAGGCAACCGAGTGTGAGCGAGAAATGCCGCCTACTCCGACCAGAGCAACGCGATATGGTGATAAGGACATGTGCTTCCGCCAGTTTGGATGGAAAGCATACGAAGATCGCAGATGGAGAGCAAGCATGCATAGCCTCCGTCGGAGTCGGTCGCTAGGCGCAAGCGCGCTTCCACCGCGAGCAGATGAATTGGGACAAGGCATAGGCCAACATCCCACCCAGAATGTTGGCGAGGGCGATTCCCCACAACAACCCAGGCAGTCCGGCGGTACGGCCACCCGCGAAGGCGAGGGGGACATAGAACAGAAACATGTGTATCAGCGTCTGCAGCGCTGCGGCCCGGGGCCGTCCTATTGCGTTCAGTGTTTCCTCGCTGACATTCAGCACTCCGTAGAGGGCGTAGCCGAAGGGGATGATCCACAGATAGCGGACGATTTCGCGTTGAACGGCCGGTTCGGCGCTGAAAATGGCGGCCAGGGGTTCTCCCGCCAGCCGCAGCAGTCCGAGCATAGCCACTCCCCAGGCGAGAGAGAAAAGATAGCCGTATCGCCGCGCCTGATGGACTCTGGAGTACTCCCGGGCGCCCCAGTTCTGTCCCACCAGGGGAACCAGGGCTGAGCAGACGGCGGAAACCGGTATCAGGGCGAATGCCGATATGCGCTCCCCGGCCCCCCAGGCGGCAACCGCTGGAGCACCGAATTGGGCGATCAGGCGCGTGGCGATTCCCATAGCCACCGGTTGCATGAAATTTGTCGCCGCGGTGGGCACCGCAATGCCCAGGACTGCCCTCCAGGAGCGCCAGACATGGGCGAGACTGGGAGGACGGAAGTCGAGCATGCGATCGCGGTAGTGAAGGATGGCCAGGGAGGCCACCATGGTGCCGGCGCGGGCGATGACCGTCGCCCACGCCGCGCCTTTGAGTTCCATCCGCGGGAAGCCGAACCAGCCGAAAATCAGGATCGGGTCCAGAGCCAGGTTGGTCAGCATGGAAGCCACCATGATCATCGCAGGGAAGCGGGTATCGCCCCCTGCCCGGATGGAGGCATTGGCGACCATTGGCACCACCAGAAAGGCAACACCGCCGTACCAGATCAGCATGTAGTCGCGGATGAGCGGAAGGATGTCCGGACCTGCTCCGAGCAGGCGGAACAAAGGGTCGATTGTAAGCATGCCCAACCCCGCAAGGAGGGCTACAACAAGGAAGGAAAGAGCAATACTGTCCGAAGCCAGCCGGCGGACCGCTGCCTCATTGCCTGCTCCAATGGCGCGCGAAACCTCCGAGGTCGTGCCGGTACTCAGGGAGAAAGATACGCCCAGCAACACCATGACCACGGGGAAGGTGAAGCTCATCGCCGCCAGGTGCCTGGTCCCCAGTTGCGCAACGAAGTAGGTATCGGCCAGGTTGAAGAAAAAAATGGAAAGGAGGCCGATGGTCATCGGGCCGGCCAGACGGATAATCACCCTCGATACGGGTCCCTGGGTAAGTCTGGCTCGATTCATGCCACCTGCCGTCGTCCTCCGCTTCGAGCCCGCTCTTTCGCGCCGGGAGGAGTGCCGGCTGCCGGCCGGCCTTCCAATGGCCGTCCATTGCGCCAATGAGCGGTTGACCTGGGAGTAATCGGCACAGCTTCTCCCTTGGAGGCGGTACTATCAGCCCGTTGAAATAGTCCATCCGGGCTGCGGCCGGCCCTGGCGTTCGAATACGGCGTTGCGCTCCCTCCCCGAATCCCCTCGATTCGCCTCGGTCGCACGCCTTGCCTTCGACCGCCATGCCTCGGCCTCGCCTGCAGAGCAACTTTATCAACGGGCTGCTATGGGCTGGTTGGTTCTTCCTTGACCATCACTTCGATGAGCGCCGGGCGGCCCTCGAGGTTTGCTCTAGCTCCTCGGTCGAAGGCTGGAACGAGCTGCTCCGGGGTTTCGACCCGTTCGCTGTGGGCGCCGAGGGCCGCGCCTATTCTGGCATAGTCTCCGGTCAAGCGGTTGCTGCCCCAGCGCTCGGTGGCAGCGGGCATGTAGTGGGAATAGTTGGTCATCAGGCCATTGTTCAGGACGACTGTCATAATGGGGATTTCCGCCCGCGCACCCGTCTCGACATCCATTCCCGCCATTCCGAAGGATGCGTCTCCCATGATGTTGATGACCTGTTTCTCCGGCGCCGCCAGCTTTGCCCCAAGCGCCAGTCCCAACCCGTAGCCGAGCTGGGTCGACTTGCCCCATCCAAGATATCCCCTCGGCGCGACCGGCTCCCAGAACGGAACGAACTGGTCGCGGGGAAATCCCGAGTCGTGAGTGACGATCGCGTTGGCGGCGTCAACTGCCTTGGCCAGCTCGGTGATTACCCTGTAGGGGTTGATGGGGACCTCGTCGGAGTGCAGCTTGGCGCCCCACTCCGCCAGGAATGCCCGCTTCGAGCTGGCAATAGCGGGGGCGATGTCACGGCGGTCCCCGCGTCGCTTCTCACCTCCCTGGCGCTTCACCTCCTCGATCATCTGGCGCAGGACAATCCTCGCGTCGCCAATCGCACCGCAGCGCACGTTGCGGTTTTTGCCAAGGTCCTCGGCGCAGTTGGTTACCTGCCCCAGGGTGACTCCTTCGGGCATGGAGGTATTGAAATGATTGTTGGAGAAACTGGTCCCCAGGCCGAGCACGAAGTCGGTCTTGTCGAGAAAATGACGCACCATGCCGGTGGCGGAATATGCGCCAGCGCCCAGTGCCAGGGGATGGGTTTCGGGGAATGAGCTCTTGCCGGCCAGGGTTGTGAGCACCGGAATCCGGGTCAGCTCGGCGAAGGCAAGCAGTTCGGGGGCTGCCTCGGCCCACAGTACACCGTGGCCGGCGTTGATGAGGGGAAAGGAGGCCTCCAGCAAGGTCTTGACCAGGTCTCGCACATCGTCGGCATCGCCGGCAGACTTGAATGATCTCGAAGGCAGGTAGTCGAAGCCGGCGTCGGGGAAGGTCTCGGCGCCAACATCCACCGGAGTCTCCAAAAGG
The DNA here is from genome assembly GCA_965208105.1 of Candidatus Latescibacterota bacterium. Taxonomy (GTDB): domain Bacteria; phylum Latescibacterota; class UBA2968; order UBA8231; family UBA8231. The sequence goes on from OZ242318.1 coordinate 4,773,806, forward strand.
ACCGGACCCGGCCGCCCGTGCTTCAGCTGGCTGAAGGCCATGTGCATGAATTCGGGGATACGGCTTGCCATGTTGACGTGGGCCGACCACTTGGTTATGCCGCGGTAGTTTTCAACAGAATCAAAGTTGGGGTGGGATTGGTTGACCGGACGCGCGTGCCCGGCAGGCAGCACCAGAATCGGAATGGAGTCGGCGTAGGCCTGCGCCACGCCGCCGTAGGCGTTTTCGGCTCCCGGACCTTGTTGCATGACGAATACGCCGAACCTCCTGCCGTTGGCGACCCGGCTGAAGCCATCGGCTATATTCACGCCCGTTCTTTCATGGCGGGAGATGATCGGCCGTATGCCCTCTTTGACCACCGCGTCGATCAGCGCGTTGTTGGGAAATGCTGCGACCCACTCGACCCCTTCGGCTTTCAGAATCTTCGCCAATACCTCGTTGCCCGTCACGGTTCACCGTCCTGTAGGTTTGAATTTCGGAGCATGCCACGGCTGCTGGATCGCCCGGGGAAAAGAACGGCACCCGGCGATGAATTTCTCCGCGGGAACCATCCTCGGTAGTTCGTCCGGAGTTTCCAATCGGCGGCAATCAAGCCGGCCCATCCACCCCGAAGGCGCGCATGTAAATGCGCGTGATCTCGTTCAGATTGCCGTAAAAGGACCGCACCTCCGGATCGAGGTGATACTTCCAGAAGGATGGAGGGATCAACGAGTCATTGGCCAGGTAAGGGCGTCCCCGGTGGCCATAGTAGACCTGCACGGTCTTGCGCTCATTGCGGGTCGGGCGGGTGGTGGCGGTGTGCAGCAGCGCCACGTTGAAGAGGCATACCGTGCCGGCCGCGCCGTGGATATGGACGCAGCCGGCGCGCTGGAGCTGTTTTGCGTTGTCATCCAGGACCGGATCGTCGATGGACTCGGGCGAAATTGAGAAGCAGTGGGTGGTCTGGTCGACATCCGTGAGGTAGAGCATGAGTTGTATATAGTCCATGCGCAGGGGATGAGCGTTCCAGTGTGGACGATCGCGGTGCCAGTGCTGCTTGACCTCGCCGTCGTATGGTCCCATGGAGCGAATGCCGATCTCACCGAAGCAGACGGGGCCGCCCATGAGCTCTTCAACGGCCTGCATGATGCGAGGATGGCGGACCACTGCGTCGAACTCAGGAGTGGTTACCAGGGCGTCGTAGTTGCCGTCCTGGGTGCCCCGTCGCATCCACCGAAAGGGGGCCTTCTTGCGATCGGCGTCGAAAAGACCGACGAACTCCCCTATTTCACGGGGATTCAGCAGGTCGGTGCGAACCAGGTATCCCTTGTGGCGGAAGAAGTCCAGGTTATCTTGGGTGAGGATGGTCATTTTGAAAGTGGCCTGGTCATGTAAGGGGAATTTATCGGCAGGGCAGGCCCATGCTGTGGCCGGCCGGACGAATATCATAGGCAACTTCGCTGCGGCAGTCCAGGCCGATGGAAACCTTCAGGCCGGAAAGGGAGCCCGGTTCCATGGGGTAGACAGCCTCTGACCGGGCCCGGCGGACGACAGGGAGAAGGATCGTGAAAATAGCGGCAACAATCGGCTGGAAACTCGATGCGGCGAAGCCCGCCCAAAGGTAGGAGGGCCATGGTGCAAATTATCCACGGAGTGCGGAAATGGACCTGACCAGGCAACCTCCACGCCGCCCTTCGAACGACAGTGTCGCCGGAATTGTCGGGCTGGCGCGCATGATCGACAAGGCGCGCGGCCACAACGCCGGCACCATTGGCGAGTTCAAGTACGGAGACGACTCGGGCCTCGATGCCGAGGTTCTCCGATTCATCAACATGGAAGCCGCCGAGTTCGCCAGGTCGGCCGGCGAACTGGACGACGATTCCCTGGGCGAGCTGGCCCTGGATAAGGCCCGGAAGAGCCAGGCGGCGATCGCTGCCTTCAACGAGGAACACCTGACCCGCGAGCCCCAGGACGAATTGCACCATCGGCTGCTCGCGGAGCGGGTCGCCAGGTACGCCCCGGACCGCAGGGACGTCAGGACGGTGTTCTCCTCCATTGAATTGGATGACTGGGGGGCGTTCAGGGACTCGGACCTGACCCGCGAGCCTCCGCGCAGTCCCTATGTCCGCAGTGTATTCGGTGTGTTTGGAGCGGCCCGAATGGCCGACAAGGCCCGTGCAGCAACGTGCGGAAAGCTGGGCGAGTACCGCTATGGGGTCGATTCGGGCCAGGACAGGGCGATTCTGGACTTTCTGGGCCTGGACCAGGAGGTCTTTTGCCGAGTTGCGCGTGGAAATCCCAACGACGACGAGCTGAGTGAGGAAATCGCTCGCCGTTGCGGAAAATCGCCCGCCGAAAAAAGCGTTTTCAACGTCCGGCAGGCCAACCTCGGCCGCAGCGGGGCGATGCGCCAGCGGCTGGAAAGGCGCCGCTCGGAGGTCGCCCCCCAGTGCGGGGAAATCGAGACTTTCTTCGACCTGCAGGACCTCGACGACGAGTTGAGCTTCGGCTTGACCGACCTGCGCCGGCACCCGCCGCGCAGTCCCTTCGACCTGGGCGTCGGTGGCCTCGCCTGCCTGGCGCGGATGATCGACAAGTTCAGGGCGGCGCGCTGCAATTGCCTGGGAGGGTACTGGTACGGGGAGGATTCAGGTCTGGACCGGGCGGTCCTCGAATTTCTCGGTATCGACCCGAAGATCTTCGCCGGGGCCATTGCCTCCTGCGCAAGCGACGAGGAGGTGACGGAGTGGCTCGATAGCCGGCTGTCAGGCAAAAGCGACAGTGAGAAGGCGCGCTTCAACGAAGGGCTGCTGGCATTTGGTCCGCGCAGCGAAGGTCACTGGCGCTTCCTGCGCGGATCCCTTGCCCGGCTCGACCCATCGCGCACCGATATTCAAACCTTCGCCGCCCTTGTCCTCCTCGACGACAGGCTGACCTTTGCGAGGCTCAAGGCCGGCGTTTGAGGACCCGACCCTTCACAGGAAGCGGGTGCGGGTGGAACCGCAAGGCACCCGTGATGAGACCTCTCCAGCAGAAGAGTGACAACCTTCCGGAAGCTCGGTCCCCAGGTCAGGGCAAACAGCCATCATCAGCCGGGCACCGGCACTCCCTTCATCCTTTCGGAACCCTCCAGTCAGTCAGGGGGATTGGCGCACCTCGCGGCGCAACCCCGACCAGACGCAGAAGGCTAATCCGAGGAGGACAATCGCAAAGGGGAAGCCGGTGGCGAGGGAGGCGGCCTGCAGCGAGTTCAGACCTCCACCGAGCAGGAGGGCTATTGCGACCAGTCCCTCGATGGTGCACCAGAATACCCGTTGGGCTACCGGAGCGTCGATTCTGCCGCCCGCGGCTATGGTGTCCAGGATCAGTGATCCCGAATCCGAAGAGGTGACGAAGAACAGGACCGTCAGAAGAATGGCGAAGGACGAAAGCAGCGTCCCCATGGGAAGCTCGTCGAACATCTTGAACAGGGCGATCTCCAGGCGCCAGGCCTCGACGTTCTCGGTCACCCCGGTATATCCACCGACGATATGCTGGTGCAGTGCGGTGCCGCCGAAGGTGCCGAACCACAGCAGGCCGGCCGCCACCGGCAGGATCAGCACGAAAATCATGAATTCGCGCACCGTGCGTCCTTTTGAAATGCGGGCAATGAAGGTGCCGACGAATGGGGCCCAGGCGAGCCACCATGCCCAGTAGAAGGTCGTCCAGCCATGCAGAAAATCGGTGTCCTCCCGCCCTGCCCAGTTGCTGAGAGGGGCGATCTTGGCGAGATAGCTGCCGAGGGCGTCGACCATGCCGGCGAAGATGTAGAGGGTAGGTCCGAGCGCGATGACTGACCCCAGCAAAAGGAAGCCCAGGATCATGTTCCACTGGCTGAGCCGCTTGATACCGGAATCCAGACCTGCCAGCACCGATGCCAGGGCAACGGCGGTTATCCCAACGATCAGGACCACCATGGTGGTGCCGGTCGCTGGAACACCGAACAGGTAGTTCAGGCCCGAGGTCAGCTGCTTGACCCCCAGCCCCAGGGAGGTGGCGAGCCCGAACAGGCCGGCGAAGATCGCGAAGGTATCGATTACGTGCCCGGGCCAGCCCCAGATGCGGTCGCCGAACAGGGGATAAAACCCGGAGCGAATGGTGAAGGGAAGTCCCCGGTTGTAGGCGAAGTACCCGAGCGCCAGTCCGACGAGCCCGTATATGCCCCAGCCGTGAAGCCCCCAGTGGAAGACCGTGGCCGCGATGCCGAGGGCTGCCGCCTCCCCGGTTCCGGCGGTAATTCCCAGCGGCGGGTGCATATAGTAGTAGACCGGTTCCGCAACCCCGTAGAACAGCAGGCCTATTCCCACCCCCGCCGCAAAGAGCATGGAAAACCAGGTGATGTAGGAGTACTCCGGTTCTGCTTCCCTCCCGCCCAGCCGCACCCTGCCCAGAGGAGAGATGGCCACGTACAGGCAAAAGAGAAGGATGAGGTTGGTGGTGGTCATGAAGAACCAGTCCAACCTGGTGGTGAGCCACTCGCGGGTGTTTCCGAAAACTTCCGTCGCCGCTTCCCTGAACAGCAGCGTCCCGATGAGGAAGGCGACAATGATGATTGCGGAAATCACGAACACCGGAGTCAGATGGATATCCATTCCAAAAAGCTTCCGGTACTCCCGGTGGATCGGCAGATTTGCGGTTTCTATTCCGGGCATGAATCAGAGTGTGCTGAGAAGGCTTGTTTGCGTTTTTCGGTTAATTTGCCCCCGAACAGTAGTGGAAAGGGCAAGCATGAATGAACGGACCTGGAGGAATATGCGGCAAACCGCCGAACGCCGGAAAATGCCGTCCGAAGGCGGAGCATCCCCTGCAGGTCTGACCGGAAAAGGCCCGTTCATTCACCGGGGGGCAGGCGCTGCCCCAGGTTGGAATCCCTGGAGAGGAATGGGCAGATCCGACGGTCCCAGTCCCTCCTTTCCATGTCCCCCGTGTGGACAGGTAGGTCGGGCGGCTGATCAGGGCGCAGTCAGCCTGGTGGTGGCCGCCGGAATCGCGCCATTCTCACCGCGGCCATCTCCGTTGAGCCCCACATCGCATTTCCTGCGGGAACGTCTACAACGGTAGTACGCCGGCTTCAGGTGGCCCTTTGGTCAGGCGGTGCAGGCCGGTCCGCCCGGGCGGGACTGGTCCATTTGCCCTGGGCTCTACAGACCAATTTGCCAGGAAACCGCGAGCTTCACCCTGCGCCCCTTGGGATCGTGGGTGAAGCCGTCGTAGGCCTGTTCGATGTTGACCAGAGGAGGCCTGGTGTCGAGCAGGTTCATTCCCGAGAGCACCATGTTGACGCCCCTGGGCAGGGTGTATAGAAAGCTTATGTCCCAGGTGACGTAGCGGTCGATGGTACCGAACAGGTCTTTGACGGCGGCATTGTCGGAGGCCATCGAACCCCGGTCCTCGTAGGAGTGAATGTAGTTCAGGTAGCTCACGAGGCCATAGGACTGCCAGTGATAGCCTGCCGATGCCCGCCCCTTCAACTTGGGCAGGGAAGTCGCGATCGGATTGCCGAAGTTCAGGTAGCCGGCAGCGTCCGCGGCTTCCTGCAGCACCAGATCGCCCAGCATCAGGGCCTTGGTCTCGTACTGGCGGATATAGCTGCCGTCCAGACTGGCCGAGAACTGCCCCGCGCCCGCGGGCATCCGCGAGCCCAGATGCATGTCGAATCCCGAAGTCCTCACCCCAGGCCAGTTGACGATATCCACCTGCACCCGCTCGAGCTCGGAGGCCGCGCAGGTGCCCGTGCCTACCCCATCCGGGCAGACGATGAACCGCTTCAGGGCATCCTTGTTGGCTTCATCGGCATACAAGGCGGTTATGGCCCCGTGCGGCATCGCACCGATTACATCGCTGAAATCGTAGCTCCAGTAGTCGAATGTAGCGTCATAGCCCGCCTCGGTGACCACGACGATACCCGCGTTATAGGTAAATGCCCGTTCGGGTTTGAGGTCCTTGCTCCCGATCCGGTCCACCGTTTGATAAGCGCCCGTTTCATTGATCCACTCGAGGGTCGAGAGCGGGCTTTCGTTCACGTCGTCCAGCGACGGGGTGCGAAAGGTCGTCTGCAGCGAGCCGCGCAGAAACACGGATTGGGTGGAGGATTCCACCAGCTGGTAGCGAAATCCGATCTTGGGGTCGAAACTGCTCGCCACATCGTGGAACTCGTAGTTGGCCGCGAGTTGGGTGTCGAAGCGCGAACCCAGGCTGAGGGGCACCTCGGCAAAGATGCGATGCACCGTCTGCGACTCATCGTAGGGCCGATTCACATTGGTGAAGGCATAGGGACCGAACCTGTCCTCGGCTGAGCAGCTCTTGTCGCCGACGACCGGACAGGGGTTGATGGTGACGTCGCCTGGGTCGTTGGGATCGCCGCTGGCATTGAGGAGGCGGAGCTGATAGCCGGCGGCGTAACTGGCCACGTTCTCGATCCAGGTTCCGCTCAGGGTCGCATCGGCGACCAGCATGTCCGCCGTGCTCTGCAAATCGACTTCCTGGTTCAGCCATTGCCGCAACTCCTCGCTGTTCCTGAGATCGCGCCGGTAACCGGGGTTCGGCCGGTTCTCGTAATCCGAGCCGTACTGATCGGTGAACTCGATGGCATTGCTGAAGGGGTTGTAGTACTGGCAGCCGCCCTGTCCGGCCACCTGGCCGTTGAGCGGGCCAAGCCGCATCCCGGCCAGGGATCCGGGGTCCGCCTCCACGCCGACGCCGCAATCGGGTCCGCCGAACCCGCGGAAGCCGAGGAAGAGCCGCTCGATGTACACCCCCGGCAGGTTGTAGTTGCCCTCGGTGCGGGAGTACGAGAGGCCCAGGTCGAATTGGGTCTCCCGGCCGCCGAATGACTTGAAGTCGCCATTCGCGGAGGCCGCCAGGCGCAAGGTCCTGGAATCGCGGCCCAGGGTGCGCCCGGGCCCCGAGTTGCCGAAGGGGCGGCCGTTGAAGTACCAGTTATCCTCGGCCTGGCACTCGTCATAGTAGAGGTCCCCATCCTGGGCGCCGTAGTCCTCGCAGAAGGCCTGCCGGCCCGGGTGGCCGGGCGCGACCTCCTGGATGCTCGTGTCCGTCAGGGGAAAGGGTGGGTACGAGGGCGTGGTGTACCAGCTGGGGATTTCGGCCGCTGCCCACAGGCCCTCGAAGTGATACTCCGTGCCATTGCCGAGGGCACCGTTGATCTCGGCGAAACCACGGGTATGGCTCATCTCCTCGATCAGGTTCTCGTACTGCTGGTAGCGGAAGCGGCAGGTCCAGGACTCCCGGAAGCCTCCGAACTCCGAGCAACGCGGGGCGTGGATGGCAGCGGTCCAGGGCGCCGGGGCGCCGACGGCAAAGGTGCCCGGGTTGCCGATGCTCGACCAGCCGAGGCGCTGCCCCCCGCCGTGCCACGGCTGCAGCAGGTAGTCCCTTTCGGTTGCCGGCAAGGCCCGGCGCCCGCGCCATTCGCCGGCCACGACCGCGTGGGCCCCGCCGAGCTTGCCGCCCCAAATGGCGCCGACGTCGGTGTCCCCTGCGCCGGCGATGTACTCGTGATTGGCGGAGACTTCAAATCCCGTGAAGTCGGAGCGGGTCAGGAAGTTGGCGACCCCGGCGACGGCGTCCGATCCATAGATGGCCGCGGCCCCTTCCTTGAGGACCTCGACCCGGTCGAGGGCGATGGAAGGGATGGCGTTCACATCGACGAAGCGGCCGCCGATCAGGCGCGCCGGGACATAGGTCTGGCGGCGGCTGTTGATCAACACCAGGGTCCGCGAGGCCCCCAGACCACGCAGGTTCACGTTGGCTATGCTCTCGGAAAGGGTGGCGGCCTGATTGGCGTTGTACCAACTGCTGCGCTCGCCGATCACCCCGTGGCTGGCACTCAGGTTCTTGAAGAAATCCACCGCCTGCGGCGACCCTTGCTCGGCCAACTCGTCGCGCCCGGTCACGGCGACTGCGTAGGTCGAGCTGATGTGGGAGTCCTTGATGGCGGTCCCGGTCACAGCGGTCTCATCGAGGAGGATGGCCGAGGGTTTCATGCGCAACTCGACCACCGCCGTCTGCCCGGCCTGCACCACGACCGTCGCGGTCGCGCGCAGGTAGCCGATCAAGTCTGCCCTCACCTCGTGACCTCCTGCCGGCACCCCTACCATGGTGAAGCGGCCATTCTCGCCCGACAAGCCGCCAATGTCCATTCCCGGGATGTAGACCAGGGCCGATTCGAGCCCCTTCTCGTTGGAGTCGTCGACTATGGTGACCTCGATGGTTCCGGATGCCTGGGCATGCGCCGTGGCGGACATCAGCAAGGCCGCGCCTGCCGCAATCGAAATCCACCTTTTGCAGAGTCTCATATATACCTCCATATGGTTCTGGTTCAGGGTTTCGGGGAACTGACGGACCCCGAGGTCCCATTTTTGGGAGGGTCCGAACAGCTTCCCTGCACAATCGCTCGATGTGCAGTGTTGCATTTTCCTAGCCTGATTCGGGCGAGCATGTCTTTATTCGACAATGGCCTCTCGCAGCGAGAGAATCTGACCCTCGCTCATCCCGATGTTGCGGGCGTAGCCCACCACGCCGCAATAGCGCTCTTCGAGGGTGCGAAGGACGGCGAGCATGGTATCGGGACGGCAATGCCGGTCCTGGTGGTCCTCCAGTGTGTAGGTGGCGGGGCTGAGCTCGGGATGGTTCGCCAGGTGCTGCGCGTAGGTGAGGCGGGCAGTCAGGGCGAAGTCGGCGGCTATGGTCTCCTCCGGTACACCGGCGATGCCGAGGACGAGGGCGATGATGAGCCCGGTCCTTTCGGTGCCTCCGGCGCAGTGGACCAGGGCGGGAAGAGTGCCGCGCTGTCCCAGAAGGCAGAGGGTGTCGTGAATATGGGACTTGCGCCGGTCCAGGACCACGGAGTAGGACCATCGCATGTGCTCGACATAGTCCAGTGAGGGGGGAATACTCTCGCGTTCCCTGATCAGGGTGTCTCCCACCATATTCTGGTGGAAGTACTGAAGGGCGTTCGAGCAGAGGAAGACGTTGCGCTTTTCCTGCATCTCCGCGCTCTTTCTGAGGTCGAGGACCGAGCGCAGGCCATAGTCCAGGAGGACCTGCTGGGAATCGGGGGAAAGGTTGTGCAGGGAGTCCGAGCGCAGCAGCCTTCCCCAGCGGGTCTGCCTTCCGTCGCTGGTGGCATATCCCCCGATGTCCCTGGTATTGCAGGTGCCTTCGAGTTCGAGGTGCCGTCTCGGGTCCAGGTCGCTGGTCATGATTGTCTCTCCTTCAACATCCGTGATCTCCTATTTTATCGGACCGGCTCGGGATGGCGCCGGGGGAAAAATGAGTTCCCGGGGTGATCCCGCTCACCGGGATTGACGCGGTTGTCCTGACAGTAGACAGGCCGGACCAGGGTCCGGCGCTTGGGCGCAAGGGCCTGGAGTACTTCCTCGGGGGGCTCCCAGACATGCCACTTGCTGCCCACCGTGTTGTAGCAGTTGAAGACGGCGCAGCGCTCCCGCTCTTTGCTCTTCCAGACGACGCCGGTATGGGTGATGGCCTCGGTGAAGAAAAGAACGGAGCCCGCCGGGCACTCATAGGTTTCCCAGAGTGGATGGTCCTCATGATCGGTTACCGGGGGACGGTCAAAGGCCGCTTTATGGCTGCCCGACAAAAAGCGGGTGCCGCCATCCCCTTTCAGGATGGGATTGAGTTCCCAGACCACCCGGGTGAGGCCGCTGTTGGCCCTGCCGGGCCTGAGGTGGTAGGTGTGGTGATTGCCGGGAAAGTTGAGCAGCCCGCTGCCGCCGTGAGGTCGAAAGGTCTTGTTGCCTGGACCCCAGGGCCTGATGGTCAGGTTGGACCCATCGAGGCGGAAGCCGTAGCCATCCTCCGAGGCCAGCGGTTCGTGGGCAACGAACTCGTTCATGAAGCCGATGACCACGGGATGGTCCATCAGCCTTTGCAGGGGTCCGCCTATGGAGGAGCGGGCGCTGACCGGAATCGAATCCGGGTCCCTGGCAAGCTGGTAGGAGAAATCGCGCATTTCGGCGATGTCACCGGCTCCAAGGACGGCTGGAATACAGAGCCAGCCCCGGGTGTCGAAGACATAGCGCTGCTCTGCGCTCAACTCGATGGCGGGAAGTCCGTCGGCATTGGTGGATGCAGACATGTCCTTTCTTTCATGACCTGGCATGGAAGATGCTGTCGTGCTGGCTATTGCCGCGGGGCAGCCCTTGACAAGCGCGGGTTGAGCCGGCCTTCTATCACCAGGGAGGCTGCCCGCCGGTAAGGGGGAGTTTTGGGGTCGGCTGTCGGGGCGGTCTAGCCGTGAAGCTCGAGATGTTTTCGCACCACTTCCTTCAGATCGCCCTTGAGGCCCTTTTCCGTAATGCTCATAAGGTCGATGGTTTCCGGGTCCAGTTCGATGTTGGCGTCGCGCGCTCTCTGGATGTCTGTGTCCGGGCCCGGGCTGTACACGTCCTGGGGACCGAAGGTGTAGAACATCATTCTCCGGTCCCGGTCCGTCGGCCGCCATTTGTGCGCGCCGTGTACCAGCCGCAGGGGCATGATGATGACATCCCCGGCGTTGACGGTCACGGTGACGGCTCCATGCATATCCAGGGGGTAGGGATTCTCCTTGGGATAGTAGAACTCGGATTTGTGCGATCCGGGAATCACCACCAGTCCGCCGTCCCCGGGACGCACATCGGTCAAATAGAGAAAAGCGGTGAACAGATCGCAGTAGATCGACTTGGTTCCGTAGTTGGCAAAGAACCCGGGGGCGTCTTCGGGCCTGTATCGATCGATCTCTTTCTGGCAGTGGAATCCGTGGTCGGTGTGGTGCGCGCAGTTGAGCATCAGCTGGCCGCCGCGGAGGCGGGGCAAGTTGTTGAGCAGGGCACAGGCGTAACCAAGGATTTTTCGACTGCGGGGCAGCCTCTCCAGGGTCTTGTCGAAGATGAAGGCCCCGGAGTACTTTGCCCCGTAGTGGGCGTCCTGGTAGAGCTCGGGGTGATCCCTGACCACTCGCTCCGAGGCTTCGAATGCTTCCTTGACGGTCTCCTCGTCTATTGCCTGTTCGATCTTGAGGTATCCGAAAGTGTCGAAGAAATAAAGTTCCTCATCGGTCATTATCTTGTCGTCGTCCGCCATGATTCAGGCAACCTCTCGGATTTGTTGGTGAGCTTTGTTGGTGAGCGAGGAAAGTAACAGAATCTGAGAGAATATAATCCAAGGTATGGAATTATCAAGGTTTATCGCATTCATCGCTTAATGGGTCCTGTTGACACGGCGCTTTGAAGATGGTTACCTTATTTCATCCTCGGGCGTCCTGCCCACCTGTCCCTCTCCCCTGATAGTGCAGTGGGCCCGGCCCATCCAGGCCGCGGCGACGTCGACAATCGGCTCCTCCCCTGGAATTTCAAATGACTGAAATCACCTCATCTGAACCCCCCGCAGCGCGAGGAGGTCCCGGAAAGCCGCGGCGGAGGGCTTCGGCGAACGGCCGGGAGACCGCCCAGTCCATGGCCGCCCGCCAGCGCGAGATCTCGGTCTCCGAATTCTTCAGCCGCAACCGCCACCTGCTCGGCTTCGACAACCCGCGAAGGGCGTTGCTCACCGGGGTAAAGGAAGCCGTGGACAACAGCCTCGACGCCTGCGAGGAGGCGGGAATCCTCCCCAGAATCCAGGTAGGCATCAGGCAGTTTGGCGAAGATCGCTACGTCATGCGGGTGGAGGACAATGGCCCCGGCATCGTCAAGAGCCAGATCCCCAACATATTCGGCAAACTGCTCTACGGATCCAAGTTCCATCGCCTCAAGATGTCGCGCGGCCAGCAGGGCATGGGCATCTCGGCGGCCAGCATGTACGGGCAGTTGACTACCGGCAAGCCAACCCGGATCGTCTCGCGGACCGGACCGCGGAGCCCTGCCCACCAGTACGAGATTCAGATCAACACCACCAGGAACAAGCCCGAAATCGTCCGGGAAGAGGACGTTGAATGGGACTCCCCCCGGGGAACGGTGGTGGAGATCGAGATGGAGGCGCGCTATTTGCGCGGACGCCAATCCGTCGACGAGTACCTGCGCCAGACGGCGCTGGCCAATCCTCACCTGCACCTGACCTACGCCGCACCGGACGGCCGCAGGACATCCTACGAAAACTCGGCCAGCGCATTGCCGCCGGAACCTGCGGAGGTCAGGCCCCATCCGCACGGCATCGAATTGGGAGTGCTGATGAAGATGCTGCAGTCCACGCCCCATCGCAGCTTGCAGGGATTCCTGACCAGGGAGTTTTGCCGCGTCTCGGTGCGGGCGGCCAAGGAAATCTGCCAGCGCTCCGACCTCGCCCCCGACTCCCGGCCCAGACGCATCGCCCGGGGGGAGAGCGACCGGCTATTCAAGGTCATAAACGCCACCAGGCTGATGAAGCCTCCCACCGACTGCATCGTGCCTATCGGAGCCGATCTGCTTCAGAACAGCCTGCAACAGAGCGTCCAGGCGGCGTTCTACACGTCGGGGACCCGGCCGCCCGGGGTCTACCGCGGGAATCCGTTTCAGGTCGAGGTGGCCATGGCCTTCGGCGGCGATATCGATCCGGAAGGGAACGTGGGACTTATGCGCTTCGCCAACCGCGTGCCTCTGCTCTACCAGCAGTCCGCCTGTGCCATTGCGAGAACAATGATCGGGGTGGAATGGCGCAACTACCGGATCAGCCAGAGCTCGGGAGCCATGCCCACCGGGCCGCTCCTCGTCGCGGTGCACGTGGCTTCGGTGTGGGTGCCCTTCACCTCGGAGAGCAAAGAGGCCATCGCCCACTACCCCGAGATCATGAGGGAGATCCGCCTGGGATTGCAGGAATGCGGCCGGCGGGTGGGAGAGCACATCGGCCGCGAGCGGCGGGCGGCCGACGCCGCCCGCAGGAAGTCCTACATAGGGCAGTACATGGGCCACATCGCCCAGGCTCTGCAGGACATCACGGGAGACGGTGCAGATAAAAGAAACCAGATCGAGGAAAATCTTCAGTCCATGCTTGAGAGGAGCCGCTCGTGAACCGGTTGATCAGACAGATTGAATTGGAGGGCGGAAAGATCCGCGACAAGATTCTGCGCAGGCAAAAACCCTCCATGCGCTTTCCGCTGCGCAGCCTGAGCAATGTGCGCTTCGATCCCAGAACCGGATTTTTCGAGATGGGTCGCAAGACCAAGGAGCGCACCCTGACGGTATCCACGGTCAAGACCTTCGCCCAGTCGCTCAAGATGATCGCTCTTTCGAAGACCCTGATCGAAACCGACGATATCGCCACCAAGCGCGAGGCGTATTACGTCGCAAAGGGATGGAGCGAGGAGATCCGCTTCGCCGAACAGGTCGAGTCGGACACGGTGCTGGACGACGTTGAATCACTGTTCCTGGTCAACCGCGAGCAGCTCGGGTTCGTCCCCGAGGAAAAGGGCGGTGAGGTGGCCGGCAATCTGATCGTGGTCGACCGCGACCGCGACAGCGGCGAAGAACTGGAGATCGACTGCACCCGATTCGGCTCCGGCGCCTACTCGATCCCCATTTCGGTCGAGGAGCTCCGTTTCGAGTCGGACGCCAGGTTCGTTCTGGCCATCGAGACCGCGGGGATGTTTCAGCGCCTGGTCAAGCACAGTTTCTGGCGCGTGGCCCAGTGCATTCTGGTGTCGATGGGAGGGGTGCCGACGAGAGCGACGCGGCGTTTCATTCGCCGCCTCTCCGACGACCTCGGGATACCGGTCTACGCCTTTGTGGACTGCGATCCCTACGGCATCTGCAACATCTACCGGACCCTCAAGGTCGGTTCGGGCAACGCCGCCCACATCAACGAGTTCTTCTGCGTGCCCAAAGCCAGGTTCCTCGGCGTTACGCCGGACGACATCAGACGCTACGGCCTGCCGACCCATAGAATGACCGAGGTGGATATCAAGCGCATCGACGACGCCCTCAGGAACGACCCCTTCGTTCAGCATTACAAGAGGTGGCAGAAGGCCCTCGCCGCGCTGAGGGAATCCGGCTACCGGGCGGAGCAGCAGGCATTCGCGGTACACAACCTCAACCATGTGATCAGCACCTACCTCCCGGAGAAACTGGAGGACCCGAACACCTTTCTGCCTTGAAGACCAGGGGTGTCTGGACGGGACGGGGAGCCGGGAGAAGTCCTGAGGGAAAGGTGCAGGAGAAGGGGAGTGCCCTGCAGGAACAGGCCGGGATCAGGAGGTGATGAGAAACAGGGCCAGGAGGATGATCCAAACCACCTCGAGGAAGTGCCAGTAGTTGGTCCAGAGCTGGAGGGAGGGTATTCGCACCCTGTCCAGGCCATGGCGCAAGGCTTGCAGGGTCAACCAGCTCAGGGGAACCATGCCTCCGATCACGTGCAGGGCGTGGATGAGGATGAGAGCTGCGGCAATTCCGTAGATACTTGCATTCTTCTGCTCCAGCGCCACCTCGTGGGATCTGAGCAAGTCCACCATGCACGGGGCCTGAATGGCCATGAAGACCGCGCCAAGCACCCAGGTCGAGCTCAACCAGCGGCGCAGGTCGTCGGCGCTGCCGCGGCGCAGGCCGCCAAGGGCAGCGCGGGTGGTCAACCCGGATACCAGCAGGACTGCGGTTGATGCCCACAGCCCTGCCGGAAGCTCGATCGAGCCGGGAGGCAGAGCGGATCCGCTGTTGCCGCGGATGACCAGATAGCCGACGACCCCCGCTGCAAAGAGCACCGCGAGCGACGCCAGGAACAGCCGCATCCCCATGCGCAGGGCGGCGGAGGAACCCTCAGTGTGAGGGTTGGGGGTGCCGGCAGCCTTGGCATCTTCCTGTCCGGGTTGCTTCACGTCAACCCCTAGAGGCCGAATTCATCCTTGACTTCGGCGAACATTTTCACCGCGAAATCGAGATCCTCCCTGGAGTGGGCGGCGGATATCTGAACCCGAATCCGCGCTGCATCCCGGGGAACCACGGGGTAGAAGAAGCCGACCACGTAAACGCCCCTTTCGAGGAGTCTGGCGGCCATCCTCTGGGCAAGCACCGCGTCCCCAAGCATGATGGGCACGATGGGGTGGGTGCCGGGTCTGACTTCAAAACCGGCCTGGGCGATCTTTTCCCTGAAATAGAGCGTGTTCTCCTCGAGTTTGTCGCGCAGTCCGGTGGAGGAGGAAATTATCTCGAGGGCCCGGATCGAGGCGGAGACGATGCTGGGGGCGAGGGTGTTGGAGAAGAGATAGGGCCGCGAGCGCTGGCGCAGCATGTCGACGATTTCCTTGCGGCCGCTGCTGTAGCCGCCGCTGGCGCCGCCCAAGGCCTTTCCCAGGGTGCCGGTGATGATGTCGACCCGGTCCATTACGCCGCAGTATTCGTGGGTCCCCCTGCCTTCCCTGCCGAGAAAGCCGACGGCGTGGGAATCATCGATCATGACCAGGGCGCCGTACCGGTCTGCGAGGCTGCAGATGCCTTGCAGGTCCGCGATGAAGCCATCCATCGAGAAAACTCCGTCGGTTGCAATCAGCCGGAAGCGGCAGTCGGCGGTTTCCTGGAGCCTGGCCTCCAGGTCGCCCATGTCGCAGTTGCCGAACCGCAGCCGCCGGGCCTTGCAAAGGCGCACCCCGTCTATGATGCTGGCGTGGTTGAGCTCGTCGCTGAGCACGGCGTCTTCGGGCCCCAGCAGGGTCTCGAAAAGGCCCCCGTTGGCGTCGAAGCACGAGGTGTAGAGGATAGTGTCCTCGGTGCCGAGGAACTCGGAGATCCTCCGCTCCAGTTCCCGGTGAATTTCCTGGGTGCCGCATATGAAGCGCACCGACGACAGCCCAAAGCCCCAGCGGTCCAGACCGGCCTTGGCCGCGGCTACGATCTCGGGGTGATCGGCGAGACCGAGATAGTTGTTGGCGCACATGTTGAGCACGTTTTCGCCGCTGGCCACCTCTATGGTCGCCCCCTGGGGACTGGTGATGGTGCGCTCGCTTTTGAAGAGCCCGCTGGCGGAAATTTCCTCCAGTTGCCGGTGCAGGTGTGACTGCATGCTGCCAAGCATGTGGACCTCCCTCTGTTTCAGTCGCTCCAGTGGAGAATGACCTTGCCGGAGCGGCCGGACCGCATGACTTCGAATCCTTCCTCGAATGAAGCATAGGGGAAGTGATGGGTGATCACCGGCGAAATGTCCAGACCGCTCTGAATCATGCTCGTCATCTTGTACCAGGTCTCGTACATCTCGCGGCCATAGACGCCCTTGATGGTCAGGCCGTTGAAGATCACCGCGTTCCAGTCGATGGAAATTCTCGACTCCGGTATGCCGAGCAAGGCAACCTTGCCCCCGTGGCACATGTTCGCCAGCATGTCCTCGACGGCCGCCTCGCTTCCCGACATCTCCAGTCCGACGTCGAAACCTTCCTTCATGCCGAGCTCGCCGGCCACGTCCCCGACCCGCTTGGAAGTCACGTCGACGGTGCGCGTGGCGCCCATTCTGCGGGCGAGCTCCAGCCTGTAGGGGTTGACGTCGGTCGCCACTACGTAGCGCGCGCCGGCGTGCCTGGCGACGGCCACCGCCATGATGCCGATGGGACCGGCTCCGGTGACGAGCACGTCCTCGCCGAGCACGTCGAAGGACAGGGCGGTGTGGGTGGCGTTGCCGAGGGGGTCGAAGCACGAGAGTATGTCGGTTGGGATGCCGGGGTCGCAGTGCCATACATTGCTCACCGGCAGGCACAGGTACTCTGCAAAGGCGCCGTCGCGCTCGATTCCCACACCGCTCGTACGCGCGCACAGATGTCTGCGTCCGGCGAGGCAGTTGCGGCAGCGACCGCAGACGATATGTCCCTCCCCGCTGACCAGGTCGCCCGGCTTGAACTCGCCGACGTTTCCCCCGGTCTCTTCCACAGTGCCGACGAATTCGTGACCCGTTACCATGGGGGTCGGAATGGTCCGTTGCGCCCACGCATCCCAGTTGTAGATGTGGACGTCCGATCCGCAGATGGAACTCTTCATCACCTTGATCAGGACGTCGCTCCCATCCACGTGCGGAACCGGAACCTCCTCGAGCCACAGGCCCGGTTCGGGAAATTTCTTCACCAGGGCTTTCATTTTCTTCATAACGGATCCGGAGGTTCCTAGTGTCCCGTCGCAGAGATAGGTTGACGAAATTGGGCCGCCGAGGCGCCCGGCTCACAAGGCGCCTGAGCGAGTCGTACCAGTGGTGTACGGCGAGTGAAGGCAACGCCGTGAGCCGGGATGGATCGGCGGAATAATGGCGACATATTTCTGCGACGGGACACTAGAGCATCAGGTCGCCGCCGTTTATATCGATGGACGCCCCGGTGGTGTAGGGAGAATCCGCAGCCAGGAAGAGGGCGAGCCGGGCGACCTCCCCCGGCGTGCCGAGTCTGGGAATGGGGAAACTTTGCTCGTAGGCGCGCAGCTTCTCCGTGTCGCAGTTCCGGCGCACCATCTCGGTGTCGATCAGGCCGGGACAGATGGCGTTGGCCGTGATGCCGTGGGGCGCCATTTCCTTCGCCAGCGCCCTGGTAAAACCGAGGACTCCCGCTTTGGCGCTGGTGTAGTGGGCGCCTCCCAGGGTACTGACGCTCCTCCCGGCGGAAGAGGACATGTTGATGATGCGGCCGAATCCGTTCCGTTTCATGGTGGCGAGAACGGCCTGGGAGCACAGAAAAGTGGCTCTCAAATTAACCTCCATTACCAGGTCCCACTCCTCCGGAGATATGGCCTCGATGCGGGTCGAGTGCAGGATGCCCGCATTGTTCACCAGGATGTGAATGGATCCGAACTCGTCGAGCACGGCTTCCACCATGGCCGCGACCTGGTCTTCCTTGCCTACGTCCGTCGGCAGGGCCAGGACCTCTGCCCCGTCTCCTTCGATGCGGGCAGCAGCCTCTCTGAGGCCGTCGCCGGAGATATCGCACAAGGCGACGCGGGCGCCTTCCCGTGCCATCAGCGAGGCGATGGCGAATCCCATACCCTGAGCAGCGCCGGTCACGATGGCGACCTTGTCGTCCAGTTTTCCACGCGGTGCTGCCATGGACGGGCAATCCTCCTTGCCGCGCAAGGTGGGCTGTGCTCCACAGGCCCTCAAGGGTGGCTTGCGGGGTCGCGCGGCCTATTGAATATGACAACAAATGCCCGCCCGTCCAGACGTTTGCAGGAGGGGGCTGCACGTGGAGGTGGGGGCCCGGTCCCGGGATGTCGCCGGGAAGGGATTCTCATCTTCCGGGAAGGCTGCCTCAGACTGCGGCTATGGCGTCGAAGGCCACCTGGCATCCACCGGGAAATTCCTTGCAGGCGATGGTGGTCCGCGCCGGCCGGTGGTCGCCGAAAACTTCGAGGTAGGCCTCGTTCATCTCCGCAAAGTACTGAAAATCGCTGAGATAGACGGTGACCTTGAGCACCCGCGAGAGGTCGCTCCCCGCGGCGCGCAGAATCTCGACGATGCTGGCGAAGGCGCGCTGGGTCTGGTCCGCGATCGATCCCGTCTCTTCACCCGGGGCGGGAGAACCCAGCTGGGAAGAGATGTAGGCGGTTCCGTCGTGCACTGCGACGTGAGAGTAGGGTCCGGGCGGGTTCGCTTTGGGGACCACGATGAATTTGATTTGAGGGTTCGCCATTTCGCCTCCTGTGTTTCGGGTGATTTTTGAAATCAATCCTCTTCCATAGCGCCGGCCCGCTCCGGGCCGCGTCCGGGTCTCGAACCCGGGGCAGGCGCCGCGACGCTGTCGATGATGACGTTGATGCAGGCGGGTAGTCCGGAGGTCACCGCCCGTTCCACCGCCGCGGCGAGGTCGTTGGGGTGGCGTACCGCCTCGCCGTGGCCTCCTGCGGCCTCGGCCACCTTTTCGTAGCTGGAGTGCAGCAGCCCGCAGCCGACCAGACGGTCCTCGCCGTATTGCCGGAGCTGGAGCTGCCACTCGGCATTCCAGCGGGCATCGTTGCCGACGATGACGATCACGGGCAGGTTGTAGCGCCGCGCCGTGTCGAATTCCAGCGGGTGGAAACCGAATGTCCCGTCTCCCATGAAGATGACGACCTGGCGCTCGGGATGCGCCATCTTGGCCGCCAGTCCCAGGGAGAAGGCGCTTCCGATCGAGCCCGATGGTCCGTTGATGAGGCGGCCTTCGGGCGCGTCTATACCGGCCTGGACCCACTGGCCGAACTCCCCGCCGTCGCAGACCAGGAAGGCCCCGGCGGCGATGAGGGGTTGCAAGGCGGCGCACAGGCGCAGAGGATGGATGGGAACATCGCTGCGGCCGGAGACCCGGTCCCAGGCGGCAGGGACCGTCCGCCGCGCCGCCTCGACTTCCCGGCGCCAGGCGTCGTGCTGCCAGCGGCGTTCCGAGGCAGATGCTGCCAGGTTCTCCATCACGGAGGACGGGTCGGCGCGAAGCTGGAGCAGGGCGCGCTCGTTGGGGCGCAGCTCCTGCTGGTCGGCGTCGATCTGGATGAAGCGGCACGCGGCGGAAAAGGGGGCCTGTCCGAAGCGGAGGCTGAAATCCAATCTTTTTCCGGCGAGCAGCACCAGATCGGCGCTCCCCAGGCAATCACCCGCTGCGCGCAGCCACGGGTCATCAGTGCCGCGCGGGCTTTCCATGGGCAGGAGGGGGATCCCGGCGGCCAGGGACAGCCGCCTGGCGCCGGACCATCGCCGCGCACGAGCCATGGCCGGTCCGCAGAGGATCAGGGGCCGTCGAGCCCTTCCCAAACGGTCGAGGATCTCCTCCAGGACAGCCGCGTCCGGGACTTGGCAGGAGGCAGGGGCAGGGGAGGCCGGCGCCTCGGTTTTCACCGGGGCCTCCAGCACGTCGCTGGGCAGGCTGATGTGGACGGGCCCGGGACGTCCTTCCCGGCTCAGGGTGAGGGCGGCTGCGATTTCCGCCCCAAGTGACGCGCTGTCCCGCGCCAGCCAGGAGGCCTTGGCAAGAGGTGCGGCCATGGCTACCTGGTCCATTTCCTGGAAGGCCCCCTGGCCGAGCTGGGAGAGTGGGGAGTGCCCGCTCAAGAGCAGGAGGGGCGATTCGGCCATGCGCGCGGTATAGAGCGCGGACAGGGCGTTGCAGTGACCCGGTCCTGCGGTCACCAGGGCGACGCCGGGCGCCTCGGTTATCCTGCCCCAGCCGTCGGCCATGTGCACGGCGGCGGCCTCGTGCCGGGTGTGAACGATCTCGATGTCACTTCCTATGGTAGCGTCGAAAATGGACAGTATCTGGTTGCCGGAGACCGAGAACATGTATCTGGTGCCGGCGGCGGCGAGGGTTTCGACCAGGAGTTCGGCCCCGGTTCTGGACATTGGGCGATTCCTTGCAGTGGATGGGAGGAGGAATATTGAGGAAACAGGAGGAGAAGGTCAAGGCGGCTCAGGCCGCGCCGGAGATCGGATCGAGAACCTCAGTCGTAGCCGTATCGGGCAAGGATGTCCTCGTCGAAACCCATGAAGTGGGCGATTTCGTGGACCAGGGTGATCTCCACCTCGCGCTCCAGTTCGTCGGGATCGGGAAAATCTTCCTCCAGCGGACCCCGGTAGAGGTGTATCACCGCCGGCAGGTCGGCCCGGTCCTCGATGCTGCGCTCGGGGAGGGGTACTCCTGAGAACAGTCCATAGAGCAGCTCGTCGGGATCGCCGGTGGTCTCTTCCACGAGATTCGGATCGGGCCAGTCTTCGACGACGATGGCCAGGTTTTCCATGGCGTCGAGGAAGGGCGAGGGAATCTTGGCCAGGGCCTTGTCGACCAGGGCATCGAACTTGCTGGGGCTCATTTGATGCGGGCCGCCCGGGCCTGGGCTTGCAGACTGAGCTGGGCGGCGAGGAAGGTGTGCTCCTGGGTCATGGCCTTCTCGCTGCCCTCGAGGCAGTCGAGGATGAGCTCCCCGAAGTAGGGGAATCCGGTCTGGCCTTCGGCTGAATAGTGCCGCGTCCCTTCTCCGTTGACCAGGTATACCTGGTTCCCCACCAGGCTGTGCCCCAGGTCGATGTACTTGCGCAGCTCGATGTAACCTTCCGTGCCCAGAATGAAGGTCCTGCCGTCCCCCCATACATCGAGGCCGTCGGGGGTGAACCAGTCGACGCGGAAATAGTTGGTGGCGCCGTTGTCGCCGACGAGGACGGCATCGCCGAAGTCTTCGAGCTCCGGATGCTGCGGGTGGTTGAAGTTTGCCACCTGGCTGTGCACCACGCGGGCGCTTTCGACATTGGCGAAATGGAGGAATTGTTCGACCTGGTGGCTGCCGATGTCGCACAGGATGCCGCCGTAGCTCGCCTTCCTGAAGAACCAGCCGGGGCGGCTGGGCGCGTCGAGGCGGTGAGGTCCCGTGCCCATAACCTGCAGGACGCGGCCTACCGCGCCCGCATCGATGAGCTGCCCGGCGAATACGGCCGCCTCGTTCTGCACCCTCTCGCTGTAGCAGACGGCCCATTTGAGCTTGGCTTCAGCCACCTTGGCGCGGGCCTCCTCCAGCTGTTCCAGGGTGGTGAACGGGGCCTTGTCGCTGAAGTAGTGCTTGCCGTGGTCCAGGACGCGCAGACCCAGAGGTCCGCGCTCGGCGGTGATGGCCGCACTGGCCACCATCTGGATGGATCGGTCCTCGAGGATCTCGGCTTCGCAGCGGGCCACGCGGGCACCGGGAAACAGCCTGGAGAAGGCCTGGACCTTGGCGGGGTCGCGGTCGTAAACCGCCGCTGCCTCGGCACCGGCGTCTGCGAGGCAGGTGCTCATGCCGAATACGTGGCCGTGGTCGAGCCCGATGGCGGCAAAGCGGAACTCGCCTTCTTCGCATACCGGCTCGGCCTTGCCGCGAGGAGCGTAGTTCATCCCGTCGGCGGAACTCATGATCCTCCCCACCGCAGGGGAATCAAGGCCCTTGCGGGGACCGGCGAAAGCGGAAAGGGGAGGAGCTCCATCGCATGGGGGTTCTCCCGGGGAGCCTGGTTAAAATTCATAGCCGAACATCTCTATGGTCCTGTGAAAGCGCTCGGCCACGATCCGCCTGGTTTCCTCGCTGTAGTATTCCCTGTAGGATGCCCTGCGCTCGGTGCGGTTCATGTGGGGAAGTTGACGCCGCGGCGCGCCGATTCGATCGCAGATCCTGTCCCAGTCTTCCTGGAGGGATTCAAAGCGGCCCACGAAGTCGACGATTATCCTTCCGTCCTCGGATATCCAGTCGAATATGTCGCCCTCCGACCTGTTGATCATCCTCCTGCCGTAGCGTGAGTGCATGAAGGCGGAAAAGCTGCCCATGCTTTCGATTTCCCTGACGTTGAGGTGGAACTTCTTCCACTTGTGCGCTTTCTGCAGCCACCAGCCATAGGAGGAAACCATGAGGTCCCAGGGGTTGCGCACGAAGGCGAAGCTGAAGTACTCCTCCCACAGGGGATCTCCGACGACCCCTTTGACCTCCGCCGCTTTCGCGTGCTTGGGATATTTTACCGGCGGGAATTCAGCCGCTGCTCTGCGTTGGGGAAGGGAGTTGAGAGAGGCCATGATGCTGTTGCCCCCGGTTTTGGGGATGTGGACGAAGATGCATCTGTAGCCGTGCAGAATTCTCTCCTTGCCCGGTTTCCCGGTCAGCCTCCTCCATGCGTCTCTGGCTTTCCCGGCAAGGTTTATTTTCGCGTCGAGGGACGATGTGGCCACTGCGGCTGCCTTTCACCCGGCCTGACGGCTTGGCGGTTGTCATTCGAGCAATGAAACTATGCTAAAGAAGCATGAGAGTAAAGCAATGGGGAAGGGCAAGTGACAGGTGGTTGCCGCCGCCGTATATTCCACATCATCGCAGTGCAAAATTCTGTACTCCAGCGGGAGGTCGCCATGCTGAAAGTAGCAGTCGTTGGAATGCGCGCCATCGGCAACAACCACGCCCAGGTCTACCACCGGAGCGACAAAGCCTCCCTGGTGGCCGTCTGCGACCTGGTCGCCGAAAGGGCGCAGGCGGCGGCAGAGACCTACGGCGCAACGGCCTATACCGACCTGGAGGAGATGCTGGCCAACGAGGATCTCGACGCGGTGAGCGTGGCGACGGGGGGCGCCGAAAACGGCGGAGATCACTACCTCCCCACCATGGCCAGCCTCGAGGCGGGAAAGCACGTGCTGTGCGAGAAGCCCATCTCCAACGATATCGACCATGCCCGGCAGATGGTGCGCAAGGCGGAGGAGATGGGGCTGTGCTTCGGCATCGATCTGAACCACCGCTTCGTGCCCCCTGCGGCCAGGGCGCGGGCCTGGATCGACGACGGCCAATTGGGCGACCTGCTCCTGATCAACATGACCATGTGGATCGACAATCCCAACGAGAGCTCGGAGTGGTTCCACCTGCGCGCCCTGCACCCCCATTCCATCGACATCATGCGCTACTTCTGCGGCGACGTGAAGCGGGTGCAGGCCTTTCTCAACCGCGCTCCGGGGCGCGTCTGCTGGTCCAACGCCCAGATCAACATGGAGTTCGACAACGGCGTGGTGGGGCATCTGACCGGAAGCTACGACGCCGCGCCGCGCCACAACCTCGAGCGCTGCGAGGTCATGGGCAGCGCCGGCCGCTTCGTGCTGGACAACTGCTTCGAGGAGCTGACCTTCTATCCCCGCCGCGGCGAGGAGCTGACCGTGGTGCGCAACAGCATCATGGGGGGAATCAGCGGATTCGGCGCCACCTTCCACAGCCGCATCGACCGCTGGATCGAGCAGGTGAGCGACGGCGCGGCGCCGGAGGAGATCGAGGCATCGGGGGCGGACGGACTGGCGGTTCAGGAGGTCATCGAGGCGGCCATCCGGTCCTGGCGCGAAGGGATTATCGCGGAAGTGGAGAAGCCCGCACCCAGGGCAGTATAGGGGTTGCAGGTCCGCAGCTTCACGGGGCGCCGGGAGCCTTAGAAGGGCCAGCGGCTGCAACTCAGGCGGGGGAGGTCCCCTGGTGGAACAGCCGCGCCTCCTTTTGTTTACAGAAAAGCAGGGGTTTGCTATTTTTCCGGAGAGGATGGATCGCAGAAAGGACCCTATGGCCGCCAGGAAAAGAGAAAGAGGACCGGGAGGCGTCAGAGACTATGTTTCTTCCATTCTCGTCGCCGTGTGCCTGGCGCTGTTGATCCGCACCGCGGTGGTCCAGGCCTTCTTCATTCCCTCGGGTTCCATGGAGGATACCCTGCACGTGGGCGACTACCTCCTGGCCAATAAGTTCATCTACGGCGCTCCCATCGACATCATCGGCACCAACATCACCTTGCTGCGCCTGCCGCCGCTGCGCGAACCCCAACCCGGCGACATCGTCATTTTCCGCTCTCCCGCCGACCGGGACCGGGACCTGATCAAGCGCTGCGTGGCCGTGGGAGGGCAGCAGGTGGAGATCGTCGACAAGGTGCTCCACGTGGACGGGGAGCCATTCCTCGACCCCCCCAGGGCGAAGTACGCCGATCCCAGGACCTATTCCGCGGCGCTGCACGGGCGCGACAATTTCGGGCCATACTCCGTCCCCGAGGACCACTTCTTCATGATGGGGGACAACCGCGACAACAGCCAGGACAGCCGCTACTGGGGGCCGGTGCCGAGGGAGTTGATAAAGGGCAAGGCCATGATCATCTACTGGTCGTGGCGCGCCGACCGCCGGGGGCCGTATTACACCGGACCCGCTTCCATTCCCGAGGTCATAGGAACCTATCTGTGGCGGCTTCCCGGCCGCATTCGCTATGGCCATCTCGGCGATGTCATCTACTGATCCTTCTTTCCCCCAGGATACGGCCCCATGAGCAGAGAAGATTTCCCCCACCAACGCGGCAGGGAGCCCGAGGAGTACGACCAGGATTCCGCCTGGGAAGATGGCTCCGACGGCGAGGTTCTGGAGATGGTGGACAAGCTCCTGTCCCTGGCCCCGGAGAGGGACCCCATGCGCCCGCTGCTCTACCGGCTGCGGCGCCAGCTCATGGAGCGGGAGATCACCTACCAGGAGGCCCGGCGCACCATGGTCGAACTGGAAGGGGCCCTGGAGAAGGTGACGGCGCCGGCCAACCGCGTCGGGATCTACCTGGGCTCTCCCAGGGCGGGGATTGCCACCGTCTTCGTCGGCGGCTCGGAGTACTATGCCAACGTGGACCCGCG
Source organism: Candidatus Latescibacterota bacterium (assembly GCA_965208105.1). Classification (GTDB taxonomy): domain Bacteria; phylum Latescibacterota; class UBA2968; order UBA8231; family UBA8231. The sequence goes on from OZ242318.1 coordinate 4,798,860, forward strand.
CCTAGACGCCGCCCGCCTCCAGGTGGGCGCCAGGGTCCTCATCAACGAGGCCTACGCGGTCGTTGGTGACCTGGGCTACAGTCCCTCAGGTCCGGTGGCCAAGATCGTCAATCTCCTCGACGGGAACAGGCTGCGGGTGGCCCAGGAGCACAGTACTCAGGAAATCGTCCTCGAGCGCTCGGCGCGGCTCAGGGAGGTGAACCTCAAGGTGGGAGACGAGGTGCGTCTGGACCCCGCCTTCAAGGTTGCCCTGGAACGCCTGCAGGCGCGCAATTCCAGGGAGTATTTCCTCGAGGACGTGCCCAGCATGGACTGGTCCGAAATCGGCGGCCAGCAGGAGGCGATCCAGGCGATTCGCGATACCATCGAGCTGCCCGCGCTGCATCCCCAGCTGTTCGACAAGTTCCAGTATTCCACTCCCAAGGGCTTTCTGCTCTACGGGCCGCCCGGTTGCGGCAAGACTCTCATCGGCAAGGCCACCGCCTACAGTCTCGTCCAGCATCTCCGCCGCGAGGAGGGAATCGAGGTCGAAGAGTATTTCATGCACATCAAGGGGCCGGAAATCCTCAACATGTGGCTGGGAGAGACCGAGCGCATGGTGCGCGAGGTTTTCGCCCAGGCCCGCGAGAAGCGCAAAGAGGGCTACCTGCCCTTCATCTTCATCGACGAGGCCGAATCCATCCTGGGGACGCGCCGCTCCATGCGCTCGCACCACATCGCCAACACCGTCGTTCCCATGTTCTGCACCGAGATGGACGGCATCGAGTCCCTGCACGACGCGGTCGTCATTCTGGCTTCAAACCGCCACGACCTCATCGACCCGGCCATTCTGCGGCCGGGAAGGGTCGACCGCAAGATCAAGGTCAGTCGGCCGGACCTCGAAGCTTCGCGCGACATCCTGGGGATCTACCTGAAGCCGGACCTGCCCCTGGATCCGCAGGAGGTTGCCAGGCACGGCAGCTCGGAGGCGGCTCGAGAGGCCCTCATCGCAACGACCATCGAGACCTTCTTCGCCAGGAACGAAGAGACCAGGTTCCTCGAGGTCGCCCTGCGCAGCGGCCGCCACGAGACCCTTCACTTCGGGGACCTCGCCAGCGGCGCCCTCATCGCCTCGATCGTCCAGCGGGCAAAGGAGACCGCCATCAAGAACGCCATCGCGACCTCCGACGCCAGCGCCGGACTGCGGCAGATGGACCTGCTGGATGCGATGCGGGCGGAGTTCCGCGAGAACGAGGTTTTCCCTCCCTCCGACAGCGTCGAGGACTGGTTGAAGCTCCTCGACTACGAGCCCGAGAACGTCGTCCGCGTCATTCCCGTCCGCGCCCGGGACAAGGCGCAGGAAGCGCCGGGGCAGAAGGTTATCTGAGCGGGTCTATGAAGCGGCTCCTGGGCTTGGAAACCGAGTACGGAATACAGGTGGACGGGGTGGAACGCATGGATGTGGTGGTCGAGTCCATGCAGCTCATCCGCTGCTACGACGAGCGGGATTTCGTGGCGCTGTGGGACTACGAGCGCGAGAACCCGCGCCAGGACATGCGCGGCTTCGAGGTGGGTGAACTGCTCAACGACAAGGACGAGACCGTCCACCTGCAGCAGGACCGCCGCCGCAAGATTCCCCTCAAGGATCTGAAAAGCGATCTCATCATCAGCAACGGCGCACGCCTCTACAACGACCACACCCACCCGGAATACTCCACTCCTGAATGCCGCCAACTCGCCGACCTGGTGGCCTCGGACCGTGCCGGAGACCGCATCCTGCTCAACTGCGCCCGGCGGCGCAGCGCAGGCCGCGGGTCCGGGGTAGTGCGGCTTTACAAGAACAACACCGATTTCGAAGGGCACAGCTACGGGTGTCACGAGAACTACCTGATCAGCCGCCGGCTTCCCTTCCAGCAGATCATCGACGGGCTGCTGCCATTCGTGGTGACGCGGCAGATCTTTGCCGGCGCCGGCAAGGTGGGTGTGGAAACGGGGAGAAAGACCGGGGTTACCACCTACCAGCTGTCCCAGCGCGCTGACTTTTTCGAGACCATCGCCAGCGTCGACACCATGCACCGGCGCCCTCTGATCAACACCCGCGACGAGCCCCATGCAGACCCCAGGCGCTACCGCCGCCTTCATCTGATCATCGGCGACGCCAACATGTGCGAGTATGCCACGGCGCTGAAGGTGGGCAGCGCCGATCTGGTGCTGGAGTTGCTCGAAGCCGGTCTGCTGCCCCGCCTGGACCTGGCCGATCCCGTGGGTGCGCTGAAGGAAATCTCGCGGGATATGTCGCGCCAGTGGGTGGTAGAGCTGCAGGACGGCAGCAAGAGGTCGGCCCTGGAGATTCAAAGGGCCTACCTGGAGCGCGCCCGCAGCCTGGCGGCCGGCCGCGACCAGGAAACGGATTGGGTCCTTGCCGAGTGGAACCGGGTGCTGGACTCCCTTGGGCGCGATCCGCAGGAGCTGGTGGGGGTCTGTGACTGGATCACCAAGAAGTGGCTGCTTGACGCCTTCGCCGAATCCGAGGGGTTGGACTGGGAGAATCCGGGGCATCTGGCCTGGCTCCAGAGCCAGGATCTGGAATATCACAATATCGACCCGGAGGAGGGGCTCTTCCTGCTCCTGGAAGAACAGGACAGGGTTGCGCGGTTGAGCGACGAGAGAAGGATTCTGCGGGCGATGGTGGAGCCGCCGGGGGACACGCGGGCATACTTTCGCGGCAAGTGCCTGGAAAAGTTCGGGGACGCCGTGGTTTCTCTGAACTGGGACAGCATCGAGTTCCAGCTCAATGGGCGCGTGGAGGTCCTCCAGCTGAAGGATTGCGTAGACACCGAGAGTATTACTTGTTATAATCAGATTCTGGACGCCAGTCGCAGCGTGGAGGACCTGATGAACAGGATCCCGTCGGCGGAATAGCGGGCATCCCGGAGGTTATCGAGGCCGTTGTTCCGGCGCCTTCGACCACACCCTGGCCCGGGAACGGCGGCGGGAAGCAGGGGCCGACTCAGCGGCGGCGGCAGAGGTCCACGCCTTGATTTCGGCAGGAGGTAGCAATGAAGAAGGATCAGTTGCTGCAGTTTCGCGACCGGGCGCCGCGCCCGGTCAGGCCCATGGACGAGGACCAGGGACCGGGCGAGGACGAGGGCCCCAGGCGCCCCAAAGTCGACCGCCCCGGGTCGGACGATATCCTGCGGCGCATGCGCAGGGTTGATCCCAACCAGGCGCGGCGCTACCGCCAGCGCACGGGCCAGTAGGGAATGGAGAGCTGCGATTTTCTCTCCCTGCTCAAAGAGCATGGTCAGATGCCCGCGGCCCCGGCGGCGGCGGTCGAAATGCACGGCGACGGCGTGCAAGGGGCGGAGGGTACGACCATCCTGGCACTGCGCTACGGCGCCGGGGTACTGGTGGCGGGGGACCGCCGCGCCACCATGGGCAACGTGGTGGTCTACGACCGCGCCGACAAGGTCCTCTGCATCGACGACGATGCCGTGATGGCGCTCTCGGGTTCCCCCGCCATTGCCGTCGAGGTCGCCCGCATGCTGGAAGTCTCGTTTCAGCACTATCGCCGCAGCCAGTTGCAGGAGTTGAGCCTGGATGGCAAGCTGCGCATCCTGTCGCGCCTGCTGCGCGAGAACTTGCCCATGGCGGTGCAGGGAATCGGGGCCGTCGTCCCCATCTTCGCCGCCTTTGACGCCGCTGCCGCCAGCGGCAAGATCTTCTTCTACGATATCCTGGGAGCCCAGTTCGAATCGGTAGATTTCTGTACCACGGGCTCCGGGTCGCCCATCATCCGCGGCGCGCTCTACCACCTGAATCGCTGGGGAGACCAGCCTTTGGCCTCCATGGACGAGCGCACTTCACTCACCCTCATTCTCAAGATGCTGGAAACGGCGGCCGAGTACGATACGGCCACCGGCGGCTACAAACCCAGCGCCAGGATTTATCCACAGGTCATGCGCATCACCGCCGACGGAATCGATGCGGTCGCGGAACCCGAGCTGGAAGCGCTCTACCGGACCGCCCTGGGTGCGGCAGCCGATTAGTGTTCCCGGCGGGACAGGTCCATCATGCTCGAAGAACCTTATCGCTGGGTAGAGGCCATTCAAAATCGGCGCGACTACCTCGACCACCAGCTCCAGGACGCGAGCCCCGTGGTGGGCATGGGCTATGACAACGGAATTGTGCTGCTGACCACGACGCCGGGGCCGAGGAAGCTCTTCGAGGTCTACGACCAACTGGCCTTCGCCGCCATCGGGCACCCCGCGGATATCGAGAAACTGCGCAAGGCCGCCATCGACATTGCCCATCTCGAAGCGTTCAACTTTTCAGCCAGCGACGTAACCTTGCAGCGGCTGGTGAGTTTCGGCCTGGGCCCGGTCATCAAGGGGGCCTTCGACGAGATCTTCCGCTCGCCCTACACGGCCCGCATTCTCATGGCAGAGCTCGATCCTCCCGGCGAGCAGGATGCCTTTTTCACCATAGACCCCGACGGGTCGTTCATCAACTCGAGCGGCAGCGCCGTGGTGTCGGGATCAGAGGAGAGTGCCGCGGCCATGCGCAGACATCTACAGCGGTATGAAGGAGAAGAGCCGGACCTCGAAGAGGCTCTCAGGCAGGGGATGGAAGCATGGGGAGCAGGCCGCCTCCAGGCCGCGGGGGAAGAGGACCACCAGCCTGATGGCGAGGAGATCAGGGACTTTCTGGGTGAGGCCTTGAAAGGTCAGCGGATCGAGGCGGCGGTGCTCGATCGCACCCGGCCCACCCGGACCAAATTTCGTCTGCTGCAGGCGGCCGAGTGCGAAGCAATCCTGGCTGCCCCCGGCGACTCCTGACGGCGGCTGCCGATCAGGGGTGAATCCCAGGCAGGGACTGCCTGGACGGACCCTCAGCACGGACGCGGGAAATGGAAGATCGCATCTTTGGAATCGAGGTCGAGTACGGTTGCCTGCCTCCCGAATCGGACCCCTTCCTCAGTCCTGACTTCATTTCGGTCAAGGCCAAGGATTGCCTGTTCTACCGCGAAGGCCTGGGAATCGTCGACATTCACTACCGCGGCAGGGATGAACCCCCGGGCAACGGGGGATTTCTGTTCAACGGCGGGCGAATCTACATCGACATGGGGCACGTGGAATACGCCACTCCCGAATGCAAGGGGATATTCGACCTGGTGGCCGCCGACCGCGCCGGGGAAGTGGTGATTCAGCGCGCCCTGGAGCAACTGGGCCTGGCAGAGGGCGCCGCCTTCTTCAAGAACAACATCGACCACTATACCGGGGCCACCTTCGGCTGTCACGAGAACTATCTCGTGCGGCGCGAGGTGTCCTTCTCGCAGGTATTGCTGCCGGCCATGCTGCCCTTCTTCGTGACTCGCCAGATTTTCGCGGGGGCGGGGAGGGTGGGATGCCACACGGACATCTTCGAATACGGCCGGGGAGAGGAAGGAGAGATCAACTATCAGATCTCGCAGCGGGCTGATCACATCGTCACCGAGATCTACCAGTGGATTCAGTTCAGCCGGGCGATTATCAACACCCGCGACGAACCGCTGGCCGACTGGGAGTTCTACCGCCGGCTCCACCTTCTGGTCGGCGACTCCAATATGTCCGAGTACGTCACCGCTCTGAAGGTGGGCACCACCGCTCTGTTGCTCGACTTGCTGGAGGAGAACATCATTCCCAGGGTGAAGCTCCTCGACCCGGTTGCGGCCATCCGCGTCATCTCCCGCGATATGCGCTTCAAGTGGGAGGTGCAGCTCGAGGACGGCCACTATACCAACGCCATTGAAATCCAGCGCCAATATCTCGAGCTGGCCGAGCGCTACTTGCGCGGCAAGGACGAGGAGGTGAATTGGGTCCTCGACGAATGGCGTTTCGTCATCGACGGCCTCGAGTACGACCCCATGAGCCTGATCGACCGCGTCGATTGGATCGCAAAGAAGTGGCTGCTGGAAAACTTCATGGAGGCGGAAGGGTTGGACTGGCGCGATCCAATGATCCAGAGTCTCGATCTGGAGTACCACAACCTCAATCCGGGCAAAGGTCTCTACTTCGATTTGCGCGACCGCGGCCTTACCAAGCGGGTCGTGGACGAAGGGCTCGTTAACAATGCGATTGTAACGCCGCCCCAGGACACCCGCGCCAGGGCGCGTTCGGCGGTCATGCGCGCCCTGACCGATCAGAAGACCCGCTATGTCATCGATTGGGACTCCATCTACGTGGAGGACGAGAAATACCTCAACCTGGACGATCCCTTCCTCACATACGCCGACGAGACCGCTGAATTCATCGAGGAGTGCCGTCAACCCACCCCCCGCCTGCTTTGAACCGCGCCCTTCCTCTCAGTCCGGATGCCGAGTCATCCGGAATTCCCCCTTCCGGGTTTGGAATGGCGGAATTCCTGCGTCCGTCTTTCGGCTCCATCCTCGTTGTTGCTGCCTCCCTGTTGGGGGCCTGGGGACCTGCCCGGGGGGATTTCCTCTGTGCCGGCAAGGACGACTCCGTCCCCCCGCGGGGAAAGCCGGCCGTGCGCACCACCGGATCGCTTAACGCGCTGGTTATATTCGCCAAATTCCAGGGAGAGGCGCCAGGCAACGACCGGGCGCCTTCCTGGGCACCGGACCTGTTCAACAGGCAGAGGCCCGGCAGCTTTGCCCATTTCTACGACGAGATGTCCAGGGGGCAGTTGCGGGTGGACGGGCAGGTCCTGCCGCGGCGCTACAGTTCTCGGCGGGATGCTTCGGCCTACCTGGCCCCGGGGGCCGGCCTCAGGGGCCGGTTCGGGCAGTTCAACCTGGAGATTCTGGAGCAGGCCGATCTGGATGTGGACCTGGGGCGCTTCGACAACGACGGCGCCGACGGAGTCCCGAACTCCGGTGACGACGATGGCTACGTGGACGTCGTTTTCATCAACCTGCTTACGGTCCCCGAGAACTTCTTCGTTTCCAGGGCCACCGGGTTGGCCTCCCTCGGCCTGGAGACCGATTTCATCAGCGATGACCCTGCGGCGGGCGGCGGATGGATTCGCATCCCCAGCCGGTTCACCGGCTTCGGGGGCACGACACAGCGCGGCCACGTGTTCAGCGTCACGGCTGCAACCATGTGCCACGAGTTCGGCCACATTCTTGGATTGCCCGACCTGTTCGATCAGACTTCGATTTACGCCGGCGCCGAACTCGACCCCGCCGAGGACAGCGCGGGAATCGGCAAGTGGGGATTGATGGGGCTGGGAACTCTGGGCTGGGGGGAGGTGGACGGCCCCAATGCCTTCTGCGCCTGGTCGCTGGCGCAACTGGGCTGGGTTGGGGTCGGCAACGAGCATCTGATCGAGGTCGAACAGAGCCTCATCGGTGCCGTCTTCGATGACATCGACAGCGGCGGCAAAGTCTACAAGATCCCGGTGGGCGCGGAGGAGTACTTCCTTCTGGAGAATCGCCAGAATTCGTCATCCTTCTACAATCGAAACATTCCGGCCGGCGGAATCCTGGTCTGGCACGTGGACGACGGCGCCGACAACGACGAGGAGCGCCACAAGCAGGTGGACCTGGTCTGTGCCGACGGGTTGTACGCGGACCGCGGTTTCCCCGCCCTTCGTCCCGATCCGGTGTGGGGCAGGGACAATCTGGACTTCTGGTCTCGCGACCAAGCCTACGCCACGGCTCACAACGGCAACCAGGGCGACGCCGGCGATCCCTTCGACGGGGTCGCCCGGACTCGCTTTGCCCACGACACCAACCCGGGGTTCAGCGCCCACGCGGGGTTGAGTCGCAATCTGCCCCTGGGTTTCGCGGTTGAGAATATCCGCGCCCGGGGTACCCGATTGACAGCTGACATTCTGGTGGGGCAGCCACTGGATGGGCATGTGCATGCGGACACCACCTGGTCCGGCGAGGTGATTGTCGGCGGTGACGTCGTGGTGCAGCCGGGAGCGACCCTTACCCTGGCGCCGGGTACGACAGTGCGCATCCCGAGGGGGGACGGTCGCCGGACGGGGTTTTACCCGGAGCGCTCGGAATTTCTGGTCTTCGGCGACCTGGTGCTGCAGGGAAGCACCGGGAATCCTCTGTCCTTCGTTTCGGGCGCCGCGTCGCCTCGGAGCGGCGATTGGGCCGGACTCTTTCTTATGAACGCCCAGGATCCGGACTTGCGTGAGGTCCACATCGAGAACGCGGCGCATGGTGTTGTGCGCTCCCACCTGCCGCCTGGCAGTACGCGCTGGTCCGGAATCCGGACCCTGCCGCGGGACCTGACCGTACCCGCAGACGCGGAGCTGGTTATCGAGGCGGGGACGAGGGTGGGCTTCGCCAGCACGGACCTGGGTGCAGGCGGCCGCAGCCCGCAATTGACGGAGCTGATCGTCGAAGGCCGGCTGCGGGTGGAAGGGAGTGACGCCCAGGCGGTGCGCTTCGACCTGGCCTCCGGCAGCCCTGATTCGGTCTGGTTCGGGGTGCGCCTGCGGCCGGGCGCCCAGGTGGAAATCCGCCACCTTCAGGAGGAGCAGTGCGTCATCGGCTTCAGCGGGGAGGTCACCGAAGCCGGAGCTTTGAGCATCGCCGACAGCCGCATCGCCACCACGGCCGGAAATGGTCTGCGTCTTGCGATCAACGGCACGGTGGAGGTTGATCGCACCATCTTCAGAGGTCATCCACTACAGGGCATATTTGCCGAGGGCAGCGGCCGACTTCTGCTGCGCAACTCCACCGTGCGGGAAAACGGCCAGGAAGGGATCTTCCTGGGCAATTGTTCCCTGGAGGCGATCCGCACGACCGTAGAGGAGAACGGCCTGTTGCAGGCGGAGGACCCGCGCCCCGGCCTGCGGGCGGTGGGTGGACGGGGACAGAAGATCGAGTTGTGGAACTGCGCGGTAGGGCGCAATACCCTGCATGGCCTCGACCTGGGGTCCTGGGAGGGAGTCCTGGAATTGCACCGCAGCGAGGTCAGCGCAAATCGCGGCAACGGCCTGGTGCTGGCCGCCCTGGAGCGGGTGATTTTCGAGGACGTGAAGGTGAGGCGCAACCTGGGAACCGGGGTGGAAAGCAAAGCCGCTCCGGTGGAGATCTGGACCACGGAATTCGTCGACAATATCGGCCCCGGTCTGATCCTCGGCGAGGGGACCACGGGAGCGATCGAGATGTGCCATTTCCGCAACAACACCGGCCTCCGCCTGGAGAGCGCGGGAGAGCTGTTTGTGCGCACCAGCACGTTCGAGAACACCGCCTTGGGCCTGGCATCCCTGAACTCGGCACCCAGGCTCTTCGGAAACCGCTTCAGCAACAATCTCAAGGCCATCGAGGTGAGCGGAACGATGGTTCCGGCGGAGATTGTCCGCAATGTCTTTGTCGACAATCGCACCGCCATCGACAACAGCACGAATCTGACCCTGGTGGCACGGGACAATTACTGGGGAACGGTGGACACGACGGCCATAGCGGCCCTGTTCAGGGGTGCAGTCGAATGGGCGCCTTTTCTCGAGGAAGATCCGGGCGAGACCGACCTCGCCGCCGAGGTCGGCGCGCAGCCGGCGCAGTTCGCACTGCATGCAGCTTTCCCCAATCCATTCAACGGACAGACCACCATACGGTTCGACATTGCCGCGCCGGTGTCCGCCGAGCTCGTGGTGTACAACCTCGGGGGACAACCTGTGCGCAGGCTTCTGCGCCGGGACCTGCATCCCGGTTTCTATGCAGGGGTCTGGGATGGACGCGGGGATAACGGCCGGAAGGTGGCTTCCGGCGTGTATCTCTACCGTCTGCGGGCGGGATCTTTTTCAGCTAGCGGCCGGGTGCTGGTATTGCGCTGAGATCCGGCCTAGTGCCTGCTTGCGCAATTCCGCGTGAATTCGGCCGCCGCTGCATCCCGGCTCGCGGCGTTGCCCTCCCTCGCCGTACACTCCAGGTACGACTCGCTCAGGCGCCTTGCGAGCCGGGCGCTTCTGCGCCCTCGTTCGTACGCTTACTTACGCAAGCAGGCACTAGAAATCCCTGGCGCCCGCGGAAAAGTTCCTGCGGCTCAGCCCTCCAGTTGCCTCCTCAGCAACTCTTCCACAAGGCGGGGGTTGGCCTTGCCGCGGGTGGCCCTCATGACCTGTCCCATCAGGAATTTTACCGGCTTGTCATTGCCGCCCCTGATCTTTTCCACGGCGTCGGGATTTTCTTCCATGGTCCTGACCAGGACCGCCTCGAGCTCCGCAGCGTCGGAAATCTGCCGCAGGCCGCGCGCAGCCACGATTTCGGCCACCTTGCCTCCCTCTTCCCACAGCACCGCGAATATCTCCTTGGCCGCGTTCTGGTTGATCGTGCCTTCTTTCACCAGGGCGAGCAGCTCCACCAGGGCCTCGGGATCTACCCGGATGTCCGGCGCTTCGGCGCCAACCTCCTTGAGCCGGCGAAAGACCTCGCCGGAGACCCAGTTGCTGACTTGCTTGGGATCGGCATTGCCGATACCCGCGCAGTCCTCGAAGTAGTCTGCGATGTTGCGGTCCTCGACCAGAAGGCCGGTGTCCCGGGCGTTGAGGCCGTAGTCGGCGGCAAAGCGGACTGCCTTTGCAGCGGGCAACTCGGGCAGCTGCCGCCGCAGCCTGGCGAGCCTTTCTTCTTCGATTTCGAGATTGAGGAGGTCGGGTTCGGGAAAATAGCGGTAGTCCTCGGAGGTCTCCTTGCTGCGTTGTTCCCGGGTGATGGAGGCGTCTTCGTCCCACCCCATGGTGACCTGGATCACGGTGCCGCCGCCATCGAGGATGCGGGTCTGGCGCTGGACTTCATAGGCAATGGCGTTGCGCACCGAGCGGAACGAGTTGAGGTTCTTGACCTCGACCTTGGTGCCGTAGGCACTGGATCCCGCGGGTCGCACCGAGATGTTGGCCTCGCAGCGCATGGCCCCTTTTTCCATGTCGCCGCTCGAAACCCCCAGATAGCGTGCCATCTGCCGAATCCTCTGCAGGAAATCGCAGGCCTCCGCCGCCGAGCGCAAGGAGGAGTCGGACACGATCTCCATGAGCGGAACCCCGGCGCGGTTGTAGTCCACCAGGCTGGCGTTGCCCTCGTGCACCAGCTTGCCGGTGTCCTCTTCGAGATGGACGCGGACAATCCCGATTTGCTTTTCGCCTTCAGTGGCCTCGACGGCAACCCATCCCTCGACGCAGAGGGGTTCTTCATACTGGGAGATCTGGTAGCCCTTGGGCAGGTCGGGGTAGACGTAGTTCTTGCGCGCGAAGACACTGCGGGGACGGATCTCGCAGTTCAGGGCCATGCCGGCCATCAACGTCAACTCCACCGCGCGCTCGTTGATCACCGGCAGTGAGCCGGGTTGGGCGGTACACACCGGGCAGATATTGCGGTTGGGAGGTACCTGGAAATGGGCGGCAGAGCAGGCACAGAACATCTTCGAGGCCGTTTCCAATTCCAGGTGGACTTCCATGCCGATAACGGGTTCGTAGGGCACGCCGGATTCCTCAGAATGGTGTTTCAAGCAAAAATCACGTGTCGCTTCAGGAACTCCTCCACCGCATCGTAGTAGGCCTCTATCGTCTCGGGCCGGCCCCAGCCGTGGCCTTCACCCTCGAAGACGTGGTAGGCGTGCGGAATGTTTCTGCTGCGCAGGATCTCGACGATCTGCCCGGCTTGTTCCAGGGGTACTACCCGGTCCTCGCTGCCGTGAAAGATGGCGATGGGGTCCTGCAGCTTCTCCGCTGAGAACAGGGGCGATCGCTCGCGGTATACCCGCCCGGTCTCGGGCAGAGGGCCGAGGAGCGAATCCAGGTAGTGTGCTTCGAATTTGTGGGTGTCCGCTGCAAGGGCGAGGAGGTTGGAGATGCCGTATGAGCAGATGGCGGCGCGGAAAAATCCCGGTCTTGTGGTCAGAGCGCGCAAAACGGTGAAGCCACCGGCGCTGCCACCCATTATGACCAGCCGGTCGCCGTCCGCCCGGCCGGAGTCCACGAGGAATCGGGCGCCGCTTACGGCGTCCTCGACATCGTGGATTCCCCAGTTGCCGCGCAGGGCCAGGGCGTAATTGCGGCCATATCCCGTGCTGCCGCGGTAGTTGACGTCGAGGACGGCATAGCCCCGGGTAGCGAAGAACTGATTGCAAGGGTCGAACCCTGCGTCGGCCTGGCCTGTCGGTCCTCCATGAACCATCACGATGGCGGGGGGTCGTCCCCGGCTTCTGCATCCGGTGCTGGTCGGCGGATAGTATATTCCGTGCACTTCGATGCCTTCGGCATCCCGCCATGAAATGGCCTGGGGCTGGGCAAGTTGGGCGGCGTCCACCGTTTCTCCGCTGGAGCGGGCGTGAATCCGCACCTCGCCGCCGCGGCAACTCACGACGCGGGGCGGCACTCGACTCGACGATGCGATACAGGCCAGAGTTCCTCCCCTGGGAGCCGCGGTTATCTGTTCGATCCTGGTGTAAGAGGCGAGTTCTGCAACCGGAGAGACGCGGCGGCCGGACAGGTCGCAGCAGAAGGCCCGGCGGATTCCCGACTCGCTGCGGGTGAAGTAGAGACAGCGGCCATCTGCGCCGAAGCAGAAGACCCGCATGCCCTGTTGCCAGGCGGGGAGGGCGATGTCCGACTCGCCGGCGGTCAGACGGGAATGGGTGCGGCTGCGCAGGTCGAACAGCCACAGGTTGCTCCAGCCGTCCCGGTCCGAGACATAGGCCAGGGTGCGCCCGTCCGGTGAGAACTGGGGTTGGAAGTGCGCGGTCTCCGCATCTCCGGCGAGGACGGTGGCCTCGGTCAAGCGGGGAAGTCCGTGCCGGCTTGTGCGCATCCTGCCCAGCATCAGCCGGGTGCCGTCCCAGGGCATCTGGGGGTGATTCCATTCGATCCAGGCCAGCAGGCGGCCCCGGGGATGCCAGGTGGGTTGCATGTAGAAGTCGGATCCCTCGACCAGTCGCTGGGGCCAGAGTTTGCCGGCGCTGTCGACGATGGCGAGGCAGTCCAGGTCGCCGTCCGAGTGGACGTAGACGATCCAGTGGCCGTCCCGGGAAACGGCCGGCGCGGCGGCAAGGCCGAAGGAGGGGGTCAGAGGCCGGGCAGGTCCGGCCTCCAGACCCTGGCGGTAGAGGATGCCGTTGCGTTCGGCAAAGAATACCCGGCCTCGAGAAACGGTGAAGTCGCCGCCTCCGTATCCCACCTGGGCGCGGACCGAAAGGGCGTTGTCGAGGACGCGGGGAGCCTGGTGGCCGCGCTGGCAGACCAGCACCCCGTCGCTGCCGCGTCTCTCGAGCCAGACGAGGGTCTGCCCGTCCACGTCCCAGGCCACCTCCTTCAGGCTGGTGATCCGGGCGAGATCGGAGCTCTGGATGGGACTGTCCCATAGTCCGAACGGACGGGTCTGCAGGGTCAAGCAGAAATTCTCCCGCTAGCGGCCAGGGTCCAGGCCTGGTCCAGATAGCGAATGGAATCTTCTATGACTTCCAGGGAGGTCTCTCCGCCGCAAGGTTTGACCTCGAAGGACAGGGGCTTCCTGCCGTGGTCGAAGAACCCCACCCGCGCCAGGGTCCGCAGGAACTCGACCAGTTCCTCCAGGCCGTTTTCCCCCTCGGGGATTCCAAAGCGGGGATGGTTGTCGCCGTAGGCTTCGTGCTGCGGATGGCGAACGACGCAGTTGCCGACATGGGCGTGGACCAGAAATTCTTCGAGGACGCTCAGGCAATGATCGGGAGTTTCGTTCAGGATGGTCATGTGAGCCTGGTCCACGAGAATGCCGAAGGAGGGGTGTTCGGCTCTGACCGCGCGCGCCAGTTCGGCTACTTCTTCGCTGGGTCCCACCAGGCAATTCTTGGCAAAATCGGAGCGGTCGAATGGCTCCAGCAGGATGGGCATTTCCCCCTTGGAGGCGGAGTAGGCGCACAGCTCCTTCAGCGATTCGGCAAATCGGACCCGGGCGGCCCTGCGCTCTGCCTCCCCTGGATCCGGTCCGGAGAGCAGAGCCAGGCCGCGGGCGTTCCACTGGTAGGCCTCGTCGATGTCAATTTTCAGAGCATCCACCCCCATTTGCCTCGTAGCGGCGTCGGGATGATGGAGGTTGAGCTTGTTGTTGAGGATGTTGGGGTGGGCGCCGAAGGCCACGGATTTATCGTTTTGCGCGATCATCTCCTGGCAACGCAGGCGTACCCGGGGGTCCTCTATGTGGGTGATTTCAAGGAGTTGGAAGTAGTCGTGTGCAGCCATGGCCGCAAGACTCTCCTCCACCGGACCTGTTCCCGCACCAAGGGCGGGGAAAGCCATGAAGGTCACGATGCCGATGTCCGCCCTTTCCTGAATTCTTCCGTCCATTCCTCACCTCCCGTGGTTGCCGGTGAATTCAAATATGGACAAATGTCCACGTGATTTCAAGAAGTGTGCCCGCCCGGGACGGCCCCCCGTGGATTTGCCCCAACATCCGGTTATTGGTACACTTGGCACGGAGGCCGGATATGGGAACGAGGAATCCAGAAGCGAGCGTCGATCCCCAGTGGGGCAACCTGTTCCGCCATCAGATCACCCACGAGGAGTCCCTGCTCGACAGTCTTCGACGCGTACCCTTCTTCAGCCTGCTCGACGATGAAGAGTTGGCCCTGCTGGGGCGATTGGTTTACATCCGCCGCTTCGAGGCGGGTGAGACCGTTGTTCGGAGCGGAGTCGAGCAATCCGGTTGTTATCTGATCCGCTATGGATCTGTGGACATGGTAGGTTATGGGTCCGACGGGGAGAGGGATGTCGTGGGCACCCTGGGGGCGAACGAGCTTCTGGGGGAGTTCGCTCTCCTGGACGGCACTCCCCTCGGTCTGTCCCTGGTGGCGGCCGAACCCAGCGAGCTGGTCGGTTTCTTCAGGCTGGATCTGATGAAAATCCTCAAAACCCATCCTTCCATGGGGTGCAAAATACTCCTGCGCCTGACGGAGGACATGGCCGAAAGGATGCAGTCGGATTACGCCGAGTTGCGCGCCCTGGGCTACAGCTTTCTCGAAGAGCCTCCCAAATCCTTCCGACAGGCCAACCCGACCCCTGTCAAGGGGACGCCGGAGAAATTGCCTTTCCTCGCCCGCCTGTTCAGAGGGAAAATTTGACCCTCCCTGCCCCGTGACCCCATTTCACCGCTGGAGGTCGCCGCGGCCTGGACGGATCGAGGGCCGCAGGTGGATTCCTGGTTCGGCTCGAAGAGATGCGGCAGGCGCTCCGCAAAGGCTGCCTGGTCCGAACCTTCCCCGCCGGGGGCATCTCAACCCCTCGCAGCCAGCGTAGTTTCCACTCCTTTGAGGTAGGCCAGGCTTCCCGCCGCAATGGTGCGCGGGTCCGGGGAAAAGTCGAAGACCTCTACCGAGATATAGCGATCGTAGTTCAGCTCTCTCAAGGCGCCGAGGATGTCGACGAAATCGGTTTGGCCGAAACCTGGACCCCGTTTGTTGGCGTCGTTGACGTGGACGTGATAGAGATGGGGGGCGGTGTCCTGCAGAAGGCGGGAAACGGGGAGGTCCTCGGTTGAGCCGCTGCACACATCCACCATGGTCTGGAAGTGTGGATTGTCGATCTCGGCAACCATCTTGCAGGCCTCCGCAGCCGTGGTGATGAAGTTGGTCTGGTCTTTGCTCAAAGGCTCGATGCAGAGATAGACGCCGCAGGCTTCGGCCAGGGGAAGGCAGTCTTCGTAGACTCGGCGGGTCCTCTCCCAGGTTTCGCGATAGCCCCAGCCTTCCTGCACGGTGCGCTGTTTGGGAGAGCCGATGATCATTACCTTGCCTCCCAGGTCCCCGCAGCATCGTATAAGCGATTTGAAATAGTCCCTGGTCCTGTGGCGCAGGTCGTCGTCTGGATGATTGGTATAGAGGCCTTCCGGGCTTATGAGGAGCCAGTGAAGGCCGATGATCTCCACTCCGGCGGTCTCCGCGGCCTGGCGGATTTGCCGGCGGCGCCCCGCTCCAATGTCATCGACCGAGTAGGCCAGCGTATAGGGAGCGATCTCGACTCCATCGTATCCGATGGAGGCGGCATAGTCGAAGATTTCTTCGATTGGCCAGCCTTCGAAGTACTCGTTGCAGGTGCCGAATTTCATGGCCTCTCTTTTCCTTTGATAGTTTGGAAACCTGATAAGATAGCCCATGATGAACCCTGTTCAAGTCTTCCACGGCAATTGTAGTCCTGGGGGAATGCGTGTGTGGGATTTGAAACATTGTCCCTGGAACTACCGCGGGAGATGCGGCCTGGTATGCATATTGCCTCTCTTTCAGCGGGAGGAAGTGGAATGCGGACCTGGTGCATTGCCCCGGTGCTTTTGCTTCTGTCCGCCGCCGACGGATCGGAGGACCCGCCGCCGTTTCTCGAGGGGGAGGAAACGGGGGCTCTGGAGAGCAGTCTGGCCGACCGTCCCCGCCAACGGTGGCTGGCACTGCGCTGGCGCCTGCAGGGATCATCCCTGCGGCCGCGGCAAACCCGCATCTATCAGCGCTTCGAGTGGCGATGGGGCCCGGGGCGGGAGGCCTACCTTATCGCCGAAAAAGATCCGGGTGAATCCCGGTTGGCAGACTTCCTCGCTTTCTACATGCGCTGGAAGAGCTCCGGGCGACCGCTGGAGTTCGTCGTTGGGAACCTGCGTCCCGGATTTGCAAGAGGTGTGGTATTCGGCCGCGCCCAGGTCCGTGGAGGCATTCCATCTCTCCGTCTGGGAGGTGACAGCGAGCGGATCGGCCATCGTTCCAGCGCCGAGAATCCGGGCTTGCGCGGATTGGCGGTGCGCTATCGCGGCAAAAAATTTGCCGCAGTCGTTCTGGGCGGCCGGATGCGGCTCGACGCCCGCGAGGACGAGAAGGGCCGGGTAATCTCCCTGCCGGAGACCGGATTGCATATAACGGCGCGGGAGCGCGAAGGAAGGGCCCTGCTGGGCGGCCGCCTTCTCGGGGTTCGACTGGGCTGTCAGGGAGGTCGGGGCGAGGTTGGCATGGTGATGCAGGCTCTGAGCTTCGAACGTTTCCTGGACCTGCGGCGCCCCAGGAGAATGCCGTGGGCATTCCAGGGAAGAGTTCAGCAGGTGTGGGCGCTGGATGCGCGGATAACCGCCGGCCCCGGGAGCGGCGTTGTTGAAATTGCCAGAGACCGGAAGGGCCATTGGGGCCTGCTCGCCGCGATTCGATCGGGGAGGAGGCAGGTCCGGACAAGTGTTCTGCTGCGCTACTACGCTCCCGGTTTCCACAGCTTCTACGGAGGGTCATCGAGTGCGGCGGATATGCGCAACGAACAGGGATATCAGTTGACCTTGGCCGGAAGAGTGAGATTCTGGCGATGGCGCCTCTACCTGGACCAGTTCAGGCGGCCGCAGCCGGGTTATTTCAGTCCCCTACCCCAGGTGGGTGAGGTGTGGGGTATGGAGCTTGGCAGCCGGCTGCGGCGCGGCTGGAAGTGGCGCGCCGCTTACCAGCAGCGCCTGCGGCCGCCGTCACAGTCTCCCGGCCGGCGCGCCAGGATGGACCTGGAGAAGGGGACCCGGCTGCGCCTGCGGCTGGAAAGCCGCTGGTTGAGCGGCGGCGGGGAGCGGGGAGATATGGCCTCGGTGCGCTGGAGGGAAAGGTGGAAGAGTTGGAGTTGCGTCTTCCATTTCAGCCGGTTTTCCACCCCATCCTACGGGACCCGTATTTATGAGTTCGAGTACGACCTCCCCGGAGCAGTGAGCATCAGGCCGCTCTACGGATCCGGCTGGAGGTTCTATGCCGTGTTGGGCGTGGAGCGGAGCGGGCTGCGCCTGGCCGGGCGCTACCGCTTGCAGCGCGATGCCGGGGCGCGGCACTACGCTGGCTTGCAATTCGATGTGAATCTGTGATGACGATGCAGGTTCTGTCGGTTCCCAGGGGCGGGTGGATTCACGTCACGGCGTGGGCGCGTCCTGGCGCAGCAGGCCCTCGGCCTTCAGTTCCGCCCAGAGATCCGCCGGGATCGGACGCCGGAACCGCGCTCTGTTTTCGCGGACCTGTTCCGCTGCGAAGGCGCCGGGAATCACGGTGGCAACAATGGGATGGGCGAGCGGGAACTGCATGGCTGCAGCGGCCATGGGCGTGTCATGGCGCCGGCACACCGCTTCGATGCCCCTGGTCTTTTCCAGGATTTTCCCAGGCGCCGGGGCGTAGGCGTAGGTGGATCCCTTCACAGGACCTGTTGCCAGGATTCCCGAGGCGAATACCGCTCCGACGACCACCCCGACGCCGCGCTCGGCGCAACGCGGAAATTCCTGGTCGAGGACCTCCTGGTCGAGGAGGGTGTAGGGCAGAGCGACGAGGAAGAAGTCCAGGTCCACCACGTCGAGAAAGCGGGGCATCATGCCCAGTTCGTTAATGCCCGCCCCAACCCCCTTGATATCCCCGCTGGAGCGCAACTGCTCGAGGGCGCGCCAACCGCTGGTTGACAGTTGCCCGAGGTAGGCGTTGACCAGGGCCTCGGTCTTGTGGAACCAGAAGTCGAGGTCGTGGATGACCAGCAGATCGACGGAAGGGAGTCCAAGCCGCTGCAGGCTGTCTTCAAAGGATCGCATGATGCCGTCGTAGCTGTAGTCGAATTCCAGGTCGAAGGGAAGGCCTCCCGCCCAGAACCCCGGGTCAAAGGAATCGAGATTCGATGTGGGTTTGAGGACGCGGCCGACCTTGGTGGAAATGGTGTATTCGCGGCGCGGCTGCTGGCGGAGGAAATGCCCGACGCGGTGTTCGCTCTTTCCGTAGCCATAGAACGGGGCAGTGTCGAAATAACGGATGCCGGCCTCCCAAGCGGCCTGCAGAACCATTTGGGCCTGCTCCTCGCTGATAACTTCGAAGTGGTCGCCCAGGGGGGCGCCGCCGAGCCCCATGCTGGTCACGACGGCGTCGGATTTTCCAATCTTCCGGGTTGCAATATCCTGCATTGGTGCGTCCTCCTTTCCGGGCGGAATTACTGAATCCAGCCAGGTGCGACTTCCCCGTTCTCCACGATTGTTTTGACCTGGTCCTGGGAGGCAGGTTCGACCAGCTCGCGGGTCTCCGGCGCCAGGCGGCCCCTGATTTCCGCAGGGATCTGCAGGGAGGAAAAAGTGGTGCAGTACTGAGGCCGGTAGCGCAGGATCAGGACCCGGCGATCGCGCTCGACCGGCTTCCACGGAAGGGTCCCATGGGTGAGAAGTTCGGAGATGATTACCAGGTCGCCCGCCTTTGGTATTATGTTGACGACCCCTGGTGGAATATGGCTGCTGATGCCGTTGTCGGCGTAGAACATCCCGGGAGGTCTGGGGAATTCCGCCTTGTGCGAGCCGGGAACTACAATCAGGCCGCCGTCGCCGGGATGGACGTCGGTCAAGTAGGGGAAGATCACGAAGTTGTTGCAGAATATGCGTCCGTCGCGGCATTCGTAGCGGGTGGTCTGCCATGAGCCTTCGCGTGCGCAGTGCAGGCGGGTTCCGGGCCGGTCGTGAGTGTTGACCTGCAGGGTGCCGCTGGTAAGCCGAGGGCGGTTCCCGGTCAGTTCCTTGACAATGGGCCAGGTCTTGGGATGGAGGGCAAGTGACTCGAGGGCGCGGTCGAAGGCGAAACCGTGAAGGTAGCGCCGGGAGGAAGAATTGATCTTTCCCGAGTCGTCGAGTTCAAAGCCGGGTGGCAATTCGTCAGGGGGAGTGTGGATGTAGCGGTCGGCGGCCTCCTGGGCCTGTTTCAACTCATCGTCGTCCAGGGCTTTTTCCAGGTGGATATAGCCGCTGACATCGAAGAAGTATCGCTGTTCGGGTGTCATCAATGGCTGCAGCCGTGGTTGAAACGCGTGCCGGCGTTTGATTCCCCTCTGTCATTCGCTGCGGTCGGCCTGCAGCGACTCGAAAGGTAGAACTATTTCATGCTCCCTACAATGATGCAGAGCCGCCTTCGGCGATGGGAAATTCCCGGCGCATGCGCAATCTACTCTATTCCTCGATGATCGACGGTTTGTCGTCTATGGGCAGGTGCAGAACGGCGGCCAACAGGCCCAGTGCGATAGCGGCTATCCAGATGTTTGCGTACGAACCGGTCAGGTCGTAGATGATTCCTCCCAACCAGATGCCGGCGAAGCTTCCGAGTTGGTGGCTGAAGAAGACGATTCCGTACAGGGTGGACAGGTAGCGAGCGCCGAAAATCTGGGCCACCGTCCCGCTGGTCAAGGGAACGGTGGCCAGCCACAGGAGTCCGATGGCGCCGCTGAAAAGGAGGGCGGAATCATTGGATAGGGGAAAAAGGATGAACAGGCTGATTGCGATCGCACGGCTGAAGTACAGCATGCTGAGGAGATATTTTTTGCGGTAACGGTCTCCCAGGATGCCAAATAGATATGAACCAACGATGTTGAAAAACCCAATCAGTGCCAGTGAAGCCGCACCGGTTGCCGGTGACAGTCCGCTGTCGGTGAGAAATGCGGGAAGGTGGGTGGCGATAAAGGAAACGTGGAAGCCGCACACGAAGAAGCCCCCCGTGAGCAGCCAATAGCCCGAATGCCGGAGAGCCCGTCGAAGGGTCTGGGAAAAAGTCGGTTCCAGCTTTCCCGATTCGCTGGCCGTCGCTGATTGACGCGGAAAGCCAAAAGAAGCAATGATGATTATGCCGGCGGGAATCGACAGGAGGGTGAATGAGACCTGCCATCCGAAGTTGGAAATCAGCCAGTGTATGGCAGGAACCAGGGCGAAGGTGCCGCAGGAACCTGCCGCCGTGACCATGCCGAAGGCGGACCCGCGCCGCTCCTGCGGCACCAACCGGGCGACGGCTCCAAGCACCACGACGTAGGTTATGCTGCTCAGAGCAAGTCCCTTCAGGATGCCCAGCACGAGGTACAGGTCCAGGGGAGTCTCGGCGGCAGGGAGGAGCAGAAATCCCGCTCCGTAGAGGAATCCTCCGGCCAGGACCACCCAACGGGCCCCGAAGCGGTCGGCGACCAGGGCCAGCAGGGGCAGGCCGAAGATCAG
This sequence comes from Candidatus Latescibacterota bacterium, assembly GCA_965208105.1. Taxonomy (GTDB): domain Bacteria; phylum Latescibacterota; class UBA2968; order UBA8231; family UBA8231. The sequence goes on from OZ242318.1 coordinate 4,819,753, forward strand.
GTTTTGAAGCGCGAGGGCAAGACTGAATACCTTGCGGCCTGATTCGAGATCCTGGCTTACGGGCTGCAGGAAGAGGCCGAATGACTGGCGCACTCCCATGCTGATAATGACCGTGAGGGCGCCGCAGAAAATGGCGATTTTTGCCTGGCGAGTCATGGCGTGGCAGGTGAAGATCAGGGGCAGGTCCCGGACTGGTGCTTCATCGTCTCTCACCGACCGGAAAGGTCAGCAGAAGGGCCGGCCCCGAATCGATCCCGGGCATGGCCGGACGAAGGCGACATGTCCTGCCTTCTGCGATATCGATCCGGAATTGGGGCGGGTGCTCAGGCAGCCGCGAGGACCTCTCTGGCCGCGGTCGTCGTTTCTCTGACCTGGTCCAGGGTCCCCATCCCGAACATGCATGTCGCCACCTCCATCTGGTCGAAGGCGAATTCGAATGCCTTGTGCCCCAGGTAGCGGCCCCCGGCCAGGGCTTTGATGGCGATGATGGGTTTATTGACATTGCGGATAGCGTCCAGGGCGATTTCAGGGGTTGGGAACATGGAAACACCGGGACGGTTGACGATGGTGAGGTAGCCATCCACGGGAATATTCTCGGCTTCCAGCAGAGGCAGGGTGGTCCCGGCGTGATGGACGCTGGTGATGACCGTGTGGAAGCGGGCGCGCAGGAATTCGAGGTACTGGCGGATCAGATCGAAGCGCCCGGTCATGGCCAGGAGGTCGATTTCCGCCCCCGGGTCTGCCACCAGGATGTCACACCCGGCGAAGAAACCCAGGTAGCGCTCCAGAGTCCCGTAATCGATCTCGAGGCGGTCTATCTCGGCTTCGGTCAGGGGAGGGACCTTTTCCGGGGTGACCAGATTCTTCAGGGACCCTCCGATATTGTAGCGGATGATCTCGTCCCGGCGGATGTGGTCTCGGAAGGCCTGGCCGCCCACGCGCTCGTCGTGAGCGTAGAAGGTGGCATGGGCGCGGGGGGAATAGGACACGATCTCACCGTCCAGGGTCACCGGAATCAGGATGTAGGCCACCATGCCGATCTGGGTATCCGTTGCCTGTTCGGCTTCCCAGACCGCCTGCAGGTGGAGGCGATCGAGAGCGGGCAGCATGTGATCCACCTGGACGGCTGTCACTCCGGCCTCTTCCACGGCGTAGCGGATGACCTGCGCTACCTTGCCGACGCGGTCGAAGCTGCGAAAATTGTCGGCGTCGCGCTCCGGGCTCTGGTAGGAGCACCCGTCGTAGGGGTGAATGCCCATGATCAGACGCGGGACCTCGGTGGATCCGATACGCGTGGTGGGTACGCCACAGCCTTCCAGGTAGCTCTTCATTCTCCGAATCTCCTTGTTTTCAATAGAGGCGCCGATGCGGGGTTTGGCCTCCGGAATTGAATGATAAAGACTGGCCATTCCACAATCAAGGCAAGGTTGGGAGTCCAAGGCGGGAGATGGAGTTGCTCCGGTGTGGGACTCTACTTAGAATATGCCACCGGGAAAGGTCGTTTCACCAATTCAGGCTCCATAAGATACAGAGGAACACAGGATGATCTACGCGGTTCAGAATTGCATGGCCGAGTGGTCCTATTCATCGGTGAAGGCTTATAAGGACCCTTTCAACGAAGTGGAAATGGACTTGATCTGCACCGACCCTGACGGGGAGGAGAGGACCGTGCCGGCCTTCTGGGCGGGAGAACAGACCTGGCGGGTGCGTTACTCGTCTCCCAAGGTGGGCAGGCACTCCTTTCGCACCTCGTGCTCGGATGTGGGAAATCCTGACCTGCATGGCCGCGAAGGCGATCTGGAGGTGGGCCCCTACGAGGGGGAAAATCCGCTTCTGCTGCATGGACCGCTGCGGGTCAGCCGTGGCCGGCGCCATCTGGAGCACTTGGACGGGACGCCCTTCTTCTGGCTCGGGGACACCTGGTGGATGGGCCTGTGCAAGCGCTGGTCCTGGCCCCGGGATCTGCGCGCCATGGTGGCCGACCGGCAGTCCAAGGGCTTCAGCGTGATCCAGATCGTGGCGGGGTTGTATCCGGACATGCCGCCATTCGACGAGCGTGGAGCGAATGAAGCAGGATATCCCTGGGAGGCGGGCTACGAGCGCATAAACCCGGCCTATTTCGACATGGCCGACCTGCGCATGGCCTACCTGGTGCAGTCGGGCTTGCTGCCCTGCATCGTGGGATTCTGGGGCTACTTCCTCAAATTCGCCGGTGCCGAGGTGCTCAGGAAGCATTGGCGCTATTTGGTGGCGCGATGGGGCGCCTACCCGGTCGTCTGGTGTACGGCGGGCGAGGGACTCATGCCCTACTACCTCGACCGCAACGAGGTCACCCAGGGAGACGAGTACCAGAACATGCTGCGCGCCGCCTGGTCTGACATGGTGCGCTACATCCGCTCGATCGACGGCTACGGGCACCCGGTCACCATTCATCCGACCCGACTGGGACACGACCAGGTGGACGACCCCGAGGTCCTCGACATCGACATGCTGCAGACCGGACATATTGACGGACGGGCAAATACGGTGGATTCGCTCATCGCTTCGCTCGACCTCGAGCCGAAGCTGCCGGTACTCATCGCCGAGGTTGGCTACGAGGGCATTCTGGAATCGAACCGGGAGGAGTTCCAGCGCTTCTTTTTCTGGTCATCCATGCTGTCGGGCGCCATGGGCTTCACCTATGGAGCCAACGGCATCTGGCAGATAAATCGCCGCGGCAAGCCCTTTGGACCATCACCGCACGGCAATGAGTGGGGCGATTTGCCCTGGGAGGACGCCTGCCTGCTTCCCGGTTCGCAACAGGTGGGACTGGGCAAGCGTCTCCTGGAGCGCTATCGCTGGTGGGAGCTCGAGCCCCACCCGGAGTGGGTGGAGCCGCACCACACCGGGGAGGACAGGCTGCAACCCTACGCGGCAGGAATCCCGGGCCAGGTGCGGTTGATCTACCTGCCTTTCCCGCGGAGTGGAGACTTGAAGGTGACCGGGCTCGCATCGGGAGGCGAGTACCGTTCATACTTCTACGACCCGAAGAGCGGGCGTGAGGAGGACCGGGGCCGGGTTGTGGCAGATGCGCAGGGCGAATTCCTCGTCGATCGCCCGTCCCTCTGGCGCGACTGGGTCCTGGTCCTGGAAGAGGCGTAGATTCATTGATTGCAGCTTCAAGTGCCGCATGGGGTCCATTTCCTTGACCGACGCTCCCACCCGGTGATTCCCGCCGAAAGAGGAAATTTTCATGGCCGCAGCGAAGGTGGCCGCGCAGCGACAGGCATGCGAGTGGAGTTACATCTCCCGGAAGCCCTACGGCGATCCCTTCAACGAGGTGGAACTGGATGTGGTCTTCACTCACGAGGACGGCGACAGCCTGAGGCTGCCCTGTTATTGGGGAGGAGGCGGTGAATGGCGCGTGCGCTTCGCTCCCCCCAAGGCCGGAACCTACGAATACCGCACCCGGTGCACGGACGTTTCCAATGCAGACCTGCACGAGAAGAAGGGGACGTTGGAAGCAGCCCCGTACGCCGGGGAGAATCTGCTTCTGCAACGCGGTGCGCTGCGGCTCAGTTCCGACCAGCGCCACTTCGAGCACGAGGATGGAACCCCGTTCTTCTGGCTGGGTGACACCTGGTGGATGGGGTTGAGCAGGCGCTGGTCATGGCCCGAGGATTTCCAGGAGCTGACGGCCGACCGTAAAGAAAAGGGATTCACCCTGATCCAGATCGTCGCCGGCCTTTACCCGGACATGCTGGCCTTCGACCGTCGAGGCGCCAACGAATCCGGCTTCCCCTGGGAAGAGGACTTCGGCCGCATAAACCCGGCCTACTTCGACGAGGCCGACCTTCGCATCCAGTGGCTGGTCAAGTGTGGTCTGGTGCCCTGTATCTTTGCCTGCTGGGGCTGGTACATCGCGCTGATGGGCGTCGAGAGGATGAAGAAGCACTGGCGCTACCTGATCGCCCGCTGGGGTGCCTATCCGGTTGTGTGGTGCCTGGCCGGGGAGGCCCTCGCCGCATACTACGAGTCCGGGGACCTCGAGGGGGACAGGGAGGTGCAACGCCGAGGCTGGACCGCGGTAGGGCAATACCTGCGCGCCAATGATCCCTACCGGCGCCTGATCACCATTCACCCCTCCTCCTTGCGCGACTCGCGCGACCAGCTCGAGGATTCATCCTGCCTCGACTTCGGCATGCTTCAACTCAGTCACCGGGGCTACGATCACCTGCCCGCTCAGGTGCGGATTCTCAGCGACGCGGTAAATCTCAGGCCGCGGATTCCGGTGGTGAACGCCGAGTCCAACTACGAGGGAATAAAGGGAGCGCATCACGCTGATGTGCAGCGCTTCGGGTTTTGGAGCTCAATGCTGTCGGGGGCGGCCGGTTTCACATATGGTGCCAATGGAATGTGGCAGATCAACCGCAGGGGAGATCCTTTCGGTCCCTCCCCCCACGGCGCCGCGTGGGGTAACACGCCCTGGGAGGAGGCCTGCCAACTTCCTGGAGGCAGGCAGGTGGCTCTGGGCCGGCGAATTCTGGAAGGGCTTCCATGGCGCCGGTTCGAGCCCCACCCGGAGTGGATAGAGTCCCCGCCAGGCAGCAAAGAGGCACTTCGGCCCCTGGCGGCCGGGATCCCTTCCAGGTGCCGCGTGTTCTACTTTCCGACTCCGATTTCTCCCCTCGGCAGGAGACCGCTGGTAAAGGGGATAGAGGCAGGCAGGACCTATCGCGCCCGCTACGTGAATCCGGCGGACGGAGAGGAGTATCCCTTGGGCGCGGTCAGGCCGAACCGTCGCGGCGAATGGGAGACCGGTGCAGCGCCCATCATGCACGACCTGGTCTTGATCATGGATTGACGGCGTCGAGGTATTTCCGGCCTGCCGGAATCAGGAGCTCTTTTCCTTCTTTCCGGAACCATAGGCGTGTCCCTCCAGGATGCTTCTGACCTCCCCCGCTGTACTGGCTTCCCTCAAAACGCTCAGGCGGGCTGCCTCCTCCTCGAGCAGGGCTTTCACGTTGGCGTGGACGGAGGGAAGTTTGTCTGCGGGGAACTTGCAGGCCCCGTTTTCATCCATGTGGACGATTTCCCCCGGAGAAACGTCCATCCCGGCAACGCTGACGGGTACGTTTACCGCGTGAACGGCCATGTCTCCATGTCCGGGAGTGACGCCGCTGAGCATGAGCTGGAAGTTCATCGGGCGGATTTCGTCTATGTCGCGCGAAGGGCCGTTGGACAGGAGCCCGATGCAGCCCACGGCTTTCATGGCGGTGGTCATGTTGCCGCCGACCAGGCCCACCTTTCCGGCCACTTCAGGAGGGTACTTCTGTTGCAGGACCAGAATTGTCGGCTTGGGCGAGGCATACAGGGCGTCGATCACGTCCATGAAGCTCAGGCGGGTGAAGTTCGGATCGGGAAGGCCATAGACGCAGGTTACGGCGTGGCCGGCCGTTCTTCCCAGTTCCGGATAGATGCAGCGGACGGTGTGATCAGTGTACCAATTCTCGGTCCACGGGTTGTAGAGCCCGAGACAAAGAGGGTTTTTGGGGTAGGTGGCAACCACATTGGTTATGGAGGGAGTGTCGTAGTTGCACAACTCTTTCAATATCTTCCCATCGGTCGATTTTTCCATTGATGCTCTCCTGGTTGCTAGGTGCGATTTCAGATTGACTGCCAGACATTGCGGGCCTGATTACATTACATACTAAAGCAGCGGGGCGGGTCCATCAAGCTGCAGGGGAGGCGGCGGCATTCTGCGCGGATTCATTGGATGCCGCGGTTGGATCTACCTGCGGGCAAGGCGGCAAGTCCCTTCAAAGCCAAAGGGGAGAAAATGGGAACTCTACCAAACGAACGAGAATACACAGGCGAACGAGAATACAACGGGAAAACGCCCACGTCGAGAGCTCTGTATCAGCGCGCCCTCAAGGTGTTTCCCGGGGGGATCACCCATGATTCCAGGCTCATGCGGCCCTATCCTATCTACATCGCCAGGGCGAGGGGAGCGCGGAAATGGGACGTGGACGGCAACGAATACGTGGATTATTTCGGTGGACACGGAGCCCTCCTTCTGGGACACGCTCATCCTGAGGTGGTCGAAGCGGTGCGGAGGCAGAGCGCCAGGGGGACGCAGTACGGGGCGTCGCACGAGCTGGAGCTGGAATGGGCGGAACTGATCGTCGAAATGGTGCCTTGCGCCGAGAAGGTGCGCTTCACCAGCTCCGGCACCGAGGCCAGCATGCTGGGCATCCGGCTTGCCAGGGCTTTCAGCGGCAAGGACAAGATCGTTCGCTTCGTTACCAATTTCCACGGCTGGCACGACCAGGTTGCCTTCGCCTCCGTTTCCCACTTCGACGGGTCCATCCCCGCGGGCATCCCCGCGGGGACCGTCGAAAATATCATTCTCTGCCCACCCAACGATATCGAGCAGTTGACCCGAGTTTGCAATGAGCGCGACGATATTGCCGCCGTCATGATCGAGCCCACCGGCTCGGGATTCGGCCACGTGCCCACCGGGGGTGAGTTTCTCGCCCAGGTGCGTAAGCTCACCCGGGACCGGAATATTCTGCTGATATTCGACGAGGTGATATCGGGATTTCGCGTCGCTCCGGGGGGCGCCCAGGAGCACTACGGGGTAATCCCCGATCTGACCCTTCTTGCCAAGATCGTAGCGGGGGGCTATCCGGGCGGGGCCCTGGTTGGCCGTGCGGACATCCTCGATGTCCTGGAAGTGAAGCGCGATCCAAGGTGGAATCACGAGCACAGGGTCTCCCATCACGGAACCTTCAACGCCAACCCCCTGGCTGCCAGCGCGGGCATTACTGCCCTCAAGCTGGTCTCCGGCACTGACGTTATCCAGAGGGCAAACCGCAGCGGCCGGATGCTGCGCAATGCCTTGAACCAGGTCGTGAGGGACGAGGGGGTCAACTGGATTGTATATGGAGAGTTTTCCGATTTTCACATATTCACCAACCAGGACAACGAGGATGTGACCCTGGAGGATATCCATGCGGGAAGAGTGCACTACACCAGGTTGAAGGAAGGGACCCCTGCGCATTTGGGATTCGGGATCCGCGCCGGATTCATCGTCCGGGGAGTGGACATCGCCGGCTGGCCTGGAGGAATGCTCTCGGGTGTCCATTGCGAGACGGATATCGAGCATACGGCCACGGCATTCAGGGAAATGATCGTCCAATTCAAGCAAGAAGGGCAGGTGGCTTGAGGAGCTGCTCCCATGGCCGGAAAGCGGTGATTCCACCTGCACACTTCCATGCCCGATCACAGTAAATTCTCTTCGCGGATCCACCTGAGGTGGTGCTGCCTGCTCCATCTCATAACCGACGGCCACAGCGCCAGCCTGTCCCTGCTGCTGCCATTCATTACTGCTGACCTGGGTCTGAGCTATGCCCAGTCCGGTCTGCTCAGGAGCGCCAGCCACGGGGCCATCAGCGTCGCCCAGATTCCCGCGGGCCTGCTGGCGGAGCGCATCGGCTCGGTTTGGATGCTGGGGCTGGGAACGGCGCTCCAGAGCGCCGGCTACATTGCCCTGTTGCTGGCCGTTGGCTATCCCCTGACACTGATACTGATCCTTGCCGCCGGAATCGGGGGCGGGGTCTATCATCCTGTGGGCACCGGCCTGGTCTCCAACCTTTATCCGCCGGAGAGAACAGGTCCGCCGATCGGCACACTGAACTTCTTCGGCGATGTCGGCAAGGTGATCTTTCCCGCTCTGGCGGGCGTACTGGTCGTCCGGGTGGGCTGGCAGGGAAGCTTCGCCTCCCTCGGATGTATAGGAATGGCCGTGGCTCTTCTCTACCTTTTCTTCTTCCGCAGGGAGCTCTTCCCCGTGCGGGAGAAGCGGCCAAAAAGGAATAGAGGCGGAAGAGGGTCGTGGAAGAAGGGGATCAGGCAGCCGGTCCAGTTCTCCATTTATTCCACCCTGGGATTCCTGGATGAGACCATCCGCAGCGGCTCTTTCACCTTCCTCGGGTTCATGCTTATCGCCAACGGCATCGAGAAAGGGGACATCGGCTGGTACCTGTCTTTGACCTTCTTCGGCGGCGCCTGCGGCAAGCTACTCTGCGGCATGCCGATCGCGAGATTGGGAGCAAGGCGGATCATTGTAATCACCGAACTGCTCGTAGTGGCCGGCTGCCTGGCGCTACCGTCCATGTCTTCCGGGTGGCTGCTGTTCGTTCTCCTGCCGCTTTTCGGCTTTGTCCTCAATGGAACATCTTCGGTGATTTATATCGGGCTTGTGCCTACCCTGGAGGCGGAGTACAGGAGCCGGGGCTACGCCCTGTACTACACCATAAGTTTCATCGCCGCGGCCATTGCACCGTATATCTTTGGACTCGTGGCTGATATGTTCGGCCTCAACGCGGTCTACTATGGCGCCGCGCTGGTTCTGCTGTTGGGTCTGCCCCTGGCGGCTTTTCTCAAGGAGGGAAGGCAAGGATGATGGCTTCGGCCACAGGCGCTCACTGCCGACGGGGAAGATCAATACCGTGAATGCAATCGGGCTGTGGGCAATCTTCTTCGGGATACCATGCAGGCCGCGGCTGCCGCACCAGAGTGGATTGCGGAAGCACGGAGCGTCTGGTGCCGTGAACCTGGCCGTTGTTGCATGGCTGGCAGGCTGCGGGGCGGACGGCGGCATATCTCCCTCCGGTCCGGTGGTCCTCGAAGGCGACTATGCGATCAGGTCTCGGGAGGACATCGCCAGCCTCCGCAAGCTCGGAGGGGATTCTTTCAGCATTACCGGAGGCCTGCTCATCATGCGCTCGGACCTGACTTCCCTGGAGGGTCTGGGCAATCTCACCGGTATAGGGAGGTCCCTGGAAATCCGCTTCAACGAGTCGCTGACATCCCTCAATGGCCTTGACAGACTCACAAGCGTGGGGGACAGCCTCATGGATACCGGGACTCCCCTGGGTCAGTCACCGGCCCCTGAGATTCAGCCGCAGGCATCGAACGCGAAACGCGCTCACGTGGTAGAGGGTTTCATCGTTACGGACAATCCGCTGCTGACCACCATGGAAGGGGTCGAAAGACTCGCCTTCGTGGGTGGGGGACTGTCCCTTATTTACAACAGCACCTTGCACTCTCTTCAGGCTCTGAGCAATCTCACCCACATCAGGGGGAGTGTCGATATTCTGGCCAACGATGCTCTGGCCAGTCTGGATGGATTGCAGCAGCTCACCGGAGTGGAGGGCTATTTCGAGGTGGGGGTAAACCGGTCGTTGCGGGACCTGGACGGATTGAGAAATCTGGCGGAGGTCGGGTCTGACCTCGTGATCTGGTTCAACGACTCCCTGCGCAATCTCGAAGGACTGGACAAACTGGCCCGCATAGGTGGCCAGGTGATTCTGGACCACAACCCGGTTCTTCCGGACGATCTTGTGCAGGAGTTCGTGAAAAAGATCCGGGCAAGCGGGTACAGCGGCGAGATCATTATTCCCCAGAGGCCTTCACCCGATTGATCGGGGCCTCCCTCAGGGATCTGTGCAGGTGAAGTCCCGGCCCTCGGTGCAGCCGGTGTGGCAGCCGATACAGGAAGGCAGCTGGCCCGATTCCAGGATCTCCCTGTTGGAGTCGAGTTCCTGCCATTCCCAGTCCCCTCCGGAGGGGGCGGTTCCGCTGCTGCCTTTGCGCATGGCGACGTAGCCTGCCAGCTTTCTACACCCTGGGTCGCTGTGCAGGACTTTCACCAGCACAGTGCCCTGAGCCAGGGGATAGTCTCCATCGACATAGGCCCCGGCCTGCTCGGGGCTGGCGTAGACGAGGATGTTGTGGCCGTCGTGCGCGCTGCTGAAGCGACAGTCGCGCACCTGGATGTAGGTATCGGTGAATCGCGGCGGAAAGAGGGCTTCCTCGAGGCCGGCATCGGCGGATTTGCCGCTGCAGGCCATCCCGGCAAACAGCGGGGAAAGGAGCAGGGCGATCCACCGCAGGCGATCGAGTCCGGAGCTCACTTGTAGACGATTCTGATGCGGTTGTTGTGGGTGTCGGCAATGTAGAGGTTGCCCTCGCGGTCCAGCGCCACCCCGTATGGACGATTGAGTTTCGCCTCTCGGGGATGCCCGCCGTCACCGCCGTAACCAATCTCGCCGCAATTGCCTGCGACCGTGGTGATGATGTTGTTGGTGTCGACCATGCGGACGCAGTGGTTGAAGGTGTCGGCGATGAAGACGTTGCCCTCCAGGTCGACGGCCACGTCGCAAGGCCAGCCTAGGCTGGCTTCGGTGGCAAGGGTGCCCTCCCCGGAGTACTCGACCTGCTCGGACAAGCTGCTCAACTGGTGGCTCTCGATTTCGATATCGCCGGTCTGTATTTCTTCGTCGAAGAGCTTGAAGCCGGCGATGGTCGTGATAATGCCGGTCTCCGCGTCTATCCTGCGGATGCGGTTGTTGAGAGTGTCCGCAACGTAGATGTTGCCGAACCAGTCGGTGGCGATGCGGCTGGTGGGCTGTGCCGACTGGCCTGTGGGGGCGTAGAGCTGGGCATTGGAGGCCGGACCGCCGTCGCCTCCGAATCCAGGATCTCCATTGCCCGCAATGGTTGTGATGATGCCGTTGAGATCGACCATGCGGATGCGCTGGCTGGCCTGGTCCGAAATGTACATGCGGCCTGCCGGATCGAAGGCGGTGGAGCTGGGCAGATTGACACTGGCGGAGACGGCCTGGCCGCCGTCTCCGCCGTATTCGCGGGCGCCGGTGCCGCATATGGGTTGGATGTAGCCGGTCCCGGGGTCGTAGCGCAGGATCTTCGAGTTGTGCCAGGCCGACATGACCAGGCGTCCCTGCGGATCGAAGGAGATGTGAGTCGGATGGTTGAGGCCGATCTGTAGAGCCGGACCGGGTGGCGCCGACCCCAGCTCGCCGGTGCCGATGAAGGTCCAGATGAGGCCGCCGTCGACGACGCGCACGCGGTGGTTGTTCCAGTCCAGGAGGTAGAGGCGATCGTCGGGGCCGATGGTCATGTCCATGGGCAGGTAGAGTTCGGAATCCAGGGGCGGAACCCCCTCCCCGCCGAGCCCGGCTTGCCCGGTTCCAACCACGGTAGTGATGAAGGAATAGGAATCCTCCGAGTCGCCGGGAGAGGAAGGGGAGAGGTCGCAGGCCGCCGCGCAAAGTGCCATCAGGAAGGCCAGCGCGGTCCATGCGGGCTGACGCCCGAAGCCCATCATGGGTGCCTCTGCTCCGGCAGGTTTACCCGGCGAATGCGGTGGTTGTAGGTGTCGGCAATGTAGAGGCGCCCCCGGGCGTCGAACTCAATTCCCGCGGGCCGGTTCAAGGAAGCTTGCTGGGCAGGTCCCCCGTCACCCGAGAAACCGGCAAGCCCGTTGCCTGCAACGGTAGTGATGGTCCCGGTGGACAGGTCCAGGGCGCGGACGCGGTGATTGTGCTCGTCGGCAATGTAAAGACGGCCATCGGGGCCAAACTGTATGTCGCGCGGATTGTCGAAGGAGGCCGCAAGGGCGTCGCCGCCGTCGCCTCCAAACCCGGCGAATCCGTTGCCGGCCACCGTTTCGATTAGATTGAGGGCGAAATCCACCCGTCGAATGCGATTGTTCATGCTGTCGGATATGTAGAGGCGATCCTGCGGTCCGAAGAAGAGCGCACCCGCAGGTGGGGGGTTGCTGCCTGCCGGCATGCGGATTTTCGCCCACAGCGGGGGACCGCCGTCACCTCCGAAGCCCGCCTCTCCCGTTCCCACGACGGTTCTGATTATGCGGTCGACTGGATCGATCCGGCGCACGCGCTGGTTGCGCTGATCCAGTATGTAGAGCCCGGCGTCCGGACCGAGCACGGTCTGGCTCGGCTGGCTCAGAAGGGCGGAGCGGGCAGGTCCGCCGTCGCCCTCGAAGCCCGCGTCGGCGCCGCACATCACCTGCACCAGGCCGGTTGCGGGGTCGTAGGTGCGCAGCTTGTGGTTGTGCCATGCCGTCAACAGCAGGAGGCCGTCGGGCAGGGGCTGGAGGTGGGTTGGGTGGTTGAGCAGCACGGTTGGACCGGGGGCACCCGGGGGTATCTGATCGGACTCGTCGTAGGGTCCGTCCCCCACAAAGTCGGCACCGATCACCGTTTCCAGGGTGCCGTCCCCGGCGGCGCGGCGTACTCGGTGGTTGTTCCAGTCGAGGACGTAGATCTCACCCGCGGAAGTGATGGTGAGATCAACAGGCCAGTAGAATCTGGAGCTTAGAAGGGGTTGGCCATCGCCGTCCCAACCCTGCCTGCCCGTACCCGCCCAGGTGCAGATGGTGCCGGCGAGATCCGAGCAAAGGGATTGGGGGACTTCCTCGGCGGGCTCCCCATCGGGTCCTGCACTTTTCGAACATCCGCTCGAGGATGCGAGGGCCAGACCCAGAAGGACGGTGGCGGCATGGCGCACCGGGAGGATCCGCCGGCGATGGACAAGGATTGCAGCAAATGAGGTCATATTGCCAGCCACTGGTTCATCCGATTCCATGCAAAAACAAAATAATTTGAGCTATGGTTGTCAAAACCATGACCGGGCATCCTCGCGATGAACCAAACGGTGAATTAGTGTCCCGTCGCAGAAATATGTCGCCGTTATTCCGCCGATCCATCCCGGCTCACGGCGTTGCCTTCACTCGCCGTACACCACTGGTACGACTCGCTCAGGCGCCTTGTGAGCCGGGCGCCTCGGCGGCCCGATTGCGTCAACCTATCTCTGCCGCGTGACACTAGAACTTGTTCTGGCTTATGGTAACCATGCCGCTGAATCCCGCGGCGACCATGCGGTCGGCGAAGGCGCGGGCATCATCGTTGGGCAGCTCGGGGTTGCGGGAAATCCTCAGGACTCTCCCGATGCTGGCCAGATTGTCCAGGCCATCAAGGCTGTTCAGAACGGCATTTTCCCTGATCAGCAGGTCCCTGCCGACGAAGACGAGGTTCTGCAATCCGTCGAAGGAGGTGATGGCGTCGTTGTTGGTGACGTTCAGGTTTTCTCCGATGTGGCTGAGGTTCTTCAGTCCGTCGAAAGAGGAGAGGGACAGATTGTTCAGGAGGAACAGGCTCTCCTCGATGCGGCTGAGGTTCTGCAGGCCGTCCAGGGAAGTGAGGGCGCGGTTGTTGGTTATGAACAGGTCCTCGCCAATCCCGGTGAGCTTGTGGAATTGATCGAGGGAGGTCAGGACTCCATTGTTGGAGATGATTGCATCGTTCTCTACATAGGTGAGATGGTTGAGCCCTTCAAGAGAGAGAAGGGACGGGTTGTCGCCGATCCACAGCTCACCATCGATGCTTTCGAGGTTGTGCAGGCCATCGAGAGAAACAAGACTCTCATTGCCAACTACGCCCAGGCTTCCTTTCAATGTATCGAGGTTGTGGAGACCGCTGAAGGAAGTGAGAACCGGATTGTGGCTGATCCACAGGTCCTCTCCAATGCTTTCGAGGTTGCGCAGGCTTCCGAGGGAAGTGAGAGCGCTGTTGGAGTCGATGAAGATGTCATTGCCGATGCTTTTCAGATTGTCCAGGCCCTCGAGGGAGACGAGCGATCGGTTGCCGCTGATGCGCAGGCTTTTCTCGATCCTGTTGAGGTTGTGCAGACCCTTGAGGGAGGCGAGAGCTTTGTTGTTGTCGACGAGGAAGTTGGCGCCGATGCTGTGGAGGTTGCCCAAACCCTCGAGGGAAACGAGGGCGTGGTTGGCATCGATGAAGGGAGTGCCTCCGATGCTGCCGAGGTTCTGCAAGCTCTCGAGCGAGGCGAGGGCTTCGTTGCCGTAGATGATGAGATCTCTGCCGATGCTTTCGAGGTTGTGCAGCCCCTTCAGGCTGGTCAGCCCATGGTTGTTGGAAATGGTCAGATTATCCACGCGCTGGATTCCCTGAAGCCCATGGAGAGACAGGAGGGAGGGGTTGAAGCTGATCCTCAACTCTCCCCCCCCTTGCGCGGGGGAAAGATTGGCTCCGATGGTTGTTAGGCTGTGCAGGCTATCCAGGGAAGTAAGGGCTTCGTTGCCGTAGATGCGGAGGTCCGCGCCGATGAGGTTGAGGTTCTCCAACCCCTCCAGGCTGTTGAGGGAAGGGTTGCCTCTGATCGTCAGCCCGCCGCCGATGGCGGTGAGGTCTTGCAAGCCATCGAGGTCGGACAGGAGGGTGGATTCGATGAGGAGGTTTCCGCTGATGCGCTGGCGCGAGCGCAGAGGACCCAGGTCCTCGGCGGACCTGACCACGTAGTCACCTTCCGAACCGGCAGGCCGATTTTCCCTGTCCGCACAGTTAGGGATAATGAGAAGGCCGATGATGGCCAGGATCGCACAGGTTTTCTTCATGGCAATCAGGGGTCGATGGACTGAAGGAATCCGGGGTCGGACAAGGTTTTCAGAAATGCCACCAGGGCTTCCTGCTGCTCGGGGCTCAGGGTATGTCTCCTGGCGCGCAGCAAGGGATCGGTGAGGGCGGATTTCCGAATGCCCGAGCTGTAGAATTCGACCACCTCCTCCAGGGTGGCGAAGCGGCCGTCGTGCATGTAGGGAGCAGTGTATTCGATATTGCGCAGGGTGGGGGACTTGAACTTGCCCAGATCGAAGATCCTGCCGGTGATTGCGGCCAGGCCGGAATCGGAGGGCGCGACGTCGATCCCGTTGTTGTGAAACTGGTTGTCGGTGAAGAGGATGGTGCCGTGGCAGTGGAAACAGTCGCCCGTTTCATTGTTGAACAGCTCGAAGCCCAGTTGTTCCCTGGGGGAAAGCTCGGCGCGTCCCGCAAGGAAGCGGTCGTATTTGGAATTGCTCGAAATCAGGGTGCGCTCGAACTGGGCGATGGCCTTGACCGCCAGGTCGCGAGTGACGGGGCGGTTGCCGAAGGCCATCTCGAAAAGCCCGGGATAATCCGGGTTGCGCTCCAGTTTCTCCACCACGTGGTCCCAGCTTTCACCCATCTCCACCGCCTGCTGCACCGGCTGCACGGCCTGTTCCTCCAGGCTTGCGGCACGGCCATCCCAGAACAGGGATGGCGCCCAGCCGACATTCACGAGAGGCATGGAATGGCGCGGGGTAAATCCACCTACGCCTTCGCTGAAGCGCACGGGGTCGCCGAAGGAGAATTGGGGCAGGTGGCAACTGGCGCAGGACTTGGTGCTGTCAATTGAGAGAATGGGGTCGAAGAACAGCTTCCTTCCCAGTTCCACTCCTTCGACGGTCATGGGGTTGTCCATCGGGATGGCCATGGGGGGGAACCCCTCGGGAATCTCGAATTGAAGCGGAGTGGGGGCATGTGGGTCCTCCACTCCAACACCCTTGTCGGCGCTTTCGCAACTGCAAAGCAGGACCAGACCCAGCCCCGCGATGAGTCCCAGTGCGCTCATGACGCGGATCTCAATTTCGGCGCGTGTGGCCCAGGGAGAAAACCGAGTTCCCGTTTTCCTGAAGGATGGTTTGAGCATCCTGGTTGCCCATGATCATGCCCCGGCCAACGAAATCGTAGACGTTGGGATTTTTGAACCACTCATCGACGTTCATCACTATCCTTATCTCCCAATCTCCGCCGTCGATTTCGACCGCCAGTGGAAGTGTTGCTGAAATCGAATAGTCTCCCCCCCCGGACGGACCTGTGTGGACCAGGAAGCTGCCCTCCTCTTCCCCTGCACTGTAAGAGCCTTCCAGTTTCATGTAGTGGTATCCTCCGCCCATGGGCTGCGGCCAGGCCATGTTGTTGTATTTCATTTCGTTGGGCAGGGAGCCGGTGAGATTGTCCTTGCCGGGAATGCCGAAGTTGAAGGAGAGGGCGGTATAGCTCCCCGATGCGACCCCGGCGGCCGTGAAATCCAGGGTGGAGACATGCTCCGGGTTGACGCAGTGGTGATCCTTCAACTCAACGCTTGCGCCATCTTTCTCTTCCAACCTGAAGTCCGTTGCGATGTATTCAAGCCGGGAAATCGAGTAGTCGTTACCTGCTGCGTTGGTGTACCGAGCCTCATTCAAGACGAGAGGATGCCCGTTGACTTCATGATCCATCAGGACGGTTACCGTGCCGGCATCTCCATCATCTCCGCCATCGCCGCAGCCGGAAAAAATAAACGGCGCGACCATGGTCATCACCATGAGCGCGATATGGGCAGAGAAGCCGGGCGCGAGTCTGTTCACTGTTCATTCTCCTTCAGAGTATTGTATAGATCGAAGGCCTTGTCCGGCGATTCCCTCTCGTGGACGACGGCGCGCACCGCTTGAATCATTGCCATCGGCGATTCCGCCTGAAATATGTTGCGCCCCATGTCCACCCCGTTTGCCCCCTGCTGGATGGCATTGTAGGCCATCTTCAGGGCGTCCAGCTCGGGCCGTTTCTTCCCGCCGGCTATCACAATCGGCACAGGACAGCAGGCGGCGACAGTGTCGAAGCCCTCTTCCACGAAATAGGTCTTGACGTAGTGAGCCCCGAGTTCGGCGCAAATACGGGTGGCCAGGCGAAAATATTTGGCATCGCGGGTCATTTCCCTGCCCACCGCCGTTACAGCCAGTGTGGGAATCCCGCAGCGCGTCCCCAGGTCCACCAGGCGGGTCATGTTGATCACCGATTCCTTCTCGTGCTCTCCCCCGATAAAGACCTGAACCGCCACTCCGCAGGCGTTCAGACGCACGGCGTCCTCCATGTCCATGGCGATTTCCTCATTGGAAAGTTCCTTCAGAATGCTGGGTCCCCCCGAAGCTCGCAGAACGAGGGATTTCGCCGTGGAAGGAGGAATCGTGCTGCGCAATATTCCCCGGGTCAACATCAGGGTATCCGCGTGCGGGATCAGGGGATTGATGCTGAGATCGATGCGTTCCAACCCGGTCGTCGGACCTTGAAAGTAACCGTGGTCAAAGGCGAGCATTACGGTATTGCCGGACCCGCTGCTGAAGATCCTTGCAAGCCTGTTCTTCATGCCCCAGTCGTAGGAGTTGGAGCCTTTGAGGAAGAAACCTTCCGTGGCATGGCCGACTTCCGTGTGAAAATTCTTGCTTTCTCTACTTTCATCTGCCTCCGGCATCGCAAAATTCCTTTCTTCTCTCAGTTCCTTGCCTCAGGTCAAACAACGCGGTCGTTGCCCCCGTCGACGGGAATCTGCGCCCCCGTGGTTTTGGCAAAGACCGGTCCCGCCATGGCGCAGGCCAAGGTCGCAACGTCCCTTGCGGTGACTTCCACTTTCAGGAGATTGTTGGTCTTGTACTCACCCACGCTGAGGCCGTATTGTTGCGCCCGGCTTCGCAGCAGTTCGGGGGTCCACAACCCGGTGTCGAAGACGGCGTTGGGATGAAGAATATTGACCCTGATTCCAGCTCCGGCCAGTTCCAATGCCGCCACTCGCGCCAGTTGGGTCAGTCCGGCCTTGGCCACCGAGTAGGCTCCCGCCCCCGGTCCCGGCGCAGGCACATTCTTGGATGCGACGACGACTACGGACGGATCGATGCCCAGCTCGAGATAGGGGATGCAGGTTTTCAGGAGAAATTGGTGACTCGACAGGTTGAGGGCCAGACTGCGGTCCCAATTGTCTCCATCCATCTGCGAGATGTGTTGCCCGGCGGGAAATACACCGGCGTTGCTGATCAGCACGTCCAGCCCGCCAAATGCCTGGATGGTGCTCTCCACCGCCCGCTCCACATCTTCCTTCCTGGTGACGTCGCAAACCTGTCCAAGGATTTCTTCCCGGGAAAACAGTTCCGCGGTATCCGCACGAATATCCAGGGCAGCCACCGCCGCACCCTGGGCACTGAGCAACTCGGCGCATGCGCGCCCAATTCCACTGGCGGCTCCGGTTACCACGGCCACCTTGCCGAGAAGGGGAAGGTGGCCTTTCCCCTGGTCCAACTTGGCCTGCTGCAACTCCCAATATTCGACCCGGAAAATCTCCTCTTCCGGCAGCGCCTGCCATCCTCCCAGGACCTCGGCCATCTGGATGGAGCGCATGGTGTGGTCCTTGATATCGGAGACGATCCTGAGATCCTTTAATCTCTGACCGAAGGAGATTGTTCCGCGTCCGGGCCACACCGCCCAGCGCGGCGCCGGATCCAGACAGACCTCGCCACTGTTCGCGTTGCGCTCGAAGTACTGAAGGTAGGCCTCTGCGTAACGGCGGATACTGCCTTCCGCGTCCGAGCCGATAATTGCGGGAATGGATTTTGCCCGGGTCACGTGGTCCGCGGTCAGGGGGCCGCGGGTGGCAATGCGGGCCACATCCGCCCGATTGGCGAATCCCACAGCATCGCCGCCCGGGTCCAACCTGGCAAACATGGCTGCCTTTCTCGTCCTAGATACATCTCGGCGCAAACGCGCCAGGGTCATCAGGTCGATATCTTCGGCCTTTTGCGCCGGGGAGTGAGGTCTCGCCCGCTGCCGTTGGTGGTACTTCTCAGCCGTGGTCACGATCCGGATCATTTTTTCGTAGGAATCTCGTGCCGTTTCGCCAAACGTAACGACACCGTGGTTCAGAAGAATCATTCCATCGAGCCGTTGCCAGTCTACCTTTCGGGTCATGCGGTAGATCTTTCTGGCCAGGACGAACCCCGGCATTAGATAGGGTACGATGAACATATTCGGTCCGTATATCCGGCGGATTAGGCTCTCTCCTTCCGCCGTGTTGGTGATGGCGAGGACGGCGTCGGCGTGGGTGTGGTCCACGAACTTGAATGGAATTACGGCGTGCAGGACGGACTCCACCGAGGGGTTCGGGGCGTCGGGATCCACCAAAGCGGCACGCAGGGACTTGAACATTTCGCGGTCGCTCAAATGGTCCAGCTGGGCGATTTTCACCAGCACGTCCAACCTTACCGGCGAAAATCCGGGTGCCTCGATAGTGGCCATGTCCCGGCCGCTGCCTTTGACGTAGAGCAGTGCCTCCTCTTCACCGAAGAGGTTTTTCCCCTTGATCTTTACCGAGGTGTTGCCTCCGCCGTGCAACACCAGGTCGGGCTCGCGTCCCAGGAGCCGGGAGGTGTAGACGCGGAGTTGCAGAGGATCGTCCCCCAGCTTGCGGGCTGTGTCCTCGTCCCACCGGGTCTCCACGCTTCAGCCTCTGCCCAGGTAGGCTTGGGTGGTCGGCAGAACGATTGCTTCCAGGAAGTTGACATGGGGGGGCAGGACCGCCATGTGTACGGCGACTTCTGCCAATTCGTCTACGGTCATCATGGGTTCGTCGTCGGCCGGCTTGTCGCTGTCCAGGCGGCGCTCCACCAGGGTATTGCCCGGGTGAAGGCAGCTCACGACAATTCCATGCTCGCGCCCTTCAATGGCGGTTGCCTGGGTCAATCCCCAGATCCCGTGCTTCGCCGCGGTGTAGGGCGCCATATTGTTCCGCGAGCGCTGAGAGGAGATGCTGCCAATGTTAATGATGCGGCCTCCTCCCCGAGGCTTCATGATCGTGAACGCTTCCCGGGTGCACAGAAAGGCGCCGGTCAGGCAGACTCCGATGACCCTGTTCCAGGCATCGAGGCTGATGTCCTCAACGGCCCCTCCATCAAAAGCGCCCGCATTGTTGACCAGGATGTCCAGGCGGCCCAGGCGATCCACTACCGTGGCAAAGAGGGCCTTCACCTGCTCCTCATCGGTCACGTCGGTGGGCACAGGCAGAACCCGGGCGCCCTCCGCCTCCAATTCGCCTGCGGCGCGCCGCAGCGCCTCCGCATCCCGGGCCGCAAGGCAGAGATGCGCGCCCTCCCTGGCAAGACCGCGGGCGATTCCTTTGCCGATGCCTCGATTACCGCCGGTAACCAGGGCTGTTTTCCCGTCGAGTCGTCCCATACTTCCTCCTTTATCTCGATGTTCAACGAAAGCTCCGAGCGCCGGAAGTTTTAAATGGAGCCCCGGACAAAATCGACGTGGAGTCGCGGGGGGTCTATCTGAGCTTGGGATTATTGGCATGCCGCTCGCGGTCACGTGCCGTCTTCTTGTCCATGGCGCGAGACAATGCCTCCTCCAGGTCGATACCGGTCTGGTTGGCCAGGCAGATCAGCACAAAGAGCACGTCGGCCATCTCCATGCCAATATCCGCGTCCTCCTCACCGGCCTTGAAACTCTGATCGCCGAATTCTCGTGCCATCAGACGCGCCAACTCGCCTACTTCTTCCATCAGCACGGCGGTATTGGTCAATTCGGAGAAATACCGCACCCCTATGCTGCGGATCCAGTGGTCGACTTCCTTCTGGTATGTCCCGAGACTTTTGCCTTCCACGCTTGGGAATGTGTCCTCAAAACAAAGAGCAGTCAATAATGTAACCACGACTGCTCCTTGGGTGAATTGATCGGTGTGGCGAGGGGAAAATCTTCCGGGTCCGGGATGCCTCTGATCCTGGATTACGCTCAGCTCAAGCAGGATTTCGGCTCGAGGTTACCTGGGGAAACTCCCGGAAAAATGAGGGGATTAGCCCCGGGTGAGACCTACAGTCTCTCCAATTTCGCTCCCAACCCGCGGAGACGATCTTCCAGATGCGCGTGTCCACGGTCCAGTTGGTAGAGATTGTGTACACTTGTCCGTCCCTGGGCAGCCAGACCCGCGAGCACGCAGGCCACCCCTGCGCGAATGTCGAGAGCCTTGACCTTGGCTCCCTTGAGCTGGGCAGGTCCCTGGACGATGATCAGCCTGTCCTTTTCCGGAGACAGGCTTGCGCCGAAGGAACGCAGATTCTTCACGTGACCGAAGCGATCCTCGAAAACCGTCTCCCGGATGAAGCTGTCCCCTCTGGCCACACAGGCAAGGGCCATTATACTCGGCTGAAGATCGGTTGGAAATCCAGGATAGAAGGTAGTCACGACGTTTATCGGTGAAAGCCATTCCGGACCTCGCACCCGCAGCCAGCCGCCGTCCTCGATCGTCTCCACGCCCATCTGCTGCAGCTTGGCCTCGAAAACTCTCAGGTGGTCGATATTGACTCCCTTCAGGGCCACCTCTCCTCCCGCCATGGCGCAGGCCATCATGAGCATTCCGGCATCCAGCCGGTCGTGCATCACGGTGTGCTCGGCACCCCGCAGCCGGTCTACTCCGGTAATTCTCACAGTGCGCGTGCCGGCTCCCTCCACCTTCGCTCCCATCTTGGTGAGCAGCCGGACAAAATCCACGATCTCGGGATCGGACGCGGCATTTTCTATGACCGACTCGCCGCGGGCCAGGCTGGCGGCCATGATCAGGTTCTCTACGCCGGTATGGCTGGGGACATCGCAATAGGTAAAACCACCCTGAAGCGGCTGCTCGGCACTGATTTCCAGACCTCCCCCGCCAACTCCCTGGACCTGGGCGTTGAGGCGGGCAAAGCCGCGCTCGTGGTAGTCCCAGGGGCGCTGTCCAATGCTGCAGCCTCCCACTCCTTTGATTCGAGCGTGGAGAAACCGTCCCAGAAGGGGTCCCACAAACAGGATTGAGGCACGGAAGCGCTCTGTCAGTTCGTCGGGAAGATCTGTGCCGATCTCACCGCTGGCGTCTATGACCGCGACTTCATCCACCGGGTCGTAGTCAACAACGGCGCCAAGCCGGCGCAAGACCTCCAGTCCCACCAGGACATCCTTGACCGGAGGTACGCGCCGCAGCACCGTATGCCCCCTCTCGGCCAGCAGGGAGGCTGCAAGCATGGGCAGGGCGGCGTTTTTCGAACCCTGCACCACGGCTTCTCCTCTCAGGCTGTGACCGCCCTCTATATAGAGAACTTCCTCTGAAGCCATTGTCTGTTCCTGTTGCAGGTGAAACCGGGGAGGGAAGAATGTGGACTTGTCAAATGTAACGGAACAAGCCTTCCACGTCAATCAAAAACTGCTCTAAGAGCTTGATGGCTTGACAGATAGACAACTTTTTCTATATTCCTGATTGATCGGGCTCGACTTATTCCCTTCATTCCCTATGGAAAGGATCGGACAATATGGCCGACTCACCAACAATCGTTGCCTACTTGAAGCCAGTCTGCGGGTGGAGCAACAGCGTCCGCGAAGTATTTCACAAGTACAATCTGTCGTATGAAGACAAGGATATTATCAATAATCCCGAAATCTATGCCGAGATGGTGCAGAAGAGTGGCCAGCCACTCTCTCCCTGCGTAGAGATCAACGGGCAGATGCTGGCGGATGTGGATGGAAGCGAGGTCGAGGCCTGGATGATTGGAAACAATATCGTGGAGCCGGCCTGACCCCGATCCCAATCAGCCTTCCAGGATCGAGCTCAGTTCCAGACGCACCCGCTCAGTGATATTGGGCTGCTCGTGGTTCAGCGGACCCGTAGCGAGCGGCCGCATCAGAGTCAGCGCCCCGAGTGGCTGCCCGTTCCGACTGGTGAACGTCAGGACATAGACAAATCCGATATTTCCCGTTCCGTCTCCCGGCAACAGAAACCCGCTCAAGCCCGGCGAGAAGGGAATTTCTTCGCCGGCTTCCGCCTTTCCCATGACCAGCAGAGAGGTCTTGTCTGCGAAGGCTTTGCCCGCCAGCGAGCGGCCATCGCCACAGAGCGGATTTCCGTAGACCTCGTCCTGCCCCAACAGCCTCTTCAACTCATGGGCACGGGCACTGCTGGCCGAGACCACCTCTCCCATTTCCAGGATTCCATCGGCGTCGACCCGCTCGTACAGCAGGGTTTCCGCAACGTCAATTTCCATCAGCAGGTTCATGGCTTTGGCCACCGCTTCGTCACCGGGCAATCGGCGGAGGGCGGCAACGATGTGATCGGGAATTTCAATGGGTTCGGGCATGTTGAACGGTATCACTGAGATAGCCATATCTCCTCCTTGACATCTCCGGGAAAGAATCTATATTCTCTGCCCGTTTGATGGTGGCTCTTTAGCTCAGTAGGTAGAGCAGGGGACTGAAAATCCCTGTGTCCGCGGTTCGATTCCGCGAGGAGCCACCATTTTATTTTAAGTATCCAATATAACATAAAGAAGCGCAAACGCTTACGGGAAATCAAGTGTCTGCGCTCTTTTTTTTGCCATTTGGCCCATTTGCCGCATTGGTCTCAGACCCCGGGCGTGGATGGAACAGGGTAGGAAATATGACCGGCCCGGAGGCCTGCCCGCACCGGTTGCAAAGGAGCCGATGGAAAGGAACCTTCTCTGGGTTGAAATCCGGAGCCCCTCCCGGATACCTGGAGCTACCTCGTGCCTGAGCAGACCGCATTTGTCGTTACCCCGGATGGGCAAAGGGGATTTGCGGATTGGGTCCCCCTGACCGGATGGCGGACCCGGACCCAACGAACACGGGTCTTCCCCCTGGTCCTAGTTCACTACTTGAGGTGTTGTTCAATATACAACTGCAGCGCAGCCAGTTGGATTGGAATGCCAAAGACGCAATGATGCGAGGTGACGCATCTGCTAATTATTTCATTGACTTATCCTCACTTTCCGTTATATTTCAAAGAAGCCGGAAGGAACCTCCGCCGCGCCGTGGTCCGGGTTTATTACTCAAATTCTCCTTTACCGATTCCATTCGCATGGACGGTAATCGGGAGTTCGGGATCAAGAAAATTTCGGGCTCCACGGCCCCCAAGAGGTTCATCGGCGATTTCTCCTTGTTTAGCTGTTGAACGAGCCTGCTCAACCCCCTGGTCAGCCTCGTTTCACTTCCAAAACAGTTGAACTAAATTCCCTTAGAAAAACCCCACGTCCCGAGTTGCATTGATAGGAGGTAATTGCGCCTATGTCAAGCAGTTACGGATTTGGTTTAAAAATTCATCGCAAGTTAGCCGAGGCGCTGGATCCACTGAAGGCTACTACCACCTTGAAGGGTGGACGGGGGTTAAGGCTGTATTGCCTCCTGTTTGTTTCGGCGCTGGTGCTGTTCGCCGCACATTTGGCATGGGCACCGGAAGCCCTTGCCCAGTTCCAGCCCGGAAAGCGGGCCGGCCTCACGGTCGGAGGCAGTGTGGGAGGACTGTTGCCCATCACCGAGTCGGAGGATGAGGCCAATGCGCGTGGTTCCGTGTTCGTGCGCCATGGCATAGTTCCCAGGTTGCAACTGGAGTTGCACGGGGGATACGGGAGGTTCAATTCGTCAGATTCAGGGACGGATTTGGGGATGGTAGGGGGCAGCCTCCTGTTCAGCCCGGTGGTCCGCGAGCGGTGGAACCTTTTCCTGCGGGGCGGTGTCGGCCTCCTGCGTTATGATTGGGAACATCCCCATATCTCGCCGCTGCGCAAGTGCGAGGTGGAGCCCATCGGTTCCATGCCCATGGTCCCGTTGAGCTCCGGGGTTCAGCTGCAAATTTCAGACAATCTGGCCCTGGAAGTTTCCATGGGATATACCATGGCCCTGGGCGACGCGGTCAATGGGGTCGAGGATGGTGGTGATGACGCTTTCTGGCAAGGAATGGTGGGCTTGACTATCGGCAGCTTCGGCGCTGCTCCCACCCCCATGCCATCCCTGGTCTCCATGGGGGCGCCTGTAGACATGGATGCTGATGTTCCCGACGAAGCCGATGCGGCGGAGGAAGATACCGAGGTGGTGGAAGAGGAAGAAGCCCCGACCATGGAGGCTGTGGAGCTGCCTGCCGAGGTGGCGGTCGAGGAGCCCCCGGTGGAAATGCCCGAGATCATGGAGCCGAGCGAGGTTCGATTCGGCTTTGACTCGGCCGGGCTGTCCACTGAAGCCAAGCTGGCCCTCGACAGTATAGTCCAGTACCTGATGGAGAACTCGGAGGTGAAGGTGGCGGTGCGTGGCCATACCGACAGTACGGGTCCGGTCGCCTACAATCTCAAGCTGGGCCTGAAGCGGGCCCAATCCGTCAAGGATTACCTGGTATCTCAAGGGATTGACGGCGAGCGCCTGGCCCTGGAATCGATGGGCGAGAGCCAGCCGATCAGCACCAATTTCACCCCGGAAGGGCGCAAGATGAACCGCCGGGTGGAGATTGCCCAGATTCCGTAGAATTTGAATAACGCATTGTCGCACAGCAGGTTAAGTGCAATAATTCAATCCCCCTCCTGCTTCTTTTGAAGGATCGAGACCAGTCCCGGCTGCCACCTTCAGATTCGTGTAGGGCCGGGAACGGGACATAACCGGTCTCCCACCTCCCATACGCCCAAGTGAGTTGCGGCAGGGGCGTCTCTCCTTTCCTGAATTCGTCTTAACTTATTGTTAGACAATCTATTCCGGCACATATTTCAATCGGATCCGAATCCAGGGAGTGCACCAGGCTCGAATCCGGCCTTTCCACCAATTCCGAAGTCGTTTCATCATGAGTCGAATCAAGGCGGCCGTCATTCAAATGGGAGCAGGTGGACAAAAGTCCGAGAACCTGCAGAAAGCCCTCGGATTGATAGACCAGGCTGTGGAGCGCTACGCCGGGCTGGACCTGGTTGTGTTGCCCGAGTACTGCAACGGGGAGCCCACCCCTGCCAATGTTGAAGAAATCGCCGAATCCATCCCCGGTCCATTTTCGCAAGCGATGGGTGCCATGGCCCGGTCCAAGGGGGTCAACCTGGTGAGCGGGAGTTTTGCGGAAGCGGCCGCGGACGGCCGGGCTTACAACACGACTCTGGTATTCGACAGGAGTGGAAAGGAAATCGGCCGCTATCGCAAGACCCACCTGATGGAAGCGCTTGCCTTCAGGGAAACGGCATTCATTGCCCCTGGCGACGAGATCTGCCTATGCGAGACCGACTTCGGCTGCCTGGGGGTGATGGTTTGCTACGACATGCGCTTTCCGGAGCTGGCCAGAACCCTCGCCCTCGGCGGGGCCGAGGTGATCGCCATTCCCTCCGCCTTTCCCTCCGGGGAGCTGCTTCCTCCCCGGACCGACCACTGGGACATACTGACCACGAGCACGGCCCTCTACAACCTCTGCTACGTGGCCGCCGCCAACCAGTTCGGCCGGCTCGGCAGGGACCATCCCTTCGGACGCAGCGCCATCATCGACCCCTGGGGAATTGCCGTGGCCAAAGCCCAGGGGCGCGAAGACATCGTCTACGGCGAGATCGATTTGGACTATGTCAGGGCCCTGCGGCGGCGATTGCCGACCCTCGAGCTGCGCCGGCCCGAGCTCTACGAGCTGGAGAAACAGGGTGATCAGATCGCGGAGTGATGGTGAAGCCTGGAGTGGCCTCTGCGCCGGTGCCCGAATGAATGCCCGTCGGTGGCCGCTGGCAAACAGATAGCAGGGGCCAGGGGCTTTTTCAGAGTTTGGGACTTACCCGGCCCATTCCCAGGTCCTCGGCGCGCTGGAGCAGGCCTTCTGTCTGCTGCTGCGTCAGCGGTGCGCCGGGAGGACGCGGACTGCCGCAGTCCATGCCCAGGCGGTGGCTCAGCAGCGCTTTGAGGCAGGCCAGATAGCTGAACTCGGTAAACAGATCGAACATCTTGTCGGCGCGGGTCTGGGCTGCTTCCGCCCGTTTCAGATCCCCTTCTCCATAGGCCTCCCAAATCTCCACCCAGTGTTCGGGGGCGGCGTTGGGAGGTCCGTCAACGCATC